>NZ_CP087989.1:0-4800000 GCF_050916115.1 Streptomyces sp. JH002
GCGTCGTGGAGTACACGACCTTCTCCGCGGCCCGCCAGTCACGGGCGTACTGCAGGGCGTGCGGCGGCTGGCCCGGCTGAGTGTGCGCGGTCTCCCAGTAGACCATCGTCTCGTACATCCGCCGGCCGTACAGGTACGTGCCCACGGGGCGGAAGATGTCGTTGATGAAGGTGTGCACCTCCTGATCGTCAGCAGGTCCGGTACCGAGCCCGCCCTCCGCGGCCTCGGCGTAGCCGTCGAGCGAGGTGATCATCGAGTAGATGAGCTTTCCCATGTATCTCCTTCAGGTACGGACGTCAGTCAGTGGTTCCGCAGATGGTGACCTCCGCACGGCCCGCAACTCATCGATCGGCCGTCGCATTTGTTCAGCGGTCAGCCGTCAGACCCCCGACACGGGGCGCCGCGTCGTCGGGTTGTCAGCCCGGTCCCGTGAGAATGCGACCGGTGCGCAGACGGCGGTAATCGACAGGCAGATGGGAAGCGAGGACCCGGGCTGTGACCATCAGCGCGGGTGAGACCGGAAGCCGCATACAGGACAGGCAAGCCGTACTCGAGAGCGGTCGTACGGGCCGCGGCGATCGGCAGGAGACTCGCACCGGTACCGGGAGCAGCGGCGGCGAGGTAGAAACGGCCGGGCTGCAGGCCCCCAGGATCTCGTCGAGGGTGCGGATACCGGTGGGCAGACCAACGGCGGTGCCGGGGTCGTGGTCCTGGTCGGGACGGGTGGTGGAGGTCAGGACCGTGGCGAGAGCCTCACCGAACCGGACAGGACGACGACGCGCCCGCACAACAGACGGCAGACCAGCGGGCGAGGCGCAGGCCGGCAAAGCGCCCGCCGGCTGACCGGTCGACGAGGCGGCGGAGATAGCCGGCTCGCCGACGGACTCAGCCGGCAGGCCAGGGCCGGGAACCCTCCCCCCAGCGCCACGGTACCGGCCGAGGCCACAGAAGCGGCCCGGCCGGCCGGGGTTGTCTCGTGGGCGCGCCGACCGGACGCAGCCGCGGGGGTGGGCTGAGGCGCAGCGACGGGCGCCATATTCGCGGTGGCAGGTACAGAAGCAGCGGGCACAGAAGCGAGTACCGTGGCCGCGGCGCCGGCGCCCCCTCCAGCAGCGGCGCCTTCGACCCCAGCGCGTACCGGGCCAAAGCGGCCATCCGGTTCGGCGGGATCTGCGACAGCCTCAGCAGCCCAAGCCGGTACGCGCCGATCTCGTCCACCCGCTCCAGAGCACGAGCGAACGCCGTACCCGGGGGGCGTGCGGCGCTGCGCACCGTCCAGAGGGACCGGCGGCTTCGGCGGTGAGGGTGGTGGCCCTGTACTGGGGGACTGGTCTACGGGCCGCGCCGAACCAACGCTGTGCCGGCCAAATCGTTTGCCTGCCGGCCGACGGGGCCGTCAGGATCAGCGTGTGATCTCTCTACTTCGCAGCCGCCGTCCACGCGCCACCACGCCTGCAGAGGACCACAACCTTGAGCTACACCATCCGCGCGTTCACTCCCGCTGACGAGACCGGCTGGCTCCACTGCCGGGTGCTGGCCTTCCTCCAGACCGCGTACTTCGACGACGTCTCACGCTCCAAGCCCACCACAGCGGCCCCCGGCCTGGACCTGGTAGCCGTCGACGCAGGCGGCCGTGTCGTCGGAATCATGGACACCAGCGTCGAGGGCGACATGGCGACGATCGACACCGTCGCCATTCACCCGGACCACCAGCGCCGCGGCCTGGCCCGCGAACTGTTGGAACGGACCCGCGACCGAGCCCGCACGCTCGGCGCGGCAGCCCTGGACGCCTGGAGCCGGGATGACCCGGACACCGTGAGCTGGTATCGAGCAATGGGCTTCACCGAGAGCGATCACTACCTGCACGTCTACGCCGACCACTACCGTGACTCTTCGGAGCCCGGCCGGGCTGTCGCCGAGGCGCGGCCCGGTCTGCGACCTCTCATGGTGTTCGCACACGCTCAGCTCGCGGATGAGGAACGGCTACGAGGAGAGTTCACCCGCGTCCACGTCTGCCGCCGTTTCGCCATGCCGCTCTGAGGCGGTCCGCGTGCCGCCTTCCGGCCGGAAGGCGGCACGCACTAAGACGCACGTCAGGCCGGCTTCGGAGCTGTCGCGAGGCTGGCGTGCTCTTCGGCCACGTCGATCAGTCCGGTAGGGGTACGCCCTGTGCGGTCCTCGGTGGCACAGAATCTGCGCGACAGACTGCTGGTCGCCCGTCGAAGAAAGGAAGAGTCCGGCGAATCGTGAAGGGGAAGGCCGGTGAACCCGCAGGCTCGTGCCGTCGGATAGGTCGTCTTCCAGACGGGTTCGCTGTCGGCAGCGGCGGGCGGACGAGGCGAATTTGGAGGTGCGAGATCTACGGATCTGCGACTACGACGGGTCCCATGAGGGTCTTCTACTGCTGTAAGTGCGGCATCGCGCTCACGCCTGACTTGACTGCGCTGTCCGACGTTCCGATCGTCCCGGACCTCGACAGTGCTCGGTCCAAGGGAGCACGCCTGGCGACTGCGACTGTGCCGCGGGGTCACGATGCGATTGAGCACGAGCCGTGGGGAGCGCCTTTCGTCCGGCAGGAAGACCGGGACAGCCCTGTACCGGGCTATCCCCGGGGACCGCTCATGGCCACTGAGGAAGGTCTTCGTCGTCTCGGCCGGCGTCCGCGACACGGTCGTCGTCCACCCGGATGACGCCCCCGGCCCGCAGCCGCTGCCAGGGTGGGAGAACAGCACCGGTTGCTGCGGACCGAATGGAACCGAAGGACCCAACCGGGCCTGCCCGTGTGGGGCACGGATCGCCACTGTCGCCGCAGATTGCTCCGGTCCATACGAGCTGCACCTCGACCCGGTCCGGACGTACGCCTTCGACCGGGCAAGGCATGACGTCTGATACAGCGGACCGGTCCAGGTGATCAATTTAATGAGCCGCACTGAGCTGCGGGATCGTGACATCCTGCGGCCGTGCTTTTGAGCGATCACACGAGCAGCGTCGAACTCCGTCCACTGCGCTATCAGTTCCCCGCGGCTCAAGGCGACGCCTGACAACTGGCTGGTCATTGACGGGGCCGTAACCACCCCCGACGGCAGCTGGTCCTTCGCCGATCCATGTCTGCTGGTTCCCGAAGCGCGTCAGATATCCGCCTGGCTGCGGGCGGATGCCGCTGGGAAGGTAGCAGTGACGAGGCCCGATACCGAAGGCTCGCTGTCCCCGGACACAAGCTTCGTCGAACCGGCCCTTGCCGTGAGCCTCGCTGATCGAACCGACAACGGAGCAGTGCTTCGTGTCCGCCTCTCCCTCGATGCAGCACCCCCATGGCAGCAAGGAGATGACAGCGCGGACACCTACCAGAACTTCGTGGAGATGCGGCCGGACACTGCAGTATTGCTTCGCCAGGCCGACCGATGGGATCTCGCTCTGCACTCACCCCGCTCCCTAATCAGCGCAGAGTCTCTCCGGTGTGAGGGCACCATGGCGTGCACTCCTGGATGACCGGTTCGGGCACCACCCGCGCCCGGCCGCATTGCGGACCAGGCAGAGCGGCATCGGAGCGGCGGTCAGGATCAAGACGGTGGGGCGGCGTTTACGCGCCAGCAGGTTGAAGCGGACTGTGGCGCGCAGGTCGGTGGGGTCCCCAGCGAGCGTGCTCTCCATCGGCGGGCTCGCTGCTGCTGCCACAGGGGTCCGGTCCGAACGATCCGTCATCGCAGCCGATATCCCCGATCCGCGGAGTGTTCGGCTTGTCAGTGCTCCGTGTTTGGATGCGGCATCGATCTTGCAAAGGGGAAGACATGGCTCGTACGACACCGCCACGCCCGTTCAACCTGCCCGCGGAGCTACCAGACATGGCGGGCTTGGCCAGGACAGCCACACGCCTGCACCCCCGCCCGGGCCGGCCCACCGTGCATGACAGCTCAGTGGGCGGGCCGCTGCTGTGGCCGGCCGAGGAGCAGTGGCCCGTGCGAACTCCCGCATACCGGCCCCTTGGGCGGGTGAGTACCCTCGCAGACATACATACCCGGAGAAATCTGCTCACGGACGCCTGGGCACGACCCCGTGGTCCCCACGAGAACCTGCTCACCGAACAGGAGCGGGAGATCAACGACCGCATCAACGCCGGATACCCACCCGAGCAGATGCCCGAAGGTCCGCTCCCGTTGATTCCCGTCGCGCAGTTCTACGCGACGGATGTTCCCGCGCTCCCTTTCCCCGAGGGGACGGACCTGCTTCAGATCCTGTGGGCGCCGTTCGACGACATCGAAGGCTGCTCCGACGCCGTGCAGCTGCGCTGGCGCCGGTCGTCGGACGTGAGGGAAGTCCTGACAGCGCCACCCGAGCCCCCATACGTGACAGACACCCAACACGTGCCCTCCCCCTGTGTGCTTCACCCCGAAGAAGTCCAGGAGTTCCCCCCGCCCCACCTCCTCAACGAGGAACAGGACAGCCGAGTGACCGCATGGGTGAAGACACGGTCCGCGGACTACTGGTCCGATCTGTCCGTCGCGCCCGGCTGGAAGCTGGGCGGCTGGCCGGCGCACTTCACATTCCGTGACCCCGCGGAATCGGACGAACTGCACTGCGGCGAATGCCACGGTCCCGTCGAAGCGCTGCTCACGATCGACAGCAGCGAATGGGACGGCGGCACCGGCAGCTGGCGCCCGACCGAGGACGCCAAGAAAAGCGGTGCTCCTCTGTACCGGACCGCATGCGAGCCCACCATGATGAACATCGGACGCGGTTACACGCTTCAATTCTACAGCTGTACCAGCGACCCCTCCCACCTGCCACGGACCATCATGCAGTAGGACCAGAACCGCGGGCGCTGCCCGATTCTGCGGGGCCTGCGGTCAGTCCCTTACACCGGGCGAAAACGCGTTGGCGGGAGTTCGGGAACAGTCGTCGAGCGTCTGATCCGCGCTGGCCAGTGGCGCGAGGGGGGTCGGGACGTCTTGATCGTGATGGACGCGGGCTACGACGTGAGGTGCCCAGCCTGGCTACTGTCCGACCTCCCCGTCGAGCTGGTCGGGCGTCTGCGCTCGGACCGGGTGCTGCGACTGCCCGCTCCGCCGAGTGGTCTACAAGCGTGAGGGCGGCCGGCCGCCAAGGCACGGTCCGGAGTTCCGCCTCACGAAGCCGGAAACCTGGCCCGAGCCCGCAGTGGCGACGGTGAACGACACACCCCGCTACGGCAAAGCCGAAGCCAAGGCGTGGGACCGCATCCACCCCCGGCTCACCCAACGGGCCGCGTGGATGGACCTGAACGGTGAACTTCCGCTGGTCGAGGGGCATCCTGGTCCGCCTCAAGTTCGAGCATCTGCCCGGTGACCGGGACGTACCACCGGTCTGGTTGTGGTTGTCCGCCACCGGCGCCACCAGCACGGACGTTGACTTCGTCTGATCGTGCTATCTGTGCAGATTCGATCTGGAGCACACCTTCTGCCTGTTCAAGCAGTCCCTCGCCTGGACCCGCCCACGGCTGCGAAACCGCGAGGCAGCGGACCGCTGGACCTGGCTCACCATCATCGCGCGCACCCAGCTCCGCCTCGCGGCCCCGCTCGCCGCGGACCAGCGCAAGCCCCGCGAGAAGACCACCCACACCAGCACGCCCTGACCCCGACGCGGGTCCAGCGAGTGTTCCGGAACACCCGGCCGCACCTGGGCAGTCCGGCCCGTGCCCCCACCCCTCCCGGCCAGGCCCCGGACGGCTGCCCGGCAGCCGCAACCGAAGACCGGACACCCGCTACCACGTGGGCAAAACCACCAAACAGCCCAAGACACTGATCGAACGCGATCAAGCCCGACGTTAAGGAACACGTTAAGAACCTGTTCTTCACCCCACAGTTGTGGCGGAAACCCTCGTTGCGGTGGAGTGAGTGCATCAGTTGGTGACCGACCTGCTGTGGGGACCGATGAGTGCTCGCTGCGTTTGGTGGTGAAAGGCTCGGATGCTGGACCCGTATTGGGTTTTTGTCAGCGCGGTGCTTGGCCTGGCGGGGAGTGTTCGGTATGCCTTCGCGACAGTGAGGGGAACGGCGCGTCCGAATGTGGTGACGTGGTCGCTGTGGGCTGCTGTGCCTCTGATCGGGTTTTCCGCGCAGCTCGATTCCGGTGTGGGCTTGCCGGCCGTGCAGACGCTGTCGGCAGGTGCGGGGCCGTTCGCGGTCGTGGTGTGTGGACTGCTGACCAGGCATAACCTGGTGCGGCTCGGTAGCTTCGACAAGGTCTGTGGTGGTGTTGCGGCCACCGCGCTTGTTGTGTGGCTGGTGCTGGATCAAGCGCCGCTGGCGGTGGTGTGTGCCGTCGTAGCCGACGCCGCTGCCGCCTTGCCGACGCTCGTGAAAGCCTGGCGCGATCCGTACTCGGAGAATCTGCTGTTTTATGTCCTGGTCGGCATCGGTGCTGCGGTGACACTCATGACAATCACTTCGTGGGAGCCGGAGTCCTGGGCCTTCGCGGCCTATATGTTCGCCCTGTGCGCCGTGCTCGGCGGAACGGTGCTCACCCGACGGCGAGTTATCAAGCAGCCGCGAACCGGTCCGGTGTTCCGAGCGTGAGTGTGCCTGTTCAGCGGATGATGCGCGAGTCATGAGGGTGATGGCTGCCCAGGTGATAAGGGTTTCGGAGTGCTGGATGAGGCGTTCGTAGTCCCTCGGGTGCCGGCGGACGTGCATCATCCAGGCAATGCTGCGCTCGACGACCCAGCGGCGGGGCGCCCTTCGGGCGGCTGATGGGTGATCGTGAGGTTCAGGTGTTTCCTTGCCCAGGTCACGAGCTTGCCCGCGGAGGCGTAGTCGGCCCAGGCGATGGTGATCTCGGGGTGGGCGAGGCGGAGGCGGAAGGGGATCTCCTTGGCCGCGGGGCGTGTCACCGTGGGGATGATCAGCCGTCAGGCGCCTTTCAGAGACCACATCGGCGAGAGCATCCTGGCGGTGCAGGATGAGCACTCACCGAACATCGGACGTGTTGCCATGGAACTCTCATTCCCCACTGGTCGCGTCCGCTGCGAAAGCTGGGCTGGAGACCTCTGCCTGAGGTCAGCGCCTTGATCCGGAACTCGGCCTGTCGGGCTGGGCCTTGACCTGGGCCTGGGACGCTTCCATCAGGTGCCGGTGGCCGCCGTGCACGAGGTCCCGGCGCAGACCGCTGTCGGTGACGAGTCCGGTGCCGGTGAACCCGCCCGGCTTCGAGAGCAGCGCGGTGCAGGCCAGCAGCCGGCGCGGCGGCTCGGGTGGCCTTGCCTCGGCTTCTCGGTCTCTGCGTCGCCGCGTCATACCGCAGCGGCGCCTTCCTCAGCGGTGGGCCGACTCTCGCTGTGCTGCTCGAAGACAGTTCGCGCCCTGCTGGGCGGGAGCCGCCACCACGCCGCCACTGGTACCCATCCGGCGAACGACAGCGCGAGCATGATCGCCGTCTGTCCCACGGCCAGCGTCACCCCGACCCGGGTCTGCAGCAGCCGGCCGGCCAGTGCCGCCACCGTTTTACCCGCCCAGAAGAGCAGATACAGCTGGGCCAGGGCCGCGGCGACGGCCGCCGTCACCGCCGCCCTGCCGCCCGGCGCGGCCAGCACCACCAGCGACGACAGGCGCGATCCTTCCCGGGGGCCGAGCCGGGTTCCACCGTGTGGATGGTCAGGGTGAGACCGGGTGCGGCAACCCTCTCCACACCCACCGTCTCGGTTCCGAGCTCGGTTATGGATTGATGCGCCGAAACACACCGGCCGTAGCGTGGCGTCCTGCGCCCCGGTCGGACTGTGTGAGCGGTTTCCCGACAAGGACGATGCCCGGGTGGCGCGGTACCAGACCGCGGGCGTCAGCGCCCGGCTGAAGATGCTCGCGCTCCTCCAGGCCCAGGGCATGCCGCGACTGAGGCGGAGGACCTGGTGGCCGCGCCGGAGAACGGCGCAACGTGGTCTCGGAGCCGGAGCGGCCGCGGACCTCGCCGACGACACAGATCGCCGCCCGGCGCTGCCCGAGTGCTGCGATGGGCCGTTACGTGTCCTGACCGGCGACGGGGGTGTCGCACAGGGCGTGGTCGACGAGATCGCTGGCGGCCTGTTCCTGCTGAAGTGCGTTGTCGGGCGAGTCGCCCAGGGCGGTGGACATGGACAGGGTGACGCTGCGGCTGCCGTCGTGGGTGGCGCCGTTCAGCGTGATGTAGCCGCTTTCGCCGCCTTCGTGACTCCAGTAGCTTCCGCCGCAGGACAGCGGCCGGTTGACCAGGCCGAGGCCGTAGCGCCCGTCCGGCCAGAACACCTGTGTCTCCTCGTCGACCGGGAGGGTGTCCTGCATCTCGGCCAGCCGTTCCGGGGACAGCAGTTCGCCACCGAGCAGGGCCCCGAAGAAGCGGTTGACATCCGAGGTGGTGGAGACGTAGCCGCCGGGGTCGGGAACGATCACCCGGGTGACGTCGATCCGTTCACCGGAGGGGTAGACCTCGTAGGCGTTGGCGTGCGGCCTGCGGAGGGTGGGGGTGCTGCCCGGCAGGTAGGTGTGGTGCATGCCCAGGGGCCGCAGGATCCGGTCCTGGACCTCTTGGTGCCAGGGGCGGCCCGTGGCCTCCTCGATGATCATGTCGAGCAGGACGTAGCCGGTGTTGGAGTATGCCCATCCGTCGCCGGGGGCGAAGTCCGGGCGGTGCCGCATCGCCCGGGCGACGATCTCTCGGGGGGTGTAGGTGTCGTACCGGTGCTCGTAGTACTGCTGTGGAGTGGCGAAGCCGGGGAGGTCGTCGTGGAGGCCGCTGGTGTGCTGCAGGAGGTGGCGGACGGTGATCCGGCTCCCGTCGTTGCCGTTGCCGTCCACCAGGCCGGGCAGCCAGCGCTCCACTGTGTCCTCGAGCGCCAGTTCGCCCTCGTCGACCAGTTGCAGGACCACGGTGGCCACCAGTGCCTTGCCGGTGCTGGCCATCCGGAAGTGGCCGTTCTCGGGCACGGGACGGTCGGTGCCCACCTCGGCGATGCCGCTGGTGGCGACCAGGTCCCGGCCGGCACCGGTGGTCACCCGTGCCTGTACGCCGGTGATTCCCAGCGCACGGATGGCGTCGGTGTCCCGGCGCAGGTCGTCCTGCCCGTATCCGGGCGCGGCCGCGTCGTGCGCGCCGGCCGGCAACTGGGTGGCAACGGCCGTGCCCGCGGCGAGCGCTGCCGCTGCGAGGACCAGCCACCGGCCGGGGACGCGGCCGCGCCGGGGCCACGCGGGCCGGGCGGGTGAGGCGGTGTTCCGTTGATGCGGAGCGGATGCCGGGCTCGTGAAGGTCATACCTCCACGCTAGGGAGACAAAGGTTCACCGATCGCTACCGCAGGCTCCCGAACGAGCGGTACAGCTACCTGTAGTGCCGCGGGCCTCCCCCTTCCCTAGGGTGGACGCCGTGGGGCTTCCACCGCCCTCCGGAGCGACCAGGAAAGCGACACGAGTGCACGGCATACTCCGCGCGGCCCGCGCACAGTGGCTCACCACATGGCGTGGCGGGCGTTACCTGCTGGACACCCTGCTGGCCGCGACGGTGACGCTCGCCGCCGCGCCCCTGCTGTTCGTGCCGTCGCTGGCTCAGCCCTGGGCGGAACGTCATCGCCGGCGCGCCGGGAAGCTGTTGGGACGGCCGGTGCAGCCGCGCCCGCGCGCCGCCCTGCGCAACCTCGGCTGGTTCGGGACACAGCTGGTGACCGGGCTGCCGGCCGGCGCCTTCGCCCTGTTCCTCCTGGGCAGTTGGGTAGTCACTCCCGTCATCTCCCTGTTGTGGTGGGCCTTTCCCACCGCGCCCTGGCTGCCCGTGGTCAGCCACCGGATCACCGGCTGGGGCACCGCGGTACCGCTCGGCCTGATCAATCTCGTGGTCCTGGCGGCCCTGGCCGCCATCACTCTCCCGCCGCTCGCCAGAGCACACGCCCGGTGCTGCCTCACGGTCCTGGCGCCTTCGCCCGCGGAGCAGCTGGTCGAACGCGTCACCGAACTCACCCGGACACGTACGGACGTCCTGCAGGCGCACAGTGCGGAACTCCGCCGGATCGAAAGGGACCTGCACGACGGCACCCAGACCCGGCTGGTGGCCATCGCGATGCGGCTGGCGGTGGCCGGTGAAAGCCTCTCCGGCGACCCCGACAGGGCCGCTGTCCTGGTGCGGCAGGCCCACACCGAGACCGAGGACGCCATGACCGAGCTGCGTTCCGTCATCCGCTCCATCTATCCGCCGGTGCTCGCCGACCTGGGCCTCTCCGGTGCGCTCGGCACCCTGACGACCAGGGCCGGTGTCCCGACCCGCATCGACATCGGCCCGCTCGGTGAGATCCCCGCGGCCGTCGAAGCCGTCGCCTACTACGCCGTCACCGAGACGCTGGCGAACATCGCCCGGCACAGCCGGGCGACCAGGGCCTCCGTGCGGGTCGGACGTGACGGTGGACTGCTCCGTGCGGAGATCTCCGACAACGGGAGGGGCGGAGCGGACCCGGCCCGGGGGTCCGGCTTGGACGGAATGCGCCGCCGCGCCGCCGCTCTGGACGGCTCCATGACCCTCAGCAGCCCGTCGGGCGGGCCGACCGTCATCACCGTGGAGCTGCCGTGCGCATCGTGATCGCCGAGGACAACGTCCTGCTGGCATCCGGACTGGAACTCCTCCTCAATTCCCGGGGCTTCGAAGTCGTCGAGATCACGGCCGATGCTCCCGGCCTCCTCACCGCCGTCCGCACCCACCGTCCGGACATCACCATCGTGGACGTCCGGCTGCCCCCGACTTTCCGCGACGAAGGCATCCGGGCCGCGATCCGGGCCCGCCGCGAGCACCCCGGGCTTCCCGTCCTGGTCCTGTCCCAGTACGTGGAACAGGAGTACGCGGGCCGTCTCCTCGCCGACGCCCGGGGCGGCATCGGCTATCTGCTCAAGGACCGGGTCAGCCGCGTCGCGGAGTTCACCGACGCATTGCGCCGGGTGGCAGACGGCGGCACCGCCATGGACCCCGAGGTCATCGCCCAGCTCCTCGCCGCACGCGGGGATCCCGTCGACGCCCTGACCGCACGCGAACGGGAGGTGCTGGCGCTGATGGCCGAAGGCCACGACAACGCGGGCATCGCTCAACGGCTCGTCGTCACCGACAACGCCGTCCACAAACACATCGGCAACGTCTTCCTCAAACTCGGCCTGTCGGTGGGCGACAGCGGCCACCGCCGTGTACGCGCCGTACTGACCTACCTCCGCCGCTACGGCCAAGACACCACGCCCACCGCCACAACACCACATCCGCCGACATGAACCTTGCACTGGACTCATGCACGGGAAGACACCCGAGCCCTGCGGTCACGGGCAAGGCCACGGTTGGCCATGTCGTGCGCCGGCACAACCGAATCTCCATAGTGGTCCGGGACGCACTCGATCCGCTGTGGCCCGTGCGAAGACCAGCACGAACCTGCCCGTCACTCTTATGCCCGGTACCGCCGCCAGGCAGGACAGTCCGTGTGACCGGGTCCTTCCCTCTTGGCAGATTCGGGGCGGGGCGTGACCTGGCTGACTGAACGGCTCGTAGCTCGCGCACCCATGATGCCGGGTCCCGAGGGTGCTGGGCGTAAGGCCCTCGGGGCCCGTATGTGCACCATGCTGTGGCCATGAGCGAGCAGGGCCCGGTGGGCCACTGCGGAGCGGCCCACCGGGCTTGACCAAGGGCTTGACCGGACTGGTCAACCGCAGTCAGTACCCTGGCCGACCAAGCCGGCCCGGGGTTCCGTAGCCGCGCAACAGCCGGCCCAGGAGCCCGCGTTCCGGCAGCGGGTCGAGTTCCGTCCGGCAGGCCGCACCGTGGACGCCGTCGGGCTCCACGACCGTGCGCCGCAGGCCTGGGTTCCTTGTCCCACTGCTCATCGCGGTGAGGCCGGCGACAGTGCGGGCCCTCCGGGCGCCGGGAGGCTTCGCGTTCCGCCTCCGTACGAGCAGCGGCATCCGCGCAGGCCAGGAGCGGGGGGCGGCAGCGCCCGCCCCGCCCCCGGCTCCGCCACGCCGGCGGCTCGCTCAGCGAGGATTCATGATCTCGATGACGCTCAGGAATCCGTCGGTGCCGTGCCCCCGTCCGACGGCGCGGCGGGCCAGTCCCTCGGCGGCGCGCATCAGGCTCGCGTCGATGGCGTGTTCCTCCGAGGTGTGGATGATGTGAGCCATGGTCGAGACGGTCGAGGTGATCGGGTTGAGGTCCCCGGTGTAGATCCCGTTGTCGATGTCCTCCACGTCCAGCTCGAACAGCGGTGGCAGGATCGCGGCGATGCCCTTGGCGAACGGGGCCAGTTCCTGCGCGGTGATTCCCTCCGCCCGTGCCACGGCCAGGGCGTGGGCGTAGCCGGCCATCGCCGTCCAGAAGATGTCGAGCAGCGCGATGTCGTAGGCCGCCGCCCGGCCGATCTCCGTTCCGAGGTGGGTGTGGGCGCCACCCAGGGCGTCCAGCACCGGGCGGGATTCCTGGTGGAGTTGCTCCGGGCCGCTGTAGAGGAAGACGGCGTCCGGTGTTCCGATGGTCGTGGCCGGTGTCATGATCGCGCCGTCCAGGTAGCTGATGCCGTGGTCGGCTGCCCAGGTGGCGGTGTCCCGGGCCCGGCCGGGAGTGTCGGCGGTCAGGTTCACCACTGTGCGGCCCTTGAGGGTGTCGGTGACCGCCGGGCGGCGCAGGATGGCGTCGGCCGCGTCGTAGTTCACCACGCACACCACGGTCAGGCCGCTGGCCGCGGTCGCTTCCTCGGCCGTCCGGGCGGCGGTGGCGCCCCGTTCGACCAGTTCCCGGTCACGGCCCGCGGTACGGTTCCAGACCGTGACACGCAGGCCGGCGTCCAGGAAGGCACCTGCCAGCGCGCGGCCCATCGGCCCGAGGCCGAGGACGGTGACGGTGGGCCGGTCGTGGGTCTCGGTGGATGAGGACATGCCTCAGCTCCTATCGTTGTGCCGTCATGGCGGTATTCGGTGGGGGTGGAGATGACACGCGGGCGTGCTCGGGACACGGATGTCTGCGGGGTGACGGCGGCCGTCGCCGTGATCGACGGCAAGTGGAAGACCACCCTGCTGTGGGTCCTGGAGTCCGGCCCTCAACGTCCCGGCGAGCTGCGCCGGCGGCTACCGGAGATCAGCGAGAAGGTCCTGACCCAGGCGCTCCGGGAGATGGAGAGCGATGAGCTGGTGCACCGGGAGGTGTACGACGAGCTGCCGCGGAAGACGGTCTACTCCCTGACCGCCCACGGCCGCGAACTCGCCGACGCGCTGGCGCCCCTCAGTGACTGGGGGTACCGGCGACTGACCCGGCTCGCCGAGGCCCGCACCACTTCCTGACACTGCCGACCTCCCCGACGCCTGGTTTCCGGAGCGGTCTTCGACCGCCCGCGCACACAGCCTCGCGCACCCGCTGGGCCGCCCACAAGTACCCACAAATTTGTGGGTACGCGGGGCTGACCAGCGGAGTTCTTCATCTGTCTCGCCCAGGAACGGACCCTGCGCGGGCCTTTCGCACCGGGCCGCGCCGAACCTCTCCACCCGCCGGCGGTGTCCGGCCGCGCTCCTGCGTGATCACTCAGAAGCGCGGTCGTTGGTCAATCCGCACCCCCGATGCCGAGGCCCCGAGACACTGAACGTGACGGCCTCGGGGCCCGGAGCGGCCCGGCCAAGGCCGAGACACATTCCCCGGCCCGGCGGGCCGGTCACCAGCCCGGCGGTCGCACCGTGCCCATCACCCGCGTGACGGTGATCTCGATGACCACGCGCTCGGGGTTGGGCCGAGGGGCCCGGTAGCGCTGGGCGTAGCGTCGTTCGGCCTCGGCGACGGAGTCCTGGTCGTCCTTGACGAGTGCGATGCCTTCGAGGGTGCACCAGCGGCGTCCGTCGACCTGGCTGACGGCGACCCGTGCTTCGGGGGCGGCTGCCCGGACGTTGCGGACCTTGGTGCTGTTCGCGCTGCTGATGACGCGTGCGATACCGGCGTCGGGGTCGAAGGTGACACCCACGGGGACCAGGTGCGGGCTGCCGTCCTGGCGGTGGGTTGTCAGGAAGCAGATCCGCCGTTCCTGCCAGAAGTCGTTTTCTTGCGCGCCGTGCGCGGGTACCTCGGTCGTCATGGTGTTCCTTCGTCGAGCCGTATGCCGATTCTCCCCGAGCACCGCGGGAGGCCGGCACGCCCGCCCAGGGTGGGGTCTTCACACGCCCGTAGGCTCCTTGGGACGCGGTTCCGCCGTGGAGCGGGCGGCGGGTGTGGCGAAGGCGGCGGCCACGACCAGGACGAGGACGAGGATGAGGGCGTTGCGCAGTCCGTAGTGCTCGCCGAGGAAGCCGAGTGCGGGTGGTCCGACGAGGAACGCGACGTAGCCGACGGTGGCGGCGAGTGCGACGCGGGCGGCGGAGTCCTCGCCGGAGTCGCCCGCCGCGGAGAGTGCGACGGGGAAGCCGAGTGAGGCGCCCAGTCCCCACAGGATCGCGGCGGACGCGGCTACCGCTTGGTGGTCGACGAAGATCACCAGGGCCAGGCCGATCGCTCCGACGAGGGCGCTGGCGCACAGGACGGCCGCCCGTCCGTAACGGTCGACGAACCGGCCGCCGATGAAGCGTCCGGCGGTCATCGCCGCCGCGAAGGCGGCGTAGACGGCGGATCCGAGGGCGGCGTCGAGGCCGTGGCCGTCGACCATGACCAGCGGCAGCCAGTCGTTCGCCGTCCCCTCTGCCATGGCGAGCGCGAGGATGACGCAGCCGATGAGCAGCAGCCTCGTGTCCTTCCACACCTGAGGGCGTCGTGTCCGGGTGGTCGTGCCGCCGTCGTCGGCCCGGCGCCCCACGTTGGAGGGGACGTTGCGGATCACGAGGGCGAGCACGGCGACGACCAGGGCGGCGACGATCGTCAGGTGCGCGAGGACGGGGAAGGAGAGGGCGGTCAGGAGCATGCCGGCCAGCGCCCCGACGACGGTGCCGAGGCTGAAGAACCCGTGCATCGCCGGCATGGTGGAGCGCCCCAGGAGGCGTTCGACCTCCGCGCCCTCGACGTTCAGGGCGACTTCGCCGCCGCCCATGCCGAAGCCGAAGAGGGCGAGGCCCAGGGCCACGACGGGGCCGGCGCCGGCCGCCGCACCGATGCCTATGACGGCCGCGCCCGCCGCCACCGCGACCGTCCCGACCACGATCACGGGGCGGGCGCCCCAGCGGGCCACGAGCGGCCCCGAGCACAGAATGCCGATCATGGAGCCGACGGAGAGCCCGAAGAGGATCAGTCCCATCTGCGCGGTCGAGGCGCCGACCAGGTCGCGTACGTCGGGGGTGCGCGTCACCCAGGAGGCGATGGTGAGGCCGGGCAGGAAGAAGAGGGCGAACACAGCGGTACGGCGCACTGCGAGGTCGACGGTCACGGTCATGGCTCCAGAGGATGCTCGAGCATAAGTCTGTACAAGCGTACACACTTTTGGGATGTCGCCGCGTGGCACATTGGGGGCGTGAGCGGCACACGACGCGAGGTTCCGAACGATCCCGGGCGCAGGGAACGCATCCTGGACGCCGCCCTCGATGTGATCGCCGAGAGCGGGGTGCACCGGACGACACACCGCAGGATCGCGACGCGGGCCGGAGTCCCGCTCGGCTCACTGACGTACTACTTCGACGGCATCGACGACCTGCTCGCCCAGGCGTTCGCCCGGCTCTCCGACACCATGTCCCGGTTCTACCGGCGGACCGTGCAGAGTGCCCGGACACTCGCCGAGGCCGAGGCCGCCGTCGTCGAGCTCATCTGCGGTCCGGGCTACGCCACGAAACGCGACATGACCCTCATCTTCGAGATGTACGCCTACGCGAACCACAACGCCGCGGTGGCCGCCACGACCCGTGCCTGGGCCAACCGCAGTCGGGAGAGTCTGGCCCTGCACTTCACGCCGGGGGCGTCACGCGCACTCGACGCGCTGATCGAGGGCTGGCCCATGCACCGTGCCTTCGACGACGCCCCGCTCGACCGGGAACTCGTCGCCGCCACCGTGCACGCGATCGTCGCCGCCGCTCAGGGCGAGTCCGGCGAGCCGCGCTCCTGAGCCGGGACCGTCCGCCCATCGGGGGCGGGCGAGCACGGGAAGTCGTCGGGCACGACCGGGAAACAAGGCGCCACTACGGCTGAACGACGCGTACGAGAGCGACGAGGATGGCGACTTCCGACGGTGCCGCTGAGCACCTGGGCCCTTCACCGGGATCGCCGGGGACGAGGCCGGCACGCGGAGATCTCGGTCCCTAGGTTCGGGCGATCTCCTGCCGGAGCTGCTGCGTGAAACGGCGCAGGAGATCCAGCGTCTCCCTGTGCTCGGCGCGGGCCTCGGCAGCGCCCTCGCTGGGCCGCGAACGCCAGACCCGGCGCGCAAGAGCGTCGGCGAGAGCAACGGTGTCCTCGGAGCACAGCAGGTAGAGGGCCGACCGGGCTTCCTGCATGCGCCCCACCAGCTCGTTGGCCCCAACTCCCCCATCGCCCAGCTGCGTGTGCCGGAGATAGTCGATGAGCTGGGACACCGCGGTGGTGAACCCGACTCCGGCCTTCAGCTTCTGATCGCGCATCCACAGGCGGTCCTGGCGGCGTGCGCTGAACCATGCCCCGAACACCACACCCACAAGAGCGAAAACGGCGCCGATGGCCACGGATACGATGTTCTCCACCTCAGCCTCCCCACAGGTACGGCACCACGGTACGAGGACCGTCCGGGGCCACCGACTCGTTGTTCGCGGCTCACACCGAAGATGCACGGCGAACGAATCGGCCCGGGCGGGGGAACACGGTGGGCCGGCGCTTCCCCAACCGGCGGAGTCGGCCAACGGCGGGTGGCAGGTGGTCCGGTGACGTGGGTGCCCGCGGCCGGGCGGAGCCGGGTGGGCCGCCCCCGGTCAGCGCTCTCCCACCGGCCGGCAGACGGCCGGGTGGGGCGTTCAGCAGATACGGGGCAGTTGTTCGCCCAGAGGCATGTCGACGATGCGTTCGCCGCCGATGGCCGTGCGGATCACCACTCGGCCGGGACGTGTCCCGTTCACCTGGCCGACGCTCACGGCACCTACACCCTCGGGGCGGGATCGCATGAGCCGGAGTGCCTCCTGCGCCCGCTCCTGGGGAACGAAGGCGACGAGGCAGCCCTCGTTGGCGACGTGCAGGGGGTCCAGGCCGAGGATCCCGCAGGCTGCCGCGACCTGGCCGGGGATGGGAAGGGCCGTTTCGTCGAGGGTGATCTGGACGCCCGAGTCGAGGGCGATCTCGTTGAGAGCGGCTGCCAGGCCGCCCCGGGTGGGGTCGCGAAGGGTGTGGACGGCTTCGCCCAGCGGCGCCAGGGCGCGGACCAGTCGGTGCAAGGGGCGGGAGTCGGAGACGATGTCCGCGGTGAAGCCGAGTTGCTCGCGGGTGCTCAGGACGGCTGTTCCGTGGGCACCGATGGGGCCGCTGAGCAGTACGGTGTCGCCGTCGCGGGCACCGGCGGCCGAGGGCCGCAGCCCGGGGATGCGGCGGCCGAGTCCGGTGGTGGTGATGAACACCTTGTCGGCGTGGCCCCGTTGGACGACCTTGGTGTCCCCGGCGAGTACCGGGAGCCCGGCCGCCCGGGCGGCGGTTCCCAGTGAGGTCAGCACGGCCCGCAGCTCGTCCAGTTCCATGCCTTCCTCGATCACCACGGCGACGGTGAGGGCGATCGGCTCGGCTCCGCGCATGGCCAGATCGTTCACGGTGCCGTGTACGGCGAGGGACCCGATGTCGCCCCCGGGAAAGAAGAGCGGGCTGACGACGAAACCGTCGGTGGTGATGACCAGGCCGTCCTCCCCGGGGATGTCGGCGGCGTCCTCCAGGGGGCCGCGCAGTTCCTCGCCCGCGAGGGCGGGCAGCACGACGGAGTCCAGGAGTTCGGCGGTGAGGCGTCCGCCGGCCCCGTGCCCCAGGAGCACCTGGTCCAGGTCCGGCCGGGGCACGGGGCATTGCGGGGCCCGCGTGTTCAAGGGTGCGGCAGTCTGCTCGTTCATGCCGGGCTCCCGGGGTTCGTGGCCAGGGCCTGGCGGCCGGCGGCGTGGAATGCGGCGCAGGTTCCCTCGGCGGACACCATGGGGGCGCCCAGTGGGGTGCGGGGGGTGCAGCTGCTTCCGTAGGCGGGGCAGTGCGTGGGCAGTCTGGATCCGGTGAGGACGGCGCCCGCGATGCAGTCGGGGTGTTCGATGGTGCGCAGCGTGCCCACCTCGTGGCGCAGGGCCGCGTCGTAGCGCGCGAAGGCGCCGGCAAGCCGCAGCCCGCTGTTGGGGAGTGGGCCCAGACCTCGCCAGACCTGGTCGGTGATCTCGAACACGCGCCGTACAGCGTTCTGGGCGTCGGTGTTCCCGGTGCGGCGTACCGCGCGGGCGTACTGGTTCTCCACCTCGGCGCGGCCCTGCTCCAGTTGCCGCACCGCCATCAGGATCCCTTCCAGCAGGTCCAGCGGTTCGAAGCCGGTGATGACGATGGGCACCTTGTACCGCGCGGCGATCGGCTCGTACGCGGTCCAGCCCATGACCGCGCAGACATGGCCGGCGGCGAGGAACGCCTGGACTTCGCAGTCGGGCGATTCGAGCAGCGTGGTCATGGCGGGTGGGACCAGGACGTGGCTGACGAGCATGCTGAAGTTGTCCAGGCCCAGGCGTTCGGCGTGCAGGACGGCCATGGCGTTCGCGGGTGCGGTCGTCTCGAATCCGACCGCCAGGAAGACGACCTCGCGCTCCGGTTCCCGGCGGGCGATCTCCACGGCGTCCATCGGTGAGTAGACGACGCGCACGTCGGCGCCGCGTGCCCGCTGGGTGAGGAGGTCCCCCTGGGTGCCGGGTACCCGCAGTATGTCGCCGAAGCTGGTGAGGACGGTGCCGGGGCGGGCGGCGATGGCCAGGGCCCGGTCGAGGACTTCCAGCGGTGTCACGCAGACCGGACATCCCGGCCCGTGGATCATCCGCATGCCGGCCGGCAGCAGTTCGTCGATGCCCTGCCGGACCAGGGTGTGGGTCTGGCCGCCGCACACCTCCATGAGCCGCCAGGGCCGGGTGGCGACGGCGGCCGTCTCCTCCAGCAGGGCACGGGCCAGCAGCGGGTCGCGGTACTCGTCGAGATGGCGCATGGCGGGTCCCTCCAGCGGTACTCAGTGGCGTTCGACGGTGAGATCGAGGAAATGTGCGGAGCAGGAGATGCACGGATCGTGGTTGCGGATGGCGCGTTCGCACAGCAGGCGCAGTTGTTCGTCGTCCGGATCCGGATGTCGGTCGAGGAAGGACTGCGCGACGCGCCGCAGGTGCTCTTCGATGGCGCTCTGGTTCTGCGCGGTGGGCGGGATCAGGGCGGCGTCCGTGATCGTGCCCTCCGTATCCAGGACGTACCGGTGGTAGAGAAGACCGCGCGGTGCCTCGGTGGCGCCGTATCCGGTGCCGGCGCGAGGCGGCACCGGCAGCGACGGTACGGCGGGCGCCGAGTAGTCGCTGACCAGGCGCAGTGCCTCGTCCAGCGCGTGGACGACTTCGACGGCGCGGACGAGGATGCTGCGGAAGGGGTTGCGGCACACCGTCCCGTGCCGGGGGTCGCCCAGGCCGGCGGCGTGGGCGGCTTCCCGGGCGACGGTGGAGAGCCAGCGTCCGCTGATGGCGTAGCGGGCGAGGGGGCCGGTCAGATGCCGTTTTCCGTCCAGCGAGGAGTACAGGGCGGTGGAACCGGGCACCTGGTGCTCCACCACATGCCGTTCGAAGTCGCGTACCGGGAAGGCTCTGGTGGGCAGGGCGCGGGTGCTCTCCGGTGACAGCCCGGCGCTGGAGGGGGCGGCCATGGCGGTGGGGGTTCCGGAGTCCATGGCGTAGGTGCCCGGTTGTGCGAGGGCGAGGAACTCCTCATCGGCTCCCGCGTCGGGAAAGTCGAAACCGGCGACCCACTCGACGGTGTGCCAGGCGTCTTCGCGGGCCCGGCGCAGTCGTTCGGCCAGTGGCGCCAGTTCCGTACGGGTCGGAACGCGGTGAAAGCCTCCCAGCCTGACGTTGACCGGGTGGATGGCTCTGCCCCCCAGTAGTTCCACGATGGCGTTTCCGGCCTGCTTGATGCGCAGACCGCGCTCGACGTGCGGGCGGTGGTGACGGGCCATCTCGATCGCGCCGCTGTGGCCGAGGAAGTCCGGGGCGTGCAGGAGATGGATGTGCAGGGTCTGGCTCTCGATCCATTCGCCGCAGTACAGCAAGCGGCGCAGCGCGGCGAGTTGCCCGGTGACGGCGACCCCGCAGACGTCCTCGATGGCCTGGCAGGAGCTCATCTGGTAGGCGACGGGGCAGATTCCGCAGACCCGCGCGGTGATGTCGGGTGGTTCCGTGTGGGCGCGGCCGCGCAGGAATGCCTCGAAGAATCGCGGAGGTTCGTAGATGCGCAGCCGGGCTTCGGTGATCCGTGCGCCATCGACGCGCAGCCGCAGTTCGCCCTCGCCCTCCACCCGGGAGAGCGCCCCGACGTGGAGGACCCTGGATCCGCGGTGTGTCATGACTCCTCCGGCCGGTCGGGGGCTTCCGGCTGTGCGGGCGGGCCCGGCGGCGTGCCGGAGGCATCGGCGAACTCCGGTGCGGTGGCGTTGAAGGTGCGCAGGACGCGTGTCACATCGGTGTCGGACATCCCGTCGCGGTGCAGCAGCGGGATGAACGCGGGCATGTTCACCGAGGCGGAAGGGCCGAAGCAGCCGTAGCAGCCCCGGCCGTAGGCGGGGCACAGGGCGCCGCACCCGGCATGGGTGACGGGCCCCAGGCAGGGCGTGCCGTTGGCGACGGGCAGGCAGACGACGCCGCGCCGTTTGCAGGCGAAGCACACGCTGTGGTCGGGGATGTGGGGGCGGCGCCCGCTGAGGAAGGCGGTGATGACCTCGATCAACTGGCCGCGGTCGATGGGGCAGCCGCGCAGTTCGAAGTCGACGGGGACGTTGCGGGAGATGGCCGTGGAGTGGGCGAGGGTGTCGATGTACGCGGGTTGTGCGTAGACGATGGAGAGGTACTCCTCCACATCGGCGAAGTCGCGCAGCGCCTGGATGCCGCCGGCGGTGGCGCAGGCGCCGATGGTGACCAGGTGACGGGAGACGCTTCTGATGTGCTGGATCCGCTCGGCGTCCTGGGGGGTGGTCACGGATCCTTCGACGAGGGACAGATCGTACGGTCCGGGGCCGGCGGCGCTGGTTGCCTCCAGGAAGTAGCGGATGTCCAGTTGTCCGGCCAGTGGCAGAAGTTCGTCCTCGCAGTCCAGCAGTGTCAGCTGACAGCCGTCGCAGGAGGCGAATTTCCACACGGCCATGGTGGGTCGCCGCTCGCCGCTCATCACAGTTCCCTGACGGCGAGCAGCGGTGCGGCGCGGTCCCAGCCGATGACCGGCCCGTCCCGGCACAGCAGCAGGGGGCCGAGCTGGCACTGCCCGCAGTGGCCGGTGCCGCAGCGCATGGTGCGTTCCAGGGACAGCCGCACCCGCGGGGCCGGAATGCCGCGCCGGACCAGTTCGCGGGCGGTGGCGCGCATCATGACCTCGGGGCCGCACAGGAAGGCCGTGGTGCGCCCCGGACGGCGGGGGGTGCGATCGAGCAGATCGGTGACCACGCCGACCTCCCCCGTCCAGTCCGGCGCGGGGCGGTCGACGGTGACCGCCACCCGCGCCGTACGGCCCCACTCCCGGTTCTGCTCCCGGTACAGCAGGTCGGCGGGGGTGCGGGCACCGATCAGTACACTCACGCTGCCGTGCTGCGGCGCGTCGGCCAGTACGCGCTGGATCAGCGGGCGCAGTGGTGCCAGGCCCAGCCCGCCGGCCACGACCAGAACATCGTGGCCGCGCGCCGCCGGCAGGTCCCAGCCGGTGCCGAAGGGGCCGCGCACCGCGACCTGTTGGCCGGCCCGCAGGGCGTGCAGGGCCCGGGTGACCGCGCCGACGGCGCGCACGGTGTGGATCAGGCCGCGCCCGGTGACGGTGGTGCCGCTGACGGACAGCGGCACCTCCCCGCGCGGAAAGCCGTAGACCATGGCGAACTGGCCCGGTGAGAAGGGGGGCAGCGGCTCGGCCACGGGTTCCAGGGTGAGGCTGACGGTGTCCGCCGTCTCCTCCTCACGTTTGGTGACCGTGTAGGGAAGGGGGAGCCGGCTCACAGCGTTCCTCCCTGGTGCGGGCCGTACAGGTCGAGCAGGCGGATCCGGGTGGCCTTCAGCCGTTGTCCGACGACGCCGCCCACGGCACGGGCGAGGTCGTAGCCGAAGGGCGGGTCCGTCTCACACCGGGTCAGGACGGCGGCGGCGTCACAGCGCCGTGCGGTCACCGGGCTGAGGGTTCTGGCGCCCAGGTGCCACTCGTAGGGCGGGAACAGCCATGACCAGCCCAGCAGGTCCCCGGGGGCCAGCGTCTCGATGACGGGTGCGACGCGGCCCGGTACGTGCACGTCCAACGCGACCGCTCCCTCCTCGATGATCCAGAAGGCGTCGGCGGGTTCGCCCTCGTCGAAGATGCGGGTCCCGGGCGGGTAGCGCACCTCCCGGGTGAGGGAGAGCAGTTCGGTGCGGTGCCCGGCGTCCAGTCCGGCCAGGAATCCCGTGGGCGCCGTCATCGTTCACCGGCCTGACCACCGCGTTCCTCTTCCGCTCCGGCCTCGGCGTGCAGCGCGTGTGCCTCTTCGGTGATGTCGATGCCGACGGGGCACCACACGATGCACCGGCCGCAGCCGACGCATCCGGAACTGCCGAACTGGTCGTGCCAGGTCCCCAGTTTGTGGGTGAGCCACTGCCGGTAGCGACTGCGCCCGGACGAACGGACCGGGCCGCCGTGCACGTAGCTGAAATCGAGGTCGTAGCAGACGTCCCACACGCGCCACCGCTCGGCGTGATCGCCTGTCAGGTCGGTGACGTCCTCGGTTGTGGTGCAGTAGCAGGTGGGGCAGACCATGGTGCAGTTTCCGCAGGTCAGGCAGCGCGCGGCGACGTCGTTCCAGCGTTCGGCGTCCATGGAGCCGCGCAGCAGGTTCCGCAGATCCGTCTGCGGCATGGTGCGGCCCATCCGGTCGGCCGCCCCGGTGACCGCGTCGCCCGCCGCCGTCACGGTCGCCCCGTCCGCGGGCCGGCCGGAGAGCTCCGCGAGCACTTCGGTCCCCGCCTCGCTGCCGGCGCGCGCCCAGAATCGGTGCCCGCGCTCGTCGTGCACCTCGGTGAGCACCAGGTCGCAGTCACCCGACAGGCCGGGTCCCGTTCCCATCGACACGCAGAAGCAGGTGGCGCCCGGTTCCACGCACTCCACCACGATCAGAAACGTCCCGGTGCGGCGCCCCCGGTAGAGGGGGTCGGCGTACCGGCCGCCCATCAGAACCCGGTCCTGGGTGGAGATGGCGCGCAGATCGCAGGGTCGTACCCCGAGGAAGGCGTAGGAAGGCGGCCGGTCCGGCTCCTCGGTGACGGTCACGGTGCCGTCCGGCGCCCGGTCGGCACTCCACTGGCGTGCGCGCTCGGGGTGCAGAAACGTCTTCCAGGACTGCGGGCCCGCGCTGTGGGCGAAGGCCATCCGGTCCGCTCTGCGGCGCAGCCGGTAGCGTCCGGCCTCCAGTTCCACGCCCCATCCGTAGGGCAGTTCCGCCGCCGAGGTCAGCTCGGCCAGGACGATGGCGTCGTCCCGGACGGTGGGCCCCACGACGGTACGTCCGCGCCGGATGAGGGCACGCACCAGTTCCTGCATGCCGTCGGCGCCGAGTACGACGCCCTCGCTGGTGCCGCCGGTCACGGCCGTCCTCCGCCCTGTCCGGCGGGCGGCTGCGGCAGTGGTTCCCCGAGTTCGCCCTCGATGGCCCCGCTCATGGCGCGCAGGACATCCAGGGTTCGCCGGGCCTCCTCTTCGTCCACGGTGCTGATGGCGAACCCGACGTGCACGATCACATAGTCGCCGGGGGCGGCGGCCGGTGTGTAGGCCAGGCAGGCGTCACGGCGCACACCGCCGAAGTCGACCGTGGCCATCCGCAGTCCGTGCTCCTCCCGCAGCTCGATCACTCGTCCCGGAATGCCGAGGCACATGCCCTACTCCTGTTCCTCGGTGGCCAGTCGGGCAGCGGCCACCGCTGCCTGTCCGAAGCTGATGCCCCCGTCGTTCGCCGGCAGTTCACCGCACGTCAGCACGCGTACTCCGCCCTCGGTGAGCAGGTCGGAGACGGCCTCGAGCAGCCGCCGGTTCTGGAAACAGCCGCCCGACAGACACACCACGTCCGGCGCGCCGTCCTCGATCGCGCGCCACACCAGGGCGGCGGTCGCCTCGGCCACCGCTGTGTGGAAACCGGCCGCCAGCACCGGTACCGGAGTGCCCGCGTGGCTCTCCCGCAGCAGGGCGGTGAGCGTCGGCAGCGGGTCGTATACGGCGATGCCGTCCGTGCCCCGGGACAGTCGCCACGGCAGCGCCGTCGTGCGCAGCGCCCCGGCGGCCGTCTCCAGCGCGACGGCCGCCTGGGCCTCGTAGCTGATGGTGTCCGCCAGCCCGAGCAGCGCCGCGGCGGCGTCGAAGAGCCTGCCAGCGCTGGACGCGACCGGGCAATTGACGCCACGCGCCAGCAACTGGCGCACCGACTCGGCCTCTTCGGGGCGGCCTCGGTCGGCGAGCGTACGCAGCAGGGCGGCTTCCGGTGCCGGTGATCCCAGTTCCTCGGCGGCCAGCAGATAGCCCAGGGCCATCCGGAACGGGAAACGCACCGCTGCCTCCCCGCCGGGCAGCGGCGCCCGGCCGAACCGGCCCACCCGGCGGTACCGGCACAGGTCGGCGACCAGGATCTCGCCGCCCCACAGGGTGCCGTCGTCGCCCAGGCCCAGACCGTCCAGGGCTACCCCGGTGAAGGGCCCGGTCAGTTGGTGCTCGGCGGCACAAGCGGCGACGTGGGCGTGGTGGTGCTGCACCGGGACGCGGCGTCCGGCCGGCCGGCGAGCCGTGGCCCAGTGGGTGGAGGTGTACCCGGGGTGGAGGTCGTGCGCCACGACCTCGGGGGTGATCGCGGACAACCGCGACAGCTCTCGCAATCCCTCCTCGAAGGCATCGGCGGTCCGCGGGTCGCGGAGATCCCCCACATGCGCTCCCGTCACCGCGAGGTCCCCGGAAACCAGGGTGAAGGTGTTCTTCAGCTGCGCCCCCACCGCCACCAACGGGCGGGGCGAAGCGATCGGGAGTCGCCGGGGGGCGGGCGCGTACCCGCGCGCCCGCCGCACCGTGTGCCGCCGGCCACCCAAGACGAAGACCACGGAGTCGTCGGAGCGGGCGTGGATGTCCCGGTCGTGGGAGAGGATCCCGTCCGCCACCGTGCCGAGCAGGCGGACGGCCTCGGCGTCATCCGTCACGATGGGCTCATCGCTGAGGTTGCCGCTGGTACACACCAGCGGCCGGCCCGCGTCGTGGGCGAGCAGGTGGTGCAGCGGGCCGGCCGGAAGCATCAGCCCCAGCAGACGGGTGCCGGGATGTACGCCGGGGGCGAGCCCGGAGACCGGGCCGCGGGCCGGCAGCAGCACGATGGGGCGGGCGGGTGAGGACAGTTCGGCCCGCTCCCGGGGTCCGGGTGAGGCCAGCCGCTGTGCCATGGCGAGATCCCGCACCAGCACGGCGAACGGCTTGTCCGGGCGCCGTTTGCGTTCCCGTAGCCTGGCCACGGCGCCGGTCTGCGACGCGTCGCACAGCAACTGGTAGCCGCCGACTCCCTTGACCGCGATGACGGCGCCCGCGGTCAGGGCGTCCACCGCGGCGGCCAGTGCGCCTTCGCCGGAGGCGGTGATGCGGCCCGTACCGGGCCGCCAGGACAACCGCGGTCCGCACGCCGGGCAGGCCAGTGGCTCGGCGTGGAAACGCCGGTCGGCCGGATTCGCGTACTCCGCGGCGCATTCCGGGCACAGGGTGAACGGACGCATGGTGGTGCGTTCGCGGTCGTAGGGCAGGTCGGTGATGACGGTGGCGCGCGGTCCGCAGGCGGTGCAGTTGATGAACGGGTACCGGTGGCGCCGGTCCCCGGGGTCGGACAGTTCGGTGAGACATTCCCGGCAGGGCGCGGCATCGACCGGCACCTCGCGCCGCGACCCGGCCGCACCGCGGCCGATGCTGGTCAGCACGGTGAATCCCGGTCCGGCCGGCGGGTCACCGGGGATCAGCGGTCCGACGGTCACGTCGCCGACCGCGGCCAGCGGTGGTGCGTCGCCTCGGCAGCGGGCGACCAGTTCGGCCAGGGACGCCCGCCGTCCGCTGACCCCCATGACGACCCGGCCGTCCACGTTGCGCACCCAGCCGGCCAGCCCCAGGGCGATCGCCGTCCGGTACACGAAAGGCCGGAACCCCACGCCCTGTACGGTGCCCGACACCTCGATCCGCCAGCTCTGCGCGCGTTCGCGGGCCCCGTCACCGGCCGCGCGCGCCCTCTCACCCGCTCCGGCCATCACTCACGCCCGCCGTACGGCTGCCCTCGCGGGCCGTGTCCAGGGACGGGGCCGCGCCGATCTCCCGCTCGACGCGCTCGGCCAGCGGGGTCACGGCGTCGCGGACCGGTGTCGACAGGCCGGTTCCCAAGGAGGTGTCCTCGCCTTCCACCGCGAAGACCACCAGCCGTGCGGGAAGTGAATCCAGTGCCCGCGACAGTTCCACGGCCTCGCCCAGTCCCATGCCGTGCGTGGAG
Organism: Streptomyces sp. JH002; assembly: GCF_050916115.1. NCBI lineage: Bacteria > Bacillati > Actinomycetota > Actinomycetes > Kitasatosporales > Streptomycetaceae > Streptomyces > Streptomyces sp. JH002. The sequence goes on from NZ_CP087989.1 coordinate 26,610, forward strand.
GCGGACGCCGCGGGGACGGGGGTCCCTTTCCGCAGTTCGAGCCGGTGCACCCGGCCAGGCCGTCCCGGGTGGGCGTGCGCGGCGTCCACCACGACGCACAGTTCCGCGCCCCGCCACATGTCGATCAGTCGGGCCGGGTCTCCGTCCGAGACGGTGAACTCGACCTCGGAGCCGGGCCCGTCCGGCCGGTGCCGGGCACGTTCCCGCAGCAGGGCGACCACGGCCCAGCCCACCCCGTCGTCACGACGGAACTCGTTTCCGACACCCACGACGACCGTGCGGGCCCGAGCGTTCATGATCATCCATTCCATGAGCGCCATGTTCTTTCCGGTTGCCAGTGTTCTGCCGCGCGGCCGCCGCGAGCGTGGCTGACGCGCCCGGCGCACTCCATTCGGCCCCACCGCCTCAGCCGAACGACACTCCCCCGCCGCGACCGGGCGCGCGCCCGCCCGGCCCACATCATCAAGCGGCGTGCCCGGGCAGGGCCCATTCTGAGAGGGTCCCTTTCCGCCTTCCTCCGGGACGGTGATCACCTATGTCGCACGCCAGGGCCGGCGAGCTGACGCATGCGCTGTTGACGGACGGCACCACGGTATGGCTGCGCCCTCCCCGGCCCGGGGATCGGGAGGCGATCGCCGTGATGTACGCGGGGATGTCACCGGAGAATCTGCGACGCCGGTTCTTCGCGCCCGGACGCCGTTCGGGTGAGCAGGCGGCCGATCGGATGGCGGCGCCGCCGCGGCCCGGCTATCACGGTGTCGTGGTGGGATTCGGTGTCGACATCGTCGGGGCCGCCGATTACGAGCGCGTCGCCCCGGATGACACGACAGCCGAGATCGGGCTCGCCGTGGCCGACGGCTGGCATCACCGCGGCATCGGCACGCTGATGATCGAGCACCTTGTCGCCTCGGCACAACAGGACGGCATCGACCGGCTGACCGCCGAGGCGCTGGCCGACAACCATCCCGTCCTCCGGGTCTTCGCCGACCTCGGTCTGCCGGTGTCCCGGCACTTCGACGGCACCCAGGTGCGCTGCACCGTGCGGCTCGGCGAACCTGACGAGCGCTATCTGAGCGCCGTGGACGAACGGGCCAGGGCCGCCACGCTCGTCAGTCTCGTGCCGCTGCTGCGCCCCGAGTGCGTCGCCGTCGTCGGCGCGGGCCGCCGCGCCTCATCGGTGGGGCGGGCCGTCCTGCACAACGTGCTGAACGCCCACTTCACGGGGCTGGTCTACGCAGTCAACCCGCATGCCCGCTTTCTGGAGCACGTTCCCGCCGCCCCCACCGTCGCGGAACTTCCCCGGACACCGGACCTCGCCGTACTCGCCGTTCCCGCGGCGGCGGTGCCCGAGGCGGCCGAGGCGTGCGGACGGTCCGGGGTGCGAGCCCTGCTCGTGATCACCTCGGGCCTCACCGCCGCCCAGGGCCGTTCCCTGCTGGAGACCTGCCGCACGCACGGCATGCGGCTGGTGGGCCCCAACTGTCTGGGGGTCGCCAATACCGAGGAGGACGTCCGGCTGCACGCCACCTTCGCCGCTCACACCGTTCTTGCGGGCACCGCGGGCGTGGCCGTACAGTCCGGCGGCGTCGGCATCGCCCTGCTGGATGGCCTGTCACGGCTGGGCATCGGCGTGTCCACCTTCGCCTCCCTCGGCGACAAGTACGACGTGAGCAGCAACGATCTGCTGGAGTGGTGGGAGGAGGACGGCCGCACCGAACTCGCCCTGCTCCACCTGGAGTCCTTCGGCAACCCCCGGGCGTTCTCCCGGACCGCCCGCCGGGTCACCCGCCGCATCCCCGTCCTCACGGTGGACGCCGGACGTTCGGACGCCGGCCGGCGCGCCGCCGCGTCGCACACCGCCGCGGCGGCCACCTCCACCGTCACCAGGAAGGCGCTGTTCGCCCAGGCCGGGGTCATCGCCACCCGGAGCATCGCCGAGCTCCTGGAGACCGCCGCGCTGCTGCACAGCCAGCCCGCCCCCGAGGGGCCCTCGGTCGCCGTGCTCTCCAACGCCGCCGGGGCCGGTGTGCTCGCTGCGGACGCCTGTGCCGAGGCCGGGCTGACCGTGGCCGCTTTCCCACCCGACCTGATCGCGGCGCTGCGCGAGATCCTCCCGGCCGATGCCGTCCTCACCAACCCCGTCGATCTGACCCCCGGCATCACCGAGGAGGCTCTCTTGCGGGCCCTGGGCGCCGTCGCCGGCCACGACAGCGTCGACTCCGTCCTGGTCAGCCTCGTACCCACCGCCATCGAACGGGCCACGGGCGAGGACCTCTTCGCGGCCGTCGCCCGCGCGGAGCGGGGCAGCCCGCCGCGGCCGGTGGTCTCCGTGCTCCTCGATCAGGCCGAGCACGTCACACTGCGTCCCGCCGGGCACGGCGCGACCGTTCCCGCGTACGCCGATCCCATTCCCGCTGCCCGCGCGCTGGCCCACGCTGTCGCCCATCACCGGTGGCGCACCCGGCCGGCCGGCGTCGTACCCGGGTTGTCAGGTATCGACGCCGAGGACGCCGCACGGGTCATCGATTCCTACCTGGCGGCTCATCCGGAGGGAGGCTCGCTCGATCCGCCCCGATGTGCCCGCCTGCTGGACGCGTACGGCATCAGGCGGATCCCCTGGGCCTGGGCGACGGATGTGGGGGCGGCGGCACGTGCGGCACAGCAGTTCGCCGGCGAAGGCGGACGGGTGGCGCTCAAGGCGTACGGGCCCGGGCTGCCGCGCGCGGGCGACCACGCACCGGTGCTGCTCGACCTGGATCCGGAGCACGGGGTGCGCTCCGCCCACCGGCAGCTGTCCGAACGGCTCGGTGACCGGATGGAGGGTGTCGTGGTGCAGCCCATGGTGCCCCGCGCCCCGGAACTGTTCGCCGGGGTGACGCAGGATCCGGTCTTCGGCCCCGTGGTGCTGTTCGGGCGGGGCGGCTCCCCGAGCGGGGACCCCGCCGGCCACGCGGCGCGTCTGGCCCCGCTCACGGACAGCGACATCCATGATCTGCTCACCGAACCGGGCGTCGTCCCCCTGCTCGCCGTGCGCCCACGGTCGGCCCGCGCGGACCCGGTGATGCTGGAGGATCTCCTGCTGCGGCTGTCCGCCCTGGTCACCGACCTGCCCCAGATCACGGGCATCGATCTCGACCCGCTGATCGTGCGGCCCCAGGGGCCCCTCGTTCTCGACGCCCGTATCCAGGTGGGCCCCGCCCGCCCCCGCGACCCGTTCCCACGGAGCCTGCCCTGAAGGCGGCGGAGCGCGCCGGTCACGCTTCCGTCGCCGGGCCGCTTCGACCACCGGGTTTACCCACCCGTCCCGGGGCTACCCGCTTCGGCGTGTGATCCGATCCCCGACACGCGGAAGGGGCGAGCAGTCATGGCCGATCTCCCCGGTGCAGGAGCCGCAGGTGACCGAGTGCGGTGGTTCGGCGACATCTCGGTGCACGACATTCCCGTCGTCGGTGGAAAGAACGCCTCGCTCGGGGAGCTGATCACGCACCTCGCCCCCCACGGCATCAAGGTGCCCGACGGATTCGCCACCACGGCGGACGCCTACCGGGAGTTCCTCGGCACCGACGGCCTGCGCGAGCGGGTGGCCGGGCAACTCGACCTGCTGCGCGGCGGGGCCGAGCTCGCCGATGTCGGGGCGGCCATCCGCGACATGATCCTCGCCACTCCCCTGCCGCCCGCCCTCGACAGGGCCCTGCGAGACGCCTACCACACGCTGTGCCACCGCCTGCGGCGCGAGAACGCGGACGTGGCGGTCCGCAGCAGCGCCACGGCCGAGGACCTCCCCGAGGCCAGCTTCGCCGGCCAGCAGGAGACCTTCCTCGGCATCACCGGGGCGGACGGCGTGACGGACGCCTGCCGGCGCTGCTACGCCTCTCTGTTCACCGACCGTGCGATCAGCTACCGGGAACACCACGGCTTCGACCACCTGAAGGTGGCCCTCTCCGTGGGAGTGCAGCAGATGGTGCGCTCGGACCGGGCCTGCGCCGGAGTGATGTTCACCCTGGACACCGACAGCGGCTTCCCGCGCGTGGTGCTGGTGAACGCCGCGTACGGCCTGGGCGAGTCCGTGGTGTCCGGTGCCGTGGACCCGGACGAATACCAAGTGTTCAAGCCCTTCCTCGACAAGAGCGACCTCACTCCCGTGCTCTCCAGGAAGGCCGGCGGGAAACAAACCAAGATCGTCTACAGTGATGCGGCACAACCACCCACCCGGACCGTGGAGACCACCGAAGCCGAGCGCCGGGGGTGGGTCCTGAGCGACCAGGAGATCCTCCTCCTGGCCCGCTGGGCGACCGCTGTCGAGGATCACTACGGCCGGCCCATGGACATCGAGTGGGCCAAGGACGGGGACACCGGGGAACTCCACATCGTGCAGGCGCGCCCGGAGACGGTCCAGGCCCGCAAAGGGGCTGCCACCTTGCGTTCCTACCGGCTCACCGAGCCCGGGGAGGCTCTGCTGAGCGGCCTGGCCATCGGCGACGCCATCGCGGCCGGCCCGACCCGGACGCTGCACGACATCTCCGAGGCCGAGCGGTTCGAGGACGGGGCCGTGCTGGTGGCCGACACCACCGACCCCGACTGGGAACCGGTCATGCAGCGCGCCGCCGCCATCGTCACCAATCACGGGGGCCGCACGTCACACGCCGCCATCGTGAGCCGGGAGCTGGGCGTACCCGCGGTCGTGGGCACCGGAGACGCCACGGCGACCCTGGGGGACGGTCTGCCCGTCACCGTCTCCTGCGCCGAGGGCGAGACGGGCCATGTCTATGACGGGCTGCTGGAGTACGAGGAACGGGACATCGATCTCACGCGCGTGCCGGAGACCAGGACCCGGGTGATGCTCAACATCGCCAACCCGGCCGCGGCCTACCGCTGGTGGCGTCTGCCGGCGGACGGCGTCGGGCTCGCCCGCATCGAATTCCTGGTCGCCAACCACATCGGCGTCCACCCCATGGCCCTGGTCCATTACGACGATCTCACCGACCCCGTCACCCAGCACCAGATCGACACGCTGACCGCCGGGTACGAGGACAAGACCGCCTACTTCGTGGACCGCCTCGCCCAGGGCATCGGACGCATCGCCGCCGCCTGGTGGCCGCGCCCCGTCATCGTGCGCACGAGCGACTTCAAGACCAACGAGTACGCACGCCTCGTCGGCGGCCTCGCCTTCGAGCCCACCGAGGGGAACCCCATGCTCGGCTGGCGCGGGGCCAGCCGCTACTACCACGAGGGGTACCGCACCGGATTCGGCCTCGAATGCCGCGCCCTTCGCCGGGTGCGTGACGAGATGGGCCTGACCAACACGGTCGTCATGATCCCGTTCTGCCGCACCCTCGCCGAGGCCGACCTCGTGCTGCGGACGATGGCCGGCCACGACCTCATCCGGGGCCGCAACGGACTGGAGGTCTACATGATGGCCGAGATCCCGTCCAACATCATCCTCGCCAGGTCCTTCGCGGAACGGTTCGACGGGTTCTCCATCGGCAGCAACGACCTGACCCAGCTCACCCTGGGCGTGGACCGCGACTCCACCGAACTGGCGGAACTCTTCGACGAGCGCGACCCCGCCGTCATCCACAGCATCGAGGAACTGATCGCCGCCGCGCACGCCGAACGCCGTCACGTCGGACTGTGCGGACAGCGTCCCAGCGACGATCCGGGATTCGCCGGTCTGCTGGTGCGTGCCGGTATCGACTCCGTGTCCGTCACTCCGGACAGCTTCCTGCGGGTGAAGGACAACATCGCCGCGGCGGAGGCATCGGAGAACACCCCTTCACAGAACTGATAGGGCGTCACCGGACCTGGATACGGCGGCCGGTGATCCTCTCCGGCTCGATCCGGACCCACACCTCGCGCTCCCCGCCGGCCCAGGGAGCGGAGCCCGCCTCCTCCTCCAGGTCCCGGCTGCCCTCCGCGGTCGCTCCGGCCTGGATGGCGTGCCCCACCAGCAGGACGCTCCACCCCTCACTCATCGCCTCATCGATCCGGTCCACCTCGAAAGCCACCTCTTGGCCCACGGCCTGGCCAGGGGTGCTGCCATGCGCGGTGCGGTACACCACCGACCCGTCCACGGCGGTGTAGTTGACGGGAACCACGGCCGGTCCGTGCTCCGTGTAGAGCGCCACGCGCCCCACCCCGTGCCCTGACAGCCGCTCGCGGCACTCCTGCTCGCTCAGTTCCACCAGCTCCGGATGGTGTCCGGCCTGGCCCAGGCCCGGAGGCAGGTCGGCCGTCCCACCCAGCAGTTCCGCCACCGACGTCCGCAACGCTCCGGCCAGCCGCAACAGGGATGCCGTACCGGGTATCACATCGGGGCTGTCCTCCACATGGGCCAGATATTCCTCCGCGAAGCCGGCCCGCTCGGCCACCTCGGCGCGGCTCAGACCCAGCTCCGCTCTGCGAACCGCGGCCCGTCGTCCCAGATCCCCGCTGCTTCCTGGTCCCGCTGCCATGGCTGTCTCCTTCGTCGCAAGGTCATACAACGGTTCGCGCTCCCAGCCGGGCAGCCGCGTCACGCATCACATACAGAGACCGGGAGCACGCCCCTGGGCGGGGGCGATCGGTGCTCCCCGGAGGGGGCGGCGGTACAGAACCCGCCTGTCCGGGCCCACAGTCATGGCGCGCGTGAGCACGGTGGACAGCGCGGGTGCCGGAGCGGGCGAGGGCCGGCGGCCGGAACCGGGGGGAGGTGCTCCATGCTTCCAAGGTCACTCCGAAGGGCCGCTGTCACCAGCGCACCTCGGCCGTCGGAGTGACGGTGCTCGGGGCCCTCGGCCGAACCGTTCACCGCCGCCTCCCCCGCCTGCGGCGCACCGCAGGGTGAGAACCTCCGCGGCCCCCCGCCGGGGCCTGGCCGTCAGGTGCTGTGGTGCGGGGGATGACCGATGTGCGCGTCAGGGCCCGGGAAGACGAGTGCCACCCGCCCGCTGTCGGACCAGCGCACGTCATAGGGCGGTTCGCCGTCCGCGCGGTGCACGGCGATGATCTCTCCGTCACGTCGTGGCCCGTCAACGGTCTGGCTTTCCACGATCAGATGATCGCCGGGATGGGCCTTCATGATCAACAACTCCTCGCGGACGGGCTGGTGCCTCCCGTCCCGTTGTGACGCGATGACTCGCGCCCGACCCCCGCGCCCGCTTCGTGGCCTTACCGCTTCGACCTGTGACGACATGCCCGAGCGGGACCTCTCTCCTTCCACCATGTCGCCGCTTCGGCCCGGGTGCAAGGGCCTCACGATGTCGTTTCCGCTCTCACTCGCTGAGGTGATCTTCTCGCTCAGGGTGAGCGGACCGCGCGGCGAGAACCCGAGTGCCGCTGTCGTCTGGCCGACTGCCCACGCCGGTGGTGAGCTGGGCAGGAATCCCATCGGAGACGGCATGAACGGCGGTGATGACGATGGCCCAACCCATCGTGGTGGGAATCGACGGGTCGGAGTCCAGCCTGCAGGCGGCGGACTGGGCTGTGGACGCGGCGGCACGTCATGACCGGCAGTTGCGCATGGTGTACGCGTCGTTCTGGGAACAGTACGAGGTGATGTCGCCTTCGGTGGGCCTGCAGCGCCCCGAGGGGGGCATGATGGCCCGCAATGTGCTCGCCGCCGCTCAGCAGCGTGCCGCCAAGCGCCGGCCCGAGGTCAAGGTGAGTACAGAGGTGGTCACCCATCCGCCCGTCGCCGCGCTGCTCGCGGAGGCACGCGGCGCCTTCGTGGTGGTGGTGGGCTCCAGAGGCCGGGGCCAGCTGGCCGGAATGCTGCTGGGCACGGTCGGTTTGGGTGTCGCCGCCCGCGCGACCTGCCCGGTCGTCGTCGTACGAGGCAGCGCCCCCGCCCGCGAGGGCTACTACCAGCAGGTGGTGGCCGCGGTGAAGGACGAGGGGCATCCGGCCGCCGTGGAGTTCGCCTTCCAGGAGGCCGGTGCCCGGCGCTGCGCGGTGCGCGCGGTCCACGCGTGGCTGGCGCCGGCCGAAGGGGGGACGGGCCAGGAGGACGAGGAGACCGTCGCCTCCTTGCTGACCCGCTCACTGGCACGGGGAAGAGAGCTCCATCCCGAGGTCCGGGTCGAGGAGCGACCGCTGCGCGGCCCCGCACGTTCTGAACTGCTCACCGCGGCGGAGAGCGCGGATCTTCTCGTCCTCGGTGCTCATGAGCGCCGCACCCCCGTGGGGCTGCAACTCGGGCTGACCTCGCACGCCCTGCTCCAGCACGCCGCATGCCCCGTCGCGGTGATCCCGCCGAACTGACGCCGCCGCGCCGGGTGGCGGTGTGCCACTCCCTGTGAAAGGTGCGGAACCTCCCCCTTCCGGTGGGCGGCAGCTCACTCACGCCGCAGGTCGCCCGGTTCGGGTATCGGCCCGCGCCGCCGGACCGATCGCCGGAGCCGGTGACGACGGGACCAGTCGGCACTTCGCGGCTCCGGAAGGCGTCCGGGGTCTCCCCTCATACCTTCCTCCTCGGCCCGGGAGGGAGGAAGCCGAAGCCCGGTGCGTCCGGGAACGCCGACTGCCCCTCCTGGCGCGAGGAGTGCCCATGGTTCCTTCCCCGCCGCCGCCGGTGGGCAGCCCGGACAGTCCGTCCGCCAGCGGCCCCTCGGGGTCGAGGGCGCACAGACACCGGATCGAGCCGGCCCTGACCCTGATGACCGGCCTGTGCCTGGCAGCGGGAGCCCTCGCCTGGTGGGCCGGAGCCAGAACGGCCGCCGACGTGATCTGGGTCATCGGGACGGTGACCGGCCTGGTACCCGCTGTGGTGTGGGTGGCAAGGGCGCTGCGGCGCGGCCGGACCGGCGTCGACCTGATCGCGGTGCTGGCACTGGCCGGAACACTCGCAGTGGGCGAGTACCTGGCGGGCACGCTGATCGCGCTGATGCTGGCGACCGGCCGTTGGCTGGAGTCCGCGGCGGAGCGGCGCGCGACCCATGACCTGCGGGCCTTGCTGGAGCATGCCCCGCGCAGTGCTCGCAAACGAACGCCGACAGGTGTACTGACCGTCCCGCTCGCCCAGGTGGAGCCCGGAGACGTACTGGTCGTCGGTCCGGGCGATGTGGTGCCGGTGGACGGCCGGGTGCTGGACACGACGGCCGTACTGGACGAGTCGGTACTGACCGGTGAATCCCTGCTCCGGGAGCATCCGGCGGGTGAGCTGGTCCGCAGTGGCACCGTCAACGGGGGCGATGTCTTCGAGATGCGGGCGACGGCGACGGAGGCGGACAGCGCCTACGCCGAAATTGTCCGCCTCGCCCGGCAGGCGGGGGCCGGCGGAGCGCCGGTGGTCAGGCTCGCGGACCGGTACGCGGCCTGGTTCGTGCCGCTGTCCCTGGCAGTGTCCGGATCGGCCTGGTGGTTGAGCGGGGACCCGGTGCGGGCGGTGGCGGTGCTGGTGGTGGCCACGCCGTGCCCGCTGCTGCTGGCGGCTCCGGTGGCGATCGTCTCGGGCCTGGCACGGGCCGCCCGGTTGGGAGTGGTGGTACGGGACGGCGGAGCCCTGGAGCGTCTGGGCCACGCGCGCACGGTCGTGCTGGACAAGACCGGCACACTGACCGCCGGCCGGCCCCGGGTCACGGAGGTGGCCCTGGCGCAGGGGTGGAGCGCGGCACGCGTCCTGCGGGCCGCCGCATCGGTGGACCAGTACTCCTCGCACGTCCTGGCGCGGGCGCTGGTCGACGAAGCGCACCTGAGGTCGCTGGAGTTGAGGCCGGCCAGTGACGTCGGGGAGGAGCCGGGAAGGGGCGTGCGGGGAGTGGTCGACGGGGCCGTCGTCACGGTGGGACGGCGAGAGACCGACGACGCGCTGCCGGGGTGGGCGCGTTCCGCCGAGAACCGGGCCGTCCTGGACGGGGCCGCCGTGGTGTGGGTCGGTGTGGACGGGACTCCGGTGGGCGCGGTGCTGCTGCGGGACCCCTTGCGCTTCGACGCCCCCCGGACCGTGCGCCGGTTGCGAGCGGCCGGCATCGACCGGACGCTGATGCTCACCGGCGACCGGCCGGAGCCGGCCCGTGAGGTCGGGATGATGCTCGGGCTCGACGCGGTCCGAGCCGGGCAGAGTCCGGCGCACAAGGTGGAGGCCGTTCAGCGGGAGTGCGCGCACGCGGTGACGGTGATGGTGGGAGACGGGGTGAACGACGCTCCGGCACTCGCCGCCGCGGACATCGGGGTGGCGATGGGTGCCACCGGGTCCGGCGCTTCCTCCGAGGCGGCCGATGTCGTCCTGACCACGGATCGCGTGGATCGGCTGGCCGATGCCGTGACCATCGCGATCCGCTCGCGCCGCATCGCGGTGCAAAGTGCTCTGGGTGGCATGGTCCTGTCCCTCGCCGCCATGGTTCTCGCGGCGGTGGGATTGATCCCACCGGCCGCCGGGGCGCTGTTGCAGGAAGGCATCGACATGGCGGTGATCGCCAACGCCCTGCGTGCGCTGCGCGGAACCGAACCGCGGATCGAGCCGGGAACCCGTGAACTGCTGCGCCGGTTCGCAACCGAGCACACGGAGTTGCGGGAGGTGGTCGACGCCACGCGGGAGGCCGCGGAGGCACTCTCCGACCGGGACGGCTCGCACGCGCTGCCCGCGGTCCGGCGCGTCGACCAGCTGCTGACGGAGCGGCTGCTCCCCCATGAGCAGGCGGAGGAGCGGGAACTGTATCCCGCGCTCGCCGCCTGGCTGGGCGGCACCGAGGCGACAGCGACCATGAGCCGAGCTCACACGGAGATCGAGCGGCTGGCCAACCGTATTCACACCCATCTCGAGCTGGCCGGCCGGGGCGTCCCCGGGCAGGCCGCGGAGCTTCGGCCCGAACAGATCAGTGATCTGCGGGATTGCCTGTACGGCCTGCACGCCGTGCTGCGGCTGCACTTCGCACAGGAGGAGGAGAACTACTTCTCACTCGGCCGTTGACCGCGGCAATGGTGTGCCGGGACGGGCGCGGCCATCGGCTCTTCGACCGCCTTGCCCCGACCGCGGCCCGAGATCACCGCTCACCCGGCGGATGTCCGTCTCTCTCCTGTGCAACGAGCCGTTCGCGTACCTGATCGATCAATGAGGCGAGGGTCGGTGAGAGTCGCGTTCCGGGGGCGTCGGGAGAACGGACGCGCCGGGCCGCCGCCGGAAGCATCGCGAAATCCCGCGCGAAACGCCGGTGCGCGGCTGCCTGCGACGGCCGCGGGCCGGTGCGCCTGCCGTCCCGCATCACCGTCTCCAGCAGCGGTTCGCCGCCCGGCGGCGCGGATTCCCCGAGGGTGCCGGTGAGGTCCGCGTACCCGGGGCGGCGCCAGGACTGGTGCGGCCCGGGGAGAGTCGTCTTGCCGGTCGACAGTTTCATGGTCGGCCGGCCCCGGTAGGAGACCAGCTTGTACGCGGTGTCCAGATAGGGTGCGTCGGCCGAAACCCCGACCTTGGTGCCCACCGCATAGGTGTCGATGGGTGCACCGCGCGAGACCAGCGTGTCGATGGCGTACTCGTCCAGCCCGCCGCTGGCCACGATGGCCACCTGAGGGAGTCCGGCCCCGTCCAGGATCCCGCGGGCCCGGACGGCGAGGTCGCCCAGATCGCCGCTGTCCAGACGTATCGCGGCCCCGGCCGCCCGGCCGGTCTCCTTGAGGACCTCGGCGGCGTGCCGGGTGCCCGATCCGGTGTCGTAGGTGTCCACCAGGAGTGTCAGCGGGCCCGGGTGGGAGGCGGCGAAGGCGCGGAAAGCCGTGCGCTCGTCCTCGAAGGCTTCGATGAACGAGTGCGCCATCGTTCCGGTGGCGGGCAGATCGTAGCGGTGCGCGGCCTCCACGTTGCTGGTGGCGGCGAAGCCCACCAGAGAACCGAGTCGTGCCGCCTGGTCCGCCGCCTCGGCGCCGTGCGTACGGCGCAGGGAGAAGTCCACGACCGGTCGCCCGGCGGCGGCGATCACGCAGCGTGCCGCTTTGGAGGCGACGGCGGTCTGGTGGCTCATCCGGTTGAGCACCATGCTCTCGACGAGTTGGGCCTGCGGCAGCGGTGCGGTGACCTCCAGCAGTGGTTCGTTCGCCAGCGCGATGCGGCCTTCGGGGATGGCCCGCACCGAGCCGGTGAACCGGGTTCCCCGCAGGGCCGCCAGGTCGCCGGCGGGACGGTGGAGGGCGTGGGCGAGGACAGCGGCGTCGTGAGCGTCCACGTGGTATCGCTCCAGCATGTCCAGAACGGACTCCAGCCCTGCGGCGACGAGGAATCCGCGCTCGGGCGGCAGCGAGCGGACGAAGAGACTGAAGGTGGCCTCACCGGTCAGCCCATGGTCCAGATAGGCCATGGCCATGGTCACTTCGTACAGGTCGGTTCGCGTGGCTTCGGGCACCGGGTGCCTCCGTGGGACCGCGTTCTCGGCCGCTCACCCGGGTGGTCGCGACCGCGCTTCCTCTTCCACGCTCCCTCTCCGGGGCGCTGCCCGCAAGGGCGGGGAAACCGGGCTCGTCGACGCGGGGACGAATGGTACCGATGTGCGGGCGATCGGGCAGCCGCGGGCGCGGCTCACGGATGGTGTGGTGCAGGGTGTGTGCGGCGGCGTCGGCCCCCTCGTCGGCGAGGCGCTCGGATGTGCGTGCGGTGCCGCACGCGGCCGTGCGCTGTACGCCAAGTGGTGCACAACCGGACCCCCGCTCCGGTGAGTTCGGATGCGGACGGTCGTGCGATGCCGGGATCTACGGGCGGATACACCGACGATGACCGGAACCCACCCAGCGCACGATCTCCGAGAACGGGATTTCGACCATGAGACCATCCCTCGTCCGGCTGGCGACCGCCGTCAGCGGTCTGGCCCTCACCGCGGTGTCCGTGGCCACCGCCCCCGCAGCCGTCGCCGACTCAAAGACCCCGGCGCTGAGCACGGTGCAGGACACCCGCGCCGCCATGCGTGGGGAAGGGTTCGCCCACGCCGCCTACCTTCTCTACGCCGACGAGGCGGCCCGGGAGGGGCACGGCAGGATCGCCGAGCTCTACCGGAGCACCGCGCAGACCGAGTTCGAGGATCACTTCACTCAGGAGGCCGGTCTCATCTCCTACGTCGGGAGCAACGAGGCCAACATCCGTCAGGCGATGGAGGGTGAGCGGTTCGAGGCCACCTCCATGTACCCGACCTACGCGGAGGAAGCCCGCCAGGACGGAGATGTCGCCGCCGCCGAACTCTTCACCGAGATCGCGGCGGACGAAGCCGAGCACCGGGAACTGCTGGCCCTCGCCCTCAAGGCGCTCACCACCGGAGAGGGAAAGATCCCGTCGCCGCCGCAGGTGGACCCCGTCACGGTGCCCGCGGGTCTGCCCCAGGTGGCCTCCGCCCGGACCCGGGCCAACCTCGACGACGCCATGCACGGCGAGGGCCTGGCCAACGCGACGTACATGCTGTTCGCCCAGCACGCGCGGGACACCGGCGAGCGGCGGCTCGCCGCCCTGTTCGAAGGGCTCGCCGAGATCGAACTGCGGGAGCACTTCGCCGCCGAGGCCCTTCTCGCCGGTCTGGTCTCCGACACGGCCAGCAACCTCCGCACGTCCGTCGCCGGGGAGACGTACGAGGCGGAGGTCATGTATCCCGCGTTCGCCCGCCGCGCCGAGAACAACGGCGATGTCCAGGCGGCGGAGCTGTTCACGGAGATCGCGGCGGACGAGGCCGGACACGCGGAAGCCTTCCAGCGTGCCCTGAACCACCTCGGCTGACACACCGCCCGACCTGTGCGGAACCCGCGCGGGAACGCCGGGGCCGCTCGCCGGCTCCGGGGGCGGCACCGGGAAGCCGGCGACAGCGGCCGGTGGCGCGTCCGGGTCAGGTCGGCGGGCGGCGTTTCTCATCGAAACGGGGGGCGGCAGCCCAGGGACGTCAGGTGGGTGATGCCCTCGGCGGCCCGGTCGGGCAGTAGCGTCACAGTGCAGGCCCGCTCGAAGGTGGCACCGATGCGCTCCCATCCCGCGAGTGATGCGTGCAGCGCGTCCGGGTCGCCGTCGAGCCGGCCGGCCGCGCGGGCCAGGCAGGCTGCGGCCCAGGCGTTCTCGGCGCCGGCCGGGGCCGCCGCCGCGAGGCGCCGGCGGGCGTCCGGAAGCCCTGCGACGACGGCGGCCTCGGCGGCGACGGCCCACGCGTACGCGTCGTAGAACTGATGGGGAGTCCGCGACCAGGGCAGCGTCTCCGCGAGGTCCACGGCAGGGGTGGGAGAGTCACCCGCCCGCCCCGTGTGCAGGCCGACCCTGATGTCGGCGAAGGCGGCGAAACTCGCCGTGATGCCGTGCGGGTCCCAGGGCGCGGCCAGGGCGCGGGCCCGTTCCCGCCATCGCCGGTACTCCCGGCCGCCGCTGTCGCGCAGGCCCTCGGCCAGGGCGGCGGCGTGTGCGGCGGGGGCCATCCAGCGTGCGGCGGGGCGTCCGGCCCGCTCCCAGCCCTCCCACATGAGGGCGGCGTACTCCAGCGCCTCCTCGAACCTGCCGGACAGCACCAGCGGCACCACACTCTTACTGGCCCTCATGTAGAGGCCGCTGAGGGGGTCCTCCCAGGCCCGGCGGGCCGCCGTCACGGCGCGGGGCAGGTCGCCGGCGGCCACCGCGACCAGGGGCACGACATGCAGGGTGTCGATGATCTCCAGGCCGATCCGTGGATCGTGCCGGGGCAGCCGGTCGAAGAGCCGGAGCCGCTCATCGCTCAGGCTGTGGGCATCGCGGAATCGACCGGCGACGCCGTGGCCGCTGCACACCGCGTCGACGGCGCCGGCGATCAGTACCGGGTCGGCGGCGGCCCGCGCTGTGTCCAGGGCCCTTTGGGCCAGCTGGGCGTCCGGAGCGGTCTTCTGCCCGGTCGCGTTCCAGGCCTCGGCCGCCGCCAGGTAGGCGGTGACGAGCCGGTTGTCCGGTGGCGCGACGCGTTGGGCCTCCGCCAGCATCCCTCGCACATCCTCGTGGGAGAGCGGGTCGGGGAATGTGGCGGGGAAGCGGCTTCCGATACAGGCGGCGAAGGCCAGTGCTGTCGCCCGCGCGGCCGTATCGCCCGCGACGGCGGCGGAGGCCGCGGCGGCGCGCAGCAGGGGAAGGGCCAGGTCGCCCCGGTGTTCGGCCATGGCCACGTCGGCCGCGGCCCGCAGATCTGCGGCCTTGCGGGACGGGTCACCCGTGAGGGCGGCGGCCGTCTCGAAGTGCGCTCTGGCCTCCGCGAGGAATTGCCGGGCGTAGCACAGGTGGGCTAGTGCGCGGGCCAGTCGGTCCGGTGCGGCTTCCGGGTGTTCGCCGGCGCCGTCCAGCGCCGCGCGCAGGTCATCGGCGAGCCGGTCGAAGCAGGGCTGCCAGGAGGGGTCCGGCCGCCGCGCGCCGTCCGTTCCGGCGACCGTCCGTTCCAGGCGCTGGGCCGTGGCCGTCGCCCAGGCCCGGTGGCGGGCGCGGCAGCGCTCCGTTTCGCCCTCGGCGTCGAGCCGTTCCAGCGCCACGGCGCGTACGGCTGCGGGAAGACGCCACACAGCGGTGCGTGGGCCACGGCGGCGGTGGAGCAGAGCGCGGGTGGTCAGCCGGTCCAGGATCGCCTCCGGGTCGGCGGTGCCGGCGACGGCGTGGGCCGACGGCGCGTCGAAGTCGCGCTGGAACACCCCCAGATGTCTCAGCAGCCGGCGCTCGTCGGCGTCGAGCAGTCCGTAGCTCCACTCGACGGCGCGCCGGGCCGTGCCCCCGTGTGGGTGGCGGTCGTTCGGCGGTGGTGCGGGGGCCCGGTCCCAGGTGGCCGCCAGTTCGACGGCCAGGGGTACGCCGTCCCACTGGGAGCACACCCGCTCGGCGTGGGGCCGCTCGTGTCCACGGTCGCGGGCACGGTCCAGGAAGAGGGCCACCGCGCCGCTCGCCGACTCCGGGTCCATGGACAGGGGTTCCAGCTCCAGAACGTGCTCCCCGGCCAGCCCGAGGGGGCGGCGGCCGGTGGTCAGGACGGCGAGTTCGGGGCAGCCGTCGAGGAGCCGGGCGATCAGGCCCCCGATCGTGCCCGGGGCCTGTTCACAGCCGTCGACGACCAGCAGGCAGCGGCCCCGGACGAGCCGTTCCTGGAGGGCCTGTTCCAGGGGTTGCCCCGGCCGTTCCCGCACGCCGAGCGCGGCTGCCACGGCCTGGGCGACGGTGTCCTCGCGTCCGGGGGCGAGTTCGACGAAGCCGCCGCCGGCGGGGAACTCCTCGACCGCCTGCGAGGCGACGGCTGCGGCGAGCCGGGTCTTGCCGACGCCGGTGGGGCCGGTGAGCGTCACCAGCCGGGACGCTTCCAACGCCGCGCGGACGGCGGTGTGTTCGGCTGTGCGTCCGAAGACCTCCGTCTCCCACCGTGGCAGACCGGTCAGCGTTCCTGGCTCCTCATGGACGTGGGTCACCGGAGTTCTCCTCTGTGTGAACATCACTGTGGTGAGGGTGCTGTGCGGCGAGCGCGGTGGACTTGGAGTCGGCGGCCGGTTCGGCCTCTGCGGGTGCGGGCGTACGTTCCGCGCGGGCGGTGCGCCGCGAGACGGCGACGCCGGCCAGGCAGAGCAGTCCTCCACCCAGCGCCCATGGGGTGGGCACCTCTCCGAGCAGCAGCCACGACAGCAGCACGACGACCGCGGGCACCAGGTACGTCGTCGCGGCGGTCTTTCCCGCGCTGGTGCGCGCCAGTGCGTAGGCCCAGGTGGAGAAGGCCAGCGCCGTCGGGAACACCCCGAGGTAGACCATGCCGAGCACCGCGCGGGGCGGAGCCGTCGTCAGTTCCCGGGCCAGGGCGGCGGCGAACGGCAGGCACGCCACGGCGCCGACCGTGCAGCCGAACGTGGTGACCTGAAGTGCGGAGGCGTGCCCGAGCGCGGGTTTCTGGGCCAGGATCCCGGTGGCACAGCCGACCGCGGCGAGCAGGCACAGCAGTACCCCGGGCAGCGATGCCTGGCCCGGGCCGGAGCCTGCCAGGCCGACCACGGCGGCGCCCGCGAAGGCCAGAGCCACCCCGGCGAGCAGCCGTCCCGGGAACCCTTCGCCCAGCAGCCAGCCGCTGAGCAGCGCGACGAGGATCGGGCCCACGTTCACCACGAGGGACGCGGTGCCCGCGTCCACCCACTGCTCGCCCCAGTTCAGAGCGACGAAGTACAGGCCGAACCACAGCACTCCGGAGCCGATGACGCCCGGCCACGCGGCACGCGGCGGCAACCCCTCCCGCCGTGCGGCCAGGAGGACGGCGAGCACCGCCGCACCGATCAGCAGCCGGCCGAGGGCGAGCGCGCCCGGTGAGAAGTGCGGCGCCGCGTCGCGGATCACGATGAACGCCGAGGCCCACAGCAGCACGGTGACGCCGACTGCGAGCAGCGCCCGCCCCTCGTCGCCTGCGTGTGCCGGCGCTGTCCGGACGGCCATGGGCCACTGCTCCCTCGCGGTCTGTGCCGCTGTTCTCGGTGGTCGGGTGTGGCGGCCCGGTACGTCACCGTGTGACGGTGGGTCGCCGTGCCGGCGCTCAGGTACGGGTGGTGATCCGGATGCGGGCGCGGACGCGCTGTTCCAGGGCGTCCAGTGCCTCGGGGGTGGGCGCGTCGATGAAGAAGGTGACGGACCGGTCGTCGGAGCTGGAGAGCGGCTCCAGTCGGCTGCCGCGTTCTCGGAGAACCAGTACGGCGCGCAGGGTGGGCGGGTCGTCCACGGCGCCGGGCTTGATGTCGGGCCAGACTCCGCTGCCGCTGATCCACTCGGGCTGTACTCCCGGCCAGTCGACGAGGACGTCCTCCAGGATTCCTGGGGTGTGCTCGACGTAGATCTGTCGCGTCCAGCGGCGCGGTCGCGGGTAGGCGGCGGGTTCGCCGAGCGCGATGCGGAGGATCTCCGGTTCCAGGGGGCGCCCGGTGGCGAGTTGGTAGAGCACCAGCAGGCCGTCGCCCGGGGTGCGGGCCGCGACCTCCATCAGGAAGGGTCTGCCGTGTTCGTCGACCCGCCATTCGGAGTGGGTGATCCCGTCCTGGAAGGCGAGCCCTTCCAGCAGTCGCCGGTTGGCGTCCAGCAGGGTGCCGTTGAGGCCCTCGTGGGCGCTGGGGACGCTGTGGGCGAGTTCGACGAAGGTCTGTGTGTGGCTGTCCGTGGTGTTCTTGGCGGTGACCGAGGCGAAGATCGCCCGGCGGTCCTGGACGAGGGACTCGACGGAGAACTCCGGTCCGCTGACTTTTTGTTCGACGAGGATGACTTCGTGGTCCGGGTAGCTGGCGAGCCGGCTGATCAGTTCCTCCCGGTCGGTGACGGTGCCGACGCCGGAACTGGAGGCGCGCGAGGCGGGTTTGACCACGGCCGGGTAGACCACGGGGCTCAGGTCGGCCGTGTGGCGTTCGCCGGCCGGGATCGTCAGGGAGGCGGGGCTGAGGCCGGGGAGGTACCAGCGTTGCAGGAACTTGGCGCGGCCGGCACGGCTGGCCCGCAGGCCGGGGGAGCGCACGCCGAGGCCGTCGGCGAGCAGGCCGGTCGGCTCGGCGAGGTAGTCGCCGACGGCGTACACGCCGACGATCGTGTAGGTGTCGCGCCAGGCGGCGGTCCGGGCGACGGCGCCGGCGACGAAGGCTCCCTGGACGGTGAAGTCGCCTGTGACGTAGGCGATGTCGGTGATGTGCGAGGCGGGGTTGGAGGTGTCGGCCATGGCCTCGGTGGCCTGTTCCCGGTAGGAGTCGGCGGTGATGACCAGGATCTTCAGGCCGCGCCGGGAGAGTTCGGTCAGGTAGAGCGGGTTGCGGCGGATCACCGGGAAGGAGCCGGTCAGGATGAACGCCTCGGTCCTGCCCTCGGGGCGGCCGGGAACGGATGCGGATGCGGTCATGTCGGGGTGGTCTCCTGGTTCTCGGTGCCGGCCCGGGTGCCTGGAAGGTGCCGTCCGCTCTCTCGGGCCCCGTCGTGCGAGGTGACGCCGCTGCCGGACATGTGCTGTCGCCTTTCGGTTGCCGGGGAGGAGCCGGGGTCCGCGGTCGGGGTCAGATGACCAGTTCGGTCAGGGCCTCGTCCGGCGGGTCCTCGGTGACCTTCTTCAGCAACGGCTGTTCGAGGAAGTACGCGAAGGAGGCGTAGCCGCGCCAGACCCGGCGCCACTCCCCCGCCACGGCCGCCTCGCCGAGGATGCGTCGGACGCCGTCCAGGTGGGAGACGATGATGTCGGCGGCCTGCTTGGCGTGCCCGGCGGAGAAGTTGTCGATCGTCAGGTGGGCCTGCTCGTAACAGGTGTCGATGCCGTGGTGGCGCAGCTTCTGGATCTCGTGAAGGCGCATCTCGCCGGATCCGAACATCTCGATGGCGAGGTTGTAGCCGATGATCTCGTTGTAGAACCGGTCGGGGAACAGGCACATGCACAACTGCTGGATCGCGAATCCGTACAGGTCGTCGGGGAGTTCGTCCTGCTCCATGAATGCCTCGTCCCGGATGTGCGGGAGTTCGATCCCGGCGCTGGCCAGGACCCGGTGTGTCAGGGTGATGTGATTCTTGCGCAGATCCCCGTTGCCCATCTCGTCCGCGTAGATCGCGAAGAGCATCGCGTCACTGTCGCGTTCGTCGTGGCCGGGGCGGGCGAGCCGGTGGAGCCAGGCTCCGTCGATGAGGTACGTGAGGTAGAAGGTGCTCTGCCGGAAGAGCACTTCGTCGCGGTCGGGGATGTCCCGCAGCGGCCGGTAGGGCTCGATGAGCTTCTCCCAGTAGATCCGCTCGGCCCGTTCGTACAGTGCCTGGGGGCTGTATTCGAACCAGCTGGCGTCGGTGTACCTGCCGCCGCTTCCGTGGACGAAGAGGATCTCCGCGTCCTGGAAGCACCGTTCGGCGCGTTCTGCGGCGAGCGGGAGCGTGTGGGGGAAGTTCTCGATGTTGACCAGCCGGTGGAACAGCTCGCGGTGGTCGCGGGGGTCGGCCTCCGCGAGCACGATGTCGTCCGGGGCGGAGCGGGCGATGGCGGTACGGTGCCGTTCGGCCTGTTCCCGCCCCACGGTGTCGGGCGGGATCTCGATCACGGGGCGTTCGCCGGCGTGGACACGCGCCGCCCAGGCCCGCACAGTTGCCGTCTCCCGTTCGTCGAGGATCCCGAACATCGGCCCGCCGAACTTCGTGGCGTCGGTGAGCCGGCAGTCGCCGTGACCGGGCCCGGTGGGCCGCAGGTACGGGGATGCGCGCAGGTCGGTGAGGAAGGCGGCGAGATCGGGGGGCGCGCTTGCCTCCCGGGGATGGCTGCGGGAGCGGAAGATGTCCGACAGCAGCCGGTCCCCGACCCGCACGGAGCCGTGCTGGGTTCCGGCCATCGGGGCGTGCCGGGAGATGATCTCGGCGACCTTCGCCTCCAGGGTGAGGCCGGTCTGCCGGGTGGCGAGTTCGGTGAGCAGGGTGAGGTGCTCCCGTTCCAGGTCCAGCGTGAGCCGTACGGCGTGGTGCAGGCGCCGCCGTTCGTCCGGACCGGCCAGGTCCAGGTAGGTGGCCAGTGTCCGGCGCAGTTCGTCCTCGGACAGCGGCGGTGGGGTGGCGGTCAGCAGGTCGTCGGTGCCGAGCGTGTGGAAGGCGTAGTGCACGCCGACGACTTCGGGCAGGAAGTTGGCGGGCAGCCGGGCGAGGGCGAGGTGGAAGCAGCCGTGCTGTGCCGTGAGCGGACGCGCCCCGGCCTTGTCGAGGAAGTCGACGGCGGCGATCGGGGGCAGATGGATGCCCTCGTTCTCCAGTGCGCGCCGGCGCAGGTGGGTCAGGCCGCACCGGGCGTCGCCGTTTCCGCGCAGGGTCAGGTGGTGGGTGAAGAGCCGGTTGACGATGACGGAGGGCTGGGTCGCGGGCTGGGAGACGGTGGCGAGCCAGCAGCCTCCCAGGAGCGTCACGGGGGCGCGCTGGAGCAGGACGGCCCGGCGCGGCTCGGGGTCGAGGTCCCGGAGGGAGCGGGCGGTCGCGGCCAGCTGACGGCGTGCTTCGGCGACCTCGGTGGCGATGTCCTCGGTGTCGGGGGCTGCCTGCGGTTCGCTGCCGTGGTCGCCGTCGGGGTGCAGAAAGGCGTCCAGGATCCGGCGGGCGAGAAGCATCGGTGCCTCGGACTCCTGTTCCCGCAGCAGCAGCCGGTACAGGGCGCCGGGGTCCGGTGAGGCGGCCGCCGCGGCGTCCAGGCCGGCCCGGCTGAACGCGAACGGCCGGCGGGGCAGTGCGGCGATGGTGTCGGGCAGGACGAACGGGACGAAGGGACGTTCGCGGCGATGTGCCTGCGCGTGAGGTGCGGTGGTCATTCCCGTGGTCCCTTCCGCTCGGGGCTCTGGTGGCTTTGGGGCGTGCGGAGCAGTACGCCGATGCGCTGCCCGGGGACCGCGGCCGCGAGCAGGCACAGGCTGCCGGGTCCGAGGTGGCCCAGCGCGGCCCGGTCGACGAGGTTGATCAGTGGGTCGGCGGAGAAGCAGTGCCCGACACGGGTGATGTTGTCGGTGTGGAGCTGACGGGTGGTGAAGCCCGCCTGGCGTTCCTTCATCAGGACGACGGGTTTGAAGATGTTGGCGTGCATCAGGGCGGCGACGTCGTCGAGTTGCTTTCCGAGGGGGGTCAGGAGGCGCTCGTTGACGGTGCGGGCGAGGTCGGAGCTGATCTCGTGCGCGTGGTCGAGGGTCCGGGTGTGCTGGGCGTCGGCGCAGCCGAGGATCTCGTAGCCGCCGTCGGTGAGGTCGGCCCTCGCGTCGGCCGCGGTGATGAGGCAGCCGGCCGCTCCGTCGCTGAAGAGCGCGTAGCCGACCATGCGGTCCGCCTCGTGGGCCACGCTGTCGGTGGTGACGACCAGGACCCTGCGGTGGCGTCCGGAGGCCACGAAGGCGATGGCCGTGTCGATCGCCGCGAGCAGGTTCACGCAGCGATTCATGTTCTGGCCGTAGAAGGGGATGTCGCCGAGGCCGGCCGCGGTGAGGAAGGTCTCCATGAACCGGCCGTGGTCCTGTGAGGGCCCCGGTATCCGGGTGGAGCACAGGAGGACGGCGTCGACCGAGGACGGGTCGGCGCCGGCCGCGCGCAGGGTGGCCGCTGCGCTGTCGGCCGCCAGGGACGCCAGGCTCCGCCGGGTGCGGCGGACGCTCCCCCATCCCCACAGTTCGGGTGTCGGCGGCATGCGGAGTTCCGCGGCGCGGGTGAGCAGGTCGGTGATCTCGGTGTGGTGCACCTCGGTTTCGCCCAGGACGTATCGAGGTCCGTGCAGCCAGGGGTGAGTTGTGCTCATGACGGTTCCTCTCCTGTCTCGCCCGGGGGCCGGCCCCGGTCCGGGATCAGGCCGGTGGTGGGGCCGACATGCGGTCGTTGGCCTCGCCGTAGCCGAGGGCCTGCCGGCCGAAGGAGAACGTCCCCCGGTCGCGGACCTCCAGCGCCGCGGCGAGGAATCCGCCGAGAGCGGCCCGGGCGAAGCCGGATCCGATGCTGATCCGGTCGGCGCCGCAGGCGGACAGCTCGTCCACCGACAGCGCGGGCCCGGCGAGGACGTTCAGTGGTTTGCCGACCGCCGTGCGGACGGCGCGGATCGCGTCGGTGTCGGGCAGGAGGGGGGCGTAGAGGACGTCCGCGCCCGCCGCTTCGTAGGCGCGGAGCCGGGCGATGGTGTCCGCGAGGTCGGCGCGCCCGTACAGAAAGTTCTCGGCCCGGGCGGTCAGGGTGAACGGGAACGGCAGTGCCCTGGCGGCCTCGGCGGCGGCGGCCACGCGTTCGACGGCGATGCTCAGCGGGTGAATCGGCTCGGCGGGGTCGCCGGTCGCGTCCTCGATGGAGGCGCCGACCAGTCCGGCCTCGGCGGCGAGCCGGATGGTGCGCGCGATCTCGTCGGTGGAGTCGGCGTAGCAGCTCTCCAGATCGCCGCTGACCGGCGCGGGGGTGGCGGCCACGATCGACCGGGCGTTCTCCAGCGCCTCTTCGCGCCGCACCAGGTTCACGCCGTCCGTCCGGCCCAGCGAGAAGGCCAGGCCCGCGCTGGTCGTCCCGAGCGCCGGGAAGCCGAGCTGCGACAGCAGGCGGGCGCTTCCGGCGTCCCAGGCGTTCGCCATGACGAAGGGCGTTTCGCCCTGGTGCAGCCGGGCGAAGTCGACGGCCCGGCGGTGCTGGTCCTCGGCGTTGAGCTGCACGGCGTTCTTCCTCCGGAGGGGTGGTGTCAGATGACTTCGGTGTGTTGGTCGGCCCGGACGGCGGTGAGGAGCAGATCGGTGGCCGCCCGGGGGCTTGTGTCGCGGAAGTAGAAGTGCCCGCCGTCGACCCAGTGCACGGCGGGCGGGGTGCGGCACTCGTCCTTCCACTCCCGCATCCTGTCGGGGTGCAGGTAGGCGTCCTGCCGGCCGGCGATGACGCTGACCGGCACCTCCAGGGGTGCGGCGGGGCGGTACCGGTAGCCGGCGGCCATGCGGAAGTCCGCGATCACCGCGGGGAGCAGCAGGTCCATGAGCTCGTCATGGGCCATGACTTCCGGGGGGAGTCCCTCGAAGAAGTTCAGCCGCTCGGCGAATTCCCTGCCTTCCAGGGCGGCGAGTTCCCGTACCCGCGGTGAAGGGGCCCGTGCCGGGGCGGAGATGCCGGAGACGCACAGGTGCCGCAGGGTGGGCAGGTCGCGCAGCCTGCGGGCGGTCTCGAACGCGACCAGGCCGCCGAGGCTGTGTCCGAACAACTGGACGGGGCGGCCGGCCGCTCCCCCGGTCTCCCGCTCGGCGGCACGGATCGCCGTGGCGGCGCCGTCGGCGAACTCTTCGAGTGTGGGGTGGGGTTCGGCCGCGCGGTGGCCGCGTCCCGGCGGGCACACGGCGGCGATCCGTGCCTCTTTCCCGAGTGCGGACTGCCAGGCGAGGAACGAGCGGGGGTCTCCCCCGGCGTGGGCGAAGACGTAGACACGGGGCGTTTTGGGGGTGTCGGGGCCGCGGGTGACGAACCAGTCGGCGGGGTGTGCGGGCGTGGTCATGGCGATGTCACCTCCGCCGGGTCGAGCCGGAAGGAGCGGGTGCGGGAGCGTGCGGGGTCGCCGGGCCGTACGTGCAGTTCTCCGAGGCCGGGCCGCAGTACGACCGCGGCGACCGTGCGTTCCCGCCGGATGTCGCCGTTGCCCTCGACGCGGAGTGGGGGCCGGGACAGCACGGCGAAGTGGTCCTCGGCACGGGCCTCGGGCGGCAGCGCGGCCAGTTCGCGGCGGCAGGTCTCCAGCCGCAGCCGGGAGAAGTTCCGCGCGAAGACGTTGAGCGCGTCGTGCGGGGCGAAGTCCGGGTGCAGGTAGTGATTGGTGTGGGTGGTGACGGCGGCCTCGGCGACGCGCAGGTCGTCCCCGAGGATCTCCACCCAGGCCGTCTTGCGCGTGTCGCACAGGACGAGGGTGCGGGAACTGGTCAGCCGCAGGCCGCGCAGTTCCCGCACCGCCTCGTCGACGCCGGAGGTGGTGTCCAGCAGATGGCGGATGGCGAGGTACGGCGGGAGGCCGGGGCGCCAGGTGCCGCCGAGCACCAGGTTCAGTCCCACGGCGAGGCCGTCGCTGTTGATCCCGAGGTAGCCGAGCAGGCCACCGAAGCTGAGGACCAGGGAGCGCCGGGGTGATCCGGCGGGGGCGACGCGCAGCACGCTGATCTGGTCGTCGAGGTCGCCGTTGAGATCGACGGTCTGCGCCAGCACGGCCGGGGCATCGCCGCCGGCGCGGGCGTACGTCGTGCAGTCACCCGCCGTCGGAATCCGGCGGTAGCCCATGATCTCCCGGCGCAGTTGGAGCAGCAGGGCCTCCTCCTCGCTGAGTCCGGCCCCGGCCGCCAGGCCGCGGATCTCCGCCATGAGCCGTGGGGCCTGGGTCTCGATCTCGGCGCGGTGGGCGGCGAGCAGGGGACGCAGTGACTCCAGGGAGAGGGGCCCGGGCAGGATGTGGGAGAGCCGGGCCAGGCCGTCGCCGACGAAGGTGCGCAGCCGGGCGCCGAGCGCCGTGCCGTGGCGGTGGCCGCGCGTGTAGGGGGTGCCGTGCGCCAGGATCAGCGGAACGTGCGGGGGTGGCCCGGTCCCCGCCGTGTCTCCGGTGGGCGTCCGTGTCATGCGGGCTCCGGCTGGTGGATCACCTTGGGCCGGACCAGCAGTTGCTCGCGCAGCTGGGGCCATTCGCCCCGCAGCACGCTGTAGTAGACGGCGTCACGGCGGCGGCCGCCGGGCATCGGGTTGAAGCTGCGCAGGGTTCCCTCCTCGGTGGCGCCGATGTTGCGCAGGCCCCGGCGTGCCTGGAGGTTGAGCACGTCGGTCTTGAATTCGACGCGCTCGGCCCCGAGTCGGGTGAAGGCGTGCTCCAGCATGAGGAACTTCGACCAGCGGTTGACTCCCTGGCCCTGGAACCGGGTGCCGATCCAGGACCAGCCGATCTCCAGTCGTCCGTCCGCCTCGGCCATGTTGCAGAAGCTCATGCTGCCCGCCGTGCGGCCGGCCGATTTGTCGATGATGTGGTGGACGACGCGCCGGCCGGCGTCCTGGTCGGTGAGCGCCGCGTCGAAGAAGGCGTCGAAGTCGGTGTCCGTCTCGATCCGCTGGACGAAGTAGCGCCAGATCCGCGGGTCCATGGCCGGTTCGCGCAGCGCTTCGCGGTCCCCGGGGACGATCGGACGGAGCAGGACGTGGTCGTTCTCCAGGGGTGTGCCGGCGATCCGTGCCCAGGTCATGTCAGTCCACCTCTCCGACGTGGCGCGCCAGCGCCGTGGTCACATCGCGCAGCGTAGCCATTGCGGCGACGTCCGGTTCGGTGAAACGCGCCAGGCTCACGGCCGCCTCGTCGCAGGCGGACATGAGGAACAGGACCTTGTTGAGTGAGGTCAGCCCGTAGTCGCCGGCCAGGTCCGCGTCGAGGTCGAGGGCTTCGGGGGCGAGGCCGGATTCCAGGGCCCGGGCGAGGTGCCGTCTCGCCACGGACTCGATCGTGGATTCGGTGTCAGGCGGCATGGACGCCTCCTCGGGTGCCGTTGATGTGTGCGTGGTAGGTGTCGAGGATCCGGCCGCGACGGGGCTTGAGCTGGGAGGTGAGCAGCCCGTTGTCGACGGTGAACCGGCCGCGCGCCACCACGATCTCGCGGATCTGCTCGTCCGCGCCGAACGCCGCGTTCGTGCGGGCGAGTTGCTCGGCGATGGCTTGCTCCTCCCGTGGTCCGACCGTGTCGGAGGCGGGTGAGACGACGGCGACCAGATGCGCCGGTGGGAGGGAGAACACCACGCATTCCTCGATGGCCGGGCTCGCTCTCAGGTGCTCCTCGATCGGGCGTACGGCGATCTTCCGGCCGTTGTCCCGCACGATGACGTCGTCGGCACGGCCCAGGACGTAGAGAAAGCCGTCCTCGTCGATGTGGCCGATGTCGTTGGTCCGCACCGTTCCGTCGGCGGCGAAGACGCGTTCGGACACGCCCGGTGGGGCCTGCTCGTAGCCCCGGCACACGGGGTGGTCGGCACGTACATGGATCACTTTGTCGGCGTCCAGCAGGACCTGTTTGCCGGGGAGCACGCGTCCCACGCTGCCCGCCCGGTGGGCGCCGGGGTGGTTCTTGGCGACGATGCAGGTCTCGTTGAGCCCGTAGCCCTCGAAGAGCGGCAGCCCGAGGGCGTCGAAGAACCGCAGGGTCTCGGCGCTCGCCGGTGCCGAACCGGTCCACAGGTAGCGGATGCGGTCCCCGAACAGCCGCCGGGCGGCGGCCCGCGCTGCCCCTTCGCCGCTTGGCACCGGGCCGCCCGCCGGTGCCTGGAGGTGTTTCCTGGCCGCCTCGAAGAAGCCGGGTACGCCCATCACCACCGTCGGCCGGATCTGCCGCAGGGCGGGGAAGGCGGCCTCGTAGGTGCTGAGGGTGACGTCGTGGCCGAACCGGAGCGCGGAGTACGTCCAGTAGCGCTGTTGCAGCACCGACAGGGGGAGGAAGACGAAGAGGTTGTCGTCGGGGCCGTGCCGGAACATCTTCTGGACGGCGTGCAGGTCGTCGTCGATGCTGCCGACACTGGCCGTGAGCGTCTTGGGCTCGCCGGTGCTTCCGGAGGTGAGCTTGAGCGACGTCACGTCATCGGGCCCGTACCGCAGGGGCGGTACCTGCCGGCCGGGGGTGCTGCGCGTGACGGCCGTGCGGACGGTGTCGGCGAGTGCCCTGATCCGGGGCCCGTCCGTGCCGCCGGCGCCGGGGCGGTCGGTGACCAGCAGGGAGAGCCGGTAGCGGTCCAGGAGGGCGGGGTCGGCGCGGGTGAACCTGGCCGGGTCGAAGCCGACGGTGACCGCGCCGAGCCGCAGGGCGGCGAGGTCGAGCACCATCCATTCCAGGCAGTTCGCGGCGAGGACGCCGATCCGGTCCCCGCGGGCGATGCCGAGGTCGCTCAGGTACAGCGCGAGCCGTCCGGCGCGGTCGTACAGGTCGACGAGGTCCAGGCTCTCGACGCCACCGAGCCGGAAGAAGGAGATGCGGTGTCCGGCAGCGGGGGGCACGGCGACGATGTGGTTGATCACCGAGGGCTCGCTCATGTCGCCGGCCCCGCCTTCCCGGACTGGGACGCGCCGAGCCAGTGCGCCATGGTGCGTACGGTGTCGACCTCGGGCAGCCGGTCCATGGTGAGGGTGCGGCCGAACCGCTTGCGGACCGCGGTGAAGATGCGCGCGGCGGCCAGGGAGTCCCCGCCGAGGTCGTACAGGGCTCGGGTGACGTCCAGGTCCGTGGCCGCGATCTTGAGTACCCTCGCCCACAGGTCGGCGACCTGGCGTTCCACTTCCGTGTCGGGCGCGGCGACGCCGGTGGCGGGATCGGCTTCCTCGCCGTGGTCCGCCAGCCGTGCCCGGTCGATCTTGCCGTTGCCCGTCAGCGGGAGGCTGTCGTGCCAGCACACGGCGGCGGGAATCATGTAGTACGGCAGGTGCTCGCGCAGGGCCGCCCGGATCGTCTCCCGCGAGGGGCGTTGCGCGCCGGCCGGCACCAGGTGGGCGACGAGTGCGCCGCGGTGTCCGCGCTCCTGCCGGAGAACCACGGCGCGTGCCACGGCGTCCAGTGCCATCAGCCGGCTCTCCACTTCTCCGGCCTCGATGCGGTGGCCGTTCACCTTGATCTGGAAGTCGTCGCGGCCGAGGATGTCGATCTCGCCGTTGGGCAGATAGCGGCCCAGGTCGCCGGTCCGGTAGAGCCGTTCACCGCGCACGGGGTCGTGGACGAAGCGTTCGGCCGTGCGTGCCGCGTCGCCCCAGTAACCGCGGGCGAGGCCGGTTCCGGCGGCCCAGATGTCGCCGGTCACCCAGTCGGGCATGTCGCGCAGGTGCTCGTCCAGGACGTACGCCCGGTTGTTCGCGTTGGGCCTGCCGTACGGGATGCTGCGCGAGCCGTCCTCGTCCGGCCGGATCGGGTGCACGATGTTCCAGATGGTGGTCTCCGTCGGTCCGCCCAGCGAGACGATCTCCAGATCGGGCTTGAGCGCGCGCAGGGCCGCGGGCAGTTTCGGGGGGATGCGGTCGCCGCTCATCATCACCAGCCGCAGCGCGGGTAGTGTCCCGGGTCCCCCGGCGCCTGTTGCCACGGCCTGCTCGTGCAGGAGGGAGACGATGGCGGGGACGGAGTTCCAGACGGTCACGCCGGTGTCGGTGGCCAGCCGCAGCCAGTGCTCGGGGTCGGTTGCCCGGTCCGCGTCGGGCAGGACGACCGCGGCTCCGGTGCTCAGGGCGCCGAGGATGTCGAAGACGGACAGGTCGAAGTGGAAGGCGCTGACTGCGAAGAGCCGGTCGTTGGGCCCGATGCGGAAGCGGGCGGTGCAGTCGGCGACGACGTTGGCGACGCTCGCGCGGCTGACCATGACGCCCTTGGGCTCCCCCGTCGTGCCCGAGGTGTACAGGACGTATGCGAGCCGGTCGTCGGGCACCCGGGGGGCGGCGCCCGGGTCGGGTGGCGGGCCCGGCGGCGGCGGCCGGGTCGCGTCGAGCGACAGCACCTCGTAGCCGTGCGGCTCCGGTGCTCCGCCCGTGTTGGTGAGGACGTGGCGCACCCGGCCGTCGGTCAGCATGTACGCGCGCCGGGCCGTGGGCAGGGCGGCGTCGATGGGCAGGTAGGCGGCGCCGGCGAGGAGGGTGGCGAGGATGCCGATCAGTTGTTCGGGGCCCCGGTTCATGACGAGGCCGACGAGTTCGTCGGGTGCCGTGTTCCGCTCGCGCAGCCAGGCGGCGGCGTGCGCGGCGTGCGCGTACAGGGCGGCGTAGCTCCACGTTGCCGTGCCGGTCACGATGGCCGGCGCGTCGGGGGCTCGTCGGACGTGGGTGAGGAAGGCGTCGGTCGGCGGACCCGGTGCGGGCGGCGGGGTCGCCGTGTCGTTGGCGGCCCGGCGGCGGTGGCGCTGGGCGTCGGGGAGCAGGTCGAAGGTGGTCGCGCCCCAGGCGTCGTCGGTGCACAGGGCGTGCAGGAGTCGCTGGTAGCCGGCGGTCACGGCCTCGATCAGGCCGTCGGGGAAGAGCTCATCGACGCTGTCGAACTGGACGACGATCCCGCCGTGTTGTTCGAACGCGGAGACGTCCAGCCAGACCTGGGGCGTCTGGCTGGAGGTGTACACCTCGGGGCCGAACAGCTCCAGCGCCGAACCGTCGACGCCCGCGTGCCCGTGTCCGAGGGCGCTGTTGAAGGTGTACGGCATCCGGCTCGCCGCGGATCCGCGCCGGGCCAGTTCGCGCAGCACCTCGATCCCGGTGAAGTGCCGGTTGTCCAGTTCCCGGCGCAGCCGGGCCTGCAGGGCCCGGGCCCGGTCGGCGAAGCTGATGCTCCGGTCGACGCCGACCTCGACCAGCATGGTGTCGCAGAAGTTTCCGACGGCGTCGAGGATGCGCGGGTGGATCGGCGGGCGGTTGGCCACGGTGGTGGTGATCGTGAAGCGTGATCCGGCGCCCCAGGCGGCCAGGGTGTCGGCGTAGACCGCGAACAGCAGTGCGGAGGGGGTCAGTCCGCGGTCGGCGGCGCGGGCCTTGAGGGCGGCCCACCGCGGTGCGTCCATGCGGGCGAAGCGCGCGGTGAAGCGGGGTGCGGCGATCGAGGACGGGCTGGTGCGCAGGGGCAGATCGGGGTGGGGCGCGAGGTCCTCCAGCCGCTCCAGCCAGTGGGCGCGGGCGCGGCGGGCGGGGGCACGGGAACGGGCGGTCTCCAGCGCCGCCACGTACGCCTCGAACGACGCCTCGTCCGTGTCGCGGGGGGCCGCGTCGCCCTTGTCGTAGGCGGTCCGCCAGTCCCGGAAGAACACGAACATGGAGGTGGCGTCCATGATCAGTCCGTCGTGGTCGATGTGCAGGACCATGCGGTCCTCGGCGAGGATCGTGACGTCCGCGGCCAGCAGCGGCGGTCTGTCGGCGGGCAGGACGCGGTGCGAGCGTTCCTCGCGCAGGGCGAGCCGGTGCTCGCGCTGCGCGTCGCCGGACGCGCCGCGCAGGTCGAAGCGCCCGACGCGTACGTCCACGGTGCTCTGCGTCACCTGCCTGCCGTCGGGCGTGAAGCGGGTGCGCAGGGCCGGGTGGCGGGCGACGACGGTGCGCAGCGCGCTCTCCAGCCGGTCGAGGTCCCAGGCCCCCTCGATCTCGTGGTAGACGTGGCTGGCCACGTTGCCGATCTCGACGTGCGCTCCGCGCCCGAGGAGATAGCTCTGCTGCAGGGCGGTCAGCGGGAATCCCCCGGGAGCGCCGAGGTGGGCGATCAGTTCGGCCTTGTGTGCCCTGATGAGGCCCAGGAGTTCGGTGTCCATGCGGTCGCGCGGGCCCTGGAGTCTGAGGTCGGTGCCGGTGGAGGTGAGGGCGAGACCGCGCGCCTCGATCTCGCGGAGCACCTGTACGTGGCTCATGCCGTTGCCTCCCGGTGGGCCGCGAGGGTGTCGGGGTCGGCTCCGTCCGCGATGCGGGCGGCGAGGTCGGCGACGGTGCGGGCGCCCAGCAGGTCCTCCATGGGGATGTCGGCGCCGAGGTGTTCGGTGATCCGGTACTGCAGGGCGATGGCCTGCAGCGATTCCATGCCCAGCTGGACGAGCGAGGTACCCCGCACGGGTTGGCCGGCGGGCAGGCGCAGGGTCTGGCGGACCAGGTCGCTCAGCCACGGGAGCAGCGGCGGATCGTCCTCCTGCGAGGGGAGATCCGGGGGCGCGGAGCGTGGCGGGGGGACCGGCTCCCCCGGGTCGGCGAAGAACTCCTGCCGGGCGAGGCCGACGGCGGTCCCGGCGGGCACCAGCTCGACCGTGGTGGGCCATCGGTGTGGCGGGGGCGCACCGATGGCGGCGGCGAGCCGGGCCGCGAACCGCGGCATGACGGGGGCGGCGCAGTCGGCGAGCAGGCGTGCGGCGGCCAGTTCGAGGGCGATGGCGGTGCGGGCCTCGTCCCGGCAGCTGTCGAGGTGCGCGGCGGGGGCCTGCAGTTGGGCGAAGGCCATGATGTCCTCGACGATGCCGTTCAGTTCCCGAGCCGCGCGGTTGAGGGAGAATCCGTCCTGGCCCAGGCTGCCGGTGACGGCCGCACGCCGGTTCTCCAGGCGGGCCAGCAACGCCATGTGCTCGGGCGTCCAGGTGCCGGCGTCCGGGGCGGTGCCGCCGTACCGCTGCTCGAGGCGGTCGCCGAGTCCGTTCAACCAGCCCTGCCAGGTGCCGATGAGGGTCTGCCGGACGTACCTCTGGTAGGCGCCGCGTTCGAAGGTGGTGCGGCGTCCTTCGGGGCGGGTCAGCGCGAGGTAGCAGCGGATGCCGTCCACCGTGCGGGGGTTGAGGATGTCCTTGCCCCGGATGACGTGGCCCCGGCTGGTGGAGAACTTGCTGTCGCCGAGCAGGTAGAACTCGTTGATGTGGTAGTCGATGTCCGGGGTCCACTCCGGGTGGGCGAGCCGGTAGAGCGCCGGGACGAACACGGGGTGGAAGAAGCTGCCGTCCGAGCCGAGGAAGTGGACGATCTTCCAGTCCTGTTCGGGGGCGTCCGCCGTCCAGGAGCGGCCGAGGCCGCGGCCGAGCGACTCGATGCCGTGCAGGACGCTGAAGGCGTAGTCCAGCCAGGACCAGATGACCTGGCCCTCCACGGCGGTCCCGGTCGGCTCGATGCCCCAGGTCGCCGGGTGGGTAACGGGGATGTCGAGGTTCTCGCGGCGGGAGAGGCGGTCGGCCAGTTCCTTCACGGCGGGTGGGACGCGGCCCAGTCGGTGGTGGGCGGCGATGTCCTTCAGCAGCCGGTGCAGCGGCACCGTGTAGCGGGTGAAGGTCCCCTCGCGCGGGGCGGTGTTCGACGCGGTGGCGTGCGCGTCGGTCAGGTCGGTGCAGACGTTGGGTTCCCGGCATGCCTCGCACACGTTCCCGCCGGAGGATTCGCCGCAGGCGGGGCAGCGGCCGGTGACCGCGGACTCGTACAGGTACGCCCCGCTCACGGCGTCGAAGAGGGCGGGGCCCGCGGCGGGGGCCACGGTGCCGTCGGCCGTGAGGCGGGAGAAGAACGTCCGCAGGGCGTCCGGATAGGTGTCGTCCTGGCTGGTCGCGGTGTACTGGTGGATGTCGATGTCCATCAGGCGGAGGGTGGCGAGGATCTCGGCGCTGTAGTGGGCGGCGGTCGCCGCCGGTTCACGTCCCTCCCGGTGGGCGGCGGCCACGACGTAGTTCTGGTAGTCGTCGCTGCCGGTGAGGTGCCAGGCGTCGGCGCCGTTCATGCGCTGGAAGCGGACGAAGACGTCGGCGCCGAAGAACGGGCCGGACAGGTGGCCCAGATGGAGGTCTCCGTTGGGGGTCGGCGCGGAGGAGAACACGAACAGCGGGCGGGTGCCGAAGCGGCGGTGCGCGGGGGCGGCCGCGGCCCCGGCCGCCCTGCCGGCGTCGCGCCAGTAGAGGCTGAGCAGCAGCAGTTCGGTGTCCCCGGTGTTGGTGACCGAGTGCGTCTCGAAGGGCTCGAACTGGACGACGGTCGAGGCGCGCACCGGGTGGCGTTCGGCGTCGACGGTCAGCTCGCCGCTGCCCGAGACGATCACCCACGTCTCCGTCTCGTCGTGCTGGTGCGCCTGCGATCGCGCGCCCGGTTCCACGCTCACCCAGGCGGCGGCGACACCCAGGCGTGCCGCGGTGCCGGTGTCGAGAGAGGTGACGTGGATGGCGTCGCAGGGGTGGGGGGCGGCGGCGCTGTGGGTGCTGATCCTCACGAGTGGCTCCCTTCGTTCTGTGCCGGGCGGGGCCGGTGCACCGGCAGACGCAGCAGGTCCGCGGCGGCCGAGGCGATGGCGGGGGCGAGGCGGTAGCCGGATCCGCCCGCGGCACCGGCGAAGACGACCCGTCCGTGGGGGTCCAGGGCCCGTACCTCGGGTTGCCCGGTCGTGCTGTAGGCGTCGCAGAACACCCGCCCGGACAGGGCCCGTTCGGCGAGCCGGGGCAGGTGACGGCGCAGGGCTGCCCGTGCTTCGGCGGTGTTCTGGGGGGTCAGTCCGCGCGCCGCTGTCCCGGGATCGGTGTCCCATTCCTGGCAGGTGTAGCTGAACAGCCAGTGCCCGCGCTGCCTCAGGGGCAGCAGGAAGGCGTCGTCGTCCTCGAAGACGATGGCGCGGTCACCGGCGGCAGGTGGCCGGTCGAGGTGCACAGCGATGATCTTCTTGACCCGGGCGCCGAGCGGTGCGACAAGGTCCCGCCAGGCGGGCTCGGCGAGCCAGGGCCCGGGGGCGAGGACGGCCTGGCGTGCCGTCAGGGTCTCGCCGGTGCGCAGCCGCAGCGTCACACCTTCACCGGGCCCGGACCGGTCGTCGGCATCGGCATCGGTGTCGGAGGGCTCCACCCGCACGACCTCGACGCCTTCCCGGAAGCTCACCCGGTGGCGCAGGTCGCGTGCCAGCGCCTGGACGAGGGCGTACACGTCGGCGTGCTGAGCGCCCTCGCAGCTGAACACCCGGCTGTCGTGCGGGAGGCTGATGCCGAGCGAACCGACCGTGGGCCGGCCGGCCGGGGCCAGCCGGGCGGAGTCGAGGTAGGTCCGGGCGAGACGGCGGGCGGTGGCCGGGGAGGCGATGACGGACAGGGGGGTCGGGTGGATCGGCAGCCGCGGATCCAGGTCGGTGAGTCCTTCGTAGTAGTCCTGGCTGTACCGGGCCATGCGCCGCAGGCGTTCTGTCGCACCGCGCGGGCAGTGCAGTCCGGCCGAGTACCGGCTCGCGCCGCTGCCGGCGGTCGCGCGTTCGAGGATCACGACGGACGTGGTGGGCGCGCGGGCGGTGATGTGCCGGGCGATGAGACAGCCGACGATTCCGCCACCGACGACGGCGATGTCGGTCCCCTCCGCCATCACAGAGCGCCCGGTTCGTCGTCAGAGGGCTTGGCGGACCACTCCACGAAGGACGGCAGTTGTCGGTCGGAGCCCTCCCCGATGATCCGGTCGAGGATACGGCGGCTTCGCCAGGCGGTGAGGCTCAGATTGGGATCCGCCAGGCCGCGCTGCCCGCGGGCGGCGTTCTGCATGAAGATCATGCGGTCGCGCGGGCCGTCCCACCGGACGGCGAAGTCCTGGTCGATGCGGTACTCGTCGCCCTCGCGCTCCAGCCGGTCGGCGATGGGTGCGAGGAAGTCCGTCGGGGCCGGGCGGAACCCGGTGGCCCACACGATGATGTCCGTGTCGAGGTGCTCGACGGCGCCGGGCTCATCGTTGTGGGTCATCTTCATGGCCCACGCTCCCGATTCGTTCCTGGCCACATCGGTGACGTCCCGGTTCGGCAGCAGTGTCACGAGGTCCTGGGCGCCGCGGATGAAGCGGTGCTCGTAACAGTGCTGGTAGATCTCCCGCAGCGTCGATCCGGAAATCCCGTCGCTGGTCAGGATGTTCTTCCTGTTGAGCGAGTTCCGCGTCGCGCGGTCCAGTCCGAAGAAGTGGTCCGAGTAGCTCGGAACGTAGTACTCGTTCGTGAACGGCGAGTCGTCGAGGGGGAGATAGTTCTCGCGCCGGGACACCCACGTCACCCGCCGGGGCAATTCCTTCGACGGGCGCGCTATCAGGTCCAGGAAGGCCTCGGCGCCGGACTGGCCTCCGCCGACCACCGCGACCCTCTTGCCGGCGACGTTCTGTGATTCCACCGTGAAGTCGGAGACGTGGAACTGGGTTTCGCCGAGCTTTCCCAGGGAGGTCTCCGGCACCCACGGCCGGGTGCCGACGCCGACGACGATGTTCTCCGCCCGCAGGGTGCGACGGCTGGTCCGGACGACGAACCAGTCGTCGAACTCCACGGAGAGCACCTTCTCGCCGAAGACCACGTTCTTGTTGCGCCGGCTGGCCCACTCCAGATAGTTCCGGAACTCCATGCGCGGCACCGCGTCGTACTGCGCGTTGATGAAGTGGTAGATCCTGCCCTGCTCGTGCAGGTAGGCCAGGAAGGAGAAACCGTTCGTGGGGTCGGACAGCAGGACCAGGTCCTTCAGCAGCGAGACCTGCAGCGACGCGCCGGTCAACTGCTGGCCGTCGTGCCAGCCGAACTGATCGTTCTCGTCGAGGAAGAGGTTCGACACCCCCGGCAGGCCGTGCAGCAGCGACGCCAGACTGAGATTGGCCGGGCCGACCCCGATGCCGATGCAGCGGTAGTACGTCGATTTCCCTGCTTCGGTGTGCGCGCTTCCTTGTGCGACAGATTTTCCCACAGTGTTAACACACTCCCAGCACTGACGTCGCCCGACCGCCGGGGGGATTCTGCCTTCACGTGGACAGCTGTCGCAGGGGCATCGCGGAAGACCCTTCGATGCGACCTCAGTGGTTTTCATCTCGGCCGAATTTCAGCCAACGCTTTTCAGAGAATCATCCATGCGATGCAGCGGGGATCCGGAACGGCCAACGTGAGGAGAACACCGGGCACCCAGAAAGTCGGCTCATGTGCACGTGCTCGTTCGCCTGTCTTGCATTTACGGCCACGCGGGGAATCCGGCACGTACTGCCGAGGCCGTTTCCCCGCATTTCATATCGGCGATTTTCTTGGCTTTCGAACGTCAACCCAAGCTAACACGGGCCTCATTGTGCGCCAAGAGACATATTCCTGTGCCAGATGCGGACACATTTTCGACCGCCTCTGAACTTCGCCACGGCTTCCCTGCTTTGACCAGGGACTTCATCGTGGCCCGTGAACGTACCCGGGAAACGGAAACTCACCCTCCACCGTGAAATTCCGGGATATCGCGCGCCGGGATTCAACGGCCTTGGCCGGTCGGCGCGAGCGGGCAGCCGCCTACACCACCGTGCAGCGCTCGGCGCGCGAGCTGTACGGGGACGGCGGGTACCGATCCCTCCGGCACGCCATCGAGTACCCGGAGCTCAACGGCCTCTTCGCCGCATCCCGCTGATCCCCGTCCACCGGCCCGGTCGGCGTCGTTTCGGCGCCCGCCGCGCACACGGCGACCGACAGGATCGCGAGGGGGCAGGGCACGGTGTCCGTTCGCCGGCGGGGCGGGAACGCCGGGTGACCGAGGGCCCGGTTCAGGACTCCCGGCGAGGGACGGCAGGGGTGAGCGTCCAGGAGATGAGGAGGTCGAGTGCCTGGCGGGAGGGCGAGCCGGCCTCGGTGCTGTAGAGGAAGACGGCTGCTTCGGTGTCCCCGGGGAGGGTGAACGTTTCGTACTGGACGGTCAATTCGCCGACCAGCGGGTGGAGCAGTCGTTTGGATCCGTGCGTGCGCTGGTGGACGCGGTGCTGCTGCCACCAGTGGCCGAACTCCGCGCTGTTCTCCTGCAACTCGGTGATGAGGTCCTCGGTGGCCCGGTCCCCGGGCGTACGGCCGGCCTCGAGGCGGAGGTTCTCCACGGCCGCGCGGGCCTGGAGTTCCCAGTCGACGAAGAGGGAGCGGGCTGCCGGGTCGAGGAGGATCCACCGTGTGTAGTTGCGCCGAGCCGGCGGCAGGGCGTCGAAGTCGGTGAACAGCGCTTTGGCCATCCGGTTGGCTCCCAGGACGTCGGCTCGGCGTCCCCGCTGGACCAGCACAGCGCCGACCCGGCGATCGCCGGTGCGGACTGTGCGCGGCATGTGGCCCACGCCCGGAAGGCACTGCGCGACTTCGGTCCGCTGCTGAAGCTGGACGAGGTTTCGGCCACCGACTACGACGCCGTGGTACTGCCGGGCGGACACGGTCCCGTGGTCGATCTCTTCCAGGACGCGTACCTGGGCCGGCTGCTGGTGGAGGCCGACCGCGCCGGCAAGATCATCGGTGCGGTCTGCCACGGCCCGGCCGCGTTGCTGTCCGCGGTCGACGAGCGGGGCGGGTGGATCTTCTCCGGCCGGCGGATGGCCGCGTTCACCGACGAGGAGGAGCGCCTGTTCGGCACCGCCGACAACGCTCCGTGGCTGCTGGCGAGCCGACTGCGCGAGATGGGCGCCCGGCATGAGCACGGTGCCCCCTACCAGGCGTTCACCATCCAGGACGCCCACCTCTTCACCGGCCAGAACCCGGCTTCCAGCGCCCCGATGGCCGACGCGATCAACACCGCGCCGGCAGCGGGCTGACCCCTCCGCCGTGCAACCGCCGCCCGCCCGGGTCCGCCGGGGGCGAACCTGTTATGGCCCGTACAGTCCAGAACTCATACCATGAGGACATGGCCAGACCTCGCAAGTTCGACGAAGATCGCGTGCTTCTCGCTGTCCGCGATGAGTTCTGGGACAAGGGCTACGCGGCGACGTCCCTGGAGGACCTGCTGCGGGTGAGCGGGCTCGGCAAGGGCAGCCTGTACGGCGCGTTCGGAGACAAGCGGAACCTGTTCCTGCGGGTGCTGCGGGACTACGACAACACGAACCTGTCGATGCTGCGCGAGCGCCTGGAGTCCGCGCCGCGAGGGATCGACCTGGTGCGCGCATTCGTGCTCAGCCCGGCCGCCGACCCCACCGGGGCAGTTGCGCGTCGCGGGTGCCTGCTGGCCAACAGCAACGCCGAGCTCGCCACCAGCGCGCCGGATGTTGCGGCCGAGGCCCGCCGCAGCTACGACGCGATCACCGCCATCCTCACCGAGGCGCTGGAGCGGGCCCAGCGTGAGGGCGACCTCTCCCCCGACGCGGACCCCGGCGAGACCGCCCGCACCGTTCTGATCGCCCAGCTCGGCCTCATCGCGCTCGGCCGCACCGGCATGGACATCGACACCCTCACCGCGGCGGCGCAGACCGTTCTGGCGCGGCTCCTGCCCGCTCTCCCGCCCACGTAGCGGCCATCCGCCGGCCGGCCTGGAACCGGCACACGTCCTTACGGGCCCGAGTGTGGTCAGGCGCGCCTTCGTGCTGCGCGCCACACACCACGCTTCGCACGCAGGGCGCCCACCGGCCGCGCTCCCGCCTGCCCTGCGGCGTGCTCGGCCCAGGCTGCCGAGTCGCCCCTCACGGACCTGTTCTTGACTGCTCGGTCCATATCGTGGATTGTTATGGACTCAACGGTCCATAATTCTTGAGAAGGGGGCGGCATGGCCGTCTTGGCAGGCAAGGTCGCTGTGATCACCGGAGGCAGTACCGGCATCGGTTTCGCAACGGCACGCGCGTTCCGCGATGCGGGCGCCCAAGTGTTCATCACCGGTCGCCGCAAGGACGCGCTGGACGCCGCGGTCGCCGAACTCGGCACCGGCGTGACCGGCGTGGTGTGCGATGTCTCGGTGCCCGCGCAGCTCGACGCGTTCTACGAGGCCGTGCGTGAACAGGCCAGTGGTATCGACGTGTTGGTCGCGAACGCCGGAATCGGCACCGCGGCTCCGCTCGGCGAGGTGACCGAGGAGCTGATCGACTCCCTGTTCGCCACCAACGTCAAGGGAACGATCTTCACTTTTCAGCAGGCACTGCCGCACCTGAACGCGGGTGCCTCGGTGATTCTGACGGGCTCGACCGCCGCGACGCGGCCCGACCCCGGGCTTGAGGTCTATGCGGCGTCGAAGGCCGCGGTGCGCAGTCTTGCCCGTGGTTGGGCCCTCAGCTCGCGCGCACGCGGTTTCCGGGTCAACGTTGTATCGCCGGGCGGGACGCGCACCCCGGGTCTGCTGGAGCTGGTCCCGGCCGAGGTGCTCAAGCAGGCCGAAGAGGGCGTCCCCCTGGGCCGCCTCGCCGAGCCCGAGGAGATCGCCGCGGTGACGACGTTCCTTGCCTCGGACGCGTCGAGTTACGTCAACGGTGCGGAGTTCTTCGCCGACGGTGGATACGCACAGGTGTAGGAGCGGCCGTACGCGGCGGGCTCGTGGATGAGTTGTCCGCACGTCACGCCTTCCTCCCTCCGAGTCCGCTGTCCAGGCGGACCCGGATCGGCGGGAGCGATCACGACCCCACACCGCCCCGGCCACCGCTCACTCCGGTGGTGCGGTCGCGGTGGGGTCCAGGACGGCGGCGAGCCAGGTGTTCGCGGCGGCGTAGCCCGCGAGTTCGGCGTGGTTAGCGTCCAGGGTGCCGTCCACCATCTGCACGAGGAGCTGGTACCGCTCGTACGGATCCGTGGGCCGGGGTCCGTTCGCCTCGCGCTCCTGGTCGGCGAGGATCTGCGGCTCGATGAGCAGCAGTCCTCCCGCGAGCTCCCGTCGCGTCGCCGCATCGTCGAACGAGGCCCCGAACATGCCGCCCAACCAGCGCAGATACCGGTCGCCCAACTCCTGGGCCTGTGGGGAGCCGGGGGCGAGGCCCGCCTGTCGCGCGGCGACGGCTTCCTCGATGAGGGGCGCGGCGCGCTCGTAAGCCTTGAGCGCGTCCTGGGAGACCAGCAGGTGTCCGGGGCCGTCGGTGAAGCGCTCGTTGAGGTCCGCCCGCACCGCGCTGCGCACCTGCGGGTCGCTGACCAGCGCCGCCAACTCGATCCACGCGTCCAGTTGCTCGGGGGTCGGCTCGTCCGGCAGGCGGGGCGGGGCGGAGTTGAGCTCGGCGACGAACCGGGGGTTCTCGTTGAGCCCTTCGCTGACATCGGCCCAGAACTCCGCGATCAGCCGCTCCCGCTCCTCGTCCGACAGGGACACCAGCCGGTGCAGAAGCGCGGCCTGCTCGGCACTTCCGTGCTGCCGGACCAGTGCCCGC
The DNA here is from genome assembly GCF_050916115.1 of Streptomyces sp. JH002. Taxonomy (NCBI): domain Bacteria; kingdom Bacillati; phylum Actinomycetota; class Actinomycetes; order Kitasatosporales; family Streptomycetaceae; genus Streptomyces; species Streptomyces sp. JH002. Next base: position 66,476 of record NZ_CP087989.1, read on the forward strand.
AGCACCGCACGGCGGGCGCGCAGCCGCGATGCCTCGCGCTCCACGACCGCCAGGTGGGCGGTCGCGAGGTCGTGGAGCGTGGTCTGCCCGGCGAGCAACCGCCGGATGTCGTCGAGGCCCGCGTCCAGATCTCGCAGTGTGCGGACCAGTTCGAGGCGCGCGATGGCCTCGATGTCGTACAGGCGGTAGCCGGCGGTGGTGAGTGCGGAGGGCTGGACCACTCCGGCGTCGGCGTAGTAACGGATGGCGCTGACACTGAGGCCGGTACGGCGTGCCACGTCTCCGATCGGGTACATCTTCTCGTCGTCCACGGTGCAACTGTGGGGTCTCGACCCGCTTGAGACACAAGCCCGCTGGGATCCGTGTTCGATGTCGCGCGGTGGGCGTCGACCGCGCACGGGTACCCGGCTCGAGCCGGGCCGGTCACGCACCGGAACCAGGGGGCGCACGCCTTTCTGGAGCGGCAGCTGGACGGCCCGCGATCCGATGTGGCCGGCGGGGTGGTGACGGCGAGGGGCATCGGTGCATGGGCCGGGTGGGCCCGGGCGCGTCGTGGTCGGGGTGGGCCGTTGGGGGGAGCGGGGTGTCCGGGCGGCCTGTCGGGGCGGGGCCCTTGTGCTGTCTCTGGCAGCGTGCCGCGGGAGTGAGCCATGGCCGGGGCGAGTGAGGGGTTCGGATGCAGATCGGGTACAAGCTGGCGGCGGAGGGGTACGGTCCCGCGGAATTGGTGCGGCAGGCTGTGGCCGCCGAAGCGGCCGGGTTCGACTTCGTCGAGATCAGCGACCACTTCCACCCCTGGCTGGACAACCAGGGCCATTCCCCGTTCGCCTGGGGAGTGCTGGGCGCGATCGCGGCGCGTACCGAACGCATCGGGCTGGCGACCGGGGTGACCTGTCCGACCGTCCGCTACCACCCGGCGGTCATCGCGCAGGCGGCGGCCACGCTGGCGCTGCTGAGCGAGGGCAGGTTCACGCTCGGCGTCGGTTCCGGGGAGCGGCTGAACGAACATGTCGTGGGCCGCGGGTTCCCGGACTCGGTCCGGGTACGGCAGGACATGCTCCGGGAGGCGCTGGAGATCATCCGGCTGCTGTGGCGGGGCGGCTACCGCTCCTACGAGGGCCGGTACCTGCGACTGGAGGACGCGCGGGTGTTCGATCTCCCGCCGAACCCGCCGGTGCTGGCGGTGGCGGCCGGGGGCGAGGAGGCCGCCCGGATGGCGGGTGAGCTGGGCGATGGGCTGTTCGCGACCGAACCCCGGGGAGAACTGGTGCGCGCCTACCGGGACGCCGGGGGCGGCGGCCCCCGCTACGCCGAGGTCCCCATGGCGTGGGCGCCGGACGAGTCCTCGGCCGTGCGGGCGGCACTGGAGACCAGCCGGTGGGCACTGACCGGATGGAAGGTGATGAGTGAGCTCCCCAACCCGGTGAACTTCGACGCCGCTGCCGCCACCGTGCGGGAAGAAGATGTCCTGAACCACTTCGCCTGCGGCCCGGACCCACAGCGGTATGCCGAGGTGGCTCAGCCGTTCGTCGACGCGGGGTTCGACCATCTGGTGATGCAGAACGCGGGGCCGGACCCCGATGGCTTCCTCGACTTCTACCGCAGCGACCTCGACAGCCGGCTGCGTGCGCTGACGCCCCGGGGCTGAACCTGCCGCAGCCACGGGCCAGGGGCCGGCGCGGGGAGGAGCGGGCCAGGACGGCGGGCCGTGCTGGTTGAGCCGTTCGTGGTGGCTGTGGGGCGGTGCCGGGGTGGGGTCGGCCGGGCGGGGAGACGAGGGTGTGACCGCTGTGTGTGGAGGGTCTGGGCGGCGGTGCCGGGGCTGCGGGGGTGCTGTGGTCCCTGAGGGAGGATCGGCGCGTCCCGCCCGTATATGCCTTTGGTGCCGATAAGCATGGGTCCATGACCGTGCTGGTCCTGGCTCACTTCGTGCTCGCGCTCTGTGCCGCGCCGCTCATCCGGCGTGTCGGGGCGGGGGGTTTCGCCGTGCTCGCGCTGCCGCCCGCGGCGGCGATGGTGTGGGCGTTGTGCCAGTGGGGGGTGACAGCCGGTGGCGGGGCGCGGGTTGAGGTGTGGACGTGGATCCGTACCTACGACGTCCACGTGGCGTTCCGACTGGATGCGCTGGCACTGGTGATGGTGCTGCTCGCGGGCGGGATCGGTGCGCTGGTGCTGTGGTACTGCACGCGCTATTTCGTTTCCGGGGGGCCTCAGTTGGGGGCGTTCGCGGGAAATCTGCTGGCCTTCGCGGGGGCGATGCTGGGGCTGGTGCTCGCCGATGACCTGATGGTGCTGTACGTCTTCTGGGAACTGACCACGGTGTTGTCGTTCCTGCTGATCGGGTACGACAGTGAGAACCGCGGCAGCCGGCGGGCCGCTCTGCAGGCGCTGACGGTGACCGCGTCCGGTGGGCTGGCGATGTTCGTCGGGTTCCTGATGCTGGGCAACGCCGCCGGTACGTACCGGATCTCCGAGATCCTGGACGCTCCGCCCGCCGGCAGCGGGGTGGTCAGCGCGGCGCTCGTGCTGATCCTGGTCGGGGCGTTCGCCAAGTCGGCGGTGTGGCCGCTGAGTCTGTGGCTGCCCAACGCCATGGCCGCGCCGACACCGGTGAGCGCCTATCTGCACGCGGCGGCGATGGTGAAGGCGGGGGTGTATCTGGTGGCCCGCCTGGCGCCCGCCTTCGCGGAGGTGGCGCCGTGGAAGCCGCTGGTGCTGGTGCTGGGCACCGCCACGATGCTGCTGGGCGGGTGGCGTGCGCTGCGGCTGCACGATCTCAAGCTCGTGCTCGCCTACGGCACCGTCAGTCAACTGGGGTTCCTCATCGTCCTGGCGGGTGCGGGTTCCTACGGCGCCGCGCTGGCGGCTGTCGCGATGATCCTGGCGCACGGCCTGTTCAAGGCGGCGCTGTTCCTGGTCATCGGCATCGTGGACCGTGCCGCCGGCACCCGGGATCTGCGGCGCCTGTCGGGGGTGGGGCGTGGCCTGCCGTGGGTGTGCGTCACGGCGGTGGTGGCCGGGGCGTCGATGGCGGCGCTGCCGCCGTTGTTCGGATTCGCCGCGAAGGAAGCGGCTTTCGACGCGCTGCTGCACGGGACCGTCGCCGAGCGTGTCGTTCTGGGTCTGATCGTGGCCGGCTCCGCGCTGACCACCGCGTACACGCTGCGTTTTGTGTGGGGGGCCTTCGCCCGCAAGCCGGGGCAGGAGGACACGGTGGTGCGGCCGGTGGGGCCGGTGTTCCTCGCGGCGCCCGCGCTGCTGGCCGCCGGCTGCCTGGTGTTGGGGCCGGGCGTCGGCTGGACGGCCGGGCTGTTCGAGGCGTACGCGGCGCAGTACCCGGTGCCCGCGCACCCCTACCACCTCGCGCTGTGGCACGGTTTCGGCGCGGCGCTGGGGTTGTCGGTGCTGGCCTGGGCGGGCGGCGCGGCGCTGTTCGTACTGCGCACCCAAACGGTGGCGCTGGGGCGGCGCTTGGCGTGGCCCAAGGCGGACGAGATGTACGGGCGCGGTGTGCTGGGCCTGGAACGGTCCGCGCTGCAGGTGACCGGTCTCGTGCAGAAAGGTTCGCTGCCCGCCTACGTCGCCACCGTGCTCGGTGTCATGCTCGCCGGTCTGCTGGCGGTGCTGGCGATCCGGCGGCCGTGGGACGGGGTGCCGGGCCCCCGGGTGTGGGACTCACCGTGGCAGGCCGCGGTGGCCGCGCTGACCTGCGCGTGTGCCCTGATGTGTCTGGTGGTGCGGCGGCGTATGAAGGCCGCCGTGCTCGCGGGGCTGACCGGGTACGGCACGGCGTTGCTGTACGTCGTGCACGGCGCTCCCGACCTGGCGCTCACCCAGTTCGGCGTGGAGACGGTGGCGACGGTGGTGCTGGTGCTCGTGCTGCGCGGGCTGCCGGTGTACTTCGGGGAGACCATGCCGAACTCGCGGCGGGTGGCGAGCTGGTTCCTGGGGCTCAGCAGCGGGGCCGCCGTCGCCTGCGCGGTGTGGCTGGCGGCGGCCGCCCGCCGCGAGGCGCCGGCCGGGGACGCGCTGACCGAGGAGACCGCCCACCACGGTCTCAAGGACGTGGTGGCGACGATCCTGGTGGACTTCCGGGCCTGGGACACGATGGGCGAATCCGCCGTGCTCGCGGTCGCGGTCCTGGGGGTGACCAGCCTGCTGTACGTGCATCGCCGCCAGGGCCCGTCGCCCGGCCCGGCGCCGGGCGCGCCGCCGACCCTGCCCGGCGGAGTGACCGCCTGGTCGCTGGCCGGTCCCACCGGGGGCGGGTACGGTCAGGGCGCCCCCGGGCGCAGCTGGCTGGCCGCCGGCAACACCTTGGCGCCCGAGCACCGTTCGGTGGTGTTCGAGGTGATCGCGCGGCTGGTGTTCCACCCCATCCTGATCCTGTCGGTGTATCTGCTGCTGTGCGCGGAGAACCTGCCCGGTGGCGGCTTCGTGGGCGGCCTGGTCGCCGGGGTGGCCCTGATGATCCGTTATCTGGCGGGCGGGCGGTACGAGTTGGCCGCCGCCGCACCCGTCCACCCGGGCTTCTTCACCGGCATCGGGCTGACCGTGATCACCGGCATCGCGCTGATCGGGCTGATCGACGGCACGGTGCTGCACGCCTGGACCTGGCACGGGCACCTGCCGGGCATCGGCGACTTCCACGCCGGTACGGCGGTCCTGTTCGACCTGGGGGTGTATCTGCTGGTGCTGGGCGCGGTCCTGGACGTCGTGCGGGCCCTGGGTTCGAAGATCGACCAGAACACCGAACACACGGCCCGGCTGGCCCTGCACGGAGAGGCGAAACCATGACCGTCAGCGCGACCCTGTTGATCTGCGCCGTGGTACTCACCTCCGTCGGGGTGGTCCTCATCCACACCAGGGCCCTGACCCGGGTCCTGATCGGGATCATCGTGTGCGGGAACGGCATCAACCTGTTCGTCCTGGCCGCCACCGGGCGCGCCGGACTGCCCCCGCTGCTGTACCCGGGCGTCGCCCACTCCCGGGTCACCGACCCGCTGCCGCAGGCGATCGTGCTGACCGCCGTGGTCATCACGCTGGCCACCACGGCGTTCGTTCTCGCGATGGCCTACCGCAGCGGTCAGCTCACCGGTTCGGACTTCGTCCCCGACGACGTCGAGGACCGGCGCATCGTCCTGCGTGCGGTGATCTCCGCCGAACGCGCCGAACTGCGCGAGCAGCACGGGCAACCGAGCCGACGGGCCCGGCGCGAGCAGCGTCGCGAGCACCGCCGCCGGCTGCGGGCCGACCGCGCGTTCCAGGCCCGGGCCCGCGACGCCTCCGGTGACCTGTGGGACGACATCCTCGGCGCCGACCCGCCCCCGCCTCCGCCCCAGCCCGACTCCCGGCAGGAGAACGACACCCGGTGAACGCCCTCGTCCCGCTGCCCGTGGTCCTGCCCCTGACCGCCTGCGGCCTCAGCCTGTTCATCGGTCCGAGGCTGCGCTCGCTGCACCGCCTGATCAGCATCGCGGTTCTCACCATCGTGCTCGCCGTCGACGTCATCCTGCTGTTCGAGGCGGACCGCTCCGGGCCGCTGGCCGTGCACCTCGGGGACTTCGCCCCGCCGCTGGGCGTCACCCTCGTCGCCGACCGGCTCTCCGCCCTGATGCTCACCGTCTCCGGCGCCGTCACCCTCATCGTCCTCATCTACGCGCTCGGCCAGGACATGGCCGACCGGGAGGAGCGGGCCCCGATCCCCGTCTTCCACCCGGCCTACCTCGTCCTGGTCGCCGGGGTCTCCTGCACCTTCCTCGCCGGCGACCTCGTCAACCTGTACGTCGGCTTCGAGATCATGCTCATGGCCAGCTTCGTGCTGCTCACCGTGGGCGGCACCGAGCCGCGCCTGCGCGCGGGGTCCACGTACGTCGTCGTCTCCCTCGTGTCCTCCCTGGTCTTCCTCGCCGCGATCGCCGTCGCCTACGCCGCGGCGGGCACCGTCAACTTCGCCCAGCTGTCCGTACGCCTCGCCGAAGTGCCCGAGGGCGTGCGGATGCTGATCGAGGTGCTGCTGCTGACCGTCTTCGGCGTCAAGGCGGCGGTCTTCCCCGTCGCCGCCTGGCTGCCCGACTCCTATCCGACCGCGCCCGCGCCGATCACCGCCGTTTTCGCGGGACTGCTGACCAAGGTCGGCGTCTACTCCATGATCCGCGCCGAGACGCTCCTGTTCCCGGGCAACCACCTCACGCTCGTCCTCATGGCCATCGCGTTCGCGTCGATGCTCGTCGGCATTCTCGGCGCGGTCGCCCAGACCGACCTCAAACGGCTGCTGTCCTTCACCCTCGTCAGCCACATCGGGTTCATGCTGTTCGGACTCGCCCTGGGCACCCGCGAGGGCATCGGCGGCGCCATCGTCTACACCGCCCACCACATCACCGTGCAGACCACGCTCTTCCTGGCGGCGGGACTGCTGGAGCGGCGCTACGGCACCACCGAACTGACCCGCCTGGGCGGCGCAGCACGCACCGCTCCGCTGCTGGCCGTGCTGTGGTTCATCCCCGCCATGAACCTCGCCGGTATCCCCCCGCTGTCGGGCTTCCTCGGCAAACTCGGCCTGATGCGGGCCGGCGCGGCGGACGGCGGTGCCGACGCCTACATCCTGCTGGGCGCCATCGCCGTCACCAGCGTCCTCACCCTGTACGTGATGGCCAAGGTGTGGAACCTCGCCTTCTGGCGTGCCGAGCCCGCTCCCCTGCCCGCCGAGGGGGTGGTCCTGGAGGACACCGAGGAGGACGAGGAACGCCCCCACATCCCGATCGGCCCCGCCGGCCCCACCGGCCCGGCCGGCAGCGGCGCGACGCCCACCGGCGCCTGCATCCGCACCACCTCCCGCGTCCCGCTCATCATGACGAGCGCCACGGCGGGTGCCGTCGCACTGGGACTGGCCTACACCCTTCTGGCCACGCCCCTGACCGCGGTCGCCGACCGGGCGGCCGGCGAACTCCTGGCCCGTTCCCCCTACATCGAGGCGGTCCTCAACCCGTGATTCCCCCCGTGCCGCCCGCCCCCCGCCACCGGCGGCTGGACCTCCCGCTGATCGCCTGGCTCACCGTCATCTGGATGCTGCTGTGGTCCGGGCCCACCTGGGGCAATCTCATCAGCGGCGTCCTCGTCTCCGTCCTGCTGTGCCTCGTCTTCCCGCTGCCCGCGGTCGAACTCGACCTGCGGCTGCGGGCGATCGGCATCGTGAAGCTCGCCGGATACCTCCTGTACGACATGGCGGTCTCCAGCGTCACCGTCACGCGGCAATCCCTGGCCGGACGCCGGCGGCTGCGGCCGGCCGCGGTCGTCGCGGTGCCCCTGCGCTGCCGGACCGACCTCATGATCGCCGCCTGCGCCGTATCGGTGTCGTGCGTGCCCGGCGGCGCCCTGGTCGAGGTCAACGGCACCACCGCGACCCTGTTCCTGCACATCTCCGACGCCGATCAGCCCGGCAGGATCGAACGCTCGCGCCGCAACGTGTGGCGCCTGGAGGCGCTCGTCGTACGCGCCTTCGGCACCCGCGCCGAAATCGAACGGATCCGCACCGACCCCCCACAGCACAAGGAACCCCGCCCATGACCCAGGCCAGTGACGTTCTCCTCAACACCGCGCTCGGCGTCATCCTGCTCGCCGGCGCGCTCCTGCTCATCCGAATCTGGCGCGGCCCCTCCATGCTCGACCGGGCCATCGCCATCGATGTCGCCGCCGCGCTGATCGTCGCCGGCATCGGCGTGAACGCCGCGTCCACCCGCACCCGCTACTACTTGTCGATCATGCTCGTCATCGCGTTCCTCGGCTTCACCAGCTCCGTCGGCATCGCCCGCTTCATCGCCGTACGCGACCGCCCCAAGACGAAGGAAGCCCCGTGAACACCTGGCACCAGGTGGCCGACCTCATCGGCTCGCTCCTGCTCCTCGCCGGCGCTCTCGTCGCCCTGTCGGGCGTCATCGGGCTCCTGCGCCTGCCCGACGTCCTCACCCGCTCCAGCGCCGCGACCAACCCCCAGACGCTCGGCATCCTCCTTCTCACGGCCGGAGTCGCTCTCCGGCTGCGTTCGTGGACCGACGCCGCCACTCTCGCCCTCGTCGTCTTCTTCCAGCTCCTCACCAGCCCCGTCGCCGCCCACATCGTCGCCCGGGTCGCCTACCGCACGCAGCAGACGGAGCACCATCCGCTCCTCCACGACGACCTCGGCGCACAGCAGCGGTCCGGAGAGACCGACTAACACGGACCCCGGGAAGGCGACCGACGAACCGGCGATGAGCGGTTACCGCACCACGCGGTGGCGGAGGTAGACGACGTTCGAGCTGAAGGTGCGGGTCTCGACGAGTTCGAGATCGACCCGGCGCTCGTGGTGGGGGAAGAACGGAACGCCGCCGCCGAGCAGCACCGGGTGGACCACGGCCCGGTACTCGTCGATCAGACCCGCGTCGGCGACCTCGGCGGCCAGGGTCGCGCCGCCGATCGCGATGTCGCCGGTCCCCGGCTCGGCGCGCAGCCGCTCGATCTCCTGCGCCGGGCCGGCGGAGGCCAGCCGGGCCGTGCCCCGCACCGCCGGCAGCGTCCTGGAGAACACGACCTTGGGAAGTGGCTTCCACAACGCGGTCCACTCCCGGGACGCCGCGTCGAGCGCGGGGTCCTCGTCGGCGGTCTCCCAGTACAGCATCGTCTCGTACAGCCGCCGTCCCATCAGATGAACGCCGACATCCCGGATCTCGTCGATCCAGAAGCGGAAGATCTCCTCGTCGGGTGTCGTCCAGTTGAAACCGCCGTCCGGTCCGACGATGTAGCCGTCGAGTGAGACGCCCATCGAGTAGGTCACGCTGCGCACCAGAAGTCCTCCTCCGTTACGGGCTCGACAGTATGACCGGCGGACGCGGCGGAACTCATCGCGGCTCGCGGGACGCCTTGCCGGAGTCACCGCACACGACCCCGTCGCCCGGGGAGCACCTCGGCGGCCGCGGCGGTGACGGCACGTGGTCCGACCACCGCGCGCCGAGAGGTCCACACCAATGTCGGATGCTGTCGGCGGGCGGTGGTCGGATCGGGTCAGCTCAGGGCAGGCCCCGGACGTGCGGTCCGACGACGGAGGACCAGGCGTAGCCGCTGTGCGCGTCCCAGTTGGTCGACCATGTCATCGCTCCGCGCAGCCCGGGGTAGGTCCGGTCCGGCACGAAGTTTCCGCAGTTGACGCCCTGGGTGAGGCAGTCGAGTGCGGCGGTGACGACCTCGGGGGCGACGTAGCCGGAGCCCGCCGCGTTCGGCGAGGCGGGGACGCCGAGCCCGACCTGGGAGGCGTCGAGCCCGCTCTCCAGCTGGATGCACGCCAGGGCGGTGAGGAAGTCCACCGTGCCCGCGGCGTACACCTGGCCGTCGCAGCCCAGCATGGCGCCGCTGTTGTAGTACTGGGTGTTGACCACCGTCAGGAAGTCCTTGGTGTTCAGCGCCAGCTGGAAGTACGGGGAGCCGGTGGACTGCATGTCCAGGGTCTGCGGCGCCATGGTGTAGACGAGGCTGTCGCCGGTGGCCGCGTGGATACCCTCCATGGCCTGGGTCAGATAGGTGGCGTTGATGCCGTGTTCCAGGTCGATGTCCACACCGTCGAAGCCGTACTCGTCCATCAGGGCGAGCGTGCTGCGGGTGAACGCGTCGGCGGAGGCCGGGTCGTTGACGGCGACGTTCCCGAGTTCGCCGCCCACCGAGATGATGACCGACTTCCCGTCGGCCTGCTTCGCGGCGATCTCGTCCTTGAACTCCTGCTCGGAGGCGTAGCCGAGCACCGGATCGAGATGGAACTCGATCTCGCCGGGGACGGCGGTGGAGTCGGCGAACGACACCGCGATGATGTCGAAGTCGTCGGGTACGTCGGCCAACCGCTGGAGCACCGAGCCGTTGTCGAAGTTGTGCCAGTAGCCGGTCACCGCGTGCCCGGGCACCTGTTGGGCGCCAGGCGACTGCCCGGCCGGCTCCGCGGCGCCGGCTCCGGCGCTCAGCGCGGTGGTGACCAGGACACCGGCGAACGCTCCGGCACCCAGGACCAGGGCGAGCGGTCGGCGACGCGTGGGGCGAGCGCCGACGGTAGGGGTGTTGTCCACTCCTGCCTCCGTAACGAGTGTGGGGGATACGGGAGGAACGGTGGCCACCGATGGGTCCTCAGGTTGGTCCAGACCACTGTTCATGTCAATGGGGCGGTCAACTCCTCGGCGAGGCCTCTGGTTCACGGACGGCTCGCCGGTGGGGTGCTGCCACGCGTGGCGATCACCGCTGTCGGCACGATCTCTCCGCCGCGTTTCAGCCGCTCCCGGGCGCCACGGTCCCGCCTGCCGCGGCGCGCTGCGACAGGCGTGGTGGGGGCCACTGCGGCTGCCACCGCCAGCGCGCCCATTTCTGTGCGTGTGCGAAGACACCGGTGCGTTCGGCGAGCATCGTGAGGATCTGGGCGCGGGCGGCGTCCACGGCCCGGTGTTCGGCGTCGGAGACGATGCCGAGCCGCCGTACATGGGCGTACTCGTCCTCGTCCTTCCACCTCCAGCTGGTGAGGTCGGGGGCGATGACCAGATCCAGGGTGAGGTCGAAGGTGTCGAACCCGGACGCGGTACGGGCGGTGGGCCGCTCGAAGTTGACGTACCAGTTGCGCAGCCGCCGGCCGTGGCTGTCGGGAATGTAGAAGGCGTTGACGCTGAACCAGGCCGCGGGCGGTTTCCACAGCAGCAGGTCGGTCTCCTGCCAGGCCGCGGCCGCGAGATCCCACGTGCCGGTGGCCATCGCGTCGAATGCCTCCCCGCGGACGGAACGGTCGCCGTCGTGGCGGGCCTTGCGATACAGCGCGGGCCACCGGGCTTCGGCGCCCGGCGCGCAGGCCGTCACCAGGGCTTCGCCGGTGTCCTCGACGACGCGCAGGGCCTGTTCGTTCCACAGCCGTCCGGAACGGTGCACCTCACGCCGTACGACGGTTTGGCCCGTCTCGAAACAGTGCATCGCGTCCTCCTTCACCGGACCCGTCCGGGGGTCCGGCGGGTGGTGGTCATCACTTCAGCGCGCACCGGGCCAGGTGGGCAATCCGCCGTACGGGGGCCGCGTTGACCGGCCGCCCCCGTGAGCGGCGCGCGACACGCGGGCCCTGGGAGAAACAGGGATCACTGATCGCGATCGCTCGTGTTCCTCCGTGTCGGGGCCTCCGCTTCTGTCCGCGGCAGAAGGACGGAGCGCCCCTGTCCCCCGGGGATCTACCGAATGCCGGCAGCGTGTAGCCGGCGCTCAACAGCCGCCCATTCCGGGACGACACCCTCGGAGGCGCGGTCGCCCACCGCGCGGTCCTTGAATCCGCTGGAGGTGGAGACGCAGACCACCGGCTCGTCGCGGATACCGAGGGCGCGCACAGCGGCCAGCCCTGCGGCGCTGGACAGCTCCGTCCACAGGCCGGCCCGAGCCAGTTCGCGCCGGGCGTCGCGCAGTTGCCCGTCGTCGAGAACCACCACCTGGCCTCCGCTGTCCCGGACGGCGACCACACCGCGGTAGCCGCTGACGGAGGAGACGATCGAGTACGCGTCGGTCGGCCGCACGTCCACCTCCGCCGCGGGGAGGCCCTGGCGCACAGCCCGGGCGAGGGGTGCGGCCGCGGCGGGCTCGCAGGCGATCATGCGCGGCAGGCGCTCGGTAAGGCCCAGGCGGCGCAGTTCGGTGAAGCCCTTCCATACGCCGTAGAGGAGTTCGCCGTAACCGGTGGGGACACACACGGCTCCGGGGACCACACCGAGGTCCAGATACAGCTCGTAGGCGATGCTCTTGTACCCCTCGGGGCCGAAGGGGTGGCCGGTGTGCGTGCGGGTGAGGTTGCTGACCGGGTGCAGCCCCATACGGTCGACGACCATCCGCATCAAAGGCCAGCGCGCGTCGCGGGGCACGGGCAGGACCACCGCCTCGTAAGCGTTGAGGAAGGCGTCGACGGCCGGCGGCACATCCGTAGCCGTGAACACCACACACCGCAGGCCGGCGCGGGCGGCGAAGGCGGCGGCCGACGCTCCGTGGTTGCCGGAAGAGGCGACGACGACTCCCGGGGCATCGAGGCCCAGCGCGGCGCTGACGGTGCAGCGGTTCAGCCGGTCCTTGTGGCTCCAGGTGGGGTTGCGCGACTCATCCTTGATGAAGATCCCGGGCTCGAGTTCGACGAGGGGAGTGCCTCCCTCCCCCAGCCCGGGCGCGGTCAGTGGCGGGAGCAGTGGTTGCCACCGTTCCAGACCGGAGGACGCCACGGCCGGGTCCGGGGCGGCGAAGAGCGACGACGGGGCCCGGTCGTAGGCGTAGTCGACCTCCACCGGGTAGGAAACGTCCTCGGTGCTGCTCCTGGGACAACCCCGGGTCAGCGGGGGCCACAGGGGATAGCTGATGGCCGGGTCGGCCAGTGATCGCTGCACGGTTGCCAGGGAGCCATTGATAGCCACACACCGAGCCTAGTTGCGGCCTGCTTCGACCGTGGCCTGTCCTCGTCCTTGTGAGGATGGGGACTCGAAGTCCCCCCGGGCCGCACCATGGCGAACGGTGCGAGGACTGCGGAGCGGGTACGCCGGCGCATCGGGCGGGCGGTGCTGAGGCGGTGCGCTCCGGCGGCCGGCCGGTGCCGCGTATGGTGCCGCCTGTGGAGCTGCGATTCGAGACGCGAGGGTCCGACTCACCGTGGGTCGACTCCGTGTGGACCTGCACGAGCGACCGGGTCACGGCGATGACCTCCGTCGCCGGGGTGCGCTGGGGCCTGGTGTTCTGGGAGTGGGAGGGGCGGGCCCACGCGAGCATCACCGGTCCGGAGACCCGGGCCGGCACGGCGCCGGTGCCGGAGGGCGCGACCTTCACGGGCATCGACTTCGCCGTGGGCACGGCGTTGCGCGCCGTGCCCACGCCGTCGCTCGTCGATGGCGGCATCGAGCTCCCCGACACGACACGGCGGGCGTTCCGGTGGGACGGCGCGAGCTGGGAGACCCCTGGACCCGACGACGCCGAGGCCCTGGTCGGGCGCCTCGTACGGGCCGGTGCCGTGGTCCGTGATCCGCTGGTCGCCGAGGTGCTGCGGGGAGACCATCCAGAGGTGTCGGGGCGCACGGTCGAACGCCGGTTCCGCGCTGCCACCGGGCTGACCCGGGGAGCGGTGCGGCAGATCGAGCGGGCCCGCTCGGCGGCGGAACTGCTGGCCGCCGGTACGCCGGCCGCCGATGTCATCGCCCGGCTCGGCTACTTCGACGAGCCGCACCTGGCCCGGGCGTTGCGCACGTACGTCGGACGTACCGGCGGGCAACTGCGTGAAGGGGCCGGTGGCGCGATCGCCCTCGACCTGGATCAGTGCCTGACGTCGTAGACCAGCTTCAGGATCCCGTTGGAGTAGCTCTCGGACTCCCGCAGGGTCAGCAGCTGCTTTTCGCGGTCGGCCCGGCCGAACAGACTCTTCCCCGCGCCGAGCAGGACCGGGAAGACGAGCAGGTTGTACTGGTCGATCAGGCCGGCGTCCGACAGCCGTGCGGCCAGCTCCGCACTGCCGTGGATGAAGATCGCGCCGCCCTCGCTCTGCTTGAGCGCGGCGATGTCCTCGGTCGAGCGCAGGATCGTCGTCGGACCCCACCCGTCGACCAGAGCGTCGTCGGACAGCGTGGTCGACACCACGTACTTGGGCAGTTCCTTGTAGTCGGCGTGGTCCTCGGAGCCGGGCCAGACCGGGGCGAACGCCTCATAGCTGCGGCGGCCGAACATGAGCGCCGTGGTTTCGGCGAGTTCCTCGCCCTTCAGTGACCAGGCTTCGGGAACGAACGTGAGGTCGTTCACCACCCAGCCCCCGCTGCGGTGCCCCTCCCCCGGCCCGCCGGGCGAATCCACGACGCCGTCGAGGGACATGAAACCGGTGTAGACCAGGCGACGCATGTGCGGGCTCCTCATGATCGGGTGAGCTGGTGCGTTCACGCTAGCTCGCGCTCGCGCCGGTCGTCTTGGACGGAAACGACAGCGGCGTCGGGCGATGCCGGGATCGCCGACGGTCGCGGCGCCCCCGGGGCCCAGAAAAGCGGTGACGCCCGTCCGTCTCACCGGTGGCGGTCTCGGAGGATCGGCGCTTCCCCGGCTCGGTCAGTTCTTGATCGCGAAGCAGCCGGGTGAGTGCTCATCGCTCCGCGGGGCGAGCCCGGCGGACCAACAGCGGGCGCGGGGCCGCTGGCCGGGCGGCCAGGTGGGCCCGGAACGCCCGTCCGGTTCGCCTTCGGCCGGTTGCGGATGTCGGGCGGACGGCGTGGACGCCGCTGTGGCCGACCCCCTCTCGCCCCGGGAGGTCCGGTCCCGGTCACGGGCCGGTGGGCAGCCAGCGGATGTCGAGGATGCGGGCGATGCGGCGGCTGCGGGATTCCAGGACGTACTCGATGGCGCCGAAGACCATGGTGTCGTCCTCTATCGGGGCGCGCCGGATCTCGTGGGGCCAGGGGTAGCCGAGGGGGCGGCCGACGTGTTCGGCCCGCCATTCCAGTTCGGTGACCAGGGCGCGCAGAGCGGCCCACGCGGGGCCGGACTCCTTCGCCAGTTGCCGTTCGAGTTCCGGGTCGGTGTAGATGTCCCAGCGTGCGGTCACGCGGCGCTGATCTCGCGCCAGTCGCCGCCGCCCTGGTGGGCCTGGACGTACCGCTCGACGCGTCCCTCCCGCTGGGCGAGCAGCCCGTACGCCCACCAGCGGCGGTAGATCTTCGAGAAGGTGGCCGGGGTGGCTGCCTCCAGCTCGGATCGGCAGGCCTCGCGGTCGCCCGGATCCTGCATGGCGATCACCTCGGCCACCGTCGGATCCGGAGTCCTGGAAATGTCCACGCCCGCGCTCCCTTCGACCTGAAGTCTCCCTCCACCCTAATGGCTACCCAGCAGGTGGGAACCCGAACGGGGCTCTTCGTTCCGGAGGCCGGCCGGGTGGGATCCCGTCCGGGCCGGATCGCCCTTCCGCCGCAGGCCGGGGTCTGCGCCACCTCGACACCACGACGGGCATGCGCGCGTGCGGTGCGGGCGGGGACGGCGCTGTCAGTGGCGGGAGCTAGATTCCCGGCATGGATGACACGCAGACAGCCGCGGCACTGGCCGGGTGCGTCAGCTGCCCGTACCCGGGTACGTGGCAGGGCGCCCCCTTCGCGGAGCGTACGGTCGGCGGCGTGCGCTACGGCGTGGTCGCGCTCGATCCGGGGCTGAGCGCACTGGGCGTACGGCGGGCCGACGGTTCGCTGTGGGGCCTGCCGGAGGAGGGCGTACCCCATCTGGTCAACTCCGGCGTCGAGGCGTTCGTCGCCTTCACCCGGGCCTACGAAGAGGCCACCGGCGAGGCCGACGCGTACGAGGGTCCCGACGAGGGCGGCGACGAGGGAGAGGACGCAGAGGAGTTGGCCGAGCAAGCCGCCGACGCCCTCACCGACGCGTTGCTGGAGCGATTCGCGGCACTGGACGCGGAGGCGGTCGCCGACGAGAATTCCTTCTGGTGTGTCGCCGCCGAGGAGTTGGGCTACGGCATGGGTGGGTGAGCGTGCGCCCGGCAGCGGCGTGGACGGCGGTCCGTGTCCGGTGGAGCGCTGTGATCACCGTGTTCCGCGGGGAGGGCCTCGCGATCGCTCGGCCGTTCGGCCCACTCCTCGACTGCTTGCCCCCACCGCGCACCGGGGAGATGCCCCCGCACCCCCCCCGGACCACCGCGCTCCGCCTTCGACACCGCGGGCGGCCGTCCGCCGTCCGTGGGTGAGGAACCCTGTGACCTTCCTGTTGTGGCTCGGCGCCCTCGGGTGCTGGCTGTTCGTCGTCACCTTTCTCGTCGACGGCTGGACCCGTCCCGGATACCGGCCCGTCCGGCACGCGGTGAGCGCGCTGGCGCTGGGTGACCGGGGCTGGATCCAGAACGCCAACTTCATCGTCTGCGGCGTGACCGTCACGGCGGGCGCGGTGGCACTCGCCGGGGCGGTCGACAGCGTTCTGCTCGCCCTGGTGATCGCCCTGTTCGGGGTGGCGCTGGTGGCGTCCGGGGTCTACCCCATGGACGCGATGCGCGGATATCCGCCCGGTACGGCGGAGGGGACCCCCGCACACACGTCAACGGCACACCAGCGGCACGACTGGGCCGGCACGGCGGTCTTCGGGCTGCTGCCCCTCGCCGTGATCATCGCGGTGTTCGTCGTGCCGGGGGCCGGGTGGAAGGGGTACTCGGTCCTCACGGCGCTCGTCGTCCTGGTCGGAGCGGGCCTGTTCGCGCAGGCGTGGGAGGACGATCACCCCCGCACCGGCCTCGTGCAACGCGTGGTCATCGTCACCGGGTGGCTCTGGCTGGGGTTCCTCTTCGCCCACGCGGCCTGACCGGCCCGGCCTGCGGGGGCCGGCGTTGTCACATCTCCCTGCGACATAGCGGGTCATGAGGCCGCACATCTGCTTTTCGGCCACCTCGGACGGGCCGCTGCGCCCTTGTCCCCCACCGAGCATCCGGCCAGGTGGGCACGGGGGCGCTGGCGGCGATGGGGCTGCTGGCGGTGACCGGGACGATCACCGCGCTGATCTCCTCGGGGGACATCACCGACCGGCTGTGGGAGGCGGCCCCACAGCAGGCGGTTGTCCGGCGGGCAGTGGCAGCGCATCCTCCTCACCCGCGCCTTCTAACGCCGGGCGTCCCCGCTGGTGATGGTCGAGCCGACCGCCGCGCTCGACGCGCGCGCCGAGCACCGCGTCGTCACCGGGTTGCGCGGGCAACAGCGCACCACCGGCCAGGGGTTGGCCGCTCGGTGGCGCGTGCCGGGTCACCCCAGGGGGCGTCACCGCCCCTGCTCGGTGTCACGGTGACGGACGGGTCCGCCCCCTCCGTCACTTGGCCCGGACCATCACGAACCGGCGCCGGGCCGGGGCGTCGTCGTGCAGGGGGCCGCCGTGAACAGCCGCCGGCGAGGCCGGTCAGGAGGCGTGCGGGAGCGTCTTCCGCTCCCGCGCGTCCGACCACCACGCCAGGCCCGGGGGTACCAGAGACAGCAAGAAGACGAGCAGCGCGACGATCCAGGTCCAGTTGGCGACCTGCGTGGTCTGCACGGTGCGCCACTGCACCCAGCACAGCGGCAGCAGGGCGACACCGAAAAGAGCGTTCGTCATCAGCAGCGCCCTGGCCACTTGGCGCGCGGAAGCGGCGGTGGCCGGGCGCCCGCTCGTCGTGGCCGATGCCCGTGCCCACCGGTCCCGCGGTGCGGGCATCGCGTCGAGCGGCGTGCTCCGTACGACGGCGGCCGCGCAGCCGACCATGACCGCGGTCAGCCCCGCGTAGAGGAACACCGGCAGGAAGGCGCTGCCCACGCTCTTGTCGGCCCACGCGTCCACGCCACCCGGGGCGATGTGCTGCGGGACCCGGCCGGGTATCTCCGGATAGCGCAGCAGCCCCCACACCAGCATGCCGCCGAGCAGCAGCAGGCTGGGCACCACCCACCACCACAGTCCCCCTCGCTGCCCCGTGCCGGCCCTCATGGGTGTCCCCTCCCGTGTCGGCCTCCGCCATGCGTTTCCGCCTCACCGTAATGCGGCACCTACCGGGCCGTCAGGTCACGGGGGCGGGTACGGGGTGGAGACGCCTCCGCGCCCCGATGCCGTGGGGCGGCGGGGCGCACGCCGTTCACGGCCACGCGCACCCCGCGCCCCGGGCGTGGTCGCCCGGGTGCGGGGTGCGAGGGAGGAGGGCCCCGGCGGCTCAGGTCCCCCGGTGCTTCGGAGAGCAGGTCCGGCGAGGAGCAGGGCCGGGGATCACTCCAGCGTGCACCGGGCGTCGGCGGGCGGGGAGGTGAGGTTGACGAGGTAGTCGGCGACGATGTCGTCGACGCACGCGTTGCCCGCGATCAGGGCCGCGCCGTGCTGCTCACCCTCGACGGTCAGCAGGCTGCCCCCCAGTGCTTCGGCCAGGCGGGTGCCGCCCTCGTACGGGGTCACGGGGTCGCCGGTGACGGTGACGGTCAGGGTGTCGGGCAGCCCCTCGACCTCGGTGGCGTAGGGGTAGCCGAGGGTCGGCTCGACGGGCCACGCCTCACACATGTTCCGCGTCTCGGCGACCGGCAGGCCGGGGTCGAGGAAGGGGGCGGCGGCGAGGGTAGCTCGCAGGAGCGCCGTCTCCTGTTCGGCGGTGTGCCGGTCCTCGTCCAGGCAGTTGATGGCCTGGGT
The DNA here is from genome assembly GCF_050916115.1 of Streptomyces sp. JH002. Taxonomy (NCBI): domain Bacteria; kingdom Bacillati; phylum Actinomycetota; class Actinomycetes; order Kitasatosporales; family Streptomycetaceae; genus Streptomyces; species Streptomyces sp. JH002. The sequence goes on from NZ_CP087989.1 coordinate 84,632, forward strand.
GGCTTCGATGGAGTTGCTGTAGCTGCCATCGGCGTCCCGCTCGTAATAGCCGTCGTAGAGCCCTATCAGGGTGTCACCGCGCCCGTCCCCGATCTCACGGATTCCCTCGATGATGTCGGGCCAGCGAGACTTCGCGTACAGCCCGGCGATCACCCCGTCGATCGCGTGGGTGAAGCCGAGTTCGCGTCCGTCGCCGGCCGGGACCGGGTTCTCGATCAGCGGGCGGACGATGTCCTGGAACCGTTCGGTCACCGTCTCGGGGTCGGAACCCAGCGGGCAGTCCGCCTCTTCCGTGCAGAAGGCACCCATCATCTCGAACGAGCGCTGCAGGCCGGTGAACTGCGACGCTCGCCGTTCCGCGGTGTTCGCGTAGGGGTCCATCGCCCCGTCGAGGACCAGCGCCCTGACGTTCTCGGGGAACATCTCGGCGTAGACGGCCCCGAGCCGCGAGCCGTAGCTCGTGCCGAGGAAGCTCAGCTGGTCGTCCCCCAGCACCGCGCGCAGGACGTCCATGTCGCGCGCGGCGTCCCGGGTGCCCACGTGGGCGAGGACCTGTTCTCCCCCGGAGCGTTCTGCGCACTGCTCCATCCACTGCCGCACGTCCTGGGCCGTCCAGCCGCCCAGAAGGAGCTTCTCCGACATCGCGAGGTCATCACGTTCGGCGTCGGTGTAGCAGTCCAGGGCTGGTTGCGACGCGCCGACGCCGCGCGGGTCGAAACCGATCAGGTCGAACCGCTCCGCCACGGAGCTGTCGGGGTTCAGCAGGGCGATCAGCGCGGCGAAGTTCATCCCCGGGAAGCCGGGGCCGCCCGGGTTGGTCAGCAGGGATCCGACCGGCTCCCCCTTCGCCGGCGACCGCAGCAGCGCGATCGAGACGGTCTCGCCGTCCGGGTCGTCGTAGTCCAGTGGTGCCTCCATCCGGGCGCACTCGAACTGCTCGTTCGCGAACAGTTCCTCGTCGCTTGGCATGGTCGCGTACGGCTCGCACGGCTCGAAGGCCAGGTCCTGCTCGTAGAAGTGCCGCAGCGCGTCAGAGGAGTCGGTCGGCGATTCCTTCGGGGCGTCGTCCGGGCTCGCCGATGTACAGGCTCCGAGCACTCCCACCAACAGCAGTGACGCGCCGAGCGCCGCCGTTCGGTGGATGGGGGGACGGGTACGCATGTTCCTCCTCGCGGACGCCACCGGTGTGGCGGCCGGACAGTGGGCTCCTCGCCCTCGGCGGCGTGGCCGGACGGGTCGGGGTACGGCCGGTGCCCGAAGGCGGCTCCCCCGCTCGTCCGCCGGCCCCGGTCATCTCCGGTGCCGCCGGGGCGTGTTCGGTGTCGGTGATCTCCATGATCCGCGGGGGCGGGGGCCGCGGTGAGTGCGCTCCGTCATCGGTCCGGGTGACGGACGTCATGAGGAGCGGTGACACATGCCATGCACCGCTCACCGGCAGCGGCAGGAGGGAACGGGTGCGCGGAACGCCGTGCGGCGGCTCAGGCGTAGCAGCTCAGGGGCTTGCCGCCGTTGTAGGTGATCATGTCGTTCAGGGCTGCGGCCTGGTCGATCCGGGCGCCCGGGGCGGCGCCGTTCCGTTCCGCGTAGGCGCGGTGCAGGTTTCCGACGAGGCGTTCGGGGTCGAGGAGTTCGCCGAACGCCCCGAGGTCGGTCTCCCGTGCGGCGTCCAGCGGTGTGAGGCCCGCTTCGTGGCCGCGCCGGGCGAGGTCCTGGACGAAGCGCAGGTAGGCGCCGACCCGCTCGATGACCTCCGGACCGCACACCGGCCCGTGCCCGGGCACGATCGTCTCGGGGTTCAGGGCCCGCAGGGTCTCCACCGCGCGCAGGGCGCCGCTGATCGATCCCTGGAGGAGGAAGGGGGTGCCGCCGTTGAAGAGCAGATCACCGCTGAACAGCAGTCGGCGCTCGGGGATCCACAGCACGGAGTCGTTGGTCGTGTGGGCGGGGGTGCCGATGTAGCGGACCTGGCAGGGGAGATCGTCGACGTAGACGGTGACCTCGTCGCGGAAGGTGAGGAACGGCGGTTCGAGTTCGATGTCCCCCCAGTCGACCTCCGTCCAGTACGGAGCCGATCGCGGCTTCCCCCACTCCAGCAGGGACCGGCGGACCCCGTCGTGGGCGACGATGGTGGAGCCGGCGAACAGGTAGTTGCCGAAGGTGTGGTCGCCGTGGTGATGGGTGTTGATCAGCGTGCGTACGGGCCGGTCGGTGATCGCGCCGATCGCCCCGAGGTAGGCGCGGGTGCGGGACTCCGTGGAACAGGCGTCGACGCTGACCACGCCTCTGCGGCCCACCAGGAAACCGGTGTTGTTGATCCACCAGGAACCGTCGGGCTGGACGTAGGCGTAGATGTTCTCGCTCACCTCCTGGACGTGTGCGGCCCCGATCCCGGTCCGTGGGTGCGGATGTGCCGAACTCACCGGGTGACACCGCCCGAGGTCACCGATACCAGCACGCTGATCACCTTCCTGGTAGGTCGTTCCCGCACTGCCGCTGTCGGGTCCGCGCACGGGGCCACCCCGTTCGCGCGGACCGGAAGAAGCCTGTCCACCGGCACCCCCAGTTCATGCGTGGCCCCCGCAGGCGTGCCGACGCCCGTCCGGCGGTCACCGGCCGCCGTCGGCCCTCTGGCGGCCGGGTCGTTCCGCCCCCACACTGTCAATCCACACGCCCAGTACACCTCTCGCGCGACAGTACGGGGGAACCGATGGACGAAGAACTCGCCTCGCTCGCCGCGTCGGCGGCCACATCGGTCGTCGACTCACTGGTTACGGACGCCTGGGAAGGAGTGCGCGACGACGTGGTGCGGCTGTGGACCCGGCACGACCCGGCGGCGGACGGCACGCCCGGGAGCGAACTGGACGCGGCACGCGCGCTGCTGCTGACCCCGGGCCGGCGGGAGGCGCGGGGTCAACTCGTGGCCGACTGGGAGGAACGGTTCCGGGGCCTGCTGCGGGCCGAACCGGCCGCGGCCGAGGCCCTGTCCCGTCTGGTCTCCGAGATCGTCGGCGGGGCCGGGGGTGACGCCCCCGCGGCGGCGAGGGAGACCACGGTGACCCGTACCGAGATGCGCGCCGAGGCGAGCGGCAGAGCCCAGATCTACCAGGCCGGGAACAACATCACGACCCAGCGGTAGGCCCGGGGTGGCCCCCGGCGCGGAACCACCGCAACCGCACGTCGAGTTGCGTGCCTGGGCGAGCGGTCACGGCGCCGTCAACCAGGCGGGCCGCGATCTCGTCATCGTGTACGGAGGGGTGACGCGGCACCTCCACGAGCATTTCCACGCGGGCGCGGAGGCCGACGAACGGACCCTGACGCCGTCGTCCGTCGACACCTGTCCCTACCCCGGACTGCGTCCCTTCGACGTGGACGACGCCGGGTGGTTCTTCGGCCGCGAGACACTGGTCAGCCGGCTGATCGGCGATCTGGAGCTGTCCCTCGCCGACCGGCGCCCGCTGGCGGTCGTCGCGCCCTCCGGCGCCGGAAAGTCCTCGCTCCTGCACGCCGGTCTCCTGGACGCGCTGCGGCGGGGTCAGCTTCCCGGATCGCGGTCCTGGCCCCATCTGCTGCTGACCCCCACCGATGACCCGCTCGCCGCGCTCACCTCGGGCTTCTCCCGGCTCACCGGGACCGGGGAGGGTCGTCTGCGGGCGGCCCTGGACGCCGGGCCCGGCCCGCTCCGGCAACTCCTGCGGGAACGGCTGGCCCTCCCCGCAGGCGGCCGGCTGGTGCTGGTCGTGGACCAGTTGGAGGAGCTGTTCACCCTCGGCCGGGGCGAGGACGCCCGGCGCCGGTTCATCGACGCCATCGCCGGGCTGACCGGCGGCGACGATCCGGTGGCGGTGGTCGTGTACGGCCTGCGGGCGGACGCCTACGGGCCCTGCGCGGCCTTTCCCCACCTGCGGGAGGCCCTGACCCACCGCCAGGTCATCGTCGGACCGATGTCGGAGGACGAGGTGCGCCGCGCCATGACCAGGCCCGCCGAACGCGCCGGTCTGGTGCCGGCGCCCGGCCTGGTCGATGTCATCCTGCGCGACCTGCGCGGCACCGCCCCCCGGGACGACGGCGCCTACGAGACGGGGCGGCTGCCCCTGCTCGCCCACGCCCTGCGCGCCACCTGGCAGCAGCGCCGGGACGACACCCTGACGGTGGGCAGCTACCGCGACACGGGCGGCATCGGCGGGGCGGTCCAGGCCACGGCCGAGGCCGAGTTCGCACGGCTGGACCCCGGGACGCGCCGGACGGCACGTCAGCTCTTCCTCGGCCTGGTGCGGATCGGTGAGAACGGCGAGGTGTCCCGTCGCCGCCGCACCCGGACCGATCTGCTGCTGGCGACCTCGGCGCCGGGCTCCGTTCCCGCCATCGTCGACCGGTTCACCGGCGCCCGTCTGTTCACCCAGGGCGTGCTGCGCGGCGAGGGCACCGTCGAGGTCACGCACGAGGCGCTGCTGTGGGCGTGGCCCAGGCTGCGCGGCTGGATCGCGGAAGCCGGCAGCGGCGCACTGATCCGGCAGGAACTGGAGGACACCGCGCTCGGCTGGGAACGTGGCGGACGCCGGGACACGGGCGTCCTGTTGCGCGGCGCCCGTCTGGAGGCGGGACAGTCCTGGGCGCGGCAGGCCGGTCCCGAACACATCAGCCCGGTGGTCCTCGCGTTCCTCGGTGTCTCGCGGCGGCAGGCGCGCCGGAACCGAAGGCTGCGCAACGGGGCGGTGTCCGTGACCACGGTGCTGGCCCTGATCGCGACGGTGCTGGCCGTGTTCGCCTTCGACCAGCGCGGTGAGAGCCTGCGGCAGCGCGATGAGGCGATCTTCAACCGGGTCGGTGCCGAGGCGGACCGCCGCCGTGACGGCGATCCGGCGCTGGCGGCGCAGCTCGACCTGGTGGCGGACACGATGCGCTCCACGCCGCAGACCAGGACCCGGCTCATGGAAACGGCGGGCGCGGTGCTGCCCGCGTCGGTGCCGGAGCAGAACGGCATCGTGCACTCGGTGGCGTTCGGCGCCGACGGCACCCTGGCCACCGGCTCCGACGCCGTGCGGCTGTGGGACACCGCACGGCCGACCGACCTGTCCGAGCTCACCTCCGTGGAGGGCTCCGGGAGAGGGGCCCGGGTCTCGGCGTCCTACGACGTCGAGGGCGAGCTGCTGGCCGTGGGATCCGGCGACGGCCGGCTGCGGATCCTGGACGCGTCCGATGCCGGTCACCCCGTGCCGCTGTCGGGCTGGGTCCCGGTGGCGGATGGCCCCGTGACCAATCCCCGGTTCAGTCCGGACGGCCGGACGCTCGCCTTCGCCAGCACCACCTACACCGACGGGACCACCACGGCAGTCGTGCAGTTGTGGGACGTGTCGGACCCCGGCCAACCGCGCCCGCTGAGCACCGCGCTGTCCTCCCCCGGGCAGAGTGTCGCGTCCGTGGCCTTCAATCCGACGGGTACGGTGCTGGCCGTGGGCGGCGGAACGGCGCCCGGAAGCGACCAGGCACACCTGCTGCGCCTGTGGGACGTGACCGACCCGTCGGAACCCGTCGGCCTGGGCGGCGATCTCGGCGGCCACTCGGCGGTCGTCAACCAGGTGGCCTTCAGCCCACTGACCGATCTGCTGGCCAGCGCGGGCAGTGACAACCGCGTGCTGCTGTGGGACGTGTCGCGGCCGCGCGAACCACAACTCGTGCAGCAGCTCTTCCTCAACAGCGTGGCCTCCTCCGTCGCGTTCAGCCCGGACGCGCGGCTGCTGGCCACCGGGGAGAATGCGGGCAGCGTTTATCTGTGGAACGTCGGAGCCCCCGCGTCGGCGCGCGTCATCGGCCCGCCGCTGCGCGGCCACACCAGCACCGTCACCGGCCTGGCCTTCGCACCCGGCGGCCGGACGCTGGCCAGTGGCAGCGGGGACGGCGCGGCCCTGGTGTGGCGGCTTCCGCCGTCGCTGGCCGTCGCGGAGTCCGGGGCCGCGGTCGCGGCCCTGGCCGTGAGCGGGGACGGGGAACTCCTGGCGGTGGCCTCGGGTTCGCTGGTCTCGTTGTGGGACGTCTCGGACCCCACCCGGCTGGCCCGGGTCGGTGCCCTGCCGCTGTTGCCCTCCGCCGTGAACGCCCTGGCCTTCCGGGAGGGGGGCGGCGGCCCGGCGCTGCTGGCCACCGGCGGTGACGCCGGTGAGGTCCGGCTGTGGGATGTCTCCGATCCGGGCCGGCCGCGCGCGCGGGCACGGCCGGCGCAGGTCACGTACGAGGCGGTGCACGGCCTGGTCTTCGACGCGTCGGGGCACACCCTGGTCGCCACCACGATGATGCTGCAGGGCGGATACCGGGGCGGGGTGTACGCGTGGGACGTCAGCGATCCGGACCGGCCCGGCGTACTGGACATCGATCCGTCCGACCAGCACGCGCGGCCCGTCAATGGGCTGGCCGCCGCCCCCGACGGTGGCCATGTCTACACCGGCGAGTACTACGCCCCGGGGTCGCTCGGTGTGTGGCGGACCGGACGGGGCGAGGTCCCCTCCCCCGCGGGCCGCACGAACACCGGACAGATCGTCATGTCGCTGGCGGCCGACCCGCGCGGCGGCGTCGTCGCCACCGGCACGGGTGAGAGCGAGGTGTGGCTGTGGGACGTGTCCCGGCCCTCCTCCCCCGGGTCCCCCAGCGGTCCGCTGAGTGCCGGGGGGATGGCGTTCAGTGTGGGCTTCTCCCCCGACGGCGGGCTGCTCGCGGCCGGGAACGGTGTCGGGCAGATCCGGCTGTGGGACACCTCAGACCCCTCCCGGCCGGTGCCCTGGGGTCTGCCGGTGGACGGCCACGGGAGCGATGTCGTGGCACTGCGGTTCGGCCCGGTGGAGGGGGCGCTGTTCACCGGCGGCCGGGACGGCACGGTGCGCGTGTGGCAGACCGATCCGGCCGGGGCCCGTGAGGTGCTGTGCTCCATGACGGGTTCCGCCATGACGCCCGAGCGCTGGGACACGTATGTGTCCCCGGACCTGCCCTACGACCCGCCCTGCGCGACCTGATGGCGTTCGCCCACCGGGAGGCGAACACGGCACCGCGCCGCCGGGGGTGCGGTGCCGTACGGCCGCGGGGGTTCAGCCCGCGGCGCGGATCGAGTCGCCGAGTTCGCCGAGGAAGGATTCGGCGGCCTCCTCCGGTGAGGTCTCGCCGAAGATGACCTGCTGGTAGTAGCGCGTGAGGATCACCTCGATGTCGCTGGCCCCGTTGGGGGTGATGGGCGGTGTGTCGCCGACTTCGCCGGACATGGCCTCGGTGAAGGCGAGCGCTTCCCGCCCGCCGGCGTCCAGGGTGGGCTGCACGGCCTCGCGGAAGGCCGGGTTCCCCGGCTCGCCGCGGTCGAGGCCGAAGAGTTCGGCGACGCGCACGTCGTTGGTCAGGAAGTCGATCAGCAGGGCGGCTTCGGCGGGATGGGAGGAGGTGGACGCGCCGGCCCAGTACATGGAGGGCTTGAGGTACTGGAACCCCTCGGGGGTCTGCGGGTCGGCGGGCCAGTTCACCAGGGTGAAGTCGAAGTCCGGAGCCGCCGCCCGGTACGAGGAGAACTGGCCGGCCGGGATGAAGGCCATGGCGGTCTCTCCGGTGACCAGGGACGTCTGGTCGAGGGGCAGGCCGACCTTCTCACTGATCCGGGCGACGCTGGGAGCGGCCCCGCTGTCGATGAGGTCCAGGACCCGTTGCCAGTAGCCGGCCAGTACGTCGGCGGGCAGGGCGAGTTGACCGTCGGAGTCGAACAGTTGCGCGCCGTGCTGGCGGGCCCAGACGGTGAGGGTGAAGGCGTCGACGCCGAAGGGGCTGACCCCGTTCACCTCTCCCCCGGATGCCTGGCCGAGTGCGACGGAGGCCTCTTCGAGGTCTTCCCACGTCCAGGTGTCGGTGTCCGGCAGGTCGACGCCGTACCGCTCGAAGAGGGTGGTGTTGACGGCGACACCGTTGGTGGTGGCACCGGTGGGGACGGCGTACAGGGTGTCGCCGACCCGGCCGGAGTCCAGGACGGCGTCGGGCAGGGCGGACGGGTCGAGGATGTTGTCGACGGTGGACAGGTCGAGCAGGGCGCCGCGTTCGGCGTAGGAGGAGAGGTAGAGCTGGTCGAACTGGACGACGTCGGCCATGTCCCCGGCTGCGGTCGCGGTCGCCATCCGGTCCCAGTAGCCGTTCCAGTCGGAGTAGACGGCCTCGACGGTGATGTTGGGGTGGTCCGCCTCGAAGAGTTCGATGGCCTCCATGGTCGCCTGGGTGCGGGCGCCGGCCCCCCACCAGGCGAAGCTGATGGTGACGTCCTTCTCGCTCAGCTCGGGGTGCAGCACCGGATCGGCTCCCACCCCGCAGGCGGCGACGGCGAGCAGCGCGGTGCCGGCCGCCAGTGCGGCCCTGGCACGGTACGGGGCGCGGTGGGGCATGGTGATCGGTCTCCTCATCGCTATTTCCCGCCGGTGGTGGCGATGCCGCGCAGCAGGAAACGCTGGCCGAACAGGAACACCAGGAACACCGGTATGAGGGAGACGACGCTCATCGCGAACATGGCGCCGAAATCTGACTGGGTCTGGGCGTCGATGAACGACCGCAGAGCCACGGGAACGGTGTAGAGGTCGGGTTTGGTGACGAAGATCAACTGGGTGAAGAAGTCGTTCCACGTCCAGATGAAGGTGAAAATCGCCGTGGTGGCCAGCGCCGGGACCATCAGTGGCAGCATGATCTGCCCGTAGATCCGGGCGTGACCGGCACCGTCGATGCGGGCCGCCTCGTCCAGTTCCCGGGGAATACCGCGGATGAACTGCACCATCAGGAAGATGAAGAACGCGTCGGTGGCCAGGAGTTTCGGCACGATCAGCGGCAGATACGTATTGATCCAGCCCAACTGCGCGTACACCACGTACTGCGGGATGATCAGCACGTGGATCGGGAGCATGATCGTCACGAGCATGGCCATGAACGCCCAGCGTCGCCACCGGAACTGGAGCCGGGCGAACGCGTAGGCGGCCATGGAACAGGACACCAGGTTCCCGATCACCGAACCGAGCACCACCAGGAACGAGTTCAGCAGATACGTACTGAACGGATACGCCAGCGCGTTCCAGCCGTTCGGGTAGTGATCGAGGTCGAAGGTGTCGACGAACAGCCCGGAGCTGGTGAAGATGTCGGCGTTCGGGCGCAGCGAGCTGGCCACCATCCACAGCAGCGGATACAGCATCAGCAGCGCGACGATGATCAGCCCGGTGTGCTTGAGAACGCTGCCCGCACGACGGCGCAACCGCCGCCCCCGGTACGGGGCGGGCAGGGCTTCGGGGGCGGGGCGCGGGCGCGTGACGGGCTTCGGTGAGGTATCAGTCATTGTAGAAAACCCAATACTTGGACGCCCAGAAGTTCACCGCGGTGAACGCTCCGATGATCAGCAGAAGCAGCCACGCCAGCGCCGACGCGTAACCCATGCGGAAACTGGTGAACCCCTCCTGGTAGAGGTAGAGGGAGAAGAACAGTGTCGAGTCACTGGGCCCGCCGGTCCCTCCCGAGACGATGAACGCCTGGGTGAAGGACTGAAAACTCCCGATCAACCCGAGCACCAGGTTGAAGAAGATGATCGGACTCAGCAGCGGCAGCGTGATGGAGAACAACTGCCGCCGTTTGGAGGCCCCATCGGTGGCCGCCGCCTCGTACAGCTCACGCGGAATCTGCCGCAACCCCGCCAGGAAGATCACCATCGGCGCGCCGAACGTCCACACGTGCAGAATGATCAGTGTGCCCAGCGCGGTATCCGGATCGGACACCCAGCCCGGGCCCTCGATACCGAACAGGGCCAGGAAGGCGTTCACCAGCCCCTGGGCCCCGAACACCAGCCGCCACAGCACGGCGATGGCGACACTGGCGCCCAGCAGCGAGGGCAGGTAGAGGACGGAGCGGTAGAGCGGCAGACCGCGGACACCGCGGTCCAGCAGCAGCGCCAGAGCGAGCGCCACCATCAGCTGCAACGGCACCGCCACCAGCACGTACACGAACGTGACCTGCAGGGACTGCGCGAGACGTTCGTCGGACAGCATCCGGCGGATATTGTCCAGGCCGGTGAACTGCGGGTCCTGCAGCAGGTTGTAGTCCGTGAACGCCAGATACAGCGAGGCGATCATCGGGCCGATGGTGATACCGAGCAGTCCCAGCATCCACGGCGCCAGGAAGAGCGCCGCCGCCTTGTTGTCGCGGTTCCGTTCTCTTCGCTCCCCGTCGCCCGCCCGTGTGCCGCGTGACTTGCTGAGCGTGCGGAACTCGCCCAGCGCGCTCATCCGGAGCGTCCCTCGCGTTGTGGTGTCGGATCCACCTGCTCCTCCTCGCGTGCGTGGGTCGGGGCCGTGCACCGGAAGACGGCGCGGGTGTCCCTCGCGCGCCGTCCCTCGGGGGCTGGTCCTCCCCGCGTCCCGTGCCGGGAGGTGCTGCCGTGCGGCGTGTGTTCCGGCGGGCCGTCCCAGGGCTCCGACCGGCTTCGCGGCGGTGTCCACCGCCGGTGTGCTGTCCCGTTTCTCACGGCCTGACAGGTCGCCGTTGGCCGCACGGAGCGTGCGCCCTCCCAGGGGTCGCCTGCGGAGGGGCCGCGCGATCCGGCCGGCGTGTAAGCGCTTGCCGCGAGATGTTAGGAGCGCGGATATCGGTAACACAAGACTGTGGGGGCATCTCTTTCGCGAAAGGGCCGCGCCGCTTCCGGAGGGACACACCGTGTTCCCACCCGCCCCACGCGGGGGGCAGACTCGGGGCGACGCGGCGGGACCCCACCCTGGTACCGGGGTTCCGTGGCGGCGTCCGGAAGCGGTTCGGGAGAAGTGGGGGCGGGATGCCCGGGGAGCTGAACGTGGGTGCCGAGGAGCGCGGGAGACGGCCGGCGACGATCTATGACGTCGCGCGACTGGCCGGGGTCTCCCACATGACGGTGTCGCGCTATCTGCGCGGAACGACCGGGGTCGGGGCGGAATCGGGCCGCAAGGTCGCCCGGGCGGTGGCGCTGCTGGACTACCGGCCCAACCGGATGGCGCGGATCATGCGTACCCGCAGGTCGGACCGGATCGCCGTGATCCTGCCCGACGCGACCGGCATGATGCCGACCCGGCTGCTCACCGGGGCCGCCCGTGCCGCGCACGAGGCGGGGTACCTGCTCGACCTGGTCGCCCTGGAGGGGGACGCCGCCGCCCGGGCGGAGCGCATCCACACGCTCCTGCGGCCCGAGTACGTCGCGGGGATCGTGGCCTTCACCCCCCTGCACGCGTGGACGGGGGACCGCGCGCCGACGGAGGTCGCGGTGCCGGTGGTGGTCGACGGGGAGTACGACGACAACATGCGCGCCCAGGGAGTGCTCGCGGACGCCACGCCGGCCGCCGGCATCGTCCGCCACCTGGCCGCGCTCGGGCACCGTCGCTTCCTCCACGTCGCCGGGCCCCAGGCGTGGGCGTCGGCGCGCAACCGGCGTGCGGTGTACGAGGCCACCGTCGCCGAACTGGGCCTGGAGTCCTACGGCGTGGCCCCGGGCGACTGGGGGGCGGAGGCGGGCCGGCGGGCGGCCGGGTGGCTGCCGGGGTCCGGGGTGACGGCGGTGTTCGCGGCGAACGACCGGACCGCCTTCGGGATGGTCCAGGGGCTGCGCGAGCTGGGCATCGACGTGCCGGGGCAGGTCAGCGTCTTCGGGTGGGACGACGACGAGATCGGCCGCTGCCTCGTCCCCGCGCTGTCGACGGTCAGGGTCGACCGGGAGCGGCAGGGAGGCGATGCCGTGCGGCGGCTGCTGGCGCTGCTGAACGGTCAGGAGCCGGCCGCCCCGCCGCAGGCCGGGGCGCTGAACCAGTTGGTGGTGCGCGATTCGACGGGCCCGGCACCGGAGCGCGCCGTGTGACCCGGCCCGGCGCGGGGAGGGAGCGCACCGGGTGAGGAGGGCGGGTGTGGCCACGGTGCGACCGTCTCGCCCACGGCTTCGCGGGGGGGGTGTCCGGGCCGGTGTGGTGCGGGGCGGCGAGGTCGGGCGGTGCCCCGCGTCCCACGGCGTTGCGGGCGTGGCCGACGGCCGCGCGGATGCCGGGCGGTTGGTGTGGCCCCTCCAGCCCGCGGTCTCGCGCCTGACCGGCCCGGTCGCCGTGCGGGTGCCCGGCGGGCCGGCAAGACGGCCGGGTCAGGCGCGGGATCCGGTGCCCATGCTGCTCTCGCGCACCAGCAGGCGGTGTGCCACCACCCGTTCCCGTGGCGGTGTGACGGCGCCCCCGGTGTCCCGTTCGGAGATCCGGACCATGAGCAGTTCCAGGGCGACCCGCGCCACGGCGTGTTTGTCGGGTGCCACGGTCGTCAGGGACGGCACGCTGAACCGGCCGCCCTCCACGTCGTCGAAACCCACCACCGCCACGTCCTCGGGCACCCGCAGCCCCCGGTCGTGGAGTTCCCGCATGGCGCCGAGCGCCAGTTGGTCGTTGAGGCACAGCAGCCCGTCCGGCGTCTCCCCGGTGTCCAGCAGGCGGCGTACCGCCCGCGCGCCGTCCAGGGCCCGGAAGTTCTCGACCCGCAGCAGGACCGCCGGGTCCCAGGGCAGGCCCGCGGCCTCCAGCGCGGCCCGGTGGCCGGCGCTGCGCACCTCGGCGGTGCCCGGTTCCGTGCCCTCCCGGCCGCCGATCACCCAGATGCGGCGACGGCCGAGTTCCAGCAGGTGAACGGTCGCCTCGCGGGCGGCCCGTTCGTTGTCGATGGCGACATGGTCGGCCTGCCCGGGCCGTACCCGCTCGCCGAGCAGTACGGTCGGCGGGGCGCCGGGGCGGTCGCGCAGGTCCGCACCCGTGAGGGTCAGCGGGCTGAGGATCAGGCCGTCGGCGAAGTCCGATCCGAACCCCTCCAGGGCCGCCAGTTCCCGGCGCCGGTCCTCGCGGGTCTGGTGCACCAGGACCGTCATCGCGTTCCGTTCGGCCTCGGTGATGATCAGCGTGGCGAGGTCCGCGAAGTAGGGGATGTCGAGTTCGGGGACGACCAGCGCGATGATGCCCGTTCTGCCCCGGCGCAGATGCCGGCCGGCGAGGTTCACGCGGTAGCCCAGCTCGTCGATGGCCTCCCGCACGGCGGTGCGGGTCCGTTCCGAGACATGCGCGTAGTCGTTGATCACGTTGGAGACGGTCTTCTCCGAGACGCCCGCGCGTCGCGCCACGTCCTTGATCCTGGGTCGCGCCACCCGTACCTCCTGAGCCGGTCACCGATCGTACGGGCCGCACGGCGGGCCCGACCACCGGTTATCACCATCCGTGGGCGTCCCGGCGACGCAAAGCCATCCTGTCACTTCTCTTTACAGCCGTTGTACATCGATGTAAAAACTCCGGAACAACCCAGCGTCGGGTCCGAGAGGTGTGAGATGACCGGTGCACATCCCAGGCGCCGCGACCGGTTCACGGTGGACCGGCGGCGGTTTTTGCGGCTCTCCCTGACCGCCTCCGGAGCGGCGCTCGCCCCCGGTCTGCTCGCCGGCTGCGGCGCCCCGGCCCCCGGCGGCGACGGCCTGGGGCTGAAGATCTGGGACCTGTTCTCCGGCGGCGACGGCCTGCTGATGGACGAGATGATGGACACCGTCAGCGGCGGGCCCGAGGGCTTCACCCTGGACCGCACCATCCTGGAGTGGGGACCGTCGTACTACACCAAACTGGCCATGGCCGCCGCGGGCGGCCGGGCGCCCGACGTCGCGGTGCTCCACCTGTCGCGGATGCCGGGGTACGCGCCCGGCGGGCTGCTCGATCCCTTCGACATGGAGCTGCTGGCCGAGTTCGGCGTCACCCGTGAGGACTTCCCGCCGGCCCTGTGGGAACGGGCCCAGTGGGAGGGCACGCTGTACGCCGTCCCCCTGGACACCCACCCGTTCATCGTCTTCTACGACCTGGACGTGGCCGAACGGGCGGGCGTGCTGGACGGTGCGGGCCGGCTGATCCAGCCCGGTTCGCCCGGCGCGATGCTGGAGACCAGCGCGGCACTCGCCGAGGCGCAGGGCGGGGCCGGGCTGCTGTTCGGCCATGTGACCGACCCCGCCCAGAACTGGCGGATCTTCAACGCCCTGTACGCGCAGACCGGCGCCACCTTCGGCCTGCCCGAGTCGGGCCCTGCCATCGACACCGACGCGGCGGTGCGCGTCGTCTCCTTCCTCCAGGAGCTCTTCGACGGCCGCACCAACCCCAACCATCTGGACTACTTCGGTGCCCTGGCCTCCTTCATCGAGGGCCGGGGCGCCATGATCGCCGTCGGCGAGTGGGAGCTGCCCACCCTGCGCAGCACCGGCATCCGGCTGGGCGCCGCGCCGTTCGTCAACGTCTTCGGCGAACCCGCCGTCGCCACCGACTCGCACAGCTACGTACTCCCCCGGCAGGAGAGCCCCGACCCGGCGCGGCGGCGTGAGGCGCACCGCTATGTGGCCGCCATGCTCCGGCAGAGCCTCACCTGGGCCAGTGCCGGCCACATACCCGCCTATCAGCCGGTCCTGGCGGAACCCGGGTACGCGGACCTGGATCCGCAGTCCTTCTACACCGAGGCGGGCGACCTGGCCGTGCTGGACCCGCCCGCCTGGTTCGCCGGCTCCGGGTCGCTCTTTCAGGACCGGATGTCGCAGGCCCTTCAGCCCGCGCTGCTGGGCAACGCGTCCGCCGAGGCTGCGGTGGGGCGGATGGTCCGCGAGTGCGCGGACCTCCTCGACCAGCCGAACCCCGTCCGGTGACCCGGCCCACGCAGAGAGAGGGAGCGCGCCCGATGAGCATCAAGGCTTCCCCCAAGACCGTCGCCGCGCGCGACGGCGGTGGCGGCGGCGTTCCGGAGCCGTCACCGGCCGCGGGCCGTTCCGGACCGCGAAGGCGCCCGAGCGGAGGGTGGTTCGTCCTGCCCTTCGCCCTGCTTCGGGCTGTTCATGCTGTGGCCCATCGTCCACGGCGTCACGATGAGCTTCACCGACGAGTCGCTCACCCTCGCCGGGACCTCGTTCGTCGGCTTCGACAACTACGCGGAGGCCTTCGGCGACGCGGCGGTGTGGAACGCCCTGGGCAACACCCTGTTCTTCACGCTGATCACCACCGTGCCCCTGGTGCTCATCGCGCTGGCGATGGCCCTGCTGGTGCACACCGGTCTGGCGGGCCAGTGGCTGTGGCGGCTGGCGTTCTTCGCCCCCTACCTGCTGCCGGTCGCCGTGGTGACGCTGATCTGGCAGTGGGTGTACCAGCCCGATCTGGGCCTGGCCAACCAGCTGCTGCAAACCCTGGGCTTCGGCCCGGTGGGCTGGCTCTCCGACGAGGCGGTCGCCATGTGGGCGATCGCGCTGCTCACCGTCTGGTGGACCGTCGGCTTCAACTTCCTGCTCTATCTCGCGGCGCTCCAGTCGCTGCCCGACACGCTCTTCGAGGCGGCGGCCCTGGACGGCGCCGGCGCCTGGCGGCGGCTGTGGTCCATCACCCTGCCCCAACTGCGGCGCACCACGGTGCTGGTCGGCATGCTCCAGGTGCTCGCCTCGCTCAAGGTGTTCGACCAGATCTACATCCTCACCAAGGGCGGGCCCAACGACAGCACCCGCCCCATCCTGGAGTACATCTACGACGTCGGGTTCACCGGCTACCGGCTGGGTTACGCCTCCGCCATCTCCTATCTCTTCTTCGCCCTGATCATCGTCATCTCCATCGCCCAGCTGCGGTTCTTCCCGCGTCAGGAGGGCTGACCGTGCCCGCCACCACCACCCTTGGCACCCGGCCGCGCCCGACGCGCCGCCGGGCGGCGGCCGAATCCGCCGGCTCCCCGCTGTTCCTGGGCCACGGCCGGCTGCCCAGGGCGCTGGCCGGCACGGCGCTCGCGGTGTTCGCGCTGCTGTGGCTGACGCCCTTCGCGCTGGCGCTGGTGACCTCCCTGCAGAGCGAGCGGGACGTCGCCTCCTCCGGGCTCAACCCCCTCAAGGGCGCGCTGACCCTGGAGTCCTACCGCCAGATCATCGAACGCGGCAACATACCGGTGTGGGCCGTCAACAGCCTGCTGATCGCCACGCTGGTCACCGTCATCACCGTGGTGATCTCCACGCTGGCCGCCTACGCGTTCTCCCGGGGCACCTTCCGCGGCCGGCGGGTGCTGCTGGCCGTCACCGTCGCGTCCATCATGGTGCCGCCGCAACTGCTCATCGTTCCGCTCTTCCAGCAGATGCTCACGTTCAACCTCGTCGACACCTACTGGGCGGTGATCCTGCCGCAGGTGGTGGCGCCGATGATGGTCTTCATCCTCAAACGGTTCTTCGACGCCGTGCCCCGGGAGCTGGAGGAGGCCGCCCGGATCGACGGCGCCTCCGAACTGCGGGTCTTCCGCTCGGTGGTGCTGCCGCTGTCGCGCCCCATCGTGGCGGCCGTCTCGGTGTTCGTGTTCATCGGCGCCTGGAACAACTTCCTGTGGCCGTTCATCATCATCAACGACTCGTCCCTGATGACCCTTCCGGTGGGTCTGGCGACGGTGCGCGAGTCCTACGGCATCCAGTACGCGCAGTCGATGGCGTCCGCGCTGCTGGCCGCCGCTCCCCTGATCATCGTCTTCCTGTTCTTCCAGCGCCGCATCGTGAAGTCCGTGGCCACCACCGGACTCGGCGGCACCTGAGCGCCCCGTGCCACCGCCCCGCCCCGTTCCCGTACAGGAGTTGTCGTGCCCACCCGCACCGCCGCACCCCGTCCCGAGTACCCGCGACCGCAGTTCGTCCGCGAGGACTGGCTGAACCTCAACGGCACCTGGCAGTTCGCCTTCGACCCCGGGGACAGCGGCCTGGAACGCGGCCTGCTGACCGGCGGCCTGGACCGGGAGATCACCGTGCCGTTCCCGCCGGAGTCCGTGCTCTCCGGCATCGGGGAGACGGACTTCCTGGAGGCCGTCTGGTACCGGCGCACCCTCACCCTGCCCGCCGAGTGGACCGGCCGGCGGGTCCTGCTGCACTTCGGCGCCGTGGACTACGACGCCACCGTGTGGGTGAACGGCACCGAGGTGGCCCGGCACCGGGGCGGGTTCACCCCCTTCACCGCCGACCTGCACGAGGTGGCCGGGCCGGGTGAGGAGATCACCGTCACGGTGCGCGCCCGCGACCCCAAGTCCGGCCCTCAGGCCCGGGGCAAGCAGGCCCTGCGCTACGCCAACCACGACTGCAACTACACCCGGGTCACGGGCATCTGGCAGACCGTGTGGGCCGAGCCGGTGCCGCACGTCCGGCTGCACCGTCCCCGGATCACCCCGGATCTGGCCGGCTCCGCCTTCCATCTGGAACTGCCGCTGTCCGGCAACGCGCCGGGACACCACGTACGGGCCCGGCTGAGCGACGCGGAGGGCGAGGTCGTCACCGCCGAGGCCCGCGCCGATCTGGATCTGGCGCCCCGGCTGTATCTGCCCGTACCGCTCGACCGCCACCGGGTGTGGAGCCCGCAGGACCCCCACCTGTACGACCTGCGGCTGGAACTGCTGGACGGCGACGGCCAGGTGGTCGACTCGGTCGGCAGCTACGCGGGGCTGCGCTCGGTGGCGATCCGGGACAAGGCGGTCCTCCTCAACGGGGAACCGGTCTTCCAGCGACTGGTGCTGGACCAGGGCTGGTACCCGGACGGGCTGATGACCGCTCCCACCGACGCCGCGCTGGTGCGGGACATCGAACTCGCCCAGGCGGCCGGCTTCAACGGCGCCCGGCTGCACCAGAAGGTGTTCGAGGAGCGGTTCCTGCACCACGCCGACCGGCTCGGGTACCTGGTGTGGGGCGAGTTCGGGGACTGGGGCTGCGAGGTGGGCGGCAGTTCGGGTGACAACCAGCAGCCCGACGCGTCGTACACCGGGCAGTGGCTGGAGGCGGTGGAACGCGACTACTCCCACCCCTCGATCATCGGCTGGTGCCCGCTGAACGAGACGTACCAGCGGCTGCACGACCGCACCACGCAACTGGACGCGGTGACGCGGGCGATGTTCCTGGCCACCAAGGCCCTGGACACGACGCGGCCGGTCCTGGACGCCTCCGGGTACGCCCACCGGGTCGCGGAGACCGACATCTACGACGCGCACACCTACGAGCAGGACCCCGCCGCCTTCGGCACGCAGGTCGCCGGACTCGACCGGGACGATCCGTATGTCAACACCGCGCCCGACGGGCGGCCGTGGTCGCTGCCGTACCGCGGCCAGCCCTATTTCATCAGCGAGTTCGGCGGCATCTGGTGGCATCCGGAGACCGCGGCCCTGGCCCGGGGTGATGACCGTGAGGAGTCCTGGGGCTACGGCGACCGCCCGCGCGACGAGGAGGAGTTCCACGCCCGGTTCGCCGGATTGACGGGCGCGCTGCTGGCCGATCCGGGCATGTTCGGCTACTGCTACACCCAGCTGACCGACGTGTTCCAGGAGCAGAACGGCGTCTACCGCTTCGACCGGAGCGACAAGCTGGACGTCTCCCGGATCCGGGCGGCCCAGCTGCGGCCGGCGGCCATCGAGCGGCCCGAGGGCTGAGGCAGGTCCTCGCGACGTACCGGCCCCCGGCGACCTCCCCGCGCCGGGGGCGCGGCGTCTTAACCGCCGCTTAAGCGGGGATGAGCCGACGCTGATCTTCGGCATCGCCGCGCCGGGGCCGGATGCCGCCCAGCAAGCGGTTGTCCCGCCTCTCACCTGCGGTCCGTACCTGAATCACTTTCAGGACCGGACTTTTACGTTCCGCAGGCTCCGTTGACAGAGCGTCCCCACCCCTCCTACCTTCGCGAACGCCGGATCGCTTTCCGGTGGTGCCCGCCTTCCCCCCACACCTTGAGGTAGCAGATGAGCCAGCATCGCGTGCCCCGGCGACGACGCCGGATCGCACTGACAACCGCCGCGGCGGCGACGGCGGCGGCCGTGGTCGGCGTCGTGGTGATCCCCTCCGCCGGGGCCGCGGAGGTCCCGGTCGGCAGCGGCAGCTACTCCGACACCCGCCCGGCCGGCGCCCAGGGCCCCACCGACAACATGGGCACCCCGGTCCTGCCGCAGGTCACCGACACGGTCGCCGGAGAGCCGGTGCCCACCAACAAGTGGTGGTCCTCGCTCGTCTTCAAACGCTACCCGGACAACCCGTACTCCCAGCCGATGTACGGTCACCCCCTCACCTACCAGGCCGTCGCCGAGGGCCTCCAGGTGGGCCACCCCACCGACCACGCCATCGTCGGCGACGGGCGGCAGTACGAGTACGTCCACACCGCCGACCTCACCCTGAGCGTCGCCGGCCTCGACTCGCCCGACGTCAAGGCGGACGGCTGGTCCGACTGGACCGTGAACCCCTACTGGGGTGACGGTGACCGCGAACTGCGCGCCACCATCGGCCACGGCCTGCCGTACGTGTACGCGGAGGCCGCCGGCGGGGACGCCGAGATCATCACCAACGGCACGCCGGAGGTCTTCTCCGACGACGGCAACATCCTCGGTGTGACCGTCGCCGGCAACCACTACGCGCTGTTCGCCCCCACCGGCAGCGACTGGAACATCTCCGGCACCTCCGTGACGGCGGCACTCGGCGACCAGGACTACTACTCCGTCGCGCTGCTCCCCGAGCGGGAGGCGCTGGACACCTACGCTCAGTACGCCTTCAGCTTCGTCACCGGCTCCGAGGTGTCGTGGGACTACGACACCGAGGCGGGCGAGATCAACGCCACCTACACCCTGGAGACCGAGGCGCGCGAGGGCTCGGAGACCGGCACCATCCAGGCGCTCTACCGCCACCAGTGGCTGCACACCGACGACGCGCTGCTGCCGTACGAGTACGTCTCACCGCGCGGCGCGATGAAGGTCCGCGAGGGCAACTCCTTCACCACCACGCAGTCCGTGCCCGGTGTGCTGCCCGTGCTGCCCGAGAGCGACGGCGTCGACGAGGCCCGGCTGAGCGGCTACATCGCCGACGTGCTCGGCTCGCAGGACCCCTTCGAGGGCGCCACCGACACCTACTGGACCGGCAAGCAGCTGGGCAAGCTCGCCCAGCTCACCACCATCGCCGACCAGGCCGGCGACGATGCGTCCCGCGACCGGCTGCTGGCGCTGATCAAGGACCGGCTGGAGGAGTGGTTCACGGTCGGCGGACCGGCGGAGTTCTCCTACGACTCCGACTGGTCGACCCTCACCGGCTACCCGGCGTCCTACGGCAGCGACGCCGAGCTGAACGACCACCACTTCCACTACAGCTACTTCGTGATGGCGGCCGCCGTCGTCGCGCAGTTCGACCCCGCGTGGGCCGAGCAGTCGGCCTGGGGCGGCATGGTCGGCGAGCTGATCCGCGACACCGCCAACCCGGCGCGTGACGACGACCGTTACCCGTTCCTGCGGGGCTTCGACCCGTACGCGGGCCACAGCTGGGCCGCCGGTCACCAGGGCTTCGCCGCCGGCAACAACCAGGAGTCCTCCTCGGAGTCCGTCAACCTCAGCGTCGGCCTCATCATGTGGGGCTCGGCCACCGGCGACGAGGAACTGCGGGACCTGGGCGTCTACCTGCTGGCCACCGAGGCCGAGTCGATCCGGCAGTACTGGTTCGACGCCGACCAGGAGGTCTACCCCGAGGACTACGCGCACCCGATCGTCGGCATGGTCTGGGGCTCCGGCGCCGCCTACTCCACCTGGTGGACCGCCAACCCCGAGGAGATCCACGGCATCAACGTGCTGCCCGTGACCGGCGGTTCGCTGCACCTGGCCGCCAACCCGGAGGCCGTGGCCCGCAACCTGGACCACCTCGTCGAGCAGAACGGCGGACCGTTCGAGGAGTGGCGCGACCTGCTGTGGCAGTTCCAGGCACTCGCCGACCCGGCGACCGCCAAGGCGTCCTACGACGCGGACGGTGACGCGTACGAGCCGGAGGCCGGGGCGACCCGCGCCCACACGTACCACTGGATCAACACCCTCGCCACGGTCGGTGCGCCCAACCTCGACGTGACGGCCGACAGCCCGACCGCCGCGGTGTTCGAGAAGGACGGCACGCGCACCTACACCGCGCACAACTACGCCGGCACCGAGCAGACGGTGACGTTCTCCGACGGCACCACGCTCACGGTCCCGGCCCGCTCGTCCGCCACCTCGCAGGGCTGACGGACACCCATCCCGCCGCCGGCCGTCCCCGCCACGGGGACGGCCGGCGCTGTGCTCGCGGCGCGCGGACCGCGGCGGACCACGGACGGGAGCGGCCCCTCAGGTGGCCCGGGCTCCGCCGTCGGCACGCCCGGGCCGATCCGGCGCGTGCGTGGTGTGGAGGTCCCCGTGCTGCACGGCGAAGACCGTGCCGGATTCGCGGGCGGTGTTGTTCTGCTCCAGGGTGAACGTTTGCCGGCCGGTGGCGAGGGCCCGGTCGATGTCGGCCGTCAGCCGGGCCAGCGGTGTGCGGCAGGCCGGCTCCCGGCGCAGCAGTTCGGCGAGTTCCCGGGCCCACACTCCGCACAGCACCCGCCGCACCTCCTCGGAGTCCGCCGCCGCCCGGACCAGTGCCGCGTTCTCCTCGAGCCGGGCCGCGAGCATCTCGCCCCGGCCCGGCGCGCCCTGGCGGAAGAGCCCGAGGACGGTGCCCTTGGTGCTCCGCCACAGGTCGGTGGCCATCGTCGCCACCACGGCCGTGGCACCCGCCTCGGCGAGCAGCGTCAGTTCGTCAGTCACGTGGGCTCCCTCACGTCCTGTCGGTGATGTGCATGGTGCCGTTCTGGACCGCGTAGATGACGCCGTGTCCCGATGCCTCGCTGATCATCTTCGGGGCCCCGCGGCTCTCGGGGCGGGCCGTACGGTCTTGGGCGGCGGGCCCGGCCTCCTCCTCGCCGGGAGCGGCGCGCGGGGTGACGGCGCCGGGCACGTGCAGCCAGGCGGACGCGGTGAACTCCTTCTCCCGGACGCCGACCTGCCGGAAGCTGTCCGGGTCGATGCCGGGCCGGCCCTGGCACACCACCTCCTCGTGGAAGTGCTGGGAGATGATGAGCGCCGCCGTCGCCTGCGGACGCACCGCCAGGGCGTCCCGGGCCGGTGCCGCGTCCAGCAGCCGGGCCAGGACCTCCAGCGGACGGCCGGTCACGGTACCGTCCGGGCCGATGTGCACGTCCCCCGCGTGCAGCGCCATCCGTACCCGCACCTGCACGGGCGGCCCGGCCAGGCGGTTGTGCGCCGCGAGACGGACCGACAGTTCGTGCGCCAGCGGGTGGATCAGGCTCGCCTTGGGCGTCCCGGCCGGCATCGCGACCCGTACGCCGTCGCCGAGATCCTGGTACAGGCACGCCTCGCGGTCGATTCCACTGCGTGTGAACGCCTCGCGCAGCGCCGCCCACAGCGCGGCACGGATCCGCCGGAGCGCCACGTCTCCGCGCCCCGCCGACCGCGCGATGTCCACCGCGAGCAAGGCCCGGTATTCCGGCACGTTCTCCATACGCCCTCCTCGTCCCGCGATCCCCCGGTCGCACCGGCGGCCGGCCGCGTCGTGACGCGTCCGCCCGGGTGCGTGCTTCCACTGTGCCCCGATTGAACGGAACGCATCCCCTCGCAATACTGGTTCGGCCCGACGTCGCGGAGCCGATCCGCCCCACTCGCCCGGACAGCACGGGTGACGGGGCGCCCCCACACTCGGCGACGGGGACCCCGGGCGGGAGGCGGCGGCGCATGGACGGCACCACACCTGGCCCGGACGCGGCCGGACGCACGCCCGCGCGGGCGTGGACCTGGCCCCCGTCGAGTCTGCTCGGATCGCTCCCGCACTCCGAGCGGCAACGGCTCCTGGCGCTGGGCGCGGGCCGGCGCTACGAGGCCGACCGGGTGCTGATGCGGGAGGGGGAACGGACCACGTTCGTCCTCATCCTGCTGCACGGCGTGGTCAAGGCGACCGGGCTCGCGCCGGACGGCCGGGACGCCCTGCTGGCCGTGCGGATGGGCGGGGACCTGGTGGGCGAACTCGCCGCGGCGGACGGCGGCCCCCGCTCGGCCACGGTCACGACCTGCGGAGCGGTGATCGCCAGGGTCGTCAGCCGGGAGGAGTTCCTCGGCTGCACGGGCCGCAACCCCGGGATCGCCCACGCCGTCAACGCGTCCGTGGTCGCGAAACTGCGCGTCGCCAACACCCATCGCGTGGACTTCACCGGCTGCGACGCCGCCACCCGGCTGGCCCGGGTGCTGCACCAGATCGTGCTGACCCACGGCGAGCGCTCCGGCGCCGGTGCGCTGATCCGCTGGCCGATCACCCAGCCGGAGCTGGCGACCCTGTCGGGGGCCGCGGAGCCCACCGTGCAGAAGGTGCTGCGCCGGCTTCGTGAGGCGGGCGTGATCTCCACCGGCTACCGCAGTGTGCGGGTGGAGGACCTGGCCCGGCTGAGCAGCATCGCCTTCGACCCACAGCCGTGATAACCCGCCCGGCGCCGGGGGAACTTCGCCCGCGGCCGTGGAGCAGCCGGGCGGAATCAGTCGTACGACGGTATTGCCCCCCACCGTGCTCGCTAGCGTGACAAGGGCGAGGGGGGCGGCCGGTTGGTGGACATGTGCCCAACCGGCCGCCGCGCCACAGGAAGGCGGGGACGGTCCGCGACCATCGTGAGGTTTCATCGGGGTCGGTCGCGCGTTCCCTCAACGGGAATGGGATGGGCCATGGCAGACAAGGACGGGCGCGGGCGGCAACCGCTCGGCCCCGAACATCGGGGGGAAGACGCCCCGGCACGCGGCGACCACCGCGTCGACATCCGCGGGAACGCGTCGGGGACGGTGATCGCGGGCCACCACAACGTGGTGATCGACGCCCACGGTTCGACGGTGAACCTGCTCCAGCCGCAGGAACGGCCCAAGCCGGTGCGCAGGGAGTCGGTGGCGCTCCTGCCCCGGCGGCAGCGGGACCCGGTGGGCCGCGAGGCGGACCTGGAGGAGCTGGGAGCGACGCTGCGCCGTCACGGGCTGGTGCAGTTGTGGGGGCCTCCCGGGGTCGGCAAGAGCACCCTGCTGCGGCACGCCGCCCGCCGCCTGGGCGCCGGCCCGGACGGGGTGCTGTTCCTGAACGGGGCGCACCGCGAGAGCGAGGACCTCGCGCAGGAGATCTTCGAGGCCTGCTACGAGGCTCCCGGTTACGCCCCGACGGGGCCCGAGCTGCGGCGGCTGATGGCCGGGGTCCGGGTCGCGGTGTACATCGACGACGCGGAGCTGACCCCGGAACAGCTGCGGCAGCTCACGGACGCCGCGCCCGACGCGACGTTCGTCCTCGCTTCCGGGGAACGCACCCTGCTCGGCGAGAGCGGCCGGCTGGAGCTTCGGGGGCTGTCCCGCGCGGCCGGACTCCAGTTGCTGAGCGAGGAGTTGGCGCTTCCGCTGCCCCAGCACGAACGCGCGGCGGCCGACGAGTTGTGCGGGCTGTCCCTCGGGCGGCCCCTGCTGCTGTTACGGGCGGCCGGGCTGGCCCGCGCGGGGGCGGCGGGCGAGCTCAGGCTGCCGCGTGCGGCCGAGATCGAGGGCCTGCTGCCGCTGCTGTTCGAAGGGCTCGACCCGGCCGCGGTCGGGGCGCTGCGCCTGCTGGCGACGCTGGGGGACGCGGAGCTCGACCCGGTGCACGTGGGGGCGCTGTGCGGGGTGGCCGAACCGGCCGCAGTCTGCGCCCGGTTGGCCCGGCTCGGCCTCGCGGAGGCCACCGAGCGCGGGTTCCGGGGGGTCGCCGACGTGGTGCCGGAGATACGGCGCTGGGCTCCGGCCACCTTCCCCGCGCTGTTTCCGGCCGACCGGCTGTGCGACCACTTCACCCGCTGGGCGTCGCTGCCGACCACCACCGCGTCCCAGGTCGCCGACCACGGGCGCGCGCTGGAGCTGGTGGCCGAGCTGGCGGAGGAGCAGGGCCGCCCCGACCTCGCCGTGCGCCTCGCCCGCGCCGTGTCGCCCTCCCTGGCCCAGTCGCTGCGGTTCGGTGTGTGGGGGCGGCTGCTCGACCGGGGCGAGAGCGCCGCGCGGCAGGCCGGGGACGCGACGGCCAGGGCCTACTTCACCCATGAGAAGGCGATCCGGTGCCTGATGACCGGCCGGCGGGTGGTGGCAGCGGTGCTGCTGGCCGAGGCCGTGGTGCTGTGGCGGCAACTGGGTGACACCGAGGGGGTCGACGCCGCGCTCAACGCCCAGCAGTACACCCCCGCGCCGTCCGTGCCGACGCCGGAGGCGGCAGCGCCGGGAGGCGGCGGGGAGATGCCGCCCGGCAATGATCCGGGCCCGGGGGCGGCGGCGGGGGGCGATCCGGGCGCGACGGCCGGGACGGACGCGGGGGCGGCTGGTCCCGGGACGGGTACGGCTCCCGGATCCGGTCCGGGAGCGGCCTCCGAGCCCGCGGGGCACAGCCCGTCCGGCGGTGATGCCGGCCCGGTACCGGCGGGGGACGGCGGCGGGCAGCCCTGGGGGGACCCGGGCACCTCGCCCGTGGGAGACGCCGGCGCTGCCCACGGAGCCGGTACGGGGGCGGGAACGGGAGCCGTTCCGAACGAGCCGGGGGACCCCGCGACGGCTTTCGCCGCCCACTCCTCCGGGGCCGCGGCCGGCGGTGCCGGGGTGGGGGCCGGCGCCGGCGCTGTGCTGCCGGGCGCGCTGTGGTCGAGCCTGCTGCCGACCATCATCGGTGTGGTCGTCGCTGTCGCCCTCGGCGTGGGCATCTATCAGGTGGCGGCCTCGGACGACGGGAGCGCCACGGAGTCGGCCTCGGGTCCCCGGGACGAACTGGCAGGGGTCTGGCGTGACGAGGCGGGGAACGTCTTCCGGATCACCGGGACGGGCGACGGCGCGTACGCGGTCGACGTACAGGCGACCTGTGGGGAGAGCGCCACCATGGAGATCACCGGAGGTTCCGGCAGTTACCGGGCCACGATGCCGGTGTGGGACGAGACCGCCTGCGGAACCACGGTCGGCGAGGCGGACGTGACGATCGAGGTCGCCTCCGACCGTTCCAGCGCCGCCGTCCAGGTCACCGAGCGATCGGACGGCAGCTGGGAGTGCTACACCTGCGGCCCGCAGAACTGGACCCGTCTTTCCTGAGGTCCTGACATCCGAGGGGCCCCTCGGCCCCACCGAAGGAGGAATCAGCATGGCCGACTCCACGGGCGACCACTTCTCGATCAGCATCGGCGGTGACGCCTCGGGTCCCGTCGTGGCCGGGCACGACAACACGGTCGAGGTCCGGCGGGCGGCCGGGCCGGAGGCCGGGGCGGGGCCGGCCCAGACGACCACGGTCCGCGACCACGGCACCGCCTACACCGTGATGAAGGGCGAACTGCACATCCATCAGGACGCCGCCGTCCGGCCACCGGAGGAGGACTGACGCCCCGCGTCCGCCCACCGGTGGCCACGGCGAGCGAGCGGGAGCTTCCGCTCCGGGGTCCGGCACAGCCGCCCCCGGAGCGGAGGCCCGTTCCGCGTGGACGGGGCCCGCTGCGGGGGCGTGCCCGGTCCGGCCGCCGTTCCCCCGGAGTGACCACCCGAAGGGCGGATGAGCGGGTCTCCCTCGTACGGTACAGAGAGACCGCCGTCCGCCCGGGAGCCTCCATGACCCGCATCCGCCGGAGGACGTCTCCCGACGCCCTCCAGGCCATCGATCCGCCGCCCACCAGGGAGCTGGTCGCCGGCGTGCTGCTGGTGACGGTGCTGGTCGAGGTCCTCGGGGTGCTGTCCGGGTCCACGGTCTGGCTGCTGGGGCTGCTGATCTTCCTGCCGGGCACGGCGTCGGCGCTGTGCACCGTGGCCCAGACACGGTTCGTGGCCGCCTGGACCACCGTCGTCGTCATGCTCACCCTGCTGGTGCGCGACCGGGAGAGCGGCCACTGGCTGGACCGGGTGCTGCTGGTGCTGCTCACCCTCGCCCTGGGGGCGCTCTCCGTCTACGCCTGCCACCGGCGCATCAAGCGCGAGCACGAGATGCTGCGGCTGCGCTCCACCGCCGCCGCGATGCAGCGGCACATCCTGCGCCCGCTGCCCCTGCTCACCGACCACGTACTGGTCAGCGGCGTCTACGAGCCCGTTCAGGAGGAGCGGCTGGTGGGCGGGGACATCTACGACGTCGTCGCCTCGCCGTGGGGCACCCGCATCCTGATCGGCGACGTGCAGGGCAAGGGGCTGGCCGCCGTGGGCGCCGCGTTCGCCGTCATCGGTGCCTTCCGCGAGGCCGCCCACCGCGAGCCGACGCTCACGGCGCTCGTGGACGCCCTGGACGCCTCGGTCGTGCGCCACAACTCGTACGCCGAGCAGTTGGGCGACGACGAACGCTTCGTCACCGCGCTCGTCGTCAGCGTGGACGCCGGCACCGAGACACAGTTCGTCAACTGCGGTCACATCCCGCCCCGGCTGGTGCACGACGGTGCCGTGACCGCCCCGGCCCTCGATTCCGGTGTCCCACTGGGCCTGGCCGCGCTGGCGGCCGAGCCGGCGACCGTGGGCTGGTTCGACTTCCCCACCGGTTCGACCCTGCTGCTGACCACCGACGGGCTCACCGAGACCCGTGCCGGCGACGGGACGTTCTACCCGGTCGACGAGCGGCTGCGGAACCTCGCCGGCCGTTCCCCCAGCGAGTTGCCGAAGGCGCTGTACGACGACGCCCGGTCCTTCGCGGGCAGGGCCGAGCAGCAGGACGATGTCGCCGTCCTGAGTGTCCGCCGTTCCCCGCACCGCTGAACGCGCCGCCGGTCAGGGGCGGCCCGGCGATCCCGGGCCGGCGGCCGCCGATCTCAGCAGGTGGAGGCCGATGGCCGCGGCCAGCAGCGTCACGCAGCCGGTGAAGACGAGTCCGGCGTCGCGCAGTCCGATGACGAGGGTGAGGGCGCCCACGCCCAGGACGGGCAGGGAGATGCCGAGGTAGGCGACCACGAAGAACGCGGAGGTGGTCTCGCCCCGGCGGTCCCGGGGGGCGCGCGTGGTCACCGCGGTCACCCCGGCGCGGAAGGCGAGCCCCTGTCCCGTGCCGCCCACGATCGCGCCGGCCAGGAGCAGCGCCAGTTCACCCGTGAGCAGCGAGGCGCCGATCAGCAGCATGCCGGCCACCAGGAGGAAGCAGCCGGCGGGCAGCGCCCGGGTGCCGGGCAGCCGGCCCGCCGTCAGCTGGCCGGCGGTGGAGGAGGCGAACGCGGCGAAGACCACGGCGCCGGAGACGGCCAGGTTGTGCACCCCGAGGTGGGTGGCCATGAAGGTGGGCGCGACCGAGGTGAACAGGCCGAACATGGCGAAGCCCGCGAATCCGGCCAGGGCCGCCGGGACGAACGCCGTGCGGACCTGGTGCGGCACCCCGGGCGGGCGGATCCGCAGCGGGGGCGGCGGGCGGTCCGGGCGGGCGGTCTCGGGCAGCGCCGCGGTGAGGGCGCAGGCCGCCACGAGAAGTCCCAGATGGGCGAGGTAGGGCAGCCGCAGGGGCGCCGGGGCGTACTCGGCGAGTACCCCGGCCAGCAGGGGCCCGCACCCGAGGCCGCCCATGTTGGCGGCGGTGGCGGCGAACGCGGCGCGTTCGCGTCCGCCGGGCGGGGCCAGTTCCATGACGGTGACGGTGGCGGTGCCCGTCAGCAGGCCGGCGGAGAAGCCGGACAGGAGGCGGCCGGCCAGCAGCCAGGGCAGTCCGTCCTCGGCGAGGAAGCAGCCGGCGCAGGCCATGGACAGGAGCAGTGCGATGAGCAGGACCGGGCGTCGTCCGCGCTGGTCGGAGAGGTCTCCGGCGAGCACGAGCACGGCGATGACGCCGACCGCGTAGGTCGCGAAGATGACCGTCACGAGAAAGGAGGAGAAGCCGATCTCGCGCTGGTAGAGGCCGTACAGGGGGGTCGGCAGGGTGGTACCGGCCATGCCGACGGCGAAGGTGTACGCGGCGGCGAGGTAGTGCCATGGCCGGAGGTGCCGGGAACCGGCCGTACCCGGAATCATGTGGTGATCGTACGGATGGCGGGCGAGTGCTGACGGCTCATCAGCATCCGCCCGCGTGTCCCGTGACCTGCGGGGGGGCGTTGCCCGCCCGGTCAGCCCACGTAGTCGAAGGTGTTGGGGTCCGGGCCGCCGCGTCCCGCCGGGCCGCGGTCCAGACCGTCGATGGCCCGGACGTCCTCCGGGGAGAGCTCGAAGTCGAAGATGCGGGCGTTCTCCTCCATGCGCGCGCGGTTCATGGACTTCGGGAAGACGATGTCACCGCGCTCGATGTGCCAGCGCAGGATCACCTGGGCGGGGGTACGGCCGGTGCGCTCCGCGATGGCGGCGACGACCTCGTCGCCCAGGACGGCGCCCTGGCCGAGCGGCCCCCACGCCTCGACGGCGATGCCGTGCCGCAGGGACGCCTCGCGGGCCCGCTCGTTGGGGAAGTACGGGTGGACCTCGATCTGGTTGACGGCGGGGACGATCCCGGTCTCGCCGATGATCCGCTCCAGGTGGTCCGGCTCGAAGTTGGAGACACCGGCCGACCGCAGCGTGCCCTCGCCGATGAGGTCGGTGACGGCCTTCCAGGTGGAGACGTAGTCGCCGTCGTACCGGGTGGGCAGCGGCCAGTGGATCAGGAACAGGTCGAGCCGGTCCAGACCGAGCCGGGTGAGGGATTCCTCGAAGGTGCGCCGTACGTCGTCCGGGCGGTGGTTGCCGTTGTCGAGCTTGCTGGTGAGGTACAGCTCCTGGCGCGGCAGACCGCTGTCGGCGACGGCTCGGCCGACTTCCGCCTCGTTGCCGTACATCTGGGCGGTGTCGATGTGCCGGTAGCCCGCCTCCAGAGCCGATCCGACCGTGGCCGCCGTGTCCTGCGGCGGCACCAGGTAGGTGCCGAAGCCGAGCTGCGGGATGGACGTGCCGTCGTTCAGGTCGATCGTCGCTGTCATACCCGAGACGGTAGGCGGCCGCCCGGGCGGACACGGGCACCGGCGGCAGGGCCGGCGCCCGTGTCCCGGGATGCCGCCCGAAGGGAGGTACGGGTCGCCGTCCGGCCGTGCCAGGAGGCCCTGGTCCACGGCGGCCTCCCGGCAGCCGTCTTCGCGGTCCGGGTCGTGGGGGCCGGGTGCGGGGGTCGTGGCCGGGTTCAGGTGCGGGCGTCCAGTGCCTCGCGCAGCCGCCTCAGGGCGCCGGGGTCGGACAGCGCGGAGCCGATGGCGACTGCGGCGCAGCCCGCGGCGAGGAAGTCGGCGGCGTTGCCGGGTCCCACTCCCCCGGTGGCGACGAAGCGGACGTCCGGGAACGGCGCGAGGTGGGCGGTGATCCAGCCGGGCCCCAGCTGCTGCGCGGGGAACGCCTTGACCCAGGTGTACCCCGCGGCCAGGGCGCCCGCGATGTCGGTGGCGGTGGCGGCGCCCGGCAGATGGGGCAGCCCGGCCCCCTGGGACGCCTCGACCACCGGCGGGTGCAGTCCCGGTGCCACGGTGAAGGAGGCTCCCAGGTCCCGGGCGGCACGCAGCCGCTCCACGGTGGTGACGGTGCCGGCTCCGACGTGCTTGCCGTGCGCGCCGGCCGCCTTGACGGCGGCTTCCAGGGAGGGCAGGGCGTCCTCGGACTGCACGGGTATCTCGACCAGTTCGACGCCGGCCTCCCAGGCGCGCAGGCACAGGTCGACGGTGGTGCGGGGGTCCTGGCCGCGGAAGATGCCCAGGACGGGGCCGGTGGACAGGTGGCGGGCGAAGAAGGCCGCGCTGGGGTCAGAGGTCATGCGGGGTTCCTTTCCGGCCCGGCGCGGTGCTGAGGTGCCGGGCCGCGGTGCGGAGTGCGTCGAAGGGACGGGTTCGGCGGATGGGACGACGGCGGAGGGGGGCGGTGGGCGACACCGTTCACGGCACGGCCGGGACGCGGGAGCGCGCGGGCGCGGACCCGCGCCGGTCAACTCCCCGCGGGGAACGGCCCCGCGTGACACCATCGGCGGGTCAGGGCCACGCACCGCTGCGGCCGCGTGGATGTCGGAACCTACCGCTGTGGGGTGACGGTGACCGCTCCTCCGGAAGCGATCGAATCGATGGAACAGCTCGCCGTGGTCTGGCGGGCCATGGCGCTGGACCGGGACCCGGACGCCGATGTGCGGGACCTGCCCGGCCTGGCCGTGCGCTGGGCCGACAGCCGGTTCGCGTTCTGGAACTGCGTCACCCTCACCGAGGCGGACGCCGGCGCCGAACTGCTCGCCCGGCGGCTGGCGGAGGCCGCGGACATCATGCGCGCCAAGCGGCGGCCCGGATTCCTGTGGCTGTTCGAGGACCTGCTGGCCGGGGAGGCGCGCGGCACGCTGGCCGCGGCGGCCGAGCGCGCCGGTCTGCGGTACGCCTTCCCGGGGACGGCGATGGCGGGGGATCTGCTGCCGATCCCCGAGCCCTCCCACCCCGATCTGACGTTCGCCAGGGTGACCACCGCCGCGCAGTTGGAGTCCTACGCGGATCTCAACTCCCGTGGGTACGGCTTCCCGCTGGAGGACGGCCGGGACGGCCTGGCCGGCTCCGCGCTGTGGACGAGCGGGGTGCACGCGTATCTGGCGCTGCGCGGGGACGTCCCGGTGGCGTGCGCGGCCACCGTCGAGGCGGCGGGCCGGCTGTTCGTCCTGCTGGTGGCCACGGATCCGCGGTGGCAGCGCCGGGGGTACGGCGAAGCGGTGACCCGCAAGGCGCTGTACGAGGGGGCGCGGGCCACCGGGCTGACCCGGGCCACGCTGCACGCGACGGCCGCCGGCGCGCCGGTGTACCCGCGCATCGGCTTCGTCCCGCACTCGCCGATGGGCTTCTACGGTCTGCGGGAGTGACCCCGCGCGCCCGGGCGTGGCTCAGCCCCCGGTCCGGGTACGGGCACGGGCGCGTGTCCGGGTGCGGGTGCGGGCGAGGTGGTCGCTGTCCTGGGCGGCCTTGGCGAGCAGGTCCAGCATGGCGGCCTCGGCGCGGGCGGGATCGCGCTCGCGTACGGCGTCGAGCACCGCGCGGTGGCTGGGGACGGGGTCATCGGCGTCGGCGTGCGCATGGACCATGCGGTCGCGTTCGCGCAGCCCCGGCTCCAGCAGCATGTCCATCCGCCGCAGCAGTTCGTTGCCGGTGGCGGCGAGCAGCGCCCGGTGGAACGCCGTGTCCGCCTCGGCGGCGGCGGAGTCCTGCCGCGCCTTCCCCATGGCCTCCAGTGCGCTCTCCAGCGCGGCCAGATCGGCGTCGGTGCGGTGCAGGGCGGCCCGGTGTGCCGCCGCCGGTTCGACGATGGCGCGCACATCGGCGAGGTCGCGCAGCAGTTGGGTGCCGTCGCCCGTCTCCATGCGCCAGCCGATCACATCCGCGTCGAGCAGGTTCCAGTGCGTCCGTTCCCTGACGTAGGTGCCGCGCTTCTGCCGCGCGTCGGTCAGCCCTTTGCCCGCCAGGACCTTGAGCGCCTCGCGCATGACGGTCAGGCTCACGTCGAGTTCGGCGCCCAGGGCGCCGATGTCCAGGGTCTGGCCCTCGGCGATCTCACCGCCGACGATGCGGGCGCCCAGGGTGTGCACGACCTGTCCGTGCACACCGCGGCCGGAGTAGGACGCCATGCGGTTCTCCTCGGGTGGCCGGGTCCGCCGGGGGGAACCGGAGGGCCCCGCCGACGTGTTGGGGCGGGCCTCTCCCGCCGCGGGGCGCCCGAGTCTACCGTGGGCATTATTTATGAATACATCTTGACAGAGATCCGGGCCGCCCGGACGATGAACCGACCCTCTCCCGCCGCGCCAACGGAGCCGCCCGTCATGCTGACGCTGCACACCCAGGACCTCCCCGCCCCGCCGGCCGGCCATCTGCCGATGGGCAGCCGCGCGGGCACCCGCGCGCCGCTGACCGCCGACGGCCGCAAGCTGCTGCGCGGTGCCGAGCCCTGGCTGCCGGTCATGGGCGAGTTCCACTTCAGCCGCTATCCGGCCGCCGACTGGCGCGAGGAACTGCTGAAGATCCGGGCCGGCGGGATCGACGTCGTCGCCACCTACCTCTTCTGGAACCAGCACGAGGAGCGGCGCGGCGCCCTGCGCTTCGACGGCGACCTGGACCTGCGGCGCTTCCTGAACGAGTGCGCCCGCCTGGGACTGCACGCGGTGGTCCGGGTCGGCCCCTGGTCGCACGGCGAATGCCGCAACGGCGGCTTCCCCGACTGGCTGGCCGACACCCCGTGCGTCCCGCGCACCGACGACCCGCGCTATCTGACGCTCGTGGAGCGGTACTACCGGCGCATCGCACACGAGCTGCGCGGCCTGTCGTACGACGACGGCGGGCCGGTGGTGGCCATCCAGGTGGAGAACGAGCTGTACGACCAGCCGGGGCACCTGCGGACGCTGCGCGCCCTGGCCGAGCGGGTGGGCATCCACGCCCCGCTGTGGACGGCGACCGCCTGGGGCGCCGCCGACCTCCCGGCCGACGTGCTGCTGCCGCTGTACGGCGGTTACCCCGAGGCGTTCTGGGAGGACGCGCACGAGGGCTGGGCCCGCGGCATGCGGCGGCACTACTTCTTCAGCGCGATCCGTGACGACCACGCCATCGGCGCCGACCTGCGCTCGTGCGCCCCGGCGGGCACCGGGCCCGATGACCGCCGCTATCCGTACGCGACCTGTGAGCTGGGCGGCGGCATGGCGATCGCCTACCACCGGCGCCCCCTGGTGCCCGCCGCCGACGTCTCCGCGCTCGCCCTGACCAAGCTCGGCAGCGGCTCGGTGTGGCAGGGCTACTACCTCTACCACGGCTGCTCCCAGCGGCTGGGCCAGGCGCTGCCCAACCAGGAGTCGCAGGACACCGGCTACCCCAACGACCTGCCGGCCGTGAACTACGACTTCCAGGCGCCGCTCGGGGAGTACGGGCAGGTCAGGCCGTCGTTCGCCGCGCTGCGGCTGCAGCATCTGCTGATCCGGGACAGCGGCGCCGCGCTGGCGGACATGCCGCTGCACCTGCCCGAGGAAGGGCCCGACGGGCTGGATGACCGTTCCTCGCTGCGCTGGGCGGTGCGTGCGGCGGGCGGCAGCGGCTTTCTGTTCGTCAACAACCACCAGCCGCACGAGACGCTGCCCGACCGGACCGGGGTGCGATTCCGGGTGCACCTCGACGGGGAGCCGCTCACCGTGCCCGACCGGGAGGTGACCGTCCCCTCCGGAGCGCACTTCGCGTGGCCGCTGGGGTACGACGCGGGGGGCGGCCTGTGCGTCACGTGGGCCACCGCCCAGCCGGTGGCCCGGCTGGACCTCGACGGCACTCCCGTCGCGGTCTTCGCGGCCACCGCCGGCATCACCGCGCGGTTCGCGCTGCCCGACGGCTGCGAGGTGTCGGGCCCGGTGACCGTGGACCGCACCCCCGGCGGCACGGTGGTGAGCGTGCCCGAGCCCGGGACGCGGGCCGCGGTGACGGTGACCGGGCCGCACGGCCGGGTACGACTGCTGGTGCTCTCCGGCGAACAGGCCCTGCTGGCCCAGCGGGTGAACATCGGCGGCACCGACCGGCTGGTGCTGTGCGAGGAGCCGGTACTGGCCGACGGGCCGGAACTGCGCCTGCACACCAGCCGCTCCGAGGTCACCGTGCGGGTGCTGACGGCCGACGGGTTCACCCGGCGGACGCTCGCCCCCGGCGAGGGCGCCCCGTCCGCGCGCCAGCTCCCGGTGGATACCGTACGGTCCAAGGCTCTCGCCCCGCCCGCCCGCACCGGTGGCCCCCACGGCCGGGCCTCCGCGCCGCGCGACGAGGACTTCGAGGAGGCGTCCGTGCACCGGATCCAGATCCCGGCCGGCGCCCTCGACGGCGAGGGCGAGGTACTGCTGCGGCTGGCGTACACCGGTGACGCGGCGCGCGCCTACGTCGGCGGCCGCCTGGTGGCGGACCACTTCTGGTACGGGCCCGTCTGGGAGCTGGGACTGCGCCGGTTCGCCGACGCGGTGACCGAGCACGGGATCGAGATCCGCGTCCTGCCGCTCGCCCCCGACAGCGCGGTGTACGTCGACCCCTCCGCGCGCGCCGGTCTGGCCGCCGCCCGCACCCGCGCCACCGTGGAGAGCGCCGAACTCGTCCCCGTCCACCGCCTCACGCTGCCGGCCGGCCTCACGGCGCACGGCAAGGCCGCCGGCTGAGCCCCGCACCACCGCACCCGCGCCACGAAAGGACCCCTGCCATGCCCCTCCCCCGGCCGCCGCATCTCCCCGAGACGCTGACGATCAGTCTGTGGGACTTCAGCTGGTACACCCGCACCGGGCCCGGCGAGCCCTTCGCCGATCTGGACCGCGCCTTCGCCGAGGCCGTCGAGCGCGGCTACAACACCGTCCGGATCTGCGCCATGCCGTATCTGCTGTTCGGCTCGGGGCTCGACACCAGCCGGCTGCGCCTGGGGCCCCTGGGCGGGGAGTACGGCCAGCGGGTGCGCTGGTACGACGTACGCGCCGAGACCGTGATCGACGGCCGCGCCCAGCTGCTGGAACTGTTCCGGGCGGCCCGACGGCACGACTGCTTCGTCATCCTCTCCTCCTGGGAGTACCAGCAGTCGGCCTCCTTCGCGGCCGACCGCGCCTGGTACGACGCCCTGATGGCCGTCGACCCCGAGGAACGCCCCGCAGCGCTGGCCGACGCGCTCGCCGACCTGCTGTCCTTCCTCGCCGCGCACGACGGCCTGGACGACCGCGTCGCGTTCACCGAACTCCACAACGAGGTGCAGGCCGGCTTCCTCACCGAGGGCCTGGAAGGGGACCATGTCGTCGCGCTGCGCCCGCGCCTGGAACGCGGACTGGAGCGCTTCCGCACCCGGCACCCGGACCGGATGGTGACCGTCAACTACGCGCAGGTCCCGGTCGGATCGCTGCGCGGGGTGCCCCGGGACATCGATGTCGCCGTCTTCCACCCCTATGTGTACGGCGTGCTGGACGAACTGCTGGACGCCTTCGCCCTGCGCGACGCCTCCCGGGACTTCCCGCAGGAGCGGGCGCGGCGCGAACTGCTGCGTCCCGGCGCCCCCGACCTGGCCGACTGGGCACCGCCGGCGCGGGAGCGCTGGCGGCTGGAGGCCACCGTGGTGGGCCTCCGTGAGGTGTACGTCCACGACTGGTGCGACCCGGTGCGCTTCGACGCCTGGCTGTACGACCGGTACGCCGTCCACCGCGTCGCGATGGAACAGCGGCTGACGACCTGGATCGCCGCCGCCGCGGACTGGGCCGCCGACACCGGGGTGCCCTTCGTCTTCGGCGAGGGCTGGGTCGGCTACACCCCGCGGCTGGGCACCTTCGAGGAGGGCCCGGTGGGGGCGGCGCTGTGCCGGCTGGCGGTGACCGAGTCGGCCGCGGCCGGCGCCTGGGGCGCGGTGGTGTGCTCCAACGCGGCCCCGCAGCACACGATGTGGGAGGACGTCGCGCTCCAGCGGGAGTGCAACGCGCTGCTGCGCGGCTGAACCGGCGCGGCGGCGCCGTCCGCGGGATCAGCGGATGGCGCTGCCGGGCGGGGCCTGCAGGAGGGCGAGTTCGTCGCGGTGCGGCAGCCCCTCCCAGTCGCCGTGCGCGGCGACGGTGAACGCGGCGACGGTGCCCGCCCGGCCCAGCCGCTCCGCTGCTTCCAGACCGTCCAGCAGGCCCGACAGATAGCCGGCGCAGAAGGCGTCGCCCGCGCCGACGGTGTCGACGGCGGTGACCCGGTGGGCGGGCTGGTGGAGATGGCGGCCGTCCGCTCCGTACAGGTCGGCGCCCTCGCCGCCGCGTTTGACGATCACCTCGCGGGCCCCGGCGGCCAGCAGTTCGTTCACGTCGCCGCAGATCAGGGGCAGTTCGTCGTCGGAGGCGATGAGGATGTCGACCCGGTCCCGCAGCCGCCGCAGCGTCTCGGTGGCCTGCTCCGTACTCCACAGCCGGGTGCGGTGGTTGATGTCGAGGACCACGGTCCAGCCGTGCTCGCGGGCGTGGTCGGCGGCGGCGGTCACGGTGGCGAGGGGCCCGGGGCCCAGCGCGCAGGTGATGCCGGTGAGGTGCAGCACGCGGGCGCCCGCCGCCAGCGCCGCCGCCAGGTGGGCGGGCCGCTGCCCGGAGGCGGCCGAACCGGCGCGCCAGTAGTGCACCCGGTTGACGCCGCCCACCAGGCGTTCGCGCAGCAGCGCGCCGGTGGGTGCCCGCGGGTCGGTGGTGACGTGGCGTACGTCGACGCCCTCGCCGCGCAGGGTCCGCAGGATGAGCCGTGCCGGCTCGTCCGCGCCCAGCCGCCCGGCCCACGCGACCCGGTGGCCCAGGCGGGCCAGGCCGATGGCGACGTTGGACTCGGCGCCGGCCACGGCGGTGCGGGCCGGGGCTCCGCCGGTGAGCGGGGCCTCGGTCTGCCAGGACAGCATGGTCTCGCCGAAGGTGAGGACATCGGCGGGTGCGGTCGCGGGGTCCGGGGAGGATGTCATACGAGGGGCTCCGGTGGGTCGGCGGGCGGGAGCGTGGGCCGGGGCGGGGTCACCATTCGGCGAAGGAGCCGTCCTGGTGCCGCCAGATCGGCCCGCGCCAGTCGGGGGCGCTGTTGTCGGCCGCGCGTACCGCCCGTTCGTCGACCTCGATGCCGAGTCCGGGCGCGGTGGGGCGCAGGAAGCTGCCGTCGTGGAAGCGGAACACCTCGGGGTCGGCGAGGTAGTCCAGGACCTCGGCGCCCTGGTTGTAGTGGATGCCGATGCTCTGTTCCTGGATGAGGAAGTTGGGGGTGCTGAAGGCGATCTGGAGGCTGGCGGCGAGCGAGACCGGGCCCAGGGGACAGTGCGGCGCGAGCGGGATGTCGAAGGTCTCGGCGAGCGCGCCGATGCGGCGGACCTCGGAGATGCCTCCGGCGTGCGAGAGGTCCGGCTGGAGGACGGCCACCCCGGCGCGCAGGGCGGGCAGGACATCGGTGCGCGAGTACAGCCGTTCCCCGGTGGCGATCGGCACCGGGGAGCCGGCCACCAGGTCTCCCAGCAGATGGGTGTACTCGGGCAGGACCGGCTCCTCGGCGAAGAGCGGGTTGAAGGGGGCCAGGTGCGGCAGGACCTTGCGGGCGTTGCCGGCGGTGAAGCGGCCGTGGAAGTCGACGGCGAAGTCCCGGTCGGGGCCGAGCACCTCGCGCGCGGCGGCGGCGCGCCCGATCACGTCGTCGATGTCGCGGGTGGTGGCCAGCCGGTTCATCCGGCCGCAGGCGTTCATCTTGACGGCGGAGAAGCCGGCCTCGACCAGGGCGGAGACCGCGTCAAAGATCTCGGCGGGCTCGTCGCCGCCCACCCAGCTGTAGGTGCGGACCCGGTCGCGCACCGGGCCGCCGAGCAGCACGTGGACGGGCGCGCCGAACGATTTGCCCGCGATGTCCCACAGCGCCTGGTCGAGCCCGGCGACGGCGCTGGAGAGCACGGGGCCGCCCCGGTAGAAGGAGCCCTTGGTCATCACCTGCCAGTGGTCCTCGATGCGCAGCGGGTCCTTGCCGATCAGGAGTTCGGCCAGCTCGTGGACGGCGGTGCGGACGGTGGCGGCGCGGCCCTCGACGACGGGTTCGCCCCAGCCGACGATGCCGTCGTCGGTCTCGACCCGGCACAGCAGCCAGCGGGGCGGAACGGCGAAGGTTTCGATGCGGGTGATCTTCACGGGGCGCTCCTGCGCGGGAGGGTGACGGGGTGACGGGCGGGTGTCGGGTGGAGGGCGGGTGGGGTGTCGGCGGGGGTCGCGGATCGGGACCGCGGGCCGGGGGCCCCGGTCAGGAGGAGGTCTTCAGCACGCTCCATCCCCCGTCGACGACGAGGGACGTGCCGGTGACGAAGGAGGCGTCCGGGCCGGTGAGGAAGGCGATGGCGCCCGCCACCTCCTCGGGGCGGCCCAGCCGGCCCAGCGCGGTCTGTCCGGCGCTGGCCCGCCGGTCCTCCTCGCCGATGTCCTCCCAGGCCCGGGTGAGGATCGGGCCGGGGAGCACGGCGTTCACCCGCACCTCGGTGCCGTACTCGACCGCCAACTGCCGCATGAGCCCGGTCAGCGCGGCCTTGGAAGCGGCGTAGGCGGGCCGGCCCGGCATGCCGACCAGCGCGTGCACGGAGGAGACGAACACGGCGCTGCCGCCGGTGCCACGCAGGTCGGACAGGCAGGCCCGGAAGCCGAGGAAGGATCCGGTGAGGTTGACGGACAGCTGCTGCTCCCAGCCGGCCCGGTCCAGGGCGTCGGCGGCGGCGATGCGCACGGTGTAGGCGTTGCTGACGAGGGCGGAGACCGGGCCGAAGTGCTCGTGCGCGGTGTGCAGGACGCCGTCCCAGTGCGCTTCGTCGGAGACGTCGCCGTGCCGGTAGACGGCGTGGCCGCCGGCGGCCCGGATGGCGGCGGCGGTGTCCTCTCCCGCGGCGTCCGCCACGTCGACCAGGACGACTCCGGCGCCGTCGGCGGCCAGCCGGTGGGCGGTGGCGGCGCCGATGCCGGAGGCGGCTCCGGTGACGACGGCGCAGTGGCCGGTGAAGTGGTTCACGCGCGGCTCCCGGGCGGCTGTGCGGCGGCAAGAGGGGGTGGGCGCCGGCCGTTCGGCACGGCCAGCAGGCGCCATTAAATATGAATTAATGGTGCCTGCCAAGGGTTCGCGCGGGATCCCGGCCGCGTGCCGCGCGGTCTGTACAGGCCGCCCGCCGCGTCGTACCGTCCGCCGAGCGCGTCCCCCTGCTCCCGACCCTCCGAGGAACGGACCCCCCCATGCCGCTGCGTACCGGGCGAGGTTCCCAGGTGGCCACCGCCGGCCTCCTGCTCCTGACCGCCCTGCTGTTCTCCGCTCCGCCGGCCGCCGCCGCGGACACCTGGACCGAGGTGGGCTCCGACCGGGCCGATCCGCTGACCGAGAGTCAGGGGCTGACCTCGGTGGAGATCCCGGCCAACAGCCCCTTCCGCTACACCGGCATCGGCACCATCCCCGCCGATCTGCGGCTGCGCGGCTGGAACCATGTCGGGGACCCCGACGCCTCCTACGACGGCCACTACATCGAGCCCTACCAGCGGGATTCGGGCACCACCAAGATGTACCGGGTGCAGGCGCCGGACGGGCGGTGGTCGGAGTACGTGCACACCCTGGGCCCCGGGGAGGCGCTG
This sequence comes from Streptomyces sp. JH002, assembly GCF_050916115.1. Lineage (NCBI taxonomy): Bacteria > Bacillati > Actinomycetota > Actinomycetes > Kitasatosporales > Streptomycetaceae > Streptomyces > Streptomyces sp. JH002. The sequence goes on from NZ_CP087989.1 coordinate 124,533, forward strand.
AACAACTCCTGGGTCGCCATCTCGCCCGACGGGCAGTGGATGCTGTCCGGCGAGTACGGCACGATGAGCCGGCTGCTGGTCTTCCCCACCCCGGGGATCAACCCGGACACCTCGCCGTCGGCCGACCTCCCCCAGGTCTCCACCGTGCACCTGGACCGCCCGGTGCGCGACGTGCAGGGCTGCGACTTCTCCGGGCCGACGACGCTGCTGTGCTCCTCCGACGACCCACAGGGCGCCCTGTTCGGCATCACCAAGCCGCTGCTGCAGGTCGATCTCTCCGACCGGCCGAACGGCGGGGCGGATGTGACGGGGCGGGTGACGGCGCTGCGTCAGCTCCCGCTGCGCAGCGGCTGCTCGGGCGCCTTCGAGGTGCAGGGCATCGACTACGACCGGCGCTCGGGCACGCTGCGGGTGATCGTCATGTCCCCGGGCTTCTGCGTGCTGACGGACAGTGTGACCTACCGCTTCACCCGGAGCTGACCCCGGCGGGACCGCCGCGCCACGAGCGCGGCGGTCCGCGGTGCGCGGCCGGCCCGGCGTCAGGGCTTCCTGGCCACCAGACCCCACTGGTACAGCTGGTCCTGCGGCGGTTCCACCTCCGGGTGGTCGGGGCGCCAGCGCGCGATCGGGCCCAGGCCGGGCGGCAGCAGCTCCAGGCCGGCGGCCGTGGCGGCCAGCTGCTCCTTCGAGCGCGGGTAATACGGTGCCGCGCCGGCGGCGGCGTAGTCCTCGCAGACAGCGATGACCACGGGGTCGTCGATGCTGTCGCAGGTCACCAGGTAGCTGCCGGAGGGCAGCCGCCGCATGTACTCCTGGACGAGTTCGGCGGCCGGGTCGGGCTCGATGTGGCCGAGCATCGACAGCAGCATGAGGGCGACGGGCTGTTCCAGGTCGAGGTCGGCCCCGGCGCGTTCCAGCATGACGTCCACGTCCATGACGTCGGCGTCGAGATAGGTGGTCGCGCCCTCCGGAGTGGAGGTGAGCAGCGCCTGGGACTGCAGCAGGACGGTGGGGTCGGTGTCGGCGTAGACGATCCGGGAGTCCGGGGCGTAGCGCTGGGCGACCTGGTGGGTGTTCTCGGCGGTGGGCAGACCGCTGCCGACGTCGAGGAACTGGCGGACGCCGACATCGCGGGCGAGGTGGCGGACGGCGCGGCCGAGGAACTCGCGGGACGCCACCGCGATGCCGGCGATGGCCGGGTACTCCTCCCGCAGGGCGTCCCCCAGCTCCTTGTCGACGGGGTACCAGTCGTCACCGCCGAGCCAGTAGTTCCAGAACCGCGCGGAGTGCGGCACGGTGGTGTCGATCTTGAGCGGGGCGGGGCGGTCGTGGGCGTCGTCGGCTGTGCTCATGGCGGCCTCCCTGGAAGCTGAACCGTTTCCCCATGGTGGGCTCCCGGTCGCCATCTGTCACCCGCCCACGCCTGTCACTCCCGTACCGCGCCGTCTCCGGAGCGGGGGCGGGGCACCTGCGGCGGGGCCGCCGGCGACGAGGAGCGCAGGGCCAGCAGGCCCGCCGCCAGCACCGCGTCCACCGCCGGCACGCCCAGTTCGCGCTCCAGCCGGGGCGCGATGCCGATGGTGGTCAGCCCGGTGCAGGCCAGCAGCAGGGTGTCCGCCCCGTCCGCGACGAGTTCCGCGGCGGCCGCGGACACCGCCGCGGCGCCCTCGGGGGTGGTGAGGCCGACGGTGTCGTGCACCCCCTCGGGGCGGCGGTGGCCCGCGTGGTGCGGGCCGAGCACCTTGGCGATGGCCGGTGGTACCTCGTCCCGGATGCCGATCACCCCGACGCGGGTGCCCAGGCCGAGCGCCACCCCGGCCGCGGCCGTGCCGGCGCCGATGACCGGCACGGCGAGGGCCGCCCGGGTGGCGGCGAGGGCGGGGTCGGCCGCGCAGCTGATGAGGACGGCGTCCGCGCCGTCGCGTTCCAGCGCGCGGGCCAGGTCGACGATCTTCGGTGCGGCGCGGCGCTCGCTCTCCTCGTCATGGATGCCGCGCGGCTGGCCCGGGATGCAGCGCGAGTCGGTGCGCAGGCCGAAGCGCTCCCGCAGGAGCCGGCCGTGCCCGTCCACCTGTACGGGGTCCTCGCTGGTCAGGACGCGGACGATGCCGACGGTCATGCGGGGTCTCCGGTGCGGTGGTGGGCGGTGGCGACCTCGGCGGCCAGCCGGACGGCGAGGGAGCGGGCGAGCAGCACCGGACGTCCGGTGGCCGCGGCGGCGGCGCGGCGCATGCGTTCGGTGTAGCCGATGCAGTCCAGCACGATCCACGCGCTGCCCCGGTCGGCCAGTTCGGCCGCGGCGCGCGCGACCTGGTCGAGCGGGGCGTCGCCGGGGGCGTACGGGTCGGCCGCGCTCACCCGTACCGGGCCGTCCAGGACGGTGCTCCAGCGCCGCCCCACGTCGTCCGCCTGATCCGCGTGCGGGCAGCAGACGCCCACCGGGTCGCCGCCGGTGACGGCGGCGACGGCGCGCTGCACCAGCGGTTCGGCGAACAGCAGCGGGCGGGTGGCCGGCAGCTGGGGGAAGTTCCCGGTGCACAGCACCAGGGTCGCGCCGGCGCCGTCCGCCTCGGCGCGGGCCACCGCGCGGGCCATCCGGGGCAGCAGCGCGTGGTGGCCGAGTTCCACGGAGCGGCCGTCGCGCAGCCGGGAGACGAGGGGAGTCTCGCCGGGCGCGGGGGCGAGCGCGGCGCGGGTGGCCCGCTCCTCCGGTCCTTCGAAGCGGTCCTCGTCGAGGGCGCCGTGTTCGGTGTACGCCGCGCCGCCCAGCAGCGGGGCCGCGTCCTCGTGCAGATCGGTACGGGGTGCCTGGCCGATGGTGACCAGGCCCAGGATCGCGCTCATGCGGGGCCTCACAGGGTCTTGGTGAGCTGGCCGACGTCGTTGACGGAGCTGCCGGCGATGAGTCCGGCGCCGACCAGGGACAGGTCGTTCTCGGCTTCCTCGTCGGAGGCCCGGCGGGCGGCCGGGTCGGTGATGCCGCGCCGGCGCCACACGGTGTAGCCGGTGCGGACGGCCAGGGCGCCCAGGACCATCCAGCCGGCGGCGGGGGTGGCCACCAGCAGACCGGTGGCGAGCAGCACACCCATCTGCCGGGAGGAGCCGCCGATGGCCTGGATCAGGGCGCCGGGGATGGCCCACAGCAGGAGCGTGCCCATCACGCCGGGGTCCAGGCCGGCCAGGATGGTGGCCACGTAGACCTCGGAGACGGGCGGGATGCGCCCTTCCTCGAAGAAGCTCTTCCAGGCGATGGCGACGATGATCAACGCCACCGCGAAGCCGACGAGCTGGGCGAGGTACTGCTGGCGGCGGCCGTCCATCTCGTACGGCCGCCAGGGGGTGGCGTCCTTGCGCAGCAGCCAGCCGGCCTTGAAGTCGTAGCCGATGTCGGCGAAGGCCGGTCCGGTGGAGGCGGTGTAGCCGACGAGCAGCGCGAGCGGGACGGTCTCGATCTTCAGCACCAGGCCGACGATCAGCACGATGAGGGTGACCGCGAAGGCCGGGAACCAGCCCGAGTGCATGGCGGCCAGCCCCACGATGAGCTGGTGGACCAGGGCGGCGGTGGCGGCCAGCAGCACCCAGCCGATGAGGCCGGGCAGTGACATGCCGCCGGCTATCCCGCCGGTGAGGGCCACCACGACGGCGCCGCCGAGGAAGAGCACCATGCCCTGGATCAGGCCGCGCCGCAGCTGGGCGGCGTCCTTGGTGCGGGTCTCCGGGCCGGCCGGTGCCGGGTCCTGCGCGGCGTCCCGCGGGGTGGCGCCCGGGTGGGCGGGGGCCTCGGCGGGCTCGGCCGCGCCGCGGCGGCTCTTGCGGTTGCGCATCAGCAGGACGGCCTGGATCAGGGCGACGATGCCCGCGCCGACCATCAGTCCGTGCGGGATGAACTCCTGCGAGAGGTTGACGTCGAAGATCCCGGGCGCGTACTGGGCGATGAGCAGTCCGATGCCGAACATGGCCAGCGCCCAGATGTTGCCGAGGAAGCCGACTCCGGCGGCGGCGGTGGGGAGCTTGGCGAGGGCGCCCAGGAGTCCGGCGACGGCGCTGACGCCGAGCACGGCGGCCTTGCGTCCGCCGGTGTCGCCCGCCTTGATCGTCTCGGCGGAGGCGATGCCGGCCGGCCAGGCGTTGGAGGCGGCCAGCAGCTTGGAGTCGAAGACCCGGTACAGGACCCAGCTGTCCACGGCCAGGCCGATGGCGGCACCGCCGAGCATCGGCCACACCAGGTCGGTGCGGCCCAGCGCGAAGGGCACCGCGATGGGGGTGAGCAGCGAGTTCGCGGCGGCGAAGGTGGCCCCGGAGATGGCGGACTGGACGAGGTTCTGCCGGTGCGGGGAGCGCATCCGGACCAGGATGCCCAGCGGGATGCGGCCGACCAGCATGGCGACCAGGGCGCCGATCACCGAGGTGTTCGGCGAGACGCCGAGCGAGGTGATCAGCACGATGCCGATCAGCGCGCCGAGTACGGACATCGCGATCGTGATGACGAGCGTGATGGGTTCGAAGGCGCGCGGGTGCCGCTGCCCGGGCTCCGCCGTAGCGGCCGGCGGAGTGGAAAGACTCGGTTCCACGGGGGACTCCTGGTGGTGCGTGCGTCGGACCGGGGAGGTCGGGACGTCAGGACGGGAGCGACTGCAGGTGGGTCATGGGGCCGTACAGCTCGACGAGCCGGGCGAACTCGGCCGGGTCGTGGAAGCGGGCGCCGCCGCGGCCGAACTCCTTGGCGGTCTCGATGGCGAACCGGGCGGCGGCGGCGATGTCGCTCTCGTGGCTGGCGCCGGTGGCGCAGCCGGCGACGGGGGTCGCGGCGGTCACGGCCAGGCCCACCACGGGGGCGGTGGTGGCGACGGCGGGCTGCAGGATGGAGTTGATGTGGTGCACGTCGTTGCCGTAGGGCGTGATGTCCTGGGTGGTGACAGGCAGCACCCGGGCGGGCTCGCCGGTGACGCTCTCCAGCACGGACAGCAGGTCCTCGCTCACCCGCAGGATCCAGCCCTGGTGGATGGTGGGCGACAGGGCGATGCCCCGGTGGCTGAGCAGGCGGTTGCCCTTGGTGGTGTCGATGGAGATGATCGCCTCCATCGCGGGCGAGACCTCCTGGTGGTTGCAGGTCAGGGTGTCCACGGGGGAATCCATGAACGGCACCGGGTCGTGCGGCTGGGTCGGGGCCCAGCCGCTGACGTGGGTGGACAGCAGCACGTCTCCGTCGAGGACGTCGCCCCTGGCGTGCATGTCCAGCAGCTTGGCGGCGGCGGCCAGGGCGGCCACGGCGCCGTCGGCGTCGGAGACCATGCCGATGCGCTCGGGGCGGGCGCCCACCCCGCCGAGCCGGCCGAGTACGCCGAGGGTCGGGGCGTCGCCGCCGGCGAGGCGGCCGTCGCGGCCGGGGACGGTGACGGCGACGAAGTCGGTGCTGCCCTTGTCCCCGGTGAGGGTGGTCACCTCGACGCGGACGCCGGCGGGGGCGCCGGCGGTGTCACCGGCCTCGGCCGCCGCGGTGGCGTGCACGGTGCGCAGATGGTCCGCCAGCAGCTCCCCGCCGGTCTGCGGGCGGTCCAGCAGTTCGATGATGTCGAGGACGTGCTTGAGCACGGGGGGTCCTTTCACTGGGGCGCGCCCGGGGGACGGAAGGGGTCGTCCGGGTCGCGCCGGCCGCGCCGTCGCGGTGCTGTGGGAGATGTCGCCGGCTCCGTCGTCGCCCCGGGGGATGGCGTGGGCGGGCGGGCCGGGCGGACGGGCCGGGATTCCGGCGGGCCGCCGTACCGGTCGGCCGTACGGGCGGCCGGTGCGCGTACAGAATCCGCGCGCTGTTCACCGTAACGCAATAGTTTCTCTATATGCGGGACGGTTTACACTCCTGGCATGACGGCGACCCATCCCCTGGGAGATCCCGTGTCGGAAAGCGTCTCTGTTCCGACCGACCGGGACCAGAGAACCGACAAACCCCCGCTGCAGACCGCCGACCGGGTCCTGAGCCTGCTGCTCTCCTTCGACCGGGACCATCCCGAGTGGGGGGTGAGCGATGTCGCGGCCGAGTTCGGCCTGGACAAGTCGGTGGCCCAGCGGCTGCTCGCCGCCCTGGCCCACCGCGGCTTCGTGGTCTCCGAACCGCGCACCCGCCGCTACCGGCTGGGGCCCGCCGTGTGGCATCTGGCCAAGGTGTGGGAGCGCGACGGGGGCATGGCGAGCCTGGTACGGCCGGTGCTGCGCTCGCTGTCCGACACCGTCGGGTACGGGGTGCTGTTCGCGGTGCCGGACGGCGTGCACATGCGCTGCGTCGCGGCAGTGGACGGCGCTTCCGGACCGCTGCGCGCCCACGATCTGACCGGGGAGCTGTACCCGGCCCACGCCGGAGCCACCTCGCGGGCGTACTTCGCGATGCTGCCCGCCAGGGACCGGGCGGCGCTGCTGTACGGTCGCCCGATGGCCCGGTTCGGCGAGCGGACGCTCACCGATCCGGTCCTCCTGGAGGAGCGGTTCGCCGAGGCCAGGCAGAGCGGCTATGCCTGCTCGGAGGGCGAGTACGACAACGAGACCGCCGCCGTCGCGGTGCCCGTGCTGGTCGGGCGGCGCCCGGTGGGCACGCTGTCGGTCGCCGGGCCCAGCGGCTTCTTCGGGGAGCGGCCCACCGCCGTGGTCGCCCCGCTGACGAAGGCCGCAGCCGACCTGGGCCGGCTGCTCACCCCGCTGCGTCCGCGCCGAGCCCCCGTCGACCCGCACTGAACCCGACCGGCGGGCACCCGCCCGGCGCCGGACCGACCTGATCCCACCCGACCCGCCTCACCACCACGGAAGGAAGCACCCCGTGCGCCTGCTGCTGCTCTCCAACTCCACCGCCCCCGGGCACGGCCCCCTCGAACACGCCCGTGCGGAGATCGCCGACGCCCTCGGCAGCGCCCGCCGGATGCTGTTCGTGCCCTACGCGCAGGCCGACCACGACGCGTACACGGCGGCGATCGCCGGGGCGCTGGCCCCGCTGGGGGTGGAGGTGCGGGGCGCGCACACCGCCGACCGGCCCGCAGCGCTGCTGGAGGAGGCCGACGCGGTGTTCATCGGGGGCGGCAACAGCTTCCGGCTGCTGACCGCGCTGCACCGGCACGGCCTGATCCCGGCGATCCGGGCGAAGGTGGCGGCGGGGGCGCTGTACATGGGGTCGAGCGCCGGCACCAACATGGCGTGCCCCACCCTGCGCACCACCAATGACATGCCGATCGTCCAGCCGCCGTCCTTCGACGCGCTGGGCCTGGTGCCGTTCCAGATCAATCCGCACTACCTGGACCCGGTGCCGGGCAGCACCCACATGGGCGAGACCCGGGCGAAGCGGATCGCGGAGTTCCACGAGGAGAACGACGTGCCGGTGCTGGGGCTGCGCGAGGGCACCTGGGTGCGCGCCGATCAGGGGCGGCTGACGCTCGGGGGCGTCGCGGCCGGCGCGGTGCTCTTCGGGCGCGGGCGCGCGCCGGTGGAGTACGGTCCCGGCGCCGATCTGAGCGCGCTGCTGAACACCGAGCCGGCCTTCGACAACCCGCTGGGCTGAGCCGGGGGTCGGAAACGGGACAACGCGAGGGAGGGCCGGACGCCGCGGCGGCGTCCGGCCCTCCCCGCTTCCCGTCACCGGTCAGTCGTTGCCCAGCTCCATGGCGGCGCGGTCCAGCAGCTCGTCGTCGCCGGACACCTCACCGCGGGAGGCGATGGCCTCGGCCCCGCCCTCCGGCATGGCGCCGATCAGCCCGGTGGCGGCGGCCTGGGCGGCGCCGGTGGCCGGACCCGCCGGACCGATCAGGCCGATCCCGGCGTACTGCTCCAGCTTGGCGCGCGAATCGGCGATGTCGAGGTTGCGCATGGTGAGCTGGCCGATGCGGTCCACCGGACCGAACGCCGAGTCCTCGGTGCGCTCCATGGACAGCTTGTCCGGGTGGTAGCTGAAGGCAGGGCCGGTCGTGTCCAGGATCGAGTAGTCCTCGCCGCGCCGCAGCCGCAGCGTCACCTCGCCGGTGACGGCCGCGCCGACCCAGCGCTGGAGGGACTCGCGCACCATGAGCGCCTGCGGGTCCAGCCAGCGGCCCTCGTACATCAGCCGGCCCAGGCGGCGGCCCTCGGCGTGGTACTGGGCAAGGGTGTCCTCGTTGTGGATCGCGTTGACCAGCCGCTCGTACGCGGCGTGCAGCAGGGCCATGCCCGGCGCCTCGTAGATGCCGCGGCTCTTGGCCTCGATGATCCGGTTCTCGATCTGGTCGGACATGCCCAGGCCGTGCCGGCCGCCGATGGCGTTGGCCTCCATCACCAGTTCGACGGAGGAGGCGAACTCCTTGCCGTTGATCGTCACCGGCCGGCCCTGCTCGAAGCCGATCGTCACGTCCTCGGTGGGGATCTCGACCGAGGGGTCCCAGAACCGGACGCCCATGATCGGCTCCACGGTCTCCACCCCGGTGTCCAGGTGCTCCAGGGTCTTGGCCTCGTGGGTGGCGCCCCAGATGTTGGCGTCGGTGGAGTACGCCTTCTCGGTGCTGTCGCGGTAGGGCAGGTCGTGTGCGAGCAGCCACTCGGACATCTCCTTGCGACCGCCGAGCTCGGTCACGAAGTCGGCGTCCAGCCACGGCTTGTAGATCCGCAGCTGCGGGTTGGCCAGCAGGCCGTACCGGTAGAAGCGCTCGATGTCGTTGCCCTTGAACGTGGAGCCGTCGCCCCAGATCTGGACGTCGTCCTCCAGCATCGCGCGCACCAGCAGGGTGCCGGTGACGGCACGGCCCAGCGGCGTGGTGTTGAAGTACGCGCGACCACCCGAGCGGATGTGGAACGCCCCGCAGGCCAGCGCGGCGAGCCCTTCCTCCACCAGTGCAGCGCGGCAGTCGACCAGCCGGGCGATCTCGGCGCCGTAGGTCTTGGCGCGGCCGGGCACCGAGGCGATGTCGGGCTCGTCGTACTGGCCGATGTCGGCGGTGTAGGTGCACGGGACGGCACCCTTGTCGCGCATCCACGCGACCGCGACCGAGGTGTCGAGACCACCGGAGAAGGCGATGCCGACGCGCTCGCCGGCGGGGAGGGAGGTGAGGACCTTGGACATGGGAAGAGTATGCACAAATACGCATGATCATGCAAAGTCGGGGGTCGGACCGGGAGATCATCCGCGAGACGGGGCACGCCACCCCTTTTCCGGCGGGAGACTCATTCGTTCGAGCGATGCCACCTCAGGGCGCGGCCCCTACTGTCTGGGCGATGACCTCGTTCCCGCTGCACAGGCCGCACGTCATCGATCCGCTGGTCGCTCTCGCCGCCGTCTCCCCGGCGCTGCTGGATCAGGCCACCACCGACAACTCCCAGGCCGCCTGGACAGCCCTGCTGATCCACTCCGCGATCGCCTTCTGCGGGCTGCTCATCAGGCGTTGGTGGCCGCTGACCGGGTTCGCCGGGATGCTGCTCACGCTGGCCACCGTGGAGATCTGGTGCGCGGCCCAGGAGGTCCAGCTCGGCAATCTGGCGGTGCTGCCGCTGGCGTTCTCGCTGTACGCGGTCGGCGCGTACTGCACGCTGCCGCGCGCGCTGGCCGGGCTGTGCGGCGGCACCGTCGCGGTCTGCCTGGGGGTGATGGTCAACCACGCCACCGCCACCACCGACTGGCGCGGCGGCTCCGACGTGTTCGCGACCGTGGCACCGGTGCCGGTGGCCTGGGCGCTGGGCATCGTGGTGCAGAGCCACCGGCTGACCCTGAAGGCGGTACGGCAGCGGGTCGCCGACGCCCAGCGCGAGCACACCCTGCTGGCCGAGCGCGCGGCGGCGGCCGAGCGGGTGCGGATCGCCCGTGACATGCACGACGTGGTGGCCCACTCGCTGACCCTGCTGGTGGTGCACGCCGAGACGATGCGCGCCAGATCCGGTGACCTGCCCCCGTGGGCGAGCCGGCAGGTGGACGCACTGGCCGCCGCCGGGCGGCAGGCGACGGTGGAGATGCGCGAGCTGCTCGGCGTGCTGCGCAACGGGACGCCGGAGAAGGCCCCGCTGGCCCCCGCCCCCTCGTTCGCCGAACTGCCCGCCCTGATGGAATCCGCCCGGCAGGCCGGCAACCCGGTCCGGCTGGAGACCCGCGGCGATCCCGCCGGCCTGCCCAAACCCGTGCAGCTGACGTGTTATCGGATCGTCCAGGAGACCCTCGCCAACGCGCGCCGGCACGCGCCGGGCGGCGCGGTGGACATCGAGGTGGCGGTCGAGGAGAGCGCCCTGCGGCTCGCGGTGCGCTCGGAGACCTCCCCGTACCCGGTGGTGCCGGTCCAGGGGGCGGGCACCGGGTTGCAGGGGATGCGGGAGCGGGTGGCGGCGCTGGGCGGCGCGTTCGCCTCCGGCGACACCGGGGACGGCGGTTTCCTGGTCACCGCGTCCGTGCCACTTCCCGAGCGGGCGGCGCGGGCGTGGTGAGAGCGGAGCCGCGGCCGATCACCGTCGTGATCGCCGACGACGAGCGCACCATGTGCGAGAGCCTGGAGCTGATCCTGCACGCCCAGCAGGGCCTTGAGGTCGTGGGGATCGCGACCGACGGGCAGACGGCGCTGCGCGTGTGCGCCGAGCTGCGGCCGGATGTGGCGCTGCTGGATGTGCGGATGCCGGGGGGCGACGGGCTGTGGGTGCTGTCCTCGCTGGCCGGCCGGGGGCTGGTGGGGGCCGGCGGCATCCAGGTGCTGATGCTCACCACCTTCGACAGCGGCCGGTACCTGGCGGACGCGGTCGCGCACGGGGCCCGCGGGGTGCTGCTCAAGAGCCTGCCGTGGGAGGAACTGGTGGCGGCGGTACGGGCGGCGGCCGGCGCCGGCGGGCACCGGCCCTGAACGCCGGGGCGGTTCAGCACGGTCCGGCCCGGCGCACCAGGGCGGCGGCCTGGCCGCGATCACGGCAGTCGGTCTTGCTGAGCAGCCGGGAGACATGGGACTTGACGGTGTGTTCCGACACCGAGAGCCGCTGAGCGATCTCCAGGTTGCTCAGGCCCTCCCCCAGTAACCGGAGCACATCGCGTTCACGGGCGGTCAGCCCGGCGAGCCGGGCCGCGTCGGAGGCGTCCACCGTACGGTCGGACCGGCCCCTGACGTAGCCGTCGATGATGCGCCGGGTCACGCTGGGGCTCAGGAAGCCCTCCCCCTGGGCGGCGGCCCTGACCCCGGCGAGCACCTCCTCGTAGGAGCTGCTCTTGAGCAGGAAGCCGCTCGCCCCGCCCGCCAGGGCCTCGTCCACGTACTCGTCGAGACTGAAGGTGGTGAGCATCAGCACCCGGCAGCCGCCGTGCCCCAGCAGCCCGCGGCGAGCCAGCTCGGCGAGCACCCACAGGCCGTCGCCCTGCGGCATGCGGACGTCCAGCAGCAGGACGTCCGGGCTGCGCTCGGCGCACTGCCGCACCGCCTGCAGGCCGTCGCCCGCGCTGCCGACAACACACAGATCCCGCTGCGTCTCCAGGATGAGCCGCAGTCCCTCCCGTACCACCGGTTCGTCGTCCGCGATCACCACGGACACATGGCGCTCCGTTCCCATCGTCACCTTTTCCCCAAGGTCGCGTGCCACGTGACCCGTCCCCGCGGGAGCGAAGATGCCGCCGGCGTCCCCCTGGTCGGGGAGGACGCGAGAACAGCTGCCGTGCACGGGCGGGTCTGTGTGCGGTGGTGTCATCCTCATTGACGACGCGTGGCGCTTCAAGGCCGCACCTTCGGCACCCATGGGCGGACCGGTGACGGAGCCGCGGGGCGGGTGCGGGCTCCGTCGGGCGGCGGAGGGGCGGCCACCGCCGGCGGGGGCGGCATCATCCTCAAGAGTGCATGGGGCGGGCGGGGATGCATCCTTAGCGGCGATGCCCGCGTTCGCACAGGTGTGCTGTCATGAGCGAGCGCTCACGAGTTCCGCCGGTATCACTGCCACGCGCGGTGTCCCGACCACACACCGTCCCAACCGAACTGGCCTCACAGCTCTCCGGCGCACGGTTATCGCGTCATGCGATCACGGGGCCCTGACCAGGAGTTGACTTCGCACCTGCCGTTTTCCCGGCAAGGCGGGCGGAGTTCGGGCGCGCGCGCCCGAATGCGGCATCGCGCGCTGTGCTTCACGCCTTTCGTGCCACTCCCCGACGGAGAACACATGCGTAACGAGCACCACAGCACCATTCGGATCGCTCTCGTCGACGACGAGGGGCTGGCGCGGGACGGCTTCAGTGCCGTCCTCACCCACGAGGAGGGAATGGAGTTGCTGACCGTCACGGATTCGCCCCGGGACGCGCTGATGACCGCGGAGAGAACGGATCCCGATGTGATCCTCACGGATCTGACGGTCGGCCAGGAACGCTCCCTGGAGATCCTCGCCCAGGCCCAGGGTTTACGCGCGAAGCTCATCGTCATCACCAGCCGGGACACCGAGGAGTCCCTCTTCCGCGCCCTCAAGCTCGGCGCCCGCGGCTACCTGCTGAAGTCCACCACCCGGAACGAACTCATCGAGGCGGTACGGGCGGTGGCGCGCGGCAACGCGTACCTGTGCCCGGTGATGGTCTCCCTCATGCTGGACCGCTTCAAGATCCTGCCGCCCGCCAACGGACCGCACGGCGGCGCCTTCTCCGAGCTGAGCGAACGCGAGGTGGAGGTGCTCAAGGGGATCGCGCTGGGCATGTCCAACAACGAGATCGCCCAGGAGATGAGCCTGACCATCGCCACCGTGAAGTCCCATGTCTCGAATGTGCTGTCCAAACTGGGGCTGCGCGACCGGCTCCAGGCCGGGATCCTCGCCCACCGCAAGGGCTTGACCCCGCACTGAGCGGCACTGTGGTACTCCGCAGTACGGGGGTGCGCGGCACCGCACGGCACCGGCCGCCCAGCCCCATGGCCGGGCCCGACGGCCGCTGGCAGACTGGCACACGGCAAGGACCCGCCGCCGGCGGGACGGCCGGAGAGGAGCACCCGACGGTGGACGCGGACACCCTGGCGACGGCGGCCGGCCACGCCGAACCGTGGGCGTACGCGGTGCTGTTTCTGGCCACCGCCGCGCCGCTGGCGCCCAACGGCACCCTCGTGGTGGTCGCCGGGGCGCTGGCGGCACGCGGCGACCTGTCGCTGCCGCTGGTGGCGGGCGCCGTGCTGGCGGGCACGCTCACCGGCGATCTCGGACTGTACGGCACGGCACGGCGGCTGCGCGGCCGGACGCGGGAGCGGGCCTGGCCGCTGATCGCCGCCGCCCGCCGGGAACAGCTGGCCGGGCTGATCGGCGCGGCCTCGGCCCGGTTACGGCGCGGCGGTGCCTTTCTGGTGCCGCTGCGTTTCGTGCCCTGCGGCCGGGCGACCGGCGCGGCGGCGGCCGGGCTGAGCGGCTATCCGGCGGCCCGCTACGCGGCGTTCGCCGTGCTGGCCGAGGTGAGCTGGACCGGCCTGTACGTGTCCCTGGGATACGGCGGACACAGCGCGGCCTCCGGGCCGGCCCCGGTGTGGGTGCTGGGCGCGGGGGCGGGCGCGATCGGCGGGGTGTGGTGGCTGCTCGCCCGGCGGCGCCGCGCTCCGGGCCGGCCGCCGGTCGCCGCAGTCCCCCGCACCGTCGCGCCGCTGTCGGCGGGCACGGTCGGGAGCGCGGGATGAGCGGGCGATGGCGGCAGGCCGCCGCCATGGCGCTGGCCCGTACGGTGCACGCCCTGCTGGACGTGGTGGCGGGCGTGGTGGCGCTGGTGACCCTGATCGCGCTGCCTGTGACCGGGCACCGGCGGTGGCGCCGGGCCGGGTTCCGGCTGCGCCAGGACATCCTGCTGCGTGCCGGACGGGCCGAACGGGCCAGGCTGCGCTCGTGCGGCGTCGCCGAGGTGCCGGACCCGGCCGCCGCCGTCCCCCCCGCCGCGCGCCGGGCGGCCCGCCGGTGACGCCGGCGCCGAGGCGTACCACGAGGTGCTGGCCGACACCGAGCGGCGCACCCACTCCTGGCTGGTGTCCCGGGTGACGGTCGGTCTGCCGGTGGGCGCCGCGGTGCTGCTGTGCTGGTCCTTCGGTGTGGCGCTGGTGACCGCGCCGCTGTACCGCGCCGATCCGCAGTTCCTGGGCGAGGCGGTCCGGGTGCTGGCCGGGGCCGTCGCGCTGGCGCTGGCGCCGTGGATCGCGCACGCGCTGGCGCAGTGGGACGCCAGGACCGCGCACCGGCTGCTGGGGCCGGGCGAACCGGCCCGGCTGGCGGCCCGGGTACGGGCGCTGATCCGCTCGCGGGCCTCGGTGGTGGAGGCGGTGGACGCCGAGCGGCGGCGCATCGAGCGGGATCTGCACGACGGGGTGCAGCAGCAACTGGTGGCGCTGGCCCTGCTGCTGGCGAGCGCGCGGCGCACCGCGAGCCGGGTGGCGGACGGCAAGCGGCCGGGCGTGGACCTGCTGCCCTCCCTGGACCGGGCGCACGAGAACGCGCTCCAGGCGCTGACCGAACTGCGCGACGTGGCCTGGCGGGTGTATCCGGCCATTCTTGATGACCGCGGACTGGACGCGGCGCTGTCCGCGCTGGCCGAACGCTCCGCGGTGCCGGTGCGCATCGACTACCGGCTTCCGTGGCGGCTGCCGCCGGGGATCGAACCGGTGGCGTACTTCGCGGTGTCGGAGGCGGTCACCAACGCGGCCAAGCACGCGGCGGCCGATCTCATCCGGGTCACCATCCGCGCGGAGGGCGAGCGTGCTCTCATAGTGATCGAGGACGACGGAGTGGGCGGCGCGGACACCTCGGGGGCGGGGCTTTCGGGGCTGATGCGCAGGGTCTCCGCCGTCGAGGGTGAGATGTCCGTGACCAGTCCGGTGGGCGGGCCCACCGTGATGACCGTGGAGTTGCCGTGCGCGTCGTGATCGCCGAGGATTCCGTACTGCTGCGCGAGGGGGTGGCGCGGCTGCTGGAGGACGAGGGGCACGAGGTGGTGGGCCGGGCCGGCGACGCGGTCGAGCTGATCACGGAGGTGGAGAAGCACACCCCGGACGTGGCGGTGGTGGATGTGCGGATGCCGCCGACCCACACCGACGAGGGGCTGAAGGCGGCGCTGCTGATGCGTCAGCGCTGGCCCTCGATGGGCGTGCTGGTGCTGTCGCAGTACGTGGAGGAGCGGTACGCCACCGAGTTGCTCACCCATGACGCCGGGGGCATCGGCTATCTGCTGAAGGACCGGGTCGCCCGGGTCGAGGAGTTCATGGACGCCCTGGAGCGGGTCTCGCAGGGCGGCACGGCGCTGGACCCGGTGGTCATCCGGCAGTTGTTCGCGCGCAGCAGGCGCACCGATCCGCTCAGCACGCTCACCGAGCGTGAATCGCGGGTGCTCTCACTGATGGCCGAGGGGCACACCAATGATTCCATCGCGCGGCAGGTGTATGTCTCCAGCAGCGCGGTGGAGAAGCATGTCAATTCCATTTTCCGCAAATTGGGCCTGGACATGGCGGAGGGTTCGCACCGGCGCATTCTGGCCGTGGTCCACTATCTGAAGTCATGACGCGCGCGGACGGGGGCACGGAGACCGGCGCGGGCCGGGACGCGGGCGCGGCCGGGCCGGCCGGCACCGTACGGGAGGGCCCGCCGGGGCACCCGGCGCCGGACCGCAGGCTGCTGGTCACCGGCGGGCTCGCGGCGGCGTGCGTGGTGCTGTTCCTGAGCGTGTTCATCGCCTCGCACCTCACCCGGACCAGCGGGCAGCAGGAGACCGTCCACAGCGGGGAGTTCGCGCGGATCGAGATCAGCGCGGGGAACGCGGTCACGGTCCGGGCCGATCCGGCGGCCGACGCCGTACGGGCCCGGTGGGAGCTGAGCTGGTCGCTGCTGGAGCCTCGGGTGATCGAGGAGTCGGACGGCGACACGCTGCGGCTGTCGGTGCGCTGCGCCGGGCTGCCGGGGCGCGGCTGCGACTCCTCGGTGACGCTGACGGTGCCGGTAACGGCCGCCGTGCGGGTCTCGGCCGGCGGCGCGGTCCGGGTGACCGGGGTGGCCGGCGGCGTGGAGGTGGCGGGCGGCGAGGGCGCCGTGGAGGTCTTCGACAGCGCGGGCCCGGTGCTGCTGCACACCCGCGAGGGCGCGGTGACGGGCACCGGCCTGGCCGGTCCGGCCCAGGTCTCCACCCGGAACGGGGATGTGTCGCTGGGCTTCGCCGCCGCGCCGCCCGAGGTGCGGGTCTCCTCCCGGGACGGCTCGGTCGACCTGGCGCTGCCCGAGCCGCCCGAGGGGTACGCCCTGGAGGTCGCACAGCGCGGCGGCGCCGCGGACATCGCGCTCGCCTCGCGCCCCGAATCCCCCCGTACGGTCTCCATCACCACCCGGGACGGAACGGTGCGGGTACGGCCGTCGGGCGATTCCTGAATTCACCCCGGGGCATTCCGGCGGCCTTCCGCACTCATTCCCGAGGCGGTGCGGAAACCGACCGGAGAATGAACGGGATTCCGTCCGGGGGCCGATGAGCACATCTGCCGATTTCCCTAGCATGGAGTGCGCTCAGCGTCCTTTCCAGGGAAGGCCGGTTCCGCGTGACCAGGAGCGAGACAGCCACGGCTGTCAGCACGGAGGAAGGCCCCGGGCGACTGCCCCGCCGTACCAAGGTGGCGTTGAGCGGGCTCGCGATGGCACTGCTGCTCGCGGTGCTCGACCAGACCATCGTGGCGACGGCGCTGCCCGCCATCGCCCGCGAGTTCCACGCCACCGGGTCCCTGTCGTGGGTGGTGACGGCCTATCTGATCACCACGGTGGCGTCGGCCCCGATCCACGGCAAGCTCGGTGATCTGTACGGACGGCGGCGCACGTTCCTCGTCGCGGTGACCATCTTCGTGGTCGCCTCGGCGCTGGCGGGCGCCGCCACCAGCATCGAGATGCTGATCGCGATGCGCGCGCTCCAGGGTCTGGGCGGAGGCGGCCTGATGAACCTGGCCACCTCCGGCTTCGCCGACCTGGTGCCCGCCTCCGAGCGCGGCCGGGTGCAGGGGTACACGGGCGGGGTGTTCGCGATCGGCAGCATGGGCGGGCCGCTGTTGGGCGGGGTGTTCGCCGAGCACGTGAGCTGGCGCTGGATCTTCTACGTGAACGTGCCGCTGGGGGTGCTGTGTCTGGTCATCACGTATCTCTTCTTCCGGGTGAGCCACACCCCGCGCAGGCCACGCCCCGCCATCGACTACACCGGGGCCGCGCTGCTGGCCGCCGCCGTCACCGCGCTGCTGCTGGTGACGGTGTGGGGCGGCACCGAGTACGCCTGGGGGTCGCCGCAGATCCTGGGCCTGGGCGCGGCGGCGGTGCTGCTGGGCACGCTGTTCTGGTTCCAGGAGCGGCGCGCGGCCGAACCGGTGCTGCCGCCGCGGCTGTTCCGCAACCCGGTGTTCGCGCTGGGGGTGCCGTCCTCCGGGCTGCTGGGGATCGCGCTGTTCGGCACGATCGTGTACGTCCCGCAGTTCGTCGAGGTGAGCCGGGGCACCGGGCCGACCGTCGCCGGCCTCGTGCTGGTGCCGACGATGGGGCTGGCGGTCGGCGCCGGGATGACGGCCGCGATCCGGGTGTCGGCGACCGGCCGCTACCGGCGGTTCCCCATCGCCGGTTCGCTGCTGGTGCTGGCCGGGTTCGGCGGGCTGACGCTGCTGGAGGCGCACACCCCGCTGTGGCAGTTGTTCATCCCGCTGGCGCTGCTGGGGGTGGGGGTGGGGCTGCACATGCAGCTGATGGTCTTCATCGTGCAGAACGCCGTACCGCACGCCGATCTGGGCACCGCCACGGCCGCCACCATGTTCTTCCGGGCGCTGGGCGGCGCGGTGGGCACCGCGCTGTTCAGCGCGCTGATGCTGCGCGGGCTGCGGGACGCGCTACCGCAGGCGGCGCCGGGCATCGACCCCGACGACGCGTACAACGCGATCGCCCATCACACCGGCGGCATAGCGGAGTCGGCGCGCCCCGCGGTGGCCGAGGCGTTCGCCGACTCGATCCATCTGGTGTTCGCCGCCGCGATCCCGTTCGCCGCGGCCATGCTGCTGCTGGCCTGGTTCATCCCCGCGGTGCCGCTGCGCCGCACGGTGCGCGACGGCTCGTAGGACCACCGCCCGCCGACCGTTCTACCGCTCCCCCTACCGCGCGCTTTCCTCCACCCACCGCCAAGGAGTCCCGCATGTCCCGTGTGTCCCGCATACCCACCGTGCTCGGTTCCGTCGCGCCCGAGGACCTCGGCCCCACCCTGATGCACGAGCATCTGTTCGTACTGTCCCCGGAGTACGTGCGTGACTACGGCGTGGGCGCCTGGTGGGACGAGGAGGAACGCGTGGAGGACGCGGCGCGCAAGCTGCGGGAGGTGGCGGCGCGCGGGATCCGCACCCTGGTGGACCAGACGGTGCAGGGCATCGGCCGGGACATCCGTCTCATCCGGCGGGTCGCCGAGCGGGTGCCGGAACTGAACATCGTGGTGACCACCGGCCTGTACACCTTCGACGCGGTGCCGCAGCACTACGCCTTCCGGGGCCCTGGGCTGCTGCTGGACCAGCCGGACCCGATGATCGCCGACTTCACCAAGGACATCACCGACCAGATCGCGGACAGCGGGGTGCGCGCCGCGCTGCTCAAGTGCTGTGTGGAGGCGCCGGGCCTGGTGCCCGGGGTGGAGCGGGTGGCCCGCGCGGTGGCGGCCGTGCACCGGGAGACCGGGGCGCCGATCAGCGTGCACACCGACAGCGGCAGCCGGGCCGGGCTGCCGGCCCTGGACCTGTTCGCCAAGGAGTCGGTGGACCTGAGCCGGGTGCTGATCGGCCATGCCGGGGACAGCACCGACCTGGACTATCTGATGGAACTGGCGGACCGCGGGGCGACGCTGGGCATGGACCGGTTCGGCCTGTCGCTGTTCGGCGGCACCGAGGAACGGGCCGCCACCGTTGCCGCGCTGGCCGCGCGCGGCTACGCGGACCGGATGGTGCTCTCGCACGACGCGCACTGCTTCCCCGACTACCTGGCGCCCGACCCCGACGCGGTGAAGGCCAGGGGCCTGCCCGAGTGGAACTTCACCCACCTGAGCGACACCGTGCTGCCTCGGCTGCGCGAGCTGGGGGTCGACGAGGCGGACATCCAGCGGATGCTGGTGGACAACCCGCGCCGCTTCCTGGCCGGCTGAGCCGGGCGGGCGGCGGGCGATGAGCACCCCACGGCCGGTACGGCGCCGGCGGCCCGCCGTCGTACCGGTGACGGCCCTGCGGGCGCTTGGCCCGGCTTTCGTGGCCGCGGTGGCCTATGTGGACCCGGGCAACTTCGCCACCAACATCGAGGGCGGCAGCAGCTACGGCTACAGCCTGCTGTGGGTGGTGATCGCCGCGGGCCTGGTGGCGATGCCGGTGCAGTTCCTGTCGGCGAAGCTGGGCATCGTCACCGGCCGTTCGCTGCCCGAGGCGTGCCGGGAGCGGTACCGGCCGCGCACCACCCGAGCGCTGTGGCTGCAGGCCGAGGTGATGGCGATGGCCACCGACATCGCCGAGTTCATGGGCACGGCGGTGGCGCTGGACCTGCTGTTCGGGATACCGCTGCCGGCCGCGGTGTGCCTCACGGGCGCCCTGTCGTATCTGATGCTGGGCGTCCAGGCCAGGCGGCACCGCCCGTTCGAGATGGCCATCGCCGCGATGCTGTGCCTGATGTGCGCCGGCTTCGGCTATCTGATGCTGCGTTCGGGCGTGGACGGTGGGGCGCTGGTGTCGGGTCTGGTGCCGGGCGCCGCCGATCAGCGGGCGACGCTGCTGGCGCTGGGCATCGTGGGCGCCACGGTCATGCCGCACGCCATCTATCTGCACTCGGCGCTGGTGCGGCACCGCCATGTGGCCGGCAACGACCGGGAGATCGAGCGGGCGCTGCGCGCCGAGCGGCTGGATGTGCTGGTGGCGCTGACCCTGGCCGGGGTGATCAACGCGTCGATGCTCATCGTGGCCGCCGGGGCGTTCCACGGCTCCGGGCTGTTCCAGGTGGCCTCGCTGGAGGACGCGCACGCCGCGCTGGGCGCGTGGGTGGGGCCCCTGGCGGCGCTGGTGTTCGCCCTGGCGCTGCTCGCGGCCGGGCTCTCCTCCTCGGGCATCGGGACGCTGTCCGGGCAGATCGTCATGGAGGGGTTCACCGGGGCGCGGATTCCGCTGGTGGTGCGACGCGGCATCACGATGGCGCCGGCGGTGCTGATCGCCGTGGCGGGATGGGATCCCACGCAGGCGCTGATCCTGTCCCAGGTGGTGCTGTCCTTCGGGATCGCCCCGGCACTGGTGCCGCTGCTGCTGATCACCAGGGACCGCTCGGTGATGGGGCGGTTCGCCAACTCGCGGCCGGTGACGGTGGTGTACGGGGGGATCGCGGCGGCCGTCATCGCGCTGAACGCGTTCCTGCTGTGGCTGGTCCTGGTGCCCTGAGCGGGCCCGGGGTTGCGGGCGGGGGCAGAGTTCACCGGGTGCGCAGCCGCCACAGCGTGATGTCGGCGGCGACCAGCGAGAGCACCGCGAACAGGAAGAGCGTGACGGTGAACCGGGTTGCGCCCTGCGCGTGCTGGGAGGCGAGCCGGCCGAGGCCCACGAACAGCACCGTCCACACCGCGGTGCCCAGACCCGTCCAGGCAAGGAAGCGGGGGTAGGGCAGCGAGGTGATGCCGGCCAGCGCCGGGAGCACCTGGCGGCGGAAGCCGGTGAAGGGGCCCAGGAAGAGCGCCGAGCGGGCGCGGTGGTCCAGGAACCGGTGGGCCTGGAGCAGCCGTTCACGGCGCACGATGAGCACCCGCCAGCCCAGGGCGGGCGGCCCCAGCCGGTGGCCGTCGGTGTAGGCGGCCGCGCTGGCGGCGATACCCGACAGCCCGACCACGGCGATCATGGCGGCGATCGGGACATCGACGGCCGGGGCCAGCGCGCCGCCGCCGGCCGCCCCGGCGAACAGGGCGGCGGTCTCGGCGGGGATCACCATGCTGTGCAGGCCGGTGCTTCCGGCGTACACGATGAGCCCCACCAGCAGGTACACGGCCACGATCGGGATGAATCCACCGCTATGGCTCACGAACTGTCTCTCCGTGACGTCGTCGGTTCCCTCGGGGCCGGCCGCCCCCTTCCGGTATCGACAGACTACGCATCGTGACGCGCGGGCGCCCTGCGGACAGCTCCCCGGCCGGGCTGCGGAGATCCACAGGGCCGCCGGCGGCACGGACGGGACGGCAAACGCGGAGCGGCCGGCGGAAGGCCGGCCGCTCGTGAACGGTGGTGGTGGTCAGTGGGGGGCGGGTGTCACAGGGCGGCCAGGCCCTTCTCGATGTGCTGGACGACGTCCTGGACGGTGCGCAGTTCCTTCAGTTCGTCGTCGCTCAGCTCGATCTTGAACTCCTCCCCCACCGCGACCGCGATCTCGATGAGCGCCAGCGAGTCGATGTTCAGGTCCTGGACGAGGTCCTTGTCGGGGGTGACGTCGGCGGCGGGGACCCCGCCGATCTCCTCGACGATGCCGGCCACCGAGGTGAGGATGGACTGCTCGGACATGATGTGCTCCCGGTTCTGCCGTGGGCGGTTGGGTCAGTGCGTGGTACGGGCCCGGCGTGATGCGGCGGATTCGGCGAATCGCTCCTGCTGCCTTTCGGCCTGGGCCTGGAGGATGTCGAGATGGACGGCGAGCTGTTCACGGGCCTGCTCAGCGGTGGCATCGAGCTTTTCGATATCGAAGACCCGCCAGTGTTTCAGCATGGGGCGCACCACCTCGTCGTGGTGAATGCGCAGGTTGTAGATTCCGGATTTTGCGATCACCAGCGATTTGCGGCTGAAATTCGGGATCATGGTGCCCGGCATGGCGAAGGAGGTGATTTCCTTGGCGATGGCCCGCACCGTTTCCGAGGGATCGATCTCCAGCGCCGCGGATACCAGTGAGCGGTAGAAGACCATGTGCAGGTTCTCGTCCGCGGCGACCCGGGTCAGCAACTGGTCGGCGATGGGGTCGTCGACGAACCGTCCGGTGTTGCGGTGGGCGATACGGGTGGCGAGTTCCTGGAACGAGACGTAGGCCAGTGATTCGACGGCGCCCATCCGTTCGCTGTGGTGGCCGGCCTGCATCACCGCCATCCGCTCCGCCTCCAGCTGGTCGGGGTCCAGCGCCCGGGTGACCAGGAGGTAGTCCCGGATGCACATGGCGTGCCGGCCCTCCTCCGCCGTCCAGCGGCCCACCCAGGTGCCCCAGGCCCCGTCCCGGCCGAACCGGTTGGCGATCTCCCGGTGGTAGCTGGGCAGGTTGTCCTCGGTGAGGAGGTTGACCTCCAGGGCGATCCGCGCCTGCGGGGTGAGCCGGGACTGGTCGGGGTGCCAGGGCTGTTCGGTGAAGTCCCGGCCCTCCTCCCAGGGGACGTACTCGTGCGGCATCCACTCCTTGGCGATGGACAGGTGGCGGTCGAGGTTCCGGGCGACGACCGGTTCCAGTTCGGCCAGGATGTCGGGCTTCACGATGCGCTCCTGAAGGTCAGCACCACGTTGTGGCCGCCGAAGCCGAAGGACGTGGACAGCGCGGCGGCGACCGGGGCGGGGCGGGGATCCCCGGTGACGAGGTCGAGTTCCACCTCGGGCGCGGTGTCGGTGAGATTGCGGGTGGCCGGGATCAGCGCGTGCCGCAGGGAGAGCACGGTGAAGATGGCCTCCACGGCGCCGGCCGCACCCAGCAGATGGCCGGTGGCCGACTTGGTGGCGGTGACGGCCGGGTGGGTGCCGACCGCCTGGGCGATGCCGCGGGCCTCGGTGATGTCGCCGGCCGGGGTCCCGGTGGCGTGCGCGTTGACGTGGGTGATGTCGGAGGGGGTGAGGCCGGCGTCCTCCAGGGCCGCGGCGATGGCCCTGACCTGGCCCCGGGTGTCGGGGGTGGTCATGTCGTGGGCGTCGGAGGTGACTCCGGCGCCCGCCAGCACGGCGTAGGGGCGCGCGGCGCGGGCGCGGGCGAACTCCGCACGCTCCAGCACGACGATCCCGGCGCCCTCGGCCATGACGAAGCCGTCCCGGTCCCGGTCGAAGGGGCGGGAGGCGAGTTCGGGGGTGTCGTTGCGGGTGGACAGCGCTCCCATCCGGGCGAAGCCGCCGATGGACAGCGGGTGCAGACAGGCGTCGGTGCCGCCCGCCACGACGACATCGGCGCGCCCGGAGCGGATGAGGGCGGCGGCTGCCGCCAGGGCCTCGGCGCCCGAGGCGCAGGCGCTGGTGGGCGCGTGGGTGCCGGCCCGGGCGCCGAGTTCGAGGGAGACGACGGCGGCGGCGCCGTTGGGCATCAGCCGCGGGATGGTGAACGGGGACAGCAGCCGGGGCCCCAGCTCTTCGAGGCGGTCGTCCTGATCGAGCATGGTGAGCGCGCCGCCGATGCCGGTGCCCACCACGACGGCCAGCCGTTCGGGGTCGACCTCGGGGGCGCCCGCGTCGGCCCAGGCCTCGCGGGCCGCCACCAGGGCGGCCTCCTGGCTGCGGTCCAGGCGGCGGCGCTGCACCCGGTCGACGATCTCGGAGGGGTCCTTGCGCAGCACGCCGGCGATCCGCACCGGCAGCTGTTCGGCCCAGGGGGTCTCCAGGGCGGTGACGCCCGATTCGCCGGCCAGCAGCGCCGACCAGCTGGTGGGGACGTCCCCGCCGAGCGGGGTGGTGGCTCCCACGCCGGTCACCACCACTTCGGGGCGTACGTGTTCACGTTGGTCCAGCACAGCACAACCCTTTCTCGGGAATTCCGTGTCGACCGGTGCGCCTGTGACCCAGAAGCGTACGGACGGCGGCGTCCGGAAAATAGCCGCTCAAGGACGAATAACGCCCCTCCCGCAGAGGGCTTTCGGCTCATTCCAAAGACGGATCCGAACCTCTTCCAAGGACGGTTGCCGGGCCCCTGTGCCGCTTGCCTAAGATGGCCACCGCTCGCCCCCGGAATTCCGGTCGATATGAATTCACCGCTCCTCGGATGAGAGGTCAGGCATGGTGCAGGGCACTGTTTCCCCCGATGTCGCCGGCGCACCCGCGTCGCAGGACGAAGAACCGGGCTGGCTCACCCTGGTCGACATGTGCCGCACGCGGGCGGCCGAGGAGCCCGACCGCGTCTATTTCTCTTTCCTGGAGAACGGGGTGGAGGAAAGCGCGTCCCTCACCCCGGCGCAGGTCGATCTGCGGGCCCGGGCCATCGCGGTGGAACTGCTGCGGCTCGCCGAACCCGGTGACCGGGTGCTGCTGAACTACGGCCCCGGGCTCGACTTCGTCCCGGCCTTCTTCGGCGCGCTGTACGCGGGCATGATCGCGGTGCCGATCCCGCCGGTGGAGATCGGCCGGGACGGCGCCAGGACCGACCGGCTCGACGCGGTGCTGGCGTCCTCGCGCCCGGCGGTGTTCCTGAGCACCACCGGCGTGCTGGCGAAGCTGGCCGGCTCCGAGCAGGTGGCGCGGGCGCTGGAGGGTGTCGTACGGCTGGCCACCGACACGGTGGACCCGGCGGCGGCGAGCCAGTGGCGGGCGCCGGACATCGACCGCGGGACGGTGGCGTACCTCCAGTACTCCTCCGGATCCACCGGGCTGCCCAAGGGCGTGATGCTCACCCACGCCAACGTGCTGGACAACCTGGCGCTGATTCACACCAACGGCGCGCGCGGGGACCTGCAGGAGGGTCAGCAGCCGCCGCCGGTGGTGCTGTGGCTGCCGCTCTTCCACGACATGGGTCTGGTCAACGCGGTGTTCCAGCCGCTGTTCGCCGGCTTCGAGGCCACCCTCATGCCGCCGCTGGCGTTCGTGCAGCACCCGTTCAACTGGCTGCGGGCGATCTCCGACCGGGGCGACGCCATCTCGGTGGCGCCGAACTTCGCCTACGAGCTGTGCGTGCGCCGGATCGGCCCGGAGCAGATCGCGAAGCTGGACCTGTCCGGCTGGCGGCTGGCGGCGGTCGGCGCGGAACCGGTGCGGCCGGAGACCCTGGAGCGGTTCAGCGAGAAGTTCGCCCCCGCCGGATTCCGCCGCGAGACGTTCTTCCCCTGTTACGGGCTGGCCGAGTCCACGGTGATGGTCAGCGGCGGCCCCGCGCCCGAGGAGCCGGTCATCCGGTCCTTCGACGCGGACGCCCTGGTGGCGGGCCGGGTGCGGCCGGCCGCCGGGGGCGCCAGAGCGCGGCAGCTGGTGGGCTGCGGCCAGATCCAGCCCTCGCTGACGCTGCGGGTGGTGAACCCGGCGACCGGTGAGCCGTGCGCGGACGACGAGATCGGCGAGGTGTACGTCTCCGGGTACAGCGTGGGCTCCGGCTACTGGGACGCGCCCGCGATCACCGAGGAGACCTTCCGGGCCCGGCTGCCGCAGGACCCGGAGCTGGTGTTCCTGCGCACCGGGGACCTGGGCTTCCTGTACGAGGGCCAGCTGTTCATCACCGGCCGGCGCAAGGACGTCATCATCCTGGACGGCCTCAACTACTACCCGCACGACATCGAGGCGGCCGTCTCGCGCAGCCATCCCGCCCTGCGCGAGGACCGCTGCGCCGCGTTCTCGGTGGACGACGGCGGCAAGGAGAAGCTGGTGGTGCTGGTGGAGATCCAGCGCCGCAACCCGGTGCTGCGCGGCCCGGTCGCGGAGGGCGCCGAGGTACCGCGCGGTGCGGTGCGGGCCACCGAGATCGAGGCGGCGGTACGCCGCGCGGTGACCGCCGAGCACGGCGTGCGGGTGAGCGAGGTGGGACTGCTGCGGCCCGGCGTCCTGCCGTACACCTCCAGCGCCAAGATCAAGCGCGCCGAGTGCCGTGAGCGCTGGAGCGCGGGGAGCTTCGATGCCGATCAACTCGCCTGACCCGGACGGGGGAGCCATGAGCGACGACAGCGGAACATCTGTGCCCGTCCCGGCCGGGGCGCTGCGTGCCTGGCTGGCCGGCCGGGTCGCGGAGATGAGCGGAGTGGAGCCGGAAGAGGTCGATGCGGGCACCCCGTTCGACGTCTACGGCGTCAACTCCACGGATGCGGTGAGCCTGTCGGGAGAGCTGGCGGACCGGTTCGGGCTCCGGCTCTCCCCCACCGCGCTGTACGACCACCCCACCGTCGACGCGCTGGTCGCCCATCTGGTGCCCGCCGGACCCGACCGGGTCGCGGTGCCGGACGCCGCCACGGGCCCGGCGGCGGACGATGACCCGGTGTGTGTGGTGGGCATGGCCTGCCGGTTCCCCGGTGGCGCCGACAGCCCCGAGCGGTTCTGGGAGCTGCTGTCCGCCGGGTACGACGCCGCCCGCGACGTGCCGGCGGACCGCTGGGACGCGCACGCCCGGTACGCCGAGGACCCCGACGCGCCGGGCACCGCGTACACCACCAAGGGCGCCTTCGTCGACGATCTCGCCGGGTTCGACGCCGCGTTCTTCGGCATCTCGCCGCGCGAGGCGCTGCGGATGGACCCGCAGCAGCGGATGCTGCTGGAGGTGGCCTGGCAGGCGCTCCAGGACGCGGGCTGCGCCCCGGACCGGCTGCGCTCGACCGCCACCGGCGTCTTCGTCGGGATGATGCCCGGCAGCCAGTACGCCTCGCTCCAGCGCGAGCGCGGCGGCCCCGGCGTGCTGGACGACCCGTACCTGGGTCTGGGCACCTCCTCCAGTGTGGTGGCGGGCCGGCTGTCGTACCTGCTGGATCTGCGCGGGCCCGCGCTGCTGCTGGACACCGCGTGCTCCTCCTCCCTGGTGGCGCTGCACCTGGCGGCCCGCAGCCTGCGGTCGGGCGAGAGCGACCTGGCGCTGGTGGGCGGGGTGAGCGCGATCCTGCACCCCGACACGTACCGGCAGGGCTCCAAGATGCGGATGCTCGCCAGGGACGGGCGGTGCAAGACGTTCGACGCCGCCGCCGACGGGTTCCTCATGGGCGAGGGCTGCGGCGTGGTGGTGCTGGAGCGGCTGAGCGAGGCGACCGCGCGCGGCCACCGGGTGCTGGCGGTGATCCGGGGCTCGGCCGTCAACCAGGACGGCACGAGCAACGGGCTGACCGCGCCCAACGGCACGGCGCAGCGCGCGGTGATCCGCGCGGCGCTGGCCGAGGCGCGGCTGGCGCCGGGGGACGTGGACTTCGTGGAGGCGCACGGGTCGGGGACCCTGCTGGGCGACTCCATCGAGATGACCGGGCTGCACGAGGTGTTCGGCGCGGACCGGGACCCGGAGCGGCCGCTGGTGGTCGGCGCGGTGAAGACCAACGTGGGCCATCTGACGGGCGCGGCCGGCATGGCCGGGCTGATCAAGACCGTACTGGCGCTGCGCCACGGGCGGATACCGGCGAACCTGCACCACCGGGAGCCGAGCCCGGCCATCGACTGGGACGGCTGCCCCACCTTGCTGCCCGACCGGCTGACCGAGTGGCCCGGCGGCAGCGGGCCCCGGATCGCGGGCGTCAGCTCCTTCGGCTGGTCGGGCACCAACAGCCATGTGGTGCTGGCCCAGGCGCCGGACGACGAGCGGCCCGCCGAGCCGGTACGGGACCGGGTACTGCCGCTGTCGGCCCGCACCCCCGAGGCGTTGCGGGCCACCGCCGGTGAACTGGCCGCCCGGCTGCGGCGTGAGCCCGCGCCACGGCTCGGCGATGTGGCGCACACCCTGACGGTTGGCCGCAGCGTGCTGGAGCAGCGGGCGGCGGTGAGCGGCGCGAGCCACGAAGAACTGGCCGCCGCCCTGGAGCGGCTGGCGGCCGGCGGGGCGGTGCGCGCGGTGCCGCCGGGCGGCCCGGCGGTGCCGGTGACGCTGCTGCTGCCCGGCACCGGCGAGCTGCGGGTGGGCACCGGACGGGCGCTGTACGGGAGCAGCGCGGCGTTCCGCGCGGCGTTCGACGCGTGCGCGGAGGCCGCCGGGCGGGAACTCGGCCTGGACCTGCGCGAGGTGCTGTACCCGGCGGGCGTTCGGGAACAGGCGCCGTCGGGGGCGTTCGGCCCCGCGGCGGCGCTCGGCGGCGCGGACGCCGGTTCGCCGCTGCACGAGCGGCTGGAGGTGGGACACGCGGCGGTGTTCGCCGTGGACTACGCCTGCGCGGCGCTGTGGCGCGAGCGCGGGGTCGCCCCGGCCGCGCTGCTGGGCTACAGCCTGGGCGAGTACGTGGCGGCGTGCCTGGCGGGGGTGTTCTCGCTGTCCGACGCGCTGCTGCTGGTGATCCGGCGGGCCCGGCTGGTGGCCGCCGCCGCGCCCGGGGCGATGACGACGGTGGCGCTGGCCGCCGACCGGCTGGCGCCGCTGCTCACCGAGGGGGTGGCGCTCGCCGCCACCAACGGCCCGCTGACCTGCGTGGTGAGCGGGCCGGTGCCGGCGGTGAGCGCCTTCGAGGAGCGGCTGCGCGCGGAACGGGTGGCGTTTCTGCGGATCGCCACCGAACGGGCGATGCACCACCCGCTGCTGGCCGGACAGGGCGCCGAACTGGAGGCGCTGGTCGCCTCGCTGCCGCGCAGCGCGCCGGCCGTGCCGTATCTGTCCAACGTGACCGGTGACTGGATCACCGACGAGCAGGCCCGCGACCCGGGGTACTGGGCGCGGCATCTGTGCTCCACGGTCCGCTTCGCGGAGGGCGTACGGCGGCTGGCGACGGCCGGTGGGCCCCGGGTGCTGCTGGAGGCGGGGCCCGGCCAACTGGCCAGCTTCGCCACCCAGATCGCCACGGCCGAGGGCGCGGCGGCGGAGCTGACGGCGCTGCCGACTCTGCCGGGCGCGGCCGACCGGCGCGGGCCCGGGGCGCTGGTGGCGGCCTCGCTCGCCCGGCTGTGGGAGCGCGGTGCCGGGGTGGAGCCGGTGTCCGGCTCGCAGGACGACCGGGTGGTGAGCCTGGACGGATACCCGTTCGAGCACCAGCGGTTCTGGCCCGAGCCCACCGGGGAGCAGGCCGCGCGGCCCGCCGCGCGGGCGGCGGCACCGGCCGCCGAGGTGCCCGCCACTGGCCCGGCCCCCGAGGTCTGGGCCCCGGTGTGGGAACCGGCGCAGAGCACCCCGGGCACGCCGGCCGGACCGTTCATGATCCACGCCGACACGCTGGGCGTGGGCGAACGGCTGGCGCGGAGCCTGCGGGACAGCGGCCCCTGCGTCGTGGTCACCGCCGGCACCGCGTACGCCAGGACGGGCCCCGACACGTACACCATCCGTCCGGACGCCGCGGAGGACCACGCGCGGCTGCTCGCCGAACTTCCCGCCGACCGGCTGCCGCGCACCGTGGCGCAGCTGTGGTCGGTGACCGGCGACGAGACGCCGGAGCCCAGCCGGGCCCGGTCCCTCGGCTTCACCGCGCTGGTGCGCACCACCACCGCGCTGGCCGACCGGGTCAGGGAGCCGGTGCGGCTGCTGGTGGTCACCGACGGCGCCCAGGCGGTCCGCGAAGGGGAGCCCGTCCAGGCGGGCAAGGCGACGGTGACCGGGGCCGTGCTGACGATCCCGCAGGAGTATCCGGGCTGGTCGTGCCGGCTGCTGGACCTCGCCCCGGTGGACGCCGGGGACCCGGCCGCGCTGGAGCGGGCGGCGCGGACGGTCGCCGACGAACTCGCCCGGACCGGTGGGGAGAACGTGGTGGCGGTGCGGGACGGGGTGCGCTCCGTGCAGCGCCACCGGCGCGCCGCGCCGCCGGTCGCCCCGCCGGTGGCCCCGCGCGCGGACGGCGCGGTGCTGATCACCGGCGGGCTCGGCTCGCTCGGCCTGGTCATCGCCGGGCATCTGGCGGCCCGGGCGCCGGGCATCGGCCTGGTGCTCACCGGCCGCTCGGGGCTGCCGCCGCGTCCGCAGTGGGACGCCCTGCTGAGGGACCGTCCGGACAGCCCGGTGGCGCGGCGCGTGCGCGGCGTGCTGGATCTGGAGCGGCGCGGCGCCCGGGTGCGGGTGCTCGCGGCGGACGCGGCCGACGCCGGCGCGCTGCGCACGGCGGTGACGGCGGCCCGCGGGGAGTTCGGCGCGCTGCGGGGCGTGGTGCACGCGGCGGGTCTCACCGACGCCGAGGTGTTCGCACCGCTGGCCTCGCTGACCGACGGCCAGGTGACGGCGCACTTCGACGCGAAGGTACGGGGCACGGTGGCGCTCGGCGAGGCGCTGACGGGGGAACGGCCGGACTTCGTGCTGCTGATGTCGTCCATGTCGGCGGTGCTCGGCGGCCTCGGATTCGCCGCGTACGCCGCCGCCAACGCCTTCCTCGACCGGTTCGCGCAGCAGCAGCGCGCGGCGGGCCTGACCGGCTGGCAGAGCATCGCCTGGGACACCTGGCGCTCGACCGTGGACGGGCCGGGGGCGGCCGGGCTCGGCGACTCCCTCCACCGGTACTCCTTCACACCGGGGCAGGGGCTCGCCGTGCTGGACCGGGTGCTGGGCACCGCGGACCGGCTGGTGGTCGCCCAGGGCGATCTGGCCGCCCGGCTCGCGGCCTGGACCAGTGGCGCGGAGCCGGCGGCGCCCGCCACGGGGACGGCGCCGTTCGCCCGGCCGGACGCCGCCGCGGGCGGGGCGGGTCCCGACACCGAGCGGCGGCTGGCCGCCCTGTGGCGGGTGGCCCTGGGCTCGGCCGAGGTGGGCACCCACGACAACTTCTTCGATCTGGGCGGCAACTCCCTGATCGGGATGCAGCTGATGAACTCCATCGGCAAGGAGTTCGGGCTGACCCTGCCGGCGGTGGCGCTGTTCGAGGCGCCGACCATCGGCGCGATGGCGGCCTATCTGCGCGAACGCGGAGCGGGCGCGCCACCGGCCGCCGCCCCCGTACCCGAGGCGGCTCCCGTGCCCGAGGCGGCCCAGGCACCGGCACCCGTACCCGCACCCGCCGCACCGCCGCCGCCCGCACCGCCGGGTGCGGAGCTGCCCGGGGACGACGCGATCGCCGTCATCGGCATGGCCGGGCGCTTCCCCGGCGCGGCGGACCTGGAGCGATTCTGGCGGGTGCTGCGGGACGGCGAGGAGACGATCTCCTTCTTCACCGAGGAGGAGATGGTCGCCGCCGGGGTACCGGCCGAACAGGCCGCGCGGCCCGACTACGTACGGGCCCGCCCCGTCCTGGAGGACGTGGCGATGTTCGACGCCGAGTTCTTCGGCTACAACCCGCGCGAGGCCCGGCTCCTCGACCCGCAGCAGCGGCTGTTCCTGGAATGCTGCTGGGAGGCGCTGGAGAGCGCCGGGTACGGAGACGGCGACCGGCCGCGCTCGGTGGCGGTGTACGGCGGTGCCAACATCTCCACCTACATCCGCAAGCTGTACGAGGACCCGGAGACGGCCGCCTCCGTCAACGAGTACCAGGTGGTGATCAGCAACGACAAGGACGCGCTGACCACCAACGTCTCCTACCGCTTCAACCTCTCCGGCCCCTCCCTGGGTGTGCAGACCTTCTGCTCGACCTCCCTGGTGGCCACCCATCTGGCGGCCCGCGCCCTGCTGGCCGGCGAGTGCGACATGGCGCTGGCCGGCGGGGTGTCGGTGCGGGTGCCGGACCGGGTGGGGCATGTGTACCAGGAGGGCGGGATGGAGTCCCCCGACGGGCACGTCCGTACCTTCGACGCCGCCGCCAGGGGCTCCATCTTCGGTGACGGCTCGGCGGTGGTGCTGCTCAAGCGGCTGTCGCGGGCGCTGGAGGACGGCGACCCGGTGGCCGCGGTCATCCGGGGTTCGGCCGTCAACAACGACGGCTCGCTGAAGGTCGGCTTCACCGCGCCCAGCGTGCGCGGCCAGGCCGAGGTGATCAGCCGCGCGCTGACCGACGCCGGAGTGCATCCCGCCGAGGTCTCCTACGTGGAGGCACACGGCACGGCCACCGAACTCGGTGACCCCATCGAGATGTCGGCGCTCGGCCGGGCGTTCGCCGGGGCCCCGGTGGGCAATTGCCGGGTCGGCTCGGTGAAGACCAACCTGGGGCATCTGGACCGGGCGGCCGGGGCGACCGGGCTGATCAAGACCGTGCTCTCGCTCCAGCACCGGCAGTTGCCGCCGAGTCTGCACTTCACCACCCCCAACCCCGAGATCGACTTCGAGAACGGCCCCTTCCGGGTCAACACCGCGCTGACGCCCTGGGAGTCCCCGGCGGGCCGGCCGCGGATCGCGGGCATCAACTCGCTGGGCATGGGCGGCACCAATGTGCACGTCGTGCTCCAGGAGGCGCCGCCCGCGCGCGAGAGCTCCCCGGGACGCGAGACCCAGATCCTGACGCTGTCGGGGCGCGGGCGCGAGGCGCTGGAACAGGCGGGGCGCGATCTGGCCCGCCATCTGCGCCGGAACCCCGGACAGCCGCTGGCCGACGTGGCGTTCACGCTCCAGGTGGGGCGGCAGCGGTTCGACGAGCGGCGCGCCCTGGTGGTGCGCGGCACCGAGGACGCGCTGCGGCTGCTGGAGAGCGGCGGCAGCGGCCGCTACGAGCGGCGCGAGCGGCTGCGGGAGCGGCCGGTGGGCTACGCGTTCCCGGGCGGTGACGCCTGGTACCCGGGGGCCGCGGCCGGTCTGTACCGGACCGAGGAGGCGTTCCGCGCCGCCGTGGACCACTGCCGTACCGTCCTGCGTCCGCTGCTGGGCACCGATGTGCTGGAGGTGATCACCGGCGCCGCCGACGAGGACCTCTCCCCGGGGGTGACGGCGTGCGCCGCCTTCACCGCGGAGTACGCGCTGGCCGCGCTGTTCGCCGGGTGGGGGCTGCGCCCCGACACGGCGCACGGCCGGGGCACCGGCGCGCTGACGGCCGCCGTGGTGGCCGGGGTGCTCTCGCTGGAGGACGCGCTGGGCGTACTGGCCGAGTACGCGCGGATCCGCACCGAGGACACCGGTGGCCCCGGGGACGCGGCCCAGGCTCTGACGTCCTGGATCCGGGCCAAGGCGACCCTGGCGGCCCCCGCCCTGCCCGGGGCGGCGCCGGACCCGGCACGGGCCACCGATCCCGCGTACTGGGCCGGGCTGCTGCTCGGCACCGGGCCGGACGCCGGGACCGGGGACGCGCCGCTCGGCGCGGGCGCCGAACCGCCCGCGGACCCGGACCTGATGGTGCTGGTCCTGGGCCCGGCGGACGGCTCGGGCGAACCGGACGCGGAAACGATCCTGCCCGTCCTCCCGGATCACGCCCGGCGGCACGAGGCGGTGACCGCCGCGCACAGCGCGCTGGCCAGGGCCTGGGTGCTGGGCGCGGTGGTGGACTGGGCCGCCTACCACGACGGCGAGACCCGCAACCGGGTGCCGCTGCCCACCTATCCGTTCCAGCGCTCCCGGTACTGGATCGACACCCCCGAGCGCGCCCCGCGCGGCGGCCGCCCGCTGCCCGCTTCCGGCGGCACCCCGGGCAGCCGGCTGGCGGCGCTGCCCAAACTGCCCACCGACCAGTGGCTGTCGGTGCCCGGCTGGCGGCAGCTGCCGCCGCGCGCGGCGGGCACGGACACCGGGCGCTGGCTGCTGCTCACTGATGCCCGCGGGCTCACCCCCGCCCTGGCCGCCCGGATCAGGGCGGCCGGCGGCAGCGCCGTGATCGCCGCTCCGGGGGACGGGTTCGCCAGGACCACGGCCGACTCCTTCACCCTCGATCCGGCCGACGCCGGGCAGTGGAGCGAGCTGTTCACGGCGCTGCGCGCCGAGGACGACGCGCCCCTGCGGGTCGCCCACCTGTGGGGCGTGGACCCGGTACCGGACACGCTGCGCGGCACCGAACGGGCCACCACCGCCTTCCACTCGCTGCTCGCGCTGCTCCAGGCGGCCGGCGGGGCGGGGGCGGCGGCACCGGCGGCGGTCACCGTCATCACCACGGGGGCGTTCGACGTCACCGGCGGCGAACCGGTCGATCCGGCCAAGGCCACCGTCACCGGCCCGTGCAAGGTGGCACCGCTGGAGTACCCCGGCCTGGACGTACGGCACATCGATGTGACCGCGCCGCGCGGCAAGAAGGCCGCGGCGACGCTGGCCCAGCGCCTGCTGCCCGAACTGACCTCGGCACCGGCCGGGCCCGGCGAGCGGCAGCTGGCGCTGCGCGGCCGGCGCCGCTGGGCGGCCACCCACACCCCGCTGCCGCCCCGGGCCGTGCCGGCACCGCACGAGGTGCTGCGGCAGGAGGGCGTCTATCTGATCACCGGTGGTCTGGGCGGCATCGGCGGGGCCATGGCCCACCGGCTGGCCACCTCGGTACGCGCCCGTCTGGTGCTGGCCGGCCGGTCGGGGCTGCCGGAGCGCGACCGGTGGGAGCGGCTCGTCGCCGACCCTGACACCCCCGGGGAGGTCGTGCGCCGGATCGAGGAGGTGCGCGGCCTGGAGGCGGCCGGCGCGCAGGTGCTGGTGGTGGCGATGGACGCGGCGGACCCGGAGCAGGTGGACCGGGCGGTGGACGCGGCGCTGGAGCGCTTCGGCCGGCTGGACGGCGTGCTGCACGCGGCGGGTGTACCGGGCCTGGGTGTCATGCAGTTCAAGACCGCCGAGGACGCCACCGCGGTGCTGCGGCCCAAACTGGCCGGTGCCCAGGCGCTGCGCGAGCGGCTGGCCCGCGAACGGGTGGACTTCCTGGCGTTGTTCTCCTCGACGGCCGCCGTCACCGGCGGCGGACCCGGCCAGGCGGACTACTGCGCGGCGAACGCGGCGCTCGGCGCGCACGCGAGCGACGCGGCCAACTCCCCGGGAGCAACGCGGGTGGTGACGATCGACTGGGGCGAATGGCGCTGGAACGCCTGGGACATGGCGCTGGCCGGGTTCGACGAGTCGACCACCGCCTTCCTGCGGGCCAACCGGGAGCGGATCGGCATCACCTTCGACGAGGGCTGGCAGGCCCTGCTGAAGGTGCTGGCCGGTGAGGACCAGCAGGTGGTGGTCTGCTCGCAGGACATCGGCGAGCTGGCATCGATCACCGCGGGTCTCGATCTGGCGCAGCTGGCCGGCCGGGCCGGGGACGCCTCGGGCGCCCGGCATCCACGCCCCGAACTGGCCGTGCCCTACGCGGAGCCGGCCGGGGACGAGGAGAGCGCGGTGGCCGAGCTGTGGGGCCAGGTGCTGGGAGTGGCCGGGGTCGGCGCCGACGACGACTTCTTCGAACTGGGCGGCAACTCGCTGCTGGGCGTCGATCTGGTGCACCGGATGCGGTCCGCCCTGGAGTGCCCGTGGCTGCCGCCGCACGTGCTGTACGAGGCGCCGACCGTACGCGAGGTGGTGCGGCTGGCCCGTTCGGCCGACGGCGCCTCGGGCGTGCCGGCCGCGACGAAACCCGCAACGCTGAGAGGGGCATCGGTATGACGCGTGTCGGAGTGGTGGGTGCCGGGGTCATGGGCACCGGGC
Organism: Streptomyces sp. JH002; assembly: GCF_050916115.1. Taxonomy (NCBI): domain Bacteria; kingdom Bacillati; phylum Actinomycetota; class Actinomycetes; order Kitasatosporales; family Streptomycetaceae; genus Streptomyces; species Streptomyces sp. JH002. Next base: position 159,660 of record NZ_CP087989.1, read on the forward strand.
TCACCCAGAACCTGACGGAGCACGGCCACGAGGTGGTGCTCACGGACCGCAGCAAGGAGGCGCTGGACCGGGCGCGTTCGGAGATCGAGCGGTACGAGCGGTTCGGCGCGCTGCTGGGCGCCACCGGGCCGCGCCGCGCGGACATGACGCAGCGCGTCACCTACTCCACCGACCTGGCGGAGCTGGGCGAGGTGGAGTTCCTGGTGGAGAACATCACCGAGAACTGGGAGCTCAAGCGCGAGCTGTATCCCCGGCTGGACGAGGTGTGCCCGCCGTCCACGGTGTTCGCCGTGAACACCTCGGCGATCCCGATCACCAAGGTGGCCGCCAGGACCGGCCGGCCCGACCGGGTGCTGGGCATGCACTTCATGAACCCGGTGCCGATGAAGTCCACCGTCGAGGTCATCAAGGGGTGGCACACCTCGCAGGAGACCATCGACACCGCGCTGGCCCTGCTGGCGGGCGTCGGCAAGAACGGGGTGCTGGTCAACGACTCCCCGGGCTTCGTCTCCAACCGGGTGCTGATGCTCACCATCAACGAGGCCGTCTTCCTGGTGGCCGACGGGGTGGCCACCGCGGAGCAGGTCGACCAGATCTTCACCGAGTGCTTCGGCCACCGCATGGGGCCGCTGGCCACCGCCGACCTGATCGGCCTGGACACCATCCTCTACAGCATCGACGTGCTGTACGAGAACTTCCAGGACAGCAAGTACCGGCCGTGCCCGCTGCTGCAGCGCATGGTCGACGCGGGCCTGCACGGCCGCAAGTCGGGTGAGGGCTTCTTCCGTTACCCCGACGCCGCCTGAGCCGCGCCGGCCACGCTCCGCCCCGGCCCCACCCGTACCTCCCCGTACCGCCCCCGCCCCACCGATCACGCGCGCAAGGAGACGAGGAATGTCGGATCAGACCGCCCGTACCATCCGGGAGTTCGTGCTCACCCGCTTCCCCGGCGTCGAACTCGACGACGACGTGGACATCTTCACCCTGGGGTTCGTCAACTCGCTGTTCGCCATGGAGCTGGTGATGTTCCTGGAGAAGGAGTTCGCGCTGCGGATCCCCAACGAGGACATGTCCCTGGACAACTTCCGCACCGTGGCGGCCATGACCGCCCTCGTCGGGCGGCTGCGGTCCCCGGACACCGCCTCGGTGGGTGAGGCGTGAGCACGGCCTCCCGCACCGCCGCACCGCCCGGCGGCGGCACCGTGCGCGAGAACGCCCGTGCCTTCGTCGACACCGAACTCGTTCCGTACGCGGACGCGTTCGACCGCGCCGAGGCCCTACCCGAACGGCTGCTGCGCTCGGTGGCCGAGCACGGCTGGTGGGGCGCGGTACGCACCGGATCGATGGTGGAGTTCGCGGCGCTGCACGAGGAGATCGGGCGCGGCTGCTCCTCGCTGCGCAGCCTGCTGACCGTGCACAGCATGGCCCTGTACGCGGTGGACCGCTGGGGCGGCACGGCGCTGCGCGAGCGCCGGCTGCCCGAGCTGACGTCCGGATCGGCGCTGGGCGCCTTCTGTCTGACGGAGGCCGCGGCGGGCAGCGACTTCACCGCCGTGCAGGCGTCCGCGCGGCCCGCGCCGGGCGGCGGCTGGCTGCTGGACGGGCACAAGAAGTGGGTGACGGGCGGCGAACGCGCCGACGTACTGCTGGTGTTCGCCCGCACCGAACGGGGGGTGAGCGCCTTCCTGGTGCCGGCCGACGCGCCCGGGGTGGAACGCACCCCGGTGCGTGGCCTGCTGGGCACCCGGGCCGCGATGACCGCCGAGATCCGCTTCACCGGTGCCCGGGTGCCCGCCGAGTCGCTGCTGGGCGCGGAGGGCATGGGCACCGCGATCGCCACCGGGGTGCTGGACATCGGCCGGCACAGTGTGGCGGCCGGCAGCACCGGCATCATCGCGGCGGCCCTGGAGGGCAGCGTGCGGCACGCCGCGTCCCGCCGCCAGGGCGGGGCGCTGCTGGGTGAACACCAGCTGATCCAGCGGCTGCTCACCCGCATGGCGGTGGATCTGCGGGCCGCGCGGGCGCTGTGCCGGGACGCGGGCGCGCTCAAGGACGCCGGGGACCCGGCGACGCTGACGGAGACCTGCGCGGCGAAGTACTTCGCGTCGACCGCGGCGATGCGGGCCGCGGCCGACGCGGTGCAGATCCACGGCGCGGTGGGCTGTGCCGAAGGGCATCCGGCGAACCGCTGGTTCCGGGACGCCAAGATCATGGAGATCATCGAGGGCAGCTCCCAGATCCAGGAAATTCTCATCGCGCAGCATGCGCTGACCACCGCCGGCGCCGGACGCCCGCGGACACCCGGAGGGGGAGCGTCGTGACGAAGGACGCCCGTGGCCGCGTCAAGTGCGTGGTGTGGGACCTGGACCACACGGTGTGGGACGGGGTGCTGCTGGAGGACGGCGACGTGGCGCTGCGCCCCGGCGTGCTGGAGACACTGCGCGCGCTCGACGAGCGGGGCATCCTGCTGTCGGTCGCCAGCCGCAACGACCACGACGCGGCGATGCGGCGGCTGGAGGAGCTGGGCGTCGCCGAGTACTTCCTGGCCCCGCAGATCACCTGGGGCCCGAAGTCGGTGTCGGTGGAGGCGGTGGCCAAGACCCTGAACATCGGCATCGACGCGCTGGCGTTCATCGACGACCAGCCCTTCGAGCTGGAGGAGGTGGCCTTCGCCCATCCCTCGGTGCTGTGCGTGAACGCCGACGAGGTGGGCGGGCTGACCGGCCGTCCCGAGTTCACCCCCCGTTTCCGCACCCAGGACGCGGCCCGGCGCCGGGAGATGTACCGCAGTGGCGAGGCGCGGGTGCGGGCGGAGGAGAGCTTCGAGGGCGCGGGCGAGGAGTTCCTGGCCACGCTCGGCATGGTGTTCACCATCGACCGCGCGCAGGTGAGCGATCTGCAGCGGGCGGAGGAGCTGACGGTGCGCACCAATCAGCTCAACTCCACGGGCGCCACGTACTCCTACGAGGAGCTGGAGCGGCTGTCGGCCTCCCCCGGCCATCTGCTGCTGATGGCGGGCCTGGACGACCGGTTCGGGGCCTACGGGCGGATCGGTCTCGCCCTGGTGGAGACGGCCGGCACCCAGTGGCGGCTGAAGCTGCTGCTGATGTCGTGCCGGGTGATGAACCGGGGCGTGGGCACCGTCCTGCTGCACCACGTGATGCGGCTGGCCCGGCGGCACGGCGCCCGGCTGACGGCGGAGTTCGTGCCCACCGACCGCAACCGGGTGATGTATGTGACCTACCGCTTCGCCGGCTTCGAGGAGACCGGCCGCAACGGCGACACCCTGGTGCTCACGGCGGCGGACACCGATGTGCCCGAGCCGCCCGCCTACCTCGATCTGCGCGTCGGCGGCTGAACCGCGTCCCCCATCCGGCTGGAAGGAGCCACCATGACCGCGTACGACGTACGGCAGCCCCGGCGCAAGGACTTCTCGGCGCTGGCCTCCGGCGGTCTCGACTTCGAGAGTCTGCCGCTGCGGCTGTTCCGCAAGGGCCACGCGAAGGCGTGGAACCCGGCCGACCTGGACTTCTCGCGCGACGCCGAGGACTGGGCACGGCTCGATGACGTCTCGCGGGAGGCCTTCACCGGTCTGTGCGCGATGTTCCTGGCGGGTGAGGAAGCCGTCACCCACGATCTCCAGCCGTTCATGGCCGCCATGTCGAGCGAGGGCCGGCTGGCGGACGAGATGTATCTGACGCAGTTCTGCTACGAGGAGGCCAAGCACACCGAGGTGTTCCGGATGTGGCTGGACGCCGTCGGGCTGCACGAGGACCTGAACGGGCTGGTCGCGGACAACCCCGGCTACCGGCGGATCTTCTTCGACGCGCTGCCGGAGTCGTTGGACCGGCTGCGGCACGCCCCGACGCCGCAGAACCAGGTGCGGGCCTCGGTCACCTACAACCACGTGGTCGAGGGTGTGCTGGCGCTGACCGGCTACTTCGCCTGGACCCGGATCTGCACGGAGCTGAACATCTTCCCCGGCATGCGGCAGATGATCGCGCGGATCCGGGACGACGAGCGGCGGCACATGGCGTGGGGCACGTACACCTGCCGCCGGCTGGTGGCCGCCGATCCGGACAACTGGCAGACCGTCACGCACCGGATGCGGGAACTGCTGCCGCACGCCATCCGGCAGATCCAGCACGCCACCCGCGACTACCCGGCCGACCTGTTCGGTCTGGTGATGCGCGATCTGCTGGAGTACGCCACCGAGTGCGCGGGGCGGCGGCTGCACGCCATCGAGTCCGCCCTGTCGGAGACCTCGGGCGGGCTGCGGTTGGACACCGTCTCGGAGAACCTGGAGGAGGAGATCGCCGACGAGGAGCGCCGGGCGCTGGCCACGCCGGGCGAGGGCGCGTTCGGCGTGACGGCCGGCCAGAACGCGGTGGCGGGCTGACGTGGACGCCATCACCCCGGTGGGCCGGGCCGCCGACTGGCTGCCGGCCGGCCCGCCGCCCCAGGGGGCGCTGCCGCTGGTGTGCTTTCCGCACGCCGGTGCCGGCGCCTCGGTCTTCCACGCCTGGGAGGGCCGGCTGCCGCCGGGCACGGTGCTGTGCCCGGTGCAGCCGCCGGGCCGCGAGAGCCGGTTCCGTGAGCCGCCGCTGCGCGACGCGCGGGCGGTGGTGAGCGCGGCGGCCGATGCGCTGATCCCGGTGCTGCGGGGGCCGTTCGCGGTGTTCGGGCACAGCATGGGCGCGCTGCTGGCGTACGCCTTCACCCGGGAGCTGCGGCGGCGCGGCGCGCCGCTGCCGGTGGCGCTGTTCGTCTCCGGCCGGGTAGCGCCCGAGGTACGGGCCCCGGGGCCGCCGGTGCACGAGCTGCCGGCGCCGGACTTCCTGCGCTTTCTGCACTCGCTGGGCGGCATCCCCGAACACATCCTGACCAGGCCGGCGTTCACCGAGATGATGGTGCCGCTGCTGCGTGCCGACATCGCGGTGAACCTGACGTACGCGTACCGGGAGGAGCCGGCTCTGCCGGTGCCGCTGACGGCGTTCGCCGGTGCGCTGGACAGCAAGGTGCCGGTGCGCTGGGTGCGGCCGTGGGCCGGGCACACCAGCGCCTCGTTCGCGCTGCGGGTGGTGCCCGGCGGGCACTTCTTCCCGTACGAGGACCCGGCCTCGGTGCTGGGGCCGATCGGGGCGGCGCTGGAGGAGGTCCGGTGAGCGCCGTGGCGGCGGCCACCCGCGCTCCGTACCGCAGGGGCCTGGCGGCGGGCACGGTGGACGTGTGGCACATCCGGCTGCCGGGCGACGGTGCCGGTGCGGTGCGCGGGCTGCCGCCGCTGCTGGACGCCCGCGAACGCGCCAGGGCCGCCGCGATGGTCTCCGAGCGCGACCGGACGGCGTTCACCGTGTCCCGCACCGCGCTGCGGGACATCCTGGGCCGCTATCTGGACCGCGACCCGGCCGCGCTGCGCTTCGGCGCGGGACGGTACGGCAAGCCGTATCTGGAGGACGCCCGGCTGGCGTTCAACCTCTCGCACACGACGGGCGCCGCGCTGCTGGCACTCGCGGCGCCGGGGCCGGTCGGGGTGGACATCGAGCGGATCACCGCGGCGGACCGCACCGCGATGGCGGAGCGGTGGTTCGCGCCGGCGGAGGCCGCGGCGGTACGGGCGGGGGCCGGGCGCGCGGGCGGTCCCTCCCCGTTCTGGGCCTACTGGACCTGCAAGGAGAGCTATGTGAAGGCCCTGGGCCTGGGGCTGAGCCACCCGCTGGACCGGTTCGAGGTCCGGTTCGCCGGGGCCACCGCCGACGCCGAGGTCTTCCGCGGCGGGCGGCGGCACGACGGGTGGCGGGTGCGGCGCCTGGACCTGCCGGCCGGCTACGCGGGCGCGGTGACCGTACGCGGGCCGCTGACGCGGCTGCGCACCTGGTCGTGGACGCCCGGCGCGGCGACCGCGACCCGAGCGGAAGGTATCTCGCACCATGGATGATTCGTTCGACTACATCGTCGTCGGGGCGGGCGCCGCGGGGGCGCCGCTGGCGGAGCGGCTGAGCGCCGATCCGGACCGCGGCGTCCTGCTGCTGGAGGCGGGCCCGGTCGACGGCGACCAGGCGATCCGGGTTCCGGCGGCCTATCTGTCGCTGTTCGGCGGCCCGTACGACTGGGCCCGGCGCACGGTGCCGCAGCGCGGGCTGGGCGGTCGGGAGATCTACTGGCCGGCCGGGCGGACCCTGGGCGGCTCGTCCTCGGTCAACGCCATGATGTGGGTGCGGGGGTTCGCGCAGGACTACGACACCTGGGAGCGGCTGGCCGGCCCCGGGTGGGGGCGCCGGGCCGTCACCCGGTGCTTCGAGTCGCTGGAGGATCGCGAGGATCCGCTGGCGGCGGGCCGCAGGACCGCGGGCGGGCCGATGCCGGTGCGGATGCAGCGCGACCCGAACCCGCTGACGGCGGCCTTCCTGGCGGCCTGTCAGGAGGCGGGGCTCAGCGAGGCGTCGGTGGACGGGTACGCGACCGCCGAGCGGGGCGGCCGTACCGCGGTCACCCAGCGCGAGGGTGCCCGGTTCAGCACGGCGGACGCGTTCCTGCGCCCGGCCGCCGGGCGGCCCAATCTGACGGTGCGCACCGGGGCCGCCGCCCGCCGGGTGGTGTTCGCGGGGCGGCGCGCGGTGGGCGTGGAGTATCTGCACGACGGCGCGCTGGTGACCTCGGCGGCACGCGCCGAGGTGGTGCTGTGCGGCGGCGCGGTCAACACCCCGCAACTGCTGAAGCTGTCGGGGGTGGGCCCGGCCGGGGAACTGCGCCGGTTCGGGATCGGGGTGGTGGCCAACCGCCCCGAGGTGGGCCGGAATCTGGCGGACCATCTGGTCACCATGCGGGTGGTGGCGAGCCGCGAGCCGATCACGCTGTTCGACGCCGCCTCGGCACGGGAGATGGTGCGCTACGGCCGGTACCGGCGCGGGAAGCTGACCTCCAACCTCGGCGAGGCGTACACCTTCGCGCGCAGCGATCCGTCGCTGGCGCTGCCCGATCTGGAGCTGCTGTTCGCACCGGGCCCCTATCTGGACGAGGGCCTGACGCTGGGCGACCGGCACGCGTTCTCGGTGGGGGCGGTGCTGCTGCAGCCGCACAGCCGGGGTGAGGTACGGCTGAACTCGCCCGACCCGGCGGACGCGCCGGTGATCGACCCGCGCTATCTGAGCGATCCGCGCGGCGCGGACCGGGCGGCGCTGGTGGCGGGCGCGCGGTGGAGCGAGCGGGTGCTGTCCGCCCCGGCGCTGGCCAGGTACGCGGCGCACAGCCTGCAGCCGGCGGCCGGGGTGACGGATCCGCAGGCCGTCGTGGAGTCGTGCTCGCACTCCCTGTACCACCCGGTGGCGACCTGCCGGATGGGCCTGGACGAGGCCTCGGTGGTCGACCCGGAGCTGCGGGTGCGCGGGGTGGAGGGGCTGCGGATCGCGGACGCCTCGGTCATCCCGCACATCATCCGTGGCCACACCTGCGCGCCGTCCATCGTGGTCGGGCTGCGCGCCGCCCAGCTGATCGGCGGCCGCCCGGCGCGGCGGCCGGAAATGGAGACAGCGACATGAGATTACGCACGGCGCGGGCCGCGATGGTGGTGTCCGCGCTGCTGGCCGCCCTGTTGGCACCGGTGACCGGCCCCGGCGCGCACGCGGCGGGGACGGGTGGGCCGGGCGGCGGGTGGACGGGCAGTTGGGCCACGGCCCCCACCGTCCCGTTCGCCGGGAACGTCTCGGCCGAGGGGTTCGAGGACCAGACGATCCGTCAGCCGCTGCGCGCGACCCGGGGCGGGGAGTGGGTACGGCTGCGGCTGTCGAACGTGTACGGCACCACCCCGCTGACCGTCGACGCGCTGTCCCTGGCCCAGCCGCGCGGGCTGGGCGGCATCCGGCCCGGGTCCAGTACCGGCGTCACCTTCGGCGGGCAGCGGTCGGCGACGATCCCCGCGGGCGAGGAGCGGCTCAGCGACCCGGTGCGGTTCCGGGTGCGCGCGGACACCGATGTCGTCGCGAGTCTGTATGTCGGTGAAGCGACCGGGCCGGCCACCTGGCACCGGCTCGCCAACCGCACGGTGTACGTGTCGCGGCCGGGATCGGGTGACCGCACGGCCGACGTGACGGCGGACGCTTTTCCCACCACCCACACCTCGTTCTTCTTCGTCACCGGTCTGGAGGTCGCCACGGACGGCGACACCGGCTCCGTGGTGGCGATCGGCGCCTCGCACACGGACGGGGTCGGTTCCACCCCCGACGCGGCCCGCTCCTACCCCAGCGTGCTGGCCCGCCGGCTGGGCGGTGAGGTGGGCGTGCTCAACGCGGGGATCGGCGCCAACCAGGTCATCAACGACACCGAGTACGGCAGCGTCGGCGCCCTGGGCCGCTTCGAGCGGGACGTGCTGGGGCAGCCCGGGGTGCGCGACGTGATCCTCATCCAGGGCATCAACGACATCCTCGGCGCGCACTACTTCCCCGACGAGGCACCCACCGCCGACGAGGTCATCGCCGCCTACCAGGAGCTGACCGAGCGCGCCCACGCGAACGGGCTGCGGATCATCGGCGGGACGCTGGGCCCCTTCCGGGGCGTCCCGGAGTTCACCGAGGAACGCGAGGCCATGCGCCAGACGCTCAACCGGTGGATCCGGGAGGACAGCGGCTTCGACGGGGTCATCGACCTGGACCGGCTGTGGCGCGACCCCGCCGACGCGTCCGCGCTGAACCCCCGCTACGACTGGGGCGACGGGCTGCACCCGAACGACGCCGGCTACCGGGCGCTGGCCGAGGCCATCGACCTGAGCTGCCTGTCGGTGGGCCCGCGGGGCACCGCCGCCCCATCAGAACCGACCGGGGAGCGCCGGGACTGCACTCCCCCGCCCACGACCGGAGGCATCCGATGAGCATCCGCAGCACCGCGCCCCTGGCCCTGGCCCTGCTCGCCCTGCTGGCGCCACTGGGCACCGCGGCGACCGCGGCCGACCAGCAGGGCGAGCCGCCCCGCGCACCGCACGCCGGCGCGCAGGCGTGGACCGGCAGCTGGTCAGCGGCGCCCACCGTCCCCTTCGGCGCCGGCATCTCGGCCGAGGGCTTCGAGGACCGCACGATCCGTCAGCCGCTGCGGGTGAGCAAGGGCGGGGAGCGGATACGGGTGCGGCTGTCCAACGTGTACGGGAGCACGCCGCTGACGATCGACGCGCTGTCGGTGGCCCTGCCACGCGGCAACGGCGGTATCCGGCCCGGCTCCAGCACCACCGTCACCTTCGGCGGCTCGGGATCCGTCACCCTCGCGCCGGGCACCGAGGTCACCAGCGACCCGGTGGACTTCGCCGTACGGCCCGACATGGACGTCATCGCGAGTCTGTATGTCGATGAACCGACCGGACCGACCACCTGGCACCGGCTGGCCAACCGCACCGTGTACCTGTCGGAGCCCGGCGACCACACCGAGGCCGTGACGGCGGCGCCCTTCCCCGCCACCACCACCTCGTTCTTCTTCGTCAGCGGCCTGGAGGTCGCCACGGACGGCGATCCCGGGTCCGTCGTCGCCTTCGGCGACTCCCTCACCGACGGCGTCGGCTCCTCGCTGGACGCCGCGCGTTCCTACCCGAGCGTGCTGGCCCGCCGGCTGGGCGGCGAGGTGGGCGTGCTGAACACCGGGATCGGCGCCAACCAGGTCATCAACGACACCGAGTACGGCAGCGTCGGCGCCCTGGGCCGCTTCGAACAGGACGTGCTCACCCAGCCGGGGGTGCGCGACATCATCTGGCTCGAAGGTCTCAACGACATCCTGGGCGCCGCGTACTTCCCCGACGAAGCGCCCACCGCCGCCGAGATCATCGACGCCTACGGCGACGTGATCGACCGCGCCCACGCCCACGACCTGCGCATCATCGGCGCCACCCTGCCCCCGTTCCGGGACGCGGCGGAGTGGACCGCGGCGGGTGAGGCCACCCGGCAGACCCTCAACGCCTGGATCAGGGACGAGAGCGGCTTCGACGGCATCCTCGACGCGGACGCGGTGTGGCAGGACCCCGCCGACCCGGTCCGGCTGAACCCGGCCTACGCCTCCGGTGACGGTCTGCACCCGAACGACGCCGGGTACCGGGCGCTGGCCGAGGCCCTCGACCTGAGCTGCCTGTCGGTCGGACCGCAGGTGGGGGCACACCTGAGCGAACGGGAGGACTGCACCCTCAGCTGACTGCGGAGTAGCACAGCAGGGCCCGGTAGCCAGCATCATTACGGTGAGCCACCGGAATTCCTAGCCTGGGATACATGGACACCACCAGGCCGCTCACCCGGCCCACGCCCACCAAGACGACGACAAGTCCGCCGCCCGGGGAACACACCCCCCGGCGGCGGACGGCGTATCTGGACAACCTCCGGATCGCGCTCATCATGCTGGTGGTCGCCCACCACGCGGCGCAGGCGTACGGACCGGCCGACTGGTGGTACGTCGAGGACCAGCGCGGCAGCGGCGCGCTCGCGGCGTTCTCCACCCTCAACGGCACGTTCTTCATGAGCCTGTTCTTCTTCGTCTCCGCCTGCTTCGTCCCGGCCTCGGTGGACCGCCGGGGCGTCGCGGCGTTCGTACGCGGGCGGCTGCGCCGGCTGGGCGTCCCGTTCCTGGCCGGAACCATCACGATCATCCCGGTACTGCTGTACGTGTACTACCTGGTGTACCGCGACCAGCCCGCGCTGTCCTTCCCGCAGTACTACGCGGACGTCTTCCTGGGCCTGGGCGAACGGCCGGCCGACTGGACCGGCCCCATCTGGCCCGACCTCCAGTTCGGGCACCTGTGGTTCATCCAGAACCTGCTGGTCTACTGCCTGCTGTACGTGCTGGCCCGCAAGCTCGGCGACGGGGTCCGGCGGCTGCGCCGGGCGGACGGGCACCGCGTGCTGCCCGTGCCGGGGCACCGCGCCCTGGTGTACTTCACGCTCGCCGTCGCCGCCGCCACCTTCGCGCTGCGGGTGGCGTACCCGCTGGACGAGTGGGTGCCGCTCGCCGAGTTCATCCAGACCGAACCGGCCCGGCTCGCGCAGTACGCGGCGTTCTTCGCCGCCGGGATCCTCGCCCACCGGCACGGCTGGCTGACCGCGATCCCGGCCCGTACCGGCTACGTGTGGCTGGCGGGCGGCGTGGCGGGCTCGCTGCTGCTGTTCGCGGCCGGCGGCACCGGGGCCTTCTGGTACGGGACGGGCGGGCTGACGGTGCAGGCGGCGCTGTGGGCGGTGTACGAGACGTTCCTGTGCACGGCGCTGTGCCTGGGCCTGCTGACCCTGTTCCGGGAGCGGCTGAACCACGAGGGACCGGTGCTGGGTTCGCTGGCCGGGTCCGCCTTCACCGTGTACATCGTCCACCTGCCGATCGTGGTGGCGTTCCAGTTCGCGCTCTCCCCGCTGGATCCGGCGCCGTTGACCGCGTGGGTGCTGGTGACGGCGGCGGCTATCGCGCTGAGTTTCCCGCTCGCGGGACGGCTGCGGCGGCTGCCCGGTTTCCGGGCGGTGCTGTGAGAGCGGCGCGGGTGAGGGTGCCGGTGACGGCGAGCAGCACGAGACCGGCCAGCGGATAGCCGGCGGCGAGGAACTGCTGCCCGAGGGAGAGATCCAGCTCGGGGCGGGACGCGTCGTGCGGCAGCAGCCAGCTGACGTAGGAACAGAACAGCAGCGCGGCGGCCCAGGTGGCCGCCCACCACGCCCGCGACCGCCGCCGGGCGGCCTCGGCACCCAGCAGGACCACGGCAGGAACCGCCCACACCCAGTGGTGCGACCAGGACACGGGACTGACCAGCAGCGCCGTGGTGGCGCAGCCGATCACGGCCCAGGCCCGTTCCCCCGCCAGCAGGGCGGCGACGGCGACGGCCAGCCCGGCGCAGCACACGCCGGCCGCCACCGGCAGCCACCAGGGCGGGAGGTCGCCGGTGTGCAGGAAACGGGCCAGCGTCCCGCGCAACGACTGATTGGCCGCCGCTTCGGCCGCCCCGACCCGGTCCTCGGCCAGGACCAGTTCCGTCCAGTACCGCCGGGAGGCGTCGGGCAGTACGAGCGCGCCGAGCAGGACCGTCCCGGCGAAAGCCGCCCAGGCCCGGGTGGCGATCAGCAGGAACCCGTTCTCCCGCCGCCGGACGAGCACGATGACCCCGGCCACGGTGAGCAGCACCGCGAAGATCGCGGGCGTGAGTTTGATCCCGGCGGCGATCCCGACGGCGAACCCGGCCAGCCGGTGCGGAACGGGCCGGGTCAGATCCCACAGGACGAGAACGACGAGCAGCAGGTTGATCTGCCCGTACCGGATGGTCGCCCACACCGGCTCGCACCACACGGCGACGGCGGCGACGGCGAGCGGCGCGGCCCACCGCCAGTGCCCCGGCGGCCGGAGCCCTGCCAGCCGGAGGGAGAGCCGGGCGAGGACGAGAACGAGGCCGAGGTTCAGCAGGAGCACGGCGGCCCGCATGGCCTCGACGCTCAGCAGGGTCAGCGGCACGAAGAACAGGGCGGCGAACGGCGGATAGGTGGCCTGGAGGGCGTGCGCGCTGACGGCGAGATCGTAGAGATCGCTGCCGTCGCGCACGGCCCAGCCCTCGGCACGGTAGACGTCGAGATCCCCTATCGGCAGCCCGAGGGCCACTTGGGCGAGCGCGGACCCGGCGAAGGACACGGCACACGCGACCGCGACGAGCAGCGGCGCGAACCGGCCCGGACGGGAGACCCTCCGCTGCGAAACGCCGTTCACTACCGAAGCCACGCGCGCCACCCTAGGGCGGCACCCCCGGCCCCGTGGCGCGTCGCCGCAGGTCACCACCGGCGGCCACTCTTTTGCCGGACAGGGACGGGGGGACGGCGCGAGCACTAGGGTCCGTCTTCAAACGGATCTTGCCCACAGCAGGAATGACGCGAGAGAGACCGCCGCTTCGTAGGAGGTGGCGGTTTTGTCATACCGGGTAGCGATGCCGCGGCAGCTCTTGAGCCGGTTGAAGCAGCGTTCGATGGTGTTGCGCCGGCGGTAGATGTCCCGGTCGAACCGTGGCGGGCGACCGCCGTCACGGCCCCGGTTGCGGCGGTGGCGTTGCTGGTCCCGCTTTTCCGGAATGGTGTGGCTGATGCCGCGCTTGCGGAGGTAGGCGCGGAAGCCGCGGGAGGCGTAGGCCTTGTCCGCGACCAGGTGGTCCGGGCGGCAGCGCGGTCGGCCCGGCCGATGCGGGGCTCTCGGATCCGCTCGAGAAGCGGGCGTGCGCAGACGCCGTCGTGACGCTGGCCAGCCGTGAGCATGAGGGTCAGCGGCCGTCGCAGGCGAGGTGGATCTTGGTTGTCAGCCCGCCTCGGGATCGGCCGAGGGCGTGAGCATCCGGTTTGTCCTGCCGGAGGGCCCCCTTTTTCGGCCAGTGGCCGCGGCGTGCTGGTGGGCGCGGACGATGGTGGAGTCGATCTGGACCAGCCAGTCGATGTCTCCGGCCGCATCCGCCCGGGCCTGCATCTGCTGCAGGGCCCGGGTGAAGATGCCGTCGAGGGCGTAGCGGCGGAAGCGGGTGTAGACCGTCTTCCACGGCCCGTAGCGTTCGGGCAGGTCACGCCAGGAGATCCCGGTCCGGATCTTGTAGACCATGCCATTGATCACCCGGCGGTCCTCCACCCGCGGTCGCCCCGTTTGGGCCCGCGGTATGAGTGGAGCGAGTAACTCCCACTCATGGTCAGTGAGTTCATGACGGCATACCACACCACCATGATCCACCACCTAGCGATCTCTGAAGACGGACCCTAGCCCCGATGCCGTTCGGTTAGCCGTTGGGTGTGTTTGGCAATGAGTTGATCGCGATCTGGATGGTGGTCTGGTGGGTTCGGTGGTCGATGTCGCGGCCGATGGCGCGGTACTTGGAGCTGATCGCTCGTTTCTTCACGCGGGGTCGGGTCCGGTTACGGCGGGTGGGTAGGAGGTCGCCGAGTATGGCGGTGCCGATCCGGCCGATGAGGTCGACCTGGGTGTGGGGGATGATGCCGGCGGCACAGACGATCTGGTCACGTGCCGCGTTCAGTGCGACGGTGAACGCGGCACGGTCGGGGTCGATGTCGGGCCGGTGCAGGACAGCGTCACTCATCGCGGTGCGTAGCACCTGGTAGGCGACCAGGAGTGCCCCGGTCTCCTGGGTGACGGCTGCTGGATGGCGTCCACGGAGGGCTCTGCCCCCGAGGATGGTCGATTTCAGCTCGCAGTAGCTGGTCTCGATCTCCCAACGCTCGTGGTAGAGCCTGACCAACTCGGTCGCGGATGCCTCGTCGGGGTCGAGCAGGTTGGTGACCAGCCGGTAGGTGTGGTGGGTGGTGCGCTGATCGGTGCTGTCAGCGGGCGTGACGGTGATGGCGGCCTCGATGACGCGGACGGTGACCTTGCCTATGCGGGAGAGGAACGTGCCGTCGGGCAGACGGCGCAGGATCGGCAACTTGAGCGCTGTGCTGTGGGTCTTGGCGCGGCTGAGGAAGTCCGCGCCCGTGGGTGCCGTCGATCGCGACCACCAGCCTGCCCGCGAACCGTGTCACCTGTGTCGCGGTCACTGCGGCGGGGCCTTTGACCAGGTCGAACAGAGCCTGCAACGGCTTGGGCCCCACCCGTCGCATCGCTTCCGTGATCGACGAACCCGCCGGTGGGGACGGTGGCACAGGGAGCGAGGCAGTCAGCCGGGACCAGATCCGCGACCAACCCAGACCAGTGAACAGCGCGCCTGCGAGCAGAAGGTAGACAACCACCCGTGACGGCAGCCGCCGCACCCGACGCTGTAGACCACCCGCGGACGCGACTGCCTCGTCGACGAGTTCGAACGGAACGACCTGGGTCAACTCGCCCAAGTGCCCCACGGCGAACACGTCGGGAGCATGCGTAATGACAGAATCGGACACTGCAGCCCTTGCGGAGGAACACGAGTCTTGGCGGACCCGAGAACCACTACAAGGGCTGCACCCACATAACTAACCGAAACGCCGAGAGTTGCACCACCGGTCAAACCCCTAACCGAACGGCATTGACCCTAGCCCCGGATCCCCAGGTCTTCCCTCATCAGTGTCCGCATCGCTACCAGCCGGGGCTCCGCCTGCCTTACCTCGACGAGTAGGCGCTCTGCACTCTCGCCGTCACGCGCGAGGCCGCGGTCAATGCGTTTGGCCGCCGCGTCGACCTCAGCGAGCACCTTGTTGAGCTCTCGCGAGGCCTCCATGATCCGCAAGGGGACGATCATTTGGGCTGCCGCGTAGCGGTCGCGGTACTCCCTGCGGGAATCCTCAAGACGGGTGCGGTCCTCCTCGGCATAGACGCCGTCACGGATGCGGTGCAGGGCGTCCTTGAGGAGCGTGTGGAATTGCTCGGAGGCACGGTTCATGGCCGTGTATGCCTCTCGCCGCTCCTCGAAGGATCTTCTCCGGTCGGCGATTTCGGCCTCGGCGGCGCGCTCGCGGGCGTTGAAGCGTTGCGGGAGTACCGAGCCGAGAAGCGCTCCGCCGAGGCCCGCCGCCGCAGTGATCGCGGTCGCTATCGCGTCTGACATGCCCGGACCCTATCGCCATCCGCACTGACGCGGCTCCGTCGAACCGTTCGCGGCAGGGATGAGGGTGGCGGGGTGTGCTACCCGGTATCCACTTTGAAGACGGACCCTAGTAGCGGGACTCCAGGGGCTGCGTCACCGTGACGTGGGGCAGGTTCTCAGGGTGTGTCAGGCGCGTGCGGCCCCGGCACTCCACCGAGGTCAGGCCCTCCACGGTGATCAGCACGCGGGCATCGACCTTCAGCTCGAATTTCGCATTCAGGGTCAGGTCACGCAGACCCGGGAGAACGTGGCCGAGGTTCCGCAAATCCGCCTCCTCCTCGATCTGGAACACGTGCGCGTGCGTGGCCTGCGGAACGCTGACCCCGTGGCGACTCATGGCGCGCAGAACACGTGCGGGGAGCACCAGGTTCGTCAGTGCGGGCAGTGCGGCGATGGCCGCCAGGCTTTCCGGGGAGGGGACCAGGTCCGCGCCGTCTTCCGTAAAGAGAATCCGCAGGGTTTCCAGCCGTGGCCAGGTGCCGATCCCGGTGAGGTCGGTGACCGTGCTGGGCACCCCCAGGTCGGTGAGTGGCGCCCGGTCCGGCAGGAGATCGAGGCCGTGGCAGGTGGTCCCGTCTCCCAGGTACAGGTAGTGAAGATCCGGCAGGGCGTTCAGAGCACGGAGGTCACGGAGCGCGGGCGTCTTGCGCAGCAGCAGACTGCGCAGGGGAAGTGTGGACAGGGGGGCAACATCCGCGATCGCGGGTGCGTCGATGAGTGAGAGCCGTTCCAGGGATCCGAAGCGACCGAGGAAGTCCAGGCGGGTGAGCTGACGGCCTTTGATGGACAGTTCCTTCAGGACCCTCGTCCCCAACGCCGCGAGGATCTCCTCCGCACTGAAATCCCCGAACAGCGACACGTAGGGATGGTCGGGCAGGCTGTCCAGCGCGGACAGCTCCTCAGAGTTACCCACCTGAAAGTGTGGCTGGTCATCCAGACGAAGCCGGGAGAGAACTTCCTTCGCGAAGCGTGCGGGATCGAGCTCGGTCGCGCAGCGCAGCAGCGTTTCTCTCACCCTGAGCGACGGATGCGCCGCGAACTCGGCGAGTCTGGGCAGCGCCGCCTCAGCTCCCTGCGCACTGATCACGCCGATCGTGTTCACCACCGCCAGGGACTCGTCATCGGTCAGTCCGTCGGGTCCCGGGAGGAGTTCGAGCACCACCTCCCCCACATCGGAGAGCACCGCCGCCTCGTAGATCGTTCTCGGCGGAATCAGCGCGGCGGCCCGTTCCTCCACCTCCCGCCGTACTTCCGGGTCGAGCTGGGTGGCGTGTTCCAGGCAGGCCATGGCCAGCAGGTGCAGCCGGACCCGGTGCTTCTTGACGGTGTCGCCGCGTTTGATCAGCTGCTTCAGCAGGCGTTTGCGTTCCTCGGGGCGGCCGTGGGCCACCGCCATGCGGATGACGTCCTCCCACTGGTCCAGGTGGGCGTTCCGTACCAGCAGCGGGAAGTCGCGGTTCTCGACGGCGGCGCGGGCGGCGAGGTAGTCCTGGAAGGTGCGGTGGATGAAGTCCACGACGTCCTCGGCGGGTTCGCGCAGCAGGCCGGAGCGGTCGAGCAGGTGCCGGTAGACGTCCTCGGCGGTGAGCCCCGCCGTGTCCCGGTGCATGGTGGGCAGCATCTGGTCGATCAGGTCGATGGCGTCGGCGCGATCCATCTGGTGCTGGCCGTTGCGGATCAGCCAGTAGGCCAGCCGTTCCAGGAACAGCGTCTGTGAGCGGGCGTCCAGGTGCGGGCCGTGGTCGATGCTGCGCTGCCGGTCCCGGCGTTCGAGCAGCATCCGCAGCGCCGCTTCGTACAACTCCTCCCGCCCACGGGGCAGATATCCGTGGCTCGCACGGTGCAGCGCGCAGAGCATGCCGCACATAAGGGGGTTGGTGGCCAGCCGACCGAGGTCCTGGCGGCTGCGGACGGCGGCCAGCAGGGCTTCGGCCCGTTCCTGGCCGGCGCCGGCCGCGTGGTGCCAGCGCTGGATGAAGGCGGCCACGTCCTCGCGGTTCATGGCGGACAGCGACAGTTCCCGGAAGCCGTCGGCCGCCAGCCAGTCCTCGCTCACGGCCGAGGGGCGGCCCGTCACCAGGCAGACGTTGCCGGGGAATTCCCGGAGCAGTTCCCGCAGCCAGCGGCGGGTGGCGTCGCGGCGCGGTTCGGGGACCTCGTCGATGCCGTCGATGAGCAGCAGGCCGCGCCCGGCGGACAGGACGCGTTCCGCCCAGCCGGTGGGCGGGGTGTGCGGGCAGCCGACCACGCTCAGGTACGTGCTGGGGGTGGGGAGTTCGTTTCCGGAGCGGGTCAGGGTGCGCAAAGGAAGGACGAATGGGACGCGTCCGTAGAGGTGGGTCAGGTGGTCGCTCAGCCGGTGTTCGGCGGTGGTGACGGCGAGCCACTGCACCAGCGTGGTCTTCCCGGCTCCGGCGACGCCGCGCAGCAGGACCCTGTCCAGTCCGGCGAGGGCCCGTTCGGCGCGGCGTGGCGGGGAGGATCGGCGCAGGGCGTCGCCCTCGGGCCCCTCGATCGCCGCGTGGGACCCGGCCTCGATGGTCTCCAGGCTCAGGTAGGCGTCGTCCAGCGGCCATTCGTCGTCCACGTCGATGCCGAAGATGGTGAGCCGGCCATGACGGGTGACGAGGTGCCGCCGGTAGCGCTCCTCGAACTCCGCGTCCTCGGTGTGCCGGGCGGGCAGGCGTTCCAGCAGCAGGTCCACCGCCCGCACCAGCCCTTCGGTCCTGCGGCTCTGCTCGACCAGGGTGCGGGCGACGAAAGTGGAGCGCCGGGTGAAGAAGTCCACGATGTGCAGGCAGGCCAGGTGCAGCAGCCGGTCGTGGAACACCGCCCCGTCCCGCGACAGTTCGCCCGAGCGGTAGGGGCGCAGGGCCAGGGCCAGCCCTTCGGGGCCGAGGCCGACGGCCTGGACGTCGTCCATGTCCAGGGCGCCGAGTCCGGTGAGGGCGTCGGTGAGTGCCGTCGCGACGGCCTCGTGTTCGTCCGGGGCGGGCGTGTCGTGCGGACCGGCGGCGCGGACCGCCCGGTCGACCAGCTCCCGGACGAGCTTTTCCAGTTCACGCCGGCCCAGATCCCGTTTCTCGCCGCCGAACGCGACCAGCGAGGAGAGCCGTACCGGCGCCTCCACCAGTCCGGCACCCGCCGGTTCGGCGCGGAACAGTTTCTTGATCAGCGGTGCGAGAGCCGCCGATCCCAGCCGTAGTCCCACCGTCGTCGCGGCGTCCATGGAGCCCTCCCCCGACCCACCCGGTCATGCCTCTACTCGTGGCACGCGTACCCCGGTTGACCATCACGGCGAGCAAGCCGCGCACCGGGGGAGGTCCATTATCGGATGGGGGAGGCGGGACGCCAGCCCGGCGGGGTTGTGCGTGGACGGCGAAGGTTCTCCACCGGAACGCCCCGCAGCCTGCCCGTTTTTGACCGCCACTGGCATATTACTGCGAATTTCGCCGCCCCTCCGGCGCGATGATGGTGATTACGTCTGGTAGTGCTGGCGTCTCGTACGGTTGAACAGGTAGCGTCCAGGCACGCGAAGGGGCCCGGTAGGCGACCAACCAGCCCGGGCTCCCCTTCGACTTGTGACCCACGCATCAAGGAGGACAATGTCTCCCGACCGTGTACCGCCGACCCTCGTGTTCCCGTTAACGGGCTCGTTGGACCGGCGTGGTGACCGTAGCATTCCGCAGGTCCCCACCCCCGAAACCACCCGTCGTCGTGAAACCACCGTCATGGTGCCCGCCGCCGTGGCGATCGCCGTCATCGCCCTGCCCCTGGTCCTGATCTGGAACGGGCCGGGACTGCTGGACGCGGTCGCCGCGTTCACCGCCCTGGCCGCCGCCCGTGGCTCCCATCTGTGCTGGCACCGCCTGCACATCGGCTGATCCGGCCCAGCACGGCACAGCCGGGCGGGCCCGCGCGGCCACGCGCCACCGCCACCGCGGCCGTCCGCCGCGTGACCCGCCCGGTCCCGGCGCCGGACCGGCCCCCCGCCGCCGGCGCCACCACGAAGACGGAACGGCGGGCCGTACCCCGGCCCGCCCTGCCCCACCGAGGCATCATGACCCCTTGCAAGAACCCGAAGTGCCGCATGGATGTGACCCCGAACCACTCCGGACGTCCCAAGGAGTACTGCGGCAAGCGCTGCCGGGACGCGGCGTACCGCATGCGCAGCGCCGTCGACACATCCGGTGCTGCGGCGGAGGACGGTTACGCCGCCGCCGTCGCGGCCGACTTCACCGGACACGCCCGTCTCACGGAGACCGCGGCGCTCATCCCGGGCCCGGACGCGGCCAGGGAGTTGCTCAGACTGCTGCGTTCCTCCGGGTTACCCCGGGAGGATCTGGTGGCCGCCGCCGTCCGCCGGGCCCGTCTCGACGGACTGACCACGGCGGAGATCGCCGACGCCCTGGGCATGAGCGCCAAGACGCTACGCAAGCGCTGGTCACGGGAGGCCGTCGAACGGCGCATCCGTCAGCGGGACGAGAGGCCGCCCTTCACCACCACGCTCAGCCAGGCGCTGCGCGGAGCGGACGTCCCAGCGACGACACCGCACGCCGACGTTCGCCGATAGCCGGGAGCACCACCATGACCGCACCCACTCCCCCGCCCTCCCCAGGACCGCAGAGGGAACTCCCCTCCGACGCCATCAACCGCGCCATCAGGACCTTCGTCTCCAGCCGTGGCGAGCAGTGGTCGGCGGAGGACCGGCTCCATCTCGCCCGCCTGTACGACGCCTGGGCCGCCCACTCCCTCGTCCCCGCCCCGCCCCCCGCTCCGGCGCCGGACCGGACCCGCCGGCCTTCCCAGCCCTGACAGCCGGACGGGCTCGCACTGACTTTCAGGCGCTGGTGGGCGGAGATGTCCAGCAGCACCAGCGCGTCGTACTCGGGCGTGCCCGGTTCGGCGAAGTAGGTGTTGACGCGGTGCCCGGCGGTTCCGTCCAGCAGTATCGACTGGACGAGATGGCGCTGACGTACAACCGGCACTACGGAGAACTGCGGCTGCACGACGAGCAGCGTATCGGCGTCACGGTGGCGCGGCAGGTCCAGGCGCGCCCGGACAGCGGGGAGGTCCGGCTGACCGGCCATGAGTCCGCCGGTTGAGCGTCGGTGTCAGCCGGGGGCGGCCGGGAATCGCAGGACCGGTTTGATGACCTCGCCCCGGGCCGCGGCATCGGCCGCCTCGTTGATCCGCTCGGGCGGATAGGTGCGGATCAGCCGGTCGAAGGGGAGGCGTCCGGCGCGGTGCAGGGCGACCAGGGCGGGGATGAAGGTGACCAGGTCGCTGTCTCCCTCGTACACGCCGCGCACGGTACGGCCGCTCAGCAGAGTGTTGACGTCGAACGCCACCTCGGTGCCGGCCGGCGGCAGGCCGAGCACCGCCGCCGTGCCGCCGACGGCCAGCGCGTCGACGGCCTGGCGCAGGACGGAGGGCACCCCGCTGCTCTCCACGGCGTGGCTGACGCCGCGGCCGCCGGTCAGTTCGGCCAGGCGCTCGGCGACATCGCCCTGCCCGGCGTCGATGGTGTCGGTGGCGCCGAGTTCGCGGGCGAGGGCGAGCCGGGCGGGGCGGAGGTCGACGGCGATGACCCGCACCGCCGCGGTGAGGGCTGCCGCCATCACCGCGGACAGGCCGACCGCTCCGGTGCCGAAGACGGCGAGTGTGTCGCCCGGTTGGGGACGCAACACGTTCAGGACGGCGCCCGCGCCGCTCTGCACGCCGCAGCCGACGGGGGCGAGCCGGGCGAGTTCGTCCTCGTCCGCGACCTCGACCGGGATGGCGCAGCGTTCGTCGGCGATGGCCAGGGCGGCGAAGGAGGACTGTCCGAAGAACCGTCCGGAGAGCCGCTCGCCGCCGGCGTCGGTGAGCGGGCTGCTGCCGTCGGCGCGGGAACCAGAGGCGTTGCGGTGGAGAAAGGTGTCGCAGTGTCCGGGGCGCCCGTGTGCGCAGGCGCGGCACGCGCCGCAGGAGCTGAAGGACAGCAGCACGGTGTCGCCGGGGGCGACCCGGGTCACGCGGTCCCCGACCGCCCGGACAACGCCGGCGCCCTCGTGGCCGAGCACGGCGGGCAGCGGCAGCGGGATGTGGCCGTCCCGTACGGCGAGATCGGTGTGGCAGATGCCCGCGCCGGCGATCCGGACCAGCACCTCGTCGGCGCGCAGTGCGTCCAGCCGGATCTCCTCCCACGCGAAGGCGCCGGTACCTGGCCTGACCACGGCGGCGGTGGTGGCGGACATGGTGTCTCCCTCGGCTGGGTCCCACCGTCATGCTGGGCCGGAACGGGCCGCGAAATCCAGGGACAGGCCGGGAGTTCCGCCGACCGGGTGCCCCACGCGCCCCGATGTTGACGGCCGGGCGAGGAGGCGGGACATCCGGCTCCCGTCACCCCAGTGCCGCGGTGAACTCCCTGGCGCGCTCGGTGATCTGCCGCCAGTCGGCAGCGGCGACGGCAGCCGGGGGGACCACGTCGGATCCGGCGCAGACGGCGAGGGCTCCGGCGGCGAGGAATGCGGCGGCGTTGGTGGCGTTGACGCCGCCGGAGGCCACCAGGGGGGTGCCGGGGTAGGGGCCGCCGAGGTCCTTGAAGTGGCGTGGGCCCAGGGCGTGGGCGGGGAAGATCTTCACCGCGGCGGCCTCCAGGTCCAGGGCCTGGGCGACCTCGGTGGGGGTGAGCGCTCCCATGACCACGGGGACGCCGGCCGGCGCGGCGGCCTCCGCGACGGCGGGACGTACGCCGGGGGTGACCAGGTAGCGGGCGCCCGCCTCGATGGCCTGCTCGGCCTGGGCGGCGGTGAGCACCGTGCCGGCGCCCAGCCCCGCGCCGGCCTCGGGGGCCGCGCGCCGCAGGTGGCCGGCCAGGTCCGGGGTGGTGTACGTGAACTCGACCCAGTGGATGCCGCCTTCGCGCAGCGCCGCGCACAGGGCGGCGGCGTCGGGGATCTCGGGGGCGCGGATGACGGCGATGACGCGGTCGGCGGCGAGGGGGGCGAGCGGGTCAGTGCTGGTCATCTGGGGCGCTCCAGGCGGCGTCGTCGAGGGTGAGCCAGGGGTCGAGTGCGGTGCGCGGCGGCAGGGTGGGCAGGTCGGCGGCGGTGCGCAGGGCGGCGGCCGCGGCGAGGTGGCCCAGGCGCAGCCGGGCGGCCGGGTCGCGTTCCTCCAGCAGCCCGGCGAGGTAGCCGGCGGCGAAGGCGTCGCCCGCGCCGACCGGTTCGATCACCCGCAGCCGGCGGGCGGGGACGAAGGTGGTGCCCTCACGGGTGCTGTAGGCGGTGGCGCCGTGTTCGGCGTCCTTGACCACGACGAGGGGGGCGGGGGCCAGCAGGTCCCGGATGTCCTCGGGGCGGGCGGTGCCCCACAGCTCCTGGGCCTCGTCCCGGCCGGTGAACACCACGTCGGCGGCGCGGGCGAGGGCGAGCAGGGTGGGTGCCGCCTGCCGGGGGCCCTCGCGCCACAGCGCCGGGCGGTGGTTGATGTCGAAGGAGATCAGCGGTCCTGGCGCGGCGCGCCGTATCACCAGGGCGTCCAGCAGGGCGGCACAGCTGTCGGACAGGGCGGCGGTGATGCCGGTGAGGTGCAGGATCCGGGCCGCGCGCAGGTCGGGGTGGGAGGCGAGGCCCGGGCCCATCCGGCTCGCGGCGGAGTGGCGCCGGTAGTAGTGGGTGCGGGTGCCGCCGGGTCCGGGGTCCTTGGCGTACAGGCCGGTGGGCCGCTCGGGGTCCACCGTCGCGCCGCTGACGTCGACGCCGCGGGCGGCGAGTTCGGTCAGGATCCGGGTGCCGAACGGGTCCTGGCCGACCCGTCCGGCCCAGGCGGCGCGGTGGCCGAGCCCGGCCAGCGCGCAGGCGACGTTGGATTCGGCGCCGCCGACACCCAGGGCCAGGTG
Source organism: Streptomyces sp. JH002 (assembly GCF_050916115.1). Taxonomy (NCBI): domain Bacteria; kingdom Bacillati; phylum Actinomycetota; class Actinomycetes; order Kitasatosporales; family Streptomycetaceae; genus Streptomyces; species Streptomyces sp. JH002. The sequence continues at coordinate 183,077 of NZ_CP087989.1, forward strand.
CGCCGCGGTGGCCAGCGGCCGGCCGTCGGCGGGGGCGAGGACCGCCATGGTCTCGCCCAGGCACATGACGTCGGCACCGGCGCCGGCCGGTGGGCGGGTCATGGGGCGTCCGCCAGCCGCAGCATGACCTTGCCGCTTCCGGTGGCCGGGTCGGCGGCCACCGCCAGGGCAGTCGGCGCCTCCTCGATGCCGAAGCGGTGGCTGATGACCGGACCGACATCGAGGCCGTCGCGCAGGGCGGCCAGCGCCTCGTCCAGTTCGCCGGCGAAGCGGTAGGAGCCGATCCAGCTGATCTCCCGGGTGACCAGCTCGCCCAGGGCGGCGGGCGCCGGGGTGCCGGGCAGGTTGCCGACCTGGACGAGGGTGCCGCCGCGTGCGGTGGCGCGCAGGACCGGCCCGAGCGCCGCCGGTGCCCCGGACGCCTCGAAGACGATCTCGGTGTCCTGCGGCAGGCCGGCATCACGGGACAGGTCGCGGGTGTCGGTGGCGCCCATGGCGCGGGCGACGGCGAGTGAATCGGCGCAGAGGTCGGCCGCGATGACGGCGGCGGCGCCGCGGTGCAGCGCGGCGGCGACCACCAGGGAGCCGATGGGGCCCGCGCCGTTGACCAGGACGGTGCGACCGCGCGGGTCCGGGGCGCGGCGCACGGCGTGCAGGGCGACGGCGAGCGGTTCGGCCAGGGCGCCGTGTTCGGTGTCCACTCCGTCCGGCAGCGGCCGTATCTGGTCGGCGGGGACCGTGCGGTACTGGCTGAAGCCGCCGTCGGTGTGCGGGTCGAACGCGGCGGAGCCGAAGTACCGTACCCGCGAGTGGAGGTTGGTGCGCCCGGCGAGCCGCGGCGGCAGCTCCGAGTCCGCGGTGGGCCGTGCGGGGTGGACGGTGACCGGCTGTCCTGGCGCGAGTCCGCTGACGTCGGGGCCCAGGGCGGCGATCCGGCCGGCGATCTCGTGGCCCAGGACCATGGGCCGGTTCAGGGTGGCGGTGCCGGACGCGCCGTGTTTCCAGTAGGCGAGGTCGGAGCCGCAGATGCCGCCCCATTCGAGGGCCAGCAGGACCTCGCCCGGGCCCGGCGGTGCGGGGGCGGGGAGTTCGTCGACGCGGACGTCTCCGGCGCCGTGGACGACGACCGCTTTCATGCCGCGTCCTCCAGTCGGACCAGGTCGCGTCCCCGAGTCTCGGGGGCCAGGACGGCGGAGGTGAGGGTGATGGCGGAGTAGACGACCAGCATGGCGGCGATCGGCCACCAGCTGCCGGTGGCGGCGGTGAGCGAGGCGGCGAGCACCGGGCCGATGGCGGTGGCGAGGACGCCGCCGATCTCCTTGGCGACGGCGAGCTGGGTGAAGCGGGTGCGGGAGCCGAAGAGTTCGGCCATGGTGACGGACTCCAGGGAGAACAGGCCGAGCACGCCGATGTTGAGTGCCAGGACCATGCCGACCATCAGGGCGGTGGTGGAGCCCTGGGCGATCATCAGCATCAGCGGGAAGGCGAGGAGCATGGTCGCGGTGGTGAGCGCGATGTACATCGGGCGGCGGCCGAAGCGGTCGCCGAGGATGCCGACGAGCGGCACGGTGAGGAAGCCGAGCAGGGAGCCGTACAGGATGGCGTCGGTGGGGATGGCGCGGTCCACGGCCAGGGTGGTGGCGATGTAGCCGACCAGGAAGGTCTGGACGAGGCCGGAGTTGCCCGCCTGGCCGAAGCGCAGGCCCAGGGCGAGGAAGAACGCCCTGCCCTTGCGCTGGCGCAGTCCGGCTTCCAGGGTGCCGGCGTGCCGGTCCTCCTCCCCGGTGGCGGCGGCGGTCGCCTCCAGCTCGCCCCGGGTGAGGGCGACGCCGTCGACCACGTCGGGGCGCTCCTCGAAGACGGGGCTCTCCTTGAGGTTGCGGCGCAGCCACAGGGCGAAGATCAGCAGCACGAAGCTGAGCAGGAAGGGCAGTCGCCAGCCCCAGGCGAGGAGTTGTTCCTCGGTGAGCACGGCCAGCAGGATGGCCCACAGTCCGGAGGCGGCCAGGGTGCCGGAGTTGGTGCCGAGGGAGACGAGGGAGGCGACCAGGCCGCGGCGCGGTGGCGGCGCGTACTCGGCGAGCATGACGGTGGCTCCGGCGATCTCCGCGCCGGCGCCGAATCCCTGGATGAGGCGCAGGGCGACCAGCAGGGCCGGGGCCATGATGCCGATGGTGGCGTAGGTGGGCAGGGCGCCGATGAGGGTGGTGGACACGCCCATCATCACGATGGTGATGATGAGGACTTTCTTGCGGCCCAGGCGGTCGCCCATGCGGCCGAAGTAGACGGCGCCGGCGAGGCGGGCGACGTAGCCGACGCCGTAGGTGGCCATGGCGGCGATGAGGCCGATGGCGGGGCTGACGTCGGGGAAGAAGATCTTGTTGAAGACGATGGCGGCGGCCAGGGAGTAGAGCTGGAAGTCCATGAACTCCATGGCGGTGCCCAGCCATCCGGAGACGGCGGCCCGGGTGAGGTCCCGGGTGGTTCTGTGCACGGCGCCGGTGGGCTCCGTGGTGGCGCTGTTCGTCATCGTGAACTCCGTTGTTCCTGCGGTGCGCTGGGGAGGGAGGGGACGGGAGGGGGAGGGTGCCGCGGGTTCTCAGATCTCGACGCGGCCGGCCCGCAGGGCGGGCAGCCGGGCGGCGACGGCGGCGGTCAGTGCCTGGTCGCCCGCCAGGTCGGGGGCGCCGAGGGCGGTGAGCAGGGCGCGTACGGTGCCGGCGGGGTCTTCCGGCAGGTGCTGGGCGGCGAGGGTGGTGGCCGCCGGGTCGGTGGTGCCGGCCCCGGGGTGGGTGCTGAGCACCCAGCCGGCGAGGGCGAGTTCGAGTGCGGGGGTGGCGGCGCCGACCGCGCGCAGGGTGCGCAGGGCCGGCAGCCAGCGTTCGGGGATCTTCAGCGAACCGTCCGAGCCGATCTGGCGCAGGCGGTGGCCGATCGCGGGGTTGCGGAAGCGGGTCACCAGCGCTTCGGTGTACGCGGCGGGGTCGGGGCCGCCGGGCGGGAGGGTGCGGGCGACCTCGGCGCACAGGGCGCGGACCAGGGGTTCGCCCCAGTCGGTGGCCAGGGTGCCGTCGACGGTGGTGGCACCGGCCGCGAGGCCGAGATAGGCGAGGGCGGAGTGGGATCCGTTGAGCAGGCGCAGCTTGGTGAGCTGGTACGGGGCGGGGTCCGCGACGAACAGCGCGCCGTCGTGTTCCCAGGGTGGGCGGGGGGCGGCGAAGGTGTCCTGGAGGATCCACTGCCGGTAGGGCTCGGCGGTGACCGGCAGGGCGTCGGTGAGGCCGAGCGCGGCAGCTACGGCGGCGCGGTCGGCGTCCGTGGTGGCGGGCACGATCCGGTCCACGACGGTGGCGGGGAAGGTGACGGCGGAGGTCATCCGCTCCAGCACGGTGTGCCGGTCGGGCCAGCCGCTGGCCTCGGTGAAGGCCCGGACGGCGGCGCCGAGCACGGCGCCGTTGCCGGCCATGTTGTCGCAGGAGACGACGCTGATCGGGGCGCCGGTGGTGCGCATCCGGGCGGCGAGTCCCGTGGCGAGCCGCCCGATGACGGTGCGCGCCCCGGTCGGCGCCGGGTCCGCGGTCGCCGCCAGGTCGGCGGCGATCGCGGGGTCGGTGCGGTCGAGGGTGCCGCCGCGCGCGTGGTAGCCCTTCTCGGTGACGGTCAGGGTCACCACCGTCACCTCGGGGTCGGTGAGCAGCGCGTCGATCCGTCCGGTGTCCTCGGTCATGGCCAGCGCGCCGGTGAGCGCCGACAGGACGCGCGAGCGCGGCCCTTCGGGGTGTTGTTCGGTCAGCGTGTAGAGGCAGTCCTGGGCGCGCAGGGCGCGCACCGTCTCCACGGAGCGGGGGGCGACCGCGGTGATGCCCCAGGGTTCGCCGCTGCGCAGGGCGGCGTTCTCGGTGTACAGGGCCTGGTGGGCGCGGTGGAAGGCGCCCAGGCCGAAGTGCAGGACGCGGGTGCGCAGCGCGCCCGCGTCCAGGGCAGGGCGCAGCGCCGGGGGCAGCCGGTGCGCGGTGGTCCGGCCGAGCGTGCGGGGGTGGGGTCCGGTGGTGGTCACCAGTCGTGCACCGATCCGTCCAGGCGGCGCGCGACGGGCAGGTAGCGCGGCTGGTAGGGGAAGCGTTCGGCGGCGGCCTCGTCGTACTCGACGCCCAGACCCGGTTCCTCGGAGGGGTGCAGCATGCCGTCGGAGAAGGTGACGCCGCCGTGGAAGACCTCGGCGGCCTCGTCGGGGTGACCCATGTACTCCTGGATGCCGAAGTTGGGGACGGTGAGGTCGAGGTGGACGTTGGCGGCGAGGCTGACCGGGGAGAGGTCAGTGGCGCCGTGGGAGCCGGTGCGTACCTGGTAGAGGGCGGCGAGGTCGAAGATGCGGCGCAGGTGGGTGATGCCGCCGGCGTGCACGACGGTGGTGCGGATGTAGTCGATGAGCTGTTCGGTGATGAGGTGCTGGACGTCCCAGATGGAGGTGAGGACCTCGCCGACGGCGATGGGGGTGGTGGTGTGCTGCCGGATGAGGCGGAACGCGTCCTGGTTCTCGGCGGGGGTCGGGTCCTCCATCCAGAACAGCTGGGCGTCCTCGACGCTCTTGCCGAAGCGGGCGGCCTCGATGGGGGTGAGGCGGTGGTGGATGTCGTGCAGGAGGTGGAAGCCGAAGCCGAAGCGGTCGCGGACGGCCTCCAGGTAGCCGGGGGCGAAGTTGAGGTAGGCCTGGGTGTCCCAGGGCTGCTCGTCGGGGAGGGCGGTGGCGGCGGGCTCGTAGACCTTGCCCTTGCGTACGCCGTAGGTGCCGCCGACGTCGGGGACGGCGGCCTGGGCGCGGACGGCCTTGTAACCCAGGGACAGGAAGCGGTCGACATCGTCCAGGAGGGCGGGGATGTCGGTGCCGCTGGCGTGCGAGTAGACGAGGACGCCGTCGCGGGAGCGCCCGCCGAGCAGCTGGTAGACGGGGAGCCCGGCGGTTTTGCCCTTGATGTCCCACAGGGCGGTGTCGACGGCGGAGATGGCGGTCATGGTGACGGGGCCGCGCCGCCAGTACGCGCCCTTGTAAAGGTACTGCCAGATGTCCTCGATGCGGGCGGGGTCCTTGCCGATCAGGAGGGGGACGAGGTGATCGCGCAGATAGCTGGCGACGGCGAGTTCGCGGCCGTTGAGGGTGGCGTCGCCCAGGCCGGTCACCCCGTCCGAGGTGGTGATGCGCAGGGTCACAAAGGTGCGTCCGGGGGAGGCGACGAACACCTCGGCGCGCTCGATCGTGCTCACAGCAGCCTTCTCCTTGTCGCGTCATCGCGGATCTCTGTCGGACGATCCTGTCGCACAGGGCTTGTATACAAGCACTGGTCGGGCAGAACGGCAATACTTTGCCGAGAGCATTTCCGAGGCCTTCCCGCCCGGTCGGTGCCGGGCGGCGGCAGCGCGCCGCGGCCCGGACCGGCGGACCGGCGCCACCGATACGATGGGGCGTATGCCTCAATCGGACCGGCGGCGGCCCTCCCGGATCTCCAGGACCTCACGGCGCACCATCTACACCACGCTGCGCCAGATGGTCCTCACCCTTGAGCTGCCCCCGGGTGCCGCGCTCTCGGAGAACGAGCTGGCGGCCTCCCTCGGGGTCAGCCGCACCCCCGTGCGCGAGTCGCTGATCATGCTGGCCCAGGAGGGCCTGGTGCAGGTCTTTCCCAAGATCGGCTCCTTCGTCGCCCGGGTCGACGCCACCCAGGTCGCCGACGCACAGTTCCTGCGCGAGGCCGTCGAGCTCGCCTCACTGGAGGACCTGCCGGACGCACTGGACGAGGACCTGGTCGCGGAACTGCGCGGCAATCTGGAACGGCAGCGGCGCCCCGGTCTCGGTCTCGAGGAGTTCTTCGAGCTGGACGAGGCGTTCCATCAGGGGCTGTTGCGGCTGAGCGGACACGCCGCCGCCTGGACCACGGTGGCCGCCGCCAAGGGGCACCTGGACCGGGCACGTCGTCTGGGCCTGTACGAGAACGCCACCTCGGCCGGGTTCGCCGCGCAGCACGGCGAGATCCTGGACGCGGTGACCGGCGGCGACGCGGCGCTGGCCCGTACCGCCATGCGCACCCATCTGCGCGCCGTCTTCCACGACATCGAGCGCATCAGGGCGCACTCCCCCGAGTTGTTCGCCTCGGATTCGGCGGCCGTGCCGGTGCGGCGCAGCGTGGTGGTGTGGGAGTGACCGGCAGCAGCCGTGCCGCTGCTGCCGCTGCCGCTCCCCCACCGGCCCGCCGTCAGAAGTCGAAGTCGTCCACGTTGGCGGCGTCGAAGACCGTGGGCGGCCCCAGCGCGATCACCCCGTCCGCGCCGATGGTGAACTCGCCCAGTTCCCCGGCCGTGAAGGTCTCGCCCGGCGCGCCGGTGAGCTGTCCCGAGGCCAGCGCGGCGCCCGCGTAGGCGGCCAGATAGCCCAGGTCGGACGGGTTCCACAGGGCGAAGGACGCCACCGTGCCGTCGTGCACGAACTCCCGCATCTGGTTGGGGGTGCCCAGGCCGGTCAGCGCGACCTGCCCGCGGTACTCGGAGCCGGACAGGTAGCGTCCCGCCGCGGCGAGTCCGACCGTGGTGGGCGAGATGATGCCGGCCAGGTCCGGGTGGGCGCGCAGCAGCCCCTGGGTCTCCTGGAAGGACTTCTCGTCCTCGTCGTTGCCGTACGCCACCGCGACGATCTCGATGTCCGCGTACTCGGGGCGCTCCAGTTCCTCCTCCATCAGCGCGATCCAGGTGTTCTGGTTGGTGGCGTTGGGGGTGGCCGACAGGATGGCGATCTGCCCGGCACCGCCGATCTGTTCGGCGATCAGCTCGATCTGGGTGCGCGCGACGTCCTCGGCGGTGGCCTGGTTGATGAAGACGTCGCGGCACTCGGCGCGCGCGTCGGAGTCGAAGGTCACCACCCGCGCCCCGGCGTCCCGGGCGCTGTTCAGCGCCCCGCACACGGCGCCCGGGTCGTTGGCGGAGATGGCGATCACGTCGGTGCCCTGCTGGGTGAGCGTGTTGACGTAGCTCACCTGCGAGGAGGCGCTGGCCTCCGAGGGTCCGACCTCCTTGAAGGAGCCGCCGAACTCGGCGACGGCACGCTCACCGCCGCCCCTGGCCACCGTGAAGTAGGGGTTGTTGACCTGCTTGGGGAGGAACGCCACCGCCAGGCCCTCGGCCAGGGGCGCGTCGGGGTCGGCGCTCCCGGTGGGCGCGGCCGCGCCGCCCGGCTCGGGAGTGCCGTCGTCGCCGCCGCGGGTGGTTCCCGAGCAGGCGGTGAGCAGCAGCAGCGCCGTGAGGGCGGTGGCCGCCGTACCGGTGAGTGACCGGCGGGTGGGTACGGGCATGTCCGGTTCCCTTCGTCTCTTCGCGCTCCGGTGTCGGGGTCGCCGGGCGTCGGGCGGGCGTCAGGTGCGGGTGGCGCGGGAACGCCGGCGCTGCCGCAGTCCGGAGAGCGCCCGGGGGGCGATCACCGAGACGATCAGCAGGGAGCCGGTCACGATGTCGAGCGTGTCGGCGGGCACGTCGGCGAGCTGGAGGGCGTTGCGCAGGGTGACGAGCAGCAGCACCCCGGCGCACACCCCGGCGAGGGTGCCGCGGCCACCGAAGATGGACACCCCGCCCAGCAGGACGGCGGCGACCACGGCGAGTTCCAGGCCCTGGCCGTTGTCGGCCCGGGCGCTGGCGTAGCGCAGCGTCCAGAACACCCCGGCCAGCCCCGAGACGGCGCCGCAGCCGACGAAGAGCCAGAACTTGGTCCTGGCCACGGCGATGCCGGAGAAGCGGGCGGCCTCGGCGTTGTTGCCGATGGCGAACAGGGCCCGGCCCAGGGGGGTGGCGTGCAGCAGCACCGCGCAGCCGGCCGCGGCGAGCGCGGTGAGCAGCATGGCGGCGGGGATCGCGCCGGCCAGCGCCGTACCGCCGGCCGCGTCCGTCCACTGTCGGGGGAAGTCGGCGACGGCGCGGTCGCCGAGTACCACGAACGCCAGGCCCCGGTAGGCGGCGAGGGTGCCGATGGTGACGGCGAGCGCCGGGAGCCCGAAGCCGGTGACGAACAGGCCGTTGACGGCGCCGAGCACCGCGCCGAGCGCGACGACGGCGAGGACCACCAGTTCCAGCGGCCAGCCGGACAGCCACAGCTGGCCCATCACTGCGCTGCACAGGCCCAGGGTGCTGGCCACCGACAGATCGATCTCGCCGGTGACGATGATCAGGGTGACCGGGAGGGCGACCAGGCCGACGGCGACGGCGTCCAGCAGCAGGAACTGGGAGTTGCGGCCGGTGGCGAAGCCGTCGACGAGCAGGGCGGCGGCGAGGGTCACCAGCAGGAGGGTGGCGATCAGGGCGGTGTCCCAGCGGCGCAGGGCACCCGGGATCGCCGAGCGGGGTTCAGCTGCCACGGGACACCTCCGGAGCGGAACGGGCGGCGCCCGCGGTACGGGCAGCGCGGGCCGCGAGCCGCGCGGTCAGCAGCCGGTCGAGTCCGATGGCGGCCAGGATCAGGGCGCCGACGACGGCCTGCTGCCAGAACGGGTCCACCCGCAGCACGGCCAGCGAGCTGCCGATGCAGGTGAGCAGGAGCGCGCCGAGGGCGGCGCCGAGCACGGTGCCGCTGCCTCCGAAGATGGCGACGCCGCCGACCACGACGGCGGCGACCACCTGGAGTTCCAGGCCCTGCCCGGCGGTGGCGTCGACGGTGCCGTAGCGGGCGGCGTACAGCACTCCGGCGAGCCCGGCGAGCGAGCCGCTGAGCAGGAAGGCGGTACGGACCCGGCGGCCGGCCGGGATGCCGGCGCGTGCGGCGGCGGCCGGCTCGGAGCCGATCGCGTACAGCTCACGTCCGCTGCGGTAGCTGTGCAGCCACCCGGCGACGGCCAGCACCACGGCGGTGGCGAGCAGGGCCAGGACGGGGATGCCGGCGACGGTGGCGGTGCCCAGGTCCAGGAACGGGCGGGGCAGGTCGGCGGCGTTGATCTGCCGGCCGGCCGCCCAGGAGTGCGCGATGCCCCGGAAGACGTACAGCGTGCCGAGGGTGATGACGAGGGCGGGGACGCCGCCGTAGCTGATCAGGGCGCCGTTGAGGGCCCCGCACAGCGCCCCGACGGCGATCCCGGCGAGGGCGGCCAGCGGCAGCGGGGTGCCGGGGGCGGCGGAGAGCAGGTCGGCGGTGCCGAAGGCGGACAGACCCAGCACGGAGCCGACGGACAGGTCGATGTTGCGGGTGAGCACGACGATGGTCTGGCCGGCCGCGAGGACGGTGAGGACCGCGGCGGACAGCAGCAGGTCGCGGACGCTCTGACCGGACAGGAAGCGGGAGTTGGCGGCGGCGGTGACGGCGACCAGCAGCACCAGGGCGGCCAGCACGCCCAGTTCGCGGGGGTGGGCTCGGCTCACGGTCCCTCCCCCGGGGTGCCGGTGGCGGCGGCCATGACGGATTCGGCGGTGGCGGTGGGGCCGGGGAGAGTGGCGGTGACGCGGCCCTCGTGGAGCACCAGGATGCGGTCGGCCATGGCGAGGACCTCGGGGAGTTCGGAGGAGACCATCACGATGGCCATGCCCCGGTCGGCCAGTTCGGACATCATCCGGTGCACCTCGGCCTTGGTACCCACGTCGATGCCGCGGGTGGGTTCGTCGAGGATGAGGACGGCGGGTGCGGTGGCCAGCCATTTGGCCAGCACGATCTTCTGCTGGTTGCCGCCGGAGAGGGTGCCGGCCGGGGCGTGCGTACCGCTGTGCCGCACGCGTAACCGTTCGCTCCAGCGCAGCGCCTCGGCGCGTTCGCGGCGGGTGGTGAGGATGCCGCGGCGGGCGAGGCGGCGCAGCCGGGTGAGCGCGGTGTTGCGTTCGATGGACAGATCGAGGACCAGGCCCTGCTGGCGGCGGTCCTCGGGGACGAGGGCGAGTCCGGCGGCCATGGCGGCGGCCGGGGACCCCGGGCGCAGGACCTTCCCGGCCACGGTGACGGTGCCGGCGTCGTACCGGTCGACGCCGAAGACGGCGCGCACCACCTCGCTGCGGCCGGCGCCCACCAGGCCGGCGAGGGCCAGGATCTCGCCGCGCCGGACGGTGAAGGAGATGTCCGTGAAGGCGCCGTGCCGGGTGAGGCCCTCGACGGCGAGCACGGTCTCGCCCGGGGCGGTCGGCGTCTTGGGGAAGAGGGCGCCGATGTCCCGGCCGACCATGCGGCGCACCACGGTGTCGGGGGTGAGGCGGTGGGCGGGGTCGGTGGAGACCCACTGTCCGTCGCGGAGCACGGTGATGTCGTCGGCGAGGGCGAAGATCTCCTCGAAGCGGTGCGAGATGAACAGGACGGCGGCGCCGCGTGCGCACAGTCCGCGCACCACGGTGAACAGGTGCTCGACCTCGGTGCCCGACAGGGCGGCGGTGGGCTCGTCCATGACGAAGATCCGGGCGTCCAGGGAGAGCGCGCGGGCGATCTCGACGAGTTGCTGTTCGGCGATGGACAGGCCGCGGGCGGGCCGGTCGGGGTCGAGGGCGACGCCGAGCCGGGCGAGTTGGGCGGCGGTGGCGGCGCGCAGGGCGCGGTGGTCGATGCGTCCGAGCCGGCCGGTGGGCTGACGGCTCATGTAGAGGTTCTCGGCCAGGGAGAGGTCGGGGAAGAGGGTGGGTTCCTGGTGGATGACGGCGATGCCGGCGGCGCGGGCGGCGGCCGGGTCGCGCAGGACGGTGGGCCGGCCGTCGAGTTCCACGGTGCCCCGGTCGGGGCGGTGGGCGCCGGCCAGCATGCGGACCAGGGTGGATTTTCCGGCGCCGTTCTCACCGGCGAGGGCGTGCACACGGCCGGGACGCAGGTCCAGGGATACGTCGCGGACGGCGGTCACGGCGCCGAAGGATTTGGCGACGCCGCGCAGTCGCAGGGCTGGGGGCGGGGCTTCGGTGGGACCGGGCACGGCACTCCCTTCTCCGCATGAATCGATTCAAGAGGAGACTGAAGAGACTAGAGGCAAGCCATGAACGCGTCAAGGGCCCCTGTGACAGGGTCCGTTCCCTATACTCCGCCGGATGACGCTCAGTTACCCCACCCCCGGGATGACCCGGAACGACGGTCCCGCGCCGGACGGTTTCCGGGAGCTGGTGGCGCGGACCCCGCTCGGCCACGACCCGGCCGCCCTGGAAGCCGCCGGCGCGGCCGTACTGCACTGGGGCGCGCACCGCGGCGCCGGGTTCACCGTGCGCACGAAGGCACCGTTCGCCGCCCCCGGGGTCCGGGTGACGGTCGGCGTGGGGCCGCTGCGCGCCCCGTGCGAGGTGGTGTGGACGGTGCACGAGCGGGACCGGATCGGGTTCGCCTACGGCACCCTGCCGGGGCATCCGCAGTGCGGTGAGGAGGCGTTCGTCGTCGAGCGGTCGGCCGACGGCGCCGTCACCTTCACCGTACGGGCGCTGAGCCGGCCGGCCGCCTGGTACGCGCGGGCGGCGGGACCACTGGGACGCGCGGCACAGCGGTGGATCGCGCGCCGCTACGGCCGGGCGGTCCGCCGGGCACTGGACGGTGCGCAGGGGCGCCCCAAGCGGTGATCATTGGCGGTGAACCACCGTTCCCGCCGTGAGGCATCACGAGAACCGGAGCCGCCCCATGACGCATCTGCCGCCGGTCGTCGATGAGCTGGACCGCACCATTCTGGCGTTGCTGACCGCCAACGCCCGGGCGAGCTTCGTACACATCGGCCAACGCGTGGGGCTCTCCGCGCCCGCCGTCAAGCGCCGGGTGGACCGGTTGCGCGCCACCGGGGTGATCACGGGCTTCACCACCACCGTCCGGGCGGACGCGATGGGCTGGGGCATGGAGGCGTACGTCGAGGTGTACTGCGACAGCGCGGCGCCGCCGAGCCGGATGTCGGAGGTGGCGCGCAACCATCCCGAGATCGTGGCGGCGATGACCGTCACCGGGGACGCGGACGCGCTGCTGCACATCAGGGCGCGGGGCATCGAGCACTTCGAGCGGGTGCTGGAGCGGATCAGGGCCGAGCCGTTCGTGCGGCGCACGGACAGCCGCGTCGTCCTCACCCAGTTGCTGCCCGGCGGCGGTGGCGGCACGGCGCTGCGCCCGCTGCTGAGCCGGGCGGTGGAAAACGCCGCGGAGCCGGGCTGACACGCAACGTTGTGCGCACGGCGTGCAAGGATTGACGCTTGTCCGTGCGGTGCTTTTGTCCTTAGCGTGGAGTCGTCTTCTCCGGCGAAAGGAAAAGTGCCTCGATGGCGCCTGTCACGGTCGGCCGAGAACGCCGATATCTGCTGTGCGAGCCACGCTATTTCGAGCTGGCGTACGCCATTAATCCGTGGATGCGACAAGATTCCCGGGTGGACCGGGAGCAGGCTCTCGAACAGTGGCACACCTTGGTGCGCACCTACCGGGAGCTCGGCCACACGGTGGAGCTGCTGGAGCCGGTACCCGGCCTGCCCGACATGGTGTTCGCCGCCAACGGGGCGCTGGTCCTGGACGGCAAGGTGCTCGGCTCACGGTTCCGCGCCGCGCAGCGGCAGCCGGAGGCGGCCGAATTCACCCGCTGGTTCAAGGAAAACGGCTTTCCCGTCGTGGAACCCGAAGACGTGTGCGAAGGAGAGGGCGATCTGGTGCCGGTCGGCGGAGACATTCTCGCCGGGTACGGATTCCGCACCTCCACCGGCGCGCATATCGCCGCACAAGAGTATTTCGGCAGCGCCGTCATCAGTCTGCGGCTGGTGGATCCGCTCTTCTACCACCTCGACACCGCGCTCTTCGCGCTGGACGACACCACCATCGCCTATTACCCGGAGGCGTTCTCCCCGGGCAGCCGCGCCGCACTCCGCCGCCGCTACCCCGACGCGCTGATCGCCACCCGCGCCGACGCGATGGCCTTCGGCCTCAACTCGGTCTCCGACGGACACCATGTCCTCATCTCCCCCGGAGCCACCGGGCTCATCGACCGGCTGACCGAACGGGGCTACACCCCCGTACCGGTCGACACCTCCGAGCTGCTGAAGGCCGGCGGCGGCATCAAGTGCTGCACACAGGAGATCCGACACCCATGACCACCTCCCCGATCACCGACGACGCCGTCGACCCGGCGACCGCCATCGCCGCCGAGGAGCGGCTGGTGGCCCGCAACTACCGCCCGCTGCCCGTGGTCATCGCCCGCGGCGAGGGCTCCTGGGTGGAGGACACCCGCGGCAGGCGCTACCTGGATCTGTTGTCCGGCTACTCCGCGCTCAACTTCGGGCACCGGCACCCCGCGCTGGTCGCCGCGGCCCACCGCCAGCTGGACACCCTCACCCTCACCTCCCGCGCCTTCCACAACGACCGGCTGGCACCGTTCGCCGCCGGCCTCGCCGAACTGACCGGACTCCAGGTCACCCTGCCGATGAACACCGGCGCGGAGGCGGTGGAGAGCGCCATCAAGATCGCCCGCAAATGGGCGTACGAGGTCAAGGGCGTGGCGCGGGACCGGGCCCGGATCGTGGTGGCCGCCAACAACTTCCACGGCCGCACGACCACCGTCGTCGGCTTCTCCAGCGATCCGGTGGCGCGGGAGGGCTTCGGCCCGTACGCCCCGGGGTTCACGGTGGTGCCCTTCAACGATCTGCCGGCGCTGGAGACGGCGATCGACGCCGACACGGCGGCCGTGCTGATCGAGCCCATCCAGGGCGAGGCGGGCGTCGTCATCCCGGACGACGGCTACCTGCGCGGGGTGCGCGCGGCGACCGCACGGGCCGGGGTGCTGTTCATCGCCGACGAGATCCAGTCGGGCCTGGGGCGCACCGGGCGCACCCTGGCCCTGGACCACGAGGCGGTACGCCCCGACCTGCTGCTGCTGGGCAAGGCGCTGGGCGGCGGTCTGGTCCCGGTCTCCGCGGTGGTCGGCACCCGGGAGGTGATGGGGGTGCTGCGCCCGGGCGAGCACGGATCGACCTTCGGCGGCAATCCGCTGTCGGCGGCCGTCGGTTCGGCGGTCGTGGAGCTGCTGGCCACCGGGGAGTTCCAGGCGCGGGCCGAGCGGCTCGGCAAGGTGCTGGCGGCGGGCCTGGACCGGCTGACCGGGCACGGGGTGCTGCGGCACCGCAGCCGGGGACTGTGGGCCGGGATCGACATCGACCCGGAGATCGGCACCGGGCGCGAGCTGAGCGAACGGCTGATGGAGCGGGGCCTGCTGGTGAAGGACACCCACGGCTCGACGATCCGCGTCGCACCGCCGCTGACCATCGAGGAGGACGAACTGACCGGGGCGCTGGACACCCTGGCCGAGGTGCTGGCCGCGCCGCGCTGACCCGGACCGGCCACCCTGCGATCGCGGGGTGGCCGGCCGGTGAGGGACGGCCCGGGGGGTGACATCGGGCGGCGGCGACGCGCGCGCGGGCCGCGGCTGCCCCGGTCCGCTCCCCGCGGCGCGTCGACCGGTCAGTGCGCCCGCTCGAAGCGGACGGTCGCCGTCCCCGTGCCGCGTACCGTCAGGGTGAGGCGGGTCAGCCGGTCACCCCAGGAGCCGCGCAGCAGCGGGTCCGTCAGCTCCCGGTGGTCCAGGGCGGCCTCGGCGTCGCGCGGGTCCCAGCCGATGCGCAGCTCCCGGCCGCCCGCCGTCCGGACGGTGGCCTCGCCCGCGCCGCCCAGGGTGACCTCGCCCGTCAGGATGTGCCGCAGCAGCACCGGCCCGCCCGCAGGTGACCAGCGGTCGGTGACGGTGATGTGCGGCCGCGGCGCGGTCCGTACCAGCCGGATGGTGCGGGTCAGCTCGCCGATCAGCCCGTCGCGGTAGGCGGCGGTGAGGTCGGCGTGGAACTCCGCGCCTTCCGCGGTGAGTTCCGCGCGCACCCGGCGGGCGGCCCGGTCGGGGCCCGGCAGCTGTCCCTCGCCGCCCGGGGCGGGGAGGTTGTGCCAGGCGCTGATCAGCGGCCAGGCGCGGTAGCGGTGCGGGCCGAAGCTGTCCGCCGTGTACGTGGGCTGGCCCAGGTCGATGACCAGCGGGGCCCCGTCGAGGGCGATCCAGTAGGAGCCGACGTCAAGGTGGTTGTGGCGTTCGGCGTTGTGCCCGGCCTTGGCCGCGACCGTCAGTCCGGCGGTGGTACCGGGCCGTTCGCGGGCCAGCAGCACCTGGGTACGCGGGAGCCACTCCCCCGCCGTCAGCCAGCTGCGCCCGCCCGGGGCCTGTCGCGCGCGGGCGGCGCGCCAGTGCGGGTCGGCCAGCGCGGTCAGCGCGCTGCCAAGACCCGCCTCCGGGTGCGCGGCGGGGATCTCGGCCCGGCCACGGGCAGCCGCGTGATCGCGTACGGCCGGCTCCTCCAGCACCGTGCCCCAGCGGTGCAGCACCTGCCAGGGCAGGGTGCCGGGCAGCCGGGCTGCGGCGTCCCCGGCGTTGACGTACCGGGCGCCGCCCAGGTGCATCCGGTGCGGGAAGCGGGCGAGCCGGCGCAGCACGGGCAGGTCGCGGGCGTCGAGTCCGGGGCCGCAGACGGCGGCGAGCAGGTCGAGGGTCTCCAGCAGCCGCCCGGCGCCGTGCCACCAGTAGGCGACGCCCTCGTCGATGCCGCCGTCGTCCGGGACGGTGACGAGGAAGCGGTCGAGCCCTTCGGCGGTGAGCCGCACCAGGGTGGCGGCGCGCTCCGGTTCCTCCTCGCAGAGCAGCAGCGCGGCGGCGGTGACGGCGCTGTGGATCCAGGGGTTCCAGTTGTCGGCGGGCCGGTCGATGCCGATCCAGGGCCAGTCGCGGCGGGTGGTGAAGGGGGTGAGAACGCGCAGGTCGACCTCGCGGCGCAGCCTGCGGCGTACCCCGGGGGCCCGCTGGTCCAGGTGCGGGCCCAGGGCGTGGTCGGCCCAGGCGAGGAGGGTGGCGACCTCGGCGGCGCCGAGGTCGAGGTAGGGCTGGTCGGGGTCGGGCAGCACCTCGCCACGGGCGGCGGTGTGGCCGTCGTGCGGGGCCCAGCACCAGGTGGTGGCCTCGCACAGGGCGATCAGGCCGTCGACGGCGGCGTCCAGGTTCGGGGTGTCACCCTGCGGCGCGCTGGCGGCGGCGCTCTCCCCGGTGAGGACGGCGGCGAGGACGAACAGCGTGGTGCGCAGGCGCAGGGCGCGGGCCTGGTCCTCGTAGGCGGTACGGACGCCGTCGCGGAAGGTGCGCGCCCAGTCCGAGGCGCGCAGGACGGGGGCGGGGCGGGTGTGTTCGGCTGCGGCGCGGCGCAGCAGGGCGTCGCGAGTGGGGTGGTCCACGGCGTCCCACACGGCGCGGTCGGTGACGGGCGGCGCCGGGATCCGGCGCGGGGCGCCGCGCAGTGCGGCGGTCAGCCGAGGACCGGCGCCGGGGGCGAGCAGGGGGAGGCGGGCGGTCAGCGGGCCCGCGGTCACGTCGCTCTCCTCGGTCGCTTCCGCCATGTCGGCTCCTGTTCCCGTGGCGCGGTGTGTCGCGGCCGACCGTACCGGAGTGGCCCCTCCAGCACGGCCGGCCGAGCGCGGCACACAGGCCCCTGATGACTGCAACCGTTCGCAGGAATCAGGGATTGACGTCGATGACGCCGGTGCCCGCGTACTGTTCGACCGCCTGCTTGGCGGCGGCCGGGGTGTCCGCCCGGTAGCTGTAGGGGACGGTGAAGTCCGTGGTGGACTCCAGGTGTTCGTGAGGGCTGTCGATGAAGGTGTTGTCCTTCAGGTTCCAGTAGCCGGTCTCGGAGCTGCCGTAGAACCAGCCGACCGGGCCCTCGATGTACCCGGCGTGCGAATCGACCTCACCGGAGCCGACGTTCTCGAACCAGTTGCCCTCGACCAGCACCCGCGCGCCCATCCGGGCGTTGATGGCCGACCCGTTGATGTCGGTGAACACGTTGTTGAGCATGTGCACGTCGGCGTGGCGGATCAGCGGCACCCGGGAGTTGAGCGAGGTGAAGGCGTTGTTGTGGTAAGTGATCTTGTCGGGGGCCTGGTCGGCGCTGTCGTTGTGGCCGATCAGTGAGGTCTTCCAGTGGTCGTGGATGTTGTTCCACGAGACGGTGATGTACTCACTGTTGCGCTTGATGTCGACGAGACCGTCGTAGTGGTCCTTGTCGGGCTCGTTGTCCCGTTCGCTGGACAGGTCGTTGTGGTCGATCCACACGTGCGAGCTGTTGTCGGTCACCTCGATCGCGTCCCCCTCGCCCTCGGAGACGTGGTGGATGGCGAGGTTGCGGATGATGATGTTCTGCGAGCGGGTGACCTTGAAGCCGACCCCGTCCAGCTCGCCCGCGTCGCCGACGCCGAGGATCGAGACGTTCTCGACGTCCTTGATGTCGATCTTGCTCTCCTTCAGACCCTCCTGGCCGAGGGAGAGGTCGACATGGACGATCAGCCCCTCCTCCTCGCTCTTCTGGTGGGCCTTCAGCAGCTGGTACAGCGCCTCGGAGGGGCTGAGCCCGCTGCTGTCCGCGTACTCGCTGAGCAGGTGTTCGGCGACGGTGCTTCCGCCCCCGCCGCCGGTGGTGCCACCGGCCTCGGCCGCGTAGCCGATGGGGGCGTCGGCGAACGGGTCCGCCGCGAAGGTGCCGGGCACGGTGTCCGGGGTCCGCTCGGCGGTGCCCGCGTGGGAGACGGCGGTCAGCGCGCCGGCCAGCAGGGCGAGTCCGCCGGCCAGGGCGACGCCGGCCCTGACGGTGGTGCGGGTGGTGCGTAAGGTGCGCGACATGAGGAGTCCTCTCAGCCGGTGGGGGAACGTTCCGAGGGCCAGCGAGCCCTCGTGAGGTCGTCGGCATGTGAACCCACGATGGTGCAACCGGTTGCAGTAACCCGGCCGTAACCAGACTGAGTTGACAACTGCCTCATGTCAACGGTTCGCGCAGCACGGGCCATTTCCCGGCCCGCCCGTTCGTACACGAACCGGCCCGGGACCACGCGGTCCCGGGCCGGTTCGCCGGCGGCCGGACGGACCCGCCCGACAGGGCCCGGACGCCGGTCAGTCGAGTGCCGCGGCGAACTGACCCGCCTCGTACCCGCCGCCCTTCTGGTGCGTGATCACCGCGAGCCGGTTGGCCGCGTTGATCATGGCGATCAGACAGACCAGCGCGCCGATCCGGTCGTCGTCGAAGTGCTCACGCGCCCGGGCCCAGGTCGCGTCGCTGACCCCCTCGTGGGCATCGGCGAGCCGGGTGCCCTCCTCGGTCAGCGCCAGAGCGGCGCGCTCCGCCTCGGTGAACACGGTGGACTCGCGCCAGGCGGCCACCAGGTGCAGCCGCACCGCGCTCTCACCGGCGGCGGCCGCCTCCTTCACATGCATGTCGACGCAGTGGCCGCAGCCGTTGATCTGGCTGGCGCGCAGCGAGACCAGCTCCTGGAGGGAGTGCGGCAGCGGCGACTGCTGGATGATCAGGGCGGCGTTGGCGAACCGCTTGGCGAACTTGAGCGCGATCTCGTTGTCGAACAGGTTGAACCGGGCGTCCATGACGTCGTCCTCACTCGTGGGTAGTGCACAGTTATCTGCACCTCCCTTCCTCGTTGATCGCGGTGACCAACACCGCGATCAAGGAGAGTGAAGTGGATCTGCGCCATGAATTGATGGAGGGTCGGGCCCAGCTGCCCCGCGCTGGAGCCGTCGTGGATACCGGTGAGGCCCACCCCCCGTACACCGTCGTCAACGGCATCGGGCACAAGGTGGAGCCCGTCACCGCGTACCTCCGTGCCCTGGCGCTGAGTGACAGCAGTCCGTTGACGGCCCGTAGCTACGGGTTCGGGATGCTGCGGTGGTTCCGTCTGCTGTGGCTTCTCGATGTCGCCTGGGAACGGGCAACCGAGGCGGAAACGGCTGTCCTGACCGGCTGGCTGCGTACGGCACCGAATCCTCAGCGTCGTCGACGCAACCCTCAGTCGCCGCCCCCGGGGACGGTCAATCCGCGGACCGGCAAGCCGTATCTCAGCCCCGGATACGCCCCGACGACGATCAACCATGCGCTGTCCGTGGTGAGCGGCTTCTACACGTTCCATGCGCACTACGGGCGTGGTCCGGTGGTGAACCCCGTGCCCGTTTCGCCGCCACAGCGCCGGGCGTTGAGTCACCTAAGTCCGCTGGAGACCAAGCCAGTTCTGGGTCGGTCCAGGTTGCGGCAGAAGGTCGCACACCGGCCCCGCGATCCATTCCCGACCTCTTGTGGGACGAGCTGTTCACCGCGATGGGATGCGAGCGGGATCGGGCCCTGCTCGACTGCTACGTCACTAGCGGCGCCCGTGCAGAGGAACTGCTCGGTGTCGGTACGGACGATATTCACTGGGCCAAGCCGGGCCTCTACGTCATCTCCAAGGGCACCCGCGAGCGCGAACTCGTTCCAATCTCGCCGGAAGCCTGTGTCCGGCTCGCTCGCTACCTCGACAGCACCGGTACACCGCAGGCCGGCGAACCCGTCTGGCGGACTCGGCACGGGCAGGACCGCCCGCTGACCTACTGGGCGATGCGGCGGGTGGTGCAGCGGGCCCAGGAGAACCTCGGCACCAACTGGACCTTGCACGATCTTCGTCACACGGCAGCCCACCGGATGGCCAATGGAGGCAAGCTCACGCTGCCCGAGGTCCAGACCGTGCTCCGGCACGCGAACATCCAGACCACCAGTCGCTATCTGACGGTGCGGGTCGAGGAGATCTTCGACGCGCTCCTGGAGCACTACAACCAGCCCCGGCCGCAGACGAGTTACCCGGCCGGCTACTCCGCCGACGACATCGCGGCGGTGTTCGGTGCCTAAGACCGCCGGGAGCCCCACTACCGGCGTCAGCCGTCGGCACGGCCCGATCCCCGAGGGCCTCGACTATCCCAGCCGATTCATCGGCGGCTCGATGGCTCCGCAGCCAGCCACCGCGGCCGCGCCGCCCCGCCCGTTCGGTGACCTCTCCACCACCAGCGCACTGTCGATCGCGAAGCTGGTCGTCGAGACCTGGGAGGGAGGCATGTCCACTCGGCAGCAGCGCGGCATGGCTGCCCGCGCCCTCCTGGACTACCTCACCGGCCACCCCGGCCTGACCTGGCAGGAGCGGTGGGACGCCAGCCCGGTCGGCCAGGGGCTGGAGCACGTGAACGACCTGGAGTGCCGGCGCAGCCCCAGCATCAAGCTGTCCACCGGCCTACGGGCTCTGATCTGCCTGCGGATCATCAAGCCATCCCTGGTCGTCTTCCGGCGTCACCACATGTCCAGCTTCGCAACGATGTTCATCGACGCCCAGGACGACCCGCTGCTGGACGACTTCGTCGAGCAAGTCAAGGTCCACCAGCACTCCTACGCGCACCGCACCGAGGCGTTGTACGACCTCTGCGTGCTGCTGGCCTCCCAGGGCGTCACACTGAGCGATGTAACGGCGCCCGCGCTGCTGCACTTCGCGCAGGAGAACCGGCGCGCGTGGGCGCTCGTGAACCCGGGGAACAAGGCCGGGAACCGGCTCCGCGGTCAAGGCGTATGGCATGTCCTGCACGCTGTGGGCCACCTGCCGCCGACCGTTCCGCCAACCATGCGCGCCGCTCTCATGCGGGGCCAGAAGAGCGTCGAGGAACTCGTCGATCACTACCCGATCCGCAACCAGGCCGTCCGCGGGCTGTTGATCGAGTACTTCACCCGCCGCCGCGCGGACACCGACTACGGCACCCTGAAGAACCTGGTCCTCCACCTGGCTCACCACTTCTGGGAGAAGATCGAGCGGATCAGCCCCGACCAAGCTGACCTGCGCATCTCCCCGGAGACCTACGCCGCCTGGCGAAAGATGATCGCAGTCAAGGACAACGGCGCTCCGCGCGCCGGGGCCGACGGGCTGGTCATCTCGGTTCGCAGCTTCTACTACGACCTGCACACCTGGGCGGCTCAGGAGCCCGAACGGTGGGCTACCTGGGTCGCCCCTTGCCCGGTCCCTCCGTCTGACCTCCACGGGCTGGGGGCACGCCGTCGGCGGATCAACGAGCGCAGTGCCGACCGCACCCGCCAGCGCCAGCCCCTGCTACCTGTACTCGTCGCGCACGTGGAGTCCCGCTACGATCTCTCCCGTCAGCTCCTCCAACTCGCCGAGGAGAAGGGCGAAGGAGAGACATTCACCTTCTCCGGCACCAGCTACACCCGGGTGCTGAGCAAATCTGATCGCAAGCTCAGCCGTCACGGCTCACCCGTTCCAGCCCGTCTGCGGAACAACGACAGCGGCGAGATGGTCCACATCGCCGCCGAGGAGGAAGCCGCGTTCTGGGACTGGGCGGCGGTGGAGACGCTGCGGCACTCCGGCGTGCGCATCGAGGAGATGTGCGAGCTGACCCACCTCAGCATCCGGCAGTACCTGCGGCCCAACGGCGAAGTCATCGCGCTCCTGGTCATCGCGCCATCCAAGACCGACCGCGAGCGCGTTATCCCAATGTCCGCCGAGCTCTTCCACGTGATCGCCTCGATCATTCGTCGCCATGCCCGCACCGGCCGGCCAATCCCACGGGTGACGCGCTATGATCCGCACGACAAGCTCTGGAGCCCTCCGATGCCGTTCCTGTTCCAACGGCAGAACGGCACAGTTCCCGCGATCTTCAACCCCGGCACGATCCAGAAGATGCTGGAGCGGCGCTGCCTCGCCATCGCCGAAGTACACCCCGGCTTCAAGGGGCTGAAGTTCACCCCGCACGACTTCCGGCGGATCTTCATCACCGAACTCGTCAACAGCGGCCTGCCGATCCACATCGGTGCGGCGCTGCTCGGACACCTGAACGTCCAGACCACTCGTGGCTACGTCGCGGTGTTCGACGAGGACGTAATCCGGCACTACCGGGAGCATCTGGCACACCGGCGCCAGATCCGGCCCGAAGGCGAGTACCGAGACGCCGCCTCCGACGAATGGACCGAGTTCGAGGAGCACTTCGACCGTCGCAAGGTCGAACTCGGCTCCTGCCGCCGCCCTTACGGCACCCCCTGCCAACACGAGCACGCCTGTATCCGCTGCCCGATGCTCCAGGTCAACCCGAAAATGCTCACACGACTGGCCGAACTGGAGAAGGATCTTCTCCTACGACGACAGCGTGCTGAGGATGAGGGATGGCTCGGGGAGATCGACGGCATCGACATGACCCTGACCTTTCTACGGGCCAAGCAAGCCGACGCCGCACGACTCCCTAAGCTACCCGTGGATCTGGGTCTCCCACGGCCCCGAACCCCGTGACGCGCCAGTCAACGATCACCCCAGTAGGAGAGAACCCATGCCGCTCTACCTTGGCTGGACGATGGAAGCGGACGAGGTCGTGGCTCTGCCGGTCGATGACCTCGCGCTGCGGGTACTCAGGGATGCCCGCGACGCCGACGAGTGGAACTGGCACAACTGGGTGAGGCGGGCCCGGGTCGCCTACCAGAAGCACCCCGACGCCGTGCTCGCCCTCACCGAGGCTTGGACTTGGTTGCTGAACCGCGGACTCGTGGTCTGGAACGTGCACAAGGACACGCCCGCCTCCTTCATGATTAGCCGTCAGGGACATGCGGCGCTCGACCGCGGACTGGCCTGGATTCAGGCTGTCCAACGGCTCGACATCGAGCTGGTCCCCGTGCTGGAGGCCAAAGCCCGACCTCAGTTCCTCCGGGGCGACTTCGAGGCCGCAGCCCTCCTGGCCATGAAAGAGGTCGAGCTTCGCGTCCGAACGATGGCCAACCTCCCCGACTCCCTCACCGGCACAGCCCTGATGCAGCAAGCCTTCCGCCCCGGAAGGGGAGACCAGGCACCCGGACCACTGACCGACCAGACCGTCGATGGCGGTGAGGCCGTCGGCATGATGGAGCTGTTCAAGGGTGCCATCGGTCTCTTCAAGAACCCACCAAGCCACCGTCGAGTCGACTACAAGGACCCGACCGAAGCGGCCGAGGTCCTTCTCCTGGCCGATCTTCTGATGCGACTGCTCGACAAGATCGAGAAGTCCTAGCCCTGGCCCCGATGCCTCACGTCAACCCAGACCTGGCAGGTCACTCGTTTCGGCGAAGTGCAGAGAAGCACTGCCGACCACAAGATGCCGACCACCCGGCCCCTGTGACGGGTACGGCGTGTGACGAGCACCACCGCGGGTGGGTGTCACACGGCACGGCGTCCCGGCGTCTTGTGCGCGTGCCACCCTTGGCACCACGAAGGCAGGAGCAGCCGGTGACCAGCGACCACAGCACACCCAGCGAGCCCACCGCGGACACCGCGGCACGGTCCCCGGGCGGCACGGACCCCGCCACCGCCGCCTTCATCGCCCACCGCAGCCTGCTGTTCACCGTCGCCTACGAGATGCTCGGCTCGGCCGCCGACGCCGAGGACGTCCTCCAGGAGACCTGGCTGCGCTGGTCCGGCGTCGCACTGGACGAGGTGCGCGACCGGCGCGCCTACCTGGTGCGGATCACCACCCGCCAGTCGCTGACCCGGCTGCGCACCCTGGGCCGCCGCAGGGAGTCCTACGTCGGATCCTGGCTGCCCGAGCCGCTGCTCACCGCCCCCGACGTGGCCGAGGACGCCGAACTCGCCGACAGCCTCTCGATGGCGATGCTGCTGGTGCTGGAGACGCTCGCGCCGACCGAGCGGGCGGTGTTCGTCCTGCGCGAGGTGTTCGACCTCGGGTACGGCGAGATCGCCGACGCGGTCGACAAGTCCCCGGCCGCCGTCCGGCAGATCGCGCACCGGGCCCGGGCCCATGTCGCGGCGCGCCGCCCCCGCGAGGCCGTCTCGAAGGCGAGCACCCGGGAGGCGCTGGAGGCTTTCCGGCGGGCGACGGAGACCGGCGACCTGCAGGGACTGCTGGACATCCTCGCGCCCGATGTCGTCCTGCTGGGGGACGGCGGCGGCGTCAAACAGGCCGTCCCGCGGCCGATCGTGGGGGCCGACAAGGTGGCCCGGCTGCTGCTCGGCGGCTTGAGCAAGGTCACCGCGGCACTGCGCCCGGCACAGGTCAACGGCCACCCCGCGCTGATCGTGCGGCTGGACGGCGCGCTGGACACGGTGGTGACGGCGCACGTCGACAACGGCCTGATCACCGGCCTGTACGCCGTGCGCAACCCGGAGAAGCTGACCCATATGGACCGGGACACCGCGCTGAGCCGCTGAGCCCTCCGAACGCCGGCCGGGCCGGAACGCTCCGCCCGCATGGCGGACGCGCGCCCGCCGCGCGTCTGTGTTGTATCTATGCTGTGCGCATGCCGCAGCACGCAGCCCCCACCGCCAAACGTCCCCCCGCAGCCGACCACGTCTACGAGCACATCAAGCAGGCCGTGCTGGACCGCCGTTACGAGGGCGGCACCCTGCTCACCGAGGGCGAGCTGGCCGAGGCCGCCGGTGTCTCCCGCACCCCCGTGCGCGAGGCACTGCTGCGCCTGCAGAGCGAGGAGCTGATCCGCCTCTACCCGAAGAAGGGCGCCATGGTGCTGCCCGTCTCCGCCCAGGAGATCGCCGACGTGGTGGAGACCAGGCTGCTGGTGGAGACGCACGCCGTGCGCAAGGCGGTACCCGCCCCGCCCGGGCTGACCGACCGGCTGGCGGAACTGCTGGAGCTGCACCGCGCCCAGGCCGCCGCCGGCCGGCTGGCCGACATGGCGCTCACCGACCGCACCTTCCACGCCGAGATCGTCCGCAGCGGCGGCAACGCGATCCTGTCCCGGCTGTACGACCAGCTGCGTGACCGGCAGCTGCGCATGGGTGTGGCCGTCGTACGCTCCCGCCCCGACCGGATCGCCCTCGCCCTCGCCGAACACCAGCAGATCCTGGACGCGCTGCGGGCCGGCGACACCGAGGCGGCGCTGGCCGTCACCGTCCGGCACGTCAGCCGGGTCTCCGAACTGGCCAGGGGTGAGGTCCGGTGAGTTCCCCCGCCGATCCCGGCTCCCCCGCCGATCCGGCCGGCGGCCGGCGTGCCGTCACCGTGTGGCTGATCGCGGTCGCCGTGTACTTCGTCGCCGTGGTCTTCCGCACCTCCCTCGGGGTGGCGGGGCTCGACGCCGCGGACCGCTTCGCGGTCGGTGCCTCCGCGCTGTCCGCCTTCCCCATCCTCCAGCTGCTCGTCTATGCGGCGATGCAGATACCCGTCGGCGTCATGGTGGACCGGCTCGGCAGCCGGCGCGTGCTGATCCTGGGCCTGACCCTGCTCGTCACCGCCCAGCTCGGCTTCGCCTACGCCCCCTCCTACGGCACCGCGCTCACCGCCCGCGCCGTACTGGGCTGCGGCGACGCGATGACCTTCCTGGCCGTACTGCGGCTGGGCAACCGCTGGTTCCCGGCCCGCCGCGCGCCGATGATGGCCCAGCTCACCGGCCTCGCCGGGATGACCGGCAACCTCACCTCCACCCTGCTGCTCTCCCGCGTGCTGAACGACTCGGGCTGGGTCACCGCCTTCGCCGGCAGCGCGCTGGGCGGCCTGCTGGTGCTGATCCCGCTGGTGCTGTTCCTGCGGGACCAGCCGCGGGGACAGGCGCCGGAGCCGGCTCCGGCGACCGGCCGGGGCGCGATCCGCCGCCAGATCGGGGCCGCCTGGCGCGAGCCGGGCACCCGGCTGGGCATGTGGACGCACTTCACCACGCAGTGCCCTGCGATGGTGTTCCTGTTGCTGTGGGGGCTGCCGTTCCTGGTCGAGGAGCACGGCTACGGCCGGGTGACGGCCGGCGAGCTGCTCACCCTGGTGGTGCTGACCAGCCTGCTGCTCGGGCTGCCGTTCGGCTGGCTGCTGAGCCGCTGGCGCAACGCCCGGCTGCCGGTGGTATTGAGCGTGACGGCGGTCGTCACCGTGACGTGGACGGCGACGATCTGGTGGCCGGGCGAGGGCGCGCCCGCCTGGCTGCTGGTGCTGCTGTGTGTGGTGCTCGGCGGCTGTGTGCCGGCCTCCACCGTCGGCTTCGACTACGCGCGGCTGGCCAACCCGGCGCAGCGGCACGGCACCGCCTCGGGCATCGTCAACATCGGCGGCTTCACCGCCTCCTCGCTGGCGCTGCTGAGCGTCGGGTTGCTGCTGGACGCCACCGGCGACGACTACCGCATCGCGCTCTCGGTGGTGCTGCTCTTCATCGCGGTCGGCGTGACGCAGTTGCTACGGCTGCACGGCCGGGCGATGCGCCGGGAGCGGGAACGGCATCCGGCCCCGGCCCGGCGCGGGGCGCCCGCGAGGCGCGCGCGGGAGGCGGTCGGCGCGGGCTGAGGCGGTGGGCCGGGCCGGCGGGGGCCGTCAGGACGATCCACGGCAACCGCCGGCCCGGTGCCCCGGGCCCCGCCGCCGCGGGTCAGCCGCGGACGCGGGCGAGCCCGCCGATCCCGGCGCCCTCGGGGTGCGGGCTCAGTTCACCGAGGTCGGGCCGCCACTGGGGCATGGGCACCACGCCGGGCTCCACCAGGTCCAGGCCGTCGAAGAACCGGGAGATCTGTTCCTGGGTGCGCAACCGGTACGGGGCGGCGCCGCTGTCGTTGTAGTCGTCCTGCGCCTCCATGACCTCCTGGGAGGTGGTGGCGCCGTGCGACAGCATCAGATAGCTGCCCGGCGGCAGCTCGCCCACCAGTTGCCGCACGACGTCCTGTGCCCGCCGGTCGTCGGGGACATGCCCCATGACGTCGGAGAGGATCAGCGCAACGGGCCGGGAGAGGTCCAGGGTGCGGGAGGCCAGCCCGAGGATGCGGGCCGGGTCGTGGAGATCGGCGTCGATGTAGTCGGTGCGGCCCTGGGGGGTCGAGGTGAGCAGCGCCTGGGCGTGCACCAGCACCAGCGGGTCGTTGTCGACGTACACGATCCGCGCGTCGGGGGCGACGCGCTGGGCGATCTCATGGGTGTTGTCCTCGGTGGGCAGGCCGGTGCCCACGTCGAGGAACTGCCGGATGCCCGCCTCGCCCGCCAGGTGGCGCACGGTGCGGTGCAGGAAGTAGCGGCTGACCCGGGCGATGTCGAAGATCCCGGGGAAGGTCGCGGCGTACTGGTCGCCCGCCGTCCGGTCGACCTCGTAGTTGTCCTTGCCGCCGAGCCAGTAGTTCCATATCCGGGCCGAGTGCGGGACCGAGGTGTCGATCTCCGGTGCCGCCGCCGTCTCCCGCACGTCCTTGCCGTACTCAACCATCGGGGTCAACTCGCCATCGCTAGAGGGACCGTGGGTCCCATGATGCACAGAACCGATGGCCCGTCACAGACCCGGTGGGGGTAACGGAGCCCGGTGCCGGTACGCCGCGCCCGCCCGGCTCCGCGGGCCGGGCGCGGCGTACGGGGTCAGCCGGTGGTCGGGGCCGTCTCCTTGGCGGCGGCTTCCTCCTGCCGGGCCTCCTCGGCCAGTCGCTGGGTGGCGTTGGTGGTCTTCAGCGTCTTCTCCTTGATGAACAGGACGGTGATCAGGGCGAGGACGGCGAACGGGGTGGCGATCAGGAAGAGGTCGCCGGTGGCGTTGCCGTAGGCGTTCTGGACGACCTCGCGGGCCTCGTCCGACAGCTCGGAGATGTCGGGCACCGCGTGGCTGTCGCCGCCCGCGTCGAAGCCGCCGAGCTGGCCGGCGACCCGGTTGGCGAGCACCGCGCCGAGCACGGAGGTGCCGATGGTGCCGCCCATGCTGCGGAAGAAGGACAGTACGGAGGTGGCGCTGCCCAGTTCGGCGGCGGGCACGTCGTTCTGGGCGGCCAGCACCAGGTTCTGCATGAGCAGGCCGACGCCGACGCCCAGCAGGGCCATGTAGAGGCTGAGCAGTCCGAACCCGGTGTCGGCACCGATGGTGGACAGCAGTCCGAGCCCGGCGGTCATGGTGATGCCGCCGGCCACCAGATAGATCTTCCAGCGTCCGGTGGCGCTGATGAGCTGGCCGGCGACGGTGGAGGACACCAGCAGACCACCGATCATCGGCAGGCTCATCAGGCCGGCGACGGTCGGGGACTTGCCCAGGGCGATCTGGAAGTACTGGGAGAGGAAGACGGTGCCGCCGAACATGGCCAGACCGACGAGGAGGCTGGCGACGGTGGTCAGGGTGACGGTGCGGTTGCGGAAGATCGTCAGCGGGATGACCGGTTCGGCCACCCGGGACTCCACGAGGACGGCGAAGCCCAGCAGGATCACGCCACCACCGGTGAGGACGGCGGTCTGCCACGAGGCCCAGTCGAACTGGTTGCCGGCCATGGTGGTCCAGATCAGCAGGGCGCACACCCCGGCGACGATCAGCCCGGCACCCAGGTAGTCGATCTTGACCTCACGGCGCACGGTGGGCAGGGTCAGGGTGCGCTGCAGGATGACGATCGCGGCCAGGGCGAACGGCACGCCGATGAAGAAGCACCAGCGCCAGCCCAGCCAGGGGGTGTCGACCAGGACGCCGCCGATGAGCGGTCCGGCGACGGTGCCGACGGCGAAGACCGCGCCGAAGATCCCGGCGTACTTGCCCAGCCGGCGGGGCGGGATCACGGCGGCCATCACGATCTGGACGAGGGCGGTGAGCCCGCCGGCGCCGATGCCCTGCACCACCCGGCTGAAGATCAGCAGGCCCACGCCCTGGGAGAAGCCGGCCAGCAGCGAGCCGACCAGGAACAGGCCCAGGGACAGCTGGAGCAGCAGCTTCTTGTTGTAGAGGTCGGACAGCTTGCCCCACAGCGGGACGGTGGCGGTCATCGCCAGCAGTTCGGAGGTGATGACCCAGGTGTAGGAGGACTGGCTCGCGTTGAGGTCGGTGATGATGCGGGGCAGGGCGTTGGCCACCACCGTGCCGGCCAGGATGGCGACGAACATGCCGGCCATCAGGCCGGACATCGCCTGGAGTATCTGGCGGTTGGTCATGGCGCCCGGGGTTTCCTCGGGCGCCTCGGTCGTGAGGGTCACGATGTCCTTCTCGATGTGCGGAGGGTAAGTGGCGGCCGGGTCCTCAGGACCCGGCCGAGGTGGTGGTCAGGGCCGCGGCGGGCCCGGGGGCGGGCAGTCCGGCGGCGAGGTGGCCGAAGACCTCACGGAAGATCTCCGGGACGGGCCGCTCCCGGTCGCCGGAGCTCCAGTGCTCCATGGCGACGCGGGCCGCGGTGTTGGCGACGGCCGCCAGCAGCCGGGGGTAGACACCGGGGTCGGCGCATCCTGCGGCGGCCACGCGTGCGGCGATGGTGCCCGCGAGCCTCTTCTCGTCGGCCTGGTGCGCGCCCAGGGTGCTGACCAGCAGATGCGGGGAGCGGCGCAGCACCTGGACGCGCAGTTCCCACAGTTCGTGGCCGGTTCCGGGGTCGGGCAGTTCGGCCGCGTAGGCGTCGGCGACGGCCCACAGCGGGGGGCGCTCGGGTGGTGCGTCGAGCACCGCCCGCCGCACCCGGTCGGCGACGTCCGCGTCGATCATGACGAAGGCCTCGTCGCGGTTGTCGAAGTAGTTGAAGAAGGTACGCGGCGAGACACCGGCGGCTTCGCTGATCGCCTCGACGGTGACGTTCTCGGCGCCGTGCTCGGCCGCGAGCCTTACGGCTGCCTCGGTGAGCGCACGATGAGTGGCCCGCTTCTTGCGGTCGCGCAGCCCCTCGGGCCTCTGTTCCCCGGTCACACCTTGCAGGGTATGCAAAAGTGCAGAGTCTGCAAAATTAATTTCCGGTGCCGGCCGCCCCGCCAATGGGATGCTGGCCCGGTGCCTCCCCCAGAGATCCGGCTCCACTTCGCCCCCGCACTCCACCCGCTGCTGTCCGCGCGCCGGCGCACGGAAGGCGTACGGGCCGCCGTCGACCAGGTGTCCACGCTCGGCCATGTCGTGGAGTCCTGCGGCACCCCGCTCACCGAGATCGGCACCCTGACCGCCGACGGCAGGCCGGTGGAATTCTCCTACGTCCCGCGGGGCGGCGAGACCATCGAGGTCGCGGCGGTGACCCGGCCCCAGCGGGTCCCCGGCGCGCCGCTGCGCTTCCTGCTCGACGTCCACCTGGGCACCCTGGCCCGCCGGCTGCGGCTGCTGGGGGTGGACGCCGCCTACGAGAGCGAGGACATCGGCGACCCGGCCCTGGCCACCCGTTCCGCCACCGAGCGCCGGGTGCTGCTCTCCCGCGACCGGGGGCTGCTGCGCCGCCGGGAGATCTGGGCGGGCGGCTTCGTCTACAGCGACCGGCCCGATGAGCAACTGCGCGACGTACTGGGCCGTTTCGCTCCCCGTCTCGCCCCGTGGACGCGGTGCACCGCGTGCAACGGCGAGCTGGAGACCGTGGGGAAGGACGAGGTCGCCTCCGGCCTGGACGGCGGGACCCGGCGCACGTACGACGTGTTCGCCCGCTGTACGCGCTGTGCCCGGGTCTACTGGCGCGGCGCCCACTCCGACCATCTGGAGGCCATCGTGGCCGCGGCCCTGGCCGAGTTCGGCCCGGCCGCCGGCGGCTGAGCGCCGCCCATTCCACCGGGGAGCGGCCGGTACGGGCACAGCGCGCGAGCACCGCCGCGCGCGGCGGCATGCGACGGTGTCCCTGCCGTGGCCGCCGGACGGCCCCGGCCGCCCTGGGCGCGGCGGGTCCGACACCCATGGCCGGGCCCTGCCGAAACCGAGGGCACCGGTGCCGGTCAGCCGCCGAGGTTCAGCTCCAGGTAGTCGACGTCGTTGATCTCGACATCCAGGCCCTGGGCGCGGCGGCCGTGGTCGCGGAAGTAGACGTGGCCGAGCGCCTCGCCCAGGATGCGGCGCAGTTCCTCCTCCGAGCCGCCGGCCTGATGGGCCGCCAGCAGCCGGGCCGAGGCGTCGGGCGGCAGCTGCTCGGTGAGCCGGCGCAGCCGCGGGTCGTCGGTGGAGCCGGGCGCGGCGGTGAAGCCGAACCGGGCGCGCGTTTCCACCACCACCCCGGCGGCGGAGGCAGCACGGATGGCGCGGGCCCGGACGCGGGGCTGCCAGGACCGGCGCACCTCACGTTCCAGCGCGGCGGCCAGCCGTGGCGTGGGGCGTCTGATCTGCCCGGCGAGATGGCGCTGCACGGTGCGCGGGGAGATTCCGAGCCGGGCGGCCACCGCCTTGGTGGAGCCCTTCTCGGCGCGCAGCAGCAGCCGGAACCGGGCGCCGGGAGTCACCGGCGGCGGGCGGGTGGCCGTGGCCTGGAGCGCGGTCTCGATGCCGTCGCCGATCTCTCCCACGAGGTGCTACTCCTTGATGTGCCGGGCGGGGTTGTGTCCCTGCTCCATGAGTTCGGCGGCCCACCACAGTTCCCTGGCTCCTTCGAGCTTGACCATGCCGGGTGAGACGCCGAGCCGGAAGACCCCCGGCGCCGGGGCGCCGTCCCCGGTGCGGGGCAGCAGGTCCAGCGGGGAGGGGCCGGGGGCGGGGTAGACGACGCAGTCGGACAGCACGGCCAGCGGGAAGTGGCCGTGGGCGGCCATCCGCGCCATCTTGCGGTGCATGTTGGTGCGGGCCTGCGCGATGACGGCGGCTCTGATGTCGGGGCGCCAGGTGGGCCGTTCCAGGGCGGGCCACCGGCCGCCGGGGCGGTGGCCCGCGCCCTGCGGGCGTTCGCGCAGCTTGCCGATGCCGCCCTTCACCGTCGCCTTGATCGCGGAGAGCACCCCCGCGGTCGCCGGGTCGGCGCCGCGGTGCCGTTCCATGGCGGCCAGGAAGTCCGCGTCGGTGAGGTCCTTGGTCACTCCCAGGTCCGCCATCGTCGCCAGGTAGGCGTCCCGCAGCCGGGTGTACCAGGGGTCGAGGTACGGTCCGGCCTCCGGCCGCAGCCAGGCCTCCAGCGGCCGTACGGGGTGCCCGAGTTCGGCGGCATAGGCCAGGGTCGGCGTCGCGTACCAGGCGGGCCCGGTGGGGCGCTGTCCGGTGGGGGTGAACGGGGACGGCAGCCGGGGGTCCGTCGCGATGCCGGACAGGTCGGCGTACCAGGCGCCGGGCAGCTTGGGGTCGAAGCGCGGGCCGTCGGTGTGCAGGGGGGCGCCGAGGCCGACCCGCAGCCGGTTGGCGGCGGCGGCGAACGCCATGTTCACGTCCAGGCCGACGGCGTGGGGCAGGGCGCACTCGGCGTCGCTGAGCAGGTCCGGGTCGCGCACCCACTCGTACGCCTCCTCGTCGAGGACGTCGTGCGGATCGCGGCCGGCCGCGACGGGATGCTCGCCGGGGGCCTCCGGCGGGGCCGGGTCCACCGCGACGGCCAACGACCCGGCGACGGGGCCCGAGGTCCAGCCGCCGGCCGCGTCCCGTACCGGCCGGGTGGGCGGACGCAGCGCCGTCATCAGCTCCAGCCCGTTGACGGCGGTGGAGCCGCGCGGAGTGAGGACACGCGTGGCGTACGTGCCCAGGGCGCGGGCGAGTTCACCGGGCGTGGCCAAAGCGGCGAGGTCCGACCAGGCCCGGGGGTCGAGGGCGTCCCAGGGCAGCACGGCCAGCTGGACGCAGCGTCGGGTGCCGTGCGCCTCGACGGGCTGGTGGACGCGGGCCCAGGGCCCGAACCCGCGGCGGGTCAGCCGCCAGCCGGCCGCGAGCAGGTCGCGGACCGCGGGGTGGTCCTCGGGCAGCCGGAGGTTGCGGCGGTCCGTCAGCCGCGCGGGCAGCCCGAGCCGTTCGGCGGCGGCTTCGGTGAGCACGACCAGCGGATCGGCGTCGCGCCCGTGGCGGTGCAGCCGCTCCTGCCCGATGCCGGCGCCGAGCGCCCACTCCACCAGTTCCGTGACGGTGGCGGCCGGGCAGTGCAGGGTGCCGCCGTCGGCGGTGTGGGCGAGTGCGGCGCCGTCCAGGACGACGAGCGGCCCCGCGGGGTACGGCGCGCCGGCCGGACGGGCGGGTCGGGCGCCGGGGAGGGCTTGGGCGTCGTCGCCGGGCTGTGCCGGGCCCGGTACGGCCACCGCGCCGGCGGCCGTACCCGTACGGTCGGCGGCCGGCTTCCCCGGGCGGTCGCTTCCTGCGGCGGCGGGTCGGCGGCCGGGAGCCGGTGCGCCGGACGGAGGGGCGGCGGCGCCTTCCCGTTCCGTACGCGGCACCGGGGAGGCATCCTCCCCGTGTTCTTCCGGCGCGTCCGCGACGGCACCCCGCGCCGGTTCCGTGGACGCGCCCCGCGGGCCGCCGTCGGCGGCCACCGCGCGCGGACCCGGATCGGGGCCCGCGCCCGCCGTCGGGGGTTCTTCCTCCCGCGCACCCGGCGCACCCTCGGTCCGCTTCCCGTCCCCCGCCGCGCCGTCCGCCGCACGGCTCGCTCCGCCCTGTGCGGCCGGCCGCGGATGGCGTTCGGCGAGCCGTTCCAGCAGGCGGGCGTACGCGGCGCGTTTCGGCGGGCGGGGCACCGCGCGGCCGGACTCCCAGGCGGCCACCGCCTGCCAACTGACCTCCAGCGCCCCGGCGACCTGCTGCCGGGTGAGCCCGGCGGCCTCCCGCAGGCGCCCGCGTTCCGCCGGTGGGGGCAGTTCGCCGTGCGCGGCGGCCTGTTCCACCAGCGCGTCAACCGCCGCGAACAGGGCGTTCTCCGCGTCAGACATGACCGCAACCCTATCCAACGCCGCGCCCCCGGCCCGTTCCCCGGCGCGGGTGTGCCTCTCCTCCCCGCGCGTTCCGCGCACGGCTCGTACAGTGGGGCGTTATGTCCCCTTCCGTCAGGACGGTGGTGTCGTGATCGAGGTTCTGCTGCTGTGCGTGGCCCTTCTGCTCACCGTGGCCTGCGGGGTGTTCGTGGCCGCCGAGTTCTCCTTGACGACCGTGGAACGGTCGGTCCTGGAGGAGGCCGCCGAGCGCGGCCTGCCCGGCGCGCCCGGTGCCCTCAGCGCCGTACGGTCGCTCACTTTCCAGCTCTCCGGGGCACAGCTGGGCATCACCCTCACCAGTTTGGTGATCGGCATGCTCGCCGAGTCCTCCACCGCCGCACTGCTGGCGGGCCCGCTGCGCGCGGCCGGGGTGCCCGGCTCCGCCGTGGGCACCGTCGCCCTCGTGCTGGGCACCGCCCTGTCCACCGTGGTCCTCATGGTCATCGGTGAACTGGTCCCCAAGAACTGGGCGATCTCCTCCCCGCTGGCCGTCGCCCGGCGGGTGGCTCCGCTCCAGCGCGGGTTCTCCTCCGCCTTCCGGCCCTTCATCCGGCATCTGAACAACACCGCCAACCGCGTGCTGCACCGGCTCGGGCTGGAGCCCACCGAGGAGCTGGCGTCGGCACGTTCTCCCCAGGAACTGGTCGCCGTGGCCCGGCACTCCGCCGAGGAGGGCACGCTGGCCGCCGACACGGCCGAGCTGTTCGTCCGCTCGATCCAGCTGTCCGGGCTGACCGCGCAGTCGATCATGACCCCCCGGGTGCGGGTCGCCGCCCTGGAGACCGACGCCACGCTCCAGGACATCGCCGACGCCATCCTCGCCACCGGCCTGTCCCGGTTTCCCGTGTGCGAGGGCGGTCTGGACGCGGTGCGCGGCATCGTCCAGCTCAAGGACGTGCTCGCGGTGCCCGACGAGCGCTGGGCCCGCACCCCGGTGCGTGATCTCATGCGCGAACCGCTCCTGGTGCCGGACACCTTCCCCGCCGACCGGCTGCTGGAGGAGCTGTCGGACGAACGGCCGATGGCGGTGGTCATCGACGAGTACGGCGGCACCGCGGGGGTGCTCACCTTCGAGGACATCATCGAGGAGATCGTCGGCAGCGTCCGTGACGAGCACGATCCGCGCCAGGCGCCCGATCTGCTGCCGCTGGGTCCCGGCGTGTACGAGGCGGACGGCGCGGTGCGCCGCGACCAGCTCCAGGTCATCGGGCTCCAGTTGCCCGAGGGGCCCTACGAGACGCTCGCCGGGTTCATCGCCACCGAACTGGGGCGCATCCCCGCCCCGGGTGACCGGGTGGACAGCGGCGGCTGGGAGCTGGCGGCGCTGCGCACCGACCACCATCGCGTCGTCCGGGTGCGGCTGACCGCCCCCGTACCGTCCCCGAAGGAGGCACGGTGACCGCGCTCCAACTGCTGACCGGGCTGCTGATGATCGCCCTCAACGCGTTCTTCGTGTTCGGGGAGTTCTGCCTGATCTCGGTGCGCCGCAGCCAGATCGACCCGCTCGCCGCGCAGGGCGACGCGCGTGCCCGCCGGGTCCTGGTGGCGCTGGAACACCTCTCGCTGCTGATGGCCACCGCCCAACTGGGCATCACCCTGACCACCCTGGTGCTGGGCATCGTCGCCGAGCCGGCGATAGCGCATCTGCTGGAGCCGCTGCTGCACGGGATCGGCGTCCCGCAGGGGGCGATCCATCCCATCGCGTTCGTGGTGGCGCTGAGCGTGGCCACCTATCTGCACATGCTGCTGGGCGAGATGGTGCCCAAGAACATCGCGCTGGCCACCCCGCTGCGCTGCGCGCTGCTGCTCGGCCCGCCGCTGCTGGCGCTCTCCCGCGCGCTGTCTCCCCTGGTACGCGGCATCAACGACCTGGCGAGCGCGGTACTGCGGCTGCTGCGGGTCACCCCGCGCGACGAGGTGGTCGCGGTGTTCTCGGACGAGGAACTGGACCGGATCGTCACCGACTCGGGGGCGGCCGGGCTGCTGGACGAGCGGGCCACCGGGCGGCTGCGGGACGCGCTGCGGCTGGCGCGGCGCCCGGTGGGCGAGGTGATGCGACCGCGCGGAGCGGTGGTGACGGCGCGGGTGGGCATCAGCCCGCACGAGCTGGAGGCGCTGTCGGCCCGCACCGGGTTCTCGCGTTTTCCGGTGCTGGACGAGCGCGGCGCCGTGCTGGGCTATCTGCATGTGAAGGACGCGCTGAACGCCGCCCGCCCGCAGCTGCCCTTCACACTGTCGGCGCTGCGGCCGATCGCCCGGGTGGGCGCGGGCACCCCGCTGGACGAGGTGCTGACCGCGATGCGCGGCGGGGCGACGCATCTGGCGGCCGTGATGGGAGCGGACGGACGGCCCACGGGGGTGGTGACGATGGAGGACGTGCTGCGCGAGCTGGTGGGCCCACCGGGCGGGGCCGCCTCGGCCGCGCCGTCTCGATAGCATCGCCCGGGTGAATGCCATGGATCTGGAGAGGGACCGGGGACGGGAAGGCGCGGAGCCGGTCCGCAGCTTTGTCGCGGTGGGGGACTCGTTCACCGAGGGCATGTCGGACGCGCTGCCCGACGGCTCGTACCGGGGCTGGGCCGATGTGCTGGCGGGCCGGCTGGCCGGGCACGCGCCCGGTTTCCGGTATGCGAACCTCGCCGTGCGCGGCAAGCTGATCGCGCAGATCACCTCCGAGCAGGTGCCCCCCCGCGGCCGCGATGGACGCGGATCTGGTCACGCTGGTCGGCGGCCTGAACGACGTGCTGCGACCCCGCTGCGACCTGCCGCGGGTGTGCGGGCTGCTGGAGGAGGCGGTGGAACGGCTGGCGCCGTCCTGCCGGACGCTGCTGCTGATGCGCTCCCCCGGCCGCACGGGCCCGGTGCTGGAGCGCTACCGGGGGCGGATGGAGGAGCTGTACGCGCACATCGACACGCTCGCCGCCCGGCACGAGGGCGTGGTGGTGGCCGATCTGTACGCCTCGCGGGCGCTGGGCGACCCGCGGATGTGGGCGGACGACCGGCTGCATCTGACGACGGAGGGGCACCGCCGGGTCGCGGAGGCGGTGTGGCAGCGGCTCGGCCACCCGGCCTCCTTCGACTGGGACGCTCCGCTGCCGCCCCCCACCCCGGTCGGCTTCGGACAGCGGGTCGGGACGAACGTGCGGTTCGCCCGGGAGCATCTGCTGCCGTGGATCGGGCGGCGGCTGACGGGCCGCTCCTCGGGCGACGGGCGGGCGCCGAAGCGACCCGAGCTGAGCCCGCCGTAGAATCCGGTGACGTGACAGACAAGCCCCGCATTCCGAATGTCCTGGCCGGCCGCTACGCCTCGGCGGAGCTGGCCCGGCTGTGGTCCCCCGAGTACAAGGTGGTGCTGGAGCGCCGCCTGTGGCTGGCGGTACTGCGCGCCCAGCGGGATCTGGGCGTGGCCGTCCCCGACGAGGCGCTCGCCGACTACGAGCGCGTCCTGGAGCGGGTGGACCTGGCGTCGATCGCCGAGCGTGAGCGGGTGACGCGGCACGATGTGAAGGCGCGGATCGAGGAGTTCAACGCGCTCGCCGGGCACGAGCAGATCCACAAGGGCATGACCTCGCGGGATCTGACCGAGAACGTGGAGCAGTTGCAGATCCGGCTCTCGCTGGAGCTGGCGCGCGACCGTACGGTGGCGCTGCTGGCGCGGCTCGGCCGGCTGGCGGGCGAGTACGGCGGTCTGGTGATGGCGGGGCGTTCGCACAATGTGGCGGCGCAGGCGACCACGCTGGGCAAGCGCTTCGCGACGGGCGCCGACGAGCTGCTGGTGGCGTTCGGCCGGGTGGAGGAGCTGCTGGCCCGCTACCCGCTGCGCGGCATCAAGGGCCCGGTGGGCACCTCCCAGGACATGCTGGACCTCCTCGGTGGCGATCCGGCGCGGCTGGCGGATCTGGAGGCGCGGATCGCCGGGCACCTGGGCTTCGCCCGGGCGCTGACCTCGGTCGGCCAGGTGTACCCGCGCTCGCTGGACTACGAGGTGGTCTCGGCGCTGGTGCAGCTGGCCGCGGCGCCGTCCTCGCTGGCGAAGACGATCCGGCTGATGGCCGGGCAGGAGCTGGTGACCGAGGGCTTCCAGCCGGGGCAGGTGGGCTCCTCGGCGATGCCGCACAAGATGAACACGCGCTCGTGCGAGCGGGTGAACGGGCTCGCGGTGATCCTGCGCGGCCACGCCTCGATGGTGGGCGAGCTGGCGGGCGACCAGTGGAACGAGGGCGATGTCTCGTGCTCGGTGGTGCGCCGGGTGGCGCTGCCGGACGCGTTCTTCGCCTTCGACGGGCTGGTGGAGACGTTTTTGACGGTGCTGGACGAGTTCGGGGCGTTCGAGCCGGTGGTGGCCCGGGAGCTGGACCGTTTCCTGCCGTTCCTGGCGACCACCAAGGTGCTGATGGCGGCGGTGCGCGCCGGGGTGGGCCGTGAGACGGCGCACGAGGTGATCAAGGAGCACGCGGTGGCGTCCGCGCTGCGGCTGCGGGAGGGCGGCGAGCGCAACGAGCTGCTGGAGCGGCTGGCGGCGGACGACCGTATCCCGCTGGGCGCGGCCGAGCTGGCGGCGCTGATGGCGGACCGGCTGTCGTTCACGGGCGCGGCCGGGGAGCAGGTGGCCGCCGTGGTGGCGGCCGTGGAGGAGGTGGCCGAGCGGCATCCGAAGGCTGCCGCGTACACGCCGGGGGCGATTCTCTGACGTCGTGGGAGGGCGGGGATCCGTCCCTGCTGCGCAGGATCAACTCCGCGGTGGTGCTGCGGGCGCTGCGGGCGGCCGGTGAGTCGGGGCGGTCTCCGTCGCTGGCGGAGCTGGCCGCCGTCACCGGGCTGTCCCGGCCCACCGTGGAGCAGGTCGTGGAGTCGCTGCTGGGCGCGGGATACGCCGCCGCGGCGGTGAACGGTGACGGGACGCGGGCGCCCCGGGTGGGGCGCCCGGCGCGCCGCTTCCGGTTCCGGGCGGAGGCCGGTCATCTGCTGGGGGTGGAGATAGGGGCGCTGCGTGTCGCGGTGCTGGTGTCCGATCTGGCCGGGCGGCGGGTGGGCTCGGCGGTGCGGACGGCGACGGCGCGGACGCCGGCCGCCGAGCGTCTCGCCCTGGTGGAGGGGGCGGCGCGGGCCGCGCTGATGGCGTCGGGGGTGGCGCGGGATTCGGTGCGGGCGGTGGGGGTGGGCTCGCCGGGGATCATGGCGGCCGACGGTTCGGTGCGGCTGTGCGCGGCGCTGCCGGGGTGGACGGGGCTGGCGCTCGGGGACCTGCTGGGGGCGGCTCTCGGGGCGCCGGTGGTGGTGGAGAACGACGCGAACGTGGCGGCGGTGGGCGAGCGCTGGCGGGGCGCCGCGGTGGGCTGTGACGATGTGGTGATGGTGCTGGCCGGGCTGTCGCCCGGCGCGGGATCGCTGATCGGGGGGCGCGTGCACCGGGGGTACGGTGGGGCGGCCGGGGAGATCGGGGCGCTGCATCTGCTGGGGCGGGGGGCGACGCCCGAGTCGCTGCTGTCCACGGACGGCCGGCCGCTGGCGGCGCTGGACGAGGCCGCGGTGGGGCGGGTGTTCGAGCGGGCGCGGGGTGGGGAGGCGCTGGCGGGGGCGGCGGTGGAGCGCTACGTGGAGCGGCTGACCCACGATGTGACGGCGCTGGTGCTGGCGC
This sequence comes from Streptomyces sp. JH002, assembly GCF_050916115.1. Lineage (NCBI taxonomy): Bacteria > Bacillati > Actinomycetota > Actinomycetes > Kitasatosporales > Streptomycetaceae > Streptomyces > Streptomyces sp. JH002. Next base: position 222,047 of record NZ_CP087989.1, read on the forward strand.
TGGATCCCGAGCTGGTGGTGGTGGGCGGCTGGGCCTCGGGGCTGGACGGGGTGGTGGAGCCGCTGGCGCGGGAGCTGTCCCGGTACTGTCTGCGCACTCCGCGGGTGGCGGCGTCGGCGCTGGGCGCGGAGGCGATCGCCTGGGGGGCGCTGCGGATGGCGCTGGACCGGGTGGAGGCGGAGATGTTCGCGGTGCACCCGCCGGGCGGCCCGGCGGAGTGCGGCGTCCGGCCGGAGTGATCCGGCCCCACCGGTGGCGGTGCCGCGCCCGGCTCAGCCGTGCCGGGTCAGCTGGTGAGGGCGGTCAGGGCCGGCTGGTCGGCGAAGGTGAGCCGGCAGGTGTCGGCCCGGTAGGTGGCGACGGAGACGGCCGCGGTGCGGCCGGCCGCGAAGTAGCGGGTGGTGACCAGCAGGACCGGTGATCCCGGCAGCCGTTCCAGGCGGCGGGCCGCCTCGGCGCCCGCCGCGCCGAGTTCGACGGTCCGGTCCTGTCCCGAGGCGTCGGTCTCCTGGAGCCGGCGCAGCAACCGCCTGGCCCGTTCGGGGCCTTCGGCGGCGGGGAGCGGCGGCTCGTCCGCGCCGGGTACGTACAGCTGCTCGGTGGCGACCGGCTGTCCGTGGGTCATCAGGGTGCGGTGGATGACCTCGACGGGTTCGCCGGCCCGGACGTCCAGCAGCCGGGCCACGGCGGGCGGCGGCGGTGCGGGGGCCGCGGCGGTGGCGGTCCACGGGTCGCCGGACCAGCCGGGCCAGGAGTGCTGGGAGGGGCTGAGGTCCACCCCGACGCGGGGCGGCGCGACGGTGGTGCCCACCCCGCGGCGGCGCTGGAGGCGGCCTTCGAGCTCCAGTTGTTCCAGGGCCTGGCGCAGGGTGGCCCGGGCGACGCCGAAGCGGGCGGCCAGCTCGCGCTCGTTGGGGAGGATCTCGCCCACCGAGAACTCGGTGTCCAGGGCCTTGGACAGCAGGGTGCGCAGGTGCCAGTACTTGGGCTCCGGCTCGCGCTCCCGTTGCGTCGTTTCCACCACTGCCTCCCCGAAACCCGCGATTATGAAAGGTTGTTGCGTATATGGCGGACCCTAGGGCGGCCCGGCGACTTGGTCAAGACCAATCAATCTCGACACCGGTACCGAGGTACCTCGATAGAGTCGTGTCATGAAACAGCACGTCACTGTGGTCACAGGAGGCAGCCGGGGTATCGGGGCCGCCATCGCCGTCCGCCTCGCCCGGGCCGGCCACCACCTCGCCATCGGCTACGAACGCGACACCGAAGCCGCCGAGGAGACCGCGGCGCTGGTGCGCGAAGCGGGCGGACAGGCCGTCACCGTCCAGGTGGACACCAGCGACGCCGACCAGGTCGACCACCTCTTCGACACCACCGTCCGCGCCCTCGGCCCGGTCACCGGCACGGTGTGCAACGCCGGGATCACCGGACCGCTGGGCCGGTTCACCGAAACGGGTACCGACATCATGCGGCGCGTGGTGGACGTCAACGTGATGGGAACCCTGCTGTGCGCCCGGCGCGCGGCCCGCGAGATGTCCACCCGCTACGAGGGCTCCGGCGGTGCCATCGTGACCATCTCCTCGGGCGCGGCCACCCTGGGCAGCCCCGGCGAGTACGTGCACTACGCCGCGACGAAGGCGGCCGTCGACACGCTGGCGGTCGGCCTCGCCAAGGAGCTGGCCCCCGACGGCGTACGGGTCAACTCCGTGCAGCCGGGGATGATCGTGACCGACATGCACGCCGCCATGGGCGACGCGCAGCGCCCCTGGCGCAACCAGGACCGGGTGCCGATGCGCCGCCCGGGACAGCCGGAGGAGGTGGCCGGGGCGGTCGCCTGGCTGCTGTCCGAGGATGCCTCGTACACCACGGGCGCGGTGCTGCGGGTCTCCGGCGGCCTGTAGCCGGCCGGGCCACGGCGACGCGGGCCGGGCAGGCCCGCGTCGCCGTTCAGTCGCCGGCCACCCCCGCCAGATGCCGCAGCTTGTCGGGGTTGGAGATCAGATAGACCCGCCTCACCAGCCCGTCCGCCACCTCCAGCTGGAACACCGCGTACGGCGCGCCGGCGCTGGAGACCAGCAGCCCCGGGCCGCCGTTCAGCTCCACGAAGCGCACGCCCAGCGCGGCCGGCTGACGCCCGCCGATCCCGGTGAGGAAACGGGCCGCCTTGTGGGCGTCGGTGATCACCCGCAGCGGAGCCTTGCCCCGGCCACCACCGTCCCCGACCACCTGGACATCGGTGGCCAGCAGCGCCATGAGCCCGTCCAGATCGCCCTGGGTGGCGGCTGCCAGGAACCGCTCGGTCAGATCGCGCCGCTGCACCGGATCCACCGCGAAGCGCGGTCGCCGCTCCGCGACATGCCGACGGGCCCGGCCCGCCAGCTGCCGTACCGCCGCCTCCCCGCGCCCCAGGGTCCCGGCGATCTCCTGGTACGGGAACGCGAACGCCTCGCGCAGCACGAACACCGCGCGCTCCAGCGGGCTGAGCGACTCCAGCACCACCAGCACCGCCAGCGAGACGGACTCGGCGCGCAGCGCGGGCCCGGCCGCGTCCCCCGCCTCCGCCGGCTCCACCCGCGCGGCGGTGGGCAGCGGTTCGGGCAGCCAGGTGCCCGGGTACGTCTCGCGGGCCTCGCGCAACCGGTGCAGCCGCTCCATCGCCAACCGGGTGGTGATCCGCACCAGATAGGCCCGGGGGTGCTCGACGGCGCCGCGCTCCGCGCCCGACCAGCGCAGCCAGGTCTCCTGCACGATGTCCTCGGCGTCCGCGACGGCGCCCAGCATCCGGTACGCGACACCGAACAGCAGGCCGCGGTGCTCCTCGAAGATCTTCAGCCCGTCATCGTCCACGCCGGCCAGCATCCCATTGCGGCACACCGGCTTTACCTCCGCACCGGGTTACGCTCGGAGCATGGCATGGGGGCCCGGCCGACCGAAGGCCGCATTTACCACCGAAGCATCCTTAACCCCGCGGTCACAGAACGTTCGTGGCCGGGCAACACCGGGGAGGGACAGTGGTTCCATGGCTGACTCCTCCCTCCATCGCACCATCGTCCGCTCGGTGGACCCGGTGGGGCCCGGCGACCTGGCCGCCGCGCGGGAGTTGCACGCCCGCTGCTCGCCACAGACCCTGCGCGAGCGCTACCACGGGGTGCGGGACGCCGAGGAGGCCGACCGGCTGCTGCCGCATCTGCTCAGCCCCCGGTTCGGGCACGGCGTCGCCGCCCGGGACCGGGACGGCACACTGGCGGGCCTGGGGCATCTGCTGTGGGACGGCGAGGGCGACGAGGTCGAACTGGCCCTGCTGGTGCCGGACGGACGCCAGCGTCGCGGGGTGGGCACGGCCCTGCTGCGCCGGCTGCTCACCCTGGCCGCGGGCGCCGGCTACACGGAGATCTACGCGGTGACCAGCCCGGGCGGCAGCGGCGAGCACGGGCTCTCGGCCCTGCTGCGGGCCTCGGGCCTGACGGTCGGCCGGTATCCGGACGGGGAGACGGTGGTGCTCTGCGCCCCGCTGGCCGCCCGGCCGCTGCCCGCCCCGCCGGATCCGGCCGCCCGCGTGCCGTGATGCCCCGGCCAACACGCCCGCCCACGGCCCGCTGACCGGCCGCGACAGTAACGACCGGGCACATCAGTAGTGACGAATCCGGAGTCAGGTACCAGGATGGTGCGCATGTCCGAAGACACCACCAGCCCCGTGCTGCCCCGAGCCCTCGCCGATTCCTACGTCGACGCCCTCGTCGCGCTCGACCCCATCACCGGCACCTTCCTGGGCGTCGCCGAGAGCGCCGGACGGCTGCCCGACTACTCCCCCGAAGGCGAGCTGGCCCGGGCCGAACTCGCCCGGCGCACCCTGCGGGAGCTGACCGAGGCGGAGAACCGCCCCGGAGCGGACAGCGACGCCGAGCGGCGCTGCGCCCGGCTGCTGCGCGAGCGGCTCACCGCCGAACTCGCCGTGCACGAGGCGGACGAGCACCTGCGGGCCATCAGCAACCTCTTCTCCCCCGTGCACGATGTGCGCAGCGTCTTCTCCCTGATGCCGGCGGAGACCGAGGCCGACTGGGCGGACATCGCCACCCGGCTGCGCGCCGTGCCCGCCTCGCTGGAGAGCTACCGGGCCTCGCTGGCCGCCGGCCTGGAGCGCGGGCTGCCGGCGGGGCCGCGTCAGGTCACCACCGTGATCGGTCAGTTGGAGGAGTGGATCGCGGACGGCGCGGAGAAGAGCTGGTTCGCGCAGTTCGTGGCGGACGGCCCCGAGGCGCTGCGCACGGAGCTGGCCGAGGGCGCGCGCGAGGCCACCGGCGCGATCGTGGCGCTGCGGGAGTGGCTGGCCGGCACGTACTCCCCCGGTGTGGCCGGTGCCCCGCAGATCGTGGGCCGCGAGCGCTACGCCCGCTGGGTGCGCTACTGGAACGGCACCGACCTGGACCTGGACGAGGCGTACGCGTACGGCTGGTCCGAGTTCCACCGGCTGCACGCCGAGATGAAGGCCGAGGCGGCCAAGATCCTGCCCGGCGCCACCCCGTGGGAGACGCTGCGTCACCTGGACACCGAGGGTGAGGCCGTCGAGGGCGTCGAGGAGATCCGGGTCTGGCTCCAGGAGCTGATGGACGAGGCCATCGAGGCGCTGGACGGCACCCACTTCGAACTGGCCGACCGCGTCAAGCGCGTGGAGTCGATGATCGCCCCGCCCGGCAGCGCGGCGGCCCCGTACTACACCAGCCCCTCGCTCGACTTCTCGCGGCCGGGGCGCACCTGGCTGCCGACGATGGGCGAGACCCGGTTCCCGGTCTACGACCTGGTCTCCACCTGGTACCACGAGGGGGTCCCCGGCCACCACCTCCAGCTGGCGCAGTGGGCGCACGTCGCCGATCAGCTCTCGCGGTACCAGACCACGGTGGGCATGGTCTCGGCCAACGCCGAGGGCTGGGCGCTGTACGCGGAGCGGCTGATGGACGAGCTGGGCTTCCTGGACAACGCGGAGCGCCGTCTGGGCTACCTGGACTGCCAGATGATGCGCGCGGTGCGGGTCATCATCGACATCGGCATGCACCTGGAGCTGGAGATCCCGGCGGACTCGCCGTTCCACCCAGGTGAGCGCTGGACGCCGGAGCTGGCGCAGGAGTTCTTCGGCCAGCACAGCGGGCGGCCGGCGGACTTCGTGGAGAGCGAGTTGGTGCGCTACCTGGGCATGCCGGGGCAGGCCATCGGCTACAAGCTGGGGGAACGGGCCTGGCTGCGCGGCCGGGAGGCGGCGCGGGCGGCGCACGGTGACGCCTTCGACGCGAAGAAGTGGCACATGGCGGCGCTGTCGCAGGGCTCGCTGGGTCTGGACGACCTGGAGGCGGAGCTCTCGGCGCTGTGAGGACCGGCCGCCCGTCCGGGCCCCTCGGGGCCGGGCGGGCGGTCCGCCCGGCGGCACACCCCGGCACCCCGGCACCCCGGCACGCCCCGGCACCCGGGATCACCGCCACGGGGTCACGCGGGCGTCATCGGGCGAATCCTCCCTCGGAGTTGATGACCTCGCCGGTGATCCAGCCGGCCTCGTCCCCGGCGAGCCAGGTGATGAGCCGGGCGGCGTCCTCGGGGGCGCCCCAGCGTCCTTGCGGGAAGAGCCCGGCGACGACGGCGTGGTGCTCGCCGGTGAGATATCCCGTGTCCACCGGCCCCGGATTGACGGTGTTGACCGTGACGCGCTGCCGCATCAGGCCGGTGGCCAGGCTGCGGGTGATGGAGGCGATGGCGCCCTTGGAGAGCGCGTACGGGATCTGGTCGGGCATGCCGCCGCGCAGGTCCTGGCCAGAGGTCATGAGCACGACCCGCCCGGCCGGCGCGTCGGGGCCGCCGAGCCGGTGACGGCGGGCGAACGCCTGCGCCAGAAGGACCGAGGCGCGGGTGTTCACCTGGTAGTGCCGGTCGAGCATGTCGGCGGTGAGCTCCGGCAGCGGGCCGTCGTGGCCGCTGAGGGCCTGGTTGGCGATCAGGATGTCCAGGCGTCCCCCGAGGGCTTCGGCCGCGGTGTCGATCAGTGCGGCGGGGACCGCCGGATCGGCCAGGTCGCCGGGGCCGTGCGTGACGACGGCGGACGGCCCGGCCGCCTCCCGTACGGCGGCGGCGAGTGCGGCGGGTCCCTGGGGGTCGGCGCCCCAGGGCTGTTCGGCGTCGTGCGGGGTGTGGTGGTGCAGATAGACGCTCGCGCCGAGGGTGGCGAGCCGCCGGGCGGTCGCGAAGCCGATCCCGGCGCGCCGCGAGGCGCCGGTGACCAGGGCGGTACGGCCGAGCAGGGGCTGATGAGGGGTCATGGCCCCACCTTGCGATACGCCGCGTCTCGCGTCACCCGGTTTTCCGTACGGTGGACCCCCGGGCGGTCTTGATCACCTCCAGCTGGGTGGGGATGCGGGTCCGCAGGTCCGGTACATGGCTGACGATGCCGACCGCCCGGTCCTGCTCGCGCAGCGAGTCCAGCACGTCGAGCACCTCGTCCAGGGACTGTTCGTCCAGGGATCCGAATCCCTCGTCGATGAAGAGGGTGTCCAGCCGCTGCCCGCCGGCCTCGGCGGCCACCACGTCGGCCAGACCGAGCGCGAGCGCCAGCGAGACGAAGAAGGACTCGCCGCCGGAGAGGGTGGCGGTGTCCCGGGGCCGCCCGGTCCAGGCGTCCAGGACGTGGAGGCCGAGTCCGGAGCGGCCCCGGCCGGCCTTGCCGTCGGAGTGCGCCAGCTGATAGCGCCCGGCGGACATCCGGTACAGGCGGCTGCCGGCCGCCTCGGCGACCTGTTCGAGCCGGGCGGCCAGGACGTACGTCTCCAGCCGCATCCGGTAGGTGTTCTCGGCCGCCGTTCCGGCCGCCAGCCCGGCCAGCCGCGCGATGCGCGCGGCCTCCTCGCGGACCGGTGCGAGAGCGCGTGCCTGCGTCGCCAGCCGGGCGGAGAGGGCGTCCAGCTCCCGGCAGCGCGTCCGCGCGGCGCTGTCGGCGGCGGCGGCCTCCCGCAGCCGCACGGTGGCGGCGTCGAGCTCCCGCCGGACGACGGCGATCGGGTCGGCGGGCCCGTCGCCCGCGCCGGGCAGGTGGCGCGCGGCTTCGGCGACGGCCTCGGTCAGCGTGCGGGCCGGTGCCGACGCCACCTCACGGGCCTGGCCCGGCAGGGCGTCGGCGCGCCGGTCCCGGGATGTCGCCGGGCGCCCCGCCTCGTCCCCGTCCCGCTCGGACGCCTGCTGCGGCCGGCGGCCCTGTCCCGGCACGGAAGCAACCGTCCGCTCCACCGTGCTGCCCGCGCCGTTCGCCGCCTCGGAGGCGGCGGCACCGGGCTGCCGGGGATCACCCGGGCACTGCGCCGCCGCACCGTCGGTCACCGGCGCCGGGGCTTCACCGGCACCCGCTGTTTCCGCCGTCCCCGCGGACTCCCCGCCCGATCCGGCCACGCGAGCGCCCGCCTGCCGACGGCCACCCGGGCGCCGCGGTGCGGCACCGTCGCCGCCCCCGACTGCCGGGCCCGAGGGCGCGCCGTCGCCCGTACCGGCTGCCGCCGGCTGCCACGACGGTTCTTCGCCCGGTCCGGGCAGACGAGCGCCCGCCTGCCGGGGGACGTCCGGCGCCTCCGGCGCGACAGCGGCATCACTTCCGGCAGGCCCGACCGCGTCCGCCAGCAGGGCCGCGATGGCGGCCTCCTCCGTGCGCCAGTCGTTCAGGCGGCGTTCCAGGGAGCGCTGGTGCTCGGCGGAACGAACCGCCTCGGCCGCCTCCTGCGGTCCGGGGAATCCGGCCCGGTGGGCGGCGTCCCGCGCCTGGGTCCGTGCCGCCTCCCACCGCTGCGCGCTCTCCCCCGCTCTGCGGACCGTCTCCGCCGCCCCGGCCAGGGCCTGTGCCAGGGCGCTCAGTTCGGCGGCACGGTCGGCCACCGTGGATGCCTCGCCGCGCGCCGCGTGGATCTCCGCCAGCAGGCCCTCCCGCTCCGTGCGCAGCGCGCGTTCCCGGGACGTACGGGCCGCGATCCGGCGCTCGATGTCCCGGTGCAGGGCCTGCCGTTCGGCGTGACGCCGTTCGGCCGCCGCCAGCCGATCCCGTGCCTCCTCCCCGGTGTCCGCCACCGCCAGATCGGCGCGCTGGTCGTCTTCCAGCGCGGCGAGCTCCCGGGTCAGGCCGGGAACCGTCCCCTCCCCGACCGCCGCGTCGGCGGCGGCGTGCGCCTCGCGCAGTGCGGCCAGGGCGGCGGAGGTCCGTTCGCGGTGGGCGGACGCGGTGCGGTGGGCCTCCTCGGCGGCCCGTTCGTCCTGCGGCGACACCGGGTCGGGGCCGCCCTGCGCGGGGTGCGGATGCTCGGTGGCACCGCACACCGCGCAGGGTTCGCCGGCCCGCAGTCCCGCCGCGAGTTCGGCGGCCATGCCGCGCAGTCGGCGTTCCTTGAGCTCCAGCCACTCCTCGTACGCGCCCGCCGCCGTCTCCCTGGCCAGCAGTTCGTCCTTCTCGGCCGCCCCGATCCGGTCGGCGAGTGCGGCGCGGCGGCGTGCGGCGTCCAGCCGGCGTTCGGTGTCGGCCAGCGTCCCGGTCCGGTGCCCGGCCCTGGTGCGGGCGGCTTCGGCCGCCGCCAACTGCCGCGCCAGTTCCTCGTGTTCCCCGCCGTATCGCTCCAGCCATCCGGCCGTCTCTGCCAGCAGCTCGGCGTCCTCGTGCTCCTCCCCTGCCAGCGTCTCCAGTTCGGCGGCGAGACGGCCGGCCCGCTCCTCGGCCTGGCGGGCGGCGCTCAGCGCGCCGAGGTGGCCGCGTACGGTCCGCTCCTCCGCGGCCAGCCGGTCCGCGGTCGCGTCCCTGAGCGGTGCGGGCAGCCCGGTGCGCGCGGCTCCGGCCGCCGCGGCGGCGGCCCGGTGCTCAGCCTCCGCGTTCTCGCACAGCCGCAGGGCCGGGGCGACCGCCGCGGCGGCCCGGGCGGCGGCGAGTTCGGCCCCGGTGCGCTCGCGTTCCGCCCGCTGTCCGTCCCAGCGCTCGGCGCGGCGGCGGGCCTCGGCGAGCCGTTCCGCGCGGCGTACCCGCTCCGTCGTCCGCGCGAACGCGCGCTGGGCCCGCGTGTGGCCGGCCTCGGCGGCGTGCAGGGCCTGGGCGGCGATGTCGCGCTGTTCGCGGGCGAGGCTGCGCAGCTGGGCCGCCCAGGGCAGGACGTCTTCCTCCGGTTCCGCCGGGTCCCCGGCCCCGGCGGCCTGCCGCAGCCGGTCGGTCAGGGAACGCAGCCGGTCGTCCCCGTCCCGTACCCCGGCCGCCGCCTCCTGCCGCCGTTCCGCCAATCGCTGCTCCACGGCGGCGAACCGCCGCGTGTCGAACAGCCGCCCGAGCAGCTTGGCCCGGTCCTCCGCGCCGGCCCGCAGGAAGCGGGCGAAGTCTCCCTGCGGCAGCAGCACCACCTGGCAGAACTGCTCCCGGTTCATGCCGAGCAGCTGACCGAGTTCCTCGCCGATCTCCTGGTGCGAGCGGCTGAGCGCCCGCCAGCCGCCGCCCGCGCCGTCCGTGGTCCGCTCGCGCAGCGCGCTGTACGCACGTTCCGTCGTGGTTCCGGTGCCGCGCTTCTTGGGCCGCTCGCGTTCCGGCCGCCGGGTCACCTCCAGGCGCCGGCCGCCGAGGGTGAGTTCGAGGACGACCTCGGTCGCCGTGTCCGGCTGGGCGTGGTCGCTGCGCAGCCCGCCCGGGGCCTGCTGCCGCGCGCCGGGCACCGATCCGTAGAGCGCGAAGCACACCCCGTCCAGGATGGCGGTCTTCCCGGCCCCGGTCGGTCCGTGCAGCAGGAAGAGACCGCCGGAGGACAGGGCGTCGAAGTCGATGTGCTGGGTGCCGCCGAACGGCCCGAAGGCGGTCAGGGTGAGCCGGTGCAGCCTCATGCGTCCCTCTCCCCCACCCGGGCCGCCTCCAGGGCGCGCCGCAGCTCGGCGCGTTCCTGTGCGTCGGGTGCCTGCCCGGGCCGTACGTGGGCGATGAAGTCCTCGACGATCCGCTGGTCGTCGCGGCCGCGCAGCCGCTCGGCGTAACTGCGGCGGCCCTCGCGGGCGGCCTGTTCGGGGGCGAAGGCGAGGGCGAGGAGATGCGGGAAGCGGGCGGAGAGCCGGGCCATGGGCTCGGGGGGCCGGGCGGGGTCGGTCAGGGTGGCCTCGACCCAGTGCTCGCGGTGCCGTTCCAGCGAGGGGTCCGCCAGCAGGTCCTCCAGCCGCCCGGTGATCCTGGCCAGCGGACGGGGCACGGGGCAGTCCACGCGCTCGCCGCGCACCTCGCCGGCGGCGTCGAGGTCGATGAGCCACATGGACTTGCGGTGTCCGGCCTCGGAGAAGGAGTACGCGAGCGGGGAGCCCGAGTACCGCACCCGCTCGGTGAGCGTCTGGCTGCCGTGCAGATGGCCGAGTGCCGCGTAGTGCACGCCGTCGAAGAGTGCGGCGGGCACGGAGGCGGCACCGCCCGCGGTGATGTCGCGTTCGCTGTCGGAGGTCGCGCCGCCGGTGACGAAGGCGTGGGCGAGTACGACGGCGCGCGTCCCGGCAGGCCGGCGGGCGAGGTCCTCGCGCACCCGCCGCATGGCGGCCCCGAGCACGGCGCTGTGCCGGGCGGCCTCCACCGCGAACTGCTCGCGCACCAGCTGCGGTTCCAGGTACGGCAGCCCGTACACGGCGACCTCGCCGTGGGCGTCCCGCAGCAGGACGGGGGTGGCGCACTCCTCGGGGTCGGTGCGCAGATGCACCCCGGCGCCATCCATCAGCCCGGCGCCGACGCCCAGTCTCCTGGCCGAGTCGTGGTTGCCGGAGATCATGACGGCGGGAATCTCGGCCCCGGCCAACTGCCGCAGCACGCGGTCGAACAGCTCCACGGCGGCCAGCGGCGGCACGGCCCGGTCGTAGATGTCCCCCGCGACGAGCACCGCGTCCACCTCGTGCTGCCGGGCGGTCTCCACCAGATGGTCGAGAAACACCCGCTGCGCCTCGATCAGCGGCACCCGGTGCAGCCCCCGCCCCAGATGCCAGTCGGAGGTGTGCAGAAACCTCACCCAGCCCGCTCCGATCTCTCCGTACGCCCGTTCGCCGCCGCACCCCGGACCGGTACGGAAGGGATGAGTCGGCCAAGGTCCCTACGCTAAGCGGTGTCTGTACCGGTGCGTCCGGCGGGTGTGGCGGACGGTGCGGTCCTTCCCCCGTGGTGTCGGGGGGGAAGGACCGCGAGGGTGCGGGGAGCCTACGGCGTCCAGCCGCCGAGCCAGGTGGCCGGGGTGTGGGAGCCGGCCTGTTGGTCGGTCAGGTGGGGGCGGGTGCCGCTCGGTGCGCCCGCTCCGGGGCCGCTGTTGCGGTACTCGGCGAACCGGGCGCCCTGCCAGGGGAAGCCGCTCATGTCGGTCCAGGGAGTGGCGCGGATCGCGGCCGACAGCTGGGTGTCGCGGACGGTCACCTGGGGGTGCAGGGTGGCGTCGCCGCCGGAGTACCAGGGGCGGCCCAGGTAGGAGGTGCCGGCGCTCACCTCGCCGGTGATGGTGGAGTCGGTGATGAGGAAACCGGGGAAGCGCGGCGCGGTGGAGGGGGCGGTGACGTAGCCGGCCGAGGTGCCGTCGGGGCGGCGGGTGACCTGGATGACCGAGTGGGTGATGACGGCTGTGGCGCGGCCGAAGATGAAGTCGACGTTGCCGCTGATGGTGGAGTGGGAGATGTGGACCCGGCCCTGCCGGTCCTTGTTCGCGCTGTCCAGCAGCAGGGTGTCCTGGTCGCCGTGGGCGGCGATGTTGGAGAGCACGATGCGGTCGCCGCGGGTGCGCAGCGCCACCGCCTGGTGGTTGGGCTGGTCGGCGTGGGCCAGTTCGTCGAAGTCGTTGGCGAAGGTGATGTTGCGGGCCTGGAAGTCGTCGGCGTCGACGGCGAAGGTGGCGCTGCCGCTGGTGCCGTACGTGCCGCCGCCCGGTTTGGGGGTGCCGCTGGAGTTGTTGTAGACGATCGTCACGTCGGCGGCCCGGCCGCTGCTGCCGACGAGCCGGATGTGCGGCTTGTCGCTGGGCACCAGGACGACTTCCCGGTAGACGCCTGGCTGGACGGTGATGGTGACGGGGCTGGTGTTGTTGGCGGGGACGGCGTCGATCGCCGCCTGGATGCCGGCGAAGGCCGCGCTGCCGTCGGCGGCCACCGTCAGGGAGGCGGCGGCGTGAGCGGGCGCGGCGGTGGCGGCCGGGGTCAGGGCGGTGGTGAGCAGGGCGGCGGCCAGCAGCAGGGGTGCGGCCAGGGTGCGGGGACGCGAACGCATGGGTCATCCGTTCTGCGAGGGAGGTGGTGTCCTTCGCACCCTGGTTGCCGCGGGGACCGGTTTGGTTGCCGGCTCAGCGCTGGGGGCGCAGCGCCGCCAGTTGTTCGGCGAAGGGGATGACCTCCCGCTCCCCGACCGGCGCTGATGTGGGGGCCGAACCGCCGGCACCGGCTCCCGGCGCGCCCGCCATGAGTGCGGCGAGTTCGCGGCCGGCGCGCCGGATGCGTTCGGGGAGCCGGTCCACGAGCGGGTCGGTGCCGCCGCCCCAGTCCTCGGACGCCGCGTACACCCCGGTCGGTACGGTGACCGTCCGCAGGTAGCCGAACAGCGGGCGCATGGCGTGGTCCAGCACGAGCGAGTGCCGGGCGCTGCCGCCCGTGGCGCCGACCAGAACGGGGCGCCCCGCGAGCAGGTCGGCTTCCAGAAGGTCGGCGTAGGACTTGAACAGTCCGCTGTAGGAGGCGTTGAAGACCGGGGTGACGGCGATGATGCCGTCCGCCCCTGTCGTGGCGTCGAGCGCGTCGCGCAGCGCCGGGCCGGGGAATCCGGTGACCAGGTGCTGGGCGATGTCACCGGCGAGTTCGCGCAGTTCGATGACCCGGGTGGTCACCTCGCGGCCGTTCTCCTCCAGGTGTGCGGCGGTGGCCTCGGCCAGCCGGTCGGCGAGCAGCCGGGTGGTGGACGGCTTGCCGAGGCCCGCCGTGATGACCGTCAGCTTCAGCGGGGTCGTCATCGCAGGGATCCTTCCTTGAGCTGGGCGACCCGGGCGGCGTGGGTGGGGCCCTGCGGCACGCCGTCGGCCCGCCGGGCGGCGAACTCCTTGCGCAGCACCGGCAGTACCTCCTCGCCGAACAGGTCGAGCTGCTCCAGCACGGTCTTCAGCGGCAGCCCCGCGTGGTCGACCAGGAACAGCTGGCGCTGGTAGTCGCCGAAGGACTCGCGGAAGGTCAGGGTCTTCTCGATGACCTCCTGCGGGCTGCCGACGGTCAGCGGCGTCTGGTCGGTGAACTCCTCCAGCGAGGGGCCGTGGCCGTAGACCGGGGCGTTGTCGAAGTAGGGGCGGAACTCGCGGACCGCGTCCTGGGAGTTGCGGCGCATGAAGAACTGCCCGCCGAGGCCGACCACGGCGCTCTCGCGCGGCCCGTGCCCGTAGTGCGCCCAGCGGTCCCGGTACAGGTCGATGAGGCGCTTGAAGTGCTCCTTGGGCCAGAAGATGTTGTTGGCGAAGAAGCCGTCGCCGTAGTACGCGGCCTGTTCGGCGATCTCGGGGCTGCGGATGGAGCCGTGCCACACGAAGGGCGGGACGCCATCCAGCGGGCGCGGGGTGGAGGTGAAGCCCTGGAGCGGGGTGCGGAAGCGGCCTTCCCAGTTGACGACGTCCTCGCGCCACAGCTGGTGCAGCAGCGCGTAGTTCTCGATGGCCAGCGGGATGCCCTGCCGGATGTCCTGGCCGAACCAGGGGTAGACGGGGCCGGTGTTGCCGCGGCCCAGCATCAGGTCGACGCGCCCGTCGGCCAGGTGCTGGAGCATCGCGAAGTCCTCGGCGATCTTCACCGGGTCGTTGGTGGTGATGAGGGTCGTGGAGGTGGACAGGATGAGCCGCTCGGTGCGGGCGGCGATCCAGCCGAGCATGGTGGTGGGCGAGGAGGGGACGAACGGGGGGTTGTGGTGCTCGCCGGTGGCGAAGACGTCGAGTCCGATCTCCTCGGCCTTGAGCGCGATGGCGGTCATGGCCTTGATGCGGTCGTGCTCGCTCGGCGTGGTGCCGTTGGTGGGGTCGGTGGTGACATCCCCGACCGTGAAAATGCCGAACTGCATCGTGCCCGCCTCCTAGATTGTTTACTGTTCAACTATACCGCCGGAACACGGTCCGGCCGCCCACTATTCCCCCGCGCCTCCGGCCCCGCCGGAGCCCCGTCGCGGCGCGCCCCTCAGGCCACGCCGTAGGTGTCCTCGCCCAGCTCCAGCCGTGCCGCACCGGCCGTCGCGTCCGCCAGCCAGCCCTCGAACCCGGGCACCCCGGCCGCCGGCAGCGCGACCCCGATCGTCACCGCGGCCCCGTAGCGCACCTCACGCACCGCGTGCCCCTTCGCGCGCAGCTCATGCTCCAGACGGCCCGCCCGCTGATGATCGACCGTGACCGTCGCCAGCCGGTACCGCCGCCGGGTCTCGGTGCCCACCGCGTCCAGCGCCGCCCCCACCGCTCCCCCGTACGCCCTGATCAGCCCGCCGGCGCCCAGCTTCACCCCGCCGTAGTACCGGGTGACCACCGCCACCGCGTACCGGATCTCCCGCCGGGTGAGCATCCGCAGCATCGGTACCCCCGCCGTGCCGCCGGGCTCGCCGTCGTCGCCGCACTTCTGTACGCCCGCCTCCGCACCGATCACATACGCCCAGCAGTGATGGGTGGCCGTGGGGTGCGCCGCCCGCTCCCGGGCGAGGATCGCGGCCGCCGCCTCCTCGGTGCCCGCCGGTGCCAGCGCGCACACGAAGCGCGAACGGTTGACCTCGGTCTCGTGCACACCCCCCGCACCGGCCACCGTCACATACGCGTCCCGCATCCGGCCAGCCTATGCCGAGGCCCGGGAATGGCGTGCCCGGGGCGGTCGTTGACGCAGGCATGGACACCGAAACGGACACCGTACGACGCATCCTCACCGAGACCGGCGACACCTGGGCGGTCGTGGGGCTGTCCAACAACGAGCGCCGCGCCGCGTACGGGGTCGCCGCCGTGCTCCAGCGGTTCGGCAAACGGGTCGTGCCCGTCCACCCCAAGGCGGAGACGGTGCACGGCGAGCGCGGCTACGCCTCGCTCGCCGAGATCCCGTTCCCGGTGGATGTGGTGGACGTCTTCGTCAACAGCGCACTCGCCGGGGCGGTCGCCGACGAAGCGGTGGCCATCGGGGCCAAGGCGGTGTGGTTCCAGCTCGGCGTGGTCGACGAGGCCGCCCGGGAACGCACCCGGGCGGCCGGTCTCGACATGGTGATGGACCGCTGCCCGGCGATCGAGATCCCCCGGCTGCCGAGCTAGGACGCTGTCTTCCCGTTACCGGGAGCTGTCCAGCGCCCCGACCGCCACCGAGGCCGCTTCGGCGATGAGCGCGTTGTCGAACTCCGCGTCCTCCTCCTCCCGGGTGGAGTAGACCGCGAGCAGCAGCGGCTCGCCGCCGTCCTCCGGCCACAGCACCGCGATGTCGTTGCGGCCGCCGTAGCCGCCCGCGCCGGTCTTGTCGCCCACGGTCCAGCCCTCACCGACGCCCGCCCGGATCAGCTCGTCCCCGGTGGTGTTGGTGATCAGCCACTCGCTCAGCTGCGCGCGCTCCGGCTCCGGCAGCACCTCGCCCAGCACGTAGGCGCCCAGGTTCGCGGCGAAGACGCGCGGGGTGGACGTGTCCCGCTCATCCCCGGGCACGGCCTCGTTCAGCTCCGGCTCGTAGCGGTTCATCCGGGTCGTGTCGTCGCCCAGCCCGACCAGCCGCTCCTGAAGGCCGGCCGGGCCGCCGATGGTGTCCCAGAGCAGGTTCGCGGCGGTGTTGTCGCTGTAGCGGACGGTGGCGTCGCACAGGTCCGACATGCTCATCCCCCCTTCGGGCAGGTTCTCCTCCGTCACCGGCGAGTTGGGGACCAGGTCCTCCTCTCCGTACGGGATCACCTCGTCCATGCCCGCCAGGCCGTACTCCTCCAGCACGGCCCCGCACAGCAGCGCCTTGAAGGTGGAGGCGTACGCGAACCGCTCGTCCTCCCGGTAGCCGATCTCCTCGCCGCTGCCGGTGTCCAGCGCGTACACACCCAGCCGTACGTCGTACTCCTCCTCCAGACGGGCGAAATCCTCCTCCGGGTCCTGGGCGAGGTCCGCGTCCGCAACGGACTCGCCCGCCGTCCGCCCGCCCTCGCCGTCCGCCGTACCGCCCTGGTCCGCGCCGCCGCAGCCCACCAGCGGCACCAGCACCAGCGCCCCCAGTGCCCCCGCCAGGAACCTGCCGCCCACTCGCCTGTGCACCCGCATCTTCGCTCCCCTTCACGCACGGACCGGGGACGGTCCCCGCCCGCGTGATCACCCTCCCGCCCGGCCGCCCATGCCGTCCAAGACCCGGATGCGCGGTTCCATGCCGAAGTGGCATAGGCTCGCGGCCATGGATCTGGTCGGTGCCTGCCGCGCCTTCGTGAAGGTGAGCGAACGCGGCAGTTTCACGGTCGGCGCGGCGGCCGCCCGGATGGCCCAGTCGGTGGCCAGCCGCCGGATCGCCGCGCTGGAGAAGCATCTGGGCGAACCCCTGCTGGAACGCTCGGCACGCCGCGCGACGCTCACCCCCTTCGGCCGCGATCTGCTGCCGCACGCCCGCCGGCTGGTCCAGCTGGCCGAACTGCTGGAGCACGAGGCGGAGACCGCCAAGCGCCGCCCGTTCCGGCTGGCCCTCCCGGACGGCTGCCCGCCCGGTGCGCTGGCCCGGCTCATCGCCGACGCCCGGCGCCACGAGCTGATCCTGGAGCCCCGGCCGCTGCCGCCCGCCGAGCGCGCCGAGCGGGTGCGGGTCCAGGAGGTGCGCGCGGCCCTGGTCGCGGTGCCGGAGAGCGAGGCGGTGTGGACCGTTCCGCTGGGCCTGGCCGGGGCGACCGAACCCGCCGGGGCCCGGATCCATCTGGAGACGCTGCGTGCCGGGCGCACCGACCGCGACCCGCCGCGCCGGGTGTGGCTCCAGCCGGAGGACGAGGTGCCGCACATCCGCGACCCGCTGGCCCGGCTGCGCGACGCGGTGGGGCTGCGGCCGGCCCAGCTCATGTCGGCCGGTTCACCGGCCGCGGCCGCCGCCGAGGTGCTGTGCTCACGGGACCTGCTGCTGTGCTCGCGGGCACAGGCGGCGGAGCTGGGCCTGCACTGGCGCCCGCTCGGCGAACTGCGGCCGGTGCGCGGCTTCGCCGTGGCCGCCGCCGTACGCGCGGACGCCGAGCGGATCAGGGAACTGCTGGGCGACGGCATCGCCCGCTGCCTGGGCGCCGAACCGCAGGGCGGGAGCGGCCCGCGGGCCGGGGCGCCGGCACGGACAGGACCGGGAACGGAAACGGGGGCGGGCACGGCCGCATGATGAGCGAGGACCGTCTGCTGCGGGAGTTGCGCGCGACGCTGCGGGACGGCGGGCTGCGCGGCTCGTTCCTGGTGCGCGATCTGGCCACCGGTGACGAGCTGGGCATCGACCCCGATCTCGAATTCCCGATCGCCTCCCTGGTGAAGATCCCGCTGGCCATCGCGACCCTGGAGCGGGTACGGCGCGGCGAGCTGGACCCCGCCCGGCAGATCGAGGTGGCGCCCGGCCGCGTCGCCGCGCCGGGACCGACCGGGCTGAGCCGGTTCCGGCACCCGGCCCGGATGGCCGTCGACGACCTGCTCTACCTGGGCGTCTCCATCAGCGACAGCACCTCGGCCGACGCGCTGTTCGCGCTCACCCCGCCCGCCGCGGTCGCCCGGATCCTGGACGAACTCGGCCTGGACGGCGTCTTCGTGCGGCACCCGATGGGCGACCTGGAGGACACCCCGGTGGACCGGCTCCATCCGGCGGACGCCCACCTCGCGCACTCCCTGGCGATCGGCGCCAGCACCAGCGGCCGGGGCCACCCGGTGTGGCAGCTGGACATCGCCCGCGCCAACACCGGCACCGCCCGGGCCTTCACCGAACTGCTCCAGGCGCTGTGGACCCCCTCGGCGATCGACCCGGGGATCGCGACGCGGGTACGGGAGCTGATGGGGGCCAATCTGCTGCGGCAGCGGCTGGCCCCCGACTTCAGCTCGGACGCCACCGTGTGGTCCTCCAAGACGGGCACCCTGCTGAACCTGCGGCACGAGACGGGCGTGGTCGAGCACGCCGACGGTCAGGCGTTCGCGGTGACCGCGCTCACCGAGTCACAGGTTCCGGCGGGCCGGCAGCCGGAGGCCGAGGCACTGATGGGCCAGGTGGCCCGGGCGCTGCGCGATCAGCTGCGGCAGGGATGAGCCGGGCGGATCAGCGGCCGAGCCCTTCCACCACCGTCACACCGGGCAGGGAGCCGAGCGCCTTGCCCGGCAGGATGATCTTGCCGCGCCGGTGGCCGCTGCCGATCAGCGCCCAGGGCAGCTCGACGGCGGCCGTGTCCACCAGCAGCGGCCAGCCCGCCGGCAGCCCGATGGGCGTGATGCCGCCGTACTCCATGCCGCTGGCCTCCACGGCCTGCTCCATCGGCGCGAACGACGCCTTGCGGGCACCCAGCAGGCGGCGCACCACCCCGTTGACGTCGACCCGGGTGGTGGCGGGCACCAGGGCGGCGGCGAGCGCGGTCTCCCCGCCCCGCTTCCCGGCGATCACGACGCAGTTGGCCGAGGCCTGCTCCAGGTCCGCGCCGTAGGCGGCCACGAAGACCGCGGTGTCGGCCTTCTCCGGGTCGCTGTCCACGAACAGCACCTGCTCGACGGGCACCGGCCCCGACCAGGCCCGCAGGGCGGCGCCGACCGGCGCGGGCAGCAGGTCCAGGCACTCGATGGCGGGACGGGCTTCGTCGAATGTTCCGATGGGGGCGCGCATGGCGGCACCGTAACAAGTCAGCCGTTCGCGGACGGCACCGAGGCGGCCATCATGAACTCGACGGGCTCCTGCCCTTCGTTGCGGTAGCTGTGCGCCACGTGGGCCTCGTACGAGGCGGACACCTGGGCGGGCACGTCATGGTCCACGCCGTCCAGCCGGATGGTGAGAACTCCGGTCGTCACGTGCACCAGTTCGGTGCTGCCCGGCGGGTGCGGGTCCGAGACGTGACTCTCCCCCGGCATCAGCCGCCAGCGCCACAGCTCCAGCGGCCCCGGCGCCTCGGTGCCGGCCAGCAGCGTGCTGTGGCTGCCGGCCTCGGTGGACCACAGCCGGATCGCCCGGTCCGGGGGCACCAGCCGTACGGAGGGGGTCTGATCGAAGTCCAGCAGCGTCGTGATGCTCACCCCCAGCGCGTCGCCGACCTTCACCACCGTGCCGACGCTGGGGTTCGTCCTGGCCTGCTCGATCTGGATGAGCATCCCCCGGCTGATGCCGGCCCTGGCGGCGAGCCCGTCCAGGGTGAAGCCGCGTTCGGTGCGCAGCCGGCGCAGGTTGCGGGCGAGGGACTGGGTGAGCTGATCGAGGTCGGTCACGGGCGGCCTCTCCGCAGGGGTCACATATTCTGTACGCCACAGTGCAATGAAGTGCGCTAGAGTACGGCGTTCCCTCTTCGTCCAACGCACTGTACTGCGAGGTACTCAATGGTAGCCCTGGCCCTGGTGACCAGTCTGCTGTGGGGGCTGGCCGACTTCGGCGGCGGGCTGCTGTCCCGGCGTACCCCGGCGCTCACCGTGATGGTGGTCTCGCAGAGCCTGGCCACGGTGACGCTCGGCACGATCGTCGTCGCCACCGGGGCCTGGAGCGAGGCCGGGCCCCGGCTGTGGTGCGCGGTGGCGGCCGGGCTGATCGGGCCGGGCGCGGTGCTGTGCTACTACCGGGCGCTGGCGCGCGGCCCGATGGGCGTGGTCTCCCCGCTGGTGGCGACCGCCGTCGCGGTACCCATCACGGTGGCGCTGGTGCTCGGCGAACGGCCGCAGCCGCTGCAGTACGCGGGCATCGGCATCGCCGTGATCGGCGTGCTGCTGGCCGGTGGACCGCAGCTGCGCGGCGCCGCCCTCCAGCGCCGCACCGTCGCGCTGGCGCTGGTGGCGGCGGCCGGGTTCGGGGCGGTGCTGGTGCTCATCGTGCAGTCGGCGACCACCGTGCGCGGGCTGCTGCTCGCCCTGTTCGTGCAGCGGCTGTGCAGTGTGGCGGTGGGCGGCGGGGCGCTGTTCGCGGCGGCGCGGCGCGGCGCCCCGGTGCTGCCTAAGGGCGGGCGGCGGGCCCTGGCGGGGACGCTGCCGGCGCTGGCCTTCGTCGGGGTGGCGGATCTCGCGGGCAACGCCACGTACGCGCTGGCCGCCTCCATCGGCCCGGTGACGATCGCCGCCGTGCTGGCCTCACTCGACCCGCTCATCTGCGCGCTGGCGGCGCGCGGTGTCCTGCGGGAGCGGCTGCGGCTGATCCAGGCGGCGGGGGCGGGGCTCGCGATGACCGGGACACTGCTGCTGGCCTCCGGATAGTTCTTCTCTATTCTCCTGTTCCATGAGGCCAGGAGAACAGCAGCCGGGGGACGGCCGACCTTCCGCGGTGAACGGTCCGTACCAGCAGCAGGGCGGGCATCCCACGCACCCCCCTTACCCGTACGGGAGGTACCAGCCGACGCAGGGGCCACCGGGGCCGTACGCGCCCACCGCGCTCACCCAGCCGCCCGGCGGCGGGGGCGGGGGCCGGTCGAAGGCGGCGATCGCCGTCGTCGCGACGGCCGTCGTGGCAGCGGCGGCCGTGGTCACCACGGTGCTGGTGCTGCGCGACGGCGACGGGCAGCCGTCCGCCGCGCCGACCCCCACCGAAGGGGAGAGCACCACGGGCGCCCGTCCCGCCCCCGATGACCCGAGGCGTTCGGTGGTCACCGTCCCGGACCCGGTAGTCGCCCCGGACTGGCGGGTGCAGACCAACGCGGACAAGCACAACGCGTTCGACGTGCCGCCGGAGTGGCAGACCAACTCCGAGGACACCCTGGTCGGCTACAACGACTCCCGGGAGGGCGCCGATCCGCAGGACGTGCTGGTCGCCATGTCGGGACCGGTGGAGTACATGTACGGCTGGTGCGCCGAGGCGGAAAACGCCACCTCCCGCGCGCTGGCCGGCACCAAGGCGGGCCAGGGCGCCTCGGGCATCGAGGAAGCCGCCACCAATGAGGCGAAGAACTGGGTACTGGCCGCCTACGACCAGGAGCAGCAGGGCACCTTCACCACCTCGGAACCGGAGCCGTTCACCAGCGAGCACGGCATCACCGGGTACACGGTGACAGCCACGGTCACCGACGTGCCGCCGGACCCGGACGCGGCGTGCGAGGGCCCCGGGGGCGGCAAGGCGATCACGTTCTCCTACATCGACGCCGAGGGCGATCTGGCCACCTGGGTCCTGGTGATGGACACCGGGTACCCCGAGGAGCCCACCCAGGAGACGATCGACGCGATGATGAACAGCCTGCGGCCGTACGCGGTGGACTGAGGCCGCCGCCCGCCGGGGCGGGCGGGCGCGGCTCAGCCGACGCCGAACGCCCCGGCGGGCGGCGGTGGGGAGGGACGGGCGGCGTCCTCCGGTACGGGGCGGGCGTCGCCGGTGAGCCGGGTCAGCTCGGCGCCGTGCACCACACGGGCCGGGAACGGGTCGGCGGCCACCCGGCGGGCCAGGCCCTCGGGTGGCAGGGGCGCGGCACGGGAGGCGAGCAGCAGCACGTTGCCGAACCGCCGGCCGCGCAGGACGGAGGGCTCGGCGACCAGGCACAGCTGCTCGAAGGCGTCGGCGAGATTGGCGAGTTGGGAGCGCAGAAAGCCGAAGGGCGCGGCATCCGCGAGATTGACGGCGTAACAGCCGCCCGGCCGCAGCGCGCGGGCCGCCGCGTGGGCGCAGCTAGCGGTGGTCATCGGCCCGGGAATGCGGGAGCGGTCGAAGACGTCGGCGATCACGAGATCGTACGCACCGGCCGGCGCCGCCTCCAGCTCCTCCCGGGCGTCCGCCACCCGCGTCTCGATGGGCTCGGCCGGTGGCACCGGGAGCCGCTCGGCGATCAGCGCGGCCAGCGGGCCGTCCGCGTCCACGACGCGCTGCCGGGAGCCGGGGCGGGTGGCGGCGGCGTACCGGGGCAGGGTGAGCGCGCCACCGCCCAGGTGCAGCAGGTCGAGCGGGTCGCCGGCCGGGGCCGTGGTGTCCAGGACATGGCCGATCCGGCGGGTGTACTCGAACTCCAGGTGGGTGGGGTCGCGCAGGTCGACGTAGGACTGCGGGGCCCCGTCCACGGTCAGCAGCCAGGCGCCGTCCCGGTCGATGTCGGGCAGCAGCCGGGCGGTGCCGTATGCCACCGGCCGGATCACCGGTATCGCCTCGTCCTCGCTCACCCGGACATTGTCCCCCGGCCGGCCCGGGCCACGACCCGGGCCGGCCGCGGCCTGCGGCGGGCGGCCCCGGGGAGCCGCCCGCCGCGCCGCTCAGGCGTCGTCGACCGCCGTCACCCGTCCGGCGCCCACCGTGCGGCCGCCCTCGCGGATCGCGAAGCCGAGACCCGGCTCCAGCGGTACGGCGTGCCCCAGTTCGACCGTCATGGTGACGGCGTCCCCCGGCAGCGCCGTCCCACCGTCGGGCAGGGTGATGTCACCGACGACGTCCGCCGTGCGGATGTAGAACTGCGGCCGGTAGCCGCTGGCCACGCCCGTGCGCCGGCCGCCCTCCGCCGCGGAGAGCAGGTACGTCTCCGCGGTGAAGACGCGGCGCGGGGCGACGCTGCCGGGCAGGGCCACGATGTCGCCGCGCCGTACCGCGTCGCGGGCCACCCCGCGCAGCAGCAGCGCCACGTTGTCGCCGGCCTGCGCCTCGGTCATCGGCTTGCCGAAGGTCTCCAGGCCGGTGACCACCGTCTCGGTGCCCGCCCCGCCCACCAACAGCACGCGGTCACCGACGCGCACCGTGCCGCGCTCGACGGCGCCGGTGACCACCGTGCCGCGCCCGGTGATGGTCAGCACGTTCTCCACCGGCAGCAGGAACGGCGCGTCCACGTACCGCTCGGGCACCGGCACGTACGTGTCGACCGCGTCCAGCAGTGCCTCGATCGCGCCGCTCCAGCGTGGCTCGCCGCGCAGCGCGCCGAGCCCGGAGACCCGGACCACCGGCAGCGACTCCCCCGCGTATCCCTGCGCGGTGAGCAGTTCGCGCACCTCCAGCTCCACCAGGTCCATCAGCTCCGGGTCGCCCATGTCGGCCATGGTCATGGCCACCACGATGTGCTCGACGCCGACCTGCTTGGCGAGCAGCACGTGCTCGGCGGTCTGCGGCATGACGCCGTCCACCGCCGAGACGACCAGGATCGCGCCGTCCAGCTGGGCGGCACCGGTGATCATGTTCTTGATGAAGTCGGCGTGCCCGGGCATGTCGACGTGGGCGTAGTGCCGGGTCTGCGTCTCGTACTCGATGTGCGAGATCGTGATGGTGATGCCCCGGGCCGCCTCCTCCGGGGCCTTGTCGATGCGGTCGAAGGGCACGAAGGTGCCGGTGCCGCGGTCGCTGAGGACCTTGGTGATGGCGGCGGTCAGCGTCGTCTTGCCGTGGTCGACGTGGCCCATGGTGCCGATGTTGAGGTGGGGCTTGGTGCGAACGTATGCCTGCTTGGGCATGTTTTCTTCCTTCACGGCTGCGCCGGTGCGGCGCCGGCCGGGGACCGTCCCGGCCGGCGCGCGAACCCCCTGGATCCCACCGACCCTCCCCCTGCGGGGTCCGCGGTGCGATCCGGGGAGGGTCAGCGTCGGGCGCCGTCTGCGGCGTGCGGGAAGACGGCAGCCTTCGGCGCGTCCGCTGCTGCGGACGGCGCTGCGAGGAAGGTCTGCCGGAACATGTGCACCATCGTGGCCCGTTGGGGCCGGGCGTGTCGAAGGGTTTTCCCGGGCTCCCCGGTCAGGAGGCGGACGCCGCCAGGTCCGGGATGCGCCAGTCGATCGGCGTGTGGCCCTGCGCGGCGACGGCCTCGTTGATCTGGGTGAAGGGACGGGAGCCGTAGAACTTCTTGGCGGACAGCGGGGAGGGGTGCGCACCCTGCACCACGACGTGCCGCTCGGTGTCGATCAGGGGCAGTTTCTTCTTGGCGTAGTTCCCCCACAGCACGAAGACGGCGGGGTCGGGACGGGCGTCGACGGCGCGGATCACCGCGTCCGTGAAGGTCTCCCAGCCTTTGCCCTTGTGTGAGTTGGCCTCGCCCTCGCGCACCGTCAGCACCGCGTTGAGCAGCAGCACGCCCTGCTGGGCCCACGGCATCAGATAGCCGTTGTCGGGGATGGGGAGGCCCAATTCGCTGTGCATCTCCTTGTAGATGTTGCGCAGCGAGGGCGGAGTCTTCACCCCGGGGCGGACCGAGAAGCACAGCCCGTGCCCCTGGCCCTTCCCGTGGTACGGGTCCTGGCCCAGGATCAGCACCTTCACCCGGTCGTACGGGGTGGCCTCCAGTGCCGCGAAGACCTCCTCGCGGGGCGGGAACACCGGCCCCCGGGCCCGCTCCTCCTCGACGAACTCGGTGAGCTCCTTGAAGTAGGGCTTGCCGAGTTCCTCGCCGAGCGGGCCCTGCCAGGATGCGGGCAGCATGCCGATCACGTCGCGACCTCCGATGGTGCGCCAAGAGTGGGTTCGGGCACGAACGTACCCGGTGGCACTGACAACCGGCGGCCCGCCCGGCTCAGTTCAGCGGCCCGCCCGCCACGTACAGCACCTGTCCCGAGACGAATCCGGCCTCGTCCGCGGTGAAGAAGGCGATGGCGCGGGCCACGTCCTCGGGGGCGCCGACCCTCCCCACCGCCGTCTTCGCGGCCGCCGCCTCCTGGAAGTCGTCGAAGCCGACGCCGACCCGGGCGGCGGTGGCGGCGGTCATGTCGGTGACGATGAAGCCGGGCGCCACCGCGTTCGCGGTGATGCCGAACTTGCCCAGTTCCTTGGCGAGGGTCTTGGTGAAGCCCTGGAGCCCGGCCTTGGCGGCGGCGTAGTTGGCCTGGCCGCGGTTGCCGAGCGCCGAGGACGAGGAGAGGCTGACGATCCGCCCGAAGCCCGCCTCCACCATGTACGACTGGCAGGCCCGCGCCATGAGGAAGGCGCCGCGCAGATGGACGCCGATGACGGTGTCCCAGTCAGTCTCGTCCATCTTGAACAGCAGGTTGTCGCGCAGCACCCCGGCGTTGTTGACCAGTACCAGCGGCGGGCCGAGTTCGGCCGCCACCTGCCGCACGGCGTCCCGCACCTGGTCGGTGTCCGAGACGTCGCAGCCGACGGCGAGCGCGGTGCCGCCGCCGGCGGTGATCTTCTCCACCGTCTCCCGGCAGGCGTCGGGGTCCAGGTCGAGTACCCCGACGGCGCGGCCCTGGGCGGCGAGCCGCAGCGCGGTGGCGGCGCCGATGCCCCTGGCCGCTCCGGTGACGATCGCGACCCGCTGCTGAGTGGTGGACATGCTGCGTCTCCTCGCCGTCGAGTGGTGGCCGAGGCGACGCTAGAAGTCGGCCACCTGCCTGTCAACGGCGTGTCGCCGGTGTTCAGCGCACCAGCGTCGCCAGCAGCCGTTCCAGTTCGGCCGCCGGGTCGGCCGTCAGCCCGCTGTGCACGGGCCCCGGCTGGACGACGGTGCTGCGCGGCGCGACCAGCCAGCGGAACCGCCGGCCCGGGCCGTCCCCGGCCGCCTGCCCCGCGCTGCTGCCCCCGTCGCAGACCCGCTCGGCGGCCCGCAACGCCGCCTGTACCCCGGTCAGGTCGACGTCCGGGTCCAGGGCACGCAGCCGCCGCGGGTCCAGATGGGTACGGGCGGCCAGGAAGGAATGGGCCTGGGAGTACAGCAGCACACCGGCGTTGACGCACTCACCGCGTTCCACCCGGGGCACGACCCGCAGCAGCGCGTACTCGAAGACCTCGCGCTGCCGCGCCGGGGTGTGGTTCATCGGGCATCGTCCTGGGTGCTGTGGGTGGTGAGGGGCAGGCCGCCGGTCAGCCAGCCGGGTGCCTGGGAGGGCTTGTCGGCGGTGGGCGGCCCCACGGTGATGTGTTCATGGATGCTACGGGCCCGGGCGGCCAGCACCTCGCCGTAGGCGGCGCGCACCGCGTCGGGGGTGTCGAAACCGGGCTCCCCGGCCAGCCAGGCGTCGGGGACCAGGGCGGTGACCTCGGCCAGCAGTTCGACGGTCACCCGCGGGGCGAGCGCGGCGGCGGCCTCGGCGACGCGCGGCCCGAACGGGGCCAGGGCGTGGTCGGAGGCGTCGTAGGGGCGCTCGGCCCAGGCGCTCGCGGTGGGCCAGTTGTGGTGCCAGATCAGGGCGGCGCCGTGGTCGATCAGCCACAGGTCGCCGTGCCACACCAGGAGGTTGGGGTTGCGCCAGGAACGGTCGACGTTGCCGATGAGGGCGTCGAACCACACCACCCGGCCGGCCTCGGCCGGGTCCACCCGGTAGGCGAGCGGGTCGAAGCCGAGCGACCCGGGCAGGAAGTCCATGCCGAGGTTGAGTCCGCCGCTGGCCTTCAGCAGTTCCTGGACCTCCTGGTCGGGTTCGGCGCGCCCGATCACCGGATCCAGCTCCATGCGCACCAGCTCGGGCACCCGCAGCCCGAGCCGGCGGGCCAGCTCGCCGCAGATCACCTCGGCGACCAGCGTCTTGCGGCCCTGGCCGGCGCCGGTGAACTTCATGACATACGTCCCCAGGTCGTCGGCCTCGACGATCCCGGGCAGCGATCCCCCCTCCCGCAAGGGGGTGACATAGCGGGTGGCGAACGTTTCGCGGAGCATTCCCCCAGGCTATCGGGCCGTCCGGTCTGGGGATCCAGGGTGCTCCGTCGGCCCGTCCTCCCCGGCTGCCCACCCGGATCACGGCTGGGGAGTATGGGGGGTTCAGCCGAAGGCACCGGGCCCCTGTCGGCCCATATGAGCCGGCCCCGGAGCGGACCCAACCGCTAGCTACCGGGACCCGGTCACCGTGCGGTCGTCGGCTCCGGTGCGCCCCGGGGAGCGCGCCGGTCGCGAGCAGCTGCTCGCCGGGCGCCTGCGTGGCCAGAACGACGGTGTCCGCACTCTCCGGCGCAGACTCGTCGTGGTCGACGACGATCCGGCAGTCCTCGTGCGTGCGCGCCGGCCGGCCGCCGAGGGAACAGGTACTGACGGAGTACAGACGGGTCCCATCCGGTTCACCGGCCTCGTTGAACACCCGGGCCGCGATGCCCAGGTCCAGTTGCAGGTCTCCGTCGAGGGCGAGAACGACAACACGTTGCGCCATGGCCGGAATGGTGCGACAGATGTCCTCCTGGCCCCTCACCCGCCTCTGCTGCCACACGGCACTGTTTCTTTCAGCGGGGCCCGGTCCCGCTGAAAAAACAGTGAGACGACATGAGATGAGGACGCCATGGGTGAGCACACGATGCGGGCAGTCACCATCAGGGAGTTCGGCGGGCCGGAGGTACTGACCGTCGAGCAGGCCGCGCGCCCCGAGCCGCTGCCGACTGAGGTGCTGGTACGGGTGCACGCCGCCGGGATCAACCCGGTGGACTGGAAGACCCGCGAGGGCCAGGGCATAGCGGGGCTGCACACGCTCCCACTGACCCTGGGCTGGGACGTGTCCGGTGTCGTCGAGCAGGTCGGCTTCGGCGTCACCACCCTGAAGACCGGCGACGAGGTGTACGGCATGCCGTGGTTCCCGCGCACCGCCGGCGGCTACGCCGAGTACGTCACCGCCCCGGCCCGCCAGTGGGCCCGCAAGCCGGCCACCCTCGACCACGTGCACGCGGCCGCCGTGCCGCTGGCGGCGCTGACCGCCTGGCAGACCGTGGTCGACACCGCCCACGTCCAGGCCGGCCAGCGCGTCCTGATCACGGCCGCCGCCGGCGGAGTGGGTCACTTCGCGGTGCAGTTCGCCCGGCACCTGGGCGCCCACGTGATCGCCACCGCCAGCGCCGCCCGCCACCCCTGGCTCAAGGAACTCGGCGCCGCCGAGACCATCGACTACACCACCACCCGCTTCGAGGACGTCGTCAAGGACATCGATGTCGTCATCGACCTGGTGGGCGACGCCCATGACCAGACCAGCACCCGCTCGCTGAAGGTCCTGCGTCCCGGCGGCCTGCTGGTCGCCGTCCCCGGTGTCGCCCCGGAACTGGCCCGGGCCGCCGAGGCAGACGGCGTGCGCGTCACCCCGTACCTGGTCGAGCCGGACGGCGCGGCGCTGGCCGTGATCGCAGACCTGATCGACGAGGGCGAAGTCGCCGTCGAGGTGGAGGAGACCTTCCCGCTGGAGCAGGCCGGCACAGCCCACGCACACGGCGAGGCAGGCCGCACCCGCGGCAAGCTCGTCCTCACCGTCGCCAACTGACCATCGCTTCCCAGAGACAACTCAGGTCCGGCAATGCGGCAGGTTCAGGATGCCCGAGCTGCGAAATGCAGCGATCCCATCCGCCGAGGAGATCACCAGGGACTTCGTTTCGGTCCGACGGTCCGCTCGGCGCGTGACGAGGACCAGGTCGTATCCCGCGCGCGCCATGCGATACGCGGTCGCTTCGCCGATACCGCTGCTGGCTCCCGTTATGAGCACGGTTTCCGATCGTGTGTCATGCCGTCCTCTCGTTCGCCGTTGAATACGGGTCATGCCGGCGCGGACGAGGGTTCCGCTGCTGTTGCCCGGTCCACCTGTGTGTGCAGTCTGTGGGGGAACCACAGGCTCACCGCGCCGCTCAGTGCCACAGCCGCGGCGCCGATCAGGACGGGCACGATCCCGGCCCACGCGGCCAGCGCACCGCCCACCAGAGCACCGATCGGCAGCGTCGAGGTGAGCACCGCCTGTAGAAACGCGTTCACGCGGCCCAGCAGATGCGTGGGAGTGACCAGCTGCCGTGCGGTGGTCATGGCGATGATCCAGACCGTGGCGAGAAGCCCGAACAGCACCTCGTAGAGCAGCAGGATGGGGAAGGCCAACCCCAGGGAAGCGGCAGGGATAAGGAACAGAGCCCCGGCGGCGCCCGCCGCGCACCACTGGGTGGTACGGCCCAGGCCGAGCGCTTTGGCGATGGGTGTCGCGATGAGGACGCCCACGCCCATGGCGACGGAGTAGGCCGTGTACACCGTTCCGAGTTGCCACGGAGACAAGGCCAGTTCCTGTGTCGCGTACAGAATGAATAGTGCTCCTGAGGCTCCCCCGCCGAGGTTGAGACCCGCGGCGGCGATCGCCTGCCGGTGGAGCAACGTCTCCCGGCGCAGCACCGCCAGCCCTTCCCGAAGGGCCTCCATCCGGGAACCCCCAGCGGCGTCGGCGACAGCAGGGGTGTTGAGGGCGGCGGGCAGACCGAGAAACAGCAGCACCCCGAGCGCGTAGGCCACGCACTCCACGAGCAGCGCGGACGCGGGGTCGGTGATGCCGATCAGGACCCCGCCCAGCGCGGGTCCGCCGATCATCCCCGCTGTCCTGGCCCCGGTCATGACCGAGTTGGCCGCCATGAGTTGCTCGCGGCGTATCACCCGGGGCAGCGCCGATTGGAGAGCGACAGAGATCGTGGCGGTCAGGGCGCCGGATACGCCGGCTACGGCGAAGAGGTGCAACCACGTGAGTGCGTCCCACACGAAGGCCAGAGGCACACTGCCGATCACCAAGACCTGAAAGGCGGTCAACAGGGCCAGCATCATGCGCAGCCGAGCCCGGTCCACGGCCACCCCGATGTACGGACTCAGCACAATGCCCGGCACATAGGTCAGCGCCATCAAGGCCGAGGCACCGAACGGACCAGCCTTCAGCTCGGTGATCGCCAGCAGCGGCAGTGCCAGCGCGGTCACCTGCCGCCCCACCGAACTGGCCGCTTGTTCAGCGGCGAGCAGCAGGAACGAGCGGTGTCGCCGTAGCGAAGTGGCGGCCGGGGCCCCGGTCTCCGGGCTTGCGTTGGAGGGAGAACCGGAAGCCATGGGTCCGGCGGTCGCGGATTCCGCGCGTTCTGGAGTCTCAGTCACATGACATTCCGGTATGGGGCACGGGCCAGTGGCGGATGCGAGGTGGCACCGTGACGGCCCACCGGCCGGTGATGAGCACGATCCGCTCTTCGGCCAGTATCGCCACGGCTTCCAGTTGTCTACCGCTCATGTCGTCCAGCGTGGTGGGCGTGGAACGCGGCTTGCAACTCGGGATGGTCAAGGGTGAAGCGGGCAGAATCAGAGGGGTCACGGCGGTCCTTGAGTATGAGGGAGCGGGGGCCCTGGCGGTAGAAGAATCGGCCGTAGGCATACGCGTCGCGCCGGTCAGCCAGTTCGGACGGCTCACGGGGCCGGTGGAGGGCGGCGGCAAGTGGTGCAGCGAGCGTAGCCCGGAGCCGACGTCAGACGGATCTCCCAGGAGGAGTGGTTCGGCGGCGTCCATCGTCCACCGGACGGCGAGAGCCTGGGCTTGGCATTCGCGCCGGAGCACCAAATGCGCCCCGCCCGACTGGATCGCTCCTTGGCGTGCCTGGTCGGGTGGGCCGTGTGCCGCCGGTCGCGCTCCCGAACTCCGGGCACCCGCTTGCGGAAGGGTGACGGCAGCCCAGCGTGGGACGTACCGGACACCGCATCCGCACTCGGACCACTGCCCGACGCTCATCGACGGCACGGCCATGATCGGCTGGTAGTGGCCGTGCATACGCCCAGACACGCGCCGCAGCCCGCACGGCACCGGAAGGTATCGGCGAAGCATCCACCTGATCGCGTCGAGATCGGCTGCGGCGGGTGCGGACGGCTGCGGCGGCCATTCTCCAAGTGGGCGGCAGCAGGTGCCGACGTGCGAAGTTGAGCAATTCGGGTCCCGCCGGAGGCGGACATCGACCAGGGTGGGGGCCGGTCGCCGGGTACGTCGGCGTGGGCGGCGGTGCAGACGAGCTGGTTGACCGACGCGATGTCCATGGCCGCGCACGGCTGCCCTTCCCGGCGACGCGGGGCCAGGGTGCGGGTGTGCGCTGCCGCGGCGGATCAGCTGAGCCAGTGAGCACCGATCAGCACGAAGCTCGTGCCGGCTGCCGTGTAGAGGAGAATCGGACTGCGGAGGAGCAGCCCGGCGATCCCGCCTCCGAGCAGGAACATCTCGGCGAACAGCACGGCGTACATCTGCAGGTTGGTGTAGCCGAGCTGGATTCCGATCGCCAGTATGACGGCGTCACACAGGGCTGCCGTAATCACGAGGCGAGTCATCGCGTGGGCTTGGTAGACATCAACGGGCGTGGGGATGGGGCGTGTCGTCATCGGTCCAATGACATAGGGCAGGACCGATCTTTTCCCGGATGCACATCGGCGCGCCGCCGGCCTCCAGCAGGAGAGCCTGGTCGCGGCAGCCGTTGATCGTTTCCTGCCCACAGGCTCACCCGCCGCCCGGCGAACGGCAGAGTTCCGCGCAGCGGCTTCCCGGTGAGCAGCATCAGCAGCCGGTCCACCCCGAGGCCGAGCCCGCCGGTGGGGGTCATCCCGCGCTCCAGGGCGGCGAGGAAGTCCTCGTCCAGGGCGCCGCCGACGGTGAGCCGGCGGCGCCGTTCGACCGTGTCCGCGAGTTCGGAGCAGCCGGTGCCCAGCTCGATGCCGTACGCGACCAGGTCCCAGCGCTCGGCCGGCCGGGGGTCGTCGCGGTCGGCCCGGGCCAAGACCGTACCGGCGCGGCCCGCCGCTTTCTGATGCGGCCGATGGAGGGGCTGGGGCTACTTCATGTGGGTGGCGAACCAGTCCAGCATTTCCTCGGGCTCGCGCTGGAAGTGCAGGTAGCCGTCCCAGCGGGCGGTGGTTCCGTGGACCCAGACGAGTTTCTTGTCTTCGATCGGGATGTTGTCGAACATCGCCTGAACATCGTCGGGGCGAGTCATCAGGTCATCGTGGACCTGGTAGAGGAAGGTGGGGATGGTGACACTCTTGGCAGCCTCGACCGGCGACATCTCGGGGAAAGAGAAGCTGACGATCCGGCGGACCTTTTCCTCCAGCTCGGCGATGCGCTCGGGCAGGCCCAGCATCTCCAGGGTGCGCTGCATGGTCACGCCGACCGACAGTGGCTGCGGGGAAACGACGCAGCGCACGCCTTCGAAGTGCTCGGGGTACATCTGCATGGCGAACATGGTCGCGTTCGAGCCCTGGCAGCGGCTGAACAGGCCGACGGTCATGTCCTTGAGATCTTCGCGGCCGCGCACGTACTGCAGCGAGCCGACGACGTCGCGGGCTTCGAAGCGGCCACCGCTGCCGATGCCGCCGTTGCCGGTTCCGCTGTGGCCGAAGTTGCGCATGTCGTAGGTGAGGACGTTGTATCCGGCCTCGTGCAGGATGCGGTAATCGGGAACGAAGTCGACCTCGAAGTCGTTGCCGGTGCTCGCGCCGATCGACTTCCACGGCTCCAGGTGGGCGGGAAAGCCGTAGCGGCTGAACCACAGGGGATGGTTAGCGATGATCAGCTTGTCCGATCCATCGCAGGGGATGTACCAGGCCTCAAGCGGAACGCCGTCCATGGAGGGGAAAGACACCTCCTGGAAGGCCAGGCCGTGGTCGCCCGGGGTCTTGAGGATCGGCGAGCGCATGGGGTGACCGAAGCCTTGCGCGATGCCGTCCAGGATGCTCTGGATCGCCTCTTCGCTGAAGACCTGGTGCTGGTGCTGGATGGCGCTCATGTACACCTCATTCGTGTGGGGTCCGCAGGTCGAGGGGACCTGCCAGTGGTGTGGCCAGTCGCTCTGGAGGCCACTGTCAGGACGGGTCACCGCCTGCCGTGGGGCCGGGGAGGGACAGCTGGGCCAGCCATTCGCGCAACAGCGTGGCTTCCGAGGCACGGAGCGTGCCGACGGAGCCATGTGGCAGCTCCGCTTCCAGTTGCTCGGCAGCTCGCACAAGCTGCGGCGTCACCGAAGCCGCCCCAGGGACGGCCGGCGGGCTGATGACAGCCGCGGTGACGGCGTCACGCACGAGGGCTGACAGATGGTCGTCGGCCGCCGCGCGGGTGCGGATCAGATGCAAAGTGACCCCTACCGCGGCCGAGGCCACCATGTCCGCGGCCGTCCCGGCCGGCATGCGCAGTCGTCCGGCTCGCTCCAGGTCGCGCATCATCGTCACGAGAACGGCATGGGCGTGCTCCGCCGGAGCTGTAGGGCCGTCCATCAGGCGGCCGTACATGATGGCGTAGAGCGCAGGGTTGGTTACCCCGAACTCCACGTGCATGTCCCAG
The DNA here is from genome assembly GCF_050916115.1 of Streptomyces sp. JH002. Taxonomy (NCBI): domain Bacteria; kingdom Bacillati; phylum Actinomycetota; class Actinomycetes; order Kitasatosporales; family Streptomycetaceae; genus Streptomyces; species Streptomyces sp. JH002. The sequence continues at coordinate 255,088 of NZ_CP087989.1, forward strand.
CCGCGGAGAAAGTCCTCCACCGGATCCCCGGTCGTCGCCAGGGCCTGCTTACGGCTCAGGTAGCGGCTGAACCTGTCCGCCGCCACCTCTCGCAGCAGTCCGTCCTTGTCGCCGAAGTGGTGGTACAGGGTGGGCGCCGCAACGCCGGCCGCGACACACACCTCACGGGTCGAGAACTCCCCACTGGCCGATGCCGCCAGAAGATCGGCGGCCGCGTTGATGATCAGCGCACGGGTTCGCTGAGCCGATGAAGCTTCCTTCGCCATATAGCGATGATACATACAATCACCCTGGAAGCCCATCCCTAATCTATCGGCGCTATACGTAGTCCAGAGTCCGTTCGCCCCCTCGTCACGCTGCGCCCCGAGGTCATCGCGCTTCCCGCCAGGTGGTCAGGCCGGATCAGCTGCAGCATCCTTGTCACGCAGACGCCGCAGGCCGCCGGGCAGGTCGGGAAGTCGGAAGGGTATTCGCATCCGATGCAACTGGCGGCGGCTGGAACAGCGGGACGGCGGTTGACGCCAGGCCGTTGATCTTGGTCGCTCAGCACCGTGATCGGTTACTGCGCCGGGGTTCCCGGAGGATCGACGATCCTCGGTGAGGATCGGCCAACCTCCGCCGGGTGCCGGTGGAATTCTTACCCGAAGGCGTGCCCCGGGCAGCCCCGACGATGATCTGCCCCGCCCAGCACGAGGGCTCCTGCCGTTTCCGGGCAGTTCCGGGGTGACCATCCCGCGCGGAGCACGTCATCCGAACGCGGCGACCAGTCGTCCCATCACTTCTCCCCGCTCAAGGCGGCCGATTCCGTCAGCGATCTCCTCGAACCCGATCTCGGTGATGCGCGAGGACAACCTGCCTTCGGCGACGAGATCCAGCACGGCGACGCAGTCCTCCTTCGTCCCGGCCTGCGAGCCGACGAGCTCCACCTCGTTGAGCGTGAGCGCCTGGAGGTCGATCTCGCCGCGCGCGCGACCGAGGCCGACCTGGACGATCCGTCCGCCGCGGCGGACGGAATGGATCGCACCGTCGGTGGTCGTCCCGAACCCGGCGAAGTCGATGACCACGTCGAGTCCCTCGCCGACGAAGTCGGTGATGTCGCTCGCGACGCTTTCGGCACCGAGCGAGCGGGCGAAGTCGTGCACGCGCTCGTTCTTCTCAGCGACGAACACCCTGGCACCGAGTGCGAGCGCGGTCTGCGCGCCGAGCGAACCGAGCCCGCCGAGGCCGATGATGCCGACGCGGGCGCCCGGGGAGACGCGCCCCTGCACGGAGACCGCGTGGTACGAGGTCAGACCTGCGTCGGTGGCGGCTGCCGCCTGATCGAACGGCACGCCATCGGGCAACGCGACGACGAGTCGTTCAGGGACGACGACCTCGTCCGCGAACCCACCGTTCAGCGATGTTCCCGGCCCTTCGATGGCTGCCGGAATGACGACCTTCTGACCCACAAAGAACTCGGTCACATCAGGTCCCACGGCGGACACGATGCCCGCGATCTCGTGACCCAGCGTGATGGGCCGGAACGGGAGCAGCGGCGTCAGCGTGCCGTCCAGGAATCCGATGTCGCTGTGACAGAGTCCGGCGGCGCGGACGTGGACGACGAGCTCGTCGGCGGCTGGTGCCGGTGCCGGCACCTCGCTCATGGTGAGGGGTTTCCCGACTTCCGTGAACTGCCATGCACGCATCGTCTGCTCCTGACTCATTACTGATACCTGGTACCAAAAATACTCCTCTACGCTCGGACGATGACAAGCCCCCGTACGCGCCGCGGCCGACCGCCGGCCTCGACCCGCGAAGCCCTTGAGGAGATCGCCTTCGAGCTGTTGCTCCGCGACGGCTACGAGGCCACGACACTCCAGGCCATCATGACCGCCGGCGGTGTCGGCCGCTCGACGCTGTTCCGCTACTTCGGATCCAAGGCGGGCATCGTGTGGGGTGAGTTCGACCGCGCCGTCGAGCGACTGCGGTCGGCCCTGCAGGACGCCGACGACGCACCCGTCATGGCGGCCGTGCGATCGGCGGTCGTGCGGTCGACACGCCTGTCCCAGGCGGCGGCGCCGGAATCATGGCTCGACCGCTTCCGCGTGCTGGACCGGGACCCCGCGCTCGCCGCGGAGACCGCCGCGCACTGGCGCGTATGGGCCGAGACGGTGAGCCGCTACGCGGCGGAGCGCACCGGACTCGACGCGGGCGCTCCCGTCCCGGCTGCGATCGGCGGCGCCGTGCAGGCCGCCTACGTCGCGGTGCTCAGGCGTTGGACCACCAGGGACGAGCCGGTCGACTTCGGCGAACTGGACGACGCCCTGCGCCCGGTCACCGACGCTTTCCAGACGCTGCTCAACGGAAGGGACCTGTCCTGATCCGACGCACACCCTCCGGGTGTATTTTGGGACTAGGTCCCGAAAGCCGGGTGCCCCATAGGACGAAGGAGTCCCTGCCATGGCCCGTCTGGACAACAAGGTCGCGATCATCACCGGAGCGGGCCGGGGGATGGGTGCCTCGCACGCCCGCCGCTTCATCAAGGAGGGAGCGAAGGTCACTCTCACCGACGTCAACGAGGCCGCCATCCGTGAGCTCGCCGAAGAACTCGGGGACAACGCCCGGTACACGGTGCAGGACGTCACGAAGGCCGAAGACTGGCGGCGCGTCGTGGAGGAGACCGAGACGGCGTTCGGTGACGTCACCGTACTCGTGAACAACGCGGGCATCCTGGGGCCGATCGCCAAGACGGCGGACCTCGACGAAGACGACTACCTCAAAGTCTGTGCCATCAACCAGCACTCCCAGTTCCTGGGGATGAAGGCGGTCATCCCGTCGATGCAGCGCGCGGGTATCGGGTCGATCGTGAACATCTCGTCCCTGGCGGGCCTGCGGGCCAACTACGGATTCCCGAGCCTCGCCTACGTGGCCAGCAAGTTCGCGACCCGGGGGATGACGAAGGCGACCGCCCAGGAGTACGGGCGCGACAACATTCGCGTGAACTCCGTGCACCCCGGCTTCATCAACACGCCGATGATGGTTGAGGCGACCGACGAGGAAGGCGGTGACGCGCTGGCACAGATCTTCCTGGGCCGGCTCGCGGAGGCGGACGAGGTGTCCTCGCTGGTGCTGTTCCTGGCATCCGACGAGTCCTCCTACATCACCGGCGCGGAGCACAAGATCGACGCCGGCATGTCAGCGTCCTGACGCCTCGCTACCGAACGTCGCAGCGAGGATCACGGCGACGGGCAGTGACCGTGCTCAGGCGCACCGGCCGTCGCCCTGAACGGGGAACCAGGTCAGGCGCAAGCCGACCCAGGACTTCGCACACCGCGCGGACGAGACGCTGAACGCGGGCAAGGCTATCTGGAGACGGTGGTGCGAGTAGCCGTACGCCACCTGTTCTGGAGTCAGCTCGCAAGTCGGGCGGCCTCGTGGATGTAGTCATGGGCACGCTGGAAGCCTGCGGCCTGACCTGGCCGCCATGCCCGCCCTGCACTGCCACACCAGCAGCGACCCCCGTGGCCGTGCGCATTCCTGGGCCTGCCGTTCGTGGGCGTTAGGCACGCGGACTCAGTTGCCTGAAGCACGGACAACAGCGCATCACGGAGTAACTTCAGGCTTCCCGGTCAGTCGGTTCTCTTTGGCCGGGGCCGTTGCTGAACAACCAGCGAGATCGATGGCACGTCCGGGGGTAGCGCCCACTCAGTGACGTGCAGGACCGCCAGCTCGATCAGTTCCTCCGGGACTCCCAAGAGGTGCAGAGGGGTTCGGCAATGCCGAGTCAGCCACGCCCGGCGCCGTTGCTGTTCCGCCGGGGCGAGCGTGGCGGAGTGGCAGCGGTAGTAGGCGAGTTCGCCGGTGTTGCGGTTGCGGCGGATCAGCAGCTGGTGGCGGCCCGGGGCCGGCTCGGCGAGGTCGATGACGGCCCAGTCGTATAACCGCTGTCCCTTCGCGCCGCGCCCGGCCGAGAGCTTCTGCCAGGCCCGCTTCGGCACCTTCCGCGCCAGGGCCTCGGCGCGGAACGTGCCCGCGCCGGTGGGCACTTCAGCCGAGCAGGCCACCGCGAGAACATAGCCGATGCCGCGTTCCTCCAGAGCCGTGCGCAGTTTTGGGTTGCCGCCGTAGACCTCGTCCCCGGTGACCCAGCCCACCCGGTGTCCGGCCTCCAGGAACCGTTCGATCATCGTGCGGGCCAGGTCCGGCTTGGTCGCGAAGACTGTGTCCTCGCCGAGTCCGGCTGCCCGGCAACGGTCTGGGGCGCACGTCCAGGAGCGCGGGATGTACAGCTCACGGTCCACCGCCGCGTGCCCCCGCTCGCCCGCATAGACGAGGTAGACGGCTACCTGGGAGTTCTCGATCCGGCCGGCCGTTCCGGTGTACTGGCACTGGACCCCGACCGTGCGGGTGCCCTTCTTCAGGTCACCGGTCTCGTCGACAACCAGCACCGCGGCCTCGTCATAGAGGTGCTCGACGACGTATTCGCGCACGTCATCGCGGACGCCATCGGCATCCCAGACGGCCCGGCACAGCAGATGCTGCATGCCGTGCGGGCTGGCCTCCCCGGCCCACTCCGCGATCGTCCAGCAGTTCTTCCTCGGCAGGCCCGACAGCAGCGCCAGCAACAAGTCCGCCACCCGGCGGCGGGGTTCACCCGTGCAAACCGGCCCGCGATCCGCCCCCATGGCCGCCTCGAACGCCTCCCGCCAGCGGACGGGATCTATGCTGTGGCCTGCGGCCACCGTCTCATTGTCAGTCCACACAACTCACGATGATCAACGGTGGCCGCACCCATTCCGCACCGGCCCTCACCAGCAAAATCACGAGCCAACGCTGGAGCGCAGGAGTAATGATGACGGATGCACGGCAAGGGCTTGCCCGCGACGTTCCTCGCCGGGGAGGCGCCGTCGTACTGGCCAGAGGGCGGATGCTCCTCATCCGGTACGCCCCCGAAGACGGACACAAGTACTTCATCCCCGGCGGCGGTGTCGAGCCAGGCGAAGCCCCATCGGCGACTGCCGAGCGGGAACTGGCGGAAGAGACCGGTCTGATCGGAACGGCTGAGCGGCCACTGGCCGTGGTACGCAACAGCGACCGCGTAGAGCACTACTCCCTGATGCGCCTGGACGACCCAGATCACGCTGAACAACGTGCGGCTCCTGGTGACCTGTCGCCCGGTCAGCAACTGGACTGGGTGGACGTGGCCCTCATGCCGAGTACACCCGTCTGGCCCAAGAGGCTGGCGTGGCGCATCACCGAATGGTCCACAAACGGCTGGCCCGACCGGCCCGTGGAACTCGACGACTCAATCCGCGATCTGCACGCTCCGTGTGACTGGTAGAGCGAGACCGAGAGCATCCCCTCGCCGCTCAGCCCGCCCACGATCATGGACAAGCCACAGCCCAGCCATGAAGATCACGATCCACAGCTCGAGTATCAGGTCGGAACTGCGGAACGGCACGGACCAGTTCGCCGAGCTGCGCCACGCCTCAAGGCGCTGTCCACGGCGCCCGCCCTCACCGGCGCGCGTGGGGGGACCCTCGCCGGAAGACCCATCCACCCCAGCTACCCACCCGGAACACGGGTGCGTAGTACCCGAGTCGGACAAGGCGGCGGGCCAAGGGAGGCGGCAGCAGGGGCCGGCGGGGGTGCTTATCCGCCGGCCCCTGCCGGGCTGCCATGGGGTCGCCGGTCAGTCGACCTCGCTCATCCGGGACACCTCAGCCGCCGGCGCCCGCGTCTGCGCACGATGTCCTTCCCGGCGGCCCAGCACCCGTTCGGCGAGGACGGCGGAGAGGCACAGAAGGGCCGCGAGCACGGCGAAGTAGGGGAAGATCGTAGTGCCGCCCCACAGCGTCGCGCCGATACCGACGAGCAGTGTGGGTGTGATGAGCGCGCCGTAGGCGAACAGATAGAACGCGGACATGACGGCCCCGCGGCTCTCGGCGGGAATGTGCGTGGTCAGGTGGCGCAGGGAGCCGCCGAAGGCAAGTCCGTAGGCGCCGCCCTGAAGTGCGACCGCGACAGTGATGACGACGGCGTTGCCGGTCGCGAAGGCGCCTATTCCGGCCAGCATGAACACGGCGAGCGCCGTGTCGCCGGTGAGCGCGACCGTACGGGCCGGGTAGCGACCACCGGCGACCTGCGCGCAGGCGGCGGAAAGAGTGACGGCCGCGATGATGATGCCGCCGAAGAACGGCCCTTCGATGTTCGCGGCCTGTGCGGCGATGGACGGTTCCAGCGAGAAACAGACCCCGAGCACGGCCCAGGCGGCGCCGGCGCCGATCACGGAGAAGACGAAGCGTGAGCGGATCTCCTTGGGCACCCGTGGGCGCGGGATCCTCAGTGGCGCGGCACCGGCGCCGGGGTATGGTTCCCGCATCACCGCGAGGAGGGCGAGCAGGACGAGGGCGATGAGCGCGTCGGCGAGGTAGGGCAGGAGCAGGGGGTGAAAATTGGTCTGGGCGAGTGTCGCGGTCCCGAGTGCCGCGACGGCGATGCCGACGTTGAAGGCGATGGCGGTGAGCGTTCCGCTGCGCGCCGCCCGCTGTGGATCCACGTCCAGGAGAGCAGCCCCGGCGACGACGACGATCGCGCCGATCCCCAGGCCGTTGAGCATCCGTGCCACGACGAGGTGCGCGGGCCCTGTCGCGAGGACGAAGACCGCGAGTCCGGCGAGGAGCAGCAGGACGGCGGCCAGGAGCACCGGCCGGCGGCCGTAACGGTCGGACAGGGCTCCGGAGCAGAGGATCGCGATGACGGCCACGGCCCCGTACGCGGCGAAGATGACCGTGGTCAGAAAGGGCGGATAGTTCCACTTCTCGGCGTACAGGGAGTAGAGCGGCGAGGGGATGGCGGAGGTCGCTTGGCCGAGCATGAGGAGGCCGAGGAGAACCGCGTAGCTCCAGGGCTGGGGGCGGCGCCCCGGGGAGGGTGACGGCACGGGGGACTCCTGATAAGTTCGATGCAGATCGTACTTCGAGAACGCTAAGAGCAAGTACGACGTTCGTCAAACTTGAAGGTGTCTGATGCCGCCCTGGGAAACCCCGCCCGACCAGTTGCCGGCGGTCGCCCCCGTCCAGAAACTGCTGCGTGCCCTCGCGGACCCCGCCCGCCTGGAAATGGTCCGCCGCCTGGCGGCCTCCCCTGTCGCCGAAGCCCCTTGCTCGGACCTCTACGAGGGCCTCAGTAAATCCACCGCGACCCACCACTTCAAGATCCTCGTGGAGGCCGGCATCCTCCACCCGGTCATGGTCGGCCCCTCCCGCGGCCACCGCCTCCGCCGCGCCAGCCTCCAAGAAGCGGCGCCGGGCCTGCTGGACGCACTGATGGCGACGATCGAGCGAGAGGGGCGACGGTCTTGAGTGCCTGCGCGGCAGCAGCCTGAGCACGCTCCGCCCGGCGCTGCTCGCCGACACGTCGCCCCGCCTCGCTCTGACGCGCGTGGCTCACGCCGCTCGACCGGGCGCGTGGTGAAATCGGCGTCCGAAGCTCCCCGGGGGAACGTCGGACATCGGCGGTGCGCCTCCTGGGAGAGGCCTCAGGGCATCACGGTTCGGGCGACGGAGTCGCGGAGCAGTGCGCGTCGTCGGTCGTGATCGCTACTGGATTCGTCGGCAGTGGCGGTATAGACGCTGCTGGCCGGCGACCAGGCGGAGGCCATGCCGATGAGAAGGATCAGAAGGTCGGCGGGGTCCCCCGCCCGCACCCGGCCGGCAGCCTGCGCCGCCTCTACGGCAGCGAGCTTCGACTCGTGCTGGGCACCGTCGAACCATCGTCCCGTCGGCTGCCGCTCGAGCCTCGTCCAGGCGATGAGTCGCGCAAGCTCGGGAAAGTGGAGATTCTGGTCGTAGAGACGCACCGCCCAGCCGGGCAGGTCGTCGGCGTCGAAGGCAACGCCTTCGGTACTGGTATCGACCCGATCGGCGATGACCGCGTCGAAGAGTCCCTCTTTGCTCCCGAAGTAGGCATACAGCTGCGCCTTGTTGGCGCCGGACGCGGCAGTGATGCGGTCGATGCGGGCACCGGCGAGACCGACCTGTGCGAACTCCGCCGACGCGGCGTCAAGGATCCGACGCCGAGTGGCGATACCGCGCGCAGTGGTAGGCAGTGCAGACATGCGTCAACTTTAACAGAAAGACTAGTTGGTTGTTTTCCGCGCGAGCTCGACGTAGCCTCGCCGAAGACAGACTAGTTATTCTCTTTTGGAGGCGCGATGCGCACCACCTTCGCCTGGCAGAGCACGGACAACAGGGTTGAACTCGAGCGGGTCGAGATCGAGCGCAGGGACCTCCGCGCCGATGACATCGCCGTCCGGGTCGACTTCTGTGGTGTCTGCCACAGTGATCTCCACGCGATCCACGGGGTCACGCCGCACATGTCCGACGGCAGCGGGCTTGTACCGGGGCATGAGTTCACCGGCACGGTCACCGCCGCCGGCGCTGCCGTGACCGGTTTCGCCGTGGGTGATCCCGTTGCCGTCGGAACCCTCGTCGACTCCTGCGGTGAGTGCGCCATGTGCGAAGTCGGGCAGGAGAACTTCTGCCACCTCGGGCCCCTCGGCACCTACGGCAGCGAGGACCGCGCCGACGGGACCGTCACGAAGGGCGGATACAGCCGTGAATACGTGCTGCGCGAGAAGTTCGCCCACCCCCTCCCCAAAGGGCTCGATCCGGCGGCGGCGGCGCCACTGATGTGTGCCGGAATCACCATGTGGGAGCCCCTGCGTGCGGCCGGCATCGGCCCCGGGAGCCGCGTCGCCATCGCGGGCCTCGGCGGACTCGGGCACCTCGGTGTGAAGCTCGCGGCTGCCCTCGGAGCGGAGGTGACCGTGCTCAGCCGCACCGCCGACAAGGCTGCGGACGCGCCCGCCCTCGGGGCGGCAAGCCTTCTCCTGACGACCGACGAGGGCCAGGTGCGGCAGGCCCGCGGACGCTTCGACCTCATCCTCGACACCATCTCCGCCGACCACGAACTCTCACCACTGCTGCGCATGCTCGCACTCGACGGAACCCTCTGCGTCGTCGGCAACCCACTGCTCACAGGTCCGCGCCTCATCGAACTGGCGGCCGGTCGGAAAAAGCTCACCTCCTCGGGCACCGGAGGGACCACGGGCACGGCGGAGATGCTCGCGTTCTGCGCCGAGCACGGCATCACCGCCGACGTCGAAGTGCTCCCCTCGTCCAGCGTCACCGAAGCACTGAACCGGCTCCAAGTCGGAAAGGTCCGCTACCGGTTCGTCCTCGACATGTCTGACCTCGACAAGCCGCGGGAATGAACCCCTGACAAGCAAGGGCAGGGCGCCCAGCCCCCGGGTCGGCGACATGGCGAACGAGAAGAGGATCGGCCGATCCTGGCCGGCCGTTCCCCTCATGGGGCCATGGCACACAGGCTTGGGGGGGGACAAGCCCTGTGGGTTCCCCGTTCTGTCCACCCGCGCAGCGCACCGGGCCTCACGCGTCACTCGTGAGTCGGCCCGGGGATGTTCCGCGGTGTAGGAGCCGGCCGAAGGAGCCGAAGCCGGAGGTGTGCCACACCGCTCCCCCGCGGGTCACGGCCAGGGCTTCGTGACCTTCGAGTCCCTCCACCCAGTCGCGGGCGGCGGATCCCCTCGCGAAGGCGGCCGTGGCGTAGGCGTCGGTCCAGGTCAGGCGGTTGCCGATGAGGGTGAGGGAGAGCAGTTCGCCGGCGGGTTCCCGGGCGTGCGGATCGAGGATGTGCGCGCCCCGCTCGGCGGTGCCGGAGGTGGCGACCGCGAGGTCATACCCCTGCACGACGGCGAGCAGGTGTCCCGGGGCGGCCGGGTCGGCGACACCCAGCCGCCAGGGGTCCGCCGGGGCTGTGCCCGTGCACTGGAGATCACCACCGCCGTTGACACACACCCGTTCCGCTCCCGCCCCTCGCAGCAGTTCGGCGGCCCGCTCGGTGGCCCAGCCCTTGACCAGTCCGGACGGGTCCAGGAAGCCTGCGGCGCGGACGCTGAACCAGCCGCCGCTGCGGCGGGTCGCCTCCGCGCACAGCTCCAGGACCTCGGCCACCTCCGGCGGACACGCGTCCACCGTGGTGGTTCCCGCCCCCAGCCGGCTGATGGCACTGTCGGGACGGAATGTGGAGAAGACCTCGTCCACGCGGTGCAGCATGGCGACCGCGTCCGTCAGAGCGCGGCGTACGGCGGGGGTGACGGCACCACGGATGTCGAAGGAGAACACGGTGCCCATGACGTGCTCGGCGTGACGCAGCCCGCGGCCCGGCTCAGCCACCGGCCTGGTCCAGCGCGCTCTGAAGGGAATCCAGGTAGCCCTGACTCGTGTAGCTGGCCCCGGACACGGCATCGACGTGGACGCTCTGCGCCCGCAGCACCTCCTGGGTGAGCTGGGGTATCGATTGCGCGGCGATGGCTTCGGTCCTGGGATCACCGGCCGGTGTTCGCAGGGCCCGAACACCGGTGATCTTTCCCTGATCGAGCGTGACCTCCACCTGGACCGGTCCGAAGGGAGTGTCGATCGACTTCCCGGTGAACGTGCCGGTCGGGTCGGGGCCGGGCGCGACGGCCGGCGGCGGATCGCCCGCCGGCGGCGCGGGCGCGAGGGCCGCCGGAGCGGCATGGGGCTTGAGGGAGAGCAGGGCGACCACACCCGCGACGGTGGTCACCGCTGCGATGGCGGCACGGTGCACGTTCGGTTCCTTCCGGGGTGACGGTCCGCTAGAACGCGAACGACTCGTGGTGGATGCGGCGGCGGGGCACTCCCGCGCGGCGCAGGGCCGCGGTGACGGTCTCGGTCAGGGCGGGTGGCCCGCACAGGTAGACGTCGTGGCCGGGCAGTTCGGGGACGAGCCGGCGCAGTCCCCGCGCGGTGAGGGCGGCCTCGCAATCGGCGCGGTCCCCGAGCAGGTAGTGCACCCGACCGCGGCGGTGCCGGGCGATGGCGTCCAGTTCGTCGCGGAGCACCACGTCCTCGGGACGGTGGGACCGGTAGATGAGGGTCACCTGGCCCGGAAGGGTCTCGAAGAGCGCGCGCAGCGGCGTGATCCCCACTCCCCCGGCGACCAGGAGCGACTTGGCGGCACCAGTTGCCCGTTCGGCCGTGAGTCCTCCGTACGGTCCCTCCGCCCACACCCGCGTGCCGGGCCGCAGCCGGGCCAGCCGGGCGCTGTGCCCCCCGACCGCCTTGACGGTGATGCGCAGCAGGTCGTCGCGGGCGGGCGCCGACAACGAGTAGGGGTTGGCGGACCACCACAGTCCGGGAACGAGGAAGCGCCACCGGAAGAACTGACCGGGCCGGGCCCCCAGCTCGTCGAGGTGGCGTCCGGCGATCCGTATCGAGACCACACCGGGCGCCTCGTGGGTCACGGCGGTGACCACGAGGCGGTGTCGCAGCGCCCGGCGTACCGGCAGCAGGAAGCGGTACCACACCAGAAGGACGGCCACCGTTCCGTACAGCGCGTACCAGCAGAACCTCGCCGCCGCGTTCGACGTGAAGTCGGCCCCCAGGGCGAGCTGGTGTCCGAAGGCGAGGAAGATCGCCAGGTAGGTGAGGAAGTGCAGGGCGTGCCATGCCTCGTAGCTCAGCCGACGGCGCGCGGCACGGGCGGAGACCACCGCGGTGAACAGCAGGAGAGCGAAGCCCGCCGCGCAGCTGAGCATCTGCGGGTAGCCGGTGATCAGTGTCACCGCCTGCTGGGCAGGTCCGGTGTGCGCGGTCATGGCGTACCCAAGGGTGATGAGCAGAGCGTGGGCGATGGCCAGTGACACGGTGTAGCGGCCGCCCATGGCATGCCAGCGGGAGAGCCGGTCGGTGCCGACCCCGCGGTCCAGGACCGGCAGCCGTGCCATCAGCGCGAGCAGCACGGCACAGGCGTACCCGGCCAGCAGGCCGGTGATCCGGCCGGCTCCCGTCAGCCATTCGGCTGCGCCTGTCACGGCCGGGGTGTCGCGCCACCAGAGAAAGAGAACGGCGGCGGCCCCGGTCCAGATCACGCACTGGGCGGCTCCCGGAATGAGCCGGTTCCGGCGCGCCCACAGGCTCCGGCGCGGCCCCGCCCGGTGGCGGTGGCCTCCGGGCACCCTCCCGTCCCCCGCGGTATCGCTGTCCGTCCTGGTCAACCGTCTCTCCGCTCCTCGTGGCGGCCGGTGGTTCCGGTGCCGGTGACCACAGTGACGGGCGCAGCTCTGAGGACCTTCTGAATCACGGCCGGGCGGGAGTGATTCAGAGCGAACACAGAGGTTCACGGCCCTGCGCCCGACCCGCCGCCGGGGGATGCTGGGAACCATCATGAACAGGCAGAACATCACGAGCAGCGGTCCGCCCCTGCGCCCAGACGGGTCACCCGCACGGGTCCTGGTCGTGGACGACGAGCCCGACCTGGTCGAGGTGCTCTCCCGGGCGCTGCGCTACGAGGGCTGGCAGGTGCGCACCGCCACCGACGGTGCCTCCGCACTCGATGTGGCGCGGGAGTTCCGGCCCGACGCGGTGGTGCTCGACTGGATGCTGCCCGGCATCGACGGCCCGGGAGTGCTGCGGGCGCTGCGCGGGGAGCCGAGCCAGGCGTGCGTGCTGTTCCTGACCGCGCGGGACGCGGTGGAGGACCGGATCGCGGGCATCACCGCGGGTGCCGACGACTATGTGACCAAACCGTTCAGCCTGGAGGAGGTGCTGGCGCGGCTGCGCGGGCTGCTGCGCAGGGCTGGTACGGCCCTGGAGCCGCCCGGCAGCAGGCTGTCGGTCGGTGATCTGGTGATGGACGAGGAGGCGCGGGAGGTCAGCCGCGGCGGCCGGCCGGTGGAACTGACGCGCACCGAGTTCGAACTGCTGCGGTACCTGATGCGCAATCCGCGACGGGTGCTGTCGAAGGCGCAGATCCTGGAGCATGTGTGGTCCTACGACTTCGGCGGCCGGGCCCATGTCGTGGAGCTCTACGTGAGTTATCTGCGCAAGAAGATCGACGCCGGCCGGCCATCGATGATCCACACCGTGCGCGGGAGCGGATATGTGCTGAAACCGGGGGTGCGGTGAGGCGACCCCCGGTTCCGCGCACCCTGCGCGCCCGGCTCACCACCGGTCTCGTCGTCCTGGTGGCGGCCGTGTGCGCGACGGTCGGCCTCACCACCGTGCCGGCGCTGCGCGGTTTTCTGCTGGAGCGGCTTGACCAGCAGCTGGTCTCCAGTGGCGGGCGTTTCGCGGCCAGTCTGGAGCACGAGGACCGGCCGGACGAGGACAACATGCTCGACACGCGGGGGCAGCCCGATCACACGTTCGGAGCCCGGCTGCTGGACGGTACGGTGACCGCCACCGCCGTGGTGCACGACGAATCCACCCGTCCGGTGCCGCTGGACGCCGCCGACCGCGCCGCCCTCGCCGCGCTTCCGGCCGATGAGGGCGGTCGCACGCTCGCCCTGTCCGCTCTGGGCTCCTACCGTGTGGTGGCGGTGCCGGGTGATGACGGCGATGTCCTGGTCACCGGGCTTCCGATGCACGGCGTCGATGAGACCGTGGCCCATCTGCGGGTGGTGGAGGGCGTGGTGTTCGGGGCGGCCCTGCTGGCCACCGCGGCCGCCGGCTATCTGTGGATCCGGCTCGCGCTGCGTCCTTTGGACCGGGTGGCGGCGACCGCCACGGAGGTGACCCGGCTGCCGCTGGCCAGCGGGGAGGTGGCGATGCCCGAGCCGGTGCCGGACACCGACACGGGCACCGAGGTGGGCCGGGTCGGTGCCGCACTCAACCAGTTGTTGGGACACGTGGGAGTCGCACTCGCCCGCCGGCAGGCCGGTGCGGAGCGGCTGCGGGAGTTCGCCGCCGACGCCGGCCATGAACTGCGCACTCCGGTGGCGAACGTGCGCGGCCACGCGGAGCTGGCACTTCGCCGTCCCGGGCCCCTGCCGCCGGACGTACGGCGTTCCCTGGAGCGCGTCGTCGCCGAGTCCGCGCGGATGTCCGCGCTCGTGGACGATCTGCTGCTTCTCGCCCGGCTGGACTCCGACCGCCCGCTGGCCCGGGATGTGGTCGATCTCAGCCGGATGGCCCTGGACGCCGTCGACGACGCCCGCGCCATCTGGCCGAGTCACCACTGGCTGCTGGACCTTCCGGAGGATCCGCTGCTGACACGCGGGGACGGTCCGCGGCTGCACCAGGTGGTGACCAATCTGCTGGCGAACGCCGCCTCTCACACCCCACCGGGAACCGAGGTGACGCTCCGCCTCGTCGCCGCTGCGGAGGACATCGTGTTGACGGTCACTGACGACGGCCCGGGAATCCCTCCTGATCTGCTGCCGAAGGTGTTCGCCCGCTTCACGCGGGGCGACCACGGACGGTCACGGGCGGGGGGCAACACCGGCCTGGGACTGTCGATCGTCGCGTCGGTGACGCGGGCGCACGGCGGACGCGTCGATGTCACCAGCCGGCCCGGGCACACGGTCTTCCGTGTGCTGCTCCCGTGGGAAGGGGACGGCCGAGGAACGGGCAGGCCGGGGTGACGGCCCGCGTTCGCGGACAGGCGGACACGCGGACGGCAGGCCAGTATTCGCAGAAGGAAAATATTCTGTGAGGCCGGGCGCCCAATGCCCCCGGTGGTCGATCCCCCGGTGGGCGGAAGGAGCACCGGGTGCGTGCACGGCCCTGCCGGAGCCACCGCCGTGACCGCGCCGGAACGGCACCTCTGATCAGCCGGCCATTGTTCCTTCCTCGTAATACCAGTTCTTTTCGACACCGATATTCGCCAGGTATTCCCTGGCGACTGCGGTCTTCGACATCAGGTCGGCGTCGGTGGCGTCGAAAAGAAAACTCCCGACGCTTCCACTGTGGGCGACCTGGATCCCGACAGCCTCCACATGAGCATGAATCTTCAACAACTTGGCGAACTGCGGAACGGGAAGGAAACGCTGGTTGACCGTCGCGCTCTCGGTGGCGATCCGGCCGATCTCCCGGAGGTCTCCGCCGGCCGTTCCGCACCGCATGCGGACCCGCATCTCGTCGAACTGCTCTATCTCTCGAGGTGTATAGCGGGCGGGCGGGTGCGAGAGGGTGTCCACCGGACCGATCCCCAACGGGAAGCCGAGGACCGCGAGCGGCAGCAGCGGCACGCCGAAGGACTCGATGACCTCTCCCTCACGGTGGGCGAACAGCAGCATGTCGTCGAACATGAGGGGGTCCGCCGCGGACTCCGCGGCCACCGCGATCCTGGCGATGTCCTCCACGGGCAGGCTCATCCCCAGGGCGTCGAGGACCGCACGGATCGTGGCCGTGACATCGCCCGATGACGAGCCGAACCCGAGCCCCACTTCAATGTTGCTCCGCACCCGCAGCACTCCGCCCAGGCGTGGCACGCCGACCGCCGCCAGCGTGGCGCACGCCGCCTGCCTGGCCTTGTTCTTCCAGCCCGGTTCGACGCGCAAGTTCTCCGCGGAGCTGCTGAGTTCGACGGTCGCCTCGGAACTGAACAGCGCGCAGGGCAGTGTGGTGAGCCCACGGCGCAGCCGCCCGTCCTGCGCGGTGAAGGTTCCCTGGAGCAGTTCGCCGTGATGGCCGCGTGCCGAACCCCTGCCGCGCCACGCCCCGGGCCGTCCCTCTTCCGTGAGGGCATGGCCGAAGGAGTGGACGTCAGAGATTCCGGGCACGTCGACGAGACGTTCCCCGGTCATGTGTGATCCCCGTGTTGCGGTGCCCGCCGACTGCGCCGAAGTCAGCCGGCCGACCGCGAGAGCGCGGCCACCAGGCTCTTGGGCCGCATGTCCTGCCAGTTCTCCGTGATGAATCGCAGACAGTCCTCGCGGCCGGCAGGACCGGCGACGACGTTCCAGCCCGGCGGCACCTCGGCGAACGCCGGCCACAGCGAGTGCTGTCCCTCGGCGTTGACCACGGCCAGGTAGTCGGCGGACTCATCCTCGAAAGGGTTGGCGTTCATCCCTGTCTCCCCGTTAGACGCTCGACCGACGGCCGGGTGGTGCTCGGCCTTCGGACCCCGTGCCCGGACACGGCTCCGCGTCCGGCTCCCGTGGGGGCCGGACATCACCGCTCCGGGGTTTTCACAGACGGCGTGCACGACTTGTGGCCGTGCACAGATGATCTTCTTACCAGCCTCGGACTTGCCATGTCCACCTCTTGCGGGAAACCCGTGAACAAAATATTCCCACCACTTTCCCGCGTTCCTCACCACGCGTGACCATCGAAACAACCAGGTGACGAAGGTGCGTTCGGGCTGCTACCTTCACCCTTGATCTCAGCCAGGGCGACTCCGGCAGTCGTGGCAGATCGCAGGACAGTTAACGGGATGCCGGGGATCCATTCAGAGAACTTCGTGTCCTCTGGCGCGCAGGGGCGTGGCAGCGCCCCGAAACCTCCAGGGAACGGGGCTCCTCAGGCCTTCTCGCCCCACGCCCGGGTCAGATGACACATCCGGCTCGCGCCGGGGCGGTGACATGCCTTCCGGCTGCCCTTTCACCAGGGGGCACATGCCAGGCCACCTTTGCATGAGCACACATTCACGGGGTAGGTAATCGCGATCATGGAATCGGTTGACCGGCGCACCAGCCACGACCAGGGCCACCCTCTGCGCGCCGCACAGGCCGGCATGTGGTTCGCGCAGCGCATCGCCCCACCTTCCCGGGTCTTCAACATCGCCCAGTACGCGGAGATCCGCGGCCCGCTCGACACACACCGGTTCCTGCACGCTCTGCGCCGGGCCATCGAGGAAGCCGAGACACTGCGCGTCCGCTTCCGTGAAACGCCGCAGGGGGTACGGCAGTACGTACCGGACACCCTCGACTGGAGCCCGTCGTTCGTCGATTTCTGCGACCGCCAGGACCCGGTGGCCGCCGCCCACCGGTGGATGAGCGAACTCGCGGCCCGACCGGTCGACCTCCTCGCCCCCCTCCTCCTGGACATAGCCCTCCTCAAGACCGGCCCGGACCACTACCTCTGGTACCAAGGGGCGCACCACAGCGTCGTCGACGGATTCGCCGGACCGCTCGTCGCCCACCGCGCCTGCCGCCTCTACAACGACGCGATCGCCGGGCAACCGAGTGCGCCGACACCGTTTCCCGGCATCGACGCACTCCACGCGGAGGAGGAGGCCTACCGCTCCTCCGGCCGCTTCGCCACCGACCGCGACTACTGGGTGGGGCAGTTGGCGGACCGGCCCGAACCCTTCAGCCTCTCCCACCAGCAGCTCCCGGTCCCCGACCGCGCCCTGCGCGACTCCGGCACCCTCCCGGAACCGGCCGGCGCCCTCCTGCGCTCCACGTCCCGCCGGCTGCGCACCACCTGGAGCGGGCTGGCCATCGCGGCCGCGGCCGCCTATCTGCACCGGATGTCGGGCGCGGACGACCTCGTCCTCGGACTGCCCGTCACCGCCCGCGCGGGCCGGATCCAGCGCAGCGCGGCGGCGATGCTGTCCAACATCGTCCCGCTGCGCCTGCGGCTGCGGAGGGACACCACCTTCCCCGACCTGCTCCAGGAGGTCACGGCCCGCACCCGGCAGGCCCTGGTCCACCAGCGCTACCGCTACGAGGATCTGCGCCGTGATCTCGGGATGCTCGAATCCGAGGAACGGCTCTTCAGCTCCGAGATCAACGTGATGGCCTTCGACGACGCCCTGGACATCACCGGCTGCACCGCGAGCTTCCACAACCTGACCAACCCCAACACCGAGGAACTGGCCTTCTCGCTGTACGGACGAGCCGACAGCGGCACGATCCGGGTGGACGCCGACGCCGACGCCCAGCGATTCGACGCGGACGACCTCGCCGGCCACCGCGCCCGCTTCGCACGGCTCCTCACCCGCCTGGCGGAGAACCCCGACCGCCAACTGCGGGCGCCCGACCTGATGGACGAGAAGGAAGGCCTGGTCATCCAGGGGTGGAACGCCACCGCGGCCGCCACACCCGAAGCCACCTTCCCCACGCTGTTCTCCCGCCAGGCCGGCATCACCCCGCACCGCACCGCGGTGGCCTGCGGCCGGCGCGAGTGGAGCTACGCCGAACTCAACGCCCGTGCCAACCGGCTCGCCCACCTCCTGGCGGCCCGCGGTGTGTCCCCGGGCAGCCACGTGGTGTCCGCCGTGCCGCGCTCGGCCGAGGCGGTCCTGACACTGCTGGCCGTGCTCAAGGCCCGCGCCGTGTACGTCCCGGTGGACCCCGCGCACCCCGCCGACCGCGTCGCCGGAGTGATCGGCACCGTCGGTCCCGAACTCGTCGTGGGACTCTCCCGGGACACCGCGCGGATGGCAGAGCACACCGGTTCCGTCCCGGGGGGCTGGCTCGCCCTCGACGACGACGCCGTCCGGCGGCGGCTGGAGCAGCAGCCCGACACCGACCCGGCGCCCGAGCGGGACCCGGCGGCGACCGCGCTGGGCCTGGCCTACGCCATCTTCACCTCCGGCTCCACCGGAAAGCCCAAGGGCGCGATGGTCCACCAGCGCGGCATGGTCAACCATCTGCTGGCCAAGGTCGAGGACCTGGAACTGACCGCCGGGTCCCGGGTCGCGCTCAACGCGCCCCTCACCTTCGACGTGTCGATCTGGCAGATGCTCGCCGCCCTGCTCACCGGCGGCACGACCCAGGTCATCGACGACGACGCCGGGCAGGACGCGCTGGCGCTCTTCGAAGGCGTCGCCAGGACCGGAGTCACCGTGCTGGAGGTGGTGCCCTCCCAGGTCCGCGCCGCCCTCGACGCGTGGGACGCCGGCGTACCGGCGGCGCCGCTGCCCCGGCTGCGGCGCTTCATCGTCAACGGTGAGGTGTTGCCGCCCGCCCTGTGCCGGCGCTGGTACGCCCGCTATCCGGACGCGGCCATCATCAACGCCTACGGCCTCACCGAATGCTCGGACGACAACGCGCACGCCTTCATCACGGCCGGTGACGTGCGCGCCGACACCCGGCTCCCGGTCGGACGCCCGCTGCGCAACAACCAGTTCCACATCCTCGACCGGGACCTGCGCCCGGTTCCGGTCGGCGTGCCGGGCGACCTGTTCATCGCCGGTACCGGTGTGGGACGCGGCTACCTCGCTGATCCCCGCCGGACCGCAGAACGCTATGTGCCCGACCCGTTCTCCGCCGCTCCCGGCGCCCGCATGTACCGCACCGGCGACCGGGCCCGCTGGCGGCCCGACGGGCAGCTCGATTTCCTGGGCCGCAACGACCACCAGGTGAAGATCCGTGGCAACCGGATCGAACTGGGCGAGGTCGAGGCCGCCCTGCGCACGGTGGACGGCGTGCTCGACGCCGTGGCGGCCGTCCACCGCGCCGGGAACGTGCAGCGGCTGATTGGCTACGTGATCGGCGACATCGCACCGGAGAAGGTACGCGAGGCCGTCGCCGACGCCGTACCCGACTACATGGTGCCGGCCGCTCTCGTCCGGCTGGAGGCGTTCCCCCTCAACACCAACGGCAAGGTCGACCGCAAGGCCCTGCCCGCCCCCGACTTCGCGACGTCCACCACCGGCACCCAGCCGCGTACCGCCACGGAACGGGCGCTGTGCGAGGCCTTCGCCGAGGTCCTGGGGCTCCCCGACGTCGGCATCGACGACAGTTTCTTCGACCTGGGCGGCGACAGCATCGTCTCCATCCAGCTCATCAGCCGCGCCCACCGCGTGGGGCTCCGCCTCACCGCCCGCGACATCTTCCAGCACCGCACCGTACGCGCTCTGGCGTCGGTCGCCACGGCGGCCGGCCCCGAGTCGGCCGGAGCGGCCGAACCGGAAGGGACGGAGCAGGGCGACATCCCCCTCACCCCCGTCGCCGCCTGGCTGGCCGGTCTCGAAGGACCGAAGGACCGCTACCACCAGTCGGTGCTGCTCCGGGTTCCCGGCGGCCTCGACCCGGCCGCCCTGAGGACGGCGCTGGACGCTCTGCTCGCCCACCACCCCCTGCTGCGCGCCCACGCGCGGCCGGACGGCACTCTCACCGTCCCCCCGGCCGGGGAACGGCCCGAGCCCGGCCTGCTGCTGCACCACCGGGACGTGAGCGGGGAACCGGAAGGCGGCCTGGAGCGGGCGACCGGACAGGAGCGTGCCGCGGCCGCGGGCCGGCTGTCCCCGGGTAACGGGCTCATGCTCCAGGCGGTGTGGCTCGACGCGGGGCCGCAGCTGCCCGGACGGCTCCTGCTCGTCGTCCACCACCTGGTGGTGGACGGCGTCTCCTGGCGTGTCCTGCTGCCCGACCTCGCCGCCTGTTACGCCACCGCCCGCACCGGTGGCGTGCCGGAACTGCCCGCCACCGGCACGTCCTTCCGGCACTGGGCCCGGCAACTGGCCCGCGCAGCCGTCGACCCCGACCGTGCCACCGCCGAACTCCCCCTGTGGCAGCGCATCGGCGGGCACACCGAACCCCCGCTGGGCAGCCGCGCCCTCGACCCGGCCGTCGACACCCGCGCCACCGCCAGGGACATCACCGTGGTGCTGCCCGCGGACGTCAGCGCCGCCGTACTCACCCGGGTACCCGCCGTCTTCCACACCGGAGTCGACGAGGTACTGCTGACGGCGCTGGCCCTCGCCGTCGAGCAGCACCGCACCCGCAGCGGGGCCGGGGCGGCCGGCCCGGTCCTCATCGACCTGGAGGGCCACGGCCGGGCGGACATCGTGCCCGGCGCGGACCTGACCCGGACCGTCGGCTGGTTCACCAGCATCCACCCGGTGGCCCTGCCGGGCACGGACCCGGACACGGGCCGCCCCGCACGCGAGGGCACCGCGCTCGGCGCGGCCCTCAAACGCGTCAAGGAGGAACTGGCGGCCATCCCCGATCAAGGCATCGGCTACGGCCTGCTGCGCCACCTCAACCCCACGACGCGCGCCGCACTGGCGGAGGGCGCCGTCCCGCAGATCGGCTTCAACTACCTGGGCCGGACCAACCGACCGGGGAACCTGGGCGACTGGTCGCTGGACACCTCCGACGGGGCGCTGAGCGGCGGGGCGGACGACGCCATGCAGCTGGCGCACGCCCTGGAGATCGATGTCCACCTCGGCGAGGAACGCGAAGGCCCCGGCAGCGGCCGGCTGTTCGCCCGCTGGCAGTGGGCCGGCGGCCTGCTGACCACCGACGAGGTACGGCTGCTGGCCCAGGACTGGCAGCGCCTTCTGTCGGCACTCGCCGCACACGCCGAGGAGGACGGGGCGGGCGGGCACACGCCCTCGGACATGGCGCTCGTCGAACTCAGCCAGGAGGAGATCGACGAGATCGAGGCCGGTACCGCGCACCCCCCGGGCGGCGAACGGGACAGCTTCGACGACGACTTCGACGACTTCGACAGCTTCAACGGGATCGAGGAGTGGCGGGCATGAGCGCGAGCAGCAACGTCGAGGAGATCCTGCCGCTGTCGCCCTTCCAGCAAGGGCTGTACTTCCACGCCGGTTTCGACCGCGGGGCGCCGGACGCCTACGGCGTGCAGTACGTCCTGGATCTGGAAGGCCCGCTGAACGTCCGGGCCCTCGGTGAGGCGGCCCGCGCCGTACTGAACCGGCACAGCGCCCTGCGCGCCGTCTTCCGGCAGCGGGCCAGCGGTGAGCCGGTGCAGGTCGTGCAACGGGAGATACCCCTGCGGTTCACCCGGCTCGACCTGCTGCCGCTCGCCGAGGAGGAACGGCACGCGGCACTGGAGGAGTTCCTCGCGAAGGAACGCGCCGTCGGCTACGACCTCGGCCGCGCCCCCCTGATCCGTTTCGCCCTGGTCCGTGTCGCTCCCCGGCGCTACCGGTTCGCCCTGATGAACCATCACATCCTGCTCGACGGCTGGTCCATGCCGGTGCTGCTGGGCGAGTTGTTCCGGGAGTACGCGGACCGGAACGCGGGCGGATCCGGGGATGTCCTGCCACCGCCCGCCGGACAGTACCGGGACCATCTCGGATGGCTGAGCACCCGGGACAGCGCCGCCGCCGAGACCGCCTGGCGGGATGTCTTCGCCGGACTGGACGGACCCACCCTGCTGGCTCCACCCGAAGGGACCGGGACACCGGGCACGCCCCAGCGGCTCACCGTCTCGCTGGACACGGAACGGCTGAACCGGCTCACCGGCTGGGCCCGGGGTGCCGGGGTGACCGTCAGCACCGTGGTGCGGGCCGCCTGGGGGATGGCTCTCGCGCGGCTGACCGGCCGCACCGATGTCGTCCTCGGCGCCACCGTCTCCGGCAGGCCACCGGAACTGCCCGGTGTCGAGAGCATCGTCGGGCTGTTCATCAACACCGTGCCGGTGCGGATCACCCTCGATCCGGCCGAGCCGGTGCGAGAGTTGCTGCGCCGCACGCAGGCCGAACAGACCGCTCTGCTGGCCCACGACCACCTGGGGCTGGTCGACATCCACCGGGCGACCGGCCATGCCGCCCTGTTCGACACCGTCGTGCTGATGCAGAACTACCCCTTCGACCGGGCGGAGTTCGACAAGCTGGCGACGGGCCTGACGCTGCGGGACGTCCGGGCGCACGACGGCGCGCACTACCCGCTGCGGCTGGTGGCGTTGCCCACCGGCGACGGACTCGACCTGCACCTGGACCACCGCCCGGAGGTGGTACCGGCCGTCACCGCGCGCGCGGTGGCCGACGCGCTGATGCGGATGCTGGACCGCCTCACCGGCCGGGCCGGGGAGGTACTGGTCCGGGACTGGGACGCGGGCACGTTCACGGGCGACTCGACCGGCCCCGTTCACGGGGAACGGCGGGAACCGCCGGCGGTGACGTTGCCGGAGTTGTTCGCGGAGCAGGTGGCGCGGACGCCGGAGGCGATCGCGGTGGTGGACGACGGCGACGGATCGTCGCTGACCTACGCCGAACTCGACACGCGGGCCGCCTCGCTGGCCCGGGTCCTGGTGGACGCTGGCGTCGGACCGGAATCGTTCGTCGCGGTGCTCCTGCCCCGCTCCAGCAACCTGGTGACCGCGTTGCTCGCCGTGCACAAGGCCGGCGGCGCGTATCTTCCGATCGACCCGGACTACCCGGCCGACCGCATCCGGTACATGCTCGACGACGCCCGCCCCACCGCCCTCGTGACGGCATCCTCCGTGGCCGTGCCCGAGGGGCCGGTGCACACGGTGCTCATCGACGCGCCGAGGCCCGCGCCGGGGCCGGCATCACCGGTGACGGTACGTCCGGAGCATCCGGCGTATGTCATCTACACCTCGGGTTCCACCGGCCGTCCCAAGGGGGTGGTGGTCCCGCACGCGGGGATCGTCAACCGGCTGCTGTGGATGCAGGACCACTACGGCCTGACGGTGGGCGAGGGCGTGCTCCAGAAAACCTCGGCCAGTTTCGACGTGTCGGTGTGGGAGTTCTTCTGGCCACTGATCACCGGCGCCCGACTGGTCCTCGCCCGCCCCGGCGGCCAGCGGGAACCGGGATATGTCGCTGATGTCATCGGCCGTGCGGGTGTCACGACGGTGCATTTCGTGCCGTCCATGCTCCAGGCGTTCCTCGCCGACCCGGCCGCCGCGGACTGCACCGGCCTGCGACGCGTGCTGTGCAGCGGCGAAGCCCTTTCCGGCGACGCCCGCGACCGGTTCTTCCGCACCCTCCCGGACACCGAACTCCACAACCTCTACGGACCCACCGAGGCATCCGTCGACGTCACCGCCCACACCTGCGACCCCAAAGAGACCGGCCCCGCCGTCCCCATCGGCGAACCCGTCCGCAACACCGGCCTGCACATCCTCGACACCTGGCTCCGGCCGGTCGCGCCCGGGGTACCGGGGGAGTTGTATCTCTCGGGGATCCAGTTGGCCAGGGGGTACTGGGACCGCCCGGCGCTGACCGCCGAACGGTTCGTCGCCGACCCCTTCGACACCACCGGCAGCGGCGCCCGCATGTACCGCACCGGCGACATCGTCCGCCGCACCACCGACGGCCACCTCGAATACCTCGGCCGCACCGACGACCAAGTCAAAATCCGCGGCTTCCGCATCGAACCCGGCGAAATCGAAACCGCCCTCGCCCGGACCGACGGCATCGCCCACGCCGCCGTCATCGTGCGGGAAGACCGGCCGGGCGACCCCCGCATCACCGCCTACCTGATACCGAAGAACAACGCTGTCCTGGAAACGGCGCGGGTCCGCGCGGCTGTGTCCACCCTGCTGCCGGACCACATGGTGCCCGCCGCCTTCGTCACCCTCGACGCACTGCCTCTCACCCCCAACGGCAAACTGGACCGCAAGGCACTCCCCGCCCCCGGTCTCGATCAGGCACGTTCGCCCGCCAGGGCGCCGCGCAGCCCGCGCGAGGAGACCCTGTGCCGGCTGTTCGCCGACATCCTGGGCATCGAAGAAGTCGGCATCGACGACAACTTCTTCGACCTCGGCGGCCATTCCCTCCTCGCCACCCGCCTGACCAGCCGCATCCGCACCGAACTGGACGTGGATCTCGACATCCGGACCGTCTTCGAGGCGCCCACCCCCGCGCTGCTGGCCGCGCGCTGCGGCGCCGACGACCGACACCGGCCGGTGCTGACGCGTGCGCCGCGCACCGGTGATGTCCCGCTGGCGTTCGGCCAGACGCGACTGTGGTTCCTGGACCAGTTGGAAGGGCCGAGCGCGACCTACAACCTCTCCTTCGCACTGCGTCTCTCCGGACCACTGGACATGACGGCGATTCAGCGAGCCGCCATGGACGTGCTGGCCAGGCACGAGAGCCTGCGGACGGTGTTCCGGGTGAGCGACGGCGGGCCGGTGCAACACGTGCTGGGAGTGGATGAACTCCCCGTGCCGCTGCGGACGGTGGTCACCTCACCGGACGGACTGGAGCGGGAGATGGCGACGGAGACCGCCAAGGGCTTCCGCATCGCCACCGAACTGCCGCTGCGCATCACGCTGTTCGAGGAGTCGGAGCAGGAGCATGTGCTGCTTGTCGTCGTCCATCATCTGGTGAGTGATGGGTGGTCGTTGGCGCCGTTGGCGCGGGATCTGGCCACCGCCTACACCGCCCGCACCCAGCACACGGAACCCGACTGGGAACCCCTCCCCGTCCAGTACGCCGACTACACCCTGTGGCAACGCGAACTCCTCGGCGACACCAACGACCCCACCAGCCTCGCCGCCGAACAACTCACCTACTGGGAGAAAACCCTCACCGGCCTCCCCGAACACACCCCACTCCCCCACGACCACCCCCGCCCCACCCAAGCCACCTACCGAGGCGCCACCACCCCCATCACCCTCACCCCCCAACTCCACACCCAACTCAACCAACTCGCCCGCGACAACGGCGCCACCCTCTACATGGTCCTCCAAGCAGGACTCGCCACCCTCCTCACCCGACTCGGCGCCGGCACCGACATCCCCATCGGCTCCCCCATCGCCGGACGCACCGACGAAGGACTCGACAACCTCATCGGCTTCTTCGTCAACACCCTCGTCCTACGCACCGACACCTCCAACGACCCCACCTTCACCACCCTCCTCCACCGCGTCCGCGACACCGACCTCGCCGCCTACGCCCACCAAGACCTCCCCTTCGAAAAACTCGTCGAACACCTCAACCCCACCCGCACCCTCACCACCCACCCCCTCTTCCAGACCGCCCTCGTCCTCCAGAACAACACCCCACCCCAACTCCACCTCCCCCACCTCACCATCACCCCCACCCACCTCCCCACCACCACCGCCAAATTCGACCTCACCCTCGACCTCACCGAAACCCCCAACGGCATCCACGGCACCCTCGAATACGCCACCGACCTCTTCACCCCCACCACCGCCCACAACCTCACCCAATGGTTCACCCGGATCCTGGCCTCGGCGGCTGCGAATCCGGACGCGCGACTGCACACCCTGGACTTCCAGCAGGAGGGCGAGCAGTACACGGACGACCATCCACACCGGGTCCCGGCGGTGACGTTGCCGGAGTTGTTCGCGGAGCAGGTGGCGCGGACGCCGGAGGCGATCGCGGTGGTGGACGACGGCGACGGGTCGTCGCTGACCTACGCCGAACTCGAGACGCGGGCCGCCTCGCTGGCCCGGGTCCTGGTGGACACCGGCGTCGGACCGGAATCGTTCGTCGCGGTGCTCCTGCCCCGCTCCAGCAACCTGGTGATCGCACTGCTCGCCGTGCACAAAGCAGGCGGCGCCTATCTTCCGATCGACCCGGACTACCCGGCCGACCGCATCCGGTACATGCTCGACGACGCCCGCCCCACCGCCATCGTGACGGCGTCGTCGACGATGGTCCCGGAGTGCTCCGCTCCGATCATCACGCTCGACACCGTGGAGGCGGCTCCGGGCCCGTTGGCCGCTGTCGCGGTGCGTCCGGAGCATCCGGCATATGTCATTTACACCTCGGGCTCGACGGGCCGTCCCAAGGGGGTGGTGGCCCCGCACGCGGGGATCGTCAACCGGCTGCTGTGGATGCAGGACCACTACCGCCTCACCCCCGGCGAAGGGGTGCTCCAGAAAACCTCGGCCAGTTTCGACGTGTCGGTGTGGGAGTTCTTCTGGCCGCTGATCACCGGCGCCCGGCTGGTCCTCGCCCGCCCCGGCGGCCAGGGCGACCCCCAGCACATCGCCGAACTCGTGCGCCGTGCGGGTGTCACGACGGTGCATTTCGTGCCGTCCATGCTCCAGGCCTTCCTCGCCGACCCGGCCGCCGCGGACTGCACCGGCCTGCGACGCGTGCTGTGCAGCGGCGAAGCCCTCTCCGGCGACGCCCGCGACCGGTTCTTCCGCACCCTCCCGGACACCGAACTCCACAACCTCTACGGACCCACCGAGGCATCCGTCGACGTCACCGCCCACACCTGCGACCCCAAAGAGACCGGCCCCGCCGTCCCCATCGGCGGCCCTGTCTGGAACACCGGCCTGCGTGTCCTGGACGCCTGGCTGCAACCGGTGCCACCGGGTGTCCCCGGCGAGCTGTACCTGACCGGCGCGCAACTCGCGCGCGGCTACTGGGACCGCCCGGCGCTGACCGCCGAACGGTTCGTCGCCGACCCCTTCGACACCACCGGCAGCGGCGCCCGCATGTACCGCACCGGCGACATCGTCCGCCGCACCACCGACGGCCACCTCGAATACCTCGGCCGCACCGACGACCAAGTCAAAATCCGCGGCTTCCGCATCGAACCCGGCGAAATCGAAACCGCCCTCGCCCGGACCGACGGCATCGCCCACGCCGCCGTCATCGTGCGGGAAGACCGGCCGGGCGACCCCCGCATCACCGCCTACCTGGTTCCCTCGGCCGGGAGCGCTCCGCAGCCGCACCGGCTGAAGGCGTCGCTGGCCGCCGTACTGCCGGACCACATGATGCCCGCCGCCTTCGTCACCCTCGACGCACTGCCCCTCACCCCCAACGGCAAACTCGACCGCAAGGCACTCCCCGCCCCCGGCACCGACCGGACCCCCCGGGTCATCCGGGCGCCGCGCACCCCGCGCGAGGAGACCCTGTGCCGGCTGTTCGCCGACATCCTGGGCACCGAAGAAGTCGGCATCGACGACAACTTCTTCGACCTCGGCGGCCACTCCCTCCTCGCCACCCGCCTCATCAGCCGCATCCGCACCGAACTCCAGGTGGAGGCCGATCTGCGGGCGTTCTTCCAGCAACCCACGATTGCCGCCGCCGACCTCTGGGCCCGCAGCACCACGCGGGTCCGTCCCGCACTGCGGCCCATGCGCCGCCCGGAGATGGACGAATCATGATCCCCCTGTCCCACGCCCAGCACCGGCTCTGGCTGATCGACCAGGTTGAGGGGCCGACCGCCACCTACAACGTGCCGCTGGTCCTGCGGCTGCGCGGCGACCTGGACACCGCCGCGCTGCGCACCGCGCTGCACGACGTGGTGGGCCGGCACGAGAGTCTGCGCACCCTCTTCCCGACCAAGGACGACATCCCCCACCAGCGCATCGTTCCGGCCGACCGGGTCGACATCGCACTGGAGGTGACCGACGTCGCCGGCCGCCCGTACGACGAGCAGCTCGCGGCGGTGGACGAGCGGGCCCGTACCCCGTTCGCTCTCGCCTCCGAACTTCCCCTGCGGGCCCACCTCTTCCGTGGCGGCCCGGACGACCACACCCTGCTGGTGCTCATGCATCACATCGTCAGTGACGGGTGGTCGTTGGCGCCGTTGGCGCGGGATCTGGCCACCGCCTACACCGCCCGCACCCAGCACACGGAACCCGACTGGGAACCCCTCCCCGTCCAGTACGCCGACTACACCCTGTGGCAACGCGAACTCCTCGGTGACACCAACGACCCCACCAGCCTCGCCGCCGAACAACTCACCTACTGGGAGAAAACCCTCACCGGCCTCCCCGAACACACCCCACTCCCCCACGACCACCCCCGCCCCACCCAAGCCACCTACCGAGGCGCCACCACCCCCATCACCCTCACCCCCCAACTCCACACCCAACTCAACCAACTCGCCCGCGACAACGGCGCCACCCTCTACATGGTCCTCCAAGCAGGACTCGCCACCCTCCTCACCCGACTCGGCGCCGGCACCGACATCCCCATCGGCTCCCCCATCGCCGGACGCACCGACGAAGGACTCGACAACCTCATCGGCTTCTTCGTCAACACCCTCGTCCTACGCACCGACACCTCCAACGACCCCACCTTCACCACCCTCCTCCACCGCGTCCGCGACACCGACCTCGCCGCCTACGCCCACCAAGACCTCCCCTTCGAAAAACTCGTCGAACACCTCAACCCCACCCGCACCCTCACCACCCACCCCCTCTTCCAGACCGCCCTCGTCCTCCAGAACAACACCCCACCCCAACTCCACCTCCCCCACCTCACCATCACCCCCACCCACCTCCCCACCACCACCGCCAAATTCGACCTCACCCTCGACCTCACCGAAACCCCCAACGGCATCCACGGCACCCTCGAATACGCCACCGACCTCTTCACCCCCACCACCGCCCACAACCTCACCCAATGGTTCACCCGGCTGCTCACCGCCGCCGCACAGAGCCCCGGCACGCCGATCAGCGCGCTGCCCCTGCTCAGCCCCCGGGAGTACGAGGAGCTGACCACCAGCGGCCCGTACACCGCGCCCGCGCACTCCGTGCCGCACCACTTCCGCGAGCAGGTCCGCCGCTCCCCGGACGCCACCGCCGTAGTCGCCGGTGACCACCGGCTGAGCTACGCCGAACTCGACGCCCGCACCGACGCGCTGGCCGCCCGGCTGACCCGGCACGGCGTCACGGCCGAGACACCGGTCGCGGTCCTCATGGACCGCTCGGCCGAGCTGGTGGTGGCTCTGCTGGCGATCCTGAAGGCCGGTGGCTGCTACCTGCCGCTGCACCCGGCGCTCCCGCCGGAACAGCGGGCCCATCTCCTGGACGAGACCGGCTGCCGCCTGCTGCTGACCGACCCCGAGCGCGACGAGGAGCCGGACGGCGCCGCTGTCGTTCTCACCGTCACCCGGGACGAGGACCGGGCCCCCGGCACCGGTTCCCCCACCGGTGAGCTCATCCACCCCGACCAGCTCGCGTACCTCATGTACACCTCGGGCTCGACGGGCCGCCCCAAGGGGGTGGCCGTCCGGCACCGGGATGTCGTCGCGCTGGCCCACGACCACCGCTGGCAGAACTCCCACGAACGCGTCCTGCTGCACTCCCCGCACAGCTTCGACGCCTCGACCTACGAGCTGTGGGTTCCGCTCCTCAACGGCGGCCAGGTCGTCGTCGCCCCGGCCGGCCGGCTGGAGGCGGACAGTTTCGGCCGGCTGATCGAGCGGCACAAGGTCACCGGCATGTGGCTGACCGCCGGCCTGTTCCGGGCCCTGGCGGACGAGGCCCCGGAGTCGTTCCGGCTGCTGAGCGAGCTGTGGACGGGCGGCGACGCCGTCTCACCGGCCGCCGTGCACCGGGTGCACCGGGCCTGCCCCGACCTGCGGATCGTCAACGGCTACGGGCCGACCGAGACCACCACCTTCGCCGCCGCGCACCCCGTCGCCCGCGCCGCCGAGCCCGCCACGACCGTCCCCATCGGCCGGCCGCTGGACGGGATGGCCGCGTACGTTCTCGACGGCAGGCTGCAACCGGTGCCCCCGGGTGTCCCCGGCGAGCTGTACCTGGCCGGGGCAGGTCTGGCGCGCGGCTACTGGGACCGCCCGGCACTGACCGCCGAACGGTTCGTCGCCGACCCCTTCGACACCACCGGCAACGGCACCCGCATGTACCGCACCGGCGACATCGTCCGCCGCACCACCGACGGCCACCTCGAATACCTCGGCCGCACCGACGACCAAGTCAAAATCCGCGGCTTCCGCATCGAACCCGGCGAAATCGAAACCGCCCTCACCTCCCTGACGGGCGTCGCCCAGGCCACCGTGACCGTGCGCCACAGCGCGTCCGGCGCCAAACGGCTCATCGGCTATGTGGTCCCCGAGCGGGGCACCGAGCCCGACCTCGCGGCACTGCGCACCGCTCTGGCCGCCAAGCTCCCGGACTACATGGTGCCTGCCGCGCTGGTCCCGCTGGCGGCGCTCCCCCTCACCGCGCACGGCAAGGTGGACCGCCGCGCGCTCCCCGAGCCGCCGGCCGCGGGCCCGGCCGGGCCGTCCTCCGCCGTGCCCCGGTCGCCGGGTGAGGAGACTCTGTGCCGGATCGTCGCCGAGTTGCTGCGCCTGGACACGGTGGGCCCCGACGACAACTTCTTCGACCTCGGCGGGGACAGCATCCTCGCCATCCAGCTGGCCAGCCGCGCCCGCCGGGGCGGTCTGGTGCTCTCCGCCCGTGACGTGTTCCGGTACGGCACCGCCGCGGCGCTCGCCGCGGCAGCCGACACCGTCGAGGGGCCGGTGGCCGAGCCGCGCGAAGCGGCGTACGGCACGGTTCCCGCCACCCCCATCGTGGAGTGGCTGCGGGAAACCGGCGGACCGGTGGACGGCTTCCACCAGTCGCTGCTGCTGCGCACCCCGCCCGGCCTCGACCGGCCCACCGTGACGGCCGCTCTGCAAACCGTCCTGGACCGGCACGACATGCTCCGTGCCCGGCTGATACCCGGCTCGGCCTGGACGTTCGAGGTGCCGGAACCCGGTGCCGTACCGGCCGCCGGCTGCCTGGAACGGCTGGTCACGGACGGCGAACCCGGCCGGGCCGAGCTCGACCGGGCCGCCGTCGCCGCCCACGCGCGGCTGGCACCCGCCGAGGGCGCCATGCTGCGCGCCGTGTGGTGCGACGCCGGGCCCGCCGCCCCCGGCCGGCTGCTGCTCATCGCCCACCACCTGGTGGTGGACGGGGTGTCCTGGCGGATCATCGCCGAGGACCTGATCGCCGCGGCCGCCGCCCACCGCGCCGGCGGCGATCCCGTGCCGCCGCCCGCCACCACGTCGTTCCGCCAGTGGTCCCGGCGACTCGCCGAAGCCGCCGCGGAACCCGCGCGAGTGGCCGAGCTCCCGCACTGGCAGCGGGTGTTGAAGCAGCCTGACCCGCCGCTGGGCGCACGGCCCCTCGACCCGGCCACCGATGTGCTGGGCACCGCCCGCTCGCTCACCACCGAGGTCTCCGCCGGCATCGGCGGCGCGCTGCTCACCGAGGTCGCCGCCGCCTTCCACGCCGGCCCGGACGAGGTGCTGCTCACCGCGCTCGCCCTGGCCGCCGAGCGGTGGCGGCGGGAGCGGGGCACCGCGCGGGGCACCGGTCTGCTGCTCGACCTGGAGGGCCACGGCCGCCAGGACATCCTGGAGTCGGCCGATGTGTCGCGCACCGTCGGCTGGTTCACCAGCCTCCACCCCGCCCACCTGGAACCCGCACTGAGCGGGTGGGAACACCTGCCGGACGCCGACCCGGAGTTCGGCCGGGCCCTGAAACGGGTCAAGGAACAACTGCGCGCCGTACCGGACAAGGGCGTCGGGTACGGTCTGCTGCGCCACCTCAACCCGGCCACCGCCGCCGAGCTGGTGGACGGCGCGGTCCCTCAGCTGTGCTTCAACTACCTGGGCCGGGTCACCGGCGCCGGGGACGAGGAGTCGTCCGCAGGCTGGTCCGTGGACGCCGCCTTCCAGGTACCCGGCGGGGACGCGAACCGGGACGCCGCCCGCCCCCTGGGCCACGCGCTGACGGTGGACTGCCTCGTCCACGACGGCGAGGAGGGACAGCCCCGGCTGACGTCGGTGTGGACCTGGCCCGGCGCGTTGCTGACCGAGGCCGCCGTAGGCGAACTGGCCGGCTACTGGAACCAGGCCCTGGAGAAACTGGTGCGGCACACCCGCACCCCGGGCGCCGGCGGCCACTCTCCGTCCGACTTCCCCCTCGTGACCGTCACCGACCGGGACCTGGAGGACCTGGAGGACAGCCACCCGTCGCTCACCGACGTGGTGCCGCTCACCCCGCTCCAGGAAGGGATGCTCTTCCACGCCCAGTACGACGCACAGGGCCCGGACGTCTACACGGTGCAGATCGACCTGCCGCTGCGCGGGCCCCTGGACACCCTCGCCCTGCACGCCGCCGCCGGCGCGCTGCTGCGCCGGCACACCGCGCTGCGGGCGGCGTTCGCGGCGACCCGGGACGGCGATGCCGTGCAGGTCGTTCTGGCCGAGGACGCGGTCTCTCCCGCCTGGGCCGAGCACGACCTGTCCGGCCTGGACGGGGAGGAGCGGGACGCCGCGCTGCGGCGACTGCTCGACGAGGACCGGGCCCGGCGGTTCGACCCGGCCCGCCCGCCGCTGCTCCGGTTCACCCTGATCCGGCTGGCGGAGCGGGAGTGGCACCTGGTGCTGACCAACCACCACATGCTGCTGGACGGCTGGTCCACACCGCTGCTGCTCCAGGAACTGTTCACGCTGTACGCGGCGGGCGGGGACAGCGGTGCCCTGCCCCGGCCGCGCCCCTACCAGGACTATCTCGGCTGGCTGGCCGCCCAGGACCGGGCGGCGGCCGCGGAGGCCTGGTCACGGGCGCTGTCCGGCCTGGACGGGCCGACGCTGGTGGCGCCCGGCGCGGAGGGCGACGCGGTGCCCGCGGACAAGATCACCGCGGAACTGCCGGCCGATGTCACCGCGCGCCTGACGGCCCGCGCCCGCACGGCCGGGGTGACGGTCAACACGGTGGTACGCGCCGCCTGGGGCCTGCTGCTGGCCGGGCTCACCGGGCGTGAGGACGTCGTGTTCGGCGCGACGGTCTCGGGCCGTCCCCCGGAACTGCCCGGGGTGGAGAGCATCGTCGGGCTGTTCATCAACACCGTCCCGGTGCGCGTCACCCCGGACCCGGCCGAGCCGGTGTCCGCGTTCCTGGCCCGGCTCCAGGAGGAGCAGTCCGCACTGCTCCCGCACCACCACCTGGGACTGGTGGACATCCACCGCGCGGTGGACCGTCCCACGCTGTTCGACACCGTGCTGGCCTTCGAGAACTACCCGTTCGACGCGGACGCGCTCACCCGGCGGCACGGCGGGGTGTCCTTCGGCGAGATCGATGTCAGGGACGGCGCCCACTACCCCATCGCGCTGCTGGTCACCCCGGGCGAGCGGCTGCACGTGCGGGTGGACTACCGGCCGGGTCTGTTCACCGGCGAGTCGGTGACCGGGCTGCTCGCGGTGTTCCGGCGGCTGCTCGACGCGCTGGCCGATCCGGCGGACACCACCGTCGGCGACCTGCCCGTTCCGACCGCCGGGGAGCGCCGGGCGCTGCTTCCGGCGATCGGCCCCGGCACCGCGCCGTCCGGCACCGCCCGCGGCGACGATCCCGCCGAAGGACCGTCCGGCACCGGGCAGGGGCCCCGTACCCTCCGCGAACAGGCGCTGTGCGAGCTGTTCGCGGAACTGCTGGAGGTGCCCAGGGTCGGCATCCACGACAACTTCTTCGAACTCGGCGGCCAGTCCCTGCTGGTGGCCAAGCTCGTGCGTCGTATCCGGTCCTCCCTCGGCCTCGCCGTCGATCTGCGCACGCTCTACGAGACGGGCTCCGTGGCGTCCCTCAGTGAACGTCTGGACGCCGGCGGCACGGCGACCACCGATCTGGACGTGCTGCTGCCGCTGCGCGAGGGCGGCACGGCCGCACCGCTGTTCTGCATCCACCCCGGTATCGGCATCAGCTGGTCCTACATCGGGCTGACCCGGTACATCGACGCCGACCGCCCCCTGTACGCCCTCCAGTCGCGCGGCATCACCGAGCCGCACGCCCGGCCGGCCACGATGCGCGAAGCCGCCCGCGACTACGCCGAGCGCATCCGGTCCGTCCAGCCGCACGGCCCCTACCACCTGCTGGGGTGGTCCTTCGGCGGGGTCGCGGCGCACGCCGTGGCCGAGGAACTCCAGCGGCAGGGCGAACACGTCGCGCTGCTGGCCCTGCTGGACGCCTACCCGGCCGCCGCCCTGCCACCGACCACACCGGCCCGGGCCGAGGAGTCGGTGCTGACCGAACTCGCCGACCGGCTCGGTCTCGACCTGGCCGCCACCGGGCAACTCCCCCCTGACCGCGACACCGTGCTCGGCCTGCTCACCGCGCACGGCGCCTCCTGGGCCCCCGACCGCGACACCCTGGCGGCCGTGGTGGACACCGGTGTGGACAACACCCGTCTCATCACGGAGTTCACGCCCGGGGTGGTCGAGGGCGACGTGCTGTTCTTCACCGCCGCCCACGATCTGGACCAGGGGCGCTCCGCCACCGCCTCCTGGCAGCCGCACCTCACCGGGCGGCTGACCGAGCACCTCGTCGCCTGCGACCACCTGGGGATGACCTCACCCGCCGCCCTGGCCGTGGTGGGCGAACGCCTGAATGACCGACTGAGAGACGGAAGCGAATGACAGTCCACAGCACTCCCTTTCAGGAGATCACCGAGGCGACCCTGCTGCCGAGGATCGTCCGGCTCGGCAGCAACCTGTACGGCGCGGTGTTCACCCTGATGAAGCTGGTACCGGCCCGGTACATCCTGCGCCGCGCCCTGGAGCGGGGCGAACTGGAGCCGGGCACCGTCATCGTGGAGACGACGTCGGGCACCTTCGGGCTCGCCCTGGCCATGCAGGCCGCTCTGCTCCGCCGCGACCTGGTGCTGGTCAGCGACCCGGTCATCGACCGCAACCTGCACCGCAGGCTGGCCGACCTCGGCGCGACCGTGGACATCGTCGAACAGCCCGCCGAGATCGGCGGGTTCCAGGCGTCCCGGCTGGACCGGCTCGCCGAACTGCGATCCGACCTGCCGCAGAGCTTCTGCCCCGAGCAGTACACGAACCCCGACAACCCGGCCTCCTACTCCCTGGTGGCGGAGCGGCTGGCCGACGCGCTGGGCACCGTGGACTGCGTCATCGGCCCGGTGGGCTCCGGCGGTTCGCTGTGCGGCACGGTCCGGGCGCTGCGCGGCGCCACCCCCCACACCCGGGCGATCGGCGTGGACACCCACCACAGCCTGCTCTTCGGACAGGAGGACGGCCCCCGGCAGCTGCGCGGGCTGGGCAACAGCCTGATGCCGGGCAACCTGGACCACGGCATCCTGGACGAGGTGCACTGGGTGACCGCCGCCGAGGCGTACGCGACGACCCGGTGGGCGCACCGCAGGCACGCGCTGTTCCAGGGCCCGACCAGCGGGGCCGCGCTGCTGGCCGCGCGCTGGTGGGCGGAGCAGAACCCGGAGGCCACCTGCGTGGTGATGCTGCCGGACGAGGGCTACCGGTATCTGGAGACGGTCTACGACGACGCCTGGACGGCGGGGCAGGGGCTGGATCTGAGCCGCGTGCCGGACAAGCCCGTCGAGGTGACGCACCCCCGTGAGGCCGTACCCGACCAGTGGAGCTGGTATCCGTGGCGGCGGCAGGAACTCGCCGCCGTCGTGGCGGAAGGCGGGCGACGGTGAGCGGGAACGGAAGCGGACAGGAATCCACCGGCCGGCTGACCCGGACCGTCGGGGCGCGCACCCAGCGGCTGGTCTACGGCGAGCTGACCCCGGCCGCGCTGCGCGACGAAATGTCGCTGACGACGCGGATCGACCTGGCGCACGTGGTGATGCTGGTCGAGCAGGGGCTCCTGGGCCGGGCCGACGCCGCGAGGCTGCTGCGCACCGTTTCGGCGCTGCGCGCCCAGGACTACGCGCCGCTGCGCGAACGGCCCGCCCCGCGCGGCGTGTACCTGATGTACGAGGGCTGGCTGTCGGGCGTGCTCGGCGAGGAGATCGGCGGGCGGCTGCACACCGGCCGGTCGCGCAACGACCTCAAGGCGACCGCCACGGCCCTGAAGCTGCGGGGGTGGGCCGCCGAAGCGCTGTCCGACGCGGTGCGCCTGGAGGCGGTGCTGCTGTCGCGGGCCCGCGCGTACCGCGACGTGGTGATGCCGGTCTACACGCACTTCCAGGCGGCGATGCCGGTCACCTACGGCCACTACCTGACGGGGGTGGCGCTGGCCCTGGGGCGGGACATCACCGCCGCGCAGCAGGCCGCCGAGGGGTTGGACGTCTCACCGCTGGGGGCGGGCGCGGTGGCCGGCTCGGATCTGCCCATCGCTCCCGAGCGGGTGGCCGGGCTGCTGGGCTTCGACCGGGCGAACCCGCACGCGCTGGACGCGGTGGCCACCCGGGACGTACCGCTGCGGATGCTGGCGGCGTTCAGCGGCCTGGCGGTGACGCTGAGCCGGCTGGCGGCCGACCTCCAGCTGTGGAGCACCGCCGAGTTCGGCTTCCTGACCTTCCCGGACCGGCTGGTGGGCGGCAGTTCGGCGATGCCGCAGAAGCGCAACGCGTTCCTGCTGGAACATGTGAAGGCCAAGGCGGGTCTGGCCATCGGCGCGTGGACGGCGGCGGCCGGGGCGATGAAGTCGGCGCCGTTCACCAACACCATCGAGGTGGGCACCGAGGCGGTGGGCGCCATGTGGCCGGGGCTGCGGGCCGCCGCCGACGCGGTCCTGCTGTGCCAGTCGCTGGTCAGCGGTGCTCGGCCTGTCCCGGAGCGGATGGCGAACCGGGCCGCCGCGGGTTTCGTCACGGCGACGACGGTGGCCAACCGGCTGGTGGCGCACGGCGTGCCGTTCCGCTCCGCGCACCACCGGGTGGGCGACGCGGTCCGCAGGGCCGTGGAGCAGGGCTCCACCGGGCTGGGCGGTCTCGAACTGCCGCCCGGTGTCCCGCCGGAGGCCGGCGCGGATCTGCCACTGCCCCAGGCGGTCGCGGCGCTGCGGTACGGGGGTGGTCCCGGCGCGTTCGACGTCTCCTTCGACCGGGCACGGGCCGCGATGGAATCCCATGGCGCGTGGTGCGCCGCTCTGCGGCGGCGCGAACGTGCTGCGGACGCCGAGTTGGAGGCCGCCGTGGCGCGGCTGAGTACGGCGCGGACACCGTGGCTGGCACTGGTGGAGAGCAACACCACCGGCACCGGCCGGCGGTTCTGCGCCGCCGCCCGGGACCGGGGGATGCGACCGGTCGTCCTCACCCGTGATCCGGAGCGCTACCCGTACCTGGCCCAGGACGGTGTCGAGGTTCGGGTCCTGGACACCGGTGACGCGGCGGCCGTCCTCGCGGCCTGCGCGGAGCTCGCCGGCGACGCCGGTCTTGCGGGCGTCACCTCCAGCTCGGAGTACTTCATCGCCACCGCAGCCGCCACCGCCACCGCCCTGGGGCTGCCCGCCCCGGACGCGGCGGCGGTCGAGCGGTGCCGCGACAAGGCCCGCCAGCGGGAGCTGCTGGCGGCGGCCGGGGTGGGCGTGCCGCAGGCCCGGGAGGTCGGGGACGCCGCCGGGGCCGAGGCCGCCGCGCGGGAGATCGGCCTGCCGGTGGTGGTGAAGCCGGTGTCCGGCTCGGGCTCCATCGGGGTGCGGCTGTGCGCGGACGCGGCGGACGCCGGCCAGTGGGCGGCCGCTCTGCTGGCCGGGCCCGCGTCGGGCGCGGGCCGGGTGCTGGTCCAGGAGTACGTGACCGGCCCCGAGTTCTCCGTGGAGACCTTCGACGACACGGTGGTGACGGTGGTGGGCAAGCGGCTGGGCGACCTGCCGCACTTCGTGGAAATGGGCCACGATCTGCCCGCCCGCGCCCCGGACGCGGACCTGGCGGCGCTGGGCCGGGAGGCGGTGCGTGCCCTGACCGCCCTGGGGCTGGGCTGGGGCGCCGCCCACACCGAACTGCGGATGGCGGCCCGCGGCCCGGTGGTCATCGAGGTCAACCCCCGGCTGGGCGGCGGGATGATCCCGGTGGCCCTGCGGGACGCGACCGGCGTGGACCTGGTGGACGCCGCGATCGCCAGAGCGGGCGGCCAGCCGGTGCCGGACACCGCCGCGCGGCCTGGGCACGCGGCCATCCGCTTCCTGGCCGCGCCGCACGGCGGCACGGTGACCGCGCTCGCCGACCCCGGGCCGGCCCTCGCCGTACCGGGCGTCACCGGCGTCCAGTACACCGTGGCACCGGGCGATCTCGTGACGATCAGTCACTCCTTCAAGGACCGGCTCGGCTGTGTGATCGGAACCGGCTCGGACGCGGACGGCGCGGTGCGCGCCGCCGAACGGGCCGTGGCGCTGCTGGGCGCCGACCTCGCCGGCTGACCACCCCCGACCGACACCGAACAGTTCATCAATTACGGAGCAAAGCCATGACACTCTCCCTGGTCTGCCTGCCGTTCGCCGGCAGCGGGGCCGGTTTCTACCGCGCCTGGAAGAAGCTGGAGGTGGCCGGCGTGGACGTCGTGCCCCTCCAGTTGCCGGGCCGGGAGGAACGGTTCATCGACCCGCCGCACAGCGATGTGGCCACCGCCGCGCTGGAGCTGGCCGCCGACGCCATGCGGCTCACCAAGGACAAGGAGCATGTCGCGCTGTTCGGGCACAGCCTCGGCGCGGTGCTGGCGTTCGAGACGGCGCGCGCGCTGCTCGCCCAGGGGCACCCCACGCTGCGCGCGCTGTTCGTGAGCGGTTCGCCCGGGCCGTGGAGCGGCCGCACCCACCGCGCCACCGGCCTGGACGACGACGCGTTCCTGGCCCGGGTCAACGAGTTCGCCGGCTACCGCCACGCCGCCTTCGACGACCCGGACATGCGGGAGCTGCTGCTCCCGCTGCTGCGCGCCGATGTCGCCATGCACGAGGACTACCGGCCCGCCGACGACCGTCCGCTGGATCTGCCCGTGACCGCGCTGCGCGGTGCGGAGGACCGGCTGGTGTCGGCCGCGGACTCCGCGCAGTGGGCGGCGGCCACCGCCGGCACGTTCACCGCCCACGAGTTCCCCGGTGGCCACATGTACCTCACCGAGTCCGCGACGGCGCTGCTGGAGTTCACCGCCGGCGCCGTCGCCGAAGGGCGGTGAGCGGGCGATGCGGCTGAGCGGGCTCACCGCCGTCATCACCGGGGCGGCCCGCGGCCTGGGCCGCGAGTGCGCCGTCACCTTCGCCGAGCACGGCGCGGACCTGGTGCTGCTGGACGTCGGGCAGGACCTGGACCAGGTGCCCTATCCCCTCGGTTCCGCCGGGCAACTGGCCCACACGGCCCGGCTGTGCGAGGAGCGCGGCGCGGCCGTGCTGAGCGTGACGGCCGACGTACGGGACCCGGCCGCGGTCACGGACGCGGTCGAGCAGGCCCTGGACCGTTTCGGCACCGTGGACATCCTGGTCAACAACGCCGGGATCGCGGCGCCTTCGGGGCGCGCCGCGCACGAGATCTCCGAGGAGCAGTGGGCGGTGATGATCGACACCGATCTCTCCGGCGCCTGGCGGATGACGAAGGCCGTGGCCCCCACCATGATCGCGCGGCAGTCCGGCAGCGTCATCAACATCTCCTCCACGGCCGGCCTCGTCGGCTACCGGCACTTCGCGGGCTATGTCGCCGCCAAGCACGGCCTGATCGGGCTCACGAAGGCCGCCGCGCTGGACTACGCCCCGCACCGGGTGCGGGTCAACGCGCTGTGCCCCGGCTCGGTACGCGACGACCCGGCCGTCGAAGGGCGGATGCTGTCCGAGATCGCCCGCTCGCTGGAGGTGCCGGTCGCCGACCACGAGAAGACCTTCGTGCAGTCCCAGCCGATGAACACCCTGATCGAGCCGTCCGACATCGCCGGTGCCGCGCTGTGGCTGGCGGGCCCGGACTCCCCGCAGGTGACCGGATCCGTTCTCACCGTCGACGGCGGTTTCACCGCCAGGTGAGGCCCCACCCGCCCGCTTCCCGCCCTCAGGCACCTCTCCCGGACAGGAGGCCAGACTCCATGGCCACACAGCTCTCCCCCTCCCTCGAACGCGCCGCCGCCTGTCACAGCCTGCTGCTCCGGCTGCCGCCCGCGGCGAGGGCCGACACGGTGGATGACCGGCTGGCCCGGCTGGCCGAGCACCGGCCCGGCGTCATCGGCCCGAGGCTGTGGCGTTCCCGGGGCTCCGGGGAGCGGGAAGCCCTGCGGCCGCTGCGCGCGGGCGGGGCGCCGCTGCGCGCGGTGCTGGTGGAGAACCAGGAGGGCCCGGCCGAACTCGTTCTCGTCGCCGACCGGTGCCGGATCCCGGCGGCGGAACTCGCCGCGCTGGCCGACTGGCTGACCGCCGACGATCCGGGCGAGCCGCCCCTGGCCGGCTCCCGGCCGGCCGGGGAGACGCCGGCCGCCCGGCCGGCCACCCCCTGGGGCCTGGGCGACCCGCGCCGGGCCGGCCGCGTCTCCACCCTCACCCGCACCGTGTCCGGCACCGACGAGGCACGGCTGCGGAAGGCCACCGCGCTGACGCTCTCCCGCTACGAGGAGGAGCACGACGGCGGCCCGGGCCCGCTGCACCTGGAGTTCGGCGAGGCACGGCCCGGCCGCGCGTACACCCCGGCCCTGGCCCCGCCACTGCCGATGAGCTGGTACTGGGAACGCGCGGCGGACGGCACCCACACCGGACACTGCCAGTACGACGAGGGCGCCATCGCCGCCGACATCGCCCACTCCTTCGCCGACCACCTGGCCCGTACCGCCACCGACCCGGACCCCGGTGCCCCGGTGCTCACCGACGACGCGGCCCGCGCCGTCCTGGCGCTGGGCAGCACTCCGGCACCCGCCACCGCTCCCGGTGAGCCGCGCATCGACCGCCGCATCGCCGAACTCGCGCGGCTGCGGCCCGACGCGC
This sequence comes from Streptomyces sp. JH002, assembly GCF_050916115.1. Lineage (NCBI taxonomy): Bacteria > Bacillati > Actinomycetota > Actinomycetes > Kitasatosporales > Streptomycetaceae > Streptomyces > Streptomyces sp. JH002. Next base: position 295,956 of record NZ_CP087989.1, read on the forward strand.
CCGCCGTCAGTGACGAGGACGGCACGCTCTCCTACCGTGAACTGAAGGACCGCGCGGATCTGCTGGCCGCCGGACTGCGGGCGCTCGGCGTCACGCCGGGCAGCCGGATCGGTGTCTGCCTGGACCGGTCGGCCACCACGGTCGTCGCCTTTCTGGCCGTGCTCCGGACGGGCTGCGCCTACGTGCCGATGGACCCGCGCTACCCGGCCGGACGGCTGCGCCACACCGCCACGGACGCGGGTGTCCCGCTGGTGATCACCACCGGGGACTTCCCCGCCACGGACGGAGTCCGTACGGCCGCCCCCGAGGAGTTGGCCACGGCCGGCGCCCGGTGGACGGAACTCGTCACCGACGACGCCGCGAACCCGCCCGCGTACGTCATCTACACCTCCGGATCGACCGGCCGCCCCAAGGGGGTGACCGTGCCCCACGGCAATGTCACCGCGCTCGTCCGCGCCACCGCTCCCACGTACGGGCTGGGCCCGGACGATGTGTGGACCTTCTTCCACTCCAGCGCCTTCGACTTCTCCGTGTGGGAAATCTGGGGCTGCCTGCTCACCGGCGGCCGGCTGACCGTGGTGCCCTACTGGGTGAGCCGTTCCCCCGACGACTTCCGGGATCTGCTGGCCGAACGCCGCGTCACCGTGCTCAGCCAGACCCCGTCCGCGTTCTCCCAGTTGATCGAGGCCGACCGCCGCGCCGCCCCGGACGCGGCGCGGCCCGCCCCTCGCCTGGTGGTCTTCGGCGGCGAACCGCTCGACCCCCGGACGCTCGGCCCGTGGTTCGCCGAACACCCGCCGTCGGCGTGCCGGCTGGTGAACATGTTCGGCATCACCGAGACCACCGTCCATGTCACCGCCCGCACGGTGACCCCCGCCGACACCGTGACCGGCACCCGCTCGGTGGGCCGCGCGCTGCCCGGGTGGTCGGTCTCCGTCCGCGACGAACACGGCCGGGTGCTGCCACCGGGCCCCGCCGGCGAGATCTGGGTGGGCGGCGCCGGAGTCGCCGAGGGGTACCTGGGACAACCGGAGCTGACCGCCGAGCGGTTCGTCACCGACCCGCTGACCGGGGAACGCCTCTACCGCAGCGGGGACAAGGGGCGGCTGCGCCCGGACGGCGGCCTGGAGCACCTGGGCCGGATCGACAGCCAGGTGAAGATCCGCGGGCACCGCGTCGAACTCGACGAGATCCGGGCGGTGCTGCTGGCCACCCCCCAGGTGGCCGGGGCCGCGGTGATCCTGCGGGAAGGCAGCCGGTCGGACCGGGCCGACGCCCGGATCGACGCGTACGCCGTGCTGCGGCCGGGCGCGACGGTACGCCAGGCCCTGGCCGAGTGCCGTCTGGTACTGCCGGACTACATGGTGCCCGGTACTCTCACCGAGGTGCCGGAGATCCCGCTGACCCTGAACGGCAAACTCGACACCGCCCGGCTGCCCCAGCCGCGCGCCGCCCACGCGGGCGAGCGGCCCGAGCCCGCCCCGCGTCCCGCGGCGGACGACCTGGCGGCCACCGTACTGAAGCTGTGGGCCCACCACCTGGATCTCGCCGAGGTGCGGCCGGACGACAACTTCTTCGAGATCGGCGGGAACTCGCTGCTGGTCATCCGGGTGCTCGCCGAACTGAGGGACCTTGGCCTGCCGAAGGTGTCCATGCCCGAGTTCTACCGCCACGCCGACGCCGGCCGTTTCATCGAACTGCTGCGCTCCCGGCACACCTCGGGCGACGGGGAAGGACCGGCCGCGTGACCTCCGACTGGCTGTACGTACCGCACCCGATCGCCGCGCCGACGCACCGGCTGGTGTGCCTGCCGCACGCCGGGGGCGGCCCCAACTTCTACCGGCGCTGGGGCCCGTCGCTCGGCGCTTCGGTGGAGCTCCAGATCGTGCACTACCCGGGGCGCGAGATGAGGCTGGACGAGCCGCTGATCGATGACCCCGGGCGGCTGTCGGAGCGGATCGCCGGGGAACTGGCCCGCACCGAACGGCCGGGTGTCGCCACGCTGCTGTTCGGGCACAGCATGGGGGCGCTGCTCGCCCACCGGGTGGCGTGCGTGTTTCCGGTGGCGCGGCTGATCCTCTCGGCGTGCGCACCGCCCGACCCGGCATCCGACCGCCCCCGGCCCGCGAGCCGCACGGACGCGGAACTGCTGGCGGCGCTGCGCGAGCAGGGCGGCACGTCCAAGGCCGTCCTCGCGGACCGCGATCTGATGGAGATGCTGCTGCCGATCCTGCGCAACGACTATCTGCTCGTGGCCCGCGCCCGCGCCACGGCGGCGCCCCCGGTGGCGGTACCGGTGACGGCCGTGGGCGGCGACAAGGACGTCTCCGCCACGCCCGCGCAGATCGCCGGCTGGGAGCAGCTGACCACCGGTGGCTTCGAGCAGTTCACCCTGCCCGGCGGCCACTTCTACCTGATGGAACGGCAGGAGGAGCTCCTGGAGCTGCTGCGGGCACGGGCCCGGCCAGCCGCTGATACAGCGGTACCGCCGTCACCGCGATGAACGCGCAGAACAGGCCGGGCGCCCACAGCGCGGCGGCGTCCGGCCCGAGTACCCAGCTGTTGGCGGCCAGATCGGCGCCCATCACCAGGCCCGCCGCGACCACACCGGCGGGCCTGCGGCGCCACAGCAGCACCGCCACCAGCGGGTCCAGCACCACCAGGGCGACGAAGAAGGCGCGCACCACGGCGGGGGCGTCCAGCGCGTAACTGCTGTGCCCGCCGCCGGTCAGGTCCACGAGATGGACGAGGGTCCCCCAGACGAAGACGCCGATGTACACGGCGAGCACCGCCCGTACCCCTCGCGTCATGGCTCCCCCTCGTCGGTGCAGGCTACAAGAGCCCGCGCCGGTACGCCGTGACCAGGTTCCGCGGCACCAGCCGTGTCTCATCGCCGATGAGAGCGTGCACGGCATGACGGCGAATCCGCCGCGGCAGCTCCGGCCGAGCACGCGGCAGCCCCTGACGCCCCTCGGCCTCGCCTGAGCACGAAGTGGAGGCCACTCGACTACGTCCTCAGGCCGAGACCGGGAGGCGACGCCGCCTCAGATGGTCGGGGTGTCGTCAACAACCGGCCTGTGAACCTCGACGACCGGCTTCCACCCCGCGGAGAACTCGATGAAGTCCGCGCGGGTGGGGTAGGTGTCGATCGCGCGACGGTCACGCTTGGTGCTGTCGCCCCCCTTGCGTCCTCGGGGGATCTGCTCCTCGAAGATGTCGACCTTCACGTCGGGAACCTCCTTGAGGCCCTGGCGCCAGATCTGCACGACGTCGGCGCCGAACGCCTGCCGGGCCGCGGCGTAAAGAGCCGTGATGGCCCCCTTGTCCCCACCGGGGACGAAAAGTGCCAGATCCAGCACGACACCGGCGGACTGGAGGACCTCGATGGTCGCCGAGCCGTTCTCGTCGGCCACGTAGATTCCGGCTTCATTCTCGTCGTCGGGAAGGCAGGAGACCTCTTCCTGGAATACGGTTCTCGCCGTGACTGAGCCGCCCTCGAAATCCTCACCGGACTTGGTCAGAAAAGCAGGGACATAGCAGTCGGGAAGCTTGAGTTCTGCCGTGTCGGCGGAAACGAAGATCCTGTCCTTCACGCCGAGCTTCGTCACCTCTTCCAGCGAGAGGCGGCGAGCGGCGATCTTCTCCGTGTTCACGATTTCCCTTTCAGGTTGTACTGTCCCCTCCGAGCAAGGACGCTACCACGAAACCCCGAGGTCAACTGACCAGTAATCCTTGGGTAAATGGCCTCCAGATGACCTGCGCGGGAGGATACCGAAGCGCGTGCCACTCGGCCGGGAAGACGCATCCGCCGGGCAGTGTCCCCCGTGATGGCGTTGGAAATCAACTGACGGTTGCATTTCGGTGCGTTGGGTGGCGCGGAGGAACCAAAAGAGAGCTTGCGGTAGATATCCCCCATATCGCCTTCGAGGAGGCGGCGGCACGGTAAGGCGATCCATTCGCCGAACATCTCGAAGAGCCCAGGGGAAAGCAACCGGATGACCCGACGACACAACAACGCAGGCCCCACCGGCGGCATCCGGACGGAGCGCGAACCGGGCGGCGCACACTAACGCGCGCGGACCCCACTCGGAAGTGTCCGGGAGCGATCCTCCGCATCCGCTCGGCACTTCGCGTCGCGGCCATCTGGACGCACCGCCTGTCACCCCTCCAGAACCGACCTCCTTTCTGCCCGCGCACGCGACCCGGGTGACGCCGCGCCGGGGCCGAGTTCGTCGGCCCGAACACGACTTCGCCGTGAACCGAGTGACCGAATCGGTCGGCCGGACTTTCACGGAAGGCACCAGCACCCGTGAGCGCACCGCCCGCTGAGAAGCAGGCGCCGGGGCGGCCGGCTCCACCCCCCGTACCGGCGTTGCCGAAACGTGATTGAACCCTTCGGCCGCCCCGTTGCTCAGAACAGGATGAGAGACGCGGGCACGTCGTGGCGGGGAGCAGATGAACGAAAGAGAAGAGTTCGAAGACTATGCGAGAGCACGACAGGACTGGCTGTACCGCACTGCGGTACTCCTGTGCGGCGACCGGTACCGGGCCCAGGACCTGACCCAGACCACCCTGGTCAAGTTGTTCCAGCACTGGGCCAAGGCCGGGCGGGCGGACAGCGTCGACGCCTACGCGCGCACGGTGCTGACCCGCACGTTCCTGTCCGAGCAGCGGCGGAACCTGCTCGGCCGGCGCCTGCAGGCCGTGGAGACGAACCCGAGCACCACCGGCGATCCAGCCCTGCGGGTGACGCTGCTGGCCGCACTGCGGGAACTTCCGCCCAGGCAGCGGGCCATGGTCGTCCTGCGCTACTGGGAGGACCTGAGCGTCGACACCGTCGCCTCACTGCTCGGCTGCCGTCCCGGCACGGTCAAGAGCCAGTGCACGCGCGGGCTCACCCGCCTGCGCGAGGGCCTCAAGGACGCCGAGCACATCACCGCCGAGTACTGAGCCGAGCACGTGAGGAGTCTCATGGACATGAAAGAAGCGTCCGAGAAGAACGATGCCGCCCGGCTGCGGGCGGCCATGGAGCACGCTGTGGCGGACCTGCACACGGACGCGCACGTGCTGCCCAACGCCCTGGTCCTGGGCCCCAGACGGCGGGCGCGTGCCAGGGCCCTGCGCACCGGCGGCGTCCTGTGCGCGGCGGCCGCCGTGGCGGCGGCGGTGTTCGGGCCGCTCAACCCGCTCACGTGGGGCGGAGAGACGAAGCCCCCGGTCCCCCCGGCTGCCGAGCCCTCTCCCGACGGCTCGCCGGACGCCGAGGATCGTGGGGGGCCGACCTACGACGTGGTACCGCCGGATGACGGCACCTCACCCGACTATCCGGGCCTGTCGGCCGACGAGCTGGCCAGGATCACCGACTACCGGCAGCGCGTGGCCGCCGTCCTCGACGGTCTGCTGCCCGAGCAGATCACGACCGTCCGGATCGTCCAGGGAGAAGGGAACGTCTACCGCGGCCTGACCGAGGACGGCCTGTCCTTCGACATCCTGTTCAACGTGCGGCCCCTCGCCGGAGCGGGGAACATCGACCTCAGCCACGTCGGCGACTGCCTGGCGGAGGAGGATGCGCAGACCTGCCGGGTCGCACAACTCGCCACCGGCGAGGCCGTCTCCCTGCGCGGCCTGACACCTGACATGCGCCGGGTCGGCGGGTCGAGCGCCCAGTTCTACCTCGGCGGCAGCTACGTCGGCCTCTCGGTGGGACCCGACGGCCCGACCCACACGCCGCCGCCCGTCACGGCCGATGACTTGCTGGCCTGGGCCGGCGAACCGGATGTCGTGGAACTGCTGCACGAGGCGGACGAGGACCCGCTGTACCCGGACGCGTAGCCGGCGAGAAGTCCGCGGGGGCCCGCGCACCGGCCCCCGCGGGCCGAGGCGGAATGGTCCTCGGTGTCGAGCACGTCGTGACCGCCACAGGGTGGCACCGCGGGCAGGGGCAAGCGTTCAGGACGGTTGTTCCGCTTGTTCCGTGGCGGTACGTCGGGCGAGCAGACCCGCGAGGAGCATGGTGAGGACTCCGATACCCACGCCGCAGACCGTCCACAGGACGCGGTAGCCCTCGGCGGCGTAGTCCGAGGGATGGGGAATGTTCACCAGGAGGAGGACTGAGGCGGCGATGACGGCGGTGTAGAGCGTGTAGTTCCAGAAGTAGAAGGCCACCCCGTGCATCAGCAGCACCAGCGCGACCACTTCGAGTCCCCGTTCGACGGTGTACAGCTGCCGTCCGTGCTCGCCGGCGGGGATCAGCAGCAACACGATGGCCGCGGCGGAACCGATGCCCGCTCCCACCAGGCGCTGGGAAGCCACCAGGGTGGTCTGCTCCAGACTCGGCTTCATCGCCACCATGGCCGCGATGGTCATCCAGTACCCGTACGACAGGTTCAGTCCGAAGGCGAGCGCTACGGTGCCGGCCAAGGCGACGGCGCGCACTGCCGCGAACGCCACCAGCGGCGAGGTCAGCGGCCTGCGCGTGGTGTCACCGGGCAGTTCGGGGACCGGGCGCGATCTCGCCCCGCGTCCGTGGATCAGCCAGCCGAGGAGCAGCACCGCGATCCACAGGGCCGATCCCCCGGCCCAGGCCACCACCTGGGCCCAGAGGTGGCTGGTGAGGTGAGCCGCCTGGTGGAGGCTGAAGCCGTGTCCGAGGGAGAGGACGAACCACAGGTTCAGCAGCAGCGCCGTGGCGAATGCGCGTGCCCCGAACACCGCCGCCAGACTCGCGGTCAGCGTGACGCCGAAGGACACGAGCACCAGCCAGAACCAGGCGGCCCCCGCGATGGCGAACCCCAGCGCCGTCACCCCCGCGCCCAGCAGTCCGAAGGCCGCCACGCGCGAGACCCGGAACCGGATACCGCCCCCGGGGTCCTCCAGCGCCGAGAACAGCAGGCCGAAGATCGCGCTGACCAGGTACTCCTGGTGCCCGATCGACCAGAAGACGAGCAGTGGCACCAGGGCGATGTCCAGGGCGGCCACGCCACGTGCCCAGTTCGGCCCGGCGGGGTCGAGCGTGAACATCTCCGACAGCCGGCTCGACACCTTCCCCGCGAGCGTGGCCCGTCCTTCTGTGCTCGCGCTCATGACCGTCCTCGCTCGCCCTGGTCACCGGGTGTGCCGCTCGTGCCCCGCATTCTGTGCCGGCGCCGGGACGCCTCCGGCACGACCCACGGGCCGCGGGTGAAGACAGTCCGTCCGTCCAGTCGTACGGCCCATCGGGCCCCCGACGCGCCGTCGGAGCGGGGCGCACCGTACACGGGGGCGTGCGTCGGACGTGGTCCTATGACGAGTGGCGGTCCTTGGCGCGCCGGGAGCGCCGCTGGAAGGTCGGTGTCGCCGGCCACGAACGGAGGATCTGGTTGTCATGAGCATCGACGCCGCCCGCCACTACCGGGAGCTGGAGCCTCGACAGCGCCGCCGGCTGCTCCTGCTCACCACGCTGCGAGCGACGGTCACGGTGATCGTCCTGTTGGTCCTCTTCTACACCCTGCCCGTCGATCGCCCTCTCGACCGGCTCAACGCTCTGTGGTTCCTCACCGGCTTCCTGGTCTTCGCCGCCGCCGTGGCCTGGCAGGTGTACGCGATCATCCGCTCCCCGTATCCGAGCCTGCGCGCCATCGAGGCGTTCAGCGTCGTCGTCCCGGTGTTCCTGTTGATGTTCGCCGGCGCGTACTACGTCATGGAAACCGATCAGCCGGGTTCCTTCACGATGCCGCTGACCCGTACCGACGCGCTGTACTTCACCGTCACCGTGTTCGTCACCGTCGGTTTCGGCGACATCACGGCGACGACCGCTCCTTCCCGGATCCTGGTCACCGTTCAGATGGTCGCCGGCCTCGTGCTCGTGGGAGTGGTGGCCAGGCTGATCGTGAGCGCGGTGCAGATCAACATGAGGCGCATGACGTCGGGGACGCCCCCGAAGGAGCCCTGACCCGGCCGGTGGTCCGTGTGAGGATCCGCCACCCACGGGCACGCCCCGGCGGGGCACACGGTGCGCCGCGCCATCGAGTGGGAGGAGCCGCGCCGGACGCCCGTCCCAGTCTCCTCCGGCAGGTGCGCTCCACCCGAACGGGAGCCCCCCGCAGGCCGGGTGGACCCAGCCGAGGGCAGTCGCACGGCGACCTGGTCAGGCGCCGGTATGGTCGGGCATGACCTACGTGATCACCCCCGCTCGGCCTGAGGACGCGGCGGCGTTGGGGCCCTTGCACCTGCGCAACTGGCTGCTGAACTACCCCAACCCGGAGGCAGGGATCGATGAGTCCTGGATCCGTGAGCACCGTGGTGCGTCCGCCACCGCGGAAGGCATCGCGCAGTGGCGGGAGTTCATCGAGTCGGCCAACGGGGACCGCGCTCCGCACTTCTGCCGGGTGGTCCGGTCCGGGCCGGAGATCGTCGGCTATCTGTGCGGCCACCGGAACGCGTCGGAACCGGTGACCCTCGGACCGATGTATCTGCTGGACCACGCCCAGGGGCACGGACTCGGCGGCCTCATGATGACCGCCTTCTTCACCTGGGCAGGACCCGCACCCGTCCGGCTGGGGGTCGTCGACTACAACGACCGTGCGATCCGCTTCTACGAGCGCCACGGCTTCCAGGTCGCGGGCGAGCGGTACCTCTGGCGGGGGAGGCTGCCCACCCTGCCGATGATCCGCGAGGCTCCCTCGGCCGCCGACCGCGGCTGAGCACCGGCATGGTGGCCGTCCGGTCACCCCGGCTTCGGCTTCGGCCCGGTTCGTGACGGCGATCGTGGGGCGCTCCGCTCTCCTTGACATCGCTCCGGGTTCCGGCGGTGGGCGGCTGGTCGCCCACGGCCGGGTGCGGAGGGGAAATTGCGCATGTCGCACCCGTATTCGGAATGCCGACCGCGTGCCTAGAGTGCCGGGACGACTCGCCGTGAGTCGTCCTCCCCGGCGCCCCGGCCTGCCGCGGGGCTGATCCGCGACCCCCGCGCAGGCCGCCCCCTCCCCACCACTGAGCCACCGTCACGGCCCGGAAGCGTCGTGTCCCCGCTAGGAGTCAGCCGCATGAACACAGCAGGCCCCGCACTGCTCACCGCCCTCGCCGTGAGCATCGGGTTGATCATCGTCCTGTGCGGACGGTTCCGTCTGCATCCCTTCCTCGCCATCGTTCTGTCCACCTACGCCTTCGGGTTCCTGGCGATGGGGATCGGCGCCGCGACCGGCGCGGAGGAACGGTTCGTCGACGATCTCGCCGGGACGGTGGCCCAGGGGTTCGGCTCCATTCTGATGAGCATCGGCCTGGTGATCCTCTTCGGGACCATCATCGGCAAGGTCCTGGAACGGACCGGCGCGGCGGTCACCCTCGCCGAGGGGGTGCTCAAGGTCATCGGCAAACGCCACCCCGCCCTCGCCATGTCGCTCATGGGCTGGGTCGTCTCGGTCCCGGTCTTCTGCGACTCCGGCTACGTCGTGCTCTCCCCCCTGCAGCGCTCCATAGCCCGCAGGACGGGCAAGAACCCCGTCGTCCTCGGGACAGCCCTGGCCACCGGCCTGTACGCCTCGCACACCTTCGTCCCCCCGACCCCGGGCCCGATCGCCGCCGCGGGCAACGTCGGCATCGCCTCCGACGGACTGGTCTGGGTCATCCTGTTCGGCATCCCCGTCTCCCTCGTCGCCGCCGTCGCCGGGCTCGCCTGGGCGCTGCGCCGCACCGGTGACCTGGAGAGCCATCTGCCGGACGCGCGCCAGACCTTCGAGGAGTACAAGGCGCAGTTCGAACGTCTTCCCTCGACGGGCCGGGCCCTGGCCCCGATCCTGGGGCCCATCGTCCTGATGGCGATCGGCTCGGTCGCCGCGTTCCCCTCCGGCGAAGGCACCCTCGTCGACGGCGCCCTCGGAGCCTTCCTCAGCGACCTCGGCAGCCCGGTGAACGCGCTGCTCATCGGTGTCCTGCTCGCGCTCGCCCTGCTGCCGCCACGGCGCGACGCCAAGGCGCTGACCACCTGGGTCGCCGAGGGACTGGTCGACGCCGCGCCCATCCTGGTCATCACCGGTGCCGGAGGCGCCTTCGGGGAGGTCATCAAGGGCACGCCGATCGCCGACTACATAGGTGACCTCATCGGGGACGGCTCGGCGCTCAGCGGCATCCCGGCGCTGCTGGTCCTCTTCGGGCTCGCCGCCCTGCTGAAGACCGCGCAGGGCAGCACCACCGCGGCACTGATCATCACTTCCACGCTCGCCCAACCGCTGCTCCCGGCCCTCGGGCTGGACGGCACGATCGGCTCCATACCGATGGGCCAGGTCATGGCGGTGCTCGCCATCGGCGCCGGGTCGATGGTGGTCAGCCATGTCAACGACTCGTACTTCTGGGTGGTCTCCCAGTTCGCCGGGATGGATGTGAAGACCGCCTACCGTGCTCATACCGCGGCCACCGCGGTCCAGGGGGTCACCGCCCTGTCGGCCATCGTGCTGCTCGGGCTGGTGGTGCTGTAGGGCGTCCGCCCGTTGGGGCGGGCAGTACGGTGCCGCCTCGGCGATCCGCACGCGGAACCGTGTGCCGAAGGGGTCCCCGTACCTCTGCCGCCGTCCGGGCCCCGGCTACGCCGTGACGCGGTGGCGCACCGTTCCTACCGCCACTCGTGTGAGCCTGCGCCGCGCGCCGTGTGAGCGGTAACGGTCGGGGTACCCAGCCGCGATGGATACCGAGATCATCGTGCACGTCGACGGGGCCGCGCGGCGGCTGACCGTCGATACGCGCACGACGCTGCTGGACGCGCTGCGCGAACGGCTGGGAGTGACGAGTCCCAAGAAGGGCTGCGACCACGGGCAGTGCGGGGCGTGCACGGTGCTGTCCGGCGGGCGGCGCGTGCTGAGCTGCCTCACTCTCGCCGTCACCCAGGACGGCGCCCGGGTGACCACCGCCGAAGGGCTCGCCGCCGAGGGCACCGCCCCCGACGGCGGCCTGCATCCGGTGCAGCAGGCCTTCATCGACTGCGACGCGTTCCAGTGCGGCTACTGCACCCCGGGGCAGGTCGTCTCCGCGGTCGGCATGCTCCAGGAGTTCGCGCGGGGCTGGCCGAGCGCCGTCACCGGGGGCACCGGGGAACCGGGCCTGGACCGTGCGGAGATCGCCGAGCGGATGAGCGGCAACCTGTGCCGGTGCGCGGCCTACGTCAACATCGTGCCGGCCATCCAGCAGGCCGCGGCGGCCTCCGAGCGGGCCGCCGGTACGGAGGTGGCCGGGTGAGGCCGTTCGACTACCGGAGCCCCACGGATGCGGCGGAAGCCGTGCGCACTGTCGCCGGGGATCCGACCGCGGTCTTCCTGGGCGGCGGCACGAACCTGGTGGACCACCTCAAGCTGGGTGTCGCCGCGCCCGGCCTGGTCGTCGGTGTCGCCGGCCTGCTGTCCACCGAGATCGAGGAACTGGACTCGGGGGCCCTGCGGGTCGGCGCGGGCGTCAGCAACAGCGAACTCGCCGCGGACGGCCGCGTGCGCGAGCGGTTCCCCGTGCTGTCCCAGGCACTGCTGTCAGGCGCGTCGGGACAACTGCGCAACATGGCCACCACCGGCGGCAACCCGCTGCAGCGGACCCGCTGCGTGTACTTCCAGGACGTCACCACCCCGTGCAACAAACGGGTGCCCGGATCGGGCTGCTCCGCCCTCGGCGGGTGGACCCGCAACCACGCGATCCTCGGGGCCTCCGAGCATTGCATCGCGGTGCACCCCTCCGACATGGCCGTCGCGATGACGGCGCTCGACGCGCGGGTGCGGGTGCTCGGCCCGGACGGCGAGCGCACCCTTCCCTTCGGGGACCTGCACCGGCTGCCCGGCGACACGCCGGAGCGCGACACGGTGCTCGAACACGGCGAGCTGATCACCGCGATCGACCTGCCGGGGCAGCCCCTGGCCCGTCGCTCGGCCTACCGCAAGGTGCGCGATCGCGCCTCGTACGCCTTCGCCCTGGTCAGCGTCGCCGCGGCGGTCGAGGTGGCGGACGGGGCGATCGTCGACGCGCGCATCGCGTTCGGCGGCGTGGCGCACGCGCCGTGGCGCGCCCGCCGGGCCGAGGACGTGCTGCGGGGCTCCGAGGCGTCGGAGCGGAGCTACCTCGCCGCCGCGGACGCCGAACTCGCCGATGCCCGCCCGGCCGAGGGGCTGGACGGCGGCAACGCGTTCAAGATCCCCCTGCTGCGCCGCACGCTCGCCGCCACCCTGCGCGACCTGGTCCGAGAGGACGCACCATGACCTTCCTGAACGCACCGGACGCCATCGGCCGCGACCTGCCCCGCCGGGACGGCAGGGCCAAGGTTCTGGGCACCGCCGTCTACGCCTACGAGGCCGCCGCGGAGAACCCCGCCTACGTGTATCCCGTCCAGGCCGCGATCGCCCGTGGCCGGGTCACGGAACTCGACACCACCGAGGCCGAAGCGCTCGACGGCGTGGCGGCGGTGCTCACCCCCGGGACCGTCGAGCGGCTGGCATCCACCGACGACCGGGAGCTGGCGGCGCTCCAGGACGACGAAGTCGCCTTCCGGGGCCAGGTCGTGGCCGCCGTCATCGCCGACACCTCGGAGACCGCCCGGCACGCCGCCGCGCTGATCCGGGTGACCTACGCGCAGGAACCGCACGACGCCGAACTGCGGGCCGACCGGGAGGACCTGTACGCGCCCGAGCAGGTGAACCCGTCCTTCCCCACCGACACGGCCGAGGGCGATGTCGAGGCGGCGATGGCCGCGGCGGAAGCGACCGTCGAGCAGACGTACACCACGGCGATGAACCACAACAACCCGATGGAACCGCACGCGACGACGGCCCTGTGGGACCCGGCCGGCGAGGGCCTGCTCACCCTGTGGGACTCCACGCAGGGCGTCCACCCGACGCGCGCCACCGTGGCCGGTGTGTTCGGTCTCGACGAGGCGCGGATCCGGGTCGTGTGCCCGTACGTCGGGGGAGGCTTCGGTTCCAAGGGGCAACCGCACGTCAACGTGGTGCTCGCCGCACTGGCGGCGCGGGCGCTTCCCGGCCGGCCGGTGCGGCTGGCCCTGACCCGCCAGCAGATGTTCTGTCTCGTCGGCTACCGCACCCCCACGATTCAGCGGTGCTCCCTGGGCGCCGACCGTGACGGCACGCTCACCGCGCTCGCGCTCGATGTCGTCGAGCAGACCTCGCGGATCAAGGAGTTCGCCGAGCAGACCGGAGTGCCGTCGCGGATCATGTACGCCACCGCGAACCGCCGGACCACGCACCGGCTCGCGGCCCTCGATGTCCCGGTGCCGTCCTGGATGCGCGCCCCCGGTGAGTGTCCGGGGATGTTCGGACCCGAGGTGGCGATGGATGAGCTGGCCGAACGCCTCGGCATGGACCCGATCGACCTGCGGGTCCGCAACGAACCGGCCGTCGACCCGGGTTCGGGGAAGCCCTTCTCCAGCCGCAATCTCGTCGGTTGCCTGCGGGAGGGAGCCACGCGGTTCGGCTGGTCGCGGCGCGACCCCCGGCCCGGCGTGAGGCGGCGGGGCGCGTGGCTGGTCGGCACGGGCGTCGCGGCCTCCACGTACCCGGTCAATCGCATGCCCTACTCAACGGCGGTGATCCGGCGGGAAGGGGACCGCTACGTCGCCGAGATCGGCGCGTCCGACCTCGGCACCGGGACGTGGACGACGTTGCCGCAGATCGCTGCGGACGCGCTCGGGGTACCGGTCTCCCGGGTGGACGTCCGGATCGGTGACACCGACTGTCCGACGGCATCCGTGGCCGGGGGGTCCTCTGGGATGACGACGTGGGGCTCCGCCGTGGTCGAGGCCGCACGTGCGCTGCGGGAGCGGTACGGGAACGAGCCGCCGGACGGTGCCGAGGCGTCCGGTTCCGTCGGGCGGCCCGATGACCGGTACGCCATGCACGCCTTCGGCGCGCAGTTCGCCGAGGCGCACATCAACACCGACACGGGAGAGGTACGGGTGCCACGCCTGCTCGGGGTGTTCGCCGCGGGCCGGATCATCAACCCGCGTACGGCGCGGTCGCAGCTCATCGGCGGGATGACCATGGGGCTCTCGATGGCGCTGCACGAGAGCAGCGTGCTCGACCCCCGTTCCGGTCATGTCGTCAACCACGACTTCGCCGAATATCACATCACGGCCAACGCGGACGTCCACGAGATCGAGGCGCACTGGCTGCCCGAACACGACCCCCACGTCAACGCCATGGGGTCGAAGGGCATCGGCGAGATCGGCATCGTCGGCACGGCCGCGGCGGTGTCGAACGCGGTGTGGCACGCCTGCGGCGTCCGCGTACGGGACCTGCCGATCACGTTGGACAAGGTGCTGCCCGCGCTGGAGGAATGGGAGGACGAGCAGAAGCGGTGAGCTGCGCCGCCCCTCCGGGGGGGAGCCGCCTGCCCGGCGGAGGGTGACGGCGTGACAGGTCGCGCGTGCTGGTGGCGGGCCGATCGGCGCCGAACGACAGCCTCCGTAGCATGCGAGGCTCGACCGGCGCCCGTCGCACCGCTGGTGACGGCGACCCGGAGGTGACGCGGTGACCTCGGGGCCGCGGTCCAGTGGTGTGCGCACTGCTTCTCGCCTCTGCCGCTCGGCCGGGCCCGTGCCGTCTCGTCGTCGGAGGTGTTGTCAGTGGTCTGCGGCATGATGCACGGCGGGTGACGGTCCGCCGAACCGGGCGGTCCGTCAAGCCGTCCGGTACCGAGGGAGGGGCGCTGTGCGCAGGCCAGTCACGGGCGAGGTACGCGCTGACTATCGCCAGATCTACGTCGTGAGCGATCCGCACGGTGAGGCGATCCCGGACCTCGCCGAAGCGTTCGCCGGTCAGAACACAGGGCTGTGCGGGGCGGCGGCCCCGGGCGCACTGTGGCTGAGCACCGGGCTGCACACGGGCAACGTCGGCTTCGTCGTGGAGGTCCACGACGCGGAGCCCGCGCTGGACCCGGTCTGGGAGGACGTGGTGGAGGTGTCCTTCCACCCGCTGTCGGAGCGCACCCTTCTGATGGAGTGGGCGGGCGAAGCGACGTGGGATCTCGGCCTCGCCCGGACCGGCTACCGGGTGCGGTACTGCGCCCGGGGGATGGACGAGGGACGCAGGCTGGACTCCAGAGTGTCCGGGGAGCCACAGGCGGACAGCTATCTCTTGCAGTTCTGGCCCGCGCCGCCCGGTGCGGACCGCGTTGTCCGCCAGACCTCACGGGAGGCCGCCCACCGTCATCGCTCCGCGCGCGAGCTTCCCTCACCACCCACGCCGGAACAGCGGGCCGAGACAGCCCGCCTGGCCCGTCAGGCGGAGGAACGGGCCGCCGAGGAACGGCGGCTGCACCGCGAGCGATGGGAGTGGGGCGACCGGCTGCCCAGCGAGCGCCTGCGCGGCGTCGGCGGCCATGTGCGCGGCCTGCTCCCCTTCGACAGTGATCTGGTGCCTGTGATGGATGCCGCGGGTCCCGATGTCCAGCGCGCGGTGGCGTCGTTGGCTGCCCGGCGGGCCTGCGAGGCGGCGGGCCTGGCCGGCGTTTCCTGGGTGGCCCGGGCGCTCTCCGCGTTGACGGAGGGGCGTCCGCTGCCGCCGCCGTTCGACGACCCAGCGCGGATGTGGGAGACCTTGCACTCCGATCCGCAGGTTCCGATTCGTTCGGTGCGCAGGGCGGTTCCTCCGGAGCGGCCGCCCTACCGTCCGCTGACGTCCTTGGTGGAATCCGGGCAGAGGTCGGCTGCGGCGGCGGAGCCATGGGAACAAGGGGGGAGGCGTGTGGGCTTGGGCCACGCGTTGGGCGCGTTCACGTCGAGGGTTCCCGCCGGTGACGAGCCGATACCGACCCGGGTCATGGGGCTCGGCGCGGTGGTGCTGCACGCCGCGGGGGCTCAGCACCGCCCCGAGCGGATCTCACAGCCACACTTCGCTCCTCCCGCCGTGCTCGCCGCCACCGGGCCCGACCCTTTGGAAGCGGCGCTGGACGCGGTGTGGCACGCGGTGGGCACGTATGGCGAGCACTACCCGGAACTGCTGGCGGAAGTCCGGGCAGCATGCGGCGGCCAGGTGCAGGAGTGAGCGGCCAGGGCGAGCGCTCCGCATCGAATGCAGGTACCCGGGCGGCGTTCAACGACCGCCGGGCGCCGAAGGATGACGCGGTCGCTCGCCCCCCAGTGCCCTTGGCGGCGTGGGCTCGACCTCACAGTGCCGCGTTCACTTCGGCAGGGTGAGGATTTCGGCGCCGTCATCGGTGACAGCGATCGTGTGCTCGGTGTGGGCCGTCCGGCAGCCGGTGGCGCTGCGGAGGGTCCAGCCGTCGGCGTCGGTGACGAGTCGGGCGGTGTCCGCCATGACCCAGGGCTCCAGGGCGAGCAGCAGCCCGGGGCGCAGCGTGTAACCGCGCCCCGGTCGTCCGGTGTTCGGGACGTGGGGGTCCTGATGCATCGTTGATCCGATGCCGTGGCCTCCGAACTCGGTGTTGACCGGATACCCGGCCTCGCTGAGGACCGTGCCGATGGCGTGGGAGATGTCGCCGATCCGCGCCCCGGGGCCGGCGGCGGAGATCCCCGCGGCCAGCGCCCGTTCGGTCGCGTCGATCATCGCCAGGCTCTCCGCGGGCCTTTTGGTGCCCACGATGAAGCTGATGGCGGCGTCCGCGGCGATTCCGCCCTTGGAGACCGCGAGATCGAGGGTCAGCAGATCGCCGTCGGCGAGCGTGTAGTCGTGAGGCCGCCCGTGCAGCACGGCGTCGTTGACGGCGGTGCAGATGTAGTGCCCGAACGGTCCGCGTCCGAAGGACGGCGCGTAGTCGACGTAACAGGAGGACGCTCCCGCCCCGGCGATCATCTCCTTGGCCCACCGGTCGATGTCCAGCAGGTTCGTGCCGACCGTGCTCCGGCCCCTCAGCGTCTGCAGGATGTCAGCGACGACGGCGCCGGTGGTTCTTGCCCGTGCCAGCAGGGTGGGGTTGAGAATCTCGATCATGTGGCGCCCTTCGTGCCCAGCCAATAACTATACCGTCATTACTATACCGGTATCGGTGCGAGGGCCGTGGCCAGGGCCACCCTCCCCTCCCACAGCGGCCGGACGCGGCCGGGGCACGGCGATCGCGGACGATGTCCGGCTCGGGATCAGGGCCTCCTCGAAGGTGGCCTTCCGTGTCATGACGAGAGCGCCAGCGGATTCCGGGTGGGCCGGACGGGGCTCACCGTCAGGGCCCCGGAGGCGGAGCCGTTCGTCGGCGCGTGACGCGAAGGAGCGAAACGCCCCTACCAGGCAGCGCTCCGCAGGATGTCCAGGGCGATGGCGTGGACGGAGCGACCGTCCGTCGGGATGCGGATGGTCTCCGGCGGCGCTTGCTCGTCGAGGTGCCGCGCGTTCCGCAGGCTCGACTCGATGTGCGCGTCGAGCTGGGACCCGATTTCCCGCCCGGCCAGCCGCTCCCGGACGGTGGCTTCCCCGGCCGTGAGCAGGACCCGGGTGACCCTGATCTCGTCCCCGCCCATGGCGCGCCTGAGCATCGGCTCCTCCAGAACGCTCACCGTGTTCGTGTAGATGAGGCGGCGCTGACCGAGAGCGGCGTAATTCGCCCAGATCGCGGCGGTGTTGCGCTCCGTGATCGCCGAGCGGTGCGGGTCTCCGGCCGGAGCGGGATGAATCTGATCCATGTAGTCCCCCTCCAGCAGGCAGTGCGCCGTTCCCCTCGCCCGCAGCACGGCGGACACCTCCCACCCCACGGTCGTCTTCCCTACGCCCGCACCACCGCCGATGAGCAACAACTCGTAACCGGTCATGGCCCCGACCCTGGCAGAGCCCGTGCGGCAGCGGCGAACGGTTTTGCCCGGCCCGCTTGGTTTGACCCGGCGGTCACCGTAGATGTCACCGTCGGAGTGGAAGGTGACCCACGTGTCAAGCAAGCTGAACGTGCCGCACAAGGAGCATTCCGTACCTCAGGAGACCGCCGTCTTCACAGCGGGCCCTGGCCTCGGCGCCTCTGTCGCCCGGCGCTTCGGCCGTGAAGGGCTCCGGGGCGCACTCGTGGCTCGCCGCATCCACCCGCCCCCTCTGGGCCGGGGGCGGATCACGGCCTGCCGGCGAGTCCGCCCATCACGCCGAACGCCTGCGCCGGAGTCAGCGGAGCGGCGGGAAGAGGCCCGCGCGCCCCCTCCGTACGCAATCCGTCGAGCACGAAGGTGATGTGCCGACGCCAGGCGTCAGGAGCGACGTCCGCCGCCGCGCGGGCCAACAGGGCGTGGGTGGCGAAGACCAGCAGGAGATCCTCGGCGGTGAAGTCAGGGCGGAGAGCCCCGGCCCCGCGGGCGCGTTCGACGATCCGCGTGGTCGCGTCCAGCGTCTGGTCGCAGACCGCCATCAGCCGTTCCGCACCCGGATAGCGGCCACTGACCACGTCGGCGACCGCGGGATCGGAGTTCTGCAGTGCGCACACCGTCTCGACGTAGAACGCGAATCCGCCCCAGGCGTCCTCGTGGGAAAGGGCCTCCTCGGCCGCCCGGCCGAGGCGGCCCGCGGCCAGTTCGGTGACCACTTCATCGATGAGTGCCTCGCGGGTGCCGAAGAGGTTGTAGAGCGTTCCGTGGCTCACGCCCGCGCGGCGCGCGATCTCCTTCAGGGGCACATTGAGGCCACGCTCCTTGAAGAGTTCGGCGGCGGCCGTCCGGAGCTTCTCCGCGTTCCTCTGGGCGTCGGCCCGCATCTTGTCGTTCCTCCCGGTCCCGGCAGCAAAGGCTGCCGCTCCATGGTCGCACCGTCAACCGTCCGGCCACTGATGGCATTCCTCCGCCATGCCACCCCGCCCCTCAACTTGACCCGCTGGTCAAGAAGCGTGCTACCGTCGAATTTAAATTGACCCAAGGGTCAACAACGTCTGGTCGTCATCATCGCGAGGAGCAGTTCCATGCCCAAAGTGATCGCCGTCTTCGGGGCCGGTACCGGCCTCGGCATCTCCGTGGCCCGCCGTTTCGGGCGCGAGGGGTTCCGTGTCGCCCTGGTGGCCCGCCGCAGGGAACGTCTCGATGCCCTCGTCGGGGAACTCGCCGGTGAGGGCATCGAGGCGTTCGGCTTCACCGCTGATCTCACCCTGCCCGGCGAGGTGCCCGCCCTCGTCAGCGGTATCCGCGACCGCCTGGGCCGGATCGATGTCGTCGCCTATGGACCGATCAGCGGCGATCTGAGCTTCACCCCGGCCGCCGCCCTGGACGCGGCCGGCCTGGAGAGGCTGGTCCCGCTGCTGCTCCTCACCCCGGTCGAGGTCGTCCAGGCATTGCTGCCCGAGTGGACCGAGCGGGGCGACGGCGCCTTCCTGCTGGCCCAGGGCTACTCGGCGGCGCAGCCGATGCCCCACCTCAGCGGGCTGGGCCCCGTGATGGCGGCCACCCGCAATTACCTCTACTCCCTGCACGCCGAACTGGCCGACCAGGGAATCTACGCCGGTGCACTGACCGTCGCCTCCCTGATCGCCCGCAGCGAGGCGACCGTCAAGGCCGGCGCCGCGTTCGACTCCGTGGACGGGCCCCGGCCCACCGTGGTGGACCCCGACGATCTCGCCGAGCACTACTGGGACATGTACACCAAGCGGGACCGTGTCGAGCAGTTCCACCCCGCCCCGCCGGCTCCGCTCGCCGCGGCGTAAGGCCTCGTACCGGTGTACCGCCGGTGCTCCCGCGAAGGCAGCCCACCGGAGGCCGGGCGGACGTCCATACCCGACTGAACCTGACACGCGTCAACGACCGTCCGTGTCAGGTTCAGTCGGGCCCCGATGCTCCCGCCGGGCACTTTCCCGGAAGCGCCCGGCGGGAGCCCGACCGGCGCCGGGCCAGGCAGGTGCGGGTCAGGCCGGGACGGACTCCTGCTCGCGCTGCTCCGCGGCGAGTTGCTGGTTCAGCTTCTCGCCCTCGATGTCGAGGTCCGGCAGCACCTTGTCCACGGGCGCCGGCAGCCACCAGGCGGCCCGGCCGAGCAGGGACATCACGGCCGGGACCAGCGCCATCCGGACGACGAAGGCATCGATGACCACACCGATGGCGAGGGCGAATCCGATGGACTTGATGATCGGATCGTCCATGAACACGAACCCGCCGAACACCGAGGTCATGATGAGCGCGGCGGCCGTGACGACCCGGGCGTTGTGCCCCATGCCGCTGACGGTGGCCGCCTGCGGGTCGGCGCCGTGCACGAAGTCCTCGCGCATCCGGGAGACGAGGAAGACCTCGTAGTCCATGGCCAGACCGAACAGGATGCCGATGAGCAGGATCGGCAGGAAGCTCACGAGCGGACCGGGGGCGTCGACGCCGACCAGTTCCGCGAGGTGGCCCTCCTGGAAGATCGCCACCGTGATGCCGAAGGTCGCGCCCACGGTGAGCAGGAAGCCCAGTGCGGCCTTCAGCGGGACCAGGACGGACCGGAAGACCAGCATCAGCAGCAGGATGGACAGCCCCACGACCAGGAGCAGGTAGATCGGCATGGCGTCGGCGAGCTTCTCGGAGACGTCGATGCCCAGAGCGGTGACGCCGGTCAGCGCGATGTCCGCTCCCTCGATTCCGCCGACCTGGTCACGGATCGCGTGGACGGCGTCCTCGGTGGCGGTGTCGGTGGGGCCGGCTTCGGGGATGACGGTGAGCAGCGCGGTGGTGCCCTGTTCGTTCAGCTGCGGCGGGGTGACGGCGAGGATGCCGTCGGTCGCCATGATGAGCCCGGCGGCCTCCTCGACGGCCGCGCCGGTGGACTGCGGGTCCGCGCCGTTGACCACCGCGATCAGGCGGCCGTTGAAGCCCTCGCCGAAGCCTTCGGCCGTCAGGTCGTAGGCCTCACGGGCGGGTGATCCCTCGGCGGCGGTGCCCGCGTCGGGCAGGGCGAGGCGCATGTTCTGGGCGGGGAGGGTGAGCGCGACGAGCCCGGCCGTGGCCAGCAGCAGGATCGGGATCCGGAGCTTGTGGGTGACGAGCCGTCCCCAGGTGAAGCCGAAGCCCTCGGTGGGAGCTTCGGCCTTGCCGCTCTCCGCGCGCTGCTTGCGGGGCAGGATCTTCGGCCCGGCGAAGGAGAGGAAGGCCGGCAGCAGGGTGAGTGCGACCAGGACGGCGACCGCGACGGTCGCGGCGGCGGCCAGGCCCATGAAGGTCAGGAAGGGGATGCCGACGACGGAGAGCCCGGTGAGCGCGATGATGACGGTGGCCCCCGCGAAGACCACGGCGGAGCCGGCGGTGCCGGTCGCGCGCCCGGCCGCTTCCTCGGGTGCGACACCTTCCGCGAGGTACTGGCGGTAGCGGGAGGTGATGAACAGGGAGTAGTCGATGCCGACGGCCAGGCCCAGCATCAGTGCCAGGATCGGCGCGGTGGAGGTCAGTTCGATGACGCTGGTGAGGGAGAACAGGCCGGCCATGCCGATGGCGACGCCGATGAGCGCGTTCAGCAGGGTCATACCGGCGGCGACGAGCGAGCCGAAGGTGATGACCAGGACCACCGCCGCGACCAGGACGCCCAGGATCTCGGTGGAGCCGATCTCCACCTCGCCACCCATGATCTCGCCGCCGTGCTCGACCCGCAGGTCCTCGACATCGGCTCCGACCGCCTCGTAGGCCGACCGCTGCCCGTCGGTGATCTTGTCGACGCTCGTGTCGAACTGCAGTTGCACAAGGGCGTATCGGCCGTCCGGGGAGACGGCGCCGGTCTCGAAGGGGTCCATGGCGGCGATGACGCCGTCAATCGCGGCGGCCTCCTCCACCACGGGGGCCACGGCGGCCGGGTCGAGGCCGCCGCCCTCGGGCGCGGCGATGACGATCGTGCCGGTCGCACCACTGGCCTCGGGGAACTGGCGGCCGAGGTCGTCCAGCGCCTGCTGCGACTCGGTTCCCGGCATGGAGAATTCGTCGGTCGTCGGGCTCATCAGCGTGGCTGCCGCGAGGCCCAGCAGAGCGAGGAGGACGAGCCAGGCCGCGGCTATTCGGCCTCGCGCGCGGAAGGAGAACCGGCCGAGCCGGTACAGCAGGGTCGCCATCGAGGACGCACCTTTCCGTGAGGGTTTCAGCTGGGGGTGTGGTCGAGGAGGCGCCGCACGCCGAGGATCAGCTCGGTGCGCAGGACCTCGTGCGGCACTTCGTCGTTGCCGGTGCTGGTGACGAAGACGGCGCCGATCGCCATCCAGGCGGCCACCCGGTCGCGGGGGTCCGAGGATCGCGCGGTGAACGCGTCGAGCAGCCCTTCGAAGAGATCCATGACCCCGAGGCCGGGTTCGTCACTCGCCCGCTCGATCTCGGCGAAGAGCAGCCGCATCTCCTGCCGGAAACGCAGGGTGATCTCCACAAAGCCGGTGACGGCCTCGTCCACCAGCGGCTCGCCCTCCAGCCCCTCCAGGCGGGCGAGCAGCGCGGCGACACCCTCGGCCGCCGGGGTCAGCAGCTCGGTGAGGATGGCGTCCTTGCTGGTGAAGTGGTAGAGGAGTGAGGCCTTCGAGCACCCGGCATCGGTCGCGATGTCCTGCAGCGAGGTGCCGCGGAAGCCGTCCGCTGCGAACAGCCGCAGTGCCGACTCCAGGATCTGACCGCGCAGAGCGGAAGCGGGGCGTGCCATGCCTCCATCATAACTGTCCGATCGGTCAGAGCTGACCGATCGGACAGGAAAGGGATGTGAGGTGCATCACGGCGGAGAGAGGGTGAGTGGGCGGCCGAGGAGGGGGGCGGCGGGCTCCGTCAGGGGCAGCGCGAGCCGCGCAAGATCTGGTCGACGGCGGCCTCCACGCTGCCGTCCAACAACTCGATGCCACCAGGTTGCCGTTCACCAGGGCGGCTATCCCTGCATCGTGATAAAGAGGACGACACCGACCCGCTGTACGTCGCGGGGCTCCAGCACCCCTCTCCTGGCCCGGCTGGAGCAGATCGTGCAGCAGTCCGAACGGGTCGGCCGCGGTTCTCGGCGATCCACTCGGCTCCGGCGCGGTGCTTGCCGGCGAACATCACCTCCAGCAGCGCGGCGTGCTCGGTGGCGAAGCGCAGATACGCCACCGCCAACTCGTGCAGGCGGGAACCGAAGGCCGCCCCCGCGGCGTCGCGCGCGGTGTGCAGTTCGGCGCCGAGCCGGACGAAGTCGGCCTCGGCGAGGGCGTCCAGCAGCGCCCGCCGGTCCGCGAAGTACCGCCGGGGCGCGGCGTGGCTGGCCCCGGCCTCGCGGGCCAGTTCGCGCAGGGGCAGCTGCTCCACACCGTTCTCGCGCAGGCTGCGCCTGGCGGCACCCAGCAGGGTGACGCGCAGATTTCCGTGGTGCCAGGCGGGCACGGGCCCACTCCAGCCCGCCGATGTTGCCGTTGATACAGCTTCGTTGTCGCTGACTACCTTGTTTCTCATGCCAACAATCACGATCAGCCGGATACCGAATCTGACCGATCGCACCGGGGGCAACGGTGGTATCGGGCCGCGCCACGGCCCGGGTACTGGCCGCCCACGCCGCGCACGTACTCCTCACCGCCCGCACCCCCGCGAAGGGTCACGCCGCCGCGGCCATGACGGGCGAGGTCGGCGTGCATCGGCTCGGTCTCGCCAACCTCGCGTCCGTCCGCGCGTTCTGGGGGGCGGCGACTGACCTCAGCGCTCAGCTCGACTCCGCTGGCTCCGGGCATGTCCGCCGCCCCCACGGCTTCTGTCACCGACCGGCGCAGCGCCGCAGGTACTTGATGTGTTCTCAGCAGGCGGCGCGCTCGGAGCCGGTGTCCAGGCGTACGCCGTCATCACAGCAAGCCCCAGGTGGGTGGGCCGCAGCGGATCAGCGAGCCGATCACGCTTTTCACCCGTGCAGGGCCGCTCTGCTGGGCCAGGTCCGCTCGATCCGGCGGGCCAGCAGTTGCTCAGATGCCTCCGCCGCGCTCCGGGTATCGGCGTCAGGAGACAGCTCGCCGGGGAACGCCAACAGGGGAATTTCGGGCCACCATCCGCACCTGTTGAGCCATCGACCACTTGCGCGAGCACTTTCACGTGCATCCCCGGGGAGTCTCTGGGGAGAACCACGCTCACCAGGGAGTCCGTGGGGAGTCCCGGTCGCATCAACCCGTGGGCCCCGGAAAGCTTTCGAAAGAAGCGTTTCCCCGGTTCAGGAGCCTGCCTGTGGCGATAGTCGCAGGTCAGCCATTTTGCCGCGGGAAGTGCATGACATACGCCCCAGGTCGTCGGCCTCGACGACCCCGGGCAGCGATCCCCCCTCCCACAAGGGGAGTGACAGCGGGTGGCAAACGATACGCGGAGCATTCCCCCAGGCCATCCCCCCATCCGGCCTTGGGATCCACGGCACTCCGTCGACCCACCCGCTCGGCGGCCCACCCGCATCTCGGCTGGGAAGTACTCAGGGAGTCTCAGCCGAGGGCACCGGGCCCTGCCGGACCAGCCGAGACGCGCGTCGATCGCGCCGCGTCCTTCATCGTCGAGCCGGTCAAGGAGGAAGGGCTCCCCCATCAGCGGGGAAGCCCTTCCTCCTCATCCTCGACGCCGTGCGCACGACGGCCCCGTCAGGTACCGGTCATCCGGCCGGCTGTCCGGCGGCGCCGTCCATGGCGTCGCGGAGACTCTTGGGCCGCATGTCGGTCCACACCTCGGCGATGTGGTCCAGGCATGGCTGACGCTCACCGGCGAAGCCCTCCTCGTACCAGCCGGCCGGCAGCGGCCGGTTCTCCGGAAAGATCGAGTACTGCTCCTCGTCGTTGCGGACGACCACGAAACGGGCGGTGGACTCGGCTGTCTCCGGCATGGTGGCTGCTCCTTCTGGGTGGGGTGGTGGTCCGGCCGGACGCCGGACCGGGGATGGTTCGGGTGTCAGCCGACGATCCGTTCCCGTACAAGCCGGGCGACGGCAGTCCGGTCGGCCTTGCCACTCGCGGTCCTGGGCAGATGGTCCAGCGGAACGACCCGGCGCGGGATCATATGGGACGGCAGCAGGCCCGCGAGGTGCCGCTTGACGTCTCTCTCGGACGGTGCGGGCCCTGCGTCCGGCACGATCGCGAGATCGATGGCGACGTTGCGGCCGCTCCGGGTGAGGACACAGGCGATCGCGCGGTTCACACCGGTCCCGTTCTCGGCGGCCCGTTCGATCTCCTCCAGTTCGACCCGGTGCCCGAGAATTTTTACCTGGTGGTCCTTCCTGCCCAGGTAACCGAATGTACCGTCCTCTCGCCGCACGCACAGGTCTCCCGTGCGGTAGTGGCGAACGCCGGCGTCATCCAGCAGGAAAGCGGCGTCGGTCGTCTCCGGATCACCGACATACCCCTGGGCCAGGCCGACTCCGCTCAAGAGGAGTTCGTCGGGGTGCTCCACCCGCTCGCCCAGTGGTGTCTCCCGGGCGAGAACCGCGCGCATCCCCGTAATGGGCCGTCCGATGGGCACCGGGTCGGCGACCGGCTCGGCCAGCCTGGACGTGAGCGCGTGGATCGTCGCCTCGGTCGGGCCGTACACGTTCCACACCTCACGGGCGGAACCGGCCAGCTGACGCGCCAACTCGCTGGGAAGGGCTTCTCCCGACGACAGGACGACGACATCGGTGAGGTGATCGCGCAGGACGGGCAGCGCCATCCCCCACCAGGTGGGAGTCGCCTGCATGACGGACACGGGATGCTCGGCGAGCCAGCGGGCCGCCACCGCCGGATTCGGGCCCGCGTCGGCCGGGGGCACGGAGACCGTCCCGCCGGTCGTCAGCGGCAGCAGAATCTCCAGCAGGGAGATGTCGAACGTGGTCGCCGTGAGCCATAGCGTCCGTGTCGCGGGCCCACAAGGCAAGGAATCCGCGAAATGCCGGACGAGATTGGTCAACGCGGTGTGCCCGACGGCTACCCCCTTGGGACGGCCGGTCGAGCCGGAGGTGAACAGGATGTACGCGGTCGGATCGACGGGATCCGGCGGCGCGTCGGTGGCCTTCTCCTCGTCCTGCCGGTCGATGGCCTCCACCTGCGGCTCCCCCCGACGCTCCTGAGTGATCCGGGCCGTGCAGCAGGACCTCCGGAGCATGTCGGCACAGCGAGCTGCGGGCAGAGTGGAATCGATGGGCACCACGACCGCCCCGTGATGCCACGCGCCGAGCAGCGCGGCCATGTACGCGGTACCGCGGGGCAGTTCCAGGGCGACACGGGCACCTGGCCGAATGCCGAGCGAGGCGAGCCTCTCCCCGTACCGGCGGGCCCGCTCGGCCAGTTGCCCGTAACTCATCGTGCCGTCCGGCCCGATGACAGCCGGCGCGGAGGCGTCCCGCGCGACCATGGCCGAGAACGCCGCAGGCGTGCTCGTGCCGGGGATCCGGGCGCCCGGCGTGGCCGGTGTCGTGGTCATACCGTCTCCTTTTCCGGAGCGATGGAGAGAAACGCTCCCATCTGTCCCAGCGTGGGGTGCGCGAAGAACGCGGCAAGGTGCACGCGCACGCCGAACCGCTGTTGGATCAGCGCGACCACCCGCATGGCGTGGATGGAGTGCCCGCCGACGCGGAAGAAGTGGCTGGCGGCGTCGAGTTCGACCGGTCCGAGAACCTCGCGCCAGATGGCGGCCAGGGACCGCAGGATGTCGTTGGCGACGGCCTCTCCCTCCGTGTCCGCGGCGCGCTCCGCCGCGAGCAGTTCCGCCACCCGCCCGCGCAGGGCCGTCCGGTCCGTCTTCCCATTGGCGTTGAGCGGCATGGCGCCCAGCACGAGGCAGCGGGCCGGCAACATGTAGGACGGCAGCTTCAGCGCGAGATGACCGCGTACGTCCGCCGGATCCGCGGGGCCGGTGTACACGGCGACGATCTTCCGCTCGCCCTCCTCCCCCGTGACGAGTACCGCCCCCTCGCGCACTCCGGGATGGGCGTCGAGCACCGACTCCACCTCCCCGGGCTCGACCCGGAAACCGCGGATCTTGATCTGCTGGTCGGCCCGGCCCACATAGACGATGTGGCCCTCCGTCGTCTGGTGCGCCAGGTCGCCCGTCCGGTAGAGGCGGGCGCCCGCGGGGGCGTCCGGGCCCGGGTGCGGCAGGAACCGTTCCGCCGTCCTGGCCGGATCGGCCCAGTAGCCGTGGGCCAGGCCCGGTCCGCTGAGGTACAGCTCGCCGGTGCGTCCCGGCGGGAGCGGACAGAACTCCTCGTCGAGCACGAGCGCCTGGTCACCGGTGAGAGCCGTGCCGATGGGTACCAGGCCGCGGCGCAGATCGTCCTCGGTGAGCGGGTGGGTGACCCCGAAGGTCGTGTTCTCCGTAGGGCCGTAGGCGTTCACGGCGCGCGGTAGATGCGGCCACAGTGTCCGCAGGGCGCTGACGGAGTGCTGTTCCCCGCCGAAGAGCAGCGTCCTCAGCCCCGAGAACGCCCGCGGCTCCAGCTCGGCGGTGACGGTGAGCATCGCCGCCGTGATGAATAGGACGGACACCCGCCGTCCAGCCAGGAAGTCGCGCAGCCCGGCGGGTGTAACGGGCCCATGGGGAAGGACCGCCAGCGTCGCGCCCGAGGTGAGGGCTCCCCAGATCTCGAAGGTCGCCGCGTCGAAGGCGATGTTGGAGACGTGCGCAACCACGTCCTCGGACGTGAAGCTGTGGAAGTCGGAAGAGGGCACCAGCCGGTTGATCGCCCGGTGCGGGATCATCACCCCCTTGGGGCGGCCGGTGGATCCCGAGGTGTACATCACGTAGGCCACGTGCTCTGGTGTCACCCGGGGCCCGGTGAACTCCCCCTCGTCCGCGCCCGTGACATCCGGCGGCAGCGGCACCGGCGTGACGCCGGATCCCACGTGAGCGTGGCAGCCGGGATCCACCAAGGCGTGCCGAACAGCACAGTCGGCCAGGATCGTCCGGCTCCGTTCTTCCGGCTGACCGACATCGACCGGCACGTACGCGGCGCCGGTACGCAGGACCGCGAGGAACGCGGCGACGGCGGCGGCGCCGCGGGGTGCCACGACCGCCACCCGATCACCGGGGCGCACCCCTGCCGACAGAAGCCGGGCGGCGAGCGCGGAGGACGCCTGTCCGAGTTCGCGGTAGGTAAGGTGCCGGTCGGCGCGCACGGCGACGGCGTCGGGTGTCGCGGCCGCGTGGTGCAGCACCCGCTCGTGGACGGTCTCGCCCGGGGGCGCCGCCGGGAGCGAGGTGCCCGCGCGGACGGTGTTTCCCTCCGCGCCGCCGCTCCCCAGGGCCTCGGGGATCGGCAGGTCGGGGCGGGCCAGCAGCCGTTCCAGGGCACCGAGCAGACCTTCGTGCACCCGCGCAGCGCGCTCGGGAGTGAACAGATCCGTGGAGTACTCCAGTTGTGCCACCGAGTGCGCCGGGTGGCGGGTCACGGTCCACAGCAATTCGAACTTGGCGGTGCCCGTGGTCAGCACCTCACGATCGGCCGGCCCTTGTCCGGCGAACCACCGCCAGCGACGGTGGTCCACGTGGGAGAAAGCGAGCTGGGTCAGGGGGGTGAAGCCGGTCTCGCCACTGAGGCCGAGGGCGGCGACGATCTCCTGGAGCGGGACGGTCTGGTGGGCGAGCGCGCGGGCGGTCAGCGTACTGGCCTCGGTGCACAGGTCGGTGAAGCGGGTCGCGCCGTCGGTGCGGAATCGCAGCGGAACGGTGTTGACGAACATGCCGACCGTCCCTTCGTCCTCCGGGCGCCGGCCGGCCAGTGGGACGGCGATGACCGTGTCGGGCCCCGTCTCCGTGCTCGCCCAAGCCGCCAGGGCGGCGAGCAGCACGGTGTGTTCCCCGAGGGACCAGTCGCGCGAGAACCGGGCGAGTTCCTGCTCCAGCCGGCCGTCGAGCCGCCTTTCGTCCACCGCCCCGGCGACGGACCGCACTGCGGGGCGGGCCCGGTCGTGCGGCAGAGCAAGCGGCTGCGGCACGCCCGCCAGCAGGCCGGTCCAGAAGGACAGGCCGGCTGGGCCGGCGTCGGGCAACCGCATACCGGTGCGGGGGCGCGGGGGCGCGGAGGCCGGCCGGCCGGTGGCCCGCGCGTAGGCTTCCTGCAGCCCGGCGTCAATCAAGTCGAGCGAGATCCCGTCGGCGACCAGGTGGTGCAGGTTCAGCAGCAGCGTCCAGGATTCGGCGGACTCGCGGATGACGCAGGCGCGGGCGAGCGGGGCCTCGTCGTGCGGGATCGGCCGACCGGTCTCCTGGGCGAGGGTGCGCCGCACGATCTCCGGGGCGCAGTCCTCGCCATCGGCGTTCGCCAGGACGACGCGCACCGGCCATTCTGCCGCGGGCTCGGTGACGACCCGGCCTTCGGGGGTGAAGCGGCTGCGCAGCGCCGGGTGCGCGTCGGTGAGCACGCGCAGTGCGGTGCGCAGGGCGGCCAGGTCGGGCTGCCCTGTGATGCGGTAGCGCACCGGCACCGAGTACAGCGGGGTGTCCGGATGGAGCCGTTCGGCGACCAGCAGTCGCTCTTCGACCCCGATGGGGGCCCGGTCGCCGCCGGCGTCGCCAGCGAGCAGGGCCGCGAGGCGCTCGGGGGTGCGGTGGAGGTGGACGGCGTCCGGCGGCAGTTCGGCGCCGGTGAGTTCCTGGAGGCGCATTACGGTCTCCACCGCCAGGACGGAGTTGCCGCCCTCTTCGAAGAAGTCGTCGCCCGGCTCGCCCGGGGTGCCAAGCGCCTCCCGCCACAGGTCGAGGACCAGGGCCAGCGCCTTGTCGCGTTCGCCGTCCCACGCCGGGTCAGCCATGGCGTTCCCCCGTCTCGTCGAGCGCTACGGCCGCGGTCGGCTGATCGCGGGTCACCACGTGGTCGCCGATCACCAAGGCGTCGATGGTGGAGCGGGCCAGCGTCTCGACGGCCTCCAGCGGGGTGCGGACGATGGGCTGGCCGCGCAGGTTGAAGGAGGTGTTGACGAGGACGGGGACTCCGGTCCGGCGGCCGGTCTCGGCGAGCAGGTCCCACAGCAGCGGTGCCGTCTCCCGCTCCACCACCTGGACCCGGGCCGAGCCGTCCACGTGGGTGACGGCCGGGAGCTTCTCGCGGTAGGGAGGGCGGACGTCGGTGACGAAGAGCATGTGGTGGAAGACGTGCGGCTTACCGGCGGTGTCGAAGTACGTGTCGGCGGTCTCGGCGGTCACTATGGGGGCGAACGGGCGGAATTCCTCGCGCTGTTTGACGACGGTGTTGAGGTGGGCGCGCATGGTCGCCCGGGTCGGGTCGGCGAGGATGCTGCGGTTGCCGAGGGCTCGCGGGCCGAACTCCATCGGGCCCTGGAAGAGCGCCACCACGTTGCCAGCGCGGACGAGGTCGACGGTGTCCCGGATCAGTTCGGCCCGGGAACGGCGTACGACGGTGCAGCCCTCGGGGAGCCGGTCCAGTGCCGCGCGGATCTCGGCGTCGGTGAACTCCTGGCCCCAGAAGGGCATCGTCATCCGGACGGGGGGGTGCGGCCGGGCGTCGCGCGCGACAGAGAGCGCGGCGCCCAGGGCGCTGCCGTCGTCGCCGGCGGCGGGCTGCACGAAGATGTCGTCGAAGAGTCCTTCGCGCAGGAGCACGCCGTTGGCGGAGCAGTTCAGTGCGACGCCTCCGGCCATGCACAGCCGCCGCAGCCCTGTTCTGCGGCGGGCGGCGCGCAGTATGTGCAGCAGGGCCTCCTCCAGGCGCTGTTGCAGGGCGGCGGCCACGTCCATGTGGCGCTGGTTCAGTCCGTCCTCGGGTTCGCGGGCCGGGCCGAGCGCTTCTTCGAGTGCCAGCACCACCCCGCGGTGGGTCTCCCGTTCGAGGGGCGTACGGTCGGCCCCGAGTACGGGGACGGACACGGCACCGTCGTCCCCGAGACGCACGAGCTGCCGGAAGGTCTCTCGGAACCGGGCGGGGTCCCCGTAGGGGGCAAGGCCCATGACCTTGTACTCGTCCATGTTCATCAGGAAGCCGAGATAGTGGGTGACCAGCCCGTAGAGCAGCCCCAGGGAACTGCCGACGGGGTGGGCGCGCTCCTGGGTGAGTTCGGCGCCACGACCCTCGTAGAGCGTGATGGCGTCGTGTTCTCCGAGGGCGTCGGCCACGAGCACCAGCGCGTCGTCGAAGCCGCTGAGGTAGTAGGCACTGGCGGCATGGGCGCGGTGGTGCGGCACCGTCACCAGGCGCGGTGGGCCGGCGGCGTCGCCGCGCCGGAGGCCGGCGAGCAGCTCGCTCTGGCGCTCGGGCCGGTAAACCTGTTCCCACCATCCGGTCGTGAACGTGTCGAGCTGCCATAGCGGCGAGGGCAGGTAGGCAAAGGAGTGCGCGACGGCGTCGAGGTCGCGCCAACCGGCGCCGCTCGCGCGCAGGCACGCCTCCATCGCGTCGGCGGGGAAAGCGCCGGTTCCCTTGTCCCCGTCGAACCGTTCCTGTGCGGCGGCGGCGAGTACCTCGGTGCCGCGGACCAGGACGGCCGCCGAGTCCAGTCCCTGCCGCATGCGGAGCAGGCGCGGGTCACCGGGCGGAAGGATCGATCGTTTGTACGCAGCGGAACCGTCCAGCCCGCTGTAGCCGAGCACCAGCATGGTCACACTCCTTGGTCGTCACTCGGAAGAAGGCTGTAGGTGGCGCGCAGGGCCCGGCCCAGCCGGTGCAGGGCCGGTTCGAGCACCGGGAGCGGCAGTCCGACGGGCAGGCGGAGGTGAGCTCCCCGGTCCCCCACGTAGCTGTGGGAGGTGACGGCGACGATGCCGTGGTCGCGCATGAGGCGGTCGGCGAACAGTTCGTCGTCGGTGACCCCGGGCAGCGGAAGCCAGGCCTGGGTGCCGCCGGAGAACCCGGCCAGTCGGCCGCCGGTCAGTTCTTCCCACCAGCGGGCGACCGCCGCGCGTCCGTCCCGCACGGTCTGCCGCAGCCCCTCGTTGCCGTGCGCGAGCAGCCGGGTGGCGAGCCGCTGGCCGGGGCCCGACACGGCGATGACCTCGTACTCCAGCCGGACGGCGAGCCGAGCCAGCAGCACCGGGTCGGCGCACAGCCAGCCGATCCGGAGGCCGGGGGCGCCGTAGTTCTTGGAGAAGGAGTTGAGGACGACGAGCGAGGGGGACGGCTCCAGCGGCGCGCCGGCCGGCACCGCGGCGGTGAAGTCGAAGTCATCGTAGACGGCGTCGAGTACGAGATGGCAGCCGCGCTCCTCGGCCAGGGCGAGCAGTTCCGCGATCCGGTCGGCGGCCAGCACGTGGCCGGTGGGGTTGTGCGGGCTGTTCAGGTACACGGCACTGGTGCTGGGCAGCAGCGCCTCGGCGACCGCCCGGGGGCCGTCGTCACCGATGAGGAGTTCGGTGCTCACCGGCTTGACGTCGAGCCCGGAAGCCAGCGCTAGGTCGGCGATGCTGCCCAGCAGCGGCGTCTGACAGACCAGGCGTCGCACACCGCGTGCGCTCAGCTCGCGGAAAACCAGGCCCGCCGCGTGCAGACCGCCGTGGGTGACGAGGAGATGGTCCTCGGCCACGGCGAGCCGGCCTGCGGTGCGTTCCCGGTAGGCGAGGGCGGTGAGCAGTTCGGGGTCGCCGAAGCTACCGGGGTAGTACAGGGCCGCGGTCTCCGCCGCCCGGCCGAGATCGTCGACGGGGGGCCGGGTGGGCCACACCGGTACGTTCTCCAGCAGCATGGTCCAGCTGTGTTCCGGGTGGGCCGCGACCTCGGCCAGCCGCCGCTGGAGCGGCGTCAGGCTCGCCGCCACCGACGTGTTCCCCGTGTCCGCCGTACCGATCACCGGTCCGCCTCCAGGAGGCAGCCGAAGGCCAGGCCGGTCGAGTCCACCGCCGGGTCGGCGGTGCGCCAGGAGGCGGTGCGCACTCCGGCACGGCGGAAGAGGTCCTGCCAGAACTCCTTCGTCTCCAGGCGCTGTTCGGTGACGCGGTGGATGAGGTAGTACGGGTTGTAGTAGGCGTTCGCCAGCCCGTGCTGCATGACGGCCGAGTCCTCGGGCCGGTGGTCCACCTCGACCACCGCGAGCCGCGCCCCGGGGGCCCGCTCGAAGAGGGTCTTGAGCATGACGACCAGGGCTTCTTCGCCGTCCTGCTGGAGGATCTCCTGGAGCACGAAGGACGCCACGTAGCAGTCGCCGCCGTGGTCCGGCTCGTCGAACCCCGCCATGTACTCCGTGCCGGTGGCCGTCACGAAGTCCGTGCGCGCGGACATGCCGGCGGCCTCGGCCAGTTGTACGGCGGCCGTGGTGTTCCCTGCGTCGGGATCGACGCCGATGCCGGCCGCGGCCGGGAACTCGGCGAGCAGGGCGAGCAGGAAGTCCCCGTTGCCGCACCCGAGGTCGATCAGCCGGTCCGGCCGGACCCGCGCGTCGGAGAGCAGCGCACGCACCAGGGGGATGGCGTCGTACCGGCTGATGCCGCAGCTTCCCCGTCCCACCTCGGCGCTGTCGCGTCCGGCGAAGTGGGCTCCTTCCCTGAGTGTCTCCGAGAGCTGGGCGAACGTCTGCGCGTAGCCGCCGACCAGCAAGGTGTACCAGGGTTCGAAGTCCTCCAGCTCCCGGCCGGCCGGGGTGAGGGCGAAGCGTCCGCCGCTCCTCCTGGCGACGTAGCCCTCGTTGCGCAGATAGATCAGCAGACCGTCCAGCCGCCGGGCGTCGAGCCCGTTGCCTGCGGCGAGGTCCTCCACCGTGGCGGGGCTCCGCAGAAGGTCGGCGTGGACGCCGGTGCGCATGAGGGCGTACAGGGCGTTGGCCACCACCGAGTAGCGCACGGGCTGGAGCGCGTCGACCAGCCGACGCTCGAAGCCATCGGGGAAGGCGGGGTCGGAGGTCATGAAGGCTTCCTCTCGAAGAAGTTGATCAGGACGATCTCGACATCGGCGATCGGGCGCAGTTCTTGGAGCAGGTGGGAAGCCCGCTCGACGGAGCGGGTCAGCACCCTCAGGAAGGGACGGGGCCGGCCGGAGAGGTCCTCGACCACCTCCCGGGTGCCGAGCGACAGGACGATGTCCGGGGCGAAGGGCAGGGGCGCGAGCCGGTTCCGTACCTCCTCGGCCAGGGGTCTTTCCGCCTCGGCGCGGTAGCCGTGGAATTCGATGGTGGGCATGGGGCAGCCGCTCCTCAGTGGTCGGATCAGGACGAGCCGGTGATGCGCCGCAGGTGATGTGCGACGGCGGGCACATGCGTGCGTTCGAGCAGTTCGAAGTGCTCCCCGTGGACCGGGACGGTCGAGAAGCGCCCCGAGACGGCGGGCGGCCAGCTGTCGCGCACGACGCGGGCCACCTCCGCGGAGTGCTGATCGGACAGCAGGAGGGTGGTGTCCCCCTCGAACACCTTGGGGCGGTGGGTGAGGAGACCCTCGATCATGGCGCACCAGCAGGAGACGACCCCGCGCAGTGCCTCGGGGTCCAGCGCGGCGATCTCGGACCTGCTGGTGCCGTGCCGGCGCAGAAGTCCGTCGATGCCGGGTATCCGGCCGATGGTGACCGCGTCGATGTGACCCGCTTCCACTGCGTCCCGCAGTTCCGCCAGTACCGGGACATCGGTCGCCAGGTCGCCGGTGCGTGCCCCGGCCTCGCTGAGGTCGGAGTCGATGAGGACGAGTCCGGCGACCTCGGCGCCGGCTTCCCGGAGTTCGCATGCCACGGCGTGAGCCAGTACACCGCCCAGCGACCAGCCGGCCAGATACAGCGGCCGGTCCCCGCCCGCCGCCTGCCGCAGGTCCCGGGCGTAGCGTTGGGCCAGTTCGCGCAGGTCGCCGCTGGGGGTGCCGGCCGCGAAGTCCCACTGGACTCCCAGGACGGCCACGTCGCCGGCGAGTTCCTCCGCCAGCGGCTGGTAGCAGAACGCCGTGCCTCCCACGGGGTGGAGCAGCACCACGACGGGGTGTCCCTCGTCGGCGGTCAGGGGCACCACGGAGGTGGACTCGGGCCGCTCTCCCGCGGTGCGGCGGAGTTCGTCCTCCGCGCGGACGGCCAGCGACGCGATCGACGGCTCGGTGAGGAGTGCGGCCAGGGGCAACTGGATACCGAGGGCGTTGTTGAGTTCGGTCATGACGAAGACCGCCAGCACCGAGTTCCCACCGAGCGCGAAGAAGTCGGCCCGGCTGTCCGGCTCGCCGACGCCCAGTTCTTCCCGCCAGATGCGGGCGATGAGCCGTTCGACCGCGGTCCCGGGGCGGCGGGTGCCGGTGTCCCCTCCCGGGGCCGGGTGCGCGCCGGGTGGGTGCTCGGCCAGCAGCCGGCGGCGGTCGGTCTTTCCGTTGGCTGTCACCGGGAGGGCCGGAACGGGCAGCACGGCGGCCGGCAGCATGTGCGCGGGCAGGCGCGCGGCGAGCCTGTTGAGCAGGTCCTCCGCGTCGAAGGGCTCGTCCGGCGCGCCGGCCGGTACCACGTAGGCCACCAGCTGGCCGTCGCCGTCGCTCTCGTGGACCACGACCGCACCGGACCGTACCGCGGGCTGGCCCAGGAGCACGGCTTCCACCTCTTCCGGCTCGACCCGCTCACCGAGGATCTTCACCTGCCCGTCGCGCCGCCCGGCGAACTCCAGCACACCGTCGTGGCGGTACCGGCCGAGATCGCCGGTGCGGTACATGCGCCGTCCGGGCTCGGTGGCGAAGGGATCAGGCAGGTAGGCGGCGGCCGTCAGGCGCGGCTGGCCCAGATAGCCACGCCCGACGCCCTCGCCGGAGATGTACAGCTCGCCGACGGCTCCGACGGGCACGGGGTCCAGGCCGTCGTCCAGGACGTGGATCCGGGTGTTGCCCTGCGGGACACCGATGCTGGGCGCCGGAGTCGCTCCGACGGCCACCATCGTCGAGTCGATGGCGCACTCCGTGGCGCCGTAGACGGTCTGGACGGAACGCTCGCCCGGCGGCGCGGACCGAACGTAGGAGTCCAACCGCTGCCAGAGCGCCAGTGAGCAGCGTTCTCCGCCGAAGGTGATCAGCCAGGGCGGGCGGGCGCACTCCAGCAGTCCCGCTCCGACCAGCAGATCGAGCTGTACGGTGGCGCAGTCGATGGCGTCCAGGGCGGTGTCGCCGTCGGCCGCCCGCAGCAGCTGCTCGGTCCAGCCGCTGTCTTCCTCGTCCGGCAGCACCAGAGTGTGCCCGCGCAGGAGCAGCGCCAGCTGGTTGATGTACACGTCGAAGACGACCGAGGCACTAAGGCCCACGCGCAGTGGCCGTGCCGTGCGGGCCTCCAGTTCCTCGTAGGCACGGAACGTCTGACCGTACAGGTGGTTGGTCAGGCTCCGGTGCTCGATCATGACGCCTTTGGGGCGGCCGGTGGAGCCGGAGGTGTAGAGGATGTAGGCGAGTGAGCCGGGGGCGGGCGCGCGGTGCGCCGCGGGGTGCCCGGTGGCGGGTGGGGCGGGTCGCGCGGGGGACGGCCGGTCCATCCGGAGCGGTGGCGGACCGCAGACGGCGGTCAGCAGGTCCTCGGTCTCGGCGGTGACAACGGCGGCCACCGGGCGGGCCTCCTCGATCACGTGCCGCACGCGTTCAGCGGGCCAGGCCGGGGAGATGGGGACGAAGGCTGCGCCGGTCTTCCAGGTACCGAGCAGCGCGGCCACCAGGTCGGGGCCCGGCGGCAGGCAGATAACCACCGTGCTCTCCGGCCCCGCGCCCAGGGCGCGCAGGTGCTCTCCGGTACGGGAGGCCCGGGCGTCCAGCTCCCGGTAGCTCAGGGTGCGGGACCGGTGTTCCAGCGCGATCGCCCCGGGGGTCCGTGCTACTTGTTCCGCGAAGAGCTCGGGGAAGGTGCGCGAAGGCACCTGGACCGAGGTGTCGTTCCAGCTCGCGAGGGTCCGGCGTTCCGCCTCGGATATGCGGGTCAGCGCGTGGACCGGTGTATCCGGATCTCCGGTGATGTGGTGGAGGGTGTCGGTGAGGGTGCAGGCGAGGGCCTGGATCGTCTCCGGAGCGAAAAGATCACGGTTGTATTCGAGGGAGAACAGCATGCCGCCGGCCCCTTCTTCGATCCCGAGCGTCAGATCGAAATGTGCGCTGTCCGTCTCGGTCGGCTGCGGCTCCACCCCCGCACCGGCCAGCGAAAGCCTCGGCGCGTCCTCCGGACGGTCATAGGCATACGTCAACATCACCTGAAACAACGGATTCCGCGCGGCATCACGCCGCGGAGCAAGCTCACGCACCACCCGCTCGAACGGAACATCCTGATGCTCGAACGCACTCAGAACAACATCCCGAACCTCATTTACCAACCCCAAGAACGAAAGATCCCGATCAACGGGAACCCGCAATACCAGCGTATTCACGAAGAACCCGAGGAGACCCGCCGTCTCCGGACGCTCACGCCCCGAAACAGCAGTCCCCAACACCACATCCCCACGCCCCGAAACCCGCGACAACACCACCGAGAACGCCGCCACCAACACCATGAACCGCGTCGCCCCACACCGTGCCGCAACCTTCTCCAGATCACGCGACACCCCCACCGGAACCCGCACCATCACCCGGTCCCCGTGAAACGACATCACCTCACCACGAGGCCGATCGACTGCCAGAAGCTCCGGCTCACTCCCCGCCAGCACCGAACGCCAGAACTCAAGCCCTCCACCACCACCCGACTCGAACTCCGCCCGCTGCCACGAAGCAAAATCCGCATACTGCACACCCAACGACGGAAGACCCGCCCCCCGACTCTCCAACGCAGCCGAATAAAACAAGCCCAGCTCACGCTCAAGAATCTCCAATGACCACTCATCCACCACAATATGGTGCGCCACCACCGACAACACCGACAGATCCTCACCACACCGGAAAACCCGCACCCGGAGCAAAGGGCCCTCACTCAAATCAAAAGGCTCCCGACCGAACTCCACCGCCAACCGGCGAGCCTCATCCACACCACCCCCAACCTCCACTACCTCGACCCCGCCACCCCAACCCTCACCCGCAACCGCCACCACCCGCCCATCCACCTCACGGAAAACCGACCGCAACACCTCATGCCGCCCCACCAGATCCCCGACCGCATGACCCAACGCCCCCACATCCAGCCGCCCCCGCACCACATACGACAACGGCACGTTATAAGCCGCACTCCCCGGCGCCAAACGCCACACAAACCACAACCGCTCCTGCGCGAAAGAAACCCCCACACCCCCCTCCCGCGACACCACACCCACCCCATCCGCCACGGAATCCGCCCGGATGGAAGCAGTCACCAGATCGGCCTGGGCGGCGAGAGTGGGGTGGGTGAAAACGGCGTGCAGCGGGAGTCGGACGCCAATCTCCTCACTGATCCGGAAAATCAGCCTGGTGGCCAGCAGGGAGTGGCCGCCGAGAGCGAAGAAGTCGGCGTCCCGTGAGATCTCACGGTCGCCGAGGACGGTTTCCCAGATCTCGGCCAGTTGGCGTTCGAGGGCGGTGCGCGGTGGCTCATCCTGCCCGTCGGCCGCGACCTGTGCCCCGTCCGCAGCCGACCGGGGAGCGACTGCCGGGGTGTTGTTCTCCGAGGCGGCACCCATCAGGCTCACCAGGGCGTCATCAGGGTGACCGGTGATGTGGTGGAGGGTGTCGGTGAGGGTGCAGGCGAGGGCCTGGATCGTCTCCGGAGCGAAAAGATCACGGTTGTATTCGAGGGAGAACAGCATGCCGCCGGCCCCTTCTTCGATCCCGAGCGTCAGATCGAAATGTGCGCTGTCCGTCTCGGTCGGCTGCGGCTCCACCCCCGCACCGGCCAGCGAAAGCCTCGGCGCGTCCTC
Organism: Streptomyces sp. JH002; assembly: GCF_050916115.1. Classification (NCBI taxonomy): domain Bacteria; kingdom Bacillati; phylum Actinomycetota; class Actinomycetes; order Kitasatosporales; family Streptomycetaceae; genus Streptomyces; species Streptomyces sp. JH002. The sequence continues at coordinate 334,446 of NZ_CP087989.1, forward strand.
CGGACGGTCATAGGCATACGTCAACATCACCTGAAACAACGGATTCCGCGCGGCATCACGCCGCGGAGCAAGCTCACGCACCACCCGCTCGAACGGAACATCCTGATGCTCGAACGCACTCAGAACAACATCCCGAACCTCATTTACCAACCCCAAGAACGAAAGATCCCGATCAACGGGAACCCGCAATACCAGCGTATTCACGAAGAACCCGAGGAGACCCGCCGTCTCCGGACGCTCACGCCCCGAAACAGCAGTCCCCAACACCACATCCCCACGCCCCGAAACCCGCGACAACACCACCGAGAACGCCGCCACCAACACCATGAACCGCGTCGCCCCACACCGTGCCGCAACCTTCTCCAGATCACGCGACACCCCCACCGGAACCCGCACCATCACCCGGTCCCCGTGAAACGACATCACCTCACCACGAGGCCGATCGACTGCCAGAAGCTCCGGCTCACTCCCCGCCAGCACCGAACGCCAGAACTCAAGCCCTCCACCACCACCCGACTCGAACTCCGCCCGCTGCCACGAAGCAAAATCCGCATACTGCACACCCAACGACGGAAGACCCGCCCCCCGACTCTCCAACGCAGCCGAATAAAACAAGCCCAGCTCACGCTCAAGAATCTCCAATGACCACTCATCCACCACAATATGGTGCGCCACCACCGACAACACCGACAGATCCTCACCACACCGGAAAACCCGCACCCGGAGCAAAGGGCCCTCACTCAAATCAAAAGGCTCCCGACCGAACTCCACCGCCAACCGGCGAGCCTCATCCACACCACCCCCAACCTCCACTACCTCGACCCCGCCACCCCAACCCTCACCCGCAACCGCCACCACCCGCCCATCCACCTCACGGAAAACCGACCGCAACACCTCATGCCGCCCCACCAGATCCCCGACCGCATGACCCAACGCCCCCACATCCAGCCGCCCCCGCACCACATACGACAACGGCACGTTATAAGCCGCACTCCCCGGCGCCAAACGCCACACAAACCACAACCGCTCCTGCGCGAAAGAAACCCCCACACCCCCCTCCCGCGACACCACACCCACCCCATCGACAGCCGAGGGGTCACGGCTCTCCAGCCGGGAACGCTCCTCGGGTGTGAGGCTCATCAGCCGGTCGAAGATGCTTTCTTCCATTTCGTGACCACCTCGGGTGTCGTGATGCGGTGACGGATAACGGGGAATTCAGACGCCGTCGTTCGTGTCGAGGATTCCGTCGAATTCGCCGCTCCTCGCCTTCTCCTCCAGGGCAGCCGATATCTGCCCGGCGAATTCCTCCAGGTTGACGGACCGGATCAGACTGCCGGGCGGCAAAGAGACCAGCAGCTGTTTCCGCACTTCGAACAGCACCCGGAGAGCCAGCAGGGAATGCCCGCCGAGCGAGACGAAGCTGTCGTCCAGCGAGACCTCCGGCACGCCGAGCGTCCGGGCCCACAGATCCGCGACGTACCGCTGCAATCCGGTCTCCGGAGCCCGCCGCACGCGGTCCGCGGCCCCCGGGGCGACGCGCCCGAGGTCCCGGAGGGCGGCGCGATCGGCCTTTCCATTGGCGTTCATGGGTATCTCGTCCAGCGGAACCAGCACGGCGGGTACCAGGTGGCCGGGCAGGATCGCCGACAGCTCCGCACGGACGGAGGCGTCGGTGGGCAGCATGCTTCCGTCGGCGGGTGTCAGATAGGCACGTAGTTCCGTGCCGCCTTCCGGGTCGTCGCCGGAGAGCACCACGGCCTGGCCGACACCGGGGATCCGGCTGAGCGCGGCCTCGACCTCGGCCGGCTCGACGCGGAAGCCCCGTACCTTGACCATGCTGTCGGTGCGCCCGTGGAACTCCAACAGGCCCTCGCCGGACCACGCTCCCCGGTCGCCGGTCCGGTAGAGCCGACCGCCCGGGGTACCGGTGAGGTGGTCGGGCAGGAAACGCTCCGCCGTCAGATCCGGTCGGCCGGCGTAACCGCGGGCCAGGGAGGGGCCGGCGACGTGGATCTCCCCGATGACGGAGGGCGGTACCGGCATGAGCCGCTCGTCCAGCACGAAGACCTCGGCTCCGCCGATCGGCCGGCCCAGGGGGGCGGGATCCGGTACGTCGTCGGGGGAACCGAACGCCTGGCAGACGGTGAATGTCGTGGTCTCCGTCGGCCCCCAGCAGTTGACGACGACCAGCTGATGGTGCCGGGCCAGCATCTGCCGCACGTGGTCCGGCGAGATCACTTCGCTGCCGGTGAGCACCATCCGCACCCGGTCGAACACCTCGGGCACCTTCTCGGCGGTGAGCCGGAACAGCGAGGCCGTCAGGTGCAGGACGGTGATCTCGTGCTCCCGGACCCACCGGCTCAGGTTCTCGGTGGTGATGTCGGGTTCGGCGGGCAGCACCAGCTCGCCGCCGGCCACCAGCGGTGCCCACAACTCCCAGGTGGCCACGTCGAACGCGATGGACGCGTTGTGCAGGAGCCGGTCGTCCGCGGTCAGTGCCAGCGCGGGTGCGCCGAGCAGATCCACGACGTTCCGGTGGGTAGTGAGCACGCCTTTGGGGCGGCCGGTGGAGCCGGAGGTGTAGATGACGTACGCCGTCTGATCAGGACTCACAGCGATTCCGGGATCGGTGGCCGGCTGCTCCGCGAAGGTGTCCTCACCCACGGGAACGACCCGCCAAGGGCCTTCCGGAATCCGGTCCACCAGCTCCGGCTCGACCAGCACCACCTCGACACCCGCATCCGCCAGCACAAAAGCCAGCCGCTCCGCCGGATACTCCCCGTCCAGCGGCACATACGCCGCCCCCGCCTTCAACACCCCCAACAACGCGGGAACCAACGGAACCGACCGGCCCCAGCACACCCCCACCCGCGCCTCACGCCCCACACCCAGCCCACCCAGACCACGAGCGATCCGATTCGCCCGCCCCTCCAACCCCGCATACGTGAGCGACCCACCACCACCGGACACCGCAACCGCCCCAGGCCGCGCGACAGCCCTCACCCCCACCAACCCGTGCACCGAACCCACACCCGACACCGCGACCGGACCCGTCTCCGCACCCGACCACGCCGCCACCAACCCCCGCTCCCCCACCGACGCCAGCGAATCCCGCAGATAGAACCGCTCCTCCCCCGCCACCATCTCCCGCAACGCCCGCACGAGATATCGGCTGAACGAGGTCACCTGGGCCTCGCCGAGTTCCTCACTCCGGTACTGGATTTCGAGCGCGAGCCGGCCGGTCTGCGGGGCACCGACAAATCCGACGAGGAACGGCAGATTGGTCGTCTGGACGGAGGCCTCTCCGACGGCGTCGGCCGACGGGACCTCCACCATGCCCGAGCGCGTCACATCGGCGATGACGTGGAAGTGGTTGTAGACGAAGTTGGCCTCGATGGGGATGCCGCCGGTGAACTCGCGCTGGAGGGCCGCGAGCGGATACCGGCGGTGCGGCAGCATGTCGCGCTCCGCCCGGAACACCGCTTGAATCAGGTCCGACCACGACCCGTCCGGCAGACCGAGGCGGAACGGGAGAGTGTTGAGGAACAGCCCCCTGACCTCGTCACCGTCCACACGCTCCACCCGGCCATTGGCCGTCACTCCGACCAGGACGTCCTGCGAACCCGTGACGAACCCGACCGTCCGCAGGTAGGCCGCCAGCAGCACCGACTTCAGCGGCACATCACACCGTTGCGCCAACGCCTCCAGGCCACGGCACAGGTCTTCCGGCAGCAGGGTCTCCACCGCCCCGTACCCCTGACCGGGCTCCGCCCGGTCACGCCACTCGTCGAGGAACGGCTCCTCCTTCGCGCATGGTTCTCCGGCGTTCGACGGCCAGCGGGACAGCCGGATGTCGGGGCGGTCGGTCAGCCGCTCCGCCCAGAACGCACGCGACGCCTCCGACCCGGCCGCTTCCCGCTCCAGCGCCACGAAGTCCCGGAACGACGAACGCAAAGCCCGCGCCCGCACCACACCCCCCGCCAACAGGTCGAGGTAGGTGTTGACCACCTCGGCCAACGTGGAGGCGACGCTCCAGCCGTCGAGCACCGCATGGTGATCGACCAGCGCCAGGTGGAAGACGTCGTCCGTCAGAGGAAGGGCGAGGAAGCGGACCATGGACGGCCGGCGGATGTCGAAGGGGGTACGGCGTTCTCTCGCGAGTTCCCGACGAACGGTCGCGCGGCGTTCGTCCGCGTCCATGGCGCGGGTGTCCACGACGAGCAGCGGAGTCTCCACGGTGGCGTGCACCAGTTGCAGAGGCTCGTCGAAATCCGTCATGGCGAACGAGGTGCGCAGGACGGGATGGCGTGTGATGAGGACGGCAAGGGCTTCCCGCAGCACCTTCTCGTCGAACGTCATCCTGACGATGACACTGGTGACGTTGTGGTAGGGGAGGCGTTCGGGATCGCGTTCCATCTCATAGACCATGCCGAGCTGCAGCGCGGTCATCGGATAAGCGTCCACCACGTCCTCGGGCAGCAGCTTCCGATCCGCCGCACCGATCAGCGCAAACGGCTCCACCACGCCGTCATCCCCAGACCCACCGTCACCGGCCGCCCGGGTCACAAGGGCCAGCTCAGCCACCGTCGGCGCCCGGAACAGATCCTGCAGAACCAGCTCCAGACCCGCCTCACGCGCCAGACCCACCACCCGGATACTCCGTATCGAATCACCACCCAGATCGAAGAACCGGTCATGCCGCCCCACCCGCTCCACCCCGAGCACCTGCGACCACACCGCCGCAAGCCGCTCCTCCACCACCCCCACCGGCGCCACAAACGCCTCACCAACCGCAACCCGCCCCGCCTCAGGAACCGGCAGAACCCGCCGATCCACCTTCCCGGACGACGTCAACGGCAACGCGTCCAACACCATCCACCGCGACGGAACCATGTACCGCGGCAGACGACCCTCAGCCCACTCCCGCACCTCCGGAACTGACACACCCCCCACACCAGCCACGAGATACGCCACCAACACCACACCGTCACCGTCATCACGCGTGACCACCGCAACACCAGCAACCCCCGGACAAGACCCGAGAACCGCCTCCACCTCACCCAGCTCAACGCGGAAACCACGCACATTCACCATCGCGTCCGCCCGGCCCACATACTCCAACCCACCACCCGGCCGCATCCGCGCCAGATCACCACTGCGATACAACCGCGCCCCCACCACCCCCGACACATGATCCGGAACAAACCGCTCCGCCGTCAGATCCGGCCGCCCCACATAGCCACGGGCCAGACGGCTTCCGCCGACGAAGACCTCCCCCACCGTCCCCAGCGGTACGGGGACGCCCGCCTGGTCCAGGACGTGGGTGGTCAGTCCGGCGACGGCGTTGCCGATCTGTGTGCCGGTGCCCAGCAGGTCGGTGGCGCTCAGCACGCGTTCGGTGACATGGACGGTGGTTTCGGTGATGCCGTACATGTTGATCAGGGCCGGCGCGTCCCAGCCGTGCCGCTCCGACCAGCGCCGCACCGACGCGTGATCCAGCGCCTCACCTCCGAAGATCACCAACCGAAGCGGCAGCGGAAGCCCGGCGGCGCGGTCGGCCGCCTCGAAGCCCGCGAACGCCGAAGGTGTCTGGTTGAGTACCGTGACGCCCTCCTCGCGAACCAGGGCGTGGAACGCCTCCGGGTCACGCGACACGGGGTGGGAGACGACGACCAGGCGCCCGCCGCTGGAGAGCGCGCCCCACATCTCCCACACGGAGAAGTCGAACGCGGTGCTGTGGAAAAGCGTCCACACATCGTCGGTTCCGAACCGGTGGCGCTCGGTGCCCCACCGCAGCAGGTCCACGACTGCGGCATGACTGACGGCGACGCCTTTGGGGCGGCCGGTGGAGCCGGAGGTGTAGATGACGTACGCCGTCTGATCAGGACTCACAGCGATTCCGGGATCGGTGGCCGGCTGCTCCGCGAAGGTGTCCTCACCCACGGGAACGACCCGCCAAGGGCCTTCCGGAATCCGGTCCACCAGCTCCGGCTCGACCAGCACCACCTCGACACCCGCATCCGCCAGCACAAAAGCCAGCCGCTCCGCCGGATACTCCCCGTCCAGCGGCACATACGCCGCCCCCGCCTTCAACACCCCCAACAACGCGGGAACCAACGGAACCGACCGGCCCCAGCACACCCCCACCCGCGCCTCACGCCCCACACCCAGCCCACCCAGACCACGAGCGATCCGATTCGCCCGCCCCTCCAACCCCGCATACGTGAGCGACCCACCACCACCGGACACCGCAACCGCCCCAGGCAGCGCGACAGCCCTCACCCCCACCAACCCGTGCACCGAACCCACACCCGACACCGCGACCGGACCCGTCTCCGCACCCGACCACGCCGCCACCAACCCCCGCTCCCCCACCGACGCCAGCGAATCCCGCAGATAGAACCGCTCCTCCCCCGCCACCATCTCCCGCAACGCCCGCACGAGATAGCCGCGGAAGAACAGCACCTGCTCGGTGGTGAGCCTGTCGGTGTGGTAGTCGACCCCGAGCAGCAGACGCGAGGAGGACGGGCTGCGCAGGATTCCGACGTTGAGGGGGAAGTTCGTCGGCTCCGCGCGGTCGGTGGTGAAGCTGTCGATCTTTCCGTCCTGAATGTGGACGGTTCCCTTCGACAGAGCCCGATCCATCACGTGGAAGTGGTTGTAGACGAAGTTGGCCTCGATGGGGATGCCGCCGGTGAACTCGCGCTGGAGGGCCGCGAGCGGATACCGGCGGTGCGGCAGCATGTCGCGCTCCGCCCGGAACACCGCTTGAATCAGGTCCGACCACGACCCGTCCGGCAGACCGAGGCGGAACGGGAGAGTGTTGAGGAACAGCCCCCTGACCTCGTCACCGTCCACACGCTCCACCCGGCCATTGGCCGTCACTCCGACCAGGACGTCCTGCGAACCCGTGACGAACCCGACCGTCCGCAGGTAGGCCGCCAGCAGCACCGACTTCAGCGGGACGCCGCAGCGTTGCGCCAACGCCTCCAGGCCACGGCACAGGTCTTCCGGCAGCAGGGTCTCCACCGCCCCGTACCCCTGACCGGGCTCCGACTGGTAGTGCCACTCGTTCTCGACCCGCTCACCGGCCCCGACGGTTTCTCCGGCGTTCGACGGCCAGCGGGACAGCCGGATGTCGGGGCGGTCGGTCAGCCGCTCCGCCCAGAACGCACGCGACGCCTCCGACCCGGCCGCTTCCCGCTCCAGCGCCACGAAGTCCCGGAACGACGAACGCAAAGCCCGCGCCCGCACCACACCCCCCGCCAACAGGATCCGGTAGTTCTCCAGGATCTCGGCGAGGGTGGTGTGCAGGCTCCAGCCGTCGAGGACCGCGTGGTGCTCCGTGAGGGTCCACTGGAAGACATCGCCGGAGCGGCGGTGGACGAACATACGGAAGAGCGGCGGGACCGCGTTGTCGAACGGCCGGCGCCGTTGCTCGTTCACGTAGGCACGAACCACGCGGTCCTGTTCGGCCGTGGGCAGGTCCCGCAGATCCTCGAAGGCCAGCGGCATGGTCGCGGCCGGGTGCACCAGTTGCAGGGGTTCGCTGTAGCCGCTCAGGGAGAACGAGGTGCGCCAAATCGGGTGGCGGGCGACGGCCAGCGCAACCGCCTCGGTGAGGCGGTCGGCCTCGAAAGGTCCGTGGAGCTGGAAGCTGGTGACGTTGTGGTAGGGGAGGCGTTCGGGATCGCGTTCCATCTCATAGACCATGCCGAGCTGCAGCGCGGTCATCGGATAAGCGTCCACCACGTCCTCGGGCAGCAGCTTCCGATCCGCCGCACCGATCAGCGCAAACGGCTCCACCACGCCGTCATCCCCAGACCCACCGTCACCGGCCGCCCGGGTCACAAGGGCCAGCTCAGCCACCGTCGGCGCCCGGAACAGATCCTGCAGAACCAGCTCCAGACCCGCCTCACGCGCCAGACCCACCACCCGGATACTCCGTATCGAATCACCACCCAGATCGAAGAACCGGTCATGCCGCCCCACCCGCTCCACCCCGAGCACCTGCGACCACACCGCCGCAAGCCGCTCCTCCACCACCCCCACCGGCGCCACAAACGCCTCACCAACCGCAACCCGCCCCGCCTCAGGAACCGGCAGAACCCGCCGATCCACCTTCCCGGACGACGTCAACGGCAACGCGTCCAACACCATCCACCGCGACGGAACCATGTACCGCGGCAGACGACCCTCAGCCCACTCCCGCACCTCCGGAACTGACACACCCCCCACACCAGCCACGAGATACGCCACCAACACCACACCGTCACCGTCATCACGCGTGACCACCGCAACACCAGCAACCCCCGGACAAGACCCGAGAACCGCCTCCACCTCACCCAGCTCAACGCGGAAACCACGCACATTCACCATCGCGTCCGCCCGGCCCACATACTCCAACCCACCACCCGGCCGCATCCGCGCCAGATCACCACTGCGATACAACCGCGCCCCCACCACCCCCGACACATGATCCGGAACAAACCGCTCCGCCGTCAGATCCGGCCGCCCCACATAGCCACGGGTGACACCGGGGCCGCCCACGTAAATCTCGCCGGTGACGCCGAGAGGGCAGGGGGCACCGGATTCATCGAGGACGTGCAGGGAGAGATCGGCGAGAGGCCGTCCTATCTGCGTCAAGGCGCGGCCGAGGTCCGGCTTGGAAAGGCGGAGGAATGTGCTGTGCACAGTGGTTTCGGTGATGCCGTACATGTTGATCAGGGCCGGCGCGTCCCAGCCGTGCCGCTCCGACCAGCGCCGCACCGACGCGTGATCCAGCGCCTCACCCGCGAACACCACGTAGCGGAGCCGCAGGGGAAGCCCGGCGGCGCGGTCGGCCGCCTCGAAGCCCGCGAACGCCGAAGGTGTCTGGTTGAGTACCGTGACGCCCTCCTCGCGAACCAGGGCGTGGAACGCCTCCGGGTCACGCGACACCGTGTAGGGCACCATGACCAGACGTCCGCCACTGGACAGCGCGCCCCACATCTCCCACACGGAGACGTCGAACGTGAAGCTGTGGAAGAGGGGCCAGACGTCGTTCTCACGGAAGGTGAAGTCCCGGGTGGTGGTGGAGAGGAGCCGGACGACGTTGTGATGACTGACGGCGACGCCTTTGGGGCGGCCGGTGGAGCCGGAGGTGTAGATGACGTACGCCGTCTGATCAGGACTCACAGCGATTCCGGGATCGGTGGCCGGCTGCTCCGCGAAGGTGTCCTCACCCACGGGAACGACCCGCCAAGGGCCTTCCGGAATCCGGTCCACCAGCTCCGGCTCGACCAGCACCACCTCGACACCCGCATCCGCCAGCACAAAAGCCAGCCGCTCCGCCGGATACTCCCCGTCCAGCGGCACATACGCCGCCCCCGCCTTCAACACCCCCAACAACGCGGGAACCAACGGAACCGACCGGCCCCAGCACACCCCCACCCGCGCCTCACGCCCCACACCCAGCCCACCCAGACCACGAGCGATCCGATTCGCCCGCCCCTCCAACCCCGCATACGTGAGCGACCCACCACCACCGGACACCGCAACCGCCCCAGGCAGCGCGACAGCCCTCACCCCCACCAACCCGTGCACCGAACCCACACCCGACACCGCGACCGGACCCGTCTCCGCACCCGACCACGCCGCCACCAACCCCCGCTCCCCCACCGACGCCAGGGGCAGCTCACCGATGGCCGTGCCGGGCTCCGCGAGGGCGGCCCGCAGGAGCTCGCACCAGTGGCTGAAGAGCCGCTCGACAGTGGACCGTTCGTACAGGTCCGTCGTGTACTCGACATCGACGCGGAAGCCGGCCGGGTGGTGATAGACCGACCAGCTGATGTCGAACTTGGCCGTGTCCGTGGCATCCACACGGCGCTCCACCCGCAGCCCGTCGGGCAGGTTCACCGCGTCGTTTGCCTCGTGGTACGCGAACTGCGTTTGTACGAGGGGGCCGTGGCTCAGGGTGCGCTCGGGGCGTACGGCTTCCACCAGCGACTCGAAGGGGATGTCGGCCCGGGCGAGAGAGTGCAGCAGCCCTTCCCTGGCCCCATCCACCACGTCGGCGAAGGTCTGGTTCCGGGCGAGCCGGCCGGTCAGCACGAGTGTTCTCGTGAACAGTCCGACTACGTGCTGGAGGTGCGGCTCCAGCCGGGCGGCGAAGGGCGTGCCGAGCACCACATCGGCGCTGCCGCTCTCACGGTGCACCAGGGTCTGGAAGGAGGCGAGCAGGACCACGAACGGCGTGACGCCGAGTTCCGTGGCGCGGGAGGACACCCGTTCCGCGAGCGCCGTGTCCACGGTAAAGGAGAGGGTGCGTCCGCGATAGCTGATCTCGGCGGGCCGGGGGAAGTCCCGGTTGAATTCGATCAGGTCGGGAAGATCCCGCAGTTCCCCTGCCGCCTCCGCCAGCCTCTGACGGGCCTCGGGGGTGACGGTGTGGCCGCGCTGCCACGCGGCGTAATCCAGGTAGCCGTTGGGCTGCTCGAAGTCAGCGGGGTCCTCGCCGGTGTAGGCGCGCATGAGTTCGCGATCGAGGATGTCGAAGGACCAGCCGTCGAAGGCGATGTGGTGACAGACGACGCCGAGGATCACCCTGCGGGGGCCGACGCGGCACAGGGTCGCCCGGACGAGGGGGCCGTTCTGCAGGTCGAAGGGCTCAGCCGCGGCCTCGGCCAGCAGGCGCTCGGCGGTCTCCTCCCCCGCATCGACCACCGAGAGGGGAAACGCGCGGTCCGCCAGCACGCGCTGCACCGGCTCGTCACCGTCCTGGCGGAAGGCCGTGAACAGCGCGTCGTAGCGGACGAGGACGCTACGGAGGGCACGGACCAGCCGCTCGCTGTCCACCGGCCCGTCGAGGGTCCAGCGCAGCGGGACGTTGTAGGCGGCCGTTCCGCTGGTCCAGCGGTCCAGGAACCACAGACGCCGCTGTTCAAGGCTCAGCGGGTGCTCCGTCGCCGGCGCATCGGCCGTACCGGTCGGGACCTCGAAGTCGTCAGGCGTCATCTGGCTGTTCCTTCCATGAGTCCGAATGAGGAGGGCACCCGGTCCTGTCGGGGCGGGCGGTCCGCAGGCGTCTCCGGGCAGCCGGAAAAGGGCATGCCACGAAGAGCGGGCCGCGCAGGGCGGAGGTCCGGGTGTGCTTCGGCTCGAAGCAGCTCCGGTGCACGACCGCTCGATGGTTGCGGGTGGGGTGGCAGGCAGAAAGGCGAGGCGCGGTGCCGGCTCGGGCCCCGCACGGGGCGGCCCGTGGCCGCCCCGTGCGGGGCTCCGCTAGGCGGAGCGTGCCCAGTCGCGCCAGTCAGCCGCCGTCATGGTCACCAGGGTCTTCCGTTCTCCCCGGTACGGGAGACGGCCGTGACTCGCCAGGACGTTGTCCAGGACCATGACTTCTCCGCGCTCCCACGGCGCCGCGACACAGGAGCGTCCGAACGCGTCGTTGATCTCTTCGATATCCGCGTCAGAGATGGGGGTGCCGTCACCGTACGTGGCATTGCGCGGCAGGTCGCGCGCCTCGAACAGCCCGAGAAGGGCTGCCGCCGTTTCCTTCGGCAAAGCGCTGACATGAAAGAGGTGGGCCTGGTTGAACCAGACCGTTTCCCCGGTCACCGGATGGTCGAGTACCGCGGGGCGCCGCTGGCTGGTGCGCAGCAGATCGCCTTCCCATTCGGCGTCGATCCCGTGTTCCCGGCAATATCCGTCGACCTCGGCCCGGTTGGTGGCCTGGAATGCCTCCTGCCAGGAGAGGCCGATTCCCTCGTGATAGGCACGGGTATAGCGCACACCCAAACGCGTGAACCGCTCCAGAAGATCAGGAGAGATGTTCTGCCGTATCACCCGGCTGTCCGCCACGGGTGTCGCGCCACCTTCGTCGGCGGGGACTACGGAGAGAAAGAAGAGGTGGTCGGGCCAGGTCGCGGAGTACGAACTCTCATTGTGCTGGGGAATGTGCTCCTCGGCCGGATACTCGGTTGAGGTGTAGACCGATTCGGAGACCCGGCTGCGCGGCGTCGACCGCTCCGTATAGGCGAGGGACGTCCCTCCCAGAAGGGACGCGACTGCGGCGAGGTCCGTGACCTGTGGGCCGCGGGGGCCGGTGATCCGGACGGCGCCGTGGCGAGTGATCAGCTCACGCAGTCCGGTGATGTGCGATCCGATCCAGTCGAGGAGGTCGTCGCTCTCCCTTCCGGCGTCCACCACCGGAAGTCGCGTTCCCCCATGCTCCAGAAAGTGAGGTAACCCGTGCCCGAAGCCGTCGGCCCGACGAAACTCCCCGATTATTTGCATGCCAGAGCCACCTCACCGCTCACATAGTGGGAAGACACATGGTCAGGTATCTTCCTTGACAATCCGCACTGCGGGCGGATACTCACGGAACATTGCGCCTTACCATCAGGGACAACGACGCGGCCATCACCCATGGAGCGCCACTGAGGGACGTGAGTAAAAAAACGAATCAGCGGATCGCGGCAAGGCGCTTCTGCGAAACGCCGATCGGCGTATCCATCGCCCCATCCACCTTCGCCAGCATCACGTATTAAGCCCTACTGCCCGGTTCGTTCGAGAGTCTAAGGGCCCTTTCGATGTGCACACAAGGGTGCGACGTGAACCTTGCGGAGAGTGATGGGCATACCGCCGGGAACACGGCGGAGCTCGGGCCCTCCCCGCCACCGTGGGAGTGGGGGCGCACCGGTCAGTCGGCAGGAGCCGACGAGGTGGTGGCAGCCCGAGGCGCCACCGCCCCGGGCTCGTCGGCGAGGGAGGGAACCACCTCCGGGACGGGCGGGCGGCGCACCAGGAGACCGAGCGCGCAGCCGGCCGAGACCACGGCGATGGCGACGTACATGACGCGGTAGTCCACCAGTCCGACGAGAACGGCACCGGCCGCGATCGAGAGGCTCTGCGCGCCGTCGGTCACCATGCCCACGGCGGCGCTGACCCGGCCCTGCAGCCGCGAGGGGGTGTAGAGATGTTCGGCCGTTCCGAGGGACACGCTGATCAGCGGTACCCCCATGCCGATGAGGGCGACCCCGGCGAGGAAGGTGGGCAGCACGGGGAGCGCGCACAGCACCATGCCCGCCGTCAGCAGGGCGTAGGCGACCGAGGCGGTGCTCAGTTCGCCCAGGCGTTTGATCAGCACGATGGCAGCCAGCCCGGCGACGACCGAACCCGCCCCCTGGACGGAGGCCACGACTCCGAAGAACGCGGCGGGACGGTCAAGTCCGTTGTCGATGGCGGAGAACACCGCGGTCTCAATCAGCCCCACCCCGGCCATGAAGAGAACCAGGGTGACGGCCAGCCGCTGGATCAGCGGCACGGATCGAACGTGCTGGAAGCCCGCCAGCAGCCGGCGCGACAGAGGCTCGCCACCAGCTTTCTCCGGCGGGGTCTCGGTGACCTTGACGCCGGCGAGCGCGAGGATGGCGATGGCGAAGGTGGCCGAGTCCAGGAGGACGAGCGTGCTGGGCCCGTAAGTGACGTAGACCCAGGTGCCGATCGCCGGGGACACCACCCGGGCGCCTTCACGTGTGGCAATGAGCCACGACCGGGCCTCCGCCGCTTCGGCGGACGGCAGCAGGTCCTTCAGCAGGGCGTTGCGGGCGGGTGTGGCGACCATCAGCCCGTAGCCGGCGGCGGCGACGTACAGCAGCCACAGGTCCTGCGCCGAGCGCACCGCCAGCAGGGCGAGGACGAAGAGGGCCATGCCGGTGTACATGCACAGCAGGAGGGGCTTGCGTCGGACCCGGTCGACGAGGTGGCCGAGCAGCGGGGAGGCGAGGCCTGGCAGGGTCAGGAAGAGGAAGACGAGACCGGCGGCGGCGTTCGAACCGGTCAGGTCCCTGGCCCAGACCGCGAGCGCCAGGAACAGGGCGCTGTCACCGAAACTCGAAACGGTTTCGCCGATCAGCAGGCGACGGAAGCGCGCTTGGCGTAAGACACTCACCTGATACCTCTTCCTGTTGTCCGCGAGATCGGCACCGTTGCCCGTCAGGTGGCGCGGGCGCTCGGTGTTCGTGCCGTCAGCCCTGGCCCTCTGCGTCCGTGGGCGAGGATTCCGCGTCGTCCGCCAGCGGGGTCGCAGCCAGGAAAAGCCGGATCCAGGCCGCGTCGCCGGGCACCTCCGCCCGGCCGCGCATGCGCTCGGCGTACGGTTCCAGCAGGTCGTGGATCCGGCGCCACACGGAGTCGAGTTCGCCTGGGGACATCGGAACAGTGAGCCCGGAGAGCAGCGGAGAGCGCCACGCGTCCGCGTGCTCTCCCGCCGGATCGGCGAGGGCGTCAAGGACGCGTGTGGCCTCGCGTTCCACCACGACCCGGTCCAGTTCCCGTGCGGCGGCCGGATGGTCCCGGGCCTCCCACGCCTGGTCCGTCTCGACCAGCCGCCAAAAGCGCTTGCGCTGGTCCGGATCGTCGGTCCGTGTCTCCTCCACGAACCCATACTTGGCGAGCTGCCGCAGGTGGAAGGAGCACGACGCCTGACTGCTGCCGAGCCGCCGGGCGCACTCGGCCGCCGTGGTCGGCCCCGCCACGCTGAGCAGTTCCACGAGGTCCAGCCGCAGCGGGTGGGCCAGCGCGCGGAACGCCCGCGGGTCTCGGATGCGCATGAATCAAAGATACCTTTGGCATTGCATCCGTCAAATAAGTCTTTGGATGTTTTCCCCTCGGAGCCGACCGGCACCTGAGTGTGCCAACAAGGCTCAAGCAGGACCTCACTCCATTCGATTGACGGCCCGACAGGTCTCCACCATGGTCCGGTCAGCACACATGGAAGCTCTCCCATGGACCCAGCCGCGCACCTCGCGCAGCGCTCCAGGGCCTCGTCGAGTTCGAGTTCGCGTGTCCCGCTGCCCTCGACAGGGGTGGCGGACGCCCCCTCCGGCGCCTGGCTGCGGACGATCACGCCCGGGGAGCAGGGCCGTCGTCAGCGGTCGGCCGGGCCCTTTTGACCGTGAGGGACGTGTTCCCTGCCCGTCGCTGCCGGTCGCCCCCATCACCCCTGGTGGACACCCTCGGCCCGAAGGCGGAATGCCGGTACGGCCCCGACCAGGGCCCGCGAGGCACAACCAAGGGGAAGCATGCGAACCAAGAAGTCAACCAAAACGCTCGCCCTCACCTTCACCGCTCTCGCCGTCATCAGCGCCGGCGGTCTGGTGACCGCCGGCACCGCCGCAGCGATGTCGGCCGAGAACCAGCCGGTGGTCACGGACTCCGTGACCCCGTTGACGGTGAACAACCTCGGCCTGACGGTCGAGGAAGCCAAGCACATCCAGCGGACGGAGGCGAGTACTGTGGGTACACCGGTCCCGTCGACGGGCTGCTGGGCACGGAAAGCTGGAACTACAACGACGCCATCGCCGGCATCGCCGGAGCCGGCGCCAGCGCCTCCTTCAGCGGCCCTTGAAGCGTCAGACGGTGCGGCGATCACACGAAGAGGTGACGGTGGGCCCGGCTCCAGACGACCCGGCGCGTCAGGTCGTCGAGATGACCAGTGGCGACCCAGTGGACCTGGGGCTGGTTGCCTCGCTCGGCCAGTTGGCGGACCTGCTCGATGGTCCGTTCCTGCACGTCGATGACCGCCTCGGCCAATCCCACGGTGGAGGTGAGGCCATAGGCTGCGGCGAAGAGCTCCATGCGGCGCCTGCGGTCGGGGGGCTGAGGATAGCTCAGCCAGCGCAGGCATTCGGCGTCATCGCGGAACGGGGCCACGTACTCCAGGGCGTAGGCGATGTCGTGGAGGCGCTCCGCCGGGCGGGCGTAGTCCCAGTCCAGAATGCCCACGGGGTCCGCACCTCGCCACACGACGTTCCACGGTCCGAAGTCGCCGTGGCAGACTACGCCGCCATCGGACGGGCCACTCTCTCCGGTGCACCAGCTCAGCCCTTCGGGCAGGCGGAACCCGACAACAGCGTCGTGGTAAGCGCGCAGCAGGCGGGCGAAGGCGATCAGGCCACGGTCGTCGACCACTCCGGCCCAACCCGCCGGCCCTGACGCGCCGTCCAGATAGGTGAGGATCTCGCGTCCCTCGTCGTCCATGCCCCGCACCCGTGGGGAGTACGGGAATCCGGCTTCCTCGAGGTACCGGAGCAGTGCGTGCACCGCCGCGGTCCATGGATGTACGGGGCGCCGGACGGTGTCGCCGACGCGCACCACCCTGCGGTGATCGTCATCTTGCAGCACGTACTCATCGGCCATGCGGGAAGCACCTCCTCGTGGCTGCCGGCCGTCGGCTCGCCCCCCACGTCCGAGCATCGCCGGTCGTTGTCTCGACCGCCACAGCGTTTCCGTCCCGGCGGGCCCCTGTGTTCCGGGATCGGCCAGACGCCGGAGCCCGGCCTGACCCACCGTCTGCCGCGTGACCTCTCCACAGACCGGCCTGACCCCGTTCGGTCTCGACGGTGGCCGACGCCGGCGGCGGAATACGGGTGCGGGGTGCGGGTGTTCCTCGTCTCCCGTCCGGGCACGCGAGGAGGCCTGCGGCCCGCAGCGGTGGGTCCGACCCCGCCACGTGGTGGGTTCAGGGGCGGCCGGGTTCTCCGGAATCGGTGCTGACCTCGACGGTGTCGGCGGTTTCCAGGAAGGCGTAGAGGTCCTGGAGTTCGGCCGGGCCGGCGAGAGCCCGGCGGGCGCGGATCCCCCACTGCCCGGCGAGAGAGCGATCCGGCGAGGGTGCGGACGGCCTGGGGATCCGGACCCCTCCGGGGCTGCCCGGGTCGCGCACCACCGGTACCGTCACGGCCTCGGCCAGGACGGTACCGGTGCCTTCGTCGATGGTGTACGCGGTGATCAGCGCACGGAGGGAGTCGGCCTTTTCACCGACGGGCGCGGGCGCGGTGTGCTGACCCTCCAGGACGACTCGGACGAACCGGGGATTCGTGCCGCCCGAGACGATGACGGCCCGATGGCCGCCGGCGTTGTGGAGGTGGGCCGTGTGCCGGGCCGGGACGCGCGCCGCGGCGAAGCGGACGAGATCCCCTCGAATGTGCCGTACGTCGCGCTGGTGACGGACCAGGATGCGGCGCTGTCGGACCTGTGCGGCCGGGAACAGGAACCACAGGCCGACGACCAGCCACCATCCCTGGGCCGCCGCGAAGCCCACTGCTCCCAGCGACAGGATCCCCAGCGTGTGGAGCGTGTTGTGCGGCAGTCGGTTCGCTTCTGGCACGGGGAGCCTCCTCTCCTGCTCGGGCCGGGCCCTGGCCGATGCGGGCGGGGACCTCTTCCGCACCACGTTGTGACCCGTGCGGACACTCCTCAGCATCGACCGGCTCACGAGCGCCGGACGGAGCGCTCCGGGCCGCCCCCGAAGGGCAACATTTTCCAGGCTCGCCGACCAGGTTGTCCACGGGCGGAGGACAACTGGACAGTCCGAGGGGGAGGGAGAGCGTGCGGCGACGGACGAGGCAGGGTCGGGTCCGCGATCGGGTCCGCGTGGACAACGGCGGCATCCGTACCACCCCCGGCAATCACCCCTCAGGACTGCGTGGCGTCGATGCGGTACATGACCGAGTCGCCGGAGGGCTTCTCGATCTTCAAGGAGGGCGTGAGGCCGCATGGGTTCATGGCCCAGAACACCCCGGCCTCCTGTACGGGAACTCCGCAAGGGGCCACTGCACCCCGACCGCGGCTCCCTCACGCCCAGCGGGATCGGCCACATCATCGACTCGGTCGCGGCCATGAAGGAAGTCGTCGGATCGCACCGCAGGCTCGCGCTCGACATGGGCCCCGGCAGGACGGTGCCCGACACGATCGCCGTGCTCCGCGCGCTGGAACCGTCGACATCGTCCTCCCCACCGGTACCGAGGCGTCGACCCACTGCGGGGTAGCGTGAGGCGCCGCAGGTGCTCCTGGACGCGCGCTGCGTGCGGAGGCCGGCGTGCCGCAGGCCCGCCGCGGCCCCCGTAGTTATCGGCCCGCGACCCGCGGATCGCCACGACCATCGGCGGCGTCTCCCGGCCCGAGGGCATCGCAGGGACACTGTCCACCGACATCAGCGCCCGCTGACCGCCCCAGCCAGGAGAACACCATGACCATCCGTACCGCGATCATCGGCTTCGGCACCGGCGGACGCGTCTTCCACGCGCCGCTGCTCACCGCCGAGCCGCGCTTCACCGTCTCCGCGATCGTGACCACCGACCCGGCGCGGGTCGCCTCCGCTGCCGGCGCGTACCCGCGGGCCGATATCCTCTCCAGCCCGGACGAGGTGTTCGCCCGTGACGATCTCGGCCTCATCGTGATCACCAGCCCGCACAGCACCCACGCCCCGCTGGCGCGGCGCGCCATCGCCGCCGGGATCCCGGTCGTGATCGACAAGCCCCTGGGGATATCCAGCGCGGAGGCGCGCTCCCTCGTCGAGGAGGCCGAGGCAGCCGGGGTTCCACTCACCGTCTTCCAGAACCGGCGCTGGGACGGGGACTTCCTCACCCTCCGCCGGGCCCTGGCGGCGGGGGACATCGGTGAGGTCCACCAGTTCGAGTCCGCCTTCGAGAAGTGGGCGCCCGCCCTCCTCCAGCGCTGGAAGGACATCGCGACCCCCGAGGAGGGGGGAGGCATCCTCCTCGACCTTGGCCCCCATCTCATCGACCAGGCGCTCCTGCTGTTCGGGGACGTCGTCGCCATCCACGCCGAACTGGACCGGCGCCGCCCCGGCGCCGTGGCCGACGACGATGCGTTCCTCGCGCTCACCCACGCGAACGGCGTGCGTTCACGGCTGTGGATGAACGCGACGGCCCCCGCCAACCGGCCCCGTTTCCGGGTGCTCGGCTCGCGCGGGGTCCTCACCTCGCACGGTCTTGACCCCCAGGAATCGCAGTCGAAGGCCGGCCTGCGTCCTCTTGACCCGGGCTTCGGCGTCCACGCCGACGGCCGCACCGCGCTGCTCGCGACACCCGACGGTGAGCACCCCACCCCGTTGGTGCCCGGCGAGCACCTGGCCTTCTACCGTGCCCTGGGCGACGCGCTCACCTCGGGGGCACCGCTCCCGATGGATCCCCGCGACTGCGTGCGCGGGCTGGAGATCATCGAGGCGGCGCGGCGGCCCGCCTGACCGCGCGCCGGGGCCGGTCCGAGCACCGGCGGCGCCCGTCCGGCCCGGTGTCAGGTGGCGGACGCGCCCCTCGGCGGTGCGTCCCGGCATCCGCTCCGTCACAGCGTCCCCCTGCGGCGGAACCGGACGCGTCCTCCGCGCGCGGGAACCAGGGTCACCGCGGCCAGCCGTGCCGGCTCCGGTGGGCCGGCCGGTTCGGGCAAGGCCCGGGCCAGCACCTCGGTGACCACGATCTCGGCCTCCAACTGGGCCAGCGGTACCCCGATGCAGCGCCGCAGACCACCGCCGAAGGGGGTGAGCGCGTACGGCAGGGGGTCGGCGCCGAGGTGACGTTCGGGCCGGAACGCGTCGGGTTGCGGCCACAGTTCGGGGTCGAGGTGGGTGATCGGGAACAGCGCCGCGACGAACGCGTGCCGCGGAACCGGGCGTCCGCCCAGTGAGGTGTCCTCGGCGGCGGTGCGCATGGCGTTGTAGACGGCGGGCCGCAGTCGGCCGGACTCCTTGATGACCGCCTTGAGCAACCCGTCCGAGCCCGCGTCGAGGTCGGCCACCAGGTCATCCCGCGCGCTGCCGTGGTGGGCGAGGAGGTGGAGGGTCCAGGCGATGGTGGTCGCCGTGGTCTCGTACCCGGCCAGCACCAGCCCGGTCAGTTCGTCCAGCAGCCGCTGGTCGCCGGGGCCCGCGTCGTAACGGTCCAGCAGCGTGGACAGGATGTCGTCGCGGCTTTCGCGATCGGCCACCTCGCGGCGGGCGGCGATCTCTTCCCGGATCAACTCCCTTACGTGCGAGTGGAGTCGTTCGAAACGGCCGCCCGGGGACAGACGTCCCAGATCGCGGCGCAGCGGCGCGGGCAGGAAGAGGGTGGAGACGTTGCCGGTCCCGGCGAAAGCCGTCAACGCGTCCCGGAACACCGCGACCCGTGCCGGATCCCGCAGGCCGAAGACGACCCGCAGCACCACCTCCAGGGTCAGCCGTTGTGCCCACGGCCGTGTCGGGCGGTCCCCGCCGGTCAGCAGGCCGGGCAGCGAGGCGCGGACGACCTCGCGGACGCGGTCCTCCCAGCCGGCCAGTTGCTTCCCCTGGAAAGGCGGCAACAGCAGTCTGCGGTGCGGCAGATGGCGCGGCGGGGGTGTGCAGATCAGTGAGCCCTCCCCCAGCGCCGGTCGCAGCAGGGCGGTCGCCCGGCCGCCGACGAACCGCTCGTGATCGGTGAGAACGGCACGGTTGGTCGCGGCGTCCGTGGCACACACCAGCGCCGCGCGGTACGGGTGCACGCGTGCGGAGAAGACCGGACCGAACCTCCGCCGCAGCGAGAGCCCGAATCCGCGCGGATCGCGGAGCATGTGGGCGGTCTGTACGGCCCGTGGCGCGCGGGAGGCGGGAGGAAAGACGCTCGGGTCCCATCGCGGCTCCTGTCCGAACGCGTCGTCCAGCATGCTCCGCAGCCCTTTCTCGCCGGTCGCCGGCCGGCCTGTCCGTGCGCCGTCCGATCCGGTCCGCTCCTGTGCGACGGACGGTCAACTCTCTCACGGACAGCACCATCACGACTGCGGAGTGTGAGAAATGGTGCCGGGTCGTGAGAAGAGCGCGGCGCCGGTGCACCCGATGCGCCCGTCCCGGTGCCGGCCGGGTCCTCAGGCCCGGACGGCGGGGGCCACCGCCCGGGACTCCGTCAGGGTGGGGATGCGGCCCGTGCCGCCCCGGCCGGTGACCGACAGCGAGGCGGCGCCGATGGCCAGGCTCACCGCCGTCGGCAGCGGGTCGCCGAGCGCCAGACGTGCGGCCGTCGTTCCGGTGAGCACATCGCCCGCGCCGGTCGCGTCGACGGCGTTGGCCACCGTCGGGACCGGCAGGGTGAGCGGCTCCCCCGCCCCCGCGCCCGCGCCCGCGCCCGCGCCCATGACGACCACCTGGTCGGCGCCCGAGGTGACCGCGGCGGCGCGCGCCCCGAGCGCGAGGACGGCCCGGGCGGCGGTGAGCGGATCCTCCGTGCCCAGCAGCGCCCGCGCGTCCGAGGGGCAGGACGGGGTGATGAGCGCGCAGTGCGGGGCCAGTTCGGCCAGGGCCGCCCGGGCCCGCTCCGCGGTCGTCAGCCGGGCACGGAAGTTGGGGTCGTACACCACGGCGGCGCCTGCCTCCGCCGCGATCCGGGCAGCCGCCGCGATGGCGTCCCGGCAGTTGTCCGAGAGCGCGCTGCCCACGCCCGAGGCGACCAGGGCCCGGGTGCCGGCCAGCACCGCGCGTTCGCGTTCGATGTCGGCGACGCCGAGCCCGGAGGCGGCGCTCGCGGTACGCCAGTAGGTGAACTCGCGCTCACCGCTGAGGTCTCCGTGCAGCAGATAGGCGCCGTTGCCGGCCGGGACCCGCCGGATCAGCGCGGTGTCCACCCCCAGGGCACGGACCCGCTCGACGAGGGCGTCGCCGAGCTGGTCCTCGGCCACGGCGGTCAGGATGGCGGTGCGCGCGCCGGCGGCCGAGGCCGCCGCTGCGGCGTTCAGCACGTCACCGGAGAAGCCGAGCCGGAGCCGCGCCTGGTCGACGGGCGGGCCCTCGCAGTAGAACTCGACGAGGATCTCGCCGATCAGTACGACGTCGTAGTCGCTCATCGTGCTCCTCCGAACAGGCGGGCGAGGGCGTCCGGGTCCTCGGGCAGGCCGGAGCCCACGCCGACGGCCAGGGCGCCGGCCGCCAGATAGGCCGGGGCCTCCTCGACCGCTATGCCGCCGGTCGGGATGAGGGACGCCTGTGGCAGTACGGCCCGCAGCGAGGCGACGAACCGCGGTCCGCCGACGTGCGCGGGGAAGATCTTCGCCGGCCCGCGCCCGGCCGCGTCGGCGACCTCGGCCGGGGTGAAGCCGCCCTCGACGAACACCGTCCCGGCCCGGGCCGCCACGGCTCGCACGGCCGGCGCCGGCCAGGGGGAGACCAGGAAGTCCGCACCGGCACCGATGGCCGCCGACGCCTGTTCGGCGGTGGTCACGGTACCCACGCCCAGTAGCGGCGGAGCACCGCCCTCCTCCCCCGCCGGCCGGAGGTACCGGCCCCGGCACTCGGCCAGAGCACGCTCCCAGTCGGGTGTCGAGGTGGTCAGCTCGACGACGCGGCAGCCCGCGTCCACCAGGGCCGTCACCGCCGCCACGGCCGTGGGGACGTCCGGTGAGCGCAGCACCGGCAGGAGGCGCTGGGCGCCCAGTGCGGCGAGCAGCGCGGACGGTGGCGTCGTTTCAGTTCCGTCGGGCACGGCGGTCTCCTTGTCTTCTCGGGGCGGTCATCGGGCGGTCGCCGGCGCGACCGGGGGGCGCGCGCCGTCCCGGCCGTGCGGGTGCCGGGTGCCGGTGCCGTTCACCAGTCGTGGACGGAGCCGTCGGCCAGCCGGTTGACCGGCAGGTAGGCGGCCCGGTACGGATGGGCGGCCGCCAGTTCCTCGTCGAGTTCGACGCCGATACCCGGTTCCTCTCCCGGGTGCAGGTGCCCGTCGGTGAAGGTGTAGGCGTGCCGGAACACCTGCTCGGTGAGCGCGGAGTGCCCCGAGTACTCCTGGATGCCGAAGTTGTGGATCGCCAGGTCGAGGTGGATCGCGGCGGCCATGCCGACCGGTGAGATGTCCTCGGGTCCGTGGATGGCGCTCTTGATCTGGTACTGCGCCGCGTAGTCGAACAGTTTCTTCAGCGGGGTGACGCCGCCGAAGTGCGTCACCGCGGAGCGCACGTAGTCGATGAGCTGTTCGTTCACCAGCGTCTGGTAGTCGAAGACGGTGTTGAACACCTCGCCGATGGCCAGCGGCGTCGTGGTGTGCCGGCGCACCAGTCGCAGCGCCTCCTGGTTCTCGGCCGGGGTGCAGTCCTCCAGCCAGAACAGGTCGTAGGGCTCCACTTCCTTGCCCAGCCGGGCCGCCTGGATCGGGGTGAGCCGGTGGTGCGCGTCGTGCAGCAGCGGCAGGTCGGGGCCGAACTCCGCGCGGACCGCCTCCAGGACGCGGGGCAGGTGCCGCAGGTAGGCGGGGGTGTCCCAGTCCTCGACCACCGGGCGCGGCAGCTGGCCGGAGACCGACAGGTCCGGGCGGACGCCGTAGACGTTGGTCAGCCCCGGCACTCCGCTCTGCACGCGGATCGCGCGGTAGCCCTGGGCCTGCCGGGCGCGGACGGAGTCCAGCAGCTCGGGTATGTCCCGGCCGCCGGCGTGCCCGTAGGCGCGCACCCGCTCCCGGCTGGCGCCGCCCAGCAGTTGGTAGAGCGGCAGTCCGGCGGCCTTGGCCTTGATGTCCCACAGCGCGACGTCGACGGCGGCGATCGCGGCCATCGTCACCGGCCCGCGGCGCCAGTACGCGCCCCGGTACAGGTACTGCCAGGTGTCCTCGATCCGGTGCGGGTCCGTGCCGATGAGCAGTGGCACCACGTGGTCGGTGAGGTAGCTGGCCACCGAGAGTTCACGCCCGTTGAGGGTGGCGTCGCCGAGACCGGTGAGGCCCTCGTCGGTCGTGATGCGCAGCGTCACGAAGTTGCGGCCCGGGCTGGTGACGACGACCTTCGCGTCGACGATCTTCATGAAGTGGTCTTCCTGGGGTGTGTGGGGTGTGGCTGGTCAGCCCTTGGTGGCACCGGCGGTGAGGCCGGCCACGAGGTATTTCTGTCCGATGAGGGCGGCGATGACGACCGGGACGGTCATCAAGGTGGCCACGGCCATCAGGCCGCCCCAGTCGGTGCTGGCGTAGGAGATGAAGTTGAACAGGGTGACCGGTGCGGTCTGGGTGGTCTCGTCGGCGAAGATCAGCGCGAACATGAAGTTGTTCCAGCTGGAGACGAACGCGAGCAGCGAGGCCGTCGCGGTGCCGGGCGCGGCCAGCGGCAGCGCGATGCGCCAGAACGCGCCGAAGGCCGTCAGTCCGTCGGTCCGGGCGGCCTCCTCCAGTTCCACCGGGAGGCCCTCGAAGAAGCCGATCATGATCCACAGGATCAGCGGGACCGAGACGAACATGTGGCTGAGGATCAGGACGGTGTAGCTGCCGACCAGCCCGGCCTGGGCGAAGAGGTAGTACCAGGGCACCAGCAGGGAGACGGCCGGGACGATGCGGGCGACCAGGACCAGCGAGCCGGTGCGGTGCATCCGGAACCGGCCGACGGCCCAGGCGGCCGGTACCGCGATCAGTGCGGACAGCGCGGTGGAGACGCCGCCCACGATCAGCGAGTTGCGCAGCGAACGCAGGATCTCGCCGTCCTGCAGGACGTTGCGGAAGTTCTCGAAGGTCGGCGAGAAGATCAGCCCCACGCCGGGGTCGGTGACCTGCACATTGGTCTTGAAGGCGGCGGCGAACATCCACACGATGGGCAGGGCGAAGATCAGCGAGACGGCGATGACCGCGATGCCCCGCAGCAGGCCCAGCCGGCTGCGGACCGCGCCGCCGGAGTGGGTACTCATGCTTCCTTCTTTCCGGCGCGGCGGCGCAGGAGGACCACGACGCCGATGATGAAGAGCGTGAAGAGCACCAGCACCGCCGAGGCGAGCCCGTACTCCTGGTAGTCGAAGGTGAGGCCGTAGGCGTAGACGTTGAGGGTCTCGGCCTCGAAGTCCGAGCCGCCGCCGGGTCCCTTGGTGGCGTAGAGGATGTCGAACGTCTTCAGCGCGTCCACGGAGCGCAGGACGAGCGCGGTCATCAGGGTCGGCAGGAGCATCGGCAGCACGACGTGCCGGAATCGCTGCCAGGCGTCGGCGCCGTCGACCTTCGCCGCCTCCTCGGGCTCCTCGGGCAGGGTGGACAGGCCGGCGAGCAGCAGCAGGGTCATCATCGGCGTCCACTGCCACACGTCGATGAACATGAGGGTGGGCAGGGACTGGCTGACCGAGCCGAGGAACTCCTGGGGCGGCAGGCCGATGGACTCCAGCAGGTGGTTGGCGATGCCGTTGGTCGGGTCGAGGATCAGCAGCCACAGGATGCCGATGGCGACCGGGGTGGTGAGCAGCGGGATGATGAGGATGGTGCGCACCCACCGCATGCCGCGGAACGCCTTGCGCATGAGCATGGCCAGTGCCAGGCCGAGCACGGTTTCTATCAGCACGGCGCCGACGGTGAAGATGACGGTGCGCTGGGCGGCGGGCCAGAAGCGGCGGGAGTCGGCGAGCGCGTCCTGGAAGTTCCGCAGGCCGATCCAGTTCTTGTCGGCGTTGACGGCGCCGAAGGCGTCGGTGAAGCCGAGGTTGAGCGTGAACAGCAGCGGAAAGACGATCATCAGTCCGACGAAGCCGAGCGCCGGGGCCAGCATCGCCCACTTGAGGCGGCGGTTGGCCTGCTCGAACGTGCGCGGGGGCCGGGAGCCGGGCGGGCGCCGGGCGGCGGTGGGCCGGGGCCGGGTCTGGGTGGTGGACATCAGGGCTCCCGGTGGCGGTTGTCGCGGACGAGGAAGTCGTCGAACTCGGCGTTCGCGTCGCGGGCGACTCCCGGCACGGACTTGCCGAGGATTCCGGCCACCAGCGGCTGGCCGACGATGTCCCGGGCGCGGCCGACCTGGAGCACCTCGGGGCGGTCGTGGCCGATCCCGTTCTCGGCGTTGATCCGCATCGCCTCGGCGAGGTCGGCGGGGAAGGAGGTGAGCGTCCGCGCGTCGGACCAGGCGGAGCTGCGGGCGCCGGGGATCCCGTCGGCCTGGAGGGAGGCGACCATCTCGGGGCTGGAGGCCCAGCGGATGAACTCCCAGGCGTCGTCACGCAGCAGGGAGAACTCGTTGACGGCCAGGCTCCAGGAGGGGATGTTGTGCGGCCGGGAGCCGGCCGGGCCGGCCGGGAACGGGGCGAAGCCGACGGTGTCCTGGACGGTGGAGATCTTCGGGTCGAGGAAGTTGGTGTAGATGGCGTCCGCGTCGATGTAGAAGGCGGCCTTGCCCTGGGCGAAGATCGGCATGGCCTGTTCCAGGCTCATGTTGGTGGCCCCGGGCGGCCCGGTCCGCTCCAGCAGCCCGCCGTACAGCTCGTAGGCGGCGATGGCCTGCGGGGTGGCGATGGCGGAGCGGCCCTCGACGGTGAAGTCGCCGCCGAAGGAGTACAGGAAGCTGGACCACTGGCTGACGGCGCCGCTGCGCTGCCCGCGTCCGACGTAGCCGAAGAGGCCCTTGCCCCGGTCGGCCAGTTCGAGCGACATCTCCAGCAGGTCCTCCAGGGTGCCGGGTGGCCCGCCGAACTGCTCCACGAGGTCCTTGCGGTAGTACAGCGCCGGGCGCTCCGTCACGACCGGGACGCTCAGCACCCGGCCGTCGGTGACCGAGCGTTCGCGCGGCGCGTCCTGGAAATCGGGCCAGTCGTACGCCGCGTCGCCCTTGGTGCGGTCGGTGAGATCGGTCAGCCAGCCGTTGTGCGCGAACAGCAGCTGTTCCTGGAGCGCGCGGACCATCATGACGTCGACGTCCGTGGCGGAGGCGTTGAGTTTCACGTTGTAACTGCTGGCGAGCTGGTCGGCGGTGAGCATCGTGATGGATACCCGGCGTCCGATCCGCTCCTCCAGCTCGGTGACCCGGCCGCTGATCGCCTGTGACCAGACGTGGTTGAT
The DNA here is from genome assembly GCF_050916115.1 of Streptomyces sp. JH002. Lineage (NCBI taxonomy): Bacteria > Bacillati > Actinomycetota > Actinomycetes > Kitasatosporales > Streptomycetaceae > Streptomyces > Streptomyces sp. JH002. The sequence continues at coordinate 361,013 of NZ_CP087989.1, forward strand.
CGCCATGACGCGCAGCGGCGCGTTGGGCGACGCGGAGCCGCCCCGGGCCGAACAGGAGCTGAGCGCCCGCCCCACCCGCGACCGCCGCGGCGGCGACGGCGGCGAGCTTCCCGAAGGAGCGCCGGCTGACCGGCTGGCTGCTCGTGGACATCCTCGTCCTCGACTCTCTTTGCGTACTATGTCTCGTCCCGCTATGTGGTCCAACTGGTAGGACCAGTTGGACCGTAACAGGCCGAGGGCCCTCTGACCAGCCCTGGAGCGCCGGATCACGCTGCGCCGACCGGCCCTCCGCTGTGCGTCGCCGGGCAACCGGGAACGGCCGGCCGGCACGCGCGGGCGGCTCCGGGTCCGGCGTCCGGCTCCGCGCTAGGGAGTGTCCCGGGACTGCCGCATGAGGGTCTCGATGTGCTGGCGTGCCATGACGTCCAGGCTGACATCGAGGTCCGCGCCGTAGGTGCGCAGCCCCAGCGTGAGGTGCTCGCGCATCCGCGACCGGGCCAGCTCCACGTCCCGGGCCTCGATCGCCTCGAAGATCTCCGGGTGGTGCGGCACACCGGGCTCCCCGATCGACGGATCGGAGTTCGAGCGCAGCATCATCTCGAACATCATCCCGCCGATCGACGACAGCATGATGCGCAGCACGGGGTTGCCGCTGGCAGCCGCGATCGCGTCGTGGAAGTCGAGGTCGGCCCGCGCCTTGTGCACGACGTCGGTCGCCCGCAGCAGCTTCTCGTTGGCCCTGCGCATCGCGTCCAGGTCGGCTGCGGTGGCCCGCTCCACGGCCAGGCCCACGATCTCGACCTCCAGCGGGATGCGCGCCTCGATGAGGTGGCGCGCGGTGGGGCGGCCCGCCCGGTACAGGGCGTCGTAGCTGCTGGCCTGCCCGGCGTTCTGCTCACTGACGAACGAGCCGCGGCCCGGCGCCACCTCGATCAGATGCTGCGCCTCAAGACGCCGCAGCGCCTCGCGCACCACGTTGCGGCTGGCGGCGAACTGCTCGGCGAGTTCGCGCTCCGACGGCAGTTTCACCCCGGCGGCGATCTCCCCGGACCGGATCTCGTGCTCAAGCTGCCGTGCGATGCGCTCGGTCAGCAGCCCTCGCTGGGACGAGGGCAGGGCACGACCCGATGGTGAGGAAGGCGGGGCGGGCATGGTCAGGAGCTTAACAGCAGACCGGGACGGCGCTCCGCGCCGCGAAGACCCGCAACACCCCACGTCACGGGGCGTGGTCCGGGGCCCGGAGCGCGGGCGGCGCCGCTCGGTGGACGCGGGCCCAGCCCTGGAATTCGGCGTCCGCCACCGTCTCGATCTGTTCCAGCAGCAGCCGGCGGGCGGCCTCGTCCCGTTCCGCCTCCGGGAGCAGCCGGTAGCGCTGGGTGGCCGGCCGCAGCCTGTTCCATGCCTCGGCGGCCAGGACGTAGCGCTCCAGGTCGTTGAAGAGCTGGCGGAAGCCGCCGACGAACAGCGTCAGCCCGGCCAGGGTGGCGGTGACCGCCGCCGGCGCCTGCACACCCGCCGCGACCACGGTGGCGGCGCCGGTGACCAGGGCGCTCAGCTCGGTGCCGCGGTGCCGGACGCGGGCCCGGTCCCGTACCCGCGCGTACCAGTCCAGCTCGTTCAGGGCGTACTCCAGTACGGGATCCTCGCCCGCACCGGGCCCCGGGGGCGTGGGAGGTGTTCCTCTGCGTATCAGCACCCCACCATGCTGCCCGACTCCGGTGCGCCGCGGGGCCGTCGCACGCGTCCTCGAGGGCCGGTCAGATGTCCGGCTCGGCCTCGTCGCGCGCCTCTTCCTCGGAGCCGCCGACGGATTCGTGCGTGATGTGCACGGATGCCTCCTCCGCCGAGGCCGCGCCGCCGTCGATCCCGACGTCCTCGCCGAACACATCGGTCTGCCGCCCCGTGGTGTCGTTCACCGCCACGAGACGACCGGCGCGCTCCTCACCGCGGATCTCCTCCCGGGGCTCCCCCTCGCCCTGCGGAACGTCACCGATGCCGTTGTCGTCGCCCGGCGCGACATCGGGCCTCTCGCGGGCGAGCCGCCGGTCCAGGGACTCCCCCTCGTGCTCCTCCTCGTCCGTGGTCCCGAACGCGTTGACGGCCAAGGGCCGTTCGGGAGGGGAGTATCCCTCGGCCATCTGGTCGTCGAGGTCCCGCTCATCGAGGGTGTTCTCCATGTCGGGCTGCTCGTTCGGCGGCAACCGGCCGTCGTCCTCCGGCGGCTGATACACGTCGTCACCGCGTGACTTGTCAGCCATGGGATGCTCCTTCGCGTCGGCTCGGTGTCCGGCCTCCGCCCGCACGGGTGGAGGGTCAGCGGCCCAGGGCCTTGCGCAGTTCCGCCTTGTTCATGGTCGATCGGCCGTCGATGTTCTTCTTGCGGGCCTCGGCGTACAGCTGATCCCTCGTCGGCCCCTGCGCCCCCTCGTGCGACCGCTGCCCCCCGCGCCGGTAGGCGGACTTGGGGTCACGTGTCGAGGTCTTGCTCGCCGTCTTCGTCTCACCGGCCCGGGCGCGCTGTTTGTTGACGGTCCGGGCGGCGATCTCCTCCGCACGCCCTTCGGAGGCGCCGCGCTTCCGCTGGCCCTTTTTGATGTGCTCGTACTGACGTTCCTCTTTCGCGTTCGAACCGGCTGGCACCGCGTCGCTCCTCTCGCCGCTCCGGGCAGCGGCCCCACGGGCCGCCGTTGCGCCGCCCCGGGTAGCCCGTGAGCGGCGTCCGAAACCTCCGCGGCGCAGGGGGGCGGGGCGGCCGGGGGGACGGGGTGCCGGTCCCCCCGTTCTCATGGTCGGCCGTCCGGCACCTCCGGGGGCCGGAAACAGGAGGCGAGCCGCCGCATGCCGTCGGTGGTAACGGCTCCGTAGCCCAGGGCCAGGCCGCGGCGCGGCGGCTCCTCGGCGCAGCAGGAGGCAAGATCCTCCACCGTGACCCCGGCGGCACGCGCCCGGCGGCCGACGGCGGCCGGGTCGACAGCGGCGTCGGGGCCGGCTGCCCAGGCGAGCAGCGCGGCACGCCGGGCGGGTGACATCGGCATGCCCAGCGGGAACTGGTGGAAGGGCGTGACGTACACCAGGCGGGCGCGGGCGGGCAGCGCGGTCACCACCAGGGCGTCGTGGTCGGCCGGCACGCCTTCTTCGCTCCGGTGCTCAGCCGGGTGCCCGCCAGGGAGGAGGCCGGAGTGCTGTGGGACGGTCTGGTGAACGTCGCCGCGCATCCCGGGTTCTTCGAGTTCAAGCGCGGTCGGACCGAGTCCCCCCGCGCCTCGTGAACGGACCAGGGGTGCGGGCGCGTCCGCCCGTGCGGCCCGTACAGCTCCTGGCGGTGCCGCAGTTCACCAACGCGGTCGGGGACGGGGCCTTCCCTCCGCCTGTTCGGCACTGTTCTTCACCCAGCTCCTCGGGCTCCGCGCGTTCGGGGCGCCCCGTTTCACGCGTCGTCCGCGGACAACTGACTGTCCGGCACGGCTCATGGCGGGGAACATCAGCCCATGGACAGCGAACCTCTTCAGATCCCGCTCGATCAGCTCCGCCGCGCCTTCGAACTGGCGCTCGATCACGTCGAGGTGTCGGCCGGCCGGACCGTGACGCTGGAGCACGACTTCTTCTGGTCCGTTCCGGGCGACGAACTCCACGACGTTTTCCACGAGCCGAGCACCCTGACGATCGGGTCGCTCGCCGACTCGTGGCACCAGCTTGACGGCCTGTGCTCCGACCCGGAGCGAGCGGTGGCCCACCACCTCGTCTGGCTTGCCGATGTACTCCGTGCGATGGGACGGGAAACAGCCTGTTAGCCGGCCCGCGTCGGGGCCGGCTCTCGTACCCTCTGATCACCTGTGGCGACGGAAGGCCGCCGTCCCCTCACCCGGAGGTGCACGGTATGGGACTGGTCCTGGGGCTGTGGGCCGCCGGTGAGATGCCGTACGGGGACGCGCTGTACCGGCCCGACGACACCGGCCTGGCCGTCCGGGTGGAGGGCCCCGGGGCGTACCACCCGGATGCCGGCCGGCCGATCCCCTTCCGGCTGGGCGGGCCGGTCGACGTCGCCCGGATCATCGAGGAGGAGGGGACGGCCGAGGCGGATCCCTGTTTCGAGAGCCCACTGCCGGACGGATCGGGGTGGCTGTCCGGCGGCGGCAGCGGGATGGGCAACGTCGGTTACCTCGCGCGTCTCGACGCCGATCGGTCGTTGCGGTGGGTGGCCGTGATGTGGAGTTCGAACCCGTTCATCGGGGTGCGCTTCGACGGCATGACCGCCGTGTGTGTCAACGACTGGCGGAATCTGCTCCCCCTCGACCTGACGCGCCCCGCCCTCAGCTGAGGGGCGGCACGGCCGGGAAGCGGGCCACGCGGCACGGCCCGCAGTCCTCGTGAGGATGCGGGCCGTGCCATCTGCGGCGCCGGAGGGCGGTGGTCACGCCTTGGTACGGGCGCGCCCCAGGCGGAGGGCGGAGACGAGGAAGAAGACGCCGCCGAGGAAGGCGTAGCCGGCCAGGCTGGTCAGGGAAGCGCTGTCCTGGCCCGCCTGGAGGATGAACGAGGTGCCCGCGAGGGTGGAGATTCCCCCGCTGGCGATCATGGCCCACTGCCCGCCCATCGCGCGGCGGGCGGCGCCCACGATGAGCTGGACGAGGCCCGCGGTGATCGCCCAGGCCCCCCAGACCCGCAGGACGGCGGGGATGCCGGAGGTGACGGCGACGGCGAGACCGGCCGTGGTGACGGCACTGAGCGCGACGTTCACGTACAGGGCGCGCGAGGGCCGGCCGTTCGCCCGGGCCGACCTGATGTCCACGACGGCGCACGCCACGTCGAACAGGGGGTAGATCACCAGCAGGGTGGCGGTGAGGGTACCGAGTGTGTCGGCGGTCGCGAACAGCAGCGCGGCCCACACAGCGGCGAACGCGAACCGCAGGAAGTACAGCTTGCGCAGGGCCGTGGAAACGCCGGTGGTGGCGGTGGTGGCGGGGACGTCCGTGGACGGGCGGTCCAGCGGGAGCGGGTGGGTGTCGGTCGCCTGGGTCATCGGGGGCTCCTGTCCCTGTCTGCGGAGAAATGGGCGGTCGGGCCGGGTCGGCCGACCGTGACGACGTGCGAAACGTGCGGTTGCCGGGTGGAGAGCGGGACGAGGGGGTGCGCCCCCGGGGGCCCGGTGGACGGGTCCCCGTCTGCGAAGAGAGGGGTGCGGCGGAGAGCCACGCGGGCACCACCATCCGGATGAGGGAGAACGTTCGGTCTCGCATTATCCAAGAGGGCACCGGTGCCTTCTGTCAAGACCGAACGTTCTCCCTCATCGATGGGATAAAGTGGCCGCATGAGTGAGGGCACAGGAGGCGGCAGCACGTCGGCGGCGCGGGCCCGACTGCTCTCCACGGCGACCAGGATCTTCTACGCCGAGGGGATCCACGCCGTCGGCGTCGACCGGATCATCGCGGAAGCCCAGGTCACGCGTGCCACGCTCTACCGGCACTTCGCCGGCAAGGAAGAACTCGTCCTCGCCTACCTCGACCTGGCCGACCGGGGCATCCGGGCAGGGGTGGATGCCGCCCGGGCGGGCGAGCCGTCACCGGCCGACGCGGTCCGCGCGGTGTGCCGGTCCATCACCGACGGCATCCAGGGGCCGGCGTTCCGCGGCTGTGCCTTCCTCAACGCGGTGGCCGAGTATCCCGACCCCGCCCACCCCATCCATCAGGCGGTCCTGGCGCATCGCCAGTGGTTCCTGGACACCGTCACCGGGCTGCTCGCACAGGTCGGTGACGCACCCGCCGAGGAGGACGGCCGGCATCTCGTCATGCTCCGGGACGGCGCCATGGCCGCCGGCTGCCTCTTCGACACGAAGCTGCTGAGCGAGACCTTCCTGCGGGGCGTCGAGGGCATTCTGCGGGCGCGCGGCGCCTGAGCCGTCAGCGGGAGGGATACGCCAGTCCCTCGGCGTTCGTGACCACGTTCGTCAAGGAGTTCGGCGGTACTCAGGGCCACTGGGCGCGGCCGGAGCGGAAGGGTCCGCCTGCCCGGGTGCGCCGAGACCGGCGCGGGCGGTGCTCCGGGCGGCGGACGTGCGGGGGCCGGACCGTCCGGCCCGGATGTCGCGCGGGCCGGCGCCGAGCTCGCGGCGGCAGGCCTTGTTGAACGCCTGGAGATCCGGGATACCGACGGAGGCCGCGACGGCGGAGACCGACATCGTGGTGGCCAGCAGGAAGTGCCGGGCGCGTGCCATGCGGCGGGCGCGGATGTAGCCGACGACCGTGGTCCCGGTGGCGGCACGGAACAAGCGGGTCAGATGGTTGTGCGAGACACCCACCGCCCGTGCGATCTCGGGCACCGTCAGCGGACCCGCCAGCCGTGCCTCGATCAGCCGCACCGCCGCGCTCACCGCGGGGTGGGCGGAGCGCGGGGCCCCGTCGCGGGGCGGCACCAGTTCGGCCACGCGCCACAGCGCGGACCACACTTCCGCCGCCGCCCGCTGCGGAGTGTCCGGCCAGGCGGCCAGGGCCTGACGCAACTGTGCGGTGAGGGAATCGAGTTCGGCCCCCGCGTCCTGGATCACCGGCACCTCCCGGGGTGTGCCGGCCGTTCCCAGCCGCAGGTGCGCGTACAGATGCTCGGAGCGGCCCCGGTAGCGGTAACGGACCTGGGTCCCCGGCGGGACCAGACTCACCCGTCCTGGCCGGATCAGGTGCGCCGTGCCGTTGACGGTCAAGTCCGCCGCGTAGCCGTACAGATGGAGCTGCCACAGATCCGGCAGCAGGAACTCGTCCACCCGGCCGGCCGGGCCGTGCACCCCGATGCCGACGGCTGCGAGAGCCGGAGGTTCGGTGAGATGGGCGAAGGCCGTACGCATGGAACCGATTCCAGCACGCGGACCCCGAACCGGCCAGGACGCGACCGTGCGCGAACCGGGGTGAGAATGGACCAGCGGAGGGTGAACGCGGCCCACGCGGGGCGGGCCCCGCGCGCCTAGCGTGGCCGTCATGGGGAACAGAGAGGGACTGCTCAGCTCGGTCCAGATGGCGCGCTTCGTCGCGCGCGGATCACTGCGGCTCGACGCCGTGGTTCCACCGGAGATGAACACCGAAGGTCTGGCGGCACTGGCCGCCGACGTACCCCCCGTGCCCTACGGCACACCGCTGTCCACCGCCTACGCCGCCGACTCCTTCGCCCGCAAGCTGCTGGAACTGCCCCTGGTCGCCGGGGCCCTGCACAGCCTGGTGGGGCCGGAGCCCACGGTGGACCACCACTTCGTCCACATCCGCGAGCCGCACGGCGGGCAGGCCCAGCCCCTGCACGGGGACGCCATCATCGATGTCCGTCCCGACGCCTTCGACGTGCAGCTGATGTACTTCCCGCAGGCGGTGACGCTGGAGATGGGCGGCACGCTCAGTGTGCCGGGCAGCCATCTGCGCCGGATCAACGAGTCCGACACCGGCCGCTACCAGAACCTGCGCGGGCAGGACCGGCTCGTCTGCCCGGCCGGCACGGTGGTGTTTCTGCACCACGGCCTGTGGCACGGCGGCCGGCGCAACGACAGTGACACGGCGCGCTACATGTTCAAGATCCGCTTCAACCCGACCGTACGGCAGCGGCGGCTGTGGGACACCTCGGACCTGGACGATCCGCGGGTGACAGCCGAACTGGACGCCGTCTTCCCCTGGTACGAACATGCGACCGGCCGTCTGGAGCGGTACAACCGCATCCTGCTGTGGCGCGCGTTGACGGGCGACAACGGGTTCGATCTCGACCACTGGGTGACCAGGGTCTCCAACCGCCCCCGGAGGGAGTCGGCATGACACAGGAAACGACCCGGGCGGCCGCTACGGCCACCTCGGCCACGGGGCCGCGGCAGAAGGTCCTGGTGCTCTATCTGGCCACCTCGGCCCTGGACTCGGAGGTCATCGGCTGGTCGCTGTACGACGGCACCGGCCGCACCTCGCCGACCACCGGCGACAGCGACGAGCCACCGTACGGGACGGGCCTGGCGGCCCTGCTGGACGGCTGGCGGCTGATCCAGGCGGCGCAGTTGATCCCGCCGTACCCGGGGCACGAGTACGACGTCTCCTTCCTCAAGCACGAGTTCTTCTTCGAGCGGATCGTGGACGTGGGGGCACGGACCCCCTGAGCCCGGGGCGGAAAGAACACCGGTGCGGGTGCGGGCGGTTCCCGGCGGAGCCGCGCGCACCCGCACCCCGTCTCAGTCCTTCTGGCCAGCGGGAACGACGTTCGCGGACTCCTCGATGCGGGTGATCAGTCCGGCCTCGTGCTCAGTCCCGACCGCGCGGGGTCGGGCCCGGTTCCGGGACCCGGTCCATGAGTTCCGCGACGGCGACCATGTCCAGGTACGCGTACGCCCGCACCACCGCGTTCCCGCGCAGGGTCAGCACCCAGCAGTACTCATTGCGGTACGGCAGCCCGTCGAGGGCCGTCGCGTTTCCTTCGAAGCGGGCGATGACCGTGTCGTCGTCGACCCACAGGTTCTGCGGCGTCATGTGCAGGTACGTCGCCAGTCGCGTCAGGATGGGCGCCGACCCCTCGTCCAGGAACTCCCGTTTGCCGCGGTAGGTCCGTCCGTTCACCACCGTCCACACGACGCGCTCGTCCAGGATCTCGTAGAAGCTGCCGCCGTTGTTCTGTCGCGCGAACGCCCTGAGCACCAGCGTCTTGTTCAGGCGTTCACGGCCCGAGGTGCGGCTGCCGTCCGGCGTTTGGTGGGGGTGCGGGTTGGCCGCGGCCGGTGGGCCGGTGAGCAACAGGCCACCTGCGACCGCCGCGAGGGAGACGAATCCGCGCCGACTGTTCCGTTCCATGTGCCCGCTCCTCCGTGTGGTCCACCGCTGGTGCCGTGCTGTGCACCACCTTCCGGCGGCGGCGGGCGAGCAGCCAGGACGTGCTCTCCCTGGACGGGTCGCACCCGGGTCCCTGTCGTCCGGGGGCGGTGCGCGGTGCCCGGCCGCCGGATCACGACGGCGCGGTCCGCCGTTCCCCGGGGTGGGCGGCGGTGATCGGGAGGTCGCGCAGGGACAGCGAAGCCGGCCGGGGCAGCGGGGCGTGGGCGGGCTCGGCGCGGAAGGACTGGAGCAGATACGCCATCAGGCGCCGGGATGCCGAAGGGTCGTGCGGCAGGGCCGCCACCAGAGCGCAGTGGGACATCAGGGCCATGACGAGATCGGACGGGTGGAAGTCGGCCCGGAGCGCGCCCGCCGCCTGGGCCCTGCGGATCAGTGCGACGACGTCCCGCTCGGCCTGTTCGCGGGCCCGCAGGTGTGCCCCGGCACTGTCCGGGAACGCCGCGAGGAACGCGGCCGGGAACCCCTTCTCCTCCCGCTGCAGCGCGCAGACCGTCTCCACCAGCCGCTGGAAGCCCCGCCACGGGTCGGGGTCGGCCATCGCCTCGGTGAGCGCCCCGGCGCAGGTCTCCATCTGCCGCGCGAACGCGGCGCGCACCAGGGCGTCACGGGTCGGGAAGCGGCGGTACAGCGTCGCCACCCCGACCCCGGCCCGCCGGGCGACGGTCGCCATCGGCGCGTCGATCCCGTGCTCCGCGAAGACCGCGCGGGCCGCGGCGAGGACACGCTCGCGATTGCGCCGCGCGTCGGCCCGCAGCGCGCCCGGGCCCGTCATCCGAGAGGAATCCGCCATCGCTGTCTCTCACCTCCGGGGCAAACGGACGATGTCGTCCGTTTGTGAGTCTACCGTCGGTGCTCGATCCCCGGACGGCCGCGGACTGGCGAAGGTGAGAGCGACGATGAACGACCACACGATGAAAGCAGTGCTGTTCGACCGCTTCGGCGGACCCGAGGTGCTGTACGTGGGCCGGGTGCCACACCCCGAGGCGGCACCCGGGGAGGTGCTCGTGCGGGTGCACGCGTTCAGCGTCAACGGTGCGGATCCGGCGACACGTTCGGGAACGTACCGGCTTCTCACCGGCAGGAGGTTCCCGCAGCGCGTCGGGCTGGACTTCACCGGTGAGGTCGCCGCGCTCGGCACCGGCGCGGCGGGTGTCGCGGTCGGCGACCGGGTGTGGGGCATCGTGGGCCGGGCCTCCGGGTTCGGCAGCGCCGCCGAGTACGTGGCCGTGCCGGCCGACCGGGTCGGCCGGGTGCCGGAGGGAGTGGACCTGATCGCCGCCGCCGCTCTGCCGATCGCCACCACCGCCGTCACCGCGCTGCGCGACAAGGCCGCGCTGCGTCCCGGCGAACGGCTGCTGGTGCGCGGCGCGGCGGGCGGCGTCGGCAGCACCGCCGTCCAGCTCGGAACGGCGTACGGGGCCGAGGTCACGGGCCTGGCCCGCGCCGCCAACCTGGACTTCGTCCGCGCGCTCGGCGCCCGGCACGCCGTGGACCACCGGAGCGTCGCGCCGGCCGACCTGGGCTCCTACGACGTGGTCCTCGACACCGCGGGCACCGGGCTGCGGGCCTTCCGGCGCCTGCTGAAGCCCGGGGGGCGCATGGTGACGATCACCCCCGATCCCAAGCGCCTGCTCGCCTCGCTCGGCTACATCGCCGCCAGCACCGTCCACGGGCGGCGCCGGGTGCGTGCCTTCAGCGGCAACCCTCGGCGCGAGGATTTCGACACCGTGGCCCGCCTGGTGAGCGAGGGGAAGCTCAGCCCGGCCGTGGACACGGTCTTCCCGCTGGAGGAGACGGCGGCGGCCCACCGGGCGCTGGAGGCGGGCGGCGTGCGGGGGAAGTACGTGGTCCGGGTCGTCGAGGACTGATCGCGGCCGACGGGGCGCGGCCGACACCACCGCCACGGCACCGGCACCGGCACCGGCACCGGCGCTACGGTTCGACGACCGGGTGCACGCTTCCGGCCGCGCTGAGGGCCCGGTGGAGAGCCAGTTCGGCGGTGACGCCCTCGGTCAGCAGGATCCCGGTGCAGGCGCGCTGGTCGGTCAGGTGCTCCACGCGATCCCCCGGCGCCATGGTCGGATACCAGCGCGGGGCGCCGGGGAAGGTGTCCAGGCCGTCGAGTCCGGACCAGCCGGCGAGCGTACCGGCGCGCGGGGCGTAGAGCAGGACGAACCCGGAGGCGGGGCCGGATCCGGGGGCTTCGTCCAGCAGCGGCGGGCGACGGCCGAGGGCGGTGTCGATCTCCGCCTGCTGGACGTTGCTGCCCAGCCGGCGGCTCAGGGCCTCGCCGACCAGCGCGCCGCCGATGCGGCGGTTGATCTCGACGAGCTCGGGCCCCTCGCCGGTGAGGACGAACTCCACGTGCGCGAAGCCGCGGTCGTGGCCCACGGCGGCCAGCAGTGCGCCCACCCAGGTCTCGATCCGCGCGTGGCCGCCGGCGGGGAGCGCGACGGGAAAGGCGGCGGCCTCCTCACGGACGGCGGGTTCGGGCGACATCTGGCGGCTGCACACCCCCAGCAGCCGGGTGTGCCCCTCCCAGCTGAGCGTTTCGGCGCTGTAGACCGGCCCCGCCAGGAACGTCTCGGCCAGCAGGTCTCCCTTGAGCGGGGTGCGGGACGCCGCGGTGAGGGCGGCGTGGAGCGCCGGTGCGTCGCGTACCGGCCACACCCCCCGCGAGGACGTGCCGGCGGTGTCCTTGAGAACGGCCGGCAGTCCGATGTCCCGCAGGACCTCCGGCGCGGCGGACGGGTCGGGGGCGACCCGTACGGCCCGCACCCGGCTCAGTCCCCGCTCGCTCAGGAGCGTGCGGACCCGGTGCTTGTCACGGACGAGGCGGACGGCGGCCGGGTCGGGGCCGGGCAGCCCGAGCGCGGCGGCGATGTCGGCGGCGGGGACGCCGAAGGTGTCGGTCGCGTTGATCAGGCCGCCGAGGTCGGGCACGCCGCGCAGGGCGGTGGTGCAGGCGGCGGTGTCGAGCGTGTCGATGTCCACGATGTCCAGCGCGTCCGTCGGCAGCCGGGCGAGTTCGTGGCGGTAGACGGTGCGGTCCCGGGTGAGCAGACACAGCCGGTGTCCGGCGTTCCCCGCGGCCCGGACCAGTCCGCCGAGGCCGAAGGTGAGCAGTTCGAGTGCGGCGATGGTCATGACGGGGTCTCCTCGTCGTGGCGTCGGCGCCGCCACTCCATGACCGACCAGGGCGGTACGAGGTCGGCCAGATCGGTGATCTGGTGGGGTTTCAGGGTGCGGGCCTCCGGGATCTCCCGGTGGCGGGCGAAGGCCCGCTCGGTGTAGCGGTGGCCGGTGTCGGGGCCGATGACCAGGTAGGTCTGCTCGGGATGGCGCCCCGCCTCCCAGGCGGCGGTGAGGTAGGCGGCGCCGGTGGACAGGCCGGCGAAGACCGCGTGGTCGCGCAGCAGGGCGACGGCGCCCGCGGTGGCGTGCCGGAAGTCGATCCAGTGCAGCGTGTCGTACAGTTCGTGCCGTACGTTGCCGAACGGGATGGCGCTGCCGATCCCGGCGATGATCGCCTCCGGGTCCTGGAATCGGTCGCTGCCGAAGGTGACGCTGCCGAACGGCTGGAGGCCGACCAGCCGTACGGAGACGCCGCGGCGGCGCAGCGGCAGGACGAGTCCGGCGGTGGAGGCCCCGGTGCCCACCGCGCCCACGACGGTCAGTTCGGGGCCGGGCAGCGCGGCGGTGACCAGGTCCGCGAACTCGCGGTAGCCGGCGTAGTGGATGGCGTCGTGGTACTGGCGCATCCAGTGCATGTCCGGGTTGCTGAGGAGGAGTTCGCGTACCCGGTGCACCCGGCGCTCCTGGTCGAGGCGCAGGTCCTGGGAGGGCGGCATCTGGTCGACGGTGGCGCCCAGGATCTCCAACTGGGTGCGCAGGGTGGCGTCGACGGTCGTGGAGGCGACGATGTGGCAGCGCAGCCCGTAGCGGTGGCAGGCCATGGCCAGGGCCAGCGCGTAGATGCCGCTGGAACTGTCGACCAGGGTCTGCCCGGGGGTGATCGTGCCGCGCTCCAGCAGGGTGCGGACGGCGCCCAGCGCCGCGTACACCTTGAGGGTCTCGAAGCGGGCCAGCACGGTGTGCGGGGCGAGCCGGATCAGGTCGGGGGCCTTGACGGCGTCGGTGACGTGCTCGTGAACGGGAGCGGGGACGGGGACCGCGTCCGGCTGCGGGTGCGGGTGCGGGTGCGGGCGCATGACGGTCACCGGCCCGCGGGCCGGACGCCACGCACGATGAGCCGTCGGGCGCGCTGGTCGTACGGGGTGGCGTCGAAGCCGCCGAAGCACTGGACATCCGTGAAGCCGGCCGCCTCGAACATCGCGGACAGTTCGGCTGCGCTGTAGAGCCAGCAACTGATCGACGCCTCGCGGGCTGTGTCTCCCCGGACCAGGGTCCAGTCGGTGCGCAGCCGCCGCCAGTTGTCGAGGATCGTGTCGCGCTGGATCACGTATCCGTCGTCGAGTTCGACGAGTTGGGGCCGGCCGATCCACCCGGCGAGCACTTCCTTGCCCATGACGTCGATCAGCAGCCGTCCGCCGGGCACCAGCGAGTCGAAGGCGTTGCGCAGTACCCGGGTGTTGTCCTCGTGCCGCTCGAAATAGCCGAAGGAGGTGAAGAGGTTGAGCACCGCGTCGTAGGTGCGGGGCTCGCGGTGGGTCAGCATGTCGCCCTGGATCAGCCGGGCCCGTACACCGGCGCCGGCGGCGGCCTCCCGTGCCCGTTCCAGCATGAGCGCGCTCAAATCCACGCCGGTCACCGAATATCCCCGGGCGGCGAGCGGGACGAGGAATATCCCGGGACCGCAGCACAGGTCGAGCACGCGCCCCTCTTCCCCGAACCGGAGCAGGGGTGAGGTGGCCACCAGGCGGGCCATCTCGTCCCGTCTTCGCTCCGAGAACATGGTGCTGGCGAAATCCGACCAGAACGCCTCGTCCTCGTACCATTGCATGTCGTTTCGCTACCTCTCCGGAGAGCGGTACGGGATGGGATGGATGGCCGCTCGGCCCCGTGCGGGAAGGGGGCGCCCACCCCCGGATTCCATGAGAATGCGACCCGATAAGCATCTGCATGGTGCCCAGGGCTTCGATCGGCAAAACGCTCAGAAATCAGCTCCATCAATTGGCCGGCACGGGGAACCAGATGGGCTCCGCAGCCGACTCATCAGCGGGAAACCGTTGTCCTTTTCCTTTTGCGGGGCCTGAAGTCCCGTCAGTTCCGGCCGACATCACCGCGGTGTGCCGCGTCTGCCTGGGGTCCTTCGTGAATGGCGTCATCCGCGCGGAAATTCGTCCGTTCGCGGGCCTCCCTCAATCCTCGCGCCGATGCGAGGATGAGCCGCCATGGGCAGAGCCGGGAGCCGACCGAGCAGGGTGTTGAGGGCCGCGATGTTCGCGGCCCTGTGCGTGCTGCTCGCGGCGGCCGGCCACCTCCTCGCCTCGGGGCAGCCGTTGCCGTGGTGGGCGCCGGCCCTCGCGCTGCCCGCGACCGGCGGCGCGACGTGGTTCCTCACCGGACGCGAACGCGGTGTCCCGGTGGTGCTGTCGGCGACGGTGGTCGCACAACTGGCGCTGCACCAGGCGTTCTCGCTGACCACGGCGGCTAGCGGCGCGCACGCAACGGCGCACGCCGGGCACCCGGACCCCGCGTCCGCCGGGCCCGGTATGGCCCTCGCGCACCTCGCCGCCGCACTGGCGTCCGGCCTGTGGCTGGCGCACGGGGAACGGGCCGTCTTCCGCATCACCCGAGCCGCGGGCGCGTGGCTGCTGGCCCCGCTGCGCCTGCTGCGCCGGGCGCCGTTCGCCGCGCGGCGGCGCTGTCCGGCCGGAATCCCCCGGGCCCGCCGGTGGCGGCCCCGCGCCGCCCTGCGCATCGTCACCACACGGGGGCCGCCGGCCGGTTCCGCTGTCCTGTGACAGCCGGTTCCCGCCGCCGAACTCCCACTCCGGCAGCGGCACGCGGCCCGCCACCCCACGGGCCGGACCTCCCACGGGCGCGGTCCCCCCGCGCGTCCTTCGTACGTCCTTCGTGCGTCCGCGTCCGGTGACACGAAGGACTTGGTGTACCGATGACACCTGCCACGGCTGTGACCTTCCGACGCCCCCGGCCGCCCGCCCGGCACCGGCCCGCCGCCGTCGACGACGCCGTCACCCGGCTCGCCCTGGCCGCCCGCTCGGGCGACCCGGTCGCGGTGGACGCCTTCGTCCGCGCTCTCTACCGGGACATGCGACGCTTCGTGGCCCATCTCTCGGGTGACCCGCGGCTGGCCGACGACCTCGTCCAGGAAACGTTTCTGCGGGCGCTGCGCAGCCTGCACCGGTTCGAGGGCCGCTCCTCCGCCCGTACCTGGATGCTGTCCATCGCCCGCCACACCGTGGCGGACAGCCTGCGGAGCGCCTCGGCCCGCCCCCGGCTCTCCGACTGGGAGGACTGGCAGACCGTGATCGAGCGCACCCAGCCGCGCGGCCTGCCGGGCTTCGAGGACGGCATCGCGCTGACCCAGCTGCTGGCGGCCCTCCCCTACGAGCGCCGCCACGCCTTCGTGCTGACCCAGCTCTTCGGCGTGCCCTACGAGGAGGCCGCCCGCATCCTGGGCTGCCCGATCGGCACGGTGCGTTCCCGGGTGGCACGGGCCAGGGCCGGCCTGCTCGCCGTGCTCATCGAGGCCGAACGGCAGGCCCGCCGGAGAACGGATGCGCCGGACGACCGCTGAGGGCGGGCCGTTTCCGAGGGGGCGCCGGGTCGTGGCCCGGCGCCCCCTCGTGCGGCGGCGCCCGTCCGCCGTGGCCACCCGCCGTCCCGCGCCCCGCCCGGTTCCGGGAACTTTTCGGGTGGCGTGGCCGACCCGTAGTGCGGGGCCGGCCACGCGCGGGCAGGTCCCGGGCAGGGGCTCAGCCGTCTCACGAGGATGTGTCGGAGGTCAGCCATGGGCGGGTGCGCGGAGGCCGGTGACGGCACCGCGCGGCGCTCGCGCCGTACCGGACGGGGGCGGGGGCGCGGGGTCTTCACGGGAGCACAGCTCGCCCTGCTGGCGGGCGGTTTCCTCGTCAATCTCGGCACCTTCGCCGTCTACCCGTACCTGGCGGTGCTGCTGCGCGACCGGCTCGACGCCGGAATGGCGCAGGTCGGGATGGTGCTCGGGGCGGCCACACTGGTGCAGTTCGCGAGCGCGCCGTTCACGGCCGCCTTCGCCGAACGCGCCGGGCTGAAGCGGTCCCTGCTGCTCGCCACCACCCTGTATCTCCTGGGCGCGGTGACATATCTGTACGGGGCCGGCAGCCCGGCGCTGACGGTGCTCGCCCTCTTCCTCAGTTGCGGCGCGGGCGCGCTCTACTCCCCGGCGTTCCGCGGCTACCTCGTCCACGCGGCGCCGCCGGTGCGACGGCCGCGGCTGGTGTCCGCCGGCAACGCGGCCGGCCATCTCGGCATCGCCGTGGGCCCGGTGGCGGGGGCGCTGTTCCTGCACGAGCCGGGCCGGCTGTTCACCGCGAACACGGTGCTCTACGCCGTGCTGGCCATCGGGCATCTGTTCCTGCGGCCCGAGCCCGCGGGGCCGGCCGGGGAGGGGCCGGGCGTCGAGCCGTTCCGCCGGGTGCTGCGCGGGCTGGCGGCGGTCCCCTTCGCGGCGACCGTGCTCACGCACTACCTGTACATGCAGTTCTACCAGTACCTGTCGGTGTACGCGGAGGGCCGGCTGGCCACCGCGGGCTACGGCCTGATCATGATGGGGTACGCGCTCGGCCTGGTGGTGCTGCAACCCCTGCTCGCCGGCCGGATCGCGGACATCGGGCACCCCACCGCGATGGTCATCGGCTTCGGCTGCATGGCGGCGGGCATGACGGCGTTCGCCACCGGAGGTCCGGTGGGGATGGCCGCCGGCGCCCTGGCGATGAGCGCCGGTACCGCGGTCCTCTTCCTCAAGAACGACCTGGAGGCGCTGGCCCGTTCACGGCGGTCGGCGACGGTCGCCTTCGGCCAGCAGCGGCTGGCGGTGGGCGTGGGTGCGCTGCTGAGCGGTGTGCTCGGCGGCCGGCTGTACGGCGTGCTCGAACGGGCCGGGCTGCTGCCCGGGTTCTGGCTGGCCGTCGCCGCCCAGTGCGTGCTGCTTCCGCCGCTGCTCCTGGCCGTGCTCCGCAGACCGCGCCGACCTAGTCGGCGGTGAGCGGGTCCCGCGACGCGGTGACTCCGCGCCGAGCGGGGGCCGTTCACGACACGGGCCCCGCCGGCTTCTCGTACACGGTGACGTAGGTGCCCTCGGCCGTGAACGGTTCCCGTCGCCAGCCGCCCCACCGGTGGCGGCGTTCGAGCCCGGCCAGGCGTGCCATCAGGTCGAGTTCGCTGGGCCAGGCGTAGCGCATGGAGGCCGGGGCCAGCCGGATCCCGTTGTTGGTGATGAGCACATGGTGGCCGTCGAAGCGCTGTTGGACCGGGTCGTGGCGGACGGCGACGAGCCGTACCCGGTCCAGGCCCACCTGGTGCACCTCCAGGTTCTGGTCGTGCCGGTAGCGGGCGACGTCCGGCATGGGGCATTCGAGAACGAAGCGGCCGCCGGGGAGCAGACGCCGGGCGGCGTTGGTGAAGCAGCGCACCTGCTCCTCCTGCGTCAGCAGGAAGAAGAGGGTGGAGAACACGACGAACACCATGGCGAACCGGTCGTCGCCCTCCGGGTCGACGTCCGCCATGTCGCCGATGGTGACCGGGATCCGCTCGCCGCCGGGCTTGGCCCGCATCCGCTCCACCATGGCCAGGGAGGCGTCGATGCCCCGCAGGTCCACCCCCCGCGCGGCCAGTGGAATCGTCACCCGGCCGGTGCCCACCGCCAGTTCCAGCACCGGCCCCGGCGGCCCCTCCTCGATCAGCTCGGCCAGCCGGTCCACCGCGTCGGTGGGGTCGAGTGCGGCGTGCCACTCGTCATAGACGTCGGCGTTCAGCTCGCCGTAGGTCTCCGGTCCCTGGTGCTCCATGAGGCGTCCTCCCCGAAGGTCGGTCGGTGGCGATCCAGCACATTGCAGGTCGGCCGGGTGGCCGGGAAAGTTCCCGCCGGCCGGGACCGTGGCCGGTGTCCGGGACGGAATGTGCTGCCCAGGGTGTCGTCAAAGAGGTCTGCGTTACTGGTGACGAGATTGTCAACAATCTTGTAGGCTCAGCCGCCGTCACAACCCTGTCCGGACGGATGTGCCGCCGCCCGCCCGGGGGACACGCCTACGACCCCAGGGCGTGTCCCCCGCGAGACGTACGCAGAGGGAAGAGGTTGGCCGATGGACGTCACACGAGGGATCCGGGAGCTCATTCTCGCCGGTGAACTGGTGCCCAACCAGCGTCTGGTGGAAGCCGACCTGGTCGAACAGTTCCAGGTCTCTCGTGCCGCCGTCCGGGAGGCCCTCGGTGAGCTGGTGAGCGAAGGGCTCGTGGAGCGCATCCAGAACAGGGGCGCCCGGGTCCGCACCATCACGCTGGAGGCCGCCGTCCAGATCACCGAGGCGCGCAGCGCGCTGGAATCGCTGTGTGCCGAGAAGGCGGCCCTGCTCATCACCGACGAGGAGATCGCCGAACTGCGCCGGATCGGCGCGGACATGAGCGAGGCCGTCCGGGAGGGCGACCTGGGCCGCTACTCCCTGGGCAACCGGGAGTTGCACACCCGGGTCAACCGGATCAGCCGCCAGGACGTGGTGCGGGGACTGCTGGAACGCCTCAACGGGCAGAGCGTGCGTCACCAGTACCGGCTGGTGCTGAAGCCGGGACGACCCGCCGTCTCGCTGCCCGAGCATCTGGCGATCATCGACGCCGTCACCCGCCGCGACCCGCGGGCGGCGGCGGAGGCGATGCGCGCCCATCTGAGCAGTGTCATCGACGCCCTGCGGGAATGGGACGCGACCGTACAAGGGGAGAACCGGACATGAGCGGGCGGGACCGGGCGGGCATACCCCGCCCGATGATGCGGGGCGGAACGTCCAAGGGGGCGTTCTTCCTCGCCGGGGTGGGGCCGTTCGCCCTCGAACGCGGGGGCGCGGCTCTCCTGGCGGCGCCGGCCGAAGGCGTGCGGCACCGGGTGGAGCGTCCGACCGGCCCCGCGGACGTGGAGATCGAGCCGGCTGGCCGCCGGGCGGGGCGCACCTCCGTCGTCCGCACGGCGCGCAAGCTGTCCGACGGGGTCGTCTTTCCCCGACCCGTGCGATGACGCGGGCGAGCGGGGCGCGGTTCGTCTGGTCCTGTCTGCTGCTGCACGCGGTCTGCGCGCACGCGATCAGCTACGGTCTGCGCCCGGCGATGTCCTACGCGCTCCTCGAACAGGGGCACCAGGCGGTGTGGCTGGGCGTCGCCACCGCGATGTTCGCGGCACCGCCGTTCCTGCTGGCACTGCCGGCCGGGCGGTATTGCGACCGGTACGGGGAGCGGCCCGCTCTGGTGGGCGGCGGCATCGCCCTGGTCCTGTCCGCCCTGGTGGCGCTGGCCGCTCCCGCGTCGCTGGCGGCGGTGCTGGCGGCCACCGGGCTGCTGGGCATCGGGGTGCTGCTGGCGGCGCTGGGCGAACAGGCCTGGGTCATGAACCAGGCGTCCCCCACCCGGCTGGACCACAGCTTCGGTGTGCTGACCTTCGCCACCTCCGTGGGCCAGTTGCTCGGTCCGCTGCTGTTGCTGCTGCCGCGCGACGGTACCGCCGTGCCGCCGACCCGGCTCATCGCGGTGGCCGTGCTGGGCGTCGCGGTGCTCACCGTGCTGCTGTCGCTCGCCGTTCCCTCGGCACCACGCCCTCCCGCCGCCGCGCCCTCCCCCGGTGCCGCTGCCGGTGGGCACCAGGGAGGAGGGCGGGTGCGGAACCTGCTGCGGGTGCCGGGCATGGGGTCGGCGCTGTTCGCGAGCAGCATGATCCTCAGCTCGGTCGACATCCTGGTCGCCTATCTCCCGCTGCTGGCACAGGAACGCGGGCTGGTCCCCGGCTGGATCACCCTGTTCCTGGTCGTCCGCGCCGTGGGCAGCATGGTCTCCCGGATTCTGCTGGGCAGGCTGACCACCCGGTTCGGCCGGGTACGGGTCCTGATGTCCGGCTGCGCGCTGGCCGCGGGGGGCCTGATCCTGCTGTGGCTCCCGGTCAGCCCGTGGGTGGTCGCGGGCCTCGCGACCTGTTACGGATTCACGGCCGGGATGGTGCAGCCCCTCACCATGTCCTGGGTCACGCTGATCACCCCGCCCGGGCAGCGCGGCCTCGCCGCCTCACTGCGCCTTGTGGGCAACCGCCTGGGCCAGAACGCCGTACCGCTGCTGGTGGCACCGCTGTCGCTGGTCGGCGGCGCCGGGGTGGTCTTCGGGGTGACCGGGATGCTGCTGCTGGCCACGGTCCCCTCCGCCCGCCGCGCCCCCGACTGACGCCGGGCCGCGGCGGAGGGGGTCGGTGCCTGCGGAGCGGGGGCTACTCCCCCGCCGGCCCGGGTGCGGGGGCGTCGGGCCGCCGCGCGTCACGGCCGATGGTGACCGCGCCGTGGAAGGGGTCGGCGGAGACCGCCGACATCCTCTCCAGCGCCGTGTCGGGGACGGGCAGCAGGTGCGCGTCGACCCAGGTGTCCCCCGTCGCCGCATTGGCCCAGGGGTCCTCGATGACGACGGCGCCGGGTACGGTGCCGTGGCACAGCACCCAGTGCGGCACGTCGAACCCCTGCATCGCGGCGAGCGAGAGCAGGAGCAGCACGTGCTCGCGCCGGTCGATCGCGGCGCGGATCGCGGCGACGGGCAGGCGTCGTGGGTGGATCGGGACGCCGAGCCGCCCGGCGTCCGCACGGGACACGCGCTGGAGGTGGGCGCGCCAGCCCTGCTCGTTCTCGGGGTGGTGGTCGATCAGGACGGGCCGGTCCGCGTCGAGGTGGACCTCGACGGGGAGCGAGGGCCACGCCCGGCGCACGGCCACGCCCAGTCCGGCGGGCTCGCAGGCGGGGAAATTGGTCGCGTCGCGCCACAGGGTCAGCTCGGCGGTGCGGTCCAGTGCCTCCCGTGGCAGCGCGCCCGCGTGTTCCCGCGCGACCAGGGCGGTGACGGCGCCGCAGGTGAAGTGCGTGGTCTGTCCGTAGTACGCGGGTTCGCGCCCCGCGCCGTCCCGCAACCAGCGGACGTACCCGGTGCGGGGGCCGGCCGTGTCGTCCAGCTGCCCGAGCGGGGGGCTCAGCGAGGTGAAGCCGGCGGCTGCGGCGTCCTCGGGGCCGGCCGTCCAGCCTTCCCACTTGACCTGGGCGAGTCCGCGGCGGTGTGCGTGCTCGACGACGGCCAGGGCTGCCGCCGGCACGTCGCCGACGGCGTCGACGATCTTCAGGTAGGCGGTGTGCGGGCGGGCCGTCACGAGCGCCGCGCCCACCCAGTGCTCAGCCGTGTCGCCCGGAACGGCCACGAGGTGCGGGGTGTGGGCGGAACGGTCGACCGCCCGCCAGCGCTCCGCCACCCCGGCGGGGACGAGCCGCCCGAGCGGGGCCGGCGGCGCGGCGGGATCGAACGGGACGACGATGCTCTGCTCGGACATGTCCTGCGCGGATGTCATGGCGGGGTTCCTGGCGGATCGGAGGGGACGGGGAGCGGGGCCCGCAGCGGTGTGCGGTGCGGGCCCCGGGCCGGTGTCAGGCACGGGACCGCCGGAGCACCCAGATGAAGTACGGGCCGCCGACCAGGGCGATCATCAGGCCGGCCGGCACCTGGGCGGGCGCGACGATCGTGCGTCCGAGGGCGTCGGCCACACAGACCAGCAGCGCGCCGAGCAGCATCGCGACGGGGATCGCGCGGCCGTGCCGGGCGCCCACCAGCGACCGCGCCAGGTGCGGGGCGACGAGCCCCACGAACCCGACGACACCGATGGCGATCACACTGACCGCCGCCAGCACCGCGGCGATCGACAGGGCGGCGAACCGGGTGCGCTCCGGTCGCACCCCCACGATGCGCGGGGTGTCCTCGTCGACGGCGAGCAGGTCGAGCCGGCCGCGCATGGCCAGCAGCACCGGGAGCGCGAGGGCCAGGGCCACCGCGACCGGTACGACGTCGGGCAGGGTGCGCCCGTAGGTGGTGCCCGAGAGCCAGGTGAAGATGCGGGGGGTGTTGTAGGGGTCGGCGCGCAGCAGCAGGAAGGTGGTGACGGAGCTGAGGCCGTACCCGCAGCCGATGCCGATCAGGACGAACCGGTCGGGCAGGAAGCCGCCGCGCCAGGACAGCAGGGCGATCAGCCCGAATGTGGCCAGCCCCATCGCGACCGCGGCCGCGATGAGCAGTGGCCGTCCGCCGGACAGCCCCGAGGTGACGACGGCCGCCGCGCCCAGTCCGGCGCCCGCGGTGATGCCGAGGACGCCCGGCTCCGCCAGCGGGTTGCGCACCGCGCTCTGCACGACGCATCCGGCCAGGCCCAGTGCCGCGCCGGCGAGGATCGCGGCGAGGACGCGCGGGACCCGGTCATCGAGCGCCTGCCCGACCAGGACGGGGGCGTTGCCCTGGGCCCACAGCAGGAGGTCGCCGGTCCGCAGCCACAGGCTGCCGGCCAGCAGCGCCACCAGGGCGGCCGTCACCAGGAGGGTGACCGTGCCGAGCACGACGAGGAGGAACGCGCGGCGCGACCGTGCGGCGACCCGTACGTGCGGGGGCTGCCGCAGCCCGCCCGTGTCCCGCAGGCGGAGCGCGAGGACCACGATCACGACGGAGCCCAGCAGTGCGGTCGGTACCCCGGTGGGGATGGAGGCGGCGCCGCTCGCGCCCTGCACCGCGCGCAGCGTCGCGTCGGCGAGCAGGATGAGCAGCGCGCCGAGCAGCCCGGCGGCGGGGATCAGCAGGAGATGGCGGCGCAGCGCGGTGACCCGTCCCGCGATCAGGCGGGCCAGGACGGGGGCGCCGAGGCCGACGAAGGCGATCGGGCCGGCCAGGGTCACCGCCGTGCTGGTGAGGAGTACCGCGCAGAGGACGGCGGTGACGCGGGTGGCCCGGATCGGCACGCCGAGGGTGGCGGCGGCGTCGTCGCCCAGGTTCATCACGTCCAGCCGCCGGGACAGCGCGAGGGCGATGATCAGCACGACGGCGACCAGGGGGAAGGCGCGTGTCGAGGCGTCGATGTTGAGCTGGGCGAGCGAACCGCTCCCCCAGGCGAAGAGGCCGGTGGTGTTCTGCTTGAAGAGGATGAGGAGCATGGCGGTGGCCGCCTGCAGGGCCATCGCCGTCGCCGAGCCGGCGAGGATGAGGCGGGTGCCGGTGGTGCCCGCGGCCCGTCCCGCCAGGAGCAGCAGGAGTGCCGCCGCCGCCAGGCCGCCCGCGAAGGCGACGGCGCCCGAGGCCCAGAACGGGACGGTGAGACCGAGGGCCGCGACGAAGGAGAGCGTGAAGTAGGCGCCGGCGGTGACCGCGAGGGTGTCGGGGGACGCCAGGGCGTTGTGTGTGACGGACTGCAGCAGCGCGCCGGCACAGCCGAGGGCGAAGCCCACCGCGACGCCAGCGAGCAGGCGCGGCAGCCGCGAGCCGATGATGATCTCGCCGACCGGCGCCCCGCCGGTGGTGTCCCGGTCCCCGGTCAGGTACCGCCACAGGTCACCGGCGCCGACGCCCGAGGTGCCCTGGGTGAGGTGCCACATGCCGGCCAGGACCGTCACCACGAGCAGGGACGCCAGGACGGCGGCCCCGGCGGGACCGCCGCCGCGCACGGGGCGCGGCGGCGTGTCCTGCCGGGGTACCGGGGTGCGTGCGGTGCTCACTTCTGGTCGAGGACGTCGACGTAGGCGTCGATCGCCTGCGCGCAGGAGCGCGGACCGCCGGCGCCCCACACCCGCGCGGGGAAGGCGTGCGCACGACCTTCCCGGACGGCCGGCAGGGTCGTCCACAGGGGGTTCTCCTCCAGCGCGGCGACGTAGCCGCCGACGCCTTCGTCATTGGCGTAGAAGAGGTTGGCGTTCCCCACCGCGACGAGTCCTTCGATGTCGGTCTGGGCGAGGCCGTAGGAGGGGTCGACGCCGCCGTTCCCGTGGGCCTCGTTGATGGCGTCGTCCCACACGGGGTTCATGCCGAGTTCCTTGCCGATCTCGGTGAACAGGGCGCCGTCGCCGTAGGGGCGGATGGTGAGGTTGCCGCCCTGTACCCATCCGTCGAAGAACAGGAAGTCGTTCGTGGGCAGGTCGGCGTCGATGACCTGCTGCTTCGCCGTGGCGAGGTGCTCGTCGAACTCCTGGAGGACCTGGTCGGCGCGCTCGGTGCGTCCGGTGGCCTCCCCGATCATGCCGAACACCTCCCGCATGTTGCCGATCGGGTCCTGCGGGTTGGCACCGCGGGTGGCCAGGACGGGGACGCCCCGGCTCTCCAGCCGTGCGATGGTCTCGTCGTCGGCGTCGTACGCCTCCACGACGACGAGGTCGGGGTCGGCCGCGTAGAGGGTGTCGAGGTCGGGCTCCTCGCGGGTGCCGATGTCGGTCACCCCGTCGGGCAGTTCCTCGGCGCTCACCCAGGTGCGGTACCCGTCGGCGTCGGAGACCGCGACGGGGGTGACGCACAGGGTCAGCGCGTCCTCGATCTGCTGCCACTCCAGGACGGCGATCCGCTGGGCGGGCTTGTCGAGCTGCACCTGCCGGCCGACACCGTCCGTGAGGGAGACCGGCTCCGTGGAGGTGGTCGTGGTGTCCTCGGCGCAGCTCTGCGAGGCGGGCGAGGCGTCGGTGGAGGCGTCGGCGCCGGTGTCCTTCGCGGGCTTGTCGACATCCGTCGTGCCGCAGGCCGTTGCGGCGAGCACGATGAGCCCGGTGGCGGTCGACGCCATCAGGCGACGGGCACGGTTCACGAAAAATCCTCTTTCCTGCGGTGCGACGCGGCGCGGCGGAGGTGCCCTGCGACGCGGTGGGACGGGGCGGCGGGGGTGCCGCTTCAGGGGGTGCCGTGGGCCGCTTCAGGCGGGGTGCCGTCCCAGCGGGTCGATGCGGATGCGGCCGGTGCGCGGGTCGACGCCGACCTCGACGCGGATGTCGTAGACCTCGGAGATGTTCCGCGCGGTGAGGACGTCGGCGGGTTCGCCGGCCGCGTGGACGCGGCCGGAGCGCATCAGGACCAGGGTGTCGGCGACGCGGGACGCCTGGTCGAGGTCGTGCAGTACGACGCCGACGGCGATGCCGTGCTCCTCGACGAGGTCGCGCACCAGGTCGAGCGTCTCGATCTGGTAGCGCAGGTCCAGGTGGTTGGTCGGTTCGTCCAGCAGCACGACACCGGTGTCCTGGGCGAGGCAGGCCGCGAGCCAGACCCGTTGCATCTCGCCGCCGGAGAGTTCGCCGACGGGCCGCCCGGCCATGTCGCGCACGCCGGTGACACCCATGGCTCGGTCGATCGCGTCGTGGTCCTCGGCGGTGGGTCCGGCGAAGCTGCCCCGGTACGGGTGACGTCCGAAGGCCACGACCTCGGCGACCGTCAGCCCCTGGGGTGCGGGCCTCGACTGGGAGAACAGCGTCACCTCGCGGGCGAACCGGCGGGCGCTGAGCAGGGCGGTGTCGCGCTCGGTCTCCTCGCCGGGCGTGGTGAGGGTGACCCGGCCGCCGTCCACCCGGTGCAGCCGGGACAGCGCGCGCAGCAGTGTGGACTTCCCACTGCCGTTCGGTCCCACCAGGGCGGTCGCGCGGCCGGGTTCCAGAGCCACCGAGACGCCGTGGACGACCGGGGTGCCGCCGTACCGCAGCACCAGGTCGTGCCCGTGGAGGGCGGCCACCGGCGCGACGGGGTCGGCCGCGGGGCGCGCGGCGCGCCGGAAGGGGCGTGTGAACATCGGAGGTCCGGGTGGTCGGAGGGGCAAGGAGTGCGGGCACCCTCCGTCCGGTTCTCACCGGCCGGGCCGCGAACTCTCCCCCGCACGGCGGGAACGGCTCACGGCGAGCAACGACTAAGGGTTACCTAACTCCGAGAAGGTTATATTCCCCTCGCCATGTCGACAATCAGGAGGCCCGGACATCCGATACGGGATTCCGGACATCCCGCGAGGTACCCCCGGCCGGGTCGAAGAAGGCGCCCGGGGTGGTTCCCATGACCCGCCGGAAGGCCGCGATGAAGGAGCTGGGCTGCGCGTAGCCGAGCGCCTCGGAGACCGACATCACATCGAACCCCTCGGACAGCAGGGCCAGCGCCCGGTGCGCGCGCAGCATCTGCCGCCACTGCGCGAAGGACAGCCCCGTCGCGTGCCGGAACGCCCGGGTGATGGTGCGGTCACTGACCCCCAGCGACCGCGCCCACTCCTCCAGCGAACGGCCGTCGGCGGGGTCCTCCAGCAGCGCCTCGGCGATCGCGTCGATCCGGGGGTCGCCGGGCAGCTGCAACGCGAACTGGCGTTCCGCGGGCCGGAGCACGTCGAACACGACCGATTCCGCCCGCGCACGTGCCGCCGCGTCGAGATCCGCACGGGACAGATGAGCCAGCAACGACTCCAGCAGCGGGGTCATGGCGATGGTCTTCGGTTCCGCGAACGCGAACGGTGTGCGGTCCGGTGCGAAGAAGGCGTCGTGGAACTCCGCGCCCGCCGTCGCCCGGCCGCCGTGCACCATTCCGGCGGGCATCCACAGCCCGTGCCCCTCGGACACGGTGAAGACGCGGTCTCCCACCCGGGAGGTCAGCGTGCCCCCGCGCACCCAGACCAGTTCGTGCAGGGCATGCGAGTGCGGCGCCCACTCCGTGGGCACCCGGGGGATCCGGAACCCGGCGATGATCGCCATCGAGGCCGCCGCGCGCTCCGGGAGTGCCACCGTCGCGCGTACCGCGGTGCCCGCCTCGCGCCGCCACATCCCGGGGTTCGCTTCACCACGGGAGGACCTGACCATGCGCCGGAGTCTATCCGGGGCCCGCGCCCGCCCCGGTGCCCGGCCGTCCCCGGGGGCCCCGGGGACGGCCGGCGGGTTCACTGGTGCAACTCCTCCCGGACCTTCTCGGTGAGCAGCCGGGCATAGGCGTCGGCCCAGCCCTGGACCGTGCCGTGGTCCCACAGATCGGTGGCGTACGCGATGTACCCGGTCAGGACGTCCCCGGCGGGGACCAGCCCGAACGCCGCCTCCGCACGCGCGGCCGGCACGATCAGGTCCTCGACGGCCGTGTCGAGACCGGGGAGCTTGATGTCCGTACGCAGCGAGCTCTGGTACTGGAACCCGATGGTGACGCGGTCCGGTATGCCCTCGGGTCCGTGTTCCTCCCGGAGCGCCGCGACTACCTTCCGTATCGGCAGGACGTGATCGACCCCCTCGGTCGCCGCGCGGGTCACCCCGTCCACGAGCGCGCCGAAGTCCCGGGCCTCCCCCGCCCGTACCCGCAGCACGTACGTCGCGGCCGTGCAGGCGACCAGCGACTCGAACTCGCCGCGTTCCCGGTTGGCGTAGGGCACGCTGAGCAGGACGTCGGGCTGCCCGGAGAGCCCGGACAGCAGGAGCCCCAGGGCGGCACCGGTGACGGCGAAGGCCGTCGTGCCGCGCGCCCTGGCCAGGCGCTCCACGTCGCGGCGCACCTCGGCCGGGACGGTGAACAGCACCGCCCGGCCCTTCCCGCTCGGCTTCGGCGGGCGCGGGCGGTCCAGCGGCAGCGCCATGCGGAAGGGGGCGCCGGTCAGCTGGGGCACCCAGTACGCCGCCCTGCGCGCCGCCTCCCGCTCCGGCAGGGCATGGCGCTGCTGCCACCGGGCGTAGTCGGTGGACTGGAGCGGCTCCGGGAGCTGATCGGGGATGCCGCTGACCGCCGCCGTGTACAGGGCGGCCCAGTCGTGCAGCAGGACGCTCACCGCCCACCCGTCGCACGAGGCGTGGTGCAGGACGAACAGCAGCACCCAGGTGGTGGGGCCGGTGCGCAGCAGCCGGAACCTCGGCTCCACCCCGGCGGTGAGGTCGAACGGGGTCTGCGCCAGCTCGGCGCCGGCGCGATCGACCTCGGTGTCGCGAGTGTCCGCCGGGTGGGCGCTGAGATCCTCCACGGGCAGGTCGACCGGCCGGGGCCGGAGCACCTCCTGCGACCAGGCACCGTTCTCCTCGGCGAAGCGCAGCCGCAGGGACTCGTGGCGGGCGACGAGCCGGCCGAGCGCCGTGCGCAGAGCGTCCGGGTCCAGCTCACCGGTGAGCGTGATCCGCATGGCGACGTTGTAGACCTGCGGCAGCGGGTGCTCGTGGTGTCCGGTGATGAAGCCCTGCTGCTGGAGCGTCGTCGGCGCGCGGTGCGCCAGTTCCCGGGCGGGGCCGGAGTGCAGCCCGGCCAGATGGCGGGCCACCGCCCGTGGGGTGGGCTCCTGGTAGAAGCGGGTCATGGAGAAGTCGGTGGCGAACTCCGCGCGGATCCGGTTGGCCAGCCGGATCGCGGTGATCGAGTGACCGCCCAGGTCGAAGAAGGACACATCGGGGTCGACGGCGTCCGGGTCCAGGCCGAACTCGGCGGCCCACAGCGGGCGCAGCCGTGCCTCCCACTCCCCGGGCGAACCGCTCGCCGTGGCGGGGGCGGCGGCGGGGGCGGCGGGCTCCGGGGCGCGCGCCGGGGCCGGCAGCCGCGTGGTGTGCCCGGGCGCGGGCAGCGCCGCGCGGTCCACCTTGCCGGTACCGGAGAGCGGGAGCCGGTCCAGGACCGACCACGCCCGTGGCACGAGGTACTCCGGCAGCCGGTCGGCGAGTTGCCGCGTCAGCCGGTCCGCGAACGCCCGCGCGCCCTCCCCGGCGTCCGTGCGGGGGTGGGCGGGGGCCACGAAGGCGACCAGGCGTGGCTCGTCCCGGGGGCCCGGGCGGGGCAGCACGATGGCCTCCCGCACCTCGGGGAGGCCGGCCAGGACCCGGGAGACCTCTTCGGGGTCCACCCGGAAGCCGCGGATCTTCACCTGGTCGTCGCCGCGGCCCAGGAACTCCAGGACGCCCTCCGCCGTCCAGCGCACCACGTCGCCGGTGCGGTACATCCGCCCGCTCCCGCCACCGGGGTGGCGCTCGTGGCGGAAGCGGTCCGCCGTCAGGGCGGGCTCGTGCAGATAGCCGTCGGCGATGCCCGGCCCGCCCACGGACAGCTCGCCCGGGGTGCCCACCGGTACGGGGGCACCGTGCTCGTCGAGGACCGCGAGGCGGACGTTGTCGATCGGCCGGCCGATCGGGATCGGGGCGCAGTCCTCGCCGGGCCCGGCGGGGGTGACGCCGTACGCGGTGCACAGCACGGTGACCTCGGTGGGGCCGTAGAGGTTGACGACCTCGTAGCGGCTCCCGGCCCTGGGCCGGGTGCGCAGGATGTCCCCGCCCACCGCGAGGTGGCGCAGCGGCGGCTGTTCGTGGGCCGGCAGTTCCAGAACGGTCTCGGCGAGGGCGGTGGGCAGGATGCTGAAGGTGACGTGCCGGTCCGCGTACCAGCGCGCCAGCGCCCGGGCGTCCTGCCGGTCGCTGTCGTCCGCGACGGCGAGGGAGGCGCCTGCGGTCAGCGCCGGCCAGATCTCCAGGACCGAGGCGTCGAAGCTCTGGCTGCACAGCAGGGCGCTGCGGTCGGCCGGGGTGAAGGAGAACCGGCGGTGGTGCCACTGGCAGAGGTTGACCACGGCCCGGTGCGGCACCACCACGCCCTTGGGGCCGCCGGTGCTGCCGGAGGTGTAGATCACGTAGCAGGGGTCCTGCGGTCCGCTCACCGCGGCCGCGGGCGGGGGCGCGGCGTCACCGGGGGGATCGGCGAGTCCCACGACGCGGGTGTCCGCCGGCAGCGGCGGCAGGTCCGGCGCGTCCTGGCGGGCGGCGAGCAGGATCGGCGCACCGGCGTGGGCGATCACGGTCCCGGCGCGCGGCCGGCCGAGCGAGGGGTCCAGGGGGAGGTAGGGGCGTCCCGCCTTCAGGACCGCCAGCAGGGCGACGACGAGGTCGGGGCCACGGGGAAGCCACACGGCGACGGGAGCGGCGGGATCGGTGCCGGGGTCCTGCCGGCGGATCGTGGCCGCCAGCCGGTCGGCGCGCCGGTCCAGTTCGCCGTAGGTCAGTTCGCGGTCGCCGCAGATCACGGCGGTGCGGTGGGGGGCGAGTGCCGCCTGGCGTGCCACCCGTTCGTGCACCGTGACGGCTTCCACCGGGTGTTCCTCGCCGTGCTGCCATGCCCGCGGTACGGGCGTGTCGTGGGCCGCCCCGGCGGGTGGCTCGTCGAGGGCGGACAGGGGCCGTGCGGGATCGCGGACGGCGCCGCGCAGGATCCGGTACAGGGCGGCGTAGAACCGGTCGACGGTGTCCGCGTCGAAGAGGTCGGTGTTGTACTCCAGTTGGCACAGGATGCCCGTCGGCCGGTCCGTGAAGTACACGCTCAGGTCCGTGAGGGATTTGTCCGGTCCCGCTTCCAGCGGTTCCGCCCGCAGGCCGGGCAGGTCGAAGCGGAACGGCTCGCCGGACTCGTACTCGGCGATGACCTGGAAGACGGGGGTGTGCGCGGTGGTGCGCGGCGGGGCGAGGGCCTGCACCACGGAGTCGAAGGGGAGCGCGGCGTGGTCGTAGGCGTCCAGCGCCACGGAGCGGACCTTGCGCAGCAGGGTCTCGAAGGCGGGGTCGCCGGACAGGTCCACGCGCAGGGCGACCGTGTTGAGGAAGAACCCGATGACATCCCGGTACTCCGGGGGGCGGTTGGACGTCGGGGTGCCGATGACCACGTCCCGCACGCCGGTCATCCGGTGCAGCGCGGCCGCGTACCCGGTGAGCAGCGTCATGAACAGGGTGGTGCGGTGCTCGCGGCTCAGCCGCCGCAGCGCGTCCGACAGTTCGGGGTCCAGGGTGCGGAACTCCGCGCGGCCGCGGGAGGACATGGCCGCGCTGCGCGGCCGGTCCAAGGGGAGGCTGGAGACGGGCAGTTCGCCGCGGAGGTTCTCCCGCCAGTACGCGAGGTCCTGCCGCGCCGTGTCGCCGTCCCGCGCGGCCCGTTGTTCGCGGGCCGCGTCGAGAGGGGTCCGTTCCAGCGCCGGCAGCTGCGGCGCGGTGCCGGTGCGTGCGGCCCGGTAGAGCTCGGACAGGTCCCGCGCCATGATCGTGGCGGACGCGGCGTCCGAGACGATGTGGTGCAGCGACAGGACCAGCACATGGCGCTCGGGGCCGGTCCTGATGAGGCGGCTGACCAGCAGGGGGCCGTTCTCCAGGTCGAAGTGCCGGGCGCTCTCGGCCGCCAGCACCTCACGCACGGCGGCTTCCCGTTCCTCCTCGGACGCCGTCTCGCGGTCCATCAGCTCGTGATCGAGGCGGCCGGTGGGCAGCACGAACTGGCGTGGCTCCCCGTCCGCTTCACGGAAGACCGTGCGCAGGGCCGGGTGCCGGGCCACCAGGCCGTGCAGTGCCGTGCGCAGGGCGTCCGCGTCCAGCGCGCCGTCGAACCGGATCGCCTTGACCTCGTTGTAGGCGGTGCTGTCCGGGAAGAGCTGGTGCAGCATCCACACACGCTGCTGCCCGGGTGACAGCGGGGTGCCGGGGTCCTGCGGCTCCTGCGGTTCCTGCGGCCGGCGTGGCCCGGTGCCGCGATGGGCCCGGCGCAGGGCGTCGAGATGCACGAGTCCCGATCGCAGCGCCCGGGGCGGCACCCCGAAGTCGACGAGCGAGACGATCTCGTCCGCCCCGGCCGCGCTCACCGCCTCCACCACGGGCGAGACGCTCTCGGCGGTGCCGATCAGGGCGCGCTGGTCGCAGTAGCGGTCGTACGCCCGGCGGAACAGGGCGTCCAGGTCGTCCTCGTCGAGCCCCGTGAGGTCGACCTGGTACCCCAGGCTGTTGGCGACGCCGCCGAAGAGCGACAGGGAGGAGCGCATGTAGCGGGCCAGCGGTTCGTAGGCGTCGGCCCGGGCCCGGTCGTGGTCGGCCGCGAGGTAGGTGTGCAGCAGGACGGCGACCCGGCCCGCGTCGGGGTCCAGGCCGTGTTCGGCCCGGGCGCGGCGGTAGCGCGCGATGTTCGCGGCGAGTTCCTCGACGCTCTGGGACATCAGGTTGGTGACGATGCCCAGGTCGTGCCGGGCGGCCAGTTCGTAGGACGCGGGGTTGCCGACCACGGCCGTGAACATTGGCGGGTCCTGCTGGACGGGGCGGGGGAACAGCCGGATCGCGGCCTCGCCGTCGCCGCCGGCGCGCGTCAGCGCCTCCCCGCGCCACAGTCGCCGGACGTCCGCGACCTGTTCGTACATCAGCTCCTTGTGCCGGCCGAAGCGTTCGGGGAAGAAGACGAAGTCGTTGGCGTGCCAGCCACTGGCGCAGCCGATCCCGATCCGTCCGCCGGAGAGGTTGTCGGCCATCGACCACTCCTCGGCGACCCGGACCGGGTCGTGGAGCGGGAGGACGACCGAGCCGGCGTTGAGGCGGATCCGGCTGGTCTCCCGTGCCAGGGCGGCGGCGAGTACGGCGGGGTTGGGGAAGAGGCCGCCGAAGGAGTGGAAGTGCCGCTCGGGCATCCACAGGGCGTGGAATCCGTGCTGGTCGGCGAACCGGGCGGTTTCGGCGATGAGTTCGTAGCCGTTGTCGACCTGGGGATAGTCGCCGAAGAAGTAGAGGCTGAAGTCGGGTCGCCGGCGGGCCGGTTCGGAGGCCGGGGGTGTCGCGGCGGGGCGCGTGGCCCGCGTGGCCCGGGTGTTCCAGGCCAGGGCGGGTACGGCCGGCGGCGGAGCGTCCTGCGCCGCGGGCTCGGGCGCGGGTACGGGATCGGCCGCCACTACGGCGACGGCCTCCGGAGCGGGCACGGGGACCGGGGCGGTGGCCCGGGCGGGGGTGCTCACGGGAGCGGATCCGGGCGCGGCGGTGCGCGGGAAGAAGCCCGCGGCGCGTAGTTCCCGCAGTGATTCCCTGACCGCGTCGATGATCCGTTCGATGTCACCGTCGCTGTGCGCGGTGGACAGGAAGAAGTTGCGCCACTCCCAGACGTGGATCCCGCGCAGCATCAGGTGGTGGTACAGCAGTTCCATGTCGGCACGGTGCTCGAAGCGGAACTGGGAGCCGAAGTGGCTGACTCGCAGCGGGAATTCCTCGTCCTCGAAGAAGTCGTTCAGCGTCGCCGCGAACGCGTCGGTGCGGGCGTTGAGGCGCTGCTGCAGGACGGGGCTGTGCTCGGACAGGTGGGACAGCACGGCGCGCGCCGCGACCATCGACACCGGATGCTGGAGGTAGGTGCCGCCGAAGAACGTGGTGTCGCTCTGCGGATGGCTGTCGTCGCCGTACGTCCACAGACCGCCGTCGACGCCGCCCATGAGGTCGGACCGGCCGGCGATGGCGCCCACCGGAAAGCCTCCACCGAGGACCTTTCCGTACGTCGCGAGATCGGGTGCGACCCCGTACAACTCCTGCGCGCCGCGCGGTGCCGGCCGGAAACCCGTGAGCATCTCGTCGAACATCAGGACGATGCCGTGGCGGCGGGTCAGCTCACGCAGGGCGCGGACGAACTCGACCGGGCGCAGAGACGGGTGCCGGCTCTGCACCGGCTCGATGATCACCGCGGCGATCCGGTCCGCGAAGTGCTCGATCGTCTCCAGGGACGCCGGGTCGCCGTAGTCGAGCACCAGCAGGTCCTGGACCGCGCTCGGCGGGATGCCGGGAGACACCGGCACCGTGACCCGGTCGGCACCGGAGCCGGAGGAACGGCCGAGGACGCTGTCGGCGTGGCCGTGGTAGGCGCCGTGGAAGGTGACGATCGTGCCGCGCCCGGTGGCGGCGCGGGCGAGACGGATCGCCCCGGCGTTCGCCTCCGTGCCCGAGCAGGCGAACGCGACACGGTCCAGGCCGGTGAGTCCGGTCAGCAGTTCGGCGGCCTCGCCCGTGGCGAGGTCGCGCGGCCCCAGCAGAACGCCCCGGGAGAGGTGTTCGGCGACGGCCTCGGTCACGAACTCCGGTTCGTGACCGAACAGCAGGACGCCGAAGCCCATGGTGATGTCGATGTACCGGTTGCCGTCGATGTCCTCCAGCATCGAGCCCTTGGCCCGCCGGCCCGCTATGGGGTACAGCATCTCCTTGGTGCTGCTGCGGAAGCCGACCACGGCTCGGCTGTCGGCCAGCACCGGGCGATGGCGGGCCGCGGCCTCCTTGGACCGGCGGGTCCTGCGGGTGTAACGCTCCACGAGGTCGTCGAGATGGGCCTCCTGGGTGCTCACGGCCGCCCCGCTCGCGCCGGCCGGTCGCCGGACCATGCCGGAGGAACGGGAGACGCTCACCCGTGGGCCGTGGACGGGAGCCGGTCCGCCATCGGCGTCGGCCGGCTGCTCCGGGGCGGGGTCACGGCGCTCGATGTGCCGGGCGATCCGCTCCGACAGACCGGCCATCGCCGCGAGATCGGCGTCGGTGGAGGCGGCGATGCTGCTCAGTTCCGTACCGGGTCGGGTCACTGTCCCCCCTTGCCGCCGCCGGCCGTGGTCAGGCTCTGCCGGGAGAGCAGCTCGGACAGCTGCGACATCAGCTGGAGCTGGATTCCGGAGAGCTGCTTGATCTGGCGGGCGAGTTCCTCCACTTCGTCCCGCGTGGCGTACGGGGCCGGCGGTGGTGGCACCGGAGCGGCGGAGGACACCGGCGGTTCGGCGCGGGGCGGGGTGACGGAGGGGGCCGGCGGGGCCGGGGCCGGCACCACGGGCGGGGCCGGGGCGTCCACGGGGGCGGGGGACTTGCGGCCGGCTATGAGTTCCGCCAGCTGACGGGGGGTGACAGCCTCGTCGAACAGCTCGCGCATGGACACCTTGACGCGGTGCGTCTGCTCCAGTTCGCGCAGGACGTTGATCATCAGCAGGGAGTCCGCGCCGAGTTCCAGGAACGAGGCGTCCTCGGCCACCGCGCCCGACCTGTTGCCCAGCGCCTGTGAGGTCACCTCGATGACGTTGGTCAGCACTTCCTCGACCGCGGTCCGTGCCGTCATGTGCGTTCCTTCCCTCGGGTTGTCCACCGCTCGCGGGGCGGTCTGTGCCGGCCCCGTCCAGTAGGTGCTGTGCTGGAAGCGGTAGCCGGGCAGCGGAATCCGCCGGCCTCCGCAGTCCTCGGCCAGTGCCTGCCAGTCGATGTGCGCGCCACCGCGGTACAGCTCGGCGGCGGCGTGCCACAGTGCTTCCGCTCCGGTGCCGCCGGTGCCGCCGCGCAGGCTCGGCACGGCGGGCACTCCGGGCAGGGCCTGCCGGGCGAGCCCGGCGAGGGCGGCGCCCGCGCCGATCTCGACCAGGACGGTGGCGCCCCGGCCGGCGACCGAGCGCAGGGACTCGTGGAACAGCACGGGCCGGCGCGCCTGCCGCAGGAGGTATCCGGGGTCGGGGATCCAGCCCGGCGGCCGGGCCTTTCCGTCCAGGCCGGAGACGAAGGGCACGGTGACGGGCCGGAAGGACACCCCGGCCAGCGCCTGCCCGAGGCCGTCCAGGGCCGGGGCGACCAGCGCGGTGTGGAAGGCCCGCGCCACCGGCAGCTCCCGCGCCCGGACCCCGCGCTCCTCCAGCAGCGCGCTCAGCTTCTCCACCTCGGCCCGCGGCCCCGCGAGGACGTGGTGGTGCTCGCCGTTCACCGCGGCCACTTCGATGCCGGGCAGCTCCGCGGTGAACGAGAGCGCGGTCGCCCGGTCGGCCAGGACGGCGACCATACCGCCGGGGGCGCCGAGGTGCTCCATGAGCCGCCCCCGTTCCGCGGTGAGCAGCAGACCGTCCTCGATCGACAGCGCGCCCGCCGCCGTCAGCGCCGCGTACTCGCCGACGCTGTGCCCGGCGACGGTGTCCGGTACGACGCCCAGCTGCCGCCACAACTGGACGAGCGCGCACTGCAACGCGTACAGGGCCGGTTGGGCGGTGCTGGTGGGCCACGGCGCGGCATCCCGGCGCGGCCCCGGCCGCTCGTCGAGGAGCGGGCCCAGCAGCGAACCGCCGTGCAATTCCTGGTAGCCGCGCTCGCACCGGTCGAGGACCTCGCGGACGGTCGCGTGGCGTTCGTACAG
The DNA here is from genome assembly GCF_050916115.1 of Streptomyces sp. JH002. Taxonomy (NCBI): domain Bacteria; kingdom Bacillati; phylum Actinomycetota; class Actinomycetes; order Kitasatosporales; family Streptomycetaceae; genus Streptomyces; species Streptomyces sp. JH002. The sequence goes on from NZ_CP087989.1 coordinate 396,706, forward strand.
CGTCCGGGCCGCGCCGGGGCGCGCGCTGCCCTGGCCGGTGAAGAGGAACCCGGTGTGCGGGTCGCCGTGCCGTGCGCCCGGGGCCGGCCCGGCCGGAGCGCCGTCCCGGCCACCGGTCAGCCACTGCTCCAGGGAGCCGGCCAGTTCGGCGGCCGTGTCCCCCCGGGCCACCATGCGGTGCCGCCTGACCACGCGGCCGGCCGTGGACGTGATGAGGTCAGCCGGGTCGGTGTCCGGGTGACGGCGCAGATGGTCGCGGAAGGCCCGGACGTTCGCGGCCAGGGCGGCCTCGGTGTGGCCGGACAGCGCGAGCACCCCCGGCGGTTGTCTCCTCGGTCCGCGGGCAGCGACCGGGGGCGGCTCCTCCAGGACGAGGTGGACATTGGTGCCGCCGACCCCCAGGGAGGTGAGCCCGGCCCGGCGCGGGGTGTCCCCCGCCGGCCAGGCGCGGGCGGTGCGCGGGATGTAGAAGGGGCTGCGGTCCAGGTCGAGGGCCGGGTTGGGGCGGGTGAAGTTCGCCAGCGGGGGGATGATGCCGTGCCGCAGCACGAGCAGCGTCTTCAGCAGCCCCGCCAGGCCCGAACACACGTCGAGATGCCCGATGTTGGCCTTCGTCGAGCCGAGTGCGCAGTACCCGGTGCGGTCGGTGTCGTGCCGGAACGCGGCCGTCGCGCCCGCGAACTCGATGGGGTCGCCCTTGAAGGTGCCGGTGCCGTGCGTCTCCAGATAGCCGATCGAGTCCGCGCCGACCCCCGCACGTTCCAGGGCCAGCCGGATGGCGCGGCGCTGTCCGAGCGCGCTCGGGGCGGTGTACATCGTCTTGCTCGCCCCGTCGTTGGTCACCCCCCAGCCCCGGATGACGCCGTGGACGGTGTCCCCGTCGGCGAGCGCCCGCCCCAGGGGTTTGAGGACGATCGCGGCGACACCGTCACCACCGACCGTTCCGTCCGCGCCGGCGTCGAAGGCTCGCAGATAGCCGCTCTTGGAGAGGATGGATCCCTTCACATAGCGGTAGCCGAGCACTTGGGGGACGTGGACGGCGGTGGCGCCCGCCAGGGCGATGTCGCAGTCCCCGACCAGCACCGACTGGGCCGCGAGCTGCACGGCGACCAGCGAGGAGGAACAGGCGGTCTGGACACCGACGGCGGGCCCGGTCAGGCCGAGCCGGAAGGCGGCGCGGGTGGCGGTGAAATCGGCGTAGTTGCCGATGAGTGCCTGGAAGCGGGAGAGCCAGTCGTCGCCGACGCCGTTCGCCAGCACGTTGTTGAGCAGATAGTTCTGGAGCGAGTACAGATGGTTGCCGGTGCTGGCGAACACTCCCACCCGGGTGCCGGGGCGCTCACGCCCGTAGCCGGAGTTCTCCAGCGCGTGGTGGGCGCATTCGAGGAACATCCGCTGCTGCGGATCGGTGCCCTCGGCTTCCCTGCCGCTCATTCCGAAGAACTCGGCGTCGAATCCGGCGATGTCCTCCAGCAGTCCGCTCGCGCCGACGAAATCGGGCGCGCGGTACCGGGACGCGGGGACGCCGGCGGCCCGCAGTTCCGCTTCGGTGAACCGGGTGATGCGGTCCTGGCCGGCGTGGATGATCCGCCAGAACGCCTCGGGGGTGTCCGCTCCCGGGAGACGGAAGGCCATCCCGACGACGGCCACCGCCGTGTCGTCCGGCGGGCGGGTCACGAACCGCCGCCCTGGTGGGCGGTTTTCACGTCCGGCTCCGGTGTGCCGGCGGTGTCGCCCTCCTTTGGCGGGGGTGCGGTGGGTCTTCTGCCCCGTCTCACCAGCGCGACGAGGAAGCCGAGGCACAGCAGGAACGTGAGCCCGTGGAAGAGGCCCACGACCACGATCGGGGCGTAGACCTCCAGCAGGGCGGAGCTGACGAGCATCCCGACCCCGAATCCGCCGTTCTCGACGGCGGCCGCGAGACCGAACAGCCGGCCGCGCTGCTCGTCGGGGGCTTCCTGGAGCTTGCTGACGTAGGCGATCTCGGTGAATCCGTCCGCCATTCCGGCGATCAGCGCGGCGATGACGGCGGGGACGGTGGGCAGTCCGACGAAGACGAGGACGAAGCCCACCGACATCAGGGCGGAGCCGGCCGCGAAGGCCTTCTCCCCGAAGGTCCGCCCCGTCTTGCCGTAGCGCGAGCACAGTTGGAGCGCGATGATGTGCCCGATGGCCCAGGTGGCCCAGAACTGGCTGATGAAGGTCGCCGGATGGGTGGGGTCCAGCTCACTGGAGTAGATGGGCAGCGCGACGTTGTGGGAGGAGGAGCCCAGCGCGTCGGCGCCCCGGATGGCCAGCATGGCCGCCATCACCGGTGCGGCCCGCAGCAGCGTCCAGGACACCCACCGGCTCGCCCGCCCGCTCTCCGCGCTCGCCTCGTCCCCCTCGGTGGCCGCCGCCCGGGTCCGGATCGGCAGCGAGGACAGGATCAGCGCGGACACCAGGAACGTCACCGCGTTCAGGGCGAACGCCGTCGTGTAGCCGAACTGGGCGATCACCAGGCCGGAGGAGGCGAAGCCGGCGATCATGGCGAGGGAACGGCCGGTGACCAGCTGGCCGTTGGCCTTGACCCGCAGCTCGGCCCCGACGATCTCGGGGACGCTGGTGCGCAGGGCGACCTGGTGCAGCGTCGTACAGGCGCCCGTCGTGAACGCGAGCACGAACAGCAGCGGCAGCCGGCCGTCGTCCGACAGCGGCAGCACCGCCAGCAGCATCACGGCCCGGACCAGGTCGGACCCGACCATCAGCCATTTGCGGTCGAAGCGCGACACCAGGCGCCCGCTGACGAAGCCGCTGCCCACGCTGGTCAGCAGCCGCACCGCCATGAAGATGCCCGCCGCCATGGGGCTGCCGGTCACCTGGTACACGAACACGTTCAGCGCCACCAGGTTGAGGTAGCTGCCGTATGCCGAGACCCCGTTGCTGAGGACGAGCAGACGGAAGTAACGCACTTTCACGACCTCCTGAGTGGCTGTCACCAGCCCGAGCAGTCTTGCGGGAACGAGGAAGGGCCCTCAGATCCTCCGGGTACGACCGGTGCCGGCCGTCACGTCGAGCTGGCCGCTGCCCGCCTCAGGTGCCGCCCGGCCACCGGTGCGCCGCACGGCGGGTTGATCGTTTCCTCGCCCATGGCCCGTCAACATAGCCGCAGGTCAGGCGGGAGGGGATCTACCCAATCGGCTATGCCCTTCGGTCCATGTCCTTCGGCCGCCCGGTCGGGGCTGATTCGCCGCCGCGCGCGGGAGAGGATGGCGGTGCAGGGCCGTTCACCTGCGCCGACGGCAACGACGGTGCCCGCTGGCGGGGTTGGGGCGCCGCTGTGGTCACGTCCGTACCGGCGGCCGCCGGTACGTCCGCGATCCCGGGGAGAGATCCGATCCGTGCGCTAGGGCGTCTCGTCTGGATCTTCGCGGGGCCGCGACGCCAGCTACGGCACCTCGCCGCGTTGCCGAAATGCCCACAGGAAACCACCCTGAGGGCACTCCGGCGCCTTGCGATGCACCGCATCTGACGTCGCGACCTGATCCACGAAGATCCAGACGAGACGCCCTAGAGCAGTCTCTCGTTCATCGCCATGACGGCCGCCGTGGTGCGGTTGGGAGCGCCCAGTTTCAGCAGTATGGCACCGACCAGACGTTTCACCCCGTGGGCCGAGATGCCGAGCGCCTTCGCGATCTGCTTGTTGCTGTATCCCTGGGCCAGCAGGCCGAGCGTCTCCCTCTCCCGGTCGGTGAAGGAGACCGCGCGCCGGCCGGTGTGATGCCGCACCGGTCCCCGGCTGCCGGCGAGCAGTTCGCGTGCCAGTGGCGCGGGCAGCGGCATGTCGCCCTCGACGACGCGGCGCAAGGTGGTGTCCAGGAGCGGCACCGTCGCCTCCCGGAGCGGGATGACGCCGTCGCACGGCACCTCCACGGGGAGCGAGAGGTCACTGGCGTGGATGTCGTCACCGATGAGCAGGACGAAGGGCCGGGTCCCGGGGCCCAGCAGGTCCTCCCCCGTCAGCGTCCTCCACTCGGGCAGGGTGGCGATGATGAACGAGGCGCGGCCGGGCCCGCTGTCGGGCGACCCGGTCCGGTCCGGTCGCCGGTCGACGAGCGTCACCCACGGGATCTGCGCGAGCAGGGAGCCGACGCCCCGCCGGAGCACTTCGGACTCCACGAGAAGGGTGACGTCGAGCGGCACATCGTCCCCGAGTTGGTGAGAGCTCTCCACAATCGTTTCCTTTGTTCCTGGGAAGCCGTGACAGCACCGAAGAACGGCCCCCGCGTGCTCCGGCGGACAGCACCTCACGCCCGTACGGTCCGCGTACGGTGGCGCACCTCTGCCCCGGAACTGCCCGGTCCTCCACCCCGGGCCACGGACGCGCGTGGGCGCGACGGTTCGCTGTTGCCTGTGTTCAGAACAGTTCCTCGCGCGCCCCACGGTAATCGTGTGACAGTAAGCCTTTCCCTCTCTGCCCCCAGGGGCACCCGTTCCGGCCCTCGGGGGTGCCCGCGACGGCCCGCGACTCCGCACTCGGCGCGTCAACTCAAGGGCAGAACATTCACCCTTTCAGGGGCGCTCTTTTCACGGACTGTGCGGTATTTCCGGTCATACCGGGGGTGACGGAAGACAACCGGGGGGCGTCTGAGGTGACCGCGACGCCCCGGCGGCGTGAGGGTGACGTACGGCGGGAGCTCCGCCCCGGCCGGCGGGCGCGCAAACCCGCGGCGCCAGGTTGGCCGGACCCGCGGACGTGCCCCTGTACGTAACCCCCGCCCTGCGCTGCCCTACTGAGCGTCACGGTGACGCCCCGGCAGCCCTCCGCGGAGCCGGCCGGCGCGCCGTCCAGCAGCGTCAACTCCGAGGGGATGCAGCATGTCCACACCTCCCGCTCCGCTCCGGGTCACCCTCGTCAACGGCAGCTTCGAAGAACCCACCGTCACCAACTACGAGATCCTGCCCGACGCCTCACAGACCCAGGCTCCCAAGCGGGTCCCCGGCTGGCTCACCACCGCCTCCGACCACATGGTGGAGCTGTGGCACACCGGCTTCCTCGGTGTGCCGTCCGCCGACGGCGCCCAGTTCGCCGAGCTGAACGCCAACGAGGTGTCCACGCTCTACCAGGACCTGCCGACCACCCCGGGCACCACGCTCTACTGGCGTCTGCAGCACCGTGGCCGGCTGGGCGAGGACACCATGGCGCTGGACATCGGCGCGCCCGGGTCAACGGTGGAGCAGGGACGCTTCTCCGACGGCAAGGACGCCTGGGGCCAGTACCGGGGCACCTACGTCGTCCCGGCGGGACAGACGCTGACGCGTTTCGCCTTCCGCTCCCTCTCCGCCGCCGGCGGCAACCGAGGCATCGGCAACTTCCTGGACGGCATCTTCTTCGGCACGGCCCCCCACGTGACGCTCCACAAGGAGGCGATTCCGGCCGGACCGCTGGAGGTGGGAGAGATCATCACGTACCGCGTCACCGCCAGGAACGAGGGTGGCGGCGCGGCGGAGGCCCTCGTCCTGACCGACGTCGTCCCACCGGGAACGACGTACGTGCCGGGGTCCCTGCGGATCGTCGACGGGCCGAACACCGGGGAGAAGAGCGACGCTCCGGGCGATGACCAGGGCTCCTACGACGCCGGGGCGAACCGGGTCGTCTTCCATCTGGGGACCGGGGCCTCCGCCGCCGGCGGGGGCACGCTGCTCAACACCGAGACCCTGCCGGGCGGGACGACGGCCGAGTACCGGGTCCGCATCGAACGGGCCGCGGCGGGAGGGCTGATCAGCAACACCGCGACCGCCTCCTACGAGAACCGGCTCGGCGAGACGCCCGAGTCCCTGACGGCCGGCTCCAACGAGGCGGTCACCGAGGTCAGACCGGCCGCCGACCTGTCGGTGGTGAAGGCCGCCGACGCGACGACCGTCACCGTCGGCCAGACGGTCACCTACCGCATCACCGTGCGCAACGCCGGCCCGAACGACGCCACCGGCGTGCGGGTCACCGACCGGCTCCCCGACGGTCTCGTCTTCCTGTCCGCCGAGGGCACCGGGGAGTACGACCCGGACACCGGCCTGTGGTCCGTGGGCGACCTGGCCGTCGCCGCCACCGCCGCCCTCGTCCTGCGGGCGAAGGCCACCGTGGCCGGCCTGATCCGCAACACGGCGACGGTCCTGGGCAACGAGACGGATCCCGACACCGGCGACAACGCGGACTCCGTCACCCTCTGTGTCGTACGGGCGCCCTCCTGCTGTGATCCCTGTGCTCCCGGGACGTAGCCTGCCCGGCCCCGGAGTGAGGGGCGAAGGGCGATGACGGCAGCGGCGCCGCCCATCACGGGGCGACGCCGCTGCCCCGTCGCCACCCGCAGGCCACCTGCCCGGAGCACACCGACGGCACCGACGGCTTCGCGATCGACCGCAGGGCGACCGGCTGATCGCGGTCGCCCCCGGCCGGGGCGGTCAGGGGGCCAGGGCCGCCCGGAGGGCCGCCTCCACGTGCAGCCGCGTCGTGGGAAAGACCGGGACGGGGCTGTGCCGCTCCCCGATGAGCAACTCGATCTCGGTGCAGCCCAGGATGACGCCCTCGGCGCCCCGCTCGACGAGCCGACCGATCACCCGCTGGAACTCCTCGCGCGACGCGTCCCGCACCACACCGAGGCACAGCTCCTCGTAGATGATCCGGTGGACCACGGCGCGCTCGTCGGCGCCCGGCACGAGCACCTCCAGCCCGCCCGCTTCCAGACGCCCGCGGTAGAAATCCTGCTCCATCGTGAACGCCGTCCCGAGCAGGCCGACCGTGCGCACCCCCGCGGCCCGCACGGCGACCGCGGTGGCATCGGCCAGGTGCAGCAGCGGTACCGACACCGCCGCCGCCACCTGATCCGCCACCTTGTGCATCGTGTTGGTACAGATCAGCACCATCTCGGCGCCGGCCCGCTCCAGGGCGCGGGCCGCGTCGGCCAGGATCTCCCCGGCCTCCTCCCAGCGTCCCTGGACCTGGAGTCGCTCGATCTCCGCGAAGTCCACCGAGTAGAGCACGCAGCGGGCGGAGTGCAGCCCACCGAGCCGGTCACGCGTCAACGTGTTGAGCAGCCGGTAGTACTCGGCCGTGGATTCCCAGCTCATTCCGCCGATCAGGCCGATGACCTTCACGTCCGCCTCCCTGTGCTCCCGAGCCTGCGCAGATCGTACCGAGGGTGTCATGCCCTGTGGTCCCGCGGGGCACGGCGCTCCCACGACCGCCGGCCCCGGCTGTCGGCGGTGTCAGCGCGATGCCCGCCGGGCGGCCAACACCGTCGCCCCCGAGGGCGGGTGCGCCGCTCAGGGGCCAGGTGGCCGGGTGCCGCCGGGGGTCAGCCGAGGTGCCGGATGAGATGGTCGGCCGCCTCGGCCGCCATCCGGTACAGGGCCTCCTCGGTCTGAGCCCCGGTGTGCGGGGTGATGACCACGGCCGGCTCGGCACGCAGCGGATGGTCCCGCGGCAGCGGCTCGACAGTGGTGACGTCCAGGCCGGCACCCGCCAGGTGGCCCGCGCGGACGGAGGCCAACAGCGCCTCCTCGTCCAGGATGCCGCCGCGCGAGGTGTTGACGACGACGGCGCCGGCCGGCAGGGCCGCCAGTTCGGGTGCCCCGATCAGCCCGCGGGTGCCGGGGGTGAGCGGCACGTGCAGGCTGAGATGGTCCGCCGCCGCCAGCAGGGCCGGCAGCTCGGCGGGTTCGGCTCCGGCGGCGGTGATGTCCGTATCCGGGACCACGGGGTCGTGGGCCAGGACGCGCATGCCGAAGCCGTGGGCGGCGATGGCCGCCACCCGGCGGGCGATGCGGCCGAATCCGACCAGGCCCAGGGTGGCGCCGTTGAGTTCACGTCCACGGATGGCGGTCCGGGTGTCGCCCTCGCCGCGCACCGCGAGACCGATGCCGCGCCGCACGGCGAGCAGCAGGGCGATGGTGTGCTCGGCCACCGACTGGGTGTTGGCGGTGGGCGTGGTGGTGACGGTGATGCCCTGGGCGCGGGCCTGGTCGAGGTCGACCGTGTCGAGGCCGACACCGTGCCGGGCGATGATCCGCAGCCGGGGCGCCCGGCGCATCATGGCTCCGTCGACGCGTTCGGTCCGCAGCAGGATCCCGGCCACGCGGTGGCGGACGGCGTCGAAGGGGACGGGATCGGCGCCGTAGCCCAGGCGGACCTCGGCATGCCGGCTGAGGCGGTCGACGGCGTCGGGGTGGACGGGGCGCGGGATCCATACCAGGGGTATGGGGGCGTCAGTCACGGGGTACCAGCCGCTGGTTGGCGGCACGGCGTTCGGCCTCGCCCGCGATGAGCCGGTGAGCGGTGCCGATGACCTCGCCGATGTCGGCCCGTGGGACGACGGCGACACCGTCGTGGTCGCCGAGCACCCAGTCACCGGGGCTGACGGGGACACCGCCGACGGCGACGGTGACGCCGGTGCGGTACGGGCCGGTCTTCCAGGGGCCAGCGGGGGTGATGGCCCGGGCGAAGACGGGAATGCCCAGCTCCGGCAGTTCGGCGAGGTCGCGGGCGGCGCCGTCCAGGACGATGCCGCCGATCTCCAGGGCTTTGGCCTTCTGCACGACGAGTTCGCCGATCAGGGCCCGGGTGGTGTCGCCGCCGCCGTTGACGACGAGGATCTCACCGCGCCGGATGGTCTCGAAGGCGGCGTGCAGTCCCTTGTTGTCGCCGGGCCGGGTCCAGACCGTGAAGGCCGGCCCGGAGAAGGTGGCGCCCGGCCACAGGGGGCGTATGCCGTCGGCGACGCCGAAACGTTCCATCGCGTCGGAGACGGTCGCGACGGGGAGCGCGCCGGGGGGCGGGTAGTCGTGCACGGTTCTCCTTGGGTGGTGGTCCCTCAGTACAGGGCGGGCGGGAGTCCGATGCGCGCGATGTCCTCGGCGCAGCGGTGGATGGCGTGGACGAACCCGGGGATCTTGTCGTCGGTGAAGCGGACGGTGGGGCCGCCGAGGGCGAGGACCACGGTGCGGGCGGGCCGGCGGCTGCCGGTGTGCGGGACGGGTACGGCCAGACCGCTGTTGCCCGCCTCGCGCTGGCCGTGGCTGACGCTCCAGCCCTGGTCCGCGGCGCGGGCGATGCCCTCGCGCAGGGCCTGCCGGTCGCCGCCGGCTTCGGTGACGATGGCGGCGATGAGGGCTTCGCGCTCGGCCGGGGGTTCGAGGCTGAGCAGCATGTAGGCGGCGGAGCCGAGATTCATGGGCAGTTCGTCGCCCTGCTGGACGGCGTGCCGCAGGGTGTTGGGGCTGGGGGCCTGGCCGACGACGACGCGGCGGTTCCCCTCGCGGACGTAGAGGCTCACGGTCTCGCCGGTTTCCGCCGCCAGCGCCCGCATCCGGGCGAGGGAGGCGGCGGGCACCGTCCAGGCCGCGTCGGCGAAGGCGGCGAACGAGATCAGGGCGGTGCCGACCCGGATCCGGCCGTCCGCTCCGGCTTCCAGCAGTCCCTCGGCGGCGAGGGTTTCCACCAGACGCAGCACGGTCGTCCGGGGTAGTCCGGTCTCCCGGACCATGTCGGCCAGACTCAGTGACATCCGGTCGGGGGTGAAGGCCCGCAGGACCCGCCAGGCGCGGCTGACCGCGCGGATTCCGCCGCCCCCGTCGCTGTCGGTGGCCGCTGTGGTGGTCATTCCGCCCCCTTGTGCAGCGCTCAGTTCGAACCGAAGGCTTGTATACCACCTGGCGGTTATCTGTATCCACCAGACGGACACTCTGATATCGCGTCGCACTGGAGGACACCACGCCGATCGCCCGGCTCGCCAAGGACGACGAGGCGCCCATCGTCCCGGCCGATGCGCCCTGCCAGACCCTGAAACGATGTCCTCCAGGCCTGGCAGGGAGAACCGGCACGGGCACGCCATCGGCGGCGGCGAGGCCCTCACCGCCTGCCGTCGCACATGGTGGAGGTCGGGGTCAGCGGTTCCAACGACTTCCGCGACCGGATCGAGGCGCCGCCTGACCACCGACGCGGGGAAGGCGAACGCCGCGGGGCCGGCCCGTGCGGGCCGGCCCCGGCGCTGTGCGGGCGCGGCGCCGCGGGTGCTCCCGCGGCGCGCTCGCTCAGCGGTCGTTCTTCCACACGGCGCCCGGGGACGGTGCCCCGGAGGGGGAGATCGCCGGGGCGCACACGGTGGGCCTCAGATGCGCTCGGTATAGGGAGCCCGCCAGGCGGGGGCCCGGTCGGCACCGAGCTCCGTCCAGTACTCGCGGCCCCCGGTGATCACACCGTTCTCCACGGTCCAGAAGGACACCGCCCGGTGGACGCCCATCGCCCCGTGCGGCACCTCGACCTCGGAGACGACCTCGTTCCCGGAGGCCACGACGCGCAGGACGTGGATCGACCAGCCCTCCGGGTACTCCGCGTTGACCCGCACATAGTTCTCGCGGCCCACGATGCGTTCACCGCTGGCCGGCCACTCCACGATCGCGTCGGGTGCCAGCAGTGCTCCGACGCCGCTCCAGTCACGGTCCTGCATGCGGTCCCACAACAACCGCACGGTCCTCGAAGGTTCCATGGCCTCATCCTGCACCGCGCCTCTGACAGTGACTCACGGTAGCCGGCGACGCCGGCCGGCGGCCCGCGACGCGATCGCGCGCACGTGACCGGCACACCAGGCGTCCTCCCCCGCGCCCCCGCCCGAACGCGTCAGCACCTGCCCGCGCCACGGTCGAAAAAGGCCAGGTACCACCGGGCCGGGGCTCCGGGGCGGTCACCGGCCCACCCGGCGTACGCGGACTCCCGGGACGTTCCCGGTCCTGAAACCTCCGGGCCGATGACGGAGCGGACACCTCGCTTTCCCTGCCATTCCCCTTCCGCCTCTGCCAGAACTCCGGTTTTCGCAAAGAATGACGAAGCAAGCCGATCATTCGGCCAAGCACCGCATTCGATGTTTTCCGGTCGTTGTCCCCCGAATTGCACCGCCGCCGTTCCGCCAAATCTAGGATCGTGAGTCATGACCGACGCTCCACGGGACCATTCCGCGTCCCGTGCGCGCCGGCCGACGTGTCCGCGGCTCGCACGTGAACTCCTGCTCGTGGCACCGGACTACAAGGACCTCACGCCCGGCCGTCTCCACACCCTGACCGGCACCGGCCGCCTCGGCGCCACCCGGGGCTGAGCGCGCGGCCCCGGCTGTCCACCGTGCCCCGTGCCCACGGCGCACCGGGGGACGCAAGCACTCACCACCGATGACCGGACGGCCGCACCGGCCACACCGGCCACACCGGCCACACCGGCCACAGACGGAACGGCGCGACCGCACGATGCCCCGCCACAGTCCCGCACCGAGGGGAACAGGAAATGACGGATCTCAACGTACTGATCGCGTTCGACGCGGCCACCATCGTCGAGCGGTACCCCGACGCGTCGAGGAACCCCGACGCGCCGACGCAGGTCGACCACAGCCTCATCTACATGACGACGCGCCACGACCACATCATCGGGACGTCCGGGGCCGAGCTGAATCTGCGGGCCGAGACCGGGGACAGCATCAGGTGGCGGGAGACCACACTGTCACTGAGCAGCGACTACAAGGCGCTGCTGTACCGGTACGTGAGCAGCGACAGCGGACACCAGCTCATCAGGACGCCGGAGATCGAGGTCATCGACGGCATCTTCCCGATGCCGCAGGAGGGCACCGAGGGGACCCCGGGCTTCGTGACGCAGAACTACCAGGACCACTACTGGCGCACGACCGTCAGGAAGCCCGGTCAGGTCGTGTACCGCTTCTTCTTCCAGATCCTGGACCGGCACCGGCAGCTGAAGGGCTACTTCCAGTGGGACCCCTACATCACCATTGAGAGCCCGTGACGGTTCGGGAACACCGGGGCGGCGGTCCGCACCGGCCGCCGCCCCGGCCACCTGTCCGCGTCCACTCCGCCTCCCCTGGGCGCGAACGCCCGTTGTCCTGAACTCCTCCTCGTCAGCTGACGGTCCATCCGCCCGCCTCGTGGGCGTCCTCCGGCCGGATGTGACGCCGCGTCTGTTCCTTCGCCGGGATCGATTGTCAGTGGTGGGTGAGAAGGTGGGAACATCCAATCGGAAGAGGGGGAGCTTTCATGTCCGGAAAGCAGAACTACATCAACCACGTCGCCCTGGTACTGGATGCGAGTTCGTCCATGTCACACCTGAGCGGTAAGGTCGTCGAGGTCGCCGATCAGCAGATTTCCTATCTCGCCCGCCGGTCCGAGGAATTGGACCAGGAAACCCGCGTCACGGTGTACGTGTTCTCGAACACGGTGGAGTGCGTCATTTATGACAAGGACGTACTGCGCATGCCCTCGCTCAAGCAGTTGTACCGGGTCGGCGGCATGACCGCCCTGCTCGCCGCCGCGCTGAAGTCGCAGCACGAACTGGCGCAGACGGCCCAGCTGTACGGCGACCACAGCTTCTTGACGTTCGTCCTCACCGACGGGCAGGAGAACGCGAGTCATCGCTGCCAGGACGCCCCTTCCAAGGATCCCAGGGTGCTGGTCGAGTCGGTGGCCCGGATGATCGAGACGCAGGCGGACAACTGGACGCTTGCCGTGCTGGTGCCGGACCAGATGGGCAAGCGTGAGGCCATGCGGTGCGGTTTCCCGAAGGACAACATCGCGATCTGGGACGCCACGAGCACACAGGGCCTCGAAGAGGCCGGGCAGGTCATCCAGGAGGCCACCGAGAAATTCATGGTGGGCCGCACCAAGGGCATCCGGGGATCGCGGGCGGTTTTCTCCACGGGGGCGGAGACGGTCAACAAGGACACCATCAAGGCGGCCGGCCTCACCCCGGTGAATCCGTCGCAGTATCAGCTGATTTCCGTCACGCGGGACGCGGGGATACGCGAGTGGGTGGTGGAAAGTGGGCACACCTACCGCACCGGTGGCGCTTTCTACCAGCTGTGCAAGTCGGAGAAGATTCAGGCGCGCAAGCGGATAGCGGTGCTGGAGAAGAAGACGAACCGGGTGTACACGGGGCCCGAGGCGCGGGCCCTGCTCGGCCTCCCGGACGTGGAAGTGCGCGTGAAGCCCCATCACAACGACGATTTCACGATCTTCGTGCAGAGCACGAGCGTGAACCGGAAGCTCCTCCCGAACACGCGGCTGCTGCTGATGCTCTGACGCCGACAAGCCGGCGGAGCCCGGTTTCCGTGTCGACACCGGGGCCCGGCCCGCCGATCGGGCGTCGGCCGCACGAGGGAGGTACGGCAGGGGTACGGGGGTGCCCGGCGCACGGTCGGGACGGGGGAGGGTGCAGGAGCCGGGGGGCGCGGGATTTTCTGTGGTGACGGGACAGGCGGATAGATCCGGAGGGCGGACAACGTCTGAGTCATGACAGAAACAGCGAGGCCCATGGAGGGTTCATGACCGGCACGACCACACTCAGGCGCGCCCTGCTCACCGGCGCGGCCACCACCGCGGCCCTGGTGGTTCTCTTCCCCCAGGCCGCCCAGGCCGGCGGGATGGACCCCGTCGAGGTGCTGCCCTACGAGCGGGTGGTGATCAACGACCAGTTCGTGATGGGGCTGCTGCCCGAGGGCGAGCAGAACTACGTGGTCTCCTCCCCCGACTCCTTCGACGAGGACGTCGAAGCCGCCAGGGGGTACCCGGGCACCAGCATCAACCCCAACAGCATCAGCGCCGGTGTGTACGGCGTGGACGGCGAGATCATCCTGCTGGAGGGTGCCTGGCGGCTGGACGAGGGGGTGCCGTTCATCGCGGTCACCCCCGAGGGCCAGGACTGGGGCTACGGGGCCCAGCCCGTGGTGCTGGAGGAGGCGGACGGCTGGGGGACCTACTACTTCGACCCGGCCCGGTGGGCGGTCGACGGCGTCGACACCTACACCATCACCGCGTCCGGCCCCGACGGCGAGGTGTTCGACGAGATCGAGGTCTCGCTGGGCTTCTGACCCGCCATCAACCGACCCCATGACGCGTGCACCCGAAGCCCACGACGCCGACTTCAGGACCTTCGCCGTCAGCCGCTGGCCGCGGCTGCTGCGGACGGCGCAGTTGCTGACCGGCCACCACCACGATGCGGAGGATCTCGTCCAAGTGGCGCTGGCCAAGGCGTACGCGCGGTGGCACCGCGTGACGCAGAGCGCCGACCCGGACGCCTATGTGTGGCGGATCATGATCAATGCCCATCGCGACCGGATCCGTGGGCTTCGGGTGTTCGAGTGGCTGACGACCCGGTTCCCGGAGCAGAGCGTCCGGGACCAGGCCGAACAGGTCCTCGCCAGGGATGTGCTGACGAGCGCGCTGCAACGGCTTCCGCCGCGGCAGCGCGCGGCCGTCGTGCTGCGCTATATAGAGGACCGCACCGAGACCGAGGTGGCGACGCTGCTCGGGGCCCGGATCGGCACCGTGCGCAGCCGGGCGGCGCGCGGCCTGGAGAAGCTGCGTGCCGACCCGGCCGTGCGCGATCTGCGGGCCCGGGGAAAGCGACAGGAGGTGAGCCGGCGTGCCGGAGCGGCGGGGTGAACCGGAGTTCGTTGAGGTACTGCGCCGGGCGGCGCGATGGGTGGAGGCCGGACCGGCGCCGGTGGAGGAGGTGATCCGCCGGGGCCGGGTGCTGCGGGCCCGGCGGCGAGCCACGATGCTGGCCGGCGCGGGGGCTGCGGGAGTGCTCGTGGTGGTGCTGGCCACCGGTCCGGTGGGGTGGCCGGCCGGCGAGGGCCCCTCCCCCGGCGACGGGCCCGGCACCGGTGCGCCGCCTGCGGCCACGGGCCGGGGCCCGTTCCCCGGGGAGGCGGGCGGTGGCGAGCCGCTGGAGGTGGAGCCGTATGAGCCCGTCGTGATCAACGACGAGTATGTGCTGGGGCTGCTGCCCGAGGGCCGGCAGAACTACGTCGTCGCCTCCCCCGGGCAGTTCGCGAAAAGTCTGGAGACCGCCAGGGGCCCCATCGGCGACAACATCGGGCCGGGCAGCATCAGTGCCGGCTACAGCGCCGAAGCCGGCGAGGTCACGCTGGTCCAGGGCGCCTGGCGGCTGGCGGCGACGCCGTCGCGAATCGTGATCGTGCCCGAGGAAGGGACGGGCACCCACCCGACCACGCTGGTCACGCTGAAGGGGTCACCGGGGTGGGGGGTCTACTACCTGGATGTCGCGGACGTGCCCGGGCTGTCGCAGGGCTTCCGGGTGGTCGCCCACGACGCGGACGGTGAGGTGTTCGACGAGATAGCGGTGGATCCCTCCGACTGGCAGGATCCGGGTTAGGGGCGGGGGTCCGTGTGCGACCGCGGGGCGGTCGGCCGCCGGCCGGGCTTCTCGTCGATCAAGGGCTCTTTTTGGCCATTCGACGGCAACGCCCCGGCGTGCAAGGCGGCCGGATGCCACCGTAATGCTGCCCGGGCGCCGGCGTGCGCCCCTTCCAGCATCGACCGGACACCGAGGGAGATCTCAGCGGTGAGCGAACCCCTGACCCCCGCGCTCACTCCGCCCCGTGCGGAGCAGCCGCCCGGTGCGCGGTGGGCCTGGAATCCGGACCGTTACAGCGAGGGCATGTTCAGCCACGCGCTCGCCACCGAACGGCGCCGGCTGGATTTGCTGGAGTCCGTTCTGGACGAGCACACCCGGAACCGTTTCCTGTCCCTGGGGCTGAAGCCCGGGGACCGCGTCCTCGAAGTGGGCGGCGGTGGCGGGTCGGTGGCCCGCTGGCTGGCCGGCCGGGGGGCACGGGTGACGGTGACCGATCTGGACACCACCTTTCTGGACGACCTGGCCGACGCCGGCGTCGAGGTGCTGCGGCACGACATGCTGACCGAGGACTTCCCTCCGGGATCCTTCGACTTCATCCACACCCGTTATGTGCTGGTCCACCTGCCGGGTCCCGACCGGGCGGTCGCCCGGCTGGCCGGCTGGCTCGCCCCGGGCGGCACGCTGCTGCTGGAGGAACCGTCCTCCTTCCCGGTGCTGGACTCCCCGCATCCGGCGTACCGCACCGTGATGCGGGCCTTCCGGACCCATCTGGAGCAGTCGGTGGGCAGCGACACGGCGTGGGCCCGCTCGCTGCCCGTGCCGCTGCGGCGGGCCGGGCTGACCGCGGTGGGGCTGGACGCGCGCTTCCAGCAGATCCACGGGGACGACGCCGAGTCGCGATGGTGGCGGCTGAGCCTGGAGCAGTCCCGGGTGGGCATGGTCGCCGCCGGGCTGGTCGGGGAGGCCGACTTCGAGGCCGCGTACCAGGAGATGGCCCAGCCCGATTTCCACGATCTGTCGCTGGCGGTGCTCACCGCCTGGGGCCGGGCGGCCGGCTGAGCCGGGCCCCAGGCTCCGGGGGATGTGGGCGTGACCATGCCCCGGGGCGAAGGGTGGGCCGGGTCGGGGGACACGGCCCCTGCCAAAGATCCGGGCCACCGGCAGGGGACGCGCCGCCCCGGCTCAGGAGACCCGGTCGCCGACCAGATGGTCGCCCGGGATGTCGGCGTGGTCCGGGCTGTAGAACTCCTTGATGCCGTTGATCCAGGTCCCGGTCGTGATCCGGTCCTCGTCCGTGGGGCCGAAGGCGTCGAAGAGCGCGTGGATGTTGGCGTGTTGGAAACCAATGGCCGTCATCAGCGCCTCGAAGAGGGGCCGTTCGACGAGTCCGTCGCCGTCCGGGTCCCCGAGCGCGGCCAGCGTCCCCGCGAACGCGCCCAGCGCGTCCCGGAATCGTTCCGGTGTCAGCACGCCGGCAGTGAACTCCTCCAGGCTGATGCGGCCGTCCCGGTTGGCGTCCAGCTCGCCGAGCAGGAACTCCCACCACTGGCGGAAGGCGTCGCGCAGCGCGTCCTTCTCCGCCTCGCCCGCGTCGGGGGCCGCCTGGACGACCCGCCCCGCCATGAGATCGAAGTCCTCAAACTCCAGGTATCCATTGCCATCGGCGTCGAAGAGGGTGAAGACCACTTTCGCCCGGCTGAGTGCTTCCGCTCGCATCATGCCCCGCCTTCCGTCGGGCCGCGGCCGTATGCCGTCGGCTCGGCGAAGTAACTCTGTCCCGCGACGGCCACGGACCCGCCGGCCCCGCCCACAGTTCACCCGAACGCGCTGACAGCGCTTGGGTGTTGACGCGCACCTGGGGCAGCGCGACGCATTCCCGCCGTCCCAGGGGTCCGCCGGCCGGTGGGCGGCCGGCCCGGCCCGGGAAGCGACCCGGAAACCGGGACGGTCACGGTGCGGCCCCGATGGTGACGCCGCGTGTCCGGTCACGCGGGAACGGCGTCCGAGGAGTCGCGCCGGGACTCAGCCGGCACAGCGCGAGGCAACCGTTTCTGTCCCACCGGGACTCTTGTCCCCATGGGACATGAGTGGGTGTAACGTCGGTGCCATGACGGTGAACAGGTCTCCCCTGCCGATCCCCGCCCCCCGTGAGGACGGCCGGCAGCGCAAGGCACGGCGCACCCGCGAAGCACTCGCCGCCGCCGCCCTGGAGCTGGTGCTGCGGCACGGCCCCGACGAGGTGACCGTCGCCGCGATCGCCGACCGCGCCGATGTCGCCCGCCGTACCTTCAGCCGCTACTTCGCGAGCAAGGAGGAGGCGGCCCTGGACTTCGTCCGGGAGGACGGCCGTCGCATCAACGCTCTCCTGCGCGAGCGGCCCGCCGCGGAACCGCCGCTGATCGCCTACCGGCGCGCGGTCGGGCACTGGCTCACCGACCGGGACACCCCCGCCTCGCACCACCGCCCCGAGATCCGCGCGCTGCTCGCCAGGATCGACAGCGATCCCTCGCTCTTCTCCGCCTACCAGCGCATCCGGGTCGACGCCCAGGAGGAATCGGTCGGCATCGTCGCCGCGCGGCTGGCCGTGGACCCCGCCCACGACCCCCGTCCCACTGTGGTCGTCGACGCCGCGGCCGGTGTGCTGACCGCCGCCATGCGGCTGTGGGCGCGCCACGCACCCAGCGGCGACCAGAGCCGCGCCGTGGCCGACCTCGCCGTGCTGGTGGAGCGCTCCTATGACGCCCTCACGGAGGAAGCGGCTGCCGCCGCCGACCGCGAGGCCCTATCCGCACGAAGAAAGTGAACAGCACCATGAGCACCACCCCCGTACCCGACTACGCCACCGAGTTCACCGGCCGCACCGTCCTGGTCACCGGCGCCGCCTCCGGCATCGGACTGGCGACCGCCCGCCGGCTGGGCGCCGGAGGGGCCGACGTCGTCGTCGCCGACTACCGCGCCGAGGGTGCGGAGGAAGCCGCCGCCACCCTGCGCTCCGAGGGCCTGTCGGCCGCCGCCGTCACCATGGACGTCACCGACCCCGCCTCCGTCCAGGCCGGTGTGGCCTTCGCCGTCGAGACCTTCGGCGGTCTGCACCTGGCCGTCAACAACGCCGGTGTCGGCGGTCCCGTCGCCCCCACCGGGGAGTACGACATCGACGCCTACAACCGGGTCGTGCGCACCAACCTCGACGGCGTCTTCCACTGCCTGCGCCACGAGCTGCCCGCCATCGAGGCCGCCGGCTCCGGCGGGGCGATCGTGAACGTCGCCTCGATCCTGGGAAGCGTGGCCTCCCCCGGCTCCTCCGCGTACGTCGCCGCCAAGCACGGCGTGATCGGCCTGACCAAGACCGCCGCCGCCGAGTACGCCACGAAGAACATCCGGATCAACGCCGTGGGCCCCGGCTTCATCGAGACGCCGCTGCTGCAGGACATGGACCGCGCCCAGTACGAGGGCCTGGTCGCCCTGCACCCGGCCGGGCGCCTGGGCACCAGCGAGGAGGTCGCCGAGCTGGTGACGTTCCTGCTGTCCCCGCGCGCGTCCTTCGTGTACGGCAGCTACCACCTGGTGGACGGCGGCTACACCGCCGTCTGATCCGCACCGCGGTGCCCGCCGGAGCGCCTCGTCCCGCCGCCCACCGTGCCCGGTTCGGCCACCGTGACCGGGGAGGTCTCGATGTCCGGCACGGGCCTCCCGGTCCACCGACCGCGAACGCCCGGAGCTCCCCGTGCCGCAGGGGCACGGGGAGCTCCGGGCGTGGGCCCAGCTCGGTCCGGGTCGGATCAGGCGACCGTCGGACCGTCAGTAGGAGCTGTTCACGTTGTCCATGGAGCCGTAGCGGTCGGCCGCGTAGTTGCAGGCCGCGGCGATGTTGGCCACCGGGTCGTAGACGTCCTTGCTCGTACCGTCCACGTGGTACTGGTCGAAGGTCGGGTCGATGACCTGCAGCAGGCCCTTGGACGGGATGTTCTTGTGCGCGTTGCTGTCCCACATGTTGATGGTGTGGGGGTCACCGCTGGACTCGCGCATCAGGTTGCTCTTGATGCCGTCGTAGCTGCCGGGGATGCCGTTCGCCTTCATGACGTCCAGGGCCTGGTTGATCCACTGGTCGATCTGCTCGGCCGAGGCGGGCTGCGGCTTGGGCTGCTCCTTGCGGTCGATGGTGACCAGGGTTCCGTCGGCGTTGTACTGGGCGCCGCGGCCCTTGTCCGCCGGAGCGGACTCCTTCTGCTGGGCCTGCGCCGCGGTGTCGGCGGCAGCGGCGGCGGGCTTGGCCGCGGGGGCCTCGGCCGTGTCGGTGGCAGCGGCGGCGCTGCCTGTGTCAGCACTGCCCGCGGCGGCGCTGTCGCCGGCCTTGGGGGCCTGGTCGGTGGTGCCCTGGCCGGTGGGCGGGGTGAAGGCCGGAGCGCTGGTGCTCATGGTGGTGGGGGCGACGGCGGTGGTGTGCGCGTCGGCAGCGGCACCCGGGGCGTGGACGAGGGACAGAGCCGCGGCCCCGGCGGTCACAATGCCGGCCACAGCAGCCGTGCGGGTCCGGATGCGGGAAACGCCGTGGGTGGCGGTCATACAAAACACCTCGATCCTCACGAGACGGGGATATGCCGCGAAGTGCGACAACGCCACCCTGCCCGTGCCCCCACCCCCGGAGCAAAGAGCATCTCTGCGACCACGCCTCGTAGCGAGCCGCCATATGGGCACTTTGTCCGCTTTGCTGGGGGCTGGGCGCCTCCTACCCCGCATCGGATGTGACCGCCGTCTCGTGCCCCGCCTCACAGCGCACCCCCCTCGACGTCACCCGGAGCGGCGGCGGACCTACACGTGGTGAGCGGATGACCGGTGCGCCGGCGCACCCACCGTGGTCCCGCGCTGACCCAGGGGCGCGGCGGAGGGGGCCGACGGAGATTACTTGGCGAGGGAGGCGAGATAGGCGTTGTAGTCGGCCAGGGCCTGGTCGTTCGTACGGTCGGCCTGGCGGTCCTCCCTGCGCGCCGTGCGCTCCTCCGAGGCCCACCACTGGAAGACGAGCGCGATCAGCACCAGGACCGTGGGGATCTCGCTGAAGGCCCAGGCGATGCCGCCCGCCGCGGACTGATCGGCCAGGGCGTCCGTGGCCAGGGAAGCGGCCGGATCGGCGAAGGTGGCGATCATGGGCTCGCTGCCCATCATCAGGGCGATGCCGAAGAAGGCGTGGAAGGGCATCGTCGCGAACAGCTCCAGCAGGCGGATCACGTAGCCGGAGCGGTGCGGGCCGGGGTCCACGCCCATGATCGGCCAGAAGAAGACGAGACCCACGGCCAGGAAGTGGACCATCATCGCGATGTGGCCGGTCCTGGAGCCCATCAGGAAGTCGAAGATCGGGGTGAAGTACAGGCCGTACAGGCTCGCGATGAACAGCGGGATCGTGAAGACCGGGCTGGTCAGCACCCGTACGTAGCGGGTGTGCAGGAAGGCGATCAGGAGCCGGCGGGGCGCCGAGGGGGGCAGGGCCCGCATCGCGAGGGTGACCGGGGCCCCGAGCAGCAGCAGGATGGGGGTGACCATGCTGAGCACCATGTGCTGCACCATGTGCACGCTGAACAGCACCATGCCGTAGTCGTTCAGCGCGGTGGCCGTCACGGCGAGGATCGAGACGATGCCCAGGACGAAGGAGACCGTGCGGCCGACGGGCCAGCGGTCACCCCGGCGGTGGAGGCGGAAGGCGCCCCACAGATAGAGCGCGAGCACGATCAGGCTGCCCGCGAGAAAGACGGGATCGCCGCCGAATTCCATTCCGCGTGCGAAGGAAAACGGCGGCAGATCCGCCATCGTGCCGTGGTCACCGTGGTCCATGGGCAACAGGATATGACCCGGCGTTTTCGGTCAGACGGTCTGGGTGGCCGCCGCGACGCGTTCGGTGCGCAGGGCGTCGTACCAGCGGTCGTCCACCGGGGGGAGCGCGGGAACATCCAGGTGGAGGCGGAGCAGCAGATCGGCGATCTGCGGGTTGCGGGCCATCACGGGACCGTGCATGTAGGTGCCGAAGATGGTGTCGCGCCAGGCGCCCTCCGTGCCGTCCCCGGTGCCGTTCCCGTTGCCGAAGTGAACCTTCGCGAAGGGACGCACGCCGGGGCCGAGCTGGGTGACGCCCTGGTGGTTCTCGAAGCCGGTCAGCTGGGGCAGGCCGAGACGCTCGTCGACGTCGCCGAGGACATCGCCGACGCAACGGGCTCCGGTGCCGCGGACGCTGATGACGTCCAGCAGGCCGAGGCCCGCCTCGCGCTCGCCGAGGTCGTTGACGAACTCGCGGCCCAGGATCTGGTAACCGGCGCAGACGGAGAAGATGATCGCGCCGGACTCGGCGGCCTTGGTGAGGCCGCCGTCGCGGCGCAGACGCTCCGCCGCCAGGCGCTGGGGGCGGTCCTCGCCGCCGCCGATGAGGTAGATGTCACCGGTGGTGGGGACGGGCTGGTCGGAGCGGACGTCGACGCGCTCGACGGCGAGTCCGCGCTGACGGGCCCGGCGCTCGACGACCAGGACGTTCCCCTGGTCGCCGTAGGTGCTGAGCAGGTCGGGGTAGACCCAGACCAGGCGCAGGCTGGAGGCGGTCATGGTGTGCTGGCCTTCCTTGGTGTCAGTTGCCGACGACGCGGCGCAGGTCCTGGAACGCCGTGTAGTTGGCGATCGCCTCGATGCGGCCGGGAGGCAGGTTGCGGATGGCCTCGGCCGCCGTCTCGTAGACCTGGAAGTTCTGGCCGGCCACCTCCAGGCGGACGGCCAGGTCCAGGCGGCGGTCGCCGATGACGGCGATGGGGTGGCCGGTGAGCCGGGTGTAGTCGACGTCCCACAGCCAGGAGGTGTCGGTGCCGTCCGCGCCTCGGGCGTTGACGCCGAGGATGACCGGGGCCGGGGCCGGGTCGATCAGGGAGAAGGTCTCCAGCCAGCCGGCCGGGTTCTTGGCGAGCAGGAGCCGGATGTCACGGCCCTCGTACTGGACCACGTCGTAGCGGCCCGCGACGGCGGCCACCGACTGCATGCGCTGGAGGGCGACCTGGGGGGAGATCCCGAAGGTGGCGGCGACGGCGGCGGCCGAGGTGGCGTTGGCCTTGTTGGCGCGGCCGGGGAGCTGGAGGTGGATGGGCCAGGAGGCGCCGTGCGGGTCGAGCACATTGTCGCCGGAGAGCACCCAGGTGGGTGTGGGGCGGCCGAAGCCGCACTGGGCGCACTTCCAGTTGGTGTCGTCGGGGCGCTGGAGCACTCCGCCGCACGAGGGGCAGGACCAGGCGTCGTCCTTCCACGCCTGGCCGGCGGCGACCCACACCACGTTGGGGCACGAGGACGCGGCCCACACGATGAGGGGGTCGTCGGCGTTGGCGATCACGATGGCCTTGGTGCCCTGGAGCCCTTCGCGCCAGTGCTCGGCCATCATGCGGGTCTCGGCCGCGCGGTCGAGCTGGTCGCGGGAGAGGTTGAGCAGGGCGATCGCCTTGGGGTTGACGTCCTGGGCGACGGCGATGAGGTACTTCTCGTCGACCTCCAGGGCACCGAAGCGGGCTTCGGCGCCGGCCGACAGCGCGGAGGTGATGCCGGCGGGCATGTTGGCGCCCAGGGCGTTGGAGACGACCTCGCCACCGGCGCGCAGGGCCTCGGCGACCAGGCGGGTGGTGGTGGTTTTGCCGTTGGTCGCGGAGATCAGGACCACGTCCAGATGTCCGGCGAGCCGGGACAGCAGTTCGGGGTCGAATTTCAGGGCTACGCGCCCGCCGATCACCGATCCGCTTCCGCGGCCGGCGGCGCGCGATACGGCGGCTGCTGCCTTGCCCGCCGTCACGGCCAGCCTGGCCCGTGGTGACAGCGGCGTGCTCTCTGACATCGTCCTGGCTCCTCCTTGCCCTAGACCGATGACCAGCCTATCGAGGTCTGCGGCGGTACTCGCACCGCATCCGGTCAAGTGTGCGGCGTGGCGGGGGCGTTCCCCGCACCCTGGGCGGCTTTCACCCATTTGCCCGTATCGAGTGATCATTACTCTTTGTGGGCTTTAGGGTGCTTACGGTGAAGGGAGTGGTCGTGATCCTGTCGGTTTCCTGGGTGGTTCTGCTCGCGGTGCTGATGCTGGTGTTCTTCCGCAAGGACGGACTGAAGCCGGTGCACGCGGTGGTGTGCGCGCTGTTCGGCTTCTATCTGTCGGGGACGGCCCTCGCGCCGGGCATCACGGCCGGCGGTGAGTCGCTGGCCTCGCTGCTGGGCGGCTTCGGCCTGTAGAGGGGTGGGGGTGGGGGTGCGGGGCGGCGGTCAGCCCGGAAGGGCGGCGTGCGGATCGTCGAGGATGGGCTGCCAGGCGAGCTCGGCGGCGCCGACGAGACTGTTGTGGTCCAGGGTGCAGGGCAGGATGGCGGCGTTGCTGTCCTTGCCCCACAGACTGTGGTCGCGGACGGCGGCGCGCAGCCGGGCGGGATCGGCCTCCAGCAGCCAGCGGTGCAGCCCGCCCAGGATGATGCGGTCGGGGTTGAGGATGTTGACGAGGCCGGCCAGCCCCTGGCCGAGGCGGTCGGCGACGGCGTGGGTGGCGGCGCGTACGGCCGGGTCGGTGGCGTACTCGGTGCGGATCAGGTCGCGGGCCTGGTCGAGCAGGGAGCCCTCGGGCCCTGGGGGCCGCCCGGCGGCGTCCAGGAGGGCGAGGGGGTCGGTCTCCACGTCGAGGCAGCCCCGGCTGCCGCACTGGCAGGGCCGCCCGGCGGGATCGACGGTGAGGTGCCCGACCTCCAGGGCCAGCCCGGCGCTGCCGGTGTGCAGCCGCCCGTCCAGGACGAGGGCCCCGCCCACGCCGCGGTGCCCCGTGGCGACGCACAGCAGATGGCGGGCGCCGTGCCCGGCGCCGTGGCGGTGCTCGGCGAGGGCTCCGAGGTTGACGTCGTTGCCGCAGTGGCCCCGGGTGGTGAATCCGGCGTCCGCCAGGCAGCGGTTGAAGATGTCGCGGACGGGGGCCCCGGCGGGCCAGGCGAGATGCAGCGGCCCGCGAGCGGTGCCCTCGGGCTCGGCGACGGCGGAGGGGACGGCGAGTCCGGCCCCGACGCAGCGGCGCCCACTGGCGGCCAGGAGTTCGGCACCGGCGGCGACGAGTTCTCCGATGACCTGGGCGGGGTCGGCGTCCACGGTCTGGCAGGCGGGAGTGGTGGCGACGATGCCGCCGCCCAGCGCGACGAGAGCGGCGCGGTAGCCGTCGGCGTGCACCTGGGCGGCGAGGACGACGGGGCCGTCGTCGGCGATGGACAGCCGGTGGGAAGGGCGGCCCTGGGCACCGGCCGGGGCGCCGGGGCGGGCGTCCACGGTGATCAGCCCGAGAGTCTGGAGCTCGGCCGCGACGGCGCCCGCCGTGGCACGGGTGACGCCGAGTTCGGTGGTGAGGACGGCGCGAGTGGGGGCCCGTCCGGTATGGACGAGCTGAAGGGCGGGGCCGAGCGCGTTGCGGCCGCGTTCCAGCCTTGTACGAGAGCGGGTCACGTCCCTATTCTGACTTTGTGCCTTCGATGAACAAATTCAGGGCCGGGTCGGAACGGGGAAACCGCCGGGCCGGCGACGGTCGGAGGACGGTCGATCCGGCGCTGCGTCAACTGCGGTACGCGCTGACGGCGTTCTTCGCCGTGGACGGTTTCGTGTTCGCCGGCTGGGTGGTGCGCATCCCGGCGGTGAAGGAGCAGACGGGGGCGTCGGCCAGCGCGCTGGGGCTGGCGCTGCTGGGCGTCTCGGTGGGCGCGGTCGTGACGATGACGCTGACGGGGCGGTTGTGTCAGCGGCTGGGCAACCACCCGGTGACGGTGGGTGCGGCGCTGCTGCTGTCGGCCAGTGTGGCGCTGCCGGCACACGCGCATTCGGCCGTGGTGCTGGGGGCGATGCTGCTGCTGTTCGGGGCCGGGTTCGGCGGCATGAACGTGGCGGCCAACAGCGCGGCCGTCGATCTGGTCGCGGCACTGGGGCGGCCCGTGATGCCCTCCTTCCACGCGGCGTTCTCACTGGGCGGGATGGTGGGCGCGGGGGCCGGCGGGCTGGTGGCCGGGTCACTGTCGGCGGCCTGGCATCTGTCGGCGCTGGCGCTGATCGGCGTACTGGTGGCGGTGGTGGCCGGACGCGCGCTGCTGGCCCATCCGGCGCCGCGCGCGCCCGGGCCGGGGCCGGAACCGGCGGCCGGGAGCGCGCCGCGGGCCGGCGCCGCGGGCCCGGTGGGGTGGCTGGTCGTGGTGCTCGGGGTGGTGGCGGCGTGCACGGCGTACGGGGAGGGCGCGCTGGCGGACTGGAGCGCGCTGCACCTGCGCGAGACGCTGCTGGCGAGCGAGGGCCTGGCGGCGGCCGGGTACACCGTGTTCGCGCTGGCGATGACGGTGGGGCGGCTGTCGGGCACCTGGCTGCTGCTGCGACTGGGGCAGACCCGGGCGATGGTGGCCGGCGGTTCGCTGGCCGCGGCGGGGATGCTGCTGGCCTCGCTCGCGCCCTCGGTGTGGCCGGCGCTGCTGGGTTTCGTGGTGACGGGTCTGGGTCTGGCGAACATCTTCCCGGTGGCGATCGGTCAGGCCGGGTCGCTGGCCGGGCCGCGCGGCGTGGCGGCGGCCTCGACGGTCGGGTACGGCGGAATGCTGCTGGGGCCGGTGGCGATCGGTTTCCTGGCCGACTGGTTCTCCCTGGCGACGGCCCTGACCTCGGTGGCGCTGCTGTCGGCGGCCGCCGCCGCCATCGCGTACGCAATGCGCGGGTCGGCCCAGGCCGTCTCCTGAGAGACTCGCCGGAAACGGAAGGGGGGCGCGATGGCGGCGCGGAGTGAGGCCGAGCGGGACGCGCTGACGGTGGAGTTGGTGTTCGCGCTGCTCACCGGTGCGTTGCGGGCGGCGGCGGTGTTCGCCGTGGTGTGGGTGCCGGTGGAAGTGCTGGAGGCGCCGGGTCGCGACGCCTGGCTGATGGCGGCCTGCGCGGCGGCGGGCGTGGCGTTCACCGTACGCGTGGTGCGCGTTCTGTGGCGGTGGGAGCCACCGGCCGGCCCACCGGAACGGACTCCTCGGCGATGACCACGCGTTGAGTCCGGTGGCGAGGGTTCCGCGCGCCCGGGACAGGGTCGCACGGTCCCCGGCGGACCGAAGCGTAAGGCCCGGCGGTGTCCCTCCCCCGCACGCGGGACGGTCCGGCCCCGGACCTGCCGGTCCCGGGCCGAGGCTGGGGGAGGTTGGGGCGAACCCCGCCCCCGGCAGGGGCGCTTGAGTCGCCGTGTCCACGCCGTACGGGGTGCCACCGGCTCGCCGTGAACCCCGTACGGTGTGGGCGCCGTTACTCCTTGCGCGACTTCTCGTCGGCGGGCGCGGCTCCCTCGTCGGCGGGGGTCGCGGCGGGGTCGGTGCGGTCCAGCGCGGCCAGGGCGCGGCGGGCGGCCGGGTGATTGCGCACGATCCCGGCCAGGGTGGTGGAGCCGCGGGTGATCTGGGCGAAGGCGTTCCAGGCGGGACGGAAGCCGATGAGCGCGGTGTGCAGCAGCCGGTGACGCGGGCCGAATATGCCGATCATGCGGCGGCCCACGCCCATTTCGGCACCCAGACCCGACTTGATGGCGAACGTGTAGTTGAGCGCCTGGCGGCGCGCGTCGACGGCGTCCCCCGCGTCGGCGATCCGCACCGCCCACTGGCCGGCCAGCCGGCCGGAGCGCAGCGCGAAGGAGATGCCCTCCCGGGTCCATGGCTCCAGCAGCCCCGCCGCGTCTCCGCACACCAGCACGCGCCCCCGGGAGAGCGGTGAGTCCTCGCCCCGGCAACGGGTCAGGTGGCCCGAGGAGATGGCCGGCTCGAAGCCGGACAGGCCGAGCCGGGTCGTGAAGTCCTCCAGATAGCGACGGGTGGCCGCGCCGTCGCCACGGGTGGAGATGACGCCCACGGTGAGGGTGTCGCCCTTCGGGAAGACCCAGCCGTAGGAGCCGGGCAGCGGGCCCCAGTCGATCAGGGCACGGCCGGCCCAGTCGGCAGCGACCTCGGGCGGAACCGGGATCTCGGCCTCCAGGCCGAGATCGACCCGGTCCAGACGGACGCCGACGTGCGCCCCTATCCGGCTGGCGCTGCCGTCCGCGCCGACGACGGCGCGGGCCAGGATCGTCTCCCCGCCGCTGAGCACGACGGCGACCGTGCGCCGGTCGGGCACGGCCGGGCCGTGCTGTTCTACACGCGAGACCGCGGCCTTGGTACGCAGCCGGGCACCGGCGCGCACCGCCGCGTCGACCAGGCGCTGGTCGAACTCGGCGCGGTTGACGAGGCCGAAGAGCATCCGCTTGGAGCGGCGGGTGCGGGAGAGTTTGCCGTTCAGGGAGAAGGTCACGGCGTGGACGCGTTCGCGCAGGGGCAGTTCGAAGCCGGGTGGCAGCGCGTCGCGGGACGGGCCGATGATGCCGCCGCCACAGGTTTTGTAGCGGGGCAGTTCGGCTTTCTCCAGAAGCAGGACCCGCCGCCCGGCCTCGGCGGCGGCACGCGCGGCGGAGGCGCCACCGGGGCCCGCTCCGACGACGACGACGTCCCACACCACTGTGTTCTCGGCTCCGCTCTCGCTGCTCACGCTGTTCGCTGCTCCCGCTGCCCGTCCGTTCCGTCCTCGCGTTGGCATCCTACGGTCCCGGGTGGGCGGCGGTTCGCTGTGGGATGATCGGCTGTCATTCCCGGTCAGGTACGCGGCCCGGGCGTGCCCGGGGTTGGTGCGCGGGTGGCGGCACGCAGCTCAAGGAGCCTTTCATGCAGCATTCTTCTCCGCACTCCGGTCCGCACAGCGCGATCGCCGCGTCGGTGGCCGCGATGATGCCCGCGGCGCGCGAGGAACTGGCGCGGCTGGTGGCGTTCCGGTCGGTCGCCGATCCGGAGCAGTTCCCGCCGAGCGAGTGCGAGGCGGCGGCGCGGTGGGTCGCGGACGCGCTGCGCGGCGAGGGGTTCACCGATGTGCGGCTGCTGGACACCCCGGACGGCACCCAGTCCGTGTACGGGCTGCTGCCCGGTCCGCAGGGCGCGCCGACCGTGTTGCTCTACGCGCATTACGACGTGCAGCCGCCGCTGGACGAGGACGCGTGGACCTCGCCGCCGTTCACGCTGACGGAGCGCGCCGGGCGCTGGTACGGGCGGGGCGCGGCCGACTGCAAGGGCGGGGTGCTGATGCACCTGCTGGCGCTGCGGGCGCTGCGGGCCGCCGGTGGGGTGCCGGTGACGGTGAAGGTGATCGTGGAGGGTTCCGAGGAGCAGGGCACCGGGGGCCTTGAGCGATACGCGGAGCAGCACCCGGAGTTGCTGACGGCGGACACCATCGTGATCGGGGACAGCGGGAACGTACGGGCGGGGCAGCCGACGGTGACGGCGGTGCTGCGCGGGATGGCGATGGTGCGGGTGCGGGTGGACACCCTGGAGGGGAATCTGCACTCGGGGGCGTTCGGCGGGGCGGCGCCCGACGCGCTGGCGGCGCTGATCCGGATGCTGGACTCGCTGCGGGCCGCGGATGGTTCGACCTCGGTGGACGGCCTGGACTCCTCGGGGGTGTGGCCAGGCACGGCGTACGCGGACGAGGCGTTCCGGGAGGACGCCGCGGTGCTGGAGGGCGTGGAGCTGATCGGCTCCGGAACGGTGGCGGACCGGCTGTGGGCGCGGCCCGCGGTGACGGTGCTGGGCATCGACTGCCCGCCGGTGGTGGGTGCGACGCCGTCGGTGCAGGCGAGCGCGGGGGCGCTGGTGAGCCTGCGGGTGCCGCCGGGGGTGGACGCGGGTGCGGCGGCCGGGCTGCTGGCGGACCATCTGCGGGCGCGCGCGCCGTGGGGCGCGCGGGTGAGTGTGGACCCGGCGGGTGAGGGCCAGGGGTTCCTGGCGGACACCACCTCCCCCGCGTACACGGCCATGGCCGACGCGATGCGGGCGGCGTACGAGGGCGCCGAGATGGCGGTGGTGGGCCAGGGCGGCTCGATCCCGCTGACGGCCACGCTGGCGGGGCTGTATCCGGAGGCGGAGATCCTGCTGATCGGGCTGAGCGACGCGGCCGCGCGGATCCACGCGGTGGACGAGAGCGTGGACCCGCGGGAGCTGGAGCGGATGGCGGTGGCCGAGGCGCTGTTCGTCCTGGGGTACGCGGACCAGCGGGCGGAGGGTGCGCGGGCGTAACGATTCCGCGCCGCCGCCGGGCCGGTCAGCGCTGCTGCTGGGTCCGGCGGCGGTACAGGAGGACGCCGCCGCTGAGGGCGGCCGCGGTGAGGCCGGCCCCGGTGAGCAGGACGGGCGTGAAGTCCCGCTGGGAGCCGCCGGTGCCGGCCTGGGAACCCAGGGTGGGCAGGGTGGTGGAGTCGGCGGTGGGGGTGGGGGCGCCCTCCTTGCCCGCTGCCGCCGTCGCCGTGCCGGCGGTGGCGGCGGGAGTCGCGGCGGGGGTGGGCGTGGCCGCGGCGGCGACGGTGCTGTTGATGGTGAGGGTGGTACGGCCGCTCTGGCCGCCGCAGGTGAAGGTGACGTCGAAGGTGCTGCCGGGGCGGGCGGCCGGGTTGACGGTGGTGCGGGCGCTCTGGGTCTGCCCCGGGGTACCCAGGCTGATCCGGTCGAAGACGCCGGACTCGGCGAACGCCTCGGCGCCGGTGCAGCCGGTGGCGGTGAGGGTGACGGTGCCGCCGGGCTGGACGGTCTGCGGAGAGAGGGTGAAGGCGAAGGAGTCGCTGTCCTGGGCGGGGGCCGCGGCGGTCAGGGCTATGCCGGTGAGCGCGGTGACGGCGAGGGTGGTCAGGGCGGTCATGGGGGCTCCTCGTCCGGAATGACGGTGTGGCGGGTGTTGCTGGTGGGGCGGGTGTTGCTGGTGGGGCGGGAGGGGCGGTTCGGCTCCGTGTGCTGGGTGACGTTAGGCGCGGTGGGTGGTGTCCGGCCACGCGGATGCGGTGAACGGGTCACCGGATGCGGCCACCCGGGTCAGTGGACGGCCGTCAGGGTGGCGTACACGACGACGTTGCCGGTGTAGCCGGTCTCCGGGTGGTAGCTGCCGCCGCAGGTGAGGACCCGCAGTTCGGGCTGCCCGGTGTCCGCGTAGACCCGCTCGGGGAGCCGGTCCTTGTCGTACACGGCGATGTCGTACACGGTGAAGCCGAGGGTGCTGCCGTCCTCGCGTGTGACGGTGATGGTCTCGCCGGTGCCGAGGGCGCCCAGGGAGTAGAAGACGGCGGGCCCTTCGGCGGTGTCGACGTGTCCGGTGAGGACGGCGGTGCCCCGGGCGCCGGGGGCGGGCGCGTCCGTGAACCAGCCGGCGAGGTGCCCGGCGTCGGAGGGCGGGGCCTGGAGCCAGCCCTCGGGGTCCAGGCCGACCGGGGTCAGGGCGGCGTCGACGCCGATCGCGGGGATGCCGACGCGGGTGGGGGCGACGGAGGGCTGGGGCGGGTGGGCGGTGCCCGCGCCGGCGGCGGTGCCCGGGGCGGAGGGCTGGGGCGGGCCGCCGGCGCCGGTGGCCTGGTGCATCAGCTGGAGGCCGAGGACCAGGGCGCAGCCGAGGCCGGCGGCGGCCAGGCGGGTGCCCCAGCTGTCGCGGTCGGGGGGCCGGTGGGTCGATATGTGCATGGCGGTTCACCGTTGGTGGGGGTCTCCCCCGGTGTGGGGCCGTCAGGCACACGGTAGGGCGCGGGTGGCGGTGGCGCGATTCGGCGGGGTGTCAGCCACCGACGGGGACGCCGGCCTCCAGGTTGAGGGGGCGGCCCCGGGTACGGGCGTGCAGGGCCCAGCGCAGCCGGTCGAAGCGGTTCGGGGAGAGCAGGGTCCGTGCCTCGTCCTCGGTGGTGAAGCGCCAGGCGCGCAGTTCGTCGGCGGGCAGCCGGATGGCGCGGATCTGGTCGGCGGTCAGCCGGCGGCCGTCGAAGAGCAGCCGCAGCCCGCCGGGGCGCGGGGGGCGCGGCGGCTCCCAGTCGACGATGAGGAGATCGGGCCGGGGGGGCAGGCTGAGGCCGAGTTCTTCGGCGACCTCGCGCACGGCGGCCCGGGCGGGAGGCTCGCCCGCCTCGACGATGCCGCCGGGGAACTCCCAGCCGGGCTTGTAGGTGGGGTCCACCAGGAGCACCCGGTCGTGGTCGTCGAACAGGAGCATGCCGGCGGCGAGCGTCTCGGTGCGCGGCGGCGGGGTCTGCACGATGGGGCAGGCGCCCTGGTCGAGGCTGATGGCCTCGGCGATGGCCTCGGCGGTGCGGCGCGGGGTGTGTCCGTGGGTGTCGATGGTGTGCGCGTCGTGGGTGAGCCAGGGCAGTGCGGCGCTGTAGTGGGGCAGTTGGGCGAGTCCGTGCCGGCGGGCGGCGTCGTCGTCGGTGGTGGCGCGACCGTCGATCCGTCCACGCAGGAACGTTTCTTCAAGGTGCAGCAGGAAGTGCCGCACCGCGATCCCCCGGGTGGCCAGACCACCGAAGATCTCATCCCGGTGCTCCTGCCGCAGCAGGGTCATCGGGACGATGAGCGGGCCGGGGATCTCGGACAGCAGAGCGGCGGCGGTGTCCACCACCAGTCTGCGCCAGGACGGCAGTTCACTCACGTCGTCCACCTCGGCCAGGCGCTCCTTGGGGAGCGTGGCGCGCAGGCTGGCGCCGACCAGTTCGGGTTCGTAGAGCCGGCTGCCCGGCAGCAGGTCGATCAGTTCCCGTGCGGCCGTGGTCTTGCCGGCACCGAATGCGCCGTTCAGCCAGATGATCACGGATCCCCCTCCTTTTTCGCCCGTGAGTCAGTTGCCCGCTTGTCCCGGTGTCAAAAACGTGTCCGCGCCTCGGCGGCAGACGGCCGCGGCCCCCACCAGGCCCGCGTCGGTGCCCAGTTGGGCCGGGAGCACCTCGATGCCCCGGACGTACGGCAAGGTGGCGTACGTGTGAAGCGCCTCGCGCAGCGGGGTGAACAGCACCGCGCCGGCCTGGCTGACGCCACCGCCGACGACGACCACGTCCAGTTCGACGAGGGTCGCGGTGGCGGCGATGCCGGCCGCCAGGGCCCGCGCCGAGCGGGCGAAGGCCGCCCGGGCCACGGGGTGCCCGGTGCGGGCGTCGGCGGCTACGGCGGCGGCGGTCGGTTCGGCCCCGGCGGGCGGCTGCCAGCCCGCCGCGGTGGCCCAGCGGGCGATGTTGGTGCCGCTGGCGATGCGCTCCACGCAGCCCCGGCCGCCGCACGGGCAGACTTCTCCGTCGAGGTCGACGCTGATGTGCCCGATGTGGCCCGCGTTCCCGGTGGGGCCGGGGTGCAGGGTGCCGTCCAGGATCAGCCCGCCGCCCACGCCGGTGGAGACCACCATGCACAGGGCGTTGTCGTGATCGCGGGCGGCGCCGCGCCAGTGCTCCCCGGCGGCGATGGCGTTGCCGTCGCCGAGCAGGGTGACCGGCAGGGCGCCGGTGGTCGCCCGGACCCCCGCCACCAGCGGGAAGTCGCGCCAGGCGGGGATGTTGACGGGGCTGACGGTGCCGGTACGGACGTCCACGGGGCCCGCGCTGCCGATGCCGATGGCACCCACCCGCCGCCAGCGCTCGTCCGCCATCAGGGCGGTGAGCGTGCCGGTGACGGCGGCCAGCACCCGCTCCGCGCCCTCCCGGGCGGGGGTGGGCCGCTGGGCGCGGGCCAGCAGGGTGCCGTCGCCGTCCACGAGGGCGGCCGCGACTTTGGTGCCGCCGATGTCC
The DNA here is from genome assembly GCF_050916115.1 of Streptomyces sp. JH002. Classification (NCBI taxonomy): domain Bacteria; kingdom Bacillati; phylum Actinomycetota; class Actinomycetes; order Kitasatosporales; family Streptomycetaceae; genus Streptomyces; species Streptomyces sp. JH002. Next base: position 429,516 of record NZ_CP087989.1, read on the forward strand.
ACGGCTGCGACAAGATCCAGGTCCATGAGGGGGAAGCCTGTCCGGAACGGGGCGGGTTGTCCAGAGCGGTCAGCCGGGTGGGGCCGCCAGGGTGCGCAGCGCGTCGGGGCCGGCCCCGGTGGCGGCGGTGACCTCGGCGCCGTCCAGTGCCCCGCAGTGCAGCCCGCGCAGCAGGAAAGCGGCCAGCGCGCGGGCGGTGGCGGGTTCGTCGAGCACGGTGCGCTCGCCGTTGCCCGTGCCGCCGAGATAGGCGGCCAGCCGGCGGGCGGCACCGGGCAGGCCCTGGCGGTAGAAGGTGTAGACGGCGGCGTAGCGGGTGGGCAGGTGGCCGGGGTGCATGTCCCAGCCCTGGTAGTAGGCGCGGGCCAGGGACCGCCGGACGAGGGCGTGGTGGTGGCGCCATACCTGGTGCACCTGAGCGGTGTCCCCGGTGGGCAGGAGATTGGTGGAGCCGTCGGACAGGCGCACGCCGGTGCCGGCCGCGGCGGCCTGCATCACGGCCTTGGCGTGGTCGGCGGCGGGGTGGTCCGGGGCCTGGTGGGCGGCGCTGACGGAGCAGGCGGCGCTGTAGTCGAAGGTGCCATAGTGCAGGGCCGCCACCCGGGTGGGGGCCGCGGCGATCAGCCGGGCGACGGTGGCGCGGCCGTCGGCGCCGAGGATGGCCTGGGTGGTCTCGATCTGGACCTCGAAGGTGAGGCGGTTCGCCGGCAGTCCGGTGGCGGTCTCGAAGGCTTCGCACAGCCGGGCCATGGCGGTGATCTGGTCGGGGTGGGAGACCTTGGGGAGGGTCAGGCGCAGTTCCCCGGGCAGTGGTCCGTCCTCCAGCAGGGCGCTGAGGAAGAGATCGAGCGTGCGGATCGCCCGCTCGCGTACGGGGGCTTCCAGGCTCTTGAAGCGGATGCCGATGCCGGGTGGGGCGATGCCCCGGCGGCGGGCGGTGGCGATGTGGGCGGCGGCACGCAGGACGTCCGCGTCCTCCTCGGTGTCGGGCCGGCGGCCGTAGCCGTCCTCGAAGTCGATGCGGAGGTCCTCGACGGGCTCCCTGGTGAGCTTGGCGCGGACCCGGTGGTGGATCTCGCCGGCGAGGTCCTCGGGCAGGCCGAGGACGGCGGCCAGGGCGGCGGGGTCGGGGGCGTGGGTGTCCAGCAGCGCGAGGGCGGCGATGCCCCATTCCCGGGCGGTGTCCGGCGCGAAGCGGTCGGCGGGTACGTAGACGGTGTGCACCGGTTGCCGGGTGGCGGCCTCGCCGGGGTAGTGGCGGGCCAGATGGGCGTCGACGCCGGCGAGGGAGGCGTCGACGGCGCGGCGGGTGGCGGCGGGGATGCTGGTACGGGCCTGACGCTGATCCACCGGCGGCTCCTCGGCCCGTCGTTCAACAGTTCGTTGAACGAAGCTAACCGGCGCGCGGGGGAAAGACAACGGCGCCCGCCGTGCGGCGGGCGCCGTTGTCCTGGACCGGGTGCGTGGCCCCTGTGGGGCGGCCGGGTCAGCCCTTGCGGGCCTTGATCTCCTCGGTCAGCTTGGGCAGGACCTCGAAGAGGTCGCCGACCACGCCGTAGTCGACCAGCTCGAAGATCGGGGCCTCGGCGTCCTTGTTGACGGCGACGATCGTCTTGGAGGTCTGCATGCCGGCCCGGTGCTGGATCGCGCCGGAGATGCCCGCCGCGACGTACAGCTGCGGGGACACGCTCTTGCCGGTCTGGCCGACCTGGTGCGAGTGCGGGTACCAGCCGGCGTCGACGGCGGCGCGGGAGGCGCCGACGGCGGCACCGAGGGAGTCGGCGAGGGCCTCGATGACGGCGAAGTTCTCGGCGCCGCCGACGCCGCGTCCGCCGGAGACCACGATGGCCGCCTCGGTCAGCTCGGGCCGGCCGGTGGACTCGCGCGCGGTGCGGGAGGTGACCTTGGTGCCGGTGGCGGCGTCACCGAAGGTGACGGCGAGCGGCTCGGCGGTGCCGGCGGCCGGGGCGGCCTCGGGGGTGGCGGAGTTGGGCTTGACCGTGATGATCGGCGTGCCCTGGGTGACGCGGGAGGTGGTGGTGTAGGCGGCGGCGAAGACCGACTGGGTGGCCACCGGCCCCTGGTCGTCGGCGCTCAGGTCCACGGCGTCGGTGATGATGCCGGAGTCCAGCCGCACCGCGAGCCGGGCGGCGATCTCCTTGCCCTCGGCGGAGGAGGGCAGCAGGACGGCGGCCGGGCGCACCGCGTCGTGGGCGGCCTGGAGGGCGTCCACCTTGGGCACGATCGCGTAGTCGGCGAACTCGGGGGCGTCGGCGGTCAGGATGCGGACGGCGCCGTGCTCGGCGAGGACGCCGGCGGCGGCGTCGGCCCCGGCGCCCAGGAAGACGGCGACCGGGTCACCGAGGCGGCGGGCGAGGGTGAGCAGTTCGAGGGTGGGCTTGCGGACGGCGCCGTCGAGGTGGTCGACATGGACGAGGACTTCAGCCATGGTGATGTCTCCTGCGGAAGGTGCGGGCGGCGGACGAGGGGCGGGCGGCGGTCAGATGAACTTCTGGCCGGCGAGGAAGCCCGCCAGCTGCCCGGCGCCCTCGCCCTCGTCGGTGACGATCTCGCCCGCGGTGCGCGCCGGGCGCTCGGTGGCGGAGATGACCTCGGTACGGGATCCGGCCAGGCCCACCCGCTCGGCGTCCAGGTCGAGGTCCTCCAGGTCCAGGGCTTCCACCGGCTTCTTCTTGGCGGCCATGATGCCCTTGAAGGAGGGGTAGCGGGCCTCGCCGGACTGGTCGGTGACGGAGACGACGGCGGGCAGCTGGGCGCTCAGCCGCTCGGTGGCGGCGTCGCCGTCACGGCGCCCGGTGACGGTGCCGCCGGCGACGGTCAGCTCGGACAGCAGCGTCGCCTGGGGGACGGAGAGCCGCTCGGCGAGCATGGCCGGCAGCACGCCCATGGCGCCGTCGGTGGAGGCCATGCCGCACACGACGAGGTCGTAGCCGATGTGCTCGATGGCCTTGGCCAGGACGAGGGAGGTGCCCAGCGCGTCGGTGCCGTGCAGGTCGTCGTCCTCGACGTGGACGGCCTTGTCGGCGCCCATGGACAGCGCCTTGCGCAGCGCGTCGGCGGCGTCCTCGGGGCCGACCGTGAGCACGGTGATCTCGGCCTCCTCGCCGGCCTCGCGGGCGCTCTCGGCGATCTGGAGGGCCTGTTCGACGGCGTACTCGTCGAGTTCGGACAGCAGGCCGTCGACGTCGTCGCGGTCCAGTGTCCAGTCCTCGGCGAAGTGCCGGTCACCGGTGGCGTCGGGCACGTACTTCACACAGACAACGATCCTCAGGCTCACGCCGGCTCCTCTGATCACCCGGTTGTTACTGGTCAGTAAACCCAGCCTATATGCCGCCATCAAGCATGCCGCAATGTGACCTGCGCTACGCGTCGGTGGGACCGTCGGCCGGGTCGCGGACCGCTTCGCCCAGCGCGGCGATGACGTCGGCCTTGCGGGGCATCCCGGCCGCGCGGCGCACGGTGCGCCCGGTGGCGTCCAGGACCAGTACGGTGGGGGTGGCGGTGATCCGCAGGGCGCGCACCGTCTCCAGGTGGGCCTCGGCGTCGATCTCCACGTGCCGGACACCGGGGACCATGGCGGCGACCTGCGTGAGAACGCGCCGGGTGGCCGCGCAGGGCCGGCAGAAGGCGCTGGAGAAGTGCACCAGGGTGGCCCGCTCCCCCAGCGGACCCGCGACGCCGAGCACGGCGGGGGTCAGCGGCTGCTCACGGCGCCCGCTCCCGGTCATCGTCACTCTCCGTCCGCCCCGGTCGGTTTCCCGGGCTAGCCAATCACACCGGAATCGGGGCACTATCTGCGGATGCCGGAAGTTACGGCAGCGTAGGTTGTGCGCGGTCACCACGACCGCACGAATGAAGGGTCCCGCATGGCAGAGCTTGTCTATCCGCCGGTCGTCGCCGCCGCCAGAACGCTGTTCAAGGCGCTCGATCTGCGTCTGGACATCGCCGGCAGCGAGCATGTGCCGACGTCCGGTGGTGCCGTGCTGGTCAGTAACCACATCGGGTACCTGGACTTCGTCTTCGCCGGATTCGCGGCCAGGCCGTCCAAGCGGCTGGTGCGCTTCATGGCGAAGGACTCGGTGTTCAAGCACAAGATCTCCGGACCGCTGATGCGCGGCATGAAGCACATACCGGTGGACCGCAAGCAGGGCGAGCACGCGTTCCAGCACGCGCTGGAGGCGCTGCGCGGCGGGGAGATCGTCGGAGTGTTCCCCGAGGCGACGATCTCGCCCTCGTTCACGCTGAAGAAGTTCAAGTCGGGCGCGGTGCGGATGGCGCAGGAGGCCCAGGTCCCGGTGCTGCCGGTCGCCCTGTGGGGCACCCAGCGGGTGTGGACCAAGGGCCGCAAGCGGGACCTGCGCCGCCGCCACTACCCGATCACCATCCGGATCGGCGAGCCGATGACCGCCGACCCGGCCGAGTCGGCGGTGGCGCTGACCGAACGGATGCGCGAGCGGATGCAGGGGCTGCTGGAGGCGGCCCAGGCCGCGTACCCCGAGGGCCCGCGCGGTCCCGAGGACACCTGGTGGCTGCCGGCGCACCTGGGCGGTACGGCACCGGAGCCGCGGCAGGCGTGACACGGCGTCCGCCCGCCCGGACGCACGGTCCGGGCGGGCGGTGACGCGCGGGGCGCGGACGCTCAGCGCGCCATTTCCTCGCGCAGGGCCGCCAGGAAGGCGTCGACGTCCTCGCGCGTGGTGTCGAAGGAGCACATCCAGCGCACATCGCCGGCGTTCTCGTCCCAGAAGTAGAACCGGTGGCGCTTGCGCAGCCGCTCGGCGGCCTCCCGGGGCAACCGGGCGAAGACGGCGTTGGCCTGGACCGGGTAGAGGATCTCCACACCCTCCACGTCCGCCACCCCCGCCGCCAGCCGGGCGGCCATCGCGTTGGCGTGCCCGGCACTGCGCAGCCACAGGTCACCGGCCAGCAGCGCCTCGAACTGGACGGACACGAACCGCATCTTGGACGCGAGCTGGAGGGACAGCTTGCGCAGGTGCCGCATGGCGCGCACCGAGTCCGGGGAGAGGACGACCAGGGCCTCCCCGTACAGCAGGCCGTTCTTGGTGCCGCCGAAGGAGACGACGTCGATCCCCGCGTCGGTGGTGAGGGCGCTCAGCGGCAGGTCCAGGGCGGCGGCGGCGTTGGCGAGCCGGGCCCCGTCCAGGTGGACGGTCATGCCGCGCTCGTGCGCGTGGTCGGCGATGGCCCGCAGCTCGTCGGGGGTGTAGAGGGTGCCCAGTTCGGTGCTCTGGGCGAGCGAGACGACCTGGGGCATCGCCCGGTGCTCGTCGTCCCACCCATGCGCCTCGCGGTCGATCAGGGCGGGGGTGAGCTTGCCGTCCGGGGTGGGCACGGTGAGCAGCTTGATGCCACCCACCCGCTCGGGGGCGCCGCCCTCGTCCACGTGGATGTGCGCGGTGTCGGCGCTGATGACGGCGCCCCAGCGGTCCGTGAGCGCCTGGAGCGCGACGACGTTGGCGCCGGTGCCGTTGAAGACCGGGAAGGTCTCGGCACGGGCGCCGAAGTGGCGGCACATCACGTCCTGGAGATGGCGGGTGTAGTCGTCGTCGCCGTACGCGCCCTGGTGCCCGCCGTTGGCCAGCGCGAGGGCGGCGAGGATCTCGGGGTGGGTGCCGGCGTAGTTGTCACTGGCGAAGCCGCGCACGCTCGGATCGTGGTGACGGCGGGCGTCGGTGTCGGTCACGGCTGGGGGGTGAGCCACTGGCGGGTTCCGTTCACTTCCTCGGTGGGCCTGCTCCACAGACCGGTGACGGCCTCGGCGAGGTCGGTGACATCGGTGAAGCCGGCGAATTTCGCTCCCGGGCGCTCGGCACGCAGGGCCTCGTGCACCAGGGCCTTGACGATCAGGACGGTGGCGGCGGACGGCGGAGGGCCGCCGGCGTCGGTGCCCGCCTTGCGGAAGCTGTCGGCCAGGGCCATGGTCCAGGCCTCCGCGGCGGCCTTGGCGGCGGCGTAGGCGGCGTTGCCCGCGGTGGGGCGGGTGGCGCCGGCGGCGGAGACCAGGACGTAGCGGCCGTTCCCGCTGCGGGCCAGGGGGCCCTCGAAGGCGAGGGAGGTGTGCTGCACGGTGCGGATCAGCAGGTCGTGCAGCACGTCCCAGTCGGCGAGGTCGGTGTCCGCGAAGGAGGCCGAGCCGCGCCAGCCGCCGACGAGGTGGACGAGGCCGTCGATCCGCCCGTACTCCTTCTCGGTCCTGGCGGCCCACTGGCGGGCGGTGTCCAGGTGGAGGAGGTCGACGGTGTCACCGGTGACGGTGGCTCCGCCGTGGGCGAAACGGGCGGCGTCCACCGCGGCGGCCAGGCGTTCGGGGTCGGCGTCGGCGGCCACCACGGTGGCTCCGGCGCGGGCCAGGCTGAGCAGGGTGGCGGCGCCGGCCGGTCCCGCCGCCCCGGCGACGGCGACGACCGCGCCGTCCAGGGGGCCGGTGGTGGGCGCTGCGTCGGTGTCGGTCATCGTCCCTCGCTTCCTCGGGGCTCTTCCATCATGGCCCGGCGCCCGGTCAGGCCGCCTGTCGGACGGGGGTGTCCGCCGTGATGCCCCGGGTGGATTCGATCACCTTGCGGAGCTTCTTGGCCAGCGCCTCGTAGAACAGGCTGAGCGGGAACTCGTCCGGCAGGACGTCGTCGACGAGCTTGCGCGGGGGCTGGCTGAGGTCCAGGGCCTCGGGACCCTTGGCCCAGGTCGAGCCGGGGTGCGGGGAGAGGTAGGCGCTGACCAACTCGTACGCCTTGAACCAGTGGACGATCTTGGGGCGGTCGATGCCCAGCCGGTACAGGGTCTCGATCTCCTCGCGCAGCCGCACGGTCAGGGCGCGGGCGTGCTCCCAGTCGATGCTGAGCCGGTTGTCCGTCCACTGGAGCGCGCCGTTCTGGTGAAGGTAGGCGAACAGCAGCTGGCCGCCGAGGCCGTCGTAGTTGCGGTTGCGGGCGCCGGTGACGGGGAAGCGGAAGATCCGGTCGAGCAGGATGGCGTACTGGACGTCGCGGGCCTGGGGCAGGCCCTCGCGTTCCAGCCGGACCGCCTCGTGGAAGGCGGTGAGATCGCAGCGCAGCTCCTCCAGGCCGTACATCCAGAAGGGCTGGCGCTGTTTGATCATGAAGGGGTCGAACGGCAGGTCGCCGTGGCTGTGGGTGCGGTCGTGGATCATGTCCCACAGGACGAAGGTGTGCTGGGTGCGCTCCTGGTCGGTGAGCAGTCCCTGGGCGTCCTCGGGGAGGGCGAGGCTGGTGACCTCGCCGGCGGCGGCGACGACCTTGCGGAAGCGGGCGGCCTCGCGGTCGCAGAAGATGCCGCCCCAGCTGAACCGCTCGGGGGCCTCGCGGACCGCGATGGTCTCCGGGAACAGCACGGCGGAGTTGGTGTCGTAGCCGGGGGTGAAGTCCTCGAAGGTGATCCCGAGGAACATCGGGTTGTCGTAGCGGGTGCGCTCCAGTTCGGCGAGCCACTCGGGCCACACGACGCGCACCACGACGGCTTCCAGGTTGCGGTCGGGGTTGCCGTTCTGGGTGTACATGGGGAACAGCACGAGGTGCTGGAGGCCGTCGGCGCGGTGCTCGGCGGGCCGGAAGGCGAGCAGCGAGTCGAGGAAGTCGGGGACCCCGAAGCCCTCGTCCGCCCAGCGGCGCAGGTCGCTCTCCAGCGCCCGGTGATAGGCGGCGTCGTGCGGCAACAGAGGTGACAGAGTCCGCAGTTCGGTGATGACGCGCTCGATGTCGCGCTCGACGGCGGCGCGGGGCGGGGCTCCCTCGGCGTCGAAGTCGATGGAGCCGTCCGGCGACTGGGCGGGGCGTACGGCTTCGACGGCGTGCTTGAGCCGGGGCCAGGCCGGGTGGTCCACGACGCGGGCCGCCGGGGTCGGCGGATACTCCTCGGCGGTGGTGGGGGCCAGGGTTTCCGGCATGATCACTCCTCCACAAAAGATCCTCGCGTACTTGCACCGTATCCGGGGAAGGTCTGTCGATCAAGCCGAGATCCGGGAAATTATGCGGCGACAGCATGTTTAGACAAAAACTTTTCCTGCCCTGGTGGGTGTTGCGGGCGCCTCGCGCGGTGTTCAGCGGGGCGTCACCGGGCGCCGCTACGGTGGCCCCATGTCACTCATGATCGTCGGGCACCGCGGGCTGATGGGCGTGGAGCCGGAGAACACCCTGCGGTCCTTCGTCCGTGCCGAGCGGGAGGGCGTGGACGTCATCGAACTGGATCTGCATCTGAGCAAGGACGGCGCGCTGGTGGTGATGCACGACGCCGACGTGGACCGCACCACCGACGGCGCCGGGCCGGTCGCCGACCACACCGCCGACGCGCTGCGCGAACTGGACGCCGGCCTCGGGGAGCGGGTGCCCCTGTTCGAGGAGGTGACCGAGGCGGTCGCCCTGCCCCTGCAGGCCGAGATCAAGGACCCGGCCGCGGCGACGGCACTGGCGGCCGTCATCACCGCCCGCGGGCTGGCCGGGCGGGTGCGGGTGATCTCCTTCCACGACGAGGCGCTGCGCACCGTCCGCGGCCTGCTGCCCGAGCAGCCCATCGGCCTGGTCACCGGACGTTCCACGGACACCGCCGCGGAACGGGCCCGGGAGCTGGGCGCGGATCTGGTCTCGGCGGAGCTGCCGCATCTGACGCGGGAGGCGGTGGACCGGTGCCGGGCGCTGGGCCTGGAGGTGATCAGCTGGACGGTCAACACCGGCGAGGACCTGGCGCGGGTGCGCGAACTGGACCTGGACGGGGTGGTGACCGACCGGCCGGAGATCGTGGCGGAGCTCAGCCGCCCAGCGGCTTGACCAGCCGTTCGAATTCCAGGTCGGGCCGGCGCGGGAGGCCGAAGCGCTCGTCACCGTACGGGAACGGGGCGCACTCCCCCGTCCTGGTGTAGCCGCGGCGCTCGTACCAGGCGATGAGGTCGGTGCGGGCGGTGATCACCTGCATCTCCATCCGCTCCACCCGCCAGACGGTACGGGCCGTCCGCTCGGCGTGGGCCAGCACGGCCGCGCCGATGCCGGCGCCCTGGGCGGTGGGGCTCACCGCGAACATCCCGAAGTAGGCAGCGCCCGGGCCCCGCGGGTCCGGGCGGTGCTGCAGCTGACAGCAGGCCAGCAGCGGGGCGGGCCCGGCGCCGGTGTCCTTCGGCAGGGCGACCGTCACCACCAGTCCGGCCGGGTCGCCGATGGCGTCCCGGACGCCCTCGGGGTCGGTGCGCTGTCCGTCCAGCAGATCCGCCTCGGTGGTCCAGCCCGCGCGGCTGGACTCCCCCCGGTAGGCGGATTCCACGAGGGCGACGAGCGCGGGCACATCGGCCTCGGTCGCCGTCGCGAAGACCAGTTCTGCTGCTGCTGTCACAGCGGTCCATCGTACGCGCGTGCCCACCGCTCACCCCCCCCGCGCTCCCAGCGCTTCCGTGCGCCGTCGTAGCCCGGCGGGGGCGCGGGCAGGGAACGGGGGGCGGACATCGGGAGGGGTGCGATGCACGAGGGACCGGTGGTGGTGGGGTGGCTGTTGGTGGCCCTGTGCGGGAGCACCGGACTGTACTGCCTGTACCGGGCGGCGACCGGTCCTGGGCGGGGAGCGCGGCGGCCGGCGGGCGTCGAGGGGGCCATGGGCCTCGGCATGGCGGTCATGGCGGTGCCAGGGGCCGGAGCGGCGGCGCCGGGGCAGGCGTACGTGGTGTTCTTCGGCGTGCTGGCGGGCTGCTCCGCCCTGCTGCGGGCGCGGCCCGCGCACCGGGCCCACCACGTCGTGGAGGCGCTGGCCATGGTGTACATGGGGCTGGCGATGCTCGGCCCGGCGGGACACGGTGCGGGCGGCGTGCCGGTGCTCACCGGGGTGCTGCTGGCGTACTTCGCGCTGTACGCGCTGCGGACGGGTGCCCTGGTGGTGCCGGTGCTGCCCGCGCCGGTGGCGGCGGGAGCCGGACCGGTGGCCGGCGGCGGGGCGGAGCCGGCGGAACGGTCGCCGGAGGTGGCGGAACGGTCGCCGGAGGTGGCGGCGGGCTGCCGGCTGGCGTTGTCGCTGGGGATGCTGGTGATGCTGGTGTCCATGTGAGGACGGTGTGGGACGGATCACCCCGGCGCCGGGCGGGAGCGGGGCGGCCTCTAGGCTGACGGGCATGGTGATCGCGCTCGCGTTGCTGGTGCTGGGTGGGCTCGCCGCGGCGACGGCGCCGCGCGTGCTGGCCAGGGTTTCCTGGCCGGACCGCGAACCGGTGCTCGCGCTGTGGGTGTGGCAGTGCGTGGTGGTGGCCGTGCTGCTGTGCTGTGTGCTGGCGATGGCGCTCAGCGGGGCGGCGGCCTGGCACGGGGTGCGCGGCCATGTCTTCGCGCCGGCCCCGGCCCCGGTGATCGAGGCGTACGCGCTCCACCCCGACGGTCAGCTGTGGGCGGCGGTGCTGGCCGTCCTGCTGGCGGCGGGCGGGATCTGGACGGCGGTGATGCTCACCCTCCAGGTACGGCAGGCGCGCGCGGCGCGCCGGGCCCGAAGGGCGCTGCTGCGGGAGCGGGCGCCGCTGCTGCCGGGTGAGAGCGCCACTTGGAACGATGCCGGGGAACGGCTGATCGTGCTGGAGAGCGAGCGGCCCGACGCCTGGCTGCTGACGGACGGCGCGGAGCGGCGGCTGGTGATCACCACGGCGGCGCTGCGGCGGCTGACCGGGCGGCAGCTGGACGCGGTCCAGGCGCACGAGGACGGGCACGCGCGGGCGCGCCATCACTGGCTGGTGCACTGCGCGGGCGCGCTGGCCGACGGTTTTCCGCGGGTGCCGGTGTTCGCGGGGTTCCGGGACCAGGTGCACCGGCTGGTGGAGCTGGCGGCCGACGACGCCGCGTCGCGGCGGTTCGGGAGGCTGACGACCGCGCTGGCGCTGGTCGGCCTGAACGAGGACCGCGGGGTCTTCGCCTCCCCCGCCCACCGCGCGCAGCTTCCGCACCGCGTCCATCGCCTGCTGACGCCGTCCCGGCGGCTGACCCCGGCCCGGCGCCTGCGGCTGACGGCGATCGCCGCCCTGGTTCCGGCCGTGCCGCTGCTGCTGGCCTTCGCCCCCGGTCTGAGCGCGCTGGGCGGCTGAGCCCGCGGGGCCGGGCGGCACCGCAACGCCGTAACGGTCCCGGTCGGCCGGCTCGCCGGCGCGAGGGCGCCGACCGGTCGCGGCACAGCTGGGCCTGAGCGGCCGGTCCACCCGAGCCCACGGTGCGCGCCCGGTGCACCGGAGGTGGTGACGCGACCCCAGTGCACCACCGCCTCCCCGGTACGGACTCGTCCAGGGCGGCCCGCGACCGGGAGCACGGTCACCGGTCCCATCAGTGCGGCGCGGAAGAAGGGCGCGGCGGGTGGGGGAGGATCGGGGGATGGCGATCAAGGGTGTGCTTTTCGATTTTTCCGGGACCCTCATGCGCATCGAACCGGCGGAGCGCTGGCTGAGCACCGTCCTGGCGCGGGCCGGGGTGGACATGCCGGACGGCGAGATGCGGCGGCTCGCCCAGGAGTTGGAGGAGGCGGGGGCGCTGCCCGGTGGGGGCGCGCCGCGTGAGGTGCCCGAGGAACTGGCGGAGCTGTGGCGCGAGCGGGACCGCGATCCCGCCGGGCACCGGGCGCTGTACACGGGGCTGGCCCGGCGCGTACCGCTGCCACTGCCCGGGCTGTACGACGCGCTGTACGAGCGGCACATGGAGCCGGACGCCTGGCGCCCCTACCCCGACACGGAGCCGGTGCTGGCCGGGCTGCGGGAGCGCGGGGTGCGGGTGGCGGTGGTGAGCAACATCGGCTGGGATCTGCGTCCGGTCCTGCGTGAGCACGGTCTGGACCGGTACGTGGACGCCTGGGTGCTGTCCTACGAGCACCGGCTGGTGAAGCCGGATCCCCGGCTGTTCGAGGTCGCCTGTGCGGAGTTGGGGCTGTTGCCGCGGAACACGCTGATGGTGGGCGACAACCGGCGGGCGGACGGGGGTGCGACGGCGATCGGATGTGCCCTGCACCTGGTGGAGCACCTGCCGGTGACCGAGCGCCCCGACGGTCTGCTGCCGGTGCTGGAGCTGGTGGGCTGACGCCGTGGTGGTGGTATCGGGCGGTCCCCCGCGCCGCCCGATACCACCGGCCCGTGCCGGACAGGGCTCCGCCCCCGGGGCGGATGTCCGGCGTCCTCGCTGAGTATATTGGCTGTTAGCCAGTCAACGGGAGTCCAGCATGTCCCCTCGCCGCGCATCGGTCAATGAAGAATTGCGGCGGCGCTCGCGCGAGCGGCTGCTCGAAGCGGCCGCCGAGCTGTTCGGGGAGCGGGGTTACGAGGCCACGACCTTGGGCGATATCGCCGAACGGGCCGGTGCGGCCCGGGGTCTGGTGTCGTACTACTTTCCGGGAAAACGGCAGCTGTTGCAGAGCGCCGTGCACCGGCGGATGCATCTGACGCTCGCCGCCGCGCTGGAGCGTGAGCCGGCGCCGTGCGCGGACGCGGCGGGCGGCCGGGAGCTGCTGGCGCGGGCGATCGACGCGATCCTGGGCCTCGCGGCGCGGCGGCCGGTGCTGATGCGGGCGCACATGGCGCATCTGCTGCAGCAGGAGGGGTTCGTCCAGTGCGCCGAGCAGCAGCGGCTGGCGGCGCTGCTGCGGGAGACGATGGTGCGTTACGGGGCCGCCGATCCGGACACGGACTACCGGATGCTGCGCGCGCTGCTGATGGGCGCGGTGGTGGCGGTGCTGCTGCCGGGGGCGCCGATGCCGGGGCACCGGCTGCGCGCGGAGCTGTTCGCCCGGTACGGGCTGGAGTGGGAGCTGGGGTGCCCGCCGGGCGGTGAACCGCCCGGCGGGGTGCTCATGTCATCGGGTGAGGGTGCTCACCCGTAGCGGTGTTCACCAGTAGCTGGGCTGGGTCTGGGCGTTGAGCTCGGTGAGCTTGACGCCGCGCGCGCCGTTGGTGCGCGGGTCATCGATGCGCAGGACGTCAAGGCCCATCTGGTCGTTGGAGTAGATGTAGCCGTTGTAGTAGTAGGCGGACCAGGAACCGCCGAAGGTCAGGGTGTCGTTGCTCTGCGGCCCGCGGTCGAAGTAGCCGATCTCGTGCGGGTTGCCGGAGTCGGTGAACTCCCAGATGGACACGCCACCCTGGTACCAGGACTGCACCATGATGTCGCGGCCCCGGACCGGGATGAGCGAGCCGTTGTGGGCGACGCAGTTCTCGGTGTCGGACTGGTAGCGCGGGATCTTGAAGTAGCTCTGGAACTCCAGGCGCCGCCGGTCGCCCTTGCCGGTGATGTGGTAGATGCCGTTGGCGCCGTACTCGTCGCCGATGCGGGCGTTGCAGGTGGCCGCGCCGCCGCCGCCCAGTTCGTCGGTGAAGACGACCTTCTTGCCGTCCTGGCTGAAGGTGGCGGAGTGCCAGAAGGCGAACCGCTCGGCGTCCTGGACCCGGTCGATGACACGCGGCTTGGCGGGCTTGGAGATGTCCATGAGGATGCCGTCACCCATGCAGGCGCCGGCGGCGATCTTCAGCCGCGGGTAGACGGTGATGTCGTGGCAGCCCGTGGTGGCCGAGCCGCGGTCACTGCCAGGGAAGCCGCCGTCGGGGAAGAGCACTTCGAAGCTGGAGACCTCGGCGCGCTCGGGGGCGTTGCGGGGCACCTTCACGATGGAGATGCCGTCGTGCGGCGGCTGGCAGTCGGGGAAGGAGGCGTCGGGGTAGTAGGAGGAGATGTAGAGGTAGATGTTCTTGCCGTCCGGCACCAGCGTGTTGGTGTGCGAACCGCAGTACGTCTCCACGGCGGAGACGTACTTGGGGTTGCGCTTGTCGCTGATGTCGAAGATCCGGATGCCTTCCCAGGAATCCTTGATGGTCGCCGACTGGGAGACGCTGTTGCAGGAGTCGTCGCTGCGCGAGGAGTCGACGGACAGGAAGAGCAGGTCGCCGCTGACGGAGATGTCGCCCTGGCCACCGGGGCACAGCACTTCGGCGACGATCTTCGGCTTGCTGGGGCGGGAGATGTCGTGGATGACGAAGCCGTTGTAGTTGCCGGCGTAGGCGTAGTTGCCCTGGAACGAGATGTCCGAGTTGGTGGACTGCAGGGCGTTCTTGGGGACGTTGGCCACGTGGGTGACGTTGGGGGTGTGGACGATCTCGCCCAGGCCGGGTATCTCGCCGGTGCCGCCCGCCGATTCCAGGCGCGGGGACTGGTCGGCGGTGATCTCCTGCGACGTCTCGGGGGCGTCGTCGCCCGCGTCGGGGGTGGCGAGGGCTGTTCCGCTGAGGGCATAGGTGGCCAGCAGGCCCGCGAGGGCCGCCATGGTCACTCCGAGCCGCCTGCGTCGCACGCGGGGTCTGTGCAACGATGTCACTGGAATCCTCCCGGGATCCGTTCCGGTGTTACGTGGGGTTGACCGGTTCACGGATGTCATCAGTATCCCGACGTGCATGTACAGATCAATATGGGAAACAGATCATTCATCTTTCCGTATTGGCTGATGATGCTCTCGCGCATCAGGAGGACTCTGTGTCAACTCTTCGCTCCCGCCGCCCTGTCACGGGGGCCGCGACGGCCGTATCCCTGATCGCCGTGCTCGCCGCGGCGGCGCTCGCCGGCTGCACCGGCGGCGAGGCGGCCGCCGGGGACACCGGGCGCTCCGAGGAGGCGTCGGTGATCGCGCCGGGCCGGCCGGGCGAGGAAGCGCGGACCATCTCCCCGCAGGAGGCCCGCGAGGCGGCCGAGGAGGGCACGGCCCCGAACGCCGCCGATCACGCCTTCATGACCATGATGATCGACCATCACGAACAGGCCATCGAGATGACCGATCTGGCCGAGGAGTTCGCCGACCATGCCTCGGTACGCGGCATCGCCGGCCGGATCGCAGCGACCCAGGGCCCGGAGATCGAGATCATGCGCGCCTGGCTGCTGCGCAACGCCAGCGGCGAGGGGGCCGGGGAGGACGCCCCGCACGGGCACGGGGAACACGGCGCGGACATGCCGGGGATGGCGAGCGAGGCGGAGATGCAGCGGCTGCGCGCCGCGCGCGGCGCGGAGTTCGACGCGCTGTTCCTGGAGCTGATGATCACTCACCACGAGGGTGCGCTGACCATGGCGGCGGACGTCTCCGCGCAGGGCAACGACGGGGCGGCACTGGAGCTGGCCGCCGAGATCGGCGCCTCGCAGCGGGTGGAGATCGCCCGGATGGAGGCGCTGCGCTAGGGCCTGTCTGACACATGGCGCCGGTCAGGCCCGCGTCGCCTGGGCTGGGGGCACCTCCCGGCCGAAGGCTGGGGGAGCAACGCGGGCCGGGCGGGATGTGTCAGGCAGGCTCTACCGGGCGCGTTCGCACGCCGCCGCGGATAGGACGGCGTCCAGCAGGCCGGGGAACAACTGCTCCAGGTCGGCGCCGCGCAAGGCGTTCATCTTCGCGGTGCCCCGGTACGTCTGCGCGATCAGCCCCGCCTCACGCAGCACCCGGAAGTGATGGGTGCTGGTCGACTTGCTCACCGGCAGGTCGAAGTCCGAGCAGGACAGCTCCGCGCCGGGACCGGCGGCGGCGAGCCGGCGCAGCACGGACAGCCGCAGCGGGTCGGCCAGCGCCTGGAGCACCTGATCGAGGCGGATCCGTTCGCGGTCCGGGTGGTCCAGGGTGCGGCCGGCGACGGTGACGGGCGCGGGGGCGGAGGGGTTCATGCGTCCATCATACGAGGGGCGTCGTACTTTGATGAGCGTCGTACTACGATGGCTGCCGTACCACCGTTTCCCCCTGCCCGAGCCCCCGCGAGGAGCCTGCCGTGAGTCCCCTGTTCGAGCCCTTCACCCTGCGGTCGCTGACCCTGCCCAACCGGGTCTGGATGGCCCCGATGTGCCAGTACTCCGCCCCGGACTCCGGACCCGACACCGGAGCCGTGCGCGACTGGCACCTGGTGCACTACGGCGCCCGGGCGGCCGGCGGCGCCGGGCTCGTCCTGCTGGAGGCCACCGGGGTCAGCCCGCAGGGCCGCATCAGCCCGGCCGACCTGGGGCTGTGGAACGACCGGCAGGAGGCGGCGCTGCGCCCGCTGACCGCGTTCATCAAGGAGCAGGGATCCGTCCCCGGGATCCAGATCGCCCACGCCGGGCGGAAGGCAGGCACCGACCGGCCCTGGCTCGGCGGCCGGCCGCTGAGCCCGGAGCGGGGCGGCTGGCAGCCGGTCGGCCCGTCCCCGCTCGCCTTCGACGAGCACCACCCGGTGCCCACCGAGCTGAGCACCGCGCGGATCCACGAGATCACCGGACAGTTCGCCGACACGGCCCGGCGCGCGCTGAGGGCCGGCTTCGAGGTCGTCGAGGTGCACGGCGCGCACGGCTATCTGCTCGGCGAGTTCCTCTCCCCGTTCAGCAACCACCGCACCGACGCGTACGGCGGCGACTTCGCCGGGCGCACCCGGTTCGCCCTGGAGGTGGTGGACGCGGTGCGCGCGGTGTGGCCGGAGGACCTGCCGGTGTTCTTCCGGATCTCGGCCACCGACTGGCTCCCCGAGGGCGGCTGGGAGGCGGAGGACACGGTGCGCTTCGCCACGCTGCTGCGAGAGCACGGGGTGGATCTGCTGGACGTCTCCACCGGCGGCAACGCCCCCGGGGTACGGATCCCCACCGGGCCCGGCTACCAGGTGCCGTTCGCGGCCCGGGTCAAGGCGGAGACGGACCTGCCGGTGGCGGCGGTGGGCCTGATCACCGAACCGGAGCAGGCCGAGAAGATCCTGCGCAACGGCGAGGCCGACGCCGTTCTGCTGGGCCGCGAGCTGCTGCGCGACCCGTACTGGCCGCACCGCGCCGCCCGTGACCTGGGCGTGAGCCACCACGGGGTGCCGCCGCAGTACCAGCGGGCGGTGTGAGCGCCGCCCGTACGGACGTACGGGACGCTTCGGGCATGGCGCGCGGTGTCGGTCCCGGACAGTAGGGTAACGGACCGTGGCAGCACGACCGTTGAATGAGATTGTGGAAGCGGGCTGGGCCAAGGCCCTGGACCCGGTGGCGGACCGGATCGCCGCGATGGGCGATTTCCTGCGCGCGGAGATCGCCCAGGGGCGGACGTACCTGCCCGCCGGGCAGCACGTCCTGCGGGCCTTCACCCAGCCCTTCGACGAGGTGCGGGTGCTGATCATGGGACAGGACCCGTACCCCACCCCGGGGCACGCCGTGGGGCACAGCTTCTCGGTGGCGCCCGAGGTGCGGCCGCTGCCCGGCAGCCTGGAGAACATCTTCCGGGAACTGCACACCGACCTGGGGCTGCCCCGCCCCTCCAACGGTGATCTCACCCCCTGGACCCGGCAGGGGGTGCTGCTGCTCAACCGGTCGCTGACCGTGGCGCCGCGCACCCCCGCCTCCCACCGCGGCAAGGGCTGGGAAGAGGTCACCGAACAGGCCATCCGGGCGCTGGTGGCGCGCGGCACGCCGCTGGTGGCGATCCTGTGGGGCCGTGACGCCCGCAATCTGCGCCCGCTGCTGGGCCAGGTGCCCAGCGTGGAATCGGCGCACCCCTCCCCCATGTCGGCGGACCGCGGCTTCTTCAACTCCCGGCCGTTCAGCCGGGCCAACGCGCTGCTGGCCGAGCAGGGCGCCGCGCCGGTGGACTGGACGCTGCCGTGAGCGGCCCCGCCGGGGGCTGGGTGCTGGGGGTGGATTCGGGCGGTTCCGGGCTGCGGATCGCGCTGGCCGGGGTGAGCGGCCTCGGCGCGGTGGAGCCGGGATGGGAGACGGTCACCGACGGGCCGGTGCGGACCGGCGGCTCGGGGATCGACGCGGAGCAGTTGCTGGAACGGGTGCTGCCGGCCGCCCGGAGCCTGCTGGCGCGGGCGGGGTCGGCGGCGCGGGTCACGGCCGTGTGCGTGGGCGCGGCCGGGATGGCCACCCTCGGCGCGGAGTTGCGGGAACGGCTGCCGGCGGCCCTGGGGCGGGAGTTCGGGGTGCGGCGCTGGGCGCTGGCCGCGGACGCGGTCACCGGTTACGCGGGGGCGCTGGGCGAACGGCCGGGCGCGGTGGTGGCGGCCGGCACCGGGATGATCGCGCTGGGCATGGACGGCGGGAGCTGGCGGCGGGCGGACGGCTGGGGCCATCTGCTGGGTGACAGCGGCAGCGGGGCGTGGATCGGGCAGCGCGGGCTGGCGGCGGCGCTGCGGGCGTACGACGGAAGGACCGGCGGTTCCTCCGCGATGCTGGAGCGCGCGGAGCTGATGTTCGGGCCGGCCGGCGGGCTGCCGGGGGTGGTGTATCCGCGCAGTGACCGGGCGGCGGTGCTGGCGTCCTTCGCGCCCGAGGTGGCCGCCTGTGCCGGTAGCGACGAGGTGGCGGCGGGGATCGTGACGGCGGCGGCCCTGGAGATCGCGCGGTCGGCGGCGGCGGTCGCGCCCGCGGGCGGCGAGGTGGCGCTGACCGGCGGGCTGTTCCGGATGGGCGATCCGCTGCTGGGGCCGTTGCACGCCGAGCTCGGGCGGCTGCTCCCGGGTGCCGCGGTGACCCGCTCCACGGGTGATCCGCTGGCCGGGGCGCTGCTGATCGCGGGCCGGATCGCGGCCGGCGGGCTGCGGCTGCCGCCCGATCGGGGGCTGTTGGAGCTGGGTTGACCGGGTCACACGCAGGCGCGGGATTTTTCCGGACAAACCCCGAGGGGGAGGCCCCGGCCGAACAGCCAACCACATCAAGGCATTAACATGCGGCGACATGAGCTCCCCCACTGGGCACGGGACCGGCCTGCCCGTACGAATGCCGAGACCACGCCAGCCCGGACGCCACCGCCGTCCGGAGCCCGTCAGCGCGCCCGAGGGCGCGCCGGTGCTGGTGCTTGCCGTTCCCGGTACCCCGTCGGCGGTCAGCCGTGGCATCGCCGAGGAAGTGACCAGCATCGCCCGCTCCGAGCTGCCCGGGCTCGACGCCCGGGTGGGTTTCGCCGAGAGCCACGACGGTGACGAGGAGTTCCCGTCGCTGCGCCAGGTGCTCGCGGGGGTGGCGGCCGAGCGCGAGGACGCCGATCAGCAGCCCGCGGCCGTGGTCGTCCCGCTGCTGGCGGGCCCCGACAGTGCCCAGCTGCGCGGGATCCGGCAGGCGGTGCTCAGCAGCGGTTCCGGCGCGGAGCTGACGGACGTCCTGGGGCCGCACCCGCTGCTGGCCGAAGGGGTGCACGTACGGCTGTCCGAGGCCGATCTGGCGCGCGCGGACCGGGCCCGGCTGTTCACCGTGGCGACCGCGGCGGACGGGATCATCCTGGCCACCGTGGGCGGCGAGGAGGCCGTGCAGGCGGCCGGGATCACCGGGATGCTGCTGTCGGCGCGGCTGGCGGTGCCGGTCCTGGCGGCGGCGCTGGACGAGGCGGGTTCGGTCGCGGACGTGGCGGCCCAGCTGATCGAGGCGGGTTCGCAGCAACTGGCGCTGGCCCCGTGCCTGATCGGGCCCGAGGTGCCGGACGGCCTGCTGGCCGCGGCGGCTGACGAGGCGGGCTGTGCGATGGCCGAACCGCTGGGCGCCTACCCGGCGATCGGCAGGCTGGTGCTGTCGGCGTACACCACCAAGCTGGGCATTCCGCTGCGCGACGCGCAGGGGGCCTCGGCGCTGTGACCCCGGCCGGCCCGGCGGCGTCGTTCCGGAGCGGGGGCGCGGCTGTCACACTGGCCGCATGACGACCGTGCTGCCGGCCGCTGCCCTGGTGTTCGACCTCGACGGCACACTGGTGAACAGTGAGCCGCACTACTACGAGGCGAACCGCCGCGTGCTGGCCGGGCACGGAGTGCGTGATTTCAGCTGGGAGCGGTACACGCGCTACATCGGCGTCGGCGCGCTGGACGCGCTGATCGCCCAGCGGGCGGAGTACGGCATCGCCGCGCCCGCCCAGGAGTTGCTGGCGGAGCAGGACCGCTGCTACCTGGAGCTGATCCGGGGCCGTATCGAGGTGTTCCCGGGGATGGCGCGGCTGGTGGAGCTGGCGCACACGGCGGGGCTGCCCATGGCGGTGGCCTCCGGATCGACCCGGGAGGCGATCGACGCGGCGCTGACGGGCAGTGCGGTGGGTGCGCTGCTGCCGGTACGGGTCTCGGCCGAGGAAGTGCCGCGCGGCAAACCGGAACCGGATGTGTTCGAGGCGGCGGCGCGGCGGCTGGGGGTGCCGCCCGAGCGGTGCGTGGTGGTGGAGGACGCGGCCCCCGGCGTGACCGCGGCGCTGCGCGCCGGGATGCGGTGCGTCGCGGTGCCCTCGGTGCTGCGGGCGGCGGACGAGGCGGTGTTCGCGGGCGCCGGACTGTGCTTTCCGGGCGGGCAGGACACCTTTGACGCCGACGCCGTGCTGGCCTGGATCGGGCGCGCGGCGGGCGGAGAGCCGGCGGCCGGGCGCGCCGGTTCGTGACCGCCGGGTGGCGCGGCACCCGATGTGCGGATGTCGTGCGGAGCCCATGAATTGCGTTTCGATAACCCAGGAATAGCCGTATGTGGTGGCATTCACCCCCAGCAGATACCGGCGAGCACCGGGCATCGCCCGGCTGGAGGAGACGTGACCCAGTTCGGCTCGCCCGGAGACACCACGGAACGCGACCCCTCCCCCGCCGGCCCGCCCGCGCCGCGCGTGGACGGCGTCCGGCTGCTCCAGATCCTCGACCGGCTGGGTGAGATCGGCGCGGACCCGGGCGGCGGCGTGACCCGGCTCGGTCTGGGGCCCCTGGAGCAGCAGGCGCGGAACTGGCTGGCCGGGGTGGGCCACGCGGCCGGTCTGGTGCCGAGCACCGACCCGGCGGGCAATCTGTTCCTGCGGCTGCCCCGGCCCGCGAAGGGCCCGGTCCTGCTCATCGGCTCGCACGCGGACACCGTGGTGCAGGGCGGCCGGCTGGACGGCGCCTACGGGGTGGTGGCGGCGATCGAGGTGCTGCGGGTCCTGGACGCCACGGGCACCCGGCTGCCGTTCGATCCGGTCGCCGTGGCCTTCTCCAACGAGGAGGGCGCGCTGGTGCAGTTGCCGTTCTTCGGCTCGCGGGCGGTGTGCGGACAACTGGCCGACGGGCTGTCCGCCACGGACCGTTCGGGGCGCGGCGCACGCGAGTACCTGGCCGAGTACGGCGGGGATCCCGACCGCCTCGCCGAGGCGGCGTGGCCCGCCGGCAGCATCGCCGCGTACCTGGAACTCCACATCGAACAGGGCCCGGTGCTGGAACGGGCCGGGATCCCCATCGGGGTGGTGGAGGGCATCGTGGGCCGCGTCATCGTGGACATCGAGGTCACGGGGCAGGCCCAGCACGCGGGCACCACCCCCATGGACGCGCGCCGCGACGCGCTGGTGGCCGCCGCCGAACTGGTGCTGGGCGTGCGGCGGATCGCCGCGGACAAGATCTGTACGACGGCCACGGTCGGCTTTCTGCGAACCGGGCCCAATGTGACGAACACCGTGCCCGGCACGGCACGGCTGACGGCCGAGGTGCGGGACATCGACCCGGCGCGGCTGGCCGCCGGGGAGGCGGCGGTGCGGGAGGTGTGCGCGGAGGTGGAGCGGCGTACCGGCTGCTCCGTGCGCTGTGTCCGCTCCAGCGGTTCGGCTCCGGTGGCCACGGATCCGGTGCTGCGCAGGGCGATCGCGGAGGCCGCCGACGCCCTGGGGCTCGCCCAGCTGTCGCTGCCCAGCGGGGCCGGCCACGACGCGCAGATCGTGGCGTCCCTCGCCCCCATCGGCATGATCTTCGTACCGAGCAGCGACGGCATCTCGCACGCCCCGGCCGAGGACACCCCGCCCGAGGCGCTGGTGCGCGGGGCCGATGTGCTGCTGCGCACCGTGCTGCGGCTGGGCGCCGCCGGGGGCGGGGACACCGGCCGGGGGAAACCGCCCGCGTCGTGACGTATGCCTCCGGAGCCTGGCGGGAAGTAGACATTCTTGTTCGTTGACTGTGCCGCGACCGCTGTGCCATCGTCTCCGAAAGGAGTTGCCCCGCTACCCCGCGTGGTGACTCCGGTCGGGCACCGCCCGCGGCCGGCTCTCCGACCGTGGCCCGGTGGGCCCACGCACCACGTGTCACCGCAGGCCGGAAGGCCACTCACCCTGTATTCCGGCTGCTCGACGGCACGTTCTACGCGTGTGGCCCCGATCGGGAGCACGCTTCCTCGCTCCGCCGCGCGGTCTCTCGGAAGACGGATCGAGCAGTGAGGGAGAAACACAGCGCATGGAGTTCCGGATACTCGGCCCGCTGGAAGTGGCCCACGAGGACGTTCCGCTCCAGGTCAGGGGCTCACGGCAGCGCACGGTTCTGGCGCTGCTGCTCCTGGAGGCCGAACGGATCGTGCCGGTCGACCGGTTGATCGACGGGGTGTGGGGCAAGGAGCCGCCCGCCACCAGCCGCAGCCAGATCCAGATCTGCATCTCCTCACTGCGTCACCAGCTGTCGGCCGCCGGGCTCATCACCACGCGGCCGCCCGGCTACCGGCTGCGGACCGGCGAACACGCGCTGGATCTGGCGGACTTCGAGACCCGGGTCGCGGACGGCCGCAGATCCGCCGCCGAGGGGCGGTTACGACAGGCCGCCGGGGCGTTCCGTACGGCCCTGGCGCTGTGGCGCGGGCCCGCCCTGCACGGGATCGGCAGCCGCCTGGTGCGCGGTGGGGTCGCCCAACTGGACGAGCAGCGGCTGGCGTTGCACGAGGAATGCCTGGAACTGGAGCTGGCCGCCGGGGAGCATCAGCGTCTGGTGGGTGAACTGGCGGCGCTGGCCGCCGCGCACCCCCTGCGGGAGAGACCCAGGGCGCTGCTGATGACGGCGCTGTACCGCTCGGGCCGGCAGGCCGAGGCACTCACCGAATACCGCAGGACGCGCGAGACGTTCATCGAGGAGCTGGGCATCGAGCCCGGTGAAGGGCTGCGCCGGCTGCACCACGCCATCCTCACCGGCGACCCGCGGCTGATCCAGGGTACCGACGGCGGGCCGGCGGAGCGGGCGACGGTGGCCCCGCGGCACGCGCCGACCCGGGTGCCACGGCTGCTGCCCGCCGATGTCGCCGACTTCACCGGGCGGCACGCGGCCGTCGCCGCCCTGCTGGAGAGCCCGGCCGGAGCGTCCGGGGAACAGGCGGCGGGTGAACCGGACCCTCAGCGGAGCACGGAACCGCTCACCGGGCCCACCGCCGTCCCGGTCACCGTGGTCACGGGGCGTGCGGGGGTCGGCAAGAGCACCCTGGCCGTCCACGTGGCGCACCGGCTCGCCGCCCGCTATCCGGACGGGCAGTTGTTCGCCTCGCTGTCGGGCACCGGCGGACCGGTGGGGCCCGGCGATGTGCTCGGGCGGTTCCTGCGGGCGCTGGGCGTCGCCGAGGCCGAGATCCCGGCCGGCACCGAGGAACGCGCGGAGATGTACCGGGACCGGCTGGCCGGGCGGCGGGTCCTGGTGGTGCTGGACGGCGCGGGCACGCAGCAGCAGGTGGCGGCGCTGCTGCCGGGTACCGCCGCGTGCCGGGTGCTGATCACCTCGCGGCACCGCCTGACGGGGCTGCCGGCCGCTCGGCGGGTGGAACTCGGCCCGTTCGACCGGACCGAGGCCCTGGAGTTCCTGGCCAGGATCGCCGGCCGCAGACGCGTCGAGGGCCAGCAGGCGCAGGCCGCCAAGCTGTGCGCCACCTGCGACGACCTGCCGCTGGCGCTGCGCGGTGCCGCCGCGCGGCTGGTGGCCCGGCCGCACTGGACGGTCGCCGATCTGAACCGCCGGCTGCTGGAGTGCGCCCGGCCGCTGGACGAACTCAGCCGCTCGGGCACCGACGTACGGGCCGCCGTGGCCACCGCCTACGACAGCCGGACCCCGGGTGCGCGCCGGCTGCTGCGGCTGCTGGCGGTGCCCCAGGCCGCGTCCTTCGCCTCGTGGGCCGGGGGCCCGCTGCTGCGCACCGATCCGCTCACCTCGCAGGATCTGCTGGAGGAGCTGGCCGAGTCGTATCTGCTGGAGGTCGACATCGATCCGGTGAGCGGCGCGGCCCGCTACCGGCTGCCGGGGCTGGTACGGGCCTTCGCGCGGGAGCGGCTGGCCGCCGAGGAGACGGCCGGTGCGCACCGCGCCGCGCTCGAACGCTACCTGGGGGCGCTGCTGTTCCTGCTCGACGAGGCGTACCGCAGGGGCGGCCACGACCGGGCGCAGGAGAGCGGATCCGGCGGTGCCGGTGTGACCCGCTGGGCGCTGCCCGCGCGCTGGGTGGGCCAGATCCTGGCCGATCCCGGGGACTGGTACGGGCGGGAACGTCCGTGGCTGCTGCTGGCCGTCCGGCAGGCGGCCGACGCGGGGCTGCTGCCGCACGCCCGGGCCCTGGCGGACGCGGTGGTGGCGGTGTGGGGGCAGTGGCGCGCGGCGCCCGGCTGGGGCGGGGCGGAGGGCACGGGTGACGGCGGGGCGGCGCGGACCTCGCGTGCGGGGGGCCGGGCGGTGCTGGTCGCGGTGGCCGGGGCCGGCGGGTGGACGGTGGGGCCCGGCACGGCGGAGGCTGGGGACGAGATCGAGGCGTTGATCGCTCTGGCCGGTGCCTACCGCCACCGGGGCGAGCACGGGCAGGCCCGTGCCTTGCTCGCGGCGGCGCGGCGGGCGGCCGGGAACGCGCCGCCGGAGGCCGTGACGCGGCTGACGGTGGCGCTCGCGGAGCAGGGGGCGCGGCCCGCGCCGCCGGAACCCGCGAGGCTGTTGCTGCCGAAGGTGCCGGCGGTTCCCTGACGCATCGTGGCGCGGAAGGGCCGGTACGGCGCTTACCGGCGCCCACCGGTTTTCTTTCCCTGCCGGGCGGCGCTGCTCCGCCCGCGGTGAAATCGCGGGCGGAACTCACGCCTGCGCACACCCTTTTCCGGCCCGGACATTATTCCCTTCTTTTCCGTCCGCCATCGATCC
The DNA here is from genome assembly GCF_050916115.1 of Streptomyces sp. JH002. Lineage (NCBI taxonomy): Bacteria > Bacillati > Actinomycetota > Actinomycetes > Kitasatosporales > Streptomycetaceae > Streptomyces > Streptomyces sp. JH002. The sequence goes on from NZ_CP087989.1 coordinate 454,357, forward strand.
ACTATTGCGCACGCAACAGCCACCGGAATCCCTTGACTTGCCCCCATTGCCTCCCTAGCGTGCAGATGTTCCACAGCTCGACGCCCTTTCCTCCGCATTGTGCTGGCGCTCCGCCCTGCCTTCCGGATCAACATCACCGGTCATCCGCCGAATTACTCGGCCGGCGAGAAGGACTTCGTACATGGACAACGGCATCCGTCGCCCGGCGAATTCACCGGCCCCCTCCAGCAGAACTCTCCGGCCCCGTCCGGCGGAACGCGGTCCGCTGTCCTACGGACAACAGCGGCTGTGGTTCCTGGACCGCTGGATGGGCGGACGCCCGGTCTACAACATCCCGGTCACCCTGCGGTTCATCGGGCCACTTCCCGAGGATGCCGAGGAGCGGCTGCCGGCCGCCGTGAACGCGGTGGCGGCCGGCCAGGACGTGCTGTTCACGGTGATCGGGGAGGACGGCGGCGGGGAACCGCGGCAGCGGGTCCTGGAGGACCGCCGGGTCCCGGGGCGGCTGCTGGACCTCGCCGCGGACGGGAGCGGTGAGGACGTCGCACAGCGGAGGGCGCGTGCCGAGGCGCTGGTGAAGGCCGAGGCGCTGGTCCCCTTCGACCTGGCGACCGGGCCGATGGTGCGGTATGTGCTGCTGCGGATCGCGGACGACGAACTGTGGCTGCACCTGACGTTCCATCACATCGCCTGTGACGGCTGGTCGGTGGAGGTCTTCCAGCGTCACCTGCTCGCCGCCTGGGAACAGGGGGAGGCGGCGGGCGGTGCCGCGGTGGCGCCGGAGGTGCAGTTCGCGGACTACGCGCTGTGGCAGCGGGAGACGGTCGCCGGCCCCCGGGCGGACAAGGCGCTGGCGGCCTGGGAGAAGGCACTCGACGGTGCTCCCGAGGTGCTGGATCTCGGAACGGGCAGGCCCCGCCCGGCCGAGCAGAGCCACCGGGGCCGGACGCGCTCGTACCCTCTGACCGGGGTGCCCCTGCGGGAGCTGGAGACCTTCGCGGCGGACCAGAACGTCACCCTGTACATGGTGCTGCTGGCCTCCTTCCAGGCGCTGGTGGCGCGGCATTCGGGCAGCACGGACATCGTGCTGGGCTCGCCGGTGGCCGGGCGCGGGCTGCCCCGGCTGAACGAGCTGGTGGGGTTCTTCGCCGATTCGCTGGTGGTGCGCACCGACCTGTCGGACGATCCTTCCTTCCGGTCCCTGGTCCAGCGCTCGCGGACCGGGGTGCTGGACGCCCTGGGCCGCAGCAGGGTGCCCTTCGATGTGGCGGTGCAGCGGCTGCGGCCGGAGCGCTCCCTCAGCCACACGCCGGTGGTGCAGGTGGTGTTCGCCCTGCACGAGGAGGAACCGGACACAACGCTGCCGGACGGGGTCGCGGTGCGGCGCACGATGGTGCCGACGGACACGGCGAAATTCGACCTGACCTGGTCGGTGTACCGGGGGCCCGGCGGGCTGCGGCTGGAGGTGGAGTACGCCACCGACCTGTTCGACGCGGCGGACGTGGCGACGCTGGTCGACCACTGGCGCACGCTGCTCGGCCACGCCGTGACGGAGCCGGATCTGCCGGTGAGCCGGCTGGAGCTGATGCCCCCTGCCGAGCGGGAGTTGGTGGGCTCCTGGGCGGGAAGTGACCTCGTGTGCGCGGCGGGGCTGCTGCACGAACAGGTCGCCGCGCGGGCCGCCCAGGACCCGGACGCGATCGCGGTGGTCTGCGGGGAGGACCGGCTCACGTACCGGGATCTCGATCGACGGGCCAACGCGCTCGCCCACGCTCTGATCGACCGGGGAGTGGGCGCGGAGACACCGGTGGGCCTGCTCATCGACCGCTCGGCGGAGGCCGTCGTCGCCGCGCTGGGCGTGCTGAAGGCCGGCGGCGTGTACGTGCCGCTGGACACCACCTTCCCCGCCGAACGCCTGCGGCACATGCTCACCGAGACCGCCGCACCGCTGGTGCTGACCCGGAACACCACCGCACCCGAAGGGCCCTGGGCCGCCCTCGACCTCGCTACGGTGGACGGGGAGCCACCGGCGGCGGACACCGCGCCGCGGACCGCACCGATCTCCCCCGACCGGGCGTGCTACGTCATCTTCACGTCCGGGTCGACGGGCCGGCCCAAGGGCACCACCGTCACCCACCGCAACGTCACCCGGCTGTTCACCGCCGCGCGCAGCGCACTCGAACTACGCCCCGACGACGTGTGGAGCCAATTCCACAGCTTCGCCTTCGACTTCTCCGTCTGGGAGATCTGGGGCCCCCTCACCACCGGCGCCCGCCTGGTCATCGTCCCGCGCGAGACGGCCCGCGACACCCACGCCTTCCACGCCCTGCTGGGCCGGGAGAACGTCACCGTCCTCAGTCAGACGCCCACCGCGTTCCGTCACCTGGAGGCCGTCGACGCGGAGCGCGGCGAACCGCTGGCGCTGCGCGCGGTGGTGTTCGGGGGTGAGCAGCTGCACCAGCCCTCGGTCCGCGCCTGGGCCGGCCGGCACGGCTACGACTCCCCCGCCCTGATCAACATGTACGGCATCACCGAAACCACCGTCCACGTCACCCACATCCGCCTGACCGAGGAGGATCTCCGCCACAGCACGGCCCCGATCGGGCCGGCGCTGCCCGACATGACGATCCGGGTGCTCGACCGGCACGGCCGGCCGGCGCCGATCGGTGTCACGGGCGAGTTGTACGTGGGGGGTGCCGGTGTGACCCGGGGGTACACGGGCCGCCCGGGGCTGACGGCGGACCGCTTCGTCCCCGATCCCTACGGCCCGCCCGGCAGCCGCCTGTACCGCACCGGCGACCTGGCCCGCTGGACGCCGCAGGGGTCCCTGCACCACCAGGGACGTTCCGACCAGCAGATCAAGGTGCGCGGCCACCGGCTGGAACCCGCCGAGATCGAAACCGCACTCCAGCAACACCCACACATCGCCCAGGCCCACCTCACCCACACCCACCCCGACACCCTCACCGCCTACCTCACCACCACCACCACCGGACAACCCCTCAACACCACCGAGCTGCGGACCTGGCTCACCGCCGAACTGCCGCCGTACGCCATCCCGCACCACTTCGTCCACCTCGCCCAGCTGCCCCTCACCCCGCAGGGCAAGATCGACACCCGTGCACTCCCCGCCCCCGATCAGGAACGGCCGGAGCTCGGGCAGGAGTACGCCGCACCGCAGGGTCCCGTGGAGGAGCTTCTCGCCGACATCCTGAGTGAGGTCCTCGGTGTGCGCCGGGTGGGACGGCTCGACTCGTTCTTCGACCTGGGCGGCGACTCCATCCGCGCCCTTCAGGTCCTGGGGCGGGCCAAGGCCGGCGGGGTGTCCTTCGCCCTCCAGGACCTGTTCCGGCACCCGACCGCCGCCGGACTGGCGGGGGTCTGCTCCGTCACCACGCCCACGGACGGACAGGAGGACGGGGCGCGGGGCCCGGCCGCGGCGCCGGAGCCGTTCTCGCTGCTGACCGCCGGGGACCGGGCCCGGCTGCCCGAGGGACTCACCGACGCCTACCCGATGGCCGAACTCCAGGTCGGCATGGTCTACGAGATGGAGTTCGACCCCGACCGGCGGCCGTACCACAACGTCGACAGCCTGCGGATCATCGGCCCGTTCGACGAGGCGGCCTTCCGCGAGGCGGTGGCCCGGGTCGTCGCCCGGCATCCCATCCTGCGCACGTCCTTCGACCTGAGCGGCTACAGCGAGCCCCTGCAACTGGTGCACGCGCACGCCGAGATGCCGTTCACCGTGGTCGACGTGCGGGAGCTGGACGACGCGGCCCAGGAGGGGGTCATCGCCGACTATGTGCGGACGGAGCGGGCACACCGTTTCGACCACGCGCACCCGCTGCTGCTGCGCTTCGGCCTGCACCGGCTGGCGGACGAGGTGTTCCAGTGGACCATCACCGAGCACCACGCCATTTTCGACGGGTGGAGCCTGCATTCCACGCTCTCCGAAATCACCTCGCTCTATCAGGAACTGCTGGCGGGGGGTGACCCCCGTCCGGAGCCGCCGCGGTCCACCTACCGCGACTTCATCGCGGCGGAGAAGGCCGCGATGACCTCGCGGGAGAGCGAGGAGTTCTGGCTGGAGCGGGTCGGGGACCGTCCGGACTGCCGGCTGCCGCGCCGCCCGGTGGACGCCCCGTCCGTGCTTGCCGGGCAGGCGATGCCCGACGAATGGCGGGTGCACAACGAGGCCGAGGGCTACGGCTCGGTGGAGACCCTGCTGCCGCAGGAGGTGTGCGACGGCCTCCAGGAGGTCGCGCGGCACTGCGGGGTGCCGTTCAAGGCGGTGGCGCTGGCGGCTCATCTGCGGGCCATCAGCGTGCTCACCGGCAGTTCGGATCTCCTGGTGGGGCTCACGGCCAACGGCCGGCTGGAGGAGACGGACGGGGCGGAGGCCCGGGGCCTGTTCCTGAACACCGTGCCGTTCCGGCTTCAGCTGCCGACCGGCAGCTGGGCCGATCTGGTGCGGGCGGTCTTCGCGGCCGAACGCGATCTGCTGCCGCACCGCCGCTACCCCCTCGGCGCGCTCCAGCGCGGGCTCGGCGGGGGCCCGCTGTTCGAGGTGAACTTCGTCTACAACCACTTCCATGTGCTGAGCAAGGCCTTCGGTGCGGACCGGATCCGGATCGAGGACGGCAAGATCGACAGCTTCAGCACGGTCCGGGCCGAGCCCACCAATTTCCCGCTGAACGTGGGGATCATCCGTAATCCGTACTCCTCGCGGCTGCTGCTGGGGCTGGACTACCACCCGGATGTGCTGACGCAGGATCAGGTGCTGCTGCTGCGCGACGTGTACGTGCGCGTGATGCGCGCCATGGTCGCCGACCCGGGCGCGCCGCACCGGCAGGCGCCGCTGGTGGGCGATGCCGAACTGGCCGTGATCGCCTCCTGGCAGGGGCCGCGCACGGAGGTGCCGCCGGTGCCGGTGCACGAGATGGTCGCCGCCCGGGCCGCCGCCACGCCCGACGCGGTCGCCGTCGTCGCCGGGGACCAGCGGCTCACGTACGCCGAACTGAATCTGCGCGCCAACCGGCTCGCCCACCGCCTGCGTGACCTCGGTGTCGAACCCGACGTGTGCGTCGGCCTGTGCGCCGAACGCTCCCTGGAGATGGTCACCGCGCTGCTCGGCATCCTCAAGGCCGGCGGGATCTACGTCCCCCTGGACCCCGAATTCCCGGCCGCCCGGCTGGAGTACATGCTCAAGCAGGTCGCCGCGCCGCTGGTGCTGACGACGGAGCGGGTCGCGGACCGGGTGCCGGACGGGCCGTGGGACGTCCTGGACCTGGAACGGCCGCAGCCGGCCGGCCCCGGGCGGGACTCCGACCCGGTCAGCGGGGTCGGCCCCGACAACGGCTGCTATGTCATCTTCACCTCCGGCTCCACCGGCCGGCCCAAGGGAGTGCTGACACGGCACCGAAACGTCACCGAACTCCTGCACGGGGCACCGTTCCTGACGCTGGACGGCGCGGACACGCTGTTGCAGCTGGCACCGCTGCCGTTCGACAACTCGACGTTCGAGGTGTGGGCCCCGCTGGTCGGCGGCGCCCGGCTGGTGATGGCTCCGCCGATCTCCTACGGACCCGCCGACATCGCCCGCTGGGTCCAGGAGCACGAGGTGACCGTGCTGCACGCCACGGCCTCGCTGTTCACCCTGCTCGTCGACCACGAACCCGCCACCTTCGACGGATTGCGGCGCTTCCTCACCGGAAGCGAGACCGTCTCCCCCCAGCACGCCGCACGCGTCCTCCAGCGCTGCCCGGAGCTGGAGCTCGTCAACTGCTGGGGTCCCACCGAGACCACGACGTTCTCCGTCTGCGGCGCCTACACCCGGCACACGCTCCCCGACGGACCGCTGCCGCTCGGCTCCCCACTGGTCAACACCGAGGTCCACGTCCTGGACGAGGCGGGCCTGCCCACCCCCATCGGGACACCGGGCGAACTGTACGTATCCGGCCCCTGCCTGGCGCGCGGCTACCTCAACAACCCGACCATGACGGCCGAACGCTTCCTCCCCCACCCCCACCACCCCGGCCGCCGCCTCTACCGCACCGGCGACCGCGGACGCTGGACCCACCGGGGCGCCGTCGAATTCCTCGGCCGCGTCGACCACATGATCAAGATCCGCGGCTACCGCATCGAACTCGGCGAGGTGGAGACGGCGCTGCGCGCCCACCCTCAGGTGCGGGAGTGTGTGGTGGTGGCCCGGCAGGACGGTACGGGCCCGGCGGACCTGGTCGGCTATCTGGTGCCGCACGAGCCGGCACCCACCCGGGGCGAGCTGCGTGGCTGGCTCGGCGAACGGCTGCCCGGGTACATGGTGCCCCGGCAGTTCGTGTTCCTCGACGCCCTGCCGCTGACCCCGCGCGCCAAGGTGGACCGCCGCGCCCTGCCGGCCCCGGACGGCGAACGCCCCGACCTCGTCGAAGCCTTCGACCCGCCGCAGGGCGAGACGGAGCAGCACCTCGCCGCCATCTGGCGGCAGGTCCTCGGCATCGACCGTGTCGGCCGCCACGACAACTTCTTCGACCTGGGCGGCGACTCCATCCGCAGCATCCAGATCCTGGGCCAGGCGCGGAGTGCCGGTCTGCGGTTCGCGCTCCAGGAGGTGACGCGCCGCCCCACACTCGCCGAGCTGGCCCAGGCCGTGACCCGGGACGAGGGTGGGGACGGCGGCACGCGGGCGGCGGACGCCGAACGGCAGGCGCCGTTCGCCCTGCTCTCCCCCGAGGACCGGGCCGCCCTGCCCGAGGGCCTCGACGACACCTACCCCATGGCCCAGTTGCAGATCGGCATGGTCTACGAGCAGGAACGCGACCGGGAGCGGGCCCCGTACCACAATGTGCACTCCGTACGGCTGGCAGGACCGTTCGACGAGGCCGCCTTCCGCGAGGCCCTCGCGCGCACCGTGGCCCGGCACCCCGTCCTGCGCACCTCCTTCGAACTGAGCGGCTGCTCCGTCCCGGTGCAGCTCGTCCACGCCCACGCCGTGACGCCCCTGGAGGTGACGGACCTGCGGGGCCTGGACGACGCGGCCCGGCACGCCGCGCTCGCCGGGCACCTGGAACACGAGCGCAAGCGTCCGCTCACCCTGTCCGAGGCACCGCTGTGGCGCATGACGGTGCATCTTCTGAGCGATGACGCCTTCCAGTGGACCGTCACCGAACACCACGCCATCCTTGACGGCTGGAGTCTGGCCTCCACCCTCACCGAGATCGGCGCCGCCTACGACGCCCTGCGCGCCGGGGACCACACCCGGCACGCGGCGCCGCGTTCCACCTTCCGCGACTTCATCGCCGCCGAACGCGCCGCGCTCACCTCCGCGGAGACCCGCGACTACTGGCACCGGCTGCTCGCCGACCGGCCCGACAGCCGGCTCCCCGCCACGGGCCTGCCGGGTGCGGCCGGGGCCGGGGACGAGACGCACCAGCACGACGAGGCCCAGGGGTACGGCGCGCTCAGCACGGTGCTGCCCGCCGCGCTGCTCGGCCGGCTCGACGCCCTGGCCCGCAGCGCGCGGGTGCCGTTCAAGTCCGTCGTCCTGGCGGCACATCTGCGGGTGCTGAGCCTGCTCACCGGCAACTGCGACGTCGTCTCCGGGCTGACGACGCACGGCCGGCTGGCGGAGGCCGACGCCACCGAGGCACGCGGCCTGTTCCTCAACACCCTGCCGTTCCGGCTGCGGCTGCCCGGCGGAAGCTGGACCGACCTGGTGCGGGCCGTCTTCGCCCGGGAGCAGGAGACACAGCCGCACCGCCGCTACCCGATGGCGGCCATCCAGCGGGAGCTGGGCGGCGATCCGCTGTTCGAGGTCAGCTTCGTCTACAACCACTTCCACCAGCTGACGGCGGCCACCGAGGGCCCGGGGATGTCGCTGACACAGGGCGAGGCGGACGTCCGGGGCGGTATGGCCCGTACCCACTTCCCGCTGGTGGTCGCCATCAGCAGAGGGCTGGAGACCGAAGGGCTGCGGCTGGAGTTCGAGTACGACGCGCGGCTGCTGGCGCGGGGCCGCGCCGCCGCGCTGCGGGACGCGTACACCCGGGTGCTGGAGACGATGGTGGCCGACCCGGAGGCGCCGCACCGGCGGGCTCCGCTGGTGGCGGACGCCGAGGCGCGGATGATCGCCTCCTGGCAGGGGCCGCGGGTCGAGGTGCCGGCGGTGCCGGTGCACGAGATGGTCGCCGGCCGGGCCGCCGCCGCACCCGACGCGGTCGCCGTCGTCGCCGGGGACCGGCAGCTCACCTACGGCGAACTGAACGTCCGGGCCAACCGGCTCGCCCACACCCTGCGGGACCTCGGCGTCGGACCGGATGTGTGTGTCGGCCTGGGTGCCGAACGCTCCCTGGAGATGGTCATCGCGCTGCTCGGTATCCTCAAGGCCGGCGGCACCTACGTCCCCCTGGACCCCGAACTCCCGGCCGCCCGGCTGGACGGGATGCTGCGCGCGTGCGGGGCCACCGTGCTGCTGGCGACGGAGGCCGCGCGGGACCGGATACCGGACGGCCCGTGGACGGTCCTGCCCGTGACGGTGGCCGAGGACGCGGGCGGTGATCCGCTGCGTGACGCCGACCCGGTGAGCGGGGTGGGCCCGGACCACGGGGCGTACATCGTCTTCACCTCGGGCTCCACCGGCCGGCCCAAGGGGGTGGTGACCCGGCACCGCAATGTCACCGAACTCCTGCACGGCGGCGAGAGCATGGTGCTGCGGCAGCAGGACGTCCTGCTGCAGATCGCCCCGTCCTCCTTCGACGTGGCCACGTTCGAGGTGTGGGCCCCGCTGGTGAGCGGCGCCCGGCTGGTGTTGGCTCCGCCGATCTCCTACGGGCCGGCGGACATCGCCCGCTGGGTCCGCGCGCACGGGGTCACCGTGCTGCACGCCACGGCCTCGCTGTTCGCGCTGCTCGTCGATCACGAACCCGCCACCTTCGACGGATTGCGGCGCTTCCTCACCGGGAGCGAGACCGTCTCCCCGCAGCACGCCCGCCGGGTGCTCGAACGCCACCCGGGTCTGGAGCTCGTCAACTGCTGGGGGCCGACGGAGACCACCACGTTCTCCGTCTGCGGCACCTTCACCCACGGGAACGTGCCCGAGGGGCCGCTGCCGCTCGGCTCCCCCCTGGCCAACACCGAGGTCCACGTCCTGGACGAGGCCGGCCTGCCGACCCCGATCGGGACGCCCGGCGAACTTTACGTATCCGGCCCCTGCCTGGCGCGCGGCTATCTCGACAACCCGGCGCTCACGGCCGAACGCTTCCTCCCCCACCCGCACCGCCCCGGGCGCCGGCTGTACCGCACCGGGGACCGCGGGCGCTGGAGCCCGCACGGCACACTCGAATTCCTCGGCCGCGTCGACCACATGATCAAGATCCGCGGCTACCGCATCGAACTCGGCGAGATCGAGGCCGCGCTGCGCGAGCAGCCCGAGATCCAGACGTGCGTGGTCACCGCTCGCGGCGACGGGCGGACGCCGGGGGTGGTCACGGACCTGGTCGGGTACGTCGTGCCGCGGCCCGGCGAGACGGCGCCGCCCGACCTGCTGCGGTCGCGGCTGGCGGCACGGCTGCCCGGGTACATGGTGCCGCAGCGCTTCGTCACCCTGGACGCACTGCCGCTGACCCCGAACGCCAAGGTGGACCGCGCCGCCCTGCCCGCGCCTGCCGCCGAACGGCCCTCCCTCGTCCAGCCCTTCGACCCGCCACGGGGCGAGGCGGAGCAGCGCCTCGCCGCCATCTGGCAGCAGGTCCTCGGTATCGACCGCGTCGGCCGCCACGACAATTTCTTCGACCTGGGCGGCGACTCCATCCGCAGCATCCAGGTGCTGGGCCACGCCCGGGACGCGGGGCTGGTCTTCGCCCTCCAGGATCTGCTCGACCACCCCACCCCGGCCGCGCTGGCCGTCGCCGCCGCCCAGGCTCCGCCGGGAGCGGAGGCCGGTGCGCAGCCCCGTTCCGCCGAGCCGTTCGACCTGCTCACGCCCGAGGACCTGGCCACCCTGCCTGACGGGCTCGACGACGCCTACCCCATGGGGGAACTCCAGATCGGCATGGTCTACGAGCAGGAGCGCTCACCGGGCCGCAACCCGTACCACAACGTGGAGACCCTGCGGCTGAGCGGACCGTTCGACGAGGCCGCCTTCCGCGAGGCCCTCGCGCGCACCGTGGCCCGGCACCCCGTCCTGCGTACCTCCTTCGACCTCGACGGCCGTTCCGAGCCGCTGCAACTGGTCCACCGCACCGCCCAGACACCGCTGACCGTCACGGACATCCGGGGACTGGACGAGCCGGACCGGCAGATGGTGCTGACCGAGTACATCCGCGCGGAGCGGGACGCGGCGCTCCCGCTGGACCGGGCGCCGCTGTGGCGGATGGCGGTGCACGTCCTGACCGACGACGCCTTCCAGTGGACCGTCACCGAACACCACGCCATCCTCGACGGCTGGAGTCTGGCCTCCACGCTCACCGAGATCAGCGCCGCCTACCGTGTGCTGCAGACCGGGGCCGACATCCGGCACGCGGCGCCTCGTTCCACCTTCCGCGACTTCATCGCCGCCGAACGCGCCGCGCTGGCCTCCCCCGACAGCGAACGGTTCTGGCTCGATCTGCTGGCCGACCGGCCGGACCTGCGGCTGCCCCGGGTCGGCATCGCCCGGATCCCGGGCGCACCGGCACCGGTGGTGCCCGGCGAGCGGTGGCGCACGGACGCGGCGGCGGGCCGGGGCGCGCTGGAGACGCCGCTGGGCGCGGAGCTGGCGGGCGCGCTGGAGGCGTTCGCCCGGCGGGCCGGGGTGCCCTTCAAGTCGGTGCTGATGGCGGCGCATCTGCGGGTGCTGGCGGTGGCCGGCGGGAGCCCGGACGTGGTCACCGGGCTGTCGTCGAACGGCCGGCTGGAGGAGGCCGACGCCACCGAGGCACGCGGCCTGTTCCTCAACACCCTGCCGTTCCGGCTGCGGCTGCCCGGCGGAAGCTGGACCGATCTGGCGCGCGCCACGCACGCGGCGGAGCGGGCGACGCATCCGCACCGGCGGTACCCGATGGCGGCGATGCGGCGGAAGCTGGGCGGCGCACCGCTGTTCGCGGCCGGGTTCGTCCACCACCACTTCCATCAGCTGGACGGCACAGGCCCCGGCGGTGCCCCCTTCGACGCGGGGGCCCAGGAGCAGCCGGTGACGGGGGCGGGGTGGACCACCCTTCCGCTGCTGGTGTCGCTGAGCCGGGAGCCGGGGGCGGCCGGACTGCGGCTAAACCTGGAGTACGACGCCACCGAGCTGACGGCCGAGCAGGCCGGCTGGCTGCGCGACGCGCATGTGCGGGCGCTGGAGGCGATGGCGGCGGAACCGGAGGCGCCGTACGGTCCGGTGTCCCTGATACCGGAGCCGGAGCGGGAGTTGGTGGCCTCCTGGGTGGGTGGTGGCACCGTGTGCGCGGCGGGGCTGCTGCACGAACAGGTCGCCGCGCGGGCCGCCCAGGACCCGGACGCGATCGCGGTGGTCTGCGGGGAGGACCGGCTGACGTACCGGGACCTCGACCGACGGGCCAACGCGCTCGCCCACACTCTGATCGAACGGGGAGTGGGCGCGGAGACACCGGTGGGCCTGCTCATCGACCGCTCGGCGGAAGCCGTCGTCGCCGCGCTGGCCGTCCTGAAGGCCGGCGGCGTGTACGTACCCCTGGACACCACCTTCCCCGCCGAACGCCTGCGGCACATGCTCACCGAGACCGGCGCACCGCTGGTGCTGACCCGGGACACCACCGCACCCGAAGGGCCCTGGGTCCACTTCGACCTCGGGTCGTTCCGGGAGACCGCCGAGGAAGCCCCCGCCGTGGCGGTCGATCCGGAGAACGCCTGCTACGTCATCTTCACGTCCGGGTCGACGGGCCGGCCCAAGGGCACCACCGTCACCCACCGCAACGTCACCCGGCTGTTCACCGCCGCGCGCAGCGCACTCGAACTCCGCCCCGACGACGTGTGGAGCCAATTCCACAGCTTCGCCTTCGACTTCTCCGTCTGGGAGATCTGGGGCCCCCTCACCACCGGCGCCCGCCTGATCATCGTCCCGCACGAGACGGCCCGCGACACCCACGCCTTCCACGCCCTGGTGCGCTCGCAGGGGGTGACGGTGCTGAGCCAGACGCCGACGGCGTTCCGGGCGTTCGAGGAGGTGGATGCCGCAGCCGGCCAGGAGACGGCGCTGCGCGCGGTGGTGTTCGGGGGTGAACAGCTGCACCAGCCCTCGGTCCGCGCCTGGGCCGGCCGGCACGGCTACGACTCCCCCGCCCTGATCAACATGTACGGCATCACCGAAACCACCGTCCACGTCACCCACATCCGCCTCACCGAGGAAGATCTGGCCGGGGCGACCGCCCCGGTCGGGCGAGGGCTGCCGGATCTGCGGGTGTACGTCCTGGACGCCGCGGGTGAGCCGGTTCCGCTGGGTGTGACCGGCGAGCTGTATGTGGGGGGTGCCGGTGTGACCCGGGGGTACACGGCCCGCCCGGCGCTGACGGCGGACCGCTTCGTCCCCGATCCCTACGGCCCGCCCGGCAGCCGCCTGTACCGCACCGGCGACCTCGCTCACTGGACACCGCAGGGCACCCTCCACCACCAGGGACGCTCCGACCAGCAGATCAAGGTGCGCGGCCACCGGCTGGAACCCGCCGAGATCGAGGCGGCGCTCCAGCAACACCCGCACATCGCCCAGGCCCACCTCACGCACGCCCACCCCGATACCCTCACCGCCTACCTCACCAACACCACCGGACAGCCCCTCAACACCACCGAGCTGCGGACCTGGCTGACGGCCGAACTGCCGCAGTACGCCATCCCCCACCACTTCGTCCACCTCACCCACCTGCCCCTCACCCCCCAGGGCAAGATCGACACCCGCGCCCTCCCCGCACCACCCACCGACCGGCCCGAGCTGGCCGTGGAGTACGAGGAGCCCCGGCCCGGCCACGAGGAGGCACTGGCCGCCGTGTGGCGCGGGGTCCTGGGCACCGAGCGGATCGGCCGGCACGACTCCTTCTTCGACCTGGGCGGCGACTCCATCCGCGCCATCAGACTGCTCGGACGCGCCAGGGTGGCGGGCCTGCGGTTCGCGATGCCCGAGCTGCTGGAACGGCCGACCGTGGCGCGGCTGGCCGAGGTGACCACGGTCGTGGCGGCCCGGGAGCCGGGCACCGGCGACGAGGGCGCGTTCTCGCTGCTCTCCCCCGAGGACCGGGCCCGCCTGCCCGAGGGACTCACCGACGCCTACCCGATGGCCGAACTCCAGGTCGGCATGGTCTACGAGATGGAGTCGGACCCGGACCGGCTGCCGTACCTGAACGTGGAGACGCTGCGGCTGCCCGGGGCGTTCGACGAGGCGGCCTTCCGGCGGGCGGTGGGCCTGGCGGTGGCCCGGCATCCGGCGCTGCGCACCTCCTTCGACCTCACCGGCTACGCGGAACCGATGCAGTTGGTGCACCGGGAGGCCCCGGCGCCGCTGACGGTGATCGATCTGCGCGACCTGGACGAGGCGGGGCGGCGGACCGCACTGGTGGCGTACGTCGAGAACGAACGGCGGCGTCCGTTCGTGCTGGAGTCGGCGCCGCTGTGGCGGATGACGGTCCACGTGCTCACCGACACCGCCTTCCAGTGGAGCGTCACCGAACACCACGCCGTGCTCGACGGCTGGAGCCTGGCCTCCACCCTCACCGAGATCCACGGTCACTACCGTGAGCTGCTCGCGGGCGGTACGCCGCGACCCGAGCCGGTCCGGTCCCGCTACCGGGACTTCGTCGCCGCCGAGCGGGCCGCGCTGGCGTCCGGCGCCACCCGTGACTTCTGGCACCGGCGGCTGGCCGGCCGGCCCGAGGCGCGGCTGCCGCGCCGTGCGGCGGGACTCGCACCGGTGCCGCTCGGGGAACACGTCGTGGGCGAGAGCCACGAGCGCGACGAGGCGGCCGGGCACGGTGTGCTGAGCACGCCGGTGCCCGCCGCGACGGCCGCCGGGCTCGACGCGGTGGCGCGCCGGTGCGGCGTGCCGTTCAAGTCGGTGGTCCTGGCCGCGCACCTGCGGGCGGTGGGTCTGGCGACCGGCGACCCGGACGTCCTGGTGGGGCTCACGGCCAACGGCCGGCTGGAGGAGACGGACGGCGAAGAGGCCCGGGGCCTGTTCCTGAACACCGTGCCCTTCCGGCTCGCGCTCGCCCCGGGCAGCTGGGCCGATCTGGTACGGGCGGTGTTCGCCGCCGAACGCGCGCTGCTGCCGCACCGGCGCTACCCGATGGCGGCGCTCCAGCGTGAGCTGGGCGGTGGCTCGCTGTTCGACGCGAGCTTCACGTACAACCACTTCCACCAGTTCGGGGCGCTGGCCCAGGAGGTGTCCGACACCGAGGCGGCGGAGCAGGACGTCGCGGGCACCGGGCGCACCAACTTCGTGCTGGGCGTGACAGTCAGCCGGGACGCGGGGACGCAGGAGCTGCGTCTCGAGCTGGAGTACGACGCACGACGGCTGAGCGCGGATCAGGTGACGGTCGTGCGGGACTACCATCTGCGCGCCCTGCGCGCGATGGCGGCGGAGCCGGACGCCCCGCACGAGGAGGCGGTGCTGCTCGGCACGGCGGAGCGCGACCTGCTGGAGGCGTGGAGCGGCCGGGACGGGACGCGGGACGGCGCCCGGGTGCCGGTGCACGCGATGCTGCGGGCCCAGGTGGCCGCCGGTCCGGAGGCCGTCGCGCTGGAGGACGGCGCGCGGCGGGTGACGTTCGCCGCGCTGGACGCGGACAGCGACCGGCTGGCCGGCCGGCTGCTGCGGGCCGGGGTGGGGCGGGGCGACCTGGTCGGGATCTGCCTGCCGGCCGGGCGGGGCGCGGTCACGGCCGTGTGGGCGGTGTGGAAGGCGGGGGCGGCGTTCGTCCCGCTGGATCCCGAACTGCCTCCGGGCCGACTGCGGCTGATGGCCCAGGACGCCGGGCCGGTCGTCCTGGTCACGGGGGACGACGGTGCCGGGTCGGTGCCGGAGGGCTTCCCGAGGCTGCCGTGGTCCGGCCCGGACGACGGCCCGGCGGATGCGGAGGAGCAGGGGCCGGTCACCGTCACCGAACGGGACCTGGCCTATGTGATGTACACCTCCGGCACCTCGGGGGCGCCCAAGGGGGTGGCCGTCGAGCACGGCGCGCTGTCTCACTACGCCACCGGACTACTGCTGCCCCGGCTGCGCGAGGCGGCCCCCGGCGGGGAACGGCTGCGGGTGGCCCTGGGGACCTCGGCCTTCCTGTCGGACTTCTTCCTGGAACAGGTGCTGGCGCTGCTGGACGGCCACACGCTGCTGGTGCTCTCCGGGACCGAGGGCCGCGACCCGCGGCAGCTGGTGGCGCGGGCCCAGGACGCGGGGCGGGCGGCCGGGGTCATCGGCGCCACGACGGCGCAGGTGCAACTCATGGTGGAGGCGGGGCTGCTGGACGCGCCCCATCCGCCGCGGCTGGTGACGCTGGGCGGCGAGGCCTGCCCGCCGGACCTGTGGGCGGCGCTGGCCGCCCGGCCGGGGACGATCGCGCACAACACCTACGGTCCGACGGAGGCCACGGTCGATGTGACCGGGATCCGGGTGAGTGAACATCAGGATCCGGTGATCGGCAGGCCGCTGGGCGCCGTCCGCGTACGGGTGCTGGACGCGGCGCTGCGCGAGGTGCCGCCCGGCGCCACGGGTGAGCTGTATCTGGGCGGCCCGGCCGTGGCACGGGGCTACCGGGGCCGGCCGGAGCTGACGGCGGACGTGTTCGTCCCCGACCCCTGGGGGCCGCCGGGGGCCCGGCTGTACCGGACCGGTGACCTGGTGCGGTACGGCGCGGGCGGACTGCTGGAGTTCGCCGGCCGGGCGGACCAGCAGCTGAAGATCTCGGGCCAGCGGGTGGAGCCCGCCGAGATCGAGGCGGTGCTGCGTTCCCATCCGGGGGTCTCGGCCGCGGCGGTCACCGCGCACCGCGACGGCACGGCGCCGGGAGCCCGTACGACGCTGGTGGCCCACGTGGTGCCGGCCGGAGCGGCCCCCGACGACGCCGGGCTGACGGCGTATCTGGCCGACCGGCTGCCCGCGGTCGCCGTGCCCTCGGTCCTGCGCACGGTCGCCGGACTGCCGCTCACGGCGGTCGGCAAACTGGACCGGGAGGCGCTGCGGCGGGCCGCCGGCACCCCGCGTGCGGCGCTGCGGCACGGCGGCCCGCCGGTGACGCCGACGCAGCGGCGGGTGGCGGCGGTGTGGTGCCAGGTGCTGGGGCTGACCGAGGTCGGGATCGAGGACGACTTCGTGGCGCTGGGCGGGCACTCGCTGCTGGCGGTGCGGCTGGTGATGCGGCTGGGCACCGAGTTCGGGATCCGGGTGCGGCTGCACGAGGTGTTCGAACGCCCCACGGTGGCCGCGATGGCCCGGCTGCTGGAGGAGCACACGGCGCGCGGCACCACCGCCGCCGGTCCGATCGTGCGGGCCGCGCGGGCCCCCGGGGAGGCGCTGCCCGCGTCGTACGCCCAGGAGCGGTTGTGGTTCCTGTGGCATCTGGCACCGGACAGCCCCACGTACCACGTGACCTGGGCGCGCGATGTCGAGGGGGAGCTGGACGTGGCGCGGCTGGGCGCGGCCGTGGACGCGCTGATCGGGCGGTTCGAGGCGCTGCGCACCACCTTGGACACGGACGCGGACGGGGCCGTGGTGCAGCGGGTCGGGCCGGCCTGGAGCTGCGGTCTGGCCGCCGGTGAGTGCCCGCCCGGGGAGGTGACGGCGCGGCTGTCGGCGCTGGTGGCCGAGCCGTTCGACCTGACCCGGGGCCCGCTGCTGCGGGTGCGGGTGTGGCGGACCGGGCCGCGGCGGCACACGCTGGCGTTCGTCGCGCACCATGTGGCGCTGGACGCCTGGTCGCTGGAGATCTTCGAACGGGAACTGTGGGCGCTGTACCGGGCGGACGGCGATCCCGCGGCGGCCGGGCTGCCCCGGCTGGCGGCGGACTACCCGGACTACACGCGCTGGCAGCGGGAGCTGCTGGCGGAACGGGGCGGCGCCGAGCGGGAGTACTGGACACGGACCCTGGCGGGCGCGGTGCCCGCCGTGCCGCAGCCGGACCGGCCGGCCCCGGAGGAAGGCGGGTTCTCCGGCGACCGGCGCGGGCTGCGGATCCCGGCGGAGCGGGTGGCGTGGCTGACGCAGCTGCGAAGGGACACCGGCAGCACGGCGTTCATGGCGCTGCTGGCGGTCTACTGCCTGCATGTGGCCCGGCACGCGGGCAGCCGGGACGTGACGGTGGGGACACCGGTCTCGGGGCGCTCGCACCCGGACACGGCCGCGCTGGTCGGGTTCTTCGTGAACACGCTGGCGCTGCGGGTGCGCATCGATCCGGAGGAGGACTTCGCCGCCCATCTGGCGCGGGTGCGCACGGCGGTGCTGGAGGCGTTCGCGCACCAGGAGCTGCCGTTCGAGCAGGTGGTGCGGGCGGTGCGCCCGGAGCGGGAGGCGGGCGGCAATCCGCTGTTCCGCACCATGTTCACGCATGTCCCGGCGGCCGGGTCCGGGCGCGCGGACGCCGGGGCGCCCGCCGGCCTGCGGCTGACGGACCGTTCGCTGCCGCCGGGCGGGGCCCACTTCGACCTGTCGCTGGAGGTGACGGAGTCGGCCCGGGCACTGCATCTGGAGCTGACCTTCCGTCCCGAGCTGTACGACGGGGAGACGGCCGAGCAGCTGCTCGCGTCGTTCGCCGGGCTGCTGGAGACGCTGGGCCAGCACCCGGGCGCGCCGCTGCGCGAGGTGCTGGCGGCCGGTGCGGACGAACGCGCACGGCTGGCCGCCTGGCAGGGCCCGGTGCGGGAGGTGTCGCGCAAGCCGGTGCACGAGCTGCTGGCCGAGCGGGTCGCGCTGACTCCGCGCGCGGTGGCGGTGCGGGACGAGGCGGGCGCGCTGACCTTCGCCGCCTTCTGCGCGGCCGTGGACGCGCTGGCGGCGCGGCTGTTGCGGGCCGGGGTGCGCCGCGGGGACGTGGTCGGGGTGTGGCTGCGGCCCGGCCGGGCCGCGCTCACCGCGATCTGGGCGGTGTGGCGGGCGGGTGCCGCGTTCGTGGTGCTCGATCCCGAACTGCCGGTCGCGCGGCAGCGGCTGATGGCCGAGGAGTCGGCGCCGGTCCTGCTGCTCGCCGCCCCGGACGGTGCCGCGGAGCCGCCGCGCGCCGGGGTACCGGTGCTGGTGGTGGGCGCGAAGCCGGAGCCCGGCACGGACCGGGAGGCGGTGGAGTTCCCCGCCGTCGGGCCGCACGATCTGGCCGCGGTGCTGTACACCTCGGGCTCCACGGGACGCCCCAAGGGGGTGCTGATCGAGCACGGCGGGCTGACGGACTTCGCCGAGGCGACGCTGCTCCCCCGGCTGCGGGAGGCGGGCGGCGGGCAACCGCTGCGGATGGCGGCCGGGACCTCGGCGTTCGTCTCCGACTTCTTCCTGGCGCAGATCCTGGCCCTGCTGGACGGGCATCCGCTGACCCTGCTCGGCGCGCCGGAGCGGCGCGATCCACGGCTGCTGGTGGAGCGCGCGCAGCGGCCGGAGACGGCCCTGGACACCCTGGATGTGACGACGGCCCAGGTCCAGCTGATGGTGGAGGCCGGGCTGCTGGACGCCCCGTTCCCGCCGTCGGTGATCGTGCTGGGCGGTGAGGCGTGCCCGCCCGACCTGTGGGCGCTGCTGCGCGATCACCCGAAGGTGACGGCGTTCAACGCGTACGGCCCGAGCGAGACCACGGTGGAGGCGACGTACGCGCCGTTCGCGGGCCGCCCGGCGCCGGTGATCGGCCGGCCGGACGCCAACACCGTGATCCGCGTCCTGGACGCGGCGGGCGATCCGGTGCCGCCCGGGACGCCGGGCGAGATCCACATCGGCGGGGCCGGTGTGGGGCGTGGCTACCTCGGTGATCCGGTGCTGAGCGCCGACCGGTTCGTCCCCGACCCGTGGGGGCCGCCGGGCAGCCGGCTGTACCGCAGCGGGGACCGGGGCCGGTACACGGCGGACGGGATGCTGGAGTTCCTGGGGCGTACCGACGGGCAGGTGAAGATCGCGGGTCAGCGGGTGGAGCCGGCCGAGGTCGAGGCGGCGCTGCGCGGCCATCCGGCGGTCGCCGCCGTGGCGGTGACGGCGCACCACACCGGTGCCGGGTCCCGGCCACGGCTGGTGGCGCACGTGGTGCCGGCAGCGGACACCCTGCCGGAGCCGGCGGCACTGCGGCTCCACCTGGTGCGGCTGCTGCCCGAGGCGGCGATCCCCACCGACGTCGTACGGGTCGACGCGCTGCCCCGGACCGCGAGCGGGAAGCTGGACCGGGCGGCGCTGCGGCTGCCGGGTCCCGACAGCGGCGGACCGGCGCAGGGCCGGGCCCCGCGCACCGGGACCGAGCGGCGGCTGGCCGAGGTGTGGGCCGGGCTGCTGGGCCGGTCCGGGATCGGGGTGCACGAGGACTTCTTCGCGCTGGGCGGGCACTCACTGCTGGCGGTGCGGCTGGCCGAGCGGCTGCGGGAACACTTCGGGGTACGGGTGCCGCTGGCCCGGCTGTACGGGGCGCCGACGGTCGCCGCGCAGGCGGCGTATCTGGACGGCGCGGGCGCGGGCAGCGACCGGGTGGTGCCGCTGGGCGGCACGCCGGGAGCGGTGCCGCTGGTCCTGGCGCATCCGCTGGGCGGCACGCTGTTCGGCTACCGGGAACTGGTGGCGGAGCTGGCCGGGGAGTTCGAGGTGCTGGGCCTGATGGGCGACCCGTGGTCGGGTGCCGCGCCGGGCGGGCTGGACGACCTGGCGACGGCGTACGTACGGGAGCTGGCGCCGCTGCTGGCCGGCCGGGAACCGGTGGTGGTCGCCGGCTGGTCGGCGGGGGGCGCGCTCGCCCACGAGGTCGCGGTCCGGCTGCGGCGGCTGGGCGTCCCGGTCTCCCGGCTGGTCGTCATCGACGCCGAGTCCGGTGTGGCGCCGGGGGCGCCGGACGCGCCGGAGCCGGCGGACGCCGCGCGGGCCGGGGTGACGGTGGAGCGGCTGGAGCGGATCCGCGCGGCGGTGCTGCGCGAGGGCCCGGCGGCGCTGCTGCGCGGCCGGGAGGCCGGCGGGGTGCTGGCGACGCTGGGGGTGGACGCGGCGGCACTGGCCGAACTGGACGGGCCGACCACGGCCACGCTGCTGGCGTACTGGCGTGACCTGCTGGGCGCGCTCGGCCGCTGGCGTCCCGCCCGCTTCGCCGGGGACGCCCGGCTGGTGCTGTCGCTCACCGACGGCGTAGCCGAGCGGGAACGGATCACAGCCGGCTGGCGGGAGCTGACGGGGTCACTGACGGTCGCGCACACGGACGGCGACCACTTCCAGATGCTGCGCCGGCCCTGGGTCGGCGCCGTGGCCGACGCGGTGCGCGATCGGACCGAATCGAGGGGAGCCTGATGGTGCTCGTACTGGGAATCAGCGGTCTGGACCGCACGCGGGCGCTCAAGCGTGAGCTGCTGCCGGGGCTCGACCACCGCGAGCTGCGGCTGGTGCAGGGCCTGGACTCGGCGGCGGCGCTGGTGAGCGAGGACGGGGTGCTCGCCGCCTCCGCGCAGGAGCGGCACGACGGCGACAAGGGCACCGGGGCGTTCCCGATGGACGCCGTCACGGCCTGTCTGCGGATGGCCGGGGTGACCCTGGAAGAGGTCGACGTGGTCGCGCACGGCTTCCGCTACGAGCCGTCGGCCGCGTTCGAACGGGACGCGTACACCCGCCGCTGGTTCGCCGAGGCGTACGCGGAGCGGGTGCAGTGGGAGGTGCTGCGCGAGCACTTCCCCGGCCACGACTGGGAACGCAAGCTGGTGCGGGTGCCGCACCACCTGGCGCACGCGGCCAGCGCCTACTGGCTGAGCGGGTTCGAGACGGCGACGGTGCTGGTGGCCGACGGCATGGGCGAGACCGAGGCGACCTCGGTGCACGCCGGCGACGGCGCGCAGCTGCGGACGCTGCGGCGCTATCCGATCGGCGCCTCGCTGGGCATCCTGTACAGCGTCGTCACCCAGTACCTCGGATTTCTGCCGGGGATGGACGAGTACAAGGTGATGGGCCTCGCCCCGTACGGCGACCGGGGCCGGTTCCCGCAGGCCGACGGCGAGCTGATGCGGCGGCTCGCGAACGGCGGGCTGCACTCCCCGCTGCTGGCGCACGACCGCACGCCGCTGGAGCGGGAGACGCACCGGGGGGTGATCCGCCGGCTGGAGGAGGTGTTCGGCCCGGCCCGGCATCCGCGGGCGCCGCTGGAGCAGCGGCACATGGACGTGGCCGCCACGGTGCAGCACACCCTGGAGGAGAGCCTGCTGCACGTGCTCCGCTCCGCGCGCGAACTGCCCGGCGGTGGCTCGCGGCGGCTGTGCATGGCGGGCGGGGTGGCACTGAACTGCACCGCGAACGGGGTGATCGCCCGCAGCGGCCTGGTGGACGAGGTGTTCGTGCAGCCGGCGTCGGGGGACGACGGAAGCGCCCTGGGGGCCGCGCTGTGGGAGCTGCGGCAGCGCCGTCCGGCCGCGCCGTCCGCCATGACGATGCCGTACTGGGGCGAGGAGTTCGGCACCGCGCAGGTCGCGGCGGCACTGGCGGGTCTTGGCCCGGGCTTCGAGGTGACCGGGCTGGCCCGGCCCGAACTGCTGGGCCGGGTCTCCGAACTGCTGGGCGGCGGGGCGGTGGTGGCCTGGTTCCAGGGGCGGATGGAGTTCGGGCCGCGGGCCCTGGGGCATCGCAGCATCCTGGCCGACCCCCGGGTGCCGGGGATGCGGGCGCACCTGAACGCGGTGGTCAAACAGCGCGAGGAGTTCCGCCCGTTCGCACCGGCGGTGACGGCCGAGGAGGCCGGGGAGTACTTCGAGATCGTCCCCGGGCAGGAGAATCTCTACCGGCACATGCTGTGTGTGGCGCAGGTGCGGGAGAAGTACCGGGAGGCGCTGCCGTCGATCACGCACGTGGACGGCTCGGCCCGGGTGCAGGTGGTGCAGCGGGCGCAGGCGCCGGTGTTCTGGGAGCTGATCCGGCGGTTCGGTGACGACCACGGCACGCCGGTGGTGCTCAACACCTCCTTCAATCTGCGCGGTCAGCCGATCGTGCGCACGCCCCGGGAGGCGGTGGAGACCTTCGCCAGGTCCTCGCTGGACGCGCTGGCCATCGGGGACGTGCTGGTGACGCGAGTCCGGGCGGAAGGCGAGGGGCGGTGACCGCGGCGCCGGGCGGTGACCCGGAGCGGCTGCGGGCGGCGGTCGCCGAGGTGTGGCGGCGCGCGGTGGGCGCGGATCCGGCCGGGGACGAGGACCACTTCTTCCTCGCCGGGGCCGATTCGATCGTGGCGGTGGAGGCGGCGATGAGCCTGCGCGCCGTCACCGGCACCGACATCGATCTCGATCTGCTGTACGACTACCCGGAGTTCGGGCGGCTGGTGGCGGTGCTGGCCAAGGAGGGCGGGGCGGGCCAGGGGGGCGGGGAGCGTCCGCTGACGGCGGCGGAGGAGCGGCTGTGGGCCGCCGAGCAGGTGTCGCCCGGCACCGCGCGGTACCACGTGGGCGCGGTGTACCGCTTCCCCGGACGGCTGGACGTCCCCCGGCTGCGGGCGGCGCTGGACGAGCTGGCGGCGGCGCACCCGGCGCTGCGGCGCGGCTTCCGCCCGCCCGGTCTCGCGGTGGAGGCGGACCCGGGAGAGGTCCGGGTGCCGTGCCGCTGGGTGGCCGCCCCCGGGCTGTCGGAGGCAGAGCTCGGCGACCTGCTCGACGGGGAGACGCGGGAGCCGTTCGACCTGCGGAGGCCGCCGCTGCTGCGGGCTGCGGTGGTGGACCGGGGCGCGGCGGGCGATGTCCTGCTGCTGACCGTGCACCATCTGGTGTGCGACGGTGCCTCGCTGACGCTGATCGAGGAGGAACTGTCCCGCCGCTGCGCGCAGGCGGCGGACGGGCAGCCCGTACGGGGCGCGGCGGCACCGTCGGGCGGCGCGCTGCTCGCGGAGGCGCCCGCCGCGCTCGCGTACTGGCGGGGCCGGCTGGCCGGGGCGCCGCACGCGATGGCGCTGCCGTCCGATCGGCCCCGGCCGCCCGTCCTGGGCACCGGCGGCGCGGTGCACCGGGCGGCGTTCGCGCCCGGCGCGCTGGCCGCGCTGCGCGCGGTGGCCGGGCAGGAGCGGCTCAGCCCGTTCATGACCTGGCTGGCCGCGTACGCGGTGGGGCTCGCGGCGGTGACCGGGGACCGGGATCTGGTGGTGGCGGTCCCGGCCTCGTCCCGGGAGACGGGTGACGGGGCGGAGATCGGAATGTTCGTGGACACCCTGCCGCTGCGGGTGACGCTGCCGCCCGGGGTGACGGCGCGTGAGGTGGCGCGGCGGGTGCGGCGCGCGGTGGCGGAAGGGCTGGCGCATCGCCGGGCGCCGTTGCAGGACATCCTGACCGAGCTGCGGATCGCCACCGACCGGTCGCGGGCACCGCTGGCCCAGGTGGCACTGACCCACCGGAGCGCGGACGAGGGGGTGCTGCGGCTGGCGGGGCAGCGGGCGCGGCGCACGCTGCTGCCGACCGGGACGGCCAAGTACGAGCTGCTGTGGTCGGTGGTCGACGGGGACGAGCCCGAGCTGGAACTGGAGTACCACACGGACCTGTTCAGCGCCCCAGCGGCGGCGGCTCTGCACGAGCGGCTGATCGCGGCGGCCGGGGAGGCGTTCCGCACGCCGGACGCCGCGCTGCCGGACACCGCGCCCGGGTCGCCCGTGGCGGAGTCCGGGACCGGGGCCGCAGCCGGGTACGAGGCGGTGCACCAGCGCTTCGCCCGGCACGCGGCGCGGCGGCCCGGCGCCCCGGCGCTGATCGAGGGGCCGCTGCGGCTGAGCTACGGCGAACTCGCGGGCCGGGCCGGGGCCCTCGCGGCGCACCTGCGCACCGCCGGACTGGGCCGGGGATCGGTGGTCGCGGTGCTGGCGGAGCGTGGTGCCGCGTCGGTGACCGGCTTCCTCGGCGCGCTGTACGCCGGTTGCGCCTATCTGCCGGTGGACCCCGCACAGCCGGCGGCACGGATCGACCGGCTGCTGGCGTCGGCGGACGCGGTGCTGGTGACGGAGGACGCCCGGGGCACGGTGGCGGGACTCCCGGTGGCCGGCCATCTGCCGGTGCTGGTCCTGGAACGGCTGTGGGCGGACGCCGGGGCGGGGCGGAGCGCTGGCGCGCCGGCACCGGAGCCGGCCGCGGTGACGGGCGAGGACGTCGCGTATGTGATGTTCACGTCGGGCTCGACCGGGGAACCGAAGGCGGTGGTGGTGCCGCACCGGGCGATCAGCCGGCTGGTTCCGGAGGCCGACTACCTGACCATCGGCGCGCGGGACCGGGTGGCGCACCTGTCGCACCCGGCGTTCGACGCGGCGACGTTCGAGGTGTGGGGGGCGCTGGCCGGCGGCGCGGCCCTGGTGACCGGCGGCCGTGAGGTGGCGCTGTCCCCCGCCCGGCTGCGGGAGTTCATCGCCCGCGAGCGGATCACCGTGCTGTGGCTGACGGCGACCCTCTTCCATCAGGTGGTGGACTTCGCGCCGGACGCCCTGGCACCGCTGCGGGTGCTGCTGGCGGGCGGCGAACAACTGGACGCGCGGCGGCTGTCCGTCCTGCTGGCCCGGCCCGACCGGCCGGAGCGGATCGTCAACGGCTACGGGCCGACCGAGAACACCACCTTCAGCACCTGGCACGACATCACCGACCGGGACACGGCCGCCGGGATCATCCCCATCGGCCGGCCGGTGTCCGGGACCACCGCCCATGTCCTGGACGAGCGGGGCGAGCCGGTGCCGGTGGGCGCGGTCGGCGAACTGGCGGTGGGCGGGGAGGGCCTGGCACACGGCTACCGGGGGGCGCCCGCGGCGACGGCCGACGCGTTCGTGCCCGATCCCTTCGACCCGCGCGGCGGGCGGCGGCTGTACCGCACCGGTGACCTGGTGCGGGTGCTGCCGGGCGGGCAGCTGGCCTTCGAGGGGCGGCGGGACGACCAGGTCAAGGTGCGCGGCCACCGGGTGGAGCCGGCCGAGGTCGAACGGGCGCTGCGTACGCTGCCCGGGGTCGCGGAGGCGGTGGTGCTGGCCCGTCCCACCGAGCACGGTGCGGAGCTGGTGGCCTGGGTGACCGCGGGCGCGGGCCGCGCGACCGGACCGCTGGACGGCCCGGCCCTGGTCGCGGCGCTGCGCGAGCGGCTCCCCGAGCATCTGGTGCCCGTGGTGGTGCCGCTGGAGCGGCTGCCGGTGAACGCCAGCGGGAAGACGGACCGGGCCGCGCTGCTGGCCGGCCCGCTCGCCCCGGCGACCGCCCCCGACCAGGAACCGGCGGGAAGTCCCGGGGACGGGGATCCGCTCACCGGCCGGGTGACGGCCCTGTGGTGCGAGGTGCTGGACGTGCCGGCGGTGCGGCCCGGGGACAGCTTCCTCGCGCTGGGCGGGCACTCCATCATGGCGCTGCGGCTGCTGGCGCGGCTGGACGAGGAGTTCGAGGTCACCGTCGACCTCGGGGACTTCTTCGCGGACCCGACACCGGCCGGGCTGACCGCCCTGGTGCGCGAGGCGGGGGCGGCCGATGTCCTCACCGACTGAGTACGAGGCCGGCACGGTGCTCGCGGCGGTGCTGGCGCAGGCCGGGCTGCGGCCCGGCGCACCGGCGGTGGAGAGCCCGGAGGGCACGCTCAGCTACGCCGGCCTGGTGGCCGCCGCGCGCGGTGAGGCCACCCGGCTCGCCGCCGCCGGCGCCGGACGGGGCACCCGGGTCGCCGTGGAGGCCGGGTACGGGGCCCCCTATCTGGTGCCGTTGCTGGCCTGCTGGATGCTGGGCGCCACCGCAGTGCCGCTGGACCCGGCGGCCCCGGGCGAGCGGCGCCGCTACCAGATCCGGCGGGCGGTGTGCACGGTCGCGGTGCGCGGCACGGCCACCGACGGGGTGAGCACGACGGCGACGGCCGAGGTGGGCCGCGAGAAGGCGGCGATCGCCCCGGACCCGGGCGGACCGGCGGCGTACGTGCTGTTCACCTCCGGGTCCACGGGAGTGCCCAAGGGCGTGGAGGTGGAACATCCGGCGCTGCTGAACATGCTGGAACACTTCGTGCGCGCCCTGGAGTTCGGCCCCGGGAGCCGGATGCTGGCGCACAGCAACACGGTGTTCGACATGTCGGTGCCCGAGCTGCTGATCCCGCTGGTGTGCGGCGGCACCGCGGTGGTCGCACCGGAACGGGCCGCCCGCAACCCGGAGTTCTTCGCCCGCTTCCTGCGCGGGGCACGACTGTCGGCGGCCTGGGCCACCCCGAGCCAGCTGCGGCTGCTGCTGCCCTTCCTCGGCGGTGAACGGGTCTTCGGCACGCTCATCTCCGGCGGCGAGGCGCTGCCGGCCGCGCTGGCCGAGGAGTTGCTGCCGGTGACGGGGGCGCTGTGGAACGCGTACGGCCCCACCGAGATCACGGTGGTCGGGCTGTGCACTCCGCTGGAGCCGCCGTTCCGCGATCCGCTGCCGATCGGCCGGCCGCTGACGGGCCTGGGCGCCCGGGTACTGGACGAGGCGGGGCACCCGGTGGCGGCCGGGGAGGTCGGTGAGCTGTGGCTGTCGGGGGCCGGGGTGGCACGCGGCTACACCGGCGAACCCGGCCTGACCGCCAGGTCGTTCGTCACCGCTGCGGACGGCTCACGGATGTACCGCACGGGCGATCTGGTCCGGGCCGGGGCGGACGGGCAGCACTACTTCCACGGCCGCGCCGACGACCAGGTCAAGATCCGGGGCCACCGGATCGAACTGGGCGAGATCGAGGCGGTCGCCCAGCGGCTGCCGGAACTGGCGCAGGCGGTCGCGGTGGTCTGCGAGGGCCCCGAGGGCCGCCCCGAGCTGTACCTCGCCTGCGTCCCGGCCGCCGGATCGCCGCCGTGGCCCCAGGCGGGGCGGGAGGTGCGGGCCGGACTGCACCGGCTGCTTCCCGCGTACATGAGACCGCGTCAGGTGCTGGACTTCGCGGCGCTGCCGGACACGGCGGCGGGCAAGACCAGCAGGCGCGCCGTGCGGGAGCTGGTGCGCGAGCGCCTGCACCGGCCGCAACCCCCGGCACGGACCCCGTCCCACCCTTCCCCAGGACACGAGAGGACCCTCCCATGACCGAAGAGGCAAACGGCACCGGCGAGCAGCAGTTCGTGGTGGTCATCAACGACGAGGAGCAGTACTCCGTCTGGGCCGCGGAACGTCCGGTGCCGGCCGGCTGGCGGGCACTGGAGACGCGCGGGACCCGTCAGGAGTGCCTGGACCACATCGGCACCGTGTGGACCGACATGCGGCCGCGGTCCCTGCGCGTCGCGATGGGCGAAAGCTGACCCCGCCCCGCACATCACCCCCCGGCGGCGGGCGGGCCGCCCGCCGCCGTTCCTTCCCCGGAGGTCCGCCCCATGTGGAAACTGCTGCGCACCGACAAGCGCTTCAGACGGCTGTTCATCGGTGAGACCTTCTCCAGTTTCGGGGACAGCGCGGTCTATCTCTCGCTGGCGATCTGGATCAAGGATCTGACGGGGTCGGACGCGGCGGCCGGCGTGGTGTTCCTGATCATCACGGCCCCGGGTCTCGCCGCCCCGCTGCTGGGCCACTGGGTGGACCGGGTGCGGCGGCGCCCGCTGCTGCTGCGGATGTACTCGGTGATGGCGGTCCTGGTGCTGGGGCTGCTGTTCGTCGGGGATTCCGGCGATGTGTGGATCATCTATCTGGTGACGCTGGCGTACGGGGTGCTGTTCGCCACCCCGGCGCGGCCGGCGCTGCTGAAGGACATGCTCCCCTCGGAGAACGCGGCGGCGGCCCGGTCGCTGCTGATCACCGTGCGGGAGGGGGTGCGGATCGTCTCGCCGGTGGCGGGCGCCGGGGTGTACACGGCGTTCGGCGGGGGCGCGCTCGCGGTGCTGGGGTCGGCGACCTTCGTGGTGGCGGCGCTGGTGCTGTGGTCGATCAAGGTGGTGGAGTCGGAGCCGGAGCCGGCGGGCGAGCCGTTCGCGCGGTCGGTGACGGCGGGTTTCCGTTTCGTGCGGGCCACGCCGTTCCTGCTGCGGCTGGCGGTGTCGTTCGTGGCGTTCCTGGCGGTGGTCGGACTGCTGGAGACGGCGGTGTTCGCGGCGGTCGACCAGGGGCTGGGGCAGGGGCCGGCGTTCGTGGGGGTGATCGCCTCGCTGCAGGGCGGCGGTTCGGTGCTGGGCGGGATTCTCGCCGGTCTCATCGTGCGGCGGGCCGGGGAGTTCCGGGGCAGCGCGGTGGGGTACGCGCTGATATCGGCCGGCCTGGTGCTGTGCGTGTGGCGCGAGATGCCGCTGTTCATCCTGGGCGCGATGCTGATCGGTACCGGGCTGCCGTTCCTGATGGTGGCGCTGAGCACGGCGCTGCACCTGTACGCGCCGGCCCGGATGCAGGGCCGGGTGAACGCGGCGGTCAGCTCGGTGTGCGATCTGTTCCAGACGCTCTCCATCGCGGCGGGCGCGGCGCTCATCGGGCTGATCGACTACCGGATCATGTACGCCCTGATGGGGATGATGGCCCTGATGTGCGCGGTGTCCGTGCTGCTGCGCCGGATCGCGCCGCCGCAGGTGGCGGAGTCGGTGGCCGATGATCCCGGTGATGGGCGGCCGGAGGCTCCCGCCGGGCCGCCCCGGCCGCCGGACCCGTCGGATCCGGCGGACGAGGAGCTGCGCCCGGCCCGTTGAGAGGGGCCGGCTCCGTGCCGGGCCGGCGCGGGGGACGGACCGGCGCCGCGCCGGGCGGCTACAGGGAACCGCCCGCGCGGTGGGTGCGGATGATGAGGTAGATGAGGTACGGGGCGCCCAGCACTCCGGTGATGACGCCGACCGGGTAGCGGGTGCCGAACGCGAACTGGCCGCAGAAGTCGGCGACCAGCACCAGCAGCGCGCCGATGAGGGCGGCGGGCACCAGCAGGGAGTGGCCGGGGCCCACCAGACGGGCGGCGATCGGGCCGCACAGGAACGCCACGAAGGCGATCGGTCCGGCGGCGGCGGTGGCGAAGGCGATCAGGCCCACCGCCGCGACGATGGCGATGATCCGGGTGCGCTCGACGCGCACGCCGAGGGCCGCGGCGGTGTCGTCGCCCAGCTGCATCGTGGACAGGCCGCGCGACTGCCCCAGCAGAACGGGCCCCAGGACGGCCAGCGCGATCAGGACCGGCACCACCTCCGTCCAACTGGAGCCGTTGAGGCTGCCGGTCAGCCAGCGCATCGCCTCCTGGAGATCCCACTCCCCCGCCCGGCTGAGGATGTAGGCGGTGAGGCTCTCCAGCACGGCGGCGATGCCGATGCCGATCAGGATCAGCCGCGAGCCCGCCACCCCGTCCTTGAAGGACAGGGTGTACACCGCCAGGGCGACCACCAGGCCACCGGTGATCGCGAAGACGGAGACCCCGACCTCGTCGAGCGAGAGCACGACGATCGCGAAGGCGGCCGCCGCGCTCGCCCCGGTGCTGATGCCGATGATGTCGGGGCTGGCCAGCGGGTTGCGCAGCATCGTCTGGAAGGTGACACCGCCCAGACCGAAGCACAGTCCGACGAGGACGGCGAGCACCGCACGGGGCAGCCGCAGCCGGCCGACGGTGAAGGACGCGCCCGGGACCTGCTCGCCCATGATCACCCGCCACACCGCGTCCGGCGGGTAGGAGGTCTTGCCGAACATCAGGCTGAGCGCGAACGCGGTGACGACGAGAGCCACGAGGACGGCGATGGTGACGCGCCGCCGGTTCGCGCGGCGGATCCGGCCCTCGGCCATGGCCTGAAGGGTCACAGGGCTCGTACTTTCTGTCGGCGGACGATGTAGATGAAGAAGGGCGCGCCGATCAGCGCCGTCACGATGCCGACGTCGATCTCCGAGGGCCGGTTCACGATGCGGCCGACCACGTCGGCGGCGGTGAGCAGGGCGGCGCCCAGCAGCGCGGCGAGCGGCAGCAGCCAGCGGTGGTCGACGCCGACCAGCAGCCGGCACAGATGGGGCACGACCAGGCCCACGAATCCGATCGGGCCGGCGACGGCGGTGGCCGCGCCGCACAGCAGGACGGCCCCGAGCGCGGAGACGGCCCGGGTGACGGCGACGTTCTCGCCCAGTCCGGCGGCCAGTTCGTCGCCCAGCGCCAGGGAGTTCAGGCGGCGGGCGGACAGCAGACAGACGGCGAATCCCACGGCGAGGAACGGTGCCACCTGGCCGAGCTTGTCGAAGGAGGCTCCGCCGACGCCGCCGATCTGCCACATCCGGAAGGTGCCGGCGATGTCGTTGCGGGGCAGCATGACGGCGGTGACCAGGGAGGCGAGCGCGGCGGAGACGGCCGCCCCGGACAGCGCGAGCTTGAGCGGGGTGGGGCCGCCCCGTCCCATCGAACCGATGGCGTAGACGAACAGCGCGGTGGCGGCGGCGCCCGCGGTGGCGATCCAGATGTAGCTGGTGGGAGAGGTGAGGCCGAAGAAGGCGACGCCGGTGACGATGGCGAGCGAGGCGCCCATGTTGACGCCGAGGATGCCCGGGTCGGCCAGCGGGTTGCGGGTCACGCCCTGCATGACGGCGCCGGCCAGGGCGAGGGCCGCGCCGACCGTCATGGCCAGCAGGGTGCGCGGCACCCGCTTCTTGACGGCGGCCTCGCCGAGGGTGCTCTCCGCGCCGCCGAGGCCCGCGACGATGTCGGACCAGCCCACGTCCCGGGCGCCCAGGGCCACCGAGGCGGCCATGGCGAGGACCAGGAGGGCCAGGGCGGCGGCGATCCACAGACCCCGGACATGACCCGGACGCCGAGCGAGGTCGGCGTCCGGCGTGTTCCGGGTGGTGACGGCCGTCATTCCACCTTGTCCGCGGCCTCGGCGAGCAGGGCGACGTAGTCGTCCAGCACCCACGAGATGGACAGCGGGGTGGGGTTGGCGGCGGTGGCCAGCGGCGTGCTGCCGGGCAGGAAGGCCACGGAACCGCGCTCGACGGCGGGGATCTTCGAGAGCAGCGGGTCCTGCTGGACGATCCCGAACAGCTCGCCCTCCTCGTCGCCGTAGCCGGTGATGATGTCCACGTCGTCGAAGACCTGGATCTGCTCGGCGCTCTGGGTCAGCGCGAACTGGTCCGTTCCGGCGGAGAGTTCGGCGATGCTGCCGGGGGTCTGCAGGCCGAGGTCCTCGAAGAAGAGGGCGCGGGTGTCGTGCGCGGTGTAGAAGCCGACCTGGCTCACGTCGGTCGGGTCGATGTGGGTCATGAACATCACCGATTTGCCGGTCAGTTGCGGGTAGCCGGCGACGGTGTCGCTGATCTCCCGCTCCAGGTCGGCGATCAGAGCCTCGCCCTCGGCGCCCAGGCCGATGGCCTCGCTGTTGAGCTTGATGATGTCGCGCCAGGAGGTGGCCCAGGGGGCCTCCGGGTAGGCGATGACCGGGGCGATGTCGCTGAGGGTGTCGTAGTCCCGCTGTGTCAGCCCCGAGTAGGAGGCGAGGATGACGTCGGGGTTGGTGTCGGCGACGGACTCGAAGTCGATGCCGTCGTTCTCGTCGAAGAGCACCGGGGTCCCGGCGCCGAGCTCGTCGAGCTTCTCGGTGACCCACGGCAGGACGCCGTCGCCGTCGTCGTCGCCGAAGTTGGCGGCGGCCATGCCCACCGGGACGACGCCCAGGGCCAGCGGCACCTCGTGGTTGGCCCAGGCGACGGTGGCGACGCGCTCGGGCTTCTGAGGGATCGTCGTGGTGCCCAGGGCGTGTTCGATGGTGATCGGGAACGCGCCGGACGTGCCGTTCTCCGTGTTTCCGCCCTTGTCGGCGGTGTCGTCCGCTCCGTCGTCGGAGGCGCCGCAGGCGCTGAGACTCAGCGCGACAGCCGCTGCCGCGACCGCCGCCCAGACCCGGTATGAACGCATGACAAAGACACTCCGCTCCACAAACTTAGGTATGCCTTACCTATGTTACGCGAGTGTCCCGGGGTGACGGCCAAGGGGTCGGCCGCCCGAAGGCGACCGACCCCGAGGTCGTTGCGGTGAGCGGCTCACAGCTCCTTGATGCGGATGTCCCGGTAGGAGACCACGTCGTCGGCGCCGTGGACCTGGAGGCCGACATAGCCGGAGGCGTTGCGCCGGCCGTTGCTGCCCGGGTCCCCGCCGCGCGGCGGCTCGAAGGCCAGACCGCGGACGTTCTCGAACTCGTTGATGAGAACGCCGTTGCGGTAGATCTCGTAGGACTGCCCGATCACCCGGATCTCGTAGTCGTTCCAGGTGCCCTTCGGGGTCACCCCGGCGCCGCCGAGGCCGACCCGATCGAAGCCGTAGACCGAACCGGTCTTGTACAGATCGCCGGTGGGCCGGTCATAGATCTGGATCTCGTGACCGTAGTTGATCGCCACCCACTCCGGCCGGCTCTCCTCCGGATGGCCGTGCACGTCCGGGAACCGGACGAACACCCCGCCGTTGGTGAGCAGTCCGTCGGGGGCGTCGTCGCGCCACTGGAGCTTCAGCGAGAAGTTCTCGTACTGCCGCTCCGGGAACCACAGCATGCCCATGCCCGGCACATCGCTGCTGCTGGTCATGGCGTTGTCCTCGGAGAGCCCGAAGGCACCGCCGCCGACCTGCTGCCAGCGCTCGAAACTCTCCTGGCTGCCGTCGAACAGGCTGCGGTACCCCTCGGTGTTGCCCGGGGTACCGATGCCCGAGTCACGCGCGGCCTGCTTGATCAGCCCGGACTCGCGCTCGTCGATGACACCCTCCTCCAGCAGCTGACCGACGACCGTGTCCACGTGCTTGAGGAACAGCGCGTGCGAGGACCAGTCCTTCTCGTCCTCGATCCGCTCGTTGATGCGGCAGCGGGTCTCGGTGATCCGGTTGGGCACCCCGGTGTTCACCTCGCCGACGAACACCGTGCGGCGCTCGTCGAACTCGGCGCAGTTGGGCGCGGGGACGCCACCGCCGCGGGCGACGGTGAAGACGACCTCCCCGGCCTGCGAAGTGTTGCCCGCGGCATCGGTGGCCCGATAGGAGACGGTGTGCCGTCCGACGCCGTCCACGATCACCGGACGCCCGTACTCCAGGTAGGGGCCGCCGTCCAGCGAGTACTCCACCAGCTCGACGCCCGACTCCTCGTCGGTGGCCTCGATCGTCACCTGGGCGTACCCGATGTACGAGCCCGAGGAGTTGATGTTGCCGGACACCGAGGCCGAGACCTCGGGCGCGGTCACGTCCTCCTCCACGACCTCCACGACGGTGAACTCGACGCTCTGCTCCTGCGAGACGTTGCCGGCCCGGTCGGTGGCGCGGTAACGCAACACGTGGCTGCCGAGGTCGTGGACCATCACCGGCCCGGTGTACTCCTGCCACGCGCCGTCGGCGCCCCGGGCGTACTCGATGGAGTTGACGCCGGAGCCGGCGTCGGAGGCGGTCACCGTGACGGTGGCCATGCCGAGGTAGTCGCCGTCCTCGTTCTGGTCACCGCTCACCGTCGCCGAGGTCTCCGGCGGCTCGGTGTCGTCGGTCGGCGGCTCGACCACGGTGAACTCCACCGTGCCGGGCTCCGACACATTGCCGGCCACGTCGGTGGCGCGGTAGCGCAGCACGTGGTCACCGACGCGGTCGACCACGACCGGGTCGGCGTACGGCTGCCACTCCCCGTCGGTGCCCTCGGCGAACTCCACGCTCGCCACGCCGGAACCGGCGTCGGTGGCCTCCAGGGTCACGGTGGCCGAGCCGAAGAACGCGCCGTCGTCGTTGCGCACGCCGTCCACCGAGGCGGTGACCTCGGGTGCGGTG
The DNA here is from genome assembly GCF_050916115.1 of Streptomyces sp. JH002. NCBI lineage: Bacteria > Bacillati > Actinomycetota > Actinomycetes > Kitasatosporales > Streptomycetaceae > Streptomyces > Streptomyces sp. JH002. The sequence goes on from NZ_CP087989.1 coordinate 488,120, forward strand.
ACGTCCTCGCCGTCGTCCTCGGTCACCACCAGGGTGCCCTGCATGGCGCCGTGGCCCGGGATCGCGCAGTAGTAGCGGTAGACGCCCGGGGTGAGGACCACCTCGGCGGTGTGCAGCCCGCCGTTGTTGTCGGTGGGGTTGGCCAGGATGTTGAGGTCGACGTCGTTGTTGAACTCGGGGTTGCTGGTGTCGAAGGTGAGCGTGTGCGGCATCGCGATGGCGTTGCCGGTGGCCACGCTGTTCTCGAAGACGATGGTCGCCGGCCCGGCCACCGCGGTCTGCGGCGCCGAGGTGAAGGCGTCCATCCCGCCGTCCGCCGTCCAGCGCAGCGTCTGCTCCGCCGCCACCGCCCGCTCCTCCCCCGGTCCGCCGAGGGCGGCGGCCGAGGTGAGCCCGAGCAGCAGGGCCATCGAGGTGAGCAGCGCGGTCCACAGGGTGCGGCTGTCAAGGCGTGTGCGTCGTCTCATCAGTCGCCCTTCCTGACCAGGTCGGAGGCGGCCGGGGTGGGCGCGCCGCCGGAGTAGGTCACCCGCCACAGGGCGGATTCGCTGTCGGAGTTGAAGAAGCCCCGGCCGTAGTCCAGGACGTACAGCGAGCCGTCGGGGGCGAACTTCCAGTCCATCAGGTTGCGGATGCCGCCCTGACCGACCGGGATGATCTCCTTGAGCGGCTCCGCATGGCTGGGCGGGGTGCCCCCGCCGATGGTGTCCGGGTCGATCAGGACCGCGTGCCGGGGCTGGACGCCGTCGTAGAAGTCACCGATGAACCACTTGCCGTCCCAGTAGCGGGGCCACTTGACGTCGCTGGCGCGGTCCTCGTCGTACCGGTAGACGGGTCCTGTCATCGCGGCCTGGCCGCCGCCCTTGGCCCAGGGCAGCCGGTAGAACTCGTCGTCGATGGCGTAGGACGGGATGCCGTCGGCGTTGCGCGGATAGTCGGGGCCGCCGCCGTTGGGGGCGTACCAGATCGATACCGGGGTGACCGGGGGCAGCTTCACGAGGCCGTCGTTGTGCGGGGACTCGTTGCGCGGCGCGTCGCAGTCGTACCAGCCCAGCGGCTGCGAGGGGTCGGGCAGGTTGCGGTCCCGGTAGGGCTGGTTGTTGCCCATGCAGAACGGCCAGCCGAAGTTGCCGGGTGCGGTGATGGCGGTGAAGGACTCGTACTTGGCCGGGCCCCAGGTGGTGCTGGGCTGTGAGGCGTCGGGGCCCACCCAGCCGGCGTAGAGCACGTCGGTCTGCCGGTCGACGAAGATCCGCGAGGGGTTGCGCACGCCCATCGCGTAGATCTCGCCCCTGGTCTTGCCGCCGCCCTCCGCGGTCTCCCTGCCGGTGAACAGGTTGCCCTCGGGGAGGGTGTAGGTGCCGTCCTGTTCGGGGTGGATGCGCAGGATCTTGCCGTTGAGGTTGTTGGTGTTGCCGGAGGTGCGGCGGGCGTCCGCGAAGGAGGTGCCCGCGAACACCGGCTCGGGGTTGTTGCCCGAGTAACCGTTGGTGAATCCGGAGGAGTTGGTGTCACCGGTGGCGATGTAGAGGTTCTCGTGCGAGTCCCACGCCATCCCGCCGCCCGCGTGGCAGCAGCTGTGGATCTGCACCGGCCACGACAGCAGCACCTTCTCCGAGGACAGATCCAGCCTGCCGGTGGAGCGGTTGACGGTGAAGCGCGAGACACGGCGCTCGGCGATCCGCTGCTCGCGGTCGATCTCCGAGTGCGGTGTCCAGTGCAGGTAGATCCAGCCGTTGGTCGCGAACCGGGGGTCGAGCTCGATGCCGAGCAGCCCTTCCTCGGTCTTGACCAGTTCGCCGCCGCCGCCCTTGTTGCCGAAGACGGTCAGCGAACCCACCAGGGACGCCTGGCCGGTGCGCGGGTCGTAGACGTGGATCTCGCCCTCGCCCTTGCCGATGTCCGGGTCGTTCCAGTCGGTGACGACCGAGGAGCCGGCCGGGCCACCGCCGCGTCCGATGTAGAAGATCCGGCCGTCGGGGGCGGGGACCAGGCCGTGCGGCTCACCGATCTGGTCGTGCTCGCCCGGCTGGTTGGGCGGGGTCAGCCGCTCGGCCGTGTAGTTGGCGGTGACGGTGGCCTGGCAGTCGGCACGGGCCACCCGGTTGGTCCAGGTGAGCGCGCCGCGCAGGTGGTCACGGAAGTCGGCCTCGGCCCACGAGGCGACGGTGCCGCCCATGGCGGTGTAGAAGGAACGGCCGCCGGCGTAGTCCTGGCACCAGGAGATGGGATGGTCGGGCCCGTTGGCCGACTCGCCCGGCCGGTAGTCCAGTTCGCGGACCCGGGCGACGGTGTGGACGTCACCGGAGGGATTGGTCTCCCAGTTGAGCCACCGGTCCAGGCGGCTCCACTCCGGCGGGAGACCGGCGGTGGCCGGGTGGACCCGGTCGCCGACCTCGACGGTGGCGCGCTGCGCGGTGGATCCGCTGTCCCCGGTGGCGCGGGCACCGATCAGCCCGCCGTACCAGTCGGAGTACGGCTCGGTACGGGCCGCGTCGTGCACGCCGAGGAAGCCGCCACCCGCCGCGAGGTAGGCCTGCAGGCCCAGCTCCTGCTCGGCGTCCAGGACATCGCCCGCGCCGGTGAGGAAGACCACGGAGTTGAAGGCGCCGAGCCGGCGGCCGTCGGTGAACACCGAGGCGTCGGCCGTGGCTTCGACGGAGAATCGCTGGTTGGCGGGCCCGCTGCGCCCGATGGATTCGAGCGCGGCGATGCCGGTGTCCACGGTCGGGGACTCCGTACCGGCGGACGCGTGGAAGATCAGCACACGGACGTCGTCGCCGCCCGGTGGCTGCGGCAGGTTGAGTGCCTGTGCGACGGACTCGGCGGAGGGCTGGGCGCTGGCCGCGGCGGGTACCGCGTACAGCGCGCCGGTCGCCATCACGCCCGACAGCAGGGCCGACGCCCATATCCGTAGGGACCGCGTGCGGCGGGGCCGGCGTGCCGGACCGTCCGCGGGGGATCTGTGCACCTGCTCCGAGTTCCTGGGACTGTGATGCGGTGTTCGCCGCATGTGCCACCCACTCCTCACTGGTGGTTCCGGGTCAGCGAGCAAGGTAGACGCTTGTTCCCACACCGCCAAGGGCTTTGGACCAAACTCGTCGAAACTTTGTCATGATCTGGATAAAGTCCCGTTCGAGAGCTATGTTGTCCGGCGGCTCGTGCTCGAAGTAGCAACAGTTGCAGGGAGTTGTGCCCATGAACGCGGTGACGGGCGGTAACGGAAGCGACGACGGAAGCCGGACCGAGGGGTCCGCCGGACCAAGCCGGGGGCCAGGCAGGCGCTCCCTGTTCTGGGGTGCCGCGGCGATGGCCGGCGCCGCCTCACTGACAGCCGCGGCCCCGGCCGCGAACTCCGCGGCGGCGGCCGGGACGGTGACGGCCCGTACCGCCCAGGCACGCAACCAGGTGCGGACCATGAAGCTCTACCTGGAGCGGCTCTCCGACGGCCGCATGGGCTACGGCCTCCAGCCGGGCAAGGCCTCGGTCCCGGGCCCGCTGATCGAGATGGTCGAGGGCGACACGCTGCACATCGAGGTCGAGAACCTCATGGACGTGGACGCCAGCCTGCATGTGCACGGCGTCGACTACGAGATATCCAGCGACGGCACCCGGATGACCCGCTCCCACGTACCGCCCGGCGGAAAGCGGACGTACACCTGGCGCTCGCACGCCCCGGGCCGCCGGGCGGACGGCACCTGGCGCTCGGGCAGCGCGGGCTACTGGCAGTATCACGATCACACCGTGGGCACCGACCACGGCACGGCCGGGGTGCGCAACGGTCTGTACGGTCCGCTGGTGGTGCGGCGCGCGGGCGATGTGCTGCCGGACAAGACGATCACCATCGTCTTCAACGACATGCTGACGAACAATCTGAAGGCCGGGGCCGACTACGAGGTCACGATGGGTGACCGGGTGGAGATCATCTCCATCACCCACGGCGAGCTCTACCACACCTTCCACATCCACGGTCACCGCTGGGCCGAGAACCGCACCGGGCTGCTGGAGGGCCCCGAGGACACCAGCAGGATCGTGGACAACAAGATCACCGGGCCCGGCGACTCCTTCGGCTTCCAGATCATCGCCGGCGAGGGGGTCGGGCCGGGCGCGTGGATGTACCACTGCCACGTGCAGAGCCACTCGGACATGGGCATGGCCGGACTGCTGCTGGTGAAACGACCGGACGGCACGATCCCCGACTACGAGCACCACCACACGGCGGCGGGCACCGCCGGCGAGGGCGGCGCGGACACGGCCGGTCACAGCGGATCACACGGATCGGCCGCCGACCACAGCGGGCATTAGACACCCGCCGACTCCCCCACACACGACGGTGCCGCCGCACGCCTGTGGCGTGCGGCGGCACCGGGGTGCTGTGCGCCGGTGTCCCCGGGGGATCAGTAGGCGCTGTTCACGTTGTCCATGGAGCCGTAGCGGTCGGCCGCGTAGTTGCAGGCCGCGACGATGTTGGCCACCGGATCGTAGATGTCGGTGCTGGTCCCCTCCACGTGGTACTGCTCGAAGGTCGGGTCGATGACCTGCAGCAGGCCCTTGGACGGGATGTTCTTGACCGCGTTGCTGTCCCACATGTTGATCGTGTGCGGGTCACCGCTGGACTCACGTATCAGGTTGCTCTTGATGCCGTCGTAGCTGCCGGGGATGCCGTTCGCCTTCATGACATCCAGGGCCTCGTTGATCCACTGGTCGAGCTGCTCGGCCGAGGCGGGCTGCGGCTTGGGCTGCTCGGCCTTGTCGATCACGACGATGGTGCCGTCGGCGTTGTACGCGGCGCCGCGGCCCTTGTCGGCCGGAGCGGACTCCTCCTGCGCCGCCGCGTCGTCCTGCGCGGCCTGCGTCGCGGTGTCCGCCGCCGCGCCGTCGTCGGTGGCGGTGTCGTCGGTTGCGGTGTCGTCGGTGGTCTCGGCAGCGCTGTCGTCGGCGACCTCGTCGCCGTTGTCGGCGGCGTCACTGCCGGTGACCGGGGACTTGACGATCACGCTGCTCGCGCTGTCCGGGGAGAACGCGGCCGGAGCACTGGTGCTCATGGCCGTGGGGGCGACGGCGGACGCGTGCGGGTCGGCCACTGCACCGGGGGTGTGCACGAGGGACACCACCGCCGCACCGGCGGTGACCATCCCGGCCACAGCGGCCGTGCGCATTCGAATACGGGAAGCGCCATGGGTGGCGGTCATACAGACACCTCGATCCTCGGAGGAGCGGGGGAGAGAAGCCGCGGAACGCGACCGATCGCCACCATGCACAACTCGGACTATCAACAGCAAAGACCTCATCTCCGACAAGATTTAGTACATCCCTCCCTGTCATGCCATGTCCGCCTTGGCCCACTGGCCCGGAGCACTCCTAAGCCCGTACGGATGTGACGGCCCTCTCATGCCGGGGCTCACAGTCCGGCCCCCGCCGCGTCACCGGGCATCACCGGGGCATCACCCACCGCGTCCGCCTCAGGGGGGTCGCGACCGCCCCACCGAATGCAGGTTAGGCTTACCTAACCGACAGGAAGGGCGTCATGAGCGACATCGTCACGCATCGTGGTCAGGTGCTGCGCACCGAGCGGCTCAATGCGCAGGTGATCAGAGTTGTCCTCGGGGGTGAGGGCCTTCAGGAGTTCGCGGTCGGGCCGTACAGCGACAGCTATGTGAAGCTCGTCTTCGCCCAGCCCGGAGTGGACTACCCGGAGCCGTTCGACGTGGCGGAGATCCGCCGCACGCTGCCGCGTGAGCAGTGGCCCAGCATGCGGACGTACACGGTGCGCGCATGGGACCCGCAGGCCCGTGAACTGACCATCGACTTCGTCCACCACGGCGACACCGGCCTGGCCGGGCCCTGGGCCGCCGCCGCGCGCCCCGGGGACCGGATCGCCCTCCTGGGCCCCGGCGGCGCCTACGCGCCCGACCCCACCGCCGACTGGCATCTGCTCGTCGGGGACGAGAGCGCGCTGCCCGCCATCGCCGCCTCCGTCGAGCGGCTCCCGCGGGGAGCGGTGGCGCGGGTCCTCATCGAGATCGACGGGCCGGGTGAGGAACTGAAGCTGGAGCCGCCGGCCGGGGACGTCGAGGTGGTCTGGGTCGACCGGCGCGAGGGACGCTTCGGTCCGGCGCTCGTGGACGCCGTCACCTCTCTCACCCTGCCGCCGGGGCGCGGGCACGCCTTCGTGCACGGCGAGGCGAACTGGGTCAAGGAACTGCGGCGCCATCTGCGGCACGAGCGCGCGCTGGCGCCCGAGCAGTTGTCCATCTCCGGGTACTGGCGCCGGGGGAACGACGAGGACGGCTGGCAGGCGGCCAAGGCGGAGTTCAATCAGCGGATCCTCCAGGAGCAGGAGAGCCGGGCGTAACCGGACCGCGCGCCCGCGGAAGCAGCAGGGCACGGGCGACGGCCGGGGTCAACAGGGTCGAGGGCGGGTCACTGAGGGTCCCCACCCGCACCAGGGCGCGGCGCAGCCGCGGATCGTGGTGGGCCGCCCGTTCCAGACGCAGGGCCAGGCCCCGGTGGACACGCGCCGCCCGGCGTGATCCGGCGCCGGTCGCGCCGGGGTGCAGCAGGTCGGTACCGGACGCCAGGTGCCAGGCGCCCGAGACCGCGCGGGCGATGGCGCGCTGGGTGTCGCGGGAGGAGGCGTGCGGGGTGTCGGCCAGGGCACTCACCCCGGCCGCGGTGGCGGTCATGCCGTAGCCGAAGGTGGGGTTGGTGGTGAGCAGCGCGTCACCGACGACCAGGAAGCCCTCGGGCCAGCGGCGCATGCGCTCGTAGTAGCGGCGCCGGTTGCCGGTGTGCCGGTAGCCGCGGATCGGGGCCACGGGTGTGACGGAGGTCAGCAGGTCGGCTATCACCGGGTGGTCCAGGGAGCGGGCGAACGCGAGGAAGCCGTGATGGTCCAGCGGCGGTGCGGCGCCCCTGGTGCCGGACAGGGAGATCAGCCAGCGGCCGTCCTCGATCGGGAAGACCACCCCGGCCCGGGCGGGGCGGTGCCGGGAGGGGCCCGGCTGGATGCCGATGACGGGGAAGCCGTCCCGGGCGGCGGGCGGAGCCAGCACGGGCACCGAGGCGTAGGCGACGCCGGCGTCGACGGTCCGTTCCCGTACCGGGGGCAGGCCGAGCGCGGTGAGCAGGGCGGGGGTGCGCGAGGCGCGGCCGGTGGCGTCGACGGTGAGCGCGGCCTCGTACCACCGGGTGGTGCCGTCGCGGTGCCGGGCGAGGGCTCCGGTGACACGGTGGCGGCTGCCGGTCAGTTCCCGGACCTGGGCGCCGGTGACGAGGGTGATGCCGTCCATCTCCCGGACGCGTTCGCGCAGGGTCCATTCGAGCAGCGGGCGGCTGCACAGCAGGGCGAGATGTCCGGTCGGTGTTCTGGGCTGCCAGCCCAGATCCCCCAGGCTGACGACGTCGGCGGACATGTCGATGCGGTGGGCGCCCACCGCCAGCAGCCGGCCGAGCGTGCCGGGGAGCAGGGCCTCGATGTACCGGCTGCCGGCGGGCAGCAGCAGATGACCGTGGTGGGCCTGCGGGGTCCCGGCACGGTGGGCGGCTCCGGTGGGCAGCCGGTCCTGGTCGAGGACGGTGACGGTGGTGTGGTGGCGGCGCAGCACGGTGGCGGTGAGCAGTCCCGCCAGTGAGCCGCCGAGGACCAGGGCGGGTGGGCCGCTCACTGGGGCTGCCACGGGGGGACGTGGGTGGCGCGGGGGTCGGGGAGGCCGAGTTGGTGGAGCCGGTCGAGGGGGGCGAAGGGGTGGATGCCGAGGCCGGCGAGGTTGTAGGTGGCGGTGTAGCGCAGCCGGGGGCTGTGGTGGGTGCGGCGCAGGGCGCGGCGGCCCAGGGCCCGGGTGGTGCGGCCGGTGGCGGTGACCAGGCGGGCGGCGTCGTGGCTCATCACGGCGATGTGCCGGATCCAGGGCAGCCGTTCGGCCTCGTAGGCGGCGAGCGCGGTGTCGGTGTCGGGTGCGGTGGCGAGGTGGTGGGCCAGGGTGTGGGCGTCGCAGATGGCGGTGTTCATGCCCTGGGCGGCAAGGGAGTGCACGGCGTGGGCGGCTTCGCCGACCAGGGCGAGGCCGGGGACGGTGAGGGTGGGGGCGGTGCAGCGGCGCAGGGTGAAGACCTGACGGGTGGCCAGGGAGCCGGTGAGGCGTTCGGTGAGGGGGCGCAGGGCGGGGGTGTCGTGGTCGAGTGCGGCGGCCCACCGGGTCATGGCGGCGTGGTCGGCGCCGCGCACCTCGTGGGGGCGGATCTGGACGTAGATCCGGGTGCGGCCGTGCGGCAGGGGGTAGACCAGGCGCAGCCCGCGGGGGGTGCGGTAGGCGGTGACGTCACCGGGTTCGGGGGGAGCGCCGGGGAGTTCGAAGGACAGCAGCCGGTGCGGGTAGGCGCGGGTGGTCAGGGGGATGCCGGCGGCGCGGCGCAGTCGGGAGGACATGCCGTCGGCAGCGATGACCAGGGGGGCGTGGACGTCCTCGGTAGCGCCGTCGCGGCGCACCCGTACGCCGGTGACGCGGCCGGTGGGATCGTGCAGCAGCGTGGCGGCGAAGGCGCCCCGCCGGATCTCGGTGTGCGCCGGGAGGGATTGGGCGAGGGCTGTGAGGATGGCGGTGTGGTCGTGGCTGAGCAGGGTGCGGTACCCGGTGGGGAGGGTGGTGTAGTCGAAGACCATGAGGGGGGTGGCGTCGGGTCCGCGGATGGTGAGCCGGGTGAGCGGGACGGCGCCCGCCGCGGTGAGGGCGGCGGTGACGCCCCAGCGGGTGAGGATCCGCAGGGCGGCGGGCTGGAGGACCTCGCCCTTGGCGACGGGGGCGGGCCGGCGCTGTTTGTCGAGGACGAGGGTGCGCAGGCCGAGATCGGCGAGGGCGCGGGCGGTGGCCAGGCCCGCGGCGCCGGCGCCGCAGACGATGGCGTCCCAGGTGGTCATCCGGCGGCTCCCGGCGGGAAGGTGCGGTGGTGGGCCGCCAGGGCGCCCAGTGCGAGGCCCTGGGTGATGAGGTGGCCGGGGTAGGCGAGGTGGTCCTTGATGTACCAGCAGGTGGGGCCGGGTTCCCAGGTGCCGTCGGGGAGTTGGGCGGCCAGCAGCCACGCGGCGCCGCGGGCCGCGGCGGTGCGTGCGGCGTCGTCGTCGGTGAGTGCGGCGAGGCCCTTGACGGCACGGGCGGTCTCGTCGGTGGTGCCGGGACCGGTGGCGGGCGCGGCGCCCCAGGAGCCGTCGGGGAGCTGGGCGGCCAGCAGCCAGGCACGGGCGCGGGTGGCGAGCCGGGTGCGGGTGAGCCCGAGGCGGGCGGTGGTGTGCAGGACGGCGGCGGTTGCGGGGACACCGCCGCGGTGCCAGAGGGCCACGTGGGAGCCGTCCGGCCGCTGGCTCGCGGTGAGCCGGCGCAGGGCGCGGCGGACGGCGCGGTCGGTGCCGGGGACGCCGGCGGCGGTGAGGATGTCGATGGCCTGGGCGGTGACGTGCGGGCAGGCGCGGTCCGCCGGGCAGCGGGTGTTGCGGGTGAAGACGCTCCAGGCGCCGCCGCGGTCCTGACGGGCCCTCAGCCAGGCGGCGCCCTGGCCGAGGGTCTGGCCGTGGCCGCGGATGGCGGCCAGGCAGGCGAGGGCGGCGACGGAGTCGACGGTGTTGGGCCAGCCCTTCGCGCCGGACCAGGCCCAGCCGCCGGGTGGGCAGTCGTACAGCGGAAACGGTTCGTCCTGCCGGCAGTCGAGCAGCCAGCCGGCGGCGCGCCGTACCCGGGAGTCGGTGCGGTGTCCTGCGTGGCACAGGGCCTCGGTGGTGACGGCGTGGCCGACGAGGTCGACGTCGCGTCGGCCCATGCCCTGCATGAGGACCCATGAGCCGTCGGGCCGGGCGGCGGCGCGCAGATAGCCGACGGCCGCCCGGACGACCTCGGGTGCGGTGCCGGCCCGGTGCAGCGCGGTGACGGCCAGCCCGGTCAGCCACGGGTCGCCGCTGCCGAAGGAGCCGACCCCGCCTTCCTGGTGTTCGCCGGCCCGCAGGATCGCGGTGGCGGCGGCGGTGGTGCGGGCGCGCAGGGCCGGGGGCCCGGGCCGCACCTGGTGCTGGAGGAGGGTGAGGGCGGCGAAGGGGGTTTGCAGGAAGGACAGCAGTTTCCGGATCAGTGGGGCGGGCAGCAGCAGGAGTTCGGCGGGGACCCGGGGGGCGCCGGCGGGTTCGCGCGCGTTGGTGAGGGCCAGCAGCAGCCCGGTGAGCTGCCGCACGGTGGGGTCACCCAGCCCCTGGACGCCGCCCCGGCCCTCCAGGAAGGACAGCCCGGCGTTCACTTCCTCGGCGGTGCGTCCGGGGGCCGCCGTGCGCAGGGCGGCGACGGCCATGGTGGTGGAGATGAAGTCGCTGGGGCCCTCGCCGGTGACGGGCCAGCCGCCGTCCTGGTTGCGGGCGCGCAACAGCCAGCCGACGCCGCCGCGTACGAGGGCGGCGGAGGAGTGCGGGTCGGCGGTGTGCAGGGCCAGGACGGCGCCGGCGGTGCCGGTGACGAGGCTGGGACGGGTGTCGTACCAGGTGCCGTCGGGGTCCTGGGCGGTCAGCAGGGTGTGGGCGGCGGTGTCGATGGCGGCGGACAGCCGGGCGTTGCGGGCGGGATGCTGGGCCATGGTCACTCCCGGGCGGTCAGCTGGTGCGCCGGCCGAGGTAGTCGATGAGGGCGAGGAGCGGGTCGCGGGCGGTGCCCCCGGTGTCGGCCTCGGCCAGGCAGGCGAGGCCGCGTTCGAGGTGGTGCTGGGATTCGCGTTCGGCGAAGCGGCGCCCGCCCGCCTTCTCGATGAGGGCGGCGGCACGGCGCAGTTCCGCCTCGTCGGCGCGGGGGGTGGTGAGGAGATCGGCGAGTTCGGCGGCGGCGGGCACCGGGGCGGCGAGGGCCGCCAGGACGGGGAGGGTCTTCTTGCCCTCGCGGATGTCGGCGAGGACGGGTTTGCCGGTCTCCTTCGGGTCGCCCCAGATGCCGATGATGTCGTCGACGCACTGGAAGGCGAGCCCGAAGTGGCGGCCGGCGCGGCCGAACGCGGCGGAGGTACGGTACGGGGCACCGCCCAGGACGGCGCCGAGTTCGGCGGCGCAGCCGAGCAGGGAGCCGCTCTTGCCGGCGGCCATGGAGCGGTACTCGGGGATGGTGACGGCGCCGGGGCCCTGCCAGGGGCGGCGTACGAAGGCGAGGTCCTGGGTCTGGCCGCTGACGAGTTCGGTCATGGAGCGGGCCAGGACGCGGGTGGCGCGCGGCGCGTGCGGGCTGTCGTGGCGGGCGAGCGTGGTGAAGGCGAGAGTCTGCAGGGCGTCGCCGGCGAGGATGGCGGTCGCGGCGCCGAAGGTCTTCCAGACGGTGGGCCGGCGGCGGCGCAGTTCGTCGCCGTCCATCATGTCGTCGTGGATGAGGGTGAAGTTGTGGACGAGTTCCACGGCGGCGGCGCCGGGCAGGGCCGTGTCCGGGGTGGCCCCGACGGAGGTGGCGGCCAGCAGGGTCAGGGCGGGGCGGATGGCTTTTCCGCCGCCGCCTCGGGTGGGGGTGCCGTCGGGGCGGCACCAGCCGAGGTGGTAGCCGATGGCGCGGCCGAGGTGGGGGTCGAGACCGGCCACGGCGGTGCGCAGTTCGGGTTCGATGAGGGTGCGGGCCTGCTCGGTGACGGCGGTGGGCGGCGAACTGCTGGCGGTCACGGCGTCAACGTCTCCTGGTCGGGGAGAGGGGGTGGTGGGGTGCGGACGGCGCGGGTGAACCAGACGGCGAAGGCGATCAGGGTGGCGGTGCACAGGACCAGCCACGGGGTGTCGGGGCCGGGGTCGCCGGTCAGCAGGTCGGTGAGCAGGGCCACGGTGATGGCGACGGCGGTGATGGGCATGTGCATGGAGGCCCAGAAGGTGACCGCGTTGTTGGCGCCGTGGGTGGCCAGTGCCCCGTGCAGCAGACGGCGGCCGACCCACAGCGGGACCGGGAAGGTGGCCAGGATCGCCAGGCCGGGCAGGACGGGGAGGGCGCCGGTGAACAGCAGGAGGGCGGTGGCCGCGTAGGTGAGGGACTGTCCGGCGAGGTAGAGGCGGATGAGGCCGCGGGCGCCGAGGGCCACGGCGAGGGTGCGTTTGCCGGTGCGCCGGTCGCCGTCGATGTCGGCGAGGTTCATGACGGACATGCGCAGGAACTGGAAGACGAAGACGATGGCGACGTAGGTGAGGGTGGCGGTGGTGGGGTCGCCGCCCTGCAGGCGGTGGGCGAGGAGCGGGCCCAGGCCGTAGAGCACGGCGGCACAGGCGATCTCGCCCAGGGCGCGGTAGTTGAGCCGGGCGGGCGGGGCGGTGTAGAACCAGGCGGCGGACAGGACGGTGACGGCCATCAGCCGGGACGCGGTGTCGGGCATGAGGGCGGTGACGGCGGCGGCGAGGAAGAGCAGGACGAAGGCCGCGCCGAGGCTGACCAGGGGTGGCAGCAGTCCGTCGACGAGGACCCGGCTGCCGCCGGTCCAGGAGGTGGGGCTGTGGTTGGCGCGGTCGGCCTCGAGGTCGAAGTACTCGTTGCAGTAGTGGGTCATCAGGTGGGCGGCCCAGCCGAAGAGCAGGGTGCCCACGTACCAGGCCGGGGAGAATCCGTGGCCCTCGTGCTGGGCCGCGGTCACCCCGAGGCCGACCACCATCATGCTCTGGAACAGGAATTTCGGGCGCCCGAGCCGGATGAAGGCCGTCAGCCGGCCCGGGAGGGCGGGAGGTGAGGGGGCGTTGGCCGTCATGGGGCGCTCCTTGGCCGGGGGGGGTGTCTTCACAGTGGCGCCGTCCGCCCGAGGGGCGGGCCCCGCGGTGTCCGGTGCTGGGGGCACCTCCCGGCCGGAGGCTGGGGGAGCATCGCAAGGCGGAGGGTCGCCCTCGTAGCGGGCTATTCGACAACGGAGCGAGGTGCCGTGCCGGACGCCGCGGGGCAGGCGGGACTTTGACGACACCCCCTGGGCCGGTGGCGGGGCGTGGCCAGGCGACGGTAGAGGGGGATCTCCACGGTGCGGTGCAGCAGCCAGGCGGCGGCGAGCGCGCAGGCGGCGTACAGGGCGGTGACGGCGAGGGCGGTGGGCAGGGGGTGGCCGGGCGCGATGATCAGCTGATTGATCGTCAGGATGACCGGCCAGTGCACCAGGTAGAGGGCGAAGGAGCGCTCCCCGAGGTAGACGAGCGCGCGGTGGCGCAGCCAGGTCCTGTGCCCGTCCAGGTCGGCTGCGGCGGCGGCCAGGACCAGCAGGGCGAGCGGGGCCGCGGTGATGGCGGCGGGGATGAACGGGAAGGGCAGCAGGGCCAGTCCGGGGACCAGGCACAGCGCGATGGACGCGGTGGCGGCGGGGACGCCCAGTGGGGGGCGGCGGCCGGCCCGCAGCAGGAGGGCGCACAGGGCGCCGAGGACGAACTCGGGGAGCCGGGCGGCGGGCAGCATGTAGGAGATCCAGAACTGCCACTGGGGGACGTTGTCGGCCTCGGCGATGGGCGGGCCCTGGAACTGCAGGGAGATGAGGGGGACGGTCCAGATGGCGGCGAGGGCCAGTGCGGCGGCGGCCCACAGCCGGTGGGCGGGGACGCGGCGCAGCAGGGGAAGGATGAAGGGGAGCAGGGCGTAGCAGAAGATCTCGGCGGCCAGCGACCAGGTGACGATGTTGACGCCGGCGTTGTAGTCGCGGGTGGGGATCCAGGTGTTGACGAGGAAGAGGTTGGTGAGGGCGGGGAGCACGGGGATGGGGCCCTCGCGGGCTTCGCCGGTGGCGGCGGCACCGGTGAGGGTGAGGACGGCGAGGGTGACGGCCCACACCACGACGTGGTTGGGGTAGATGCGGGCGGCGCGGCGGCGCCAGAAGCGGGCCGGGGTGTCGCCGGGGCGGGCGGTCCAGGCGAGGACGAAGCCGGAGATGAGGAAGAAGCAGGAGACCCCTGTCATGCCGAGCGGGCCGAGCAGCAGGGCGGCGTCGGCGATGTCCTGGTCGGTGAAGATCTCGGTGAACAGCCAGGCGTGGACGAGGAAGACGGCGGCGGCGCAGGGGAAGCGCAGTCCGGTGAGGGAGGGCAGTCGGTTCACAGATTGCCCCGGCGCGCCTGTTCGCGTTCGATGGCCTCGAAGAGGGCCTTGAAGTTGCCCTTGCCGAAGCCCTGCGAGCCGTGGCGTTCGATCATCTCGAAGAAGACGGTCGGCCGGTCCTGGACCGGCTTGGTGAAGATCTGCAGCAGGTAGCCGTCCTCGTCGCGGTCGACGAGGATGCGGTGTTCGCGCAGGGTGGCGACGGGGACGCGGGTGTGCCCGGCCCAGTGGCCGAGGGTGTCGTAGTAGGTGTCGGGGGTGTCGAGGAACTCGACGCCGGCGGCGCGCATGGTGCGCACGGCGGTGACGATGTCGTCGGTGGCCAGGGCGATGTGCTGGACGCCGGCGCCGCCGTAGAACTCCAGGTACTCGTCGATCTGGGACTTCTTCTTGCCGAGGGCGGGCTCGTTGATGGGGAATTTCACCTTGAGGGTGCCGTCGGCGACGACTTTCGACATGAGGGCGGAGTACTCGGTGGCGATGTCGTCCCCGATGAACTCCTTCATATTGGTGAATCCCAGGGCGGTGTTGTAGAAGGCCACCCAGTCGTCCATCCTGCCGAGTTCGACATTGCCGACGCAATGGTCGATGGCCTGGAACACGGTGGGTGGGCCGGGGCGGGCGCCGCCCGGAGTGGCGAGGTAGCCGGGGAGGTAGGGGCCGCGGTATCCGGAACGTTCGACCAGGGTGTGCCGGGTCTCGCCGTAGGTGGCGATGGCGGCGTGGGTGACGCGGCCGTGCGCGTCGGCGGACTCCCGGGGCGACTGGAGTCCGATCGCGCCGTGTTCGGTCGCGTAGGCGTAGGCGGCGTGGGCGTCGGGGACCTCGATGGCGAGGTCGATCACGCCGTCGCCGTGCCGGGCGACGTGCCGGGCGAGGAATTCGCCGTACTCGGTCTCGGGGCGGATGACCGAGGTGAGGACGAAGCGCGCGCTGCCGGAGGCCATGACGTAACTGGCTGTCTCGCGGCTTCCGTTCTCGGGCCCCCGGTACGCGATCGGGCGCATGCCGAAGGCGGTGGAATAGTAGTGGGCGGCCTGCTTCGCGTTGCCTACCGCGAACACGACCGCGTCGATTCCCAACACAGGAAAAACATCGGTATCCCGTTGCACACAGACCCCCGCTGTGTCGGATCGCACTGTTGAACTCAGAAAAACGATAGGGAGCCCGGGGCAACAGCGTCAATCAATGTTCGACAATGCGGAAGAAATGCCCATTTAACCGGACTTGCCATATGCATAGTGAGCGAGCAGGCGAAGGGAATTGCTGATTTCCGCGGCCACGGGAGCGGTTGGCGGGGGCCGGCGGACAGGTGGTGGCCCGGGAGGGCTGCGGTATGGTGAGCTTAGGCTTACCTAAGCTCACCCGAGGACATAAGGATCACCGATGCCGTCGAGAACCACCCGTGTGCGCCGCACCTCTGTGGCACTGACCGCCGCCACCGCTGCCGCCGCCCTTGTGCTCAGTGGCTGCGGCTCGTCGGACGACGACGCGGGCAAGGGCTCGTCGGACAAGTCCTCCGGCGGGTCCGGGGCGTTCCCGGTGACGATCGACAGCGCGCTGGGCTCGGCGGAGATCACCGAGCAGCCCGAGCGGGTCGTCACCCTGGGGCAGGGCTCGGCGGAGACCGCCATCGCGCTGGGCCACACCCCCGTGGGCATCGAGAGCTACGCCTGGGGCAGTGACGACTCCGGCTATCTGCCCTGGATCCACGAGGCGGTGACGGAGGCGGGCGAGGAACTGCCCACCCAGTTCGCCGGGGCCGAGGACATCGACTTCGAGACCATCATCGAGCTGGAGCCGGACGTCATCCTGGCGCCGTGGTCGGGCATCACCCAGGAGCAGTTCGACATCCTGTCGGACATCGCGCCGACCGTCGCGTACCCGGATCTGGCCTGGAGCACCAACTGGGACGAGCAGATCGAGATCGTGGCGACCGCGCTCGGACAGCCGGACGAGGCGCGGACGCTGATCGACACGATCGGGGAGCAGCTGGCCGAGGCCGCGGCGACCCGGCCGCAGTACGAGGGTGTGTCCTTCTCCTACATCTACACCACCGGCCCCGGCACCCTCGGCGTGTTCCTGCCCGAGGAGCAGCGGGTGTCCATGGTCTCCCAGCTGGGCCTGACCGTGGACCCGATCGTGAACACCTTCGAGGAGACCGAGGGGACGGACTCGGCGCTGATCGGTCTGGAGAACGCGGACCGGCTCACCGACAGCGACCTGATCTTCACCTTCTACTCCGACGAGGAGACCCGGGAGACCATCGAGGCGCAGCCGCTGTACGCCGCGATCCCGGCGGTCGAGCGCGGCTCGATCGTGGCGAGTGACGACAACCCGTTCGTGACGGCGTCCTCGATCATCAACCCGCTGACCGTGCCGTGGGTGATCGACCGTTATCTGCCGCTCATCGACGAGGCCGTCGCCACCCTCGGCGACTGACACGACGGCGGCTCCCTTCCGTGACTTCTGTTGATGCGCACCCCCGCCCGGGCGGTGCCGGCACCGAGCGTGCCGGCACCGCCCGGCGGGTGTTGGTCCTGCTGTCGGCGCTGCTGGTGCTGGCGCTCGCGGTGGCCGCGAGCGTGACCTTCGGCAGCCGGCCGACCTCGTTCGGCGATGTGCTCGACGTGCTGTCGGGATCCGCCGATCCCTTTGTCACCACGGTCGTCGAAAGCCGGTATCCGCGCACGGTGCTGGGCATTCTGGCCGGCCTGTGCCTGGCGGTGGGCGGCACCCTGATGCAGGGGCTGACGCGCAACCCGCTGGCCGATCCCGGGCTCCTGGGCATCAACGCGGGCGCGGCGGCCTCCCTGGTGGCGGCGACCGCGCTGCTGGGCTCCCCGGGGAGCACCGGCACCGTGTGGTGGGCGCTGGCCGGCGCGCTGGCGGCCGGGGTGCTGGTGCAGGGCATCGGCGCCGCCGGCGGCGGCTCCGGGGTGGTGCGCCTGGTGCTGGCCGGGGCGGTGGTCTCGGCGGTGCTGTACGCGTTCATCCAGGCGGTGACGCTGAGCCTGCCGGAGGTCTTCGACAGCTACCGCTACTGGGTGGTGGGGGCGCTCGGCGGGCGGGACTTCGAGATCTTCCGCTCCGTACTGCCGTTCGCGGTGGCCGGGTTCGTCCTGGCGCTGCTGCTGGGCCCCGGCCTCAATTCGCTGGCGCTGGGGGACGAGGCGGCGATCTCGCTGGGCGCCAATCCGCTGCTGATCCGCACCGGCGCGCTGATCGCCGCCACCGTGCTGAGCGCATCGGCGACGGCGGCGGTGGGCCCGATCGCGTTCGTGGGGCTGGCGGTGCCGCACATCGTCCGGGCGCTGGTGGGGATCGACTTCCGGTGGCAGATCGTGATGGCGGCGGTGACCGGCCCGGCGCTGCTGCTGGCCGCCGATGTGGTGGGACGGGTGATCATGCGCCCGCAGGAGCTGATGGTGGGCGTGGTGACGGCGTTCGTGGGGGCACCGGTGCTGCTGTACGCGGTGCGCAGGATGAAGGGGAACGCATGACGGGGGTGACGGCCCCGGTGCGGCCGGAGCACGGGCGCGGTACGGCGGCGGTCGCGGCGCCGCGCGGCATGCTGCGGATCGGCCGGGTGGTGGCGCTTCCGGTGCGCGGCCGGTCGGTGCTGATCGCCGTGGCGCTGGTGGCGCTGATCCTGGCGACGGCGGTCGCGACGCTGACGATGGGCCGCCTCGGCATCGCGCCGGGCCGGCTGCCGCAGGCGCTGCTGGGAGGTGCTTCCGGCAAGGAGGCGTTCGTGCTGGAGCGGCTGCGCGGCCCGCGGCTGGTGGTGGGGGTGGGGACCGGGGCGGCGCTGGGGCTGTCGGGGGCGCTGTTCCAGTCGGTGACCCGCAATCCGCTGGGCTCGCCCGATGTGATCGGGCTCGGCGCCGGGGCGGGCGCGGGCGCCGCGGTGGCCGCCCTGTTCTTCCCCGGGGTGCTGCCGGTACCGGTGGGTGCCCTGGCGGGCGCGGCGGCGGCGATGGTGCTGGTGTACGTGTCCACCGGGACCGGGTTCCGCAATCCGGGGCGGCTGATCGTGGCCGGCATCGGGGTGGCGGCGATCGCGCTGGCCTTCACCCAGTACGTGGTCTATGTGATGGAGCGGGAGGCGGCCACGGTGCTGGCCGCCTATGTCAACGGTTCGCTGGCGGCCCGGGCCTGGCATCACGCCGGGACCATCTGGCTGGTGCTGGCGGTGGCGGTACCGCTGACGGCGCTGATCGCACGCCGGCTGGACCTGTCCGAGATGGGCGACGAACTCGCGGGCGGTCTGGGGGCGGAGCCGAAGAACACCCGGGTGGCGGCGGTGGTGCTCTCGGTGGTGCTTTCGGCGGGGGCGGTCAGCGTGGCCGGGCCGATTTCCTTCATCGCGCTCACGGCGCCGCAGATCGCCCGGCGGCTGACCAGGGGGACGGGGGCGCATCTGACGCTGTCGGCGCTGATGGGGGCGCTGCTGCTGGCGGTGGCGGATCTGGCGGCGCAGCAGCTGCCGACCGCCGCCAGTCTGCCGGTGGGTATCTACACGATGGCCCTGGGCGGTATCTACCTGGGTTATCTGCTGGTTCGCGAGTGGCAAAGGAAGAGATTGTGAGCAAGCGGGCCGTGGCCGAGCCGGGCGGGAAGGGGCTGAGCGCGCGGGAGGTGACCATCGCCTACGGCGGCGGGGCCCCGGTGGTGCGGGAGCTGAGCCTGGACATTCCGCACGGCGGGCTGACGATGATCATCGGGCCGAACGGCTGCGGCAAGTCGACGCTGCTGAAAGCGCTGGCGCGGGCGGTGAAGCCGGAGGGCGGTCAGGTACTGCTGCACGGCGCGGACATCCACGCGCTGCGCGGCAAGGAGGTGGCCCGTCAGGTGGCGCTGCTGCCGCAGTCCCCGCTGGCGCCGGAGGGGATCAGTGTCCGGGATCTGGTGGCGCGCGGCCGCTATCCGCACCACACGCTGCTGCGTCAGTGGTCCCCCGACGACGAGTCGGCGATCGCGTTCGCGCTGGAGCGCACCGGGCTGAGCGAGCTGGGGCAGGCGCAGGCCGGTGAGCTGTCGGGCGGTCAGCGGCAGCGGGCGTGGATCGCGATGGTGCTGGCGCAGCAGACGGAGCTGCTGCTGCTGGACGAGCCGACGACGTACCTGGACATCGCGCACCAGTACGACCTGCTGGAGCTGTGCGCGGAGTTGCACCGCGAGGGCCGCACGATCGTGGCGGTGCTGCACGATCTCAACCAGGCGGCCCGGTTCGCCTCGCACCTGGTGGTCATGGACGCCGGGCGGGTGGTGGCGCAGGGCCCGCCGGAGAAGGTGATGACGGCGGAGCTGGTCGGCGAGGTGTTCGGGCTGCGGTGCGACATCGTGCCGGATCCGCGCACCGGTACGCCGATGGTGGTGCCGCACGAGCGGACACCGGCGGAGGGGACGGCTGCCGAGGGGGCGCGGCGGCAGGCGGAGGATCAGCCGATCTGATCGCCGGTGGCCGCCGCCCCGGCGTGCCGCTCCCCCGCCCCGCGGCGCGCGTCGCGCTGCGCGCGGCGGGTACGGTCCCGGGCGGCGGCGGTGATGTTGCGGGTCATGCCGCCGAAGACCAGGTGGTGGAAGGGGAAGACGCTCCACCAGTAGAGGTGGCCCAGCAGCCCGTGCGGGTGGAAGACGGCGCGCTGGCGGTAGACGGTGCCGCGTTCGTCCTCGGCCACCATCAGCTCCAGCCAGGCCAGACCGGGCAACCGCATCTCGGCCCGCAGCCGCAGCAGGCGGCCGCGCTGGATCTCCTCGACCCGCCAGAAGTCGAGGGTGTCACCGGCCCGCAGCCGGTCCGGGTCGCGGCGGCCCCGGCGCAGCCCGGCGCCGCCGGCCAGCCGGTCCAGCCAGCCCCGGGCCGCCCAGGCCAGCGGGAAGGAGTACCAGCCGCTGTCGCCGCCGATGCTCTCGATGACGTCCCACAGCGCCTGCGGGGTGGCGTCGGTGACGCGTTCACGGCGGTCCGTGTAGAGGCTGCCGCCGGCCCATCCGGGGTCGGTGGGCAGCGGGTTGCTGGGCGCCTTCGGGGTCGCGGCGGAGGTCCAGCGGGTGGCGACGGCGGCCTCGCGCACCCGCTCGAGCGCCAGTGCCAGGGAACGGTCCAGGCCCATGAGTCCTCCGGGCGGACCGGGAATCCGGCGGACGATGTCGTTCTCCTGGCACACACCCTCGTACCGCAGGGACTCGGCCAGCGGCCGGGCGATGGCGCCGGGGACCGGGGTGACCAGGCCGACCCAGTGACTGGAGAGCCCGGGGGTGAACACCGGCACGGGCACGATCAGCCGGCGGGGCAGGCCCGCCACCCGTGCGTACCGCTGCATCATCGTGCGGTAGGTGACGATGTCGGGCCCGCCGATGTCGAAGCCGCGGTTCACCCCTTCGGGGAGGGCGGCGCAGCCGACGAGATAGTGCAGGACGTCGCGGACGGCGATGGGCTGCACCCGGGTCTCGACCCAGCGGGGGGTGACCATCACCGGCAGGCGTTCGGTGAGATAGCGCAGCATTTCGAAGGACGCGGAGCCGGAGCCCAGGATGACGGCGGCGCGCAGGACGACGGTGGGCACCTCGCTCTCCAGCAGGATGCGGCCGACCTCCGCGCGCGAGCGCAGGTGGGGTGACAGGTCCCGCTCGGGGACGCCCTGGGGGACGGGGCCGCCGAGGTAGATCAGGCGCCGGGTGCCGGAGTTGCCGGCCTCGGTGGCGAACACGCGGGCGGCGCGGCGGTCGGTGGCCTCGAAGTCGGAGCCGCCGCTGAGGGCGTGCACCAGGTAGTAGGCGATGTCGATGTCGCGCAGGGCGGCGCGGGTGGAGTCCGGGTCCGTGACATCGCCGCGCACGATCTCCACGTCGCCGGCCCAGGGGTGGTCGCGCAGCTTCTCCGGGCTCCTGGCCATGGCCCGCACCCGGTATCCGGCGGCGAGCAGCGCGGGGACCAGCCGGCCGCCGATGTAGCCGCTGGCGCCGGTCACCAGGACCCGGGGGGCGTCACCCGGGCGGTCGGCGCTCACCGGTGCCGCCGGGCGGGGGCCGGGGCGGGCCGGGGCCCGGTCCTGGGGTGGGTGCGCCGTGCCGTGCCGTGCATGGGGTCCCGCTTCCGTGGGGTACGCGTGCCGTGGTGCCACTGTGCCCGACCCGGCGGCACGGAGCTGCGCCGGCGGGGCAGATGGAGCACATGCCGTGCGGTGCCGCTCCCGGCGTGACAGCCGCTTCTCCCCCCAAGGTCAGATGTACTAATTCGACAGACGGATAGTCGGGTTTCGGTGCGGGGTAGGGCCTGCGGGACAACGGACGCGCCCCCGTGCGCGCCGGATGCGTTTTTCACGGAAGGCCAGATCGCGGTGACCCAGCCGTTCCAGCTTCCCGATTTCTACACGCCCTATCCCGCCCGGCTCAATCCCCATCTCGAACAGGCCAGAGAGCATTCCCGTCTCTGGGCCCGCGAGCGGGGAATGCTGGAGGGATCGGGCGTGTGGGAACAGCGGGATCTCGACGCCCACGACTACGCACTGCTGTGCGCGTACACCCACCCGGACTGCTCTGCCGAGATGCTGAATCTGGTGACGGACTGGTATGTGTGGGTGTTCTTCTTCGACGACCACTTCCTGGACATGTTCAAACGTCCGCAGGACCGGGAGGGCGGCAAGGCCCATCTGGACCGGCTGCCGGCGTTCATGCCGCTGGACGACGGTGCCGAGATCCCCGAGCCGCTCAACCCGGTGGAGGCGGGCCTGAAGGATCTGTGGCTGCGCACGGTGCCGGATCGCTCGCCGCAGTGGCGGGCGCGCTTCGCGGAGAGCACCGAACATCTGCTCAACGAGTCGCTGTGGGAGCTGTCGAACATCAACGCGCACCGGATCGCCAATCCGGTGGAGTACATCGAGATGCGCCGCAAGGTCGGCGGCGCGCCCTGGTCCGCCGGGCTGATCGAGCACGCGGCGGACGCCGAGGTGCCGGCGGCGGTGGCCGGCGCCCGCCCGCTGCTGGTGCTGCGCGACGCCTTCTCCGACGCGGTGCACCTGCGCAACGACCTCTTCTCCTACCAGCGGGAGGTGGAGGAGGAGGGCGAACTGAGCAACGGCGTGCTGGTGCTGGAGACCTTCCTGGGCTGCACCACCCAGGAGGCGGCCGAGGCGGTCAACGACATGCTGACCTCTCGGCTGCAGCAGTTCGAGCACACCACCCTCACCGAACTCGCCCCGCTCTTCGCCGAGCACGGGCTGGGCCCGCAGGAGTGCGCGGCGGTGCTCGCCTATGTGAAGGGCTTGCAGGACTGGCAGTCCGGCGGCCACGAGTGGCATCTGCGCTCCAGCCGCTACATGAACGAGGGCGCCACCGGGGTGACCGGCTCCGGCGCGCTGTTCGGGCTGAGCGGCCCGGGCACCTCGGCCGTGCTGCCCGGCGGGGTGCGGACCACGGCGCGCGCCGAGCGCGGGCGGGCCAGGCGGCACGCGCACCGGCCCTACGAGCGGATCGGTCCGCTGACGCTGCCCGACTTCGTGATGCCGTTCCGCACCACGCTCAGCCCGCACCTGGAGACGGCCAGGCGGCATGTCGTGGAGTGGTCGTGGGCGATGGGGCTGCTGGAGCCGCAGCCCGGGGTGCCCGCCTCCTACATCTGGGACGAACACAAGCTGCGGGCCTTCGACTTCCCGCTGTGTTCGGCCGGGATCCATCCCGACGCCAGCGCCGAGCAGTTGAATCTCACCTCCGACTGGCTGACCTGGGGCACCTACGCGGACGACTACTTCCCGGCGGTCTTCGGGCGCGGCCGTGACCTGGCGGGCGCGCGGGTGTGCGCCGAGCGGCTGAACGCACTCATGCCGGTGGACGACACGCCCCCGCCGCCGGCGAACGCGCTGGAGCGGTCGCTGGCCGACCTGTGGCGGCGCACCGCCGGGCCGCTGGACGGGGCCGGGCGCACGGCCTTCCGCACCACCGTCTCGGACATGGTGGGCAGTTGGCTGTGGGAGCTGGACAACCAGGCGTTCCACCGGGTGCCCGACCCGGTCGACTACATCGAGATGCGCCGCAAGACCTTCGGCTCCGATCTGACGATGTCGCTGGCCCGGCTGGGGCACGGCAACCTGGTGCCTCCGGAGATCTACCGCAGCGGCCCGATGCGTTCGCTGGAGAACGCCGCCGCCGACTACGCCTGCCTGATGAACGACGTGTTCTCGTACCAGAAGGAGATCGAGTTCGAGGGCGAGGTGCACAACGGCATTCTGGTGGTGCAGAACTTCTTCGACTGCGACCGGGACACCGCCCTGCGGATCGTGGACGATCTGATGAACGGCCGGATGCGGCAGTTCCAGCATGTCGCGGAGCACGAACTTCCGGTGCTGTACGACGATTTCGGGCTGTCAGACGAGACCCGCGAGATCCTGGCCGGCTATGTGCGCGAGCTGGAGCACTGGCTGGCGGGCATTCTGATCTGGCATCAGGACTGCCACCGCTACGACGAGGACGAGTTGCGCCGGCCGGTGGGCGGGGGCGGGCGGGTCCCGGTCGGTCCGCTGGGACTTGGCACCTCGGCCGCCCGGCTGTTCGCCGGCGGTCGCACGGTGGCGCTGCCGGTGGGCTGAGCAGCCGTGCCCGGGCGCGGGTCGCCCCCGGCCGGCCGGTACGGGCCGGCCGGGGAGCGCCCCCCGGGTGGTGGATCAGTGGAACTGCTCCTCCTCGGTGGAGCCGCGCAGTGCCGTGGTCTCGGAGGCGGGGTTGAGGGCGGTGGCCACCTGGTCGAAGTAGCCGGTGCCCACTTCGCGCTGGTGGCGCACGGCGGTGAAGCCGCGCCGCTGTGCGGCGAACTCCCGCTCCTGGAGGTCCACGTAGGCCGTCATGCCGTGCTCGGCGTAGCGCTGGGCCAGGTCGAACATCGCGTGGTTGAGGGAGTGGAAGCCGGCCAGCGTGATGAACTGGAAGCGATAGCCCATCGCGCCCAGTTCGCGCTGGAACTTGGCGATCTGGTCCTCGTCCAGTGACGCCCGCCAGTTGAAGGAGGGGGAGCAGTTGTAGGCGAGCATCCGGTCGGGGTACCGGGCGTGGACCGCCTCGGCGAACTCCCGGGCCTGGCCGAGGTCGGGGGTGCCGGTCTCCATCCACAGCAGATCGGCGTACGGGGCGTAGGCGAGGCCGCGCGCGATGGCCGACGCCATGCCCGGGCGCACCCGGTGGAAGCCCTCGGCGGTGCGCTCCCCGGTGCAGAACCGGGCGTCGCGCTCATCGGTGTCGCTGGTGATGAGGCTGGCGGCCAGCGCGTCGGTGCGGGCGACCACGAGGGTGGACACCCCGGCGATGTCGGCGGCGAGGCGGGCGGCGTTGAGGGTGCGGATGTGTGCCGAGGTGGGCACCAGGACCTTGCCGCCGAGGTGGCCGCACTTCTTCTCGCTGGCCAGCTGGTCCTCGTAGTGGATGCCCGCCGCGCCGGCCTCGATGAGCGCCTTGGTGAGTTCGAAGGCGTTGAGCGGCCCGCCGAAGCCCGCCTCGGCGTCGGCGACGATGGGCACCAGCCAGTCGGTGCGGTCCCCCGCGCCTTCGGCGGTGGCGATCTGATCGGCGCGCAGCAGCGCGTTGTTGATCCGGCGCACCACGGCGGGCACCGAGTTGGCGGGGTACAGGCTCTGGTCGGGGTAGGTGTGGCCGGCCTGGTTGGCGTCGGCGGCGACCTGCCAGCCCGACAGGTACACCGCCTTCAGCCCGGCCCTGACCATCTGGACGGCCTGTCCGCCGGTGAGGGCGCCCAGGGCGTGCAGATAGTCGTGGTCGTGCAGGGCGTGCCACAGCCGGTCCGCGCCGCGCCGGGCGAGGGTGTGCTCCTCGCGGACGGAGCCGGAGAGCCGGATCACGTCCTCGGCGGTGTAGGTGCGTTCGATGCCCCGCCAGCGTGGGTCGGTGGCCCAGTGGCGGGCCAGTTCGCGGGCTGTGGTGCCGGTGTGCGGTGGGTGGGTCATGAGGGTCTCCCGGTGTCGCGAAGGGTGTGGACGCGAAGGGGTGTGGCCGCGACGCGTCCCGCGCGGGGAAGTGGAGGGTGTGCGGCCCGCCGTGCCGGTGCCGGGGTCGGATCGGCGTGGGTGTGGCCGGCGGTCGGCCGGGCGCTGGGGGCCCCGGCGGGCCACAGCACGACCATGGCAGTGGCACTGCGTGCCAACAACCGTGGCGGCGTGCGAAGTCCTGTGAATCTTCGGCCGCCGTTCGGCCAATGCTGTCAAGGGTGTTACGGGGGGTGGCCCGCCGTGCCATGCTCGCCCTGATACTGGCGGGTAGCTTCAGAGGGGGTCAACGATGACCAAGGTCTACGCCGGTGCGCGACTGCGGCTGCTGCGGCAGGAACGCGGCCTGTCACAGGCCGGCCTGGCCCGCGTCCTGTCGATCTCCCCGAGCTATCTCAACCAGATGGAACACGACGCCCGGCCGCTGACCGTCCCGGTACTGCTGCGGCTGACGGAGGCGTTCGGCGTGGACCCCGGCTTCTTCTCGCGGCGCGAGAGCGCCAGGCTGCTCGCGGACCTGACCGAGGCGCTGGCCGAGGAGGTGAGCGCGGGCCGGGTGCGCGCCGCGGACCTGGCCCGCCTCGCACAGGAGCAGCCGGAGCTGGCGGGGACGCTCGTGGAGTACGGGCGGCGCAACGCGGCGCTGACCGAGCGGCTGGCGGAGCTGTCCGGGGGCCGCGCCGGGGTGGCCCCCGCCGGGCCGCGCTCCCCGCACGAGGAGGTCCGGGAGTTCTTCTACCGGCGGCAGAACTATCTGCACGAGCTGGATGTGGCCGCCGAGCAGTCGGCCCGTTCGCTGGGCATCGGGCCCGGCCAGGCGCTGCCGGCACTGGCGGCGCGCCTGGAGGAGCGGCACGGGGTGCGGCTGGCGGACGGCTGCGAGGTGCTGCACCGCTACGATCCCGCCCGGCGCGAACTGCGGCTGTCCGGGCGGCTGCGCCCGGGGCAGCGGGCGTTCCGGATGGCGACGCAGGTGGCGCTGCTGGAGTACGCCGAGGAGCTGTCCGCGCTGGCGGCGCAGGATTTCGCGGCGGACACCGACGCCTGGGCACTGGCCAGGATCGGGGTGGCGCACTATGTCGCGGCGGCGCTGCTGCTGCCGTACGGGGTATTCCACGGCGCGGCGCAGGAGCTGCGGTACGACATCGAGCGGCTGACGGACTGGTTCGGCCTGGGCTACGAGACGGTGTGCCACCGGCTGAGCACCTTGCAGCGGCCGCGCCTGCGGGGCGTGCCGTTCTCCTTCGTGCGGGTGGACCGGGCCGGGAACATGTCCAAGCGCCAGTCGGCCACCGGCTTTCACTTCTCGCGCGCGGGCGGCACCTGCCCGCTGTGGAACGTGTACGAGGCGTTCGCGGCGCCGGGCCGGATCCATGTGCAGATCGCCGCGATGCCGGACGGCCGCCGCTATCTGTGGACGGCCCGCACGGTGACCCGGCACCAGGGCGGCTGGGGAGAGCCGCGCAAGACGTTCGCCATCGGCCTGGGCTGCGAACTGCGCCATGCAGGGCGGCTGGTGTACTCCGACGGTCTCGATCTGTCGCACCGGGCCGCGGCGACCCCGGTGGGCATGGGCTGCCGGATCTGCGAACGGCTGGACTGTCCCCAGCGGGCGGTGCCGCCGCTGGGGCAGCGGCTGGCCTTCGACGAGAACAGCAGCACCTTTGTGCCCTACCCGGTGGCGGAACAGCCGGGGACGTGACGGCCATTCATACAAGCCCATGGATAAACGCATATTCGACAGGTGAATACATACCCCGGAAGGGGTCCTCTCAGGGAAATTAAAGAATTCCCTCAGTGGAATCAAAGAGTCCGATGCCTAATGTTTTCCTCACTCCGCTCTCGATTGATCCCGTCGAAATCCGGCAGGGGCCGCGATACGGAAAGGGCAAATGGTGTCGGCGAAAATCTCCGGTAAGAACATCGGACTTTTCAGTAAGGAATGGGGAGTCCACCCGACTCCCGGGGAACCGGCCGTGTACCGGTCGGCTCCCCCCGCACGGGAACGCACCCTGCTCGACGTGCTGCGGGAGTCCGTGAACCGGTGGCCCGAGGCCATCGCCCTCGACGACGGCGGCGAACCGCTCAGCTACCGGGATCTCGACCGCCGCGTGACCGAAGTGGCCCGGCGGCTGCACCGGGCCGGAGTCGGGGCCGGGGACCGGGTGGGGGTACGCATCCCCTCCGGCGGCGCCGACCTGTACATCGGAGTGCTCGGCGTCCTGACCGCCGGCGCCGCCTATGTACCGGTGGACGCCGAGGATCCGGCGGAACGGGCCGAACTGGTGTGGCGCGAGGCCGGGGTGTGCGCCGTGCTCGGCCCGGGCGGGCGGGCGGCCGCCGTGCCCGGCACCCCGCCGGGCGGACTGCCGCGCGCACCCGAACCGGCGGACGACGCCTGGATCATCTTCACCTCGGGCTCCACCGGAAAACCCAAGGGGGTGGCCATCACCCACCGTTCGGCCGCCGCCTTCGCCGACGCCGAGGCCGCGCTGTTCGTGCCCGACGCCCCCATCGGCCCCGGCGACCGGGTCCTGGCCGGGCTCTCGGTCGGCTTCGACGCCTCGTGCGAGGAGATGTGGCTGGCCTGGCGGCACGGCGCCGCCCTGGTACCCGCCCCCCGCGCACTGGTGCGCACCGGCGCCGAACTCGGCCCCTGGCTGGGCGAGCGGCGGATCACCGTCGTCTCCACGGTGCCCTCCCTGGCGGCCCTGTGGTCGGCCGACATGCTCGCCGGGGTACGGCTGCTGATCGTCGGCGGAGAGGCGTGCCCGCCCGAGGTGGTGCGCCGCTTCGCCCGCGACGGGCGCGAGGTGTGGAACACCTACGGCCCCACCGAGACCACCGTGGTGGCCTGCGCCGCCCGGCTGCACGACGGCGAGCCGGTGCGCATCGGACTGCCCCTGAACGGCTGGGAACTGGCGGTCACCGACCGGGACGGCGTTCCCGTGCCCTGCGGGGAGAGCGGCGAACTGGTCATCGGCGGCGTGGGCCTCGGCCGCTACCTCGACGCCGACAAGGACGCCGAACGGTTCGCGCCGCTGCCCGCACTGGGCTGGCAGCGCGCCTACCGCAGCGGCGACCTGGTCCGTGCCACCCCCGAGGGCCTGGAGTTCACCGGCCGGGCGGACGACCAGATCAAGATCGGCGGCCGCCGGGTCGAACTCGGCGAGATCGACGCCGCCCTGCTCGCCCTGCCGCAGGTCTCCGCCGCCGCCGCGACGGTGCGCCGCACCCCCGGCGGCCTCGATGTCCTGGTCGGCTATCTGGTGCCCTCCCACGGCGACCCGGGGCGCTTCGACCGCGCGGACGCGCTGCGCCGGCTGCGGGAGACGCTGCCCGCCGCCCTGGTCCCCCGGCTCGCCGTACTGCCCCGCTTCCCGCTCAAGTCCTCGGGCAAGGTGGACCGCGCCGCCCTGCCCTGGCCACTGCCCGCCGGCGTGCCCGGACCCGCGCACGAGCCCGGGGCCGGGCACGCCGACCCCGTCACCCGCCGGCTGCTCGGCCTGTGGAGCGACCTGCTGGGCGTTCAGGCCGGCCCCGAGGACGACTTCTTCGACCAGGGCGGCACCTCCCTGGCCGCCGCCCGGCTGATCTCCGCCCTGCGCGAGCACCACCCCCACATCTCCGTCGCCGACCTCTACCGGCACCCCACCCCCGGCGCACTGCGCACGCTGCTCACCGAGAAACCCCCCGCGCCCCCGGCACCACGGGCACCATCCGCCACCGGCCCGGCACCCGCGGCCGCCCCGCCCCGCACCCCGTGGTGGACCGGCTGCCTCCAACTCGCCGCCCAGCCACTGCTGCACGCCGTGGCCGGGCTGCGCTGGCTGCTGGCGATCGCGCTGGCCGGCACCGCCCTGACGGCCACCGGCTACCAGGGCTGGCTGCCCACCCTGTCCTGGTGGCTGCTGATCCCGGGCTACGCCCTGCTGTTCACCCTGCCCGGCAAGGTGCTGCTGGCGGCAGGCGGAGTACGGCTGCTGCGCGGCACCCGGCTGACCCCCGGCGAACTGCCGCGCGGCGGCGGCGCCCACCTGCGGCTGTGGGCCGCGGAACGGCTGGTCACCGCGCTGGGCCTGACCACCATCACCGGCACTCCGCTCGTCGTGTGGTACGCGCGGCTGCTGGGCTGCCGGGTCGGGCAGCGGGTGGATCTGCGGGCGCTGCCGCCCGTCACCGGGCTCGGCACCTTCGGCGACGGCTGCGCCGTGGAGCCCGAGGCCGATCTGGCCGGCTGGTGGCTGGACGGCGCGGTGGTACGGATCGGGCCCGTCACCGTCGGGGCCGGCGCCCGGGTGGGCGCCCGCGTCACCCTGCTGCCCGGCGCCGAGGTGGGGGCGGGCGCCGAGGTACTGCCCGGAGGCAGCCTGGCCGGGCGGATCCCGGCCGGTGAGTGCTGGGGCGGCTCCCCCGCCGTACGACAGCCCGCCGAGTACACCTGGCCCGCCGCCCGCGGCACCCGCTCACGCGGCTGGGCACTGGGGTACGCGCTCACCCCGGCGCTGCGGGCGCTGCTGCTGTGGGTGGCCTGGGTGCCCTCGCTGGTACTGGCCCACGCGCTGCCGTCCACCGGTGGCACCGCCGAACTGACGCTGCGGCTGCCGGTGCTGGTGGTGCTGGGCATGGTGTGCCACGCGCTGTTCCTCACCCTGGCCGTGCGGCTGGCGGGCCGGTCACTGCGTCCGGGGGTGCACCGGGTGGACAGCCTGCCGGCGTGGGCCGCCTGGCTGGCGCACGATCTGATGGACACCTCGCGGCGCACGCTGTTCCCGCTGTACGCCTCGCTGTTCACCCCGCTGTGGCTGCGGATGCAGGGAGCACGGATCGGGCGGTGCGTCGAGGCGTCCACCGTGCTGGCGCTGCCACGGCTGCTGCGGGTGCGGGACGGGGCGTTCCTGGCCGACCAGGTGCTGGCGGCACCGTACGAACTGCGCGGCGGCTGGCTGCGGCTGGGGATCAGCCGGGTGGGTGAGCGGGCCTTCGTCGGCAACTCCGGTCTGGTGGGCCCCGGCCGGCGGGTCGGGGACGGGGCACTGGTCGGGGTGCTGACGGACGCACCGGAGCGGGTACCCGCCGGCTCCTCGTGGCTGGGCAATCCGGCGATGCGGCTGCGCCGGGTGGCCGAGACGCACGATGTGGCGCGCACCTACGCGCCGCCGCCCGCGCTGTACGCGGCGCGGGCCGCCGTCGAACTGTGCCGGGCCGTACCGCTCCTGCTGGCGGGGATGTTGCGGCTGACGACGCTGGCGGTGCTGCTGCTGGTGTGGAGCGCGGGCCCCACGTGGCTGCTGCCGGTGGTGTGCGGGCCGCTGCTGTGGGCGGCCGGGCTGGCGGCCGGAGCCGTGACGACCGCCGCCAAGTGGGTGCTGATGGGGCGGTTCCGGCCGGGCCGGCACCCGCTGTGGAGCCCGTTCGTGTGGCGCAACGAGCTGTACGACTGCTTCGTGGAGGTGCTCGCCGTGCCGTGGCTGGTGCAGCCCGCGACCGGGACGCCGCTGCTGAACTGGTGGCTGCGCAGCCTGGGGGTGCGGGTGGGACGCGGGGTGTGGTGCGAGTCGCACTGGCTGCCGGAGCCGGACCTGGTGCGGCTGGGCGCCGGGGCGGCCGTGAACCGGGGCTGCGTGCTGCAGACGCACCTGTTCCACGACCGCGTCATGCGCCTGGAGCCGGTGGTGGTGGGCGGGTCCGCGACGGTGGGACCGCACAGCATCACGCTGCCCGGCAGCGAGGTCGGCGCGGGTACCTCGGTGGGCGCCGGGTCGCTGCTGATGGCGGCCGAGCGGCTGCCCGGCGACGGGCGCTGGCAGGGCAATCCGGTACGGCCGGTGCCCGCCGGCTGAGCACCGTACGATCCGGGGCTCGCGCGGGCACCGCGGGCCCCGGACCTGCGCCACCGCGCGGACGGCGGGGGCGGGTCCCGGTCCCACCGGCCCGGTGACCCGGCCACCGGATGTAGGGCCTCGTCCCCGGGATATGGGGCCCCGGACCGATGACGGGCCGGTGGACCGGATGACATAACGGTGATCATGAACACCGACTTCCTGGACGCGCCCCGCGTCGCCGCCTACCTCGAACGCATCGGTCTGTCCGGTGGCGGCCCGCCCGACGAGGAGCGGCTGAACCTCCTGCACCGCGAGCACCAGCGGACCGTGCCCTTCGAAAATCTGAGCATCCACCTCGGCGAGGACATCCGGCTGGACCCCGAGGCGCTGGTGGCCAAGGTGGTGGACCGGCGCCGGGGCGGCTTCTGCTACGAGTTGAACGGCGCCTTCGCCGCGCTGCTCACCGCACTCGGATACCGGGTGACGCTGCTGGCCGCGCGGATCCACGGAAAGGCGGGGTTCGGGCCGCCACTGGACCATCTCGCCCTGCGCGTGGACACGGACCGGCCGCTGCTGGTGGATGTCGGCGCCGCCCGGTTCGCCGACTTCCCGCTGAGTCTGGAGGACCGCTCCGAACAGCACGACCCGGGCGGCGTCTTCCAGCTCCGGGAGGCCCAGGACGGCGATCTGGACCTCTACCGGGACGGTGAACCCCACTACCGGCTGGAGCCGAGGCCACGGACGCTGACCGATTTCGAGATGGCCTGCTGGTGGCAGCGCACCTCCCCCGACTCCGACTTCACCCGCGCGCCGATGTGCTCCCTGCGCACGGCGGACGGCCGCGTCACCCTCAGCGGCGACCGGCTGACCCTCACCGACCACCTCGGCCGGCGGACGGAGGAACTGCCCGACGAGGCGGCCGTGCTGGCCGCCTACCGCACGTACTTCGGCGTGGAGCTGACCCACGTCCCGCCGCCCGGCCGCCGGGAACCCGAGGTCAGTGCGCCGGCGCCGCTTCCTCCGGTCCGGCGGTGACCTCCGCGGACGGGTCGGGGCGGGTGGGCAGCACCTGGGTGACGTAGTCGGCGGCCGTGGCGTCCATCCCCACGTCACTGTGGGCCCGCTCGGACAGCAGCAGCCGGTGCTCCAGCAGTTCGTGGTAGAGCTGCGCGGTGTCGATGCCGCCGCGCAGCTCCAGGGGAACGGCGCGCACGGCGGGCCGGAAGACATCGCGGACCCAGCGGTGCGCCAGCACCTCGGGCCGGGCACCGAGCGGGTCGCCCGGCGCGTAGTCCTCCTGACCCGCCATCCAGGTCTCCAGGTCGTTCAGCAGACTGCGCGCCTGGTTCTCCTCGGCGTCCAGACCGGTCAGCCGCAGCAACTGCCGCTGGTGGTGCCCGGCGTCCACGACCTTGGGCAGGAACGCCACCTTGTCCCCGTCCGGCGAGCGCTGGATCTGCATCTCGGCGACGTCGAACCCCAGGTCGTTCAGCCGGCGGATGCGCCGGTCGATGTAGTGCCGCTTGTCGCGCGGGTAGACCGAGGTACGGGTCAGCTCGTGCCACAGCTCGCCGTACCGTTCCACGATGGCCAGGCCGAACGCGACCGGGTCGACCGCCGGGTGCAGGCTGCCGCCCGCCTCCAGGTCCATCAGTTCCCCGGCGATGTTCACCTGCGCGACCTCGATGTCGTAACCGCGCTGGCCGTCGGTCAGCCGGGGCTGGATCTGCCCGGTCTCGGCGTCCACCAGATAGGCGGCGTAGGCGCCGGCGTCGCGGCGGAAGAGGGTGTTGGACAGCGAGCAGTCGCCCCAGGCGAAGCCGCTCAGATGCAGCCGCACCAGCAGGACGGCCAGCGCGTCCAGCAGCCGCTTGATGGTGTCGGGGCGCATGGTCGTCTCGAACATGGAGCGGTAGGGCAGGGACCCCTTCAGCTGCCGGGTGATGAGCACCGGCTCCAGCGGTTCCCCCTGGGCACCGGTACGGCCGGTGACCACGGCGAGCGGGTCGACGGCCGGCACGGCGAGCCGGTCCAGGTCACGCAGCAGCGCGTACTCGCGCACCGCAGCCCACTCCCCCACCTCCTTGACCGCGACCACCTCGTCGCCCGCCCGGGCGAAGCGCACCACGTGCCGGGAGATGCCGCGCGGCAGCGCCACCAGGTGCTTGTCGGGCCACCGCTCCAGCGGGACGTCCCACGGCAGGTCGAGCAGCGTGGCCGGGTGCGAGGGGTCGGTGGCGGTGATCTGCAGGTCCATGGCCCCAGTGTGCGGCAGCGGACCGCACTCGCGGCACGGGGGCGTCGGATCGTGGACACACGCGTGCGAAGGTGCGGCGGCCTGGTTGCATGGGTCAGGACCACGACCCCCTACCGGCGGGAGATGACGCGATGACGGGGCAGGCTCAGATCGGTGTGACGGGACTTGCGGTGATGGGGCGCAATCTGGCGCGCAACCTCGCCCGGCACGGCCATGTGGTGGCCGTCCACAACCGGACCGCCGCCAGGACCCGGCAACTGGTGGAGGAGTTCGGCCACGAGGGTGAGTTCGTGCCGGCCGAGTCGGCGGCCGACTTCGTCGCGGCGCTGCGGCGGCCGCGCAAGCTGGTGATCATGGTGAAGGCGGGTGAGGCCACGGACGCGGTGATCGACGAGTTCGCACCGCTGCTGGAGCCGGGCGATGTGATCGTGGACGGCGGCAACGCGCACTTCGCGGACACCCGGCGGCGCGAGGCGGCGCTGCGCGAGCGCGGGCTGCACTTCGTGGGCTGCGGGATCTCCGGCGGCGAGGAGGGCGCGCTGCACGGCCCGTCCATCATGCCGGGCGGCTCCGCCGCCTCCTACGCGTCGCTCGGCCCGCTGCTGGAGTCGATCGCCGCGCAGGTGGACGGCGAGCCGTGCTGCACGCACATCGGCCCGGACGGCGCAGGACACTTCGTCAAGATGGTGCACAACGGCATCGAGTACGCCGACATGCAGCTGATCGCCGAGGCGTACGACCTGCTGCGCCGGGTCGCGGGGTACGAGCCGGGGCAGATCGCCGAGGTGTTCCGCACCTGGAACGAGGGCCGGCTGGACTCGTACCTGATCGAGATCACCGCCGAGGTGCTGGCGCACACCGACGCGGCCACCGGCCGGCCGTTCGTGGACGTGGTGGCCGACCAGGCGGAGCAGAAGGGCACGGGCCGCTGGACCGTGCAGATCGCCCTGGATCTGGGGGTGCCGGTGTCCGGCATCGCGGAGGCGGTGTTCGCCCGCTCGCTGTCCGGGCACGGCGCGCTGCGCGAGGCCGCGCAGCTGCTGCCCGGCCCCAAGCGGCCCGAGCTGCACCCCGACGACGCGGCGCAGTTCGCCGACCATGTGGAGGCGGCGCTGTACGCGTCGAAGATCGTGGCGTACGCGCAGGGCTGGCACCAGATCCAGGCGGGCAGCCAGGAGTACGGCTGGGACATCGACCCCGGCGCGGTGGCGGCGATCTGGCGCGGCGGCTGCATCATCCGGGCGCGGTTCCTGGACGAGATCCGCGCGGCGTACGCGGGCGGCGAGCCGCCGGTGACGCTGCTGGCGGACGGCACCTTCCGGGACGCGCTGGAGCGGGCCCAGAACGCCTGGCGGCACGTGGTCGCCACGGCGGCCCAGCTGGGCGTGCCGGCGCCGGGCTTCTCGGCGGCGCTGGCGTACTACGACGCGCTGCGCGCGCAGCGGCTCCCGGCGGCGCTGGTGCAGGGCCAGCGGGACTATTTCGGGGCCCACACCTACCGGCGCACCGACCGGGAGGGTGCCTTCCACACGCTGTGGGGCGGGGACCGCTCCGAGGTCGGGGCCTGAGCGGCACGCGGCGGGGGCGGGCGGCACCGCCCGCCCGCGCCGCGGGCGTCAGCGGGCGCGGCGGTAGGTCGCGCCGTCGCGGGTACGGGTGAGCAGGCCGGCTTCCACCAGGTAGCGGCGCAGGGCCGGAGCATCGTGGTGGACGGTGTGCAGGGCCTCGTTGATCTCCCGCTCGTGGTAAGCGCGCTCCCGCTCGAAGAGGGTGTCCGCGAGATGGCGGAGCAGTTGCTCGCGGCGGGCGGCGCGGCGCGGGATGGCGATCAGCCGGCCCCGGGCGAACAGGGCCGAAATGTCGTGGGCGGTGCCGGTGGGGTCCTCGGTCATGGCCGGAAGGGTGGCAGCGGGCCGCCGCGTGGGCAACCTGTTTTGTGCCCGCCCGCGCCACCGGTGTACTGGGGGCATGCCCGAGGAGGACGTACCGCTGTGGGTGCCGCCGATGCTGGCGGTGGAGGGTGAGCCGCCCACCGGGGCCTGGGGGTACGAGTACAAGTGGGACGGCTACCGGTGCTGTCTGCGGATCGGCGTCGACGGGTCGGTGCGCGCCACCAGCCGGGCGGGCAACGACTTCACCGGGCGCTACCCGGAGCTGGCGGAGATCGAGGCCGGGCCGGTCGTGCTGGACGGGGAGATCGTGGCGCTGGACGCGGCGGGCCGGCCCGACTTCGGGCTGCTGCAGCGGCGTGCGCAGCCGCCGTACACGCCGGTGATGTTCTTCGCCTTCGACGTGCTGTGGCACGAGGGGCGCGGGCTGCTGGAGGAGCCGTACGAGCGGCGGCGGGCCGTCCTCGCCTCGCTGGCTCCGCCGCCGGAGTCACGGCTGGCGGTGCCGCCGTTCTACGCCGGGCCCGGGGCGCGGCCCGACGAGCTGCTGGAGGTGGCGCGGGCGAACGGCCTGGAAGGGCTGGTCGCCAAGCGGCTCGACTCCCGCTACCGGCCCGGGCGGCGGTCGCCGCTGTGGGTGAAGAAGCCGCTGGTGCGGACCCAGGAGGTGGTGATCGGCGGCTGGCAGCCGGGGGCGGGGCAGCGCGGCGGGTCGATCGGTTCGCTGCTGGTGGGCGCGTACGACGAGGGGGGCGGGCTGCGCTATCTGGGCCGGGTGGGTTCGGGGTTCACCCGGGGGATGCTGGCCGAACTGCTCGCGCTGCTGGAGCCGCTGGCCCGGGCTGATCCGCCGTTCGCCGACCCGGTGCCGCGCGAGCACGGGCGCCGGGCCCACTGGGTGGACCCGGCACTGGTGGGTGAGGCCGCCTACCGGGCCTGGACCCGCGACGGCCGGCTGCGGCAGCCGTCCTGGCGCGGGCTGCGTCCGGACAAGGCCCCCGGGGAGGTGGTCCGGCCCCGGGGGCCGCCTGACGGATCCCGCCCAGCGGCCCCCCGGGGAGCGCTCACTCCTTGACCGAACCGGCGTTGGCGCCCCGGATGAAGTAGCGCTGGAAGCAGAAGAACAGGATGGCCACCGGAATGGTGGACAGCGCCGCCGCCGCCAGCTTCAGCGGGAACTGCCCGCCGCTGCCCAGGCCGCCGGAGACCAGCCGGGCCAGGCCCGTGGTGAGCGTCTCGTACTCGGCCGACTGGGTGGAGACCAGGAAGTGGGTGAACTCGTTCCACGATCCCTGGAAGGACAGGATGGTGAGGGTGATCAGCGCGGGCCTGGCCATGGGCAGCACCACCGACCAGTAGATGCGGAACACCCCCGCACCGTCGATCCGCGCGGCCTCCTCGACCTCCCTGGGCACCGACTCGAAGAACTGCTTCATGATGAAGATCCCGGCCGCGTCCACCAGCAGCGGGATCACCATGCCCGCGTAGGTGTCGAACATCCCGAAGGTCGACAGGACCAGGAACTTGGGGATCAGCAGCACGATGCCGGGCACCGCCATCACGGCGAGCAGGAAGAGGAACAGCAGCCGGCGGCCGGGGAACTTCAGCCGGGCCAGGGCGTAGCCGGCCATCGAGTCGAACAGCACCCGTCCCGCGGTCACCAGGACGGTGACGAAGGCGGAGTTGCCCAGCCAGCGCAGGAAGGGCACGGTCTCGTGGGACTCGCTCAGCCCGAACAGCCGCTGGTAGGCGGCGGTGGTCGGGGTGGCGGGCCACAGCGACAGCGGGTTGGCCGCGGCGTCCGGGTTGGTCTTGAAGCTCGTGGCCAGCTGGATGACGAACGGCATGACGTACAGCGAGGCCAGGCCGATGACGAGGGCGTAGCCCAGCACCCGCCAGATGACGGGCGAGCGGCCGAGCACCGGCTGCTCGGTGGTGCGGACCCGGCGGGCGCGGCGGGGACGCCGCGGGGCCGGGGCGGGCGGTCCCGCCGTGGTGGTCGTGGTCATCGCTGCCTCCCTTGGCGTGGGCCGCGTTCGCGCAGCAGCCAGCGCTGGGCGCCGGTGAGCACGAGGATGATCGCGAAGAGGATGAAGGCGATGGCCGCGCCCTGGCCGTAGTCGGCGTTCTTGAACGCCGACTGGTAGGACATGAACGCCGGGGTGAGGGTGGTGTTGCCCGGGGCGCCCTGCCCCATCACGTACACCATGTCGAAGACCTGCCAGCTGCCGATCAGGGCGAGGGTGAGCACCAGGAACAGCACCGGGCGCAGCGCGGGCAGGGTGACGTGGCGCAGCAGTTGGCGGCGGTTGACGCCGTCCAGGGCGGCCGCTTCCTCCAGTTCGCGGGGGATGTCCTGCAGCGCGGCCAGGAAGATCAGCATGAAGGTGCCCGAGGTGGTCCAGGTGGCGAGCAGGATCATCGTGGACATCGCCACCGAGGGTCCCGAAAGCCACTCGAACCAGGACAGGCCCATGAAGCTGTGGTCGGCGAGCAGCCCGGAGGGGTGCTCGGGGTCGACCAGGCCGAGGTTGCCCAGGGTCACCCACACCACGCCGCGCGGGTCGGCGAACCAGTTGGGGCCCTTGATCCCGATCCAGGAGAGCAGGCTGTTGACGGCGCCGCTGCCCTGGAAGAGGAAGAGGAAGATCGTGGAGACCGCGATGGTGCTGGTCACCGAGGGGAAGTAGAAGGTGGTGCGCAGCAGGGAACGGCCGCGCAGCATCCGCTGGTTGACGATCATGGCCAGGGTGAGGCCCAGGCCCGTCGACAGCGGGACGAACAGCAGGACGTAGTAGGCGTTGTTGCGCAGCGATGTGGCGAACAGCGTGCGGTCCAGGCCGTCCTGGGTGAGCAGATCGCGGTAGTTGTCCAGGCCGACGAAGGTGGCCTGCCCCCCGGTGAAGGGGTTGGACTGGCCGTTCCAGTCCAGCAGGCTGACCCACAGCGCCATCACGATGGGCAGCGCGAGGAACAGGCCGAGGACGAGGACCGCGGGGCTGACGAACAGCCAGCCCCACGGCCCCTGCCGACCGCGCAGTGCGGGCTTGTGCATCAGTTGCCCGCTCCCAGGGCCGCCTCACCGTAGCTCTGCAGATCCGCGAGGATCTTGGCCGGGTCGGCGGTCCGCAGGGATTCCAGGTCGGTGTTGAACTGGGACAGGACGCGGTCGAAGCCGCCCACGGTCACGGGGCCCTGGACGTGGTCCCCGGTGGCGCCCCAGGCGTCGATGCCGGGGTGGGCGTCCAGGTAGTCGGCGGCGGCGGACTCGCGGGAGGGTACGGCGCCGAAGGCGTCACCCATGGCGATCTGCTGCTCGGGCTGGGTGAGGAACTCGACCAGCTCGACGGCGGCGTCCCGGTGGGCGCTCTTCTCGGCGACGCCCCAGCAGTTGGTGAAGGCGAGGGTGCCCGCGCCGGCCGGGCCCTCGGGCAGCGGCAGGACCGTGTACTCGATGTCGGGGAAGTCGTTCTCCATCGCGCCGGCCAGCCAGCTGCCCTCGATGGTCATGGCGGCGTCGCCCTTGCCGAATGCCTCGCCGGCCCAGCCCGCGTCGACGTCCTGGTGGAACTTCCAGGTGCCGTCCTTGAGCATGTCCTGGACGAAGGTGAGGGCCTGGAGGTTCTCGGGGCTGTCGGCGGTCATCCCGCCCTGGGCGGGGTCGGTGATCCAGCCGCCGGCCTGCTTCATGAAGGCGCCGAGCCGCTGGTACTCGTTGCTGGTGACCAGGCCGGTGACGGATCCGGTGGTCAGCTCGCCGGCGACGCGCTCCAGGTCTTCCCAGTTCTGCGGGTAGTCGTCCTCGGTGAGGCCGGCGGCGGCCCACAGCTCGTCGTTGACGATCAGGCCGAGCGAGGAGGTGTCCTTGGGGACGCACACCAGCTGGTCCTCGTAGGTGAAGGACTGGCGCAGGGAGGCGGAGAAGTCCTCGACGTCACTGATCCGGTCGCCGTAGGCGTACAGCGAGCCGCCGGAGGCGTAGTTGGCGAACTGGTGCGTCTCGACGTAGAAGACGTCGGGCGGGTTGTTCCCGGCGAAGGCCTGACCGAGCTGCTGGTTGAGGTCCTGGGCGACCTGGACGTCCACCGTGTTCCCGGAGGCCGCCTCGTAGGCGGTGGCGGCGGCCTTGACGGCGGCCGTCTCGGCGTCGCCCGAGGTGCCGATGAGGACGGTCAGCTCCTGCTTGCCACCGGTCTTCTGCTCGGTCTCGCCGTCCCCGCCGAAGCTGGAGGAGCAGCCCGCGGTGGCGAGCAGGGCTATGCCCGAGGTGAGGGCGAGCCAGGTGGTGCGTCGTGTGGCCATGGGTCTCTCCATTGAGGGTGCGGCTCGATCGCATGAAACGTCAGATGAGTCGGATTTGGTCAGAATGCGGAGGAAAGTATCGGATATGTCACATGGGTGACCGGGGTGGGGCGGTGGACTCGCGGATCACCAGCTCGGGTTCGAGCAGGATGTGCTCGGGCTCCCGGTCGGGGTCGGCGATCCGGGCCAGCAGCAGACGGACGCACTCGGCGCCGACCACGTCCATCGGCTGGGTCAGGGAGGTCAGCCCGGGGGCCACGTGGGCGGCGGCCGGGGAGTCGTCGAAGCCGGTCACCGAGACCTCGTCGCCGGGGGTCAGGCCGCGGTCGCGCAGCGCCCGGTAGCAGCCCAGGGCCAGGGTGTCGGAGACGGCGACGATGGCGCTCACACCCGTGTCCAGCAGCCGCAGGGCGACGGTCCTGGCGGCGTCCACCTCGTCGATGCTCTCGGCGCGCAGCCCGCGCACCGGCAGCCGGTGCCGGCTCATCGCGGTCTTCCAGCCCGCGGCGCGGTCATCGCCGGCGCCCGAGCCGCGCGGCCAGCCCAGGAAGGCGATCTTGCGGTGGCCCAGCTCCGCCAGGTGGTCCACGGCCCGCTCGACGCCGGTGGTGCCGTCGACGTCCACCCAGTCGCCGATCTGCCGGTCCGACCACATCCGCCCGAACGCGGCGAAGGGGATGTCGTGCTTCTCCAGCCAGGCCTGACGGCGGTCGCCCCGGGTGGTGTCACTGAGCACGAAGCCGTCGACGCTGTAGTCGTCCACCAGCTCCTGGTACGGGGTCAGCAGCCGGGAGCCGGCCGGTACCGCGAACAGCAGGATCCGGTGGCCTGCCGCCTCGGCGGTCTGGGTCAGCGCGTGCAGGAAGCGGTCCATGACCGGGGTGGAACGGTCCACCTCCACCGACTGCACGCCGTAACCGATCAGCCGGCTGGAGCGGGTGCGCAGTGTCTGGGCCGCGCGGTGCGGGCGGTAGCCCATGACGTCGATGGCCTGCCGTACCCGCTCCAGTGTCTCGGGCCGCAGCAGTTCGGGGGCGTTGATCGCGTTGGAAACGGTCTGCGGGGAAACCCCGGCCCGGCGGGCGACCATGGCGAGCGTCACACCTCCCGCCTTGCCTGCCGTCCGGCTGGGCGTACGCGCCATCGCTGCCTCCTGATCACCGAGCCTGTGGGATTGGAGCGATCCAGATGGATTGCCGCAGCGGTGAACTGCATCTACATTTCTTGGAACGCTCCAATGACTCAGAAGATTGGTATCCGCGCTGATGAGTGTCAAGTCCTCGGCGATAACGAACGAGCCGCAGGCCGATCCAGCGGCGGCGGCGGGCATGCAGCCCTTCCTGCACGACGCCTGCGTCACGCTGTACGCGCCGAGCTTCGCCGTCTCCCGCCCCGACGGACAACTGCGGCGCGGGGTGGACGGCTTCTACCACAGCGACCGCCGCGCGCTGGCCCGCCTGGAGGTCGCCGTCCAGGGGGTGCCGCTGGCCCCGGTCGGCGGTGGCCCCGAGGGCGCGGACGCCGCGCGGTTCCGGTCGGTGCTGCGCGGCGTGGCCCAGTCCACGGCCGACCCGGCGGTCACCCTGGAACGGCTGCGCTCCCTGGCCCCCGGTGAGCTCACCGAGGCCTTCGAGATCGCCAACCACGGCTCCCGGCCCGCCCTGGTGCGGGTGCTGATCACCACGGGCACCGACCTGGCCCCGATGGACCGGGTCAAGTCCGGCGACGTGACCACCCCCGTACCGCCCCGCGTCGAGGGCCGGTCCCTGGTGTGGGAGGAGGACACGCTGACCGTGACCCTCACCGCCTCGCCCGCGCCGGACGCGATCTCCGCGGAGGGCGTGCTGCGCTACGAGGTGGCGCTGGCCCCCGGCGAACGCTGGGACGCCGAGCTGGTGTGCCGGGCCTCGGACACCACCCCGCAGCCGTTCACGGCACCGGCCCCGGGCACCGCGCCGTGGGCGGCCCCCGAGGTGCGCAGCGCGGACCGGGCACTGGACGCGTGGGTGACGCAGTCGCACGCGGATCTCCAGCGGCTGCTGCTGAGCGATCCGCAGGCACCGCAGGATGTGTTCCTGGCCGCGGGCGCGCCCTGGTTCGCCACCCTCTTCGGGCGGGACTCGCTGCTGTCGGCGCGGATGCTGCTGCCGCTGGGCACCGAGCTGGCCGCCGGTACGCTGCGGACGCTGGCCCGCCGGCAGGGCACCGCCACCGTCGCCTCCTCGCAGGAGCAGCCGGGCAAGATCCTGCACGAGGTGCGGCGCGAGGCGCTCACCATCCCCCACGAGGGCGTGGTGCTGCCGCCGCTCTACTACGGCACGGTGGACGCCACCCCGCTGTGGGTGACGGTGCTGCACGACGCCTGGCGCTGGGGCCTGGCCGAGGAGGAGGTGGCGGCGCTGCTGCCGCACGCCGAGTCGGCGCTGGCCTGGATGAGCGACCACGGAGACGCGGACGGCGACGGCTTCCTGGAGTACATCGACGAGACCGGGCAGGGCCTGGCCAACCAGGGCTGGAAGGACTCCGGGGACTCCATCCGCTTCCGCGACGGGCGGCAGGCGAAGGCGCCGATCGCGCTCAGCGAGGTGCAGGCGTACGCGTACGAGGCGGCCATCGGCGGCGCGGCACTGCTGCGCGCCTTCGGCCGGCCGGGAGCGGACCGCTGGGAGGAGTGGGCGGAGCGGCTGAAGACACGCTTCCGGGAGCGGTTCTGGGTGCAGGACGCGCGGGGCGCCTACCCGGCGATCGCCCTGGACGGGGAGAAGCGCCCGGTGGACTCGGTGACCTCGCAGTTCGGGCATCTGCTGGGCACCGGCCTGCTGGACCGGGAGGAGAGCGCGCTGCTGGCGGCCCGGCTGGGCGGCGCCGATCTGGACTCCGGGTTCGGGCTGCGGACCTACAGCTCGCGGATGGGCGGCTTCAACCCGCTGGGCTACCACGTGGGTTCGGTGTGGCCGCACGACACGGCGATCGCCGTGCACGGGCTGACCCGGGCGGGCTTCCCCGAGCAGGCCGGGGCGCTGGCGGCCGGCCTGGTGCGGGCGGCGGACGCCTTCGACA
The DNA here is from genome assembly GCF_050916115.1 of Streptomyces sp. JH002. Classification (NCBI taxonomy): domain Bacteria; kingdom Bacillati; phylum Actinomycetota; class Actinomycetes; order Kitasatosporales; family Streptomycetaceae; genus Streptomyces; species Streptomyces sp. JH002. The sequence goes on from NZ_CP087989.1 coordinate 530,489, forward strand.
GTCGGCTGCCGGAGCTGTTCGCGGGCTGGGGCAGCGAGGTGAGCGCGCGTCCGCTCCCCTACCCCGCGTCCTGCCGGCCGCAGGCGTGGGCGGCGGCCTCCTCCGTCCAGGTGCTGTCCTCGGTGCTCGGCCTGACGGCGGACGTACCGGGCGGCACGCTGACGGTGGCGCCGCGGGTCGGTGAGCGGTTCCGGCCGCTGCGGGCGGCCGGGCTGCGGATCGCGGGCGAACCGCTGGAGATCTCGGTGGCCGCCGACGGCACGAGCGAGGTCCGGGCGCCGGACGGCATCCGGGTACGGCGCGGCTGAGCCGGCCGGGTACGGGCCGGGCCCGTGCCGTGGGTGCGCTCACGGCACGGGCCCGGGGTCTCCCGGGCTTGCGGGCTCCGGCTCAGTGCGCGGTGTCGCTGTGCCAGACGGTCTCGCCCTGCGCCGTCCTGATGGAGACGTCGCCGTCCACACCGACGACCAGCGTGGCGCCGGGATGGCCGCCGGTGCCCAGGCTCCACACGACATCGCCCCGGGGACCGTTGAGCACCAGGTCACCGTCCTCGGTGAAGGTGCCGCCGGCCACCGCCGGGTTGGTGTTGTCCGAGGCCCACAGCCGGTTCTCGTTCTCGTCGCGGATGACGTAGTTGTTGCCCTCCAGCCGGAAGCGGGCCTTGTAGGCGCTGATCACCTCCAGGCGGCGCAGTGCGGTGCCCCCGGGCACCACCTGGTCGCTGGGCGGGTCGCCGCCGACCGGGACCCGGCCCTCCGCCAGTTCGCGCAGCGCGGTGAGCGAGGGGGTGAAGGCGTACACGGCGCCCTCGGTACGCACGAACCGCTCGAAGCGCAACGGGCAGGTCGTCGTGGTGTCCGAACTCGCCGGGAAGGAGACGTCGGTGCCCCGGCCGATGAGCGGGTCGCGGCCCACCGGGTCACGGCGCTCGGGGAAGTTGTCGGCGTTCACCCAGGTCGACTGGACGAACTCGAACTGAGCCGCGATGTCCGACTGGTAACAGATGAAGACCAGGCCGCGCGGGGCGTCCGCGCGCTGGCCGGGGGTGCCCTGCGGGTCGTAGGGACGACCGTAGGGGATGCTGCGGCGCATCAGCCGGCGCCCGTCCAGCATGCCGTCCTCCTCCACGACGGTCGGCGAGTCGCGGCGCGGCAGCAGTCCGTCGCGCGGGTTGGTCTTGCGCAGGTGGGAGAAGAGCGGGGTGGTGCGCCCGTCCAGGTCGTCCGCGAAGCTGATGTCGTTGTCGCTGTCCGCGCACGGCGGGGCGGCGACATCCGCGTCGGGGCACTTGGCGACGGGCGCCCCCGAGGGCCAGCGGCCCACCATGCGGGCGGCGACCCACTCCCTGGTGGCCTCCTTCGGGGCCGCGCCCGCTTCCTGGAGGACTTTCAGGTTCTGCTCGATCTGCCCCCACCAGCCGGGCACGTCCTGGGCGAGGCGGCGCACCACCTGGAAGGATCCGTTGCGCATCCAGCGGGGCAGCGCCGCCGGGTAGCGGTGATCCGGGCTCATCCCGACGATGAACTCGCCGGGGGTGATCAGGCGGGTGCCGGGCTTGGCGCGGTGGTAGTCGGGGCGTCCGGGGTCCTCCTCGTCGAAGTCCCGTACGCCGGGCTGGCTGATGCCGTCCTTGAAGCCGAAGTGCTCGTGGCCGCGCAGCCCTTCCTTGAGGGTGTTGCCCTCCTGCTCGAAGACGACGGCCACGTGCTGGGCCGCCATCCAGGCCCGCTCCTCCTCCAGGGCGGCCTCGAGGTCGGCGTGCCGGTCGGCGGCGAGGGTGAGCACGAGGTGGATGGCGTGCTGCTCCTCGCCACCGAACAGCCACTGCGCCGGGTCGCTGTCCTCGATGTCGCCGATGATCTCCTTGCGCCGGGCCGGACCCTGGGCGAACGCCTCCTGGGCGCTGCCCTTCGGGATGTCGGTCAGCGGGGCGCCGTCGAGCAGTTCGGTGAGCCCCTGGTAGGTGAAGGCCACGCCGCGCCACACTGCGGCGAGGTCCACCGGGTCCTCTCCGGCCGCGTACCGCCGGGCCCGGCTGAAGGAGGTGTTGAACGCGGCGACGTCCTTGGTGGTGGCGATGCGCCCGCTGAGTCTGCGCAGCCAGGTCCTGGCGCGTCGCCGGTCCTTGAACTTGGCGAAGATCAGCTGGACATGGTCCTTCTTGAAGCCGGCGATCACATCGCCCTGGATCTCGGTGGACTGCCGCAGCGGTAGCTGGGGCTGCTCGGGGGTGCTCTGTTCGGGGATGTCCGCCGTGCCGGGGCGGCCGGCGGGGCGGGTGGACGAGTGGACCATCGGCTCTCCGGTGGTGGACGGGTGCGACGCGTCGGAGGGGGTTCCGGGGGTGCGCCAGCGAACCTATCCATCGAGCGCCACTTATGAGTGGTTTTGCGCGTTGTGTCCACTCGTCCGTGGGAATGACGCGTCAGACGGCCCCGGTGAGGGCGGCCACCACGGCCGGGTACCAGCGGTCGGTGATCTTGCGGGTGCCGGAGTCGTTGGGGTGAACACCGTCGGTGGTGTCGGTGGCGGTGGAGAAGCCGGTCCACTGGTCGACCACGGTGATGGGGGAGGCTGCGGTGGACAGCCCGGCGGCCCAGCCGGGGATGGCGTCGTTCAGCTCGGTGACCCGGGAGCCGCAGTCCGCGCAGTTGGCCGGGGCCATCGGCAGGATCTGGGCGACCAGGACGCGCATGCCGGGGTTGGACTCGCGCATCTGACGGACCAGCCTGGTGTAGGCGTCGAGGATGACGGGGGTCGGGCGGGCGCTCCACACGTCGTTGGTCCCCAGGTGCATCAGGACGATGTCGGGGGTGGTGGCGGCGAGCCAGCCGGGCAGCAGGTTCTGGTCGGCGATGCCGGTGGCGAGATAGCCGCCGTGCCCCTCGTGTTCGCCGTCGTGCGGGAAGCCGCAGCCCTGCGGGGCCTGCGTGCCGACGAAGTCGATGTCACCGTGACCGCCGTCCACCAGGTCACGCCACAGCAGGGCGCGCCAGCAGCCGGGGGAACCGGTGATGGAGTCGCCCAGCGGCATGATCCGGGTGGCGGCGGCCGTGGGGGCGGCGCCCTGGCCCGTGGCGGCCCGGGCGGTGCCGGTCTGGGCCAGGGTGAGGCCCAGCAGGGCGAGGGCGACGGCGAGGATCAGGGCGTACCGGGGTGCGGTACGTGCGCTCAGGGGGTTCATGGGTGCGGCTCCCGGTGTGTCGGGTCGGCCGGGCAGGCGGCGGTGCCGCCGCGTGGCCCGGTGCAGCCCCCACCGGACGAACTCTCACATGGTGCCCCAGGGCGGCGGGTTGGGGAAGGTGGCGGGCGCGGTCACCGGGCGAGGGTGATGGGTGGCGCCGTCCGGCCGGTGGCGGTGACGGCGCGGGGCCCCGGCCCTCGCGCGGTTACGCCGATCCGCGCCGGACCCCCGCACGGGCGTCCGGGTAGCCGGCGCAGCGCCCCGGCCGAGACGCCACGACGCGGGCACGGCGGGAGTTCTCCGCCGTCCCGGACGGTCGTCCCCGTCGCCGCCGTGACGCCCTGGGAACGCCACGGGTGTCCGGGCGCCCGGTCCGTGCGGCGGGGCGGTGTGGGCGCCGACGAACGCGATGCCGTGCCGCGGCCCCGCCGCCGTCCGGGATCCGGCGGCGCAGGACGACCGGGCGCCCCGGTCCCTGACCGGGCCGGGGGTCAGACGGCCTGCCGGTGGCGTTTGCCGCCGATCCGGAAAGCGTGGATGGCGTAGCCCTGTGCGACGGCGGTGCGGCTGGCCTCGTCCCAGGTGAGCGCGCGCGGCCCGGCGGCGAACAGCGGGCCGGCGGCGCGCCCCCCGATCAGGGCCGTGAGGAGGGCGAGCGCGCGGTCGGACAGCGGAACACCGCCGTCCGGGAGGGCGGCCGCGCGGGAGGCGGCCTCGGGTCTGATGCTGCGCGCGCCGAGGTCGATGTCGGGCACTTCGAGCGACAGCAGATCCATCACCCGCACCTCGCTCTCCCACAGCAGCTGCCACAGCGCGCGGTGCACGATGTCAATGGACTCATCGTCGAGGAGGGCCGTCAGCCGGTCGGGGGTGACGGATTCTGCACTGGTGGTCATGGCCACGCAGTATCCACCCTTTGGCCATGGCCCGTACAGAAGTGCGATCGGTTTGTGACGGGGATGATCCACTTTCTCGGCCCGGGTGTGTCCATTACCCCCGCATTGCCCTGTCTTTACCGGACTCCACTAGGGTGCGATCACCGGGGGTATCGCTACACCCCTCAGGGTGAGAAAGACGAGGTGACCCCATGGGCCAGATCGGACCCACGCATCTGCTGGTCGTCGCTCTGGTGGTACTGGTCGTCTTCGGGTCGAAGCGGCTGCCGGACACGGCACGGGCGCTCGGCAAGTCGCTGCGGATCCTCAAGAGCGAGGCCGCCGCGCTGAAGACGGAGGAGCCTCAGCCCCACCAGCCGCAGCAGCAGTCGCAGCAGGCCCAGCCGGTCCAACAGCTCCAGCATCCGCAGCAGGCTCCGGAGCCCGTGCACCAGCCGCCCGTGAGTTCATGAAGTCTTCGTAACCCCGCGCCCCGCGTGCCGCCCGACGGTTCGCGGGGCGCGGTGCGTGTGCGGACCCTCCCCACGCCGGCCCGGGCTCTCCCCCGCCCGCCGGGACACCGCGCCGAACCGGGAGGCCCGGCGGCGTACATTGCGCCGGATGACGGGCGTGTGAAGCGCGTCCCGGGGCGGCACCGGGGTGTCTTGACCCCTTATCGGCCGCTGGCTACGTTCACCCCCATGCGGATCCCTGTTCGGTTCACCCGGCGGCGTGCCGTGGACCTGATGCGTGTCGCCACCGCGATCTGTCGCTGACGCCCCGGCACCGGCCTCTTCCCCCGTCCGGCTGTCGCCCGATCCGTCCGCGCACCGCGTCCCAGGACATCGCATGCCCGGCGCGCCCCCTGGACGAGCCCCGGGCGGACCACGGACCTCGGCGCCCCCGCGCCCGGGCGCAGGGGGCCGCCGCGCCCCGGACGGTGCACCGGCGGGTTCGGTCCGTTCGCCGGGCAGGTGGCGCCCCTCGCGTGCCGGCGCGGTCCGTTCCGCACCGCGTACCCGGCGGACGCCGGACTGCCGCCCCCGTCCCGTCCCCCTCCCGCCGTCGCCCAGCGACCGAAAGGTGTGCCGATGCCCTCCGCCCCGCTCTCCTCCCCCGTACCGCTGTCCGTGCTCGACCTGGTGCCGGTCTCCTCGGGCTCCACTCCCCGGCAGGCGCTGGAGCGGACCGTCGAGCTGGCACGGCGGGCGGAGGCGGCCGGGTACCACCGGTACTGGCTCGCCGAACACCATCTGGCGCGCGGGGTGGCGAGTTCGGCGCCCGCACTGGTGATCGGCCTGGTGGCGGGCGCCACCGGCCGCATCCGGGTGGGTTCGGCGGCGGTGCAGCTGGGCCATCACACGGCGCTGTCGGTGGTGGAGCAGTTCGGCACCCTGGACGCGCTGTACCCGGGCCGGATCGATCTGGGGCTCGGCCGCTCGGGGCACCGAGGGAGCCCCCGCGCCGGTACGGCGGGGGCAGCGGTGCCGGAACGGGCCGGGGAAGCGCCGTCGGCTGCCCGGGAGGCGCGCTGGGTGGACGGCGTGCTGATCCCGGCCCCGTTCTCCCCGCGCGGGCTGCTGGAGTCACCGTACTTCGCCGTCCAGCAGGCGCTGTTGCAGCTGCCGGGGGCCGTCTCGCCCGCGTACCCGGAGCAGGTGGACGAGATCCGGGCGCTGCTGGCGGGCGACTACCGGTCCGCCGGGGGCGTCGAGGCGCACGCGGTGCCGGGCGAGGGTGCCGATCTCCAGCTGTGGGTGCTGGGGTCGAGCGGCGGGGAGAGCGCGCGGGTGGCGGGTGAGCGGGGGCTGCCGTTCGCGGCCAACTACCACGTGTCCCCCGGCACGATCCTGGAGACGGTCCAGGCCTACCGGGACGCGTTCCGGCCCTCGGCGGAGCTGACGCGGCCCCATGTCGTGGTCTCGGCCGATGTGGTGGTGGGCCCCGACGACGGTACGGCGCGGCGCCTGGCGTCGGGCTACGGGCTGTGGGTGCGCAGCATCCGTACGGGGCGGGGGGCGATCCCCTTCCCGTCACCGCGCGAAGCGGCGGGGCACCGGTGGACGGAAGCGGACCGGGCGCTGGTGGCGGACCGGGTGGACACCCAACTGGTGGGCTCGGCGCGGACGGTGGTGGAGGGGCTGCGGCGGCTGCGTGCGGTGACCGACGCCGACGAACTGCTGATCACCACGATCACCCATGACCACGCCGACCGGGTGCGCTCGTACGAACTGCTCGCGGACGCCTGGCGGCAGGGCGGCGCGGCCTGACAGGAGCGCCCCCGGCCTCGGTGGAACCGCGCGCGGTGCACAGGATGTTCGGGCAGGGTGCGGGTGTGCGCCGGGTGCCGGCCGGCCTGGATCCGCGGATCGCGTTCGGGGAGACGGTGGCACCGCCGGGTGGGGCCGGGCAGCGGGTGAAGGCGCGCCGGTCGTGACGTTGCGCCCGTCCCCGGCGCCCGGGGACGGGCGAGCCGATCGTGGCTCAGGCGCGGGTCAGCGGTGCGGCCCGGGTGAGCGCCAGGGAGAACTGGTCCAGCACCTGGTGCAGCGGCTCCGCGGTGGCCGGCTCGATGGTGACCGTGCCGTCCGCCTCGGGGGTGATGTGCCGGTCGAGCACGAACCAGCCCTGCGTGATGTGCGCGGCCCCCATCGAGGAGAGCACCGGGCGCAGCGCGTAGTCGATGGCCAGGACGTGGGCGGTGGTGCCGCCGGTGGCCAGCGGCAGCACGGTCTTGCCGGTGAGCGCGTACTGCGGGAGCAGGTCCAGCAGGGATTTGAGCAGCCCCGAGTAGGCGGCCTTGTAGACGGGGGTGCCGATGACGACGCCGTCGGCGTCCCGCAGCAGGTCGTTGACCCGCTGGATCGCGGGGTGGGTGGGATCGGCTCCGGTGAGGGCCTGGGGCGGCAGGGCGCGGGCGTCCAGCGCGATGACGTCATGTCCCTGGAGGGCGAGCTTGGTGTCCAGGTGGCGCAGCAGGCGGACGGTGCGGGAGGTGGGTGAGGGGCTGCCGGAGATGGACAGGACGGTGGCCATGGCGGGGTTTCCCTCTCAGGAGGCGGGGGCGAAGGGGGTCTCGGCGCGGGCCGGGTCCGCGCCGGCGGCGGCGTCGGGGTGGCGCCACAGGCCGCGTCGGGCCAGCAGCGGCAGCACGCCCTCGCCGAACCAGTACGCCTCCTCCAGGTGGGGGTAGCCGGAGAGGACGAACTCGTCGATGCCCAGGCGGTGGTACTCCTCGATGCGGTCGGCGACCTCGGTGTGGCTGCCGACCAGCGCGGTGCCGGCGCCCCCGCGCACCAGGCCGATACCGGCCCACAGATTGGGGTGGATCTCCAGGCTGTCGCGGCGCCCGCCGTGCAGGTCCAGCATCCGCCGCTGGCCCTCGGACTCGCTGCGGCCCAGGCCCTCCTGGACGGCGCGCACGGTGTCCGGGTCGAAGCCGTCCAGCAGTCGGGCGGCCTCGGACCAGGCGGCCTCCGCGGTGTCGCGGGTGATGACGTGCAGCCGGATGCCGAAGCGCGGGGTGCGGCCGTGGGCGGCGGCCCGGGTGCGGACGGCGGCGATCTTCTCGGCGACCTGGGCGGGGGGTTCGCCCCAGGTGAGGTAGACGTCCACCTGGCGGGCGGCGATCTCCAGGGCCAGAGGTGAGGAGCCGCCGAAGTACACCTCGGGCACCGGGTCAGGGCCCTGGGTCAGCCGGGCCTGTTGGACCCGCAGCTGGTCGCCGGTGTGGTCGACGGTGTCGCCCTGCCACAGGCGGCGGACGATGGTGAGGAACTCGCCGGTGCGCGCGTAGCGGGCGTCCTTGTCGAGGAAGTCCCCGTAGGCGCGCTGTTCGGCGCTCTCCCCGCCGGTGACGACGTTGAGCAGCAGCCGGCCACCGGTCTGCCGCTGGTAGGTGGCGGCCATCTGGGCGGCCAGGGTGGGCGAGAGGAAGCCGGGCCGGAAGGCGACCAGGAACTTCAGCCGTTCGGTGTGCTGGCTGACCATGGCGGTGGTGAGCCAGGCGTCCTCGCACCAGGCGCCGGTGGGGGTGAGCGCGCCGGCGAAGCCCAGGTGTTCGGCCGCCCGGGCGATCTGGCTGAGGTACGGGACGGAGGGTGCCCGTACGCCGCCCGCCGTGGTCACGGCGGTGCCGTGGCCGCCGCCGACGACGTGGCGGCTGTCGCCGCTGGTGGGCAGGAACCAGTGGAAGGTCAGGGGCACGGGGTTCTCCGATCGTGGCGCGGGTGCGGTGGTCACAGCAGGCCGTGGCCGGGCGGTGGGGTGACGTTCAGCCGGTGGCGCCCCGTTGCTGGATCTTCCGGCGCGCCGGGGCGTGCGGGGTGTGGGTGCGGGTGTCGCGCCAGGAGCGCAGTGGAGGGCGGGAGTTGAGCGCGGAGCGAGTGCCGGGGACCTCGAGCAGCGCGTCGGCGAGGGCGACGGCGCCGGCGTGGGCCTGGGCGGCGGCCGGCGCCTCGTCGTCGTCCTGGATGACATGGGCGTGGGCAGGGGTGGGCCCGGGCATGCGGGGCTCCTCGGGGAACGCGGAGGGAGGCCGCCGGGCGCACGCGGCGAAGCGTGGCGGGGCGACGGAGGAGAGGGAGAGGCTCGGGGGTGGATGCGGTGACGGGGGTGCGCGGACACCGCGCGGCCGTGCGTCAGTCGATCAGTGGTGGATCCGACAGATCGCGCCGGCGACGCGGGCGAAGTCCACGCAGCGGCGGCGGGTCAGGATCTGAACACCAGGCATACCAGGATGCAAGCATGTTCGATGCGACGACGTCAATGGGACAGGCGCCCGGCGGGACGGGCCCCGGCTGGCGGGGTGGCGTCAGCGGGCGGTGGCGGGGGCGTGTCCCGGTTTGCGGGCCTCGATCAGGAATCTGCTGCTGTGGGCGAGGAACGGGCCCTCGGCGAGGATCCGCTCGTGCAGGCGGCGCAGCGCGGGGCGGTGCGCCGCGACGGTGAATCCGGGCACGATCCAGATGACCTTGCGCAGGAACCAGACGACGGCGCCGATGTCGTGGAAGACCATGCGCAGCGAGGCGGTGCGCAGGTCCACCACGCGCAGCCCGGCGGCCTCGGCCGCCGCGCGGGCGGTGGCCGGCTCCCGGCCGTCCGGCCCCGGCTGCGGCCCCAGGAAGTGCTCGGTCAGCTCGGCGGCGCTGCGCGGGCCGACCTCCTGGGCCAGGAACGCGCCGCCGGGGCGCAGCAGCCGGGCGATCAGCGGCCAGTCGGTGCGCACCGGGTGCCGGGCGGTCACCAGGTCGAAGGAGCCGTCGGCGAACGGCAGCCGGCCGTCGGCCCGCGGGGTCACCACCCGTACCCCGCGCGGGCCGAGCCGGGCGGTGGCGAGGGCGACGTTGGGCGGCCAGGACTCGGTGACGGTCATCCGCGGGGGCAGGACGGGCGCCTCGTCGATGACCTCGCCGCCGCCGGTGTCCAGGTCCAGGGCCGTGTCCACGGTGGCGAGCCGGGCGGCCAGGAGCCGGGCGTATCCCCACGGGGGCCGTTCCTCCTGGGCCCGGCCGGCCAGCCAGGAGAAGTCCCAGCCGTCGACGGAGGCGGCCTCCGCCTCCGTCAGGAGGTCCTCGAAGTCCCGCGCGGTGCTCGCCATCCGTCCAGGCTGTCACCGGGTCGCGGCCCGCCGCCACCGGATATCGCCCGGCAGCCGCGGCCCGGTGCGGCGGCGCCGGGTCCGGACGCACCGGCGCACGGTCGGCGCGGGTGGTGGGATATCGGCCGCGGCTGCGCGAGGCTGCGGAGGCGAGCACGGCCGACCGAGGGCAGGAGCGAGATGCCGGGCACCGGAACCGATCAGAGCGTCGAGGCGCTGCCGCGCCGCAGGCGGATGCTGGTGCTGGCGATCTGCTGCATGTCGTTGCTGATCGTCAGTCTGGACATCACGGCGCTGAATGTGGCGCTGCCCTCGCTGGGGCGGGAGCTGAACGCCGATGTGTCGGGGCTGCAGTGGACGGTGGACGCGTACACCCTCGTGCTGGCCTCGTTCCTGATGCTGTCGGGGTCGATGGCGGACCGGCTGGGGCGGCGGCGGGTGTTCACCACGGGGCTGGTGATCTTCACGACGGGCTCGCTGCTGTGCGCGCTGGCGCCGGGGCTCGGCTGGCTGGTCGGTTTCCGGATGCTCCAGGCGCTGGGCGGCTCGATGCTCAACCCGGTGGCCATGTCGATCATCAGGAACACCTTCCACGACCCGAAGGAGTTGGCGCGGGCCATCGGGATGTGGGGCGGGGTGGTGGGGATCTCCATGGCGGCGGGGCCGATCGTCGGCGGCGCGCTGGTGCAGGCGTTCGACTGGCGGGCGGTGTTCTGGATCAACATCCCGGTGGGGATCACCGCACTCGTCCTCACTCGGCGTTTCGTCCCGGAGTCGCGGGCACCCCGGGCACGCCGGATCGATCCGGTGGGCCAGTCGCTGGTGATCCTGCTGCTGGGCTCGCTGACCTTCGGCATCATCGAGGGCGGGCGCGGGGAGTGGACCAGCGCGCCGATCGTCGGCTGCTTCCTGGTCGCCGCGCTCTCGCTGCCGGCGCTGGTGTGGTACGAGTCGCGGCGGTTCGAACCGCTGCTGGATCCGCGGTTCTTCCGCAGCGCACCGTTCAGCGGGGCCAGCGCGATCGCGGTGAGCGCGTTCGCCGCGCTGAGCGGTTTTCTGTTCCTGAACACGCTGTATCTCCAGGACCAGCGCCAGTTGTCGGCGCTGGAGGCGGGGACGTATCTGCTGCCCATGGCGGGGGTGACGCTGGTGCTGGCACCGGTCTCGGGGTGGCTGATCAACCGGGTCGGGGCCCGGCTGCCGCTGCTGCTGGCGGGGAGCGCGCTCACCGCCTCGGGACTGATGTTCGCGGGCTGGCAGGCGGAGAGCGACAACGCGCGGCTGTTCACGGCCTATGTGCTCTTCGGCATCGGTTTCGGTCTGGTGAACGCGCCGATCACCAACACGGCGGTGACCGGGATGCCGCGGGCCCAGGCGGGGGTCGCGGCGGGCATCGCCTCGACCAGCAGGCAGGTGGGTTCGGCGCTGGGGGTGGCGATGGTGGGGACGGCGCTGGCCGCCGGTTCGATGCGGACCGGGTGGTGGATCATCACCGTCTGCGCGGTGTTGGTGCTGGTCATCGGGCTGCTCACCAGCGGGCCGTGGGCGCAGGCTTCCGCCGAGCGGGCGGCCGAACGGCTGGCGGCCTCGGGGCAGCGTCCGGGAAACCACTGAGGCGACCCCTTTTGGGCAACTCCCCCGCCGGCCCGAAACATTGGGGTCATCATTTCAAGCTATTATCCATTTCCATCATGGCCACGCATCCGGCAATGAAGGGAGTACGGAGATAGCGCTTCGCATTTGGCTCAGCAGCGCGGGGACCGCCAGCACTCAGGTGATGCGCATGTTGCGCGAAAACCCCGACGCCGCCGCCGTACGGATCCACGGCACCAATATCAGCCCGACCGCGCCCGCACTCGCCGCCTGTGAGGTGAGCGAGGTCGAGCCCTATCGGGTCAACAATCACGTTTACGCCGAATTCGCCCTGGACTTCTGCCAACGGCACGGCATCGATGTCCTGATACCCCCGCGGCGACTCGACGCGCTGGCGGGACGGGCCGAGGACTTCGCGCGGATCGGTACCCGGCTGATGTGCTCACCGCCGTCCGCGGTGGACATCCTCACCAGCAAGAGCCGCACGTACGAGGCCGCCCGCGCGGCCGGCATCCCGGTGCCCGAGTGGCGGGTGGTACGCGACGCCGACCAGCTGCGGACGGCGGTGGAGGAGCTCGGCCGGGACGGCGAGACCCTGTGCATCAAACCGGCGGGTGAGTTCTCGGCCTTCGGATTCCGGATCTTCGACGACGCGCCCCTGCGGCTGCGCGATCTTCTGGAGGCGCCCCGGCCACTGGTTTCGGTGACCGCGGTGGCCGACGCGCTCAAAAGGGCGGCGGACGAAGAGGAGAAAGTCCCCTCATTCATCGTCATGCCCTATCTGGACGGACCCGAGGTGAGTGTCGACACCCTGTCGGCACCGGGTGGCCGGATGGTGACCGCCATTCCCCGGGCCAAGGACGGGCGTTACCGGATGCTGCTGGACGATCCGGAACCCGCCCGTATCGCCGGAGCGCTGGTGGAGCATTTCCGGCTCTCCTATCTCGCCAATGTGCAACTGCGCCGGCTGCGGGGCAGGCCGGTGCTGCTGGAGGCGAATCCCCGTCCCTCGGCCGGCATCTACCAGACGGCCTTCACCGGGGTGAATCTGCCCTGGGCCGCCGTCCAGCTGCTGCTGCACGGCCATCCGGGCGACCTGCCGGTTCCCCGGCTCGGCGGCCGGATCGCGGTCACCGAGACCGCGGCCGAGGTCGAAAGCCCCGCGGCCGTACCCGCCCGGCACTGATCGCGGCGATCGACCGTCAAGCTCGGCAGCGGGCTTGGCGGCCTTCTCAGGGGAATGACGGGCCGGAAACGGGTAGAGCAGAGATGTCATGCACATGACTCTCCCCCACATGGAGGCACACCGATGTCCTTCCGGTCCTTCCGCACCACGGCACGCGCCCTCGTCACCGGGCTGGTCTCCGCCCTCGTCCTGACCACGGGAGTGGCCACCGCAGCCCCCGCCGCCCCGGCGGAGGAACCCACCGCAGCCGCCCGCGTCCTCACCTATGACGCCAGCGGCTCGGCCGAGTTCGCCAGTGCCGTGACCGCGGGAGTCGCGGTATGGAACGAGAGCGTCGCCAACGTACGCCTCACCCCGGCCGCCGCCGGCCAGAGCGCCAACATCCGCATCATCGCCGACAACGGCTGGCCGCGCGCCCTGCGCACCAGCCTGGGCAACGGCATCGTCTACATGGGCCGCGAGGCCGTCGGCTACAACACCACCCGGATCGCCGCGCACGAACTCGGCCACATCCTGGGCCTGCCCGACATCAAGCCCGGCCCCTGCTCCAGCCTGATGTCCGGCTCCACCGCGGGCACCTCGTGCACCAACCCCTACCCGAACGCGGCGGAGAAGGCCGCCGTCGAGAACTACTTCGCCGGCAGCCTGGCCGCCACCGGGCAGCTGCCGGGACGTCAGCTGTTCACGGACTGATCCCCGGGCACCGGTGCGGTGGTCCCCCGCGGCGTGAAGCGCGCGGCGGGGGACCACCGCTCGCCCACCGGCCCTCCCTCGATCAGCTCCAGCACCGAGTCGGCCACCAGCGTCCCGAAGAGGTGCACGTCCACCGTCATGGTGGTGAACGGTGGCGAGGTGAGCCGGCACATCGCCGAGTCGTCCCAGGCCACCAGCGACAGTTCGGCGGGCACCGCGACGCCCGCCGCCCGGGCCGCGCCGAGCCCGGCGATCGCCATCACGTCGTTGTCGTAAAGGATCGCCGTCGGCCGTCGCGGGCCGCTCAGCAGGGCGGCGGTCAGCCGCTCCCCCGCCTGGGGCGAGTAGTCCCCCTCGACCAGCTGCGGCTCGATACCGGCCGCCGCGCACTCGGCGCGCATGGTGTCGCTGCGCACCCGGGTGTGCAGCAGACCAGCCGGCCCGGTCACCCGGGCGATCCGCCGGTGCCCGAGGGCCAGCAGCCGCTCCAGCGCCTCCCGCATCGCCCCCGCCGCGTCCGTGGACACGGCGGGGATGCCCGGCTCGTCCCGCAGCCCGCCGGCGATCACGGCCGGCATGCCCAGCTCGCGCAGCACGGCGGGGCGGCGGTCGGAGGTGGTGACGTTGACCAGCACGACCGCCGCCACCAAAGAACGCTCGGCCCAGCGCCGGTGGGTGGCGATCTCCTCGTCCTGGTGCTGCACGATGTGCAGCAGGAGGGAGTGGCCGCGCTCGGACAGCGTTTCCTCGATCCCAGCGATGAACTCCATGAAGAAGGGTTCGGTGCCGAGCAGTCGGGCCGGCCGGGCGAGCACCAGGCCGATGGCTTCATTCGTGCGCACTCAGCCCCGCACCGCCGCCCCGTGCAGGGAGTTGACCGAGGAGAGCACCTCGGGGCCGGTGAACAGGTCCGGGTCCACATCCGCCCCGGTGCGCACGGTGAAGGTGTGGCTCTCCCCCGCCAGCAGCGTCACCAGCTGATCGTCCACCTCGGCGTCCGGTGCCACCCGGTCGGCCAGCACGCTGACGTCCCGGGCGAAGGAGGCGGCCGTCACGGTCACCCGGTAGCCGCCGGGCACCGCGCTCGCGTCGGCGCTCAGCGCGGCCGGGTCGTAACCCAGGCCGGGATCGGGCCCGAAGGTGTGCACCGTGCGCACCTCGTCCGCCGTCGCCACCAGCACCTCCCGTTCCGCATCGACGGGCGCCGTCAGGGCGGCGTCCAGTTCCACGGTGGAGGCCGAACGTGCCGCCACCGACAGGGAGATCGTATCCGTGGCCAGGACCTCACCGCTGAACGAGCGCCGCTCCAGGCGCAGCCGCGCCCGCCACGGTTCGCCGGTGTCGTTGACGGCGACCAGCGCGGTGCCCCCGTCGCGGGGCTGCACGGTCAGCAGCCGCGGCGCGAAGGCGTGGCGCAGCGCGTACCACAGGGGCTTGCGGCGTTCCTCGGAGTCGACGGCGGCCCAGGAGACCACCGGCCAGCAGTCGTTGAGCTGCCACACCAGGGTTCCCGCGGTGCGCGGCCACCACGAGCGGAAGTGCTCGATGCCGAAGGCGACGGCGCGGGCCTGGTTGAGCTGGGTGGCCCAGTGCCAGTCGGGGAAGCGTTCGGGGTGCGGCAGATGGGGGGCCAGGCCGCGCTCCAGCTTGCCGTTGCCGTCCTCGGCCTTCTGGTGCAGCAGCAGCGCGGGGGAGATGGGGGTGAGCGGCTGCTCGTCGTGGATCCAGGTGGTGAGGGTGGGCCAGTTGGGCGGGCCCTGGAAGCCGAACTCGGAGCAGAAACGCGGGATGTGGTCACGGTAGGTGGTGTAGTCCTTGCGGTTCCACACCTCCCATTCGTGGCGGGTGCCGTGGTCGGCCTCGTTGGGGTGCACGAGGTCCACGTGGGCGTCTGGGGTGTACGGACTGCCGTCCGCGTACGGGCGGGTGGGATCGAGTTCGGCGAGCAGGGCGGGGAAGAGCTCGGTGTAGTACCGCAGTCCCCAGGTGCGGCCGGCCAGCCGTTCCTGCCAGCCCCAGTCGCGCCAGCCCCACAGGTTCTCGTTGCCGCCGTTCCACAGGACGAGGGAGGGGTGCGGGGCGAGGCGGGTGATGTTCTCCCTGGCCTCGGCCTCGAACTCGCTCCACAGCGGTTCTTCCTCGGGGTAGGCGGCGCAGGCGAGCAGGAAGTCCTGCCACACCAGGACGCCGGTCTCGTCGCAGATCTCGTAGAAGTCGTCGGTCTCGTAGATGCCGCCGCCCCACACCCGCAGCATGTTCATGTGGGCGTCCAGGGCCTGTTGGACGCGGCGCCGGAGGCGGGGGCGGTCGATGCGGGTGAGGAAGTGGTCGTCGGGGATCCAGTTGGCACCCTTGGCGAAGATCCGGGTGCCGTTGACCACGAAGGTGAAGGGGGTGCCGGTGGCGTCGGGGGCGGTGTCGAGGGCCAGGGTGCGGAAGCCGATCCGCTTGGCGTAAGCGTCGAGTGCGCCGCTGTCGGCGCCGGCCGGGGCGAGGGTGACGTCCAGGTCGTACAGCGGCTGGTCGCCGTAGCCGGCCGGCCACCACAGGGCGGGGTCCGGGACCTCCACGGTGACGGTGGCGGTGTCGGTGCCGGCCGGGACGACGGTACGCGCGTGGTGGCCGGCGACGGTGGCGGTGAGGACCAGGTCGCCGGCGGCCTCCAGGCCGGAGCGTTCGATGACGGCGTGCACCTCGGCACGGCCGGTGCCCTCCTCGGTGACGGTGATCAGCGGGCGCACCTGGGCCAGCCGGGCGGTGTGCCAGCGCTCCAGGCGGACCGGCTTCCAGATGCCGGCGGTCTGGAGGTCCGGGCCCCAGTCCCAGCCGAAGCTGCAGGCCATCTTCCGCACCATGTTGTAGGGGTGGAAGTTGGTGTGCGGGCGCGGGTCGAGCCGGCCGGCGATCTCCTGCGCGTACTCCAGGGCGGAGCGGAAGGTGACGGTGAGGGGCTGTGGTTCGCCGGTGGTGAGCAGGTCGCGGACGCCGAAGCGGTGGGTGCGGTGCATGTTGGCGGTCTCACCCAGGCGGTGGGCGCCGAGTTCGACGGTGGCGACGGTGTCCAGGCCCTCGAAGACGAGGTCGACCCGCTCGGTGGGGGCGGCGGGCTCGGCGTGCACGGTGGTGGTGTAGCGCCAGTGGGCGTGGTGGGCCCAGGCCAGTTCCTCCTCGGCGCGGTCGAGGTAGGGGTCGGGGATGAGTCCGGCGGCGAGCAGGTCGAGGTGGGCGCTGCCGGGCACCTGGGCGGGGACGGTGCGTCCGGCGATGGTCTCGGGTACGGGGCCGCCGGCCGCCGTGAGCTGCCAGCCGTCGTGCAGTGGGTGGCGGGACATCGGGTGCACCATGCGAACACTCCCCAGTGAGTGAGGTGGCCTGACCGGGCCCTTGATTGTTTCTCAGCCGAATTAAGTAAGTCAACAGGAGGAGAAGCAGCCCGCGGCGAGCGGGAAGCCGCCGCGGGCCGCCGTACGCCGGCTCAGCCGAAGTGCTGCCACTCGCCGGTGTGATGGTCGTACGCCCGGTGCAGATCCTCCGGATCGACCCGCCCCGGGTCGCCGCTCAGCGACCGGCCGCGCGCCTCCGGATCGGGGGCGGCCCCGGCCAGCAGCCGGGTGTAGGAGTGGCGCGGAGAGAGGATCACCTCGTCGGCCGGGCCGCGTTCGACGATCCTGCCCCGGTGCATGACCAGGATCTCGTCGCTGAAGTGCCGTGCGGTGGCCAGGTCGTGGGTGATGTAGAGCACCGCGAGCCGGTCCTCGCGCTGGAGCCGCGCCAGCAGATTCAGCACCCCGAGCCGGATGGAGACGTCCAGCATGGAGACCGGTTCGTCGGCGATGACCACCTGGGCGCCGGGGGCCAGCGCGCGGGCGATGGCCACCCGCTGGCGCTGACCGCCGGACAACTCGTGCGGCCGGCGCGGCGCGTACGCCGCGGCGGGGCGCAGATTGACCCGCTCCAGCAGGGCGTACGCCGCCTGTCTGGTCTGCGCCCGGCCCCGCGCGCGGCCGTGCAGCTTCAGCGGCCGGGCGAGGTGGTGCTCGATGGTGTGGAAGGGGTTCAGCGAGGCGAAGGGATCCTGGAAGACCATCTGCACGTGGTCGCGGTAGGCCCGCTCGGGCACCCGGACGCCGTCCGGCCCGGTGGCGGTGATCCGGCCGCCGGTGGGCCGCTCCAGACGGGCGATCAGCTTGGCCACGGTGGACTTGCCGGATCCGGAGGCGCCGACCAGGGCCACCGTACGGCCGGGGCGCAGGGTGAAGGAGACATGGTCGACGGCGCGCAGCGTCGAGTGCCGCAGCCCGGCCCTCACCGGATAGTCCTTGACCAGGTCCGCGACCTCGAGGGTGGTCATCGCGGCGCTCCTTCGGGGTCGGTGCCGCCGCCGCGCACGAAGGCGCCGCGCTCGGAGGTGAGGGAGGGGAAGGAATCCAGCAGCTGCCGGGTGTAGGGGTGGGCGGGGGCCTGGTACATCCGCCCGGCCGGGGCGTACTCGATGATCTCCCCGTCCCGCATCACGGCGATGTGGTCGCTCAGCTCCAGCAGCAGCGGCAGGTCGTGGGTGATGAAGACGACGGCGAAGCCGAGTTCGTCGCGCAGCCGGATGATCTCGCGCAGGATGCCGCGCTGGACGACCACGTCCAGCGCGGTGGTCGGCTCGTCCATGATCATCACCTGCGGGTCCAGCAGCATGGCCATGGCGATCATGACCCGCTGGCGCATTCCGCCGGAGAGTTCGTGCGGGAAGGAGTCCAGGCGGGCCGGGTCGACCCCGACCAGGGTGAGGACCTCGGCACAGCGCTCGCGGCGGGCGGCGGCCGTCATGCCGGGGCGGTGGGTGGTGAGGACGTCCTCCAACTGCTCGTGGACGGAGATCACCGGGTTGAGGGAGTTCATGGCGCCCTGGAAGACCATGGAGAGCTTGTCCCAGCGGAAGGCCCGCAGCTCCTCCTTCTCCAGGGCGAGCAGGTCGATGTCGGTGCCGGACCGGTCGTGGAAGACCACCGAGCCGGCCGAGACCTCGGCGGGCGGCCGGTGCAGGCGCCCCACGGCGTAGGCGAGGGTGGTCTTGCCGCAGCCCGACTCCCCCGCCAGGCCGAGGATTTCGCCGCGCCGCAGGGTGAGCGAGACGTTCCGTACGGCGTGCACGGGTTCGGCGGTGCGGTAGACGACGTCCAGGCCCCGGACGGTGAGCACGGCGTCGGGGTCGGCCGCGGAAGCGGCGGGGCCCGCGGCGGCGCGGTCGGCGACGCGGCCGGTGTCCCGGCCCGCGGCCTTGGGCAGGCGCAGCTTGGGGTTGATGATCTCGTCGATGCTGAAGTTGATGAGGGACAGGCCGCAGCCGAAGAGCGCGATGACCAGGCCGGGTGGCACGAACCACCACCAGGCCTCGTACTGGAGCGCGAACCCGTTCTGGGCGAAGTAGAGCATCGAGCCCAGGGTGTGGGTGTTGGGGGCGCCCAGGCCCAGGAAGGCCAGGCCCGCCTCGGCGAGGATCGCGGCGATGACCGCGAAGACGAACTGGGAGGCGATCAGCGGCAGCAGGTTGGGCAGGATCTCGACGGTGACGATCCGCCAGCGCCGCTCGCTGGCCACCCGGGCGGCCAGCACGTAGTCGCGGCCGCGCAGCGAGAGGGTCTGGGCGCGCAGCACCCGGGCGGCGGCGGCCCAGCCGGTGATCACCAGCACCACGGCCAGGGTCCACCAGCCGCGCTGTTCGCGCGGGACGAATCCGGCGATGACGATGACCAGCGGCAGCCCCGGGATGACCAGCATGACGTTGGAGAACAGCGAGAAGCCCTCGTCCACCACACCCCCCAGGTAGGCGCCGATGATGCCGAACAGCGCGGAGAGCACGGTGGCGCCGATGCCCACCGCCAGGCCGATCTGGAGCGAGCCGCGGGTGGCGTGGGCCAGCTGGGACAGGACGTCCTGGCCGGTCTGGGTGGTGCCCAGCCAGTGGTCGGCGCCGGGTGGGGTGCGCCCCATGTTGTCGATGGCGTCGGGATCGCCGAGCAGCAGCGGGCCGATGATGCCGAAGAGCCCGATGGCCCCGACCAGGCCGAGGCCGATGCCCAGCCGCGCGGACCAGCTGGGCAGCAGGGCACGCCAGCCGCTGCGGGCGGGGGTGGCCGCCGGTACCGGGGGGGTGGTGGTCGCCATGTCCGCTCCTTCCTTCTCAGGCGGTCACGCGGGTGCGCGGGTCAATGAAGCCGTACAGCAGGTCCACGACCAGATTGGCGGCGAGCACCGCGACCGTGATGACCAGGAAGATGCCCTGCATCAGGGCGTAGTCGCTGTTCTCGACGGCCTGCAGCAGCTTGGAGCCGATGCCCGGATAGGAGAAGACCTGTTCGGTGATGATCGAGCCGGAGACCACGAAGCCCAGGGAGATGGCGAATCCGGCGAAGGAGGGCAGCACGGCGTTGCGGGCGGCGTACCGGGTCATGATGCGGCGGTCCCGCAGGCCCTTGGCGTGTGCGGTGAGGATGTAGTCCTCGGAGCCGGTGGCCACCATCATGTTGCGCATCCCCAGCAGCCAGCCGCCGACCGAGGAGATGACGATGGTGAGCGCCGGCAGGGTGCCGTGGTAGATGGCCGAGCCGATGAAGTCCGCGTTCCAGCCGGTGGCGAGGTAGGTGTCGTAGCCGCCGAACAGCGGGAACCACTGGAGGGAGGAGGAGAAGATCAGGACGAGGATGAGCGCGAGCCAGAAGTAGGGGACGGCGGCCAGTACGGTGGTGGCCGGGACGAGTGAGTCCAGCCAGCTGCCGCGCCGCCACCCGGCGAGGGTGCCCAGGGTGACGCCCAGCGCGAAGGAGATCAGGGTGGCGATGCCGACCAGCACGATGGTCCAGGGCAGGGACTGGCCGATGACCTCGGTGACCTGGGCCGGGAAGGCGCTGACCGAGACCCCCAGGTCGCCGCGCAGGACGTTGCCGAGGTAGGCCGCGTACTGCCGCCACAGGGGTTCGCCGGTGTCGGTGCCCAGCAGCAGTTCGTAGGATCTGCGGGCCGACGGGTCCACCGTGCCGCCGCGCTGGGCGAGTTTGGCCAGCAGGGTGTCGACGGGGTTGCCGGGCATGAGCCGCGGGATGAAGAAGTTGAGGGTCAGCGCCGCCCACAGGGCGACGAGGTAGAAACCGAGTTTGCGGGCGTAGTACCTCACCGTGTGCCGCCAATCCCCTGGAGTGGTGGGCTCACTCGCCGCCGGCCGGCTTGAGGTTGAGGTAGATCTGCGAGTTGTCGGGGCGCTGCCACACGGCGGGGAAGGCGTACAGATCGTCCTCGGAGGGCCAGCCGGTGAACTTGCGGGCGTTGTACTCGCTGGTGGTGCCGCCGATCAGTACCGGGATGTAGGGCATGTCGGCCTCCAGACGGGTCTGGATGGTGTCGAAGTGCGGCTGCCGGGCGGCGGTGTCCTCGGGGTCGATCTGCTGGAGCGCGTCGAGGGCGGCGTTCACCTCGGGGTTGTCG
Source organism: Streptomyces sp. JH002 (assembly GCF_050916115.1). Lineage (NCBI taxonomy): Bacteria > Bacillati > Actinomycetota > Actinomycetes > Kitasatosporales > Streptomycetaceae > Streptomyces > Streptomyces sp. JH002. Next base: position 551,092 of record NZ_CP087989.1, read on the forward strand.
TAGCGGGCGAAGTTGGGGTTGGCGACCTCGCCGGCCGGGGCGGTGTTGTCGCCGTGGAAGAAGTAGTTGTAGGTGTAGTACGGGTCGGGGGCGGGGCCGGGGTAGAGCGAGTCGAAGACCAGCTCGAAGTCGCCGCGGCCGCGGGCGTCCGACCACTCGTTCCAGGAGGACTGCTGGACGGTCAGCTCGATGCCGGCAGCCTTCAGCTGCTGGGTCATGGTGTCGGCGGCGGTGATGACGTCGGTCCAGCCGGAGACGACCCGCACCGAGAGGGAGAGCTTCTCGCCGTCCTTGGCGTAGATGCCGTCGCCGCCCTTGGCCCAGCCGGCGTCCGTCAACACCTGTTCGGCGCGGGCGGTGTCCGGCTCCATGGGGGCGATGCGGTCGGTCAGCCCGTCGCTGATGACGGCGTCGTCGCGGCCGGGGAGGGCGAAGCCGGGCGAGATCTCGGCGGCGGTGTCCTGGTAGGCGAGGGTGTTGATCTGGGTGCGGTCGATCGCGTGGTAAATGGCGTGGCGTACGGCGGGGTCGGTCTGCGGTCCGCTGCAGCCCAGCGCGGTGTCGGAGCAGGTGAACAGCGCGATCTGGAAGATGTGGGCGGTGATGCCCTCGTACCCGGGGTAGTTCTTCTCGATGTTGTGGATGTCGGGGACCGGGCCGGTCTGGAAGTCGATCTGCCCGGCGGCCAGGGCGTCGGCGCCGGCCTGGTTGCCCGACAGGGAGACGAAGCGGATGTTCTTCACCGCCGGCTCGCCGCCCCAGTAGGTGGGGTTGGCCGACAGGGTGAAGGCCTGGGGCTTGAAGTCGCCCAGGACGAACGGGCCGGTGCCGACGGGTTCCTGGACGGTGTTCTGCGCCGGGTCCTCGAAGGCGCCCCAGATGTGTTCGGGGACGATCCACAGCTTGCCGAGCACGCTCGGTGCCTCCAGGTAGGCGGGCTGCGGGTAGCGCACCACGAGGTGGGTGTCGTCGATGACCTCGCTCTCGCCCTCGAAGCCGATGGCGTTCATGGTCTGGTTCGCGCGGACCATGTCGAAGGTGAAGGCGACGTCGTGGGCGGTGAAGGGCTCGCCGTCGGACCAGGTGACGTTCTCACGGGTGGTGATGGAGAGTTCGGTGCCGCTGTCGTTCCAGGAGAACTCGGTGGCCAGGCGCGGTGTGGGTTCGCCGTCGCGCGCGACGTTGTAGAAGAACAGCGGCTCGAAGATGTTGCCCGGGCCCTCGATCATGGTGGGGGCGTAGGGGTTGAAGTTGCGCTGATAGTCGCCCGCCTGGCCGGTGTAGGCGACCAAAGTGTCCACCGGGCCCGAATTGCCTCCGCCGCCCCCGCCGTTGCCGCCCGATCCGCAGCCGGCGGCGAGCATGGCCACCGCGGCCGCTCCGGCAACCGCTGTACGGGAACGGCGCCACCTCGCGTGCTGGGTCATCTTCGATCCTCTCGGCCTTGCCCCGCCGTTGGGGCGCTGGGGGCCTGGACACGTAGCCCGGGTGGGTAGGATTGTTCAGTCGCCGAATTAAGGAAGTCAACCCTCCGGCACGACGAACATCCGCTGCGGAAGGGCACATACACTCGGCACCGCGCAGCGCAGGGAGGACTTCAGTGAGCGGACCGGCCGGGGCCACCCCGCACGCCAGCAGCAGGGCGGCCGTACTCGATGTGATCCGGGCCGCCGGAACGATCAGCCGGGTCGGCCTGGTGAAGGCCACGGGTTTCACCGGGGCCACGATCTCCACCGTGGTGCGCCGGCTCATCGACGACGGTCTGGTGGTGGAGACCGGGCACGCCGAGTCCACCGGCGGCAAGCGGCGGGTGCTGCTCCAGCTGAACCTCTCCTCGCGGTACGCGGTGGGGGTGCACCTGGACCACGACGGGATCACCTATGTGCTCACCGACCTGGGCGGCTCGGTGGTGGCGCGGATGTCCCGGGCGGGCGTCGGCGTGGAGGATCCGCGGGCGGTGGTGGAGCGGATGGCTGCCGAGAGCGCGGCGCTGATCGAGGGCGCGGGCGTGGAGCGCTCGCGGGTGCTGGGGCTCGGGCTGGTGGCGCCCGGCCCGCTGAACCAGGCGCACGGACTGCGGCTGCTGCGGCCGGCGATCCGGCACTGGGGCGACTTCGCGATGGGCCCGGAGCTGGAGCGGGCCACCGGGCTGCCGGTGGTGCTGGACAACGACGCCACCGCCGCCGCGCTGGGCGAGCACTGGTCGGGGCAGGCGGGCGGCGGGGCGTTCGCCGCGCTGTACATGGGCACCGGGATCGGTGCCGGGCTGATGCTGGGCGGGGTCGCCTACCGGGGGCCGAGCGGCAACGCCGGGGAGATCGGGCACATTCCGCTGGCCGCCGACGGGCCGGAGTGCTGGTGCGGGGCGCGGGGGTGCACGGAGGCGCTGGCCGGCCCGGGCGCGGTGGTCGAGGCGGCGCGCGCGGACGCCGTACTGGCCCGTTCGGCCGGGCTGACCGGCGGCGGGCGCGGGCGGCGCACCGCGGATTTCGCGGCCGTGACCCGGGCGGCGCACCGCGGCGACCCGGGGGCGCGGGCGCTGCTGGAGCGTTCGGCCCGCTATCTGGCGCTGGCGGCGCGGACCCTGGCCAACATCGTGGACCTGGATGAGCTGGTGCTCACGGGCCCCGGCCTCGCGATCGCCGGGTCGATCTATCTTCCCGTGGTGCGGGAGGAGCTGGAGAGGTCGTTCTTCTCCAGGGCGAGCCATCCGGTGACGGTCCGGCTCTCCCGGATGGCGGCCACCGCGCCCGCCATAGGGGCCGCCGCGATGATGCTCCAGTCCGAACTGGTGCCGCTGCGCGAGGGGATGCGGCTGCCGGAGAACCTGGCCGCGGCGGCCGAGCCGGACCCGCCGGCCCGGGCGACCCCGACGCCGTAGGAACGGGCCACCCGACCGCCTCACCGCACTGATCATCCGTCAAGCGATCAGTGATCGGTTGCAATATCAACATTATTTCCGCACGCAAAGCTTGGGATATCGCCCCACGGCACGTGCTCACCTGCGTACTTCCCCTCCACGAACGGGTTAATTCCCGGGCGTTTTTACATGGGTCCTACATCTCGCGGGGACACCCTTCCTCGTCCAGACAATCACCGTCGCAAAGACGGTCCCCATGAAGTGGAGGCCGGGGTGGAGAACTCCGACACGGTCACAACGTGTCCGTTCGACTTCGCCGAGGGCCTGGAGTTCGACCCGTTGCTGCGCCAGCTGATGACCGAGGCGCCCATCTCGCGGATCAAGATGGCGTACGGGCAGGGCGAGGCCTGGCTGGTGACCCGGTACGAGGATGTGCGCACCGTTACCACCGACCGCAGGTTCAGCCGGGCCGCCGTCATCGGCCGGGACTTCCCGCGGATGACCCCCAACCCGATCGTGCAGTCGGAATCCATCAATCTGCTCGACCCGCCGCAGAGCAGCCGGCTGCGCCGGCTGGTCGCCCAGGCGTTCACCAACCCCAAGATCGAGGCCATGCGGCCGGCCACCCAGCGCATCGTCGACTCGCTGCTGGACACCATGGCCGAGCACGGCCCGCCCGCCGACCTGGTGAAGCATCTGTCCAACGAACTGCCGATGACCACCATCTGCGAGGTCCTCGACATCCCCCAGGAGGACCGCGCGGAGCTGCGGCGCTGCGCCATCGCCATGATGGCGATCGGGTCCACCACCAAGGAGGCCGCGATCGCGGCCAAGGCGCACCTGCGCTCCTACTTCCAGGAGCTGACGGTCGCCCGGCGCGCCAACCCGGGTGATGACCTCATCAGCAACCTGGCCACGGCGCGGGACGGGGGCGAGGTCCTCGACGAGAAGGAACTCGGCGTCATGGCCATGGTCCTGATGATGACCGGCCACGACACCAGCACCTACCAGCTGTCCAACATCACCTACACCCTGCTCACCCACCACGAGCAGCGCGCCAAACTCCAGGCCAGGCCCGAGCTGTTGTCCACGGCCATGGAGGAACTGCTGCGCTACATCCCGTTCCGCAAGGGCGTCGGGATCCCGCGCATCGCCACCGAGGACGTCGAGGTCGGCGGCGTGCTGATCAAGGCCAACGAGACCGTCCATGTCTCGTACCTGGCGGCCAACCGGGACACCAAGCGGTTCGACCGGCCCGATGTCCTGGACGTGGAGCGCCCGCCCACCCCCCACATGACCTTCGGGTGGGGCGCCCACCACTGCATCGGCTCCCCGCTGGCAATCATGGAACTCCAGGTCGCCATCGGTACCCTGCTGCGCCGGTTCCCTGAGCTGCGGCTGGCCGTGCCCACCGAGGACGTGCGCTGGAACACCGAGTCCATCTGGCGCTACCCGCACGAACTCCCTGTCACCTGGTGACAGGGCCCACCACCATCACCACGAACCAGCCATCGATGCCGCGGCGATCCGTCGAGAGCGCGCCACGGCATGGGAGGGGATCATGGCAACGCTCTGCAAGCCGTCCATCGCGGTACCCGATCACGTCATCACCATGGAGGACACCCTCGAACTGGCGCGCACGCTGCACGCCGGGCACGAGCAACTCCCCCTGGTGCTGCGCCTGATCGCCAACACCGGAGTTCAGACCCGGCACCTCGTCCAGCCGATCGAGGAGACGCTCAAGCACCCCGGGTTCGAGTCCCGCAACAAGGTCTACGAGGCCGAGGCGAAGGCCCGGGTGCCCGAGGTCGTCCGCGGTGCCCTGGCGAACGCCGAACTCGAGGCGCAGGACATCGACATGATCGTCTATGTCTCCTGCACCGGCTTCATGATGCCGTCCATGACGGCCTACCTCATCAACACGATGGGCTTCCGCGACGACACCCGGCAGCTGCCCATCGCCCAGCTGGGCTGCGCGGCCGGCGGCGCGGCCATCAACCGGGCCCACGACTTCTGCCTGGCCTACCCCGGCTCCAACGTGCTGATCGTGGCCTGCGAGTTCTGCTCGCTGTGCTACCAGCCGGTGGACATCGGGGTCGGTTCGCTGCTGTCCAACGGCCTGTTCGGGGACGCGGTGGCGGCGGCCGTGGTGCGCGGCGACGGCGGCACCGGGATGGGCCTGGAGCGCAACGGCTCGCACCTGGTGCCGCAGACCGAGGACTGGATCTCGTACGCGGTCCGGGGCACCGGATTCCACTTCCAGCTCGACAAGCGGGTCCCGGGCACGATGAGCATGCTGGCCCCGGCCCTGCGCACGCTCTCCGAGCGGCACGAATGGGACGTCACCGGGCTCGACTTCTACATCGTGCACGCCGGCGGTCCCCGGATCCTGAACGACCTGAGTCAGTACCTGGGCCTGGATCAGGAGACGTTCGCGCACAGCAGGACCACCCTGACCGAGCGCGGCAACATCGCCTCCTGTGTCGTCTTCGACGCCCTCAACCGGCTGTTCGAGGAAGGCAAGGTGGCCGAGGGCGCCCGGGGGCTGATCGCCGGGTTCGGCCCCGGGATCACCGCCGAGATGGCGCTGGGCGCCTGGCGTGACCCGGCGCAGGTCCCGGCGCACCGGCTGCACGCGGCGGTGCCGCAGGGCCGGACCGCCCAGGCCCAGGAGCGGGCGGCCGCGGTCTGAGGAAGGACCGCGCGGCGCACCGGCCGGACCCCGGAAACGGGGTCCGGCCGGTGACGGCCGTGCGGGCTCCGCTCAGGCCGGGTTCCCGGTGGCCGCGAAGAAGCGCTCCACCACGATGTCCGTGTGGGTCGGGAAGGCCAGCACGGCGGGCTCCCACAGCACCAGCCACTCGGTGGCCTCGGCGGTGGGCGCGGACGGCGGCAGCGTCGCCAGCGGGCGGTCGGGCAGCATCCCGAAGAGGTTGACCGTCCCCCGGGCGCTGAGCGCCCCGTACAGGGTGATGTCCTCGGCCCGCGCCCGCAGTCCGGTCTCCTCGTACAACTCCCGCACGGCCGCCTGCTGCCACGTCTCCCCGGTCTCCACATAGCCGCCGGGCAGCGCCAGTTCGCCACGGGCCGGCTCGATGTCGCGGCGCACCACGATCAGTCCGCGCCGTCCGTCCGCGCCGGCGACCGGCTGCAGGGTGATGGCGACCGGGAGCGGGTTCGCCCAGCTGGTCTCCCCGCAGCCGGGGCAGTCCCTGGGCCAGCCGGCGTCGGGGGCGAAGCGCGTCCCGCAATAGGGGCAGTGCGTCACCTTCCGGTGCAAGGTGTAGGTCATCGCGCTGCTCCCGCCCCTTCGTCCACGGCCGGTGCGCCCGTTGCCGTACCGGGTCGCACCCACTGACCCTAGCAACGCCACGGCCTTCCGTGATCATCCGCGCACCCCCCGATTCCGGGGGCGGGTCAGCGGTGCAGCACCCGGCGCTGCACGGACTCCAGCGGGCCGTGCCGGAAGTACCGCAGCCACAGCCGGGCGCCGGTGACCAGCAGCGCGCACACCGCCGCCCACAGGCCCATCACCCACCAGGGTCCCTGGTCCGCGAGGCGCGTGGCCAGGCCCAGCCCGACGCCGTAGCAGGCGAGCGCGCACAGCACGTTCTGGGCCACGTAGCAGGACAGTGCGGTGCGTCCGACCGCGCTCAGGCCGGCCACGAGCGCTCCGGGCGTGCGGTCGGCGCGGCGGTCGAGCAGCACGCCGATGAACCCCAGGTAGCCCAGGGCCACCACGGGGGCCGCGACGTAGCGGCCGAGGAAGAACAGGTCCTCGCAGACCGGGCCGGTGAGCAGGGTCAGCGGGATACCGGCGCCCAGGCCCCAGCGCATCAGCCGGCGGCGCAGCAGGCGTCCCGCGGCGTCGGGGGCGAAGGCTCCGGCGCGGTAGAGCCGCACCCCCAGCAGGAAGAGGAACAGCAGCAGGCCGAAGGAGAGCACCGGCTCCAGCCGCAGGGCGAGGGCGTTCTCCAGCCGGAAGGCGATCTGCTCGGGGTAACCGCCGTCCGCGTACAGGGCGACCACCCGCTCGGAGGGGCCGCCGCCCGTGCCGCCGGGCGCGGTGAGCAGGGCGAGGGTCAGCAGTGAGATCAGCGTCAGGTGCGCGATGCCCGCCCAGCGCGCCACCCGGTGTCGGGCCGCCGCCGTGCGGGTGAGCAGCCAGGCCACCAGGAGGGAGACCACCGCGTATCCCATGAGCACGTCCCAGGCGAAGACCAGGACGAAGTGCGCCAGGCCCTCGGCGAACAGGAACAGGGCCCGCTGGGGGTAGCGGCCAGGCCAGGGCTCGCCGCGGCGCCGGGCGGCGTCGAACTGGATGGCGAGCCCGGCGCCGAACAGGAGGGTGAGCAGCGCCAGGAACTTGCCGTCCGCCGCCAGCCGGAAGCCGGCCTCGGCCAGATGGGCGGCGCTCGGGTCGGTGAACACCGGGGGCAGGGCCGCGCCGCCGGTCAGGACGGACCATTCGGCGCCCGGAGCGGCGAAGATCCACACGTTGGTCATCAGGGTGCCGAGGATGGCCACCCCGCGCAGCACGTCCAGCAGCGGCAGCCGCCCCCGCGGTGCCTCGCCGGGTGCGGTGCCGCCCCCGGCGGCCGGCGGCACGGCCGGCCGCGTGGTCTCCGTCATGGTCCGAACTCCCCGCTCACGATGGTCCGTCGTGACCATCGTCGGCGCCGTGACCGGGGTGTTCCGTCGTCCGGGAAGCCGAGATGCGGCTACATCCTTCGGCGGACCCGGCCCCCGCCGCGCGGGCGGGGGCCGGGGCAAGGAGCGCGGGTCAGGCGGTGTGCAGGGTCAGCCCGTAGGCGGACAGGATCGGCCTGATGGGGTAGAAGACGGACGAGCCGCCGGTGGAGCAGTTGCCCGCGGCGCCGGAGGTCACCCCCTGGGCCTGGTCACCGCTGATGAACGAGCCGCCGGAGTCGCCGCCCTCGGCACAGGCGGTGGAGTTGGTCATCCCGTACACCACATTGCCGTTGCCGTAGTTCACGGTCACGTTCTTGGCACCGATGGTGCCGCAGCGCCAGCCGGTGGTGGAGCCGGAGCGGCAGACGGAGGCGCCGGTGGGGGCCTCGTTGGAGCCGCGCACCAGGGCGTCGGAGACGGTGCCCCAGCCGAGGACGACCGGGACGGTCCACCAGCCGTGGCCGGTACGGACCCAGGCGTGGTCGCCGCCGGGCCACGAGCGGCCGGCGAAGTTGCCCATCAGGCTGTTGTCCCAGCCGTAGACGGCGGCCGAGCCCGATCCGCAGTGGCCGGCGGTGATGAAGCCGCCGTGCACCGAGAAGCCGACGGAACAGCGGACGTTGCCGGTGTAGTACGGGTCGCCGCCTACCACGCCGGCGGCAGAGGTGGTGTACGCCTCCTCGACGGTGCGCACGGTCAGCGGTATGGACTGGACGGCTTCGGCCTCGGCGAGGAAATCGGCGACCTGGTCGGTGTTCTCGGAGCCGGCCACCACATCGACACCGATGCCGTTGTCCTGGACGTCGGCGTACCAGCTGGAGATGCCGGCCGGGGCCTCCAGCTCGTCGAGGGCGGCGAGGGCGGCGTCGAGCGCGTCCTGGCTGTGGGTGACGCGTTCGGTGGCGGCGCCGGTGGACTCCACCGCGCTCTCGGCGGCGGCGCTGGTGACGGCGACGACCAGGGTGCCGGTCGCGGCGTCGATCCAGCTGCCGGCGTAGGCGTCGCCGGCCGCTTCCTGGGCCTCCTCGTCGGTGGCCATGGCCTCGGCCTCGGTCGCCAGCCGGTCGACGGCCTGCTCCGGGGTGAGCCCGAGGTCGCGCTGGAGTGCCTCGATGAGGGCGGGTTCGGCGACGGGTTCGCCGCCGGGGGCCGGGGTGGAGGAGTCGGCCGCCACGGCGGCGCCGCCGACACCGGCGGTCAGGACCATCAGGGCCGCCGCGCCCAGGGTGAAGGAACGGGTGCGTCTCATTGCAGGGCTCCTTGGACGTGCTCTACCGAAAGTGGGGCGGTACAGGGCAACGAAGCGATGCAGTGTGAGAGCGCTCTCACTCACGCGCAGGACATTAGACCCACGCCTTGAACATGTCCAGACCAATCACGAAGCGGTGCCGACCGGGGAACCCAGCAGTGCCAGAAGGTCGTTGACCGCTGCCCGGCCGGCCCGGTTGGCGCCGATGGTGGAGGCGGAGGGTCCGTACCCGACCAGATGGAGCCGCGGATCGCGCACCACCCTCGTCCCCTCCAGCCGGATGCCGCCGCCGCTCTCGCGCAGCCGCAGCGGGGCGAGATGGTCCAGCGCGGCCCGGAACCCGGTGGCCCACACGATGACATCGGCGGGCCAGTGCGCCCCGTCCGCCCAGCGCACCCCCTCGGGCGTGAGCCGTTCGAACATCGGGTGGCGGCGCAGCACCCCGGAGGCGCGGGCGGCGCGCATGGCCTCGTTCATCGGCAGGCCGGTCACCGAGACCACGCTGCGCGGCGGCAGGCCCTCCCGTACCCGCTCCTCGACCATGGCGACGGCCTCGCGGCCCTGCACCTCGCCGAAGGTGTCCTCGCGAAAGAGCGGCGGGCGGCGGGTCACCCACCGGGTGTCGGCGGCGACCTCGGCGATCTCCAGCAGGTGCTGGACGGCGGAGGTGCCACCGCCGACCACCACCACGCGCTGTCCGGCGAAGGGCGCGGGGCCGGGGTACTGGGCGGTGTGCAGCTGGCGGCCGGCGAAGTCGGCCATGCCCGGGATCCGGGGCCAGAACGGGCGGTCCCAGGTGCCGGTGGCGTTGATCAGGGCGCGGGTGCGCCAGGTGCCGGAGGGACTGTCCACCCGCAGCGCCCCCGCGCCGTCGTCGTGGACGGCGGTGACGTCCACCGGGCGCAGGACCGGCAGCTCGAAGGCGCGCTCGTACGCGGTGAAGTACTCCCCGATCACCTCGGCCGACGGCCGGTCCGGGTCGGCTCCGGTCAGTTCCATGCCGGGCAGGGCGTGCATGCCGTGCACCCGGCCGTAGGTGAGGGTGGGCCAGCGGAACTGCCAGGCGCCGCCGGGGCGCGGGGAGTGATCGAGAACCACGTAATCGGAGCCGGGGGCGAATCCCCGGCGCCGCAGATGGTAGGCGGCCGCCAGTCCCGCCTGGCCCGCCCCGACGACCACAACCGCCATCTCGTTCATGTTTCATCCAACACCGGGAGGGTGCCGGGGCTTCCCGCAGGGGTTTCACTGGGGGGATGGAGTGCGTGTTCTGCCGCATCGTGCGGGGCGAGGCCGCCGCCCATCTCGTGTACGAGGACCGGGCGGTGGTCGCGTTCCTGGACGCCAGGCCGCTGTTCGAGGGCCATGTGCTGGTGGTGCCGCGCGAGCATCTGCCGACGCTGACGGATCTGCCGCCGCAGCTGCTGGGCCCGTACTACGCGGTGGTGCGACGGCTGGCGGGCGCGGTGCAGACGGCGATGGGCGCCGAGGGCTCCTTCGTGGCGGCGAACAACCGGGTGAGCCAGTCGGTGCCGCACTTTCACACCCATGTGGTGCCGCGGCGCCGCAAGGACGGGTTGCGGGGGTTCTTCTGGCCGCGCGGGCGCTACCCGGACGCGGCGCGCGCCGCCGAGGTGGCGCGGCGGGTGCGGGAGGTGGTCAGTGCGGATGGTGCGGGGTGAGGATGTCGTCGAGCGCGTAGCCCACCGGCTCCTCCAGCTGGGCGTACCCGCAGCCGGCCGGGTCACGGTCGGGCCGCCAGCGCAGGAAGTGCGCGGTGTGCCGGAACCGGTCCCCCTGCATGTGGTCGTACCGCACCTCGCACACCCGCTCGGGCCGCAGCGGCAGCCAGCTGAGGTCCTTGGTGCCGGTCCAGCGGCTGGGGGCACCGGGCATCCGGGCGTGCTCGTGGGCCGCGCCGTCCGCCCAGTCGGCCCACGGATGGCCCTCGGCGGAGTCCATCAGCAGCGGGGTCAGCTCGGTCATCAGCTCGGCGCGGCGCCGGGCGGTGAACGAGGCGCACACCCCGACGTGCTGGAGGCGGCCGGTGGTGTCGTACAGGCCGAGCAGCAGGGAGCCGACGCCCTCGCCGCTCTTGTGGCGGCGCACCCCGGCGACGACGCAGTCGGCGGTGCGCTCGTGCTTGACCTTCACCATGACGCGTTCGCCCGGCCGGTAGGTGAGGTCCAGGGGCTTGGCGACGACGCCGTCCAGGCCGGCGCCCTCGTAGCGTTCGTACCACTGCCGGGCCAGGTCGATGTCGCGGGTGGCGGGAGCGATGAAGACGGGCCGGTGGGTGTGGCGCAGCGCGTCGGTGAGCGCGGTGCGGCGTTCGGCGAGCGGGGTGTCCAGGAGGGAGTCGGAGCCGAGGGCGAGGAGGTCGAAGGCCACGAAGGAGGCGGGGGTGCGTTCGGCCAGCGTCCGGACCCGGGAGTCGGCCGGGTGGATGCGTTCCAGCAGGGCGTCGAAGTCGAGCCGGCCGCCACGGGCGATGACGATCTCGCCGTCGACCACGCAGCGCTCGGGCAGGGCGGCGCGCAGTCCCTCTTCGAGTTCGGGGAAGTAGCGGGTGAGCGGCTTGCCGGTACGGGAGCCGATCTCCAGCTCGGCGCCGTCGCGGAAGACGATGGCGCGGAAGCCGTCCCACTTGGCCTCGTAGTGCATGCCGGCGGGGATCTTCGCGGCGGGCTTGGCGAGCATGGGGCTGACGGGGGGCATCACCGGAAGGTCCATGGTCGGATTGTGCGTCCGGCGGCGGCGCGGCGCCCGTCGGCGGGCGCACGGCGGCGGGCGGGCTTAGCGTGGCGGCATGGGCAAGGCCATGGAGCTCACGGTCGGTGACCGGACGGTGCGGTTGTCCAACCCGGACAAGGTGTACTTCCCCGAGCGCGGATTCACCAAGCTGGACGTCGCCCGGTACTACGTCGCCGTGGGGGAAGGGGCACTGCGGGCGCTGCGGGACCGGCCCACGACGCTGGAACGGTACCCGGACGGGGTGGAGGGCGAGTCCTTCTACCAGAAACGGGCGCCGAAGAACCTGCCCGAGTGGATCCCGACCGGGCGGATCTCCTTCCCCAGCGGGCGGCACGCGGACGAGATCGCCCCCGGCGAGCAGGCGGCGGTGGTGTGGGCGGCGAATCTGGGGGCGCTGACCTTCCATCCCTGGCCGGTGCGGCGCGGGGACACCGAGCATCCGGACGAGCTGCGGATCGACCTCGATCCGCAGCCGGGCACCGACTACGCGGACGCGGTCCGCACCGCGCTCCAGCTGCGGGAGCTGCTGGAGGAATGGGGTCTGGTGGGGTGGCCGAAGACCTCGGGCGGGCGGGGGATGCACGTGTTCGTACCGATCGCGCCCGAGTGGACGTTTCCGCAGGTGCGGCGGGCGGCGATCGCCATCGGCCGGGAGCTGGAGCGGCGGGATCCGCAGCGGGTCACCACGGCCTGGTGGAAGGAGGAACGGGGGGAACGCATCTTCGTGGACTACAACCAGATGGCGCGGGACCGGACCATCGCCAGCGCCTACTCGGTGCGTCCGCGCCCGCACGCCCCGGTCTCGGCGCCGCTGCGCTGGGAGGAGGTGCCGGACGCCCGGCCCCGGGACTTCGACCTGGCGACGATGCCCGCGCGCTTCGCCGAGGTCGGTGATGTGCACGCCGACATGGAGCGGCGGCCGTGCCGGCTGGAGACGGTGCTGGAGATGGCGGCACGTGACGAGCGGGACCACGGTCTGGGCGATCTGCCGTATCCGCCGGAGCATCCCAAGGTGAAGGGCGAGCCCAAGCGGGTGCAGCCCAGCCGGGCCCGCAAGGACGGGGCGCCGTGACCTGAGGCGCGGGGCGGGGGGTGGGGACGCTGCCGCCCTGGGCGTGCGCGGCGATCCGGCTGGATCGGTCCGGTCAGGCGCCGGGGCCGGGTGGTCCGGGCGGGCCGTCGTACGGGGCGGGCGCGGTGGCGACGATGGTCCGTACGGCCTCGGCCAGCTGGGCGGCCGACAGGTCCGCGCGGGCGGAGAGCCGCAGCCGCGAGACGCCGTCGGGGACCGAGGGCGGCCGGAAGCAGGCCACCGCCACAGCGGCACGGCGGCAGTCCGCCGCCCAGCGCACCGCCGCGTCGGGCGAGGGGGCCCGTACCGACACCACCGCCGCGTCGGGGCGGGCGGCGCTCAGGCCGGCCGCCGTCAGCCGCCGGTGCAGGGCGCGGGCCGCGTCCCGGGCACCGGCCGGGCGCCACGGCTCGCGGCGCAGCAGCCGCAGCGCGCCCAGCGCGGCACCGGCGGCGGCCGGGGCCAGGCCCGTGTCGAAGATGAAGGTACGGGCCGTGTTGAGCAGGTGGTCGATCACCGCGGCCGGCCCCAGCACGGCGCCGCCCTGCGAACCCAGCGCCTTGGAGAGGGTGACCGTCACCACCACGTCCGGCGCTCCCGCCAGGCCCGCCGGGGCAGCCGCTCCCCGGCCGCCGTCCCCCAGCACACCGAAGCCGTGCGCGTCATCCAGCACCAGGGCGGCGCCGTGCGCGCGGGCGGCGTCCGCCAGCCCGGACAGCGGGGCGGCGTTACCGTCGACCGAGAAGACTGTGTCGCTGACCGCCAGCGCCCAGCGCAGCGCCGGGTCCCGGTCCGCCAGGGCCTTGGCCACTGCCGGAGGGTCGGCGTGCGCGGCCACCGCGATCCGTGACCGGGAAAGCCGGCAACCGTCGATCAGCGAGGCGTGGTTGGCCGCGTCGGAGACGATCAGCGCCTCCCGGCCGCCCAGCGCGGTGAGCGCCGCCAGATTGGCCGCGTACCCGCTGGAGAACACCAGGGCGCGTTCGAAACCGGTGAACGCGGCGAGCTCCTCCTCCAGTTCGGCGTGCAGCGCGGTGCTGCCGCTGACCAGCCGGGAACCGGTGGCGCCCGCGCCCCAGCGGGTCGCCGCCGCGATGGCCGCCGCGACGACCTCGGGGTGCCGGGCCAGGCCGAGGTAGTCGTTGCCCGCGAGGTCCAGCGGCCCGTCCGCGCCGCCGGCCTCCGACGCCGCGCGCGGCCGCAGTTCCCGCACCAGCCCTGCCCGCCGCAGCCGTTCGCGCTCCGCGCCGATCCAGTCGAACGGGCCCCCGGTCCCTCCGGTCACCGCCACCACCCCCGCACTCGCACTCGTACCCACTCGCGTCCGCCAACCCATCGACGCTATCCGGCGATGACGCTCCGCAGGGGTGTGGTGACCGGACACAGTCGGCTCGGCCGCTGTGTACCTTTCCGCCTTTGCCTCGCCCCCACCCGTGCCCGAGGATCGGTTCATGGATCTGCTGAGCACCCTGGTGGACAAGGGCCTGCGCCTGGAACCACCCACCCGCGCCGAGGCGTTGGCCGTACTGGCGACCTCCGACGACGAACTGCTCGACGTGGTGGCCGCCGCGGGGAAGGTGCGCCGCGCGTGGTTCGGGCGGCGGGTGAAGCTCAACTACCTGGTGAACCTGAAGTCCGGGCTGTGCCCCGAGGACTGCTCCTACTGCTCCCAGCGGCTGGGCTCGCAGGCCGGGATCCTCAAGTACACCTGGCTGAAACCGGATGAGGCCCTCGCCGCGGCGAACGCCGGGGTCGCGGGCGGCGCGCGCCGGGTGTGCCTGGTCGCCAGCGGGCGCGGCCCCACCGACCGGGACGTGGAGCGGGTCTCCGAGACCATCGCGGCGATCCGGGACGAGCACGGCGCCGGGGTTGAGGTGTGCGCCTGCCTCGGGCTGCTCGCACCGGGGCAGGCGGCGCGGCTGCGCACGGCGGGGGCCGACGCGTATAACCACAATCTCAACACCTCCGAGGCCACCTACGAGGACATCTGCACGACGCACGACTACGCCGACCGGGCCGACACGGTGCGGCAGGCGCGGGAGGGCGGCCTGTCGCCGTGTTCCGGTCTGATCGCGGGCATGGGCGAGAGCGACGAGGACCTGGTGGACGTGGCGTTCGCGCTGCGCGAGCTGGACGTGGACTCGGTGCCGGTGAACTTCCTCATCCCGTTCGGGGGCACGCCGCTCGCGGGGCGGTGGGATCTGACGCCGCAACGGGCGCTGCGCATCCTGGCGATGGTCCGGTTCGTCTGCCAGGACACAGAGGTTCGGGTCGCGGGCGGGCGGGAGGTGCATCTGCGGACGCTTCAGCCACTGGCACTGCACATCGCGAACTCGATCTTCCTGGGCGACTACCTCACCAGCGAGGGGCAGTCGGGCCGGGCCGATCTGGAGATGATCGCCGACGCGGGCTTCGAGGTGGAGGGGGCCGTGGCGGAGCGCCCGGCCGGGGACGGCACGGCTGCGGACGGCACGGCCGGGGCGAACACCGGCCGCGAGAGTGCGGAGACGCCGATCGCGGTACGCCGCAGGGGCGCGGGTACCGAACTGCCGCCCAATGCCTGAGACCGGCGGCACGGCGCGGTCCGAGCAGGGGGAAGAGACGGCGCGGCTGCTCGCGCTGGACCGCCGCCATGTGTGGCATCCCTACGGCCCGATGCCCGGCCGCGCCGAGCCCCTGCTGGTGGAATCGGCGCAGGGGGTACGGCTGCGGCTGGCCGGCCCGGTGCCGGCGGGCGGGCACCGGGAGCTGATCGACGGAATGTCCTCGTGGTGGTCGGCCGTCCATGGCTACCGCCACCCGGTCCTGGACGCCGCCGCCCAGGAGCAGTTGGGGCGGATGAGCCATGTGATGTTCGGCGGGCTGACGCACGGGCCCGCCGTCCGGCTCGCGGCGCGGCTGGTGGAGATCTCTCCCGCCCCGCTGGAGCATGTGTTCCTCGCCGACTCGGGGTCCGTGTCGGTCGAGGTCGCGCTGAAGATGTGCCTGCAGTACTGGCGTTCGCTGGGGCGGCCGGAGAAGCGGCGGCTGCTGACCTGGCGGGGCGGCTACCACGGGGACACCTGGCACGCCATGTCCGTGTGCGACCCCGAGGGCGGCATGCACGAGCTGTGGTCGGGGGCGCTGCCGGGACAGGTGTTCGCGCCCCCGCCGCCGGCCGGGTTCACGGCCGGGCCGTGCGAGGAGTACGTGCGCGAGCTGCGGGCGCTGATCGCCCGGCACGCCGGTGAACTGGCGGCGGTGGTGGTCGAGCCGGTGGTGCAGGGGGCGGGCGGGATGCGGTTCCACTCCCCCGCGTATCTGCGGGTGCTGCGGGAAGCCTGCGACACGTACGGCGTGCTGCTGGTCTTCGACGAGATCGCCACCGGATTCGGCCGCACGGGGGAGCTGTTCGCGGCGGATCACGCCGGGGTGGCACCCGATGTGATGTGTGTGGGCAAGGCGCTGACCGGCGGCTACCTGACGCTGGCGGCGACCTTGTGCACGGGGCGGGTGGCCGCGGGCATCTCGCGCGGGACGGTGCCGGTGCTCGCGCACGGTCCGACGTTCATGGGGAACCCGCTGGCCTGCGCGGTCGCTGACGCGTCGATCGGACTGCTGCTCGACCAGGACTGGCGGGGCGAGGTCGGCCGGATCGAGGCCGGGCTGCGCGCGGGTCTCGCGGCCGCGGCCGGGGTGCCCGGGGTGCGGGAAGTACGGGTGCTGGGGGCGATCGGGGTGATCCAGCTGGATCACGAGGTCGACCTCGCGGCGGCGACGGCCGCCGCGGTGCGGGCCGGAGTGTGGCTGCGGCCGTTCCGGGACCTCGTCTACACCATGCCGCCCTACATCACCGGCGACGCGGACCTGGAACGGATCTGCGCGGCGGCGGTGGCCGCGGCCCGGGCCGGATAGGGGTCCACGACGATGCGGAACGGAGCGTGCGGGGTGTCGGGGAAGGTACTGGTCGTCACCGGAACGGGAACCGGTGTGGGCAAAACGGTGGTGACGGCGGCGCTGGCCGCCCGGGCGCTGGCGCGCGGCGAGCGGGTGGCCGTGCTCAAGCCGGCCCAGACCGGCGTGGCGGACGGGGAGCCGGGGGACGCGGCCGAAGTGGCGCGGCTCGCGGGCCCGGTGACGACCTGTGAACTGGCCCGTTATCCGGCCCCGCTGGCACCCGCCACGGCGGCCCGGCTGGCGGGGCTGCCGCCGGTGCGGACGGCGGAGGTCGCCAAGGCCGCGCTGGACCTGGCGGCCGGCCATGATCTGGTCCTGGTGGAAGGCGCGGGCGGACTGCTGGTGCGCTTCGACGACATGGGCGCCACCCTGGCCGACGCGGCGGCACTGCTGGCGGCGCCGGTGGTGGTGGTCACCACGGCGGGTCTGGGCACGCTCAACGACGCCGCGCTGACCACGGAGGCGCTCCGTACCCGGGGCCTGGCCTGCCACGGCCTGATCATCGGCGCTTGGCCCGCCGCCCCGGACCTGGCCTCCCGCTGCAACCTCACCGACCTCCCCGAGGTGTGCGGCGGCGCACCGCTGCTGGCCCGCATCCCCTCGGACGCCGCTTCCCTCCCACCCCAGAAGTTCCGACGGGCGGCACCACGATGGCTCGGCGACGCGTGAGCGTCGTCGCCCACCTTCCTTGCCGTGACGGCGGATCGACCCCGCTCGCCGCCCGGCTCCGGGCGGATACGCACTGTGATAGAACACAGAACATCCGAAGATCTTTCCGGAAACTCTTGTCTGCGCGGGGTCACGCCGCTTAGCATCTCGCCACTGGTCGAATCGATTCGACGAATCGATTCGAACTCAAGGCGAGGGCGGACTCCGTGAGGAGCGGGATGGCAACGATCAAGGATGTCGCGGAGCGGGCGGGGGTGGCCCCCAGCACCGTCTCCTACGTGCTGAGCGGGTCGCGCAAGATCTCCGAGGAGACGCAGAACGCGGTACGCGCCGCCATCCGTGACCTCGGGTACCACCCGCGCGCCAGCGCCCGCGCGCTGCGCAGCGCGCGTAGCGACGTAATCGTGCTGGCGGTCCCCCGCGAAACGGGCAAGTACCGGGCGATGGACGGCCGTTTCGCCATCGAGTTCAGCGACGCCGCCCGTGGCCACGGCTACGACGTCCTGATGATGACCGACCAGGACGGGGTCGGCGGGCTCAGCCGGATCGCCCGCAGCGGGCTGGCCGACGCGGCCGTGCTGATGGCCGTCCAGGTGCAGGACCCGCGCGTCGCCGCGCTGCGCGCGCTGAACTTCCCCACCGCCCTGCTCGGTCACGGCAGTGAGCAGGACGAGACCGACGTCCCGTGGGTGGACCTCGACTGGGAGGCGGCCGTGGCCATGGCGGTACGGGAGACGGCCGCCGCCGGGCACCGGCGGATCGTGTTCCTGTCCTCCGCCGACCACGAGATCGAGGCCCGCCGCGGTTACGCCATGCACGGCCTGGACGGCGCCCGCGCCGCCGCCGCGCAGACCGGGGCCGACGTACGGATCGTGCCCTCCAGCGGTGACCCCGACGTGCTGGCCAAGCGGCTGCGCGAGGTGCTGCTGGCCGATCCGGCGCAGCGGCCCACCGCCCTGGTGGTGCAGCATCTGATCCTGCTGCCCGAACTGCTGCGGGAGCTGGCCGCACTCGGCCTGGACGGGCCGGGCGCGCTGAGCGTCGTGCTGGTCGGCACACTGCCGGACGAACCGGCGCTGGCCGGCTTTCCCCGGATCGAACTGCCGGTCGGGCGGATGTCGGCCGCTGTCGCCGAACTGGCCGTGGCGGCGATCGCCGCCCGTGGCGCGGGCGCCGTGCCGGCCCCGGACGGCGCGCACCAGCTCATCACCCCGGTGATGGCCGAGGGGGCGACGATCCCGCCCCCCTGACCGCGCTGCCGGCCCACCGGCCGGCCCGCCCTCTTTCCTTCTCAACGCCGCGAATGGAAATGACCACATGACCACATGCCGCAGACGGCGGATACCCGTCTCCGCGCTCGCCCTCACCCTGGCGGGCGCGACCGTGGCCGGCGGGCTCACGGCCTGTGCCGCGCAGCCCGACCCCGGTACGGTCACGGTGCTCAACTCCGCCACCGACGCCAAGGAACACACGGCCAACCAGGCCTTCTTCGACACCTGCGCCGAGCCGCTGGGGCTGAAGGTCAAGCAGATCAGCGTGCCGGCCGACCAGGTCGCCACCAAGGCGCTGCGCATGGCCTCCTCCGACTCCCTGCCCGACATCCTCGAACTCGACGGCTCGGAGCTGGCCCAGTTCGCCGAGACGGACGGTCTGCGCCCGCTGGCGGAGACCGGTTTCGACGCCGAGGGCTTCTCGGACAGCGCCGTCTCCCTGGGCTCCTACGACGGAACGCAGTACGGGGTGGCCAGGTCGGTGAACTCCCTCGCACTGATCTACAACACCACGATGCTCGCGGACGCCGGGCTCGAACCGCCCACCACCTGGGAGGAGCTGCGGACGACCGCCGCCGCGCTCACCCAGGGCAACACCTACGGCATGGCGTTCAGCGCCAGCCCCAACGCGGACGGCGTCTACCAGTTCCTGCCGTTCTTCTGGTCGGCCGGCGGTGACGAGGCGCACCTGGCCGGGGGCACCGGGGGCCAGGAGGCGCTCCAGTTGTGGAAGGACCTGGTGGACGACGGGTCGGCCTCCCGTTCCGTCGTCAACTGGAACCAGCAGGACGTGAACGACCAGTTCGTCTCGGGCCGCACCGCGATGATGGTGAACGGGCCCTGGCAGGTGCCGGTGCTCAGCGCGCAGGACTCGGTGGAGTGGGCGGTGGCCTCCATCCCGGTGCCGCAGGCCGGGCAGGACCCGGTGCCGCCGATCGGCGGCACGGTGATGACGGTGCCCAAGAACAGTGACACCGATCGCGAGCGCAACGCCGGGGCGATCCTCAACTGCCTCAACTCCGAGCAGAACCAGCTGGGCTGGGGCGAGCGCGTGAACAATGTGCCCACCCGGGCGGATGCCGCCCAGGCGTACCGGGAGCAGAATCCGGAGCTGGCGCCGTTCGCCGATCTGGTGGCCACCGCCCGTTCGCGCACCGCCGAGGTCGGCACCCGCTGGCCGATGGTGGGCGACGCGCTCGCCGGCGCGTTCCAGTCGGTGCTGACCGGGCGTTCCTCGCCCGCACAGGCCCTTGAGCGCGCCGCGCAGCAGGCCGGGGAGTGAGGACGCGATGACGACGACCGTGACCCCCGAGCGTACGCCGGAGCCCGCGCCGGGCCCCGCCCCCGCCGGGCACCGCTCCTCCACCCGGCGCCGCCGGGTGTACCAGTGGCTGTTCGTGGCCCCGGCGGTGCTCTATCTGCTGGCCTTCTTCGGCTTCCCGCTGGTGCGCAACATCCTGATGAGCTTTCAGGAGTACACGCCCACCACGTACTTCACCGGTGAGGCCCCCTTCAACGGCCTCGACAACTGGCGCGCGGTCTTCTCCAACGAGCTGTTCGGCGACGCGCTGTGGCAGACCGTGCTGTTCACCGTCGGTTCGCTGGTCGGGCAGTTCACGATCGGCCTCGCCCTGGCGGTGTTCTTCACCCGGCGCTTCCCACTGTCGGGGGCGGTGCGCGCGGTGCTGCTGCTGCCGTGGCTGGTGCCGATGGTGGTCTCCGCCGTGGTGTGGCGGCGGATCATGGACGAGGACCACGGGGTCCTCAACAGCTTCCTGGAGACGCTGGGGCTGTCCGGCGGCGGCGTGCCGTGGCTGTCCAGCCCGAGCGTGGCCCTGCTGTCGGCGGTGCTGGTCAACATCTGGATCGGCATCCCGTTCAACATGGTGATCCTGTACGGGGGTCTGCAGGAGATCCCGCGCGAGGTGCACGAGGCGGCGGCGCTGGACGGCGCCGGTCCGTGGCGGACCTTCCGCAGCGTCACCCTGCCGATGCTGCGCCCGGTGGTGACGGTGGTCCTGGTGCTGGGGTTCATGTCGACGGTCAAGGTGCTGGATCTGATCCTGGCCCTGACCGGAGGCGGTCCGGCCGATTCCACCCAGACGCTGGGCACGATGACGTACCAGTTGTCCTTCCTTCAGCTCGACTTCGGTCAGGGCGCCGTGGTGGGCAACGTCCTCATTCTGATCAGCGCCGTGTTCGCGGTGCTGTATCTGCGGGTCAACCGGGCCAACGCCGGCCGGGGGAAGTGATCGACGATGACGACGATGACGAAGTCCACCCGGAGAAGCCGCCTCTCCACGGTCCTGGCGCTGCTGATCCTGGCCGTGATGCTCTTCCCGGTCTACTGGATGATCTCCACGGCGCTGCAGCCGCACTCCAGCATCGCCTCCACCGATCTGGTGCCGACCTCGCCGAGCCTGGAGAACTTCCGGGCGGCCTTCGAGACGCAGGGCGGTTCGCTGCTGACCTCCCTGGTGGTGTCGCTGGGCGCGGTGGTGGTGTGTCTGGCGCTGGCCGCTCCGGCGGCGTACGGCCTGGCGCAGTTCGGGCTGCGCGGCAGCCGCGGCATCGTGTTCGGCACGCTGATCACCCAGATGGTGCCGGGCATCGTGGTGGCGAACGCCCTGTACAGCGCGTACGCCGAGCTGGGCCTGGTCAACTCGTACGCGGGGCTGATCCTGGCGGACGCCTCGCTGGGGCTGCCGTTCGCGATCGTGCTGCTGCGCGCGTTCATGGTGTCGATCCCGTCCGAGGTGATCGAGGCGGCGATGGTGGACGGCGCGAACCGGTTCACGGCGTTCGTGCGCATCGTGCTGCCGATGAGCCGCAACGCGCTGATCACCGCCGGGCTGTTCGCCTTCCTCTTCGCCTGGGCCGATTTCATCTTCGCGCTGACGCTGAACACCACCGACGACGTGAAGCCGGTGACGCTGGGCATCTATCAGTTCATCGGCGCCCATGTCAGTGACTGGGGCGCGGTGATGGCCACCTCCGTGCTCTCGGCGATTCCGGCCGCGATCCTGCTGGTGGTGGCGCAGAAGTACATCGCCGCCGGGATCTCCGGCGGGTCGATCAAGTAAGCCCCCTCCCCCACCCCGTTCCCTCCCCGTCCGCCCACTTCGTCCAAGGGATGCCTGAATCATGACTGCCACCCCTGAATTCCCCGCGTTCCCGCCCGGGTTCTTCTTCGGTGCGGCCACCGCCAGCTACCAGATCGAGGGCGCCCACGACGTGGGCGGCCGCGGCCCGTCCATCTGGGACACCTACGCCCGCACGCCGGGCAAGGTGGCAGGCGGTGACACCGGGGACGTGGCCTGCGACCACTACCACCGCTACAAGGAGGACGTGGCGCTGCTGAAGGAGCTGGGGGTGGACAGCTACCGCTTCTCCGTCGCCTGGCCCCGGATCCAGCCCACCGGCAGCGGCAAGGCCAACAGCGAGGGCCTGGACTTCTACGACCGGCTGGTGGACGAGCTGCTGGCCGCCGGCATCTCCCCCGCCGCCACGCTCTACCACTGGGATCTGCCGCAGGCCCTGGAGGACCGGGGCGGCTGGCGGGTGCGCGAGACGGCGGAGCGGTTCGCCGACTACACGGCGCTGGTGGCCGAGCGGCTCGGGGACCGGGTGCCGCGCTGGATCACCCTCAACGAGCCGTTCTGCAGCGCGTTCGTGGGGTACGCGATCGGCCGGCACGCGCCCGGCGCCCGTGAGGGGCGCGGCGCGCTGGCGGCGGCCCACCATCTGCTGGTGGGGCACGGCCTGGCCGTCCGGGCGCTGCGCGCGGCGGGCGCCACCGAGGTCGGCATCACCCTCAACCCGGACCGGCTGCTGCCGGCCTCGGAGTCGGAGGCGGACGCCGGGGCGGTGCGCCGTGCCGAGACGCTGCACAACGAGGTGTGGTTCGACCCGCTGTTCGCCGGCCGCTACCCGCTGCACGAGGCGGAGACCTGGGGCGAACTGGCCGACGGTGCCGAGGAGTACCGGCGCGAGGGCGACCTGATCACCATCGGCGCTCCGCTGGACTTCACCGGCATCAACTACTACCGGCCGATCACGGTGACCGACGCGCCCCACCAGGACCCGGACCCGGCCACCCGTACCGCCGCCGACATCCGGGTCGCCGAGACCTGGCGCGACGACGTCCGGCACACCACCATGGGCTGGCCGGTGGTCCCGCACACCTTCACCGATCTGCTGGTGGACCTGCAACGGCGCTATCCTGGGCTGCCGCCGCTGATCATCACCGAGAACGGCTCGGCCGAGGCCGATGTGGTCTCCCCCGACGGCCAGGTGCACGACGCCGACCGGGTGTCCTACCTGGCGGGGCATCTGGCGGCCGTGGCCGACGCCGTGTCCGCGGGCGTGGACGTCCGCGGCTACTACGTCTGGTCCCTGCTCGACAACTTCGAGTGGGCCTACGGCTACGACCAGCGATTCGGCATCGTCCGGGTGGACTACGCCACCCTGGAGCGCCTGCCCAAGGACAGCTACCGCTGGTACCGGGGGCTGATCGCCGCACACCGTGCCACCAGCACGCCGTAACCGTCGCACGGCAGCACCGTACGAGCAGCATTCGCATCCCGAGGAGCAGGAGAAGCAGTGAAGTTCACCGATGGCTACTGGCTGACGCGAGAGGGCGTGAAGCTGTCCTACGCCACGGAGGTCGGGGATGCCGTGGTCGCGGACGGCAGGTTCACCCTCTACGCCCCGGTGCGGCACGTGGAGCGCCGCGGCCACACGCTCAACAGCGCGCTGGTGACGGTGGAGTGCTCCTCGCCCGCCGAGGGGGTGATCTCGGTGCGCTCCACCCATCACGCCGGGGCGGTCGAGCGCGGCCCCGAGTTCGCGCTGCTTCCCGACCCGGCGGACGCGCCGGGGAAGGTCAACCGGGACGGCTCGGTCCTCGAACTGTCCAGCGGTTCCCTCGCGTTGCGGGTGGACACCGAGGGGCCCTGGCGCCTGGACTTCGTGGCGGACGGCAAGGTGCTGACCTCCGCCGAGAAGCGCGGGACCGGCTTCGCGGTCACCGACGACGGCCAGCACCACGCGCTGGGGCAGCTGTCGCTGGGCATCGGCGAGCTGGTGTACGGGCTGGGCGAGCGGTTCACGCCGTTCACCAAGAACGGCCAGACCGTGGACATCTGGCAGGCCGACGGCGGCACCGCCAGCGAGCAGGCGTACAAGAACATCCCGTTCTATCTCACCAACCGCGGCTACGGCGTCTTCGTGCGGCACCCGGGCAAGGTGTCCTACGAGATCGCCTCGGAGTCGGTGGGCCAGGTCCAGTTCAGCGTGGCGGACCAGTCCATCGAGTACCTGGTGATCCACGGGCCCACGCCCAAGGAGATCCTGGACCGCTTCACGGCGCTGACGGGCCGTCCGGCGCTGCCGCCGGCCTGGTCGTTCGGCCTATGGCTGTCGACGTCGTTCACCACCGACTACGACGAGGCGACCGTCAACCGCTTCGTGTCCGGCATGGCCGAGCGCGAGATCCCGCTGAGCGTCTTCCACTTCGACTGCTTCTGGATGAAGGAGTACCAGTGGTGCGACTTCACCTGGGACCCGGACGTCTTCCCGGACCCGGAGGGGATGCTGCGCCGGCTCAAGGACGACCGCGGGCTGCGGATCTGCGTGTGGATCAACCCGTACATCGGGCAGAAGTCGCCGCTGTTCGCCGAGGCCAAGGCGCTGGGCCATCTGGTGCGCAAGGCGAACGGCGACGTGTGGCAGTGGGACCTGTGGCAGGCCGGCATGGGCCTGGTGGACTTCACCAGCCCCGCGGCGCGCACCTGGTACCAGGACAAGCTGCGCACACTGCTGGGGCAGGGCGTGGACTGCTTCAAGACGGACTTCGGGGAGCGCATCCCCACCGATGTGGTGTGGCACGACGGTTCCGACCCGCAGCGGATGCACAACTACTACACGCAGCTGTACAACGAGGCGGTCTTCGAGGTGCTGACCGAGGCGCGCGGGGAGGGGGAGGCGGTGCTGTTCGCGCGCTCGGCGACGGCGGGCGGGCAGCAGTTCCCGGTGCACTGGGGCGGCGACTGCGAGTCGACGTTCACGGCGATGGCGGAGTCGCTGCGCGGCGGTCTGTCGCTGGGGCTGTCCGGCTTCGGGTTCTGGAGCCACGACATCGGCGGCTTCGAGGGCACCCCGACGCCCGAGGTCTTCAAGCGCTGGGTGCAGTTCGGACTGCTGTCCTCGCACAGCCGGCTGCACGGCTCCAACTCCTACCGGGTCCCGTGGGACTACGACGAGGAGGCGGTGACGGTCACCCGGGACTTCACCCGGCTCAAGCACCGGCTGATGCCGTACCTGTTCGAGGCGGGGGTGCGGGCCAGGCAGCACGGTACGCCGGTGATGCGGGCGATGGTGCTGGAGTTCCCGCACGATCCGGCCACCCACACCCTTGACCGGCAGTACATGCTCGGCGGGGATCTGCTGGTGGCGCCGGTGCTGTCGGCCGGCGGCGAGGTCGAGTACTACGTACCGGCCGGGACCTGGACGCATCTGCTGAGCGGGGAGCAGATCCAGGGTCCGGGCTGGCGGCGGGACCACTTCGGCTTCGACTCCCTGCCGCTGCTGGCCCGGCCCGGCTCGGTGATCCCGCTCGGTGACGCGGAGCGCGCCGCCGAAGGGGTGGAGTACGACTGGGCGGACGGGGTGACGCTGCGGGTGCACGCCCCGGCGGACGGTGTGGAGACGGTGACGGCGCTGCCGGCGCCCGACGGCTCCACGGCGGTCACCTTCCGCACCCGGCGGGACGGCGACGCGGTGACGGTCACGGCCGAGGCTGCCCGGGGCGCGGCGCTCGGTCCCTGGCAGGTGCAGCTGGCGGGCCCCGACGGCTACGCCGCCCCGGTCGCCGCCGGCGCGGGCAGCTCCTCGCTGACGGTGCGCACGGCCGGCTGACGCGGTCCACGGAGCCCCACGACCTGCCTGCAGGCCGCGGGGCTCCGTGGTGTGTGGGCGGGCCGCGAGCGGGCACCCGGGGGCGGATCGTCCGTCGTGGGAGGGCTGACCCGAGGAGGGATCCGGTGAGTGCGAAGACCGAGGCGCTGGCGCGGGCCGTGGTGGAGGAGTGCGGCCAGACGTACGCGGAACAGGCCGGCATCCGGCTGAAGGACACACCGGCGCCGCTGTACCAGGTGCTGGTGCTGTCGCATCTGCTGTCCGCGCGGATCAGGGCCGATGTGGCGGTGGCCGCAGCCCGGGCGCTGTTCGACGCCGGGATGCGCACCCCGCGCGCCATGGCGGACGCGACCTGGCAGCAGCGGGTCGACGCGCTGGGGGTGGGGCACTACCGCCGCTACGACGAGCGGACCGCCACCCAGCTGGGGGACGGAGCCCGGTTGCTGCTGGAGCGGTACGGCGGGGATCTGCGGCGGCTGCGCGAGGCGCCCGGGGATGTCGGCGAACGGCTCCAGGAGTTTCCCGGCATCGGCCCGCTGGGGGCGACCATCTTCCTGCGGGAGGTACAGGGCGTGTGGCCCCGGTTCGCGCCCTACATCGACGGCAAGGCGCTGGACGGGGCGCAGCGGGTGGGGCTGCCGCGTTCGCCGCGCGCGCTGAACCGGCTGGTGGGGCAGCGGGAGCTGCCGCGGCTGACGGCGGGGCTGGTGCGGGTCGCGCTCAACAAGGGCCTGGCCGAGGATGTACGTTCCCTGGCGCGCAACTGACTGTGCGCGCCGTGCGGTGGGTTTTCACGCTCATCCATCCGGGGACCCACAGCGGGGCATGCATGCCACGGCGCGTGGGAGGACGGATGAGCGGGATCGATGCGGGCGAGCTGGACACGCTGTGGGCGGAGTTCCGTGGCGTGGTGAACATGACCTCGCACGAGCTCTCGGCCTGGCTGCGCACGGCCGGCGGTGATCCGGGGCGGACCCACGGGCGCGGGGTCCTGGCCATTTTGCGCAAGCGCCGGATCGATCTGACGGCGGAGGACGTGCGGCTGATGCGCGAGGTGCTGGCCACCGTGCGGTCGGCCACCGCGACCGGGGGCGCGGGTGCCGGGATGGGCGAGCGACGCTACCGGCTGATGTCGCTGGGGCACGACCCGCTGCGCTGACCGGCCGGCGGGGGCGCACCCGCCGCGCCGCCCGGCGGCCGTCACAGGCCGTAGACGCGGCAGGCGGTACCGGCGAAGACCGCCGCGCGTTCCGGCTCGCTCAGTGCGCCGGTCAGTTCGGCGGCCGTCCCGAGGACCCGTCCGTACCCCGCCGCCAGCGTGCACACCGGCCAGTCGGAGCCGAACATCAGCCGGCCGGGACCGAAGCACTCCAGCGCGATGTCCGTGTACGGGCGCAGGTCCGCCGGGCTCCAGCGCCGCCAGTCCGCCTCGGTGACCAGACCGGAGAGCTTGGCGGTGGTGTTGGGCAGCGCGGCGAACTCCCGCAGCCGCGCCGCCCAGGGCTCCCTCTCCCCTGCGGCGATGGGCGGTTTGGCCAGGTGGTCCAGCACGAAGCTCAGCTGGGGCAGCAGTGCGGCGGCGCGGGTGGCGGCGGGCAGCTGGTGCGGCAGGATCACCAGGTCGTACGCGAGCCCGGCCGCCGCCACGGCCGCCAGACCGCGCAGGACGTCCGGGCGCAGCAGCCAGTGCGGGTCCGGCTCGCCCTGCACCTGGTGGCGGATGCCCGACAGCCGTGCGCCGCCCGGCAGTTCGCGTAACGCCGCGAGGTTCTCGGCGATGGCCGGGTCGCACAGGTCGCTCCAGCCGACCACACCGGCCACCGGGGCGCCGTCCACCTGCCTGGCGGCCAGGGCCAGCAGTTCGGGGGTTTCCTCGGGGACCGTGACGGTCTGCACCAGCACGGTGCCCACCACACCGGCCGCACGGGCCTGCGGCGCCAGGTCGGCCAGGGAGAAGTCGCGGCGGATCGGGGCGAGTTCCGGTTCGGCGAGCCATTCCTGATCGCGGACGGCGAGGTCCCACACATGGTGATGCGCGTCGATGACGTTCACCGCCGCTCCTCTCCCCCGGCCGGAACCGGAGCGTGCGGGGACAGCAGCCTCTCGGCGCGCAGTTCCTCCCACAGTCCGTCCGGGACCGGATGCCCGGACATCGCCACCGCGTCCCGCACCTCGGCGGCCGACCGCGCGCCGACCAGCACACTCACCACGGCCGGGTGCCCCAGCGGGAAGCGCAGGGCGGCGGCGCGCAGCGGTACGCCGTGCCCGGCCGCGATGTCCTTGATCCGCAGGGCACGGCGCAGCAGCGGTGCGGGGGCCGGGCGGTAGTCGTAGGAGGCTCCGGGGCGGGGGTCGGCGAGCAGCCCGCTGTTGAAGACCCCGCCGATGACGACGCCCACGCCGCGGGCCGCGGCGGCCGGCAGCAGTTCGCTCAGCCCGTCCTGGTCGAGGAGGGTGTAGCGGCCCGCCAGCAGCACCACGTCGATGTCGGTGTCCCGTACGAAGCGGGCCGGCATCGCCGACTGGTTCATGCCGACACCGATGGCGCCGACCGTGCCCTCGGCGCGCAGCCGTTCCAGCGCGGGGTAGGCCTCGGTGAGCGCCTGGTGCTCGTGGTCGTCCGGGTCGTGCAGCAGGACCAGGTCGGCGCGGTCCAGGCCGAGACGTTCCAGGCTGGCCTCCAGGGAGCGCCGTACGCCGTCGGCGGTGAAGTCCCACTGCCTGCGGTGGGTGGCCGGGACACCGGGGAACCCGTGCGCGCCGTCGTCGCCCGCCGCGGCCTTCCCCTCGTGAGGCACCAGGAGCCGGCCGACCTTGGTGGAGAGCGTCAGTTCGGCGCGGGGCCGGTGGGCCAGCGCCGCGCCGAGCCGGCGCTCGGACAGGCCGATCCCGTAGTGCGGTGCCGTGTCGAAGCCGCGGATGCCCAGTTCCCAGGCGGTGTCCACGGTCTGCCGGGCCTGTTCCCCGGACACCGGGGAGCCCAGGCCGGCCAGCGGGGCGCCGCCGAGGGAGAGTTCGCTGAAGGTGAGGCCGCCCCGCAGCCGTCGGCGGCGGAGCGTCATGAGGACCGGTCCGGCGCGTCCCCACCGCGCGGGCGCAGTCGCAGCCCGGCCATGCCCCCGTCGACGGCGAGCGCGGTGCCGGTGACGGATCCGGCGGCGGGCGAGGCCAGGTAGGCGATGGCGGCGGCCACCTCCTCGGCGCTCACCAGCCGCCCCATGGGCTGACGTGCGGTCAGCGCGGCGCGTTCGGCCTCGGGGTCCTCGGCCGCCGCGAGCAGCCGGCCGACCCAGGGGGTGTCGGCCGTACCGGGGTTGACACAGTTGACGCGGATGCCCTCGGCGATGTGGTCGGCCGCCATCGCCTGGGTGAGCGAGAGGACGGCGCCCTTGGTGGCCGAGTACAGGGCACGCTGCGGCAGTCCGGCGGTGGCGGCGATGGAGCAGGTGTTGACGACGGCGGCCCGCTCGGAGGCGCGCAGCAGCGGCAGGGCGGCGCGGGTGGTGCGCACGATGCCCAGCACGTTGATGTCCCAGACCCGGTGCCACTCCTCGTCGTCGTTGTCCTCGACGGTGCCGGCCGCGCCGATGCCGGCGTTGTTCACGAGGATGTCGAGGCCGCCGAGCGCGGTGCCGGCGGCGGAGACGGCCGCGCGCACGGAGATGTCGTCGGCCACGTCCGCGCGATAGCCGCGCAGCGGTGCGGTGGCCGGGGCCGGGTCGAGGTCCAGTACGGCGACGTCGGCGCCCCGGGCGGCGAGCAGTCGGGCGGTGGCCAGGCCGATGCCGGAGCCGCCGCCGGTGACCAGGGCGCGCAGCCCGGCGAGTTCACCGGGGGCGCTCATCGGTCCGCCCGACGGTCGCTGCCGGTACGGGGCTGGGGGCGCGGGGCCGTGACGAGGGGCATCGGCTGCCTTCCGGATCGGCGGGTTCGGCGGTGCGGACGGCGGGGCCGCTCACCGCGTGGAAACCCTAGGAGCCGCCCGGGGGCGGCACAAGACATCGGCCGCCCCCACCCCGCGTCAGTCGCCCACCGCTCCCGTCGGCTTGGGCGCCGGGACGCCGCCCGGCCGCCGTACGGGGGCGGGTTGCCGGGCGATGGCACGCCACCACAGGTCGGGGGCGGGCGGGGCGGCCGGTTCGAAGGAGGCGCCGGGCCGGGGCACCACCGCGCGCACACCCTGCCGTTCGCACTCGGCGAGGGTCCGCTCGGCGGGCTCGTCCCACGGATGCAGCGCCAGGTTGAACGTCCCCCAGTGGATGGGCAGCAGCACGCCCGCCTCGCCCGCCGGGCCGCTCAGATCCAGGTGCGCCCGTACCCCTTCCTCCGGGGTCATGTGGATGTCCGGCCAGTACTCCGCGCTGTAGGCGCCGATCTGCATCATCGTGGCGTCGAACGGGCCGAGTTCGGCACCGATCCGGGCGAAGCCGGGGAAGTAGCCGGTGTCACCGCTGTGGAAGATCCGGTGCCTCGGCCCGGTGACCGCCCACGAAGCCCACAGGGTCAGCCCGGTGTTGCGCATCCCGCGCCCGCAGAAGTGCTGCCCCGGGGTGGCGGTCAGGGTCAGCTCGCCGGCCGTGGTGGACTCCCACCAGTCCAGTTCGGTGATCCGCTCGGCGGGCACGCCCCAGTGTTCCAGGTGGGCGCCGACCCCCAGCGGTACGGCGAAGGGGGCGCCGGTGTCGATCAGCGCCTTGACGGTGGGCATGTCCAGATGGTCGTAGTGGTCGTGGGAGATGACCACGGCGTCCAGCGGCCCGAGTTCGGCCAGCGGCAGCGGCACCGGGTGCAGCCGCCGGGGCCCGGCGAAGCCGACGGGTGAGCAGCGCTCGCCCCACACCGGGTCGAACAGCACCCGGTGCCCGTCGATCTCGGCGAGCACGGTGGCGTGGCCGAGCCAGGTCAGGCGCAGCCCCGACGCGGCGACGGGACCCGCCTCGCCGGGTGCGGGAGCGAAGGCGGGACGGGCCAGCGGGGGCGCGGCAGTGGGACGACGGCGTACCCGGTCGGCCCGGCGGGTGAAGTCCCTGGCCATCCGCAGCGGGGAGTTCGGGGTGGCGCCGACGGGCTTCTCGTTGCGGAACGCGCCGTCGCGGAACTGGGGTGAGCGCCGGATCCTGGCCAGCCGTTCGCCGGTCGGGTCGGCGCCGAAGGACTCGGGCCGCACCCTGCTGACGACACCGGCGGGCCGCGCTCCGGGGGTGGAGCGCCGGCCTGAGGATGTTGCGGACACGATGACCTCCTCGCCATACCTCCGGTCACTGTAACCGAACGGGGTGTCGAGTCCGTTGCCGTGTGTGGTCGGGCGGGGGCCGAAAAATCGATCGCCCGGCTGACTCCCCCGGTCGGGAGCGACCGTAGGGTGACGTCCATGGATCGCACCCGGGCCAGCAAGCGCCGTCTTCCGATCAACGCCGATGGCGGGTGGGCCCTCCTGCTGCTGATCCTGTGCGGGTCGCACATCGCGGTGGATCCCGAGCTGCGGGACTCGGCGGCGGTGGTGGCGCTGGTGGTCGGGGCGATCATGTCGGCCGCGGTGGCGGTGCGCCGGCGCAGTCCGGAGAAGGTGCTGCTGCTGGCGCTGGTGGTGTGCGTGGTGCAGATCGTGCTGGGCTTCGGCCCGCTGAGCACGATGTTCGCGGTGTTCGTGGCGATAGCGACGGCCGCCAACCACGGCGCGCCCTGGGCGGCGTGGCTGGCGCTGCTGGGCGGGCTGGCGACCGCGCTGCTGGCGGGGGTGGTGACCGCGGCGAGCCAGCCCGATCCGCTGCGGATGGCGTTCGGGGTGGTGCTGTGGCTGTCGGTGCCGTTCACGCTGAGCTGGGCGCTGGGCCACCGGGCCCGGTTCCGGCGCGGCTACCGCCGGCAGCTCGCCGAACGCGCCGCCTCCCAGGCCAGCCTGGACGCCACCTGCCGGCGGGCGGCGCTGGTCACCACGCGGGTGGAGATCTGCCGCGAGATGTACGACATCACCGGACACCGGCTGGCGGGCATGGTGGTGCAGGCGGACGCCGCCGGGCGGGTGCTGGCGACATCGCCGGACCAGGCCGGGCAGGCGCTGGAGGCGATATCGGAGGCGGGCCACGCCTCGGAGCACGAGCTGCGCCAGGCGCGGGTGCTGCTGCGGCAGGGCGACTGACACCGCCGGAAAGCCCTCCAGGGAGTACCCGGGGAGCATGGGATGCGAGGCGGCGGGGGACAATCCGCGTGCGGCGGTCGAGCGGTGTGGGGAACACTGGGCGGATGAGCCCGGCGACCCCCCGCAGCGCGCAGGAACGGGCCCTGGCCCATGTCGCCGGGCGGGCCTCGGGCCCTCCGCTGGATCCGGGGCTGCGGGTGACCCTCAACTTCCACCCGGACCGGCTGTGCGACGGCCGGCCGATCCTGGACGCCATGGCCGAGGACGGCGTCTACCGCTCACAGTTCGTCACGGGAACCAGCAACGGCGGGCTGACCGCACACCCCGGCGGCGACCGGTGGCACTGGGAGAGCCGGATGTTCGGCGGGGCGTACGACGACGCGCCCGCCCATGAGCGGCCCGTCTACGGGGCGTTGAACTTCCGCCGCAAGCCCGTCGGGGCGGCGCCGCGGTTCGGCTCCGCGCACTTCCGGCTGGCGGCCGGGACGTCGGCGCGGACCACGTTCTGCTATCCGGACAGTTTCCTGGCCCCCTCCCACTTCGGCTCGGCAGCCCGGATGGGGCTCATCGGGCCGGCCCTCGCGGATCGCCGGGACGACCTCGACGACTACATCGAGGCGCAGGTCCACGGGGCGGTGCGACCGGCGTGCCACGCGGAGGCACTCGTCCTGGACCCGTGCTACCGGGGTACGGCCGTCGAGGAGGCGGCCCTGCGCCTGGGCTGCCCCGTGGAGTGGCACCCCGGGTTCCGGCTGGAGGTGCGTGAACTCCTGCGGCATTCCGGCTATCGCGGTCCCGAGTATGTCGACCTGGGCGCACGGATCGCCGTCGGCGGCGTACTCGATCCGCGCGCCGTCGGGGACGCGGCGCGGACCGGTGACCACGACCCGCAGGCGCTCAAGAAGGTGTGGCACTGCCTGGCGCGTTTCGGGGCGCCGGGCACCGCCGCCGGGCGGACGGCGCGCCCGGCACCGGCGCGGGGGGCGGTCCTCGACGGTCCGGGCGGAGCGGCAGGTCCGGCGGGCTGAGGGCCCGCGCCGGTCAGGAGGGGCCGACGGCCTTGTCCGCCATGTCCTGGAGATCCGGCAGGATCTCGTGGACGGCACCGTCGCCCGGCTGGTCGCCGATCCAGTCGATGAGCTGCTGCCGGGTGATGACCACCGTCGAGCGGTTCACGTCCTCCGCCGCCCAGACCTCGATCCTGGGCGCCTCCCCGGTGTCGACGTACAGCACCGGGTCATCGGCCGGGGAGGCGAGCAGGGTCCGGACGTGGAAGGCGGTGATCGCTGGGGCGGGTGCGTGGTCCATGTCAGCCTCCGGGGTCATGGTGCGGACTCGTAGTACTCCTTCTCCGGTACGCGCGACTCACACCTGCCGCCGCCCCGCGCCCACCGGTTCCCGGCTCCGCGCCCCCGGCGGTGCCGTGCTCAGCGGCGCGGCGCCCAGGCCCTGTCTGACACATCCCGCCTGGCCCACGTCGCTCCCCCAGCCTTCGGCCGGGAGGTGCCCCCAGCACCGGACAACGCGGGCCTGACCGGCGCCATGTGTCAGACAGGACCTAGGCGGCCGGGCCGGTCCTGGCGGGGTCCGGGCGGTGCACGCCGCGCGGGCGGTAGCCGAGCAGGTCGGCCTGGCCGGTGAGGTCGGCGAGCAGCCAGACGATGGCCAGCCACATCTCGGTGCCCTGGAGCCCCGGGGCGCGGCCGGGTCCGCCGCCCTCCGGGGTGGGGCCGAAGCCGAATCCCTGGCCGGGGTGCCACAGTTCGAGGGTGCGGTCCAGCTGGGCCCCGGCCCAGCGCCGGATCTCCTCGGCGCGGTGCGTGCTCTGCCGCCCCGCCAGCCACAAGGGGTGGGCGACGTCCAGGACAAAGCAGGCGTTGTCGCGTCCGGGGCCGAACCAGCGCGGGTCGCGGGCGTGGTCGAGCACCGTGTCGATGACCCGTTCGGGGTGCGGCACGGGGACCCCGAACTGGGCGAACGAGCCGCGCGTGAGCCGGTAGTAGCCGTTGACGAGCTGGAGCTGCCCCTGGTCCGGGCTGGTACCGCCCCACATGCCGGTGCGGGGGTCGGCCCGGGTGAGCAGCCAGCCGAACAGCGCCTCCAGCGCGCCGGGGCCCGCCGGTTCGGTGCCCAGCGTCAGGTTCCAGTGCGCGGCGGTGGCCACCGCGTCCACCCAGCTCCCCGCGTGCCAGGCGCGTTCGTCCCAGGGCTGGTCCGCCAGGCGTTCCAGCAGCCGCGCCGCGGAGAGCCCGCCGACGGCCCGGACCGGGTGCTCGAAGGAACTGCCGAGCAGGTCGAGGGCGTAGCCCACGGACAGGATGTGGTACAGCGCGGCGCCGTCGTCGACGAAGCCGTCGGGGCCCGGGGCGGGCAGCGGGCCGCCCTTCTCCGGCACCAGTCCGGTGACCGGGTCCTGGAGCGCGCGTAGCAGGGCGACGTGCCGTTCGGCCGGCAGCTGCGCGGGGGCGGCGTCCAGCAGCAGGTCGGCGATCTCGATCGCGTCGCAGTGCGCGCGGACGGTCGGCTCCGCGCCGGGCCGGTCGCGGTAGGCGGCGCCGTCCCAGGCGCGTTCGAGGATGCCCGGGGCCTGCGCGCGGGCGGTGTCGGCGAAGCGGGTGAGCCGCTCCTCGCGGCCTCCGCCACCGGCCGCGCCCCGCCGCTTGCCGTCCCGGTCGCGGCGGTCGCGGATGAAGCGGGCGGGGTTGCCGCCGACCATGGCCCAGTCGGGGACGTCCCGGGTGACCACGGCGCCGGCTCCGATGACGCAGTGGTCGCCGATGGTGACCCCGTCCAGGATGACCACCTGCGAGCCGATCCACACGTCGTCGCCGATGGTGATCCCCCGGCTGGTGGTGGGCTGTTGGTGGATGCGCCGCTCCGGCGCGGTGGAGTGGTTGAAGCCCAGCAGGGAGGTGTGGGCGCCGATCCGGACCGCCTCGCCGAGGGTGACGGTGCCGCGCACGGTGGTGAAGGGGTTGAAGGTGCAGTCGGCGCCGGTGGTGAGGGTGCCGGTGAGGTAGGCGTGGGCGGCGACGTAGGACCCCTCCCCCAGGCGCAGCCGGTCGGGGTGGACGGCGGCGCGCGCCGAGACGTAGCAGCGCTCGCCGATCTCGGCGGTGCCCGCGGCGGTCAGCAGCCGCTGGCGCTCGCGCTGGGCGGCGCGCTGCTCCTCGGTGGCCTCGGCCTCGAAGAGCCAGGGAAGGAAGTCGAGCCGGTCGTCGTCGTGGTGGTTCATCCGGAGGGCCTCACCTGGGGCTGGGGTGCGCGGGCGTCGAGTATGAATCGGTTCAAACGCTAGACGCGCCCCCGGGTCCCGGGCAAGGAGGTGTCCGGGACCCGGGCGCAGCCGGTGAACGGACCTCAGTCGCCGCTGCCGAACGCCGCGTCGAAGGAGGCGGCCGGCGGCGGGTAGTCGTACGCGCGCAGCCGGGCCAGCGCCTCGGGGGCGCCCGCGAGCCGGTCCATCCCGGCGTCCTCCCACTCCACGGAGATGGGGCCCTCGTAGCCGATGGCGCCCAGCATCCGGAAGACGTCCTCCCAGGCGACGTCACCGTGGCCCGCCGAGACGAAGTCCCAGCCGCGGCGGGGGTCACCCCACGGCAGGTGGGAGCCGAGCCGCCCGGTGCGGCCGTCTAGGCGCTTGCGGGCCTCCTTGCAGTCGACGTGGTAGATGCGGTCCCGGAAGTCGTACAGGAAGCCCGCCGGGTCCAGGTCCTGCCACACGAAGTGGCTGGGGTCGAAGTTGAGGCCGAACGCCGGGCGGTTGCCGATGGCGTCCAGGGTCTGCCGGGTGGTCCAGTAGTCGTAGGCGATCTCGCCGGGGTGCACCTCGTGGGCGAACCGCACGCCCTCGGCGTCGAAGACGTCCAGGATGGGGTTCCAGCGCTCGGCGAAGTCGGCGTAGCCGCGCTCGATCATGGACGGCGGCACCGGCGGGAACATCGCGACCAGGTGCCAGATGGGCGAGCCGGTGAAACCGATGACGGTCTGTACGCCGAAGGCGGCGGCGGCCCGGGCGGTGTCGGCGATCTCGGCGGCGGCGCGCTGCCGTACGCCCTCGGCCTCGCCGTCGCCCCAGATCCGGGCGGGCAGGATGTTCTGGTGGCGTTCGTCGATGATGGCGTCGCTCACCGCCTGGCCGACCAGGTGGTTGGAGATGGCCCAGCACTTGAGGCCGTACTTGGCGAGCAGAGCGTGCCGGCCCTCCAGGTAGCCGGGCTCCTTCAGGGCGCGGTCGACCTCGAAGTGGTCGCCCCAGCAGGCGAGTTCCAGTCCGTCGTAGCCGAAGTCGCGGGCCAGCGAGCAGACCTCCTCCAGGGGGAGGTCGGCCCACTGGCCGGTGAACAGGGTGAAGTCACGGGGCATGGTGTTAACTCCTGTCGACAGGTGCGGGGGCGTACGGCGGGTCCGTCACGCCGGTGTGCGGGCGGCCCTTCCGTTCGGTCGGTCGGGTGGGTGGGTCGGGCCGGTCCGTCGGTGGTCCTTCGGTGGCCGGTCAATGGGGAGCGGGCGGGTAGCTGAAGAGGTGGTCGCTGATGAGCCGGGCGGCTCCGATAACCCCGGCGACGGGGCCGAGTTCGCCCAGCACGATGGGCAGGTTGCCGGTGGCCAGCGGCAGGGACTGCCGGTAGACCTGGGTGCGGATGGCGGCCAGCAGGGTGTGGCCGAGTCCGGTCACCCCGCCGCCGATCACCACCAGCGCGGGGTTGAAGAAGCTGACCAGGGCGGCGATCACATCGCCGGTGCGCAGGCCGCCGAGCCGGATGAGTTCGAGGGCGGCGGTGTCCCCCGCGCTCGCCGCCGCGGCCACGTCGGCCGCGTCCAGCGTGCCGCGCTCCTCCAGCATGGCGGCCAGCGCCGGGGAATGCCCCGCCCTGGCGGCGGCCTCGGCGTCCCCGGCCAGGGCGGCGCCGCCGAAGTACGCCTCCAGGCAGCCCCGGTTGCCGCACGGGCAGGGCCGGCCGTCCTGTTCGACCTGGATGTGGCCGATGTCCCCGGCGCTGCCGGTGGCACCGCGGTGCACCCGGCCGTCCACCACGATGCCGCAGCCGATACCGGTGCCGATCTTGACGCAGATGAAGTCCCGTACGGAGTGGGCGACTCCGGCGTGCCGTTCGCCCAGCGCCATCAGGTTCACGTCGTTGTCGACCATGACCGGGCAGCCCAGTTCCTGCCCCAGGGACTCGCGGACCGGGAACCCGTCCCAGCCGGGCATGATCGGCGGGGCCACCGGCGTCCCCTCGGGATGGCGCACCGGTCCCGGCAGGCCGACCCCGGCGCCGTCGAAGGCCGCGCCGCCGGTGGCGGTGCGCAGTTCGGCGGCCAGCGCCAGCACCTGTTCGAGGACGGCCACCGGCCCGTCCCGGACGTCGACCGGGCGGGTGCGGTGGGCCAGAATCTCCAACTCGGGTCCGGTCACCGCGACATCCACCGAGGTGGCGCCGAGGTCCACACCGAGGAACCGCAAGTGTGGGGTCAGCCGCACATTGTGTGAGGGACGGCCACCACGGGAGGCGGCCAGGCCATCGGCGGCCACCAGACCGGTGGCCAGCAGCCGGTCCAGTTCCACCGCCAGCCGGGACCGGGAGAGTTCGACCCGCTCGCCCAGCTGGGCCCGGGAGGCGGGACCGCTGTCGCGCAGCAGCCGCAGCAGCCGCGCCTGGTGGGCGTTGGCGGGCCGGGCCGTCATACGCTTCACGAACCCTCCCGCCGTGGTCGGCAACCGGTGCCCCGGGCGGCGGCCGGCCGCCGGGCTTCGGTGGGGAACGTAACAGCGCGAAGCCGCGACGGGAAGAAGTTCGGCAAAGTTCGGTCCACCTTTTTCCTGTTTCTGGACAAAGTCTGACGCGACAAGCCGCACGACCCCGGAGCGGGTCGCGCGGAACGCCTAGACTGCCCGATCCAGGAACACCCGGGCGACACACGGCCCAAGGACCCCGCCGTGCCGTCGCGCACCCCCTCCGTTCACTTCTCCCCCCGGGACCGCCCCATGCGAAGCAGTACCCAGGTGCTCAAGCGGGCGGCGACCGCGTGGAAGCGAGAACCAGCCGCGCCCACGCCACGTCCGCCGCTGATCAGGGAGCTGCTGCTCCTGACCGTGCTCTATCTCGGGTACAAGTTCGGCAGACGGGCGGCCAACGGCCAGTTCAGCGAGGCGTACCAGAACGCCGAACGGGTCTGGGACCTCGAACGCGCCCTGCGCATGCCCGACGAGGCGTGGGTGCAGTCGGTGATGATGCACTTCGAGCCGGTGATCCGGTCCATCAACATCTACTACGCCACCGTCCACTTCCCGGCCACCGTCGCGTTCATCATCTGGATGTACTGGCGACGCCCGGGCTTCTACGTGTGGATCCGCTGGGTGCTGGTGTGGCTCACCGGCGCCGGCCTGGTGCTGCATCTGCTGGTGCCGCTGGCACCGCCCCGGCTGTACAAGGTCAGCGGACTGGTGGACACCAGCGCGGTGTTCGGGCCCTCGGTGTACGCCAGCAAGCCGGACCCCAACTCGCTGGCCAACCAGTTCGCCGCCATGCCCTCGCTGCACGTCGGCTGGTCGATCCTCATCGCTGTCGGGCTGATCGTGGCCACCCGCAGCCGCTGGCGCTGGCTGTGGCTGCTGCACCCGCTGATCACCGGCACGGCGGTGGTGGCCACCGGCCACCACTACTGGCTGGACGGCATGGTGGCCGCGTTCTTCCTCGGCGTCATCCTGCTCGTCCTGCGGCCGCCGCGCGCCTCACTCGCCGCGGCGGTGCGGACACCGCTGACCCTGTGGCGGCCCGCGGCGGAGCCGGACCGGCCACCGGGGGCCGCCCCGGTGCGGCCCGCGCCCGAACGCGGGGAATCCGCCGGCGCGGAGCCCTCCGCCGCGCGGCCGGCGGATCTGGCCCACCGGGACGGCTGAGGCGGTACGTGCCGGTCCGGCGCGGGTGGTGTGCGCGGGGTCAGCCCTTGACGCACACCACCTGCTTCAGCTCGGCCACTACCTCCACCAGGTCCCGCTGGGCGTCGATGACCTGCTCGATCGGCTTGTAGGCGCCGGGGATCTCATCCACGACCCCGCTGTCCTTGCGGCACTCCACGCCCTGGGTCTGCTCGGCCAGATCGCGTGCGGTGAACCGCTTCTTCGCCTGGTTGCGGCTCATCCGCCGCCCCGCGCCGTGCGAGGCGGACTGGAAGGAGGCCGGGTTCCCGAGCCCCTTGACGATGTACGAACCGGTGCCCATCGAACCGGGGATGATCCCGAACTCGCCGCTGCCCGCCCGGATCGCTCCCTTGCGGGTGACCAGCAGGTCCACACCGTCGTACCGTTCCTCGGCCACATAGTTGTGATGACACGAGATGGTGTCGCCGAACGTGGGCTTCGCCTTCTTGAACTCCTTGATGATCACGGTGCGCAGCAGCCCCATCATGACCTCACGGTTGCGCCGGGCGTACTCCTGCGCCCAGAACAGGTCGTGCCGGTAGGCGGCCATCTGCGGGGTGTCCGCGACGAACACCGCCAGATCGCGGTCCACGAGTCCCTGGTTGTGCGGCAGCTTCTGGGCCTGTCCGATGTGGAAGTCGGCCAGCTCCTTGCCGATATTGCGGGACCCGGAGTGCAGCATCAGCCATACCACGCCATGGCTATCTACACATACTTCGATAAAATGATTTCCGCCTCCGAGCGATCCCATCTGCTGGCCCGCCCGTTCCCGCCGGAAACGGACCTGCTGGGCGATCCCGTCGAAGCGGGCCCAGAAATCGTCCCAGCCCGCGCCGGGCAGTCCGTAGATCTTCGCCGGATCCACCGGTTCCTTGTGCAGACCGAATCCGACCGGGATCGACTGTTCGATGCGCGAACGGAGCCGGGAGAGATCGCCCGGCAGATCGTTCGCGGTCAGTGAGGTCTTCACCGCCGTCATCCCGCAGCCGATGTCGACACCCACCGCGGCCGGACAGACCGCCCCGCGCATCGCGATGACCGAGCCGACCGTGGCGCCCTTTCCGAAGTGCACGTCGGGCATCACGGCCAGGCCCTCGATCCACGGAAGCGTCGCCACATTCTGGAGCTGACGCATCGCCTGGTCCTCGACGGTCGCCGGATCGGCCCACATCCGGATCGGAACACGGGCGCCCGGCACTTCGGTGTAGCTCATGATTTCCCCATTCCCCCTGGTGATCATCGGATTTCATTGTCGCGGTCTCACCCGGCACAGGGGCAACCGGTTTTACCCGGCCCGGGGCGGGGCAACTGACTCCCCTTGTGATGTCGGAGAGCGGACCTCTATGGTTGAGCCGCCACAACCGCCTTGATCAGAACGTGATCTGAGGACGCGTCACCCGATCAGCAGGCCAAGGAGGGATCCGCCCATGGCCAGTCATGGACGCCATCGCCGCTACAAGCCGAGCACGGTCTCCCGCGCATCGCTGACCGTCACGGCGGGCGGAGCCGGCCTCGCACTGCCGCTGATCAGTGCCGCGACCGCCGAGGCCGCCTCGGTGGAGACCTGGGACCAGGTCGCCGAGTGCGAGAGCAGCGGCCAGTGGGACATCGACACGGGCAACGGGTACTTCGGCGGCCTCCAGTTCCAGCAGAGCACCTGGGAGGCGTTCGGCGGCACCGCCTACGCCGCCCGCGCCGACCAGGCCACCAAGGACCAGCAGATAGCCGTCGCCGAGAAAGTGCTGGAGGGCCAGGGCCCCGGCGCCTGGCCCACCTGCTCCGATCGGGCCGGCCTCACCCGGGGCGGGGACGCCCCGCGGATCTCCCCGGACGGCGGCGCCGGCGAGCAGGTCGCGGAGCGCGCCGAGGAGCGCGCCGAGCCCGCACCCCAGGTGCGGACCCAGGCCGCCGGCCAGGTCCGCACCGACACCGCCGACCCGTACGAGGTGGTCAGCGGCGACACGCTCTCCGCGATCGCCCGCAGCCACGAGGTGACGGGCGGCTGGCAGTCGCTGTACGACCTCAACCGGGAGGTCATCGGCGGCAACCCCGACCTGATCTACCCCGGACAGCGGCTCTCCCTGGCCGGCGGCGGCGCCACCGAGGCCCCCGAGCGGGTCCGCGAGACCCCGCCCGAGCAGGCGGCCGAGCCGGAGCCGGCTCCCGCCCCCACACCGGAACCGGAGCCCGAGCCGGAACCCGCGCCCGCGCCCGCTCCCGAGACGGCCGCGTACTCCTCCCCGGTGGACGCCTCCACCGGCACGGCGTACCGCACCACCGGCAGCCTGTGGTCCCGCGGCTACCACACCGGGGTCGACTTCCCGGTGTCCACCGGCACCTCGGTCAAGTCCGTCACCCAGGGCACGGTGGTCTCCGCGGGCTGGGGGGGCTCCTTCGGCTACGAGGTCATCGTCAAACACACGGACGGCAAATACAGCCAGTACGCGCATCTGTCACAGATCTCGGTGTCCGCGGGACAGCCGGTCAGCGGCGGACAGCAGCTGGGCCGGGCCGGCTCCACCGGCAATTCCACCGGACCGCATCTGCACTTCGAGATCCGCACCGGACAGGGCTTCGGCACGGATATCGACCCCATCGGCTATCTGCGGGGCAACGGCGTCACCCTCTGAGGCATTCCGCAGGGTGCTGGTGTGCGCTCGCACACCAGCACCCTGCGGAAACCGGACAGATACCCCGCTAACCACCCAGAATGAGGAAGTCACCGTTCCGTTTTCTTCCCTCCGCCGCCATCGGGTCAGTACCCTCGTCATCCCGAGGCCAATTCCGGCATATGCGGGAGACATTGGAGACGTCGATGGAACGACCCGCCTGGGCGCCGCAGGGCATCGATCTGTCCGTGCCGAGTGTTTCCCGTATGTATGACTTCTATCTCGGTGGTTCGCACAGCTTCGAGGTGGACCGGATCGCCGCCCGCGCGGCGATCGAGGCGTTTCCTGGACTCCCCAAAATCATGCAGACCAATCGCGCCTTTATGCGGCGCGCCGTGCGGTACGCCCTGTCCGCCGGCGTGACCCAGTTCCTCGACATCGGCTCGGGGATCCCCACCTTCGGCGCCGTCCACGAGGTCGCCCGCGCCGTGGACGATCGGGCCACGGTGGTCTATGTCGACAACGACCCGGTCGCCGTCGCCCACAGCCGCGCCGTGCTGGAGGGCCAGGACGGCACGGGCGTGGTCGCCGGCGACTTCCGCGACCCGGCCGCCATCCTGCGCAGCGAGCCGGTGCGCGCACTGATCGACTTCGACCGCCCGGTGGCCGTGCTGCTGGTGGCGCTGCTGCACTTCGTCGACGACGCCGACGAGCCGGTCGCGGCCGTGGCCCGGCTGCGCCGGGCCCTGGCTCCAGGGAGCCTGCTGGTGCTCAGCCACGCCTCCACCGACACCGGGCCCCGTACCGCCGAGCAGGGCGCCCGGATCGCCGAGGTCTACCGGCGCGGCGGCGCCTCCCTGACGCTGCGCTCGCGCGAGGCGATACTGCCGTTCTTCGACGGCTTCGACCTGCTGGCGCCGGGTCTGGTCGCGCTGCCCGACTGGTGCCCCGAGGAGCCGGTCGACGAGGACGATCCGGTGGTCTACACGGGCCTGGCCGGGGTGGGGCGCGCCGCGTGAGAACTCCGCAGGCCGGTCCGCCCGCCACCCCGCACGAGCCCAAACCACCCGCCGACGGGCTGCGCCGCTTCGCGCGCATCTGGTGCCGCGCCGTCTATCCGGCCACGGCCACCTCCCTCACCCGCCCCGAGTTCGAGGAGCTGCTGCTCGGACTGGCCGGCACCCTGGCCGACGCGCTGCGCGCCCGGCCCTTCGACCCGGCCCGCGGCCGCGAGGTCGGCGAGGCGCTGGTCGCCGCGCACTGCACGGACCCCGACTCGCTGCCCCGGATCCTGGGGGTGCTGGACGCCTATCTGCTGCTGTACTGCGCGGATGTCGCGGACCTGCCGGCGGATGAGGCCCGTATCCGCTGCACCCGGCTCCAGCACGCCATGGCGGCCGGCTTCTCCCGGGCGCTGCAGGCCCGTACCCGGCGCGAGCAGGAGGCGCTGTCGCAGGCCGCGATCACCGCCCAGCGGGAGATCGGGGCGGCGCTGCACGAGAGCGAGACGCGCTTTCGCACGGTGTTCTCCGAGGCGGGCCTGGGCATCGGCATCGCCGACATGGACGGGAACATCCTCAACGTCAACAGCGCCCTGACCCGGATGTTCGGCGGCTCCGAGTACCACGTGCGCAGCCGTAACGTCCTGGAGCTGGGCCACCCCGACGACGCCCCCGAGGTGTGGCGGATGCAGGGTGAGCTGATGCGCGGCGAGCGTGAGCACTTCCAGGCGGAGAAGCCGTACCACCGCTCGGACGGCACCGTGCTGTGGACCAATCTGACGGTCTCCCTGCTGCGCGACTCCGAGGGCCGGCCGCAGTACATGCTGGCGATGCTGGAGGACGTCACCGAGCGCCGGCTGTTCCAGCTGCGGCTGCGGTACCAGGCCACGCACGACGCGCTGACCGATCTGCCCAACCGGGCGCTGTTCTTCGAGCGGCTGGAGCAGGCGCTGTCGCCGGGCGCGACCGCCGCCCGGATCGGC
Organism: Streptomyces sp. JH002; assembly: GCF_050916115.1. Taxonomy (NCBI): domain Bacteria; kingdom Bacillati; phylum Actinomycetota; class Actinomycetes; order Kitasatosporales; family Streptomycetaceae; genus Streptomyces; species Streptomyces sp. JH002. The sequence goes on from NZ_CP087989.1 coordinate 594,167, forward strand.
CTGTGCTACCTGGACCTGGACGGTTTCAAGGCGGTCAACGACAGCCTGGGGCACGCGGTGGGTGACCAACTCCTGATCGCGGTGGCCGAACGGCTGCAGAGCCGGATCAGCGGTCCTGGCCGGCTGCTGGCGCGTATCGGTGGCGACGAGTTCGTGGCGCTGGTCATCGATCCGCCCTCGCCGGCCGCCGTCACCGAGGTGGCCGAACGGGCGCTGGCCGCGCTGTCGGCGCCGGTGGAGGTGGCCGGCCGGGAGCTGCTGGTACGGGCCAGCATCGGCGTGGTGGAGGGCGCCACCGGCGAGCTGAGCTCCTCGGAGATGCTGCGCAGCGCGGACATCACGATGTACCGGGCGAAGGCGCAGGGCGGCAACCGGTACGCGCTGGCCGACCCCGACCGGGACGCGCGGGCGATCAGCAGGCACCATCTGACCCACCATCTTCCGGCCGCGCTCAAGGGCAGCGAGTTCTTCATCGAGTACCAGCCGCTGATCACCATGAGTGACGGCTCGTTGGAGGGGGCGGAGGCGCTGGTGCGCTGGAGCCATCCGCGGCACGGGGTGCTCGGTCCTGACCGGTTCATCCCGCTGGCCGAGCACACCGGGCTGATCGTGCCGCTGGGCCGGTGGGTGCTGCGGGAGGCGGTGCGGCAGGCCTGCGAGTGGCAGGTGCGCGGCATCGGCGGGGCGCGCCCGCTGCGGGTGAACGTGAATCTGTCGCCGCGCCAGCTGCACCATCCGGAGTTGGTCGAGGACACGGTGGCGGTGCTGGAGGAGGCGGGGCTGCCGCCCAGCTCGCTGTGTCTGGAGGTGACCGAGTCCGCGATGGTCTCGGCGGACGACCAGGAGCTGAAGCCGCTGCGGCAGCTGGCGGAGCTGGGGGTCGGCATCGCGCTGGACGACTTCGGCACCGGGTACTCCAACCTGGCCAATCTGCGGTACCTGCCGGCCAGCACGCTCAAGCTGGACCGGTCCTTCACGCAGGGGCTCCAGCATCAGCCGGCCGATCCGGTGGATCTGAAGATCGTGGAGTCGATCGTCTCGCTGGCGCACACCCTTCAGCTGTCGGTGACGGTGGAGGGCGTGGAGACCCAGGCGCAGGCGCGGCAGTTGCGGGACCTGGGCTGTGATTCGGCGCAGGGCTGGTACTACGCGCGCCCCGGCCCGCCGGAGCGGCTGCCCGAGGCGGTCTGAGGGGGTCCGCCGGGCAGCCAGGGGCCGTGGCGGGGCCTCAGTCCCCGTGCTCGATGACCAGGCGGTGCGGTGTGCCGCGGTGCGGTGCGGGCAGCCGCAGCGGCTGTGCGCCCGGGGTCCAGGAGCCCAGGACAGCCGGGGCGCTCGCTCCGGTGGCGGAGGGCCGGGTACCGGGCAGGCCGTGGGCGCCGAGGAAGCCGAGCAGGGCGAACAGGTACGCCTCCTTGGCCTGGGCGGGCAGCCCGTGGTCGTCGCTGGTGCTGAGCACGGCCGGGGCGGCCGCGGCGCGGATGCGGTCCATCAGCACCGGGTTGCGGGCGCCGCCGCCGGACACGACCAGTTCGGTGAGGCGGTGGGTGCGGCAGGCCGTGCCCACCAGGCGGGCGGTCAGCTCGGTGAGGGTGGCCACCAGATCGTCGCCCGCCGGGTCGCCGGGTCGCAGCACGGAGGCCGGGTAGCCGGGGTGGAAGAGCTCCTTGCCGGTGGATTTGGGGGGCGGCAGCCGGTAGTAGGGCTCGGCCAGCAGCCGTTCCAGCAGTCCGGGGTGGACCCGGCCGCGGGCGGCCCGTGCTCCGCCGGTGTCCATCCGCTCCGCTCCACCGCTGTCGGCGGTGACCACCGCGTCGATCAGGGCGTTGGCCGGCCCCAGGTCGTACGCGATCACCTGCCGCGGCGCGCCGGCCGGGCCCGGCACGGTGATGTTGGCGATCCCGCCGAGGTTGAGCGCGCCGCGCCGGGCGCCGTCACCGAGCAGCCACAGGTCGTCCAGGAGGGACACCAGCGGGGCACCCTGGCCCCCCAGGGTGAGGTCGGCGGTGCGCAGGTCGGAGAGTACGGGCAGGGAGGTGGCGCGGGCGATCCAGGCGGCGGCGCCCAGTTGCAGGGTGCCCAGGGCCCGGCCCTCGTCCACCCAGTGGTAGACGGTCTGGCCGTGCGAGGTCACCAGGTCCGCGGTGCCGCCGGTCAGCTCCGTGTCGGCGCGGGCGGCCACCGCGCCGAAGAACTGGCCCAGTGCGGTGTCGAGGCGGCACACCTGGGCCAGGTCGGTGCGGGCGGGCGGCAGCACCGCGGCGATCAGGGCGCGCAGCGAGCCGGGGAACGGCTCGCTGTGCAGTCCCAGCGGGCGCAGGGCGATGGTGTGCGGGTCCAGGAAGCGCAGCCGGGCGGCGGCCACGTCCACGGCGTCGTGCGAGGTGCCGCTGAGCATGCCGAGTACGGTCTGCGGAGGGGCGGGTTCCATGGCGGTCATGGTGCCGGAAATCCGGTGCGGAGGGCACTCCGGCCGTCGGTAGGATTGACGGCAGTCGACCCGCTCATTTTCGTCACGTCCCGTGACCGATCCACCTCTCACCATTGGAGCATCCGAGGATGACCCGACACCTCATCACCAGTGCGCTGCCGTACATCAACGGGATCAAGCACCTGGGGAACATGGTCGGCTCGATGCTCCCGGCGGATGTGTACTCGCGCTATCTGCGGCAGCGCGGCCACGAGGTGCTGTACATCTGCGCCACCGACGAGCACGGCACCCCGGCGGAGCTGGCCGCCAAGACGGCGGGGCTGCCGGTGGCCGAGTTCTGTGCCCGCCAGCACGACGCGCAGAAGGCGGTGTACGACGGTTTCGGTCTGTCCTTCGACTACTTCGGCCGTACCTCCTCGGCGCAGAACATCGAGATCACCCAGCATTTCGCGCGGCAGCTGAAGGCCAACGGCTTCATCGAGGAGCGCTCCACCCGCCAGGTGTACTCGCTGGCGGACGAGCGCTTCCTGCCCGACCGCTACATCGTGGGGACCTGCCCGTTCTGCGGTTACGAGGCGGCCCGCGGCGACCAGTGCGAGAACTGCACCCGGGTGCTGGACCCCACCGATCTGCTCGACCCGCGCTCGGCGGTCTCCGGCAGCACCGAGCTGGAGATCCGTGAGACCACGCATCTGTTCCTGCTCCAGTCGAAGCTGGAGGGCGAGGTCGAGGCGTTCGTCGACGAGGCGGGCAAGGAGTGGCCGGTGCTGGCCTCCTCCATCGCCCGCAAGTGGCTGACCGAGGGGCTGCACGACCGGGCGATCACCCGCGACCTGGAGTGGGGGGTGCCGGTGCCGGCCGATGTGTGGCCGGAGCTGGCCGCCGAGGGCAAGGTCTTCTACGTCTGGTTCGACGCGCCGATCGGCTACATCGGTGCCACCAAGGAGTGGGCGGACGCGGCCGGGGACGGCGAGAGCCGCGACTGGCGCTCGTGGTGGTTCGGCACGGGTACGGGGGCGGACGCGGCCGGATCGGTGCGCTACACCGAGTTCATGGCCAAGGACAACGTGCCCTTCCACACGGTGATGTTCCCGGCCACCGAGCTGGGCACCCGGGAGCCGTGGAAGAAGGTCGACTACGTCAAGGCGTTCAACTGGCTGACGTACTACGGCGGCAAGTTCTCCACCTCGCAGAACCGCGGCATCTTCATCGACGACGCGCTGGAGCTGCTGCCCGCCGACTACTGGCGGTACTTCCTGATGGCGAGCGCCCCCGAGTCGGACGACGCCTCGTTCTCCTGGGAGCACTTCTCCGCGATCGTCAACAAGGACCTGGCGGACACCCTGGGCAACTTCGTCAACCGCGTGCTGACGTTCTCGCGCAAGCGGTTCGGCGACGAGGTGCCGGCCGGGCACGCGGCCGGTGAGGCCGAGGCCCGCCTGGGCGCGGAGGTGGCGCGGCTGCTGGCCGAGTACGAGGAGCACCTGGAGGCGCTCCAGTTCCGCAAGGCGACCTTCGCGCTGCGCGCCCTGTGGAGCGCGGGCAACTCCTACCTGGAGGAGAAGGCCCCCTGGCTGGAGATCAAGAGCGACCCGGAGGCGGCGGCGCTGACGCTGCGCACCGCGATGAACCTGATCCAGCTGTACGCGGTGGTCTCCGAGCCGGTCATCCCGGCCTCGGCCGCCGTGCTGCGCTCGGTGTTCGGTGTCGCGGACGCCGGTGGCTGGGTGACGCCCGAGCAGGCCACCGCTCTGGACACGATCACGGCGGGCACCGCGTTCACGGTGCCCCCGGTGCTGTTCGCCAAGATCACCGAGGACGATCTGGCGGGCTACCGGGAGCGCTTCGGCGGCGCCGAGGAGTAAGAGGGAGCCGCAGGCTTCACGCCCGGGCGCCGCCCGCCGGACCTTCCCCGGTCCGGCGGGCGGCGCCGTGCTGTACGGCGAATCTCGATCCGACCGGCCCGTGTGGGGGCCGTGCGGGAGGACCGCCGGGTCAGGGGCGTACGCCGGAGGGCTGGGGCCGTGCGTCGTCGGCCGGCCGGGGGCCGCGCGCGTCGATCAGATGCTGGATGAGGGTGACCAGGACCTGGGTTCCGGAGGCGGACTGCCGGGCGTCGCACAGCACGATGGGCACCTGCGGATTGAGGTCCATGGCGGCGCGGATCTCGGGGACGGCGTACCGGTGCGCGCCGTCGAACTCGTTGACGGCGATGACGAAGCCGACGCCGCGCCGCTCGAAGAAGTCCACCGCGGGGAAGCTCTCCTCCAGACGCCGGGTGTCGGCCAGCACCACGGCGCCCAGCGCGCCGTGGCACAGCTCGTTCCACATGAACCAGAACCGCTCCTGCCCCGGGGTGCCGAACAGGTACAGCACATGGTGGTTGTCCAGGGTGATCCGGCCGAAGTCCATGGCGACGGTGGTGGAGGTCTTGCGCTCGACACCCTCCAGATTGTCGGTGGCGGCGCTCACCTCGGTGAGGATCTCCTCGGTGCTGAGCGGCTCGATCTCGCTGACGGCACCCACGAAGGTGGTCTTGCCGACTCCGAATCCGCCCGCGATGAGGATCTTCACCGCCGTGGGGAAGGGGTCACAGCCGTTTGCGGAGTCCATGCAGGACCGCCTCCAACAGGTCTTTGTCCATGGGTTGATGGAGCGTCAGTTCGGGGGCCCGGGTGGTCACCGCGCCGCGTTCCAGCAGGTCGGACAGCAGCACCTTGGTGAGGGTGACGGGCAGCCGGACGTGTGCGGCGAGTTCGGCGACCGAGACGGGGCGGCGGCACAGCGCCAGCATCTGGTCATGCTCGGGCACCGCCGGGCCGCGCACGTCGGCGCCGGTGGCCCGTACCAGCGTCATCAGATCGAGCTCCGCGGCGGGCCTGGTGCGGCCACCCGTGGCGGTGAAGGGGCGCACCAGGGCGCCCGCGTCGTCGTCGAGCCAGGGCTCCGGTCGGGGTTCTGGCATCGGGTCACTGTCCCGCCGGCTGCCGGGGCGCGGTGCCCAGGGCCGGACGCACGCTCTTGACCAGCATGGCCATCTCGTAGCCGAGGACGGCCGGATCGGCCTCCCGGGCGGCGATGACGGCCAGGCAGGCGCCGGTGCCCGCGCTGGAGACGAACAGCAGCGTGTGTTCGATCTCCACGACGACCTGGCGTACCTCGCCGGGATCGCCGAAGCGGGCGCCGGCGCTGCGGGCGAGCCCGTACAGACCGGCGGCGAGGGCGGCCAGATGGTCGGCGCCGGACGATTCCAGGCCGTGGGCGGCGGTCACCAGCCCGTCGATGGACAGCAGCACGGCGCTGCGCGCGTGCGGCACCCGCTCGACGAGGCCGCTCAGCAGCCAGGACAGATCGGTCTCCGCCGGGCCCAGGGGCACTTCGCTCACCATGGTCGTGTCGTTCTCCTCGCGGGTCACTCGTGCTCGTCGGGGTTCTCGGCGAGGCTGGTGCCGCGCCGGAAGGCGGCCATCAGGCCGGGGTCCGGGTCGGGGTCCTGCTCGGCGTCGTGCCGGCGGCCGTGATCGTGGTCGTGGTCGCGTTCGGCGGCGAGCGAGGCGGCGAGCCCCGGCACGGGCGGGGTGATGTCGCGCAGTTGGGGTACCAGGTGCTGCTGGCGTCTGCGGCGCGGCAGCTGGGGCCGGACGGGGGGCGCGGTGCAGACGTTCGGCGCGGCGCGGGTGGTCACGGTGGTGGTGATCACGGGCTCGGCGGGGGTTCCCCGGTGGCGCGGCGGTCCCGGTACGAACTGGCCCTCGGACTCGTCGCCCAGCAGGTCCTCGGGGAGGACCAGAACGGCCTGGACGCCGCCGTAGATGTTGCTCTGGAGCTGGACGACGATGTCGTGGCGGCGGGCGAGGGTGGACACGACGAACAGACCGACCCGGCCGTCCTCCAGGAGTTCGGCGACGTCGAAGGGCTCGGCGCCGGCCAGCACGGCGTTCATCCGGCTCTGTTCGGCGTCGGTCATGCCCAGGCCGCGGTCCTCGACCTCGATGGCCAGGCCGGCGGTGACCCGCTGGACGCGCAGCAGGACACGGGTCTGCGGGGCGGAGTAGAGGGTGGCGTTCTCGACGAGTTCGGCGAGCAGGTGGATGACGTCGGCGACGGCGTGGCCGCGGACGGTGCCCTCGATCGGTGGCACCAGCTTGACCCGGGTGTACTGCTCGACCTCGGCGATGCACGAACGCAGCACCTCGGTGAGGGCCACCGGGCGGGTCCACTGGCGGCGGGAGACGGCACCGCCCAGAACCGCGAGGTTCTCGGCGTGCCGGCGGATGCGGGTGGCGAGGTGGTCGATGTGGAAGAGGCCCTTGAGCAGGTCGGGGTCCTCGACCTCGTGTTCCAGCTCGTCGAGGTGTTCGAGCTGGCGGTGGACGAAGTTCTGCATCCGGCGGGCGAGATTGACGAAGACCGCGATCTTCTCGTCGGTGCCGGGGGCCGCGCCGGGGGTGAGGGTGAGCGCGTGGGCGATGGCGGCCTCGGCGGCGTGCCGGTGGGCGTCGATCTCGTGGCCGAGGGCGGCCAGGCTGTCGGTACGCGGCCCGGAGCCCGGCCCGGTGCCGGTGGCGGCGGTGTCCCGGCGCCGGGCGGGGCGGGTGGGCAGGGCGGTGAGTTCGGCGCGGTGCCGGGCCAGCCGGCGCCCCAGGGCGGCGTGCCGGGCGGCCTGGATCTTCGCCTCGCCCACCGCGGTCGCGGCGGCCCCGGCGATGACGGCGCCGGCGCACAGGACGGCGGCCACCAGTAACGGGGCCGGGTGGGCGAGGCGCTGGACGGCGAGCACGGCGGCGGCGCCGAAGGCGGCCACCAGCGCGGCGGGCAGCACGGCCAGGCGCAGCAGTCGGCCCCGTGCGGGGTGGGGCCGTGGCGGGGCGGCGGGAGCGGCGAGGCCGCTTCCGGTGAGCGCCCGTTGGCTGCTGGGTTCGGGCATCGGGGTCCTTCGGATTCTCGTGGGCGGAGGATGGCCACCGCGAACGAGTGGCTCTGTGTGCCGGTGCCCACGCTAAGCGTCAACTGACCGCTGCCCGCCCCTGGTTTGAGCAATCGCCACCCCTCGCCAGCTCCCAATGAGTGAATACGCGGGGCGTGGGATTGACCCCCTGGGGGTGAAGGGTCGCTTCCCCCGCGCGCATCACGGTCGGGAAGCCGGTCCCGAGCGGGGGAAACGGGCCGGGTGGAAGGGGGCGCGCGGACCGGCGTGCGCCGGCCGGATGCCGCCCGCCGCCGGCCCCGGGCGACGGCGCGGTCCGTCAATCTCAGTCCGTCAGTCCCGAGACGCGCAGGGTGATGTTGAGACGTCCGGTCAGGCCGAGCGCGGGCGGGGCCGTGCCCGGATGGGTGCGCGGGACACCGTGGTACGCCGGGCGGGACGCGGCGCCGAAGACGAACGCGTCGCCGCTGCGCAGCTCCGTGTCGACCCAGGGCCGGCCCCTGCCGTGCGGGGTGCCGAAGCGGAAGACGCAGCTGTCGCCCAGGCTCAGCGAGACCACGGGGGCGGTCGAGCGTTCGTCGCTGTCGCGGTGCATGCCCATCCGGGCCTGCGCGTCGTAGAAGTTGATGAGGGCGATGTCGTACGGGGCCCCGGCCGCCGGCAGTGCGGCCTCGGCCACCGCCCGCTCCGCCAGCCGGCCCAGCTCGGCCGGGAACGGCTTCACCGGGGCGCCGTCACCGTCGACCACGGTGCGGGCGTAGCCGTAGGGATACCAGTGCCACCCCAGGCTCAGCTGGCGTACCGACATCTCCCCGCCGCGCGGCATGCGTACGGTGCGCAGTCCGGCGGGCGGCCTCGCCCAGCGGCGGCAGTCGGCCAGCAGGGCGCGCTGCTCGCCGGGGGTCAGCCAGCCGGGCAGATGCACGGCTCCGGGCGCGATCTCGGCCGGCGGGCGGCCGAACAGCTCGCCTTCCATCGGCCGCCGGGCCGCTACTTCTCGCGGATGACGATGAAGTCGGCCAGGTCCACGAGCTGTTCGCGTACGGTGTCCGGCATCCCGAGTCCGTCCAGGGCGCGCAGCGCGGTGTCGTGCTGGCGGCGGGCCTCGTCCGCGGTCCACCGCCGGCCGCCGGCCTCCTCGATGAGCGCGGCGCGGGCGGCGAACTCCGCCTCGTCGAAGTCCGCGAACTCCTCCTCGCTCTTCTTGGCGTCGGCGGTCAGCAGCGCGGTCAGCTGCCGGGCCGCGGCACCGTCGGCGGCCACGGCCGCGGCGACCGGCAGCGACTTCTTGCGCTGCCGCAGATCGCTCCAGGTCTGCTTGCCGGTGGCGGCCGGGTCGCCCCAGATGCCCAGCAGGTCGTCCACGGCCTGGAAGGCGAGGCCCAGATGGTGGCCGTAACACTCCAGCGCGTCGGCGGTGGTGTCGTCCGCGCCGCCGAGCACCGCGCCGATGGAGGCGGCGCAGGCGAGCAGGGCGCCGGTCTTGTTCCCCTCCATCTCCAGGCATTCGGCGACCGAGACGAACTCCCGGTGCTCGAAGGAGATGTCCTGGGCCTGCCCGTCGATGAGCTTGCGGGAGGCGACGGCCAGCCGGCGGGCGGCGCGCGCGGCGCCCTCTCCCCCGACCTCCAGCAGCACCTCGTGGGAGATGGCGAACAGCGCGTCGCCGACCAGGATGGCCTGGGCGGGGCCGTGCGCCTTCCAGACGGTGTCGCGGTGCCGGCGCTGCTCGTCGCCGTCCATCAGATCGTCGTGCAGCAGGGAGAAGTTGTGCACCAGCTCGACGGCGACGGCGCCGGGCACGCCGGTCTCCGGGGCGGCCCCGGCGGCCTCCGCGGACAGCAGGGCCAGTGCGGGGCGGACCGCCTTGCCGCCGTCGCTCGCGGACTCCTGACCGTGCGCGTCGATCCAGCCGAAGTGGTACGCGGCCACCGTGTTCATGGGCGGGGCCAGCCGGTCGACGGCGGCGCGCAGCGCGGGGGTGGTGAGGGTGCGCCCGCGTTCCAGCAGGGCGTTGACCGCGGTCTGACTCATGGGGTTCTGTTCTCCAGTACTGCGGATATCGCGGATGTGGCGGTGAGCGGGTGCCAGGCCCTCCTCGTGATGGACCCTCGCGGAGCGTTCCGCAGTGGCTCCGGCCGGCGGCCGGCGGATACCCCCCGGTGCAGCCTCGCTCGCCGGGCATCCGGCTTCGAGCGTACCTGGGGCCGGCCCGGGGCCGGTCCCGCTCGCCACGAGCGGGTCACGCCGCCGCGGCGCGGGCGGCGGCCAGTCCGCTGCGCACCGCGCCCTCCATGGTGGCGGGCCAGCCGGTGGCGGTCCAGGCGCCGGCCAGGAACAGCCCGCGGGCGCCGGTGACGGCGGGCGGGCGCAGCCGGGCGGTGCCGGGGGCCGGGGCGAAGGTGGCGGTGCGTTCGCGGGTGACGAAGAAGTCGCGTACCCCGGCGTGGGCGGCGCGCGGCAGCAGCCGCTCCAGTTCGGGGAGGTACCGCTTGCGCAGCACCTTGGCGGGCAGGTCGATCTCCTCGCCGGCCGCGGACTGGGAGAGCGCGAGGTACTGCCCCGAGGTGAGCCCGGAGGGCGCGGTGCGGTCGAAGACCCACTGCACGGGGCTGTCGAGCGCGGCGAGGAAGGGGACGCCCATGACCTGCCGGTCGTACACCACGTGGACGTTGAGGATCGGGGAGTCGGTGAGGGCGAGCAGCCGGTCGGGGTCGTGCAGCGCTCCGGACGGCAGCAGGCCGTGGGCCTCGCGCTGCGGCACGGCGAGGACCACGACATCGGCGGTCAGGGTGTGCGGGGCGTCGTCGCGGCCGGTCAGTCCGGCGCGCCAGCCGCCGCCCTCTTCGTCGCGGTGCAGGGTGCGGGCCTTGGTGGCGAGCAGCGTGCGTACCCCGGCGCGGTCCAGGGCGGCGGCGGCCAGGGTGTCGTGCAGCCGGCCCAGCGGTACCTCGGGGAGGCCGATGTCGGCGGCACCGGGCGTGGTGAGCAGTCCGGTGCGGAAGACCTTGGCGGCCAGGGCGAGGGAGACGTCGTGGGCGCGGGCGTTGAGGGTGGCGACGCCGACGAGGTCCCACAGCGCCGCGACGGTGGCCGCGTTCTGGCCGTGCCGGTGCAGCCAGTCGCCGAAGCTCTCGCCGTCCAGGGCGGGGTCGGCGGGGTCCAGGCGGCGCAGCGCGAGGGCGGCACGGCCCACCGAGGCGCGTTCGGCGAGGCCGAGGTGCGGGTAGCGGGCGAGGCCGCCGGCCAGGTGCAGGGGTACGGGGGCGGCGGTGCGGCGCAGCCGGCCGAGGCGGCGGGTGCCCGCGTGCAGGACCGGGACCTCCATGCGGCGTTGCACCGGTGCGAGCGCGGCGCCGCCCACACGGCGCAGGAACCCCTGGTAGGCGGTGCAGCAGCGCAGGTAGACGTGCTGGCCGTTGTCGACGGTCAGCGCTCCGGCGGGGCTGTCGCGGGTGAAGGAGAAGGCGAGTCCGCCGAGCCGGGGACGGGCTTCGGTGAGGGTGACGGTCATGCCGCGGTCGGCGAGCGCGAGCGCGGCGGTGGTGCCGGCCAGGCCGCCGCCGATGACCAGGGCGCTGGTCACGGGTGGGCCTGCCGGGCGATGCGGCGGGCGTCCATGCCGGTCAGTCCGCGTACCGCGACCAGGGCCTTCTCCGGTGCGGGCAGGGCAACGCGGCCGCGCAGGACGGCGGCGGGGTCCTCGGCGATGCGGTCCAGCAGGCGGTGGTAGATGCCGGCCATGGCGGCGACGCACGCGCCGGAGCGGCGGTCGAGCATGGGCAGCAGCTTGAATCCCTCGGCGAACAGTTCCCTGGCACGCTCGATCTGGAAGCGGACCAGGTTGGTGAAGTCGGCGCCGTGCGGCGGCGGGTACCGGCGCAGGTCCTCGGCCGTCTCGGGGCAGGCGAACTTGCGCAGGTCCTCGGCGGGCAGGTAGACGCGGCCGTTGCCGGCGTCCTCGCGCACGTCGCGCAGGATGTTGGTGAGCTGGAGCGCCAGGCCCAGGGTGTCCGCGTACTCGGGGGCCCGGGCCGCGCCGCGTACGCCGGGGACGGTGCCGAAGACGCCGAGCGAGAGCCGGCCGATGGCGCCGGCCACGCAGCGGCAGTAGAACCGCAGGTCGTCCCAGTTCTCGTAGGTGTGACCGCGGACGTCCATCAGAACGCCGTCGATGAGTTCGTCGAGGCCGCCGAGCGGGATGGGAAAGGTCCGGGAGGCGTGCGCGAGGGCAAGCGCGACCGGGTCGGTGGCGTCGTCGGGGACGCTGCCGGAGCGGACCCGCTCCAGCAGGTCGCGGCACTCCAGCAGCCGGGTCCGCTTGGTCTCCGGGTCCAGGGTGCCGTCGCCGATGTCGTCGACGCGGCGGGCGAACGCGTACAGGGCCGACAGGGCGCGGCGCTGCGCGGTGGGCAGCAGCCGGATGCCGTAGGCGAAGTTTCTCGCCTGCTGCCCGGTGATGGTCTCGCAGTAGTGGTAGGAGGCCAGTACGGCGGAGGGCAGGGGCGGGCGGTGTCTCACGCGGTCTTCACGGGTTACTACCCTCACGTCCCTCGTCGCAGTGTCGTTCCCGCCGCGTACAGCAGGCCGCTCTTGGTGGGTTTCGGCGCGGATGCCAGGACGTCGTAGCCGGCGTCGGCGATGGCCTGGGCCGCCGCCCTGCCGCCGCCGACGAATCCGGCGAGCAGCAGCCGCAGCCGCCCGTGGACGCTGCCCACCAGGGGGGCGCCCTCATCGAGCAGCCTACGTGCCCGTTCGGTCGCACAGGCGACCAGGGTGCGTACCGAGGCGCCGGCGGTGGGGGCGGCGAGGTCGGCCTCGGTGACGTGGAAGCGCCGCATGTCCTCCTGCGGGAGGTAGATGCGGTCGCGGGCGAGGTCCTCGGCGACGTCCTGGAGGTGCTCGATGAGCTGGAGTGCGGTGCAGATGGCGTCGGAGCGGCGGATGCGTTCGGGGGTGGCGGTGCCGGTGATGCCCAGGACCAGCCGCCCCACGGGGTTCGCGGAGTAGGTGCAGTAGTCGAGCAGCTGCGCGTGATCGGCGTAGCGGCTGACGCGCTGGTCGATCCGGTTGGCCTCGATGAGGTCGAGGAAGGGCCGCTCGGTGAGACCGGTGCGGCGCACGGTGGGGATGAGGGTGCGCAGCAGGGGGTGGCGGGGCGGTGGCCCGCCGTGGGCGGTGGCGAAGACGCGGTGCAGATCGGCTTCGAGGGCGTCCAGCATGGGCAGCGGCTCGTCGGCCTGCCCGGGGTCCACGCCGAGGGCGCGGGCGTCGGCGCCGCCGGGGGCGAGGTCGCGGTCGCCGATGTCGTCGACGAGGCGGGCGTAGCCGTAGACCGCCATCAGGTCCTCGCGCCAGGCCCGGGGGACGAAGGCGGGGGCCACGGGGAAGTTCTCGTGCGCGGCTTTGGAGAGGACCGCGTGGGTGGCCGCGTCGGTGGCCTTGGCCGTCGTCATATCCGTCTTTCTACCGTGGGGCGCGCACGGGCGCGGCCCCGGACACGCGGTCCGGGGCCGTGCCGGGACGCTACTTTCCGGTCTCTTCCTCGTAGGCCTTCATGACCTGGTCGGTGGGACCGTCCATGACGAGTTCGCCCTTCTCCAGCCACAGCACCCGGTCGCAGGTGGACCGGATGGACTTGTTGTTGTGGCTGACCAGGAAGACGGTGCCGGCCTGCTGGCGCAGTTCGCGGATGCGGGCCTCGGAACGGCGCTGGAACTTCTTGTCGCCGGTGGCGAGCGCCTCGTCGATCATCAGGACGTCGTGGTCCTTGGCGGCGGCGATGGAGAACCGCAGCCGCGCCGCCATGCCCGAGGAGTAGGTCCGCATGGGCAGGCTGATGAAGTCGCCCTTGTCGTTGATCCCCGAGAAGTCGACGATGCCCTGGTAGCGCTCCTTGATCTGCTCGCGCGTCATGCCCATGGCGAGCCCGCCGAGCACCACGTTGCGCTCGCCGGTCAGGTCGTTCATCAGGGCGGCGTTGACGCCGAGCAGGGAGGGCTGGCCGTCGGTGTAGACGTGGCCGGTCTCGGTGGGCAGCAGCCCGGCGATGGCGCGCAGCAGGGTGGACTTGCCGGAGCCGTTGGAGCCGATGAGGCCGATGGCCTCACCCCGGTAGGCGGTGAAGGTCACCCCGCGTACGGCGTGCACCTCGCGGACCCGCGAAGAGGGCTCGCGGCGGATGATGCGGCGCAGCGCGGCGGTGGCGTTGCCCTTGTTCCCGCCGCCGTAGACGCGGTAGACGATGTGCACGTCGTCGGCGATGACGGTGGGAACGCGCTCCAGCTCGTCCGCCGGGAGGGGGGTTGGGTTCTCAGCCACGGCCGTACCGCTCCTCCGCCTTCCAGAAGTACACGAAGCCGCCGATGCCGAACAGCAGCGCCCAGCCGAGGGCGTACGCCCAGGTGAGGCCGGGGATGCCACTGTACTGGGGGCTGTCGATCAGGGCGTAGCGGATGAGGTCCATGTAGACCGCCGCGGGGTTGACCTCCATGATGTCGGCCGCCCACATCGGGATCGAGTCGTTGCGCTCGATCATGGCGCGCAGCGGGAACATGACGCCCGAGGCGTACATCCAGGTGCGCAGCACGAACGGCATCAGCTGGGCCATGTCCGGGGTGTGGCTGCCGAGCCGGGCGAAGATCATGGCCAGACCGGCGTTGAAGAAGAACTGGAGGAACAGGGCCGGGAAGATCAGCAGCCAGTACCAGTTCGGGTAGTGCCCGAAGCCGATGGTGATGACGGCGAGCACGATCATCGAGTACAGCAGTTGCTGGAGCTGCTGGAGGGAGAAGGCGATCGGAAGGGAGGCCCGGGGGAAGTGGAGCGCTCGGACCATGCCAAGATTGCCCGAGATGGACTTCACTCCCGACATGACCGAATTCTGCGTGAAGGCGAAGACAAAGACACCTGCCACCAGAAACGGAATGTAGTCCTTGGTGCCCATACCGCCACGGGCTTCCAGGATGATGCCGAAGATCAGGAAGTACACCAGGGCGTTCAGCAGCGGCGTCGCCACCTGCCACAGCTGCCCGAGCTTCGCCTGGCTGTACTGGGCCGCGAGCTTGGCCCGGGAGAAGGCGGTGATGAAATGCCGCCGGGCCCACAGTTGCCGCACATAGGCGGGCAGGGAGGGCCTGGCGCCGCTGACGGCCAGACCGTGTCTGGCCGCCACTTCTGCCAGCGGAACGGCGCGTGGGGGCGCGCTGGCGCGCGTGGTCTCACTCAACGTTGAAACTTTCGTCCTCGCAGGGCACAGACGTATGGGATCCGGGGGTGAGCCGACCCCTGGATGGTCTCAGACCCGAGCTTGTCAGATGACGGGAGGTCGGCCCAGCCGGGTCAGGCGCCATACCGTACGCCACCGCATCGGCCGCCGGGACCCGGCGGGGGTACGCCAGCCCTCGGCGAATCCGCCGAACCACGCCTTGAGCGCGCCCCAGGAGGGCCGGCGCAGCAGGGTGAGCAGCATCCACACGCCCAGGTAGACCGGGATCAGGAGCAGCGGCAGATTCCGCCGGGCCAGCCAGACCCGGTTCCTGGCCACCATGCGGTGGTAGTGGGCGTGCCGGGACGGGGCGGTGGTGGGGTGGTGCAGCACCAGGTCGGCGCGGTAGTCGATCTGCCAGCCCGCGTCCAGGGCGCGCCAGGCCAGGTCGGTCTCCTCGTGCGCGTAGAAGAACTCGTCCGGCAGGCCGCCGACCTGGGCGAACACCTGGGTGCGCACGGCGTTGGCGCCGCCGAGGAAGGTGGTGACCCGCGAGGAGCGCAGCGGGTCGGAGGCGCGCAGCCGCGGTACGTGGCGGCGCTGGGTGACGCCGGTGTCCGGGTCGGCGATGCGGAAACTCACGATGCCCAGCCGCGGGTCGGCGGCGAAGGCCTCCCGTACCGCTTCGGCGGTGCCGGCGTCCGGAAGGTGCCCGTCGTCGTCCAGGAACAGCAGGATGTCCACGTCGCCGCCGCCGGGGCCGAAGGCCTCGATGCCGACGTTGCGCCCGCCGGGGATGCCCAGGTTCTCCGGGAGCTCCACGCTGCGCACGCCCTCGGGCAGCCCGGTGACGGGGGCGCCGTTGCCGACCACCACGGTCTGGACGGGGGCGCCGTCCTGGGCGGCGACCGAGTCCAGCAGCGCCCGCAGTTCCTCGGGCCGGGTGCCCATGGTGATGATCACGGCCCCGACGGTGAGCTGCGCGGTGCCCACGGCGCTCACCGCAGCCTGCTGGAGGCCAGGATGGACACCAGGTGCAGCAGCGTCTGGACGACCGCGATCGCGGCCAGCACGGCCACGCCGAGGCGGGTGAAGAACAGGTCGCCGCGGATCAGGTCGGCGACGGCGACGGCGAGGATCAGCAGCGACGCCTCGACGCCGCCCACCAGCCGGTGGAACTTCAGCGCGGCGGCGGCCTTGCGGGCCAGCGCCAGGCCGGAGGAGCGGGGGGTGGCGGCCTCGTCCTTGACGGCGGGCAGTCCGCTGCGGGCGCGGGCGACGTCCACCAGGTCCGTCTCGGCCTTGATGAGGATGGCGCCCAGCGCGGCGACGGTGCCGATGAAGGCCCACAGCCAGTTGGCGCTCTGGCCCTCGACGCCGAAGACGTCGGCGGCCCGTACCCCGAAGCCGACCAGCAGCGCGGCCTCGGCCAGGTAGTGGCCGACCCGGTCCAGGTAGACGCCGGTGATGGAGGTCTTGGCGCGCCAGCGGGCGACCTCGCCGTCCACGCAGTCCAGCAGCAGGTACAGCTGGATGAGCAGGGCGGCCAGCAGCGCGCCCGCGATGCCCGGCACCAGCAGGACGGCGCCGGCGGCGACACCGGCGACGACCATGAGGTACGTCAGCTGGTTGGGGGTTATCCGGGTGTTGACCAGGTGCCGGGTCCAGCGCAGCGAGATCTCCCGCATGTACAGGCGCCCGGCCCAGTGCTCTCCGCTGCGCCGGTCCTTGACCCCTTCGGGGTGCACGACCGGGCGGAGTTCAGCTACTGATGGTTTTGACATAGTCGGCGTAACGGTCCCGGATCTCGTCGGTGGTCAGGTCGAGGTGTTCGAGGATGGTGTAACGGCCCGGCCGGGTCTGCGGAGCGAACTCCACGGCCCGGACGAATTCTTCGGTGCTGAAGCCGATCTCGTCGGGGAGGACCGGCAGCCCGTGCCGCCGCAGCACCTCGGCGATCAGGGCTCCCTCCTCGACGGCGCCGCGCAGGTGCATGGCGAAGGCGGCCCCGAGGCCCACCTGCTCGCCGTGCGGCGCGGAGCGGTGCGGGTGGAGCAGGTCCAGGGCGTGCGAGATCTCGTGGCAGGCGCCGGAGGAGGGGCGGCTGTGCCCGGCGATCGACATAGCGATGCCGGAGAGCACCAGGCCCTCGGAGAGCACGGTGAGGAAGCCGTCGTCGCCGCAGCCGGCCGGGTGGCGCAGGACGGCCTGCCCGGCCTGCCGCGCCATGGCGGCGGCCAGCCCGTCGATCTGCTCGCCGGTCTCGCGGTGGGCCAGTTCCCAGTCGGCGATGGCGGAGATGTTGGACAGGGCGTCGCCGATGCCCGAGCGCACGAAGCGCGCCGGGGCGTCCCGGATGACGTCGAGGTCCACCACGATGGCGATCGGGGTGGGTACCCCGTAGGAGCCGCGCCCGGCGTCGTTGTCGAGGGTGGAGATCGGGGAGCACAGGCCGTCGTGGGCGAGGTTGGTGGCCACGGCGACCATGGGCAGCCCGACGCGCGCGGCGGCGTACTTGGCGGCGTCGATGATCTTGCCGCCGCCGAGGCCGACCACGGCGTCGTAGTGTCCGGCCTTCATGGCGTCGCCCAGCGCCACGGCGGCGTCCAGGGTGCCCCCGGCCACCTCGTACCAGTCGGCGCCCGGCAGATCGGCCTCCAGGCGCGCGCGCAGGGCGGCGCCGGAGCCGGAGCTGATGGCGACGGCGAGCCGGCCGGACGGGGAGATCCGCTGGTCGGCGAGGAGACCGGCGAGGTTGTCCAGGGCGCCGGCCCGGATGTCGACGGAGACGGGTGAGGGGATGAGGCGGGTCAGTAGTGGCATGCGATCTCCCGTCCGCGGGCGAGATCGTCGTGGTTGTCGATCTCGACCCAGCTGACCTCGCCGATCGGCGCGGTGGACAGGGTGATGCCGCGGTCGGCCAGCTCCTGGTAGCCGTCCTCGTAGTACAGCTGCGGGTCGCGCTCGTAGGTGACCCGCAGGGCGTCGGCGAGGTCGGCGGCGGCCTCCGGTTCGATGAGCGTGACGCCGATGTACTCGCCGGTGGCGTCCTGCGGCGGCATGAGCTTGGTGATGCGCCGCACCGCGCCCGCGGCGTCGGTGATGACCTTCATCTCCTCGTCGGCGAGCTTCTTGACCGTGTCCAGCGCCAGGATGATGTGGCGGCCGGGGGCACGGGAGGCGAGCAGGGTCTTCTCGACGGAGGCCGGGTGCACGGTGTCGCCGTTGGCGAGGATCACGCCCTCGCTGATGATGTCGCGGGCGCACCACAGGGAGTAGGCGTTGTTCCACTCCTCGGCCTTGTCGTTCTCGACCAGGGTGAGCTTGACGCCGTAGCGCCGCTCCAGGTCGGCCCTGCGCTCGTACACGGCTTCCTTGCGGTAGCCGACGACGATGGCGGCGTCGGTGAGGCCGACCTCCGCGAAGTTGGCGAGGGTGAGGTCGAGGACGGTTCTGGAGTCCGCCGTGTCGGGTGCGACCACCGGCACCAGGGCCTTGGGCAGGGTGTCGGTGTAGGGGCGCAGACGCCTTCCGGCGCCGGCGGCCAGCACGAGGCCGATCATGCGGGTTCTCCTGTCTCATCGTGTACGGCGGGTGCGGCGGAGGAGATCCAGAAACGGATGCTCTCCGCCAGCACCAGCAGCGCGAGGGCCCCCGCGAGGACCGTCAGCGCGAGGGTGAAGGTGTCGGTGCCGGTGAACGCGGCGGCTGCCGCGACCACCAGCAGGGTGCGGCCCTCGTGGCCGCCGGCCGCGCGCACCAGGGCGCGCGGGGGTGCCCCGGCGCCGCCGCGCAGCCGGTAGACGGTGTCGTAGTGGTGGTAGGCGACCGCGGCCAGCAGGCCGAAGGCGGCGGGCAGGGCGCCGGGGCTGTCGCTGCGGGCGGCGAGGATCAGCACCGCGCCGTACTCCCCCGCGCGGAACAGCGGGGGCAGCAGCCAGTCCAGCGGGCGGGTCAGCGGGGCGGCGGTGGCGCGGCCCGCGCACAGCGCGTAGAAGGCTGCCGCGCCGAGTGCGGCCCAGCCGCCGGCGACGCCGGGCAGCAGGAGTATGCCGATCAGCGCGACGGTGCCGAGCCCGGCCCACAGCGGGGCACTCAGCGCGCCGCCGGCCCCGGGCAGGGGCAGGCGGGCGGCGGCCTCGGCGAGCGGGCCGTTGTCGGTGAGCCCGGCCAGGGCGCGGGCCGCGTCCTGGCCGCCGGTGGCCTTGCGGCGGGAGCGCAGCAGGCGGCCGGCGGTGGTGTAACAGGCGGCGAAGCTACCGGCGGCCATCAGGACGATCAGGGTGATGCGGGGGGTGGTGAGCGCCGTGAGCACGGCGATCAGGGCCCAGCGTTCGCCGATGGGCAGCACGATCATGCGGCGGGCCCACACGGTCCAGCCGATGGAGTCCAGCCGGCCGGAGAGCGCGGCGGCGGGGCTGGAGGCGTTTGCGGAACCGGTGCCGGTGGTGGCGGCGTTGGCCTCGTTGAAGGAGAAGTCGACGATGTGGCGGCAGGTCTGGAGGATCATGGCGCCCAGCGCCAGCGCCCACACGTCCTCGCCGCCGCGGGCCGCCCCGAGGGCGAGGCCGGCGTAGTAGGCGTACTCCTTGGCGCGGTCGAAGGTGGCGTCCAGCCAGGCGCCGAGGGTGGAGTACTTGAGCGCGTAGCGGGCGAGCTGGCCGTCGGTGCAGTCCAGCACGAAGGAGAGCAGCAGCAGCGCGCCGGCCGCGACGAAGCCGGCGCGGGTGCCGGTGGCGGCGCAGCCGGCCGCGATGAGCGCGGTGAACAGGGAGGCGGTGGTGACCTGGTTGGGGGTGAGGCCGCGCCGGGCGCACCAGCGGGCCAGGTAGCGGGAGTAGGGGCTGACCAGGTGGGTGGTGAAGAAGCCGTCGCGGGACTTGACGGCGGAACGCAGCCGGACCGCTTCCTCGTCGGTGGCGGCGATGGCGGCGGCGGCCGTGGCGCGTTCGTCGTCGGTGCGGGGCACGGCGGCGGTGAGCGGGCCCAGTTCGGGGCGGTGCACGGCGCAGCCGGCCTCGGCCAGCCGCTCGGTGAGGGTGTCGACGAGGATGTCCCGGTCCTCGTCGGCGGTACCGGCGCCGGTACCGGCGGGCACCTGGGCGCTTGTACGCTCGACGGCGGCGGCGAGGGCGCCGCGGGCCGCCGCGGTGACGGTGAGCGCGCCGGGCACGGCGGCGGCGGTGAAGCGCGGGTCGGTGAGTGCCAGGCGCAGGCTGTGCCGGTGTCCGGCGAAGCGCGGGTCGATCAGGGCGACGCGTTCACCGGGTGCGATGTCCGCGAGGACGGCGCCGAGCGCGGTGGTGCCGCCGGCCACCGTGACGGTGAATCCCAGCGCGGTCAGGTCGGCTCCGAGCACAGACCCGGGAACGGGCGGACCGGTGAGAATCGCGGTCGACAGCTGAACTCACTCCTTGAGGGGGCAGAACCCGCTTGCGTACGGGCTGCACGAGGGCAGAGATTATCCGATCGCCATCGTGCGGCAAGCATGGCGTCGTGGTCAGGAAACCCCGAGTTCATCCAAGAGGCAAAACCGGCGCCGGTGATGACACTACGCGACAGTGCGGCTACGGTACGCACGGCGTGTGGCGGGCCGGATAGGCTGGCGATCATGACCTGGCTGATCACCGGCGGAGCCGGTTACATCGGGGCACATGTGGTGCACGCCATGACCGCGGCGGGTGAGCGGGTGGTCGTGCTGGACAACTTCTCCACGGGAATGGACGACCGGCTGCCCAAGGGAGTTCCGGTGGGCCGGGGTTCGGTGCTCGACCGGCCGCTGCTGGACCGGGTGCTGGCCGATTACGAGGTCACCGGGGTGGTGCACCTGGCGGCGCGCAAGCAGCCGGGGGAATCGGTGGAGCAGCCGCTGGGCTACTACCGCGACAACGTGCACGGGCTGACGGTGCTGCTGGAGGCGGTGGTGGCGGCCGGGGTGGGGCGGTTCGTCTTCTCCTCCTCCGCGGCGGTGTACGGCACCCCGGACGTGGAGCTGGTGACGGAGGACACTCCGTGCGTGCCGGTGAACCCGTACGGGGAGACGAAGCTGGCCGGCGAGTGGCTGGTGCGGGCGGCGGGGCGGGCGCACGGCATCGCCACGGCCAATCTGCGGTATTTCAACGTGGCCGGGGCGCGCGAGCCGGCGCTGGCGGACACCGGGGAGTTCAACATCATCCCGATGTTCTTCGGACGGCTGACCCGGGGCGAGGCGCCGCTGATCTTCGGCGACGACTATCCGACGCCGGACGGCACGGGGGTGCGGGACTACGTCCATGTCGCAGATCTGGCGGACGCGCACCTGGCGGCGGCCCGGGCGCTGACCGATCCGGGGCGGGACCTGACGGTGAACATCGGCACCGGCACGGGCGCCTCGGTGCGGGAGATCGCCGATCTGGTCGCGGACGTCACGGGGCTGAGGAAGCCGGCGCCCAGGGTGGTCGACCGGCGCCCCGGGGATCCGGCGAAGGTGGTGGCGTCCGTGGCACGGGCCGAGGAAGTGCTGGGCTTCTCCGCCTCGTACTCGCTGACCGAGATGGTGTCCTCCGCGTGGCAGGGCTGGCGGTTCCACCACCCCAAGGCGTAGGAGAAATCCGCAGGTCAGAGCACATGACAACGGTGTTCACCGTCGCGTTGCACATACCCCCCTCCCGTAGTTCACTTGGCGCGTGAAACGCCGGCGGAGAGGCGGCCCACCGGGCTGCCCCGGTCACGTTACGGAGGGTCGTTTCCATGGGAGCGGGACACAGTCACGGGGGGGCGTCCGGTCACGGGCACGGCCGGGGCACGGCCGGCACCGCGTACCGGGGACGGCTGCTGATCGCGCTGCTGATCGCGGTGGTGCTGCTGGTCGCCCAGCTGGTCGGCGCCTGGCTGACCGGGTCGCTGGCGCTGCTGGCGGACGCCGGGCACGTGGCGACGGACGGGGTGGGCATCGCGCTGGCGCTGCTGGCGATCCATGTGGCGAACCGGCCCACCAGTGAGCACCGTACGTTCGGCCTGGCCCGGGTGGAGATCCTCGCGGCGCTGGTGAACTGTGTGCTGCTGCTGGGAGTGGGCGGCTACATCCTGTACGAGGCGGTGCACCGGCTGCGGGAGCCGACCGAGGTGCCCGGCGGGCTGACGATCGTCTTCGGTGTGACGGGTCTGCTGCTGAACCTGGTGTCGCTCTCGCTGCTGATGCGCGGGCAGCGGGAGTCGCTGAACGTGCGCGGCGCGTTCCTGGAGGTGCTGGCGGACACCCTGGGGTCGGTGGCGGTGGTGATCGCGGCACTGGTGATCTGGACCACCGGCTGGCAGCGGGCGGACACCATCGCCTCGCTGTTCATCGCGCTGCTGATCGTGCCCAGGACGGTGAAGCTGGCCCGGGAGGCGCTGGAGGTGCTGCTGGAGGCGGCACCCAAGGACGTGGACATCGCGGCGGTGCGGCGGCACATCATGGATCTGCCGGGGGTGACGGATCTGCACGACCTTCATGTGTGGACGATCACATCGGGCATGCCGGTGCTGTCGGCGCACGTGGTGGTGACCCGGGAGACGCTGGACGCGGTGGGGCACGAGCGGTTGCTGCACGAGCTCCAGGGGTGCCTGGGTGAGCACTTCGACGTGGAGCACTGCACGTTCCAGCTGGAACCGCACGGGCATGCGGCTCATGAGCCCCGTCTGTGCCACTGAGTCAAGGGGCTCCGGCCGCCCGGGATAACCTCGCGGGAAGCACGCGATACAGCCCGAGAAGGTGACCATGCCCGACAGCAAGGACGTAAGTGTGGATCCGATCATGCTGGAGCTGGTCGACGAGGCGGGCCGGACCATCGGCACGGCGGAGAAGCTCGCCGCCCATCAGGCGCCGGGGCAGTTGCACCGGGCGTTCTCGGTGTTCCTGTTCGATCCGGCGGGGCGGCTGCTGCTCCAGCGCCGGGCGCTGGGGAAGTACCACTCCCCCGGAGTGTGGTCCAACACGTGCTGCGGGCATCCGCTGCCCGGGGAGCCGCCGTTCGTCGCGGCGGCGCGGCGCACGGCGGAGGAGCTGGGGGTCTCGCCGGTGCTGCTGCGGGAGGCGGGCACGGTGCGCTACAACCACCCGGACCCCCAGTCGGGTCTGGTGGAGCAGGAGTTCAACCATCTGTTCGCCGGGGTCCTGGAGCAGGAGGTGCGGCCTGATCCCTCGGAGGTCGGTGACACCGCTTTCGTCACGCCGCAGGAGCTGGCGCGCCGGCACGAGCGGGCGCCGTTCTCGGCCTGGTTCATGACGGTGCTGGACGCGGCGCGTCCGGGGATCCGGGCGG
The DNA here is from genome assembly GCF_050916115.1 of Streptomyces sp. JH002. Lineage (NCBI taxonomy): Bacteria > Bacillati > Actinomycetota > Actinomycetes > Kitasatosporales > Streptomycetaceae > Streptomyces > Streptomyces sp. JH002. Next base: position 617,014 of record NZ_CP087989.1, read on the forward strand.
TGACGGGGCCGGCCGCCGGCTGGTGAAACCCCTGGTCAGTAGCGGTCCCAGGGCAGTTCGGCCCAGATGATCTTTCCGCCGGCGGCGGTGGCGTCCACGCCGCAGGTGCCGCCGGCCTCGTGTGTGACGATCTTCACCAGCAGCAGTCCGCGTCCGCTGGTGTGTTCGGCCCTGGCCTCCAGGGCCTTGGGCCGGTACGGGTGGCCGTCCTCGACGGCGATCCGGACCCGGCCGGGGGTGAGCGCGACCTCGATGCCGATCTGCGGGGTGAGCAGGGCGGCGTGCCGTACGGCGTTGGTGACCAGCTCGGAGACGATCAGCAGCAGTGAGCCCATCCGGTCGGCGCTCAGCGGGATGTGCCGGCGGTGCAGGAGGTCGCGCACCGCGTGCCGGATCAGCGGTACGGAGGCGTCGACGGGGGCGGCGGTGAGGCGCCAGACGCCCGGATCACCGGACGCGGCGGGGGCGGTGGGGTGCGGCGCGGCACCTGATCGGCTGTCCATCTTTCCGAGTCTTGGCATGTGCCAGCGCGGCATGACCGAATGAGCGCAATTCATAGGATCCTCAGCGGATTCTGACCGCTTCTCTTCATCTCAGCTTGCTTTACGACAAAACCCGGCCGTCACCCGACCGGCCGGGCGCATCGTTGCGCAAAGACCCCAATGAAATACCCCAAAACATCATCAAAGTGACCAAGAGCGCTTGCCATCACAATTTCGGCGACTGTTCGACGGCCAAGGGGGGCAAGGTCCCCGCGACCCATTCCCCCTGGCTTTTGGAGGGCTGCATTCATGGCTCTGCCGCAAGGCCCCCTGGAGCACCGCTATCGGGGTGAACACCCCGTACGGACCCTCGCCTACCTCTTCCGAGAGGACCGGGCCCGGCTGCTGGTCGCCGTGCTCGCGTTCGGCGTCAAGCACTCCCCGGTCTGGCTGCTGCCGCTGGTCACCGCGAACATCATCGACATCGTGGTGGAGCAGCGCCCGATCTCGGACCTGGCCACCAACATCGCGGTCCTGACGGTGGTCCTGTCCCTCAACTATCCGATGCACCTGCTGTACATCCGCTGTCTGTACGGCAGCGTCCGCCGCACCGGCACCGGGCTGCGCTCCGCCCTGTGCCGGCGGATGCAGGAGCTGTCCATCGGCTACCACTCCCGGGTCAGCGCCAGCGCGCTGCAGACCAAGGTCATCCGCGACGTGGAGAACATCGAGACCTCCGTCCAGCAGAGTTCGGACAACGGCCTGAACGCCGTCATGACGCTGGCCGGCGGGCTCGCGGTGATCGGCCTGCGGGTCCCCGCAGCGCTGCCCGCGTTCCTGATCGTGGTGCCGGCCGCCGCCCTGCTGGTCCAGCGACTGCGGGCCAGACTGCGCTCGCACAACGCGCAGTTCCGCCGCGAGGTCGAGCAACTCTCCTCCCGCGTCGGCGAGATGACCTCGCTCATCCCCGTCACCCGGGCCCACGGCCTGGAACGCACCGCGGTCGCCCGGGTGGACGGCTCACTGCGCAACGTGCTCACCGCCGGCCTGCGCCTGGACATGCTCAACGGCCACTTCGGCGCGCTGGCCTGGATCCTGCTGCAGGCCCTGGGCATCGGCTGTCTGGCGCTGGCGGCGCTGGTCGCCTACTACGCCTGGCTGCCGATGACCCCCGGGGACGTGGTGATGCTCTCCACCTTCTTCACCACCCTCACCGCCTCCATGACCGTGCTGATGGGCCTGACCCCGATCATCACCAAGGGGCTCGAATCGGTGCGCTCGCTCGGCGAGGTGCTGGAGGACCCCGACCTGGAGGTCAACGACGGCAAGCAGCGCATCGAGAAGGTCGGCGGCCGCATCGACTTCGAGCGGGTGGGCTTCCGTTACGACACCGAGGGACAGGCGGCCGTCACCGGCTTCAGCCTGTCGGTGGCACCGGGCGAAACGATCGCCCTGGTGGGAGCCTCGGGAGCCGGCAAGTCCACCATCCTCAACCTGCTGATCGGCTTCATCCGGCCCGTCTCCGGGCGGATCACGCTGGACGGCCGGGACATGGCCACCCTGGACCTGCGCAGTTACCGGCGGTTCCTGTCGGTGGTGCCGCAGGAGTCGGTGCTCTTCGAGGGCACCATCCGGGAGAACGTCGGCTACGGCCTGGAGACGGTGGACGAGGAACAGGTGCGCCGGGCCCTGCGGGACGCCAACGCCCTGGAGTTCGTCGACCGGCTGCCCAGCGGTCTGGACACCGTGGTCGGCGAGCGCGGCGCCCGGCTCTCCGGCGGCCAGCGACAGCGTCTGGCCATCGCCCGGGCCCTCATCCGCGACCCGCGCATCCTGGTGCTGGACGAGGCCACCTCGGCACTGGACACCCGCTCCGAGGCGCTGGTGCAGGAGGCGATGAGCCGTCTGATGCGCGGCCGCACCGTGTTCGTGGTCGCCCACCGGCTGTCCACCATCCGCGGCGCCGACCGCATCGTGGTGATGGACCAGGGCAAGGTGCTGGAGATCGGCAGTCACGAGGAACTCATGCGCGGCGGCGGGGCGTACGCGCGGCTCCAGAAGAACCAGCTCGGCTAGGTCCTGTCCGACGCTGCCCGGCAGGCTCCAGGCGGCCGTGGCCGGGGCGGTGGATGGCCCACCGCCCCGGCCGCCGTACGTCCGGGCGCCCCCTACAGCGGGTCGCCCTCCACCAGTTCCTCCCCCTCGGCCCGCAGCCGGCGCGTGATGCCGATCTCCCGCAGGAACGGCAGATCGTGGCTGGCGACCAGCAGCGCGCCCCGGTACGCGTCGAGCGCCGCCGTCAGCCGGCGGACGCTGGCCAGGTCCAGGTTGTTGGTCGGCTCGTCCAGCAACAGCAGTTGCGGGGCGGGCTCGGCCAGCAGCAGCGCGGCCAGCGAGGCACGGAAGCGCTCGCCCCCGGACAGACTGCCCGCGATCTGATCGGCCCGCCCGGCCCGGAACAGGAACCGCGCCAGCTGGGCACGGATGCGCTGCCCCGGCGCGCGCGGCGCCAGGCGCCGCACGTTCTCGTACACGCTGAGCGTGTCGTCCAGCACATCCAGCCGCTGCGGCAGGTAGCGCAGCGGCACATGCACCCGCGCCTCGCCCGAGAGCGGGTCCAGTTCCCCGGTGATGGTGCGCAGCAAGGTGGTCTTACCCGATCCGTTGCCGCCGGTCAGGGCGATCCGTTCGGGGCCGAGCACCTGGAGATCGACGCGGGCGCCGTGCCGCGGCACCAGGTCGGCCAGGGTCAGCACCCGCCGCCGCGCCGGTACCTCGGTGGCCGGCAGTTCCACGCGGATCTCGTCGTCGTCCCGGACGGCGGACTCGGCCTCCTCCAGGCGCTCCCGGGCGCCGGCGAGCCGGTCCTCGTGCAGGGTCCGGGTGCGGCCCGCGGTCTGCTGGGCCTGGCGTTTGCGGCCACCCACCAGGATCTTCGGCAGGCTCCCGCTCCGCGCCGTCCGGCGCCCGGCCGCCGCCCGGCGGGCCAGCTTCTCGTGCGCCTCGACGAGTTCGCGCCGCTGCCGGCGTACATCGGCCTCGGCGGCCCGCACCATCCGCTCGGCGGCCTCCTGTTCGACGGCGACCGCCGCCTCGTACGCCGAGAGGGTGCCGCCGAAGCGGACCACCTCGCCGTCCCGCAGATCCGCGATCTCATCGACGCGTTCCAGGAGTTCCCGGTCGTGGCTGACCACGACCAGGACCCCGTGCCAGGCGTCGACGGCCGCGTACAGCCGTTCCCTGGCCCGCAGGTCGAGGTTGTTGGTGGGCTCGTCCAGCAGCAGGACGGCGGGGCGGCGCAGCAGCAGGGCGGCCAGCCGCAGCAGCACGCTCTGGCCGCCGGAGATCTCGCCGACCGTACGGTCCAGGCCCACGTCGTGCAGGCCGAGTTCGTCCAGGACGGCCCGGGTGCGTTCCTCGATGTCCCAGTCGTCGCCGACCACCGCGAAGTGCTCGGGGGCGGCGTCGCCGGACTCGATGGCGTGCAGGGCGGCACGCGTTCCCTCGATGCCCAGCACCTCGTCGACCGGGCGCGAGGTGTCCAGGGTGAGGTCCTGCGGCAGGTATCCGATGTCGCCCGCGGCGCGTACGGTGCCGGCCGCCGGGCTGAGTTCGCCCGCGATCAGCCGGAGCAGCGTGGACTTGCCGGAGCCGTTCACGCCGATCAGCCCGGTGCGGCCGGGGCCCAGCGCCAGGTCGAGGCCGTCGAAGAGGGGGGTGCCGTCGGGCCAGCCGAAGGTCAGCCCGTGGCAGGTGATGTGTGCGGTGGTGGGGGCCATGCCGGTCTCCCGGTGTTCGTCGATGAGAGGGGTCGCAGCTCATCGGGACACCGGGGCCGGTCAGGGCCGTCGATGGGTGATCGGATGCGTGGGAGGCGTGTGGTACGGGCCGCTCACTTCCGAGGTCGCACACGTGACGCGGCGCGCCGTACGGGCAGTGCTGCCGTACGGGCCGACGGGCTCACGGTGTCCCAGACCTCAGATGCGCAACGGCCTCTCCCCTCGCCGACGACAAGGCCGTCATCGAGCGTACGGGGGCCGGCGGGGACCGGGCAACCGTATTCCCGCCGTGCGCGCGTCAGCCGTTCTTGCGGGCCGCCTGGCGGGCGAGACGGGCGGCGAGCCGCTCGTCGAACTTGCGGGCCTCGGCGTCCAGGCCGTTCATGTACATGCCCACCTCTTCCTGGGCGCGCTGCCCCTCGGGGCCCAGGCCGTCCACCTCCATGACCTTCAAGAAGCGCAGCACCGGCTGGAGCACGTCGTCGTGGTGGATGCGCATGTTGTAGATGCCGCCGAGCGCCATGCGGGCCGCGGCGCGCTCGAAACCGGGGATGCCGTGGCCGGGCATCCGGAAGTTGACGACCACGTCACGCACGGCGCACATGGTGCGGTCGGGCGCCAGCTCGAAGGCGGCCCGCAGCAGGTTCCGGTAGAAGACCATGTGCAGGTTCTCGTCGGTGGCGATCCGCGACAGCATGCGGTCGCAGACCGGGTCGCCGGAGTGGTGTCCGGTGTTGCGGTGCGAGATCCGGGTGGCCAGCTCCTGGAAGGCCACGTAGGACACCGAGTGCAGCATCGACTCGGGGTGGTCGAACTCGAAGCCCTCGGACATGTGCTGCATCCGGAAGTTCTCCAGCTCCACCGGGTCCACGGCGCGGGTGGTGAGCAGGTAGTCCCGCATCACGATGCCGTGCCGGCCCTCCTCCGCGGTCCAGCGGTGCACCCAGGTGCCCCAGGCGCCGTCCCGGCCGAAGAGTGTGGCTATCTCGTGGTGGTAGCTGGGGAGGTTGTCCTCGGTGAGGAGATTGACCACCAGCGCGGTGCGCCCCACGTCCGTGACCTTCGACTGCTCGGGCGCCCACGGCTCGCCGCCGAACGGCCCGTCGAAGTTCCGTCCCTCGCTCCAGGGCACGTACTCGTGCGGCATCCAGTCCTTGGCGACGGCGAGATGGCGGTTGAGCTCCTTCTCGACGACTTCCTCCAGGGCGAAGAGCAGGCGGGCGTCGGTCCACGTGTCCTTGAGGGAGATGTGGTCGGAACTCAGTGTCACAAGGGCTCCAAGAGCGGCGGGGTCGGGGATGTACCTACGAGACCGTAGGTTACGGTACCGTAAGTTATTTCCCTCCCCGTGACAAGCTCGGTTACCATCCGTGCATATCTCATGACTTCTTGGCGCAAAAAGGGGCGAGGACCCGGGATTCGACCTCCCGGGCCCTCGCCCTGTGCGCTGTGCCGCCGCTCCCGGTACGGGGGCCGTGCGGCGCGGGTCAGCGGCCCCGGCCGCCCCGCCCGCCGTTTCCGCCCCCGCTGCCGTTCCCGCCGCCGAGCAGCCCGGCGCGGCGCAGGGCGTCGGCCATGGCACCGTTGGCGGGCTGTGCCGCCGGCGCGGCGCCACCGCGGCCCTGACGCGCCCCGGCACCGCCCTGCCGGCCACCCCGGCCACCCCGCTGCTCCCCCTGACCACCGCGCCGGTCGCGCTGGCGCGGGGCGCCGGCACCGTCCCGCTCGGCGCGCCCGCCGCCGGCCGGCCGCTCCTCGTCCAGGCGCAGGGTCAGCGAGATCCGCTGCCGCTTCACATCCACGTCCAGGACCTTGACCCGGACGATGTCGCCCGGCTTGACCACCTCGCGGGGGTCGGAGACGAACTTGGCGGACATCGCCGAGACATGCACCAGACCGTCCTGGTGGACGCCGACATCGACGAAGGCGCCGAAGGCGGCGACGTTGGAGACCACGCCCTCCAGCACCATGCCGGGCTCCAGGTCGCCGATCTTCTCCACGCCCTCCCTGAAGCGGGCCGCGCGGAATTCGGGGCGCGGGTCGCGCCCCGGCTTCTCCAGCTCGCCCAGGATGTCGGTGACGGTGGGCAGGCCGAAGGTGTCGTCCACGTAGTCCGCGGGCCGCAGCCCGCGCAGCGCGGCGCTGTCACCGATCAGCGCGCCGACCTCCTTGCCGGTCTCGCGCACGATGCGGCGCACCACCGGATAGGCCTCGGGGTGCACCGCCGAGGCGTCCAGCGGGTCCTCGCCGTCCCGGATGCGCAGGAATCCCGCGCACTGCTCGAACGCCTTGGGGCCGAGCCGGGAGACGTCCTTGAGGGCCCGGCGGCTGTGGAAGGGGCCGTTGGTGTCGCGGTGGGCCACGATCAGTTTGGCGAGGGTCCCGGAGACGCCCGAGACCCGGGACAGCAGCGGCACGGAGGCGGTGTTGACGTCGACGCCGACGCCGTTCACGCAGTCCTCGACCACCGCGTCCAGGGAGCGGGAGAGCTTCACCTCGGACAGGTCGTGCTGGTACTGGCCGACGCCGATGGAGCGCGGGTCGATCTTCACCAGCTCGGCGAGCGGGTCCTGGAGCCGGCGGGCGATGGACACGGCGCCGCGCAGCGAGACATCGAGGTCGGGCAGCTCCTCCCCCGCGTAGGCGGAGGCCGAGTAGACGGAGGCGCCCGCCTCGGAGACCACCATCTTGGTCACCTTGGCCGGGGCGAGGGCGGAGATCAGCTCGCCGGCCAGCTTGTCGGTCTCGCGCGAGGCGGTGCCGTTGCCGATCGCGATGAGTTCCACGCCGTGCTCGGTGACCAGGGTGCCCAGCCGGGCCAGCGCCTCGGTCCAGTTGCGGCGCGGGGCGTGCGGGTAGACCGTGTCGGTGGCCGCGACCTTGCCGGTGGCGTCGACCACGGCGACCTTCACGCCGGTGCGCAGGCCCGGGTCCAGGCCCATGGTGGGGCGGGTACCCGCGGGGGCGGCGAGCAGCAGGTCACGCAGGTTGGCGGCGAAGACGTCGACGGCCTCGTCCTCGGCGGCGGTGCGCAGCCGGGTGCGCAGGTCGATGCCGAGGTGCACCAGGATGCGGGTGCGCCAGGACCAGCGAACGGTCTCGGCCAGCCAGGCGTCGCCGGGGCGGCCCCGGTCACTGATGCCGAACCGGTGGGCGATGGCCCGTTCGTAGGCGCTGGGGCCGTCCTGCGCCGGTGCGGCGTCGGCGGGCTCGGGGTCGAGGGTGAGATCGAGGATCTCCTCCTTCTCGCCGCGCAGCATGGCCAGGACCCGGTGCGAGGGCAGCTTGGTGAAGGGCTCGGCGAAGTCGAAGTAGTCGGCGAACTTGGCGCCGGCCTCCTCCTTGCCCTCGCGGACCTTGGCCACCACCCGGCCGGTGGTCCACATCTTTTCGCGCAGCTCACCCAGCAGGTCGGCGTCCTCGCCGAAGCGTTCGGTGAGGATGGCGCGGGCGCCGGTGAGGGCGGCTGCGGCGTCGGGGACGCCCTTGGCCTCGTCGGTGAACGCGGCGGCGGCCGCCTGCGGATCGACGGTGGGGTCGGCCAGCAGCGCGTCGGCCAGCGGTTCGAGGCCGGCCTCGCGGGCGATCTGCGCCTTGGTGCGGCGCTTGGGCTTGTAGGGCAGGTAGATGTCCTCGAGCCTGGCCTTGGTCTCGGCGGCGTTGATCCGCTGCTCCAGGGCGTCGTCCAGCTTGCCCTGGCCGCGGATGGACTCCAGGATCGCCGCGCGGCGTTCCTCCAGCTCGCGCAGATAACGCAGCCGTTCCTCCAGGGCGCGCAGCTGGGCGTCGTCCAGCATGCCGGTGGCCTCTTTGCGGTAGCGGGCGATGAACGGCACCGTGGAGCCGCCGTCCAGCAACCCCACCGCGGACGTCACCTGCCCCTCCCGTACGCCCAGTTCCTCGGCGATCCTGCTCTCGATGGACCTGCCCGCCACGGACTGTGTCACGTCTCACGCTCCGCTTTCCCGGCGCGCTCTGCGCCGCGCTGTGCATTGTGGCAGGCGGCGCCGACACTCGGGCCGCCTGCCACGCGCGGAGCGCTGAACCGTTTTACGGCACGGCCGCCTCGTGGGTCTTCGTCCCGTCCCGGGGTGCGCCGAGGCGCTGTTGCAGCTTCTCGCCCTCCACGTCCACGTCGGGCAGGGCCCGTTCCAGCCAGGAGGGCAGCCACCAGGCGGACCGGCCGAGCAGGCCCAGGACGGCGGGCACCAGCGTCATCCGCACGACGAAGGCGTCGAAGAAGACGGCGATGGCCAGCCCGAGGCCGATCATCTTGACCATGGGTTCGGTGGAGCCGACGAACCCGGCGAAGACGCTGATCATGATGATGGCGGCGGCGGTGACGACCCGGGCGCCGTGCCGGAATCCGGTGACGACGGCCTCGCCGGGGCTCTGGCCGTGGACGTACGCCTCGCGCATCCGGGTGACCAGGAACACCTCGTAGTCCATGGCGAGTCCGAAGACCACTCCGACCAGGAAGATCGGCATCAGGCTCATCACCGGGCCGGTCTCCTCGACGCCGAACAGACCGCCCAGCCAGCCCCACTGGAAGACGGCGACGACGGCACCGAGGGCGGCCAGCACGGACAGCAGGAAGCCGAGAGCGGCCTTGAGCGGCACCAGCAGGGAGCGGAAGACGAGGATCAGCAGCAGGAAGGCGAGGCCGACGACGAGGGCCAGGTAGGGCAGCAGGGCGTCGTTGAGCTTGTCGGAGACATCGATGCCCATGGCGGTCTGGCCGGTGACCAGCAAGGTGGCGCCGGTGTCGGCGCGCAGTTGCCCCGCGCCGTCCCGGATGGCCGTCACCAGGTCCTCGGTCTCGGTGCTCAGCGGCTTGGAGGACGGGATCACGGTGAGGATGGCGGTGGAGCCGTCCTCGCTGAGCACCGGCTCGGTGACGAGGGCGACATCGTCCAGGCCCTCGATGGTGGCCCTGGCGCGCTCGGCGGCGGCGCTGACGTCCCCGTCGGCGTCCTGGCCGTCGACGGCCACCATCAGAGGGCCGTTGAAGCCGGCGCCGAAGGATTCGGCGAGCAGGTCGTAGGCGCGGCGCTGGGTGGTGTCGGTGGGCTGGGTCCCGTCGTCGGGCAGGCCCAGTTCCATCCTGGTGGCGGGCAGCGCGAGGGTGCCCAGGCCGACGACGGCGACCAGGAGGACGGCGAGCGGGCGGCGCAGCACGAAGCGGGCCCAGCGGGTGCCCATGTTGGGACGCGTGGCCGCCGGGCCGGGGTCCGTTGCGCCCGTGTCGCCCGTGGTGCCGGTGCCGGTGGTGTCCGGAGCCGCCGGCCGGTCGCGGGTGCGCCGGGGCAGGATGCGGTCCCCGGCGAAGCCGAGCAGCGCGGGAATCATGGTGATGGCGATGAGGACGGCGATCAGTACCGAACCGGCGGCGGCCAGACCCATCTTGGTGAGGATGGGGATGTTGACCACGGCGAGCCCGGCCAGCGCGATGATGACGGTGAGCCCGGCGAACACCACGGCGGAGCCCGCGGTGCCCAGCGCCCGTCCGGTGGCCTCCGGGTGGGAGTGGCCCTCGGCGAGTTCGGCCCGGTAGCGGGAGACGATGAACAGCGCGTAGTCGATGCCCACGGCGAGGCCGAGCATCATCGCCAGGATGGGGGTGGTGCCGTCGAGGCCGAGCGGGCCGGTGAGCGCGGTGATGGTGGCCACGGCGACGCCGACCCCGATCAGCGCGGTGAGCAGTGGCAGTCCCGCGGAGATGAGGGAGCCGAGGGTGATGACGAGGACGACGGCGGCCACGGCGACCCCGATGACCTCGGTGATGCCGGTGGCGGGGATCTGGAGGAGGGCGTCGCCGCCGATCTCCACGGTCAGCCCGCCGGCCCGTCCCGCCTCGGCGGCGCCCTCCAGCGCGTCGCGGTCCGCGTCCTCCAGTTCCAGGCCCTTGACCAGGTAGGAGACCTGGGCGTACGCGGTGGTCCCGTCCTCGCTGATGGCCTGGGACTCGTACGGGTCGGCGACGTTGGCCACCAGGTCGGATCCCGAGCGCAGGTCGGCGACCAGGTCCTGGACGGCGCTGCGGTGGGCGGGGTCGGTGATCAGTTCGCCTTCGGGGGCGCGGATCACGACGCGAGCGGTGGCTCCGTCGGCGCCGGAACCCGGGTAGCGCTCGTTCAGCAGGTCGAACGCCTGCTGTGCCTCGGTACCGGGGATGGTGAACTCGGTCGAGCCGGGTTCGGAGTTGGTGGCGGCGCCGGCGCCCGCGAGGCCGAGCAGCACCACCCACAGCAGCACGATCCAGCGCCGCCGTACGAAGGAGAAGCGGCCCATTCTGTAGAGGAAAGTCGCCATGATGCGGGGGTCTCCTGATCAAGCGTGTGGCGTGATAGGGGTTCGGTGGCGAGCGGTGCCGTCCCGGCGGCCGTCGGGGCGGCCGGGTCAGGTGGGTGGGGCGGGGAGACGGGACGTCGGGATCGGGTCAGGGGCGGGGGCGGGGGTTCTCCGGCCGCAGCAGCAGGGCGGGCAGCACGACCGAGTCCAGGAAGTGCTCCAGGTAGGGGCCGTCCGCGTAGTCGTCCTCGATCAGCGGGCGGGCGAGGAGCGCGCCGAGCAGGGCGTGCACGACGTAGCCGAGGGCGGGGTTGCCGGGGTCCACCTCGCCGCGTTCCGCGCCGCGCGCCAGCGCCCGTTCCAGGACCTCGTTCTCCGGGCGGATCAGCATCTCCCGCATGGCCAGTCGCAGATCCTCGTCCTGGCGGGCGGCGTGGGTGATGGCCTGGAGCAGTTCGGTGTCCTCGCCGGCGGCCTTGCCGGTGCGGCGGGTCATCTCCCGCAGGTCGCCGGCCAGGGTGCCGGTGTCGATGTCCTCGATGTCGAACGGCTTGCCGTGGCGCAGTGCCGCGATGACCAGTTGGCCCTTGGTCCCCCACTGGCGGTAGAGGGTGGCCTTGCTGGACCTGGTGCGTGCGGCGATGGCGTCCATGGTCAGCGCTTCGTAGCCGCGCTCCCGCAGCAGTTCGAGCACGGCCTCGTACAGTTCGGCCTCGCGCTCGGGGGTGATCTTGCTGCGCGCGGTCCTGCGGGTGGACGCCTCGCCGGCCCGGCCCGTCATGCGGCCCCCAGTGGATCGAAACGGTGTCGTACACGTCAGAGCGTAGGACGCACCCCATCGAAACGCAAGCGGATCGATACGCGACCGTTTCCATGTACATTTCAGCGACGTAACATGCCCGCATGGGACCCCACACCACCGCACCGGGAGCGCGCGCGAGCCACAAGCTGCGAACCCGGCAGGAGTTGCTGCGCCGCGGACTCGACCTGTTTCTCGACCGCGGGTACGCCCGTACGACGATCGGGGACGTCGCCCGCGAGGCGGGGGTCTCGGAGCGGACGTTCTTCCGCTACTTCGCCAGCAAGGAGGAACTCGTCCTCCATCCGGTCCAGGAGATCACCGACCGCTTCCTCGCCGAGGCCGAACGGCGGCCGGAGCACGAACCACCGCTCACGGTGCTGCGGGAGGCGGGCGCCCGGGTCATGGAGATCACGGCCGGCGAGTCGCTGGAGACCGTCCTGCCGGCGCTGCGGCTGGTGTGCGTCGAGCCGGAACTGCGGGCCGCCCAGATGGTGCACTCCGCCGCGGCGCACCAGCGGATGGCCGCCGTGCTCGCCCGCCGCGAGCACACCGCCCCCGGGGATCTGCGCCCCTCCCTGCTCGTCGGCGCCTACGTGGTGGCCTCGGCGCTGGCGGCCCAGGACTGGACGCGGCGCGGCGACGGGTCGCTCGTGGCGCTCCAGCGCGCCACCCATGACCATCTGCGGCAGATGCCCGCCGCGCTGGCCGAGCGCTGGAGCGGCTGACCGGGGCCGGCCGGCCCCGGCGGATCAGCGGGTGGCGGCGCGTGCCAGGTCGTACCGCTGCTGCCCCTCCTGCACCTGCGGCAGCCGCTCCTCCACCCAGCGCGCCAGACCCCACACGTGCGCGGCCGCCTCCCAGCCCAGCCCGGTGAGCGAGTAGTCCACCCGGGGCGGGATCACCGGCTGCGCCGCCCGGTGCACGAACCCGTCGCGCTCCAGGGTCTGGAGGGTCTGGGCGAGCATCTTCTCGCTGATGCCGGAGATGGCCCGCCGCAGTTCGCTGAAGCGCAACGACCCCTCGTCCCGCAGCAGCGCCAGCACCAGGACCCCCCAGCGGCTGGTGACGTGCTCCAGCACCGCGCGGGAGGGACAGTCGGCGGCGTTCACGTTGTACTTCCTGCTCACATCCATGCCAGTAGCTTACTTCAAAGTGGGTACTTTCCCTGAGTTAGTTACCCGCCTACCGTGGGAGACGCACGCGACGTACGAGAAGAAACCATCCCCGAGGGAGTAGCGAGCATGCTGGTAGTCACGGGAGCCACCGGTCAGCTGGGACGACTGGTCATCGACGCCCTGCTGGCGTCGGTGCCGGCCGATCACGTTACGGCGGTGGTGCGGGACGCGGCGAAGGCGGCCGACCTGGCGGAGCGCGGGGTCCGGCTGCGGATCGCCGACTACGACGACCCGGCCACCCTGCGCGGCGCCTTCGCCGCCGGCGACCGGGTGCTGCTGATCTCCGGCAACGAGGTCGGCCGGCGGATCCCGCAGCACACCGCGGTCATCGACGCCGCCAGGGAGGCGGGGGTGGCGCTGCTGGCCTACACCGGCGTGCTCGGCGGCCCGGCGGCCGACTTCACCCTGGCCGATGACCACAAGGGCACCGAGGAGGCGATCCTCGCCTCCGGGCTGCCGTACACCTTCCTGCGCAACGGCTGGTACCACGAGAACTACACGGCCCAGCTGGGCCCCGTGCTGGAGCACGGCCAGGTGGTGTCCGCCGCGGGCGAGGGCAGGGTCGCCTCCGCCTCCCGCGCCGACTACGCCGCCGCCGCGGCCGCGGTCCTGACCGGTGAGGGCCACGCGAACACGGTGTACGAGCTGAGCGGCGACACCGCCTGGAGCTTCGCCGAGTACGCCGCCGAGGTCTCCCGGCTCTCCGGCAAGGACATCACCTACAGCGCCGTCACCGCCGAGCGGCAGACCGCGAACCTGGTGGCCGCCGGGCTCCCCGAGCCGTTCGCCGCCGTCCTGGTCGGCGTGGACCTGGCCATCGGGCGCGGACTGCTCGCCGCCACCCCCGGTGACCTGGCACGACTGATCGGCCGGCCCACCACGCCGATCGCCGACGCGATCGCCGAAGCGCTCCGCGACTGAGATCCGCGCGGCGGGCGATTCCGGTCAACTGACCGGCAGGCAGTGGCGTAAAGCCGTCCCGCGGCATTCGCCACTGCCTTCGCCACTCATCCGAGTGATATGAACTCCACATGTGCGGCTGAATTCCTTGCGGACTGCCGGGAGTCAGGGTCTGTGCGACCAGGGCAGGGTGCGAGACGGTACGCACCGCACGCGCTCACCGACACGCCCCTGAGCACATGGAGGGATCATGACGCTCGCCAGCCACAGCACCGACGCGGCCCAGCCGCTTTCCTACAGCTGGCTGCTGACGGCCAGACGATCGGACCTCGCGCACTTCCGGCGACTCGCGAAGCTGGCGATGCGCGAATGGCAGCAGGACGACGCCGTCACCGAAGTAGTGCTGCACGGAGTCACCGAACTGCTGTCCAATGTGGCCCGCCATGTACCCGATCCACGGTGCAGGCTGGAGCTGTTCCTGGAGGACGGCGCGGTACGCGTCACCGTCCTGGACAGCTCCCCCACCCTGCCGCGCATCACCCTCCCCGACTGGACCGCCGAAGAGGGCCGCGGACTGTGGCTGCTGCGCGAGATGGCGGACAGCATCGGGTTCGAACCCACCCCCGAGGGCAAACGGGTGTGGGTCAGGATCAGCGGCCGCTGACCGCCGCGGGCCACCGCTCGGGGAGCGGCAACCGCTCCCCGTACGCCTGAGGCGACTCCCGTGCCCGTCGACGAAGCCCCGGCGGCCACCCGGGTACGCCTCGGCGAACAGCAGCACCCCGGCGACGCGCTGCGGCAGCCGCGATCCGGGCGATGCCGGAGCCCCGGTCGCCGCGCGGGCCGACCACACGCCTTCGTGGTCAGGGCTCCCCGGGCGTCAGTCGCCCTTGCCCAGCTCGGGCCGCTCATCGTCCCCGGCCTTGGTCTTCTTGCGCTCGACGCCGACGCCGCCCCAGAAGGCGAAGCCGGTGATCACCACGCGCGGTGCGCCCGGGGCGCCGGCCCGGCTGGCGTTGTGGTCGAAGCCGCCCATCAGGCCGAAGCCGCGCACCTCCACCTCGATCTCGGGCGGGACGGTCACCGAGACGCCGCCCATGACGGCGATGGCCCGGACGGTGACCTCGCGCTGCTCGAAGTTCGCCTCGCGCAGGTCGAGGTTGCCGCCGCCCATGAAGGCCAGCGCGCGGAAGCGGCGCGGCATCGTCCAGGCACCGCGCCGGACGAACCCGCCGAGGACGGCGAAGGCGCCCCGGGTGGTGGCGCGGTGGCCGATCCGGGCGGCCCAGCCGGTGGCCGGTGCGGGGACGGAGGTGCCCGCGGACGCCGGGGGGTTCACGCGCTCGGGCAGATCGCGGATCAGCGGCTCCAGCTCCGCGCGGGTCCTGGCCTCGTACACGGCGGTGAGCCGCTCGTCGAACTCCTCCATGACGAGCCGGCCCTCGGCCAGCCCCCGGCGCAGGATCTCGGCGTACTGCTCCCGCTCGGCATCGGAGGCGCGGACCTCGGGCAACTCGCTCGTCATGGCGGAAGCTTACTCATCGGAACCGGTGGTTGGGGCGGCCGCGGGACCCAGGAAACGGAATCGTCCGGCCTCCACCTCGTACTGGTACGCGGCCGGTCCGGTGCCCGCGTAGTCACCCGCCCGGTCGAAGGCCAGCGGGCGGGCGACCCCGTTGTAGGTGAGGATGCGCAGCCGGCGCAGCACATTGGCCCGGTTCAGGCTCTCGCCCTCCTCCAGGGTGCGCTGCATGGCGATGACCACCATGCGGGCCGCGTCGTAGCCCTCGGCGGCGTACGGTTCGGGGTCCTCGCCGAACCGGCGGCGGTGGACGGGGGCGAAGCCGCCGGCCCTGGTGTCGGACGCGGGGTCGGTGTGGCCGGCCACGAACCGCCAGCCCTCCGCCGCCTCCCCCGCGTCGGAGAGGAAGAGGGGGTCCATGGCGGCCTCGCCGGCGATCGCGGTGCCGCTCCAGCCGGCGGCGCGCAGCGCGCGGGCGAGCCGGGCGGCGCCGTCCGGCAGACCGCCGTAGACGACGGCGTCCACGCCCTCGGCGAGCAGTTCGGCCGTGACGGGGGCGAAGTCCTCGGTGCCGGCGGGCAGGACGCGGGGCACCAGCGCGACGCGGGTGCGGTCCACGGCGCCGCTGACGGCCCGGGTGATGAGCCAGCTGTGGGTGTCGGCGGTGCGGTCGTCGACGAGGCCGATGCGGGCGGGCGGGTGCTCCCCGGCGGCCAGACAGCCGGGGATGGCGAGCCCCGTGGTGCCGGTGCCGGGGCGGCCGTGCAGGAGGACGGGGTAGTCGGCGCGGTGGGCGAGGTTGCCGACGGAGAGGCTGAGGACCGGCAGAGCGGCGTCCTGGTAGACGCGGGCGGCGCTGTCGGCCACGGCGTCGCCGGTGGGCCCGATGACCATCAGCACGGCGGGATCGGCGGCCAGTTCGGCCGCGGCGCGGGCGGCGCTCGGCGGGTCGCCGACATCGTCGTGGACGGCGAGTTCCAGCTGGAAGGGCAGGTTGCCGTGCTCGTTCAGCTCTTCCAGGGCCATGGTGATGCCCCGGTACTGGCCCCGGCCGTAGCGGGCCTGCGGGCCGGAGAGATCGACGTGCAGGCCGATGGTCCACCGCGCTCCGGCGGCTCCCGGTGCGCCGGCCCGGCCCTTGGCCCGGCGCACCAGCCACGCCCCGAAGGCGGTGCCCCCGGCGACCACCAGTCCGCCCGCGGCGAGCGCGATCAGCCCCCGCCGGGTGGGCGTTCCGGTGGCCGGCTCCGCCGTGGGCTCGCCACCGGCCGCAGCCGTCCCGGGTTCTGCCGGACCGGCGCCCGGGCGGGGCGCGGGCGGTCCCACGAGCCCGGACCCCACGGCGTCGTACCCCCGGGAGTGCCGCCCCCGCCGCTGGTGCGGTGCCTGCCCGGCCGGGCCTCCGTGCGGGCCGGCGGTGTGCTCCTCCCCCGCCGGCGCATGCTGCGCGCGGGCGGCGATCTCCGCGGTCAGCGCGGGCGGCAGCCAGCCCTCCCCCTGGTTCCCGCCCAGTTCCTCGCTCAGTTCCCGTGCCACCGGACGCAGCGCCGGGTCCGGATCGAGGCATGCCTGGAGGACCTCCAGCAGGCTGCGGGGGACGTCGGCCAGCTCGGCGGGGTCGTCGTACGGGGTCCGGCCGGTCGCCGCGTACACCAGGACCTGGCCCAGGGCGAAGATGTCGGACGCCTCGTCACCCCGCACCACGGGGCCGGCCGTCTCTGTCAGCCGGGGGCCGTCCGCCGCCAGCAGGACCTTGCCCGGGTGCAGCCCGCCGTGCGTCAGTCCGGCCGCGTGCAGGGCGCCGAGCGCGCCCGCCAGCATGCCGCCGAGCCCCCGGACGGACCGGCCGGGCAGCGGCCCGTGGGCCGCCACCGCCAGTGGCAGTGCGGGCCCCGGCTCGTAGGGGTACGCCATCCAGGTGCCGTTCTCGTCCGTGCCGCCGCCCACCACCGGTACCAGGAACGGGTGGTGGACGGCCGGGCCCCGGTAGGGGCGGCGCGGGCGGTGCAGCACCTTGAGGGCCAGCGTCGTACCGCCGACCGAGCGGGCCAGGTAGACCAGGCCCGTGCTGCCCTCCCCCAGCCGTCCCAGCAGACGGCAGCCGCCGATGCGCGGCGGGTCGGACGGTCGAAGCGGCTCCATCGGGCGCGGCCCCTTTCCTGTGTGCGGCTCAGCGCAGCGCGCTTTCCACCCTGGCCAGCATCAGTTCCTGGGCGTCGGTCACGATCCGTTCGACGGCGGCCTCGTCGTACCCCTCGGTGCCCTTGACCGCGAGGGCCACGGTGACCGGGCCGCGCCGGGTGACGACCCACAGGTAGGGGTACGGGCCGCCGTACAGGTCGCTGGTGAACTCGCCGCCCTCGCGGATGAGATCGTCGGCGCGCAGCGGGCTGTCCGTGCCACCCGGGTCGCCCATGGACAGCAGCCCGGTGACGCGTTCGTCGGCGCGCAGCTGCTGTCCCGGGCAGCGCAGTACCTCTTCGAGGATTCCGGCCATCCGCAGGTCCGCGGCGGCCACCGAGTCGTGGACGGTCACCGAGGACATCACCCGCAGCGGGCCCGATTCCGTGGAGCCGGCGGGCAGTTCGCTGTTGCGGGTGAGGTTGGCGAGCACCTCGCCGGGCAGCGGCTCGCGGGTCCAGACGCAGTCCTGGCCGAGCACCGCCATGGTGGCGGGGTCCGCCTCATAGGGGTCCTGGGGCAGATAGCCGGGCCCGTAGTCGTGCGGCTGTGCGGAGACCGCGCGGGCCAGGGCGAGGGCGTCGTCGTGGCCGGTGGGCAGGCGGGCGGGGTCGGGTTCCCAGTCGGAGGGCTCCTCGGTGACCGTGGTGGGGTCGGTGTGCGGTGCGGTGGCCGGGGCCGTGCCGTCGCCGGTGTCCGGGGTGCCGTGGCCGGAGCCGCAGCCGCCCAGCAGGGGGACGATGACCGCCGCCAGTGTCACGGCGCACGGTGCCGTCCTGCGATGCCGCAATCCCTCGCCCTCCCCAGCTCGGCCGATCGGAGCGGCATCACCTTAGCGTTTCCGGGCGGCGACCGGGAGTGGCCGGATCAATGGAGTGGCCCGGGCGGGCCGGCGGCGGGAAACTGTGGCCATGGAGACGACTCTGCGTGCCGAGTACGCGTTGCGGAAGGTCTATCTGGATACGGCGAGCCACGGGGTGCTGCCGGCCCGTACGGTACGCGCGCTGGAGGCGGCGGTCGCGGACATGGCGGACGGCGGGGTCGATCAGATGGCCGGGTTCGCGACGGTGGACGGGGCCCGGGAGGCGTACGCGCGGATCGCGGGCGTCGGGCCGGGGCGGGTGGCGGTCGGCGCGAGCGTGGCGGGGCATGTGGGCACGGTGGCCAGGTCGTTGCCGGCCGGTGCCGAGGTGCTGTGCGCCGAGGACGAGTTCTCCTCGGTGGTCAACCCCTTTGCCGCCCGGGGGGATCTGGTGGTGCGTGAGGTGCCGCTGGAGAAGCTCGCGGAGGCGGTGACGGCGGGGACGGCGCTGGTGGCGGTGAGCGCGGCGCAGTCGATCGACGGACGGCTGGCGGATCTGCGCGCGGTGCGGGAGGCGGCGCGCGGGTACGGGGCGCGGGTCATGGTGGACGTCACGCAGGCGATGGGCTGGATGCCGCTGTCGGCGGCGGATTTCGACTACACGGTGTGCGACACGTACAAGTGGCTGCTCGGTCCGCGCGGGGTGTCCTTCCTGACGATGCCGGCGGACGGCGGCGCTCTCGTGCCGGCCGGGGCCGGCTGGGTGTCGGCGCGCGACCCGTGGGCCACGTGCTACGGGGTGGTGCGGGATCCGGCGCCGGGCGCCCGGCGGTTCGACGACAGTTACGCCCTGCTGCCGGGGATCGGGACGGCCGCCTCGCTGTCCCTGGTGGAGGAGGTGGGGACGGCGGCGATCGCGGCGCACGACGTGGCGCTGGCGCGGCGGTTCCGGGCGGGCCTGGCCACGTTGGGGTACGAGCCGGTGCCGGGTGACGCGCCGATCGTGTCGGTGCCCGGGATCGGGGCGGCGGCCGGGGCCCTGGCGGAGCGGGGCATCCGGGTCTCCGCCCGGGGTGGCCGGCTGCGGGCGTCGTTCCATCTGTACAACACGGACGCGGACGTGGACCGGCTGCTGGAGGCGCTGCCGGCCCCGGGGCGGGCCGGGTGAGCTCCCCCGGCTAGGTCCTGTCCGGGCGATCTTCGAGGATCAGCCCGCGGCGTCAGACGCGGTGCATCGCAAGGCACCGGATCGCAGCTCATACTTGGCCGTATTCGCGCGATGCGGTAACGCAGCGAGGTGCCGTGTATGGCGTCGCGGGCCCGAAGAAGATCGCCCGGACAGGGCCTAGGGCCTGTCTGACACATGGCGCCGGTCAGGCCCGCGTTGTCCGGTGCTGGGGGCACCTCCCGGCCAAAGGCTGGGGGAGCGACGCGGGCCAGGGCGGGATGTGTCGGACAGGACCTAACGCTGGGCGGTGCCCCCGGGGTGCGCGGTGGCGGCCTTCAGCGCCGCCCGGCACAACTGGTCGGCGGCGCGGGTGGTTTCGGGGAGGCGGTAGCGGCGGGCGAGGTTCAGCACGTGCGCGCAGGCGGTGGGCAGGGAGACACGGTGGCCGGTGGAGACGTAGACCGGTTTGACGCCGGGCTGGGTGCGCAGGGCGCGGCCGACCTCCTCGCCGTGGAACGCCCGTTCCGTGCCGCGGGCGCCGGCCGGCCCGTCCGCTTCCTGCGGGCCCTCCGCGTCGTCCACCAGCGGTGACCAGGCGCCGCGTTCGGGGCCCGGCGGCCGGTGGCGGAAGGTGAAGGGGTTCTTGGCGACGCCGATGGTGGGCAGTCCGGTGAGCACCCCGAGGTGGGCGGCGAGGCCGAAGCGGCGGGGGTGGGCGGTGCCGTAGCCGTCGCACACGACCAGGTCGGGCGGGGTGGCCAGGCGGCCCAGGGCGTCCAGCACGGCGGGCAGTTCGCGGTAGGCGAGCAGGCCGGGCCGGTAGGGGAAGGCGACCGGCCCGGTGGCGGTCGCCCGCTCCCGTACCTCCAGCGTCCGCGCGTCCAGGGTGACGGCGGCCGCGGCGACGATGCCGCGCTCGTCGTCGTACGCCACGTCCACCCCGGCGACCGTGGCGGGGGCACCGGGCGCGGGCCCGCTGTCCTCGTGGCTGACGCGCTCGCGCAGCGTCAGCTGACGGGCGATCGCCTCGTCCTCGGTGGCCGGGGTGGTGTGGTGGAGTTGCATCGTCGCTGGTGCCGCGGCTCAGCCGAGGTCGACGTTCGGGTACAGCGGGTGCTTGGCCAGCAGGTCCGCGGAGCGCTCGCGCACCTGCTCGGCGACGCCGTCGGCCAGGGTGTAGGCGGCTTTGGAGGGCTTGCCGTTCTTGGCGGTGCCGGGGGTGGTGGCGGAGAGCACGGTGTGGATCAGTTCGGCGACCTCGTCCATGCCGTCGGTGTCCACGCCGCGGGTGGTGAGGGCGGGGGTGCCGACGCGGATGCCGGAGGTGTACCAGGCGCCGTTGGGGTCGCGCGGGATGGCGTTGCGGTTGGTGACGATGCCGGCGTCCAGCAGCGCGGCCTCGGCCTGACGGCCGGTCAGCCCGTAGCCGGAGACGTCGATGAGCGCCAGGTGATTGTCGGTGCCCCCGGTGACCAGGGCGCCGCCGCGCCGCAGCAGGCCCTCGGCCAGCGCGTCGGCGTTGTCGACGACGCGCTGGGCGTAGTCGCGGAAGGAGGGCTGCCGGGCCTCGGCGAGGGCGACGGCCTTGGCGGCCATGACGTGCGGCAGCGGGCCGCCCAGGACCATGGGGCAGCCGCGGTCGACCTGGTCGGCCAGCGAGTCGTCGCACAGCACCATGCCGCCGCGCGGGCCGCGCAGGGACTTGTGGGTGGTGGTGGTGACGATCTGGGCGTGCGGGACCGGGTCGTAGTCGCCGGTGAGGACCTTGCCGGCGACCAGGCCCGCGAAGTGCGCCATGTCGACCATGAGGGTGGCGCCGACCTCGTCGGCGATCTCGCGCATGGTGGCGAAGTTGACGCGCCGCGGGTAGGCGGAGTAGCCGGCGATGAGAATCAGCGGGCGGAATTCTCGGGCGGCCTCGCGGACGGCGGCGTAGTCCAGCAGGCCGGTGTCCGGGTCGGTGCCGTAGCTGCGCTGCTCGAACATCTTGCCGGAGATATTGGGGCGGAAGCCGTGGGTGAGGTGGCCGCCGGCGTCCAGGGACATGCCGAGCATGCGCTGGTTGCCCAGGTCGCGGCGGAGTTCGGCCCAGTCGGCCTCGGTGAGGTCGTTGACCTGGCGGGCCTGGGCGCGCTCCAGGGCGGGGGCCTCGACGCGGGCGGCGAGGACGGACCAGAAGGCGACGAGGTTGGCGTCGATGCCGGAGTGCGGCTGGACGTAGGCGTGGCGGGCGCCGAAGAGTTCGCGGGCGTGCTCGGCGGCGATCGACTCGACGGTGTCGACGTTCTTGCAGCCGGCGTAGAAGCGGCGGCCGATGGTGCCCTCGGCGTACTTGTCGCTGAACCAGTTGCCCATGGCCAGCAGGGTGGCCGGGGAGGCGTAGTTCTCCGAGGCGATGAGCTTGAGCGAGGAGCGCTGGTCGGCCAGCTCTGCGCCGATGGCGTCCGCGATGCGGGGCTCGACGCCGCGTACCGCGTCGATGGCGGCGCGGAAGGCGGTGGACTCGGTGCTGAGCTCGCCGGTGGGGTCGTTCGGGGTGGGCTGAGCGGTCATACGGGGCCTCCTGGACGGATGTCGCGATGGCCCAGGCGCACGGCTCTCCAGCATCGCGCGACGGCGAAGGCCGCTCCCCGATGGTTGGTCCCATCCCGACGCGCCAGTCACGGCCCGCAGCGAGCCTAGCACTCGCGGATCGGCGTCCGCCGGGGCACGGTGGTAGGGGTGAGAGTGCCCGTCCGTGTTCCAGGGAGGCGGTTATGTCCGGTCACATCTACCGGGTGACGGAGATCGTCGGTTCGTCGCCCGAGGGCCTGGACGCGGCGATCCGCAACGGGATCGGTCGCGCGTCCAGGACCTTGCGCCATCTCGACTGGTTCGAGGTGACCGAGGTACGCGGTCACATCGTCGACGGCGCGATCGAGCACTATCAGGTGGGCCTGAAGGTGGGCTTCCGGATCGACGAGGCCGATACGGACGGGGCGGGATGAGCGCGCCGCACGGCTCCCCTCACAGGTGGTCCGTCTCGCCGCCGTCCGCCTGGGCCCGGCCGGCCGCCAGGGCCCCGGCCAGCAGATCACCGTCCAGCAGGTTGCCGTCGGTGAGTCTGGCCACCGAGGAGTAGGCGCTCAGGATGGCCTTGGTGGTGCGCAGGGCGGCGCCGGGGCGGCGCAGCAGCGGGCGGATCCAGGCGTCGACGACGGCGTCAAGTCCGGCTTCGGGGACGACCTTGTGCAGGACGGACAGTTCGCGGGCGGTGGCGGCGTCGAAGCTCTCACCGGTGAGGATGAGTTCGCGGGTCCTGGCGGCGCCGGACTCGTGGAGCATCCGGGGCAGTGCGCCGCCCCAGGCCACGGGGAGTCCCACGGCGAGTTCGGGCAGGCGGAAGCGGGTGGTGTCGGCGCCGGCGCGCAGATCGCAGAAGACGGTGAGGGCCAGGCCCGCTCCGATGGCCCGGCCGTGTACACGGGCGATGGTGACGGCGCTGGTGGAGGCGAGGGAGTCGCACACCCGACGCGCCTTGCTGCTGAGGGCGCGCATCCCGGCGCCGGTGGGGTCCTGGGCCATGAGCCGGTCGAACTCGGTGCGGTCGGCGCCGACGCAGAAGTCCGGCCCGGCGGCGGAGAGGGTCAGCACCCGTATCTCGGGGTGGTCGTGCGTGAACTCCAGAACGGACAGCAGTTCGTCGAGGACCTCTTCGGTGATGAGGTTCCCGTTGTGGGGGGTGTTGAGGACGACGCTCACCACCGGCCCTTCGCGCTTGACGAGCAGACTGGTGAAATCACTGGACGACATCGGTAAGGGGTTCCTGTTCATCAGCCGGTGGTCACGGGCAGGGCGGTGTAGTGCCGGAAGGCCACGCGGGACTCCCACTGGGGCGGGGAGCTGACGCGCAGCGTGGGGAAGCGGCGGACGACGGCGCTCAGCAGGATCTGCGCCTCCATTCTGGCCAGGCCGGCCCCGATGCAATAGTGGATGCCGCCGCCGAACGCCAGGTGCGACAGGTGGCCGCCCTCGCGGCGGATGTCGAAGGTGTCGGGGTCGTTGGTGCGTGCCGGGTCGTGGTTGGCGGCGGCGATCACCGTGTGGATCAGCTGGTCCTTGGCGATCGGGACGCCCGCCAGGACGGTGTCCTGGGCCGCGTAGCGGGTGGTCACGTGGACCGGGGGGTCGTAGCGGAGGACCTCTTCGACGGCCCGGGGGACCTCGTGCGGGTTCGCCAGCAGCCAGCGGCGCTGATCGGGGTGCTGGTCGAGGGTCCACACGAGGTTGGACAGCAGGGTGGAGGTGGTCTCCAGGGCCGCCCCGACGATGAACATGACCAGCAGATAGACGGCGTGGTCGGCGGCCTCCCGGTCCGGCTCCAGGGTGTCCCAGGTCCTGATCCAGCTGGATATGACGTCGTCTCCCGGATGGTTCCGGCGTTCCTTCACCAAATTGGTGAAATACCTGCGCATTCCCAGCATTCCGACATTTGCCGTCGCCAGCTGACTCGGCGTGGGAAGCAGTTCTTGCGCGTAGATATGTGCGTGGCTCAGGGAGCGCACAAGGTCGTAGTCGGCGCGCGGAATACCGAGCCAGTGGCCCATGGCCGCGATGGTGAATTCCTCACTGACTAGGACGGAGAAGTCGGCTTCCCCTTCCTCCTGTATTCGCGCGGAAAGGTTGTCGAGAAGCTCCTCGGCGGTGCTCTCCAGCCGGCCCCGCAGCTTTTCCAGGGTGTGCCGGTCGAAAATGTTGCCGATGGACCGGCGATTCTTGGTGTGGTCGGGGGGATTGAGCCCTTGGAGAACGCTGCCCAGCTCCGTGGCGGAGGGCGCCCCCCAGCGCCCGTCCGCCCGCCGGGTCCGCCACGCGTCGTCGAGGGCCCGCCAGGACTTGTTGTCACGGAGAATGCGGTCGCACAGCTCATAGGAGGTGATCAACTGCGCACCCCAGGGCGCGGGGACGACCTCTCCCATTTCCCGGATTTCCTTGAATATGGGGTAGGGGTCGGCCTGTCCACGCGCGTTGCGCAGACGGGACAGCAGTGAGACAACAGAGCGTGGATTGATGACCGTGTTGCGCTCGGAAAGTGCCACGAACACTCCAATGAGGTGCACTAATGGGCCGCGTCATTCATGTCGGCCATCTCATCGAGAGATGGCCGACATGATCGCTGACACCATTACCCCCACCCGTGACTATCTACGCATATGTCAGAAGAATAGTCTTCTGTTGCCTGAGTCACACCCGCCACCAGGACAGGAAGGAACTCCACAGACCTCCCTTTGCGCCTGCCTGCTCCGACTGTTTGCGGACGGCGGCGGCCTCCTGCTCGGCGGTGACGCTCTGCCGCTGCCGGCGCACCGGGGTGAAGCGGGTGGGCAGCGTGGCCAGTGCCCGGTGGATGGCGCCCTGACGCCACTGCAGGCTGTCCACGGGGACGGCCAGTTCGATGTCGGGAAGCTGGTTGAGCAGCTTCTCGATGGCACCGACCGCGATCAGCGAGGCGGAGTCCTTGGCCGGGCAGGCGTGCGGCCCGGCGCCCCAGGCGAGGTGCGCCCTGCGGCTGACCACCTGGGAGGTGGACACGGTGGGGTCGGCGTTGGCTCCCGCGAAGCTGATCAGCACCGGGTCGTTCGCGCGCAGTTGCACGCCGCCCAGATCAACGTCGCGCACGGGGAAGTGCGTGGCGTAGTTGGCGATGGGCGGTTCGTTCCACAGCACTTCGGTCAGGGCGTCCTCGACCAACAGACCGCCGCCGCCGATGTCGCCGAAGTAGCGCTCGTCGGAGAGCATGAGCATGAGGCCGGTGGCTATCAGATTCCGCTCGGCCTCGATGCCCGCGCCGAGGGTGACCGCCAGCTGGTGGGCGACCTCCTCGTCGGAGAGCTGCGAGGGGTGCTCGATCATCCAGGAGGTGACGTCGTCGCCCGGGTTCTTGCGCTTCTCAACGGACAGCGCGTAGAGCGTCCGGGACAACACCTCGTTCGCCTCGACGGCGTCCCCGGTGCCGTCGAACATGGTGGTGAAGCCGTGGATCAGGTTGTCACCGATGTCGGGCGGGCAGCCGAAGAACTCGTTGAACACCAGGAAGGTGAGTTCCTTGGCGTACTCGTTGAGCAGGTCGACGCTTCCCCGGTGGCTGAACTGGCTCACCAGGTAGGTGGAGACCTTCTCCACGGTGCGGTTGACCCGGAAGGCGTCCAGTCGCGCGAGGCTGTCGGCCACCGGCGGCCGCAGCCGTACGTGCTGGGCGCCGTCGGCGAACAGTGTGTTGGGCCGGTAGCCCATCAGCGCCATGATCGGGTGATCGGGACTGAGGGTGCCCTCGTTCAGAGCCCGCCAGCGGCGGGAGTCCCGGACGAAGCTGTCGGGGTTCTGCAGGACGTGCAGGGCCGCCGAGTAGTCCGTGACCAAGGTGGCGTCCACACCGGGCGCCACCTCGACGGGACCGGCCGGGCCGTGCTGGCGCAGGTAGTCGTAGAAAGCGTGCGGGTTCTCCGCGAACTCGGGCCCGTACAGGGGCACCCGCTCGGCGCCCTGCTGCTCGCCGCCACCGCCCCCCTGGTGGGCGGGGCAGCCGGGCGGCGGGCTGTCGTATCTGGGCTGGGGTTCCATCGATGCTCCTAGCTGGAACGATTCTGTAGATAACGCACCAGGGCCACCAGCGCGTTGGCCGATGACCTCTCATCACGTGCGTCACAGGTGACGATCGGGGTGTCGGGCAACAGGTCGAGCGCTTCGCGCAGTTCGTCGTCGGCCCGGTCCGGCTGACCGTCGAACCGGTTGATCGCGATGGCGAACGGGATCCCGTACTTCTCGACCAGGTCCATGATCGCGAAGGACTCCTCCAGGCGCTCGGGGTCCACAAGGACCAGCGCGCCCAGGGCACCCCGGCTCATGTCCTCCCACACCTGGACGAAGCGCTGCTGACCGGGCGTACCGAACAAGTACAGGACCAAACGGTCGCTGAGGGTGAGCCGGCCGAAGTCCATGGCCACTGTGGTGGTGGTCTTGCCGTGCACCCCCTTCAGATCGTCGATCTCCGCGCCCGCCTGCGTCATCGTCTCCTCGGTGCGCAGCGGGGGGATTTCGGACAGCGTTCCGATGAATGTCGTCTTGCCTACGGCGAAATGGCCGACCACCAGGATTTTTGCGGCGATCTGCACACTTTCCTGGAGGTGGACGCTGTTACCCGAAGCGTGCCTGGAGTCCATTCAGCACCTCCTGCAGAACCTGGACGTCGGTCAGATGGGCGCGCGGGATCGGGGCACGCATCATGATGCGTCCCTCTTCCGCGAGATCGGACAGCAGAACCTTGATAATGCCGACCGGCAGATCCAGATGACCGGCGATCTCGGCGACCGAAAGATAACCGCCTTCGCACAGCTCCATCACGCTGCGCTTCTCCGGGTCCAGAGGACCCTGCTGCTGGCTTCCCTCGGAGGCCGTAACCAAAGTGATCAACTCAAAGCGATCGCCTTGTGGCAGACCGCGACCATTGGTGATCACATACGGACGCACTAAATCAGCAGCCTCGGCGGGCAGCTCGTCTGGGACATCACTCATGTGGGGATACCGGAATTCTCACGGGGAGGAGTCGACAGCGCCTTGCCGAGCTGATTGACCAGCTGCTGCATCCGGAAGGTGATGTCGGCCATGTCCACCTGGGGAGACGCGGAGACCGCGAGGTAGGCGCCCTCACCGGCCGAGATCAGGAACACGAAGCCGCTGTCGAACTCCACCAGGGTCTGCCGCCAGCGCATCGCGCCGTCACCGCCGAAGCCCGCCACCGTACGGCTGAGCGACTGCATGCCGCTCATCGCCGCCGCGATGGTGTCCGCGTCGTCCTTGGGGACGTCCTTGGAGCGGGCCATCAGCAGACCGTCGGCCGACACCAGCAGGGCGTGACGGGCCTCGGGCACCTCAAGGGCGCTCTCCAGCATCCAAGAGAGATCGTGGTTCACTGCTGCTCGGGTCCTTCCGTGCTGGGAGCGGTGTTACGGCCGGCCTGAGTGCCTCGCTGGAAGGCGCCCATGATCGATGCGGTCTCTTCGCTGGAACGCGCCGGCGTACCGGCGCCGCGCGACTCGGGCGGCACGATGGACATCCCGCGGCGCCTGCGCTTGGGCAGCCCGCCGGCGGTGGTCCCGGTGACCGGGGCCGGCACCTGACCGGGTGCCGGCGCTTCGGTCGCGGGCGTCGTCTCCGGCTCGGGCTCGGGCATGGTGGTAAGCAGCTCCTGGGGCAGAAGGACTACCGCACGCACACCGCCGTAGGGGGACGAGGAGTCCACGGAGACGTTGAACCCGTACCGCGCGGCGAGCACGCCGATGACCGCGAAGCCGAACTGCGGCGGGTTGCCCAGCTCGGTCACCCCGGGCGGGGTGTCCCCGGACAGCAGCCGCGCCGCCCGGTTCTTCTCCTCCTCGTTCATGCCGACGCCCGCGTCATCGATCATCACGATGACGCCCTTGGGCACGGTACGGATGTTGATCTCGATCGTGGTCTCGGGGGACGAGTAGCTCGTCGCGTTGTCCAGCAGCTCGGCCAGGGCCAGGGCCACCGGCTCCACCGCACGGCTGACCACCGCGAAGTTGCTCTGCGAGCGCACCTCCACCCGGGTGTAGTGCCGGATACGGCCCTTGGCGCTGCGCACCACGTCGTAGACGGAGGCAACCGCTCGGGACCGGCCCAGCCACCCGTCGCACAGCACGGCGATGGACTGCGCACGCCGGCCGAACTGCGAGTTCATGTGGTCGATCTCCAGGAGGTCCTGGAGAATGTGCAGGTCTCCGTACTTGTCCTGCACCTTGGAGATGGACAGCTGCTGCTCGTTGGCCAGACCCTGAAGGGTCCGCATGGCGGCCTTCAGAGCGGTCTTGGTGCCCTCCTCGGCACGGCTCTCGGCCTCGGCCACGGCCTCGGCGAAGGAGCCCTCCAGCTCCGCGTGCCGGGTGGCCAGCTCGTCCCTCTCTTCACGTAGCTTTGCTCTCGCTTTTCGGCCGCGATAAATCACGGTGGCGGCGAGAGGGGTTCCGGCAACCAAACCCCAGACCGCTGGATCCTGTAGTGACGTCATGAGATTCTCTTTAAGCTAGACCGCATCTATTCGCTTCCTGGCACAGTTCTTTCACAAAGGAAGAACTGGCTTCACATGTAATCCCCAATTGACCGTAACGCGGGCAGCATCGTCGATGCGGTGCGAGTCGGCCTGCCTGCGGCAGTCTTGGGGATTACCGGCGCTCGGCCGGGCGCACACCGCATAACGGCTGGTCAGGAGGCCGGTTGGAGTCCACCCCTGACGGCAGGAGATGCCCTGCTGACGGCATAACGCTCCTCAGGGATGGCCCGCTCGGCTGATGTGCCTGATTGCCGTTCGCCATACGTGCCCACAGCTCGTTTGGCAAGCGCGGTGATCGTATCATCAGCAACACGGCCGTTGCTTCTCACCAGGCCATCGCACAAGTTTCCCTGACGGTCTTTCAGAAGCCCAATGGTCTCTGCCAATTGGACAACCTTGCCACGCCCCGACTAACGGACGTTGTCCCCGATGGCGGCGGCGAGTTCCGCGGTGGTCGGCGGATTCGCCCCGGTCCTGGTGCAGTTGATCGCAGCCGCCAGCGCACACCGCGTCAGCACCTCGGCGAGCAGGGCGGGTTGACGCGGCACCGCGCCATGGCCGGCGATGGCGTCGAGCAGCGCCGCCTGGAACGTGTCCCCCGCCCCGATGGTGTCCACCACGGAGATCGACGGGGCCTGCGCGTGCACCTCGTTATCGGCGGTCAGCGCCAGCGCACCCTCGGGGCCCAGCGTCACCACCACCAGCTCCGGGCCGAGCGCCAGCAGTTCACGGGCGGCGTCGCGCGCGGAGAGCCCCGGGTACAGCCAGCCGAGATCCTCGTCACTGGCCTTCAGCACGTCCGCCGCCGCGGCCAGTCGCACGCAGGCCGCCCGATAGGCGTCCCGGTCGGGCTGCACGGCGGGCCGCACATTGAGGTCGGCCACCACCGTGGCGCCGGCGGCGCGCTGCTCCCGGCACAGTTCCAGCACCCGGGAGGCACCCGGCTCGAGGACCACCGCCAGCGAACCGGTGTGCAGCACGGCGGTGTCCGCCGGCACCTCGATGCGCCGCGGATCCCAGTCGGCGAGGAAGTCGTAACGGGCACCACCGTGCGCGTCCAGGTAGGCCAGCGCCACCATCGTCCGCTCGGAGTCGGCCGGCGCGCGGCGCACCTCCACGCCTATGCCGTCCAGATGCTCGCGCACCAGCGCCCCGGGAACGTCGTCGCCCCAGGCGGTGATCAGGGTGACCGGGCGGTCCAGCCGGTGCAGGCCGACCGCCACGTTCGCCGGGCTGCCGCCGGGAACCGCCTTCAGCTCCCGTTCGCCGGCCCGCCACAGCAGATCGACCAGTACCTCACCGACGACGGTCACCCGGCCCGCGTTCATGCGCTCGCTCCCTCCGCACCGGACAGCCGGTACATCACACCCACAACCGCACCATCATCTGTCGCGCGGCCCCCGAACAGCAAGATCAGGACCCTGTGAGCTTGGTGCCGCCGGGCGCCCGCCGCACGCCCGGGTGGTGGCGGTGGCTGTGATCCCCGACACGGCCGCGTTTCGGCCCGCCGTCCGGCTGGGAGGATCGCGACCATGACGGCTGGCTTCACCGTGGACATCACGGGCACCCAGGGCATGCGGACCGGAGAATGGGCGCAGGGCGAGGAGTTCGCTATCCTCCCCGATCGCCGGCTTCAGCAGCGACAGGAGGAGGACGGGGGACAGCGGGTACGCCTGTACGCGCCCGACGACCCGGCGGTGGCCGGGAGCGGGAGCGGGGGCGGCACCGCCACGCTGGTCAAGGTGGCGGCCGGCCGGCCGCAGGCGTCGGGACCGGTCACCGTGGCCGAGGTGGAGGAGCGGACCCGCGGCGGGTACGGCACACCGCACCCCGTTCTCGTTCTGCACGATCCCGCCGGCCGGCCGACGGCCACCGTGCGGCCCGAAGAGCCCGGGGTCACCGCGCCCCGGCACTTCACGGTGACCGACGCCGAGGGACTCCCCCTGTGCCGGATCACCCACGGCCCCTCCCGCATCGGCCGGCGCGGCTACTGGCGGATCGACTTCCCCGACGGGCGTCCGCCGCTGACCGGCCGCCGGGGCACCTGGGCGGGCTGGCTCGGCTTCGTCCTGCTGCTGCCGCTGTGGGTGACCTTCTTCATCGGCTCGGTGCTGGTCACCCTGCTGACCCTGGGCCATGTCGGCGAGATGCTGGTGTGGGGCTGCCCCAAGAACGTGGTGTGGCGCCGGGACCGCACCCTGCCCGGACGCGGGCGGGCCATGACGTTCAGTTATATGCGCACCGGCTATCGCTTCGACGCCGCGCTGCTGGAGGAGCGAATCGCCCACAGTCAGGCGGCCCTGCACTACTTCACCAAGATGCACACCGACTGAGCCGCCGCGCTCGCGCCACCGGAGGGCTTGCGGTTAGGTGGTCAGCGGGAGCCGGCCGGACGACGCACGCCGGGAGCGCGCGCCCCATACAGCGGCAGCGGCCGTACGGGAGAACAGGGGAACCAGTGGTGGAGACCGAGACCCGCACCGAGGAGATCACCGCGCCCGACGGCGTCACCGTGGTGGCGCACAGCTGGCTCCCGCCCGGCGGCACCGGCGCCGTCCGCGGCTGGGTGCAGCTGGTGCACGGGGCCGCCGAGCACGGGCTGCGCTACGACCGCTTCGCCCGCCGGCTGACCGCGCGCGGCCTGGGGGTGATCGCCTCCGACCACCGCGGGCACGGCGCGACCGCCGCGCACACCGGCGGCCTGGGAGTGGTCGGCGCCTCCGGATGGCGGGCGGTCGTCGATGACCTGCGGCTGGTCGGCGAGCGGGCGCGCTCGCGGGTGCCCGCAGTGCCACTGGTGCTGCTCGGGCACTCCATGGGCTCCCAGCTCGCCAGGGACTACGCGCAGGAGTACGGGGACGGGCTCGCCGGTCTGCTGCTGACCGGGACCTTCCGCTCGCTGCCCGGATGCGATCCGCAGACGGCGCTGGATGAACTGCACCGGCAGATCGAGCGGGAGGGGCGGGCGGCGGCGTCAACCTTCGTACCGCGGCTGTTCGGGTCGTTCAACGATCCCTATCCGTTCCGCACCGGATTCGAATGGCTGTCCCGGGACACGGCGGAGGTGGACACCTACGTCGCCGACGAACGCTGCGGATTCCCCTTCAGCGCCGGGCTCGCGCTCGACTGGGTGGCGGGGAACCGCAAGATCAACGATCCCGCGCAACAGGCCCGGATCCCGCGCGACCTGCCCGTCCATCTCGCCGTCGGGGACCAGGACCCCTGCCACGCCCGGATGTCGCTGGTGTACGGACTGCTGGAGGACTTCCGCTACGCCGGCACCCGCGAACTCAGCTGGCGGGCCTACCCGGGGGCACGGCACGAGATCCTCAACGAGACCAACCGGGAAGAGGTCATCCGCGACCTGGTGACCGTGGTCGAGCGCTGGATCTGAGACCTTCCCGGGCCGGTGGCGCGCCGGACCTGCCACCCCCTCCGTGGGGGGCGAGGAGGTGGCAAGCCCGTGCGTCACTCCCGTGTCAGCCGAAGATCACATCGCTGCACAGGTAGTACGTCTGGTCCGTGTGCGCGGCCCGCCAGATCGTGTAGACCATGTGCCGGCCGGTACGTCCCGGAGCGCCGGCGTCGATCGAGACCGTGACACCGCCGAGCTGCGGTTCGGTGGACGGGGTGCCCTCGCCCGGCGCGTACGAGCCGGTGGTGCGCACCAGTTCCAGATCGCTCCACTTCAGGGCCTGGGTCGCCGGGTTGAAACCCTGTTTGGTGACGTAGATCTGGAAGTACGTGGCGCCGTGCAGGGCGGCGTCGTGCACCCGCACCGTGAAGTTCGCGCTGTTGGCGATGTTGGTCGCCTGCCAGGCGCCCACGGTGTCCATGGAGCGGTAGCGGCCGCCCTCGGCCTGGCCGCCGCTGCACAGCTGGCCGTCCGGGATGGCTGCCTGGTGGTTGTTGTTGACGCCGTCGCGGTACAGGCCGTTCCAGTTCCACATGGCGTTGGGGTTGTCCTGCCACGCCTGCCAGCACATGGGGTCCTGGTTGGCCATGTCCGGGTTCTGGAAGTCGTTGCCCCAGCGCTTCCAGCAGCTGTAGTTGCGGGACATCGGATCGATGGTGGAGCCGTGTGCGGCGGCGGTGTCCGCCCACGGGATGAGACACAGCAGCGCGGCGGTCGCCACCGCCAGGGCCCGTAACAGCCCGGAACGCCGTGAGTGTGCAAGGGAATACATGCCGACCCTCCATTGATGCGGCTCATGAATGGGAGCGCTCCCAGAGTAGGGCCGCAGCCGGTACCCGAACAGACGCCCGACCTGATCGACTCAGACCGGTCCCGCGCCGGGCACGGGCGGGTCGGGAAAGGAGAGACGGGAGAGGAACTCCGGGGTGCGGCTGTCCGGTTCGGCGCTCGCGCACAGGCTGTCCATCACGGCCATGTAGTCCTCGACATCGTCCCGCTTGTCGAGGTACAGCGCGCTGTTGAGCTGCTCCAGATAGACGATGTCCGGCAGATCGGGCTCCATGAAGCGCAGGATGGTGACCGGAGCCCCGGCGGTGGCCAGACCGCCGAGGTGGAACGGCGCGATCTGGATGGTCACATTGGGCAGTTCGGCCAGCTCGCGCAGATGCTCGATCTGGGCGCGCATCGCCGCCGCACCGCCCAGCGGACGGTGCAGGGCCGCCTCGTCGACGACCGCCCACAGCTTGGGGCCGCACCTGCGGCGCAGCAGCTGCTGGCGTTCCAGGCGCAGTTCGACCCGCCGGTTGATCTGCCGCGGCGTCTCACGGGGGTGGCCGAGCGCGATGCAGGCGCGCGCGTAGTCGGGGGTCTGCAGCAGCCCGGGGATGAACTGCACCTCGTAGGTGCGGATCACCGAGGCGGCCTCCTCCAGGCCGATGAGGGTCTCGAACCAGTTGGGCAGCACATCGCTGTACTTCTGCCACCACCCCGGGCTGCCGGCCTGCCGGGTGAGTTCCAGCAGTTCGGCACGGCGCGGGGCGTCGACCACGCCGTACAGGGTGAGCAGATCGGCGACGTCCCGCTCCTTGGCGGCCACCCGGCCCAGTTCCAGCCGGCTGATCTTGGCGTGCGAGGCGCGGATCGCCCGGCCTGCCTCCTCGGGACGGATGCCGCGGTCCTCCCGCAGCCGGCGCAGCTGGGTGCCGAGCACGATGCGCAGTGCGGTGGGGCCGCCCCGCGCGTGGGAGAGCAGGTTTGTCACGGAGGAGGCGCGGCCGGGTTCTGCTGAGGCCATCTGAGTTCCCCTGAGTGGTTGAAATGTGCACCCAGTGTCGCACTGCGGGGACGCCTGGTACAGCAACGCCCGCTCCACTCAGGGGAAATTCAGCTCCGTCCGGGCCGGACGGGTCAGCCCGTGACGTCGGCCAGATCGTCGAAATCGCCGTCCTTGGCGCCGTTGATGAAGGCGCTCATCTCGGCCCTGGTGTAGATGAGCGCCGGGCCCAGCGGGTCACGGGAGTTGCGTACGGCCACCGCGCCGTCGGCCAACGTGGCCACCTCGACACAGTTTCCGCTCGGGTTGCTGCGGGCGCTCTTGCGCCAGACGGCTCCCTCAAGACGCTCGGCTGACATCCCGTTGGCGAACTGCGGCATAACTCCTCCTCGGTCACCGTGCCGGCCCCTGCGGGCCGGTGGTGGGCGGTCGTTCGGATCCAGACCGATTACTTCCCCTGTCGGCGCGTGTTCTTGCATCTGTTCTTGCATTCGTTCTTTCAGATGTACTTGCAGCGATACGCTCGGTTCAGTGAGGATAGACCCAGCGGAGTCGTCGCTCAGAGTCAGCTCTTGGAAACACAGTGCAGCGGAGGACCTATGCCAGCTCACTCGCCGTGGTGGACGCCCGGGGAAACACCGGGGCAGCGAGTGAGGGGGGCGCGTGGTGCGGCGGCGCTCAGCCCCGCGGCCCAGCCGGGGCTGCCCGCGCTGCCGGCGCTCGGCGGACTGCCCGCGCTGCCGCCCCCGGACGGCCGTGGCCCGGTGCGTGGTTCGGACGGCGCCGAGCCGGACTCCGCCGGTTTCGCGACCTTTCCGCTTTCCGACTCGCCCACCTCCCCGGCCGCCGCGCGGGAGCTCACGCGCACGACCCTGGCCGGCTGGGGGCTGACGGAGCTGGCGGACGACGCCACGGTGATCGTCTCGGAGCTGGTCACCAACGCCCTGCGGTACGGTGCGCCGCCGACCGGTTCCGCCGGTCGTCCGCTGCCGCCGGCCACCCGTGACCAACCGTTTCTGCTGAGCCTGGTGCACTGCGGCGGTTCGGTGCTGTGCGCGGTCTTCGACCCGGGCAGCGAGGTTCCGGTGGTACGGGAGCCGGACTTCTTCCAGGAGTCGGGCCGGGGACTGCACGTCCTGGAGTCACTGGCGCAGACCTGGGGCTGGACCGCGCCGAACACCCACGGCAAGGCGGTCTGGGCGCTGCTGCCCCCCGCCCGTACGGCCACCGCGGGCGTGTCGGGGGCCACCGGCCGGGCGACGGGTCGTGAGGAGGCCGAGTGGAACCCGCTGACACGGCTGTTGCTGCTGCTGGAGTTGCTGAGCGGCCCCTCCTGGCTGAAGGAGCTCAGCGCGCGGGGAGTCGAGAACTAGGGGCAGTGACCACGAGCGTTGTTGACGCTGCTCGGGGCTTGATCACAGGCGAAGACCTCCGGTGTGCGGAGTTGACCGGGACCGCACCACACGGAGGTCTTCGTGACCCGCGGTAACGCCCGGCTGAGAGAAGTGGGCTCCGGAGCACAGACGCGGACGGGGCCCCCGTTTTCCGGACACCGGGTGTGTGCCCGTGCGGTCGCCCCCCGGTTCTCGCCCCGGGCCCCCGGACACCTCTCCTGAGCAGGGGCGGTCGCCGCGCGACGGATCTCCGGCGGGCCCCCGGGACGGGGCCGGGCGGACGGTCGACCGGTGGGGGGTGGATGGCTCGTTCTTGACGTAGTGCTACACCGCGGCTGACGTACTGTGAGCGGGACGGAACGTGCACTTCACAGGGGGAGCTGAAGTGACTGGGGAATCACGTCACCGTGGTCCGTTATGCAAGCGACCGTTATTGGCCACAGCAGAGTCGGGGGGACCGGCGCTCGAAGGAGTCGAGCGGCGCGCGCTCACCATGGCCGTCGCCATTCGCCTCTCCAGCGCCGTGGTCGGCGGGCTGGCGGCACTCATCGGCCTGTCGCCGCCCGCGGAGCGGGGGTGGGTGCTGGTGGCCGTGTCCGCCCTGTTCGCCTGGAGTGTGCTGTTCGCCGTCCGGGCCTCGCGCGGCGGGCTGCTGCCCTGGATGGTTCTGACGGATCTGGCGGTGGCGACCGTGCTGTGCCTGGTCCATCAGCGGCTGGTGCCGGACGCCGTGCAGGCCGCCAGCGCCGGGACCGGCTGGGTGGACGTGGTGGTGAGCACGGCGGTGTTCCTGGCGCAGTTCCTCATGGCCCAGCCGCACGGCCTGCTGGCGGCGCTGTGGCTCGCCGTCGTCTACGCGGTGGGAACCGCCGAGATCGGTGAGGCCACCGCCGTGATCGTGGCCCAGGGCCTTCTGGCGGCGGCGTTGATGACCCTGCTGCGACGGGCGGCACGGAACGCGGACGGTCTGCTGGCCGCCGAGGGCAGGGAGTGGGCGCGGACCAGGGCACGGGCCGCGGCACGTACCGATCAGCTCGATCAGCAGCGGGCCCTGCACGACACCGTACTGGCCACCCTCACCATGGTCGGCACGGGCGACATAGGCAGGAAGTCCCCGGCTCTGCGCGGCCGGATCGCCGCCGACCTGGAGGTGCTCGGGCGGCTGGGGGCGTCCCCCGGGGCGGAGCGCACGGATGCGGAGGGCCCGGCCCGGCTGGACCTCGCGCTGCGGTCCGTCGCCCGCACCCGGCGCCCGGTGCTGCGGGAAACCCGCGTCGACGTGGAGGTGACGCCGCTGCAACTGCCGCGTGAGGTGGTCGTCGCGATCTCCGCGAGCGTGGCCGAGGCCCTGTCCAATGTGGCGCGGCACGCCCGGGCCCGCAGGGCCGTCGTGACGGCCGGCTCCGAGCGGGGTCGGGTCATCGTCGAAGTGGCGGATGACGGGCGGGGGTTCGACCGGGGCGCGGTGCCGCCGCACCGCAGGGGGCTGCGGGAGTCCATCGTCGGCCGGATGGAGTCGGTGGGCGGCGACGCCGAGGTCCTGTCGCACCCCGGTGAAGGCACCCGGGTGCTGCTGCGGTGGCAGCCGTGACCGGCAACCCGGTCGAGGTCCGGTACGCCCAGGCGGTACGCATCGCGGTGGTGGTCATCGTGGCGGTGTGGCACCTGGGCTACGACGTCCTGCTGCTGACGCGTGACCAGGAGATCTACCAGCCCCGGTGGGCCGCCTTCGCGGCCTGGCTGGTGCTCGCCGTGGTTCAGGTGGTCGGCTCGGTGCTGCTGTTGCGCTCAAGGCTCTCGGCGGCCACGGCCAGGACGCTGGCCGTCATCGCCGTGGCCGCCGGCGCGATGGCCGTGGCCGCCTATCCCTCGCAGCAGTCCATCGGTGACTTCAGCTGGGCGTGGAACACGGTCGGCTGGTTCGGGGTCCTGCTGCTCCTGGAACGGCCGATCGGCGAGTTCGTGATCCTGCTGACCGTCAACACGGGTGTCACCGTGGTCGCCATGACGCTCGACGGAAGCCTCGGGGAGCCGGTCATGTGGGCCCGGCTGATCGCCGTCACCTACGCCACGGCCGGTATCCAGCTGGCTTTCGCGCTGCTGGGACGGCAACTCCACCAGGAGGCGCGCCGGGCCACCCGTACGGCCTCCGAACAGGCACGGAGTCTGGCGCGGGACGCGGCGGACGAGGCGATCCACGCGGAACGGCAGCGTCGTTACGGGGATCTCCAGCACCGGGTCCGGCCGTTGCTGCGCGGCCTTGCCGGGGGCGAGCTCGATCCCGCCGCACCCGCCGTGCGCCGCGCCGCCGCGATCGAGGCGGGCCGACTGCGCCGGCTGTTCGCCGAGACCGACGAGACACCCCACCCGCTCCTGCACGAACTCCGTGCCTGCGCCGATGTGGCGGAACGGCGCGCGGTCCAGGTCACGCTGGCCAGCTACGGCGACCTCCCGCCGATCCCGGCCGAGATGCGGCAGGCGCTGGTCGAGGCGTCCCTGCGGGTGCTGGCGGAGGCCAGGGACCAGGCCCGGCTGACCGTGCTGGCCGACCCGGACGAGGTCGTGGTGAGCGTGGTGGCCGGCGTCGGTCCGGACGCCGGTTTCGAGGCTCCGGACCTGCTGCCCACATCGGTCCAGTTCGACGAGGAGGAACGTGAGCTATGGGTGGAGACGACGTGGGCGGTGCCGGGGGGCGGCTGAGCGTGGGGATCATCGACGATCACCCGGTGGTGATCGAGGGGGTCCGGACGTGGCTGGCCGAGGAGCCGAGCGTGGACGTGGTCCTCGTGGGGGAGACGGCGTCCGGCCT
Source organism: Streptomyces sp. JH002 (assembly GCF_050916115.1). NCBI lineage: Bacteria > Bacillati > Actinomycetota > Actinomycetes > Kitasatosporales > Streptomycetaceae > Streptomyces > Streptomyces sp. JH002. Next base: position 654,614 of record NZ_CP087989.1, read on the forward strand.
GACCCCGGGGGTCGCGGATGTGCTGGTGATGGATCTCAATCTGAACGGGCGGATGGTCCTGGACGACATCGGCGCACTGACCGGCGCCGGGCAGCGGGTCATCGCCTTCTCCCAGTTCACCGAAGTCTCCGTCGTCATGGGGGCGCTGAACGTGGGGGCGTCGGACTTCGTCGCGAAGAACGAGGGGCGCGCCCACTTGCTCAACGCGGTACGGGCGACCGCGGCCGACCGCCCGTACGTCACCCCCACCGCGGCCGGGGTCCTGGTCGGTGACCGCAGCGCGCAGCGGCCCGCTCTGTCGGCGCAGGAACGGGTCGCGCTGCTGTGGTGGTTCCAGTCGATGTCGAAGGCGTCGGTGGCACGGCGGATGGGCGTGTCCGTGCACACGGTGGACATGTACATCAAACGGGCCCGGGTGAAGTACGCCAACATCGGCCGGGCCGCGCCGACGAAGGCCGACATGCTCGCCCGGGCGATCGAGGACGGGCTCATCGGCGCCGACGAGATCACCGGCTACCGGTCGGTGGCGGCCGGTGAAGGGACGTGATCCGCTGATCGCCGGCCCCACCAACCGCCCCGTGCGCCCGGCGCGTGGCCCGTCCGGCTCACTCGGCGCGTGCGAAGCGGTGGGCGGCCAGGGTGAGGGCAACGGCCCCCAGCCCGGACATCACCGCCAGTTCGAGCCCCAGCGGCGGCACCCAGCCGCCCCAGTCGAGCCCCGGCTCGAAGGTGCCCGCGGGCAGTCCGTGGGCGACCGTCTGACGCAGCGCGTCCACCGCGTAGGTCAACGGGTTGAGCAACGTCAGCACCCGCAGCCACAGCGGCAATCCGTCCAGCGAGAACAGCGCCCCCGACAGGAAGAACAGGGGGAGCATCGCCAGGCTCGACGCCGACTGGAACGTGGTGATCCGGGTGATCCATACCGAGGCCAGGGTGATGAACGCCGTCATGGTGAGCGCGATGAGCGTCAGTTCGGCCAGCAGCGCCAGCAGGAGCAGCGGATGGTAGGACAGGCCGGCGAAACCCGCGAAGGCCAGCAGCAGTCCGCCCTGCAGGGCGGCCGCCGTGGCACTGCCCAGGCACTTGCCGATCAGCAGCGTGCCGCGCCGCACGGGGGCCACCAGGACGCCGCGCAGCAGCCCGACCTCGCGGTCGCGCACGATCGACAGTCCGGCGGCGAGCGCCGGAGCCTGGACGGCCATCAGGAGGATGCCCGGGAACAGGTAGCTGACGTAGTCGCCGTCCCCCGTGCCCGAATCCAGCATGCTGCCCAGGCCGGTGCCCAGCACCAGCAGGAACAGCAGAGGGTTGAGCAGCATCAGCACCATGTGCACGCGGTTGTTGGCCAGCCGCAGCAGTTCGCGCCACCACAGGGCGCGGAGCGCCCGCACCTCGCGTCGCCATCCCCTGCGGGGGGATCCGGCCTCCCCGTCCCCGCCCGCGGTCCCGGCGGACCTCACGGGATCCCGTACGGCGGAACGCGTCATGTCGGCCCCTCTCCCACCGGCACCCCCGCGGCGTCCCGGATGGAACGGCCGGTGTGGTGCAGAAACACGTCGTCCAGGCTCGGCCGCGTCACCGAGACCGACCGGATTCTGGCCGGGAGCCCGGCGCACAGCACTGGCACCATGGCGGCCCCGTCCGCCGCCGACACGCGCACCCCGTCGGGGCCGGTCGTCGCCTCCAGGGCGAACCGGGCGCGAACCGCCGCCGCGGAGGCCTCGTCGTCCTCCGTGCGCAGTTGGACGATGTCCGATCCCACGGCGGACTTCAGCTCCCCCGGGGTTCCCTCCGCCACCACCCGCCCGTGGTCCACGACCGCGATGCGGTCGCAGTGTTCGGCCTCCTCCAGATAGTGCGTGGTGAGGAAGACGCAGATGGACTCCCGCCGGCGCAGATCGTTGAGGCTCTCCCAGACCCGGGCGCGGCTTTGCGGATCGAGCCCGGTGGTGGGCTCGTCGAGGAAGAGCACCCGTGGCCGGTGCATCAGCACCCGGGCGATCTCCAGCCTGCGCCGCATACCCCCCGAGTAGGTGGCGACCGGAGCCTTCGCCCGGTCGGTCAGTTCCATGAGATCCAGTACGGAGCGGGCCGCGGCCCGGCCCCGCTCCCTGGGCATGCCGTACAGCTCGGCGTGGAAACGGAGGTTCTGCTCGCCGGTCAGGTCACGGTCGCTGGTCGACTCCTGGAACACCGCGCCGATCCTGCGCCGTACGGTCTCCGGCTGACGTGCCACATCGGCGCCGGCCACCTCGGCGCTGCCGGTGGTCGGGCGCAGCAGCGTGCAGAGCATCGAGATGGTCGTGGACTTGCCCGCGCCGTTGGGGCCCAGGAAGCCGAAGGTCTCGCCCGCTGCCACGGTCAGGTCCAGGCCCGCCACCGCCTCGACGTCGCCGTAGCTGCGGCCCAGGCCGCGGGTGTACACGGCCGGTGCGTCGTCAGCCGTGTTCATCGGCGCGCCCGCACGGACATGATGGGCAGGAACAGCCGCAGAGACGCGTCGTGTTCGCCGACCGGCCGGCCCTCGGCCGCCACCCACGCGTGGGCGCGGAAGGGCTGTGTGCGGACCCCTGTGTACCAGTCGGGCCAGCGGCCCCGGGCCCGGCACAGCAACGCGGTGGCGATGGAGCGCTGCAGACACCACGGGCCCGCGCACCGCACGCTGACCGCCACCACCGCGTCGCGGGCGCGCAGCGCCCCCGCGTGGTCGGCGGGGCGGGCGCCCCGGCTCAGGAACTCCATCGCGCGCCGCATCCGGCGCGGCGAGAGCCGCGCGAGCAGCAGGGCGACGCCGATGGCGCAGCGGGCCGCGATCCGGTGGCGGAAGGGCGGGGCGGGGGACGTCTCGGTGACGACGGAGCCGCTCATGAGACCAGCTCCGCGGCGCGCAGCGCGGCGACCAGCCGGTGGACGTCCTCCGCGACCCGCTCCCGGTCGGCGGGGGTGTCGGGAAGACGTTCGCACAGCAGCGCCACCGCCGACTGCGGTGTACCGCCGTCGCGCAGGCAGCGCAGCACGGTCGCGCCCGTCTCGTTCATCTGCCAGTAGCGGCCCTGCCTCTCGTCGAGCAGCACCACGCCGTGCTCGGTCTCCGTCACGGCCACGTGGGCGGCCAGGGTGAGCTTCATCGTTCTCCTCCTTCGGAGCGGCCCGGCGCCGCGGGCACCCGCGTGCCGCCCACCGCGACCGCGCGCAGCCAGGACTCGCAGGCCAGCGTCATGTCGAAGGCCGCGAAAGGGCTGGTGTTCACGTGCAGACCCGTGATCAGGCCGCGCAGCGCCGCCCCGTCGATCAGTCCGAGTCGTGCGAGGCGGGAGTCCTCGCACAGGGCGAGCAGTTCGGAGCGGTGCTCGCGCAGGCCCGTGTACAGCTCCTCGCTGTAATCGCCCTTGGTGCGGCGGCCCAGCACTCCGTCGGGGACGATCCCCCGCATCGCGGTGGTGAGCACGGGCTTGTAGCGGCCGGCCGCGATGCGGTCCTCCAGCCGGATCGCCATGGTCGCCTCGATGACCCGGTCGTCGAGGAAGGGCGCCTCGTAGCTCACTCCGTACCGCTGGGTGACCCGCGTGGCCCTGCGGGTCATCGTGCCGCAGACCTGTACGGCCCTGAGCATCTCGTGGTGCACGGGAGTCGGGGCCAGGGGCTGCGGCTGCCGAGCCGCCGCGGTGGCCAGCCGTTCTTCCACCAGGTCGAACGCGTCGCGGGTGACCCAGGGCGGAAGAGAGGGGGCCACCTCCCAGTCCGGGCCCTCCATGGGGCTCCCCGTGCCGGAGGCGAGGGAGCGGGCGGCGGCGGCCATCCAGTCCGGGTACGCCGTGCCGTTCCGCAGATAGTTCAGGGCCCGCGGCGTGCTCCAGCGGTTCATGCTCTTCACGATCCGCGCGGAGCGCAGCGCGCGCAGCGGATGGCTGCGGACGAGAGCGTGGACGCACGAGGCGCGGGCGTGGAACAGCTCGTCCCCGCCGATGCCCTGAAGATGCCGGCCGGAGCCGTGCGCGGAGACCGTGCCGGCCAGGTGCTCCAGCTTGCCGCGCGTGCGGATCAGCGGGTACGGGCCCTCGATGTCGCTGCCGTGCTCCAGTGCCCCCGCGTACCAGGTGGGCACCGCGTCCGGAGTATCGGTGAGCGCGGTGACCCCCGGGAGTTCGGACTCGCACAGGGCGGCCCACGTCCGGTCGTCATTGGACGGGTCGAGCGGCAGGTGGTGGTAGGTGATCAGTGGGCTCGGGCCACGGGCGGCGAGGAAGCACAGGCTGGTGGAGTCCATGCCGCCGGACAGGTCCGCGCTCACCGTCCGTCCGGGAGCGGTCCTGGCGGCAACGGCGTCCGTGAGTGCCTGGCGCAGCACGCCGGCCCCCTCGGACAACGGGACCTCGGGCTCCGGTGGCGTCCACCAGCGCACGGCGGACGATGGGCCCTCGCCGCTGACCCGTAACCAGTGGCCCCCCGGCAGGGCCTCGACACCACGCCAGGGACACAGGGTGGACAGCGGCCAGGGCACGCCGGGGAACAGCAACGCCAGCGCGATGTCCTCCTCCGCGATGCCCGCGCCGGTGAGGGCCGCGATGCTCTGGGGCCGGTCGGCCGCCACCGTGACGCCCCCGGCCACCCCGTGGAACACCTGGTGCACCCCGGCCAGGTCGCCCTGGACCCGGAGCCGGCCGCCGAGCGAGGCCAGGAGAAAGCAACTGCCGGACAGCCGCCGGGTGAGGGAGTCGAGTCCGGCCATGGACAGTCCCGCCCGCAGAGGCGCCGTCAGGTCCGCTTCCGAGGCCCCGGTACGACCGAGCAGAACCACACGGTCGGGCCCCGCCGCGGCCGAGGTCAGGTCGGCCTCCGCCCAGCGGCCGACAATCCACGGGCGTCCCGAGGGGTGCCGGATCACCTTGCGCGATCCGTCCCTCAGCAGGTCCTCCCCGAGGGACACCGCCGCCGGGTGATCGGGAAAGGCCAGGAATTCCACGGCAAACCTTCCTTGGATGGGGTGAGGTGTTTCCGGGTGGCCGGCACGGAAGCCCGTGCCGGCCACCCGGTCTTCAGCGCATCAGGCTGATGCGCGCCGGTTCAGCTCAGAACCACCAGGCGCCGAAGAAGTCGATCCAGTAGCCGTCGCGGACGGCCCGGGTCAGCTCGGCGTAGTCGCCCACCTCGACCAGCATGGGGGTCTCGTAGTTCTCCATGACGAACCTCCTCATTTCCCGTGAACGCCGGAACACCGGAGTGCGCATGAGCCGAGGCCCATTTCCGGAATTCCCACCCGGAGTTGGGTGCCTTGCGGGAAAGACGCTACGGACGGCCCGTGCTCCGCGCATGACCCCTGTACAGGGGACACGGCGCCCGGAACCGTTCCGCGCGGGGCGCTCCGGGACCCCCCGTACGCAGCAGGCCGCGCCCCGGACCTCCGGGTGCGCGGCCCTGCGGACATGACGCGGGCCCGGCGGCGGGCGGTGGCGCGCGCCGGTCACCGGGGCCCCGGTGCATCAGTGCCGGAACACGCCGGGGGTCGAGGGAACCTCGTACAGGAAGCAGCCGTACTCCACCGCCCGTATGTGCACGCGTGCGACCTGCGGGTCGGCGAAGGCCGTGTGCAGCGCCCGGTCCACGGTGGCTCGCGCGCGCCCCGGGTCCTGGGGCAGCCGCACGAGTTCGCCTCCCGTGATCCACCCTTCGCCGCTGTACCGGCGCAGCACGCGCAGGGCTCCGGTCTCGGCGAACGGATGAGCGATCGCCGGGTCCGGGCCCTCGCACCGGTCGGTGTGGACGAAGACCGGCCCCACCTCGTCGTACGCTCCCGGGTCGACGCCCTTCTCCGCCGCCCACCGGCGCAGCGGGGCGTAGGAGAGAAGCGAGACGCGTTCCCCGGTGCGGGCACGGCGCAGACAGCAGCGCAGCGGCGATCCGTTCGCGTCGTGCGGGTGCGGACGGGGAACCGCCCCGGCGTCGTCGCGTGTGCGCAGGGCGTCCAGAACGTGCGCGGGGATGGCGGACGCCTGATACCTCACTGTCGTCATGCGCCCAGGCTGCCCGGCCGCGGCGGCCGGCACCGGCGGGATCACGACACCGCGCTCGGCGGCCTGAGGTCGGGGCGCGGCGGGCAGAATGACGGGGGCATGTCATACGTGCGACTGCCCCTCTTCCTCACTCCCCAGGAGGCCGCCATGCGTCTGCTCCGGTACGGAACCGCCCTGTTGGCCCTGCTGACCGCGGTGTCGCTGCTCATCGCGACGCCCGCCGTCGCGGCAGGCCCGACGGTACGCGGCGGCGACCGCGTGTACAGCTCGTCCGGCGGCTCCTGCGCCATCGGCTTCAACGCCCACGGCGGCGGGACCCAGCGCTACGGCCTGCTCCCGGGCGGCTGCGGCGGCACCGGCACGACCTGGTACGCGGATTCCGCCCTCACCGTGCCGATCGGCACCACGGCGGCGAGCTCCTTCCCCGGCGGTGGATGGGCACTGATCCAGTACAACGCGACGGTGAACGCGCCGGGTGAGATCAGCATCGGCGGCGCCGGGTACCCGATCACCGGGGCCGCCTCGCCCGTCGTGGGCGGGCGGGTGTGCCTGGCGACGCCCACCTCGGGGACGAGATGCGGCACGGTCACCGCCGTCAATCTGACGATCAATGCCGGGAGTGGGGCCTACACCGGGGTCTTCGCCGCGAACCTCTGCGTGGAGGCCGGCACCGCGCCCGGCACGCCGTCCTTCTCCGGCAGCGCCGGGGTGGGCGTGCTGATCGGGAGCAGCGGCAACTGCGCGACGGGCGGCACCTCGTACCACCTGCCCGTCGTCCAGGCCCTGAACTCCTTCGGCCTGTCCCTGGCCTGAGGCGCGCTGCCGCCACGTGGTGCAACCCTTCATGGCCGGTCAGCCCCCGCCCGGCGGGCCGTGGTGGCTCGCCGGGCGGAGGCGCGGGGCGCGCGGGGCGCGCCGTACGTGCCCCGGATCAGCAGTAGAGGTTGCCGCCGGTGGTGGTGCCCAGCAGCTGGCTGAAGTGGGTGAAGGTGTTGACCCGGCTCTGGACCTGGCCGGGGTTGCCGCCGTTGCACTCGATGCTGCCGTTGATGCTGCGGATCGACTCACCGAAGCCGGCGCCGCTGACGATGGCCTGGTGGCCGCTCATGTTCCCGGCACCCGACTGGGTGTTCCAGAACCACAGGGCGGTGCGCCAGGCGACGGCCGCGTCGTTCTGCACCAGCCAGGGGTTGCCGAGCAGGTCGATGCCGAGGGCGTCACCCGCGGCCTTGTAGTTGAAGTTCCAGCTCAGCTGGATGGGACCGCGGCCGTAGTAGGCGGCCTGGCCGGCCGGGCAGCCGTAGGACTGGCTCCAGTCGCAGTAGTGGGGGTAGTTGGCGGTGTTCTGCTCCACGATGTGGACCAGGCCGCCGGTCTCGTGGCTGACGTTGGCGAGGAAGGCCGCGGCCTCGCGGCGCTTGACCTCGTCGCTGCCGGTGTTGGCGAAGCCGGGGTAGGAGCTGAGCGCCGCGACCAGGCCGCTGTAGGTGTAGAAGGAGTTCCGGTTCGGGAACATCTGGTTGAACTGGGCCTCGCTCACCACGAACCCGCTCGGGTTGCCCGGGTTCCCGCCGCCGTTACAGCTGTGCGGATGCCAGTACCAGTAGCTGATGACCGGGTCGTAGCCCGGGTTCTCGTGTTCCGCGCGGTAGTAGCTGCCGTTGTACCGGACGATGCTGCCGGCCGGGTACCAGGTGCCGGCGACCCAGTCCGTGGCCGTCTCGCAGGTGGTGCCGGCGGCCCGGACGGGAGCCGCGTTCACCGCGGGCACCAGGGTGGCCCCGAGTCCGACGGCGAGGAGGACGGTCATCAGTAACGTGACGAAGCGTTGTCTCAGCACGCGGTTTCTCCTTGGAGGAGCGACGGCGTGGCCGCGGCCACGCCGTGCCGTGGGGGTAACGGCCACACTGAAGCGCGACCGGCCCACCTCCGTCAAGGTCTAGACCAGACCGATACGCGGAGCCGTACCTTTCCGCAACGAAGCGCCCTCCCCCCATCGTTCGCCGGGACTTCATCCGCGATTTTGGCATGAACACTTCCTTCAACGCGCGTAGCTTGCTACAAGTGCGGCAGCAGACCCGCTCGTTGGAGGCTCAGTGAGATTGACCCGATCCCTGTCGGCCGCATCCGTCATCGTCTTCGCCCTGCTGCTCGCGCTGCTGGGCATCAGCCCGGCCCAGGCAGCCGGCCCGGCCTATGTGGCCCTGGGGGATTCCTATTCCTCGGGCAACGGCGCCGGAAATTACATCGATTCGAGCGGTGACTGTCACCGCAGCAACAACGCGTACCCCGCCCGCTGGGCGGCGGCCAACGCACCGTCCTCCTTCACCTTCGCGGCCTGCTCGGGAGCGGTGACCACGGATGTGATCAACAATCAGCTGGGCGCCCTCAACGCGTCCACCGGCCTGGTGAGCATCACCATCGGCGGCAATGACGCGGGCTTCGCGGACGCGATGACCACCTGCGTCACCAGCTCGGACAGCACCTGCCTCAACCGGCTGGCCACCGCCACCAACTACATCAACACCACCCTGCTCGCCCGGCTCGACGCGGTCTACAGCCAGATCAAGGCCCGTGCCCCCAACGCCCGCGTGGTCGTCCTCGGCTACCCGCGCATGTACCTGGCCTCGAACCCCTGGTACTGCCTGGGCCTGAGCAACACCAAGCGCGCGGCCATCAACACCACCGCCGACACCCTCAACTCGGTGATCTCCTCCCGGGCCACCGCCCACGGATTCCGCTTCGGCGATGTCCGCCCGACCTTCAACAACCACGAACTGTGCTCCGGGAACGACTGGCTGCACTCACTCACCCTGCCGGTGTGGGAGTCGTACCACCCCACCAGCACGGGCCATCAGAGCGGCTATCTGCCGGTCCTCAACGCCAACGCCTGACCGGCCCCGCGAACGGCGGCGCCCGCCCCGCGCGTCACGCGCGGGGCGGGCGCCGCAGCGCGTTGATCAGCCCACAGTGCCGGTGACGGTCCCACCGTCACGGTCGAGGGTGTACGTCACGGTGGCGCCGCTCCAGAAGTGGAACGTCAGCAGGACCGTGGAGCCGTCCCTGACCTCGTCGAAGAACTCCGGGGTCAGCGTGATCACCCCTCCCCCGTAGCCGGGGGCGAAGGCGGCGCCGAACTCCTTGTAGGACGTCCAGTCGTGCGGCCCGGCGTTGCCACCGTCCGCGTAGACCGCTTCCATGGTCGCCAGCCGGTCCCCGCGGAACTCGGTGGGGATGTCCGTGCCCAAGGTGGTCCCGGTGGTGTCCGAGAGCACCGGCGGCTCGTACCGGATGATGTGCAGATCCCAGGGAACGCCACGGGCGAACGCGACCGAGAGCACCGCGCCGACCCCGTGCGGGCGGTCCGCCGTGAGGCGGGCCAGGGTGTCCGCGGCGAGGGTGAGCCGGTCGCCCTCCACGGTGTAGTCGGTGCCCGCGACCAGTACGTCCGTGCCGTGCCGCACCGCCGTCACCGTCGTGCCGGCCAGGGAGAGCCCGACGGTCGCCGCCTGCGGGGTCCCGGTCGCCGGGACGAAGATCTGGTCGGTGGACCCGGTGGCCGAGTCGACCGTCCAGCTGGAGCTGATCTGCCGGTACAGCGCCGGGTCGCGCCAGGTGAGCGCGGTGCGGTCGAAGTGCTGGCCGTTGTCCCACCACATGGTGGTCAGCTGCTTCTGCCGGGCGTAACCGCCCAGGAACTCGAAGAACTTGAGCTTCTCGCCCTGCTGGATGGTGTCGGTGCTCCGGTCGAAGCCGAGCAGTCCGTACTCCCCCACGATCACGGGGACGCCGCGTGCGGTGAAGGCGTCGTGCACCCGGTCGAAGGTGTCGGTCAGATCCTGCCGCGCGACCGCGTCGAAGCGGGTGCCGCCGGCGACGTTCACACTGAACGGCCAGTAGCCGTAGAAGTGCACCGTGGCCACCAGCTGCGGATCGTCGATGGCCTCGATGGTTTCGGCCAGTTCGTCCACCCGCTCTTGCTCGGGTGAGGCGTGCAGGGTCGTCAGGACGAGGGGGCGGGAGGCGTTGGTGCCGCCCGTGTCGCGCACCCGCTCGACGAAGACGCTGTTGAGCTCGTGCAGCAGCTCCGCGTTCTGGGCGTCACCCGAACTTCCCTCGAAGAACGGTTCGTTGATGCTCTCCAGCAGCAACCGCGGCGGGGCGTCCCGCACCGCCGCGGCGATCTGGTCCCAGGTCGCGGTGAACCGCGCCAGCACGGCATCGCGCTGGGCGGGCATCTCCATCACCCACTGCCAGGAGTCGTGATGCACGTTGAGCAGGACGTACAGATCCTCCTCCAGTGCCCAGTCGACGACCTCGGTGACCCGGGCGAGATGGTCGGGGTCGATGGCGTACGCGGGGGCTGGGCCCTGGTGCTGGCTCCAGGTCACCGGGATCCGGACGCTGTTGAAGCCCTGCGCGCGGATGGCCCGCAACTGCTCACGGGTCACCCGGGGGTTGCCCCAGGAGGTTTCGTCGGGTCCGGTGGCATCCAGGGTGTTCCCCAGATTCCAGCCCGGCTGCATCGCGGCGACCGCGTCCGCCGCCGATTCCCGGGTCCCGGGGTCGGCCCCGGTCCCGGGCCACGCCGGCGACGCTCGCTCCGTCGCCGCGGAGACCGGGCCCGCCGGCCCCAGGATCAGTATCGCCAGCGCCGCCAGTGCGGCGTACCACCATGATGAACGGCTCTTCACCCTCGCACCTTCCGTTCGTTCGCTGCCTGTCCAGGACAGCGGCGGCTCGTACGGGAGAGGTCATGGGAGCGCTCCCAATCGGGACTGTAACGGCTTGTCCCCCAGACGTCACCGGTGCGCGCGGCAGTGACAAGGCGGCGGGCCGGGGGCGGGGCGGCAGTCCGGCGAATGGGGCCACGCGGCCCCGCTGTCCGCCCGGAAGGGGACATCCACTGGCCGCTACCCCTGCGAGGGTGGACGCAGTGCCGGAACGGCCCGCCACCACGCCGCCGCTCACCCCGGCCCCACGCGATCGAAAGGAACAGTTCCCGCCCATGACCGTTCTGGACACCCGCTCCCTCAACCGCGCGACCCTCGCCCGGCAGTTGCTGCTCGACCGCGCCGGCCTGCCGGTCCTCGACGCCGTCGCGCGACTGGGCGGACTGCAGGCGCAGGAGCCCCAGGAACCGTTCACCGGACTGTGGTCCCGGCTGCGGGACTTCCAGCCGAAGACGCTCTCGGACCTGTTGCTGGAACGGCGCGTCGTGCGCACCCATCTGATGCGCCGCACCGTCCATCTCGTCACCGCGGACGATGTGCTGGCCTGGCGCTCCCGGCACGACGCCATGCTGCGTCAGCGGGGGATCGGCGCCTACCGTGCCGAGCTGGCGGATGTCGACCTCGATGAACTGGCCGCGGCCGGACGGGCGGTGCTCGCGGACGGCGAGCCCCGTTCGATGGCCGAGATGGCACGGGCGGTGGCGGACCGCTGGCCGCGGCCGGCCCCGCGCGCGCTGGGCGAGGTGCTGGTGGCGGCGCTCATCCCGATGGTTCAGCTGCCGCCGCGCGGGCTGTGGCGGACCCGGGCGGGGGTGCGCAATCTGCCGCTGTCGGCCTGGCTGGGCCGGGCGATCGACCCGCTGCCCGAGGACCCGTCCGATCCGGTCGGCCAGGCACTGGTGCGGCGCTACCTGGCCGCGTTCGGTCCGGCCGCCACCGCCGACCTGCGCGCCTGGAGCGGGCTGGCCGGGTTGCCGGCGGCGGTCTCGGCGATCCGTGCGGAACTGGTCTCCTTCCGGGACGAGCGGGGCCGCGAGTTGCTGGACCTGCCCGACGCGCCGCGCCCCGACCCGGACACCGTGGCCCCGGTCCGGTTCCTGCCGGCGTTCGACAACGCGCTGCTGGGCTACGCCGACCGGGGCCGGATCGTGGACGACGCCCATCGCGGCCTGTCGGTCAGCGGTGCCCGCGTGGTGCTGATCGACGGCCGGGTCTCCGCGACCTGGACGGCCCAGGACGGCACGGTACGGGTCGTACCGCTGCGCCGGTTCTCGGCGGCCGAGCGGGAGGAGGTGGCGCGGGAGGGCGCGGCACTGGCGTCGTTCCTGTCCGACGGAGACAGCGACCGGGTACGGATCGGGGCGGAGCCGGTCACCGGCATGGCGCGGTGAGGCGCCGGGAGCGTCATCGCGTCCGCGTCACGGCCGCCCGACGATCGGGCGCGAGGACGGGGACGGGTCTTCCGCGCCGGGCCGCGCACGACGACGCGTGGGCCCGTCGCACCGTCGTGCTCAGCGACCGAGCGCCGGCCCGGGCCGGCCCGCCGCCGTGTCGATGTCGGCGCGGGCCGGCATGGAAGAGCTGGCGCCGGTGCGCTGGACGGAGAGCGCCGCGGCGGCCGTCGCCCAGGCCAGCGCCGCCGCCATCGGCCGGCCCTCGCCGCGGGCCACGGCGAGGGCGCCGGCGAAGGTGTCCCCGGCCGCCGTGGTGTCCACCGCCCGCACCGGGGCCGCCGGTACGGTGACCGGCTCGGCGCCCCGGGCGAAGTAGAGGCTGCCGGCGGCGCCGAGGGTGATCACGACCTCCGGCACGGCGTCCAGCAGGGCACGGCCCGCCCGGTGCGGATCGCGGTGGCCGGTCAGCGCCGCCGCCTCGTGCTCGTTGGGCAGCAGCACGTCCGTGCGGGCCAGCAGTCCGTCCGGCAGCGGGACCGCCGGGGCCGGGGTGAGCATGGTGGGCACCCCGTGTGCCCCGGCCGCCTCCGCACCGGCCAGCACGCCGGCCATGGGCAGTTCGAGCTGGAGCAGCAGGGCTCCGGCGGCGGCGATGCGGCGTTCGTCATCCGGTGTCAGCGCGGTCACCGTCGCGTTGGCGCCCGGTACGACGACGATGGAGTTGCCGCCCTCGTCGTCGACCACGATGTGCGCGGTGCCGCTGGGCCCCGGCACGGTCCGCAGGCCGGCGGTGTCCACGGAACGCCCGGCGAGCGCGTCGCGCAGCCGTGGCCCGAACGTGTCGTCCCCGACCGCCCCGATCATGGCGACCCGGCCTCCGGCCAGTGCGGCGGCGATCGCCTGGTTGGTGCCCTTGCCGCCCGGCACGGTGCGGAAGTCACGCCCCGTCACGGTCTCCCCCCGGCGCGGGGCCACGGGTACGTACGCGACGAGGTCCATGTTGGCCGAGCCGAGCACCGCGATCGCCGGCCCGCCCGGTGCCGGTCCGCCGTTCGCCATCGCGTCCGTCCCCTCGTGCGTCTGTCTCCTGGGGAGAGGCCGTGTCCGTGGCTGTCCACGATGCCAGAAGCGCCGTGGTGGTGGCGATGGTGTGCGCCGGACGGCGGGTCAGGGACCGCCTCTCCCCCCTCACCTGGGCCGCTGCCCCGTCCGCTGCCGCCCGCCTGACACGCGCCGCGGAACTTTCGGTGCGTCATCCTCGCGCCACGCGCCGGAGCGCACTTCCAAATTCATCGTGCTCATGTCACGATCGAGCCCGCGGATCCGCTTCGAGGATGCCGAGGCCGCCGAGGAGGGCGCCGTGTCCATGCCGCAGCAGGGAAGCAACCCCGGGACCGGACGGTTCGGCGCACTGATCACCGCGGCGCTGCTGGCTCTCGCCGTGGTGCTGGCCTCCGCCGCGGTCGCCACCGCAGGCCGGACCGGGCCGGCCGTCGCGGACGCTCCCCCGGGGCCCGACGGCCGCTGGGTGCACAGCTGGACGGCGATGCCGCAGCTCACCGAACCGGGCAACATGCCGCCCCCACCGTTCACCGGCCCGAGCTCCGTCCTGGTGGACACCACCGTGCGGCAGACCGCCCGCGTCACCACCGGCGGCACGGACCTTCGGCTGCGGTTCTCGAACGCCTTCGGCGACACCCCGCTGCCACTCACCGCCGTGACCGTGGCCCTGCCCCGGGACGGCCGGGCCGGGGTCGCCGAGATCCAGCCGGAGACCCTGCGCCGGGTGACCTTCGGCGGACGGGCGTCCGTGACCGTACCGACCGGTGCCCAGATCGTCTCCGACCCGCTGGAGATGCCACTGCCGGCCGGCACCAATGTCACCGTCACCACCTATCTCGCCCTCGGTCAGCCCTCCCTCGCCCTCACCTCGCACCCCGGCTCGCGCACCACCTCCCATCTGCTGAACGGAGATCACACGCGGGCGGCCGAGCTGCCCGGGGCGGTCCCCGTCAACCGCTGGTACCTGCTGAGCGGCATCGAGGTGTACGCGCCGGACGGTACGGCCGCGGTGGCCGTGCTCGGCGACTCGCTGAGCGACGGCCGCGGCTCCACCACCAACGGCAACAACCGCTGGCCCGACCAGCTGTTCGACCGCCTTCAGGGGAACGCCGACACCCGGCAGGTCGCCGTCCTCAACCAGGCGGCCGGTGGCAACCGCATCCTCCAGGACGGTCTCGGCCCCAACGCGATGGCCCGTTTCGACCGGGACGTCCTGGCGCACACCGGCGTCTCCTGGCTGATCGTCTTCGAAGGCATCAACGACATCGGCAACGCGCCCGCCACCGCCGCCGACCAGCAGGCACTGGCCAACGAACTCATCGCCGCCTACCAGCAGTTCATCGTCCGGGCGCACGCCAAGGACATCCGTGTGTACGGCGCGACGCTGCTGCCGTTCGCCGGGAACAGCACGTACGACGACCCGGCCGGGCACCGCGAGGCCGCCCGGCAGACCGTCAACCAGTGGATCCGCACCGGCAGCGGATTCGACGCCGTTCTCGACTTCGACCGCGTGGTGCGCGACCCCGAGCGGCCCGACCGGCTGCACCCCGCACTGCACGACGGGGACTGGCTGCACCTCAACCCGGAGGGCTACCGGCTGCTCGCCGAGGCGGTTCCCGACGACCTGTTCACCGGACCGTGACGTCCCGGCCCGCGGCACCGCCCCGTACCGCCTTCCCCCGCAGCAGCACCTCTTCGAGGAGGACCCCTCCGATGGCAGTGATGCGCAGGACCGTTCTTGCCACCGCCGCAGTTCTCGCCCTGGCCACCGCCGCGGCACTGCCCGCGCAGGCCACCGCGGGCGACCGCCCGCTGGGGGTCATCGCCAACGCCGACGCGCCCGGCACCATCGAGGACAGCTACCTCGTCCTGTTCGAGGACGCGACGTTCTCGGCGGCCTCGGCCTCCGCCGAACGGCTGGCGGACGCGTACGACGCGGACATCGTCACGACCTACGAACACGCCCTGAACGGGTACGAGATCGCGGCGAGCGAGGCCGACGCCCTGGCCCTGGCCGCCGACCCGGCGGTGCGGGAGGTCGTGCAGAACCGGGTCCTCACCAGCGACGCGACCCAGACCGATCCGCCCTCGTGGGGCCTGGACCGGATCGACCAGCCCTCGCTGCCGCTGGACCGGACCTACCGGTACCCCGACTCGGCGGGGGCGGGCACCACCGTCTACATCATCGACACCGGTGTCCGTACCACCCACGCCGACTTCGGCGGGCGTGCCTCGTTCGGCTACGACTACTGGGGCGGCACCGCCGCCGACGGCAACGGCCACGGCACCCATGTCGCCTCCATCGCCGCCGGCTCCGTCCACGGTGTGGCCAAGGCGGCCGACGTCGTCGCCGTCAAGGTCCTCAACGACTCCGGCAGCGGCACCACCGCCTCCGTCGTCGGCGGGATCGACTGGGTCACCGGCAACCGCTCCGGACCCTCCGTCGCCAACATCTCCCTGGGCGGCGGCGCCGACGCCACCCTCGATCAGGCCGTCCGCGCCTCCATCGCCTCCGGCATCACCTACACCGTCTCCGCCGGAGGCAGCAACACCTCGGCGGGGAACTTCTCCCCCGCCCGCGTCGCCGAGGCCATCACCGTCGCCGCCACCCAGAGCAACGACGCCCGCGCGAGCTCCTCCAACTGGGGCCCGGCCGTGGACATCTTCGCCCCCGGCACCAGCATCACCGCCGCGTGGAACACCAGCGACACCGCGACCAACACCATCTCCGGCACCTCCATGGCGGCCCCCCACGTCGCCGGTGCCGCCGTCCTCCACCTCGCGGACCACCCCGGCGCCACCCCAGCCCAGGTCTGGGCCGCTCTCGACGCGGCGTCCGCGACCGGCGAGGTCACCCTCCCCGGCACCGGCTCCCCCAACAAGCTGCTCCAGGTCCCGTAACGCCGCGAACGCCGACGGCGGCCCCGGCCTCGGGCCGGGACCGCCGTGGGGAGCACAGGCGCTCAGAAGGGGCGCAGCTCGGCCTCCAGGTCGGCCAGTTCGCGCTCGAACCGGGCCCGGGCCGCCGCCTTCTCGGCGGCCGGCAGCCAGGACGCGTCGATGCCGGCCAGCGACATCTCCCGCAGCCGCTCCGCCGGCAGACCGATGTCCTCGGACGCGATCCGGTACTCCTCGGCCAGCGTGGTCGGGAACATCCCCGGGTCGTCGGAGGCCAGGATGATGTTGAGCCCGGCCTCCGCCATCGCGCCGATGGAGGCACGGCGCCACGGCCGCCACGAGCGCCGTGAGGTCGTGGAGATCACCGTGAACGGCACCCGCTCCTCGCGGCACCGCTCGATGACGGCCTCGTCCTCCAGCACGTAGTAGCCGTGGTCGATGCGGTCGCAGCCGAGCAGGTCCAGGCAGGTGATGGTGTTGACCGCCACCGGCGCGTGCTCCGAGGAGTGCGCCGTGCGGTGCAGCCCCGCCGCGCCCGCCAGCCGGTAGGCGTCGGCGAACCGCTCGGGCGGGCCCGCCAGTTCCAGGTTGACCAGGCCGATCCCGGCCAGGTACTCGTTCGGCCGGTCCACCACGCGGCGCACGAACTCCAGCGCCTGCTCGCCGCTGTGGCTGCGGTCGATCGAGGCGATGAGCCGCCCGGTCATGCCGAGGTCGCGCTCCGCCAGCTTGATCCCGTCCACGCAGGCGTCCACGAGTCCGTGGAAGCCGAGCGCGGCGAGGTGCGGCGGCACGTCGTCGATCTGGAGCTCCAGATGACGGGTGCCGCCGGTGTGGGCGGCGGCGAACGCCTCGTAGGTGATGCGGGTGATGTCGTCGGGCCCGCGCAGTGCGGCGCCGACCCACTCGCTCGCCTGGAAGAGGGAGTACGGGTGCTCCGGCTCGTCCGGGCCCTGCCCCTGCGGCACCGGGATCCGGGTGTCGCGGTAGAGGGCGGGGTCCGGCGGCAGCGAGTTGATGTCGCGCCAGATGGTCTGCGGCTCGTCCGGCAGCTCGATCCCGGACTGCCGGGCGAGATCGGCGAAGGTCGCCGCGGAGACGGTGCCGATCAGGTGGCAGTGCAGATCGGCCTTGGGCATCCGGGCGACGTACTGGGCGACGCGGTCGCGGTGACCGTCATCGCCGTCCGCCGGGCGGCCGTTGTCGGGAGAGATGTCGCTCATGGCTTACTTCCCCGAGACTTCCCGCGCGAAGCGGTCGACCCAGTCGGTGCGGTTCTTGGTGATCTCCTCCGGGGACAGCGTCTCGTAGCCCATGGCCACCGGGTCACCGGCGTTCTCGCCCATCAGGCCGGTGAAGGACGGGGCCGGGGTGACGTCGGGACGCACCGGGAGGTCGGTGGCCAGGGACGCCTCCTGGGCCTCCTGGGAGAGCATGTAGTCGATGAAGGCGTACGCGCCCTCGGTGTTCTCGGCGCCCTCGGGGATCATCAGCCGGTTGGTCGCCATGTAGCGGCCCTCGGTCGGCGGGATCCAGCCGATCGGCTGGCCCGAGGCCACCAGCGGCGGCACGAAGCCGATGATCGTGGGGACGGCGAGGATCTCGCCCTGGGCGATCAGGTTCGAGACCTCGGTGGTCGAGGTGTAGAACTGCAGCACGTCCGGGGCCCACTCACCCATGGTGGTGAAGGCGGTCTCCACGTCGTAGGGGCCGCTGCCGTACGCCGCGCCGATGCCGGAGACGGTCAGCTGGCCGGCGGTCGCGGAGATGTCGGGGAGCGCCACCTTGCCGGCGAGGGCGGGGTCCTCGAAGATCGACCACTCGGCGGCCTCTTCGGCGCTCAGTTCGTCCGAGCGGTAGAGGATGCCGTTGAGCTGGTACGTGTAGGCGGGGCCGGCGTAGGCCTCGTCCACGGCGAACTCGTGGAGTTCGTTGAGGTTGGGCACGTCCTCGGCGTCGAAGCTCTGGAACAGGTCCTGGTCCTGGCCGAGCGCGGCGAAGGTGTCCGAGATCAGCATCACGTCGATGCCGGGGTTGCCGCCGGCCAGCTGGAGCTGGGTGAGGCGGTCGGCGTTGCTGCCGCTGTCGATCTCGACCTTGGCGCCGGTGGCCCGCTCGAAGGGCTCGACGACGTTGGTCTGGAAGTCCTCCACACCGAACGGGAAGGTGCTGACCACGATGGTGGTGCCGGCCAGCTCGCCCGAGCCGTCGCCGCCCGATCCGGAGTCGGATGAGCCGCACGCGCTGAGCGTGAGGACGGCCGATATCGTCCCGGCGGCGAGCGCGCTGCCGCGCAGCTTGGGTGTTGCCATGTCCGTGAGCCTCGCTTGTCTGCTGTACGGGGGTGGGTACGGGGTGAAGGACTGTCAGGATGCGAGCGCTACGAGATGCCCCGGGGCGGCGGAGACGGTGACCCGCCCGCCGGGCAGCAGCGCCGGCAGATCCTCGGACGCGACCGTGTCGCGGCGGACCGAGGCGATGAGGGGCACCGTGGCGCCGGTGGCGTCCACCGCGTCCAGGGAAACCCGCAGTTCCACGCCACGGTAGGCGATGGAGGTGACGGTGGCGGACACCGCGGTGCCCGCACCGCTTTCGGTGTTCCCGTTCGCGGAGGCGCCGTGCACCCGCAGGAGTTCGGGGCGGACGGTGACCAGGCCGCGGCCGGGCAGTTCGAGGAAGTTCTCGTAGCCCAGGAACTCGGCCACGAACCGGTTGGCGGGGGCCGGGAAGAGGTCGTCCGGCGGGCCTTCCTGCATCACCCGGCCGCCGTTCATCACCACCATCCGGTCCGACATCTCCAGCGCCTCTTCCTGGTCGTGGGTGACCAGGACGACGGTCAGTCCGGCCTCGGCCTGGATGCGGCGGATCTCCTCGCGCATCTGCACCCGCAGCCGGGCGTCGAGGTTGGACAGCGGCTCGTCGAGCAGCAGCAGCCGGGGGCGGATGACGATGGCCCGGGCGAGCGCGACGCGCTGCTGCTGGCCTCCGGAGAGCGCCTTGGGGCGGCGGTCGGCGAGATGGCCCAGGCCCACCAGTTCCAGTGCCTCGGCGACCCGCTTGGCCCGCTCGGCGCGCGGCACCTTGCGCAGCTTGAGCCCGTAGCCGACGTTGTCGGCGACGCTCATGTGCGGGAAGAGGGCGTAGGACTGGAAGACCATGCCCAGGTCACGCTTCTCGGGCGGGGTGTTGGTGACGTCCTTGCCGCCGATGCGTATCGAGCCCTCGGTCGGGGCCAGGTAGCCGGCCAGCATCCGCAGCGAGGTGGTCTTGCCGCAGCCGCTGGGTCCGAGCAGGGTGGTCAGTTCCCCCTCCCGGATGGACAGGTCCAGTGCGTCAACGGCGGTGAAATCCCCGAAGCGGCGGCTGACCGCGAGGAACTCGGCAGCGGTGGTCATCGGTTGATCCCTCCGAAGATGCGGGCGAAGCCGAGGGTGCGCTCGGCGGCGAAGGCGAGCGCCACGGTGCCCGCCAGCAGGAGCGTGGACATGGCGGCGACGATCGGCGTGTAGTTCTGCTGGACGTAGTCGAGCATCGTGACCGGCAGGGTGCGGAAGTCGCGGGACTGGAGCAGCAGCGAGATCGGCACGTTGTTGAAGGAGGTGACGAAGCTCAGCAGCGCCGCGGAGATGATGCCCGGCCGCAGCACGGGCAGCGTCACGCTCCAGAAGGTGCGCAGCGGTGAGGCGCCCAGGCCCCGGGAGGCGTCCTCCAGGGCGGGGTCGGCGAGCGCGAGCGAGGCGCCGGTGACGCGGACCGTGTAGGGCAGCAGGATCGCGGTGTGGCCGATGAGCAGCGCGTTGAAGTTGTCCATGTCCAGGTGGAGCATGAACTGCTGGTAGAGGGCGAGGCCGACGACGAGTTCGGGCAGGATCAGCGGGGAGAGGAACAGGCCCTCCACCAAGGACTTGCCGGGCACCTTGCCGCGCATGACGGCCAGGGTCGCCGGGATGCCGACAGCCAGCGCGAGCACGGTGGAGATCAGCGCGAGCTGGAGGCTGGACAGGAGTGCCTGGGTGAACGGCTCGTAGGCCAGGGCCGCCTCGAACCAGCGCAGGGACAGTCCCTCGGGCGGGAAGGTCAGCGACGATCCGCCGGTGAAGGCGGTGGCGACGACGAACAGGATGGGCACGATCATCACCACGTAGCCCAGGAAGGCCAGGACCGCGGCGATGGGGCTGGAACGCTTCATCGGGTGACCGCCTTCGCCCGGGTGAGAACGGTGGACACGCCGTAGACCACGAGGACCAGCACCGTCATGATGATCGCGGTCGCGGAGGCCGCGGCCCAGTCGAGGCTGACCCCGGAGTACCGGAAGAGCTGGGTGGCCAGCATCGTCTGGCGCGAACCGCCCAGCAGGTACGGGGTGGTGTACGCGGTGACGGCGCCGGCGAAGACGAGGGTGGCGGCCATGGCGATGCCGGGCATCGACAGCGGGATGGTCACGCTCCACAGGGTCCGGATGCGCCCGGCCCCCAGGCCGCGGGCCGCCTCGTCCAGGTTCGCGTCGACCTGGGCGACGGCCGAGTAGCAGGTGATGATCGCCAGCGGCAGGAACAGCTGGGTGAGGCCGAGCACCACGGCGAGTTCGGTGTAGAGGAGTTGGGGCGCCGGGTCGGCGAGTCCCAGTCCTTCGATGGTCTGTCCGACGACTCCGTTGCGGCCGAGGACGACCAGCCAGCCGTAGGTGCGCACGACGTTGCTCAGCAGCAGCGGGAAGATCGCCAGCGCGAGCAGGATTCCGGCCCAGCGGGAGCGGGAGCGGGCGAGCAGGTAGGCGGTGGGGAAGCCCAGGGTCAGGCACAGGCCGGTGACGGTGAGGCCGATCCGCAGGGTGCGCCAGATGATGGCCAAGTCGTACGGGTCGCTGAGCATCCGGCCGAGCCGGTCGAAGACTTCGCCGGTGGGAACCCTCGGTGGTGAGAGCAGCATGGTCAGGGCGGGTATCACCACGCCCCCGAGAAGCAGGACGAGCCCGGGGAGCAGCAGCACCAGCGCTATGCGGCGCGAACGGATCATGTGGTTTCTCGGTGGATTTCTCTCGGTGGTACGGGTTGGTTCTCGGCTGGCTCGGGAACAGGGGCGGGGTTCGGTCGCCTCAGTGAAGACCCAACGCAACCGGTTGTGCAACCGGTTGTGGTGACAGTAATGTCCAGCAACGGGACATCACCAGGGGCAGCCGTTAACGATACGTAAATGTTGCAGACGCCAGTGTGACTCTGTGTAATATTCATTCAGGCCACCGTGACGGTGGCGGACGCCGTAGGGGGTCGTGTGCCAACGCTGGACGATGTCGCCCGTCTGGCGGGGGTTTCGAAGTCCACCGCCTCCCGGGCCCTGGGGCGCCCCGCCCTGGTCGCCCCCGAGACGGCGGTACGGGTGCGCCAGGTCGCCGAGCAACTCGGCTTCGTACCCAATCGCGCGGCATCCGCATTGGCGCGCGGCCGTACCGGAGTTGTCGCCGTCGTCGTCCCGACGCTGGAGAACGCCTTCTTCCCCCCGATCGTCGGCGGCGCCCAGCAGCGCGCCGCCGAGTGCGGACTCCAGCTGACCGTGGTGGTCAACGGCCTGGAGTCCGACGCGGACGTGGCGGCACTGGCCCGGCTGTCGGCCCAGGTGGACGGCTTCCTGCTGACCGCACCGCGCGGCTCGGACGCGCAGGTGGCGGCCTCCTGCGGGTACAAACCCGCCGTGCTGATCGACCGCGAACTCGACGGCGTACCCTCGGTGGTGGCCGACACCGCCACCGCCTTCGCCACCGTGGCCCGGCACTTCATCGACCACGGACACCGGCACATCGCCCTGGTCGGCGGCACCGACCGGTCCTGGCAGAACGGGCAGCGCATCGCGGCGGTGCGGGCCGTCACCGAGCCGACGTCCGCCGTGCTGACCACGTTCGGGCCACTGCCGCCGACCTTCGCCGCCGGCACCCGCGTCGCCCCCTCGGTCGCGGCCAGCGGCGCGACCGCCGTCATCCCCTACGCCACCGCCCTGGGTCTGGGCATCGTCTTCACCCTCGGCGCCCGCGGAATCCGGATCCCCGACGAGGTCGCGGTGACGATCGAGCGCCCGGTGGCCGAGGCCCTGGGTTTCTCCGCCATTCCCTCCATCGACGTCGACGGCGCCGAACTGGGCGGCACCGCCATGGAGGTGCTGCGCGCCCACATGACGACCGACCGCGCCGTACCTCCCCCGCCGCCCGCCCAGCTGCGGCTGCCGGTGCCGGTGGTCCTCCCGTAACGGCGGGCGGGATTTTTTTCTTCTCCCTCCCGTGCAACCTCCCGGCGCCGCCTCCCGTATGACCGGGGAGGAGTGTCGGAGCGGAGGAAGGTCGGCGGGTGAGGGAAGCAGCCCGGGAACGCGAGTTCCTGGAGTTCGCCGAGGCGCGGCAGCGCCAGCTTCGGCGCAGCGCCTATCTGTTGTGCGGGGACTGGCACGAGGCGCAGGATCTGACCCAGACCACGCTGATGAAGCTGTACGCGGCCTGGGGGCGGGTGCGGCGCGATGAGAACGTGGACGCGTACGCGCGGACGATCCTGACCCGTACCTTCATCGACCTCTACCGGCGGCGGGGCCGCCGGGAGGATCCGGTGGCGGAGCTGCCGGAGTACGGCGCGGGGCAGACCCCGGGGCCCGCCCCTGAGTTGCGCCTGCTGATGCAGGAGGCGCTGATGAGCCTGCCGCCGCGCTACCGGGCGGTCCTGGTGCTGCGGTACTGGGAGGACTGGAGCGTGGAGCAGACGGCGAAGGCGCTGCGGGTGTCCACGGGTACCGTCAAGAGCCAGAGCGCGCGAGGTCTGGGCCGGTTGCGCCGGATCATCGAGCAGGAACCGGCGAGGTGAGCGCGGAATGACAGGGAACGTGAGCCGGCCGGACGGCGGCGGTGGCGCGGACGCCGGGGCCGAACTGAGCGGCGTCTTCGACATGATCATCGCGCGGGAGCCCGAACCCCCGCTCGGTGACCTGGCGTCGGCGGCACTGGCCGGCGGCCGCCGGCTGCGCAGACGCCGCAGGGCCGTGCAGGCGGTGGGGGTGTCCGCGGCGCTGGTCCTGGCGGTGCTCGGGGTGTCCGCGCTGAGCGGTTCCGCGCCGGCTCCCGCCCAGCCGGTGCTCCCCGCGCGGAGCCCCAGCCCCGAACCCACCCCCGACTCCGGTGTCGGGCCGCGGCCCGAGCCCTCGGATGAGCTGGCTCCGTATCCGGAGGTGCCGGTGGACGAGGGGCCCCTGGAGCTGCCGGGGCCGTCGTGATCGCGCCAACTCCGTCTCCCGCGCCGCTCCGCCGTCCGGCGGGGCGGCGCACGTCATGATCAGGGAACCGCGGGGCGCCCGGGCCGCCGCCGCACCTCCCGCCCCGTCCGCGACCGCCCGCCGATTGTGGCCGGGGAGAAGCCAACCGAAACATACCCGGTATGTCACCCGCTACCTTCCTGGGCGACGGCGCGCCTCCCGGTGCGTCGGGCACGCCAACGGCACTGCTGTGGAGGTTCGTTGAAAGCGCGGAAGAAGAGAACGGGCGTGGTGGTCACCGCCGCGGGGACGGTCCTGGCGCTGACCGCAGGGCTCGGTGGCGCCGCCGCCACACCCCTCGCACCGCTCGGCGGTGCCACCGGCGGCACCTCGGTGACCCTGATCACCGGTGACCGGGTGCTGCTCGACGCGGCGGGGGACATCCTGACGGTGCTGCGCGGCGAGGGACGCGAGCACATACCGGTACGCGTGACCGAGCGGGACGGCGCGACGCTGGTGATCCCCTGGGACGCGCAGGCGCTCATCGCCGAGGGAACGGTGGACGAGGCCCTGTTCGACCTCACCGAGCTGACCCGGGAGGCGTACCGCTCCTTCGAGGGCACCCCGGTCATCGTCAGCTACACCGACGGATCACGCCAGGTGGCGCGCGACGTGCGCGCGGAGGACGACGTCGAGGTACGGGCCCGCTTCACCACCCTGGACGCGGACGCGCTCACGGTGGCGGACGAGAGCGGCCCGTCGCTGTGGGAGACGCTGACCGATGACGGCGAGGGCATGTCCCTGGCCGCCGCCGAGGGCATCGAGACGGTCTCGCTGGACCGGGTCCGGCAGGCGAGCCTGGACCACAGCGCCGGGCAGATCGGCGCGGACCGGGCCTGGGAGGCCGGGTACGACGGCAGCGGGGTGACGATCGCCGTTCTGGACACCGGGATCGACGCGGATCACGGCGACTTCGAGGACAAGATCCTGGGCGCCGCGAACTTCACCGACGGGGACGCCGAGGACACCGTGGGGCACGGCACCCATGTCGCCTCGACGGCCGCCGGGAGCGGCGAGCGCTCCGGTGGCACCTACCGCGGCATCGCTCCCGGCGCCGACCTGCTGGTCGGCAAGGTGCTCGGCGAGTACGGCGGTCTGGACTCCTGGATCCTGCAGGGCATGGAGTGGGCCGTCGAAGAGGGCGCCGACATCGTCAACATGAGCCTGGGCGGCCCGGTCTTTCCGGACGACGACCCGCTGGTGGAGGCGATCGAGCGGCTGTCGGACGAGCACGGCACGCTGTTCGTCGTCGCGGCCGGCAACAGCGGCCCGAACGAGGGGACGGTGGACTCCCCCGGGGTGGCACCCGCCGCGCTGACGGTGGGCGCCGTCGACCGTCAGGACGCGATCGCCGATTTCTCCTCCGTGGGACCGGCCCCCTTCGACGCGGCCCTCAAGCCCGATCTCTCGGCGCCCGGCGTGGAGATCGCCGCCGCCTCCGCGGCCGGCAGCGAGATCGAGCTGGTCGGCACTCCGGTCACGGACGGCTACACCGCCATCTCCGGCACCTCGATGGCGACCCCGCACGTGGCGGGCGCCGCGGCGCTGCTGCTCCAGAAGAACCCGGAGTGGACCGGCGAGCAGCTCAAGGCCGCGCTGATCGCCTCGGCCGTCGACATCGACGCCGCACCGGTCCACACCGGAGCGGGGCGGCTGGATGTGAGCCGTGCGCTGGAGCAGACGCTGACCGCCGACAGCAACAGCCTCAACTTCGGCTCGGTGGCGTTCCCGTACGGCGGCGCGGACCGCGTCGTCCGGGAGATCACCTACCGCAACAGCGGCACGGAGGACGTCACTCTGGAGCTGGCTGTCTCCGGCGCCGCGCCCGAGAAGCTGTTCGCGCCGGCCAAGGACTCGGTGACCGTTCCGGCCGGTGGCACCGCCACCGTCGAGGTGACCGCCGACCCCGCCGCCGTCCCGGACTCCGCGACCGGCAACCACGGCCTGGTCGTCACCGCGAGCGCCGGCGGAGAGCAGGTCCTGCGTACGGCGGGCAGTATCACGCTGGAGCCCGAGATGCTGGACGTCACGGTCGAGATCACCGGCCGGGACGGAGAACCGGCGGAGGGCGCGCGGCTGTTCGTCGAGGGGGCGTGGGACGGCTTCAACGTGCTGAGCGAGAACGGTGTCGCCCACGGCCGGGTGCCCGCCGGTGAGTACCTGATCGAGGTCCTGTCCCCGAGCCCCTGGGACGCGGAACCGGACGACCTCAGCGTCGACTGGGCCATGGCTCCCTCGGTGACGGTGGCCGAATCCACCACGTTGCAGGTGGACCTGCGGGAGGCGGAGCGGCTGGACTTCACCGCGCCCGACCCCGATGCCGAGCTGAACGAACTGGCCGGCACCTACGAACTCCCCGGGATCTCCTGGTGGATGTGGTACTTCGGCGCCCCTGCGGAGGGGGTCAGCAGCCTGTCGATCGGCGACGGGGGCAGCGACGCCTTCACCATGGCCCTGGTGTCCCAGCACACGGGTCCCGGCGGGGAGCAGTACCACGGATACCGGTCCCTGACCGGGCAGTTCCCGACGGGGCTGGCCAACCACCCCGAGCCGTCCGACATGGCGCACGTCGCCGCGACGGCCGGCACCCGCACCGAGGGCTACGAGGGCTGGGTCGGCGCGGCGTCGCCGGAGTTCGGCCTGGGCCTCGGCGCCGACACCCCGCTGCCGGCCACGGTCGATCTCCATCTCCAGTCCGGCACCCCGTGGAGCCTGTCCAGCACCGTGTTCGACGCGGAGGGCACGCCCGTCCAGAACTCCTCGTACCCGGAGCGGACCTTTCCGGCCGGCGAGACCTCCGAAGCGTCCCTCAACACGGGTGTGTTCGGGCCGGCCTACCCCATGGGGCACGCCTTCCTGCGGGAGGGCAACCTGCTCATGGCCGACCTGTCCCTGTTCGCGGTGGGCAGCGCGTGGAGCGGCTGGGCCGACGCCGACGAGGGCCGTACCCGGGTCTACCGCGACGGCGAACTCCTGCGCGACATACCCGCCCCGCTCGCCAACTTCCTCTTCGGGGTACCGGCCGGTGAGTCGGAGTACCGGATCGTGTCCACGGCCTCGCGCGGGTACACGGACCTGTCCACCGAGGTGACGGTCGACCACACCTTCACCTCGGCGACCACCACGGCCATGGAACCGGTCGCGGGGCCGCTGGCCGTGCGCTACACCCCCGCCCTCGCCGCGGACAACACCGCGCCGGCCGGCGAACACGGCTTCTCCGTACCGCTGTCGGTGGAGGGCGGCACGGCCGTCACCCTCACTGTGGAGACCTCGGTGGACGGCGGGCAGAACTGGACCACCGTCCATGACGGGGCCGGCGACATCTCCGCGGTCGAGGTGGACAACCCGGCGGCCGGCGGAAGCGTCTCGCTGCGCGCCACCGCGGTGGACGCGGCCGGCAACCGCACCGTCCAGACCATCACGGACGCCTATCCCACCCGCTGAACCGCACGCACGACAAAGGGCCTTCTCCCCGCGGGAGAAGGCCCGTCGTGCTCCGGTGCTCAGGGCGGCGGCCACCGGTCCGGCCGCCGCCGGCCCGGTGGGCTGCCGCGATCACGCGCGCAGCCGCGAGCGGTACTCGCCGGGGGGCATGCCCCGGGCACGCCGGAAAGCACGGCTGAAAGCGTGCAGGGAGGCGTAGCCGACCGCACCGGAGATCGACTCGACCGGTTCGTCGGTGTCGCGGAGCCGGACGGACGCCAGGTCCATGCGCCACTGCGTCACGTACGCGCCCGGCGTCTGTCCGAGGGCGGACCGGAAGTGCCGGGACAGCGTCGTCCGGGAGACCGCCGTCGCGGCCGCCAGGGACGCCGTCGTCCAGGGGTGTTCCGGTCGGGCGTGGACCCGCTTCAGGGCGCGCATGGGTGGGGTTCCTCTCTCGTGGATGCGCCGGAACACGCGGCGCGGCAACGGACGGAGTACGTGCGGGCCGCACTGCCGCCTCCCTGAAACCCTACGCAGCACCGGCAGGGCCACCAGCCCCGTGAGAGCCGATCGGTTGACGATCTGTAGCAGGGCGGCCCGCCCCCGTCCCGGTGAGGGGCGACCGGGTACGGGCCCGTCATCCAGGCTTCGCTAGGCTGGAGTTCCACCGCTGAGGGGGGATCCGATGCGCTGTGTGATAGCCGGGGGAACCGGGCAGGTCGGCAGGATTCTGGACCGGGCGCTGACCGCCGCGGGACACGAAGTCACCGTCCTCACCAGGAGCCCGGCCCGCGACCGCGAGGTGTACTGGGACGCGGTCACGACAGGCCCGTGGACCCGCGTCCTCCACGGCAGCGATGTCGTGATCAACCTGGCCGGGCGCAGCGTCAGCTGCCGCTACACCGACGCCAATCTGCGCACGATGATGGACTCGCGGGCGCGCTCGGCCGAGGTCATCGGGGAGGCGGTCGCGGCGTGCGCGCGGCCCCCCGCCGTCTGGCTCCAGATGAGCACCGCCACGGTCTACGCCCACCGGTACGACGCCCCGCACGACGAGGCCACCGGGGTGATCGGCGGGCGCGAGGACGGAGTCCCGGGGTACTGGGCGTACAGCGTGCTGATCGCCAGGAACTGGGAGCGCGCTCAGGAGGCGGCCGACACCCCGCACACCCGCAAGGTCGCGCTGCGTTCGGCGATGGTGATGAGCCCGGACCGGGGCGGGGTGTTCGACTGGCTGCTGTGGATGGCGCGGCTTGGCGTGGGTGGTCCGGTGGCGGGCGGCGCCCAGTACGTCTCCTGGATCCACGACCGGGACTTCGTACGCGCGGTGGAGTTTCTTGCCGCCCGGGAGGATCTGTCGGGGCCGGTCAATCTGGCGGCGCCCGAGCCGCTTCCGCAGCGCGAGTTCATGCGGGAGCTGCGCGGGGCCTGGGGCCGGCGGCCGGGGCTGCCGGCCACCGCGTGGATGGCGGAGCTGGGCGCGTTCGCGCTGCGCACGGACACCGAACTGCTGCTCAAGAGCCGCCGCGTGGTGCCGGGCCGGCTGTGCGAGGCCGGCTTCGACTTCCGCCATCCGCGGTGGCCCCAGGCGGCCGCGGACCTGGTGCGGCGGGTCCGGGCCGCGCGTACCGCCTGAACCCGGGCGCCCGGCGCGCCACTCGCTCACCGCCGGTCCGCCGCCCGTGTCAGGGGCCGGCGCTCTCCACCTGGTAGGGCGCGTACGGCCGGCGGTCGGGGTCGATGGCCAGCCGTCCGGCGGCCGGCGGGCGGGCACGCTGGGCGCAGTCGCGGCGTTCGCAGATCCGGCAGCCCAGGCCGATGGGGGTGGCCGCCTGCGGGTCGTTCACGGCGATGCCCCCGGCGTACACGAGCCGGTGGGCGTGGCGCAGTTCGCAGCCGAGCGCCACGGCGAACTCCGCGCGCGGCGCGTGGTGGCCGAAGCCGCCCCGGGTGATGGTCCTGGCGACCCAGAAGTACCGCTTGCCGTCGGGCATCTCGGCGACCTGGGTGAGGGTGCGTCCGGGCGCGGAGAACGCCTCGTACACCGTCCACAGCGGGCAGGTGCCGCCGAGGCGGGAGAAGTGGAAGTCGGTGGCGGACTGCCGTTTGGAGATGTTGCCGGCCCGGTCCACGCGCAGGAACGAGAAGGGCACGCCGCGCCGTCCCGGGCGCTGGAGGGTGCTCAGCCGGTGGCAGACGGTCTCGAAGCCGACGCCGAAGCGGGCGCAGAGCAGTTCGATGTCGTAGCGCACTTCCTCGGCTGCGGTGTGGAAGGCGGTGTAGGGCATCAGGAGGGCGCCGGCGAAGTAGTTGGCCAGGCCGATGCGCGCCAGCGCCGTGGACTCCGGCGAGGTGAGGTCGGCGGCGCTGTCGGCCAGCAGGCTCAGCAGCGGGCCGTGTTCGAGCAGGGCCAGCTGGGTGGCGAGCTGGAAGGCGCGCCGCCCTTCGCTCAGCCAGGGCGACAGGAACAGCAGACCGGAGTCCGGGTCGAAGCGGCGGGCGTCGGCGGCCCGCCCGGTCGCGGCCCGCAGCACCCGTACGCCGTGCCGCTGCGCCAGCCGTTCCGTGAGCGGGTCGGCGGCGCCGCCGGGGCGCAGTCCCAGGGCCTCGGCGGTCCGTTCGGCCTCGGCGTCCAGCGGCTCGAAGTGGTTGTGGTGGGCGTAGAAGAAGTCGCGGACCTCGTCGTGCGGCTCGGCCCCCGGGCGCAGGGTGCCGCCGCCGGTGCCCGGGGCGGCGACGGCGGCCAGCGCGGCGGCCTGTTCCGCCGTGTCGCGGTAGCGGCGGTGCAGGGCGACCAGGGCGCGGGCCACCTCGGGGTGGTCGCGGGCGGCCTCGGCGATGTCCTCGGGGGCGGGCGGCGGGCCTCCGCACGCCTCGTCCGCGAGCGCGGCCCGCAGTTCGGTGGCCAGCCGGTCCTCCCCGGCCGCCGAGAAGTAGGCGGCGTCCACGCCGAAGACCTCGGCGATCCGCAGGAGGACGGGGGCGGTGAGCGGTCGCTGGCTCTGTTCGAGCTGGTTGGCGTAGCTGGTGGAGATGCCCAGCGCGCGGGCCATGTCGACCTGGTTCATGCCGTGCTCGCGCCGCAGCCGGCGCAGCTTGGCGTGGGCGTAGATCTTGTGGGGGTCGGGTCGGCGGGGCATGGCGGTGCCTCCTCGGCGCGCGGCAGCGGTGGCGAACATAGCATCCGCACCCTTCGCAGAATTCGCGGATTCACCCCTTCGCGCGGGACGGATTCCGCACCCGGGAGCGGTGGCACGGCGCACCCGCGGCGGGCAGGGTGCTGCGTACCGGCCCCTTGTCACGGCCGGCCCGCCCGCCCCCGCCCGAGGAGTGCCGTGATCGAGCACCGCGTCCGTGTCCACCCCAGCGCCGACCTGCTGGCGCGCGAGGACCAGCTCGCCTGGAAGCTCGCCGCCGTGGCCACCGCCACCGAGGAACCGGACGCCGACAGCGCCGCCATGGCCGTCAACCGGGTGATCGACAACGCCTCGGTCGCCGTCGCCTCACTGCTGCGCCGCCCGGTCGCCGTCGCCCGCGCCCAGGCCACCGCACACGGCGCGGCAGCCACCGGTGCCTCGGTGTTCGGCACCGGCGCCCGGGTCTCCCCCGAGTGGGCCGCCTGGGCGAACGGCACCGCCGTGCGCGAACTCGACTTCCACGACACCTACCTCGCCGCCGACTACTCCCATCCCGGCGACAACATCCCGCCGCTGCTCGCCGTCGCCCAGCACACCGGGCGCACCGGCGCCGATCTGCTGCGCGGCGTCATCGCCGCCTACGAGATCCATGTCGCCCTGGTCAAGGGCATCTGCCTGCACGAGCACCGCATCGACCACGTGGCGCACCTGAGCGCCGCCACCGCCTGCGGTCTGGGCGCGCTGCTGCGGCTGCCGACCGCGACCGTGTACCAGGCGGTGCAGCAGGCGGTGCACACCACGACCGCCACCCGACAGTCCCGCAAGGGCGAGATCTCCAGCTGGAAGGCGTACGCGCCGGCCTTCGCCGGCAAGGCGGCTATCGAGGCGGTGGACCGGGCGATGCGCGGCGAGCGTTCCCCCTCCCCCGTGTACGAGGGCGAGGACGGATTCCTCGCCTGGATGCTGGACGGCCCCGGCGCCGACTACACCGTCCGGCTCCCCGCGCCCGGCAAGCCGCGCCGCGCGATCCTGGAGACGTACACCAAGGAGCACTCCGCCGAGTACCAGGCGCAGGCCGTCATCGACCTGGCGCGGCGGCTGCGCGGGCGGACCGGGCCGCTGGAGCGGGTGCGCTCGGTGGTGCTGCACACCAGCCACCACACCCACCACGTGATCGGCTCCGGTGCGAACGATCCGCAGAAATACGACCCGGAGGCCAGCCGCGAGACCCTGGACCACTCGGTGCCCTACATCCTCGCCGTCGCGCTGGAGGACGGCGGCTGGCACCACGAGCGCTCCTACGCACCCGAACGCGCCCGCCGCCCCGGGACCGTCGCACTGTGGCGCAGGATCTCCACCGTGGAGGATCCGGAGTGGACCCGCCGGTACCACGACCCGGACCCGGAGCGCCGCGCCTTCGGCGGGCGCGCGGTGATCACCCTGGAGGACGGCTCGGTGATCGAGGACGAACTCGCCGTCGCCGACGCCCATCCGGCCGGGGCCCGCCCCTTCGACCGCGCCGCGTACGCCGGCAAGTTCCGCACCCTGGCCGAGGGGATCGTGACCCCGGCGGCCCAGGACGGTTTCCTGTCCACGGCGGAGCGGCTGGCCGAGCTGTCCCCCGGGGAGCTGGCCCGGCTGTTCCCCGCCGTCGACGAAGAATCCGTCGCCGCGTACGACGCGACGCTCCCGAAGGGCCTGTTCTGATGCTGCACACCCGCACCACCCCCGCCGGACGCCGCCGCGCGCTGCGCGAACGGCTGGCCGCACCCGACCTGCTGGTGATGCCCGGCGCCCTCAACCCGCTCTCCGCCCGCCTCATCCAGGACACCGGCTTCGAAGCCGCCTACCTCTCCGGCGCCGTCCTCGCCGCCGACCTGGGGCTGCCCGACATCGGACTGACCACCTCGGCGGAGGTCGCGGCCCGCGCCCAGCAGACCACCCGCGTCACCGATCTGCCGGTCCTCATCGACGCCGACACCGGCTTCGGCGAACCGATGAACGCCGCCCGTACCGTCCAGCTGATGGAGGACGCGGGGCTGGCCGGCCTCCATCTGGAGGACCAGGTCAACCCCAAGCGCTGCGGCCACCTCGACGGCAAGTCGGTGGTACCGCGCGAGGAGATGACCCGCCGGGTGCGGGCCGCGGTCGACGCCCGCCGCGATCCGGACTTCCTGCTGATGGCGCGCACCGACGCCCGCGCCGTGGAGGGCCTGGCCGCCGCGATCGACCGGGCGAAGGCGTACGTGGACGCCGGGGCGGACGCGGTCTTCCCCGAGGCCCTCGCCGACGAGGGCGAGTTCGAGGCGTTCCGCAGGGCCGTCCCGGTGCCGCTGCTCGCCAACATGACCGAGTTCGGCAAGGGCCGCCCGCTGAACGCCGCCACCCTCCAGGATCTCGGCTACGACATCGCCCTGTACCCCGTCACCCTGCTGCGGCTGGCCATGGGCGCGGCGGAGGAGGGGCTGCGCACCCTGGCCGCCGAGGGAACCGTTCAGTCCCTGCTGCCGCGCATGCAGACCCGCTCGCGCCTGTACGAGCTCCTGGGCTACCGGGAGTACACGGCCTTCGACTCCGCCGTCCACGACTTCACTCTCCCGCCCGGCACCTGACGCTCCGGAGGCACCCGCCCATGACCACCCTCGCGCCCGGCATCCACCGCGGCCTCGCCGGCGTCGTCGTCGACGCCACCGACATCTCCACGGTCATCCAGGAGTCCAACTCCCTCACCTACCGCGGCTACCCGGTCCAGGACCTGGCCGCGCGCCGCTCCTTCGAGGAGGTCGCGTACCTGCTGTGGCACGGGGAGCTGCCCGATCCGGCCCAGTTGGCGGACTTCCGCTCCCGCGAACGCGCTCTGCGCCCGCTGGACCGCACCACCGCCGAGGTGCTGGCCCGGCTGCCGGAAACCTGCCATCCCATGGACGTGCTGCGCACCGCCGTGAGCTTCTTCGGCGCCGAGGACCCGACGGAAGAGGACGGCAGCCCGGCCGCCCACCACGCCAAGTCGCTGAACCTGCTGGCGAAGCTGCCCACGGTGGTGGCGGCCGACCAGCGCCGTCGCCGGGGGCTGCCCCCGGTGCCGCCGGACCCCGCTCTCGGGTACGCGGAGAACTTCTTCCACATGTGCTTCGGCGCCGTACCGGACCCCGAGGTGGTGCGCTGCTTCGAGATCTCCCTGGTGCTGTACGCCGAACACGGCTTCAACGCCTCCACGTTCACCGCCCGTGTGGTGACCTCCACGCTCTCGGACCTGTACAGCGCGGTCACGGCGGCCATCGGCGCGCTCAAGGGCCCGCTGCACGGCGGCGCCAACGAGGCGGTGATGCACATGCTGGCGGAGATCGGCGACCCCGCGCGGGCCCCGGAGTGGCTGGCCGCCGCGCTGGCGGAGAAGCGCAAGATCATGGGGTTCGGGCACCGGGTCTACAAGGACGGCGACTCCCGGGTGCCGATCATGCAGCAGGCGCTGGACGCTCTTCTCACCCGTGGGGCGCACCCGGAGACCGCCCGGCTGGCCGCGCTGCACGCCGCGCTGCGGGAGGCGATGCTCGACCACAAGGGCATCCACCCGAACCTGGACTACCCGGCCGGGCTCGCCTACCACCTGATGGGGTTCGACACCCCGGTGTTCACGCCGCTGTTCGTGATGAGCCGCATCACCGGCTGGACGGCGCACATCACCGAACAGCTGGCGCACAACGCGCTGATCCGGCCGCTGGCCTCGTACACGGGGCCGGAACAGCGGGCGGTGCCGGCGGTCACCGGGTAGGTGAGGGCGCCCGTCACCCGCCGGACGGCGGGGCGGGTTGCCGGGCGGCGTGCGGACCGGGGCCGGGACCCGGGTCGGGATTCGTGTCGGGGCCCGGGGCGGGGTGCGTGTCGGGCTGCGGTCCGCGCGGGAGCACCAGCACCGCCAGCGCGGTGACGGCGGCCAGGACCAACCAGGGCACGGCGGGCGGCAGCCCCAGCTGGAACAGCCCGCCGGTCGCCGAACTGCCCACCAGGACCAGCAGCCCGGAGACCGAGGACAGCGCGCCCATGTACAGGCCGAGCCGTCCCCGGGCCGCGAAGTCGGGTACCCACGCCCGGGCGGCCGGCACGATCAGCATCTGGCCCACCGTCAGCAGGACCACGAATCCGGCGGCGGGCAGCAGCCCGGCCGGGCCCGTCCAGCCCGCCGGGCGGGCCAGCGCCACCACCGCGAACCCGGCCGCCACCAGCAGCAGTCCGGCCGCCATCGAGCGGCGCGGATCCAGCCGGTCACCCACCAGGCGGCTGACCGGCAGCTGGGCGCAGACCACCAGCAGCGAGGAGAGCGCGAACAGCCAGGACAGCGGCGCCTGCGAGCCGGCCGCCCGCTCCACCTCCTGCGGTAGGGCGAGATACAGCTGGTTGTAGGCGAGCAGATAGCCGCCGTACGCGCAGCACAGGGCGAGGAAACGGCGGTCGCGCAGCAGGGGCGCGAACGCGCCGCCGGCCGGGGCCCGCTCCCGGCCGGGGATGTGCTGCGGCATCAGCCGCGCGTGGCCGGCCAGGACGAGGACGAAGACGGCCGCCCCGCACAGGCACGCGGTGCGGAAGTCGACGGCGAGCAGCAGCCCGCCCAGCAGCGGTCCGACGAACGCCCCGGCCTGGCCGGCCGCCGAGAACAGGGCCAGGACCCGGGTGCGCGGGCCGTGCCCCGACGCCTCCCACTCCACGGCCTGCCGGGCCACCTCGGATTCGACGGCCGGGGAGAACAGCGCGGCGGCGAAGCCGATCAGCAGCACCGCGCCGATCACCGCCCAGGTGGCCGTCGCGTAACCGAGCCACACGAAGCCGGCGATCCGCAGCGCGCAGCCGGTCAGGACGGCGGGCCGCACGCCGTAGCGGTCCACCAGCCAGCCGCCGGCCAGGAACAGGCCCTGCTGGCTGAAGGTGCGCAGTCCCAGGACGAGGCCGACCAGCCAGCCGGCCATGCCGATCGCCGTCCCCAGGTGCGCGGCGAGGAAGGGCAGTACGGCGAAGAAGCCGAGGTTGAAGGCGAGTTGGGTGGCGATCAGCAGCCGCGGCAGGGGCGGCAGCCGCCGCCACACCCGCTCGCGCGGTGGACGGGACCGCCCTCCGGGGCGGGGAGCCAGGATCCGGGCGACGAGCCGGCTCATCGCGCCACCCCTTCGGCCGGGGCCCGGGCGGCGGACACCGCGGCGGGAGCGGCGACGGGGAAGCCCGGCACGGCCGGTGTCGCCCGCCGGCGGCGCACCCGGGGCAGCCGTACCCCGCCGGCCGCCGTCACCGCGAGGGCGCCGAGCAGGGCGAGGGCGGCGGCGGGCGTCAGAACCGTCCACGGCGCGCGTTCGACGTAGGGCTGGTTCTCGGAGAGCAGCAGGCCCCACTCGGGCGAGGGCGGCTGCGCGCCGAGTCCGAGGAAGCCGAGGGCGGCGAGGCTGAGCGCGATGCCGGGCAGCCGGATCAGGGCGTGCCGGACCACCGGCGGCAGTACGGCGGGGAGCAGCACCCGGCGCAGCAGATGACCGGGGCCCGCTCCCAGCGCGCGCGAGGCGGTCACGTGCGGGGCGGCGCGTTCCTGCCGCAGCAGTGCGGAGGTGTGCGCGGCCAGCGCCGTCCAGGCGACCGCGGCCACCGCCAGCGCCGGGACCCACGGCCCGCCGCCCAGCAGCCCGGTGATCAGCAGTGCGGCCGGTACCGGCGGGACGGCGTTGACCGTGTCCACCAGCGGGCCGGACAGCCGGGGCAGCAGCCCGAGCAGCACGCCGGCCAGCAGGGCGGCGGCGCTCACCGCCAGCGCGGTGCCCAGGGTGCTCAGCGCGCCGTGCGCGACCCGCGCCAGCAGGTCGCGGCCGAGCGCGTCGGTGCCGAACGGGTGGGCCCAGGAGGGTGGTTGGAGGCGGGCGGTGGTGTCGAGCGCCAGCGGGTCGCGGGGCAGGCCGAGGCCGATCAAGGCGGCGAGGGCGAGCCCGTAGCCGAGGG
Organism: Streptomyces sp. JH002; assembly: GCF_050916115.1. Classification (NCBI taxonomy): domain Bacteria; kingdom Bacillati; phylum Actinomycetota; class Actinomycetes; order Kitasatosporales; family Streptomycetaceae; genus Streptomyces; species Streptomyces sp. JH002. Next base: position 690,532 of record NZ_CP087989.1, read on the forward strand.
GCGCGAAGCGTGGTTCCCGGCGGGTGGACCGGTACGCGGAGTGCAGGGCGCCGTCGCGCAGCGCGGGGCCGATCAGCCGCTGTGCGCCGAGCCGGGCGAGCGCGGCGGCCACCGCCGCGAGGGCGACGAGGGTGAGGATGCCGGTCTGGAGCACGGGGAGGTCCTGGGCGAGGGCGGCGCGCAGGGTGAGCCGTCCGAGCCCCGGGATGTCGAATATCTGCTCGACGGCGACGGCGCCGCCGGTCAGGCCGACGACGAACAGGCCCAGGTTGGGCAGCAGTCCGGGCACGCAGCGGCGCAGCGCGTGCCGGGCCACGGCGGCCGGCGGGATGCCGCGCGCCACGGCGGCCGGCAGCCAGGGTTCGGCGTACGCGGTGGGCAGCAGGTCGGCGAGCAGCCGCCCGAGCACCGCGCCGGCGGGCAGCCCCAGGGCGAGCGAGGGCAGGATCATCCACTGCGGGCCGTACCAGCCGAGTGCCGGCAGCCAGCCCAGTTGCACGCCGATGACGGAGGCCAGGACGGAGGCGAGCAGGAACTCGGGGAGCGCGGCGAGCACGGCCGAGCCCGTACCGCCGGGGCGCCGGGCGTGAAGCCGCCGCCGGGCGCCGTGCCACAGCGGGCGGGCGCAGATCGCCGCGACGGTGGCCAGGGCGACGGCGAGGGCGCCGGCCATCAGCAGCAGGGAGACGCCCAGGGCCTGTCCGACGGCGGGCAGAACCTCGGTGCCCGACACCCAGGACCGGCCGGCGTCGCCGTGCGCCAGCCCGCCGAGCCAGCTGCCGAGCAGGGAGAAGGGCCCCTCGTCCAGGCCGAGGTCGTTCCGGATGGCGTCCAGCGTCTCCGGGGTGGGCTCGCGTTCGGTGGAGCGGGCCTTGAGGACGGTGAGCGCGGGGTCGGTGCGGGACAGCCACGGGAGCAGGCCGATCACGCCGATCAGGGCGGCGAGCAGCGCGAGCCGCCACAGTGCGGTGGCGGCGCGCCGCTCGGGCCGGTGGCGCGCGGTGGTCTTCACGGGTGTCAGCGCCGGGTTCCCAGGCCGACGATCTCCCGTTCGTAGGGGTCCAGGGCGACGCCGGTGACCCCGGCGGCGATGCCGGTCACGACCTTCAGATGGACGAGGGGGATCTCGGCGTCGGTGGCGAGGATGGCGGCCTCGGCGCGCAGCGCGGCGTCCTGCCGGGCGCCGGGTTCCGGCTGGGCGCGGGCCTCGTCGATGAGGGCGTCGATGTGGGCGTCGCACAGCGCGGACAGGTTGAAGCTGCCCTCGCAGGTGTAGCCGCTGGCGAGGACGGTGACCGGGTCGCCGGTGTCGAGCATGACGTTGCGGGCGAGGACGGCGGCGTCGAACGTTCCGGCCAGCAGGTCGCTCTCCAGCCGGGCGTAGGTGCGTACCTCCAGCCGTACGGTGAACCCGGCACGCTCCAGCTGCTGCTGGACCACCTGGGCGGCCTCGGGGAGTTCGGGGCGGTCGCTGTAGGTGGCGATGGTGATGCTCCGCCCGGTGGGGTCGGTGGCCCCGGCGCGGTCCCGCGGCGCGATCCGCTTGCCCTCGGCCCAGCTCAGCGCGGGCCCGAAGATGCCCTGGGCGGGCTGGGCGTAGCCCTCGTAGACGCCCTCGGCGACGGCGGTGGGGTCGATCGCCTCGCGGGCGGCGGCGCGCAGTCCGGCGTCCTCGAAGGCGCCCGCCGCGGTGTTGAGGAACAGGCTGGTGTTGCGGGCGGTGTCGACCTCGTGCGCGGTGCCCTCCTCCAGGGCGGCGACCTGGGCGACCGGTACGGCCTCGGCGATGTCGGCCTCGCCGGTGCGCAGGGCGTTGGCGCGGGCGGTGCCGTCCGAGATGTAGGTGGCGTCGATGCCGGACGCCTGGGCCCGGCCGCCCCAGTGGTCCTCGAAGCGGTCCAGGGTGGCGGCGGTGTCGCCGGTGATGGTGGTGAGTTCGAAGGGGCCGGTGGCGGTGCCGGCCGGGTTGACCGTGCCGTCCTCGCCGTAGGCGGCCGGGGCGAACACGGCCAGGCTCGGGTTGGTCAGCCGCAGCGGCAGCACCGGATCGGGCTCGGCGGTGCCGACCCTGACCTGCCGGTCGCCGATGGCCTCGGCGCTCAGCTCCACCCCGGAGATGGCCGAGGGGGCGGGGTCGGCTGCGGCGGCGCGGGTGAGGGCGGTGGCGACGGCCTGCGCGGTGACCTCGGTGCCGTCCTGGAAGGTGGCCTCGCGCAGGGTGAAGAGCCAGCCGGTGCCGTCCGGTTCGGCGCTCCAGGAGGTGGCGAGCGCGGGCACGGCGGTGCCGTTGGCGTCCAGCCGGGTCAGTCCCTCGACGACGCCGAGCCGGGACAGGTCGTAGGCGTCCATCCCGTACGGGGAGTAGTTCTCGGCGGGCGGGAAGGCGAGCGCGACGCGCAGCCGGCCGCCGTCGCCCGGGCCGTCGGGGCCCGCGGCCCGGCCGCCGTCGGAGGAGGCGAAGCAGCCGGTGAGCAGGGGGACGAGCAGCAGCCCGGCTATCAGCCGCGGGCGGGGAGATCTCATGATCCTCGTTCTGTCTTCCTGAGGCGGGTCAGAGAAGGGGGAGCTCGAAGTGCACGACGTCGCTGCCGGCGCCGGGCCGTTCCACCCGCTCGTCGCACACGATCTTGCCCAGGGTCTGCCACAGGGCCATCGCGCCGGACAGGTGGGCGTTCGTGTGCAGGTACACGGAACGGTAGCCGCCGTCCCGGGCGGCGAAGTCGAGCAGTTCGGTCACCAGCCGCCCGGCGAGGCCGCGCCGCCGGTGCTCGGGGCGTACGTACACGCGCCGCAGTTGTGCCGTCTCGCCCGAGGGGTAGCGGTCGGCCAGCCAGCGCGGGTTGGGGGGATGCGCCGGTCCGCGGGCGTCGAGCGCGCCGGTGGCGGCGACCGTCCCGTCGTGCGTGTCCACGGCGACGAGCAGGGTGTGCCGGGGCGGGCGCAGGTAGAACGATCCCGGGTCGATGATGTCGGCGTGCCAGCGCGGCACGTATCCGGCACCGAAGTCGCGGTACACGGTGTCGAGCATCACGGCCCTGACCTCGTCGAGGTCCGCGTCCGTGGCCGTTCTGATGCGGTAATCATGCACTTGCGAATCATACGCAGAAGGGTTCCGGCGGGAACGGCCCGGCCCCGGGTCACGAGAGCCGGCCCCCGGCCGGCCCGGCGTGGCGCGGCGGCGGGCGCGCCGGGCGGTGCGAGGGTGCTGGCGACAACGGCGAGAAGTGGTGGTGGTATGCCCAAGGCGGTGCTGTTCGACGCGTACGGCGGTCCCGAGGTGCTGCGGGTGGCGGACGTACCCGTACCCGAGCCGGAAGGGGACCGGGTGCTGGTGCGGGTGTGGGCCGCGGCCATCAACCCGGGCGAGGCGATGATCCGGGAGGGGCTCCTGCACGACCGGTGGCCGGCGACCTTTCCCTCGGGCCAGGGCAGCGACCTGGCCGGCGTGGTGGAGCGCACGGGCCCCGGGGCGCAGGGGGTGGCGACCGGCGACGAGGTCCTGGGCTACACCGACGAGCGGGCCAGCCACGCCGAGTACGTCAGCGTGCCGGCCGGGCAGCTGACCCCCAAGCCGCCGAACGTGCCCTGGGAGGTGGCGGGTTCGCTGGCCATCGCCGGCAGCACGGGGTACGCGTGCGTGCGCGCCGTCGCCGCCGGCCCCGGCGACCGGGTCGCGGTGGCCGGTGCCGCCGGGGGCGTGGGCTCGATCGCCGCGCAACTGGCGCGGCACGCCGGGGCGGAGGTGATCGGCATCGCCGGGCCCGCGCACCACTCCTGGCTGAGCGGGCGCGGGATCCAGCCGATGGGCTACGGCGAAGGGCTGGAGGAGCGGCTGCGCGCCGCGGGGATCGACGCGCTGATCGACACGCACGGCACCGGCTATGTGCGGCTCGCCATCGATCTGGGTGTGGCACCCGAACGCGTCAACACCGTCGCCGACTTCACCGACGGGCCGCGGTACGGGGTGCGGATGGACGGCGCGTCCGCCGCCACGGGCGCCGGGGTCCTCGCCGAACTGGCCGCGCTGGTGGCCGACGGCGTCCTGGAGGTGCCCATCGCCGCGACCTATCCCCTGACGGAGGTGAGGGCGGCCTACGAAGACCTGGCCACCGGCCACGTCGAGGGCAAGATCGTCCTGCTGCCCTGAGGGCCGGACCGTCCGCCGGGGCGGCCGTCACCCCGTCCCTGGAGCCGCCGGGCCCCGGCGGCTTTCCGGCGTGCTCAGCGGGCGAGGAACTCGATCAGGTCGGCGTTGAACCGTTCCTTGTCCCCGCGGACCATGGCGATGCCGTGCGAGCCGCCCTCGTACACCGTGAGGGTGGCGTCGTCGATCAGTTCGGCGGATTTCGCTCCGGTGGCGGCGAAGGGCACCACCTGGTCGTCGTCGCCGTGCACCACGAGGGTGGGGATGTCGAACTTCTTCAGGTCCTCCGTGAAGTCCGTGTAGGCGAAGGCGTCCACACAGGCCGCCCCGCCCTGGATCGTCTCGTCCATCGCCATGAGCCAGAACGCGTCCTTGTTGCCCTGCGTGACCTTGTTGCCGGGCCGGTTCGCGCCGAAGAATCCCTCGGCCGTGTCCTTCCAGAACTGCGAGCGCTCATCCAGGATGCCCTGCTTGATCTGGTCGAAGACCTCGTCCGGTACGCCCTCGGCGTTGCCGCGCGACCGGCTCATCAGCGGGGTGATCGCGGACAGCAGGACGGCCGAGCGGATCCGGCCGGTGCCGTGCCGGCCGATGTAGCGGGCGAGTTCACCGCCGCCCATCGAGTGCGCCACCAGCGTGACGTCCCGCAGGTCCAGGCCGGTGAGCAGATCGTTCAGGTCGTCCGCGAAGGTGTCGAAGTCGTAGCCGTCGAAGACGGGGGTGGAACGTCCGTGCCCGCGCCGGTCGTGCGCGAGGCCCCGGAAGCCGGCGTCGGCCACCGCCTTCAGCTGGTCCTGCCAGGCGTCGCCGCTGAGCGGCCAGCCGTGGATGAAGACGACGGGCCGGCCGCTTCCCCAGTCCTTGTAGAAGATGTCGACGCCGTCGCGAGTGGTGCAGATGGGCATGGCAGTCCCTTCCAGGTGCGCGCTGCGCGCTCGGTCTCGTGGGCCACCTCCCACCGTCGGCCGCTCACCCGGCCGGCGCATCCGTACCGCCCGCGCACTGCTCCATGCGGGTGACGGCGGCGACCGCGCGTGACGGAGGACCACGGCACGCGCCCGGAACACACCCGCCGGAGTGTCCTTGACCTGGCGCCGCCCGACTGCTCCAGTGAAGACGGTTTGTTCATTTTGTCCGGACATCGGACCACATCCGTCCCCGGCGACCCCAGGAGCCCTCCATGCCCGAGCCCTCCCGCGCCGCCGCCGACCAGGGCGACCCCCCGTCCGAGATCCCGGGACGGCCCGCCGCCCAGCCGCCCTCGCCCGCCGAGCCCACGCAGGTACGAGAGCCCCTGCCCTCCAAGCCGGACCAGCGCGGCCCCGCGACCGTCTCCCCCACCGGCCGGGCCACGGACACCGATCCGGAGCTCGCCTCCCAGGGCGGCGGATACCTGACGACGGCGCAGGGCGCCCGGCTGCCCGACTCGGACCACTCGCTGAAGGCCGGGCCGCGCGGCCCCATCCTGCTCCGGGACCACCACCTGCGGGAGAAGATCACCCACTTCGACCACGAGCGGATCCCCGAGCGGGTGGTGCACGCGCGCGGCGCCGCGGCGCACGGGGTCTTCGAGGGCTACGGCACCGCCGGCCACATCACCAAGGCCGCGTTCCTCGGCAAGGACGTCAGCACCCCGGTCTTCGTCCGCTTCTCCACCGTGCTCGGCTCGCGCGGCTCCGCCGACACCGTGCGCGACACCCGCGGCTTCGCGACGAAGTTCTACACCGCCGAGGGCACCTTCGACCTGGTCGGCAACAACATCCCGGTCTTCTTCATCCAGGACGCCATCAAGTTCCCCGACGTCATCCACGCCGGCAAGCCGCACCCCGACCGGGAGATCCCGCAGGCCCAGAGCGCCCACGACACCTTCTGGGACTTCGCCGGCCTGCACACCGAGGCCACCCACCACACCCTGTGGAACATGTCCGACCGCGGCATCCCCCGCTCGTACCGGATGATGGAGGGCTTCGGCATCCACACCTTCCGGCTGGTCAACGACCGGGACGAGACGACCCTGGTGAAGTTCCACTGGAAGCCGCGCCTGGGCGTGCACTCCATGGTCTGGGAGGAAGCGCAACTGACGGGCGGGATCGACCCCGACTTCCACCGGCGCGATCTGGCCGACGCGATCGAGGCGGGCGCGTACCCCCAGTGGGAGCTGGGCGTGCAGATCTTCGCCGACACCGAGGAACAGCTCTTCGAAGGCATCGACCTGCTGGACCCCACCAACATCGTTCCCGAGGAACTTGCCCCGGTGCACCCCATCGGGCTGCTCACCCTCAACGCCAACCCGGTCAACTACTTCGCCGAGACCGAACAGGTGGCCTTCCACCCCGGGCACCTGGTGCCGGGCATCGACATCACCGACGACCCGCTGCTGGCCGGGCGGCTGTTCTCGTACCTGGACACCCAGATCTCCCGGCTCGGCGGCCCCAACTTCGCCCAGCTGCCCATCAACCGCACCCACGCGCCGGTCAACGACATGCTGCGCGACGGGATGCACCAGACGGCCGTGCACCGGGGGGTGGCCCCGTATCGGCCCAACTCCCTGGACGGCGGCTGCCCGTTCCTGGCCGGGGCGGGTGAAGGGGCGTACATCGAGGTGCCGCGCGAGGTGCCGGCCGGCCGCACCGTGCGGCAGGCGGCGGCGAGCTTCGACGACCACTTCAGCCAGCCGCGCCGGTTCTGGCTCAGCATGACCCCGGTGGAGCGCGAACACATCATCGCCGCCTACACCTTCGAGCTGGGCAAGTGCTACGAGCAGGCCGTCAAGGAGCGGATGCTGGGGGTGCTGGCCCGCATCGACCCGGTGCTGTGCGAACGCGTCGCCGCCGGACTTGGACTGCCCGGCCCCACGCCCCCGGCCGAGCTGCCGTCGGTCCAGGCGTCCCCCGCCCTCTCCCAGCTGGGGAAGGAATGGCCGCTGGACGGCCGGGTGATCGGGATCGTCGCGGACGGAACGGACGGCCGGGCCCTCGAAGGGGTGCGCACCGTACGCCAGTCCGCGCTCGCGGCGGGACTGGTGCCGCTGGTCATCGCCGCGACCGGTGGGGTACTGGACGCGGAGAACGACCCGGTGACGGTGCAGCGGACGTTCGCCACCGCGCGCTCCGTGGAGTTCGACGCCGTCCTGCTGGCCGGCGCCCCGGCCGGCTCCGAACCCGACAGCGACGCCGTCAACCCGCGGGTGCTGCTGCTGATCGCCGAGGCCTACCGGCACGGCAAGCCGATCGGCGCCTGGGCCGGGGCGGACCCGGCCCTCGACGCGGCGGGCGTCCCCGCCACGGCGCCCGGAGTGGTGCACGCCGCGTCACCGCTGGCGGTGTGGGACGAGATCACCCGGCTGCTCGCCGGTCACCGGGTCTGGGAACGCTTCCCGGCATCCGCGTGACGCCCCCGTCATGACGCCGCCGCTGTCGCTGCCGCAGCCGTTCAGGGCCGGAGCACGACCTTGCCGGTCTCCTTGAGCTGGAACCGGTCGTACGCCTCCGGGGCCCGCTCCAGGGGCAGATGGTGGGTGGCGAAGTCGTCCACGCCCAGCGGATCGTCCTCGCCGAGCAGCGGCAGGATCTCCGGCACCCAGTGCTTCACATTGGCCTGCCCCATCCGCAGCGTGATCTGCTTGTCGAACAGGGTGAGCATCGGCAGCGGGTCGGCCATGCCGCCGTAGAGCCCGCTCAGGGCGATGGTGCCGCCGCGCCGCACCATGTCGATGGCCAGGTAGAGCGCAGCCATCCGGTCCACGCCCGCCTTGCCCGCCATCCGCTCGGCCAGCGCGGACGGCAGCAGTCCGGCCAGTCCCTGGAGCGTCGCACCCGCGGTCCCGCCGTGGGCCTCCATCCCGACCGCGTCGATCACCGCGTCCGGCCCGCGCCCCGCGGTGAGGTCACGGACGGCCGCCGCGATGTCCTCGTGCTCCTCCAAGTCGAGGGTCTGCACCCCGCGGGCCGCGGCCCGCTCCAGGCGGTCCGGCACCAGGTCGATGCCGATGACCTGACCGGCACCCCGGAAGCGGGCGACGCGGCAGGCCATGTCGCCGATCGGCCCCAGTCCCAGCACGGCGACGCTGCCGCCGGCCGGGACCGCCGCCTGCTCCACCGCCTGCCAGGCGGTCGGCAGCACATCGGAGAGATACAGATAGCGGTCGTCCGGCACCCCGTCGGGGACCTTGACCGGGCCGTACTGTGCCTGCGGGACGCGCAGATACTCGGCCTGGGCCCCGGGCACCGACCCGTACAGCTTGGTGTAGCCGAACAGCGCGGCGCCGCTGTCCCGCCCGCGTACCTGGGTGGTCTCGCACTGGGTCTGCAGTCCGCGCCGGCACATGAAGCAGGTGCCGCAGGCGATCTGGAACGGCACCACCACCCGGTCCCCGGGCGCGATGCCGGTCACTTCGGAGCCGATCTCCTCCACCACCCCCAGCGGCTCGTGGCCCAGGATGTCGCCCGGGGTCATGAACGGGCCCAGGACCTCGTAGAGGTGGAGGTCCGAGCCGCACAGCCCGGTGGAGGTGACGCGTATCAGGGCGTCGGTGGGCTGCTGCAGCACCGGATCGGGGACCTCGTCGACCCGGACGTCGCGCTTGCCGTGCCATACGGCGGCCTTCATGGGCCAGCTCCTGTCGTCGTCGGTGCGGAGGGGCGGGGCCGACGCCGGACGGGGCCGACGCCGGACGGGGCCACGGCGGACCGGCCGCCCGCTCGCCGGGGCCGCCCCTCCTCTCGTTGTGCTCCTTCCCCGCGCCCCCGGGTACCTCGCACGGCGGAGATCACACCTGCCCGTCACCCTCACCGCCGGCGACCGGAACCAGGGCGACGACACCGGCGGCGGGCGGGACGCACCACCGGCCGGGCCGGAACCGCTCAGTCGCGGGGCAGCAGGGAGCCCAGCGGCCCCAGATCGAGGTTCAGGTCCTCGGGCCGCAGGCCGAAGGTGGTACGGAGCTCACCCATCCGCTGCTCCAGCAGCATCAAGGTGGTGCCGATGCGGTCGACCTGCTCCTCGGAGAGTTCGCCCGAGTCCACCCGGCGCAGCGCCTGCCGTTCCATCAGCTGCCGCAACAGCTCCACCACGGTCAGCACCAGCGCCACCAGGTCGCGCCCCACCGAGCCCTCGTCCAGATCCATGCGGCGCTCCGGGGTCACCACGGCCCACCGTCCGCCCAGGGCGCCGGCATCCGGTCGCTGACCGAGGACAGCAGCGCGTGCAGGGACAGCCGCACCAGCGGCACCTCGGCGATCGCGATCACCACATCGCCGCTGATCACCACGCCGGTGGCCATCACCCGGTCCAGCAGGTCCACCAGTGGCACCCCGATCGGCCCGTACGGGCCCTGCTCGCCCTGCCAGGGGATCGTCTCAGAGGACGGCATCGGCGCGCTCCTCCTCGTCGCACTGGTCGAGCCGGGCGAAGGAGTACGGGACCCACGGTCCGGTCACCTCAATCCGGGCGTGCCGGGCGATCGCGGGGTCGGCCGCCAGGGTGCCGGCCAGCTCGCGCAGTTCCGCCGCCCGGTGGTGGTCGAGCAGCAGGGCCGCGTTGAGGAGCTGGCGCGGTCCGCCGCCGCCGAGCACCGGATCCTGCGGGCGCAGCCGGCGGGCGGCCACCGCGGTGCGGCGTACCGCGGCGTACACCCGCTCGGCGGTGCGCCAGGCCACCTCCTGCCGTTCCTCGCGCTCCTGCTGCCGGCCGCGTACCCGGGCGAGGTAGGCACGGCCGTCGGCGGGGGCGGCGGCGGGCTCCGGAGCGGCCGGGGCCGGGGCGCCGGGGGCCGCGGTGACCTTGACCCCCCACTCCGCGCGGTGCCGCAGCCGGTCCAGGACCCGGACGAAATCCCGCGCCCGCTCGGCGACGGCCGCCACGGCCCGCTCATCGCTGAGGTAGAGCGTGGCGAGGGGAAAGGGCACGACGGGAGCGGTACGGGCCACGGCGGTGATGACGGCGTGATGGTCCCGGGCGCAGCGCTCCAGCTCGGCCGGGTCGCCCAGCCGCTCGGGCAGCGTCTCGGGGGCGAAGTCGGCGGCCGGTACGTCCTGGGCGACCACCGCCAGCGGCCCGGCCGTCAGCAGGCGCACCGGCCCGCCGCCCGTGTGCCCCGCGACCCCGCTCAGCACAGGGGCGGTGGAGGCGGGGCAGACCGCGAAGACGCAGACGGTGGAGCCGGATTCATCGTCGGGGCGGTGCGCCGTGGGCTCGGTCATGCGGTCTCGGACTCCTTGTGCCGGTCGCGCCGGTGATCGCTGGTGGTCTCCAGTTCGCACAGCCGTTCCCTGAGCCGTTTGTTCTCGTCGTACAGGGCGTCGCGGGCGGCCCGGGAGGAGAGCGCGGGCTCGGTCTCCCACCAGTCGATGCCGGCCTTGCGCGCGGTGTCGACGGAGGAAATGAACAACCGGACGCGGATGGTCAGCAGTTCGATGTCGAGCAGATCGATTTTGATGTCGCCCGCGATGACCACGCCCTTGTCGAGGATCCGCTCCAGGATGTCGGCGAGGTTGGCGGTACGGGGCGGGTACGGCTCCAGCGGCTCGTACGCCTCCAGGGGCTGCAACGTCCGGCGTGTCGATGTCATCGGCGGCCTCGTCCCTTGCGCCTGCCCTTGCGCTCCTTCTCCTCTTCCTCTTCGTCCTCGTCCTCGCCCTCCTCGCCTTCCTCTTCCTCCTCCTCTTCCTCGTCGTCCCACTCCCCCTCCGTGTCCTCGTCCTCGCCCTCCTCCTCGTCCGGCTCCTGCTCCTCGTCCCCGGGTTCCTCGTCGGGCCCGCGGACCACCTCGCCCTCCCTGATCTCGCCACGCCAGCCCTCGGGCTCGTCCTCCTCGGCGGCGAGCGTCACATGGCTCTGGAACCGCTTCAGGTCGAGCCGCAGCCTGCGGCCCTGCGCGCGCCAGAGGTTGGCGGTCTTCTCGAAGAAGCCGGCCGGGCTGTACTCGACGACCACCACGATCCTGGTGAGCCGGGGCGTCAGTTCGTGGAAGGAGACGACCCCCCGGTGGGTGCCCTTGGATCCCTCCGAGGTCCATTCGACGCGCTCGTCGGGCACCTGCTCCTGCACCGTCGCCTTCCAGGAGCGGGTGGACGGACCGATCTTGGCGCGCCAGTCGGTCTCCGTGTCGTCCTGGCGCTGGACGTGCTGCACGCCCTTCATGAACTCGCCGAAACCCTCGAAATCGGTCCAGTGGTTGTAGCAGGTCCGCAGCGGTACGCCCACGTCGATGGATTCGATGATGAAGGTGGACTTCATGCCGTCGGCCCCGCCCTTGCCGTCCCCGCCCTCCCCCTTCTCCTCGTCGTCGCCGCCGCCCATTCCCGGGATGACCTTCTTCACCGGATCGATCGCCGCCTTCTTGACCGGTTCGACCGCCGCTTCCTTCACCAGGTTGCGGGCTCCCGCGGCGGGTGCGCCGGCGAGCCGCCCCGCCATGTGCTGCACCCGTTGGCCGGCCGCCTGAGTCAGGTGGTGGGCACGGGCGCCGAGGTAGCCGGTGAATTCTTCCCGCAGCCGTTCCAGGCTGCCGCTCACGCCGCCGTCGGACGTCTGCGTCGCTTCTTCGGACTTCGCCATCAGGATGCCTCCGATGCCCTGGACCGACTGCTCTTGCTCGGTGACCGCTTCTTGTCCGGCGCCTTCTTCCCGGTCCCCGCCTTGGCCTTGGGCTTCGGCTTGGACGAGGGTTTCGTCTTCGGTTTCGGCTTGCGCTCCGGCTCCTCTTCCTGCTCCGGCTCCTGCTCCTGTTCCTGTTCGCCCTGCTCGGCCGAGACGCCCTCCAGGGCCTGGGCGCCGCGGCGCAGGGCTTCGGAGAGCGCGTCGATCCGGGCGGTGGCCGCGGCCATGACCGCGCTGCGGCCGGACTCCAGCAGATCACCCCGTACCTGATCGCTCAGCGCTCCGAACCGGGGGTGCTCCCGCAGCCTGCGTCCGCCTTCCTCGGCCAGGTGCCGCGGGGTGAGCGGAAAGCGGCGGCCGATGACGTAGGTGGCGATGGCGAAGGCCACTTTGGCCTTGCGGGTGCGGCCCAATACATAGCCCCCGGCAATTCCGGCCGCCAGCGCGGCCTTGCTGTTGTCCATCGGTACTGCCGCCTTTCCTCGTACGTGGCTCAGTCGGTGACAGGGGGTGGGTAGGGATGGTCGGGGTCCTGTCGCTGCTGGATGGCGAGCAGCAACCGTTCCTCCCCGGCCTCGAACTCCTCCTCGTCGATCTCGCCGTCCTCCAGCGCGCGGTGGAGTTCCCGCAGCCGCGCCATCAGCGGGGCCGGGTCGTACAGCTCCTCCTCGGCGGCGTCGGCGATGCGGCCGGCGAACCAGGCGGTCGCCCGGACGGGGGCCAGGGGCAGCAGCAGGATCTCGGTGAGCAGGCCCATGGCGGTCAGGCCCCCGGGGTGGTGGGGGCGGAACGGGCGGACGTGGTGGCCGGGTCCGGGGCCCGGCCGGCGCGGGGGCCGGCTCCGGCGCGGGGGCGGGCCCGCTGCGGCGCGGCCGGGACCCCGGTGAAGCTGAAGCAGGGCAACGGCCCGGACAACCGCAGCTCGACCTGCCCGCGATACGCGGCGGAGCAGGACTCGACGGCCGCCCGGAACTCCTCCTGCGCCTCCCGGCCGAGCAGGAAGGACATGTTGAGGACGCACCCCTCGATCTCCGGCCCTGCGGCGGTCGCCTCGGCGAGCGCCCCCATCCGTTCCAGGGTGCGGGCCGCCGCACGGGCCGCGCGCCGGCCCAGGCCCTCCGCGATGGCCTGGCCGAGCCTGATGCTGCTCTCGTATCCCGGCCGCGCCTTCGACTCCCGGTGCAGCCGGCGCACCTGGTTGTCCTCCCGCAGGAGTTCGGACAGGCCGTCCTCCAGCACGAGAGCCTTCAGGTTCATCTCGACCCGGCCGTCCAGCCTTTCCAGGAGCGCGAGTTGTTCCTGTGGGGCGTCGGCCAGCCGGGTGCGGAGGGTCTCCTCGTCCGGGGCGACGGAGCCGAACCGCATCGGGATGACGGGGCCGTCGGCCGCCAGCCCCAGCAACGTTTCCTGGTGGGCGAGCAGATCGCGGCGCCGGGCCAGCAGTCCGGCCGGGGCGGCGCTGACCACGGCGGTCAGCGGGCCCACCGGCAGCGTGCGCAGGGGTTCGGGAGGGCTGCCCACCCCCGTCGCCCCGGGCGGCAGCCGGTGTCCGGTGCGGACGATGCCGTACGCGTAGACCTGGTCCATCTCAGTCAGCCTCGCTCCGTCGTTCAGTCGCTCGGTCGTTCCGTGGCTCAGTCGGCGCCCGGAATGGCGCTCTTGACCTTGTCCTTCGCCCCGCCCATCGCCTTCTTGGTCCGGCCGGCGACCCCCTTGACCTTCTTCTCGCCGGCCTCGGCGGCCTTCTTGGCGCCCTTCTCGCCCGCCTTGCGGACCATGCCGCCACCGCCGCCCATGCCGCCGAACAGCTCGGGGACGGTGCGGCTGCGGCTGTCCGCCTCCAGGTCCAGGCGGTTGCACGCCTCGGCGAACCGCAGATAGGTGTCGACGCTGGCGATGACGATCCTTATGTCGATCTTGACGATCTCGATTCCGACCAGTGAGACCCGCAGAAAGACATCGATGACCATGCCCCGGTCGAGAATGATGTCGATGACGTCGTAGAGAGTGCCGGTGCGGGGCACGCACGCGACATCCTCGCGATAGGTGGTCGTGGTCGTGCTCATGGGCTCTCCCTCGGTCGTCCGTTCCCGGAGCCGCTCGGCCCCGGGGTTTCGCTGGGGCTAGTCGTCGGTGGCGCAGCGCCGGTAGCGGCGCACCCGCTCGTACTGCACGAGCCGGCCGTTGTGGTCGAGATCGACCTCGTAGGTGGCCATCAGACTGGTGGTGTCCGGGATGCGGGGCACCTCGATCACGTCGACGCGTACCCGCCACCCGTCCTCGATCGGGCTGACGGCGGAGACGCCGTCCACCGCGTGGCCGGTCAGGGCCGACAACCGCCGACCGGCCCGGCGGGCCGCGCCGATGGGCCCCTTGACCGGGGCGGAGCGCTGCTTCTCAGAGTGGTGAGGCATGACCTCATCTCGCCACGGTCCGGCCGTCCGCGCACCCGCAGTTGGGCTGTTGGGAGCGCGGGGAGCGGGCCGGTCGGGTGGTGCCGGGGCGCCGTCCGGCGCGGCCGGTGCGGCGAGCGCCTGCGGGCGCGGCTGCCGGCGGTCGGGGTGCCGCGCTCGTTGCCGACCCGCGCGGTGGGCTCCGCACCGCGCCGGGACGGTGACGGTGGTGCCGGCGCGGTCGGGGGCCCGGCGGGCGCCGGCCCGCGCGGTGGCGCAGGCGTCGCCGGCGGCACGGAGGGGGCACCCGCCTCCGTCCTACGATGGCCGGGTACGACGGAGGTGGATCGCCGGTGGGGAGCTACACCGCACGACGCGGGGCGCGGACCGGCGCGCTCGTGTGGCGTGTGGTCCCGGACGGCCCGGAGCATCGCGTCGATCCCGATGGCGTGCTGGATCTGATGTGGTTCCGGGAGCGCCTGATCGTGGCGGGCCCCGATACCCGGAGCATGCTCGCGCGGACCCGTGCCGGTGAGGTCACCTGGGGGCTGCGGCTGGCTCCCGGTGTGGGGCACGCGCTGTTCGGGGTGTCGGCGCACGAGCTGACGGACCGGCGCGTCGCGTTGTCCGACCTGGTGAGGCTTCCGGCGTACGGGGGCCCGTCGTTCGGTGACGATCCGGCCGGTGCGCTGGAACGGGTCTTCGTCGCCCTGTGGGCGCGGGCGGAGCCGGAGCGCCGTGACCTGCGGAGAGCGGCCTCGCTCGACAGCGCCGCTCGCGAGGGGCTGAGCGTGCGCGAGACGGCGCAGCTGCACGGTCTGTCGGTGCGCTCGCTGCACCGGCTGAGCAACCGGCTGTTCGGTTACGGGCCGAAGACGCTCCAGGGGATTCACCGCTTTCAGCGCGGTCTCCACCTGGCGCGGGCCGGTGTGCCGCTGCGTGACGCCGCGGCGACGGCCGGCTATGCCGACCAGGCGCACTTCACCCGGGAGGCCAAACGGCTCACCGGGCGGACACCGGGCGCGCTCACCCGGGCGACGTAGCGCGTTGGCCGCCTGCCCTCCCGCATCGCGGGGCCGCCGCACCGGAGGGCCGCGGCCCGCGTGGCGCGGCGCGAGGATGTCCGGAACGGCTGACCGTGCCGCTCAACTGCCGGGCGCCGACGGGGACCGGGCGAAGGCGCCGGCCACCGCGGCGAGGGTGACGGTGCGGGCCGCGTGGCGGGGCAGCCGCGGGTCCAGCGGCGTACGCAGCAGCACCAGGTGGTGGTACAGCGGTGCGGTGGCGGCGATGAGCAGGCGCCGGGCGTCGGTGTCCGGGGGGAGTTCGCCGCGCCGGACGGCCCGGCCGACGACGATGTCGCAGCGCGTGTACCGGTCCTCCCAGAGCCGCCGCTGGGCCTCGGCCGCCTTCTCGGAGCGGAACGAGGCGGCGATCAGGGCCTCCATGACCGGCGGCTGTGCCGTCATGGCCGTCTGGATCTCCTGGTTCAGCGCCGTCAGGTCCTCCTCCAGTGAGCCGGTGTCCGGTGGCTGCCAGTCGTCGTCGCCCGCGGCGTCGAGCACGTCGGCGAGCAGCGCGCCCACGTCGCCCCAGCGTCGGTAGACCGTGGTGCGGTGCACGCCGGCGCGGGCGGCGACGCCATCGGTGGTGAGCCCGTCGTAGCCGTGTTCGCCGAGCTCCGCGCGGACCGCGTCGAGCACCTGGGCACGGACCCGGGCGGTGCGGCCGCCGGGCCTGCGGCGTGGCGGTGACGGCCGGGTTTCCGCCGGGTCCGGCGGCGTTCGGGGTGCCACCTCCGCCTCTGGTCGCGGGTCTGTGGGTGTCGTCACGGGGAAATCCGTTTGCTCGGGGGACAGCGACGTGGCACGATCTTAACGCATCAGTTGTCGCACTAACGGAGCGATCCATGTTCTTCCGAAGCGTTCACCCGGCCGCGCGGCCCCTCACCGCCGCCTCACCCACCCACGCTCCGGAGTCCTCGTATGCCCACCCAGATCACCGCACGCTCCGTCAGCAAGTCCTTCAACGGCAGGACCGTCCTCGACTCGGTGACCTGCTCGCTCACCCCGGGCGAGCGCACCGGGATCATCGGTGAGAACGGATCCGGCAAGAGCACCCTGCTGCGTCTGCTCGCCGGACGGGAACAGCCCGATGAGGGCGAGATCGTCGTCCGGGCCGCCGGCGGCGTCGGGTACCTCGCCCAGGACGAGCGGCTGGCCCCCCGGTCCACCGTCCAGCAGGTCATCGACCGGGCCCTGGGCGAACTGCGCGCCGTGCAGCGGCGCATGCGGCAGCTGGAAGCCTCGATGGCCGAGGGCGACACAGCGGGCCTGGCCGAGTACGGCGACCTGCTGACGGTCTTCGAACTGCGCGGCGGCTACGAGGCCGACGCCCGCGTGGAACGTGCCCTGCACGGCCTCGGCCTGGGACTGGTCGGGCGCGACCGCACCGTGGGCACGCTGTCCGGCGGCGAGCAGGTCAGGCTGCGGCTGGCGGCCGTGCTGGCCGCCGCACCGGAGGTCCTGTTGCTGGACGAGCCGACCAACCATCTCGACGAGGCCGCCCTGCGCTGGCTGGAGGACCACCTGCGCACCCGGCGCGGCAGCACCGTCGCCGTCTCCCACGACCGGGTCTTCCTCGAACGGGTGGCCACCACCCTGCTGGAGGTGGACGCCGACCGGCATCGCGTCGTCCGGTACGGCGACGGCTACCCCGGGTACCTCGCCGAGCGGACGGCCGCCCGGCACCGCTGGGTCCAGGCGTACGACCGGTGGCGGACCGACATCGACCGGCTCCGCGAGACCGCCGCCACCACCGCACGGCAGGTGGCCCACGGCCGCCCGATGAAGGACGGCAACAAGATGGCGTACGACCGGGCGGGCGGCCGGGTGCAGCAGTCGCTGGCCGGCCGGGTGCGCAACGCCGAGGAACGGCTGCGCCGGCTGCTCGCCGACCCCGTCCCGCCGCCGCCCGAACCGCTGCGTTTCGCCCCCGCCCTGCGGACGGGGCACCGGGAGGGCGTCGTCCTCGACGCCACCGACATCGCCGTCACCGGCCGGCTCGACCGCACCCGCCTCACCCTCACGGCGGGCGAACACCTGCTGGTCACGGGGGAGAACGGAGCGGGCAAAAGCACCCTGCTGCGGGTCCTGGCCGGGGACATCGCGCCCGACGGCGGGAGCGTCACCCGCCGCGGCAGGGTCGGGTACCTGCCCCAGGACCCACGGCCCGGCGCACCGCGGGAGACCGTCCTGGCCGCCTTCGCCCGCGGCCGGGCGGGAGATGCCGACACGCACACCGAACAGCTGCTGTCACTGGGCCTGTTCGAGCGCGACCGGTTGACGGTGCCGGTCGGCCGGCTGTCCACCGGACAGCGGCAGCGCCTCGCCCTGGCCCGGCTGCTCAGCGAGCCGTGGGACGTTCTGCTGCTCGACGAACCCACCAACCACCTCTCCCCCGGACTCATCGAGGAGTTGGAGACCGCGCTGCGCGGTTTCGCCGGGGCCGTCGTCATCGTCAGCCACGACAGGCGGCTGCGCAGCCGCCACCGGGGCCGCCACCTGGCCCTGCGGGCGACCGCGCGGCCGGCGGTGTGAGTCACCGCCCCGCCTCTCCTCCCCCGCCGGAAGACACCTCTTCCCACCCGGACTTCGCAAAGGAAACAGCCATGCCACCCGTCCCGCCCGTCCTGCCCGACCCGACCGTCACACACCCGATGCCGGAACAGCCCCGGGTGGTCCTGCTGAAGCCGCTGATCACCTCGCCGCTGATCGAGGCGGGCGACTTCTCCTACTACGACGATCCCGATGACCCCACCGCCTTCGAGACCCGCAACGTGCTCTACCACTACGGCCCCGAGAAGCTGGTCATCGGCAGGTTCTGCGCGCTGGGCGCACAGGTGCGGTTCCTCATGAACGGCGCCAACCACCGCATGGACGGGCCCTCCACGTTCCCGTTCCCCATCATGGGCGGCTCCTGGGCCGAGCACGTCGACCTCATCTCCGGACTGCCGGGACGCGGTGACACCGTGGTGGGCAACGACGTCTGGCTCGGCTACCGCACGCTGGTGATGCCCGGTGTCCGGATCGGCCACGGGGCGATCATCGCCTCCGGCTCCGTCGTCGTCGACGACGTCCCCGACTACGGCATCGTCGGCGGCAACCCCGCCCGGCTCATCCGCCGCCGGTACGCGGACGCCGACATCGACCGCCTGCTGGCCCTCGCCTGGTGGGACTGGCCGCTGCCGCATCTCACCGCACAGCTGCGCACCATCATGTCCGGGACGATCGAGGACCTGGAGGCCGCGGCTCCCGCCCCCGGTCGTCCCTGAACCCGCCGGAAGCCCACGCCCGCACGCACCGCACCGCACCGCACCGGCCCTCCCTCCCCCTCACCCGCGAAATGAGTGCCCGTATGCCCGATCCGTCCCACCACCGGCACGGCGACCCGTTCACCCGCTGGCTCCGCGCCGACGCCGCCCCGCTGACCCACCTCGACCCGGACGCGCCGCTGGAGGACCTGGAGCCGCTGCGCGCCCTGATCGGCGACGCCCGCGTGGTCGCCATCGGCGAGAACTCGCACTTCATCCACGAGTTCACGCTCCTGCGCGAGCGCGTCCTGCGCTTCCTCACCGAACGCTGCGGCTTCACCGTCCTGGCCTTCGAGTACGGCTTCAGCGAAGGGTTCCCGCTCGACGCGTGGGCCCGGGGCGAGGGAACGCAGGACGCGCTGCCCGACCTCCTCGGCGCGTCGATCCCCGTGGGTGTCGAGGCGCCGCTGCGCCGACTGCGCCGGCACAACCGCACCGCCGCACCACCGGTGCGGTTCGCCGGCATCGACATCCCCGCGGCCGGCGGCTCCCTGCTCCCCGCCCTGGCCCCGGTCGCCGACTATCTGCGCGCCGCCGATCCCGAAGCGGTGCCGCAGATCGAGGAGGCGATGCGGATCGCCGCCTCGTTCGCGGGGGGCTCCGCGGCCGACGCCGCTCCCGCGTGGGCCCGCCTGGAGGCCGCCGAACAGGACGCGCTCAGCGCGATCCTGAACCGGCTGCTCATCCGGTTCCGTTCCGTCGAGCCGCTGTACGTCTCGCGCGGCGACCGGCGCGGCTACGACATCGCCCGGCGACGTCTCGAAGGTGCCTGCCACGGCGACCACACCTTCCGCGCCATGGCCGGACTCTTCTCCGGTACGGGGCTGACCGCCGACACCTCGGCCCGGGACCTGTACATGGCCGAATCGCTCCTGTGGCACCTGGAGCGCGGCGCGCCGGACACCCGGATCGTACTGGCGGCCCACAACGCCCACATCCAGAAGACACCGGTCTCCTTCGACGGCCACCTCACGGGATTCCCGATGGGACAGCACCTGCACTCCGTCCTCGGCGAGGACTACATCGCCGTGGGCCTGACCAGCAGCACCGGACAGACCGCGGAGATGCGCCGCGACGAGCGCAGCCGGTTCGGATTCACCGTCGAGCCCACCCCGCTGGGCGCGCCCGAACCGGGAAGCGTCGAGGCGGCGTTCACGGACGCCGGGCTCGGGCTCAGCCTGGCCGATCTCCGGCGGGCTCGCCGCCCGGACGCCGGCGGCGACGGCTCCGTGCCCGGCCCCGACCGCATCCGGATCCAGGGCGCCCAGCTGCACACCCCGGTCCTCGACGCGTTCGACGCCGTCCTCCACTCTCCGGTCTCCACCGTCATCGGCGGACTCGGCCTCGACGCCGTACCCGGTCCCGCCCCGGTCGGCCAAACCGCCGGGGAGGACACCAGGTGACCGGCGACGGGCCGTTGAGGGTCGCCGGGGCCGGCTGATCGGCTTCGGCGTCCGGGGACGGCAGGGCGGGCCGGCGGGGATGCGGCGGCCCATCGCCGCGCGGCCGGCTGGTGCGTGGCGTGGGACCGTCCCCAGGTGCGACGGGGACCGCCGGCCGGGCCGGTCACCCGTGCCGGGCGGGCTCCGTCTCGCGGGCGCCGCTCGTGCACTGCCGTCACTGCCGTTCGGAGATGTCCGCGGGCGCCCCGCGCCGGGAGGGGGACGGGGACTCCGGCGTTCCGGCGCCGGTGCCAGTGCCGGGGCGCAGCCGCAGCACGACCGCCACCAGGACCAGGGTGAGGGCGAGCAGGCCCGCCCAGATGATCCAGCGTTCGGGCCAGACCGCGGGTGAGGAGCCGCCGAGGTCCTCGGGGTCGCGCCCGCCGTCGGTTCCCGTGACGATCACGGCCAGCAGTCCGAGCAGGGTGGCGACGACCGCGAGGCGGCCGGCCAGCCGTACGGTCACCGGCAGGGGGTGGCCGCGCAGCCGGAGGCGTTCACGGGGGCGGGCCGGGGCCAGCAGCCTCACCAGGATGAGCCCGGCGATCGGCATCTGGAGGGCCCACACCAGGGTGCGGAACGTGCCGTCGAACCAGACGTTGGTGCCGTACAGCAGGGTGTGCCACACGCTGAGCACGTACACCACGATGACGAACCGGTGGAGCGCCACCCACATCCTGCTGCCGGTCCGGTGGCGGAGGTAGAAGGCCAGGCTCAGCGGTATGGCGAGGTAGAGGGCGAGCAGCCCCAGCAGGATGGCGACGCGGCCGGTGCCGGTGGCGTACCCGCCGGGGACGAACACGTCCACGAACGCCGTCCACAGGCTCCGGCCCGTGCCCCACCGGGTGAGGTTGTCGCGCATCTGGTCGCCGAAGAAGAACGCCGCGTGCAGGAACATCAGCCCGATCGTCGTCAGGCTGGTGGTGCGGTGCCATTTCTCGATCCGGGCCGGCGGCAGCCATCTCCAGCGTGGTCGCGGCCCGGAGCGCAGCAGTCCGAAGATCACGGTGATGTACGCCCACAGCAGTGCCGACCAGCCGAAGGCCTGGCACATCCAGTACATCCACAGCTCGTTGGGGTCGTTGAGGTGCGGCATGATCACGATGGACGGCGACGTGCCGTTGGCCACCCGCGCGTACAGCAGCCAGTAGATGAGGCCGGTGGCGATCAGCGCCAGCGAGGCGTCGGGGATCGCACCCCGCAGATCGGCTCGCAGACCGTGCCAGTCGAAGCTCCCGCGGACCCGTGGCTTGCGGGCGGGGGGCGACACCGTTTCGGAGACTTCGGTCATTCCAGGACACCGCTTTCCTGCGCCGTGACAATGTGCCGGTCCCGCTCCACCAGCGAGGGACAGTAACCGCGTTCGCCCGCGTGGGGAAGACATCCGTCCCGAGTTGGCCGATGACCCCGGGCAGGGGAACTCTCGCCGCTCCGGACCCGACGTCATGAGGTCGGCCGGGGTGGGGTGAAAGTTCCGGAGGGATGCCGACCGGGGCCGGGCACCACTTCGGGCGACGCGGCACACGAGGCGATCAGGGTGCCGGCGCGTCAGCGCACCGCGGAGACCGCGAACGGCCGCCGGAGGGAACGGACGTGGTGCCGATCGCCGTCCATGAGGGTCGCCCGGGGGCGGCTCACCGGCACGGGCGGGCGGACGATCGACCCGGGGTCGTCGTCCGCCCGCCCCCACCTGGGAAGCCGCCGCCCTCGCCGCCGAACTGCGGACCGCGATGGGCAAGCTCACCCGACGCGTCAAACACGAGGACCGCATCCCGCTGGGCCAGGTGGCCGTCCTCGGCGCACTCGACCGGGACGGCGCCATGACCACCAGCGACCTCGCCGCCGACCAGCGCGTACGCCCCCAGTCGATGGCCCGGGTGGTGGGACTGCTCATGGAGCAGAACCTGATCACGCGCCGGGCCCACCCCACGGACGGCCGGAAGTCGCTGGTCGAGCTCTCGGACGCGGGCCGGGCGGCGCTCCAAGCGGAGCGCTGCCGGCGGGCGGGCTGGCTCGCCCGGGCCATCGAGGCCGAACTCACCGACGAGGAGCAGGCGCTGCTGGCACGGAGTGCCACCTTGCTGGAGCGGCTCGCCACCCGGCACTGACACGGGTGGCGCAGGGCCGGGCCCGGAGGGTTCCGGTACCCGTCACCGGTCCACCCGGTGGGTCCCGCTCCGGGCCCCCTGCCGACGGTCTCCCCCGCGCGGCCACCTGTCCCCGGCTGGGCACCGCGTGGTCCTGACCGCCGCTTCAGGGGGCGCCACGGCCCCTCGGCACGACAGCGAACCCGCGCCGTCACGCCCGCGCCTCGCCTACGGCGCACGCGCCGCCTCCGCGCGCCGCCTCCGCACGCCGCCCGAAACCCCGTACCGCCCGTTCTCCACCGCCCCCTGACGGTGTGCCCGATCCGTACGGCCGCCCGAAGCGGCCCCGTACGGCTTGGCTACGCTGACCGGCACCGCACCACCACCGGGAATGAGGTGACGCACGTGCCGTCCGGCCGGGGCAGGACACGAGCCGGCGCGCTCGGCGCGCTGGGCGTGCTGCTTCCCCTGCTGAGCCAGGCGGGTGCGGCCGGATTCGTGCCCTCCGGGTGTGCGCTGTGGCTCTCCGTCGTGGTGGCGTGCTGCGGGGTCATGTGCGCCGCACGCCGGCCACTCCCCCACGGGCAGGCCCTGGCTGCGGTCGCCGGCGCTCAGGCCGCGCTCCAGGTCTGTTACGTCCTGCCGGGAGCGTGCACGGCGGCCGACGGGCGTGGTCCCGCCGGACTGCTCGCACAGCTCGCGCCGCAGGGCCACGGCACCGGTGAACTGCTGGCCGGGTACCTGGTGGCGCTGGTCCTCGCCGCCCGGCTGCTCGGTGTCGCGGACGGGTTGTCGGGGCCGCTGCGCGCCGTGCTGGTCGCGGCGATCGCCGCGCTGGCCGCGCGCCCGGCCGCCGTGCCCGGGCCGCTGTCCCGGCCGCGCCGTGCCAGGACCCCCACGGAGCCCCGTGTGTGGGGTACGTGCCCCGTCGTCTCGGGTCGTTCGGTCCGCGCCCCGCCGTGGGCGCCGGTGATCTCTCCCGCGCCCCGGCCGCTGCCGGGTGCCGGAACCCGCTGGGCCTGACCCGGCGGGCGACGGCGCGCCCCCGCGCGCCGTCCTCCCCGACCGAACGACCCATTCACCTCCGGAGTTCTCCGTGAAAAGACAGCTGTATGCCGTGCTCGCGACCGTGGCGGCCCTCGCCGCCGCCTTCGCCGTTCTGCTGGCGCTCTCCCCCGACGACCGGCCGAAGACCGCCGATTGGTCCGGCTCCTCCTCCGCCGCCGCCGTGGTGCGCGAGGACAGCCACCGCCTGTCCGACCCCGCGAACAGCGAGTTGACGCTGGTGGAGTTCCTCGACTTCGAATGCGAGGCGTGCGGCGCCTACTACCCGGTCGTGGAGCGACTGCGCGAGGAGTACGGCGACCGTGTCACCTTCGTCGCCCGGTACTTCCCGATGCCGGGGCACCACAACGGGGAGACCGCCGCTCTCGCCGCCGAAGCAGCCGCCCAGCAGGGCCGGTTCGAGGACATGTACAACCGGCTGTTCACCACGCAGGCCGCCTGGGGCGAGTCCCGCGACTCGCACGCGGCGACGTTCCGCGGCTTCGCGGAGGATCTCGGTCTGGACATGGCCACCTATGACGCCGCCGTCGCGGACCCCGCCACCGCCGAGCGGATCCAGGCCGACATCCGCGACGGCCTGGCACTGGGCGTTCAGGGCACCCCGACGTTCTTCTTCGACGACCGCCCCCTCTCACCCCCCGCCTCCTACGAGCAGTTCGTCGCCCTGATCGAGGACGAACTGGGCTGACCCGCCCGCCCTTCCCCCGGCGCGGCGCACGGCCGTGCCGGGGATGTGGCCGCCCGGCGGCTCCGGCGGGTCACTCCGTTCGCGGAGCCGCGGTGCCGTGGTCGTCGTCGGCGGCGGCACCCGGCGGCGGGACGCTGGGGCCTGCGTTTCTCGCCGGGGGGATTTCCGGCGCCTCGGCGAGTCGGCGTTTGACCTCGCGCAGGGTCGGATGAACCTGCCGCCGCATCATCGCGCGCAGCCGTCCGAGATCGGTCACAGCCCGCACCGCCGTGGGGTCGAGGCGGACGAACTGTGGCTCCCAGCCGGGGCCGAAGGTGATCAGGCCCTGGGTTCCGACGGCCCTGGCAGCGACGGCCGGGTTCTTCAGCGGC
This sequence comes from Streptomyces sp. JH002, assembly GCF_050916115.1. Lineage (NCBI taxonomy): Bacteria > Bacillati > Actinomycetota > Actinomycetes > Kitasatosporales > Streptomycetaceae > Streptomyces > Streptomyces sp. JH002. The sequence goes on from NZ_CP087989.1 coordinate 714,693, forward strand.
GGATGGTCGGGCAGCCGGAAGGCGCTGAGCCTGGCCGCCTGCGGCCCTTCCAACTCGGCGGCCCGGGAGGCGAAGGAGTCCTGTGCCGCAGACCGGAACCGGCCGTAGTCGGCCCGGTTGGTGAACACCACCAGCATCAGGCGCTCGGGCGGCAGGAGCCGGACACACTCCGTCAGTTCCCACAGCGTCCCCTCGGTGGTCCCGGTGGCGAGCACCACCAGCCGTGCCGTGCCGATGAGGGAGCTGACGGTCGGTTTCCACACCGTCGGCAGATAGAACCGCCGGGCACCCACCCGGGGCAGCCGTTCTCCGGGGCTGCCCACTGCCACGACCTTGCCCAGTCTCCACCGCAGGGTCAGCACCAGATCTTCCTCAAAGGTACGGCTGAGGGGGCTCTGGAGTCTGCGGACCGGATTGCGGCTGGGATCCGGCCTGATCCCGTACAGCTGGTGATCGAGTTCGAAGGGACGCAAGTACAGGATGTACGAGCCGGGTTCGAGGCCGCCCGGGTCCTTGATCAGCCGAGCGGTGTGGCGCCGGCCGAACCGGGACATGCGGGCGCCCACGTAGACGGCGGTGATGCCCCCCAGGATCATCAGAACGCCGGTGATCACGCCCTGGACCCGCGACTCCCCGAACAGCACAGGGGTGTAGATGTGGTTGGCCCCGCCGAGCGCGACGAGGAAGCCGGTTACGCGTGTCACGCATCCGGCACCTCGGGCGCCGCAGCCCACGGTCCTGGACTGGTGAGGCAGTGCGGGGACATCGTTCCCCGTTGGTGCGCGCATGGGGCGGAGGCTACTGATTCACGGGACGCCAGGAAGCGTGTTCCGCGCGAAAGGGCACGATCGCGGCGGTCGGACCCGCGAGATCCGCGAGCGGGTCGAGGCAGGTCACAGGGACAGCGTGCCGGTGAACAGGGTGAGATGCGCCAGGGCGAACACCCAGGGGACCATGCGTTCGGGGGTGCCCAACTCGGCGTAGCGCCTGAACCGGCCGGGTGACGGTGGGCTTTTGAGCACCTCCCACTCATCGGTGAAGATCCGCACCGGCAGGTGCTTCTCCAGACTGTGGATGACCTTGAACTTTGCCATGTTGAGGGCCCGGTAGCTGCGCAGTTGCATCCACCAGGCCAACGAGAGGGTCACGCCGCCCAGCGCCACGACCAGGGACACCCACCACGGCGACTCGGACAGGCGCGGCATCCCGAAGCCGATCAGGGTGACCAGCGCGGTCTGCAGGGAGAGGTAGTACGTGTTGGCCGCGCCGCGGCGGGAGGACACCCGGTCGGCCATCTCGACCGCGAGCTTGTACAGCTCCAGAACCTCCTGCCGTTCGGCGTGCGCGGTCGCCGCTACCGGCTCGCCGCCCGCGCGCGGGGACACGAGGCCCGTCCGCCCCGCCGCACCGTTCTCTCCCGCATCGTCCGCGTCCATCCGGCCCCCATCGGTGGTGAACGTCCCGGTGCGAAGAGTAACCGCGCAGCGGATGGTGCGCAGCCCTTTCCCCGGATACCGGGGCCACCCGCCACGGACCACCCGGTGTTCGCCGATCCCACGCCGGACTCGTACCTCAACGGGACTGCTGCGACGCGTGGTTGCTCATCACCGCGTCCGGCCTCGGCTGGTGGACGTACACGGGCTTCCCGCCATCTGCGGGCCCGGTACCACCACCGCTAAGGTCCTACCGCCCGACACTCGGCCGGAGGGACTTCCGCGTGCAACCCCACACCGTCATCGACGTCATGGTGATCCTCGAACGAGGCGACCGGATCCTCCTGGCCGAGCGCTCGGGCACCGGCTACGCCGACGGCATGCTCAACCTGCCCTCCGGAAAGGTCGACCCCGGCGAGAGTGTCATCGAGGCGGCGGTGCGCGAGGCGCGGGAGGAAGTCGGCATCGCCATCGATCCGGCGGCGCTGCGCACCGTGCACGTCATGCACCACCGCAGCCCCGAAGGACGGCCACGGATCGGCTGGTTCTTCGCCACGGCCCGCTGGGAGGGCGAACCGGTCAACGCGGAACCGGGGAAATGCGCCGGCATCGGCTGGCACAGGCCGGGCGAACTCCCGGCGCACACCGTCCCGTACAACGCCCACGGAATCGTTCACTACCTGGCCGGGGAGAGCTTCTCGACCCACGGCTGGTGATGCACCGCGCCAGGTGTCTCAGGCACCCGGCTGTACCCACTCACACCGCCCCGCGGGTCTCCGGACGGTGTTGTGGGCTTCTTCGCGGGGCTCTTACGGCCCGGTCGGCGCGCCGGGCGGGGCGTCCCGCTGAAGAATCCGGCGGATCGCCTCACCCGGGTAGGGCGTCTCGCGGCTGTCCTGCTGGAAGGTGCGGATGAAGTCCCACATCACCGGGGCGAGCGGAGCGTGGCGGGTGATGATCGAGGCGGCTGCCTCCGGGATGCCAGTCAGCGGCTCGCCCTCGGCGCACGCGCGCACCAGCGCGTAGCGTTCGTCCCACCCGTAACCGGCTCCGTACAGGGCGGTGATCAGCCAGTACACCAGGTAGGTGGCGGTGTAGGCCCGGTCGTACGTCTCGTGCCGCGCGGGGAGGGTGGCCTCGTCGCGGGACAGCTCGAAGCGGGAGGAGAGCGCGAGGCCGTAGTCGGCGAAGTACAGGCGGTGGCCGTCGGTCAGGATGTTCTGGAAGTGGGCGTCGAAGTGCACCAGCCCGCGGGCGTTCATGAACGAGACGCCGGCCCGCAGCTCGTCGTCCACCGCGACGCAGGCCCGCTCGGCGGCCTCGCCGCCCGCCCGGACGCGGTCACCGAGCCACTCGTGCAGGTTCTGCGGGATGTACTCCAGGAACAGCGTGAGGCTGGCCGTGGACTCCTGGATCCCTTCGATCCGCCGGCGTACCTCCGGCCCGCCTCCCCAGTAGGCGACGGCCCGTTCCACGTCGGCGAGTTCTTCGGGCAAGGGCCGGCCGGCCGTGGGGAGTACCCGCCAGTGGTGCATCAGGGGGAAGCCCTCGTAGTCCCCGGCGATCACCCAGTTCGTCGTCATGGTGTGGACGGCGAGTTCCCGCCAGGCCCCGCCGCCCGGGCCGCCGATGCTGCCGACTCCGTACTGGAAGAAGGACGGCAGGCCGAACAGATTGGCCGTGGAGCGCACGTTCTCCGGCTGTCGCTCCAGATCGGTCAGGGGCACCTGCTTGACGAATACGGGGGTTCCATCGACCTCCAGCAGTACGGTCCTGCCGCCGATACCAGAACCGATCGACGGGGCGGCCTCGACCTGCTCGTGCAGACTGCGATCGCTGTGCAGCGCCAGCAACGTGGCGACGGCACCGTGGGCGGCGAGCCGAGCACCGCGTGACCTGTCAGCGTTTCCCACCATGCCTCCAGCCGGGCCCCATCCCGCGCGGCCACGCCGACCAACGCCCGGACCGGCCCTGTTCGCCACCCTCTCACGCCCGTATGCCGTACGGAACCGAGCGTCATCCCTGTCCCGGGGTCTCCCGAAGCAGGGTTCCGCTCGCCCGAGCCGCTCGGAGAACGTGGCCCATGCATCCACGGATCCACCCCGTCGGCGGGCGCGACCACGCCGGGCGCCGATCACGGCGGACCGGAGACCGACCGGAGGCGGAGGCGGAGGCGGAAATTCGTACGACGTATGTTGACTCACGTCCGGCCCTCGCTATCATCCGTGACGTTTGAAGGGCCAGTCGACGTTCGACGGGTCGAACGTTCGGACGGGCCGCCGGTCTGTGTCCCCACACACAGACCATGACAGGACGTACGCGCACCATCCGTTTTGTTCCGGTGAGGTCCCCCCACGCCCCGCTGTGCCGGACACCATGGCCTGGCGATGTTCGTGTGGGTGAGCCCACCGGCCGAGCCGACACGGAGTCTTTGATGCCTGCCTCAGTACGCCGCTCCCGCTCCCGGCCCCTCCACGCGGCCGTCGTCCTCCTGCTCGGTGTGGCTTTGGCGCTGGTCGCCGCGCCCGCCTCCGGTGAGCAGGCGGACGACATCGCCCCCCAGGCCGACCCCGCGCAGCAGCAGTTACCCGACACCTTCCAGTGGTCCTCCGGCGGGCCCCTGATCTCCCCCGCGCCGAACCTCAACTCGGTCGCGGCCAAGGACCCGTCGGTGGTCCAGGACGACGACGGCACCTGGCACGTCTTCTTCACCAGAGTCGACACCAGCGGCGACTGGGGCCTGGCCCACACGAGCTTCACCGACTGGTCACAGGCCGCGAGTGCTCCGCAGACCGACCTGGAAGCCGCTTCCGCCATCGGGCCCGGCTACCGCGCCGCGCCTCACGCGTTCTACTTCGCGCCCCACGACGAGTGGTACCTCGTCTACCAGACCGGCCTGCCGTCGTTCTCCACCACCACAGACCCCAACGACCCGACCAGTTGGTCCGCGCCGCGGAACTTCATGGACAGCGTGCCCGAGGTGGTCCGGCAGAACATCGGCAACGGCAACTGGCTCGACTTCTTCGTCATCTGCGACGACACCATGTGCTACCTGTTCTCCGCGGACGACAACGGCCACGTCTACCGGTCCGAAACCACCATGGCGGACTTCCCCAACGGCTTCGACAACACGCAGATCGTCCTGGAGGACGGCGCGTACGACCTCTTCGAGGGCGGCGCCGTCTACCGCGTCGGCGACACCGACACCTATCTGCTGATCTGGGAGGCTATCGGCCCGGACGGCCGGCGCTGGTACCGCGCCTTCACCGCCCAGGGCCTGACCGGCCGGTGGACGCCGCTGGCCGACACCCAGCAGAACCCCTTCGCCAGCCGCAACAACGTCACCTTCGAATCCGGTGCCTGGACGCAGGACATCAGCCACGGCGAGCTGATCCGCGCCACCAACGACCAGACCATGACCATCGACCCGTGCGACCTCCGGCTCCTCTACCAGGGCATCGACCCCTCCGCAGGCGGCGAATACTCTCAGCTCCCCTGGCGTCTGGGCCTGGCCACCAGCACCACGAACAGCTGCTGATCCCCGCACGGGGCCGGGGCCGCCCGGCCCTCGGCCGCACCTCCCCCACTATCCCCCATCATCCCCCACACAAGGAGTCACCCATGACGATGCGACGACGCACGCTCCTGGGTCTCGGCGCCGCCGGAGCGATCGGGACCGGCGCCGCCCTGCTCGGCGCCGCACCGGCCCAGGCACTCCCCGCCCACCGAACCCGGCAGGCACCCACGCAGGCCTTCGCCGTCGGAGTCCGGGAATACCACTGGGCGCGCGGCGGCCGTTCGCTGTTCACCAAGGTGTTCTACCCGGCCACCGGCACCCCCGGCGGCCAGCCCGTCCCCAACGCGCCGGTCGCCGACGGAGTGTTCCCCGTCGCCGAGTTCAGCCACGGCATGGGGTGCAACTCCGACTGCTACTCCTCGCAGACCAATGGTCTGGCCGCGGCGGGCTTCATCTGCCCCGCTCCTTCCTTCTCCGACAACACCAACCTCGGGAGCGTCTACGGCGGCGAGTGGTCGAGGGACGTGTCCGAGGTCATCACCCGGACACTGGCGCTCGGCGACTCCTGGGACGACCCGATGGCCGGGCACATCGACACCGGCGCCGGAGTCGGCGTCTCCGGCCACTCCATGGGCGGCATGACCACCCAGGGACTGGTCACCGCGTGGCCGGACGACCGCATCGCCGCGGCGGCGCCGATCGCCTGTGTGGACATGGGCGACCCGACCGGCGCGGTCAGGGCCAACGTGCTGTTCATCCACGGCGACCGGGACCCGACCTGTGACTACCAATCGGCCCGCGCCGCGTACGACAAGGTCGCCGCTCCCAAGGCCTTCCTCACCCATGTGGGGGCGGACCACGGCTCCTACCTGATCCCGGACTTCCCGGCCTACCCGCAGACCGAGAACACCTTCCTCGACTGGTTCCGCTGGAGCCTGTACGGCGACACCGGCGCCCGTGACCGCCTTCCGGCCGGTGCCACGGCCGATGGCACCAGGTGGGAGGCGGTACTGGGGTAGTCCGACCGTGTGTTGGTGCCTTCCCGGGGCCGGCCGCCGTCTCTTCCCCCGGCGACGGCGGCCGGTCCCCGGGCCCCGACCGGTGTCAACAGCGCCCGGGCACAGCACACTCGGGGCTTGGCCGGCGGATCCCGGCCGGCCCGCGGCGACCGGCAGACCTCAGCGCCGTAGCCGCACGGGCTCGCCGGGTCCGCTGCGCCGGACCAGCCACGCCTCGGTGATGTGGGCGAACATCGCCTGGGCGGCGCCGGGCGGGTCATGGGCGGCGATGCGTTCGTAGATGCGGCGGTGGCCCTCGTTGGACGCGACACACAGGGCACGCTCGGTCTTCCCCACGTACCGGGCGGTGTTGATGGCCTGGCTCTCCAGTGAGCGCACCACGGCACGGGCGATGCGGTTCCGCGAGACCCGCATGATCGTGTCGTGGAAGGCGCGGTCGTGCTCCTCGTACGTGACGTGGTCGTCCACGAGCTCGTCCATCCCGTCGACGAGCGTGCGCAGCCGGTCGACGACCTCGTCCGTGGCGAGCTGGGCGGCGAGGTTGGCCATGTCGGATTCCAACAGGCGCCGTGTGACGACGAGGTCATCGAGGATCGTCAGGCTCTCGTCCCCTTCGACGCTGGCCCCCAGCACCAGCTCGTCGAGCATGTTCCACCGGGTCGAGGGGGTCACCACGGTGCCGGCCCCCTGACGGACGTGGACCAGGCCCTTCTCCTGAAGGAGCTTCACCGCCTCGCGCACCACGGTCCGGCTGACCCCGAACGCCTCGCACAGCCCCGGCTCGGCCGGCAGGGAAGTGCCGGGCGGGTAGTCCCCCCGGACGATGCGCACCACCAACTCCGCGGTGAGCGCCCTCGCGAGGCTGGCCGGCCGGCGCACCCAGGGCGGAGGCGGCGCAGCGCCCGAAGTGGCTTGCTGTGATGCCGTCATAGTCCCTCCGGTGGCCCGCGATCAGGCGGCGCCACGAATCCCGCCGCCAGTATACGCACCACCCCTTGACGCCAAACATCATACGACTTACGTTTCCTGACCATCTGGACCGACGGGCGGGCTGCCCCGGCACCCTCCGGAGAGTGAGCGGCGATGAAGCGGCGAGCACTGTGGTCGACGGCACTGGCGGTGGCTCTGGCCCTGAGCGGCTGCGGCAGCGCGGGATCGGGTTCCGCCTCCGGCTCCCGGCAGGACACGCTGGTCGTCTGGGACTGGAAGTCCGGTGACGAGGCCGCGGCCGCCTACATCGGGGAGGCGAGGGCCGACTTCGCCGAGCGACACCCGGAAGTGACCGTGGAGTTCGTGGCACAGCCCTTCGACCAGTACTACACCCTGCTCGGCACGGCCGTGCGGACCGGTCAAGGCCCCGACGTGATGCTCTTCAACGGTGGCGGCCAACTCCGGGAGCGGGCGGATGATCTGCTGCCCCTCGACGACCATGTGGCCCAGGACCGGCACAGGCTGGCGGGCTGGGAGGCGTTCTCCAGGGACGGCACCGTCTACGCGGCGCCGGTGACGCTCCAGGGACACCCCATCTACTACAACAAGGCCCTCTACGAGGAGGCCGGGCTCGACCCGGATGACCCGGCCACCACGTGGGAGGAGTTCCTCGGGGACTGCCGGACCATCGCGGAGGAGACCCCGGCCAACTGCTTCGCCCTGGGGAACAAGGAGGGCTACGGCATCCAGTTCTTCCTCTCGGCCCTGGGATCGGCCGTCCTCCCGCCACAGGAGTACGCCGACTGGATCGCCGGGAACCGGGACTGGACCTCGCCCCAGGTACGCCGGATCTTCGAACTCTGGCAGGAGGTCGACGGCGCGGGCCTGAACAACGACGGCGTCAACTCCACCGCGCTGTTCAACGACTCCCTCGCCCTCTTCTCCTCCGGCAGCGCCGCCCACATCGCCGGACTCATGTCGGACGTGGGTCACTGGGAGGAGTTCGGCGAGTTCCTCGGCGAGGACAACGTCGGCGTGCTGCGCGCACCGGTCCTCACGCAGGGGGCGGTTCCCAGCCTGCCCTACGACGGCGGCATCGGGTACGCGGTCGCGAAGGGGACCCAGAACCCGGACCTCGCCGCCGACCTGGTCCGTTCCCTCACCTCCACCAGGGCTCTGGCCGCCTTCCACGCCGACGCCGGGGCGATCGTCGCGGACACCACCGTGGACGTCTCCGGTGGCGGCCCCGCCCTGGCCACCATCGTGCGGGAGATCGAGACCGGCAGGCCCGCCCTGCATGTCGCGCTGTCGGCCCGGACGCTGGACCTGATGGGACGGCTGTCCCAACAGCTGCTGAGCGGGTCGGTCGGCGTCGATGACGCGCTGCGGCAGCTGGCCGACTCCGACCGGGCGGACTGACCCCGTGCCTGTCCACGGGTCGCCGCCCCCGGCTCACCCGGCCACGGCCGGTCCGACCGGTCGTCCGGGCGCCGCCGGTACCCGCCGCACGGCCGCGGGCAAGGGCGGGCCGCGGTACGGGACCGGTCGCCGCGCGGAACGGCTGGCGCCCTACGTCCTGCTCGCGCCGGCCATCCTGATCATCCTCGCGCTCCGGCTGTTCCCGCTGCTCCTGGGCGTCAACTTCTCCTTCACCGGCGACGGCGAGCACGACGGGCAGCCGGTCGGCCTGGACAACTACGCGGAGCTGTTGCGGGATCCGCTCTTCCGCACCGCGCTGGAGAACGTCGGGCTGCTGGTACTGCTGCTGCCGGTCGCGGTCGCGATCCCCGGCCTGCTGGCCACCTTCATCCACCTGCGTGTGCCGGGGCACCGGTTCTACCGCGGCGTCTACTTCTTCCCGGCCGTGCTCTCACCGGTGATCGTCGGCGCGATCTTCAACCTCCTGCTCGCCTTCGACGGCCCCCTGAACTCCGGGCTCGGACACCTGGGCATCGGCCCGATCGACTGGCTCGGTGATCCGGACCTCGCCATGTTCACCGTCGTCGGCGTGCACATCTGGGCGACCTTCGGGATGGCGCTGGTGGTCTTCCTGGCCGGCTTCTCCACCCTGGACCCCTCGCTCCAGGACGCCGCCCGCGTCGACGGGGCGTCGCTGCCGCAGCTCATCCGGCACGTGATCGTCCCGGGCCTGTCCCGCACCCTCCAGTTCGTCGTCGTCACCACGATGATCGGCATGCTGACCTCGATGTTCGGCCTGCTGTACGTGATGACGAGCGGCGGCCCCGAGGGCTCCACGTACCTGCCGGAGTACTACGTCTGGATCCAGCAGGGCCAGTTGAACCGGCCCGCGCTCGCCTCGGCCGCCTCGACCGTTCTGTTCGTCATCATGCTCGTCGTCGGCCTGGCACAGATCGCGCTGCTGCGCCGCTCGGGGAGGGAGAGCTGATGCGCGGCCCCCGTTTGGGCCGATGGCTGGTGGCCCTTCCCATGGCCGCCCTGGCCCTGGCGACGATCTACCCCCTGCTGTTCACGGGCAACGTCGCCATGAAGACCCGGCACGACTACGTCCTCGACCGGTTCTCCCCGGCACCGTCCCCGAACCTGGACAACGTCGCCGCGGCGTGGACCAACGCCGGCATGGGGCGGTACGTCGTCAACTCCCTCGCCGTCGTGACCTGCGCCGTGGTGGTCCTCCTGCTCATCGGCTCGATGGCCGGCTTCGCCCTGAGCCACCTGCGGTTCCGGGGCTCGCGGGTGCTCTTCCTGGGCTGCCTCGCGGCCCTGTTCGTACCCTTCCAGGTCATCATGGTCCCCCTGGCGCGGATCATGGCGGACGCCCGGCTCATGGACACCTACACCGGGCTGATCCTCGCCTACGTCGCCCAGTTCCTCCCGTTCACGATCTTCTTGATGACGAGCTACTACGCCACCATTCCCCGCGAGATCGTGGACGCGGCCAGGATCGACGGGAACACGCCCTACGGCGTCTACCGGCGCGTCATGCTGCCGATGGGGCGTCCGGCCCTGCTGTCGGTCGGCATCCTCAACGCCCTGTTCTGCTGGAACGACGTGCTCATCGCCCTGCTGATGATGCCGTCCCCCGAACACCGCACCCTGATGGTCGGGGTCACCTCACTGCGCGGCCAGTACGCCGACAACATCCCCGTCTTCGCCTCCGGGGTGCTGATCGCCGCGCTTCCGCTGCTCGTGCTCTACGTCTTCTTCCAGCGCCAGATCGCCGACGGCGTCACCGCCGGTTCCACGAAGGGATGACATGCGGATCACCGGGTATCGCACCCTGACGACCGTGCAGAGGTGGGGCCGTCCCGTCGGGGACGCCAACGGCGTCTTCGCCGACGGCGTCGTCCCCGTCCCGATCATCCTCGTGGACACGGACGAGGGCATCACCGGCGTCGGCCTGGGATCACACGCGGAAGCGGACGTCCTCTTCGCGGCCATCGAAGGTGAGGACCCGCGCGGCGTGACCGTGCTCTACGACCGCATGCTGCGGCAGACCTTCAAGGCCGGGCACGCCGGGGCCCGGTTCGGAACCATAGGCGCCCTCGACACCGCCTTGTGGGACATCAAGGCGCAAGCGGCCGGAGAACCCCTGTGGCGGCTCCTCGGCGGCCTCGACCGGACCGTCCCCGCCTACGCCTCCGGCCTCGACATCGGGCTGAACGAGGACGAACTGGTCGCGGTCTACCAGGAGTACGCCGCCCACGGCATCCGGGCGGCCAAGATCAAGGGCGGCCTCGACCCCGACCGGGACCGGCGGCGTCTGGCCCTCGTCCAGGAGGTGCTGGCCGAGGCCGCACACGGCGCACGGCCCGGCCTGATGCTCGACGCGAACGAGACCTGGACCCGTAAACAGGCCGTCCGGCACATCGCCGAGATCGAACGCACCCTGGACCTCATCTGGATCGAGGAGCCCGTGCGGCGCTGGGACGCCGAGGGCCTGGCCGCCGTCCAGCGCGGTGTCCGCACCTCGGTGGCGAGCGGGGAGAACCTGACGGGTCTGGAACAGTACCGGCCACTGCTCACCGCGGGCGCGCTCGACATCGTCCAGACCGCCGCCGTCCACGGGGTGACCCATTTCCTGCGGGTCGCCGCACTGGCCCACGCCCACGACCTCCCCGTCAGCCCGATCGGCAACACCCCCATCGGGCTGCTGCACGCCGCGACGGCCATGCCCCATCACCTGGTCAGCGAGCTCCAGGACCTTCAACCCCCGGCCGGAGTCTCCCTCGACCTGCACGTGGCGGACGGCGCGTTCGTCCTCGGCGACACTCCGGGACTCGGTCTGCGCGTCGACGCGGAAACGATCGCCGCCCGCCACACACCGCACACCGCCGCGCCGGGCACCCCGCACATCCGACCGGAGCAGGCCGGACGGCGCCTGCTCCCGGTGACCGGAAACGCGCCACGGCACCCCGCGGGGTCCACACCCCCCGCTCCGGTCCTCCAGGAACCGCGCCCCGCACCGCACCCGGATCACGACCTCCTGATGACGCCCCGCCACGACGAAAGGACGTAAGCCGTGCCCCCACCACAGCTCTCGACCCGCCTGCGCATACCCCTCGCGGCGTGTGCCGCGGCCCTGTCCACCGCGGTGTTCACCGCCCTGCCCGTTCCCACGGCACACGCCGCGCCCACCGGCCACACCATCGTCGTCGCACCCACCGGCGCCCAGCACGCCGCCGATGGCGGCCCCGGCACCGCCGAACAGCCGCTGGCGACCCTGGCGGAGGCGCAGCACCGGGCGCGGGAGCTCGCCGCCCGGGCCGACGGCGACGTCACCGTCACGCTCCTGGACGGGACGTACCGGCTCAGTGAGCCGCTGCGGTTCGATGCCGCCGACTCCGGACGGGACGGCCACACCGTGGCGTACCGGGCCGCCGAGGGAGCGCGGCCCGTGCTGACCGGGGCCGAGCCGGTCACCGGCTGGGAACTGGACGATCCGGCCACCGGCGTCTACCGGGCGGAGGTCGGCACGGGCTTCGACACCCGGCAGCTGTACGTCGACGGCGCCCTCGCCCAGCGCGCCCGCACCGCTCTGGCCCCGTCGGACATCACCCTCAACTCCACCGGCTTCACCCTGGACAACCCGGATCTCGGCTATCTCGCTGACCTGCCCGACCAGCGGCGCGTCGAACTCCAGGCGATGCTGTCGTTCACCAATCGCTTCGCGCCGGTGGACAGCATCACCGGCTCCACGGTGATCATGCGGCAGCCGGCGTGGGACAACAACACCTACGGCTACGACACGATCCAGTCGCCGTTCCGCGCGCCGACGTTCTGGCTGCTGAACTCCAAGGCGTTCCTCAACGAGCCCGGCGAGTGGTACCTGGACACCACGGGCGGAACGCTCTACTACAAGCCGCTCGCCGGGCAGGACCTGGCGAACGCGCGGGTCGAACTGCCCCGCCTGGAAACCCTGGTGGAGGTCGGTGGCAGCTACGACGAACCCGCCCACGACCTGAACTTCGCAGGGCTCACCTTCACCGGCACCACCTGGCTGCACCCCGGCTCGCCCGACGGATACGCCAACCAGCAGACCGGCACGTTCCTCACCGGTGTCCAGGAGCACCGACCCGCCGACGCGTTCACCTCCTGCGCGGCCGGGTGCAGGGGTTTCGAAGGCGCCCGCAACACCTGGGGACAGGCGCCCGCCGCCGTGCAGGTGTCGGCGGCGCACGACATCCTCTTCGAGGACAACACCTTCGTGAACCTCGGCTCGGTCGGGCTGGGCATCGGCAACGACGCCAACGCGCACGCCACCGGCGTCGGCCTCGGGACACGGGACGTCTCCGTCATCGGCAACACCTTCACCGCCGGCGCAGGCGGCGGCATCGTGGTCGGCGGAGTGCGCCCCGACGCCCACCACCCCTCCGACACACGCATGACCAACAGCGACATCCTCATCCGACACAACCGCGTCTTCTCCACCGCGCTGGAGTACCTCGACCACGACGGGATCTTCGCCAGCTACGTGACCCGGCTGACCATTGAGCACAACGAGGTGTCCGACATGCCCTACACGGGCATCGGTGTCGGATTCGGCTGGGGCGCCAACGACCCCGGCGGCAACCCCGAATACCTCAACCGCGGGCTCTACGACTTCCAGCCCGTCTACGACACACCCACCACCCTGTCCGAGGTCCGCGTGACGGGCAATCACATCAGCGACGTGATCCACACCCTGTTCGACGCCGGCTGCGTCTACACGCTGTCCGCGATGCCCGGCAGCACCATCGAGGGGAACTTCTGCGAGAACAGCGGACAGCTCGGGCTGTACTTCGACGAAGGCTCCCGGTACATCACCGCCACCCGCAACGTCTTCCTCAACACGGCGGCACAGTGGGCGCACGCCAACAACCAGAACGGCAACACCACCGGCGACCAGACCTTGACCGGTAACTACACGACCAACCCGGCCATCACCGGCCTGGTCACCGGCGAACGCGGCAACACCGTCGAGGGAACCGTCCTCTTCACTCCCGGCGACATCCCCGCCGAGGCCCGCGAGATCATCGCCGACGCCGGGCCGCCCGCGTCACACGGCAACGCGTCCTGAGGAGGGCTTGGACTCTCCCCCGGACACCCTGACCATGAGCCTCTGACCTGCTCTTCCCACCGGCCGGCGGGCCGGCAGGTCAGAGGCTCCGCGCTCCACCCCGCAGGTGCCCGCAGTGCACGGGGCCGTGGTTCACACGGTTGCTCGCGCCGAGCCTCCAAGCCCAAAAAAACGGAAACCCCCAGCTCAGCTGGGGTCTCGCCCAAGTGTCCGGGGGGACTTGAACTCTTCACCCGGACACCAGCCCCTCAGGGCTCTGACCTGCGGCAACGGCGCCTCCAAGGACGACCAGCGCCCCAGGCTGTGGCAACCCGTTCCTCGGTGTTTCCGGCTGTTCCGGACCCCTTCTGGTCACGCGCTGGTCATGCCAGACAACGTTCGCCCTCGCTCCTCACGGCTCCCTCCGCGCCCACGCCCATTCATTCATTCATCCGGTGGCTGACCCCCGAGGCGGGGAGCCTGACTGCTGGGGCCGGAACCAGTTTTCACGGAGCCTTCGCCGGAAGATCCGGGCTTGTCCTAGGTGGAGCACCCGAGGAAGGATCGCCCCATGCGAATTTTGTTGCTTGGTGGTACGTGGTTCCTCGGGCGTGCAGTAGCCGAGGAAGCGCTGAGGCGGGGGTGGGAGGTTGCCACCTTCAACCGTGGACGCTCCGGTGTCGACGTTACAGGGGTGCAAGCGATTCGCGGTGATCGAGCGGTCGTTGAAGATGTGGTCCGGCTCGCTTCGAATGGCCCATGGGATGCGGTGATTGATACGTCGTCCGCGGATCACGCTCCGGTGCGCATCCTGGCCGGGGCACGGGTATTGGAACCTGTCGCGCAGAGCTACATCTATGTCTCCACCGTCAACGCCTACAGTGGCTGGCCGAATGAGCCACTGACCGAGGCATCCGAAATCCTGGACGCCCCGGCCGAGGCCGACGAGGAGTACGGGAAGAACGGTAGCGCTGCCGCGTACTACGGCCTTCAGAAGGCGGGGGCAGAGCGCGCGGTGCAACGAACTTTCGGGGCTGGCAGAGCGACAGTGCTGCGACCGGGCGTGATCGTCGGCCCCGGGGAGTATGTTGGCCGACTGCCGTGGTGGCTGAGGCGGGCCGAGCGTGGCGGCCCGATGCTGGCACCGGGAAGTCCGAACAGGACGATCCAGCCGGTTGATGTACGGGATGTGGCTACGTTCGCGCTGGACAGAGCAGCCGTGGGCCAGGGAGCTAGCTTCAACTTGGCCGCACCGCTCCACCGGGACACGATGCGGGATTTCCTGTCGGCCTGTGTTGATGTCACTGGGGGCGGCGCAGAACTGCGTTGGGCCCCGGACGAACTACTCCTTGAACATGGTGTTCGCCAGTGGACAGAGCTTCCGTTGTGGCGCACCCACGCGGGTGCATGGGCCGTGGACTCCTCTGTTGCCCACAAGGCTGGATTCGTCAGTCGGCCACTGAGCGAGACAGTGGCCGACACCTGGGAGTGGATGCGCTCCGGCGGCATGCCTGTTGAGCATCCACGGTGGGCAGAGCACGGGATGTCAGCAAGCAGGGAGGCGGCCATCTTGGACGCGCTCCCGGCTAGCGGTCAGACCTCCAGCGCGTGATGGCTCCGTGCGCCCGCCCCGGTGATGGTGAATGCCTCGATCTGGCCACCCAGGTCGAGGGCCACCGTTGCCTCGCGGACATCGACCGCAGCGAGATCCCGGCGCAAGCCGGCCAAGCGCTCGCGGAGACCGAGCGTCCGCCATTCGCTGGGGATGTCGAAGACCGGGCTAACGGCCGCGGACGCTCCATCCAGTTCGCGTCGCAGTAACCGGGCGCGGGCCAAATCGACTGCGGCTTTGCTTCCCCAAGACATCCGTTCCTCGGCCGGGTGCCCCTGAACCAGTTCGAGGGCTTCCTCGGCTGCCGACTCGGCCTGCGCGACATCCTGAATGAGCAAGCAGCTTGTCGCGTTTGACATAGCAACGCGAGCGTCCGACATAGCGAATTCACCGCCGACTCCATCGTGCAGTTCGTCGCGTCGACCGGTGGTGTACTGCTCGACCTGGGACATGGCTGTCCGGGCGGCGGAGCGATCGCCCATGTGGGCGTGAGCGCGCGCAGCGATGGTGGCCAGTCGGATGCGGCCAGTGTCGCCGACATCGGTGAAGGTGCGAGCGGTCTGAGCTAGGCGAACCGCGTCGCTTGGCCGACCGTCCCAGTAGGCCAGGTATGCCAGGGCTCCGTGGGCGTATGCGCGCAGGGGATGGTGGTCGATGACCTCACCGTACAGCGCCGCTGTACGGGCCAGCGAGACTGCGGAGGACAGCGAGCCGAGATCAAAAGCGGCGCTAGCCATGATCGCCGCAGTGGACCCAGCCTGGAGGTACAGGCGGTCCCGTTGGCGAGGCCGCTGCGTCTGTTCCAGCATGGCCTGCGCCAGGCGAAGCAGGTCCAGACCTCGACGATATGACTCGCCCGGTGGCGTGCGGGGGTAGTCGCGGGCCAGGGTGCGTGTGTCGTCTTCCGCCTGGTCGAGAGTGAGGTCGGGCAGGGCCTTCGCTGCGGCCTCACTGGCGTGGCCGGCGGCTTCCCGTGCGGTCATGTGGAGTTCCCTCTCGTCAATCTGCGGCGTTCGCAGGCAAAGGGCCGTGGACTCGGACTCTTCATCGCCGGGTGGAGCGAGCAGCTCAGCGACCGGCCGGCTGAACATGTGCTCCAAGATCATGGAGGCCGGAGATCTCGGCAGACTTCGGACCTTGCCGCCGGTCCACCGCCTGTACGTCTGCTCCGAGAGCGTCGCTCGGGCGATCTGCGGGTCCCCCTCAGCCCTGGCTAGTTGAACAGCCGCCTCCTCGTATGCCCTGCGGAAACGGTCGTACGGCCATTGCAATTGCTGTGCCAACAGGTGGAGCAGCGTTCGGCTTGTGTTCTCCATCGCCCTCCCCCGGCGCCAGTGCGGGTGTTCTCGAAGGCTTTCGCCCTGCACAGTCAGTTTCACCTGCCTGCCTGGCTCGACACAGCTCCTACCCGGAAGTGGCATGCAAGTGGCGTCCCAGCGACATTCTGGAATCACCGGGCCTCACCATGTGGCATGTGCCGGGGCATGGCCATGGACGTCGGTCTCCTTAGACGCTTATGACGGCGCTCGCTTGACGGCTCACCTGGGTCCAGCGGTGTTGACCGTGCGCCGAATTCTCGTCTGCACCAGTCGGACCAGGAGGAAGCACATGAGCAGTTCTGTAGCCACGTACCGCCCACGAGTGCGCGAGTACCCGTTAACGGCGCGGGCCGCGGATCTTGAGCTGTGGCGGCGGGAGGCGGCCGGCGTGGCTCGGGAGTGGAGGGCGTCTCCTTCGGTAGTGAACGTGGTGCGGTTGGGGGTGACTGAGTTGCTGTCGAACGTGATCAAGCACGTGGATGACCAACGTTGTTCTCTGATGATTTACAAGCTCGGGGATGCGCTGGTGGTGTCGGTCTCCGACCGTTCTCTGGTTCTGCCTGAGGTCTGTGGTGCGCCGGATTGGGATGCCGAGTCGGGGCGCGGGCTGTGGATGTTGCAGAGCATGGCCGCGTCGGTCGGTAGTCATCGCGTGGACGGCCTCTTCAAGAAGTGTGTGTGGTTCCGCTGCGACACGGGGGCGGGCGCACGGTGAGCCGTCGGTGGGATGTGCGAAGGGTCCTGGGTCTGCTGGGTGACATGCGGCGCGGGGAGGAGGAGTTCCTCGCCGGGTCGAGGGTGCGGCGGGTGGTCCTGCCGGATGGCACGGAGTGGTGGACGGTGCCGGATCACTGGACCGCGGCGGAGGACGCGGCTCTGCGAGCGTTCGCGCGGCAGCAGGTTGGCCTCATACGGCAGACGGCGCTCCTGGTCGAGCCTGGCCTTCGGGGTGCGGGTCGTGGGTGCACAGTCGTGTCGGGTGAGGCCGCTGCGGGCGGCCGCGCGGCCGGCGCCGGGTGAGGTCGTTCAGCTGATGGTGGCGACGGAGGAGGTACGTGATGCCCGGGCATGCGCATGAGGCCCCGGCCCTGGTGGATCAGGCCCCGCTGGAGGAGATCACGCTCGATGTGGGCGTCAGCGGCGTGCGGCCGTGGGATCGGATCGAGATCGGTGGCCAGGCCGAGCGGGTGCAGTCGGTAACGGAACTGTTCGGCGGCCGGCGGATTCATTTCATTCATGGCGGGAGCGTCACGCTCGCCAACGGCCGACTGCTGCGGGTGACGCGGACGGTTCGGCGCGGGGAGATATCGCAGGCCGTCGCCGAACTTCCGCCGCCCGATACTCCCGAAGGCAGACCGTCATGACCGCTCCGACCCCGCTGGCCTGGCTGCACGTCGACAGGTTCGCCGCCTGGGTGACACGCGAAGGGACCTGCTCGATGTGCCAGCGTGAGAACGTGCCGGTGGTGTGGGCCGGATCGGTCGTCGCCCATGGCCGGGCGAAGGCCGTCCAGGCATGCGCGGACTGCTTGCGGCGCCTGGCCGACTTCGTACGCGGCGAGGTGGCGGGGCCGTGCGGTCCGACGCGGCACGGTACCGGGACATCGCCCCACCTACCCGCCTCGCCCACCGCGTCCCCACCGGACCCGCTTGGCCGCGCGTACGCCATCGCCCTGCTGGGCCTGGGCGCGCTGGTCGCCGGACTCGCGCGAACCTGGTGGCCCGGCCACTGACCCCGGCCACCCCCTGAACGTCCCGCCGCCGCGCCCCCCTTCCACCCCGTGCGCGGCGGTGGGGCCCGATCTCCCGCACCTCGACGGCTGGCCGAGGCGCGGGAGGGGGCCCCTCACAGGAGCACCAGGCCCGGATACGCCAACGGATGAACGGGCGCGCTCGAAACGCGCTGCGTGCCGGTTCAAATCCGGCTCCGGGCACGCCGGGAACCCCGGCTTCACACACTTCGAGAAACAGTGCCACGAACCGACATGGCTACTCCGCCCAACGGGGCGGAGTGAATCCTCAGAAAGGATCGATGCGATGCCCGAAATCGCGGGCGACTGGGACGGCTTCATCGACCTATCGGCAGAACTGGAAGAAGTCCTGATCGATATCGGCAAGGCCCTTCCCCCCTGGACCGTGGATGGCGCCTTCCTCGCAGAGTCCACGATCGAGCAGTACCGCACCCAGCTGCATTCGGCCCCGCTGTTCGCTGCGTTCCGGGAGTCACTTATCGGCGCGTTGAGCAGCGCAAACCGGGGCTACACCGTGGTGCGCCTGCGGAACATCGCTCAGAGACTCGGAACGGACGACGCGTTCCGGCGCCTGGCCACGGCGATTCTCGCCGAAGTCGCGACTCCGTTCCAGCCCTTCCACAGGTGGCCGCTGTGGAAGGAGATCGGGACCAATCCCGACGCCAACCCCGGCCTGTCAACTGGCACGGGGTACAACGCGTTTCACATGGACTTGGTCAACGCGACCCAGCCCCCCGACTACACGACCCTGCTGTGCGTCAGGCCGGACGCACTCGGTGCCGGCGCGAGCATCCTCTCCGATGCCCGCGCCGCCGTATTACGACTGACGCCCTCAAGTCGAAGCCTCCTGGCCGACGCGGCCTACCGCTACGGATCCTTCTTCGATCTGTCCGACGTCGGCGAGGAGTACAACCCCTTCCCCATCCTGGACGGCGAACCCGCGGATCTGGGATTCGTCCGGTTCACCGCCAAGATGCTCGCCGAGTCCGGACTCGATGAGGCACACACCCGGGCCGCTGAGGAACTCGCAGACCAGCTGGTCGCCGGCCAGGTGTCCTTCACTCTCCAGCGCGGTGACTTCCTCATCGTGAACCAGCACCGCTGGGTCCACGGACGCCAACCGCTGGGCACCGGCCAGCGTGACATCGTGCCGAAGGAACGCCGCCTGTTGCTCCAACTGTTCCTGCGCGATGCAGGAGTGGACGGACCCTTCGCCGCGTAGGCCAGTGAGCACGAACGGTTGCCGGGCTCCGCTGACGCTCTCAGATTCGCGATTTGCGCACCGAGTGCCAAGCCGCCCCAGCCAGCGCCCGAGTTGACTGAGGCACCGACAGCCGTTCGTGCTCGCGGTAGAGCGACCAGTTGTACCGGACCAGAGACAGTTTGTTCGAGGACAGAGACCCGGCCCGGCCAGCCCTATACAGGGCCAGCGGCTCGGACAAAGCTCGGGCCTCGATCCCGTCACGCATGATCGACAACCACAGCGCATAGTCCTGGCGCTTGGGCATCTCCGGCATCAGCCTCGTGCCGAGCACGCTGCGGTCGTACATGGCAGTCAGCGCGCCGATGTGGTCCTGGACCAGCATCGCCCGGTAGTCGACGTGTTCTCGGGCCTCGACCACACGCCCGTTAGGGATGAAGTCCGTGCTTTCGCCATCATATTCAGCATCCACTTTGAAGTAGGAAGTGAATGTCAAAGGTGTATCAGCTGTCGCGGCGAAGTCGAGCTGCCGCTCCAGCTTGTCCCGGAGCCACATGTCGTCACTGTCAAGAAAAGCGATGTAATCCCCGCGGGCACGCTCAATAGCAAGATTGCGGGCCCGACCAGCACCGCCCCGTTCAGGTGCTGCCTCCGGCAAAACCCGCGAGTCCTGCCCAGCAAACTCCATCAGCATGTCCATAGAGCCATCGGAAGACGCATCGTCGGTGACCAGAATCTCCAGGTCTTCATGGCTCTGTGTGAGTACCGACCGGATTGAGGATCCGAGAGTGACGGCCGAGTTATACACAGGCATCACAACAGATACCAGCGGCACAGCGTTTCTCCTTGCTAGGCCAAAGACGACGGTCCATTCAAGCACTGAAATTGTAGTAGGAGCTGCCATGCATGTTGTTGTGGTCGGCCAGGGCTACGTGGGACTCCCGCTGGCCGTGCGAGCGGCCGAGGTCGGCCATCAGGTCGTCGGGTACGACATCGACCCACACCGGGTCGACAAACTGACCCGCGGCGAGTCGTACATCGAAGACATCACGACCGACCGGCTGCGTCTGGTCCTCGGGAGCGGGAACTATCAGCCGTCCGTCGATCGGGCCGACCTGGCAGGCTACGACGTAGGGGTGATCACCGTCCCGACACCATTGCACGAAGGGGTGCCCGACCTCTCCTACATCGAGGCGGCCGGCGAAGCGCTAGCCGCACATCTGAGGCCGGGGACCATGGTGGTACTGGAGTCCACGACCTACCCAGGCACCACCGAGGAACTGCTTGCGCCACTGTTGGAGAAGGGCTCCGGGCTGATCGCCGGTCGCGATTTTCACCTGGGATACAGCCCCGAGCGGATCGACCCGGGCAACCCGGTCTGGTGTCTGGAGAACACCCCGAAAATCGTCTCCGGGATCGACCGGGACTCGCTGCATGCGGTGAACAGCTTCTACCGGCAACTGGTGGGGCGAACCGTGCCCACCTTCTCCTGCAAGGAGGCCGAGCTGACCAAGCTGCTGGAGAACACCTTCCGGCACGTCAATATCGCACTGGTCAACGAGCTGGCAGTGTTCGCTCACGACCTGGGGATCGACATCTGGGGGGCGATTGACGCGGCGGCCACGAAGCCGTTCGGGTTCATGCGGTTCGACCCGGGTCCGGGGGTCGGTGGACACTGCTTGCCGATTGACCCGTCGTTCCTCTCCTGGCGTGTGGAACGTGCGCTCGGTCGGTCGTTCCGTTTTGTCGAGCTGGCCAACGACGTGAACAGCCACATGCCGGACTACGTGGTGCGGCGTCTCACGGAAGGGTTGAACCACCGGCGCCGACCGGTCAACGGCTCCCGGGTACTCCTGCTTGGCCTGGCATATAAGGCGAACACCGGAGATGCGCGAGAAGCCCCGGCCGCTCGGATCGCCGAGCTGCTTCTCGACCTCGGCGCGGAGGTACGCGGTGCCGACCCACTCGTGGTGGCGGACACTCCCACCGATGCACGCTTGGTTCGAGTGGACGCGACTGCGGAGGAGATCGCAACGTCCGACGTCGTGGTACTGCTCACGGACCATGCTGAATTCGACTACGAGTCGCTTCTTGAACACGCGCCGTACGTGCTCGACTGCCGAAATCGCCTGTCCGGTGCAGGTGAGAAAGTCTCGGCCCTGTAAGCGTCGGGGCACGGAGCCCTCAGGAAATGGGCGGTCCGATGCTTCGGCAGAGAAAGCCGCGGGACGAGGGTGCCCGGAAGCCGGCCGCATTCAGCGCCGGCCGGAACGGACTGGGCGAGGTCGTCCGACGACCAAGCTCGTTCACGGGCTGGTCACTGCGGTGGTCACGACTAGGTCCTGACAACACAAAAACCCCAGGTGAACTGGGGTTCCTGCTGGTGTCCGAGGGGGGACTTGAACCCCCACGCCCATAAGAGGGCACTAGCACCTCAAGCTAGCGCGTCTGCCATTCCGCCACCCGGACGGGGTGTGTCGCTGTGACGACGACAACGATACCAAGCTCCGCCGGGTGCTCCGCACACACTCACAGCCCGTGGCCGGGTGGTGACTTTGGTGGGATTCGGTGGGGGTCTGCGCGATGTCTTGACGGCTTACGGGTGCGATGGGTTCATGGGAGCGCTCCCAATGTTCCCGTCGTGCTCACTCTCTGGAGTCGCAGTGAGAACAGCAAGAAGCACCAGACGCAAACGCCCACTGACCGCGCTGCTGGCCGCCCTGGCCGGGATGATCGGGGTCCTCGTGCTCGGCGGCCCCGGGGCGGCCACCGCGCAGGCGCAGGAGGAGCCGGCCCTCGCCACCGGACTGCACATCAGCGACGGCCGGCTGGTCGAAGGCAACGGCAACGACTTCATCATGCGTGGCGTGAACCACGCCCACACCTGGTACCCCGGCGAGACCCAGTCGCTGGCCGATGTGAAGGCGCTGGGGTCCAACACCGTACGGGTCGTGCTGTCCAACGGCTACCGGTGGTCCGAGAACAGCGCCGCCGATGTGGCCTCCGTCGTCGCCCAGTGCAAGGCCAACCGGCTCATCTGTGTGCTGGAGGTCCACGACACCACCGGATACGGGGAGGAGGCCGCGGCCGACACCCTGGACGGCGCCGCCGACTACTGGATCGGGCTCCAGAGCGTCCTCACCGGTGAGGAGGACTACGTCATCATCAACATCGGCAACGAGCCGTGGGGCAACACCAACCCCGAGGGCTGGACCGCGCCCACCATCGCCGCCGTCGAGAAGCTGCGGAACGCCGGCTTCGAGCACACGATCATGGTGGACGCGCCCAACTGGGGCCAGGACTGGCAGGGCGTGATGCGCGCCACCGCCCAGTCCGTCTACGAGGCCGACACCACCGGCAATCTGATCTTCTCGATCCACATGTACAGCGTCTACGACACGGCGCAGAAGATCACCGACTACCTGGGGTCGTTCGTCCAGGCCGGGCTGCCTCTGGTGATCGGTGAGTTCGGCGGGCCGCCGGACGAGTGGGGCGATCCGGACGAGGACGCCATGCTCGCCGCCGCCGAGCAGTACCGGCTCGGGTATCTCGCCTGGTCCTGGTCCGGCAACACCGACCCCATCCTCGACCTCGCGATCGACTTCGACCCCAGCCGGCTCAGCTCCTGGGGCGAGCGCATCTTCCACGGGCCCAACGGCATCGGCGAGACCGCCCAGGAAGCCACCATCTTCGACGGCGAGGGCGGCGGCGAGGAGCCCCAGCCGAACGCCGGATGCGCGGTCGCCTACCGCGTCGTCGGCGAGTGGAGCGGCGGGTTCCAGGGCGAGATCGTCATCCGCAACACCGGCACGGCCCCCCTCAACGGCTGGACCCTGGCGTTCGTCTTTCCCAGCGGTCAGACCGTCTCCAGCATGTGGGGCGGTACCGCCACCCAGAGCGGTGGCGGGGTGAGTGTGGCACCGGCCGCGTACAACGCCGGCATCCCGGCGGGCGGGGCCGTCACGGTCGGTTTCCTCGCCGGCAAGGGGAGCGCCAACGCCGCCCCCACCGGTTTCACACTCAGTGGCGCCGCCTGCACCACCGGGTGACCCTCGCGGCCGGCGGGGACTCTGCTCTCCCCCGCCGGCCGCCGGGCGGGCAGCCGCTCCGTCGAGCCGCGGATGTCGGGACGGGCGCCCGTCCTCGCGCGTGTCGGGGCCTCAGACGTAGCCCGGCCGAGTGCTCCCGCCAGCCTGGCCTGGCTGGCCGCCGACGCGCGTCCCGGGAAGGTGGCCAAGGTCGTCCTGATCGGCGGTTTCCCCGCCGCCGACGGACGGGCCTACGCCGATCACTTCACCATCGAGGACGGCGCCATGCCCTTCCCCGGCTGGGGGCCTTTCGAGGGTGCGGATGCCGCCGACCTGGACCAGGAGGCCCGGGACCGTTTCGCGTCCGCCACGGTTCCCGTCCCCGAGGGGGTCGCCAGGGGGGTCGTGCGCCTGGCCGACGAGCGGCGCTTCGACGTGCCTGTTGTGGTGGTCTGCCCGGAGTTCACTCCTGCCGAGGCCAAGGATTGGATCGCCGCCGGTGAGAGTCCTGAGCTCGCCCGCGCCACTCAGCTCGCGTACGTGGACCTCGACTCGGGTCACTGGCCGATGGCCACCCGCCCCCGCGAACTCGCCCGCGTCCTGGCGGAGGCCGCCGGCTCCTAGCGGTGCCGGGGCCGGGCGATCGGGCCGCTGTCGGCGGTGGTCGGCCGCCCTGGCGGAAGCTCCTCGGGCCGGGCCGACCGCGTGGAACCGGTGGATCCCGCCCCGGACGGTGTTCTGCGGGCGGGCGCGGCCCGGGGTGGGTGGTTCCCGGCGGCAGATCCGGGGGGGCGTCACTGACCGTTGATGTCGTTCTCCCGGGCGCTGCCGTCACAGCCATCGCCCCGGTTGTTGAACAGCAGAGAGGTGCCGGGCGGTCCCGTGCTGCCGCGCGTTCGTTCTTCCGAGGTGGAGCCGGTCAGTCCGCCGTTTCCCGCTCGTGCGGTGCGGCGGAGGCGTCGGGCGCCCCGCCCACCACGTGCCAGGCTGTCGTGCCCCACAGGATCGTGGCCGATCCCAGGCCGGACAGGGTCAGGACCGTCGTCACCTCGGCCCCGGCGAGGGCGGTGACGCAGCCGGCGAGGCCCAGGGCGATGAGCAGGGCTCCGGTCCAGCGGTACTCGGGACGGCCGAAGGGACGGACCAGCGGGAAGAAGTGGGCCCCGACCACGACTGTGACGAGGGCCGGAATCCACTGCTGCCCGCCGGTGGCCACACAGACGGCCACGACGGCCGCGATCCCGGCCGCCTGGGCTGCGTTGGCCGTCCGGTAGGCCGGTGCGGCCCGCTCGTACGCCTCCCGGCCGCCGATGTTGTCCAGGCGGCGCACGGCGAGCACGGACAGAGCCACGACCGCGGCCAGTCCCGCGACGAGGACGACGGCCTCCCCCAGGGCGATGGCCCCCACGAGCCACCACACGGTTCCGAAGAAGAGGAGGATGACCCCCGAACCGAGGGTGCCGTGCTGGGCTCGTGGCGGGGAAAAGGCGTTCATGGTCATCATTCAAGCGGACCGGCTGTCGCCCCGAACACCGCGGTCGGCCCGGGACCGCACGCCACGCCCCCGGCGCCGCACCGCGCGGCCCGGACCGCCGGCCTGTGGCGCCGGTCCGCCGCCGCGCGGTGGCCGGTCAGGACGTCGTGCACCCGGCGCCGTTGAGGGTGAAGACGGCCGGGCCCGCCGCATTGCCCGTGTGTGTGGCCTGGTAGCCGAAGCTGACGCTCGCGCCCGGGGCGATGGTGCTGTTGTGGGCCACCGGGGTGGCCGTCACGGTGCCGCCGGAAGTGGTGTACGTGGCGTTCCAGCCCGCGGTGATGGCCTGGCCGGGGGGCAGCGCGAAGGCCAGCGACCAGCCGCTCACCGTCGTGGTGCCGGTGTTGGTGACAGTCAGCTCGGCGGTCAGCCCGGTGTTCCAGGCGTTGGTCGCGATCCGCACCCGGCAGGCGCCCGGCTGGGGGCCGGGCCCGGGGCCCGGGCCGGGGTCGCCGCCGCCCTGGTCGAGGCCGAAGAACGCGATCGCCCGGGCCGCCATGCCGCCGCCGGGCACGTTGTGTCCGGTGCCCTGGAGGCTGATGGCCTCCACCGGGGCCTGGTCGCCGGTGCCGCCGTAGCGCGTGCGGTTCCAGCCGGCCTGCGGCTGATCGCTGTACGCGGGTGTCTGGCTCACTCCCAGCACCTGTGTCCACTGCTTGATCTGCTCCCCGAAGTTCGGGTAGCGCAGCACGTCGTCCGTGGTGCCGTGCCATATCTGCATGCGCGGTCGCGGCCCGGTGTAGCCGGGGTGGGCGGCACGTACGAGGTCGCCCCACTCCTGCGGGGTACGGCTGATCTGCCCCTGTGCGCAGGCGCTGTTCCAGCCGGAGCCGTCGGTGGTGGCGAAGCAGCCGAACGGGACCCCGGCGAACGCGGCGCCGGCCTTGAAGACGTCGGGGTAGACGCCCAGCAGCACGTTGGTCATCATGGCGCCGGAGGAGGCCCCGGTGACGTAGACGCGTTCCGGGTCGCCGCCGTGGGTGCGCTGCACGTGGTCGACCATCGAGCGGATGCCGACCGGGTCACTGCCGCCGTCGCGGCGCAGCGCCTGGGGTGAGGAGACGTCGAAGCACTGGCCGCTGCGGGTGGCGGACGGGTAGATGACGATGAAGCCGTGGCGGTCGGCGAGCGAGGCGAACTCGGTGCCGGAGTGGAAGGCGGGGCCGCTGCCGGTGCAGTAGTGCACGGCCACCAGGATGGCGGGGCGCTGCTGGACGGTGTCGGGTACGTACAGGTGCATCCGCAGGCCGCTGGGGTTGGCGCCGAAGCCGGTCACCTCGGTGAGGGTGGCGGCGGAGGCGGGCGGTGCGGTGAGGAACATCGCCGCGAGCAGCGGCGCGAGGGCGCCGAGCAGGGTGGCGAGTACGGTACGGGGCGGCCGTCGCCGCCGTCCCGCCGTGCGGGGCGAGGTGGTGGTCATCAAGGTCCCTTCGGCGCGAGGAGTGGGGGTACGGGGCCGGCTCGCGCGGCGGTGGAGGCTGTTGGGCCGGCTTCGGTTCGCGGAGCGGCACGTCGTGCGGATCGTGACATGAACACGCCCTTCGTGGAAGCGCTCCCACGCACATCGGTCCGATTCCGTTCACCGAACACCCGTCAACCCCCGTGCGATGCTGGGCGGATGGCGGGTGATCCCATGACGGCGGACGGGGCACGGCGGAATCCGGAACTGCGGCGGGTGGCCATGCGCCGGCAGGTGGCCGAAGCGGGATTCGTGCGGGTGGACGCGCTGGCCCGGGAGTACGGGGTCAGCATCATGACGGTGCACCGTGACCTCGACGAGCTGGCCCGGCGCGGATTCCTGCACAAGGTGCGCGGCGGCGCGACCAGCGCCCCGACCACCACCTTCCACGGTGACCTCGAACACCGGATGCAGGCCCAGGTGGACGCGAAGCTGGCGATCGCCCGCGAGGCGCTGGCCACCGAGGTCGAGTCCGGGCAGGTGGTGGCGCTGGACGACAGCACGACGTCCCTGGTACTGGCCCGGCTGCTGCCGGAGCGCGCGCCGCTCACCGTGGTGACGCACTTCCTGCCGGTGATCCGGGCGCTGGCCGCCCAGCCGGGCATCGAACTGGTGGGTCTTGGCGGCCGGTACGACGCCGCGTACGACTCCTTCCTGGGCCAGGACACGGCGGACGCGGCGGCCGGCATCCGGCCCGATCTGCTCTTCGTGTCCACCACGGCGGTGGCGGACGGGGTGTGCTACCTCCAGTCGCTGCGCACCGCCATCACCCGGCGGGCGCTGGTGGCCTCGGCCTCCCGGACCGTCGCGCTGATCGACCACTCCAAGTTCGACCGCCGCGCGCCGCACCGGCTGGCGGCGCTGGCGGAGGTGGACCGGGTGGTGGTGGACGGCGGCACCGCGCCGCGTACGGTGCGCGAACTGCGGGCCAGGGGCGCCCGCGTCGATGTGGTGGAGGACTGCTGAACCGGCGAACTGACAGTCCCTCAGTTCTGCTACGTCATGTGAAGTTCACCCGGTTGGTCGGCCCCCAGCGGCAGCGGAACGGCGGCCCCGAACTGCCCCTTTTCCGGTTCCGCACGACACGCGCCCTCAAGATCAATGTGAAAAGTTGCGAAATTCCGGGAGCGTGCGTGTAATACGCGTCACATCGGGGTCGGCCGGAATGAGGTGCGGCGGGATGGCGGTGCGGAACGAGGAAGTCGCGGTGTGCGTCGACGCCGGCACCACCGTGATCAAGGCGGTGGTCTTCGACGCCGCCGGACGGGAACTGACGGTCAGCCGGCGCGAGACCCGCGTCCACCACCCGCACCCGGGCGCGGCCGAGCAGGACATGAACGAGGTCTGGAGCGCGGTGGCCGGCGCGATCCGGGAGGCCGTCACCGAGGTGGCG
Organism: Streptomyces sp. JH002; assembly: GCF_050916115.1. Taxonomy (NCBI): domain Bacteria; kingdom Bacillati; phylum Actinomycetota; class Actinomycetes; order Kitasatosporales; family Streptomycetaceae; genus Streptomyces; species Streptomyces sp. JH002. The sequence goes on from NZ_CP087989.1 coordinate 742,405, forward strand.
CGCCCCGTCGGGCTGCTGGCCCTCACCGCCCAGGGCGACGGCGCCTGGCTGGTGGACCACGAGCACCGCCCGGTACGGCCCGCGGTGCTGTGGAACGACGCCCGCGCCGCCGCCGTCGTCCGCCGCTGGCGCACCGAGGGCGTGCTGGAGCGGGCGTACCGTGACAACGCCTCGCTCAGCAACGCCGGCCTGCCGAACGCCATTCTGCGGGTGCTCGCCGAGCGGGAGCCGGAGTCCCTGCGCGCGGCGCACGCCGTACTGACCTGCGGAAGCTGGCTGTTCCTGCGGCTGACGGGCGTACTGGGGCTGCACCCGTCCGAGGCGTCCGCGCCCTGGCTCGACATCCGCACCCGCGACTACTCCGACAAGCTGATCGAGTGGTACGGACTCTCCGCGCACCGTGCGCTGCTGCCGCCGCTGCTGAGCGACGAGGAACTGGTCGCGGAGCTGATCACCGGGGCGGCCGGCGAGCTGGGGCTGCCCTCCGGTACGCCGGTGGTGCTCGCCCCGTACGACGTGGTCGCCACCGCTCTGGGCACCGGCACCACCACCGCCGGGCAGGCCACGTGTGTGCTGGGCACCACCTTGTGCACCGAGGTGCTCATCCGCCGGGCGGCGCCGGAGGAGGGCGAACCCGCCGGTCTGACCCTGGACTTCGGCGTTCCGGAGCTGCTCATGCGGGCCTTCCCGACCCTGGCCGGCACCGGCGTCCTGGACTGGACGGTGGAGTTGCTCGGGCTGCGCGACCACCGTGAGCTGTCCGAACTGGCCGCCCGCGTGCCGCCGGGGGCCGAGGGGCTGCGCGTCCTGCCGTACCTCTCGCCCGCCGGTGAGCGCGCCCCCTTCCTCGATCCGGCGGCCAGCGGGCTGCTGACCGGGGCACTGTTCAGCCACGGTCGCGCGCACCTGGCGCGGGCCGTCCTGGAGGGCCTCGCGCATGTCATCCGGGACTGTCTGGACGCCGCCCCGACCCGGCCCACCGAGCTGGCGCTGTGCGGCGGCGGCGCGGCCAGCGAGCTGTGGTGCCGGCTGATCGCGGACATCACCGGGCTGCCGGCCGTCTCCTCCCGGGACAGCCAGGTCGGTGCCAAGGGCGCGCTGCTGTCCGCGCTGACCGCGCTCGGCCGCTACCCGGATCTGACCACGGCCGCCGGTGCCCTCGTGCACACCGGCCACCGCTACGAACCCTCGCCGCGACTGCGGGAGTTCCACGACGACGAGCACCAGGAGTTCCTGGCCACCCGGGAGTTGGCCGCGACGCGCTGGGGCGGATGGCGGGCCGATGGCTGAGCCGGTGTGGATCGGGGTCGACCTGGGCACCCAGAGCGTGCGCGCGCTGGCCGTCGACGACGAGGGCCGTACGGTGGCCGCCGCCGCCCGGCCGCTGCGCGGCCGGCGGGACGGGGCGCGGCACGAACAGGACCCGGCGTCCTGGTGGGAGCGGACGGCCGAGGCCCTCGCCGAGCTGTCGGAGTCGCTCGGCGGGCGCCCGGTGGGCGCGCTGGCCGTGTGCGCAACCTCCGGGACGGTACTGCTGACCGGGCCGGCCGGGGTGCCCCGTACCCCGGGGCTGATGTACGACGACAGCCGGGCGGGCGCGCTGGCCGCCGAGGCGCAGGAGGCCGGGGCGGGCCTGTGGCAGCACCTGGGGTACCGGATGCAGCCCGCGTGGGCGCTGCCGAAGCTGCTGTGGTGGCGGGACGCCGGACTGCTGGCGGACAGCGGGGTGCGGCTGGCGCACCAGCCGGACGTGGTGGCGGCGGCGCTGGTGGGGCATCCGGTGGCCGCCGACTCCAGTCACGCGCTCAAGAGCGGCTACGACCTGCTCGGTGAGCGCTGGCCGGCGGAGGTGCTGGCGCGGCTGCGGATCGATCCGGGGCTGCTGCCGGAGGTGGTGCGGCCGGGGGCCGTGCTGGGTGAGGTGTGCCGGGCGGCGGCGGCGCGTACCGGGCTGCCGTACGGCACGCCGGTGATCGCCGGGATGACCGACGGGTGCGCGGCGCAGCTGGGTGCCGGGGCGCTGGAGGCCGGTGAGTGGAACGCGGTGCTGGGCACGACGCTGACGCTCAAGGGGGTCAGCACGGTGCTGCCGCGCGATCCGACCGGGGCGGTGTACTCGCACCGCGCGCCGTACGGGGAGCTGTGGCTGCCGGGCGGGGCCTCCAGTACGGGGGCGGGTGCGGTCCGGGAGCTGTTCCCGGGCGCCGACCTGGCGGCGCTGACCCGGGCGGCGGCGAAGGTGAACGTGGCCGGGGTGCCGGTGTGTTACCCGCTGGTGGGGCACGGTGAGCGGTTCCCGTTCGTGGCCTCCGGGGCGCGCGGGTTCCTCGGGGACGGGCCGCTGGACGTCTCGACCGGGGACCGGGCGCGGGACTTCGCCGCGGTGTGCCTGGGGGTGGCGCACATCGAGCGGCTGGCGTTCGGGGTGCTGGCGGCGTCGGGGGCCGATGTGGGCGGTCCGGTGACGTTCACCGGCGGGGCGGCGCGCAACCCGTGGTGGAACCAGTTGCGCTGCGACATGCTCGGGATGCGGGTGCGGCTGCCGGCGAACCCCGAACCGGCGCTGGGCATGGCGGTGCTGGCCGCGGGTGCGGTGACCGGCGACATCCCGGCGGCGGCGCGGCGGCTGGTACGGGTGCTGCGCACGCTGGAGCCGGACCCGGACCGCAACGCCCGGCTGACCCCCGGCTACGAGGTGCTGGTCGCCGCGCTCACCGAACGCGGCTGGCTGGCGGGCTGGACCGACCGCTGATGAGGGAAGGGACGAGGAGCGTGGAGGAACCGATCCCGGTGCTGGCCGCCGGTGACGGATTCGTGCTGAACCGGCTGCTGACCGAGGCGCTGCACGCGACGGGCGGCGGCCCGGGCGCGTGGCAGGTGCGGGAGCTGGAACTGCCGTGGCCGCACGTGCCGTTCGGGCCGGTCGGGGAGGTGGTGGAGGCCTCGGGCAGCGAGGACGCGCTGATCGAGGCACTGGCGGGGGTCCGGGTGTGCCTGACGCAGATGGCTCCGCTGACCCGGCGGGTGCTCCGGGCCTGCCCGGATCTGGAGCTGTTCGCGGTGTCGCGGGGCGGCCCGGTCAACGCGAACCTGGCGGCGGCGGCCGAGCACGGGGTGGCGGTGACGTTCGCGCCGGGCCGTAACGCGGCCTCGACGGCCGAGCACACCGTCGGGCTGATGCTGGCGGCGATGCGGCGGATTCCGCAGGCGCACGCCGGGGTGCTGGCCGGGCGCTGGGACAGCGCGCAGTTCGCGTACGAGGCCACGGGGCTGGAGATCGAGGGCACCACGGTGGGCCTGGTGGGGGCCGGGGCGGTCGGCGGGCGGGTGGCGGCGGCGCTGACCGCGCTGGGGGCGCGGGTGCTGGTGGCCGACCCGTACGCGGATCCGGCGGCGCTGCCGGCGGGGGTGCGGCTGGTGGAGCTGCCGGAGTTGCTGGCCTCCAGCGGGGTGCTGTCGCTGCACGCGCGGCTGACGCCGGAGACGGCGGGCATGATCGGCGCCGCGGAGCTGGCGGCGCTGCCGCCCGGCGCGGTGCTGGTGAACTGTGCCAGGGGCGGGCTGCTGGACTACGCGGCGCTGGCCGGCGCGCTGCGGGAGGGGCGGCTGTTCGCGGCGGCGCTGGATGTCTACGACGAGGAGCCGCTGCCGGCGGACCATCCGCTGCGCGGGGCGCCGAACCTGGTCCTGACCCCGCATCTGGCGGGCGCGAGCCGGGCGGTCGCGCGGCGGGCGGCCCGGATGGTGGCGGCGGAGGCCGACCGCTGGCGCCGCGGCAAGCCCCTGCTGCACCGGGCGAACGGTGGTGGCTCATGAGGGCGGCGGGCCGGTCCGCGGAGCCGGCCGGGGGGTGGCGGCCGACCGGATCTGTTGTCCGCGAGGCCCCCCGCCCGGGGCGCGGAGCGAGTCCGTCCGCGCCGTCCACCGCCGCGCCGGGGACATCTCGCGCGCCGGGCCCACGCCCGCCCCATCCCGGGGAGCACCATGCCGGGCGCGGGGGGTGGCGGTGATGGCCGGCGCACCGCCCCGGGGGCGGCTGCTGCTCGTGCGGCACGCGCAGACCGTGTGGCACCGGGAGAACCGGTACGCGGGGGCGCGTACCGATCCCGCGCTGACCGAGGCCGGGGAGCGGCAGACCGCGGCGCTGGCCGTGGCCGCCGTCGGTGAGGGGGTCGAGGTGGTGGTCAGTTCGCCGCTGGGGCGGGCGGTGCGGACCGCGACGCCGGCCGCCGAGGCGGTGGGTGCCTCCGTGGAGCGCGAACCCGGCCTGCGGGAGGCGGATTTCGGCACGCTGGAGGGGCGGACCCGGCAGGAGGCGGATCCGGAGCTGGTGGCGCGGTTCGTGGCCGACCCGGTGGCGCATCCGTTCCCGGGAGCCGAACCGCCCGCCGAGGCCGCCGCGCGGGCAGCCGGCGCCCTGCGGTCCGTGCACGCGCGGCACCCCGGCCGCACCGTGCTCGTCGTCGCGCACAGCACCATCCTGCGGCTCGCCCTGTGCGAGCTGCTCGGACTGCCGCTCTCCCACTACCGGCGGATCTTCCCCCGGGTGGAGAACGTGGCGTTCACCGAGATCGCCCTGCCCGCCGACCCCGCCGGGCCCGCGGCCCTGCTCTGCCTCAACCGCACCGTCCCGTCGTGAAAGGACACACCGCCGTGCCCAGACGCCGACCGCTGACGCTCCTCACCGCCGCTCTGATAGCCCTGACCCTCGCCGCCACCGGCTGCGCCGCCAACGAGGCGGCCGACGGGAAGGGCGGCGGGGGCGACAAGATCGCCTTCCTCATGCCGGACATCGCCTCGCCCCGCTACGAGCTGTACGACAGCCCGCTGTTCGAGGCCAGGATCAAGGAGCTGTGCGGCGACTGCGAGGTCATCTACCAGAACGCCAACGCCGACGCCTCCCGCCAGCAGCAGCAGGCCAACTCCGCGCTCGCCCAGGGGGTGAGCGCCATCGTCATCGACCCGGTCGACTCCAACGCGGCGGCCGGCATCGTCGGTACCGCCCGCGCGCAGGGCGTTCCGGTGATCGCCTACGACCGGCCGGTCCTGGGCACCGCGCCCGACTACTACATCTCCTTCGACAACGAGAGGATCGGCGAGTCCATCGGGCTCTCCCTCGTCGAGGAGCTGCGGGCCTCCGGCGCGCGGGGCGGGCTGCTCCAGGTCAACGGCTCCCCCACCGACGCCGCCGCCGGGCTCATCAAGCAGGGCATCCACAACGCGATCGACGACAGCGGCTTCGAGCTGCTGGCCGAGTACGACACCCCGGACTGGCAGCCGGCCAAGGCGCAGGAGTGGGTGGGCGGCCAGATCACCCGGTTCGGCGACGGGATCGCCGGGGTGGTGGCCGCCAACGACGGTACGGGCGGCGGGGCGATCGCCGCGTTCAAGGCGGCCGGGGTGCCGGTCCCGCCCGTCACCGGCAATGACTTCGAGGTCGCGGCGGCGCAGCGGATCGTGGCGGGCGACCAGTACAACACCATCTCCAAGCCCATCAAGATCGTGGCGGAGGCGGCGGCCGAGGTGACGTACCAGTTCATCCAGGGCGAGGAGCCGGCCGGGGAGACCACGCTCTTCGACACCCCGGCCCAGTTGTTCGAGCCCACCGTGGTGACGGTGGACAACCTCGCCGAGGTGCTGGCCGGTTCGGATCAGCTGACCGCCGCCGAGGTGTGCACCGGGCAGTACGCGGCGGCGTGCGAGGCGGCCGGCGTCACGGACGCGGGCTGAGGGGGGCGTGCCATGTCGGTGGTGCTGTCGCTGCGCGGCATCAGCAAGAACTTCGGCGCGGTGGCGGCGCTCAGCGGGGTCGACCTGGAGGTGACGGCCGGTGAGGTGGTCGCCGTCGTCGGGGACAACGGGGCGGGCAAGTCCACCCTGGTGAAGGTGCTGGCGGGGGTGCACCGCGCGGACAGCGGAACCGTCACCTTCGAGGGCACCGAGGTGACGATCGGTTCGCCGGCCGGGGCGCACGCGCTGGGCATCGCCACCGTGTTCCAGGACCTGGCGCTGTGCGAGAACCTCGATGTGGTCGGGAATCTGTTCCTGGGCCAGGAGGTGCGGCGTTCGCGGCTGGACGAGGTGGCGATGGAGCTGCGCTCGTGGGAGCTGCTGCGGCAGCTGTCGGCGAAGATCCCGACCGTACGGGTGCCGGTGGCCTCACTGTCGGGCGGTCAGCGGCAGACGGTGGCGATCGCGCGCTCGCTGCTCGGCGACCCCAAGGTGATCATCCTGGACGAGCCGACCGCGGCGCTCGGGGTGGCCCAGACCGCGGAGGTGCTGGCGCTGATCCGGCGGCTGCGGGACCGGGGCCTGGGCGTGATCATGATCAGTCACAACATGGCGGACGTCCGGGCGGTGGCGGACCGGGTGGCCGTGCTGCGGCTGGGCCGCAACAACGGCGTCTTCGACACCGCCGCCGTCTCCGAGCAGGACATCATCGCGGCGATCGTCGGCGCGGTGCCGGTACCGGAGGACCACAGGGGAACGCGTCAGGGGAGCCGGGACGATGAGTGAGATCAAGACCGCCGCGCCGCTGGATCTGCTGGACGAGCGGCTGCGGCACGGCGGTGGCCGGCGCGAGGTGGTGCGCGCGCTGTGGGAGCGGCTGCGGGCCGGGGACGTGGGCGCGCTGCCGATCATCGCCGGACTGGCCGTCATCTGGACGGTGTTCCAGATCCTCAACCCGGTGTTCCTCTCCAGCGCCAACCTGGTGAATCTGCTGATGGAGTCCGTCGCGGTCGGAGTGATCGCGCTCGGCGTGGTGTGTGTGCTGCTGGTGGGTCAGATCGACCTGTCGGTCGGCTCGGTCAGCGGCCTGTCCGCCGCGCTGACCGCCGTCACCTTCGTCAACTCCGGCTGGCCGCTGCCGCTCTCCCTGGCGGCGGCGATCGGGGCCGGCGCGGTGATCGGCTGGCTGTACGCGCAGCTGGTCACCCGGCTGGGGGTGCCCAGCTTCGTGGCGACGCTGGCCGGGCTGCTCAGTTTCCTGGGCGTCCAGCTGTATCTGCTGGGCAGCACCGGGGCGATCAACCTGCCCTACGAGTCGGGGCTTGTGCACTTCGCGCAGCTGGCGTTCGTCCCGGCGTGGCTGTCGTACGTGCTGGTGGTGGCGGCGGCGGTGGCGCTGTTCTGCACCGGGTCGGCGCTGGCCCGCACCCGGCGGGCGGCGGGTCTGTCGGCCCGTTCCAGCACTGTGCTGGCGCTGCGCAGCGCGCTGGTGCTGGCGGGCGGCGGCTTCGCGGTCTGGTACCTGAACCAGGGCCGGGGCGTGGGGTGGATGTTCGTCGCCTTCGTGGCGCTGGTGCTGGTGCTCAACTACGCGCTGACCCGCACCGGGTGGGGGCGTTCGGTGTTCGCGGTCGGCGGGAACGCGGAGGCGGCGCGGCGGGCCGGGATCAACGTACGGCGTACGTACACCTCGGTGTTCATGCTCTGCTCGTCGCTGGCCGCGCTGGGCGGGGTGCTGGCGGCGTCACGTCTTGCGGCGGCGAACCAGGCCAGCGGGGCGGGGGACGTCAACCTGAACGCGATCGCGGCGGCGGTGATCGGCGGCACGTCGCTGTTCGGCGGCCGGGGCAGCGCGTTCTCGGCGCTGCTGGGGATCCTGGTCATCCAGTCGATCTCCAGCGGGCTGACGCTGCTGGACCTGGACTCGTCCTTCCGGTTCATCGTCACCGGGCTGGTGCTGGCGCTGGCGGTGGCGCTGGATTCGGCGGCGCGCCGCTCCCGGGCGGCGCACGGGCGGGCCTGACGGCGGTGCGCTCGGGCCCGGCCGGCCCCTCGCCCGCACGCGCCGGCACCCGGCCCCCGCGCCCCTCGCCATTGAGGGGGTATGGGAACCGGGTGCCGGTGATGCGGTGCGCAGGCGGCTCAGTCGGTCACCGGGCGGCGCCGGCCGCGCACCTCCAGGGTGGCGGCGACCGCGAGCAGCACCACCGCGATGCCGGCCAGACCCAGCGGAGCCAGGACGCCTATCAGCCACAGCAACTGTGCCGCCTCGGAGGCGTCGCCGGCGCGCTCGGTCACGCCCTCCGGGGTGCCCTCGATGGCCATGGCGTTGACCGGGGCGAGGGTGACCGGCTGCCCGTCGGGGCCGGCGGTCTGGGCCACGATGGTCTGCTGGAGCGAGCCGTCGAGCACCATGCCGGTCCCGGAGTCGATCCAGGCGGTGCGCTGCACGGTGGCCGCGTACGTCAGGGGTACGGGGTCGGGCAGTGCCTCCAGGGCCTCCGGCGGCGGCAGCTGGTCGGCGGGCAGCGTCTGGGCGATGCCGGCGAGCAGGTCCTTCGGGAGGGCCTGGGGCAGCCGTTCTGCGATGGCCGGGTCACCGAGCGGCCCGGCCGCGTCGATCACGTACACGTAGGCGGTGCGGCCCTCCAGGTCCTCGGTGCGGTCGTAGACCGCCGGGGCCTCGGTGGCGGTGGTCGGGTCCCAGAAGGTGTAGTCCTTCTCCTCCGGCTCCAGCGGCCAGGAGATCACCAGGCCCTGGTGCTCCTCCGCCTCGCTGCCCTCGGGCGCCGGCCTGTTCACCAGCTCGGTGCGGTCCACGGCCCAGCGGTGGGCGGTGGCCGACAGCGGGGAGCCGTCGGGGCCGTTGACGGTCACGTCGTCGGTGACCACGGCCGTGCCGCCGTCGGTCTCCACGACCTTGACGTGGCGCTCGACGGACACCGGGAGGTCGGTGAGGAAGGCGTTGGCCACGTCGCCCGCCTCCAGGGCCTCGGCGTTGAGCAGCGAGGCGGTCCCGGTGTACGCGAAGACGCTGTCGGTGTCGGAGGGCAGCTGGTGCGCCTCCGGGTACACGGCGAACCGGGTCACGGCCGATGCGGCGAGCACGACGACGGCCGTACCGGACAGAATCCAAGTGCTTCTTCGCATGGTGTGTCTCCCGAGGACAGGCGCGTACGACGATGTACGACAGCCGGAGGCGGCGGCCGGGAAACCCCCTGCGCCCACGCTCTCCGGTCAACCGCCCGGTCAACCTAGGGTTGTGGCAGTGAACCGTCAATAACTTCGGCAGTACCGGCGGGTAACAGTTGGGCACGCTGCCGGAAGCCGCACGTCGGACGGTGTCCCGGCGGCGCCGCGCACCTGTCACAACCGCTGCCCCGCGCGGGTCATCGGGGCAGGAGCGCGGTGCGCGAGGAGTACGAGGAGAGCGGGCGATGGATCACCACGAGGCCCTGGCGGCCCGGTTCGAGGAACACCGGCCCCGGCTGCGGGCCATGGCGGGCCGGATGCTGGGCTCGGCGGCCGAGGCCGAGGACGCCGTGCAGGAGGTGTGGCTGCGCGCGGCGCGGGCCGGGGACGCCGATGTCGCCAACCTGGGCGGCTGGCTGACCACCATCACCGGCCGGGTGTGCCTGAACCTGCTGCGTTCGCGCGGGACCCGGCGCGAGGAGCCGCTGCCCGAGGGGCGCGAACCGGCCCTCACCGCGCCCCGGGAGGCGGGCGCCGATCCGGAGCGGGCGGCGCTGCTGGCCGACTCGGTGGGAGCCGCGCTGGTGGTGGTGCTGGAGACGCTGAGCCCGGCGGAGCGTCTGGCGTTCGTGCTGCACGACATGTTCGCCGTGCCCTACGGGGAGATCGCCCCGATCGTGGGGCGGGGCGAGGCGGCGACGCGGCAGCTGGCGTCCCGGGCGCGGCGCCGGGTGCGCGGCGCGGGGCCGGGCACGCGGGCGCCCGGTGCGGGCACGGTGGACGCCCGGCACCGGGAGGTGGTGACGGCGTTCCTGGCCGCCGCCCGGGAGGGGGACCTGCGGGCGCTGGTGACGGTGCTGCACCCCGATGTGGTGCTGCGCTCGGACGACGGCACGGTGCTGCGCGGCGCGGAGCGGCTGGCGCGGGGGGCCTCGCGCTTCGCCCAGGAGTACGGGGGCGCGCGGCTCGCGCTGGTGGACGGCCGGCTCGGGGCGCTCACCCGGGCCGGAGGCCGCTCGGTGGCGGTGGCGCTCTTCACGGTCGAGGCCGGCCTGATCACGGCGATGGACACGGTCGGCGATCCGGTGCGGCTGGCCGCGATGGAGTTGTCGCTGCTCGACGGCTGAGGGCCGCTCCGTACACTGCCGAGCATGGTCACACTGGAACGGCTGCACGCGGACCACGCCTCCGCGCTGCTGGCCTTCGAACGGGAGAACCGCGCCTGGTTCGCCAGGTCAGTCCCGGACCGGGGCGACGCGTACTTCGCGCAGTTCGCCGACCGGCACCGGGCGCTGCTCGCCGAACAGGAGACCGGGGCCATCCACTTCCACGTGGTGAGGGACGGGAACGGGGAGCTGATCGGCCGCGCCAATCTGGTGGACGCGGCGGCCGGCACGGCGGAGGTCGGCTACCGGATCGGGCAGCGCGCGGCGGGCCGGGGCGTCGCCACGGCGGCGGTCGGTGAGCTGTGCCGGCTGGCGGTGAGCGCGTACGGGCTGCACACGCTCACCGCCGTCACGACGCTGGACAACGGGGCGTCGCGGGCGGTGCTGCGGCACAACGGGTTCGCGGAGGCCGGCGGGACCGAGGTCGGTGGGCGGCCCGGCGTCCGCTACCGGCGCGAGCTGTCGGCGTGACCCCGGCCGGGGGCGGCGGGCGGCCGTACCGCGCCGGCCGCCGCCCCCGCCCACGGGTCGCGATCAGGTGAGCTGACCGCGCTGGAGACCGGCGTACGCCCCGCCCCGCTCCAGCAGTTCCTCATGGGTGCCGATCTCGGCGATGCCGCCGTCGCGCATCACCACGATGCGGTCGGCGTTGCGCACCGTGGACAGCCGGTGCGCGACCACGAAGGTGGTGCGGCCCGCGACCAGCCGGCCCAGCGCCTGCTGGACCAGCGCCTCGGAGCGGGTGTCCAGCGCCGAGGTGGCCTCGTCCAGGATCAGCACCCGGGGGTTGCGGATCAGCGCGCGGGCGATGGCGAGCCGCTGCCGCTGGCCGCCCGAGAGCCGTCCGCCGCTCTCGCCGACGACCGCGTCCAGGCCGCCGGGCATCCGCTCGACGAACTCCAGGGCGTTGGCGTCGCGCAGGGCGGCCAGGACGGCGTCGTCGTCGACGTCGTCCATGCCGTAGGCGACGTTCTCGCGGATGGTGCCCTCGAACAGGATGGACTCCTGGGGCACCACGGAGACGAAGCGCCGGTAGGTGCGCAGGTCCAGGGTGTTCATGTCGGTGCCGTCCAGCAGCAGCCGGCCGCTGGTGGGCCGGATGAAGCCGATGACGAGGTTGAGCACCGTGGACTTGCCGGCTCCGGACGCGCCGACCAGGGCGATGGTCTCCCCCGGCTGGACGGACAGCGTGAAGTCGCGCACCGAGGGCCGTTCGGCCTCCTCGTAGCGGAACCCGGTGTTCTCGAACTCGATGGCGCCGCGCAACGAGGTCATCGCCGTCTTGCCCTCGTTCTCCTCCAGCGCCGGTGCCTGGAGGACCTCACCGACCGACCGCACCGACTCCAGACCCTTGGTGATCACGGGTGCCAGGCCCATCAAGGTGGTGGTGGAGTTGGTGAGGGTGGTGAGGAACGCGCTGAGCATCACGACGTCGCCCGCGCTCAGGTCCCACACCTCGTAGTAGGCGATGAGCGCGGAACCGGTGAGGAAGAGCACTCCCAGGGCGTTGAGGAACACCCAGGCCAGCGAGGCGAAGCGGCCGTTGAGCAGGTCGAGCCGCAAGCCGGAGCGCAGCACGTTGCCCAGCGTGTGGTCCATGCGGCGCAGCGCGCTGGGCTCCAGGCCGTGGGCGCGGGTGACGGAGATCAGCCGGGTCATCTCGGTGACCCGGGAGGAGAGGTTCTCGACCTCGTGCCGGAACTCCTCGTTGTGCGTGCGCAGCCGGGTCCGCAGCCGCATCACGAGGAGGGCGGCGACGGGCACCACGATGAGGAAGACGGGCAGGAACTCGGGGGTGCGGAAGCCGATGATGACCAGGCCGCCGATGAGGACGGTGATGGCGCCGAGGCCGGTGTCCGAGGACTGCTGCACCATCTGTTCGATGGTTTCGACGTCGCGGACCACCTTGGCCTGGAGCACGCCGGCGCTGACCCGGGAGTGGTAGCCGATGGACAGCTGCTGCATGCGGGTGCACAGCGCCGAGCGCAGGGCGGTGCCCACCCGGCGGATGCTGCCGTACAGCAGCCGGACGTAGAGCAGGTGCAGCGGCGGGTTGATGATCAGGATGATCATCACGACACCGGCGCTGCTCCACAGCTGGCTGATGGGCAGGTGCTGCACGACGGTGTCGACGATGGCGGCGGTGACCAGGGGCAGCAGCCATACGGGGCTGTGCTTGATCACGAAGACGATGAGGGCTCCGGCGACCTGGGGGCGGCTGCCGCGGAAGAGATAGGCGAGGGTGCGTACGGGGTGTTCGCCACGGTAGTGGTGGTCGAGCGGCCCTTCGGGCGTTGCCATGCGGGAGGTTCCTCCGAACCAGGGCGGATCTCAGCATTCCACAGCAAGCGCAGTAAGCGCTTTCCAAGGGACTCTACTCCTCGCCGAACCGGGCCCGACAGGGCGTTCGGAGGGTGAACCGGGCGCGCGGGCTCTTTGCCTCAGAGGCAAAGCATTTGCCTCTGAGGCGAAATCCTGCTTGCATCGGAGCCATGAACTCCGAGCTGCCGGCGATGGCACCCCGGCTGCGCGAGCTGCGCGGCAGGGCCGGGCTGACCCTGGAGTCGGCCGCCGGCCGGGCCGGGCTCTCCCCCGCCCATCTGTCCCGGCTGGAGACCGGACAGCGCCAGCCCTCGCTGCCCCTGCTGCTGTCCCTGGCCCGGATCTACGGTACGACGGTGGCCGAGCTGCTCGGCGAGCTGCCCGCCGCCGCCGACCCCGTCGTGCGCGGCGGCCCGCAGGCCGGGCCCGGCGCCCGCGAGGCGGACGGCTGGACGTACTGGCCGGCGGGCGGGCCCGCCCGCGCCATGCAGGCGCTGCGGGTCCGGGTGCCGTACGGCGGCGGCCAGGACGACCTCGTACGGGTGCACGCCGGCGAGGAGTGGCTGTACGTGCTCGGCGGCCGGCTGCGGCTCACCCTCGGCGAGGCGCGGCATCTGCTGGAGCCCGGCGACAGCGCGCACTTCGACTCGCTCACCCCGCACCGGATCGGCGCCGCCGATCCCGAGGGTGTGGAACTGCTGTTCGTGCACACCCTGCTGCGCAGCGGGGCCGCCCAGCTCTGCCTGGGCGGCGACGGAAGGGAGACGGTCCTGCCATGACGCCACGCGAGGAGCACGGGGAACCCACCGAAGACACGCCGGCGGCGGCACCCGTACCAGCCGCACCACCCGCGCCGGCCGGAAAGCGCGAGAAGAGCGGCGAGCTGCCGCCCGGCTTCCTGCCCCGGCTGTTCCTGTACGGGGTGCTGGGCCACGTGGTGGTCGCGCTGATCTTCCTCATGGTGTGGGCGGGTTCGCGCGCCCAGTGACGCGTCCGGCATACGAACGGGGTGTCCGGTGACGGGGTGGACCGCTTAGGGTGGCGGACGCAGCTGGTTCGCCCTGCCCGCCAGGCAGACGCGTCGTAAGAGGGAACCCGGTGGGAATCCGGGACTGCCCCGCAGCGGTGAGCGGGAACGACCGCCGTCATACGCACTGGAGCCGATGCCCGGTTCTGGGAAGCGACGGCCACTAGGAAGCCTCGTCATCCGGCGAGCAACGCCCGCGAGTCCGAAGACCTGCCACTGTCCGCGCGCATCCGTGCGCGGTTCCCGGTGACCCTCGAGGGTGGGTCGGCGTCACGCGTCGGGCGACCGGCGGGCTCCGTCCCGCGCGCGCCCGGGCGATCGCCCCTTCGCGCCCCCGCAGTGGTCCACCGGACACCGGAGTGACACTCGCGAAGGAGAGTTCCGTGACCGCACAGTCCGCAGCCGCGGCAGCACGGGCCACCGTGTACGGCGTACCCCGGCAGGGGCCCGACCGGGAGCTGAAGAGGGCCATCGAGGGGTACTGGAAGGGCCGCACCGACGCCGCCGCCCTGCACGGTACGGCCGCCGCACTGCGCCGCGACAACTGGCGCCGGCTGGCCGAGGCCGGCGTCCACGAGGTACCCACCGGCGACTTCTCGTACTACGACCATGTCCTGGACACCGCCGTCATGGTCGGGGCCGTCCCCGCGCGGCACCGGGCCGCCGTCGCCGCCGACCCGCTGGACGGCTACTTCGCCATGGCGCGCGGCACCCAGGACGTGGCGCCGCTGGAGATGACGAAGTGGTTCGACACCAACTACCACTATCTCGTCCCCGAGCTGGGTCCTGACACCGTCTTCAGCGCCGACTCCACCACCCAGGTCGCGCAGCTGACGGAGGCGCTGACGCTGGGTCACACCGCGCGCCCGGTGCTGGTGGGCCCCGTCACCTTCCTGCTGCTGGCCAAGCCGGCGCCGGGGGTGGCCGACGACTTCGAGCCGCTGACGCTGCTGGACCGGCTGCTGCCGGTGTACGCGGAGGTGCTGGCCGATCTGCGGGCGGCGGGCGCCCGCTGGGTGCAGCTGGACGAGCCGGCGCTGGTCGCGGACCGGACACCGGCCGAACTGAACGCCACCGCCCGCGCGTACCATCAGCTGGGTGCGCTGACCGACCGGCCGCAGCTGCTGGTCGCCTCGTACTTCGACCGGCTCGGCGAGGCGCTGCCGGTGCTGGCGAAGTCCCCGGTCGAGGGCCTCGCGCTGGACTTCACCGGCCCCGCCGCGGCGAACCTGCCGGAGCTGGCCGCCGCCGGCGGGCTGCCGGGCAAGCGCCTGGTGGCGGGCGTGGTGGACGGTCGCAATGTGTGGATCAACGATCTGGGTGCGTCGCTGAGCACCCTGGGCACGCTGCTGGGTCTCGCGGACCGGGTGGACGTGGCGGCCTCCTGCTCACTGCTGCACGTGCCGCTGGACGCCGCGGCGGAGCGGGACATCGATCCGCAGCTGGCCCGCTGGCTGGCGTTCGCCGTGCAGAAGACCGAGGAGATCGTCACCCTGGCGCGCGGCCTGTCCGAGGGCACCGGGGCGATCACCGCCCGGCTGGCCGCCAACCGCGCCGATCTGGCCTCCCGGGCCAACTCGCCGCTGGCCCACGACCCGGCGGTGCGGGCCCGTACCGCCGCCGTGACGGACGCCGACGCGCGCCGCTCCGCCGCCTACCCGGAGCGGGCGGCGGCGCAGCACGACCGGCTGGGGCTGCCGCTGCTGCCGGTGACCACCATCGGGTCCTTCCCGCAGACCGGGGAACTGCGCACGGCGCGCGCCGATCTGCGGGCCGGGCGCATCGACGAGACCGCCTACGAGGGCCGGATCGCGACCGAGATCCATGAGGTGATCGGTTTCCAGGAGCGCGCCGGGCTCGATGTGCTGGTGCACGGCGAGCCCGAACGCAACGACATGGTGCAGTACTTCGCCGAACAGCTGACCGGCGCGCTGACCACCCGGCACGGCTGGGTGCAGTCCTACGGCACCCGGTACGTGCGGCCGCCGATCCTGGCCGGGGACCTCTCGCGCCCGGAGCCGATGACGGTGCGCTGGACGCGGTACGCGCAGTCGCTGACCGAGCGGCCGGTGAAGGGCATGCTGACCGGTCCGGTGACGATGCTGGCCTGGTCCTTCGTGCGGGACGACCAGCCGCAGGCGGAGACCGCCCGGCAGATGGCGCTGGCGCTGCGGGACGAGGTGCAGGACCTGGAGGCGGCCGGCAGTTCGGTGATCCAGGTGGACGAGCCGGCGCTGCGCGAGACGCTGCCGCTGCGGGCCGCCGAGCGCGAGGAGTACCTGGCGTGGGCGACCGAGGCGTTCCGGCTGACGACGTCCGGGGTGCGTCCCGACACGCAGATCCACACCCACATGTGCTACGCCGAGTTCGGCGACATCCTGCGGGCGATCGACGAACTGGACGCCGATGTGATCAGCCTGGAGGCGGCCCGTTCCCACATGCGGGTGGCCGATGAGCTGGGCGCGGCGGGCTATCCGCGGGAGGTCGGCCCGGGCGTGTACGACATCCACTCGCCGCGGGTGCCCGACGTGGCGGAGGCGGCGGCGCTGCTGCGCAAGGCGCTGTCGGCGATCCCGGCCGAGCGGCTGTGGGTCAATCCGGACTGCGGGCTGAAGACGCGGGGCTGGACGGAGGTGCGGGCGGCGCTGGAGAACCTGGTGGCGGCGGCCCGTGAGGTGCGTGAAGGGCTGCCGGTGACCGGGGCCTGACGGTGTGGCGGGCGGGCGGGGAGGGAGCGTGGGCTCCTTCCCCGCCCGCCGCGTGTTCGCGCCGCGGTAGCCCGTGGGACATGAGGTCTTGACCCAACTGTCGTGCTGGACGCGCGTAGTGCGGGCCGTGTGGTGGCAGGATCACGACAACGTCCGTCAGGCCGGCGGACGGCCCGTCCTCCGAGAGGTCTCCCCCACATGCCTCAGAGCGCACCCCCCGCACCCGTCCCCGATACCGCCTCCGGCCCCGCGCGCGGGCGTGGGCGCGGCAGGCGGATCCTGCTGCCGGCCGCGATCGCGGCGCTGACGGCGGTGTTCGTCGCGCCGCTGCCGCAGGCCACCGCGGCCGACGACGTCTACTACCGTGACGCGCTGGGCAAGAGCGGCGAGCCGCTCAAGCAGGCGCTGCACGGGATCATCAGCGCGGACACCACCAAGCTGACGTACTCCCAGGTGTGGGAGGCGCTCAAGGTCACCGACGCCGATCCGAACCGGCCCGGCAACGTGGTGCTGATATACAGCGGCATCTCCCGCAGCGCCGCCAACAACGGCGGCAACACCGGGCAGTGGAACCGCGAACACGTGTGGCCGCAGTCGCACGGCAACTTCGGCACCGCGGCCGGCCCCGGCACGGACCTGCACCACCTGCGGCCCGAGGACGTCCAGGTCAACGGCGCGCGCGGCAACAAGGACTTCGACAACGGGGGCAGCGCCGTCTCGGGCGCGCCCGGCAACTACACGGACGCCGACTCCTGGGAGCCCCGGGACGCCGTCAAGGGCGATGTCGCCCGGATGGTGTTCTACATGGCGGTGCGGTACGAGGGCGGTGACGGGTTCGCCGATCTGGAGGTCAACGACACGGCGGGGAACGGCAGCGTGCCCTACCTCGGTCGGCTGTCGGTGCTCAAGGAGTGGCACGAGCAGGACCCGCCGGACGCGAACGAGCGGCGCCGCAACGAGGTGATCTTCGAGGACTACCAGAACAACCGCAACCCGTTCATCGACCACCCGGAGTGGGTGGAGGCCATCTGGTAGCCGGGCCGGGAGCGGTGGACCGCCGGCCGCCCGGTCAGGAACCGTGGGCGTGCTCCAGGCGCTTGCCCTCGATGTCGGGGTCGGGCAGCCGGCGGAACCAGCGCGGGTGGGACCAGATGCGGCCCCCGGCGATGGCCATCACCGCGGGCACGAGCGTGAGGCGGACCACGAAGGCGTCCAGCAGCACGCCGATGGCGAAGCTGAAGCCGATGGCCTTGATGGTCGCGTCGCTGGTGAACATGAAGGCGACGAAGATCGAGAACATGATGAGCGCGGCGGCGGTCACCACCCGCGCGGAGTGGGACATGCCGCGCACCACCGCGGCGCGCGCCTCGCCGGTGCGGGTGTAGTCCTCCTTGATGCGGGAGACCACGAAGACCTCGTAGTCGCTGGAGAGTCCGAAGATGATCGCCAGCATGATGATCGGGAGGAAGCTGACGGTCTCGGCCGGTTCGATGTTGAACAGGTGCTGCCCCCAGCCCCATTGGAAGACCGCGACCTGGGCGCCGAAGGCGGCCAGGATCGACAGCAGGAAGCCGAGCACCGACTTGAGCGGGACGAGGAAGGTGCGGAAGGCGAAGGTCAGCAGGAGGAACGCCAGGCCGACGACGACGATCAGGAAGACGGGCAGGGCGGAGGAGAGCTTGGCGGAGACATCGATGTTGGAGGCGGTGTTGCCGCCCACCAGGATGGTGGCTCCGGTGTCGCCCTCGATCGCGGCGCGGTCGCCGCGGATGCGGTGCACGAGGGAGGTGGTGGCCTCGTCGTTCGGTCCGCTGCCCGGGGTCACCTGGATGACGGAGACGTCGTTGGCCATGGTCAGCGGCTGCACGGCGGCCACGTCCGGCAGTGTGCCCAGCGCCGCCACCAGTTGATCGGTCTGGGTCTTGTCCGTGACGTGGTCGGCGACGATCAGCAGCGGGCCGTTCGCTCCCACTCCGAAGCCCTCGGTGATCAGATCGTAGGCCTGGCGCTGGGTGTTGGAGGTCGGCTGGGATGACCCGCTCGGCAGTCCGAGCCGCATGTGGGTGGCGGGCAGCGCCAGCAGACCCAGCAGTAGCACCCCCAGGATCAGCACCGGCACCCGGTGCCGCACGATGAACGCGCCCCAGCGCGCGCCGCGATGTTCCTCGGGGGCGGTGGCGGCGGTGTGCGCGGTGCGCTCCAGACGCGCATGCAGCCGGCGCGGGCGGCCCGGGAACCGCACGATGTGCGGCCCGGCGAAGCCGAGCATCGCCGGCAGCAGCGTCAGCGCGATCAGCATGGCGACCAGTACCGCGCCGGCCGCGCTCAGGCCCATGACGGCCAGGAACGGGATGCCGACCACCGACAGTCCGCACAGCGCGATGATCACGGTGAGCGCGGCGAAGACCACGGCACCGCCGGCGGTGCCCACCGACAGCGCGGCCGAGTCCTGCGGGTCCATGCCGCGCAGGACGTGGTTGCGGTGCCGGTAGAGGACGAACAGGCCGTAGTCGATGCCGCAGGACAGGCCGAGCATGATGGCGACGGTGGTGGAGGCGGTGGCGACATCCACCACGGCGGCCAGGGCGGTCACCGACATGATGGTGATGAGGATGCCGAGGATCGCGGTGATGATCGGCATTCCGGCCGCGATGAGGGACCCGAAGGTGATCAGCAGGATGATCAGCGCGACGATGACGCCGACGATCTCCGGTGTCTCGGAGGGCGCGGCGTTCCAGCCGGGGAAGACGCTGCCGGAGTAGGCGACATGCACTCCGGCCGCCTGTGCCGGTTCCACCGCCTTCTGCACGTCCTCCAGCGTGGAGGCGTCCACGCTGCCGGGCTGCACGCCGTACTGCACCGAGCCCAGGCCGATGGTGCCGTCCGGGGAGACGGCCCCGCCGTGGAAGGGGTCGGTGGCGACGGCGACCTGCGGCACCGCCTTGAGGTTCTGGACCGATGTCTCGATGGCGTCGCGCTGCCGGGTGTCGACGATCCGGCCATCTCCCTCGGCGGCGAAGACCAGCTGGGTCTGTCCGCCGCTCAGTTCCGGTACGCGCTCGCTCAGCAGGTTGGTGGCGCGCTGCGACTCGGTGCCGGGGATGGTGAAGTTGTCGTTGGTCTTGCCACCGCTGGCGGTGGCGGCACCGATCGCGACGACGGCGACGAGCAACCAGATCGCCAGGACGATCCGGCGGTGCGCGAAGGACCACCTTCCGATGCGGAACAAGAACGTGGACATGGTGTTCCTTCCGGGCCGGAGAGATCACACGCGATCATCCCCGCCCAGGGACGTAAGGAACATTTGCGACACGCGGGCCGGGATGCCGGCGGGCTGTGCGGTCGCGGCCGTCGTGCGCTCGCCGCGCACACCGGTCCGCGACCCCGGTGTGCGGGCTCGTTGACGGCGCCGGGGCGGCGGTGAGGGCGCGCGCCGGTCAGCGGCCGGGTTCGGGGTCCGGCTGTGCCGGGGTGGTGGGCGCGGTGAGGGCCCGCTCGGTGGCGGGGCGCTCGGTCAGCGGGGTGGTGCGGGTCAGGGCCAGGACGGCGAGCAGGGCCGCGGCGTACAGACCGGCCAGCAGCTGGAATCCCAGCGTGAAGGACCCCGTGCTGTCCTTGATCGTGCCCAGCGCGGAAATGGCGGCGAAGCCCCCGGCGTTGGCGCAGAAGTTCCCGAACCCGGAGCTGAAGCCCGCGGTACGCTGCCCCAGATAGTGCAGTCCCACACCGAACAGCGGTCCGAAGTACAGCTGGACGAACAGGGCGTTCACCCCGATCACCAGCAGCAGCGGCACCACCCCGTCCACCAGCGGCAGTACGGCCAGCGAGGCGCACAGCGCGGTCAGCGCGATGGTGATGACCAGCAGCGGGCGGCCGAGCCGGTCCGAGAACCAGCCGCCCAGCAGATTGGACGGCGCGGTGATCAGCGCGCTGACGGCCGCGATCGCCCCCGCCCCCGACAGGGACATGTCGTGCTCGGCCACCAGATAGCTCGGCAGCCAGAAGGCCAGTCCCTGCGCGGTGGCCAGGCGGGCGAACTGGATGACGCCGATCAGCCACAGCGCCGGATGCCCGAACAGGCGCCGGATCTCCGTGAGCCGGGGGAAGGACCCGGGTTCGCGGTGCGGATCGGTGCCCACCCGGTGGTAGAGCACCGCCCACAGCACCCCGGTCGCGCCGAAGATCACGAACAGCCAGCGCCAGCCGAGCGGGCCGACCACCAGCGGGCCCAGGGTGTTCAGCAGCACGCTGGAGGCGAAGCCGCCCGCCACGTACAGGCCCATCGCCGTGGCCTTGCGGTCGGCCGGGAACTGCTCCCTGATGAGCATCATGCCCGGGGCGAAGATCAGGGAGCGGAACAGTCCCGACACCGCCTGCACCGCCAGCAGCCAGCCGTAGGGGTGGAGGACCGCGAAGGCCAGCGCCATCGCGTTGGTGCCCACCACCCCCACGCAGAACAGCAGCTTCGGCGAGTAGCGGTCCGTCAGCCAGCCCGCGGGCACCTGCATCAGGGCGTACACGAGCGTCGCGATGGCGGCGAGCTGCCCGGCCTGCGCGAAGGACAGCCCCAGGTCCTCGCGGATGAGCGGCAGGAACAGGGCGATGCCGCCCATGCCGAGCGCCTGGCTGCTCTGCCCGAGCACGATCAGCCAGGTGTCCGCTCTGCCGCTCCCCCGTGCCATGCCGGCCCCTTGTCCGCTCGATCGCCGCCGGCGGCACGGATGCCGTGCCGCCGGCGCCCGACCCTACCGCGCGTCGTCCGCGCCGGTGCCGGGCAGCGGGGCGTGCGGATCGGCCAGCAGCCGCGCCAGCAGGTCGGCGAGATCACCTCCCCACGTCTCGATCGTGGCGGCGTCGAACAGGTCCGTGGAGTACTCCAGGGTCACGGTCAGCCGGTCCGGAAGCGGAGTCAGCACCACGTACAGCTCGGTCCGGGCGGTGCCGGAGACCGGCAGCGACCGTACGGTCGTGCGGACCCCGGGCAGTTCCACGGCGGGCGGTTCGGTGGTCACGACCGTGAACAGCACCGCGGGGAACGGCCCGGCCCCGTACTCCGGTGCCACCAGCCGCACCACCTCCGCCAGCGGCAGCGCCTGATGGTCCATCGCCGTGAACAGCGCGGGGCCCAGCCGTGCCACCAGATGGGCGAACGTGTCCGCCTCGGGGAGCCGGGCGCGCAGCGCCACCGCCTCGCCCAGCATGCCGAACACCTCCTCGTGCTCCCGGCGGGCCACCCGGTTGGCGCTGGACGCCGCCAGCACCACGTCGGACCGTCCGCCGAGCCGGGCCAGCCACACGGCGAACGCCCCGGCCAGCACCGTGTACGGGGTGCCGCCCAGCTCCGTGGCCGTCTCCCGGATCCTGGCCGGCAGCTCGCCGTCCAGGGTGAAGGTGTGCAGCGCGCCCCGTCCCGACAGCACCGGCGGGCGCGGGCGGTCGTAGGGGAGTACGGGCCGCAGCGGCACCCCGTCCAGTTCGGCGCGCCAGAACCGCTCCAGTGCGGCGCGGCGTTCCCCGGCCACCTGCTCGGCCGCCCAGCGGGCGTACTCCGGGAAGTCGGCCGCCGGCCGCGGCAGGGTCCGGCCCGCGTACAGGGCGGACATGTCGCGCCACAGGAGTCCCATGGACCAGCCGTCGCAGACGGCGTGGTGCAGCACCACCACCAGCAACCAGCGGTCCGGGGCGAGGCGGCCGAGCCGGAAGCGGAACAGCGGGGCCCGCTCCAGGTCGAAGGGCTGCCCTGCGGCCTCCTGGCAAAAGGCGTCGGCCTCCGCCCCGGTCAGGTCCACCACGGGGACGTCGAAGGGAACGTCCGCCGGGAACTCGGCCCGCTCGCCGTTCAGCCGCAGCCGCAGCGCGGCGTGCCGCGCCACCAGGGCGCGCAGCGCGCCGGTCAGGGCGGCCGGGTCGAGATCCCCGGTCAGCTCCAGGCGGTGGGCGACGTTGTAGACGGCCGGGTTGGGGTTCGCCCGGTGCCGCTGTGCCAGCCGCCGCAGCAGGGACGTCGCGGGCACCGTCTCCACCCCGCGCTCCCCTTCTTGCCCGGTCGCGGCGCCGGAGCGCGGACCGGAGTCCGTCGCGATCCCGCTTTCGTCCCCGGCACCAGCCCCGGTCTCGAAGTGCGCGGCGGCGGCCCGGACCGTGGGGGCCCCGAAGAAACCGGCCATCGTGAGTGTCCGGCCGGTACGGCCGTGCTCCTCGTTCATCCGGTGCACCAGCCGGATGGCGCTCAGCGAGTGGCCGCCGAGCTGGAAGAAGGACCGGGTGACACAGATCCCGCCCGGCAGGTCCAGCTCGTCGCACCACAGGTCGTGCAGCGACTTCTCCAGCGGAGTGCCGGGCTCCTCGACCGGCTCACCGGGGTCCTCGCCCGTGCCGGTCGCGGGGGCCGGGTCGGGAAGCCGGTCCCGGTCCAGCTTGCCCGAGGCGTTGACCGGCAGCCGCTCCAGCGGCACCCAGTGCCGGGGCACCAGATGCCCCGGCAGGACGTCGCGGAGCGCGGCCCGCAGTGTGCCGGTGTCCGTCCCCGGCTCCGTCACCACGTACGCGACCAGTTCGGCCTCACCGCGCCGGTCGCGGCGGGCGAGCACCGCCGCCTCCCGGACTCCGGGCAGCCGGGTCAGCGCCGCCCGCGCCTCGGCCGGTTCCACCCGGAACCCGCGGATCTTCACCTGGTCATCGGTGCGCCCCAGGAAGGCGAGGGTGCCGTCCGCCTGCCAGCGGCCGAGATCCCCCGTGCGGTAGGTCCGCACGCCGTCCGGGCCGGTGGAGAAGACGGCGGCGCTCTCGTCGGGCCTGCGGTGGTAGCCGTGCGCCACCGCAGGGCCGCCGATCTCGATCTCGCCGACCGCGCCCACCGGGACCTCGGCCCCGGCGGCGTCCAGCAGCCGGATCCGTACCCCGGGGAGCGGGCGGCCGATCGGCGGCCGGTCCTCGCTCACCCGGTGCGAGGTGACGACGATCGACCCCTCGGTGGGCCCGTACTGGTTGAACAGCTCGCACCGCGGATGCGCGGCGCGGAAGCGCCGGAAGGCGGGGGTGAGTTCCAGGGGTTCCCCGGCCGAGAACAGCTCGCGCAGGGACGGCAGGCGGGGTTCCGTCTCCATCAGATAGCGCAGCGGGGTGCAGGGCATGAACATCCGCTCGATCGCGTGCTCGCGCACCGCCGCCGCGACGGCGGCCGGGTCGTGCCGTACCGCCTCGTCGATCAGGACGAGTTCGGCGCCGGCCGCCAGGGTGGTGAAGATCTCCTGCACGCTGACGTCGAAGGCGGGCGAGGTCCACTGGAGGGTGCGCAGCGCGGGGTGCGCTGCGAGATGGCCGCGTACCAGCATGGCCGGGCCGCGGTGCGGCACGATCACGCCCTTGGGGCGGCCGGTGGAGCCGGAGGTGTAGAGGCAGTACGCCGGGTCGTCGGGGCCGGCGGGATCTGCCGGCGGCCCCGTCTGGGCGCCGGCCGGGTCCAGGGTCCGCGGCATGAGCAGCACGGGCACGCCGGTCTCCGCGGCGAGGGCACCGTACTGCTCGGTGGGCAGCCCCGCGCCGCTGAGCAGCAGCGTGGGCCCGCCGTCCCGCGCGAGCTCCGCCAGGCGGGCCGCCGGCAGCGCGGGGTCGAGCGGCAGATAGGCGGCGCCGCTGCCCAGGACCGCCAGCAGCGCGGTGATCAGTTCGGGGCCGCGCGGCAGCAGCACGGCGACCCGCTCGCCGCGCCGTGCGCCCTGGGCGCGCAGCAGATGGGCGAGGGCGTGGGCACGCTCGCGCAGTTCGCCGTACGTGACGGTGGTGCCGTCGGCCGCCGTGCGCAGGGCGGGGGCGTCCGGGGTCCGCTCCGCCTGCCGCTCGAACAGCGCGTGCAGGGTGTCGTCCGCGCCGGGGTGGGCGGGCGGTTCCGGGGTGTGGTGGGCGAGCAGTTCGGCCCGGTCGGCGTCGGTCGGCGCGGTCAGTTCGGACAGCGGGGCGTCCGGGGTCCGCAGGACGTGCCGCAGCGTCTGCTCGACGGAGCCGATCAGCCGGCGCACGGTGCGTTCGGTGAAGAGCGCGGTGTCGTACTCGGCCATGAACCGCAACCCGTCACCGTGGTGGGTGAGGTAGAAGCTGAGGTCGAACGGCGCGCGGTCGCTGGGTACGTCGAGCAGGTCGGACGCGGTCTGCCGTTCGTACTCCACCATCACCTGGAACAGCGGGTTGCGGCCCGGGTCGCGGCGCGGGTTCAGGGCGCGCACCAGGTCGTCGAAGGGCACCTCGCGGTGTTCGTAGGCGGCCGTGCTGCGGTCCCGCACCCGGTGCAGCACCGTCCCGAAGTCGGGGTCGCCGCTGAGGTCGACGCGCAGCGCGACGGTGTCGAGGAAGAGTCCGACCTCGTGCGCGGCGTCCGGGGGCCGGGCGTCGACCGCCGTCCCGAGGACGAGGTCGGTGGTGCCGCTGAAGCGGCCGAGCACCGCACCGATGGCGGCGGTCATGGCCATGAAGACGGTGGCGCGCCGCTCGGCGCAGTACCGGCCCAGGTCCGCCATCAGCGCGCCGTCCAGCTCGTGGCTGAGGGCGGCCCCGGCGCCGGTGCGCACCGCCGGGCGCGGGTGGTCGGTGGGCAGCGTCAGGTCGGGCACACCGGCGAGTTCACCGCGCCAGAACTCCAGGTCGGCGGCGATCCGTTCGGGCCCCGGTGGCGGCGGGACGGCGGACGGGGCGAGCGGTGGCAGGCCGGCGGGCAGCGGCCAGGACCGCAGCTCAGCGGTGAGGTCGCGGGCGAGGACGGCCGTGGAGGCGGAGTCCACGACCAGGTGGTGGACGACGAGGAACAGCAGGTGCCGCTCCGGTGCCAGGCGCAGCAGCCGGGCGGCCAGCAACGGGCCCCGGGCGAGGTCGAGGACCTCGCCCGCGGTGCGGTCGAGCACCGCGCGCAAAGCTTCTTCCTCGGTGGCGCCGCTGTGGTCGTCCACCGGCAGCTCGACCGTGACGTGCTCGCGCACCTCCCGGTGGGGGACGCCGTCGGACTGGGGGAAGACCGTACGCAGCGCCGGCTGGCGGGCGATGACCCGCTCCAGGGCGCCCCGTACGGCGGCCGGGTCCAGGGGGCCGTCCAGGCGGATGGCCTTGGGCTCGTGGTACATGCGGGTGCCGGGCTGGAGTTGTTCCTGCACCCAGATCCGCCGCTGGGCCGGGGTCAACGCCTGGCGTCCGGTGGGGAAGGAGGTGCGCAGCCGGTCGAGCAGCGGCAGTGCGTCGAGCACCCGCCGGGGGGCCACGCCGAAGTCGACGAAGCAGGCGATCTCGTCGGCACCGGCGTCGGTCAGGGAGCGGACGGTCGCGGCGGCGTCCTTCTCGTCGCCGATCAGGGCGCGGTCGGCGCAGTACCGCTCGTAGGCGCGGCCCAGCAGGAAGTCGACGTCCTCGGGGTCGGTGTTCTCCAGGTCGACCTCGACGCCGAGGCTGTTGGTGACCTGGTTGAACAGGGCGAGCGAGGAGCGCAGATAGGAGAGGAAGGGCTGGTACGCCTCGGCCCTGGCCGCCGCGGCGTCCTCGCCGAGGAAGGTGTGTACGAGCACCACGACGCGTCCGGCCGCCGGGTCCAGGCCGTGTTCGGCGCGGGTGCGCCGGTAGAGGGCGATGTTCTCGGCGAGTTGCTCGACGGTCTGCGCCATCAGGTTGGTGACGATGCCGAGGTCCTCGCGGGCGGCCCGGCGGTAGCTGTCCGGGTTGCCGACGACGGCCACGTACAGCGGCGGTTGTTCCTGGAGGGGGCGCGGGTGCAGCCGTATCTCGGTGGCCGTGCCGTCTCCGGCGGTGACCTCCACGGGGTCGCCGGACCACAGCTGCCGCACGGTCTCCAGCTGTTCGTACATCAGCTCGCGGTGCCGGCCGTAGTTCTGGGGTGCGAGCGAGAAGTCCCGCGCGTGCCAGCCGCTGGCGACGCAGATGCCGGCCCGGCCGCCGGAGATGTTGTCCACGACGGACCACTCCTCGGCGACCCGGGCCGGGTGGTGCAGCGGCAGCACGACGGAGCCGGCGTGCAGCCGTACCCGCCGGGTCCTGGCCGCGAGTGCGGCGGCGAGCACGGAGGGGTTGGGGAACAGCGCGCCGAAGGAGTCGAAGTGCCGTTCGGGGAACCACAGGGCGTGGAAGCCGTGCTGGTCGGCGAACTCACCGGCCGCCATGATGAGTTCGTACTTGTCGCGCTGCTGCTCCTCGGGATAGTCGCCGAAGAAGTACAGACTGAAATCGGGCGCACCGGCGGGCGCGGCGGTGGGTGTGGGGGCCGGGGCCCGGGTGGTCACGGGTGCGGGGCGGGGTGCCGGTACCGAGGAGGCCGGGGCGGTGGGTGGCGCCACGGGCTCGGGTGCGGCGGCCGGCACGGGCGGGAGCGCGGCAACCGGATCCCGGTCGCGGGCCGCCGAGGGGGCCGGTGCGGCAGCCGGCTCGCCCGGCGTGCTGCCGGCGGAGAGCAGGTCGAGCTGGCGGGACATCAGCCCGGTCACCTGGTCCACGAGGTAACGGGTGGTGCGCAGTTGCTCGACGACCACCTCGGTGGCCGCCGTCGCGCCGGTCACCTGCGGTGCCGGGGCCGCCGGCGCCTCACCGCCGGGAGCGGCGGCCGGCAGGAGGGGTTCTCCGCCCGGCCGGTCCGGTGCGCCGGCCCCGTCGGCGGATATCGCCGCGGACGGCGTCTCCACCGCGGGTGCGGCGTCCGTGCCACCCGAAGGCGCGGACGGCGCGGGGGCCGTGGGCCGTGGTGCGGTGCCGCCCCGGGCCGTGATCAGGGCGGCGAGGCGCTGCGGGGTGTCCGCGTCGGAGAACAGGTCGCGTACGGGGACGCGTACGCCGTACCGCTGCGACAGTTCGGCCGTCATTCCCATGAGCGCGAGCGAGTCGGCGCCCAGGGCGAAGAAAGAGGAGTCCGCGCGGACCTCCGCGGCTTCCACGCCGAGTTTGCGCGCCGTCAGCTCGGCGACCACCGCCAGCACATCGGCCTCGGCGGACGGTTCGGCCCCGGGTGAGGGGGCCGGTGGGGGTGTGGGCGCGGGCGCCTGCGCTCCGTGCGGGGTCGGCCCGGCCCCTCCGGGCGCGACGGCGCCGTCCGCCCGGGCGGAGTCGGTCCGCGCCGCCCCCGCCGGTCCGGGCGATCCCGGACCATCGACCGACACCTCGGGCACCGGTGCACGCTCCTCACTCAGGTTGTCCGATGACGGTGCCCGCCCGGCCTCCGCGCGGCAGGCGGCAGCGCCGGACGCCGGGGCCGAGGATGCCGGGCCACCATGGGCCGTGGCCGCGTCGGCCGGTGCCGGGGTCCGCACCGGCGGGGTGTCGCCCGGTCCTTCGGCCCGCCACGCCGGGAAGGTCCGGGGGCGGCGCGGGGGTCCGGGGAGGGGGACGCGGGCGCCTTCGGCGTTCAGGGCCCGCCAGTTCAGGGGGTGGCCCCTGCGGTACAGCTCGGCCAGCGCGGGCAGCAGTCCGGACAGCCAGCGGCTGTCCGGGACGCAGTGGCGTCCCAGGCCCGCCAGGGTGGCTCCGGGGCCGATCTCCAGGAAGTCCTGGTACCCCTCGCGGGCTGCCGTGGCCATGGCCAGGTCGAAGCGGACCGGGCGGCGGGCGTGCCGGATGAGGTGGTCCGCGTCGGGCACCCAGCCCACCGGCCTGATCTCGCCGTCCAGGCCGCTGATCAGCGGTACCCGCAGCGGCGTGAACGTGATCGTCTCGGCCCGCTCGCGGAACGCGTCCAGTGCCGCGTCCAGCGTCGCCGAGTGGAACGCCCGGTCCACCGGGAGTGCTTGCCAGCGGATCCCCTCGGCGTCCAGCAGTTCCCGCGTCCTCGCGATCGCCGGCTCCGCCCCGGAGAGCACGAGGGAGCGCGGGCCGTTGACGGCCGCCACCTCCACGCCGCCCGCTCGGGCGATCCGTTCGGCGGTGGCCAGGTCGGCGCGCAGTGCCACCGCCCCTCCGGGCGGGGCCAGCCGGCGCATCAGGCTGCCGCGTTCCGTCGTCAGGTACAGCGCGTCGGCCGCGCTCAGCCCGCCGGCCGCGCACAGGGCCGCGTACTCGCCGAGGCTGTGGGCGAGCACCACGTCCGGTCGCACGCCGAGCGACGCCCACCGTTCCACCAGGGCCGTCTGCGCGGCGAACAGGAGGGGTTGCGGTGCGTCCTGGGTCACGGCCAGGTCGGCCGCCAGGGCCTCCAGGGTGCCCGCCGGTGCGCCCTGGCCGGAGAAGGCGAAGGCCAGCCGGCCGGGCGCGGGAGCGGGCGAGTGGCCCGGCTCCAGGCTCTCCAGGGCGGCGATGAGTTCCCCGGCGCTCTCGCCGATGACGGCCGCGCGGGCGCCGGTGTGGTGCGTCCGGCCCAGGGTCAGGGTCGTGGCCACGTCCGCCGGGTCGAGACCGGGGTGCTGCCGCAGGTGGGCGGCGAGTTCCGTGGCGAGTTCGGACAGGGCGGCGGTGTCCCGCGCCGACAGGGGCAGCAGAACGGGGCGTGCCGCCGCCTCCTCGCGCGCAGGCACCGGCGGTGCCTCCTCCAGGATCACGTGGGCGTTGGTGCCGCCCACGCCCAGCGCGCTCACGCCGGCCCGGCGCGGGATGCCGGGCCGGGGCTGCCAGGCCCCGCGTGCGGTGGCCAGGGTGAGCGGGCCGTCCGTCAGCGGCAGCGCGGGGTGCGGGGTGCGCAGGTGCAGCGTCGGCAGCAGGGTGCGGTGACGCAGCATCAGGACGGTCTTGATCAGCCCCGCCATGCCGGCGCAGGTGTCGAGATGGCCGATGCTCGACTTCACCGAGCCGACGGCGCAGAAGCCGGTGCGGTCCGTCCCCTCGCCCAGGGCGCGGGAGAGTGCCTCGAACTCCACCGGGTCGCCCAGCGCCGTACCGGTGCCGTGGGCCTCGACGTAGGAGACGGTGTCGCCGGTGATGCCGGCCGCCCGCAAGGCGTCGCGGACCACCGCCACCTGGCCCGCCACTCCGGGGGCACTGAATCCGACCTTGCCCGAGCCGTCGTTGTTGACGGCCGAGCCGAGGATCACGGCGTGCACGGTGTCGCCGTCGGCCAGCGCCCGGTCGAGGCGCTTGAGCACCACGGCGGCGACGCCGTTGCCGCCCACCGTGCCGTCCGCCGCTGCGTCGAAGGGGCGGCAGCGGCCACTGGGCGACAGGATCGATCCGGGGTGCGAGCGGTAGCCGGTGTCCTGCGCGGGGTGGACGGCGGCGGCTCCCGCCAGTGCCATGTCGGCGTCGCCGCTGAGCAGTGACTGCGCTGCGAGGTGCACGGCGACCAGGGAGGAGGAGCAGGCGGTCTGGACGCCGATGGCCGGTCCGGTGAGCCCGAGCCGGTAGGCGACGCGGGTGGCGAGGAAGTCGGGCTGGGTGCCCATCGCCCACTGCATGGCCTCCACCGGGTCGCCGGCGGCGGCGCCGCTCCCGGGGCCGCCCTCCTGGTGGCCGTACAGCTGCATCCCGCTGCCGGCGAACACCCCGATCCGCTGGTCGCCCTCGTCCCCGGCGTGGCCGCTGTGTTCCAGCGCCCGGCGGCAGATCTCCAGGAACAGCCGGTGGGCGGGGTGGGTGGCGCCGGCCTCGCGCGGGGCGATGCCGAAGGATTCGGCGTCGAAGTCGTCGATGCCGTCGAGCGCGCCGATGACCTTGATCCGGTCACCGTCCCGCCCGGCGAAGGTGTGGACGCTGTCGACACCCTCGTACAGGTTGCGCCAGTAGGCGTCGGTGTCGGCGGCGCCGGGGAAGCGGGCGGCCATGCCGATGACGGCGATCCGCCGGTCGGGGGCCTCGGTGCGCGCCGCTTCGGGGGCGCTCGGGGCCGGCACCGGGCCGGAGTCCTCGGCCAGCCGGGCGCCCAGCGCCGTCACCGTGGGGTGTTCGAACAGGGCGGTCTGCGGCACGGGCCGTCCCAGGACCTCCTCCAGCCGGGCGCGCAGGCGCACCATGCGGATGGAGTCCAGGCCGAGTTCGTAGAACGGGGTGTCCTGCGCGCCCGTGACCGGCCGCCCCAGGACGGCCGCGACCTCGTCGGCGACCACGGTGCGCACGTCGGGGACCTGGTGGGCGGGGCGGGCGGATGTCGTGGGGCCGCCGTCGGGGGCCCCGGTGGGTATCTCCGGGCCGTCGAAGGCCCCGGCCAGCAGGCGTTCCAGCAGTTCCGCCCGCCGGATCTTGCCGGCCGGGGTGCGCGGGAAGTCGGCGGCCGGCACCGGGATCACCCGGTCCGCCGTGAGCCGCAGTCGCCCGAACAGGGCGGCCCTGATCTTCTGGGCGGTCGTAGCGTCCGCGGCCGGGCCGGCGCCGCCGACGAAGAACACCGCCAGGCTCTCCCCCTGGTCGCCCTCCCCCGGCACTCCGCAGGCGGCGACATCGCCGGTGCGTACCCCGTCGGCGGAGGCGGCGGCCTCCTCGACCTCCTGGGAGAGCACGTTCAGCCCGTTGAGGATGATCACGTCCTTGCGGCGGCCGGTCATCACCAGCTGTCCGTCCGCCAGATAGGCCAGGTCGCCGGTCTCCAGCCAGCGCGAGCCGTCCGGGAAGGCGATGGCGTCCGCCTCCGGGGCGTTGGCGTAGCCGGGGATGACCCGTGGCGAGGAGACCTGGAGCCGGCCGATCCACCGCTCCGGCAGGACCCGGCCCGCGTCGTCCACCACCCGGATCTCCGACCTGTGCGCCGGGGCGCCGCAGGCCACGAAGGTCAGGACCTCGCTCTCGGGGGCGTCCTGCGGCGCGGGGGTGACCTCGCCCGTCAGGCTGCCGCGCAGGACGCGCTGCACGGTGCCGGGCCGGTCCAGCCGCCCGAAGGTGATGGCGGTGGTCGTCTCGGCCATGCCCCAGGCGGCCGTGATGTGTTCGGCGCGCAGCCCGAAGGGGCCGGTCGCGGTGAGAAAGCGGCGCATGACGGGTTCGGCGATGCGTTCGCCGCCGCTGAGCAGGGACCGCACCCGGCTCAGGTCCCGCGCGCGTGCCCCGCCGGGCGCCGCCAGCGCCTCGGTGACCAGGGAGAAGCCGAAGGCGGGGGCCCAACTGTGGGTGGCCCGGTGGGTTTCGAGGAGGTCGAGCCAGCGCAGCGGATCTGCCAGCACCAGATCCGTTGGCGCGTGCACGTTGGTCGTCCCGGTGAAGACGGCGAGCACGTGGTAGAGGAGGAAGGCGCCACTGTGGTCCACGGGCAGCCAGTTGACGGTGGTGTCCTCCGGGCCGAGGTCCAGGATCCGGCGGCTGCTCGCGGCGAACAGGGCGAGGCCGTGGTGGGTGAGCTGTGCCGCCTTGGGGGCTCCGGTGCTGCCCGAGGAGAGCATCAGCACGGCGATGTCCGCGCCGTCCGGCACGACGATGCCGGCGTCGGCATCGGCATCGAGGTCGGGGGCTTCGGGTCCCGTGGCGCAGTCCTCGGCGGCCACGGCCCGCAGGGAGGGGTCCGTACGGCTCAGACCGGCCGCTCCGCTCCGGTCGGTGAGCACCAGCGGAGCGTCCAGCAGGTCACAGACCTGGCGCAGCCGGTTCAGGGCCGGGGCGCCGGCCTCGGCGCGGTCGGCGATCGCCACCGGCCGGGCACCGCCGAGCACACAGGCCCAGAACGCCGGGAAGAACGCGTCGAGCGGCAGTCCGCACAGCACGACCGGGTCGCCGGGGCGCACGCCGTGCTCGCGCAGTCCGCTCAGCAGTCGCCGGGCTCGCAGTAACAATTCGGAATAGGTCTGGAAGGTGCTGCTCGTCCCGTCCGGGGTCACGGTGATGACACCGGCGTCGGGGGCTCGCCGGGCCGCGCGCTGTAGCGCCCGCACCAGGTCCGGTGCGTCGTCCTCGGTGAACTCCAGTTCGGGACCCAGGTATTGGGCGTCCCGTCGTGCGACGTTCATGTGCGTCCTTACGTTCCTGGATCACCACACACCCCGGCCGCGTCGGCCGCTCCGTGATCGGCGCATGGTTGTTCCTGCATGATCCAGCACATCGGAGCGCAGATAAAGGTCTGGTCAAATCCGTGGTGGGCGGCCTATTCTGGCGGAGATTCCGTCTTTCGGGGGATCCATAACTTCATGCGTTGACGACCGAGGGAAGCCGGTGCGAATCCGGCGCTGACCTGCAACCGTGTGCGACGTTCCGCGTCGTGAGTCGGATCACTCGGCTCGCCGGCGTGAACACCCGCTTCTCACTGTCACGGTCCGCAGCGTGGAGCCCTCAGCCCGTCCCGGCTGGTAGGCCCCTGCCGCTTTCGTCACCGAAATGCGCGCCAGGGGTCTTCTCGTGCGGGCGGATGCCGGGCCCCGCCACGCACCGCGCCGGTCCGATGGAAAGGCATCCGATGCCCGTCGCCCGCGTCCGGGGCCACGCCCGCGCCCGAGCACGTGTCATGGCCGCCTGCCTGCTGCTCGGCCTGCTGGCCGCGCTGGGCGGGCCGGCCGGTACGGCGGCGGCAGCGGCCCCGTCCGGCCGGGTCGCGCTCGCCGGCACCCCCGGGTTCTGCCCGGACAGCAGCGGCGTCACCGTGGTGGTCGACTTCCAGCGGCTGGGCGGCGGCCGGATCGTGCGCTGTGCCCCCGGGCCCCAGGCGGACGGTCTCGCGGCGCTGCGCAACGCCGGCTTCGAGGTCGGCGGCACCACCCGCTGGGGCGACGCGTTCATCTGCCGTATCAACGGCCGGCCGGGCGCCGACAGCGAGAGCTGCGTGGACACCCCGCCCGCCACCGCGTACTGGTCGTACTGGCACGCCCCCAACGGCGGCGCGTGGACGTACAGCCAGCGCGGCGCCACCTACCGCACGCCGCCCGAGGGCAGCATCGAGGGCTGGTCGTTCGCGCTGACCGATGACGAGGACGAGATGGCGTCGCCGCCCGGCGTCGCCCCGCAGCGCCCGGCCGACAACGGCGGCGGTGACGGCGGCGGCAGTGGTTCCCCCGGCGGGGGCACCGGCGGCGGAGGCGCCGCCTCGGGCGGCAGCCCGTCCGGCGGCGGCTCCGGGACGCCCGGCGGCTCGGGCGGCTCCGGGGGCTCGAACGGCGGCGGGTCCGGGGGCGACGCCGCCTCCGGCGGCTCGGCCACCGGCGGCCAGGACGGCACCGCCGCGGGCGCCCCCGGCGGTGATCCCCCGCAGGACGCTCCCGATGGCGACGCGCCGGATGCCGAGGACCCCGACGCCCCGGACGGGGCCGAGCGGGAGGACGAGGACACGGACGCGGACCGGGACGGGGACGAGACGGCCGCGGAAGACCCCGCCGCCGAGGAGACCGCCCCCGCTCCCGCCCCCACCGAGGCGGCCGAGTGGAGCGGCCAGGACGACGCCCACGACCCCTCCGCCACCGCCGGCTCCGGCGGCCCGTCCACCGGCACCCTCGCCGCCATCGGCCTGGCCACCGCCCTGGCCGCCGGCGCGGGACTCACCGCCTGGCGCCGCCGCCCGGCCGCGAACGCCCCCACCGGCTCCACCACCCCCACCAGCACCACGGATACGGCCACCGACCAGTGATCACCCCTCTCCCCCGCGCCCTGCACCCCGGCGCCTGGTGGCTGTGGGCGCTCGGCCTCGCCGTCGCCGCCAGCCGCACCACCAACCCGGTGCTGCTCCTGCTGGTCATCGCCGTCGCCGGCTACGTCGTCGTCAGCCGCCGCACCGACGCGCCCTGGGCGCTGTCCTTCCGGATGTACCTGCTGTTCGGCGCCTTCATCGTCGTGATGCGGGTGCTGTTCCGCATCGTCTTCGGCGGCGGCCAGGGCTCCACCATCCTGTTCACGCTCCCCGAGATCCCGCTCCCCGAGGCCGCGGCCGGCATCAGGCTGCTGGGGCCGGTCGCCGCCGAACAACTCCTGGGCGGGGTGTACGACGGCCTCCAGCTCGCCGCCATGGTGATCTGCGTCGGCGCCGCCAACGCCCTCGCCAACCCCAAACGGCTGCTCAAGTCCCTGCCCGGCGCGCTGTACGAGATCGGCACCTCCGTCGTGGTCGCCCTCACCGTCGCCCCGCAGCTGATCGAGAGCGTGCAGCGGGTGCGCCGCGCCCGCCGGCTGCGCGGCGCCTCCGGCAAGGGGCGCGGTGCCCTGCGCGGCATCCTCATCCCCGTTCTCGAAGACGCGCTGAGCCGCTCCCTCGCCCTCGCCGCCGCCATGGCTTCCCGGGGCTACGGGCGGCTGGGCGCCACCGCGCCCCGGGCCAGGCTGCTCACCGGACTGCTGGTCATCGGCGGTCTGCTGGGCGTGTGCGCCGGCCTGTACGGGACGCTCGACCCCTCCGCCTCCCGGCTGCTGGGGCTGCCACTGCTGCTGGGCGGCCTCGCGCTCGCCGTGACCGGTTTCCTCCTCGGCGGACGCCGGGTGCGGCGCAGCAGCTACCGGCCCGACCGGTGGCGCACCGGCGAACTCCTGGCCGCCGGCTCCGGACTCACCGCCGGCGCGCTCATGTACGTGAGCACCCGGGTGGACCCGGCCAATCTCTATCCCTCGCTCTCCCCGCTGAGCTGGCCCGAGGTGGCCGCGCTGCCGGCCGTCGCCGTCCTGGTGGGGCTGCTGCCCGCCTTCCTCACGCCACCGCCCCCGTCCCCGACTCCGTCCACACCCCCGCAGCAGGCCGCCGCACCGCAGGACGCGGCGGCCCGTGAGGAGAAGACCCGCGCATGATCACGTTCGACTCGGTGAGTTTCCGCTACGACGGCGCCGCCCGTCCCACCCTGGCCGGGGTCGATCTGCGCGTCGAGGAGGGCGAGCTGTGCCTGATCGCCGGGCGTACCGGCTCGGGGAAGTCCACCCTGCTGGGGGCCGTCAACGGCCTGGTCCCCCGGTTCACCGGCGGTGAACTGCGCGGCCGGGTGACGGTCGCCGGGCAGAGCACACAGTCCCGGCCGCCGCAGGAGTTCGCGCATCTGGTGGGCGTGGTGGGCCAGGACCCGCTGGCCGGGTTCGTCACCGACACCGTCGAGGAGGAACTCGCCTACGGCATGGAGCAGCTGGCGATCGGCCAGGACACGATGCGCAAGCGGGTCGAGGAGACCCTGGACCTGCTGGGCATCGCGGAGCTGCGGCACCGCCCGCTGCGTACCCTCTCCGGCGGCCAGCAGCAGCGGGTGGCGATCGGCGCGGTACTCACCGCGCACCCCTCCGTCCTGGTGCTGGACGAACCGACCTCCGCCCTGGACCCGACGGCGGCCGAGGACGTGCTGTCGGCGATCCTGCGGCTGGTGCACGATCTGGGCACCACGGTGGTGATCGCCGAGCACCGCATGGAGCGCGTGCTCCAGTACGCGGACCGGCTGCTGTACCTGCCGGGGGACGGCAGCGTACGGTCCGGGACGCCCGCCGAGCTGATCGCGGAGTCCGACATCGCCCCGCCGATCGTTCATCTGGGACGGATCGCCGGCTGGGACCCACTGCCGCTGTCGGTGCGCGACGCCCGCCGGCACGCCGCCGGGCTGCGCGAGCGCCTCGCGGGGCTGCGGCCTCCGCAGCCGCGCGCGGTGGGCGGCGGCGCGGTCGCGCTGACGGCACGGAAGGTCACCGTGACCTACGGGGAGCACATCGCGGTGCGCGAGGTGGATCTGGAGGCACGGGGCGGGGAGGTCATCGCGCTGATGGGCCGCAACGGCTCCGGCAAGTCCTCGCTGCTGTGGGCGTTGCAAGGTTCGGGCCCGCGCCGTTCCGGCGAGGTCGCGGTGGCGGCCAAGGGCACGGACCCGGGTGAGGTCTCGGCGCGGGAGGCACGGGCGCTGGTGGGCCTGGTGCCGCAGACAGCGGCCGATCTGCTGTACCTGCAGACGGTGGACGCCGAGTGCGCGCAGGCCGACGCCGAGTCGGAGGCGTCGCCGGGCACCTGCCGCGCGCTGCTCGACCTGCTGACTCCCGGCATCCCCGGGGAGCGGCATCCACGGGACCTGTCCGAGGGGCAGCGGCTCGCGCTGGTGCTGGCGGTGCAGTTGACGGCGGCGCCGGACGTGGTGCTGCTGGACGAGCCGACCCGGGGCCTGGACTACCACGCCAAGCGGCACTTCGGGCAGGTGGTGCGGGAGCTGGCCGCGGAGGGCCGGGCGGTGATGATCGCCACCCATGACGTGGAGTTCGTGGCCGCCACGGCGGACCGGGTGACCGTGATGGCGGAGGGCGAGATCGTCGCGGACGGCCCGACGGCCGACGTGATCTGTTCCTCCCCGTCGTTCGCGCCCCAGGTGGCGAAGATCCTCAAGCCGCAGCCGTGGCTGACGCCCGACCAGGTGGCGCTTGCGCTCGCGCCGATCACGAGCGGGGAGGCCACCCGATGAGCGGGGCACGGCCGGACCCGGTGCGCGGCGGCGACGGTAGGCGGCCGGGCATGGACGTGGCCGGCGGCGCGGGCGGCGCCGGAGACACCGGCGCCCCGCGTACGGTCACGCGTGCCACCGCGCTGCGGGTCGGCCCCCGGGCCGCCGTCGTCCTCGCGCTGGCCTCGGTGATCGGGCTCGGCATGTTCTGCTGGCCGCTGCTGGTGCCGCCGCAGCCCCAGGCGGTGGCGCACGCCGGGCAGGCCCCGCTCATGTTCGTGCTGCTGCTGCCGGTGATCCTGGCCGTCGTCCTCGCGGAGATCTCCGAGGGCGGCATCGACCCCAAGACGCTCGCGCTGCTGGGGGTGCTGGCCGCTGTCAACGCCGCACTGCGCCCGCTGGGCGCCGGCACCGCCGGCATCGAGACGGTGTTCTTCCTGCTGATCCTCGCCGGGCGGGTCTTCGGCCCCGGCTTCGGCTACGCGCTGGGCACCATCTCGCTGTTCGCCTCCGCGCTGCTGACCGCCGGGGTCGGCCCGTGGCTGCCGTTCCAGATGATGGCCGCCGGCTGGGTGGGCCTGGGCGCCGGGCTGCTGCCGCGCCGGCTGACCGGGCGGGCGGAGATCGCGCTGCTGGCCGGGTACGGGGTGGTGGCGGCGTACGTCTTCGGCTTCCTGATGAATCTGTGGTTCTGGCCGTTCGCGCTGGGCGACGGCACCCAGCTGTCCTTCGACCCGGAGGCAGGCCCGCTGGAGAACCTGCACACCTTCTTCCTCTACACCCTGGCCACCTCCACCTTCGGCTGGGACACCGGCCGGGCGGTGACCAACGCGATCGCGCTGTGCGTGCTGGGTCCCGCCGTCCTGGCCACCCTGCGCCGCGCCGCGCGCCGCGCCGCCTTCGACGTTCCCGTCACCTTCGCCTCTTCCACCGATCAAGGAGCCATGACCCGATGAGGACCCTGCGCAGACGCGCGGCAGCCGTGCTGCCCGCCGCGCTGATAGCGACCGCGCTGGCGCTGCCCGGCGCCACGGCCCGCGCCGACGAGACGCCGCAGCAGTTGCTGTCCCCGGCCGAGGCCGCCGCCACCTGGGCGGTCGGCAAGCTCACCGATGACACCCACGCGTCCGCCGACCACGGGCTGACCGCCGACATCGTGATGGGCCTGGCCGCGACCGGCACCGCAGGCAACACCGCCGAGCGGGCCACCGACTGGCTGGCGGCGAACGCCGGCGACTACATCCACCGGGGCAACCCGGACGCGGTCAACGCGGGCGGCACCGCCAAGCTGGCACTGGTCGCGGCGATCGAGCACCGCGACCTGTCCGACTTCGGCGGCCACGACCTGACGGGGCTGCTGCTGGACCGCGTGCAGGACACCGGCCGGTTCTCGGACGCCGGGCCCGCCGGGGACATGTCCAACCAGTTCACCCAGTCCCTGGGGGTGCTGGCGCTGGCCCGCACGGCCGAGGGCGCCCCCGGCAGCACCGTGGAGTTCCTGGCCTCCACGCGCTGCGCGGACGGCGGCTATCCGCTGTCGCTGCGCCGCAACCCGGACCGCTGCACCTCGGACACCGACAGCACCGGCATGGCGGTGCAGGCGCTGCTGGCGGTGGGCCGTACGGCGGACGCCGCGCCCGGCCTGGACTGGCTGGAGGCGCAGCAGCAGGAGAACGGCGGCTGGGGCTACAACGCGGCCAGCGCCGCCAACTCCAACTCCACCGCGCTCGCCGTCCAGGCGCTGGCGGGCGGTGGGCGGGACGCCGCCGCCGAGCGCGGCACGGCCTGGCTGCGCGGTGTGCAGGTGGGCTGCTCGGCCGTCGCGGCCGACCGGGGCGCGGTCGGCTACATGGAGCCGGTGGCCGACGGCATGGCGCTGCGCGCGACCGCCCAGGTGATTCCGGCGCTGGCGGGGGTGGCGCTGGGCGACATCGACGGCGCGGGTGGCGCGGCGGAGACGGCGCCCGTCGCCTGCGGCCCGGGTGAGGGCGGTGACGGTGGCGGCGACAGCACGGTCGGCGGCGCGGGTGGCGCGGCGGCCGGTGGTGCGGACGCCGGCGGCGCGGATGTGACCGCGGGCGGCGCCGACGGGGGTGCGGACGGCGGCCTGGACGGTGGCTCCGAGGGCGGTGCCGACTCCGGTACGGACACCGGGGGTTCGGGCGACGACGCGACGGGCGGCGCCTCGGACGGCGCCACCGGTGACCAGGGCGCCAGCGGCGGCCCGGGCGACACCGACGGTTCCGGTACCTCGTCCACCGCCACTTCCGGCACCGCCACCGCCGGCGGCGCGGCGGCCGGCGGGCTGACCCCGGACGGCGGGCTGGCGAACACCGGCGCGAACCCGGTGCCGCTGGTGGCCGCAGCCGCCATGCTGCTGGCCGCCGGCTCGGGCGTGTACCTCCTCGCCCGGCAGCGGCGGCGCGGCGCGCTCCGCCCCTGATGCCTTCTTCCGCCCGTCCCGTACGTTCCGTTCGAGTTCGAGGGAGAACCATGTTCCGTACCGCCACCGTCACCGCGACCGCCGCCGCCGTGCTGGCCCTGGTGGGCGCGGCTCCGGCCCCGTCCACCGGCACCGTCGCCGCCGCCGATCCGGTGACCGTGCAGCTGACCGTCACCGGCCCGGCCGGCACGGTCTTCTCCGACGAGGTGACCACCACCGGACACACCGTCACCCCGCTGACCGGCGGGGCGCACCTGTGCGACGGCACCAACCTGGGCGCCAACCCGGAGCCGGGTGCCACCCCGACCGCCGCGCTGGACGACGCCGCCCAGCAGAACGGCTTCGGCTGGGACGGTGTGTGGTACGCCTCGTTCGACGACTACCTGGTCACCCAGATCGACGGGATCACGCAGACCGCCGACGAGTTCTGGCTGATCTCGGTGAACGGCGCGGCGACCCCGGTCGGCGGCTGCCAGTTCCTGGTGTCGGACGGCGACGAGGTGGCGTTCACCTGGACCGAGATCGACTGATCCGGAGCCACCGCCGGGGCCCGGTACTCCACCGGGCCCCGGCGCCCTCCCGCCGGGCCGCGCTCAGCGCGCCGTGTGCGGGCGTGAGGCGAACAGCTGCCCGCCGGTGGCCAGTTCCAGCTGAACGGTGACGGCGGGGCGGCGGAAGGGACCGCCGCCGGCCGGGACCCGCACGGTGAACGCCGGCCACTGGTCCGCGTTCCGCTCCGGTCCGACCGCCCGGGGCGCGGGATCCCCGGGACGCGGCGGGGCCAGTTCGAGGGCCATCGTGCGCGGCGGGCCGTCCCCGACCGTGACCCGCAGCCGCAGCTCGTCGGGGCGTACCCCGTAGACCCCGACCCGCCCGCGCACCACGAACTCCCGGCGCGAATCGGGGTCCCGGGCGGCCTCGGCCAGCAGCAGCTGGTTCTCCGGGGTGAAGTAGATCCCGCCGGAGTCGATGGCGAGATGACCGCTCTTGGTCATGTACGGGGTGACCAGCCGCAGATGCCCCTCCGCGTCGCTCAGGGGCCGTACCCGCCACAGCTGTTCGGTGGTCAGCCCGGTGACGGCCCGCAGCCGGGTCTCCCGGGTGACGCCGGGGGCGGTCAGCCGCAGGTGCAGGTCCCACACGCCGGGCGGCAGCGGGCTGCCGCCGTCGGCGGTCAGCGGG
This sequence comes from Streptomyces sp. JH002, assembly GCF_050916115.1. Lineage (NCBI taxonomy): Bacteria > Bacillati > Actinomycetota > Actinomycetes > Kitasatosporales > Streptomycetaceae > Streptomyces > Streptomyces sp. JH002. The sequence goes on from NZ_CP087989.1 coordinate 782,367, forward strand.
TCCACCTCCGCCGTGAAGCCGACCTCCGCGGGTACGCCGTGCGCGGGCGCGGCGTCCAGGTCGGTCCGCGGCACGTGGGCCCGCCGGGTGGGCACCAGCACCTGGAGCCCGGACTGGCGCGAGCGCAGGATGAGCTGCGGCTCGGCGCCCTCGCCCGGCACGCTGTCGATCCAGCCGGCTCCGGTCCAGCGCAGGGCCTCCCCGTCCCAGCGCTGGTCCGTGATCATGCCCTGCGCGGCGAGGCCGCGTACGCCGCCGCCGATGTCGAGGGCGAACTTGCCGCCCTTGGTGCGGTACGGGACGACGGAGTCGCCCCCGGCGGCCCGGATGCGGCCGGCGGGCATCACCCACTGGCCGGGGCGGCCGGCCGGTGCGCCGAGCCGTACCTCGCGGCGGACGCCCTGGATGTCGACGACGGCCCACAGGTCCCACACCCCGTGCTCGGGCGGTCCGCCGTCGGCTGCCGTCCCCGGGTCGAGTTCGGCCTCCCAGCCGGCGAGAGCGAAGTCGTAGCGGCCCTGTTTGCCGTGCTCCTCGGTGAGCTGCGGGGTGGCGGTGTGCCGGGTGGGGAGGTCGTACACGCGCCGGCCGTCGCGGCCGCGCAGTTGCAGCCGGGTGCGGACGTCGCGGGTGGAGACGGCGTCGATGCGGGCGTGACCGCTGACGGTCAGGGTGTCGCCGTCCCAGCGCGCGCCGGTGACGGCGTGCCGGGCCTTGAGCCGGTCGGTCATCTCGAACAGCTCGTCGGGGAGACCGGCGGCCGGGTCGCGGAAGAAGGGGTAGGGGCGGAAGACTCTGCCGTTCTCGACGATCTCGGGGTTCTGGCTGTGCTCCTCGAACCGGGCGAGGACTTCGAGCTGCGCGTAGCGGCCTTCGAGGAAGCAGTACAGCCGCAGCCAGGTGAGGGCGGGGAGATGCGGGATCATCTCCGGTTCCCAGTAGGTGTCGCACACCTCGCGCACATAGCGGTAGGTGTCGTCGCGGAAGGCACCGGCGAATTTCTCGGAGGCCGCGACGGGCAGCAGGACCTTGCCCATGATCTGCCGGAAGTGCCGGGCGAGCAACTGGCGGCGGTTGTCCGTGTCGGTGACGCGCTCGGCGATCAGGTCCATCACCCGCTTGACGGGCTCCACCGATTGCCAGGCGCTTCTGTCGCGCAGGGTCAGATGCTGGCCGTCCTCGCGGCGCCGCGCGTAGTAGCAGTCGTAGTCGCCGACCACGGATATGACGTGGGCGGCGAGCATGGCCTCGGTGCAGAACATCTGGTCCTCGCCCAGCCACAGGTCGACCGGGAAGCGGATCCCGTGATCGTTGAGGAGGCTGCGCCGGAAGAGTTTCTGCGGGTTGAGGGAGCGGTAGACGTCGGACGTGTAGAGGTCGGCGCGGGCGGCGTGTTTGAAGGCGAGGACGGACACCTCGCGCCCGCCCAGGCCGGCCATCCGGCCGAGCACCACATCGCTGCTGTTCTCCTCGGCCATGCCCACCATGCGTTCCAGTGCCTCGTCACCGAGCACGTCGTCGGCGTCGGCGATGAAGACGTAGCGGCCCCGGGCCTCGTCGATGGCGAGGTTGCGCGGACCGCTGGGACCGCCGGAGTTCTCCTGGTGGATGACACGCAGGTGAGGAAGACGGGTGGTCCAGCGATCGAGTTCGGCGCCGCTGTCGTCGGTGGAACCGTCGTCGACGGCGATGATCTCCACCCGCTGGGCGCCGATGGTCTGCCGTTCCAGGGATTCCAGCGCCTCGGTGAGATACGGCATGCCGTTGTAGACGGCCATCACCACCGTCACCACGGGTGAGGGCGACGGTTTTTCCGCATCGGTCTTGTTCTGTATCGCGTGGAGCATCGCGGCTTCCTCCCGACCGGGAAGTCGTGGGTGAACAACTGACCCGGGCTGGAGGAGAGATGGGGGGTTCGCGGGTGCACGGCCGAAGCCGGACCACGGCCCCGGTCCCCGGCTCCGGCCTGGGGCGGGCGGCGGGCTTCGCCGCTGTTCGGTGGGGGCCGGCGGGCCATGCGTTCCTGAAACAAACATTAACAGATAGTCAGCATACTGCGTATTTTTCGTGCCTGCCTCATGGCCTCCCGGTGCACATCACGTGTGCATCAGGGCACGATGCGGGGACTAACAGTCCCTCGCGTGCCCGGCCTTGACAGCCGGGCCGGACGGCGGGATAGACACCGCATGAAGCGGGAACGAGGGACCACGGACACCGACGTCGCCGTCATCGGGGCCGGCCTCGCCGGTCTGGTGGCCGCCACCGAACTGACCGCGGCCGGCCACGAGGTACGGGTCGCCGAGGCCAGGTCCCGGGTCGGCGGCCGGCTCGCCGGACTGCGGCTGGGCGGGGTCAACGTCGAACTGGGCGGCACCTTCATCGGCCCGGCACAACAGCGGGTGACCGCCCTGGCCCGCCGACTGGGCGTCAGCACCACGCCCACGTACGACAGCGGCCGTCATGTGCTGCTGCGGCGCGGGCACCTGCGCTCCTACACCGGCACCATCCCCCGGCTGCCGCCCCTCGCGCTGCTCGATCTCGACCGGGTGATGCGGCACTTCGAGCGGCTGGCGCGCACCGTGCCGCCCGGCGAGCCGTGGCGCGCGCCGCACGCGGAGCGGCTGGACGCGCACACCCTCAGCTCCTGGCTGCGGGCCGTGCGCGCGAGTGCGACCACCCGCGCGATGCTCGCCCTGGTGGCCCGCACCACCTGGGGCTGCGAGCCCGGTGAAGTCTCCCTGCTGCACGCCCTGCAGTACGTGCGCGGCTGCGGCGGCCTGCGACCGATGCTGGACGTGGCCGGCGGCGCACAGCAGGAACACTTCACCACCGGCGCGCACACCCTCGCCGAGCGGCTGGCGGACACCCTGGGCGACCGGCTGCTGCTGGACGCGCCGGTCACCGAAGTGGCCTGGGGGAGGAGCGGGGACGGCGCGGTGCTGCGTCTTGCGGACGGCCGTGGCACGCTCCGCGCCCGCCGGGTGATCGTCGCCGTCCCGCCGGCACTGCGGCACGCCATCACCTTCAGCCCGCCGTTGCCGCCACCGTACGCGCAACTCGCCCAGCGCTGGCCACAGGGCGTGCTCGGCAAGGCGTACGGGGTGTACGAGAGGCCGTTCTGGCGGGACGCCGGCCGCTCCGGGCAGGCACTGTCGGACACCGGTCCGGTGTTCATCACCTTCGACGTGAGCCCGGCGCCGCAGGGGCCCGGGGTGCTGCTCGGCTTCATCGGCGGCGACTACGCGCGGGCCTTCGACGCGCTGCCCGCCGAGGGCCGGCGGCGGGCCGCCCTGGCCTCCTTCGGCGCGCTGTTCGGTCCGCGCGCCGCCCGGCCGCTCGCGTACGCCGATCACTCCTGGGGCGGTGAGCGGTTCAGCGGCGGCGGACCCACCGCCGCCGTACCGCCCGGCGCCTGGAGCGCGTACGGGCTGTGGCTGGCCCGCCCGGTGGGCCCACTGCACTGGGCCGGTACGGAGACGGCAGATCGCTGGTCGGGTTTCATGGAGGGCGCGGTCCGCTCGGGCGAACGCGCGGCGGCCGAGGTACGGCGGGAACGGACAGAGCCGGCACGGACACCGTGATCCGGCCCCGGTCGGCTCCGCCCTCCCCCTCACCCTCCCCGGCCGGTCCTCAGCTCACTTCTTCCGGTGCTTACCCGTCGGCGGCGGAGGAGGTATCCGCTCCCCCTGGTTGCCGTTCGCCGGCTTCCCCGTGCCGAGCTCTGGCTCTGGCTTCGCATGCTTTCCCATGTATGACCCCCAGTTTGTACGCATTGCCACCACCATGGTGACGCGCCGCCACACGCTCCGGAAGGCGGCGCTCACCAGCGCATTACCGGACGTACGCGCCCCATAGGGTGATGCCATGACGAGCGCATCCCCCACCTCACCCGTCACGGCCGACGACCTGGAACTGATCGTCCGGCTCGCGGTCCGCACCCTCGGCGAGGCGCCGGACGACGCGTGGGGGCGCGCGGCGGGAGAGCTGGACTGGGACTGCTGGGAGACCGCCGAGCATCTCGCCGACGACTTCTTCGCCTACGCCGTCCAACTCGGCCCGGCCGCACCACCGCAGAACCACTACGTGCCCTTCGCCGCCCGGCAGACCCGCCCCGGCGCCCCCCACCAGAGCATCTACGCGGACCGCGAGGCCGGGCCCGCCGGGCTGCTCCAGGTCCTGGAGGCGTCCGGCGCGCTGCTGGTCGCCATGGTGCGCACCGCCGACCCGGGACTGCGCGCGTACCACCCGATGGGCGTCGCCGACCCCGAGGGCTGGGCCGCGATGGGCCTCGTGGAGGCGTTGGCGCACACCCACGATCTCGCCGCGGGGCTCGGCCTGGACTGGCAGCCGCCGGCCGGGGTCTGCGCCCGCACGCTGCACCGGCTGTTCCCCGACGCACCGCGCGACACCGACCCCTGGCCGACCCTGCTGTGGGCCACCGGCCGCGGTACCCTGCCCGGACGGCCCCGACGCACCGAGTGGCGCTGGCACGCGGCCCCGGCCGACTGACCACATACCGACCGGAGCGCCCGACACCGCCCGGCCGGAACGACGGCGCCGTGGCGCCACGTGGTCGTGGCGCCACGGCGTTTCCCGTGGGATGTGCGGTCAGCGCTTGAGGTCGGTGATCGTCCAGCGCTGGTTGGCACCGGAGTTGGGTGTCCACACCGTGACCGGCGCGCCCTCGTGGGTGGCCTGGCCGCCCACCTCCAGCAGCCGGCCGGTGGCCGCGTTCACCAGGGTGTACGTGCCGTCGCCGGTCGTCGACAGGATCCAGCGGGCCGCCTCGTCGGGACGGCCCCGGTCCTTCTCCAGCACCGCGGCCCCGTCCCGTACCGCCAGCCTCTGGTTCCCGGTACGCGTACCGAGCGTGTACTGCTGCCGGTTGTCGTGGCCCTTGGTGTAGGGGCTCAGGGTCCAGATCTGGTCCCGGTCGCCGGCCACGGGCGTGCTGATCACGGCCCCGGTGCCGTCGTCCGCCACGGTCAGCGCCCGGCCGCTCTGCACCCCGGTGAGCTGGTACGTGTGGCCCGGCTGGACCAGCGCGGCGTCCTTGGCGACGCCCGAGACCCCGTCGATCAGGAAGGTGGTCACCGACTCGGCCGGCACGGTCAGCACGGCGCGGCCGTCCCGTACCCGCACCGCGTCCCCGGTCACCAGTGCGCCGTCCGCGCTGGTCACCACCGGGGTGACGGTGGCGTCGCGGGCGGTCTTCTTGAACTTCGACAGGTCCAGGGTGACGGTGCGCTCCTGCGCGCTCTGGTTGGTGTGCACCACGGTGGCGGCGTCGCCCTCGCCGGAGAGCGCCGCGACGCTCCCCGTGTCGGAGGTCCCGATCAGGTGGTCGCCGGGCTTGATGTAGTGCGTGAAGTTCCGGGCGGTGTTGAACTTCTGATTGGTGTAGATCGGGCAGCTCTCCAGCGTGTCGCCCGCCGTGCAGTCGAACGGCAGCTGGATGCTGCCCCAGTTGCCGCCGAGCTCGGACTCACCGCCCGGCTTCATGTTGTCGTAGTCCTCCACCGGCTGCCAGAACACCCAGGCGGTGGGCTCCAGTTCCCGCAGGTCGCTGGTGATCCGCTCGGCCAGGCCGAGGCCCGGGGCCATCGCCTCGAAGTCCTGGCCGTTGCCCCAGTCGCCCTCGACCTCGCTCATCCACAGCGGCTTGTCCTCGCCCTTGGCGATGTCCCGCACCGTGGTACGGCCGCTCGTGCCGTAGGTGTGCACGTTCAGCTGCTCGACCAGCGCGCGCACCTCGGCCGGGTAGCTCTCCCAGTTGCGGGCGAACGTGGTGGGGTTGGTCTCGTCCATGGCCGAGATCACCGCGTCGGTGCCGGTGCCCTGCTGGGCGAGCCGGGCGGCCAGCGCCCGGATGACGTCCTGCTGCGCCTGCGGCCCGATGTGGGCGCCCTCCTGGCGTCCGCCGACCGGCTCGCCGTCGGCGCCGAGCCGGGTGCTCCAGTAGTTGGTGTTGGGCTCGTTGAACGGGTCGATGGTGGCGAACTCGATGCCGTGCGCGGACTCCAGCCGGTCCACCGCCCCCACCAGGTAGGCGGCGAAGTCGTCCACCCGGTCCGGGCGCAGCTGTTCGTCGGTGGCGTTGAAGCCGCCCGAGACGTAGCCGCTGACGGTCTGGAACCACGGCGGGGAGTTGCTGAACGCCTCCCAGTGGTCGATGTCGTCCTTGATGCGCTCCACCCACCAGCGCTGGGTGGCGTCCGCGTCCTCGTTCCAGTGGTCGGGGTTGTCGGCCTGCCACCAGTCGGTGTCCTCGCGGGTGGTGCCCTCCGGTGCCTGCCACCAGCCCTCGACGGCGCCGCCGGCCCGCAGGTAGTCGGTGACGTCGGGGGCGTTGCCGCCGCCGACGTTGTAGCGGGCGATGTTGAGCGCCAGCCCCTCGTCGCCGAACAGCAGCTCGGCGAGGCGCTCGCGGATCTCGTCGGGGTAGTCGCCCGTGGCGTTGGCGAACCACACCAGGCTCGTGCCCCAGCCCTCGAACTCCTGGCCCTGGTAGGAGGGATCGGGGGTGATGGTGTAGTCGGCGGCGGTCGCGGTGGCCGGTCCTGCGGCGACCAGCGTGCCGGTGGCCAGACTCACCACGCCCAGTGCGGCGGCCAGCTTCCTCGTGCGGAGTGGGCTGTTCATTCCGGTGTGAACCTCTTCTCTGCTCGCTTCGTTGCGATGGGGAAAAGCGGAACTGCGGTGATGGTTCAGGGGAGGTCGCGGCGCAGGACGGCGACGCCGCGGGCGGGCAGCGGGGCGGTCTGTCCGGTGACGAGTTCGCCGTCGATGCCGGTGAGGTCGACCGGCTCCTCGGTGCGGTTGATCAGGAACCAGTACGCGTGCCCCTCGTGGGCCCGTACGGTGAGTTCGACCTTGCCGCGGGCCGGCGCGGGCAGTTCGCCCTCGATGCCGGCGGCCTCCAGCAGCCGGGCCAGCACGCCGGGCAGCTGCTCGTGGCCGAGCCGGGTGGAGATGTAGGCGGCCGAGCCGTTGCCGGTGGCCGGGGTGCGGCGGGTGAGGGCGGGGCGGCCGGCCAGCTCACCGGAGCGGTAGGAGGCCAGGACCTCCACGGACGCCTCGTCGGTGATCTCGATGCGGTCGCTCCACAGGGTGCCGGTGGTGCCGTCGTCCAGTGCGACGCTCTCGCCGGGCAGCAGCGGCGCGAACTCCTCGATGCGGATGCCGAGCAGGTCGCGCAGCGGTCCCGGGTAGCCGCCCAGGTGGGCGTGGTCGTTCTCGTCGACGATGCCGGAGAAGTAGGTGGTGACCAGGTGGCCGCCGCCCGCCACGTAGTCGGTCAGCTCCTTGGCGAGCGGGGCCGGTACGACGTGCAGCACGGGCGCCACGACCAGGTCGTACCCGGCCAGTGCGGTGCCGGTGGGCACCACGTCGGCGCGTACGCCCAGCGCCAGGAACGCCGAGTACCAGTCGAGGGCTTCGGCCCGGTAGCGCAGCAGTTCGGTGGGGTGCGAGTCCTGCTCGCTGGCCCACCACGACTCCCAGTCGAAGAGGATCGCGGCGCGGGCGGGGGCGCGGTCGGCGCCGGCGAGCGGGGCGAGGTCCTTCAGGCGCTGCCCGAGGGTGGTGACGGAGCGGAAGACCTCGCTGTCGCGGCCGGCGTGCGGGACCATGCCGGAGTGGTACTTCTCGGCGCCGGCGGCGGACTGCCGCCACTGGAAGTAGCACACGGCGTCGGCGCCGTGGGCGACGTGCAGCAGCGCGTCGCGGGCCAGTTCGCCGGCGCCCTTGGCGCGGTTGACGGGCTGCCAGTTGACGGCGCTGGTGGAGTGTTCCATCAGGAACCAGGGCCGTCCGCCGGCGATGTTGCCGGTGAGGTTGGCGGAGAAGGACAGTTCGTCCTGGGCCTGCGGGGAGGGCAGGATGTAGTGGTCGTTGGAGACGAAGTCGACCTCGGCGGCCCAGTCCGCGTAGTTCATGCCCTTGGTCTCGCCCATGACCATGAAGTTGGTGGTGATGGGGATGTCGGGGGTGATGCCGCGCAGCAGTTCGCGTTCGGCGCGCAGGTAGTCCTTGAGCGCGTCGGAGGAGAAGCGCTTGAAGTCCAACTGCTGGGTGGGGTTGGGGTGCGAGGCGGCGAGCCGGGGCGGCAGGATCTGCTCCCAGTCGCTGTAGCGCTGGGACCAGAAGGCGGTGCCCCAGGCGTGGTTGAGGCCGTCCAGGCTCTGGTAGCGGCCGCGCAGCCAGGCGCGGAAGGCGCGGGCGGCGTCGTCGGAGTAGTCGTAGAGGTTGTGGCAGCCCAGTTCGTTGGAGATGTGCCAGGCGACGAGGGCGGGGTGGTCGGCGTACCGCTTGGCCATGGCGTCCACCAGGCGCAGGGCGTGCTCGCGGAAGACGGGCGAGGTGGGGCGCCAGTGCTGGCGGGCGCCGGGTGACAGCGTCTCGCCGGTGCGGGTGACGGGGAGGATCTCGGGGTGCTTGGCGGTGAGCCACGGCGGCGGGGAGGCGGTGGCGGTGGCCAGGTCGACGGTGATGCCGCCGGCGTGCAGCAGGTCCATGATCTCGTCGAGCCAGCCGAAGTCCCAGCTGTCCTCGGTGGGCTGGATGCGGGCCCAGGAGAAGATCGCCAGGGAGACGACGTTGACTCCGGCCTCGCGCATCAGCGCGATGTCCTCGTCCCAGACCTCACGGGGCCACTGGTCGGGGTTGTAGTCGGCGCCGTAGCCGATGCCGGGCAGGCGCGGCCAGCGGTGGGCGGCGGGTGCGGGGGCGCGGGTCATCGTGCTCCTTGGTACGCGGTGGTGCGGTGGGACGAGGCAGGGGCCGGTACGGGCGCGGGCGGGCGGTGCGGCCCGCGCCCGTAGGCGGCTGCGGTGGTGTCGGCGGGCGGTGGTCAGTCGTTGACCGTGAAGCCCTGCTCCTTGCCGTAGGCGATGGAGGCGTCCTGCCAGGCCTTGAGGCCGTCGGCGAGGGTGGTGCCGGAGATGTAGGCCTGGCCGGCGGTGTCGTTGAAGATGGAGTTGGCGTAGACCTGGTACGGCAGGTACGACCAGCCGGTGCCGACGTTGGCGGCGGAGTCGGCGAAGATCTCGTTGGCCTTCTGGCCGCCGAAGTAGGGGAATTCGGTGTTGAGGAATTCCTCGGAGTTGAGGTCGGCTGTGGTGGCGGGGAAGGCGCCGGCGTCGGTGCGGACCTTCACGCCGTCACCGACGTTGAGGTACTCGACGAAGGCGTAGGCGAGCGCCTGGTTCTTGCCGGCGCTGGGGATGGCCATGGAGCTGCCGCCGTTCTCGGCGCTCACGTTGGCGCCCTCCTCCCACTGCGGGAGCGGGGCGGCGCGCCAGTCGCCGGCGGCGTTGGGCACACCGGACTCGAAGTTGGGCGGCATCCAGGCGCCGGTGGCGAGGGTGGCGAGGCTGCCGTCGCCCAGGCCCTGGTACCACTCGTCGGTCCAGCTGGTGATGGGGGCCAGCAGGTCCTCGTCCAGCAGCTGCTGCCACAGGTCGGTGTAGGCGGTGGTGCCCTCGTCGGAGAAGTCGATGGTGACGTCGGTGCCGTCCACGGTGTAGGGGCGCCCGCCGGCCTGCCAGATCATGCTGGTGGCGGCGCCGCCCTCACCGGTGTCGTTGGTGATGTAGATGTCCGGGTCGGCCTCGTGCAGGGCGCGGGCGGCCTCCAGGTACCCCTCCCACGTGGTGGGGACCTCGATGCCGTGCTCGTCGAAGACGGTCTTGTTGTAGAACAGCGCCATCGGGCCGGAGTCGGTGGGCAGCGCGTAGATGCCGTCGCCGGACTGCACTGCGCTCCAGGGGCCGGGCGAGAAGGTGCCCTCCAGCTGGTCGGCGCCGAGCGAGCCGAGTTCGGTCAGCGCCCCGGAGAGGGTGAACTGGCCGAGCGCGTAGTACTCGATCTGGGCCACGTCGGGGACTCCGGAGCCGGCCGATATGGCGTTCTGGAGGGCCGTGTACTGGTCCTTGTTGGTGCCGGCGTTGACGACGTTCACCTTGACGTTGGGGTGCTCGTCCATGAAGGCCTGGGCGGCGGCGGGCAGGGTGGCCTCCCAGGACCACACAGTGAGGGAGCCGCCCTCTTCCAGGGCCGCCTCGACGTCGGCCGGGGTGAGGCCGGAGGACGTGCCGCCCCCGCCGCCCGCTCCGTCGCCGTCGTCGGAGGAGCCGCAGGCGGTGACGCCCAGGGCCAGGGCGCCGACCACAGCGGTGGTCCGCACCAGACGGCGCACAGTGGTGTTGCTCATGGTGTCCATCTCACTTCTTTGTCAGATTTCACAGGAACGGGGGGACGGGGGGTCGTGCGGGAAGGCAGCGGGTGCCGGGCGCCGTTACTCCTTGACGCTTCCGGCGGACAGGCCCGACTGCCAGTAGCGCTGGAGCAGCAGGAAGGCGATGACCAGCGGGATGATCGTCAGCAGGGAGCCGGTGATCACCAGGTTGAAGATGGCCTCGCCGCCGGCGGTGGCGGCCTGGTCCTTCCAGGAGTTGAGGCCGACGGTCAGCGGGTACCAGTCCGGGTCCTTGATCATGATCAGCGGCAGGAAGTAGTTGTTCCAGGTCGCGACCATGGTGAACAGCAGGACGGTGACGATGCCGGGCGCCAGCAGCGGCAGGCTGACCCGGAAGAAGGTGCCGATCTCGCTGGACCCGTCGATGCGGGCGGCCTCCAGCAGTTCGGTGGGGATCGCCTCGGAGGCGAAGACCCACATCAGGTAGAGGCCGAACGGCGAGATGAGCGAGGGGATGATGACGGCCCAGGGGGTGTTGGTGAGCCCCATCTGGCTGAACATCAGGAAGGTGGGGATCGCCAGCGCCGTGCCGGGGACGGCGACCGCCCCGATGATGACGGCGAACACCCCGCGCTTGCCGGGGAAGGTGAACTTGGCGAGCGCGTAACCGCCGAGCACCGCCAGCAGGGTGGCGCCGCCGGCCCCCGCCACCACGTACAGCAGGGTGTTGAGCAGCCAGCGCACGAAGGCGCCGTCGTTGTAGCTGAGGGTCTTGCCGATGTTGTCCCACAGCGCGAAGTCGCCGCTGAACCACAGGCCGAAGGAGTCGAACAGGGACCCCTGGGTCTTGGTGGCGTTGATGAACAGCCACACCAGGGGGACCAGGGTGTACACCAGGACCAGGCCGGTGAGCAGGGTCAGGGTGAGGCTGCGGCGCGGCCGGTTGACGCTGTGGGGCGGGCGCGGGCGGCGCGGGGTGCGCAGCCGTACGGCGGAAGCCGGGGTTCCCATCGCGTGGCTCACGCTTCCTTTCGCATGCCGCGCAGCTGCACGGCGTAGGCGATGATCATGGTGAAGACGCCCATGATGATCGCGACCGTGGCGGCGTAGTTGTGCTGCTGGCCGGAGAAGGACAGCGAGTAGGTGTAGAGGTTGGGCGTGAAGTACGTGGTGATCGCGTTGGGGGCCAGCTTCTGCAGGATGGACGGCTCGTTGAACAGCTGGAAGGAGCCGATGATCGAGAAGATGGTGGCGATGACCAGCGCGCCCCGGATGGCGGGGAGTTTGATGGCGGTGATGACCCGCAGCTGGCCGGCGCCGTCGATCTCGGCGGCCTCGTAGAGGGAGTGCGGGATGACCCGCAGCGCCGAGTAGAAGATCAGCATGTTGTAGCCGATGAACTCCCAGGTGACGATGTTGCCGATGGCGGCGAGGATCAGCTCCGGGGAGAGCGGGTCGGGTATCGAGACCCCGAACGCGTCGTTGATGTTGCCGATCAGTCCGAAGCGGGAGCCGTACATGAAGCTCCACATGATGGTGGCGACGACGGCGGGCACCGCGTACGGCAGGAAGATCGATATCCGGAAGAAGTTGGTGCCGTAGAGCCGGCCGCTGTCCAGGGCGAGGGCCACCAGCAGAGCCAGGAAGAGCATGATCGGCACCTGGACGGCCAGGAAGAGGCTGACCCGGCCGAGCGCGGACCAGAACTGCGGGTCCTCGAAGGCCCGCTGGTAGTTCTCGAAGCCCACGAAGGTGGTGCCGCCGACCAGTTGGTCGCGGAAGAGGCTGAGGTAGATCGAGTAACCGATGGGTGCCAGGAACACCAGGGCGAAGACGGCCATGAACGGCCCGATGAAGCCCCAGCCGGTCCAGGAGCGCCGGTCGCGCTGCCGCCGGGGCGAACGGGCCGGGCTGGAGCTTCCCGCTCGTCCCGCTCCCCGGGGCGGTGACAACGTTGTCATGGCCGAATCCTTGTTCCGTCGTGCGGAATGTTTACGTAAACATGTTGGATTATGTTTACGTAAACATCAATGGCTGGATGCTTACACTGCTCCCTGATCGCCGTCAAGAGTTGATGTATGACGTCACAGCCGTGTAGGCAGTGCAGCAGCGCGGCCGAGGCACGAGGGGAACGTGATCGCTCAGGTGGCCAAGGATCAGCCAGAGCCGGCGACGGAGCCGGCCACCGCACCGGTGCCCGGGGCAGCCGCCGTACCGGCACCGCGGCGTACCCAGCGGGTGTCGATGGCCCATGTCGCCCGGCTCGCCGGGGTCTCCTCGCAGACCGTCTCCCGGGTCTCCAACGGTCACCCGGGCGTCGGTGAGGAGACCAGGTCGCAAGTGCTCACCGCCATGAAACAGCTCGGCTACCGCCCCAACAGCGCGGCCCGCGCCCTCAAACGGGGGGAGTTCCGGACCATCGGCGTCATCCTGTTCACCCTCGCCACCACCGGCAACGTCCGCACCCTGGAGGCGATCGCCGCCTCGGCCGCGGGCGAGGGGTACGCGATCACGCTGATCCCGGTCAGCGCCCCCACCCAGGACGGGGTGCGCGGCGCCTTCACCCGGCTCGGCGAACTCGCCGTCGACGCCGCCATCGTGATCATGGAAGTCAGCCTGACCGACGTCGAGGTCCTGCCGCTGCCCCCGCACGTCCAGGTCGTGGTCGCCGACTCCAACGCCGGCGACCGCTACAGCGTCGTGGACACCGACCAGGCCGGCGGCACCCGCGAAGCCGTCCAGCACCTGCTGGACCTCGGCCACCGCACCGTGTGGCACATCTCCGGGCCCCCCGAGTCCTTCGCCGCCCAGCGGCGGGTGCGCGCCTGGCGCACCACCCTGGAGGAGGCCGGCCGCGAGGTGCCGCCGATGGCGGCAGGCGACTGGAGCGCCGAGTCCGGCTATCGCGCCGGACTGCTGCTGGCCCGCAACCCCGCGTGCACCGCCGTCTTCGCCGCCAACGACCAGATGGCGCTCGGCCTGCTGCGCGCCCTGCACGAGGCGGGCAAGTCCGTGCCGGGCGATGTGAGCGTCGTCGGCTTCGACGACATACCCGAGGCCGGTTCCTTCCCGCCCCCGCTGACCACCGTCCACCAGGACTTCGCCGAGGTGGGGCGGCGGTGCGTGGCCGGGGTGCTGCGCAAGATGCGCGAGCAGCACGCGCCCGAGCGCGGCACGACGCTGGTGCCCACGCACATGGTGATCCGCGAGAGCACCGCCCCGCCGCCGCGCGGCTGAACCGCGACGGGGCGCGGACGGCGGGGCACGGACGGCGGGGCGCGGGAACCGGGAAAAACGGACGGCCCGAACTCACTGGCAGCGCCGGCCCGCCCGGTGCTACGGTGTGCGGACCGCGACACGTGGGTCGCGCACCGGATGAGCTGAGGGAGGTGAGGTTGATGGCTGCGAACGAGACCGTTGCCGCGCGCAACGCCCGGACCATGACCACCCTCACATCCCGGGCCCCGGTCTGATTCCACGATTCTCCGCGTTTTCACACCGCAGGGGCCCCTTGTCCGCAAGGGTTACCACCGTTGTCTGACGTTTTTCCCGACGTGCTCTCCGGCTATGGCTGGAACACGTCACTCGAAGAGGACTTCACCCCCTACCGCACCGAAGGCCTGACCCCGGCCCGTATCGTCCGCGTGGACCGCGGCCGCTGCGAGGTCATCACCGGCGAGGGCGCGCTGCACGCCGACTCCCGTGCCGTCACCGCCCCCTGCACGGGCGACTGGGCGGCACTGCGCGGCGACCGCGTCGAGGCGCTGCTGCCCCGCCGTACCGCCATCGTCCGCGCCGAGGCCGCGCGGACCTCACGCGGCCAGGTGCTGGCCGCCAACGTCGACACCATCGTCGTCACCGTGCCGCTGGCCGACGCCATCTCCTCCGACCGGCTGGAACGGCTGCTCGCCCTGGCCTGGGAGAGCGGCGCCCGGCCGGTGATCGCCCTCACCAAGGCCGACCTCAGCCCCGATCCGCAGGCCGACCGGGCGGAGGCGGAATCACTGGCGCCGGGCGTGGAGGTGTTCCCCGTCGCCGCGCCCAGCGGCGAGGGCATGGACGCGCTGCGCGCCGCGCTCAGCGGCACCGTCGCACTGCTGGGCACCTCGGGCGCCGGCAAGTCCACCCTGGGCAACGCGCTGCTGGGCTCGGCGGTGCTGCGCACCGGCACGGTGAGCACCGCGCAGCACGGCAAGGGCCGGCACACCACCGTCAGCCGCGAACTGGTGCCACTGCCCGGGCCGGGCGGCGGCACGCTCATCGACACCCCGGGGCTGCGCGGGGTGGGCCTGCACGAGGCGGGCGCCGGTCTCCAGCAGGCGTTCGCGGAGATCGAGGAACTGGCCCGCGCGTGCCGGTTCGCCGACTGCGCGCACGACAGCGAGCCCGGGTGCGCCATCCAGCGGGCCATCGAGGACGGCGAACTGCCCGAGCGGCGGCTGGCCAGCTACCGCAAACTGGAACGCGAGGGCCGCCGGGCGGCGGCCCGGCACGACGACCGGCTGCGCGCGGTGCTGCACAAGGAGACCATCAACCGGCAGAAGGCCATCAGCCGCCATCTGCGCTCGGTCTACGGCAAGGACGGAGGCCGGCAGAAGTGAGCGAGGACCCGAACACCGTGCCGCACCGCGAGCACGGCGCCGACCACCGTTCCCGGCGCTACACCCTGACCCCGGCCGTCCCCGAGGAGAAGAGCATGTGGACCACCCGAGCCGAACACCCGGGAAGTGCCGGTACGGCGGACCGTGCGGCCATCCGCGATGTGCTGCTGGAGGCGTTCCCGACGCCGCTGGAGGCGGACCTGGTGGAGGCGCTGCGGGCGGACGGAAGCGTGTGGCTGCCGGAACTCTCGGTGGTGGCGCAGGCGCCGGACGGCACGATCGCCGGCTATGCGCTGCTCACCCGTGGCCGGGTGGACGGTGAGCCGGTGCTCACGCTCGCCCCGTGTGCCGTACGGCCGGAGTTCCAGCGGCAGGGCGCGGGAGCGGCGGCGATCCGGGCGGTGCTGGCGGCGGCCGGCGCCCGGGACGGGGAGAACCTGGTGACGGTGCTCGGACACCCCGGGTACTACCCGAGGTTCGGCTTCACCCCGGCCTCGGAGTTCGGGATCCGGGTCGGTTTCGAGGTGCCGGACGAGGCCGTCATGGCGCTCGCCCTGGACCCGGGGCGGCCGGTGCCGGCCGGAACGATCCGCTATCCGGAGGCATTCGGCGTGTGAGGTGCGCGGCCCGTTCCGTCCCCCGCGTATACGCGGGGGACGGAACGGGCCGCCGTGCCCCCGCCGCTACTTCTTGGCCGCCGCCCGGGCGGCCTTGGCGGCCTGCTTCATCTCCTGCTTGTGGGAACGGACCTTGTCCAGGGACTCGGGCCCGGTGATGTCGGCGACCGAACGGTAGACGCCGTCCTCCCCGTAGTCCCCGGCCGCCTCCCGCCAGCCCTGCGGCCGTACCCCGAACTGCTTGCCGAGCAGCGCCAGGAAGATCTGGGACTTCTGCTTGCCGAAACCGGGCAGTTCGGTGAGCCGCTTGAGGAGTTCCGCGCCGGTGGCCGCGTCCCGCCACACGCCTTCGGCGTCCCCGTCGTACCGCTGCACCAGGAAGCGGCACAACTGCTGGACGCGCCCGGCCATCGAACCCGGGTAGCGGTGCACCGCCGGCTTGGCGGAGAGCAGTGCGGCGAACTCCTCCGGGTCGTGCGCGGCGATCTCCCGCGCGTCCAGATCGTCCCCGCCCATGCGGGTGGCGATCGTGTAGGGGCCGGCGAAGGCCCACTCCATCGGGACCTGCTGGTCCAGGAGCATCCCCACCAGGGCGGCGAGCGGGCTGCGGCCCAGCAGCGCGTCGGCCGCCGGCTCCTGTGCGAGACGGATCGTGACGTCGCTCATGGGGGGCACTCTACGGCGCGGCCCGCTCCCCGCCCGGTACATCCGCCGCGTCACCACCCGTCGCGTACGGGTGAATCGCGGGCGGGGGGCCGGTATGCCGCCCGGCCCGTACGCCCGTTCTCCCGTCCCATGGAGGGCGTGAGCGATGAGACCCCTCTGCGATATGACAACCTGCGCGCGCTGTATCTGAACTGCACGCTCAAACGGTCGCCCGAGACGAGCAACACCGGCGGGCTGATCGACATCAGCCGGGCCGTCCTGGAGTCCCAGGGAGTGCGGACCGAGGTGGTGCGGGCGATCGACCACGAGATCGCCACCGGTGTGTGGCCGGACATGACCGAGCAGGGCTGGGAGCGGGACGCCTGGCCCGCGCTGTACGAGAAGGTGCTGGCCGCCGACATCCTGGTGCTGGCCGGGCCGATCTGGCTCGGCGACAACAGTTCGGTGATGAAGCAGGTGATCGAGCGGCTGTACTCGTGCTCGGCGCTGCTGAACGACCGGGGCCAGTACGCCTATTACGGGCGGGTCGGCGGCGCGCTGATCACCGGCAACGAGGACGGCGTGAAGCACTGCGCCATGAACATCCTCTACAGCCTTCAGCATCTGGGGTACACGATCCCGCCGCAGGCGGACGCCGGGTGGGTCGGCGAGGCGGGGCCCGGACCCTCGTACCTGGACCCGGGCTCCGGCGGGCCGGAGAACGACTTCACCAACCGCAACACCTCGTTCATGGCGTGGAATCTGATGCATCTGGCCGCGCTGCTCAAGCGCGCGGGCGGGGTTCCGGCGCGGGGCAACATGCGCACCGAGTGGGAAGCGGGCTGCCGCCCGGGCGCGGCCTCCCCCGAACACCGCTGAGCGGGCCGGGCGGTGGCCTCTCCCCCGAGGGCCCCGGTGAAGGGCACGGAGGAGAGGCCGCCGCGGCCCGTGTCGGGCCCGGGGCCCTCGGTCCGGCGTTCCGGTGGTTTCCGGGTCAGGGCCGGGCGCCGATCTCCTGTCCGTCGCGCGGCACCAGGAAGTCGGTGGCGGGGATCGAGCCGTCCGCCGCCCTGGCCCCGGTCACCAGGGCGGTGTCGGTGGACAGGACCGAGCCGGTGCCCCAGTCTCCGCCGAGGTTCCAGGAGTTGCCGGTGGCGGTGGAGTTGCCGAGGTTGACGGCGCGGGCGTCCGCGATGGACAGGTTCGCGGTCAGGGTGGAGTCGGAGCGGTTGACCTGGTAGCCGGTGTCACCGTTGCGGAACGTGGTGGTGCGGGAGATCGTCAGCGCGCCCGGGTTGCCGTTGTCGGTGATGCCGTCCTCCGCGTTGTCGAAGGCGATGGAGTGGGTGAGGGTGTGCGCGGCGGCCGGGCCCGGGCTGCCGCCGCCCATCTTGAAGCCGTTGCCGTCGCCCTCGAAACCGGGGAAGTCCCAGTGGTTGAAGCCGTTGCCCCAGGCCAGGGAGTTCTCGATGGTGATGGCCGACTCGAACAGCCAGGCGTCGAACCCGTCGTCCGCGTTGCGCCACAGCCGGGCCCCGACCACCCGGTTGCCCTCGCCGCGGCCCTCCTTGATGCCCAGGCCGTCGGCGCTCTCCCCGTTCTTGCGCGGATCGTGGTTGTCGTAACTGTCGAGGTTCTCGATCAGGTTGCGGCTGGAGTCGCCCTGGAGCTGGAAGCCGGTCTCGTAGTTGTCACGGGTGGTCAGGTTCGTGAACGCGTTGTCGTTGCAGCCGTCGCAGTAGACGCCGTACGGGCCCTTGGTGAGTTCGAGGCCGTGGATGCGCCACCACGACGCCTCCTGGTGGATGGCGCCGCGCTGCGGGCGCGGGATGCTGCCGCCGACCGGGGTGTGGCTGGCGGGCAGCAGATCGCCGTCGATGATCACCCGCTCGTCCTGGTAGGGGCCCAGGGTGATGGGAGCGGCGGAGGTGCCGGAGGTGAGGATCTGGATGTTGGTGGTCAGGGCGTACGTTCCGCCGCGCACCGCGATGACGTCGCCCGGCCGGGCGCGGCCCACGGCGGCCTGAAGGGTACGGAGCGGGGCGGCGACCGTACCGGCCGCGCCGTCGTCGCCGTCGGTGGCGACGACGATGGTCGGGTCGGCGAGCGCGGCCCGGGCGGCGGCCGGCGCGGGGGCGGATGTGGCGCCGGGTGCGGTGGCCCGCGCGGGATCGGGGGCGGCGTGCACGGGCTGTGCCGTGACCACCAGGGCCGCCGCACCGAGCAGCGCGCCCACCGTCGTACCGAGCTTCATCTGGTGTCCTTCCGGAGCGGGAGGTTCGCGTGATCACCTCTGCGTCGCCGCCCGCCCGAAGAAGGTTGCCCGACCACCTGCCCTTTCGTGGTCATTTCGTATTACGGTCAGCGCATGGTGACGATCAACGCGCCCGCGCGCAACTGGGCAGGCAATGTGACCTTCGGCGCCCGGCGGACCCACCGCCCGGCCACCGTCGGGGAACTGCGGCGCATCGTCGCCGGCTCGCCGCAGCTGCGCGTCCTGGGCAGCGGCCACTCCTTCAACCTCATCGCCGACACCCCCGGCGATCTGGTCCGGGTGGACGGACTGCCGCCCCGCACCGAGATCGACGCGGAGCGCCGCCGGGTCACCATCAGCGCCGGGATGCGGTACGCGGAGGTCACCGCCGCCCTGCACGCGGCGGGCTTCGCACTCGCCAACCTCGCCTCCCTGCCGCACATCTCGATCGCCGGCTCCTGCACCACCGGCACCCACGGCTCGGGCAACTCGCAGCCGGGCCTGGCCAACGCCGTCACCGCCGTCGAACTGATCGGCCCCGACGGGGAGATCGCCCGCCTGGAGCGCGACGCCGACCCCGGCGTCTTCCCCGGCGCGGTCGTCTCGCTCGGCGCGCTGGGCGTGATCACCGCCATGGAGCTGGAGATCGAACCCGCCTTCCAGGCCGCCCAGTGGGTCTACGAGAACGTCCCGCTGGACGGCGTCGACACGGCACGGTTCGACGAGATCACCGGCGCCGCGTACAGCGTGTCCACCTTCACCCGCTGGGACGACGGACGCGGCACGGTCGTCCTCAAGCGGCGCCTGGACCGCGAGAGCGGCGCCCACCCCGGCGAGGACTGGCAGGGCGGCACCCTGGCCACCGCCCCCTGGCACCCGATCCCCGGCGCCCCGACCGAACACTCCACCCAGCAGCTGGGCGTACCCGGCCCCTGGCACGAGCGGCTGCCGCACTTCCGGCCCGACTACTCCCCCAGCCACGGCGAGGAGCTCCAGTCCGAACTCTTCCTGCCGCGCTCCGCCGCGCCCGCCGCGTTCGCCGTCCTGCGGGAGCTGGGCGCGCGGATGGCACCGGTGCTCCAGGTCTCCGAGGTCCGCACCATCGCCGCCGACGCGCTGTGGCTCTCGCCGTCCTCCGGGCGGGAGACGGTGGCGTTCCACTTCACCTGGACGCTGGAGACCGAGCGCGTACTTCCGGTGCTGGGCGAGATGGAGGCCCGGCTGCTCCCGCTGGGCGCCCGCCCGCACTGGGGCAAGCTCACCACGATGCCGCCGGAGACGGTCACCGCGAGCTACCCGCGGTTCGCGGACTTCCGGCGGCTGGCGCTCTCCCGGGACCCGGCCGGAGTCTTCCGCAACCCGTTCGTGGCCGCCCTGCTCGGTACGGACTGAGCCGCGCCCGCCGGACCGACTGCCGCCGCCCCGAACCGCCGCCGCGCCCGGTCGGCCGCCGCCTCGGCCGCCCGGCGGCGTTCGTCGCGCGGATCGAGCGTCAACTGCTGGTGCGCGCGGTCGGCGTCGGCGAGATCGTCGGCGCGCAGGGAGACCGTACGCACCCGGGCCCGCTGAAGACCCAGCACGTCGTGGAGGGCGTGGGCGGCGGCCGCCAGCACGGGGGTGTGGGCGGTCGGTTCGGGGAGGGTACGGCTGCGGGTGGTCGTGGAACGGTCGGCGTAGCGGACGGTGAGGGTGAGCGTGCGGGCGGTCTGCCCGCTGCCGCGCAGCCGGTAGCCGAGATCGTCGGCGAGGGCGAGCAGGGCGCCGTGGCGGCGGGCCGGGTCGAGTTCGTCGTGCGGGAAGCGGTGATCGGCACGCAGTGAACGGGGCGGGGCGGCCGGGGTGACGAGGGTCGGATCGACACCGCGGGCCAGTTCGCGCAGCCGGCGGGCGGGCGCCGCGCCGAGGATGCGTTGGAGGGTGGCGGCGGGGGCGGCGTTGACCCGGCCGATGGTGTCCAGGCCGTACCCGTCGAGAGCCCGGGCGGTGGCGGCGCCGATGCCGTGCAGGGCGGTGGGCGGCAGCGGATCGAGGAACGCGGCGGCGTCGGTCACCTCATGCACCCCGCGGCCCCCGCCCTGCTGTCCGGCCATCCGGGCGAGCAGCGGGTTGCGGGCGACCCCGATGGTGACGTCGACCCCGTGCAGCGCGAGCGCGCGCACCCGGATCAGCTCGGCCAGCGAGACGGCTTCCCGCCCGAAGTACCGGCGGGCCCCGGAGACATCGACGAGCGCGGAGTCGGGCGGCAGC
The DNA here is from genome assembly GCF_050916115.1 of Streptomyces sp. JH002. Classification (NCBI taxonomy): domain Bacteria; kingdom Bacillati; phylum Actinomycetota; class Actinomycetes; order Kitasatosporales; family Streptomycetaceae; genus Streptomyces; species Streptomyces sp. JH002. The sequence continues at coordinate 802,929 of NZ_CP087989.1, forward strand.
GCCTGGACGATGGGGCTGATGCCGTGCAGCAGATCGAGCAGTCCCGGGTACGCGTCCTCGGCGGCACCGTGGAACCGGACATACAGCACGGCCCGCTCCCGGGTCCCCGGACGGGGTCCGGTGCCGGGGGCGCTTCCCCCGGGCGCCGAGGGGACGGACCCGGGCGCGGTGGCGTCCGGGCTCTCGCCCGCCGGTGGCGTGCCCTGGTCGGCGGAGCCGTCCGCGTCGGTGTCCGGGGGCGCCGAACGGGCGTGCCCGGAGGGTGCGTCCCGCTCCGCCGGGTCCGCTCCGGTGCCCGCGAGGGCCGGGCCGGGCGCCACGGCGGGGGCCGCCGCCGTGGCGCCACCCGTCCCGTCCGGGGCGGGACCGGACGTGCGGGCCGGGGCGGACTGTTCGTGCTCGTTTCCGTGGCCGTGGGGGACGTTGGTGTGGGCGTGGGTGTGGCCACGGCCCGCGCGGTGGCCCGGGCGGCGGTGGCGGTGTTCCGTCGTGGTCATCCGGCGCTCCCCGGGCTGGCGTGCCACAGCTTGCGCGGTCCTGCGGCGTCGCCGGCCGGGCGCAGGTCGGCCCACGGGTGCAGTGCGTACCCTCCCAGCTCGATCGTCCGTCCCCCGCCGCGGGGAGACCGCTCACCCTCCCCGTCCCGCTCCGGACGCGGCGCGAGGCGTTCGGCCACCGCCTCAAGTCCTCCGGTGCGGCGCAGTCCGGCCAGTTCGGCGAGGTCCCAGGCGGCTTCGCCGACCACGCTCAGGCTGCGCGGCCCGCGCCGCTGGACCGTTCCGCGCACCAGCAGCAGCCACGAGTGGAAGACCGTGTGCGCGCACGCCTCGTGGCTGTCGTCGAAGAAGGCCAGGTCCACCAGGCCCGTCAGATCGTCCAGCGTGGCGAAGATGACCCGCTTGCCGGACCGGATCGGCGGCGTCTGGGTGGCGGCCTTGGCGCCGGCGACCAGCACCGTGGTGCCGTGTTCGGCGTCGCGCAGCGCGCGGGCCGGTACCACTCCCAGCTCCCGCAGGAAGTCCTGGTGCCCGGTCATCAGGTGGCCCGAGGCGTCCATGCCCAGCACACCGAGTTCGGCCTCCGTACGTTCCTCCGCGTCCAGGTCGGGCAGGCCGGCCGGGGCGGTGCGCGCCGCGTCCGCCAGTGGCAGCTGCCGCGCGCCGCGCGTCTGGCGGCTCTGCTGCCGGTGGAGTTCGGCGATGTGCAGCAGCAGGTCGCGGCGTCCTGCGCCGAAGGCGTCGAGCGCTCCGGTGCGGGCGAGCCGTTCGGCGGTGGGCCGGGCGGGGCGGGCCCGCGCGTACAGGTCGCTGAGTGAGGCGTACGGCCGCCCGGCCGCGATCCGTTCCGCTTCCGCCCCGGTGATCCCCTGCACCTCGCTCAGCGCGAGCCGTACGCCCAACATCCCTGATTCGCACTCCAGTTCGATTCGATAGTTCGCGTCCGAGTGGTTCACGTCCAGCGGCAGGATCGGCACTCCGCGCCGCCGCGCGTCCGCCAGCAGCAGCCGCTTCGGGTACATCCCGGGATCGTGCTCCAGCAGCCCCGCGTAGAAAGCCGCCGGATGGTGCGTCTTCAGCCACGCCGACTGGTACGTGGGCACCGCGAAGGCCACCGCGTGCGCCTTGCAGAAGCCGTAGCTGCCGAACGCCTCCACGATCTCCCAGGTACGGGCGATCACCTCGGGCGCGTACCCCCGTTTGCCGGCCTCCTCCGCGAACCACGCCCGCACCCGCCCCTGCCGCCGCGGATCGGACAGCGCGCGCCGCCCCTCGTCCGCCATGCCGCGGTCGCAGCCGGTCATCACGCTCAGCACGCCGATGATCTGCTCGTGGAAGACCACCACCCCGTACGTCTCACGCAGCACCGGCTCCAGGTCGCGGTGCGGGTAGCGGGCCGGCTGCTTCCCGTGCCGCGCGGCGATGAAGGGCCGCACCATGTCGGCGGCGACCGGGCCCGGCCGGAAGAGAGAGATGTCCACCACCAGATCGTGGAAGGTGCGCGGCTGGAGCCGGCCGACGAGATCGCGCTGGCCGGGTGATTCGATCTGGAAGCAGCCGAGCGTCTCGGAGGAGCGGATCAGCTCGTAGGTGGCCGGGTCCGGCGGGCCCTGGGTCACGGCGCCGTCGAGGTCGACGTGTTCGCCGGTGGCGCGTTCGATCTCGGTCAGCGCGTACGCCATGGCGGACTGCATCCGTACCCCCAGCACATCGAGCTTGAGCAGCCCCATGTCCTCGACGTCCTCCTTGTCGAACTGCGACATGGCGAAACCCTCGCCGCTGGTGGGGACGACGGGAGTCCGGGCGCGCAGCGAGCGGTCGGAGAGCAGCACGCCGCAGGGGTGCATGGCGACGCCGCGCGGCAGGGCGTCCAGGGACTCCACCAGCTCCCACAGCCGCGGGTCGTGTTCCTCGGCGGCGATGCCGCGCAGCTCCGGCAGTTCGGCGAGGGCGGAACGGGCGTCGCGGGCGCGGATGTGCGGGAACGCCTTGGCGAGGCGGTCGGTCTCGGCCGGGTCGATGCCCAGGGCCAGGCCGACATCGCGGATGGCGTGCCGTACGCGATAGGTCTCGGGCATGGCGACGGTCGCCACCCGCTCCTCGCCGAAGCGGTCGAAGATGGCGCGGTAGGCGTCGAGGCGGCGGGCGGATTCGACGTCGATGTCGATGTCGGGCAGGACGGCGCGGCGGGTGGAGAGGAAGCGCTCCATGAGCAGGCCGTGTTCGACGGGGTCGGCGAGGGAGATGCCCAGGAGGTGGTTGACGAGGGAGCCCGCGCCCGAGCCCCGGGCGGTGACGCGGATGCCGAGGTCGCGGACATCGTCGACGACCTGGGCGACGGTGAGGAAGTAGGAGGCGAAACCGAGCCGGCCGATGGTGTCCAGCTCCTGGTCGAGGCGTTCCCAGCGGGTACGGTCCCGGTCGTAGCGGCGGACGACCATGCCGGCGACGCAGCGGGAGCGCAGCACGCGGTCGGCGGTGCGGGCGTGGGCGCCGACGAGGTGGGGCTCGGGGAAGTGGACGCTGCCGATGCCGAGGTCGTCCTCGGGGTCGACGCGGCACTCGGCGGCGGTGTCGGCGGTCTGCTGGAGAAGGCGGTGGGCGGCGTCGCGGCGCAGGCCGGCGGCCTCGGCGACGCGGAGGGCGGCGTCCGCCATGGCGCCGGGGTCCTTGAGCCAGTGTTCGCCGTTGTCGCGGCCGGCGCCGCGCGGGTCGATGGGGACCAGGCGGCGGGCGGAGTCCAGGACGTCGGCGACCGTGCCCTGGCCGGGGTCGGCGTAGCGGACGGCGTTGGTGAGGACAGGGACGACGCGCTGTTCGAGGGCGAACCCGAGCGTCCTGGCGGCGGCGCGCGTGGTGGCCGAGGCGTCGACTTCGAGCCGGAGTCCGGGGCCGAACCGGTCCCGCCAGGGGGCCAGGAGGCGGGCGGCACGGTCGGGGCGGCCGGCGGCGAGGGCGCGGGCGACCTCGGAGTCGCCGCCGAGGAGAGCCAGGATCGCGCCGTCGGCCGACGCGTCCGCCGCCGTGGCGCTCAGGTCCTCCCGCAGCAGGAAGGGGCGCTTGCCGTCCCGGGCGTGGGCGGCGGTGACCAGCCGGCACAGCTGCGCCCAGCCGGCGGCGCCGTTGCGGGCGAGGAAGAGGGCGCGGGGCGCGGATTCGTCGGTGAAGGCACCGCCCCGGACGGGGGTACGGCGGCGGGCGGCGGCGGGCGTGCGGTCCTGCGCGCCGTCCGGGTGCAGGTGAACGGCCAGATCGACCCCGTACAGCGCCCGCACCCCGGCCCGGCCGCAGGCCTTGGAGAACCGTACGGCGCCGGCCAGGGTGTCCCGGTCGGTGAGGGCGAGGGCGTCCATGCCGCGTTCGGCGGCGCGTTCGGCGAGCCGCTCGGGGTGGGAGGCCCCGTACCGGGCGGAGAACCCGGACACGACGCGCAGCTGTGTGAAGCCGCTGCCGTTCGCCGTCATTCCGCACCTCCTGCCTGCCCGTCCGGTCCACCATAAACCAGACATCGAACAAACGTCCGATTATCGCGAATCGGCAGCTCACGGGGGCTGCGCGGGAGCGGGCCCGTGTCCGAAAACACCTCTTGCGGCGGGGTGAGCCATCCGGCGACGGTGGAGGCGACACCAGAAGAGGGAGGCCATCGCATGGCGCGGGGGCGCGGAAACTACCGCCGTAACGACGATGACCGCGGAGGGCGGGCGGCCCGGGAGCGGCGCGAACGCGAGCGGGACCAGCGGCGGGACCGCGAACAGCGCCGCGACATGGACCGCGGGCGCGAGTGGGACCGTGACCAGGAACGCCGCGCGGACCGCTCCCTGGACCGCGAGCTGGACCGCGACCGCCGCCGGGAGGACGAGCGCGAACGCCGCCTGGACCGCGCCACCCGCCGCGACATCAACCGCGACCGCGACTACGCCCGCGCCGCGCGCCGCACGAGCCGACGCGGCGGAAGCGGCAGCGGCGCCCCGGTGGCGATCGGCCTGGTCCTCTTCCTGGCGGCACTGCTGGCCCTGCTGGGCTGGCTGGTGCTGGGGTAACCCCCGCTCTCGCTTCCCGCGCGCACGGCACCCACCGCACAGCAGCGCACCGCAACCCGATCCTTCCGGGCACAGGATGTCGGGTCCGGCACAGTGGTCCTTTCCTAGCGTGGTCGACACGAAGGAAGGAATCCGGGGTGCTGGAGCGGTTGAATCAGGCGATGGAGTACGTCGAGGGGCATCTCGATCAGCGGATCGAGGTGCCCGAGCTGGCGCGGATCGCGCTGACGTCGGAGTACCACTTCCGGCGGATGTTCTCCGCGCTCGCCGGGATGCCGTTGTCCGAGTACGTACGGCGCCGGCGGCTCACGCTCGCCGGTGCCGAGGTGCTGGCCGGGGAGCGGACCCTGCTCGACATCGCCGTCCGTTACGGCTACGGCTCGGGTGAGGCGTTCGCCCGCGCGTTCCGTGCCCTGCACGGGGTCGGGCCGGGTGAGGCCCGCCGTACCGGGGCCGTGCTGCGCTCACAGCCCCGGATGTCCTTTCGCCTCATTGTCGAAGGGAGCAGCAGCATGCGCTATCGCCTGGTCGGGAAGGACGCGTTCACGGTGGTCGGCCGCAAGGCCCGGGTTCCGCTGGTGTACGAGGGCGTCAATCCGGCGATCGCGACGTTCATCAAGAGCATCGGTGCGGACACCATCGAGCGGCTGGAAGAACTGTCCGATCAGGATCCGGCCGGAATCGTCGCCGTGACGGCCAATTTCGAGGACCGTACCGGGCCGGAGGGTACAGAACTGGACTACTACCACGCGGTGGTGACCAGCGCGGCGGCCCCGCCGGATCTCGATGTCCTCGCCGTACCGGCCGGTACCTGGGCGGTGTTCGAGAGTTCGGGGGCGTTCCCGGCCGCTCTCCAGGTCATGTGGCGGGACATCTACACCCAGTGGTTCCCGTCCAACCCGTACCGGAGCGCGCCGGGGCCCGAGATCCTGCGGACCCGGCTCTCCCCGGACGGCACCACGGCAGACGCCGAGCTGTGGATCCCCGTGGAACACGCCGGCGGCGCCGACGCGGGCACCGGTCAGACGCCGGGCAACGTGTCCTGATCGACCTCGGTCACCCGGGGCCGGGGGGCTCCGCGAAGTCTCAGCTTCTCGCGGCACTCCGGCCCCAGCCCCCACGTACGGGCCTCGCGGCCGGTCAGCGGCCGGCCGCAGAGCCGGCAGAAGACGGGGGACCGTTCCGCACGGGGGTCCACGCCCGGCAGCAGCGGTTCATCACTGGGAGACATGCGACAGGTCTATCACTCCGGTTCCGTGCCCGCCTTGTCCCCCACCTCCCGCGTCTCCTCCCCCACCCGGCGCGGCGGCTCGCCGCGCGCCCGGCGGACGGCCCGGCCCTCGCGCGCGGGCACGGACGAGCCGGTGGCGCAGCGCGCCGGGCGGCCGGGCCACGGGTGTGCCCGCTGAACGGACGACGGAGCACGACCACACGCCCTTTCCTCACCTCCGCACGCCCGCCGATCGTGGGCATGGCAAGACAAGCTGCACGAAGGTGAGGACGATGGCGTACTGGAGGAAGCCCTACCAGCGCAAAGACGGCACACGAGTACGCGGACACTGGGTCACTCAGAACCCCCGGCAGCGGTCAGGCTCTTCCCTGGGGCCGGTTCTCCTGCTGGCGGCGGTGGTCATTCTGTTGCTGGCGGTGGTGGGCTGACGCCGGAAGCAGCGGGTCGGATGCCCGGCAGCGTGCCCTGGTCCCCTCCCGCCCGGCGGGAGCCGGGGCACCACCTGCGCGGCCAACTCCTCACGCTGCTCGGACAAGGACGATCGAGAACGTAAGAACACGTGCGCACCCATACCCCTGAAGGGTGATTTGCCATCCGTTGCGATCCCCGATGGGTTCTGGACACTCTCCACGGGGTACAGTCCTTGATGGAGCCCTTCGGTGGGCTGCCGGGAACCGGCCGGAACCAGGCAACTGGATCCTCCACCCCAGAGGTGGCAGTGGCCCCCGGAGCCCTCCAATGGGCTTCATCCGTGTCAGGCGACCTCCCATTTCTTCCACCAGCAACGGTCGGTCACAAAAGAATCCGCGCCTGTCGGCCCCATGACCTTCACCCCGTAGCCGTGCAGGCGCCCCTGGGGTGAGCGGTACAGCTGATGTTTGACCAACAGCAGGTTCGCCGCACATGCCTCGTCCTCGTAGGCGCCGCTCAAAGCGGCGTTCAGCAGACCGGCGTGCAGGTCGGCAAGCTGGATGCCGTTCCAGTCGGTACCCGACCAGACCGGCGGCCAGGTGATTCTGTCCCACGGGGGCGGTCTCCACTTGTCGTGATGTCCCTGGCGCACCCGATCGAGATAGCTCACGGTCTCGGTGTGGTCCATGCCCTTCACCGCGCCGAGCCGCACTACCGCACGCCGGGGTCCGCCTTCCCACTGTTCCGCCGCCCACGCGACCCGCTCCAGCAGGTAGCGGGTGGTGTAGTTGTAGAAACGGCCTCCATCGGCGAGACCGGGGTAGGAACGTATGGCGTCCTTGGGAACGATGACATGGACAACCTTGGCCGAGGGCATACTCGCAAGCTCGATGGCAGCCATGGACCGGCGTTTCGGATGTTTCTTCTTGAAGTGATCCACCCAGTGGAGAGGGGCCGTGGCTGCGGGGTGCGAGGCGTGAACAGCCGCGCGGAGACCGGCGGCAGTGGCGATGACGCTCCAGTTGTCCTCGAAGGGCACCAATAACCCCGTCATCGCGAAGAACGGCGAGGACTTGGCCGACAGCCCTCGATCGCCGGTCTCATCGATATAAACGTTGAGGCCACGCGGGCCGGAAGCGGAACCCGAAAGGGCGGATCGTCGGCTCATGCCAACCTGCCTCGGCAGGGCGGACCGCACAACACCTCTGGGAATACGCACACCACGGGAGACGCCACGGGAGAGTCAGCCCTTCGATCCAGCCCTCGGGCTCTCCCCCAGGGCACACTTCGTCGTGGTCCGGTTGCTCACACCCCCCGTTCGCGTCCGGACACAGCACGTTACACCCAGCTGCGGGCTTGTCGGGTATTTCATATGCACTGGGCATGGTCACTGCCGTGGTGCGTCTATCATCCCAGGTGAACTGCCCATCCATCACATGGAGTTCACCGTGACTCACATGGTGTGCGCGGTGGCGTGAAAGGACCAGGGGACGGGGGGAAGCACACATGAGGCTGGGGCGGGCGCTCAGGCGGGCGTGGGTGCGGAGTGGGCCGGGGCCCGTGGTCGAGGTGGTGCGCGAGGAGGGCACGGGGCGGGTGTACGAGGTGCGCGGCGCGCCGCTCGTCGCGAGCGCCGCGCGGGGCAGTGCCGCCGACATCCCGTTCGCCAACGCCGAACAGGCGCCCGCCGCCACGGTGATCCGGCGCAAGACGGACGGACACTGGACGGATGTCACCGCCGCCGCCTTCGCCGCCGAGGTGCTGGCCGTCGCCAAGGGGCTGATCGCCACCGGCGTCCGGCCCGGGGACCGCGTCGCGCTCAAGGCGCGCACCCGGTACGAGTGGGCCGTCCTCGACTTCGCCCTCTGGGCAGCCGGCGCCCAGAGCGTTCCCCTCCACCCCGCCACCTCCGACGGGCAGACCGCCCGGATCATGGAGGACAGCGGCGCCGAACTCCTGCTCACCGACGACGATCTCGACGCCGGCCGCCTCGGCGAACTGATACGGCTGGGCGCCGACATCGGCGACGAGGAGGTGCACCGGCGCCGCATCGCGCTCACCCCGGAAGCCACCGCCACCGTCGTCCACACCCCGGGCACCACCGGAGGCCCCCACCTCCACGCCCTCAGCCACGGCCAGTTGCTCGCCGAGGCCGGCAACCTCACCGAACTCCTGGGTCCCGCCCTCGACATGGCCGGACGCCGGCGCCCCACCGCCCTCGTCCTCCTCCCCCTCGCCCACCTCCTGGGCCGGACACTTCAGCTCGCCTGCCTGTCCGCGCGGATCGTCATCGGCCACACGACCGGCGGGCGTCCGGCCGCACTGCGCTCCGAACTCGCCGCCTTCCGCCCCACCTTCCTCGTCGGCGCACCCCAGCTCTTCGAGAACATCCACGCCACCGCCCGCGCCTGGGCCGAACGCCCGAGCCGCGCCCTCTCCTTCGCCCGCGCCGAACGGCCGGCCGTCGCGTACCGGCGGCGACCCCTGCGGTACGGCCTCGGCGGACGCGCGCCGCGCCCGCGCCTGCGGCCGGCCCACGCCGTCCACGACCTGCTCGTCCACCGCCGCGTCCGCGCCGCGCTGGGGGGCCGGCTGCGGTACGCGCTCAGCGGCGGCGCGCCGCTCGACGCCCGCCTCCAGCGCTTCTTCCTCGGCGCCGGTATCACCGTCCACGAGGGGTACGCGCCGACCGAGACCGGCACGGCGGTCACCCTCGTGCCCCCGCTCGCGCCGCGCCCGGGCACGGTCGGGCAGCCGCTGCCCGGCACCGCCGTACGGATCGCCGCCGACGGCGAGATCGAGGTCAAGGGCCCCACCGTCGCCGTGGACGGCTGGCTGGCGACCGGCGACCTCGGCGCACTCGACGCCGACGGCTATCTCACGGTCACCGGACGCAAGAAGGACCTGATCGTCACCAGCGGCGGCAGAACCGTTTCCCCCGCTCTCCTGGAGAACCGGCTGCGCGCCCATCCGCCGCTCGGCCCCTGCCTGGTCATCGGCGACCGGCGCCCCTTCGTCGCGGCGCTGATCACCCTGGACCCCGACGCGCTCACGCACTGGCTGCGCACGCGGCGGCCCCCGTACCCGCCCGACACCCCCTTCGCCACCCTGCGCGAGGACCCCGCCCTGCGGGCCCACGTGCAGCGCGCCGTCGACGCCGCCAACTCCGCCGTCTCCCCCGCCGCGTCGATCCACGCCTTCGTCATCGTCGAGGGCGCCTTCACCGAGGAGAACGGCCTGCTGACCCCGTCGCTGAGGATCCGCCGCCCGGCCGTCGCGAAGGCGTACGCGCGCGACATCGCCCGCCTGTACACGGAGTTTCCGGCCGTGCCCGCTACACGTAACTCCCGGCCGGTTCGATCGCCGTCCAGTCGATGATCTGGACGGCCGCCCCCGCCGCCTCAAGACCGCGGCACCGGGAGTGGTGCCGCTGGTGGATCTCCTCCAGCCGCAGCTGATCACGGAAGGCGGGCAGCGCCAGCAGCCGGCGCGCGTACGCCCACAGCCACGGGTGACCGGCGATCCGCCGCACGGTGTCCGCGCCCAGGTGCCAGCGGTGCACCGTGTCCAACTGCACCAGCGTCACCCACAGATGGACATCGGCTGCGGTGACCGACTCCCCCAGCAGATACGGGCCGCCCGGCTCGGCCAGCCGCTCCTCCACCCGGTCCAGCGCGGCCAGCAGCACCTCGACGGCGCCCGTGCCGGCCTCCCGCTCCCCGGCCCGCTGGGCGGCCCCGTTGATGCCCTCCTCGAACAGCTCGCCCAGCTCCGCGATCTCCGCCTCGGCGGCGGACGGGTACAGCTCGGGAGCGTCGCCGCCCCGGAAGCGGGTGGCGAGATCACGCAGGATGTGCGGCGCATGGTTGCTGACGATTCGCCCGGTCCAGCGGTCGCGCAGCACGGGCGCGACGGCCGGGCCGGTGTGGCCGTGCCGGGTGGCGGTGTACGCGCCGTGCAGCGCCGCGTACCCGCTGCCGGTCCCGTCGGGAACGGCGGGGAGGGTGGTGAGCGCGACGGTGTCCGTCAGGCCCAGCAGTGCGTGGGTGATGGCGACGCGCAGACAGCTGGGACAGGCGAGCGAAAGGTAGAGGTGGTAGCGGTGGGGTGCGGCGTGGAAACCGCTGCGGGCGTCGGAAAAGATCCGGCCCCGGAACTCCGGCGGCGTGTGCGACATGGCTCTCCTCGGGGGCGCGCGGGCATGCGAAGAAGCGGCCACTCACAGGAGGGGCCGCTCGCGGGGAGGGGTTACGCGGCGCTGGAGGTGCGCAGCAGATCGATGTGCCGGCGGGAGGTGAGCGCCGGACGGCGGATGGCGCCGGTGGCGCTGTCCGCGCAGGAAGTGGTCGCGCAGGAAGTGGTCGTGCGGGAAATGGCCGTGCGGGAAATGGCCGTGCGGATGGTGACGCCGGTCGTGGCCGGGCGCGTGGCACAGCCGGCCTCCGGACCACCACCGTTCATGAACAACCCCGCCCGTCCGCTCGTTCCGCCGGTGTGCGTCCTGCGCCGGGACCAGCCCGGCACAGGACCATGACCTCAGTTCACGGCGAGCTGCGCATCGCGCTTGGCCACTTCCTCCCGGACGATCGGGATGACGTGGCGGCCGAAGTCGATGGCGTCGCCGAGCAGGTCGTAACCCCGCGCCGAGATGATGTCCACTCCGAGGTCGTAATAATCCAGCAGGGCCTGGGCAACTGTCTCCGGAGTGCCGACGAGGGCATTGGAGTTGCCGGCACCGCCGGTGGCGGCGGCGGTCGGCGTCCACAGCGCGCGGTCGAAGCGCTCACCGCGCTCGGCGAGGGCGATCAGCCGCTGTGAGCCGGTGTTCTCGGGCGCCTGGCGCAGCGCGCGGTGGGCGCGGATGGCGCCGACCGTACGGTGTGCCTTCTCCCAGGCCAGTTCCTCGGTCGGGGCGATGATCGGCCGGAACGCGACCTGGATGCGGGGCACTTCCTTGCGTCCGGCGGCGGCAGCGGCCTGCCGTACGGACTCGATCTGCTGGGCGGTCTCGGCGAGCGGCTCGCCCCACAGGCAGTAGACGTCGGCCTCGGCGCCACCGGCGGCGTACGCGGCGGGCGACGATCCGCCGAAGGAGACGTCCGGGCGCGGCTGCCGCACCGGGAACACATCGCTCACGTAGTCCCGGAAGCGGTAGAAGTCCCCTTCGTGGTCGAAGGGTTCGCGGCTGGTCCAGATCTTCTTGACGATCCGGATGTACTCGCGGGTGCGGGCGTAGCGTTCGTCCTTGGTGAGGGTGTCGCCCTCGCGCTGCTGCTCGTGGTCGTTGCCGCCGGTGATGAAGTGGACGGTCAGCCGGCCGCCGCTGAGCTGGTCGAGGGAGGCGAACACGCGGGCGGCGTAGGTGGGGTAGGAGATGTTCGGCCGGTGGGCCAGCAGGATCTGGAGCCGGTCGAGCCTGCTCGCGAGCAGCGCGGCGCCGGTGGCGGGGTCGGGTGAGCCGGAGCCGTAGGCGAACAGCACCCGGTCCCACCCGTGATCCTCGTGGGCGCGGGCGAGTCTGAGCGTGTACTCGGGGTCGAACGCGCCGCCGGAACGCGGGGACGTCTCGGAGCCGTCATGGGTCGCGGCGATGCCAAGGAATTCCACGGGCATGGTGAAGAGACCTCTCGGGGAGGGAGAAGACAACGGTGAGGTGAAGGTGGGCTTGTGTGCCGGGGTCCGACCACGCCATCAACAGGCCGCGGACCACACCCGACCGAAGTCGATATGTCCGCGGATCACCAACCGCCGCTGGGGCCTCATCCCCTCAGTCCACCAGCGCCTTCGCTGTCCGTCAACCACTCCACGGCCGGTGCCGACCGCTGGGGGAACTCCTTGGCCGCCTCGTCCCGGGCCTGACAGCCGAAGAGCAGCACGGCGAGACCGGCGGCAATCCACAGGCAGCGCTGGATGAAGAAGTACGTGTCCGTGCGCTCGTGATACTCGGGGTTCCGGTACTTCATGGGGCCGTACACCTTCCACACCCGCCGGGGCCCGATCGCAGCGACAACGAGCACCACGAACCCGACGAAAATGAAGCCGTCCCCGGTCTGCACTCTCTCCCCTGCCCCCCATGACCCTTACGAGGCGCTCAGACTACCGGCCGGCCCGCGGGCTGGACCGGGCTGCTGTTGGCGGTGGTCGCGCATCGGCTCTGATCCACGCCGACGGACCACCCGGGCGCCGGACGGCACCACCACCGGGGCCACCGCCTCCGTCTGCTCGGCGGATGTGCTGCGGCTGTCCGTGGAGGACCCCAACGCCGGGGCCGGCTCGGTGATGTACACGCCGGCGTTCACCAACACCGGTGACAGCGCCTGCACGCTGACCGGCTTCCCCGGGGTGTCGCTGCTGACCGCAGAGGGCGGCGAGCAGATGGGTGCCCCGGCCCTGCGCGGCCCCGAGGGCGGCGAACCAGAGCGGGTGGAGCGGGAGCGTCGGATGACATGAACTACCTCCTGGCACATGAAATGTGGGGGTGTCAGGGTGACGGGACGAGTACGGGGCCCGGCCGGAACCGGGTCAGGGCAGGCCGGGCCGCCGTCTCGTCATGGTCGTGGCGCGTGAACCGTGGGGGGCGTTGGGCGCTCACCGTGTCCTGGTGTGAGCGCGCCGGCAGTCACGCACACCAACCCGCCATGCCTGAAGGGAGTTCGGGATCTCTTCGTGGTACAGCCCGCTGGCAACGCCGCTGACGTGGTGCAAGGGGCTTAGACTCAGCGAATTCTCGGCGTCCGGAAACGCCGTCGGCCGGGCTCAGCAGCTTTCGCAGGTGAAGTACAGCCCCTCCCAGTGGTCGCTCATCTGCGTGAAGTAGTTGCCCATGCCCGTCCAGTACCGGGGCACGTCGTCATCGGGGCGATTCTCTATGAACCTGTAGTTGTTCACCACGAAGTCTTCGAGGCAGCTGTTGAACGAGTAGTCCAGCCGGAAGCCCTCCGCGTGGCTGTAGGGCTCGGACGGGTGGCCGCGTTCCGTGCCGCCGACGATATTGATGTCGCAGCCGCTGCGGAGCTTGAGGACTTGCGCCGCCCGGGCCGTATCCCAGTTGAGCTCCTCGAAGGACGTACACGCCTGGTCTTCACGGTCGGAACAGTTGCCGACGGACGACCAGGTGATGCCCACCTCCTCGAACATCTCCACGGCGCGCTCGTGCGAAATCTTCTCCGGCTCGAACATCACGGCGGCGCGCTCGTGCGACATCTTTTCCGGGTGCACCGTCACCTCAGAGCCGGTGGCCGCCCCGGCCGTGGCCGGGGCGGCGACGAGAGCGGTACCGCTGAGCGCCAGGGCCGCGATAACCGATCGGATACGCATGAGTGGGAAACCTCCTGCTGTGGGGAGCGCCCGAAATGGGCGCGTGTGCGTCAGATGGCCATGTGGCCGATTGGCGTGCAGGTGGTGCCCGGTCATGCTGCCCGAGAGCTCCGGGCATTTGCTATGCCAGCCCGGGCAGTCTGGCGGTGCCGCCCCGGGCAGCCATGCGGGCAATGGCCCCGGGGTGCGTTTGTCGGCCATCGGCCGGTGGTATTGGCCCGCACCGCCGATGGGTCGGCGGCGCCCGGCCCGCTTTCGTCACCCGAAAGCGCGGACGGCCTCAGCAGCCGCCGCAGTTGTAGTAGGTCACGTCCCAGTGGTTGCCCTCACGGGTTCCCAGACGCCGACCGGTGCTGGGCCGCGCCGTCGCTCCGGTTGCCGACGGGTCCGCGACCAGGGCGGCCCCGGTGAGGGCGAGGGTGGCGCCCAGCGCGAGCACCCCGAGTACGCCTACGCGCCCACCGCGCTGGACGCGGTGCGCGGCGCCGATCCGGTCGTGCTCGCCTCCGAGTGGCCCCAGTACACCCGCGACCCCAAGCTGCGCGCCCTGGCCGCCGAACTCGTCGGCTGGCTGGGAGCTGCGCGGCCGCGATGAGCGGCGCTCGCGTCCGGCTACTTCTTCCTGGTGTCCCAGGGGTTGGCGCCGAAGGTGCGCAGCAGGACGATGAGCGCGGCGCCCAGCCGCCAGTCCACCTCCGGGGTGTGCAGATGCAGCTTGTCGCCACGGGTCCGGAACTCCAGCGGCATCCGCCCGCCCGCACGCCACCTGATCCTGCGGGGACCGCGGGCGACGCCGCCCTCGTTGCCGGCGACGCTGTCGAAGATGGTCATCAGCAGGATCATCACTTGCAGCGGCAGCAGCAGCCACCACAGGCACCACCACAGGATCCGGCCCTTGAAGCCGACCACCTCGGGGCCGCCGGCGGGCGTCACCGTCCAGCGGGTACGAACTCCCCTGCCGCGCAGCGCCTTCTCCCGCTTGAACATACCGAGGTGCTCGCCGCCCGCGCCGAGCACCTGGAACGTCGCGACGCCACCGGCGGCGGACCGGGTCACCAGCGTGGCCACACGTTCCCGACGGTGCTCGTCCGCCCACAGGACGAACGAGCGGGTGCCGCTACGGTGCGCCGCCAGGTACGCGGGTACGCCGCCCGGCGGCAGTTCGCGCTCCACGTAGGCGATGACCTGGGCCGGGCCGGATGCGCCGGTGAGCTCGACCACGTTCTTGACGGGTGCGGACGGGTCGCCGCTGTCCAGGTACGGGGAGATCTTCAGCGTCAGTACGTTGCTCATGCGGGCGTCCTCCGTGGTCGGCCGGCTGCTGGATCCGGCCCCACCCACTCGACGCCGTTCGTGAGGGCCGTAGTTGCGGTGTGGTGCGGAAAGCCGAAGGATCCGCCGAGCCGGAGTCCGCCCCTGAAGCGGCCGGGACGGGGCGCGGCGGGACGGTGAGGACCCGTCAGAGGTGGCACGACGCGCGGATGACATCCGTCGGTCTCCGTACGGCGACTGTGGGTCGGGGGTGGAAACCGTGGTTGACCTTCACCTTGGGGCAGCCCGCAGCATCGGTGAGGCCGGGCGACGCGCTCGGTATGAGGAGGAACGAGCATGGGGTTGCTGACCATCGGGGCGTTCGCGAAGGCGTCCCGGCTGTCACCGAAGGCACTGCGTCTTTACGACGAGCTCGGTCTGCTGACCCCCGCCCGTGTCGACCCGGTGACCGGCTACCGCCGCTACGCACCGGAACAGTTGGAACAGGCCCGACTGGTCGCCTGGCTCCGGCACCTGGGCATGCCCCTGGCCCGCATCCAACACGTCTGCGCGCTGGACCCGGGCCCGGCGGGCCAGGAGGTCCGCGCGTTCTGGGCCCAGGTCGAGGCCGACACCGCCGCACGGCGGGACCTGGCCACCTTCCTCATCGACCACTTGTCCCGAAAGGACCCCGCCATGTCCGCGAACGCCACGCCCCTGGCCATCCGTTACGCCGCTCTTTCCGACACCGGCCTGGTCCGCGAGAGCAACCAGGACACCGCCTACGCCGGGCCCCGGCTGCTCGCCGTCGCCGACGGCTGCGGCAGCCGGGGAGGCCCGGCCGGCGCGGCCGCCATCGGCGCGCTCAAGCACCTTGAGACCGGCAGCCTCCCGGCCGGAAATCTCCTCAACGTTCTCGAAGACGTCGTCGACCGGGCCCAGCAGGCCGTCCACTCCGTCGCCGGAAGCGGGTCTTCGGCCGGGGGCACCGGCACGACGCTCACCGCGATGCTCTGGACGGGATCGCAGCTGGCCCTCGTCCACATCGGCGACTCCCGCGTCTACCTCCTGCGTGAGGGAGAACTGTTCCGGATCACCCACGACCACACCCTGGTCCAGTCGATGGTCGACGAAGGACGCCTCAGTCCGGAGGAAGCCGCCTCCCATCCTCAGCGGTCGCTGCTGGCCCGGGCCCTGGGCCAGGGCGCCGATGCCACCCCCGACATGCGCCTTCACGACGCGCGGCGGGAGGACCGGTACCTGCTGTGCTCCGACGGCCTGTCGACCGTCGTGCCGGACCAAGACATCCGCCACGTGCTCGCCGGGATGGGCGAACCCGAACAGGCCGTCCGCGAACTCATCGCCCTCGCGAACGCCTCCGGCGGCCCCGACAACGTCAGCTGCGTGATCGCCGACGTCGTGGAGGAGCAGCGGTAGAAGCGAACCGGCAGCGACCACATATCCGGCAAGGGGGCGAGACGCACGCCCGTGCTCGGCGGTCCTGGCCCTGAGGGCTCAGGGTGTGTGTTCCGTCGTGCGGGTTCCGTCCGGGTGGGCACCCTCGGTACGGGCGTCCGGCGCGCCGGTGTGCGGCGCGCGCCGCTGCTGCCGCACCCGCTGCGTCATGACGACCCCCGGGACGGCAAGCGCGATCAGGAGCGGCAGCGCGGCGGCTATCGCGACCCAGAGAATGAGGGCGAGGTACCCGTAGGCGGCGTTCCCCGTGTCCCGGTCCGCCACCACGAGCAGGACGACGCTCGCCAGGAACGCGACCACCATCAGGGCGCCGAGGGCGATGGCGAGGCCGAGGAGGATGCCCGCCCATCGCCGGTAGGCGTCGCTGACTCCCCCGGCCCGCGGTGTCACGTACGCCACGGGCGCGGCGGTCATCGGGTCGGGGTGCGGGGCTGGCTGCTGGTCGGACATGAAGCCCCATTCTCCTGTGCACTGCCCCCGAACGCCAGCCTCGCCTCTCCGGCCCGTACCGGTGCGCGGGCGGCAGTGGAGCACGCTGCCGCCCGCTGCGCTCACAGCAGGTGGTCGGCCTTGCCGGCCTTGATCTCCCGGATCATCGTGGCGAGGGCCTCGCGTGAGTCCGAGATGGACAGGTGCTCCTGCCCGGCGACCGCTATGTAGGCGTTGCCCTCGCCATCGGTTCCCAGGCGGAAGCAGTTGTTCCCTTCGCCGCAGAACGCCTCTTCCCAAGTGATCTCACTCAACTGAACTCCTCTACAGTTCGCGGATGATGCCGTGAATGAAGTCGCGCGAAGCCTCGGCTGACAGTGTCTCTCTGTCCATCCACCGCAGGTGATCACGGTACTTGGCGAGCTGCGCCTCGCTGTGCAGAAACTCGGGCCCGTGGGCCGAGTCGAGCTGTGCGGTGTCGAGCTGAGGAACCGCCCCTTCCGAGTACAACAGGGCGTGTCCAGCGCCGGGGAAGCTGCCACGCTCAACGGGGATGATCCGAATGGTGACGTTGTCCCGCTCACTCGCTTTGAGCAGCGCGTTGAGCTGATCCAGGGTGGCCTCACGACCGCCGAACCGCATGCGGAGAGCCGCCTCGTGTATGAAGCTCACGTAGGTCATCGGCTGTTCCCGGGCCAGCACCTTCTGTCGGTCCATACGATGGGCGACCCGGAGTTCGATCTCCAGGCGCGGGAGTTCGGGCAATACTGCCGCGAAAATGCTGCGGGCGTAGACCTCGGTCTGCAGCAGTCCCGGTACATGCACCGTCTGAATCGTCTGGATTCCAGCCGAATGCCATTCCAGCTCGGCGATGTCCAGAAGCCCGAGCGAGACCCTCCCCCGGTATTCGTCCCACCAGTACCCACGCGGGTTCTCTGTGAACTCGATCAGGGCCGTCACATAGGCCTCGTCCGTGCATTCCGCATGGGTGGCCAACGTGCGCAGCCGTTCGGGGCTGATGTTGCGGACCCCCGACTCGATGTTGGAGATCTTGCCCCGATCCGTACCGAGCAGCCCCGCTGCGTATTCGGCCGACAGACCCGCGCCCGTACGAATCTTGCGGATCTCTGCTCCGAGTCGCTTCTGCCGCTGACTGGGCATCGTCCGTGGAGGCATGGAGGTCCTTCCTGTGCGCTTCCTGCTCAGTCTGCCGAGCATCACCCTAGCCCAACAGGGGTGGTGTATTTATCCCTCGCTATGTGGCGCATGATGGCCACCATGCTCTACCGTTGGTGATGTGGCGCTCGCGCACAGCGAGCACCGCCTGCGTCCCCCTGCGTATGGGGAAACGATCGGTGATCCGCCGGGTGTCGCAGTGACTCACGCTTTCCACCAGCCATCCAGCAAGCGGAGTTGCCATGTCCGAATCTCAGACCCATGGTCTGGTCGCCGTCCCACCGGGCGGGCTCGTGCCGGTGAGTGTCGGGTGCCCCGTCGCGGGGGCCGATCAGGTGGAGCCCCGGGAAGGGGAGTTGGCCTACGGGTTCACCCTCCCCGCCTCCGCCGCCGCCCCGGCGATCGCACATGAGGCCACCGAGGTCATCCTCGACGTGCACCGGGTGTACGCACTCGCCGATTCCGCACTGGAGCTGGTGCGGGAACTGGTCACCTACGCCTGTCGGTTCAGCGGTGACGGCCAGGAGGTGCACCTTTCCCTGCGGCACCGGGACAGGGTGCTCAGCCTGGCCGTGTACGACCCCCATGTCTGTCACTCCTGCCCCACTCGGCGGCCGGACCGGCTGCGACAGGCGTTGTCCGTCGTGCGCCGGCATGACGGGGCCTGGGGGCTGGAGTCGGGCGCCGGGACCCGGACCTGGGCAACGCTTCCGGACGCCCCGCGCCGCTGGGCCGCCTGAGTCAGCGCAGGCGCAGGCTCTCGGGAGGGCCGAGGTAGCTGGGGCGGAGGCCGCCGGTGTCCGCCACCAGTTTCTGGACGACCATCGTGGGGTCCACCATCCACAGCTTCAGGGTGTGGCGGCCGGCGGTCGTGAGGGTGTGGTCGGTCGCCGTCAGGTTGATGTTGTCCGAGGTGTTGCGCTCCCACCCCTTGTTCATCGCCGTGTCGTCGGCGCCCGTGGCGGCCGTGATGTTCACCGCCTGCGGCGGCTGGTCGTCGAAGGAGACCGCGTACGTCAGGCCGTCCGTCGGCAGGACGTTGTTCCTCGGGGAGGCGTACACCCACAGGCGCAGCCGCCCCGCGCCGAACAGCGTCAGGTCGTACTCCAGGCACGGCCCGGCCCCCGGGGCGAAGCGGGCGGCGGTCACCGGGAAGGGGGTCATCGCGGCGCCGGTACGGCCCGCGTCCGGCAGGCGGTGCCAGCGGACGCCGCCCGCGCCCACCGCGCGGGTGTGGTGGTCGGCCTCCATGGCCACGTAGCCGCCCGCCTCGATGAAGCCCTTCAGCTCGTGCCGGTTGACCTCCGGCCGGTGGACGGGGGCCAGGACGCGGGCCTTCGCGCCGTTCGGGCCGCGCACCGTGATCGAGGCCCGCGTCCGGCCGCGAGGCGCCTTCGCCCAGTCGATCGTCACCGTGACCCGCAGCTGGTCGCCCACCGGTCCGCCGGAGTGGGAGACCTTCAGCCACTTCTCGGACGGCGTCACCGTGCAGGAGAAGGGCCGCTGTCCCCGGTTGAAGATCTCGATGTACTGCTCGGGGGCGGTCTGGTAGGGGGAGAACTCCGGGAGGACCAGCGGTTCCTCCGTATCCGGCCACCACGCGGTCGAGCCGTCCACCGCCACCCCCAGCTCGGCCCGTTCCGGCACGTCGATGCGGCGCGGCGCGGGGTGGATGGCGTCCGGCAGCGCTTGGTGGTCGGGGGTCTGGGGCTGCTGCCAGCCGGCGTCGGGTCCATACCGTTCCACGTCCCCGTAGCCGATCTTCGGCTGGGTCTGGAAGCCGCTCCACTTTCCGTCGGCCAGCGTGGTGTTGTAGTAGTCCGACATCGCGCGGTCGTCCGCGAACCGGGCCTCGGCCGCGTCCGCCAGCGCGTTGGTGGCGGCCCGCCCCTGTCGCGCGTAGAGCAGGCCGGTGAACTGGGCGGCGCGCAGGGCGTACAGGTTCGCCGTGGCCTCCACCTGGTACTGGACCAGCTGGTAGTAGGCGTCGCGCTGTTCGGCCGGGAGGGTGTGCGCGATGCGTTCCGCCCGGTCGTCCAGGTGTTCCCACTCGGCCGTGACGCGTTCCAGTTCGCGGTAGTTCTCCAGGGAGTAGGGGGTGGCCGCGTCGTCGTGGAGCACCTCCCCCGTGTCCGGGTCCACGGTGATGCGCCGGTTCAGCAGTTCCGGCTTGCGGCGGGACTGGAGGACCCCGTACGTGTGCAGGACCTCGGCGATCTCCGCCGCGTGGCGCGGGCCGAAGTTCTCCTCCGCGTAGGCGCGTTCCCACTCCCCCAGCCGGTCCATAGTCCAGCGTCCGGGGTCCCAGGCGTAGTCCAGGAAGAATTGCAGCGGGAGTTCCTCCGCCTTCATGTCGCCGCAGTTGACCACCCACAGGCGGTCGACGCCGTACTGGTGGGCCAGGTGCAGTTGTTCCCAGGTGGAGGCGAGGTTGACGGTGTCGACCCACTTGTAGTTGCGGCCGACGCCGACGTAGTCGAAGTGGTAGTACAGGCCGTAGCCGCCGGAGCGTTCGGGCAGGCTCTGGTCGGGGAGCTTGCGCAGGTTGCCCCAGTTGTCGTCGCAGAAGATGACCGTGACGTCGTCCGGCGGGCGCAGGCCCTGGTCCCAGTAGCGCTGCACTTCCTTGTACAGGGTCTGGACCTGCGGGACGTCCAGGTGGCCGGCGTCCTTCAGGATGGCGCGCTGCGCGGCCAGGATGGATTCCATCAGCTCGATGCCGTCGCCGTCCGGCAGGCTGACGTCGCCGTTGCCGCGCATGCCGAGGGTGACCACGCCCTCGAAGTCCTCCTCCTTCATGCGGCGGATGCCGTCCGCCCAGTAGCGTTCGACCGCCTCACGGTTGCGGCGGTAGCTCCACTCCCCGTTGCCGCCGTACGGGTCGGTGCCGCCGCCGGCGTGCCGGTTCCACTCCTCGATGCCGCGCATCATCGGCCCCTCGTGGGAGGTGCCCATGACGATGCCGTACTCCTTGGCGGTGGCGTGGTTGGCCGGGTCGTCCTCGGCGAAGGCCCGGCCCCACACGGCCGGCCACAGGTAGTTGGCCTTCAGGCGGAGCATGACCTCGAAGACGCGGGCGTAGAAGGCGCTGGTGAAGCCGCCCGGGTGGCCGGGCGCGTGGCCCGGCCCGAAGTGGCGCGGTGCCCAGGTGCCCAGGGCCGGGTTCTCGTCGTTGATGAAGAAGCCCCGGTACTTCACGGCCGGGGTGCCCTGGGTGTGCCGGCCGGGCAGGATGTACGCGCGCTCGCGGCGCCGGGCGGGGACGTCGTTCCACCAGTACCAGGGGGAGACGCCGAGCTGGCGGGAGGTCTCGTACACGCCGTAGATGGTGCCGCGCTGGTCGCTGCCCGCGATGACCAGGGCGCGGTCCACGCCGGGGGCCGGGTCGTCGACGATCTGCTGGAGGCTGGTCTCCCAGCGGCCCTCGATGCCGCTGACGTCGAGCCGGCCGCCGGCGATCAGCCGGTCGACGAAGGGGCTGCGGCCGATGGTGCCGATGATGACGATCTCACGGGCGGCCGTGGCGGGGAGTCCCTCGTGGTGGTCGTGGTGGTCGTGGACGGCGGGTGCGGCGCCGGTGACCCGTTCGATGTCGTCCCGCAGGTCGCCGGTGACGCGCAGCACGCCGGGGTGGTCGGCGGAACTCACCACCAGCGGAGCCGCTTTGCCGCTCGCGGCCAGGGTGAGGGAGCCCGGCTGCCAGGTGGAGGCGATGAAGGTGGCGCTGCGGTGCCCGGTGGCGTGGGCGGGGGTGGCGGCGGGCACGGCGGCGGCTGTCGCCGCGGTCAGCGGAAGCAGGCCCAGAAACGCACGGCGGCTCGTCATGTACGCGATAATTTCCGGAATTCTTCCGGAAGGTAAGGGGGTGGGAGCCCTGAAAGTTTTCCGACGCCGCCCCTCCGGACCCGCGAATCCGGTGTCCACCCGGGACGGCCTGTGCCCGCCCCGCCGCACACCACCGGGCCGGACGGCGGGGCGGCCGGACGGTGGGGGCGGCGGGGCCGCGGGTCAGGGTTCCGACAGCATCGGGAGCGAGGCCAGGTACTCCTCCGGCAGCCCGAACGCGTCTCCCAGACACGCCAGATGAGGGGCGAGCCGGGCGATCGTTCGCTCCACGGCGGCCGGGACATCCCTTACCTGCTCGGCTGTCAGATGGCCGTCCGCCAGCAGTTCCCCGGTTCGGCCCGCGAGGGTCCGCAGCAGGAACAGGCGGCGCAGATCGCTCAGTACGGCCCGGGTCGGGCCGTGCCCGACGGTGGCCTCCGCCGCGGCGAAGGCGTCCGCCGCACGGCCGGCGGCGTGCAGCGCGACGAGTTCGAGGACGGCCCCCGAGGCGCCGTTCCAGCGGGCCAGTGAATCGCCGCGCGGCCCCGACCGCAGATCGGCACGGGCCCGCTCGTGCCAGCACGTCTCCGCCGCCGCCAGCAGCGCCCGCAGCGCGTCCGGGTCCGCCACGTCGCTCGTGCCGGGCGGGGCGGCCGGGAGGACGGAGGGGGTGGGCGCGAACAGCAACTCGGCCCCGGCCTTGCACCAGATCGCCAGATTGTCGCCCTCGGCGGTGATCGCCCCCTCCGTGTTGGCCGCGTGCTCGGCCAGCCCGTTCACAGGGAACAGCCCCCGGGCGCCGCAGCGTTCACGGGCCTCGGTGATGATCTGCCGCGCCTGCCAGGTGATCCAGCCCTTGGCGATGGCCGCCTCCCGCTCGGCCTCGGCCCGTTCCACCGCGGGCGCGTCGATCACGGCGGCGGTCGTCCGGCGGTGCAGGAACGTCATGGCGCAGGCGTGCGCCACCGCCTCCAACAGCCGGCCGGTGTGGCTGCGGTGCGCCGCCAGGGGCACCCGGCGGCCGGCCGCCGGCGCGGAGATGTGGCGCTGGTGGGCGTGGCGGATCGCGATGGCCAGCGCGGCCCGCGCGCCGCCGAGGGTGGCGGCGCTCATGCACAGCTTGCCGGTGGTCACCCGGCCGATGGCCGACAGGAAGCGCCGGCGCGGGCTGCGTACGGCGCTGTCGAACCGGCCGTCGGGGGTGAGCGTGCCGTGGGCGCCCTGGAGGAGCGCGGTGTACGGCAGCCGCACGCCGTCGAAGGTGGTGGCGCAGTGGTCGACCGGGCTGCCGACGCGGTCGGGGAGTTCCTCGATCCGGATGCCGGGCAGCGGGCCGTCGGCGTCCGAGAGCGGGGTGAGGAAGAGGAAGACACCGTGGTCCTCACCGGCGACCAGCAGCCGTGCGGCGACCACGGCACTCTTGGGGCCGCCCGCGGGGCCGGTGTTGGGCATGTACTTGCGCGCGCCCCGGTCCGGGGTGTGCAGCACGAAGCCGTGCGATTCCGGGTCGTGGCGGGCGGTGGTGCGCAGCGCGGCGGCGTCGTTCCCGTGGTCGTACTCGGTGCACAGAAACGTTCCGACACGGTCCATGGCCGTGATGTCCCGCAGGTCCCGGGGAGCGGAGCGGTCATCGTCCAGCAGGCTGCCGAGGAACAGGTTGTAGTGGATGCCGGCCACCGTCGCCAGGGCGCCGTCCGCCACGGCCAGCCACTCGTGGGCGGCGGCCAGCCCGCGCGGGTCCCGGGCGAGCGCGATGGCGTCCCCGTGGCGCTCGTTGACCAGGTGCAGCCGGTCGTAGGTCTCCCGGTGGCGTTCCTCCCGCCGCAGTCGCGGGTGGTGGTGCAGGCGCTCGTCGCGCAGCAGGCCGCGCCAGAACGCGTGGGGGTTCCCCGGGCCGTCCCGCAGCAGCAGGGCGGTCAGCGCCCGGGAGTCGGGGAGACCGGATGCGGTGGGTGCGCGATACGGAGCGGGGACGACGGTGCGGAGCGGGCCCGTGGTGGCGCCGGTCATGGGCAGATCCATTTCACGCAGAGCAGTGGGTTGCTCGCGCTAGGTTAAGGCCATGGGCTGTGTTACCCCAACACGCCCTGGTGGAGGGGGAATCGGGTGCTTCCGCGGCGGGCGGAGGCGCGTCGGCGGAAACGGCCCGTCGCCCGCCGGGCGCGGCTTCACGGGGAGTGGCGGCACGTGGCGGGGTCCGGCCGGCCCATCGTCGAGGTGATGCCCGATGCGGCATGATGGCCGTATGGGACGGGTCACGGAGCGGCGGCGGGTGATACGGATCCGGGACGGGGCGGTCAGTGAGCGCCCCGACACCCTGGTCGGCGAGGAGCCACTGGAGATCCGGGTCAACGGGCGTCCGCTGGCCATCACCATGCGCACGCCGGGCGACGATTTCGCCTTGGCCACCGGCTTTCTGGTGAGCGAGGGCGTGGTGGCGGCGGCCGACGAGGTCACGCGCGTCGCCTACTGCGCCGGGGCCACCGCGGACGGCTCGAACACGTACAACGTGGTGGACGTCCGGCTGGCCGACGGTGTCGCGCCGCCGGACGCGTCCCTGGAGCGGAAGGTGTACACCACCTCCTCCTGCGGGCTGTGCGGCAAGGCGTCGCTGGACGCGGTGCGCACCACGGCCCGCTGGCCGCTGCCGCTGGCCGGCGGCCCGGTGCTCACCCCGGCGCTGCTGTCCGCGCTGCCCGAGCGGCTGCGCGAGCACCAGCGGGTCTTCGAGCGGACCGGCGGGCTGCACGCCGCCGCGCTGTTCGACGGCACGGGTGAGCTGCTGGACGTGCGGGAGGACGTGGGGCGGCACAACGCCGTCGACAAGGTGGTGGGGCGGGCGCTGACCGCTGGGCGGCTGCCGCTGGCGGACACCGTGCTGCTGGTGTCGGGGCGGGCCTCCTTCGAGCTGGTGCAGAAGGCCGTGATGGCCGGGATCCCGGCGCTGGCCGCGGTGTCCGCGCCGTCCGCCCTCGCCGTGGAGCTGGCGGAGGAGGCCGGGCTGACGCTGGTCGGCTTTCTGCGCGGCACCTCGATGAACGTCTACTCGGGGAGTGAACGGCTGGTGCTTCCCGGCGACTCGTCCTCCTCCGACCAGCGGCGGGCCAGGAACGCGCACACCAGCAGCTGAAGCTGGTGGAAGAGCATGAGTGGGAGCACGGCCAGCGCCGTCTGTTCGGGGAAGATCACCCCTGCCATCGGCAGGCCGGCCGCCAGTGACTTCTTGGATCCGGCGAAGGTGATGGCGATCCGGTCGGCCCGTCCGAAGCCCAGGCGGCCGGCGCCGTGGGTGGTCAGCAGCAGCATGATCGTCAGCAGCACCCCCTCGACCGCGAGCAGCGCCAGCAGCCGCCCCCAGCTGGCCTGGGACCAGATGCCCTCGTTCATGCCCTCACTGAACGCGGCGTAGACGACCACCAGGATCGAACCGCGGTCGACGATCTTCACCAGCACCCGGTGGCGGGCGATGAAGCCGCCGATCCAGCGGCGCAGCAGTTGCCCGGCGAGGAACGGCAGGAGCAGCTGGGCACCGATCGACAGCAGCGCGTCGGCGCTGAAGCCCGAGCTCGCGCCGATGAACGCGGCGGCCAGCAGCGGGGTGATGACGATCCCGGCCATCGAGGAGAAGGACCCGGCGGCGATGGCCCCGGCCACGTTGCCGCGCGCGATGGAGGTGAAGGCGATCGAGGACTGCACGGTGGAGGGGACCAGGCACAGGAACAGCAGCCCGGTGTACAGGTCGTCGGTGATCAGCCAGGGGGTGAGGCCGCGGGCGGCGAGACCGAGCAGCGGGAAGATCAGGAACGTGCAGGCCAGGATGGTCACATGGAGTCGCCAGTGGCGTACCCCGTCCATCGTCTCCTGGGTGGACAGCCGGGCTCCGTAGAGGAAGAACAGCAGTCCGATGAAGATCTTGGTCGCCCCGTCCACGGCTTCCGCGGCGGAGCCGCCGACCGGGAACAGCGCGGCCAGGCCGACGGTGGCCATCAGCAGCAGGATGAAGGGGTCGATGAACCGGGTCAATGCACGCACTCGCGCCATTGTGCCCTCCGCCACTGAGGGCTGCGCCGCCGGGCCGGATCATGGACGATAGGCAAACGACTACCAAGTGATCGGCTCTCGATCAGAAGAAGGAATGATTCGTACGTGAGCAGCGTCCCCCATGTCACTCTGAACAACGGCGAAGAGATCCCCCAGCTGGGCTTCGGCGTGTGGCAGGTCCCCGACGACCAGGCGACCGACGTCGTGAGCAGCGCCCTGGAGGCGGGCTACCGCCACATCGACACCGCGGCGAGCTACCACAACGAGGTCGGCACCGGCAAGGCGCTGGCCGCCTCGGGGCTGCCGCGTGAGGAACTGTTCGTCACCACCAAGCTGCGGAACGCCGACCACGGCTACGACGACGCCCTGCGCGCCATCGACGTCTCGCTGGAGAAGCTGGGCCTGGAGTACGTCGACCTCTACCTGATCCACTGGCCGACCCCGATGTACGACCAGTACGTCGAGGCGTGGAAGGCCATGGAGCACATCTACGGCGAAGGCAAGGCCAAGGCCATCGGTGTCTCCAACTTCCGCCCCGCGCACCTGCGCCGGGTCATCGACGAGGGCACCATCGTGCCGGCGATCAACCAGATCGAACTGCACCCGAACTTCTCGCAGGCCGAGTCGCGCGGCGTGCACGCCGAGCTGGGCATCGCCACCGAGGCGTACTCCCCGCTGGGCTCGGGCAAGGGGCTGCTGGATGACCCCAAGCTGGCCGAGATCGGCGCCAAGCACGGCAGGACCCCCGCCCAGGTCGTGCTGCGCTGGCACCTCCAGCTCGGCAACGTCGTCATCCCCAAGTCCGTGACCCCGGCGCGGATCAAGGAGAACATCGACGTCTTCGGCTTCGAGCTGGACGCCGATGACATCGCGGCCATCGCGGCGCTGGACACCAACACCCGCGTCGGTTCCGACCCGGAGACCGCCGCGTTCCGGTAAACGCGGACCCATCCGGGCCGCTTCCGGCTCCGAATGACGGGTGGCATCCGCGTGCGGCGCGGGTGCCACCCGTTCTGTCCGTCTGTCACCGGAGACCACGTATGGAGCCAGTGCCCACCCCCCTGTCCGCTCCGGGCGGGCCCGCCCCCGACCTGGGAGAGCTGCTCACCCAGGTGGCGGCGGGCGACCAGGACGCCTTCGGCGCCGTCTACGACCGGGCCGCCGGCCCGGTCCACGGGCTGGTGCGCAGCGTGCTGCGCGACCCGGCGCAGTCCGAGGAGGTGACCCAGGAGGTCTTGGTCGAGGTCTGGCGCCGGGCCGCGTCCTACGCCCCCGAGCGCGGTTCCGCGATGGCCTGGGTCATGACCCTCGCGCACCGCAGGGCCGTGGACCGGGTGCGCTCCGCGCAGGCCGCCAGCGACCGCGAGCACCGCGCGGCGCTGCTGGACCACACCCCCGCCTACGACGAGGTGACCGAACAGGTCGAGGCCAGCCTGGAGCGCGAACAGGTGCGCCGCTGCATGGGCGGGCTCACCGAACGGCAACGGCAGTCGGTGACCCTCGCCTACTACCGGGGCCTGACCTACCGCGAGGTGGCCGAAGTGCTGTCGCTGCCGCTGGGCACGGTGAAGACCCGGCTGCGCGACGGACTGATCCGGCTGCGCGACTGCCTGGGAGTGACGGCATGAATGTCGAGGATGTGCACACCCTCAGCGGGGCCTACGCGCTGGACGCGCTGCCCCCCGTGGAGCGCGAGGAGTTCACGCGCCATCTGAACCGCTGCGAAGCCTGCGCCCGGGAGGTGAGGGAACTGTCGGAGACCGCGGCCCGGCTGGCCCGTGCGGTGGCCGTCCCCCCGCCGCCCCAGCTGCGCGAGAACGTCATGCGGCGGATCGCGACCGTACGGCAGGACCCGCCGCCCGGCGCCCTGCGCGCGCTGCGCCGCCGGACGCGGCGCGTGCTGCCCGGCTTCGCGCTCGCCGCCGCACTGGCCGCCGCCGTCCTGGGCGGCACCACCGTGTGGCAGTGGCAGTCGGCGCGCGAGATGCAGCAGGAGATGCAGCAGGCCCAGGAACAGGCGGCGCTGCTGGCCCAGGTGATCGCCGCGCCGGACGCCGTGGTGAGCGGCGGCGTGCTGCCGGGTGGCGGAACCGGCACGGTGGTGGTCTCCGCCGGCATGAATCGCGCGGCGTTCGTGACCTCCGGAATGCCGGCCCCGCCGGACGGCATGGTGTACCAGTTGTGGTTCGACGATCACGGTGCGATGCGGCCCGCCGGAATGCTCGACCCGGCGGCCACCGACGAGGCCATGCTGATGGACGGCACGCTGGACGGCGCGGACGGCATGGGCGTCACGCTGGAGCCCGCGGGTGGTTCTCCGCAGCCGACATCCGATCCGCTGGCCGTCATGGAATTCCCGACCACCTAGCGAGGAGCGAGCGGACGATGGATGTCGCCGTGGTTGTGTTCACCAGTGATCTGCGACTGCGCGACCATCCCGCGCTGCACGCGGCCCAACGCGCCGCCGAGGCGGTGGTGCCGCTGTTCGTCCGTGACCGGGGCGTGGACGGAGCCGGCTTCGCCACGCCCAACCGGCTCGCGTTCCTGGCCGACGCGCTCACCGACCTGGACGCCGGGCTGCGCGAGCGCGGCGGCCGGCTCGTGGTGCGCGAGGGGGACGTGGTCGAGGAGGTGTGCGCGGTGGTGCGGGACACCGGCGCGGGCGAGGTGCACCTGTCCGCCGGGGTGAGCGCGTACGCGCGGCGCCGCGAGGAGCGGCTGCGGGCCGCGCTGGAGGAACTGCGCTGCCCGCTGCGGGTGCACGACGGCGCCGTGACGGTGGTGCCGCCGGGCGCGGTCACTCCGGCCGGGCGGGACCACTTCGCGGTGTTCACGCCGTACCACCGCCGCTGGCGGGAGAGCGTACGGGACGCCCCGCTGCCCGCGCCGCGCCGGATCCGGGTGCCGGACACGGCCAAGGGGCAGGGGCCGCCGGAGCGCGGCGGGGTCACCGGGGTCTCCCCCGGCGTCCCGCGCGGTGGTGAGCAGGAGGGCCGCCGGCGGATGACGGCCTGGCTGCGCTCGGACATCGACGCGTACGAGGAGCGGCACGACGACCTGGCGGGCGACGCCACCTCGCGGCTCTCGCCGTACCTGCACTTCGGCTGCCTGTCGGCGTCCGAACTGACCCACCGGGCGCTGCGGCACGGCGGGACGGGCGCGGAGGCGTTCGTACGGCAGCTGGCCTGGCGGGACTTCCACCACCAGGTGCTGGCGGCCCGGCCGGACACGTCGTGGGCCGACTACCGGCCCCGGGGCGACCGGTGGCGGCACGACGAGCGGGAGCTGACCGCCTGGCGCGAGGGCCGCACCGGCTACCCGATCGTGGACGCCGCGATGCGGCAGCTCGCGCACGAGGGATGGATGCACAACCGGGGACGCCTGCTGGCGGGCAGCTTCCTCACCAAGACGCTGTACGCCGACTGGCGCGAGGGCGCCCGGCACTTCCTGCGGCTGCTGGTGGACGGCGACATGGCGAACAACCAGCTGAACTGGCAGTGGGTGGCGGGCACCGGGACGGACACCCGCCCCAACCGGGTGCTCAACCCGGTGACGCAGGGCCGGCGTTACGACCCGGACGGCGCGTATGTGCGGCGCTGGGTGCCGGAACTGGCCGGGGTGGGCGGCTCCGCGGTGCACGAGCCGTGGAAGCTGGACGCCTCACAGCTGCGCGCCGGCGGCTACCCCGCGCCGCTGGTGGACCTGGCCGTCTCCCGGGACCGTTTCCTGACGGCGCGGCACAAGGAATGACACCGCGGCGGCCCGGTACGGCGGAAGGAAATCCACCTCCTCCGCCGTACCGGGCCGCCGGGTTCAGCCGGTCATTCGGTCAGCCGGTCAGCCGGTCACCCGTCCGACGGGGCACGCGGGCCGCGCGGCGGGCGGGGGAAGAATCCGCTGGTGCGGGCGGCGTACGCGGCCCAGCCGGGCCGGTCCGCCATCCGCCGCTCCAGCAGGGCCTTGCCGCTGCCGAAGATCAGCAGCGCGCTCATCACCAGCGGAGCGGGCAGCGCCACCAGCGCCGCCGTCCATCCCGAGCAGGCCAGCAGGTACAGCCCCCACCACACGGCGAAGTCACCGAAGTAGTTGGGGTGCCGGGTCCAGCTCCACAGCCCACGGTCCATCAGCCGGCCCCGGTTCGCCGGATCGGCCCGGAACCGCGCCAACTGCCGGTCCCCGACCGCCTCGAAGAACATCCCCAGCGCCCACAGGGCGATGGCCGCCACGGTGAGCGGCAGCGGCGGTGCCCCCGCGTACAGCGCGATCTGTACCGGCGCCGACACCAGCAGGATCAGCACCCCCTGGAGCAGGTACACCTTGCGCAGCGCGTACACGTGCCGGTTGCCGGGGGCCTTGTCCAGCATCCGGGCGTAGCGCGGGTCCTCCCCGTGTCCCCGGCCGCGCCAGGCGATGTGCGCCGCCAGCCGCAGGCCCCACACCGCCGTGAGCACCGCCACCAGCAGCCGGTGGGCGTCCTCGCCCTGGCCGGTGGAGGCGATCCAGCCCGCCACGGCCAGCGCGGCGAAGCCCAGGCCCCAGGCGCTGTCCACCACCCGGTGCAGCCCGCCCTTCGCCATGGCCACCGCGAAGGTCGCCGCCATGAGGACGAGCAGGACGACGGCCGACAGCGCCGCGTTGCGGGCGAGATCCGCCCAGGGGAGGCCGCTCACCGCTCGCCCGCCCGGTACCAGTCGGCGGGCGTCGGCTCCATGCCGCTGCCGCCGGCGTCCCCGGGGCGCACCGCGAGGATCTGGTCCACACCCATCCGCCGCTGTTCGAACGACAGCGCGGCGCCGGTGAGATACAGCCGCCAGACACGGCAGGTGCGCTCACCCACCAGGGCGGCGAAGTCGGCCCACTCACGCTCCAGGGTGGCGAGCCAGGCGGCCACCGTGCGCACGTAGTGCTCGCGCAGCGCCTCCACCGAGCGCACCTCGAGACCGGCGGACTCCAGCATCCCCACGGTCTGCCCCGCCGGCCGCATGTGCATGTCGGGCGCGATGTAGGTCTCGATGAACGGTCCGCCGGCCGGCACGTGCGACCCCCGCGACATCTGCTGGAGCAGCAGCCGCCCGTGGGGCCGCAGCATGCCGTGCAGCAGGGAGGCGAACCGCGGGTACTCCTCGTCGCCGACATGTTCGCCCATCTCGATCGAGGTGACCGCCTCGTACCAGCCGCCGCGGATGTCGCGCCAGTGGCACAGCCGGACGTCCACCCACTCGGTGAGCCCGCGGCGCTCGACCTCCGCCCGTACGTGCCGCGCCTGTTCGGCGGAGAGCGTGACGGCGGTGACCTGGGCCTTGTACTCCTGCGCGGCGTACAGGCTCAGCGAGCCCCAGCCGCAGCCGACATCGAGCAGCCGCATCCCGGGGCGCAACGCCAGCTTGCGGCAGATCAGTTCGAGTTTGTCGCGCTGGGCGTCGGCGACGCCGTACGCCCGGTCCTCGGGGTCGCCGCGCCAGTAGCCGCACGAGTAGGCCATGGAAGGGTCGAGCAGCCGGGCGTAGAAGTCGTTGGACAGGTCGTAGTGGTGGGCGATCGCCTGGCGGTCGCGCGAGCGGCTGTGCGGGATGCCGCGCAGCCGCGCCCCGCCGGCGGGGGCGGGCGGCCGGGGGCCCAGCGCGCCCAGGGCGGCGAGGGTGCTCACCATCCTCGCCCGGTCGGCCACCGTCAGCCGCGGTGGTGTCAGCCGTTCCTCGCGGGAGGCCGTCCACACGGTGCGCAGGGAGGCTCCGAGGTCGCCCTCCACGTCCAGATCACCGCAGATGTAGGCGTCGGCGAGCCCGAGTTCACCGGGCTGCCACAGCAGTCTGCGCAGCGCCCGGCGATTGCGCAGCACCACCACCGGGGCGTGCGCGGGCCCGGTCTCCGAACCGTCCCAGGCGCGCAGCCGGACGGGCGGCCGGCCGGCGAAGAGCTGGTGCAGCAGCGGGGCGAGGCGGGCTGCGGCGGTCATCGGGGGCCTCCCTTGAGGAGCTGGAACTGCTGGACGTCGAGGTAGCCGGAGCGGAACCCGGCCTCGCAGTAGGCGAGATAGAAGGTCCACATGCGGCGGAACGTGTCGTCGAACCCCAGCCCTTCGACGGCCGGGGCCTGTTCGGTGAAGCGTTCGCGCCACAGCCGCAGGGTCTCGGCGTAGTGCGGGCCGTAGCGCTCGCGGCGGGCGACGGTCAGCCCCGCGTGCCGGGCGGCGCCGTCGGTGATGGCCTCGGTGGAGGGCAGTTGCCCGCCGGGGAAGATGTACTTCTGGATCCAGGTGTGGGTGGTGTGGGAGGCCACCATCCGGTCGTGGGGCATGGTGATGGCCTGCAGGGCGATCCGGCCGCCGGGGGCCAGTACCCGGTCCAGGGCCCGGAAGTAGCCGGGCCAGCCGCGTACGCCGACGGCCTCGATCATCTCGACGCTGACGACGGCGTCGTAGCCCGCGCCGGGAGCGGCGGCCAGGTCTCGGTAGTCCTGGAGCCGGATCTCCACCCGGTCGGCGACGCCGGCCTCGGCCACCTTGCGCAGCGCGAGATCGCGCTGGGCGGCGGACAGCGTGATGGTGTCGACGTGCGCGCCGCGCCGGGCGGCGCGCACGGCCAGTTCGCCCCAGCCGGTGCCGATCTCCAGCAGCCGGGTTCCCGGTCCGGCCCCGGCCAGGTCCAGCAGCCGGTCGATCTTGCGGTGCTGGGCCTGCTCCAGTTGGTCCCAGCGGGCGGGCAGGGTGCGGAAGACGGCCGAGGAGTAGGTGAGGGTGGGGTCGAGGAAGAGGGCGAAGAGGTCGTTGGACAGGTCGTAGTGACGGCGGATGTTCTCGCGCGCGTCGTCGGGGGCGTTGTGCTGCGAGGCCGGCTGGGGCGGGGCCCACCAGCCGCGCAGCCGCTGGAGCGGCGCCGGGATCAGGGCGCCGGCGTGGCCGGCCACCACGGTGAGCGCGGCGACCAGGTCGGGGGCGTCCCACTCTCCGGCGAGGTAGGACTCGCCGAAGCCGATGGTGCCGCCCGTGCCCAGGCGCCGGTGGAACGCCGCGGGGTCGTGGATCTCGATGCGCGGGCCGCCCGGGCCCGGCAGCGGGCCGTCCGGGGTGACGACGCGCAGCGGGAGGCGGGAGACGGCGCGCCGTACCAGTCGTTCGGTGACCGCGACGCGCGGCCGGGAGGCGGCGGGCACGGCGGCGACGTCCGGCCAGGTGACGGGATCGACGGGCAGGGGGTGGGAGGGGGTGAGCCGGTTCATGTGCTGCCTCGCTGGGGACGGCGGGGGTCGGGGTCGTGGGTGTTGTGGGGCGGGCCGGTGCGGTGCCCGGCCGCGCTGCCGCCGGGGGCGGGGCCGTCCGGCGGGCCGGACGCGTGGGATCGCTCCGGTACGGGGTGCTGCCGCTCGGGGACGGGGTCGTGCCGGCGTACCCGCAGCCCGCGCAGGTACAGGGTGATGCCGTGGGCACGGATGGCGGCGGAGACGGCGAGGGTGGACCACGGGTGCCGGACGGCGGCGCGCAGCAGCCCCCGGGCGCCGGCGGGCCGCCGGACTCCGGTGACGGCGGCCGTGAACGGCTTCTCGCCGGGCTGGTCCAGGGTGACGGTCAGCCGCAGCCGGTCGCCGGGCACCGGCAGCCGCATCCGGTACCGTCCGGCGACCGTGAAGAACGGCGAGACGGCGAGCCTCTTGTCCGTCACCGCCCGCCCGGCGCCGTCGGGGTGCAGCAGGTAGGCGTGCCGCTTCCCGTAGGTGTTGTGGACCTCGGCGACGACGCAGGCCAGGGAGCCGTCGCGGTGGTGGCACCAGTAGAGCGTCAGCGGGTTGAACACGTAGCCGAACACCCTGGCGTGGGCGAGCATCAGCGTGGGGCCGCCGGGCGGCGGCTCCCCGTGGTCCGTCAGAAAGCGCTCCAGACCGGCGGCGATGCTGGGGGCCGTCCCGTCGAAGTGATCCCGCGGGTCGAAGCGCGCCAGAGCCCGCAGCCCGCGGGGCGGGACCGGCACGGCCGCCGGGTCGATCAGCCACAGATAGGTGCGGTGCCGCAGCGTGTGCCGCAGCGGGGAGCGCCGGGCATGACGGATCTCGCACCGGTACAGGGCGGGCACCGGCGGGGCCTCGCCCGCCGGGCCGTCGCTCACCAGGACACCCCCTGGGCGGCGGCGGCCAGCACGCCCGACCGGCAGCCGTCCTCGTGGAAGCCCCAGCCGTGGTACGCGCCGGCGTAGGCGGTCACCGGCCCGCTCAGCGCGGGCAGCCGCAGCTGCGCGGAGACCGACTCGGGGGTGTAGACGGGGTGTTCGTACACCATGCCGGCGAGAATCCGGCCGGGGTCGATCCGGTCCTCGGCGTTCAGCGAGACCACGTAGCGTTCCTCGCCGGGCTGCTGCGGCAGGCGCTGCAACCGGGTCATGTCGTAGCTGACCGTCACCCGCTCCGGTCGGGCCCGGCAGCCGGGCAGCAGATAGTTCCAGGACGCCGACGCCGCCCGGCTGCGCGGCAGGACCGAGGTGTCGGTGTGCAGCACCGTGGCGTTGCGGGAGTAGGTGAAGGCGCCCAGCGCCTCGCGTTCGGCACCGGTCGGGTCGGCGAGGAGGCGCAGCGCCTGGTCGGCGTGGGTGGCGATGACGACGGAGTCGAAGGAGTGCGCCGCGCCGTCGGCGGTGGTGATCTCCACGCCCCCGCCGGTGCGGCGCACGGTGCGCACCGGGGTGGCGGTACGGACGGCGTTGATCCGTTTGGCGGCGCGCTCCACGTAGCTGCGCGAGCCGCCGGTGACGGTCCGCCACACCGGTGAGCCGGTGACGGACAGCAGCCCGTGGTGGTCCAGGAACTGGAAGAGGTACCGCGCCGGGTAGCGCAGCGCGGTCTCCGGGGAGCAGGACCACACGGCGGACACCAGCGGGGTCATGAAGTGTCCGGTGAAGTAGGCGGAGAAGCCGCCCGCGCTCAGGAACTCCCCCAGGGTGACGGCGTCACCGGCGGTGGAGCGCAGCACGGCGCGGGCCCGGCGGTGGAAGCGCGGCACCTCCGCGAACATCCGCAGCGCGGCGGGACGCAGTGCCGTACCGGGCCGGGCGAACAGGCCGCGCGGCCCGCGGGCCCCCGCGTACTCCAGGCCGCAGCCCTCGCACCGCACCGACATGCTCATCTCCGACTCCTGCGTGCTCACGCCCAGTTCGCGGAAGAGCCGCAACAGCTGCGGATAGGTGCGGTCGTTGTGGACGATGAATCCGGAGTCCACCGCGTGCATGCGTCCGGGGCCCGCCACGTCGTGGGTGTGCGCGTGGCCGCCGAGCCTGCCGTCCGCCTCGAAGAGCGTCACCTCGTCCCGTTTGCTGAGCACATGGGCGGCGGTGAGTCCGGAGACCCCCGCCCCCACCACCGCGGTACGGCGTGCCGTGCCCGTCATCTCGCTGCCTCCTCGTGCCTCTTCCGAGCAGTTTTCGGGAAGTGTTCGGAACCGGTGCCGACCTGGATGGGTGTGGCCGCCGGATTCACCCGTTGCGGGGAGCCGGCAAGTTTTTTCCGCACCGGACCCATCCGCCGGGGGCCGGGCCGCGAATACGGGATGTGAGCAACGAGCGGACAGCGAATGGGAAGAGGGCCCTCGCCCGGCTGCGGGAGGTCCTCCCGACGGCCGCCGTCGGGAGTGTGGCGGGGCTGCTGGCGGCGTTCACCTCACTGGCAGTCGCCGAGCTGGTGGCCGCCTGGGTGCGGGAGGAAGCCCGGCCGGTGAACGCGGTGGGCGGGGCGGTCATCGACCGCACCCCGGCCGCGGTGAAGGACTGGGCGATCGAGAACTTCGGTACCAACGACAAGCTGGTGCTCCAGCTGGGCATCCTGGTGCTGCTCGCGCTGTTCGCGGTCGCGGTGGGCGCGCTGGCGATGCGGTTCCGCCGCTCCGCATCGCTCGCGGTGCTGGGTTTCGGGCTGTTCGGCGCCGTGGTGGCGGTCGGGCGGCCCGAAGGCGCCGGGGCGGACGCGGTTCCCTCCTTGACAGGAGCGGTCGCGGGGGCCGCGGTGCTGTACGTCCTGACCGGCCAGGGACTGCGGATGGTCCCGGGCCGGTCAGGGCCGGGAGAGCGGGAGGGCCACGACGGCCGCGCCGAGCGGCCGGACACCGCGGCCGCGCGGACCCTGAGCGGCCTGGAACGGCGGCGGTTCGTCGTGGCGGCGACCACGGTGGCCGCGGCCTCGGCCGGGACCGGGCTCCTCGGGCAGCGGCTGAACGCGACGGGACACGCGCAGGCGGCTGCCTCGCGCGCCGCGCTCGGCCTTCCCGCTCCCTCCTCACCGGCCGGCGCGGTCCCGGCCGGCGCCGAACTCGCCGTACCGGGCCTCGAACCGCTCATCACGCCGAATCGTGATTTCTACCGCATCGATACGGCGCTGACCGTCCCCCGGATCGACGCGGAGGGCTGGCGGCTGCGCGTGCACGGCCTCGGAGTCACCAGACCTCTGGAGCTGAGCTTCGACCAGTTGCTGGATCGCGAGCTCATCGAGCGCCGCATCACCCTCACCTGTGTCTCCAATCCGGTCGGCGGACGGTACACGGGGAACGCCGGCTGGATCGGGGTGCGACTGGCCGAGATCCTGGAGGAGGCCGGGGTCCGGCCGCCCTCCCGGGGCGGTCCGGCCGACCAGCTGATCGCCCGTTCGGTGGAGGGCATGACGCTCGGCTCCCCGGTGGAGACCCTCATGGACGGCCGTGACGCGCTCCTTGCCGTCGGCATGAACGGTGAACCGCTGCCGTTCGACCACGGCTTCCCCGTCCGGATGGTCGTGCCCGGCCTGTACGGCTACGTGTCGGCCTGCAAGTGGCTGACCGAACTGGAGCTGACCACGTTCGACCGTTACGACGCCTACTGGGTGGAGCGCGGCTGGTCCGCCGAGGGCCCGGTCAAGACGCAGTCGCGCATCGACACCCCGCGCGGCCTCGCCGAGCTGAGCGCCGGTCCCGTACCGGTCGCCGGCGTCGCCTGGGCACAGCACACCGGGATCGACCGGGTGGAGGTGCGGGTGGACGACGGGCCGTGGTCGCCGGCCGAACTGGCCGAGGAGGACGGCGTGGACGTGTGGCGGCAGTGGGTGTGGATGTGGGACGCCACGCCCGGGCG
The DNA here is from genome assembly GCF_050916115.1 of Streptomyces sp. JH002. Lineage (NCBI taxonomy): Bacteria > Bacillati > Actinomycetota > Actinomycetes > Kitasatosporales > Streptomycetaceae > Streptomyces > Streptomyces sp. JH002. Next base: position 839,701 of record NZ_CP087989.1, read on the forward strand.
GCACACGCTCCAGGTTCGGGCCACCGACCGCTCCGGCGAGACCCAGACCGCCGACCGGGTGGATGTCGTGCCCGACGGTGCGACCGGCCGCCATTCGGTGGTGGTCACCGTGGGCTGACCCCGCGCCGCCCAGCCGGCGCTCCCCTCGACCCCTTCGTCCGCGCACAGTCGCCCGGATCAACCGTCACAGACCAGGAGTATCTCCCATGCGTATCAACCGAATCCGCCGCGCCGCCGTCGCCGTCACCGCCGCCGCCGTGCTGCCGCTGAGCCTGTCTGCCTGCTCCTCCGACGACAACTCCTCGGAGAACAGCTCCTCCGGCGACGGCATGACGGAGGACATGACGGACGACGACATGACGGACGACATGACGGACGACGACATGATGGACGACGGCATGGGCAGTGCCGCCCAGACCTTCGGCCCGGCCTGCGCCGCCACTCCGGAAGATGGCCCCGGCAGCTTCGACGGCATGGCGATGGACCCGGTGGCCACGGCGGCGAGCAACAACGAGGCGCTGACCACCCTGGTGAGCGCGGTGGACGCGGCCGGGCTGGTGGACACCCTGAACGACGCGGACGGCATCACCGTCTTCGCCCCCGTCAACGACGCCTTCGCCGCGATCCCCGAGGAGGACCTGAACGCGGTGCTGGCCGACCAGGACATGCTGACCTCGATCCTCACCTACCACGTGGTGGGCGAGCGGATCTCGCCCGACCAGCTGGCGGAAGGCACCTTCGAGACGCTCCAGGGCGGCACCGTCACCACGGCGGGCTCGGGCGAGTCTTTCACCGTCAACAACGAGGCCGCCGTGGTCTGCGGCAATGTGCAGACGGCCAACGCCACGGTCTACCTGATCGACACCGTGCTGATGCCGTAACGGAGCGGGCCCCAGGGGCCTCAGTCCGCAGCGTGGCCCGCCGCGATCTCCTCGATCCGGCGGGCCAGTTGCGCGTCCAGCTCGGTGACCTTGCCGCCCACGCTGTGGGTGTTGAGCGCCACGCCGAGGCGGTTGTAGACCAGCGTCAGTTCGGCGTGGTGGTTCAACTCCTCCTGGGCCACCGAGATGTGGACCAGCAGGGCGACCGCCGCCGGGTGGCCCGGCAGCGTGTACGAGCGCACCAGGTGGTCGTCCTCCGCCCGCCAGCCGGGCATTCCGCTCAGCGTCTCGGCGATCTCCAGCTCGGTCAGCGGCTGCGGCGCCATCGGCGCGCTCCCTTCACCCGGTGCGGTTCGTTCACGGCGATGGCCACCCTAGTGTGCGGCCCGGCCCGATCGGGGGAGGAACGGCCCGGCGGGCGCCGCGCCCACCGGGCCCGTCACGCGGGCGACGGCGCGTCGGTCCGCCCGGACAGCTGCGCCGACTCCGCCAGCCAGCGGCGCAGCACCCGGTGCACCGACTCGGCACCGACGAGCTCGCCGCCGGCCGCCCCCTCCCCGTCACCGGGCAGCGGGTCGGACAGGGCGTGCGGGGAGAGCAGGAACGCGTGGCTCTGCTCCCCGCCGAGGCCGCCGTGCGACCCCACCTGGTCCTCGAAGGCGTGGATGGCGCCGGAGACCGGGTCGACCGACGAATTGATCATCAGATCGGCGGTGTGCGGGAACCGGTCGGTCCGCAGCACCGCTTCCGCCGCGCCCGCCCCGAACGGTGCCAGCGGGTCGGGCCCGATGACCTCCCCGCTGACCAGCCGGTGTTCACCGCCGCCCCCGCCCAGCACCACCGCCCCGTACCGCTGGTCGCGCACCAGCACGAAACCGATCCCCGGATGCTCGGCCAGCGTCGACAGCAGCGCCGGATAGCGGGAGGCGATCTCGGCCCGCGTCGCCCGCCCGGCGATCTCCGGGAAGGACACCAGACCCAGATTGCCGGAACCCAGCACCACCGGCGCCCGCCGCCGCTCCTCCCCGGGAGCGGCCGCCGCACCGGGAACAGGCTCGGGTGGCTCCGGCGGCTCCTCGGGACGGTGCAGCGCGGACCGCGCCACCGCCCGCGCCTCGGCACCGCTCTCCGCCCGCCGCTCGCGCCGCTTGTGCCGCGCCCGCCGCGGTTCCCCCGCCAGCGGCCGACCGCAGCCGATCCGTACCAGCTCCTCCAGCGAGTGGCCGTACGCCGCCTCGAACGGCTCGCCCTGACTCTGCCCGTGGTCGGAGAGCAGCACCAGATGGTACGGGCGCGGTGCGTACGCGATGGCCTGCCCGATCGTGGCCACGCAGTCGTCCAGGCGGCGCAGCACCTGCCGTACGTCGGGCGAGCGCGGCCCGGAGTGGTGCGCCACCTCGTCGTACGCCACGAGATCCGCGTAGACGGCCGTGCGGCCGGTCAGGATGTCCCCGACGACGGACGCGGTGACCACATCCCGCTCGACGACGGTGGCGAACGCCCGGATCATCGGGTATAGGCCGCCGCGCCCCACCCGGGGGGTGACTCCGCGCAGCCGGGCGCGTACCGACTGGAAGACCTCCCGGGCCAGCTCGGCGGCGAAGGACAGCACGGTGCGGGCGGCGTGTGCCGGGTCGGAGAAGTACGCGAAGTACCCGGCACGCGAACGCTCGCCCTTGCCGCGGCGGACGGCGATCGACACCACCAGCGCGGCCTGCCCGGCGCCGCCGGTGAACAGATTGCCGCGGCTGGCCCCGTCCGCCGCGAGCAGCCCCGGATGCCCCGCGCGGGCGGCGGCGCGGCGCTGGAGCTCGGCCGCGCTGGAGGGCCGGTTGCTGACGATGACCTCGCCGCGCTCCTTCTCGTACCAGCGGAAGGCCGGCACGTCCTCGTTGCTGCCGTGCAGGATGCCCAGCTGGGAGGCACCGGTCTGGCTCGACCAGTCGGTGCGCCAGCGGGTGAGCCGGTGGCTGGTGCCGCACAGCGCGGCGACGGATGGCATCAGCGGGCGGTCGCCGGCGATCGCCTCGCGCAGCAGCGCGTGCCCGATGCCGTCGAGCTGGAGGAAAACGGTGCCGGCGGGGCGCGGCACCCCCGCCGCGTCGGGGCCGCCGGCGTCGCGCGCCCTCCCCCAGCCGCCGGCCGTGTGCCCCCACGGGGCCATCCGGTGCAGCCGGCGGCGCTGCGCGCCCTGGTCACGGACCGCGAGCCAGGTGCTCGTGGCGGAGGAGGTCAGCGACATGACGGCGGCCACGATCACGGCCGTCTGCGGACTGGCCTCGCCGCGCCCGTACGGGATGAGGCTGAGCGCGAACAGCAGCAGGGAGCCGTTGAGCAGGAAGACCAGGCAGGCCAGGGCGAGCGCGGGCACCAGCAGCAGGGTGCGCACCAGCCAGGGCCACACCAGGGCGGACAGGATCCCGAAGGCGCCGGCGCCGAGCAGCGCGGTGGCGGCGACCCGGGTGAGACTGTCGCCGTCCGGGGACTGGAGCCGGAAGTCGGGCAGGATCACGGCGAGCACCACCATGGTGGCGGCGCTGACGCCCCACACCACGAGCACCCGCAGCAGCGCCGCGCCGCCGCTTCTCACCCCTGCCACCGTCCGGCCCTCCCTGTCACTGGTGTCGCCGCCTTCTCCGATGTCGCTCACGCCGCTTTCGTCCCGTCCATCCTGCCCGGCCGCTGCGTGTGCACCGGACGGACGTCACCGGGCAAACACACGTAGGCTTCCGGTAACGGAACTACGTCCGGACGGGTGAGAGGAGTTCCTGGTGCCGGTGGAGATCACCTGGTGGGGCCACGCCACCGCCACCATCCGGGACTCCGGCGTCGCGGTGCTGACCGATCCGCTGGTGACCCGGCGCTGCGCCCATCTGTGGCGGCGGCGCGGGGCACTGCCGACGGCCGGGGCGCTGGCGGCCGATGTGGTGCTGATCTCTCATCTGCACGCGGATCATCTGCATCTGCGGTCGCTGGCGCGGCTGCCCTACGGCACCCCGCTGGTGCTGCCGCGCGGCGCGGTGCGGGCGGTGCCGGGGCTGCGGCGGCTGGCGGCGCGGCTGCCGGTGTACGAGATGACGCCCGGCGAGTCGCTGCCGTTCGGCCCGGTCACGATCCGGGCGGTGCCGGCGGCGCACGACGGGCGGCGGCTGCCGGTGGGGCCGCGCCGGGTCTCGGCGCTCGGCTACGTGGTGGAGGGCGCGTCGCGTACGTACTACGCCGGCGACACCGGGCTGTTCGACCAGATGGCGCGGGAGACGGGTCCGGTGGACACCGCGCTGCTGCCGGTGGGGGGCTGGGGCCCCGGTCTTGGCCACGGACATCTGAACGCGGAGCGGGCGGCGCTGGCGCTGGCCCGGCTGCGGCCACGGGACGCGGTGCCGGTGCACTACGGGACGTTCTGGCCGCTGGGGCTGTCGGCGGTGCGGCCCCACGAGTTCCACGCGCCGGGGGACGAATTCGTCCGGCACGCGGCGCGCCTGGCGCCGGAGGTGCGGGTGCACCGGCTGGGGCACGGGGAGCGGGTACGGCTGTCGGCGGGCCCGGTCGGGCCGGCGGTCACCGGGTGAGCCACGCCGCCGCACTGCCCTCGCTGACGCCGCTGTCCTCCCTGGCCTCGTGGTCCCCGCTGGTTCCGCTGGCGGCGACGCCGGGGGTGGTGGCGCAGGAGAGCACGGAGCAGGCGATCGGGCTGCCGTCGCTGTTCCTGCTGGTGCTGGTGGGGTCGCTCATACCGGTCGTGCCGACGGGCGCCCTGGTCAGCTCGGCCGCCGCGGTGGCGTTCCACCACAGCGACCCGGTGGTCTTCTCCGCCCTGGTGTTCGCGGCGGCGTCCCTGGCGGCGTTCAGCGGGGACGTGTTGCTGTACGCGCTGGGCCGGGGCGGCTCACGCTGGCTGGGGCGCCTGCGGGAACAGGCGGCGCCGGGCGCGGTGCGCCGTGCCCAGCGGCAGCTGGCGGAGCGCGGCACGGTGGTGCTGGTGGTGTCCCGGCTGGTACCGGCGGGCCGCATCCCGGTGATGCTGGCGGCGCTGCTGGCACGGATGCCGCTGACGGCGTACATGCGTGGCTGTCTTCCGGCGGCGCTGGCGTGGGCGGCGACGTACCAGCTGATCGGAACGCTGGGCGGGGCCCTGTTCCCGCACGCCTGGCAGGGGGTGCTGGCGGCGGTGGTGCTGGCCCTGCTCTTCGCGGTCACCCCACCCCTGTGGCGCCGCGCGACGGGGCCACGCCCCTGAGCCGTCTCTTCCGGATCCTGGTTCAGCCACCCTAACGGGGTAATGCCTGACAGATCACCGGACAGTACAGTAGGGACGGCACCGAAGAGGACACGTGACTGAGCTTCAGGCATTCCTTCGTCCGAGCACCCCACGCGGTTTGCCCCCGTACCAGTAGCGGAAACGCGAACCAGGGGCTGACATCCCGCTTCTGTTCCCCCTCCCCAGGACATGACCGGCCGCAGGAACACGTAGCCGGATGACAATCGACGTCATGGCGAGCGGTCCGCCAGGCGGTCTTCTTCCGCTCCCCGGTGCGCGGCCGGCCTCAGGTCCACCGGTATCCCTCAACACGCCCGCCCAGCTCGGCTTTCATCCATTGGCCGACGAGCCGGCGCACCACTCCCTCGTGCTCCCACCGCGCCAAGGCCGCATGGCGCACGCGGCCACAGTCACCACCACACCTCACCACAGGAGTTGACCCATGAGTGGATGCGGCTGCGGGCAGTCCCCCATCTCCATCGGCGGCTGTCAGCCCGCCAAGCCGGCCTGTCCCCCCGTCTCTTGCCCCGACACCAAGCCGCGCGAGCACTGCGAGACGACCCCACTGCGCGACTCCGCGCCCTACCGGGTCCCAGCGACCGCGATCAGCACCGACCCGTCGCCGTACTACACCATCGCCAACACCCATGCCGCACTGGACCCTGTCGTCGCTCAGACCATCCTGAACAGCGGCACGGGCACGTTCCCGGCCGACGACGGGACACACAACGGCCAGCACACCTGGCTCGCCGGCATCGTGCACATCGACCCCGCGTCACTGCGCGGCAACCCCACCAGCGTCACGATCAGCGCCTCCGTCCATGTCCGCAACGACGGCGGGAGCACGGCCTGCCGGCTCTACGGCCGCTTCGCCCTGTGGAACGGCACCACCCCGATCCGCACCGATCTCCTGGGCCCACCCGATCTGCCGGCCGGTGGTGACGACAACGGCGTCATCCCGCCGACCACCGTGTCCCTCGCGGACGTCCTCGCGGGAAAGATCGTCGTCGAGCTCAACCTGGAAACAGGCAACGACGACACCTGCCGAGTCGGACCAAAGCAGTGGACCGTCGACAGCTTCGTCCTCACCGTCGAGGCGTCCGCCCCGGGCTGCGGCAGGACGTTCCTCCGTACGACCTGCCGCAACTGCGACGGCGCGGTCACCTGCACGACCGACACCCTCGACGGCTCGACTCCCTACGCCGCGGTCCCGCCGGTCGTCCCGGTCACCTCCTGCGGGGACGGATGCGCCCCCGTCCGCCCCCCGTGCCTCTCCACCGACCGGGGCAACGCCATCACCCGGGGCAGCGACGGATGTCTGTACGTGCCCGACACGCCTGCTCTGGACCCGTCCCCGTGCAACGCCGCGCGGAACACGACCGGTGGCCTGCTCGTGCCGCGGATCGACGTGACGGGTATCGCTCCCGGCGGCAACAGCGGCAGCGAACGGTCGGTGGACATCGATGTCACCGGGACGCCCGGCTGCCCCGAGAGGTGGGAGATCGGCGCCCGCCTCACGCCGGTGAGCGCTTTCCTCAACGCCGAGAGGCAGCACGCCGACCTGCTGGCCAGGGCAGGCACCGACGTGCCGATCCCCGAGTCCGACATCGTGCTCCCGGAAGCCGGGGTGTACCACATCGACAGCGATGTACGGTACGCGCTCGGTTCCGCCACCGGCGGCAGCGGCTACATCATCGGCTGGCTCAGGGACGAGACCACGGACACCCTCCTGACGAGCTTCACCCAGATCGCGGCGATCAACGCGGCGAGGCAGGAGCAGCAGGGCGGAACCACACACATCATGACCGAGTACACGGTCGCCTCCGGCCCCCGGACGGTTCGCCTGCACCTGATGTTCGTCCTCACCGGCGGCAACATCTCCAGCGCCGAGGCCGGCGGCACCGACAGCAATGGCGCAACCCGGATGCGCTTCCTCAAGGTCAGGGATTAGGTCCTCGCTTCGCGAGGTGTGTGGGCGGTGGCCGGGTGACGGTGTCGGGCTCGTGGACGCGGTCGAGCACAAGCCCTCCAGCGGAGCGTTGCGGCGTTCCAGGCAGTGCGGAAGCGGTCTGTCACCGGGGCCCGCGCCGTCCCGGCCGTGGTGGGGCCCGGGGCCGGGGAAGCTTCCCCGGCCCCGCGGCGGGTCCGTACGGCGACGCCGGGGCCCCGGTGCCTCAGGGGCGTCAGGGCCTCAGGGCGTCAGGGCGTCAGGGCGTCAGGGCGTCAGCTCCCAGGCTCGCCGTTCCGCCCCGCGTACGTCCTCCTGTTCGATCCAGCGCGCTCCGATGCGCATCGTGTTCGGGTGATCCCGGGTGTACGGGCGCCAGCCGGGATCGCCGGTCCGGACGAAACGCACCCAGGACCCGTGCGTCCGGCCGGCCAGATCGGCGGGCGGCGGCTGGGTCCCGAGCAGTGCGCGCGGTCCGCGCAGCAGCGCGCCGCCGAGACCGAAGACGAAGGGCAGCTCCGTGGCGTGGGCGGCGCCGAGGGCCCCGTCCAGGGCGTCCGAGCGCCACTCGAAGAGGTAGCTGTACGTCGCCCCGGCGCGGTGCGCGGCGTGCGCCCTGGTCAGGGCACGGGTTCCGGCGCCGAACAGGGCGTCTCCCAGAAGGGCGGAGCGCAGTTCGGCGGGCCCTGCCTGCGGGCGCGCCGCGCGGTACGCCGCCACCAGCGCGTCCGGATCGGGGTGGGCACGGGCGGCCACCGCCCGGACATCGGCGTCGGTCGAGGCGGCGTACGCGCCGGAGGGGACCAGGTAGAGATTGCCCTCCTCCGCGTTGGTGCCCAGGAGCAGGTCGAGGTCCGCGCCCCGCCCGGCGGCGACCGTGTGCGCGGGCTGCTCCGCCAGGACCACGCCCAAGGGGCTGAGCCCCTGCAGCGGGTCGTAGGCGGTCGCCGTACGCAGGTCGAGACCGCCGAGCCCGGCCGCGACGGCCACCAGCCGGTCGTCGGGGACGGCGTCGAAGGCGTCGGCGCGCGGGGCGACGCCCAGCGCGTCGACCGCCGCACGGGTGACCCGCCCGGCCTGTTCCGGAGTGAACGCCCCCAGCCCGCTGCCGCTTTGGATGATCGCGCGGCGCAGCAGCCCTGCCGACTCGGGCGCGGCGATGACGGCCCCGACCAGCGTGCCGCCGGCCGACTGGCCGCCCAGCGTCACGCGGTCCGGGTCGCCGCCGAATCCGGCGATGTTCTGCTGTACCCAGCGCAGCGCGGCGATGACGTCCAGGAGTCCCCGGTTGGGCGGCGCCCCGGGCAGGTGAAGGAAACCGGGAACGCCCAGCCGGTAGTTCACCGTCACCAGCACGACGCCGTCGCGGGCGAACGCGGCCCCGTCGTACAGCCCGCCCCGCGTCGAGCCGGCCACCAGGCCGCCGCCGTGCACGAAGACCAGCACCGGCAGGCTCCGGCCGGCCGATGGGGCGGGGGACCGAATGGTCAGGGTGAGGTAGTCCTCGCCGCGGACCCAGCCGGGGCCGAAGAACGGTGCCATATCGATGGCGCCCAGGTTCCGTTCGGACTGGGGAGCGGTCGGCCCGGGGACGGTGGCGTCCCGGGCACCCGCCCACGGGGCGTGCGGACGTGGTGGGGCGAAGCGCCCGCTGTCGGCCGGGGGCGCCGCGTACGGGATGCCGTGGAAGACGGCCGTGCCGTCCTCGTACCGGATGCCGGTGACCGCTCCCCGGTCGGTCCGCACGCTGCGGGTGGAGGTGGGGACGGAAGCAGCGGGGGAAGTGAAGGGGGCGGTGATGGTCATGCGAACGGCGCCCATTCCCTGATGGCGAACCCGGTGCCGTTCCGCTCGACCTGCGCCGCGCCGTGGCCGCCCAGATGCGCCGGTACGACCAGCGCCCGCTGGTCGGCCGCCCAGCCCAGGACGCGGCGCCGGGTGGCCCGGGCGCGGACGGGGTCCTCGCAGAAGCAGCTGTTGTGGTCCGGCTCCAGTATCTGTACGGGGCTGTGCAGCAGGTCACCGACGAACACCGCCCGGTCCGTGCCGCTCTCCAGGGTGAGCACACAGGAGCCGGGTGTGTGCCCCGGCGCAAGGTCCAGGCGCAGCCGGCTGTCGATGCGGTGGCTGCCCTCCCACAACCGCATCCGTCCGGCGCGGTGGACGGGGGCGACGCTGTCCTCGAAGACGTTCTGGTTGCCGCGTCCCAGTGCCGTGCGGTGGTTGTTCTCCGGGTTCCAGAAGTCGAAGTCGTCCTTGGCGACCAGATAGGTGGCGTTGGGGAAGGTGGGGACCCATTCCCGGTCCTCCAGGCGGGTGTTCCAGCCGACGTGATCCACGTGCAGATGGGTGTTGACGACGAGGTCGACGTCCTCGGGTGTGACGCCGGCCCGCGCCAGGCGGTCCAGGAAGTCGGTCCGCAGGTGGCTCCAGATCGGTGAGTACGGGCGTTCCTTGCCATTGCCCGCGCCCGTGTCGACGAGGATGGTCCGGCCCTCGCTGCGCACCACCCAGGTCTGGACGGCCGCGTTGACGATGCCGGTGTCCGGGTCGAAGAAGTCGGGCGCGAGCCAGGAGGAGTTGGCGTGCCAGGTCTCCTCCGAGTCGGTGGCGAGGAAGGTGGCGGGCGTCATCCCGAGCGGGCCGGCGTACTCCGTCACCCGGGTGATGCCGACGCCGCCCAGCTCCAGGTGATCCGTGCGGTGCGTGCGACCTGTGTGGTCCGTACGGTCCATCGGGTCCGTGTCGTCAGGGGAGTTCATACCGACCACCCTCACCGGGTGCGCCGGAGCGGGCCACACCCTGTGCTGCGTACCCCTGCCAGGGTCAGGCTGACGCCGGTCCGGCCGGGCACACTGGGAGGCATGAGTGCGAGCGAACGCGGTCGGCTCGGCGACTTTCTCCACACCCGGCGTTCCCGGCTGCGACCGGCGGATGTCGGCCTGCGGGACTACGGGGGCCGGCGACGGGTGACCGGACTGCGCCGCGAGGAACTCGCCCAGCTCGCCGGGGTGAGCGCCTCGTACTACACGCGCCTTGAGCAGGGGCAGTCGGTGGGTGCCTCCCCCGAAGTGCTGGACGCCCTGGCCCGTGCGCTGCGGCTGAGCGCGGCGGAACGGCGCCATCTGCACGATCTCGCCGAGGCCGCCAAGCGGCCTGCCCGGGGCCGTACCGCGCACCGTCCGCCCCCTGAGCACGCCGGTCCCGCCACGCTCGCCCTGCTCGCCACCCTGGAGCAGGTCCCGGCGCTGGTCAGCGGGCGGCGGGCCGACGTCCTGGCCTGGAACGGGCTGGGCCACGCCCTGTTCGCCGGCCATCTGGACCGCGGCGCCCCGGGGAACCCGGCCGGGAGGCCCAATCTCGCGCGGCTGATCTTCACCGACCCGCACACCCGGGCGCTGTACGCGGACTGGCCCGCCAAGGCCAGGGCGGTGGTCCGCAATCTGCGCATGGTGGCCGGACGGTACCCCGATGACCCGCTGCTCGCCTCCCTCGTCGGCGAACTCACCGTCAAGAGCCACGAATTCTCGGCGATGTGGAACGACCACGGCGTCGGTCCGTGCGAGCTGGCCAGCTATGAGATGCGGCACCCGCTGGTCGGCTCGCTCACCGTGACCCAGCAGAGCCTGGCGATCCCGCAGGAGGAGGACCAGCTCCTGGTCCTGGCGGTCACCGAACCCGGCTCGCCCTCGCACGAGGCGCTGCGGCTCCTCCCCCACTGCGCCCCGTCCAGGGGCCGGGGTGCGGAGGTCAGGGGCTCTCGGGAGCCGGGGCGGGGGGAGCGGCGTCCTCGGCGGTGACCTCGGCGGTGGCCTGCTGAAGCGCCTCGCCGGTGGCCACGACCCAGCGCCCGATGACCCGCAGCTCCTCCGGGGTGAATCGCTCGGTGACCCGGCTCATGTGCGCGGCCAGGGGTGCCATCGCCTCCGCGGTGGAACGCCGGTGGCCGGTGGTGGGGCGCAGGGTCACCTTTCTGCCGTCGGAGGGGTCACGTTCCCGGCTCACGTGGCCGAGGTGCACCAGCCGGTTGGTGATCTTGGTGATGGCGGCGTGGCTGAGCCCCGTCGCGGTGGCCAGCTGTCCCGGTGTCACGCCGGATCGCGCGCCGATGAGGCCCAGGACCTTGTGCTCCGTGGCGTTGACCCCGAGCCGGGCGGCGACGGCCTCGTGGAAGACCACCACGCGCAGGCTCAGCTCACGGCCCAGCCGGGCTCCCTCGGACAGCTGACCGTGTTCGGAGTCCATGGCAGCTCAGGCTAGCCGTTCCTTCACTCCGGTGAAAAAAACTCTTTCACTTTGGTGAAACACATGGCAGGGTGAACGCCATGACCATCGCCTCCTGGGCCGCCACGCGCCCCCGCGGCCGGCCCTCGCCCACCGCCCTGCTCCGCACCTACGGCGCCGGACTCATCGCTTATCTGCCACTCCTGGTGCTGCTGCTGAGCCCCACCCTGCGCAGCCGGGTCACCTCGGAGACCGCGATGGCGATCAGCGTCACCGTGCTGCTCGTGCTCGTCGTCGCCGCGGTGGTCCTGGCACCCGAGGTCAGCGCCTTCGCCGCCCCGGCGGGTGAGCGATGGCGCCTCGGCCGCGCCCGCGCGGCGACAAGCAGCCTGCTGCGCGGGGCGCGCCGGACCCACCTGTGGCTGCTCGCCGAGTTCGCCGTCCTCTACGGCGCGGCGCAGGGCGCCGGCGCGGTGATCGCGTGGATGATGCCGCACGTCTGGGCCAACCCGGCGCACGCCCTCGACCCGGCCGCGCCCGCCTGGGAGTTCCACTACCCCCACTACGCCGCCCAGGCGGTCACCCTCTATCTGGTGATCTGCTTCGCCGCGGCCTGGTATGCCTGCCGGGTACGGCACGCCGTGCTCGGCGAGCGGCACACTCCCTGACGGATCACCCGGCCCGCGCCGCCGGGCACCCGTGGCCGCACCTAGAAGCCGCGTGCCTCGCGGGCGCCGTCCTCCAGGACCCGGGAGGCGCCGATCGGCAGGTCCCACAGATCCTGGCGGGGCCGCCCGGCTGCCTCCCAGGCCGTGCGTACCCGGTCCAGGGGTTCCAGCGGAGGCTCGGTGGACAGCAGGAACGTGCTCCAGTGCATCGGGGCCATCCGGGTCGCGCCGACGTCCTGGCAGGCGGCGACAGCCTCCTCGGGGTCGGTGTGCACCTGCTGCTGGAGCCGGCGGGGCGCGTACGCCCCGATGGGCAGCAGCGCCAGATCGATCCCCGGGTAGCGGGCGCCGATCTCGGTGAACCAGTGGCCGTAGCCGGTGTCCCCGGCGAAGTACACCCGCCGCCCCGAGCGGGCGGTGAGCACCCAGCCGCCCCACAGCGTGCGGCAGGTGTCGGCCACACCGCGCCGCGACCAGTGGTGGGCGGGCACGAAGTCGAACCGTACGGCGGCGGTACGGCCGTCCGGCGCGGGCAGTTCGGCGGCCTCCCACCAGTCCAGCTCGGTGACCCGGATGAAGCCGCGGCGCCGGCACCAGGGGGCGAGGCCGGCCGGGACGAACAGCGGGGTGGCGCGCGGCAGCCGTTTGAGGGTCGGGGCGTCGAGGTGGTCGTAGTGGTTGTGGGAGATGACGACGGCGTCGACGGGCGGCAGGTCGTCCCAGGCCACCCCGGGCGGGGTGACCCGGGCCGGGGTGCCGAGGATCTTGCGGGACCACACGGGGTCGGTGAGCACGGTGAGGCCGCCGACGCGGATCACCCAGCTGGCGTGGCCGACCCAGGTGACAGCGAGCGCCCCGGCCTCCGCCTCCGGCAGCGGCGCCGGGGCGAACGGCAGCTCGGCGGTCTGCCGCAGGGTGTCCTGACCCGGCCGCAGCCCGCCGTTCTGCCGGGCGGTGCGCAGCAGGGCGGTGAGCCCGGGGCGGGGGCTGGTGAGCCGGTCCATGAAGCTGCGCGGCCAGGTGCGGCGTTCGCCCAGCGGGCGCGGGGCCTGCTGGGCGGGAGCATGCGGTTCGGTCATACGGGGCCTCCCGGGTGCTGTCTCCATACAGGGCGAGGTCGCCCCGGACGGCAATCCCGGTGGGCCGTCACGGTGACCCGACTCCCAGGTCGTCCATATGCCGGACGGATATGGCCCACTATCCGAGACGGCGAGCAGACTGGCCGGCATGGCGAACGACGCGACGTACACCCATGGCCACCACGACTCCGTCCTGCGCTCGCACCGCTGGCGCACCGCCGAGAACTCCGCCGGCTATCTGCTGCCCGAGCTGCGGCCCGGCCGGCGGCTGCTCGATGTGGGCTGCGGGCCGGGAACCATCAGCGCCGACCTGGCGGACCGGGTCGCCGGGGACGGCGGCGAGGTGGTGGCGCTGGACGCGGAACCCGGCGTACTGGACCAGGCGAGGGCCGCCGCCCAGCGGCGCGGCACCGCCAACATCCGCTTCGCCACCGGCGACGCACTGGCCCTGGAGTTCCCCGACGAGGCGTTCGACGTCGTGCACGCTCACCAGGTGCTGCAACACCTCGCCGACCCGGTCACGGCCCTGCGCGAGATGCGCCGCGTGACCCGTCCGGGCGGGGTGGTGGCGGTGCGGGACGCCGACTACGCGGCCATGACCTGGTATCCGCGGGTGCCGGGCCTGGAGGAGTGGCTGACGCTGTACCGGAAGGTGGCCCGGGCCAACGGCGGCGAACCGGACGCCGGACGCCGCCTGCTGTCCTGGGCGCGCCGGGCCGGCTTCACGGACGTGCGGTCCTCCGCCACGGTGTGGACCTTCGCCACCGAGGCCGAACGCTCCTGGTGGAGCGGCCTGTGGGCGGAACGTACCGTCGCCTCCGCCTACGCCGACCGCGCGGTGGAGGGCGGGTACGCCACCCGCGCCCAACTGGAGCGGATCGCGCAGTCCTGGCGGGAGTGGGGCCACGCGGCGGACGGCTGGTTCGCGGTCCTCAACGGTGAGGTGCTGTGCCGGGGCTGAAGGGGAGCCGCGGCCGTGGAGTCGGGCCGTACGCGCGGCGGGCAGCACGGGCGACGGCCCGGTCCCGTACTGCCTCGGGGCTCACGCTTCGTTCCAGGGCGGTCAGGACCGGAGTCCGCCGCCGATAATCTGCTGGGCGCATCGCCCGTCGCACAGAGGAGACGTATGAAACTGTTCATCGGTGCGCTCCTCGTGCTGCCGGCCGTGTTCCTGACCGCCGCCGGGGTGGCCGCCCTCACCCGGGGCCGGGTGCTGCCGACGAGCCGCCGCGCGGTCCGCAGCCCCCGCCGCTACGGCTGGGGCCAGCTGATCGTCGCCGTCGCGCTGTGCTGGCAGGCGGTCTTCCTGCTCCTGGTCGATGACATCGCCACCCGCCAATGGGGCACCCTGTCCGGCAGCGCACTGCTGCTGGCCGGGGTGCTGGTGGCGTTCACGGGCACCCGGCGGACGCAGAACGGGGCCGGGGACGTCCGGGCCGCTCAGAGGTAGTCGGCGACCGGGCCCAGGGTCAGCAGACCGCTGCCCGCGCCGGCCAGTTCGCCGGCGGCGGGGGCGAGTTCGGCCCGGGCCCGACGCAGCGTCTCCCGGTCCCCCAGCAGCGCGGCGGCCCTCGCCGTCAGGCACCACATCGCCTCGTACAGCAGGTCGTAGGGGGGTGGTGGGAGGGCACGCAGCGCCGCGGCGGCCTCGGCGCGGCGGTTGCGGGCCAGCAGGAGCAGCGGGCGGGTCCACGGTGCGTACGGGCCCCAGTCCGCCGCCCGGAACGCCGCGCCGGGCGCCGCCGCCTCCGGCTCCAGCTCCGGCTCCGGCTCCGGGGGAAGGCCGTGCCGTATCCGCAGGCCGAGCAGGGCCAGCGGCAGCAGGCCCGCCGCCAGGCCCGGCATTCCGGCGTCGGGCAGCCCGTCGGCCGCCGCCCGGTACGCCGCCTCCGCCTGGGGTACGGTGCCGGTCTCGGCGAGCTTCAGCGCCCCGTACCACTGCGTGAACACCCCGACCAGCGGTCGGTCGTAGCGTTCGGCGAGCCGTTCGGCCGCCGCAGCCTGGGCGTCCGCCCCGGCGAAGTCGGCCCGGGCGCACCGCGCCTGCAGGCGGATCAGCCGGCCGAGGATCCCGTAGCTGGGCAACGCGTGGCGTTCGCCGAGCGTCACCAGCTCGGCGCCGATCTCCTCCCGCCGGCCGGCGAGCCCCGACCCCCGGCAGCTCTGCATGAACAGGCCGTTCAGCGCGAACGCCAGCAGCGGCGCGTCGCCCAGCTCGCGCGCCAGCCGCACCGCCTCCCCCGCGGCCCGCGGGCCCCGTGCCGACCGTGTTCCGCGCGACTCGACGGCGACGGTGGCCAGCAGCCGGGCCCGCGCGGCCGGGTGCGCGTCCGGCGGCAGGGCGGCCAGGGTGCGCTCGGCGGAGGCCACCACCCGGGCGGCCTGCTCCGGGTCGTCCACCCGGGTCCAGATCGCGGGGACGTCGTACGCGCCGATCACCCGTGCCGTCAGTTCGGGGTCGCCCAGCTCCTCCGCCGCCGCGACGGCGGCCGTCCGCTGATCGCGGGCGGCCTCCAGGCCGCCGCCCCCGGTGACCGCCAGCTCGCGCAGCAGCCCCACCGTCGACTCCAGCCGGACCCGGGAGCCGCCGCCCACCGCGCGGTCGTAGGCGGCGGCCGTGCGTTCCCACACCTGCTCCACCCCGCCCGCCGTGCCCTCCAGGTGCCCGGACTGGGCCAGGATGTCCGCCTCCAGGCGGCGCAGCGCGGGCCCGGGGTCCACCCCCAGTTGCTCGACCAGCAGCGCGCGGGCCCGGCGCAACACGGCCAGCGCTTCGCCCTGGCGGCCGGTGCGGTAGAGGGCCAGGGCCAGCAGCCGCCAGCCGTCCTCGCGCCAGGGGTGCTCGGCGGCGTGGGCGTCCAGGTCGGGGACGGCCTCGGCCGCGCGGCCCCGGTCCAGCAGCAGCGCGGCGCGGCGCTCCACGGCCTGCAACCGCAGTTCGCCCAGCCGGGAGCGTTCGGTACGGGCCCAGGGGGCGTCGGCGACGTCCGCGTAGGCCGGTCCGCGCCACAGGGCCAGGGCCTCGGCCAGCGCGTCGGGGGTGGTGGCGGCGGCGACCGCCGAGGAGAACCGCTCGGCGTCCACCGTCGCCGGGTCGGCGCGCAGCGCGTACCCGGGGCCCTCAGTGATCAGCAGCCGGGCGGGGGTGCGGGGCGGGCGGTCCGGCTCCAGGGCGCGGCGCAGGGCGGCGACGAAGGTGCGCAGGGCCGGTACGGCACCGGCCGGCGGCTCGTCCCACAGGTCGGCGACCAGCCGGGGAACGGGGACGACGCGGCGGCGGGCGACGAGCAGCCGGGCGAGGACAGCGCGGTGGCGCGGCCCCTTGAGGGCGATCGGACGCCCGCTGTCCGCGTCCCGTGCCGTGACCGGCCCCAGTACCTCGAACTCCACCCGCACCCCCTCACGGTACTCACCGGCCGCGCGCCCGCGCCCCGAAGGGTGACGGCACGGGTCCTTCCGAGCCGCGCGCTCGGCTCCACCCGCCGCGCGCCGGGGGACTCAGTCGGCGTCGGGGGTCATCTGGGCGAACGAGGTGACGAATGTGGTGATGAGCCGGGCGAACTCGGACCGGTCGGTGTCGGGCCAGTCCGCCATCACCCGCGCGAAGACCTCCTGCCGGAACCGGTGTGTGCGGTCGAGTTGTTCCTGCCCGGAGCCGGTCAGGGTGATCAGCGTGCGCCGGGCATCGGACGGGTCGGTCCTGCGCTCCAGCAATCCTTCCCCGACGGCACGGAGCACCAGCCGGCTCGCCCTCGGCTGGTCGACGCCGAGCGCGGTGGCGACGTCCGTGACGGAGCACGGTGTGTCACGGTCCTCGATGACATCCAGCACGCTGAACAGCGTGGGGTCGATCGGCCTGCCGCCATCGCGTGGCGCCAGCCGCCCCAGTGACCGGCGGGTCTGGCTGCGGCGGATCGCCACCATCGCCCGTTCGACGGCGGCGACCGCCTCGTCCTGTTCCCTCTTCGACATGCATGCTAGATTACAACAGTTGTCAAAATACATGCATAGGGGTGATGGTCATGACCGGCCTGCCCCAGCAGCCCAACGTTCGCGAGCAGCGGCCGTTCGGCTACTGGCTGAAGCACATCGACAGGGCGATCGAGGAGCACATGAGCCGGCTGTTCGCCAGGGACGGTCTGAACCGGCGGGGGTGGCAGGTACTGAACACCCTCTCGTACGGCCCGATCACCGTCGCCGAACTCGACGACACGATGGCCGCGTTCCTCTCTCCCGACGAGCCGACCACGCGCCCGTGCGTCGACCGGCTTGCCGAGCGTGGCTGGACGTCCACGGCTGAGGACGGGGCTGTGACACTGACCGGCGAGGGCCGACGGGCGCACCAGAGGATCTCCGAGCAGACCGGGGTGCTGAGAGTTCGGATGATGGAAAGTCTCTCGCCCGAGCAGTACACGGTGTTGATGGAACTGCTCCAGAGGGTCGCCACCCATCTCGACGCCCTGGCGGTCGAAACGCCCGGCCGGTAGCCGTCAGCGGTGCGCAGGGCCGGTACGGCACCGGCCGGCGGCTCGTCCCACAGGTCGGCGACCAGCCGGGGGACGGGGACGACGCGGCGGCGGGCGACGAGCAGCCGGGCGAGGACGGCGCGGTGGCGCGGCCCCTTGAGGGCGATCGGACGCCCGCTGTCCGCGTCCCGTGCCGTGACCGGCCCCAGCACTTCGAAGTCGACCCGCACCCGTTCACCGTACTCATTGGCTGCTCGTTCGCGCCGTGGAGGGTCGCAGGGGTCGGCTGGGGTCACTTCATGGCCGAGGAGGCGCCGGCCGGGGTGGCGGCCCGGCTGCGGGAGCGGCTGGCCCGATGGACGCGATGGAGGGGCCCGGCCGGCCCGCCGGGCCCGCGGCGTGTCTCAGCGCGGGTCCTTGCGCATGCACCAGGTGCGGGGGCCGTCGTCGGGCAGGCGGACATCGGCCGTGACCCGGAAACCGAGCCGCTCGTAGAAGGTGACGTTGCGCTCGCTCGATGTCTCCAGGAACACTGGCACTCCCGCCTGTCCGGCTTCCCGGAGCCCTGGGAGCAGCACCGCGCTGCCCAGGCCCCGGCCCTGTGCCTCGGGGGCGGTGGCCACCGTCTCCAGGAACCAGCCCGGTTCCTGCGGCCGGTGGGGTGCGAGGGCCTCTTCCGCCGAGGCGTAGGCGGCGGCCCGGTCGCCGCTGAGTTCGGCGAAGACGGGTGCGAGTGCCTCGAAGGCGGGTGACGGGTCCTGGCCGGGCACCGCCCAGACGGCCACGGCACGGCCGCCGTCGGCGGCCCACACGCGGCCGTACTCCCTGCCGATACGGGTCAGACACAGCTCCTGGAAGCGCCGGACCCGGTCCTCGTGGCCGTCCGCGGCGATGACGTGCCGCGTGAACGGGTAGTCGGCGAAGGCCCGGGCGAGGGTGTCGACGGCGGTGGGGACGTCGGCGTCCGTGAGGGGGCGTACGGAGGCGGAGCGGGGGTCGGGCGAGCTGATCACCGGACCATCCTCACCATGCCTCGTCGCGGCGGCAACCGTTTTTGCCGGCCGTGCCGCAGGCCCGGGTCCGGGTGTCCGGGCCGGGCCCCGGCCGGGCTCGGGGCGCTGTCCGGCGCGCGCCGCTCATCCCGCGCGCCCGGCGGCGGGGCCGCGCGCCCACAGGTACAGGGCGAGGGCCGTCAGCAGGACGGTGAGCGCGCCGAGGACGGCCCGCGCGGTGTTCCAGGCGGTCCAGCGCGGCGCGTAGTCGGCCCACAGCCGCGCGGCGTGCTCGGCCGATTCGGGGGTACCGGCCGCCGCCAGCACGTCGTTCAGCGGAACGTTCACCATCGCGGTGGGGGCGAACGCGCCCAGCACGTACGTCCCCGCCGCCGCGAACAGCGCGAGCGCGGCGCCCCTTTCCCCCAGGAGCAGCAGCACGACGCCGCCGCCCGCCGCCAGCAGCGGCACGCCGACGAAGGCCCCGAGGAAGAGCGGGTTGAGGATGCGTTCGTTGACGCTCTGCATCGCCGTGACCGAGTGCGCGGGGTCCACGGCGTTCAGGCCGGGCATCACCGCCACCGAGAAGGCGAAGAACACGCCCGCCACACAGGCGGCCGTCAACAGGGTCGCGGCCAGCAGGGCCGCCGCCAGGATTGCCATGCCGGCCAGTCAAACGCGCGGAGCCGCGCCTCTCCATCGTCGAGAGGCGCGGCTCCATGCGTGAGCGTCCAGCGCGTTACGGGGTGACCACGATCTTGCGGCCTACGCCCTTCGCGAACTGGTCCAGCGCCTGCGGGTACTGGTCCAGCGGGAGGCGGTCGCTGATGAAGATCTGCGGGTCCAGGATGCCGCTGGCGAACAGGTCGGCGGCCCGCTCGTAGCTGTGCAGCACCGCCATGGAGCCGGTGATGGTGATCTCCTGGTTGTAGATCTTGTACGGCTCGATGGTGGCCGTGGTCGCGTAGTCGGCGACGCCGAACTGGAGGAACGTGCCGGCCTTCGCGACCCGGCCCAGGCCGTCCTGGATGGCGGCGGCGTTGCCGGTGGCGTCGATGACGATCTCCCAGCCCTGCGGCCGGTCCAGCTCGTCCGCCGAGCCGGCCGCCGCGCTGACGCCCAGGGTGCGGGCGGTGGCCAGGCGCTCGGGGTTGATGTCGACGATGTCCACGCCGCTGGCGCCGGTGCGCTTGGCCAGCTCCAGCATCATCAGGCCCATGGTGCCCGAGCCGTAGATGAGCACGCGCGCGCCGAGCACGGAGTTCATCACGTCGTAGCCGCGCACCGCGCAGGACAGCGGCTCGATGAGCGCCGCGTCCTGGGTGCTGACGTGCTCGGGCAGCTTGACGCAGTTGGCGACGGGCGCGACCGCGTACTCGGCGGCCCCGCCCGGCACCGACACGCCGATGGCGCCCCAGCGCTCACACATGTTGGCGTGGCCGTTGCGGCAGAAGCGGCACTCGTAGCAGTACAGCGACGGGTCGACCGCCACCCGGTCGCCGATGGCGACCTCGGTGACGTCCTTGCCGATGCCGACGACCTCGCCCGCGAACTCGTGGCCCGGGACGATCGGCAGGGTCGGGGCGAACTCGCCCTGGAGAATGTGCAGATCGGTGCCGCACAACCCGCAGGCAGCGACCTCCACCACCACATCGCGCGGCCCCGGGGTGGGGTCGGGAACGGTGGTCAGGGAGACCTTGCCCACGGACTCGATGAGTGCGGCTTTCACTTGACTGCTCCTAGCGACAGGCCCTGGACCAGCTTGTCCTGGGCGGCGAAGCCGGCGGCGAGCACCGGCAGGGAGATGGCGAGGGACGCGGCGGACACCTGGGCCAGGAACAGGCCCTGGCTGGTGATGAAGCTGGTCAGGAACACCGGCGCGGTCTCGGCCATGACACCGGTGAGCACCTTGGCGAACAGCATCTCGTTCCAGCTGAAGATGAAGCAGATCAGCGAGGTGGCGGCGATGCCGGGCGCCACGACGGGCCCCACCACCCGGAAGAGGATGACCGGCAGCTTCGCGCCGTCGATCTGCGCCGCCTCGATGAGCGAGGGCGGCACCTCGGCCAGGAAGGACTGGAGCATCCACACCGCGATCGGCAGGTTCATCGAGGTGTACAGCAGGACGAGCAGCCAGATGTTGTCCAGCAGACCGGTGTTCTTGGCGAACAGGTACAGCGGCAGCAGACCCGCGATGGCCGGCAGCATCTTCGTGGACAGGAAGAAGAACATCGCGTCCCGCCACCCCTTCACGGGGCGGATGGACAGCGCGTACGCGGCGGGCAGCGCCAGCAGCAGCACCAGCAGCGTGGAGGAGAGCGACGCGGTGAGCGAGTTGATCAGCGGCGGCCAGGGGCTGGCGCCGTCCGAGCTGAAGAACTCCCGGTAGCTGTCCAGGGTCAGCGGCGCGGTCAGGGCCGGCGGGTTGCTGGCGGCGTCCGACTCCGCGTGGAAGGAGGTGAGCACCATCCAGGCCACGGGGAGGAAGAAGACCAGGCCGGCGAACCAGGCGAGGAACGCCGGGATCGCCGACAACACCCGCCGCGGGCGGCGCGGGGTGCCGGTGGCCGGCTTGCGGGCCGGCGGGGGCGTCTTGGCCGGCGGCGTGACAGTGGTCGGGGTTGTGGTCGTGCTCATGCTCGGCTTCCCTCCTCGCGGAAGAGCGAGGACACCACGCGCAGGGCGAACATGGCGATGATCAGGGAGCCGATGACCACCAGCACACCGGCCGCCGAGGCCACCCCGTACTCCTGCGCCTGGTAGAACTCCTGGTAGATCGCGAACGGCAGGTTGGCCGTGTCCAGGCCGCCCCGGGTGATGGTGTACACCGCGTCGAAGTTCTGCACGATGTAGATGGAGCCGAGCAGCGCTCCCAGTTCCAGGTAGCGCCGCAGGTGCGGCAGCGTCAGGTGGCGGAAGATCTGCCAGTTGTCCGCGCCGTCGAGCCGGGCCGCCTCGTACTGCTCCAGCGGGCGGCTCTGCAGGCCGGCCAGCAGGATCAGCGTCATGAACGGGGTCCACTGCCAGATCAGCGACACCGCGACCGCCGGCAGCGGCATCTCGGAGATCCAGTCGGGCTGCGGCGGGGTGAAGCCCAGCAGGTCGCCGAGCCACACCAGCATGCCGTTGAGCAGGCCGTACTCCGGGTTGTACAGGACGTGCTTCCACATCAGGGCGGCGGCCACCGGCACCAGCAGGAAGGGGGTGATCATCATGGTGCGCACCAGGCCCCGGCCGCGGAACTTGCGGTCCAGCAGCAGGGCGATGGCGAGGCCGAGCACGAGACTGATGAGCACGACGGACGCGGTGAGCACGGCCGTGGTGACGACCGAGGACCGCAGCGCGTCGTCGGACAGCACGGTGGAGAAGTTGCCGAAGCCGTTGAAGGAACGGTCGTCGGGGTAGAGGGCGTTCCAGTCGAAGAGCGAGATCACCAGGGTGGCCACGAAGGGCAGCTGGGTGACCACGATCATGAAGATGAGGGCGGGCAGCAGCGGGGCGCGAAGGGCCCACGCCTTCGCCCGGGAGGAAGCCCCGGGCGAAGGCGTCGCCGCCGTAGCGGTCGGCGTGGTCATCGGTTGCGGTACTCCTCGGCCACTGCGTCGGCCAGGGTCTGGGACTTGGCGAGGGCCTGCTCAACGGTCTGCCGGCCGGCGATCGCGGAGCTGATCTCCTGGGAGACCTTCGTGCCCAGGTCGGCGAACTCCGGGATGGTCACGAACTGGATGCCGGGCACCGGGCGGGGCTGGACACCGGGGTTGATCGGGTCGGCCGCGGCGATGGCGTCGTGGGTCACCTGGTAGAAGGCGGCGGCGTGCTCCTGGTAGTCCGCGTTCTCGTAGGTGGAGGCGCGCTTGCCGGCCGGGACGTTGGACCAGCCGAGGGTCTCACCGACGAGCTCCTCGTACTCCTTGCTGGAGGCCCAGGAGATGAACTCCCAAGCGGTGTCGGCCTTCTGGGAGGCCGCCTGGACGCCCCAGGCCCAGGTGTACAGCCAGCCGGAGGAGTCGGTCTGCTCGACCGGGGCGGGCACGTAGCCGATGTTGCCGGCCACCGGGGAGTCGTCCGCCTCCAGGGAGCCGGCGCCGGCGGTGGCGTCGTACCACATGGCGGTGTTGCCCTGGACCATGTTGTTCAGGCACTCGGCGTAGCCGGCCTGGGCGGCGCCGGACTGGCCGTGCTCGCGCACCAGGTCGACGTAGAACTGGGTGGCCTCGGTGAACTCGGGCGAGTCCAGCTGGGCTTCCCAGTCCTCGGTGAACCAGGTGCCGCCGAAGGTGTTGACGACGGAGGTGAGCGGGGCGATGACCTCGCCCCAACCGGGCAGGCCGCGCAGGCAGATGCCCTTCATGCCGGACTCGGCCGCGTCCACCTCGGCGGCGAGCTCGGCGACCTCGGTCCAGGTGGGCTGCTCGGGCATGGTCAGCCCGTGCTCCTCGAAGACGTCGGTGCGGTACATCAGGAAGGAGGACTCGCCGTAGAACGGCTGGGCGTAGAGCTTGCCGTCCTCACCGGTCAGCGACAGCTGGATGGGGGTGAGGATGTCCTGGACGTCGTAGCCCTCGTCGTCGCGCAGGTACGGGTCCAGCTCGTGGAGCCAGCCGTTGCGGGCGTAGATCGAGGTCTCGTAGTTGCTGATGGTGGCGACGTCGTACTGGCCGGCCTGGTTGGCGAAGTCCTGGCTGATCTTGTCGCGGACCTCGTTCTCCGGGAGGACGGTGAAGTTCACCTTGATCCCGGTGTCCTTGGTGAAGTGGTCCGCGGTGAGGCGTTGCAGCTGCGTCATCTGCGGGTTGTTGACCATCAGGACGTTGATGCTGTCACCGTCGCCCGAGCCGGAGCCTCCTCCGGCTCCGGCGCAGGAGGCGAGGAGGGCCCCGGCCACCGTGACGGCGGCGGCGGTACGGATGGCGCGTCGGCTCTGACTGCGGCGCATGGTCGGTACTCCTGGTGATTCCGGGCGTGCGGCGTTGCACCGCCCGCGGGGGTGTGCGGAGAAGAGAGCGGGGTTCTCGTGGTTCAGACGCGGATGACCTGCGGGCCCTGGAGGGTGTAGCGGTGGGCCTCGGCGGTGGAGAGGCTGTTGCTGGTGACGATCACATCCAGATCGGTGACGGAGGCGAAGCGGCAGAAGCTGGCGGCACCGAACTTGGTGTGCACGCCGGCGAACACGCGGCGCCGGGAGGCGCGTACGGCCTGCTGCTTGACTTCGCTGACGGCCGGATCGGGGGTGGTGAGGCCGTGCTCGCGGGAGATGCCGTTGGCGCCGATGAACGCCAGGTCGATGACGAAGCCGGACAGCATCCGGGTGGTCCAGTGGTCGACGGTGGCCAGGGTCCCGCCGCGCACCCGGCCGCCCAGCAGCAGGACGTTGAAGCCGGGCACGGTGGCGAGGGTGCCGGCGATCGCCAGGGAGGCGGTGACGATGGTCAGGGTGCGGTCCCTGGGCAGGGATTCGGCGATGAGCTGGGGGGTGTAGCCCTCGTCGATGAAGATCGTCTCGGCCTCGCCGGTGAGTTCGGCGGCGGCGGCCGCGATGCGCCGCTTCTCGGGGACGTGCATGGTGGAGCGGAAGGCGAGCGTGGTCTCGAAGCCCGCGCTCTCGACCGGGTAGGCGCCGCCGTGGGTGCGGCGCAGCAGTCCGTGGGCCTCCAGGGCGCGCAGATCGCGGCGTACGGTCTCCTTGGCGACGCCGAGTTCCTCGGCGAGGGCGCCCACTTCGACGGAGCCGGCCCGCCGTGCCGCGCCGACGATGGCGCGCTGGCGTTCCTCAGCGGTCATTGACGTCCACGCTCCTTACCCGCACAGCTGCGTTGCTGTCGCTGCCCGTTCGGGCCGCACGGAGAGTTCTACCGTCGGGAACGGGGCGCGGAACAGAGCAGCTGTTCGGGTTTTCCTGCCCGATTGTGCCCGTTCGGTCGCAGGGGTGGTCGCTTCGGGCCGTTAGCGGACAGCGCTTTCCATGTGCCGTACGGGCGCCCGTACGGGCACGGAGGGATGCCCGTTTCGGGCCCGTACGGCTCGGCGGGACGTGCCCGTACGGTCGTTCAGGCGGGTTCCGGGCTCCCTTCGGAGCGCATCCGGAAGTCGTGGTGAACGGGCAGCGGGTCCTCGGTGAGGGCGGCCCAGGTGGTGTGCAGGGACTCCTCACCCTCGCGCAGATCCGGGATCTCGAAGTCCTCATCGAGGAGGGCGCGCGCGGTGTCGCGTTCGCCGAGGGCGAGCGCGGTGCGGGCGGCCAGCAGCCGCAGCCGGCCGCGGGCGCGTACGGTTTCGGGCAGCCGTTCCAGCAGGGTGCGGGCGGCGTCCGGGCGTCCGGCGGTCAGCAGGGCGGTGACCGCTTCGGTGACCAGGGCGGTCACCGCGGGCCCGGCGGCGCTGTCGGCGGCGGGGCCGGCGGGCGCGGCCAGGGCGAGTTCGGCGGCGGTCAGCGCCCGTTCCGCGGCGCGGTCGTGCTGCCCGGAGCGGGCATCGGCGACGGCCAGGGCGCGCAGCGGCCAGGGGCTGGGGCCTTCGGCCAGGGCCCGTTCCCAGCTGCGGGCGGCCTGGGCCAGGTCGCCGGCGTGCCATTGGGCGATGCCCAGGTGGTAGTCGGTCAGCGGTCCGCCGGGGGTGGCGCATTCGAGCTTCTCGCGCCAGGCGCGGGAGACCAGGGTGGGTCCGGGCGGGGTGGCGGGCAGGGCGTGACCGGGGAGCCGGCCGCTCTCCAGGAGTTCCAGCCAGGGGCACTGCTCGGGGCCGAGGGCGTCGGGGCCGAAGGGGGTGCCGGGCAGCTCGTAGCCGCCGCGGGCGACTTCCAGGGCGCCCCAGCCGCTGCCGGTGTGCAGGAGGTCCGCGGGGTCCAGGTCGGCGTGCGGGAGCCAGGCGGCGTGGGCGGCGTCGAGGGTGGCGGCGGGCAGTGCGGCGTCCAGGGCCCGTTCGGTGTGGGCGCGGGCGTCCGCCCAGTCGGGCCCGTGCGTGTGGGCCGGGTCGGCGTGCAGCGGGCCGTACGCCTCCAGCCAGCTGAGTTCCTCGCCCGCGGGGAGCGGGAGGTGTTCGAGCTGGGTACGGGCGAGGCCGGCCTGGATCTCGGCGTAGCCGGTGGTGCCGGGTTCGGTGAGCCAGCGCTGCCAGCGGCGGCCGCCGGGTCCTGTGCCCCACACGAACAGCTTGCGGCCCGGGAGGGCGGCGGTGGAGGTCTGGACGAGGCCGTGGCCGTCCTCCCGCAGGGCGGCGATCCACTTCCGGGCGGTGGCGGGCACGTCGTAGAAGTAGTCGGCCGGGTGGTGATCGCCGTGGGCGGGGCGGGTGCGGTCCGGCCCGCCCGGGTCGCCGGGGACGGGCACCGTGCGCAGCGCGCGCCGGTAGCCGAAGTGCCAGGCCCGCTCGGCGGGGACCAGGACCCGGGTGCCGGAGTGTTCGGGGACGGCGGTGTTGGACCACCAGTAGACCGGTGTCGTGCCGTCCTGGGGGTTGCGGATGCGAACGCCGACGTAGAGGAAGTCGGATCCCCGCGGGAGCCACAGGTCGACCTGGAAGGGGGTGTCGCGCAGCCGTTCCCACTCCCACAGCCGCAGCATCTGTCCGCCGTCGGGGGCGGGCACGGCGGCGGCGTGCAGCGGGGCGCAGGACAGGGCGGTGTGCCCGGTGGCGCCGATGTTCCATTCGATGCCGCCGGAGAACCAGGCGCCGTTGAGGGCGAAGTTGGCCGGTTGCAGCACCGGGTTGCGGTACAGGAGTTCGCGCCCGGTGGCCTTGTGGAACAGGGAGTGGACGCGCCCGCCCCAGCCGGGCAGCACGGTGGCGCGCAGCCGGTCGTTCTCGATGACGAGGGTGGGGATCCCGGTGGCGGCGCGGGCGCGGCCGTAGCCGTCGTACAGCGGGGCGGGCAGGACGGAGGTCAGCGGCGCGTACGCGGCCTGCCGGGCGGCGTCGGGCGGCAGCACCGCGAACTCCGCCGGGTCGAGGCGGTGGGGCTCGTCCGGCGGGAGCAGCGCGGGCAGCGGATTGGGCGGGCCCAGCGGCGCGGCGGGGAGCGTGAGCGTGCCGCGCCGGACGGTCGTCCCGGGTCCTGCGGCGGCGCCGGCCGTGCTTCCGGTTCCTGTCATGAAACCCCTCGCTCCCCTCACCCCCGGCCGGGTGACCGGCGCTGTGATGACCATGGAACACGGTCACCCACTCGGGTGAAAGAGGGCCCTGGGGGTTTATCTTCTGCGGTGCGTCAGATACATGCCGAGGAATAGGCCGATCAGGGCGGTGGCCAGCAGCGCCAGCCACAGCGGCATGATGACCTCGGGGATGAGGACGCGGATTTTGGTGCGCCCGGTGTTCTGGAAGACGAAGATCAGGACAAGGACGGCGACCACCAGGGCGACGATCCGGCCGGGGGTGAAGAAGTCCCCCAGCGGGGTGCTGCCGCTGGCCTTCCGGGGTCTGGGATTGGATGCCATGCTCCCAGCATGGCCGCCCCCGCCGCCGCCCGCCCGGCGAGCGGCGCGGCGAGGTGCGTCCCGGGGATCTGCCGGGCGGGTGGCTCAGGATGTGGCGTAGACACGCTCGACGAACGTGGCCACCTGGTCGTCGGTGAGCGTCCTGGCCACGTCGGCCTCACTGATCATGCCGACCAGCCGCTTGTCGTCACCGACGACCGGCAGCCGCCGGATCTGGTGCGTCTCCATCTCGGCGAGCGCGTCCTCCGCGCTGGCGTCGGCGGATATCCAGCGCGGAGTGCCCTCGCACAGATCCCCGGCCCGGACCTTGGAGGGGTCGTGGCCGGCGGCCACACACTTCACGACGATGTCGCGGTCGGTGACGATGCCCTGCATGCGCTCGTTCTCGTCGCAGACCGGCAGCGCGCCCACGTTCTGTTCACGCATCAACTGGGCGGCGCGGTCCAGGGTCTCGTTCATCGGGACGCACTGGGCGCCTTGGCTCATGATGTCCGCGGCGGTGGTCATGGCGGGACTCCTTTGCGTTCGCGTTCGCGATGTCGCCACGCGGGCCGCGCGAAATGGGAGCCCATCGCGGCGTTCCCTCCACCGTAGTCCGGCTTGTCCCGGTTCGCTACTCCCCCGTGACACCGTCCGCCAGCTCGCGTACGACATCCAGGTGACCGGCGTGCCGGGCGTACTCCTGGAGCAGGTGGAAGAGGATCCAGCTCAGCGCAGGCGCCGGCGCCTGCCCGGCCGGGTCGAACCGGCCGCCCCCCTTGGCCCGCGTCTCCAGCGCGACGTCCGCGGTGATCGCCCGGGAGTCCGCGACGTACCGCTGGAAGGTCTCCAGCACCTCGGCCGTGCTCACCCCGTCGGGCACCGCCCAGCGCTCCGGGCCCGAGGGCCCGTGGAACCAGTCGGCCCACGGCTCCTCGACCTCCTCGCCCAGAAATCCCCAGCGCAGCCAGCGGCGCTCCACATGGGCCAGATGCCAGATCAGCTCCACCGGGGCCCACCCGGACGGCAGCCGGGAGCTGCGCAGTTCCTCCTCGGAGAGCCCGGCCAGCTTCGACACCACCACCTCGCGGTAGTAGTCGAGGTAGTCGAGCAGCAGCTGACGCGGGTCGGCGATGTGCTTCCCGGGCTCGCTCGGTACCGTCGGATTCTCGCTCATCGTTTCTCTCCTTCGCCGGAAGCCCCGGAGCGGGCCTCGCGGGGAGCGCGGCACACCCGGCCGGAGCCGCACGGATCGTCCACACCCCACCGCCGCCGAGCATACGGACCGCCCTCCCCTCGCCACTCGGACGGGCCCTAGGGTCGGGTCATGGATCACGAGCCGATGCGACGCGTTGCCGAGTTCCGCGAGACGTTCGACGGTCAGGCCGTGGGCGAGCTCCCCGAAACGGCCGAACACCGGCGGACGTTGCTGGACGAGGAAGCACACGAGGCCGCCGAGGCCCTGACCGCCCTCGCGAAGGCCCTGCGCACGGGCGAGGACCCGCTCGGCGCGTACCGCGCCGTGGCCAAGGAACTGGCCGACGTCCTCTACGTCACCTACGGCACCGCGGATGCGCTGGGGATCGACCTGCCCGCCGTGTTCACCGAGGTCCACCGGTCCAACATGAGCAAGGTCGACGCCGAAGGCCGTGTCCTGCGCCGGCCGGACGGCAAGGTACTCAAAGGGCCCGGCTACCAACCGCCGGTCCTCGACGGCCTCGTCGCCTGGCCGCCGGCCGGCTCCTGACCGTCCCATTCCGCACCAGGCCGGGGAGGCCCCCTGTGCACCACCACGAACCCGACGACTACCACTGCCCGTTCTGCCACCTGACCCCGGACCGGGAGCCCGACGTGGTCTACCGCGACGAACGGGTCTTCGCGCTGATCTGCCCCCAGTGGTGGCCGAAGAACGCGGGCCATCTGCTGATCATCCCCCTCGCCCACCACGAGAACCTCTACGACCTCCCCACCGCCGACGGCCACGCGGTCTTCGACGCCACCCGCACCCTGGCCCGCGCCCTGCGCACCGCCTACGACTGCGCCGGGGTCTCCACCCGCCAGCACAACGAGCCCGCCGGTGACCAGCACGTCTGGCACTTCCACCAGCACCTCTTCCCCCGCTACCCCGGCGACGACCTGTACGCCACCCCGCCACAGCCCGACCGGCTCCCCGCCGACCGCCGCCACGCCTACGCCGCACGCCTGCGCGCCGCGCTCAACGCCCAGGCAGCGGGTGTGTGACGGATCAGCCGCCCCCGTGCCCTGTGCTGTGCACCTCCGCACGCCACAAGCAGCGATATTGAGTACGCGCCAGTGAGGCACTCCATCATCGGGAGGGTTCGTGAACCGGATCGGGGAGGACAGGGCCGCCGGGGAAGCAGCAAGCAGAATGAGGACCAGATCATCCGAACTGTTTGTCGAAGTACAGCGCGCTGACGGCAAGGCAGCCGCCCTGTGTGGGCTGGCCGGGGGGTTGCTCGCGGCTGACATCGCGGCGCTGTCGAACTGGGGCAACGCCGCCTGGCCGGCGAAGGCCTCCCTGGTGGTGGCGTGCGGCTTGCTGGTTTCAGCACTCGTTGCGGCTCTGGCCGCCCTTCGGCCATCGCTGCCCCGCCATATCCGCTCAGCGATGGAGGGTCCGGCGCGAGGCGGGTGCGCGCAGGCGCTCGTGACGTCCGTTGTTGCCATGAGCAGCGAGGAGCGGCTGCATGCGGATGCGGTCCGGGTGATACGGCTCGGAACGCTGGCCCACCGGAAATTTCGGGCGGTCAAAGTGGCTGTTGATCTCATAGTGCCGGCCCTGTTCATGGCCGGAATTGGGTTATTGATCGCCTACACGACTTCTTGAGAGCGGCCCGCGTGAAGCGGGCGCCGTGACTCGGGGGGAGCGATGTATCAACCGCGCAGCACGGTCATCGGCGAGCGGCTGCGGCCCAAGTTGTACGGGCTCTCCCCGGTGCGGGTCCGGCAGCCCGCGGCGTCCTTCTGAGGCGGGGGGGACCCAGGGTCCCATGGCACGACACAGACGGCTGCCCCCTTCCGGCGCAGTCTGCGAAGAAGACCTCACGGCACACCGCTCGCGGAGATACCACCGCCGGCGAGGTCGGTGGCACCGGCGCCGGGTCCTGACCGGTCAGGACCCGACGCCACGTCGGCCGCGGTTTCTCGCCGACCGGATAGCGGCGGTCCGTGCGGGGGATGCGGGCCTGCCCGGGTGGTGAGGCCGGGCAGGCCCGGTACGCGAGCCACCGCGGGGGATCCGCGCCCGGGCCGCCGGTGGCCGTGCGGCGGACGGGCCCGGGTCGGAGCGGTCAGAACTGGGTGAAGAACTGCCAGGTCTCGCCGGGGAGCCAGGTCCGGGAGCCGCTCTCACCCGGGGCTCCGTCCTGCGGGGCGGCGATGTGCCCTCCGTCGAAGGCCGCCCAGGTGACGGGCTTCCCGCCGGCGCACCCGGAGTAGGTGGTGGTGATGTGCCCCAGGCTGCCCTGCGCGGGCTCGGGCGGGTTCTGCGCGGCGCAGCCGTTGTTCTGGACGAACCGGTCGCGCAGGGAGCGTCCGGTGGCGATGTTGTCGCCGGTGCCGTGGGCCGCGAAGTAGGCGACGGCCCCGGTCCCGCCGCTGCATCCGCTGATCTGGCCGGGTGCGCCGTAGACGGCGACGGCGCGGAAGGTGTCGGGCCGGGAGCAGGCCAGGGAGTAGCTCATGGCACCGCCGTAGCTGAAGCCGAGGGCGAATCGCCTTTCGGTGTCGACGCAGAGGTCCGCCTCGATGTGCCGCAGCAGGTCGTCGACGAAGGTGACGTCCTCGCCGCCGGTGTTGGGCCAGCCGTTGTCGATGCCCTGGGGTGCGACGAAGACGGTGCTGTCGCCGGCCAGTCGCTTGAGGCCGTAGTAGGACCAGACGTCCCGTTCCACGGTCTGGCCCGTGGCGACATCGGTGGCGGTGCCGCCCCACCAGTGGAAGCCGAGGACCAGCCGGTGGGGGCGGTTGGGGTCGTAGCCGTCGGGGACGTCCAGGATGAAGCTGCGGTTCTTGCCGCCGCTTTGGATGGTGTGGTTGCCGTCGCCCAGCGTGGGCGCCTGGCCGCATCCGGCGGAAGCCGCGGCGGGGGTCGTGGAGGTGCCGTGGCTTTGCCCGCCGCCCACCGCTGGGCCGCCCGTGGCCATGACGAGTGCTGCCGCGAGGGCGACTGGGGTGAGGAGAAGGGTGCGCAGGGACATCGGATGACTCCGTGGGGGTGTGGGGGGACAGGGGGGTGCGGGGGGACAGGGGGTGCGGGGGGTGTCTCCTGGTCAGGGGGTGGTGAGTTCGAAGCGGTTGACGGTGACCGCGCCGCCGAGGGCCTGCGTGGCGTGGTTGAAGATGGCGTAGCGGTAGCCCATGAAGAACTGCCAGGCGTTGTTGAGCGTGAAGGCGGGTCCGAGGCCGGTGAAGGTGATGCCGTCGGTGCTGTAGGAGAAACGCGCCTGGCGGCCCGCGCCCGGGCGGATGTCCGCGGTGGCTCGCAGCTGGATCCGGGTCCCGGTGACAGGGGCGGTGGCGCGTTCGCTGCCGGTGCCGGTGGTGTTCCAGTTGGAGTCCATGGTGAGGCCGTCGACCATGACGAGACGGGTGGCCCCGTTGTCGCGTTTGAGGCCGATCCAGGCGGACGCGTCGCGGAGCATGGCCAGGCCGGCGCGGTCGCCGTCACGCATCTGCTGGTGGTCGAGGGTGATGGTCGCGGTGGACGTGGGGCCGGGCACACGGTGGGTGAGCGTGTTGCGGGCGGAGTAGAGGTCGCCGGTGACGGTGGCGGCGCGCAGGGTCAGCCCGTTGTTGACGGTGTAGTGGGCGGGGTCGGGGTTGTGGTTCCACTCCCACTTGGGTGTGAGGGTGGTGCCGGGGAAGGTGTCGACACCGGTGAGGGGCTCGACCTGGCGGGGCGGGGGCGGGAGGTTCGGCACGGGGTAGGCGGCGCCCCAGGCGCCGCCCACGAGCTGGAGCTGGGGCCAGCCGTCGCCGGTCCAGGTGATGGGGGCCAGAGCCGGGACGCGCCCGCCGGGGTAGGCGTCGATGAAGGCGAGGTAGTACCAGTCGCCGTTCTGGGTCTGCACGAGACCGCCCTGGTGGGGGACGCCGCCGCCGGGGATGGGCCCGGGCAGGTCGAGCAGGATCTGGCGCAGGGTGTAGGGGCCGAAGGGCCCGCTGGTGGAGCGCAGGATGTACTGGCCGTTGGCCGGACGGGTCAGGAAGATGTAGTAGGCACCGTTGATCTTGTAGAAGCGGGCGCCCTCCAGCGTGCCGATGCCGGACGGGGTGGAGAACACCTGCTGGGAGCGGACCTGGCTTCTTCCGTCCGGGGACAACTGGGCGACGTGGATCTGGGTGTTGCCATGGGCGACGTACATCGTGTCGTCGGAGTCGACGAGCAGCCCGGCGTCGAAGTAGACCTGCGGGAGTTCGGCGTGCCGGCTCCAGGGGCCCTCGACGGAGGTGGCGGTGTAGATGTAGGTGCGGGCGAAGTCGATCTGGCCCAGCCAGTAGAAGGTGCGGTTGCTCGGCCGGTAGGCCAGGGACGAGGCCCAGACGCCCCGGACATAGCCGCGGCCACCGCTGAGGTCGTACTTGGCGCCGAAGTCCAGGCGTGGCACCGAGTGGCCGGCGAACTCCCAGTTCACCAGGTCGTAGGAGCGCAGGATCGGTGCGCCGGGCGAGTAGTGCATCGTCGAGGCCGAGTAGTAGTACGTGTCCCCGACGCGGATCACGTCGATGTCGGCGAAGTCCTGCCAGAAGAGCGGGTTCGTGAACGACGCCGCGGTGCCCGGAGGTTCCTGGGCAGCCGCGCCGGGTAACCCGGCCGCAGCGGCGTGGGCGCCGGCCAGGGGCAGTGAGGTTCCCGCGACCAGAGCGGTCGCCGTGGTCAGCAGCCGCCGCCGGCTCGGGTGGTGCGGATCTCCAGAAGCGGACATGGGGTCACCTTTCTCTGTGCGGGGGTGCGCGATCGCGGTCGCCGCCGGAGCGGCCCGCCGCGCCGACCGGCACACGACGCGGGACCAACGGCGCGGGAGCGCTCCCATCGCGGCCCGCGCGTGGGGAGACCGCTCGTCAGCGCGACGGTCCTGTCCGCGTGATTCCGGGATGCGTTCCACCGGTCGTCGGGGCGGTGAGGGGACCGTAGAACCACCCTCCGGCGCCGTCAACCCTCGCCGCCGGACGGCGTGGGTACGGTACGGTCTCCCGCTTCCCGCCGCGCGCACCTCCGAGTGCGGTGGGGCTCCATGCAGGGCGCGTGGCCCGGCCTGCCACCTCGCCGACAGCTCGGGGCAGTTTGGGGTCTCGGGCCGCGGCAGGACCGGATCGTGAGGACGGGCAGCAAGGCGAAGGAGGAGCAGCGGGCGGGAGGACCCACCCGGCCGGCCGCGTCGGTCCGCGTGCTGGCACCATGCCCGGGATGGAGCTGACGATCACTTCCCAGGGGGTAGGGCTTCCCGCCACCCTGACGCTGCCGAAGGGTCCTGTGCGCGGCGGTGTCGTCCCGCTGCACGGGTCGCACGCCGGTTCACGGGATTTCCTTCTCTATGAGCATCTCGCGCAGGTCCTGCCCGCTCGCGGAATCGCGGTGCTGCGCTACGACCGGCGGCCGTCCCGCTCCGGCCGTTCCGTTCCGTTCGCCGAACAGGCCGCCGACGCGCGGGCCGCGATGGCCGTGCTGCGCCGGCACATCCCCGAGATGCCGGTCGGACTGTGGGGGTACAGCCAGGGTGGCTGGGTCGCGCCACTGGCTGCCGCGAACCGGCCGGACGAGGTGGCGTTCCTGACGCTGGTCTCACCGGTCGGCGTCACTCCCGGGGCACAGATGCGCTACGGCCTGGCGCAGCAACTCCGTCAGAACGGCTTCGCCGACCGGCTCGGAGAGCTGAGCCGCTTCCAGGACGCGCTGGAGGCGTATGTGCGGGGGACCAGTGACGCGGACACCCTGCGCGAGGAGTTCGCGGCGGCGGGACGACAGCCGTGGTGGCCACTGCTCGGCTACGACGCGGGCGCCGCCGACCTGTTCAGTGTGCCGCCGCGGGAGTTGTGGGTGGACATGGATGCCGATCTGAGTGACGCGTACGAGGCGGTGCGCTGCCCGGTCCTCACCCTCTACGGGGAGACCGACCAGTGGCTGTCCATCGAGGACAGCACGCGCCTGTGGCGCGAGGCCGCCGGGCGGGCGGGCAGGCCGGCGCCGGATGTCGTGCGGTTGGCCGGCTGTGACCACTCCCCCACCATCGCCGCCGAAGGTGCCGAGGGGGGCACCGTCCGGATCAGTCCCGGGTATGAACAGGCGCTGCTGGAGTGGCTGGACGGGGCACTGAGGGGGTGACCGGAGTCAGCGGCGGTGGGGGCGCGGTGCAGGCGGATTCCGTGCCCGTGGTCCGTCGCCCATCCGCCGAACCGGCGGCGCGTCACGGTGCCTCAGCGATCGGGCCCGGGT
Source organism: Streptomyces sp. JH002 (assembly GCF_050916115.1). Lineage (NCBI taxonomy): Bacteria > Bacillati > Actinomycetota > Actinomycetes > Kitasatosporales > Streptomycetaceae > Streptomyces > Streptomyces sp. JH002. The sequence continues at coordinate 874,081 of NZ_CP087989.1, forward strand.
GGACGGGAGGGCTGTCCGGCGGGCGGGCCCGAGGGGCGGAACGCGAGATGTGACGTGCCCCGGCCCGGTCCCGGCCGGGGTACGTATCGTCGGCGTATCGGGAATCCCATACGGGCGGGCAACACCGCTCCGCCTTGACTGCCGGTGTGAACGACAGAGAACCCAACCGGGCAACCCTCCGCCGCAGCCGGTCACCGGCCGTTTCCCCGTCCTCGGCACCGGGCGTCACCGTCTACGGCTGCGACGCGGACGAGGCCGCTCTGTTCCGGGAACTGGCGCCGCGTTTCGGTGTGACACCGACCATCACCGGGGCACCGGTCTCCGGGGCCACCGCCGGGTCGGTGAACGGAAACCGCTGCGTCAGCGTCGGTCACCGGCACCGGATCAGCCGGCCCGCCCTCGCGGCACTGAGCCGGGCGGGCGTGAGGTACATCTCGACCCGGAGCATCGGATACGACCACATCGATGTGGAGTACGCCGCGCGTCTCGGCCTGTCCGTGGAGAATGTCCGCTACGCGCCCGACGGCGTGGCCGACTACACCCTGATGCTGATCCTGATGGCGGTGCGCGGCGCGGCGCCCATGGTCCGGCGCACGGACCGCCACGATTACCGGCTGCCCGACAGGCGCGGACGGGATCTGCGCGATCTGACCGTCGGGGTCCTGGGCGCCGGGCGCATCGGGACGGCGGTGCTGGACCGGCTGCGGGGCTTCGGCTGCCGGGTCCTCACGCACACCAACGGCGGCGCCGTGGCCGGCAACGTCCCGCTCACCGAAGTGCTCCGGCACAGCGATGTGGTCACGCTCCACACACCGCTCACCGCCGCGACCCACCACCTGCTGGACCGCGACCGTATCGGACTCCTGAAACACGGCGCGTTCGTCATCAACACCGGACGCGGAGCGCTCATCGACACCGATGCCCTGGTGTCCGCGCTGGAAAGCGGCCGGGTGGGCGGCGCGGCCCTGGACGTGGTCGAGGGCGAAGAAGGAATCTTCTACGCCGATCACCGGGACCGGCCGCCGGACACCGCCTCGCTGGTCCGGCTGCAACGGCTGCAGCGCATGCCGAATGTGCTGATCAGTCCGCATTCCGCCTACTACACGGAGCGCGCCCTGCGCGACACCGTGGAGAACTCGCTCATCAACTGTCTGACGTTCGAAAGCGACCACCACCATGACTGAAGTGAAACTCGGCATCGTCTTCGGAGGCCGCTCCGAAGAACACGACGTCTCCGTCAAGTCCGCCCGGGAAGTGGCGAAGCATATCGACCCCGCCCGGTACGAACCGTTCTTCATCGGCATCACCAGGAGCGGCGCCTGGAAGCTCTGCGCCGATCCCGGCCCGGGCTGGGACCAGGGCGAGGGCCCCGGCGCGGTGCTGTCGCCCGATGGCACCGCCGGCGGACTGCTCGTCCTGGAGCGGGGCCGGTACGGCACCGTCGCCCTGGACGCGGTGCTGCCGGTTCTGCACGGCACCCACGGTGAGGACGGTGCGATCCAGGGGCTGCTGGAGCTCTCCGGCATTCCCTACGCCGGCTGCGACATCCAGAGTTCCGCGCTGTGCATGGACAAATCCCTCACCTACCTCGTCGCCCGGAGCGCGGGCATCGCCACCCCGGAATTCCGGGTCGTGACCGCGGGTGAGTCCGTGGACGCCGACCGGCTGGGGTATCCCGTCTTCGTGAAGCCGGCCCGGTCGGGGTCGTCTTTCGGCGTCAGCAAGGTGACCCGCGCGGACGAACTGCCGGCGGCCGTGGAGACCGCTCGGCGGTACGACTCCAAGGTGCTGATCGAAGAGGCTGTCGTCGGTGGAGAGGTCGGCTGCGCGGTCCTCGGCAACGGCCCGGAACCGATCACGGGCGAGGTGGACCGGATGGCGCTCTCCCACGGCTTCTTCAGAATCCACCAGGAGGAGGATCCGGAAAGCGGCTCCGAGAACTCCACTCCCCTGGTGCCCGCCGACATCCCGGCGGCCTCGCGCGACCTCGTCCGGGAGACCGCGAAGAGGGTCTACCGTGCCCTGGGATGCCGGGGACTCGCCCGGGTGGACATGTTCCTCACCGACGAGGGCACGGTGGTGCTCAACGAGGTGAACACCCTGCCCGGCCTGACCTCCTACAGTCGTTACCCGAGAATGATGGAAGCCGCCGGGATCCCGCTCTCGGCCGTGATCGACCGCGTGGTCTCCCTGGCGCTGTCGGGAGAAGCCCGTGCGTGAGGACTTCGTCTTCCTGGACGAGTACATCCCCGGCATCCGCTGGGACGCCAAGTACGCCACCTGGGACAACTTCACCGGTAAACCGGTGGACGGGTACCTGGCCAACCGCGTCGCCGGTACCACGGCGCTGTGCGCGGCCCTGACGCGGGCACAGCAGGAGGCGGCCTCCCTCGGCCTCGGGCTGCTCCTGTGGGACGCCTACCGTCCCCAGCGCGCCGTGGACGGCTTCGTCCGCTGGTCACGGCAGCCGGAGGACGGCCGGACCAAGGCCCGGCACTATCCGAACATCGACCGGGCTGACATGTTCGAGCACGGCTATGTGGCCACCAGGTCGGGTCACAGTCGCGGCAGTACGGTCGATCTGACGCTCTACCATCTGACCACCGGTGAGCTCCTGTCCATGGGCGGCGACCACGACCTCATGGATCCGCTCTCCCATCACGGGGCGGTCGGGGTCACCCGGGCCGCGGCGGGGAACCGGCGGCGGCTGCGTTCCCTGATGGAGTCCTGCGGCTTCCAGCCGTACGCGAGCGAATGGTGGCACTACACCCTCAGGGACGAGCCGTACCCGGACACCTACTTCGACTTCCCGCTGGTGCCCGGGGTTGCCGTCATCGCCCGCGGCTCCGTCGCCGCATGACGAGGTCGAAGGCCCGGTAGACCGCCGGCCGCAGCGGCAGGTCCCACTCGCCCACGTACCGCACCGCCTGGCCACCGGTGCCGGTCTTGAACTGGATCAGCCCGGCCTGCGGGTCGTCCGTGTCCAGGGTCGAGGTGATGCCGCGCAGGTCGTAGACCTCGCAGCCGCCCGCCAGCGCGTCCCGGATCATCGCCCACTGGCAGGCGTTGGAGCCGCGCACCTCGCGCTTCACCGTGGAGGAGGCGCCGTAGGTGTACCAGGCGTGGGTACCGACCCGCACCAGGATCGCCCCGGCCACCGGGTCGCCCCGGTGGCGCGCCATGTAGAGCCTGATCCGTTCGGGGTCCTCGGCGTTCAGCTCGGCGAACATGGCGGTGAAGTAGTCCAGCGGCCGGGGGGTGAAGCGGTCCCGCTCGGCGGTGTGGAGGTACAGCTCGTGGAAGGCCGCCAGGTCCCTGGCCGCCGCGGCCCCGGCGGAGGTGACGTCCACACCTTCCCTGTCCGCCTTCTTGATGTTGCGGCGCCAGAGCTGGTTCATGCCGCGCAGCAGGTCCGCCTCGCTCCGCCCGGCCAGCGGAATCTCGTACGTGTACTGCGGCTGGCCGGCTCCGAAACCGTCCGCCGGGCTCTGCGGCAGCCAGCCGGCCGCCGCCAGCCGGTCGCTCACCGTGGTGCCGAGCGGGTCCTTCCGCCGGGCGGAGAGGTCGGTGAGCCGCTTGACGCCCGGGGCGGCGATGCCCTGCTTGACCTCCTGGGCGCTCCAGGTGTCCGTGCGCAGCGGCGGGCCGAGTCGTATCGCGAACGCGCCGTGTGCCTTCAGATGGGCGGCGAGCGGGTCCAGCCAGGGGCCGAGTGCGCCGTTCCACTCGATCGCCGGGCCCTGGGCGAGATAGGCGAGTGTCCAGCGTTGGAGGCGTGGCACGGGGCGGTGCAGGACGAGGCCGGCGCCGACCAGGCGTCCGTTCTCGTACCAGCCCAGTGACTCGCTGCGCCACTCGCTCTTGAGGCGGCCCCAGGCCGGGGTCTGGAGGAAACTCACCGACGTCCTGGCCCGGATGAAGGCGAGGTGCTCGGTCGTGGTGATCGGCGCGACGGTCAGCCGTCGTGCTGGTTCGCGTTGGGGGGAGGTCATGCCGCCCAGTCAAGGCAGTGCTGTGTTACGCGCTCGTATGCGGTTTTCGATATGCGGACGACAGGCGGTGCGCGGGGGACAGTTCCACGGTGACGCGCAGCCCGCCGGCCGGGCGCGGGGTGAGGGTGAGGCGGCCGTCGTGCGCCTGGGTGATGGTGCTGGCGATGGCCAGGCCGAGTCCGACGCCGCCGTGGCCGGCGGAGACGCGGTCGGTGCCGCGTCGGAAGGGTTCGGTGAGGGTCGCGGCCAGTTGGGGGGTGATGTGCTCGCCGGTGTTCTCGACCGTGAGCGTCACGGCATCGGAACAGGCATGGGTACGGACCCAGACGCGGCCGCCCTTTGGCAGGTTGTGGACGACCGCGTTGTGCACGAGGTTGGTGGTCAGCTGGAGCAGCAGCGCCGGAGATCCGGTGGTGGGGGCGACATCGCCGCCGGTTTCGAGGGTGACGCCGTGCTGCTCGGCGAAGGGCAGCAGTGTTTCGGTGGCTTCTTCCGCCAGCAGGGACAGGTCGAGGTGTTCGCGGGCGAAGGCCCGCCCCTCGGCGCGGCTGAGCAGGAGCAGGGCCTCGGTGAGGTCGATCGCCCGGGTGTTCACGGTGCGGAGACGTTCGACGAGTTCTCCGGTGACACGGTCAGGATCGGTGTGGGCCACGTCGAGGAGGGATTTCGAGATCGCCAGCGGGGTGCGCAACTCGTGCGAGGCGTTGGCCGCGAACCTCTGCTGTTCGGCGACGTGCGCCTCGACCCGTGCCAGCATCGTGTCGAAGGCGTCGGCGAGTTCGGCGAACTCGTTCTGGCGGCCCGGGAGCCGGATGCGGTGCGAGAGCGATCCCGTGGCGGCCGTGCGGGTGGCGTGGGTGATGCGATCCAGCGGGGCCAGCATCCGGCCTGCGAGGATCCAGCCGCCCACGAGGCCGAACAGGAGCAGGAACACCATGACGGCGGCCGCCACCGGCGCGAAGCCGCGCACGAAGTCGGTGCCCGGAGTCACCCGCCACGCGCCTTCGTCATTGGTCTGCAACCACCCCTCGCGCACCAGGAATGCCCCCACGGCGGCGAGCAGCAGCCCGCCGGCCAGCATCAGGAACCCCGCGTAACTGAGGGTGAGCTTGAAGCGGACACTCAGCCCGGGCGCTCTATCCACGGTGCGGTTCCTCGCGTCCGCCCCGGGGCAGCACGTCGATGCGGTAGCCGACGCCCGGGACGGTGGCGATGATCCAGGGTTCGCCCAGGCGCTTGCGCAGGGCCGAGACGGTGATGCGTACGGCGTTGGTGAACGGGTCGGCGTTTTCGTCCCAGGCCCGTTCGAGGAGTTCTTCGGCGCTGATGACGCCGCCCTCGGCCGCGACGAGGACTTCGAGTACGGCGAATTGTTTTCTGGTCAGTGCGACATAGCGGTCGTCGCGATAAACCTCGCGGCGGAAGGGATCCACACGCAGTCCGGCGATTTCCCGTACCGGGGGCCGGCTGTGGGCCCGCCTGCGGTCGAGTGCTCTGAGCCGCAGGACGAGTTCCTGCATGTCGAAGGGTTTGGTCAGATAGTCGTCGGCGCCGAGTCCGAAGCCGGACGCCTTGTCGTCGATTCGATCGGCGGCGGTGAGCATGACGATCGGCGTTCCGCTGCCCGAGGCCACCATGCGTCTGGCGACCTCGTCCCCGGAAGGGCCGGGAATGTCCCGGTCGAGGACGGCCATGTCGTAGGCGTTCGTGCCCAGCAATTCCAGCGCGGTATTTCCGTCACCCGCGATATCGGCGGAGATCGCCTCCAGACGCAGACCATCACGGATCGCCTCCGCCAGATAGAGCTCGTCCTCCACGATCAGTACACGCATACGATTGATGTTACAAGCCAGCACATATGGTCCTCGTATCGGAAAATTCATACCCGCCGGCAACAGCCCGCCTCCTTGACTGGCGGCATGAACCACTCCTCGCCGTCGGCACCGCCCCGCCGGGCGTCGCGACCGCAGATCTGGACACGCGGGCCGGTGCTCACGGCGCTGGCCCTGCTGCTCGGCCTCTTCCTGCTTCTGCATTCCTGGATCCCCGACCGGCCCGGGGGCCTGGGCAGCCTGGTGGAGACCTTCCTGCCCTGGTTCGGCCTGTTCGTCCCGGTGCTGCTGGCCGGGGCGCTGTGGCGCCGCTCCGCCCCGGCGGTGATCGCGCTGCTGTTGCCCGCCCTGGTGTGGCTGAACCTCTTCGGCGGCCTGCTGGGCGACAGATCCTGGGCCACCGGCGCGGCGGAGGGCCTCACCGTCGTCAGTCACAACGTCGACGCCGACAACCCCGACCCGGCGGCCACCGCCCGCGAGCTGGCCGCCTCCGGAGCGGACATCCTGGCGCTCCAGGAACTGACCGAGCAGGCCAGGGCCGGCTACGAACAGGAGCTGGCCTCCGGCTACCCCTACCACGAGGTCCGGGGCACGGTGGGGCTGTGGAGCAGGCTGCCGCTGTCGGACACCGAGGCCGTGGACATCGGCATGCTCCCGGCCCGGGCGCTGCGCACCACGGTGGCGACGGACCGGGGGCCGCTGGCCGTGTACGTCGCCCATCTGGGGTCGGTACGCGTCGTCCCCGGGAGCGGCTTCCGGACGGGCACCCGGGACGTGGGGGCGCGGGCGCTGGGTGAAGCGGTCACAGCGGAAGGGGTCGAGCGGGTGGTGCTGCTGGGCGATCTGAACGGCACCATGGACGACCGTGCCTTCGGCGCTCTGACCGAGCAGTTGGACTCGGCTCAGGAACAGGCCGGGGCGGGCTTCGGCTTCAGCTGGCCGGCGCGCTTCCCGGTGGTGCGGCCCGACCAGATTCTGGTGCGGGGCGTGGAGACGAGCAGCGCGTGGGTGCTGCCGGCCACCGCGAGCGACCACCGCCCCGTGGCGGCCCATGTCGTCTGGTGAACCCCTCAGGGGGGTACCGGACGTGTCCTGCGACACCACGTCGCCGCACCGCACGCCGGTCGGGCCGGCGGGTTCCGTGGCCGTGCCCGGGTGAGGGTCCCGCCGGTGAGCCGGTGGCCAGGTGTACGGATCACGAGTGTGAACAACGCTCGTGGTCCCTCCACCTGGCTCGGGGAGGGCGAACGCCCCGCCGGGGTGCCGGACCGGTCCGGGGAACGCTGCTGATAGAACTTCCAACAGGCCGCTCCATCGCGGCAGTTGATGTCATCGACGAGGCTCGCGAACCCGAGGGAAGGACAGCAGATCCATGACGGACGACGCCGAGAGCAGTGTGCCGCCCGCCCCGTGCCCGGGCACCCCCCAGGAGTGGCGGGCATATCTGGCCGAGTACAGCGAGTGGTATCTGAGCAGCCTCGACGAGGACGAGCCGGGCGAGGTGACGCAGGAGCAGCTCGACGCGCGCTGGCTCGGGCACGACCCGGCGGACGAGCGGGCGATCGCCGCGGCGGAGGAGCGCCTCGGGGTGGCGCTGCCGCCGAGTCTGCGATCCTTCCTGCTCACCAGTGACGGCTGGGGGCGCGTGGCGGAATGGATCGACGCGCTGCGTCCGTGCGCCGAGTTCGCGTGGTTCCGCGACGAACACACGGGCTGGGTGAGCGAGGACGGTGGCGAGGAGGAGGACGTCTTCCGGTACGGCCTCCAAATCACCCGGGGTGAGGATGTCTTCCTGCTGGACACCAGCGATGTCCTGGAGAACGGCGAGTACCGGGCCTACCTCCTCGCGGTGAAGTACGGCGAGCTGTCGGACCCCTGCGACAGCTTCAGCGAACTGCTCACTGTGGGCCGGGAGGAGATCCAGGAACTCATGGACTAGCGGCCCGCGTCACCGGGTCGGCGGGCGGGTCCGGGGTCAGGGTCCCCCTTGCGGCGTCCAGGGTGGCCGGGACGCCGAGGGGGATCGTCCAGGGCTGGGGGCCGTGACCGAAGCCCAGTTCCTCCACCACCGGCACGCCGAGCGGCACCAGCCGGTCCGCCAGGACGGCACGGACCTCCTCGTACGGGCCGCACTCCCGCCAGGAGCCGAGGGCGATGCCGGCCACCCCGTCCAGCCAGCCGGCGTTCAGGAGTTGGGTCAGCGCCCGGTCCAGCCGGTAGGGCTCCTCGCCGGTGTCCTCCAGCAGCAGGATGCCGCCGGCCGCCGAGGGTCTGACGTAAGGGGTGCCGATCCCGGACGCCAGCAGGCTCGCGCACCCTCCCAGCGTGATCCCGCGCGCGGTCCCGGGGACCAGGGCACGGGCCGCCGGGGAGCCGATCGGTCGGGGGTCGTGCGGGGTGAACAGGGCGCGGCGCAGGCGCTCCTGGGCCACCGCGTCGTCGGTGAACGCCGCGGTGCCCGGCATCGGGCCGTGCCAGGCGGGTACGCCCAGGCGGAGCGCGAACGCCTCGTGCAGTGCGGTGATGTCGCTGTAGCCGAGCAGGATCTTCGGCGCTGCGGCGGCCAGCGCGTCCCAGTCGAGCAGGGGCAGCAGCCGCTGGGTGCCGTAGCCGCCCCTGGCGCAGATCACCGCCGCGTTGTCCGGGTCGCACCAGGCCCACTCGAGGTCACGGGCCCGGTGGGCGTCGGCGGCGGACAGGTGGGGCAGGGGGGCCGGGCCGCCGTCCAGGGCGGAGGGGGCGATACGGACCATCAGTCCCCAGCCGCGCAGGATCTCGGTGCCCGCCATGAGGACGTCCCGTTCCACCGGGCCCGCCGGGGCCACCACCGTGACCGTGTCACCGGGGCGCAGCGCCGGGATCACCGGCGCAGTTCCAGCAGCGGCGCGTCCGGTCGGGTGATGCCGAAGGCGTCCAGGTACAGGGCCAGTTCGGACTCGATGGCGGTCACGATGGTGTTGGCGCGGCGGAAGCCGTGGCCCTCGCCCTCGAAGGTGAGGTAGGCGTGCGGCACGGCGGGCCCGGGGCGCTGGGCGAGCGCGGCCAGCAGCCGGTCGGCCTGCTCGGGCGGGCAGATCACGTCGTCCAGTCCCTGCAGCAGCAGGAACGGTACGGTGATCCGCTCGGCGTGGTGCACCGGCGAGCGGTCGTGGTAGCGCTCGGGGACCTCGTCGTAGGGGCCGATCAGTGAGTCGAGGTAGCGGGATTCGAAGTCGTGGGTGCCCGCCCCCGTCCAGCTCGTCAGGTCGAGGATCGGGTAGCTGATGGTGCCGCAGCGGTAAAGACCGGCGGTGCCGGTGTCGGTGAGGGAGGCGGCGGCGGTCCAGCCGCCGGCGCTGCCGCCCCGGATGGCGAGCCGGTGCGGGTCGGCGGTGCCCTCGGCGGCGAGTCCGCGGGCGACGGCGGCGCAGTCCTCGACGTCGACCACGCCCCACTGTTCGCGCAGCCGCTCGCGGTAGGCGCGGCCGAAGCCGGTGGAGCCGCCGTAGTTGACCTCGGCGACGCCGATGCCGCGCGAGGTGAAGTAGGCGATCTCCAGGTCGAGGACGACGGGGGCGCGGGAGGTGGGGCCGCCGTGCGCCCAGATGACGTACGGCGGCAGTTCGTCCTGCGGCTGCGGGACGGCGGCCAGCGGATGGGCGGGCGGGTAGACGGTGGCGTGGATCTCCCGCCCGTCCGGGCCGGTGAAGGTACGGGCGGCCGGCTGCGGGTAGTAGGCGGGGTCGACGGGGTCGTGGTGGCGTTCGGCGAGCACCCTGGTGCGTCCGGTGGCGGTGTCCAGTTGCACGATCTCCCAGCCGGTGTGCGCTCCGGCGGCGATGCCGGTGACCCGGCTGCCCTGTACGGCCAGTCCGGGCGCCCATTCGCCGTGGCTGCCGGGGGCGTCGGCGAGTTCACCGGTGGCGGGGTCCAGGATGCCCAGCCGCAGCCCGCCGCGCCCGTGCAGGACGGCGACCAGCCCGCCGTCCAGCGGCGCGAACCAGCGCCAGCCGATGCGCCACAGCCCTTCGGCGAACTCCTCCTGGCGGGCGCACAGCGGCACGGCGGTGCCGGAGTCGGGGTCGACGCGGTGCGGGTTCCACCAGCCAGTGCGGTCGGTGGTGGCCAGCAGGGTGCCGTCCGGGGCCCATTCGGCCTGGGCGATGGCCTCGTCGGGGCCGCCGGCCAGGGTGCGCGCCCCGGTCAGGCGGCCGTCCTCGCCCAGGTCGGCGATCAGCAGTTCGGTGCCTTCCCAGGGCATCCGGGGGTGGTCCCAGGCCAGCCACACGGCGCGGCGTCCGTCCGGGGAGGGCCGGGGGGTGGTGACGAACCGGTGGGCGGCGGGGGTGAGTTCGCGCAGCGCGTCCGGGTCCTGGGCGGCGGATCCGTCCAGCGGTACGGCGACGGCCACGCGCCGTACGGTGCCCGCCCGGTGCTCTTCCAGGACGGCCCACACCTCGCCGCGCCCGGGGCGCGGGAGCAGGTCGCACCAGCGCAGCTCGCGGTCGGCGGTGGAGGGCGGGGTGAGCGCGCGCGGCGCCGGGCCGCCGGGGGCGTCGGGTTCGACGGCGTGGATCCGCTGGTCGCCGTGGTCGGTGAAGACCACCAGCGGGCCGCCGGCCGGGCGGGCGATGCCCGCCCAGGGATGGCCGCCGTACTCGATGACGCGGTTGCGGACGTTCCACGGCGCGGGCAGGACCGTTTCGGCCACGCCGTCCCCGTCCGGGCGCAGCCGCACCAGGGCGCGGCGGCCGCCCTCGGCGGGGCGGGGCGCCGTCCACCACAGTTCCTCGCCGACCGCGCCCAGGAACTCGGGCTTGCCGTCGTGGGCGGCGACCAGGGCGGCGTCGATCGGCGAGGGCCAGGTTCCGTAGCGGTCGTGCGCCATCAGCTGCCTCCAGGGCGGTGTCGGTGGGGTCTTCACCAGCTCACCCGGGGATCGTTCCACGACCTCGGCCGGTGCTCCAGGCACCGGCCGGGTGTGTTTCGCCCGGAGTGGGCGCGGGACGACGGGCGTGCGGCGGAGGCGAGTTGGGGCCCGGGCCCGTCAGGTCAGGCTCCGGGGCCCGCGGCGAGGCCGGCCCGCAGCAGCTGGAGGTAGGCGTCGGTGGCCGCCGGGCGGCGCTCCTCGGGGTGCTCGCTGATGGCGTGGATCAGCCCGCAGAACAGTTTCAGCAGGTTCTCGCCGGTCAGCGCCGGGGCCGGGTCGATCCGTCCGAGCAACTGTGTCGCCCTGGCGGCCAGTTCTCCCTTGGCCTCGCGCAGCGAGTCCGTTTCGTCGGTGAGGGTGATCAGGACGGTGAACAGGCCCGGCCTGGCGAGCGCGGCGGCCAGCGCGGAGCGCAGGAACTCCTCCAGCGCCCGGTGCGGGTCGGATTCGGTCCCGGCCTCCTCGGCGAGCCGGATGAGGTCGCGGGCGGAGACCTCCAGGACGGCTTCGAGCATCGCCCGCTGGGTGGGGAAGAGCCGGTAGACGGTCCCGACGCCGACCCCGGAGCGGCGGGCGAGTTCGTTCAGGGTCAGGTCGGTCTCCCCGGCGGCGATCGCGCGGTGCGCCTCGTCGAAGATCCGCTGTCTGTTCCGCGCCGCGTCGGCCCGCATGTGTCTCCCCTCGCTCCAGCAAGTGGATAGGTTATCAACTTTACTGCTACGGTGAAGTGGATAGCTTATCCACTTCACCTCATGGAGCAGCCATGACCGTTGTGTTCGTGCACGGAGTGCCCGAGACGCCCGCCCTGTGGAACGCCCTGCGCAACCACCTCGACCGGCCCAGCACGGCCCTGCGCCTGCCCGGCTTCGGCAGCCCGCGCCCGGCCGGGCCACGGGGCAAGGAGGCGTACGCCTCCTGGCTGGCCGACGAGCTGCGTGCCATCGGCGGCCCCATCGACCTGGTGGGCCACGACTGGGGGTCGCACCTGACCATGCGGGTCGTCTCGGCCCACGACGTGCCGGTGCGCAGCTGGGTCGCCGACGTCGCGCACGGCTGGCACCCCGACTACCAGTGGCACGAGGCGGGCGCGCTGTGGCAGCGCAGCCCGGAGGGCGAGGAGTCACTGGCCGGACTGCGGGAGTCGGCCTCCGGCAGCGGGCACACCTTCGGCGACCTGCTCCAGCCCCGGGGCATGACACCGGAGCTGGGCAAGGAGGTCGACGCGATCCACGACGAGGAGATGAGCGCCGCCGTCCTGGACCTCTACCGCTCGGCGTGGCCCAACTTCGCCGCCGACTGGGGCAAGGACTTCGACCGTCCCGCCGCCGCGCCCGGCATGGTCCTGGTACCGACCGGGGACCCCATGGCACGGCCGGCCATGGACGCCGAGGTGGCGCGGCCCCTGGGGGCCCGGGTGGTCGAGCTGGAGGGCCTGACCCACTACTGGATGCTCCAGGACCCCGGGCGCGGCGCCCGTGTACTGCGCGAGTTCTGGGACGGCCTCGGCGGGTGACCCGCCGCCCCTCCCCCGCCGCGGGCCGGACATGGCGGGGGAGGAGGACCGGGAACGGGCACCGGCCCGCCCGCGCCTACAGGGCCAGCAGCGTACGGTCCAGAACGCGGGTGCCGAAGTGCAGCGCGTCGACGGGGACCCGCTCGTCCACGCCGTGGAACATCGCCTGGTAGTCGAAGCCCTCGGGCAGCCGCAGCGGCATGAAGCCGTAGCCCTGGATGCCCAGCCGGGCGAACTGCTTGGCGTCGGTTCCGCCGTACATGCAGTACGGGATGACGTGCGCGCCGGGGTCGAAGTGCTGGAGTGCTTCACGCATGACGGCGAACGCGGGCGTGTCCACCGGGGCCTCCAGGGGCGGCTCGTGGTGGTAGAAGTCCCAGTCCACGTCGGGTCCCGTGAGCTTGTCGAGGGTGGCCGCGAACTCCTCCTCGGTGCCCGGCAGCAGCCGCCCGTCGATGTGGGCGGTGGCCGATCCGGGGATCACGTTCACCTTGTAACCGGCGTCCAGCATGGTGGGGTTGGTGCTGTTGCGCAGCGCGCCGGCCACCAGCGTGCCGGCCCGGCCCAGCTCGGCGACCAGGCGTTCGACGGCGGCGTCGTCGTCGAGGTCGGGCAGCGGCAGCCCGTACAGCGCCGCGAGTTCGGCGAGCGCGGCGCGCACCGTCGCGCTCAGGCGCAGCGGCCAGCGGTGTTCGCCGATGCGCGTGACGGCGGCGGTGAGCCGGGAGACGGCGTTCTCGTGATTGATGCGCGAGCCGTGCCCGGCCCGGCCGGCGGCGGTGAGCCGCAGCCAGCCGGTGCCGCGCTCGCCGGCCGCGACCGGGTAGATGCGGCGGCCGTCGCCCGGGTGGAAGGTGTACGCGCCGGACTCGCTCAGGCCGATGGTGCAACCGTCGAAGAGCTCGGGGCGGTGGTCGGCGAGGAAGCCGGAACCGACATCGGCCGAGTCCTCCTCGTCGGCGGTGAAGGCGAGCACGACATCGCGGCGCGGACGGACGCCCGCGCGGGCCCAGGCCCGTACGGTGGCCAGCACCATGGCGTCGGCGTCCTTCATGTCGACGGCCCCGCGGCCCCACACGACGCCGTCCCTGATCTCCCCGGAGAAGGGGTGGACGGACCACTCGGTGGGGTCGGCGGGCACCACGTCCAGGTGACCGTGGACCAGGACCGCGTCGGCGGACGGGTCGGTGCCCTCGATGCGGGCCACCACATTGGTGCGCCCCGGGGCCTTCTCCAGCAGTATCGGGTCGATCCCGGCCTCGGTCAGCCGCTCGGCGACGTATTCGGCCGCCGGGCGCTCATGGCCGTCGCCCTGCCCCCGGTTGGTGGTGTCGATCCTGATCAGGTCGCTGGTGAAGGTGACGGCCTCCTCCAGCGCGATCTGGTCGATGTGGTGCGAGGCGCCGGGGGTGTGCGGGGCGCGGGGGGCGCGTGGTGCGTGCGGTGCCTGTGGGTGGTGCTCAGCCATACCATTCCTCAACTGCGTTGGATACCAGCGTGGTCAGCGCCTTGAAGCAGCGGATGCCCTCGTACATGGTGGGGGCGGTGTAGCCGACCCGGCGCGGCCCGATCCGCTCCACGCCGGGGATGAAGGTGGCGGCCCCGGCCAGCTGTTCGGCGTCGAACTCCACCTCGATCGTCCGGTCCCTGGGCGGGGCCGGGTCGTGCCGGTGCGCCAGCACGGCGCCGCGCGCGGCGGCCGTCCGGATGTCGGCGGCGGTGCGGGCGGGGGTACGGCAGATCGCGGCGTACCGCGAGACGTGGTCCTTGACGGCGACGGCGGGCGCCCGCGGGGCGTACCCCTGGGCGTCGACGCAGGTGAGGTCATCGCCGGTGACCAGCACCACGGGGGTGCCGTACTCGGCGACGATCAGGGAGTTGAGCAGGCCCTCGCTGGCGCGCACCCCGTCGACGAAGACGCCGGTGATGCAGCTGCCGAGGTAGGTGTGGGCGAGTACGCCCTCGGCGCCGGCGGCGCAGTGGTAGCCGACGAACGCGATGCCGTCGACATCGCCGCGCTGGACGCCCTCGACCATGCCCAGTTCCTTGTGGCGGCCGGTGAGCAGGACGGCGCGGTCATCGAGCTGCTCGACCAGGAGGTTGCGCATGGTCATGTGCGCCTCGTTGACGATGACCTCGTCGGCGCCGCCGTCGAAGAACCCGGCGACGGCCGCGTTCACATCGGAGGTGAAGACCGGCCGGAACCGCTGCCACTCGGGCCGCCCGGGCAGACAGTCGGCGGGCCAGGTGACGCCGGTGGCCCCCTCCATGTCGGCGGAGATCAAGATCTTCATGCCGCGTCAGGCTACGCGGTCGCCCTGTCCGGGGGAAGGCACTTTCACGCGACCGGCCCGCGATGGCGCCCGACCGGCGCAGGGGAGGGAGAGGGCCCGGGGACGAGACGCCGGCGCGGTGGGGTGGAGGTACGGCGGTGCGGCGCGGGACGCCCCGGCCGGGGGCCCGGGGCCCGGGGCCTGCCGGCCGAGCTCCAGGACGGGGCGCTCCAGGCCGAGAGGCGTTCGACGATGACGCCGCTCTCCAGCGGGACCGTACCGGGCGTGGTCTCCGGCGGGCCGGGGGCGAGGTCCTGGGCGCGGGCGACGCCGGTGTGCCGGGGGGCGCGGGGCCCGCGCCGGCACTCGACGAGTGATCACGAACACATGTTCGATTGCGCGGCCGTTCGCCGCGCACGATGCGCTGCCTGTGGTTAGCGTGGAAGAGGAGGATTATCTCGATTTTGCACGCCCATACTTCCTTGTGGAGGCGGTACCGATGGCGGAATTCCCCGAAGGAGCACCGATCTGGGCCGATTGCGTGGTGAACGATCTCGGCGCGGGAAAGACCTTTTACCGGGAGATGTTCGGCTGGGACTTCATGAGCGCGGGTCCGGATTACGGCGGATACACGATGGCCACCCTGGACGGGAAGCCGGTGGCCGCACTCATGCCCCCGATGCCGGGCCAGGAGCTGACCCCGACCTGGACGCTGTACTTCGCCACCTCCGATGTGCAGGCGACCGCCGGGCGCATCCGGGAGAACGGCGGCACGCTGCTGATGGAGCCGATGAGCGTCGGTGAATTCGGCCGGATGCTGATCGCCCAGAGCCCGGACGGGCTCACCTTCGGCTGCTGGCAGCCCGGCACCCACGAGGGCTTCGGCCTGATGGGCCAGGAGGGCTCGGTGTGCTGGAGCGAGGTGGTGACCCGGGACGCGGCGGCGTTCGACACGTTCTTCAGCGCGGTCTTCCCGGTGGAGATGCACGCGGTGGGCGATCCCGCGTCCTTCGACTACAAGACCGTGCGGGCGGCGGGCGAGTCGGTGGCGGGGCGGATGCCCATGCCCAGCGGCACGCCGGCCGGCAGCGAGACGTACGCGCGGCTGTACTTCGGCGTCGACCACTGCGACGACGCGGCGGCCACGGCGGAGAAGCTCGGCGGCCAGGTCGTCAGCGAGCCGCAGGACAGCCCGTTCGGCCGGTGGGCCGAGTGCGCGGACGACAACGGCGCGCGGTTTACGGTGATCGACATGTCGACCACGAAGGGCGAGAAGCCCGCGATGTGAGCCGGGCCGGTACGGCACGCGCACGCCCTGCCGCACGGACGGCGGAACGGACCAGCGGAAAGGCGGTGGTGGGATGACCAGAGCGAAGCGTCCACGCCCGCCGGAGCCGGACTACCCGGTGTATGTGGGCTCCTTCGGCGACGACCACCGCTACCGGCTGGTCTGGCTGCGCGGGATCGGCTGGGAGCCGTTGTCCGAGGAGGAGTTCGAGCCGCGTATCCGGCAGGTCTTCCCCGACATCGACCTGGAGGACCCGGAGCAGGTGCACTGGGCCGACCACCCCCAGGAGTGGCCGGCCTGGCACCCGGGCGCCGCGTAGGGCGCCCGCGCGGGGCGCGGCCGGGCGCTTCCGGCCGGGGCGGGCGCGGACCGTCGGACGGAACCGGGGGCAGCGGGACAGGTCACAGCGCGCGGGGCGCACCGCGCGCCCCGCACACGGTCGCCGCCCGCCTGGCCGGCGGGCGGCGCGGTCGCGTGGCGGCGACCACTGGCTACTTGCCGCCGGTCTCCACTTCCTTGGCCAGATTGGCCAGGATCTGCTCGTAGAAGCCGTTCAGGCCACGCGGCGCGAAGATCCGCTCGAAGAACCCGCCGATGCCGGGCGCCCCGTCCCAGGTGCTGCGGATCGTCACGCTGGAGGTGTTCTTCACCGAACCGGGAACAGCGGTGAAGGTGGTGACCAGGGTGGAGTTGCGGTCCGTCTCCACCACGGTGTGATCGTCCGGCTCGGTGACCTCCATCAGGCACTCCCGGACCCGTTTGGCCGTGGCGTGCAGCCGGAAGAAGACCACCGTCCCCTCACCGTCGCCCCCCTCCCGGACCTCGTAGTCGGTGAACTGCTCGGGAAGCAGCCGGGGGTGCACCTCCCGGTAGTCCGCGATCGCGTCCAGCACATCGTCCGGCTCCGCATTGATCTCACGCTGAGTAACCACTTCAACCTGCGCCACTGCAATCCTCCTGGCGATCTACGGACTTGGCGGCAAGCCAACCATCTGGGCGGCCCTCCCCCAAAATCCGCGCTTGACAGACCGGAATCGAACCGGTGTTCTATTTACATGCGCTGGAACAACCTGAGCGAGGACGGCCGGGCCGCCAGCCCTGCCCTCTTCGGCTCCGAAGTCGTCACCAGGACGTTCGACACCCCGGAGTTCCGGGGGATCACCTTCCACGAGGTGCGGGCGCGTTCGATCCTCAACCGGGTGCCGGGCGCGTCCCGGATGCCGTTCGAATGGACGGTGAACCCCTACCGGGGTTGCTCCCATGCCTGTGTCTACTGCTTCGCCCGCAAGACCCACAGCTACCTCGACCTGGACACCGGCATCGGTTTCGACTCACAGATCGTGGTCAAGGTGAACGCCCCGCACCTGCTGCGCAAGGAACTGGGCGGGCGGCGCTGGCAGGGCGAGCACGTCGCGATGGGCACCAACGTCGATTGTTATCAGCGTGCGGAAGGCAAGTACCGGTTGATGCCGGGGATCATCTCGGCGCTGCGCGACTACGCCAACCCCTTCTCGATCCTCACCAAGGGCACACTGATTCTGCGCGATCTCCCCCTGCTGCGGGAGGCCGCCGCCGTCACCGAGGTCGGCGTCTCGGTCTCGGTCGGCTTCACCGACCCCGAGCTGTGGCGCACCGTGGAGCCGGGCACCCCGGCACCGCAGCGCCGCCTGGACGTGGTGCGGGCGCTCGCCGACCACGGCATCGGCTGCTCGGTGCTGATGGCCCCGGTCATCCCCTACCTGGCCGACTCCCCCGAGCAGCTGCGCGCCACCGTACGGGCGATCGCCGCCGCCGGAGCCACCTCGGTGACCCCGTTGGCGCTGCATCTGCGCCCCGGCGCGCGCGAGTGGTTCATGAGCTGGCTGGCGCGGCACCACCCGGGCCTCGTACGGCGCTACGAGGTGCTCTACGAGGGCGGCGCGTACGCCCCCACCTGGTACCAGCGGCGGATCACCCGGCAGGTGCACGAACTGGCCGCCGAGTACGGCATCGGCCCGGCCGGGCGGGGCGCCGCGCGGCGCCTCACCCCGGCGCCCCGGGCCGTGCCCGTACCCGGTCAGGAACATGGGGCGGCGGCCGGAACGGAGCCGGCCGCCACTCAGCTGACCCTGCTGTGAGCGGCGGTCAGCCGCGCACCGGGGCGAGTTCGAGGCGGTCGATGTCGGGGGCGTGGGCGGTGGGGTTGGACAGGGTGAGGGTGTGGGTGCCCGCGCTCAGCTCGATGGGGACGGCCTTGCCCCAGAAGTTCTGCCAGCCGTAGGAGTTGCGGAACGTCGCCGAGGTGGTGGCGCCGTCCACCTGGATCTCCAGGGTGCGGGAGATGACGTCGGAGTTGTAGGCGTGCCCGTTGTCGGCGCGCTCGTCGTTGGCGTAGTGCACGATCAGCAGGTGCGGCCCCGCCTGCTCGGCCCGCACGGTGAAGGCCGCGGTGTTGTCCGCCCCGTCGCCGAGCCAGCGCAGATACGTTCCCTCGCTCGCGTGCGGGCCGGCCGCCAGCTCGGTCGTGCCCGCGAGCCGGGCATCGGCCGCCTGGTAGGTGGCCAGGCCCGTCCGCTCCCCCGCGCCGGCCACCTCCAGGGCCGTCAGCGCGACGTGCCCGGCGGCGGTGGCGGTGATCCGGTTGTTGCCGGCCGCCAGCAGCACCCGCTGCTCCTGGCCGGCCGGAGCGGTGAATCGCTCTCCGTGCGCCTCCAGGGTCACCGTGCCCCCGCCGGTGTGGCGCGGGGTCAGCCGGTAGTAGCCATCACGTGGCGCGTACACGTCGAAGACCGCGCCGTCCGCCGCTCCGTCCAGCACCAGGGCGCCGGTGCCGGTGCCCGCCGCCGAGGCGTAGTCGTACCCGGGGGCGCCGGTGGTGTCCGCGAGCGTCGCCTCGTACGCGGTGAACGGCTCGGCGGCCTCGGTCAGCTCGATCTTGTCCAGGGTGACCTCGCCGTCGCCCTTGGCGAGGGTGAGGGTGTGCCGGCCGGCGCTCAGCGTCAGCGGCACGGTCACGGTGCCGCGATAGGTCCAGTTGAGGGTGGCCGGGTAGGTGACGGGGGCGGGCTCGCCGCCGTCCACCGTCAGCAGTTGGGTGGCCGGCGCGTCGCTCTGATTGCCGTGGAAGACGGTGAGGTCGTACGTGCCGTCCGCGGGCACCTCGACGGTGAACTCCACCTGGCTGTCCTCGCGGTTGAGCGAGCCGACGTCCCGGGTGCCCGAGGTGGCGTAGCCATTGGCGTCGGCGACGGTGCCGTGGGTGCGGATCTCCCCGCCGGTGATACGGGCGTCCTCCGCCTCGTACGTGCCGCGCCAGCGCTCGGCCGGCTGGTCCGGGGCGCCGGTGCCGGCCGGGGTGAGCACCACGCGGTAGGCGGACATCCGCTCCAGGCCGGTGAGCGGGACCGTGACGGTGCCGTCCGCGCCGACCGGCGCCGTGGCGCGGCCGATCACCCGAGGGGCGGGGTGCGCGCCCTCGTAGCCCGACCAGCGGGTCTCGGCGACGGTGACGCTGACGCGGTCTCCGAAGAGGGCCGGGTCGATCTGCTGGAAGACGACATCGGCGGGGCCGTCCGCGCCGCCGAGGAGGGCCTGGGCCTGGCGCTTGGCGGTGTCGAGGGAGGCGAGGCCCTGGAGGGTGTCGATGGTGTCGGGGCTCGGCGGGGTGACGCGTACGGTGTCGCCGGTCAGCGCCGCGTACCAGCGGAAGAACCACCAGCCGCCGTTGGGGATGTTGTCGCGGACCACATTGCCGTCGAGGTTGCCGGCCATGTCCCAGTACGCCTGGTCGGCGAAGACCTTGTTGCGTTCGAACATGCCGACCCACTGGACGAGTTGTCCCGGCACCGACAGATCGCGGCGGTTGGCGTACTCGTCGATGTTGACGGGCAGCGGGCCGAAGCCGATCTCCCGTTCCAGGGCGCGGTAGTGGTCGTGGTTGCCCTGGAAGTCACGCAGCGAGTCGGGGGACAGCTCGTGCCAGGTGGTGACGTCGGGCAGCACGTCGTGGTCGTACGCGTAGCGGTAGAAGTCGGGCAGGAAGCGGCGGTCGTAGCATGCCTCGTTGGGCCCGGCGATGCGCAGGGTGGGGCTGATGGCGCGGATCCGGTCGTGGACGGTGGACCAGTCGGCGAGGAAGCGGTCCCGGTTGCGCTCGTACTGGGCGGTGTCGGCGACATCCAGCCGGTACCAGATCTGGTCGGGCTCGTTGAAGGGGACCACGACGAAGCGGTCGGCGCGCGGGTGGGCGGCGATCTCCTCGATGATGCTGTCGACCTTGGGGAGGTAGTCGTCCAGGCCGAGGTCCTCGTACGGCCACTCGGCGTAGATGTCCTGCATCATCACGTAGATGTCGCCGCCGCCGTTGCGGAAGAAGGAGTCGGAGACGGTGAGGGCGTCGCCGTTGGGGTGCTGGGCGCCGCCCTCGGGCTTCTGGGTGATGGTGGAGAGCTTGAGCGGGGCGAGGATGGCGTCGCTGGGGACGCCGTCGTCGCTCAGGCCGTACAGCGCCCCGTTGGCCCCGTACAGCAGCGGGCCCTCGGAGGCGCCGAGGTCGACGGTGAGGGCGGGGACGGCGGCCGGTTCGCCGGCGTCGCCCCGGTCCGGGGCGGCGGCGGCACCCAGGGTGGCCGCGGTGACGGCGGCGGCGATGGTCATGCGGAGGAGTTTCCTTTTCGCTCGGGGTGCGCCCGCGGTTCCGTGCCGTGCCGTGGACATGCTCATGTGGGGTGAGGTCCTTTCCTTCGCGGCGGCTTACTTGACGGCTCCACTGGTGATTCCGGACACGATCTTTCGCTGGGCGACCAGGAAGACCACGATCATCGGCAGGCTCATCAGCACCACGTAGGCGAAGATGAGGTGCCAGTTGTTGAGGTACAGCTGGGCGCTGGCGACCTGGAAGAGCTTGATCGGCAGCGTGGCGGCGTCGCCTCCGCCGAGCACGAAGAAGGAGTAGAAGACGTCGCTCCAGGCGTAGAGCATCACCATGATGGTGGCGGTGGCGATGACCGGGCGGAGCAGCGGCAGCACGATCCGGGTGAAGATCCGCAGCGGCCCGGCGCCGTCCATCCGGGCGGCCTCCTCCAGTTCGTGGGGGATGGCCCGGATGAAGCCCGTCATGAAGAAGATGGCCGTGGACAGGTACATGGCGGTGTAGACGGCGATCATGCCGGGGCGGGTGCCGGCCAGGCCGAGCTGCCGCAGTTGCAGCACGATGGTGATGATGGCCGGGGGTAGCAGCAGTCCGCTGATGCACACGGTGTACGCGGCGGTGACCAGCCGGCCCCGGCGGCGCGCGAACACCCAGGCGGCGGCCGCCCCCAGCACGAGGACCAGGACCACGGCCGGGACGATGACCAGCAGGCTGTTGAGCAGGCCGCGCAGCATCTCGCCCTGGCTGAGGGCGTCCGCGTAGTTCTGGCCCGTCTGCCACTGCCCGGGCGGCGCCAGGTCGGGGCGTACGGCCTCGCCCTGCGGCTTGGCGGCGGTGGCGATCACCAGCCACAGCGGTACGCCCACGGCGAGCGCGGCGAGCACGATCACCAGGACCGGCCGGCCCCAGCGCCAGACGTTGGCAGAGGCGTTCACAGCAGTTGCTCCCTCTTGCGCAATCCGGTCACCAGGGGGATGGCCAGGGCGACGACCACCAGGAACAGCACCAGGCTCATGGCGGAGGCCTGCGCGTACAGGCCTTGGCCGAAAACGCGGAACATGTAGATGTTCATCACCTCGGTGGCGGCGGCCGGGCCGCCGCCGGTGGTGGCCTGGACGATGTCGAAGGTGTTCATCGAGCCGAGCAGCGAGGTGGTGACGTTGAAGGTGACCGCGGGCGCCAGCAGCGGGAAGCGGATGGCCCAGAACAGCCGCCACGGTCCGGCCCCGTCCGCCCGGGCCGCCTCCAGGGTGTCGCCGGGGATGCCCTTGAGCCCGGCGAGGTAGATCAGCATGGCCAGGCCCATCCACTTCCAGCCGTGGACGGCGGCGACCAGGACGACGGTCCAGGTGGTGCTGCCCAGCCAGGGGATGGTGGTGCCCAGTGCGCTGTTGAGGGCCCCGTCGGTGTTGAGCAGGGCTTGGAAGATGTAGCCGACGGCGAGCGCGGAGATGAGGACGGGGAGGAAGAAGACGGTGCGGAAGAAGCGGTTGAAGCGGGTGTCCCGCTCCAGCAGCAGGGCGAGCAGCAGCCCGAAGAGGTTCTGGAAGAACGCGGCGAGCAGGGCGTAGACCAAGGTGGTGCGGATCGCCCGGAAGAGGGTGCCGTTGTCGATGATGCGGCGGAAGTTGTCGAGCCCCGCGTAGGAGATGTCGCTGTGGTATGCGGACCAGTCGGTGAAGGGGTAGACGAAGTTCAGCAGATTGGGCAGCAGGAAGAAGCCGCCGAAGACGAGGACGGCGGGCAGCGCGAACCACCAGGGGTGGTGGACGGCCGCCCCGGATATCCGGCCGGGGGCACGGGCCACGGTGTCGGCCTCCTTTCTCAGAAGCCTGCTGCGCCCTGGGCCTGGGCGATCTCGGAGAATTGGTCGTCGACGAACTGCGCCACCGCTTCGGGGGACTTCTGTCCGTAGATCAGCTCGGCGAGCCCGGTGTGCAGTTCGGGGGCGACAATGGCCTTGGCCTGGAAGACCCCGTGGGCCTGGGGCAGCGCGGCGAGTTGGTCGAGGGCGATGCGCGGCAGTCCGTCGGGGGTGGGGACGGCGGGCTGTACGGAGGTGATCTTGCGGGCGTCGAGATAGTCCGGGTAGCCGGGGCCGAGCCAGTACGCGAGGAACTGGCGGGCGGCGTTCTGCCGCGTCTCGTCGCCGGTGCGGAAGGCGACGACGCCGTTGGCCTGGTCGGGCGAGTACAGGCCGCGGGCGTCGGAGTTGGCCACCGGGAACCAGCCGATGGTCGCGTCGATCTCCGCCGTGGTGTGCTGGGCCTGGAAGAGGGTCTGGAGGGCGGTGACGTTGAGCGCCATGGCGGCGTCGCCCTCCCACAGCGCCTCGGCCTGGCCGGTGAAGGTGCCGGTGCGGTAGTCGTCCTGGGCGAGGCCCGCGCCGAGGAGTTCGTCGCGGTAGGTGGTGATGGCGTCGACGACGACGGGGTCGGTCCAGTGTTCCTCGTTGCGGTTCAGGCCCTCCCACCAGTTGTCGGGGAGGTCGGTGAGCTGGGCCTGCACCTGCCATTGCAGCGGCCACTGGTCGCCGCCCGCCTCGTAGAAGGGCGCCGCGTCCGTACGGTCGCGGACCGTGTGGCCCAGCTGGAGGAGTTCGTCGTAGCTGTGCGGGAAGTCGGCCTCGCTCAGGCCGGCTTCGGCGAAGACCGCCTTGTTGTAGTAGACGCCGAGCATGGCGGGGCTGGAGACGACGGCGGCGAAGCGGGTGCCGTCCAGGACGCCCAGGGATGCCTCGGTGGGGCCGAGTTCGGCCACCCAGGGCTCGTTGTCCAGTGGCAGCAGATGGCGCTGCGGGTGGATGAAGGGCAGCGTGGAGATGCTGGGCTGCCAGAACAGCAGGTCGGGCATGTCGCCGGCGGCGAGCCGGGTGGGCACGTTCTGTTCGTACAGGTCGGGGATGGCCTCGGTGCGTACGCTCGCCCCGGTCGCCGCCTCGAACGCCTCGATGACGGGGGCGGCCGTCGTGGCGGTGGACTGGGCCGTCCAGAGGGTGAGGGTGACGCCGGACAGATCGCCGAGCGGGTCGACCGGCGTCATGCGGGCCGCCTCGTCGGCGTGGTCGATGACGGAGCTGTCGGAGCAGCCGGCGGTCAGGGTCAGGGCTCCGGCACAGATGAGCGCCAGGGCGGCGGATGTCCTCTTCATCGTGGACTCCTGGGGGCGGGCGGTGGTGCCGGGCGGGCGGCGCCGTACGTCAGCGGGGCGGTCGGGGTGCGGGTCCGGTGCTCTCGCGGATGATCAGCTCGGGCGGGGCGACGGGGTGCGGGGTGACGGGCTCGCCCGCCTCCAGCAGGCCGTGCAGCAGCGCGAAGGTGGCGCGGCCCAGGCCGGTGAAGTCGAGCCGGACGGTGGTGAGTGCGGGGGTCAGATACGCGGAGTGCGGGGCGTCATCGAAGCCGGCGACGCTGATGTCGCGCGGCACGTCGCGGCCGGCCTCGCGCAGGGCGCGCAGCACGCCGAGTGCCAGGGCGTCGTTGCCGCACAGCACGGCGGTCACCTCCGGGTCGCGTGCCAGGAGGTGACCGGCAGCGTATCCGTCGGCGGGTTCCCAGCCGGCCGGGCGCGGTTCGGGGATCGGCCGCCCGGCCTCGCGCAGCGCGTCGCGCCAGCCGGCGGCGCGCTGGGCACCGTCGCCGGTGCCGGTGCTGGTGGTGGAGGCGCTGGAGGTGTCAGTGATGGAGGGGATGGCGAGGTAGTGGACGGTGTGGTGGCCCAGGTCGAGCAGATGGCGCGTCATGCGGTGGGCGGCGGCGCGGTCATCGGTCCACACCCACGGGCTGCCGGGCGGCGGGGTGCTGGCCGGGGTCTCCACGGCGGCCACCATCCGGGCGTCGTCGGGGACGTGTCGCAGGGCGCGGACGCCGGGGCGGTCGTAGGCGATGACGATCAGCCCGCCGCCGGAGTCGGTGGCCCGGCGCACCGTATCGCGTACCACCGCGTCCTCGTCCGATTCCAGGACGGAGATGCCCACGGCGAAGGAGGCGGCGCGGGCGGCCTCCTCGATGCCCTGGAGCGCGGCGGCGTAGCCGTAGTGGGTGGTGTTGGAGGTGAGGACGGTCAGCGCCCTGGTCCGGCCGCTGGCCAGGGCGTGGGCGGTGGCGCTGCGCCGGAAGCCGAGCGCGGCGACGGCGGCTTCGACCCGGGCGCGGGTGGCGGGGCGCACGCTGGGGTGTCCGTTGATGACCCGGGAGACGGTCTGGTACGACACCCCGGCGGCGTCGGCGACGTCGCGGATGCTGGCGGGGCGGCGGCCGCTCCTTGTGTGACCGGTCACAGACATGCCAGGATTGTGACCGGTCACACAGGGGCCGTCAAGACATGGGGAAACCGGGAATTCACCAGGGGGAGCACTGTGTCGAGCGATGAGCGGACCACTGCCGCCGCCACCGAAACCACCATCAGGTGGGGCCACTCGGCGCTGAGCGCGGAGTTCGCGGCAGGGCCGGACGGGGTGCTGCGGACGGTACGTGTGGGGCCGCCGGACGACGACGTGCCGCCGGCTCCGCTCGCCGCCGCGCTGCCGGTGGTGGAGTTGCTGGCGGCCGGCACCGGCACCGAGCGGTCGGGACAGCGCGGCATCGACACGGCGGTGGGCCGGCGGCTGCGGCTGCGCTCGCACCGGACGGAGACCGTGGGGCCCTGGCACCGGCTGCGTCTGAACCTGGCGGACGAAGTGAGCGGACTGGCCGTCACCTTGCTGCTGGAGTCCCCCGAGGGGACGGCGGTGCTGCGCGGCTCGGTCACGGTGACCAATGAGTCGGACGGGGTGCGCACGCTGTACGCGGTCTCCTCGCTGGCCCTGGGCGGGCTGCCGGACCCCGGCGAACTGGAGCTGCACTGGGCCGAGAACGACTGGCTGGCCGAGTGCCGCTGGCGGCGCGAGCCGCTGCGCCGCCGGGTGCCGGACCTCAACCACGCGCTGCACCAGCAGGATTCGCGCGGTCGGGTGGCGTACAGCAGCCGCGGCAGCTGGCCGACGGACGGTCATCTGCCGATGGGCGCGCTGACCTCCGGCTCGGACCGAGGTCAGGGGGCGGCGTGGCTGTGGCAGATCGAGTCGCCCACCGGCTGGACCTGGGAGACGGGTGAACGCGGCGCCGCCGGCTATCTGGCGCTGTGGGGCCCGACCGACACCGAGCACCAGTGGAGTGAACGGCTCGCCGCCGGAGCCTCGTTCACGACCGTGCCGACCGCGCTCGCCCTCTCGCGCGCCGGGTTCGAGGGCGCGCTGGCCGAACTGACCGCGTACCGGCGCTTGGTACGCCGGCCGCATCCGGACCACGCCGCACTGCCCGTCGTCTTCAACGACTACATGAACACGCTGAACGGTGATCCGACGACCGCGAAGCTGCTGCCGCTCGTCGACGCGGCGGCCTCGGCGGGCGCCGAGTACTTCGTCATCGACGCCGGCTGGTACGACGGCGACGCCGGGGGCTGGTGGGACACGGTGGGCGCCTGGCAGCCGGCCGCCGCCCGGTTCCCCGGCGAACGCGGCATCCACGAGGTGCTGGACCGCGTCCGCGCCCACGGCATGGTGCCCGGGCTGTGGCTGGAGCCCGAAGTGGTCGGCGTGCGCAGCCCCATCGCCCCGACCCTGCCGGACGCCGCGTACTTCGCGCGGGACGGCGTACGGGTGCGGGAGAACGGCCGCTTCCAGCTCGACCTGCGCCACCCGGCGGCGCGCCACCACCTGGACGCGACGGTGGACCGGATCGTCGGCGCGTGGGGAGTGGGGTACCTCAAGCTGGACTACAACATCTCCGTCCCACCCGGCACCGACACCGGAGGCACCACCAGCCCGGGGGCCGGTCTGCTGGCACACGCCCGGGCGTATCAGGACTGGCTGCGCGCCGTACTGGAGCGCCATCCGCGTCTGGTGATCGAGAACTGCGCCTCGGGCGGCATGCGGATGGACGGCTCGTCGCTCGCGCTGACACAGCTGCAATCCACCAGCGACCAGCAGGACTTCCTGCGCTACCCGCCGATCGCGGCGAGCGCCCCCACGGCCGTGCCGCCGGAACAGGGCGCGGTGTGGGCCTATCCGCAGCCGGAGTTCACGGACGACGAGATCGCCTTCACGCTGGCCGGGGCACTGCTGGGCCGGATCCATCTGTCCGGCCACCTGAACCGGATGACCTCCGGTCAACTCGCCCTGGTGCGGGAGGCGGTAGGGGTCTACCAGGGACTGCGGGCCGACCTGCCCGGGGCGGTGCCGTTCTGGCCGCTCGGTCTGCCGGACTGGGAGGAGCCCTGGCCCGCGCTCGGCCTGCGCGCGGCCGACGGCACCACGTACCTGACGGTGTGGCGCCGCGGCGGCGGCCCGGTGCGGACCCTGCCGCTCCCCGCGTGGCGGGGCCGCGCGGTCGAGCCGGAGGTCCTGTACCCGGCCGTCACCGCGGGCACGGTCGACTGGTCGGCTCCGGAGGGCGAACTGACCGTCACCCTCCCCCGCTCCCCGGCCGCGCTGCTGCTGCGCCTGCGGGCGCGATGACCACGGTGCTGGTCAACGGCCTCCCGGGCGCGGGCAAGACCATCCTTGCCCGGGAGCCGGCCGGGTACCTCGGGCTGCCCCTGTTCAGCAAGGACACCGTGAAGGAGACCCTCGCCGACAGCCTCGCCCCGCTGCGCCCGGCCGTTACAGGCGAGCGGTGAGTTTCAGCTCGACCAGCAGTTCGGGGAAGGCCAGGCGGGGGGTGCCGATCATGGTGCTGGCCACCTGGGGGTCGGGGCGGCCGTACGCCTCCTTGCGCACCGGTCCCGCGGCGGCGTCGGCGGCGGGCACGTCGACGGCGTAGATGACCTCGTCCACGACGTCGTCCAGGGACGCGCCGAAACGCTCCAGCAGGCGCGCCGCGTTGGTGTAGCACTGGCGCAATTGGGCGCCGGTGTTGGTGACATCGGTGACCTTTCCGGCGGCGTCCACCGGGGCCGGGGCGACGAGTTCCGGTCCGTCGTGCGCGACCTGTCCGGAGAGGTAAATCGTGTCACCGTGCTGGACCGCCTGGACGTATCCGTAACTCTCCTCCCAGGGGACGTGGTGGATTTCGGTGCGGCGTGCGGGAGTCATGAGGGCTCCGATCGTGCGGACGGAATCGCTTCGGGATGTACGGAAACCGTAGGAGCGCCGGGTCGGGGCGCACCAGGGGCGGCCGTGCCACAGGGCGCAAGGATCGTGCCGCGCTCCGGGGCTGTCGCCCCTCCCCCGTACGCTGGGCCCTGGGTGGGCTGACCTGGGAGGATCGTTGGGGACCACGGACGAGGGGCGGAGCGTGGCGATCCTCGCGGTGCCGCGCGCGTACACGCTGGACATCGGCATCGCCACGCATGTCTTCGGCCGGCACCCGGGTTACCGGGTCCTGGCCTGCGCCGAGGACGCCGGCCCCGGCACGCCGGCCGCAGGAACGGTCACCGACCTCGGCCCCGCACACCCGCTCTCCGCGGCGGAGAGCGCCGATGTCCTCGTCGTACCGGGTTATGACGATCCGCTGCGTCCCCTTCCCTCCGCCTATGCGAGAACCCTGCGCGTCGCGACGGAGAAGGGAGCGCGCGTCCTTGCGATCTGCACCGGGGTTTTCGCTCTCGCGGACATCGGGGCGCTGAACGGAAGGACCGCGACGACGCACTGGCGGCACACCGCCGAACTGCGGGAGAGGTACCCGGAGGTCGGCGTGGTCGAGAACCGGCTGTTCGTGGAGGACGGCCCGTTTCTCACCTCGGCCGGCGCGGGCGCGGGAATCGACGCCTGCCTCCACGTCGTACGCGGTGACTTCGGCTCGGCGGTCGCGGACGGGGTGACGAAGGAGGTGGTGCTCCCGGCCGCCCGTGGGGCGCAGGAGCCGCAGTACGTGGACGGGCCCGCCGCCTCCCGCGAGGATCTGCGGGCGACCCGGGAGTGGGTGCTGGCGCATCTCGGATCGCCGCTCACCGTGCAGGGGCTGGCGGAGCGCAGCCTGCTGTCCCGCAGGACCTTCATCCGGCGGTTCGCGCGCGAGACCGGGATGCCGCCGATGCACTGGGTCGCCGTGCAGCGGATCCTGCGGGCGCGCCGGCTGCTGGAGACCTCCGGCTGGACCGTGGAGAGGATCGCCCGGGAGACGGGGTTCGGGTCGGCGGCGAACTTCCGCACGGCCTTCCGCCGGGAACTGGGCATGACCCCGAGCGCGTACCGCGCGGCACACGGTGGCCGGCAGGACTCCGGCGTCCCCAGCAGGTCAACCCGTTGACGCGAGGGATCCCGTGCAGGTGAACCACGCCGGGAATGGCACGTCCGGTGTCCGCGCGATCACTAGGCTCGGGGGTATGGCCAAGCGCTGGGACTTCGAACTCGAACCGGAAGTGCTGGAGTGGGTGCACGCCCTCCCTCCCTCGCAGCATCGTGTGGTCGAGCGGCAGGCCGATCGTCTCGCCGACGCCCCGACCGCGCTGGGGGACCCGTACACCCGGCATCTGGGCGGTTCCCTGCGCGAGTTGCGGTTCGTCCTGGGCAACGAGCCGGTGCGGCTGACCTACTGGCTCGCCCCGGGCCGCCGCATCGTCTTCCTGACGGTCTTCCGCAGGGCCAGGCTGCGCGAGGAGGACCAGATCCGGCGCGCCCGGCAGAAGCAGAAGGAGTGCGGCACCGAGCATCCGCGCTCGCGGCGTTCGGTCATCGCGTGGACGCGGACCGACGCCGGCGGGGGACGCGGATACCACGGGAGCTGGCGCATCCCCGACGAGCACCGCGCCGATCCCGCCTATGTGGAGGCCGGGGCGGCGGTCGCGCTGGGGCAGGCCGTGTACGACCGCCGTACGCAACTGGGTCTGAGCCCGGCCGAGCTGGCGGTCCGCGCGGGTCTGTCGGAGGCGGACATCGAGTGCATCGAGGGCGGCGCGATCGCTCCGGCCGTGTCCTCGCTGCGCACCCTGACGACGGCCCTGGACGCCCGGCTGGATCTGCGCATCGTCTCCGACATGACGACGGTGGAGTTCATCACGCGGGCGGTGTGATCCCCACCCGTCCCGGGACGGCGGCGGCGGCCTCCGCCAGCGCCTTCAGGCCGTGCTGGATCAGCGGGTGGTCCCGGCTGCCCTCGCGGACGCAGGTGAGGATGCGCCGGGTGAGGGCCGGTTCGCCGGTCAGGGGCAGCCTGACCACCGCGTGCTCGGGCGGGGTCGGGGCCATCCTGGGGACCAGGGAGACGCCGAGTCCGGCGCCGACCATCGCCGAGATCGCCATCCAGTCCCGGACGTAGTGCGCGACCTTGGGGGTGAACCCGGCCACCGCGCAGAAGACCACCACCCGCTGATGGTGGTCGCAGCTGCCCGGCGCCGCCAGGATCCACTCCTCGCGCGCGGTGTCCTCCAGCCGTACGCCCTGGGCCCCGCCCCGGGTGCGCCCCACCAGCGGGTGGCCGGCGGGGACGAGCAGATCCAGCGGCTCATCCAGCAGGGTGCGCTGGTCGAAGCGGGC
Organism: Streptomyces sp. JH002; assembly: GCF_050916115.1. Taxonomy (NCBI): domain Bacteria; kingdom Bacillati; phylum Actinomycetota; class Actinomycetes; order Kitasatosporales; family Streptomycetaceae; genus Streptomyces; species Streptomyces sp. JH002. The sequence goes on from NZ_CP087989.1 coordinate 903,972, forward strand.
GTCGCCGGGGTGCGGGAAGTCCTCGGAGGGGGCGAGTACGGCGATGTCGGCGTCGGTGGCCAGCAGCAGATCGAAACCGGTGGGGGTCTCGCACTCACTGACCTCGATCGTCAGCTCGGGGTTCGAGGCACGCAGCAGGGCGGCGGCCGGGGCGATCAGCGCGGCGACGGCGCTGGGGAAGCCGCACATCCGCAGCAGCCCCGCGGTCCCGGAGCGGTAGGACTCCAGCGCGGCTTCGGCCCGCTCCCAGCGCGCGACCATGGCGTCCCCGTGCTCGATGACCACGTGCGCCGCCCCGGTGAGCCGGATGCGGCGGCCCTGCGGCTCGATGAGCCGGACCTTCAGTTCGCGGGAGAGTTCACGCAGATGGTGCGAGACGGCCGAAGGGGTCAGATGCAGGGCCGCCGCTGCGGCGGTGACCGTGCCGTGCTGGTGGACCGCCCTGAGCACCTGGACCCGCCGCAGATCAATCATGCAGCGATTGTGCACATACACCCGGGGAAACATTCAATGGACGCGAACGGTCGAACCGTCCAACACTGGTGCCATGACCACCTCAGTGAACCGTGCGACACAGGCCGAAGAGACCGTGATCTCCCGCCACCTGACCAGCGAGGGCACCGTCGTGTGGACCCGCGACACCGAGGGCCACCCCCGCATGACGCTCTACCCGCACTCCCCCGGCGCCCGCCCCCGCACCACCGCCGGCGGCGCCGCGCGCGACGGCGGCCGGCGCCGCTGAGCCCTCAGCCGCCCAGCCGCGCCAGCAGTCCGGGCAGGGCGCTCAGGGTGGTGATCCGGTGCGGGGGCACCTCGGCGGCCGTGCCGGACTCCCCGCGATCCAGCCAGATCCCGCACAGCCCGGCCGCCGTCGCGGCCTGCGCGTCCGTGATCCGCTGGTCCCCGACGTACGCCACCTCCCCCGCAGACAGGCCCAGCGCCTCGCAGGCCGCCGCGAACGCCTCGGGCGCCGGCTTGGCGTGGCCCAGTTCCTCCGAACACAGCAGCATCTCGAACCGGTCCCTGACGCCCAGCCTGCGCAGCTTGTCGTCCTGGTGGGCGAGGTTGGAGTTGGACAGCAGCCCGTGCCGGTAGCCCGGCGTGAGCGCGTCCAGCGCCGGCAGCACGTCCGGGTACAGCCGCCAGGCCGCCCGCATCCGTGCGCTGAACCGGTCGAACCACTCCTGCGCCGCCCCGTCCGGAAGGCCGGGGTCGCGCAGGAAGGCGCGCACCCGCTCCCGGCGCTGCTCGGCGAAGGCCAGTTCGCCCGCCAGATAGCGGTCGTAGTGCTCGCGCATCAGCGCCGTCCACCGCGCCACCTCGGCCGCGGTGGCGGGCAGCCCCTCGGCCGCGAAATGGGCGAGCGCGCCCGCCTCGTTGGCGCCGGTGTAGTCGAAGATCGTGTCGTCGATGTCCCACACGACGGCCCGGATGCCCGCACCTGTCAGCATGTCCGGGACCGTACCATCGGCTTGTGCGCTTCCTGACGTGGAATCTGTGGTGGAGGTTCGGTCCCTGGGAGCGGCGGCAGGCGGCGATCACGGCCGTGCTGCGCGCCGAACAACCCGATGTGTGCGGGCTCCAGGAGGTGTGGAGCACCGCGGAGGGGCATCTGGCGGAACAGCTCGCGGCGGAGCTGGGCCTGCATCTGGCCTGGGCCCCGGCGGCGCTGCCGCCGCACTGGAGCGAGCGGATCCCGGCGTCCGCGCCGCCCGGCCTCGGGGTGGGGCTCGCCGTGCTCAGCCGGTGGCCGATCGAGGAGTCGGCGGTGGTGCCGCTGCCGCGCGGGGACGGCCCCGACGAGGGGCGGGTGGCGCTGTACGCGCGGATCGCCGCGCCCGGCGGCCCGGTGCCGTTCTTCACCACCCATCTGCACTCGGGCCCAGCCGGGTCCGGGGTGCGGTGCGCGCAGGTACGGGCGCTGGCCCGGATGGTGGCGGACCGGCGCGGCGGCGGGGCGTTCCCGCCGGTCATCACGGGCGACTTCAACGCGGAGCCGGACTCGGACGAGATCCGGCTGTTCGGCGGGCGGCTGACGGCGCCCGCGGTGCCGGGGCAGATGCTGCTCGACGCCTGGCGGTACGCCGATCCGGGGCAGCCCTCGGCCACCTGGGACACGGCCAACCCCTATCTGGCGGGCGGTCTGGGGCTGAACATCCGGGTCGACTACATCCACACCGGGCTGCCGGCCGCGGACGGCACCGGCCGGGTCCGCTCGGTGCGCCGGGCGGGGGACGGGCCGGTGGACGGGGTGTGGCCCTCGGATCATCTCGCGGTGGTGGCCGAGCTGGAGGCGTAGGCGGCCGGGGGGTGCCCAGGGTGGCGTCCCGTACGGTCCCGATCCGGGACCCGGCCCGGCACCGGCCCGCGCGCACCTCAAGAATGGTCAGATGACCGTATCGATACGGGAAATGACCGAGGCCGACACCGACGACGTCGCCCGGCTCCGGGTTCTGGGCTGGCGGCACGCCTACCGGGGCATCATGCCGCGGCCCTACCTCGACGCCCTGGACCCGCTGCCGTTCGCGGCGGGGCTGCGGCGGGGACTCGCCGGGCCCACGGCGCGCACCGGCCATCTGGTGGCGTCGGGGCCCTCGGAGCCCGGCCGGATCATCGGCTGGGCCTGCCAGGGCCCCTACCGCCCGCACGAGGCCGGCTGGGGCGAGGTACGCGCCCTGTACGTCCACCCCGGGTTCATCGGCACGGGCGTCGGCCGGGCCCTGCTGGAGGCCGCCACGGCCCGGCTGTCCGCCGACGGGCTCCCCCGCGTCCGGCTGTGGGTGGTGCGCGGCAACATGCGGGCGCTCCGCTTCTACGAACGCGCCGGTTTCGCCCCCGACGGCGCCGAACAGTCCGAGGAGATCCAGGGCGTCAGCGTCACCGAACTGCGGTACGCGCGGGGCTGACGGCACCGCATCGGCAATGGTCAGCGGGGGGCGGGGGGATGGAGTACGTTCGCTTGCATGGTTCAGCCCGTGAAGTCCGACCGTCCGCAGATCTCCCAGCGCCTGAAGGTGCGCCGGGCGCTGGCCGCCGCCGCCATGGAGCTGTTCGCGACGAAAGGGTACGCGGCCACCACCGTCGACGAGATCGCCGCGACCGCCGGAGTGGCCCGCAGAACCTTCTTCCGGCACTTCCGTTCCAAGGAAGAGGCCATCTTCCCGGACCACGACGACACCCTGGTGCGTGCCGAGGAGGTCCTGGAGGCGGCCCCCGAGCGGGAGAACCCGATCGACACGATCTGCCGGGGCATCAAAGAGGTCATGAAGATGTACGCGGCCTCCCCCGCCCTGTCGGTCGAGCGCTACAAGCTGACCCGGGAGGTCCCGGCGCTGCGCGAACGCGAGATCGCCTCGGTCGCCCGGTACGAGCGGCTGTTCACCCGCTATCTGCTGGCCCGGTTCGACGAGAACTCGCACAACGGCGACGAACCGCTGCTCGCCGAGGTGGCCGCCTCCTCCGTGGTGACGGCGCACAACCACGTACTGCGGCGCTGGCTGCGCCGGGGCGGGCAGGGCGATGTGGAGGCGGAGCTGGAGCACGCCTTCACGATCGTGCGCAGTACCTTCGGCGCGCTGCCGGTGTTCGCCGGCGGTGCCACGGCCGCGCCCGCGCCCCCGGTGGCGGCGGCCGAGGTGGCACCGGCGGGCGGGGGCGGCGGCGAGGTGCTGGTCACGGTGGCCCGTACCGACGCACCGCTGAACGAGGTCATGCGCACCATCGAGCAGGCCCTGCGCGACTGCCGCCGCTGACCCCTCCCCTCCTTTCCCCGCCGCACGTCCTCGTCCCGTCCCCCGCTCTGGAGGCCCGTATGACCGTCCCCGGCTCCCCGGGGCAGCGCCCCTCGCGCTCCCGCCGCTCCGTGCTGGCCGTTCCGGGCAGCAACCCGCGCTTCCTGGAGAAGGCGCAGGGCCTGCCGGCCGACGCGGTCTTCCTGGACCTGGAGGACGCGGTGGCGCCGCTGGCCAAGGAGCGGGCCCGGGACGCCGTCGTCGAGGCGCTCAACGAGGGCGACTGGAGTGGCAGGACGCGCGTGGTGCGGGTGAACGACTGGACCACGCCGTGGACATACCGGGACGTGATCACGGTGGTGGAGGGTGCGGGTGCCCGGCTGGACGCGCTGCTGCTGCCGAAGACACAGAACGCCGAGCAGGTGAAGGCGCTGGACCTGCTGCTGACCCAGGTCGAGCGGACGGCCGGCCTGGAGGTGGGGCGGATCGGCATCGAGGCGCAGATCGAGGACGCCGGCGGACTGGTGAACGCGGACACGATCGCAGCGGCCTCACCCCGGCTGGAGAGCCTGGTGTTCGGCCCCGCCGACTTCATGGCATCCATCAATATGAAGTCACTGGTGGTCGGCGAACAGCCGCCCGGCTATCCGGCGGACGCCTATCACTACATCCTCATGCGGATTCTGATGGCGGCCCGCGCGCACGGACTCCAGGCGATCGACGGCCCCTATCTCCAGATCCGCAATCCCGACGGGTTCCGTGAGGTGGCCGGGCGGTCGGCGGCGCTGGGCTTCGACGGGAAGTGGGTGCTGCATCCGGACCAGATCGCGGCGGCGAACGCGATCTACTCGCCCTCCCAGGAGGATTACGACCACGCCGAGCTGATTCTGGACGCGTACGACTACTGGACCTCGGCGGCCGGCGGGGCACGGGGCGCGGCGATGCTCGGCGAGGAGATGATCGACGAGGCGAGCCGGAAGATGGCACTGGTCCTCGCGGGCAAGGGCCGGGCCGCCGGCCTGGCCCGCACCTCGGCCTTCACCCCGCCCTCCCCCTGAGCACACGGCCGGCGACGGCGGGTGACGAGGGCCCGACCGGCGTTGGCCGAGGTTTTACCAAATGATGGCGGGCCGGACCCGCGCCGGCCGCGCATCACGTTGCGCGTGTGGAAACTCACGCTGTGCCGTGGTACATCTCGGAATTCGCCGGGCGATCCAGATTCCCCTCTCCCGTTCGGGCGAGTTCTCCCGTATGGTGGCCAGGGCTGAATGTCCTCTATCTGGGCATTATTGAGACACGCAGATCGACGCCAGAACAGGACTTATGGCCGTACTCGGCCTGCTGGCTTGCCGAGTTACCGTCCGAAGCCGCTAGCATCGGCTTAGTCGCGCCGCTTCGGGATGCGCGGCTTTCCCCGCTACGAAGGTCTCCCATGCCGCTCCGCTCCTCGTCCGTACGCCTCGCCCGCGGCGCCTCGCCGTGGCTGCTGCCGACGGTCGCCACGGCCGCCGTTTCGCTCGCCAAGGCCCGCCACTCCGGACGCTGGGCGGCGGCCGCCGTCCCGGCCACCGCGCTGGCCGCGGGCATGCTGTGGTTCTTCCGTGACCCGGAGCGGGAGATCGGACAGGGGCGGGTGATCTGTCCGGCGGACGGCGTGGTGCAGAGCATCGTGCCGTGGGAGGACGGGCGCACCCGGGTCGCGATCTTCATGAGCCCGCTGAACGTCCACGTGAACCGCGCGCCGGTCGCCGGCACCGTGGCCTCCGTGGAGCACGTGCCGGGCGGTTACGTTCCGGCGTTCGACAAGGAGAGCGAGTTCAACGAGCGCGTCGTGTGGCGCTTCGACAGCGAGCTGGGCGACATCGAGATGGTGCAGATCGCCGGCGCCGTCGCGCGGCGGATCGTGCCGTACGTGCCGCAGGGCTGCAAGGTCGAGCAGGGTGAGCGCATCGGGCTGATCCGGTTCGGCTCGCGGGTGGATGTCTATCTTCCCGAGGGCATCGAGCCGGCGGTCGAGGTCGGCGAGAAGACCACAGCGGGGGTGACACGTCTTGACCGTGATTGACCGCGGCGCGCAGAGCGCCTGGGTACCGGAGGCGGACGAGGACGAAGCGGATGAGCTTCCGCTGTCGATGCGACTGTCAATAGCGGACACCCTGACCCTGTCGAACGCCATCTGTGGCTTCCTCGCGGTCTACTTCACCACCACCGGCGTCCTGATCCCGCACCTGACGGGCAGCGGCGACGTCGGAGTGGTACGCAACAACGCGGCCACCGCCGTCCTGCTGATGCTGCTGGCCTCGGTCTTCGACCTGTTCGACGGCCTGGTGGCGCGCAAGCTGCGCAGCTCGCCGATGGGTGCGGAACTGGACAATCTGTCGGACCTGATCAGCTTCGGTCTCGCCCCCGCCTACTTCGTTCTCGTCTGGGGCATGGTGGTGGGCGACGCCCACGAGCCGGTCGCGGCGCTGGCGGCGATCACCGTACTGCTGGCGGTGGTGCTGCGGCTCGCGCGGTTCTCCTGCGTGACCATGCCCGACGGGGTCTTCCAGGGCATGCCCAGCCCCTTCGGGGCGCTGACGGTGGTCTCCATCGTGCTGCTCGAGCTGCCGTTCTGGCCGACGCTGCTGGCGATCGTCGGGGTGGCCTGGCTGATGGTGAGCCGGGTCGAGTACCCCAAGCCGCGCGGGCCGCTGGCGGGGGCGATGCTCGCCTGGATCGTGCTGAGCATGGCGCTGCTGACCGCGTGGGCCTTCGACGCGCCGGGCGGTGAGCTGATGCTCCAGACCGGCTGCTCGCTCCAGCTGGTGCTGGGGGCGGTGATCCCGCTGTTCGCCATGGTGCGGCGGGTGTACAACTTCCGCGATCTGCGGCGCGAGGCGCGGGCCGAGGCCCAGTCCTAGCGGACGGCCGGCCGCGCGCGCAGAGCGGGTCCAGGGGCCCGGGTGACGTCACCGTCACCCGGGCCCCTGGCGTTCGCCGGGTACGGGGCGGCGCGGGGCGCGGTGGTCCGGGGAGCGTCGCGGCTGCCGCTGTCAGTGGGCCGTAGCACAATGGCGGGCATGCAGCTCACCAAGAAGGGCCACTCCTGCGTACGGCTCACCCGGGACGACGGGCGGGTTCTCGTCATCGATCCCGGGCGGTTCAGCGAGGAGGACGCGGCGCTGGGCGCCGACGCCGTCCTGGTCACCCACGAGCACCCGGACCACTTCGACGAGGAGCGGCTGCGCACGGCCCTGGAGGCGAACCCCGCCGCCGAGGTGTGGACGCTGCGCAGCGTCGCCGAGCAGCTGGGCGCGGCCTTCCCCGGCCGGGTGCGCACCGTGGGGCACGGCGACAGCTTCACCGCCGCCGGCTTCGGGGTCGAGGTGCACGGGGAGCTGCACGCGGTGATCCACCCCGACATGCCGCGGGTCACCAACATCGGCTTCCTGGTGGACGGCGAGGTCTTCCACCCCGGCGACGCGCTCACCGTGCCGGACCGTCCCGTGCACACACTGCTGCTGCCCGTCCACGCTCCGTGGAACAAGTTCTCGGAGATCGTGGACTACGCCCGCGAGGTCGGCGCCCAGCGGGCGCTGGCGATCCATGACGGGCTGCTGAGCGACACCGGCCTGGGCGTCTACGGCCGCAATCTGGGGCCGCAGGGTCCGGGCATCGGCGGCACCGCCTACACCCGGATGACCCCCGGCGATTCCACCACCGTCTAAGAGTCTGAGAGATCCCGAGCCGATGCGCATCGCCACCTGGAACATCAACTCGATCACGGCGCGCCTGCCGAGGCTGCTCGCCTGGCTGGAGAGCAGCGGCACCGACGTGCTGTGCCTCCAGGAGCTGAAGTGCGCCGCCGAGGCGTTCCCCACCGAGCAGCTGCGGGCGCTGGGGTACGAGGCGGCCGTGCACGCGGACGGCCGCTGGAACGGGGTCGCGGTGGTCTCCCGGATCGGGATCTCCGAGCCGGTGACCGGGCTGCCGGGCGGCCCCGACTACGACGGGCTCAACGAGCCGCGCGCGGTCGCCGCCAGCTGTGACGGGGTGCGGGTGTGGTCGGTGTACGTGCCCAACGGGCGCGAGGTCGGGCATCCGCACTACGACTACAAGCTGCGCTGGCTGGCGGCGCTGCGCGAGGCGGTGCGCGCGGACGCGGCGGCGGGGCGGCCGTTCGCGGTGCTCGGCGACTTCAACATCGCGCCGGCGGACGAGGACGTGTGGGACATCTCGGCGTTCGAGGGGGCCACGCATGTGACGGCGGCGGAGCGGGAGGCACTGGCCTCGCTGCGCGGCACGGGGCTGAGCGATGTGCGGCCGCGCCCGCTGAAGTACGACCACCCGTTCACGTACTGGGACTACCGGCAGCTGGGCTTCCCGAAGAACCGGGGCATGCGCATCGATCTGGTGCTGGGCAACGCGGCGTTCGCGGGCGGGGTCAAGGACGCGTACGTGGACCGCGAGGAGCGCAAAGGCAAGGGCGCCTCCGACCACGCGCCGGTCGTGGTCGACCTGGAGGTGTAGGGCGCCCGGGGGCGAAATTCCGCCACGAACAAGAAGACGGGTGTGGCCCTGTAGTGCCCCGCGGGCCCGGGGTGGGACGCTGAAACGCATGAACATCCCTTTCCTGGACAACTGGCGCAAGCGGGCCGAACCGCGGCTGGGGGCCCCTCCGGGTCAGCGGGCGGGGGACGGCGCGCAGGGCGCCTGGGCCGACCCCGAGGGCGTGGCGCAACTGCTGTCCGAATGCGAGCTGCTGCGGGCCAGGGCGCTGGCCGCCGGGGTGGTGCTCGGGGACACGCCGGAATCGCTGGAGGCGCTGGACCAGTTGCTGCCCCGGTGGCGGGACGACCCGGAGGAGCTGGCCGGTCTGGGCACGGACGCGGGCCTGTACCTGGGCACGGTGCTGGTCCGTACGGTGCTGGGGGCCCGGTGGGTGCCGGGGGCGCACGGCGGGCCGGTGGTGGCGATGGGTTCGGGGCGGCGGGTGGATGTACTGACGGCCGGTCACGACTGGGCGGACACCGGAGTGCCCGAGCTGTCCCAGGTGTACGCGGAGAGCGCCGGGTTCTGAGCCGGTGCGCGCGCCGGCGGCTTTCTCGGCCGCCGAGGCTCAGCCGCCGGGAGTCAGCCGCCGAAGCCGATGGCGTACTCCAGGCGCCAGCGATCGCCCCGCAGGACGGTGTCGGAGGTCTCCACGGCGCGGTCGTGTTCGTCGTAGTGGGTGCGCTGGACGGCGGTGAGGCACTGGCCGGGCGAACAGCCCAGCGCGTCGGCCTCGGCCCCGGTGGCGGGCCGGGAGGCGACGGTCTCGGTGGCGCGGACGATCCGGATGCCGATCGCCGCGAACCGGCCGCGGACACCGCGCCGGGCATAGGGGCCGCGTTCCGGGTGCAGGACGTCGGTGCCCTTGGTGAGGGCCAGCGGCTCCCAGCTGGTGGCGAGTTGCAGGGGGCGGCGGTCCGCCAGGTACTCGTACTGGGTGCACATCAGCGGTTCGCCGACGCCGACGCCGAGGCGGGCGGCGATCTCCGGCGGTGCGGCGACGGCCGTGGAGGTGGCCTCCCACATCAGGTCGGGCTGTTCGCCGGCCGGGCCCTCCTGGTGCCCCTCCCCCGGGCCGTGACCGTGGCCATGGGCGTGCTCGCGACCGCCGGACAGGATCTGGATGCGGGCGGCGAGCGGGCTGTCGACGGCCCCGGTGGAGCGGAGGAGAACGCCGAGCGGTTCGCGGTCGCTGACGAAGACGCCGCGCCCGAACTGGCCGGTGGCGTATCCGGCGGCCTTCAGCACCCGTACGGCGCGGTCCACCGTCTGGTCGCTGGCGGTGTAGGTGCGTTTGAGCTCGGCGCGGGAGGGGATTCGCGCGCCCACCGCAAGCGTGCCCTCGTCGATCTGCTGCCGCAGATCGTCCGCGATGCGCTGGTATACCGGCCGGGCGTCGCCCATCCTCATCATCCTTTCCGCCGACGTCCAGGCTACGTCACTATGTCACGCGCGGTCAGAGGTCCTTACTCCTGGTGAGCTTGGGCTGGGGCACGGTCGCCACGCGGGTGACGTCCTTGACCAGTTCGACGACATCGGGACCGTACGCCTGGGAGTTGACCACCTTCAGCAGCAGGACGAAGGTGCCGCCCGAGCCGTATTTGCGGCTGAGGCGGGCGTTGTGGCGGGCGAGGTAGCGGGCGGCGGCCTGGTGGGTGATGGAGCGCTGGCCGCAGGCGAGGAAGACGGGGCGGCCCTCCTGCCCGGCGGTGAGGCGGGCGAGCAGGACGTGTTCGACGGAGCCGTTCTCCAGCCGGAAGCGCTCGCTGCCGATGACGAACGCCCCCCGGTCGGGTCCAGGGTCGGCGTCCGTGTTGACGGAGACCCCCGGCAGCAGGCTGTGGAGGTGCGCGGCGGAGCGGCGATTGGCCACCGGCGAGCCGAGGCAGAACTCGGTGCGCTCGCCGAAGCCCTGCCGGGCGGTCTCCCCGGATATCAGCTGGGCGCGGGCCCCGCAGTTGCGTATGACGGCGGAGAGTTCCAGCAGGGCCATCACATCGTTGCGGGCCACGGCGCCGTCCGTGCCGGTGTCGCGGCTGACCACCAGCATGCACTCGGAGTTGTCCGGCAGGCCGAAGAACTCCTGGCGGCGGCGGTGGGCGAGCGTGCTGAGCCGGCTGCGGGCGAACCAGCCCAGGGCGAGAGCGGCGAGGGCGGTCACGGCGATCGCGATCGCGAGGGTACGGGCGTCTTCGGTCATGGGCGGGGACTCTACCGGCGGGGTGTGACGTCCTCGACCCCCCTGAACGCCACGGCCCGCTCCCGGCGGGGCGGGAATCGCGGTGGGGTGGCAATCGCGGTGGATTCGGCGACGTAACGCTGATGCCCTTGCCACGGTGCGTGACGGATCCTACCGTCGCAACGGATCCGCTCCGCGTGTCCATCGCCCCATCCACAGGAGCAGCTGATGGCTGATGCTGATGTCGTACGCGCCGCGTTGGTGCAGGCCACCTGGACCGGCGACACCGAATCGATGATCACCAAGCATGAGGAGTACGCGAGGCAGGCGGCCCGGTCCGGGGCGCGGGTGATCGGGTTCCAGGAGGTGTTCAACGCCCCGTACTTCTGTCAGGTGCAGGAGGCCGAGCACTACCGGTGGGCCGAACCGGTGCCGCAGGGGCCGACCGTCGAACGGCTGCGGTCGCTGGCCCGCGAGACGGGCCTGGTGATCGTGGCGCCGCTCTTCGAGGTGGAGGACGCCGGGCACTACTACAACACGGCGGCGGTGATCGACGCCGACGGCACGGTCCTCGGCAGGTACCGCAAGCACCACATCCCGCAGCTGCCGGGCTTCTGGGAGAAGTTCTACTTCCGCCCCGGGAATCTGGGATGGCCGGTCTTCGACACGGCGGCGGGCCGGATCGGTGTCTCCATCTGCTACGACCGGCACTTCCCCGAGGGCTGGCGGGCGCTGGGGCTGGCCGGGGCCCAGCTGGTGTTCAACCCGTCGGCCACCTCGCGGGGTCTGTCGGCGCATCTGTGGCAGCTGGAGCAGCCGGCGGCGGCCGTGGCCAACGGCTACTTCGTGGCGGCGATCAACCGGGTGGGTACGGAGGAGTACGGCGACAACGACTTCTACGGCACCAGCTACTTCGTGGATCCGCGCGGGCGGTTCGTGGGCGAGGTGGCGAGCGACCAGGAGGAGGAACTGCTGGTGCGGGATCTGGACTTCGCGGCGATCGGGGAGGTGCGGCGGCAGTGGGCGTTCTACCGGGACCGGCGGCCGGACGCGTACGAGGGGCTGGTGCGGCCATGAGCGCGCGGACCGGCTCCCTGCACGAGCGGCACCGGGCCGTCCTGCCGCGGTGGCTCACGCTCTACTACGAGCGGCCGCTGGAGCTCACGCACGGCGCGGGCCGGCATGTGTGGGACGCGGACGGCAACCGCTACCTGGACTTCTTCGGCGGCATCCTGACGACGATGACGGCGCACGCGCTGCCGGAGGTGGCCAAGGCGGTCGGGGAGCAGGCGCAGCGCCTGGTGCACTCCTCGACGCTGTATCTGAGCCGTCCGATGGTGGAACTGGCGGAGCGGATCGCGGATCTGTCGGGGATCGAGGACGCCCGGGTGTTCTTCACGACGTCGGGCACCGAGGCGAACGACGCGGCGCTGCTGCTGGCCTCGGCGTACCGCGGGGGCGCCAACCAGGTGCTGGCGATGCGCAACAGCTACCACGGGCGGTCCTTCTCCACGGTGGGGATCACCGGTAACGCGGCCTGGTCGCCGACCACCCTCTCGCCGCTGCAGACCCTGTACGTGCACGGCGGTGTGCGCACGCGTGGCCCGTACGCCGCCTTGCCGGACGAGGAGTTCATCGCGGCGGCGGTGGCCGACCTGGAGGACATGCTGGCGCACACCCGCCCGGCCGGGGTGGCGGCGCTGATCGCCGAACCCGTGCAGGGGGTGGGCGGTTTCACCTCCGGGCCCGACGGGCTGTTCGCGGCCTTCCGTGAGGTGCTGGCGCGGGAGGGGATCGTGTGGATCAGCGACGAGGTGCAGACGGGGTGGGGCCGTACCGGTGACCACTTCTGGGGCTGGCAGGCGCACGCGGCGGCCGGGCCGCCCGACCTGCTGACGTTCGCGAAGGGCATCGGCAACGGGATGTCGATCGGGGGCGTGGTGGGGCGCGCGGAGATCATGGACGCGCTGGACGCGAACTCCATCTCGACGTTCGGCGGCAGCCCGGTGACGATGGCGGCCGGGCTGGCGAACCTGGGGTATCTGCTGGAACACGACCTCCAGTCGAACGCCCGCCGGGTGGGGGCGGAACTCCGCGAACGCCTGGTGGCGGGCGCGGAACACCTCGCGCTGGTACGGGAGGTACGCGGGCGCGGTCTGATGATCGCCGTCGAGGTGGTGCGGCCGGGGACCGGTGAGCCGGATCCGGCGGTGGCGGCCCTGGTCCTGGAGCGGGCCCGGGAGGCGGGGCTGCTGATCGGCAAGGGCGGCGGGCCCGGCGGGAGTGTCCTGCGGATCGCGCCGCCGCTGAGCCTGACCGGGGAGGAGGCGCGCGAGGGCGCGGAACTGCTGGTGGCCGCCCTGGCCGGGGTGGACGCGGAACTGGCCGGGCGGAACGGGTAGGAGGCAGCGGGGCGCCGCCGTAGGGTGTGCGCCCATGGATCAGTTGGTGGAACAGGAAGTCTCCGGCGGTCTGGGGCGGCTGACACTGAACCGGCCGGCCGCGCTGAACGCGCTGACGGCGGAGATGGTGGCGGCGATGGCGGGGGCGCTGGCGCGCTGGGAGGACGATCCGGAGGTCGGCGGGGTGCTGCTGCGCAGCGCCTCGCCCCGGGCGTTCTGCGTGGGTGGTGATGTGCGGGCGGCGCGCGAGGCGGTGCTGGCGGGGACGCCGGAGGTGGCGGACGCCTTCTACGCCGCCGAGTACGCGCTCAACGGCCTCATCGCGCGGTTCCCCAAGCCGTACGTGTCGCTGATCGACGGCCTGGTGATGGGCGGCGGGCTGGGGATCTCGGTGCACGGTTCGGTGCGGGTGGTGACCGAGCGGGCGGTGTTCGCGATGCCGGAGACCAGGATCGGGTTCTTCCCCGATGTCGGGGCGAGCTGGTTCCTGCCCGGGCTGGGGCTGCCGCTGGGCCGGTATCTGGGGCTGACCGGGGCCCGGCTGGACGCCGCGCGGGCGTTGGAGTGCGGCCTGGCCACCCACTTCGTCCCGCGGGAGGAACTCCCGGAATTGGAGGGGGCGTTGCGCACGCCGGCCGAGGGTGTGGTGGCGACGGTGGAGCGGTTCGCCCGGCCGGCGCCGCCGGCCGGAACGCAGTGGGCGGAGCAGCGCGAGCTGATCGGGCGGTGCTTCGCGGACGCCGACCCGCGACGGATTCTGGAGCGGCTGGCCGCCGAGCCCGGTGCGTGGGCGCGGGAGACCCGGCGGGAGCTGGCCGGGTTCTCCCCCACCAGTCTGTGGCTGACCTGCGAGCTGCTGGAGCGGGGCGCGGCGAGCGAGGACCTGGCGGTGTGTCTGGAGCGGGAGTTGCTGCTGGCGTGCCGGGTGGCGCGCGGCGCGGACTTCGCGGAGGGGGTGCGGGCGCTGCTGGTCGACAAGGATCAGCGTCCGCGCTGGCGGCCGGAGCGGCTGGATCAGGTCGATGTGGCGGGGTGGACGGCGGGCGTTCCCTGGTAGCGCGGCGGGCGGGCGCGGGCTGCGGGGCTTGCCCGTTCGTGCAGCGGACCGTGCCCTCGCCCCGTGCGGGCCGGGGTGCGGTGTCCCTGGACGGCGGCGGCCGGGGCGCCGACGCTGGAGAGGACGACGAGAGCCGACGAGGGCTGACGAGGGCCGAGGAGCCGGCAATGCGCGCGCATGAGCAGGGGAACGAGTTCGACGACGGGGCGGCGGAGGCCCGGCGGGAGACGCCGTGGCACCAGGAGGCGCTGCCGAAGCTGTACGGGGCGGCGGTCGCCGGGCGCCCGGACGTGGTCGGGACGGGTGGTGTGGGCGCCCTGCAGCGCGCCGTGGGCAACCAGGCGGTGGGGGCGATGCTGCAGCGGGACGCGGACCGCTCGGGCGAGGAGGAGAGCGGCCTCACGGGCGGCGGCCGGTCCTCGGTGCACGACGTGGTGGGTTCGGGCGGTGGCCAGGCGCTGGACACGGACACCCGCTCGGACATGGAGGCGCGGCTGGGTGCCGACTTCTCCGACGTCCGGGTGCACACCGACTCCCGGGCGCACGACTCGGCGAAGGAGGTGGGCGCGCACGCGTACACGGTCGGCAACGACGTGGTGTTCCAGCGCGACGCCTACGCCCCCGGTTCGGACGAGGGCCGCACCATGCTGGCGCACGAGCTGACCCATGTGATCCAGCAGCGCAGCGGCCCGGTGGAGGGTACGGAGGCGCCCGGCGGGATCCGGGTGAGCGATCCCTCGGACCGGTACGAGCGGGAGGCGGTGGCCAACGCCGAGCGGGCGATGGCGGAACCGGTGCCCTCCTCCCCCGCCGGGGCGGAGGCCGCCGCACCGGTGTCCGCGCCGGCCCCGGCGACGTCCGCGGCCGTGCAGCGGACGGAGGAGGACGAGGGCGAGGACGAGGAACCGGCGGACGTCCAGGGTGCCTTCGTCCAGCGGGAGGCCGAGGAGGAGGAAGAGGAGGAGGCGACCGGGGACGCCCCGTAGCCTCCCGAACGGGCTGGATCCGGCTGGATCGGGCTGAGTCGGGCTGGATCGCGGCCCGGGCCGGGTGAGGTCACCTCGGCCCGGCGCGTACGCCTCAGCTCGTTCGGCCCGGCGCGCCCCGGTGATCTCGTCCCCGGTCGGCGCGCCCCGGCCGCCCCTCGTCGCCTCAGCCCTCCGGCGGCGCGGTGAGCGTGCCCGACAGGAACAGCGCCTCGGAGCACTCCGAGGGCGCGCTGCTGGCCACCGGCCGCCCCACCTCGCGGCAGTTGAGCGTGATGGTGATCTCCTCGCCCGCCGGCACCGCGATCGGGGTGACGAAGTGGTAGTCGGTGTCGCGGAAGTTCTCCAGGGCCAGGGTGAGCAGCGGCGCGCCCTGACTGGAGATGGTCAGGTCGCCGGCGTCGCCCTGCGGGTTCTGCACCACGATGTCGGTCAGCTGGAACGTCATGCCGGACGGCACCTCGTACGCGCTGCGGGTGGTGGCGCCGCCGCCCGGGCCGTCCCGTACCTCCACGCGGGCGCTGGTGGGCAGGCCGGGGCCGCCCGGCTCGCCGGCGGCTGGTGAGCCGCTGCCCCCGCCCGCTCCGTCGGCGCCGCCGTCCGCGCCTCCGGCGCCCTGACCGGCCGGGTCACCGCCGCCGCCCGCGCCGCCCGCCCCCGCGTCGGGCCCGCCGTCCTGACCCTGGGTCAGTCCGCCGTCGCGGGACGCGTCGATCTCCTCCACGGCGTCCTGGACGGCGTCGGGCACCGCGTCCCGCGCGGCGGACTGCACGGTGGGCCGCAGCACGGTGAACCACAGCCCGGTGAGCAGCGCGCCGATGAGCACCGCGGCGATCAGGGCGCGGGGCAGCCACTGCGGGATGATGGCCTGCTGCTCGTACACCCCGTCCAGGACGACGGGTTCGGCGCCGGTGGGTGGCGGGTCCGTGCTCCCTGCCTCCTCGGCTGCGGCCGGGGCGGTGCTGACGACCGCATGGAAGGGGTGGGTGACGGCGGCGCCGCGCCACACGCGCTTGGCGGGCTTGACCTTCAGCGTGGCGAACTGCGCCTGGCCCGGCGGGATCCGCAGGGTCGCGGGCTCGAAGACGGGGCGCACCCGGTCGGTGGACTGCTGGGTGGTGAGGTCGAGGGTGCTGGGGGTGTTGCCCCGGTTGTCGACGGCGATCCGGTGCCGGCCGCGCAGCCTGCCCTGCGAACCGCGCGGCAGCAGTTCGGCCGTGACCTCGGCGTACGGCTCGACGGTGACGGTGCGTTCGGGCACCTGGGGGTGACCGTCGTCGCTGGTGTGGGTGACCCGCAGGCCGAGCGGGACGGTTCCGGGGGTGATGCCGGGTTCGCGGGGCGGGCGCAGACGGAGCACGGCGGTGCCCGTGGATCCCGGGTACAGGGAGAGGGTTTCCGGTTCGACCGTGGTCCAGGCGGCACACGGCCCGACCACCTCGAATCGGACCTCTTCGACGATGGTGCCGGAGTTCAGCACCCGTACGGGGAGGCCGGCCTCGTCTCCGGGTGACACGGAGAGGGGCGACTCGTCCAAGCTCGCTGACACGGTCATAACGGGCACGGTAGGGGGCGGTGAACGCTCGGGGAGCGGCCGTACAGGAACACTTTTGGGCAAGATGTGGTTCTCTCCCAGCCATCGTGACTGCGCCGGGGATTACCCCTCCTGGCCCGGAAGCACCTCTTATGGGGGTGGGTGGGGCAATCTCCCGATTGGCATATGACGCGATCATGACATGACTTAATTCAACAGGGGGAGGACGACGCGACGTGCAACAAACAGTCACGGACCGCATCACCGTGGACCTGCGGGCCCAGGATCCGATCTCACAGGCCGGCATCGCCAGCCACCTCAGGACCCGGCCGGAGGTACGCATCGTCGACCGGGACGGATCCTGCGACACCGCGCAGGTGGTGGTCGTCGTGGTCGACCTCATCGACGACGGCGCCCTGCGGATCCTGCGACAGGCACAACGGACCGGCACCCCGCGCGGGGTGCTGGTGGTCACCCAGATCGACGAACAGCAACTGGTGAGCGCCGCCGAGTGCGGCTTCGTGGGGGTGGTACGGCGCACGGAGGCCACCCCCGAACGGCTGGTCGCGGTGATCGGCGCGGTGGCCAAGGGCGAGGGGTACGTGCCACCGGATCTGCTGGGCGGCCTGCTGACGCAGGTCGGCCGCGTACAGGGCCAGCTCCTCGCCCCGCGCGGACTGAACTTCACCGGACTCGCGGCGCGCGAGATCGAGGTCCTGCGGCTGGTCGCGGAAGGGTTCGACACGGCCGACATCGCCGTACGCCTGGCCTATTCCGAACGGACGATCAAGAACGTGCTGCACGCGGTCATGACCCGGCTCAATCTGCGCAACCGCTCCCACGCGGTGGCGTACGCGCTGCGCCAGGGCCTGATCTGAGACCGGAGGCGCAAACGGCCTTTCGGGAAGGAGCCCCTTCCCGAAAGGCTGGCTCCGCTCTCGCTGCGCCGCCCACGCGCGCGGGAGACGGTGGGGACCCAAGCGATCTCGAGTGAGGTGGACCGTGCGGGGGCTGGCACTGGGGCAGTGGGCGGCGGGGCGGCCGGGGGGCGGCGACGGCCGGTGGCGGGTGGCACTGAGTACGGTCCTGATCCTGCTGGCGGCATCGATCTCCGGCTCGGCGGCGGGCGGCGCGGCGTACGCCGCCGCGGTGGACCCCGGCCCGGGCACGGCCCCGGGCGGCGTGACGCGCGAGGCCGACCCCGGCGAGACGATCGAGGCGGACAAGGAGATCCGCACCCCGGTGGTGCCCCCGCGGCCCGATGTGGTGCTGCTGGTCGACGGCACGGGGAGCATGCAGCCGACCATCGACCGGCTGCGCGAGACCCTGACGGTGGTCACCGACCGGGTACGGCAGGAACAGCCCGATTCCCGGTTCGCGGTGATCAGCTTCGGCGACGACAACGATGAGACGGACGGCAGCCGGACCTTCGAGGTGCACACTCCGCTGACGTACGACCTGACGGCCGTCCAGGACGGTGTCGACGACATCGAGGCCGACCGGGGAGGGTGGAGCGGCGGACCGGCCGAGGACTGGATCAACGCCCTGTGGCAGATCGGCACGGGCGCGGGCGGGGCCACCGAATTCCGGGACGGCGCGAGCCCCATCGTCGTCCTGATCGGCGACGCGTCCAGCCACGACCCGAGCATGGGCCACCACCTCAGCGATGTGATCACCCTCCTGCGGAACATCGGCGCGCGCACCGTGGCCGTGGACATCGACACACCCGACGGCGACGGGCTCAACGGCGACGGCACCCACCCCGATTGGGGAACCGACCCGCCGCACCCGCCGGGCCAGGCCGACGCCCTCGTGGCGGCGACGGACGGGCAGCTCATCGAGGGCATCGACGCGAACCGGGTGAGTGAGGCCATCGTGCAGGGGCTCACCAACCTCTCCACCACCGTCACCCATCAGTCGCTCGTCTGCGACCCGGCGCTGACCGTGGTCCTGACACCCGAGGCCCGTACGGTGACGAGCGGCGCATCCGCGGCGTTCGCCGAGACCATCACCGTCGCCGGGGGAGCCCCGCAGGGCGCCACGCTGACCTGCGTCGTCCAGTTCCTGCTCAACGGCCGGGCGCCGAACGGCATTCCACCGGAACTCCTCGACCCGGACGCCCCGCCCCCGGCGGCCCCCGAGGACGACGAGGAGACCGACCCGGACTACCGCCAGACCATCACCATCACGGTCAACGACCTCGGCGCGCCCGTCGTGACCATCGACGACCGCACGGTGCGGGCCACCGAGGAGGACGGGGTCCGGATCGAGTACACCGCCACGGCGGAGGACGCGGTGGACGGCGCACTGCCGGTGGAGTGCGAGCCGCCGTCCGGGGCGGTGTTCCCGGTCGGCACCACGGAGGTGGTGTGCACCGCCACCGACTCGGCGGGCAACACCGGCACCGGTACGGCGACGTTCACGGTCCTGCCGGTCCTGCCCGACCCGCCGGCACCGCCCCCGCCGCCCTCGGCCGATGTCGCGGTGACGGCGGCGGTGGACCCCGTACCGGGGTCCACCGGCCTGCCGGTCACCACCGAGTTCACCCTCACCAACGCCGGCCCCGACACGGCCGAGGGCCTGGTCCTGGCGACGGCCTGGCCGCGCCGCCCGGACCCCGCCGACCGCACGGTGGAGATCCAGTCCGCCTGCACGGTGGCCGCCCCCTGCACGGTGGCACCGGGCGAACGCATGACGGTGACCCAGACGGCGACGTACGGCCTGCCGCTCAGCGGCGAACTGCGCGCCACCGTCAGCGGGACGACCGCCGACCCGGCCGGCGCCGACAACGCGACGACCGCGCGGATCGACATCGTCCAGCCGGAACTGACCGTCACCCCCGAGGTCGGCACCCCCGGCTCGGTGGCGATCGTGCGCGGCGAGAACTTTCCGCCCGGCACGGACGTGGCGCTGAGCTGGGAGCCCGGCATCACGGCGGCACAGGCACCCGTCCGGGCTGCGGCCGACGGAACGTTCGAGACGCAGGTGCTGGTGCTGCGCAAGGACCAGTTGGGCGCGCGCGTCCTGCGGGCGGAAACGGCGGAGTTCGAACCCTTCGAAGAGGACTTCCTGGTGGTGCAGCGGACGCTGCGTCCGCCGGACTTCATCGGGCGCAGCTGACGGCGGACGGGCGGAGCACACGATGATCCATGAGGTGGACGAGGCCCTGCGCGGCATGCTGCGGACGGATGTGATCGCGGGTGCGCAGATCGCGATCGTCTTCGAGGCGCCGACGCGCGAGTGGGCGGCGAGGGTCAACGCCCCGACGGTGAACCTGTACCTGTACGACATCCGCGAGGACATGCGGCGGCGGGAACGCGGGCTGCACAACGAGTACAACGAGGCGGGTGTTGTCGTGGCCCGGCGCCGGCCGCCGCGCTACTTCAAGCTCTCGTACCTGATCACCGCCTGGACCAAGCGCCCGGAGGACGAGCACCGGCTGCTGTCCTCGCTGCTCATCTCGCTGCTGCGCCAGGACGCGCTGCCGGCCGTCCATCTGACGGGCGCGCTGGCGGAGTTGGGTATCGCGATTCCGATGACGATCGCGCTGCCGCCGCCGGAGGACCGGTCGTTCGCGGATGTGTGGAGCGCGCTGGGGGGCGAGTTGAAGCCGTCCCTGGACCTGGTGATCAGCGTGCCGGTGACCGAGTCCCCGGTGTACCCGGCGGGCCCGCCGGTCACGGACGGCGGGGTCAGCGTGGGCATGACGAACACGGCGGAAGCCGGCGGCGGGGCATGACGGCCGGGCATCTGCTGCACCGGGCCCGCCGGGTGGAGCAGCGCATCCGGGCGGCGGTGGCGGAGCGCAGGCGGACCGACCCGGACCCGGACGATGCCTTCCGGGGCCTGTACCTGAGTGAGGAACGGATCCAGTGGCTGCTGGACGAGGGCCGCCCGGCGGGCGGATCCGCTCCCGGCGACATCGACGAGGACGACGAGCCCGCCGAACCCTCCCGACTGAACGCGCTGCGGGCGACGTTCGGTTTGTCCCGCCGGGACGTGGACATCCTGCTGATCGCGCTCCTGCCCGACCTGGACGACCGCTTCGAGGCGTTCTACGGCTATCTGAACGACGACGTGACGCGCCGCCGCCCGTCGATCGGCCTGGCACTGGGCCTGTGCGGTGTCTCACCGGCGGACGCGACGGCACGGGACCATTTCGCGTCCGGGTCCCCCTTGATAGACGGCGGCCTGCTGCTGACGGAGGACACGGACCGCCCGTTTCTGACCCGGGCGCTGCGGGTCCCGGACCGCGTGACGTCCCACCTGCTGGGGAGCGACACCCCGGACCCGCGCATCGCGCACCTGCTGACGCGGGAGGACGCGCCCTTTCCCGGCGACGCGGCGGACGCGCTGACAACGGCCCTGACCCGGGGCGTGCGCCTGGTCCACCTGAAGTCGCCCCTGGGCGGGGCCGCCCACTCCATGGCCACACAGGCGCTGCGGAACGCGGGCAAGTCCACCCTGACGGTGAACCTGCACCGGCTGGCTGAGGACCCGGCACCGTCCCAGGCCGTCCGCACCCTGATCCGCGAGGCACGGCTGACGGACGCGGGCCTGATCTGCTCACCCCTGGAGGCCTTGCTCCCGCACCACGTCCCCACGCTGCGGTTGCTCACGCAGAGCGGGCCGCCCCTGATCCTGACGGGATCG
This sequence comes from Streptomyces sp. JH002, assembly GCF_050916115.1. Lineage (NCBI taxonomy): Bacteria > Bacillati > Actinomycetota > Actinomycetes > Kitasatosporales > Streptomycetaceae > Streptomyces > Streptomyces sp. JH002. Next base: position 925,047 of record NZ_CP087989.1, read on the forward strand.
ATCCCGTGGGACGCGGACTGGTCGAGCGACCAGCCGCTGCACCTCGCCGCCCCCCGGGTCGAACCGTCCCAGCGCGCCGACATCTGGACGGCGGCGCACGGACGCCCGGTCCCGGCGGACCTGAACCTGACGGACCTGCTGTCCCCGTTCCTCCTCACCCCGTCCCAACTGGCGGGCGCGGCCCGCACCGCGGCGCAGTCGGCGCTCCTGACGGACGGCGTACTGCGACCGGAGCACATCAGCGCGGGTGCCCGGGCCCAGAATGCGGCCGGGCTCGATCGCCTGGCCCGGCGCATCGAACCGTCCGTCACCTGGGATGACCTGGTGCTGCCGGCGGACGCCCTGACCCAGCTCCACGAACTGGCGGCCCGCGCCCGGCACCGCGACCAGGTCCTGGGCACCTGGTCCATGCGCCCGGGCGGTGGCCGGGGCCGCGGGGTGTCGGCGCTGTTCGCGGGCGACTCGGGGACGGGCAAGACGATGTCCGCGGAGGTCATCGCGGCCGATCTCGGCCTGGACCTCTACACGGTGGATCTCGCCACGGTGATCGACAAGTACGTCGGCGAGACGGAGAAGAACCTGGAACGCATCTTCACGGAAGCGGCCGGAATCAACGGCGTCCTGCTCTTCGACGAGGCGGATGCCATCTTCGGCAAACGCTCGGAGGTCAAGGACGCCCACGACCGCTACGCGAATGTGGAGAGCGCCTACCTGCTGCAACGCATGGAATCCTTCGACGGCCTGGCCATCCTGTCGACCAACCTCCGGGCCAACCTGGACGACGCGTTCACCCGGCGCCTGGACCTGGTCATCGACTTCCCGTTGCCGGACGCCGAGGATCGCAGACGCCTGTGGACCAAGTCCCTGGGCACCCACGTCCCGCTCTCCCCCGACCTGGACCTGGACTTCTGCGCCGAGTCCTTCGAACTGGCCGGCGGCAACATCCGCTCGATCGCCATCACGGCGGCCTACCTGGCCGCGACAGCGGGCACCGAGATCACGATGCCCCTGCTGATCCGCGCCACCCAACGCGAATACCAGAAGCTGGGCCGCCTGACCCTGGCCTCGGAGTTCGGCTCTTACATGAACCTGCTTGGAAGTCAGAACGACATCAGTCCATAAGACGGACGACGTGCCATTGACCTACTCCAATACCCGGGTCAGACTGGCAAAGTTCCGCACTTCGTCGGTGCCAACCCTGTGCTAGCGACGAAAGGCCCACCGGATGGATCTAGGACTGGTCACGACGCTCGGGGCTATCGGAGCAGGTGGAGTCGCCTTGCTCGCCAAGATTCTTCATAGACGCCGATCTGGACTGCAACAAGGGCCAGAACAAGAAGTCTTGGTCGATTATCCAGACCATGACGATCTCATTTCATATGCGCAGAACTACAGAGGCTGCCTCACCAACCTCCGCAAAGCATACATTGAAATCACTCTAGTCGATGATGAGACTGGCGAAGAAATCTCCGAACTTCTCGCTAATGCAAGACGCCTCTGGGATGAATCATCCGAGGGGCTAAAAAAGTCCGACAGCGCCATGCTTCTGCAACGGCCTGAGACAGTGAGAGAAATGGCCACCGAAGCGTCGAGCAAACTGAGCGACTATAGCATTGCCATACATAGGGCAATTGATTCCATCGCAATCAGGGAAACATCACGCGAGAATCACATGCAAGCCGCCAAGGAGATGTACATCCTGGCATACAGAGCCTATCTCGATTTTCTCTACGTGGCAGCAGAAATATATGGAGACGATGAAATTCTCCGCCTGCAAATATGAGCATCGCATTCAGGGGAGCGAGGACTTCCCGCCTCGCGGAATTCTGAGCATAGTCCTTTCTATGGCGCTACCCAGGGATATTCCAATGTCTTCCAGTGCCGACTCTCCCTCGCGGAACCTGCGCATCTCGCCCTTAGGGATGAGGGGAACTGATTCCCTGTCCACCACTTGGCTCAACCATTCTCTCACCATTGAATTGGCATGCAGGGAAGCCACCTCAACACGCTCGGCGTTAAGCACATGATCATCCCCCCAGTCCGCTCCATAATATCGGGATAAGCCGAGAGCAAGCGATGTCATCGCATCTCTCGCACCTTTAGATCTCTCGCCGTAGGCTCTCGAGTGCTCGTCACCGTCCGCCCCCTGGTAGCCGCCGCCCTTTCGAACTACGATCTCAGGTATACCTCGCGCCGTCGCATGGGCACTCTCCAAAGAGACGACAAGATTGACTACGGGAGTCTTATCCACATGCCCCACCTCACCCGAAACAACCTGATGGATTTCGAGCAATGTTCCGGAAAGCCCGAGAGCAAAAACGTGATCACCTCGCTTCGGGCCATTATTTTGCCCAGTTCTCCTGTCGCGCGGATTGACCGCTCCGTCAATTATGTAATATTGCCTACCCTCTGAGTCGCAATCAACCGTCAGTGCCAGTTCTGTCATTCGATGGCGCTGTTTTATTGCAGGAATATGCTGGCGCACTTCACTTTCATGCATGCCCTTTTTGAAAAGGCCCTCAGTTGCATTGAGGCCAGCATTTAGATCCCGCTTCTTCTCTCCCTCTGTCCGCCCCCCGGTGACACTATCGCGACCATTACCCTCTCCGTTCTTTTGATTTCTTATCTTCCTCCAAAGTTTCTTACCAGCCCGGGCAATTCGGTCGATGATTTTGTCGATGGCGCGGCCGACCGGGCGGGAGACCTTTTGGAAGACGTTGCGGACCTTGTTGGCCAGGCTCCCGATGCCCAGGAGGGCGGCCAGGAAGCCTAGGAGGACCGGGATGCTCGTCGAGAGGGCTGATTCGATGAGTTTGGGGACGCCCGCTGCCGCGCCGTCGGCGATGGCGATGACCGCGTCGAGGATCGCGTTCATGAAGTCGGTGATCTGGGCGGCCTGGGTCACGATGAAGGTGACGATGTCGATGATTCCCTTGACCGCGCGCACGAAGGCCGAGGCGGGGGTCAGGAGGGAGACGATCCAGGCGATGCCGGCCACGATGACCGTGGGGATCAGGTAGGACTTCAGGTCGTCCAGGATGGTTTTCTTCAGGTCACCCGATTCGCCGGTGATCTCCTTGGTGAGGCCGGCGGGGCCCTCGCGTTGCAGGGCCTGGGCTTCCGGGATCGTCTTCTCGACGGTCGCCATGGCCTTGTCCGGGACGCCCTTGCGGACGATCTTGGCGCGGATGGTGTCCCAGGTGAGGCCGAGGAGGGAGGCCAGGAGCTGGACGATGCCCTTCGCGTCGAACTTCGCCGGGATCTCCAGGCCGGTCTTGACGGCCGTGCCGAGCAGCCAGGAGACCAGGCCGGTCTTGAGGTGCTGCTCGATGTTCGCGGTGAACAGGTTCAGGCCGTCTCCGACGAAGCGGACCACGTTGCCGAGGAAGCCGATCGGGTCCTTGATGATCTTGGAGACGGCAGTGGCCGCCTTGGCCAAGATGCCCATCAGCGCGTTGGTCAGCTCGATGATCGTCTGGATGACGCCGACCACCGCGTCCTTGATCCGGTCCCACAGGCCCTTGTTCGCCTCCTGGAGTTCCTTGATCTCCTCGTCGATCGCGTCCAGCGCCTCGGTGTACTTCTGGGCGAGGTCCTGGACGAGCTGCTCGGACTTCTCGTCGACCGTCGTCTCCAGGTCGTCGAACTTGCCCGAGAAGTCCGCCGCCGCTTCCTCGCCGAACCGGCGCAGGTCCGCCGGGAGCTTCTCCACCTCCGCCTGGAGCTCCGTGCGCCCGCGCTCGATGCGGCTCTTGGCGCGGCCCAGTTCGCGGCCGATCGTGTCGGCGATGTCGGAGATGACGCCCTGCATCCGGTTGACGTAGAGCTTCCTGGACTCCTGGTAGAGGTCATTCGCCTCATCGGGGAGGCCCGCGAACTTGTCCTTCACCCAGCGGGCCTTGCCCCGCAGGCCTGAGTAGCGCTTGTCCTTGTACGCCTTCATCCGGCGTTCGTGGTCCGCGGTGAAGTCGTCCCTGGCGCGTTTCTCGCCGTTCGTGAACTGGGTGTCGACCTTGCCGTCGAGGCCGTCCAGCGTCTTCTCCACGTCGGTCTTCGTGTCGTCGAAGACCTTCTGGAGCTTGGCCGTGACCTGTTCGCGTTTCTTCTCGTCCGCCGACTTGGTCTCGGTCTTGCCCGAGTCGACCTGCGCGCCCGTCTCCTGGCGGGTGGCCGTCAGGCCGGCCATGGCCTGGGCGCCCGCTGCCGCCGCGCCCGACTTCGCAGTCTGGATCTCGGCGTTCTCCGCGGCTCTCGCCTGGCCGGGCGCCGCAGCGGTCTCCTCCTCGCCCTGTTTCTTCTCCGACAGGGCGTTGTCGAAGTCCGGTTCGTTGCCCCTGGCCAGCTGCTCCTCGGTGACGTCGGCGTCGGCCATCTGCTGCTCGGCGTCGCGTTGGCCCTCCGAGAAGTCGGTGACCTCCTCGGGCTGACGCGCGGGAACCGCGTCCGAGGCGCTCGGGGCACCCGGGTTACCAGGTGGCTGGTCCGCGGTGAGCGGGGTGACCTCTTTGTCCGTGGTGTTGGAGGTGTCCGGGGCCTCTCCTGTCGTGGTCGCGATGTCCTCCGCCGAGGACTCGGCCCCGTCCGTGACCTGGCCGTCGACCTCGTCCTTGATCCGGTCGGCGTTGCCGGAGTCGGAGAAGTTGTCCGCCTCGTCGAGGTTCTTGGGCGCCTGTGCCTCGACCGCCTGGTTCACCGCCGTGATGAAGGCCGCCTTGTCGAAGTCGCCCGGCTCGGCGGCGTTCATCTTCTCGGCCTGCTGGGTCTTGGCCTGCGCCTGTTTGTCGTCCGGCGGGGCGACGGCCGCGTCCTGGGCCGCGCGGGACTCGGCAACCGGCGCGGGGTGCGCGGAGAGTTTCTGCCGCTTCGCCCCGATGTCCGCGTTCACCCGGCGCAGTCCGGGCGCCTGCGCCGGCGAGGGCTTCACGGGCGGCGTGTAGCGCTGCGCCACCAGCCGCGCGACCGCCGCGTTCCCCGCGCTGCGTTGCAGTTGGTGCAGGGCCGCGGCGGGAAGCGGTGCGGATGTGGCTGCTGGGGTTCTGGTGTGCTGCTGTTCCGGGAGGGGCTGTTTCCCGCTCTCCGTCCGCGCCATGTCCTCCACCGTGCCGCTCGGCGGCGGGGAGCGACAGACCGGCACGGTGACGCGTTTCTTTCACCATGGGGCAGCCTCCTGTGCGCGCTTGGGCGGCCGTTTGGACGTTCCGCAAGATCCCTCGGACGGCGAAAAATCGGTGCTCCCCGGCCGAGGAGAGTGGCATGCCGTCGTACCTGTCCCCGGGTGTGTACGTCGAAGAGGTGGAGTCAGGGAGCCGGCCGATCGAAGGGGTCGGCACGGCTGTGGCCGCCTTTATCGGGTTCGCCCAGAAGGGGCCGTTCAACGAGCCCACGCTGGTCTCCAACTGGAGTCAGTTCGTCAGCGTCTTCGGTGATTTCGTTGAGGGCACCTATCTCGCGTCGTCCGTGTACGGCTACTTCGCCAACGGTGGCGGTGTGGCGTATGTGGTGCGCATCGGGCAGGGCGGTGAGAGCGCCGAGCCGGCGCAGGCCGAGCTCGGGCCCTACACGGTGCGGGTCCTGCCGGGGGTGACCGGGGAGATCGGCGTCGAGGTCGTGCATCCCGAGGGCGAGGACGCCGATGACGGCCTGTTCACGCTCGTGGTGAGGAAGGATGGCGAGGCCGCCGAGACCTATCCCGGGGTCAGCACGAAGCGGAACAAGGACAACGTCGCCACCCAGGTCAAGGCCCGGTCCGCGCTGATCCGGCTGGAGATCGCCCAGCGCGGGGCCGTGGCCGTACGCCCCGAGGCGCAGTCCGTGACGCTGCCGGTCGCGTCGGCGGATCCTCCGCGGGAACTGTCCGCCGACTCCTTCGTCGGCGACCCCGACACCCGCACCGGCTTCGGCGGTCTGGAGGCCGTCGAAGAGGTCACGATGGTGGCCGTTCCGGATCTCATGAGCGCCTACCAGCGGGGCGTACTGGATCTGGAGTCGGTGGTCGCCGTTCAGCAGGGCCTCATCGCCCACTGCGAGGCGATGGGCGACCGGGTCGCGATCCTCGACGCGCTGCCGGGGCTGAGCCCGCAGCAGGTCAAGACGTGGCGGACGGAGACCACCGGATTCGACTCCAAGTACGCCGCGCTGTACTACCCCTGGATCAAGGTGCTCGACCTGGGGCAGGGACGGAACGTCTTCGTGCCGCCGAGCGGGCACATCGCCGGGGTGTGGGCCCGCAACGACGACTCGCGCGGGGTGCACAAGGCGCCCGCCAACGAGGTGATCCGGGGCGCCGTGGCCCTGCAGACGCAGCTCACCAAGGGCGAGCAGGATCTGCTGAACCCCGTCGGTGTGAACTGCGTGCGGTTCTTCGCCGGCCGGGGCATCCGGGTGTGGGGCGCGCGGACGCTCTCCAGTGACCCGGCCTGGCGCTATCTGAATGTGCGCCGGCTGTTCAACTACCTGGAGGAGTCGATTCTCGCGGGCACCCAGTGGGTGGTGTTCGAGCCGAACGACGACGCGCTGTGGGCGCGGGTGCGGCGCACGATCCAGGCGTTCTTGACGAACGAGTGGCGCAAGGGCGCCCTGTTCGGGCTGACGCCGGACGACGCGTTCTACGTGAAGTGTGACCGCGAGACCAATCCGCCGGAGAGCATCGACGCCGGACAGGTCATCTGCGAGGTCGGGGTGGCCCCGGTGAAACCCGCCGAGTTCGTGGTGTTCCGGCTCGCGCAGTTGTCGGGTGGTTCCGGCGCCGTGGACGAGTGATGTGAGGGGAGGAGACCGTTATGCCGCTGCCTGATCTTGACAGTTCCGTGGGGCATTCGTTCGGCCTGGAGTTCGACAGTGTGCTGATCCGGCAGATCACCGAGGTGAGTGGTCTGAAGATGGAACAGGACGTCATCGAGCTGAAGCAGAACACCGCCGACGGCAAGTACGCCATCAAGAAGCTGCCCGGCCGCCCCAAGGCCGGGGAGGTCACCGTCACCCGGGGTCTGACGGAGGACAACAGTTTCGAGCGGTGGGTGAAGGACTCGCGCTTCGGGCAGATGAGCAGCGCCCGGCGCAACGGCTCGATCATCGTGTACGACTACGAGGGCATTCCGATCAAACGGTACAAGCTGGTCAACGCCTGGCCGAAGTCGCTGGAGATCAGTGCCCTGAAGGCCGGGGACACCTCGGTACTGACCGAGAAACTCTCCATCACCTACGAGAGCCTGGACGTCGAGTGATGCGGCGCGGCATTCCCGCCGTGTCGGGTGGCACGTCCTCCCCCACGGCGGTGCGGGAGCGGGAGCGGGACGAGGGCCTGTTGCGGACGGAGTTCGCGTTCGAGCTGCCCCGGGGGTACGTGGACGGGTCCGGGACCGTGCACCGGTCCGGGGTGATGCGGCTGGCGACGGCCCGCGACGAGTTGGTGCCGCTGCGGGACGACCGGGTGCGGGAGAACTCCGCCTATCTGTCGGTGGTGCTCATCTCCCGGGTGATCACGCGGCTCGGGTCCATCGAGGACATCCACCCGGGGGTGGTGGAGGACCTGTTCGCCTCGGATCTGGCGTTCCTCCAGGACTTCTACCGGCGGATCAACTCCGAGGGGCACACTCGGGCGTCCGTGACGTGCCCGTCCTGTCAGGAGAACTTCGCCGTGGATCTGGCCGGCGGCGGCGGTGGTCGCCTGGGGGAATCGTGACGTACGCGGCCGATCGTCTCCACGAGGAGGTCGCGTACCTGGCCTATCACTTCCACTGGCCGCTGGATCAGATCCTCGATCTGGAGCATGCCGACCGGTTGAGGTATGTCGCGCAGGTCGCCCGGCTGGGCGGGAAGTGAGGCGGGCTCGTCGTGGGGCTGTTGTCGTGGCTGGGGTGGGGCCGGGGCCGGGAGAAGAGCGGGCTGGGCGGGGTGCCGGAAGCGGGGGCACCGTCGGCAGTCGCCTCCGGCGGTGGGTGGCGCGAGGTGCCGCCCGTGCAGCGGATGACGGGCGCGGGCGTGCCGCTGGTGACCGATCCCACGGCATTCCGGGGCTCGTTGAGCACCTGGCAGAACGTCTCGGTGACCGGGGAGCTGGGGCATCACGTCGATGAGGCGGCCCCGGGCGGGGTGGGACACGCTCTCGCCACTCCGTCCGTGCAGACGTTCGCTCCCCGGGCTCCGCACGTTCCGGACCGGGCGGGCGGGGGCGAGGACAGCTCGGGGGCGATGGCGACTCCGGGGTTCGGTTCTGCTCCTGGTGGTGCGGCCGGGTCCGTGGTGAGTGCCGAGTCCGGTGAGGGTGCTCCGCCTGTCCCCGTCCAGCGGCTCGCCGACACGTCGACGTCGGCGGGGGAGGTGCCGCTGCCGGTCCTGCGGCGGCTGGCCGTGGTCCAGCCCGATCCGTCCGTGGCGCCCCAGGATCCGGGGTCGCCGCCCACGGTCGAGCGGGGCGGGCTCGGACTGGGTGAGCCGCTCACCGCGCTGCCGCCCACCGCCCAGCGGGATGTGGTCGCCCGGAGCACCGCCCCCGGCTCCGAGATCGGTTCCCGTGCCGGATCCGACCCCGATGCCGGGGTGGTCTCCGATGGGCGGGAAGGGGAGACCACCGCTCCCCTGCTCGGGGATGCGCCGTCCCTCTCCGTTCAGGGGCTCGGGTGGGAGGAGGGTGGCGGGGCGGAAGCGCCGCAGTCGGGGGAGGCTGCCGCCGGTGGGCTGGAAGGGCTCGGTGCCGGGCCGTCCGGATCACTCAGCGTCTCCCGTTCGTCCGGTTCGTCCGGCGCGTTCGGCTCGATCGGTTCCGGGGGTTCCTCCGGGCCCGCCGGTCCTCCCGGCTCGGTCGGCGGCACGTCGTCCTTCTCCCCCGTGCCCCTGCAACGGCACGCCGACGACGACGCCACCCCGGAACACGCACCCGCCGTACTGCCGTTGGTCGCCCAGCGCTCCGTGACCGTCCTGCCGTCCTGGGAACACCCCGCCGCCGAGCCCTCCCCCACCCCGCCCTCCGTACCCGTGCGGTGGTTGGACGAGGGAGGGGACGCGGAGCGTACGCCGACCGTCGAGAGCGCGCTCCGCAGGGCGAACCCCGCGCCGGCCGTGCAGCGGTCCTCGCCCGCCCCGGCCACTCCCCCGCCGGTGCCGGCCGATGCCGGGTCCGTGGCGGTCACCGCCGGGATCGCGCAGCGGATGGCGGACGGTTCCGTGGTGTTCCGGTCCTCCCCGTCCCCGGGCCCCTCCGCCGTGCCGGCCCCTCCGCCCGCATCACCGGGACCGGCCGTCCAGCGAGATGCCGACACCGCGGAACCGCCCGTGCCCGAGGCGGAGTTCACGCCCAGCTTCAACACCTCGGAGCAGCCCGAGCCCGTAGCCGATCCCACCCCCGAGACCACCACCGCGTCCGGCACCGGGCCGTCCGCGCCCCCGGACGACGGCGCCGGCGGCGATGCGTCGCCCAAGGTCACCGACGAGCTGGTCCGTGCCCTGTTCGCCCCGCTGAGCCGCCTGCTGCGCGCCGAGCTGCGACTGGAGCGGGAGCGCTCCGGCCATCTCATCAACACCCGGCACTGACGTACCGAAAGACCGAGCCACCGAAGGTCCGAACGACCGAACCGACGAAGCGACATATGAGAAAGAGAGGTCCCGCCCATGGCCGCGAGCGACGAGGATCCGGCGGTCAGTGTCTGTTTCGTCGTCACCATCGACGGGATCGAGCTGGGCTCGTTCAACACCTGCGACGGACTGGGCTGCGAGGTCGTCCTCGAACAGCGCGAGGAGGGCGGCAACAACGGCCACCTGTGGCAGCTGCCGACCCGTCTCAAGTACTCCAACGTCAAGCTCTCGCGCCCGCTCACCCGGGAGACGGAGAAGGTCGCCCGCTGGTTCGCGAGCATGACCACCGGCTTCACCCGCAAGACCGCGCACATCGAGGCCCGCAGTCCCGACGGCCGCACCGTCGCCCAGTGGGGCCTGCTGGAGGTCGTCCCGGTGCGCTGGACCGGCCCCTCCTTCAGCCCCGAGTCGCCCAAGGTCGCCATCGAGACGATCGAGATCGCCCATCACGGCTATGTGCTGGGGGACTGATCGGGGCCATGAGTTCACCCATCGCGTTCAGTGCGGCAGGCACCGGGACCGGGAACACCGGCGGGGCGGGCGGCGGCGTGCGGCCCAAGCTGGAGCACGCGTACCTGGAGTTGCGCACCCCGCCGCCCGGCGGCAGTCTCACCCCGGGCGCGCCGTGCGGCCGGATCGATTTCCAGTTCAATCCGAAGGAACTCAGTCTCACCAAGGCCGCCGCCTGGAAACGCACCCCGGCCAAGGGCGCCAAGAGCGCGGGCCCGCCGGAGTACCAGGGGCCGCAGCCCAGCAAGCTCACGGTGGAGATGTTCTTCGACGCCAGCGCCACTCAGGACACGAGCGTGGTGACCGCCGTGGAGCAGTTGTTCGCGTGCTGCGTGCCCACCAGTGAGACGCGGCAGGCGCAGCGCGCCTCGCCGCCGTGGGTGGTCTTCCACTGGGGCGGGCTCACGGGCTTTCCCGGGTATGTGGGCCAGGTGCAGGTGAAGTACACCCTGTTCACCACCTCCGGGGTGCCGATCCGCGCGACCTGCCAGGTGACGGTCGAGGAGATCAGCGGCGAGACGCCCGGGCAGAACCCCACCTCCGGATCGCTGCGTCCGCGCCGCGTGCACCGGGTGCTGTCCGGTGACACGCTCCAGGCGCTGGCCTGGCGGGAGTACGGGGATCCGGCGGCCTGGCGGCTGATCGCGGAGGCCAACGGCATCGACGATCCGCTGCGGCTGACGCTCGGGCGGGAACTGCTGCTGCCCGCGCGCGACGAAGCGGGGCGGTGAGGAGGGCCGATGGCGGGTCAGGGTGTGGCGAAGGCACTGGTGGTGGAGTTCGGGGGCGCGCCGCTGTCGGCGGCGCTCACGAACACGCTGGTCGACGGGTACGTGGACGACAGCCGTACGTTGCCGGATCTGTTCGTGCTGCGTTTCCGTGACCCCTCGCGGGTGCTGCTGGAGCAGACGGGGCTGACGGTGGGGACGCCCGTACGGCTGCTGGCCTCGGCCGGGGACGGCGGCTCGGTGGCGGCGCGGCCGCTGCTGACCGGGAGTGTCACCGCGCTGGAGATCGAGATCGATGACATGGGGACGTTCACGGTGGTGCGCGGCCTGGACGAGTCGCACCGGCTGCTGCGCGGGCGGCGGGTGGCGAGCTACCAGAACATGACGCTGGCCGACATCTGCGCGCAGGTCGCGCGGCGGGCCGGTCTCAAGCCGGGGACGGTCGATGTCGCCGGCCCGGTACTGGAGCACGTGGCGCAGCCCAACTGCACCGACTGGGAGTTCCTGCGCGCGCTGGCCGCCGATGCCGGGGCGCAGGTGTACGTGGCGGACGGCATGCTGCACGTGGTGCGTCCCGCGGAGGCGGGCGGGGCGCCGGATCCCTCGGCGCGGGCGCGGCACAGTCCGCTGGTGCTGGAGGCCGGGGACAACCTGCTGCGCTGCCGGGCGGGGATCTCGGCCGCCGAGCAGGTGTCGGCGGTGGAGGTGCGGGGCTGGGACGTGCGCACCAAACAGCCGCTGGTGGCACGGGCGGAGGCGGGCACGGCGGCGACGCTGGACCTGGGGGTGACGGCGGGGCAGGTGAGCGAGCCGTTCGGGGCGGCGGAGTTCGTGGTGGCGGGGGCCTCGTACGGGACGCAGGCGCAGGTGGATCAGGTGGCGAAGGCGCTGGCGGCGACGATCGCGGGGTCGTTCGCGGAGCTGGAGGCGGTGATCCGCGGGAATCCGGAGGTACGGGCGGGGAGCGCGGTGACGCTGACGGGGGTCGGGGCGCCGTTCGAGGGCCGGTACACGGTGACGACGTCGCGGCATGTCTTCGATCCGCTGCGCGGGTACGAGACGTGGCTGACCGTCTCGGGGCAGCAGGAGCGGTCGCTGTTCTGGCTCACCGGTGGTGGCGCGGGCGGGGACGGCGTTCCGAGCGGTGAGAGTGCCGGGGGCCTGGTCAGCGGGACGGTGACGGACACCAAGGACCCGGAGGGGCTGGGCCGGGTGAAGGTGTGTTTCCCGTGGCTGTCGCAGGAGTACGCGAGCGATTGGGCGCGCACCGCGCAGACGGGCGGCACGGGGGGCGGGGACGGCTTCATCCCGGAGGTGGGGGACGAGGTCCTGGTGGGGTTCGAGCAGGGCCGGCTGGACCGTCCGTACGTGCTGGGCTCGCTGTACAACGGGCAGGACCGTCCCTCGGGAGGCGGTGCGGGTGACGGTGCCGGCGGCGTGAGCGGCGACGGGGATTCGGGCGCGATCGACGAGGCGAGCGGCGCGGTCACCAAGCGTTCCTTCGGGTCGAAGGGCGGCAACAAGCTGGAGCTGCGGGACGCGGCGAACGGCCCGCAGGGCGTCCGGCTGCTGACCGGGGACGGCAAGTTGCTGATCGATCTCGACAAGAAGGGCACGACGATCGTCATCGACAGCGAGGGCAACGTCGAGATCACGGCCGGGCAGCAGGTCACCGTCACCGCGGGCAGCGGCGCCAGCATCGACGCCGGCGACGGTGTGCTCGAACTCAGCGGCGCGGGCGTCCGGCTGACGGCCCGCCGGGACGGCGTGGAGGTGGACGGCGGCGAGGGCAGCCTGCGGCTGGCCACCGGCGGCGCGGTGGAGGTGCGGGGCGGGCGGGTGGAGGTCAGGGGCACCCAGCGCACCGAGGTGCGCAGCGACGGGTCGCTCACCGTGCAGTCCCCGATGGTGCGGATCAACTAGAGCGACGAGGCGTTACCCAGGGAGGGTTCATCATGTCCGCAGCAGGTGGCGGGAGCGCGGCGCCCGCCGCGCAGGCCGCACGCGTCGGCGATCCGACCGGCCACCCGGGGACCGTCGGGCCGCCGGGACACGGCACGGTCCTCATCGGGGGGCGCCCCGCCGCCACCGTCGGCACCGCCCACCAGTGCGCCTCCCCCGCCGCGCACCCGGCGTCGGTGATCACCGGGCCCGGCAGCCGCAGCGTCCTGATCGGCGGCCGTCCCGCCGCCCGGGCCGGTGACCGGGCGGGCTGCGGCGCCACGATCACCACCGGCTGCGCGACCGTACTGATCGGCGGGTGAGGGCGCGTCATGGGGCAGCAATTCGTCGGCTCGGGCTGGGCGTTCCCGCCGCGCACCGACGCCACCGGCAGCATCGCCCTGGTCAGCGGGGCGCAGGAGATCGAGGAGTCGATCCGGCTGATCCTGGCCACCTCGCCCGGCGAGCGGCCGATGCGCCCGGAGTTCGGCTGCGCGCTGAACGACTACGTCTTCGCCCCGGCGGACGCGGGCACGGCCGGGCAACTGGCGTACGAGGTGCGGCTGGCCCTCGAACGCTGGGAACCGCGCGTCACGGTGGCGGACGTGGCGGTGCGCTTCGACCGGGTGCACGACGGGGTGCTCTACATCGACATCAGCTACTCGGTGCGGGACGCGAACGACCCGCGCAACCTCGTCTTCCCCTTCTATGTCATCCCGCAGCACGAGGAGCACGAGGAGAGCGCATGACGTCGTTGCCGAGCCCGAACCTCGATGACCGGCGGTTCCAGGGGCTGGTGGACGAGGCCAAGCGCCTGGTGCAGCAGCGCTGCCCGGAGTGGAGCGACCACAACGTCTCCGATCCGGGGGTGACGCTGATCGAGGCGTTCGCGACGATGGTCGACCAGCTCGTCTACCGGCTCAACCGCGTCCCCGACAAGAACTATCTGACCTTTCTCGACCTGATCGGGGTGCGCCTGTATCCGCCGACGGCGGCGCGCGTCCCGGTGACCTTCACGCTGTCGGCGCCGCAGCCCGAGCCGGTACGGATCCGGGCGGGTACGGAGGTGGCGACCGTGCGCGGGGAGACCGAGGAGGCGGTCGTCTTCACGACCGTCCGGGAATTGTCGGTGCCACCGTGCACCCTGGAACACCTGGTGACCTGGCAGGCCGGAGGGGAGGCGATCGATCGCACCGGGGAGCTGGCGCTGGAGCGCGACGTGCCCTGCTTCAGCGGCTCGGTGACGGCGGGCGGAAGCGGGGGCGGGGCCACCGGGGTGGCGCCGACGCCCGGCGACTGCCTGTATCTGGGGCTGTCGGGGCCGGTGCCGGGCGGCGTGGTGGTGCTGCGCCTGGACTGCCGGGTGGACGGGGTCGGCGTCGATCCGCGCCGGCCGCCGCTGCGCTGGGAGGCGTGGGACGGCTCGGCGTGGGCGGGGTGCGAGGTGGAGCGGGACGGGACGGGAGGGTTCAACAAGGCGGGCGACATCGTCCTGCATCTGCCGGATGTGCACGCGCGCTCGCGGGTGGCGCGGCACGAGGGCGGCTGGCTGCGCTGCCGGCTGATCGAGGCGGCGGAGAACCAGCCCGCGTACCGGGCCTCGCCGACCGTGCGCGGCGCCAGGGCGTTCACCATCGGCGGGCGGGTGGAGGCCGTGCACGCGGAGACCGTCGGCGAGGAACTGCTCGGCATCTCGGACGGGCTGCCCGGGCAGAGCTTCCAGGTGGCCAGGCCACCGGTGGTGCCCGGCGAGGAGCCGTTCGTGCTGGAGGTGTCGGAGGGCACCGAGTGGCGTCAGTGGCAGCTGGTGGAGAGCTTCGCGCACTCCACGGTGTACGACCGGCACGTCACCCTGGACCGCAACGCGGGCCGGGTCGACTTCGGCCCGGCGGTGCGTGAGGCGACGGGCGGGCTGCGGCTGTTCGGCGCGATCCCGCCGAAGGGCGGCGGGATCCGGGTGCGTTCGTACCGCACCGGCGGCGGCCGGCGCGGCAATGTGGCGCGCGGCGCGCTGCGGGTGCTGCGCAGCTCGCTGCCGTACGTGGCGCGGGTGACCAACCGCGCGCCGGCGGTCGGCGGGGTGGACGGCGAGAGCGTGGAGAACGCCCGGGTGCGCGGCCCGCTCACGCTGCGCACGCTGCACCGTGCGGTGGTGCCCCGGGACTACGAGCAGTTGGCGCGTGAGGTGGCGCCGGAGGCGGCGCGGGTGCACTGCGTACGGGCCGGGGAGCAGGAGAGCGAGGCGCTGCGGCTGCTGGTGGTGCCGGGCGGGCACAGCGACGAGCAGGGGCGGGTGGGCTTCGACCAGCTGAGGCCAGGACAGGAGACGCTGACGGCGATCACCGATCACTTGAACGAGCGGCGGCCGGTGGGCAGCAGGCTGCTGGTGCAGCCGCCGCTGTACCAGGGGCTGACGATCGTCGCGTCGCTGCAGTCGGTACGGGGCGCGGCGCTGGAGCGGCTGCGGGAGGCGGCGCTGACCGCGCTGTACACGTACTTCAACCCGCTGATCGGCGGCCCGGAGGGGCAGGGCTGGCCGTTCGGGCGGCCGGTGCAGTCCGGCGAGGTGTTCGCGGTGCTGCAACGGGTGGCCGGGGTGGACCTGGTGGAGGACATCCGGCTCTTCCCGGCGGACCCGCTGACCGGGGAGCGGGCCGAGCCGGTGTCGCGGATCGAACTCGACGCCCATGCCCTGGTGTTCAGCTACGAGCATCAGCTGCGGGTCCGGGAGGGCGGCTGAGATGCGCGGCGCGTACCCGCGGCTGCCGACGCCGCATCCGCTGGTGGACCTGCTGCCGGCCGTCTACCAGGACCAGGACTTCGTGCGGCGGTTCACCGGCGCCCTGGACGAGGTGCTGGCGCCGGTGCTGCTGTCGCTCGACAATCTGCCCGCCCATCTGCATCCGCGCACCGCGCCGGAGGACTTCCTGCGCTGGCTCGCCGGGTGGGTGGCGGTCGAGGTGGACGAGGAACGCCCCGTCAACCAGCGCCGGGCGGTGGTGGCCGGCGCCGTGTCCCGGCACGGCCGGCGCGGGACGCGGGCGGGGCTCGCGGCGGCGGTACGGATCGAGACCGGGGCGGAACCGGAGATCGAGGAGAGCGGGGCGGCCGGGTGGTCCCCGTACCCGGGCGGCCCGGTGCCGGGAGCGGAACGGGCGACGGTGACGGTGCGGCTGCGGGTGCCGGACCCGGACGGGTTCGACCGGGTGGGGCTGGAGAAGCTGATCGCGCAGGAGGTCCCGGCGCATGTGCCGTTCCGGCTGGAGGTCCTGCCCGCGGCGGGGCCGGACGGAGCGGCGGGGCGGGCGCGGGAGGGCGGTGGGGGCACGTGACCACCTGCCCGGAGTGCGGACACCGCAACGCGGAGGGGGCGCGGTTCTGTGACGCCTGCCATGTCTTCCTGGACTGGCAGAGCGACACGCAGGCGGAGGCGGCGGCGGAGGGCGGGGGCGGTGGCCTGGCGGCGGCCCGGGGCACGGGGCAATCGGCGGCGCCGGGCGCCCCGTACGCACCACCCGGACCGACCACCCCCACCCATCCGCCTTCCGTGCCCGCCCCGGGGCCCGCCCCGGGCGCGGGACACCACGCCCCGGGAGTGCTCGACCCGCCTCCCGGGCCGGCGGGGGCACCGGGACAACCGGCCGGCACGGGGGCGGCGGCGTGGTCGCCACAAACCCCGCACCGGCCGGGAGAGGCCACCGGCACCGGGCCACCGGCACCGCCCGGGACGGCCCCCACGGCTGCGCAGCCGCCGCCCCCCGGCCAACACGCCGCGCCACCCCACGCCGCGCCGCCTCCCCCGGTGGGCGGGCCCGCCCCACCACCGTGGCCGCCGCCCCCGCCGGACCGGCCGGGGCCGGAAGCAGGTGCGGCATCGCGTCCACCCGGCGGCCCGGGAACGGCACGCCCGCCCGGGGACCCGGACGCCCCCCGCGACACGTCCTCACCCCGACCCCCCGCCCGGCCACCGTGGCCGGCGCGGGGAGAAGGTTCGGAGAGTTCGGCGGCCGACCGCGAGAGGCAAGTACCGCCGCCGGTACCGGACGGCCGCGCGGGTGAGCCGCCGCGGCCAGGGCCGTCGTGGGCGCGGGCGGACGACGGCGAGGCGGCGAAGGCCGCGCCGCGGCGGCCGGGCGAGCGGGAGGAACGGCCCGTCGACCGGGGTGCCGACGCCCCCGAACCCGAGGCACCGGCCGAGGCGGCCCCCGAGCAGGTCGCCGCCCCGCCCCGGGACTGTCCGAGCTGTTCGGCGCGGAACGAGGCGGGGCGCCGGCTGTGCGAGCGGTGCGGAACCCTGCTGACCGAGGCGCCGCCCGAGGCTGTCGTGGCGCCGCCGCCCTGGTGGCGGCGGATCTTCCGGCGCGGGCCGCACGCGCCGCTGGAGGCCGGTACCCGCCCCGCCGGACGCCGCAGGCGGCGGCCCCGGCTGCTGATCCCGGTCCTGATCGTCCTGCTGGCTCTGTCGGCCTGGTTCGGACGCGACCAGATCGCCGAACTGTTCGACTCGGCCCGCGACCGTACCGGGGAGCCCGAAGCCCTGCACCCCACCGCCGTGCGTGCCTCCAGCGAGGCCCCCGCCCACCCCGCGACCGACGCCTTCGACGGGTTCAGCAACCGTCACTGGTCGCCCGCCGCGACGGGTTCGGGCGAGGGGGAGTATCTGGAGGTCGATTTCGGTGATCCGGTCCGGCTGACCCATGTGCTGATCACTCCCGGTGCCTCCGCCCACCAGGACGAGTTCCTCGCCCAGGGCCGGCCCGAGAGCATCACCGTCGCCCTCACCGACACGGACGGTACGACGCACGAGCAGACGATCAGCCTGCGCGACGAGCCCGGCGGGCAGAGCTTCGAGGTGACCGGCTCGGATGTCGTCGTCCTCCGCCTGACCACGGAATCCGCGCACGGGACGCGGGATGACACCCGGCTGGCCATCGCGGAGGTGGAACTCTTCGGCCGCCGCTGACCCCTGCCCGCCACTCCCACCCCACGGCTGCGGGCGGGCGGACGGCGGTGTGCCACGGCGATGGTGGTGTCGTACCGGGCGCGGGGCGGCGCGCGCCGGACATTCCCGGCGCACGTTTCCCCGCGCCGCTCCGGCGGAATGAAACGTTTAACACACTGCGCCGTACACGCATGCCCTGCCCCGCCGTGCACAACCCCCGGCGCGGCCGACCGCCCCGAACCGTGCCGCCCTCCGCAACCCGACCCCTTCCCACCCGGGGCACACCGACCAACCCCTCCCGAAAGGTGATGACTTGACCTCCGATACCCGCACAGCACTGGTGGTGCGCGGTGGCTGGGACGGCCACCGCCCCGTGGAGACCACGGACCTCTTCCTCCCGTTCCTGCGGCAGCACGGCTTCCGGGTGCGGACCGCGCAGTCCCTCGACGTCTACGAGGACGCCGAACACCTGGCCGCCACCGACCTGATCGTCCAGTGCTGGACCATGGGCGAGATCAGCCGGGAGCAGTGCGCGGGCCTGGCCGCCGCCGTGCACGCCGGGACGGGCCTGGCCGGCTGGCACGGCGGCATCGTCGACGCCTTCCGGGGGACCCCGGAGTACGCCCTGCTGACCGGCGGCCAGTTCCTCATGCACCCGCCCGGCTTCAGCGACCACCGCGTCAGCCCGGTCGCCGCCCGTGCCGACCACCCGGTGATCGCCGGCCTGGACGCCTTCGACGTGCACACCGAGAAGTACTGGGTCGCCACCGACCCGCTGAACGACGTGCTGGCCACCGTCACCTTCGACGCGGACACCACCCGGCCACGCGCCGCCGTCGTCCCCGCCGTGTGGACCAGGGAGTGGGGCCAGGGCCGGGTGTTCGTCTCCACCATCGGCCACAAGCCGGACGACTTCGACGTCCCGCAGGTCCGCACCCTCACCGAGAGGGGCCTGCTGTGGGCAAGCCGCTGAACATCGGCGTCATCGGGGCCGGAGCGATCAGCGGCGCCTACGCCGCGACCCTGAAGGACCTGGACTGCCTGCGCGTGGCGGCCGTCACCGACCTCGACCGGGCGCGGGCCGAGCGGCTGGCCGGCACGCTCCCCGGAGAGGTCGCCGTCGCCGGCACGGCCGACGCCCTGCTGGCCCGTGACGATGTGGACGCCGTCCTCAATCTCACCCTCCCCGCGGTCCACGCGACGGTGAGCCTGGCCGCGCTGCGGGCCGGCAAGCACGTCTACAGCGAGAAGCCCCTGGCCGGCCGCCGGGAAGAGGCCGATGTCCTGCTGGCGGAGTCCCGTGCGCGCGGGCTGCGGGTGGGGTGCGCTCCGGACACGGTGCTCGGTACCGGCATCCAGACCGCCCGCCGGGCGGTGGACGACGGGGAGATCGGTACGCCCGTGGCGGCCACGGCGTTCATGACCACGGCCGGGCACGAGAGATGGCATCCGGACCCGGAGTTCTACTACCGGCCCGGGGGCGGCCCGCTGCTGGACATGGGTCCGTACTATCTCTCCGCCCTCGTCCACCTGCTGGGCCCGGTCGCCCGGGTCGCCGGGGCGGCGTCACGGTCCCGGACGGAGCGCCTCATCGGCAGCGGCCCGCGCGCCGGAACCCGCTTCCCGGTCGAGGTCGACACCCATGTGACCGGCCTGCTGCACCACGTGGGCGGCGCCGTGACCACGCTCGTCATGAGCTTCGACATCCAGGCCGCGCGGCTGCCCCATATCGAGGTCTACGGGACGACGGGCTCGCTGTCCGTCCCGGACCCGAACACCTTCGACGGGGTCACCTCCCTCAGCCGGGGCACCGGGGAGTGGGAGCCGCTGCCCACCTCCGCCGGATACCGGCCCGGCGCGCGCGGAGCCGGTCTCGCTGACCTGGCGGACGCGCTGGCGACGGGCCGCCCCCACCTCGCCTCGGCCGAACTCGCCGCCCACGTACTGGATGTGATGCTCACGCTCCTGGATGCCGCCGAGCAGGGCGGCACCCTGCCCGTCACCCGCGCCACCGGCCGCCCGGACGCCGTCCCGGGGCCGGTCACCACCTTCCGGTCGGCGGACTGAGCGGCGGCGGCACTGTTTCCCGGCGTCCGTGGTGGGTGCGCCCCCGGGGAACGCACCCACCGGCGGCCGGGTCGCTCAGGGGGTGCAGACGTTGGTCAGCTCGCCCGCCGCGTCCCGCAGGGGCGTCATGTCGGGCGAGGTGTCCCCCTCGGCGACCGCCGTCTGCATGTTGTTCACGGCCTCCTTCAGGTTCTCGACCGCCTGGGAGACATCGGCGTCACTCGTCTTGTCGCCGAGGTCGGCGAGGGTCCCGTCGATCTCGGTGAGCGAGGTGTCGAGCTGGGTGGGGTCGTCCGACACCTGCTCGACGCTGCGCTGGAGGTCATCCACCTGCCCCGCGATGGTGTCGGCGGCCCGGACACAGTCCATGGCCTTGTCGACGGCGGCGCAGCCGGTGGTGGTGAGGGCTGCGACGAGCGCGGCGCCGGCCGCGAACGTCAGAGCAACGGGACGGGTCATTCGCTTCACCATGGATACCTCGATCCGGTCAGGTGTGATCACGATGGCGGCAGCGTGACGGACGGACCGCCGCTGCCGCTGTGGGGAGTGGTGTGGAGTGGTGTGGACTGCTGCGGACGGCCCCGCGAAGCTCCGTGCACGGCACGGGAGTTCGTGAAGGGATACCCGGGGCGGCCCCGGTTCCCGTCACGGTCCACGACGCGGCGGGCGGGGCGGGAGAGCGGAACGGAGTCACCCGGAATCCCCGGGGCCCCTCCTGCGGCCGGGCGGGTTCAGCAGCGCATGACCCGGGTTCCGGCGAGGGGCGGCCGCTCGGTCGCGGAAGAGGGCGCCGGCCGGGCCTGTGCCGGGAAGGTGGCATGGAAGGACGCGCCCGTGGGCTCGGCGGCGCCCTGGTCCTCGATCGAAGCGGCGTTGTCGTCGCTCGTCTCGCGGTACCTGCGGTGTGCCGCGCCGTCCTTGTCGGTGCTCTGCGACTGGAGCAGATCCAGGTCGCCGTGCCGGGGAGCGGAGCCGGCCGGGAAGGATGACGCGGACTCGCCCGGCTGAAGCGTCGAGCTCATCCCGCCGAACAGGAACACGGCGAACATGAAGAGCGCGGCCAAACCCCCGCACAGCGTGCGTGCTCCGCGCGCGTTCGCCTTCATGGCCGCCCGTCTTTTCGATCCGGTTCCGCTGCCGCCGGCAGCAAGACTTCCCGAGTCCTCCGGAATGTGCCTGGACAGGATATGCACCGGTTCTGAAGCCCACCTGAACAAGAGGTGTACAAACCGTGTGGGAGTCGCCCCGCGGCGTCACCGCCGTGATCTGCGGCCCCTCGGCACGGTGAGACGGCCGGCGAGCGGTACGGCGGTGCATCGGGGCGACTCGCCGCAGTTCGAGACGGTGCTGGAAGGCATCCGGTTGCCCCGGCTCGGGCTGGGACGGCCGCGTAACCGGCCTCGCCGGGTACGCGCGGACAAGGCGTACGCCTCTGCCAAGAACCGCGCCTACCTGTGCCGACGTGGGATCCGCTGCACCATCCCGGACAAGGCCGACCAGGCGGCCAACCGCAAGAAGCGCGGCTCGCGCGGCGGTCGGCCGCCCAGGTTCGACAAGGCCGACTCCAAGGAGAGGCAGGCGGTGGAGTGCGGCATCAACCGCCTGAAAAGACACCGCGCCATCGCCACGAGGTACGACAAGCTCGCTGTCCGCTACGAGGTGACCGTCCTCGTCGCCGCCATCAACGAACGGCTGTGACCAGCACTTTCGAAGTTCGGCAGACCTGGGCAGTTGGACTTCCCTACTCGCTCAGCCGGCGTGGAGGATCCGAAAGCGGTCGGGTTCCGCCGGGTCCCGATCAACGACTTGGATTGGTGTCCAGGCCCATTGCCAAACGCTGATGCCCGGCGTGCGGGAGAACTGGATCGTCCTGCGGGTGCCCTCGACCGCCACGCGCGGCCATGACTCGGCGATGGCCGCCCGGTCCGTGCCGTGGGAACGCAGCACCGCAGCGAGGACGGCGACGGTGTCCCAGCCCTCGAAGGCGACGAAGGAGGGCGCTTCGCCAAGCCGCTCGCGGAGCTCCTTCCCGACGCGTTCACCGAGCGGACCGAGGCGCTCGGGCAGGTAGCGCAGGAACGGGATCCCGGCGCCGTCCTCACCCAGCGCCGCGGCCCATTCGGCGAACTCCGGTTGTCCGGCCGGAGCGCCGATAAGGATCTCCGCGAGCCGCCGGTCGCCCCGGACGGCCCGGACGATCGGCACCGCCGGCTCCGGATGGCCGACCAGCAGCAGGAGCGCCGTCGCGCCATGGTCGACGAGCGCGTCGCACAGAGCCTCGGGCGTGAGCGTCGCGTCGAGTTCGAGGACGGTGCCGCCGCGGGGAGCGAGGTGGTCCCGCAGGACGCGGGTCCCGGACGCCCAGTAGACGCTCGGCTGGGTCGCCACGGCGATCCGCCGCCGGCCCGCGTGGAGGAGGAAGTCCGCGTAGATCCGCCAGCCGTAGGACTGGGCCGGGGCCAGACGCGCAACCCACTCCGTCGGTTCCTCGGTGAGCGCGTCGAGCACCGCGGACGAGCAGAGAAACGGCACGCCGAGGGCGTCGGCTCGGGCGGCGGCGGCGCGGGCGACCACGCTGTGATACTCACCCACCACGGCGGCCACGCCCAGGTGGGCCAGTTCGTCCACGGCCGCCGCAGCCCGCTCCGGATCGGCCGCGGTGTCCCGGACCACCAACTCCAGTGGTCTGCCGTCGATCCCGCCGGCGTCGTTGACCTCGCGAACGGCCAGGTCGAGTCCTGCGAGCAGGTGTCGGCCCGCCTCGACCCAGCCGGGCCGCGTCAGCGGGACGAGAGCACCCAGGCGGATGGATGACCCGTCGGTGTGCTCCGCCCCGTACGGCGATGGTGGCGTGTTCATCGGGTGGCGTCTCCCCTGGGACGATGCGGTCGCGGTCCGCCCGGATCGCGCGCCGGCCGCTGACGGTGCGCGATCATCACATCCCGCCGAGGCAGGCGCGCCCGGGTGACCATGCCGGCCATTGGATCCAACACCCGCGCCCCTAGGCAACCGAGATGTCGCTCGCTGAGCCGCCAAACTTCATCGTCATCGGCACCAGCGAGGGCCTGCACCCAGAAGGTCACTTCCGCAACACGCTCTGGTTGCGGACCGAGATGGTCCGGCTGCTGGAGGAGCCGGAGAAGAAGCGGGTGTCGGAGCTGGAGCGGCTGCGGTTGGGCCCGATGCGGGTGTCTGGCAAGGCTATGGAACCGGCCCTGGACCGCGCCCGCGAGGTGCGGGATCTGAGGGCTGGCGCGGTGGACGCCGGACGGGTTCCGGCCGCGCGGACGACCGGGCCGGTCCGGTACGGGCTGACCTCGAAGGCGCCGTCGAAGCTGGCGCTCCCGTCGTTCAGGCCCTCAAACGGCCCCTGGATCTGATCGGCCGCAAGAAGGTCGGCGCCGAAGAGGTTGCCGCCGATCTGGTGACGGGCTCGTGGCGGCGGCTGGTGTTCGCCAACCCCAACGTGCCGCCCGGCTTGGTCGACAAGGCCGCGTACTCGTTCTGCGTCTTGGAGCATCTGCACCGCCCGCTGCGCCGGCGGGACGTGTTCGCCAAGGACGGCGACCGCTGGGGCGACCCCCGCGCCAGGCTGCTGGCCGGGGAGAAGTGGACAGCCGCCGAGCCGGAGGTGCTCACCGCGCTCGGTCTGGAGAGCGAACCGGCCGGACACCTCGCCGAACTCGCCTCCGCTCTGCACGCCGCGTACGTCCAGGTCGCTGCCGGGCAACACGGCGCTGGAGGCAGTGGGCAGGAAGTTGAAGCTGGGCAAGCTCGACAAGGCGGAGGAGCCCAAGCTCATGCGGCCGTTCCGGCAACTGGTCAACGGCATGCTGCCGAAGGTCACCGAGTTGACCGGGATGGCGGACGCGTTCACGCACATCTCCGGCGCCGACTCCCGTGGGGAAGGCTTCACCACCGGTTTGTGCGCCGTCCTGCTGACGGAAGCGTGCAACGTCGGATTCACCCCGGTCATCAAGCCGGACGTTGCGGCGCCCGGCCGGGGTCGTCTGGTTCACGTCGATCAGGGCTACTTCCGGGCGGAGAACATTTCGGTGGCGAACGGCCTGTTCATCGAGGCCCGGGCAAAGATGGACGTCGTGCGGGCGTGGGATGGCGGCCTGGTCGCCCCGGCTGACGGGGTCCGCTTCACCCTGCAGACCTGGTACGCGGGTTCGAACCCCCGGATTTCGGGTTGCGGCACAAGGGCGCCACCTGGCTGAACGTGGTAAACGACCAGGTGACGGGGCTGGGCGGTTGGTCGTGCCGGGCACGCTGCGCGGCTCGCTGTTCATCCTGGACGCCATCCACGCCCGCGGAGGCGGCCCCAATCCGGAGACCGTCATCACCGACACCGCGTCGTACTCCGACATCGTCTTCGGCCTGTTCGCGATCTGCGGCTACCAGTTCTCGCCCAGGATCGCCGACATCTCCGACGCCCGGCTGTGGCGGACGAACACCGCAGCCGACTACGGGCCGCTCCAGCCGGTCTCCCACCACACCATCCGCCTGGACCGGATACGCGCCCACTGGGGCGACATGCTCCGCGTGGCAGGGTCCCTGGCCCTGGGCGAGGTCCGCGGACACGACCTGATCCGCATGCTCTCCCGCGACGGCAAGCCCACCGGGCTCGCCGACGCGTTCGTCCACTACGGACGGATTTTCAAGACCCTGCATCTTCTCCAGTTCGTCTCCGACGAGGGATACCGCCGGATGATCGGCGCCCAGCTCAACGTCACCGAGGCCCGCCTCCGCCTCGCCCGGAAGATCTTCTGCGGACAGCGAGGCGAACTACGGCAGCATTACAGCGAGGGCATGGAAGACCAGCTCGGCGCCCTCGGACTGGCCCTCAACTGCGTAGTCGTGTTCAACAGCCGTTACATCGACGCCGCCGTCAAACGGCTGGCCGCTGATGGCTTCCCCGTCACCGACGAACTGCTCCCCCGGCTCTCCCCACTCCAGTACGACCACATCAACTTTTATCTGGCCGATTTTCCGTGTGGGGGACTGGCTCAACTTCAAGTGCCCTTGATCGAGACCAGCTCCGGCACCTACCGCCTCCAAGCCACCGAGGCCGAGCGTTGGGACGCCAGGTCGAGGGCGGGCCGGACCGCTCGCTCCGTTGCAGCTCGGTCGTGACGCCCCGCGGTCACCGACCTGACCGGTGCCCGCCGTCGCGCTGATCCACGAGGCGGACGGTCAGGTCGGGCCAGCGCTCCGACCACCGCGCCAAATCACCCGCAGTCAACGACCATCGCGGACGCAGGGCTTCGTCCGGCAGGAAGTGGACGCAGGTTCCTGTGGTCCCGTCGGCCTCGACGGGCTCCAGGTCGGTCACCGGGACGCCGTGCTCATAGCGCTGGCTCCAGGATCCGTTGAGACGGCGGTTGGTATGAATCAGCCACTTGCTGAGCGCTGCGACGACGGACATGCCGCGACGCGGGTGTCCGTCCGGAAGCCGTTCCGTCTCCGGGAGGTCGAAGAACCGAAGGTCCTTCGTGGCCATGACCGGCTTCTTCACCACCCGGCCATGCTCGTCGGCCCGAGTGTCGGTGCCCCGTCCATTATCTCTCACCGAAACAGAGCCATCGGTATGCAGCGTGACCACACACCGTCCGCCGCCCCGGCTCGCTGCCTCGTCAGCGGCATAAGCAACGACCTCAAGAACGAGGTGTCCCGGCCCGCCCGGAGCGAACTGGGCAGATTCCTGGCGGATCTGACCGAGATGGTCTGCGTCCACGGTGTCGGCCCAATCGTGCGTGGTGTTGGCCCAAGAGGCCCTTGATCCGTCCATTCGACAAGTATCAGGCGGGCTCTCGTTCAGGCTGCCGAAGGCAACCGCTCAGCAGTGATCGTGAGGGCCGGGCTCGGCGCTCTCTCCGAGATCGGCGAGGAGGCCGCGGATCCGTTCGGCGATGGCGTTGTGCCGTTCGATCTCGCGGGGCCAACCGCGTTCAACGGCGTCCTGGACGAGTTGCTGTTCACGGGCGAGCCGGGACCGCAGTCGCGGTGCGTACTCGCTCGTGGTGAGGAACTTCGGGCAGCGGAGGTAGAGGTCGCACTCGCAGTACCCCTCAGCGGGGTGCCCGCAGGCAGTGGCCGAGTTCGAGTTCTGTCTTGAAGAGATTGGTCTTGAGCCTGTTCAGGGTGTCCTCCCCGATCCGGCTGGTCAGCAGTTCCTCCGCGGCCGGGCCAGCGATCCGTCCACCGGCGGCGATGACCTTCTCGTACTGCTCCTTCAGGACGGGATCGCTGATGTGGGAGTACGTTGCCGACATCTGCGCGTTGCGGTGCCCTAGGATCGCAATGATCGTCTGAATCTGGGCGCCGCTCTCGGCGAGCTGCGTGCCGACCGTGTGGCGAAACCGGTGGGCGGTCACGGTGGGATTGCCGTCGCCGTCGACGAGCCCGGCCTTGCGGCAGGCGATCTCCAGGGCTTCCTCATAGAGAAAGTGACGGCCCATGGGTTGCCCCGCCGCATGAAAAGGTAGCGGACCGACCGCTGGGCCCATGCATCATGGCGGGCTGCGGCGTTCGCGGCCTTGGCAGCGTCGATCAGTTCGCGGAGCGCGTCCGCTGCTTGGGGGTGCAGGGGGACCATGCGCTCGGTGTACGTCTTGCCGACCGGGATCCGCAACCGCGGATAGCCGTCGGGGGTAGGCGTCCAGGCAGTCCAGGGTCAGCCGTGCGCCGTCGTACTCCTCGGCGACCACCGCCCAGTCGTAGAAGCTGGCGACCGCGGCCAGAATCCGGTTCACCGTCGCCGGCGCGAGCAGACTGCCTGGCGCCTCCGGACCGCCGACCACCGTCGTCAGACCGAGCCGCTGGGCCGGGCGGCGCGAGGGCGCCCGCCGCGGGAACGCCAGCAGCCGCAAGGCATCCGGGCCCCGGAACCCGCGCCAGTCCATGCCCTCAGCAGCGAGAAAGGTGAACAGGCGCCGCAGGTCGTACGCGTACGCGCAGATCGTGTGTGGCGAGAAGCCCCGGTCGAGCAGGTGATCCAGGAACCGGCAGGCAGCCGTGACCTGTTCACCATCGTCGTCGACCAACCGAACTCGCCGTAGGACACTGCCATCGCGTTCCTTGACCACCCGCACACCGCCGGCATCCCCGCCCCTGCAACTCGGGTGGCCCAACGAACCCCGCACCGCGATCGCCACGGCGCCGGTTCAGGTGTTACTCGAAGGTGTCCAGATGAGGAGATCCTCGGCCGCTACACCTTCACCCGGCCGGCTGCGCCGGGCCTGCGGCAGCTGCGTCACCCGCACACCGATGACGAGGACGACGGCGGCGAGCAGGACTGAGCGTCCCCGATCCGAAGGCTGACCGGAGTGCTGCCCGCCACCGCTTTCGTCAGCCGCTTCGCGGCGGTCACAGCCGGTACGTGGCCGGTGCGTTCGCGCCGATCACGCCCTCACCCGGCTTGAGGTGCGCTTCAGGAGAACGTGTACCCGGCGAAGTCGGCGATGTGGGCATACCCAAGGCGCTGGTAGAGGGCGTTGCTGGTGGGGTTGTCCGGGTCCGTGAACAGGACGACGTCCGTCGCGCCCGCGGCCAGCGCTGCCCGGCTCGCCTGGACCGTCACGGCGCCCGCGTAGCCGCGGCCCCGGAGGTGGGCCGGGGTGTAGACGGGGTCGATCCGGACCATGCCGCCGATGACTGAGGTCGCGGCTGCCATCGAGACGGGGGTGCCGTCCGGGGTCTCCCAGAAGGTGAAGTGCCGGTCGCCGAAGCGTGAGTTGTCCCAGGAGCCGGCGTCGATCAAGTCGATGGAGGACTGCTCCCCGACATCGACACAGAACTCGCGGCACCAGCGCACGACGTGTTCGCGGTCTGTCCCGTCCGTGAGACGACCCCGGCCGTCCGGGTGCTGCTGCGGCGGGGTGAGTGTGCCGAGACGGTAGAGATGCGTCCGCCAGAGGAGTGCCGGCGCCGCGCCCGTGTGCCGCTGCCAGGAGTCAGCGAATGCGGTGGCGGTGTCGTGGTCCGCGATGACGTTGGCGGGCGAGTGGCCGAGGACAGTCAGATGGGCGGCGAGGGCATCGGTCTGCTCGACGGACAGAGGAGTGAGCCCCAGGCGGCCGCGCGAAGTGAGATAGAAGACCGCGTGGACCTCGCCTCCGGCCTCCAGCCGGCCGAAGACCGCGGTGACGGGTCCGTGTGCGCCCGGCCTGCGTATCCGCAGCTTCTCGATGTCCGTCAGCGGCGTGTTGTGCAGGGCGGGGCGCGAGCGCAGGAAGCCCCCGGCTCGGGCGAGGAAGTCGTCAACGTCGTGGGTGAGGTGCCAGTCATCCGGGAGCATGCTCCATGATCCCGGGTCTCCTAGACTCGGGGGGCACTTGCTCAACTCCTTTCAGCCACGTGACATGGCTGCCCCGGTCAGCCGCAGGCTCTTGTCGGCAAAGGATCGTTTGACGACAGGCAGGCGGCGCGTCCGATGAACCCATCCAATCCGCGAACTGCTCATCTACGCGCGCCCCGGCGACACCGTGCACATCTGCGAGACGTTCCGCCTCGTACGCGGCGCCCGCCACATCCTCGACGTGCTCGATGTCCTCCACCGCGACCGCCTCGCGCTGCGCATCCACGACGGCGCGTTCTCCGCGATGGACCTCACCGCCCGCCACCCGCGCACGGGCGAGCCGCTGTCCACCGTGAAGTTCATGGTGCAGAACCTCGCCGCCGGCGGCGAACTCCAACCGCGTCAGCGCCCTCATCTCGACCGGACCATGATCCGGGTCGGCGGCTACCGTCGATTTCCGTTCGGCCCCGAGGGCCGGCCTGGCTCCGCGCGGACACGGCGGACTTGCCCCTGACGCCGACGTCAGGTTCTAGGGTGACCGGCGTCGGCGCCCACCGACCGTCTCACGCCCCCTTGACCTTGCGAAACGGCCGGTCCCGGCCGCGCGGAGAGGCAGGATGTCATGCGCGCAGTCCGCTATCACGAGTACGGCGGTGTGGAGACCCTCGTGGTCGAGCACGTGCCGGACCCCCATCCAGGGCCGGGCGAGATCCGCGTCCGCGTCACGGCGGCCAGTGTCAATCCGATCGACTGGAAGGTGCGTTCCGGCGCGGCGCGCGAGCTGCTTCCCCTTGACCTGCCCGCGATTCCCGGGCGGGACGCCGTCGGTGTGGTCGACGAGATCGGTGCGGGGGTGCGCGGAGTGAGCGTCGGCGACCGCGTCTTCGGGCTGGGCGGCGTCACCGGCGCGACGGCGGAGCTGGCCGTGCTCTCGGCCTGGGCCCACGCTCCCACCACGTGGACCGACGAGGAGGCCGCCGGTGCCGGGCTGGCGTCCGTGACCGCGCTCGGCGGACTGAACGCGCTCGGCGGACTGCGAGGGCGCACCCTGCTCATCGAGGGCGCCGCCGGAGGTGTGGGCAGCGCCGCCGCCGAGATCGCCGTGGCCCGGGGCGCCACCGTGATCGGGACGGCCGGCGAGCGCAACCACGCGTTCCTCACCTCTTTGGGAGCCGTCGCGACCACCTACGGCACCGGCCTCGCCGAACGCCTCGTCGCCTTGGCTCCCGGCGGTGTCGATGCCGCCCTCGATACCGCGGCCTCCGGATCCCTTGCCGATCTCGTCGCGATCGTGGGCGACCCGGCTCGCGTGTCGACGGTCGCCGACCACGCGAACGCGGAGCGCCTGGGCGTGCGCGTGGTCAACGCGGAGAACGACTCCTCGCTCCTCGCCGAAGCGGGCGAACTCGGACGGGAGGGCCGCTACACACCGCGCGTCGAATACAGCTATTCCCTCGACCGGATCGCGGAAGCGCACGCGTACGCCGAGCTCGGACACACCCGGGGGAAGATCGTGATCCGCCTCTGAGCCGGCCCGCTCCCTCCGCGAGGGCCTCGGTGCTCCCGGCGGCCCACCTCCTGCCGGGCGGTCACCGGTGGCGGCCCCGGCTCGGGTGAGCCGGGGCCGCCGGTGGCTCAGAGGAACAGGTCCTTGCGCCGGAACAGATGGACCGAGACGGCCGAGACCGCCACGGAGGCGGCGGTCAGACCCAGCACCACGGCCGCGAAGACCCCGGTGTTGCCGACGTGACGGTCGACGTCGAACAGGGAGAAGACCGTGAAGTACCGCAGGAAGGACAGGTGCGGGCTCAGCGGCTCCACCATGCTCAGGAAGTACTGGAATATGACCAGCCCGGTGGAGCCCGCGAGCGCCTCGACACCGGTGTTCGTCAGCATCCGGATCAGGAAGACGACCGAGCCCAGGAAGAGGAACAGCACCAGCAGATTGACGTTGAGCACGACCATGCCCCGCCATTCGATGGGCGAGCCCCAGTCGAAGACCAACTGGCCCAGCACCATGGAGGCCAGCGAGACCACGGCGATCCCCACCGACGCGAGCAGGAAGAACACCAGACGGGCGATCAGGTAGGAGGCCCTGGGCAGGGCCCCGTTGAGGAAATAGTTCAAGGAGGTGTCGTCGATCGGCTTGGACACCAGCCGGTGCCCCAGCAGCAGGACGAGCGCCATCATGAAGTAAAGGTGCAGCGAGTTGTAGTAGTTGGCCGTCAGAAACCCGAAATACTGGGTCTGGTCCCCCGATACCCCCAGCGCCTGCCGCAGCTGCTCGGGGATCGTGTCCAGCATCTCCGTGTAGGTGGCGTCGGCGGAGAGCAGCGGGAAGAGCCACGCCAGCGACAGCACCATCGAGCCGATCACCACCGCGGCGGCGGCCAGCAGCGGCGCGTTGGTGAGGAACGAATACCTCAGAACGGTCCGGTTCATCACGCCACCTCTCCTCGGTACGCCTCACGGAAGTAGTCGCGGAAGGACTGGCGTTCGGTCTCCACGTCGGCAACGGGGTGCGGTGCCAGGGCTCTGACGATCTCCCCGGTGTCGCCGCGGGGCTGGAAGACCAGGGTGCGCGGGCCCGCCTGTTCCACCGCGAAGCCCGCGAAGGACGCGGCGCTCACCTTCTCCGTGAACGTCACCTTCAGGGCGGTCCGCAGGGCGGTGCGGACCGATTCCATCGTCTGGGTGGAGACGATGCGCCCGTCCCGGATGATGCTGATGCGGTCCGCGACGGCCTCCACCTCCTCGAAGATGTGGGAGGAGAGCAGGATCGTGGTGCCCGCCCGCTTCGCCTCGACGAGCAGCGCGATCAGCTCGTCCTGCATGAGCGGGTCGAGACCGCTGGCGGGTTCGTCGAGGATGACGACCTCGGGGTCGGTCATGAAGGTCGCGATGATGGCGAGCTTCTGCTTCATGCCCTTGGACATCTTGCCGATCGGCGTGTCCAGGCGCAGCCGGAGCCGGTCGACGAGTTCGTCCCGCCGCCGGGTGTCCGTGTGCCCGCGCAACTCCCCCTGCATGCGCAGGAAGGTCCGGGCCGAGACGCCCTGGGGGAAGCCGATCTCACCCGGGAGGTAGCCCAGGCGTGCCTTGGCGGCCACCGGCTCGTGCCAGCAGTCGTGG
The DNA here is from genome assembly GCF_050916115.1 of Streptomyces sp. JH002. Taxonomy (NCBI): domain Bacteria; kingdom Bacillati; phylum Actinomycetota; class Actinomycetes; order Kitasatosporales; family Streptomycetaceae; genus Streptomyces; species Streptomyces sp. JH002. Next base: position 956,239 of record NZ_CP087989.1, read on the forward strand.
CCGTCGATCTCGGCGCGCCCGGCGTCCTGTTGGAGGTACCCCATCAGATGGCGGATGGTGGTGGACTTGCCGGCTCCGTTCGGGCCGATGAATCCCAGCACCTCCCCCCGTCCCACCTCAAGGTTGACCTCGAACACGCCCTGGAAGGGTGTGAAGCGCTTGGTCAGCCCTTCGACCTTGATCATCGTGTCTCCTTTCCCTGCTGTCGTGTCCGGCCGCCGGCGAGGGCACCCGGACGGTGTACGGCTGTCCTCGCCGGGCCGGTCCGGGCCGGCGAGCGCGGTGTGCGGCTCGCCGGCCCGGCGCGTCACCGTGGGGCGCCGCAGTGTTCGTCGAGGAGCCTGGCGACCTCGGTGACGTGCGGCGAGCGCAGCATCGAGGCGTGGTCGCCGGGGATGTCGACGAAGGTGACCTCCCGGGTGGTGTACCGGGACCAGTCGGAGAACAGGCCCGCGACGTCGCTCGCGTGCTGTCCGGTGCGGAAGACGAAGACCGGGATGTCCAGCTTCCGGTCCGGCAGGGCCACGTCGCGCGAGTACATCAACTGGTGCATCTGCAACCGCAGGAACCGGTCCAGGTACTCCGCGCTCAGGAACGCCGCGACCCGGGGGTCCTTGCGTGCCCGGTCGAGCAGGACCCGCTTGGCCTCCTCGTACGGAAGCTTCCGCAGGAGGTCGCGGTCCTGGTCGAGCATGCCGCCGATGCCCATCGCGAGGATGAAGACGCGGGTCTCCTCCTCCGTCAGGTCGGCGTCCGCGACCGGAATGTCCCCCAGGTTCGGCGGGGTGTCGAGGATGATCAGCCCCTTGGGCTTCACTCCCTTGTCGATGAGCGTCGCGGCCAGGTGGAAGGCGATGTGGCCGCCCAGCGAGTGCCCCCCGACGTATCCGCCGTCGCCGAGCACGTCCTCCGCCGCCTCGAAGCAGAAGTCGACCGCTTCCTCGAAGCTCGGCAGGACCAGGGACTCACCGGCCGCGAGACCGGGTGCCTCCACCCCGTGGACCGCCCCGAACCCCCGCAGGTGGCGGGCGAGTTCGATGTAGCCGAGCACCGTTCCGCCGGCCGGCGGGGCGAAGACGATGTCCGGACCGTCCCCCGGGGTGGGCCGCAGCCGCACCAGCTTGGCGGCCGGCCGCCCGCCACGGGCGGTGACCTGCTGCTCGTGGTCCTCCAGGGCCGCGGCGAGGGTGCGCACGTCCGGGTAGAGGAACACCTGCTTGGGGTCGACCAGGACGTCTTCCTCCCGGAGCAGTGCCACCAGCTTGATGGTGAGCAGCGAGTCGCCGCCCAGTTCGAAGAAGGAGTCGTCCGGGCCGACCCGCGGGAGGTTCAGCACCGACGCGTAGGCGGCCAGCAGGCGCTCCGCGCGCGGGGCGAGGGGCTCGGTGGAGGCAGCCGCCGGCTCGGCCGCCGGGGTGTCGGCGGCGGTGCGCAGCAGCGACACGTCCACCTTGCCGCTGCTCTTGAGCGGCAGCGCGTCGTAGACCTGGATCACGGAGGGCACCGCGTACGGGGGGAGCAGTCCGCGCACCCTGGTGCGCAGTTCGGCGGGGTCCGTCCCGTCGGCGGCGACGTGCGCGGTGAGCGCGCCGCCGGCCTCGGCGACGCTGAGGACGAACGCGTCGCGGACCCCCGGCAGGGAGCACAGCGCGGCCCGTACCGCGTCCAGTTCCACCCGGTGGCCGCGGACCTTGACCTGCCCGTCGCGGCGGCCCCGGTAGTGGACCACGCCGTCGGCGTCGAGCGTCGCGAAGTCGCCGGTGCGGTACAGGCGTTCCCCCGGAAGGGCCGGGATCTCGGTGAACCGCCGCGCGGTCTCTTCGGCGTTGCCGACATAGCCCAGGGCCAGTCCTTCGCCGCCGACGTACAGCTCGCCCTGGACGCCGAACGGCACCACCTCGCCGTGGTCGTCGACGACGAGGGCGGTACGGCCCCGGATCGGCCGGCCGACGGGCACGGCGCCGTGCACGGGAGCGGTCATGGTGTGCGTGGTGGTGAACGTGGTGTTCTCCGTGGGCCCGTAGCCGTTGGTGATCCGCGTTCCGGGGCACCGTTCCAGCACCCGGTTGACGTGCTCGGGCGCGACCACGTCCCCGCCCACCAGCAGGTCCGCCACGCCGGCGAACAGCGCGGGGTCGGCGTCGGTCAGCTGGTGGAACAGCGGGGCGCTCACCCACATGAGGGTGGGACGCGAGCGCTCGATCTCCGCGCGAAGCCGGGTGACATCGAGGATGTTCTCCTTGTCCGTCAGGACCAGGGTGCCGCCGTTGAGCAGCGGCGCCCACACCTCCAGGGTGGCCGCGTCGAAGGACAGCGACCCGGTCTGCAGGACCCGTGTTCCCTCGTCGAAGGTGATCCAGTCCGGATCGCGGACCAGGCCCACGATGCTGGAGTTGGCGATGGCGACGCCCTTGGGCACCCCGGTGGTGCCGGAGGTGAACATCACGTACGCCTCGCAGGACCCGGCGATGTCGCGGTCCGGGGCGGTGTCCGTGGTGGAGCGGAACGGGATCTCCCGTACTTCTCCTTCGGGTTCGCCCGCCGCGTCGACGGCGACCCAGCCGGTGGCGGTGAGGTGGCCGCGGATCTCGCCGGCCCGCAGGACGGCCGAGGTCACCGACGCCGGCTGGTCGGGGTCGACCGGGACGTAGGAGGCGCCCAGGCGCAGGATGCCGAGCATCCCCACGACCGTCTCGACCCGCTTGGCCGCGTCGAGCGCCACCCGGTCGCCGGCCGTCACGCCGTGCGCGGCGAGGTGCGCCGCGACGCCGGCGCTGTGCGCGTCCAGCTCGCGGTAGGTGAGCGTCTGTTCGCCGTGGACCAGTGCGGTGCGGTCGGCGAAGGTGCGCGCCGTGGAGGCGAACGCGACGGCCACCGAGCCCTGTTCGGGCCTCTCGCGGGTGTTGCGGCCCAGCCGCAGGGCGGCTTCCCGTTCCCCGGCGGGGATGGCGGGCAGCCGGGAGACCGTCCGCCGCGGGTCCTCGGCCATGGCCTCCAGCAGGGTGCGGAACGCCCGCTGCCAGCCGAGTACGGTCTCTTCCCGGAAGAGCGCGGTGGCGTACTCGAAGGCGAGAACCAGTCCGTCCTCCCGCTCGTAGGCGTGCAGCGACAGCTCGAAGCGGGCGATGCGGTGCCGCAGTTCCAGCGGGGACCTGGTGGTGCCGGCGAACTGCGGGAAGTCCTCCGTGGGCACGTAGTTGAACATGGTCTGGGCCAGCGGCGGGCGGGAGGTGTCCCGTTCGGGGGCGAAGTTCGCCACCATGTGGTCGAACGGGTAGTCCTGGTGCCGCAGCAGCTCCGTCATGCCCTGCCGGACCGCCGCGCACTGCTCGTGCACCGTCCGGTCGGCGGGCACCGACATCGGGTACGGGAGGGTGTTGACGAACATGCCGACGGCCTCGGCCAGTCCCGGGTCGTCGCGGCGCATCGCGGGCATCCCGAGGAGGAAGTCCTGCCGCCCGGTGAGCCGGGACAGCAGCACACCGAAGGCGGTGGCCAGCCAGACCGCCGTGGAGACGCCGACGCCTGCCGCCGCGGCGCTGATCCGCCGCACCTCGCGCGGATCGAGCCGGAGGAAGAGGGTGTCCCCCGCGTAGGACTGCATCTGCGGCCGGGGGTGGTCCAGGGGCAGTTCCAGCGGGGCGATGTCCCGTTCCAGCAGTTGCCGCCAGTGGTGCGCGGAGCTGTCGGAGGCGGCGCCGGCCGCGTCCTGGCGGCGCACCGCCGCCGGGACGTCCGCCGGGACCGCCGGCAGGTCCGGCATGTCCTGTGCCGCCAGCGCGTTGTAGACCAGGACGAGGTCGCGCATGAAGACGCCCAGCGACCAGCCGTCGGAGGCCAGATGGTGGTGCGAGACGATCAGCACCGACCGTTCGCGCGGCAGTTGGGCGAGGGTGCAGCGGGCCAGCGGGGCGGCGGCGAGGTCGTACTTGTGCCGCAGTTCCGCGTCGAGGACCTCCGACAGCCGGGCCCGCGCCTCCTCCTCGTCCAGTTCCGCGAGCGGGGCCCGGTGCAGCGTGACGTCGGGCCGCTCCACGACGCGGGTGACGGGGGTGCCGCCGACCGTGTCGAAGACCGTCCGCAGCGCCTCGTGCCGGCGGGTGACGAAGGCCAGGGCCTTCTCCAGCAGGCCGGCGTCGATGCCGCCGGTCAGCTCCCAGGCCGCCACGATGTTGTACAGGGCCAGGCCGGGTTCGACGTTCTCCGCGAAGAAGATGCGGCGCTGGGCTGCGGACGGTCCGTCCCCGGGCTCCGTGCCGGGCGCGGTGGCGGATCCGGGGTCCGGTGCGGGGCGCGCCGACTTCTCGTCGATCACCCGGGCGATGGCCGACAGGGTCGGGTCGTCGAACACCTCGTGCAGGGCGAGGGTGACGCCGAACTCGGCGCGGATGTCGTTCCCGAGCCGGGCCGCCATCAGCGAGTGCCCGCCGAGGGAGAAGAAGTCGTCGTCCCGTGCCAGGTCCTCGGTGCCCAGGATGCGTTCCCACACGGCCGCGAGCCGGCGTTCCGTCTCCGTCGCGGGGCGGTCGCCGGTGGCGCGGGTGCCGGCCGACTGGAGCAGCCGGACGGTGTCCACCTGCCCGTCGCGCCGCCGGGGGATCTGCGGCACCAGCGCGCTCTCGGTCCCGGGCGCGAGGGCGGCGATCTCGGCGGCGGGTATCTCGCCGTCCGCCGCGTAGTAGTAGGTGGGGACCAGCCGCCAGCCGGGCTTGTGCCGTACCTGCGCGGCGATGTCGGTGTGGGCACCGTCCAGGCCGACGTAGGTGACCGTGCGGTCGTGGCCGAGCGCGAGGAGCAGGGACTCCAGGGCCAGGTCGGGGTCCAGGGACAGGAAGCCGCGCCGTTCGATCGGCACGGTGTTGCCCTTCGACATGCCCAGGTCCGTCCACGCGCTCCAGCCGAGCGAGACCGCCGCACGGTGGCCCTGGGCGCGCAGGACGCGCACCGCCTCGTTGAGCGCGCTGTTGGAGGCGGAGTACTCGGTGTGCCCGACGCCGCCGAAGTAGGCATTGACGGAGCTGAAGGCGATCAGCGGGGCGGCCGGTCCCGCCACCGCCGCCAGCGCGAACAGGCCGCCCACCTTCACCGCCGTGTACCGGGCGAGGCGTTCGGCGTCGACCGTCCGCTGCCCGTCGAGGCCCTCCAGCGTCTGGGCGCCGAAGGTGCCCAGACCGGCGAGGTGGAACGCCCCGTCGACGGCCCCGGGTCCCGCGGCCTCCCGCAGCCGCGCGGCGGCGTCGGGCGCGGCCAGGTCCACGGCGAGGTAACGCACCTCGGTCCGGGCCGCCAACGCGTCCAGTTCCCGGCGGCGTTCGGCGTCGAGACGTTCCAGGGGGGTACTGCCCACCAGAAGGAGGCGGGCCTGGTGGCGGTCGGCGAGGAAGCGGCTCACCTCGCGGCCCACCCCGCCCAGTCCGCCGCTGACCAGGTACGTGCCGCCGGCCGTGAGGACCGGTGCGGCGGCCCCGGGCGTGCCGGGGGCGACGGCGGGTGCGGGGGCCAGGGCGCGCTCGGAGCGGACGCCGGCGCGGTGGGCGACCACCGCCGCTCCCGAGGGGGCGGTCAGTTCGGCGGCCAGCGCCGCCGTGTTCGCCTCATCGAGGGTGTCGAGATCGCACCAGATGACCGCCGGGTCGTGGGCGTCGCCGTGCACGCTGCGCACATAGCCCTGGAGGGCGCCGAGGTGGGCGCGGGCGGCGGCGTCGCGGCCCCGGTCGCCGACGCTCACCAGCAGGATCTTCCGTGCCCGGCCCGCCGGTTCGGCGGCCTGCCGCTCGGCGGTGGCGGTGATCAGCCGGAGCACGTCCGAGGCGTCCCAGCCGTCCCGGGTCAGCGTCAGGTCGACCACGGCGTCGAGGGTCTCGGCGGGCTGTTCGGCGGCCGGGCCCGAGACCACGGTCAGCGTCTGCGCCAGGGCGCGGCCGACCGCTTCCCGGTCGGCCGGGGAGCCGCCGGTCAGGGTCAGGTCCACCGGCCGCCCCGCGGGGGCCGGCAGGACACGCGGGTGGCTGGTCTCGGTGAAGAACCACGGCGGGATCACGCGCTGCCGGGCACCGCGCAGCTGGGCGGTCGCCCGCAGCTCCTCGTCGTACTCCCCGGCGGCGAGCCGGGAGACGAGCTTGCCGCGCTGGATCTTGCCGATGCTCGTCTTGGGGATCCGCTCGGTGCCCAGCGGCACGACGTAGCGCGCCGACAGGCCGAACTCGCGCCGCAGGACGGACTGGATCTCCTTGATCTGCGCGGTGACGCGGGCGGGGCCGGTGTCCTGGGGGACGTAGAAGACGGCCAGGTGGTCGGTCACATCGTCCGCGTCGCGCACCGAGCAGGCCGCGGCGAAGGTGGGGACCACCCCGGGGACGGTTTCGACCAGCGCCTCCAGGTCGACGTTCTGGTAGTTGAGGCCGTTGACGATGATCCGGTCGGCGCCGCGTCCGGTGAAGGTGATCTTCCGGTCGCGGACGAACGCCAGGTCGCCGGTGTCGAACCAGCCGTCCTCGCGGAAGAACCGCGCGTTGGCCTCCGGGTTGTTGAAGTACTCCAGCAGCCGGGTGGCGCCACGGACCTGGAAGGTGCCGATGCGGCCCTCCGGCACGAGGGCGCCCTCCTCGTCGACCACCCGGGCCTCCACGCCGGGGTACACCCGTCCGCACTCGACGAACCGGCCGGCGGTTCCGCCGGGGCGGTCGGCGAAGTCCAGGGCGCCGTCCGGGTGGATGCGGCGCACGTCCTGCACGCCGGTGGTCCGGCCCCGCTCCAGGGTGTCGGAGACGATCACCATGTTGCAGGTCTCCGACATGCCCCACTCGGGCTTGATGGCGCCCGCCGGCAGACCATGGGGTTCCAGCAGCGTCAGCAGGCGCTGGCAGGTGCCGTAGTGCACCTGCTCGCCGGCGTTGATCCAGCGGCGCACGGCCGACAGGTCCCACCGCCGCTCGCCGCCGTCCGCCACCGCGTCGGCGAGCAGCGCGAGCATGGAGTTGGGGCCCCAGGTGTTCGTGGCCCGGTGGGCGCTGGCCAGTTCGGCCCACCGGGTGGGCTCGCCCAGCACGTACGCGGTCGCGGCGTGCACCTGGGCGGCGCCCAGGTAGACGGGCAGCAGATGGGCGTGGACCAGACCCACCACGTGCTCGATCGCGAGCCAGTTGAGGAAGACGTCGTCGGCCGCGTAGCCGCTGTGCTGCACCGCGGCCCGCTGCTTGTTCAGGAGGTTCGCGTGCGACTGCACCACCCCCTTGGGGGTGCCGGTGCTTCCGGAGGTGAACAGGATCAGCGCGGGCGACGCGGGCTCGATGTCGACCGGCCGGGGCGACCCGTCGTACGCCTCGGCCTCGGACAGGGACAGCGGCGTGGCGCCCTGAAGCAGCCGCTCCGCCTCCGGGAGCAGGCCCGCGGTGGCCAGCACCCGGGGCCGGTGCGCGGTGGTCCAGATCCGGCGCAGGGCCTCGGCCTCGGTGCGCCGCTCCCGGTAGTCGGCGGAGGGGGTCACCGGTACGGCGGTCGCGCCGCACAGCAGCGTCCCCCACAGGGCGACGGTGAACTCCTCCTGGCTGCCGGCCAGCAGCAGCACGAGGTCACCGGCGGCCACCCCGCCCGACTGGAGCCGGGCGGCGACCCGCTCGGCCCGTGTCAGCAGGCGGGCGTAGGAGACGAAGACGGTGTCCCCCGCGGCGTCCACGAAGTGGCAGCCGGTGTCCTCGCCGGCGCGTGCCGCGCGGTGCAGCGTGGCGGGCAGCGTCCTGGCGTCGCCGGGTACCTCCAGCAGGGGCGGGCCCTGGACGTAGGCGGGGACGGCCTGGCGCGGGCTCGCCTGCGGGGCCGTACCTCCCGGGGCGCCGTCGCCGGCCGCCGGGGCGGACGGCGTCACCGGGGAGCCGTGGTCGTACACCTCGCGGTGGAGCAGGACGCTCTCGCGCAGCCCGTGCGCCTCCCGCCAGCGGGCCTCGCGTTCGCGCAGCGGCTCGCGGTCCAGGACGGCGGCCTGGCGCAGCAGCGGGTAGTCGACCCGCCCGTGCCGGTCCAGCGGCAGGCTCGTGACGGTGATGACCTCGTCCACCGGCACGCCGGGCAGGTCATCGGCCGTGACGGCACGGCCGGAGGAGGTGCGCACGAAGGCGACGGCCCGCGGGGAGCCGTCCGCCGTGCGGCACTGGACGGCGGCGCACTCGGCGACGTCCGCGGCCCGCAGGGCGGCGGCCTCCACGGTGGCGACCGGGTAGCGGCGCCCCCGGTGGCGGATCAGTTCGGACGCTCTCTTGGCATGACGTGTGGTCATGGTGAATCCCCCGATTCCTGGTGATCAGTCGTCCAGCTTGATGGTGGTGCCGTCCACCCACATGCCACCGTCTCCGGTGGGGTAGAGGAACGGGCTGGGTGAGGGGAAGCCGGGTGCGATGACGCCCTCGGCCATCCACTGCGCCCACTCCCCGTCGGCCGGCAGCGCGGCCGGGGAGTCGGCTCCGGCGTAGATCTCGCCCCGGACGCCTGCCGGGCACGGGCGCCCCTGCGGGTCCAGCACGTAGACCGGGCCGGTGAAGCGGGCGAAGAACTCCCGCTGGTCCTCGTGTGCGGCGATCACCGTCGGCGTGTTCTCCGAGCGGCGCAGCAGTTCGGCCACCTCGCCGGGGTCGCTGCCGTCGATGTCGGCCACGGTGGCCCGTCCTTCCGCGATCTGCGACAGGCAGGAGCGGAAGACGCGGGCGAACACGGCGACCCACTCGGGGTCGACGGTTCCGGTCGTCGAGGAGAACCGGACGGTGAGTTCGTCGCCGGGTACCGCGACGACGGTGAGCCGGTAGTTGGTGCGCTCGTGGCTGGCGAACTCCCCGATGCCCAGGCGCTGCGAGCTGAGGTGCTCGGGGCCCAGCGGGTAGTTCTCCAGGATGAAGAGCACGTCGAACAGGGAGCGTCCGGTGCCGACGCCGGCGCTCTCCAGGATGTGGGTGGTGGCCAGGTCACCGTGTTCCATCGCGGCGAAGCCGTCGCGCTGGAGCCGGTGGAGCAGTTCGCCGACCTTCTCGTCGCCGATGGTCTCCACCCGGACCGGCAGGGTGTTGATGAGCAGGCCCACGATGCGTTCCACGTCCGGCACCTCGGGGGTGCGTCCGGAGACGGTGGTCCCGAAGATCACCTCGTCGGCGCCGGAGACGATGCGCAGGGACAGTGCCAGCGCGGCCTGGAGCACCGTGCCCAGTGTGCAACTGGAGGCGGCTGCGAACGTCCGGACGGCGCTCGTCTCCTCGGAGCCGAGGACCAGGTTCAGCTGGCTGAAGCGGTCCTCTCCCCCGCCCTGCGGGGCGGCTTCCGGCGGCAGGGCCGAGGCCTTGGCGCCGTTGAGGTGTTCCGCCCAGTAGGCGCGTGCCGCGCTCAGGTCCACGCCGTGCTGCCAGCGGACGAAGTGCCGGAAGCCGGGTGCCGGGGCGGGGAGGGCCTCGGTGGTGTCGGCGTCGTAGAGCTCCATGGCCCGGCTGAGCATCCGGAAGACGCTCCAGCCGTCCAGGGACAGATGGGGGAAGCTCAGGACGAACGTGTGCTCCTGGGGGCCGGTCCGCAGCAGGGCGATGCGCAGCAGCGGTCCGCTCGCGAGGTCGAAGCCGCGGGCGATGTCCTCGGCCAGGGCCCGGTCGACCGCCGCGCGCGGCCCGGCGGGGTCGCCGTGGGCCGTCAGGTCGCGGTGGGTGACCTCGATGTCCGGGTCGCGCAGGACGACCTGGACGGGCCGGGGCAGGTTCTCCCAGCTGTAGACGGTCCGCAGCATCTCGTTCTCGGCGACGACCGTGCGCCACGCGGCCTCGAACTGATCCCGCCGCAGGTCGCCGCTGAGGGTGGTGACGATCTGCCCGAAGTAGTCGCTGCCGCCGGGGTTCATCAGCTCGTGGTAGAGCAGCCCTTCCTGGGTGGTGGTCAGCGGCAGCACGTGCTCGACGCGGTCGCCGTACCGTTCGCGCAGCAGTTCCCGCTCGGTGTCGCCGAGGGCCGGTTCCCCGGCGGGCTGCCCGGGGTGGGCCCCGGTGGGGGTCTCCTCCAGCAGCCGGGCGAGGTCGAACAGGCCCTGCTCGTAGCCGGCCAGCAGCCGGGCCACCTCCGGCCGGTCCGCGAAGCGCCGGTCCACCCGTACGGAGACCTTCAGTTCGTCGCCGTAGCGGAAGATGTTGACCTCGATGGCGCACTCGCGCCGCGAGTCGGGGGCGCGGAAGAGGCCGTAGGCGGCGTCCGCCAGGACCATTCCGGCCGGCATGGCGCCCAGGTAGTTGAACGCGACGGGGATCGCGGCGGCGGGGTGGCGGACCGCGCCGGTGAGGAAGGCGAGGGCCCCGTAGTCGCGGCCACCGGCCGGGATGCCGTCCAGGTGGGCGCGGCAGGCCAGGACGGCGGCGATCGGGTCCTGCCGGGGGCCGGTGGGCAGCACCGTGGGATAGATGCTGGTGAACCAGCCGACGGTGCCGGACAGGTCGAGGTCGTCCACGACGTCGGCCCGGCCGTGGCCCTCCAGCAGCACCGGCAGTTCCCGCGTGCCGAACGCCTCGCCGTACGCGGTGGCCAGCGTCGCCAGCAGCGCGTGCTGGAGTTCGGCGCCGGGGAAGCCGCGCCCGATGCGCGACAGGGTCTCGGTGGCCCGCTCCGGGAGGTGGAACTCCCGGTCCACGGTGGCCTCTTCGGTGAGCACCACGTGGGGGAACGGGCTGCGGACCCGGTCGGTGACGTCGGACCAGTAGGCCACCTGGTCCTGTCGCGGTGCGGAGTCGGCGTGCAGGTGGGTGGCGGCGATCCACGAGGAGTAGGTGGCCGTGCCGGTGGTGGCGGGCGGCGTGCCGGTCTCCTCCCGCAGGGCCGTGCGCAGGTCGCGGGCCAGGATGCGCAGCGAGACGCCGTCGCTGATCAGGTGGTGCACCGCCAGGACGAGCTTGTGCCCCTCCCCCGTGGTCACCTTGGCCGCCTGGAGCATCCGCCCGCGGGCCGGGTCCAGTGTCCGCTGGAGTTCGGTCAGTTCGCCGGTGATCTCCGCGAGGTCGGTCACCGCCCAGGCCCGGACGGGGACCTCGGCGGCGGGCAGGTCCTCCTCGTAGTGCCAGACGCCGTCCACCCGGTGCAGCCGGGAGCGCAGCGCGGGATGCTGGGCGGCCACCGCGTGCAGCGCCGCGGCGATGCGCCGCGGGGGGTGGTCCTCGTCGAGGTCCAGCACCAGCGGGAGGTTCCAGTGGTCCAGCCATTCCTCCTCGCCCAGGGCGTCGAGGATCCAGGCGTGCATCGGCGCCAGTTGCGCGGTGTCCTGCCGTTCGACGACGGCCGCCGCCGTCCGGCCCGGGCGCAGGACGCGGGCCAGCTTGCGGATCGTCTGGTTCTCGAAGACGTCCTTGGCGGAGAGGTGGTAGCCGGAGCCGCGCAGCCGGTTGGTCATCTGGATGACCTGGATGGAGTCGCCGCCGAGGCTGAAGAAGGTGTCGTCGGCGCCGAACGCCTCGGTTCCCAGGAGTTCGGCCCACACCCGGCGCAGTTCGGCGGCCTCGGGGCCCAGTTCGTCCACGGCCGGCCGGTCGCCGGTGGCGCCCTCGGGCCGGGCGGGAGCGATCTCGACGCCGGCCAGCGCACGGCGGTCGACCTTGCCGTTGCGGTCCAGCGGCAGCCGCTCCAGCGGCACCAGGACCGAGGGGACCATGTAGTCGGGCAGCAGTCGTTCCAGGTCGGCGCGGAGGTCCCGGTCGCTCTCACCGGACCAGAACCCGACCAGCCGCAGTCCGCCGCTCGCGCCCTCGCGGGCCTCGACGACGATCTCCCGCACGTACGCAAGGGAGCGCGCGACGCGTTCGATCTCCGGCAGTTCGACCCGGAAGCCGCGGATCTTGACCTGGTGGTCGACCCGTCCGATGAACTCGATGTCGAGGTCCTCGTTGAGCCGCACCAGGTCACCGGTGCGGTACATGCGCCCGTTCGCGGTGAAGGGGTCCCGGGAGAACGCGGCGGCGGTGAGGTCGGGGCGGTTCAGGTAGCCCAGCGCCACCCCCCGGCCGCCCACGTACAGTTCGCCGGGGACGCCGACGGGCTGGAGCCGGCCGGAGCCGCTGAGCACGTACGCCGAGGATCCGCCGATGGGGCGCCCGATGGGGACGGGCCGGTCATCGGGGTGGTCGGCGGGGATGGGGTGCGTGGTGGAGAAGGTGGTGTTCTCGGTCGGGCCGTAGCCGTTGATGACGCGCACGCCGGGGTCGGCGTCGAGGACGGCGCGGATGTGCCGCGGTGACAGCACGTCGCCGCCGACCAGCAGTTGCCGCAGCCCGGTGAAGGCGGCCGGGTCGGCGTCCACGATCTGGTTGAACAGCGGGGCGCTCGCCCACATCACGGTGGCGCCCGTGTCCCGGACGGCGGCCCGCAGGGTGGTCGCGTCCAGCAGCACGTGCTCGTCCACCAGGTGCAGTCGCGCCCCGTTCAGCAGCGCTCCCCACACCTCCAGGGTGGAGGCGTCGAAGGTGAGCGATCCGGTCTGGAGCACCACGTCCCGCTCGCCGAGGGTGACGAAGGTGGGTGCGTGCACCAGGCGCAGGATGTTCTCGGCGGAGACCACCACGCCCTTGGGACGCCCGGTGCTGCCGGAGGTGTACATGACGTAGGCGGCCGTGGTGGCCGCGTCGCCGGCGTGGTCGGGCCGGGCGGCGGCGCCGTCGCCCGGCGGCACGTCGTAGACGCCCAGCGTCAGCTGCGGCACGGCGGTGTCCGGGTGCTCCGCCTCGTCGAGCAGGAGCACCGCCTCGGAGTCCGCCAGTACCAGGTCACGGCGCTCGGCCGGGTCCGAGGGGCGCAGCGGTACGTAGGCGGCGCCCAGGCGCAGCGCGGCGACCATGGCGATGATCACGTGCGGCGAGCGGCGGGCCATGACCGCCACCCGGCTGCCGGCCCGTACGCCCCGGGCGCGCAGCCGCTCGGCGCAGGCGCCCGAGCGGTCCCACAGCTCCGCGTAGGTGAACCGCTCCGCGCCCATCACCAGTGCCGTCGCGTCCGGCCGCGCCCGTACCACCTCGGCCAGCCGGGCCGGGATGGACGCGGGCAGCGGGCCGTCGAGCGGGCCGTTGATGGACAGGGCGCGCCGCCGTTCGGCGGGGCCGGCGATCTCGATGCCGCCGACCCGCGGGTCGCGCAGGCCGGGGAGGTCGCCGAGCACCGTCAGATAGGCCTCGCTCCAGCGCTCGACGTCGCGGCGGGCGAACAGGTCGCGGCGGTACTCGAAGACCAGGTCGAGACGCCCTTCCCGCTCGAACGCCTGGACCGACAGGTCGAATTTGGCGGTCTCGCTCTCCCAGATCCGCAGCCGCCACGACGCCTCGGGGGTGGTCACCTGCTCGATCTGGGCGTTCTGCAGCGCGAACAGCACCTGGAAGAGCGGGTTCCTGTTGTGCGCCCGCTCCGGCTGCAGCACCTGCACCAGGGAGTCGAACTGCACGTCCTGGTTGTCGTGGAGGCCGATCACCTTGCGCTTGACCTGGTCCAGCAGCGCCGAGAAGGGCTCCGTGTCATCGACCCGGAGGTCCAGCGGCAGCGTGTTGGCCAGGAACCCGACCATTCCCGCGGTGTCGCCGAGGCCCCGGTTGGCGACGAGTGTGCCGAGCCGGACGTGGTCGCTCAGGGTCAGCCGCTGGTGCAGCACCGCGTAGGCGGCGAGCAGCAGCACATAGAGCGAGACGCCGTGCTCGCGCGCCAGCCGGCGCAGGCCGGCCAGGACCTCGGGGTCCACGACGGTGGTGATGTGGTCGCCCGCCGAGCCGGCCGGCTCGCCGCCGGTCACCCGGCCGGGCAGCTCCGCCGGGACGGTGACGTCCCCGAGCTGCTCGGTCCAGTAGTCGAGCTGTTCACGGTGGGCCGGGGACCCCTCGTACGCGGTCACCTCCGTGACGTACCGGGGGTAGAGACCGCGGATCGGGTCCAGCCGCACCACGCCGTGGGCCAGCAGGTCGCCGTGGATCGCGGCCAGGTCGGACAGGATGACGCCCATCGACCAGCCGTCGGAGACGATGTGGTGGATCGTCAGCACGATGGTCGCCCGGTCCTCGCTCTCCCGGACGACGGCGGCCCGCACCGGCGGCTCGGCCGGCAGGTCGAAGGGGATCGCGGCGCAATCCGCGATGATCCGCTCCACCCGCGCCGCGCGTTCCGCCTGCGGCATCGCGCGCAGGTCGTGCTCGGTGAGCTCCAGGCCCAGTTCCTCCACGGGGACGAGGCGCTGGACGATCTCGCCGTCCTCGCCGGCGCCGAACCGTACCCGCAGTGCCTCGTGCCGGTCGATCAGCTGCATCACCGCGACCTTGAGCAGCGGCGCCGCGACCTCGCCGGTCACCGTGATGGACACGGTGTTGTTGTAGTACGGGCTCTGCGGGTCGGCCTCGAAGAGGAACCACAGGCGGCGCTGCTGCGGGGTCAGCGGGCTGTCGCCGTCCGCCCCGCTGCGCGGCGGTGCGGGCTCGCCGGCGCGCTCGGGCGCGGTGTGCTCCGCCCCGGCCACCGCCTGCTCCGCCAGGTGCCGGATCGTGGGCTCCGCGTAGAACGCCTGGTGGGAGACCTGGACGACGTTCTCGTCACGCAGCCGCGCCAGCAGCTGGATGGTGGCGATGGAGTCGGCGCCGACATCGAAGAGGTTCTCGGTGACGCCGATGGTGTCCACCCGGAAGACCGCGCGGCAGATGTCGCGGATGCGCTCCTCCAGGGGGCCGCGCGGGCCCTCGACGGTCACCTCGCCGCGCAGCACGTCCAGCCGGCTGAGCACGGCGGAGCGGTCGACGGCGCCGTTGCGGTCCAGCGGCATCTCGTCGAGGAGCGCGTAGCGCGGGGGCCGGTCGCCGTGGTCGGGCCGCAGCACGTCGGCGAACTCCGCCGCGCGGGGGGCGAACACCTCCTCGAAGGTGGCGAAGTCGGTGACCACGCACACGTCGTCCAGGTCGGGACGGTCTTCCCGCACGGGCAGCGAGGACGGCAACCGGGCCCCGTCCACCCCCAGATGGACGCCTGAGGCGTCGGTGCCGACGGCGCGGGACAGTGCGAGCAGGGCCCGCAGCGGGTCCATCGTCGCGATGCCGCGGCGGCTCAGCGACCGGTTGACGCGCAGGTTGCGGCTCATGCCGGTCTCGTCCCACACGCCCCAGGCCACAGAGGTGGCCGCCAGCCCGCGCGAACGCAGGTGGGCGGCGTGGTGGGCCGCGAAGTCCGAGGCGGAGACGTAGCCGGAGACGGTGGTGCCCGGGGCCAGGCTCCGGGCGCTGGCGAAGGCGACCAGGAACGCGTCCGGGTGCCGCTCCAGCAGCAGTTCGCCCAGCAGGTGCAGGGCGCGGACCTTCGGTGCGTACACCGCCCGCAGATCGGCGACCGACTGCTCGGCGATCAGGGCCTCGTGGATCACCCCGGCGAGGTGGAACACGCCCTGAAGGGGCAGCCCCGAGGACGCGGCGTGTCCATCGACCGCCGCCCGCAGCGCGCTCGCGTCGCCCAGGTCGCACCGGCGGTAGGTGAACGCGCCCCCGTGCTCGCGCGCGAGCGCCCGCAGTTCGGCGATCTCCCGCTCCGCCCGCTCCGGGTCGCGCCGCCCCAGCACCAGGACGTCCCGTCCGAAGTGCCGCAGCAGGAACGCGGTCAGCAGCCGGCCGATGCCGCCCAGACCACCGCTCACCACGACGAAGCCGTCCCGCAGCGCCAGCGGTGAGGGACCCTCGGGCAGCGGCAGCGCCTCAAGTCCCTGGAGGTGGCGGACACCGTCCACGTACGCCACCGACGTGCCGTCCGCGGCCGTGGTCTCCTCGCGGCGGACGGCCTCCACCACATCGCCGCCCGTTCCGGACAGGTCGATGTGCACGGCGGTGTGCCCCTCGGCCACGGCACCGCGCACGAACGCGGAGACCGCGGCGGCCCGGTACCCCGGGTTGGCGTCCAGCGGGCCCAGCGCGGCGCGGGTGACCACGGTGGTGCGGGTGAGGGTGATCCCGGCCTCGGGCAGCAGCCGCCACAGGTTCTGCAGGCTGAAGACGCCCCGGTCCTGCGCGTCGAGCACGTCACGGTGCCCGTCGTCCCCGGTGTCCATGGCCCACAGGTGCGCCACGGCGACGGTGTCGGCGCCGGCCGCGCGCAGCGTCGAGCCGAGCGAGCGGTACGCCTCCTCGTCGCGGGGGTCGACCTCGGTCACCAGGACGCCGGGCGGCACCACGGCCGAGTCCGCCCCGGGTGCCTGCGGGGTGTGCGCCCAGACCACGGTGCGTGCCGGGTCGGCGGCGAACCGCCCGGCCACGGTGGGGTCGTCGGTGAGGACGAGCAGCGTCCTCGCCTCGTCGGGCGCCGCCTGCTCGGGCGGGCCGGACGGTACCAGGATGTCGCGGTAGGCGCCGATCGGCGCGGGGACCGCGGGGACGAGCGGGCCCGGGGCGCCGGGTGTGGTGAGCGCGGTGAGCAGATCGCCGTCCGGGTGGTCCGCCAGACCGCTCCCGAAGGCCATCTCGTGGACGGTCACACCGGAGCGCCTGAGCCGGCGGGCGAGGCGTTCGCGGACCGCCTCGCGGTAGTCGGGGTGGTCGAGCCGGGTCTCCACGGCGGCCAGCGCGCCGCGCGTCCCGGGCAGCAGCACCTCGGAGGTCCACACCCGTACGTCCACCACGCCGGGCAGAGCGCGTACGGCGGCCTCGAGAGCCTCGTCGCGGGTCCATGCGCCGCCAAGACCGCCCAGCACAGGTGCGGGCGCCGGCCCTGGGGGTACGGAGCGGCCCGCCTCCGCCTCCTGCGGGGAGGCCGTCAGATAGCGTCCGGGGCCGACCAGGGAGGCCAGCGTCTCACCGGCGCGCGCCCGGCCGCCGCCGGACTCGCCCACGGCGCGGTCGGCGAACTCGCCGTCCCGGAACCGGGCGCCGAGCTTGGCGCGCTGGATCTTGCCGAGGTTGGTCTTGGGGATGTCGCGGCGCCGTACGGGGACGACCGCGTGCAGCCGTACGCCGATCCTGCGCAGCACCTGGGCGCGGATCTCCTCGACGGGCGGGTCCTCCATGCGCTCCTCGCGCGGCACGAAGAAGACGATCGCCCGGTCCTCGCCCGAGGTGGGGTCGGTGTGCGCCCAGGCGGCGGTGAAGCTGGTCTCCACGCCGGGCAGTTCCTCGATCGCCGCCTCGACCTCGGAGAGGTCCACGTTGAGGCCGTTGACGACGAGGATCTGCTTGGCCCGGCCGGTCATGGTGACCTCGCCGTCCAGGATCCGGGCGAGGTCACCGGTGCGGAACCACCCCTCGGTGGTGAACGCCTCGTGGTTGACCTCGGGGTTGCGGAAGTACGCGGGGGTCACGCACGCGCCCCTGACCACCAGGTGGCCCACCTCGCTCTCGGGGAGGATGTCACCGGCCGCGTCGAGAACGGCGACCTCCAGTCCGGGAATGGGGCGCCCCAGGGAGACGAACTGCGCGGTGCGCGCGCCGTCTTCGCCGTCCGCACCGGGCGCGGCGCCGGCGAGCGGGCGGAAGTTCCGGTTGTAGAGCACCCCGGAGCAGGTCTCGGCCATGCCCCAGACCGGCACGAAGACATCGGGCCGCAGTCCGTGGCCGGCCAGCGCCTCGCACAGCAGGCCGGTCAGCCGTGCGTTCACCATCTCACCGGCGTTGATGACCTGGCGCAGGCAGGACAGGTCCCAGTCGGCGTGTTCGCGGGCCCGTACCAGGTTGTTGAGGAGTGAGTAGGCGAACTGCGGCGCCCAGGTGTAGGTGACGCGGTGCCGGTCGACGAGGTCGAGCAGGGTGAGCGGGTCGGCCAGGATGTGCCCGGGCGCGACCTGTACCTGTTCGGCCAGCCGGAACACGCCCCGCAGATGGGACATGAGGATGCCCGCGGCGTGCTCCAGCGGCATCCAGTTGAGCTGGATGTCGGTCGCCGGGCCGTCGTCCTGCAGGACGGCGGCCTCCCGCGCGAGCATCGAGCGGTGCGTCTGCACGGCGCCCTTCGGTGTCCCGGTGCTGCCGGAGGTGAAGAAGATGACCGCGGCGTCGTCCCCGGGCGCGGTGGCCGGCCCGGTCTCCGGGTCGGGGACGGCGGGCAGTTCGGCGGCCGGAGGGAAGGTCAGGACCGATCCGGGGTCGTGTCCCAGGAGCTCCAGGACCGGGGGGTACTCCTCGGCGATGGCCGTGCCCACCAGGATCCGGCCGGTGCCGAGCGTCTCCAGGACCCGGGAGACCCCTTCGAGGGTCTCGCGCCGCAGGACCGGGGGGACGCTCATCGGCACGGCGACGACGCCGGCGTGCATCGCCGCCCAGAACAGGGGCAGATATTCGTGGCCGTCGGGTATCTGGAGGACCAGATGGTCACCGGGCCGCAGACCGGCCTCGCCGGTCAGCCACCGGGACAGCCGCAGTGCCTCGTCGCGCAGACCCGCGTAGGTCGTACTGCGGTACGCGCCCCCGGCGTCGTAGAAATGAATCGTGGTGTCCGGCGCCCGGTGGGCCGCGTCCCGCAGTGCCGCGAAGACATGGGTCCAATTCGGCGCATGAAGAATCTCGCCGCCCGAGACATGTGACATCCCGGCGACGCTGAAGTGATCAGCCATCTTTCTTTTGTTCCCCCGAACTTGTTTTACGTTCTCGCCGCTATCAGTTGAGTGATGCTGTGGAGATTCTCGTCGATGAAGAAATGACCGCCGGAATACATGCGGAAGTCAACGACGGATGAGGAGATCCGGAGCCAGTCGGCATGACATACCGCGTTGGCGGTGTCGTCGTCCTCGCCGTTGAGAACGGTGACGGGGCTGCGGACCGGAACGGTTTCGTCGGCCGTCGCCGCGCCGTCCTCGAGAAGCCGGAAATCGGCCCGGATGACGGGCAGGAACAGCGTGGACATGAGGTCGTGCTCCGCGAGGGAGGCCGGCAGGCCGCCGAAGGCCGCCAGCTCCGACAGCAGACGCGCGTCGTCCAGCGCGCTCACGGGCGCGCCGAGCACGTCGCGGTACCGCGGTGAACCGCGCCCGGAGAGGTAGAGGTGCCGGGCCCGCAGTCCCATGGACTCCAGGCGCCGTTCCAGCTCCAGCGCGAGGTAGGCGCCCATGCTGTGCCCGAACAGGGCGAAGGGCTGTCCGGTGGCGAGCAACGGCAGGGTGCGGTGGGTGAGATCGTCCAGCGCCTCGGCGAACGAGGCGTACAGGGGTTCGCCGACGCGGTCGCCGCGTCCGTTCAGCTCCAGCGGTACGACATCGAGGTGTGCCGGCAGCAGGGCACGCCAGCGGTGGTACCGACTCGCACTGCCCCCGGCGTGGGGCAGGCATATCAATTTCACGTTCATGAACGAAAGACCCCCGTTGCCGCACGCCGTCGGCGTACCGCAGTCTTTGCACCCCCGAAGGGCGCGACCGCCCCATTCATCAAACAGCGCGGTAGAGCCCTGCGAGGCCCCGCATCCGGCTGGATACGGCTCACAGGAAACCCCACGGTGAGGTCCGCGGTAATTCCCCACCGCGTTCCGCTTGCGCCGTGACGGATACTAACAGAGCCCCGCTTCGGAGCGCCAGCGTCAGTTTTCCGGGCCCCCGGCACCGCCGCCCACCTGCACGGAAGAACTACTCCGGACGCATTCTTTACCAGCGAGTAACCAATAGCCGCGCGAAATAAAAGCAATGCCCACCGCAATACGCGAACGGGTGTCTTATTCGGCCGGGGGGTCGCTTGCCATGCCCGGCACCATGACCGGGTGGATGAGCACGGTCACGGCGCCCGGCGGGCAGCACGGGACCCGCGGCAACGCGCCGCGCGGGCCCGCCGGCTGACCGCCCGGCATCTCTGCCTTCACACACGCTTGATCACCCGTCACCGGTTCCCGCCGTTCCGCACTCCTTCCGCACTCCTTCTGCACCGGCCCGGTCCCCGGCGGAACGGAGCACGCCACCGGCCGGTACGGGGAGTTCACCCGGGGTGGCGCGTCCCCCGGCGTCGCGGCAGGTCGCCCTCCGCCCGCCCGGAGAGATCCCCGGCACCGCCCCACGGGTGGGCGTTCAGCGTTCTCCCAGTACCGCCAGTGCCGCGTCGAGCGCGACCGGCGTGGTGGTGGCGTGCACGCTGAAGCGGATGCGGTCCGCCCCGTGGGCGGTCGCGCTCACCCCCGCCGCCCGCAGCCGCTCGTTGACCGCCGGGGCGTCGCCGCCCGCAATCCCCGCCACCACCAGGCCCGCGCGGTCCCGGGGAGCGACGGGCGACAGGACCGGCACGCCCGCGGCGCGGAGCCGGTCGATGAACACGGTCACCGTGTCCTCGATACGGCGCCGCACGGTGGCGACCCCGACCGACTCCAGCTGGGCGAGCGCCGTCGCGAGCGCCCCGGAGGCGAACGGTGATCCGTTGGTGACCGACAGACCCGGTGCGCCGGGAAGCGGCTCATGGAGCACACCGTCGTACCGGGAGGGGTTCTCGACACCGGTCCAGCCGCCGAGTACGGGCCGCAGGCGCTCCGTGCCCCGGGGGGACAGCGCCACGAAGCCCGTGCCCCACCCGGCCCGCAGCCACTTCTGGCCGCCGACCACCAGGGCGTCGGTCACGGTCCAGTCGGTGTCCAGGACACCGAACCCCTGAATGCCGTCCACCACGAGGAGCCGGTCGCCGATCACCGCACGGATGCCGGCCAGATCCGCGCGGAACCCGGTACGGAAGTCGACCGCGCTGACCGCCACCGCGACCGTGTCCGGGGTGAGGGAGGCCGCGACACGGTCCGGTGTCACCGGGGCCAACGCGTCGCCGGGCACGGCGGGCAGGGTGCGCACGGTGGTGAGCCCCGCGTCCTGGGCGCGCCACCACGCGTAGAGATTCGAGGGGAACTCGGCGCTGCTGACGAGCACCGCGCCGCGCGGCAGGCCGAAGGCGACCTGCAGCAGGCCGAACGAGGTGCTGGACGTCAGCACCAGTGCGTCACGGTCGAAGCCGGTCAGGCGCGCGAGTGAGGCGAGGGCGTTCTCGTCCTCCGCGTGCAGTCCCACCGAGGGGATACCGGCGGCTGCGTCCGCCGCGAGGCGGCCCATGGTCTCCACGACGGCGCGCGAGGGCGGCCCGTAGCTGCCGAAGTTCAGGTAGCCGGCCGGCTCGGAGAAGGAGGCGAGATAAGCGTCGAACTCCGCCGTCATGAAGGTACCTTCCGCGTCATCGGTGCCGCGGTGGCGGCCGGAGCACCCGCACCCGCGGATCCGGCCGGCCGCCGCCGGCGATCGTCAGCAGGGTGATGTCCGTGCACGCGCCGATGCTACGTGCCGCCCCCTCACCCGCCCAGGGCCGGCCAACATCCGGCGGGTGACCGGCGGGTTCTCGGTGCGGCCGGAGCCCCGCGGGGGGTACGGGGCACCGGCGGGACGCTCACCGCAGCGGCGGCAGCACCACCCGCTGGACCTCCGTGGTGTTCCCGGCCCGGTCGGTGGCGCTGAACTCCAGGGTCTGCGGTTCCTCGCGCAACGCCCGGGTGAACGGCTCCTGATAGACGCCCCAGAACGTCTCCGGGGTGCGCCACCGCACGCGGTCCACGCCGGAGACGTCGTCCTCGGCGTAGAGGGTCACCTCGACATTGCTCGGGCCCAGCGGACGGACCTCGGCCCGTACCGACGGGGGCCTGGTGTCCACGGCGACCTCGCGGGTGGCGTGGACGGTGCGGCCGGCGGAGTCGGTGGCCCGGCCCCGGATCACCTGCCGCCCCTCCCGGACCGGGGTGCTCGCGCCCGTCGCGGGCTGCCACGGGCCCCCGCCCACCGCGACCTCCACGGTGGCGGACCCGACCGAGGTCACCACGCATCCCGGCTCCCGGGTGTACCACCCGGACGGGGCCCGGTCGCCGGTCACCTCCACCCGGACCACCGGCAGCGGATCCCCGCGTCCGATGTCCGGCGGCAGCGACCAGTGGACGACGTCCTCCACCGGCTGCCCTGTCGCGGAGGTCAGCCGGGTCACGCGCGGCGCGTCCGCCGCGTTGGGGCCGAGCACGCCGCGGCGGGGCACGGTGGGGTCGTCGAGGGTGCTGGAGGCCGCCGCCATGAGCACGGCCACCGCCTCCTCCCGGCTCAGCAGCCCGGAGCGGGCCGCCCGCACCACTCCCCGGTGCACGGCGGTGAAGAACGCGTCGATGTCGGCGTAACCGCCGTCCGCCCACAGGCCGGTGAGGAAGGACCAGCCCTCGGCGTCCTTGCGGTCGGGGACCCCGGGCGCGCTGCCGGGGAAGGCGATCTCCGGCTCGGCCAGCCGCAGATACATGTGGTGCCGGTGGTCGCCGCCGGACCAGGCGGGTTCGAAGGTCCGGCCGAACACCGAGACCAGGTCGCCCTCGGCGGTGTGGCCGGCGATGGTGCCGTCCAGGCGCCGGTGGGCGGCCGCCGCGACCGGCAGCGTGGTGGTGGCGTCGTCGCGGGCCAGCAGCACCGTGGGGCCGAGCTCCACGCTCACCAGGGTGGGGTCGTCGGGGGTGGGCACCAGCCGCAGTGGCAGCGGCAGTTCGAGTGCGACGGTGTCGCCGGGGCGGAAGTCGCGCCGCAGGGCAACGAATCCGGACGCCGGCACCGGCACGGCCACCCCGTCGATCCGGGCACCGGCGGCCCACGGCGGTATGCGCAGGCACAGTTCGCCCGAGAAGGCGGTGCCGAACTCGACCGCCACCCTCCCGTCGCGCGGATAGCGGGTCCGCAGTGTCACCTCCCCGCCGGCCAGGCGCAGCCGGGAGGGCACGTACTGCGTCACGTACAGCTTCCCGGGCGCGTGGAACCACACCGATTCCTGGTGTTTGACGTGGCTCTCCAGGCCCGTGCCGCCGCAGCAGGTGCCGGCGTTGTCGTACTCGCGGACCGCGCCCGGGTCCACCGGGTACATGTACAGGACCTCGGGGCTGGTGTCCGAGGAGAGGTCCGCGCGGGAGCCGACGATGTGGTTGAGCGAGGCGCGCTCGGCGTAGTCGGCGTACCGGGCGTCCCGGGTGTGCCCGAACAGCGAACGGGCGATCTTCAGAAGGTTGTAGGTGGCGCAGGTCTCGGCGTTGCGCCGTTTGACGAAGCCCGCCACGGTGTCGGCGGGGCCCCATAGTTCGCCCTCGCCGGTGCCGCCGTGCGCGAAGGTCCGGCCGGGCACGATCCGGTCCCACAGGGCGAGGACCGCGTCGAGGTAGCGGCGCTCGCCGGTGGCCTCGTACTGGCGCAGATGGCCGACGAGCATGGGCAGGTGCTGGTTGGCGTGCATCCCGTCGAGCACGTCGCGGCCCGCGAGGGCGGCGTCCAGCAGGCTGTCGAGCTCGAAGGCCCCGGCGGCGCGCAGGAACGAGGGGTCGCCGGTGATCCGGTGCAGGGCCGCCATGGTCTCGTTCATGCCGCCGAACTCGCCGGCGATGTACAGCGACCACATGCGCTGCAGGTGTGCCCGCTCCAGCCGCAGCACCCGTCCCGCCACCCAGTGGCCCATGCCGGTGACGAGGTCCAGCGCCTGCGCGGAGCCGGTCAGCTCGTACGCGTCCAGCAGCCCGGCCATGATCTTGTGACAGGTGTAGTACGGCGCCCAGATCTCGCCGTAGGGGGCCAGGTCCTCCAGGCGGGCGAACTGCCACTCGCCGTACGCCGCCAGGAATCCGGGGTGGCTGTACCGCCCGGTCGCCGCCAGCGCGTTGCGGACCTCGGCCAGGCCGGCGACCATCTCGTCCGTCTTCTTCCGCAGGGCCTCCTCGCCGGTCGAGGCGTACGCCAGCGACAGCATCGACAGGAAGTGCCCCGCGTAGTGTCCGCGCAGCAGGCTCGCGGTGGGGGCCACGCCCGGGCCCGGGTAGTCCTCCCCCGACCACGCGCGCTCGTCGGGATGGCCGAAGTCCTCCCAGGTGCCCGGCGGCAGGGCCCCGCGGGTGTCGAGTCCGGCGTTGGCCCGGAAGACGGCGAGGAGCCGGTCCACCGGGAACTCCCGTGCCAGGTGCAGCATCTGGTCCCGGGTCCGGGAGTGCACCCCCGCCAGGAGGTCGACGTCGCGCAGGGGGAAGGGATGTGCGCGGGTCATCGGGCGGCCCATTTCTCGAGCCCGGCGGCGTCGATCGGCAGCGCGCCCGACAGCACCTCGTGTCCGGTGCCGGTGACCAGCAGGTCATCCTCCAGGCGTACGCCGATGCCGCGCAGTTCGGGGGGCAGGGTCTCGTCGTGGGCGTGGAAGTAGAGGCCGGGCTCGACGGTGAGCACCATGCCGGGCCGCAACGGGGCACCCTGGTACCGCTCGTACGCGGAGGAGCCGCAGTCGTGGACGTCCAGGCCGAGGTGGTGGCCGATCCCGCAGACGAGGTACCGGCGGTGCTGCTGGCCCTGGGGGGCGAGCGCCTCGTCGACGGAGACCGGCAGCAGCCCCCAGTCGTGCAGGCCGCGGGCGAGCACTTCCATGGCGGCGAAGTGGAAGTCGGTGTAGGTGACTCCGGGGCGTACCTGCTCCATGCCGGCCCGGTGCGCGGCCTCGACCAGGTCGTGCACGCGGCGCTGGGCGGGGGTGAAGGTGCCGCCGACCGGGATCGTGCGGGTCACGTCGGCGGTGTACAGCGAGTTCGCCTCGACGCCCATGTCCAGCAGCAGCGTCTCGCCGGGCAGCACCGGGCCGTCGCAGCGGACCCAGTGCAGGATCGGCGCGTGCGCGCCGGAGCCGACGATGGTGCTGTAGCCGGGCCCGTTGCCGAAGGTGCGGGCATGCCGGTCGAAGGTGCCCTGGAGCCAGCGTTCCCCCAGGCCCTCGGCGACGGCGCGCGGTATCTCGTCGGCGACGGCGGCGAATCCAGTGACCGTGTGGTCCACGGCCTCGCGCAGTTGCCCGATCTCCCAGTCGTCCTTGATCATGCGCAGGTCGGAGAGGACCGCGCGGAGGTCATCGGGTGGGCCGGGGTGCGGGTCGCCGAGGTCGCCGATCGGCCGCACCGGCAGGTCCAGCGCCGCCGACCACGCCGCGAGGCCGGCCGAGGGGCCGACCCACAGCTCGCCGTGCGTCGCACTGGCGTGGAAGTCGCGTTCGCCGGGCCGGGCCGGGGCGGGCAGATACAGCACCGCGTCGTGGCCGCCCGGACGGGGCGTCATCACCAGGACGGCGCCCTCGGCCTGGCACGAGGTGGCCCACAGGAAGTCGCTGTCCACCCGGAACGCGTAGTCCGCGTCGCCGTTGCGGCGCGGGGCCCGGCCGGCGGCCAGGACCACGGTACGGTCCGGCAGCCGGTCGCTGAGCCGGGCCCGGTGTTCGGCCGCCGCCCGCGCGGCGGCCCGCGTCACCGGTGCCGGGATGTCGCGCTCGGCCCAGCCCTGCCCGATGCGGGCCAGGAAGCCGGGGCTCTGGTCGGCCAGCCGCGGCGGCCTGGTCCCGGCGTACGGCGCTCTGGTCGGCTCGGTCAACGCCTTTCGCCTCCTTGGTCGCGGATCATCTCCCGCAGCCGGCGGAAGACCCGGCCGTCGGTGATGCCGTCGTGTTCGTACTCGTTGGTCACCCAGGTGTGCGTGTTGCCGACCCGGGCCAGGGTGTCGCGCTGCAGCCCGGCGTCGACGAACACGTCGTCGGCGTACACGGCGGCGGCCAGCGGGACGTCGTTGGCCGCGAGCCGGGCCGGATCGTAGAGCGGGCTCCACACCCGCTGTTCGGCGAGTTCGGCCATGGCGGGCGCGAACGGCCGCAGGGCGCGGATCTCCTCGAACATCCACGGGAACGTCATCTCGGAGGTGAACAGCAGCGGCCGGCGGTCCTCGGCGAACTGCGGGCGCCTGTCCCGTTCGCGCTGGGCGGCCCAGCGGAAGGGGCCGTTGGCGCCGTCGCCGTAGATCGACTCCTGGAGCGTCCAGAACAGCGGGTTCCCGGCGGTGGACGTCCGCACCAGCGCGGTCTCCAGGAACGCGTCGGAGAGCCTGCCGTCCGGGCGGACGGCCTCGCCGACCAGCCAGTGCAGGCGCTGGTGGCCGGCTCCGAAGCCGAGGTCCCCGCCCAGGGTCTGGAACCGGCGCACCGACAGCGGCGAGCCGTCGGGCAGCGTCACGCCACCGGCGGCGAGCCGGTCGGCGATCGCGGCCACCGCGGCGACGTCCTGGGGGTAGCGCCGGTAGAAGTCGGCGGTCTTGCCGGCCACCCGGTCGAACGTGCGCCGGTAGACCTCCTCGGGGTCGGGCGGGGTGCCGGGGATCCCGCCGCACACGTAACAGGCCGTCAGCGCCTCGGGGGCGTGGGACAGATAGGTGAGGGTGATCCAGCCGCCGAAGCTCTGCCCGAGGGTGGCCCATCGCCTGCCGCCGTAGTGGTGGGTCCGCACGTGTTCGAGGTCGCGCACGATGGAGTCGGCGCGGAAGCGCAGCAGGTGGTCCGCCGCCGCCCGCGCGTCGGGGAAGGCCGCGATGGCGGTTCCGTCGAGCGGGGTGCTGCGGCCGGTGCCGCGCTGGTCGACCATGACGACCCGGTAGCGCGCCAGGGCTTCGGCCAGCCAGCCGCCCACCGGGGCGGGCCGCGGGTTGGCGCCGCCCGGGCCGCCCTGGAGGTAGGTCAGCAGCGGCAGGTCCTCGTCGCGGCGTTCGGGGTCGCTGAACTCCCGGACGAACAGCTCGATGCTCTCGCCGCCGGGAGCCGACCAGTCCAGTGGCACGGTGACGGTGAACTCCCGGACCCAGGCTCCGGGCAGCGGGTAGGCGACCGCGTTCATGCGCGTGCTCCTTTCGCCCTGCGCCGGCGCGCCTCCCACTCGGGACGGATCCGCGGCACGGCGGCCAGCAGGGTGCGGGTGTACTCGTGCTGCGGATTCTCGAACACGGCGTCCCGCTCGCCGGCCTCCACCACGCGGCCGGCCGTCATCACCGCGACGCTGGTGGCGATCTGCCGCACCACGGCGAGGTCATGGGCGATGAACAGGCACCCGAAGCCCTCCTCGCGCTGGAGTTCGCGCAGCAGATTGATGATCTGCGCCTGGACCGAGACGTCGAGCGCCGAGACCGCCTCGTCGCAGACCAGGACGCGCGGGCCCACCGCGAGCGCGCGGGCGATGCCGATGCGCTGCGCCTGCCCGCCGGAGAACTGCGCGGGGTAGCGGTCGATGTGATCGGGGTCGAGCCCGACCCGTTCCATGAGCGTGCGGGCGACCGTCCGGGGGCCGCCGGGGATCGGGCGTTTCTGGTAGCGCAGGGGCGCGGTGACGATCCGTTCGACGGTGTGCCGGGGGTTGAGCGAGGAGAACGGGTCCTGGAAGACGACCTGGACCTGGCGGCGTACCTCGCGCAGCCCGGGCCCGCGCAGGGCGGTGATGTCGCGGCCGTCGAGGTGGACGGTGCCCGAGGTGACGTCGATGAGGCGGGCGGCGAGCCGCGCGGTGGTCGACTTGCCGGAACCGGACTCCCCCACCAGGGCGAGGGTGCGGCCCGCGTGCAGGTCGAAGGAGACGGAGTCCACGGCGGTGAACCTGCGCGCGGGGCGCAGCAGGCCGGCCGTGCCGGCGATGGGGAATTCCTTGACCAGGTCCCGGGCCCGCAGCAGTGGTTCGGGGCTCATGTGTCCTCTCCCAGGGTCTGGAGCGCGCCGATCTCGTCGTCGATCCGCGGGACCGCGTCGAGCAGCGCCCGGGTGTACGGGTGGCGCGGGTCGGAGAAGATCTGCTCGGCGGTGCCGGACTCGGCCACCTTGCCGTGCCGCATGACGATGAGGCTGTCGGCGACCTCGCTGACCACGGCGAGGTCGTGGGTGATGAGGATGAGGGCGGCCCCGGTGTCGCGGCGTACCTCGGCGAGCAGATCGAGGATCTGGGCCTGGACGGTGACATCCAGGGCGGTGGTCGGCTCGTCGGCGATGATCAGGTCGGGCTCGGTGCTGAGCGCCATCGCGATCATGACGCGCTGGCGCATGCCGCCGGAGAACTGGTGCGGGTATTCGTCCACGCGGCGGGCCGCGTCGCGGATGTGGACGCGTTCCATCGCCTCGATCGCCGCCCTGCGGGCCGCCTTGCGGGTGACGCCGGAGCGGTGCGCGCGGTAGGCCTCGGTGATCTGGGCGCCCACCGTGTAATAGGGGTTGAGCGAGGAGAGCGGGTCCTGGAAGACCATCGCGATCTTGTCGCCGCGCACGGCGCGCATCCCGCGTTCGTTCAGGGCGGTGAGTTCGCCGCCGTCGAAGGTGACGCTGCCGGCGCGGGTGGCGCCCTTGGGCAGCAGCCCCATGATGGCGAGGCTGGTCATCGACTTGCCCGAGCCGGATTCGCCGACGATGCCGAGGGCGCCGCCGCGCGGCACGGTGAAGTCGATGGCGTCGACCACGGGCACGCCGTCGAAGGCGACGGTCAGTCCGCGCACGCGCAGCAGGTCGCTCATGCGGCCACTCCCACCCTGACCCGCGGGTCGATCGCCGAATAGACCAGGTCCACGAGCATGTTGCCGACCACGACGAAGAACGCCGCGAGCAGCGTCACCGCCAGAATCACCGGCTGGTCGTTCTTGGTGATGGAGTCCGCCGCGAGTTTGCCGACGCCGTTGATCCCGAAGACCGATTCGGTGATCAGCGCGCCGCCGAGCAGGCCGGCGAAGTCCATGCCCGCGATCGTGACGACCGGGGTGAGCGCCGGGCGCAGCGCGTGCCGGCGCCACACCAGGTGCGGGCGCAGGCCCTTGGCCCGCGCGGTGCGTACGAAGTTCTCGTCCAGGGTCTCGATCACGTTGGCGCGGGTGAGCCGGGTGTACGCGGAGGCGTAGCCGATCGCCAGGACCGTCCAGGGCATGATGAAGTTGAGGAACCACTGGCCGGGGTCGTCGGCGAACCGTACGGTCTGCGGGAACGGCAGCCACTGGAGCCACACCACGAGCACGTACTGCATCGCCAGGGCGAGCACGTAGTTGGGGACGGCCATGCCGCCCAGGGTGAGCCCGGTGATGAACCGGTCGGTGAACCGGCCCTCGCGCACCGCGCTGAGCAGCCCGCCGATCACCCCCATGAGCAGCCAGAGCACGGCCGCGCCGAGGGCGACCACGGCGGTCACCGGCAGCCGCTGCGCGATCATGTCGGTGACGAACTGCGAGGTCTGGAACGAGTAGCCCAGGCAGGGCGCCTCGCAGAAGACGGTGGCCGGTCCGCTGCCGTACTCCCGGCCCACGAACAGCCCTTGCAGGAAGTGCAGGAACTGGGTGAGGAACGGGTCGCTCAGGCCGAGGTTCTCGCGGATCCGGTCGATGCGCTCGGGGGTGCAGTTCTTGCCACAGATCTGTACGGCCGGGTCCGGCGAGAGGGCGAAGAAGATGATGTAGGTGAACAGGCAGACCAGGAAGAGCACCAGCACCATGCCCAGGAGGCGGTGCACGACGTAGCGGGTCATGAGCGGCCCCCCGGCTCGACGGCGGTCCGCAGGCGGTCACCGAGGACCATGAAGGAGAGCACCAGCAGCGCCAGGAAGGCGCCCGGCACCAGGAAGTAGGTGGGGACCACCGCGTACCAGTTCACCGAACTCGCGATCATCTGGCCCCAGGACGGGGTGGGCGGTGCCAGTCCGACGCCGAGGAAGGACAGCCCGGCCTCGGTGCCGATGTACCCGGGTATCGCCAGGGTCACCATGACCAGGATCGTCGAACGCAGGTTGGGCAGGATCTCGGTGAACACGATGGTGGTGCGGGAGGCGCCGGAGGCGCGGGCCGCCTCGACGAACTCGCGTTCCTTGAGCGACATGGTCTGTCCGCGCACGATCCGGGCCAGATAGGGCCAGCCGAAGACGGAGATGACCACGATCAGCAGGTACCGCCGGTCCTCGGCGGGCAGTGCGGACAGCACGGCGATCATGAAGATGAGCGCGGGGAACGCCATCAGGAACTCCATGACGCGCGAGATCAGCATGTCGGTCCGGCCGCCGAAGTAGCCTGCCAGCAGGCCGAACACGACACCGAGCGCCGTGGTGAGCACGGTCGCGCCCAGGGCGATGACCAGGGAGGAGCGGGCGCCGTACACGATCCGGGCGAACACGTCCCGGCCGCTGCCGGGTTCGACACCGAGCCAGTGCGATCCGGAGATGCCGCCCCAGGACCCGGCGGGGATGCCGCCGAGGTCGGAGTCGATGGCGCTCTGGTCGAACTCGTAGGGGTTCCATCCGCTGATCCGGACGATGAGCGGTGCGCACACGGCCATCAGGACGATCAGGGCGATGTAGCCGAGGCAGGCCGCGGCGACCGGGTCGCGCAGCAGGGTACGGGTCACGCCGCGGCGGGGGTCGGGGGCCGCCCCGGCGGTGCCCGGTGGGGACACCGCCGAGGGCCGCGGGCCGGTTGACGGGAGCGTCATGTCAGCCCTTCGCCGGGTCCTTGAGACCGATGATCCCGTAGTCGAGGTCGCCGCTGGGCGCGACCGCGCCGGCCACGTTGGTGCCCGGCAGGTAGATGCGGTTGTCGACGTTCAGCGGGACGATGGGGGCCAGGGTCATGATCGTCTTGTCGAGTTCGCCCCAGGCCGCGTTGGCCTCGGTCAGGTCGGTCATCGCGCCGATCCGGTCGATCTCGGCGTTGATGGCGTCGTCGTCGAGCTGGGCGAGGTTCTGGTTGCCCTTGTCGGTGATGTCCCGGCCGTCGAACAGGGGCGGCAGGAAGGTGGAGGCGCTGGACGCCCAGTCCGGGCACCAGCCGGTGATCGCCGCGTCGTGCTGCTGCGAGGGGGTGCCGATCGTCTCGTAATAGGTCGCGGCGTCGATCACGTTCAGCTCGACCGTGATGCCGGCCCGCCCGAGCGCCTGCTGGATGGCCTCGCCCTTGCGCTGCTCGACGTCGCGCGCGCGGACGTCCACCGTCATCGTGAATCCGTCGGGGAGACCCGCTTCGGCGAGCAGCCGCTTGGCCTCGGCGACGTCACCTGCGTCGTCCTCGCTGGGGTAGGGGTTGTAGTCGGTGTGTCCGGAGACGGTGTGCGGCAGGATGCTGTGCGAGATCGTCGTGAACTGGCTGCCACCGGTGGCGTTGAGCACCGAGCCCTTGTCCACCGCGTAGTTGACGGCCTGGCGCACCCGGACGTCGTCCAGCGGCGCCTTCGTCGTGTTGAGCCCCATGTAGGTGAGGCAGGTCGAGGGCGCCTTGAGGATCCGCTCCTGGAGCTGCGGTGTCTGCAGGCGGGCGATGGTGGCCGGCTGCACGCTGCCGGCGATCGCGTTGATGTCGGTGCCCTGGCCGGCGATGAGCCGTTCGTCGATGGTGGCGCCCTCGACGCCGATGGTGAAGCGCCACGCGTCCGGGTAGGCCTTGCGGACCGGGTCGGTCCCCGCGTCCCAGTGCGGGTTGCGGGTGAGCTGGATGAGGCTGCCCGGGGTGAACTCCGCCAGGTCGTAGGGGCCGGAGGAGACGACGTCGTTGATGAACTCGTCGCCCGCGCCGGTGCCGACCGGGAAGGGGGTGCCGCTCGGCTGGGAGAGCGCGGCGTCGAACTCGGGGAAAGGGGCCTTGAGATGGAAGACGATGGTGCGCTCGTCCGGGGTCTCGATGGTCGGCAGGTCGCCCGACCGGTAGGGCCCCTCGTAGTCGTCCGGGGCGTCGATGAGCTGCTTCATGTACGGCGAGCCGATGCCTATCTCCGGATCCCAGCTGCGGCTGATGCCGAACTTGACGTCCTGGGCGGTGATCGGGGCGCCGGTGTCGAACGTGATGCCGTCCTTGAGCCGGTAGGTCCAGGTGAGGCCGTCGTCGGAGACCTCGCCGAGGCTCTCGGCGAGGTCGGGGACCATCGCGTTGGGGTCCTCGGCGTCGTTGGGGGCCTTGGTGACCAGCTGGCGGTACAGCAGGCGGTACAGCGCGTTGACGCCGCCGTCCCAGCCGCGGGCGGGGTCGAGGTAGGAGAAGTCGGTCGACTGCAGGACCTGGACGGTCCCGCCCCTGACCGCGTTCCCATCGCCGCTGCCGGAGCCGGAGCCGGTGGGCGAGGTGCCGCCCCCGGAACAGGCCGTGAGGGTGAGTACGCCGGCCACCAGCCCAGCGAGTGCCGCTGAAGACGGGGTTCTCTTCATGGGGTCCTACCTTCCGGTCGGGTGCGGGCAGCCGCGCCGTCCGGGAAGGGGACGGGGAACGGGCCGGCGGGCCAGCGACGATGAGGCGAAGCGGGGAGCAGATGCACTGCGGGTCCGGTGGGCCGGCGGGCGGAGCGGCCACGACCGGGACCACGGAGCGGTCACGATCTCTGCGATCCCGACCACGAGAGGGACAGTAGTATGTGACACCTCTCTGGAGAAGAGTTTGCGCGAGAATTTACCGCGCCGACATTCCGGCCCGGAGCAGCACGAAGCCCGCCCGGCACAGCCGGGCGGGCTCGTTCACAACAGTGGCTCAGTCCTCCGAGCGGCCGTTCCACCACCCGAGCACGTGACCGATGTGAGCGGTGAGCAGCGTTTCCGCACCCCGCCCGTCACGCGCCTCCAACAGGTCGACCAGGCTGTGGTGTTCGGCGGCCGAACGGGCCAGCTCGGCGGTACCGATCATGTCGGCCAGGCCCACCATGCGCGTCTGCTGCCGCAGATCCTTCACCATCGCGACCAGCCGGTGGTTGCCGTGCAGTTCGAGCAGCCGCAGGTGGAAGGCCATGTCGGCGGCGAGGTAGGCCGGCAGATCGGCCGCCGCCGCGGCGTCGACGATGCTCTGGGCCCTGCCCCGCAGGTCGGCGACGGCCTCCGGTTGCAGTACCCGCGCGATCTCGCGCATCGGCGGCGCCTCCAGCATCTGGCGCAGCCGCACGATCTCCCACAGGTCCTGCTCGCTGACCTCGGTGACCCGGAAGCCCTTGTTGCGCACCACGTCGACGAAGCCACGCTCCTGCAAATTGAGCAGGGCCTCGCGGACCGGCGTGGCGGAGATGCCGAACCGGGTGGCCAGCGTCGGCGCGGTGACCAGGGTCCCCGGGGGGAGTTCGCCCGAGACGATGGCCGCGGCCACCGCGTCCTCCACCGTGCCGCGCAGGCTGGCCCCCACCGACACCGGGCCGATGATGAATGAACTCATCCTGCGCCGCCCTCCCAGGACTGGAATGTCACACCCCACCGGTCCTCGTCGGCCGATGCGGTGCTGAAGTATCGCATTCGACGGTCGTCGCGCGTGCGGGGGACATCGGCAGTGGTGTCCACTGCCGTGTCACCGGCTGCTGGAGGCACGCGTGGCGGTGCGTGGCGGTGCCGATCGGAACGACCTGCGCCCAGCGTAACCCGGCGGCCGAGAGCCGCGCGACGTCCGTCATCGCTCTCAGAACTCGAAACCGGCCGGGTAGGGATCGGTCGGATCCAGCATGTACTGGCCGATCCCGGTCACCCAGGCCCGGCCGGTGATGGTCGGCAGCACCGCGGGCCGGCCGGCCACCGTGGTCTCCCCCACCAGACGGCCGGTGAACCGGCTGCCGATGAACGACTCGTTGACGAAATCCTGGTGCAGCCCCAGCTCGCCCCGGGCGTGCAGTTCGGCCATCCGGGCGGACGTGCCGGTGCCGCACGGCGACCGGTCGAACCACCCGGGGTGGATGGCCATGGCGTGCCGTGAGTGCGCGGCGTCCGAGCCGGGCGCGATGAACTCCACGTGGTGGCAGTGCCCGACACCCTCGATCTCCGGGTGTTCGGGCGGCGCCGACGCGTTGATCGCCCGCATGATGGCCAGTCCGGCGCTCAGGATCTCGTCCTTGCGCGCCCGGTCGAACGGCAGCCGCACCGCGTCGAGGTCCACCATCGCGTAGAAGTTCCCGCCGAACGCCAGGCTGTACCCGATCCCGCCGAGGCCGGGCACCTCGACGGTCGCGTCCAGCCGCTCGCAGTAGGCGGGCACGTTCTCCAGCGTGACGCTCTCGGCGTGCCCGTCCCTGACCGCCACCCGGGCCACCACAAGACCGGCCGGGGTGTCCAGCCGGATCGTGGTCACCGGCTCGAGGACCTCCACCATCCCGGTCTCCACCAGCACCGTGGCCACCCCGATGGTGCCGTGCCCGCACATCGGCAGGCATCCGGAGACCTCGATGTACAGCACGCCGAAGTCCGCGTCGGGGCGGGTCGGCGGCTGCAGGATCGCGCCGCTCATCGCGGAGTGGCCGCGCGGCTCGTTCACCAGCAGCCTGCGGACGTGGTCCAGGTGCTCGACGAAGTACAGCCGCCGCTCGTTCATGGTGGCGCCGGGGATCACCCCGATGCCGCCGGTCACCACCCGCGTCGGCATGCCCTCGGTGTGCGAGTCGACGGCGGAGAACAACCGTGACGTGCGCATCTCAGGCCGCCACCGCGCGGCGCGCCTCCAGGGCGGAGACGGCCCGCCGCATGTCGGCGCGCACCTGGGCGTCGTGCTCGGCGGACAGCGGACCGCGCGGGGGGCGGCACGGGCCGCCGTACCGGCCGACCATGTCCATGCCGAGCTTGATGGCCTGCACGAACTCGGTGCGCGAGTCCCAGCGGAACACCGCGACGAGCTGCTTGTACAGCTCACGGGCCTCCTCGAAGCGGCCGGCCACCATGTGGTCGTAGATCTCCACCGACTCGGCGGGGAAGGTGTTGGGGAAGCCGGCGAACCAGCCGACCGCCCCGTCGGCCATCAGCTCGAAGAGCACATCGTCGGCCCCGGCCACCACGTCGATGTCGCACCGCTCGGTGATCTCGAACAGCCGCCGCACGTCCCCGCTGAACTCCTTGATCGCGCTGACGTGGGGCAGCCGGGCGATCTCGGCCACCAGATCGGGGACGAGATCGACCTTGGTGTCGATCGGGTTGTTGTAGATCATGATGGGCAGACCCACCTCGTCGATCTTCGTGAAGTGCTCGACGACCTGTGCGCGGTTGGCCCGGTACATCGTGGGGGGCAGCGCCAGCACGGCGTCCGCGCCGTCCTCGGCGGCCAGTTCGGCCCAGCGCCTGGCCTGGTGCCACCCGGGCCCGTGCACCCCGGCGACCACGACGCCGCGCCCGCCGACCGTCTCGACGGCCACCTGGACGACCTTGCGGCGCTCCTCATCCGTCAGCGCGGAGTACTCACCGAGCGATCCGTTGGGGCCCACGCCGCGGCAGCCGGAGGCGATGAGCCAGTCGCAGTGCTCCGCGTACCGGTCGTAGTCGACCTCGAGGCCGGCCGGGGCCGAGGGGTTCTCCTTGAAGGGCAGCGCGGTGGCGACGATCACGCCGCGCAGGTCGGTCGGTGCGGTACTCATGGGAGGTCCTCTCGGTTGCGGGTCCTGGTCGAATCGGAGAGTTCACCCAGGCGTACGGGGATGGCGATCGGCCGGTGGGCGGTGCGGCCCGGGTCGAGCAGCTCCACCCCGTTCGCGCCGGTGAGCAGGTCCTCGACCGTGCGGCCACAGGTACGGCCCTGGCACAGGCCCAGGCCGGCCCGGGTGGTCAGTTTGAGCGAGCGCAGCCCGCGGGATCCGGTCAGCTCGGCGGTCCGGCGCAGCGCCCCGGCGGTGACGTCCTCGCAGCGGCACACCACGGTCCCGTCGTCCACCCAGGCCTGCCAGCCGGGGCGGATGCCGTGCGCGGCGGCGAGCCGTGCGGCGAACCTCCGGAAGACCGCCCGCTCGCGGACCGCGCCCGGTGCGGGCGTGCCGCCGGCGGCGACGCTTCCGGCGATCTCGCCCTCGGCCAGGGCCAGGTCGACCCCGCCGATGCCGGTCAGCTCACCGGCCGTCAGGACCCCGGGCACGGAGGTCAGCTGCCGCGCGTCGACGGTGACGGCGCCGTCGGCGCCCACCGCGCAGCCGGCCGCGGTGGCCAGCTCGGTGCGCGGGAGGAAACCGTGGCTCACGCAGACGGCGTCGACCTCGATCCGCCGTTCGGTGCCGGGGACCGGCGCCCACTGGCGGGTCAGACGTGCCACGGTCACCGCCTCCACCCGATCGGTGCCGTGCGCCGCGACGACGGCCGCCCCCGTCCGGTAGGGAATCCGGCGGGCGGCCAACTCGCGTGCGTAGCCGGCCAGCTCACCGGCCTTGCGCCGGGCGGCGAGCAACTCCCAGGGCCGGGTCGCCCAGCCCGCGGCGAGCTGCGCGGGGCGGGCCGCCTCGGCCACCTCCGCGACCTCGGCGCCGACGCGCAGCAGACTGGAGACGACGGGCAGCAGGAACGGTCCGGCGCCGGCCACCAGGACGCGGCGGCCCACGGCCACCCGCTCGCCCTTGGCCAGCGCCTGCGCCGCCCCGGCGGTGAAGACGCCCGGCAGGTCCCAGCCGGGGAACGGCAGGGTGCGCTCGTACGCCCCGGTCGCCAGCACCAGGGCCGCCGGGTCGTAGGTACGCGGCTCGCGCCCCTGCCCGTCCGGCTCGCCGACGACCACGTGCACCAGCGGCGGGGCACCGTCGCGCCGGTCGACCGACCAGACATGGGCGCCGGTGACGATCTCGCAGTCCGCGTCGTCCCGCAGCGCCGCGCGCAGGGCGAGGAAGCGGTCCCAGCCGTGGTGCCAGTGCCGCTCGCCGGCGTCGGCGCGCCCGGCCGGCAGATGCCGCCAGTACTGGCCGCCGATGTCGTCGCCCGCTTCGAGGAGGACGACGCGGGCGCCGTGCCGGCGGGCGGCCAGCGCCGCGGCCATCCCGGCGGGCCCGCCGCCCACCACGAGTACCTCAGTCACGATCGTCCTCCTGCAGGTCGACCTTGTCGCCGTCCGCGGCGCGCCGCTGACAGGCCCGCACATCGCGCAGCCCATTGACCGTCACCAGGCAGTCGAAGCAGGCGCCGATCCCGCAGAAGACCCCGCGGGGGCGGCCGGTGCGGGTACGCCGCCAGGCCGCCCGCCCGTCCGCGAGCAGCACCGCGGCGATGGTCTGCCCGGCCAGGCCGGGGACCGGGTCGCCGTCGACCTCGATCCGTATCCGCGTCATGGGGCGCTCCCTTCGAGGTACGGCAGCAGGGTGGGGCGGTCCGGGCGGAACTCGGCGGCCGCCGGGTCCAGGTCACCGTCCGCGGTGCCGAGCAACTGGTCGCGCAGCAGGTCGGCGGTGGCCAGGCTCAGTCCGATCCCGGCCCCCTCGTGCCCGGTCGCGTGCCAGAGCCCCGGCAGCCTCGGGTCGGCGCCGATCACCGGCAGATGGTCGGGGACGAACGGGCGGAACCCCCCGTACGCCCGCATCGCCTGCACGTCGGCCAGGAAGGGGAACAGCAGCAGCGCCTTGGCGGCCAGCGCGGCGAGCACCCGGGCCTCGATCCGCTCGTCGAAGCCGCGGCGCTCGCGGGAGGAGCCGATCAGCACGGTCCCGGCGGCGGTGGACTCGACGACGCTGGAGACCTGCAGGTCGGCGGAGCCGGAGCCGACCGCGCCCACGTAGTCCGCGTCGTACACCTTGTGCCGGATGCGCGCCGGCATCCGCGAGGTGACCAGCACCGTGCCGCGCCGGGGGCGCACCGGGAGGACGACGCCGAGCCGCTCGGCGACCAGGCCGGACCAGGGTCCCGCGGCCACGACGACGGCGTCGGCGGGCAGGGTGGTGGAACCGGCCCGGACGCCCACCAGCCGGCCCGAGGAGAGCACAGGGCCGGTGACCTCGACGCCCTGCCGCACGCGTGCCCCGTGCCGGCGGGCCGCCGCCAGCAGCGCCTCCGTCGCGGCCACCGGCTGCACCTGAAGGTCCTCCGGGTAGTACACGGCACTTGTGTGATCGGGCGTCAGATCGGGTTCGAGCTCCTGGGCGCGGCCCTCGTCCACGGTCTCGGCCCGCACTCCGGCGGCCCGCTGGGTGTCGGCGAAGGCCAGCAGGTTACGCGCGCCCGCCTCGGTCGTGGCGACCACCAGGCCGCCCTTGCGCTCCAGTTCGAGGCCGGGGAACCCGGCGGGGAGCTCGTCGCGCAGTTCGTCCCCGATGCGCGCCCAGGCGGCGAGCGAACGCTGCGCCAGCCGCAGTTCGGGGCCCGGCTCCTTGTCGGAGACGAGCAGATTGCCTTCACCGCCGGCGGACGTGCCCCCGGCCGTGGCGCCGCGGTCGACGACGGTCACCTCGCAGCCGGCCCGGGCGAGGACGCGGGCGACCGCCGCGCCGACGATGCCGGCGCCCACGACGACGACTCTCAGAGCGGTGGACACGCGCAGTACTATGTCACATGTTGCTCGCGAGCGGGAGACCCCTGATTCACGGATCCCCGCCGGTTGTTCCCGGGGCCGAGACGGGTTCGGCACCGGTCATCGCGGTCGCAGGCGGACCACGTCCGAACCGCCCGCACGCCTGTCCCGCACACCGCCCCGTCGCAGCGGCCCGGACACAAGTTCCCGGCACCTCATCGGAACTTCGCCGCCGGTGCTCCCGACGATTCCCCCATGAGCTTCCGCACGATCCCGTCAACCGCTGCCCTGTGCCTGCTGGGACTGACCGCAGCGTGCTCGAACGGCACCACCGGCCCGGACACCACCGCGACGCCCACGCCCCAGGGCCCCGCGTCCCGCACGGCCTACCCCCTGACGATCGACAACTGCGGCCACCCGATCACCTTCGAGGAACCGCCCAGCCGCGTGCTGCTGCTCAACGGCACTTCCGTCGCCGAGGTCGAGTCCTTCATCGCTCTCGGTCTTGAGGACCGGATCCTCGCCAACAGCCAGTCCTACGGGGTCTCCGACGACCCCGAGATGGTGGAGAGGATCGCGGCCCTGCCCACCGGCGGTCTGAGCCTGAACGAGAACTTCGAGGTGCCCCGGGAGCAGGTACTGGCCCTGGAGCCCGATCTGGTGATCTCCACCTGGGCCGGCGGCTTCGACGCCGCGACGGGATCGGCCACCCGCGACCAGCTCGACGCGGCCGGCATCAACAGCCTCGTCACCCCGGTCAACTGCGCCTACGGCAACCCCGCGGCGCGGCCCGAGGACCAGCAGCGCTACGACGCGCAGTCGGTGGAGTCCTCCTTCGAGCTGCTGTACGCCCTCGCGGAGATCTTCGACGTGCCCGACCGCGCGGCGGCCCATGTGGAGCGGACCCGTGCCGAACTGGCGGACATCGCCGAGGCGGTGGAGGGGGTGGAGCCGGTCAGCGTCCTGGTCGTCTATCCGGGCATGGCGATGATGAACAACAACGGGCTGCCGGCCGTCTTCGCCGGCGGCCTCTTCGACGACATCGTCGAACGCGCGGGAGGCGTCAACGTCTTCGCGGGCCGCACCGGCCCGGAGCTGGCCGACATCAACGTCGAGGCGCTGGCCACCGCCGATGTCGATGTCCTGGTCATCGGCCTCTTCGAGGAGGACGAGGACGGTGAGCGATACGCCCGGGACCTGTTCGAGCGGTTCCCCGCCTGGAACGCCTCCCGGACCGGGACGTACACGACCGTCTCCGACAGCTTCTACCTCGGCCCGCTGAACGCCCTCGCCGTCGCCAGGATCGCCGATGCCGCGCACGACCTCCCGTAGCCCCCACCTGATCTCGGGCCGCAGCTATCCGCCGGCCCTCGCCGTACTGTCGGGTGCGCTGCTGCTCTGCGTCGCGGTGGCGATCTCGGTGGGCACCGTGCACGTCCCTCTCGCTCAGGTCCTCGACGTCCTGGCCGCCAACCTCACCGGCGGCGGCCGGGCGCAGGATCCGCTCACCCAGCAGATCGTCTGGGACTTCCGTACGCCGCGCGTGCTGCTGGCGGCGCTCGCCGGGGCCGGACTGAGCCTGGCCGGGGTGTGCCTGCAAGCACTGGTGCGCAACCCGCTCGCCGATCCATACGTCTTTGGGGTCTCCGCCGGGGCCTCGCTCGGCGCGGTCCTCGCCATGACCACAGGGGTTACCGCCGTGGCCGGGCTCGGCGTGAGCGGCGCCGCCTTCGCGGGTTCGCTGCTGAGCCTGCTCGTGGTGTTCGCGCTGGCCCAGCACAGCGGGCGGCTGCTGGGCTCCAGCCTGATCCTGGCCGGCGTGGCCATCGCCTACCTCGGCAACGCCGTCACCGGCTACCTCCAACTCCAGGCCAACCCCTCGGAACTGCGCGCCGTGATGTTCTGGCTGCTGGGGTCCGTGGCGGGCGCCTCCTGGCCGGACCTGACCCTTCCGGCTGTGGCCGTCGCCGTGTGCACCGTGGTGCTGCTGACCCAGGCCCGCCCCATGAACGCCCTGGCCACCGGCGACGACACCGCCGCCGGGCTCGGCGTCGGCGTGCACCGGTTGCGCTTGCTGCTGCTGATCGTCTCCTCGCTGCTGACCGCCGTCATCGTCAGCGTCGCCGGCGGCATCGGCTTCGTCGGCCTGATCGTCCCGCACGCCGTGCGGCTCCTCGTCGGTCCCGACCACCGCAAGGTCATCCCCGTCTCGCTGCTGCTGGGAGCCCTCTTCCTCGTCCTCGTGGACCTGCTCAGCCGCACCCTGGACCGACCCAACGAGATCCCCATCGGCATCGTCACCGCCATCCTCGGCGCCCCCTTCTTCCTTGCCCTGCTCCGCGGCCGAAAGCGGGTCCTGCGATGAGAGTCGACATCCACGGACTGACCGTGCGGATCGAGGACCGCGCCCTCCTCGGCGACGTGTCCCTGACCGCCGCCCCTGGCACCGTGACCGGCCTGATCGGGCCCAACGGCTCCGGCAAGAGCACGCTGCTGCGCTGCGTCTACCGCGCGCTGCGTCCCACCGGCGGGCGGGTCCTGATCGATGACGACGAGGTGTGGAAGCTGTCCTCCCGGGCCGCGGGGCAGCGGACGGCGGTGGTCACCCAGGACCACGACCTGGACAACAGCTTCTCGGTGGAGGAGATCGTCGCCATGGGACGCCTGCCCCACAAGCGGTTCCTGGAGCGCGACAGCGTCGCGGACCACGACACCGTCCGCGCCGCACTGGCCGGGGTCGGGATGGAGTGGGCCGCCGGCCGGGTGTTCGCCGGGCTGTCCGGCGGCGAGCGGCAACGCGTCCTGCTCGCCCGTGCGCTGACGCAGCGGACACCGGTGCTGCTGCTGGACGAGCCGACCAACCATCTGGACATCGGCTCCCAGCTGGAACTGCTGGAGCTGGTCCGCGCGCTGGACCTCACGGTCGTGCTCGCGATCCACGACCTGGGGCACGCGGTGGCGTACTGCGACCAGTTGGTGCTGCTGCACGAAGGGCGGCTCCGCGCGGCCGGGTCCCCGCGCGAGGTACTCGATCCCGACACGGTGGCCGAGGTGTTCGGCGTGCGCAGCGCCATCGTCCCGCACCCGCTGACCGGCCGGCCGCACCTGGTGACCGCGCCTTTGGCCCCCTGAGGACGGCGGCGGGCCGACGCCCGCCGCCGTCCAACTCCTCGCCCAGCGGTCGGCGTCCTCGCCCCGGTCAGCACCAGGAGCGCGAAGCGAACGGGGACGCCTTCCCCTGGCTCCGCAGGTCACAGAGGATGGCGCGATGCGGCATGGTGGCTCCTCCCCCTCCGGCACCTCCCCCAGCACCCCACGCCGGATCGCCGACGCCTACGTCGACCAGCCCGTCGAGCTCAACCCCCTGATCGGCGCCCTGTTCGGTGTCAGCCCCGGTGCGGACGGTCTTCCCGACTGCTCGCCGGACGGCCACGCCGCACTCGAACGCGCCACCCTGGCGACGTGGACGAGCGGCGCGCGGCCCGGCTGCTGCGCGAACATCTCGGCGCCTCGCTCGCCCTGGAGGAGACGGGGGAGAATCTGCGGGATCAACAACGTCTTCTGCCCGGTGCACCAGCAGCGTGCCGTCTTTCAGCTGAATGCCCACCGCCACCGACGAGGACGGGGCGGTGGTCGGCCGCCGACTCCGTAACGCCCCCGCCGCGCTGCGCGGGGCGAGGCATTCGACCTGAAGGCGTGGCACATGGCCGCCCTGTCCCTCGGCTCGCTCGGCCCGGACGATCCGGCGGACGAGCTCGCCGCGCTGTGACGGTGCCGGTGACCACGCCCTGACCCCCGCCCAAGGTGACCCGGTGCGGGTCCGCTCGGGCAGGGTGCCCGGCTGGGTGAGCGGTGCCGGCGGACCGGGGTTGCTCTTCGCGACCCCCTGCGGATGTCCCTGTACGCGTCGTGGGGTTGCCCGGCCGAGTTCCCGGCCCGGGCCATCACACGGCTTACGTACGAAGCGCGCCGTGGCCGGTGGGGCCGCCCGCCGAAGCCGGTGAGAGCATGAGCGCACCATGCGATTGGACGGCGCGGTGCGCGGCATCAGGGCGGCGGTGTTCGCCGGTGTCTGTGTCGTGCTCGCTCTGGTCGGCCACGTCCAGGCGTCCGGCGCGCCGGTCCCGGCGCTCGTCGCCCTGGCGGCCTTCGCTGCCGTCGCCGGCGCCGCCTGGTGCTGTGCCGGTACGGACCGCGGGCCGCTCACGGTCACCTTGGCGGCCCTCGGCGTCCAGGGCGGCCTCCACCTGGCCTTCTCCGCGGGCCAACAGGCCGCATCACCGATGGCAGGAGCGCCGGCCCCCTCCGCGGTTCAGGAGCTCGCGCGGACGCTGCTCTGCGGTGACGCCCTGTGGGCCCGGTTGTCGCACGACGAAGCCGCGGATGTGGTCGCGGCCGCGGGCCTCACCGTGCCGGGGGCCGGTCACGGCGCCCTGGGCCACCACGCGGTGGAGGCGGGCGCGCATGTCGCGCACAGTGCTCAGAACCACCACTCCGGCTGGATGCTCCTGGCACACCTGGGGGCGGCCCTGGTCTCGGGCCTGTGGCTGGCGTGGGGCGAGCGGGCGGCCTGCGCCGTGCTGGGGCTGCTCGGCCTGTGGCTGGTCGCGCCCCTGTGGCTCGCCCGGCTGTGGTCGGTGCCCGTCCCCCACCTTCCCGGGCCGGTCTGTGTGCCTTCGGTGGAGGTGCCGGTACTCCGGGCGCGCCTGTTGCTGCACACCTTGATCTCACGGGGTCCGCCCCGTCACGGGGCTGTCGTCTGACGACAGCGGGCATCCACGACGCCCCCGACCGCGTCGTGAGGCCGGGCCGCACCACGGCCCGGCGGACACCCGACGAGCCGCGCACCGGTTCGTCCTCCTCTTGCACGAGTGACGAGGTCATCCCATGCTCACCCCTGCCCTGACCGGAAGACCGTCAGGCCCTCCCCCACCGGTCGCCCCCTCCCCTGGTCACCGCACCACCGGG
The DNA here is from genome assembly GCF_050916115.1 of Streptomyces sp. JH002. NCBI lineage: Bacteria > Bacillati > Actinomycetota > Actinomycetes > Kitasatosporales > Streptomycetaceae > Streptomyces > Streptomyces sp. JH002. The sequence goes on from NZ_CP087989.1 coordinate 999,119, forward strand.
AACGGCGCCACACCGGCCGCTGCTCCCGTTCCCGATGACGCCAGGACGCTTCTGGCGCTGGCGGCGGCCCGTTCGGGATCTCCCGAGGACACGGCCCGGTTCGTCGCCGCCTTCGAGTCCGATGTCACCCGCTACATCACGTTCCTGCGCCCCGACACCGACAGTGTGGAGGACTTGGTCCAGGAGACGATGCTGCGCGCGATCGTGGCGCTGCGGCGGTTCGAGGGCCGCTCGTCGGCGCGCACCTGGCTGCTCTCCATCGCCCGCCGCACTGTGGTGGACAGCGTCCGCCGGGCCGCCGCCCGGCCCAGGATCACCGACGGTGAGGACTGGGAACGGGAAGCGGAACACCGTCAGACGCGTGGCGTCCCGGGCCTCGACGAGGGCATAGCGCTGCGGAATCTGCTCGGCGCGCTCGCCGAGGAACGGCGCGACGCCTTCATCGCGACGCAGTTGTGGGGCATGTCCTACGAGCACTGCGCTTCGCTCAGCGGCTGCGCGGTGGGAACCGTCCGTTCCCGGGTCTCCAGGGCCAGGGCCGATCTGGCGAAGATGCTGCGCGCCGCCGAGCGCGCCTGAAAGAGGGTGGGGCGGGTGCCGGCCGGCACCCGCCCCACCCTTCCGCCCGGGAGTCGCACGCGGTGGTGACGCTCCGTGCGACTCCCGCGTCCTTCCTCAGCTGCCGGGTGGCACCACCACGGCGGACACCGGGATCTCGCCGGACTGGCGGAAGCGCAGGACGAAGTCGATCCGTTCCCCCTCGATCAGGGGGCGGTCCGGGGACAGCATCACGTTGGGTGTGAAAGGGCTCATGTCCAGCGTGCTGCCAGCGGGTACGGTGATCCGCGGAATCATGATCATCCGGCCGGCTCCGGTGGTCAGCTCGCGGTCGGAGAACATCGCCCGCCCACGCTCCGTGCTGACCTCCAGGAGTTGTTCGTCCGAACCGCCGGTGTTCGTGACCTCGAAGAAGACCCCGGTCGTGTCCTGGGTGTCGAGGATGGGCAGGAACACCCGGCCCTCGGCGACCTCGATCTCGGCGGGGCTTCCCGCCCGGCCGGTCCCGGTCCACAGGATCAGGCACAGCAGCGTCAGCGATCCCGCCGCCAGCGGCACGAGGGCCGCGCGCAGCGCGCCGGTCCAGCGGGAACGGAGGGAGGAACGCGCACCCCGCGGTGCGGCGATCGCCTCATCGGTGGGGCGCGGGTTCATCCGATGCTCCTCGGGCCGGGGCGGCGGTCGCGTGCGGGGGCCGGGGTCCAGGCGCGCAGCCGCAGACTGTTGAGGACGACGAGCAGCGAGCTGAGCGACATCGCGGCCGCGGCGACCATGGGGTTGAGCCAGCCGGTGGCGGCCAGGGGAAGCATCAGGGCGTTGTAGGCGAACGCCCACACCAGGTTGGCCCGGATGGTGGACAGGGTACGGCGGGCCAGCGCGGCGGCGTCGGCGAGCGCCGCCAGGTCGCGCCGTACCAGGGTGACATCGGCGGCGCCGATCGCGGCGTCCGTGCCGCTGCCCATGGCGATCCCCAGATCGGCGGAGGCGAGCGCGACGGTGTCGTTCACCCCGTCGCCCACGACCGCCACGCGCCGTCCCCGTTGCCGCAAGTCGGCCACCAGGCGGGCCTTGTCCTGCGGGGTGCACCGCGCGTGCACCTCCTCGATGCGGAGCTCGGCGGCCACGGCGCGCGCCGTTCCCTCCACGTCCCCCGTCGCGAGGACCGGGCGCAGGCCCAGGCGCCGCAACCGGTCCACGGCCCGGTAGGCGCCGCTGCGGACGACATCGCCGATGCCCACCACCGCCTGCGGAACACCGTCCACGACGATCACGACCGGGGTCAGCGCCTGGGCCTCCGCCCGCGACACCGCCGTCTCCAGTTCCGGCGGGAGGCAGCCCGCGACGGGCGCCGCACACACCTGGACCCGGTGTCCTTCCACCCGTGCGGTGACGCCATGACCGGGGACGGCGGTGAACTCCCGTGCCTCGGGCAGGTTCTCGCGAAGACCCGCGACATGCGACACCAGGGCCCGGCCCAAGGGGTGTTCCGAGGGCCGTTCCGCGGCGGCGGCCAGCCGCAGCACCTCCGTCTCCCCGGCACCGCCCTCCCGCACCACACAGCGCACCACCGTCATCCGGCCGGTGGTCAGCGTCCCCGTCTTGTCGAGGACGACGGTGTCCACCTGCCGCAGTGCCTCCAGGGCCTGGGGGCCCGAGATGAGCACGCCCAGTTGGGCCCCGCGCCCGGTGGCCGCCAGCAAGGCGGTGGGGGTGGCCAGACCCAAGGCGCACGGACACGCCACGACCAGGACCGCGACCGCGGCGGTGAGCGCGGCCTGCGGGTCGGCGCCCGCACCGGCCCAGAAGCCGAGCACCGTGACCGCGATGGCCAGGACCGCGGGCACGAAGCCGCCCGCCACCTGGTCGGCCACCCGCTGGGCCCGCGCCTTGCCGGCCTGCGCGTCGGCGACAAGGCGGGCGATGCGGGCCAGTTGCGTCTCGTTCCCGACGGCGGTCGCCCGCACCCGTACCAGGCCGCCGCTGTTCACGGCGCCGCCGAGCACCGGCGACCCGGGGGCCACCTCGGTCGGCTTGCTCTCGCCGGTCATCAGCGAAGCGTCCACGGCGGACCGGCCATGGACGACGACCCCGTCACCTGCGACGTGCTGGCCCGGGCGGACCACGAACACGTCCCCCACCGCGAGCCGGTCCGGGGTGACGGTCCGTTCGCTCCCGTCGGCGGCCCGGATCGTCACCTGAGCGGGAGCCAGGTCGGCCAGCGCCCGGAGCGCGGCACCGGTCCCGGCTTTCGCACGGCTTTCCAACGACCGCCCCAGCAGGACGAACAGCGGCACCGCGACGGCCGCCTCCAGGTAGATGTGGGCGACGCCGTCGGAGGCCGAGGGCAGGAAGCTGAACGGCATCCGCATGCCAGGCTCCCCGGCCCCTCCGAAGAAGAGGGCGTACGCCGACCACAGGAAGGACGCCGTCACCCCGAGGGAGACCAGGGTGTCCATCGAGGCGGAGGAATGCCGCAGCCCTCGCAGCGTCGCCGCGTGGAAGGGATGGGCGCTCCACACCACGACCGGTGCGCTCAGCGCGAAGCACAGCCACTGCCAGTTGGTGAACTGCCAGGCCGGAACCATCGACAGGACGATCACCGGCAGCGAGAGCGCCGCGGTGACGGCGAGCCGGCGCAGCTCACCGTCCCGGCCGGACGCGGTGGCGGGCGGCGCCGCTTCCTCGGTGACCGGTGTCGCCGTGTAGCCGGCGCCCTCGACCTGACGGACCAGATCCTCGGGGCCGATGTCCTCGGGGTGGGTCACCCGGGTGACACCGGTGGCGAGGTTCACCGTCGCGCGCACGCCGTCCAGTTCGGCCAGCCGCTTCTCGACCCGGTTCACGCAGGCCGCGCAGGTCATGCCCGTCACGGTCAGGTCGGTCGTCACCGTGGTCCGCGTGGTCACCGGGCCTCCCCGTGACCGTGCCCGCCGCCCTCGCCGACGGTCGCGGGGGTTCCCGCGCCGGGGTGCATCCCCGGTGCCACGGGGCCCAGTTGGGAGCCGGTGGCGTACGCCACGGCGAACAGAGCGAGGAGCAGCGCGGCGAAGCCCGCGGCCGGGGCGCGGCGCGCCCCGGCCCGGGAGGCCGGGCGGCGGGTGGTGAGCAGGTTCATGGACGGTCTCTCGGAACGAGGTCAGGTTGCACCGGCACGGACGCCGGACGGCCCCGAGGCACGTCCGGCACCCGAGTGACCCGGCCTTGAGTGGGTCGGGGCGTGGCCTCACCGGGTTCCCGGTGACCCGCCGTCGCAGGGCGGGTCGGTGGACGGACCCCGTTCCCGTGATGTTTCGGGCCGGGCGGGGCGGGCTCAATCGCGGACGAAGACCGACCAGACCATGCGGATCGGCCGCAGCCGGGAGATGAAGTGCAGTTTGTGCCGCGCGGCGGCCGGTTCGGTGGTGAGCGCCAGGTCGTGGCGGTGCTCGGCCACGGCCTGGGCCGCCTGGCTGGTGGAGTCCGCGGTGGCGACCTCGGACACCCGGTAGGTGTCGGGCAGCAGTTGGTCCAGCAGGGGGCGCGGTGAGGGGTGGGTCACCACGCTCGGGCGGTCGGGCAGCGGACCGCCGCCGGCGCGCCGGGCGACGCCGTACAGCGGGGTGTCCATGACGAAGATGCTGGCCAGTGCGATGTCGTCGGCCATGTAGAAGTGGTGGATGTCCCGGTAGGCGTTGGCGACGACCACATGGCTGACCGTGCCGGCCGTCACATCCTCCAGGGCCTGTTCGTAGGTCTTCCTGAGCACGATCGGCGCTCTGCCGGTCAAGCGGGTCCGCAGCAGCCGCGCGGCCTGCTCGCTGCTCGTGCCCTCGGGGCCGAGGGTTCCGATGGCGGGCGACCCCGCCGGTGCGGGCCGGACGTCGATCCAGCCCAACTCGACGGTCATGTCTCACTCCTCGATGTCTGCGACGACCCAGGTGCTGATGGCGCTCCACAGGGCCGCGGATTGCTGGTGGAAGGGATGGTCCAGATAACGGCGCAGGGTGTCCTGGTCGGGCAGCAGGCCGATCGCGGCGAAGTCGTAGGCGATCGGCCGGTCGGCGGTGTTGCGGCCGACCTGCCAGTGCAGAAGGCCGGGCACGCGTTCGCCGACCAGTTGTGAGGACCGCTCGGCGGCGAGGGCCGCGGGGTCCCGCCAGTGGACGCCGGGCTTGAATTTGAACAGCACGATGTGTCTGATCATCGCCATCCTTTTCGGGGTGCGGGGGCGGCGCGTCACCGTGTGACGGCGCGCGGGCGGTCCGGGGAGGCGCAGGGCGATTCCGTACCCGCCCACGTCTCCGTCGGGTCGGCTATCGGGTGTGCTCGCGTGTTCACCCGGACGACGGTGCCCGGATCGGCGTTCCGGCCGGGGCGGAGGCCGGCTGTCAGGCGGCGGAACCGGCGGCCCGGGGCTCGGCCGTCACGAAGGAGGCCAACCGGTCGAGTCCTTCGTCGATGGACGCGTCGTCGAGCAGGCTGAAGGACAGCCGGATCTGGTGCGAGAAGGTCATGCCGTGGTGGAAGTGGTGCATGGGGGTCCAGAGGACGCCGTGCTCGCGCGCCGATCTGCGCAGCGCGTCGTCGTCCACGGTGAACGGCACGGTGAGGACGACGAAGAACCCGCCGGAGGGGGTGTTCCACGTCACCGGGCCACTGTCCCCGAACCGCGCGGTGAGGCCGGCCAGCATGCGCCGCAGGTTGGCGCGGTACACCTCGATCTCACGCTTGTTCGCGGCGATCATGCTGCATCCGTGGCGCAGGAGTTTGCCGCCGATGACGGCCTGGGCGACGGGTGAGGTGTTCAGCGTGACGTTGCTCTTGATCAGCGACAACTGGTCCGCGAGCGTGCCCGCGGGACGTCCGCCCCTGACGACGGGCTGGTCGGCCACGACGAATCCGACGCGGGCGCCGGGCAGTCCGGTCTTGGCGAAGGAGCCGACGTGGACGACCTGGTGGCGGGTGTCGAGCGCCTTGAGGTTCGGGGGTCTGGTGCCGGGGTCGGCCTGGAAGACGCCGTACGGGTTGTCCTCGATGATCAGCAGATCGAGGTCGGCCGCGAGGTCGAGCAGGGCGATCCGGGTGGCCAGGTCCAGACTCACTCCGGTGGGGTTGGAGAAGTCGGGGACGAGGTACAGGGCGCGCGGTCGCTGCCCTTGGGCGCGCGCCGCTGTCACCCGACGCTCCAGGTCGCCGAGGTCGAGGCCGCCCTCCGCGTCCCCGACGTCGAGCACGGGCATGTCCAGCAGGCGCGCGGCACCGGTCAGCCCGAAATACGTGGGCGCGACGGCCAGGACGACGTCCTGCGGGGTGGCGCGCAGGGACCGCAGCGTCAGGAACACCGCCTCCTGGCTGCCGACGGTCACCACGATCGCGTCGGGGTCGACGGCGATGCCCTCGTCGATCTCCAGGTAGCGCGCGACCAGCTCGTGGATGATGCCCTTCGTCCGCCCGTACTGGAAGACGGTCCTGCGGGCCTGCTCATCCGTCAGTCCCACCACGTCGGTGAGGTGGGCGACGAAGGTGCCCAGATAGTCGTGAAGCTGCTCGACCCGGAAGAAGTTCTCGTACGGCCGGCCGGCGGCGAAGGACACCGCCCGCGGGTGGTCCGAGGCGATGTCGTTCAGCAGATTCATCGAGAGCAGGACGGGATCGTCCAGTGAGGGGTGCAGCTGGGTCAGAGCTAATGCGGCCACGTCGGTGAGTTCCCTTTCCTCTCGCGTGCGCGCGCTGCGTGCTCGGGCGGGTCTCCGCCGACAGGGCCGTACGCGTCCGTCCGCGCAACGGCACCTGAGTCCGGGTCATGTCACTGAGCATCGGCTGCGTCGCTTCACGCATCGGTGCGGCCCCCGCGTCGCGGTGGCGACCCCGCACCGGTCAAGTAGTTGACTTATCATCTACATTACCGCAAGCCGTTGATGCGTCAACTTATGCACGGGCGGGGTGGCAGCGCGGCGTTCCCGGACCGTTGATCACGGGCCGTCAGCCGGTGCGGCGGGCGCGCGCAGCCGTCATCAGCGGCCGGCGGATCGGCGGAGGACCTCGATGTGGTCGCTGAAGCCCTGCACGGACACCCTCCCGGCCGGACCGTGCCGGTCAGGAACTGGAGCGCGTGACCAGTTCGGTGGGCAGGATCAGGGAGTTGGCCTCCTCGCCCGCGACGAGCCGCACGAGCAGGGCCGCCATCTCGCGCCCCAGAGCCTGGATGGGCTGGTGGACCGTGGTCAGCGATGGTTCGGTGATCTTCGCGATGTCCAGGTCGTCGAAGCCCACGACGGCGACGTCACCGGGGACGGAGCGGCCCATCTCGCGCAACGCGCGCAGGGCGTCGGACGCCATGTTGTCGTTCGCGGCGAAGACCCCGTCGAGATCCGGCTGCCGGTCCAGCAGTTCGGCCATGGCGACGGCGCCGCTGGATCGGGTGAAGTCGCCGCACTCCGGCGGGAGAGGGTCGAGCCCGGCGAGGACCATGGCCTCCCGGTAGCCGCGGTACCGTGCTCGGCCGACCTGGGTGTCCAGGGGACCGCAGATCATGACCACCCGCCTCCGACCACGGGCGATCAGGTGTTCCACGGCCTGGCGCGCACCACCGACGTTGTCGACATCCACGTACCACGGCGCTTCGAACCCCACCGGGCGCCCGCCGAAGACCACGGGCAGCTCCGTCTCACCGACGATGCGCAGCACCGGGTCGTTCTCCCGCACCGCCATCAGCATGACGCCGTCGACGCCACGGGCGCGCAGAAGTTCCTCCAGGCGCCGTCGGCTGCGCTCTGCGGCCGCGAGACACAGCATCAGATGCAGACCGGCTTCCTCCAGGGCGGCGGACGCGCCGACGATCACCCTGGCGAAGAACGGGTCCGCGAAGATCGACGGGGTCTCCCCCGAGATCACGAGAGCCGCCACGTTCCGCCGGCTGGTCGCCAGCGCCCGGGCGGTGGTGTCCGGAACGTAGTCGAGTTCCCTGATGGCACGCTGGACGGCCTCGCGCTTGTCGCGCCTGACGTGGGGCGCGTTGTTGAGCGCCCGGGAGGCCGCCGAACGGGAGACGCCGGCACGCTCGGCCACCTCGTCGAGAGTGGGCCTGCGGCGCGGCGCGGCTGTCATGGGTCGCGGGACCTTCCCTCTGCGTCGCGAAGCACCCCGAAAAACTGGGAGCGCTTCCAGTTATCGGCCCCAAGCCTGCCACCAGAGCCCCGCCGAGGGTAGCCCCGCGACAGCTCTTGACAGTCTTCAACAGCGCACACACCATACCGAGGAAGCTACCTCGGAGCGCTCTTCGATCTGGGAGCGCTCCCAGAACCAGCGGCACGTCCCGGCGCGCCACTTGGGTCCGGATGCCGCAGCCCCGGCGCCACCACACGCTCAGGACGAGAGCGGCGTGGCGCCTCCCGCCCACACGAAGTGAGGTACATCCGTGCGCAAGCTTCTCCGCGGGGCCGTGGCGGCCCTCTTCGCCCTGCCACTCTTCCTGACCTCGTCGCCCGCGCAGGCGGCACCGGCGGCCGACCCGATCACGATGACCAGCGGCTTCTACGTCGACCCCAACTCCAGCCCCGCCGCCTGGGCAGCCGCCAACCCCGGTGACGGACGGGCCTCCGCGATCCGGGACTCCATCGCGCGTACCCCCATGGCCCGCTGGTTCGGCTCCTGGAGCGGCGACATCCGCTCCGCGGTCAACTCCTACACCGCCGCGGCCCAGTCGGCCGACAAACTGCCGATCCTCGTCGCCTACAACATGTACGGCCGCGATGCCTGCGGCGGACACTCGGGAGGCGGCGCCCCGTCCCCGTCCGCGTACGCGAGCTGGGTCTCCGCCTTCGCCGGTGGGATAGGCAACCGTCCGGCCGTCGTCGTGCTGGAGCCCGATGCCCTCGGCGACTACAGCTGCATGTCCCAGGGCCAGATCGTCGAGCGGCAGAACATGCTCATCAACGCCCTCACGCAGTTCCGCTCCGCCGCGCCGAACGCCTGGGTCTACCTCGACGGGGGCAACCCGGGCTGGATCGACGCCTCGACGATGGCCGATCGGCTCAACTCCTCCGGGCTGAGCCTGGCGAGGGGCTTCTCCCTCAACGTCTCGAACTTCTACCGCACCGATGAGGCCGCGTCCTACGCCGGCCGCGTCAACCAGACCCTGAGCCAGCGCTACGGCTACTCCAGGGCGTTCGTCGTGGACACCAGCCGCAACGGCAACGGCTCCAACGGCGAGTGGTGCAACCCGGCCGGCCGCAGGATCGGGACGCCCACTCAGCAGGGCGGCAACGGCGCCGAGATGCTCCTGTGGATCAAGACGCCGGGTGAGTCCGACGGCAACTGCGGCGTCGGGGCGGGCTCCACCGCCGGGCAGTTCCTGCCGGAGGTCGCCTACCGGATGGTCTACGGCTACTGACCCCGCACGCCGGTTACCCGGCTCCGGCACGCCCCGCCGGAGCCGGGCCCGGTCGCAGGACGCCCGGAGCCGGTGGCCACCGCCCGCCCTTCCGTGCACGCCGGCCCCGCCATCGGCGACCTGCCACCACCTCGCCCGCGGCCGGCCGCGGCGCTGGGGATCGACCGGCCGTCGACCGGCTCCCCTCCGACAGCGCCACGAGGTGTGCACGCCCCGCGGCCTGCCGGCACGCTTTCCGGCACCCGAGCCGACATCGCCTGTGGGCCGGCGGCAACACGCCCATCCCCTCATGGGACGTGACATCGTTGCCACACTCAGTGACATCGGTCTACGGTCGTCCCCTTCCATGCCGACAGCGGTGAGGGAAAGGTGAGGCACGTGGGACGGACGATCGTCCGCGGCGGGCTGGTGGTCACCGCCGCCGATGAGATCGAGGCCGATGTCCTCATCGAGGACGAGAAGATCGCCGCCCTCGCCACCCGGGACAGCGCCGCCGGCGAGAGCTGGAGCGCCGAACACGTCATCGACGCCACCGGCAAGTACGTCATCCCCGGCGGCGTCGACGTCCACACCCACATGGAACTGCCCTTCGGCGGCACCGCGGCCTCCGACACCTTCGCCACCGGCACCGTCGCCGCCGCCTGGGGCGGGACCACCACCATCGTCGACTTCGCCGTCCAGGGGCGGGGGCAGGCGCTGCGCGAGGGGCTGGACACCTGGTTCGCCAAGGCCGAGGGGCAGTGCGCCGTCGACTACGCCTTCCACATGATCCTCTCCGACGTGAACGACGCCTCCCTCCGGGAGATGGACCGTCTGGTCGCCGAGGGCATCACCTCGTTCAAGCTCTTCATGGCCTACCCGGGGGTGTTCTACAGCGACGACGGCCAGATCCTGCGCGCCATGCAGCAGGCCGCCGGCAACGGCGCGCTGATCATGACGCACGCCGAGAACGGCATCGCCATCGATGTCCTCGTCGCCCAGGCACTGGCCGCCGGCCGCACCGACCCCCGGCACCACGGTGAGGTGCGCGCGGCCCTGCTGGAGGCCGAGGCCACCCACCGCGCCATCGCGCTGGCCCGGGTCGCCGGCGCCCCGCTGTACGTGGTGCACGTCTCCGCCCGGGAGGCCGTCGCCGAACTGGCGCGCGCCCGCGACCTGGGGCTGCCCGTCTTCGGCGAGACCTGCCCGCAGTACCTGTTCCTGAGCACCGATCAGCTCGCCGAACCCGGCTTCGAGGGCGCCAAGTACGTGTGCAGCACCCCGCTGCGGCCCCGCGAGCACCAGGCGGCGCTGTGGCGCGCGCTGCGCACCGACGATCTCCAGGTGGTGTCCACGGACCACTGCCCGTTCTGCTTCAGCGGCCAGAAGGACCTCGGCCGCGGCGACTTCTCGAAGATCCCCAACGGCCTGCCCGGCGTGGAGAACCGCATGGACCTGCTCCACCAGGCCGTCCTCGACGGGCACCTGACCCGGCGCCGCTGGATCGACCTCGCCTGCGCCGCGCCGGCCCGGATGTTCGGGCTGTACGGACGCAAGGGCACCCTCGCCCCCGGTGCCGACGCCGACCTCGTCGTCTATGACCCCGCCGCCGTCCAGACGCTCTCGGCCGCCACCCACCACATGAACGTCGACTACTCCGCGTACGAGGGCCGCCGGGTCACCGGCCGGGCCGAGACCGTGCTCTGCCGGGGATCGGTCGTCGTGGACCAACGCCGCTTCACGGGCCGGGCCGGGCACGGCCGGTTCCAGCCGCGCGGCCTGAGCCAGTACACGGAGCACTGAATGGACTTCGGACTCGTCCTGCAGACCGACCCGCCCGCCACCGAGACCGTCTCCCTCATGCGGCGCGCCGAGCGGCACGGCTTCCGCCACGGCTGGACCTTCGACTCCGCCGTCCTGTGGCAGGAGCCGTTCGTCATCCACAGCCGGATCCTGGCCGAGACCGAGCGGCTGATCGTCGGCCCGATGGTCACCAACCCGGGCACCCGCACGTGGGAGGTCACCGCCTCCACCTTCGCCACGCTGAACGAGATGTACGGGCCGCGCACCGTGTGCGGCATCGGGCGCGGCGACTCGGCGATGCGGGTGGCGGGGCGCAGCCCGAACACCCTGGCCCGGCTGGGCGAGGCGATGACGGTGATCCGCGATCTCGCCGAGGGCCGGGAGGCGGTGGTGGACGGTGTGCCGCTGCGGCTGCCGTGGGTACGGGGCGGCCCGGCGGCGCGGCTGCCGGTGTGGATGGCCGCGTACGGGCCCAAGGCCCTGAAGCTGGCCGGTGAACGGGCCGACGGGTTCATTCTCCAGCTCGCCGATCCGTTTCTGGCCGAGTGGATGATCAAGGCCGTGAAGTCGGCGGCGGCGGAGGCCGGGCGTGATCCGGACGCGGTGACGGTCTGTGTGGCGGCCCCGGCGTACGTCACCCCTGACGCGTCCGGTGCCGCGCTGGAGTACGCCCGCGAGCAGTGCCGGTGGTTCGGCGGCATGGTCGGCAACCACGTCGCGGACCTGGTGGCGCGCTACGGGGAGCGCTCCGGGATGGTGCCCGAGGAGCTGACCGCGTACGTCAGGGAGCGGCAGGGCTACGACTACGCGCACCACGGCCGTTCGGGGAACCCGGACGCCGCGTTCGTCCCCGACGAGATCGTGGACCGCTTCTGTCTGATCGGGCCGGTGGAGGCGCACGTGGCGAAGCTGCGGCGGCTGCGCGATCTGGGCGTGGACCAGTTCGCGGTGTACGCCATGCACGACGCCCGCGAGGAGGTCATCGACGCCTACGGCCGGGCCGTGATCCCCGCCCTGGGCTGAACCGCGCTCCCCGGGACCGCCCGGTGCCGCGCGGCCCTGCGCGTACGCTTCGCCGCATGGTCACCACACGCCCCACCCTGCAAGGCACCTTCGGCATGGTCTCCAGCACCCACTGGCTGGCCTCCTCGTGCGCCATGGCGGTCCTGGAAGACGGCGGCAACGCCTTCGACGCCGCCGTGGCGGCCGGCTTCGTGCTGCACGTCGTCGAGCCGCATCTCAACGGCCCCGCCGGGGACGTCCCCATCATCCTGGCGCCGGCGGGTGGCCGGATACAGGTGCTGTGCGGGCAGGGTCCGGCGCCCGCCGGTGCCACCATCGGCCACTACCGGGACGCGCTCGGCCTGGACCTGGTGCCCGGCACGGGGCCGCTGGCCGCCGTCGTGCCCGGCGCGGTGGACGCCTGGCTGACGCTGCTGCGCGACCACGGCACCAAGAGCCTGGCGCAGGTGCTGACGTACGCCATCGGCTACGCGGAGGACGGCCACCCGGCGGTGGACCGGATCGGCCTGACCGTGGAGTCGGTGCGGGAGCTGTTCGAGAAGGAGTGGACGTCCTCGGCGCAGGTGTACCTGCCCGGCGGCGCCGCGCCGAAGGCGGGCGGCATGCTGCGCAACCCGGCGCTGGCCGCCACCTGGCGCCGGCTGCTGAAGGAGGCGGCGGGACCGGGACGCGGCCGGGAGGCGGAGATCGAGACGGCGCGGCGGATCTGGCGCGAGGGCTTCATCGGCGAGGCGATCGCCGCGCACGCCGCCCGCCCCGCGATGGACTCCTCGGGGGAACGCCACGCCGGCGTCCTGACGGGCGACGATCTGACCGGCTGGTCGGCCGAGTACGAGGAGCCGGTCAGCTACGACTGGCGGGGCTGGACGGTGTGCAAGGCCGGGCCTTGGACCCAGGGCCCGGTGCTGCTCCAGCAGTTGGCGCTGCTGGACCCCGGGCTCGACGCGGCGGCGTACGGCACCCCGGAGTATGTCCACACGCTGATCGAGGGCGGCAAGCTCGCGATGGCCGACCGTGAGGCGTGGTACGGGGACAGCGGTGAGGTGCCGCTGGAGTCGCTGCTGTCGGCGGAGTACAACGCGCGGCGGCGCGAGCTGGTCGGCGAGCGCGCCTCGTTCGAGCTGCGGCCGGGGGCGCCCGGTGGCCGCAGGCCGCGGATCGCGGCGGCGGCGCTGGCCGGCGCGGAGCGCTCCGGTGGCGCGCCGGTGGCCGGCTCCGGCGAGCCGACCGTGGACCGCAGCGGGGAGACCCGGGGCGACACCTGCCACGTCGATGTCGTGGACCGCTGGGGCAACATGATCAGCGCCACGCCCAGCGGCGGCTGGCTCCAGTCGAGCCCGGTGATCGAGGAACTCGGCTTCCCGCTGGGCACCCGGCTCCAGATGACGTGGCTGGAGGAGGGCCTGCCCGCCTCGCTGACGCCAGGACGCCGGCCCCGCACCACGCTCAGCCCTTCGCTGGCGCTGCGCGACGGCGAGCCGGTGCTGGCGTTCGGCACCCCGGGCGGGGACCAGCAGGACCAGTGGCAGCTGCATTTCTTCCTGGCGGCGGCGCTGCGGCCCGCGGTGCGCGGCGGGCTCGACCTGCAGGGCGCGATGGACGCCCCCAACTGGCATCAGGACAGCTTCCCCAGCTCCTTCTACCCGCGCGGCACCCGGCCGGGCAGCGTCACCGTCGAATCGCGGATCGGCGAGGAGACGATCGCCGAACTGCGGCGGCGCGGGCACGAGGTGACGGTGGGCGGGCCCTGGACGGAGGGCCGGCTGTGCGCGGTGGGCCGCGATCCGGAGCGCGGAGTGCTGCTGGCGGCGGCGAATCCGCGCGGCGCGCAGGGGTACGCCGTGGGCCGCTGAGTCCGGCGGGCACCGGCCGGGGCCGGCCGGGGGCCCCGGTCGGACCGGGGCGTTCCGGGCACGGGGCGCACCGCAGAGAGCGATCGGAAAAACTCCCGTAGCGCGCCGGTAACACGATCCGTAACACGGTTGGATTCAGTAGCGGCTATGGCAGATGCGCCCATGGCCCAGCGGGAAGCGGCGGCCGGACTGGCCGCGTTCACCGGCGAGCTGCGGAGGATCACCGCCGCGCTCGACCCGGCAGCCGGATGGTACGCGGCCTTCTCCAGACGCGGACCCGAGGAGTTGGCCGGCTGGCTGGCGGGCCGGGAGCTGCCGCCGTGGGACGTGGTCGCCGATCTGCTGCAGGATCTGGCGGTGCGCAGCGGTACGGACGCCGCCGAGCGCACCGGCGGCCGGCTGCGGGCGCGGTACGAGAGCGCGGTGCGCGCGCTGGACGCGCTGCCCGGCGGCCGGGCCGCGCTGGAACGGGCGCTGGCGGCGGCGGACACGGCGCGGCGGGCCGCCGCCGGCCGCTCCGCGCAGTTGTCCGACGCGCTGCATCTGGCCCGCCGGGTGGGGCAGAGCGGCGAGGAGGAGCGGCTGGCCGCGCAGCGGCTGTGGGCCAGGGACGACGAGCACCGGGCGCGGGCCCGGGAGGCCGAACTGCTCTCCCGGCTGGCGGCGCTGCCCGCCCCGCGCCCGGCGGCCGCCGCGCCCGGGACGTCCGGCGCACCCGTGGTGAGGGCGAGGAAACGCCCGCCGCGCGGGGCGCGGTTCGCCGGGATCGAGGCGCAGGACGAGGTGGTGGTGCCCGCGCCGCAGGCCGCAGGTGACGCCGTGGAGCCACCGGCGGCGCCGCCGGGCGGCTCGCGGTTCGCGGGGGCGCTGCACGAGTCCCGGCAGGAGCGGCGGCAGCGGCTGACCGAGGAGGACCAGCAGGCGGCCCTGGCGATGGCCGCGCGGCTGGCGGAACTGCGTGCGGCGGGGGCCAGCGGCCCGGCGCACATCGTGCTGAGCGAGGCCGTGGGGGGCCCGGCGGCTCGGCTGCCGGTCATGCTGGAGGCGCTCGCCCGCATGGGCCTGGCCTCGGACGTGGCCACGTTGCTGTGGGAGGCGGCGTCGCTGCCGCCGGGGCCGCTGGCGGCGGTGGCGGAGGCGCTGGCCGGCGCGGGCCGCGAACGCGACTGCGCCGCCCTGCTGCGCCAGGCCGCGGCCCGCCCGGCGGCCGAGGCCGGAGTGATCGCGGCGGAGTTGTGGCAGGCGGGCCGCTCCGAGGAGGCGGTCACCCTGCTGACGGCGCTGGTGGGGGCCCGCTCGGCGGAGGAGGCGGCGGGGGCGGCACTGTCCTCGCCCGAGGTGGTGGTGCCGTTGCTGGTGACGGCGGCTCAGGCGCTGTCCCCCCGCCACCACTACGCGATCACCAGCGAGCTGCGCCGCGCGAACCTGGCCTGACCAGGGCCCTCCCGGCACCCCCCAGTAGGCTGCTCGGCATGGCTGCTTGGGGGGCGGCGGGGTTCCGTCGCGTGGTGGGGCGCGGGCTCGGGCCCGTGGTGTCGCTGGCGTTGCTGCTGCCGATGGGGGTGGTGCTGTGGCGGGCGGAGCCGACGCGCGCCTGCTGGGACGTTCCGGAGGAGATCGCCGCGCTCGCCGATGACCCGCCGGCCGCCACCGCCCATCTCGACCCCGGCCCCGACACGGGCACCGGTACCGGAGCGGTGGCCGAGCTACTGGCGCCCCGGCACTGGGTCACCTGCGCGGGACCTTCGGGCCCCGAGCTGCTCGGCTCCATCCTGGTGGCCGCCACCACGGGCCAGACCGTGGACGACCAGGACGGTCCGGCCCTCGTGCACACCGAGGCCATGGCGTCCGTGCTCTACGACATAGTGGAGGTGCTCGGCGCGCCCGGGGACGACGCGGTCGCGCCACCGCGCCTGCGGTCCTGGGGCGGCCCCGGCCCCGTCGTTCCGCACGGTCTGGAGCCCTATGTGGCCACGGTGCTGGCCGCCTATGTGACGGACCTGGCCGATCCGCTGGAGAGCGGGCTGCCGCTGCGCACCCTGGCCGACGGCGAGACGGGCGAAGCCCGGTCCCTGTTCCCCCTCATCGGTACCGACCTGGTCGAGGTCGACGCGGAGGACGGGACGACCCTCCAGTCCTGGCATGCCGCGCTGCCCACCCTCGTGGAGCGGATCGCGTCCCACCCGCGGGCCTTCGCCATCCTGCACGACGCCTACCGCGCCTACGCCGCGCATTATCTGGACCATCTGACGGTGGCCGGCAGCGGTGAGCTGGTGGCCGGTGTCGGCCTTCCGCCGGGCGCGGCTGCCTTCGACGTCCTCCCGGAGATGACCACCGGCCTCGCGGAACTTGCCTATCTGCGCGGCCGGTTCTTCGAGGACGGCACCATCGGGGACCCCGCCGCGTTCGACGCCGCCGTGCGTGAACACAGCCGGGGAACCTATCTCGCCGTCGCCGATCCGCCCGCCCTGCCGGTGGCCACCGGTGATCTGGCCCGCCGCGCCCCCGCCGCCGAGACCGGCGACGTGCCGGTCCTGGAGGGGCGGGAGCACCTGCTGAGCGTGCTGGAGCGGTGGGCGGAGCTGCGCGGGCTCCCCGAAGCCGAGCGGGTCCCGCTGCGTGCCCTGCTGAGATACGGCTTCACGCGCGGCCTGGGGTGGACGCAGTGGAGCTGGTCCTACTCCTGAGCGGCCGGCAGTACGGGCGGCTCGCAGCCGCGCCGTCCGGCCTGGTCGATGGCGAAGGCGGTCACGATCGCCCGTAGCTGCTCCCGGGTCAGTATCAGGGGCCCCTCCGCCCCGGCACGTGCCTGGAAGTACGCGAACTCGCCGTCACAGGTGGTGAAGGCGTTCGCCTGCACGTCATCCGCCCGGGGCTGCCACCGCTCGGACAGCGGGGCGTGCGGCCTGTCGGGCTGCTCCTCGTCGATCCACCCCGACCAGTTCCGTATTACGTTCTCGGACTCCGCCCGGGAGCTGTAGGAGGCGTGGACCACCAGTGTGTCGTCGCCCGGTCCGAAGGGCACCGCACAGACCCCGAACGGGCCATGGTCAGGGGCGGCCTCGTGGACGCGCCAACCGCCGTCCGGGGCATCCGGCGGCAGCTCCGGCAGGAGCACGGTGCACGCGGAGTCCGGTGCCAGCAGGGCCGCCGGGACGCCGTCGTCATGGCGGCGGATCGGGTCCTCGGGAAACGGCAGGGACGGCTCACCGCAGCCGAGTAGCACCGAGGCGGTGTTGGCGGCGCTCACGGCCGCGCGCAGCATCTCCTCGTCGTGGCCGCGGGCCCGCTGGGTCTCCAGGCTCACCAGCAGGCCGCGCTCCGGCGCTGCGCAGGGCGGCAGCAGCACGATCCGTGACGTCGTCCGTGATTCCTCGAAGAACAGCCCGGGCAGTGCCTGCGGCAACATCGCCCAGCGGGTCGAGGGCTCCCAGCTCACGGCCCCGAGCAGCGCGACGTCCATGTCCTCGAGTCGGCTGGTCACCGACAGACTCAGCCACTCCTCCTCCCCACCCACGCTCTCGCGCAGCAGGGTGCAGGTGAGCCGGTGCAGGTGCGGGGTGTGGGCGAGGTGCTGGGAGCGGACCTCGTCCCAGCCGGACATGGCGCTCAGCTCCGCGCGGGGCAGGAGCCCCGCGCAGGGCTGGAGACGGATGGCGTCGGCGGCGGAGTACCGTCCGCCGGTGCCGGTTTGCAGGCCGGCGAGCAGGATCACCACCAGGCCGAGCGTGATCCAGCGTTCCCGTGCCGAGCGGCACATTTCCCGTACGCGTCCCATGGCCCCGCCCCCGATGCGGCCTCGTGTCCCGTCCCCGACCTGCCTCAGTGTGCCCTCCGCCACGGGACGCTGACGCTCCGGGGTGGCCGGTGGCGTGCTTCGATGGGGGACATGATCGATGAACAGCTCGCCCTGAAGGTGGAAGAGGCCATCCGCACCGTTGCCGCCGAGGAGATCATGCCGCGCTGGCGGCGGCTCGCCGCCGATGAGGTGGAGACCAAGTCGGCGCCGCACGATCTGGTCACCGTCGCGGACCGCCGGGCCGAGGAGCGGCTGACGGAGATACTGGCGCAGTTGCTGCCGGGGTCCGTGGTGGTGGGCGAGGAGGCGGTGGCGGCCGACCCGGCCGTGTACGGGGCGCTGGCCGGTGACGCGCCGGTGTGGATCGTGGACCCGGTGGACGGGACGCGGCAGTTCGTGGAGGGGGACGAGGGCTTCTGCACGCTGGTGGGGCTGGCCCACCGGGGGGTGCTGGAGGCGTCGTGGACGCACGCTCCGGCGCTCGCGCTCACCGCGCACGCCCGGCGCGGGGTGGGGGCGTTCGTGGACGGGGAGCGGGTGTTCGCGGGTTCGCCCGAGCCGGGCAGGCCGCTGACGGTGGCGCACGCGCACCCGAACTACACCTCGGAGGAGGAGAAGCGGGTGCTGGCCCGGCTGGAGGTGGCGGGGGTCGCGCCGCGCGAGTGCGGTTCCGCCGGCCTGGAGTACGTCCGTGTCGCCCGTGGCGAGCTGGACGCGGTGGCGTTCAACTGGGAGTCGGCCTGGGACCACGCGGCGGGGCTGCTGATGGTGCTGGAGGCGGGAGGGACGCACGAGACGGTGGCGGGGGTTCCGTTCGCGATCGCGGGCGGCAACGCGCTGCCGTTCACCGCGGCGCGGGACGAGCTGACGGCGCGGCGTATTCTCTCCTTGCTGAACGGAGCGTGAACTCACCGGCGAGGGGAGCCGTAACGTGCCGACCATGCGGGACGCGGTGGTGGTGGGAGCCGGCCCGAACGGGCTGACCGCCGCCGTGGAACTGGCCCGACGGGGGATGTCCGTCGAGGTCTTCGAGGCCAAGGAGACGGTGGGCGGCGGGTCGCGCACCGAGGAGCTGACGCTGCCGGGCTTCCGGCACGACCCCTGCTCGGCGGTGCATCCGATGGGCGCGGGGTCACCGGCGTTCAAGGCGATGCCGCTGGAGCGGTACGGCCTGGAGTGGCTGCACGCGGAGCTGGCGCTGGCGCACCCGTTCCCGGACGGCAGTGCGGCGGTCCTCGCCCGGGAGGTGGGGGTGACGGCGGCGTCGTTCGGGCCGCGCGACGCGGAGGCGTACCGGCGGTTGATGGCCCCGTATCTGGGCCGGTGGGACGCGCTGGCCGGGGACTTCCTGAAGGTGCCGTGGGACGGGCTGCCCCAGGGGCCGCTCACGCTGGCGCGGTTCGGGCTGACGGGTATGCAGCCGGCGGCGTGGGTGGCACGGACCCGGTTCAGGGACGAGAAGGCGCGGGCGCTGTTCCACGGTCTGGCGGCACACGTGATCTCGCCGGCCGCCACGACGCCGGCGACCGCCGCGATCGCGATGGTGTTCGCGCTGGCGGCGCACGAGGGCGGCTGGCCGATCGCCCGGGGCGGTTCGCAGTCGATCGCGGACGCGCTGGCGGGATATCTGGCGGCGCTGGGCGGCACCGTGCACACGGGGGTCGAGGTGCGGCGGCTGGACGAGCTGCCGCCGGCCAGGGCGTACATCTTCGACACCTCCCCCACGGCGATGGCGCGGATCGCGGGCCTGGGGCAGGCGTATCCGCGGTTCCGTTACGGGGCGGCCTCGTTCAAGATCGATTTCGCGATGGACGGTCCGGTGCCGTGGACGGCGCCGGAGGCGCACCGCGCGGGGACGGTACATCTGGGGGCGACCAGCGCGGAGATCGAGACGGCGCTGCGGGCGGCCACGGTGCGGGGGGAGGGACCGGAGGTGCCGTTCATGATCACCTCGCAGCCCACGCTCGTGGACCCGTCCCGGGCGCCGGCCGGCAAGCACGTCTTCTGGGCGTACGGCCATGTGCCCAACGGCTGGGACGGGGACCTGACGGAGGCGCTGGAGGCGCAGATCGAGCGGTTCGCGCCGGGGTTCCGGGACCGGGTGCTGGCGCGTGCGGTGGCGGGCCCGGCCGAGCTGATGCGGCGCAACGCCAACTATGTGGGCGGGGACACCGCGTGCGGGGCGTTCAGCGGCTTGCAGACGATGTTCCGCCCGCGCCCGGCGTGGTCCCCGTACACCACCGCGCATCCGGCGGTCTTCCTGTGCTCGCAGGCGGCCTGGCCGGGGCCCGGGGTGCACGGGATGTCGGGGCACAACGCGGCGAAGGCCGTGTGGCGGCGGCTGCGGCAGCGCTGAGGGGAGGACGGGGCGGCCCGGTGGCCGCCCCGTCGCCTCACTGGTCCTGCGGCGGGTTCTCGGGAGGCCGGCCCGTGCCGTCCTGCCGGTCGAGCACATTGCCGGCGGTCCGGCGCAGCCGCCAGTGCCGTGGCCCGCGGGCGCGTTCCTCGACGGCCTCCCCGACCATCGTGCGGACGGCCTCGCGCAGCCCGTGCAGCGGCATGTTGCGGGGGGCTCCGGCGCCGGGGTCGGTGCGCAGTTCGGTCACCAGCGCCCAGCACATGGCGAGCATGACCACCACGAACGGCAGCGCCACCAGGATGGTGCCCGAGCGCAGGGCGTCCAGGCCCCCGGCCACCAGCAGGACGGCGGCCACCGCGCCCATCAGCACGCCCCAGGCGACGACCAGCCATTTGCGCGGCTGCA
Organism: Streptomyces sp. JH002; assembly: GCF_050916115.1. Classification (NCBI taxonomy): domain Bacteria; kingdom Bacillati; phylum Actinomycetota; class Actinomycetes; order Kitasatosporales; family Streptomycetaceae; genus Streptomyces; species Streptomyces sp. JH002. Next base: position 1,019,269 of record NZ_CP087989.1, read on the forward strand.
GCGCGCCGCGGCTGGTGAGGGAACCCATCACCAGGGAGGCGGAGTCGGCGCTGGTGATGAAGTAGAGCATCACCAGGATCATCGCGACGAAGGCGGTGAGGGTGCCCAGCGGCAGCGCGTCGAGCAGGGCGAACAGGGCGGATTCCTCACCGTTGTTGTTCACCTCACCGGTCAGGTCGGCGCCGCCGGTGGAGTCGATCCGCAGGGCGCTGCCGCCCAGGATCGAGAACCAGAGGACGGAGGCGCCGGAGGGGATGAGCAGCACCCCGATGAGGAACTCCCGGATGGTGCGGCCGCGGGAGATCCGGGCGATGAAGGTGCCGACGAAGGGCGCCCAGGACATCCACCAGGCCCAGTAGAAGATGGTCCAGGTGCCCAGCCACTCCTCATTGCCGAACGCCCCGGTGCGCGAGGAGAGCACCAGCAGTTCTTCGAGGTAGATGCCGACACCGGCCGGTACGACGCCCAGGATGTACACGGTGGGCCCGAGCACGAAGATGAACAGCGCGAGCGAGATGGCCAGCACGATGTTGATGTTGCTGAGCCATTTGACGCCCTTGTGCAGCCCGCTGGAGGCGGAGACGACGAAGGCGGCGCCGAGCGCGCCGATGATGATCATCCGCAGGGTGAGGGTGTCGTCGATGTCGGTGGTGATGTTGAGGCCCTTGGAGACCTGGAGGGCGCCGAGCCCCAGGCTGGTGGCGGTGCCGAAGACGGTGGCGAAGACGGCGAGCAGATCGATGAGCCGGCCCGGCCAGCCGGCGCTGAGCCGGGCACCGAGGAGCGGGACGAAGACGGAACTGATCTGGTTGCCGCGCCCCTTGCGGAAGGTGGCGTACGCGAGGCCGAGCGCGGCGACGCCGTAGATGGCCCAGGGGTGCAGGGTCCAGTGGAAGAAGGAGTACTCGAGGGCAGCGCGGGCCGCTTCGGGGCTGCCGGGCTCGATGTCGCCGAAGGGGGGTGGGTCGGCGAAGTGGAGCAGGGGTTCGCCCACGCCGAAGAACATCAGGCCGATGCCCATGCCGGCGGCGAACATCATGGCGATCCAGGACAGGGAGGAGAACTCCGGCTCGTCGTCGTCCCGGCCGAGGCGGATCCGGCCGAAGCGGCTGAAGGCGATGACGAGACAGGTCACCAGGAAGACGTTGCCGGCGATGATGAACAGCCAGGAGAAGTTCCCGAGGACCCAGTTCAGGGAGTGGTCGGTGACGGAGGAGAAGTTGTCCTTGCCGAACGCCGCCCAGGCCACCACCCCGAGGACGGCGGCCATCCCGAGGACGATGACCGTGGCGTCGGGTGGTGGGTCGGGCCGTCTCCGCTCCCCGGTCCCGGCGTCCGGGGGCTGGGGCGGGGAGTGCGCATCCGTGGTCATAGTGCACCACTATGTGGTGGATCGCTGCGTTCACCCGGTCGGCACGCCGCGATGTGACCGTCCCGGCAGCGGACAGGCATGGTCCCCGGCGGCGCACGGCGGGTAGGGTCGCCCGGGCATGACCGCCCGGACAACATGCACCGAAGCGACCACAACAGGGGCAGAACATGGCTCAGACGCCGCGCGTACTCATCGCCGCGGACAAGTTCAAGGGCTCACTCACCGCGGCGGAGGTCGCCGCCCATGTGGCGGTAGGGCTGCGCCGGGCCAGGCCCGGCGTGACGGTGGAGGCCCTGCCGGTGGCCGACGGGGGCGACGGTACGGTCGCGGCGGCCGTGGAGGCCGGGTTCACGCTCCACGAGGTGGAGGTGACGGGCCCGCTGGGCACCCCGGTGACCGCCGGGTTCGCGATGCGCGGCACGACCGCGATCGTGGAGATGGCCGAAGCGTCGGGGCTGCGGCATCTGCCGCCCGGGGTCTTCGCCCCGCTGATCGCCACCACGTTCGGCACCGGCGAGCTGCTGAGCGCGGCGCTGGACACGGGCGCGCGCACCATCGTGCTGGGGGTGGGCGGTTCGGCCACCACGGACGGCGGGGCCGGGATGCTGGTGGCGCTGGGGGCGAAACTGCTGGACGTGGACGGCGACCCGCTGGCGTACGGGGGCGGGCCGCTGCGTGAGCTGGTGAGCGCCGATCTGACCGGGCTCGACCCGCGGTTGAAGGACACCGAGATCATTCTGGCCAGCGATGTCGACAATCCGCTGACCGGTCCGCAGGGCGCGGCGGCGGTGTACGGGCCGCAGAAGGGCGCGGACGCGCAGGCCGTCGAGGCGCTGGACGCGGCGCTCGGTCACTTCGCCGAGGTGCTGGGCCGTACCGATCTGGCCGGCGCGCCGGGCGCGGGCGCGGCGGGCGGCGTGGGCTACGGCGCGCTGCTCGGCCTGAACGCCGTCTTCCGGCCCGGTATCGAGGTGCTGCTGGAGGTGCTGGGCTTCGCCGCGGCGCTGGAGCGGGCCACGCTGGTGATCACGGGCGAGGGTTCGCTGGACGAGCAGACCCTGCGCGGCAAGGCACCGGCGGGTGTGGCGGCGGCCAGCCGCGCGGCGGGCCGCCCGGTGGTCGCGGTGTGCGGCCGGCTGGCCATCGACGCCGCGAGCCTGCGGGCGGCGGGCATCGAGCGGGCGTACCCGCTCTCCGCGCTGGAGCCCGATCCCGCCACCTCGATGCGCAACGCGGGCCCGCTGCTGGAGCGCGCGGCGGAACAGCTGGCCCGGGACCAGCTGTAACCGCCGCGCGCGACCGCCGGATTCAGCCGGACCGTACCCGCCCCGCCCGGGGCAGCAGGGCGAGACCGGCCGCGAACACCGCGGCCGACACCGCCCAGGCGGCCTCGTCCCCGGGCGGCATCAGGAGCACCGTCCAGGGGTAGGGGTGGCCGAGGCTGCTGTACCCGACGAGGGTGATCAGCACGAGCCACAGCACGGGTACGGCGCCGGCCGAGCGCTCGTCGGCGAGGCCCCGGGCCAGCAGCATCAGTCCGCACAGGAACAGCAGGGTGCGGCCGGTGGCCGCCAGCGGTGGGAAGTCCAGCCACTCGGCGAGGCGATACCCCAGCGGCGCGGCCGGTGCGACGGCGGCGGCGCACAGCACCATGTCGTACCGCCACGTGCGCCGTACGCCCGTGCGTTCCTGACCGTGCAGCCCTTTGCCGAGGCAGTGCAGCAGGGTGAGAACGATCAGCAGCGGTACGAACAGCGCCAGCGCGGTGGCGGGCGGGGAACCGGAGAGCCCCGGCAGCGGTACCCGGCGGTCGTTCAGGAGCACGAGGCCGAGCGCGTACAGCGGGAGCGCGAGGGCGAGCAGCCACAGCTGCCGGGCCCGGGCCCAGAGCATCACATGACCTCCGGCACGCAGGTGGTCAGCGGCTTCTTGAGCTCCTGGAACCAGGCCTGTTGCTCCGCGGCGGGGAGCTTGCGGATCTCCTCGGCCACGGCGAGGGTCTCCTCCTCGTACCGGTCAGAGGTGCGCGGCGCGCCGGCGGTGAGCCACAGCCAGGCCCGCGCCAGTTTCTCCGCCTCCCAGTCGGTGGCCATGCCGGAGGCGCAGCGGGCATGCGGCGGCAGCGGGCTGTGGGCGATCGATATCCGGTGCTCCTCGTCGGTCAGGTGGGGGTAGGAGTGGAAGAGCCAGGTGTTTGCGGGCAGCGGCGCCCGCTCGGACTGCATCACGATCCGCTCCGGGACGGTGAATCCGGCCGCGGCCAGCAGCGGCACGACCTCGTCGGCGGCCTGCCGGGCGCCGGGCAGCGTCGCGCGGAACTCGGGCGGCACACAGACGGCGGGTGCCTCCCCCGCGCACACCGGGGTGACGGCGCGCGGCACCGTCGGGGGGTGGTACTCCCAGTCCGCGACGATGGCGTACGCGCCCAGGGCGGCGGCGGTGACGCAGCCGGCCGCGGCCGGCGCGCGGACCGCCACGCCCCGCAGGACCGGGGCGACCGCCGCCATGGTGCCGGCGATCAGGCCGAGAGCGAGCAGTCCGGGGGCGGTCCAGCTGCCCACGGCGAAGGACTCCGTCACCCAGATCGATTCGATCGGCAGGCCGTTGAGATAGCGCAGCGGCGGCTCCATCGCGCCGGGGAGGCCCATCCACAGATAGCTCGCCAGCAGCATCAGCGGGGTGGAGAGGAGGCCGGGCAGCAGGCTGCCGAGCAGAAACCCGACCGCGCTGTGGGAGGCGAGAACGAGGACACCGGTGAGCAGCATGGGCACGCTGGCGAGGTCGGGCACCGCACGCAGCTCCACCCACGCGGAGGCCAGCGACACGAGCAGGCCGGCGGCACCGAGGAAGGCCACCGGGGCGAGGGCGTTGGCCGCGATGAGATAGCGGCCGCGCCCGTGCGGCAGCCGCCAGATCCCGGCCCGGCGCAGCCGCCACGCCTCCCAGGCCGCGCAGCCGGCGCAGGCGGCGGCGGGCACGAAGATCGCCTCCAGTGCGGAGTTGGCCGCGGCGGCCCCGTACCCCTGGACGGCGAACCGGGTGCGGTCCTCGGTCATGATCCAGGAGGCCAGCAGGGTCGGCAGCAGCGCCCAGGCGACGCTGGAGATCCGCAGCGAGGTCAGGAAGCGCATGCCGGCTCCGGTGCGGTGAGGGCGTGGAAGGCTTCCTCCGCGCGGCGGGCGGCGGGGGTGCCGGCCGGCGCGTGGTCGAGGAAGCCGGCGACGGGTCCGGTGAACAGCACCTCACCGGCGTCGAGTACGACGACCTGCTCGAAGTCGGTCTCGACGTCGGCCACGTCGTGGGTGGAGACGATGGCGTGCACATGCGGGGGCAGCTGGTGCAGGACGTCCTGGAAGACCCGGCGCTGGCGCAGGTCCAGCCCGGCGGTGGGTTCGTCCAGGAGCAGCACCTCGGCGTCGTGGACGAGGGCCTGGGCGATGGCGACGCGGCGCAGTTGTCCGCCGGACAGCTGGGTGGTCCGGTGGTCCGCGAACTCCTCCATCTCGACCTGGGCCAGCGCCTGCGGCGCCCGCTGCCGGGCGTCCCCCTGGCGCATGCCCTTGAGCCAGCCGGCGTAGGCGACCTGTTCACGGACGGTCAGTCCGGGCACCGGGCTCACCTGCTGCGGCAGCCAGGCGACCTGGCGCCGGTACGTGCGCAGATCGGCGCGGCGGTCGGTGCGCAGCGCGCCGTGCCGGACGTGGCCTGCGGCGGGCCGCAGGACGGTGGCGGCGAGGGAGAGAACCGTGCTCTTGCCCGCGCCGTTGACGCCGAGGAACACGGTGCGCCCGGTGGGGAAGGTGAGCGTGAGGTCATGGAGGACGGGGCGGTTCCGGCGGTAGCCGAAGGCGCAGTCCTGAAAGGTGATCGGCATGATCACCAGACCTTATGATCAACCTGTCCATGCTTCAACACGCGCTGCACACAGGCGAGTTGACATCGTGGAGGGCTCAGGTACACATCGTGGAGGCGGCGGCGAACCCGGCGGAGTCCCGTCGTGGGTGCGGGTCCACGGCGATCGTCCGTTGGGCACCCCCGCCTCTTCCGCCCCACCGCACGGCCGCGCGGGTCGGTCGTGGAAGCGCTGGGCGCCCCCGCCGGTACGGGCCCCGGCCGATGACCCGGCGGAACGTGCCCCGAGTCCATCCTCAGACGGTATTCCGAGTGGTCGTCCGGTGGTTGAGTAGGGGCCCGGGCGAGTGGACCCGGGGGTGTTCGGCACGAGGAGGGGGTCGCGATGGAGCCGCTGGCGGCGGGGGATCCACGGCGGATCGGCGGGTTCGTGCTGCGGGGCCGGCTGGGTGCCGGGGGCATGGGCGAGGTGTTCCTGGGCCGGTCGCCCGGCGGGCGGGCGGTGGCGGTGAAGGTCGTTCACCCGCATCTGGCCCGACAGCCGGAGTTCCGGCGGCGCTTCGCCCGGGAGGTACGGGCGGCACGGGCGGTCAGCGGGGCGTTCACCGCACCCGTGGTGGCCGCCGGACCGTCGGACGATCCGCCGTGGTTCGCCACCCTCTACATCCCCGGGCCTGATCTGGCCACAGCCGTGACCAGCGCCGGGAGACTGCCGGAAGGAGCGGTGTGGCCGCTGATGGCCGGACTGGCCGAGGCGTTGCAGACCGTCCATGCCGCGGGCCTGCTCCACCGGGACCTCAAGCCCTCGAACGTGCTGCTGGCCACGGACGGTCCCCGCGTGATCGACTTCGGGATCGCCCGGACCCTGGAGAGCACCGCACTGACCGGAACCGGTCAGATCATCGGAACGGCCGGCTTCATCTCTCCCGAGCACATCGAGGACCGGCCGGTGGGGCCGGCCAGTGACGTCTTCGCGCTCGGAGCCGTCATCGCCTTCGCCGCGACCGGCTCCGAGCCGTTCGGCCAGGGGATGCCGCTGGCGGTTCTGCATCGCGTCCTCCACAACGCCCCGGGCCTGGCCGGCCTGCACGGAGCGCTCCACGAACTGACCGCCGCATGCCTGGCCAAGAACCCGGACGACCGCCCCACACTCTCCGAACTGCTGGACCGGATTCCCTCCCACTGGGATCCACCGGAGGACGTCCGCATCGTCTCCCCGTGGCCGGACGCCGTCACCACCTTCATCCATCACCGCGCCGTACCTCCCACCGCCGCCTACACCCAACCGGCCGGCCCCGTCCCGGATCACGCCGCGCCGACCCTCACCGCCCCGCGCCGGGAAGACCCGGCAGGCGACGCGGCACACCCTCCTCCCCCGGGTGGCGGCGAGGACCCCGGCGACACCACACGCCGGATGACAGAGCTGATCGCCGACCGGGAACGTGACCTGGGACCCGACCACCCCAAGACGTTCACCGCCCGGTACGACCACGCCTTCCACCTCGGCGAAACGGGAAGGCCGGCCGAAGCCGCCGCGCTCTTCGCGCAGCTGGCCGAGGACCACGCGCGTGCCCTGGGCCCCGACCACCCCGACCCTCTCGTGGCCCGCAGCGCCCACGCCTACTACCTCGCTCTGGCGGGGAGCGACGTCGAGGCCACGCCTGTGCTGGCCCAGCTGATCACCGACCGCGAACGCCTCCTGGGGCCCGACCACCCCGAGACACTCGCGGACCGTCTCGTCCACGCCCACTGCCGCGCCCGGACCGCGGACGCCGCAGAAATCGCCGCGCTCTTCGGCCGGCTGGCCGAGGACCACGCACGCGTCCTGGGGCCCGACCACCCCGACACCCTGGCCGTCCGCAGCGCCTTCGCTCTCCACCTGGGGAGGGCCGGAGACGCGGTGGCGTGCCTGCGTCTGCTGTCCGAGGTCGTCACCGACGAGGAACGTGTCCTGGGCCCCGACCACCCCGACACCCTCGAACACCGCATCCTGATGGCCGAGTTCACCAGCGGGCTCCGTGGCCCGGCAGCCGGGCTCGCCGCGTTCACGGACCTGCTCACCGCCTGTGAACGCGCGCTGGGGCCGGACCATCATCAGACGCTGAAGGTGCGCGGCGAGCTGGCGCGCTTGCGGGGGCAGACGGGCGACGCCACCGGCGCGGTCGCCGAACTCGCCGCCCTCCTCACCGATCACCTGCGCGTACTGGGCCCCGACGACCCCCGCACCCTCGTGCTGCGCGAGCGGCTCGGCTCGATGAGGGCGCTGGCGGGGGACCACGCGGGCGCCCGGGCGGATTACGAGGACCTCGTCACGGCCCACCTGCGGGAGGGCGGCCCCGACCACCCAGAGGCGCTCCGGGCACGCCGCCACCTTCTCGACCTCGAAGGGGAGCTGGCCTGGCTGCGGAACGAGGAGGATGCCCCCCGCCGGATGATGCGGGAGTACGCCCGCCTGCTCTCCGACCACCAGCGCGTGCTGGGCCGCGACCACCTCGACAGCCTCGACCTGTGGGGAACGCTCATCTCGCTGAGGAGCGAGGCGGGTGACCCCGTCGGAGCGGTCCTCGCCTACCGCGACTTCCTCGACAGGGTGGCCCATGTGGCGGGAGAGGACCACTTCGCCACGGTCAAGGCCCGCTCCGAGTTCGCCGACCTGCTCCTGAAAGCAGGCGAGTTCGAGGAAGCGGCCACGGTGTACGAGGAAACGCTCGCCTTTGCCCGCCGCATGTGGGAGGGCGAGCATCTCCTCACGCTCATCTGCCGTGCCGGCCTGGCCGACGCACGGGGACGGGCGGGCGAGGACGTGGCCGTGACCACCGCACTGTTCGAGGAACTGCTCACCGACTGCCTGCGGCTCGTCGACGCGGACAGCCCCCTCGTCCCCGCCGTCCGGGACTGTCTCCAGGGCCTGCGCGAGCACGCCGAGGACCCGGGCACGCACCGCCACCCCGCGTTCGACAAGCTCTACGAGTTCCACGACCGGGCCGCTCGTCTCCGGGCCGAAGGGCCCCCGCCCCCGACGTGAGGGATGTGCGCGGGCCCGCGCCGGTGAGGACCCGGCCGGTCGTTCCCCCGGCAGCCGGGGGCCGCCGCCCCGCTCCGCGAAGCCCGGCGTGCCACGCGCGGCGGGGCCGGTCACTGTCCGCGGGGGTGCGCCCCGTGCCTCGGCGGCCGCCCGCGGACGGGCGCGCCGGTGGTGGGCCGGGTCAGGGTTCGGTCGTGGAGACCACGTACACGCGGGGGTTCTCGTCCTTGGTGATGTCCACCGTGATCGTCACCTCGGGCTCGGAGGCGGAGCCCGGGATCACCGTGCTCGCGAAGGTACGGCCCGGGTCGTCGAAGGACCAGCCGATCACGTCCGCCTGGCTGGGGGCGATGGCGATGGTGCCCTCCCGCAACGCCGCCCGCTCGGTGCCGGCCTCCTCCAGGAAGACCGCCAGCTGGCCGGGCGTGGTGCGGAACTGCACGTACATCGTGCTGCGCTGCCAGGCGTTGGTCTCGTAGTAGCCGACATAGGTGGAGCCGTCCGGGATCGGGACGTCGTAGATCCGGCGCTGGACCTTGCTCGGCCACTCGTAGATCAGCGCCCGCGCGGACGCCGATCTGGCCTTGTCCTCGCCGCTCTCCCGGCTCTGCCACGCCGACATCGCGAGATAGCCCGCCGGGATCGCGATCAGCAGCACCACCACGATCGCCGTCAGCCAGCGGTGCCGAGGGCGGTGCGGCGGGCGCTCGGTGTCGGTCGCCGTGCTCATGAGCTGATCGACCACGATCGTGGCAGGCTCAGGTCGAAGCCGCCGCCCCGGTGGATGCGCTCCGCCCGGCGGCGGTTGGCGCGGCGGAAGCGGCGGGCCACCAGGCGGGCCAGGTCGGCGGCGCCGACCATGCCGGCGTCGGTGCCCAGCTGGGCCCGGACGATCCGCGCCTCCGGGCGGTAGCCGCGCCCGGTGAGCTGGCGGCGGAACGCGTCCCGCGCCGGCCCGATCAGCAGATCGTCCGCCTCGCTCACGCCTCCCCCGATGACGAAACAGGACGGGTCGAGGGCGGCGGCGAGGTTGGCGATACCCACCCCGAGCCAGTGCCCGATGTCCTGGAGCAGCTCCACGCACATCGCGTCGCCGTCCCGGGCCAGCTCGGTGATCATCGGCCCGGTGATCTCGCTGATCTGGCCGCTGACCCGCTCCAGCGTGTGGTGCGCCACCGGGGAGTCGGCGGCGGCCAGCTCGCGGGCCTCACGCACCAGCGCGTTGCCCGAGCTGTACTGCTCCCAGCAGCCGCGGTTGCCGCACGGGCAGCGGTGCCCGCCCGGCACCACCTGCATGTGACCGAACTCCCCCGCCACCCCGTACTGGCCCCGCTTGACCCGGCCGCCCTCCAGTATGGCGCCGCCGATACCGGTACCCAGCGTGATCATGACCAGCTGGTCCTGGCCGCGCCCGGCGCCGAAGCGCCACTCCGCCCAGGCCGCGGTGTTGGCGTCGTTGTCCACCATGACCGGGACCGCCAGGCGCGCGGTCAGCGCGTCGCGCAGCGGCTCGTTGCGCCACGCCAGGTGCGGGGCGAACAGCACCTTGGAGCGGTCCGCGTCCACCCACCCGGCCGCGCCGATGCCCACCGCGTGCACATCGTGCCGGTCGGACAGGTCCAGCACCAGCTCGGCGATGGTGTCCTCGACGACCTTGGGGCTCTTGGACTTGTCCGGGGTCTCGGTGCGCACCCGCTCCAGCACGGTCCCGTCCGCGTCCACGACCCCGGCCATCACCTTCGTGCCGCCGATGTCGATACCGACGGTGGGCACCCTGGGCGCCGACAGATGCGAGCGGCGCTCTCGGGTGGCGATGGTGCGCAGCACCGTCGCCCTCGCCGATGACCGGTGCACTCGCTCACGGTAGGTACTCATCGGCTTGATTCTGCCTTACCGCGCCCTAGGCGGCGTCCGTGGGATCTCCCCGCCGCAGTTCGTGCCCCAGCTCCGCCAGCTCCGCGCCGCCCGCCATCTGCCGGGTCAGCTCGTCCAGGGTGATCTCGTCCGCCCGGTGGCTGCCGGCCATCGTGCCGCGCTTGAGCAGCACGAACCGGTCCGCCACCAGATGGGCGTGGTGCGGGTTGTGGGTGATCAGGACGACCCCCAGGCCCGCGTCGCGGGCGGCGGCCACGTACCGCAGGACGACTCCGGCCTGCTTGACGCCGAGCGCGGCGGTCGGCTCGTCCAGCACCAGCACGCGGGCGCCGAAGTGCACGGCGCGGGCGATGGCCACGCACTGCCGCTCACCGCCGGACAGGGTGCCGATCGGCTGGTCCACGTCCCGCAGGTCGATGCCCATCCGCGCCAGGGCCGTACGGGTGGTGGCGCGCATGGTCGCCACGTCCAGGCGGCGCAGCGGGCCGCGGCCCTTCACCGGCTCCGAGCCGAGGAAGAAGTTACGCCAGATGGGCATCAGCGGAACGACGGCGAGGTCCTGGTAGACGGTGGCGATACCGCGGTCCAGGGCGTCGCGCGGGGAGCCCAGGTGCAGCTCGGTGCCCTCCAGGCGGTACGCGCCGGAGTCGTGCCGGTGCAGCCCGGAGATGATCTTGATGAGGGTGGACTTGCCGGCGCCGTTGTCCCCCAGGACACAGCTCACCCGGCCCGCCTCGACGGTCAGCGAGACATCGGTGAGCGCCCGGATGTTGCCGTACAGCTTGCTGACCCGCTCCAGCTCCAGCAGAGGTGCGTGGTCCGTCATGGGGTGGCCTCCGCCCGCTTGCGGATCCAGGCGTTCAGCAGCGTGGCCAGCAGCAGCATCGCGCCCAGGAAGAACTTGAACCAGTTGGGGTCCCACTGGGCGAAGACGATGCCCTTGTTGGTCATCCCGAAGATGAACGCGCCCACCGCGGCGCCGATCGCCGAGCCGTAGCCGCCGGTGAGCAGACAGCCGCCGATGACGGCCGCCGCGATGTAGATCAGCTCGTTGCCGATGCCCTCGCTGGACTGGATGACGTCGTAGCTGAAGAGCAGGTGCTGCCCGGAGATCCAGGCGGCGAACGCCACGCCCAGGTAGAGGCCGATCTTGGTACGGGTCACCGGGACGCCGACCGCGCGGGCCGCCTCGGGCGCTCCGCCGACCGCGAAGATCCAGTTGCCGGCGCGGGTGCGCAGCAGGATCCAGGTGGCGAGGGCGATCAGGCCCAGCCACCACAGGACGGTGACGTTGATGCTGGCGCCGCCCACCTCGTAGCGGGCGGCGAAGACGGAGCGGGCGGAGTCGAAGCCGTCCATGTCGCCGATGCTGCGGGTGGTGACGGTGCCGCTGATGACCTTGGTCAGGCCCAGGTTGATGCCGGTGAGCATCAGGAAGGTGCCCAGCGTGATGATGAAGGAGGGCAGCTTGGTGCGCACCAGCATGAAGCCGTTGAACAGGCCCACGGCGAGGGTGACCAGGAGCGAGACCCCCACGCCGACCCACACGTTCGCGGTGAGCTGGTAGCTGACCATCGAGGAGACCAGCGCCGAGGAGGTGACCAGCACGCCGGTCGACAGGTCGAACTCGCCGCCGATCATCAGCAGCGCCACCGGGACGGCCATGATGCCGATGGTGGAGGACGCGTAGACGATCGTGGACAGCGAGCCGAGCTTCAGGAAGCTGTCGGCGACGATCGCGAAGAAGACGAACAGGGCGGCGGCGCCGATCACCGCGCCCAGTTCGGGGCGGCCCAGCAGCCGGCGCGGCAGCGAGCGGCGTATGAGGCGGTCGTCCCCGTCCGGGCGGCCCGCGGCGGGCGGCGGGGTGGCTGCGGTCGTGGTCTCGGTCACCGGGTGCCTCGCTGGGCGTACTCGATCAGGGCCTCGGCCTCGTCCTGGGTGACGATCTGCGGTCCGGTCAGGACCGGCTCGCCGCCGCCGAGCATGTTGCCGTTGGTCAGGTGCAGCCACAGCAGGTCCACCGACTCGTACCCCTGGAGGTAGGGCTGCTGGTCCACGGCGAAGGCGATGGAACCGTCCTGGAGGCCGACCGCGACCTGGGCGTTCAGGTCGAAGGTGACGATCTCGGCGTCGCTGCCGGCCTGCCGGGCGGCCTTGGCGGCCACCGGCGCGAACGGGGCGCCGAGGGTGATGACGGTGTCGAGCGAGGGGTCGGTGATCAGCTGGGCCTCCAGGGTGGACTCCACCGCGGGCATGTTGGTGCCGTCCGCGTAGAGGTTCTCCACGCTCCCCTCGAACGTGTTCCGGACACCGTCGCAGCGCTGTTCGTGGCCGACATTGCCCTGCTCGTGGAAGAGGCAGACGGCCTTGCTGGCGCCGCGTTCGTTCAGCTGCTCGCCGACCGCCTCGCCGGCCAGCACCTCGTCCTGGCCGATGTGGGCCAGCGCCCCGTAGCCGGCCGAGACCTCCTGGCCGGAGTTGACGGTGATCACCGGGATGCCGGCGGCGACGGCACGCCGTACGACGTCCTCCATGGCCTCCGGCTTGGCGAGGGTGACGATCAGCCCGTCGACGCCCTGGTCGATGGCGGTCTGCACCAGCTGGGCCTGCTGCCCGGCGTCGCTGTCGTGGGAGTAGAGGAAGTTGACGTTGTCCTTCTCGGCCGCCACCTCGGCACCGCTGCGCACGATGTCCCAGTAGGTGTCGCCGTCGCCGGAGTGCGTGACCATGGCCAGGGTGTAGCCGCCCGCGCCGGTACCGGCGGCGCTCCCGCCGCCACCACCGCCGCCACCGCCGGAAGCGGTGCCGGCGTCCGCGGTGGGATCGGCGTTCTCCGCCCGCCGGCCGCCCGTGGAACTGCATCCGGCCGTCGCCAGCAGAATCGAGGTGAGCAGCAGCACGGCGGTGGCGGCCCGGCCCGTGTGCCTGCCTCGTCGTCGGCTCATCCGCACCTCACCACGCGGCCCCGTCTCCTTCATCGTCTGTTTCATCCGGCATGTATCCGGCTGAGGGTCCCGGCCAAGTATCCGCCACGCCGTCCGGAACGCTACCGGCGGGATCCCGCCATGCGCATGCCCGCCCCCGCAGCCGCCCTCACGCGGGCGGGGAGCCCGCCGGGAGCAGGCGGTTCACCAGGGCCTCGATCGGCTCCCGCTCACGGTGTCCGGCGAGCGGTTCGGGGACGGTCGGTTCGTCGACCATGAGCCCGAGCATGACCAGGCACAGCGGGCACGCCCCGCCGCGCCCGCCGAGCGCCGCAGCTCCCGTACGCCGGCGGCTGCCCCGGCAGGCCCGGTGGGGGCATCCACCGGTGAACGGACCGTTCAGACCGCCCCCGGCCCGACCGCGTCCGGCGCGCCGCCTCCGCCCACGTACGTCCCGCGCCACTTCGCGTAAGCGCGCCGGCGCCGGGCGCGGACCAGCCGTTCGAGGAGGAGGGCCGCCGGGGGCCAGGGCGCTCCCGGTGCCCGGCCCGCACCGAGGCGGGCGAGCTGCCGCGACGTGGCGGCCTGAACGGCCGCGGCGGCCAGCGCCTTGTTCCGGATACGAGTGCGCGGCGGACGGGCGTGCGCATCACCGCCCGCGAGCCACAGGCGCGGCAGCGTGGGGTCGATGGCCAGCGCCGTGGCCACGCCGACGACGGCGATACCGGAGTCGAGCACCCGCTCGGCGACCTCCCGGCGCCGGATCCCTCCCGTCAGCAGCAGCGGCAACGGCGCGGTGGCGGTGAGCTGCTCGGCGAGGCCGAGGAAGTACGCCTCCCGGGCGAGGGTGCGGCCGTCCGCCGGGGAGCCCGCCGTCGCCAGGCTCTCGATGCTGCCGCCGGAGAGTTCGACCAGGTCGGCCCCCACGCCGGCGAGCAGGGTGATCACCGCACCCGCGTCAGCGGTGTCGAACCCGCCGCGCTGGAAATCCGCCGAGTTCAGTTTCACCCCCACCGCGAAGCCGGTGCCCACCCGCTCGCGCACCGCGCCCACCACATCGAGGAGGAAACGGGCGCGGTGGTGGAGGCTGCCGCCCCAGCGGTCCTCGCGGCGATTCACCAGGGGCGAGAGGAACTGGGAGAGGAAGTAGCCGTGGGCCGCGTGGATCTGGACCCCGTCGAAACCGGCCTGCTGGGCGCGGAGCGCCGTCACGGCGAAGCGTTCCACCGTCTCCTCGATATCCCGGGCACTCATCGGCCGGGGCGTCGGGTACATGCGGGAGAAGCCGCCGGCGTCGATCGGTACCGCCGAGGGGCCCCAGGTGATGTCGGCGAGGTCTTTGGGGACGACCCGGCCGGGGTGGTTGAGCTGCATCCATATCCGTCCGCCCGCCGATCGCCCGGCCGCCGCCCAGCGCCGGAACGGTTCCAGCGGCGTCCCGCGTTCCAGGACGACATCGCCCGGCTGGGCGACGGCTGCGCCATCGATCATGACGTGGCCGGTGATCAGCAGCCCGGCCCCGCCCGCGGCCCAGCGGCGGTACAGCGCGAACAGTCGGTCACCCGGCAACTGGCCGGGCGCCGCGAGCAGTTCCTCCATCGCGGCCTTCGCGATGCGGTGGGGCAGCGAAGCGCCGTGCGGCAGGCGCAGCGGTTCGTTCAGTGCGGTCATGTCCGTCTCCGGGGCAGGGGTCCGAGTGGTACCGGTGGGGCTGTCGTCGCCGGCGTCCGTTGTCGCGCGGCGGGCCCCGTCACGTGGTGGCCGGGCCGAGGTCGCTCACGTCGTCGAACCCGGCTCTGCGGTTGAGGCGGCCGGTGATGCGGGCCACTGTGGTGCGCGGCAGCAGGCGTGACACCCAGGTGCCGGCGCGGTGCGAGGCACGTCCGGGGAAGGAGCGGGACCGGCCGCGGGCGAAGTCGTCGAGTGTTCCGGCGGCGACAGTGGCGGGCGAATCCGTGTGCCTCGGGTCCATGGAGGCGGTCGTGCCGTCGAAGAACCCGGTGGCGGTGGCTCCCGGATGGGCTGCCATGACGCGTACGCCGGTGCCGCGGAGCTCCTCGGCGAGCGCCTCGGTGAACGAGAGCACGAAGGCTTTGGTGGCCGCGTAACCCGCCTGGTACGGCATGGGCTGGAAGGCGGCGGTGGAGGCGATGTTGATGATGCCGCCGCGACCGCGTTCGAGCATGCCGGCGCCCAGGACGTGGACCAGACCGGTCAGCGCGGTGACGTTCACGTCGACGGACCGGAGATGGGGTTCCAGGGGACGGCCGAGGAAGGGGCCCACCGAGCCCGTTCCGGCGTTGTTGACCAGGAGGTCCACCTCCAGGCCGAGGGCGCCGATGGCGTCGGCGACCGCCTGCGAGGCGTGCCGCTCCGTCAGGTCAGCGGTGATGACGTCGACGCGGACGGCGTGTGCCTGCCGGAGTTCCCCGGCGAGGGCGTGGAGCGCGCGGGCCGAGCGGGCGACCAGGACGAGGTGCGCGCCCCGGGAGGCAAGTTCCCGCGCGTATGCCGCGCCCAGTCCCTTCGAGGCACCGGTGACCACTGCGGTGATGTGCTGGTAGCCGTCCATGAGTGCGGGCGTCCTTTCGGGTCGGCCGCCAGGCACGGCGCGCCATTTACTTCGAGTCTCGAACGAAGGTAACACTTCGAGTATCGAAGTACATGGCGCTAGGGTGAGGCCATGACGCGAAGCGATCTCGAAGCGGTGGTGGTGGCGAACCACGAGATCTTCCTGCGGACCAGCGACCGGATCGAGGCCGTCCTGGCCGAACACGGGCTGACCCACTCCACCGCTCAGGCGCTGTGGGCCATCGACCCGGACGAGGCGCCACCCCCGATGAAGGAGCTGGCCGGCCGCCTGTACTGCAACGCCCCCAACCTCAGCTTCATCGTCAACCAGCTCACCCGCCGGGGGCTCGTCGAACGCTCCGCCGACCCCGCCGACCGCCGGTCACGCGTCGTGGCGCTGACGGACAGCGGACGACGCGTACGGTCCGCCGTGATCGGGGGAACGCTGGCGCTCACCCCTTTCGCCCGACTGGAGCCGGACGATCTGCTCACGCTCGCGGGCCTCTTGGGGAAAGCCCTCGCACCGACGGAAGAACCGGACGCGGCGGACGGCAGCACCGCCCCCGGGTAGGCGGCTCCGCCCGGTCGGCCGGCCATCGCCCCGCCGCCGATGGCCGCCCGGCCGGCCGGGCGGTCACCCGGCCCGGTGCACCGGCGGCTTCCAGCGGACCGGGAGCCGTACCGGGCCGCGGACCAGGGACCCGTCCCGCCAGGCGATGGCGGCCGGGTGGATGTCCAGGGTGAGATCGGGGGCGCGGTCGAGCAGCAGGGCGCGCAGCGCGATCCGGCCCTCCATGCGGGCCAGCGGGGCGCCCAGGCAGTGGTGGATGCCGTGCCCGAACGCGAGATGCCCTCCGCTGTCGCGCCGCCTGATGTCGAACCGGTCCGGGTCGGCGAAGCGTTCGGGGTCCCGCCCCGCGTCGGCGATGGCCGGCAGCACCACTTCGCCGCCGCCCGGAATGACGGTTCCCCCGATCTCGTACGGCTCGCGGGTGAAGCGGTACGTGGGGGTGCTGATCGGGCCCTCGTACCGCAGGATCTCCTCCACCGCACCGTCCAGCAGGGTGGGATCCTCGCGCAGCAGGGCCAGCTGATCGGGGTGCTGGAGCAGCGTCAGCACGCCGTTGCCGATCAGATTGACGGTGGTCTCGTGCCCGGCGATCAGCAGCAGCCAGGCCATGCCGATGAGTTCGGCGTGCGTGAGCCGGTCGCCGTCCTCGTCGGCGGCGTGGATCAGCCCGCTCATCAGATCGTCGCCGGGATCCTCGCGTTTGGCGTCGATGAGCCCCTGGAGATAGCGGCTCATCAGCGACACCGTCTCCTGCTTGGCCTCCTGGTCGAGCGTGGCGCCGAGCAACTGGTTCGACCAGCCGCGGAACCGCTCGCGGTCCAGGGAGGGCACGCCCAGCAGTTCGCAGATCACGGTGATGGGCAGCGGGAAGCAGAACGCGTCCACCAGATCCGTGGCGCCGTCCGGAGCGGCCAGCATCGTGTCGAGGAGTTCATCGGTGATGGCCTGGACGCGCGGTGCCAGGGCCGCGACCCGGCGCGGGGTGAACTCCCGCGCCACCAGGGCGCGCATCCGGGTGTGGTCCGGCGGGTCGGCGCCGAGCATGTGGGTGGCCGGGGAGACCCTGGCCCCGCGCAGCCGCGGGTGGGCGTACTGCCACTGCTTGGTGAGGCGGCTGTCGGACAGCACGGCGCGGGCGTGCCGGTGGCCGACCACCAGCCAGCCGTCCGTGCCCTCGGGGAAACGCACGTGGTGGACGGGGCCGCGTTCGCGCAACGCGGCGAAGACGGCGTACGGATCGCGGGTGAAGTCGGCGCCCACGGCCTGCTGATCGACGAGATCGATGACGTCATCGTCTGGGGTCATGCCTGAGACTTCACTGTCGCACACGGCCGTAAACGTTTTTTTTCCGGCCGGAGTGACAGCGCCGGGGCGCCGCGCAGATGTGGGGTACGCGGGCCCCGGCGCCGTCTGTGGGGGGACGGCGGTCCTAGGGGTACGGCCCGGTTCAGCAGCCGTAGTTGATCAGGCGGAAGGAGGCGTAGTGGTCGGCGGTGTAGTAGTCCTCGCGCGTGGAGTTCCCGGTGACGATGCGCCGGGCACCGCGCGTGCTGCTGCCGGGCGTGATGACCGTGTACTCCTTGTAATACCCACTCGACTGGGGCGGCAGCAGTCCTTCACGGTTGTAGAAGGTCGTGCCGTCCTGCGGGAAGGGGTACGGGCCGCCGCGGGCGATGAGGTTGAGGGTGTCGTACGCCTGGGCGGGCAGCGCGCTGTAGCAGACGTTGCCCACGGCGGTGGGGGCGATGTCGGACGCGGTGGGGGTGGTGGGGGGTGTGGGGGAAGCGGTGGCGCCGGCCGTGGCCGCGCCGCCGCCGATGAGCAGCCCGGTGGCGAGGGCGCCCATGGCACCGGTCCGGACGATCCTGGAGATGAGGTTCATGCCCATGCCAATAGTGTGACGCGCGTAGCGTGACCGCCGTCAACCACGCCTGCCGTAATTTTCCCAGGAGTTCACAAGCGGGCCGGGCAACTCCACAGCATCTCCCGGTCAGGTGAGCGAACCGTACAGACGGAGTCTGGCGACACCGCCGTCCGGGAAGACGTCGAGCCGGGCGTGAGTGGCGGCCGGCACGCCGGACAGGACGAACCGGTGCACGGAGTCCGGCAGCAGCGCCGTACGCGGCAGTGCCTCACGCCACTCCCCCGTCTCCCCCTCCCGGACCGAAAGCGCCGCGTGGCCGGGCGCGTTGCCCTTGTAGCAGCCGGTGTCGATCTCCACGGCACGCACCACGGACCGCCCGGCGAGCCGGTAGCGCACCCAGTCGTGCCCGTCGTCGCGGCGCCGTCGGGTCTCCCAGCCCTCGGCCATGGTGCGTGAGCGGCCGGGGGTGATGGTGTTCAGCGGCGAGGAGTAGAAGCGGTCGGAGGCGTCCTCGGCGAACCCGCCGTTCTCCAGCGCCACCAGGTCGAACGTACCCAGGGCGGCCAGCCACGCCGGGTCGGGCCGGACCTCGCCGAACACCCGCAGCCGCGCGATGCCGCCGTCGGGATACTGCCGCAGCCGCAGATGCGTGAACCGCCGCCCCCGGGCGGCGGCGTCGACCGCGAAGACGTTGGCGGCGTGCCCGCCCACCTCGGTGCGCGGCACCAGATCGGTCCACCGGGTGGAGCCGGCGAGCAGCGTCGCCGCGTCCGGATGCCCGTCGACCTCGGCGGCCTCCACCCGGACGGCCTGCGGATGGTTGCCCCGGAAGTGGGCGGTGTCCACCAGCACTCCGTGCACCACACCGGGCGCGCCGAGCCGGATCAGCGCCCAGTCGTGCTCGCCGGGGACGGCGGTGCGGCGGCGCCGGGACTCCCAGCCGTCCATGATCTTGCCGCGGACGCCGAAGGCCGCCGGGTCGAAGTGGGCCGGCTCCGGAGCGAGCAGATGGTCGCGTTCGGCGAAGAACTCGTCGGAGGCCGCCAGGACGGTGCCACCGATCCGCCGGTCGGCGAGATCGGCGAGATCGGTGAACGGCAGCGCGGCCGGGTCGGGGGCGCGGTAGTCGGCGTACGGGTCGCCGCCGGCGTACGGGGCGGCGGGGCCGGTGAAGTGGACGGGGTTCATGGGGTGACGGTGCTCCTCACGGGGATGTCGGCCGGTTCCCGGGGACGTTCGATGAGCTCTCCGGTTCTGGCCAGGACGCGGCCGCGCACGGCGATGAGTTCGCCGCGCAGCCAGGTCTCCCGTACCACCCCGTGCAGGGTGCGGCCGGCGTAGGCGGTGACGGGGTTGCGGTGGTGCAGGGCGGTGGGGTCGACGGTGAAGGCGGCCTCGGGGTCGAGCACGGTGAGGTCGGCGTCCATGCCGGGGGCGAGCGCGCCCTTGCGGCTGCTCAGACCGGCCAGGTGGGCCGGCCCGGCCGCCATCCAGCGGGCGACGTCGGCCAGGCCGTACCCGCGGGCCCTGGCGGCGGTCCACACGGCGGGGAGGGTGAGCTGGAGCGAGGAGATCCCGCCCCAGGCGGCGCCGAAGTCGGGCACCTTGAGGTCGGCGGTGGACGGTGAGTGGTCGGAGACGACGGCGTCGATGGTGCCGGCGGCGAGCGCGGCCCACAGCGCGTCCTGGTTGGCGGTGTCCCTGATGGGCGGGCAGCACTTGAACTCGGTGGCTCCGTCGGGGATCTCCTCCGCACTGAGGGTGAGGAAGTGCGGGCAGGTCTCGACGGTGACCCGCGCTCCCCCGGCGCGGGCGGCGGCGATGGCGGGCAGGGCGGTCGCGGCGGACAGATGGAGGATGTGGATGCGGGCGTCGTAGCGGCGGGCGAGGGTCAGCAGCAGCTCGACGGCGGCGTGTTCGGCGGCGGGCGGGCGGGAGGCCAGGAAGTCGGCGTACCGGCGGCTGCCGTCCGGCGCGGGTGCGGCGGCGAGGTGGTGCGGGTCCTCGGCGTGCACGATGAGCAGCGCGCCGAGGGCGGCGGTCTCGCGTACGGCGGCCTCCAGCGCCACCGGGTCCAGGTGCGGGAACTCCTCGACGCCGGACGGTGACAGGAAGCACTTGAACCCGAACACCCCGGCGGCGTGCAGCGGCGCCAGCGAGCCGAGGTTGCCGGGCACCGCCCCGCCCCAGAAGCCGACGTCGACGTGGGCCTGTTCGCGCGCGGTGGCGCGTTTGACCGCGAGGGCGGCCGGATCGGTGGTGGGCGGCAGGCTGTTGAGCGGCATGTCCACGAGCGTGGTGATGCCGCCGGCGGCCGCCGCCGAGGTGGCTGTGGTGAAGCCCTCCCAGGCGGTACGGCCGGGGTCGTTGACATGGACGTGGGTGTCCACGAGCCCCGGCAGCAGGGCGGCGTCGCCGTAGTCGCGCAGCACGGCGCCGGGGGCGAGGGCTGCGGCGTGGTCCCGTACGGCACGGATCCGCCCGCCGGCCACCTCCACGGCGGCGGGCCGCACTCCGTCGGGCAGGACGACGCGGGTGGAGCGCAGCACGAGACCGGGACCGGCGCGCACACCGGTGACGCCGGGCATCCGGGGGACAGCGGACAAGGGGCATCCCTTCGCCGTGGCCTGCTTCAACGCTTTGTTGAAGAGATCTTCGGCGGGCCCGGGCGGCGCGTCAAGGACGGGTAGGCTGCGGTCATCGGCTGGGAAAGGAACGCGACGTGCCGCCGTCCGACGTGCGCAAGCCCTCCGCCAACAGTGGCGGGGTCCAATCCCTCGAACGGGCTTTCGGCCTCCTTGAGCACATGGCCGACGCGGGCGGAGAGATCGGACTGAGCGAGCTGGCCACCACCAGCGGGCTGCCGCTGCCCACCATCCACCGCCTGATGCGGACGCTGGTGAGCTGCGGATACGTACGGCAGCAGGCCAATCGCCGTTACGCGCTGGGACCGCGGCTGATCCGGCTGGGTGAGAGCGCCGCGCGCCCGCTGGCCACCTGGGCGCGCCCGCAGCTGGCCCGGCTGGTCGAGGAGACCGGCGAGACCGCGAACATGGCGCTGCTGGACGGCGACGAGGTGGTGTACGTGGCGCAGGTGCCCTCGCGGCACTCGATGCGGATGTTCACGGAGGTGGGCCGCCGGGTGCTGCCGCACACCACCGGGGTGGGCAAGGCGCTGCTGGCGGATCTGCCGGAGGATCAGGTGCGGGCCCTGCTGGCGCGCACCGGGATGCCGGCCTCGACGGAGCGGACGATCACCACGCCGGAGGCGTTCGTGGCGGCGCTGCGCACGGTGCGGGAGCGGGGCTACGCGGTGGACGACAACGAGCAGGAGATAGGGGTGCGGTGCATCGCGGTGCGCGTCCCGGACTCCCCGACCGCGACCGCCATCTCCATCTCGGGCCCGGCGGGGCGGGTGACGGAGCACTCGACGGAGCGCTTCGCCCCGATCCTGAGAACGGTGGCCGCCGAGCTGTCGTCGGCGCTGGCCGGTCCGTAAACCGGTAGATCGCGATGACCCGATCGGCTGACAAAACCACGCAGTATCGATTCGCCTTCGCACCCGGTCCGTAGCGTTCGGATGGGTCGCTTGCCCGCGACCGACCGACCGCCCAGACTACGGAGGAGGTGTCCCGTGACGACCGCACTCACTTTGGAGGCCCCGGTGAACGTTCCGACAACGGAACCCCCGGAAGCGAGCCTTGCCGAAGCGCTGTGGCAGGCGTGGATCTCCCTGGAACTCCCCGAGGGCTACCGCGCCGAGATCATCGAGGAGTCCATCGAGGTGTCCCCCACCGGCCGTTTCCGCCACGCCGCGGTCAGCAACCGCCTGCGGCGGGCCCTGGAGGACTACCTCCCCGCCCCCCATGTCGTGTACACCGACGTCAATGTCATCCACGACCTGCAGGTCTTCATCCCGGACCTGGTCATCGCTCCCGAGGACGGCACGGCGGAGCTCGCCGCCGAGGGACTCGGACTCGATGTGTCCTGCGTGGAGCTCGTGGTGGAGGTCGTGTCGCCGGGGCGGGCGGGCACCGTGCGCGACCGGGAACGCAAGCGGGCCGCCTACGCCCGCGCGGGGATTCCGGTCTACGTCCTCATCGATGACCACGACATCCACGGCACCGTCTCGATCCTGACCTCCCCCTCCCCCACCGAGGCCGTCTATCAGGCGTCGATCCGCGTGCCCTACGGGGCGGAGGCCGTGATCCCCGACGGACCGGCGAAGGGCTTCGCCATCACCGAGGCCATCACCGGGCCGGCCCGGGACTGAGGAAGAGAGCGCCTGCCCTGAACGGTGTCATCGGTGTCCTGCTCGCCGCAGGTGGTGGCAGGCGGCTGGGCGGGAGTGGGAAGGCGCTGCTGCGCGTCGGAGGGCTGCCGCTGGTGGAGCGGGGGGTGCGGGCGCTGCGGGACGGGGGGTGCCGGCCGGTGGTGGTCGTCCTGGGGGCGCGCGGAGATGAGGTGCGGCGGCTTCCGGCGCTGCGCGACGCCGTGCTGGCCGACAACCCCGACTGGGAGACGGGGATGGGTTCCTCCCTGCGCGCCGGGCTCGACGCCGTCACCGCCGCCGGCGGGGCGGCCGCCCTCGTCACGCTCGTGGATCAGCCCGGCATCGGGGCCGCGGCCGTCGCACGGGTGCGCGCCGCCCACCGGTCCGCCGCCACACTGGCCTGTGCCGCGTACGGGGGGCGGCGCGGGCATCCGGTGCTCCTCGGCGCCGATCACTTCGCCGGGGTGCGGGCCGCCGCGGTCGGCGACCGGGGCGCCCGGGACCATCTGCGGTCCCACGCGGCCGCGCTCACGCTCGTCGAGTGCGGTGACATCGCCGACCCCGCCGACATCGACACCCCCGGGGATCTGGCGGTGTTCGAGAGACATCATTGAGGTTCCGCGATGAGGAAACTAGTATCCGTTTTCCACGCTGGGAGCTCGTCGAAGGAGTGAACGCCATGGCCGTCACCGCTGTTGTCGACCGGCAGGAGGAGGTGCTGACCGGCGAAGCCCTGGCCTTCCTCACCGAGCTGCACCGCAGGTTCACCCCCCGGCGGGACGAACTGCTCGCCGCGCGGGCCGAACGGCGGGCCGAGATCGCCCGCACCGGCACGCTCGACTTCCTGCCCGAGACCGCCCACATCCGGCAGGGCGAGTGGCAGGTCGCGCCCGCCCCCGAGGCGCTGCTGGACCGGCGGGTGGAGATCACCGGCCCCACCGACCGCAAGATGACCATCAACGCCCTCAACTCGGGGGCGCGGATCTGGCTCGCCGACTTCGAGGACGCCTCCTCCCCCACCTGGGCGAATGTGATCGGCGGTCAGCTCAGCCTCGCCGACGCCTACCGCCGCCGCATCGACTTCACCGACGAGCGCGGCAAGCGCTACGCGCTCAAGCCGGAGGCCGAGCTGGCCACGGTCGTGGCGCGCCCGCGAGGCTGGCATCTGGACGAGCGTCATCTCGTCCTGGACGACCGCCCCGTGCCCGGCGCGCTGGTCGACTTCGGCCTGTACTTCTTCCACAACGCGGAACTGCTGCTCGAACTCGGCAAGGGCCCGTACTTCTACCTCGCCAAGCTGGAGTCGCACCGCGAGGCACGGCTGTGGGACGACGTGTTCACCTTCGCCGAGGAGTACATCGGCATCGACCGCGGCTCGATCCGGGCCACCGTCCTCATCGAGACGATCACCGCCGCGTTCGAGATGGAGGAGATCCTCTACGAACTGCGCGCGCACGCCTCGGGCCTGAACGCCGGACGCTGGGACTACCTCTTCTCCCTCATCAAGAACTTCCGGGACGCCGGCCCCGCGTTCGTGCTGCCCGACCGCAACGCCGTGACGATGACAGCCCCCTTCATGCGCGCCTACACCGAACTGCTGGTGCGCACCTGCCACAAGCGCGGGGCCCACGCGATCGGCGGCATGGCGGCGTTCATCCCGGCCAAGGACGCGGAGGCGAACGCCGTCGCCTTCGACAAGGTCAAGGGCGACAAGGACCGCGAGGCCGCCGACGGCTTCGACGGCTCCTGGGTGGCGCACCCGGGCCTGGTGCCGGTGGCCCGCGCCTCCTTCGACGCCGTGCTCGGGGACCGTCCGCACCAGAAGGACCGGCTGCGCGAGGACGTGAAGGTGAGCGCGGCCGATCTGCTGGACATCGGCTCGCTCGACGCCCGCCCCACCGAGGCCGGAGTGCGCAACGCCGTTCAGGTGGGCACCCGTTACCTGCAGGCCTGGCTGGCGGGCCGGGGCGCGGTCGCCGTCTTCAATCTCATGGAGGATGTCGCCACCGCCGAGATCTCCCGCTCGCAGCTGTGGCAGTGGATCGACGCGGGCGTGGAGCTGGCGGACGGGCAGCGGGTCACCCGCGACTACGTGCGGACGGTCGCCGGTCAGGAACTGGCCGCCATCCGCGAGGAGGTGGGTGAGGAGGGCTTCGCCTCGGGCGGCTGGCAGCGGGCCTTCGATCTGCTGCTGCGCATCGCCCTGGACGAGACCTACGTGGACTTCCTGACGCTGCCCGCCTACGAACTGCTCGACTGACGCCCACTGTTGCGGGTATCGCTTGGCGGGTACACATCACGCCATGCGTATCACCGTTCCCCTCGCCGCACTCCTGGCGCTCGCGATGACCGCGCTGCTGACCGTCACGGCCGCTCCCCCGGCGGCCGGGGCGGCAGCGGCCGTCGGCTCGTACACCGTCTTCAACATGCCGGCCGACGGTCAGCCCGACCACACCATCGAGAACCATCTCGTGGACCTGATCGACGGCGCTCCCGCCGGATCCTCGATCCACGGCGCGATGTACACCTGGACGCGTACACCGGTGGCCGAGGCGCTGGCCCGCGCCCAGGCGCGCGGCGTCGCCGTGCGGCTGGCCGTGGACAAGGAGGGCGAGGGCGGCAGCAACTCCGCCCCCGACAACGCCGCCATCGGCGTCCTGAAGAACGCCGGGCTGACCCGTCTCGTGCTGTGCGGCAACAGCGCCGCCGGCAACTCCTCCTGCATCGCCAACCGCTCCAACTCCCTCAACCACAACAAGTTCTTCACCTTCTCCGCGACCGGCGACCTGTCGCAGGTGGTGTTCGTCAGCTCGGCCAATATCACCAACCCGCAGCTGCGGCTGTTCAACAACGCGGTGGTGATCCACGGGGACGCGGAACTGCGCGGCGCGTTCCTGCGGCACATGGACAACCTGCTCGCCCAGCGCCGGAACAACAACTACTCCGCCTCCGCCGACGGGTACTTCGCCTCACCCGTGAGCGACATCCGGGTCTTCTTCCCGCCGCGCGCCGACTCCTCGGGCGGCACCGGGGCCGAGGCGTCCACCGACCTGGTCGTCGGACGGCTGCGCTACATCACCCGCTATCAGTCCGGCTGCTCCCTGGATGTGGCGCACGCCCAGTTCACCGGGCCGCGCGCACCGGTCGCCGACGAGCTGATCCGGATCGCGAACCTCGGCTGCCGGGTGCGCGTGGTCGGCGGCGACAACATGACCGACTACATCCGGGACCGGCTGGCCGGCCACGCCAACATCACGGTGCGCGGACTGGACAGCCTGCACTCGAAGTACATCGTCTACACCGGCAACTACAACGGGGCGGCCGGCCGCTCCCTGGTCTTCACCGGCTCGCACAACCTCACCGGCCCGTCGCTGCGCGCGCACGACGAGACGATGATCCGGGTGGAGCTGCCCGGCATCGCCGACAGCTACCGGGCCAACTTCACCCAGCTGTGGTCCCGGGCCGGCTGACCGGCCACCGCGGTCCTCGGCCCTCGGCCGGTCAGGCGACCGTCACGGGATGGCGTACCACCGCGTCGAAGAGATAGCCCTGGGTGTTGTGCGCGGTGCGCTCCGGCTGGGTGGTGCCGTCCACGTCGGTGGCCCTGGCCAGCAGTTCGGTGCGGCCCGGGGTGCGCGGGGTCCAGCGCAGGGACCAGCGCACCCAGCCGCCGGGGCGCGGCGCGTCGTGGAGGGTGGCGGGGCGCCACGCGGTGCCGCCGTCGACGCTGATCTCCACGGAGCGAACCCCGCGCCCGCCCGACCACGAGCGGCCGGTGAGCACCTGGGCGCGGCCGGCGCTCAGCGGCGCCTCCCACGGGAGTTCGAAGGCGCTCTTGAGGGTCTGCCGGCTCAGCGGCGCGCTGCCCTCCTCGGGGTGGCCGGGGCCGAAGAGGCGGTAGAGGTCGGTGTTCCAGGGCGAGTAGAGCGGGGTGGCCGACACCTCGATGTCGCCCAGCCATTTGATCGAGGAGATGCCGATCCAGGACGGCACCAGCAGCCGTACGGGGTGGCCGTGGTCGGGCGGCAGCGGCGCGCCGTTCATCTCGTACGCCAGCAGGACGTCGTCCAGCGCCTTCGCGACGGGCAGCGGGCGGCGTACCCGGCCCAGGTTCACGCCGCCGGAGAAGAACGCGTCGTCCAGGCCGCGCGGCTGGATGTCCACGGCGTGCGGGGACAGGCCGGCCCGGCGCAGCACCTGCGCCAGCCGGACGCCGCGCCAGCGGGCCATGCCGATGGCGCCCAGCGACCAGGCGGTGCCGGAGACCGGCTCGCCCTGCTGGCGGTCGAAGAAGCTGCGGCCGTTGCCCGCGCACTCGAGGAAGACGGAGCGCTCGACGGCGGGCAGGGCGCGCAGGTCCTCCAGGGAGAACTCGGCGGGCCGGGCGCCGCGCAGCCCGTCGCCCCAGATCCGCAGCCGCCAGGTGGCGGCGTCGAGGGCGGGGGTGACGGTGTGGTTGCGGACGAAGAACAGGTCGTTGGGGGTGTGGTAGCCGGTGCCGCGCAGCGCGGACCAGCGGGTTTCGGCGTTGGTGCCGTGGATGACGAACCGGTCCGGGGGCAGGGGCTTGACGATCCCCGCCGCCCTCGCGCCGGGCGCCGCCGCGGCCGGTGGTGCCGCCGCGCCGACCGTGGCCGTCCCCACTCCGGCCGCCGCCAGCAGCCGCAGCAGATCGCGCCGTTCGATGCCCTCGGCCCGCGCCGTACCGGCCAGCCACTGGCCGAGCCGCCCGCGGTCGTACGCCCGCTCGTCGTTTGTCATGGGACCGATCCTGGTGGTGATCGGCCACCCTCACCATTGACGCACTATGAACAATCCGCCAGCCGCCGGGATTCGGTGCGCGCGGCGCGGGCGATCTCGTGCTCGTCGGCGGTGAGGAGCCGCCCGTGTTCGACGACCGGCCGGCCGCCGATGAGGGAGAGGGTGACGGGGGCGGGCGGGCCGAGTACCAGGGCGGCGACCGGGTCGGCGATGGTGGAGTGGCCGAGCCCGTCCAGTTGCCACAGCACGACGTCGGCGAGCTTGCCGGGCTCCAGCGAGCCGGTCCCGTCGGTGCGGCCGAGCACCTGGGCGCCGCCGTAGGTGGCCAGCCGCAGTGCCTGGCGGGCGCTCAGGGCGGCTTCGCGGTGCGGCCCGAGGCGGTTGATCAGCAGGGCGTTGCGCAGTTCGGTGTGGAGTTCGCCGGATTCGTTGGAGGCGGTGCCGTCCACGCCGAGGCCGACCGGGACGCCGGCCGCCAGCAGATCGGGGACGCGGGCGATGCCGGCGGCGAGCCGCGCGTTGGAGGAGGGGCAGTGGGCCACGCCGGTGCCGGTGCGGGCGAAGGCCGCCACGTCGGCGTCGGTCATGTGGACGCAGTGCGCCATCCACACGTCCTCGCCGAGCCAGCCGGTGGACTCGAAGTAGTCGGTGGGGCCCATGCCGAACCGTTCGTGGCAGAACGCCTCCTCCTCCACGGTCTCCGAGCCGTGGGTGTGCAGCCGCACCCCCTTGCGGCGGGCGAGTTCGGCGGCCTGCCGCAGCAGCTCGGTGGACACGGAGAACGGTGAGCACGGCGCGACCGCGATCCGCAGCATGGCGGAGAACCCGGGGTCGTGGTGGGTGTCGATGGCCGCCTCGGTCGCGGCGAGGGCCTCGTCCGTGCTCTCCACGGCGAAATCCGGGGGCAGTCCGCCGTCGGAGGCGCCCAGGTCCATCGAGCCGCGGGCGGCGGTGAAGCGTACGCCGATCTCCCGGGCGGCGGCGATCTCGGCGCCGAGCAGGTCCCCGGTGCCGCGCGGGAAGATGTAGTGGTGGTCCACGGCGCTGGTGACCCCGCCCCTGACCATCATGGCGAGGGAGGCGCGGGCGGCGGTGTGCACCATCCGCTCGTCGATGCGGGACCACCAGGGGTAGAGGGCGACCAGCCAGTCGAAGAGGTGGGCGTCCTGGGCCAGGCCGCGGGTCAGCCACTGGTAGAAGTGGTGATGGGTGTTGACCAGTCCGGGTGTGGCGAGCGCCCCCGAGGCGTCGACGCGGCGCAGCGGGCTCCCGTCGTCGGGGAGTTCGCGGGGTGCGGGGCCCGGGCCGACCGCCTTGATCCGGTCGCCGGCGATCACCAGGTGACCGTCGGCGTACTCGGTGCCGGCCGCGTCCACGGTGGCGATGGCGCAGTGCTCGATGACCGTCGTCATGGCGGTGGCGTCCTCAGAGGTTGGTGGCGTCGACGGGGATGCGGGCGGTGGCGCCCTCGCGCAGCACGGTCGCCTCGATCAGGCCGTAGGGGCGGTCGGCGGCGAAGTAGACGGCCCCCTCCGCGGTCTCGTTCTCCATCCCGAAGGGGGTGAGGTCCGCGAGGAAGTGGTGCTTGTTGGGCAGGGAGAGGCGGATCTCGTCGATCTCGGGACGGTGGTCTATCACCCGGGAGCCCATCGCGAACAGCGTCTGCTGGAGCGAGTAGGAGTACGTGCGGGCGAAGGCGTCCAGCAGATGGCCGCGGGCGGCGGCGTGGCTGGCGTCCCAGTCGGGGGTCGCTTCCTGCGGGCCGCTCCAGCGGTGCCGCCACAGCGCGGTGACGTCGGTTGCCAGGACGCGGTCCCGGGTCTCGGGGAGTGTGGTGTAGCGGTCCTTGAGGAAGCCGTGGAACTCGGAGTCGGTGGAGTTCAGCACGGTGAGCGCGGTCAGTCCCGACAGGGCCTCCCAGCCCTCTTCCCGGTCGTGGGTGATCTGCGCGGTGCGCACCCCGCGTCCGTCGCGCAGGAAGGAGTGTTCGCCCTCGCCCGGGGTGGCGATCCGTTCCCAGGCGTAGCTCTCCATGCGGATCCGGGCCCGGGTGACGGTGGGCTGGGACTCGGTGAAGTGCCGGGCGAGCAGGGTGCCGAAACGTTCCGGGGAGCCGATGCCGTACTCCTTGGCGAAGGCGAACACCGTGTTCTTGGTGGCGTCGGTCGTCAGCACGGTGGCGTTGGAGCCCGAGTAGTGCACCTCGTCCATGTCGCCCGACAGGGCCACGGAGACCTTGAGGTCCTCCAGGTGGTGGGTGGTGCCCTCCCGGGTCACCTTGACGATCCGGGTCTCCGCCTTGCCGTACTGGTTCTGGCCGAGTGTGGGCATGGCGGGTCAGCTCCCTCGGTAGACGGAGTAGCCGAACGGGCTCAGCAGCAGGGGTACGTGGTGGTGCTCGCCGGGGCGCAGCGAGAACGTGGTGGTGACCTCGGGGAAGAAGGGGCCGCTGACCGCGAAGCGCAGCCGGGCGGCGGTGACGCTCCCGGGCAGCGGGGGGAGTTCCTTGCAGCGGCCGTCCGGGTCGGTGACGGCCGTGGCGTGCACCGTCCAGCGGGTGCCGGTGCCGGTGGCCGCGTGCTCCCCGTCGTCGTCAGGTACCGACAGTTCCACCGTGACGCCGGCGGCCGGGCGGCCGGCGGCGGTATCGAGGATGTGGGTGGAGACGGTGGTGGCGGCGGGGGCCGGGGTGGCCAGCAGCCGGGTGAGCCGGAGCCGGTTGATTTTCGCCAGCTCGGTCCGTACCGTCTCGCCCTCCTCCCCCGAGGTGTGGTCGAGCCGGGCGCGGAGCGCGTCCCGCAATTGTTCACCGCTCAGTCCGGTGGCGCAGATGAGGAAGACCTGGCCGAACCGGTCCTGGTAGGCGAGGTTCAGCTCGTGCATCTCGGCGGCGAGTTCGGGCGTGGCACCGGCCATGCCGCGCTGTTCGCGCGCCGAGGTGGGATCGCCCGGGGCGGGTGCGCCGATCGGGGGGTGCGCGGCGAGCGCCTGGCCGATGCCGGTGGCGTCCAGCTCCGCGGTGGCGGCGTCGGAGGCCGCCAGCAGCCGGTCCACCCCGGGGTACGGGCGCCCCGACACCAGTGCCCCGGCCCACGACGGCGCGGCACAGATGTCGTGCAGCGCGTCGAGCGCGGTGCGCTCCGGCGCGTTGTTGAACCAGTCGAGGCGCGTGGGAGGCGCGGACGGCGAGGGGAGGGGCATGGCCCCAGCTAACCGGCCACTCCGAGTGACGTCAACAGTTTGTTGAGCTTCCCCCTTGTGGGGGACGTCTGCCGACGTCAGCCGCCCTGCTCGCGGTTGAGGTAGTTGTATACGGTGAAGCGGCTCACGCCGAGGGCGCCCGCCACCGTCTCCACCCCGTGCCGCATCGCGAACGCGCCCCGCGCCTCCAGAGTCCGCACCACCTGCTGCTTGGTCGAGCGGTCCAGATCCGCCAGTGGCATGCCGTGCCGCCGGCGCAGCTCGGACAGCAGATGGTCCAGCGAGCCGGACAGAGCGGGCAGCCGTACGGCCACCGCCTCCCGCCCCGCCCAGGACAGCACCACGTCCTCGGGCCCCGCCCCGGCAGGGGCGATGAGCTCCCCGCCAATGGCGTCCACCAGGGGCGCGACCCCGGCTATGAAGGCGTCGGCGTCGGCGTCGGCGGCACCGCGGTCAGTCATGAGGCGGAGCCCTCCGGGGCGCGGGGACCACTGCCCTCGACCACATTCAGCTGGAGCGAGATCCGGGTGGCGCCGACGGCCAGGGACTTGCTGAGCAGCTCGCCGACCAGGGTGAGCACCTCGTCGGCGGAGCCCTCGACCGTGTTGCCGAACGGGCCGACGTCCACGGTGTCCAGCGCGGCGCCCAGGGCCACCTCGCGCGCCATCACGGCATGCGCCGGGGGCTCGTCCAGATCGAAGGGCTCGGTGGTGAACTCAAGTTTCAGTCGCACCCCGCCAACCTAACCCGGCCGAGCCCTCCGACCGTGGGTCAGGAGGCGCCGTGCCGCACGTGCGGCAGCACCCGGTGACGCGGAACGCCGAACAGCTCGACCGCCTCCCGCAGCTGGCTCACGGCCGGTGCCAGCGCGCTGACCGATCCCGCGGCCGCCGCGATCCGCAGCAGCGCGGTGCTCAGCGGGGCGTCCTCGGGAACCCCCGCGTCCAGCAGTCCGAGCAGGCCCGTCAGCTCACGCTCGGCCACCTCCCGGTCCGCCAGCGGGGCCTGATAACCGCTCAGATCCGCCCACAGCCGCTCCACGGCGGCACGCAGGGACATGAGGCGGGGATCTTCCCCGTCGGCCACCGCGCCCGCGGTGACCCGCGCGACCTCAGCTTCGCCTGTCGCCACTCGGCCCTCCCCTGCCGTCCACACCACCCAATGCGCCCGCGCCCGCCGGGGCGCATGCTTGGCGCCCGACCGCAACGAACGACGACAGTAAATATCACTGTCCGCACATTGCGCCATACGGAGGGCGAAAGTCCCGGTCACATTCACATGAACGCTCGCGACACCTTCGGCGCACCCGGATGACGTACAGCCACCAACGGTGAGCATACTCCTGCGTGATCAAGGGGCCGTAAGGAACACTGAGATGGCCCAGTGCCGGCCCGGGAGCGATCCATGACGAACAGCAGGCCCGTACGGTGCCCGGCGTGTCGCCGTGAACACGTCTATGTGCCCCCGGAGTACCCATGCTCCTGCGGGGCACCTGTGTCCGTGCCGGTCCAGTGGGACGGTGCCCCCGCCCAGATACACCACCGGTCGTGGGAGGCGTCCTGGGCCCAGCTGGACTGCCCTGCCTGCGGGCGGTCGGGGCAGTGGCCGCAGCCGGAGTTCGACTGCCCGTGCGGGGTCACGGTGCGGCTGTCCGCCGACCGCCCGGAGCCGGGCGCCGGGCGCGAGGAGTCCGGCGACCGGCCGCCGTTCCAGCCGCTGACCATCAGGACCGGGTACGACGCCGTGGCCTGCGCGGCGCAGTTCCTGCGCTGGCTGGGATTCCGGAACGTGCGCACCGCCATGCCGCGCCCGGAGTCGGGGGTGGATCTGCACGGCGCCGGTGTGGTGGGCCTGGTGGACACCACCACCGAGCCGACCGGGCCCCGGGAGATCGAGACGCTGTGGATGCACGGACTGCTGGAACCGGCCCGCGCGGTGGCCTTCTCGCTGGCCGGGTACGACCGGCGGGCCCGGGCCCGCGCCGATGAGCTGCGACTGCCGCTGTTCGTCCTGGATCTGACGGGTACGCCGCAGCCGGTGAACGATCCGGCGGCCGGGCTGCTGCGGGACGGCGCGGGGACCGACTGACCGGCCGCCCCGCCGACGGGACCCGCGCACCGCACCGCACCGGGAACCGTCGATGAGAATGGCCGGAACCGGACGGTCCCCCGCTGCGTCGCGTCGCCCCGGCCTCCCCGCGCGCACCCCCGGAGCCGGCACGGCGCGGCCTTCAACCCGTGCGCAGCGTCCGGTGGATGCGGGGCGCGTGACCACCGGTCAGCGGATGGCCCGAGGCGCGTTCGCGGGTGGCCACGATCTCGGCCGTGATGGACAGCGCCGTCTCCTGCGGGGTGCGGGCCCCGATGTCCAGGCCGATCGGGGAGCGCAGCCGGTCGAGTTCGCGCTCGGTGAGCCCGGCCTCCCGCAGCCGGTCCATCCGGTCGGCGTGGGTACGGCGCGACCCCATCGCCCCGATGTACGCGACGGGCAGCCGCAGCGCGATCTCCAGCAGCGGTACGTCGAACTTGGCGTCATGCGTCAGCACGCACACCGCCGTCCGCTCATCGAGCCGCCCGGCGGCCGCCTCGCCGGCCAGGTAGGTGTGCGGCCAGCGGACCACCACCTCGTCCGCGCCGGGGAACCGGGCCGGCGTGGCGAAGACCGGGCGGGCGTCGCACACGGTCACCCGGTGTCCGAGGAAGGACCCGGCGGTGGCCAGCGCCGCCGCGAAGTCCACCGCGCCGAACACCAGCAGCCGTGGCGGCGGCACCCGGCTCTCCACCAGCAGCGTCAGCTCCGCGCCCAGCCGCAGCACCCCGGTGCGCCCGGCCCGCAGCATCGCACCGGCGCGGGCCGCGGCCGTACGGTCGGTCTGCGCGCCGTGCCCCAGCGACCCGCACGCATCACCGCGGGCCGGTACGTACAGCGCGCCACGGCCCGTCAGCGGGCGGACCAGCGCGCCGTGCTCCGCCGTCACCGCCCGCGTCAGCGGCGTGCGCAGCGCGGAGCACTCCGGGACCGGCGTGACCAGCACCTCGATACTGCCGCCGCAGGTCAGCCCGGCCGCGAAGCCCTCCGCGTCGCTGTAGCCGAAGCGCTCCACCCGCACCGCGCCGTCCGCCAGGGCGGCGCGGCACAGCTCGTACACCGCGCCCTCCACGCAGCCCCCGGAGACGCTGCCGATCACGGTGCCCGCGCCGTCCACGGCCAGCGCCGCGCCGGGCGGGCGCGGGGCGCTGCCGTGCACCGCGCTCACCGTGGCCACCGCGAACGCCCGCCCGTCCGCCAGCCACTCCCCCAGTTCCCGGGCGATCTCCAGCATGCCGCTACGCCGTACCGGTGAGGTGTTCCGGGCGCACCGGCACCCGGACCAGGTCGAGCCCGGTGGCCTGCCGGACGGCGGCCACGATCGCCGGGGTGGCGGAGAGGGTGGGTGCCTCGCCCACGCCGCGCAGACCGTACGGGGCGTGTTCGTCGGCCAGTTCGAGGATGTCCAGCGGCATGCTGGGCACGTCCAGGATGGTGGGGATCAGATAGTCGGTGAAGGAGGGGTTGCGGACCCGGCCGTCCGGGCCGACCACGATCTCCTCCAGGACGGCGAGGCCGAGCCCCTGGGCGCTGCCGCCGTGGATCTGCCCGGCGACCGACAGGGGGTTGAGCGCCTTGCCGACGTCCTGGGCGGCGGCCAGCTCGATGACCTTCACCAGGCCGAGTTCGGTGTCCACCTCCACCACGGCACGGTGCGCGCAGAAGGAGTACTGCACATGGCCGTGGCCCTGCCCGGTGCGCGGGTGGAAGGGCCGGGTGGGCCGGTGCCGGAACTCCCGTTCCAGCTCGATCGCCCCCTCGCCCAGCACCTCCGCCAGGGTGGCGATCACCTCGCCGTCGGCCGCCACCACCTTGCCCGCCTCCAGGCGGACCGCCGCCGCGCCGAAGCGTTCCCGCGCCCGGTCCAGGACCTGCTCCCGTACCGCCTCGCAGGTGTGTTTCACCGCGCCGCCGGTCATGTACGTCTGGCGGGAGGCGGAGGTGGAGCCGGCCGAGCCGACCGTGGTGTCGGCGGGGAGCAGGGTGACGCGGGTGACGCCGAGTTCGGTGCGGGCGATCTGGGCCTGGACGGTGACTCCCCCCTGGCCGACCTCGGCCGCCGCCGTGTGCACCACGGCCACCGGTTCGCCGGCCACCACCTCCAGGCGGACGCGGGCGGTGGAGTAGTCGTCGAAGCCCTCGGAGAAACCGACGTTCTTGATGCCGACGGCGTAGCCGACGCCCCGCACGACGCCCTCCCCGTGGGTGGTGTTGGACAGTCCGCCGGGCAGTTCCCGTACGTCGGCGGTGCCGGTCGCGTTCTCCCAGCGCCGGGGCGGCGGGAGCGGCCGGGCGGCGACCGCGGCGAGCAGGGCGGCGACCGGGGCCGGGGAGTCCACCGGCTGTCCGGTGGGCATCACGGTGCCCTGCCGCATGGCGTTGTGCTGCCGCAGCGTCACCGGGTCCATGTCCAGTGCGGCGGCGAGCTTGTCCATCTGGGCCTCGTAGGCGAAGCACGCCTGCACCGCGCCGAAACCGCGCATGGCGCCGCAGGGCGGGTTGTTGGTGTAGAGCGCCAGGGCCTCGATGTCGGCGTTCGGGATCTCGTAAGGGCCCAGGCCCAGTGAGGCGGCGTTGCCCACGACGGCCGGTGAGGAGGAGGCGTAGGCGCCGCCGTCCAGGACGATGCGGCAGGTGACGTACAGCAGGGTGCCGTCGCGCAGCGCGCCGTGCTCGTAGCTGAGCCTCGCCGGGTGGCGGTGGACATGCCCGAAGAAGGATTCCTCCCGGTTGTAGACCATCTTGACGGGGCGCCCGGTGCGCAGGGCCAGCAGGCAGGCGTGGGCCTGCATGGACAGGTCCTCGCGGGCACCGAAGGCGCCGCCGACGCCGGAGAGGGTCAGCCGTACCTTCTCGGCCGGCAGGCCCAGGACGGGGGCGATCTGCTTCTGGTCCACGTGCAGCCACTGGGTGGCGACGTAGAGGTCGATGCCACCGTCCTCGGCGGGAACGGCGAGCCCGGACTCGGGGCCCAGGAACGCCTGGTCCTGCATGCCGACCTGGTAGGTGCCGCGCACCACGACCTCGGCGCGGGCGCGGGCGGCGGCCACGTCGCCGTGCCGGACGGGCTGGCGGTGCACGATGTTGGGGTGCGGGCTGTCGGCGGCGTGGTGGTCGGTGCGGTCCGGGTGGAGCAGCGGAGCGCCGGGGGCGGTGGCGGAGGTCTCGTCATGGACGACGGGCAGTTCGCGGTACGCGACGGCGATGGCGGCGGCGGCGCGGCGGGCGGTCTCGGGGTGGTCGGCGGCGACGACGGCCACCGCCTCGCCCTGGTAGCGCACCACGTCCCGAGCGAGGACGGGCTGGTCGGAGAACTCCAGGCCGTAGTGGGTGGCGGCGGGCAGGTCGTGGTGGGTGAGGACGGCGTGCACGCCGGGGAGCGCGAGGGCGGCGGCGACATCGATGCCGAGGATCTCGGCGTGCGGGTGCGGGCTGCGCAGCGTGTGGCCCCACAGCATGTCCTCGTGCCACAGGTCGGAGGAGTAGGCGAACTCGCCGGTGACCTTGAGGGTGCCGTCCGGGCGGCCGGTGGATTCGCCGACGCCGCCGGCGGTGCCGCGTGCACTGCGCTGGCTGAGGGTTCCGGGACGGAGCGTCATGCCGGTCGGCCCTCCACAGCGGTGCGGCGGGCGGCGGCCAGCCGGACCGCGTCCATGATGTGCTCATAGCCGGTGCAGCGGCACAGATTGCCGGAGAGCGCCTCGCGGATGTCGGCGTCGGAGGGCTCGGGGACCCGTTCGAGGAGTTCCTCGGTGGCCATCAGCAGACCGGGGGTGCAGAAGCCGCACTGCACGGCGCCCGCGTCCAGGAAGGCGCGCTGGACGGGGGCGAGCGCGCCGTCCTCACCGGCCAGTCCCTCGACGGTCCGCAGGTCGGCGCCCTCGGCCTGGCCGGCGGCGACCAGGCAGGCACACACAAGGTCGCCGTCCATCCGGATGGTGCAGGAGCCGCATTCGCCCTGTTCGCAGGCGTTCTTGGAGCCGGGCAGGCCGAGCCGCTCGCGCAGCACGTACAGCAGGCTCTCGCCCTCCCATACGTTGTCGGCCACGCACGGCCGGCCGTTGACGGTGCAGGTCACGCGCACGGTGTCAGCCCCTTCCGGTAGGCGTCCCAGGTCCAGTCCAGGGTGCGGCGGGCGAGTACGCCGATGGCGTGCACCCGGTAGCGGGCGGTGCCGCGTACGTCGTCGATCGGGCGGCAGGCGGCGCCGGCCAGTTCGGCGAAGCGGCGCACCACCTCGGGCGCCAGCGGCCCGGGGCGCTCCCACGCCCCGGCGCCGGCCAGCGCGCCGGCGAGGAAGTCCTCCGCGTCGTGGGCGCGGACGGGGGTGGGGGCGGCGGAGCCGATGCCGGTGCGGACGGTGCCGGCGCCGGGGTGCAGCGCGAGCGCGAAGGCGCACACGGCGATGACCATGGCGTTGCGGGTGCCGACCTTGGCGAACTGCTGCGGCCCGGTGGCCCGTTCGATGTGGATGGCGCGGATGAGTTCGTCGGGGGCGAGGGCGTTGCGTTTGACGCCGGTGTAGAAGGCGTCGATGGGGATGCGGCGGGTGCCGCGCACGGAGGCGGCCTCCACCTCGGCACCGGCTGCCAGCAGCGCGGGGTGGCTGTCGCCGGCCGGGGAGGCCGCCCCGAGGTTCCCGCCGACGCTGCCGCGGTTGCGGATCTGCGGGGAGCCGACGGTGCGGGCGGCGAGCGCGAGCGCGGGCAGTTCGGTGGCCAGGTGCTCGATGACGGCGGCGTAGGGGACGGCGGCGCCGAGCCGTACGGTGCGCTCGCCGGTCTCC
The DNA here is from genome assembly GCF_050916115.1 of Streptomyces sp. JH002. Classification (NCBI taxonomy): domain Bacteria; kingdom Bacillati; phylum Actinomycetota; class Actinomycetes; order Kitasatosporales; family Streptomycetaceae; genus Streptomyces; species Streptomyces sp. JH002. The sequence goes on from NZ_CP087989.1 coordinate 1,056,435, forward strand.
CAGGTACGCAGTTCGGGGATGCGGGACAGGTCGAGGAGCCGTTCGGGGCGGCGCCGGTCGAAGGTCAGCTCGACCATCACGTCGGTGCCGCCGGTGAGGGGCACGGCGTCGGGGTGGGCGGCCTTGGCGGCCAGCGCCTCGGACCAGCCGGCCGGGCGGAGGAAGTCCATGCGGCGGTTCTCCCTGTCTGGTGGTGCAGCCAGTACAACGGTCGTTGCGCGCCGGGGGCAGTCACGGAAGGGCCGAAGCACCCATTCGCCGGACCCCCCCACATCTTGTAGGTTCGTACGAGGAAGCGGCGCGGGCAATGGGGCGGCAGCCCCCGGGCAACACGGACGACATCGGCGGACGGACATGCGACTGCGCACACTGCTGGCGGACGACGCACTCGGGTTGCGGCTGCTGCACGGCGCGGGCCGCCTGGAGGCCCGGGTGCGCGGGGTGATGACGACCGATCTGCGCGACCCCAGCCGCTATCTGCACGGCGGCGAACTGGTGCTGACCGGGCTCGCCTGGTGGCGCGGCCCCCAGGACTCCGAGCCCTTCGTACGGATCCTGTCCCGGGCGGGCGTGACCGCGCTGGCGGCGGGCGAGGCCGAACTCGGCTCGGTCCCCGACGATCTGGCCGCCGCCTGTGCCCGGCACGGGCTGCCGCTGTTCGCCGTGGCGCAGGAGGTAGCGTTCGCCGAGATCACCGAGCGGGTGGTGCGGCGGATCTCCGGGCACCGGGCCGGGGACCTGGCGGCCGTCGTGGACCGGCACCGGCGGCTGATGGCCGCCGGTCCCGCCGGGGGCGGGCCGCAGGGCGTGCTCGATCTGCTGGGCGCCGAGCTGGATCTGCCGGCCTGGCTGCTGTCGGCCACCGGCCGGGTGATCGCCGGTTCGGGGCGGGTGCCGCTGCCCGGCGCGGTGGCGGCGGAGTTGGCCGCCCACCGGATGACGGCGGCGCTCGCCGGCCGTCCGGGCCCGTACCGGGTGCCGTCCGGCGCCGGTGACCAAAGCGGGTACGCGCTCTTCCCGGTGCCCGGCGACGCCCGGGGGCGGGCCGCCGCGCTCACCGGCCGGCAACTGGTGGTACGCGCCGATGGCGGCGAGTGGCCGGACGAGCGGCGCGATCTGCTGGCGGGCGTGGCGGAGCTGATCGCGGCGGAGCACGACCGGCACGAGGCGTCCCGTACGGTACGGCGCCGCCTGGCCCGGGAGATCGTGCGGCTGCTGCGGGACGGGGCGGTGCCCGCCGAGGTGGCGGCGCGGCTGCGGGTGGCCGGTCCGGTCCTGGGTCACTCGCTCGCCGACCCGCGCTGGCAGGTGGTGGTGGCCCGGGTGGAGGGCGTCGACGGGGGCGGAGCCGGGGACGAGGGGGCAGACGCGGGTGGCGGGGTGGCGGCGGCGCTGCTGGAGGAACTGCTGACCGGTCCCGGCGGCACCGAGCCGGCCCTGGTGGCGGGCGCGCCGCCCGACGGCGGGGCGGTGGCCCTCGTCCCGCTGCCCGCGCTGCCCGGCGAGGGCGCCGCGCTGCGGGCCGAGAGCGTCCTGGCACCGGTGCGTGGGGTCCTGTCCGCGGGGCTCCGCGACGGCGGCCGGCTGACGCTGGGGGTGAGCGCCCCGGTCGGGACGGCCGGCGGGCTGCGCGGCGCGCTGGAGGAGGCGCGGCACGCTCAGCGGGTGGCCGCCGCCGGGAACGGGGCGGTGCGCGGGGCCGGTCACGACGAACTGGCCTCGCACGTCCTGCTGCTGCCGTTCGTCCCGGAGGAGGTGCGGCTCGCCTTCACCGCGCGGCTGCTGGATCCGTTGCGCGCCTACGACCGGCGGCACCGTGCGCGGCTGATCCCCACCCTGGAGGCGTTCTTGGCGGCCGACGGCTCCTGGACGCGGTGCGCGGCCCACCTGCACCTGCACGTCAATACGCTGCGCTACCGGATCGGCCGGATCGAGGCGCTCACCGGCCGGGACCTGAACCGGCTGGAGGACAAACTGGACTTCCTCCTCGCGCTGCGGCTGAGCCGGTGAGGGGGCGGGCCGGGCGCCGTGGCGGATGGCCCGCGGCGCGCGGTCAGCGCGTCCAGGGCCGGATGCCGAGGAAACCGCCGTCCGAGACGGTGCGGTAGGGCATCTCCTCGTTCCATCTGCGGCGCCCGCCCAGCAGCGAGGCGAGGAGCGTCACCACCACCCCGGCCACCGCCCAGATGCCCAGCACCACCAGCGGGTTGGTGAGGGCATGACCCTGGAAGTACGCGATGGACCGGGTCGCCCACGTTCCGGCGCCCGGGATCATCGCCGAGCCGATGCCGCGCCAGAAGGTGGGCAGCAGGGAGGTGCCGATCGCGCCGCCCGCGCTCGGATTGCCGAGGACCACCACGATCAGCAGCGTCAGCCCGATGCCGGCGGCCCCCAGCAGCGCCTGCAGCGCCAGGGTCACCGCCCCGGTCGCGAACACCACCAGCGCGCCCACCAGCGCCAGCGCCACCAGCCGCCCGGGCAGCGCGTCCAGGACCGGGCCCACGATCACCGCGCCGCCGAGCCCGGACAGCAGCGAGAAGATCAGCAGCGCGCCCAGCCGGAACAGCGCGCGCGACACGGTGGAGGCCCGGCTCCCGGCGCTGATGGCGAGCACGGCCGCGCACAGATAGCCGCCCACCACCCAGCCGATGACCAGGAAGAAGGAGGTCAGGCCGCGCGCGTCACCGGCCGCCGTGGGGGCGACGTCCCGCACGTCCAGGGTGCGGTTCTGCGCGGCCTCCAAGGACAGCATCAGCTGCGCCAGCACCTCCGCGGTCGAGGTGCCGCCACCGGTCGCCACCAGCAGGGTGTCCTGGGTGCCGGAGCCGTCCACGATCAGCGCGCCGTCCACGTCCCGGTGCCGCACCATGCGCAGCCCGTCCGCCTCCTCGGTCGAGGTGTGCTTGACGTGGAGCGGGTCACCCGGCAGCCCGTCCAGCTGGGAGACCAGCTGACCGGCCATCTCCTGCGGGGCCACCAGCGCGATCGGGATGCGGTGCGGCTCGGGACGGTGCAGCGCCCCCACGTACGAGGCGATGAACGCCCACTGCAAGAGCAGGGCGCCCAGCACCAGCAGCGCGGCGCGCGGTGTCACGGCGCCGCGCAGCGAGGTCCACAAGCCGCCGCGCGCGTATCCGGATATCGGCTCCATACCTCGCATCGTGCGGGCGCGGCGGGGCGGACGCCCAGCGGGAATGGGCCATTGGGTGGCCGCCTAGGGCCTGTCGTCAAAGTCCCGCCTGCCCCACAGCGCCTGGCACGGCACCTCGCTGCGTTGTCGCATCGCCCGAATAACCCGCTATGAGGGCGACCCTCCGCCTTGCGATGCACCGCACCAGACACCGCGGGGCCCGCCCTTCGGGCGGACGGCGCTACTTTGACGACAGGCCCTAGGGGCCCGGCCCGGATTTGTGAACTGATTCACGCACGCCTCTTGGCCGGGCCCGGTGGCCCGTGCTGAGATTCCTCCACAGTCACGTACGCACATGCACGAGTGCACCATCGGCTCAATGACGCGCCTGGAGGGCAATGTGGCGGACACCGCCATACCACCGACCGTTCCCCTGGACAGCGCGGTATGGCGGCTTCGGTCGCGTGGCTGCTGGCAGGACGCGGCGGCGCTGCTGGAGACGACCGCGGCCGCCTCACCGGCGGCGGCGTTGCACCGCACCACACTGCTGGTGGAGTGCTGCATGTTCACCGGCGAGGGGTGGGAGCGGGCGGAGGACGCGCTGCGCGCGGTCGAGTCGATGCCGCTGACGGACGAGGAGCGGGGCGCGGCGGCGGGTGAGCGCGGGTACCTGGCGTACGCCTCGACGTTATTGCGGGTGCGCGATCGTACGGATGAGGCACGGGCCGCGCTGGGCCGCGCCGCCGCGCTGCTGGCCCCCGACTCGCCGGGGCGGGCCCTGCTGGATTTCCGGCGCGGGCTGATGGCCCAGCATGTGAGCGGCAACGCGGAGGCGGCGGAGGCCGCTTTCCGGCGGGCGCACGTCGAGGCGGTGGCGCGCGGGGACGCGCTGCTCAGCTCGTACACCTGGCGGCATCTGGCGGCGCTGGCGCAGGAGAAGGGCGATCTCGACCGGGCCAGGGAGGGTTTCACCCACAGTCTGCGGCTGCGCGAGGAGACCGGGTTCCTGGTGGGGATCGCCCCGGCCCTGGTGGCGCTGGCGGAGGTTCAGCCGGAACCGGAGGCGGCCCGGCTGCGTACCGAGGCGAGCCGCCTGTTCCACCTGCTGGACCGGGTGCCCCGCTGGCTGGCCCCCCACTTCGCACCCCGTGCGGCGGCGGACTGAGCCGCCGCGCCCGGGTGACCCGGTGCTCCGCGCGCAGGCGCCCCGGCTGTGTCACCGGTCCTGGACGCCGGTGAAGTGCTCGGTTGCCAGTTGCTGCGCCGCCGGCACGTCGTGGCGGCGCAGCGCGTCCAGCAGGGCGGCGTGTTCCAGGGCGTCGGCCAGGAGTTCGGCGGTGCCCGGCAGCGGGCCCTGCGAGGCGGGGCTCTGGGAGCGCCGGTGCAGATCCTCGGCTATCAGCACCAGTTGGCGGTTGCCGGTCAGATGCAGCAGGGCGCGGTGGAAGCAGCGGTCGGCCTCCGCGTAGGCGGCGCGGTCCCCGCGGGTGGCGGCGGTGACGGTCGCCTCGGCCAGCGGGCGCAGCTCGTCCCAGCGTTCGGGGGGCAGGGTGTGGGCCAGCCGCATGATGGCGGGCACTTCGAGGGCGGCGCGCACCTCGGCGAGTTCGGCGGCGTCGCGCGGGGTGTGGCCCGCGATCCGGAAGCCCCGGTTGGGGACCGTCTCCACGGCGCCCTCGCTGGCGAGTTGCTGCATCGCCTCGCGCACCGGGGTCGCCGAGACGCCGTACCGCTCGGCGAGCACCGGCGCCGAGTACACCTCGCCCGGCGCGAGTTGGCCGCTGGCCAGCGCGTCGCGCAGCGCGGCGAGCACCTGGGCGCGCACGGAGTGGCGTTCGGGCAGCGACCGGGGCCGTACGGGAAGGGGCGGCCGGTCGGGGCGCACCACCGGCGCGGCAGGGGCCGTCGCTATGTACGCATCCACGCGGGCGCCCCCTCCACCGGAAAAAGTGATGCCGAGCACCCTAGGCCGATATGGGCCGAGATCAAACCCCCTCCGTAATCGGGTAAGGTAAGCCTTACCTCTCCGTTTCGCCCTTGCACTTGATTCGGTGGCACCATGCACGTCTCCGCTCTCGCCCCGGCCCATCCGCTGGCACCCGCACTCGATCGTGCGAATGATGTCCTGAGCACCCTCCGGTTCACCCAGGAGGAGCCGCGCGGCGGCCCGGGCTGGGTGCGCGGCAGCGATCTCGCCGAGGCGGGGCCGGTGCTGGAGGACTTCCTGACCTGGGACGACGAACGCATTCTCGCCGACTACGGACAGCGGGGCCGGCCACAGGTCGTGGCCAGTTTCGCACTGCACCGGTACGCGTGGCCCGCCGCCGTCCTGTTCACGCTCCCCTACTTCCTGCTGCGCCGGGTGCCGTGGCTGGCGCCGGAGGATGTCGCATTCCATCGCGCCGATGGCCTGATCACGGCAGCCGCCCGCACCTTCAGCTGTCTGCCCGACGATCCGCTGGCCGGTCATCCGGATGCCCGGGTGGTCGCGGACGAGGAGGCGCTGCGGGCGGCGGTGCGCGAGGCGGCGGCCGCCCATCTGGGGCCGGTGCTCGAGGGGTTCCGGCCGCGGATGCGCCGGGGCAGCCGGGCGCTGTGGGGCATGGCGACCGATGAACTCACCGAGAGCCTTTGGTACCTGGGTTCGCTGCTCGGTGAGGAGGAGCGCGCGCTCGCCGAGGCGCAGTTGCTGCTGCCCGGTGGCACCACCCCCTATCCGGGTGGTGCCGCGTTCCGGGACCTCACCGGTCCGGATGGCGCGGTGCTGCGCACCCGCGACCGGGTGAGCTGCTGCCTCTTCTACACACTGCGCCCCGAGTCCACGTGTGTGACCTGCCCGCGCATGTGTGACAGCGAACGGGTCGAACGGTTGACAGCCGTTCGCTAAAGGTTTCGCAACAAATAGCACAACCCCTTTCCGCGCCTCACCCATTGGTGGGGCCGGGTTGTCAACCCCACCAGCGCAGCCCTCCGTTGACGCAGGATGCTGGCGGAAACACAGCCGCGAAAGACGGCCTCCCGAGCCGGGTAAGGTGCTCCGCTATGACCGACATAGAGTTCAGCTGGGTGATCGCAGGAGCCGTGCTCCTGGCGGGTGCCCTTGTCGCGGTGACCCTGATGAGCAAGGGACGCAAACCTGCGGCAGCGGCTGCCGACGGGGGGCAGAGCGACTCGTGGGAAGTGATGGAGGAGCGCCGCCGGCGCAAGGAGCGCGCGTACGCGACCGCCTCCTACCTTCTGCTCTTCTGCTGCGCCGGAGTGGCGGCGGCGCTGTCCTTCCAGGGGCTGGTCGGCTTCGGCCGGGAGAACCTGAACCTCTCGGGCGGCTGGGAGTACCTGGTCCCGTTCGGCCTGGACGGCGCGGCCATGTTCTGTGCGGTGATCGCGGTGCGCGAGGCGAGCCAGGGCGACGCGTCGCTGGGCTCGCGGATGCTGGTGTGGCTGTTCGCCGGTGCCGCCGCCTGGTTCAACTGGGTGCACGCGCCGCGCGGTGAGATGCACGCCGGTGCCCCGCAGTTCTTCGCCGGGATGTCGCTCTCCGCGGCCATCCTCTTCGACCGCGCCCTCAAGCAGACCCGCAGGGCGGCGCTGCGTGAGCAGGGCCTGGTGCCGCGTCCGCTGCCGCAGATCCGGTTCGTCCGGTGGATGCGGGCGCCGCGCGAGACGTTCGGTGCCTGGTCGCTGATGCTGCTGGAGAACGTCCGCACCCTGGACGAGGCGGTGGAGGAGGTCCGCGAGGACCGCCGTACCAAGGAGTTGGAGAAGGCGCGCCGCAAGGAGCAGCGCAAGCTGGAGAAGGCGCGGATCAAGGCGCTGGGCCGCAACCAGCGGGTCGAGGTCGCGGTGGAGCAGGCCGGCGGGGACCGTACGGAGCCGGCGGCGCTGGAGTCCGGTCAGACTCCCGGCGGACGGCGGGCGCTGGACGCCCCGGGCAGCGGCGGCACCGCCACCGCGACGGCCGCGTCCTCCCGTACCGATCTGTCCGGTGCGGACGGCCGGCTCAACTCTCTTGAGGAGAAACTGGCCCAGATCGAGCGTCAGTTCGGCTGAACCTTGACCCGGATGCGGCGCCGCTGATCGATATGCGGCAGCCTGGGGCCCATGGGGATATGGCAGCTGTCGCTGGTGGGCCTGGTGATGCTGTTGGGTCTGCTGGGCATCATGGTGCCCGGGGTGCCGGGATCACTGGCGGTGTGGGCGGCGGTGTTCTGGTGGAGTTCCGCCGAGGGCACCTCGCAGGCGTGGTGGGTGCTGGTCACCGCCACCGCGTTATTACTGGTTCATCAAGTGGTGCAGTGGCTGCTTCCGGCCGCCGGCCGGCGGGAGGCCGGGGTACGGAAGCGTCAGCTGCTGTTCGCCGGGGGGACGGGGATCGTCGGTTTCTTCGTCCTGCCGGTGGTCGGGGTGGTACCGGGGTTCATCGGGGCCCTGTACGGGTGGGAGCGGGCCCGGCTCGGTGACCACGGCGCGGCGGTGTCCTCCACCCGCGTCATCATGCGCTCGGTCGGGCGCCGGATGCTGGTCGAACTGGCGGCATGTCTGCTGGTGACGGGGTTGTGGCTCGGCGTGCTGCGGTGGGGCTGAGGCCGGGCCGTGGCAGGCTGCCGCCATGAAGGAGCAGGTTGAGTTCAGCCCCGCCGAGCGCGCCTACCTGGCCACCCAGCGGCTGGCCCGGCTGGCCACGGTGGATCCCGCCGGACGCCCGCAGGCCAAGCCGGTGGGCTTCTTCGCACAGGTCGACGGCACGCTGCTGATCGGCGGCCAGGCGATGGGCGCCTCGGTCAAGTGGCGCAACCTGACGGTCAATCCCCATCTGTCGCTGGTCGTGGACGACCTGGCGAGCGTCACCCCCTGGCGGGTGCGCGGGGTGGAGATCCGCGGGATCGCCCAACTGCTGGTGGGCGAGGTGGATCTGGGCCCCGGCTTCAGCCCGGAGGTCATCCGGGTGCATCCGCGCCGCATCCTCAGCTGGGGACTGCCCGACTGAACCCGACGGAACCCGGCTGATACGGTCCCGCCCGGTCCGCTCGCCCGCCGCCCCGGGCCGGCGTCAGTCGCGATCGCCGGTCCGCGCCGCCGGGGTGACCTGCCACAGATGGTGGACCGCGTACGAGCGCCACGGCCGCCAGCCCTCGGCGTCGGCCGCGGTGGCGCCGATACCCGCCAGACCGTGCCGCACCCCCGCGTCCCCCGGCAGAAAGACATCCGGATCGCCCAGCGCCCGCATCCGCAGATAGCCGGCGGTCCACGGGCCGATCCCGGGCAGCGCGAGCAGCGCGGCCTCCGTCGCGTCACGGTCGGCGCCGGGGTCGAGGGTCACGGTGCCGTCGGCGAGCGCGGCGCACAGCGTGCGCAGGGTGCGGCGCCTGGCCCCGGGCATGCCCAGCTCGCCGAGCGGGGCGCCGGCGAGGGCGTCGGCGGTGGGGAAGACATGGGTGAGAGCACCGTCGGGGGCCGGCAGCGGCTTGCCGTACGCCGCGACCAGGGTGCCGCCCAGGGTCCGGGCACCGGCCACCGTGATCTGCTGGCCGAGGACGGCGCGCACCGCCAGTTCGTGCGGCTGGGCGGCGCCGGGGGACCGCAGCCCGGGGCGGGCGGCGGCGAGCGGCCCCAGATGCGGATCGGCGGCGAACCGCTCGGCGACCGCGTACGGATCGGCGTCCAGGTCGAACAGCCGGCGCAGCCGCTGCACGGCCGTGGTGAGATCCCGCAGGTCCGTCAGCATGAGCCGGGCGGGCAGCCAGCCCTTCCCGTCGTGCTCGCCCACCTCGGCGATGCCGCTGCCGTGCGGCAGGTCGAGGGAACGGCGGTAGAGACGGTCGCCCGGCTCCCCCGTCATCTCCTCGATGCCCGTGATGGCACGGCGGCCGAGGAAGTCGAAGATCTCCCGGGCGGCGTACGGACCCCGGTGGGCCAGCCGCAGCGGGACGCCGGCCCGGTCCTGGGGCGGGGCGGTGCGGCCGCCGCGCACCTCGGTGGGGGTGCGGGCGTAGACCTGCCGGATCGTGTCGTTGAACTGCCGGACGCTGGAGAAGCCGGCCGCGAAGGCGATCTCGGTGATCGGCAGCGCGGTGCTCTGGAGCAGGATGCGGGCGCTGTGCGCGCGCTGGGCGCGGGCCAGCGCGACGGGTCCCGCGCCGAGTTCGGTGGTGAGCTGGCGCTGCACCTGGCGGGGGCTGTAGCCGAGCCGGGTGGCGAGCCCGGTGACGCCGTCGCGGTCCACGACACCGTCGGCGATCATGCGCATGGCGCGCCCGACCGCGTCGGCGCGGACGTTCCACTCCGCCGATCCGGGGACGGCGTCGGGGCGGCAGCGCCGGCAGGCCCGGTAGCCGGCGGCCTGGGCGGCGGCGGCCGAGGGGTGGAAGGTGACGTGGGCACGTTTGGGGGTGACGGCCGGGCAGCTGGGCCGGCAGTAGATGCCGGTGGTGCGCACGGCCGTGTAGAAGACCCCGTCGAACCGCTCGTCGCGGCTGCGGACCGCCTCGTACCTGCTGTCGTCGTCCATCACACTGCCCAGTGTGCGCCCGGCGCGGGCCCTCCACTGGCGGAAAACGGACACGGCCGTCGGGGGCCGGAAACGCTGCGGGTCGCGGCGGGCGGGGCCCGCGCCGGAGGCGGTGGGGTCCACTCCGGGACGGCGTGTACGGGCTACTGCCCGGCGGGCGCACCGGGGTGCGGGGGGCGGTGGTGCTCGTGCAGGACGGTGAGCAGGTGCGTGAATTCGTCCCGCTGGCCGGGGGTGAGGGGGGCGAGGAGTTCCTGCTGGGCGTCGGCGATGAGCTGTTCGAGGCGCTCCAGCCTGCGGCTGCCGGCCGGCGTGAGGGTGATGACATTGCGGCGGCGGTCGGCGGGATCGGGTTCGCGGTGGATGTACGCGGCGGCGGCGAGGTCGTTGAGGACGGCGACCATGTCGCTGCGGTAGATGCCGGTGCGGCGACTGAGTCCGGCCTGGCTGGCGGCGCCGGGCTCGGAAAGTGCGGCGAGCACGGCGAAGTGCCACTTGTGAGCGCCTTCGGCCGCCAGGCGCTCACCGACGAGCCGGTCGGCAACGATCGTGATCCCGGCGAGCAGGCGGCTGGGGATCGCGCGCAGGCGGGTCGGCGTGGGTTCTGGGGTCGGGCTCATCCATCCTCCTTGCGTTAGTGACACTAACGGTCTAATTTCGTTAGTGGCACTAACGTTCATGTCGCACGTGATTCCTCATGGAGTGAAGATCATGATCCAGCCGTTTCGCATCGACATACCCCAGAGCGACCTCGACGATCTGATGGATCGTCTCTCCCGCACCCGTTGGCCCAACGAGGTCGCCGATGCCGGGACGGACTACGGCTTTCCGCTGGCACGGCTGAGGGAGCTCGCCGAGTACTGGCGCACCGGCTACGACTGGCGCGCGCAGGAGGCCGCGCTCAACGAACTTCCCCATTTCACCACCGAGATCGACGGCCAGAACATTCATTTCGTCCACGTCCGGTCCACGAAGCCGGACGCGCTCGCGCTGATTCTCACCCATGGCTGGCCCGGATCGTTCCTGGAATTCCTCGATGTGATCGAGCCGCTCTCGCGCGACTTCCACCTGGTGATCCCGTCCCTCCCCGGCTACGGCTTCTCGGGACCGACCCACGAACGGGGCTGGGACATCGTGCGCGTGGCCCGGGCCTGGGCCGAGCTGATGCGCCGTCTCGGCCACCAGCGCTACGGTGCGCAGGGCGGCGACTTCGGCTCGGCCATCTCGCTCGCCCTCGGTGCGGTGGCACCCGAGCGGGTCGTCGGCGTCCACGTCAACTACCTGCCGACCGCGCCGGACCCGGATGCCGGGATCGCGTTGACGGACGGGGAGGAAGCCCGGCTCGACCGGGTGCGGCAACTGATGGCCGCCCGTCCCCCGTACCAGGCCCTGCAGGCCACCACTCCGCAGACCCTCGGCTACGCCCTGACCGACTCCCCGGTCGGTCAGCTCGCCTGGATCGCGGAGCGCTTCGCCCAGTGGTGCGACCCGCGCACGCCGGTCGGCGACGAGCGGATGCTCACCGACATCTCCCTGTACTGGCTGACCGCGACCGCGGCCTCCTCGGCGCGGCTGCACCGCGAGGCGCCGCGGCGGATCCCGTCGTGTCCGGTGCCGCTCGGCGTCGCGGTGTTCGCCCACGACATCACGCAGTCGGTGCGACCGCTGGCCGAGCGGCGGTACGACATCAGGCACTGGTCGGAGTTCGAGCGCGGCGGCCACTTCGCCGCGATGGAGGTGCCCGAGCTGTTCGCCCGGGACGTCCGGGACTTCTTCCTCACCCGCATCGCGCCCTGACCGGGCACATCTCCCGGACCGCACGAGGCGACCGGGGTCAGGCCGGCCGGGCCGGGAAGCCGCCGGTGGCGATCGGGCCCCAGTGGGTGGGGGTGATCCGGATCAGGGACTTGCCCTGCTTGGTCATCGCCGCGCGGTACTCGTCCCAGTCCGGGTGCTCGCCGGCGATGTTGCGGTAGTAGGTGACCAGCGGCTCCAATGCCTCGGGCAGGTCCAGCACCTCGGCGGTGCCGTCGACCTGGACCCAGGGGCCGTTCCAGTCGTCGGACAGGACGATCAGGGAGACCCGCTCGTCACGGCGGGCGTTCCGCGTCTTGGCGCGCTCGGGATACGTGGAGACCACGATCCGTCCGTCGTCGTCCACCCCGCAGGTCAGCGGGGAGCCCTGCGGGGTGCCGTCCGCGCGCCGGGTGAGCAGGATGGCGCGGTGCCTGGGGCGGACGAACTCCAGCAGTTCAGGAAGTTCGACACGGGTGTTGGTGGCGATGGAGGGACTCATGGCGCCCGACCCTAGTCCGTCTCTTCTGGATCTTCGAGGGCCGCGCCGCCGGCTGCGGCACCTCGCTGCGTTGCCGAACTGCCCGAAGGACACCACCCTGAGGGCAGCCCGGCGCCTTGCGATGCACCGCATCCGACAACGCGGACTGATCCACGAAGATCCAAAAGAGACGTCCTGGTCCACCAGTGGCCCCTCCCCCGGCGGGCGCCGGGGGAGGGCGTGGCATCAGGCGGCCATCGCCACCTCGGTGCCGGCCGGGGTCAGCGCCAGCTCCAGCACCTGGCGGACATCGGTGACCGGGTGCACCTCAAGGTCCGCCAGCACCTCGCGGGGCACATCGTCCAGATCGGGCTCGTTGCGCTGCGGGATGATCACCGTGGTGATGCCGGCCCGGTGCGCGGCGAGCAGCTTCTGCTTGACGCCGCCGATCGGCAGCACCCGGCCGGTCAGCGAGACCTCACCGGTCATCGCCACGTCCGGCCGCACCTGGCGCCCGGACAGCAGCGAGGCCAGCGCGGTGGTCATGGTGATGCCGGCGCTGGGGCCGTCCTTGGGCACCGCCCCGGCGGGGATGTGCAGATGGACGCCGCGTTCCTTGAGGTCACCGACCGGCAGTTCCAGTTCGGCGCCGCGCGAACGCAGGTAGGACAGGGCGATCTGGCCGGACTCCTTCATGACGTCGCCCAGCTGGCCCGTGAGGCTCAGCCCGGCGCCGCCGGTCTCCGCGTCCGCCAGCGACGCCTCGATGTAGAGCACGTCGCCGCCGGCGCCGGTGACCGCGAGCCCGGTGGCCACGCCGGGGACCGCCGTACGCCGCTGCTCGGGCGACTGGGCCGCCTCCGGCGTGTGGTGCGGACGGCCGATGAGGCCGCGCAGATCGTCCTCGGTGACGGTGTGCGGCAGCGTCAGTTCGCCCAGCTCGTTGCGGGCGGCGACCTTGCGCAGCAGCCTGGCCAGGGAGCGTTCCAGGGAACGCACGCCCGCCTCGCGGGTGTACTCGCCGGCCAGCTTGCGCAGCACGCCGTCGGTCACCCCCACCTCGGCGGGGTCCAGGCCCGCCCGCTCCAGCTGGCGGCGCAGCAGGTGCTCCCGGGCGATGGTGACCTTCTCGTCCTCGGTGTAGCCGTCGAGCTGCACCAGTTCCATCCGGTCCAGCAGCGGCTGCGGGATGCCCTCCAGCATGTTGGCGGTGGCCAGGAAGACCACGTCGCTCAGGTCGAGTTCGACCTCCAGGTAGTGGTCGCGGAAGGTGTGGTTCTGGGCCGGGTCCAGCACTTCGAGCAGCGCGGCGGAGGGGTCGCCCCGGTAGTCGCTGCCGACCTTGTCGATCTCGTCCAGCAGGATGACGGGGTTCATCGACCCGGCTTCCTTGATGGCGCGCACGACGCGTCCGGGCATGGCGCCCACGTACGTACGGCGGTGGCCGCGGATCTCGGCCTCGTCGCGGACGCCGCCCAGCGCGACCCGGACGAAGCTGCGGCCCATGGCGCGGGCCACGGACTCGCCCAGCGAGGTCTTGCCGACGCCGGGCGGGCCGACCAGGGCGAGGACGGCGCCGCCGCGCCGGCCGCCGATGACGCCCAGGCCCTTGTCGGAGCGGCGCTTGCGCACGGCCAGGTACTCGGTGATGCGTTCCTTGACGTCGGTGAGCCCGGCGTGGTCGGCGTCCAGGACGGCCTTGGCGCCGGTGATGTCGTAGGCGTCCTCGGTGCGGTGGTTCCAGGGCAGTTCGAGAACGGTGTCCAGCCAGGTGCGGATCCAGCTGCCCTCGGGGGAGGCGTCGGAGGAGCGCTCCAGCTTGTCGACCTCCTTCAGGGCCGCCTCGCGGACCTTCTCGGGGAGGTCGGCGGACTCCACGCGGGCGCGGTAGTCCTCGCCCTCGTCCGCGGCGTCGCCGTTCAGTTCGGCCAGTTCCTTGCGGACGGCCTCCAGCTGGCGGCGCAGCAGGAATTCGCGCTGCTGCTTGTCGACGCCCTCCTGGACGTCCTTGGCGATGGACTCGGCGACATCCTGTTCGGCCAGGTGGTCGCTGAGCAGGCGCACGGCCAGCCGCAGCCGTTCGACCGGCTCGGTGGTCTCCAGCAGGGTCAGGCGCTGCTCGGTGGTGAGGAACGGGGAGTAGCCGGCGTTGTCGGCCAGGGCTCCGGGGTCCTCGATCTGCTGGAGCCGGTCGACGACCTCCCAGGCGCCGCGCTGGCGCAGCCAGGCGGTGGCCAGGGCCTTGTACTCCTTCATCAGCTCGGTGACGGCGCCGGGCAGCGGGGTGGGCTGCTCCTCGGCGACGGGGGTGCCCTCGACCCACAGGGCGGCGCCGGGTCCTGTGGTGCCGGAGCCGATCCGCACCCGGCGCAGGCCGCGGATGAGGGCGCCGGGGCCGCCCTCGGAGAGCCGGCCGACCTGTTCGACGCGGCCGGCTACGCCGGTCGCGGCGTAGGAGCCCTCGATCCGCGGCACCAGCAGGACGCGGGGCTTCTCACCGGCGGGGGCCGCCGCCTGGGCGGCCTCGACCGCGGCGCGGACCTCGGGGTCGGACAGTTCCAGCGGGACGACCATGCCGGGCAGCACGACCTCGTCGTCCAGGGGCAGCACGGGCAGGGTGAGTGTGTCGGATGACGATGTCGGTGCCATGACCTCTCCCTCAGCAGACAAGTTGAGTTCACTGCACTCAATGCCGGAGGGCGGCGGGATGTTCCCCGGAGGCCGGACGTTCGCTGTGAGCGATCAGAGCGGGACCGTACGCGTCCCCGCACGGGCACGCGCCGGGGAACCGCGCGGGTGACCGTGCCCGGACGCGCGGGCCGGTCAGCTCTCCCGCAGCAGCCGCTCCAGGAAGGCGGCGGTGGCGGCCGGCGGCTCGGCCTGGAGCACGACCTGGTTCATCACGTGCCGGTACTGCTCTATCTCGGCGGGCTTGTCCGGGTAGACACCGCCGTTCAGCTGCTCCAGGTACACCACGTCGGGCAGCTCGGCGCCCGGCGGGCGCAGCACCGTCACCGGGCCGCCCACCGCCGCGTGCCCGCCGGCCGAGAACGGCAGCACCTGGATGCTGACGTGCGCCAGCCGGGAGATCTCCAGCAGATGCCCCAGCTGCTCGCGCATCATCGCCGCGCTGCCCATGGAGCGGCGCAGCGCCGCCTCGTCGATCACCGCCCACAGATGGGGCGGGCCCGGCCGGTGCAGAATGCGCTGCCTGGCCATCCGCAGCTCGACCCGGCGTTCCAGCAGCCCGTCCTGCGGCTCGGGGGTGAGCCGGTGCACGGCGCGGCTGTATCCCTCGGTCTGGAGCAGTCCCGGGATGAACTGCTGCTCATACGTACGGATGACCACGGCCGCCTGCTCCAGGCCGAGGAAGACGTTCAGCCAGCTGGGCACCACATCGTGGTACGCGTGCCACCAGCCGGGGGTGTTGGACTGCCGGGCCAGTGCCAGCAGGGTGGCGCGCTCGGCGGAGTCGGTCACCCCGTACAACGTCAGCAGGTCATCCACGTCGCGCAGCTTGAACCCGGTGCGGCCCATCTCCAGCCGGCTGATCTTGGAGTGCGAGGCGCGGATCACCTCGCCCGCCTCCGCGCCGGTGATCCGGCGGGCCTCGCGCAGCTTGCGCAGCCTGGCGCCCAGGATCATGCGGGGGACGGTGGGCCCGGATCTGCGGTCGTCCAGGGGTCCCCCGACGCGCTCACTCACGGCTCTTGTCACGCCCATGTCCGCTCCCATGCCGTAGCCGCGAACGCCTCACTGTACTAGAACCCTTACCCCGCGATCCGGCGCGCACCGTGACGGACTTGGCGCCCCGGCGGTCGGTGCCCCGGATGCGCCGGCGGCGGTCGTCGCCCGCCCGGCGCATGCGCTCCAGCTCCTCCCGCAGCTCCCCGCGCTGCCACGCCTTCGCCCAGCGGCGCGCGGTCACCATGGGATCGTCCGGCTCCGGGATGCCCTGTGCCTCGGCCCGCGAACGGCGGGACTTGACGGCCGCCACCATCGCCGCCGCGGCTGCGGCGCGGGCGCGCTCGCTCTCGGCACGGGCCGCGGCGATGGTGGCGGTGGGCCAGATCCGGTCCACGGCGGCGTTCAGCGCGGCGCCGACCAGCACGGCGAAGGCGGACAGGGCCAGCCACAGCAGGATCGCGACCGGCACCGCCAGCGACCCGTACATGCTGGGCCCCTCGACCGTCGCGCGCAGATACGCCTTGAGGGCGTACGCGCACGCCGCCCAGATGGTCAGCGCCACCAGCGCGCCGGGGATGTCTTCGCGCCAGGGCGACCGCACCGGCACCGACACGTGGTACAGCGTGGTGAGGAAGGAGACGCACAGCAGCAGCAGGAGCGGCCAGTACGTGTAGCGCAGCGCCCCGGACAGCTGCGGCACCCACTCGGCGACCATGCCGGGGCCGATCACCATGGCGGGCACGGCGATCGCGCCGACCACCATGCTGACCACGTACATGGAGAACGCCAGCAGCCGGGTGGTGGCCGGGTTGCGGTGGCCGTCGAGCCCGTACATCACGGTGATGGTGCCGACGAAGACGTTCATCGCCCGCGAGCCCGACCACAGGGCGACGATGAAGCCGAAGGACATCACGTCGGGGCGGGGCCCGGAGACCAGATCGTTGATCAGCGGCGTGATGACCTCGTCCACGCCCCGGTCGGAGAGCATCGCCCCGGACAGCTCCAGGATGTGGCCGCGCACGGTGGGCAGCGCCGTGGTGCCGGCCACCGCGTCCAGGCTGGAGAGCAGCCCGATCAGGCCCAGCAGCAGCGGGGGCAGGGAGAGCAGGGTGAAGAACGCCGCCTCGGCGGCCATGCCCATCACCCGGTGCTCCGAGCAGGAGGTGATGGTGTCCTTCAGCAGCAGCCAGGAGAGCCTGCCCTTGGGAATGTTGCGGTAGACGGCGCTGCGCGAGGGGCGTCCGAGGCGTCTGCGCTCCTGTTTCTCCCGCTTCTTCTCCTGCTTTGTGTCGCGTCTGTCCTGTCTGTCGTGCTCCGTGCCGGGCCCGGGGTCCGGCGTCCGGCCCCGCGCCCCGTCCCCGGTCGTCCCCCGTGGTGCTTCCCCCCGCTCCGCCGCGCGCTGCCTGCGCTGTCCCTCCGGTATGGGTGCTGACTGTTCGGCGTTCACGCGCATAACGTAACCGCATGACCTCCACCTCCAGCACGCACCGGGTGACCAACCAAGTTCCGCCCCTGGTGGGCCACGACGTCTTCGGCGCGGACGCCGCGCTGCGGGAGGCGGTGGAGCGCCACAGCGGTGACCCCGGGCAGGAGGCGCGCAGCGCGGCGGAGTTGAGCGAGCTGGGCCGGGCG
Source organism: Streptomyces sp. JH002 (assembly GCF_050916115.1). Taxonomy (NCBI): domain Bacteria; kingdom Bacillati; phylum Actinomycetota; class Actinomycetes; order Kitasatosporales; family Streptomycetaceae; genus Streptomyces; species Streptomyces sp. JH002. The sequence continues at coordinate 1,073,667 of NZ_CP087989.1, forward strand.
GCCGGCTCGCGGGAGGCGCAGGAGTGGGGGCGGCTGGCCAACGAGAATCCCCCGGTGCTGCGCACCCACGACCGCTACGGCGAGCGGATCGACGAGGTGGAGTTCCACCCGTCCTGGCACCGGCTGCTGGAGCGCGGGGTGGCCGCCGGCCTGACGGCGGCGTGGCCGCGTACGGACGGCCATCTGCGGCGCGCCGCCGCGTTCGTGGTGTGGTCGCAGGTGGAGGCGGGGCACGGCTGTCCGCTGTCGATGACGCACGCCGCGGTGCCCGCGCTGCGCGCCGAGCCCGCACTGGCCGCCGCGTGGGAGCCGCTGCTGACCTCCACGGTGTACGAGCCGGGGCTGCGCCCGCCGGCCGGCAAGGCGGGGGTGCTGGCCGGGATGGGGATGACGGAGAAGCAGGGCGGCTCGGACGTCCGGGCCAACACGACCGAGGCCGTACCGCTCCAGGAGGACGGGGCCTACGCGCTGCGCGGTCACAAGTGGTTCTGCTCGGCGCCGATGTCGGACGTGTTCCTGGTGCTGGCGCAGGCGCCCGGCGGCCTCACCTGTTTCCTGCTGCCCCGGGTGCTGCCGGACGGCAGCCGCAACACCTTCCTCGTCCAGCGGCTGAAGGACAAGCTGGGCAACCGTTCCAACGCCTCCGCCGAGGTGGAGTTCGACGGTTCCACGCTGGCGTGGCGGGTCGGCGAGGAGGGGCGCGGGGTGGCCACCATCATCGGGATGGTGGCGGCGACCCGGCTGGACTGTGTGGCCGGGTCCGCGGCGATCATGCGGCAGGCGGTGACCCAGGCGGTGCATCACGCGGAGCACCGTTCGGCGTTCGGCGGCGCGCTGATCGACAAGCCGCTCATGCGCAACGTCCTGGCGGATCTGGCGCTGGAGTCGGAGGCGGCGACCGTGCTGACGATGCGGCTGGCCGCGGCGTACGACCGGGCGGCGGCGGGCAGCGCCTCGGAGCGGCATCTGCTGCGGCTCGCGGTGCCGGCGGCCAAGTACTGGGTGACCAAGCGCTGTACCCCGCTGACGGTGGAGGCGCTGGAGTGCCTGGGCGGCAACGGCTACGTGGAGGAGTCCGGGATGCCGCGGCTGCTGCGCGAGTCGCCGCTGAACTCGATCTGGGAGGGGGCGGGCAATGTGCAGTCCCTCGACGTACTGCGGGCGTTGCAGCGTGAGCCGATGGCGCTGAACGCGTTCCTGACCGAGGTGGGGCACTCCTCGGGCGCCGACCACCGGCTGGACGCGGCGATCAAGGACGTGCTGACGGAGCTGTCGGACCTGGAGGGCATCGAGGGGCGTGCGCGCCGGCTGGTGGAGCGGCTGGCGCTGGTGCTGCAGGGGTCGCTGCTGGTCCGGTACGCCCCGGCGGCGGTGGCCGACGCGTTCTGCGCCTCGCGGCTGGGCGGGGAGGGCGGGCTCGCCTTCGGGACGCTGCCGAAGGGGCTCGACCTGGAGGCGGTGGTGGAGCGGGCGCTGCCCCGGTAGGGGTGGGGCGCCTGTGATGGAATGACGGGAATGAGCACCTCGCCGCCCCCGGACCCCGCCCGCGACGCCGGCGCCCCCGCCGCCCGTGTCACCGTCACCACCTGGTACCTGGAGCAGACGGAGCCGCGGGAGCCGGGCCCGGCCCGCCGTCCGGCGCCCGGCGCGGAGGTCCGGATCGAGCGGGCGGCGGTGCCCAGCCCCGAGTTCAGCCGCTTTCTGTACACGGCGGTGGGCCAGGACGTCGCCTGGACCGACCGGCTGCCGTGGGACCTGGCCCGGTGGCGGGCGCATCTGGAGCGGCCGGGGGTGGAGACCTGGGTGGTGTACGAGTGCGGCACCCCCGGCGGCTTCGTCGAACTGACCGCCCAGGACGCCGGGGTGGTGGAGATCAGCTACTTCGGGCTGCTGCCCGCCTTCCGGGGCCGTGGCCTGGGCGGGCTGCTGCTCGCCGAGGGCACCGCCCGCGCCTGGGATCTGGCCGGGCGGTGGCCGGACCGCGAGCCGACCCGGCGGGTGTGGGTGCACACCTGCTCGCAGGACGGGGAGCACGCCCTGGAGAACTACCGGCGGCGCGGTTTCCGGCTGTACGACACCCAGGTCGGCCAGGAACCGTACGCGGCGCAGCCCGGGCCCTGGCCGGGCGCATAACGGGGCTCTCACCAGCACGTCTCTGCATATGAGACTCATCCGTCCACATCACGGACGACTCTGGACTGCCCGACAGCGCCCGTGCGACGCTGACCGGCATGTCGCGAGCTGGAACCGCCCTGGTGAGCAGGCGCCACATCGACCTCGGTCGCATGTGCAGCGCCATGTGTCCGCACTGCTGAGCGCCACCGCGCGCCGGCCGCCCTTCCCCGGTGTGTCTCCCTGACAACCGGCTGCCCGACGTCGACTCTGCCCCGTTCCGCCGCTTTCGCGCGGCCCCTTGTGGGTCAGAGCCTCTTTGCCGCCTGCCGAAGGACGAACGAAGCATGTCCGAGCCCGCGAAGAAGTCCGCTGCCCCCAACCGCCGCAAAGCCGGACGCCACCGCGGCGAAGGCCAGTGGGCCGCAGGACATTTCACCCCGCTCAACCCGAACGAGCAGACCAAGAAGGACGACGACGGTCTCAACGTACGGACGCGCATCGAGACCATTTACGCGCAGCGCGGGTTCGACTCCATCGACGGCGCCGACCTGCGCGGCCGGATGCGCTGGTGGGGGCTGTACACGCAGCGCCGCCCCGGCATCGACGGCGGCAAGACCGCTGTCCTGGAGCCGGAGGAGCTGGACGACGAGTACTTCATGCTGCGGGTGCGCATCGACGGCGGCCGGCTGACCACCGCCCAGCTGCGCGTGATCGCCGAGGTCTCGCAGGAGTTCGCCCGCGGCACGGCCGACATCACCGACCGGCAGAACATCCAGTACCACTGGATCCGCATCGAGGACATGCCGGAGATCTGGCGCCGCCTGGAGGGCGTGGGCCTGTCCACCACCGAGGCCTGCGGCGACACCCCGCGCGTCATCGTCGGCTCCCCGGTGGCCGGCATCGCCGCCGACGAGATCCTCGACGGCACCCCCGCCATCGAGGAGATCCAGCGCCGCGTCATCGGCAACAAGGCGTTCTCCAACCTCCCGCGCAAGTTCAAGGCCGCCATCTCCGGCTCCCCGCAGCAGGACGTGGCCCACGAGGTCAACGACATCGCGTTCGTCGGCGTCCAGCACCCCGAACGCGGCCCCGGCTTCGACCTGTGGGTGGGCGGTGGACTGTCCACCAACCCCAAGATCGGGGTGCGGCTGGGCGCCTGGGTGCCGCTGGAAGAAGTCGCCGACGTGTACGAGGGAGTCGTGGGCCTCTTCCGCGACTACGGCTACCGGCGGCTGCGTACCCGGGCCCGGATCAAGTTCCTGATCGCCGACTGGGGTCCGGAGAAGTTCCGGCGGGTGCTGGAGGACGAGTACCTGCTGCGCCGGATGGCCGACGGCCCCGCCCCCGCCGCCCCGGTGGACCAGTGGCGCGACCACATCGGGGTGCACCCGCAGCGCGACGGCCGGTACTACGTCGGCTTCGCCCCCCGGGTGGGCCGGGTGGACGGGACGACCCTGGCGAAGATCGCCGACCTCGCCGAGTCGCACGGCTCCGGCCGCGTGCGGACCACCGTGCAGCAGAAGATGCTGATCCTCGATGTCCCAAAGGACCGCGTCACCTCGCTGACCGAGGGCCTGGCGGCGCTGGACCTGACCGCGCGGCCCTCCCCGTTCCGGCGCGGCACCATGGCCTGCACCGGCATCGAGTTCTGCAAGCTGGCGATCGTGGAGACCAAGGGCCGCGGCGCCTCGCTGATCGACGAACTGGAGCGCCGGCTGCCGGGCTTCACCGAGCCGCTCACCATCAACATCAACGGCTGCCCCAACTCCTGCGCCCGCATCCAGATCGCCGACATCGGGCTCAAGGGCCAGCTGGTGACGGACGCCGAGGGCCGGCAGGTCGAGGGATTCCAGGTGCACCTGGGCGGATCGCTGGGTCTGGAGCCCGGCTTCGGCCGCAAGGTGCGCGGCCTGAAGGTCACCTCCGCCGAACTCCCGGACTACATCGAGCGGGTGCTGCGCGCCTTCGAGGAACAGCGCGCCGAGGGCGAGTCCTTCGCGACGTGGGCGGCGCGGGCCGACGCGGAGGCGCTGTCATGAGCGAGCGGGCCGCCCCGTACTACTGCCCCTACTGCGGCGACGAGGACCTGCGCCCCTCCGAGGAAGGGCACGGCGCCTGGGAGTGCGCGGCCTGCAACCGCGCCTTCCGGCTGTCGTTCCTGGGACTGCTGGCGAGCGGGCTGCGGCAGCGACCGCCGGGAGAGGAACCGATATGAGCGCCCCCCGTACCGCCACCGAACTGCGCGCGCTCGCCGAACGGGCGGGCCGGGAACTGGAGGAGGCCCCGGCACTGGAGATCCTGCGCTGGGCCACCGGCACCTTCGGCCCGCGGTTCTGCGTGACCTCCTCCATGGAGGACGCCGTCGTCGCCCATCTCGCCTCCCGGGCGCACCCGGGCGTCGACGTGGTCTTCCTCGACACCGGCTACCACTTCCCGGAGACCATCGGCACCCGCGACGCGGTCGAAGCGGTGATGGACGTCCGCCTCATCACCCTCACCCCGCTGCGCACCGTCGCCGAACAGGACGCCGAGTTCGGCCCCGCGCTGCACGACCGCGACCCCGACCGCTGCTGCGCGCTGCGCAAGGTGGCCCCGCTGGAGCGGGGGCTGGCCGGGTACGACGCGTGGGCCACCGGGCTGCGCCGCGACGAGTCCCCCACCCGGGCCGGCACCCCGGTCGTCGGCTGGGACGAGCGCCGCGGCAAGGTCAAGGTCTCCCCCATCGCCCGCTGGACCCAGGACGACGTGGACCGTTACGTCGCCGAACACGGGGTGCTCACCAACCCGCTGCTCCAGGACGGCTACACCTCCATCGGCTGCGCGCCGTGCACCCGCCGGGTGCGGGCCGGCGAGGACGCCCGCGCCGGGCGCTGGGCCGGGCGCGCCAAGACCGAATGCGGACTGCACGGCTGATGGCGCAGTTGAACACAGATGACAGCGGACGTCCGGGAGTGGGAGAAAAGGACTCGATGAGCGAGCAGGGTCAGGGCAGTGGCGGCGCCACCGTGTGGCTGACCGGGTTGCCCAGCGCCGGAAAAACCACCATCGCCCGGGCGCTGGGCGCCCGGCTGGAGCACGAGGGCCATCGGGTGGAGGTGCTGGACGGTGACGAGATCCGCGAATTCCTGTCCGCCGGGCTCGGCTTCGGACGCACGGACCGCGACACCAATGTGCGGCGCATCGGCTTCGTCGCCGAACTCCTGGCCTCGCACGGGGTGCTGGCCTTGGTCCCGGTGATCGCCCCGTACGCGGACACCCGGGCGGAGGTGCGCCGGCGGCACGAGGAAGGCGGCACGGCGTACCTGGAGGTGCATGTGGCCACGCCGGTCGAGGTCTGCTCACGGCGTGATGTGAAGGGCCTGTACGCGCGGCAGGCCGCGGGCGAACTCTCCGGGCTGACCGGGGTCGACGACCCCTACGAGGAACCCGCCGCCCCCGATCTGCGGCTGGCCACCCAGGACCGCGGCGTGAGCGAGTCGGCGGACGCCGTGTACGAGCTGCTGACGGAACGGGGGCTGCTGGCATGAGCGTCGGCGAATCGTACGCGCTGACCCACCTGGACGTGCTGGAGTCGGAGTCGGTCCACATCTTCCGGGAGGTGGCCGGGGAGTTCGAACGCCCGGTGATCCTGTTCTCGGGTGGCAAGGACTCCATCGTCATGCTGCATCTGGCGCTGAAGGCGTTCGCCCCGGCGCCGGTGCCGTTCACCCTGCTGCACGTGGACACCGGGCACAACTTCCCCGAGGTTCTGGACTACCGCGACCGGATCGTCGCCCAGCACGGACTGCGGCTGCACATCGCCTCCGTACAGGAGTTCATCGACCGCGGCGAACTGCGCGAGCGCGCCGACGGCACCCGCAACCCGCTGCAGACGGTGCCGCTGCTGCACGCCATCCGCGCGCACCGCTTCGACGCCGTGTTCGGCGGTGGCCGGCGCGACGAGGAGAAGGCCCGCGCCAAGGAACGGGTGTTCTCGCTGCGCGACGAGTTCGGCGGCTGGGACCCGCGCCGCCAGCGCCCCGAGCTGTGGCAGCTGTACAACGGACGGCACGCGCCCGGCGAACACGTACGGGTCTTCCCGCTGTCCAACTGGACCGAGCTGGACGTGTGGCAGTACATCGGCCGGGAGAAGATCGAGATCCCCGCCATCTACTACGCCCACGAGCGGGAGGTGTTCGCCCGCTCCGGCATGTGGCTGGCGCCGGGCCACTGGGGCGGGCCGCGCGACGGCGAACGCACCGAACGCCGCCGGGTCCGCTACCGCACCGTCGGCGACATGTCGTGCACCGGCGCCGTCGAGTCGGACGCCGAGACCATCGAGCAGGTCATCGCCGAGATCGCCGCCTCCCGCCTCACCGAGCGCGGCGCCACCCGCGCCGACGACAAGCTGTCCGAGGCCGCCATGGAGGACCGCAAACGCGAGGGGTACTTCTGATGACCGACACCACCTCCCTGCTGCGCTTCGCCACCGCCGGATCCGTCGACGACGGCAAGTCCACCCTGGTGGGCAGGCTGCTGCACGACTCCAAGTCGGTGCTCTCCGACCAGCTCGCCGCCGTCGAGGCCGCCTCCCGCAACCGGGGACAGCAGACCCCCGACCTGGCGCTGCTCACCGACGGGCTGCGCGCCGAGCGCGAACAGGGCATCACCATCGATGTCGCCTACCGCTACTTCGCCACACCCCGGCGCCGGTTCATCCTGGCCGACACCCCGGGGCACGTGCAGTACACCCGCAACATGGTGACCGGCGCCTCCACCGCCGATCTCGCCGTCGTCCTGGTCGACGCCCGCAACGGCGTCGTCGAGCAGACCCGAAGGCACGCCGCCGTGGCCGCCCTGCTGCGGGTCCCCCACGTCGTGCTGGCCGTCAACAAGATGGACCTCGTCGGCTACGCCGAGCGGGTCTTCGCGGACATCACCGGTGAGTTCGGCGCGTACGCCGCCTCGCTGCGCATCCCCCACGTGACCGCGATCCCCATCTCGGCGCTCGCCGGGGACAACGTGGTCACCCCCTCGGCGCACATGGACTGGTACGGCGGCCCCACCGTGCTGGAGCACCTGGAGACCGTGCCGGTGGACCACGGGCCCGCCACCGGGCCGGCCCGCTTCCCGGTCCAGTACGTGATCCGGCCACAGACCGCCGAGCACCCCGACTACCGCGGGTACGCGGGGCGGCTGGCCGCCGGAGTGCTGCGGGTCGGCGAGCCGGTCACCGTCCTGCCCGCCGGTCGCACCAGCACGGTCGCGGGCATCGACGCGCTGGGCACCACGGTGGACGAGGCCAGGGCGCCGCAATCGGTCACCGTCACGCTCGCCGACGACCTGGACATCTCACGCGGTGACGTCCTGGTGCCGGCCGGCGAAGGGCCGCTGCCCACCCAGGACATCACCGCCACCGTGTGCCATCTGCACGACCGGCCGCTGACCCCGGGAGCGCGGGTGCTGCTCAAGCACACCACCCGCACCGTGAAGGCGATCGTCAAGGAGATCCCCTCGCGGCTCACCCTGAACGACCTCTCCCCGCACCCGGTGCCGGGCGAGCTGGCCGCCAACGACATCGGCCGGGTGGTGCTGCGCACCTCGGAGCCGCTGCCGCTGGACCCGTACGCCGTCTCCCGGACCACCGGATCGTTTCTGCTGATCGACCCCGCGGACGGCTCCACCCTCACCGCCGGCATGGCGGGCGACGCCTTCGCGGCCCCGGCGGCGGACGGTGCCGGCGCCCCCGGCACGCCCGCCGACCACGAGGGGTGGGACTTCTGATCATGCTCAAGGATGTCTTCTCGACCTTCGCGAAGGAGGGCGGCCGGGTCGGCAGCGGCGCGCTGGGCGCCGGCCACGGCGGGATCGCGCGATGTGCGGACCACTGAGCTCCCACGCCGCCCGTCCCGTACGACCCTCCCGCTGCCTCCGGCCGGGAGGCGACCCCAACCGGCCGGTGCCGCCCCGGCACGCCGTCCGGTCTCGCGAGAGGACTCCCCCTTGACCACCGCGCGCCGCTCCCTGCTGACCGCCGCCGTCGTCGCCCCGCTGCTCATCGGCGCGACCGCCTGCGGCTACGGCTCCAACTCCTCCGACGAGGGCAAGAAGACCTCGCAGGAGAGAACCGGTGAGAAGCTGTCCACCGACAACGTCAACATCGGCTACTTCGCCAACATCACCCACGCCACCGCCGTCATCGGACTCCAGGACGGCGGGCTGATCGCCCAGGAGCTGGGCGGTACCGGCTTCACCCCCTCCGTCTTCAACGCCGGCCCCTCCGCCATCGAGGCGCTCAACGGCGACTCCATCGACGTGACCTTCATCGGCCCCAACCCGGCCATCAACGGCTGGGCCCAGTCCGGCGGCCGCAACCTGCGGATCGTCTCCGGGGCGGCCTCCGGCGGCGCCTCCCTGGTCGTCAACCCCGACCGGGTCTCCGGGCTGGATGACCTGGCCGGCAAGACCCTGGCCACCCCGCAGCTGGGCAACACCCAGGACGTCGCGCTGCTGAGCTACCTCGCGGACCAGGGCTTCGAGGTCGACGCGAGCACCGGCGCCGGCGACGTGGACGTCGTCCGTGTCCCCAACGCCGAGATCCCGGCCGCCTTCGAGGGCGGCGACATCGACGGCGCGTGGGTGCCCGAGCCGACCGCCGCCCGGCTGGTCGCCCAGGGCGCGGTGGAGATCCTGGACGAGGGCGAGCTGTGGGAGAACGGCCAGTACGTCGTCACCCATGTCATCGCCTCGCAGAGCTTCCTGGAGGAGCACCCGGACGTCGTGGAGGCCATCATCCGCGGGGTGGTGCGGACCAACGCCTGGATCAACGAGCACCCCGAGGAGGCCAGGGAGCAGTTCAACACCGCCATCGCCGCCCTGCCCGGCGGCAGTGAGCTGCCCCAGGAGGTCCTCGACCCGGCCTTCGACCACGTGGAGTTCCTGAACGACCCGCTGGCCGACTCGCTGCGCGTCAGCGCCGAGAGCACGGTCAACGCCGGGCTGCTGGACGAGGTCGACCTGAACGGGATCTACGACCTCTCGCTGCTGAACAAGGTGCTGGCCGAGGAGGGCCAGGACCCGGTCGGCGACGGCGGCCTCGGTGTCGAGTGACGACCTCTCCCGCAGATTCGACGACCACGAGGTGACAGCGATGGCCACCGCACTCAACACATCGGACGCACCGGCCCCCACGGGCCGGGAGGGGGCCGCGGACACCCCGGCCGTACGGCTGGACCAGGTGTCGAAGTCCTTCGGCCGGGCGGGACGGGCGCAGCTCGTCCTGGACACCATCTCGCTCGATGTCGCACCCGGCGAGTTCGTGACCCTGCTCGGGGCGTCCGGCTGCGGCAAGTCGACGCTGCTGAACCTGGTCGCCGGGCTCGACGCGCCGACCTCCGGGACCATCTCGGTCCCGGGGGGCCGGCCGGCCCTGATGTTCCAGGAACACGCGCTGTTCCCGTGGCTGACGGCCGGCAAGAACATCGAGCTGGCGCTGCGGCTGCGCGGTCTGCCCAAGGCGGAGCGGCGTCCGGAGGCCGAACGGCTGCTGGAACTGGTGCGGCTGACCGGCTCCTACGGCAAGCGGGTGCACGAACTGTCCGGCGGCATGCGGCAGCGGGTGGCGCTGGCGCGGGCACTGGCCCAGGACAGCAGCCTGCTGCTGATGGACGAGCCGTTCGCGGCGCTGGACGCCATCACCCGCGACGTGCTGCACGAGGAGCTGACCCGGATCTGGTCCGAGACCGGCGTCTCGGTGCTGTTCGTGACGCACAACGTACGGGAGGCGGTGCGGCTGGCGCAGCGCGTCGTGCTGCTGTCCTCCCGGCCCGGGCGGATCGCCCGTACCTGGCGGGTGGACATCCCGCAGCCGCGGCGGATCGAGGACGCCGCGGTGTCGGCGCTGTCCGTGGACATCACCGACCAGCTGAGGGGGGAGATCCGGCGCCATGGTCAGCACTGAGAAGACGGACGGGACCGGGAAAACCGCGAAGACCGCGCAGACCGCCGAACCGGCGGAGCCGGCCGGGGGCCACCACGGGGACCTGGCGGGCCTCGAAGCGGGCCTGGACGCCCTGGAGACCAGGGCGGCGGACGAACGGCTCCCGCTGGGGCGGCTGCTGCTGAGCAAGCTGGTGCCCCCGCTGGTGGCGGTGGCGCTGGTGCTGGCGGTGTGGCAGCTGGCGTACGCGGCGGAGATCAAGCCGGACTACATCCTGCCGGGCCCGCTGGACGTGTGGGCCGCCATCGAGAAGATGTGGCTGGACGGGGTCCTGCTGGGATACATCTGGACCAGCGTCTCGCGCGGCGTGCTGGGCTTCGCCATCGCCATCGCGGTCGGCACCCCGCTGGGGCTGCTGGTGGCGCGGGTGAAGGTGGTGCGGGCGGCGATCGGGCCGATCCTCACCGGGCTCCAGTCGCTGCCGTCCATCGCCTGGGTGCCGGCCGCGCTGATCTGGTTCGGGTTCACCGACGCCACGATCTACACGGTGGTGCTGCTGGGCGCGGTGCCCTCGATCGCGAACGGCATCGTGGCGGGCGTGGACCAGATCCCGCCGCTGTATCTGCGGGCCGGACGGATGCTGGGCGCGCGCGGGCTGACCAGTGTGCGGCACATCCTGCTGCCGGCCGCGCTGCCCGGCTATCTGGCCGGCCTCAAGCAGGGCTGGGCGTTCTCCTGGCGCTCGCTGATGGCGGCGGAGCTGATCGTGAACTCGGCGAAGCTGGGCACCGGGCTCGGTCAGCTGATGGACGGCTTCCGGCAGATGCAGAACATGTCCGGGGTGCTGGCCACCATCATCCTGATCCTGCTGGTGGGGATCGCGATCGATCTGCTGTTCTTCTCCCCGCTGGAGCGGCGCGTGCTGCGCAGCCGCGGTCTGCTGGCGAGGAACAACTGACCGGCGCGGCCCCGCTGCTGCTGATCGCCCACGGCAGCCGGGACCCGGGGCACGCGGCGACCGTGCACGCGCTCGCGGCGCGGATACGGTCGCTGCGCCCCGGGCTCCGGGTGACGGTGGGCTTCCTGGAGTTCAACGGCCCCCGGGTGCGGGAGGCGCTGGCGGGTCTGTACGGGGACGGCGAGCGGGAGGTGACCGCGGTGCCGCTGCTGCTGACCCGGGCCTACCACGCGAAGACGGACATCCCGGCCGCCCTGGCCGCCTGTGCCGGGGCGCTGCCGGGCATGACGGTCCGCCGGGCGGAGGTGCTGGGGGGCGATCCCCTGCTGCTCGCGGCGCTGGAACGCCGGCTGGCCCGGGCCGAGGTGCTGGACCACGGCGCGCGGGTGCCGGACGTCACCGGCGCCGGGATCCCCGGTGCGCGGTGGCCCGGGCCGCTGTCGGCCCCGGCCACCGCGCGGTGCCCCTCGCCCGGTCATCGCGCGCGGTCCCGCACGGGCGTCGTGCTGGCCGCCGCCGGGTCCTCCGATCCGGCGGCGATCGAGGCGGTGGGATCCCTGGCGCGCCGGTGGGCGCGTGCCGGAGGCTGGGGCGCCGTGCGGCCCGCGTTCGCGGCCGGTGCGCCGCCCGGCACGGCCGATGCCGTCCGCGCGCTGCGCGCGGACGGCATCGAACGGGTGCTGGTCGCCCCGCTGGTGATCGCGCCGGGCCGGCTGCCGGCCCGGATCGCCGCCGGGGCCCGGGAGGCCGGCGCGGACGCCCTGGCGCCGGTGCTGGGCGCCGCCCCGGAGCTGGCGGCCCTGCTGCTGCGGCGGTACGACGAGGCGAACGCGGTCGCCTACCGCGCGGCGGGCACGTACTTGTAGCCCACCCGCCGGACCGTCACGATCCGCTCCCGGTACGCCGCGCCGAGCTTGCGGCGCAGCCGCGCGACGTGCACGTCCACGGTCCGCTGGTCGCCGACCGGGCCGTAGCCCCAGATGGTGGAGACCAACTGCTCGCGGCTGTACACGCGGTGCGGGTGCCGCATCAGATGGGACAGCAGCTCGAACTCCAGGTAGGTGAGCTCCAGCGGTGTCCCGTCCACGCGGGCGGTGCGCTCGTCCTCGTCGATGGTGATGCCCGGGCCGCGCTCGGCCCGGCCGGCGGGCGCGGCGGCGTGGGCGGCGGGCGCGGCGGCGTGGGCGGCGGGCAGCGAGATCAGCTCGGACAGCTGGGTGCCCGCGGGAGCGAGGACCAGATAGCCGACCAGCGGTACGGAGCTGTCCACGCCTTCGGGGACAACGGTGATGGTCATGTCGGACAGGTCTGACAGGGGTGTGGTCAGCTGCGGCATGATCGGCTCCTGCACGGATATGGGGCGGTCGAAGCCTTGGACGGTCATGCGGTCGGTGCCTTTCCGGAGGTCACTGAGGTCACTGCGGCAAGGGCGCGGAACCGGCGGCGGTGGACGCGGGGAGCGCTTCGATGAAGTCGTCGATCGCGTCGAACAGGCGCAGTTCGGCCTCGGGACGGATCTGCGCGGATCCGTCGGGGCGGCGGGCTATGTCGTCCTCCAGCTGGTAACAGCCGCCGACGACGTGCCGGGCGCGCAGTGCGGTGAGCACCGGGCGCAGCGCGTAGTCGATGGCCAGGACGTGGGCGTAGCCGCCCCCGGTGGCCAGCGGCAGCACCGTCTTGCCCGCGAGACCCGACTGCGGCAGCAGATCGAGGAAGGTCTTCAGCAGGCCGGTGTAGGCCGCCTTGTACACGGGGGTGGCGACGATCAGCCCGTCCGCGACGGCGACATCCTCCAGCGCGCGCCGCAGCACGGCGCCCGGCCGGCGGATGCCCAGCAGTTCCTCGGCCGGCAGTTCCCGCAGTACCAGGTGCCCCGCGTCGAATCCGGTGAGCGAGAGCCGGTCGATGGCGTGCTGCACCAGTGCGGCGGTGCGCGATTCCCTGGTCGGACTGGCCGATACCGCGAGAATGTGCGTCATGAATCACTCCGGGTTCATCGAAAACCAGATTAGGGCCGGGGAAATCGGGCATGGCGGGGCAGGGCCGGGTGGTGCGGTGGCGCGATTTCCGGATGGAGCCGCGGGAATGACGGGATACCGCCCGCCGGCGGTGGGGATTCAAAGACGCGGCTGGTGCCGGAGATTCACGGCCGCTGCGGGCCGGAGAAGGTCAGCTGTGCTGTGTTCAGTGGCCGTTGGCACAGATAGCGCTGGCCTGCCGTCGCAGATCGACGTGCAGGCGCGTCACGAGAACGTCAGCTTGACTCACAGTACGTGAGCTTGCCAGCAACCTCCGGTCGCCGTCAAGGTATTGCCGCTCCGTCTCAATTGCTGGAACAACGGCAAACGGGAGTGGGTCATATTTCGCCGGATGACGTCCGTGAAAAGTCGGGGCCGCTTGACCGGGGCGCGGGTGGGCTGCCAATGTGACCCCCATGTCGACCGGCAAGCGCTTCTTTACCAGGCAGCACGTGGACTTTGTCCGCGTGGCCAGCGCGCTGTGTCGCCGCGGCCGTCCCTGACGGTCGCGCCCGGTGTCAGCCGTGGGCGCGGCGTCCCGCATTCCGCCCACCGCATCCGGCACCGCGCAAGAGGTCATCCATGTCTGTTTTCTCCGCCCCGCCCCGTTCGTCCGCGGCCACCGAGGTCCCCTTCTCCCCCGCCCGGCTGGCCGAGACCGTGCGCCGGGTCGCCGCCCGGCCCGAGTCGTGGCGGGCGCTGGCCCGCTTCACCTCGCCCGAGCGCTGGTACCACCGGCTGCACCGCGCCGAGGGGTACGAGGTGTGGCTGCTGACGTGGCTGCCGGGACAGGGCACCGAGATCCACGACCACGGCGGCTCGGCCGGGGCGTTCACGGTGGTGGAGGGGACGCTGAGCGAGGAGACCTTTCCGGGGGCGCGACGGCTTCCGGTGGGCGGGCTGCGGTCGTTCGGCCCGCGCTATGCGCACCGGGTGAGCAACCGCGGCACCGAGCCGGCGCTCAGCGTCCACGCGTACGGGCCGGCGCTGGCCTCGCAGAACTACTACCGGCTGGGGGCGGACGGCGCGCTGCTGCTGGACCGCACCGACACGATCGACGACTGAGACCGGGAACGCACGGGGAGTTGAGGCTGAGCCATGACGACGATCGATGAGCATCTGACCGCGGTGCGCGCGGGCCTGGACCGGCTCGATCCGCACGCGGCGCAGGCGGCGCGGCGGGCGGGCGCGGTCCTGGTGGACACCAGGCCCGCCTTCCAGCGGGAGGCGGACGGCACCATCCCGGGCGCGCTGATCATCGAGCGCAATCATCTGGAGTGGCGCTGCGACCCGGCCAGTGGCGCGTCGGTGCCGGAGGCCACGGGGCGTGATGTGCACTGGATCGTGCTGTGCGACGAGGGGTACGCCTCCTCGCTGGCGGCGGTCTCGCTGCGGGCGATCGGGCTGCGCAGGGCCACCGATCTGATCGGCGGTTTCCAGGCGTGGCGGCGGGCCGGGCTGCCCGTGACCGTCCCAGACCCGACCGGCGATTCCCCCCTACGCGGCGACACGCAGCTCAACCACCGGCCGGGTCCCTCTCCCACCCCGGCGGGTCCGTCATCGTAAATGGTACAGACCGATTACCGCCAGTGGGCGCCCTGATACAGACGGAACGGGCAGGATGACCGGCATGCCCGCGCTAGCCGAACCCCTGCCCTTCTTCGTCTACGGCACCCTGCGCGCCGGGCAGCGCCACTACGCGTGGACGCTGCGCGGCCGCACCGCCCGGGAGGAGCCCGCCGTCCTGGCGGGCGCGATGCTGTACGAGGGGCCCGGCTTCCCGTACGCGGTGGCCGTCCCGGACGGCGGGCACGAGGCCTCCCCCGCCCGAGGGGCCCGGGCCACGATCACCGGGGAGCTGATGTACGTCGCGGAGCCGGCCTTCGCCGAGGTGCTGGCCACTCTGGACCGGCTGGAGGGCCCGGACTACGACCGGCTGGTGGTGCGCGTCCTGGACGGCACCCGGGCCTGGACGTACCTGGCGGCGGACCCCCTGGCCACCCGGCTGCGCACGACGGGCACCCCGATCCCGAGCGGCGACTGGCTCGCCCGCTGACGCCGGAACGGGGTCAGCCCGGCTCCTCCCCCGCCAGCTCCAGCAGCTTCTGAACGGTGCGCCAGTTCCGCCCGGTGGCCACATGGCCCTTCAGCGCGCCGGTGAGGGCGTCGCCGAGCTTGCTGCGCCCCATGCCGTCCGGGAAGTACGCGAAGACCTCCCGCTCACCGGCCCGGAAGGTGTCGGGCGCGTAGCGCCCGGGGTCGAGGCGGTCCAGGGCTGCGGGGTCGGGGGCGCGGTCGAGGAAGAGCACCAGCAGCTTGGCCGGGTCGAGCCCGTCGGTGTCGTACGGGCAGCGCCGTACGGTGGCGCGCAGTTGTTCCGCGCTGAGCACGAGGGTGTCCACGGCGAACTCGAACCGCCGCTCCAGCGCCGCCGCCAACTCCTGGCCCAGTGCCCGGGGGTCGGCGCCCGGCGCCGTTGTGAAGACCGCGTTGCCGCTCTGCAGATGTGTGCGCGGTGCCCCGTACCCCAGCTCGGTGAGCACCGCCCGCAGGTCGGCCATCGGGACCTTGCGGTGTCCGCCGACATTGATCCCGCGCAGCAGCGCCACGAACCGGGCGGGCCGCGCTTCGGTACCTTCCGTCATGCCCGCAGCTTAGGAGCCGCCACCGACAGTGCCCCGCAGCCGGACGAGCGCCCTGCCGTACCCGGCCAGCCAGATCACCCACAGCAGCCAGCCGATGAGGCCGAGCAGGCCCAGCGGACCGTCGCCGCCCGTGATCAGCGGGGTGAGGGTGGCCGAGGCGAAGTGGAGGGTGGCGGCCAGCAGTCCGAGCCCGCCCAGCCGGCGCCCGATCACCGCGGCGCGCACTCCGGCGAGGGAGAAGCCGGTGAGCGCGAGGCCCAGGAAGGTGCCGTTGAGGAGGAAGAGCGCGTCCTGGAGCGCCCACAGTCCGCCGGTGCCGGCGCCCCCGTCGGCCAGGGCCAGGCGCAGCGCGGTGACCGCCGCGAAGGTGCCGTTCTGCAGGAGGACACCGGCGAGGCCGACCAGTGACCAGGCGGTGGCGTGGACGTGCTCGGCGCGCCACAGCACGGCGACGGCCGCCGCCGCGAAGACGGTCGACAGCGCCCAGGTCAGGGGCCCCAGGGCCAGGACGGCCGGCAGCGCGGCCGGGGCGGACCCGTAGAAGTCGCGCGCTTCCGCGAGCCCGGCGCCGGGGGTGGGCAGTCCCATGGGGACCAGCACCGCGTTACTGAGGACGATCATGGTGGCGAAGCCGAGGGCGGCGAACCCACCGAGCCGGGAGAAGGGCAGGGCGCGGCGCCGTCGGCCAATATTCACTAGAGTAGCCATATATTCAATATAGACAGCGACAACCCAAGGAGGCTCCACCCCCATGGCCAGCGAACCGGCCAAGCGCCGCTACGCGTCCCTGCACCGCACCGCCCAGGCCCACCGCACCCGGGCCCGGATCGCCGAGGCCGCGCGCCGGCTGTTCACCGGCCAGGGCTGGGCCGCCACCACCGTGCGGGCGGTGGCGGACGAGGCGGGGGTCTCCGTGCCGACCGTCTACGCGGCCTACGGCGACAAGACGGGGCTGATCCGGGCGGTCGCGGACGCCGCCGACCTCTCCGCCGGGGTGGACCGCCTGGTGGCCGAACTGGAGGCGGCGGAGGGCGATCCCGTAGGGCAGCTGGCGGCGATGGCCGCCTACGACCGGCGGCTGTACGAGCGGGCCGGTGAGGTGATCCTCCTGCTGCGCGAGGCGGGCCGCACCGAGCCCGAGCTGGCGACGGCGTACGAGGAGGGGCGGCGGCGCGGGGACGCGACCCGGGCGCAGGTGTTCGCCGCGTGGCCCGACGGCACGCTGCGCGCGGACCTCGACATCCCGTCGGCCATCGACATCTACGCCGCGCTGTGCACCATCGACGTGTACACCACGCTCACCGCCGAGCGCGGCTGGCCGCCCGGGCGGATCGAGGAGTGGTGGGGCGCGGCCCTGGTCAGGGAGTTGCTGGCAGCTCCGCCTCGATGAGGTCGGCGGCGTGCGGGGCGCCGCCCTCGGCGGCCATCCCCCGCCGGATCTCCCGCAGCCGGGCCGCGACCTGCGGATCACCGGCGAGGCCGAGCACGGCGGCACGCAGGGCCTCGGCACTCGCCTCGGCCTTGGGGAGGTGCCGGGCCACGCCGAGTCCGGCCAGCAGCTCGGCGTTGCCGAACTGGTCGGCGCCCTGGGGCACCGCGACCATCGGGACGGCGTTGGCCAGTCCTTCCTGACTGCCGCCCATGCCCGCGTGGGTGATGAACGCGTCGGCCTGCCGCAGGATGGACAGCTGCGGCACCCAGGAGTGGGTCTCGATGTTCCCCGGGAGCCGCTCCCCCTCGTCCACCAGTTGCTCCGCGCTCACCCTGGAGCCGATCTGGAGCACCACGTACCAGTCGGGCAGATCGCCGAACGCCCGCACACAGGCGCGGTAGAACTCCGGCTCGTCGGTGTAGGAGGAGCCGAGGGAGATCAGCAGCAGCCGCTTGCCCGCGGCCGCCGCCGGGCGCACCCACTCCTGCTGATGGGCGCGGGTTCCCTGGCAGGCGCCGACGAAGGTGGCGACGTCCGTGTCCACGAGGTCGGCGTTCGGCTGCATGGCCCGGGGGATGAGCGCGAGCGTACGGCCGGGGCGCGCCATGAACTCCAGCGGTGCGAGACCGGCGAAGCCGTTCGCGTCCAGCCAGCCCTGGAAGCGGTCCAGGTAGGCGCGACCGCGCTCACTGCCCCTCATGTCCTTCTCCTGCTGGGCCACGACCTCCTCCAGGCCCTTCCAGCCGACCATGCACGGGGAGAGCTGGACGGTCGGCACCTGCCAGCGGCGCGCGAGTATCCGGGCGCAGAACGGGGCGATGTCGAACAGCACCAGATCGGGCTCGTCGCCCGCGTACGCCTTTGCCAGCTGGGGCAGCATCCGGATGTTGTCCTCCAGGAAGGGCTCCACCTGGTCCAGGTACTCCTCGCCCCACTCCTGTTCGACGCCGAGGAGCGAGGAGTACGTCTTCGGCTCGGCCCCGGTTTCCGCGACGGTGTCGGCGAAGGACTCGGGGATGGCGTAGGTGACACGGTGGCCCCGGGCGACGAGTTCACGGATGACCTCAAGGCTCGGGAAGATGTGGCCCGGGGCCGGGATGCTGAACATGGCGATGTGGGCGCGGCGGGCCGGCGCGGCTGCGGTCATGCCGCCAGCGTAGCGAGACGATACGTCTCGTGCAACTGGAAGGGGGCGCGGTCGCTCAGCCGGCCACCGGTGCGCCGGACTCCGCGGCTTCCTCCTCCTGGGCGCGCCGCCGGCTCTCGGCCGCGTCGAAGGAGTCCAGGGTGCGGGCGAAGTCCCGGGTGGACAGGAGCAGCTTGTAGATGATCGCCAGCTCGAAGACGAGCAGCAGCACGCCCGCGCCGATGGTCACCGGGACCACGGCGTTCAGCGCCGGGGCGACGATGAACACCGCCATCTGGAACTCGATGCCGCTCACCAGGTGGGTACGGATCCGGTGCCGCAGGAGGAAGGCACGCAGGCGCAGATAGCCGGGGAACCGGGAACGGAACTCGCGGTGCAGATCGACGATGGCGGTCACCGGACGGCCGGGCCGGGCGTCCCCCTGCGGGGCGGGAACGGTGACCGGGACGACGGCGGAGACGGAGGGGGAGGCGGAGGCGCGCTGGGCGGGCACCCCGCGCTCCTCGGCGGCCTCGGCCGCCGTGTCCGTTTCGCCTCCGTGATGGGCGGCGACGGCATCGGCGTCGGCCTCCGGATTCTCTCGCAGGAGATCTTCCATGAAAGCCAGTTCGGTGGCGTTCTCGGCTTCCCTGGCGCGGCGGGCCCGGGCCTTGATCTGCTTGCGCATCCCGTGCCGGATCTTGAAGATCTGGAGCGCGTCGATATACCGCAGCATGTCGAGGAAGACCACCGCGAGCGCCAGCCAGAGATAGATCACATCATCGGTGCGGGAGAATTGGCCACCCATCAGGGCGACCGCGCACACCAATACCCTGATCCGGTCAAACACATAATCGAGCCAGGCGCCGAATACTGAGCCGGTCCCGGTCAGCCGGGCGAGTTTCCCGTCCATGCAGTCCAGGACGAAACTCACGTGATAGAGCAGGGCGCCGACCAGCAGCCAGTTCCAGGTGCCGAAGGCAAAACAGCCGGCGGCACCGAGACCGAAGAACAGGGCCAGCCAGGTGATCTGATTCGGCGTGATCCTGGTCCACAGCGCGGTCCAGCGCACCAGGGGGGTGGCGAGCGGGTCCACCAGCAGGACGGTCCACCACGCGTCCCGTTTCTTCTGCGTGGTCCGGCGCACCTCTGTCAGGGGGGGAATGTCGTGACGCATGGTCTGCTTCCAGGCGGAAATAGGACCCGAAAGACGCTACCACTTTCACACGGAGCGCGATGTCACGAAACCGGCCGGGAATTCTCCCAGGCCCATTCGAACTCTTCACGGTAGGTTTCGAAAAGCGTGATTTCGCCATCCGCGGCCGCGTCCGTTCGGTGCGGTATCTCCCGGCCCGTGCGCCGGAGAACGAGAACCGGGGTTTCCATTCCCCGTATTCTCCTTAGATATGACTGAACCACGGCCACCCCGTCCGGGCTGTCACCGTCCACGAAATAAGCACTGAATCGGGGGATCTCATCGAACACATGAATGTCGAAAGCCTCGGGATCGCGCACCTTGCTGCGCACCCGGCGCACCTGGAGGATGTTGGTCTCCACCGAGCGCCCCAACTCCCCCCGCTTGAGCCCCAGCTCGCGCTCCCGGCGCCGCATCGCCCCGCTCGCCGGGTTCAGGAACAGCAGCCGCACCCGGCACCCCGAGGCCGCCAGATGCGCCAGCCGCCGCCCCGGATAGTTCTGCACCAGCAGCCCCAGCGCCGTCCCCATCGCGTCCAGCCGCCTGGCGCCCCCGAACAGTTCCTCCGGCGGCAGCTGCCGCTGCAACCGCACCCGGTCCGGATGCACCCCCGCCACATCCGTGAACCGGTCCCCCACCAGCCGCTCCACCGCGTCCGCCGGCAACCGTCCGGCCTCCGCGGGCGCCCCGGAGTCCAGCAGCCGCAGCAGCCGGGCGCAGCCGCGCTCGGCCTGCTCCAGCACGGCCCGGCTCATCCCCCGGTTGCGGCTGACCGCGCTGCGCGCCACCTCCAGCTCGTCCAGCGTCAGTTCCAGCTCGCGACGATTGTCCAAATACGGGGCGAAACAGGGCCAGTGCTGCACCATGAGTTCACGCAACTGAGGCAGCGTCAGGAAGGCGAGCACCGTGTCATCGGCCGGATCAAGCACCAGCCCCTTGCGGCGGCTCACCTCCCGCAGCGCCGCCGCCCGCTGCACCCACTCCTGTCCGGCGGGGCCCGCCGCCGCGATCTCCCACTCCTCGCCGTGCACCGGCTCGTACACCGGGCGCAGCACCGCGGCCACCACCGAGCGCAGGCGCTGTTCGACCAGATTGAGCCAGACATATGCCCGCCCGGCACGCTCCACCCGGGTGCGTACCTCGGACCAGTCCGCCTCGCTCCAGCCCAGATCGGCCCCGATCTCCACGGGACGCGGCACGGGCACCGCCTGGGTGGGCGCCTCCGCGGTCTCACCCCCGTTCCCCGAGGGCAGCTCAAGCCCGGACGAGCTCACCGCCTGCACCGCCTTCCACCCCGCCGTTGGATCAAGGAAGCCTACTGCGCGCGCGGTCGGCCGCGCAGCACGGTACGGACTCAACCACGCCGTGGGACACGGCAGTCGGAGCGGGCGGCGGTCATGACACAGGTGCCCAGAACCCCCACCGCGACCTACCGCCTCCAGCTGGAGCCCGGCGCCGGATTCGACGCCGCGACCCGGCTCCTGCCGTACGTCGCCTCGCTCGGCGTCTCCCACCTGCACCTGTCGCCGGTCCTTGAGGCCGTGCCCGGCTCCCGGCACGGCTACGACGTGACCGACCACACCCGGGTGCGCGCCGAACTCGGCGGCGAGGCCGGCCTGCGCGACCTGGCCGAAAAGGCCCGGGCCCGCGGGCTGGGAATCATCGCCGACATCGTGCCCAACCACATGGCCTTCCCCGCCGACACCCGGCTCAACGCCCCGCTGTGGCAGCTCCTGCGGGACGGCCCCGGCTCCCCCGCCGCCGCCTGGTTCGACATCGACTGGGCGGCGGGCGGCGGACGGCTGCCCCTGCCGGTACTGGGCGCACCCCTGCGGGAGGAGTGGGACGCGCTGCGGGTGGAGGGCGGCACGCTGCGCCACGGCGACCACCACCGTTTCCCGCTGCGCCCCGGCACCGAGTCCCTGCCGCTGCCGGCGCTGCTGGACGCGCAGCACTACCGGCTGGGCTGGTGGCGCACCGGCCTCGCACAGCTGACGTACCGCCGGTTCTTCACCGTCAGCGACCTGATCGCGGTACGCGTGGAGGACCCGGCCGTCTTCGAGGCCACCCACGCGACGGTGCTGCGGCTGGTCGCGGAGGGCGTGATCGGCGGACTGCGCGTCGACCACCCCGACGGGCTGGCCGACCCCGAGGGCTACCTGCGCCGGCTGCGGCAGCGGGCCGGCCCGGACGTGTGGGTGGTGGCCGAGAAGATCCTGGCCACCGGCGAACACCTCCCCACCGGCTGGCCGGTGGCCGGCACCACCGGCTACGACGCACTGCGCCACGTGGACGCCGTCCTCACCGACCCGGTGGGCGCGGACCGGCTCACGGCCGACCACCGCCGGTTCACCGCCGCCCCGGCCGATCTCGGCGGCGCCTGGGAACCGACCGTACGGCGCGCCGCACGCGAGATCCTCGCCGAGGAGCTGTGCGCCGAACGCGACCGCCTCCTGCGCACCGCGCACCGCCTGTGCGGCGACCTGCACACGCCGGAGGCGCTGCGCACCGCCCTGAGCGAACTCCTGGTGCACCTCCCGGTCTACCGGCCCTACCTCGCGGCGGACCGCCCGCCCTCGCGGCAGGACACGACCCTGCTCGCGCGCACGGCCGACCTCGCCCGGTGCGCCGTCACCACCGCGGCGGAGGCCCGGGCGGTGGACGCGCTCCACGCGCTGCTCCAGGGTCCCGACACCGCTGCGGCCGACCCGGCCCGGTCCCCGGGACGGACCGCGCCCGGCGCCCCGTGCGACCCGGTGGGCCCCGCGGACCCGGCCGGCCGCTCCGCCGAAGGGCCGGCACGGACGGCCGGAACCACCGGGGATCAGGCGCTCCGTGACCGGGGTGACGCCGGACTCCGTACGGCGGATGCGACAGGCGGCGGAACCCCGGCGCGGGAAGGGGCCGGGTCGCCTCCGGAGCCGGACGCGACCGCACGGGCACGGACCGCCGGCCGGGTGGCCCCGGACGAGGGCGGGTCAGGCGCCGACCCGGCCCTGCGGGTCCGGACGGCTGTGCCCGACGCCACGTCACCCGCCATCGCGGACACCGGCTTCCACCTCCTCGCCGAGAGCACCGCGGACACCGGCCCCGGCGCCTGCGCCACGAGCGACGCGCAGGACTTCCGGGCGCGGTTCGGCCAGGTGAGTTCCGCCCTGCGGGCCAAGGCCGTCGAGGACTGTGCCGGATACCGCTTCACCCCGCTGCTGTCCGCCGCCGAGGTCGGCGGTGATGCGGGCGAACCCGCCCTGCCGGTGTCCGCCTTCCACGCGCACTGCGCCCGGATCCAGCACGCGTGGCCGCTCACCGGCACTGTGTACGCCACCCACGACACCAAGCGCAGCGGTGACGTCCGCGCCGCCCTCACCACGCTCACCGAACATCCGCTCGGGTGGGCGGAACTGCTCACCGAGGTGACGGAACGCGCCGCGCACGCCGGGGTGTCCGCCCCCGACCCGCACCTGGCGTGGAGTTGCTGGCAGACGGCGTTCGCGCTCGCGCCGGACCCCGACCCGTCCCGGCTGCTGGACGCCACCCTCAAGGCCGCACGCGAGGTAGCCCTGCGCACCACCTGGACGGACCCCGACGCCGATTACGAGGCGGCGGCGGACCGCTTCGTACGGGGCGGCCCCTGCGGCGCGCCCGGATACGCGGTGGCCCGGTTCGCCGAGGAACTGGCGCCGCAGATCCGGGCCAACGTTCTGGGGGCCGCGCTGCTGCATCTGACGATGCCCGGGGTCCCCGACCTCTACCGGGGCGGTGAGAGCGTCTACCGGGCCCTCGTGGACCCCGACAACCGCCGCCCGCCGCGGCTCCCGGAGCGCCCGCTGTCCGGCGCGGCCGACCCCGGCTCCGCCCCCGCCCCGGGGGCCGGCGCCGGCCTGCCCGCCGAGAAGCTGTGGCTGACCGCGGTGGCGCTGCGGCTGCGCCGCGCACACCCCGAGTGGTTCGGCGCGCACGCCGGCTACGAGCCGCTGACCGCCGAGGGGCCCACCGGGGACCACGCGCTGGCGTTCACCCGGTCCGGGCAGGTGCTCACCGCCGTCAGCCGGCTCACCAGGACGCTGGAGGCCGCCGGCGGCTGGGACAGCACCGTGCTGCCGCTGCCGCCCGGGCGCTGGGACGACGCGCTGGCCGGCCGGGACACGGGCCGGACGGCGCGGCGGCCGGCGTTCCAGGGCAAGGCCCGGCTCGCCGAGATGTTCGCCGACCGCCCGGTCGCCCTGCTGGTGCGCCGGGACGGGTTCTGACGCGCCGTCTTTACAAGCCGTTGCTCTGCCCGCACACTGGGAGCGCTCCCACGGGCACGATCACCCACGGAACTCCGGTCTGCCGACCCACACCACCAGCCCCCGCTCGGGCGGCAGACCGGCTTCCGCGGCGGGGTCGGGCCCCGGCGCCACCGGCCTGCCGGGCGCGGGCTCAGTACCCGCTCACCGCAGGCTCAACCGGTACGAGACGGCGCCGAAGCGCACCTCGTCCCCCGGCCGCACGGGCAGCGTGTCGGTCACCCGCCGGCCGTTCACCCAGGTCCCGTTCGCCGAGCCCAGATCCCGTATCAGCCACCCGCCCACGTCGGCCGTCAGCTGGGCGTGGAAGCGCGAGACACTCCCGTCGTTGAGCCGCAGCGCCGAGCCCGGCGCCCGGCCGATCGACAGCGGGTGCGGCCCCGGGGTGGGCAGCACCAGCTGCGGCAGCCGCTCGGCCCGCCACGCCGCGGACATCCGGTGCTGGAAGGAGGCGATCCGGCCCACCGTCTGCACCAGCCAGCCGGTGCGTTCGGCCGGGCCCTCGCAGGCGGGCAGGTCCCGCAGCGCCAGGGCGAGCTCCTCCGGACGCCGGGCCCCCATGACCTGTTCCATCCGCCGCTCGAAGGTGTCGTGGGACAACCTTCCGTCCACCATGCCCTCGCGCAGCGCGCCGAGGGCACGCTCACGATCCGCGTCGGATATCCGCGGAGAGGGCACACCGGACTCGATCGAGGTCATGAAACAAAGTTTCCGGGACGGGAGTTGGTTCTGTCCAGATAACTCGTTGGCCCTCCCCCGCTGCACCGGGGTACGGTGCTGGCACGCCCACGGACCGGGAAGGAGGCGTTTGCCATGTGTGTCACCGCATCGCGCGTGTCCCGCTTCCGCCTCCTCGTTCCCGGGCGTGTTCTCTGACCGGACGGAAGCCGCGCGCACTCCGTATCCGGAAGGACCCCTTTCCCTCATGACCGATCTGGTCTTCCGCTGCCTCGCCGAGGGCGAGAGCAGCACCCTTTTCACCTCGCTCCCCGACGCCGGTCTGGTCGGCCGCGCGCTGCTCGACCCGCCGCACAACGTGGTCCGTACGATCGCCGAGGGCGGCGAGTACCGCCCCGAGTGGGTATGGCTGGCGCTGCGCGACGGGGAGGTCGTGGCCCGCGCCGCCTACTGGGGCGGGCCGGACGACACCAAGCCGGTCGCCCTGGACTGGTTCGACTTCACCGACCCCGAAGCGGGCACCGCCCTGCTGCGGGCCAGCGGTCTGCGCCCCGGGTACGAGCTGATCCTGCCGCCCGGCTGGCGCTCCGACCCGCTCGCCCGGGCGGCCGGCGGGGCACGGATCTCGGCGGCGGTCGAGGCCGGCTACGAGCCGCTGGTGGAACGTTTCCGCTACACCTGGACCCCCGAGTGCGGGATCCCCGACGCGCCGGGGCGCCTGGTGTTCCGGCCCGAGCCGGACGACGACGTGGTCCTGGACGTCCTGCGCCGCATCCACAGCACCACGCTGGACGCCCACGCGCTGCGGGCGATCGCGCAGGACGGCCCCGACGGGGCCGCCCGGCAGGAGCTGGAGTTCCTGAACTGGTGTCCCTCGCCGCGTGAGTGGTGGCGTATGGCGTACACCCCTGCGGGTGAGCTGGTCGGCTTCCAGGCGCCGGCCCACAATCCGAGCAGCCCGGTGGTCGGCCTCATCGGCGTGGTACCGGAGCAGCGCGGTCACGGCTACGCGTACGACCTGCTGGTGGAGTGCACCCGGCAGCTGGCGGCGGAGGGCGCGGAGCGGATCCACGCCGCCACCGACCAGGGCAATGTGCCGATGGCCAAGGCGTTCGCCCGGGCGGGCTATCCGGTGACACAGCACCGCTACTGCCTGGCGTGAGGCCGGGGCGGGCCCGAGCATGGTGTCCATGCGCTTCGAGGTGTGGGCACCACGGGCCCGCCGGGTCTGGCTGTGGCTGGAGGGTGCGCGGCTGCCGCTGCGTGAGGACGCGGGCGGCTGGTGGCGTACGGACGCGGCGGCCGGGCCAGGTGCCCGCTACGGCTTCGTGCTGGACGACCCCCAGGGCCCGGTGCTGCCCGACCCCCGGGCCCGCCGGCTGCCGGAGGGCCCCGAGGGCCCGGCGGCGGTGACGGACCCGGGGGCGTACCTCTGGCGGCATCCGTGGGCGGGGCGCGGACTGCCGGGGGCGGTGCTGTACGAGCTGCACATCGGTACGTTCACGGCCGAGGGCACGTTCGACGCGGCGGCGGAGCGGCTGGAACGCCTGGCGGAGCTGGGCATCACCCATGTGCAGCTGATGCCGGTGAGCCCGTTCCCCGGCCGGCACGGCTGGGGGTACGACGGGGTGGCGCCGTGGGCGGTGCACGAGCCGTACGGGGGCCCGGAGGGGCTGGCGCGGCTGGTGGACGCGGCGCACGGGGCGGGTCTCGGCGTGGTCCTCGACGTGGTGCACAACCATCTGGGGCCCTCGGGCAACCGGCTGCCGGAGTTCGGCCCGTACTTCACCGACCGGCACCACACGCCGTGGGGTTCGGCGGTGAACCTGGACGGGCGCGGTTCGGACGAGGTACGGGCGTACTTCGCGGGCAGCGCGCTGGCGTTCCTGCGGGACTTCCGGCTGGACGGGCTGCGGCTGGACGCGGTGCACGAGCTGGCGGACGACCGGGCGCTGCCGTTCCTGGCGGAGCTGTCGGCGGCGGTGGACGCGCTGGCGCTGGAGGTGGGCCGGCCGCTGTTCCTGATCGCCGAGTCGGACCGCAACGACCCGCGGACGGTCGCGCCGCGCGAGCGCAACGGTCTGGGCCTGCACGCGCAGTGGACCGACGACTTCCACCACGCGCTGCACGTGGCGCTGACGGGTGAGGCGGGAGGCTACTACGCGGACTTCGCACGGACCCCGATGGCCGCGCTGGCCAAGACCCTGACCGGGGGTTTCTTCCACGACGGCGGCTACTCGGCGTTCCGGGGCCGGGGGCACGGACGGGCGCTGGAGCGGGCGGCGACGCCGGCGTACCGGCTGGTGGGGTACGCGCAGACGCACGATCAGATCGGCAACCGGGCGCTGGGCGACCGGCTGACGGCCCAGGCCGGGCCGGCGCGGGCGGCGCTGGGGGCGGCGCTGGTGCTGTGCGGGCCGCTGACGCCGATGCTGTTCATGGGCGAGGAGTGGGGGGCCGGCTCCCCGTGGCAGTTCTTCACCGACCATCAGGACCCGGCGCTGGCGGAGGCGGTGCGGCAGGGCCGGCGCGCGGAGTTCGCGGCGCACGGCTGGGCGGCCGGGGACATCCCGGACCCGCAGGACCCGGCGACCCGCGACCGTTCCGTGCTGCGGCATCCTGCGGCGGAGGACCACCGGGAGCTCACGCGGTGGCACCGGCGGCTGATCAGGATCCGCCGCGCGCTGCTGACGCCGGGGCAGCCGCTGTCGGCGGTGACGGTCCGGTACGACGAGGACGAGCGGTGGCTGACGGTGTGCCACGGTCCGCTGGTGGTGGCGGTGAACTTCTCGCCCGACCGCCCGGCGACCGTGGCCGTCCCCCCGTGCCTGCTCACGCTGCTGGCGGCCACCCACCCCGTACCCCCGACCGCCCCGGAGGCGGGCCTGCGGCTGCCGCCGGAGTCGGCGGCGGTCCTGACCCCGGCCGACGGCCGGGACGTGTCCGGCGCGTGGTGAGCACGCCCGGCGATGGGCCGGCGGTGTAGCGAAGGTCCCGGACGCCGTGGCCCGTTGGCTTGCGCACCCGTTGCAGGACCTCCGGCGACTCCGCTTCGCGGGTCGGCGCCCGGGCGAGTGCCAGGCGTTCCTCCGGCGCCTCCGTCCACGGGAACGCTGTTCGGCGCCGTGACCTGGCCGTCACGGCGACCGAGCGGCATTCCGGACCTCCGGCCGGCACCGCCGGGGTGGGGGGCTCTCCACCGCCGCACCCCCGCCGCCGCTCCCCCGGTCGAGCCGTTTCGCTGGCATCATCGGTGCCATGGGCCACACGAACGAACCCTCGTACGACGTCCTGGTGGTGGGTGCCGCCGGGGTGGACACGATCGTGCGGGTGCCGCGTCTGGAGGTGCCGGACGCCGACCTGCTGCACGTCCCGCCGATCCGCGACTACGTGGCGCACACCGGTACCGGGGCCGCGCTGGGTTTCCACGCGCTGGGGCTGCGCACCCACTTCCTGGACTTCCTCGGCGAGGATCTCCAGGGCGACCTGATCCGGCGCCGCTTCACCTCCGCCGGGCTCGGCTTCGATGTGCTGCCCGCGCCCAACGGCACCCCGCGCAGCGTCAACCTGGTGGACGAGGCGGGGCGCAGGTTCTCCTTCTACGACGGCCGGCATCCGGCGGATCTGCTGCTGCCCCCGGAGTTCGTGGGGCCGCATCTGGACCGGGCGCGCCATGTGCACGTGTGCCGTTCCGGGTTCAACCGGGAGCTGTTCGGTGAGCTGGAGCGCCGAGGTCTGCCGTCCTCGACCGATCTGCACGCCTGGGACGGGGTCAATCCGGACAGCCATCCCTGGGCGTTCCGCACCGACTACGTGTTCCTGAGCGCGGCCGGGGTGCGGGGCCGGATCGAGGAGACGCTGCGGCTGATCCTGGAGCGGGGGAAGGCGCGGCTGGCGGTGGCCACGGACGGGGAGCGCGGCTGCCATCTGCTGAGCCGGGAGGGGGACGGGGCCGTACAGCACTTTCCGGCGGTGACCCCGGCGGCGCCGGTGGTGGACAGCAACGGGGCGGGCGACGCGTTCGTGACGGCGTTCCTGTACACGCTGTTCGCGGGCGGGGATCTCGGTGAGTGTGCGCGGGCGGGCACCGTCTCGGGGGCGTTCGCGTGTACCCAGGTGGGCACCCACGAGCGGCAGATGACCGCTGCCGAGCTCGCGGCGGAGCTGGCCGGTGCGGGCGGCGGGGACGGCGCGGCGGCCGTCAGTCCAGCGTGAACACCCGGCCGCGCGCGCTGCCCTCCACGGCCTCCAGGTAGCACACGGCGACCTCGTCCAGCGGGGTACCGGGGGCCGGGTCCATGTCCAGGGAGATCAGCGTCTCGCGGATCCAGCCGGGGCTGACGGTGTTGAGCCGTACGCCGCGCGGCAGTTCCCTGGCGGCTGCGGGGACGAAGGCCTCGATACCGGCGTTGATGAGGCGGCCGAGCGCCGCGTCGCGCAGCGTGTCCGGGATGGTGCCGCTGGTGAGGGTGATCGAGCCGCCGTCGCGCAGCTGGGGCAGGGCCCTGCGGACCAGCTCGACCTGCCCGGTGAGCTTGCCGTCCAGGCCGCTGAAGAACGCGGCGTCGGTGGAGCCGGCCACCGGGGCCGTGCCGCCGCTGGCCGCGCAGCACACCACGGCGTCCACCGGCCCGTGCGCGGCGAGCAGCGCGTCGACGGTGGCGGGCTCGGTGAGATCGACGCGCGCCGGGCCGCGCCGGGAGGCACGGACCACCCGGTGGCCGTGTGCCTCCAGCGCGCCGGCGACGGCGGCACCCACGGTGCCGCCCGCGCCGATCACGATGACGTCGAGCGTCACCCGGCCTCCGTCCCCGGCTCCGCCTCCACGTGCCGGATGGCGATGGAGTTGATGCAGTACCGCAGGTCGGTGGGGGTGCCGTAGCCCTCGCCCTCGAAGACGTGGCCCAGGTGCGAGCCGCAGGTGGCGCACAGCACCTCGGTGCGCGGGCGGCCCGGCAGGGAGGTGTCGATCCTGGTCTCCACGGCGTCGCTGTCGGCCGGGTCGTAGAACGAGGGCCAGCCGCAGTGCGACTCGAACTTGGTTCCGGAGCGGAACAGCTCGGCGCCGCAGGCGCGGCAGTTGTAGACGCCGACGGTCTTGGTGTCGGTGTACTCGCCGGTGAAGGCCCGCTCGGTGCCCGCCTCGCGCAGGACCCGGTACTCCTCGTCGCTCAGTTCCTCGCGCCACTGCGCGTCGGTCTTCTCGACCTCGTAACCCATGGTTCCGCTCTCCTCATTCACAACGATTACCGCGCCAGCCGGTCCAGGATCTTCGGTCCCAGGTCGGTGACGTCCCCGGCCCCCATGGTGAGAACGAGATCGCCGGGCCCGGCCATTCCCGCGATGACCTCGGGCACGGCGTCCTTGCCGCCCTCCGGTTCGGAGTGCACCCGAGCGCCGTGCCGGGTGGCGGCGTCGGTGATCAGCGCGCTGGTGACGCCGGGGATGGGGTCCTCGCGGGCGGGATAGATCTCCAGCACCACGGAGGCGTCGGCCAGGGCGAGGGCCTGGCCCATCTCGGTGCCCAGTTCCCGGGTGCGGCTGAACAGGTGCGGCTGGAAGACCACCAGCACCCGGCCCTCGCCCGCCGCGCCGCGCACCGCTTCCAGGTCGGCGGTCATCTCGGTGGGGTGGTGGGCGTAGGAGTCGATGACCTGTACCCCGGCCGCCTCGCCCTTGAGCTGGAGGCGGCGTCCGACGCCGGTGTAGGAGCCGAGCGCCGTGGCCAGTGCGGCGGCCGGGACCCCGGCCGCGACGCCGGCGGCGAGCGCGGCCACCGCGTTGTGGGCGTAGTGGCGGCCGGGTACGGAGACGCCGAAGGCCAGCTCGGAGCCGTCGGCCAGTCGCACGGTGACGGTGCTGGTCAGGCCGTGCGGGACGACGTCCAGGACACGGACGTCCGCCTCGGCCGACTCGCCGTAGGTGACGATCCGCAGGTCGGCGCGGCCGCGCAGTCGGGCGGTGAGGACGCGGGCGCCGTCCTGGTCGGCGTTGATGATCAGGGTGCCGCCGGGGCGCACGGCGGCGGTGAACGTCTCGAAGGACTCGTAGATCTCGTCCATCGAGGCGTAGTTGGCGTGGTGGTCCAGCTCGACGTTGAGGATCACCGCGACCTCGGGGGTGTAGCGGTGGAAGCTGCGGTCGCTCTCGTCCGCCTCGGCGACGAACAGCTCGCCCTTGCCGTGGTGCGCGTTGCTGCCCGGGCCGTCCAGGTCGCCGCCGATGGCGTAGGAGGGGTGCAGGTCCAGGGTGCCGAGCGCGACGGCGAGCATGGAGGTGGTGGTGGTCTTGCCGTGGGTGCCGGCCACCGCGATGGCGCGGCTGTCGGTCATCAGGGCGGCGAGTGCCTCGGAGCGGTGCACCACGGGGATGCCCTGGGAGCGGGCGGCGGCCAGCTCGGGGTTGTCGTCGCGGATGGCGCTGGAGATGATCACGCAGCTGGTGCCGTCAGCGAGGTGTGCGGCGTCGTGGCCGATGCGGACGGTGGCGCCGAGCTCGCGCAGGGCGGCGGCGGTGGCCGATTCACGGAAGTCGCTGCCGGCCACGAGGGCGCCGCGCTGGGTGAGGATCTTCGCGATGCCCGACATGCCCGCGCCGCCGATGCCGATGAAGTGGGGCCGTTCCATGGCGGGCGGGATCGCCGGTGTCATGCGTGTGTCTCCCTTGTCCCTGGTCATCCCTGGTCTGCGCCGATCATCCCTGGTCTGCGCTGCCGCTCGATTGTCGCACTCCGGTCCGGGGGCGGGCGCACCGCGCGGGTCACTCCGCGTGGGCGAAGAGTTTGAGGACCGGCACGTCGACCTTGTGCCGGGCGCGGGAGGCCCAGTCGCGGTGGAAGAACTCCTCGACCAGGTGCGGTGCGGTCAGGACGATGACCTCGTCGGCCGAGGTCTCGGCCACGACGGCGGTGAGCAGTTGCAGCGGGTGGCTGTCGACGAGTTGCCCGACCGCGTGCGCGCCGGCCTCGCGCAGGGCGGCGACGGAGTGGGTCAGCGCCCGTTCGGCCGGTTCGCGGGCGGCCTCGTCCTCGGGTTCGTCGGCCTCGCGTCCGGCGTCGCCGAATTCGCCGAGGGCCACGTCGTCGAGGGCGCGCAGCAGCCGGTCCTGGTCACCGCGTGGCTGCATGAGGACGATGAAGGACATCTCCTCGTCCCCGTGGAGCGTGGTGACGAGCTCGACGTCGGTGGGCACCAGTGGCTTTTCGATCATGAGGATGCTCGTGAACATGGTCAGCGCCCTTCTTCGCGGCCGGGTCCCGCCCGGTGCAGCAGAAACCATCCTTCCCCGTGGACGCACGGGGTGTCGCGCCATCAGTCTGCCCACATCAGGATAAGCGGAACGTTCCATTCCGCAGATTGTCAGACCCTCCGGTATCGCCCGAACAGAAAGCCGGACTCCTCCAGCAGCGAGGTCAGCTCCAGCTCGCGCGGCACCTCGATCCCCGGGCCGCTCATCACCCGCCCGGCGGTACCCACCGCGTACCGCGGCGAGGTGGTCAGACACAGCTCGTCCAGCGCCCCGGCCTCGGCGAAGGCCCCCAGCAACCGCGGACCGCCCTCGGTCAGCAGCCGGGTATAGCCCCGCCTGACCAGCTCGGCCTTCACCCGCAGCGGATCCACCTCGGCCCCCTCCCCCACCGTGATCACCTCCGCGCCGGCCGCCCGGGCGGCGTCCAGGCCGTGCCGCGGGGCGGCGGGACCGGTGATCAGCATCGTGGGCACCACCGGCTCCGTGAACAGCGGCAGCGAGAAATCCAGGTGCAGGCTCGCCGAGACCACCGCGATCGCCGCCACCGGCGTCTGCCCCTCCTCCGCCCGGCGCGCGGCGAACTCCGCACGCTCCCGCGCGGGCCGGTAGCGCTCCTGCCGTACGGTCTCGGCGCCCACGATCACCACATCGGCCAGCGCCCGCAGCACCCCGAAGATCCGCATGTCCGCCGGGTGCGACAGCGGCTGGGAGCGACCGCCGTGATGGGCCGCGCCGTCCACCGAGGTGACCATGTTGGCGCGCAGCCAGCCCTGCCCGTGCAGATGCTCCTGCGGGTAGGCGTAGACCCCGGCCAGCTCGGCCGGCTCCCAGGGACGGTCGAGGGCGTCATCCGGAACATCGAGGGCGGGAGGCAGCAGGCGTCGCATGGGGCGCAGTGTGACATACGGTCCCACCACGGCCGGCGCGCACGCCCCGTAAAATGGAGGATTGTGTCCAGCACCGCCATACCCGAGTCCAGCAGCGGGACGACCGCCCCCGCCGCGCTTGCCGACCGAGCGCCCCAGGTGCCCGCCGACCGGCTGGTGGCCGAGCTCGTCCCGCCGCCGCGCTTCGACGCGGTGCGCTTCGCCACCTACGTACCGGACCCCGGGCAGCCCTCCCAGGCCGCTGCGGTGGAGGCGCTGAGCGGCTTCGCCGCCGGTCTCGGCGCACCGGCCGCCAAGGCCGGCGGGCGGCGCGGCCTGTGGCGGCGCGCTCCGCGCACCCCCGCGCCCTCCGGCGCCCGCGGCATGTACCTGGACGGCGGCTACGGCGTCGGCAAGACCCATCTGCTCGCCTCCCTGTGGCACGCCACCGACGCCCCCACCGAGCTGAAGGCGTTCGGCACCTTCGTGGAGCTGACCAACCTGGTGGGCGCGCTCGGCTTCCAGCAGACGGTGAAGACCCTGTCCGGGCACCGGCTGCTGTGCATCGACGAGTTCGAGCTGGACGACCCGGGCGACACCGTGCTGGTGTCCTCACTGCTGGGCAAGCTGGTCGCCGAGGGTGTGGCGCTGGCCGCCACCTCCAACACGCTGCCCGGCAAGCTGGGCGAGGGCCGGTTCGCCGCGGCCGACTTCCTGCGCGAGATCCAGGGCCTGTCCGCGCACTTCACGCCGCTGCGCATCGACGGCGAGGACTACCGGCACCGCGGGCTGCCCAAGGCACCGGAGCCACGCACCGACGACGAGGTGACGCGGGCCGCGTACGCCACCCCCGGCGCCTCGCTGGACGACTTCGGCGATCTGCTGGACCACCTGGCCCGGGTGCACCCCAGCCGGTACGGGGCGATGTGCGAGGAGCTGACGGCGGTGGCGCTGACCGGCGTACGGCCGGTGGCCGACCAGTCCACCGCGCTGCGCCTGGTGGTGCTCGCCGACCGGCTGTACGACCGGGAGGTCCCGGTGCTGGCGTCCGGAGTGCCGTTCGACGAGCTGTTCGGCGAGGAGATGCTGCGCGGCGGGTACCGCAAGAAGTACTTCCGGGCCATCTCCCGGCTGACCGCCCTGGCCCGCGACGCCGGGCGGCTGGTGCCCGCCCCCTGACCGCCACCGACTGATCCCCACCGCCCGACCCCGGTGGCGGGCCCGCCCGGGCGGGCCCATCATCGGGACATGGCGACCGAGCTGCGTGACCTGCTGCGGGTGACGCCGGGCGGCAAGGCGGAGCTGACCGGCCGCGACCCGGACGACACCCCCGGATTCAAGGGCAAGAAGGCCAAGGCCCGCACCGAGCTGGACGCGATGGCGCCGGTCCTGGCCGACCTCCAGGAACGCCTGTTCGCGGCGAGCACCGGCGGCGACCGGCACCGGGTACTGCTGGTGCTCCAGGGCATGGACACCGCGGGCAAGGGCGGCACCGTCAAGCATGTGATCGGGCACCTCAACCCGGCCGGCTGCCGGATCAGGGCGTTCAAGGCACCCACCCCGCAGGAGCTGGGGCACCACTTCCTGTGGCGGATCAGCAACGGCCTGCCGGGCGCCGGGGAGGTCGGCATCTTCGACCGCTCGCACTACGAGGACGTGCTGGCGGTGCGGGTGCACCATCTGGTCGACAAGGAGGTCTGGTCGCGGCGGTACGCGGAGATCAACGCCTGGGAGGAGGCGCTGACCCGCGACGGCCTGGTGCTGGTGAAGGTCTTCCTGCACATCGGACGGGACGAGCAGCGCGACCGGCTGCTGCGCCGCCTGGACCGCAGCGACAAGCACTGGAAGTTCAGCCGCAACGACATCACCGAGCGCGCCCTGTGGCCGCACTACCGCAAGGCGTACGAGGCGGCGCTGGAACGCTGCTCGACCCGGGCCGCACCCTGGTACGTCGTGCCAGCCAACCACCGCTGGTACCGCAACTGGGCGGTCAGCCGGCTGCTGCTGGAACATCTGCGCGAGATCGACCCGCGCTTCCCGCCCGGCGACTTCGACGTGGAGGACGCCCGGCGCCGGCTGCTCGCCGAGTGAGACGGGGCGTCCGGTTCAGCCGGGGCGCCGCGCGGCGCCCCGGGCCACCGCCGCGAACACCGCCGCGGTGATCAGCGCCGCGATCAGCCGCAGCAGGGGTGGACTTGCCGCTCCGGTTCCACCCTCGATGCGGATCAACGCGCCCGCCGGCAGGGCCAGTTCGACCTCACGCAGGGTCCAGGGCCCCACGCGTCCCCGGCGGCGCCCCACCCCATCGGGTCGCATGGCGGGACGGTACGCCATCGCGCTGCCCCGCCTACACTTTCCCCTCGTGCAGGAGATCGAATATCAGCTGCGGCAGCGCCGGTCCTCACTGATCATCGCCTGGGTGCTCGGCGGCGCCGGGCTGCTGTCGCTCGCGGTGATCACCGTGCTGCTGGCCACGGGGCGGGAGCGGGAGTGGCCGGTGCTCCTGGTCATGTGCAGCTTCCCGGTGATGATGAGCCCGGCGATCCCGTGGATCATCTGGCTCGCGCACGGCCGCACCGTCGTCGACGCCCACGGCATCCGCACCTCACGCCCGCTGCGGCACCGCTCCTGCCCCTGGCAGGACGTCGCCCACATAGGGATCAGGCGCAGCGGATTGCCGGGCCAGGAGGAGCTGAAGATCGTCGTCACCCGCACGGACGGCCGGCCGCTGAAACTTCCGGCGCCGCGCGACTACACCGCCGCGCCCGATCCCGGTTTCCCGCAGGCGTTCCACGAGATCGTCCAGCGGTGGCGGACGGCCACCAACCCGTACCGGCGGCCGTCCCCCTGACGTACGCCGCTCAGGCGAGCGAGGCCACCAGTTCGGAGACCGACTTGCGGCGCCCGGTGTAGAACGGGATCTCCTCCCGCACGTACAGCCGCGCCTTCGAGCCGCGCAGGTGGCGCATCAGGTCGACGATGCGGTGCAGTTCGTCCGCCTCGAAGGCCAGGATCCACTCGTAGTCGCCGAGCGAGAACGAGGCGACGGTGTTCGCCCGGACGTCGGGGTAGCCGCGCGCCATCTTGCCGTGCTCGGCCAGCAGCGTGCGCCGCTCCTCGTCCGGCAGCAGGTACCAGTCGTAGGAGCGCACGAACGGGTAGACGCTCACGTAGTCGCGGGCCTGCTCGTCGGCGAGGAACGCCGGGATGTGCGACTTGTTGAACTCGGCGGGGCGGTGCAGCGCCATGTTCGACCACACCGGCTCCAGCGCGCGGCCCAGGCGGGTGCGGCGGAAGAGGTTGTACGCGTCCTGGAGGGCGTCCGAGGTCTCCGCGTGCCACCAGATCATCACGTCGGCGTCGGCGCGCAGCCCGGAGACGTCGTACGTGCCGCGTACGGTGATGTCCTTGCCGGCCAGCTGCTCGAACAGCTCCGTGACTTCCTCCGCGATACCGTCGCGGTCCTCGGGCAGCACGTCGCGCAGCCGGAACACCGACCACAGCGTGTAGCGGATGACCTCGTTCAGGTCCTTGGCCCGCTTGCCGGCGTTGGGGGTCTTGTCGGATGCAGTCGTCATGTCCGTCATCTCCTACTCTCCTGTGTCCTCGCGCGGGCCCGGAGCCACGGTGCGCAGCAGTTCCTCGGCGGCCCGTGTCCCGCCCGCCACGCATGCCGGGATGCCGATCCCGTCGTACGAGGCGCCGCACAGCCGCACTGCGGGCAGTGCCGCCAGATATCCGCGCACCCGGGCCGCCCAGGCCACATGGCCGACCTGGTACTGCGGCAGCCCGTCGTACCAGCGGGTGACCACCGAGTCGACGGGTTCGGCCGCCAGGCCGGTCGCCTCGCCGAGGTCGGCGAGGGCGGCGCGGACCAGTTCGGCGTCCTCCCACTGGAGCGGGGTGCTCTCCCCGTAGCGGCCGATGGAGGCGCGCAGGACGAACAGTCCGGGGTCCGCCGCGGCGGCCCAGCCCCACTTGGCGCTGGTGAAGGTGGCGGCCTTGATGGTGCGGCCCTCGACGGCGGGCACCAGGAAGCCGCTGCCGCGCGGCAGCCGGGCCAGGTCGGCGCGCCGGAAGGCGAGGGTGACCAGGGCCATCGACGCGTAGTCCAGGGCGGCGAGTTCACGGCCCGCGGCGGGTGCCTCGGCCGCCAGCAGCCGGGCGGCGGCGCTCGCGGGCACGGCCAGGATCACGCCGTCCGCCGTCAGCGAGCGGCCGTCGGCCAGCTGGGCGGCCCAGCCGCGCGCGGTACGGCGCAGGCCGGTCACCGCGACGCCGCTCTCCAGGGTGGCGCCGGCCGCCCGGCAGGCGGCGGCGACGGCTTCGGGGAGCCGGCCGATGCCGCCCTCGATGCCGTTGAAGACCGGGCCCGCGGGCTTGCCCTCGCGGGCCTCCTCCTGCTGCCGCTGCACGGCGCGCACGGCGGCCAGCAGCGAGTCGTGGGTGCGGGCGGCCTCGTAGAGGTGGGGGACGGCGGCGCGCAGCGAGATGCGGTAGGCGTCGCCCGCGTAGACGCCGCCGAGCAGCGGCTCGACCAGCCGGTCCACGACCTCGTGGCCCATCCGTTCGGCGACCAGGGCGCCGATGCCGATGTCCTCGCCGACCCGCAGCGGCGGCAGTTCGCTGTCCCGGGCGATGCGGGCCACACCGGTGTCGGAGAGCACTCCGGTGAGGGCGGCGGCGGTGCCGGGCACGCCCATCACATGGCCCTTGGGCATGGGGCGCAGCGCGCCGCCGGTCCAGATCGCGGCGCCGACGGGGGCCGGCGGGTGCAGCGCGCCGCCCAGGCCGGCCGCCTCGGCGAGGTCGATGGCCTCGGGGCGGCGGGCGAGGATGGATTCGGCGCCCAGGTCGACGCGCAGGCCGGCCACCTCGCCGGTGCGCAGTTTGCCGCCGAAGCGGCGCTCCGCCTCCAGGACGGTGACGCGGACGCCGGATCCGGTGAGCCGGTGGGCGGCGGCGAGTCCGGCGATGCCGCCGCCGATGACGATCACCTGCATGGTCAGCGGGCGGTGCGCTCGTGGACGTACTCGGTCAGCCGGGTCAGGGCGTCCGGGTCGGTGTCCGGCAGGACACCGTGGCCGAGGTTGAAGATGTGGCCGGGCAGTGCGGCGGCGGCGTCCAGCACCCGCTGCGCCTGGGCCTCGACGGCGGCGCGCGGGGCGAACAGCACGGCGGGGTCGAGGTTGCCCTGGACGGCCTTGCCGCCGCCGATGCGGCGGGACGCCTCGTCCAGCGGGATGCGCCAGTCGGCGCCGACGACATCGGCGCCCGCCTCGCTCATCAGCCCGAGCAGTTCGCCGGTGCCGACGCCGAAGTGGATGCGGGGCACGCCGTGGTGCTCGACGGACCGGAAGACCCTGGCGGAGTGCGGCAGCACGTGGGCGCGGTAGTCGGCGGGGGCCAGCGCGCCCACCCAGGAGTCGAAGAGCTGGACGGCGGAGGCGCCGGCCTTGATCTGCACGTCGAGGAAGGCGGAGGCGATACCGGCGAGCCGGTCCAGCAGCGCGTGGAACAGCTGCGGGTCGCCGTACATCATGGCCTTGGTGTGCTCGTGGTTGCGGGAGGGCCCGCCCTCGATGAGGTAGCTGGCGAGGGTGAACGGCGCTCCGGCGAAGCCGATCAGCGGGGTGGCGCCGAGCTCGGCGGTGGTGAGCCCGATGGCCTCGGTGATGTACGGGACGTCGTCGGGCTCCAGGGGCCGCAGCTGCTCCAGGTCGGAACGGTCGCGGATGGGGCGGGCCACCACGGGGCCCACGCCCGGCTTGATGTCGAGGTCGACGCCGATGGCCTTCAGCGGGACGACGATGTCGCTGAAGAAGACGGCGGCGTCCACGCCGTGCCGGCGCACCGGCTGGAGGGTGATCTCGGTGACCATGTCGGGCCGTGTGCAGGAGTCGAGCATCGTGGTGCCGGCCCGCAGCTTGCGGTACTCGGGCAGCGAGCGCCCGGCCTGGCGCATGAACCACACCGGGGTGTGCGGCACCGGTTCCCGGCGGCAGGCCCGCAGAAACGGGGAATCGGTCAGGGCGCGGTCCTGCGACTGGCTGCTGTGGGTCACACGGGAAAGTTTCGCACGACGCGCGGATTGACCCGCACCCCCGGGGTGTGCTTCGCGGTACGGGGCCCGGGCGGCGTGGCCTCGCGGTGATCGGCGCGGCGAGGACCTAGGGTTACCGGCCATGGCAGCGTCACGAATTGAGCCGACGGAGGATTCCGGAGACATGAACGGCCCCGGCGCTGAGGCTCCTTACGCGTTCCGGCGGGCGGTGGCGGCGCTCGGCGCCGCACGGCCGCGGCCCGAGGTGCGGCTGGCACCGATGCCGGCCCCGCGCCGGCTGGCCCCGTACGCGCACGCTCTGGAGGCGGAGGTGACGGTCGACGGCGCGGAGCTGGCGGACGGCCGGTTCATCCTGCTGCACAGCCCGCAGGGCGACGAGACCTGGCGCGGGGACTTCCGGGTGGTGACCTTGGCCCGTGCCGATCTGGACCCGGAGCTGGGCGCCGATCCGCTGCTGCCCGAGGTGGCCTGGTCGTGGCTGATGGAGGCGCTGGAGGGGCGGGGTCTGGCCCCGCTGGAGGAGAGCGGCACGGTGACCCGGGCCGGCTCGTACTTCTTCGGCGGGCTCGGTGACCGGCCACCGCGTACCGAGGTGGAGCTGCGGGCGTCGTGGACCCCGCGCGACCCGGAGGAGGCGGGCGGCCATCTCCTGGCCTGGTGCGCGCTGTTGGCGCAGTGCGCGGGGCTGCCTCCGGAGACGGCGGGGGGCACGGTGGCGGCTTTTCCCCGCCGGCGGGGGCCCCGGCCGGTGTAGGGAGGCAGGAAAGCGCACAACGGGCCGTATGACAAGGAGAACCGAAGGAGAAACCTACGAATCACCGGTTCGTGATCATTCTCTAAAGGCCCAAGGAGTTCATGCCGAAGGAGTCAATGACCCTTCCATCCGGATCGCCCCGGCTTCACCAGATAAGTCGGCTCCGTCCCCATCCAGCCCGGAGGCCCGGTGTCAGTTCTCCTCGAGCACCCCACAAGCCTGGTGGCGTACCGCCCCAACAAGCCCACCGCGATGGTCGTCGTCGCCGACCCGCGTGTGCGTTCCACCGTGACCCGCCATCTGTGGGCGCTGGGGGTGCGCGACGTGATCGAGGCGTCGTCCATCGCGGAGGCGCGCCCGCGGGTGGCCAATCCCCGTGACATCTGCGTCGCCGATGTCCACCTGCCCGACGGTTCGGGGCTGACCCTGCTGTCGGAGACCCGGGCGGCGGGCTGGCCCAATGGGCTCGC
This sequence comes from Streptomyces sp. JH002, assembly GCF_050916115.1. Lineage (NCBI taxonomy): Bacteria > Bacillati > Actinomycetota > Actinomycetes > Kitasatosporales > Streptomycetaceae > Streptomyces > Streptomyces sp. JH002. The sequence continues at coordinate 1,113,443 of NZ_CP087989.1, forward strand.
GCTGTCCGCCGCCGACGACATCGGCGCCGTCCGCAACGCGCTGGCCGGCGGCGTCAAGGGGTACGTCGTCACCGGTACCCGCAACAACCTGGGCCCGCCGGCCCGGCACGGCGCGGCGCAGATCGGCGCCGCCGCCCGGATGCACCACCACCGCCGTCCGCCGGGCGCGCCCGCCCACCAGGGTGGCTACCGCGAGCTGTCCGGGCGGGAGGTGGAGGTGCTGCGACTGGTGGCGGAGGGCCAGTCCAACAAGGCCATCGGGGTCTCGATGGGCCTGTCGGCGCTGACGGTCAAGAGCCATCTGGCGCGGATCGCCCGCAAGCTCGGCACGGGCGACCGGGCCGGGATGGTGGCGGTGGCGCTGCGCACCGGCATCATTCACTGAACGTCCGGCGGCCCGGCCGCCGGCCTTCGCCCCGCTGCCCGCGGTGTCCCGGTCGGGACGCCGGCGGGCAGCGGGGCGTTTGCGGTCGGATACGGTCCGACACCGCGCACCGTACGCACACCGTTACCCTTGATGGGTGACCGACGCTCAGCAAACCGCCGATGACGCCGCCCCACCGACCACCGAGGAGACCGGTCCGGCGGCGGTACCGTTGCTGGCCCCCCGGGAGGGCGTTCCCGAGGTCACGGCCGAGGACGCGGCGCTGGAGTCGGTGGTGGCCGCCTTCGCGGCCGGGAGCGGGCCGGTGGCGGTGGACGCGGAGCGGGCGTCCGGCTACCGGTACGGGCAGCGCGCGTATCTGGTGCAGCTGCGGCGCGAGGGCGCGGGTACGGTCCTGATCGACCCGGTGGCCTGCCCCGATCTGAGCGCGCTGGGCTCGGCGCTGTCCGGTACGGAGTGGGTGCTGCACGCCGCGACGCAGGACCTGCCGTGCCTGCGTGACATAGGGATGGTTCCCGAGCAGCTGTTCGACACCGAGCTGGCGGGCCGGCTGGCCGGGTTCGCCCGGGTGGGCCTGGGCGTCATGGTGGAGAACGTGCTCGGCTACAGCCTGGAGAAGGGGCACTCGGCGGTGGACTGGTCCTCCCGTCCGCTGCCCGAGCCGTGGCTGCGGTACGCGGCGCTGGACGTGGAGCTGCTGGTCGATCTCCGCGACGCGCTGGAGGAGGAGCTGACCAAGCAGGGGAAGCTGGAGTGGGCGCACCAGGAGTTCGCGGCGATCGTCGCCGCTCCCCCGGCGCCGCCGCGCAAGGACCCCTGGCGGCGCACCTCGGGGGTGCACAAGGTGCGGCGCCGCAGACAGCTGGCGGTGGTGCGGGAGCTGTGGACCACCCGCGACCACGTGGCGCAGCGGCGTGATCTGTCCCCGGGCAAGGTGCTGGCGGACGCGGCGATCGTGGCGGCGGCGCTGGCGGTGCCGGCCGATGTGACGGCGCTTGCGGCGCTGCCCGGTTTCGGGCACCGGATGGGGCGGCGGCAGCTGCAGCAGTGGCAGGCGGCGGTCGACCGGGCGAAGCGGCTGCCGGAGTCGCAGCTGCCGCAGCCGGGGCAGCCGGTGACGGGTCCCCCGCCGCCCCGGTCGTGGGCGGACAAGGATCCGGCGGCGGCGGCGCGGCTGGCGGCGGCGCGGGCGGCGGTGACGGCGCACGCGGAGGAGCTGCGGCTGCCGCAGGAGAATCTGCTGGCGCCCGACACGGTGCGCCGGCTGTGCTGGGAGCCGCCGGCGGGTGCCGAGCCGGAGCTGGTGGCCCAGTCGCTGCGCTCGCTGGGCGCGCGGGAGTGGCAGATCGAGCAGACGGTGCCGTTGCTGACCCAGGCGCTGGCGGCCGACGCCTGACCGGCGCGTGCGCCCGGCGCGTACGGCTCTGACGGCGCCCGAACGTGCTCCCGCACCCCGGGAGGTGTCGCCGGCCCGGCGCTCCCGGGGATCGCGGATTCCGTGGGCATTGAGGTGCGGATCGCCCTTGCCAGGCAGTTACCCACGAGTAGCATGGGTGGTGGACCGCACACTCCCGCCGGGGCACGTCGCCGAGCCCCGTACTGGCTGACCCCGGCCGGGATCCCACGCGTGGAGGAGAGCCAACGTGCCCCGTACCGTCAGGGATGTCGTCTTCGTCGACGGCGTCCGCACCCCGTTCGGCAAGGCGGGCCCGAAAGGGATCTACCACGAGACCCGCGCCGATGACCTGGTGATCAAGTGCATCAGGGAACTGCTGCGGCGCAACCCCGGACTGCCTCCCGAGCGGGTGGAGGAGGTGGCGATCGCCGCCACCACGCAGATCGGCGACCAGGGGCTGACGCTGGGCCGCAGCGCCGCGATCCTGGCCGGGCTGCCCTCGTCCGTACCCGGCTACTCGATCGACCGCATGTGCGCGGGCGCGATGACGGCGGTGACCACGGCGGCCGGGGCGATCGCGTTCGGCTCCGCCGACGTGGCGGTGGCCGGCGGCGTGGAGCACATGGGCCGGCACCCGATGGGTGAGGGCGTGGACCCCAACCCGCGGTTCGTCTCCGAGCGGCTGGTCGACGAGTCGGCGCTGTTCATGGGCATGACGGCGGAGAACCTGCACGACCGCTTCCCGCACCTCACCAGGGCGCGGGCGGACGAGTACGCGGTGCGCAGCCAGGAGAAGGCGGCCAAGGCGTACGCGGACGGAAAGATCCAGGACTCCCTGGTGCCGGTCTCGGTGCGCCGCACCAGCCCTGAGGGCGGCGAGCTGGGCTGGGGCCTGGCCACCGAGGACGAGCCGATGCGCCCGGGCACCACGCTGGAGGGGCTGGCCGGGCTCAAGACGCCGTTCCGCCCGCACGGCCGGGTCACCGCGGGCAACTCGGCGGGCCTGAACGACGGGGCGACCGCCTCGCTGCTGGCCGACGAGGACACCGCGCGGGAGCTGGGGCTGACCACGCGGATGCGGCTGGTGTCGTACGCCTTCGCCGGGGTGGATCCCGAGGTGATGGGCGTGGGCCCGGTCCCGGCGACCGAGAAGGCGCTGGCCAGGGCGGGCCTGTCCATCGGGGACATCGGGCTGTTCGAGGTCAACGAGGCGTTCGCGGTGCAGGTGCTGGCGCTGCTGGACCACTTCGGGATCGCGGACGACGACCCGCGGGTCAATCAGTACGGCGGGGCGATCGCCTACGGTCACCCGCTGGCGTCCTCGGGCGTCCGGCTGATGAACCAGCTCGCCCGGCAGTTCGAGGACCAGCCGCAGGTCCGGTACGGGCTGACCACCATGTGCGTGGGGCTCGGCATGGGCGGCACCGTGATCTGGGAGAACCCGCTGTGGGAGGGCAAATGAGCACCACCGTCGCCACGTCCGAGCTGCTGAAGGGCGCCGCGGAGCGGTTTCCGGGTGAAGTGGTCACCCAGGCGCAGGTACGTCATCTGGATCTGCCGTCGAACGGCGGCAGGTTCGCGCTGATCACGCTCGAAAACGGCTTCGACCACAAGAAGCCCACCACCTTCGGGCCGCGTTCGCTGGCGAACATCGACGCGGCCATCGACCAGGTCGCGGCGGAGGCCGCCGACGGCTCGATCGTGGGGGTCGGGATCACCGGCAAGCCGTTCGTGTTCGCGGTGGGCGCCGACCTCAAGGGCGTGAGCGAGCTGCGCACCCACGAGGAGGCGCTGGCGATCGGACGCGGCGGACACGAGGTGTTCAAGCGGCTGTCCGCGCTGCCGGTGCCGACCTTCACCTACTACAACGGCGCCGCGATGGGCGGCGGGGTCGAGATCGGGCTGCACTGCACCTATCGCACGGTCTCCCGCTCGATCGGCGCGTTCGCGCTGCCCGAGGTGTTCCTCGGTCTGGTGCCCGGCTGGGGCGGCTGCACGCTGCTGCCGCAGCTGATCGGCGCCGAGCGGGCCGTCTCGGTGATCATCGGCAACGCCCTCAACCAGAACCGGCAGCTGAAGGGCCCCCAGGTCCACGAGCTGGGGATCGCGGACGCCCTGTTCGACGCGGCGGACTTCCTGGAGCAGTCGCTGGTGTGGACCTCGGCGGTGCTGCGCGGCGAGCTGGTGGTGGCGCGCCAGGAGCCGGACCGCGGCGAGGCCTGGGACGAGGCGGTGGCGGGGGGCCGGGCGCTGGCCGACTCCAAGGTGCACGGGGCGGCACCCGCCGCCTACCGGGCGCTGGACATCATCGACCAGGTGCGCGACGGCGACATCGCCGCCGGGTTCGACGCCGAGGACCGGGCGCTGGCCGACCTCATCCAGGGCGACGAGCTGCGCAGCGGGATCTACGCCTTCAACCTGGTGCAGGGCCGCGCCAAGCGCCCGGCCGGGGCACCGGACAAGTCGCTCGCCCGGCCGGTCACCAAGGTCGGCGTGGTGGGTGCGGGGCTGATGGCCTCGCAGCTCGCGCTGCTGTTCGCCCGCCGTCTCGAGGTGCCGGTGGTGCTCACCGACATCGACCAGGAGCGGGTGGACAAGGGTGTCGGCTGGGTGCACGAGCAGATCGACATGCTGCTGCTCAAGGGCCGGATCAAGCAGGACCGGGCGAACCGGCTGAAGGCCTCGGTCACCGGATCGCTGGACAAGGCCGCCGCCTTCGCGGACGCGGACTTCGTCATCGAGGCGGTCTTCGAGGAGATGGGCCTCAAGCAGCAGGTCTTCGCGGAGCTGGAGGCGGTGGTGCCGCCGCACGCGATCCTGGCCACCAACACCTCCTCGCTGTCGGTCACCGAGATGGCCGCCAAGCTGGAGCACCCCGAGCGGGTGGTGGGCTTCCACTTCTTCAACCCGGTCGCCATCCTGCCGCTGCTGGAGATCGTGCGGGCGGAGCGTACCGATGACGCGGCGCTGGCGACGGCGTTCGCGGTCAGCCGGAAGCTGAAGAAGACCTCGGTGCTGGTGAAGGACGCGCCGGCGTTCGTGGTGAACCGCATCCTGACCCGGTTCATGGGTGAGGTGCTGCGGGCGATCGACGAGGGCACCGAGGTGCCGGTGGCCGACCGGGCGCTGGCGCCGCTGGGGCTGCCGATGTCGCCGATCGAGCTGCTGGAGCTGGTGGGCCCCGCGGTGGCGCACCATGTGGCGGGCACCCTGGAGCGGGCGTATCCGGACCGGTTCACGGTCTCGGCGAACCTGGGCCGGGTGGTGGAGGCCGGGAAGAAGACCTTCTACCGCCACGAGTCGGGCAGCCCGGAGCTGGACCCGGAGGTGCTGGCCCTGTTCGAGGTGGCCGACGCGGCGCTGACGGAGGAGCAGGTACGGGACCGGGCGCTGGACGCCATCGCCGAGGAGATCGGGCTGATGCTCGACGAGGGTGTGGTGGCCGAGCCGCAGGACATCGATCTGTGCCTGATCACGGGTGCGGGCTGGCCGTTCCACCTGGGCGGCATCACCCCCTACCTGGACCGGGCCGGGGTGTCCGAGCGGGTACTGGGGCGGCGGCTGCTGCCCCGGGGCGTCGCCTCGGTACCGCAGTAGCGGGAACGTGGGGGGCGCCCGGCGGTCTGCGGACCGGCCGGGCGCCTTCGCGCGTGGGGCCTGGCAATCCGGCGAGCCGGACATATCATCGGTTGACATGCCATACCTCACGTTCCGTCTGTCGCGCAGGCTGCGTCACATCCTCGGCTGGTCCCTGGCCGGGCTGCTGGTGGTCGCCGCAGGCACGGGGTTCTGGTTCTACCGCCAGATCAACGGCAATCTGCGCAGTGTCGACATCAACGCCGAGCTCGGCGAACAGGACCGGCCGCAGCCCGACCCGGAACAGCCCGCTCAGGACGTCCTCGTGCTCAGCACGGACTCCGAGGCCGGCCAGCAGTCCGCCATGGTGGTGCACCTGCCCGACGACGGCGGCGCGGTCACCGTCGTCGCCCTGCCGGGCGACGCCCCGGTCCCCCTGCCGCGCTGCGCCGGAACGGACGGGGAGGCGGCCGGCGGGGAACTGGCGTTCGGGGACATCTACGCACTTGGCGGCCCCAGCTGCGTGGTCCGCAGCGTCGAGAAGATGAGCGACATCCGGATGGACCACTATCTGGAAGTCGATTTCGCGCGCTTCGGCCAGCTCGCCGACGCGGTCGGCGGAGTGACGCTCAGCCTCCCCGAGCCGGTGTACGCGGCGGACGGCGGCCTCGTCCTCGACAGCGGCACCCACACCCTCAGCGGCGCGCAGGCGCTGGAGGCGGCGCGCGCCGCGCAGCCGGCCGAAGGCGACCCGGAGCTGCGCGAACGGATGCTGCTCGCGCTGCTCACCGAGGTCGACTCCGAGGGCATGCTCTCCAGCCCCGCCAAGCTCTACCGGCTGGCGGACGCCGCCACCAAATCGCTGACCACCGACGCGGAGCTGGGCTCGCTCACCGACCTGCTGGACTTCGCCCAGCGGCTGAGCGGGGCGAACACCGGCGAGCTGCGGACCGTCGCCCTGCCCGCCCCCGGCGCGGCGGCCGACAGCGTGTGGGAGGCGCTGCGCACGGGGACCCCGGTGGAGGAGGACGCCGCAGGACAGGCGCCGTGACCCCGGCGCCCCGTGTCGGTGGAGCCGTCCGGGCGAACGTCGGCGGAGGGTGACGCGGGCCCGAGCGGGGCGGAGCGGTGGTTGCGGGACCGGCTGCGGGGTACCCGCCGCCGGTGGCCGGGGTGCTGGTCCTCGCGGGCACCGCCCGCGCCGTGGCCCCGGGCCGAACCGCGCGGGGCGGGCGGGCCGACCGGCCTGTCAGGCCCGGGAGACGGACCCGGGCACCGACGTGGGCTGCCCCGTCGTACGGAGTTCCGGCCGGTCCCGGGAGGGCGGCCGGCATTCCCCCGCCGCGCGGCGATGAGTTCCGCGCTCCGCCCGGGTCTGTACTCACGAGGGGGCCGCACCGCGGCACCGCGACCGTACGATTCAGGAGGCAACGGCCATGGCCAACACGAACATCTTCGTCAATCTCCCGGTCCAGGATCTCGACCGCTCCAAGGAGTTCTACAGCCGGCTCGGCTTCACCCAGAACGAGCAGTTCTCGGACGAGAACGCCGCCTGCTTCGTGATCGAGGAGAACAGCATCTACGTGATGCTGCTGGTCAAGCCGTTCTTCGCGAAGTTCACCGACAAGGAACTCGCGGACACCGAGCGGACCGCGGCGGTGATCACCGCACTGTCGGCCGACACCCGGCAGGGCGTGGACGACCTGGCCGACCGGGCACTGGCGGCCGGCGGGAAGCACTCGAAGGACCCGATGGAGGAGGGCCCGATGTACGGGCGCAGCTTCCAGGACCCCGACGGTCACCTGTGGGAGGTCATGTGGATGGACCCGGCGGCCCTGCAGAACGGCTGAACCGGATCACCCGCGACGGGGGGCGGGAGGCTCGCGGTGGGCAGTCCGGCCAGGGACGACCGCGAGCCTCCCGAACAGCTCAGGCCCCGGCCCCGGCCGGGTCGTAACGGCCGTCCACGCGCGCCACCAGGCCGGTGACCTGCCGGGCGATGTCCGGCCCGGTCAGCCCGATCTCGGCCAGGATCTCCTTGCGCGAGGCGTGGTCCAGGAAACGCTCGGGGATGCCGAAGTCGCGCAGCGGGATGTCCACGTCGGCGTCGCGCAGCGCCTGCGCGATCGCCGAACCGACACCCGCCGAGCGGCTGTTGTCCTCGACCGTGACGACCACCCGGTGCTCGGCCGCCAGGCCGGGCAGCGCCGCGTCCACCGGCTTGACCCAGCGCGGGTCGACCACGGTGGAGGTGATGCCCTGCTGCTCCAGCAGTGCCGCCGCCTCCAGGGCGACCGGGGCCAGCGCGCCGATGGACACCAGCAGCACATCGGGGCGGTCGGTGCCCGCGTGCCGCAGCACGTCCATGCCGCCGACGGTGCCCACGGCGGGCACGTTCTTGCCGACCGAGCCCTTGGAGTAACGGACCACGGTGGGCGCGTCGGAGACCTGCACCGCCTCGCGCAGCTGGCGGCGCACCTCCTCGGCGTCGCGCGGGGCCGCGATCCGCAGCCCGGGCACCACCTGGAGGATCGACATGTCCCACATGCCGTTGTGCGAACCGCCGTCGGTGCCGGTGACCCCGGCGCGGTCCAGCACGAAGGTGACCCCGAGCTTGTGCAGCGCCACGTCCATCAGCAGCTGGTCGAAGGCGCGGTTCAAGAAGGTCGCGTACACGGCGAACACCGGGTGCAGTCCGCCGGTGGCCAGGCCGGCGGCGGAGACCGCGGCGTGCTGCTCGGCGATGCCGACGTCGAAGACCCGGTCCGGGAACTCCTCGGCGAACGCCTGGAGGCCGACGGGGCGCAGCATCGCGGCGGTGATGGCCACGATGTCCTCGCGCTCGCGGCCGAGCTTGACGATCTCCTCGCCGAAGACGGAGGTCCAGTCGGCGCCGGGGGCGGCCACCGGCAGGCCGGTGTCGGGGTGGATGACGCCCACCGCGTGGAACTGGTCGGCCTCGTCGTCACGGGCGGGCTGGTAGCCGCGGCCCTTCTCGGTGATGCAGTGCACGATCACCGGGCCGCCGAACCGCTTGGCGCTCTTGAGGGCCGATTCCAGCGCGGCGATGTCGTGGCCGTCGATGGGGCCGACGTACTTCAGGCCGAGGTCCTCGAACATGCCCTGCGGGGCGATGACGTCCTTGAGGCCCTTCTTGGCGCCGTGCAGCGTGTCGTACAGCGGCTTGCCGACCACCGGGGTGCGGTTGAGCATCTCCTTGCCACGGGCCAGGAAACGCTCGTAGCCCTCGGTGGTGCGCAGCGTGGCGAGGTGGTTGGCGAGGCCGCCGATGGTCGGGGAGTACGAGCGTTCGTTGTCGTTGACGACGATGACCAGCGGGCGGTCCTGGGCGGAGGCGATGTTGTTCAGCGCCTCCCAGGCCATGCCGCCGGTGAGCGCCCCGTCGCCGGTGACGGCCACCACGTGCTGGTCGCGGCCGCGCAGCTCGTTGGCCTTGGCCAGGCCGTCCGCCCAGCCCAGCACCGTGGAGGCGTGGCTGTTCTCGATGATGTCGTGCGGGGATTCCTCGCGCGAGGGGTAGCCCGACAGGCCGCCCTTGGCGCGCAGCCTGGAGAAGTCCTGGCGGCCGGTGAGCAGTTTGTGCACGTAGGACTGGTGCCCCGTGTCGAACAGGATCGAGTCCGCCGGCGAGTCGAAGACCCGGTGCAGCGCGATGGTGAGTTCCACGACGCCCAGGTTGGGGCCGAGGTGACCGCCGGTTCTGGCGACGGACTCGATGAGGAAGGTGCGGATCTCCTGAGCCAGCTGGTCCAGCTGCTCGGGAGTGAGCCCGTCCAGATCGCGCGGTCCCGTCAGACGGGTCAGCAGCGCCACCGTTCCTCCTAGCTGTCGAGCGTTCGACGGTTCGGCCTGATGCCGGTACGTCAAGCAGTTTATGGTCCCCTGCCCGCAGGCAGGGGTCTCAGTATGCGAGATACGTCACCGGGCCCCGGGGCTGATCGTCCATGGGGCGTACCGACCGCGCAGAGCCCGGTGATGATCCGCTCACCTTACGGCGTCAGGTGCGCCCCGCGGTGCGCTGGGTGCGCCGGGACACGGAGTCGAGCACGACCGCCAGCAGCAGCACCGCGCCGGTGATCATGTACTGGATCTCCGCGGCCATGCCCAGCAGGTTCAGTCCGGTGGTGATGGACTGGATCACCAGGGTGCCCAGCAGGGCCGACCACACCCAGCCGCGACCTCCGAAGAGGCTGGTGCCGCCGATGACGGCGGCGGCGATGACGTTCATCAGGAGGTTGCCCGAGCCCAGGGACTTGGACGCACCGCCGGCCTGCGCCGCCCAGAACAAACCGCCGAGAGCGGCCAGCGAGCTGGCGATGGTGAAGACGGTCATCCGGACCCGGACGACGTTGATGCCGGCCCGGCGGGCGGCCTCGGCGTTGCCGCCGACCGCGTAGATCTGCCGGCCATAGGTGGTGTGCCGCAGCACGAAGTGGCCGGCGAACAGGATGCCCAGGAAGATCACCAGGGCCAGCGGCAGGCCGCGGTGCTGGTTGAGGGTGTACGCGACGGTGAAGGAGGCCAGCGCCACCAGAGCGCCGCGCAGCACGATCTCGGCGACCGGGCGGGTGGCCAGGGCGGCGCGCTCACGGCGGCGTTCGGTGCGCAGCAGGGCCAGGACGTAGCCGGCGGTTATGAGCGCGGCGAGCCCGTACGCGAAGGCGATGTCCGAGAAGTAGTGGGTGGTGAAGTCGCGCACCAGGGAGTCGCGCGGGATGTTGATGGTGCCCTCGTTGCCCATCACCCAGATCTGCAGGCCGCTCCAGCCGAGGAAGCCGGCGAGGGTGACGACGAACGCGGGGACGCCGATCTTGGCGAAGAAGAAGCCGTGGAGGGTGCCGACGGCGGCACCGGCCGCGATGGCCAGGGCGATGGCGAGCAGGTCGTTCACGCCGTGGGTGACGGACAGGACGGCCCACAGGGCGGCGGACAGGCCGGCCATGGAGCCGATGGACAGATCGATCTCACCCAGCAGCAGCACCAGCACGATGCCGACCGCCATGATGCCGGGGCCGGCGATGTAGACGGAGATGTTGCTGAGGTTGCCGGGGGTGAGGAAGGTGCCGGTCTGGATCTCGAAGACGACGGCGATGATGACGAGGCCGACGACGACGGGCAGCGAGCCGAGTTCGCCGCCGCTGATGCGGCGGCGGAAGTCGGTGAGGTAGCCGGCCAGGCCGCGTTCGCGCACCAGCAGCCGGGGGTCGGGGGCGGGCTCGGTCATGACTGTTCCTCCTGCGGCCGCTCATCCGGCTCGGGCGTGGCGAGGCGGTCGCGGCGGCGGCTGACCGCGTTGTCGGCGGCGCCGGTGATGGCGGCGATGATCGTCTCGTGCGAGGTGCCGGACACCGGGAAGACCCCGTTGTTGCGGCCCAGGCGCAGCACCGCCACCCGGTCGGCGACGGCCTGGACATCGGCCATGTTGTGGCTGATGAGGATGACGGCGAGGCCGCGTTCGCGCAGCCGCTCCACCAGATCCAGGACCTGCGCGGTCTGTTCGACGCCGAGGGCGGCGGTGGGCTCGTCCAGGATGACCACCTCGGGCGAACCGATCAGGGCCCGGGCGATGGCGACCACCTGCCGCTGGCCACCCGAGAGGGAGGCGACCGGGATCCGTACCGAGGGGATGCGGATGGAGAGGGTGTCCAGCAGTTCGCGGGAGCGCTGCTCCATGGTGACGTGGTCGAGCGTCCCGTGGCGGCGGATCTCGCGGCCCAGGAAGAGGTTGGCGACCACATCGAGGTTGTCGCACAGCGCCAGGTCCTGGTAGACGGTGGCGATGCCGAGTTCCTGGGCGTCGTGCGGCCGGGCGATCCGCACCGGCTGGCCGCGGAAGTGGATGGCACCGGAGTCGATGGGGTGCACCCCGGCGATGGTCTTGACGAGCGTGGACTTTCCGGCACCGTTGTCGCCCACCAGGGCGGTCACCTCGCCGGGGCGTATCTCCAGTTCGACATCGGTGAGCGCCTGTACGGCGCCGAACCGCTTGGAGACACCGCGCAACTCCAGTACGGGGGCGGCGGTCATGTGAGGGTCGTTCTCCTTGGTGATGGGGCCGGGCGCGGGTGCGGCCCGGCCCCGGGGGTGGGGGTGGGGCGGGAACGGTCAGCCGATGCCGGCGGCGGCGCAGGCGTCGGCGTAGTCCCCGGTGCAGATCGACTCGGCGGCGTAGAACCCGTCCGCGATGACCGTGTCGTTGATGTTCTCGACGGTGACGGTGACCGGGGTCAGCAGCGCGCTGGGAACGCCCTCGGTGGTGGGCGAGTCGATGGCGTCCGGAGTGAGGTCGGAGAAGTCCTCGCCGCGCAGCACCCGGACCGCCACCTCGGCGGTCAGCTCACCCTGCGGGACGAGCGCCTTGTAGATGGTGAAGGTCTGCTCACCGGCGATGATCCGCTGGAGGCCCGCCAGTTCGGCGTCCTGGCCGCCGACCACGACGTCGTGCAGGTTGGCGGCGTGCAGGGCGGTGATGATGCCGGCCGCCATGCCGTCGTTGGCGGAGTACACCGCGTCGATGGCGTCGCCGCCCAGGGACTCCACGGCGCCGGTCACGTCCTCGTTCGCCAGGGCGGCGTCCCAGCCGTCCACGTCCGACTCGTAGACGATGTCCACGACCCCGTGCAGGACCTCGTGGGCGCCCGCCTTGAACATGGCGGCGTTGGGGTCGGTGGGCGAGCCGTTGATCATCACCACGCCGGCGCCCTCGGCGTCGTCGCCCAGCGCCTCGATCAGCGCCTGGCCCTGGAGGCGGCCGACCTCGAAGTTGTCGTAGGAGACATAGGCGGCCACGTCGCCCTCGGCGAGCCGGTCGTAGGCCACCACGGGAACGTCCTGGGCGGCGGCCTCCTCCACCCACGAGGCGGTGCTCGCGGAGTCCACCGCGTCCAGGATGATCACGTCGACGCCCTGGGTGAGCATCGCGTCGAACTGCTGCTTCTGGAGCGCGGTGTCCTCGTTGGCGTTGTTGTACTGGACCTTGCAGTCCGGACACAGCTCGGCGATCTTGCCCTCGATGGACGGCCGGTCGAAGGACTCGTAGCGGGTGGTGGAGTTCTCCGGCAGCAGCAGTCCGATGGTGCCGGACTCCTTGCCCTCCCCGCCGCCCTTGCCGTCGCCGTCGCTTGAGCCACCGCCGCCGCCCGCTTCGCCGCAGGCGGTCAGGGCCGCCGCAAGACCGAGGGACACGATGCCCACGGCTATCGGGCGCAACTGCATACGCATGATGTTCTCGCCTCCTGTCCCGGCTGCCACGGTGCGGCCGGTGTCGGCGACAGAGATAACTCCGCGAATTCGCCGCCGTCAATACTTAAAACAGGCATCTCGCAAAACGATACGGATTCGCCGTCCAGCCTGCGGGCGTGCTTTCAAGAGGTGAACGCGGATTGCCCGTTCGGGCGATTTTCCGGCCTCTTTCTGTGGTTTTCCGGACCGCTTTCTCAGCGGTCCACCCATGCCGCGTCGCCCACTTCGCTCAGCGCCAGGGCCAGCGCGCCGAGGACTTCCGCGCGCCCGCCGAGCGCACCGGGGACGAGAGTGAGGTTACGGGCGGCGGAGGGGATCGAGTAGCGGCTGACCGAATCGCGGATCGGGGTGAGCGCGACCTCGCCCGCCTCGGCCAGATCGCCGCCGAGCACGACGCGCGAGGGGTTGAGGAGGTTGCACAGATGGGCGACGCCCGAGCCGATGTGGCGGCCGATGTCGGCGACCACCCGGCGGCAGCCCGGATCCCCCTCGCGGGCCAGCTGCACCACCCGGCGCATCGTCAGATCGGGGCCGTGGCTGGCGTGCAGCAGCGGCAGGACGTGGCGGGCGGCGGTGAAGGTCTCCAGGCAGCCGCGGTTGCCGCAGCGGCACACCGGGCCCGATTCGTCCAGCGTGATGTGGCCTATCTCCCCGGCGGTGCCGCCGGGGCCCCGGTAGATGCGGCCGTCCATGACCAGGCCGGCGCCGACCCCGGAGGCCACCTTGATGTAGGCGAGGTCGTCGCAGCCGCGCCCGGAGCCCCACACGAGTTCGCCGAGCGCGCCGAGGTTGGCGTCGTTGTCGACATGGACCGGTACGCCGGTCCTGGCGGCGAGTTCCTCGCGCGGGTTGGTGCCGCGCCAGCCCGGCAGGATGGCGGTGGAGCCCAGGATGCCGGTCGCCACGTCGATGGGCCCGGGCACGCCCAGGCCCATCCCGAGGATCTTGGCCCGGTCCACCCCGGCGGTGCCCAGCAGCCGGGCCACCAGCTTCTCGGCCCGGTCGAACCCCTCTGCGGCGGAGGCGTCCACGTCGAAGGGCTCGGCCTCCTCGGCGAGCACCTGGTGGGAGAGGTTGCCCACGGCCACCCGCAGATGCGAGTGGCCGAAGTCGATGCCCACCACGATGCCGGCGTCGGCGGCCAGCGAGACGCTGCGGGCCCGGCGGCCGCCCGCCGAGGTGGTGCGCACCTCGACGTGCCCGCCGTCCTTCAGTTCCCGCACGATGTTGGACACGGTGGCCGCCGACAGCCCCGTGGTCCGGGCGATGTCCGCCTGGGTCAGGGCTCCGGCGGTACGCACCGCGCGCACCACCCGTTCCAGGTTGGCACGGTGCAGTGACGACTGCGACCCCGGAGTCTGCACGGCTCACGCTCCCCTTGTCTCACCGCCCGCGTACACTATTTGACCGCATGCGGGGCCGGAGGGGAAGCGGCCGGTTACCGCACGGCTCCGGCGGTAAGGCCGGACTGCACCTGCCGCTGGAAGGTCACATAGACCACCAGGACCGGCAGCATCGCCATCGAGACGCCCGCGTACAGGGCTCCCCAGTCGCCCTCGTACTGCTGTTGCACCATCAGGGCTGCCAGGCCCTGCGGGAGCACCGCGTCCTCCGGGGAGCCGATGTTGAGCACCTTGGGCAGCACGAACTGGTTCCACTGCCCGAGGAAGTTGAAGATCCCGATGCTGATCAGCCCCGGTCTGGCCATCGGCATCATGATCTGGAAGAAGATCCGCGTGTGGGAGGCACCGTCCAGCAGGGCGGCCTCCTGGACGGCGCCGGGCAGGGTGCGGAAGAACGACACCAGAAAGAAGACGGTGAACGGGAGGGAATAGGCGATATAGACCAGAATCAGGCCCTGCCGCGTGTTCAGCAGTCCGAAATTGTCGAGGACGAAGAACAGCGGCACCAGGGCGAGAAAGACGGGGAACATCAGGCCGCCGGTGAACAGCAGATGCACCGCCCGGTTGCCGCGGAAGTCGTAGCGGGCGATCACATAGGCGGCCATCGCACCCAGCAGCATGGTGCCGGTGAGCGAACCGGAGAGGATGATCAGCGAATTGAGGGTGTAGCGGCCGATGTTGGCGGTGGTCCAGGCGTTGGTGAAATTCTCCCAGTGCAGCGCGGTGGGCCACCCGAAGGGGTCGGAGACGATGTCCACGTGCGGGCGGAAGGCCGCCAGCAGCACCCAGATGAGCGGGCCGGCCGCCAGCAGGGTCCACAGCACCAGGAAGGAGTGGGCGAAGACATTGAGCGCCCCGCCCTCGGCGCGGCGGGTGTCGCCGCGGGTTCGGCTCATGCTCTGAGGCTCCTTCACAGTTCGATCCGCTCCCTCCGCGCCAGGCGCATCATGAGGCCGGCGAACAGCAGGGTGACGGCGAACAGCACGACCCCGACGGCGGTGGCGTAGCCGGCCTGGCCGTCCCGGAACGCCTTGTCGTACAGGTAGCTGGGCAGCACGTCCATGCCGTGTTCGGGGACCATGATGGAGACCAGCGCGAAGGCGTCCAGGGCCTGGATGCCCATGTAGATCCAGCCGGTGCGCACGGTGCCCCAGGTCAGCGGCAGGGTGATGCGGAAGAACGTCACCGGCCGGGTCGCCCCGTCCAGCAGCGACGCCTCGTAGATCTCGTGCGGGATGGAGCTCATCGCGGCGGAGAACAGCACCACGTAGAAGCCGACGAAGGCCCAGCACAGCACGGCCAGAACGCAGTACACCGCGAATCTGCCGCCGAGCCAGTCGCTCTGCCGCAGCGAGTCCAGACCGACCGTGCGCAGCCCCTCGTTGAGGATGCCGCTGCGCGGCGAGTAGATCCGGGACCAGATCACGGCGATGATCGCGATGGACAGCACCTGCGGGAAGAAGTAGAAGATCTTGTACAGGCGGGTGCCGGACACCCCGGCGATGGCCTGCCCGCCGCGCCTGCGTCCGCCCGCGTTGAGCATGAAGGCGAAGAACAGGCCCAGCGACAGGGTGATCAGCGGGGCGAGCACGAGCAGCAGCAGGCTGTTGCGCAGCGCGTCCCAGAACTTGGCGTCGTTCCACAGCCGTTCGTAGTTCTCGGTGCCGGTGAAGGTGAACTCGGCGCTGTAGCCGGTCCAGTCGGTCATCGAGTAGAAGAACGCCTGGGCGAACGGCGAGACCACGAAGACCGCGAACACCAGCACCGGGGCGGCCAGGAACCAGCCGATGAAGCGGTACTGGTCGATGGTGCGGTAGTGCCGGCTGCCGCGTATCCGCCGCGGGGTCAGGCGGGGCGGCAGGAAGAGCGCCGCCCCCAGCAGCAGCCGGTCCCCCCACCCCATCAGATGTGCTCGAACTTGACGAGGGAGTCGTCCGCGGCGGCGGCGTCCGCCGCGCGCTGGCAGCGGGTGATCGCCTCGTCGGGGTCGATGTCGCCGGCCATCATGGCGGCGATGGCGCCGCCGATCTCCTCGTTGTTGAGCTGCCGGTACCAGTCGGGCATCCGCGGGGTGACGAGGTGGTCGCCGGCGGCGGCCAGGGTGTCGTTGGCGGAGGTGAGGCCGGGCGGCAGGTCCAGGCCGTCGACCGAGTCGCGGACGCAGGTGAGGGAGGACACCAGCTGGGTGAAGTTCCGGGCGGACTCGCGGCCCAGCATGATGCGCAGGAACTCCATGCCCCCGGCGACGTTGGCGGCGTCGGCGGGGACGAAGAAGGGCTCGCCCGGGGAGGCCCAGATGGTCTCGAAGGGCATGGCGTCGGAGGCGTCCAGCGAGGTGGGCGGGCCGACTGCCATGTCGAAGTCGGCCGGGGTGTTCTTGGCGGCCTCGTTCTCCACCCAGGAGCCGTTGGGGATGAACAGGGCGCGCCCGGCGCACCACTCGTCCTGGGACTCCTCGTGGCTGAGCCCCGGGCTGCCCTCCAGCACGAAACCGCGCGCGGTCAGTTCGTGGTACGCCTCGAAGGCGGCGCGGACCGCCTCGTGGCGCCAGGCGTTGGGCTCCAGGTTGTCGATGGCGCGCAGTACGTCGGCGCCGCCGATCTTGGCGATGAACGGGTACAGCGTGAAGTTGAAGTAGTACGGGTACTGCCCGGCGTACGTCCAGCCGGCCATGCCGGCGCGCTTGGCCTTCTCGCAGACCGCGATCATTTCGTCCCAGGTGCGCGGGTACTCGGCGTCCAGGCGGTCCAGGGCGGTGCGGGAGTACCACTGGCCGTATACGTGGTACGCGTAGTTGATGCGGTAGACGGCCTGGGTGCCGAACTGGCCCATCTCCACGGTGCCGGGCTGCAGGGTGTCGCGGACGGTGACGGACGGGTCGTCCAGCGAGGGGGCGTCCAGGAGTTCGGTGAGGTCGTGCACCTGGTCGTTGCGGATGAGCGCGGCGATGTCCATGGCCTCGGCGCCGGAGTTGTCGATGACGTCCGGCGGATCGCCCTTGACCATGCGCGGCTGGATCCGGGACTGGATCTCCTGGGTCTTGACGTGGGTGACGGTGCCGAAGCGCTCCTCGTAGAGCTTCTCGGCGTCGATGGCGTACTGGTCGCCGAAGCCGCCGTCGAAGATGACGACCTCGATCTCCCCGTCGGGGTGGGCGCCCAGCGGGTTGTCGGCGGTGGGGTCGACGCGTTCCACGTTCGTGTTGCCGCCGCTGCCGCTGCCGCCGCTGGCGCAGGAGGTCAGGGCGCCGAGCGCGGGGATGCCGAACAGGGAGGCGGCCGCGGTACGGGTCAGCAGGGTGCGGCGGCCGACGTACCGGGGGTGGGGGGTGTGCGGACTGTGCGGACGTGACGTCATGGCTCAAGTCCTCGCCTTCATACGGAACTCGGGCGGCGGGCCCCGCCCGGGTGCCGACAGGTATAGTCCACTCGCCGCGGCCGGGGAAGGTCGCCAACGGTGCTTGTGGGAAGGCTTTTCCGAGTTGAGATCTGCGGGATACACGCGAAAGGGCCGTCCTTCCCCCGATCGGGGGGAAGGACGGCCCGTCGACGCGTGGCCCTCG
Source organism: Streptomyces sp. JH002 (assembly GCF_050916115.1). NCBI lineage: Bacteria > Bacillati > Actinomycetota > Actinomycetes > Kitasatosporales > Streptomycetaceae > Streptomyces > Streptomyces sp. JH002. The sequence goes on from NZ_CP087989.1 coordinate 1,131,028, forward strand.
TGGGTCACTTGCGCAGCAGCGACCTCAGCACGTACTGCATGATCCCGCCATTGCGGTAGTAGTCCGCCTCGCCGGGGGTGTCGATCCGGACGGTGGCGTCGAACTCCACGCCGGTGTCCGTGGTGACCTTGACGGTCGCCGGGACGCGGCCCTCGTTCAGCTCGGTGACACCGGTGAAGGAGAAGGTCTCCTCACCGGTCAGCCCCAGCGACTCGGCGCTGGCGCCGGCCGGGAACTGGAGCGGGAGGACGCCCATGCCGATGAGGTTCGAGCGGTGGATGCGCTCGTAGGACTCGGCGATGACGGCGCGCACGCCCAGCAGCGCGGTGCCCTTGGCGGCCCAGTCGCGGGAGGAGCCGGAACCGTACTCCTTGCCGGCCAGGATGGCCAGCGGGACGCCGGCGGCCTGGTAGTTCTGGGAGGCGTCGTAGATGAAGGAGACCGGCCCGTCCGCCTGGGTGAAGTCGCGGGTGTAGCCGCCCTCGGTGCCCGGCGCGATCTGGTTGCGCAGCCGGATGTTGGCGAAGGTGCCGCGGATCATCACCTCGTGGTTGCCGCGGCGCGAGCCGTAGGAGTTGAAGTCACGGCGGGTCACGCCGTGCTCCGTGAGGTACTTGCCCGCCGGGGTGTCGGCCTTGATGGCGCCGGCCGGCGAGATGTGGTCGGTGGTGACCGAGTCGCCCAGCTTGGCCAGGACCCGGGCACCGGTGATGTCGGAGACCGGGGTCGGGTCCATCGTCAGGCCCTCGAAGTACGGGGGCTTGCGGACGTAGGTGGACTCCGGGTCCCACTCGAAGGTGGAACCGGTGGGGATCGACAGGGAGTTCCACTGGGCGTCGCCGGCGAAGACGTCGGCGTAGCTCTGGCCGAACATCTCCTGGCCGATCGCGGACGCCACGACGTCCTCGATCTCCTTCTCCGTGGGCCAGATGTCGGCCAGGTAGACCGGCTTGCCCTCGGAGTCGGTGCCCAGCGGCTCGGTGGTGATGTCGATCTTCATCGAGCCGGCCAGCGCGTAGGCGACCACCAGCGGCGGGGAGGCCAGGTAGTTCATCTTGACGTCGGGGTTGATCCGGCCCTCGAAGTTGCGGTTGCCGGAGAGCACCGAGACGACGGCGAGGTCGTTGTCGTTGACGGCCTGCGAGATTTCCTCGGGCAGCGGGCCCGAGTTGCCGATGCAGGTGGTGCAGCCGTACCCGACCAGGTTGAAGCCGAGCTTGTCCAGGTACGGGGTGAGGCCGGCCCGGTCGTAGTAGTCCATGACGACCTTGGACCCGGGCGCCAGGGTGGTCTTGACCCAGGGCTTGCGGGTGAGGCCGCGCTCGACCGCCTTCTTGGCCAGCAGCGCCGCGCCGACCATGACGGACGGGTTGGAGGTGTTGGTGCAGGAGGTGATGGCGGCGACCGTGACGGCGCCGTGGTCCAGTTCGAAGGTCGAACCGTCGGCGGTGGTCACGGTGACCGGCTTGGAGGGCACGCCGTTGGAGACGGCGGGGGCGTCGGAGGCCGGGAAGGACTCCTTGCCCGCCTCGTCGATGTCGGCGGCCGAGACGTAGTTGCGCACGTCCGCGCCGAACTTCTGCTTGGCGTCGGCCAGCGCGATGCGGTCCTGGGGGCGCTTGGGGCCGGCGATCGAGGGGACGACCGTGGCCAGGTCCAGCTCCAGGTACTCGGAGAAGACCGGCTCATTGTCGGTGTCCAGCCACAGGCCCTGCTCCTTGGCGTACGCCTCGACGAGCGCCAGCTGCTGGGCGTCGCGGCCGGTGAGCCGCAGGTAGCTGATGGTCTCCTCGTCGATCGGGAAGATCGCCGCGGTGGAGCCGAACTCCGGCGACATGTTGCCGATGGTGGCGCGGTTGGCCAGCGGGATGGAGGAGACGCCCTCGCCGTAGAACTCGACGAACTTGCCGACCACACCGTGCTTGCGCAGCATCTCGGTGATGGTGAGCACCAGGTCGGTGGCGGTGGTGCCGGTGGGCAGCGCGCCGGTGAGCTTGAAGCCGACCACGCGCGGGATCAGCATGGAGACCGGCTGGCCGAGCATGGCCGCCTCGGCCTCGATGCCGCCGACGCCCCAGCCCAGCACGCCCAGGCCGTTGACCATGGTGGTGTGCGAGTCGGTGCCGACCAGGGTGTCGGGGTACGCCTGGCCGTTGCGGACCATGACGGTGCGGGCCAGGTGCTCGATGTTGACCTGGTGCACGATGCCGGTGCCGGGCGGGACGACCTTGAACTCGTCGAAGGCGGTCTGGCCCCAGCGCAGGAACTGGTAGCGCTCGCGGTTGCGGCCGTACTCCAGTTCCACGTTCTGCTGGAAGGCGTCGGGGGTGCCGAACTTGTCGGCGATGACCGAGTGGTCGATGACCAGCTCGGCGGGAGCCAGCGGGTTGATCCGGGCCGGGTCGCCGCCCAGCTCGCGGACCGCCTCGCGCATGGTGGCGAGGTCCACCACACAGGGCACGCCGGTGAAGTCCTGCATGATCACCCGGGCGGGGGTGAACTGGATCTCCTGGCTGGGCTGGGCGTTCGGGTCCCAGGAACCGAGCGCGGTGATGTGCTCGGCGGTGATGTTCGCCCCGTCCTCGGTGCGGAGCAGGTTCTCCAGGAGCACCTTGAGGCTGTACGGGAGGCGGGCGGCGCCCTCCACCTTGTCCAGCCGGAAGATCTCATACGACTCGTCGCCCACTCGCAGCGTGGCGCGGGCGTCGAAGGTGTTGGCCGACACGACTTTCTCCTTCAGGGACCCTACTAGATATCTCGATGTCGAGATAACTCTAGTACATCGGGCCTGGGCCCACACGTTGAGGGGCCCGTGTTGAGCGGTCCCGGGTGCGGACACGCCGAAGAGACGGCCCGGTCGGGGCCGCCTGAAGGCTGCGGAGAAGGGGGCGTGAGGGTCGGCGCGCTACAGGCCCGTCCTCCCCGTAGCCCAGTACGGCTGGGTGCGGATGCTGCGGCGGTCCAGCCCGTGGACGGTGCGCAGCAGGTCGCGCTGGACCTGGACGGACTGGCCGCGCCCGGCGAGGTACACGGCGCCGGGGGCGAGCCGGGACACCACGTCAATCGCCTCCACCATGGCCAGGCCGGGGGCGTCCGCCCGCCCGTGGCGGCGGAAGAGGACGGTGGCGCGGCCCGCGGCGGGATCCAGCGCCTCGGGGGTGCCGTGCCGGAAGTCGCGGGCGGCGATCCGGAAGGCGGTGACGTCGCAGGGCCCGGGCTGCACGGCCCGCGGCCCCTCACCGGCCGGCTCGACCCCGTCCACCCGGGTGACGAAGCCCCGCCGTTCCGCGTAGTCGGCGAAGAACGTCGGGATGCGCGCCATCGATGATCTCCCACGATCGGCCGGACAGTGAAACGAAGGTTAGCCTCACCTAACTATCTGAACGACCCCCGGCCCCCCGATCCGGGCACGGACCGGCGTTTCGCCGGGCCATGGCGGGCCCCTCACCCGAATGGCCCCCGCCCGGATGCCTCATCTCATATCTGAGATAGGGTCGCTCACATGACCGATGACTACCTCGCCCGGATCGGGCAGCTCATCCGGGACGCCCGCCAACATCGTGGCTGGACGCAACTGCAACTCGCGGACGCGCTCGGCACTTCGCAGAGCGCCGTTAACCGGATCGAGCGAGGGAACCAGAACATCAGCCTTGAGATGATCGCGCGCATCGGGGAAGCCCTCGACAGCGAGATCGTCTCCCTCGGCTACGCCGGGCCGATGCATCTGCGAGTGGTGGGCGGACGCCGGCTCTCCGGGAGCATCGACGTCAAAACGAGCAAGAACGCGTGCGTCGCACTGCTGTGCGCCTCGCTGCTCAACTCCGGCCGCACCGTACTGCGACGGGTCGCCAGGATCGAAGAGGTCTTCCGCATCCTGGAGGTCCTCAACTCCATCGGCGTCCGCACCCGCTGGATCAACGGCGGCGCCGACCTGGAGATCCAGCCCCCGGCCCAGCTCGACCTGAACGGCATGGACGCGGACGCGGCCCGCCGCACCCGCAGCATCATCATGTTCCTCGGGCCCCTGCTGCACCGCGAGACCCACTTCAAGCTCCCCTACGCGGGCGGCTGCGACCTGGGCACCCGCACCATCGAGCCGCACATGACCGCGCTGCGCCGCTTCGGCCTCGAGATCACCGCCACCGAGGGCATGTACCACGCCACGGTCAACCGGCAGATCAACCCCGAGCGCCCGATCGTCCTGACCGAGCGCGGCGACACCGCCACCGAGAACGCCGTCCTGGCCGCCGCCCGGCGCGACGGCGTCACGGTCATCCGCAACGCCTCCTCCAACTACATGGTCCAGGACCTGTGCTTCTTCCTGGAGGAACTGGGCGTCCGCGTCGAGGGCGTGGGCACCACCACCCTCACCGTGCACGGCGTACCCGACATCGACCGCGACGTCGACTACTCCCCCTCCGAGGACCCGGTCGAGGCCATGAGCCTGATCGCCGCCGCCGTCATCACCGAATCGGAACTGACCATCCGGCGGGTGCCGGTGGAGTTCCTGGAGGTCGAACTGGCGGTCCTGGAGGGCATGGGCCTCAACCACGACCTGTCCGCCGAGTACCCGGCCGACAACGGCCGCACCCGGCTCGCCGATCTGACCGTACGGCCCTCCAAGCTGGAGGCGCCCATCGACAAGATCCACCCGATGCCGTTCCCCGGCCTGAACATCGACAACGTCCCGTTCTTCGCGGCCATCGCGGCCTCGGCGCACGGCTCGACCCTCATCCACGACTGGGTCTACGACAACCGCGCCATCTACCTCACCGACCTCAACCGCCTCGGCGGCCGCCTCCAACTCCTGGACCCGCACCGGGTCCTGGTCGAGGGCACCACCCGCTGGCGCGCCGCCGAGATGATGTGCCCACCGGCCCTGCGCCCGGCCGTGGTCGTCCTCCTGGCGATGATGGCGGCCGAGGGCACCTCGGTCCTGCGCAACGTGTACGTGATCAACCGCGGCTACGAAGACCTGGCCGAACGCCTCAACTCGGTCGGCGCCCAGATCGAAACCTTCCGCGACATCTGACCACCGACTGCCCCGCGCCTCGTCCGACCCACCACGTGGGCTCGGACACGGGGCGCGGCGTCATTGGGCGCCGGGCCCGTGCGTGGGCAGACCGTCCCCGCGTGTGCGGGGACCACAGCGCGGGCACGTGAAATCCCCATGGATCACGAGGACCATCCCCGCGTGTGCGGGGCCTACGTCATGCGCTGGCATGCCGCGTGTGTCGAAGTCGGACCATCCCCGAGTGTGCGGGGCCTACGTGGGTTTGCCGATTCCGGACCCTATTCGGGGGGGACCATCCCCGCGTGTGCGGGGCCTACCTTGGCCATGTCGCGAAGAGAGGTGAAATCCTCGGACCATCCCCGCGTGTGCGGGGCCTACCCGTACGGCGCTCACCGCCGGCCCCAACGGCGGGGACCATCCCCGCGTGTGCGGGGCCTACCTGCGGCGGGGCCTCAAGCCGGTGGTCGTGAAGGGACCATCCCCGCGTGTGCGGGGCCTACCCTTTTGGAGCTGAGGGTTTATCGGGGGGAGGGGTCGTTTTCATTCGGTTGGGATCGGGTGGGGTCAGCGGCGGTTGCGGGCGGAGAGGATGAGGCCGTCGTAGTCCACCGGGCGCCAGCGGTCCCGGCCGGCGGTTCGGACAGCCCAGCCCTGCTCGTTGTTGGCCCGCTCCACGAGAACCGCTTGGCCGTCGCCGATCCGGGTGGCGAGGAGTTCCCACAGGCGATCGCGCACCCGACTGCTCGGGTTGCCGACAAAGACACCTGCGTCAACTTCCACCATCCAGCGTGTGAGGTGGCCCCGCAGCCCCTCCGGGGCGGCGATGAGAACAATAACGGTCATCGTGGGGGCTCCGGAGGGTCGGCCGGCTCGTCGAACTCGGGGCCGATGACGGCGATGTGTTCGTCGCCCATGTCCGCCGTGCGGGGAGCCGCGTCCGGCGGTGCGTCGCCGTCCCGCGGGAACGCGCCGCTCCCGTCCGCCCAGTTGACGCCGGAGGGCACGGCGCCCAGGCGTTCGTCCCACAGTTCACCGACAGCCGGCGCGTCGATGTCCGCTCCGTCTGCCGCGATCAGAGCCTTGATGTCCGTCACGATGCGGCCCAGGAGTTTGGTCTCGGCGATGCTGTCCCGGAGACCGAGCCGTGCGTCCCGTTCCTCTCTCAGCCCCTTTGCCGCCAGGTCGAAGGCGAGCGGGATGGTGTAGTCGGCCTTGTAGAGGTCGGCGATGTCGAGGACGAAGGAGATCGCCGAGCCGGTGTGCACGAAGCCCAGGCCTGGGCTGGCCCCGATGCCCACGATGACGGCGTGGCAGATCCCGTAGAGGGCCGCGTTGGCGGCGGAGAGCATGCGGTTGAGGTCGTCACCGGCCGCGAACGCGTCTCCGGCCTTGTAGACGCGTCCGTCCCAGGGCACACCGGTCCGGCGGGCGTGTTCCCGGTACAGCCTGCGGATGCGGGTCCCCTCACGTCCGCGCAGTTGTTGCATGGTGGCGGTCGACACGTCCTCGCCGGGGAAGCGCATCCCGTACATGGCGCGGGCGACCGACAGGCGCTCCTTGGGCCGGGTGACGAGCCAGGCCTGCCGGTGGAGCAGCCCGGCACCCCTGGCCGGCCCAAGACCGGCGGCGTACATGCGTACGCCCTGTTCCCCGACCCAGCACACGGCCGTGCCCGAGTCGGCGAGCAGCCGTATCGCGCCGTGGGTCACCCGGGTGCCGGGGCCGAGGAGCACGACGGCGATCATCGCGGCCGGGAGGCGCACCGTCTGTTTCTTGTTGACGATGACGACGGCGTTCTCGTCACGGTCGAGGTGGCTGCGTTCGATGTAGACGCTGGAGACCCGGTCCACGACGCGATGCAGGTCGTGGGGGTCGGCCTTCCACCAGATGTCGCCCATGGCGTCAGCGGCTCCCTTCGGGCAGCGGGGCCAGGGTGAGCAGTCCGCAGCCGTACGCCTTGGCCGGGCCGATGCCGTTGAGCAGCCGGTCGGTGAAGAGCGCCGGGTCGGTGACGCGCAGCCGGCCCTCGAAGGTCGCGGTGGTGAGCGTGACACGCGGTCCGCCGCGGGCGCTCTGTTCTTCCTTCTTCGTGAAGGAGTGGCGGCGCCGTTCGGTGATGCGCAGGTCACGCGGTACGTCGGTTTCCGGGGACGTCGCGATGTCCTCCTCCGAACCAGGCGGCACGTGCCGGGCCGGCGGAACGGTGAAGCCCCACCGCTCGGTCCGCTCGAGGAACCATCGCAGCTGCGCGTTCGCCGTGCGGTGGCCGATACGGAATCCGCGCGGCCGCGTGGTCTGCTCCGAGGCCGCCGCGGCGTCCAGCCGACGCTGCTGCTCCGGGGTGGCCCGGAGCGGCTTGAGCGTGTTCTGCACCGGGTTGGCGGTCAACCGGAAGGCGAACTCGCGCCCGAGCGCGATGCGTTCGAAGAGAGCGGTGTAATCGCGGACCGCGGCGTGTTCGCCGTCCGCGTCGGGCCATCCGGCGCTCTCGACGATGTGTGTCCAGTCCGGCTTGGAGCGGGTGAGGACGAAGAGATGAGGACGGTGGGGATTGTCGGCGTCGAGTCGCCACAGCACCCGCTCGGAGTCGGGGCCTCCCGGGATGCCGCCGGCCACCGCACCGTGCGTGGCGCGGGGGCTGGCCAGGAGGGTGCGGCCCATGGCCCGCAGGGGGTTGACGCGGATGCGAGAGAGGTAGGTCATGGTGTCACCAGCCGAGGAGCGCGAAGGGGTCGTGCCCGGTGGCGTCTTCCGGGCTGTCAGGGGTACCGGACCCGGGCCGGCCCGGGAAGCCGGTGGGGACGGAGAACCAGTCGTGACGCACCCTGCGGTCGGCGAAGGAGCGGCGCAGCGGGTCGAACGAGAGCGGAACGTCGTTGAGTACGTCGGGGCCCTCGGGGTCGTCGAGGGTGACCGGGCAGGGAACGGTCGCCGGCACGGCGGAGCGTGCCGCCCCGTGCTCGCGGCGCCACCGGGCGGCGTACCGTTCCCGGGCCTGCCGGGACACCTGCCACGGTGTCTCGCGCAGTGCCGTTTCCGTGTCGGTGTCCCGGATGCCCAGGCAGAGCGGCTGGGTGGGCGGGCACGACCGGCGTCCCAGGGCCAGCGGGAACGCCGGGTTGCGGACCGCGTGCTGCAGGCCGTGGAGGAGTTCCGCTGGGCCCGCTACGGCGGCGAGGAACACCGCGTCCTGCAGGTAGTACCGGATGGTCACATGGGTGTGCTTGGCGGGCGAAGTGGGTTTCTGGATGCCCTTGGCCGAGACGCCCGCCTGCGGCAACGGTGTTCCCCGGTAGTCGCTCACCGTGTGGTAGTCGCGCAGCAGGCTTCCCGGCTGGTCCACACGGATGCCGAGCCCCAGGTGGGACAGGTCATCGACGGGGTCCTGGCGGGCCCGGCCGGCCGCGGCGGCGAGCAGGCCGATGACTCCTGACTTGGTGGGTGTGGGGCGGGTCTCGCGCCGGTTGAAGGTGCTCCGGTCACCCCACGCCTGGAGGGGGCCGGCGAGCCGCAGGAGGAGTACCGCCTCGGCCCGGGGAGGCGTGGTGGCCATCAGGCGTCACCACCGGTGAGGTGGGTGCGCACGTCGGTCAGCAGCGCGTCGAAGGACCGGGGCGTGCCGAACGCTTCCTCCAGGGCGCCGACGGTCTCGCCGTGCTCGGGGGCGAGGGTGTGGCAGTGGGCGGTGAAGGCGGGCGCGTTGCCCCAGGCGCGGACGGCGGTGAGCTGTTCGCGCGCCAGGCGCTGGATGGAGGCCGGGGCGATGCCGGCGCGGGTCTCGGTGGCGGGGGTGACCGGTTCCTCGAAGGCGGAGACGAGGTTGACCGGCTGATCGGTGCGGACCGTGACGGCGACCAGGCGGGGAAGGGTGTGGTGGGCGAAGGAGTTCTGGTAGCCGGTGGGCATGGAGCGGGCGAAGGAGGTCAGGAACTGGACGACCGCGTCGGCGGCGCTCTTCTCGTCGGAGAGGTTGTCCACGAGTTGGTGCATGCCGACGGTGGCGTAGCGGTAGAGCGTGGCGGAGTTGAAGCCGATGGTGCCGATCATGCCGGCTCCGGTCTCCTCCTTCTCGTTCTCGTCGTCGACGGCCGTGTAGTAGTCGAACTCCAGCTCCGTGGTGTGGGTGGACAGCGCGTGGGCGACCTGCACGGCGGCGTCGACGTTGAGGGCGGGGATGTCGGCGACCATCCGGCCGAAGAGCGCGACGTCGATGGGGTGTCCGGTGCGGAAGGTGTCCCGTACCGGCAGTTGCTTGATCTCGGCGGCCAGCTTCTCGTCGTCGAGGGCGGCGAGTTCGGTGGCCCGGTCCCCGACGAGGGCGGCCACGGCGTCGAGCTGTCGCCGGCCGTAGAAGAAGAGGTAGGCGGTGTCTCCCTCCTTCCGTCCCGCCGTGATCCCCAGGGGGGTGAGGAGGGCGCCGGTGAGGCGGGCCGCGGTGGCGGTGTCCACCTGGGCGATGTCGCCGATGCGTTCGGTGAGCTTGCCGGCGATGCGCTTGGTGCGGGTGCCGAGGTCCTGCGGGGAGATGCGTTCGGTGAAGTGCAGGCGGGTGGCGCGCTTCCATGCCTGGGAGGACACCCGGGAACGGCGGGTGCCGCCGAAGTGGGCTTCCTTGGGGTTGCCCTGGTCGTCGCGGTTGAGGTTGGCCGGCGGGACGGTCTGGATGATGTGCACGTCGATGTACTGGCGCGAGGTCATGGTGGTCTCCGGTACGGGGTTTCGTTGAGCTGTCATGAAGGCGGGAACGGCGGGAAAGCGCCCCCGCCGCGAGGGGGTACGGGTCAGCCGCGCGGTTCGGGCCGGCCGGCGTAGTACTCGAGTCCCCACCTGCGGCGCACGCGGCGGCGCCGATCGGGCAGGCGCCAGTCGTGGAGATCGCCGAGGAGCATGTCGTAGTCCAGGGGCTGCCCGCCGGTGCGCAGTTGGGTGACGAGCCCGCGCAGTTGATGGCGCAGGGCAGCCACGGAGGTGGCGTTGGCGGCGGCGTCGACTCGCCGGTCGAGTGCCTCGGCCCCGAATCGTCCGGAGTGCCGGAGGTTGGCCAGGGCGGTGCCGAGGCCGACCCGGGGCCGGTGCATGGGGTCGCGGCGGCTCTGCTGGTGCAAGCCGTAGAGGGCGAGGGCGGCGTGCTCGGCTTCCAGCAGTGCGGGAATGCGTCCGTCGCAGGGCGTCGTGTAGAAGGGCCACAGGGAGAAGACCTCGCCGACGGACTGGGCGAGACCGAGCCGCATGGTGGCCAGGTCCTCGCCCGGAGGGCTCGTCGGCCGGCCGGCGGAGTGGCGTCGCCAGGTACCACCGGCGGTGACGTAGCGGTTCCAGTAGCGGACGGTCTGCTCGGTGGTGTCCCCGGCCGCTGGTGCGGCGGTGTCGGCCGCTCCCGACGCTGGGGACGGCAGGGTGAGGGCGTGGGGGGTGTCTGTGGCGTCGGGGACGCCCGCGATGTTGGTGGCGTCTGTGGTCACAGGTTCGGTCGTCCTTCGCTGTCGGGGAGTTCGGCGTCCGGGGAGGCGGTGGTGGCCGCGGCTCGGCGGGCGGCGGTCCAGCGGGGCAGCACGACCGCCATGCGGGCGCGGAAGCTCTGCTCGGCCGTGGCCAGGCGGTAGACGCGCTCGGTCTTGTCCCTGGTCACCCTGCGTCCGGAGAAGACCCCGGGGGCGGTGGTGGCGAGCGTCTGCTCGGCGACCTTCCAGGTGTGCGCGGCGGCGTTGCGCTCCCACTTCTCCAGCGCGCGCTCGGTGGCCTCGAAGTCCTCCGGGGCGGCGCGGAGATCGAGCAGCAGCAGACGGGCCGGGGCGTCCAGGGCGTACAGGAGGGTTTCGCCGGGCCGTTGGCCCTTGTCCCACGGGATGGGTTCGCTGCCGGCCGCGCGCATCAGGTCGCCGGAGAGGTGGTTGAGGGCCGAGGCGAGTTGTTCGGCCTGTTCGGTCGCCTCCAGCAGTGAGGTACGCAGGGGGCCATCCGGATCGAGGGCGACGAGCGGAAGCGGGATGGCGTCGGCGTAGAGGTCCTCCACCACGGCGGACTGGTTGCCGTACGCGATCCCGGTCAGTTCCACGCGCAGCGGATAGTCGGCGGGCAGTCGGTCCCGCACTCCGCCGAGTTGATCCAGCAGGACGCTGGTACGGAAGCCGGATCGCTCGCCCCGCGCGTCGCGTTGCTCACGCTCCACCGCGAGGAACGCCTCCAGCCCTCGCCAGCCCGCCTTGCCGGTCTGGTGACGGCGGGGCAGTGCGGCGGGAACGGGCCGCTTCGCCGCGGCTCCCGTCCTCGGTCGCTTCGGCGCCGGGGGCAGTCTCCAGGCGGTGTGCGGTTCGTGGTCGGGGGTGGCGACCAGCCGGTCCCCGGCGGAGACGACGACCCGGGTCACCCGGGTACCGGCCGGGGTGTCCTCGGGGATCAGCCGTACGCGGCGGGACTGCCAGGTCCACAGGTCCAGGGGGCCGCGGGAGGCCCGTTCCTGCCAGGCCGGGAGGGCACAGGAGAGGGTGTCCTCGACGCGTCCTTCGGTCCGGCGCTGGCGCCACTGGGGGCGATCGTCGGAGAGGGGTGCCCGGCCGAAGGGGATGTTGAGCACGAGCGTTTCGAACAGCGTCCGGCCCAGGGGCATGACCACGCCCAGCTGCCCGAGGGGGCCGGTGGGGTTGCCGGTTGTCTTGCCCGCTTTGACGCGGGGGTCCCCCACCGCGCCGGTTTTGATGGCGGCGGTGTCCCAGCAGTGGGTGTGCAGCAGCCAGCGCGCCGCCTGGGCGGGGGTGAGTTCGAGCGGGTCGCCCTCGGTCCGGGAGGCGAACAGCGGCACGTTGTTTCCCGTGGCGGCGGTGGCCACCAGCAGGGCGGACCCCTTGGTCTCGCCCTTCGCGGTGCGCAGTCCGGCCACCTGCCCGAAGGGATCGTCCGGGTCGAAGAGGTCGAAGCGGGCCCGGTGCTCCTCCAGGTAGGCGGTGAGGAGGTCGCGGTGGGCGGGAGTCAGGGACCCGGCCCGTAACAGGGCCAATCCGTCGCCGACGTCGGCGGGGTACCCCAGAGCATCCACGAGGATCGGCAGGAGCACCTGCCGGAAGATGGCCGGCTTCTGGGTGGGGATGTCCACCACCAGGTCGCGGTAGCGCTCGGCGTGCAGCAGCAGTTCGCGCAGGCCGACCTCGACGGTGCCGCCCGGACCCGTGGCGTGGGGTCCCCCCGGGTCCACGACCTGGACGGACAGCCATGGTGCGTCGAGGAGGTTGAACGACGTCACGTTGCCCCCCTCTTCTCTGTCTGGTGCCACATCTCTCCTTGCGTCTCTCTTTCGTTCGGTGGGTACGTGGGAGAAGTCCTCCTGCCCACGCGAGGAACGCGCCTTTTCCTGGGCGCTGAGTGTCCCGGCGAGGGGCGCTCCTGGTTGTCCCGGCTCCCGGCGGCCCTGTCGCTCTCGGAGCGAAAGAGACGGGGCGGTGCCGGTCTCGGGCGGGGCCGTCAGGTGGCGGTGAGCTGTCGCTGCAGCAACCCCAACGCGCGGTCGTAGGTCACCTCGTACTCCCCCAGGACGGCCGTGCGGCGGTGATCCAGCTCCAGGGCCGGGCAGTACCGCAGGCGGGCATGGCCGTGCCAGCCCGGAAGCGGGCGCAGTTCCCGCAGCGCGGCCTCGGTGAGGGACTGGGGCAGGCGGACGGTGCCGGCGAGGAGATCGTCCAGCAACTCCTCCCCGACATCACCGTTCACGGACAGGGCCCGGCCGTTCAGGGTGTGGGGTACGGATCCCTCCCGCACCACCAGGATCACCTCGACCGTCGGCGCACCGTCCCGCACCAGCCACTCCGCCGTGGCGTCGTCGCCGTTCTCGGCCCGTCCCGCGACATGCAGGCCCGCCAGGGTGCGCGCCTCGCGGTCGCCACGTCTGGTCAGCAGGGACGCGCTCGCCGTCTCCGCGCGTTGCCGCTCGGTCGCCTCCCACTTCATGCGGGCGGTTTCGGCCGCCTCCCGCCACCGGGGAGGCAGAGCGGCGTCCGACGTCTCGTATCCGGTGGCGACCAGGTCCGGTACCTGCCCCGGTACGCGCCAGCCCGCCGCCCCGTCCCCTGCCTGCGGACCGTTGAGCGCCTGGCGCACCTGGGCTGCCGACCGCAGCAGAAGGAAGCGTCCGTACACGGCTTCCGAGACGCCCGGGAACCTGGGCGCTCCGGAGTCCAGTGCGGTCACCCCGGTGACCACCACCCGAGGTTCGGCCAGCCGGTCCGGGCGCTGGACTCCGTCGTGCCGGTGCAGGCGCCCGATTCGCTGGAGGAGCAGGTCAACGGGAGCCAGATCGGTCACCAGCAGATCGGCGTCCACGTCGAAGGACTGCTCCGCGAGTTGCGTGGCCACCAGGATCAACCGCCTGGGCCGCTCCTCCCCCGTCTCGCGCACGGAACCCAGCAGGCGCAGACACCGCGCCGTCCGGTCCGCCCGGTCACCGGCGGCGAGCCGTCCGTGCAACAGGTGCACCTCCGCGCCGTACCGCTTGCGCAGCAGCGTGTGGAGCTTCTGGGCCCGGGCCACGCTGTTGCGGATGACCAGGGCGCAACCGCCGGTGGCGAGTTCCCGTTCCAGCAGATCGGCGACGGCTCGGGCCGCCGCTTCTTCGGCCTCGTCCCGTTCCTTTCGCTGCGCGTGGGGCGGGGGCACGGCCTCGGGGAGGATGTCGAGGGCCACGGAGAGGTCGGTGCGCCACCCGGGGCAGTGTTCGACCAGGTAACGGGGTTCGGGGCTGCCGTCCACCTCCGCGGGGTGCCCCGCCCGGACGGCCGGCCATGCGGCGGTCACCGAGGGGTATCCACCGGGCTCGGGCAGGCCGTCCGCCGTGTACTCCTCGCGGGACAGGGCTCCGGCCAGGTAGGAGCTGACGAGGTCCTGCCGCTGCCGGGGCGGCAGGGTCGCGGACAGGAGCACCACCGGAACCCCCGCCTGCCCCAGCCAGCGCAGCCCCTCCATGAGGAACTGAGACATGTGGATGTCGGCCGCGTGCACCTCGTCGAGGATCACGACCTTGCCCATCAGGCCGGCCATACGCAGCATCACGTGCTTCGTCCTGGTTGCGGCGAGCAGCAGTTGATCGATGGTTCCGACGACGAACGGACAGAGCAGTCCGCGTTTGCGTCCGAGGAACCACTCGGCGGGGCCACGCGCTCCCGGCCCCGCAGGCGGGCTCGCCCCGCCCCAGCCATCGGAGGTGACTCCGTACGGATCGTCGTCCCAGCAGTCCCCGTACTCGTCCACTCCGCCGAACCGGGAGGCGTCGTCGTCGTTCTCGGAACCCGCCACCATCGCGCGCCATTCGGGATTGAACATCCGCTTGCCGTGCAACAGCGCCACCCGGGGCGGCAGTTCCTCGTCGATCCGGCCCAGCCACGTGCGGACCTGACCGAACATCGGGTCGCTGGTGGCCTGGGTGGGCATGCCGACGAAGACCCCGTCGGCCCCGAACCGGGCCGCGAGGATCTCCGCCGCCACCAGCGCGGACTTGGTCTTCCCCTCGCCCATCGGCGCCTCGACCACCAGGAGACCCGGCGCGGTCATGCGCCGTGCCGCCTCGATCACCATCGTCTGAGAGGGGCGGGGGTGCTGGCCGAACCGGTCGTGGAAGGCCTCGGGACCGGGGAGATCGTGGCGCCCCCAGCCCCGGTGCAGCCCCAGGGCGGACCATGCCTTCGCGGCCCGGTCGCGGGCGGCCTCGAACGTCACCAGGCGCGGATCGTCCACCCCGGCGAAGTGCTGCTCGTCGCTGGCGATCCAGTCCGCCATCACGATCAGGCCGCTCAGGTGCAGCTGAACGGCACGGCTGGGCATGCGGGCGGGAGCGGCGGCCGCGATGTTCTCGAAGCCCAACTCCGTTGTGAAGCGCTCCAGGAGAGCACGCTGTACGAGGGGCCAGGAGCCGGTGCCGGCCAGGTGGCCCCTCGCGGTACGGGCGGGGGTGAGTTCCCTTCGGGTGGGAAACCTGCCGTGGTGTCCGGCGATGAGCGGCCAGAGCCAGTCGATCTGCTGCTCCGTCCAGCCCGCCGCGGCCAGATCGCGGCACAACAGGTGCCCGCCGGCGCGGTCGTGACGCCACGTCTTGCGTAACAGGAGGTGGTCGTACCAGGTCAGCCCGGTTTTCCGTACGGTCTCGGCGCCCTCGGGCCACATGCGTTGGAAGGCGGGCGTGGCCTTGCCGTAGTCGTGCACGCCACAGAGCCACGAGAAGAACCTCCGCCCCTTCCCCGGCCCGCCCGCGATCTCGTCAAGCACCAGCTGGGTGGACGGCGCCAGAAACCCTTCCCACAGGCGCTCGGCCACGGCGGCGGTATCGAGGAGGTGCGAGAGCAGCACGTTTCTCCTGCCCCCGGCCTTCTCGGCCGACTTCCCCCACAGGGCGCCCACCATGTCCTCGATGCCGGGGTCCACCGCCCCGCCCCACTCATCACTCAACGTGCCACCCCTGGTACAACTAGCAACTCTGCTTGGGTTGCAGACCTTAGAGCAAGGCACTGACAATCGACGGCGATTCCGCTGAACCGGGTCCGTTCCGCCACCGAGCGGGGAACGCCAACCGGAGGGGCCACGAAAACGTACCGAATGAAAACCCGCCCCCTGCCCGGCAAACCAGCAGGTCAAGAAGTGTCGTCCCCGCACCTGCGGGGGTGTTTCGCGGGTGCAGCAGGCGAACTCCGACTCGCGGAAGTCGTCCCCGCACCTGCGGGGGTGTTTCCTCCATCGACCGCCGCATCACCGGCGTCACCGTGTCGTCCCCGCACCTGCGGGGGTGTTTCTCCATAGATCCGGCTGCGCCCGCCGGGGCCCTGGTCGTCCCCGCACCTGCGGGGGTGTTTCGCGGCGGCCGGTGACGCGGCAGGTGTCGGCGTCGTCGTCCCCGCACCTGCGGGGGTGTTTCGCCGTCGCTGGTGGCGGTGCGGGCGACGGCGAGGTCGTCCCCGCACCTGCGGGGGTGTTTCTGCCCCTGCCGAGGGCACCGAGGTCGTCCTGGCGTCGTCCCCGCACCTGCGGGGGTGTTTCCAGCTCGCCGACGTAGTTGGGGAGGTTGAAGGTGTCGTCCCCGCACCTGCGGGGGTGTTTCCGTCCGACAGCACGACTGCGTTGCGTCTGCCGCGTCGTCCCCGCACCTGCGGGGGTGTTTCAGTCCCACACGTGGCAACAGATCTGGGACTTCAAGTCGTCCCCGCACCTGCGGGGGTGTTTCGAAGGCCGCGACTCAGGCCGCGAAGGATGCCGCGTCGTCCCCGCACCTGCGGGGGTGTTTCGCGCCATCGGGAGGTACCCGCGCTGCCGGAGCGGTCGTCCCCGCACCTGCGGGGGTGTTTCGGCCCGCCAGCGCAACCCCCGCGTCCGCAGCCGGTCGTCCCCGCACCTGCGGGGGTGTTTCCTCCCGCACCGGGTCAGGTTCCGGGGCGGGTTCGTCGTCCCCGCACCTGCGGGGGTGTTTCGCTGGCGCAGTCACCGCTCTTGTTCGGCATTGTGTCGTCCCCGCACCTGCGGGGGTGTTTCGCCGCGCCTTCCGGACAGGTGCGCGTCTGAGAGGTCGTCCCCGCACCTGCGGGGGTGTTTCCGGCACGTGGCGCGGTCGGCGGTGTCCGGGCGGGTCGTCCCCGCACCTGCGGGGGTGTTCCTCGGTTCTGGAACTCTGCCCAGGGGGCGTGCGTGTCGTCCCCGCACCTGCGGGGGTGTTCCGGTGATGCCGGGCATGGCGGGCGCGTCGTACTTGTCGTCCCCGCACCTGCGGGGGTGTTCCGGGCTTCACCGCGGGCGATGGTCCACCACCAGCGTCGTCCCCGCACCTGCGGGGATGTTCCAGCCGACCAGGGCGCCACCTTCACCGCGCTTCGCGTCGTCCCCGCACCTGCGGGGGTGTTCCGCGCCGGGGCGGCTTCAGTTAACGGTTGCCGCGGTCGTCCCCGCACCTGCGGGGGTGTTCCGTCCGAGCCGGGCAGAGCCGGGCTGTCCTGCTGGTCGTCCCCGCACCTGCGGGGGTGTTCCCGGCGTCGTCCCCCAGCAGGCGGCCCACGCGCTGTCGTCCCCGCACCTGCGGGGGTGTTCCCACGACCTGCGCCGGCCAGCCCGTGAAAACGGTGTGGTCCCCGCACCTGCGGGGGTGTTCCCTCTCCGGGCTGGACCTCATCCGTACGCTCAACGTCGTCCCCGCACCTGGGGTGTTCCCAGCGGGCCGGCTTCCGGATGTCCGAGGACGGCGTCGTCCCCGCGCCTGCAGGGGTGTTCCGTTTACGAACAGACGATTCAAGCGCCTGACTGTGTCGTCCCCGCGCCTGCAGGGGTGTTCCCTCCAGGCCGATCGCCCGCAGCACCCGCGCGTAGTCGGCCCCGCACCTGCGGGGATGTTCCGGGATACGACGCGACCGCCGTCCAGTTCTTCGGGTCACCCCGCCACGGGCGCTAACGTGCGCCTCTTGGCTGTCCGGGCCCGGGGTTTCCGGGCGGCGGGCGGGCCGAGCCGTCTGTTCAGTGCTGGGCCGCGAACCGTACGAACGGGGCCCAGGCTGGGCGGCTGATGGTGAAGGGCGGGTGGGTGGTGTCCTTGGAGTCCCTGATGTGGATGGCTTGTTCGGTGATCGCGATCTCCACACAGTCGTCGCCCTGCGTGCCGCTGTAGCTGGACTTGAACCAGGCGAGTTCTTTCGCGCCGCTGCTCATAGTTCTCCTCGCAGTCGCTCCAGCAGGTCCCGCGATTCGTTGGGGTTGAGGGCCTGCGAGCGCAGTGTGTCATAGCGTCGGCACAGCACACTCATCTCTTTCAGGTCGGAGATGAGCCTCCCGTTCTGTTGCCCCTCGGAGTACCCGAGTCGCCGTCCCTCAACGGTTTCCAGGATGCGCATGGGTCCGTCCAAACAGCCGTGAAGCTCTGCCTCCAACGGCACCACTTGCAGGGTCACGTTGCGGGAGGCGGTGAGGTCCAGCACGTGGTCGAGCATGGACGCCTGCACCTGGACTCCGCCCAGCCTGCGCCGGAAGACAGACTCCTCCACGATGAAGTCGAATGGCACGGTGGGCCTGTCCCGCAACATGTCTTGTCGCGTCATGCGAGCCGCGAGCTGCGCCTCTGCCTGCTCATCCGTCAGCAACGGAATGCTGTTGTGAAACACCGCCCGCGCGTACGTATCCGACTGCAACAAGCCCGGCACCAGTCGACATTCGTACGTGCACAGGCTCACCGCCTCGCGTTCCAGCCGTGCCCAGCGGCGGAACCATGCCGCCAACCCGGCCTCGCCCCGGGTGAGGTGGCGGGCGGCGCGGCGGAGGGCGCCGGTGTTGCCGAGGGCTTCTTCCGCGCGTTCCACGAACGCCTCGTCCGGCATCCGGCGGCCCAGTTCCACGGATTCGACGGTGTGCCGGGAGTACCGCACCCGCTCGGCCAGTTCGACGCGGCTGAGTCCGGCGTGTTCGCGCAGGGCCTGGACGACCGCGCCGAAGGTGCGCAGACTGTCGGAGGGGTGGGGTTCGCGTTCGTACTCCCCCGCCGGGGCCGGAAGTGCTTCCGCGACCGTGGCCGGGGCCGTGTTCTCTTCGGCGATGTCCATGCGCCGCCTTCCTCTCCGCGCCGCTCCGCGACGTGCTCCGAGCGCTGTCCCACGCGCCTCCAGCCTGCTGACACCGCCCGCGTACTGTCCACTCCGCGTGTGCGTACGTTGACGCCGTGTACGGGGCGAAGGGATCGCGGAGGGGCGGAACGGCCGCCAATCTGGCGGCATGAACCAAGCGACTCCACACGTCGGCGCCACCGTCCGCACCTCCACCCAGCTGTTCTCGTCCACCTGGCGCGGCGCCCGGCTCGCACGGCTGCTGGGTGTGGACGAACTGCGCTGCTGGGGCGCACCGGAGGATTTGGTCGAGCGGGCCGAGATCGTCATCGCGGAACTCGCCACCAACGCCGTGCTGCACGGCCGGGAGCCAGGACGTGATTTCCGGTTCGGGATGGTCTTCGCCCCCTCGGCCGGCTGTCTGCGGGTCGAGGTCACGGACGCCCGGGGGGATGTCTTTCCGCAGGCTCCCCCGGTGTGCGCGACGGTCGATGAGCTGCTGCCGTCAGGGCGTGGTCTGGCGCTGGTCGCGGCGCTCAGCGACCACTGGGATGCCGTTCCGTATCCCCCGAGTGGGAAGACCGTCCGGGCAGTGCTCTCGACGAGGAGTGGCGGGTGACGCGGGTGCCCGCCGGGCGGGGAGCGGGGTGCTCCTGCCCGGCGGGGGTGGTCGGTTGTGTCGCGGCGCTGGGTGTCACCCGATGGCGTGCGCTGCCGCGAGCGGTCAGGCGTCGCTTAAAGGTCTTAAGCGATGGGTTCCCTCGTGGCTGATCTGTCGGGGGCTGCCGCCGCGTTGTTCTCCGGTGTGCGCGGGCCGTTCGCCGCGAGGCGGGCGGCGAGGGCCTCGCCCTCGACGTCCACGGTGGGGATGAGGCGGTTCATCGCGCGGGGCATCCACCAGATGTGCCGGCCGATGATGAACATGACGGCCGGGACGATGAGCATGCGGACCAGGAACGCGTCGACCAGGACACCGACGGCGAGGGCGAATCCGATGGTCTTGAGGATGATGTCGTCGGTCAGGGTGAAGCCCGCGAAGACGCCGACCATGATGAGGGCGGCGGCCCCCACGACGCGGGCGCTGTGGGTGAATCCGTCGATGACGGCCTGAGGTGCCGGGGTGCCGTGGACGTACGCCTCCCGCATGCGGGTGACGAGGAAGACCTCGTAGTCCATCGCCAGGCCGAACAGGATGCCGGTCAGCAGGATCGGCAGCAGGAAGAGCACCGGGCCGGTGGCGTCGAGTCCGACGAGTTGGTTGAGCCAGCCCCACTGGAAGACCGCGACGGTCGCGCCCAGGGCGGCGCCGACGGAGAAGAGGAAGCCGAGGGCGGCCTTCAGCGGTACCCAGAGGGAACGGAAGACCGCGATCAGGAGGATAACGGCCAGTCCCACGACGACGGCGAGGTAGAGCGGGAACACGTCGATGAGTGCGTTGGAGATGTCGACGTCGACGGCGGTGAGGCCGGTGACCATCGCACGGGCGCCGGTCTGCTCGGGCAGGTCCGCCAGGGTGGTGCGGAGGTCGGCGACGAGGTCCTTGGTGGACTGGTGCGAGGGCCCGGCGACGGGAATCACCGTGAGGGTCGCGAGGCGGGCCGTGCTGAGCTGCTGCGTGTAGGCCTGTACCGCTTCGGGGTTGTCGCTGGTGAGCGCCGGGATGACGGCGGCGATGGAGGAGTCGGGGCGGGCGGCCAGCGTCGCCAGGGTCTGCGTGGCGGTGTCGACCGCCGAGGCAGGGTCCGGGGCCTGGTCGGTGTCGATGACGATGAGCAGCGGGCCGTTGGCTCCGGCGCCGAACTCGTCGGAGATGAGGTCGTAGGCGACGCGGGCGTCGCTGTCGGCGGGCTTGGTGCTGTCGCCGGGAAGCGCGAGTTGCAGGGAGGCCGCGGGGAGGGCGGCGACGGCGGCGATCGCGATCCCGGCCACGAGTGCGGGCCAGCGGTACCGGGCGAGGCCTTCGACCCAGCGGCGGCCGAGGGTACGGGGGCGGGTGGCGGGGGTGTCGTCGGCGTCGGACGCGGCGGTGGGCTTCTTCGGGGAGCGTCGTCCGGTGACGCGGGTGCCGGCGAAGCCGAGGAGTGCGGGCAGCAGGGTGAGGGCGACAAGTACGGCGATGGCCACGGTGAACGCCCCGCCCAGGCCCATCTCGGTGAGGAAGCCGATGCCGCACACGGAGAGGCCGACGAGCGCGATGATGACGGTGAGTCCGGCGAAGACCACCGCCGATCCGGCGGTGCCCACGGCGCGGCCCGCCGCCTCCTCCAGCGGGCGGCCCTGGCGCGCCTCGCTCTGGTAGCGGGAGAGGATGAACAGCGCGTAGTCGATGCCGACGGCCAGGCCGAGCATCGTGCCGAGCGCGGGGGTCGTGGTGCTCAGCTCGGTGAAGCCGGTCAGGGTGGCGATGGCGGTGACGCCGATGCCGACGCCGACCAGTGCGGTGAGCAGCGGCATGCCGGCCGCGAGGAGCGATCCGAAGGTCAGGGCGAGCACTACGAGGGCGATGGCGATGCCCATCAGTTCGGCGAGGGCCCCGTCCATCTCCACGCCGAGTACGTCGCCGCCGACGGTGGCCGTCAGGCCGGCCCGCTCGGCGATGTCGCGGGCGGTTTCGAGGGCTTCGCGGTCGGCCGGGGACAGGTCGGCGGCGCTGTGGGCGTAGCTGACCGAGGCGTAGCCGGTGCGGCCGTCCTCGGTGATCGCGCCGAGGGTGAACGGGTCGAGGACCGCGTGGACGTTGTCCGTCGTCAGGGCGGCGAGGGCTTCGGTCACCGCCTGTTGGCCGGCCGGGTCCGTCAGGGAGGTGTTCTCCGGTGCCTGGAAGACGATCCTGGCGGTGGCGCCGTCGGGGGCGGCCCCGGGGTCGCGTTCCTTGATGAGGTCGAAGGCCTGGGTCGATTCGAGGCCGGACAGCTCGAAGTTGTCGTTCGTCCTGCCGGAGAGGCTGGTCGCTCCGACGGCGAGGGTGAGGAGCAGCAGGGTCCAGATTCCCACCACGGTCCAGCGGTGCCGGAACGACCAGCGTCCGAGCCTGAACAACTGCCATGCCATGGCCATTCCTCCTGTGTGTGCTCGTCCGCGCCGCGTCGGGTGGGTGCGGTTTCCCGTGGAGTCACCTGCGTGAGCGGTCGCTGGAACGACCGTACCGTAAAAATATCCAGGTGGATATTTTCGTGGTCGCGGTCATAGGATCGGGCGGGCCGCGCCGCACCGGCCCGGCGAGCGCAGTGGAGGTGTGCCATGACCGACCAGGGCCCATCGGGCGACCGGCCGCCCCGGCAGGACGGCGAGGCCAAGCGGGGAAAGTACGCGAAGGGCCTCGCCCGGCGGCAGCAGATCATCGACGAAGTGCTGGCGGTCTACGACCGGCTGGGGTTCGAGGGAACGTCGCTGCGCGCCGTCGCGGAGGCGATCGGCGTGACGCATCCGGTGCTCAAGCACCACTTCGGCACCCGCGAACAGCTCTTCCTGGAAGTGCTCCAGGAGTACGACCGGCGCTTCCTCGACACCACCGAGCGGGACGCCGGCTCCTTCATCGACCTCGTCCAGCGCTCGGCCGAGCACAGCATGCGGGTACCGGGGCTGATGGCCCTGCTGAACAGCATGGTGGCGCACGCGCTGGAGGCCGGGAACGACCGCTCACGGGCGCACTTCTCCGAGCGGTACGCCCATCTGCGGGGCGAGATCCAGACGCTCCTCGAAGAGGGCCGGGCGGCCGGAACCGTCCGGTCCGACATCCCTCTGGACGAGGCGGCCTCCCTGGTCCTCGCCGTGGCCGACGGGCTCAGCACCCAGTGGCTGCTCGACGAGAGCGCCGACCTCAAGAGCGGTCTGCTGCTGCTGGAACGTCTTCTCCAGCCGCCGGACGTTCAGGCGCCGGCGTCCTGATCCGCCGCACGGCGCCGTTCACCGGGACCGGGCCGGGGCACCGGGGGTGGTGACGGAGTGGGCCGCACGCGGGGCCCGTCGTTCACAGGGTGGCGAACAGCTCCTCCAGCGGGGCGGGGACCTCGCGTGGCCCCAGGGCCTCGACCAGGACCCGGCCGTAGTGGATCTTGCGCCCCTTCTTCGTGCCGAGGAAGCGGCGTACTTGCTGATGCGCGGTGCGCTCGCGCTGGGCGGGCTGGCGTTCGAAGGTCTCCAGGGCCCGAAGGTCGCCCTCCGCCCGGATCAGCTCGCGCACCCGGGGCACGCCCAGCGCGCGGATCAGCTCGTCCTCCAGGTCGGCGGCGCAGACGAAGAACGAGCGCGGCGAGGCGGCCGTGGGCGCCAGCGCCTTCTCGTAGAAGGGGCGCTCCCGCGCGTCGCACAGCCCGGTCAGGCGCAGGCCCAGACCGTCAGGACCGAGCAGGCGGGCGAAGCGCCCGACGCTCATCGCGCCGCCGATGGGCAGGACGCAGACCCCCTCGGCGTCCAGCTTCCGGCCCCGGCCGGCGGCCAGCGCCTCGACCGCCGCGACATCGCTCGGGCCCTCCAGCAGGACGGCCGCCCGTACGGGCAGGCGCGCGGCCAGCTCGGCCGCCACGTCGCCGGGGCCACCGGCCGCCCACGCGATGACCGCCTCCCGGAAGGACTCCATGTCAGCCATGTCTCCGAGTCTCCTCCCCCACCGGGCGGCAGGACAGAGGTTTTCCCCGGGCACACCCATGTGTGGGAACTGTGCGATCCGGGCGCCCATCGGTGCATGATCGTGTGCGCGACGGGGGAAACACTTCCTCACGGACGGTCAACCATCTGACTGCGCTGAGGAGTTCCGTCATGAACCAGACGACGCATCAGGCATCAGGTCGTGCGATGGAGCACCGGACAGCCCGCTGGACACTGTTCCTGTTCGCCGCCACCGGCCTGCTCGCCCTGCTCGCCTCCCCCGTCATCGCCCTGTACGGGCTGCTGTTCGGCGCGGGTGGGCTGGTCGCCACCGGGGTGCTGGCGCGGCGGCACGACAGTGTCGCGACGACGGCCGCCACCGTGATCTTCGCCGGGCTGCTGGCGGGGAGCCTGCCCTATCTGCTGGCCGGGGCCTTCCTGCCCTGACCCGCACGGCCCCGCGCCCCGTGGGCGTCACAGCCAGTCGTTGCGGCGGAAGAGCACGAACAGCAGCACGGTGATGCCCACGATCAGTGTGCTGGAGGTGATCAGCCCGAAATGATCGCTGAAACCGGGGTACGGGACGTTCTGCCCGTAGAACCCCGTGATCGCGGTGGGCACGGCGATGATCGCCGCCCAGCTGGTCACCTTCTTCATGATGAGGTTCATCCGGTTGCTCTGGACGGACAGGTTCGTCTCCATCACCGAGGCCACCATGTCGCGCAGTGACTCGGTCCACTCGGCGGCCCGCAGCACGTGGTCGTAGATGTCCTGGTAGTACGGCATGAGCGGGCCGGTCACCAACCCCAGCCCGGGCCGCATCAGAGTGTTGACGACCTCGCGCATCGGCAGCACCACCCGGCGCAGCCCCACCAGGGATTTGCGCAGCTCGTACGCGTCGCGCTGCACCTGCCGGATCCGCCCCGGGTCCTCGGCGAACAGCAGCTCCTCCAGCTCCTCGATGGCGTCGTCCATCTGCTGGACGGCCTGGAAGTGCCCGTCCACCAGATGGTCCAGGAGCCCGTGCAGCAGAAAGCCCACGCCCTGGTCCGCGAGGTCGGGGCTGTCGTCCCAGCGGGCGACGACGTCATCGATGTCGAACCCGTCGTCCTGGCGCACGGTGATCAGCGCCTGGCCGGTGATGAAAGCGGCGATCTCGGTGGTGCGCAGCCCGCCGCCCGGCTCGACGGTGACCGCGTAGCCGCTGAAGAATTCGTGCGCCCGGTAGCGGTCGAGCTTGGGGCGCTGGCCGGCCTTGGCGGCGTCTTCCAGGGCCAGCTCGTGCAGGCCGAACTCCTGGCCGACCCGGGCGAGCTTCTCCGCGCTGGGTTGGAGCAGGTCCAGCCAGATCAGCGTGGCGGGATCGGCCAGATGATCGGAGATCTCCTGGACCGGGAAGTCCTCCCGGATCAGCGATCCGCCACGGTACAGCCTGCTGCGCGCCATGTTCCGACACTATGGGCCATCGGCCCGGAGCACACGGCGCCCCGGCCCGGGACACGGGCCCGCCCGCCCGCGCGGGCTGTCAGGAACCTGATCGCGCAACGGGAGGGGCAGCACGGGACGGATGACGCAGGATGGGGACATGACCTTCCATGTCGACTCCGAGACCGGGCGGCTGCGCCGCGTCATCCTGCACCGGCCCGGTCTTGAACTGAAGCGGCTCACCCCGAGCAACAAGAACGATCTGCTCTTCGATGACGTGCTGTGGGTGCGCAGGGCGCAGCAGGAGCACGACACCTTCGCCGACCTGCTGCGCGAGCGCGGTGTCACCGTGCATCTGTTCGGGGAGCTGCTCGCCGAGTCGCTGGCGATCCCGGCGGCCCGGGGCCTGGTGCTCGACCGGGTCTTCGACGAGCGCGAGTACGGGCCGCTGGCCACCGACGAACTGCGTTCGGTGTTCGAGGGGCTGCCGGACGAGGAGCTGGCCGAGGCGCTGATCGGGGGCATGACCAAGCGGGAGTACCTGTCCGCGCACCGCGAGCCGTCCTCGGTGCGGTTCCACGTGATGGAGCAGGACGACTTCCTGCTCCAGCCGCTGCCCAACCACCTGTTCACCCGGGACACCTCGGCGTGGGTGTACGACGGGGTGGCCATCAACGCGATGCGCTGGCCGGCCAGGCAGCGCGAGAGCGTGCACTTCGAGGCGATCTACGGGCACCACCCGCTGTTCGCCGGGCCCGGGGCCGGGGCGTTCCACCGGTGGTCGGAGGGGCAGGGCGGGCATCCGTCCACCATCGAGGGCGGGGACGTGCTGGTCATCGGCGGCGGCGCCGTGCTGGTGGGGATGAGCGAGCGGACCACGCCGCAGGCGGTGGAGCTGCTGGCGCGGCGGCTGTTCGCGACCGGTTCTGCGCGCGTGATCGTGGCGCTGGACATGCCCAAGCGGCGGGCGTTCATGCACCTGGACACGGTGCTGACGATGGTGGACGCGGAGAGCTTCACCCAGTACGCGGGGCTGGGGATGCTGCGCTCGTACACCATCGAGCCGGGCTCGGACGACGGCGGGCTGAAGGTGACCGACCATCCGCCGGAGCACATGCACCGGGCGATCGCGGCGGCGCTGGGCCTGGACTCCATCCGGGTGCTGACCGCGACCCAGGACGTGCACGCGGCGGAGCGGGAGCAGTGGGACGACGGCTGCAACGTGCTGGCGGTGGAGCCGGGCGTGGTGGTGACGTACGAGCGCAACGTGACGACCAATACGTATCTGCGGCGCAGTGGCATCGAGGTGCTGGAGATCCCGGGCAGTGAGCTGGGGCGGGGGCGGGGCGGGCCGCGCTGCATGAGCTGCCCGGTGGAGCGGGATCCGGTGAGCTGAGCCGGCCGGGCCCGACAGGCCTTGCATAGCCATGAGAGGGCCCGTATAGAATTCCAGCCATCGAACACCGTCAGTCATCTTTTCGGATCAGGAGCCCCTCATGGCGACAGAACTCACCGGCCGCCACTTGCTCAAGGAACTGGACCTCACCCCGGAGGAGTTCCGTTCCCTGGTCACCCTGGCCGCCGAGCTGAAGGCCGCCCGGCGCGCCGGGGCCGAGGAGCGGCGGCTGGTGGGCAAGAACATCGCGCTGATCTTCGAGAAGGCGTCCACCCGTACCCGCTGTTCGTTCGAGGTGGCGGCGGCCGACCAGGGGGCCGCCACCACCTATCTGGACCCCTCGGGCACCCACGTCGGGTACAAGGAGTCGGCCAAGGACACCGCGCGGGTGCTCGGCCGGATGTTCGACGCGATCCAGTACCGGGGCTCCGCCCAGCAGACGGTGGAGGAGCTGGCCGCGCACGCCGGGGTCCCGGTGTACAACGGCCTCACCGACGACTGGCACCCCACCCAGATGCTCGCCGACGTGCTGACCATGACCGAGCACAGCGACCGGCCGCTGGAGGAGATCGCCTACGCCTACCTCGGCGACGCCCGCAACAACATGGGCAACTCCTACCTGGCCACCGGCGCGCTGCTCGGCATGGACGTACGGATCGTCGCGCCGCGCGTGCTGTGGCCCGAGGACGCGGTGGTCGCCGCGGCGCGGGAGCTGGCGGAGCGCACCGGGGCCCGGATCACGCTGACCGAGGATGTCGCCCAGGGCGTGGCGGGCGCGGACTTCGTGGCCACCGATGTGTGGGTCTCGATGGGTGAGCCGGTCGAGGCGTGGGAGGAGCGGATCGGGCTGCTGACCCCGTACGCCGTCACCATGGACGTGCTGCGCGCCACCGGAAACCCGGACGTCCGTTTCCTGCACTGCCTGCCCGCCTTCCACGACCTGGGCACCCAGGTGGGCCGTGAGCTGCACGAACGCTACGGCCTCAGCTCGCTGGAGGTCACCGACGAGGTCTTCGAGTCGCAGCACTCGGTGGTCTTCGACCAGGCCGAGAACCGGATGCACACCATCAAGGCAGTGATGGTGGCGACCCTGGGCTGACGCCCCGGGTGACCGCCCGCGCCGGGAAATGCGTTGAGCGCGGGCGGGGTTGGCTGGTATCTGTCAGGGATGCTGACCGGAGATCTTGTACGACTGCGGGCGATGGAGCCCGACGATGCCGAAGCCCTGTGGCGTTGGAACCACGACCCGCAGGTGATGCGCTGGCTGGACACCTCCTATCCCCAATCGCTGGCGCAGACCCGCCGCCGGATCGAGGAACGGGAACCCAACAGCAGCTACGAACGGCTGCTGCTGGCCGTCGAGACCCGGGACGAGGGCCGGCTGATCGGGGTGACCGATCTGCGCGACTTCGAGGCCGAGAACGGCATGGCCGTGCTGGACATCTACCTGGGCGAGAAGGACTCCTGGGGCCAGGGCTACGGCACGGACGCCGTCCGCACGCTGTGCCGTTACGGCTTCGACCAGCTGCGGCTGCACTCCATCACGCTGTGGGTGGCGGCCGACAACGCCGCCGCCCGCCGCGCGTACGCCAAGGCCGGTTTCACCGAGGACGGCCGGCAGCGCGACGGCTTCCGCCGCGACGGGCGCTGGTACGACCTGATCCTCATGACCGTGCTGGAGAACGAGCTGCGGCCCCCGGAGCACACCGGCTGAGCCACCGCCGGGCGGCGGACGGGGGCCCTCGTGGCGCCCCTCCGCCGCACTGCGCCGCAGGACAGATCGCCATATTCTCCCGGTATCGCTTCCCGTGGAGGTGCCCATGTCCTATGGATCGATCGCCGGGCCCGGCGGAACCCTCGCCGCCACCGGGCTGGCCGCCGGACAGCTGTGGCTGGTGGTGGCCAGCGCCGCCTTCGTCCTGATGGGGGCGCTCGTGGTGCGGGTGTCCTTCCGGCGGCGGCGCGGGGCGCTCTCGCCGTGACACACCGGGCCCCGGGGGGCGGCCGCTGGCCGGGCGTCCCCGTACTGCACCGGGCCTGGCACCGTTCCCCCTGGCTGCTCGTCCCGCTGGGCCTGGTGCTGCTGACCGGCTTCGCCGCGTGGGTCATCGCGCACGCCGTGACCACCGTGCGCGAACTGCTGGGAGCGCACCCGGGCGGCCTCGCCGTTCCCTGGCTCGTCTCCTTCGTCCTGCTGTGGTGGGTGCCGCTCTCCTGGCTCGAACGCCCCAGGAGACCGGCCCCCGCCGCCGGCCATCACCCGGATGCCCTCACGGTGACGGTGCAGATCCCGGTCTACAACGAGGACCCGGCCATCCTGCGCGCCTGCCTGCACTCGGTGCTCGTGCAGTCCAGGCCGGTCACCCGGATCCGCGTCGTCGACGACGGATCGGCGCACCCGGACGGCACTCCCCTCACCTACGACGGCGTCCGCGAGACGTTCCTGCGGCGCGCGGCGGCCCGCGGCATCACCGCGACCTGGGACCGGACCCCCAACCGGGGCAAGCGGCACGCCCAGATGCACGTCCTGGCGCAGGACGACGCCGACATCTTCGTCACCCTCGACAGCGACTCCGTCCTGGACCCGGACGCCGTGGCCGAAGGGCTCAAGCCCTTCGCCGACCCAGCCGTGCAGTCCGTGGCGGGCCAGGTGCTGGTGCTCAACCACGACGCCAACGCGCTGACCCGGCTGATCACCCTGCTCTACCTGCCGTTCACCCGCGGCCTGCGCAGCGCCCAGTCGGTGCTGCGCCGGGTCACCATCAACTCGGGCACCCTCGCCTTCTACCGCGCCGGCCCGGTGCGCGCCGCCGCGGGCGTCTACGAAAACGAGCGGTTTCGCGGGCGGCCGATGCAGATGAACGACGACTCGATGCTCACCTTCTACGCGCTGCTCGCCGGGGACACCGTCCACCAGCCGTCCGCGCTGGTCTTCACCCTCGTTCCGCAGCGCTGGTCGCACTATCTGCGCCAGCAGATGCGGTGGATGCGCGGCACCACGGTGCGGCATCTGTGGTGGCTGCGCTACATGCCGGCCGGTGGCGTGGTGTTCTGGACCACGGTCGCCGAGTATCTGCACATCCTGCTCGGCCTCGTCATCCCGGTGGCCCTGCTCGCGCACCCCGGCTACCGGCCCCACCTGGGCACGATCGTGACGCTGGGCCTGCTCATCGGCGTCGCCATGAGCTATCTGATGGCCCTGCGCCTGTTCACGGTCGGGCGCACCGACATGACCGGGTGGCAGACCGCGCTGCTGTTCGCCGCCGCCCCGCTCGCCGCCGCCTGGCGCACGGTGGTGCTGCGTCCGCTGTATCTGTACGCCATGGCCACCTGCCACCGGGTGAACCGCTGGGGCACCCGCTCCGCGGTGGAGGTCGACCTCGTCACTCGCCGGGAGACGGCCGGGACCGGCGCCTAGGAGATGTCCGACGGCCGGCGCCGGGTGCCCACCACGGTGGCCAGGTCGGGGGCCAGGCGCAGTTCGGTGGCGCGCAGGGCGGGGTGGGTGAGCCAGTGCAGGCGGGCGTGGTCGACCGCTCCCCCGTGGGTGGGCGGCCAGGTGGTGGACGGTGTGAAGTCGTCGATGACCACCGTGCCGTGCGGGGTGAGCAGTTCCCGCGGGTCGGCCGGGGTGTCCCCGGGTGCCTTGCCCTGGCCGCCGCCATCCAGCACCAGCAGGTCGAACGGGCCGTGCGCGGCGAGGGCGGTCCACTCGGCGTGCACCACGGTGACCCGAGCGTCGTCCGCGAACACCTCGGCCGCCAGGGCGGCCCGCCGCGCGTCGCGTTCCACACTCACCAGCCGCACCCCGGGCCCCGCCCCGGCGGCCAGCCAGGCCAGCCCGACACCGCAGCCCGTACCGGTCTCCCCGATCGCCGCGCCGGCCCCGCCCGCCAGCGCGTACAGCAGCCGGCCCTGCTCCGGGCGGCACGAGAAGGCGAAGCCCGCCGCCCGTGCCGCCCGCAGGGCCCGCGCCACCGGCGGGGGCACATCGGTGAGTTGCTTGTAGGCGTTTGTCCCACGCTCCGTCATGGGGTGATGATGTCCCTGACCTACTCCTCGTGAACGAGGGGATTCACAGGGTTCCGCAACGAAGGAATCGGATGAGCCACCCTTATCTCTCCCATGATGTTGCAGGAGAAGGACCGGCGGTGCTGTTGCTGCACTCCTCGGTCTGCGACCGCCGGATGTGGGACCCGCAGTGGCGGGTCCTGATCGACGCGGGCTTCCGGCTGATCCGGCCCGACTTCCGGGGGCACGGCGACAGCGCGGCCCCGCTCGGTCCGCACAGTGACGCGGAGGACGTCCGGGATCTGCTCGATGAGCTGACCGTGGACCGGGTGGCCGTGGTCGGCTCCTCCTTCGGGGGGCGGGTGGCGCTGGAGTTCGCCGCCCGCTGGCCCGAACGGGTCGCCTCGCTCGCCCTGCTGTGCGCGGGCGCCCCCGGCCACCGGCCCTCGCCGTCGCTGGCCGCCTTCGACGACAAGGAGGACCAGCTGATCGAGGCGGATGACATCGCCGGAGCGGTCGAGCTGAACGTGAGCACCTGGCTGGGCCCGGACGCCGACGGCAACACCCGGGCGATGGTGCGGCTGATGCAGCGGCGGGCGTTCGATGTGCAGCTGGCGGCCGAGGAGTTCGACGCGCTGCCGCCGCCGGAGCCGCTGCGGCCGGCCCGGATCGGCGCCATCCCCGTGCTGGCGGTCTCCGGAGCCCATGACTTCGCCGACTTCCGCGAGATCGCCGCGTCCCTGCCGCACCAGCTGCCCAACGCCCGCCATCTGGAGCTGCCCTGGGCCGGCCATCTGCCGTCCCTGGAGCGCCCGGCGGAGGTGGCCGACCTGCTGGTGGGTTTTCTGCGCAACCCCTTGTGAGGAGGGCCGGAGCGCGGGCCGGACGGGCGGGGAAGCGATGGCCGGCGCGCGCTCCGGAGGTGGCGGCGCACCTCTGCCCTGCACGGCGGAGGTTCGCGGCACCGGTGCGATTCTGCCGGAGTTCCGCACGGCCCGCGCACCGCGACACCGTGATCAAGTCACGATGCGTAGCGCGACAGCTACATTCTGTTAAAGATTCAAGCTCATAGGTACGGTGCTCACCTGGGCCTTTGTCCGCCCGGGCATCACCACCGGGCCGCCGGGCGCCCCCACAACACGGCTGGAATTCACACCCGCAACACGGCTGCCAGCTCGGCGATCCTGGCCGGCCCCACCCGGCAGCAGCCACCGATCAGCCCGGCCCCCGCCGCCCGCCACTCCACGGCCAGCGCCGGATCGAACCGGTCGGGGCCGTACCAGCCGCCCCACGCCGCGTCCCACAGCTCACCGCTGTTGGGATAAGCGATCGCCGGTTTGCCGGTGAGCCGCACCGCCAGCCGTACCGCGTCCGTCACCTCCTCCGGCGCGCAGCAGTTCACCCCGGTGGCCACCACCTGCTCCTCCCCCGCCGCCAGCGCGAACGCCTCCGCCAGCGGCTGGCCGGCCCGGGTGCGCCCGCCGGCCACCGTGTACGACAGCCACACCGGAATGCCGCAGCCGCGGGCCGCCCGCAGCATGGCCCGGGCCTCGGTCACCTCCGGCACCGTCTCCAGCGCCAGCAGATCGGGCCCGGCCGACGCCAGCGCCTCGATGCGGCGCCGGTGGAAGGCGGTCAGCTCCGCCTCGGTCAGCCCGTACCCGCCCCGGTACTCGCTGCCGTCCCCCAGCACCGCCCCGTACGGGCCCACCGACGCGGCCACCCGCACCCCCGGGCCGGCCGCCTCGCGGGCCAGGGCCACGCTGTCGCGCAGCAGCCCGGCCGCCGCCGGAGCCGCGATCCCCCGGCGTGCGAAGCCCTCGAAGGACGCCTGATAGCTCGCGGTGATCAGCACTCGCGCCCCGGCCCGTACGTAGGCGCGGTGTGCCGCCAGCAGCTGCCCCGGACCGTCCGCCAGCAGCCGCGCCGTCCACAGCTCCCCGGACAGCTCGCACCCCTGGTCCCGGAGCCGGTCGGAGAGACCGCCGTCGAGAACCAGGGGCGCGGGGGGCGGCATCAGAGCTGGCTCTGCACCTGGGAGGCGATCAGCTCCAGATGGTCCAGGTCGGACAGGTCCAGGATCTGGAAGTAGATCCGGGTGGCGCCGAGTTCGGCGTAGCGGCCGATCTTGTCGACCACCTCGGCCGGCGAGCCGGCCAGTCCGTTCTCGCGCAGCTCGTCCGGCTGGCGGCCGATCGCCGCCGCACGGCGGGCGACCTCGGCGTCGTCCCGGCCGACACAGGCCACCAGGGCGTTGGAGTAGACCAGCTCGCCCGGGTCCCGGCCGATCTCGGTGGCGGCCGCCCGCACCCGGTCGAACTGGGCCGCGCTGTCGGCGACCGAGGCGAAGGGGATGTTGAACTCGTCCGCGTAGCGGGCCGCCAGCGCCGGGGTCCGCTTGGGGCCCAGGCCGCCGAGCAGCACCGGCACCTTCGCCTGCGCGGGCTTGGGCAGCGCGGGCGAGTCGGCCAGCTGGTAGTAGGCGCCGTCGTAGGAGAAGGTGTCGCCCGGCTGGGTCTCCCACAGGCCGGTCACGATGGCCAGCTGCTCCTCCAGGCGGGGGAACTTCTCCTTCGGGAACGGGATGCCGTACGCGGTGTGCTCCTCCTCGAACCACCCCGCGCCGAGCCCCAGTTCGACCCGGCCGCCGGACATGGCGTCCACCTGGGCCACCTGGATGGCCAGCACGCCGGGCAGTCGGAAGGTGCCCGCGGTCATCAGGGTGCCCAGACGGATACGGCTGGTCTCGCGCGCCAGGCCGGCCAGCGTGATCCACGCGTCGGTCGGGCCGGGCAGCCCGTCCACACTGCCCATCTTCAGATAGTGATCGGACCGGAAGAAGGCGTCGAAGCCGTATTCCTCCGTGGCCTTGGCGACGGACAGCAGGGTCTCGTAGCTGGCGCCCTGCTGCGGTTCGGTGAAGATACGCAGATCCATGGCCCCATTGTGTCCCCTGGAGATCACTGAACGGGAAAGCGCTCCTCGTTGCGGTCGATCTTGGCGTCGAGCGCGGCCAGCGGATCCACGCCCAGCACCGTGCACAGCTGCAGCAGGTAGGCGAGCACGTCGGCGATCTCGTCCTCGACCCGGGCGGCGCTCTCGGAGTCCTCCATGACGGTCGCGGACAGCTCGGGGGTGAGCCACTGGAAGATCTCCAGCAACTCCCCGGCCTCCACGTTCAGGGCGGCCGCCAGGTTCTTCGGCGTGTGGTACTGCCCCCAGTTACGGGCGGCGGCGAAGGCCGCCAGCCGGTCCTGGAGGGCGGCGATCCGGTGAGGGTGTGCGGAGTCGGTCACGCCCATGGGTTTATCACCGTCCGGGCGGGTGGCGGGCACCGGGCCCGCCACCCGGGCGGTACGGAACGCGCGGACGCGGCCCCTCAGCCGCCGCGCCGTGCCGCCGGTGCCCCCGGGGTCAGCAGCGCGGTCTCCCCCGGCGACACATCGGGGCGCAGCACCTCCGCGGTGCCTGCGGCGGGCCGGAACAGGGCGATCTGCCCCGGCGTCAGGGACGCGGCGAGCCGGCCCGCCTCCTCGCCCAGCACCCGGGCGGCCATCGGGGCGAACTGGGCGTCCAGCGCGAGGACGGCGTCCGCCCCGCCCCAGAAGGCCGAGTGCCGCGGCACCGCGCGGGTCACATGGAGCACGGTGCGCCACGGGCCCGCGGCGCACGCCACGGGCGGCGGGCGGCGGCGATCGCTGATCAGGGCCTGCGGACCGGCCTCCACGGTGGGCGGGGCGGGGGTGTGGGCGGGCCAGTCACCGGCGCCCTCGCCCTCCGTGAACTCCAGCCGGTCACCGGCGGCGTGGCGCACCCCGGACCACTGGTCCGGCACCCGGGTGCTCGCGGTGACCCGGGCACCGGCCGCCAGCAGCCGCAACGCGAAGAGCCGGCCGAACAGCGACTCGCCCAGCACCCCGATCCGGATGCCGGTGGCGCCGAGAGCGGGCACCGACACCGGCTGCCCGGCGTGGTCGGTCCCCAGGTGGATCCCGGCCCGTACCGGGAGCGGGTGAATCCCGCCGCGGCCCTCGTCCCGCCACCGCTGGGCGGGGATGACCGCCGGGGTGGCCCCCTGACTGCGCACGGCCTGCTCCTTTCGCTTCGTCCCGGTCACCGCGCGGCCCCCGACGGGACCAGACCCGCCGCCTCCCACACGGAGCGGGCGGGGTGGGCCAGGGGCAGGGTGGCCATCAGGCCGGCCCGCTGGTCCGCCGCAGGGGGGCCGACGACGCCGGTACGTACCAGGCGGTCGCGTTCGGCCGCGGCGTGCTGGGCGACGGTGGACACCAGCCGTACCGCCGTGCGCACCCGGATGCCGTCGTCGTGGGTGAGGGTGGCGGCCGTCACCACCCGGTCCGCCGCGCAGCCGCCCAGCGCGGTGATCAGCCGGGCCCAGTCGGCGGCGGCTGCGACCGGCACGGTCATGGTGCAGTGGGTGGCGCCCTTCCCCGCCCAGCTGCCGGGCAGCGCCCGGCCCTCGCCGGTGGCGTCGCCCATCTGCCGCAGCAGGGCGGCGGTCTCCTGCGGGCCCAGCGGATCGGAACGCATCCCCTGGGCCGCCAGCCGGGCCCGGAGCCGGGCCAGCGCCGCCACCACCGCGGCCCGTCCGCCGGCCGCGCCGCCGCCGCGGCGCAGCGCCGCCTGCGGCGCGTCCAGCGGCTCGTAGCGCAGCACCAGATAGGCCCGCACCGCGACCGGCCGTCCTCCTGAGGGCAGTTGCCGGTAGGCGACGGTGGGCTGGTAGCGGTAGTGGAAGTCCCATGGCGGCACCCCGAACTGCTCCACCAGGATCTGTGCGGCGGCCGGCCGCGCCGGGTCCTCGGTGAGCGCCCGCGCGATGAGGTCCACCGGCAGCGAGGGCACCGTGCCGCCGGGGAAGGCCAGCACGGCGGCGTGGCCCCGGCCGTCCGCGAGCACCCCCACCGGCGGGCCGTTGCGGTCCGCGACCGCGCTGATGTCCAGGGCGGGCAGCAGCGTCCGGGCCAGGCCCAGCGTCCCGCGCCCGTACGGCGCGTCCGGGTGGCCCTGCCCGGGGGCATCGCCCCCGGCCGTGACGTGGTGCCCGGTGTCCTGCCGCAGCCGGGCGGTGACCAGTTGGTCGGCCCACCGGCCGCGCCGCCGCAGCAGTGCGCCGGTCAGGGCCACGACGCCGCCGCCCACCAGCGCGCCGCCGGCGATGCCACCGACAGCGACGCCGGTCGCCGCCGCGCCGAGGCCGGCCTGGACGGCCACCCAGCGGGCCCTGCCGAATCCCCTGATCATTCCTGGTTTCCCTTCTGCTCGACCACGGCGGCGAGCGGGTCGAGCACGGGCCCGGCGGGCAGCAGCCCGACGAAACTGGCCGGCACGGTGGGCGCGGCACCCGGCGCGTACCGCAGCCGTTCCACCGCCTCGGGCGAGACGAACGGGTACGCCAGTCCGCCGTCGGTCACCAGGGTGTACGTGCCGCCCGCCCCGGCGGAGGTGGTGGCGCGCACGACCGCGCCCGACCCGGCCGGTACGTAGATCTCGTCCAGCGGTCCGAGCCGTCCGTCCCCGGCCCGGACCGGGGTGAGACCGCCGGGCTCGGGCAGGGTGGCGGGCAGGTGCACGGTGGCCTGCCACGGCGCGTCGCCGGGCTGGCCGCCGGGCGGGGTGCTGACACACACGGGCTGGTTGCGGCCGGGGTCGGTCGCCACGGGGCGGGCGTCGGGCCACGAGCGGTCACCGGGGGCGGATTCCGCCGAGCGCGGTGCCCGGGCGGCGGCGGTGGCGGTGATGGTGTGGTCGGTGGTGGCGTGCGCGCCCAGCAGGGTGTGCACGAGTTCCGGTACGGAGACCAGGCCGTCGGGACGGACCAGGAAGTACTGCGGGCTGCCGCCGCCGGGGTCGGTGTGCGCGAGGTCGTTGACGCCGGCGGGGAAGGGCAGTTCGACGTCGGGGGCGTCCCCGGTGCCGCTGCCCGGCTCGGGGATGGTGATCCCGGGGCCCTCGGGCAGGGTCGCGATGATCCGCAGCGGCAGCGGGACGGGGTCCCGGGTGAGGCTCAGCAGATCGCGGATGCCCTGTTCCAGGGAGTGGCGCCGGCCCTCGGTGAGGAGCCACAGGGCGCCCTCCTCGTCCTCGGCAAGCACCGTCGCGGGCTGCTCGGCGGTGGCGGCCGCCTCGGGGACGGAGACGTACAGGGCCG
Source organism: Streptomyces sp. JH002 (assembly GCF_050916115.1). Taxonomy (NCBI): domain Bacteria; kingdom Bacillati; phylum Actinomycetota; class Actinomycetes; order Kitasatosporales; family Streptomycetaceae; genus Streptomyces; species Streptomyces sp. JH002. Next base: position 1,167,177 of record NZ_CP087989.1, read on the forward strand.
TGCGGGCCGGGTCGCCGCCGTTCTCGGCGGGGACGGCGCACAGCGTCCACACCTCGTCGACGAGTGCGTCGGCGCCGGGCAGCGCGTCGGGCGCGCCGGGGATGCCGACCGGGAGTCCGCGGGGGGCGGCGTCCAGGACGGACTGGCGTACCGAGGTGACCTCCCCGCCGCCCGCCAGCAGCGCGGAGGCGAGGTTGAGCGCCGGGTGGACGGTGCCGTCGCTGACGACGTAGCGGTCACCGCTGCCGCCCGCGACCACGGCTCCGGTGGCGGGCAGTCCGGGGCCGCGTCCCGCGCCGAGCATGCCGGCGATGCCGAAGCCGGCCATGATGAGAACGCCGATCGCGACGCCGCTGCCCAGCGCGCGGTTGAGGCGGCGGCGGGGGTCGGTTCTGGCCTCGTCGGTGCCCCGGAAGAGGCTGGTGGTGCGGCGGCGGTTGTCGTAGGCGTACGCCTCGGCCTGTTCGCGTGTGGTGGCCATGTATCAGGTCCGGTTCCGGGTGGAGGGCGGGGCGGTGGTGGCGTGCCTGCCGCGGGGGAGGCGGCCGGCCGGGGTGCCGGTGGAACGGGCGGCGGCCGGTGGGAGGTCGGTGCCGTCCAGCCAGTCGAGCCGGGTCCCGGCCGGGGGGCGGGGCGGGGGGTGGCCGGCGGGCGGTCCCTCGGTGGCGGTGTCGAGCGGTCCCGGGTGCCAGCCGCGGCGGGCGGCGCGGCGGACCGCGGGCGCCGCCAGCAGACCGAGCACCACGGACAGCAGCAGCCCGCCGCTGACCGCCAGCGCGGTGACGGCGGTGCCCGAGAGCGCGGGCTCGGGGCGCGGCACCGCCTGGACGGGGATACGGCCGGGGGTCGGCTCTCCGGTGTCGCCGGCCGCGGCGCCCCCTTCCAGACCGATACCGGTCACGGCGCCGAACGGGTCGACGATGCCCGCGCCCGTGAGGTCGTTGCGTCCGCCGCCGACCGGCGAGGCGGAGGCGATGAGCCGCTGGGCGACCTCGTCGGCGCTCAGGTCGGGGAAGCGGGACAGGACCAGGGCGGCGGCGCCGGAGACCTGCGCGGCGGCGAAGCTGGTGCCCGACTCGGCCCGGTAGCCGGAGCCGCCGGGCGCCACCACGGGCAGGTTCTCGCCGTAGGCCGCCAGGTCGACCCATTCGGCGGCGTTGGAGGACTGCATGGGCGCGCCCGTGCCGTCGACGGCGGCCACCGCGAGCACACCGTCGTAGGCGGCGGGGTACATGGACTGGGACGGATCGCGGTTGCCCTCGTTGCCGGCCGCGGCGATCACCAGCACCCCGGCGTCGACCGCCCGCTCGACGGCTTCGCGCACGGGTTCGCGGTCGCCGGGGATGGCGAAGGAGAGATTGACGACGGCGGCGCCGGAGTCCACCGCGTCGTCGATGGCGGCGGCCAGCGTCTCGAAACTGGCCCGGTCCACGCCGTCGGCCACCCGTACCGGGTAGACGGCGGCGTCGGGGGCGACGCCTGACATCCGGTCCCCCTCGGTGCGGTCGGCGGCGATCAGTCCGGCGACGGCGGTGCCGTGCCCCTCGCAGTCCTGTTCCGGCGCGGGGGTGGAGCGTGCGAAGCCCTGCTCGGCGGGGACCATGACGTACTCGCTGCCGGTGACGACGGCGTCCGCGAGGTCCGGATGGCGGGCGTCCACGCCGGAGTCGACGACGGCCACGGTCACCCCCGCGCCGGTGGCCAGGTCCCAGGTCTGGCGCAGGCCGAGCAGATCGATCAGCGGGTGGGGGCCGCCGTCGGGCAGGTCGGCCCCGGTGACCTCCTGCCGGCACGGTTCGGCGGCCAGCGCCGTGCCCGCCGTGCCGGGCGGGGCGAGCGGGGTCAGGGGGGCCAGGGTGAGCGCGGCGGTAAGGGTGAGCAGCACGGCCGCCCGGCGCCGTGCCGCTGCCGCCGCGGTGCCACCCCGGGCCGGGTGAGCGCTGGTCATCCGGGCCCTCACACCTTGAGGTCGAGCAGGGTGGAGTAGACCTGCCAGACCGCCAGCACCAGCGGCACCACGGACACCAGGACGACCGTTTCCAGCATGTCCAGGCCGCGCAGCAGCCTCGGGTTGACCCGGACCCGGCCGGCGGCGACCGCGACGCTGCCCGCCACCAGGGCGGTGACCAGGGCCAGCGGCAGGGCGATGCCCAGCAGCGCCAGGGTGTCGCCGGCCTGTCCCAGGACGAGGGCGGCGGCGCCGCCCAGCGTGACCAGCAGGGCGGTGACCAGGGAAACCGCCGCCTGGCGGGTCTCCTTGAACAGCCGGGCCCGCAGCATCATCAACAGCACCAGCACGCCGCCGAGCACGGTCGGGTAGACCCCGCCGGAGGCGAACAGCACCAGGGAACCGGCACCGGCCACCAGGTGACTGCCCAGCAGCATGCCGAGCAGCAGCCGGCGGGCCTGTTCGATCCGGGCCCGCAGCCGTTCGTGCTCCAGCTGGCTGGGCAGCTCCTCCAGGTCCTCGGCCGAGGCGGCCACGTACGGGGCGGGGATCCGGGCGAACCGCAGCGCGAGCGTGGGCCACACGGTGGTCAGGGCGAGGGCGAGGGGCGCGGCGACGGCGGCGCCCCGGGCGGGCTCGGCGTCCCACAGCACCGCGGCGAGCGGGGCGACGGCCCCCAGCGGACCGGCCGTGACCAGGGCGGTGAAGGTGCCCTCGCCGCCACCGACGAGCAGCGGCCCCACGGCGCCGATGACCGCGATGGTGGCGCAGCCGAGCAGCACATGGCCGGCGCCGAGACCGCCGAGGCCCGGATCGGTGCCCAGCAGCCGGACGGCGCCGAGAACGGCGAGCGGCGTGGCGAGGGCCGCGGCGAAAGTGCCCGCCTCCCGGTCGGCGAAGGCCCGGGACATCAGCACGCCGACCGCCAGCGCGAGCAGCGCCGTGGCCAGCCCGAGCCAGCCCGGCAGCCGGCCGGGGGCGGCGACCAGCGCGCCGCATGCGGCGAGGGTGGCGACGACCGCCATCCCGGCGGCGGTGCGCCGGGTGGCGGAGGACGGCCAGGGCCCGCGCACCCCGTGGTCGCCGATGACCTCGACCACGTCGTCGTACAGCGGCGGAGTGGTGTCGTCGTGGCCGTGCCCGAGGAACAGCAGGTCGCCCTCGCGCACGCCCTGCGCGGTGAGCGAGTCGGCGGCGTCCAGGGCGCTGCCGTCGTCCCGGCGCAGGATCCAGCCGCCGTGCCGCACCCCGCCGTCGGCTCCCGGCTCCTCGCCGGTGTGCCGCAGGAGCGTGGGCAGCAGCCGGGCCAGCGGCACGGTGGCGGGGACCGCCAGGTCGGCGCGGCCGGCGGGACCGGCCAGGCCGATGCGGACGAACTCGGTGGTACGGGCGGTGGGGGACGGCGCGTGCCGGGGCGTCACGGTCGCCGGGCGCTGGGTGGTGGGGACGCTCATGGCTGCTTCCCGGGGGTGGTGTCGTCGGTGGCCGGGGCGAGGGGTGAGGGGGTATGGATCAGCTGGACGGGGGTGTTGCCGAGCCGGCGGTGCAGCAGCAGGCCGCGGCCCTTCTTGCGCTGGGCGGGACGCACGCCCCAGATCGGCATCTCGTCCTTGGGGACGCTCATCAGCACGGCGGGGAAGTTGAGCTCCTTCATGCGGCCCAGCACCGGGTCGCCGACGGCGCGGGAGGCGCCGCCCGCCTGCCGGGTGACGTACAGGTGCAGCCCCATCTGCCGGGCCTGCGGCAGGTAGTCGATCAGGGGGCGCAGCGGATTGCCCCGGGAGGTGGCGACCAGGTCGTAGTCGTCGACCAGGACGTAGATCTCGGCGCCCTTCCACCACGAGCGGTCGCGCAGTTGCTCCGGGGTGACGTCGGTGCCCGGGATCCGCTTCTTCAGCCCTTCGGCCACCCCGCCCATGACCTCCGTGGAGCGTTCGTGGGTGGTGGAGTAGCCGAGCATGTGCGGGCCGTCGAACTCCCGCAGCAGGGACATCCGGTGGTCCAGGATGATCAGCCGGGCCTCGTCGGGGGTGCGGGTGGTCACGATCTGGCGGGCGATGGCGCGCAGCAGAGAAGTCTTGCCGGATTCGGTGTCGCCGACGGCGATCAGTCCGGGGTCCTCGCCGGGGCTGAAGACCACCGGCTCCAGGCGGTTGCCCTCCAGCGCCACGGTGACTCCGGGGCGGTCGGGGGCCGTTGCCTCGGCCAGGGTGAAGGACGTGGGCAGCAGCCGTACGCGGCGGGCCCGTTCGCCCTGCCACGCGCCGTCGATCCGGCGGACGAGGTCGGCGACGCCGTCCGAGACGCCCTCGTCGGAGTGGACGCCGTCCACGCGCGGCACGGCCGTGAGGAAGTGCAGCTTCTCGGCGGTGATGCCGCGGCCGGGACGCCCGGCGGGGATGCCGCGCTGCGCCTTGCGGTCGACCTCGGAGTCCAGGGCGTCGCCGAGCTTCAGCTCCACCTTGGTGCCGATGAGGTCGCGCAGGCCCATGCGCATGTCCAGCCAGCGGTTTCCGGTGATGACGAGGTGCACGCCGTAGGTGAGCATCCGGGCGGCGGCACCCATCAGGGCCGCCTCCAGGTCGGGGTAGCTCTGCCGCAGCACCTGCCATCCGTCGACGACCAGGAAGACGTCGCCGAACGGGTCGTCCGTGATGGTGCCCTCGGCGCGGGCCCGCCGGTAGTCGGCCATCGACTCCACGCCCAGGTCCCGGAAGCGGCCCTCGCGGCTCTCCATGACTTCCAGCACCTCGGCGACCGTGCGGTTCACGGACTCCGAGTCGAGCCGGGAGGCCACGCCACCGGTGTGCGGCAGCCTGGCGAAGGGAAACAGGGTGCCGCTGAAGTCCAGGCAGTAGAACTGCGCTTCGGCGGGGGTGTGGCGCAGGGCGAGCGAGGCGATGAGATTGCGTACGGCCGTCGACTTGCCGCTGTGCGGGCCGCCGACGACGGCCACGTGACCGCCGGCCCCGGCCAGGTTCAGCTCCAGGGGGTCGCGGCGCTGGTGGAAGGGGCGGTCCACGATGCCGATGAGCGCGGTGAGTTCGGGGCGCGCGGGCGAGCTGCCGAAGCCACGGCCGGGGCGTACCGCCAGGTCGCCGTGCAGGACGTCCAGTGGCTCCGGGTGGTCCAGCGGCGGCATCCACACCTGGTGGGCGCGCGGGCCCTGGCCGGTCATCTGCTCGACCATGACACCGAGCACGGTGCTGCCCAGCTCCTCGCTCTCCGCGAACTCATCCGCGCCGCGCTCCGGTTCGGGCTCCGCAGGGCGTTCGTCGGCGGGGACCGGTACGTAGCCGGCGGGGAACTCCCGCACGCCGGTCGTGCCGCCGAGGGCCGGGCCGCCGCCCTGATCCTCGCTGCGGTAGGGGCCGGAGACATAGGCGGCCCGGAACCGCTTGAGGGTGGCGGTGTCGGTCTTGAGATAGCCGTGACCGGGGGCGCTGGGCAGATGGTTGGCGTCGGGTACCCCGATGGCGGTGCGGCTCTCGGACTCGGAGAAGGTGCGCAGGCCCACGCGGTAGGACAGATGGGCCTCCAGGCCGCGCAGCCGGCCTTCCTCCAGCCGCTGGGAGGCCAGCAGCAGATGCAGCCCCAGGGACCGGCCGAGCCGCCCGATCTGGACGAACAGCTCGGCGAAGTCCGGCTTCTGGGTGAGCAGTTCGGAGAACTCGTCGACGACCACGAACAGGCTGGGCAGCGGCGGCAGATCGGCGCCGCGCTGCCGGGCCCGCTCGTAGTCCCGCACCGAGACGAGGTTGCCCGCGTCCCGCAGCACCTCCTGGCGGCGGTTCATCTCGCCGGAGAGGGCCTCCTTCATGCGGTCCACGAGGCTGAGGTCGTCCTCCAGGTTGGTGATGACGGCGGCGACGTGCGGCAGTTCCGCCATGCCGGCGAAGGTGGCGCCGCCCTTGAAGTCGACGAGCAGGAGGTTGAGCTGCTCGGAGGAGTGGGTGGCGGCCATCCCGAGGACGACGGTGCGCAGCAGCTCCGACTTGCCTGAGCCGGTGGCGCCGACCAGCAGCCCGTGCGGGCCCATGCCGTTCTGCGCCGATTCCTTGATGTCCAGGCTCAGGAGCCCGCCGTCGGCCGAGACACCGATGGGCACCTGCAGCCGGTCGCGCATCGGGCGCGGGCGCCACAGGGTGTCCAGGTCGAGCCGTCCGGGGTCGGGGATGTTCAGCAGGGCGGGCAGGGTATTGACGGCCGTGTCCAGGTCCTGGCTGTCGGCGACCGGGGAGGCCGTGTCCATCCGGTAGGGCGCGATCGAGCGGGCGAGCGCCTCGGTCTCGGGGAGGGACAGGCCGTCCGTTTGGCCCAGCACGTCCCGGGTCTCGCCCGCGAGCACGGCCAGTTCGTCGCCGTCGATGTCGAGCCGTACGCCGTGCGCGTCGGCCAGGGCCAGGGCCCGGCCGTCGAGGTCGAGGACCGTGACGCCCTGCATGCCGTGCGGGTCCAGCAGGGCTTCGCCGCCGGTGACGAGGCCGCCGTCGAGGACCACCAGCAGGTGCGGTACGTCCGGGTCGGGTTCGGCTGCTCGCTGGAAGCGGGTCCTGCGGGTCAGGTCGGCCCCGAGCCAGTCCTCCAGGACGGCCAGGCTGGTGTGGGTCATCCGGACGGGGCCCACGTGGTCGAGCTCCTCGGGGTGCTGGGCGTGCGGAAGCCACTTGGCCCAGCCCCACTCCTCCCCCTCGATGTCCCGGGTGCACACCAGGACCCGCAGGTCCTTCGGTGAGTGGAACGTCACGGCCTGGGCGATCACCGCGCGCAGCAGAGCGCGGGCACGGTGGCCGTCCTCGGTGTCGGTGACGGACACGGCGGCGAACCGGCGCAGGGCCAGCTGCACCGGCAGGTCGGGCACGACCGAGTGGGTGTCGACAAAGCGCTTGAGCGCCACGGAGGAGAGCGGGTCCAGATCCTCGACCGGCGCGGATTCCCCCGGCACCAGCGGGGTCGCCAGATAGCGGGGGCCGGACCCGACCCGTACCACTCCGAAGTCGGCGTCGGCGCTGCGGCGTTCCCACAGCCGGCGGCTGGCGGCGACACCCCACAGCAAGGCGGGGGCCGGCGCGTCCCACTCCAGCGCCTCACGCTGAGCGCGCGCCGTGCGGCGCACATCGGAGCGGGTGCGCTCCAGATACCGCAGGTACTCGCGCCGCTCATTGCGGGCCTGGCTCTTCCCGGCGCCGCGCTGCCGCACGACGGAGCCGATGACCATGGCGAGGCAGGAAACCAGGAACATCGAGCCCACGACGTACCCGATGGCACCGCGCCCCATGGTGAGCATGTACAGCACGGAGCCGAGCCCGCTGAGCGCGGGCAGCGCCGTCATCCAGACATTGGCGTCCTCGGGCTTGGGCAACTCGGGCGGTGCCTGGAGCACCAGTTCGTTCTGGGGAACGGCGGGGGCCGGCACCCGTGCGGGACGGCGGAACACCGTCGTGGGACTGCTCACGTATCCGTTCTCTCTTCTCGGCCGAGCCGGGGACAGCCGGCGCTAGAGACCGCGTCCTCGGTTGAACCCGTCCGTCAACTCGGAGGCGTAGTCGCCGTAGGCCTCGCTCCGGATGTCGATCACCGCGTTGTTGACCTCGGAAGGGGTGTAGTCCGACGTGGCCGGGTCGGGCAGCGTCGAGGTGCCGTACTTGTCCTCGACGATCTCGCGGGCCGACCGGTTGTCGGATGACCCCTGGAAGTCAGCCGCCGCAGCAGCGTTGGCGACGATGTAGTGCACGTTCGCGTCACCGGTCTCGATGGACTCAAGACGGGCGAGGTCGATTTCCTCGCCCGTGCCCACCATGTGCCGGCTGGCCTCGGCCACGACCCAGGAGCCCGCGGTCAGGGGGAGACTGGCCGGCCCGCTGAACCCGGCGAGCGAGTTGGCCACACCGGCCGCGGTGGTGAGGCCGCTCAGAACCGAGGTCTTCAGCGTGTCCTCGTCCATACCGTTCTCGATCGCCCGCAGATCAGCGGCTTCCTGAATGCCGCTGATCCTGCCCACCGCTCCCAGCACCGAGCCGATGTTCTCGCCCGTCTCGAAGGCGTTGTACGCGGTGACGGCCTGCCAGGCGGCGACCCCACCCCGGAATTCGTCGCGGACATGGTCGTCCGCCTCCGTCATGTACAGCATGACGTTCTCCCTCTCCTCCCGGGACAGCTCGAAGCCGTACCGGTGGTCCTGGCCGAAGAGATCCGCGAAGACCCGGGCCGCCGGGTCGTCGGAGTCACCCGGTTCGAGGAACCCGGAACCGTTCTCGTCGGAGAACTGCGAGATGAAGTCCATGTACCGAAGGGTCGTCTCTCCGATGGCCTGCTGCAGGTCGGATGTGTCCACAGAGGCCAGGTCGTTGAGACTGCTCATCCGGGGACCGTGCTCCCCTGTGTAGGAGAGCACGTTGTAGGCGGCTTCGAAGTACTTCCTGGCCTCGTCGCTGTTCGGATCGACGCCGTCGGGCACGGTCGTTCCGCTGCGGACCAGGCTCCCGGCTCCTGTCGAGTCGCTCCACTCGGCACGGAAGAGGTCGTCCCGGTAGTCCTCGTCGTTGAGCAGTTCCGCCGAGACGCCGGTGTTCAGGGAGACCGCTTCCAGGAGACCGCTGCTGCCGGTGTTGACCACCTCCGTGCTGTCCTCGTCGTAGAACCGCAGCTGGGCGAACTCCTGCCAGTCGATCGCGGCATGGCCCATATCCGTGGCGAAGGTGTCGGCGGGCGGCACGGAGGCATGGCCCATGATGTCGCCGAAGCCGTTGAACAGCTTCAGGTCCTCCGCGCCACGCTCGTTGCCGTTCTCCCAGTCGGGATACACGAAGGTGGAGATCGAATCGGGCACACGTCCGCGCTCCTCCGCCGGATCGATGCCGCCGATGTCCGGGTTGGTGAGCAGATTGATGCCATTGGCGAGGGCGATCCTGGCGTTCTCGAAGCCGGCGTTGCGCAGGGCCTCGTTCTCCGCCGCCATTCCCACGTCGGCACCGCCGCCCGGCCCCCCCTGTCCGGAGAGCAGCGCGAACGCCTCAGGGCTGAGCGTGTTGTAGAACTCCTCCAGGTAGGCCGCTTCCTCCGGGGAGAGGTTCCGGAGCGGATCGCCGGGGTTGTGCGGGTCCCCGTAAACGTTCTCGGCGATCTTGGCCAGTCCGGCCGTGTACCGCTCGACGATGTCCGGGTCCGGGTTGGGCTTGTTCAGCTCGATTTCGAGTTGCTCGGCCTCGTGGGCCGCCCGGCCCTCGGTGTACCAGAAGCCCACCGGGGAGCCGGCGACGTCGTAGCCGTACTCGTTCAGCTCTCCTTCCTTCTGGTGCAGGATCCCGTAGTAGTCGTCGATGCGCTCGAACATGCCGTCGTAGACGATTGATGCGAAGGAGGCGGCCAGGTCCAGGTGGGTCTTCCGCACGTGCTCCTCGACAGCGTTCATGGGAAAGGTGCCCTGGGCCCCGGTGAAGGTCTCCCCGTAGATCGTGTAGGACATCAGCTCTTCGGCTTTGGCGCCCTGCTCGCCGAGCCATGCCACGAAGGTGTCGTAGTCGCCGTTCGCCGAACTCTCGTGCCGTTCGACCTGCCAGTCCAGTCCGGTGGCGTGGGTGAGGGCGTTCTCGTTCGCCTCCAGGACCGTTTCCGCCTCGGTCGCCACCTGGTCGAGGATGCGGGAGATGTTCTCCAGGTTCTCGGCCCCGAGGTCCTCGTAGGTGCTCTGGAGATGCACGGCCGCCGAACCGTAGATCGGCTCGCCCCCCGCCGCGCCCGAGGACTCCTCCAGGGCGGACGCGTACGCCGCGACGCCGCCCGCCTCGTCTGCCTCGCCCGCGCCGGTCTTGAACACGCCCGACAGGGCCGTCATGGATTCCAGGTCGGTGTCCGAGGCGAAGTCGCTCTGGAGTTCCCAGGGATCGCATCCCGCGGCCTCGACCACGTCGTCCTTGGTGATGCTGATGTCGCCCATGCCTGAAGAAGCCCCCGGTGCGCGGTGATCGGTGGTGCGGTCGGTCAGATGCTGTCGGCGATGCCGCGGCTGTAGTCGGTGTTGGCGGCCGTGAACAGGTAGGAGTCGGCGAGCGCCTCCGTCTCGTCACCCATGTCCGCGGCGCCCAGCGCCCCCTCCCCGATGGCGTCCCGGCCGTCGCCGGCCCGCTGGGAGAGGTGGGAGCGGTCGGCTGCCGCCGCGGTGAGCGCGGTACTGAAGCCCGCCGCGCCATCCCCGCCGAACTGCGAGGCCGTGGCGCCGACGTTGCCGAGGCGGCGCGAGACGACTCCGGCGGAGTCCGCCGCGTCGTGGTGGTGCCGCGCGCTCTCCCGGAACTGCTCCGGGAGGTACTGCAGACTGTCCTCGCCGTTCATGCGAGCTTCTCCTGTTCTCCGAGGACACCGCCGAGTGCGTCCCGCCGCGAGGACCACACCGAGGGGTCCTCGGTCAGCCGGCTGGGCCGGCTCTCGCCGCTGTTGCGGTCGGGGCGGTTGCCCGCGGGCTTCGCGGCCGCCGCGCCGGGCGATGCCTGCTGTGCCAGCCGGCCGGCGGTGTCCGCCGCGCGGGAACCGCGCCACGTCGCGGCCGGCTCCCGCAGAGCGGTGCCCGCGCCCCGGCCGGCGGTGGTGCGCTGTCCCGGCCGGCCCGCCGAGCCGGGCGCCGGGGGCGCGGGCCGGGCCCCGCCCAGGCGGTCGGCGGCGCGGCCCGCCGAGGCCACCGCCGGGTTCGGCCGTACCGTCGAGGCCGGCGGGACGAGCCGGCCGGCCGCCTGGGTACCGCCCTGTTTCCCCACCCGGGTGGCGGCCGCGGCTCCCCGCTGCGCCGCCGCGCCGGGCGGCGGGCTGTACGGGCGGCCTCCCATGGCCGCTTCCCGCGCGGCGAAACCGCTGGCCACCGAGGCCCGGTGACTCAGATTACGCAACGCCTGCTGCATCATCGGGCCGCGCGCCGGGCCGGTGTGCCCGACGCTGGGCGGCATGGTGCCGCCGTAGAGCCCCGCCAGCCCTGCGGCGGCAGCGCCGCCCCCGACCGCTGCGAGCCCGCTGCCGGTGACGATCGCGCCCGGTCCGGTGCCCAGCCCGGAGAGCCGGGCGGAGTACTCGGTGACTTCGCCGAACGGCCGGCCCGTGACCGGATCGATCCAGCGGCCCGTCACCGGGTCGAACTCCCGGCCGGTCGCAGGATCGACAAGGAAGCCGGTGCTGGGGCTCTGCACCCAGCCCGCGAAATCACCCCGGTCGGGTCCCAGCACCCGGGCGTCCGGGTAGGTCCCCGGACCGACCTGGCCGCCGTTGGCCGTCGCGACCATCGCGGAGCCTTGACCCGTAGGGGCGGCGGCGACCGGCCCCCCCGAGCCGGCCGCCCCACTCCCACCCGCGGCGCCGGCGGAGATCCCCCCGCCACCGGCGCCGCCCCCGGCCCCTCCTCCGGGTGCTGTTACCTCTCCCCCGGTCACCTTGGAGAAGTCCGCCCCGAGGTCGCTCAACACGCGTGCGGCCTCGGTGATCAGACGGCGCTTCTCCTCCAGTTGCCGCTCGTAGAAGGCGTTCGCGGCCATCCCCACGTCCGATCCGGCAGGATCACCGCTGGTCTCCTCGTACTCGAAGAGCAGCACCAGCGCCTCTTCGGTTGCCTGCGCCGACGCGTCGCCGGCGGACTGGAGCTGCCCCGCGACCCGCCCCGCGAGCACCGCGATCTCCTGTGCGGTGGCCGCGCTGTTCTCCATCCGCTCGGCCAGCTCGATCAAGCCCACGCCCGGCTCGGCCGCTGTCTCCGCCGCCGCCCCGCTGAGCCAGTCGTCGGATGAGGCGGACAGGGAGGCCATCGCCAGCCACGCCCCGGCCGCACCGTAGATCTGCAGGTGCTCGGCGCTGAAGATCGTGACCAGCAGCTCTCTGAATTCACCGTCGGTCGACATGAGAAACCGTCAGTTCCCTTCCCATGGATGCACGGTCACCGTGGTCAGCTCCTCGCCCTCCAGCATCCGCTCGGTGTAGTCGAGGGATGTTCCGGCCGCTTCGCCGGTGAGGAGGAAGGTGTGCGCCGCCTCGTCCGTCTCGTCGGCGATGTCGGCCACCCCCGAGGCGCTGGCGCTGATGTCCTCGACCGTCACCTCGTTGGCGATCCACGCGTCCAGGACGCAGGCCGCGGCCGACGCCAGCGCGCTCTCGGCCGCTGCCCCCTCCGGCACGGAACCGAACAGCCCCTGGGCCGAGGCGATCCGGATCAGCGCGTCGCGGGCCGACTCCCCCTCGCCGCCCCCTCCGGTGGTCTCGGCGGCCCGGCGTGCAGCCGGGGCGTTGAGGATCTCCTCGCCGTCAGACACGTCGTCTCCCCGTTACCTTCCGCTTCCGCTTCCGCTCCCCGCCCGGCCCGCGCTCAGCGGCCCGCGGCCCGCTGGCGCATCAGCGCGCCGCCCTCGATGCCGCACTCCCGCACATTGCGGACGGCCTGGTTCTGCGAGGTGACGCCCTGGTCGTAGCAATCGGACTGCTGACGGAACTCGCGGTCCCGCTCGTCGATCACCTCGCCGAGCGAGGCGTCGACGAGACCCTGGTCGATCAGTCCGCGCAACTGGGCGCGGACTTCTTCCCAGATCTCCTGGTACTTCTGCTGCTGCCCCGCGGTCGAGGACTGGATGGTGTCGAGGTCCGCGGACCGGAACGTCACAACTCCGTCAAACATGGTGGTCTCTCTTCCTGTCCGAGTGAATCGCGCTGGGGTGTGTGGCCGGCGACGTGCTCAGCCGAAGACGGTGTTGTTCGCGATGGCCGGGTCGCTCTGCACCCGGGTGAGGATGGACGCGGCCTCGGCGTCGGTCTCCCGGCCCTGCGCGGAGGTGAGCCCGAGGTCCCGGGACAGCCCTTCGAGCGCGTCGGCGAGGGCCTGGCCGTTGCGTCCCAGGTTCTCGTAGTTCTCGACGCCCTGCGCGGTACCGCCGCCCCGGTAGCCGACGCTCAGCGCCTCGCCCTGCCCGCCGATGCCCCGCGCGACGTCCTGCATGTCCTGGAACGCCTGGTCGATGATCAACTCGACCCGGTCGACCTCTTCGGGGGAAAGCTTGACTTCGTCACTCATGAGATCCCTCCCTGTCCGCACTGTTCGCGTGTGCGACGCGCTGGAAGTGCGCAACGCTCCGACACATCGTGGCACCGCGGCCTGTTCCCGCGTAGGCAGAGCGCGTAGCAGCGGCGTATCAGATCGGTGGGAGCAACCGACCGGGGTGGATGTGCGCCTCTCGCCAGGTCAGCCGATCGCGTACCGCTCCTCGACCCGCACCCGCAAGTGCAGGTTCTCGCGGCTGTTCAGATCGTCGAGCACGGCTTTCGCCCGTGATTCCTCGGCCCGCGCGGGCTCTTCACGCCCGAGCCCACGCAGCGCCGCCGCCAGCCAGGTGCGCTGCTGCGCGGCCACGAAGGGGTCGAAGGGCTGCTCCGTGGCGTGCCGCAGGGCCCGGTCCGCCCAGCGCGCGGCTTCCTCGAACTCCCCGACCTCCAGGTGGTACTCGGCCAGCAGCCCGGCCGCGATGGTGCGCTCGTACGGCACCGTGACCGTCTCGTAGTTGGACGTGAACAACCGGTACGCCTGACCGTGCTCCCCGAGATAGAGGTGGCAGCGCCCGAGGTTGTTGATGATCTGGGCGCGGGAGTCCGTGTTCTCCAGATCCTCCGCCTCGGCCAGCACGCGGCGCCCCACCTCCACCGCCTCCGCCAGCCGGCCCGCCGAACCGAGGGTGGGCACCATGTTCATCATCGTGCCCAGCGCCTCCTCGCGCTCCCCCAGCGAACGGAACAGCGCCGTGGCACGCTCCAGCAGTGCCATCCCGCGCGACGCCTCGCCCTGCTGGCCCGCGGCCTTGCCCAACTGCCCGTGGGCCACCCCCTGCGCGAACACATCGCCCTGCCGCTCGCCCACCGCCAGGGCCAGTTCGCACAGCCGCCGCTGGGCCCGCCAGCTCAGCCGCAGCCCGAAGTACGTCTCCAGCGCCCGGACACTCTCCAGCGCGAAGCACGACAGCGGGCGCCCGGCGAGCTCCCGCCCCGTGTCGAACTCCGGCGCCGACAACTGGTCGGCCAGTGCCAGGACATCCTCCAGCACCTCGTCCGTCCACGGCAGCGACTCGTCGACGGAACGGAACGTGCGGCCCTGCGTGAAGCGCGCCTCCCCCCGCGCGTACCGCTTGGCGAAGCTCTGTGCCAGTGCCAGCGGGGCGTTCGAGCGGTGCAGGGATCCCACACACCACCCGGCCAGCCCGGCCAGCGCCTCCCGCGACCGCCCCGGCGGCAGCCGGTCCGCCTGCCAGGCCGCCGCCGACCGCACGAGATCGTGCAGGACGTACACCCCGGGTCTGGGGCAGGTGGCGATCTGGGCGTCGGTGAGCCGCTCCAGTGCCTCCCGGGCACGGCGGACATCGCAGCCGGCCAGTTCCGCCACCGACTCCGGGCTGTAGGAGAGCACGGCGGCCGCGCCCAGCAGCGGGAAGATCCGGGCGGCCGGTGCGTCCCCCAGCTGATCGATGCTCACCATCACACTGGTGCGCAGGTCCAGGTCGTCCACGGACAGTTCGTCCGTCCGCCGCCGCTCGTCGCGCAGGACCGCCGTCCAGTCCGCGACGCTCCACCGGGGCCTGGCGGCCATCCGGTTGGCGATGATGCGCAGCGCCAGGGGCAGATGTCCGCACAGCGTGACCAGTTCTTCCCACTGCGCCGGGGTGCCGCGCTCGGCGGCCCCCTCGGCGATGGACTGGACGAAGGTGATGGCGTCCGCCGTGGTCAGGGTGGACAGATGCAGATGGTGCCCGCCGTGCACCCCGGTCAGCGCGGCGCGGCTGGTGACCAGCGCGGCGCAGCCGGGTTCGGTGGGGAGCAAGTCGGTGACCTGCGCGGCGTCCAGCGCGTTGTCCAGCAGGACCAGCACCCGGCGGCCGGTGAACCACTCCTGGTAGTACGCGGCCGCCGCCTCCGGGTCGGCCGGGATCTCCTTGCCCGCGGCGCCCAGCGACGCCAGCAGCCGCTGCCGCGCCTCGGCGGGCGCCAGCGGCGCGTTGCGCGGATCGGCGCCGCGCAGGTCCACGTACAGCAGTCCGTCGGGGAACCGGTCGGCCACCTCCCGGGCGGCGCGCACCGCCAGCGCGGACTTGCCGACCCCGCCGGGGCCGTCGATCAGGCAGACGGCCGGCGCGGCCACCGCGTCGCTCAACCGGGCACGGATCCGGCCCAGTTCGACGGCGCGGGCGACAAAGGTGGCGATGGCCGGCGGGAACGCCGCCCGGCCACGCGCGGGAAAGGCCGCCGGGGCCGGGGCCGGCGGGGCCGCCGCCGGGGTGGGTTCCGGCACGGGCGCGGGAACCGCCAGCCGCGCGTCGCCGCGCAGGATCAGCCCTTCCAGCTCCCGCAGTTCGCCGCCCGGCTCGATACCCAGTTCGTCCACCAGCCGGCGGCGCGCCTCCCGGTAGACCGACAGCGCCTCCGCCGTGCGCCCGCCCCGGTACAGCGCGAGCATCAACTGCCGCACCAGCCGTTCACGCAGCGGATGGGCGCGCGCCGCGGCGGCGATGTCGTCCACGACGACGCCGTGCTCCCCGAGGTCCAGCTTCAGCCCGAACCGCTCCTCCACCGCGGTGAGATACAGCTCCGTCAGCCGGGTCCGCTCCACGGTGCGCAGCGGACAGTCCGGCAGATCGGACAGCGGGGTGCCGCGCCACAGCCGCACCGCCCCGTCCAGCAGGGCCGCCGCGCCGTCCGGCTCTTGCCCGGCCAGTTCACGGGCCCTGCCCAGCGCGGCGCGCAGCCGACCCAGGTCGGTCTCCTCGTCCCGGACGTCCAGCTGATAGCCGCCGGACACGGTGCGCAGCCGCTCCCCGGGGAGGGCCTTGCGCAGCCGCATGACGTAATTGCGCAGCGTGGTACGGGCGCTGGGCGGTACGTGGTCGCCCCACAGCCCCCGCGCCAGTTCGTCCACCGGAACCACCTGCCCGGCACGCAGCGCCAGGGCGGCGAGCGTGGCGCGCAGCATCGGGGCACTCACGCCGATCTCGGAACCATCGTCGGCCCGCACCTCCAGCGGACCGAGCAGCCGGATGTCCATGGAGCCCCCAAGCGGTCACCCCCGCCGCGTCAGCCGGACGCGGCGGAGCCTGCTGCCGTACCGGACCATTGTCCCGTACCCCGGTGGCAACACCACCCCCGTCCCGGCGCGGTGGCCACCGGCTCCGCCATGACCGGGGTGAACCGTGGGGCGTCAAGGGGTTCTTCGGCCGCCCGGCCGGGTGGGGGACGCCCGGATCTTCGAAGGAGCGCCACGGCCCCGCTGCCGGTGGCCCCGGCGGACGGTCACCATCACCGTGCGCACGGCGGCGCCCCGGGACGCGGGTGACGGGGCACCCTCGTCTCAAGCCTCGCCCGGCGAGCCGGGTGGGCCGGCGGCGCGGCGGTGTTCGGCGTTGATGCGCTGGGCCTCTTCGAGCTGGTCTTCCAGGATGACGATGCGGCAGGCGGCCTCGACGGGGGTCCCCTGATCGACGAGTTCCCGGGCGCGGGCCGCGATGCGCAGCTGGTAGCGGGAGTAGCGCCGGTGACCGCCCTCCGAGCGGAGCGGGGTGATCAGCCGGGCCTCACCGATGGCGCGGAGGAACTGGGGAGTGGTGCCGAGCATCGCGGCAGCCCGGCCCATGGTGTAAGCGGGGTAATCGTCGTCGTCGAGACGGCCGAAGGAGTCGTCCGCTGTCATCTTGCCTCTCTGTGGAACGCCTGGAGGGCCCTGGTGCCATACCGGCACCAGGGCCCTGAAGGAACTGCTACACCATCTGCCGGCCTCTGTTCCGCACCGGCCTTCTTGTTCCGCAGGTCCACCCGGGAGAGGGCGGGAAATGCGGAGATCGCGGATGTGTGACCGGGGATCACCTGGCTCGCGGTGTCCTGCGGTACCGGGCTCATGCCTGCCGCCCGGGCGATCTCGATGGCGCCGAGGTCCTCCGTTCTTCCCTCTGTAACCCTGACTCGTCAAACGGGCACTGCGTACTGTGCTGTGCTGCTGCAGCGGCGACGCCGAGGATGAAGCGCCGCCGCTCAGCCAATTTACCGCTCGCGGTGGCCCCTGATCACCGCGGGCCACCCGGTCCGGTCGTCAGCCCCGTCGCCCTGCGACAACTCCGGCTCCGACGCTCCACCACCGCACCGTCCTGCGAACTGCGTGTACTGCTGCCCGGCAGTTCGTGTCTGCCGGGCTTCCCTGATCTCCGCTACAAGAGAAACCATAACGGCACTGCCGTCGAAAAGCTACTCCAGACGACATAGATTTCTGCCTGCCCGAAGGTGAGAAACCCGCTTCCCGGTCCCGGGGCGCGAAGCTGCTTCGCGCCCGGACAGTTGCGGCCCTCGGAATACCGACCCGCACCGGCTCGAAAGGGCCCCTGGCCCCGGGCCGGTGCACGCGATGTGCACATGCCGAAGCCCGGCACACCGCTGATCGACATGGTCGATCCGGCAGGCCGGGCTGGGAGGCAGGGGCGGGGGCGTCCCGCGCCCCGGTCCCTTACGGGAGCGGGGCGCTCGTGGTCGCGGGCACCGCGTCGGGAAGAGAGCGGCAGGTGAAGCCGAGCCGCGTCATGGCCCGGAGGACCTCACCCGCGCTGAAGTCACGGCGGTCCTGGCGGGTGATGACCTGGCCGACCTGCTTGACCGGGTAGTGGCGGCGGCCGATGATCACCGATTCGCCGGTGATCGGTTCGGGCTTGACGCCCTTCATCGATGCCAGCACGCCGTCCTTGGTGAGCTCGAAGGGGAAACGGGCGATGACGCAGCGCATGTGACCTCACAGCGAGAAGGAGTGGGAAGGGGGTCCGACCGGAGACGTGACGGATCAGTGAGAACGGAGGAGCCCGCCCGGGGCACCGGCCCGCGGGCCGGTGCCCCGGCAGGAGCCCGCGGCGCGCTCGGTCACCGCCGCGGCGGTCATGGCTGAGGGAAACGCCCCGTGGTCACCGATGATGTCGCGCAGGCGGACGCGGTCCGTATACGCGGAGCATTCCCGCACGGCGGCGAGTTCGGCCCGGGTCACCGAGCCGGTGCCCTGGTCGTCCTGGTCACAGACGACCAGTCGGCCCGTGCCCGCGGCGGCCATGACGGCCCAGGCCACCTCGACACTCATGTCGTCACAGACCTGCGGCCCCGCCGGGTCCAGGTCCTGGTCCGGTGTCCTGCGCGCCGGGGCGGGGCTCGCCGGAGCGTACTGCGTCTGAATCGGCGTCACGGGTTCCTCCCAAGGGAAAGGGTCGGTTTCCTGATCAGGAGGTCCTGGCTAGGGCTTGCGTGCGGACGCGCGCCGGGCCGCCGCGGTGGGACGGCGCCTTCCCCGGGAAGAAGCGCTGCTCCTGGGGCGTTCGGTCGCCACCGGTGCCGCGACCACGACCGGGATGCCGGACGGGGCCTGGGCTCCGGTGATCTGGCTCAGGGCCGCGTCGCCCGAGCGGACCTGGGTGGTCTGCGGCTGGATTCCGGCGTCCGCCATGAGCCTGGCCATGGAGCGGCGCTGGTTCGGCGTGACGAGGGTGACGACACTGCCGGACTCGCCGGCGCGGGCGGTACGGCCGCCCCGGTGGAGGTAGTCCTTGTGGTCGGCCGGCGGATCGACGTTCACGACGAGGTCGAGGTTGTCCACGTGGATGCCACGCGCCGCGACGTTGGTCGCCACCAGCGCACTGACGTCCCCCGCCTTGAACTGCGCCAGCGTGCGGGTCCGCTGCGACTGTGACTTGCCACCGTGCAGCGCGGCGGCACGGACTCCGCTCCTGAGCAGATCCCGGGTCAGCCGGTCCACGGCGTGCTTGGTGTCCAGGAACATGATCACGCGGCCGTCACGGGCGGCGATCTCGGTCGTGGCCGCGTGCTTGTCTGCACCGTGGACGTGCAGGATGTGGTGCTCCATGGTCGTCACCGCCCCGGCCGAGGGATCGACCGAGTGCACGACCGGGTCGGTCAGATAGCGGCGCACCAGCAGATCGACGTTGCGGTCCAGGGTGGCGGAGAACAGCATCCGCTGCCCCTCCGGGCGTACCTGGTTGAGCAGCGCGGTGACCTGCGGCATGAACCCCATGTCGGCCATCTGGTCGGCCTCGTCCAGCACCGTGATGTCCACCTGGTTCAGTCGACAGTCGCCCCGGGTGATGAGGTCCTTGAGCCGGCCGGGGGTCGCGACGACGACCTCGGCCCCACCACGCAGGGCGCCGGCCTGCCTGCCGATCGACATCCCGCCCACCACCGTGGCCAGCCGCAGCTTGACGGAGCGGGCGTACGGGGTGAGCGCGTCGGTCACCTGCTGCGCCAGCTCACGCGTCGGCACGAGGATCAGCCCCAGCGGCTGGCGCGGCTCGGCACGCCGGCCGACGGTGCGGGCGAGCAGGGCGAGACCGAACGCGAGCGTCTTGCCGGAACCGGTGCGACCGCGCCCCAGCACGTCGCGGCCGGCGAGCGAGTTCGGCAGCGTCGCGCTCTGGATCGGGAACGGGGCGGTCACACCCTGCTTCCCGAGTTCGGCCAGGAGCTGCTGCGGCATGTCGAGATCGGCGAAGGCCGCGGCGGCGGGCAGCGCGGGGGTGACCGTCTTGGGGAGAGCGAACTCACCCTGCACCGCGGCGTTCCGGTGGCCGTGACCACCCGAGCGAGCGGGCCTTTCGGAACGGCGCGGCGCGGACGCTCCGAAGCGGCCGCCTCCCTTTCCGGCGCCCGCACCGGTGTGACGGGTGCTGACAGAACGGTCTTTCGTACGGGTGCGGTTCATGCGGAACCCTCCTTGATACGGCACATATCAAGGAATCCCGCGGCTATGAGCAGCCCGGAGAATACAAGTATGGACCGATGACAGATAAAGCCCTGACAGGGCCGGATGACGTTTATACCGGTGCGGTTCGAAATACGTGAGGCAATGGAGGCTTCATATCGGCGCGCCCAGCATTCTGGGAAATCATGCGCATTGCTCCGGTTCGCCGAACGAATGAGCACCGGATCACAAAACGCACGGAGCTGGGCTCGTACCCCGAAGGGTACGACCCCAGCTGCGTAACGTGCGTCAGCGTCAGGCCGGAACGATGTTCTCGGCCGTCGGGCCCTTCTGGCCCTGCGCGATGTCGAAGCTCACCTTCTGACCTTCGAGCAGCTCACGGAAGCCCTGGGCCGAGATGTTCGAGTAGTGGGCGAACACATCGGCGCCGCCACCGTCCTGCTCGATGAATCCGAAGCCCTTTTCCGCGTTGAACCACTTCACGGTGCCAGTAGCCATTTCATATCTCCTTTGAGGCAGTATATCGAGGCCCGCATTGCACGAACCCCGTATTGCCGCAATGATCAACCCGCCCGGAAATGACCGGAAATACAAAAGAGCTCTCGACCGGCGAAGCCGGCGAGGGCACTTGAAGTTTCGGGAACCACAACTGCAACTGAGACCGACAGTAGCACACGGGAACAGCGCCTGCCCGGTGAATAATTTCCCGTCACCCGCCACGGAAAAAGCCTCGCCGCACGGCCCGTGAAATTCTTACCTCACGGACACAGATATTGGTTCACGCGGAGTGCAACGTCGCGGTGACAGCGATCGCGCGGAAGCCACCACCGGGAGAACGGCCCGTGCGGCGACAACCGTGCGGAGTCCACGCGGGCGCGCGGCGGACCCCGGCCGTCACCGCTGCTCAGGCGCCTTTGGCCGCGGGCTCCAGGATCGCCACGCACTCCATGTGATGCGTCATCGGGAACAGGTCGAACGCCCGCAGGAAGCGCGGGACGTAGCCGACCGCGCGGAAGTGCGCCAGGTCACGGGCGAGGGCGGCCGGGTCGCAGGCGACGTAGCCGATGCGGCGGGCGCCCAGGGTGGCCAGGTGTTCCACCGTGCGCTTGCCGGCGCCCGCCCGGGGCGGGTCCAGCACGATCAGGTCGGCGCGGGTGATTCCGGTGCGCGGCAGCACCTGCTCGACCCGGCCGTGCTCGATCCGGACGCGGGGGGCGTCCGCCAGGTTGTGCCGGGCGTCCTCCACCGCGCGCTTGGAGGACTCGATGCCGACGACCGCGCCGGTCTCACCGACGCGTGCGGCCAGCGCGCCCGCGAACAGGCCCACGCCGCAGTACAGATCGAGCGCCGTCTCGCCCTTGCGCGGGGTGAGCCCGCGCATGAGGGCGTCCACCAGCAGCTCGGCGGCCTGCGGGTGCACCTGCCAGAAGCCGCCCTCGCCGACCCGCCAGGTACGGCCGTCGGCCCGCTCCCGTACGAAGGTCCGCCCGTGCACCGGGTGCAGGGTGCGCTGCCCGGGGCCACCGCCCTTGCCGCGCTTCTCCTGGGCGCGCATCACGGACACCGGCCGGTCCAGCTCGACCAGCGGCAGCCGCCCGCCGGGGCGCGGGGTGAGCACCACCATGCGGTCGTTGGAGCCGGTCGCGGCGATCGCGTCCACGGAGGCGATCTGCGGCCAGCTGCGTGCCTCGACGCCCAGCTCGCTGACGCCCTCGGCCGCGATCAGGCAGCGGTCGATCGGCTCCACCTCGTGGGAGCGGCTGCGGCGCAGTCCGGCGCGGCCCTCGGCGTCGATCGCGTACTGCACGCGGGTGCGCCAGGCGGGCACCTCGCCGGGGGCGACCTTGTCACCGGGGGCGGGCTCGACCGTGCCGTCCCAGCTGACCTCCTCGGGGGTGACCCCGGCCAGCTGGCCCAGCAGCTCGGTGAGGACCGCGGCCTTGAGCTTGCGCTGGGCGCCCGGTTTCACGTGCTGCCAGTCGCAGCCTCCGCAGCGCCCGGGGCCGGAGAAGGGGCAGGGCGCCTCGATGCGTTCCTTGGCGGGGTCGAGCACGGTGACGGCGTCGGCGCGCAGGAAGCGCGAGTCGGCACGCCCGTCGGTGACGCGGGCGATGACCCGCTCGCCGGGGAAGGTGTGCCGTACGAAGAGGACCTGGCCGCCGGGGGTGCGTGCCACGCAGTGGCCGCCGTGGGCGACCGGGCCGATCTCGACCTCGTACTCCTCGCCGACCAGCGACGCCGCCGTGGGGGTGGATTCAGGCATGGTGGCGACGGCTCCAGAGCGCGAAGAGGGGGTGAGGGAAACAACGGCCGCCCAGTCTACGGGCTCCCCCGCCGCCCGCCGAACGGCAGTGTCCCGCCTCACCGGCCCCCGGCCGGGCACCGTCGCCGTGCCCGGCGGCCCGTAGGCGGGCGGCGCACCGCGTGCCGGGCGCCCGGCCGGACAGTGCGGGGGCGGCCGGGTAGCGTGGTGCCGACGGGCCGGGTAACGGGTACCGGCCGGCGGAGAGAAGGTGCGGGCGCAACGGCTATGCACATCGTGATCATGGGCTGCGGACGCGTCGGTGCGACCCTCGCGCAGACCCTTGAGGAACGGGGGCATTCGGTCGCGGTCATCGACCAGGATCCCAAGGCGTTCCGCCGGCTGGGCTCCGGGTTCGGCGGCCAGCGGGTGACCGGCCCCGGCTTCGACCGGGACATCCTGGCCGAGGCCGGGATGGCGGACGCGGGGGCGTTCGCCGCCGTCAGCAGCGGCGACAACTCCAACATCATCGCCGCCCGGGTGGCCCGCGAGGTGTTCGGTGTGGAGAACGTGACCGCCCGGATCTACGATCCGCGCCGCGCCGAGGTGTTCGAGCGGTTCGGCATCCCGACGGTGGCCACCGTGCGCTGGACGGCGCACCAGATGCTGCGGCGGCTGCTGCCCGCCGGCGCCGAGCCGCTGTGGCGCGACCCCAGCGGCGGGGTACAGCTGTCCGAGGTGCACATCACTCCGGCGTGGGTGGGGCACAAGGTGAGCCACTTCCAGGAACGCACCGGTGTCCGGGTCGCCTTCCTCACCCGGATGGGTGAGGCGATGCTGCCGACGTCGCGCACCGTTCTCCAGGAGGGCGATCTGGTGCACGTGATGATGTACAGCGATCAGGTGGCCGATGTCGAGGCGGCCTGCCTCCAGGGTCCCGACGAGGGGCGGCAGCCATGAGGGTGGTGATCGCCGGGGCCGGCGCGGTGGGCCGTTCCATCGCCGGGGAGCTGCTGGAGAACGGCCACGAGGTGCTGCTGATCGACAACGCGCCCGAGGCGGTCGCGGTGGAACGGGTCCCGGAGGCCGAGTGGCTGCTGGCCGACGCCTGTGAGATCGCCACCCTGGACGAGGCGGCCCTGGAGCGCTGCCAGGTGGTGATCGCCGCCAGCGGCGACGACAAGGTCAACCTGGTGGTCTCGCTGCTGGCCAAGACGGAGTACGGGGTGCCACGGGTGGTGGCCCGGGTCAACAACCCCAAGAACGAGTGGCTGTTCAACGACGCCTGGGGCGTCGATGTGGCGGTCTCCACGCCGCGGCTGATGTCGGCGCTGGTGGAGGAGGCGGTGAGCGTCGGCGATCTGGTGCGGCTGCTGCGCTTCAGCCAGGGCGAGGCCAGCCTGGTGGAGCTCACCCTGCCGCAGGGCGCGGCGCTGGTGGGCACCCGGGTGGGCGAGGTGGCCTGGCCGCAGGACACCGCGCTGGTGACGATCATCCGCGGGGTGAAGGTGCTGATCCCGGATCCGGACGACGCGCTGGCGGCGGGCGACGAGCTGCTGTTCGTCGCCGCACCCGCCCGCGAGGCCCAGCTGCAGGCCCTGCTGTCGCCGCGCCCGCCCAAGGAGGGCGGGAAGAACACCGGGTGAACCGGGGGTTCTGTCCCGGCCGGGACAGAACGGGCGGAGCCGGGAAGGCTAGGGCATCTTCTCCGCGGCGGCCGCCCGCTTGCGCTCCGCCTCGCGCTCCTTCTCGGCCCTCTCCTCGGCCTCCATCTCGGCGACCACATCGATCGGCGCCGGGGCCTTCACCAGGATGATCCAGGTCAGATAGACGGCCAGCAGGAAGGGCGGGATGCCCAGCGCCACCCGCAGCCAGCCCAGCTGTGTGGCGTCCCCCCAGAAGTAGATGGGGAAGGTGATCGCCGACTTGGCCAGCAGGATCGCGCCCCACACATAGCTCGCCTTGACGTAGGCGGCCTTGCGCCCCGGGTTGCGGGTGCGCCAGGAGAGCATCTCGCGGAACACCGGGCCCAGGACCAGCCCGAGCAGGGGCACGCCCGCCGCCGCCGTGGCCACATAGGCGATGCCCAGGCCCAGGGTGTAGAGCATCCCGGGCAGGTAGAAGTTCTTGGCGTCGCCCGACATCATCGCGAAGACCGCGCCGAACGCCACCCCGAAGACGCCGCTGAAGGCGTGCTTGACGGTGTCGCGCTGGATCAGCCGGCTCACCGCGAGCACCGCGGAGATCGTCAGGGCGGCGATCGCGGAGATCTTGATGTCGCGGTTGATCGTGTAGCTGAGGACGAACACCAGGCCGGGCACCGTGGTCTCCACCATGCCGCGCACGCCGCCGAACGCCTCGAAGAACGCCGCCTTGGTGGCCGCCTGATCGGGTGCCTGCGGGGCCATGGGCGGTCGTCCGTCCGGGGACTGCTGGTCAGGTGGGGTCACCTGGCTACTCCTTGTCGAGGGGTCGCAGCTGGTATCGGGGGTTGAACAGCACCGGACGGCCGTGCGCCAGCGCGATCCGTCCGGAGGCGACCAGCTCCCGGCCGGGCACGATTCCGGCGATGGCGGCCCGGCCCAGCCAGACCACCTCGAGCCGGGCGGAGCCGTCGTCCAGCTCGGCGGCCAGGGCGGGCAGCCCCGCCACCGTCCGTTCACTCACCGAGCGCAGCGTACCGGTCACGCTGACCACCGGGCGGCCCGCCGGGCCCTCGGCGCAGTCCCTGATGGGGGTGCAGCGTGCCCGCTCGGCCTCGTCGGCCGCCCGCTCGGCGCCCTCGGCGGCGGCGTGTGCCTCGGCGGCCGACCTGCCGGGCCACCACCGTGGCCGGCCCCGCCGCCTGCCGGGGTGTTCCCCGGCCCTTTCACCCGCGCTCATGCCTTCAGCGTAACGTCCCGCTCCTCCCGCTCAGCGTTCGAAGCGGTAACCCATGCCCGGCTCGGTGACGAAGTGCCGGGGGTGGGCGGGGTCGGCCTCCAGCTTGCGGCGCAGCTGGGCCATGTAGACGCGCAGATAGTTGGTCTCGGTGCCGTACGCCGGGCCCCACACCTCCTGGAGCAGCTGCCGCTGGCTGACCAGCCGGCCGCTGTGCCGGATCAGGACCTCCAGCAGATGCCATTCGGTGGGGGTGAGCCTGATGTCGCGGCCCTCCCGGTGGATCTTGCGGGCGGCGAGGTCGACGGTGAAGTCGGCGGTGTGGATGACGGTGTCCTCCTCGGCGGCGGCCGGCTCCGCTCGGCGTACGGCGGCCCGCAGCCGTGCCAGCAGCTCGTCCATGCCGAACGGCTTGGTGACGTAGTCGTCCGCGCCCGCGTCCAGCGCCTGGACCTTCTCGTCGGAGGTGTGCCGGGCGGAGAGCACGATGATCGGCATCCGCGTCCAGCCGCGGAGCCGGGCGATGACCTCGGTGCCGTCCATGTCCGGCAGCCCCAGGTCCAGGATGACCGCGTCGGGGTGCCGCTCGTGGGCCAGCCGCAGCGCGGTGGCACCGTCCGGGGCGGTGTCCACCTCGTACTGGCGCGCCTTGAGGCTGATCACCAGGGCACGGAGTATCTGCGGCTCGTCATCGACCACGAGTACCCGGTGCATGGGCTCCCCCCTGTTCCCCTTGTTCGGATTCTCGTTCTGCGGGTGTCCCGGCTCCCGCGGCGGCCGGGGCCGGGATGTCGGTGGGCAGGGTGAGCACCATCGTCATCCCACCGCCCGGGGTGTCCTCGGCGTCCAGAGTGCCGCCCATGGCCTCGGTGAAGCCGCGGGCGACGGCCAGGCCGAGCCCCACGCCGTTGCCGCGCGGAATGTCACCGTGCCGCTGGAAGGGCTCGAAGATCCGGCCCTTGTCGGCGTCCGGGACACCGGGGCCGCGGTCGACCACACGCAGTTCGACCTGGTTGCCCAGCGCGCTGCCGCGCACCAGCACCCGGGTGTCCGGCGGGCGGTACTTCACCGCGTTCTCCACGATGTTGGCCACCGAGCGCTCCAGCAGCCCCGGGTCGGCGGCCACCCACGGCAGCGACTCGGGGACGTCCAGGTCCACGACGTCCACGGGCACCCCGGCCAGGGCCCGCAGCACCACCTCGTCCAGGCCGGTGCGGCGGATCAGCGGCCGTACGGTGCCGGTGTGCAGGCGGGACATGTCCAGCAGGTTGCCCACCAGCTGGTCCAGGCGGTCGGCGCCGTCCTCGATGCTCTCCAGCAGTCCGGCGCGATCCTGCGGGGACCACTCCACGTCGTCCGAGCGCAGCGAGGACACCGAGGCCTTGATGGCCGCCAGCGGGGTGCGCAGATCGTGCGAGACGGCGGCCAGCAGCGCGGTACGGATGCGGTTGCCCTCGGCGAGCTTGTGTGCGCGGGCGGCCTCGGTCAGCAGCCGCTGCCGGTCCAGGATGGTGGCGGCCTGCGCGGCGAACGCGCTGAGCACCCGCCGGTCCTCGGCGGGCAGCACCCGGCCGGAGAGCACGAGCATGGTGTGCTCGCCCACCGGCACGTCGACGTCGGCGTCCTGGGGCCGCAGCAGCGGGCGGGGGTTGTCGGCGATGGCGGAGACACTTCCCACACAGCGCCAACGACCGCCGTCGTGATCGCGTTCCAGCAGCGCGGCGCAGTCCATGCCGAAGGTCTCCCTGGCGCGGCCCAGCAGGGCGCGCAGGGTGTCCTCGCCGCGCAGCACGCTGCCGGCGAGCACGGTGAGGGTCTCGGACTCGGCGCGCAGCCTGGCGGCCTGCTGGGTGCGCTGGGCGGACATGTCGACCACCGAGGCGACGGCCAGGGCGATGGCGAAGAAGATCACGACGGTGATCACGTCGTGGCCGCTGCCCACGCCCCATTCACGCAGCGGTTCGGTGAAGAAGTAGTCGAGCAGCAAGGTGGCCAGCGCGGCGGAGACCAGGCCCGGGTAGAAGCCGCCGACCAGGGCGGCCAGCACGGTCACCGACAGGAACAGCAGCACGTCGCTGGCGAACTCGGCCAGCGGCCGCGGGGGCGCGGCCAGCAGCACGGTCAGCAGGGGCGGGCCGGCCAGGCCGATGAGCCAGCCGGCGACGGTACGGGAGCGGCCGAGCCGGGCGCCCCGGGCGTTGGGCAGGCCGCGCCCGCGCGCCACCTCGGCGTGGGTGACGATGTGAACGTCGAGGTCGGGTCCGCTGTCGCGGGCGACGCTGGCGCCCACGCCGGGCCCGAAGGCGTACTGCCAGGTCTTGCGGCGGGAGGAGCCGAGCACGATCTGATTGGCGTTGACGCCGCGGGCGAAGTCCAGCAGGGCGCTGGATATGTCGTCGCCGATGACGTGGTGAAAGGTTCCGCCGAGCTGTTCCACCAGGGTGCGCTGGCTGGCCAGTTCGCGCGGCGAGACGGCGGTGAGCCGGTCGGCGCGCGAGACGTGGACGGCCAGGATCTCGCCGCCGGAGCTCTTGGCGGCCATCCGGGCGGCCCGCCGGATGAGGGTGGAGCCCTCGGGCCCGCCGGTCAGCGCCACGACGATGCGTTCACGGGCGTACCAGGTGGAGCGGATGCCCTGCTCGGTGCGGTAGCGCTGGAGGTACGCGTCGACCCGGTCCGCGGTCCACAGCAGCGCGAGTTCGCGCAGAGCGGTGAGGTTGCCGGGACGGAAGTAGTGCGAGAGGGCCGCGTCCACCTTGTCCGGGGCGTAGATGTTGCCGTGTGCCATCCGGCGGCGCAGCGCCTCGGGGGTCATGTCGACCAGTTCGATCTGGTCGGCACGGCGCACCACGGCGTCGGGCACGGTCTCGCGCTGCCGTACCCCGGTGATGGCGGCCACCACGTCGGCCAGGGACTCCAGGTGCTGGATGTTGACGGTGGAGATGACGTCGATGCCGGCGTCCAGCAGGGTGTCGATGTCGCGCCAGCGCTTGTCGTGCCGGGAGCCGGGGGCGTTGCTGTGGGCGAGTTCGTCGACGCAGGCCACGGCCGGGGCGCGGCGCAGGACGGCCTCGGTGTCCATCTCGCCGCGGCCGGCCCCGGGGGGCGGGCGGCGCGGGACGGTCTCCAGGCCGCGCAGCAGGGCCTCGGTGCGGGGCCGGTCGTGGGTCTCGACGAAGCCGACGACGATGTCGGTGCCCCGCTCGGCGCGGCGGTGGGCCTCGCTGAGCATGGCGTACGTCTTGCCGACCCCTGGGGCCGCCCCCAGGTAGATGCGCAGTGTGCCGCGGCGTGCCATGGATCCATTGTCCGTGTCCGGCCGGAAAGCACGGCCGGGCAGGTGGGTGGGGCGTGGTGCGGGTGGTCAGCGGCGGGCGGCGCGCTCCTCGCGTCTGCGGCGCCTGATGATCAGCAGGTCGAGGAACGCGATCAGGGTCAGGACGCCGCAGACGACCGCCAGGGTGATGAGCGCGGGGCGTCCCGGGCTGGAGCCGGAGGTGGAGTTGCCGGCCCAGATCGCGAACAGCACGGTGGCCGCGGCGAACACCGGGATGAAGATCGTCGACAGCAGCTGGCGCAGCGGCAGATCGCTTTGGGCGGTGACCGGCTCGGTGCCGGAGCGCCGCCGCGGATCGCGGTTGTCCATGGTTCGGCCTCCTCGCAGTCCCGTGGCGGGTACCCGCGAGGAGGCCGGTGACACGGACGTCCGCGGCCTCGGCCCGGCCGTCGGACCAGGCCCTAGCGGACCTCGGAGATCTCCGGGCCGCGGCGCAGGTGGTCGAGGCCGCCGGCGAAGCGGGAGGTCTCGGTGGGCTCGCCCGCCGGCTCCTGCTTGACGCCGTCCGGCACCATCTGGGCGTTCTCCGGCAGCTTGAGGACGATCGGGTCGCGCGGAGCCATCGGGCCGTCGCCGCGCGCCACGACCGTGTCGCGGAAGATCTGCTCCAGGACCCCGGCGGCCTGCGGCTGCACGGCACCCTGGCCGGAGATCACGCCGCGCAGGAACCAGCGGGGGCCGTCCACGCCGACGAACCGCACGGTCTGCATGCCGCGCTTGCCGTCGG
Source organism: Streptomyces sp. JH002 (assembly GCF_050916115.1). Taxonomy (NCBI): domain Bacteria; kingdom Bacillati; phylum Actinomycetota; class Actinomycetes; order Kitasatosporales; family Streptomycetaceae; genus Streptomyces; species Streptomyces sp. JH002. The sequence goes on from NZ_CP087989.1 coordinate 1,196,045, forward strand.
GCAGCTGGACGGGCACCTGCGCGCGCAGTTCCCAGCCCAGCGGGCCCTCGGTCTCGTCGATGACGCCGCCCTGCTGGGTGATGCCGGAGGCGATCTCCTCGCGGACCTCGGACCAGATGCCTTCCCGCTTGGGCGCGGCGAACGCCTGGAGCTGGACGGCGCTGTCCTTGAGGACGACGGTGGCGGCGACGATGGCGTCCCCGGCGACCTCGACCCGCAGCTCCATGCCCTGGACACCGGGGACGTACAGACCGCCCAGGTCGACCCGGCCCTCGGCGGGGCTGCCGACCTCGCTCAGATCCCAGGGCCCCTCGGGGCGGGGCGCGGGCTCCAGCTTGACCCGCCGCACCTCGGCCTCGTCGGGTGCCTCCTGCGCGGTCGCCTCGACCGCGTCCTCGGGCTCCTCGTTCTTGCGACGACGTCCGAACACGTCACTGTCCTTTCCGGCCGGCGATCCCGCCGGAGCCGACCGCAGCATAGGGGTTGTCCAGGCCGGAATGACCGCCCGTGGAGCCGAAACCCCCCGTGGCACGTACGGATTCCGGCAGCTGATCGACCTCGTGGAACCGCACGGTCTCGACCCGCTGGACGACCAGTTGTGCGATGCGGTCGAATCGTTCGAACCGCACGCTCTCCCGCGGATCGAGATTGATCGCGATGACCTTGATCTCACCACGGTACCCGGCGTCGATGGTGCCGGGGGAGTTCACCATGGACACCCCGCACCGGGCGGCGAGACCTGAACGTGGGTGCACGAAGGCCGCGTACCCCTCGGGGAGGGCCAGGGAAACCCCGGTGGGCAGGACGGCACGCTCGCCGGGGGCCAGTTCCGCGGGCTCGGTGGTGACCAGGTCGACGCCCGCGTCCCCGGGGTGCGCCCGGGAGGGGATCGGGACCTCCGGATCGATACGCCTCAGGGGGATGTCCAGGGCGGCTGGGTTCACAGGGTCACCTCGGGGAGGGTACGGCGAGCACTCACGGTGCAGACCCTACCGCCGCCCGCGACCGCCGGTGGCTGCCTGCCATGCTTGGCCGTATGAAGCCGTACGACGAACGACTGACCGTGCCCCGTTCCTGGTGGCTGATGGCCGCCGGGGTGGTGGCACTGCTGGCCATCTCGCTGCTTCCGCTGGGCACGGCGGGGCTCATCGCCGGTCTGGTGGTGGGGGTTGCGGTGGCGGGGGTGGCGCTGAGCAGCTACGGGGCCGCGCGGATCCGGGTGGTGTCCGGTGCACTGGTGGCGGGCGATGCCCGGATTCCGCTGTCGGCCCTGGGTGAGGCCCGGGCGCTCGACGCCGATGAGGCGCGCGAGTGGCGCACCCATCGTGCGGATGCCCGGGCTCATATGCTGCTGCGCGCCTACATCCCCACGGCGGTCCGGGTCGAGGTGACGGACCCCGAGGACCCGACGCCGTATCTCTATCTGTCGACCCGGCGGCCGGATCGACTCGCCGCGGCGCTTTCGGCCCGCCCGGACGTGGCCTGACGCCTGGGTCCGGGCGGACACTCACTCGCAGTCGCGGCAGATCGGCTGACCGTTGCGCTCACTGGCGAGCTGCGAACGGTGGTGCACCAGGAAGCAGCTCATGCAGGTGAACTCGTCGGCCTGCCGCGGCAGCACCCGGACGGACAACTCCTCGTTGGAAAGGTCCGCTCCGGGCAGCTCCAGGCCCTCGGCCTGCTCGAACTCGTCGACGTCGACCGTGGAGGCCGACTTGTCGTTCCGCCGGGCCTTGAGTTCCTCGATGCTGTCTTCGTTGACATCGTCATCAGTCTTGCGTGGACTGTCGTAATCCGTAGCCATGATTCTCTCCCCCTCTGGGTTCTGTGGTCTCTCCAGCGCGGTAACGCGGGAGGGTCGAACTTTGTGCCCGACCCGAGGCGGAGATTTTGCCTCACATCAAGTCCTGTTACTCAATCGACACCCGATCGAACGCCTGAAGAGGTGATCATCTCCGCCCGCCGACCGGGCTCAGGGCAGCGGACAAGCCAGTAATAACCGCCGCTATCCCCGAAAAATGGGGCTTGCTTATGCGATATATCACATATGGCTTATTTCCGCTCAATGCCGACCGAGATCCCGCCCGTGCATGATCTCAGACCGGCAGGGTCACCCGCATCACGAGCCCCCCACTCTCCCGGGGCACGGCCACCACATGGCCGCCGTGTGCCCGGGCCACCGAGCGGACGATCGACAGGCCGAGCCCGACTCCCTTGTCGCTGCCGGTGCGGTCCTTGCCGAGCCGCCGGAAAGGCTCGAACATATTATCGACCTCATAGGCGGGCACCATCGGCCCGCTGTTCTCGACGATCAGCACCGCCTGTCCCGGCCGGGCTTCCGTGTCCACCCGGACCCAGCCGCCCTCGGCGAGATTGTGCCGCACCGCGTTCTGCAGCAGGTTCAGCGCCACCCGCTCCAGCAGCACGCCGTTGCCCTGGACGTACACCGGGGGCCGTACCCCCGACAGCTCCACGCCCTTGGCCTGCGCCTCGCCACGGGTCTGCTCCAGCGCCTGTCCCGCCACCTCGGCGAGGTCCACCGGCTTGCGCTCCACGATCTGGTTGTCGCTGCGGGCCAGCAGCAGCAGGCCCTCCACCAGCTGCTCGCTGCGCCGGTTGGTGGCCAGCAGCGTGTTGCCCAGCTGCACCACCTCGGGAGACGCCTGCGGATCGGAGAGCTGCACCTCCAGCAGTGTGCGGTTGATCGCCAGCGGGGTGCGCAGTTCGTGCGAGGCGTTCGCGACGAACCGCTGCTGGGCGGTGAAGGCCCGGTCGAGGCGGTCCAGCATCTCGTCGAAGGTGTCCGCCAGCTCCTTCAGCTCGTCGTCCGGACCGTCCAGCTCGATCCGCCGGTGCAGATCCGACCCGGCCACCTGACGGGCGGTACGGGTGATCCGGCCCAGCGGGGACAGCACCCGCCCGGCCATCACGTAGCCGAACGCGAACGCCGCCACCGCGAGCCCCAGCAGCGCCATCAGTGACCGCCGCAGCAGCGCCTTGAGCGCCACGTCCCGCTGGATGTCCACACAGCCCGACAGCCAGTCCTTGAACTGGTCGCTGGTGACGTTCCCCGAGATCCCCTGGCAGGAGTCGGAGGTGATCTGCACCCGGGTGTCGCTGGTGATCAGGAACGGCAGCGCGTTCCCCTTGTGCAGTGCCTCGGCCGCCAGCAGATAGATGATCGTCAGCAGCAGCATCCCGGCGAACAGGAACATCCCGCCGTACAGCAGCGTCAGCCGGATCCGGATCGTGGGCCGCAGCCAGCTGCGCTGCGGATCGGCCTCCGGCGGGTCGAAGTCGGGGCGGGGCGGCGCGGTCGGCCGTCTGGGCGCCGGACGGCCGGAGGCGTACGGCGGCTGGGAGGGTGGTGGCGGTGGCGGCGGGGAGGAGGGCGAGGAAGCGGCGGCCATGGCGGTCAGATCCGGTATCCGGCGCCCGGCACGGTGGTGATCACCGGAGGCTCGCCCAGCTTGCGCCGCAGGGTCATCACCGTCACCCGGACGACATTGGTGAACGGGTCCGCGTTCTCGTCCCAGGCCTTCTCCAGCAGTTGCTCGGCGGAGATCACCGTGCCCTCGCCGCGCATCAGGACCTCCAGCACGGCGAACTCCTTGGGCGCCAGATGGATCTCCCGGCCGTCCCGGAAGACCTCCCGGCGGTTGGGGTCGAGCCGGATGCCGGACTGCTCCAGCACCGGCGGCAGCGCGGCCACCGAACGGCGCCCCAGCGCCCGCACCCGGGCCACCAGCTCGGTGAAGGCGAACGGCTTGGGCAGATAGTCGTCCGCCCCCAGTTCCAGGCCCGACACGCGGTCACTGACGTCGCCCGAGGCGGTCAGCATCAGCACCCGGGTGGGCAGCCCGAGCTCCACTATCCGCCGGCACACGTCGTCGCCGTGCACCAGGGGCAGGTCGCGGTCCAGGACGACCACGTCGTAGTCGTTGAGATCGATGCGCTCACCGGCCGCGGCGCCGTCGTACACCACGTCCACCGCCATGGCCTCCCGGCGCAGCCCGGTGGCCACCGCGTCCGCGAGCAGTTGCTCGTCCTCCACGACGAGTACGCGCACGTCCTTGATCCTTCCCTCGCACAGCCCCGACGGGACCCCGACGGGGCTCCCCGCTCCATCCTGCCTCGCCCGCCGGTAAACCGGTGGTAAGGGAACCCGGCCGCCCCCGGTGGCACGCGGGCGACCCGCGGGCGAATCCGGGATGGCCTCCGGGCGGCGCGAGGACTTTTCCGGGGGCACAGGTTTCCGGGCGGCGGGCGCCGGGGAAAAGCCCTCCAACCCCGCGATCACCCCCTGCAGGCAGCAAGCCCACGCGTGCTGCTGACCGGTCGGGCCCGCTGTGACCGCACCCACTCGGCACCTCCCCAGTGCCGCCGATCGAAGACGAGGGGGCGCATCATGGACGCGTTCACCGCTGGAATCCTGCAGCGCATCGAGAGCACCGAGTCCGATCTGTACCACGCTCGCGCGGCAGGAGATGTGTTCACCGTGGATGTCGAGCAGGCCGAGCTGGACGACCTTCGCCGGCTGGCCGCGGAACACGGTGTGCAGGTCGGCTCCGCCGTCTGACATCGGACAGGGCGAGGGCCCCGGGAGCTGCTGCTCCCGGGGCCCTCGTTCGTGCCGGTGCCGCACGGGTGACGCTGACGGTGACCGTACGGCTGCCCCGTGCCGGTGAGGGCCGGTCCCACGGGCTCAGTCGTGCCAGGCGCCCAGTTCCTCCAGCAGCGGCTGGAGCAGGTCGAAGACCGCCGGGGTGGCCGCCACCGTGAGCTCGCCGTCCGGGCCCTGCCCCGGTCGTCCGCCGGTACGGGCGCCACTCTCCCGGGCGATCAGGTCACCGGCCGCCAGGTCCCAGGGGAACAGGCCGCGCTCGTAGAACCCGTCGAGCCGGCCGCCGCCGACATCGCACAGATCGATGGCCGCGGAGCCCGAGCGCCGGATGTCGCGGACCTGCGGGATCAATCGCTGGGCCAAGGCGGCCTGAGCGGTGCGCACGGCGGTCACGTAGTTGAACCCGGTGCCGATCAGCGCCTGTTCGAGCGGGGCCGCCGGACGGCAGTACATCTGTTCGGGGTTGTTCCCGGTGCGCACCCGGAAGGCGCCACCGCCCCGTACCGCGTAGTACGCCTCGCCGCGCATCGGCGCCTCCACGGCGGCGGCCACCACCTCGCCGTCCAGCTCGGCGGCGATGGACACCGCCCACTGGGGCAGCCCGTAGAGGTAGTTGACGGTTCCGTCCAGCGGATCGATGATCCAGCGCACCCCGCTGGTGCCGGTGCTGGTGCCGCCCTCCTCACCGAGGAAGGCGTCCTCGGGCCGGTGCTCGGACAGATAGCCGGTGATCAGCTTCTCCGCGGCGATGTCCATCTCGGTGACCACGTCGATGGGGCTGGACTTGGTGGCGGCCACCCCCAGATCGGCGGGCCGCCCGTCCCGCAGCAGCAGACCGGCGCGCCGCCCGGCCTCCCGGGCGAGGGCGAGCAGTTCGGTCGGGGACACGGACTCGGGCATGGGCCGGGGCTCCTTGGTGGGTCGGTGATCAGGCATAGGGGCTGTCGGCTCCCGCGGCGGCCGGGCGCGGGGTGCGGGCGGCGCAGCAGCCGACCGGGCACAGGTCGTGGCCGGGGCCCAGCGTGCCGAGCGCGCAGCGCCGCGGGGCCTCCCCCCGCTCGGTTGCGGCCCGCTCCAGCACCAGGTCGCGGACGCCCTCGACGAACCGGGGGTCGGTGCCGACGGTGGCGGAGCGCACGGCGGGCAGGCCAAGCTCCGCGGCGACCGCCAGCGCCTCGGTGTCGAGGTCGTACAGGACCTCCATGTGGTCGGAGACGAACCCGATCGGCACCATCACCACGGCGGGGGCACCCTTGCCGTGCAGGGTGCGCAGGTGGTCGCAGATGTCCGGCTCCAGCCAGGGGATGTGCGGGGCGCCACTGCGGGACTGGTAGACGAGCTCCCAGTCGCGGGTGACGCCGGTGCGTTCGGCCACGGCGTCGGCGATCCAGCGGGCGGCGTCCAGGTGTTCGGCGACGTAGGCGCCGCCCGGGCCGTGCCCCCCGGGCGGGCCCGAGGTGTCGGCGGCCGCGGTGGGAATGGAGTGGGTGCTGAAGGCGAGGACGGCCCCGTCCCGCACCCCGGCGGGCAGCGCGTCCAGGGCGGTGAGCACCCCGTCGGCCATGGTCTCCAGGAAACCGGGGTGGTTGTAGTACACCCGCAGCTTGTCCACGCGCGGCAGCTCCAGGCCCTCCTCGGCGAGCGTGCCCAGCGCGGCGGCGAGGTCCTCGCGGTACTGGCGGCAGCTGGAGTACGAGGAGTAGGCGCTGGTGGCCAGGGTGAGCACCCGGCGGTGGCCGTCCCGGACGATCTCGCGCAGGGTGTCGGTCACGTAGGGCGCCCAGTTGCGGTTGCCCCAGTAGACCGGGAGGTCCAGGCCGTGGGCGGCGAAGTCGGCGCGCAGCGCGGCCAGCAGGTCGCGGTTGTGGCCGTTGATCGGGCTGACGCCGTCGAAGAGGTGGTAGTGGGCGCCGACTTCGGCCAGCCGTTCGCGGGGGATGCCGCGGCCCCGGGTGACGTTCTCCAGAAACGGCAGTACGTCGTCCGGGCCCTCCGGACCGCCGAAGGAGAGCAGCAGCAGGGCGTCATAGGGGCGGGGGTCGGTCGCGCGATCCATGCACCCGATCCTGCCACCCACCCGGCAGGATCGGGGGCCGAGGTTCCCCCGGGTGCCGCACAACGGTGTACTCCACCCGGGAAGACGGGGGACGGCCGGCGGGACCGGCCGCGCGGGCCATCCGATTTCACCGTCTTGGAGTGGATGACATCCGGAATGCCATGTTTTGCTCGGCGACCAACTCCCTTGTCCCGGGAGAACTTCCACGGCGCGGCGCCCCACTCCCATGGCCCAAATGGAGTAGTGTGAACATTCCTGGCCTCAGCTGCTGTCCGGACCGCTCGGATCGCCACATCCGCGCCGGTCACCACACGTGGCAAAGTGGTGACTGTGCCACAACGGACGTGTCGGGCCGTGGCCCGACACGCCGGGCGGGTCGGCAAGGTTGTGGCAGGCTGCACCCGGGCAGGTCACACTCGTCCAGCGGGAGCAGCGACGTACGTGACGTCGGCAGGCACCACCGGGAGGTCCTCGTGCCCGAACTGCGTGTCGTGGCCGTGAGCAATGACGGCACACGTCTGGTGCTCAAGGCTGCCGACAACACGGAATACACCCTGCCGATCGACGAACGGCTGCGCGCCGCGGTGCGCAACGACCGGGCGCGGCTGGGGCAGATCGAGATCGAGGTGGAGAACCACCTCCGCCCCCGGGACATCCAGGCCCGCATACGAGCCGGGGCCACGGCGGAAGAAGTGGCCCAGCTCGCCGGCATCCCGGTGGACCGGGTGCGGCGCTTCGAGGGTCCCGTGCTGGCCGAGCGCGCCTTCATGGCGGAGCGCGCCCGCAAGACCCCCGTACGGCGGCCCGGCGAGAGCGCGGGGCCGCAGCTGGGCGACGCGGTCGCCGAGCGGCTGATGCTGCGCGGCGCGGACAAGGACGCGGTGCGCTGGGACTCGTGGCGCAGGGACGACGGCACCTGGGAGGTGCTGCTGGTCTACCGGGTTGCCGGGGAGATGCACTCCGCGAGCTGGATGTACGACCCGCCGCGCCGGCTGGTGCAGGCCGTGGACGACGAGGCGCGGGCCCTGCTCGGCGAGAGCGAGGATCCGCCGGAGCCCAGCACCCCGTTCGTGCCGCGGATCGCGCGGCTCCCCCGGGAGGGCAGTGCCCCGCCCCGGCAGCAGCCGGAGAGCGAGCCGGACTCGCTGACCAGCCTGCTGGAGGCGGTGCCGAGCTTCCGCGGCGATCTGGTGGTGCCCGAGCTGACCTCGGGCACCGAGGACCCGCCGCTGGAGGCCGAGGCCGAGGAGACGGCCGTGGAACCGGCGGCCCCGGCGGCGAGCGCCGGTTCGGCGTACGCGGATGTGCTGATGCCACGCACGGTGGCCGGTCACCGCGACCGGCTGACGGGCAGCACGGACCGGCAGGCGGAGGCGGACGGCGTCCGCCCGGGCCGCCGGGCGGCCGTCCCCAGCTGGGACGAGATCGTCTTCGGCACCCGCCGCAAGAAGAAGGACTGACCGGGGCGGGCGGTCTGTCCCCCGGACAGGCCGCCCGTTGCACCGGTACCGACGGCGCGTAGGGGGTACGGGGGCCGTGCAGAGCCGTGCCGACCCATCCCGTTGGCGCTGCGGCCGGGATCCGCTGGCGCCGGCCGTCCGTCGACCGCGACCGGTGGCACCTGCGCCGCACGGTGCCGCGGCCGGGCGACGCCCCAGGCGGACCTGCCACCGTGCTCAGCCGGGGAGCGGGCCCGTCGCCACCGGGCGGGCGGGGTCGGCCGTCCACGCGCTCCAGGAGCCGGCGTACAGGGCGGCCTCGACGCCCGCGGTGGCCAGGGCCAGCACCGTGTGCGCGCCCGAGACCCCGGAGCCGCAGTAGACCCCCACCGCTGTGCCGTCCGCCGCGCCCAGGGCCGCGAAGCGCTCCCGCAGTTCCCGGGGCGCGCGCAGCAGCCCCGAGGCCGCCACGTTCTCGGTCGTCGGCGCCGACACCGCGCCGGGGATATGGCCTCCCACCGGGTCGATCGGTTCCACCTCGCCGCGATACCGCTCCCCCGCCCTGGCGTCCAGCAGCACTCCCTCGCGGGCCAGCCGGGCGGCGCCCTCCGCGTCCAGCAGCGGCAGCCCGCCGGGACGCGGCGTGAAGTCGCCGGGGGTCGGTCGCGGCACCTCGCGCGTCAGCTCGCCCTCCCAGGCGGCGAGCCCGCCGTCCAGCACCCGCACCCGCGGATGACCGGCCCAGCGCAGCAGCCACCAGGCACGCGCCGCGGCCCAGCCCTGCCCGCCGTCGTACACCACCACCGGCCGGTCCGCCCGTACCCCAGCCCGCCGCATCGCGGCGCCGAAGTCCGCCGGGTCCGGCAGCGGATGCCGCCCGCCGCTGCCCGCCGGCCCCGCCAGCTCGGTGTCCAGGTCCACGTACACCGCGCCCGGCAGATGTCCGGCCTCGTAGGCGGGCCGTCCGGGCGGTCCGCCCAGTTGCCAGCGCACATCGAGCAGGGTGGGGGTGTGAAGGTCTGCGGCGAGCTCCGTCGCCGTGATCAGCACGCTCATACGGCCATTCTCGCGCCCATCAGGCATGGCGAGGCGCCATAGCGGTAGGGACCTTGATCAGGGGACACTGGAAGTGAGCGGCACCGGCGTACGCCGGACCGCATCGATGAGGGTCACAAGGAGACGAGCATGACCGTAGGAACGCCGCCACCGAGACCGGGTACCCCGTGCTGGGCCAGTCTGATGGTGCACGACCTGGCAGGCAGCCAGGAGTTCTACCGGAGCCTGTTCGGATGGGAGTTCGAGGAAGGGCCCCAGCAGCTGGGCCTGTATGTCCGGGCGCTGCACGAGGGGCGTCCGGTCGCCGGGGTCGGGGAGATCGCCGCCGATCTCCGGCGTCCGTCCGCCTGGCTGCCGTACATCGCCACCGGCAACGCCGACGCCACCACCGCCATGATCCGGGACTGCGGCGGGACGCTGGCGGTCGGGCCGATGGACGCCCAGCAGGTCGGTCGGCTGGCCATCGCCGCGGATGTGTGCGGCGGCGCGTTCGGCATCTGGGAGGGGCGCACGTACCACGGTGCGCCGTTCCGGGAGACCCCGGGCGCCCCGGCCTGGACGGAGCTGATCACCCCGGAGACCTCGCTGGTCAGCAAGTTCTACTCGATGGTCTTCGGCTATGAGGCGGTGCCCACCCAGGCACTGCCCGCGGGCTCGGACCACCTGACCCTGCGGCTCGACGGCCGCTCGGTGGCCGGGATCGCCGGTGTGGGCTCCGACCTGCCGCACGACCGCGGGCCGCACTGGATGACGTACTTCTCGGTGCGCGACATCGACCGGGACGCGGTGCGGGTCGGCGAACTGGGCGGGCGGCTGCTGAAGGAGCCGCACGACACCCCGTTCGGGATCGTGGCGGCGGTGGAGGACCCGGAGGGCGCGCCGTTCGCCCTGGTGGACCCGAGCCGCCGGAAGAACGGCTAGCGACTGCCGGTGTGGGCGCTGTCGACCGGAAGGACCTCGGGAGACAGCGCCCCCGCGCCGGCCGTGGCCGCGGTCAGGCGGCGCCGGTGATGGCGCCGGCACAGCACCTCGTAGCCGATCTCGCCGCGCGTCCCCGCCGGGTCGCCGACGTCACCGACCACCACCTGGGCGCCCTCGATCACCATCCGGCCGCCCACCGTACGGGCGTTGTGGGTGGCTCTGGCGCCGCACCAGCACAGCGCCTCCACCTGGAGCACCTCCACCCGGTCCGCGAGCTCGATCAGCCGCTGCGAGCCGGGAAAGAGCCGGGTGCGGAAGTCCGTGGTGATGCCGAACGCGAAGACGTCGATGCCCAGATCGTCCACCACCCGGCCCAGCTGGTCGACCTGGTCCGGGGAGAGGAACTGGGCCTCGTCCGCGATCACGTAGTCGACCCGGCCACCGGCCGTGAGGTGCTTCACCAGATGCACGTGGAAGTCGAACTTCTCGTCCGCCTCGACGGCGTCCGTCACCAGACCGAGCCGGGAGGAGAGCCGCCCCTCCCCCGCCCGGTCGTTGCGGGTGAAGATCATGCCCGACAGCCCGCGCGCGGACCGGTTGTGCTGGATCTGGAGTGCGAGCGTGCTCTTCCCGCAGTCCATCGTGCCGGAGAAGAAGGCGAGTTCAGCCACGGATCAGTAGTTTCCCGTCAGGTGCGTACTTCAAGGAGCGGAACGAACTGCTCGGCGGCCGTGAGTGAGCCGTGCATCCCGGTCAGTGCGGACTCCTTGGGTTCGGTGAGCGTGGCCGTGACGGCGTGGTCGCCGGTCATCGCCACCACCACATCGCCTATCCGGCCGGCGACGCGCGGCGGAATCGGCTCGCCCGGCGGCCCGAACCAGCCCAGCTCCACGGCCTCCTCGCGGGTGACGACCCAGGCCTGATCGGCGAGCACCTCGCGCCACACGGCGTGCACGTCGCTGGCGGCGCCGGGCACCGCGTACAGATGGCGGGCCCGGGGCTCCCCGCCCAGCTGCGCCACTCCGGCGCGCAGTTCCCAGTCCTCGTCGAAGTCGTGCCGGAACTCCTCGCCGGGGGGCACGTCCACCATGCCGTGGTCGGCGGTGATGTACAGCGCGCTGCGCGGCGGGAGTTGCTCGGCGAGCCGCTGGGCGAGCGAGTCGGCGTAGCGCAGCTGACCGCGCCATGCCTCGGAGTCCATGCCGAACGGGTGTCCCGCGCCGTCCAGTTCGGCGTAGTAGGTGTACACCAGCGTGCGGTCGGCCGCCGCCAGCCGCTGGGCCGCGACATCCATCCGCTCCCCGGCGTCGACCCTGCCGAGGAAGGTGCCGCCACTGAGCGCCACCTGGGTGAGCGGGGTGTGCTCGAAGTGCGGTGCGGACACCTGGGAGGTGACCACCCCGGCGTCCTGGGCCCGTTGGAAGGCCGTGGGGTGCGGCTGCCAGTGGGTGGGCTCGGTCCAGGGGTTCCAGCGCAGCTGGTTCATCAGGACCCCGCGGTCGGGATCGCGCACCTTGTAGCCGGCCAGACCGTGCGCGGCCGGTGTCAGCCCAGTGCCCACCGAGGCCAGCGAGGTGGCCGTGGTGGAGGGGAAACCCGCGGTGATGGGCGCGCCGGTGCCACCGCGGGAGGAGGGCAGCAGGGAGGTGAGGAACGGCGCGAGATGCGGGTGGTCGCGCAGCGCCTGCCAGCCGAGGCCGTCGATGAGGAAGACGGCGACCCGGTCGGCGGGCTCCAGCGCGAAGTCCCCGCCGGCGGCACCGGAGGCCAGCTCCAGGACGGCGGCCGGCAGCAGATCGGCGAGAGACCCCGCGCCGTACGCCGGGGCAGGAGCCTGCCGCGGGTCCAGCGGGACCGGGTCCGGCGCGTGCTGATGGACGGGGACGCGCGTCACCTGCCGGCCGCCGCGGTGGCCTCCGACAGCGCCTGGGCGAACTCCAGGGTCTGCCGGACGGTTTCCGGGCCGTCCCCCGCCTCGCTGATCCGCAGCGAGAGATCATCGGCGGTGGTCGAGCCCGTATAGCCGTGGTCGGCCTCGCAGTTGGGATCGCCGCAGTTGGCGGGCTCCATGTCGATCCGGGAGACGGCGCCCCACCCGATGGTGAGCACCACCTCGCGGGGCAGGGTGCCCGGCTTGTAGGACTGCGGGTCGGAGACGACCCGGCTGAGCACCACGGAGGAGATCCGGTCGAGCTTCACGGACTCGGTGGAGGTGGTGGCGTAGGGCGCGGGTGCGGTGCTGTCGGCGGACTGCTCGTCGGTGTGGCTGACGATGAACCGGGTCCCGGTCAGCACCAGGACGGTGGCGTGCCGGCGCACCTCGTTGCTGTCGAACGTCGTTTCCTGGTGCACCACATAGGAGGCCACGGCCTCCCGGCCGACGGCGGCCTCCACCGCGTCGGCGACCAGCGCCGGGTAGTAGCCGCTGCGCTCGATCGCCTCCCGCAACCCCTGGGATGTCGTACCGGTCTTCGCCATGGAGTCCATCCTACGGGGCGCCACCGACACCCATGGGCCCCTTGCCCGGGTACGTGCCCGGGTGCGTGCCCCGGGCCCGGGCGCCGCGTCAGTACGCGGGAAGCCGGCGCGGGGCCAGGTCCGGGCTCGGAGGCGGCGGCGCCAGCGCGACGGTGGCGGCGAGCACACTCAGTCCGCGCGGGGCGACGACCACCGGTTCCAGGGTCACGGCGGCGATCTCGGGATGGTCCTCGACCAGCCGGCCGAGCCGCAGCAGGAGTTCCTCCAGGGCGTCGGTGTCCACCGGGCTGGCGCCGCGCCAGCCGAACAGCATCGGGGCGGCCCTGATGGACCGCACCAGGGCCGCGACGTCGCGGTCGGTGACCGGCAGCAGCCGGTGCGCGATGTCGCCCAGCAGCTCGGAGGCGGGACCGGCCAGGCCGAAGGAGAGGACGGCGCCGATCGCCGGGTCGGCGACGGCGCGCACGACGGTGTCCACACCGCGCGGGGCCATCGCCTGGACGACGGGGCGGGGCGCGTCGTGCGAGCCGAGTGCCACCAGTTCGGCGTGGGCCCGGCGCAGTTCGCCCTCGGTGGCGAGACCCAGCCGGACGCCGTCGAGGTCGGCGCGGTGCCGCAGCCCGGGGGCGGTGGCCTTCAGGGCGACCGGGAAGCCGAGACGGCGGGCGGCGCGGACGGCGGCGTCCGGGCCGGGGGCGGCCAGGGCGGGCAGCACGGTGATGCCGTAGGTGGCGAGCAGCCGCTGCGCGCGGTCGGTGGCCAGGGGGTGCCGGCCGGCCGCCTCACCCGCGCTCGCGGCGGCGATGATCCGGGTGGCGGCGTGTTCGTCGATGTCGTCGAAGGCCGGGACCGATCCGGGGACGGCGGCGTCGGCGCGCCAGCGGGCGTGCCGCACGGCGTGCGCCAGCGCGCGGACGGCGCGCTCGGCGGAGGGGTAGCCGGGGATGCCCCGGGCGCTGAGGGCGGTGGCGAGCCCGTCGATGGCCAGATGGGCGACCACCACGGGTATCCGGCGCCCGGGCACGGCGGTGATCGCGGCGTGCAGGGCGTCGGTGAGGGCGGGTGCGGTGAGCCCGGCACCGCCGGTGGGGACGGCGGTGACCACGACGGCGTCGGTGTCGGGGTCGGCGAGTGCGGCGCCGAGCGCGTGCCGGTAGTCCTCGGGTCCGGCGTCCGGGGGCAGCGCGGTGGTGGGCAGCGGGCTGAGGTCCTGGGCCCGGCAGGCGTCGTGGGCGACCAGGCCCAGGGCCTCCGCGTTGCCGAGGACGGCGATCCGGTGTCCGGGGGGCAGCGGCTGTCCGGCGAGCAGGACGCCGGTGTCCACGAGTTCGGTGACGGTGTCCGCCTCGATCACCCCGGCCTGCCGGATGAGGGCGGCGGCGGTGTCCTCGGGGGTGCTGGTGACGGGGACGACGTGGCCCGGTGGCAGCGCGCCGCCGCTGTGCCGGCCGCCGCGCACCACGACCACGGGCTTTCCTGCGGCGGCGGTGCGGCGGGCGAGACGGGTGAACTTGCGCGGGTTGCCCAACGACTCCAGGTACATCAGCACCACATGGGTGTCCGGGTCCTCGTCCCAGAACTGGAGGGCGTCGTTGCCGGACAGGTCGGCGCGGTTGCCGGCCGAGATGAAGCTGGAGAGTCCGGCGCCGGAGCCCTCCAGTTCCTCGAGGACGGTGATGGCGATGGCGGCGGACTGGGTGAAGACCCCGATCCGTCCGGGCGGCGGCAGGTACGGGGCGGGGCTGGCGTTGAGCCGGACGCCGGGGGCGGTGTTGAGCACCCCGAAGGCGCCGGGGCCGATCAGCCGCATCCCGTACGAGCGGGCTCTGCGCACCAGTGCGCGCTGGGCCTGTTCGGTGTGGCCGGTGGAGAGCACCAGCAGGCCCTGGACACCGTGCTCCCCGCAGTCGGTGAGCACCTGGTCAACCCGGTCGGCGGGCACCGCGAGCACGGCGAGGTCCACGGGCCCGGGTATCTCGCGCAGCGAGCGGTGCGCGGGGATGCCGTCGATCTCGGTGGCGTCCTCGGGCAGGGCGCGGTTGACGGCGTACAGCGGCCCGGCGAAGCCGCCCGCCCGCAGCCGGTCGAGGACCAGCCGGCCGGCGCCGCCCGGGGCGCGGCCGGCGCCGACGACGGCGACCGAGCGGGGGGCGAGCAGCCGCTGGAGGGAGCGGGCCTCGGCGCGCTGCTCACGGGCCCGCATGACGGCGAGCGAGGCGGCGGTGGGTTCGAGGTCGAGGGTGAGGTGGACGGACCCGCCGGCGAAGCTGCGCCGCTGGGAGTAGCCGGCGTCGGTGAACACCTTGATCATCTTGCTGTTGGCGGGCAGCACCTCGGCCTCGAACCGGCGGATGCCGCGCTCGCGGGCGACGGCGGCGATGTGCTCCAGCAGGACGGAGGCCAGTCCCCGGCCCTGGTGGGCGTCCTCGACGAGGAAGGCCACCTCGGCACGGTCGGCGACGGGGGCGTCCCCGGCCGGGGGGTGGGAACGGGAGGCGGGGCTGCCGTGCCGGTCGACGCGGTCGTAGCGGACGGTGGCCAGGAAGTCGTCGCCCACGGTGGCGGCGAGACCGACCCGGTCGTCGTAGTCGTGATGGGTGAAGCGGTGCACGTCCTTGTCGGACAGCCGGGGGTGGGGGGCGAAGAAGCGGTAGTACTTCGCCTCGTCCGAGACCCGCTCGTAGAAGCGGACGAGCCGCTCGGCGTCGGCGGGGGTGATGGGCCTGATCCGCGCCGTGCCGCCGTCCCGCAGCACGACGTCGGCCTCCCAGTGCGCGGGATAGACAGGCTGTTCGGGTGTCCGCATGGCTTCACAGTACGGTTGAGGGCAGCCGTGCGGGATGCCGAACGTCCTCGGGCGGCCTTGATCCACGCATGACAGGCCCGCGAGGGCCGTTCCGAGCTTGAAGGGCAACACCATGGCTGAGCGCCGCGTCACCATCGGCTGGGCGGAAGGGCTCCACGCCCGGCCCGCCTCGATCTTCGTCCGTGCCACGACGGCCGCCGGCGTCCCGGTCACCATCGCCAAGAAGGACGGTGCCCCGGTGAACGCCGCCTCGATGCTGGCGGTGCTGAGCCTGGGCGCCGAGGGCGGCGACGAGGTCGTGCTGACCTCGGAGGCGGACGACGCCGAGGCGGTGCTCGACCGGCTGGCGAAGCTGGTCGCCGAAGGGCTCGAGGAGCTCCCGGAAACCGTCTGAAGATTTGCCTTCTTTTTGCGGCGGAGCGGTTTTCGCGCAGGATGCGCGTGCCGCTCCGCCGACTTTTGTGACCGGGATATGAAATCCGGGCAGCAGAAAGGCGTCCCGGGAATATCACCGAGGGAATTCCGAGACTGACGACCAGGTGTATACGGCCGCTGTTAAATCTGGCCGCGTCCCGTGTTGACGGCAGGTTTCAGGACCCGCGCACCGGCGGCGCGCGTGACCTTGCGGGCCGGCGCCGTACGCTCCAGCTGCGTCGCCGTCAGCGCCCGCGCCCGCTCCGCGTCCCCCCGCGCGATCGCGTCCACCAGCGCGCCCCGCTCCTGCCAGGAGACCACCGCCCGGCCCACCGGCTCCGCCGCGTACAGCCAGGTGATCTTGCGGCGCAGCTGCACCAGCATCGAGGTGAGACCGGGGCTTCCGGTGGCCTGGGCGACCGTCTCGTGGAACCAGTCCCCCAGCGACCGCAGGTCCGCCTCCTGCCCCTGACCTGCGCGCTGCCTCCCCAGCCTGACCAGCCCCCGCAGCACCTTCAGGTGCGCCTCGGTGCGCCGCTGGGCCGCCCGCGCCGCCCCCAGCGGCTCCACCAGTGCCCTGATGTCCAGCAGGTCGGCGGCCTCCCGCTCGCCCGGCTGCGCCACACACGCCCCGGCATGCCGCTTGGAGACCACGAACCCCTCGGACTCCAGGGTGCGCAGCGCCTCGCGCACCGGCACCCGGGAGACCCCGTAGCGCTGCGCCAGCTGCTCCTCGGCCAGCCGGGATCCCGGCGGCAGCACACCGTTGACAATGTCGTCACGAATCGCCGTGCATACCGTGTGCGCGGAGATACGCATCAAAACCCCCATTGCCATTTCCGGCAAAGCCTTCTGCATTGCCACCGGTACTCAACCGAACTGTATGACAAGGGCGTCGGAATGCCGATAGGGCCCCGGGTGAAGGTGGTGCCTTTCGGCCCGCCACAGGGGAATTCAGGACACGGAACGGCCCCGGCGCCGTGCGGGCCGCCGGGGCCGTCCTGCCTGCTGTGTGCCGCCCCGGGCGGGGTCAGGCCTCGCCGTCGGCCTCGGCGCCGCCGTCGCTGAGGACGGTGACCTCGCCGATGCCCAGCTCCCGTACCGGTCCCTCGATCTGCTCGCGGTCGCCGACCAGGACGGTGACCAGGCGGTCCGCCGGGAAGGCGTTCACCACGGCGGCGGACGCCTCCACGGTGCCGGTCTCCGCCAGCCGCAGGTACAGCTGCGCCTGGAAGTCGTCCGGCAGCTCCTGCTCGACCTGGTCGGCCAGGGTGTTGGCCACCGCGCCGGCCGTCTCGTAGCGCAGCGGGGCCACGCCGACCAGGTTCTGCACGGCCTGGTCGCGCTCCTCGTCGGTGAGTCCCTCGGCGGCCAGGGTGCGCAGCACCTGCCACAGGTCCGCCAGCGCGGGCCCGGTGACATCGCTGGCCACCGAGCCGTGGATGGCCAGCAGCGAGAGCCCGGTGCCGTCCGCGGCCGAGCGCAGCACCTGGGCGCTGGCGCGCACGCCGTACGTGTAGCCCTTCTCCTCGCGCAGCACGCGGTCGAGCCGGGAGGTGAGGGTGCCGCCCAGGCAGTAGGTGCCGAGCTGCTGGGCGGGCCACACCCGGTCGTGCCGGTCGGTGCCGATCCGGCCCAGCAGCAGCTGGGTCTGCACCGATCCGGGGCGGTCCACGATGACGACCCGGCCGGTGTCGTCCGCGGTGACCGGCGGGATGGCGAACGGTACGGCGGGCTCCGCCTGCCAGGCGCCCAGCGTGTCGGCCAGCACCGCGTCCAGGTCGATGCCGGTCAGGTCGCCGACCACCACGGCCGTGGTGGAGGAGGGGCGCACATGGGTCTCGTAGAAGGCCCGTACCGCCTTGGCGTCGATCCGGCGCACGCTCTGCGCCGTGCCCTGCCGGGGCCGCGACATGCGGTGCTCGGCCGGGAACAGCGAGGCGGACAGCGCCATGGCGGCCCGCCGCGACGGGTTGGCCAGCTCGTGCGGGATCTCATCGAGCCGGTTGCGCACCAGCCGCTCGATCTCGTGCTCGGGGAAGGCGGGGACGCGCAGCGCGTCGGCGAGCAGCCCCAGCGCCTTCACCAGCCGGGAGGCCGGCACCTCCAGGGAGACCCGTACGCCGGGGTGGTCGGCGTAGGCGTCCAGGTTGGCGCCGCAGCGCTCCAGCTCGGCGGCGAACTCCTCGGCGCTGAGCGTGTCGGTGCCCTCGGACAGGGCGCGGGCCATGATGGTGGCCACGCCCTCCTGCCCGGCGGGCTCCGCGGTCAGCGGGGCGAGGAGGTTGACCTCGACCGCGATGACCTGCTGGCCGGGGCGGTGGCTGCGCAGCACGGTGAGCCCGTTGGGCAGCGTGGAGCGCTCGGGGGCCGGGAAGGCCCAGGGCTTCGGCTCACCGCCGGCGGGCTGGGGGTGCTGGTCCATGGTGGGAGTGATCGCGTCCGTCACCGGTCCGCCCCTTCGCTGTCGTCGTCGCTGTCCGCCCGGTCGGTGGTGGGCTCGTACACCAGCACGCCCCGGTTGTCGCGGCGCAGCCAGGCGGCGGCCGCCTCCCGCACCTCCTCGGGGGTGATCTCCAGCATCCGCTGCACGCCGCTGAGCGCCAGCTGGGGGTCACCGAACAGCACGGCGTACTTGCACAGTTCGTCGGCGCGCCCGCCGACGGTGGCCAGCCGGTCCAGCCATTCGCGCTCCAGCTGAGCCTGGGCGCGCTCCATCTCCTCGGGCGTGGGGCCCTCCTCGGCGAAGCGGGCCAGCTCCTCGTCGACGGCCGCCTCGATCTCGGCGATCCGCGCGTCGCCCGAGGTCTTCACGTCCAGCCAGCCGAGCGAGGGCGCGCCGGCCAGCCGCATCATGCCGAAGCTGGCGGCGACGGCGGTGCGGTCGCGGCGCACCAGCCGGTTGTGCAGCCGGGAGGACTCGCCGCCACCGAGCGCGGTGAGCGCCAGATCGGCGGCGTCGGCGGCCCGACCGCCGTCCTGCGGCAGCCGGTAGGCGGCCATCAGGGCGCGCGAGGGCACGTCCTCGTGGAGGGTCTCGCGCAGCTCGGTGCCGATGACACCCTCCAGCGCCCCGTCGCGCGGCGGCTGCTTGCCGTCGTGCGGCGGGATGGAGCCGAAGTACTTCTCGATCCAGGCGAGCGTCTGCGCGGAGTCGATGTCACCGACCACCGAGAGCACCGCGTTGCCCGGCGCGTAGTAGGTGCGGAAGAACTCCCGGGCGTCCTCCAGGGAGGCGGCGTCCAGGTCGGCCATGGAGCCGATGGGGGTGTGGTGGTACGGGTGACCCTCGGGGTAGATCTTGGCGACCAGCCGCTCGAACGCCGTGCCGTAGGGCACGTTGTCGTACCGCTGGCGGCGTTCGTTCTTGACGACGTCGCGCTGGTTCTCCATGGACTCCTCGTCCAGCGCGGTCAGCAGGGTGCCCATGCGGTCGGCCTCCAGCCACAGGGCCAGTTCGACCTGGTGGGCGGGCATGGTCTCGAAGTAGTTGGTGCGTTCGAAGCTGGTGGTGCCGTTCAGCGAGCCGCCCGCGCCCTGGACGAGCTCGAAGTGGCCGTTGCCCTTGACCTGCGCGGAGCCCTGGAACATGAGGTGCTCGAAGAGGTGGGCGAGACCGGTACGGCCGGGGACCTCGTGGCGGGAGCCGACGTCGTACCAGAGGCAGACCGCGGCGACCGGGGTGAGCCGGTCCTCGGAGAGCAC
This sequence comes from Streptomyces sp. JH002, assembly GCF_050916115.1. Taxonomy (NCBI): domain Bacteria; kingdom Bacillati; phylum Actinomycetota; class Actinomycetes; order Kitasatosporales; family Streptomycetaceae; genus Streptomyces; species Streptomyces sp. JH002. The sequence goes on from NZ_CP087989.1 coordinate 1,215,544, forward strand.
CACCCTGAGCCCGTTGGCCAGCTTGTGCTCGGTCGCTGTCAGCCCGCCTGTGGTGTCCTGCGGGATGGCCGTGTGGCCCATGGGCATGAGGTCCCTTCGCTGTCGAGGGTGGAGACATGTGTCACCTTATGCAAGGTAGGCCGCGAGGTGTGAAGTTCCCGTACGGTACGGGACCGGCGGCCGGGTCGGATTCGGGCTGTCGGTGGGTCGGGCCACAATGGTCCGCAGCACCATGCCTGTTCACGGCCCGTTTGGTCGTTGGTTCGTACGTTCTGTTCAGTTCACACTAAGGAGCCCGCGCCCGATGGCCCGCCGCAGTTCGAAGACCCCGCCCGGCAGGGGTTCCGCCGGAACATCGTCCGGGGCCGATGTGGAGGAGCGCATCCTCGACATCGATGTCGTCGACGAGATGCAGGGCTCGTTCCTTGAGTACGCGTACTCGGTGATCTACTCCCGGGCGCTGCCCGACGCCCGGGACGGTCTCAAGCCGGTCCACCGCCGGATCCTGTACCAGATGCACGACATGGGGCTGCGCCCCGAGCGCTCGTACGTGAAGTGCGCCCGCGTCGTCGGCGAGGTGATGGGCAAGCTGCACCCGCACGGGGACTCGGCGATCTACGACGCGCTGGTGCGGATGGCGCAGCCGTTCTCCATGCGGCTGCCCCTGGTGGACGGCCACGGCAACTTCGGCTCGCTCGGCAACGACGACCCGCCCGCCGCGATGCGGTACACCGAGTGCCGCTCGGCGCCGGCCTCCTCGCTGATGGTGGAGTCCATCGACGAGGACACCGTCGACTTCGCGCCCAACTACGACGGCAGCGAGCAGGAGCCGGTGGCGCTGCCCGCCGCGTACCCGAATCTGCTGGTCAACGGCTCCAGCGGGATCGCCGTGGGCATGGCCACCAACATGCCGCCGCACAACCTGGTCGAGGTGATCCAGGCCGCCCGGCACCTGATCCGGTACCCGAACGCCGACCTGGACGCGCTCATGCGCTTCGTGCCGGGGCCCGACCTGCCGACCGGCGGTCTGATCACCGGCCTCGACGGCATCCGCGACGCCTACGAGAAGGGCCGGGGCACCTTCCGGATCCGGGCCACGGTCGCGGTGGAGACGGTGACGGCCCGCCGCAAGGGACTGGTGGTCACCGAGCTGCCGTTCGCGGTGGGCCCGGAGAAGGTCATCGCCAAGATCAAGGACCTGGTCAACGCGAAGAAACTCCAGGGCATCGCGGATGTGAAGGACCTGACCGACCGTGAGCACGGGCTGCGGCTGGTCATCGAGGTCAAGAACGGCTTCAACCCCGAGGCCGTGCTCGCCCAGCTGTACAAGCTGACGCCGATGGAGGAGACCTTCGGCATCAACAACGTGGCGCTGGTGGACGGGCAGCCGCTCACCATGGGCCTCAAGGAGCTGCTCGAGGTCTACGTCGACCACCGCTTCGAAGTGGTCCGCCGGCGCAGCGAGTTCCGCCGCACCAAGCGGCGCGACCGGCTGCATCTGGTGGAGGGCCTGCTGGTGGCCCTCATCGACATCGACGAGGTCATCCGGATCATCCGGTCCAGCGACAACGCAGCCCAGGCCAAGGACGCGCTGATGGAGCGGTTCGGGCTGAGCGAGATCCAGACCCAGTACATCCTGGACACCCCGCTGCGCCGGCTGACCCGGTTCGACCGTGTCGAGCTGGAGTCGGAACGGGACCGGCTGCGCGAGGAGATCGAAGAGCTGACGCGGATCCTGGACTCGGACTCCGAACTGCGCAAGCTGGTCTCCAACGAACTGGCCCAGGTCTCCAAGAAGTACGGCACACCGCGCCGCACCCAGCTGCTGGAGGGTGACGGCGCGCCGGCCCAGGCCGTGCCGCTGGAGGTCGCGGACGATCCGTGCCGGGTGCTGCTGTCCTCCACCGGGCTGCTGGCCCGTACCGCCGACGGGGACACCGACTTCGCCGAGCCGGCCGGGCGTGCCAAGCACGATGTCATCGTCTCCTCGGTGTCCTCCACGGCACGGGCCGAGATCGGGGTGGTGACCTCGACCGGGCGGCTGCTGCGGGTGGCGGTGATCGATCTGCCGCAGCTGCCGGCGTCCGCCACCGCGCCCGCGCTGGCGGGCGGCGCCCAGGTGTCGGAGTTCGTGTCGCTGGCCTCGGACGAGCGGGTGATCTGCCTGACCACCCTGGACGAGTCCTCGCCGGGGCTGGCCATCGGCACCGAGTCGGGTGTGGTGAAACGGGTGGTGCCCGACTTCCCGTCGAACAAGGAGGAGCTGGAGGTCATCGCGCTGCGTGAGGGCGATGTCATCGTGGGCGCGGTGGAGCTGCGCACGGGTGAGGAGGACCTGGTCTTCATCACCAACGAGGCACAGCTGCTGCGCTATCAGGCCGCGCAGGTACGGCCGCAGGGCCGGCAGGCGGGCGGCATGACCGGGATCAAGCTGGGCGAGGGCGCCCGGGTGCTCTCCTTCACGGCGGTCGATCCGGCCGCCGAGGCCGTGGTGTTCACGGTCGCGGGCGGCGAGGAGACGCTGGACGGCTCGCACGGCTCGGCCAAGGTGACGCCGCTCGACCAGTATCCGCGCAAGGGCCGGGCGACCGGCGGGGTGCGCTGTCAGCGCTTCCTCAAGGGCGAGGACCAGTTGGTCTTCGCCTGGGCGGGGGCGACCCCGGCCAGGGCGGCGTCCAGGACCGGCGCGCCGCTGTCGCTGCCGGAGATCGACCCGCGCAGGGACGGCTCCGGGGTGCCGCTGGAGAAGGCCGTGGCGGTCGTGGCCGGCCCCATGTGATCTCCCCCGGCTCACGCTGGGCGGCGCCCCGATGGGGGCGCCGCCGTCCGATGAACCGCGCACCGCGACCGGCCGGGATCCCTCGTGGAGGGGCCCCGGCCGGTCGCGTGGGGCCCTCGCCGGCCGCACGGGCTCCGGTGGCCCCCGGGCCGGGCGCGGCGGGAAAGGTTAGGCTCACCTGTGTGAGCATGTGCGCGACCGCGTCCTGGACGCGGGAGGAACCGCTGGCGGGCACCGCCGCCACCGCCATCACCTGGCTGCTGCTGGAACAGCCGGGGCCCTGGGGCCCGCAGGCGCTGACCGGCAGCCGGCTCGACCCCGTGCTCGGCGACGCGCTGGAGTCGGCTGCCCGGGGCACCGGTGTCAGGGTGGCGCTGATCCGCCGCCCCGGCCGCCCCGCGGCCGATGCCGCCGACCGGCCGCGCCGGGTTTATCTGGCCCACACCCGCCCCGGGCGCTCCTGGCTGCGCGAGCTGTGCGTCCGGGACCCGCGGCAACTGCTCGCCCTCGACTTCACCCGGCTGGGTGCCGGAGAACACGACGGCACGGGAGACCCGTACCACGGTGATCCGCTCGCCCTGGTGTGTACCAATGGCCGCCGGGACCGCTGCTGCGCCCTGCTGGGCAGGCCGCTGGCCGCCGAGCTGGCGGCCGGCGGCGGCGTCTCCGCCTGGGAGATCACCCATATCGGCGGCCACCGGTTCGCCCCGACCCTGCTGATGCTGCCCCACGGGTACGCCTACGGCCGGGCTTCGGCGCCGCTGGTCAAGGAGGTGGCCACCGCCCTGCGCGAGGGCCGGGTGGTGACCCGGCACTGCCGTGGCCGCTCCGTCTGGGACCGCCCGGGCCAGGCCGCCGAGCTGGCGGTGCGCGAACTGACCGGCGAGGAAGACCCGGACGCGCTCACCGTCGAAGCGGGCGGTACCCAGGGGGCGGCCGCCGCGGTGACCGTACGGCACACCGACGGCCGCCGCTGGGCCGTCACGGTCGATCAGGCGGCGGACGGTCCCGCGCTGCCCGCGAGCTGCGGGGCGGCGCCGCAGCCGCAGAGCCGGATGACCGTCACCGCCGTCCGTCCGCTGCCCTGATCTCCCCCGGTCAGGTGTCGATCCGCGACCGGTCCAAGGTGGCCGCCGAATTGGTGATGAACTCGCGGCGCGGCGCCACCTCGTTGCCCATCAGCAGGCTGAACGCCGTCTCCGCCGCCTCCAGGTCGGAGATGTTGATCCGCCGCAGCGTACGGAAGCGCGGGTCCATGGTGGTCTCCGCCAGCTGGTCGGCATCCATCTCGCCGAGCCCCTTGTAGCGCTGGATGGCGTCCTTGTACCGCGTCCCGCGCCGCTCCAGATCCAGCAGGGTCTGGCGCAGCTCGTTGTCCGAGTAGGTGTACAGGTACTTGTCCTGGCCCTTCTTCGGATTGCTCAGCTCGATGCGGTGCAGCGGCGGCACCGCGGAGAAGACCCGGCCCTGCTCGACCATGGGCCGCATGTAGCGCTGGAAGAGTGTCAGCAGCAGACAGCGGATGTGGGCGCCGTCGACGTCGGCGTCCGCGAGGAAGATCACCTTGCCGTAGCGGGCCTGGTCGATGTCGAAGGTGCGCCCGGACCCCGCTCCTATCACCTGGATGATGGCGGAGCACTCGGCGTTCTTCAGCATGTCGGAGACCGAGGACTTCTGGACATTGAGGATCTTGCCCCGGATCGGCAGCAGCGCCTGGAACTCGGAGTTGCGGGCCAGCTTGGCGGTGCCCAGCGCGCTGTCCCCCTCGACGATGAACAGCTCACTGCGGTCCACGTCGTCACTGCGGCAGTCGGCGAGCTTGGCGGGCAGCGCGGAGGACTCCAGGGCGGTCTTGCGGCGCTGCGCCTCCTTGTGCTGCCGGGCGGCGATCCGGGTCCTGGAGGCCGCGACGACCTTCTCCAGGACGGTACGGGACTGCTGCTTGTCGTCCCGCTTGGTGGAGGTCAGGAACGCCTTGAGCTCCTTGGAGACCACCTGGAGCACGATCCGGGCGGCGGCCGAGGTGCCCAGTACCTCCTTGGTCTGGCCCTCGAACTGCGGCTCGGCCAGCCGTACGGTGACCACCGCCGTGAGGCCCTCCAGGGCATCGTCCTTGACGACGTTGTCCTCGGCCACCCGCAGCAGCTTGGTGGCCCGCAGCACCTCGTTCACCGTCTGGGTGACGGCGCGCTCGAAGCCGGAGACGTGGGTGCCACCCTTGGGGGTGGCGATGATGTTGACGAAGGACTTGACCGTGGTGTCGTAGCCGGTGCCCCAGCGCAGCGCGACATCGACGTCCAGGTCGCGCTTGACCTCGGTCGGGATCATGTGGCCCAGGTCGTCCAGGACGGGGACGGTCTCCTTGAAGGTCCCGGAGCCGCGCAGCCGCTGGACGTCGCAGATCGGCTTGTCCTGCGCCAGGTACTCGCAGAACTCGCTGATGCCGCCCTCGTAGTGGAAGGTCTCCTCGGTGGGGGCCGCACCGTCGATGCCGCGCTCGTCCCGGACGACGAGGGTGAGCCCCGGGACCAGGAAGGCGGTCTGCCGGGCGCGGGCGTGCAGGGTCTCCAGGGACAGCTTGGCGTCCTTGAGGAAGATCTGCCGGTCGGCCCAGTAGCGCACCCGGGTTCCCGTCCTGCTCTTCGGGATCTTCTTGCCCTTGAGCAGGCCGCTGCCCGGGTCGAAGGGGGCCTCGGAGCCGGACTCGGTGAAGATGCCCGGGGTGCCGCGCCGGAAGCTGATGCTGTGGGTGGCCCCTCCCAGGTCGACCTCGACGTCCAGGCGGGCGGACAGGGCGTTGACGACGGAGGCGCCGACGCCGTGCAGGCCGCCGGAGGCCGCGTACGCGCCGCCGCCGAACTTTCCGCCGGCGTGCAGCTTGGTCATCACGACCTCGACGCCGGACAGGCCGGTCTTGGGCTCGATGTCGACGGGGATGCCGCGGCCGTTGTCGCGGACCTCCACCGAGCCGTCCTCGTGGAGGATGACCTCGATCCGGTCGCCGTGGCCCCCCAATGCCTCGTCCACGGAGTTGTCGATGATCTCCCACAGGCAGTGCATGAGCCCGCGGCTGTCGGTGGAGCCGATGTACATGCCGGGGCGCTTGCGCACCGCCTCAAGGCCCTCAAGAACGAGCAGGTGCCGCGCGGTGTAGTTGCCACCGGTGTCACTTCCGGTCAACAGTGCGGTGGACGGCACGGACGTGTCGGCGGTCACGCAGTTCGCTCCTCGCTGAATTCTTCTTTCGTGGCGGGTTCGCCGCACAGAGCGTACCGAGGCCCTGTAGAGCGGTTGTGCACTCCCCGGGGGAGTGTCCGGAACCGTCCGAAATCGATCCCCTGTTCGATAACTCTATCGGGTGACGTGTACATCACGTTCCCTTCGGGGCATGAACCATTTAGGCTCCGGGCACGTCCTCCTGAACAGAGCAGGACCCGATACACCGAAGCGGCCGACCACCATCCACGACTGTCCACACGCACTGCAATCCGGCCCATTCGCCGCCACCCGGCAGCGTTCGGCCACCTCGACCGGCGAATTTCGGGGAAGAAAGCCGCGAGCGGGAACGTTTTCGGCCTGGTTGGATGTTGACCCTGGTACGACAGCTCGTCGAGCTAGAGAAGAGGCGACGTGACTACTGTTCTGACTCCCGCGACCCCGCTGACGGCTGGGGACCGCTGCGACCGCTGCGGGGCCCAGGCGTATCTGCGCGTGGTCCTCACCAGCGGTGGCGATCTTCTGTTCTGCGCCCACCACGGCCGCAAGTTCGAGCCCGAGCTCAAGAAGATCGCGGCGGAAATACAGGACGAGACGGAGAAGCTCACCGCGACTCCGGGCACCGCGGGCGACGACGAGCGCTGACTCGTACGCCGTATCGCGTCCCCTGCCCTCACGACGGGCCGGTCCGGCCCCCGGCCGGACCACGGGCGGCCTTCCCGGTGACACCGGGAAGGCCGCCCGTTCCTGTCATGAATCCGTTCAATCGCTGACGCGGCCCTCCTGGTCGAGCAGGTCCGCGATCAACGACCCCCTGGTGTACACGCCGGGGTAGGCGGGATCCCCGCAACCGTTGCCCCAGGACACCAGGCCCACCAGCGCGCCGGCCGCCACCAGCGGGCCGCCGCTGTCGCCCTGGCAGGCGTCCTGGCCGCCCTGCGGGGCCGCCGCACACACCATCGACTCCGCATCGAAGCCGCCGCCCACGGCCTCGTAGGCGCGGGCACAGTCGTCGTCGGCGAGCATCCGCACGTCGGCGGCCCGCAGCAGATTCTCGTAGCCGCCGCTCCCGGTCGTGTCGCCCCAGCCGTGTACCAGGGCCTCGGTACCGGGGGTGTAGCCGGGGTGCCCGGCGCCGGCCACCCGGATGGCGTCGTCGGCGGGCAGCGATTCGGTGAGCGTGAGCACGGCGAGGTCACCGGCATTGGTGGCGGGGTTGTAGTCCGGATTGATCCGGACCTCACGCACCGCCACCTCGCGACCCGCGTCCTGAGCGAGATCGTCACGGCCGGCGATCACCGTCAGATCGCCGGGATCGTCGGCGTTGCGGCCCAGCACCTGGGGGCTCACACAGTGCGCCGCGGTGACCACCGTGTCCGGGCCGACCAGGGCGCCGCCGCAGAACTGCCCGGAGCGTGCCTCGCCGTACCGGTCCCGGCTGGCCAGGGCGACCACCCAGGGGTGATCGGTCACCGAGACGGGAGAGCCGCCGACGATGTGTTCGTCGGCGGCGGCATGGGCGGGCAGCAGGGCGGCGGACAGGGCCGTGAGCGTGGAGAGCAACAGCGGCCGATGAAAGTACGACATGGGGACTCCTGACCGTACGAGGTCGTTTCGTCGCCCAGCGTCATCGCGGTGGCCCGTTCGCGCATCCGGAACGGGCCACCGGGCGGTGTGTCAGTCGAGGTAGTCGCGCAGCACCTGGGACCGGGAGGGGTGCCGCAGCTTCGACATGGTCTTGGACTCGATCTGGCGGATCCGCTCCCTGGTCACGCCGTAGACCTTGCCGATCTCGTCCAGCGTCTTGGGCTGGCCGTCGGTGAGGCCGAAGCGCATGGAGACCACGCCGGCCTCGCGCTCGCTGAGGGTGTCCAGGACGGAGTGCAGCTGTTCCTGCAACAGGGTGAAGCTGACGGCGTCGGCGGGGACCACGGCCTCGGAGTCCTCGATGAGGTCACCGAACTCGCTGTCGCCGTCTTCGCCCAGCGGGGTGTGCAGGGAGATCGGCTCGCGCCCGTACTTCTGGACCTCGACGACCTTCTCGGGCGTCATGTCCAGTTCCTTGGCCAGCTCCTCCGGGGTGGGCTCGCGGCCCAGGTCCTGGAGCATCTGCCGCTGGACGCGGGCGAGCTTGTTGATGACCTCGACCATGTGCACCGGGATACGGATGGTGCGGGCCTGGTCGGCCATGGCGCGGGTGATGGCCTGCCGGATCCACCAGGTGGCGTACGTGGAGAACTTGTAGCCCTTGGTGTAGTCGAACTTCTCCACCGCGCGGATCAGACCGAGGTTGCCCTCCTGGATCAGGTCCAGGAAGAGCATGCCGCGGCCGGTGTAGCGCTTGGCGAGCGAGACGACCAGCCGGAGGTTGGCCTCCAGCAGGTGGTTCTTGGCGCGCCTGCCGTCCTCGGAGATGATCTCCAGCTCGTGCTTGAGCTTGGGGGCGATCTTGTCGGACCCGGCGAGCTTGTCCTCGGCGAAGAGACCGGCCTCGATGCGCTTGGCCAGCTCCACCTCCTGCTCCGCGTTGAGGAGGGGGACCTTGCCGATCTGCTTGAGGTAGTCCTTGACCGGGTCGGCGGTGGCACCGGCGGCGGCGACCTGCTGGGCGGGGGCGTCGTCCTCGTCCTCGTCGGAGAGCACGAAACCCTCGTTCTCGGGCTTGCCGTCGGGGCCCTCGACGAGCTTGCCGCCCTTGGCCGCGCGCTCGGCCGCCGACTCCTCCAGACCTTCCTCGTCGCCCTCGAGAAGCTCGTCGACGACCTCCTTCTTGGCGGAGGTCTTCTTCGCCGCGGTCTTCTTGGCGGTGGTCTTCTTCGCGGGCGCCTTCTTGGCGGCGACCTTCTTCGCGGTGGTCTTCTTCGCCGCGGCCTTCTTGGCGGCGGCCTTCTTCACACCGGCCGGGGACTCGTCCACGGAGTCGGCACCCTCGGTGTCGGTGACCGTGGCACCCGGGCGGGCGGTGGCGGTGGCCTGGTGGACGGAGACGGTCTTGGCGGCGACCGTCTTGGTCGCCGTGCGCTTGGCCGACGTCTTCGCGGCGGCACTCTTCCGGGTGCGCTTGGGGGCCTCGGCGGCACTCACCATCAGCGTCACGCCCTCCTCGTCGAGGATCTGGTTGAGGCTGCGCAGAACGTTCTTCCACTGGGTTGACGGAATCTGGTCGGCCTCGAAGGCCCGGCGCACGTCATCGCCGGCGATCTGCCCCTCGGCCTTTCCCCGCTCGATGAGCGCCATCACAGAATTGGATTCGGCGATCTCCGCGGGGAGAGTACGGGAAGTGCTGGCCGACACGAACAACCTCTCGGAAACTCTGGAAAACGGCTTGGGCACCACTCACGGGAAGCGGAGGCCCGACCGGCGGCCGGACGGGCCACCGGTGGCGGAAGCGGGGCGGTCCTGGAGACCGGCCACCGCTGCTACCTCTTGAATCATCGCGCTGCTTCCCGAAGTGTTACGCCGCTTTCGCGTGTCCCGAGTCACATCGCACACCCGACTGTATCGGGCGGAGGCCGCGACGGCGCCGGTGGCCTGCCCGGAAGGGCCCCGGAGGGCCCGTCCGACACCTGTCCCCGGCCGGACGGGGCGCGCCGGACAGGCCCTGCACCCGTTCAGTGCTCGCGGGGGGCGGGCACCACATGATCCGCGGATCCGGCCGGTGCGGCCGTCTCGGAGTGCACGGCGAGGAGCTGCCGCATGGCGGACTCGGCGGCGACGGGTTCTCCGGCGCTGATCGCGTCCAGGATCCGCTGGTGCAGGAGGAGGGACGCCTCGGTGGGGTGCTCGCATCCGGAGAGCGCTCCGCCGGAGACCTGCAGGGCGGCGCCCACGATGCCGGACAGGTGTTCCAGCATGCGGTTGCCCGCACCCTGGAGCAGCAGCGAGTGGAACTCGGCGTCGGCCCGCGAGAAGGTGAGCGCGTCACCCTGGCCGAGCGCGTGGTTCATGATCTCCACCATGTCGGCGAGCCGCTGGCGCACCTCCTCCCGGATGTCACCGGCGGCCAGCCGGGCGGCCAGCGGCTCGATGGTGAGCCGCAGCTCGCACAGCTCGCGGCGCTGGTCCTCGCGCTGCGGGCCGAAGGCGCGCCACTCGATGATGTCGGGGTCGAGCAGATTCCAGTCGCCCACCGGGCGGACCCGGGTGCCCACGTTGGGCCGGGCGCTGACCAGCCCCTTGGCCTCCAGGACCCGCAGGGACTCGCGCACCACCGTGCGGGAGACCTCGAACCGCTGCCCGATCTCCTCGGGCACCAGCGGACGGTCGGCGCCCAGGTCGCCGGAGACGATCATCTGGCCGAGCTGCTGCACGAGTTGACCGTGCAGCCCGCGGCCCCTGCTGCCGGCGGCGCGGCGGCCGACACGGCCGAGATCGGGGTCAGTTCCTTCCCACACGGGGGCGTTGGTGGTGCGGGCCGAGCCGGTGGACTCGGCGTAGGAGTAGCGGTCGAGGCCACCGGGACCGGCCGGGCCGGAGTCGGTGGAACGGGTGGCGGTCATCATCGAGTGCGCAAGGGTAGTCATGCCTCCTTTGTCGGCGGACCCCGCAACCACCTTGAGGTCTTTGGTGAAAAGCACACGAAAGGGTGATCGGCGACTCCCGCATAATTGACGCCTAATCGGACGGAAATGGACTTCTCGCTGGCAATGCCGGGTGGCTCCGACCAGTTGGGCGCACGCCCGGCGCCGTGCACGTCCCCAGGAGCGGGCCAACTCCCCGTCCCCCGCGGCCCGGGGTGTTGTTCCGGAACAGCCGTCCTAGACCTCGGGACGCAGCATCGGGGGGTTGAGGATGGTGGCGCCGCCGGCCCTGAACAGCTGGGCGGGACGCCCTCCCTGGCGCGTGGTGGTGCCGCCGACCGGCACCAGGAAGCCGGGGGTGCCGGTCACCTTGCGGTGGAAGTTCCTGGGATCCAGGGAGACTCCCCACACGGCCTCGTAGATCCTGCGCAGCTCACCCACGGTGAACTCGGCAGGGCAGAACGCGGCGGCGAGCGAGGAGTATTCGATCTTCGAACGGGCTCGCTCCACTCCGTCGGCGAGGATGCGCGCGTGGTCGAAGGCCAATTCCTCATCGGGGCCGCCGCTCGCGTCGCCGAGCAGCGAACGCACCGGCTTCCACTCGGCGCCGCCCGCGTCACCGCCGGCGACCGGGGCCGGCAGGTCGGGAGCCAGCACCAGATGCGCCACGCTGACCACCCGCATGCGCGGATCGCGGTCCGGATCGCCGTAGGTGGCCAGCTGTTCCAGATGCGCGCCGGCCAGCCGGCTCCCCTCGCCGTGCGCCCGCAGACCGGTCTCCTCGGACAGCTCACGGGCCGCCGCCGAGTCGAGGCATTCACCGGTTCTGACGAACCCGCCGGGCAGCGCCCATCTGCCCCGGTACGGTTCCTCGCCACGCCGCACGGTGAGCGCGCACAGCGCGTGCCTGCGGACCGTGAGCACGACCAGATCGACGGTGACGGCGAACGGCGGGAAGTCGGACGGGTCGTAGGGCATGCCGTGATCATAGGGCTCCCCATGACGCCACATCAGAGCCTTGGGACGGAGCGCTGCCCGCGCATGCAGCGGCGCAGCGGCTCGGGGTCCATGCCCTCGTTCATCGCCTGGTGCAGCAGTGCGGCGAACAGGTACTCCGGGTCCGTCTCCAGGGCCTTCATCAGGGCGATCCGGGCTCCCACCGTGTCCCCGGCGCACCAGGAGACCCAGCCGGCCAGGGTGAGCGGCGGGGCGGCGTGCCCTTCGTAGGCCGCGACGCAGCGGCGAGCCAGTGCCCGCCACAGCCGTAGGGCCGGCGCGGCGTCGGGGCCCTCCATCCACTCGGCGAGTGCGTCGCGCACGGTCAGGTCCTGGAGTCCGAGGATCATCCGGGCGGCTTCGTCCGAGGTGATGAGCGCGTCGTCGCGGTCGTCCGGACGGGCCGGCCGGTCCTTCTCGGGACGCTGCTCGTGCTCACCGCCCGCGGTCCGCTGGGCGGGGACGAGGGCCGGGCCCGGGGCCCGGCGCAGCCGGCTCACCAGCCGGCGGGCCAGCTCCAGCGTCTCCTGGCGTACCGCGGCCGCCTCGGGACCCAGCAGCCGGGGCATCAGCGTCCGCGCCGCCGCGTCCAGCTCCCTGATCTGGCGGGCGGCCGCCGGTCCGCGCAGTGGACGGAGCCGGCCCTCCAGTTCGCGCTGGGTGCCCTGGACCCGGATGCCGCTGACGGCCGAGGCCGCGGCCAGTTCGGTGGAACCGGCCTCGGGCAGCGGGGTGCCGTCGGCGTCGCAGCAGCCGCCACGGACGCAGAGATAGGACCAGAACCGGCGGTCGGTGATGAACAGGGCCTCGCACACCGGGATCTCCCGGGCCCCGCAGGCGGTGCGGAGCAACTGGGCCAGGGGACGCAGCCGTTCCATGCCCTCGCGTGCGGTGCCGGGGTCATCGGCGTTCGGGCACAGGTAGACGACGGCGCCGGTGAGCGGCTCGGGGCCGACCGGACCGCCGCTCACCAGGGCGGCGGCCAGCGCGTCGGCCTGGAGGGGCCATTCGGCCGGGTCGGCGGGCAGTGCGGCGCGGATCCGGCCGATGACCCGGCCGCGCGCTCCGTAGAGGCCGGCGATCACGATGCAGTCCTCGGGGTGGTAGCCGAGCAGATAGGGAAGGGCGTCCGCGAGGTCGCCCGGGCTGCGCAGGGTGACATCGGAGTCGAGGGCGGTGACGGGCTGCGTGGTGTTGCCGTGTGGAGTCATGCGATGACTGTGCCTGACATCACGCGATCTGCGCTGAAAGTTATCCACAACCCTGGACATACTGCTCTATTTACTGATGTTCGGCTCGGTTTTCCACAGCCCGCATTCGCATCCGGCCGCCCTTTCCGTTTGCATGGGGCGCATGGAGCAGCAGACCACCGCGGGGCCCGCCCCGCTCTCCCCGTCCGAGACCGAGGACCTGCGCGCGGCCGCCGACGCCGTGCTCGCGCGACTGGTGGCCGACACCACCGGCGCCGCCCGGCTGCGCCCCGATCAGTGGCGCGCCGTGGAAGCGCTGGTGGCCCACCGGCGCAGGGCCCTGGTCGTCCAGCGCACCGGCTGGGGCAAATCGGCCGTCTACTTCGTGGCCACCGCCCTGCTGCGCGAGCGGGGCCGCGGGCCCACCGTGATCATCTCGCCGCTGCTCGCGCTCATGCGCAACCAGATCGACGCCGCCGAACGGGCCGGCATCCGGGCCCGCACGATCAACTCGGCCAACCCGCAGGAGTGGGCCACCATCCGCGAAGAGGTGGCGGCGGGCGACGTGGATGTCCTGCTGGTCTCTCCCGAACGGCTCAACTCCCCCGACTTCCGTGACGAAGTGCTTCCCGAACTGGCCTCCTCCACGGGTCTGCTGGTGGTCGACGAGGCCCACTGCATCTCCGACTGGGGCCACGACTTCCGCCCCGACTACCGCAGGCTGCGCACCCTGCTGACCGAACTGCCCACCGGAGTGCCGGTACTGGCCACCACCGCCACCGCCAACGCCCGGGTGAGCGCCGACGTCGCCGAACAGCTGGAGACGAGCACCGCCGGCGACGGCGAGACCCTGGTGCTGCGCGGGCCGCTGGAGCGCGAGAGCCTGCGGCTGTCCGTCCTGCGGCTGCCGGACGCCGCGCACCGGCTCGCCTGGCTGGACGGACACCTGGAGCAGTTGCCGGGCTCCGGCATCATCTACACCCTCACCGTGGCCGCCGCCGAAGAGGTCACCGCCTATCTGCGTGCGCGGGGCCACCGCGTCTCCTCCTACACCGGCCGCACCGAGAACGCCGACCGCGAGGCCGCCGAAGCCGACCTGCTGGCCAACCGGGTCAAGGCGCTGGTCGCGACCTCGGCGCTGGGCATGGGATTCGACAAGCCGGACCTGGGCTTCGTCGTCCATCTGGGCTCCCCCTCCTCCCCCATCGCCTACTACCAGCAGATCGGCCGCGCCGGGCGCGCCCTGGAGCAGGCCGAGGTCCTGCTGCTGCCCGGGCCCGAGGACGAGGCCATCTGGCGCTACTTCGCCTCGCTGGCCTTCCCCGCCGAGGAACAGGTGCGCGGCACCCTGCGCGCGCTGGAGGACGCCGGCGCGCCGATGTCGCTGCCCGCGCTGGAGCCTCTGGTGGATCTGCGCCGCTCCCGGCTGGAGATGATGCTCAAGGTCCTCGATGTGGACGGCGCGGTACGGCGGGTGCGCGGTGGCTGGATCGCCACCGGGCAGCCCTGGGAGTACGACACCCGGCGCTACGCCTGGGTGGCCCGGCAGCGGGCGACCGAGCAGCAGGCCATGCGCGACTACGTCTCGGCGGACGGCTGCCGGATGGAGTTCCTGCGCCGGCAACTGGACGACCCGGAGGCCACCGCCTGCGGCCGCTGCGACAACTGCGCGGGCGCCCGCTTCGACGCGGTCGTCGCTCCCGGGTCCCTGGCCGCGGCCCACGGCGAGCTGACCAGGCCCGGAACCGCCGTGGAGCCGCGCCGGATGTGGCCCACCGGGCTGCCCTCGATCGGCCTCGACCTCAAGGGGCGCATCCCGCCGCGGGAACAGGCATCCCCGGGGCGGGCCCTGGGACGGCTCTCCGACATCGGCTGGGGCAATCGGCTGCGCCCGATGCTGACCCCGGACGCCGTGGACGGCCCGGTCCCCGACGATGTGGCCCAGGCCGTGGTCACCGTGCTCGCCGACTGGGCCAAGGGCCCCGGCGGCTGGGCCTCGGACGACCCGGACGCCCCCGCCAGGCCGGTCGGGGTGGTGGTACTGGACTCCAGAACCAGGCCGCGCCTGGTGCACTCGCTCGGCGAACGGATCGCCACCGTGGGCCGGCTCCCCCTGCTGGGCACCGTGCACCACAACGGCTCGGCGGGGCCGGTCGCACCCGGCAACAGCGCCCAGCGGCTGCGCGCGCTGCACGGCTCTCTGGAGCTGCCAGCCCCGCTGGCAGCGGCGCTGCGCTCGGCCGGGGGCCCGGTCCTGCTGGTGGACGACTACACGGAGTCGGGATGGACGCTGGCGGTGGCGGCCAGGCTGCTGCGTACCTCCGGCGCCACGGCGGTCCTGCCGCTGGTGCTCGCCGTGCAGGCGTGAGCGGGCCCCGGCGTCAGAAGAAGCCCAGCTGGCCGGCGTCCTCCAGCGACTCCCGCCCCGGAGCCTCCCGGTGCGGCGGCAGCTTCAGGTGGCGCCAGCGCGGCAGTTGGTCGAGGTAGGCCCAGGAAAGGCGGTGGTGTGCGGTGGGGCCCTGCTCCTCGAGCGCGGCCCGGTGCACCGGTGAGGGATAACCGGCGTTGCTGTCGAACCCGAAGGCGGGGTGCTCGCGGCCCAGTTCGGCGAGCATCGCGTCCCGGTGCACCTTGGCGATGACCGAGGCCGCGGCGACCGCCACGCAGGACAGATCGCCCTTGATCACCGTGCGGACCTGCCAGGGCGCGCCCAGATAGTCGTGCTTCCCGTCGAGGATCACCGCGTCGGGCCGTTCCGGCAGCGCCTCCAGGGCGCGCACCGCGGCCAGCCGCAGCGCGGCCGTCATGCCCAGCGCGTCGATCTCCTGCGGCGAGGCGTGGCCCAGGGCGTGGGACGTCACCCAGCTCCCGAGCACCTCGGCGAGCGCGACCCGGCGGGCGGGGGTGAGCAGTTTGGAGTCCGTCAGCCCCTCGGGCGGGCGGCGCAGTCCGGTGACGGCGGCGCACACGGTGACCGGACCGGCCCAGGCACCGCGGCCGACCTCGTCCACCCCCGCGACGATCCGCGCTCCGGTGGTGGCGCGCAGCGACCGCTCGACACGATGAGTAGGAGGTTCGTAGGCCATGGCACTTCCCAGCCTAGTCGGCGCCCGCGCAGGCCCCGTACCGCGGGGCCCGGGCGGGCTGTTCAGGAACGGCTGGGCGGTCTCGTACCGGCGCTCTCGAAGGGGCGTTCCGGAGTGTGCCAGTGCTCGAAGGGACGGTCGATGTGGTAGCGGCCGTCCCGTCCCAGACGCAGTTCCCTGGTCTCCCCGTTGCCCGGATTGGACAGCGACTCGAACTCGGCCACCGACCAGTGCAGCCAGCGCATGCAGAACAGCCGCATGGTCAGCCCGTGGGTCACCAGCAGCACATTGGGCGGATGGTCGGGCGACTCGAAACTGCGCCACAGACTCTCCAGAAAGGCACCCACCCGGTCGTACACGTCCGCGCCCGACTCCCCCTGTGCGAAGCGGTAGAAGAAGTGCCCGTAGGCGTCCCTGGCGCGCTTCTGCCGCCGTACGTCCTCGCGGTCCTGCCAGTTGCCCCAGTCCTGCTCCCGCAGCCGGGGCTCCTCGCGCACCCGTACCAGCGTGGGGTCCAGCCCCAGCAGATGGAAGGTCTGCAGGGTGCGCCGGTAGGGGGAGACGTACGCCGAGACGCCCTCCCCGTCGAAGACCTCCCGCAGCCGGGTGCCGGCCTCCGCCGCCTGATGGCGCCCCTTCTCCGTCAGTTCCAGGGCATGGTCGGGGATGCGCTCGTAGACCGAGTCGTCGTAGTTCCCCTGTGACTCTCCGTGCCGGAGCAGAACAATGCGCCTGGGCTGTGCCATGCGGTCAGCCTAGTTCCCGGCAGGCCGTGCCGCCCGTACCGCTCGAACGGGTCACACCGTCCAGGACGGCTCCACATCGATGACGTCACCGGTGAGCGAGGCGACGTCGTCCCCGGTCTGCGCGCGCACACCCAGCCGTTCCACCCGTTCGGCCCGGTACTTGGCGCGTTCGGCCGCCGAGTTCCACATCGACAGCACCAGGAACTCGTGATCCTGCGCCGCCTCGGCGAAGACCCCGCGCAGCATCCCGGGCGAACCGGCCATCGCCGGGTTCCACACCCGCTCCTGCATCAGCGCGAAGTGCTCGGCGCGGTCCTCGTGCACCCGGCAGTGCGCCACCCGCAGCAGGTCGGCGTCCGTGAACCGCGGCTCGAAGCCCATCTTCACGTCGAAGCGGTACTCGAACAGCCGCACCGCCATGTCCCGGTAACTGTCCCGGTGCGCGGCCGCCAACCGCTCGTGGGAGTGCGCCATGAAGGAGTCGTACAGCGAACGGCTCTCCCAGAACGCGAACAGATGCACCACCCCTGGTTCCCGCCGGCTCCAGCCGCCGCCCTGCCCCCGGAATCCCGGCTCACCGGGCAGAACCGCCCATCCCTGCTGCCCCCGATGAAAGCCGCTTCGGTCGATCACGGTGCAGCGCATCCACTTGACCAGCACCGCGCCATCGTACGGCCATCCGGGGGACCCTCACCGCATCGCGCCCCGCGCGGCCAGGAACTCCTCGAAAGTGCCCCGCCCGTCCGCGTGTTCCGGCGTGAGCAGCCCGCCCGCGCGCACCGCGCCGACGACCTTGCCCGGCAACCGCAGCGGGACCACCGGCCGGTGCCATCCCCGAGCCCGCACCGTCAGGCCGGTCAGCTCCCGCAGCGTACGGATCTGCGGCCCGCCCAGATCGGGCACCCGCCCGGCCGGCTCCCCCACCGCCAGCTCCGCCAGCCGCTCCCCCCACCTCCCGCACCTCCACCGGCTGCAGCCGGACCTCCCCACCCAGCGTGAACACCACCGGCAGCAGCCGCTGCGCCGTGGTGAAGCCGGCCACCAGATCGTGGAACTGCGTGGCCCGCAGTGTGGTCCACGGCAGCCCCGACTCCTCGACGAGACGCTCGCACGCCAGCTTGCGCCGGTAATAGCGCAGCGGCACCCGGTCGACGCCCACGATGGAGATGTACACCAGGTGCGGCCGGGTCCCGCGCCGGGCCGCCTCCAGCAGATGGCCGGTGGTGACCCTGTCGTCCTTGGCCGGGGCACTGGCGCAGTGCACCACCACGTCCGCTCCCGCCAGCGCGGCGTCCAGCCCCTCTCCGGTGGCGAGGTCGCCCACCGCCCACTCCCTGGGCGTCCGGTCGGCCCGCGGGTGCGGGTGCCGGCTGAGCACCCGCACCTCGTGCTCGTCCTCCAGCAGCCGCCGCACCACCTGCCGGCCCAGCGTTCCCGTCCCCCCGGTCACCACGATCGCCCCGCGCTTCGCCACCATGGCGCCATTGTGGGCGCGAACGCACCAAGGCCGGGGAAGAACCGCCGAACGGTCCTTCCCCGGCCCCGGGGCGGATCAGCTGCAGCCGCTGGTGGAGCCGCAGCCCTCGCACAGGTAGCAGCTGCCGGCGCGGCGCATCTTCGTACCGCAGGAGAAGCACAGCGGTGCGTCCGCGTTCAGCCCCAGCTGCATCTCCAGCAGTTCGGTGGAGCTGTGCGCCTCACGCGGCGCCGGGCGCTCCTCGGCCGCGACCTCGGGCTCCGGGCGCGGCGGGGAGGTGTCCGGGCCGCGCGGGGCGGACTGGGACAGCGCCTCGATGTCCAGCTCGTCGTCGCCCGGCTCGTAGGAGCCGGTCTCCAGGTGCCGCTGGCGTTCGGCGGCCGTGTGGATGCCGAGCGCCGAGCGCGTCTCGAACGGCAGGAAGTCCAGCGCCAGGCGGCGGAAGATGTAGTCCACGATGGACTGCGCCATCCGGACGTCCTGGTCGTCGGTCATACCGGCCGGCTCGAAGCGCATGTTGGTGAACTTCGAAACGTACGTCTCCAGCGGCACCCCGTACTGCAGGCCCACCGAGACCGCGATGGAGAAGGCGTCCATCATGCCCGCGAGCGTGGAGCCCTGCTTGGACATCTTCAGGAAGACCTCGCCCAGGCCGTCGTCCGGGTAGGAGTTGGCGGTCATGTAGCCCTCGGCGCCGCCCACCGTGAACGAGGTGGTGATGCCCGGACGGCCCTTCGGCAGCCGCTTGCGGACCGGGCGGTACTCGACCACCTTCTCCGGCTCGGCCGGCGCGGCGGGCTGCTCCGCCTTCTTCTCCTTGGCGGCGGTCTTCTTCGCCGACAGCGGCTGGCCGACCTTGCTGTTCTCCACGTAGACGGCCAGCGCCTTGGTGCCCAGCTTCCAGCCCTGGAGGTAGATCTCGGCCACATCGTCGACGGTGGAGGTGCTCGGCATGTTGACGGTCTTGGAGATGGCCCCGCTCAGGAACGGCTGGGCCGCCGCCATCATCCGCACGTGGCCCATCGGCGAGATGGTGCGCTCGCCCATGGCGCAGTCGAAGACCTCGTAGTGCTCGCTGCTCAGCTCCGGGGCGTCGACCACATTGCCGTGCTCGGCGATGTGCGCCACGATCGCCTCGACCTGCTCGGGCCGGTACCCGAGCCGCTTGAGGGCCTTGGGCACGGTGTTGTTCACGATCTGCATCGACCCGCCGCCGACCAGCTTCTTGAACTTCACCAGCGCCAGGTCGGGCTCGATGCCCGTGGTGTCGCAGTCCATCATCAGGCCGATGGTCCCGGTGGGGGCCAGCACCGACGCCTGGGCGTTGCGGAAACCGTTCTTCTTGCCCAGCCGCAGGACGTCCTGCCACGCCTCGGTGGCGGCGGCCCACACCGGGGTGTCCAGGTCGTCCATCCGCCGCGCGTCGGTGTTGGCCCGGGCGTGCTGCTCCATGACGCGGTTGTGCGCCTCGGCGTTGAGGGCGTACCCCTCGTACGGGCCGACGATCGCGGCCAGCTCGGCGGAGCGCCGGTAGGAGGTACCGGTCATCAGCGAGGTGATCGCGCCGGCCAGTGCCCGGCCGCCGTCCGAGTCGTAGGCGTGGCCGGTGGCCATCAGCAGGGCACCCAGGTTGGCGTAACCGATGCCCAGCTGACGGAAGGCGCGGGTGGTCTCACCGATCTTGTGGGTGGGGAAGTCGGCGAAGCAGATGGAGATGTCCATCGCCGTGATGACCAGCTCGACGACCTTGACGAACCGCTCGGCGTCGAAGGACTGGTGGCCCTGGTCGTCGTCGCTCAGGAACTTCATCAGGTTGAGCGAGGCCAGGTTGCACGAGGAGTTGTCCAGGTGCATGTACTCGCTGCACGGGTTGGACGCGCTGATGCGGCCCGACTCGGGCGAGGTGTGCCAGTGGTTGATCGTGTCGTCGTACTGGATCCCGGGGTCGGCGCAGGCGTGCGCGGCCTCGGCCATCTTGCGGAACAGCGCCCGGGCGTCGACCTCCTCGACGGTCTCGCCGGTCTTCCGCGCGGTGAGCGCGAACTTCCCGCCGCTCTCCACGGCGCGCATGAACGTGTCGTTCACCCGCACCGAGTTGTTGGCGTTCTGGTACTGCACCGACGTGATGTCGTCGCCGCCCAGGTCCATGTCGAAGCCGGCGTCGCGCAGCGCCCGGATCTTCTCCTCCTCCTTCACCTTGGTCTCGATGAAGGCCTCGACGTCGGGGTGGTCGACGTCCAGCACGACCATCTTGGCGGCCCGGCGGGTCGCGCCGCCGGACTTGATGGTGCCGGCGGAGGCGTCCGCGCCGCGCATGAAGGAGACCGGCCCGGAGGCGTTGCCGCCGGAGGAGAGCAGTTCCTTGGAGGAACGGATGCGGGAGAGGTTCAGGCCGGCTCCGGAGCCGCCCTTGAAGATCATCCCCTCTTCCTTGTACCAGTCCAG
The DNA here is from genome assembly GCF_050916115.1 of Streptomyces sp. JH002. Lineage (NCBI taxonomy): Bacteria > Bacillati > Actinomycetota > Actinomycetes > Kitasatosporales > Streptomycetaceae > Streptomyces > Streptomyces sp. JH002. The sequence goes on from NZ_CP087989.1 coordinate 1,235,999, forward strand.
GATCGACTCCATCGAGTCGTCCACGGACAGGATGAAGCAGGCGCTGACCTGCTGCGGCTGCGCGGTGCCGACGTTGAACCACACCGGCGAGTTGAAGCTGAAGATCTGGTGGAGCAGGGCGTAGGCCAGCTCGTGCTCGAAGATCTCGGCATCGGCGGGCGAGGCGAAGTAGTCGTGCTTCTCGCCCGCTTCGCGGTAGGTGCGCACCACGCGGTCGATGAGCTGCCGCAGGCTGGTCTCGCGCTGCGGGGTGCCCACCGCGCCCCGGAAGTACTTGCTGGTGACGATGTTGACCGCGTTCACCGACCAGGTGTCGGGGAACTCGACGCCACGCTGCTCGAAGTTGACCGAGCCGTCGCGCCAGTTCGTCATGACGACATCGCGGCGCTCCCAGACCACCTCGTCGTACGGATGCGTGCCGGGGGTGGTGTGGATCCGTTCGATCCGCAGCCCCTTTCCGGTCTTGCTCCCGACGCCCTTGCCGCCCTTTGCGCGGGAGCCGCCCCGTGCCGGGCCGCTCGTCGTGTCAGTCATTCCGCCTCCATGTCGGGCACAACGCCCTGGTGTGACCGGATTGTTCCTCAGTCACGGTGTCTGTTCCGCCGACCGGGGCGCGGCTGTGCGCTCCGGCCGGTCTGTGGGGTCGCGGTTGCGGGCGCCGGCTATCCGGCGGCGGGCTCCACCGCGACCTCGGCGCCGGCTCCGCCGGCGGGGTCCCGCTCGCGAAGCTCCGCGATGGCCGCCTCGAAGTCCTCCAGCGAGTCGAACGCCCGGTAGACGGACGCGAACCGCAGGTAGGCCACCAGGTCCAGCTCGCGGAGCGGGCCCAGTATGGCGAGGCCGACATCGTGCGTGGACAGCTCCGCACTGCCGGTGGCCCGGACGGCCTCCTCCACGCGCTGGCCGAGCAGGGCCAGGGCGTCCTCGGTGACGGGACGGCCCTGGCACGCCTTGCGCACCCCGGCGATGACCTTGGTGCGGCTGAAGGGCTCGGTGACGCCGCTGCGCTTGATCACCATGAGCGAGGCGGTCTCCACCGTGGTGAAGCGCCGCGAGCAGCTCGGGCACTGGCGGCGCCGCCGGATCAGGGTGCCGTCGTCCGCGGTGCGGCTGTCGACGACCCGGCTGTCGGGATGCCTACAGAAGGGGCAGTGCATGCCGCCTCTCCCTTCTCCTGGCCGCGATGACGCAGCGTGCTCGCCAGCTGCTCTCCGACATGGCGTATCAAGCCTCACGGGGGCCACTGGCGTACCCCCTGAGCACTCCCCAGCATAGGCGATCCACTGCGCCGACGATGACGGGGGACCACAACTTGTGGGATGCCGCGCATCATCAAACCACTAGATCTAGGGTTACGGCGCGAACGCACCGGGACCGCGTGTCGTGCGGCGAAGGGGGTGGGCGGCGATGCGCGGCGGACACGCGCATGGGAGGCTATCGCATCAGCCTGTGACCGGTTGCCGTCGCATACACCTCGGTGACCAATCACGTCAGCTGATCAGCGATATTTCACTCGAACGTGTGTTTGGCGCAACCTTTCGATAGCAACTACCGTTGTGTGACTAGGGAGTACCACCACGAAGGGGCCGACATGACCACCGCAGCAGACGACGCCATCGCCGCCGCTGAGCGCCGCCAGGAGCGGCTGTCCGTACAGCACGGCGCGCCACTGCGCCCGGAGAACGGCGCCGCACGGTCACTGCCCGGCCGGCCACCCGGCATCCGCGCCGACAGCTCGGGGCTCACCGACCGCCAGCGACGGGTGATCGAGGTGATCCGTGACTCGGTGCAGCGTCGTGGCTACCCGCCGTCCATGCGTGAGATCGGCCAGGCCGTGGGGCTCTCCAGCACCTCCTCGGTGGCCCATCAGCTGATGGCGCTGGAGCGCAAGGGCTTCCTGCGCCGCGACCCGCACCGGCCGCGCGCCTACGAGGTACGGGGCGCCGAGACCCCCACCCCGCCCCCCGCCGACACCGCGGGCAAGCCCGCGGCCTCCTATGTGCCGCTGGTCGGCCGGATCGCCGCCGGTGGCCCGATCCTGGCCGAGGAGTCCGTCGAGGATGTCTTTCCGCTCCCCCGCCAGCTGGTGGGCGACGGAGAGCTGTTCGTGCTGAAGGTGGTCGGCGACTCCATGATCGACGCCGCCATCTGCGACGGTGACTGGGTCACCGTCCGCCGCCAGCCGGTCGCCGAGAACGGCGACATCGTGGCCGCCATGCTCGACGGCGAGGCCACCGTCAAGCGCTTCCGCCGTGAGGACGGCCAGGTCTGGCTGCTGCCGCACAACCCCGCCTACCAGCCCATCCCCGGTGACGAGGCCACCATCCTGGGCAAGGTCGTCGCCGTCATGCGGCGCGTCTGATCCGAGCCCGCGCCGCACCCTTCTCCCTCCCTGGCCCGCCTCAGGACGCGGCAGCGTTCCGCGCTGCCGCGTCGATCGCCGCCAGGGAGCGCCGTACCTGATTGCGGTCCGTGGTCGTCCAGAAGTCCGGCATCGACGACCGCAGAAAGCTTCCGTACCGCGCCTTCGCCAGCCGTGGATCCAGTACCGCCACCACTCCGCGGTCGCCGGTGGCCCGCACCAGCCGGCCCGCGCCCTGCGCCATCAGCAGCGCCGCGTGGGTCGCGGCCACCGCCATGAACCCATTGCCCCCCGCCTCCTCCACGGCCTTCTGCCTCGCGCTGAGCAGCGGATCGTCCGGCCGGGGGAACGGGATGCGGTCCATGACCACCAACTGACAGCTGGGCCCGGGCACATCGACGCCCTGCCACAGCGACAGCGTGCCGAACAGACAGGTGGGCGCGTCCTCGGCGAAGGCCCGGATCAGCTCCCCCAGCGTCTCCTCGCCCTGGAGCAGAATCGGCATCTCCAGCCGCCCGCGCAGTTCCTCGGCCGCCGCCTGCGCCGCCCGCATCGAGGAGAAGAGACCCAGCGTGCGCCCGCCCGCCGCCTCGATCAGCTCGGCCAGCTCATCCAGCATGTCCCCGCGGCTGCCCTCCCGGCCCGGGGTCGCCAGATGCTTGGCCACATAGAGGATCCCCTGCTTGGGGTAGTCGAAGGGGGAGCCCACGTCCAGGCCCTTCCACTCCGGGGACTCCTCGCCGTGTGCTCCCTCGGGTGCCAGCCCCAGCGAGGCCCCCACCCCGTTGAAGTCGCCGCCCAGCTTGAGGGTGGCCGAGGTCAGCACCACCGACCGCTCCGTGAACAGCTTCTCGCGCAGCAGCCCCGACACCGACAGCGGCGCCACCCGCAACGAGGACCCGTAACGGTCGTGGCGCTCGCACCAGATGACGTCGAACTCGGAGCTCTCCACCAGCCGCTCGGCGACCTCGTGCACGTGTTCCACCGAGGCCAGCGCCTGCTTGCGCACCGCGTCCTCGTCGCTCAGCGAGCTGTCCCGGGTGGCGCCCAGCACGGTGATCACGGTGCGCGCCGCGTCCCGCAGGGCCACCAGGGCGTAGGCCAGGTCCTCGGGCAGCTCGGTCAGCCGGCCCGGCTCCGCCGTCTCCATCAGCCGCTCGAAGGTCTCGGACGCGGTGAGCATCGCGTCCGCCGCCTTCTCGTCCACGATCTTCGCGGCCCGGCGCACGGCCCGGCCGACACCACCGGGGTTCAGCTCACCGGTGGCCACCCCCGTGACCCGGGAGACCAGCTCGTGCGCCTCGTCCACGATCAGCACCTCGTGGCCCGGGAGCACCGGCGCGCCCTCGATGGCGTCGATCGCCAGCAGCGCATGGTTCGTCACGATGACATCGGCCACCTTGGCGCGCTCGCGCGCCGCCTCGGCGAAGCATTCGGCACCGTAGGCGCACTTGCTCGCCCCCAGGCACTCCCGGGAGGAGACCGACACCTGCGACCAGGCGCGATCGGAGACGCCCGGGGTCAGCTCGTCCCGGTCGCCGGTCTCGGACTCGTCCGCCCAGTCCCGAAGGCGCAGCAGATCCTTGCCCAGCTTGCTGCTGGGGCCGCCGCCCCCGCGCTCGGCGGCAGCGGCCGGGCCTCGATGGGGGTCCCCCCGGACGAAGTCTGGGAGAGGGTCGAAGAGGCCCTGGTCCTCCTCCTGCGGCACCCCCTCGTGCAGCCGGTGCAGGCACAGATAGTTGGCCCGCCCCTTGAGGGTGGCGAACTCGGGGCGGCGGCGCAGCAGCGGACGCAGCGCCTCCACCGTGCGCGGAAGATCGCGCTCCACCAGCTGCCGTTGCAGCGCCAGCGTGGCCGTGGCCACCACGACCCGGTCGCCGCCGGCGAGCGCGGGCACCAGATACCCCAGGGACTTCCCGGTGCCGGTGCCCGCCTGCGCCAGCAGGTGCGTGCCGCCTTCGATCGCTTCCGCGACGGCCTCGGCCATCGCGATCTGGCCGGGCCGCTCGCTGCCGCCGACGGCGGTCACGGCAGCGTGCAGCAGGTCGGTGAGGGCCGGCCCCCCGGATGTGACAGTCATAGGCCAGCCACCTTACGTGGCACCACTGACAGTGCCGTCGGTCATCGGCCTCAGCCGGAGTGCAGCGGGTTCGCCACCGTGCCGTCGATCGCGGCGTGCGGCCGCTGCGCCCGGTCCCGGTAACCGTCCAGATGGAGCCGGTTGCGGTTCAGGCACAGCCGCTGGATCCGCGGGGCCAGGAGCTCGAAGGCGTCGAAACGGTTCTTCAGTTCGGGGAAGCGCTGCTGGTAGCGGAGAATCTCCGCCCGTACGAGTGACCAGAAGTCGTCCTCGCTCACGCCGAGCTGTTCCTCGCACAGGGGCGCCAGATAACGGAAGACCCCGACGAACAGCCCGGAGTGGATGAACTGCGGCAGGAAGTCCGCAGGTTCGGTCAGCAGCACCTCGCGCACCTCGTGCGGGATGCCGTCGAACTCCGGCAGCGGCTCAGCGCTCAGGTTCACGTCGTCCACGAAGTCCTTCACCGCCAGCCGCACCGGCACCTCGTGCTCGTCGAAGACCACGATCGCGTTCTCCCCGTGCGGCGAGAAGACCGTGCCGTACCGGTACAGGAAGTGCAGCAGCGGGGGCAGCAGCGCCGCGAACAGCCGCTTCAGCCAGACGTCCGCGGGGAGCCCCGAACGGCCCACCAGCTCCGCCGTCAGCGCCCGGCCGTCCCGTCCCCGCTGGAGCAGCGCCGCCAGGGTACGGGCCCGCTCCCCCGCGGCCAGCTCCGGCCCGATCGGCTCCCGCCAGATGCAGCCCAGCAGCTCCCGGAACTGGTAGGGCACCTGCGGCAGCCGGTCGTACAGCGGGTGCGCTACGGTCACCGAGGCCGTCTCGCCCAGCAGGATCACGCGTGTCTCGCGCAGATACGGGTCGGTGTCCCGTACCGCGTGGATCCAGTCGGTGACGGCGGGCGCGGCCAGCGTCCGTTCGGTGGGCAGCCCGCGCCACACCAGGGTGTTGAGGATGGACAGCGGCAGCTTCACGCTGCGCCCGGTGGGCCTGCTGATGTTGAGGAACGTTCTGATCGACTGCTGCGGCAGCCGCAGTTCCCCGTCGCTGGGCAGCTCGATCAGCAGGCCCGCCGCGAGCTGTGGGGCGTACAGCGGGGCGATGGTCTCGTCCCACTGCCAGGGGTGGACGGGCAGCCACAGGTAGTCGGACGGATCCTTGCCCGCCCCGGCGATGGTCTCGGTGAAGGCGCGGCGGACCTGCTCGGGCAGCTCCTGCGCGTACAGCGTCCCGGGGTCGGCCAGCGCCGGCACCCCGCGGTAGCGGGCGAGGTCCCGGTGCACCGCGAGCCAGGGCAGCGCGCGCGGGGTACGCGCCTCCGGCGCCCAGCGGGCCGCGTCCCCCGCCGAGAACCCGACCCGGCCCTTGTTGGCGACCAGCCACGGATGTCCACCCTGGCGGCCCTCCAGCGCGGCGTAGTCGAGATCGGCCAGCTCGGCGGCGGTGAGCGCCTCCTCGGCGAGCACCACGTCGGCGCTCAGGGTGGCGGTGAGTTCACGCAGCAGATGGCCCAGGGTGTCGCCGCTGAGGCCGAGCACGGTGTCGTGGGCGGCGGCGACGAAGGCGAGCGGGTCGGCGTCGGCGGGCAGCGACCCGGGATCGACGCGCCAGTGGCCGTACGCGCCGCGGTCGGCCCGGAAGCGGTAGACGGTGCCGGGGGCGACCGGCAGCCGGTACGCGCCGGGGCCGGCCGCGCCGTCCGGCTCCGGGGTGATGATGCCCTCGTAGGCGAACTCGGCGAGCATCTTGGCGAGCAACTGTCGCGCGGCGTCGTTCCAGGCCGCGGGGGATATGGGCAACGGAACTCCTCGGTCGGGGACATGGACGGCCGGGATCCGCGCTCAGCGGTCCCGGAGCATGATCACGGCGCGCTTGTCCGGCAGGTCGGCCTCGGCCGTCTTGCGGAAACCGGCGCCGCGGAAAGCCGCGATGGAGGCGGCGTTGCGGACATCGGGCTCGGCGACGATCCGCCCGCTCCGCGGGCGGTTCCGCAGCACCAGCTCGCACACCGCGCGCAGCAGTTCGGCGCCGAGTCCGCGGCCGCGGTCCCGGCCCGCGCCGATCAGCAGATGCAGCCCGGTGTCCTCGGGCAGCGCCGGGTAGTGGCGGGCGAGCGGGTCGAGATCGGCCCGGTAGATCTCCCAGTAGCTCATCGGCCGCCCGTCCAGCAGACCCAGGCACGGGACGCTGCGGCCGTCGCCCGCCAGCTGGGCTCCGACGTGTGCGGCGGTGCGCCCGCGCGGGCCCGCCAGGGCCCAGTAGCGGTCCACCGCCGGGTCGTTCATCCACCCGGTGATGAGCTCCAGGTCGCGCTCCGGGTCCACCGGCAGCAGCCGGAACTCCCCGCCCGCGGTCCCGGCCGGGCCCCAGTCACCGATGGCACCGACAGGTGGGGCGGGTGCGGCGGGGCGCGGCAGCTCCAGTTCCAGGGTGTCCTCGCAGCCCGGTTCGCGGATGGACACGGGCGCCTCCTAGCAGGTGGTGAGGGGGTTGGGGAGCGTGACGTACACGGACTGGCCGTCGACCGGACCCACGAGTTCGTCCAGGCCGCGCAGCCGGGTGAGCAGATTGCCCTTGCAGCGCAGGGTGGCGCTGTCCAGGAGGTGGCCGGCGAGCGGGGAGACCGGCTCGCCCCGGCCGGTGGCCAGGCCGCCGAGGAAGCGGCGGAACGCGGCGAGCAGCAGCGCCTCGTCCGCCAGGCGCTGGGAGCCGAAGGCACCGATCAGGCCGAGCACATTGTTGATGCCGAGGTAGTAGGCGAAGCGCTCATCGGTGACCTGGTCGCTGACGAAGGTGTCGGACCGCTCACCGATGCCGGGCAGCCGGCGCTGGAGGGCCTCCCGGGCCGACTCGCGGAAGTAGTAGCCCTGATTGTCGCGGTAGCGGCCGCCCACCGGCCAGCCCTCGGCGTCCAGCAGCACCAGGGTGTTCTGCTGGTGGGCCTCCAGGGCGACGCCGGCCCGCGCGTCCAGCCACAGGATGGGCCGGACCACCGTCTGCAGATAGCGCAGGAACCACTCGGCGGAGACCGAGGCGACGCCGCGGCCGCCGCGTTCGGCCAGGGTGCCCACGATGTCGGCGAGCCGGGAACGCAACCGGTACGGTCCGGCGCCCGGCCAGGGGCGCGGCGCGGTCAGCCCGGCCAGGCACACCGGGTCGTCCGCCGGTGTGAAGGGGTTGTGCCGCAGCAGGGTGTCCAGGCCCGGTACCGGGGCGCCGCTCTCGTCGTCCACCGCGAGGTAGGCGGGGTCGCGCACGATGTCGAAGCCGGGACCTTCGGGGAAGGCCGCACGCCACTGATCACCCAGGCCGCTGCCGAGCAGCCGGTGCACTTCCACGCCCCGGTGCAGTTCCTTGCGGAGGTTCTCCCGCCGGGAGTTGGTGATGCTCAGCCCGAGCGAGAGCTTGAGCATGAACGGCGTGCCGGGGCGGTGCACCGTACGCACCGAGGAGGTCGGGTGCCACGGGGCGCCGTGTTCGCCCAGGTCGTGCAGCGCGCCGGCGGCGACCAGCGCGGCGACGGCCGGGCGGTGCAGCACGTCGCGGGCCTGCCAGGGGTGCAGTGGCAGTGGTGCGGTGCCCTTGGGCAGCGGCAGTGCGGAACCGGCGAGCCGGGCGGCGAGTTCGGGCGCCGCGGTGATGGTGCCGTCGCCCGCGTGCCAGGCGGAGTCGGTGGCCAGCAGCTCCCGGTCGACGGCGAGCCAGTGCAGCGCGAAGGAACCGCGCAGCTCCGGGGAGTAGCGGCGGGCCTCGGCACCGGCGAGCCCTTCGCGGCTCTTGGGGGTGGGATGCAGCGGATGGCCGAGCAGCAGGGCCTGTTCGCCCTCCAGGAAGGCGTCCGCGTGGGCGGCGGAGCCGGGTTCCGCGCGGCGCTCGGTGAGGAAGACAGCGGTGCGCTGGACGGAGTCGGCGACCCGGCCGACCAGTGCGATCGACTCGCGTACGCCTCGCGCGCCGTGCGCGCCGGCCACCCCCTCCCGGGCGAGCAGCGCGGCGAGGGTGGCGGAGTCCACCGGGGCGGCGCCGGCCGGGGCGGGGTCCAGCGCCGCGGGGCCGAAGCGGTGCCAGCCGGTGGGCGACCAGTAGCGCACGGGCACGCGCAGGGTGCTGCCGGAGGCGGTGAGCGGCAGCCGCAGTTCGCCGTCGGCCGGACGCTCCACGCCGGTCTCCCGTACCCAGCAGCGCAGCAGGTTCTCGGTACCGGCGGCGTCGGCGGCCAGTTCGGGGTCCGGCTGCTCCAGCGGATCGGCGGTGAGCGAGGGGGGTACGGCGGCGCCCGGCCCGGTCTCGGAGTCCAGGGGGCGGCGGTGTCCCGGGATCGCCGGCTCCATCAGCCGGGCCAGCCGTTGGCGCACCGGCTCACGCTCGCGGTCCGGGCTGCGCTCCGGGCGGGGGCGTGCGTTCATCGGTGTTCGGCGCGCGCGAGCCGGGGATGAGCCGCCGCGCCTCCCTCCTTCGGCCATTGGTGTCTGTCATGTCTGCGGCATCCAGCCGCATAGGGAGTAACGACGCGACGGCGGCCGGAACACGGCCTGCGACAAGATCATTTACGCGGAACCGGCAGACCGCCCGTGCCCGCCCGCACATGTGGCCGGAACCGGGGACCCCGTGACCGCCGTCTACGGGAGCACCTGCATAGTGGGGGTGCTCCCGCGCTGTCGGGGGGCACATGACAAAACGCACCAAGCCACATGACTCCGGGGGAGTTCACGCATGTCATCGATACGCGGGCGGTTCGGACGCCGCCGCACCGCCCTGGCCGCCACGGCCATGGCGGCCGCACTCGCGCTCACCGCCACCGCCTGCAACGGCGATGACGACGCAAGCAACGACGCCAAGCCCAGCGACGGCACCGAGGTCCAGGACCTGCTGGACAACCTGCCCTTCGACGTCGACCTGGAAGCCTGGATCAACGGTGGCTGGGAGGACTGGGACACCGACACGTGGGTGCGTGACATCGGTGAGTTCTTCAACCCGATCATCGAGGGCCTGTGGGACTCCGACCGCATGGAGGAGGCCCAGGACCCCGACCAGGCGATCGACGACGACGAGATCCAGGAAGACGTCAACCCGCCGCAGAACGACGACCCCGAGTCCGACCGCGGGATCACCGACTCCGAGCCGTTCCCGGTGGAGGCCGAGCAGGTCGCCTTCCCCTACACGGACAACGCGGCGCCGATCGGCAAGGTGTTCTTCGACGCCCCCGAGGGATCCATGGTCTGCTCCGGCACCGTGGTGAAGGACCCCAACCGGCCCGGTCAGTCCAACCTGGTGGCCACCGCCGGGCACTGTGTGCACGCCGGCACCGAGGGCGGCTGGTTCCGCAACATCGCCTTCGTCCCGGCCTTCAACAACAACGGCTCCCCCGACCCGTACAGCGCCGCGTACGAGGAGATGGCTCCCTACGGCGTCTACTGGGCCGACTACGTCTCGACCACCCAGTACTGGATCGACAACGGCACCGCGATGGGCGGCGGCGGCGCGCCCGGCGACTTCGCCATTCTCGAGGTGAGCAACGAGAACGGCTCCGAGCAGTCCCTCGAGGAGACCGTCGGCAACGCCATCGAGGTCGACTTCGGCGCCCCCGCCGTCTCCGGCCTGGGCGATGTCACCCTCTACGGCTTCCCCGCCGCCGACCCCTACGACGGCAACCTCATGTACAACTGCACGGACACCCCCTCCCGGCTGTCCCTGGACGACACCATGCCCGGGATGTACTGGGCCGGCTGCACCATGACCGGCGGCTCCTCCGGCGGCCCCTGGATCCGCTGGGACGCGAGCAACGACCCCAAGCTGATCTCGGTCAACTCCATCGGCCCGATGGAGAGCACCTGGCTGGCGGGCCCGCGCCTGGAGAGCGAGGCCCAGGCGGTCCTGGACCACGTGAGCAGCGGCGCCGGCCGCTGACCCCGGCACATCGAACGGGCCCCGTGCCCTCCGCCGCGGCGGAGGGCACGGGGCCCGTTCGTGTCCGGAGATGGGTCAGGCGCGCGGCACGGCCAGCGGGCCGCGTACGGCGTCCCCGCCCGGCACCGGCTCCGAGGGGTCGGCGCCCAGGGACACCACCCGGTTGTCCGCGTCGACGTGCACCACGCGGGGCCGCAGCGACCGCGCCTCGGCGTCGTCCACCTGCGCGTACGAGATGAGGATCACCAGATCGCCCGGCTGCACCAGATGCGCCGCCGCCCCGTTGATCCCGATGACGCCCGAGCCGCGCTCGCCCTCGATCACATAGGTCTCCAGCCGGCTGCCGTTGGTGATGTCAACGATGTGCACCAGCTCACCGGCCAGCAGATCGGCGGCCTCCATCAGCTCCGCGTCCACGGTCACCGACCCCACGTAGTGCAGGTCGGCCTGGGTCACCGTGGCCCGGTGGATCTTGGACTTGAACATGGTTCGCAACATGTAGGAACTCCTGGAGCTCGGCTCCCTGCCTGCGCTGATGCGGGTCAAGGGCTCTCGTGCCACTCTACGACGCGTCACCCTTCGGGCAGCACCGCCGCGGGACGACGACGCCCCAGCCTACGCAGCGCCCTCGCGGGGCGGCACACCCCCCGGCCCACCGACGCTGAGCGTCCGCTTGGGCAGCCGTTCGATCACCGGGCCCACCAGCATCGCGGCGGCGACCAGGGTGGCCAGGACGATGAACACCGTGCGCGGGGTGGTGTCCAGCAGCCTCGGCGTCCACAGGGCGGCCGCGGCGGCGGCGCCCCGGGCGAGGGCCATGATCGAGCCCTGCGCCGTGGCTCGCAGCAGCGTCGGGAACGCCTCCTGCGACCAGACCTTGAAGATCGCCTCGAAGGCGAGGGCGGTGCCGAAGGTGCCGAGGATCTTGGCCAGGGCCAGACTCCACACATGGACGCCGAACACGGCGGGCAGCGCGAAGTACAGCACGAAGCCCACGGCGCCGATCGCGTACCAGCGCATCCGGTACCGGCCGTCCACGACCCGCATGAACAGCACGGCCATGCCGATGCTGAAGAAGAGGATCGCGAGGTTGACGGCGGAGGCGACCCGCACGGTGCTGCCGGCGACCTCGACGTACAGATACGTGGTGAACTGCCCCATGGTGTTGGCCGCGACCAGGGTCAGTACGTAGAAGGCGGCCAGCGACCCCACGGCCGCCAGGTGCGGCGGACGCAGCAACTGCCGCCCCGCGGTGAGGCGCCGGGCCTCGCCCGCCCGCAGCCCCCGGGCCAGCCGCCGCTGCGCCGACCACTGCCGGGACTCCGGCATCCGCAGCCGGAACGCCAGGACCGCGAGGGCCACCACGGCGACATGGGCGTACAGCACGCGGGCCCCCGTCGCCCCCATGCCGCCGGCCAGCAGCCCGATCAGCTGGGTGGCGCACATCCCCGCGTACCAGAGCACCTGGGTGAGGGCGACGAGCCGGCCCCGGTCCCCCTCGGGCGCCTCCTCCGCGATGAGCGCGATGGAGACCGGCAGGTCCGCGCCCGCCGCGAAGCCCATCAGGATCACGCCCGGGTACAGCCAGCCGCTGCCCGGCGCCGCCGCCAGCACGGCGGCGCCCAGGGCCAGCATCGTCACCGTGACGACGAACACCCGGCGGCGTCCGAAGCGGTCCCCCAGCCGGCCGCCGAGCAATGAGCCGGCGGCGATGGACAGGGTGAGCGCCGAGGACAGCGCCCCGATCGTGCCCGCGGTCAGGGACAGCGGCTCCTTGTACAGAACGAGCGCGGAACCGGTCGAGACGATCGCCGCGGCATCGAGGTAGGAGGCCATGCCGGCCACGCCGGAACGCACCCACAGCGATCGGGGTAAGGCGGGCTTTCCTGGGTCCACGGCGCTGGCTCCTCCTGGGCGGGCGTCGCGGGCCCGGCTGGGCGGGTTCGAGGGCGCGGGAAGGGCGGGGGACCACGCCATCCTAGATTGTCATGGCTTCGTCATGCCACACCAGAGGGCCGCATCCCCCGGACCGTACGGCGCGCCCCGCCCGTTCACTCCCCCGCCGGGCTCAGCCGCACCTCCCGTCCCCGCCAGCGCCCGCGCAGCCAGCGGTCGTGGCTGGCCACCACGACGGCGCCGGGCCCGCCGCCCAGCGCCTCCTCCAACTCGTCGCACAGCCGGGGCGACAGATGGTTGGTGGGTTCGTCGAGCAGCAGCAACTGCGGTGGCCGCGCCACCAGGAGCGCCAGGGCCAGCCTGCGCCGCTGGCCGGCCGACAGCCGGTGGACCGGCAGCCCCGCGTCGGCCTCACTCAGCAGCCCCAGCGAGAGCAGCGGAACCTCCTCCGCGCGCCGTGTCCCCAGCACGCGGGCGTAGATCTCGCGCGCGGTGCGCTCCGGATGGGCGAACCCGGTGTCCTGCGGGAGCAGTCCGGTGGTCAGCCCCGGGCTGCGGTACATCTCGCCCCGCGCCGGGAGCCGGCCCGCCAGGACCCACAGCAGGGTGGACTTGCCCGCGCCGTTGTCACCGGTGACCAGGAGCCGCTCGCCGGGACCGACGTCCAGCCGCAGGCGGGCCAGGCGGCCGGGTACGTGGACATCGTGCAGCGAGACCAGGTGGTCCGCGCCGTGGCCCCCGGCGGCCTCCGTGGCGGCGGTCACCGGCCCCGGCCGGAAGGAGAGCGGGCGCGGCGGGGCGGCGATCGCCTCGCGTTCCAGCTCGGCCAGCCGCCGGGCGGCGTCGCGCGCCCGGCGGGAGATCTGCCGCTGCACCCGGCCGCCGCGGTGCCCGTAGCCCATCTTCTCGTGATCCGTCCGGCCGCGATCCGGTGCCAGGCGGTGCGCGGTCACCCCCGCCGCACGGCGCAGATCCTCCAGCTCCTCCTGTTCCCCGGCGTATCGCCGTTCCCAGCGCCGGTACTCGGCCCGCTGGGCCGCCCGGTAGTCGGTGTAGTTCCCGCCGTACCGCACGGGGCCGCCGCCGGGCGCCGGATCGAGGTCGATCACCTCGGTGCACACCGCGTCCAGGAACGCGCGGTCGTGGCCGGCCAGCACGACGGCGCCGGGCAGGTCGCGCACCCGCCGCGCGACGAAGTCGGCCGCGTCGTCGTCGAGGTGGTTGGTCGGCTCGTCGAGCAGCAGCGCGCCGGGGCGCCGGACGAGCAGCGCGGCCAGGGCCAGCCGGCCGCGCTGTCCGCCGGAGAGCGAACCGAGCGTACGGTCGCGCGGGACGCGGTCCAGGCCGAGTCCGCCCAGGGTGATCGCCGCGCTCCGGTCGGCGTCCCACGCCTGCATCTCCTGGGCGTGTTCGAGCGCCCGGGCGTAGGTCTCCAGCAGGGCGGCGTGGTCCGGCGAGCCGTCCGGCGTCCGGCCCAGCTGTGCGGTGAGCCGGTCGAGTTCGGCCAGCGCGGCGCGGGGCTCGCGCAGCGCGTCGTCCAGGACGGTGGAGAGGGTCGCCCGGGCGTCGAAGGGCATCTCCTGGTGCAGGAAGCCCAGGTCGTCCGGGCGGGTGACCCGACCGGCGTCCGGTTGGTCCACCCCCGCGAGCAGCCGCAGCAGCGTGGTCTTGCCCACGCCGTTCTCGCCGATCAGGCCGATACGGCGGCCGGGAGCGGCGGTGAGGGAGAAGCCGTCGAGGATCCGGCGGCCGCCCCGGATCCGGACGAGGTCGTGCGCGAGCAGCGCGGGTCGGGACATGACGATCCACCTGGGGTGCGGGACGGACGGGGCCCGCCGGGCGTGCCGCCTCGGGCGCGGGCCGGAACGTACGCCGGGCTCACCCCTGGGGAGATCCCGTCTCCGTCAGGGTGCCGTCGGCCAGCAGCAGCCGGCGGCCGACCCCGATCCGGGCCAGGAACGGCTCGTCGTGGCTGACCACCACGAACGCCCCCCGGTACGCGGACAGGGCGCTCTCCAACTGGCCTGCGCTGAGCAGGTCGAGGTTGTTGGTGGGCTCGTCGAGCAGCAGCAGGTGCGGGGCCGGCTCGGCGCACAGCACGCAGGCCAGGGTGGCGCGCAGCAGTTCACCGCCGGAGAGCACCCCCACCGGGAGGTGGGCCCTGGCGCCCCGGAACAGAAAACGGGCGAGGAGGTTCATCCGCTCCGCCTCGGTGCGGTGCGGGGCGAACGCGGTGAAGTTCTCGGCGACGGTGCGCCCAACGTCCAGCAGGTCCAGCCGCTGCGACAGGTAGGCCACCCGGCCGTCGGCCCGGGTCACCTCGCCGGCGTCCGGTTCCAGGCCGCCCTCCAGCAGCCGCAGCAGCGTGGTCTTGCCGGCGCCGTTGGGGCCGGTCAGCGCGATGCGCTCGGGGCCGCGGACGGACAGGTCGACGCCTTCGGCGCCGAAGAGCTGCCGTTCGCCGTGGCGTACCCGCAGGCCGTGGCCGAGGAAGAGGTTGCGGCCGGCCGGGACGCCGGTGTCGGGCAGGTCCAGGGTGAGCCGCTGCTCGTCCCGTACGGCGCGGCCGGCCTCGTCCAGCCTGGCCTGCGCGTCGCTGACCCGGGAGGCGTGCATCTGACCGGCGCGCCCGGCCGACTCCTGGGCCCCGCGCGCCATGTTCCCCGCGAAGATCCGGGGCAGGCCCGCGTTCTTCAGGTTGCGGGAGGCGTTGCTCGCCCGGCGCTCGGCGCGTTCCCTGGCCTGCTGCAGTTCCCGCTTCTCGCGCTTGAGTTCCTTCTCGGCGTTGCGGAGGGTCTTCTCGGCGTTCTCCTGTTCGGCGCTGACGGCCTGCTCGTAGGCGGTGAAGTTGCCGCCGTGGAAGCGGAGCGCGCCGCGGTCGAGTTCGGCGATGCGCTCCATGCGGTCCAGCAGCGCGCGGTCGTGACTGACCAGCAGCAGACAGCCGGACCAGTCCTCCAGCACGTCGTACAGCGTGCGCCGGGCGTCCAGGTCGAGGTTGTTGGTGGGCTCGTCGAGCAGCAGGACATCGGGCCGCTTCAGGAGCTGGGCCGCCAGTCCGAGGGAGACGATCTGCCCGCCGCTGAGGGTCCCCAGGTCCCGGTCGAGGGTGAGTTCCGCGAGCCCCAGCCGGTCGAGCTGGGCCCGGGTGCGTTCCTCGATGTCCCAGTCGTCGCCGATCGTCGCGAAGTGCTCCTCGGCCACGTCGCCCGATTCGACGGCGTCCAGCGCGCGGATCACCTCGGCGACGCCGAGCACCTGGGCGACGGTGAGGTCGGCCGCCAGCGGCAGGCTCTGCGGGAGGTACCCGAGGGGGCCGGAGACGGACACGGTTCCGGCGCTCGGGCGCAGCTCGCCCGCGATGAGCTTCAGCAGGGTGCTCTTGCCGGAGCCGTTGGGCGCGACCAGACCGGTGCGGCCGGCGCCGAGGGTGAAGGTGAGGCCGTCGAAGACGGGGGTGTCATCGGGCCAGGAAAAGGACATACCGGTGCACGTGATGAAGGTGTCGGACATGAAGAACCTCGGTGAAGGAGAGGGCGCGTCTCGGCGCGGCCCGGCAGACGGGTGTCAGGGAACGACAACGAGGCCACCGCGATGCGCATACGCATCGGCCGGCGGCCTGCCCATCCGGGTATCACCCCGAGATGTCGTCTTCACCCACCACGTCTGTGTCTCCTCCGGAGCGGTTCTCGACCTGAGCGAGCCTACACGGCCGCGCTCAGCGGCGCCGGGGAACAACCCGGGCCGCGCGGCGTGGCCGTCGCCGGCAGGATGGGCGGATGACATCGCTGCGCGTCATCCAGGGGGATGCGACGGATCCGCATGCGGCGGGGCCGAAAATCGTCGCCCATGTCTGCAACGACCTCGGAGGCTGGGGCAAGGGCTTCGTCGTGGCCGTCTCCCGCCGCTGGCCGGAGCCCGAGCGGGCCTACCGCCGCTGGCACCGGGAGCGGGCGGACAACGATTTCGGGCTGGGGCGGTGCAGTTCGTGGAGGTACGCCGGGACATCACGGTGGCGAACATGATCGGCCAGCACGGGATGAGGACCGGGAGCAAGGGCAAGCCCATCCGCTACGAGGCGGTGGAGCAGTGCCTGCGGACGGTCGCGGAGGAGGCACGCGCCCGGAAGGCGTCCGTGCATATGCCGCGCATCGGCTGCGGCCTGGCCGGCGGGACGTGGGCGCGCATCGGACCGATCGTCGACGCGACCTTGTGCCGGCCCGGGATCCCGACCACCGTCTACGACCTGGGCTGACTCCCCCGCTGCCCCGCCCCGGGTACCGGCGGCCCGTCAGACCGGGTGCGGCGCGGGCACGTTCACCTGCGGCGTCCTGCGGCCCCGCCGGGAATCCCGGCGGGAGACGGCTTGAAGGACCGGGACGTATACGGGAAACTGCATCGAACTGTTGGCTTTTGTGAAAGGTGACCGTGCTCGCCGTCGCGGGTCCGGACGTTCATGACCAGTGTCGAGGAATCCTCGCGCACGGCACGGCACCCGCTGTCGTCCGTCAGCGCTTCGTGGCCGCTGGCGCCCTGTCCCGCGCTGGTGGTCGACGAGGCGGGCGCCGTTCTGGACGCCAACGCCCGGGCGGCTGACCTGTTTCCGGGCGCGGTACCCGGAGCCCGGCTGGAGGACGCCGTCCCCGGCTGGCTGGCGCGGGCGCACCAGGGGGTGGCACGGGACGGCGGGGCCGCGCCGGGACCGGTGCGCGGTCCGTACGGGGAGCGCTCGCTCGAAGCCCACGCGACGCCCGGCGCGAGCGGCGATGTGGTGTGGTGGCTCCTCGACGACACCGAACAGCGGCTCGCCGAACGGGCGCTGCGCAGTGAGCAGGAGCGCACGGCCTTTCTGGCGGAGGCGTCCACCCGGCTGCTGGCCTCGCTCAACACCGAGCGGTGTGTGGAGGAGGCCGTGGCGCTGGCCACCCGGCACCTCGCAGACGCCGCGATCCTGATCACCCCCGCCTCGGGCCGGGGTCATCACCTGGCCACCGGGGTCGGCGATGAGGTCGTCCGCCGCACCGAACGGATCGACCCGTCCGTCGTCCCCGGGCTCGCGGAGGCCCTTCAGGGCTTCCCGCCCGTGCCCTCCCGCTGGATCGACCCCGCCGTGCTGCCGCACTGGGCGGTGCCCGAAGGGCTCACCGAGCCGGTGGGATCGGTGGTGATCACGCCCCTGCCCGGGCACGGCTTCCCCGCCGGGGCGCTCATCCTGCTGCGGCGCAGCCGGCATGCCGCCTTCGACACCTCCGAGGAACTCTTCGCCCGTGTCTTCGCCGCCCGCGCGGGAGCCGCGCTGTCCGCCGCCCGTCTGTACCAGGAGCAGAACAGCATCACGGCGACCCTCATGGCGGAACTGCTGCCCCCCGTCCTGCACCGGGTGGACGGCGTCGAGTTCGCCGGCGGGTATCGCGCGTCGCGGGAGACCGAGCAGGTGGGCGGAGACTTCTACGACGTCCATCCCGGGGCCGGGGGCGAGCGGGAAACGCTGGCCGTGCTGGGGGATGTGTGCGGCAAGGGCCTGGAGGCGGCGGTTCTGACCGGCAAGATCCGCAATACGCTGCACGCCCTGCTGCCGCTGGCGGACGACCACCAGCATCTGCTGAGTCTGCTGAACGGGGCCATCCTGGCGAAGGGGAACACCCGTTTCGCGACGCTGGTGCTGGCCTCGGTGCGCCGCCGCGGCAGCGTCGTCGACATGCGGCTGACCAGTGCCGGCCATCCGGCGCCGCTCATCGTCCGCCGGGACGGCACGGTGGAGGAGGCGGCCACCGCCGGCACCCTGATCGGCGCGCTTCCCGAGGTCGGGGCGACGACGGCCGAGGTCACCCTGGAGCCGGGCGAGACCTGTCTGCTGTTCACCGACGGCGTCACCGAGGCCCGGGGCGGCCCGCTGGGCGACGTCATGTTCGACGACACCCGGCTGCTCGCCGCGCTGGAGGAGTGCGCCGGCATGCCGGCCGAAGCGGTGGTGGAGCGGATCCAGATGCTCGTGACGCGGTGGATCGACGGAAACCGGCACGACGACATAGCGGTCATGGCGATCACGGCTCCCCATCCGGCCGGCGCGCGGCCGGTCGCCGCAGGCGGCGGCTGACCGTACATGACCGACCCGCTCACCCCGGTCCGAGGCCGCGACGCCGTCCTGCTGCGGGCCCGCGAGGACCTGTGGCGGGCGGTGCGGTTCCGGGACGAGCACGCGGCGGCGGCGGCCGTCTTCGCCGCGCTGGACGACGGCGCCGGGGCGGAGGACGTCCTGCTGGAGGTCGTCGCCCCGGTCCAGCGCAAGGTCGGCACCGAATGGGCCGCCGACCGCTTCACCGTGGCGCAGGAACACGCCGCCACCGCCATCCAGGACCGGATCATCACCGCCATGGCCGACCGGGTCCCCGTCACCCGGCCGCGCGGGGGGCGCGGCACCGTGGCCGTGGCCTGTGTGGACGGCGACTGGCACGTCCTGCCCACCCGGATCCTGGCCGAAGTGCTGCGCCACCGCGGCTACCCGGTGGACTTCCTGGGCGCCCAGGTCCCCACTTCCCGGCTCATCGCCCATCTGCACCGGACCGCACCCGCGGCGCTGGCCCTGTCCTCCTCCCTCCCCACGCATCTGCCGGGCGCGCACACGGCCATCAGCGCCGCGCGGGCGGCCGGGGTGCCCGTGCTGGCCGGTGGGGCCGCCTTCGGCGCCGACGGCCGCTACGCCCGCCTGTTCGGCGCCGACGGCTGGGCGCCCGACGCCCGGGGGGCGACGGCGGTGCTGGACGGTGGGCTGCCCCGTCCGCACACCGGTGTCGTCCGGCAGACCGTGGAGGATCTGCCGCACCTCGCCGACCAGGAGTACACGCTGGTCGCCCGGAGCAGACGGCAGCTGGTGCGGAACACCATGGCCGGGCTCGAGGAACGGGTGCCCGCGATGCGCACGTACACCGCGGCCCAGCGGGAGCACACCGCCGAGGATGTGCTCCACGTCGTGGACTTCCTGGCCACGGCCCTGTACACCGATGACGCGCTCCTGTTCACCGGGTTCCTGCACTGGACCGGCGAGGTGCTGCGGGCCCGCGGCGTCCCCGTCCGGGTGCTCGCGCCCTGCCTGGAGCTTCTCCGGGACGACCTCAAGGACCTGCCGCGCGCCCGCGGGTTCCTCGCCCTGGGCCTTGCCGGCGCGCCGGCCGGACCTGTCGCGCGGGACGGATCCCCCGCGGACGGATGACCGTGCGGCACCGGCCCCCGCGCGGGGGCCGGTACGGCACGGGTGCGGTCAGCCCTTGAGCCCAGTGTGGGCGAGGCCCTCGACGAACTGACGCTGCATGACGATGAAGAACACCAGCACCGGCAGCGCCGTCATGGAGGCCGCCGCCAGCTGCACGTCCCACATCGGTCCGCCGTAGGCGTCGACGAAGTGGGTGAGCGCCTGCGGCAGCGTGAACTTCTCCGGGGTCGACAGGAAGACGATCGGCTCCAGGTAGAGGTTCCAGCTGTGCAGGAAGGTGAAGATGGCCACCGCGCCGAGCGCCGGCCTGGCCAGCGGCAGGGCGATCCGCCGGTAGACGGCGAACTGGCCGAGCCCGTCCAGGCGGGCGGCCTCCTCCAGTTCCCTGGGGATGGCGATGAAGAACTGCCGCATGATCAAGGTGGCCAGCACGCTGGGGGCGCCGAGGATCGGCACCAGGATCAGCGGCCAGTGGGTGTCGATCATGCCCCACTCGTTGAACATCTGGAACAGCGGGACGATCGTCACCTCGCTGGGGATCAGCAGGCCGGTCAGCACCACGAGGAAGAGCGCGTTCTGGCCGGGGAAGCGGATGCGCGCGAAGGCGTACCCGGCCAGGGAGGAGACCGCCAGCGTCCCGAGGGTGACCACCAGCGCGATGTACATGGAGTTCAGGTACTGCGCGGCGAACGGCTGCACCTCGAAGACCCGTTGGTAGGCGTCCAGCCGGGGACTGTCCGGCAGCAGCGAGGGCGGGAAGGCGAAGATCTCGTTGGCCGGCTTCAGGGAGGCCGTCACCATCCACCAGGTCGGGAAGAGGAAGGGGACGGACAGCAGCGCCAGCGTCCCGTAGACGATCAGCGCCGTGCGCCACGATCCGCCGCGTTTCGGCTTCCGGCGGGCCGGCTCGTCACGGGCCGGGCTGTTGCCCTCGGCGCCACGGGGGCGGCGGGTTGCGACCTCACTGCTCATGGAACACCCACTTCTTGCGCAACTGCCACTGGACGAACGTCAGCACGAAGACGATCGCGAACAGCAGCACCGACAGCGTCGCCCCGTATCCGAAGTGGTGGAACTGGAAAGCCTGCTGGTACAGGTAGTAGACGAGCACCGTGGTCGAGGTCCCCGGTCCGCCGCTGGTGAGCACATCGATCTGGGCGAACACCTGCAGGGAGCCGACGACCGTGATGATGGAGGTCAGCAGGATCGTCGGGCTGATCATCGGCACCGTGATGCGCACGAACCGCGTCCACCGGCCCGCGCCGTCCATCGTGGCCGCCTCGTACAGCTCCCGGGGCACGCCCTGCAGCGCGGCGAGGAAGAGCACCATGTTCAGACCGACGTTCTTGAAGACCTGCACCACGATCACCGAGAGCATGGCGGTGAACTCACCGCGCAGCCAGTTCGGCCCGGTCATGCCGAACACGTCGAGCAGCCCGTTGACGCCGCCGTTCTCCTGGAGCAGGAAGCGCCACACGATCGTCCACGCCACCAGCGAGACGACCACCGGGGAGAAGAAGACCGTGCGGAAGAACGTCGTACCGGCCAGCCGCCGGTTCAGCATCAGTGCCAGCCACAGCGCCAGGCTCAGGTTGAGCAGCACGAGGCCGATGGAGAACACAGCGGTCGCCGTCAGCACCCCCGGCAGCGAGGGGTCGTTCAGCAGCTGGTCGTAGTTGTCCGTGCCGGTGAACTCGAAGGAGCCCGCCAGCACGTTCCACTCGTGCAGGCTGTACCAGAACACCAGGATCAGCGGCAGCAGGACGAACACGGCGCTGCCGATCAGCTGCGGGGCGACGAAGAGGTATCCGGCGAGCGCCTCGCGGCGCCGGCCGGTCCAGAACGGGCGGCCGGGCGGCCCGGAGCGGTCCGCCCGCCGCCGCTCCTTCGGCGCCGGGCCGCTCATCCGCGAACTCACCGGTCCAGCAGGGGCTGCACGGAGGCGCACACGTCCCCGAGCACCGCCGGTACGTCCGCGCCCGGCTTCCACAGCGCGTCCAGCTGGGCGCGCACGGTCTGCGCGATCTGCTCCTGCCCCAGGTGGCTGGGCTTGACCACGCCGCCGGCGATGCCGGCCACCACGGTGTCCTGCAACTGCTCGGCGCTGAGCAGCGGGTTGGTCTGTGCCAGGGTCTCGGCGGTCAGCTGGGACTCGCGGGGCGGCGGGAAGTACTCGGCGAGCCGGGCGGAGTTCTCCGGTGCGGTGAAGTGGGCCAGGAAGTCGGCGGCGATCTCGGGGTGGTCGCCGACCCGCAGTACGCCGAGCCCGGCCTGCCCGATCACCGCGTACTCGCCGGCCGGACCGGCGGGCAGCGGCACCATGTCCCAGGCGAAACCGGCCTCTTCCAGGAGCGAGGCGCGGGAGATCTGGGTGACGGTGTAGGCGGCCTCACCGGCGAAGAAGTCCGCGCTGGTCCCCGGCCCCGGCATCGCGCCGTGCTCGAAGACCGCATCGTGCAGGAAGGTCATCGCCCCGACCATCTCCGGCCGGTCGAAGCCGCACTGGGAGGACTCGTCCCAGGCCCGGGCGTCCCAGCCGGTCCACAGGGTGGCGAGGTAGTCCCAGCCGGTGTAGTCGAAGTCGCGGATCACCATGCCGGAGGCGTCGGTCTGCCCGGCGACGGTGGACGCGGCGCCGATGACCTCGTCCCAGGTCCACTCCCCCGCCCCCGTCATCTCGCTGGGCGCGGGCACCCCGGCCTCGGCCAGCAGGTCGAGGTTGGCGAAGACCGCGAAGGGCGAGGTGGAGAACGGGTAGGCGAACAACTGGTCGTCCTCGCGCCAGAGTTCGGTGGTGGCGGGCAGCAGGTCCTCGAACGCGTACCCCTCGGTCCCGGTCAGCACCTCGTCCAGCGGCACCAGCGCGCCGGAGGAGACGAAGTCCGGGGCGGAGCTCTCGAAGATCCAGGCCAGGTCGGGGGCGTTGCCGCCGGCGATCTGGGTGGTCAGCGCGGTGGTGTACCCGTCGAAGGGCAGCGGGTCGAAGGTGATCTTCTCGACCCGGGGGTGCTCCGCGATGTAGGCGTCGGCTATCTCGTCGAACAGCGCCAGGTGGTCGTCGTTCGCGGTCCACACGGCGACGCGCAGCGAGACCGGCGCGTCGGGGTCGCCCCCGCTGCCGGAGCCGCCGCAGGCGGTGAGGGTCAGCAGGCCGGCCAGCGTGGCCGCTGCCATGGGCCTGCTCATGGAAGGCTTCATTGCACTTCTCCTTGAGTCGTGCCTGGTGTCGTGATGTCCGGTAGGTCGGTGACGTCGCCCGTCGTCGGCGGCGCCGGGTCAGTAACCCGCGATGTCGGGCCAGCTCAGTTCGACGCCCTGGGCGGTCAGCCGGTCCTGGAAGGACGCCAGCTGCGCCGGGTCGTTGCGCACGGCGCGCGGGGTGGTGGACTGCTGGAGACAGTGGGCGGCCAGGGTTCCGGCGGCCTCACCGATGTTCCATTCGACCGGGTGCAGGCGGTAGCAGCCATTGGTGATGTGGGTGGTGCCGATGTTCTTCCCGGCCGGCAGCAGGTTCTCCATGCGGACCGGGATCAGCGCTCCGAGCGGGATGCGGAACGGACTGGCGGCGACGTCGATGTAGTTGTCGCCGCCGGTCGAGGGGTGCAGGTCGATGCGGTACATCCCGACGCCGACGGTGTCGTGGTAGGGGACGGCGCCCTTGTCGCCGCGCAGCGCCACGGACAGGTCCTGTTCCACGACGGTGTACTCGGCGGCGATCCGCCGCGACTCGCGGTAGTACGGCGCCTGGGCCAGGCCGTCCGCCGAACCGGTGATGTCGCCGCGCAGCCGCAGCCCGGGGAAGCCGGTGCCGCCGTCGGGGCGCGGTGCCTCGGTCTGCAGCCAGTACAGCACGCTGTACGACAGTTGCCGGGCCGCCGCCAGCCGGGCCGCCGCGTCGGGGACGTCGATGACGGGGGCCAGGAAGTAGTCGATCATCGGCCAGTTGACCAGGCAGATGTCGCTCTCGTAGGCGCCGGGGGTGAAGTTGCGGCGGGCCGCGATGCGGCGGAACGTCCACAGGTTGGCGTCGCCGCCGGACAGCCGCTGGTCGGCGACGACCGCGTCCGGGTCGTCGTCCGGGTTGGGGGTGAAGCTGCGCGTGCCCGTTTCCAGGGTGCGGGGGTTGGGGGTGTTCCAGCCGAGCAGGTTGCCGCCCCAGAAGTCGGTGCGGAACTCCCGCCAGAACCCGTAGTCGGCGGGCCGGTCGATGGTGTGGTCGCCGTCCACGTGGTCGACGGCGAAGCAGACCGAGACGGCCTGCATGTTCATCGGCTGGGCCTCGGCGGGGGCGCTGGGTTCGCCGGTCACCTCGCCCGACTCGAACCCGGTGACGTACTCGGTGCCGGTCAGCGGCAGCAGTTCGCCGCTCTCGGTGGCGTCGATGACGTACCGGCCGGTGACGGTGATCTCCTCCCCGCCGTCCCGGTGGGCGAGCCGGACGGCGCTCACCCGGTCGCCCTCGGTCTCCGCGCCGATCGGCCGGTAGGGCTGGAGCACCCGCAGCCGCCCGCTGCCGCGGTGGGGGGCGAGCATCTCCTCGATGACGGCGACGGCCACACGCGGCTCGTGGCACAGCCGGCTGACGTGCCCGGCGCCGGGGTTCAGGTCGCGACGTGCCCTGGCCCGCGGCGTCAGCGGGTAGTTGCGGCGGTAGTACGCGCGGATGCCGTCCCGCAGCTGCCGGTAGGAGGCCGTGACGCCGAACTGCTCGACCCAGGAGTGCTCGTCCGGCGGTACGGCCTGGCTGGTCAGCTGGCCGCCGAGCCAGTCGTACTCCTCGGTCAGGATGACCCGTTGGCCGGCGCGCAGGGCGGCGAGGGCGGCGGCGACGCCGCCGAGGCCGCCGCCGACGACCACGAGGTCGGTGTCCAGTTCCGTCATGTCTCGCCTCTCATCAGGGGGTACGGGTGTGCGGGTGCGGCGGAGTCCTCGGTGGGGTCCGCGGTACGGGCGCGGGTGCGGCGGCGCGGTCATCCGGGCGGCGGTGCGAGGCTCGCGCCCCGGTGGCTCGCACAGCCGAGCAGGCGCTGCGTCGCGGTGCTCTCCTCCTCCAGCAGGGCGCTGAGCACCTCCACGGCCTGCCGTCCCATCTCCCGGCGGGGGATGCGGAATCCGGTGAAGTCGATGTCGGCGGTGGCCGGCCGGGTCGGGTCGCCCAGCGCCACGATGGAGATCCCGGCCGGTACCGGATGCCCGAGTTCGCCCAGCCGGTCGGCCAGTTGCTGGCAGTCGGCGGGCTCCTCGACGAACAGCGCGGTCACGCCGTCGGCGAGCAGTTGGGGCAGCCGTGCGATCAGCTCGGCGGTCTCCCCCGCGAGCACGGTGCCCGTGGCGCCGGTGGCGGTGAGCCCGGCGGTGAAGCCGTCCCGCCGGTCACCGCGCGACTCGGCCCGGCTGCCGCTGCCCAGGTAGGCCAGCCTCCGGTGTCCCCGGTCCACCGCCCCGGCCACGAGTGCGGCGACCGCGCCGGGGTAGTCGGCGCCGACGTAGGGCACCGGGCCGCCGGCGGCCGCGCGGCGGCCGACCGAGACGAAGGGGTAGTCCTCGGCCACCAGCCGGGCCAGTTCGCCGGAGTCGGTCTCCCGGCCGAGCAGGATGCAGCCGTCGGCGAGCCGGAAACGGTTGCCGTCGTGGAAGATGCGCCGCCGTCCGTCCACCACCGGGGCGCTGGTCAGCAGCAGAAGATCGCAGCCGAGTTGTTCGGCGCTCTCCTCGATGCCTGCCAGAAAAGGCTGGTAGAAGTCCCGGGTTCCGCTGGGGAAGACGGCCTCGTAGGTGAAGACGCCGATGATCCGGTTGCGCCGGGCGACCATGCGCCGGGCCACCGGGTCGGCCACGTAGCCGGTCTCGGCGATGGCCTCCAGCACCCGTTCCCTGGTCTCCGGCGCGATCCGTACCCCGGCGTCGAGCCGGTTGTTCAGCACCAGGGAGACCGTGGTCTGGCTGACGCCGCTGATCCGGGCGATGTCCTGCTGGGTCACCCGGCGGCGGGGTCCGGTCACGGCCGCCTCCTCTCGACTGCCATCCATGGCGCCATGGTTGATCCGCACGGCCTGCCCATCATCACTAATACGTATTAGTGGCCGGTGCGTTCCGCCATGCTGCATTCCCGGCCGAGGGCCGTCAAGAAGGTAATTCGTATTAGCACCTTGACGCTGCTGCGAGCGGCGCGGAAGCTGTGCTGCCATCGGCTCCCCGAGCGGGAGGACCGAGCACGACCGTCGTCAGCCGTCGGCAACCCCATGTCACGCAACCCCCCTCACTCTTCTCACTCTGGAGTCGTCATGACGGACGAAGTGAGCCCCTCCCCCACCACTCCCCTGAGCCGCCGCACCCTGCTGCGCGGCACCGCGGCGCTGGGCACAGCGACAGCGGCCGGCGGGCTGCTCTCCCTGACCGGGGCCTCATCCGCCCAGGCGGCCGTCCCCGGATTCCCCACCTTCAGCCACTACGGCGTGGTGCTCGACAAGAGCCGGCTGAAGTACAACCCGAGGAACGAGCTGATCTTCCCCTCCGTGCGGTACGTCGCCGGCCGGATCGCCAACCCGCTGGGCCGCTGGTACATGTACTACGCCCCGCACGACGCGCCCGGCGGGATCTGCCTGGCCTACGCCGACACGGCCACCGGCCCCTGGAAGGAGTACCCCAACAACCCCGTCATTCCGCGCACCTGGGCGAGCTTCGACGTCTCCCACGTCTCCAGCCCGGACGCGTTCTACAACCCCGCCGACCGCAAGATCTACCTGTTCTTCCACGGCGAGAACCACACGACCCGGGTGGCGAGTTCGTCCGACGGACGCAGCTTCCAGTACCACAACAGGGTGGTGGGCACCTACATGCTCCCGGGCGTCAGCGAGACGTCCTACGCGCGGGTCTTCCCGCACCCGACCCAGTCCGGCGTCTACATCATGCTCTTCATGGGCAACCACGGCGGCACCCGCAAGATCTACATCGGCTGGTCCCACGCGCTGACCTCCGGCTGGCAGGTCAAGCAGAAGCCGCTGATCTCGCCGCAGGCGGGCGAGGGCGGCCAGCTCTCCGGCGCGCACTACTGGTCGCGCAACGGCGGCGGGCACGTGGTGTACCACTCCGGCGCCGGGAACATCCATGTCGCCCGGGTCGGCACCGGCTTCGACCGCGAGGACCACCTCGGGGTGCTGTACGACTCCCGGTCGGCCGCCCCGGACAACGGACGGGCCGCCGCACCCTCGTTCGTCGAGGTGGACGGACGGCTGCACATGTTCTACGAGGCCGGGCAGCGCGGCGCGACCAACATCGCCCTGGCCCGCGCCAACTGATCTCACACGTGTGGGGCTCCCCCGGCCGGGGAAGCCCCACACGTCAACGCGTCATTCAGCCCTGGGTCGCCAGCGCGTACGGCTCCAGCAGCGCACCCAGCTCCGGGTGGACCCGCGCGGTCAGCAGCGTGCCGTCACCGGTGTGCTCCTCGCGGAGCACCTCACCCTCGGAGTGCACCCGCGAGACCAGCGCGCCCTCGGTGTACGGCACCAGCGCCGCCACCTCCACGTCGGGGCGCGGCAGCTCGTCGTCGATCCAGGCCAGCAGCTGCTCGATGCCGAGCCCGCTGTGCGCCGACACGGCGATCGCCCGCCGCTCCGCGCGCAGCAGCCGCTGAAGGGTCAGCTCGTCGGCGGCGTCGGCCTTGTTGATCACCACGATCTCCGGCACCTGGGTGGCACCGACCTCGCGGATCACCTCGCGCACGGCCGCCAGCTGCTCCTCGGGCACCGGATGCGAGCCGTCCACCACGTGCAGGATGAGATCGGCCTCGCCGACCTCCTCCATCGTGGAGCGGAACGCCTCCACCAGGTGGTGCGGCAGATGCCGGACGAACCCCACCGTGTCCGCCAGGGTGTACAGCCGCCCGCTGGGCGTCTCGGCCCGGCGCACCGTCGGGTCCAGGGTGGCGAACAGCGCGTTCTCCACCAGCACCCCGGCACCGGTCAGGCGGTTCAGCAGGGAGGACTTGCCGGCGTTCGTGTATCCGGCGATGGCCACCGACGGCACATGGTTGCGGCGCCGCTCGCCCCGCTTGATCTCCCGGCCGGTCTTCATCTCGGCGATCTCCCGGCGCATCTTCGCCATCTTCTCGCGGATGCGCCGCCGGTCGGTCTCGATCTTGGTCTCACCGGGGCCACGGGTGGCCATGCCGCCACCGCCGCCGCCACCCATCTGCCGGGACAGCGACTGACCCCAGCCGCGCAGCCGGGGCAGCATGTACTGCATCTGGGCGAGCGAGACCTGCGCCTTGCCCTCCCGGGACTTGGCGTGCTGGGCGAAGATGTCCAGGATCAGCGCGGTGCGGTCGACCACCTTGACCTTGACGACATCCTCCAGCTTGATCAGCTGGCCGGGGCTGAGCTCACCGTCGCACACGACGGTGTCGGCGCCGGTCTCCAGCACCAGGTCACGCAGCTCCTGTGCCTTGCCGGAGCCGATGTAGGTGGCGGGGTCGGGCTTCGAGCGGCGCTGCGTGACGCCCTCGAGCACCTGCGCGCCCGCCGTCTCCGCCAGCGCCGCCAGCTCCGCGAGGGAGTTGTCCGCGTCCTGGGCGGTACCCGAGGTCCACACGCCCACCAGCACCACGCGCTCCAGGCGCAGCTGGCGGTACTCGACCTCGGTGACGTCCTCCAGCTCGGTGGACAGCCCGGCGACGCGGCGCAGCGCGGCGCGCTCCTCGCGGTCGAACTGCTCCCCGTCCCGCTCTTCGTCGAAGGTGCTCCAGTCCGCGTCCTCATCCATCAGGGCGTCGGCCCGGCGGCTCGCGGCGGGGCGTGAGTTTTCCTGAGGAAGGGATGAAAACGTCAATGCGATCCTTAGTCGTTTCGGCGAAGCGGCTGTGACAGCCGTCTGGATGTCAACAAGAACGCCGGGGCACTTCGGAAGATTCCCGCTTTCCCGGACGGGTCCATAGTGGCACGGCGGGATCGGGCCGTCACCCGGTTTGCGGCGCGCCGCTCAGCGCCGCGGCCGGGCCGCCCGCGAGACGTCGTACACGCCGGGCACCTCGCGCATCGCGCGCATCAGCCGGGGCAGTCCCGAGGCGTCGGGCAGTCGCAGCGTGTAGGTGTGCCGTACCCGCTGCTGGCGCGGCGGCTCCACCTCGGCCTGCAGGACGGCGGCGCCGTGCGCGGCGAGCGCCTCGGTCAGGTCGGCCAGCAGATGCGGACGGCCCAGTGACTCCGCGTACAGGGTGACGCGGCAGCCGACGGACGGTGACCGCCAGCCGACCTCCAGCGCCCCACGGCCGGCACCGGTCATGCGTACCGCGGTCGGACAGCTCTCCCGGTGCACGGTGACGGCGCCCCCGCTGACCAGGAAGCCGCGCACCCGGTCCGGGGGGACCGGGGTGCAGCAGCGCGCCAGCCGCACCGGGGCGCCGGGGGCCTCCGCCACCAGCGCCACGGGCTCGGAGGCGGGCTCGGTACGCGCGGGGTCCGGGGCGGCCGGGGGCTGCGGGACGGTGGCGGGCGGCGCGGGCGCGGCGGGGTGCTCGGCCGTCCGCGGCGGCTGGGGCGGCTCCCCTTCCAGGCGGCGCCGGATCGGGATCCGGGCGGCGGGCGTGGTCGCGTACTCCAGCCATTCGGCGGCGGGCCCCGCGCCAGGGCCCGGATCCGGGTCGAGCAGCAGCCGTACGGTGTCGCCGTCGCGCAGCACGGTGCGCAGCGTGGCGAGCCGCCCGTTGACGCGGGCGCCGATGCAGGTGTGGGCGAGCTGCCCGTGCCGGGCGTAGGCCGCGTCCACGCAGGTGGCTCCGGCGGGCAGCTGGAGCGGGCCCTCGTCGTCGGCCTCGGCGAAGACGGTGATCTCGCGGTCCTGGGCCAGCTCGGCGCGCAGCGAGGTCCAGAAGGTGTCCGGGTCGGGCTCCTGCCGCTGCCAGTCCAGCAGCCGGGACAGCCACCCGGGGCGGCCGGGGTCGGCCCGCCCGCCGTCCTCGCCCGCGGCACCCGGCGCCTCCGGCTCCCCGGCGCGGTGCGGGTCGCCGAGCGCGATCACCCCGGCCTCGGCGATCCGGTGCATCGCGTGGGTCCGCACCAGGGCCTCGGCCACCAGCCCGTCGCGGTCGGCGAAGGCGGTGTGCAGCGAACGGTAGAGGTTGAACTTGGGGGCCGCGATGAAGTCCTTGAACTCCGAGACCACCGGCGTGAAGCAGGTGTGCAGCTCGCCCAGCACCCCGTAGCAGTCGGCGTCCTCGGCCACCAGGATCAGCAGCCGCCCGAAGCCGCCGGGACCGAGTCCGCCGCGTTTGAGCAGCGCCCTGTGCAGCGAGACGACGTGGCGGGGCCGGATCATCACCTCGGCCGTGATCCCGGCGTCCCGCAGGATCTCGCGGACCTGGCCGGCGACCCCCTCCAGCGGCTCGGGGCCGGCGCGGTGGGCACGCAGCAGTTCCAGGGCGCTCGCGTGCTCGGCGGGGTGGAGGATGGCGAAGACCAGGTCCTCCAGCTCGGTCTTGAGCGCCTGCACGCCGAGACGCTCGGCCAGCGGGATCAGCACCTCGTCGGTGACGCGGGCGATGCGGGCCTGCTTCTCGGGGCGCATGACCCCGAGGGTGCGCATGTTGTGCAGCCGGTCCGCGAGCTTGATCGACATCACCCGCACGTCGGTGCCGGTGGCCACCAGCATCTTGCGGAAGGTCTCGGGCTCGGCGGCGGCGCCGTACTCCACCTTCTCCAGCTTGGTGACGCCGTCGACGAGCAGTTCCACCTCGGCGCCGAACCCCGCCCGCACCTGGGCGAGGGTCACCTCGGTGTCCTCGACGGTGTCGTGCAGCAGGGAGGCCGTCAGGGTGGTGGTCTCGGCGCCGAGTTCGGCGAGGATGAGCGTGACGGCGAGCGGGTGGGTGATGTACGGCTCGCCGCTCTTGCGCATCTGTCCGCGGTGGGCGGACTCGGCGAGCAGGTAGGCGCGGCGCAGCGCGTCGATGTCGGCGCGCGGATGGTGGCGGCGGTGCACCTGGGCGATGTGCTCGATCGCGTCGGGCAGCCCGTGCCGGGGGGCCGAGGGCCCGAAGACGGCGGCACGCCCGAGCTGACGCAGTCTCAGCACGTCGATCCGGTGGCCGCGCCGTGACCTGGCGGCCTTGCTCGGTCCGATCGCCTCTGCACTCAAGGGGCACCTCCCGGCTGCGTCACCGGGCCGCGTGGCTCCCGTGACAATCCCCTCAGCGGCGCCGGTGCTTGATGGTACCGAGCTGATCACCCCCATCCGCCCGCCCGTTGCCCCTTCCCGCCCGGATCACCCGTTCGAGCGACGAATGTCCCGGCCAACCTGTCCGAAATCCAGCCCCTTGCCGGGGAGTTGACGGGGCGTTCGGTGGCCGGGAGAGGCGCGTCCGAGGGCACGGAAGCCCCGCTTCGCACCACGGTCCGCGCGGCGGGCGCACACGGCCCGTCGCACGGCGGCCCGTCGCACGCGGGGCCCGCGCCGCGGTCAGTGGCCGGGAAGGGCCACCGTGCCCTCGGCCACGATCTCCGCCGGGCCCGTCATCGTGATGTCGCCGTCGGGGTGTTCGGTGATGTGCAGGGTGCCGCCGGGGACATCCACCGTGTACGCGGCCGGCTCGCCGTCCACCACGGGGTTCAGTCCGTCGCGCCGGGCCGTCGCCACCATCACCGCGCAGGCGCCCGTTCCGCACGAGCGGGTCTCGCCCGAGCCGCGCTCGTGCACCCGCAGCGCCACATGCCGGGGCCCGCGATCCACCACGAACTCCACGTTCGTCCCGTGCGGATACACCTCCGCCGGCCGTACCTGCGGCGGGCTCAGCAGCGGACCGGCATCCGCCAGCGCCGTCACGAACGCCACCGCGTGCGGGTTGCCCATGTCCACGTGGCGCGCGGGCCACGACCGCTCCCCGACCCGTACCGTCACGGAGTCGCCGTCGCCGCCGGGCAGCCGGGCGGCGCCCATCGACACGGTCAGCGGACCGTCCCCGGCGACCCGTACCCGCCGCACCCCGGCCCGGGTGGCGACCGGCACCTCGCCGTCCTTCACCAGCCCGGCCCGCTGCAGGTAGCGCACGAAGACCCGCACGCCGTTGCCGCACATCTCGGCGACGCTGCCGTCCGAGTTGCGGTAGTCCATGAACCACTCCGCCTCGCCCGCCAGCTCCCGCGCCTCCGGGTGGGCGGCGGAGCGCACCACCCGCAGCAGCCCGTCGCCGCCGAGCCCGGCGCGCCGGTCGCACAACCGGGCGACCTGGGCGGCGGACAGGTCCAGCACGCCGTCGGGGTCGGGAATGATCACGAAGTCGTTCTCCGTACCGTGGCCCTTGAGGAACGGTACGGACTGCCGTGCGGTGCTCATCTGCCCGATCGTATCGGCCGGGCACCGGCCCCGCGTTCCGGCTCGGCGGCGCCGCTCAGCGCAGCAGCGCCACGCGGCTGACCGCGAGCGCGGCGAGCAGGGCGAAGCCGAGCCCGTAGAGCGTGATCAGCCGCCAGTCGGGGCGGCGCCCGGAGCCCCGGACGGGCAGCCCCGGCAGGGTGTAGCCGACCCGCAGGGCCGCCATCATGCCCAGGCCGGCGGCGCTGCATCCGATGAGCAGGCCGGTCATCGCGACGACGGCGCCGCCGTCGTCGAAGGTGAAGGCGAGCGGGAACGCGAACATCAGGGAACCCAGCAGACCGAGCAGCACGATCGGCACGATCTGCAGGACGCGCAGCCGCCGGGGCGGGCGCAGTTCGCCGTAGGATTCGGCGCGGTCGCCGCTCTCTTCCGGAATGTCCTGGGGCCGCTGCGGCGCCACGGGTTCACCGGCGCGCACCGGCACCGGCTCACCCCGGTGCTGCCGGGGGATGTCTCCGGTGGTTCCGTCTGTCTCGCGAGGGCCGGCCTCCATTGCCACGTGCCCTCCCTAGCTGAACGGTATTCACGGCTGCGGCATCGCTCGATGATGGCACGGGAGGCGGCCGGGACCGGCCTCGTGGAGCGTCCCGATGCCATCACGTGATCAGGATGTGACCGTCCGTTCGAGCAGCTCCCAGGCCCGCTCCTCCAGGGGCGCGCCGGAGGCGTCCGGGGCGCCGCTCAACCAGCGCACCCGGGCGTCGCGGCGGAACCAGGTCTCCTGGCGCCGGGCGAAGCGGCGGGTGGCGCGTACCGTCTCGGCGCGCGCCTCCTCCTCGGTGCACTCGCCCGCGAGCGCCGCCAGCAGTTGCTGGTAGCCGAGCGCGCGCGAGGCCGTACGCCCCTCGCGCAGGCCGGCCTGTTCCAGGGCGCGTACCTCGTCGACCAGGCCCGCCGCCCACATGCGGTCCACCCGGGTGGTGATCCGCTCGTCCAGGGCGGGGCGGTCGGTGGTGATGCCGATCTGGAGGGCCCGGTAGTGGCCGGTCTCCTCGTCCGGTCCCGGCAGATGCGCGGTGAACGGGCGGCCGGTGATCTCGATGACCTCCAGCGCGCGCACGATCCGCCGGCCGTTGCCGGGCAGGATCGCGGCGGCGGCGGCCGGATCGGCGGCGGCGAGGCGGGTGTGCAGGACGCCGGTGCCCCGCTCGGCCAGCTCCGCCTCGAGCCGGGCCCGTACCGCCGGGTCGGTCCCCGGGAACTCCAGCTTGTCCAGCGCGCCCCTGACGTACAGCCCCGAGCCGCCCACCAGGACGGGGGTGCGGCCGGCCGCCAGCAGGCGGTCGATCTCGGCGCGGGCGAGCCGCTGGTACTCGGCGACGCTGGCGGTGACGGTGACGTCCCAGATGTCGAGCAGCCGGTGGGGCACTCCCCCGCGTTCGGCCTCGGACAGCTTGGCGGTGCCGATGTCCATGCCCTTGTACAACTGCATCGAGTCGGCGTTGATCACCTCGCCGCCCAGCCGCCGGGCGAGGGCGGTGCCCAGGTCGGACTTGCCGGCGGCGGTCGGGCCGACCACGGCGATGACCTGGGGGGTTGGGGCTGCGGTGTTCATCCGGTGCAGTCTCGCAGACCACCGGGCGACACCACGAATGAGCGACGTGACGTGATGCGGCCGGGGTCGTTTGCACCTCGGGGGCATGCCAGGGACACACGGAAGATCAGGAGCAGCTCATGGGTGTGGTCAGCAAGGTTTTCGGCCGTTTCCGCCGCCCGACGGACGAGGCGGGGCAGGCGGCCGCGACCGCGCCGGACGCCGGGACGGCGGAGACGCAGGACGCGGCACAGGCTGTGGTGGACGTGGTGGCGAGCGCGGACACCACCGGTGCCCCGGAGGCGGACCGGGACGCCGGACAGCCGGGCGCCGCGGAAGCCGTCGACATCCCGAAGCAGACAGCGGCCGACGAGGCGGCGGATAATGAGGCGGACGAGGGCGCTCGTCAGCAGCAGTAGCCAGCACGTCGAGAAAGCAGGTGGCCGGGATGGGCTTCATGGACAAGCTCAATGTCGACAAGCTGAAGCAGACGCTCAGCCAGAACCGCGACAAGGTCGAGATGGGTCTGGACAAGGCCGCCGACGCCGTGGACTCCCTGACCAAGGGCAAGTACAGCGACAAGATCGACAGCGGCGCGGACAAGGCGAAGGACGCCCTCGGCAAGCTCGGGGACGACGAGGACGGCAAGGACCAGGGCAAGGGCGCCAAGAGCGGCTCCTGATCACCGCCTTCGCGGTGCCGGTACGGAGCAGGCCCGGGACGGATGTCCCGGGCCTGCTCCGTACCCGTTCACGACCAGGTGGCGACGAAGTAGCCCACGCCGTACGGGGCCTCGTCGTACAGCAGGGCACCGCCGAGGCCCGCGCCCCGGCCCGCGCCCGCGAGCAGTTGCCAGCCCGAGCGGCCGGCGACCCGCAGTTCGCGGGCCAGCTCGGCGTCGAGCCCGTCCAGGGCCGCGATGTCGGCACGGCCCAGCGCGGCGGCGGCGTCCGCGTCGAACGCGGCGGCCCGCTCGTCGAAGGCGCCAGGGGCCTTGGGGGTACGGCACGCGCTGCCGTCGCCCATGACGAGCAGCGCGAGCCGTTCGGTGCGGGTGGCCAGCTCCGCGCCGGTGTCGGCGCAGGAACGCCGCTCCAGCGTCTCGCCGATGCCGAGCCCTTCGACGGGGGCGGCGTTCCAGCCCTGCTCGGCCAGCAGCCAGGCGGCCACGGCGAGGGAGGGCGGCAGTTCGCGGCCGTCCTCGGGTGCGGGCACGGCGGCCCGGCCGAGCCGGACGCCGAGGTCCACGCCGAAGCCGTGGAAGGAGCCGGGCGAGCCCTCCGGGTACGCTCCGCGCGCCGCGCTGAGCGCGGGCCCGACCACCACGAGCCGCGAGGGCCGGGCCGCGGCCAGCACCCCCAGCGCGTCGGCGCAGGCGGCCCGCGCGCCGTCCAGTTCCCCGGCGGCACCCCCCGCCACCTCGGGAACGAGCAACGGCGGACAGGGGCACACGGCGGCGGCGACAAGCATGCCGGTCAGCCTAGCGGCGGCGAGGAGCGCTCACCGGAGTCCCACACCAGCTCCCGCGCCGCGAACCGGCACCGGTACGAGGTCCCCATGGTCCCCGTGAGCAGTGCCGGACAGCCGCTCTCCTCACGGAAGACCTGGCGCCGTTCCATCCGGCGCGGGAACACCGGCCTGTGGCCGCGGACGAACGGCCACAGCGCCTGGATGGCTTCCTCGTGCGTTCCGTCGTGCTCGCCGACGAGCCGGGCGTCCCACCAGCGTGCCGTGCCGGTCCGGACGTTCTCCTCGACGAGCGGCCCTCACCACCGTGGCCCGTCCGCCTCGCGCGGGTCAGCAGACGCTGCACCCGCCGCCGGGCTCCGCCGCCTGAGTGGGGGCCGGGGCGCCGATCGTCGGGAGGCCCAGCATCACGCCCTGCGGCTTCGCCGCGGCCGGCGGGGCGGCGTTGCGCAGCTCCCAGGCGTCGCCCGCTCGGGTTCGCCGCACCGCGCTCGGCGGAGCCTCGGCGAGCAGGTGGTGCGGGGCGGCGTAACTGATCTCCACCGTGACCATGTCGCCGGGCCGCACCGGCTGCCCGGGCCGCGCGAAGTGCACCAGCCGGTTGTCGGGGGCGCGCCCCGACAGGCGGCGGGTCGCGTCGTCCTTGCGGCCCTCGCCCTCCGCGACGAGCACCTCCACCGTGCGGCCGACCTGCCGCTTGTTCTCCTCCCAGGAGATCTCCTCCTGGAGCGCGACCAGCCGCTCGTACCGCTCCTGGACGACGGCCTTGGGCACCTGCCCGTCCATCTCGGCGGCCGGGGTGCCCGGGCGCTTGGAGTACTGGAAGGTGAACGCCTGCGCGAACCGCGCCTGGCGCACCACGTGCAGGGTCTCCTCGAAGTCCTCGTCCGTCTCCCCGGGGAAACCGACGATGATGTCGGTGGAGATGGCGGCGTCCGGCATCGCGGCGCGCACCTTCTCGATGATGCCCAGATAGCGTTCCTGCCGGTACGAGCGGCGCATCGCCTTCAGCAGCCGCGAGGAGCCGGACTGCAGCGGCATGTGCAGCTGCGGCATCACGTTCGGGGTCTGGGCCATCGCCTCGATGACGTCGTCCGTGAAGTCGCGCGGATGCGGTGAGGTGAACCGCACCCGCTCCAGGCCCTCGATCCGGCCGCAGGCGCGCAGCAGCTTGGAGAACGCCTCGCGGTCGCCCATGTCGGAGCCGTAGGCGTTGACGTTCTGCCCGAGCAGAGTGATCTCCAGGACGCCCTCGCCGACCAGAGCCTCCACTTCCGCCAGCACATCGCCCGGCCGCCGGTCCTTCTCCTTGCCGCGCAGCGCCGGGACGATGCAGAAGGTGCAGGTGTTGTTGCAGCCGACCGACACCGACACCCACGCCGCGTACGGGCTCTCCCGCCGGGTGGGCAGGGTGGAGGGGAACGCCTCCAGCGACTCGGCGATCTCCACCTGCGCCTCGCGCTCCACGCGGGCGCGCTCCAGCAGCACCGGGAGCTTGCCGACGTTGTGCGTGCCGAAGACCACATCGACCCACGGCGCGCGGCGCGTGATGGTGTCCCGGTCCTTCTGGGCCAGGCAGCCGCCGACGGCGATCTGCATCCCGGGGCGGGCGGCCTTCTTGGGGGCCAGCTGGCCGAGGTTGCCGTACAGCCGGTTGTCGGCGTTCTCCCGGACGGCGCAGGTGTTGAAGACCACCACGTCGGCGGTCTCGGCGTCCTTCCCGGCGCGGACGTAGCCTGCCTGCTCCAGCAGCCCTGACATGCGCTCGGAGTCATGAACGTTCATCTGACAGCCGAACGTTCTGACTTCGTATGTGCGCGCGACTTCCGGCATGCGAGTGCTCAATCCAAAGAGATCCGGGACCTGATATTGCGGATCACCCAGTTTACGTGCCCCCGCCGACAGCCCGCCCTTGCCTCCGGGGGCGGACAGCGCGCAGGATCTGCCGCATGGTCTCCCTGCGCCTCCCGCCCCTGCTGCGCCGCCGTCCGGTGCCGGTCCTGCTCGGTGTCGCCGTCGTGCTCGCGCTGCTGGGGGTGGCGCTGTGGGCACCGGCCACCCGGGGCCAGGAGAGGCTGAGCGGCTCGCTGACGCTGAGCACCGGGGCGCCGAGCGGGGTGTACGCGCGGTACGGGACGCTGCTGCAGAGCCAGCTGGCCCGGGAGGCCCCGGACCTGGACATCACGCTGCGCGGCAGCGCCGGGTCGGTGGAGAACATCGAGCGGCTGGTGTCGGGGGAGGCGGACTTCGCCATCGCGACGGCGGATTCGCTCGCCTCGTACCAGGCGGCGGGCGGCGAGGGCGCGGACACGCTGCTGGCGTGCGCCCGGCTGTACGACGACTACATCCAGCTGGTGGTGCGGGCCGACTCGCCGGTGGAGAGCGCCGCCGACCTGGCGGGGCTGCGGGTCGGGGTGGGGCAGGACCAGTCCGGGGTGCAGCTGGTGACGCGCGAGCTGCTGGCGGCGGCCGGGCTCGACATGGACCGGGACATCACGGCGGTGCGGCAGGGCATCAACACCACGCCCACCATGCTGGAGGCGGGCCGGATCGATGCGTTCTTCTGGTCCGGCGGGCTGCCCACCTCCGCGGTGGAGCGGCTGGCGCGGCACTCGGACGTCCGCCTGGTGCCGCTGGGCGACCTGGTGCCGGCGCTGCGCGGCGAGGACGGCTCCTACCGCGACCACTACCGGGCCGCGGTGCTGCCGCCCGATGCCTATCCCGACATCGCCGGCAGCCAGGTGATCGACACGGTCGCGGTGGCGAATCTGCTGGTGACCACGGACCGGGTGGACGCCGCGCTGGCGGAGCAGATGACCCGGTCGGTGATCAACGGCCGGGACCGGATCGGTTCGCAGGTGCACGCGGCGCAACGCGTCGATCTGCGCACGGCGATCTACACGCAGCCGCTCCCGCTCCATCCGGGGGCGCGGGAGTACTACCGCTCGGCCAAGTCCTGAGCGCCGGCCGCTCCCCGACCGCGTCCCCCCGCCCCCTCGTGCGCGCGGCGGAAGTGATCTAGCCTCGATGGGCGCGCAGTCCTGGTAATCCCGGTAGTCCGGGAAATCCCGGTCATCCCGGTTCGACGACGAGCCTTCGGAGCCCGCCATGCATGACGACCGCAGCATTGTCGAAGACCGGCTGCGGCGCGTTCTCGATGAACGCGTCCGGCCCGCCGTCCACCGGGACCCGGTGCCGCTGACCGTGGAGCGCTGGGACGCTCCCGGCGAGCCCGTCCCCGTCGCCGAGGCGCTGGCCGCCCCGTACGCGCCGTGTGCCGGGGCCGGGGAGCGCTGGGGCCCGGCGTGGGGCACCACCTGGTTCAGGGTGACCGGCAGCGTTCCGCGGGACTGGGCGGGGCGCAGCGTGGAGGCGGTGCTGGACCTGGGCTTCGACCGCGGCATGCCGGGCTTCCAGTGCGAGGGCCTGGTGCATCTGCCCGACGGCACGGTCGTGAAGGGCCTGAACCCGGACAACTCCTGGGTGCGGCTGGCGGACTCGGCGGCCGGCGGCGAGGAGGTGGTGCTGTACGTGGAGGCGGCGGCCAACCCGATCCTGAACGATCCGCGCCCCACCCGCCAGGGCGATGTCCGCACGGCGGGCGACGAGCCGCTGTACCGGCTGGCCGCGATGGACCTGGCCGTCTTCGAACCGCAGGTCTTCGAGCTGGTGGCGGATCTGGAGGTGCTGGGCGGGCTGATGACCCAGCTGCCCGTGGAGGACGCGCGGCGCTGGGAGCTGCTGCGCACCATCGAGTCGGCGCTGGACGTCCTGGACCTGGACGATGTGCCGGGCAGCGCGGGCGCCGCACGCACCCGCCTCGCGCCGGCGCTCGCCGCCCCCGCGCACGCCTCCGCGCACCGGCTGAGCGCCGTGGGCCACGCGCACATCGACTCGGCGTGGCTGTGGCCGCTGCGCGAGACCGTGCGGAAGGTGGCGCGCACCACCGCCAACGTCGTCGCGCTGATGGACGAGCACCCGGAGTTCGTGTTCGCGATGTCCCAGGCGCAGCAGCTGGCCTGGCTCAAGGAGCACCGGCCCGAGCTGTTCGCGCGGGTGAAGAAGAAGATCGCGGCCGGCGCCTTCGTCCCGGTGGGCGGGATGTGGGTGGAGTCGGACACCAACATGGTCGGCGGCGAGGCCATGGCCCGGCAGTTCCTGTACGGGAAGCGGTTCTTCCTGGACGAGTTCGGGATCGAGACCGACGGGGTGTGGCTTCCGGACTCGTTCGGCTACACGGCGGCGATGCCGCAGCTGGTGAAGCTGTCCGGCTCCAGCTGGTTCCTGACCCAGAAGATCTCCTGGAGCCAGACGAACGCCTTCCCGCACCACACGTTCTGGTGGGAGGGCATCGACGGCACCCGGGTCTTCACCCACTTCCCGCCGATCGACACCTACAACTCCGACCTCGGGGGCGCCGAGCTGGCCCGGGCGGCGCGCAACTACCGCGAGAAGGGCCGCGGCACCCGTTCCCTGGTGCCCTTCGGGCACGGCGACGGCGGCGGCGGTCCCACCCGGCAGATGCTGGCCAGGGCCCGCCGGCTGGCCGACCTGGAGGGCTCGCCCCGGGTGCGGATCGAGGAGCCCAGCGCGTTCTTCGACGCGGCCCGGGCGGAGTACGAGGACGCCCCGGTGTGGGTGGGCGAGCTGTATCTGGAGCTGCACCGCGGCACGTACACCTCGCAGGCCAAGACCAAGCAGGGCAACCGGCGCGCCGAGTCGCTGCTGCGCGAGGCCGAGCTGTGGGCGGCCACCGCCGCACTGCGTGCGCCCGGCTACGCGTACCCGTACGAGGATCTCGAACGGCTGTGGAAGACGGTGCTGCTGCACCAGTTCCACGACATCCTGCCCGGCTCGTCCATCGCCTGGGTGCACCGCGAGGCCCGCGCGACGTACGAGCGGGTGCACGGCGAGCTGGCAGCCCTCACCGGGGCCGCCCAGCGCGCGCTGGCCGCAGACCGGGCGGACGGCGGCGGCGACGCCGTGACGGTGTTCAACGGCGCCCCGCACGCCCGCGGCGGCATCCCCGCGGGCGGCGCCGCCCCGCGCCCGCCGCGCGCCACCCCGCCCGTCACCGTGGCCGAACGCGACGGGGGCGGTTTCGTCCTGGCCAACGGCCTGCTGCGAGTGGAGATCGACCACCGGGGCCTGCTGGTCTCGGTGCGGGACGGCGACGGGGAGGGCGTGGGCCGGGAGGCCATCGCCCCGGGCCGCGCCGGCAACCTCCTCCAGCTCCACCCCGACCTGCCCAACCACTGGGACGCCTGGGACATCGACGCCTTCTACCGCCACAACACCACCGATCTCACCGGCTTCGACGAGTTCGAGCTGGCCGAGGCGGACGAGGACGCCGCCACCGTGCGGGTGGTCCGCGGCTTCGGCGCCGGCTCCGCCGTGCGGCAGCGCATCACGCTGCGCTCCGGCGCCCGCCAGGTGGATCTCGACACCGAGATCGACTGGCAGGAGAGCGAGAAGCTCCTGAAGGCCGCCTTCCCGCTGGATGTGAAGGCCGACCACTCGGCCGCCGAGACGCAGTTCGGGCACGTCTTCCGCCCCACCCACACCAACACCTCGTGGGAGGCGGCGAAGTTCGAGATCTGCGCGCACCGCTGGCTGCACGTCGGCGAGCCCGGCTGGGGCGCGGCGCTGCTGAACGACTCCACCTACGGCCACGACGTCACCCGCGAGGTGCGGGCGGACGGCGGGCAGACCACGACCGTACGGCTGTCGCTGCTGCGCGCCCCGCGCTACCCCGACCCGGAGACCGACCAGGGCACCCACCGGCTGCGGTACGCGCTGGCGCCCGGTGCGACGCTCGCCGACGCGGTACGCGAGGGGCACGCCCTGAACCTGCCCGAGCGGTCCGTCCCCGGGAACGCCACCGTCACCCCGCTGGTGAGCGTGGCACCGGAGGCACCCATCGTGGTCGAGGCCGTCAAACTGGCCGAGGACCGCAGCGGCGACGTGGTGGTGCGGCTGTACGAGTCGGGCGGCGGCCGGGCGAGCGGCCGGCTGCTGGCGGGCTTCCCGCTGGCCTCGGCGACCGCCACCGATCTGCTGGAGCGCCCCCTGACCGACGCCCCGGGCTACCCGGTGGGCCGGGACGGCGGGGTGGAGCTGACCCTGCGGCCCTTCGAGATCCTCACCCTGCGGCTGGTGCCGGCCGCCGCTGCGGGCTGACCTCGGGCGCGTGCCGGGGCACGGAGACCAGCACGCGCAGTCCGTGCGGCTGGTTGTGGGCGTAGGCGATGGTGGCGCCGCCCGCGGCCAGCAGCACGTGCACGATGGACAGGCCGAGGCCGGATCCGGAGACGTTCTGGTGGCGCCCGGCCCGCCAGAAGCGGTCGCCGATCCGCTCCAGTTCCTCGTCGTCCAGACCGCGCCCGGTGTCGGCGGTCTCGATGGTGACCCGGTCGCCCTCGGCGGTGACGGTGACGGTGACCTCGCCACCGAACGGCGTGAACTTCAGCGCGTTGTCGACCACCGCGTCCAGCGCGCTGGAGAGCGCGACCGGGTCCGCCCAGCCGGTGACCGCGCCGGCTCCCGCCTGGCGCAGCACCACCCCGCCGCGGCCCGCCACCGGCCGCCAGGAGCCGATCCGCTCGGCGACCAGCGCCGCCACATCGGTCAGTCGCAGGTCCGCGGCGGTGTGCTCGGCCAGCGCCAGGTCCAGCAGGTCATCCAGGACCCGCGCCAGCCGCTTGCCCTCGGCCTGCACGGAGGCGAACTCCGCGCTGCCCTCGGGGAGGTCGAGACCCAGCAGCTCGATGCGCAGCAGCAGGGCGGCGAGCGGGTTGCGCAGCTGGTGGGAGGCGTCGGCCACGAACGCCCGCTGCTGTTCGAGGATCTCCTCGACGTGGTCGGCCATCTCGTTGAAGGACCGCGCCAGCCGTTTGAGCTCGGGCGGCCCGCCGCCGGGCGCCACCCGGGCGGTCATCCGGCCGGTGGAGATCTCGTGGGTGGCCCGGTCCAGCACCCGCACCGGGCGCAGGATCCAGCCGGTGAGCTGGTAGGCGGCGGCCAGCGCCAGCAGCATCGCGGCGGCCAGGCCGTACCCGATGGGCAGCCAGCCGGACAGGATGCGCGAGCGCAGCGGGCCGGTCGGTGACTCGGTGACGACCACCGCGATCACATCGC
The DNA here is from genome assembly GCF_050916115.1 of Streptomyces sp. JH002. Classification (NCBI taxonomy): domain Bacteria; kingdom Bacillati; phylum Actinomycetota; class Actinomycetes; order Kitasatosporales; family Streptomycetaceae; genus Streptomyces; species Streptomyces sp. JH002. The sequence continues at coordinate 1,277,958 of NZ_CP087989.1, forward strand.
CGTCGCGGATCACCGGGGAGGCGACCACCAGGGTGCGCTCGTCGTCCCACGGCCACACCTGGCCGGGGCCGCGGCTGCGGCGCCCGGCCAGCGCCTCGGCGAAGGCGTCGCCGTCCTCCTCCCCGCGCGGCGCGGCCCAGCCGTCGGGGGCCACCGCCATCGGCTCCCCGTCCCGCTGGAAGACGCCGGCCTTGATCCCGTACACCTCGTGGTAGCGCCGCAGCTCCTCCTGGAGGGTGCCCAGCGGGTCGGCGGCCCCGTCACCGTCGGGCGAGAGGCCGGCGGCGAACTGGGCGAGCGAGGCGAAGCGGGCGGTGTCGTCGATGCGGTCGACGACGACGCGCTGCTGCTCGGTGCTGGCCTGGCTGGTGGCCAGCGGGATGCCGAGTGCCAGCAGCACCGTGGCGAGCAGCACGGTGAGCAGCAGGAGGAGGCGCGAGCGCATGTCGGGGCGGGTCTCTCAGCGGGGCGGCAGGGCGAGCCGGTAGCCGACGCCGCGCACCGTCTCGACGAGTTCGGGGCGGCGCAGCTTGGAGCGCAGCGAGGCGATGTGCACCTCCAGGGTGCGGCCGGTGCCCTCCCAGCTGGTCTGCCACACGTCGGAGATGATCTGCTCCCGGCGGAAGACCACCCCGGGCCGGTGGGCCAGCAGTGCCAGCAGGTCGAACTCCTTACGGGTCAGCGCGATCCGTTCACCGTCCACGGTCACCTGGCGGGAGGCGTGCTCCAGGGTGACCGGGCCCAGGGACAGGACGCCGCCGGGGCCCTCGGCGCGCTCGGGCTCCTCGGCGGCCTTGCGGCGGCTCACGGCGTGGATGCGGGCCAGCAGCTCGCCGGTGTCGTACGGCTTGACCACGTAGTCGTCGGCGCCGATGTTCAGGCCGTGGATGCGCGAGCGCACGTCGGCGCGCGCGGTCACCATGATCACCGGGATCGAGGTGAGGCGGCGGATCCGGCCGCACACCTCGAAGCCGTCCAGGTCGGGCAGGGTGAGATCGAGCAGGACGACGTCGAAGGAGCCGTTCCGCAGCCGGGTCAGCGCGTCCTCGCCGCCCCGGGCGTGCGCCACGGAGATGCCGTGGCGGCCGAGCACCGCGATGAGGGCGGCGGCCACGTGTTCGTCGTCCTCGACCAGGAGGAGTCTCATCCCGCTCCGCGACCTCCCATCCGCTGCGCTGCCGGTGTGCTTCCTATCTGCATCCATCACGGGGGCGGACCCGGAGTCAAGGGGCTTCCGGAGAGCTGAACTGTTCCGTTATCCGGAAAACGGGGAACGCATACCGACAGCGACCGGGCGTCACCGTACGCATTCCGCGCGATCGGATCGTGATGCTCAATTTCCGCTCAACTCTGCTGACGCTGCCCCGCGTGCTGGCTAGTGTCCCTGCAACCGACGAGGACGGAGCAACCCCACGATGAGCGAGACGTCGCTGACCAAGGAACCCGAGGACGCGTCGCCTGCGACGGGAGACCTGGTCGTCCTGGACAGCGTGAACAAGCACTTCGGCGCGCTGCATGTGCTTCAGGACATCAACCTGACCATCAAGCGCGGCGAGGTCGTCGTCGTCATCGGTCCCTCCGGATCCGGCAAGTCCACGCTGTGCCGTTCCATCAACCGGCTGGAGACCATTGACGCCGGAACGATCACCATCGACGGCGATCCCCTGCCGCAGGAGGGCCGCGAGCTGGCCCGGCTGCGCGCCGATGTGGGCATGGTCTTCCAGTCCTTCAATCTGTTCGCGCACAAGACCGTGCTGCAGAACGTGATGCTCGGCCCGATCAAGGTGCGCCGCCAGGACAAGGCCGAGGTCGAGACCCGGGCCCGGGCCCTGCTCGACCGGGTGGGCGTCGGCAACCAGGCCGACAAGTACCCGGCCCAGCTCTCCGGCGGCCAGCAGCAGCGCGTGGCCATCGCGCGTGCCCTGGCGATGGAGCCGAAGGTGATGCTCTTCGACGAGCCCACCTCGGCCCTGGACCCGGAGATGATCAACGAGGTCCTCGAAGTCATGCAGCAGCTGGCTGCCGAGGGCATGACCATGGTCGTCGTCACCCATGAGATGGGCTTCGCCCGCTCCGCCGCCAACCGCGTGGTGTTCATGGCGGACGGCCGGATCGTCGAAGAGGCCGACCCCCACCAGTTCTTCGACAACCCGCGCAGCGACCGGGCCAAGGACTTCCTGTCGAAGATCCTCGCCCACTGAGCCCGGCACGCCGCACGCAACCGATACGCACAGCACGTTCGACGAAGAGGGAAGTACAACCATGAAGCTCCGCAAGGCAAGCGCGCTGGCCGCCTCCGTTCTCGCCCTGTCCCTGACCGCGACCGCCTGCGGCTCCAGCGACGACGACAACGGTGGCAGCGGTGACGGTGGGGGCGGGAAGATCACCGTCGGCATCAAGTTCGACCAGCCCGGTCTGGGTCTGAAGACCCCCGACGGCTCGTTCGCCGGTTTCGACGTGGACGTGGCCACGTATGTCGCCGGTGAGCTCGGGTACACCCCGGAGAACATCAACTTCGTCGAGTCCCCCAGCCCCGAGCGCGAGAACCTGCTCAAGCGCGGTGACGTCGACTTCATCGTCGCCACCTACTCCATCACCGACACCCGCAAGCAGGAGGTCGACTTCGCCGGCCCGTACTTCGTGGCCCACCAGGATCTGCTGATCCGTGCCGACGAGGACGTCACCAGCGAGGACGACATCAACAACCTCACGCTGTGTTCGGTCGCCGGCTCCACCCCGGCGCAGCGCATCAAGGACGAGATCGCCCCCGAAGCCGGGCTGTTCGAGCAGGCCACCTACTCCGAGTGCCTGGCGGGCCTGGAGAACGGCCAGGTCGACGCGATCACCACGGACGACGTCATCCTGGCCGGTTACGCCGCGCAGGACCAGCACCAGGGCAAGTTCAAGCTGGCCGGCCTGAACCTGTCCGACGAGTTCTACGGCATCGGTGTCCAGAAGGGCTCCGACCTGCGCGCCGACATCAACACCGCCATCCAGAAGATGATCGACGACGGCGAGTGGGACGCGGCCATCGAGAAGAACGTCGGCCCCTCGGGCTACGCCGCCGAGGGCGCCCCGGAGATCACGGAGACCAACTGAGCGTCCGGGCCACGGGGAGGGAGCGCCGCCGCTGACATCCGGCGGCGGCGCTCCGCCCCACCTCCTCATCCCACTCTCCGCCGAGACTGCGAGTTTCCGTGTTCGAATTCCTTGATCTCGAACGGTATGACCTGTTCGGGGCGTTCTGGGTAACGGTGCAGCTCACCTTCTACTCAGCCGTCGGCTCCCTCATCTGGGGAACCATCCTGGCCGGCATGCGCGTCAGCCCGGTCCCGATCATGCGTGCCTTCGGTACCGCCTACGTGCACATCTTCCGTAACACCCCTCTGACCCTGATCATCCTGGCGTGCTCCCAGGGCCTGTACTTCACCCTGAACTTCGACATGGGGGCGGGCAAGGACCTGGAGGCGCTGGGCTTCCGGCTGGCTGTCCTGGGCTTCGTCGCCTATACCGCCACCTTCGTCTGCGAGGCAGTGCGCTCCGGCATCAACACCGTTCCGGTGGGCCAGGCGGAAGCCGCCCGCGCGCTGGGGCTGAACTTCTTCCAGGTGCTGCGGCTCATCGTGCTCCCCCAGGCGTACCGCTCCGTGGTGGCGCCGCTGGCCAACGTGCTGATCGCGCTGACCAAGAACACCACGATCGCCTCCGCCATCGGGGTGGCCGAGGCCTCCGCCCTGATGAAGGCGATGATCGAGAACGAAGCCCAACTGATTCCGATCGCGGCGATCTTCGCCCTGGGATTCATCATTCTCACTCTTCCCATGGGGTTGTTCCTCGGCTGGGTGAGCAAGCGCGTGGCGGTGAAACGATGAGCGACCTCTCCGTTCTGTACGATGCCCCGGGCCCCCGCGCCCGCCGGCGCAACGTCCTGATCGCCGCCCTCTTCGTGGTCCTGCTCGCCGCGGGCGCCTGGTGGCTCTACGGGACCCTGGACGACAACGGCGAACTGGACGCACGCAAGTGGGAGCCGTTCGTCACCGACTCCCGGGTGTGGACGACCTACCTGCTTCCGGGGCTGCAGGCCACCCTGACGGCGGCCGCGCTCGCCATGGTGATCGCGCTTCCGCTGGGCGCGATCCTGGGCATCGGCCGGCTGTCGGACCACTGGTGGATCAGCAGGCCGGTCGGCGCGATCGTGGAGTTCTTCCGCGCCATCCCTGTGCTGCTGCTGATGCTGTTCGCCAACGAGGCGTACGCGATGTGGACGGACGTGGACCGCTCCGACCGGCCGATGTACGCGGTGGTCACGGGCCTGGTGCTGTACAACGCCTCGGTCCTGGCCGAGGTGGTCAAGGCCGGCATCCTGTCCCTGCCCAAGGGCCAGCGTGACGCCGCCCAGGCGATCGGCATGCGCAAGAGCCAGATGATGACCTTCGTCCTGCTGCCGCAGGCGGTCACGGTGATGCTGCCGGCGATCGTCAGCCAGCTGGTCGTCATCGTCAAGGACACCGCCCTCGGTGGCGCCCTGCTCGGCTACAGCGAGCTGATGCGCAGCGTCGGCCTGGTCAGCGCGAACTACGGCAATGTCATCGCCAGCTTCGTGGTCGTCGCGGTGATCTTCATCGTGGTGAACTTCCTGATCACCAGCTTTGCAAGCTGGCTGGAGGGCAAGCTGCGGCGCGGCAAGCGCAGCACGGGGGTGACCGTGACCGTGGATCCGGGCGCCCAGGTCGGCGGCGTCGGCGGGGGGATGGCGGTCGCTGCCCCACCTTCCGGGGACGGCGAGAAGGCCTGATCCGGCCAACCGCCGACTCCCGTACGTCAAGGCCGACTTGACGCAAGAACAACCGCTGGGTTGCATACATGATGTGCTGCCCGTGATCATTGCCGGCGCGGGCCCGATCGGGCTCGCGCTGGCGCTTGCCCTGGCCGGGCACCGTGTCCCCACCATCGTGCTCGATGGTGCCGACGGCCCCCCGCCGCCCCGCCTCGCCCGTACCTGCGTCCTCTTCCCGGACCTCGCCCACTGGGCCAGGCTGCCGGGGCTGGGCCGGGAGACCGCCGCCCTCAGCGGCTGGCACACCCGGCAGCGCGGCCGCACGGTCGCGCACCGTGCCTTCGCCGCCGGTGAGGCGCCGTTCCACCTCCCGCAGCACGCCCTGGAGGGTGCGCTGCGCGCGGCGGTCGCCGGCCAGGAGCTGATCCGTGTCCTGGCCGGGACCCGCGTCACCGCCGTGGAACAGAGCGACACCGAGGTCGTCGTCCGCAGCACCGAACTCACCGAGCAGACCCTGCGCGGCAGTTATCTGGTCGGCTGTGACGGCGCCCGTTCCACCGTGCGCAAGCTGCTGGGCATCGGTTTCCCCGGCCGCACCGCCGTCGAGCGCCACGCCGTGGCGGCGCTGCGCACCGAACTGCCGTGGCCCGGCGAGGGCGGCGTGCACCGGGGCGGCCCCGGTGGCGAGGTGACCGTCCGGCCGCTGCCGGGCCACCGCTGGCGGCTGGATTGGCCGCTGCCCGAGGAGGACGGGCTCATCACCCCGGACGCGATGCTGGAACGGGTGCACACCACCCTGGGGGGCTGGCACGACGGCGACCTGCCGCCGTACGAGCTGCTGGACGCCGGCGTCCAGGTCTGTCATCAGCGCCTGGCCCTGCGCTGGCGCTCGGGGCGGGTCTTTCTCGCCGGGGACGCCGCCCGCCTGCTGGGCGCGCTCGGCACCCAGCAGATCGCCGAGGGCCTGCGGGACGTCGAGAATCTGTCCTGGAAGCTGGCCGCCGCCTGTCATCACGCGGCGGCCGCGCATCTGCTGGACAGCTATGAGATCGAGCGTCGCGCCGCGGTCGCCGACCGGCTGCGGGCCGTGGACCAGGCGCTGCCCCTGGTACGCGGCCGGCGCGGGCTGCTCACCCGGCTCGTGCGCGGCCGGGGCAAGGGGCGGCTGCGGCTGCTCACCGACGGCCACACCGGCGACGGGGCGCTGGGCGCGCCCGGCCGTTACCCGGACTCGCCCCTGACTTTCGTCTCCCGCCGGGCCACCAGCGCCACCCCGCCCGGGTCCCCGGTGCTCGATGTGCCGGTGACCGCGCTGGACGGCACCCGCACCCGGCTGCGGCACTGCCTGGGCGGGCCACTGCTGCTGCTGCTGACCGCCCCCGGTTCGCGGGTGTGGGACGCCAAGCACTGGCTGTCGGCGGGGCTGATGCCCCGGCTGGCGGTGGCCGCCCGGGCGCTGCCGGTGCCCACCGAGTTGCTGGTCACCGAGGACTATCCGGACGCGGCGGCGCACACCCTGCTGGTGATCCGCCCCGACGGCCATCTGGCGGGGACCCTGCCCGGCGCGGACCGGGAGGAGCTGCTGGCCTTCATAGCGCGCTGGCGTGCGGAGACGCAGGCGGGGCCGGACGGCGGGACGGACGCCCGCGCGGACACCACGGTTGCCTGAGGATCCGGGCGGTCAGTGACCGGGCCGCGGCCCGGTCACTGACCGGTGGCGGGCGGCGGCCAGGCCGCGGAGTCCTCCCACCCGTCCTCCTCCTGGTGGCCCTCCGCCTCCAGGGCCTGCCGGACCACCCGCAGGGCCATCCCCTCCGGGTAGCCCTTGCGGGCCAGCATCCCGGCCAGCCGGCGCAGCCGTTTGTCCCGCTCCAGCCCGCGAGTGGCGCGCAGCTTGCGCTCGACCAGGTCGCGGGCGGTGGCCTCCTCGCGCTCACTGTCCAGCGTGCCCACGGCCTCCTCGATGACGGCCGGGTCCACCCCCTTGGTGCGCAGCTCCCGCGCCAGCGCCCGGCGGGCCAGGCCCCGGCCGTGGTGCCGGGACTCGACCCAGGCGCCGGCGAACGCGGCGTCGTCGATGAACCGCAGTTCCTCGAAGCGGTCCAGCACCTCGTCGATCACCGGGTCGGGGATCTCCCGCTTGCGCAGCGCCTCCGTCAGCTGCTGCCGGGTGCGCGGGGACCCGGTGAGCAGCCGCAGGCAGATCGCCCGTGCCCGTTCCGCCGGGTCCCGCGGCTCCCGCTCGTTCTGCGACGCCCCCGCCCCGGCCCTCGACGTGGAGGGGGCGTCGCCGCTCTCGGTGCGCCGGGTCACCGTCAGCTCTTGGCCGCGGCGGCCGCGGTCTTGGCCGTCTTGGTGGCCTTGGCCGCCGGCGCGGGCACGGTCTTCGCGGCGGCGGTGGCGGACGCCCCGGCGGCGGCCGTCTTCGCAGCGTCCTTGGCCGGCTCGGCCTCGCTCGTCTCGGTCTTCGGGCCGATGCCCAGCTTCTCCTTGATCCGCCGCTCGATCTCATTGGCGAGATCGGGGTTGTCGCGCAGGAAGTTGCGGGAGTTCTCCTTGCCCTGCCCCAGCTGGTCGCCCTCGTAGGTGTACCAGGCGCCGGACTTGCGGACGATGCCGTGCTCCACACCCATGTCCAGCAGCCCGCCCTCGCGGCTGATGCCCATGCCGTACAGGATGTCGAACTCGGCCTGCTTGAACGGCGGGGCCACCTTGTTCTTGACGACCTTGACGCGGGTGCGGTTGCCGACCGCGTCGGTGCCGTCCTTGAGGGTCTCGATCCGCCGGATGTCCAGGCGCACCGAGGCGTAGAACTTCAGCGCCCGGCCGCCCGTGGTGGTCTCCGGCGAGCCGAACATCACCCCGACCTTCTCCCGGAGCTGGTTGATGAAGATCGCGGTGGTCTTCGACTGGTGGAGCGCACCGGTGATCTTCCGCAGGGCCTGGCTCATCAGCCGGGCCTGGAGACCCACGTGCGAGTCGCCCATCTCACCCTCGATCTCGGCGCGCGGCACCAGGGCGGCCACCGAGTCGATGACGATCAGGTCCAGGGCGCCGGAGCGGATCAGCATGTCCACGATCTCCAGCGCCTGCTCGCCGTTGTCCGGCTGGGAGAGGATCAGCTGATCCACGTCCACGCCCAGCCGCTTGGCGTACTCCGGGTCCAGCGCGTGCTCGGCGTCCACGAACGCGACCGTGCCGCCCGCCTTCTGGGCGTTGGCCACCGCGTGCAGCGTGAGAGTGGTCTTGCCGGAGGACTCGGGGCCGTAGACCTCCACCACCCGCCCGCGTGGGAGACCCCCGACGCCCAGGGCCACGTCCAGGGCCGTGGAGCCGGTGGGGATGATCTCGATGGGCTCGTCAGGGCGCTCCCCCAGGCGCATCACCGCGCCCTTGCCGAACTGTCGTTCAATCTGTGCGAGAGCGGCGTCGAGCGCCTTCTCGCGGTCCGTACCTGCCATGGGAGCCACCCGGTCCGTCTGATTCGATCGCTTCACACTCACGGACGCTAGTGCCTGCCACTGACAATCGACGCCGACACCCGGCCGGGGCACCGCTCCGCACCCCCATGAGAATGGATGTTCGATTTATGTGTCAAGCGCCCCCGCCCGACCTGTGGAAAACCTCATTTCCGCAGCTCAGCGCAGGTGTGCGGGCACCTCGACCGCGGCACAGACCCCGCGCCAGACGTCTTTGACCGCCCATCCGGCGTCCAACGCCTCGTGCACCGTCCGCCCGCCCAGCTCGGACATCACATGATCCCGGGCGAACGATTCCGCGTACGCGGGCCCGAAGTTTTCCCGCATCCGCGCCCAGAATTCCGTCAACCGCATGGTTCCAGTATCCCGCCCCGCGCGGCCGGTCCCGGCGGCCCTCGCCACGGCCCCGGCCCACCGCCGCTCCCGCCGCCACCCGGCCGTTTGTCAGTGGCCGGGTGCACGATGGTCGGGTGAGCACTTCCAGCGCCCTGAGCGGATTCTCCCCGGCCACCCGCGCGTGGTTCACCGGAGCCTTCTCCGCGCCCACCCCGGCCCAGGAGGGCGCCTGGCACGCGATCGCCGCGGAATCCGACGCGCTGGTGGTCGCCCCCACCGGCTCCGGCAAGACCCTGGCCGCGTTCCTCGCCTCCCTGGACCGGCTGGCCGCCACCCCGCCCCCCGCCGACCCCCTCAAGCGCTGCCGGGTGCTGTACGTCTCCCCGCTCAAGGCCCTGGCCGTCGACGTCGAACGCAACCTGCGCAGCCCGCTGACCGGCATCCGGCAGGAATCCGTACGCCTCGGCCTGCCCGAGCCGGAGATCACGGTCGGCATCCGCTCCGGCGACACCCCGCCCACCGAACGCCGCGCCATGTCCCGCCGCCCCCCGGACATCCTGATCACCACCCCCGAGTCGCTGTTCCTGATGCTGACCTCCGCCGCCCGCGAGGCGCTCGCCGGCGTGGAAACGGTGATCCTGGACGAGGTGCACGCGGTGGCCGGCACCAAGCGCGGCGCCCACCTCGCGCTCTCCCTGGAACGGCTCGACGCCCTGCTGGAGCGCCCCGCACGCCGCATCGGGCTGTCCGCCACCGTGCGCCCCGTCGACGAGGTGGCCCGCTTCCTGTCCCCGCGCCGCCGCGCCACCATCGTGCAGCCGCCCAGCGGCAAACAGTTCCAGCTGTCCGTGGTCGTCCCCGTCCCCGACCTCGGCGAGCTCGGCGGCTCCCCCGTCCCCGACGCCCCCGGCTCCGGCGAGAAGCCCTCCATCTGGCCCTCCGTCGAGGAGCGCATCGTCGACCTGGTGCGGGCGCACCGTTCCACCATCGTCTTCGCCAACTCCCGGCGGCTGGCCGAGCGGCTGTGCAACCGGATGAACGAGATCGCCCACGAGCGCGACACCGGCACCCCGCTCCCCGAGGAACACTCCCCCGCCGACCTGATGGGCGGCTCGGGCGCCGCGAAGGGCGCCCCCGCCGTCCTCGCCCGCGCGCACCACGGCTCGGTCTCCAAGGAGCAGCGCTCCCAGATCGAGGAGGACCTCAAGGCCGGCCGGCTGCCCGCCGTCGTCGCCACCTCCTCGCTGGAACTGGGCATCGACATGGGCGCCGTCGACCTGGTCATCCAGGTGGAGTCCCCGCCCTCGGTGGCCTCCGGACTCCAGCGCGTGGGCCGCGCCGGACACCAGGTGGGCGCGGTCTCCTCCGGCGTGGTCTTCCCCAAGTACCGCGGCGACCTGGTGCAGTCGGCGGTGGTCACCGAACGGATGCGGGCCGGTGCCATCGAGGCCCTGCGCGTCCCGGCCAACCCGCTCGACGTCCTGGCCCAGCAACTGGTCGCGATGACCGCCCTGGACACCTGGGACGTGGACGAACTGCTCGCGCTGGTCCGCGGCGCCGCCCCGTTCGCCGCCCTGCCCGAATCGGCCTTCCACTCGGTCCTCGACATGCTCGCCGGCCGCTACCCCTCGGACGCCTTCGCCGAGCTGCGGCCCCGCCTGGTGTGGGACCGGGTGGCGCACACGGTCACCGGCCGCCCCGGCGCCCAGCGGCTGGCCGTGACCTCCGGCGGCACCATCCCCGACCGCGGCCTGTTCGGGGTGTTCCTGGCCGGCTCCGACCCGCGCAAGGGCGGCGGCCGGGTCGGGGAGCTGGACGAGGAGATGGTGTACGAGTCGCGGGTCGGCGACGTCTTCACCCTCGGCACCACCTCCTGGCGGATCGAGGACATCACCCGGGACCGGGTGCTGGTCACCCCGGCACCCGGGGTGCCGGGCCGGCTGCCGTTCTGGAAGGGCGACCAGCTGGGCCGCCCGCTGGAGCTCGGCCGCGCCCTCGGCGCGTTCCTGCGCGAGGTCGGCGCCCTGGAGCCCGCCGCGGCCAGGGAACGGCTGACCGCGGCCGGCCTGGACACCTGGGCGGTGGACAACGTCCTCGGCTACCTGGACGAGCAGCGCCGGGCGTGCGGGCACGTCCCCGACGACCGCACCATCGTGGTGGAGCGGTTCCGCGACGAACTGGGCGACTGGCGGGTGGTGGTGCACTCCCCCTTCGGCGCGCAGGTGCACGCCCCCTGGGCCCTCGCTCTCGGCGCCCGGCTCACCGAACGCTTCGGCGTGGACGCCCAGGTGCTGCACGCGGACGACGGCATCGTGCTGCGGCTTCCCGACATCGATCTGCTGGGCTTCGACCCGGACGGCGCCACCCCCGACACCGGTCTCGACCCCGCGCGGTACGCGGCGGACGACGGACAGCCCCCGGTCACCGCCGCCGATGTGCTCTTCGAGGCGGGCGAGGTCGATGACCTCGTCACCGAACAGGTCGGTGGCTCCGCGCTGTTCGCCGCCCGGTTCCGCGAGTGCGCGGCCCGCGCCCTGCTGCTGCCGCGCCGCGACCCCGGCCGCCGTACCCCGCTGTGGCAGCAGCGCCAGCGCGCCGCCCATCTGCTCTCGGTCGCCAGCGAGTTCGGCTCGTTCCCGATCGTCCTGGAGGCCGTGCGCGAATGCCTGCAGGACGTCTTCGACGTCCCGGGGCTCGCCGAGCTGATGCGCGACATCGCCGGCCGCCGGGTCCGCCTGGTGGAGGTCACCACCCGCGAACCCTCGCCCTTCGCCCGCTCCCTGCTGTTCGGGTACGTGGCGCAGTACCTGTACGAGGGCGACTCGCCGCTGGCCGAACGCCGCGCCGCCGCCCTCTCGCTGGACTCCCGGCTGCTGTCCGAACTGCTCGGCAAGGCGGAGCTGCGCGAGCTGATCGACCCCGGCGTCCTGGCGGAACTGGAGCGCGAACTGCGCTGGCTGACCCCGGAACGGCGGCTGAAGGACGCCGAGGCCGTCGCCGACGCACTGCGCGTCCTGGGCCCGCTGACCGACGCCGAGCTGACCGAACGCGGCGCGGAAGCGCACTGGGCCGAGCAGTTGGAGCACGCCCGCCGCGCCCTGCGGGTACGCATCGGCGGCCGCGAGCACTGGGCGGCCGTCGAGGACGCCGGACGGCTGCGGGACGCCCTGGGGGCGGCCCTCCCGGTGGGGGTGCCCGAGGCGTTCACCGAGCCGGTGCGCGATCCGCTGGGTGACCTGCTGGCCCGCCACGCCCGTACCCACGGCCCCTTCACCTCCGCGCACGCCGCCGAACGGTTCGGGCTGGGCACCGCCGTCGCCGACGGCGCGCTGCACCGGCTGGCGGCCGAGGGGCGGCTGGTCCAGGGCGAGTTCCACCCCCAGGGGCGGGGCCAGGAGTGGTGCGACGCGACGGTGCTGCGCCGGCTGCGGCGCCGCTCGCTGGCGGTGCTGCGCCAGGAGCTGGAGCCGGTGCCGCCGACCGCGCTGGCCGCCTTCCTGCCGCGCTGGCAGCACGTCGGCGACCCGTCGGGCGGCGGGGGCGGACTGCGCGGCATCGACGGACTGCTGCGCGCCGTGGAACAGCTGCAGGGCGCGCCGGTGCCCGCCTCCGCCCTGGAACGGCTGGTGCTTCCCTCCCGGGTGCCCGGGTACGGCCCGCAGCTGCTCGACGAGCTGACCACCTCCGGCGAGGTGGTCTGGGCGGGCGCCGGGGCGCTGCCCGGCAAGGACGGCTGGGTGGCGCTGTACCCGGCCGACAGCGCCCCGCTGCTGCTGCCTCCCGCGCACCCGCTGGAGCTGACCCCGATTCACCAGGCGGTGCTGTCGGCCCTGGAGGGCGGCTACGGGCTGTTCTTCCGGCAGATCGCCGACCGGGTCCACCAGGAGTGGCCCGACACACCGGAACCCGCGCTGGCCGAGGCCGTGTGGGAGCTGGCCTGGTCCGGGCGGCTGACCAATGACTCGCTGGCCCCGCTGCGGTCACTGCTGGGTTCGGGGCGCACGGCGGGGTCCACCGCCCACCGGGCCCGGCGCAGCACCCCGCGTGGCCGGTACGGCTCCCTGGCGGTGGCGGCCGGCCCCGGCCGCAGACCGCCGGCCTCCCGCGGCGGACCACCCACCGTGGCGGGCCGCTGGTCGCTGCTGCCGCCCCGGGAGAGCGATCCGACGGTCCGCGCGCACGCCCTGGCCCGTACGCTGCTCGACCGGCACGGGGTGGTGACCCGGGGCGCGGTGTCCGCCGAAGGGGTGACGGGCGGCTTCGCAGCGGCCTACCGGGTGCTGTCGGTGTTCGAGGAGAGCGGGCAGGCGCGGCGCGGCTACGTGGTGGAGGGCCTGGGCGCCGCCCAGTTCGCGATGGAGGGGGCGGTGGACCGGCTGCGGGCGATCGCCACCTCCGGGGAGCACCCGGGCCCCGGGACGGCGGGCAAGGCGGTGGTGCTGGCCGCGGCCGACCCGGCCAACGCCTACGGCGCCGCGCTGCCGTGGCCGGAGCCCCCGCAGGACGCCGGCCACAAGCCGGGCCGCAAGGCGGGCGCCCTGGTCGTCCTCGTCGACGGCGCCCTGGTGTGCTATCTGGAGCGCGGCGGCCGCTCCCTGCTCGCCTGGCGGGACGCGGACGATACGGAGGCCCTGCGGGCGGCGGCCGGGGCGCTGGCGGCAGCGGCCGGGCACGGCGCGCTGGGCACCATCACGGTGGAACGGGTCAACGGCACGGCCGTGCTGTCGGACCCCACCTGGGTGCGGCTGCTGGAGGAGGCGGGCTTCCACGCCACCCCGCGCGGATTGCGGCTACGCGGTTGAGCCGGCCGGAGGAGTGCTCCGGAAAGACCGACCGGGAAGGGCCCTGACGGCTCTCCCCGGCGGTGTGGTGCCTGTGTGCTCAGGCCGCTACGACGTCCACGGCCTCGGCCGACGCCTTGATCGTCACATGCTCGTCCGGACGGTGCGTGACCGAGGTCACGCGGACCGGGTTGAGCATCGGGCGCATCGGGGCCGGCACCGCGTCGCTCGCGGCGGACGCGGCCAGCTCGGCGAGTGCCAGCTCATCGCTGACCTCGCGCATCAGTTCCGACATCCGCAGCTCAAGAGCGTCGCAGATGGCGGCCAGCAGCTCCGAGGACGCTTCCTTCTGCCCGCGCTCCACCTCGGAGAGGTAACCGAGCGAGACCCGGGCTGACGAGGACACTTCGCGCAGAGTGCGGCCCTGTCGTTGGCGCTGCCGACGCAGCACGTCACCCAGTAGGCGACGGAGCAGGATCATCGGTGGCTCCCTCCTCGGACCGTTGGCCTCGCTTGCTTCATGCCCCACCGTACCGCCTCGGACTCCACCCGTGCGGGGAGCGATGTCTTGTTCACTCAGGGCTGCAAACATCCATCCTCTCCGTTCTGTTCCGTGTTTCGACCCGCCGCTCGGGCGGTTTGGACGAGTTCTTCGCGCAGCAGAGCGAGCACCGCCCGTACGCTCCCGGCCCGGATCGCGGCCCGGTCCCCACTGAGCTGAATCCGCTGAGCGACGACTCCCCCGGATCCGGGGGGCGAAACCGCTACGTAGACGGTGCCCACCGGCTGACAGTCCTGCGGGTCGGGACCGGCCACCCCGGTGGTGGCCACGCCCCAGTCGGCGCCGAGCCGCTCGCGCACCCCGGTGGCCAGCTGTCCGGCGACCTCGGCGTCGACCGCGCCGCGCTCCGCGAGGAGCGCGGCGTCCACGCCGAGCGTCCCGTGCTTCACATCGGTGGCGTACGCGGTGACCGAGCCCCGGAAGACCCGGGAGGCCCCGGGGATGTCCGTGAGCGCCGCGGCCACCAGGCCGCCGGTGAGGGATTCGGCCACCGCGAGAGTCTGTCCGCGCGCGGCCAGCAGGGTCAGTACCTGGGCCGCGGGGTTGTCCGCCGTGCCGCCGTCACTCACCGTTCGCTCTCCTCCCGCTCCGCCGTACGCCGCCCACCGCGCTCGCGCGCCAGTCCGGCCCGGCGCAGCACGATCGCCTGCCGTATGTAGTCGAGAGCGGTGCCCACCGTGAGCACCACCGCCGCCGCCATCACCCACCAGCGGGCGGTGGCCAGCAGTCCTGGCAGCACCAGGATGTACATGCCGACCGCGACGCCCTGGGCGAGGGTCTTCACCTTGCCTCCCCGGCTGGCTGGGATCACCCCGTGCCGGATGACCCAGAAGCGCAGTGCGGTGATGCCCAGCTCGCGGGCGAGGATCACCGCGGTCACCCACCAGGGCAGCTCGGCCAGCAGCGACAGACAGATCAGCGCCGCGCCCATGATCGCCTTGTCCGCGATGGGGTCGGCGATCTTGCCGAAGTCGGTGACCAGGTTGTAGCGCCTGGCCAGCTCTCCGTCGAAGAGGTCGGTGATCATGGCGATGGTGAACGCGGCCCACGCCCAGGCGCGCCAGACCGGGTCGTGGCCCCCGTCGGCGAGCATCAGCAGCACGAAGCCGGGCACCAGCAGCAGCCGGATCATGGTCAGCACATTGGCGATGTTCCACAGTCCGGGCCCGGCCGCGGCCGCCGCGGCCCGCCCGCCGGCCGGCCGTCCCTTCCCGGCCGCCGCGGCCGGCACATCGCTCATCTGTCGGCCCCGGCGGGTACGGGGACGGTGGCCGGGCGCGGTGCGGCGAACAGGTCCACTCCCTCGGCGCCGGTGATCTCGGTGTCGATGAACTCCCCGACGCCCGGCACCGGGGCGTCCGGGGAGCCGGTGATCAGCATCTGGCCGTCGGTCTCGGGCGCCTGGTGGGCGGCGCGGCCCACCGCGACGACCCCGTCCTCGGCGCCGTCCTCGGCCGCGACGGACTCGATCAGTACCCGGGCCGGCTCACCGATCCGGTCCTCGGCGCGCTGCGCGGTCAGCTGTTCCGCCAGCTGGGTGATCCGCTCCAGCCGCTCGGCGATCACCTCCGGAGCGTTCTTCCGCTCGTAGGAGGCCGCCTCGGTGCCGTCCTCGTCCGAGTATCCGAAGACACCGATCGCGTCCAGGTCGGCGCCGATCAGGAAGCGCTCCAGTTCCGCCACGTCGGCCTCGGTCTCACCGGGGAAACCGACGATGAAGTTGGAGCGCACCCCGGCCAGCGGTGCCTTGCCCCGGATGGTGGCGAGCAGTTCGAGGAAGCGGTCGGTGTCCCCGAACCGCCGCATGGCGCGCAGCACCGCGGGCGCCGAGTGCTGGAAGGAGAGATCGAAGTAGGGGGCGACCTTCTCGGTGCCGGTCAGCACGTCGATCAGTCCGGGGCGCATCTCGGCGGGCTGCAGGTAGCTGACCCGGATCCGCTCCAGGCCGTCGACGGCGGCGAGTTCGGGCAGCAGGGTCTCCAGCAGCCGGATGTCGCCGAGGTCCTTGCCGTAGGAGGTGTTGTTCTCGGAGACCAGCATGATCTCCTTGACGCCCTGCTCGGCCAGCCAGCGCGCCTCTCCCAGCACGTCGGAGGGCCGCCGGGAGATGAACGAGCCCCGGAAGGACGGGATCGCGCAGAACGAGCAGCGCCGGTCGCAGCCGGAGGCCAGCTTCACCGACGCCACCGGACCGTCGCCCAGCCGGCGCCGCAGCGGCGCCCGCGGCCCGGAGGCCGGCGCCAGACCGGCCGGCAGGTCCGCCGGAACGCTCTCCCCGTGCCCGGGCAGCGCCACCTCGGCGCCCTGCCGCTCCACGGGGCTGATCGGCAGCAGCTTGCGCCGGTCGCGCGGGGTGTGCGGCACGTGGCCGCCGCCGGACAGGATGCTGCCGAGCCGCTCGGAGATGTCCGCGTAGTCGTCGAAGCCGAGCACGCCGTCCGCCTCCGGCAGGGCCTCGGCCAGTTCCTTGCCGTACCGCTCGGCCATACAGCCGACCGCCACCACCGCCTGGGTGCGGCCCCGGCCCTCACCGGCCGCCGCCTTCAGGTCGCCGGCCTCCAGCAGCGCGTCGACCGAGTCCTTCTTGGCGGCCTCGACGAAGCCGCAGGTGTTGACCACGGCGACGTCGGCGTCCGCCGCATCATCGACCAGATCCCAGCCGTCTGCGGCCAGCCGCCCCGCCAGCTCTTCCGAATCCACCTCATTACGGGCGCATCCAAGGGTGACCAGGGCAACGGTACGGCGATCGGACATGGGCTCAGCCTACTTCGTCCCCACCGGCCCGCCCGCCCCCGGCCCGGCAACAGAGCCCGCACGCACGGTCGTGCGACCGTGCGGCGGCTCTGCCGGGCGCCGCTCAGCCTTCTTCGGGGTCGCCCTTGGTGTACGTCAGCCGCTGCACCTGACCCGAGTCGCCCACGCTGTCCAGGGGCTTCCCGTTGACATGCAGCTGCACCGCGCCGGCGTTGCCCAGCACCAGATCGATCTGCTCGTCGTCCACGAAGGTCTGGGAGTCGCCGTCGCTCAGCACTCCTTCGAACAGAAGTCGGCCACTGCTGTCCTTGGCGGAGATCCAGCTCGATCCGCCCTCCACCGTGGCCATCACCGTGACCTTGTCGGCCGGCACCCCGGCCACCGCCTCGTCCGACGGGTCGGGCTCCGGGTCGGCGGGCGGCAGCGGCTCGCTCTCCTTGTCCACGCCCTCCGGGCCGCCCTCGGCGGTGGGTGAGGGCGAAGGGCTGTCCTTGGCCACCGAACCGGCCGGGGTGCCGCCGCCGGAAAGGAAGCTGAAGCCCACGAAGGCGATCACCGCGACGATCGCGGCGACCATCGCGGCCGTCCAGTTGGGGCGCCGGGGCTCGGGCCGGATGCGCTCCGCCTCGAAGACGGGCGCGGCGGGCGACGGCGGCGGCGCGGCGCCCTCCTGATCCGCGTACAGCGCGATCACCTCGGCCGGGTCGAGCCCGACCGCGCGCGCGACCATCCGGATGTGCCCGCGCGCGTAGACGTCACCGCCGCTGCGGGAGAAATCGTCCGCCTCGATGGCATGAATGATCGGAGCCCGTACCCGAGTGGCGGAACTGACCTCATCCACGGTCAGGCGCGCATCGATCCGGGCCTGCTGAAGGGTGCGACCGACGGAAGGCCGGTCCTTGGCGGGGGAATTGCCGTTGGACACGGGCGGGCCTTTCGAGCGTGATACCGCGTGCTGTGCGGACAAGTCTAGGGGGGACGCCGAAGGAACGGGCAAGCGGGCCGGTGAACTTTGTCCGCCAACCGAATGGTCCCGCCCGCGCCCCCTCCCGGCCGCACACGGCGCACCGGATTACTCCTTACGGGTGAGGTTCACCCCGGATCACCGCCAGCACCCCCGGCAGTTCGTCCGGCTTCACCAGCACGTCCCGCGCCTTGGATCCCTCGCTCGGCCCCACCACGCCCCGCGACTCCATCAGGTCCATCAGCCGCCCGGCCTTGGCGAAGCCCACCCGCAGCTTGCGCTGGAGCATCGACGTCGAACCGAACTGGGTGGTCACCACCAGCTCGGCCGCCTGGCACAGCAGATCCAGATCGTCGCCGATCTCCTCGTCGATCTCCTTCTTGCGCCCGCCGCCGGCGACCGTGACGTCGTCCCGGAAGACCGGGTCCATCTGCTCCTTGCAGTGCCGCACCACGGCGGCGACCTCGGCCTCGGTGATGAAGGCGCCCTGCATGCGGGTGGCCTTGCTGTCGCCCATCGGCAGGAAGAGCCCGTCGCCCTTGCCGATCAGCTTCTCCGCGCCCGCCTGGTCCAGGATCACCCGGCTGTCGGCGAGCGACGATGTCGCGAACGCCAGCCGCGAGGGCACATTCGCCTTGATCAGCCCGGTCACCACGTCCACGCTGGGCCGCTGGGTGGCGAGCACCAGATGGATCCCCGCGGCCCGCGCCAGCTGCGTGATGCGGACGATCGCGTCCTCCACGTCCCGCGGCGCCACCATCATCAGATCCGCCAGCTCGTCGACGATCACCAGCAGATACGGGTACGGGGCCGGCTCGCGCTCGCTGCCGGGCGGCGCGGTGACCTTGCCCGCCCGCACCGCCGCGTTGAAGTCGTCGATGTGCCGGAAACCGTACGCGGCCAGGTCGTCGTAGCGCAGGTCCATTTCGCGCACCACCCACTGGAGCGCCTCGGCGGCCCGCTTGGGGTTGGTGATGATCGGGGTGATCAGGTGCGGAATGCCCTCGTACGCCGTCAGCTCCACCCGCTTGGGGTCCACCAGCACCAGCCGGACCTCCTCCGGGGTGGCGCGCAGCATGATCGAGGTGATGAGGCAGTTGATGCACGAGGACTTGCCGGATCCGGTGGCACCGGCCACCAGCAGGTGCGGCATCTTCGCCAGGTTCGCCGCCACATAGCCGCCCTCGACGTCCTTGCCGAGCCCGACCAGCAGCGGATGGGTGTCCCCCACCGAGTCGGCGGTGCGCAGCACGTCCCCGAGGTTGACCATCTCCCGGTCGCTGTTGGGGATCTCGATACCGACCGCCGACTTGCCGGGGATCGGGCTGATGATCCGCACATCGGGACTGGCCACCGCGTAGGCGATGTTCTTGGTCAGGGCGGTGATCTTCTCCACCTTGACCGCCGGGCCCAGCTCCACCTCGTACCGGGTGACGGTCGGCCCCCGGGTGAAACCGGTGACCGCCGCGTCCACCTTGAACTCGGTGAACACCGTGGTCAGCGACTCCACCACCGCGTCGTTGGCGGCGCTGCGGGTCCGTCCGGGGCCGCCGCGCTCCAGCAGGTCCAGGGAGGGCAGCGCGTAGGTGATGTCCCCCGACAGCTGGAGCTGTTCGGCGCGCCGCGGCAGCGACTCCACCGGCTCGGGGGCGGCCTTGGTCAGGTCGGGCACACCGCCGCTCGCACCGCGCTGCGCGGGCGGCGCGGCGGCCCCGCTGTCGGCGGCGGAGGCGGTACGGGAGCGGCCGGTGGACACCCGGCTGCTGAGATCGGCGACCAGCGGCGAGGGCTGCACCCCGTGCAGCACGGCGCCGTCCAGGGCGGCGGCGGTCGCCGCGGCCACGTCGATGGGGTCACCGTCCCGCTCACGCGTCCCCTTGCGGCCGCGCGGCGCCCGGCGGCGCTCCAGCGCCTCCTGCTCGAGGCCCTCGGCGTCCTCGCCCGGCTCGGCGCCCTCGCCACGGCGCGGCCGGCGCGGGCGCACCGGACGCTCGGTGCCGCCGTACGGGGCGGCGGAGGCGTACGGATCCCCGTCGTCCTCCTCGGCGTAGACCCGTAGCCGGACGGCGGCCTGCCGCACACGGCGCGGGATGGCGTTGACCGGGGTGGCGGTCACCACCAGCAGTCCGAAGACCGTCAGCAGCACCAGCAGCGCCACGGCCAGCATCTCACCGAGCGTCAGGATCAGCGGGCGGGAGGCCGCCCAGCCGATGTAGCCGCCCGCGTCGCGCAGCGCCTGGGCACCGTCGCTGCGGCCGGGCGCGCCGGTGGCGACGTGCACCAGGCCGAGCACCCCGATCACCAGCGCGGTCAGCCCGACCACGATCCGGCCGTTCGCCTCGCGTTTCTCGGGGTGCGCGAACAGACGCACCGCCATGAAGCCGAGCAGCAGCGGGAAGACCAGATCCAGGCGGCCCAGCGCTCCGGTGATGACCAGGGTGATCAGATCGCCGACCGGGCCCTGGAGATTGGCCCAGGTGCCGGCCATCACGATCAGCGCGAGACCGAGCAGCAGCAGGGCGAGCCCGTCCTGCCGCAGATCGGGGTCCAGCCCTTTGGTGCCGCTCCGTATGCCGCGCATCATGGCACCCACCGAGTGCGCGACGCCCAGCCACAGCCGGCGGGCGACCCGGACCACGATGTTGCGTTTGGGCGCGGCCTTCTTCTTGGCCGGCGGCTTGCGGGCCGCCGCCTTCTTCGCGGGCGCTCTCCGGGCGGGCGCCGTCTTCCTGGCTCCCCCGCCGCTGCGCCCGGCGCCTGCGCTGTGGGAACTCCTGCCGGACGTACCTGAAGCCATGAGGGGCAGATTACCGGGGACTTCGCGCCGGAGCACGGACACCGCTCCCGGGCGCCGCCACCGGGCCGGCGCCGAACGGGTCGCAGCGGGCGCCGCGCAAGCGCGAGGGCACCCGGGCCGCCGCCACGGCGGGCGGCCGCCGCCGGCTGTCCACAGCCGGAACGGGCCCGGCACGTCGCACGCTCCGCCACCGGGCCCGGCCCCTGTCTCTCACTACGGCGACTCGTCCGCCTGGCCCGTGTCGCCCGACCCCGGCTCCAGGGCGTCCAGCGCCCTGCGCAGCCCGGACAGCTTCCGCTCCAGATGCGCCGCCGTGGACACCGCCGCCGAGCCGCCCGATTCGGCCAGCTCCTTGGACAGTGCCTCGGCCTGCTCCTCGACGGCCGCCAGCCGCGCCGACAGCTCCGGCAGCAGACCGCCGGGGCCGCGCTCGGTGTCGGCGGGCGAGGTGCCGCCCTCCAGTTCGCGGCGCAGCAGCGCCGCCTGCTCCCGCAGCTGCACGTTCTTCATGTGCAGCTCGACGAACACCGAGACCTTCGCCCGCAGCACCCACGGGTCGAAGGGCTTGGAGATGTAGTCCACCGCGCCCGCCGCGTAGCCGCGGAAGGTGTGGTGCGGGCCGTGATTGATCGCGGTGAGGAAGATGATGGGGATGTCCCGGGTGCGCTCCCGCCGCTTGATGTGCGCGGCGGTCTCGAAGCCGTCCATCCCCGGCATCTGGACGTCCAGCAGGATCACCGCGAAATCGTCTGTGAGCAGCGCTTTGAGCGCTTCCTCCCCTGACGATGCCCGGACCAGTGTCTGATCGAGCGCGGAGAGGATCGCCTCCAGCGCCAGCAGATTCTCGGGTCGGTCATCGACCAGGAGGATCTTGGCCTTCTGCACCATGGCCCGTCCTCCTCGCCCCTTGCGGCGTCGCCGTGGCGCGCCGCTGTCCAGGACGGCTGTTGTGCACGCCGCCCACTCCTGTGCCGGACATGTTGGCACCCACGCGCGCGGGACCGCCAGCGATCCCGGTCACCAGCCCAGGGGGTGGCGGCCTACGGTGGGCCCCGCTTCGTCACGGGAAGCCGAAATCACTTTCGGCCAGCTCCCCGCTCCACGGGCGATTACCCTGCCCGCCGTTCAGCAACCGACCGCGCACGGCGCCCGGTGATCAGCGCATTGCGCTGCGTCACCATACCATGTGCGCACGGGAGCGGCGAACAGAGTGAACCGCACACCGTCAACGCCCGCAACCCCTGGATGGTTCCGTCAACACCGGCCGTGGGAAAGGTCACTTCCTCTCGATCCACTCCTCCATCACGGCCACCAGATGATCGGTGTCCACCGGCTTGGTCACATAGTCCGAGGCGCCCGACTCGATGCTCTTCTCCCGGTCGCCCTGCATCGCCTTCGCGGTGAGCGCGATGATCGGCAGCCCGGCGAACTGCGGCATCCGGCGGATCGCCGCCGTCGTCGCGTACCCGTCCATCTCCGGCATCATGATGTCCATCAGCACGAGCACCACGTCCTCGTTGGACTCCAGGACCTCGATGCCCTCCCGCCCGTTCTCCGCGTAGAGCACCGAGAGTCCGTGCTGCTCCAGCACGCTGGTCAGCGCGAACACATTGCGCACGTCGTCGTCGACGATCAGCACCTTGCGGCCCCGGAAGTCGTGGAACTCCCGCCGCCTGCGGACCGCCTCCCGGCCCCGCTCCGCCTCGCGCTCCCCACCGCCGGACGGCACCTCCGGCTCCCGGAAGCGCCGCGTCATGGTGGCCGCGGCCCGCTCGGCCGCGGAGGACGCCGCCGTACGGTTCCCGGACCCGTTCTGCGCGTGGTCCTCACTCTCCCGCGCCCGCGGCAGCGCCGGCGGCGCGGCGGGCGCGGAGTCGGCCTCCGGTACGGGGCCCTCCCCGTTCCGTACGGCACCGGACGCCCCGGCGTCCGGCTCGGGCAGGCGCGCCGCCTCCAGGGCCCGGCGCTCGGCCGCCTTGCGCGCGATCGCCTCCCGGGTCTGCGCGCTGTCCAGCACCGGGGCGGCTCCCTCCGTCAGCTGCCGGTATCCGGGCGGCGGCAGCTCGGTGGGGTGCAGCGGCAGGAACAGCGTGAACGTCGATCCGCGCCCCGGCTCGCTCGCCGCGTGGATCTCACCGCCCAGCAGCCGCGCGATCTCCCGGCTGATCGACAGCCCCAGTCCCGTACCCCCGTACTTGCGGCTGGTCGTGCCGTCCGCCTGCTTGAACGCCTCGAAGATCACCCGCATCTTGCTCGCCGCGATCCCGATCCCGGTGTCCGAGACCGAGAACGCCACCAGCGGCGCGTCCCCGTTCTCGATCGACCCGTTCGCCAGCATCTGCTCCCGGATCTCGTACGGCGCCTCGGCGCCGGCCGCCCGGATCACCAGCTCCACCGAACCCGTGTCGGTGAACTTCACCGCGTTCGACAGCAGGTTCCGCAGCACCTGCAGCAGCCGCTGCTCATCGGTGTGCAGCGTGGCCGGCAGCTCGGGCGAGACCCGCACCGACAGCTCCAGGTTCTTCTCCGCCGTCAGCGGCCGGAAGGACGCCTCCACGTAGTCCACCAGCTGCACCAGCGCGATCCTGGCAGGCGAGACGTCCATCTTGCCCGCCTCGACCTTCGACAGGTCCAGGATGTCGTTGATCAGCTGCAGCAGGTCCGAACCCGCCCCGTGGATCGTCTCGGCGAACTCCACCTGCTTGCGCGAGAGATTGCCCTCGGCGTTGTCCGCCAGCAGCTTCGCCAGGATGAGCAGCGAGTTCAGCGGCGTGCGCAGCTCGTGCGACATGTTCGCCAGGAACTCCGACTTGTACTTCATCGACAGCGCCAGCTGCTCGGCCCGCTCCTCCAGGACCTGCCGGGCGTCCTCGATCTCCGAGTTCTTCACCTCGATGTCGCGGTTGGTGCGCGCCAGCTGATCCGCCTTGAGGACGAGCTCCTCGTTGGAGTTCTTGAGCGCCCGCTGCTGCTCCTCCAGCTCGTTGCGGGTCACCCGCAGTTTGTCCGCGGTCTCCTGCGTCTGGTCCAGCAGCATCTTGGTCCGCGTGTTGACGCTGATCGTGTTGACGCTGCCGGCGATCATCTCCGCCATCTGGTTGAGGAAGTCCCGTTCGATGACGGTGAACTCACCGAACGTCGCCAGCTCCAGCACACCGAGCACCCGGTCCTCGAACACCACCGGCAGCACGATCACCTGCGCCGGCGGGGCCTGCCCCAGACCGGAGGAGATCGCCAGATAGCCCTCGGGCGTCGGCCCGAACATGATCGTCCGGCGCTCGGCCGCGGCCGTGCCGATGAGCGAGTCACCCGGCCGGAACGAGGTCGGATGCGCCCCCGCCGCGTAACCGTACGAGCCGATCAGCCGCAGCTCGAACCCGTCCCCGTCATCGGGCCCCGCCACCACCGGCGACTCCGCGTCGGCGGGCATCGACAGGAAGAACGCGCCGTGCTGCGCGGAGACCGCGGGCGCCAGCTCGCTCATGATCAGCCCCGCCACGTCCTTCAGATCGCGACGGCCCTGCATCAGCGCCGAGATCCTGGCCAGATTGCTCTTGAGCCAGTTCTGCTCGTCGTTCGCCTTGGTGGTGTCCCGCAGGTTGGTGATCATCGTGTTGACGCTCTCCTGGAGCGCGAGGATCTCGCCCTCCGCGTCGGTCTCGATCCGCACCGTGTGATCCCCGCGGGTCACCGCCGTCGCCACCCGGGCGATCGTGCGCACCTGCTGGGTCAGGTTCCCCGCCATCTCGTTGACGGAGTCCGTCAGGTCCTTCCAGGACCCGGCCACATCACGCACCACCGCCTGCCCGCCCAGCTGTCCGTCCGTGCCCACCTCACGGGCCACCCGGATCACCTGATCCGCGAACATCGACAGCTGATCGACCATCGTGTTGATCGTGCTCTTCAGCTCCAGGATCTCGCCCTGGGCGTTGATGTCGATCTTCTTCGTCAGATCGCCGCGCGCGATCGCGGTGGTCACATCCGCGATGTTGCGCACCTGGAGCGTCAGATTGGTGGCCATCTGGTTCACCGACTCGGTCAGGTCCCGCCAGGTCCCCGACACCCCCGGCACGCTGGCCTGGCCGCCCAGCTGCCCCTCGGTGCCCACCTCGCGCGCCACCCGCGTGACCTCGTCCGCGAACGACGACAGCGTCGTCACCATCTTGTTGACGGTGTCGGCGAGCTGCGCCACCTCGCCGCTGGCCTCGATCGTCACCTTCTTCGACAGATCACCGTTGGCCACCGCCGTGGCCACGTCGGAGATGCCGCGCACCTGCATGGTCAGGTTGCTGGCCATCACGTTGACGTTGTCGGTGAGGTCCTTCCAGGTGCCCGACACCCCGCGCACCCGCGCCTGGCCGCCGAGCTGCCCCTCCGTACCCACCTCGCGGGCCACGCCGCTCACCTGGTCGGCGAAGGAGGACAGCTGGTCGACCATCGTGTTGACCGTGGTGACCAGCTCCAGGATCTCGCCCCGGGCGTCCACCGTGATCTTCTTGGTCAGATCGCCGTCCGCCACCGCCTTCATCACCTCGGCGATGCCCCGCACCTGATCGGTCAGGTTGTTCGCCATGCTGTTGACGGACCGGGTGAGGTCCTTCCAGGTGCCGGAGACCCCGTCCACCCGGGCCTGACCGCCCAGGCGGCCCTCCGTACCCACTTCCTGGGCGACGCGTGTCACCTGGTCGGCGAAGGACGAGAGCTGGTCCACCATCTGGTTCAGGGTGTCCTTGAGCTCAAGGATCTCGCCCTGCGCGTCGACGGTGATCTTCCGCGACAGATCACCCCGGGCCACCGCCGTGGCGACCTCCGAGATGCCCCGCACCTGGCTGGTCAGGTTGGTGGCCATGTCATTGACCGAGTCGGTCAGGTCCCGCCACACGCCGCCGACCCCGGCGACCATCGCCTGCCCGCCCAGGCGGCCCTCCGTCCCCACCTCACGGGCCACCCTGGTCACCTGGGCCGCGAACATCGACAGCTGGTCCACCATCGTGTTCATGCTGTTCTTCAGTTCGAGGATCTCGCCGCGGGCGTCCACGGTGATCTTCCGCGACAGGTCGCCCCCGGCCACCGCCATCGTGACCTGCGCGATGCCCCGCACCTGATCGGTCAGATTCGTCGCCATGTCGTTGACGGAGTCCGTCAGCTGCCGCCAGGTGCCCGAGACGCCGTCCACCCGCGCCTGGCCGCCCAGCCGGCCCTCGATGCCCACCTCGGTGGCCACCCGCGTGACCTGCTCGGCGAACGAGGACAGCTGGTCCACCATGGTGTTCACGGTGTTCTTCAGCTCGGCCATCTCGCCCGAGACATCGACCGTGACCTTCTGCGACAGATCACCGTCCGCCACTGCCTTGGTCACCGTGGAGATGTCCCGCACCTGCGCGGTGAGGTTGCGGAACGCCGTATTGACCGAGTCGGTCAGGTCCCGCCACTCCCCGGCCACACCCAGCACGGACGCCTGGCCGCCCAGCGCGCCCTCGTGGCCGATCTCCCGGGCCACCCGGGTCACCTCGGACTGGAACGACGACAGCTGGTCCACCATCGTGTTCACCGTGGTCTTCAGCTCCAGCATCTCGCCGGAGACATCCACGGTCACCTTCTTCGACAGGTCACCGTTGGCCACCGAGGTCGTCACCTCGGCGATGTCGCGCACCTGCGCCGTCAGATTCCGGAAGGCGTCGTTGACCGTGTCGGTCAGCTCCTTCCACGTACCGGCCACCCCGTGCACCCGGGCCTGCGCGTCGAGGCGGCCCTCCGTACCGATCTCCGAGGCCGCCCGCGTCACCTCGTCCGCGAAGTTGCGCAGCGTGCCGTTCATCTCGGTGACGGTGCGGGCCAGCTGCGCCACCTCGCCGCGCGCGCTGACCCGGATCGTCTGCGACAGGTCACCGTTGGCCACCGCCGTCGTCACCCGGGCGATGTCCCGCACCTGGGCCGTGAGGTTGGTGGCCATCGTGTTGACGTTGTCGGTCAGGTCCTTCCAGACACCGGCCACGCCCTCCACCCGTGCCTGGCCGCCGAGCTGGCCCTCGGTGCCCACCTCGCGGGCCACCCGCGTCACCTCGGACTGGAAGGAGGAGAGCTGATCCACCATGGAGTTCACGGTGTTCTTCAGCTCCTGCATCTCCCCTTCGACATGGACGGTGACCTTCTGCGACAGATCGCCGTCCGCCACCGCCTTGGTGACCGTGGAGATGTCCCGCACCTGCGCGGTCAGCCGCAGCACCATCTGGTTGACCGAGTCCGTCAGGTCCTTCCAGGTGCCGGCGACCCCCGGCACATGCGCCTGACCGCCCAGCTTGCCCTCGGTGCCCACCTGGCTGGCCACCCGGGTCACCTCGTCGGTGAACTCCGACAGCTGATCCACGAGGGCGTTGACGGTGCGCCCCACCTTCAGGAACTCGCCGCGCAGCGGACGCGCCGAGCCGTTGCCGCCCGGGGCCCGCAGCTCCATGCGCTGGTCCAGGTCACCGACGGCGACCGCCGACAGGACGCGCCCCACCTCGGCCATCGGCCGCGCGAGATCGTCCACCAGCTCGTTGGCGTCGTCGATCGCCTTGGCCCAGGCGCCGTCGCTGACCCCGCTCTCCATCCGTTCCGTGAGTTTTCCCTCACGGCCCACGACCCGGCGTACCCGCGACAACTGCCCGGTGAGATGCAGATTACGGTCCGCGACCTCGTTGTAGACGGCGGCGAGCTCGGCCATCGGCCCCTCACCGGCCACGGTCAGCCGCCGCCGGAAGTTCCCGTCCCGCATCGACTCCAGCGCAGAGAGCAGCCGGCCCAGCGCCACGGCGTCCACTTCGACCGTGCCGCTTCCCCGAGACTTCCCGCCGCGCCCACGTGTTCCGGTGCGCGCCACTGCTCCCTCAGACACCACTGTGTCCCTCCTGCGGTTGGACCATTTCGCCCGGGCTTACCTCAACGAGCCTTCCCAGTGTTTCACTCTCGAAGAACCGGGCGATAACAGTTCGGCAGCATCGCACACCCCGGTATCCCGGTCGGGGGGAAATCACCGGATCCGACGCCCGCGCGGGCGGTCAACGTCAGTAATCTGGCTTCCGGCCGTCGATGAGGCGTCCGGAAGCGACGAGAGACCTTTTTGGGGGAGTGACGTGATCACCGCGCGAGCCGCTGCCACCTTCGAGCCGGTTGGGCGCTCCGTCGCCACGGCACGCGGCTTCGTCCGGGACACACTCCAGGGCTGGGGACTGGCGGAGCTGATCGAGGACGCGGTCGTGCTGACCAGCGAGCTGGTCACCAACGCCGTCATCCACGCGGGGACCGCCGCCGAGGTCCGCTGCCTGCGCGACGACACCGGCGTCCGCTTCGAGATCATCGACCGGCACCCAGAACGCGAACTGCCGATCGGCGACGTCAGCCGGGGACGGGACCTGAACAGCGAGGGCGGCCGCGGGCTCATGCTCTGCGCGGCCCTCGCCTCCCGCTGGGGCGTCGACTACACCACCGCCGACAAATGCGTGTGGTTCCGCCTCGAACAGCAGACCTTCCCGGCCGGCACCCGCTCCGCCGGGCCCCCGCTGCCCAGCGAGGCGCTGCCGCTGGCCGAGACCCGGGTCAAGGTCGCCGTCATTCAGGTCGACCGCGCCGACGCCGTCACCTCCTGGAACGCCGACGCCCAGGCCCTTTTCGGCTACCCGCCCGAGCAGGTCATCGGCAAGCCGCTGGCCGACCTCGCCGCCTGGCCGCAGACGCCCGGCACCGGCACCGGCATCGCCGAGGCGCTGTCCCTGTCCCGCTGGGAGGGCAGCTACGGGCTGCGCGACTCCGAGGGCCGTACGGTCCCGGTCTACGCCTGCCACCTGCGGGTCCGCGACGCCCGCGGCGAGCCCTCCACGGTCTGCCTGATCGTGCACGACCGCGAGCGCGCCATCCTGCAGACCCCCACCCGCGGCTCCGCACGGACCACCGCGGGCCCCGAGGGCAACGAGCGGCCGCAGAGCGACCCGCTGGACGCCCTCATCGGCTCTCCCCCGCCCGATGACCTGGACGGCCTCCTCCAGCGCACCGTGGAGCGCGCACGCGACCTCCTGGACGGCGACGCGGCCTTCCTGCTGCTGGCCACGGACGACGAGACCGAGCTGGAGGTACGCGCCTCCACGGGGCTGCCCTCCGCCCGCCAGCGGTTCGCCCGCGTCCCGGTGGAGGCCGGCAGCGGACGGTACGGCTCGGCCCGGATGCCGTCCGTCCACGAGGACCTGTCCGCCTCCCCCGGCGCGGTGCCCCTGCTGTCCGGCACCGGCATGCACGCCGTGGTCACCGTGCCCCTCAAGGTCGAGGGCCGGCTCACCGGCTCCCTGGGCGTCGCCTCCGAGACCCCGGGCCGGTTCTCCAACGAGGAGGCGCTGCGTCTCCAGTTCGCCGCCGACCGCATCGCCCTGGCCGTCGAATCCGCTCGCCTGACGGAGCTGGAGCGGCTGCGCCGCAATTCGCTGTCCTTCCTGGTGGAGGCGTCCGAGCTGCTGGCCGGCACCCTGGACCGCGATCAGACGCTGGCCCTGATGGCACAGATGATCGTGCCCACCCTGGCCACCTGGTGCGGCGTCTACACGATCCCGGAGGCCGGCTCCGAGCCCGTGCTGTCCTACGTGCTGCACGAGGACGAGGACCGCATCGACGGCATCAAGGACCTGCTGGCCCGCGTCGATCCCCCGGACCCGGACATCCGGCTCGGCGTCCGTGCCTGGACCGCCCCGGCCGACGCCGCCCACAACACCGCGCTGCGCAGTTCGCTGCGCAGCCTGGCCATGGGCCGGCTGCCCGCGCCCCGTACCCCGGGGCCCAGCCTGGCGACGGCCTCCGCGGTGGGCGGCGAGACGGTACTGCTGCCGCTGATCGCCCGCAACCGGGTCATCGGGCTGCTGGCGCTGGGCCAGCCGGCCGACGAACGCTTCCGCCAGGACATCCTGGAGCTCGCCGAGGACCTCTCCCGGCGGGCCGCACTGGCGCTGGACAACGCCCGCCTCTACAGCGAGCGCACGGCCACCAGCCAGTCCCTGCAGCGCAGTCTGCTGCCGCCGGAGCTGCCGGAGATCGACGGCGTCGACGTGGAGGTCATCTACCGCGCGGCGGGCGAGGGCAATGAGGTCGGGGGCGACTTCTACGATGTCTTCCCGATCCGCGAGGGCGCCTACGGCTTCGCCATAGGAGACGTGTGCGGCACGGGCCCGCTGGCCGCGGCGGTCACCGGTCTCGCCCGGCACGCGCTGCGGCTGCTGGCCCGTGAGGGCCTGGGCGGCCCGGCGGTCCTGGAGCGGCTCAACGCCGCCATTCTGGACGAGGGTTCCCGCTCGCGCTTCCTGACGCTGCTGTACGGCGAGCTGTGGCCGCAGCCGGGTGGCGGCGCGCTGCTGAAGATGGTGTGCGCCGGCCACCCGCTGCCGCTGCGTCTGACCCCGGACGGCCGGGTGGAGGCCGCCGCGGACCCGCAGCCGCTGCTCGGTGTGATGGAGGACCTGGAGCTGTACGAGCAGCACACCACGCTCAACCCGGGCGACGTCCTGCTGTGTGTGACGGACGGCGTCACCGAACGCCGTGAGGGCACCCGCATGTTGGGCGACGACGGCCTGGCCGAGGTGCTGAGCAACTGTACGGGGCTGACCGCCGGCGCCGTCGCGGCCCGCGTGCTGCGCGCCGTGGAACGCTTCGCCTCCGACGCCCCGTCCGACGACATGGCGATTCTGACCCTGCGCATCCCGGAGTGAGACAAGGCGGCCGGGCGGCGTGTGTCCGCCCGGCCGGCCCACCCCGGAGCCGGGCGGCGTGCCTCCGCACACGGCAACGCAAAAAGGCCCCCACCATCAGGCGGGAGCCTTTCCTATGTCTTGCTTCGGAGCCCCAAAACGGAATCGAACCGTTGACCTTCTCCTTACCATGGAGACGCTCTGCCGACTGAGCTATTGGGGCATTGTTCGGCGGCGACCTACTCTCCCACACGGTCCCCCATGCAGTACCATCGGCGCTGAAAGGCTTAGCTTCCGGGTTCGGAATGTAACCGGGCGTTTCCCTTTCGCCATGACCACCGAAACTCTAATGGTTGTCATTCGAAAAAAAATCACAGTGGACGCGAGCATCTGAGGACAAGCCCTCGGCCTATTAGTACCAGTCAACTCCACCTCTTACAAGGCTTCCATATCTGGCCTATCAACCCTGTCGTCTACAGGGAGCCTTAACCCATCAAGTGGGTGGGAGTCCTCATCTCGAAGCAGGCTTCCCGCTTAGATGCTTTCAGCGGTTATCCTTTCCGAACGTAGCCAACCAGCCATGCCCTTGGCAGAACAACTGGCACACCAGAGGTTCGTCCGTCCCGGTCCTCTCGTACTAGGGACAGCCCTTCTCAAGACTCCTGCGCGCGCAGCGGATAGGGACCGAACTGTCTCACGACGTTCTAAACCCAGCTCGCGTACCGCTTTAATGGGCGAACAGCCCAACCCTTGGGACCAACTCCAGCCCCAGGATGCGACGAGCCGACATCGAGGTGCCAAACCATCCCGTCGATACGGACTCTTGGGGAAGATCAGCCTGTTATCCCCGGGGTACCTTTTATCCGTTGAGCGACGGCGCTTCCACAAACCACCGCCGGATCACTAGTCCCTGCTTTCGCACCTGCTCGACCTGCCAGTCTCACAGTCAAGCTCCCTTGTGCACTTACACTCACCACCTGATGACCAACCAGGCTGAGGGAACCTTTGGGCGCCTCCGTTACTCTTTAGGAGGCAACCGCCCCAGTTAAACTACCCACCAGACACTGTCCCCGATCCGGATCACGGACCCAGGTTAGACATCCAGCACGATCAGAGTGGTATTTCAACAACGACTCCACCTGAACTAGCGTCCAGGCTTCACAGTCTCCCACCTATCCTACACAAACCGAACCGAACACCAATATCAAGCTATAGTAAAGGTCCCGGGGTCTTTCCGTCCTGCTGCGCGAAACGAGCATCTTTACTCGTAGTGCAATTTCACCGGGCCTATGGTTGAGACAGTCAAGAAGTCGTTACGCCATTCGTGCAGGTCGGAACTTACCCGACAAGGAATTTCGCTACCTTAGGATGGTTATAGTTACCACCGCCGTTTACTGGCGCTTAAGTTCTCAGCTTCGCCACACCGAAATGTGACTAACCGGTCCCCTTAACGTTCCAGCACCGGGCAGGCGTCAGTCCGTATACATCGCCTTACAGCTTCGCACGGACCTGTGTTTTTAGTAAACAGTCGCTTCTCGCTGGTCTCTGCGGCCACCCCCAGCTCAGAGAGCAAGTCTCATCACCGGAAATGGCCCCCCTTCTCCCGAAGTTACGGGGGCATTTTGCCGAGTTCCTTAACCATAGTTCACCCGAACGCCTCGGTATACTCTACCTGACCACCTGAGTCGGTTTAGGGTACGGGCCATTGTGAAACTCGCTAGAGGCTTTTCTCGACAGCATAGGATCATCCACTTCACCACAATCGGCTCGGCATCAGGTCTCACCCTCGTGTGGAACGGATTTACCTGCTCCACGGGCCACACCCTTACCCCGGGACAACCACCGCCCGGGCTGGACTACCTTCCTGCGTCACCCCATCACTCACCTACTACAGGTCTGGACCACCGACTCCACCACTCCACCCACCCCCGAAGGGACAGATGGCGGCTTCGCGGGCTTAGCATCGCCTGATTCAGCGTTGGCGCTCCACAACGGGTACCGGAATATCAACCGGTTATCCATCGACTACGCCTGTCGGCCTCGCCTTAGGCCCCGACTTACCCTGGGCAGATCAACTTGACCCAGGAACCCTTAGTCAATCGGCGCAAGAGTTTCCCACTCTTGTATCGCTACTCATGCCTGCATTCTCACTCGCATACCGTCCACAACTCGTTTCCACGGCTGCTTCACCCGGCACACGACGCTCCCCTACCCACCACAACCCTCGTTAGAAGTATTGTTGCAGTGACACGACTTCGGCGGTGTACTTGAGCCCCGCTACATTGTCGGCGCAGAATCACTCGACCAGTGAGCTATTACGCACTCTTTCAAGGGTGGCTGCTTCTAAGCCAACCTCCTGGTTGTCTCTGCGACTCCACATCCTTTCCCACTTAGCACACGCTTAGGGGCCTTAGTCGATGCTCTGGGCTGTTTCCCTCTCGACCATGGAGCTTATCCCCCACAGTCTCACTGCCGCGCTCTCACTTACCGGCATTCGGAGTTTGGCTAAGGTCAGTAACCCGGTAAGGCCCATCACCTATCCAGTGCTCTACCTCCGGCAAGAAACACACGACGCTGCACCTAAATGCATTTCGGGGAGAACCAGCTATCACGGAGTTTGATTGGCCTTTCACCCCTAACCACAGGTCATCCCCCAGATTTTCAACTCTGGTGGGTTCGGGCCTCCACGAGGTCTTACCCTCGCTTCACCCTGCCCATGGCTAGATCACTCCGCTTCGGGTCTAGGGCATGCTACTCAATCGCCCTGTTCGGACTCGCTTTCGCTACGGCTACCCCACACGGGTTAACCTCGCAACACACCGCAAACTCGCAGGCTCATTCTTCAAAAGGCACGCAGTCACGGCCACACGCACAAGTGCGCATGACGACGCTCCCACGGCTTGTAGGCACACGGTTTCAGGAACTATTTCACTCCGCTCCCGCGGTACTTTTCACCATTCCCTCACGGTACTATCCACTATCGGTCACCAGGGAATATTTAGGCTTAACGGGTGGTCCCGCCAGATTCACACAGGATTTCTCGGGCCCCATGCTACTTGGGAAACCTTTAAGTGAGCCATGCAGATTTCAGCTACGGGGGTCTTACCCTCTACGCCGGGCCTTTCGCATGCCCTTCGCCTATCCACACAGTTTCTTACTCACCGACCGTCCGGCAGAACGATCAAAAAAGCTCCCACAACCCCGCATGCGCAACCCCTGCCGGGTATCACACACATACGGTTTAGCCTCCTCCGGTTTCGCTCACCACTACTCCCGGAATCACGGTTGTTTTCTCTTCCTGCGGGTACTGAGATGTTTCACTTCCCCGCGTTCCCTCCACACCGCCTATACATTCAGCAGTGGGTGACAGCCCATAACGACTGCCGGGTTTCCCCATTCGGAAACCCCCGGATCACAGCTAGGTTGACAACTCCCCGGGGACTATCGCGGCCTCCCACGTCCTTCATCGGTTCCTGGTACCAAGGCATCCACCGTGCGCCCTTAAAAACTTGGCCACAGATGCTCGCGTCCACTGTGCAATTCTCAAACAACAACCGAAGATTCGACCTTTCACAGCCGTACCTTCAGACACCCAACAGCGAGCCAAATGATGCAGTCAATGTTCCACCCATGAGCAAACCACCGCCGAACACTCGCCGGCGTAGTGGCTCTGGACTACCAAAGGCAGCCTAGAAGCTCCTTAGAAAGGAGGTGATCCAGCCGCACCTTCCGGTACGGCTACCTTGTTACGACTTCGTCCCAATCGCCAGTCCCACCTTCGACAGCTCCCTCCCACAAGGGGTTAGGCCACCGGCTTCGGGTGTTACCGACTTTCATGACGTGACGGGCGGTGTGTACAAGGCCCGGGAACGTATTCACCGCAGCAATGCTGATCTGCGATTACTAGCGACTCCGACTTCATGGGGTCGAGTTGCAGACCCCAATCCGAACTGAGACCGGCTTTTTGAGATTCGCTCCACCTCGCGGTATCGCAGCTCATTGTACCGGCCATTGTAGCACGTGTGCAGCCCAAGACATAAGGGGCATGATGACTTGACGTCGTCCCCACCTTCCTCCGAGTTGACCCCGGCAGTCTCCCGTGAGTCCCCGGCACCCCCGAAGGGATCCGCTGGCAACACAGGATAAGGGTTGCGCTCGTTGCGGGACTTAACCCAACATCTCACGACACGAGCTGACGACAGCCATGCACCACCTGTACACCGACCACAAGGGGGCGACCATCTCTGGCCGTTTCCGGTGTATGTCAAGCCTTGGTAAGGTTCTTCGCGTTGCGTCGAATTAAGCCACATGCTCCGCCGCTTGTGCGGGCCCCCGTCAATTCCTTTGAGTTTTAGCCTTGCGGCCGTACTCCCCAGGCGGGGCACTTAATGCGTTAGCTGCGGCACGGACAACGTGGAATGTTGCCCACACCTAGTGCCCACCGTTTACGGCGTGGACTACCAGGGTATCTAATCCTGTTCGCTCCCCACGCTTTCGCTCCTCAGCGTCAGTATCGGCCCAGAGATCCGCCTTCGCCACCGGTGTTCCTCCTGATATCTGCGCATTTCACCGCTACACCAGGAATTCCGATCTCCCCTACCGAACTCTAGCCTGCCCGTATCGACTGCAGACCCAGGGTTAAGCCCTGGGCTTTCACAATCGACGCGACAGGCCGCCTACGAGCTCTTTACGCCCAATAATTCCGGACAACGCTTGCACCCTACGTATTACCGCGGCTGCTGGCACGTAGTTAGCCGGTGCTTCTTCTGCAGGTACCGTCACTTTCGCTTCTTCCCTGCTGAAAGAGGTTTACAACCCGAAGGCCGTCATCCCTCACGCGGCGTCGCTGCATCAGGCTTTCGCCCATTGTGCAATATTCCCCACTGCTGCCTCCCGTAGGAGTCTGGGCCGTGTCTCAGTCCCAGTGTGGCCGGTCACCCTCTCAGGCCGGCTACCCGTCGTCGTCTTGGTAGGCCACTACCCCACCAACAAACTGATAGGCCGCGGGCTCATCCTGCACCGCCGGAACTTTCCACACACGAGCATGCGCTCATGTGTCGTATCCGGTATTAGACCCAGTTTCCCGGGCTTATCCCAGAGTGCAGGGCAGATTGCCCACGTGTTACTCACCCGTTCGCCACTAATCCCCGGCCGAAACCGGTTCATCGTTCGACTTGCATGTGTTAAGCACGCCGCCAGCGTTCGTCCTGAGCCAGGATCAAACTCTCCATGAATGCTTCATGTAAGAGCAAGGAAAATCCTCGCTTAAATGCTGCACCTCAGACGAGGTCGAGATGCAGACTCAGTAAATACTGTGTCTATTGAAAGACTTGGCATTGACTATTTGGCACGCTGTTGAGTTCTCAAGGAACGGATGCTTCCTTTGGTTCCCTCTCGGGCCCCTC
The DNA here is from genome assembly GCF_050916115.1 of Streptomyces sp. JH002. Taxonomy (NCBI): domain Bacteria; kingdom Bacillati; phylum Actinomycetota; class Actinomycetes; order Kitasatosporales; family Streptomycetaceae; genus Streptomyces; species Streptomyces sp. JH002. Next base: position 1,313,517 of record NZ_CP087989.1, read on the forward strand.
CGGGCTTTCCCTTCGTGTTTCTCACCTTATCAGAGGTAACTTCCGTGCCTTTCCCGGCACTTGAGTCTGCTCTCCGACGTCCCGGTTTCCCCGGCCAGTTGGACTGTCCGGCGTTCCCGTTGCGGCGATGACGTAAACGTACTGGAGCGGGGCGCCCGGATGCAAATCCTGGCGCCCCGCAGGCAGATGACGGGGTCCTCGCGGGCCCGTCCCCCTCAGACCTCGACCACGACCGGCATGATCATCGGGCGCCGGCGGTACACGTCGGACACCCACTTGCCCACCGTGCGGCGCACCAACTGCTGCAGCTGGTGAGCCTCGACCACGCCGTCCTGGGCGGACTTGGCCAGCACTTCGTCGATCTTCGGGATGACCTCGGCGAAGGCCGCGTCGTCGATGCCCGAGCCGCGCGAATGGATGCTCGGACCGCTGACGATCTTGCCCGTACTGCTGTCGACCACCACGAACACGGAGATGAAGCCCTCGTCCCCCAGGATCCGCCGGTCCTTCAGGCTGGACTCGGTGACGCCGCCGACCGACAGGCCGTCCACGTACACATAGCCGGCCTGGACCTTGCCGACGATCTTCGCCTTGCCCTTGACCAGGTCGACGACCACGCCGTCCTCGGCGATCACGATCCGGTCGGCCGGTACCCCGGTGAGCGCGCCGAGTTCGGCGTTGGCGCGCAGATGGCGCCATTCGCCGTGCACCGGCATCAGGTTCCGCGGCTTGCAGATGTTGTAGAAGTACAACAGCTCGCCGGCCGAGGCGTGCCCGGACACATGGACCTTGGCGTTGCCCTTGTGGACGACGTTGGCGCCCCAGCGGGTCAGTCCGTTGATCACCCGGTAGACCGCGTTCTCGTTCCCGGGGATCAGGGAGGAGGCCAGGATGACCGTGTCGCCCTCGACGATGCGGATCTGGTGGTCGCGGTTGGCCATCCGGGACAGGGCCGCCATGGGCTCACCCTGGGAGCCGGTGCACACCAGCACGACGTCCCGGTCCGGGAGATCGTCCAGCGCCCGTACGTCCACCACCAGGCCCGGCGGTACCCGCAGATAGCCCAGGTCCCGCGCGATGCCCATGTTGCGGACCATGGAACGGCCCACGAAGGCGATCTTGCGCCCGTGTTCCTGGGCGGCGTCCACGATCTGCTGGATGCGATGCACATGGCTGGCGAAGCTCGCCACGATGATCCGCTTGTCGGCCCGTGCGAAGACCTGGCGCAGCACCCCGGAGATCTCCCGCTCGGGGGAGACGAAGCCGGGGACCTCGGCGTTGGTGGAGTCCGACAGCAGCAGGTCGATGCCCTCCTCGCCGAGCCGAGCGAAGGCCCGCAGGTCGGTGAGGCGGCCGTCCAGCGGCAGCTGGTCCATCTTGAAGTCGCCGGTGTGCACGACCATGCCGGCCGGGGTGCGGATGGCGACCGCGAGCGCGTCCGGGATCGAGTGGTTGACCGCCACGAATTCGCAGTCGAAGGGGCCGATCCGCTCGCTGGTGCCCTCCGCCACCTCCAGGGTGTAGGGGCGGATGCGGTGCTCCTGGAGCTTGGCCTCGATCAGGGCGAGGGTCAGCTTGGAGCCGATCAGCGGGATGTCCGGCTTCTCGCGGAGCAGGTACGGCACGCCACCGATGTGGTCCTCGTGGCCGTGGGTGAGGACGATGCCCTCGATGTCGTCGAGACGGTTCCGCAGGGACGTGAAGTCCGGCAGGATCAGGTCGATGCCGGGCTGCTCCTCCTCGGGGAAGAGCACTCCGCAGTCGACGATCAGCAGCCGGCCGCCGTACTCGAAGACCGTCATGTTGCGGCCGATCTCGCCGAGGCCGCCGAGCGGGGTGACCCGCAGGCCGCCCTCCGGGAGTTTCGGCGGCCGGCCGAGTTCTGGATGGGGATGACTCAAGAGACTCTCCTGACCACGCGCGCCGGGCGGCCTCGTCGAGGCGGCGGGCACGCGTGTGGGATTTCGTATGTTGATCTGTTGATATGTCGGAGTGCTTCGACGGGTCGAACCCACTCCGGGGGTACTGCCGTGCCGGGCGAACCTGATCGGTGCCGCTCGTTGTGCTGGTGCTGCTGGTCTTGCGAAGTCTGGGTTCTCAGATCTGTACCCCGCCGGCGGCCAGATCCCGCTTGAGCTGTTCGGTTTCCTCGTCGGTGAGCCCGACCATCGGGAGCCGCAGCGGACCGCCGGGCAGACCCTGGAAGCCGAGGGCCGCCTTGGAGGTGATCACACCCTGGGTGCGGAACATCCCGGTGAAGACGGGGAGCAGCTTCTGGTGGATCTCCGTGGCCTTGGCGACGTCGCCGCCGGTGTAGGCGTTCACCAGGGAGCGCAGCTCGGGGGTGACCACATGGCCCACCACGGAGACGAAGCCGACGGCGCCCACCGACAGCAGCGGCAGGTTCAGCATGTCATCGCCCGAGTACCAGGCGAGACCCGTGGTGGCGATGGCCCAGCTCGCCCGCCCCAGGTCGCCCTTGGCGTCCTTGTTGGCCACGATACGCGGGTGCTCGGCCAGCCGCACCATCGTCTCGGTGTTGATCGGCACCCCACTGCGCCCGGGAATGTCGTAGAGCATCACCGGCAGCTCGGTGGCGTCCGCGATGGCGGTGAAGTGCTGGACCAGGCCCTCCTGCGGGGGCTTGTTGTAGTACGGGGTGACGGCGAGGATGCCGTGCGCCCCGGCCTCCTGGGCGGCGCGGGCCAGCGCCAGGCTGTGCCGGGTGTCGTTGGTGCCCGCTCCGGCCACCACGTGGGCACGGTCTCCGACCGCCTCGACCACGGCGCGCACGAGCTGGGCTTTCTCCGCGTCGGAGGTGGTCGGGGATTCGCCGGTGGTGCCATTGACGATCAGGCCGTCATTGCCGGCGTCCACCAGGTGGGCGGCGAGTCGCTGCGCGCCGTCGAGATCCAGCGAGCCGTCCGGGGTGAACGGCGTGACCATCGCGGTCAGCACCCGTCCGAAGGGTGTGAGGGGTGTGGAGGTCGGAGCCATGGGAACCACGCTACTCGCAGCTCGGCGTCCCGCGATCCACCGGGATGCCCTACATGTGGATCCCGGCGCTGCCTGCTCGGGGGTTCAGACAGCGCCGGGGTCCGTTCAATCACCCTAAATGAACTTCTCGAAATGTCGCAATACGGACACTTCGCTCAGCTTTTCGGGCACCCGGGCGCCCCGGGGGGCCGAGGCTACGGGGCCACTCGGCCATTGGCGTTGAAGGCCGCGTACGTCAGTGGCATCAGCCGCGCCCACTCCGCCTCCATCTTCTCCGCGACCATCTCGATCTCACGCTGCGGGAAGGAGGGCACCGTGGCCTGTTCGTGCTGGGTGCGCAGCCCGAGGAAGTGCATGAGTGAGCGGGCGTTGCAGGTGGCGTACATCGTGGAGAACAGCCCGACCGGCAGCGTGGCCCTGGCCACCTCGCGCGCGACCCCGTCGGCGAGCATTTCCCGGTAGGCCGCGTAGGACTGCCGGTAGGAGTCCTCCATGGTCTTGCCGAGCGCCGCGTGCTGCTCGGGGGTGCCGTCGACGAACTCGTACTTGCCCGGCCGGCCGCGCTGCACCAGCTTGCGGTCCTCACCCGGGATGTAGAACACCGGCTCCAGCTCCCGGTACCTTCCGCTCTCCTCGTTGTAGGAGTTGTGGACGACCACCCCATTGGCGAGGAAGTTGTGCCACGGCCCCTCGACCGACAGGTCGTAGGTCATTTCCTCGGCATCCGGTGCGACGGAGACGATCGGGTCCGGCTTGGCCACCGCGAGCTTGCCGCCCCGCCGAGCCAGCTTCTGTTCGGTCGCGCTCTTGCGCGTGTGGCAGTCCTGGCAGGCCGGCGCGAGGTTCGTTTCGTCGAGAGCGGCACGCAGGTTCTCCGCCACTGGGACGACGTGGTCCAGGGCAAGGGCTTCCCTGGGATACGCCTCGCCACACAGATGACAGCGGTCCGTGTCCGCGATGAGCCGCTCACGCTGCATCGAGGTCCACACTCCGATGCCCCGGCGCAGACTGGGCGGCACCAACCGTTCCGACGGCCTGGGCGCGGTTGCTGCCACCATGACCGCGTCGCCCACCGCCAACTCTCCGGCCTTCGCCCAGCCCTCGGGGGTGAGAATGGCGTGGTCGACGGAGCAACGGAGGCTGCGGCCACTCGCCGTGGAGATTTTGATGAGCTGTTTCACGCCCGACTCGATCACGTCCGTGATGGGCGCCCGCTGGGCCATCAGGGTGTCCTCGTCGTAGCAGCGCACATGATTGCGCCGCACGGAGTCGAGTTTGCGCAGACGGGTGGACGGGTGCTGTTCACGGAATTCCAGCACCGCGCTCTGCGCGGCCTCACGGTTCTCGTACAGTCCGAGATAGTGCTGGGCGCCCTGATGTCCGACTTGGGCCATCCACTTACCGGCCTTCGCGTGCCAGGTGACCCCGCCCGCCGACCACGGCAACCGGTCCTGGACTCCGTGGTGCCACTGCTGGTAGAGATCGCTGATCTTCCGGCGGTGGAGATGACCGGCCTCGCTCTCGAGCGTCACCTCCGTGTCACCGGCCAGGCACCAGCCGACCCGGTGCCGATGGAACTCGCGGAAGACGAAGATCGGCGCGCTGACGAAGAAGGTCATGGAGTTGTGCTCGAACGGGCTGCCGTGCCGGTCCCGCATCAGATAGTTGATCAGCCCCTTGGACCGCTCGGGGTCCTTGCTGACCTCTTCGAGTGACTGCTCCCCCGCGGTGGAGACACGGGCCGCCCACAGCACATCGGTGTCGGAGGCGCTGTGCTTGACCAGTTCGACGGTCACATCACTGCGGAAACTGGGTGTATCGGTCACCGGCGGGCCCTTTCAGGAACGTACTGCGAGTAGCGGGGCCCACCCTACGGGCCGCCGCCGACAGTCCCGTCGGCGACCGGACAGACCAGGACCGACGGGCCGAGTCGGACTGTTCGGCTGATATTTTTGTTTTGGGGCCATTTAGGGGAAGGAGAGGGTATGCGACAGCTGACGATCGGCGTCCTCGTCACCCGCGCGCTCCTGGGCCTCGCCCTGCTGTCCGCCCTGGTCGGGGCCGTACTGCTGGCCCGGCCCGCCCTCGACGTGGAGCACGGGACCACCGCCGTGACACCGGAGGCGGCCGAGGGTTCCTGAGCGCGATAACCTCACCCGTGCACTGCCAGCGGCGAACGTGACACGAACGAGGACGAGCCTTGCCCCTGCCCTTTCTCGCGGCCGACCGTGACTTCGACTCCACCACGTCGGACGCATCCCTCCCCCACGCCGGAGCCGATCAGTGGCGCCGCCCCTACCGGCTCGGCCCGCAGCGGGTGGCGGTCTCCGCACTGGCCCTGCTGCTCTCGGCGTACCTGCTGATCTCCGCGCTGATCATCGCCATCGCCGGCACCGTCGGCGCGGCCGGGGTCACCCTGGTCATCGCGGCCGTCTCCATAGCCTTCGCCCTGCGCGTCCTGCGCATGGGCATCTGGGTCAGCCCGCGCGGACTGCGCCGGGTGGGCCTGCTGAGCACCCGGACGCTGCGCTGGCGGGAGATCGAACGGGTCTCCACCGTCCAGCAGCCGGTGCGCTGGCTCGGACTGCCGCGCACCGTACAGGGCCAGTCCATCCACATCGAGCCGCGCCGCGGTGAGCCCCTGCGGCCGCTGCTCACCGACCACAGCGCGGACTTCCTCAGCCGGCGGAAGGCCTTCGAGCGCGCCGCCGACGTCCTGGAGGCCTGGGCCGCCGAGCACCGCCACTGACGTCCGCCCGGCACACGGACCGCGGCCCGGTACGGCACACCGCCGTACCGGGCCGCGGTCCTTCCCGTCTCAGGCCCGGCCCGCCCGCAGCGCGATCGCGTGCTCCATGGCCTTGCGGGCGCGCGGGGTGTCCCGGGCGTCGTGGTACGCCAGGGCCAGGCGGAACCAGCAGCGCCAATCGCGGGGATTCGCCTCCGCCTCCGCCTGCCGCTCCGCGAACGCGGCGTCGGCCGCCGCCTGCTCGACCCGGCCGCTGGGGGTACGCGGCAGATCGTCCACCGGCAGCCCGCCCTCGGCCTCCAACTCCTTGGCCAGCTTCCCGGCGTCCCGCGCGAAGCGGGTGGTACGCCACAGGAACCAGGCACCGATCAGTGGCATCACCAGCACGGCGATCCCGAACGGGACCGTCACCCAGGTGCCCTGCCCGATCAGCACCACCCCGCGGTGCCCGGCCAGCACGAAATAGCCGACGAGCAGCACCGACACCAGCGCGTAGCCGATCTTTCCCGCCATCGCTAGCGGTCCAGATCCATGAAGTGCTCCAGGCCCAGGGTCAGGCCCGGCGCGCCCGTGACGCGGCGCACGCCCAGCAGCACCCCGGGCATGAACGAGCCACGGTTCATGGAGTCGTGGCGCAGGGTGAAGATCTCCCCCTCGTCGCCGAACAGCACTTCCTGGTGGGCCACCAGGCCGCGCAGCCGGACCGCGTGCACCGGCACCCCGTCCACGTCGGCGCCGCGGGCGCCCTCCAGCGCGGTGCTCGTGGCGTCGGGCTGGGCCGTCAGCTTCGCGTCCGCACGGGCGCGGGCGATCAGCTGGGCGGTGCGCACGGCCGTGCCGCTGGGGGCGTCGGCCTTGTGCGGGTGATGCAGCTCGACGACCTCCACCGATTCGAAGAACCGGGCGGCCTGCTGGGCGAAGTGCATGGTGAGCACGGCGCCGATGCCGAAATTCGGCGCGATCAGCACCCCGGTGCCGGGGGATCCGGCCAGCCAGGTACGCAGCAGACCAAGCCGTTCCTCGGTGAACCCGGTGGTGCCGACCACGCCGTGGATGCCGTGCCGGACGCAGAACTCCAGGTTGTCCATCACCGCGTCGGGGTGGGTCAGGTCGATGGCGACCTGGGCCCCCGTCCCGGTCAGCGTCTCCAGCCGGTCCCCCCGGCCGAGTTCCGCGACCAGCTCCAGGTCTTCGGCGGCCCCGACGGCCCGTACCGCCTCGGAGCCCATTCGCCCGCGGGCTCCCAGGACGGCGACGCGCAGCTTGCTCATTCGTTCTCTTCCGCTCTTCCGCTCTCGTCCGCTTCTCGTGCTCAGGCCATGGCCTCGTGCAGCTTGGCGGTGTGCTTGTCCTTCAGCGGACCGATGACGGACAGCGAGGGCTTGTGGCCGAGCACCTGGGCCGCCACCTCCCGCACCTCGTCCGGGGTCACCGCCCGGTACCGCTCCAGCAGACCGGTCACCGACAGCTGCTCGCCCCAGCACACCTCGCTCTTGCCGAGCCGGTGCATCAGGGCGCCGGTGTCCTCCAGGCCCAGCACCGTGGAGCCGGCCAGCTGACCGATCGCCCGCCGGGTCTCCTCCTCGCCCAGTCCGTGCTCGGCGATGTCGGCCAGCGTCTCGCGGGAGATCGCCAGCACATCGCCCAGCCGCTCGGGGCGGCAGCCGGCGTACACCCCGAACAGGCCGCAGTCGGCGTACCCGGAGGTGTGCGCGTACACGCTGTAGGCCAGCCCGCGGCGCTCCCGTACCTCCTGGAACAGCCGCGAGGACATGCCGCCGCCCAGCGCCGTGGACAGGACGGCCAGCGCCCAGCGCCGCTCGTCGTGCCGGGAGACGCCCGGCATGCCCAGGATCAGGTGTGCCTGCTCGGTCGCCCGCTCCTGGACGTCGACGGCACCCGCCGTACGGATCAGCCGTGCGCCGCCGCGCGGGTCCAGCGGGCTCGCGTCCGCCGTTCCCAGCGCGCCGGCCCGGTCGAAGGCGGCCCGCACCTGCTCCACGACGGTGTCGTGGTCGAGGTTGCCGGCCGCGGTGACGACCAGCCGGGTGGGGTCGTAGTGCCGCCGGTAGAAGCGCGCGATCTGCTCCCGGGTGAGGGCCCCGACGGTCTCCTCGGTGCCCAGCACCGGGCGGCCCAGCGGGGTGTCGCCCAGCAGGGTCTGGGCGAAGAGGTCATGGACACCGTCGCCCGGATCGTCGTCCGTCATGGCGATCTCTTCGAGGATGACGTTCCGCTCGGCCTCCACCTCCGCCGGGTCGATGACCGAGGAGGTGAGCATGTCGCACACGACGTCGACGGCCAGCGGCAGATCGCTGTCCAGCACCCGGGCGTAGTAGCAGGTGAACTCCTTCGTGGTGAAGGCGTTCATCTCACCGCCGACCGCCTCGACGACGGAGGAGATCTCCAGCGCGCTGCGCCGCTCGGTGCCCTTGAACAGCACGTGTTCGAGGTAGTGGGTGGCGCCGGCCAGCGCCGGGGTCTCGTCCCGGGAGCCGACCGCGGCCCAGATGCCGAAGGAGACCGAGCGCACGGAGGGCACGGTCTCGGTGACGACGCGCAGGCCGCCGGGGAGCACGGTCTTGCGGACGGCGCCGCCGCCCCCGGTGGGGGCGCCCCCGGCCGAGGGCCGCGGGACGGTCACGGCGTGCGGACAGGGCACGGCCCGCCCCACCGGTGCGGTGGGGCGGGCCGTCCTGGTACCGGGGGTACGCGTCACTGGTCGGCAGCGTCCTTCTCGGCGGTGTCCTCGGCGGCCTCGTCCTCCATGACGGGGATCAGCGAGAGCTTGCCACGCTGGTCGATCTCGGCGATCTCGACCTGGACCTTCTGGCCCACGCCCAGAACGTCCTCGACGTTCTCCACGCGCTTGCCACCGGCGAGCTTGCGGATCTGCGAGATGTGCAGCAGTCCGTCCTTGCCGGGGAGCAGGGAGACGAAGGCACCGAAGGTGGTGGTCTTCACCACGGTGCCCAGGTACCGCTCGCCGACCTCGGGCATCGTCGGGTTGGCGATGCCGTTGATCGTGGCGCGGGCGGCCTCGGCGGCCGGGCCGTCGGCGGCACCGATGTAGATGGTGCCGTCGTCCTCGATGGTGATGTCGGCGCCGGTGTCCTCCTGGATCTGGTTGATCATCTTGCCCTTGGGGCCGATGACCTCACCGATCTTGTCCACGGGGATCTTCACGGTGATGATCCGCGGGGCGTTCGGGGACATCTCGTCGGGCACGTCGATGGCCTCGCCCATCACATCGAGGATGTGGAGGCGGGCGTCGCGGGCCTGCTTGAGCGCGGCGGCCAGAACCGAGGCCGGGATGCCGTCCAGCTTGGTGTCCAGCTGGAGGGCGGTCACGAACTGCTTGGTGCCGGCGACCTTGAAGTCCATGTCGCCGTAGGCGTCCTCCGCACCGAGGATGTCGGTGAGGGTGACGTAGTGGGTCTCGCCCTCGATCTCCTGGGAGATCAGGCCCATGGCGATACCGGCGACGGGGGCCTTGAGCGGCACACCGGCGTTCAGCAGCGACATGGTGGAGGCGCAGACCGACCCCATGGAGGTCGAGCCGTTGGAGCCCAGCGCCTCGGAGACCTGCCGAATGGCGTAGGGGAACTCCTCGCGGGTGGGCAGCACCGGCACCAGCGCGCGCTCGGCGAGCGCCCCGTGGCCGATCTCGCGGCGCTTGGGGGAGCCGACCCGGCCGGTCTCACCGGTGGAGTAGGGCGGGAAGTTGTAGTTGTGCATGTAGCGCTTGCGGGTCACCGGGGAGAGGGTGTCCAGCTGCTGCTCCATGCGGAGCATGTTGAGCGTGGTGACACCCAGGATCTGGGTCTCGCCGCGCTCGAAGAGGGCCGAACCGTGCACCCGCGGGATGGCCTCGACCTCGGCGGCCAGCGTACGGATGTCGGTGACACCGCGGCCGTCGATGCGGACCTTGTCCTTGATGACGCGCTCACGGACCAGCTGCTTGGTGAGCGAGCGGTACGCGGCGGAGATCTCCTTCTCGCGGCCCTCGAACTGGGGCAGCAGCTTCTCGGCGGCCACGACCTTGACGCGGTCGAGCTCGCTCTCGCGCTCCTGCTTGCCGGCGATGGTCAGCGCCTGGGCCAGCTCGTCGCGGACCGCGGCGGACAGCGCCTCGAAGACGTCGTCCTCGTAGTCCAGGAAGACCGGGAACTCGCCGGTGGGCTTGGCGGCCTTGGCGGCGAGGTCGGACTGGGCGCGGCACAGCACCTTGATGAAGGGCTTGGCGGCCTCGAGACCGGCGGCGACGACCTCCTCGGTCGGCGCGGCGGCACCGCCCTTGACCAGCTCGATGGTCTTCTCGGTGGCCTCGGCCTCGACCATCATGATCGCGACGTCACCGTCGGGAAGCACCCGGCCGGCGACGACCATGTCGAAGACGGCGTTCTCCAGCTCGCTGTGGGTGGGGAAGGCCACCCACTGGCCCTGGATCAGCGCGACCCGGGTACCGCCGATGGGGCCGGAGAAGGGCAGGCCGGCCAGCTGCGTGGAGCAGGAGGCGGCGTTGATGGCGACCACGTCGTACAGGTGGTCGGGGTTGAGCGCCATGATCGTCTCGACGACCTGGATCTCGTTGCGCAGGCCCTTCTTGAAGGAGGGGCGCAGCGGGCGGTCGATCAGCCGGCAGGTGAGGATGGCGTCCTCGGAGGGGCGGCCCTCGCGCCGGAAGAAGGAGCCGGGGATCTTCCCGGCGGCGTACATCCGCTCCTCGACGTCGACGGTCAGCGGGAAGAAGTCCAGCTGGTCCTTCGGCTTCTTCGAGGCGGTGGTGGCCGACAGCACCATGGTGTCGTCGTCCAGGTAGGCCACGGCGGAACCGGCGGCCTGCCGCGCGAGGCGGCCGGTCTCGAAGCGGATGGTGCGGGTGCCGAAGGCGCCGTTGTCGATGACGGCCTCGGCGTAGTGGGTTTCGTTCTCCACCTGGGATGTCTCCTGTTTCTCGCCCCGCCGGGTGTGACCGGGCGGGACGTCAATCGGTGGAGCACCTCCGTACGGGCCGGCCATCGATCGAAGCTCCCGGGAAGTCGCCCGGGGGCCACTACCGAGGACCGGCGACGGATGAGAAGGCGCTCCGCCTCATGCTCTGTCGTTGTGCAGTGGTGGGACCAGCCTACAAAGGCATCGGTCCGGGGGCCCGGTTTCCGCGTCGGGCGGTCGCCCGCCGGGGTGCCTGCCGGGCCGGATACGGCGAAGGGAGCGGCCCCGCCAGCGGTGGCCGCTCCCTCTCCGACGTCTTAGCGGGCGCCCGCCGCGCCGCGGCGGATGCCGAGACGCTCCACCAGGCTGCGGAAGCGCTGGATGTCCTTCTTGGCCAGGTACTGGAGCAGCCGGCGGCGCTGGCCGACCAGCAGCAGCAGGCCGCGGCGGGAGTGGTGGTCGTGCTTGTGGGTCTTCAGGTGCTCGGTCAGGTCCGAGATACGGCGGGACAGCAGCGCCACCTGGACCTCGGGGGAACCGGTGTCACCCTCCTTGGTGGCGAAATCCGCGATGATCTTCTGCTTCGTGGCGGCATCGAGCGACGACACACGTACTCCTCATGGAATCGGCCCGGAAGCGGCCCCTGGTCTTCTTCACAGGGGCACAGGGATGGTGAAAGACAACTCACCGGGCGCACGACACCCTATCAGCCGGGCCGGGGTGGTCCTGACCGGTTGTTCCCTTTGTGCGGCCTTCCCCCGCGCCCAACCGGTTCGTCAGTCGCTGGTCAGCCCGCGCGCACGGGCGTAGATCCCGAGGACGGCCAGGCACAGCGGGATCAGGGACAGCAGCAGCGCGGACTCGGTGAGATCCAGGGCCCGTCCCCAGAAGGGGGTGAGCCCGGCGCGCGGCACGATGAGCGCGATCGCGGTCAGGACGGCCGCGGCGGCGGCGAGGACGGCGGTCAGCCACAGGGTGCGCAGGTCGAGCGCGGTGCTGTCACCGGCCAGCAGGTCGCGCACCGCGCCGGCGGGCGGGTGCAGCAGGAAGCCGGTGACCAGCAGGGCGAACGCGGCGAGGCCGGCCGTCAGCAGCACGGACACCTGGACGGCGTACCGGAAGAGCCGGGAGCGGGTCAGCAGGGTGCCCGCGGTGGCCAGGGCGAGCAGCTGACCCCAGCCGCTGGAGGAGAAGCCCAGCACGGCGACGGCGGTGGTGGCGGCGATGGCGCAGCCGGCGGTGAGGCCGAGCAGGATCTGGTGGCCGAGGCGGGCCTGGGCGGCTATCCGCTCGGCGTCGACGGGGCTCTCGGGCGGCGCGGGCCGGTCGGGGTCCGCGGTGTCGAAGTCGGCGCGCGGGGCCTCGTAGCCGATGGGCAGCCGGACGAGCGCCGCGGACAGTCCCGGCAGGAAGCCGAGGGCGCCGATGGCGACGGGCGCGGTGAGCGCTGCGGCGGACACCGGGCGGGCGTCGGCCACGATCGCGGCGAAGGTGGCGAGGGTGCCGATGAGGGCCGCGGTGGTGGTGGCCACGAACGGGGCGGCGGCGTCGGGCAGGGCCGCCGCGGCGACGACGGACAGCACCAGGACGGCGACGCAGCCCAGCAGCAGTTCGAGACGGCCCACGCCGTGCCCGTCGGCCAGCGGCAGGGCGCCAGTGCCCGCGATCAGCCCGTGCGGAAGGGCGGCGAGGCCGAACGCCACGGCGGCGGGCCGGTCGCCGTACACCCGGGCGCGCACCACGCTGAAGGAGATCAGCAGGACGGCCAGCACCCCGGCGATGATCCCGGGCAGGCCGTGCAGGTCGTGGCGCACCGGGTCGGCGTACCACAGCACGGCGGCGGCCAGGGTGGTGAGGACGGCGGCGCCGGTCAGCCCCGCGGTGCGCAGCCGCTGGTCCTGCCACAGGGCGCGGTCGTGGGTGACGGCGTCGGCGACGGCTTCGCTGACGTCGTCGTGCACCGGGGGCGGCAGGGCGTCGGCGACCGGGCGCAGGACGAGCACCTCGCCGTCCAGGACGCGCTGCGCGGCCAGGGTGCGGGAGCCGTCCAGAACGCTTCCGTCACGGCGCACGAGATGGTAGCCGACGGGGGCACCCTCGGCGGGTGCCTGGCCGGTGAGCTGGAGTAGCTGGGCGTAGAGGTCGGCCAGAGGCATGTCCTCCGGCAGCGCCACGTCGATCCGGCTGTCGGGCGCGGCGACGGTGACGCGGCAGAAGCCGGTGGCCGCTGTCGAGTTCACGTGTGATTCCCCCAAGATGCGCGCGGACGGGCTTGCGCACGGACTGCGTTGGTCACCCTACCGGCTGTACTCCTGGGGCCGGTCAGTAGGATCGGGCGGCGCCGAGGGGTTGCCGGATCGGGGGGCCGTATGAGCCAGATCATTGTGAAACGTCCGCCGCGTACGCTGCCGGCCGAGGTGCCGGGCGAGGAAGTGGCGGTGCAGCCGCCGCCGGAACTGCCCAAGGGGCAGCAGGACGGCGTACTGATGCAGCTCATGCCGATGCTGGGCATGGGCTCCTCCGTGGTGTTCTTCTTCATGCCGAACGCCCATCCGTTCATGCGGATCATGGGCATGCTGATGATGGTGTCGACCGGCGCCATGGTGGTGGCGATGATCATCCGCCACCGGCGCGGCACACAGGGGCAGATGGGCCAGCTGCGGCGGGACTACCTGCGGTACCTGGCACGGACCCGGCGCGCGGTGTGGGGCACGGCCCGGGCGCAGCGGGACGCGCAGCTGTATCTGCACCCGGCGCCCGAGCAGCTGTGGGCGCTGGTCGCCGAGGGCAGCCGGCTGTGGGAACGGCGCCCGGGTGACGGGGACTTCGGACAGGTGCGGCTGGGTCTGGGCGAACACGGCCTGGCCACGCCGCTGGTGCCGCCGCAGACCGCGCCGGTGGACGAGCTGGAGCCGCTGACGGCGGGCGCGATGCGGCGGTTCCTGGCGACGCACGGCACCGTGTCGGGGCTGCCGATGGCGGTGTCGCTGCGCGGCTTCTACCAGGTGGTGCTGGCGGGGGACGTGGAGGCGGCGCGGGGGACGGCGCGTGCGCTGGTGGCGTCGCTGACGGCGCTGCACTCGCCGCAGGACGTGACCGTTGCGGTGGCGTGCTCGGCCGGCGCGGCGGACGCATGGGAGTGGGCGAAGTGGCTCCCCCACGTCCAGCTGCCGTCGGTGGACGGGGCGGGTTCGCGGCGGCTGATCGCCCGCGGGGTCACGGAGCTGGAGGAGGAGCTGACCGAACGCCTGGAGGGCCGGGGCCGGTTCTCCGCGAACGGCAAGCCGGTGCTCGACCAGCCGCACGTGGTGCTGGTCCTGGACGGCGTACGGGTACCGCCGCATTCGGCGTTCGCGTCGGCGGAGGGGCTGCAGGGCGTCACGGTGGTGGAGGTCCTGCCGGGCGAGCCGGAACCGGCCAGGGGCCGGCTCTCGGTGCGGTGCGCGGCGGGGTCGCTGCGCTTCGACGCGGGAGACGGGGTGTCCTTCGACGGCGAGCCCGACCAGCTGCCGGTGGCGGCGGCCGAGGCGCTGGCGCGACAGCTGGCGCCGCTGCGGCTGAGCACGGGCGCCGAGGAGGACGAGCCGCTGCTGGCCGAGCTGGACTTCGGCGACCTGCTGGGGCTCGGCGACCCGGCGGCGGTGGACGTCTCGCGCACCTGGCGGCCGCGGTCGGCCGGGGAGCGGCTGCGGGTGCCGATCGGGGTGGACGAGAGCGGCCAGCCGGTGATGCTGGACCTGAAGGAGGCCGCGCAGGAGGGCATGGGCCCGCACGGCCTGTGCGTGGGCGCGACCGGCTCCGGCAAGTCGGAGCTGCTGCGCACGCTGGTGCTGGGGCTTGCCGTCACCCACACCTCGGAGACACTGAACTTCGTCCTGGCGGACTTCAAGGGCGGCGCGACGTTCGCGGGCATGGCGCAACTACCGCACGTCTCGGCGGTGATCACCAACCTGTCGGACGACCTGACGCTGGTGGACCGCATGGGCGACTCCATCCGGGGCGAACTCCAGCGCCGCCAGGAACTGCTGCGGGCGGCGGGCAACTACGCGAACCTGCAGGACTACGAGAAGGCGCGGGCGGCGGGCGCTCCGCTGGTGCCACTGTCCTCGCTGGTGCTGGTGATCGACGAGTTCTCCGAACTGCTGACGGCGATGCCGGACTTCATCGACATGTTCATCCAGATCGGCCGCATCGGCCGCTCGCTGGGCGTGCATCTGCTGCTGGCCTCGCAGCGTCTGGAGGAGGGCAGGCTGAAGGGCCTGGACACCTATCTGTCGTACCGGATCGGCCTGCGGACGTTCTCGGCCGCGGAGTCCCGCACGGCGATCGGGGTGCCCGACGCGTACCACCTGCCGCAGATCCCGGGCTCGGGCATCCTGAAGTCGGGCACCGAGGAGATGGTCCGCTTCAAGGCCGCGTACGTCTCGGGCGCCTACCGCGAGGGTCCGGCGAAGCCCGCGCCCTCGGGCCCGGCCCCCATGCAGCGTCATCCAGTGCTGTTCACGGCGGCCCCGGTCCCGGTCCGCCACGCGGAACCCGACCCGCGCACGGCGATGGCGGCCACCGAACCGGCCCCGCAGGACGACGCCCTGGCGGACACGGTCCTGGACGTGATCGTGCGCCGACTGGAGGGGCAGGGCCCCTCGGCCCACCAGGTCTGGCTGCCCCCACTGGACTCGGCGGCGACGCTGGACGAGTTGCTGCCGGAGCTGGTGTCCACCCCGGAACGCGGTCTGCAGGCGCGGGGCGCCACCGGCAACCTGGTGGTTCCGCTGGGACAGGTCGACAAGCCCTTCGAGCAGCGCCGCGAGGTATTTCACCGCGACTTCTCGGGAGCCGGCGGCCACATGCTGATCGTGGGCGGCCCGCAGTCCGGCAAGTCCACACTGCTGCGCACCCTCATCACGTCCTTCGCGCTGACGCACACGCCGCGGGAAGTGCAGTTCTACGGACTCGACTTCGGTGGCGGCGGGCTGTCGTCGCTGGCCGGGCTCCCTCATGTCGGCGGCATCGCCTCCCGGCTGGACGCGGACCGGGTCCGCCGCACGGTCTCGGAGGTGGCGGGCATCCTGGCCAGGCGCGAGGAGCTGTTCCGGCAGCGGAACATCGACTCCATCGCGACGTACCGGCGGCTGCGCGCCATGGGCGAACTGGCGGACGAGTCCTGGGGAGATGTCTTCCTGGTGGTCGACGGCTGGGCGGCGTTCAAGCAGGACTACGACATGACCCTGATGCCCACGGTCACGGATCTGTCCACCCGGGGCCTGGGATACGGCATCCATGTGATCGTGACGGTGTCCCGGAACATGGACCTGCTCGGCGCGATGCGGGATCAGCTGGCCAACCGTCTGGAGCTGCGGCTGGGCGACACCATGGACTCGGACTTCGACCGCAAGGTGGCGGCGGCCGTCCCGACGAACGCCCCCGGCCGGGGGCAGACCCCCGACAAGCTCCACTGGATGGCGGCGCTGCCCCGGCTGCACGGCGGAAGGTCCCCCGACGAACTGTCGGAGGGGACCGCGGTGCTGGTGAAGGCCGTCCAGGACGCGTGGGCGCACCCGCCGGCGCCGCAGGTGCGGCTGCTGCCACGGCTCCTTCCGGCGTCCGACCTCCCCCGCGGTGCCGCGGGCGATCCCGGATTGGCCATCGGCGTCGGCGAAGAGGATCTGCGGCCTGTCTTCCTGGACTTCGACCAGGAACCCTTTCTCCTCGTCTTCGGCGAGGGGGAGTCGGGAAAGACGGCGGCGCTCCGCATGCTGGTGCGTCAGATCTGCGACCGTTACCCGCCGAAGGAGGCCCGCTTCCTGGTCGGTGACTACCGCCGGTCCCTGCTGGGCGCGGTGCCGGAGGAGTACATCGGCACCTACGGCACGATGGGCCCCAAGCTGTCGGCCGACATGAAGGCGACCCGTGGCCTCATGGAGAACCGCCTGCCGCCGACCGACATCACACCCCAGCAGCTGCGAGCCGGCCGCTGGTGGGAGGGCCCGGTCGCGTTCGTGATCATCGACGACTTCGACCTGGTCGCCACGGGATCGAACCATCCGCTGGCCCAGTTGGTGGATCTGCTCCCCTACGCGCGGGACACCGGCGTACGGTTCATCATCGCCCGCAACTCCGCCGGCGTCTCCCGCGCCATGTTCGACCCCTTCCTGCAGCGGCTGCGCGAACTGGGCGCCCAGGGGCTGGTGCTTTCCAGCAACCGGTCCGAGGGGGAGGTCCTCCCGGGCGTCCGGGCCCGTTCCCTCCCTCCCGGCCGCGGAACCCTGGTCACCCGCAAGGGCGGTCCCCGGCTCATTCAGGTGGGCTGGCTCCCGGAGGAGTGAGCCGGGCCCGGGACGGGCCGTCCGTCCCGGGCGGGCCCGGCCTCCCGACCGCCGAACAGAACATGGGTGGGGCTCCGGAGTTCCGGAGCCCCACCCATGTGTGCGGGTCACGCTTCAGGGCCCGGCGAAGCCCCTGCCGCCGAGCGCGTCGATGTACTGGAAAGCGGTCGTCGCGTCGCCCGCGCGCGTCGATGTGTTGTTCTGGATCTCCGCGAGAGCCTCGATGGCCGCGCGCATGCGCTGCTGCTGGAAGAGGAAGGCCTCCTTCGTGGAGCCCTCCCACACTTCCGAAACGCGGCGCACCTCCCCCACCAGGTATTCGACATGCTCTTTCATGCCTTCGGCGTTCCGGGTGATCTCCGCGGCCTTCTCGAGGACGCCCCCGTACCGCATCATCGTTCCGTCGTTGCTCATGTGCTCTCCCTCCCGCGTCGGGTCAAGGTGCCCGTATCAGTACATGATCGGAGTCGCCGGCGCGTCGTCGATGCTGCTCTCCACCCGACGCATCTGGTTCAGCTGCTCCAGTTCCGTTTCGCCGAGGTTCTGCAGGCTGTCGTTCAGCAGATCGGACATGACCTGGAGGCTGCTGCTGATCTCGTGAAGCCGCTGGGCCGCTTTTGCCTGCGCCTCACGGAACGCCTGTCCCGAGGGGCCGCCCCACACCGCGACCGATTCCTGGCGGACGTTCTCGGTCTTCTGCCTCAAGGTCTCGAATGCCGAACTCGCCTCGGCCAGATCGGGAACCAGATCCTGGACCGTGAGACCGGCCTGTACACCACCGCCGCCGCCGCCCGTTCCTTCTCCACTCATACAACCACTTCTCCTCGTTCTCCTGCGTACTCCGTCAACAGCACCCTCTAGGGCAAGGGCGTGAGTCCCGGCCGACCGTAGAGATCCTCATCGGTGACCGGTGGCGGTGGCGTGTAGTCCTCCGCCAGATGGGACATGATCTGCTGGAGGCGCTGCCGTTGTTCCGCTTCGACGTTCTCGAAGCCTCGTTCCGAGATCAGCGTCGCGATGGTCAGGGCCTCGATCAGGTCCTGCTGGATCCGTACGAACGCCTCCAGCCGGTCCACCGCGTGGCCGAATTCGTGGGCGATCTGCGTCATCCCCGGAATGAGACCGCCGTAGTTGGCCTGGTCCATGCGCAGGTCGGCCATCAGTGAGGGCGTCAGCCCCGCGGCCTGCGTGGTGGTCAACACATCATCCAGTCGGCCCCGGAACGATCCCAGTGCCTCCGGGGAGACGACCAGGTCCACCGCCGGGCTGTTTTCGTCAGGCATACCCCACCCCCATCGTTCCCTCTACCCCCCGTGCCCCCTCCATCGCCGTTCGTAGCCCATCTTATGCGGGAGCTACATCGGGCAGACACGTGGGTAACCACGCGAGTGAGACTAGTGACGGTTCCCGGCCCGGACATCCGTGCGGATACTCATCCACGGCACTGAGTACCGAGGCACACCGAACGTCTATGCTCTTGACGTGACTTCGACACCACAGGGACTCACCCCGCGGCAGGCCAGACGGCTTCGCATGGGCATCGCTGCGGCGGCGATGACCGTGATGGCGGTGGTGCTCGTCATGCAACTCGGTGACGGTTCCTCCCTGGTGTCTCTCGGCCTGTACGGGGCCGCCTTCGTCCTGTCGGGCGCCGTCATCGAGATGAGCCGCCGTGGCCGGACCCGGCTGGGGATGGCGGTCCTGGTGACCGGCTTCGTCCTCGTCCTGGTCGCCGAATGGCTCTTGCGCAGCCGATAGTCCGCGCGCGGGTGCGCTGCGTTACGATCGCCCTCAGACCACAGCGTTGAGGGAAGAAGGGAGCCTCCGCCGATGTCCGGGACGGAGACCGAGGCCGAGATCGCCGCTCGCAAGGAGCGCGAGAAGAACGAGCTGTACGCGCTGGACATCTCGGGTGTGGAGTGGCTGAGCGCCCCGGGCAGCCCGGAGGAGGAGCGGGTCGAGATCGCCTACCTCCCCGGTGGCGGTGTCGGCATGCGCAACTCCAGCGACCCGGACACCGTGCTGCGTTACACCGCCGCCGAGTGGGAGGCCTTCGTTCTCGGGGCCAGGGACGGCGAGTTCGACATCGAGTAGTCCTGCGCGCCCGCTTCCTCGGATCAGCGGTACGCGAGCAGCGCACTGCCGGGCTGCTGTTCTCGGCTTGGTGCGTAGTCGCCCCTCGCCATGACGAAGGTGTGGCTCTCGATGTCCCAGAACATCCGCACATGGTTGATTTCGCTGGACCACAGGTCGTGCTCCATCGCTGCCGCCGTCGCGTCGAGCGCCATGACCATTCGTTCCAAAACAGGGTCTCCGGATCGATGGCCACCACGGTGCCCGCGAGTGCCTCGGTGCCCGGCCGGTATGCGAGGATCTCGCCCTCCACCACGGTCACCGGGTGATTTCCCCGGCCGTTGGCACTGACGTCCCCCACGAGATCGCCTGTGCTCAGGTCGACGATCGACAGGCCGACAGCTCCCCTGGCGGTCAGCGCGAGGTAGTCCCCATCGGCCACCGCTCGGTTGCACCACCGGATGTGCGAACTCTCGCACGGTGCATGGTGCCTGTCGGTGAAGTCGTAGCTGACTTCTCGGAGGATTGATTCCCGGGTGTCCTCCACCACGTATATGCGCGAAGTGTGGAGAGAACCATCCAGCTCCGCGAAGACCACCAGCGGATCGATGGAGATCACTCCGCTGATCTCCATCCGCGACCCCTCGGTCTCCACGTCAAAAGTCCACCGCCACAGTTCCTGACCCCCTCGGAAGCCGAGGCTGCCCGCGATGGAACTCACCACCACCTTGTCCCCCAGGATGGCCAGCCCGGCATGAGGCTGCGCCAGCCGTGCCGTTTCCAGTGAGAAGCTCGCGTGTTCCTCGCCCGTCACGACGTCGATCACGAGCAGATGTTCGCAGTTCATTCCGGAGAGCACGGCGATACGGTCGCTGTCGATCCGGTGAGAGTACAGGCGTCCGTTCACACCGGCGGCCAGCGGCACACACCACAGTTCCTCGCCCGTGGCCGGCCCGTGTGACATCAACGCCTCGGGCGTGACGCACACCACGGCGTTGTCGTGGAGCCAGAGACCTCCACGATCGACCCGTTCGCTGAAGGAACTCAGGTCGGGTGAAGGCGCCCGCCACGCCAGCGTGGCGTCGATCGGCTCCGCGGGCAGCCCGGCAGGGCGAGGCGATCCGCCTGCCGCCCGCAGTGCCCGCTCGGCCTCGTTCCGGTGCTGAACGGCCCAGACCAAACCGCCGACCGACGCCGTCACGGCCGGGGCCAGAGCGATCAGGAATGGTGCGGCCCACCGGGGATGCGCCTGCGTGACGGGCCGCACGGGAATGGCTGGGCCGAAGCCGTCTTGCGGATGAGACAGGCCGGCCTCCGGGAAGGGTCAGGGCGTGGCGGAGTCGGCGGTACGGCGCCGGCGGCGGTCGCGGAGGATCAGGGCCGTGCCGGCCACCGACGCCGTCACGACGGTGCCGGTCAGCAGGACGTAGGTGCCCAGGCGTTCGGCGCGGGCGGCGTAGGACTCGCCCAGCTCCAGCTCCGGGATGTCCGGTGCCGGGGCGGGTGGGGCGGGCTCGTCCGGGACCGGCGCGTCGCCGGGGGCGGTGGGGTCCGTCAGGGCCCGTACCGGGTCGACCACGCCCCAGCCCAGGTACGGGTCGGGTCCCGGGATGCCGCGTTCCGCCGTCTGCTGGAGGTGGGCGACGACCTGCGATGCCGTCCAGTCCGGGTACTTGGCGCGCAGCAGCGCGGCGACACCCGCGACGTACGGGGCCGCGAAGCTGGTGCCGTTGTCCACGCACTGGCCGCCGCCGGGGACCGTGGAGACCATGTCCACACCGGGCGCCGCGATGCCGACGAAGTCGCCGGCCTGGGAGAAGAAGGCCCGCTCGTTGTTGCGGTCGGAGGCGGCCACCGCCAGGACACCCTCGTACGCCGCGGGGTAGGTCTCCTTGAGCTCTCCGTCCGCGCCGTCGTTGCCGACCGAGGCGATCACCACGATGTTCTCGTCCAGCGCCCTGTCGATGGCGACCTTGAGGGTGGTGTCGTCGCTCAGGGGTATCTCGCTGTCCTGCGAGATGTTGATGATGTCGGCGTCCTGGTCCACCGCGTGGTCGATCGACCAGGCCAGCGATTCGACGGTGCCGTTGCCGTACTCGTCGTTCTGCCGCACCGGGATGATGACGGCGTCCGGGGCCAGTCCGACGAAGCCACTGGCCTCGTCCGGCCGGGCCGCGATGATGCCCGCCACCTTCGTGCCGTGACCGACGGTGTCCGTCGTACCGTCCCCATGGCTCGTGCGGGTGGGCTCGTCGTCCTCGCGCGGGTCCTCCGGGGTGAAGTCCGCGCCCGCCGCCTTGTCGACGGCGCCCGCCAGCTGCGGATTCGCCGCGTCCACACCGCTGTCGATGACGGCCACCCGCACGTTCTCGCCCGTGGTGTCCTGCCACAGCCGGTCGAGCACGACGCGTTGCAGCGACCAGGGCTGCTCCACGATCGGTTCCGAGGGGAAGGTGCAGCGCCGGTCGTCCGCCCGAGCGGTGGCCACGGGGCCGTACGGCACGTACAGGATTACGGCGCCCGCCGTGAGGGCGAGTGCCGCCGCTGTGGCGTTCAGCCGTCTCATCCGCGCTCCCCCGCTCATGAGCCCTGCGGCTGCTGTGCGCTCGCCCGGTCCAGGCGCGGTCCGACCGGCAGGAACTGCGACCAGTGGGCGGGCACCGGCACCGGGGTGACGTCCCGGTAACCCAGTCTGATCTGCGCGTCGTCGGCGCTCTTGTCGGTGGTGGCACCGGCGTCCACCGCGTACCGCAGTCCGGTGTCCGTGACCAGGTACAGGCCGCCGGCCTCCGCCTGTTCGCCCTGTACCTGGCGGTAGAGGAGCCCGGATCCCGGAGTGACGTACGCGCTGCCCGCCTCGTTCACGATCGTGGCCGGGTAGCCGGTGCCGGCCCAGGTACTCAGCTCGGTGCTTCCGTCGTCCTCATCCACGCCCCGCAGCACGGAGCACACGGTCTCGCGCGGAGTGTCGTCCCCCGCCAGGGCGTTGACCTGTTCGGCGGCGGCAGCCGGCCAGTCGTGATCGCGGTCGATGCTGTCGGCCGCGGGGGCGGGCGTGAACGTCTGGGCGCCGACCTCCAGCGCGCCACTCGCCTGGCCCAGCGAACCCGCGTCCGGGCTGTCCAGCAACAGCCGTGCGGTGAACTCCGAAACCGGTACCACCTTTCCGGGCAGCACCACATAGTGCTGCGGTCCCGCGCCGGTCGGGGCGAGCAGCACCATGCCGACGCGATCCGTATCCGGGTCCAGCCCCGGTACCCCGGCGCTCTCCCCGATGGCGCCCTCCAGCTGGGGGAAGACGATGGGGCTGCCCTCGTTCAGCGTGGCCAGCCACTCCTCGGTGACGGGCTGCGGATCGTGCTCGCTGCCGACCAGGGAACGGTGCAGCAGCTCGGTCTCGTCCTCGGCCATGTCCGCCCAGTCCGGGCCGCCGATGAGGTACTTGGTGCCCGTTCCGTCGACGAGGTAGCGGGCCTGGTCGCGGGTGGAGGTGACGTACAGCACCTGTCCGTCGCGCAGCCGCTGCCGTCCCTCGACGCGGTCGGCGTCGCGGTCGCCCAGGACGAACACGGCCTGCTGCACATGGCCGGCCTCGGCGCCGCCGGACCCGCCGGGGCGCTGGCACACCGCCCACCGCTTGGCCGTTCCGGCGTCGTCGGCGGAGGGCAGCCGGTCGGGGGCGTACGGGATGCCGAGGGTGGCGCCGTGCGGGATACGGCCGTTGTCCAGTTCGCGTTCGTTCACGCTGACGATGTCGAAGGAGTCGGGGTCCAGGAGCAGCCGGGCGGAGGAGAGGTTGAGCACCGGATGCAGTTGGTCGCGTCCGTCGGTGGTCAGCACGACGTACCGGGTGGTGGACTCGCTGCCGATGATGACGTTCTTGTTGGGCTTGTCCCACTGCGCCGGGACGGCCGGCTTGAACATCCCCCAGGCGCCGAAGCCGGCCAGCACCAGCGCGCCCACCACCATGCCGGGCACCACGGCGCGCAGGGGGCGCGGGGCGCCCTCGTCGCTGCCGGTGGGAGAGGGTTGCACAAAGGCGGCGACCCTCCGCTTCTTGGCGTACGTGTACGCGTTCAGCTCGTCCTTGCGCGAGGCCATGGCCGGGCGCTCCTCCCCCATGCGGCTGGTTCAACTGTCCGGGTCGGCTGTGCCGACCGTCGGAGTGGACATCTACTATGCCGGGTGACGGTCTGATCACCGGGAGGAGGGGGGCGTTGACGATGGCGACCACGGTGACGGGGGCGCGTACGGCGGGACCTGCCGCGACGCCGGAGCGTGCACAGCCGGTGGTGCCCAGGAGTACGCGGGCGTCCTCGGGTGGTGCGGGCGCGGCGGCCGGTCCCGGGTGGGCGGTGTGGCCCCTGGTCTGTGTACAGGCGGCGGTGGCCCTGCTGTTGGGCGGCTGGGTGGCGGACAGCTGGGCACTGATGGCGGCGGCGACCGTGCCCGCCGCCGCTTTGATACTGATCGCGGTGGGCCGGCGGCGTGGCCGGCCGCTCCCGGCGTGGGCGGGCGCGGCCTGGGCGCTGCGCCGCCGCCGGAAGCGGGCGATGGGCCCGCTGCCCCCCGGTGTCGATCCGCTGCTGTCACTGGCCGCCGAATGCGAGCCCGGACTGCGCAGTTACGCGTTCCAGCGCACCCGGCCCGGCAGCGCCGCGGCGGCGTCCGGCGCGTGGTCGGCGGACGTGGGCATGGCCGGCGACGGCAGTCGGCTGACGGCTGTGCTGCGGGTGGAGGCGCCGCGCTCCCCGCTGCAACCGGGGCGGGAGGGCAGTCCGTTGCCGCTGACGCTGCTCGCGGACGCGCTGGAGACGGACGGTGTGCTGCTGGATTCGGTGCAGTGTGTGCAGCACACCCAGCCCGCGCCGTCACCGCAGTTGCCGCAGCAGGCGATCGCGGGGCGGAACTACGCCCAGCTGCTGGGCAACGGAGGGCAGGAGGGGCACGAGATGGCGCCCGGGCTGCGTCTGACCTGGGTGGCACTCCGGCTGGATCCCGAACGCTGTCAGGAGGCCGTGTCCGAACGTGGCGGCGGGCTCAAGGGCGCGCAGCGCGCGCTGACCCGGGCCGCGGATCAGCTCGCGAGCCGGCTGACGGGCGCGGGGTTCCGGGCCACGGTGCTGTCGGAGGCGGAGCTGTTGTCGGCGGTCGCCGCCTGTGCCAGCTCCAACCCGGCGACCACCACGCTGATCGGGCAGGGGGACGGCCCCAGGCCGCGGCGTACGGCGGAGAGTTCGCGGGTGTGGCGGTGCGACGACCGCTGGCACACGACGTTCGAGGTGAGCCGCTGGCCGGCGCTCGGGGCCGGAGCTGCGCCGCTGTCGGGTCTGGTGGCGCTGCTGACCGCGGGTCCTGCCTTCGCCACGACCTTCGCGCTGACACTGCGCCGGCATGCCCCCGGGTCGGTGTCGGTGGCCGGACACGTGCGGGTCACCGGGCGCGGTGAGGATCATCTGCGTGCGGCGGGCGAGGCGTTGCTGCACGCGGCGCGGGGGGTACGGGTCGGGCTGACCCGGATGGATCACGAGCAGTTGCGCGGGGTGCGGGCCACCCTGCCGCTGGGAGGCGAGCACTGATGGGCCGGGGCGGCGGGCATGTACTGACGGCGGAGGAACTCGCGGGGCTCGCGCTGCCGGTCGGTGACGACGGTGTGGTGATCGGGGTCGATGTCCGCGGGCGTCCCGCCGTGCTGGGCATCCATCACCCCGTGCCGTACGAGATCGTGCTGATCGGCGGGCTGTGGACGGCGCAGGTGCTGGCACTGCGCGCGGTGGGCACCGGCACCCGGGTCGCGGTGGAGACCGGGCGGCCCCGGCTGTGGACACGGCTGGCCCAGGCGGCCGACGGCGGCATGGAGTTGATGACGCTGCACGAGGTGGGCAAGGTGCCGCCGCTGGGGGCGACGCTCGGCAACCCCGTGCTGGTGGTGCGGGACTGCGGCATCCGTCCGCCGCGCGGCCGGGTGGTGTCGGCGCCGTGGCAGCCGGTGCTCACCCTGCTGCCCTATCTGAGCCCGGTCGCGCCCCGGCTGGCCGAACACGCGGCGCTGGTGGGGGTGCAGCGCGTCTCACCGCAGGAGGCGGGGCGCATCGGCCCGTTGATGGGATTGCCCGCCCAGCAGACGGAGGCACTGTCGACGCTGGCGGAGGACGCCACGGTGTGGTGCACGCGGCGGGCGCGGCAGTTGGTGCGTCTGGTGCCCACCGACGGCGAGGCGGGGCTGCTGGGACATGCCAGCCGGCTGGACGCCAGTAGCTGAATGCGCACACGGGGGGAATGAGCTTTTCTGATGATGTCCGGTGGACATCCGACCGGGCCCCCTCCGTACCAGGACCCCGCCTCCATGCGGACGATCCCTGGTGCGGGGCCGGGTCCCGCGGGCACGGGTGGTGCCGGGGGAAGAGTCCGGGCTCTGGCCATCGGCCTGGGTACCACGGCACTCACCTTCACGGTGATCATCGTGGTGCTCCTGCTCACCGCCCCGGGCCCGGAGGCGAGCGGGGTGCAGGGAGCCGCGCCCGGGGCGGAAAGCCCCGGGGAAACGGACCGACTCCGCCGGCCCGATGACCCCAGAGCCCCGATGCCTGAGCCGATCGGCCCGGTGGTCGCCGAGGACTGGCGGGTGGTGACCAGCCCGCAGTGATACACCGCGTTCGATGTCCCGCCCGAGTGGGACATCGCTCCGGAGGGGACGATCCTTTCCTGGAAGGACGAGTACGACAACTGGCGGGACGGGATCGCGTTCGTCCTCAACGATCCTGCGGTGCTGCCGGACTTCGCCTGTGGAGAGTGGTCGCAGGAAGAGTTGGACGAGGCTGCGGAAGACGGTGCCGATGACGTGCTGAGCGCACGGGCCGTCGCCGGCACGCGAGGTGGCCAGGGAGCCACCGGTACGGAGGATTCGAGCCTGCTCCTGGCAGCCAATCTCCTTCTGGCGAATTGCGACCAGAACGCGGAGGCCGACAGTTCCGCCGAGACGGAGCCGTTCAGCAACGAGCACGGCATCACCGGTCACATCACCACCGCGACGGTCACGGGGCTACCGGACGACCCCGACGCTCGCTGTCCGGTGCGGGACGGACTCGTGATCGGGATTTCCTATCTCAGCCCTGACAACAACCTCGTGAGGTGGGGGCTGATGACCGACATCGGGTATGAGGACGAGCTCCCCGATGAGACCATTGAGCAGATCGTGGGCAGTATCCGGTACTACAACGCCGGTTGATCCGGCGCCGGACGGCCGGCTTCTTCCCCTGTCCGGCTCGCACCGGTTTCCGCTGTGATGCGCGTCGCGCGGTGGCGTGGAGCGGTGCGGGGTTCTCGGCTGTGATGATTAGGCTGAGAGTGGTCGCGGCGGCAGCGCCGCCGGGCCATAACCCCGGTCCATGCCGAGGGAACCGCACGGGGGCTCAAGTCCGTCATCCGCGTAACGGTCCCAATGATGCCCGGACCAGAAAGCAATACCAGCAGCGGGAGGCGTCGTGAACACCGATCGGGACAAGGTTCGCACCGGGGAGGAGAACTCCTCCCCCGACGAACGGCCCGATGATGAGCTCCTCGACGAGGAGCCCGAGAACACCGGGCAGTTCACCATCGACTACACCCCGCCCGCCTGGTATTCGGGCGGCGCGCCGGGGGGTGGGGCTGCCACGCCTCCGCCCCCGCCGGTGAGTTCCGTCCCGCCCGCGCCCCCGGCTCCGGCCGCGCCGCCGGCCGCCGTTCCACCGCCGGCCGCCCCCATCGACCGGGGTCCGGTCCCGGAACTGCATCCGCAGGATGTCTCCGTGCCGGATCCGGCGCCCGTGCAGCCGGAGGCCGAACCCGCGCGCGGCGAGGGCGAGCCGCAGAACAGCACGACGCTCCAGTTCTCGGCCGCCGCCGTGCGCAAGGCCATCGGGGAGCAGCGGCCGCCGCAGCACCCCGCGCCGGCCGCCGGGCCGGGGCCCGTGCCGCCGGTGCCGCCGGCCGGGCCGCCCGGTGGACTGCCGCCGCTGCCGCCGGACTTCCAGATCAAGCCCCCGGTACCGGCGGAGGCGCCGCCGAGCGAGCCGGCCGCGCCCGTTGAGTCGGGTGCGCCGGGTGAGCCCACCGCCCCCGAGGAGCCGGCGGAGGCCACCGCCCCGCCCACTGACGCGCCCGAGCCCTCCGCAGCCGGGGTGAGCGGCGGCGCGGGGGAGCTCGCGGACGCCACATTCGTCTTCACCCCGAAGGGTGCCTCGGGCTTCGCCCAGGACCAGCCGCCCGTCCGGGTCGAGTTCGCCCGCGCGGAGCCGGAGACGCCGATCCCCGTCGAGGAGGAGGCGGACGGGGACCCGGAGCCGGACGAGGAGCCGCAGGACGCCATTCCGCCGGCCTTCCTCCAGCAGGCCGCCCAGGCGGAGCAGCAGGCCGCCGGGCCCGCGGCCGCGAGCGTTCCCGCTCCGCAGCAGCCCGCGCCCAGCACTCCGCTCCCCCCGTACACGCCGCCGTCGGCGGGCCCGTCGGCCGGGCCGCAGCCCGGGGGCGGAGCCGGCGGTGCTCTCGCGCCGTACGCCCAGCCCGGCCCGCAGTCACCCGCACCGCCGCAGCAGGACGCGCAGCCGGGCGCCCCGTACGCCCAGCCGGGTCAGCCCGGTCGGCCCGGCGCGGGCACGGCGCTCCCCCCGTACGCGGGTGGCCCGCCGCACCAGCAGCCGGTGCCCGGCGGCGCCCCCTACGCGCAGGCCTCCGGCCCGCAACCCGGTGCCCCGTACGCGCAGCCCACCCCGCCGGGACAGCCGGGCGCGTACCCGCAGCCCGCCCCGGGGCAGCCGTACCCCCAGCCGCCGCACCAGCAGCACCCTCAGCACCAGCAGCCCGGCGGCATGGCCTACCCGCTCCCCCACCAGGGGGCCGCGCAGCCGGGCCAGGACGATCAGAGCGACCGGCCGGGCCCGCCCCCGTACGGGCAGCCCACCGGGCCGCAGTTCGCCCAGCCGCAGCCGGCCGACCCCGCACAGCAGCAGCCCGTACCGCCGGCGCAGCACGGCCAGCCCCACCAGCCGCCGCAGGACCCCCGCGCCGTGCCCGGCTGGCCCGGCACACAGCCGTACGAGGGTGCCCAGCCGGGCGCGCTCGGCTACACGGCCTCCGTGGAGTTGTCCTCCGACCGGCTGCTGCAGGACAAGCGTCGCAACAAGCAGCGTTCCCAGCCGGCCAGCAAGGCGGGTTCACGGTTCCGGATCGGTGGCAAGGCGGCGGAGGCGGAGCGGCAGCGCAAGCTCGACATCATCCGCACCCCCGTGCTGTCCTGCTACCGGATCGCCGTCATCAGCCTCAAGGGCGGCGTCGGCAAGACCACCACGACCACCGCGCTGGGCGCCACCCTCGCCAGTGAGCGGCAGGACAAGGTGATCGCGATCGACGCCAACCCGGACGCCGGTACCCTCGGCCGCCGGGTGCGCCGTGAGACCGGTGCGACGATCCGCGATCTGGTCGGCGCGATCCCGTACCTCAACAGCTACATGGACATCCGCCGGTTCACCTCGCAGGCCCCGTCCGGTCTGGAGATCCTCGCCAACGACGTGGACCCGGCCGTCTCGACGACCTTCAACGACGAGGACTACCGGCGCGTCATCGACGTGCTCGGCAAGCAGTACCCGATCATCCTCACCGACTCGGGCACCGGCCTGCTCTACAGCGCGATGCGCGGTGTGCTGGACCTCGCCGACCAGCTGATCATCGTCTCCACCCCGTCCGTGGACGGTGCCAGCAGCGCCAGCACCACCCTCGACTGGCTGGCCGCCCACGGCTACGGCGAGCTGGTGCAGCGCAGCGTCACGGTGATCTCCGGAGTGCGGGAGACCGGCCGGATGGTGAAGGTCGAGGACATCGTGGCCCACTTCCAGACCCGCTGCCGCGGCGTGGTGGTCGCCCCGTTCGACGAACACCTGGCGGCCGGTGCCGAACTGGATCTGGATCTGATGCGGCCCAAGACCCGGCAGTCCTACTTCGACCTGGCCGCGCTGATCGCCGAGGACTTCGTCCGCGCTCAGCAGCAGCAGGGGCTGTGGACCCAGGACGGGGGGCTGCCGCCGCACATGGCACCGCCGCTCCCGGGCCAGGGCCAGGCGCCGGGGCAGGTCCCCGGGCAGCCGCCGCAGGGTTACGGGTACCCGCCGCCGCACCAGCAGCCGGGGTATGGATACCCCCAACAGCCCCCGCAGCACCCCGGGTACGGCTTCCCGCAGCAGCCCGGCGGCTGGGGCGCGCCTCCGCCGCCCCAGCGCTGACACACCACGACGGCCGCCGCCGACCTCTCGGTCGGCGGCGGCCATCGCGCGTGCTGTCCCGGTGTCCCGCGCTCGCTCAGGCGGGCAGTTCGCGCACCCGCTGCTTGTCCTCCTCCAGCCGCGCCAGGAAGGCGTCCAGGCTGTCGAAGGTCTCCTGCCCACGCACGTAGGAGTGAAAGTCCACCGCCACCCACTGCCCGTACAGATCCAGATCGGTACGGTCCACGACGTGCGCCTCCACCGAGCGCGCGGTGCCCTCGAACTGCGGGTTGGTGCCGATCGAGATCGCCGCCGGCCAGCGCTCCCGGCCCGCCGTCAGCCACCCCGCGTACACCCCGTCGGCGGGGATCGCGGTGCCGGGCACCACGTCCAGGTTGGCGGTCGGAATGCCCAGGTCGCGCCCGCGCGCCGCCCCGTGCACCACCTCGCCCTCCACCCGGTGCGGCCGCCCCAGTACCTGCGCCGCGCCCGCCACATCGCCCCCGGCGATCAGCCGGCGCGCCAGTGAGGACGAGAACGGCTCGCCCTCCCCCACCGCGCCGCGCACGTACAGATCGATGACCCGGACGTCGAAGCCGTAGCTCTCCCCCAGCTCCGCCAGCGTCGCCACGGTGCCGGCCGCCCGGTGTCCGAAGCGGAAGTTGGGCCCCTCCACCACGGACCGCGCGTGCAACTTCTCCACCAGCACCTTCACCACGAACTCCGCCGGTGACAGCCGCGACAGCTCCTTGGTGAACGGCAGCACCAGCACCGCGTCCACGCCCAGCCGCTCCATCAGCTCGGCGCGCCGCGCGTGCGGGGCCAGCAGCGCCGGCTGGCTGCCCGGCCTGATCACCTCGCTCGGATGCGGGTCGAAGGTGATCACGACCGCGGGAACGCCCAGTTCCCTGGCGCGTTCCACCGCCTTGCCGATGATCAGCTGATGCCCGAGGTGCACGCCGTCGTACGACCCGATGGTGACGACGCTGCGCCCCCAGTCACCGGGGATCTCCGCCATGCCACGCCAGCGCTGCACCGTTCTCGCTCCTCGCCGATTCCTTGCGCGTTTTCATGGGCCGCCACGGTGGCCCGCCGCGGCTCCAAGGTACCCGGCCCCCGGACGGGGGCGTTACGACGGGGACGGTGCCTGCGCCGGTGCGGCGAAGACCGCCAGGCTCTTCGCCCGCGCGTCCCCCTCGCCGACCCGCTCGACCAGTGCGACCAGGTGCCGCTGCGGGCCGAACACCGCCACCGGACCGGGCGGCAGCTGCGGGGCCGCGATCCGTACGCCGTTGCCGATCAGGCGGGCCCGGCGTTCGTCCACGTCCCAGCGCGGGAACGCCGCCGCCGCGGCCTCGTCCAGCGGCAGCACGCGCAGCTCGGCGCGGAGCGCGTCGAGCGTACGGGCACCGCCGGAACCGCCGAGCCCGTACGGGCCGACGCGGGTGCGGCGGAGCGCGGTCAGGTGCCCGCCGGTGCCCAGGGCCGCGCCCACATCGCGGGCGAGCGCCCGGATGTAGGTGCCGGAGGAGCAGACCACACCCACGGTCACGTCGGTCACGGGGGTGCCGTCCGGGGTCTCCGTCGTGCTCACGTGGTGCACGTCGAAGGACCGCACCGTCACGGGCCGGGCCGGGAGTTCGACCTCCTCGCCCTCCCGCACCCGCTTGTAGGACCGCTTGCCGTCGACCTTGATGGCGCTGACGCTGGCCGGGACCTGGAGGATGTCGCCGGTCAGCGCCGCCACCGCGGCGTCCAGGGCGGCCCGGTCGACGGCGGGGGCGCCCGCCGTGCCGGTGATCTCACCCTCCGCGTCATCGGTGACCGTGGTCTGGCCGAGCCGGATGACGCCCAGGTACTCCTTCTCCGTGAGCGCCAGGTGTCCCAGCAGCTTGGTGGCCTGCCCCAGGCCCAGCACCAGGACCCCGGTGGCCATCGGGTCCAGGGTCCCGGCGTGCCCGACGCGGCGGGTGCGGGCGATGCCGCGCATCTGCGCCACCACGTCGTGCGAGGTGTGCCCGGCGGGCTTGTCGACGACGACGATCCCGTCCGGGCCGCCGCTGGCTTTGCTCATCGGTCGGTACGGCCCTCGGTGCTGTCCGTGCTGCCCGGGCCGGCACCGTCCGCGGTGTCCGCCTCATCCGCGGCGTTCGCGTCGTCCTCGGCGCGCTCGCCCTCCTCCCGGTACGGGTCGGGCTCCCCCGCGTACTGGGCACCGGCGGAGGTGCGGCGCACCTCCTCGTCCCGCTCCCGCGCCTGATCGAACAGGTGCTCAAGGTTGCGGGCGGTCTCCGGCAGCGCGTCGGGGACGAACTCCAGGCTCGGGGTGTGCTTGACCCCCGCCGCCGCACCCACCGCCGAGCGCAGCATGCCCTTGGCGCTGTTCAGTCCGGCGGCGACCTCCTCGCGGTCGCTCTCGTCCCCGTACACCGTGTAGAAGACGGTCGCTTCCCGCAGGTCCCCGGTTACCCGGGTGTCGGTGATGGTGACCCTGGTCCCCAGCCTCGGGTCCTTGATGCCCCGCTGCAGTTTCTGGGCGATCACCTCGCGGATGAGGTCCGCCAGCCTCTTCGCCCGCGCCTTGTCGGCCACTGGTCCTTCTCCTTGCCTGCTGTCCGGCCTGCCCCGTGGGGGCGTGCCGCTCGCTATTCGTCGTGCTCGCCGTGGATCCGCCGCCGTACGGACAGCAGTTCCACCTCGGGGCGGGCGGCCACCAGCCGCTCGCAGTCGTCGAGGAGTCCGGACAGATGCCCGTGGTCCCCGGAGACCGCGGCCAGGCCGATCTCGGCCCGGCGGTGGAGGTTCTGGTCACCGACCTCGGCGGCGCTGACCGCGTACTTGCGCTGCAGCTCCGCCACGATGGGCCGGACCACGGAGCGCTTCTGCTTGAGGGAATGCACGTCCCCCAGCAGCAGGTCGAACGACAACGTCCCGGTATACATGCTGGTGATCGTAACGGGAACGGCCGGGGCCGATCGACGGAGTTTCCCACCCCGCCGACCGGCCCCGGCCCACCGCGCTAGACGCGCGGCTTCTCCCGCATCTCGTACGTCGCGATGACGTCGTCGATCTTGATGTCGTTGAAGTTTCCGAGGTTGATACCGCCCTCGTAGCCTTCGCGGATCTCGGTGACGTCGTCCTTGAAGCGGCGCAGGCCCTCGATGTTGAGGTTCTCCGCCACCACTCGGCCGTCGCGCAGCAGTCGTGCCTTGGTGTTCCGCTTGACCTCGCCGGAGCGGATGAGCACACCCGCGATGTTGCCCAGCTTGGAGGAGCGGAAGACCTCGCGGATCTCCGCGGTGCCCAGCTCGACCTCTTCGTACTCGGGCTTCAGCAGACCCTTCAGGGCCGCCTCGATCTCCTCGATCGCCTGGTAGATGA
Source organism: Streptomyces sp. JH002 (assembly GCF_050916115.1). Classification (NCBI taxonomy): domain Bacteria; kingdom Bacillati; phylum Actinomycetota; class Actinomycetes; order Kitasatosporales; family Streptomycetaceae; genus Streptomyces; species Streptomyces sp. JH002. The sequence continues at coordinate 1,346,210 of NZ_CP087989.1, forward strand.
CCGAGTAGTACCGGACGTCCACGCCTTCACGCTCGGCCGCCTGCGTGGCACGCCCCTCGGCGCGCACGTTGAAGCCCAGGATGATGGCGTCGGAGCCGGCCGCCAGGTCGATGTCGGTCTCGGTGACCGCACCCACCCCGCGGTGCAGGACCCGCAGGTCCACACCCTCGCCGACATCCAGCTGGAGCAGCGAGGACTCCAGGGCCTCGACCGAACCGGACGCGTCGCCCTTGATGATGAGGTTGAGCTGCTGGTACTCGCCTTCCTTGAGCACCCGGTCCAGGTCCTCGAGGGAGACCCTGCGGACGCGCTTGGCGAAGGCCGCGTTGCGCTCCCGCGCCGCGCGCTTCTCGGCGATCTGCCGGGCGGTACGGTCCTCGCCGACCACCAGGAAGTTGTCGCCGGCGCCGGGCACATTGGTCAGACCCTGCACCAGGACGGGCGTGGACGGACCGGCCTCGTAGACGTTCTTGCCGGAGTCGTCCAGCATCGCCCGCACTCGGCCGTGCGCGTCGCCGGCCACCATGGTGTCGCCGACCCGCAGCGTACCGCGCTGCACCAGCACCGTGGCCACCGCACCGCGACCGCGGTCCAGGTGGGCCTCGATGGCGATGCCCTGGGCGTCCTGCGTGGGGTTGGCCCGCAGGTCGAGGGCGGCGTCCGCCGTGAGGATCACGGCCTCCAGCAGCCCTTCGATGTTGGTGCCCTGCTTCGCCGAGATGTCGACGAACATGGTCTCGCCGCCGTACTCCTCGGCGACCAGGCCGTACTCGGTCAGCTGACCGCGCACCTTGGTCGGGTCGGCGCCCTCGACGTCGATCTTGTTGACCGCGACGACGATCGGCACATCGGCGGCCTTGGCGTGGTTGAGCGCCTCGACCGTCTGCGGCATCACACCGTCGTTGGCCGCGACCACCAGGATCGCGATGTCGGTCGACTTCGCACCACGGGCACGCATGGCGGTGAACGCCTCGTGACCCGGGGTGTCGATGAAGGTGATCTTCCGCTCGATGTCGTGGACCTCGGTGGAGACCTGGTACGCACCGATGTGCTGGGTGATGCCGCCGGCTTCGCCCTCGATGACGTTGGTCTTGCGGATCGCGTCCAGCAGGCGCGTCTTACCGTGGTCGACGTGACCCATGACGGTCACCACCGGCGGACGCTTGACCAGGGCCTCTTCGCCGCCCTCGTCCTCACCGAACTCGATGTCGAAGGACCCGAGCAGCTCGCGGTCCTCCTCCTCGGGGCTGACGATCTGAACGGTGTAGTTCATCTCGTCGCCGAGGAGCTGCAGCGTCTCGTCGGAGACCGACTGGGTCGCGGTGACCATCTCGCCCAGGTTGAACATCACCTGGACCAGCGACGCCGGGTTGGCGTTGATCTTCTCCGCGAAGTCCGTCAGGGACGCACCGCGCGACAGCCGGATGGCCTCACCCTTGCCGCGCGGCAGCATCACGCCGCCGATCGACGGGGCCTGCATGGCCTCGTACTCCTGGCGCCGCTGCCGCTTCGACTTGCGGCCACGCCGGGCCGGGCCGCCGGGACGCCCGAAGGCACCCTGCGTACCACCACGGCCACCGGGGCCACCGGGACGGCCGCCGAAGCCCGGACGGCCGGCGAAACCGCCGCCACCGCCACCGGGGCCACCGGGACGGCCGGCGAAACCGCCGCCACCGCCACCGGGACGACCGGCGCCGCCCGGACGGGCACCGCCGCCGCCACCGCGGAAGCCACCGCCACCGCCGCCGCCACCGGGGCGGGGACCGCCACCGGCACCACGGCCGCCGGGACCACCGGGACCGCCACCCGGACGGCCACCGGCCGCCGGACGCTGCGGCATCATGCCAGGGTTCGGACGGTTACCGCCGCCGGGACGCGGGCCACCGGGGGCCGCACCCTGCGGACGGGGCATGTTGCCCGGAGTGGCGCGACCGCCACCGGGCGCCTGGGGGCGCGGACCGGCCGCACCCGGCTGACCGCCACCGGGACGCGGACCGCCCTGGCCCTGGCCACCGGGGCGCGGCGCGCCACCGGGACGAGGGGTCTGCGGACGGGCCATGCCCGTGGAGCCACTGGTCGTGAACGGGTTGTTGCCCGGACGCGGGCCGGCGGGACGGGCGCCCGGCTTGGGGCCACCCGGCTTGCGGGCCTCACCCGCGGGCTTGGCACCGGCCGGCTTCGGCGCGGCGGCACCCGGCTTGGGGGCCGGACGCGCACCCGGCTTGGGCGCGTTGCCACCAGGACCGGCCGCGGGGCCGGGACGCTGGGCGGCGGGACGCGGCGCCGGCTCGGGGCTCGGCGGCGCGGTGAACTCGGGCGCCGCAGGGCCCGGCTTGGCGCCGGACGGCTTGGGCGCGGCAGGCGGCGGGGTGGGACCCGGCCGCGGCGCGTTGCCCGGCTTGGGGGCCGCCGCACCCGGCTTGGGCGCGGCCGGTCCCGGACGGGGACCGGGGGCACCCGGCTTGGGCGCGCCACCCGGCTTGGGGGCGCTCCTGCCCGGCGCACCGGGCTTCGCGGACTTCCTGGCTCCGCCAGAACCCGCGCTGAGCGCATCAGTCAATTTACGGACGACCGGCGCCTCAATCGTCGAGGACGCCGAACGGACGAATTCACCGAGTTCTTGGAGTTTGGCCATGACGACCTTGCTTTCGACTCCAAGCTCCTTGGCGAGCTCGTATACCCGGACCTTAGCCACTTCGCTCCTTACGGTCCGGGGTGGGTCGTCCCTCGGACCTTCGCTATTTCACGGGCGTACTCATCGCGTACTCATCGAGTGCTCATCGCAATCTCGACCTACTTCCGACTCGCGAGGTACCTGGACCGCGTGGTGACCACCACGCGGCGCTTCTTACGTTTGGTGCGTTTCTTGCGCTTCCATCCGGCCGACCAAGCGTGCCAGCTCTCCGGTGTCAAGCGGCCCCTGGGTCCGATAGGCCCTGGGGAACGCCCGACGGCGGACCGCCAGCTCGACGCAGGCCGGTACGGGGTGCACATAGGCGCCCCGACCGGGCAGCGTACCGCGTGGATCAGGGACACAGCGCCCCTCGACCAACACCGCACGCAGCAGATCATCCCGGGCCGCGCGTTGCCTACAGCCCACGCACGTCCGCTCCGGGCATGCCTGGACATGTGTCCGGCCAGACACAGTTGATTCTACCTCCCCGTACGCACCGCTCCCCTACCGGGGTCGGCACGATCGCCGCCCCGTCACACGGGGCGTCGAACATCACAACATCACGGCCGCCGCGGTCATTCCCCGGCGTCCGGCTGCCGCTGCTCGGTGTCGGGGCGGATATCGATGCGCCAGCCGGTCAGGCGGGCCGCCAGCCGGGCGTTCTGCCCCTCCTTGCCGATGGCGAGCGACAGCTGGTAGTCCGGCACGGTGACCCGCGCCGAACGGGCCGCCGCGTCCACCACCTCGACCCGGCTCACCCGGGCGGGCGACAGGGCGTTGGCGACCATCTCGGCCGGGTCGTCGGACCAGTCCACGATGTCGATCTTCTCACCGTGCAGCTCCGCCATCACGTTGCGCACCCGCCCGCCCATCGGGCCGATGCAGGCGCCCTTGGCGTTCAGTCCGGAGCGGGTGGAGTGCACCGCGATCTTGGTGCGGTGCCCGGCCTCGCGGGCGATCGCCGCGATCTCGACCGAGCCGTCGGCGATCTCCGGGACCTCCAGCTCGAACAGCTTCTTCACCAGGTTCGGGTGGGTGCGCGAAAGCGTGACGGACGGGCCGCGCGCCCCCTTGGCCACCCGCACCACATAGCAGCGCAGCCGCGAACCGTGGGTGTACGACTCGCCCGGCACCTGCTCCTGCGGCGGCAGCACGGCCTCCATCTTGCCGATGTCCACCAGCACGCTGCGCGGGTCACGCCCCTGCTGGACGACGCCGGCCACCACGTCGCCCTCGCGCCCAGCGTACTCGCCGAAGGTGATGTCACCCTCCGCGTCGCGCAGCCGCTGGAGGATGACCTGCTTGGCGGTGGTCGCCGCGATCCGGCCGAACCCGTCCGGGGTGTCGTCGAACTCGCGCGGCTCGGGCCGCTCGCCGTCCTCGTCCGGTTCGAGGTCGGCCGCGTCCTCCTTGGCCCACACCGTCACATGGCCGGTGCCGCGGTCCAGTACCACGCGTGCGCGACGGCGGCTGCCCTCGGTGCGGTGGTACGCAATGAGGAGAGCCGATTCGATCGCCTCCACGAGCAGATCGAAGGAGATCTCCTTCTCCCGCACCAGTCCCCGCAGGGCACTCATATCGATGTCCACGACTACGCCTCCTTCTGGCTCTCGTCACCGTCGGTGTCTGTCTCTGTGTCTGTGTCGCTGTCCGGGTCAGCGTCCGTCTTGCGGCTGAACTCGATCTCCACCCGGGCGGAGGCGATCTCGTCGAACTCCACCCGGCGGGCGGTCGGCCGGCGTCCCTTGACGCCCGGGACCTCCAGGTCCAGGCCGCTCTCGTCCACGCCGATGACGCGTGCGGTCAGCTCGCCGCCGTCGTGCAGCCCGGCCTTGATCAGTCGGCCGGTGGCACGCCGGTAGTGGCGGTGCTCCGTCAGCGGCCGGTCGGCGCCGGGCGAGGAGACCTCCAGGACGTACGGGGTCGGTCCGAGCACATCCGCGGCGTCGAGGGCGGCGGAGGCGGCGCGGCTCAGTTCGGCGCAGGCCTCCAGGCCCACTCCCTCGTCGGTGTCCACCACGACCCGCAGCACGCGGCGCTTGCCCGCCGGCGTCAGCCGCACCTCTTCGAGGTCCATCCCCCGTTCCCCGGCCAGCGGCTCCAGCAGCTCCCGCAGCCTGTCGATCTGGGTCGTGCTCATCCGGGTGACTCCTCGGCCGCGTCTGCTGTTGTGGGGATCAGAGGGGTGGGGGCGCGGGGCTCAGACCCGCCGCCACAGCCTATCGCCTGTGGCACCGTACGCCGACCGCGTTGTCGTGCGGTCCTGGCACGCCGCGATCCCGGGGTCGCGGGCCGATGAGCTGACCGCACGGGTACGCTCACCCTGCGGTGATCTCCACTGGAGATACCGCTGACGCATCATCGGATGAACTCACTCGCGGGAAGTACGGGGAAGCCATGTCCAGCGGCCCGCCCATCGAGCTGCCCAGACGTACCCTTCTGCTCACCGGCGGCGCCCTCGCCGCCCTGACCGGCCTGCTCAGCGGCTGCTCCGGGGCGGACGACGCCGGCCCCCAACGTTCCGGCGAGGCCGCCGCCACCTCCGAGGGACTGCGCCGGCGGGCCGCCCGGGACAACGCCAAGCTGCTCGCCCGCTACGACGCCACCACCGCCGCCCACCCGGACCTCGCCGGAACACTGACCCCGCTGCGGGACACCGTCGCGGCGCAGCTGACGGCGCTTCAGGAGGACGGTGCTCCGTCCCCCGGCTCCGCGCCCGGGGTGCCGTCCGACGCCGACGGCGCACTCGCCGAGCTCATCGAGGCCGAACGCGCCCTGGCCGACGAGCGGCTGCGCACCCTCGGCGACGCCCCGCCCGAGCTGGCCCGGCTGCTCGCCTCGCTGTCGGCGGCCGGTTCGGTCCACGTCTATCTGCTGGGAGAGGCCCGCGCATGACGCGCACGACACGGGGGACCACGCGGCGGGCCCAGGACTCCGCCGAGGTCCCCGACACCCCGGCGCTGCGCGCCACCCAGGCGGCGCTCGCCGCCGAGCACGCCGCGGTGTACGGCTACGGCGTGGTCGGCGCGCGGATCGGCGCGGAGCGGGACGCGGAGGTGCGCGAGGCCTACACAGGACACCGGGCACGCCGCGACGCGCTGCGGCGCACGGTGTTGGATCTGGGCGCGGTGCCGGAGGCGGCCGCCGCGGCGTACGCGCTGCCGTTCGAGGTGACGGACACCGCCACGGCGCAGGCGCTCGCCGCCGATCTGGAGGCGCGGCTGGCCGGTGCCTACGCGGATCTGGTGCTGGTCGCCACGGGGGCGTCGCGCCGGGACGCCGCGGCGGCGCTGCGCGAGAGCGCGGTCCGGGCGGCCCGGTGGAGCGGCACCGGAACGGCCTTCCCCGGCCTCACCGAGTACGCGGGCGGCGGCGCATGACGGCGGCACCCGATCTGGCGCCCCCGCTGCGCCTCACCCGCGCCCAGCCCGCGGCGGCCGACACATGGCTGGCCGGGCTGCCGGAGCTGGTGGCGCGGCTCACCCGGCAATGGAATCTGAGCGTGGAGCGGGTGGCCGCCCCGGGCGGTCGCACCAGCATGACCGTGCTGGTGCGGCGCGCGGACGGCACCCCGGCCGCGCTGAAGCTGTGCGCGCCTGGCCACTCCGCCGAACTGGAGGCGGCGGCGCTGGCACGCTGGGACGGCCACGGCGCGGTCCGGATGCTGGAGGCGGCGCCGGACGCCGGCGCGCTGCTGCTGGAGCGGCTGCACGGGGAGACCTCACTGCGGTCGCTGCCGGAGACCAAGGCGATGCTGGAGGCGGTCTCGGCGCTGCACCGGCTGTGGATCGACCCGGGCGCGGGGCACCCCTTCCCCACCGTGGCCGGGCGCACGGCGGGGCTGACGGCGGACGCCGCGCTGCCGGATGGGACGGGACCGCTGATCGCGGAGGCGCTGGCGGCCCGCGCCGAACTGCTGGCCGGCCCACCGGAGGAGCTGTTGCTGCACGGGGACTTCCGGCAGGGCGCGGTGCTGGCCTGTGACACCGGGCGGGCGCCGTGGCTGGCGGTGGGCCCAGACCCGGTGGTGGGCGAGCGGGCCTACGACCTGGCCCGGCTCTCCCGGGACCGGCTGCACGATCTGACCGCCTCCGCGGGCGCTCCGGCGATCACCCGGCGCCGGATGACGAAGCTGGCGGCGTCGGTCGAGGTGGATCCGGAGCGGCTGCGCGGCTGGACGCTGTTCCGCGCGGTGGAGTCGGGCGTCCGCGCGCATGCAGAGGACCGCCGCAGGGACGCCGAGGCGCTGCTGGAGTTCGCCACCTGGCTGTGACGGGCCGGCCCGGGAGGGCTACCGTGCGGCCATGCGAGAGCCCGTCATCGATCCCGTACGTTTCTCCACTCCCACCCGTTTCGAGGGCGGCTCCGGCCGCGTCGCGCTGGTGCTGCCCGGGATGGGCTATTCGCCGGCGAGGCCGTTGCTGCACTTCGCCCGCGCCGCGCTGCTGGCGGCGGGCTGGACGGTCCGGGAACTGTGGTGGCAGGTCCCGCCGGACCTGTCCCCCGCCCGGTCGGCGGCGTGGGTACGGGAGCGGGCCGAGGAGGCGATCGCGGCGGAGGACGGTGCCTGCGGATTGCTGGTCGGCAAATCGCTGGGCACCATGGCCGCCCCGTTGGCCCAGGAGCGGGGGCTGCCGGCGATCTGGCTGACGCCGCTGCTGCGGGACGCCGGCGTGGCCGCCGCGCTGGCCGGGGCCACCGCACCCGCGCTGCTGATCGGTGGCACCGCCGACGAACGCTGGTGGGACCCGGCGATCGCGGCCTCGCTGCCGCACGAGGTGGTGGAGATCCCGGGCGCGGACCACGCCCTCGAACTCCCCGGCGACCCCGCCGGCTCGGTCCTGGCACTGCACCGGGCGGTGACGGCGATGGAGACCTTCCTGGGGCGGTGGGGTGCCTAGGTGTGGTGTTCGGGGAGGTTGGTGCCCGCGGCCCGGGTGCTGGAACGGGTGAGGGTCTCCTGGGATGGCTGGGGACTCGGAGTCTGCCCCCGACCGCGCCACACGCACGCCGCCCCGCCGCGTGGACGCGGCGGGGCGGCGTGGTGGCCCGGTCGGGGCGGGCCGGAGTACGCGGGGGGTCAGCCCAGCTGTTCGGTCAGGCGGGCGATCGCCTCGTCCACCGTCAGGTCCTCGCGCTCGCCGGTGCGGCGGTCCTTCAGTTCCACCCGGCCCTCGGCCGCGCCGCGTCCCACGATCAGGATCGTGGGAACACCGATCAGCTCCGCGTCGGTGAACTTCACGCCCGGGGAGACACCCGCGCGGTCGTCCGCCAGGACGCGCACGCCCGCCGCGCCGAGGCGGTCGGCGATCGAGAGCGCCAGCTCCGTCTGCACCGCCTTGCCCGCCGCCACCACGTGGACGTCGGCCGGCGCGATCTCCCGCGGCCAGCACAGGCCCTGCTCGTCCGCCGTCTGCTCGGCCAGGGCCGCCACGGCGCGCGAGACGCCGACGCCGTAGGAGCCCATCGTCACCCGCACCGGCTTGCCCTCGCGGCCCAGCACCTCCAGGCCGAAGGCGTCCGCGTACTTGCGGCCCAGCTGGAAGATGTGGCCGATCTCGATCGCGCGGTCCAGATTCAGTCCGGCCCCGCAGTTCGGGCACGGGTCGCCGGCCTCGACCACGACCACGTCCAGGTACTGGTCCACCTCGAAGTCGCGGCCGGCCACCACGTTGCGGGCGTGCGCCCCGGCCTTGTTGGCGCCGGTGATCCACGAGGTGCCCGGCGCGACGCGCGGGTCGGCCAGGTAGCGGAACGCCTTGCCCGCCATGCCCTGCGGGCCGACGTAGCCGCGTACCAGGTCCGGCCGCTGCGCGAAGTGCTCGGCCGTCACCAGCTCCACCTCCGCCGGGGCCAGCGCCTCGGAGAGCTTGCCGAGGTCGACCTCGCGGTCACCGGGCACACCGACGGCCGCGATCTCGCCGTCGATGGTGACCAGGAGGTTCTTCAGGGTGGCGGAGGCGGGCACCTTGAGCTGCTCGGCCAGGGTTTCGATGGTGGGGGTGTCCGGGGTGTCCAGTTCCTCGATGCCCGGGTGCGCGGCGCCCTCCACGGGCGTCAGCGCGAAGCTGACCGCCTCGGTGTTGGCGGCGTAGCCGCACGCCGGGCAGTCGGCGAAGGTGTCCTCGCCGGCCGGCGCCGGGGCCAGGAACTCCTCGGAGGCGGAGCCGCCCATCGCGCCGGAGACGGCGGAGACGATGCGGTAGTCCAGACCCAGGCGGGTGAAGATCTTGATGTAGGCCTCGCGGTGCAGCCGGTAGGACTCGGCCAGCCCCTCGTCGGTGGCGTCGAAGGAGTACGAGTCCTTCATCGTGAACTCGCGCCCGCGCAGGATGCCGGCCCGGGGCCGCGCCTCGTCGCGGTACTTGGTCTGGATCTGGTACAGCGTGACCGGCAGGTCCTTGTACGAGGTGCACTGGTCCTGGACCAGCTGGGTGAAGATCTCCTCGTGGGTGGGGCCCAGGACGTAGTCGGCGCCCTTGCGGTCCTTCAGCCTGAAGAGCAGATCACCGTACTCCTCGTAGCGGCCGGTGACCTCGTAGGGCTCCTTGGGCAGCAGCGCGGGCAGCAGCACTTCCTGGCCGCCGATCGCGTCCATCTCCTCGCGGACCACGCGTGCGACGTTGTCCAGGACCTGCTTGCCCAGCGGCAGCCAGCTCCAGATGCCGGCGGCGGAGCGGCGTACGTATCCGGCGCGCACCAGCAGCGCGTGGTTGATCGTCTCCGCGTCGGCCGGGGCGTCCCGCAGCGTCTTGAGCATGGATTGGGACAGGCGCTGTACTCGGGCTGCCATGGGAATTCGTGACTCCTGCGTGGGATGAGCGATTGGGCCCGAGAGTAGCGGGTCCCGGGCTGCCCGCGCCAAGCGGAGGGGTCAGCGGCGCAGCGGGAGCTCGGCGCCCATCACGGCGTACGGGCTCGGCGCGGAGGGGAAGTGCACGCGGCGGGCGAGGTCCTGGTAGCCGAGCCGGCGGTAGAGGCGGCGCGCGGGGCTCTCGATGTCGATGGCGGACAGGATCGAGCGGGGTTCGTCGGCGGCGTCGGTGAGGGTGGTGATGAGACGGGTGCCTATGCCGCGGCCCTGGTAGGCGGGCAGCACGTGCAGTTCGGTGATGGTGAAGGAGTCGTCCAGCCAGCCGTCGTGCCCGGCGCGGCGCAGGTACGGCTCGACGACGGTGGACCACCACTGCGCGCGGTCGTTGGGCATCCCGTAGATGAAACCTGCCAGCGCCCCGGTGGCGGTGCTGACGGCGCCCAGCGCCCGGGCGCCGGGGTGGGCGAGGTGGCGCAGCACGATGTGCCGGCGCACCGCGATCTCCTCGGGGCTCAGTCCGAACGCCTGGGCCTGGACGGCGAGCGCCTCGTCCACCCTGGCCGCCAGGTCGATGGGGCCCACGGTGATGTCCCGGGCGTCGGGGGCGGCTCCCGAGGCAGATGGTGTCATGCCGGGGAGGCTAACGCGCATCGCTCAGAACAGCACGCTCATCAGCGCGCCCGAGCCGGTGAAGCCGAGGCGGCGGTAGAGGGCGAGGGCGGGGGCGTTGTAGTCGTTGACGTAGAGGCTGACGACGGGGGCGCAGGTGTCCAGTGCGTGCCGGATGACGGTGGCGAGGCCGGCGGCGGCGAGGCCGGTGCGGCGGCGGTCGGGGGCGGTCCACACGCCGGTGAGCTGGCAGGCGTGCGGGGTGACGGCGCCGATCTCGGCCTTGAAGACGATGCGGCCGTCCTCGACGCGGGCGAAGCAGCGTCCGGTGCCCACGGTTTCCGCGACCCGGGACTGGTAGGCGAGGCCGCCGTCCTGGGCGGTGAGCGGGGAGACGCCGACCTCCTCGGTGAACATGGCGACGGCGGCCGGCAGCACCAGGTCCATCTCGTCCTTGCGCATGGGGCGCACCAGGGGGTCGGGGGTGATGGCGGGCGGCGCGGTGCTGGTGGCCATCAGCGGCTGGTGGGCGCGTACGGCGCGGGCGGGGCCCCAGTGCGGCTCCAGGTGGGCCCACAGGGCGGCGGTCGCGGGTGCCGGGCCGACGATGGAGGTGCAGCGGCGGCCCTCGCGCAGGGCGCGTTCGGCGAAGGCGCGCAGGGCGGCGGGGGCGGCGTCGATGGGGACGAGGTTGGCGCCGGAGAAGCACAGGGAGCGCAGCTGCCCGCGGTGGTACCAGCCCCACAGTTCGCCGCCGAGCAGCCGGGGGTCGAGGCCGGATTCGATGACCCGGGCGGTGACGAAGGCGTTGGCGAGCGGTTCCCGGGCGAGGAGGGCCAGGGCGTCGCCGAGATCGCCGGGGGCCAGGGGGCGGGTGGCGGGCGTGGTGAGCACGGGGTGGCCTTGCAGGTGAGCGGTGAGCGGGTTCCGCGCACTGTACCGCCCGCGGTGGCGGGGGCGCCGTACGTTCGCCGGTTGGGTACGCCCCCTCCGTACGCCCTGCACGTACGCCGCACACACGTGCCGCCGCCGGTCCGGGCTCGGGGCCGGAGCGGCGGCGGTCGGGTGCCGGCGCGGGTGCCGGGGGTGCGGGCGGACGGGGTGCCGTCGCGCCCGCGGGGACGTTCAGCCGGCGACGGAGACGGTGGGCTCGCCGGAGGTGACGCCGTCCTTCTCCATCTGCTCGGCGATCTTCATCGCCTCGTCGATGAGGGTCTCCACGATCTTGGACTCGGGAACGGTCTTGATGACCTCTCCCTTGACGAAGATCTGGCCCTTGCCGTTGCCGGAGGCGACGCCGAGGTCGGCCTCGCGGGCCTCGCCGGGACCGTTGACGACGCAGCCCATGACGGCGACGCGCAGCGGCACCTCCATGCCGTCGAGCCCGGCGGTGACCTCCTCGGCGAGCTTGTAGACATCGACCTGGGCGCGGCCGCAGGAGGGGCAGGAGACGATCTCCAGGCGGCGCTGGCGCAGGTTGAGCGATTCCAGGATCTGGATGCCGACCTTGATCTCCTCGGCGGGCGGGGCGGAGAGCGAGACCCGGATGGTGTCGCCGATGCCCTCGGAGAGCAGCGCGCCGAAGGCGACCGCCGACTTGATGGTGCCCTGGAAGGCCGGCCCCGCCTCGGTGACGCCCAGGTGCAGCGGGTAGTCGCACTGGGCGGCCAGCTGGCGGTAGGCGTTGACCATGACGACCGGGTCGTTGTGCTTGACGGAGATCTTCAGGTCGGTGAAGCCGTGCTCCTCGAACAGGGAGCACTCCCACAGCGCGGACTCCACCAGCGCCTCGGGGGTGGCCTTGCCGTACTTGGCGAGCAGCCGGCGGTCCAGCGAGCCGGCGTTGACGCCGATCCGGATCGGGGTGCCGGCGTCGGAGGCCGCCTTGGCGATCTCCTTCACCTGGTCGTCGAACTTCTTGATGTTGCCGGGGTTGACCCGGACGGCCGCGCAGCCGGCGTCGATGGCGGCGAAGACGTACTTGGGCTGGAAGTGGATGTCGGCGATCACGGGGATCTGCGACTTGCGGGCGATGACGGGCAGCGCGTCGGCGTCGTCCTGGGTGGGGCAGGCGACGCGCACGATCTGGCAGCCGGACGCGGTGAGCTCCGCGATCTGCTGGAGCGTGGCACCGATGTCCGAGGTACGGGTGGTGGTCATCGACTGCACGGACACGGGGGCGTCGCCACCCACCGCTACGGAGCCGACCTGGATCTTCTTGCTGACGCGGCGATCAGCCAGCTTGATGGGTACGGAGGGAATTCCCAGCGAGATGGCGCTCATGATGTTCGTGCAACCCCAGTGCGGATCTAGGTCCCGGGAAAGGCGGGCTCAAGCCCTCGACATTACCCTTCCCGGGTGATGGTCGGTTAACCGGTAAGCCGTACCGGCGTGACGATATCCGCCGCCAATACCAGCAGCGTGAAGCAGATGAAGACCCCCGCCACCACATAGGCAACGGGCATCAGTTTGGCCACGTCGAAGGGGCCCGGGTCCGGGCGCCTGAGCAGCCTCGCGGTGTGCCGGCGCACGCTCTCCCACGCCGCCCCCGCCATGTGTCCGCCGTCCAGCGGCAGCAGCGGCAGCATGTTGAACAGGAAGAGCGAGAGATTGAAGCCGGCGACCAGGAAGAGCGCGGTGGCGATCTGCTGGCTGGCCGGGATGTCGAGGGTGAAGATCTCCCCGCCGACGCGGGCCGCGCCGACGACGCCCATCGGGGAGTCCTGGGCGCGCTCACCGTTGCCGATGGCGGCGTTCCACAGGTCGGGAACCTTGGAGGGGATGTTGACCAGGGCCTGGACGCCGGTGGTCATGATGTCGCCCATCCGGTCCACGGCCTGCGGGAAGTCCTGCTTGACGATGCCCGAGGCCGGGGAGAAGCCGAGGAATCCGGCGCTGACGTACTCGCCCTCGACGTAGCCGCCGCTGCCGTCCGTCTTGGCGACCTGGTTCTCGATGAGGTCGGCCCGCAGCACCTGGGTGCTGCCGTCCCGCTCCACGGTGATGGTGGCCGGGCCGATGGTGTCGCGGATGCGCTGCTGGAGGGTGCCCCAGTCGTCGACCGGCTCGTTGTTGAAGGCGACGATCGTGTCGCCCGTCTTCAGTCCGGCGGCATTGGCCGGGGCCAGCGGATCGTCCGCCCGGCAGTCGCGCTGCTCCTCGCTCTGCGAGATGACGCACTGGGAGACGGAGGCCACCGTGGTGGTCTGGGTGTTGATGCCGAAGAACATCAGGACGCCGAGGAAGATCGTGACGGCGAGGATGAGGTTCATGGCGGGGCCGGCGAAGAAGACGACGATGCGCTGCCACGGCTTGCGGGTGTAGAGCAGCCGCTTCTCGTCGCCCGGTTCCAGCTCCTCGAAGGAGGCGGCGCGGGCGTCCTCGATCATGCCGCGGAACGGCGAGGTGGAGCGTTTCCTGAGGCTGCCGTCGTCGCCCGGCGGGAACATCCCGATCATGCGGATGTAGCCGCCCATCGGGATGGCCTTGATGCCGTACTCGGTCTCGCCCTTCTTCCGCGACCACAGGGTGGGGCCGAAGCCCACCATGAACTGGGGAACGCGGACGCCGAACAGCTTCGCGGTGCTGAAATGCCCCAGCTCGTGCCAGGCGATGGAAAAGAGCAGTCCGAAGACGAAGACAAGTATCCCGATCAGGAACATCAAGCCCGTCATACCGTCGTTTCTCCATTCGCCACGGGTGCCGCGGACGTGTGTCGCGGCAGTCCGGCCAGCTCGCGGGCGCGGACACGCGCCCGGGTCTCCGCTTCGAGGACGTCGGGGAGGGTGAGGGAGGTTCCGGCGAAGGCATCGCCCTGTTCCTCGACCACCTTGGCCACAGTGTCCACGATCCCGGTGAACGGCAGCAGTCCGGCGAGGAAGGCGTCGACGCACTCCTCGTTGGCCGCGTTGTAGACCGCGGGCGCGGTACCGCCGAGGCTACCCACATGGCACGCGAGCGGCACCGAGGGGAAGGCCTCGGTGTCCAGCGGGAAGAACTCCCAGGTGTGGGCGCGGGTCCAGTCGACGGCGGGGGCCGCCCGCGGGACCCGGTCGGGCCAGCCGAGACCGAGCGCGATGGGCGTGCGCATGTCCGGCGGGGAGAGCTGGGCGAGGGTGGAACCGTCCGTGAACTCGACCATGGAATGAATGTACGACTGGGGGTGGACGACGACCTCGATCCGGTCGAACGGAATGCCGTACAGCAGATGGGCCTCGATCACCTCCAGCCCTTTGTTCACCAGGGTCGCCGAGTTGATGGTGATGACCGGGCCCATGTCCCAGGTGGGATGGTTCAGTGCCTGCTCACGGGTGACAGCGGCCAGCTCGGCGCGGGTACGGCCGCGGAACGGTCCGCCGCTGGCGGTGACGACCAGCTTGCCGATCTCGGCGCGGGTACCGCCCAGCAGCGCCTGGAAGAGGGCGGAGTGCTCGGAGTCCACCGGAATGATCTGCCCCGGCTTGGCCAGGGCGGCGACCAGCGGCCCGCCGACGATCAGCGACTCCTTGTTGGCGAGCGCCAGCACCCGGCCGGCGCGCAGGGCTGCGAGGGTCGGCGCGAGCCCGATGGATCCGGTGATGCCGTTGAGGACGGTGTGACACGCGCTGCCGGCCAGCTGGGCGGCCGCGTCGGGACCGGCGAGGATCTCCGGCAGCGGCTCCCCCACCCCGTACCGGGTGCGCAGCGCCTCGCGCAGTTCGGTCGCCTTCGCCTCCTGGGCGACCGCCACGGTACGCACCTGGAGGCGGTGGGCCTGCATGGCGAGCAGTTCGACCCGGCCGCCCGCGGCGGAGATCCCGGTCACCCGGAACCGGTCCGGGTTGGCCAGCACCACATCGATGGCCTGGGTTCCGATCGATCCGGTCGACCCCAGAATGACCACCTCACGCACCCCCTCGGGCGGTGCGGCGGAATAACGCAGACGCGGATCAGCGAGGACCCCGGAAGTCTCGGTCATTCCCCCATTGTGGCCGCTCCACCGGGCGCCGCGTCCCGGGGCCGCCCCCGCCGGAGCCCTTCGGCCCGTACCGTCTCGGACCGCGGCCCCGGGCGACCGGTCCCCGGCGTCGCGCTCGGGCGCGCCGAACCCTCTCGTGACTGAGGTCCTCCCGCCCACGCGTCCTTCATGCGCACCAATCGCCGTTGCTACGCTGCTCCGGGTAGTCGAACACAAGCTGTAGCGGGGGGTGGCGCGTTATGGCCACGAACGAGGACCGAGCGCGTACGCGGCTGAACGCGGACGATGACGGCACGGGCCGCGGGGCGGCTCCGGATCCCTACACCGGTCGCGACAGCGGCCCGGATCTGGAGATGCACGCGGACGAGCTGCGGCCGATCGCGGAGGACACCCACGAACTGCGTCAGGCCCTGGGCACCGCCGCCCACCACGCGTCGAACGCGAGCGACTCGGCCGCGGGCACCCTGGAGCTGGCCGGCCTCGCCACCGGCGCCGCACTCAGCCGGGCGGCCACTCGATACAAGGAGAAGGCCGATGAGCTGGCCCAGGACTGTCGGGACATCGAGGAGCATCTCGGTTACACCGTCAGCAGCCACGCCGCTGTCGAGCAGGACATCGCCGCTCAGCTGCAGAGGGTTGGGGGCGATCTCGATCCCTATACCGAGCTCTTCCGCGCCGTGCCCGGCGGTCAGGCGTCAGGACCGCCACCGGTGATTCCGCATGTCACGCCCATCGCCGGTATCGACTACTGAGAGGGCGGGCATGCCGACCTACGAGCAGCTGACGGGTCTCGACTTCGCCCGGCTCAATCAGGCGGTCGAGGACTGGGACACCACAGCGCAGCGCATGACCGAACTGGGCGAGGAGTCCAGCGACGGCATGCTGGCCAAAACCCGCGCCGCCAACTGGTACGGCATGAACGCCACGGCCAGCGGCGAACGCATCGAACACGCCGCCCTGGCCTTCACCTACGCGGGCAGTCAGGCGAGCGGAATATACGGCGTCCTGCGCGATTTCCGGGATCAGCAGAAGGACTGTCAGCGACGCCTGCGGGAACTGTCCGAAGAAGCCTGGGAGAAGGGACTTTCCGTCACCCACGACGGCCAGGTCGTCGCCCGCGGCGGCAATGCCTATGTCGATGGCAACGGAAATCAGCAGTACCGGCTGACAGATGAAGAAGTGGAACGCTTCTATCGCCACGGCGACTACAGCCAGTTCCAGCCGCCTGAGCTACAGGCGGAGATCACCTCGATCAAGGCCCGGATTCAAGTCGTTCTTGACGAGTCCGACGAGTCGGACGCGGCGGCAGCGCGCGCACTGCGTGAACTGGCCGGGGACGATGGCGATCCCTTCGTGATGTCCTCTTACAGCACTCTGGAATCCGCAGAACGCATGCAGGGATTCGAGGACGCCGAAGAAGCGCTGGCCCTCATCGACAAGGGCCCGGCAGCGACCAACGAGGAACTGGCCCGCCTCAACGAACTCCTGGACAGCCAGCAGAACAACGCGTACTTCGCCACCCACCTGATGGGCCAGCTGCCACCGGACAAGCTGCTTCTGTTCCTCGGTGACATCTACGACGCTGAAGGGGCCGGGGCGGATGACCGCCGGGCCGCCATCGTCGGTGATGTGGGAGAGAACTTGGGTATCGTCCTGGGTCAGGCCAGCCAGAGCGGCCACGCCGGAACGGACGCCATCCAACCCGATATGGTGGCAGCCTGGGAAGACGATATGGCGGCGCTCGGCGGGCAGCGGGTTATCCTCAGCGACGGACGTCAAGGGCCCTACGGGTTCCAGCTCATGAGCAATATCATGGGCTCCGGCGAGTACAGCACGCACTATCTGACCAACTATCATGAGGCGCTTGTCTCCTGGGAACAGGAGATGAGCCCACCAGGGTCGGCCTGGAACCGAACAGCGGCGTTGTACACCCCCATCGCCGGGGACGACTTCAGGCTCGATCCGATGACCGGACTCATGGAAGCGACAGCCCGGAGCCCGGAAGCCGCTGCCACGGTCTTCAGTAACGACGACGCCTCCGAATACCTGCTGACCGGTCGCCCTCTGGAGAGCCTTCCCCCTGAACTCGGAGAGGGCGGCGGTCGCGCGGCAAGTGAAGCCATCGGCAACGCATTCCTCGCCGCAACCACCGGAATGAACCCGTACGATCCGGCAGCCCTTCCCGTAGAACACGAGGACGTGCACCGCCGAAACCTCGATCGAGGGCTCGCGATCATGGCGGAGGTCGGCGACGATCTACAGCCGGAGTTCCGCGAACCCATGGCCAAGGTATTCCTCAACCATGGCGAGGAATACGTCCAGACCTCCGGCGGCCTGTCCGAGAGGGAACGCCCCCTGCACAAGGCACACCTCTTCGAGGTCACCAAACAGCTGTCACGCGACCCGGACGCCTACGCCTTGCTCAATTTTGGCATCAACGCCAACCTCGTCGAATCGTTCCACCACACAGAGACGTTCGACGGCGAGCCCATCGACCCGGGCGACACTCTCGGCCGAGCCGGCATGGCGGTCGGCTTCCTGGAGCAGGCGCGATACGAAGCCCTGCACGGTGAACTTGCGACCGCAGAATCCCGTGCTGTGTGGGATGCGCGCATGCAATACCACGGATGGGGAGGGATAGTCGGGCAGACGCCCTACGCCGGAGACATTTTTCAACGCGGCGTGGACGTCTGGAGCCAGAAATGGCTTGATGACGAATTGAACCGAATCAACGAAGGCTACAGTCTGGACAGCCAAGAGGTCAGCGACATTCGCGACGGACAATTGGAGACATTGACCGAAGAATGGCACGAGATCCATTCCAGCTGGGCGGATTCAAGTGAAAGCTACGACACATGGAATGGCCGCCTCAGAGAAATCCACGAGAGCGCCAATCTCGGGAATAACAGGAACTCATGACACACCTCAAAACCAAAAATAAAGAGAAGTCACGAGCGCTGCGGTCACGCCTGGGAGCGCTGGTGGTCATCTCACTCATCCTGGCCTCCTCATGCAAGCAAGAAGAAGAGAAAGCCAACTATGCCGTACCGGATCACATATGCGAGGTTGATGTTGACTCAAATCTCGTCGAAGCAGTCCTTCCAGCCGGAGAAGAAATTAGGCAGAATAATGAGCGCAGCTTCGATGGATACACGAACTGTCGACTTTCCGTCGATGACCACTGGGGCCTCAACGCTGTGGTATACATTCTGAATTCTGAGAAAGATCCCCTGATTGAAGTTCTCTCATCTCAGCTCACCACGGAACATGCACCTTCAAGTACCGAAGCAGATATGGTCTTGTGGCGTGGAAAGGAATCAGCTGGAGCCACAGCATCATTCGAGTGTCAACAGCAAGATCTGGGATCTTACGCGCTACTGAAGATCAATATCATTGGCCAGATCGACGATATCGAAGACCCGCGCATGTCCAGCATTGAAGAATTTTCTCTCAACTACATGCAGAATTTCCGCACTCAGTACTGTCAGGACCATTAGCCACAGCAGAGTGAGGGCCAAGCGGGCCCCGTGGGGTGCGGCCTCCAGCGAGGCTCCGGTGTGCATCAGTCAGGCTCGGACGCAGAAAGCTCCAGGAGTCCAGGCCGTGGGCACCGCCACCAGCTGAACACGGCGCTGACCGCCCCCGGGACCGTGGCGGGGGCGGTCAGCGTCGCGGTCAGGGGATGGGGCGGTGGAGGTTGGGGTGTGCGGAGGGGCCGGGGGCTGTCTCGGCGATCCAGGGGCCCTCGAGGGAGGGGTCGAGCACGCCTTCCTCCAGCCAGGTGTACGCGCCGTCCAGCACACCGCGCGCCAGCGCGCGGTCCGCGGTGTCCGCGCTGTGGTGGAGATGGACGAACAGGTCCTCGACGCGGACCCGGGCCTGCCGGCAGAAGGTGTACGCCAGTTCGTACGCCTCCTTGCCGTTGTCCCGGTGGCCACGGGTACGCAGCCGCTCGGCGTGTACGCAGGCGGCGCTCATCGCGCACAGCTCCGCCCCGATGTCCACCAGCCGCCCGAGGTAGCCCTGCTTGCTCTCCATGGCGCCCTGCCAGCGCGCCATGCCGGAGAAGGTCGCGCGGGCGAGGCGGCGCGCGGCGCGTTCGACGTAGCGCAGTTCGGCGGACAGGTCACGGTGTCCCGGGACCCGGAAGTCGCCGTACGACAGCGGCAGCTGTCCGCGGCCCGCGGTCAGGGACGGCAGCCAGCGGGCGTAGAAGCCGCTCGCCGCGAGGGCGGCCCTGCGCTTGGCGGTGAAGTTCTGTTCCGGGTCGATCAGCGCGCCGGCCACCTTGAGGTGGGTGTCCACGGCCTCGCGGGCGATCATGAGCCGCATGATCTCGGAGGAGCCCTCGAAGATCCGGTTGATCCGCATGTCGCGCAGGAGCTGCTCGGCCGGGACGCCGCGCTCACCGCGCGCCGCCAGGGACTCGGCCGTCTCGTAGCCGCGTCCGCCGCGCAGCTGCACCAGTTCGTCCGCCATCCGCCCGGCGAACTCGCTCCCCAGCAGCTTGGCGACCGCCGCCTCCAGGCGGATGTCGGCGCGCCCCTCGTCGGCCATCTCGCTGAAGACCTCCAGCAGCGCCTCCATGGCGAAGGTGGTGGCGGCGATGTAGGAGAGCTTCGAGCCGATCGCCTCGTGCTCCCCGATCGGTTTGCCCCACTGCACCCGCTGCGCCGACCACTGGCGGGCGATCCGCAGGCACCACTTGCCGGCGCCGACGGCGACCGCCGGGACGGCGAGCCGCCCGGTGTTGAGCGTGCTGAGGGCGATCTTGAGGCCGGCGCCCTCCTCGCCGATCCGCTGGTCGCCGGGGACCTTGACCCGGTGGAAGCGGGTGACGCCGTTCTCGATGCCGCGCAGTCCCATGAAGGTGTTGCGGTGCTCGACGGTGACGCCGGGCGAGTCGGCCTCCACGACGAACGCCGTGATGCCGCCGGGGTGGTCGCCGATGCCGGGGACCTGGGCCATCACCACCAGGAGTTCGGCGATGACCCCGTTGGTGGTCCACAGCTTGACGCCGTCCAGGATGTAGTCGTCGCCGTCCGGCTCGGCGGTGGCGCCCAGCCGCGCGGGGTCGGAACCGACGTCGGGTTCGGTGAGCAGGAAGGCGGAGATGGCGCCGCGCGCGCAGCGCGGCAGGTACGTCCGCTTCTGCTCGTCGGTGCCGAAGAGGGCCAGGGGCTGCGGCACGCCGATGGACTGGTGAGCGGAGAGCAGCGCGCCGACCGCGGGGCTGGCGGAGGTGAGGACGGCGAGGGCGCGGTTGTAGTACACGTGATTCAGGCCAAGGCCCCCGTACTCCTCGGCGATGTTCATGCCGAAGGCCCCCAGCTCGCGCAGGCCCCGTATCACCTCCTCGGGGATGCGGGCCTCGCGTTCGATGAGGGCGGCGTCGATGTGCTCCGTGCAGTACGCACGCAACCGTTCGAGGAAGTGCTCCCCGATCCGTACGGCCTCCGCCTCGGGCTCCGGGCGGGGGTGGATCAGCTGGAGCCGGAGGCGGCCGAGGAAGAGCTGGCCGGCGAAACCGGGGGTACGGGCGGCCGCGCCGCGCGCGGCCTCGGCCAGCCGCCTGGCCTCCCGTTCCGCGTCCGAGGGGTCGCTGGGTGCGGTCATCTCCGCTCACCTCGCTGTGGGGGCATGAGGGATCGAGACCTGGTGTGGTGTAGGTACCCGATTCGGTGGTCGCGTACCACTGTGCGGTACCCACGAAAGCTCCATCGAAGCGCTTCGATACATCTATGGACACGAACCATTGCCCGGTCTAAGGTCAACGCGGTTCCATCGTTTGGAGCGTTCGAAATCTGCCCGGCGAACGGACGATCGAAGCGCTTCACCCAGGTTTCCACGGAGGCGCGTCTATGGTCACTCTCGCCGAGGTCGCCCGGCACGCCGGAGTCTCAGCCAGCACCGTGAGCTATGTGCTCAGCGGCAAGCGGACCATCTCGGCCCCCACCAGGGAGCGGGTGGAACGCAGCATCCAGCAGCTCGGCTACCACCCCAACGCCGGGGCCCGGGCCCTGGCGAGCAGCCGTTCCGACATCATCGCCCTGATGATGCCCCTGCGCACCGACATGTACGTGCCGGTGATGATGGAGATCGCCATGGCGGTGGCGACCACGGCGCGCGAGCACGGACGGGATGTCCTGCTGCTGACCGACCAGGAGGGTCCCGAGGCGGTGCGCCGGGTGATCGGCAGCGGCCTCGCCGACGCGATGATCCTCATGGACGTGGAGCTGGAGGACGCACGTCTGCCGCTGGTGCACGAATCACCGCGTCCCTCCGTCCTCATCGGCCTGCCGGCCGACACGGACGGACTGACCTGTGTCGATCTGGACTTCGTGGCCACCGGCCGGCTGTGCGTGGACCATCTGGCCGAGCTGGGCCACCAGGAGCTGGCGGTCATCGGCGAGGCGGCGGCGGTGTACGAACGGCACACCGGCTTCGCCGAGCGGACGATCAACGGCGTGCGGGAGCGGGTCGCCGAGCTGGGGCTGCGGATGCTGCACCGGCCGTGCGAGGGGAGTTTCGAGTCGATGGCCGGCGCTCTGGCCCGGATCTTCGACGAGCGGCCGGGGACGACGGGGATCATCGTGCAGAACGAGAGCGCGGTGGGGCCGCTGCTGTCCCTGCTGCGGCAGCAGGGCAGGGCGGTGCCGGAGGACATCTCGGTGGTGGCGATCTGTCCCGACCAGGTGGCGACGCAGACCTCGGTGGCCCTGACCTCGGTGGCGATCCCCGCGCACGAGATGGGGCGGCGGGCGGTGGAACTGGTGATGGCCAAGCTCGGCGCGGCCGGGGCCGGGCGGGCCAGGGCCGCGGCGCCGCGCGAGACGGTGGTACGCCTGCTCTCCCCCCGGCTGACCGTCCGCGCCAGTACGGGGCAGGCTCCGCGCCTGGTGCGCTGACCCCGCGCGGCGCTTGCGCACGCGCCCACCGCCGGGCCGCGGGCCCGCGCGTCCGTCGAACAGGACGTGCGCGGGTCGCGGCCCGGCGCCGTCGTGGCGTCCCGCCGCGTGGGGCCCCGGGCGGCGGGCCCTGCCTCGCGTGGCCGCGCCGCCCGGGCGTGTGGTGCGGGGCGCGTCAGCTGTGGCTGACGCTGAACTGGTTGGTGCGGAAGGTCAGACCGCCCGAGGACGAGGTGATCTCGTAGCCGAACTGGACATCACCGATCACCTCGTTCTGGCTGATCCAGCCCTGGTCGGCGATCCAGCGCAGGATCGGCAGGATGTCCACCGTCCCGGAACCGGTGTTGCCGGTGCGCAGGAACGAGTACACGTTGTTGTGCCCGTTGCTGCCCCGGTAGATGTCCCAGGTGTGGCCACCCAGGCTCACCCGCGACTGGTAGCTGCCCAGTGGTCCGACGGGGCCGTACCAGTTGGTCCACAGCATGATCTCGTGGTCGTAGTTCTGGTCCCAGATGTCATAGGCGGTGTTGTACGCGCCCGCCTGCGGCACCGTGACGTTGAAGGTGCTGGTGAGCGAGTTCAGCTGGTCGAGCGGGCGGTTCACGATGCGCTTGGCGTTCGGGTAGGACTTGATGCCGCCGGTGTCGGGGTGGTTGGCGGTCACCGTCCAGTTGGAGGAGGAGTCGGCGGCGATGCACTGGCTGCCGCCTCCCGAGCCCCAGATGTTGTTGTAGACGATGTAGCCGTCCGGCGCCGTCCAGTTGCCCCACTGGTCGCAGGACTCCCAGACGGCCGCCGCCTGCGCCGTGGAGGCGCCGTAGCCGAAGAAGGTCAGAAACGCGACCAGCGGTGCCAGGACTAACGTGCGTGCTCTCCTTGCGTGCTGCATGTGCGGCTCCCTTGTGTCGGTGTGGGGGAAAGCACGGCCACCCCGTACCGCTCCAGCCGTACGTCGGCGGCGTGGGGGTGACCGGTGAGCAGATCGCTGTGCGGGACGTCCAGGGGCACGGTGATCGGCTCACGTGTGTGGTTGAGGAGGAACAGCAGCCCGCCGCGGCGGACGGCTTCCACCCCCTCGGGTGCGCCGGGCAGCGCGGGGGCGGTGCCGGCGGCTTCGGCGGCGCGGGCCAGCAGTGCGCGCAGGGCGGCGGGTTCGGGCAGCGTGGAGACGTACCGGGCGGTGCCCTCGCCGTAGGTGTGGCGGGTGAGCGCGGGGCGGCCGGACAGCTCGCCGGCGGCGTAGCACACCTCCGCCCGCGCTCCCGCGGGCGTCAGGTCCTCGCTCCACAGGCTGCCGGTGGTGCCGTCGTCCAGGGCGACGGTCTCCCCCGCCGCCAGCGGCCACCACTCCTCGATGGTGGCCAGGCCCAGGACGGCGCGCAGGCGCGCGTCGGTGCCGCCCTCCCGGATCCGGTCGTCGGGGTCGGCGACGCCGGTGAAGAAGCCGCACACGACGTGCCCGCCGCCGCGTACGTACGCCGCCAGGCCGTCCAGCGCGGTGTCCGAGAGCAGATACAGCTGCGGGATGACGACCAGCTTGTAGCCGCTGAGGTCGGCCTCGGGGTGGGCGAGGTCGGCGGTGAGGTTCTGCTGCCACAGCGCGTGGTGCCAGGTGGCGAGGATCGCGGGGTAGTCCAGCTCGGCCGAGGGCCGGCCCGGCTGGTTCGAGGCCCACCACGCGGGCCAGTCGTGCAGGATCGCGATCTCGGCGCTCACCCCCGTACCGGTGACACCGGCCAGCCGGTCCAGTTCCGCGCCCAGGTCACGGATGCGGCGGAAGGCGCGCGAGGTCTCGCCGGCGTGCGGCAGCATCGCGGAGTGGAACTTCTCGCTGCCCTGCCGCGAGGCGCGCCACTGGAAGAAGCACAGGGAGTCCGCGCCGCGCGCCACCGCCTGGAGCGACCACAGCCGCATCAGGCCCTCGCCCTTGGGCTTGTTGACGCCGCGGAAGTTGACGGCGGAGGCGGCCTGTTCCATCAGCATCCACGGGCCGCGGGCCTGGGAGCGGGTCAGGTCGGCGACCAGCGCGCCGTGCGCGGGGCCGGCCGGGTTCTCGCGGCCGACGGCGGGGTCGGGGTAGATGTCGACCGAGACGACATCCTCCTGCGCCGCCCAGCGCCAGCCGTCGAGACCGCTGAACAGCGGCATGAAGTTGGTGGTGACCGGGATGCCGGAAGGGCTGTGCGCCGCCACGACGTCGCGTTCCGCGGTGAAGCACTCCAGCAGCGCGTCGCTGGTGAAGCGGCGGAAGTCCAGCAGTTGAGCGGGGTTGTTGAGGTACTGGGCCCGGCGCGGCGGGATCAGCTCCTCCCAGGAGTCGTAGCGCTGGCTCCAGAAGGTGGTGCCCCAGGCGTCGTTCAGGGCGTCCAGGTCCTGGTAGCGCTCGCGCAGCCAGCGGCGGAAGTGCCGGGCGCTCTCGTCGCACCAGCAGTGGGTGCCGTACTCGTTGTTGATGTGCCACACGCGCAGGGCCGGGTGGTGGCCGTAGCGGCGGGCGAGGTCGGTGGTGATGCGCTGCGCGTACTCGCGGTACAGGGGCGAGGAGGCGCAGAACTGGTTGCGGGCGCCGTACCAGACGGTGGCGCCGTTCTCGTCCTGCGGCAGTGTCTCGGGGTGCCGGGCGCCCAGCCACGGGGGCGGGGACGCGGTCGGTGTGGCCAGCGCGACGCCGATGCGGGCGTCGTGCAGGAGGTCGAGGACCTCATCCAGCCATCCGAAGTTCCGCGCCCCCGGGCGGGGTTCGAGTGTCGCCCAGGAGAAGACGCCGACGGTGGCGAGATTGACTCCGGCCTCCTTCATCAACCGGATGTCCTCGCGCCAGATCTCGGGCGTCCACTGCTCGGGGTTGTAGTCCCCCCCGAACAGCAGTCGGCCCCGGGTGGCGTCGTTCAGCCCAGCCATCGAATCGATTCTCCTCACGACACAAAAAAATGCCCAGCCATCGCCGTACGCGCGTTCAGCCCTTGACGGCGCCGATGAGCATGCCCTTCTTGAAGTGCTTCTGAACGAACGGGGACAGCACCGCGACCGGGATCAGCGCCAGCACCATCACGGCTGTCTGCACCGCGATGCTCGGGATCTGGCCGGTACCGATGGCCGCCGACATGCCCATGGGACGTTCGCCCCTCACCACGATCTGCTGCAGGACGTTCTGCAGCGGCAGCTTCTCCTGATCGGTGATGTAGATGAAGGCGGCGAAGTAGTTGCCCCAGTACCCGACCGCGTAGAACAGCGCGATCACGGCCAGCACGGCGCGCGACAGCGGCAGCACGATCTGCCACAGGATGCGGAACTCGCCGGCGCCGTCGATGCGGGCGCTGTCGATCAGCTCGGTGCCGATGTTCATGAAGAACGCGCGCAGCACCAGGATGTTGAAGACGTTCACCGCCATCGGCAGGATGATCGCCGCGTAGCTGTTCATCAGGCCCAGGGTCTGGATGAGCAGATAGGAGGGGATGAGCCCGGCGCCGCCGAAGAACATCGTCAGCAGCAGGGTCATCAGCAGCGGCCGGTGCCACAGCGAGTTCATCCGGGACAGGCCGTACGCGGCGAGCACCGAGGTGGTCATCGAGAACAGCGTGCCGATCACGGTGATGCACACCGAGATCCACATGGCGTTGGCCACCTGACCGCCGCTGAGCAGTTCGCGGTAGGCGTCCAGGCTGATGCCGTCCGGGATGATTACCAGCCCGCCAGTCCGGGCAATCGTTTCTGCATCGGACAGGCTGGTGGCGACCACGATCCACAGGGGGAAGAGGATGGCGAGCAGGGCGATGGTGAGGATGGCGCCCTTGGCCGCCAGGCCGATCTGAGTCGGCGGTTCCTCCCATGACGGCCTGGTGCGCTTCCCCTTGGTCTCTTCGTCGTCGTCGACGAGAACACTGGCGTCACTCATTGCTTCTTGTACACCCCCTGCTCGCCCATCGCGTGGGCGACCCGGTTGGCTGCCAGGACCAGCGCCAGGGAGAAGATCCCCTTGACGATGCCGACGGCGGCCGCGTAGCTGAACTGATGGTTGGCGATGCCCCGGTCCCACACATAGGTATCGAGGACCTCGGAGGCTCCGACCCCGACCGCGGTGCGCTGGATGAGGAACTGTTCCATGCCCACGGTGAGCATGTTGCCGACCTGGAGGACCAGCAGCAGCGCGATCACCGGCCGCAGCGCGGGGAGGGTGATGTGCCAGATGCGGCGCCAGCGGTTCGCGCCGTCGACGGCTGCGGACTCGTACAGCTCCTGGTTGACCATGGACAGCGCCGCCAGGAAGACGATGATGCCCCAGCCGGCGTCCTTCCAGATCACCTGGAAGGTGATCAGCCACTTGAAGAAGCCGGGGTCGGTCATCAGGTCGAAGCCGTTGCCCCAGTCGTTGTCCCGCATGATCTGGGCGATCAGTCCGGCGCCGCCGAAGATCTGCTGGAAGACGGTGATCACCAGCACCCAGGAGAAGAAGTGCGGCAGATACAGCACCGCCTGGGCCCAGGCCCGCACCTTGTTGTGCAGGATGCTGTTGATCAGGATCGCCAGCCCGATGGGGATCGGGAAGAAGAACAGCAGCTGGAGCGCGGAGAAGACCAGGGTGTTCTCGACCGCGCCCCAGAAGTAGCGGTCGTTCACCATCGTCCGGAAGTGCTCCAGGCCCACCCAGGCGCTGTTCGCCATGGAGCTGAAGAAGCCGTCCCCGGCGTACGGGCTGAAGAACTGGAAGGCGATCACGTTCCCGGCGATCGGGATGTACGCGAAGACCATCAGCAGGCCGATGACCGGGAGGGTCATCAGGATCAGCGGATAGTCGCGGCGCAACCGGTTCCGCCAGGCCTCGGTGCCCCCGCGTGCCTGCGGCGGTCCGTCTCGGCGGCCTGCGGCGGCGCGCAGGACACCCGGCTTTCGGTGCTTCGTCGGCGGCGGAGCTTGTCCGCCGCCTCCTTCCCGCGGTTTGGGGGAACGCGGGACCGTGCTCTGTGACACGGCATTCTCCTTGTTTCACGCGACCGGCCCGGCCGGGCATGACGCGCCCGGCCGGGTGGCCGCCTGCTTATGTGGTGTGGAGTGGTAGTCGGGTCAGGGGTGGTGGTACGGGGGCGGCGAGGGGCACCTCGCCGCTGTCACGCGTCCGCGTTGTCCAGCAGTTCCTGGTACCAGTCGCGGAGCTGGTCGCCGCCGTTGCGCCGCCAGTCGGTGACGGCCTGCTGCATGTCCTTGATCGACTGGTTGCCTCGGACAACGTCGTCCTCCAGCGCCTCGAAGCGGTCGGCCAGGTTGGCGAAACGATCCGGCTCCTGCACCTGGCGGCCGTAGAACAGCGGTTCCTGCGCGAAGGGCAGCATGCGCTTCTGCCAGCTGGTCAGGTCCTGCACCATCTGCGGGGTGTCGGGGTAGGCGACGAACGAGCCCGGGGAACAGATGAAGACGTAGGTCTCGGGTGCGACCTGCTCCTCGCCCAGCGGGGTGCGCACCTGCACACCGTCCTCGACGGTGTAGTGGGTGCCCTCCAGACCGTAGTTGCGCATCCGCTGCTCGACGGTGCCGTACGGGGCGGCGCAGAAGTTGGCGATCTCCAGGGCTTCGCGGACACGGTCCGGGCTCAGGCTCTTGTTGATGAACGTCCACATGTTGGAGCCGTTGGCCCGCCACAGCACCGGGTCGCCGTCGGCGCCGAAGAAGTCGAAGGCGTTCATCCGGAAGTCCGGGTTGGCGGCCTGCTGTTCGGCGACCAGGTTGTGCCAGGTGCCCTCACCGTCGTTGAACATCAGGGACTCGCCGGCGGTGAAGCGGTTCTTGCTGTCGCCCTGGACGGCGACCGCGTCCGGGTGGACGACGCCCGCGTCGTACAGCTTGCGGGTCCACTCCAGGGCCTCGAGGAAGGCGTCCGTCTCGTAGCGGTTGACGAGCTTGCCGTCCACCATGGCGAAGTAGTTGGGCTTCTCCGGCAGCACACCGTGGATGACGAAGGCCGACCACTTCATGTCCTCGCAGGCCCACACCTGGTTCTTCGGCGAGGTGATGTCCTTGGCGAAGTCGATGAACTCCTGCGGGTCGGTCGGCGGGGTCCAGCCGTTCTCCTCGAAGATGTCCTGCCGGTAGTAGGGCACCACGCCGCCGACGGGCGCCATCGGCATCGGCAGACCGCGCAGCGCGCCGCCGAAGACCGAGGACTGCCAGGCTGCGGTGGGGATCGCCGCGAGGTTCGGGTAGTCGAGGACCTTGTCACCGGAGAGGTATTCACCCAGGTCCGCGAAACGGCTGGAGATGGCCTGGGGTATCTGGCCGCCCAGCTCCCAGCCGGGAACACACACCATGTCCGGGATGTCGCTCCCGGCCAGCACGGCGCCGAGCTTCTCGCCGTAGGTGTTGCCGTCCTGGGTCTGCCAGTTCATTTTGACGCCGATGGCCTCATCCATCGCCGTCCAGTACTCATTGCCGCTCCTGGGCGGAGTACCCCACAGCGGGGTCATGGCGGTGAATGTCCCACCGTTCCCCTTGGGGGTGGGAACGGAAACGCCGAGTTCCGCGGTGGGAATAAAGGTCGTGTATCCCGGGCTCGAGCCATTCTCACTCGCGATGTCCGGCTCAATCGCCGTATCCGACTGCCGATATGTCGGAAGTATGCTCTTCAGGTCCTCCTGCGAGGCCCGTCCCTCGCTTCCGCCACTCCCCCCGTCGGAGCCGCATGCCGCCAGCAGCGGCACACCCCCCACCGTCGCCGCCGCGGCGACCGCCGTGGAAGCGAGGAATTTTCTCCGACTTGGAGCGGAGCTTGAGTTCGGCATTCGTCAACCCTTCGTGGCTCTTTGCCATCACACGACCGTTGTGCGAGGTGGTCGAAGCGCTTCGATGTGGCGCCGACATTAAGACCCGTCAGCTAGGGGGCACAACCCCTGCTTCAAAGAAAGTTCGACTGTATTTCGACGAGCTGGGTAGCCTGTATCTTCTTGGGGTTCAGCAGTCGTTGCCAAGCCGTGTCTTGACAGGAGACCTGTCGGAAACACAGCATCGAAGCGCTTCGAACGTGTGGGAGAGCCGCCCCGTTACCGCGTTACCGTATCGGCCCGTGGCGCCGCCCCGATACCGCCGTCCCCAAGGGAATCACCTGTGACAGCCCATCAGCCGGCCTTCCGCAACCCCCAGCTGAGCGTCGCGGAACGGGTCACCGATCTGCTGGACCGGCTGACCCCGGCCGAGCGGCTCGCGATGCTCCATCAGTACGCCCCCGCCGTCGGACGACTGGCGGTTCCGGCCTTCCGCACCGGCCAGGAAGCCCTGCACGGCGTCGCCTGGATGGGACCGGCCACGGTCTTCCCGCAGGCGGTCGGGCTCGGCGCCACCTGGAACCCGGAGCTGGTGCGGCGCGTCGGCGAGGCGGTGGGCCGTGAGGTGCGGGCCATGCGGGCGCACGACGACCGGGTCGGGCTCAACGTCTGGTCCCCCACCGTCAACCTGCTGCGCCACCCGCTGTGGGGCCGCAACGAGGAGGGGTACGCGGAGGACCCGCACCTGACCTCGGCCATCGCCGTCGCGTACACCCGCGGGCTGCGCGGCGAGCACCCCGTGTACTGGCGTACCGCGCCGGTGCTCAAGCACTGGCTGGCGCACAACCACGAGGCCGACCGGGACACCGCCTCCACCTCGGTGCGGGCGCGGGTGCTGCACGAGTACGAGCTGCCCGCCTTCCGCGGTCCGGTGCGGGCCGGCTCGGTGGCCGGGGTGATGCCCGCGTACAACCTCGTCAACGGCCGTCCCAACCACCTCTCCCCGCTGCTGGCGGAGCACCTGCGCACCTGGAGCGAGCAGCCGCTGGTGGTCTGCTCGGACGCCGGCGCGCCGAGCAACATCGCCGGTTCCGAGGCGTACTACCCCAGCCACGAGGAGGGTCTGGCCGCCGCGCTGCGCGCCGGGGTGGACAGCTTCACCGATCACGGCGAGGACTCCGCGCCGTCGGTGGAGCGGCTCGGCGCCGCGCTGGAGCGCGGGCTGATCGGCCAGGACGACATCGACGAGGCGGCGCGCCGTCTGCTGGACATGCGGTTCCGGCTGAGCGACTTCGACCCCGGGCTCGACCCGTTCGCGGCGGAGGCGGCGTTCGACACCCCCGAGCACCGCGAGCTGGCGCGGGAGGCCGCCGAGCAGGCGGTCGTCCTGCTGAAGAACGACGGGCTGCTGCCGCTGCGTCCGGGGCTGCGGATCGCCGTGGTCGGCCTGCTGGCGGACGAGGTGAAGCTCGACTGGTACAGCGGGACGCTGCTGCGCGGGGTCAGCCCGCTGGCCGGGCTGCGCGAGCACCCGGCGGTGGGCTCGGTGACCTTCGCGGAGGGCACCGACCGGATCCGGCTGCGTACGGCGGAGGGCTGGGTGAGCGTGCCCGCCGCCGACCCGGAGGTCGCGGTCGGCGACCGGGCGGCGGCCGGGGCCCTTGACCCGGCGCTGATCGCGGGGCGCACCGACCTGGCGCCGCTGACGGTGACGGCCGGCTCCGACCCGGAGCAGGGGTCCGTGCTGGACCTGGTCGACTGGGGCGAGGGCGTGCTGACGCTGCGCGCCGCCGACGGACTGTACGTGTCGGTCGCCGAGGACGGACTGCTGCGGGCGTCGGCGGCGCAGCCCGGAGGCTGGGTGATCCAGGAGGTGTTCACCCTGGAGCCGCACACCGACGGGCAGCTGCTGCGGCACCGGGCGACCGGACGGCTGGTCGCGGTGACCCCGGGCGGGCTGAGTGTCGCGCCGGACGCCGGCGAGGGCGCGGTGTTCACCGTGGAGACGGTGCGGCGGGGCGTGGACGAGGTGGCCCGGGCGGCGGCGGACGCCGACGTGGTGGTCGTGGTGGCGGGCAACGACCCGCATCTGAACGGCCGCGAGACCGAGGACCGGCCCTCCCTGGCGCTGCCCCCGCAGCAGGAGGCGCTGTGGCAGGCGGCGCACGCCGCCAACGAGCGCACCGTGCTGGTGCTCTCCTCCTCCTACCCCTACGCGGTCGACGCCGCCGATGCCACGCTGCCCGCGCTGCTGTGGACGGCGCACGGCGGGCAGGCGGCCGGTACGGCGCTGGCCCGGGTACTGCTGGGCGACATCTCCCCCGCGGGGCGGCTGCCGCAGACCTGGTACGGGGCGGACGCCGAGCTGCCGGGCCCGCAGGACTACGACCTGATCGGCTCGCGCACCACGTATCTCTACTACGACGGCACGCCGCTGTATCCGTTCGGCCACGGGCTCTCGTACACGTCCTTCGGCTACGCGGACGCGTCGGTGCGGCAGGACGGCGAGACGCTGACCGCCGAGGTGACCGTCCGGAACACCGGCACGGTGGCCGGCGAGGAAGTGGTCCAGGTGTACGCGGTGGCCACCGCGCCGAGCGTGCCGCGCCCGCACCGGGCGCTGGTCGCCCACCGTCGGGTGGCGCTGGCGCCGGGCGAGGCGCGGCGGCTGACGTTCGAGGTGCCGCTGGCGGAGGCGCTGGGCTTCTGGGACGTGGCGCACGGGCGGTGGACGGTGGAGCCGGGCGGCTACGAGCTGCACATCGGCTCCTCCAGCCGGGACATCAGGGAGCGCACCCATCTGACGCTGGACGGCGAGCCGGTGCCGCCGCGCGCGGTGCGGGCGGCGGGTCTCGCGGCGGCGGACTTCGACGAGGCGGACGGCGTGGAGATCATCGATCTCTCCCGTTCGGCGGGCGACGCGGTGACCGCTGCCGGCGGGGCGCCCGGCCGGCTGCTGTTCCGGCGCTGCGACCTCGGGACGGGCGGCGGCCCGGCCGTCGTCACGGTGCGGGTGGCCCGCCAGGAGCCGGGTGAGGGCGTCCTCTCGCTGCGGGTTCCGGGGGCCGGGGGTGCGGAGCTGACGCTCGCGGTGCCCTCCACGGGCGACCGCTACGCGTACACCACGGTGCGCGGCGAGCTGCCCGTCCCGCCGGACGGGGTGGCGGACCTGGAGCTGACCGTGGGCGCCGGGGTGCGGGTGGACCGGCTGGAATTCGGCTGACGCCGCGGCGGCTAGACTCCGGCGCGATGAACGCGATGCACACCTACGGTTTCCTGCTGTTGCCCTCCCACAACCGGCTGTACGCGGCCGGCGCCGCCGACCTGGCGCGCGCCGAGCTGCTGGTCCTCAGCGACGCGGTGCTGGACGGCGCCGTGCGGGAGGTGGCCGCGGCCGAACTGGGCGGGGTGCCGTATGTGACGTTCCGCGCGCCGGAGCTGACCGCCGGGCAGCTTCGCCATGTGGCGAACCTGTCCTCCCTGTACGCGCTGTTCCTGATCGAGGGGGAGCCGGACGCTCCGGCGCTGCGCCCGGTGCCGGTGGAGCGACTCGACCGGTTCCCCAGTGATCTGATCACCATCCAGAAGTACCCGGGGAAGACCAATGAGGACTTCACCAAGCTGCTGCTGAATGTGACGGCGATGGCGTGCGACGCCCCGCAGCGGCTGCTCAGCGGCGGACTGCGGGTGCTCGACCCGCTGTGCGGGCGCGGCACCACGCTCAACCAGGCACTCATGTACGGCCTGGACTCCGCAGGGGTCGAGCAGGACGCGCGCAGCGTCGAGGCGTACGAGACCTTTCTGCGGCACTGGCTGAAGGCCGGCCGGCTCAAGCACCGCGCGGAGAGCGGGCAGGTCCGCCGGGACAAGCGGACGCTGGGGCGGCGGCTGTCGGTGGAGATCGGCGAGAACAAGGAGCTGTACAAGAAGGGGCAGTCGATCGGGCTGACCGTGGTGCAGGCGGACACGGTGGCCAGTGATCAGTTCTTCAGGCCCGGCTCGTTCGACCTGATCGTGACGGACGCGCCGTACGGGGTGCGGTACGGCAGCAGGACCCGCGGCGAGGGCGGCGGGCTGACCCGTTCCCCGCTGCCGCTGCTGAGCGAGGCGGTGCCGGTGTGGGCACGGCTGCTGCGCACCGGCGGCGCCATCGGCATCTCGTGGAACACCTATGGCGCCACCCGCGCGGAGCTGGCTGAGGTGCTGGCGGACGCGGGCTTCGAGGTGCGGGACACGGAGCCGTACCGGGGCTTCGAGCACCGGGTGGATCAGGCCATCACCCGGGACCTGATCGTGGCGCGGAAGACGGCCTGAGGACCACCTGAGCGGCGTCCGAGCGCCGGAACGCCCCGCGCCGTGGACGGCGGGGGCGTTCCGCTAGATGTACTGATCACAGAGGTTGGTGACGGGGTTCACGGTTGGTTGGTCTTGATATGGGTGAGGGCCTTCTGGCCTGGTGTGGATTGCGACATCTGCACCGGCGACCAGAAAGGCCCTCGTGCCTCACCGTAACGCGCCCCTGATCGAGACCGGCCGTCTGCGGCTTGCCCGCTGCATCGTGGATGACGGATGGCCTGTGCGCCGGGCCGCTGAACGCTTCCAGGTCTCACCCACCACCGCGGCACGGTGGGCGGCCCGCTACCGCGAACAGGGCGAGGGCGGGATGTGCGACCGGACCTCCCGGCCACACAGCAGCCCGCGCCGGACCCCGACCCGCACCGAACGCCGGATCATCCAGGTCCGCGTGGTGCGTCGGTGTTGGCCGGCACGGATTGCTCATCTGCTGCGACTGGTGCCCTCCACGGTCCACCGGGTCCTGACCCGTTACCGGCTGGCCCGGCTCACGCATCTGGACCGGGCCACCGGCCGCGTCATACGCCGCTACGAACGCGAACGGCCCGGCGAGCTCGTGCACGTCGACATCAAGAAACTCGGCAACATTCCCGACGGCGGCGGACACAAGGTCCTGGGCCGGCAAGCAGGCCGCAAGACCCGAGCGGGCGCCGGCTACAGCTATCTGCACACCGCCGTCGATGACCACTCCCGCCTCGCCTACAGCGAGATCCACACCGACGAGAGGAAAGACACCGCCGCCGCGTTCTGGCAACGCGCCCAGGCGTTCTTCGAGCAAGCCGGAATCACCGTCGAACGCGTCCTGACCGACAACGGGGCCTGTTACCGGTCCCACGACTGGCGCCAGGCCATGGCCCAGGCCGGGATCGCTCACAAGCGAACCCGCCCCTACCGGCCCCAGACCAACGGCAAGGTTGAGCGGCTGAACCGGACCTTGCTGGACGAGTGGGCCTACGCCCGCCCCTACCGGACCGAGCAGGAACGACGCGACGCGTTCCCGCAATGGCTGCACACCTACAATCACCACCGCAGACACACCGCCCTCGCAGACAAACCACCCGCCAGCCGCGCCCCCAACCTCACAGGGCAATACAGCTAGAGCTCGATGCCGGTGAGCACCATCACCCGCTCGTAGGTGTAGTCCTCCATGGCGTACCGCACGCCCTCGCGGCCGACGCCGGAGTCCTTGACGCCGCCGTAGGGCATCTGGTCGGCGCGGTAGGACGGGACGTCGCCGACGATCACGCCGCCGACCTGCAGGGCCCGGTGGGCGCGGAAGGCGGCGCGCAGGTCGTGGGTGAACAGGCCCGCCTGGAGGCCGTACCGCGAGTCGTTGGCGGCGGCGTAGGCGGCTTCCTCGTTCTCGACGGTGGTGACGGTCATCACCGGGCCGAAGATCTCCTCGTGGCTCACCAGGGCGTCGGCGGGGACGTCGGCGAGCACGGTGGGCGCGTAGCTGGCGCCTTCCCGGGTGCCGCCGGTGAGGACGGTGGCGCCGGCGTCCCTGGCCTGGTCGACCCAGGACTCCACGCGCCGGGCGGCGTCCTCGCTGACGAGCGGACCGACGTCGGTGGCGTCGTCCGCCGGGTCGCCGGTGACCAGGTTCCGTACGGCTTCGATCAGCCGGGGGAGCAGCCGGTCGTGCAGGGTGGCGTCGACGACGACGCGCTGCACGGAGATGCAGGACTGGCCGCCCTGGTAGTTGGAGAAGGTGGCGATGCGCTGGGCGGCCCAGTCCAGGTCGGCGTCGGAGGAGTAGTCACCGAGGACGATCGCCGCGCCGTTGCCGCCCAGTTCCAGGGTGACGCGCTTGCGCGGCACGGAGTCGCGGATGGACCAGCCGACCGGCGCGGAGCCGGTGAAGGAGATGATCGGCAGCCGCTCGTCGCGCACCAGGTCGGGCATGGCGTCGTTCGGCACCGGCAGCACGCTGAAGGCTCCGGCGGGCAGGTCAGTCTCGGCCAGCAGTTCGCCCAGCAGCAGCCCGGAGAGCGGGGTGGCGGGGGCGGGCTTGAGGATGATCGGCGCGCCGGCGGCGATGGCGGGGGCGACCTTGTGGGCGCACAGGTTCAGCGGGAAGTTGAAGGGCGCGATGCCGAGCACCGGGCCGTAGGGGATGCGGCGGGTGAGCGCGAGCCGGCCCTCGCCACCGGCGTCGGCGTCCAGTCGCTGGCCGGTGCCGCCGTTGAAGCGGCGCGCCTCGTCGGCGGCCCAGCGGAAGACGGAGCGGCAGCGGGCGACCTCGGTCCTGGCCCACTTGATGGGTTTGCCGTTCTCCGCGCTGATGAGCTGGGCGATCTCCTCGGCGCGTTCGGCGAGCCGGGCGCCGACGTGGTCGAGCGCGGCGGCGCGTACATGCGCGGGGGTG
Organism: Streptomyces sp. JH002; assembly: GCF_050916115.1. NCBI lineage: Bacteria > Bacillati > Actinomycetota > Actinomycetes > Kitasatosporales > Streptomycetaceae > Streptomyces > Streptomyces sp. JH002. Next base: position 1,381,642 of record NZ_CP087989.1, read on the forward strand.
GCGGCGAACTCGGCGGCCACGGCGGCTGCGGCGGCCACCGCCGCCTCGGTCTGTTCGTGCGTGGGCACGCTCACCGTCGCCAGATGCCGACCGTCCCAGGGGGAGGTCACCTCCAGGGTGTCCGTACCGGTGGCCTGCTGCCCGGCCAGCCAGAACGCCTGGGTGGCAGTCGCTGTCGTCATCGCGGGTCCCGCCCTTCCGAAAGGGGTGGAATTGGGTGTCCGGGCTCCACCGTAGGGGTTCGGGCACTCCTGCTTACTTGTACGCCGCGTAGGGGTGGCTGTTTCCATTCTTACGCCTTGGCCGGGTGGGACCGGAAAGGCGTCATTGACCGGAGCATGCCATGTTCGGGACCATGGCGCCGCCCCCACCCGTCGCACTGGAGAACCCGGAGCTGCGATGCGCACACCGCGTGCACCACAGGAACCAGGCACCACCCGCCGCACCCGGCGAACCCGCAGGTACGGTGCGGCCGGCGCCGCCGTCCTGTCCCTGGCCCTGGCGCTCACCCTCGGCGCCCAGGCCACCGCCGTACCCGGCCCGGCCGCGACACCCGACCCGGCCCGCTCGGCGGATCCGGCCCTTCAGCAGATCCGGCAGTACGAGGTGGCCGGACTGCGGACGGCCCAGGACCGTACGGCGCTGGCCGGGACCGGCACGGCCATCGACGAGGTGCTGCACAGTTCGGTGCTGATCACCGCCGACGCCGGCGAGGCGGAGCGGCTGCGGAAGCTCGGCTACGAGCTGACCCCGCTCGCCGACACCGCCGAGGGCGCCGACTTCCAGGCCGCCGCGCCGTCCGACTACCACACCTACGCGTCGATGACGGCGGCCGTCAACGACACCGTGGCCCGTTATCCCGGCCTGGTCAGCAGCCGGGTGATCGGCCGCAGCCACGAGGGACGTGACATCGTCGCGGTCAAGGTCAGCGCCAACGTGGCCGTCGACGAGGACGAGCCGGAGATCCTGTTCACCCACAACCAGCACGCCCGCGAACATCTCACCGTCGAGATGGCGCTCTACACGCTGGACGAACTGACCTCCCAGTACGGGCGCGACGCCCGCGTCACCGAACTGCTGGACACCCGGGAGATCTGGCTGATCCCCTCGGTCAACCCGGACGGCAAGCACTACGACACGGAGTCCGGCGCGTTCCGTTCCTGGCGCAAGAACCGCCAGCCCAACTCCGGGTCCAGCTCGATCGGCACCGACCTCAACCGCAACTGGGACCACATGTGGGGCTGCTGCGGCGGCTCCTCGGGCAGCACGAGCAGCGCCACCTACCGGGGCGCGTCACCCGAGTCGGGGCCGGAGACCAGGGTGGTCGCCGACTTCGTCCGCAGCCGGGTGGTCGGCGGCGAGCAGCAGATCACCGCGCACATCGACTTCCACACCTACGGCGAGCTGATCCTGTGGCCCTACGGCTACACCTACGCGGACACCGCGGCGGGTCTGACGGCGGACGACCGGGACGCCTTCGTCGCGGTGGGGCGCGAGATGGCCGCGAGCAACGGGTACACGGCGCAGCAGTCCAGCGATCTGTACATCACCGACGGATCCATCAACGACTGGCTCTGGGCGGACCAGGGGATCTTCTCGTACACGTTCGAGATGTATCCGCGCGGTGCGAGCGGCGGTGGCTTCTACCCGCCGGGCAACGTGATCGACCGGGAGACCGCCCGCAACCGGGAGGCCGTGCTGATCCTGCTGGAGAACGCGGACTGCATGTACCGCTCGATCGGCAAGGAGTCCCAGTACTGCTCGTGACCGATCAGGGATGATCAGTAACGATCGTCCACTGGCAAATTCTGACCGGATCTGATGGGTCCCGGCGTCCCCCAGGGGAGGTCGGGACCCCGTCCGTACCGGCTCAGGCCCCGGTGGCCTTCAGCGCCAGCCACAGCTCCATCCGGACATCCGGATCATCCAGCGAGCGGTCCAGAATCTCCTCCACCCGGCGCATCCGGTAGCGCAGCGTGTGCCGGTGCACGCCCAGATCGCCGGCTGCCGCGTCCCACTGACCATGCCGGGACAGCCAGGCCCGCAGCGAGGCGACCAGATCGCCGCGGCCCTGCGCGTCATGGGCCCGCAGCGCCCGCAGCCGCCCCTCGGCGAAGGCCCGCACGGCGTCGTCCGCCAGCAGCGGCATGACGGAGCCGGCCGCCACGTCGTCGTGCTCCACCAGCGGGCGACCGCGCCGCCGCGCCACCACCAGGGCCGCCCTGGCCTGCTGGTAAGCGGTGTCCACGGTGGCGGGCCCGGTGGGCGCCGAAAGCCCGAGGATCACGGCCGGTCCCGGAGCCGCGGGCGGCAGCTCGGTGCGGGCGAACGCCGCCCCCGCCGCGACCGCGGCCCCGCCGTCCGCCGCCAGCACCACCAGCTGCTGGCCGTCCGCCAGCGCCAGCACGGCCTCCCCCGCCCGGGCGGCGGCGGACTCGATGGCCGCGCCCAGCTCGGTCAGCGCCTCCGGCTCCCCGCCCGTCTCGGCGGCCAGCAGCCGCAGCGGCGCGTCCAGCAGTCCCCCGTACAGATCGCCGGCCACCGCCCGGGCGTGATCCGGCTCGCCACTGAGCAGCATCCGCAGCACCGCGCCGCCCAGCCGCGCCTCGGCCGCCTGATACGCCTGGGACCGCTCGGTGACCAGCGTCAGCACCGCGACCGCCGACTGCACCGCGTAGCGCTCCGCGGTGCCCGGCGGCGCGGCGGTGCCGACCGCGAGCACCGCCCGCGCGCTGCGCCCCGAACCCACCGACTGCAATTCCACCCGGTCCTCCCCCGCCCCGCCGCCCGCGGCGTCCGGGCCGGCCTCGGGCGCGCAGGAGCACACCGCGCTGGCCGGGGCCGGGCGGTCGCGCAGCCGGATCACCTCCGGCGTCATCCGGGCGGCGCGGCGCGCGGCCCACGCCGGGGCCACGGCGGTGACGGCACCCGCCACGTCGTACAGCGCGACCCAGCCGTCCAGCTGCGCGGCGAGCCGGTCGAGCAGCGCCTGGCGCCCGCCGGGGGCCAGCGCCGCGCGGGTCAGCTCGCGCTGCGCGGCGAAGCCGGCGCCGACCGACCGGTACTGCTCGGCGGCGATGGCGGCGGAGACGAACTTGCCGATCGCGATGAACGGGGTACGCCGCGGCACCTCCAGCAGCGGCATCCGCACCTCCTGCACGGCCGCCAGCAGCTGCGGGGTGACCGCCGGATGGTGCACCCCGACGCCGAAGCCCAGACCCACCACCCCGGCGGCGCTCAGCCGGCGCACGTACTCCGTCATCTTCGCCGCGTCGTCGATGTCGAGTTTCAGCCCGGTGGTCAGCAGCAGCTCGCCGCCGTCGAGATAGGGCACCGGATCGGCCAGCTCGCTGGCGTGCGCCCAGCGGACCGGGACGTCCAGCCGGTCCTCCCCCGTGAGCACGCCCAATTTGAGCGCCGTGTGCTGAACGAGTGAGGAAAGCGTCGGGTACATGGACCACCTTGGGAGACCATCTGGATGACCGGGGAACGACACGCGCCGACATCACGGTACAGCGCTTGTCATATGCGCCAGGGATACCTTCGGCCATCCCCATCGGGACCCCCGGACGGATGGCCGCGCACGGGCCGCCGGACCACGGGGCCAGGGTGGACCGCGCCGGCGGCGCCGGGCGCAAAGGCACGGATCGGGGCCCCGGCACCGCCCCGCGGCGCCGGGCGAGGCAGCACAGCACCGCCGCTCCCGGCGGAGGTGCGGTCCGCGGCGCGCTCAGCCCAGCCGCACCAGCACCGGCGGCCCGGACTCCCCCGCCACCGTGGTCAGCGACAGCACCGCGTGCCGCGGCGGCACCCGGTGCGCCAGCTCGGAGGCCGACCAGCGTTCCCGCTCCACCCGCCGCACCGTCACCGACTCCGTGGTCGCGTCCCGCCCCGTGAACAGCTTGCGCACCCCGCGCGTGAACCGCCGCACCACGCCGCCGGTGCGGTCCGGGGTACTGGTCACGTCGCGGTCCTCCGTCCACGCCGTGCCCCAGGCCCGCGCGAAGTGTTCCGCGTCCCAGGTGGTGATCCCGGAGAACGCCATCCGGCAGCCCACCGCGCCCAGCAGCCCGCTGCGCAGCGCGGCGGGCACATCGTCCAGGGTGCGCAGCGAGAGCACCGCGCCCGCGTTCGCCGGGCGCAGATGGGTCAGCCCGCGCACCGTTCCGGGGGTGATCGCGGCGGTGGCGTCGTCCAGCACCAGAGCGGCGAACAGCGTACGGTCCGGCCGCGCGGTGACCGCCGCCGTGAACTGCGCCAGCAGCAGCCGCGTGATCACCCGCCCCGCCTCCGCGTGCCCGCTGGCCGGCAGATCGATCCGTACCCGCAGCGGGTGCTCCAGCGAGCTGAGCGAGAACGGCGGTGTGCGGCGCTCCGCCTCACCCTGCGAGAAACCGGCCCGGTCCAGCAGCGCCAGCTGGTCGGCGAGCCGGGGTCCGATGTCGTCGGGCCGCTGCGCCTGCCGGGCCCGGGCGTCCAGTTCGCGCTGCTGGTCCCACGCACCGGCCAGTCCCAGGTCCTCGCGCAGCGTGGCCAGCAGGGCCGGGGCGCCGTCGAGCATGGCGCGCAGCTCCGGTATGCCGGGGAAGTGCCCGTACGCCGCCTGGAAGGGGCCGATCAGCTGGGCCAGCGCGGCGGCGGCCGTACGCGGATCGCTCTCGCTGCCACCGATCAGCGCCTCCGCCAGCAGTGCCGCGGCCTCGTCGGTGTCAGCGGCCCCGCCGTACGGGTCGAGCACATGGGTGGAGCGGACGTCGCCGACCCGCACGATGATGTCGAAGGCGTCGTCGGGCCCCAGCGCGCTGCGCGCGGTGCCGACCGCCACCACCGCGGCCTGCCCGGTGAGCGCGTGCAGGCACAGCGCCTCGGTGACCGGCCGGATCACCCGTCCGGTCTTCCCGGAACCCGGCGGCCCCACGGCCAGGAGCGAGGTGCCCAGGACGGCGGGGTCCAGGGCGATCTCCTCGCCGCGCTGTTCGTACGGGTTGCGTTCCTCGTCCACGGCGCGGCCGATGCGCACCTGCCGGGTCAGCAGATCGTGCTGCGCCGTACGCACCGTCAGGTCACGGCTGCCGGAGGGGTGGACGAACGCGCCGGCCCCGTCGTCGAGCGCGGCGCGGGTGAACTGTTCGAGCGCGGTGGGCCGGGCACGCACCGCCTGCCAGGCGTGCTCGATGCGGGCGTAGTCCAGATCGCTCATGGCGCCCGAGCGCATCTCCTCGGCCAGCCGGTCCGCGGCGGGCACCGCGCCGGCCGCGCGCAGCTCGGACCACTCCGCCAGCCGCTCCCGCTCGCGCTCCCCCCGCGTCCCGGCGCCGTCCCCGCCCAGCCACGCCGGACGGTACCGCCGCGCGGTCGCGCCCCAGCCCCCCGCCCAGCCCAGGAGCAGCGCCAGCAGCAGCGCGTAGAGCGCGTAGTGGACGTTGTACGCGACGGTGTACGCCGTACTGTCGCCGTCCTCCCACCAGGAGTCGGGCACCACGGCGTACAGCGGTTCGAGCCAGAACGTCCACACACCGCGGAAACTGAGCGTCCACACCACGTACGCGGCGACCGCGGCGGCCGTCGCGCGCAGGACCACCGCGCGCTCCAGCGGCTCGGTGCCCGCGGGCAGGCCCAGCAGCCGCAGCAGGGCCGGCCGATGCCGCCGCCACAGCGCGGGGGCGTGGCCGAGCCGGCCGAACACGTAGGCCAGCAGGCACACGAACAGCACCTGGTAGGTGTGGATGACGCTGATCCCGCCGGTGCTCGGGCCCCAGGAGGCCGCGCCCGCCCAGTCCAGCGGCCAGTCGACCGCGCGCAGATAGCGGTTGTCGTACAGCGACCACACCAGCCATCCGGCGAGCAGCGCCAGCAGCGCGGTGCCGTGCAGTTCGCGATCGCCGAGCCGGTGCGGGTCCTGCGGCGGCTTGGGCACATGGCCCAGGCGCCAGATGCCGGCCCCGGCGGCCGGCCGCGGGGTGCGTACCCAGCGCACCAGCGGCGGGGCGGCCGGTTCGGCCTCTGGCGCCTGGCGGGGCCGCGGCGGGGCGCCGTGCGGCGGCACGGCGGGGGTACGCCGTACGTCGCCTCCCGCCGCCCGCCCGGTGCCGTCCGTACTCATCTCTCCCAAGCCCCCTGACCGGCCGGATGGCTGACTGTGCGTCGCCATCAATCTAATCGAGCACGTTGATCGCCGGGAACGCCGTCCGCACGGCGGATCCACGCCCCGGCCCCCGCCCCGGGCACCGCTGTCCATCACGGCCAAGTGGTCGGGGGAACTGCTACGTGGCGGTGCATGCCAGGCCCCGGCGGCTGGCCCTAGCCTGCACAGCAGAGCGAGAAAAGCAGCCCCTTCGTACCGAGGAGTGCGCACATGAGCAGCTTGACCGAACTGTCCGGCGGCCCCGCCCTGCGCCAGGAGCGGCGCGTCGTCACCGAGATTCCCGGGCCGCTGTCCCGGGAACTGATGGCCCGCAAGCAGGCCGCGGTCGCCAACGGCGTGGGCACCGTGCTCCCGGTGTTCGTGCGGCGGGCCGGCGGCGCCATCGTGGAGGACGTCGACGGCAACGCCCTGATCGACTTCGGCTCCGGCATCGCGGTCACCTCGGTGGGCAACAGCGCGGAGGCCGTGGTGCGCCGGGCCACCGAGCAGCTGACCCGGTTCACCCACACCTGCGCGATGGTCACCCCGTACGAGGGCTATGTGGAGGTGTGCGAGGAGCTGGCCCGGGTCACCCCCGGCGACCACCCGAAGAAGTCCGCGCTGTTCAACTCCGGGGCGGAGGCGGTGGAGAACGCCGTCAAGATCGCCCGCTACGCCACCAAGCGGCAGGCGGTGGTGGTCTTCGAGCACGGCTACCACGGCCGCACCAACCTCACCATGGCGCTCACCGCCAAGAACATGCCCTACAAGCAGGGCTTCGGGCCGTTCGCGCCGGAGATCTACCGGGTGCCGGTGGCGTACCCGTACCGCTGGCTGACCGGCCCCGAGAACTGCGCCGAGGAGGCCGCCGCCCAGGCCATCGACCTCATCAGCAAGGACATCGGCCCGGAGAACGTCGCGGCGATCCTCATCGAACCGCTGCAGGGCGAGGGCGGCTTCATCGAGCCCGCGAAGGGCTTCCTGCCGCGCATGGCCGGCTTCGCGAAGGAGCACGGCATCGTCTTCATCGCCGATGAGATCCAGTCCGGGTTCTGCCGCACCGGACAGTGGTTCGCCAGCGAGGACGAGGGCCTGGTCCCCGATCTGATCACCACCGCCAAGGGCATCGCCGGCGGGCTGCCGCTGGCGGCGGTCACCGGCCGCGCCGAGCTGATGGACGCCGCGCACACCGGCGGACTGGGCGGCACGTACGGCGGCAATCCGGTCGCCTGCGCCGCGGCGCTCGGCGCCATCGAGACCATGCGGGAACTGGATCTGCCGGCCCGCGCGCGGCGCATCGAGGAGATCATGAAGCCCCGGCTGCGCGCGCTGGCCGAGCGGTTCGGGCTGATCGGCGAGGTACGGGGGCGGGGCGCGATGCTCGCCATCGAACTGGTGCGGCCGGGCACCAAGGAGCCCGCGCCGCAGGCCACCGCGGCGGTGGCGGCGGCCTGCCACCGTGCGGGGCTGCTGGTGCTGACCACCGGCACCTACGGCAATGTGATGCGCTTCCTGCCGCCGCTGGTCATCGGCGAGGACCTGCTGAACGAGGGCCTGGACATCCTGGAGGGCGCCCTCGCCGAGCAGTGACGCGCTGCCCGGCCGCCGCGCCGGACATGGCAGGAGAGGGCGGGGGGTGTGCGGCCCGGCTTCGCGTGATGAAGAAGCTGGGTGGATGTGATGCGGATCCGGCGGCCCGGGGCGTGTGGCCGCCGCCGCTGTCGTACCGTTCACAGCGGTGGCGAGCCATCGACTCCCGCCTTCTTGGGACCGGTTCCGCCCGCCCCACACCCCCCGGGGCGTGCGGCCGGTCAATCGTTCCCCGCCGGGCGGCGCGCCCTGAGAGCCGCCGCCTCGTGCATCGCCAGTTCCAGGACCACCGGGTCGTTCAGCGTCCCCGATCCGTCCGGCAGCACCAGCCAGCGCACCCCGTGACCGGTCCGGCCCGGGTGCGGGACGGCGACCCAGCTGCCGCGCCCCGCGGCCCGTACCCCGGTGCCCAGCCAGCGGTCGGCGGTGCCCGGCGGCACGAAGAAGCCGATCCTGGCGTCCCCGTAGTCCGCGAGCACCGGGCCTGGGCGGCCCAGCAGCCCGGTGAGCACCTCCAGCGTGGGGTGCCCCAGCCCGCCGTCGAGGACCAGCAGATCCCATAACCGGCCGGCCGGGAGCAGCATCACCCCCAGGGGGTGGCGCTCCCATTCCCACCGGCAGGTCTCCGGATCGGGTGCCGCCGATGCCAGCCAGCGCATCGCGGACCTCACCCTGACTGTGCCGCTCACCGTGCTCTCCTTCCTGATGCTCCGGGGCCCCCGGGCGGGGGCCGTGCGGATCACCGGGTGAGAGTGGCGGGCGAGTGGATCCTTACACCGTTTCGCCGGGTTTTCGCGTGCTGTGCGTCACATCGCCCGAAGAGTTCGGTACGCGGCGTGAGCGAGGGCGGGGTGAGGGGCGGTCAGACGTCGGCGGTGTCCTCGTTGTCGCGGTCCCGTTCCCGCTCCCGTTCCCGCTCGCCGTCGCCGCTCTCCTCGCCGTCGCCGCCGGGCAGCGGCAGCCGCCAGTAGCCGAACGCGTAGTCCCGGCCCGGGGCGTAGTCCACCCCGAACTCGCCGGCGCCGGAGGGCACGGTGACGGTGTACCGGGCGGTCCAGCTCTGGCCAGGATCCAGACTGCCGGGGAGCGGTGTCTCCAGCCGTACGTCACGGCCGGGCAGTTCACGTTCACCGACCAGGACGTACAGTTCGGCGCCGCCCAGGCCCGCGGCGTCGCTGCCCTCGTTGCGCAGCCGCACCTCGACGGTGGCGATCGCCCCGCTGGCGGAGAGCTGCGGCTCGGGCATGGTCACGGTCAGGCCGTCCGCGAACCGGACCGTCACACCGGCCCCGGCCAGCAGTTCGGAGCCGGCCTCCGACTCCACCTCGATCACCTGGAGCAGATGACCGACCAGCAGCGCGGACAGCACGGCACCGATGGCCGACGCGCCCGCTCCCGTCCACAGGCCGCCGAGCGCCGCGCCGCGGTTGGTGGCGCCGCCGCCGCGTGCGCGGGCGGCACCCAGCACGCCCAGCACCAGGGCGAGGACGCCCAGGATCACGGCCAGCGGGCTGAGGTAGAACGTCCAGCAGACGGCGGCGGCGATCACCCCGAGGACCAGCGACGCGGTACCCAGGCCGTTGCGCGGCGGGCCCGGCGGCATCATGGCGTAGGGCGCCCCGTACGGCGCGTTCACGGCGTACGACGGCGGCCCGTACAGCCCCTGCCGCGGCAGGGGCACAGCGCCGGTGGCGGGCCCGGGGCCCGGCACCGGAGCGGGGGCCGGTACGGGTACGGGGGCCGGTACGACGCCCGCCGCGGGTGGCTGCGGCGGCGCCGCGGGCACGGCCCCGGGCGGGGAAACCGTCGCCGCGCCGCCCGGTGGCTCCCAGCCCGTTCCCCGCCCCGTGGGCCCGCTCTCCTCCGGTACCCGGAACGGGTCGGGCTCCTCCATCGTGGTCACACTTCCTCCCCTGAGTCCCCATACCCTATGGGCCGCCGCACCCGGCGAGGCCCCTGCCTACCATGAACGGGCCCCACCAGCCCGCACCGGAGGCCCCCTTGTCCGACCTGACCGCTTTCATCGCCCGGCTTCCCAAGGCTGAGCTGCATGTTCACCATGTGGGCTCAGCCTCTCCGCGTATCGTCGCGGAGCTGGCGGCCCGGCATCCCGATACCTCGGTCCCCAAGGATCCGGAGCTCCTCGCCGAGTACTTCACCTTCCGGGACTTCGCGCACTTCATCGAGGTGTACATCTCGGTCGTCGACCTGATCCGGGACGCCGAGGACATCCGGCTGCTGACCTACGAGGTCGCCCGGGACATGGCCGCCCAGCAGATCCGCTACGCCGAGCTGACGCTCACCCCCTACTCCTCCGTCATCCGCGACATCCCCGCCCCCGCGTACATGGAGGCCATCGAGGACGCCCGCGTCGCCGCCGAGCGCGACCTGGGTGTCGTGCTGCGCTGGTGCTTCGACATCCCCGGCGAACTGGGCCTGCCCGCCGCCGAGGAGACCGCCCGGCTGGCGACCGAACTCCCGCCGGACGGCCTGGTCTCCTTCGGCCTGGGCGGTCCGGAGAAGGGCTGGCCGCGCGGACTGTTCAAGCCGGCCTTCGACCGCGCCATCGCCACCGGGCTGCACAGCGTCCCGCACGCCGGGGAGAGCACCGGGCCGCAGACCGTCTGGGACGCCCTGACCGAGCTGCGCGCGGAGCGCATCGGGCACGGGAACAACGCCGTCCACGACCTCGCTCTGCTGGCGCACCTCGCGGAGCGCGGCATCCCGCTGGAGATCTGCCCCACCTCCGAGGTCGCCACCCGCTCGGTGTCCTCCATGGCGGAGCACCCCCTTCCGCAGCTGATCGACGCCGGGGTCACGGTGACCATCAACTCCGACGACCCGCCGATGTTCGGCACCGACCTGAACACGGAGTACGCGATCGCCGCGCGGCTGCTCGGCCTGGACGCGGCGGGGGTGGCGGCGCTGGCGAAGAACGCGGTGACCGCCTCCTTCCTCGACCCGGCCGGAAAGGCCGCCCTGGCGGCGGAGATCGACGCGCATCTGGCGGCGTGGCCCGCATGAGCACGGTTCTCGCGGTGGCCCACCGGGGCGACCCGTACCGCGCCCGGGAGAACACCGTCGCCTCCTTCCGGTCCGCGATCGCCGCGGGCGCGGACATGGTGGAACTGGACGTCAGACTGACGCGCGACGGCGTGCCGGTGGTGCTGCACGATGCGACCCTGGACCGGCTGTGGGGCCACGACCGCCCCGTCGCGGAGCTGACGGCCCAGCAGGTACGGGAACGGACCGCGGGCGGTGTCCCGACGCTCGCCGAGGTCCTGGCGGTCACGGCGCCGGTGCGCACCCTGATCGATCTGCCGATGCGCGACGCGGCGCCGGCCCGCGCGGCGGTGGCGGCGGTACGGGAGGCCGGCGCGGGCGAGCGGGTGAGCTACTGCGGCGATCCGGCCGCGCTCAAGGCGGTGCGAGCGGCGGACGAGGGGGCGGAGATCGGCCTCACCTGGAAGCGCACGGGCCCGCCCCGCCCCGCCGTGCTGAGCGACCTGCGCCCCGCCTGGCTGACGTACCGCTTCGGTCTGCTGGACCACGCGCTGGTGGAGCGGGCCCACGCGCGGGAGCTGCGGGTGATGGCCTGGACGGTGGACTCGCCGCGCGCCATGCGCCGCCTGCTGGCGATGGGCGTGGACGCCATCACGAGCAACCGCGTCACGGAACTGCGCCGCGTCCTCGGACCGTTGTCCGGGCACTGAGCCGAACCACCCTCGCCCCGGGCCGGATTGTCAGTGCCTGGCCCTACGGTTCGGGGCATGGTGGCGATGACTCATTCCTATCGGTATCTGCGGCCCTCGGCCGTCGACGCCCCCGCCCGCCGGGTCGGGCTGGCGACCTCGGGCGGGACGACCTCGCGCGGGCCACAGCCACATCCGCGGTTCTTCAGCGGAACGCTGACCCGTCCGGAGGCGGCGGCACGCGGCCTGCTGGCGGTCGCCGCGGTGGCACGCACCCGCTACTTCCGGCCATCTCTGGACGCGCTCCGCGACCCTGTGGTGACCTGCGACGGGCAGCGGCTGCGCTTCGAGTCGTTCTCGGCGTGCTGCGGAGTGCACGCCCGGCTGGACGTGCTGCCGGGCGGGCTGGACGGCGAGGTCCTGGACCGCGGCACCACCAATGTCGATGTGAACGACCCGCTGCGCGAGGCACTGGCCCGGGTGCGCGGCGAGGACCCGCTGCGGCTGTCCGTCGGCGCAGATGAGCTGACGGTGACCACGGCCGACGGCGCGGTGGTCGAGAAGAAGGTGCCCCTGCCGGAGCGCTGGCTGCGGGGGTTCGCCGAACTGCAGGTGATGTCCGCGCCGTTCGACCTGCGGGCCGAGCTGCCGGCGGCGGAGGCGGTGCGGCTGCTGCGGTCCTTGCCGGCCGGCACGCAGGTGCTGTGGATGGTGCCCGCCGGGCGGACCCTGCGCCGCTCGGCGCGGCCGGTGCCGGGCGCGGTGGCGCTGGCCGGGGCGCGGCGCCTCGAGGTGCTGGCGCCGCTGCTGCGCTTCGCGCGTGCGCTGCGGGTGTACGGCCCGACGGTGGGGGCGGGTTCGCTCCCGGTGGCCTCGGCCTGGGAGCTGGAGCTGCCCGGGATGCGGCTGGTGCTGACGCTCTCCCCCGAGGTCACGCGCGGTTTCAGCGGGGAGGGCGCGGTCCTCGACGCGCTCGCGGCGGACGAGGTCGAGGCGGACGCCGAGCTGATCGGCGCGCTGGTGGACTTCGAGCCCGCCGTGGACACCGGGGAGCTGGCGCGGCTGTCCGGGCTGCCGCTGCCCCGGGTGAAGGCGGCGCTGGGACAGCTGGGAACGGCCGGCCGGGTCGGCTACGACGTGGCGGAGGCGGCCTACTTCCACCGCGAGCTGCCGTACGACGCGGCGGGCGCGGAGCGGCTGAACCCCCGGCTGCGCGGGGCGCGGGCGCTGCTGGCGGACGACGTGGTGCGGCTCGCGGAGGGCGGCGACACCGCCACCATCGCCGTGCCGGACCACGTCCACCGGGTGCGGTTGTCCCCGCAGGGCGCGGCGCTGGGGTGCACCTGCCCCTGGTGGTCGCGGTACCGGGGGACGCGGGGCAAGTGCAAGCACGCGCTGGCGGCGGAGCTGAGGGCGCGGCGCGGGCGCGGTGGCGGGAACGACTGAGAGCGGCTGGGGAGGAACGGGATCATGACGGATGACGCGTTCGGCCTTCTGGAGAAGGCGCTGGAAGCCGCCGACCACGCGGCGGTGGGGGCGGCGGTCTCGGGGCTGGGCGACCGGGAGCGGCGGTCCATGGTCAAGCCGCTGCGGGCCTACCGCCTGCGGTGGCAGCAGGAGCGCGACGCGGCGGATCAGTGGCTGTGGGGCCGCGGGGCGCGGGAGCGGCGCGCGGCCCAGGGGCGCCGCCAGCTGGTGTACGACCGGGGCCCGGCGCTGCGGCTGGCCGGGGCCGGGGTGCTGCGCGGCCCGGAGGAGCTGGCGCGCTGGCTGACCGACCGGCGGTTCTTCCAGGGTCCTTACCGGGAGGGCTTCACGGGGGAGTTGGAGCTGCTGCGGGAACGGGAGGCGCCGTGGCTGCGGGAGTTGACCGAGCGGCTGGCGGCGCGGGTCGACGACGCCACCCGGCCGGACTGCCGGCTGGCCGTGCTCGATCTGCTGGCCGAGACCGGCGTGACGCCGCCGCCGCGCGCCGAGCTGGTGCGCTCGTGGGTGCACCGTAGCCACAACCGGGACGCCGCGGCGGCGGGGCTGGGGAAGGACCCGCTGCTGAAGGCGATGGTCCCCCTGCTGTTCGCGGTGGACGAGGTGGGAGAGCTGCTGGAGAACGGGCCGTTCGCCCAGCGGCTGGTGGCGGCCGCCGACGGCGACGGCGGCGCGCTGCCCCGCGCCGTCCTGCTGGACGGCGTGCTGCGCCGGCTGCTGCGCGGCGGCCGGGCGGGGGACCTGCGTGGACATCTGCGGCTCTACACGCTGCTGGAGGTGACGACGGCGGAGGCCGCCGAACGGGTGCGGGAGCTGACCCTGCTGCTGTCCGACGCGCCGTCCGCGGTCGCGGCGCTGGCGCAGGCGGAGCTGCGCCGGCTGGAGGAGGCCGAGCGGTTCACGGCGAGTGAGCTGTGCGAGGTCACCGAAGTGGTGCTGTTCCGGCCCGAGCGGAAGCTGGCGGACGCTCAGCTGTCCTGGCTGGCCAAGGCCGTTCCGCGGCATCCGGAGCACGCGGCGGCCCTGCTGACGGCGGCGGGCGCGGCCTTCGCCCACTCCTCCACGCAGGTCGCGCAGCGGGCCACCCGGCTGGTGGTGCGGCACGCAGGGGTGCTGACCCCGGCCGCCGCCGAGGAACTGTCGGTGCGGGCGGAGTCCCTGCCGGCGGATCTGCGCACGGTGCTCGGTCCGGCGCTGGGCATCGAGGTCAGCGCGCCGGACGGCGCACCGCCGCCGCCCCCGCCCGCGCCACCGGCGCGGACCTCGCGCGCACCGATCGGCTCGCTCGCGGAGCTGGCCGAGGAGACGGCGCAGTTGCTGTCGGTGATGACCGACGGCGTACGGTTCTCGCACCGCGCCGAGGTGGATCCGCCGGCGCTGGAGCGGGTGCTGGCGGCCGTGGTGTCCGCCGCGCACGAGGACCGGCCGGGGCTGATCGCCGCGCTGACACCGGTGCTCGACCGGCACGGCATCGGTCCCGGGGAGAGCGAGTCGTATCTGCGGTCGTACACCGATCCGCTCGGCGAGCTGTGTGATCTGCTGGGCGCGGCGACCGGGGAGGTGCGGCGGCGGGACAGCGGGCTCCGGCGGTTCTACGGGACCGCCGCGGCGGACGAGGCCCCCGACCCGGACCCCTTCTTCGGTACCCGGCTATATCAGTGGCGCACCAACACCGAGCGCTGCCCGGGGCCGCTGCGGGTGCTGCTCCACCGGCTGCGGGAGATCGCCTTCGGCCTGGCGCACGCGCCGGTGCCGATGCTGGTGGCCACGCCCACGGAGCCCGACGGAACGCTGGCGGCGGCACAGCTGACGGAGCGCCTGGAACGGGCGGCGCGTGCGGGGTGGACGCCCTGGGAGTACGACCTCCAGCTGGCGCTGCTGCGGCTCGCACCGGATCCGGAGCCGCGGCTCGCGGAGCGCGCGAACGCCATCGGCAGCCCGGCAGGGGACCGGCTGGCGGACTGGCTGAGCTTCGGCGCCGCGCGGGCGACGGTGCAACGGCCGCGAGGTCTGCACGCCATCGGGCTGCGGCCCGCCGCGGTGCCCGCGCGCCCCGGCGTCCCGGCGGCGGGGAACGACGCCCTGTTGTCGTGGCTCACCACCCCGCCCGATGTCCGGCGCCCCCTGTATCCGAGGGCGCAACTGGCCAGTTGCTGGCCCGCGCTGTGGCCCGCTCAGCCGGAGCTGATGGCGGCGTTCGTGGTGTCCGCGCTGCCCGACCTGGTGGACAACAGGTCGAACGAGGGTTCCGGCATGATCGCCGCGCTGGCGGAGACGCCCGGCTCCGGTGGCCCGGTGCTGCTGCTCGCGATCACCCTGACCCTGAGCGCGACCCGCGCCGAGGACCGTGCGGTCGCGGTGGACGCACTGCTGGCCCTGGCGGCAGGCCGGCGGCTGGACGGCGCGACGCTGGGCGCGGAAGTGGCGGCCCGCGCCCGGCAGGGCGAGGTCAAACTCAGCAGGGTGGTGCCGGCCCTGCGGGAGGCGGCCGGATCCGGTGCCTACCGGGAAATCTGGGACGCGGTGGCGGCGGCGCTGCCGTCCGCGCTGGCCGATCCGCCGCACCGGCTGGCGGATCTGGTGGCGCTGGGCACCGAATGCGCCGCCTGGGCCGGGGCGGGCGAGGAGATTCCCGCCCTGACCGAGTACGCCGCACGGCCGGGCTCCACCCGTCTCCTGACCGAGACCAGGCGGCTGCGGGACGTCCTGGCGCGGCATTCCTGACCGCCCGCCCGGGCGGACGCCGTCGGCCGCCGCGCACCACGATGATCGGGTGCGCGGCGGCCGGCGGCGGTCATCGCCTCACAGCGCGGTCATCACGTGCTTGACGCGGGTGTAGTCCTCCATGCCGTACGCGGAGAGGTCCTTGCCGTAGCCGGACTTCTTGAAGCCACCGTGCGGCATCTCGCCGACCAGCGGAATGTGGGTGTTGATCCACACGCAGCCGAACTCCAGCTCCTTGGAGAGCCGCATCGCCCGCGAGTGGTCCTTGGTCCACACGGAGGAGGCCAGGCCGTACTCGACGTCGTTGGCCCACCGCACGCCCTCGGCCTCGTCGGTGAACTTCTGCACGGTGATGACCGGGCCGAAGACCTCCTGCTGGATGATCTCGTCGTCCTGGCGCAGTCCGCTGATCACGGTCGGGGCGTAGAAGTACCCGCGGTCGCCGACCTGCTTGCCGCCGGTCTCGATCCGCGCGTGGTCGGGGAGCCGCTCGATGAAGCCGGCCACCTTCGCCAGGTGCGCGGCGCTGTTGAGCGGTCCGTAGAAGCAGTCGGGATCGGTCACGTCGCCGGTCTTGACCTCCTGCGTCGCCTTGGTGAGCGCGGCGACGAAGTCGTCGTGCAGCGACTCGTGCACCAGCACCCGGGTAGCGGCCGTACAGTCCTGCCCGGCGTTGAAGAAGCCGGCGTCACGGATGCCCTCCACCGCCGCCCGGAGGTCGGCGTCCTCGAAGACCAGACAGGGCGCCTTGCCGCCCAGCTCCAGGTGCACCCGCTTGAGTCCGGCGGCCGCCCCTGCCGCCACCTCGCCGCCGGCCCGTACCGAGCCGGTGATCGACACCATGGCGGGGGTGGGGTGATCCACCATCAGCCGGCCGGTGTCGCGGTCGCCGCAGACCACGTTGAGCACGCCGGGCGGCAGGATCTCCCCCATCAGTCCGGCGGCGTAGACGGTGGAGGCCGGTGTGGTGTCCGAGGGCTTGAGCACCACGGTGTTGCCCGCCGCCAGGGCCGGGGCGAACTTCCACACCGCCATCATGATCGGGTAGTTCCAGGGCGCCACCTGGGCGCACACGCCCACGGGTTCGCGGCGTACGAAGGAGGTCATGCCGGCCATGTACTCGCCGGCGGACTTGCCCTCCAGCATGCGCGCGGCACCGGCGAAGAAGCGGATCTGCTCCAGCATCATCGGCAGTTCCTCCTGCCGGGTCAGCTCCAGCGGTTTGCCGGTGTTCTCGCACTCGATGGCCAGCAGTTCGTCCGCGTGCCGTTCGAAGGCGTCGGCGATCTTCAGCAGCGCCAACTGGCGGGTGGCGGGGGTGGCGTCCCGCCAGGCGGGGAACGCGGCCTCGGCGGCGGCCATGGCGTCGTCCACATCGGCCTGTCCGGAGAGCGGGGCCAGGGCGTACGGGGCGCCCGTCACGGGATCGACCACCTCGGTGGTGCGCCCGTCGTGGGCATCGCGGTACGTACCGCCGATGTAGTTGCGCAGCCGACGCGGTTCGGTGGTCACAACAGCCTCCTGCTCACTGTCCTGGGGAGGGCGGGACACCTCACCCTATGCCCGCAGGCCCCTGTGGCAACACTGCCGCAGTCGAGAAATCAACACCCCACACCGCTTCCCATCGGGAAAAACAACGAACACATGGCATGAGTGAGGGAGATTTTGCGGTCACCCGCATCCGACTTCCCCCGTCCGGCCCCCAGCGCGACCGCGCTGGAACCCCCATCCGTACGACCGGCCGCGCGCCTCGCCGACCCGCTCCGCTATGTCCTGATTCGCCGCCCCGCGTTGTTAGCATCGCCGCTCCGGCGGCAGCAGCCCCTGTCACCGAAACCCCGGCCACTCGTTCACCCGGCCGGGGGGAATCAGACCCCATGAGCGGAGGTCCCGGCAAGGATGGCCCCACCCGACGACGATGTGCTGTGGGCGCGTGACCTGCACTACTCCCACGGCGGATCCCCGGCACTGCTCGGGGTCTCCCTGGGCATCCAGGAAGGCGAGATCGTGGCCGTCACCGGCCCCCGGGGCTGCGGCAAGACCACGCTCCTGGGCTGTCTCTCCGGGCAACTGGTGCCCGCCGGCGGCGAGGTCTGGTTCAGCGGCATGCCCGTCCACACCCTCACCCCCACCTCCCGGGAGCGGTTGCGCCGCGACAAGTTCGGCTGGGTGGGCGACCGTCCGCACCTGGTTCCCGAGCTGACCGCCTGGGAGAACGCCGCCCTGCCGCTGCTGCTCACCGGCACCGGCCACCGCGCCGCCAAACGCGCCGCGCTGGACTGGCTGGAACGCCTGGACGTGCGCGACTGCGCCCGCAAGCGCCCCGCCGCCCTGCTCCAGGCGCAGCGGCAGCGGATCGCCATCGCCCGGGCCCTGGTCCACACCCCGGACGTGGTCTTCGCGGACGAGCCCACCGCGCCGCTGCACCAGGCCGACCGAGCCCAGGCGCTGCGCACCCTCACCAGCGCCGGCCGGTCCCACGGCATCACCGTCGTGCTCGCCACCCACGATCCGGAGGTCGCCACGCTCGCCGACCGCACCCTCACCCTCCTCGACGGCCGCCAGCCCGACTCGACGGCCGAGCCGGCATGCTCGCTCTCCGCCTAGCCCGCGGCTCGAGGCCGCTGGCCCTGGCCCGCCGGCTGCTCCTCGCGGTGACGGCCGGCGGGGTCGGGTTCCTACTGCTCAGCGGCCTGGGCTGGGCCAGCGCCCACCCGGGGGACGGCGACCAGGCGGTGCTGCGACTGGCCTGGTGCGTGCTGCCGATCGCCGCGACGGTCCAACTGGCGGTGGCCGTGGCCCGCGCGGATCCGGCGGGACGGCCGCGTTCGGGACTCGACTCGGCGGGCCTGGGACCGGCCCGGCTGCCGATGCTGGCGGCGGTGTCCACAGCGGTCGCCGCGCTGCTGGGCAGCGCGCTCGCCCTGCTGGTCTTCCTGCATCTGCGCGGCGACATCTCGGGGCTGCCCTTCGACGGGGCGGCGGCGGGTCTGCTCGCGGCCGACCGGCCGCTGCCCCTGGCCGCCGCGCTGACCCTGCTGACGATCGTCCCCGCTGCCGCAGCCGTCGCCAGCGCGCTCGCGCTGCGCGGCAGGACGGCGCCGGTACGGCACTCCGCACCACTGCCCCCGCCGCCCGCGCCCCCCACCGCTCCCTCCGCCACGGCGACGGGGCTGGTCGAGGAGCCGGTGCAGGTGCCCACCGGACTGCCCTGGGGAGCGGCCCTGACCGGGGCCGGGATCGCCTTCAGCGGCTACGCCGGCTTCACGGAGCGGCCGCCGAGCGACGCGGAGGGGGCGCTGACCCTGCCGGGCGCGCTCAGCGGGCTGACGCCCGGCGTGGTCGCGGGCTGGCTGCTGATCGCCACCGGCGTCATCGTGGCGGCACCCTCCCTCACCCATCTGTGCGGCAGGATGCTGGCGGTGGGCCGGCCGGGCGCGCTGCGACTGCTGGCGGGGCGCATCCTGCAGAGCGAGGCGGAACGACTGGGGCATCCCCTGGGGGCCCTGTGCGTGGCACTCGCGGCGGCACTGGCGGCGCTGCATCTCGACGGACCGCGGCTGTTCGGGCCGCTCAGCGCGCTGGGCACCGGCATCGTGCTGGTGTGCGCGCTGGGCACGATCGCGGCGGCGGTTCACGAGTCCCGCACCGCGCGGTCCGCGGCGACCACCTCACTGCTGCGGCTCGGCGCACCCCGGGCGCTGATCCGCCGCGCGGCGATGCTGCGACTGGCGGCGCTGCTGCTGGTGTTCGCACCGCTCAGCTGGCTGGTCTTCCAGACGCTGGTGCTGCCGATCCGCGCATAGGTCCTGTCCGGTCGGCCGCGGCGCGGGCCGCGGCCAACCGGGAGGTCAGGGTCAGCGCACCTGCCAGAACGGGGCGAACGGCGCCTGGGCGATGCGGCCCTCGCGCACCTCGACGGCGGAGACCGGAGCTCCCACCACCCCCGAGGGCAGATCGACCGTCAGCAGATAGCGTCCCGGGGCCGCGTGCGCGAAGCCGAACCAGCCGGAACCGTCCGTCACCGTACGGACCGCCTGCGGCGCTCCCCCGCCGCCCCGGCCGCCGAGCGGCCGCAGCGTGATCCGGGCCTGATCCAGCGGCGTACCGTCACGCAGCGCCAGCTGACCCGTCACGTGTCCCTCCCGCGGCGCCTCCTTCCATCCCATGCCGGGCACGGCGGCCGGGTCGGCGAAGGGGGCGTCGGGGCCGGTGGTGAGCGCGGCGGTGAGCCGTTCCCGTTCCGCCACCGCTCCGTCGGCCGCCACGTCCATGCTCGGCGAGGCGTAGGAGTAGCCGCTCCAGCCGGCCGCCACATTGCCGGAGGCGGTCGGCGTGAGCGCCTCGCGCACCTGCGCCAGGCTGCCCTCGACCGGGTTGAGGTAGAGCGCGGGCCCGGTCACCCCTTGCCGCCCGGCCTGCGAGTCGGCCAGGAACTCCGTCCACTCGCTGTACATCCGCGCCTGATCGGGGTTCCAGTCCCGCTTGTAGTTCATGGTGACCACGGTGTCGGTGATGCCCTCCGCCAGCCAGCCCGACCAGTCCTGGAGTACCTCCGCGTAGGTGCGCGTCGCCTCCCAGCCGCCCACCGACCGGGGGCCGAAGCCGTACGTGATGGCGTTGACGGACAGCCGCGCGGCCGGATCCTCCTCCCACATGCCGAGGTAGATCCGCCGCACCAGGGAGGTGATCTGGTCCCGGCGCCACTCGCTCCACCGCGCGTCGTCGGGCGCGGGGATGCCGGTGTGCCCGGTGGCCTGGCGGAAGCGTTCCAGCGCGACCTCGTTGTACCCCCAGTCGCTGTGGGTGGTGGTGGAGCTGCCGTCGGGGTAGCGGATGTAGTCGAGGTTGATGCCGTCCACGTCGTACTGGCGGACGAGGGAACGGATGGCGTCCACGATGTACGCGGCGGCGTCCGGGTGCCCCGGGTCGATGTAGGCGTTGACGCCCTGGAGTTCGGTGCCGTCCGCCTTCTTGTTCAGCCAGCGGTCACGGCCCTGTGCGGTGGGCCCGTGCCGGTTGAAGACATGGTCGGCCGCGCGGGGCGGGGTGGCACTGTTCCACAACGTGTTGACGTTGACCCAGGCGTGCACCTGGAGCCCTGCCGCGTGCGCCTGGGCGATGACCTCGTCCAGCGGGTCGTACGGGGCCGGGTCGATCGCGGCGTCGGTGCGCGGGTACAGCGCCCGGTTGCAGAAGCAGTCGTAGCGGCGGGCGGTCTGGACGATGAGCACGTTGGCGTTGACGGCGAGGGCGTCCTCGATCAGGGCGCTGACCTGATCAGGGGTGTAGATGCCGTCGTTGAAGGCGTCGACCCAGTAGCTGCGCCACTGTTCGGGGATGTCCTGCTCGGCACGGGCGGGGCCGGCCAGCGCGACACTGCCCAGCAGCAGACTCAGCGCGACGAGCCAGGTGGCGACGATCCGTCTCATACGGCCCCTCCAGGGGTGGTTGACCGGACTCCGACAATTTACTTCGCCGCCCGGCCGACGTACAGACAGAAACTTTCACCCGTCACCGGGTTCGGCACCGGCCAGCGGCACCACCTCGCGCGGATCGAAGACGAGCGTCACCCGCTCACCCTCCGCCGGCGCCAGCCGCAGCGGTACGGAGGCCTCCAGTCGCGGCCCGCGCTCGGGATCCAGGAGCAGCACGACCCGCTCGCCGCGGAACGTGCGCGCGGCGACCGTGCAGCGCGGACCGCGGCCCTCACCCGTCAGCCCCACACCGGAGGGGCGGATGAGCAGTTGCCCCACGCCCTCGGGGGTCCCGGCGGGCACCGGCACCTCACCCCACGGGGTGTGCGCCGTCCCGCCCCGTACGGTCGCCTCCGTCACATTGCGGAAGCCGAGGAACCGCGCGACGAACTCCGAGGCCGGACGCTGCCACACCTCGGCCGGGCTGCCGCTCTGGGCGATCCGGCCGGCCCGCATCACCACCACCCGGTCCGCGAGCGCGAACGCCTCCCCCTGATCGTGGGTGACCGCCAGCACCGTGGTGCCCAGTTGCCGGAACAACTGCCGCAACTCCACCACCAGGCGCTCCCGCAGACCCCGGTCCAGCTGACCGAGCGGTTCGTCCAGCATCAGCAGCCGGGGGCTCGGCGCCAGCGCGCGGGCCAGCGCCACCCGCTGCTGCTCTCCCCCGGACAGCGCACCCACCGACCGACCGGCGGCGTCCGGCAGTCCGACCAGGTCGAGGAGTTCCGCCACCCGGCGCTCCGCCGCCTGGCGCGATACGCCGCGCATCCGCAGGCCGAACGCGATGTTGCCGCCCACGTCCCGCTGCGGGAACAGCTGATGGTCCTGGAACATCAGCCCCAGGCCGCGGCGGTGGGTGGGCACCGCCGACTGGTCCTGCCCACCGAGCGTGACCGTACCGGCGTCGGCGGGCCGCAGCCCGGCCACCGCGCGCAGCAGCGTGGACTTGCCGCTGCCGCTGGGGCCCAGCACGCTCACGATCTCGCGTTCGGCGACAGCGAGGTCGACGGCGTCCAGCGCGGTGTGCGCGCCGAACCGTACCGTCAGCCCGTCCAGGCTCAGCAGAGGCATCGGGTTGTCTTCCTTCACAGCTCCCCCGTACGGCCCGGGCGCAGCCGCTCCAGAACCAGCAGCGTGGCGGCGCACACCAGCATGAGAATGGTGGACAGGGCCATCGCCTGCCCGTAGTTGAGTTCCCCGGCGCGCCCCAGCAGCCGGGCCACCGCGACCGGCAGCGTGGGGGTGTCGGCCCGGGCGATGAAGACCGTGGCGCCGAACTCGCCCAGGGACACGGCGAACGCGAACCCCGCCGCGACCAGCGCCGCCCGCCGCACCAGCGGCAGGTCGACCTCCCGCCACACCCGCAGCGGGGAGGCGCCCAGGACCGCCGCCGCCTCCCGCAGCCGGTCATCGACCGCGCGCAGGACGGGCAGCAGCACCCGCACGACGAACGGGACCCCGACCAGTGCCTGGGCGAGCGGCACGAGGATCCACGAGGACCGCAGGTCCAGGGGCGGTTCGTCGAGCGCGATCAGGAAACCGAAGCCCACGGTGACCGCCGAGGTGCCCAGCGGCAGCATCAGCAAGGCGTCGAAGCCCCGGGTGAAGCGGCCGGCCCGCCGGGTGAGCGCGGCGGCGGCCAGCCCGCCCACGGTCAGGGCGATCAGCGTGGCCACCGCTCCGTACGCCAGGGAGTGCCCGATGGCCTCCCACGGTGCCACCACGAAGGTGCCGCTGTCCGTGTTGGTCAGCGCCCGGTAATAAGCGAAGCCGTAGCCGTCGGGACCGGACAGGGACCGTTCGACCAGCACCGCGAGCGGCAGCAGGAGCAGCAGCACGATGGAGAGCAGGACCCCGGCCAGCAGCGACCACTGGCCGGCGCCGCGCGGACGGTGTGCCGCGGAACCCGCGTCCACCAGCCGCAGTGAGGTCTCGGCGCGGCGTACGGTGCGCGCGTGCAGGAGCAGCAGCGCGCCGACCGCCGCGAACTGGAGCAGCGTGAGCACGGCCGCGGTCGGCAGGTCGAGCAGTTGCGCGGTCTGCCGGTAGATCTCCACCTCCAGCGTGGCGTAGCGGGGCCCGCCGAGGATCTGCACGACGCCGAAGGAGGTGAAGGTGAAGAGAAAGACCATCAGCGCGGCGGAGGCCACGGCCGGGGCCAGTGCCGGGAGGGTGACCCGCCGCCAGGCCGCCGCCGGATTCGCCCCCAGGACGCGGGCGGCCTCCTCCTGGCGGGGGTCGAGCTGTGCCCACAGCCCGCCCACGGTGCGGACGACCACCGCGTAGTTGAAGAACACGTGAGCCAGCAGGATCGCCCACACGGTGGTGTCCAGGCGTATCCCCCACAGGTCCTCCAGCAACCCGCCCCGGCCCAGCAGCGCCAGGAAGGCGGCGCCGGCCACCACGGTGGGCAGCACGAAGGGCACGGTGACGGCGGCGTGCAGCAGCCGTTTGCCGGGAAAGTCGAGCCGGGCGAAGACATACGCGCCGGGCAGCGCCAGGGCGAGGGTGAGGGCGGTGGAGGCGGTGGCCTGCCACAGCGTGAACCACAGCACCTTGCGGATACCGGGGTCCGAGAGCACCTCGGCGGCCGGACCCAGTTGCCAGGCCCCGCCGTCGCGCAGTCCGCGGCCGATGATGGCGGCGACCGGGTAGGCGAAGAACAGCGCGAAGAAGACCAGCGGCACCGCCAGCAGGGCCAGCCGCACGGCGGTGGAACGGCGCCGCGCCCGGGCGGACGCCGGAGAGGTCGGGGCGGGCGGCGGACCGTGCTCCGCCGCCGCGCCCTGTTCGCGAACTACCTGATGACCAGCGAGGTCCACGTCGACACCCAGTCCTCGCGGTGCTCCGCTATCCGCTGCGGCTCCATCGTCAGCGGCGTCTCGATCGTCTCGCCGTAGGTGACGAACTCCTGCGGCAGTTCGGCGTCGGGGCGCACCGGGTTGACGAACATCTGCAGCGGCAGGTCCTCCTGGAAGTCCAGGCCGATCAGGAAGTCGAGCAGTGCCTGGCCACCCTCGGGGTTGCCGGCGCCGGCGAGCAGCCCGGCGAACTCGATCTGCCGGAAGCAGGTACCGCTCGACACCCCGGTCGGACCTTCCTCGGGAAGCTCGCCCTCGCCGTAGATGACCTCGGCGGGCGGGCTGGAGGCGTAGGAGACCACCAGCGGCCGGTCACCCGCGCCGCCGCCCGCGCCGGAGAAGCGCTCGTTGTACGCCTGCTCCCAGCCGTCGACGACCTCCACACCGTTGTCGCGCAACGCCTGCCAGTACTCCTGCCAGCCGTCGTCCCCGTAGGCCGCGACGGTGCCCAGCAGGAAGCCGAGACCGGGCGAGGAGGTGGCGGCGTTCTGCACCACGAGGAGATCCCGGTACGCGGGGTCGATGAGGTCGTCCAGGTCCTGCGGCGGCGCCAGGTCGTGCTCGGCGAAGTACGCGCGGTCGTAGTTGACGCAGATGTCGCCGCTGTCGACGGGCGTCACTCGGTGCTCCCCCGCGTCCAGCTGGTACGTCTCGGGGACCGCGTCGAGACCGGCCGCCTCGTACGGGGTGAAGACGCCCTCGTCCAGAGCGCGGGAGAGCAGGGTGTTGTCGACCCCGAAGAGCACATCGCCCTGCGGGTTGTTCTTGGAGAGCACCGCCTGGTTGACCATCACCCCGGCGTCACCGGCGCGCAGCACCTGGACGCGGTAGCCAGTCTGCTCGGTGAATTTCTCCAGCACCTCGGCCGAGACGTTGAACGAGTCGTGGGTGACGAGGGTGACCTGCTCGCCGCCGGAGCTGCCGGAGTCTCCGCCGCTTCCGCAGGCGGTCAGGGCCACCGCCGCCGCGGGGAGGGCGAGGGCCGCCGCGAGCCGTCGGGCACTGCTGCGCGTCATCGTGCTGCTTTCTCAAGGAGGGCACACGCGGGCAGCACGAGAGAGATCGACTTCCTACCCAGCATGACCTGGGCGAGGTTCGAGGGTCTGCGGCCTGGTGCCGCACTCTCAGCGCTGCGAGCGCTCCCCTGTCGGAGTAATGCGTTTGTTCGACGTCACGATAGCAGCAGGTCCGGACAGAACCGCCCGGACCGCTGAAGACCGACCGGACCGGCCCGGACCGCCCGGGACCGCCGCTATCGCTCCGCCGCCGCCAGCTGCCCGCAGGCACCCTCGATCTCCTGGCCACGGGTGTCCCGTACGGTGACCGGCACACCCTGTGCCCGGAGGGCCTCGACGAAGGCCGCCTCGTCCTCGGGGCGGGAGGCCGTCCACTTCGAACCGGGCGTCGGGTTCAGCGGGATGAGGTTGACGTGCGCCCGGTGTCCGCGCAGCATCTTGCCCAGCAGATCGGCCCGCCACGCCTGGTCGTTGATGTCCCTGATCAGCGCGTACTCGATGGAGATGCGGCGCCCGGAGCGCTCCGCGTACTCCCACGCCGCGTCCAGGACCTCACGGACCTTCCAGCGGGTGTTCACCGGCACCAGGGTGTCGCGCAGCTCGTCGTCGGGGGCGTGCAGCGAAACCGCCAGCCGGCAGCTCAGCCCCTCGTCGGCGAACCGTCGCATCGCCGGGACCAGACCGACGGTGGAGACCGTGATGCCCCGCTGGGAGAGCCCGATGCCGTCCGGCTCGGGGTCGGTCAGCCGCCGGATCGCGCCGATGACGCGGTTGTAGTTGGCCAGCGGCTCGCCCATGCCCATGAAGACGATGTTCGACAGCCGCGCCGGGCCGCCGGGCACCTCGCCGTCCCGCAGTGCGCGCATCCCGTCCACGATCTGGTGCACGATCTCGGCGGTGGACAGATTGCGGTCGAGCCCGGCCTGGCCGGTGGCGCAGAACGGGCAGTTCATGCCGCAGCCGGCCTGTGAGGAGATGCACATGGTGACCCGGTCCGGGTACCGCATCAGCACGGACTCCACCAGTGTCCCGTCGTGCAGCCGCCACAGGGTCTTGCGGGTGGCGCCGTCGTCGCAGCTGATGTGCCGGACCACCGACATCAGCTGCGGCAGCAGCCCGCTCGCCAGCCGCTCCCGGGCGGCGGCCGGAATGTCCGTCCAGGCGGCCGGGTCATCGTTGAGGCGGGCGAAGTAGTGCCGCGACAGCTGCTGGGCGCGGAACGGCTTCTCGCCGAGGGCGGCCACCGCCTCGCGGCGCTCCGCGGGGGTCAGATCGGCGAGGTGGCGCGGCGGCTTCTTGGCTCCGCGGGGCGCGACAAAGGTCAGTTCTCCGGGCTTAGGCATGGTTCTGCCAGTGTCGCAGATTCACCCGGGTGGGCTCACCCGGCGCCGGTGAAGGCCAGGTAGAGCAGCCAGGCCACCGGGGCGGTGGGCAGCAGCGAGTCGAGCCGGTCCATGATGCCGCCGTGGCCCGGCAGCAGTGTGCCCATGTCCTTGATGCCCAGATCGCGCTTGATCATGGACTCGCCCAGGTCACCGAGCGTCGCGCAGATGGCGACGGCCAGCCCCATCAGGAGGCCCTGCCACCACACGGCGTCCTCGATGAGGAAGGCGAAGCACAGGGCGCCGCCCACCATCGCGAAGGAGATGGCGCCCGCCAGCCCTTCCAGGGTCTTGCCGGGGCTGATGCGGGGGGCGAGCTTGCGCCGGCCCAGCCGCCAGCCGACGGCGTAGGCGCCGGTGTCGCTGAGCACCACCAGCACCAGGAAGGTCAGCACCCGCCACGCGCCGTCGTCGGCGGCGAGCATGAGCGCCACGAACGTGGCCAGGAAGGGAACGTAGAAGGCGGCGAAGACCGACGCGGTGGCGTCCCGCAGGTAGGTCTCGGGCGAGAACGCCATCCGCCACAGGAGCACCACGAGCACCGTGAGCCCCAGGGCGACCCAGGCACCCGCCGCCCCGCGCAGGTACCCCGCCACCACGATGGCGGCGCCGCCGATCGCCAGCGGCACCATGGGCACCTGGATCTGCTTGCGCTCGGCGAGCCGGGAGCACAGCTCCCACACCCCGACCATGACGGCGACCGCTATCACGCCGAGGAAGACCGGCTTGTAGATGAAGAGCGAGGCGATGATCACCGCGCCCAGCGCCAGCCCCACCCCGACGGCGGCCCGCAGGTCGCGTCCCGCCCGCTTGCCGCCGCCCGATCCGCCCTGCCCCTGGGGGCCGCCGCCGGCGGCGACGCCCGGCGTGGACGCCGCCGACGCGGCGGAGGCGGGTGGAGTGCCCGCCCCGTCACGCCCGTGGCCCCGGCTCTCACCCTCGTGACCCGCCGCGTGGGGACGGGCGTTCGCCGGCGGTTCCCCGTAACCGGCGGCGGGCTGGGGCGGGCGCCAGGATGGTTCGTTCACGGGTGGCGGTGTCCTTCGTCCTTCGGTGGCGGCGGTGCGGAGTGACAGCGGGAGCGGCGACGTGGGGACGCCGCCCGGCGCTCAGATTTCGAGCAGCTCGGCTTCCTTGTGCTTGAGCAGCTCATCGACCTGGGCGACGTACTTGCTGGTGGTGTCGTCCAGTTCCTTCTCCGCGCGCCGGCCCTCGTCCTCGCCGACCTCGCCGTCCTTGACGGACTTGTCGATCGATTCCTTGGCCTTGCGGCGCACCCCGCGGATCGAGATCTTGGCGTCCTCGCCCTTGGTCTTGGCGACCTTGATGTAGTCCCGGCGCCGTTCCTCGCTCAATTCGGGAAGGACCACCCGGATGATGTGACCGTCGTTGGTGGGGTTGACGCCCAGGTCCGAGTCGCGGATCGCCTGCTCGATGTTGCGCAGCGCGGTCTTGTCGAACGGGGTCACCACCGCCATCCGGGCCTCGGGCACCGAGAACGAGGCCAGCTGGTTGATCGGGGTCATCGCGCCGTAGTACTCGGCCACGATCTTGTTGAACATCGCCGGGTGGGCACGGCCGGTACGGATCGCGGCCAGATCCTCCTTGGCGACGACGACTGCCTTCTCCATCTTCTCCTCAGCCTCGAGGAGGGCTTCTTCGATCACCACGTGCTCCTGGTTCGATGTGTATGACGTGACGTGACGGGCGGTCAGGCCCGTCGGCCCTGGCTGTTCACGAGCGTGCCGATCTTCTCACCCTTTACGGCGCGGGCGATATTGCCTTCGGCCAGCAGTTCGAAGACCAGAATGGGGAGCGAATTGTCCCGGCACAGCGTGATGGCCGTGGCATCGGCGACCCGCAGATCGCGCGTGATGACCTCGCCGTAGTCGAGGGCGTCGTACTTCACCGCGTCGGGGTTCTTGGCCGGGTCGGAATCGTAGACTCCGTCGACCCCGTTCTTGCCCATCAGCAGCGCCTCGGCGTTGATCTCCAGCGCACGCTGGGCGGCCGTGGTGTCGGTGGAGAAGTAGGGCATGCCCATGCCGGCGCCGAAGATGACGACCCGGCCCTTCTCCAGGTGCCGCACCGCGCGCAGCGGAATGTACGGCTCGGCGACCTGCCCCATGGTGATGGCCGTCTGGACCCGGGAGTCGATGCCCTCCTTCTCCAGGAAGTCCTGGAGCGCGAGGCAGTTCATCACCGTGCCCAGCATGCCCATGTAGTCGGACCTGGCCCGGTCCATGCCGCGCTGCTGGAGTTCGGCCCCGCGGAAGAAGTTCCCGCCGCCGATGACCACGGCGATCTGAGCACCGTCCCGGACCACGGCAGCGATCTCCCGCGCCATCTTGTGGACGATGTCGGGGTCGACGCCGAGCCCTCCATTGCCCGCGAAGGCTTCTCCCGAAAGCTTCAGGAGAAAGCGGGGAGGTGTGACGTCCTTGCCGTCCGTCCTTTCGGCGGCGGCGGCGCCCTGGTTCATGGAAATCTCCTCGTGCGCATGCTGAGGAGGCCATTGCCCGTGGATCCTTGACGGTCCTGTTCGGCAATGGCCTCCTCGTCACAACTGCGGCCGACCGGGTCCTGACCCGGCTCGGCCGTACGGCCTGCCGCCCCCGACAATAGCCGGGCGCGGTCCCGTCCGGCGCCGATGGCGCGGGACGGATTCCGTGATCAGGCGCCGACGCGGAAGCGGGCGAAGTTCTTGACCGTGGCGCCCGCCTCGGTCAGGACCTTCTGCACCGTCTTCTTGTTGTCCTTCGCGAAGGCCTGGTCGAGGAGAACGTTCTCCTTGTAGAAGCCGTTCACCCGACCCTCGACGATGCGCGCCAGGGCGGCCTCGGGCTTGCCCTCCTCGCGGGCGGTCGCCTCGGCGACGCGACGCTCGGAGTCGACCAGCTCGGCGGGCACGTCTTCGCGGGACAGGTAGCGCGGGCCGAACGCGGCGATGTGCTGCGCGACGTCCTTGACCACCTGGGCCGCCTGGTCGCCGGCCTCGGCCAGCTCCACCAGCACACCCACCTGCGGCGGCAGGTCGGGGTTGGTGCGGTGCAGGTAGGAGCCGACGTAGCCGCCGGTGAAGCGCGCGAAGCGGTCGAGAACGATCTTCTCGCCCAGGGTCGCGTTGGCCTCGTCGACGTACGCCTGCACGGACTTGCCGGGCTCGATCTCCGAGGCCAGCAGGGTCTCCAGGTCCGCGGGGGCGGTCGCGGAGACGTGCTGCGCGATGGTGGCGAGGGCGGCCTGGAACTTCTCGCCCTTGGCGACGAAGTCCGTCTCGCACTTGAGCTCGACCAGCACACCGGAGGTGGCGTCGTCGGAGATCAGCGAGGTGACGGCGCCGTTCTCGGTGGTGCGGCTCTCACGCTTGGCCACACCCTTCTGGCCCTTGACGCGCAGGATCTCAACGGCCTTGTCGACGTTGCCCTCGGCCTCGTCCAGCGCCTTCTTGCAGTCCATCATGCCGGCGCCGGTCAGCTCACGGAGCTTCTTGACGTCAGCGGCGGTGTAGTTCGCCATGGTTGTCTGATTCTCTTCCCGGAATGTCGATGAATCGCTCTGCGCGGCTCGCGTCAGCCCTGCTCGGCGGGGGTGTCCGCCGCGGGGGCCTCGGGGGCAGCCTCGGGGGCGGCCTCGGCGGGGGCCTGCTCGGCGGGCTTGTCCTCGGCCTTGGCCTCGGCGGACTCACCGCGCTCCAGCAGCTCGCGCTCCCACTCGGGCAGCGGCTCGGCGGCCGCCTTCTCGCCGCCCTTGGCCGCCTCGGCGGCACCGGAGCGGGAGATCAGGCCCTCGGCGACGGCGTCGGCGATGACCCGGGTGAGCAGCGTGACGGAGCGGATCGCGTCGTCGTTGCCGGGGATCTTGTAGTCGACCTCGTCCGGGTCGCAGTTGGTGTCGAGGATCGCGACCACCGGGATGTTGAGCTTGCGGGCCTCGCCGACGGCGATGTGCTCCTTCTTGGTGTCCACGATCCAGACGGCGCTGGGCACCTTCTGCATGTCGCGGATACCGCCCAGGGTCTTCTCCAGCTTGGCCTTCTCGCGGGAGAGGACCAGCAGTTCCTTCTTGGTCAGGCCGGAGGCGGCCACGTCCTCGAAGTCGATCTGCTCCAGCTCCTTGAGGCGCTGGAGGCGCTTGTGCACGGTGGAGAAGTTGGTGAGCATGCCGCCGAGCCAGCGCTGGTTGACGAAGGGCATGCCAACCCGGGTGGCCTGCTCCGCGATGGCCTGCTGAGCCTGCTTCTTGGTGCCGACGAACATGACCGTGCCGCCGTGGGCGACGGTCTCCTTGACGAACTCGTAGGCGCGGTCGATGTACGACAGCGACTGGAGCAGGTCGATGATGTAGATGCCGTTGCGCTCGGTGAAGATGAAGCGCTTCATCTTCGGGTTCCAGCGGCGGGTCTGGTGCCCGAAGTGGACGCCGCTCTCCAGCAGCTCCCGCATCGTGACGACGGCCATGGCCGTTCTCCTCGTGGTACTCGGTTGTCAGCGCCGACCGGGCGGCCGGCGCTCCTGACGCCCCTGCGCGCTGTGCCGGGGAAGCCGGTGAGGGCCGTCCCGCGGACCGAGAGTCGCGGCCACCTCAGCGCTTCGGCTGCGAGGCCGGGACGCGGTGGTGGCGGGGCATGCGAGGTCGATCCGGGTCCCCGGATCGCCACCAGAAGTGTACGGGACCCCGGGCATGCGGGGCGACAGCCCATCGGTGGCCGTCCGGGCACCCGCCGGCCCCGCCACGACGGGACCCCGTTCACCCGCAAGGGTGAACGAGTTGTCCACACCCCCGGGGTTGTCCACAGGCCTCCGCGGGCTTCCTCCGGCTGGGGCACCGTCCGGGGCGGAGGTGATGCGCGATGGCGCGTGCGACGGGACGCACCGGAGGACAGCGGGGAGCGCTGGGCCGGTTCGGCGAGGACCTGGCGGTACGGCGGCTGGTGGCCGCGGGCACGACCGTGCTGGAGCGGAACTGGCGCTGCCGGGCCGGGGAGATCGACATCGTGGCCCGGGAACCCGGCCGGGCCGGGGCCGTGCTGGTGTGCGAGGTGAAGACCCGCAGGGGCGCGGGGTTCCAGCACCCGATGGCGGGCGTGACGCCCAGCAAGGCGGAACGGCTGCGACGGCTGGCCGAGTGGTGGCTGAGCGAACGCTGGCTGCCGGCGTACGGCACCCCGCCGGCCGGCGGGGTACGGATCGATCTGATCGGGGTGCTGCTGCCCCGCCGAGGTGCTCCGGTCGTGGAGCACGCCAAGGGGGTGGCGTGATGGGGTTCGCGCGTACCGGAGCCGTCGCCCTCGTCGGGGTCGAGGGCGTCGTGGTGGAGGTGCAGGCGGATCTGGAGCCGGGGGTGGCGGCCTTCACCCTGGTCGGCCTCGCGGACCGAACGCTGAACGAGAGCCGGGACCGGGTGCGGGCCGCGGTGCTCAACTCGGGCGCCGAGTGGCCCCAGAAGAAACTCACCGTGGGGCTCAGCCCGGCGGCGGTGCCCAAGCGCGGCAGCGGCTTCGACCTGGCCGTGGCCTGCGCCGTCCTGGCGGCGGCCGAACGCATCGACCCCAAGGCGATCGCGGATCTGCTGCTGATCGGGGAGCTGGGCCTGGACGGCGGGGTCCGGCCGGTGCGCGGGGTGCTGCCCGCCGTGCTCACCGCTGCGGAGGCCGGGTACCGGCAGGTGGTGGTGCCCGAGCAGACCGCCGCCGAGGCGGCGCTGGTGCCGGATGTGGCGGTGCTGGGGGTACGCAGCCTGCGGCAGCTGATCGCGGTACTGGCCGGTGAGCCGGTGCCGGAGGAGCCCGCGCCCGGGACCGGGCCCGAGGGAGCCGACCCCGGGGCACGTGGCACGAGCTGGGGCTATCCGCGGCCGGGCGGCCTGTATCGCACCTTCGACGGAACGGAGCGGCCACCCGATCTGGCGGAGGTGGCGGGCCAGCGGCTGGCCCGCCGGGCGCTGGAGGTGGCGGCGGCCGGGCGGCACCATCTGTTCCTCAAGGGCTCGCCCGGTGCGGGCAAGACCATGCTGGCCGAGCGGCTGCCGGGACTGCTGCCGCCGCTCACCCGCCAGGAGGCGCTGGAGGTCACGGCGGTGCACTCGGTGAGCGGTTCACTGCCGCCGGGGCGTCCCCTGGTGGACCGGCCGCCGTACTGCGCCCCGCACCACTCCGCCTCACTGCCCGCACTGGTGGGCGGCGGCAGCGGACTGCCCCGGCCCGGTGCGGCCTCCCTCGCCCACCACGGGGTGCTCTTTCTGGACGAGGCGGCCGAGATGAGCAGCCAGGTGCTGGACGCGCTGCGGCAGCCGCTGGAGTCCGGGCAAGTGGTGGTGGCACGCTCGGCCGGGATGCTGCGGATGCCGGCCCGGGTGCTGCTGGTGCTGGCCGCCAATCCCTGTCCGTGCGGGCTGCACGGTTCGCCCGCCGGTGAGTGCGAGTGTCCGCCCAGTACGGTGCGGCGCTACCGGGCTCGGCTGTCCGGCCCGCTGCTGGACCGGATCGATCTTCGGGTGCCGGTGGAGCCGGTGGGGCGGGCCGAATTGACGTCGCCGGGCGGCGGCGAGTCGACCGCCGAGGTGGCGGAACGGGTGGGTGCGGCCAGGGAGCGGGCTGCGGCCCGCTACGCAGGGATGGCGTGGTCCACCAACGGCGAGGCTCCGGGTCACGAGCTGCGGAGCCGCTGGGCGCTGGCCCCCGGAGCACTGGCCAGGGCGGAGACGGACCTGGATCGCGGCACGCTGACGGCCCGGGGCCTGGACCGGGTGCTGCGGGTGGCCTGGACGGTGGCGGACCTGGCCGGGCACGACCGGCCCACGGCGGACGACGTGGATGCCGCGCTGGAGTTCCGCACCGGGGTACGACGGGGCGCCGGGGTGGCGGGGAGTCTGCCGTGAGCGGCTCGGTGTCGCACGAGGAACGGCTGGCGCGGGCGGCGCTCACCGGGGTGATCGAGCCTGGGGACGAACTCATGGGCCGGCAGCTGGCCCGGCTGGGCGCCGAACAGGTGTGGCGTGCCCTGGAGCGGGACGAGCCGCTGCCGGAGGTGCCGGCCGGCCGCTGGGCCGGCCTGCGGCTGCGGGCCGAGCGGGCCACGCCGGGCCCCGATCTGGAGGAGATGGCCCGATGCGGCGGCCGGCTGGTGTGCCCGGGTGACTGGGAGTGGCCAGGACAGCTGGACGATCTCGGGGAGACCCGTCCCGTTGCGCTGTGGGCGCGCGGGGGCTGCTCACTGCGGTTCGTGGCGCTGCGGTCGGTCTCCTTGGTGGGAGCGCGAGCGTGCACCGACTACGGGGGACACATGGCGGCGGAGCTGGGAGCCGCACTCGCCGAGCGCGGCTGGACGGTGATCTCGGGTGCCGCGTACGGGATCGACGGCGCGGCGCACCGCGGCGCGCTCGCGGTGGCCGGCCCCACGGTGGCCGTTCTGGCCTGCGGTCTCGATGTGGCCTACCCGGCAGGCCACCGGGAACTGCTGAGCCGGATCGCCGAGAGCGGGCTGCTGGTCAGCGAGCTGCCACCGGGGGAACGTCCCACCCGGGGCAGGTTCGTGCAGCGGAACCGGGTGATCGCCGCGCTGAGCCGCGGGACTGTGGTGGTGGAGGCCGCTTTGCGCAGCGGTTCGCTGATCACCGCCCGGCGGGCGGCCGGGCTCGGGCGGCATCTGATGGCGGTGCCGGGCCCGGTGACCTCGGGACTCTCGGCAGGGGCGCACCGGCTGATCCGTCAGGAGGCGACCTTGGTGGGCGGGGCGGACGAGGTCATCGAGCTCGTCGGCGACATGGGGGAGGTGGCGGACACGGAGGCCGGCCCGGTGGTTCCCCGGGACCTGCTGGGTGAGACGGCGGGTCGGGTGCTGGACGCGCTGCCGGCCTCGGGAGCGGTCACGGTGGCGGAGGTCGCCCGCGGGGCCTGCATGGCCGCCGACACGGCTCTGGCACGGCTGCTCGAACTCGGCTCCCTCGGCTTTGTCGAACATGTGGGCGATCGCTGGCAGTTACGGCATTGCCACGGCCGACACGCCCTCCCCTGCGTGTCACACGTTGGTGCGGGGGCGTAACACGACGGTGCGGCCAGCGGAACGTATCTGCGCATCGGTCAACTTCGGCCACCTGCACAAAGCGACCCACCAGTCACGCTACGCTCACAGAGTTCGCCATCCCGGAACTCCGCATCACCGGCTCAGATCCCTGCAGAACGGCTCAAGACAACGCATGCCCCAGCACTCTCCCGGGCCCGCGCACCCGGCGCCGGCCGCACCGGCCGTGGTGGAGAGCGCGACGCTTCCCGCCGCGCCCACCTCGCTCGATGGGCTGTGGCGCACCTACAAGGCCACTGGCGACGAGCGGCTGCGGGAGCAGCTGATCCTGCATTACTCCCCCCTGGTGAAGTACGTGGCGGGCCGGGTGAGTGTGGGGCTGCCACCCAATGTGGAGCAGGCCGACTTCGTCTCCTCCGGGGTGTTCGGTCTGATCGACGCGATCGAGAAGTTCGACCCCGAGCGCTCCATCAAGTTCGAGACCTACGCCATCACCCGGATCCGTGGCGCGATGATCGACGAGCTGCGGGCCCTGGACTGGATCCCGCGCTCGGTACGGCAGAAGGCACGCGCCATCGAGCGGGCCTACGCCACTTTGGAGGCGTCGCTGCGCCGCACCCCCTCGGAGTCCGAGGTGGCCCGGGAGATGGACATCACCCTGGAGGAACTCCACGCGGTATTCAGCCAGTTGTCACTTGCCAATGTGGTGGCACTGGAGGAGTTGCTGCATGTGGGCGGGGAGAGCGGCGACCGGCTGAGCCTGATGGACACGCTGGAGGACACGGCCGCCGACGATCCGGTGGAGGTGGCCGAGGACCGCGAACTGCGGCGCCTGCTGGCCCGGGCCGTCAACACCCTGCCGGAGCGGGAGAAGACGGTGGTGACGCTGTACTACTACGAAGGGCTGACGCTGGCGGAGATCGGCCAGGTTCTGGGGGTCACCGAGAGCCGGGTCAGCCAGATCCACACCAAGTCCGTGCTCCAGCTGCGGGCGAAGCTCGCCGAGGTGAGCGGTTGAGGCACCTCTTGCGCACAGGGCTGAACCGCGCCGCCGCACGCTCTACAGTGGTCTGGTGCCCAGGATCCAAGCGGCCTCCGTGGCCGAGCACCGCTCGCTGCAGCGCGGCGCCCTGCTGGACGCCGCCCGGTCACTGCTGTCCGAGGGCGGAGCGGCCGCACTGACCTTCCCCGCGCTTGCTGCCCGTACGGGCCTGGCGCGTTCCTCCGTGTACGAGTACTTCCGCTCCCGGGGTGCTGTGGTCGAGGCGCTGTGCGCGGTCGACTTCCCCCTGTGGGCCGCCGAGGTCGAGGCGGCGGTGGCCGCGGCGGACTCCCCGCGCGGCCAGGTGGAGGCCTATGTGCGTGCGCAGCTCGCGCTCGCCTGCGACGGTCGGCACCGAGCGGTGGTGGCGCTGTCCGCCATGGAACTTGACGCGGCGGCCCGGGAGAAGATCAAGGCGGCGCACGGCGGCCTGTTTGAGCTGATCACCGAAGCGCTTCGCGGCCTGGGGCACACCGAGCCGCGGCCGGCGGCGGCGCTCCTCCAGGGAGTGGTGGACGCCGCGGTGCGCCGGGCGCTGTCCGGGTTCGACGACCCGGCCGAGATCGCCGGTACCGCCGTGCGGATCGCGCTGGACGGGGTGGCCGGGGCCGTTCCCGGGGAGCGGGACGCCGTGGACGGGCAGCAGCCGGGAGGGGCCCGGGCGTAGCAGCTCGGCGGGCAGCAGGCTCAGCGGGTCCTGATAGCGGCGGGTGCCGCTCTCCTTGAAGCCCCAGTGCAGGCAGGGCCGATCGCAGTGGTAGGGGCCGCTCTCCAGGATTCCCACCGGCTGACCGGCGGTGACCTCCTCCCCCACGGCCACGGTCGCCCGCACCGGCTCGTAGGTGATGCGCATCGGAGGGCCGTCGTCACCGGCGAGCTCGATGCTGATCACCCCGCGGCCCCCGACCTGGCCCGCGAACACCACGGTGCCCGGAGCTGCCGCCACCACGGTGGCGCCCGGGTCGGTGTGCAGGTCCACTCCGCGGTGGCCGGCGCCCCAGGGGGTGGCGGGAGGATCGAAGAGCCGGAGGATCAACGGCCGGGACGCCCCTTGGGCGCCGGGGACGGGCCAGGCACGGTCGGGCGGTGAGCCGCCACCGGCCAGAGCGAGCAGAAGACAACACAGAGTGATCGGAGCCATGCGGGCAGGCTGCCCGATACGGGCCGGTCAAGGTGCAGGGCCGCCGGAATCTGTGGAAAACCTGGCCGCTGTGGATAACTCACTCACTCGTCCGAGTGAGTCTGTGGTGCGGTCACTGCCCGTGCGATCCGCCGAATCCGGAGTCCTCGGGCAGGTCGAGATCGCTCTTGTTGAGCTCCTCGATGTTCACGTCCTTGAAGGTGAGGACACGCACCTGCTTGACGAAACGGGCGGGACGGTACATGTCCCACACCCAGGCGTCGGCCATCGACACCTCGAAGAACACCTCGCCCTGGACCGAGTGCACCTGCATCTCGTAGTCGTTGGTGAGGTAGAAGCGCCGCTCGGTCTCAATCACATATGTGAACAGACCGACGACGTCACGGTACTCCCGGTAGAGCTTCAGCTCCATCTCGGTCTCGTACTTTTCGAGGTCCTCGGCGCTCATGGCGTGATCCCCTTCAGCCGTGCTTCCCTCATTGTGCGTCACCCGTCGGTTTCGGCACCCCTCGGTGGCCCGATCGGGATGAGCGACGCGCCAGCGGGCCGTAAAGCGCCCCGGCGAGGATCAGCAGCAGGCCGGTGCCGATGGCCCAGCACAGCAGGAGAAACGGTCCTGTACCGGATATGCCGCCGGGCTGGTCGGCGAACCCGGTGGGGCTCGGCAACAGCCCCGCGGAGCCGGGGGGCCACAGCGTGGCCTCCACCCGGGCGGTGACCGCCTGCACGGGCACGCTGCCCGCCGTGGCCTCGCTGATCTGATCGCGGGAGTCGATGGAGGCCAGCCGCTGGTCCCCCAGCAGGAACAGCTCGCCCTCCGGGATCCGGACCTCGTAGGCCGTGGGTGACTCACTCCACCGCGGATCCAGGTACGGCTCGTGGACCGGCTCGCCGTTCACCAGCAGCAGCCCGCCCGGGTCGCAGCAGGCCACGGTGTCCCCGCCCAGGCCCACGACGCGCTTGATCATCGGGGCGTCCCCCCAGGTCGCCTCCCGGAAGACCACGACATCCCCGCGGCGCACCTGCTCGCCCTCGATGCGCTGGGCCAGCACCCGGTCCCCCGCCGCGACCGAGGGGTGCATGGAGTCGGTGGGCACGGCGTACGGCTGATAGAGCAGGGCGCCCACGGCGAAGCCGCCCACGAACAGCACGCAGCCCAGGGCGACGGCGATCTGGGACAGCCGATGCCCCACCCCCGTGGGACGGCGCGGCGCTCCGTTCATCACACCCTCCAGATTTTTGGTCCGGAGTGACTCTACCCAGCGCCGGGTGTCCCACGATCAGCGTTGTGCCGACTCCTCCTTGCGGAGCAGTGTCCGGCGCCGCCACAGCACCAGCGGGACGGCCAGGGCCAGCCCCAGTCCGGCCGGGCCGGCCGCCGTCGCGACGGCGGTGGCCATCGCCGCGCTGGGAATGTCGTCGTAGCTGGAGGGGACGGGCAGGGTGGACCAGCGGTTCACCGGCCAGGCGACGACGATGGCACGGCCGACGACCTTGCTCTCCGGCACGGTGCCGCCGCCGGGGAGGTTCTGGTGGTAACGGGAGTCCAGCGAATCCTGCCGGTGATCGCCCATCACCCACAGCTGTCCGTCCGGGATGGTGATCGGCCCGAACTCCTGGTCGTCACAGGCCGTGTTGCCGGGGAAGAGGTACGCGCTCTCGTCCAGTTCCTTGCCGTTGAGGATCACCGGA
Source organism: Streptomyces sp. JH002 (assembly GCF_050916115.1). Classification (NCBI taxonomy): domain Bacteria; kingdom Bacillati; phylum Actinomycetota; class Actinomycetes; order Kitasatosporales; family Streptomycetaceae; genus Streptomyces; species Streptomyces sp. JH002. The sequence continues at coordinate 1,419,892 of NZ_CP087989.1, forward strand.
CCGCCCTTGCGGCACGAGACGGTGTCGCCACCGACCGCGATCACCCGCTTGATCAGGTCCTGGTCCTCGGCGGAGGGCATCAGGCCGATCCAGCTCAACCCCTGCTGCACGGCGGCGCCGAATCCGCTCTGCTCCGGGCTCTCGCCCAGCCAGCCGCCCGGGTCGTTGAAGACGACCACCTCGCCGCGCTCGGGGGTGGAGCCGAACCAGGGGGTGAGCTTGTCGACCAGCACACGATCGCCCCGCTGCAAGGTGTTCTGCATCGAGTTCGAGGGGATCGAGAACGCCTGAACCAGGAAGGTCTTGATCAGCAACGCCAGCACGATGGCGATGCCGATCAGGATCGGCAGCTCCTTCCAGAAGGAGCGCTGCTTCTTGCCCGGTGCCGGCTTGCTCTCGCCGTCGTCGGGCTGGTAACCGCCCTTGCCCTGACCCTCGGGGTCAGGACCGTCGCCTGGGGGCTCCTCGCCAGATGCTCCGCCGCCGGGACTCACCGGGGATTCCTCCGGATCGTCCGCACCGGACCGTGCACCGACTGCCACATCCCCCACATCCACTCCTCACGCTGTGTTTCTGCCCATGCGGTATCCGCCACAGGCCCACTACTCCCATAACGAGCGGAAGTTCCACAGGGATCGGGAGTGGCGCCAAAACATTGTTCCCGAGCGTGGCCCGTTCCGGCGGAGCGGCCCGCGCCTCGGCGTCCTCGGCTGCCCCGTCCCTCCCGGCCGGGTCCGGCACCGCCGCGAAGACGTCGGTGGCGTCCAGCCGCTGCCAGTGGGAGAACGGCCAGGCGATGACCACGGCACGGCCCACGACCAGCTCAGTGGGAACCGTACCCTGCTCCGGCCCCTCCAGGTGGTACCGGGAGTCCGCGGAGTTCGACCGGTGGTCGCCCATGACAAAGATGTGCCCCTCGGGCACCGTCACGTCGAACTCGATCCGTGAAGGTGGATTCCCGGGGTAGAGGTAGGGCTCGTCCACCGCGACGCCGTTCACCGTGATCCGGCCGGCCTCCTCGCAGCAGACCACCCGGTCCCCGCCGACCCCGATCACCCGCTTGATCAGATCCTGGTCCTCGGCGGAGGGCAGCAGTCCGATCCAGGTCAGCCCGTCCCGCAGTTGCTTGATCCCGGCCGGCGGATCGCCCGCGGCGGCCTGCGGGTCCTGCTCCAGCCAGCCTCCCGGGTCCCGGAAGACGACCACCTCACCACGCTGCGGCTCCCAGCCGAACCAGGGGGTCAGCTTGTCCACCAGCACCCGGTCGTCGATCTTGATCGTCTGTTCCATCGACCCCGACGGGATGACGAACGCCTGGACCAGAAAGGTCTTGAGTACCAGCGCGATCAGGAGCGCCACTCCGATGAGGATCGGTATCTCACGGGTGGCGCGCAACCGCCGCCGCCGCCTGATCCGCTTCGCCGCCCGCCGCCGGTCCGCGCGGCCCTCGCCGGGCCCGCGCAGCGTCGGCCGGTCCGCCGCGCCCTCCGCCTGTTCCCCGGACTGCCCGTCCAGATCCTCCGGAGCGTCGTACTCCGCGCCCTGCGGCTCCTGCGGCGCCCCACGGCCCAGCCGTCCACGCCCGCTTCGGGGCTTCCCCCGCTCACCCATCGCCGGACCGCAGGGAGCTCATTCTGCTGGGCGGCCAGCCGATCCAATCGGCCCGGCCGATCACCTTGTCCTCGGAAATCGTGCCACCCCCTGGGGCCCCCAGATACTCCCGGGAGTCCGCCGAATCGGAACGGTGGTCACCCATTACCCACAACCGTCCCTCCGGCACCTCGATGTCAAACCTGACCGTCGACGGCTCGTCCCCCGGATACAGATAGGACTCGTCGAGCGGTTCACCGTTCACCTCGATCCGCCCCTGGGCGTCGCAACAGACCACCCGGTCCCCGCCGATCCCGATCACGCGCTTCACATAGTCGGTACCCGACGCCGGAGCGAGACCCACCACGGCGCCCGCCGTGCGCAACAGACCGCCGAACAGCCCGGGCTCCTCCGGCTCGGCGGCGAAGGTGCCGGCGCCGTCGAAGACGATGACATCGCCGCGCCGGATCTCCCCGCCGAAGCGGTACGCGAGCTTGTTGACCAACACCCGGTCACCGACCTGGAGCGTGCCCTCCATGGAACCGCTGGGGATGACGAAGGGCTGCACGACATAAGCGCTGGTGAGTCCGAAGACCAGCACCGTACTCAGCAGCGAGACGGTCCAGACACGCACGGAGCGCGACCGCCACCACCTGCCCCATTCGGAGCCGGAGGAGCGGTCGCGCTCCGGAAGTTGTGCGTCGGATTCGGTCACGCCTGATGGTAACCGGCCACCGGGCGGGGCCGATCAGCGCTCGCGCTTCTCCTTGATCTTGGCGGCCTTGCCGCGCAGCTCGCGGAGGTAGTACAGCTTCGCGCGGCGGACGGCGCCGCGGGTCACGACCTCGATCTTCTCCACGACGGGGGTGTGCACCGGGAAGGTACGCTCCACGCCCACGCCGAAGCTGACCTTGCGGACCGTGAAGGTCTCGCGGATGCCGGAGCCCTGGCGGCGGATGACAACGCCCTTGAACTGCTGCACACGGGAGCGGTTGCCCTCGATGACGCGCACGTGGACGTTGATGGTGTCACCGGGCCGGAAGGCCGGGACGTCGTCGCGCAGCGACGCGGAGTCGACAGAGTCGAGAAGGTGGGTCATGTCTGGCTGCTCTCCTCGCGGATGCCACAGGTCATCAGCGGTTCTGGTCATGGTGGGGACACTTCGGTGCGCTCTCCGCCGGCGGGCGTCGATCCCCCTGTGGCAGGGTCGCGCGCGGGCGGGGTGAGCCGGGCTATTCTTCCACGCCCGGTGACCCGGGCCCAAATCGGCCGTCCGGCCGCGGCCACCAGCCCTCGTCCGCCAGGGTCGCGCGGTCCCGTTTGTCGAATGCCTCCGGCTCGGCACCGGCGATCAGATCGGGACGGTGGGCGACCGTTCGGCGCAGCGCCTCGTCCCTGCGCCAGCGGGCGATCTTCCCGTGGTGCCCGCTGACCAGCACGTCGGGCACCTCGTGCCCGCGCCAGCTGGGCGGCTTGGTGTAGACGGGCCCCTCCAGCAGAGCCGCCATCGTGCCCGGCGCGAAGGAGTCGTCCTGGTGGGAGGCGGCGTTGCCGAGCACGCCGGGGAGCAGCCTGGCGATGGCCTCGGTCATCACGAGCACCGGGGCCTCGCCGCCCGCCAGGACGTAATCGCCGATGGAGACCTCGCGCACCGGCAGCCGGGCGCCGTACTCCTCGATCACCCGGCGGTCGATCCCCTCGTACCGGGCGGGGGTGAAGATCAGCCACGGCGCGGCGGACAGCTCCACGGCGAGCCGCTGCGTGAACGGCACTCCGCTGGGGGTGGGGACGATCAGCTCGGGGGTGCCCTCGCCGTCCGCGATGATCGCGTCCAGCGCCTCTCCCCAGGGATCGGGCTTCATGACCATGCCGGGGCCGCCGCCGTAGGGCGTGTCGTCCACGGTGTGGTGCCGGTCGTGCGTCCACTGGCGCAGATCGTGCACCCGCACGTCGAGCTGTCCGCGGGCGCGGGCCTTGCCGACCAGGGAGACGTTCAGGGGCTCCAGGTACTCGGGGAAGATGCTGACGACGTCGATCCTCACCGCCGGCCGTCCTCAGTGCCGTCGGCGCCGGCGTCCGCCGGCTCCTCCAGGAGCCCGGGCGGCGGGTCGATGACGGCGCGCTGTTCGGTCAGGTCGATCTCGGGAACGATCTCCTCGACGAAGGGGATGAGCGCCTCGCCGCCGCCGGGACGGGCCACCACGAGCAGATCCTGGTACGGCAGGTGCGAGATCTCGGTGATCCGGCCGATGTGGGTGCCGTCACGGGTGACCACGTCGAGGTCGATCAACTGGTGGTCGTAGTACTCCTCCGGGTCGTCCGGGGTCTCCTCGGGGTCGACCTCGGCGATCAGCAGGGTGTTGCGCAGGGCCTCGGCTCCGCTCCGGTCGCTCACCCCGGCGAACCGCAGCAGCAGCCGCCCGCTGTGTACCCGGCCGGTCTCGATCGTCAGCGGTCCGGTGCCGGGCGGATCGGTGGCGAGCACCGTGCCCGGTGCCAGCCGCGCCTCCGGCTCGTCCGTCCGTACCTCGACGGTGACCTCGCCCTTGATGCCATGGGCACGCCCGATGCGGGCTACAACCAGCTCCACGGTGACTGTTCCGTCTCTTCCCTCAGTGCTGCGCGAACAGCCGAAGGCCGGGGGCGCTGTGCTCGGCCCCCGGCCTTCGGTGTGATGCCATCGCGACGGGTCCTAACGGACCTCGTCCACGTCGACCAGATCGACCCGGATGCCCCGGCCGCCGAGCGCGCCCACGACCGTACGCAGCGATCGGGCGGTCCGGCCATTGCGGCCGATCACCTTGCCGAGGTCGTCGGGGTGCACCCGGACCTCCAGCACGCGCCCACGGCGCAAGGTGCGCGAGGCGACCTGGACCTCGTCGGGATTGTCGACGATGCCCTTCACCAAGTGCTCCAGGGCCTCCTCAAGCATCTCAGCCCTCGGTCGACTCGGCCGGAGCGTCGGTGCCCTCGGTGTCGGCCTTCTTGTCGGCCTTGTCGCTCTTCTTGGCCTTCTGGGTGATGGCCTCGCCCTTGGGCTCGCCACCCGACTCCTTGGCCGCGGCCTCGAAGAGGGCGCGCTTGTCGGGCTTCGGCTCGGCGACCTTCATCGGCGGCGGGGCGGGCAGACCCTTGAACTTCTGCCAGTCGCCGGTGACCTTCAGAATGGCCAGCACGGGCTCGGTCGGCTGGGCGCCGACCCCCAGCCAGTACTGGGCACGCTCGGAGTCGACCTCGATGCGCGAGGGGTTCTGCACCGGGTGGTACAGGCCGATCTCCTCGATCGCACGGCCGTCACGGCGGGTGCGGGAGTCGGCGACGACGATGCGGTAGTGCGGCGAACGGATCTTGCCCAGTCGCTTCAGCTTGATCTTGACTGCCACTGCTGTGGTGTCTCCTGAGTCTTGACGTATGGGCCACAGCGTTCTGCCACGTGGGGTTGCGGCTCAGGAGGGCCCGATGGACGCGCCAGCCGAAGGCGAGAGGGTCCTGTACGACTGTCGAGTTCAGCGTTTCATTCTGCCACATGGGCACAGGGCCCGAAGCACGCCCGGGTAAAGGTGGGGGGACCGGCGCTCGGCGCCGCCCCGGGGGCGTCTCAGGAGACGGGCCCGATCGCGTCACACGGACGCGGCGACCGCCATCGTCTTTCCGGCCACTGCCGTCTCGGCGATCTGGAAGGGCTTCTTGCAGGCGCCGCACATGATGGGGGCCTGTGCGAGGACGGAGGGGACGACTCGCACATTGCGTCCGCATTCGCAGACGGCCTTGACCCGTACGCCGCCACCGGAGGAACCGTGGCGGGCGGCGGGCCCGCGGAAACTGCGCTTGGTGTCGGTGGCGGTCGCCGCCAGGTGGGCCTTGAGGGCTCGCTGGAGGCGCTCGGCCGTGGGTCGGTAACGCCTGCGGGCCTCGGCGTTCATGGTCACCAGGGAGAATCCGCTGCTGGGATGCGGATCCTCTGCGTGGTCGAGACCGAGCTCCTCGGCGATCGCCAGGAAGCGGCGGTTGTGATACCGCCCCGCCCGGGAGGTGTCCCGCACTCCGCGGGCGGCGGCGATGCCATGCACGGCCTCGTGCAACAGTCGTTCGAAGGAGAGCTCGTGTCCACAGGCGGACGACGACTCCCCGATCAGGGATTCAGGGGCGGCCAGGTCTGGCAACTCCGGGTGGTGCCGTTGAATGTCGGCCCACGCGTGCGCCAGCTCGGCGGCGAGAACTGGTGGTGTCGTGCTCACGTCGTGTGTAACGAGCAAGGCCCACCGGGTGTTCCGATTCCGGTGCCAAGTCCGCGAATTTGCACTTACCCGTCAGTTCATGGCGACGCCGAAATCCCCGGAGATCTCGGTCAGTAGGCGCGACCCACCACTGCGACCGTACCGGGTGCGTCGTCCGAGGCCGGCACCGACCCGTCCGCCGCCACCAGGACCCGCACCGACACGCCGTCCTGCGCCAGGCGCGCCTCGCCCTCCGGACCGAGATCCGCCCAGGGGATCCGCGCCCAGCCGCCCGCCGCGGCCGCCGCCACCGCCTCCTGGACGCCGGACACCTCGGCGGTACGGGCCTCACGCCGCTCGCGCGACTCGCGCAGCAACTGCGCCTGGTCCTCCTCCAGCAGGCCCGGCAGCAGCCCCGGCAGCGCCGCCAGCGCCACCGGCTGCTTCCCGCCCGGGATACGGCGCACCAGGGTGGCCGCACCGTCCGCCAGGTCGCGCGGTCCGATCTCGACCCGGGCCGGTACGCCCTTCAGCTCCCAGTCCACGGCACGCCGCCCGAAGGGGATCTCCACGCGCTCATCGGTCTCCACCCGGACCCCCGCCGCACGCAGTGCCGCGGCGGTCTCGCTCACCGCCGTCAGCACCGCCCCGTCGCCCTTGACCGCGAGCACCACGGCCTGCACCGGCGCCAGCCGCGGCGGCACCCGCAGTCCCTGATCGTCACCGTGGGACATGATCAGCCCGCCCACCATGCGGGTGGAGGCGCCCCAGGAGGTCTGCCACACCAGCTGACGCGCGCCGTCCGGGCCGAGATAGCGGGTGTCGAAGGCCTTCGCGAAGTTCTGGCCCAGCTCGTGACTGGTGCCCAGCTGCAGAGCCTTCCCGTCGCGCATCATGCCCTCCAGGGTGAGGGTGTTGATGGCGCCGGCGAACCGCTCCGCGGGGGACTTGCGGCCCAGGACGACGTCGATGGCCAGCACATTGCGCAGGAAGTCGGCGTACACCTCGCGGTGGATGCGGGCGGCGTAGTCGCGGGCCTCCTCGTAACTCGCGTGCGCGGTGTGCCCCTCCTGCCACAGGAACTCGGTGGTCCGCAGGAAGACCCGCGGCCGCATCTCCCAGCGCACCACATTCGCCCACTGGTTGATCAGCAGCGGCAGGTCGCGGTAGCTGTTCACCCACTTGGAGAAGTACTCGTTGACGATCGTCTCCGAGGTGGGCCGGACCACCACCGGCTCCTCCAGGCGCTTGCCGCCGCCGTGGGTGACCACCGCCAGCTCCGGTGCGAAGCCCTCCACGTGCTCGGCCTCGCGGCTGAGATAGGACTCGGGGATGAACAGCGGGAAATAGGCGTTACGGGCGCCCGCCGCCTTGATCCGGGCGTCCAGCTCCTGCTGCATCCGCTCCCACAGCCCGTACCCGTACGGTCGGATCACCATGGTGCCGCGCACCGGCCCGTTGTCCGCCAGCTCGGCCTTGCCGATCAGATCCTGGTACCAGCGGGGGAAGTCCTGGTCCTGCGGGGTGAGTACGGGAGCCTTGGCCATGGCGGACATGGTACGGCGCCCGGAGACGTGCGGTACGTCTCCGGGCGCCGTGGGCACCGCTTCGGTCACTTGGGGGGCAGGATGTCCCGGAACTCCTTGGGCAGTTCGAAGTCGCCCGGGTCCTGACCTGCGCCGGGGACGCCGAACGCGGCACCGCCGCCCTCGGCCTTGCGCTGGGCCTCGGCGCGCTCCTGCTGCTGACGCTTCATCGGGTTGCCCGACTGGCGCTTGCCCTTGGTCTTCTTCTGCTGCTTGCCCTTGCGCTTGCCCGCGCCGCCCATGCCGGGGATACCGGGCATGCCGGGCATCCCGCCGCCCTGGGCCATCTTCGACATCATCTTGCGGGCCTCGAAGAAGCGCTCCACCAGGCCCTTGACCGTGGAGACGTCGACCCCGGAGCCGCGCGCGATACGGGCCCGCCGCGAGCCGTTGATGATCTTGGGGTCGGCTCGCTCGGCCGGCGTCATGGACTTGATGATCGCGGCGGTGCGGTCCACCTCGCGCTCGTCCAGGTTGTTGATCTGCTCCTTCATCTGGCCCATGCCGGGCATCATGCCGAGCAGCTTAGAGATGGAGCCCATCTTGCGGACCTGCTCCATCTGGGCCAGGAAGTCGTCGAGGGTGAACTCCTTGGGGCCCTTGGCCAGCTTGGAGGCCATCGCCTCGGCCTCTTGCTGGCTGAAGGTGCGCTCGGCCCGCTCGATGAGGCTGAGCACATCGCCCATGCCCAGGATCCGGGAGGCCATCCGGTCCGGGTGGAAGGCGTCGAAGTCGTCCAGCTTCTCGCCGTTGGAGGCGAACATGATCTGCCGGCCGGTGACCTGGGCGATCGACAGCGCCGCACCACCGCGCGCGTCACCGTCCAGTTTGGAGAGCACCACACCGTCGAAGCCGACGCCGTCGCGGAACGCCTCCGCGGTGGTGACCGCGTCCTGGCCGATCATCGCGTCGACGACGAAGAGCACCTCGTCCGGGCGCACGGCGTCCCGGATGTCGGCGGCCTGCGCCATCATCTCCTGGTCGATGCCCAGACGGCCGGCGGTGTCGACGACGACCACGTCGAACTGCTTGTCGCGGGCGTGGACCAGGGAGTCCTCGGCGACCTTGACCGGGTCGCCCACGCCATTGCCGGGTTCGGGGGCGAAGATGCCGACGCCGGCGCGTTCGGCGACGACGGCGAGCTGGTTGACGGCGTTGGGCCGCTGGAGGTCGGCGGCGACCAGCAGCGGGGTGTGGCCCTGCTCCTTCAGCCAGCGGCCGAGCTTGCCGGCGAGGGTGGTCTTACCGGCACCCTGGAGGCCGGCCAGCATGATCACGGTGGGCGGGTTCTTGGCGAACCGCAGCCGCCTGGTCTCGCCGCCGAGGATGCCGATGAGCTCCTCGTTGACGATCTTGATGACCTGCTGGGCGGGGTTGAGCGCCTTGGAGACCTCGGCGCCCCTGGCCCGCTCCTTGATCTGCCCGATGAAGGCGCGCACCACGGGCAGGGCGACATCGGCCTCCAGCAGGGCGATACGGATCTCGCGCGCCGTGGCGTCGATGTCCGCCTCGCTGAGGCGGCCCTTGCCTCTGAGGTTCTTGAACGTCGCCGCTAGGCGGTCGGAGAGTGTGTCGAACACGGCGCTGGCGGATCCCTTATGCGTCGGCGGTCTCGGATGAGCGGTGACCTCCAGCGTATCCGTATGGCACGGGTACGGTCAGCCCGCGGGTTCGGCGGCTTCCTGATCGGGGGTGGGAGCGAGGGCGCGTTCCAGGTCCTGGGCGAGCTGCGCGGCCTGTTCGGCGGGCAGTGGGCCGCCGGTCGGGCGGGTCACGTAGAAGGCGTCGACCGCGTTGGCGCCGAGCGTGCTGACGTGGGCGCTGCGTACCCGGACGCCCGCTCCCTCCAGGGCCCGGCCGATGCGGTGGAGCAGCCCGGGGGCGTCCTGGGCCCGGACCTCGATGACGGTGGCCAGGGCCGAGCCGAACGGTGCGACGGTGACGCGCGGCGGCGGGGTCCGCGGCGTCCTGCGGCGCGGGCGGCGGTAGGCGGCCTCGCGCTCGGCGAGCCGGCCGGTGATGTCGAGGGAGCCGTCCAGGGCGCGGACCAGGTCGGCGCGCAGCCGTTCGGCCTGCGGCAGGGAGCCGTACGCGGCGGCGACCCGCCACTGGAGCAGCAGTACCTCGCCCTGTCCTGCGGGGTCGACGCTGCTGAGTTCGGCGGAGCGGACGGTGAGCCGGTGCAGGGCGAGGACGCCGGACACGGCGGGCAGCACGCCGGGCTGGTCGGGCAGGGCGACGACGAGTTCGACGCCGACGGGTTCGGGGCCGGCGGCGTCGCCGTCCGGGAGGTCCGGGGACGGCGCGGCGTCGGCGCGGCCCGGTTCCCGCCCGGTGGGCGGCGTGGCGGGGTCGGGGCGGGCGGTGTGCAGGGCGAGCACCGGCGCCTGGGTGCGGAAGGCCTCGATGGCCAGCCGTTCGGCGGCGACGGTGGCCCGTGGCGGGACGGAGCGCGGCGAAGGGCTGCCCTCCTCCAGCGCGGCGGCGACCCGCGTGGCGAGGTCGTCGATGAGGGAGGCCCGCCAGGTGGACCAGGCGGCGGGGCCGGTGGCCAGGGCATCGGCCTCGGTGAGGGCCCGGAGGAGTTCGAGGGTGCCGGTGGAGCCGACGGCCGTGGCGACGTGGGCGATGGTGGCGGGGTCGGCCAGGTCGCGGCGGGTGGCGGTCTCCACGAGCAGCAGGTGGTGCCGTACCAGGGTGGCCAGCACCTCGGCATCGGCCGGGCCGAAGCCGACGCGGGCGGCCATGTCGCGGGCGATGGTCTCCCCGGCGACGCTGTGGTCTCCGGGCCAGCCCTTGCCGATGTCGTGCAGGAGGGCGGCGACCAGCAGCAGGTCGGGACGCTGGACGCGGCGGGTGAGCGCGGAGGCGCGGACCGCGGTCTCGACCAGGTGCCGGTCGACGGTCCAGCGGTGCACGGGGTTGCGCTGGGGGCGGCAGCGCACACGTTCCCAGTCGGGCAGCAGGGCGTCGATCAGCCCGCCGGCCTCGAGGGCCTCCCACACCGGGACGGTGTCCGGCCCCGCGCCGAGGAGGGTGATGAACTCCTCGCGGGCTTCCGCCGGCCACGGAGCGGGGAGCGGGGCGGCGCCGGCGGCGAGCGCGTGGACGGCGGGCATGGCCAGCGGGAGCCCCGCCTGCGCCGCCGCCGCGGCGGCGCGCAGCGGCAGCACCGGGTCGCGGTCGGGACGGGCGGAACGGGCCAGCACGACCTCGCCGTCCACCTCGACCACGCCTTCGGCGAGCGGGGTGCGCTGTTCCGCCGGGTTGACCCGGCGGCCGCCGAGCAGTTGTCGCAGCCGGGGCCGGGCGGCGCGCGAGCGCAGCACCCGGCCGACCTCGCGCCAGGTGACGTCGGAGGCGTAGGAGATGGTGCGGGCCGCCTCGTACACGCGGCGCAGCAGGGCGTCGGCGTCCAGCATGCCGAGGGCCTTGGCGACCTGGTCCTGGTCCTCCAGGGCGAGCCGGTCGGTGGCGCGTCCGGTGGTCAGGTGGAGGGCGTCGCGGATGTCCAGGAGGGTGGAGCGGGCGGCTTCGAGGCCGGCCCGGGGGGCATCGGCGATCCAGGAGGCGGCGACGGCGCGCAGCGCGGTGGCGTCGCGCAGGCCGCCGCGGGCCTCCTTGAGGTCGGGTTCGAGGAGGAAGGGCAGTTCGCCGTGGCGGCGGGCGCGTTCGCGGCCGAGTTCGTGCAGGGCCGGGAGGCGGGCGGGTGCCTGGGCGCGCCACTGTGCGAGCAGGGCGGTGCGCAGTTCGGTGGTGAGGGCGGCGTCGCCGGCGATGTGCCGGGCGTCCAGCAGGCCGAGATGGACCTTGAGGTCGTCCGCGGCGGTCGTGTGAGCCTCGCCGAGGGTGCGGACGGAGTGGTCGAGGGCGATGCCGAGGTCCCACACGGGGTACCAGAGGCGGTCGGCGAGGGCGGCGATCTCGGCGGCGCTGCCGGTGCCGTCGTGCAGGAGGAGCAGGTCGAGGTCGCTGCGGGGGGACAGTTCGCCGCGTCCGTAGCCGCCCACGGCGACGAGGGCGACGCGGGGGCTGTGCGGCCGGGGGCCGAGCAGGCCGGTGAGCCAGGTGTCGGTGAGCTGCGCGAGTTCGGCGCGGCGCGGCGGCCCGGGCCGGGTCTGCTCGGCGAATGGTTCGCCCAGCAGACGCAGCCTGGCCGCCGCGTACCCGCCGCTGGGGCCCGTGTCCGTGCCGGTGGTGGATGTCGACTCCGCCGTCATGCGGTCCCCAGCTCCTGTTCAGATCGTCAGGTGGTGCCTTGTCGCGGTGCCCGGTGTCACAGGGCGTCGGGGCCGCGGTCGCCGGTGCGGACCCGTACGGTCGTCTCCACCGGGACGCTCCAGACCTTTCCGTCACCGATCTTGCCGGTGCGGGCGGCCTTGACCACGACGTCGATCAGCTGCTCGGCGTCGTCGTCCTCGGCGAGGATCTCCAGGCGGATCTTGGGGACGAGGTCGACGGTGTACTCGGCACCCCGGTAGACCTCGGTGTGTCCGCGCTGCCGGCCGTAGCCACTGGCCTCGGTGACGGTCATGCCGTGCACGCCGAAGGCCTGGAGGGCCGACTTGACCTCGTCGAGACGGTGCGGCTTGATCACCGCGGTGATGAGCTTCATGCGTCCACCTTCTTCTCACCGGAGGCCGTCTGGGCGGTCGCCGGAACGCTGCTGGCCACGGACACCGAACCGGTGCCGGTCTGGCTGAAGTCGTACCCGGTCTCCGCGTGGTAGACCTGGTCGAGCCCGGCGGTCTCGTCGTCCTCGGTGGCTCGGAAGCCCATGGTGGAGTCGATGATCTTGGCCAGGATCCAGGTGACGACGAAGGAGTACGCCATGACCGCGGCAGCGGCGATGGCCTGGAGGGCGAACTGGGCGAAGCCGCCGGCACCGTCGATGGCCAGGAAGCCGACCATCAGGGTGCCGATGATGCCGCCGAAGAGGTGGACGCCGACCACGTCGAGGGAGTCGTCGAAGCCCAGCTTGTACTTGAGGCTGACGGCCCAGGCGCACACCGCGCCGGCGACCAGGCCGATGAGCAGGGCGCCCATCGGGTTGACGTTGGCGCCGGAGGGGGTGATGGCGACCAGGCCGGCGATCGCGCCGGACGCGGCGCCGAGCGTGGTGTACGCGCCGTGCCGGATGCGCTCGTAGGCCAGCCAGCCCAGGACGGCGGTGCCGGTGGCGACCATGGTGTTGAGGGCCATCAGGGCGGTGGTGCCGTTGGCGGCCAGCTCCGAGCCGGCGTTGAAGCCGAACCAGCCGAACCACAGCAGGGCGGCGCCGAGCATGACCATGGGCAGGTTGTGCGGACGCATCGGGTCCTTCTTGAACCCGACGCGCTTGCCGATCACCAGGACGGCGGCGAGGGCCGCGACGCCGGCGTTGATGTGGACCGCGGTACCACCGGCGAAGTCGATGACCTCGCGCCCGTCGATCTCCAGGCCGCCGATCCAGCCGTTGTCGCCCCAGACCCAGTGCGCGACGGGGAAGTAGACGATGGAGACCCACAGCGCGATGAAGACGGCCCAGGCGCTGAACTTGACGCGCTCGGCCAGGGCACCGCTGATCAGGGCCGGGGTGAGGACGGCGAACATCAGCTGGAACACGGCGAAGGTGAGGAGGGTCTCGGAGCCCTCGACACCGAGCATTCCCTTGAAGCCGATGAAGTCCAGGTTGCCGATGATGCCGCCGCCCTCGCCGTTGACGCTGTCACCGAAGGCGATGGAGAAGCCGTAGAGCACCCACAGCACGCTGGAGATGCCGGTGGCGATGAAGCACATCATGAGCATGTTCAAGGCGCTCTTGACACGGATCATGCCTCCGTAGAAGAAGGCGAGGCCGGGGGTCATCAGCATGACCATAGCGGCACAGATCACCACAAAAGCGATATCTGCTGCTTCCAACGTGAACGTCTCCTCAGAATGACGACCCGTGCGGGCAGGATCTTGGGCGGGTCAGGATGCGCCACAGGCTCTCGGAGGGCCGTTTCCGGTGATGGCCGCCCATGTTTCGCAGGGGTGACGATGAGTAGCCGCATGTTAAGCAGAGATGAAATGGACCTGACCGTCACCACGCCCGTACTACGGTGTGCCGCACTGTCCTCCCGGAGTGCGGACAGGGAACCGGCCGCGGCGGGCCGACCCGGAGAGGACCTGGCGGGAATGCCGGGTCGGGTGCTCCGGGCCGGCCACCGCGGCCGGGGATGTGGAGAGGGCGACGGGCGCGCTCAGCAGGCCCGTACCACCTCGTTTTCCGGGAGTTCCGTGGTCAGCCGCTCGGTCAGACCGCGCACGGCGGACACCTCGCCGAAGTCCCGCAGGGCATTGGCCGAGGTCTTGCGCAGCCGGGTGTTGACCCGCTCCGAACGCAGCCGCCGGGCCAGCGCGATGGCCTGCTCGGCCCGCTCCGCGGCGGCCTCCGGCTCCCGCTCCAGCAAGTGCACGGAAGCCATGCCGATCAGGTTGAGTGCATACGACCGCTGGTGGCCGCCGTTCTCCTTGCCCTCGCACTCCGCCGCGAACAACTGCACCGCGCGCTCCATCTCCGGGCGGGCCAGCGAGACATAAGTGGGGCTGCGTCCGGCGACATAGGCGAGATCGCGGTAGGAGTGGGCGTTCTCCGACTTCAGTTCGGCCTCGGAGAAGAAGCGGATCCACGGCGGGTCCTGGTCGGCCCGGCCCGCCTCCGCGAACGTCTCCTCCGCGGCGCGCGCCGCCCGATGGCACTTGGGCGGGGCCCCCATGGTGGCGTAGGCGCGCGCCTCGATCGCGTAGAGCATCGCCTGGGTACGGGCGGTGGCTCCCTCACGGCTGCCGTACTGCGCGAGGTGGATGAGCTCCAGGGCGTCCTCGGCCCGGCCCAGATGGATCATCTGCCGGCTCATCTGGGACAGGATGAACGCTCCCAGCGGCCGGTCCCCCGACTCCTTGGCGGCGTGCAGCGCGAGGACGAAGTACTTCTGCGCGGTGGGTTGCAGTCCGATGTCGTAGCTCATCCAGCCGGCCAGCTCGGACAGCTCGGCGGTGATGCGGAACAACCGCCTGCGCACCGGCTCGGGGTGGGGCTCCTGGAGCAGGTCCGTGACCTCGTGCAACTGGCCGACGACCGCCTTGCGGCGCAGTCCGCCGCCGCACTGCGCGTCCCAGGCCCGGAATTCGGCGGTGGTGGCCTCCAGCTGTTCCAGCTCGGGCACCGACAGATTTCCGCGCCGCCCATCGGGGCCGGCGGGCGCGGGCAGCGCGATGATCCGGGCGCCGCCGCCCGGGGCCCCGGGGGCGGGTGCTTCGGCGGAGGTGGGCACCAGCCAGCGCTGCATGGGCTCTATCAGCGCGGGGCCCGCCGACATCGACAGCGAGGTGCCCAGGAAGCCGCGCCGGCCCAGCATCAGGTCACTGCGGGAGAACTCGTTGATCAACGCCACCGTCTGCGGGCCGGCCCAGGGCAGGTCGATGCCGGAGACGGCGGCGGACTGGCGGGCGGAGCGCAGCCCCAGGTCCTCGATGCCGACCACGCAGCCGAACCGCTCGGAGAACAGCTCCGACAGGATCCGCGGTATCGGTTCGCGCGGTTGTTCGCCGTCCAGCCAGCGGCGCACCCGCGAGGTGTCGGTGCTGATGTGGTGGGCGCCCAGCTCCCTGGCCCGGCGGTTGACCTGGCGGGCCAATTCGCCCTTGGACCAGCCGCTGCGCTGGAACCAGGACATGAGCCGTTCGTTGGGAACCTTCTCGGAGGTGCCGCCGTCAGTGCCCACAGTTACGCCCCCATTCCGGCCCGCGTGCCGCGCGGGCCGATGGCCGTCGCCTCGCCGTACCGATCTGACGCGCCGTCTGCTGACATCCCGTCTATGAATCTACCGAAAGTAATCCTATGATCACCGACGCGCTGGAGGTGCAGCGGGTAATCGCCACCATTCGCCACCCCTCCGATTGAACCTATTGCCCAGCGTGCGCGCTTCACTGATACGGGGGATGCACGGCCTCGGGCGGAAGGAAGCACAGCGGGGGCGCGCGCTGCGCAGAACGTGCTCCCCCCGGTCTCAGCCCGACGATCGTAACTATCCGTATACCCGACCCGTTGGAGAGTGCATGGGCTTCACGATCGACGGACTGCGGGAGATCCGGGAGCTGCGGCTGACGGCCAGGTTGCCGCGCCGGCTGGTCCGGAACCCGGTCCGGATGGCGGTCGCCGAGTACACCGGCCTGTGGGGTTGGGACGTAACGCCGGGTGCGCGCGCCGTGCGGCGCGGGCCCGGTCCCGGGCGCCCCGAGTGCTCCTGCGGACGCGCCGACTGCGCCTCCCCGGGCGCCCATCCGCTCAGCGCCGGCCTCACCATCGCGGCGGGCAGCTCACTGCGCCAGGCCATGGCCGACTGGGACCGTACCCCCGGCGCCACCGCCCTGCTGCCCACCGGACGCGACTTCGACGTCATCGAGGTGCCGCGCGGACCCGGCCGTCGTGCCCTGCTGCGTCTGGAACGCATCGGGCTGCCGCTGGGGCCGGTCGCCGAGGCGCCGCACGGTCGCGTGTGGTTCTTCGTCGCGCCCGGCGCCGCCGCCGAGCTCCCCCACCTGCTGTACCGGATGGGCTGGGACGACGCCCTGCCCCAGCTGCGCTGTCTGGGACCCGGGGGGCACATCACGGCGCCGCCGTGTGAGCACGGCGGGCTGGGCCCGGTGCGCTGGCTGCGCCCGCCGAATCTGGAGAGCTCCGCACCACCACCGGCCCGGCTGCTGATCGGCGCGCTGGCGTACGTGTGCCACCGCGCCGCCGGCTGACCCACCACCCGGGGCGGGGCGGGCCCGGCGGGCCGGCCCGTCCCCGGTCGCCGGCTCCGGCCTGGCGCCGGCCCGCGAGATGCAGGTCCTTCAGCCGATCAGCGCGTCGACGAACGCCTCGGGCTCGAACGGCGCCAGATCGTCCGCTCCCTCCCCCAGCCCCACCAGCTTCACCGGCACCCCCAGCTCCCGCTGCACGGCGATCACGATGCCGCCCTTGGCGGTCCCGTCCAGCTTGGTCAGCGCAATCCCGGTGATGTCGACGACCTCGGAGAAAACCCGCGCCTGCACCAGGCCGTTCTGGCCGGTGGTGGCGTCCAGGACCAGCAGCACCTCGTTGACCGGGCCCTGCTTCTCCACCACCCGCTTCACCTTGCCCAGCTCGTCCATGAGGCCGGTCTTGGTGTGCAGCCGGCCCGCGGTGTCCACCAGCACCACGTCGGCGCCCTCCGCGATCCCCTCCTTGACGGCGTCGAACGCCACCGAGGCGGGGTCACCGCCCTCCGGGCCGCGCACCGTGCGGGCGCCCACCCGCTCGCCCCAGGTGCCCAGCTGCTCGGCGGCCGCGGCACGGAAGGTGTCGGCGGCGCCGAGCACCACCGACTTGCCGTCCGCGACCAGCACCCGGGCGAGCTTGCCGGTGGTGGTGGTCTTGCCGGTGCCGTTGACCCCCACGACCAGCACCACGGCGGGGCGCTCCTCGCCCTCCACCGAGACGCCGCCCTCGGTGTGCACCGCGCGGTCCAGGTCGGGACCGATGACCGCGAGCAGTTCCTCGCGCAGCAGCGCGCGCAGTTCCTCGGGGGTGCGGGTGCCCAGCACCCGCACGCGCTCCCGCAGCCGTTCCACCAACTCCTGGGTGGGCGTCACGCCGACGTCCGCGGAGAGCAGGGTGTCCTCGATCTCCTCCCAGGTCTCCTCGTCCAGCCGCTCCCGGGAGAGCAGGCTGAGCAGCCCCTGACCGAGCGCCGATTGCGAACGTGAGAGCCGGGCCCGCAGCCGTACGAGGCGGCCGGCGGTGGGCTCGGGGGTCTCCAGCGGCGGCGCGGGGGGCGGAGGGGCGACGGGCGGCAGCACCACGTCCTCGACCGTGTGCCGGGCCTCCTCGGTCGTCGCGGGCTCCGCCTCGTCGCCCAGTTGCGGCTCGGTGGGCGGCGCGGTGCCTGTGCCTGTGGCGCCACCGGTGCCGGTCCCGGTGTCGGTGCCTTCCTCCTTCGTCCGGGGCAGCGCCTTCTTGCGGCGACTGCCGACGACCAGCCCCGAGATCGCGGCGATGGCGACCAGAGCGATGACTACGACGAGAATCACGGTTTCCATAACGCGACTCAGTATCGCGGATGGCCCCCGCCACCGGCGCGGGACTCAGCCCATCTCCTCCAGAGTCTTCCCCTTCGTCTCCGGGACGCACAGCCACACGAAGGGGATCGAGAGCAGGGCGAAGACCGTGTACATGACGTACGCACCGGACAGGTTCCAGTCCGAGAGCGAGGGGAAACTCTGGCTGACGGCGAAGTTGGCGACCCACTGCGCGGACGCCGCCACGCCGAGCGCGGCGGCCCGTACCCGCCCGGGGAACATCTCGCCCAGCAGCACCCACACCACCACACCCCACGACAGGGCGAAGAAGAGCACGAAGCCGTGCGCCGCGATCAGCGCCGCCGTGCCCTGGACGTGCGGCATGTGGATGGCGTCCCCGCTGCCGGTGCGGAAGGAGAACGCCCACGCCGCCACACCCAGCGACACCGCCATCCCCACCGAGCCGACGAGCGCCAGCGGTTTGCGGCCGACCCGGTCCACGAAGAGCATCGCGATCACGGTGCCGGCGATGTTGATGATGGAAGTGGTGAAGGAGTAGAAGAACGAGGCGTCGGGGTTGACGCCGACCGACTGCCACAGTGAGTTCGAGTAGTAGAAGATCACATTGATGCCCACCAGTTGCTGGAAGAGGGACAGCCCGATGCCGATCCAGACGATCGGCAGCAGCCCGGCCCGGCCACCGAGCAGGTCCCGCCAGCCGGACTTGTGCTCACCGTGGATCCCGGCGGTGATCTCGGCGACCCGGGCCTTCAGATCGGTGCCTTGGGCCTCCACGTCGGCGAGCACACGGGTGGCCTCGGCGTGGCGCCCGCGCAGGATCAGATAGCGCGGCGACTCCGGGATGCGCAGCGACAGCAGCCCGTACGCCAGCGCCGGCAGCACCTCGATGCCCAGCATGATCTGCCACGCCTCCAGCCCCAGCAGCCGGCCGCGCTGATCACCGTTCGCGAGGGTGACCACGCCCCAGTTCACCAGCTGGGAGACCGCGATACCCAGCACGATCGCGCCCTGCTGGAACGAGGCCAGCCGGCCGCGGTACTCCGCCGGGGAGACCTCGGCGATGTAGGCCGGCGCGATCACCGAGGCCATCCCGATCGCGACCCCGCCCACGACCCGCCACAACGCCAGGTCCCAGACCGCGAACGGCAGCATCGAACCGAGACCGCTGATGAAGAACAGCACCGCGGCCAACTGCATCACTTTGATCCGGCCGATCCGGTCCGCCAGCCGACCCGCGATCATCGCGCCGAGTGCCGCGCCAAGCAGCGCGATGGCGACGACCGTGCCCAGCGTTCCGGAGGCGACCCCGAATCTGCCTCTGATGCCCTCCACCGCGCCGTTGATGACGGCGGAGTCGTAGCCGAAGAGAAAGCCGCCCATCGCGGCAGTGGCGGCGATGAAGACGACGAAGGTCAGATGCGGCGGCCGGCCCTGGCGGGCCTGGTGTTCCGCCGAGGCGGTACTGGTCACGGCACGTCTTTCCGGAGCGGGCCGACGGCACCCGCGCCGTCGGCCACGAACGACACTGTCGCCATCAAGTCCCGCACACTCGCGCCGATCCCACCACCCGGGGAGACCCGCCGCAGGTCAGCCCAGGCGCTGGCTGATCACCTTCGAGACGCCGTCGCCCTGCATCGACACGCCGTACAGCGCGTCGGCGACCTCCATGGTCCGTTTCTGGTGAGTGATCACGATCAGCTGAGAGCTGTCCCGCAGCTCCCGCATGATGCGGATCAGCCGCTGGAGGTTCGTGTCGTCCAGCGCCGCCTCCACCTCGTCCATCACGTAGAAGGGGCTGGGGCGCGCCTTGAAGATCGACACCAGTAGCGCCACCGCAGTCAGCGAACGCTCACCGCCGGACAGCAGGGACAGCCGCTTCACCTTCTTGCCCGGCGGCCTGGCCTCCACCTCCACGCCGGTGGACAGCATGTCGGCGGGATCGGTGAGGACGAGCCTGCCGTCGCCGCCGGGGAACAGTCGCGAGAAGACCCCCTCGAACTCCCGGGCCGTGTCGTGGAACGCGTCCGTGAACACCTGCTCGACGCGCTCGTCGACCTCCTTGATCAGCCCCAGCAACTCGGTCCTGGTCTTCTTCAGGTCCTCCAGCTGCTCGCTGAGGAACTGGTGCCGCTCCTCCAGCGCCGCGAACTCCTCCAGCGCCAGCGGATTGACCTTGCCCAGCTGCTTGTACGCGCGCTCGGCAGCCTTGAGGCGCTTCTCCTGCTCCCCGCGCTGGAAGGGGCGCGGCTGGTTGCGCGGATGCGCGGGATCGTCCGGCAGCGTCTCGCCCTCGGCGGGCGGGGAGGGCGGCACCGGCTGATCCGGACCGTACTCCGCGAGCAGCGCCTCGGGTTCGACGCCCAGTTCCTCCAGCGACCGTTCTTCCAGCTGGCGGATCCGCAGCCGCTTCTCCGCGCCGAGGACCTCGCCCCGGTGTACGGAGTCGGTGAGCTTGTCGAGTTCCGCCTTCAGTTCGCGCCCGGCGGCGCGGGCGGTGGACAGAGCGCTCTCCTTGGCCGCGCGAGCCGTCTCGGCGGCGGCACGGTCCTGCTCGGCGCGGGTGAGCGACGCCTCGACGTGGGCGAGCAGCTGGGCGGCGCCGTCGGCCACCGCGGTGGCGACGGCCACCTCGTGGCGCAGCCGGGCGCGCCGCTGCTCGGCGCGGGCCCTGGCCTCGCGTTCGGCGCGGGCGCCGCGGTCCAGGGCGTCCGCCCGGCCGGCCAGCGCCTTGACACGCTCCTCGTGGGTGCGGACCTGGAGCCGGGCCTCCATCTCGGTCTGCCGGGCGTTGGCGCCGTCGGCGGCCAGCCGGTCGCGCGCGGTGGTGTCGGGGTCCTCGTCGTCCTGCGCCGCGTCCTCGCGGACGGCCAGCCGTTCGGCCAGTTCCTCGGCCTGCGCGGTCGCGCTCTCCAGGGCCTCGCGGGCGCGGGCCACGGCGGCGGCGGAGCGCTCGGCCTCGCCCGCGGCGGCGCGGGCGGCGCCGGCCAGCCGGCCCAGGTCCTGGCCGACGCGGGACCGTTCGCGCTCGGCGGTGGTCAGGCGGCGGCGCAGGTCCTCGGCTTCCGCCGCCCGCTCCCGGCGTTCGGCCTCGGCCGCCGTGCGGGCCCGGGTCAGTTCCTCGCAGTGGGTCTCCAGCTCCCGCAGCCGGGCGGCGGTCTCGTCCACCGACGCCTGGACCTCCAGCAGGCTGGGGGCGGTGGCCGAACCTCCCTGGGCGAGACCGCGGCTGAGCACATCGCCCCCGGCGGTGACGGCCGTGAGTTCGCCGGCCCCGGCCAGCAGGTCCGCCGCGTCGTCGAGGCCGGCGACCACGACGGTGTCGCGCAGCAGCCAACGGACGGTGGCGAGGATGTCCTCGGGCCCGTCCACGAGATCGGCTGCGGCGCGGCGGGCGGTGGGATCCGTTCCTTCGACAGCCCGGGCCGGGGGTGTGCCGGGGCCGGGGCCTGCGCCGGAGCGGGCGGTGGGCAGCGCCCCGCCGCGCGGCTGCCCGGGGGCGTGGTCGCGCCGCGCCTGGTCCTCGGCGAGGGCGGCCCGGACGGCCGGCCCCCCGGTCGGCCCGGCACCGGCCGCGACGGCACGCTCGGCGCCGCCCGGCCCCTGTCCGCCCCCGGGGCGCTCCGGTCCTCCGGCGGGCCCGGCGGCGGTGGGTGCGGTGGGCGGGCCGCCCGCGACCCGGCCGGCCGGGGGTTGCTCCCGCTCACCCACGGGGTGCCGTTCACCCGACTCCATGGGGTGCGGGGCCGATGTCCTCGATGCCTCACCGGCAGGGGCTCCGACGGTGGGGTGTCGCGGGGCGGCGCGGGGCGGGCCGGCCGGACCGCCAGGAGCCCGGAGGCCGCCCGCGGTGGGGCCGGGGTGTTGTCCGGCCAGGTCCCCGGGCCGCGCGGCGGCGGAGTCTCCGTGCTCCCCGCCGGCGTCTTCGATGGGCCGTGGGGCCCGCGCCGCGGGCACGGCCTTCGGCGTCGTGACCAGGAGGGCGGCGCGCCCGGCGTTGGTGGTGCGGAGCAGTTTCAGCGCCTCGACCGCCGTGCCGGGTCCGTCCACCGCGATGGCGTCGGCGGCGGCGCCGAGAGCGGCGGCGACCGGCACTTCGTAGCCGGGGGTGACGGTGAGCAGTTCCGCGGCGGGGCCCAGGACTCCGCCAAGGGTGTCCGCCGCCGCCAGCAGCGCGCCGGAGCCGTCCTTGCGGCGCAGTCCGAGGGAGAGCGCTTCGTGGCGGGCGTCGAGGGCGGCGCGTTCGCGTTCGGCGAGGGTCAGGGCGTCCCTCGCCGCGCTCAGGGCGGCGTCCGCCGCGGCGAGGCGTTCCCCTGCGCGCTCGTGCTCGGCGGCCAGTTCACCGTCCCCGGCGTCCCTCCCCGCCACTTCGTCGCCGAGTGTCCGGTGTTCGTTCCGCGCGCTCTCCGCGCGGAGCGTCGCGTCCTCGTGCGCGGCGGTGAGCCGGTCGATCTCCGCCTGGGCGGCGGCGGCCCTGCTGCGCGCGGCGGCGGCCTGCCCGTGCAGCCGGGCCAGCCCCTCGCGGCGGTCGGCGACGGCGCGGGCGGCGTCACGCAGGCGGCGTTCCTCGGCTGCCAGCTCCCTTTCCAGCCCCGCGCGGTGCTCGACGGTGTCCTCCAGGGCACGCCCCGCGGCCTCCAGGGCGGCTTCGAGTTCGGCTTCCTGTTCCCTGATCCGTGCCGCCTCGCGCGCCATGTCCTCCGGGTCGCGGCCACGGCGTTCCTCCGGCTGCCCGCTCCCCGCGCTGGCGATCCGGGCCTGGGCCAGGGACCGGGTGCCGCGTACGCGCTCGGCCAGCTGGGAGAGTTCGTACCAGGTCTGCTGGGCGCCCTGGAGCCGCGGCGTGAGGGCTCTCACTTCCTCCTCCAGCGCGGTCTCGGCCCGCGCCGCCTCCCGCAGCCGCTGCTCCGCCGTCTCCTTGCGCTCCTTCAGGGCGCTCTCGTCCGCGATCTCGGCAGCCAGCGCGCGGCGCTGCGTCGTGAGTTCGTCGGCCAGCAGTCGCAGCCGGGCGTCGCGCAGGTCGGCCTGGATCACGGCCGCGCGACGTGCGACGGCGGCCTGCCGGCCCAGTGGTTTGAGCTGGCGGCGCAGTTCGTCGGTGAGGTCCTGGACCCGGGCGAAGTTGGCCTGCATCGCGTCGAGCTTGCGCAGGGCCTTCTCCTTGCGCTTGCGGTGCTTGAGGACGCCGGCCGCCTCCTCGATGAAGGCGCGGCGTCCGGCGGGGTCGGCGTGCAGTACGGAGTCGAGTTGCCCCTGCCCGACGATGACGTGCATCTCGCGGCCGATGCCGGAGTCGGAGAGCAGGTCCTGGACGTCCAGCAGGCGGCAGGTGTCGCCGTTGATCTGGTACTCGCTGCCGCCGTTGCGGAACATGATGCGGTTGATCGTGACTTCGGCGTAGTCGATGGGCAGCGCGCCGTCGGCGTTGTCGATGGTGAGGGAGACCTCGGCGCGGCCCAGCGGCGGGCGGCCGGTGGTCCCGGCGAAGATGACGTCCTCCATCTTCCCGCCGCGCAGGGATTTGGCGCCCTGTTCGCCCATGACCCAGGTCAGCGCGTCCACCACGTTGGACTTGCCCGACCCGTTGGGACCCACCACACAGGTGATGCCGGGTTCGAAGCGCAGCGTGGTGGCCGAGGCGAAGGACTTGAAGCCGCGCAGGGTCAGGCTCTTGAGGTGCACGCCGTCGGACTTTACTCCCCGGCCTTACCTGATTGGCCGTTTCGACGCGGGGGATGGGGGGCACATCAGTAGTTGAGCCAACGCGGTCCGTAGGCCGGCCGGGAGGCGGCCGGGTACAGAGCAGAACAGCAGAAGTGGTCCGCACATGACGAAGGGACGCCGAAGCGTCCCTCGCATGATCCGCAGGCGGTGAGTGAGCCGTGGTGCCCTGCCCTCATCCTTGAGGTCAGGTCAGAGCGGGCTCCGCCTTGTGCACATCGATGCCGTCGAGCACCGGGTCGCTGTGCCGAGTGGCGGCGGCCAGCGCGTCGTTCTCCGCCTGTACCCGCAGAAGCTGCGTCTCCAGGTCCTGTACGCGCTGCTGAAGCCGTCGCATCTCGGCAAGGACACGGGGGTCCGAGCCACCGATGTGACCGAGAAGCGCCTTTGCCATGATGGATGGTCCTCCACACTGAGTGACCGACCGAAGCCGTGGTAGGTCGTGAGGGATAACGCCCGCGGTGGGTGTTCGACACCCTGTTCTCAAGGCCACATAGCTGAGATGCGCGGGGATTTCAGAGTCTCACCAAAAAGTGGGACGGTCAACACGATCACACCGCGTATCGCCGGGGGTGCCGGGCCCACGAAGACCGGACACCGCCGGGGGGCGGGGCGCTCGCACGGGGCGCCGACGCGTACACCGACCGGTGATCGGTTGGCAGCCTTGCACGTGGGGGCGGGGTTGGCAACCACTTTCCGGCACCGGACCCGCTTCGTGTCGATCACCCGATCAGCGGATGGCGAAGTCGGGGTAACGGTCCCGGGGTGTGTCCCAAATCTCGGTGACGCCGTCCACCCTGCCGGGCGTGTCGCCGGCCCTGGCCCACTCCAGCAGTCGCTCGCAGCGTTCCCGGGGCCCCTCGGCCACGATCTGGACCCGGCCGTCGGCGAGGTTCGAGGCGAATCCGCGCAGCTCACCGATGGCGAGCGCCTGCGCCCGGGTGTACCAGCGAAAGCCCACTCCCTGCACGTGGCCGCGCACCCATGCCGTCATCCGGACGGGCTGGGACGGGTCGTTTTCGTGGGGTGTGGGTTCCTTCATGTGACGCACGCTATCCGGCCATCCGCACACGGGGCAGCCACGCCGCGCTCACGATGCCGTAAAGTCACGCCGCAGTAACGACCACTCGTTCGAGTGATCTTTAAGTTGTCGAGTTGACGAGGACGGTGCCACCGATGGGTCGCCATCGCCGCTCAGCGCACACCCCAACACCCCTTCCCGCCCCGCGCGAGGAAGACGGACACCGGGGCACGCACCGCAGAAAGAGCCCCGCCCGCGCCGGCCTGCTGGGCGCTTCCGCCGCGCTCACCGTGGGGGCCATGGCCGTCGGCTCCGGACTGCTGCCCGGCATGGCGGACCGCTTCACCCTGACGGACTCGGACGATCTCCAGGCCCGCCCCGGCCCCACCGAGGACCGGCTGATCCTCGGCTCCCCCTCCTCCTCCCCCACCCTGGAGCGCGGCGCGGCCGCTGAGGAGCGCGAGGAGGCCGCCAGCCGCGGACAGGGACGCACCGCGACTCCCGAGGACTCGGCCCCGTCGCAGGACGAGGAGAGCGAGCCGCAGAGCGAGGAACCGTCCGCCGAGCCCTCTTCCGAGGCCCCCGCCGAGGAGCCCAGCCCTTCGGCGACGCCGGAGACCGCGGAGCCCGACCCGACCACGCAGGCGCCGCAGCCCACCCAGAGCACTCCCGCACCCGATCCCGAGCCCTCCCCGTCCCAGGACGCCGCCTCCGCCCAGGCCGACGCCGTGCTGCGCCTGGTGAACGAGGAACGCGCCAAGGCCGGCTGCCGGCCCCTGGTCCGCGACGCCGCGCTCGCCACCCTGGCCACCGACTTCAGCCGGGACATGGCCCAGCGCGGCTACTTCTCCCACACCGACCCCGACGGCCGCACCCCCTGGGACCGCGCCCAGGCGGCCGGCATAGCGAACATGGGCGGCGAGAACATAGCCCGCGGCCAGCAGGACGCGCAGGCCGTCATGGACTCGTGGATGAACAGCGAGGGTCACCGCGCCAACATCCTCAACTGCGACTTCACCACCCTGGGAGTCGGCGTCCACCTGGGCGACGGCGGCCCCTGGTGGACGCAGAACTTCGGCTACTGAGCGGGGCCGCGGACCCCGGCCGGCTCCCGCGCCGTGCGTCAGAGGACCGAGGTCGGCCTGCGCTGGCAGCGGGGGCAGAAGTAGCTGGAGCGGTTCATCCACGGGCGGCGCCGGATGGGCGTGCCGCAGCGGCGGCACGGCTCGTCCTCGCGCCCGTACGCGTCCAGCGAGCGGTCGAAGTACCCCGACTCGCCGTTCACATTCACGTACAGGCTGTCGAAGCTGGTGCCGCCCTGCGCGAGCGCCTCGTTCATCACCTCACGGATGTGGGTGACCAGCTCGGCCGTACGCGGCCGGGTCAGCGAGGCCGTGGGCCGCTCGTAGTGCAGCCGGGTGCGCCACAGCGCCTCGTCCGCGTAGATGTTGCCGACCCCGCTGATCAGCGACTGGTCGAGCAGTGCCCGCTTCACGGTGGTGCGCCGGCGGCGCAGCGCCGCGTGGAAGGCGTCCTCGTCGAAGGCGGGGTCCAGCGGATCGCGGGCGATGTGCGCGATCACGTCCGGCAACCCGTCGGCCGTCACCGGATGCAGTGACAGGCCTCCGAAGGTGCGCTGGTCGACGAACCGCAGCTCGCCCTCGCCCGGGTCGGTGAACGTCACCCTGATCCGCAGATGCCGCTCGTCCGGTGCCGTCGCCGGCTGGATCAGCAACTGGCCGCTCATGCCCAGATGGGCCAGTACGGCAAGCTCGCCGTCCGCCAGCGGCAGCCACAGATACTTGCCGCGCCGCCGCACCGCCGCCACCCGGGCGCCGGCCAGCCGCGCGGCGAAGTCCTGCGCGCCGAGCTGGTGACGGCGTACGGCGCGCGGGTGCAGGGTCTCGACCGTGGCGATGACGCGGCCACTGACCCAGCGGTCCAGGCCACGCCGTACGACCTCGACCTCCGGCAGCTCAGGCAACGGACCGCCCCGGTGCCGGGCCGTCCCCGCCGCGGCGTACCGCCGCCGCGCGGATCTCCCGCCAGGCCGTCTCCGCCGCCTGCTGCTCGGCTTCCTTCTTGCTGCGGCCGGTGCCGGTGCCGTAGGTCTCGCCACCCACGCGGGCCGCAGCGGTGAAGGTCTTCTCGTGATCGGGCCCGGCCTCGTTGATCACGTACTCGGGAACGCCGAGGCCCTCGGCCGCGCTCAGCTCCTGAAGGCTGGTCTTCCAGTCGAGACCGGCGCCCAGCTTCGCGGAACGCTCGATCACCGGGTCGAACAGCCGGTGCACCATCTCGTCGGCGGCCTCCAGGCCCCGGTCGAGATAGACGGCGCCGATGACCGCTTCCAGGGTGTCGGCGAGGATCGACGCCTTGTTCCGGCCGCCGGTCCCCTCCTCGCCCCGCCCCAGCCGTACGAACGCGCCCAGATCCAGGCCGCGCGCCACATCGGCGAGCGCCCTGGCATTGACGACGGCCGCGCGCAGCTTGGCCAGCTGCCCCTCGGCCAGTTCGGGATAGGTGCGGTACAGCGTGTCGGTGACGATCACCCCGAGCACCGAGTCCCCGAGGAACTCAAGACGCTCGTTGGTGGGCAGACCACCGTTCTCGTACGCGTACGAACGATGGGTCAGCGCACGCACCAGAAGGGCGGACTCCAGCTGATAGCCGAGCCGCCCTTCCAGAACCGCGTGGGACGAGGCCACTTCCGCCGACGCCTGGGTCTTGGACCGATGGGCGTGAGACATGGAGCCTGTCACCCGCCGATCAGACGTCGATGACCTGACGGCGGTTGTACGTGCCGCAGTTGGGGCACGCGATGTGCTGCAACCTCGGCTCCTGGCAGCGCTCGCAGCTCACCAGGTTCGGGGCAGTGGCCTTCCACTGCGACCGGCGGTGGCGCGTGTTGCTGCGCGACATCTTCCGCTTAGGAACAGCCACGGCTACTTCTCCTGTGGATCGTCCCCGCGGGTGCGGGGTGTCTTCTTGTGGTCCGCGGGCGTGTAGTCCCGCAGTGCCGCCCAACGGATGTCGACGGCAGCGTCGTGATGGTGCTCCGGGTCCTCCGCGAGCCGTGCTCCGCATTCGGGGCACAGACCCGGGCAGTCCTCGCGGCACACCGGTTGCAGTGGCAGCGACAGCACCACCGCGTCCCGCAGTACGGGTTCGAGGTTGACCAGGTCATCCTCGAGGAAGAGCCGCTCCTCGTCCTCGGCGTCGTCGCCCGGCTCCGCGGAGCGGATCCAGTCACCGGCGTCGGGGTAGGAGAACAACTCCTGGAACTCCGCCTCGGCCTCTTGGGCCAGTGGCTCCAGACACCTTACGCACTCCCCCGCCAGCGGTGCACGGGCGGTACCGGTGACCAGTACCCCCTCCATGACCGATTCCAGCCGAAGATCCAGCTCCAGCGGAGCGCCTTCCGGCACTCCGATCACCTCGATGCCCAGGCCCTGGGGGGCCGCGACACTGCGGGTGATCCGCTTCAGCACACCGGGACGCCGCCCCAGCTCGCGGGTGTCGAACACCAGCGGGGCACGGTGGTCCAAGGGGGCGTTCAGGGCTCTCTGCTTTCTACGGGGCAGGACAGGACGTGAGGGGCGCGACCCGGTGAAATGGGCCGGCGGGCAGCCGTGATCACTGATGCGGTACGGCCGAAGAGACAGCATACGTCACGGTCGGCGCCCCTCCCAATCGGCGGTCTGCGGGCAGCTCAGGGGCGTTCCTGCTCGTAACGGCGCAGTTGCTCGGGGTCGATTATCCCGGTGTCGAAGAAGCTCGTCTCGTCCAGCGTTCCCGAGCCCTGGTAGCCGAGCGCGGGCTGCTGGTAGCCGTAGCCGGCCGCGTCCTGCCCCTGGCCCTGCGGCCGGCCCTGGCCCGCGGCGTAGGGGTCCGCCGGGTAGCCGCCGGCCGGGCCGTACGGGTCCTGGCCGTAGCCACCGGCGCCGTAGCCGCTCTCCCGCGCGTAGGCGGCGGTGTCCTGGGCCGCGTACGGCGCGGGCTCCGCCGCGGGCTGCTGCGGATAGCCGGGCTCACCGCCGCCGCCCGGGCCATCGGCGCTGCCGGGCGCGGTCATGCCCAGGTAGCCGTAGGTGTCCTGCTCGGTGTCCCGGGGGCCGTAGTACGCGCCGGCGTCCGGCACCGTACCGGCGCTGTCCTGCTGCGCGACGTGCTCGGCCAGCTCGTCGATGGGACGGTGCCCGGTGAGCTTGCGCCGCCCGCGGCCGACCGCCTCCAGGGTCTTGCGCAGCACCGCCTCGATCGCGGCGAACTGCGCCTCCACATAGGCGTCCGCCTGCTGCGGCAGATCGCCGCCCGGGTCCCGGTCGGGGCCCAGCAGCTTGTCACGGCCGCGCTCCACCGAGCCGATGGTCTTGCCCAGGACGACCTCGAAGTTGGCGAGCTTGCTGTCGACGTAGTCGTCGGCCTCGGCCTTGATCTCGTCGGCCTCCTGGCGGGCCCGGTCCAGCAGCTGGGCGGCCTCGGCCCGGGCCCGCTGCACGATCTCGGTGCTCTCGACGAGGGAGCCGCGCTCGGCGTGCGCGGCCTGCAGGATGCGCTGGGCCTCCTGCTGGGCGTCGGCGACGACGGCCTCCCGGTCGCCCAGCACCTCCTGGGCCTGGGCGAGGGAGCCGGGCAGGGCCTCGCGCACCTCGTCCAGCCGGGCCAGCAGGTCGGCACGATGGATCACACAGGACGCCGACATGGGCATGCTCTTGGCGCCGCGCACCGTGTCGACGATCTCATCCAGTTTCTGCGTAACGTCCACGGGTTGACTGTACGGCCAACGGCGCGCGGCGGTGGGCTCAGGCCAATTTGCGTTCCAGGGCCCGCATCACGGGGTCGGGGACGAGGTGGGAGACGTCGCCGCCCCAGGTGGCGACCTCCTTGACCAGGCTGGAGGAGAGGAAGCTGTAGGTGGGGTTGGTGGGCATGAACAGGGTCTCCACACCGGTGAGACCGTTGTTCATCTGCGCCATCTGGAGTTCGTAGTCGAAGTCGCTGACGGCCCGCAGTCCTTTGACGATGGCGGGAATGTCGTGCTGCTTGCAGTAGTCCACCAGCAGGCCGTGGAAGGCGTCGACGCGCACATTTCCGAACTCCCGGGTGCACTCACGGATGAGCTCGACGCGTTCCTCGGTGGTGAACAGGCCCTTCTTCGACTTGTTGATCATCATGGTGACGTGCACCACGTCGTAGAGCTTGGAGGCACGGCCGATGATGTCGAGATGGCCATGGGTGATGGGGTCGAAGGACCCCGGACAGACGGCGCGGCGCAACGGTGACTCCTCGGGCTGTGGTGGGGTTCCGGTCATGACCGGTCGCTGTCGTGCTCGGTCCCGGGTTGTGGCGCGTACGCCTGCCCGGGCCGCTCCTCGGTCCCCGCGGCGAGCCGGCCGTACCACAGGGTGCCCTCGCCGTAGCGGCGCGAGCGCAGGGCGGTGAAGCCGGCGGGCCAGGAGAAGGGGCCTCCTCTGGTACCGCGCTCCACGGTGGCGAGCGCGTCCTCGGCGAGCCAGCCCTCCGCACGGAGTGTGAGGAGGATCTCGTGGAGTTCGGCGTCGGTCACCGCGTAGGGCGGGTCGAGGAAGACCAGGTCGTAGGGGTCCTCGGGGGCCGGGCCCCGGACGACGGCCTCGGCGCGCCCGGTGCGCAGTTCGGCGCCGGGCAGGGCGAGGTCGCGGATGTTGGCGCGGATGGTGCGGGCCGCGCGGGCGTCGGCCTCGGTGAGCAGCGCGTGGGCCGCGCCCCGGGAGAGCGCCTCCAGGCCGACGGCGCCGGAACCCGCGTACAGGTCCAGTACCCGGGCGCCGTGCAACGGCCCCCACAGGGCGGTCCAGGTGGAGAAGAGTCCTTCCCGGGCCCGGTCGGAGGTGGGCCTGGTGCCGCCGCCCGGCGGTACGGCCAGCCGCCGCCCGCCGGCGGTCCCGGCGATCACGCGGGTCATCACGGTCCTTCGCGGCGCTCGGTCATCAGCTGTCACGCACCACGCTATACGTGGCGGTGCGCCGGCCGTGCGCCGAGGTGGGGCGTGGGGAGGTGGACGTGGTGGACCGGGAGCGCGGGCGGCGGGACGGGGCGGGGACCGGGGCGCGGCGCGTCGGCTCAGCCGGCGGCGGCCAGCGCGTGGGCGTGGCGGCGTGCGGCGCGTCCGGCGGCCACCTCGTCGCGGTAAACCTCGCAGACCAGGCGGCGGTCGGGGGTGAGGTCGTGCTCCAGCTCGTAGAGGCACAGTTCGCTGTCGTCGGCCAGGAGGAAGGCGTGCTCGTACACGGAGCACCAGCGGCGGTGCTCCCCCGGCACGGCGGAGCGGGGCTCGGGCAGCCGCTCGATGCCGTAGCCGCGGGCGCCGAGCAGCAGGCGCAGGATGTCCTCGCCCGGCCGGTCGGCGTTCTCCGCGCGCCCCAGCAGGCGCCGTGCGTGCCGGGAGGAGTCCTGTCCGGGGTAGCCGCGCGGGGCGGGTACCTCGATGTCCAGCACCGTGAAGGTCTCGGCCACCGTCGCGGCGGCCGCTTCGTGCTGGTCGGTCATGGCGGAATCCTCCCGGTACGACGGCTGGTTTCAGTCCCCGCGCGCACACAACGTAATGCCATGACTGCGTGCTGGGGAGGGTTTTGGGGAAACCGGATCGGTCGCCCGCGTCACTGGGGTTTGTCGTAGACGCTGAACCGGCGGGCGCCGGAGGCTCCGGAGGCGAACCCCAGGCACAGCCGGCGCGGGTTGCTCAGCCGGATGGCCACGCCCTCGGGCTCGCGGAAGCTCAGCGAGTACGCGGCCTCGGTGCGCGAGCGCTGGGTGACGGTGCCGGTGCTCAGGTCGAGGCGGGTGAGGTAGGTGTTGCCGCGGCCCGAGGGCGGGTTGCTGCCGCTCTCGGACGTGTAGGAGGTGCCGGTCATCTGGTAGGCGTGCTCGCCGAGCACGGCGAAGCCCTGGAAGACCTCGGAGTCGGAGACACCGGCCTGCGGGACGTCGTGGAGGGCGGTGAACCGGCCGGCCTTGACGTCGGCGAGGTTCATCAGCCGGTAGCGGGCGACGCCGCTCAGCCGGTAGCGGAGCAGCAGCAGCTGGTTCAGGTTGTCGATGGACACCTGGTTGCTGGTGGAGCCGGGCACCGGGCGGATCTTGGCGAGCGAGGAGGCATCGCTGTCGAGGACGGTGCCGTTGGCGAACCGGAAGCGGCTCAGGGCCCGGCCGTACCCGGAGGAGGGGTTGGCGTCGGACTCGGTCCACAGCCAGGGGGTGGCGCCGGCGTGCTCGACGCCGATGGCCACGCCGTGGCCGAAGCCCCGCAGGTACATGTGGCCCAGCTTGGTGCCGGCCAGGGTGAGCTTGGTGATGCACAGGTCGCCGCGGGCGGCGCGGTCGGCTCCGGAGACGGCGGCGGACTCGCCGGACAGCCGCAGACCGCCCTGCATCACCTGGATCGCGTAGAGGTGACCGTTGACGTCGTCGAAGGCGAAGGACTGCATCACGGTGACGTTGTGCAGCGTCTGCTCGCGGATCCACCGCTCGGCGGGTACGGAGAGGTTGAACGTGCCGCCCGCGGCGGTGGCGCTCACCCCGTCGCCCGCGGCGGCGAAAGCCGGACCGCTCAGGGCCAGACCGGTGGCGCCGGTGACGGCCGCTGCCCCCGCCCCGAGGACGAAACCGCGCCGGTTCAGCTGTGCCGCGCCCTGCTTGCCGCGTGCCATAGAGCGACCAACTCCTCGAGGAAAATGCCGTGTTGGCTCGAGACCGAACACCGCCACCGTAGTACGCGGTGGCGGTGTCCGCTCCAGCCGTGCCGGTCGGTCGGTGGGTCGGTGGGATTACGAGGCGGTGCCCGCCGCCGGCTCCTGCGCCGCCCCGAGCATCGCGGGCGAGGCGTAGCGGGACCAGGACAGGCAGCCGTCCGGCGGGCAGTGCTCGGAACGGCGCGGGTCATGGCCCAGCTCGCGCAGCTTGGTGCGTACGGAGTCGGGGGTGCGCCCGAAGCGCGCCGCGATCCGGGCGATGGTCTCCCCGGCGTGGAACCGCTGGGTCAGATCCTCCTCGTGCTGGGGTATCCAGGGGGCGCCGTGCCCGGGGAACAGTTCCCGCAGGATGTCCCGGTCGGGGATCGGCTCGGCCACGTCGGCGGCCAGCGCCAGGGCGCGCAGTCCGCGGTTGAGGGCGATGCGCAGGGTGGGCACATCGGCCAGGGGCATGGTCAGGGAGCCGCCGGCCAGCGGCGTCAGGGGCGCCGCCTCCCGCCAGCCGGTCAGGGTCAGGGTCACGGTGATGTCGTCGTCGCTCGCCAGCTCGACGCGGAAGATCTTGTCGCCGAGCGGCAGTTCGTTGATGTGGCGGAATGCCATCAGACAACCCCCAGTGGTCCGACCGCCCGCAATCCCGGATGGATTGCCGCGGACTGGGTCCATTCTCCCAGCGACCACTGACAATTCCGGGGGCGCCGGATGCGGCCTCAGCCCTTGTCGAGGTACTCCTCGCGGTCGGAGTCCAGCAGCGCGTCGAGGGCGGCGCGCAGTTCGGGGGCGGCCTCCAACGTGGGGTCGGCGGCGACCAGCGCGGTGGCCTCGGCGCGGGCGGCGGCGATGATCTCCTCGTCCTCGATGACCGCCAGCATCCGCAGGCTGGACCGGCCGCCGGACTGCGCCTGCCCCAGAACGTCGCCCTCCCGGCGCTGTTCGAGGTCGATCCGGGAGAGTTCGAAGCCGTCCTGGGTACCGGCCACCGCGTCCAGCCGGGAGCGGGCCGGGCTGCCCTCGGGTGCCTCGCTGACCAGCAGGCACAGTCCGCCGGCGGTGCCGCGCCCGACCCGGCCGCGCAGCTGGTGCAGCTGGGAGACGCCGAACCGGTCGGCATCCATGATCACCATCACGGTGGCGTTGGGCACGTTCACGCCGACCTCGATCACCGTGGTGGCCACCAGCACCTGGGTCTCACCGGCGGAGAACCGGCGCATCACCTCGTCCTTGGCGTCCGGGGCCATCCGGCCGTGCAGGCTCTCCACGGCGAGCCCGGACAGCGGTCCGCCGCGCAGCTGCCCGGCGATGTCCAGGACCGCCAGCGGTGGCCGCCGGTCGCCGTCGGCGCCGCCCGCGGCCGCGTCCTCCCCCGCTCCCGTGTCCTCGTCCGGCTCGGCCGCCTTCCTCGTCTTCTTCGGGCCCGGGGCGTCCTTGGGGTCCTCGTCGCCGATGCGCGGGCACACCACGTACACCTGGTGGCCGGCGGCCACCTCCTCCCGTACCCGTTCCCAGGCCCTGGACAGGAAGTGCGGCTTGTCGCGGGCGGGCACCACGTGGCTGAGGATCGGGGCACGCCCGGCGGGCAGCTGGTCCAGGACCGAGGTCTCCAGGTCCCCGAAGACGGTCATGGCCACGGTGCGCGGGATCGGGGTGGCGGTCATCACCAGCAGATGCGGCGGGCGGTGGCCCTTGCCGCGCAGGGCGTCACGCTGCTCCACGCCGAACCGGTGCTGCTCGTCGACCACCACCAGGCCCAGATCGTGGAACTTCACCACGTCCTCGATCAGCGCGTGGGTGCCGATCACGATGCCCGCCTCGCCGGTGACGGCCTCCAGCAG
Source organism: Streptomyces sp. JH002 (assembly GCF_050916115.1). Classification (NCBI taxonomy): domain Bacteria; kingdom Bacillati; phylum Actinomycetota; class Actinomycetes; order Kitasatosporales; family Streptomycetaceae; genus Streptomyces; species Streptomyces sp. JH002. The sequence goes on from NZ_CP087989.1 coordinate 1,453,678, forward strand.
GGCGCGGCGGCGGGCGGCGGCGCCCATGGATCCGGTGAGCAGGGTGACGCGGGTGCCGTGTTCGGCGCCGCCGATCAGGCCGCCCTCGGCGAGGTCGCCCATCATCTCGGTGATGGACCGGTGGTGCTGCTGGGCCAGGACCTCGGTGGGGGCCAGCAGCGCGGACTGCCCCCCGCTGTCGGCGACCGCGAGCATGGCCCGCAGCGCCACCAGCGTCTTGCCGCTGCCGACCTCGCCCTGGAGCAGCCGGTGCATGGGGTGTTCGGTGGCCAGGTCGGCGAAGATCTCCGCACTGACCGTGCGCTGGCCCTCGGTGAGGGTGAAGGGCAGCCGGGCGTCGAAGGCGGTCAGCAGGCCGTCCCCGGCCGGGCGGCGGGCGGTGGCGGGCAGCTGTCCCTCGCTGTGCCGGCGCCGGGCGAGGGCGACCTGGAGCACGAAGGCCTCGTCCCACTTCAGCCGGGCGGTCGCGGCGGCGATGTCGGCCTTGGTCCGGGGGCGGTGCACCTTCTCGAACGCCTCGGGCAGCTCGATCAGGCCGCGTTCGCGGCGCAGCGCCGCGGGCAGCGGGTCGATGAGCCCCGCCCAGCCGGAGGCGGCCAGCGAGTCGAGCACCAGGGTGACGGCCTTGGCGAGCTTCCAGGACTCCAGTTGCTTGCAGGCGGGATAGAGCGGCAGCAGCCGGCCGGCGAACTCGCGGGCCGCGGCCGTACCCGCCTCCGGTACGTCCCCGCCGTCGGCGGCCAGCAGTTCGTAGGCGGGGTGGGCCAGCTGGAGCTTGCGGTTGAAGACGGAGACCTTGCCGGCGAACATGCCCCGGCGGCCGGGCACCAGCTCGCGCTTGTGGTGGTGGACGCCGCGGCCGAAGAAGACCAGCTGGAGCCGTCCGCTGCCGTCGGTGAGGGTGACCTCCAGGCGCTGTCCCTTGCCCCGGTTGAACGTGTGGCTGCGGGCGTCGGCGATCTCGGCGACGACGGTCACGTGTTCGTCCAGCGGCAGTTCGGCGAGCCGGGTCAGCTCGCCGCGTTCGGCGTAGCGGCGGGGGTAGTGGTGCAGCAGGTCGCCGACGGTCCGCAGATCGAGGTGGTCGGCCATCACCTTGGCGGTGGTGCCGCCGACGACCTTGGCGAGGGGTTCAGACAGCGCGGTCACGCTGCCCATTGCACACCATGGGGCTGACATCGCCGGCGGTGGCCGGGCCCGGGGGGCCTGTTCCGGGCCCGCCACGGCGGCGGGCGGCTACTCGACGCCGATCAGCAGCGGGGCGGCCTGCCGGCCCTGGTAGACGACGGTGTCCACGCCGAGGTGGCCGCGGCGCACCTGGCGTTCCAGCCGGTCGGCGAGTACGGCGGGGGTGTGCTCGCCCAGCACCAGGGTGACCAGCTCGCCGCCGGCCGACAGCATCCGGGCGAGGAGTTCGGCGGCGACCCGTTCGGTGTCCGCGCCGATCACCGCGACGTCGCCGTCGATCAGGCCGAGGACGTCACCGGCCTGGCAGATGCCCCCGGCGGTCCAGTACTCGCGCTCGGCGACGGTGACCTCGCCGAAGCGGGTGGCGCCGGCGGCGGAGGTCATGGCGACCACGTCCTCGTCGAAGCGGCGTTCGGCGGCGTGCACCGCGAGCGCCGCCAGGCCCTGCACCGGGGAGCGGGTGGGGATGACGGCGACCCGGATGCCGCGCTCGCGGGCCTGCTCCGCCGCGGCGGCCGAGACGTGCCACAGGGTGCCGTCGTTGGGCAGCAGCACGATCTCCCGGGAGCCTGCGCGGTCGATCGCCGCGGCCAGTTCGTCGCTGGCGGGGGTCATACCGGGCCGTACGGTCAGGGCGGTGGCGCCGGCCTCGGTGCACAGGGCGGCCAGGCCGTCGCCTGGCATCACGCACACCACGGCGCGCTCGGCGGCGCCGGGCCTGGCGGGGGTCGCGGTGGCCAGCTGGGTGATCCGGATGTGGTGCGGACGGCCGGCCTCGATGCCCGCCTCGACGGCGGGGCCGGGGCGGTCGGTGTGCACGTGGACGTTCCACAGGCCCTCGCCGCCGACGATCACCAGCGAGTCGCCGAGGCCGTCCAGCGCGCGGCGCAGGGCGGGGACGGCGGCGTCCTCGGCGTCCAGCAGGTAGATCACCTCGTAGCCGCCGCCCGCGCACCCGGGGGTCCCGGCGGTGTCCCCCGCCGTGCCGTGCCGGTGTCCGGCGGGGCGGCCCAGGCCGTGGTGCGGCAGGAGGTCGGGGGCGCGGCCGGAGAGCGCGGCGTCCAGGGCGTCCAGCACGGTGACCAGGCCGGAGCCGCCGGCGTCCACGACCTGGGCGCGGGCGAGGACGTCCAGCTGCGCCGTGGTGGCGGCGAGCGCGGCGCGGGCGCCCGCGCAGGCGGCGGCGGTGACCTGCGCGGGGTGCCGGCCGGTGGCGTGCTCCGCGGCGTCCGCGGCGGCGGCGGCGACCGTGAGCATGGTGCCCTCCACGGGGTGGCTGACCGCCTCGTAGGCCAGGGTGGCGGCGCGGCGCAGCGCGCGGCGCAGGGCGTCGGCGTCCCCGCCGGGCGCGGCGGCCAGTTCCTGGGCCATGCCGCGCAGCAGCTGGGCGAGGATGGTGCCGGAGTTGCCGCGGGCGCCGATCAGGGCGCCGCGGGCCATGGTGCGTACGGTCTGCGCGAGGTCGTCCCCGGCTCCGGCGCCGCCACCGGCATCGCCGTCGTGCGCGGCCTGGGTCAGGGCGCGGTCGGCGGACTCCATCGTGAGGTAGAGATTGGTGCCGGTGTCCGCGTCCGGGACGGGGTAGACGTTGATGGCGTCGATCTCCGCGCGGTCCCGGCCCAGGGTGTCCAGCGCGATCCGGCACCAGCGCCGCACCGCGTCGGCGTCCAGCGGTTGCGGCACGGTGGTGACCTCGGCTCTCTCCTCGGCGGTCGGCGGGGTGCAGCTTATGCGGACCAGGGCTGATTTCTCCGTTCGGGAAGCCCCGGGGTATGCTGCTGCGGTTGCTCGGTACGGGTGTTCTCCCGGTTGTCGGGCACATCCCCGAGGGTCCTGGCCCCGGGATCCCACATTCGTTTCCGTCACTCCGCGTAAGCGGGGTTGACCTGTCTTTGGAGTGACCCGTGGCTGCCAACTGCGACGTCTGCGGCAAGGGGCCGGGCTTCGGTAACAGCATCTCCCACTCGCACCGCCGTACCCCCCGCCGTTGGAACCCCAACATCCAGCGGGTGCGTGCCGTGATCAATGGGACGCCGAAGCGCCTGAACGCCTGCACCTCGTGCATCAAGGCGGGCAAGGTCGCGCGCTGACGCCTTCGGCACGCGGTTTGCTCGTTAGCCGTTGAGCCGGTCCACCTCGTGGTGGGCCGGCTTTTTGGCGTTCCCGCAGCCCCGGCGCGGCGCCGGAGGACGGGGCGGGCGGGGGCGGCTTCAGATGCGGTAGCCGTGGTGGACGGGCCCGATGCCGGCGCCGAGCGGGAACCCCGCGGCGATGGCCCCGGTGACGTACTCCTTGGCCGTCCGCGCGGCGTCGGGCAGCGTGGCGCCGCGCGCCAGTTCGCAGGCGAGGGCGCTGGCCAGGGTGCATCCGGTGCCGTGCGTGTGCCGGTTGGAGTGCCGTGGGGCGCGCAGCCAGTGTTCCGCGCTGCCGTCGGTGAGCAGGTCGACGGCGTCGCCGCCGGGCAGATGGCCGCCCTTGATGAGCGCCCAGCGCGGCCCGTACGCCAGGATCGCCTCGGCCGCCGCCCGCAGACCGGACTCGGCGGTGACGCGTACGCCGGTGAGCTGGGCCACCTCGTCCAGGTTCGGGGTGACCACGGTGGCGGCGGGCAGCAGGACCTCGCGCACCGCGTGCACGGCGTCGGCGGCCAGCAGGCGGTCGCCGTGCTTGGAGATGCCCACCGGGTCCACGACCACGGGGACCCCGACGCCCTCCAGCAGCGCGGCGACGGTCCGCACCGTCTCCGCCGTACCGAGCATCCCGGTTTTGACCGCCTGCACCCCGATGTCGTCGGCGACCGAGCGGAACTGGGCGCGTATCGCCTCGGCGGGCAGCGGCCAGGCGCCCTGGACGCCCAGGGAGTTCTGCGCGGTGACGGCGGTGAGCACGCTCATGCCGTGGGTGCCCAGCGCCAGCATGGTCTTCAGATCGGCCTGGATGCCGGCGCCGCCGCCGGAGTCGGAGCCGGCGACGGTCAGCACCCGTGGCGGGGGCGCGGTGGTGGCGGCGGGGTCGGGGGCGTGCGGGGCGCGGGTCATGGCCCCGACCCTATTCAGCCGCCGGAGCCGAAGTGATCCCAGCCCCCGTCCCGTTCCCAGGGGGACCCGTCCACCGTCACCTGGGGCCGTACGCTGCCCCGCGCGGGCAGGACCTGGCCGATCACCCGCCAGCGGGCGGGGAGTTTGGTGTCGGCGGGGAAGGTCGCCACGATCGCGTGGTCCTCGCCGCCGGTGAGCACCCACTGCAGCGGGTCGACGCCCACGGCGTGCCCGATGTCGGACATCTGGGCGGGTACGTCGAGCGACTCGGCGTGGATGTCGATGCGTACGCCGCTGCTGTGCGCGATGTGCCCCAGGTCGGCGATCAGCCCGTCGCTGACGTCGGTCATGGCGGTGGCGCCGAGCGCGGCGGCGGCGGGGCCCGCGTGGTAGGGGGGTTCGGGGCGGCGGTGTGCCTCGACGAAGGCGCGCGGGGAACGGAAGCCGCGGGAGAGCACGGTGAATCCGGCCGCCGACCAGCCGAGCCAGCCGGTGACGGCCAGCAGGTCACCGGGCCTGGCGCCGGAGCGGGTGACGGGTTCACGGTCGCGCAGGTCGCCCAGGGCGGTGATGGACACGGTGATGGTGTCGCCGCGCACCACGTCGCCGCCGGCCACGCCGGCTCCGGCCACCTGGCACTCGTCGTGGATACCGTCCATGAGTTCGGTGGGCCAGGTGACGGGCAGTTCGGCGGGGACCACCAGGCCGAGCAGGATGGCGGTGGGCACGGCGCCCATCGCGGCGATGTCGGCGAGGTTCTGGGCCGCGGCCTTGCGGCCGACGTCGTAGGCGGTGGACCAGTCGCGGCGGAAGTGCCGCCCCTCCAGCAGGATGTCGGTGCTGGCCACCACCCGCCGGTCCGGGGTGGCGATCACCGCGGCGTCGTCGCCGGGGCCGAGACGTACGGCGGGAGTGTCGCCGATCCGGGAGGTCAGCTCCCGGATCAGCCCGAACTCCCCCAGTTCCCCCACACTGCCCTTCACTCGGCTCTCCTCAGCTCTCTTCGGCGCCGCCGCGGTCGCTCCGCGGCGATCGGCACCGGACGACGTCTCCCGGTGCAGGTCATGACGCGCTACGGTAGCGCCCCCGCACCTCGTAGCCGCCGTGGAGGACCTGTGGTACAGGCGTACATCCTGATCCAGACCGAGGTGGGCAAGGCGTCCGCCGTGGCCGACGTCATCTCCCGGGTTCCGGGGGTGATCACGGCCGAGGACGTCACCGGCCCCTATGACGTCATCGTGCGCGCCGAGGCGCCCTCGGTCGATGACCTGGGCCGGCTGGTGGTGGCCCAGGTGCAGCAGGTACGGGGGATCACCCGCACCTTGACCTGCCCGGTGGTGCATCTGTAGGGCACCCTATGCTGGCGGCGTGAGGCTCACCGTACGTACCGCCGGCGCCGTGCCGACCGCCCTGGCCGCGCTGTTGGCGCTGACCGGATGCGGCGGCGAGGGCGAGGGGGGCGGCACCGCCGTGGTGGCGCCGACCCCGGACGCGGCGGCGGCTCCGGTGTGCGAGGCGGTCGCCGCGGCGCTGCCGGAGCGGGTGGAGGGCGAAGACCGTACGGACGACGGCGCGCTCCCCCAGGTCGCCGTGTGGGGGGATCCGGGGATCGTGCTGCGCTGCGGGGTGTCCCTGCCGCTGCTGCTGACTCCGGGCGAGGAAGGTTATGACCCGCTCGCCGACGCGGTGGACGTCAACGGGGTGTCCTGGCTGCTGGAGGACGCCCCGGGCGGCGGGAAGCTGTTCACCACCACCCACCGCACGGTGTTCGTGGAGGTCACGGTGCCCGCCGCGTACGCGCCCGAGGTGAACCCGCTGGTCGATCTCGCCGGGGCGATCGCCGGCAACGTACCGCTGGACGAGCTGTACGCCGAGCAGCCGCCCGGTTCCTGACCCGCGCCGCGGCCCCGCCCCCAAAGGGACCGGGCCGGGGCCGTACCCGCGAGTGCGTGTACGGCCGTCCGGCCCGCACGCAGGGGAGGTTCCCTAGCGCAGCCCCGTGGAGCGGCGCAGCGCCGCCTGGATGAGCCGGTCGATCAGTTCGGGGTACTCCATCCCGGAGGCCTGCCACATCCTGGGGTACATCGAGATCGGCGTGAACCCGGGCAGGGTGTTGATCTCGTTGATGACGAACTCGCCGTCCTCGGTGAGGAAGAAGTCCGCCCTGACCAGGCCCTCGCAGGAGACCGCCTCGTAGGCGAGCACGGACAGCTCCTGCACCCGGGCGGTCTGCTCGGGTGTCAGCGGCGCGGGCACGATGCCCTCGGCCGAGTCCAGGTACTTGGCCTCGAAGTCGTAGAAGTCGTGCTGGGAGACCGGCGGGATCTCGGCGGGCACCGAGGCGCGCGGGCCCTCCTCGAACTCCAGGACGCCGCACTCGATCTCCCGGCCGCTGAGCAGCGACTCCACGATGATCTTCGGGTCGTGGGCCTGCGCCTCGGCGATGGCCTCGTCGAGACCGGCGAGGCCGCTCACCTTGGTGATGCCCATGGAGGAGCCGGCCCGCGCGGGCTTGACGAAGACCGGCCAGCCGTGGTCGGCGGCGAAGTCCACGATCTTCTTGCGGGCGGCGGCCGGGTCGGCGGCCCACTCGCGCGGGCGGACCACGGTGTACGGGCCGACCGGCAGCCCGAAGGAGGTGAAGACGCGCTTCATGTACTCCTTGTCCATGCCGACCGCCGAGGCCAGCACACCGGCGCCGACGTAGGGCACGCCGGACAGCTCCAGCAGCCCCTGGAGGGTGCCGTCCTCGCCGTACGGGCCGTGCAGCACCGGGAAGACGACGTCCACGTCGCCGAGGTCCTTGGGCACCGAGCCCGGTTCGCAGTAGACGACCTCGCGGCCCGCGGGGTCGACCGGCAGCAGCACCGAGCCGCCACCGGGTTCGGCGATGGCGGCCACGGTCGGCAGTTCACGGCCGCTGAGGGCCATCCGCTCGGGGTCGTCGGCGGTCAGCGCCCAGCGGCCGTCGGTGGTGATGCCGATGGGCAGCACGTCGTAGCGGTCACGGTCGATCGCGCGGAGCACGGCGCCCGCGGTCAGGACCGAGATGGTGTGCTCGGAGCTGCGGCCGCCGAAGACGACGGCGACGCGGGGCTTGGGGCTCTGGGGTGTGGAGTCGCTGCTCATAACCCCATGAGGCTACTCGTACACCTGCCCGGCAGTCAGCGAACCTCGGCCTTGGCGCTGCGCGCCATCAGCTCCTTGAGCGCGGCGGCGGGCTGCACCCCTTCGTGGACGATGCCCACCACCGTTTCCGTCAGCGGCATGTCGACATCGTGGCGGCGCGCCAGATCCCGTACGGAGCGGCAGGATTTCACGCCCTCGGCGGTCTGCCGGGTGACGGCGATGGTCTCTTCAAGGGTCATGCCCCGGCCGAGGTTGGTGCCGAAGGTGTTGTTGCGGGACAGCGGCGAGGAGCAGGTGGCGACGAGGTCGCCCATCCCGGCGAGCCCGGCGAAGGTGTGCGCGTCGGCGCCCATCGCCAGGCCGAGCCGGGTGGTCTCGGCCAGACCACGGGTGATGAGGGACGCCTTCGCGTTGTCGCCGAGGCCCATGCCGCCGGCGATGCCAACGGCGAGCGCGATGACGTTCTTGACGGCGCCGCCGAGTTCGCAGCCCACCACGTCGGTGTTGGTGTACGGGCGGAAGTACCGGGTGTGGCAGGCGGCCTGGAGGCGGCGGGCGACGTCCTCGTCGCGGCAGGCGACCACGGAGGCGGCGGGCTGCCGCTCGGCGATCTCGCGGGCGAGGTTCGGGCCCGACAGCACCGCGATGCGCTCCGGGCCCGCGCCGGTCACCTCCGCGACGACCTCGCTCATACGCTTGCTGGTGCCCAGTTCCACGCCCTTCATCAGGGAGACCAGCACGGTGTCCGGGGGCAGCAGCGGGGTCCAGGCGGCGAGGTTCTCCCGCAGTGTCTGGGAGGGCACCGCCAGCACGGTGAACTCGGCGCCGTCCGCCGCCTCGGCGGGGTCGGCGGTGGCCCGCACGCCGTCCGGCAGCCGGACGCCGGGCAGATAGTCCGGGTTGACCCGGGTGGTGTTGATGGTCTCGGCGAGAGCGGGGCGGCGGCCCCACAGCGCCACCCTGGCGCCGGCGTCGGCCAGCACCATGGCGAAGGCGGTTCCCCAGGAACCATTGCCGAAGACGGCGACGCGCGTCACTCGCTGATCTCCTTGATGTCCTTGCTCTGCTTCAGGGAAGCCGGGGCGGCGGGCCCGGTGCTCTCCGGCCGGGCGGCCGTCGGCCCCGCGGTTTCCGGGTGCTCCGGGTGCTCGGTATGGTCCCGGTCGTACACGTAGCGGCGGTCCGGCGGGGTCTGCTGCCGGATTACGGCGAGTTGCCCCGTGACAGCGTCCATGATCCGTTCGGTCGCCGTGCGCAGCACCTCGGTGGAGGGCTCGCGCTCGTACAGGTCGCTCAGGTCCACCGGGGGGCCGGCCACCACGGTGAGGGTCTTGCGCGGGAACAGCCGTACCTTGTGGTTCTTCGCGTACGGCGGCATCGCCTCGTTCGCGCCCCACTGGGCCACCGGGATGACCGGGGCGTGGGTGAGCAAAGCGACCCGCGCGGCGCCGGTCTTGCCCGCCATGGGCCACAGGTCCGGGTCGCGGGTCAGGGTGCCCTCGGGGTAGAAGGCGACGCATTCCCCGCTGTTGACGGCGTCGACGGCGGCGCGGAAGGCGCCGGCCGCGTCCGAGCTCTCCCGGTAGACGGGGATCTGGCCGGTGCCGCGCATCATGAACCCGACGAAGCCCCGTTTGAACAGCCCGACCTTGGCGAGGAAACGGGGCACCCGCCCGGTGCTGTACTGGAAGTGGGCGTAGGAGAGCGGGTCGAGATAGGAGTTGTGATTCACGGCGGTGATGAATCCGCCATGGTCCGGAATGTTTTCCTGGCCCCGCCAGTCCCGCTTGAACAGGATCAGCATCGGGGGCTTTACCAGAAACGCGGCGCATCGGTAATAGAGGCCGATTCTGCGGCGGGACACTCGGACACCATCTCCTCTTGCACTACTCCGGCACGGCCTTGCGGGAGCGCCGGACAAGTGTCGCTCCAGGCGGTTTGGCTGTCCAGCGGGGCACTGTGACCCCGTGGGCATCCTGTGACCTTACGTCCCGGGGCCCGCGACGGGCAGGCAGACTGGTCGGACAGGCGGAAGCCGGGGAGGGAAACGTGATGCCACAGCACGCCGGATGGTCGCTGATCGTGCCGCTGAAGCCGCTGGGACGGGCGAAGAGCAGGCTCGTGGCGGTGAGCGCCGGGGAGCGGCGCTCGGCCCTCGTACTGGCCTTCGCCGAGGACACGGTGGCCGCGGCGCTGGCCTGCGCGGCGGTACGGGATGTGGCGGTTGTCACGGATGATCCGCTGGCGGCGCGGCGGCTGGCGCGCCTGGGGGCGCGCGTCGTTCCGGACGCGCCGCGTGGTGGCCTCAACGCCGCGCTGGCGCACGGGGAGCGGGTGGTGCGCGAGCGGGGCGCGCCCGCCGCGGTGGCGGCGCTCGGCGCGGATCTGCCGGCGCTGCGTCCGGCGGAGCTGGCACGGGTGCTGACGGCGGCGGGCGGGCATCCGCGGGCGTTCGTGGCGGACGCGGCGGGGGTGGGCACCACGGTGCTGACGGCGGGCCCCGGAACGGCGCTGGCGCCGGCGTTCGAGGGCGCGTCCCGGGCGCGGCACCGTGATTCGGGTGCGGTGGAACTCACGCTGGCCGGGGTGGAGAGTGTGCGTCAGGACGTGGACACCGGGGCGGATCTGCGGCGAGCGCTGGCGCTGGGCGTGGGTCCGCGCACGGCGGCCGGGGTCCGCGCGGTCACAGTGTCTGGAGTGTCACCAGGGTGATGGGGGCGGCGGGGGTGCCGTCCTCGGTCTCGATGCGTACCCGCTGGCCGGGGCGGAGCAGCAGCAGCCCTCCGGCGTCGAAGGCGTCGGGGCCGAAGTCCAGTGGGGTGCCGTCGTCCAGCAGCACGCTGCCGCTGCGGGTGCCGGAGTCGTAGGTGTACGCGGTGGCCTGCATGCGGGCATCGTAGTGCGGCGGGCGGGGGCAGGACACAAGCGCGCGGGCCGGGCTCCCCCGAGGGGGAGTCCGGCCCGCGGGACGGAGGCTTGGGCGCCGTGGCTCACCCGCGGCGCGCGGTGGCCTTCTTGGCGGTGGTCTTGCGGGCGGAGGCCCGCTTGGCCGGGGCCTTCTTGGCGGTGGTCTTCTTGGCCGGGGCCTTCTTCGCCGTGGTCTTCTTGGCGGTGGCCTTCTTGGTGGTGGCCTTCCTCGCGGTGGTCTTCTTGGCGGTGGTCTTCTTCGCGGCCGCCTTCTTGGCGGTGGCCTTCTTCGCGGCCGCCTTCTTGGTGGTGGTGCCACCCGAGAGGCTGCCCTTGGGGGCCTTCTTCACGGCGACGTCGTTCTTGGGGAGCTTCTTGGTCCCGGCGACCAGGTCCTTGAAACCCTGGCCGGCCCGGAAGCGGGGGACGGAGGTCTTCTTGACCCGCACCCGCTCCCCGGTCTGCGGGTTGCGCGCGTAGCGGGCGGGGCGGTTGACCTTCTCGAAGGACCCGAAACCGGTGACCGAGACGCGCTCGCCGGCCACCACTGCCCGGATGATGGCATCGAGGACGATGTCCACCGCGTCCGCGGCCTGCTGGCGACCGCCGAGCTTGTCTGCAATCGCTTCTACGAGCTGCGCCTTGTTCACGTCTTCCCCTTCGCAGGCATGGCTGGAACGAATCTGTTCAAGCTTTTTCGCACGTTAGGCAGATATATTCCGCAAATCAAACGTGAAACGGGCTAATCACCCTTGTGTCGCAACGAACTCGACCATCACGCGGTTCCATCGCGGCCGTGACCGGGTGGATCGGGCGGCATCCGCCCCGCGTCGACGTCCGCGATCAGCCGTTCCAGACGGCGGGCGGCGCCCGGCAGGTCCTGTTTGGCAGCCGCCGTGATCACCAGCAGTTTCCGGGTGAGGGCCTGCCGTACGGGCTCGGGCACTTGTGCGGTGCGCACCGCACGGTGCGCCTCTTTCAGCCGAGCGGCGACGAGGTCGTACAGCTCAGGCTGACCGTCGCGTTCCATACGCCGATTGTGCCACTTTGCATCCGCTCTCGCCCGGTTAGCCCCCAAAGGCCGTGTCCTGACGTGTCGTTCGGCGCCGGAACGACCACCGCCCCCATCCGGCTGGCCGGTTGGGGGCGGGAGGTTGCGGGCCGTGGTGAACGGGGCCCGTCGGGGCGGGAGTCAGTGGGTCAGGGTGCGCGGCTTGTACCCGGGCCGGCGCGCCTCGAAGGCGGAGATCGCGTCCTCGTTCTGGAGCGTGATGCTGATGTCGTCGAGCCCTTCGAGCAGCCGCCAGCGGGCGTTCTCGTCCAGCTCGAACCCGGCCTCGACGCCCTCGGCGGTCACGGTGCGGGTGACCAGGTCGACGGTGACGGGCGCGGCCGGGTCGGACTCGGTGAGCTGCCACAGCGCCTCGACGGTCTCCTGCGGGAGCACCACGGTCAGCAGACCGTTCTTCAGGGAGTTGCCCCGGAAGATGTCCGCGAAGCGGGAGGAGATCACCGTCTTGAAGCCGTAGTTCTGCAGCGCCCACACGGCGTGCTCACGGGAGGAGCCGGTGCCGAAGTCGGGGCCGGCCACCAGCACGGTGGCGCCGGAGCGTTCCGGACGGTTGAGGACGAACTCCGGGTCCTTGCGCCACGCCTCGAACAGGCCGTCCTCGAAGCCGTCCCGGGTGACCTTCTTCAGCCAGTGGGCCGGGATGATCTGGTCGGTGTCGACGTTGGAGCGGCGCAGCGGGACGGCCCGGCCGGTGTGGGTGGTGAATGCTTCCATGGCTCAGACCTCCACGGGGACGGGAACGCCGGCCAGATCGGCCGGGGACGCGAGGGTGCCGGTGACCGCGGTGGCGGCGGCGACCTGCGGGGAGACCAGGTGGGTACGGCCGCCCTTGCCCTGCCTGCCCTCGAAGTTGCGGTTGGAGGTGGAGGCGGAGCGCTCGCCGGGGGCCAGCTGGTCCGGGTTCATGCCCAGACACATGGAACAGCCGGCGTGCCGCCATTCGGCGCCGGCCGCGGTGAACACCTTGTCCAGCCCCTCGTGCACGGCCTGCAGCGCCACCCGGACGGATCCGGGGACCACCAGCATCCGTACCCCGTCGGCGACCTTGCGGCCCTTGAGCACGGCGGCGGCGGAGCGCAGGTCCTCGATGCGGCCGTTGGTGCACGAACCCACGAAGACGGTGTCCACGGAGATCTCGCGCAGCGGCATCCCGGCGGACAGGTCCATGTACTCCAGCGCCTTCTGGGCGGCGAACCGCTCGCTGGGGTCGGTGAACTGCTCCGGGTCGGGCACGGCGGCCGACAGCGGAGCGCCCTGTCCGGGGTTGGTCCCCCAGGTGACGAACGGCGCCAGGGCGGTGGCGTCGATGACGACCTCGTGGTCGAAGACGGCGTCCTCGTCGGTGCGCAGTGTCTTCCAGTACGCGACCGCCTCGTCCCACTCGGCGTCCCGGGGGGCGTGGTCACGCCCGCGCAGATAGGCGAAGGTGGTCTCGTCCGGGGCGATCATGCCGGCCCGGGCGCCCGCCTCGATGGACATGTTGCAGATGGTCATGCGGGCCTCCATCGAGAGCTTCTCGATGGCCTCGCCGCGGTATTCGATGACGTAGCCCTGGCCGCCACCGGTGCCGATCCGGGCGATGATCGCCAGGATCAGGTCCTTGGCGGTGACGCCCTCGGGCAGCTCGCCCTCGACGGTGATCGCCATGGTCCGGAACGGCGCCATCGGCAGCGTCTGGGTGGCGAGCACGTGCTCGACCTGGCTGGTGCCGATGCCGAACGCCAGCGCGCCGAACGCCCCGTGGGTGGAGGTGTGGCTGTCACCGCAGACCACGGTGGTGCCCGGCTGGGTGAGCCCCAGCTGCGGGCCGACCACGTGCACCACGCCCTGCTCGTCGTCGCCCAGCGAGTGCAGCCGGACCCCGAAGTCGGCGCAGTTCTTGCGCAGCGTCTCCAGCTGGGTGCGGGAGACCGGGTCGGCGATCGGCTTGTCGATGTCGAGGGTGGGGGTGTTGTGGTCCTCGGTGGCGATGGTGAGGTCGGTGCGGCGGACCGTACGGCCGCTCTTGCGCAGCCCGTCGAACGCCTGCGGGCTCGTCACCTCGTGCAGGAGGTGGAGATCGATGTAGAGCAGATCGGGCTCTCCCTCCGCACGCCGGACGACATGGTCGTCCCAGACTTTCTCCGCCAGTGTCCGTCCCATCGCATTCCCTCCGCTCCACATGGCCGCCGTCCGCTCCCCGCGTACCGGACGGTGGCCGGGTCCACCCCTTTGCGGACCCTGGCCGTCCAGGGTGGCGCCTTCTCGGGAAAAAGGAACTTGCGTTTCACAGTGTGAGACGCGAGTATCGTTGCATGGACAATTCACGTGGCGACTCCAGCGGAGTGGGTGTACTGGACAAGGCGGCCCTGGTGCTCGGCGCACTGGAGTCCGGTCCGGCGACGCTGGCCGGTCTGGTGTCGGCCACGGGACTGGCCAGGCCCACGGCGCACCGCATGGCGGTCGCCCTGGAACATCACCGGCTGCTCGCCCGTGACATGCAGGGCCGCTTCGTCCTGGGCCCGCGCCTGGCGGAGCTGGCGGCGGCGGCCGGCGAGGACCGGCTGCTGGCGGCGGCCGGGCCGGTGCTGACGCATCTGCGGGATCTCACCGGGGAGAGCGCTCAGCTGTACCGCAGGCAGGGCGACATGCGCATCTGCGTCGCGGCGGCGGAGCGGCTGTCCGGGCTGCGGGACACCGTGCCGGTGGGCTCCACCCTCCCGATGAAGGCCGGGTCCGCGGCGCAGATCCTGCTGGCCTGGGAGGAGCCCGAGCGGCTGCACCACGGGCTGCAGGGCGCGCGGTTCACCGCCACGGCGCTGTCCGGAGTGCGCCGCCGGGGCTGGGCCCAGTCGATCGGCGAGCGGGAGCCTGGGGTGGCCTCGGTGTCCGCCCCGGTCCGCGGCCCGTCCAACCGGGTGGTGGCGGCCGTCTCCGTCTCCGGACCCATCGAGCGCCTGACCAGGCACCCGGGCCGGATGCACGCCCAGGCCCTGATCGACGCCGCCGGACGCCTGACCGAGGCGCTCAAGCGCGGCGGGGGCCACTGACCGCCCACGGCTGACGTCGGGGCCCGTACCGACCCGCTCCACACCGCCCTGCCCCGCGCCGGCGATCACCCCGTCTCCGGACCCGGGCGAGCGGTCAGACCCGGCCGAGGCGCTCGGCCGCGCTCTCCCCACGCCGCTCCACGGGTATCACCCCGCCCGCGGCACCCAGACCGAACGGCGGCATGTTCCGGTAGACCGACTCGTGCGCGCCGGCCGGGACCACGTAGGTCTCGTGCCAGAAACCCACCCGGCCCCGGCCCTGCCGTATCCGCCGGTTGAAGGCAGCCCAGGCCGGGCGGTGCTCCCCGTCCGGCGCCGAGGCGTACGCGATCAGCCGCTCGTGGGACGACCAGTACTGCACCACGTAGATCAGCCTGGGCCCGCCCCACAGCAACCGGTACCCGAGCAGTCCGCTGTCCGGATCTCGGGACAGCTCGCGCAGCATCCTGGGCATCGCCCTCAGCAGCGGCCCCCAGTGGCGCACCCGCCAGAAGCTGTTGATCCGCATGCCGATCAGGAACAGCGTGACCTCCCCCGTGGCCGCCGCCGTCATCCGGCCCTCAACGATCTTGCCGCTCATGTCTTCCCCGCTCTCCGACGCACTCTTCCGGGCAGCATTGGATAGTCGCGCTATCCATGATTGGATAGTCGCACTCTCCAACGCATCCTGGCAAGGGGATCCCGGAAAAAAAGAGGAGCTGGGGCCGTATGCGGCTCGCGGAGCTGAGCGAGCGCAGTGGGGTGACCACCGCGACGATCAAGTACTACCTGCGGGAAGGGCTGCTGCCACCGGGCGAACGGGTCACGGCCACCCAGTCCGAGTACGGCGAGGAGCATCTGCGCCGGCTGCGGCTGGTCCGCGCGCTGGTGCAGGTCGGCCGCATCCCGGTGGCCACCGCCCGGGAGGTGCTCGCCGCCGTCGAGGACGAGGAGAGCGATCAGCTCACCCGGATCGGCACCGCCATCGCCGCCCTCCCCCACCCCGCGCCGCCACGGGAGAACGACGAGACCGTCGCCGCCGCCCGTACCCTCGCCGAGGAGCTCCAGCGGCGGCTCGGCTGGCGCGCCGTGCCGGGCAACCCGGCACACCAGGCGCTGGTTTCCGCCCTCACCGCGCTGTCGCGGCTGGGCTACCCCTGCACCGTCGAGCAACTGCTGCCGTACGGCGAGGCCGCCGGCCGGCTCGCCGGGCACGAGGTGGCGCTCATCGGTGAGTTCACCTCGCCCACCACCCAGTTGGAGGCGGCCGTCGCACTCACCGTGCTCTACGAACCCGTGCTGCTGAGCCTGCGCCGCCTCGCCCAGGCCGAGACCGCCTCCCAGCACCTGGGACACCACCCCTGAACAGCGAAAAGCCCTCCTCCTCACCTGAGGTGAGAAGGAGGGCTCTGCTCGCGTACCCCCGACCGGATTCGAACCGGCGCTACCGCCTTGAGAGGGCGGCGTGCTAGGCCGCTACACAACGGGGGCCCACACAAGATCCCGGAGGATCCGTACCCCCGACCGGATTCGAACCGGCGCTACTGCCGTGAGAGGGCAGCGTGCTAGGCCGCTACACAACGGGGGCTTTGATCTGCGGACAGATCGCGCTGGGCTACCAGGACTCGAACCTAGACTAACTGAACCAGAATCAGTCGTGCTGCCAATTACACCATAGCCCACCAAATCGCAACTTCCGGAGGAAGTTTTGCTTGGCGTCCGCCGGTCTGTCCCGGCGACAGGAAGAACATTACCCGATCGGCGACGGTGCTCCAAAACGAGTTGTCCCGCCCGCCAGTTCTCTCAGCAGCAGGTACGCCCGCTGGATGAACGCGCCGTTCAGCGCGGGCGCGCTGTTGGCCACCGCGACCAGCGCCACCCGCCGCTCGGGGCTGAAGCCCACGAACGCCGTGCTGCCCCGGGTGCCCCCCGAGTGGAAGCACAGCACATGCCCGGGGCGCTGCCTGGCGTTCCAGACCAGGGCGATCCGGTCCTCCCCGGGACGCACCACGAGACGGGGCCTGGCCACCTCCGCCAGCGCGGTGGCCAGCGGGCTCCCGCCGGCCGCCCGCCCCGGGTACAGCAGCGCCTCCAGGTAGCGCAGCAGCTCGTCCGCCCCGGCGTGCAGGACCCCGGCCCCGGCCAGCCCGGGAATCCGCCAGGGCGGCCTGGCCCGGCCGTGCCAGTAGCCGGTGGCGTCCTCCGCCGCCGCGCCGTCCCCGCCGGTACGCAGCAGACCCAGCGGGGTGAGCACCCGCGCCGCCAGTGCCCGCTCGTACCCGCCGAACGGCTCCCCCGCCGCGCGGGCCAGCAGCATGCCCAGCAGCCCGACGCCGAAGTTCGAGTAGCGCACCCGGGTGCCGGGGGCGGCGAACGGGCGGGTGTGCGCCAGCGCCGCCAGCAGATCGCCCGGACCGTACTCCGCGTAGGGGTTGGAGAACCAGCGCGGCAGCGCCCGGCGCAGCAGCCCGGGCGGCAGCCGGGGCAGCCCCGAGGTGTGGGTGGCCAGGTGCAGCAACGTGATGGGAGCGCCACCGATCCGCCGGTACGGGGCCGCACCGGGCGGCAGATAGCGGTCGATCGGGTCGTCGTACCGGACGTCGCCGCCGGCCACCAGCTCCGCCAGCAGCAGCGCCGTGTAGGTCTTGGTCACCGAGCCGACGGCGAACCGCGTCTCCGGGCCTGCCGGAAGGCCGGCGGCGCCGTGCGCGGTACTGCCGCCGACCGCCAGCAGCCGCTCCCCCGCCAGGTGCGCCGCCACCGCCACGGCGCTGGCACCCGGCGCGGCGGCGGCCAGCGGCGCGAGCAGCGGCCCGGCCACCGCCCGCGCCTGCCGCCGCACCCCGCTCACGCGAGCGTGCGGGAGACCGCGATGCTCCCGGCGACGGCCGCGACCACGGCGGTGTGCTGGTGATCGGCGAACCGCCGGGCCGGGTCCTCGCTCACCGGATCGCCGTCGCGCGGCACCAGACCGTCCGGGTGCTGGACGGCCGCCAGCGCCGCCCAGTCGGCGGGGTCGCACACCGGGTCCGGCAGACAGGAGCCGACGATCATCAGTTCGGCGACCAGGTCCCACTGGGCGACCTCGCGCCAGATGTCCGTCCACACCGGCAGCCAGGTGGTGAGGTAGCTCGCGATCTCCTCCGGCAGGTCCCCGGGGCGGGCGCCCCAGTCGGTGAGGTGGAAGACCGTGTGGGTCATGGAGTAGGCGGTCATCCAGTCGATGGCCCACGGCTCGGGGGTGGCGCCCAGCCAGGTGGCGCGGGTCAGTGCCGCCCAGTCGAAGCCGTAGTCGAGCCCGGCGATCCGCGCCGCGTTGGCGATGGCCAGCCGGCGGTTGGGCACCACCTCGGCGGCGCGTACCGAGCGCAGCGCCGCGTTGTGCCGCAGCAGGGCGTCCATCCCGTCGTGGCGGTAACCGGCGCGCGCGAAGTGGGCGTACATCTCCAGCGGGTCGGTGAGCAGCGCGTGGCGCAGCTGCCGCTCGTACAGCAGGTCGCCCTCGCGCAGTTGCCGCCAGCCGAAGTCGAGCAGTTCGCGTGCGGCGCGCATGCTCTCGCTGCCGGCGGCGGATTCGCGCAGCACCAGGGAGCCGGCCAGGGCGGCCTCACCCAGCGGCTTGTAGACGCTGTTGGGGTCCCCGAGGTCGGCCGTGGTGCCCTCGGGCAGCGCGCCGTGGTCGCGGTGCGCGAGGAGCCAGCCGAAGGCGCGGGTGGCGACCTGGTGGGCGATCGGGGTGACGGCGGTGGTCATGCGGTCCTCCCCAGCAGCAGCCGGGCCACCGCCAGATCGAGGGCGAGGCGCGGCTCGCCGGCGGCGTGCAGGGCGATGTGCTCGGTGAGCCGGTCGGGTTCCAGCGCGAGGGTCACCCCGTCGCGCTGGGCGGCGGCCAGCCAGCGCAGCAGCCGGGCCGCGGTGGGGTAGTCACGGCGCAGCAGGGCGCGGGTGGTGGCGCGCGCCAGGGGTACGGGGTGGCGGCGCACGGCGGCCGGCACGGGGCCGCCGACGCCGGGCAGGGTGAGCGGGGCCAGCCGGGCGCAACCGGCGGCCCAGCGGGGCCAGTCGGTGGCGTCGGTGAGGATCTCACCGGTGGGCGGCCGCGGGCTCTCCTGGGCCGCCGCGTCGCCGAGGGCGGCGATGAGCCGGTCGGTGGCCCAGTCGCGCCAGGCGATGGCCCAGTTCTCGATCGGGCCCTCGGGGGGCGGCGCGGTGAGCACGGGGGCGGGGAAGACCGCGGTGGCCTGGCTGATGACGGCCAGGTCGCGCGGGTGCGGGCTGCCGCCGGTGAGGGCGTACGGGGCGAGGACGTCGGCCCCCAGGACGCGGACGGCCGCCAGGGCCGCCTTGGGGTCGCTCGCGGTTTCGGTGAACCGTGCGAGCGGGGCTGTGTCCCCGGCGCCCCGCAGGGCGTCGAGGACACAGCTCGCCAGCGCGGCGGTCGCCTCCGTGTACGTGGCACGGGCGGTGCGCTCGGTGGGTCCCGTCGTCACGGGTGCTCCCTCCGGCCGCCGTGCGCCGGCATCCGGCTCACTTGTCGCCCGGCTCCATGGGAGTCTTCGGCGAGAGCAGCAGGAGAAGCAGGAGGAACCCGGCCGCCTCCGGCGAGTACAGCGGGGCGTCGCTCAGCGGCGCCTCCGGTTCGGTCATCAGCGCCTGGGCGGCTGCGGCCTCGGCGGGGTCGGCGACGAGCGGGAGTGTCTTCTGCGCGAGCATGCATTGCCTCCTCATATCGGGTGCGTTGCCATGTCAGCGATACTGACGAGGCAAAACGCTACGGCATCACCCGATATGTCGCATTTTGAAGAGTCGGCTCACCGCGGCGGACGGACACGCCGCCGCACACGCGCGGGCCCCGCCGCGGCTCACACCGCGACGGGGCCCGACCGCCCTTGCCCGTACTCAGCCCGCGCTCAGCCGGCGAGCTTGACCAGCGCCGCCTCGACGCGCGCCAGCGTGCGCTCGCGCCCCAGCACCACCAGCGACTCGAACAGCGGCAGCCCGACCGTCCGGCCGGTGACCGCCACCCGAACCGGCGCCTGCGCCTTGCCCAGCTTCAGCCCGTGCGCCTCACCGGCCGTCTGCACGGCCTCCTTCAGCGACTCGGCCGAGCTCCAGTCGGCCTCCGCCAGCCGGTCCCGAGCCGCGGCGAGCACCTGCTCCGCGCCCGGCTTCATCGCCTTCTGCCAGGACTTCTCGTCCTCCACCGGGGCGTCCAGGAACAGGAAGTCGACATTGGCCGTGATGTCGGAGAGCACCGTCAGCCGGGTCTGCGCCAGCGGCGCCAGCTCCTCGAACGCCGCACGGTCGAACGCCTCGGGCTTCCACGGCGCGTACGGCGCCGCCAGCCACGGCGCGCACGCCTCGACGAACGCGGCCTGCGGCAGCTCGCGCAGGTGCACCGCGTTGATCGCCTCGGCCTTCTTCAGGTCGAAGCGCGCCGGGTTGGCGTTGACGTCTCCGATCTCGAAGGCCTCCACCATCTCCTGGACGCTGAAGATGTCCCGGTCCTCGGCGATCGACCAGCCCAGCAGGGAGAGGTAGTTCAGCAGGCCCTCGGGCAGGAACCCGCGCTCGCGGTACAGGTTGAGCGAGGACTCCGGGTCGCGCTTGGAGAGCTTCTTGTTGCCCTCCCCCATGACGTACGGCAGATGCCCGAACGTGGGGGTGTGCCCGGAGCCGACGCCGATCTCGGCCAGCGCCGCGTACAGCGCGATCTGCCGCGGCGTCGAGGACAGCAGGTCCTCGCCGCGCAGCACGTGGGTGATCTCCATGAGCGCGTCGTCCACCGGGTTGACCAGGGTGTACAGCGGGGCGCCGTTGGCGCGCACAATGCCGTAGTCCGAGACGTGCTCGGGCGCGAAGGTCAGCTCGCCGCGCACCAGGTCGGTGAAGGTGATCCGCTCGTCCGGCATCCGGAAGCGGATGATCGGGGTCCGGCCCTCGGCCTCGTAGGCGGCGACCCGCTCCGCGCTCAGGTCGCGGCAGTGCCCGTCGTACCCGGAGTGCTTCCCGGCGGACCGGGCGGCCTCGCGGCGCTCGTCGAGCTCGGCGGTGGTGCAGTAGCAGGGGTACGCCCGCCCCGCCTCGCACAGCCGGCGCGCGACATCCGCGTACAGGTCCATCCGCTGCGACTGCCGGTACGGGGCGTGCGGGCCGCCCACTTCGGGGCCCTCGTCCCAGTCGAGACCCAGCCAGCGCAGGGAGTCCAGCAGCGCCGTGTAGGACTCCTCGGAGTCACGGGCCGCGTCGGTGTCCTCGATGCGGAAGACCATGGTGCCGCCGTGGTGGCGGGCGAAGGCCCAGTTGAACAGGGCGGTGCGCACCAGGCCCACATGGGGGTTGCCCGTCGGGGAGGGGCAGAAGCGCACACGGACGGAGGGGGTGGTGGGACTAGTCACGCCTTGACGACCTTGTTGGTGAGAGTGCCGATGCCTTCGATGGAGACGGCGACCTCGTCGCCGGCGTGCAGCGGGCCGACGCCGGCCGGGGTGCCGGTGAGGATGACGTCCTGCGGGAGCAGCGTCATCGACTCGGTGATGTGCACGATCAGGTCCTCCACGGTACGGACCATCTCGCTGGTGCGGCCGAGCTGCCGCTGTTCGCCGTTCACGGTGCACATGATGGCGAGGTCGGCCGGGTCCAGATCCGTCTCGATCCAGGGGCCGAGCGGGCAGGAGGTGTCGAAGCCCTTGGCCCGCGCCCACTGCTTCTCGCGGTCCTGGACGTCGCGCGCGGTCACGTCGTTGGCGCAGGTGTAGCCGAGGATGACGTCCTTGGCGCGTTCGCGCGGCACGTCACGGCACATCCGGCCGATGACCACGGCCAGTTCGGCCTCGTGATGGACGTTCCGGGAGATCGAGGGGTACCGGATGGCGTCGCCGTCGCCGATCACCGAGGTGGAGGGCTTGAAGAAGGCGACCGGGACGTCCGGGACCTCGTTGCCCAGCTCACGGGCGTGCTCGGCGTAGTTGCGGCCGATCGCGACGACCTTGCTGGGGAGTACGGGCGGCAGCAGCCGGACCGCCTTGAGCGGAACCCGGTGGCCCGAGCGCTCGAATTCGGCGAAGGGGTGGCCCTTGATGATGTCGAGTACGAGCCCGTCCTCGTCGGTGGGCTCCCCCTCCACCACACCGAACCCGACGGTGCCGTCGATGGAGAATCTGGCGATGCGCACGGCTGCGTTGCCCTTCACTGGCTGCTGGGATCTTTGTCCTCAGACTAGCCAACCGCCACGCGGCGGTGTCTCCCCAGCACGGGGAGACCACCGGGCGTGGCAGTGAGTGAGCGCGGGGTTCAGCGCAGGCGGGCCATGAGGGCGTGTTCGACGAGAGTGATCAACGCCGACTTCGCCTCCGCACGATGCCGCGCGTCCGTCACGATGATCGGAGCGTCCGGACCGATCTGCAACGCCTCCCGCACCTCCTCCGGAGAATACGGCTGATGTCCGTCGAACCCGTTCAACGCGATCACGAACGGCAGACCACTGTTCTCGAAGTAATCCACCGCAGGAAAACAATCCGCCAATCGACGCGTATCCACCAGCACCACCGCACCAATGGCACCACGCACCAAGTCGTCCCACATGAACCAGAAACGATCCTGCCCCGGCGTACCGAAGAGATACAGAATCAGATCCTGATCCAAGGTGATACGACCGAAGTCCATCGCCACCGTCGTGGTCGTCTTGCCACCGGTGTGCGTCAGATCATCAATACCGGCGGACGCGGACGTCATCACGGCCTCGGTACGCAGCGGATTGATCTCCGACACGGCACCGACAAACGTGGTCTTCCCCACACCAAACCCACCCGCGACCACAATCTTCGCAGAAGTAGTGGAACGGGAAGGAGCCGAACGGCCCGCACCGCTAGAGCTTGCGAAGTCCACTGAGCACCCTTTCGAGCAGTGTCACATCAGGCTGACCGCCGGGCTCCCCCTCATGGCCCGGCTGGTGAATCGCGACAAGCCCAGCCTCAGCCAGATCGGCCACCAGAATCCGGGTGACACCGAGAGGAATGGAGAGGAGGGCGGAGACTTCGGCGACGGACTTGACCTCGTAGCACAGCTGGCAGATCCGCTGGTGCTCGGGAAGCTGGCCGCCGAGCTGGGCGGGGTCGGCGCTGGTGGACACCAGCGCCTCGATCGCCAGCTGATAACGCGGCCTGGTCCGGCCGCCCGTCATGGCGTACGGACGCACCAGCGGCTGGGGCTCACTGTCGAAGGAGCGCCGCCTGGGCTGTTCGGGCTGCGGCTGCGGCTGCGGCTGCGGCTGCCGCTGCGGGGGCGCCGCCTCGGCACGCTGGTCCGGCGCCGGGCGATGGTCCGGCGCGGCGCGCCGGTGACCGCCGCTGGGCGCCGAGGGGAAGTTGAACCGTCCGGACTGCCCGCCGCTGTGCGGCTGCGCCGGAAAGTCGTTGCCGTACTGTCCGCCTGGGGGCGTTGTCACGTGTCCTCCTCCGACTGCCTTCGTCGACCCGCGCGAAACGCGCTCACCGCTTCGCCATCACCCCCGCACCTTATGGTGCGCGGGCCCAATCCGCACAAGCAGCCCGCTACTTGAGCAGGCTGCCCTGGAGCTCGGCACGCAGATCCGGCGTCAGTACGGTACCGGCGCGGTCGACGAGAAGGGCCATCTCATACCCCACCAGACCGATATCGGCATCCGGATGCGCCAGCACCGCCAACGACGAACCATCCGAGATCGACATGATGAAGAGGAAACCACGCTCCATCTCCACCACCGTCTGATTCACCGCACCACCCTCGAAGATCCGCGACGCACCAGCCGTCAACGACGTCAACCCCGACGCCACCGCAGCCAACTGATCCGCACGATCCCGGGGAAAACCCTCGGACAACGCCAGCAGAAGACCGTCAGCCGACACCACCACCGTATGCGACACCCCAGGAGTGTTCTCCACAAAGTTGGTGATCAACCAGTTCAGGTTCTGCGCCGCCTGGCTCATCGGGCTCACACTAACGCTCCTGATCGTATGTGTTACCAGGGCCGGGGCCCTGCGGTTCGTTCCGGCCGGTGCGGTCACTGCCGCCCCGGCCCTGTCGTACACCGCGGTGCAGGTTGCTGAGCCTGCCGCGGACATCTTCCGGATCACGGGACACCTGCGGCCCCTCGGCCGCCCCCGGCTCCGCCGGCGAGTGCTCGGTCAGATTCGCCCGGGGCACCCGCTTGGGAAGTCCGGCGGAGGTGGTGCCACCGGGCCGCGCCTCGCGGCGTGGTCCACGGTCCCACTGCGCCTCCCCGGATGCCGGTGTCGGCGCCGGAGCCGCTTCGGCGTGGTCGTGCCGCTGCGATCCCGGCGGTGTGCGACGAGGCAGTCCCGCCCCGGTCGTACCACGGAATTCCGCCGTACCCGGCTCCGGTGCAGTGAAGCCTACGCTCTGCCCGGGGCCCGCGGGACCATCCTGCGGAGATTCTGTGGGCGCCGGATAGCCCGTGAACTGCTCTCCCTGCGCCGAGAGTTGATCGTACGCCGGTTCGACGGGGGGCGTCCGGGGGGTCTCGTACCCACCTTCGTACCCACGATCGTACGGGGCCTGTGTACCGGTTTGCGGGAGTTGGGGCAGGGCCGGTTGTGCCGGTACGGGCGCGACGGCGGGCGTCCCGTACCGCGAGTCGTCAAAGCCCAGCTCGGCGGCGGTCCGCAGACCTGCCTGCCGCTGCGCCTCGGTGATGTGGGCGTCCTGTGCCGGTGTAACGATCCGGGAAACGGTGAATTCCTCACCCGCCACGGCTGGTTCGGCGCCCCCGCCCCGGGTGACCGACTCGGGGAGCATCACCAGGGAAGTGGTGCCCGAGCGTTCCCCCGAAGGGCGTAGCTGGACGCGGATGCCGTGCCGCTCGGCCAGCCGGCCGACGACGAACAGGCCCATGCGCTGGGAGACCGACGCGTCCACGGAGGGCGGATCGGCCAGTCGCTTGTTGATCTCCGCGAAGTCCTCCGGGGTCAGACCGATACCCTTGTCATGGATTTCGATCATGATACGACCGTCGGGCAATCGGGTTGCTGTCACCCGCACCTTGGTCTGCGGCGAGGAGAAGGTGATGGCGTTCTCCAGCAGCTCCGCCAGCAGGTGCACCAGGTCGGTGACGACCGCCCCGTGGATGTCGTTCGCCGGGACACCGGACATGTCGACCCTGGCGTACGACTCGACCTCGGAGGCCGCGGCCCGCAGCACATCCACCAGCGGCACCGGCTCGGTCAGCCGGCGGCCCGGCTCCTCCCCCGCCAGTACCAGCAGGTTCTCGCCGTTGCGCCGCATCCGGGTGGCCAGGTGGTCCAGCTTGAAAAGGTGCTCCAGCTGCTCCGGGTCGGCCTCCCGGGACTCCAGCTCGCCGATCAGGCCCAGCTGGCGCTCGATCAGTCCCTGGTTGCGGGTGGAGAGGTTGGTGAAGATCGCGTTCACGTTGCCGCGCAGCAGGGCCTGCTCGGCGGCCAGCCGCACCGCTTCGCGGTGCACGTGGTCGAACGCCCGCGACACCTCGCCGATCTCGTCGCGGCTGCTGATCGGCAGCGGCTCGACGCGGGTGTCCACGGAGCCGGGCTGGGTGCGCGAGAGCTGTTCGACCAGGGCGGGCAGCCGGTCCTCGGCGACGTTCAGCGCGGCGGAGCGCAGCTGGGTCATGGAACGGCTCATGGAACGGGCCATCAGCATGGCGATGACGAAGGCCAGCAGCAGGGCGGTCACCACGACGCCGGCGCTGATGATCATGTCGCGGCGGGCGGTGGAGGCGATGTCGCGGGCCTCGCCGACGGCCGTGTCCACCAGCTCGCGCTCGATGGTGTGGTAGGCGTCGAACCGGTCGGTGGAGGCGGCGTACCAGTTCTGCGGGGTCAGTTCGGCCGCCTCCAGCTCGGACTCGTCCGCGCCGGAGGCGAGGAGCGCGACCATCCGCTGCAGCTCGGAGTCGGTTCCCGCGCCGCTCTGGGTGAGGACCTCGGTCAGCCGGGCGGCGTCCGCCTCGGTGCCGGCCGCGGAGTACTCGTTGCGGGCGATGTTCTCCAGGTAGGCGTAGCTGCTGAAGGCGGTGAGCTGGCGCTGGGTCTGCGCGGCGCCGGGGCCGGGGTCGACCAGCAGATGGGTGCCGATGGCGCGCTGGAGCGAGCTGGCCGACTTGGCCAGGGAGATGGCGTAGACGGTGCGGCCGTAGGAGGTGATGTTGCCGGTGCCAAGACCCAGTTCGTTGGCGAAGGACATCAGGGGGTGCTGGACGGCGATGTACCCCTCCTCCGTCTCCACGCCGGGCAGGTCCTCGCCGTACGCGGCCGAGCGCAGGGCCGGCAGTGTCGGCTCGGTGGCCTCCACCAGGGCGAGGCGGCGCTGGAGGCTCTCCGTGCGCGGGGCGTCCTGGACCAGGGCCCGGAACTCCGCCGCCGCCTCATCGGTGAGCCGGCGCGCCCGTTCGATGACCGGATCGTCGGGGCGGCCCTCCAGCAGCGGGCGGGCGGTCGCGTCGCGCTCGTCGATGAGGGCGTGGGCGTAGGCACCGGCGGCGCGCACGAGCTCGGCGGTGCGCTCGGCGGCGTCGGCCTCCTGCCAGGTGTCATAGGCGTCGTAGACACGCAGGCCGCCGAAGATCAGGGCGAGCAGCGCGGGGATGAGCAGGATGGCGTTCAGCCGCGTGGCCACCCGCCAGTTGCGGGGCGCGAAGCGGCTGCCGCCGCGGCCGGGCTCCCCGCCCTCGCCCTGCTCGGGCGCCTCTCCCCCGCCGGAGGGTGCGCCGGCGGTGGGCGGCGTGAAGTTGCCGCGCCCTGACATGCCCGGGGCGTCCGGCGGATTCGGAAACGGGGGCGTCGCTCTGCTGCGCCTCACTGGCCTCTCACCTCTCGGCATCGGCACACCGTCCGGATGGCCGCCACGACTGCGGAGTCGCTGTGGATTCCAGCACGTTGTGGGGGCACTTTCCAATCCCCCCGGGCCGGTGGATCCGGACGCCGGGCGGGATGGACATTCAGGTCACGGTGGAGCAAGAAGCGACATAGCCGCACGAAACCCGGGCACGGCCTGGAGCAGCCCGCTCGCTGCCCGTGCAGACCATGCGCGCAAGGTGTGCGGAATCGTGATCGACTTGGGGAGACGACGTGTTCAATGCCACAGTGCGGCACGGGCCTTCGGAGGGCCCGGCTCAGCCCAGGCGGGCCATGAGGGCGTGTTCGACGAGAGTGATCAACGCCGACTTCGCCTCCGCACGATGCCGCGCGTCCGTCACGATGATCGGAGCGTCCGGACCGATCTGCAACGCCTCCCGCACCTCCTCCGGAGAATACGGCTGATGCCCGTCGAACCCGTTCAACGCGATCACGAACGGCAGACCACTGTTCTCGAAGTAATCCACCGCCGGAAAACAATCCGCCAACCGACGCGTATCCACCAGCACCACCGCACCAATGGCACCACGCACCAAGTCGTCCCACATGAACCAGAAACGATCCTGCCCCGGCGTACCGAAGAGATACAGAATCAGATCCTGATCCAAGGTGATACGACCGAAGTCCATCGCCACCGTCGTGGTCGTCTTACCACCGGTATGCGTCAGATCATCAATACCGGCGGACGCGGACGTCATCACGGCCTCGGTACGCAGCGGATTGATCTCCGACACGGCACCGACAAACGTGGTCTTCCCCACACCAAACCCACCCGCGACCACAATCTTCGCAGAAGTAGTGGAACGGGAAGGAGCCGAACGGCCCGCACCGCTAGAGCTTGCGAAGTCCACTGAGCACCCTTTCGAGCAGTGTCACATCAGGCTGACCACCCGATTCGCCCTGGTCGGGCTGGTGAATCGCGATGAGGCCGGCCTCCGCGAGATCGGCCACCAGAATGCGCGCCACACCCAGCGGCATCGAGAGCAGGGCCGAGACCTCGGCCACCGACTTGACCTCCATGCACAGCTGGCAGATCCGCTGGTGCTCGGGCAACAGCCCGGAGAGCTGCATCGGTTCGGCGCTGGTGGACACCAGCGCCTCGATCGCCAGCTGATAACGCGGCCTGGTCCGGCCACCCGTCATGGCGTACGGACGCACCAGCGGCTGATCGCTGTCGTCATGGTGACCGTAGGGCTGATGGCCTGCGCCGTAGGCGCCCTGCGAGGGTGGCGTATTCATGGCTCCTCCGAGCGGGACATGAGGTCGGTCATGCGGGTGGTGGTGCTCATGCGGGGGGAGCTGGGAATCAGTTGAGCAGGTTGCCCTGCAATTCGGCCCGGAGCGCGGGGGTCAGTACGGTACCGGCGCGGTCGACGAGAAGGGCCATCTCATACCCCACCAGACCGATATCGGCATCCGGATGCGCCAGCACCGCCAACGACGAACCATCCGAGATCGACATGATGAAGAGGAAACCACGCTCCATCTCCACCACCGTCTGATTCACCGCACCACCCTCGAAGATCCGCGACGCACCAGCCGTCAACGACGTCAACCCCGACGCCACCGCAGCCAACTGATCCGCACGATCCCGGGGAAAACCCTCGGACAACGCCAGCAGAAGACCGTCAGCCGACACCACCACCGTATGCGACACCCCAGGAGTGTTCTCCACAAAGTTGGTGATCAACCAGTTCAGGTTCTGCGCCGCCTGGCTCATCGGGCTCACACTAACGCTCCTACTGGTATCTGGGGCCGGAGCCCCGATCGGTCCGGCCGGCCGTGGAATTGGCCTGGCGCCCCTGCTGAATTCCCCGGCGGAGATTGGTCAGCCGGCCCCGGACTGCGTCCGGTGCGCGGGAGACCTGCGGGCCGGTCGGGGCGGCCTGCTGCTGCGACTGCTGAGCGGCGCCCGCCACCAGATTGGCGCGCGGCACCCGCCGGGGCAGACCCGAGGTGGTCACCCCGCCGGCGCTCGGCTGACGCAGTTGCCCGGCCTGACGCCCGAGCTCGTCGTTGGGTGAGGGCCGCCAGTTGGGCGAGGCGCCCGGCGTCGCGGCGGCCGGTTCGGTACGGGGGAAGTCGTCGCGCGGCGCGGCGCCGAAGCCACCGCCGCCCGGTGCGGCTTCCGGTTCGGTACGCGGCGTGCTCTGGCCGCGTACCGGCAGCCCCGATCCGGTGGCGGGCGCGGGGCCCGCGGCCGGTTCCGGCGCGGCGGGCGCCGCGGGGGCCGCGGGCGCCGGAGGTGCCACCCGCCGGGTCCCGAACCAGGTGGACTCCATCTCCTCGAAGATCGGAGTGCGTTCCGAGGTCGCGGGGCCACCGGTGGGCAGCGGGTCGGTGAACGCGGCCGGCTGCGCCGGCTGCTGCGGCTCGTACCGCTCGGGCCGGGCGCTGGGCGCCTGCGTGCCGAAGGCGGGGAAGGCGCCGGTGTCGGCGGGGTATCCCGCGGGGCCCTGGTCCTGGCCCAGGGCCGGGAACTCCCCGGTCCCGTCCGGGTAGCCGCCGGATCCGGGACCCACCACGGGGAAGGCGCCGGTGTCGGCGGGGAAGCCCTGGCGGCCCTGGTCGGGTCCTTGCCCCAGTGCGGGGAAGGCGCCGGTGTCAGCGGGGCCGGACGGGTAGCCGCCGGAGCCGGCCTCCTGTCGGCCCTGGCCCTGGCCCTGGCTGTGACCCTGGCCCTGGTTCTGGCCGATCGCCGGGAACTCGCCGGTGCCCGGGTAGTCACCGGGGCCCTGCCGGCCGGCACCGGGCCGGCCCGCACCGAAGTCCTGGCCGCCCACCGCGGGGAACTCGGCCGTATCGGCGGGGTATCCCGCGCCGGGGCGGCCCGAACCGGGGCCCTGGGCGGTGGGCGAGCGGAACTCGCCGGTGTCGCCGAAGGCGTCGAACTGCTGGGAGCCGCCGGAAGGAGCGGCCGGGCGCGGCGCGGGGCCGCTCGCGCCGGTGAAACCGGGGCGGGCGTACTCGCCGGTGTCCGGCTCCTCGTGCCCGCGCGGTCCCTCACCCGGGTCGCCGACCACGGGTATTCGGCCGCTGTCCTCGACCCGGCTGGCCCAGCTCGGCCGGCCCGAGCGGTCGGGCGCGCCGTCGCCGGGAGCGCCGGTCAGCGGGTCACGCCCCGGCTCGGACGCGGCCGGGTTCGCCGGGGCCGCCGGGGAGCCGGAACCGGTGGTGGGGAAGGAGGTGTTGCCGGGCCGGGGCGGCAGCGCGGGGCGTTCCTGGCCGCCGGACACCTGGCCGCGCGAGGCGGAGGGGCCCTTGCCCAGGTTCGCCAGCCCGCGCCCGCGACCACCGGGGGTCTGCGGCCCGCCGGGACGTCCGGGCGAGGTCTCCCGCTGCACGGTGGTGGTGGGAGGTGCCGCGGCGGGCGCACCGGCGGCGCCGCCCGGCATGCCGCTTCCCGGCATGCCCGCGCCGCCCTGCCCCGGACGCGGACCGCGCCCGGCGCCCTGGGCCACCTCGGCCGGCAGCATCACCAGCGCGGTGGTGCCGCCCGAGTCGGAGGGACGCAGCTGGATGCGGATGCCGTGCCGCAGGGACAGGCGGCCGACCACGAACAGGCCCATCCGGCGCGAGACGGAGACATCGACGGTGGGCGGGTTGGCCAGCCGGTCGTTGATCTCGGCCAGGTCCTCGGGGGAGAGTCCGATGCCGGTGTCGTGGATCTCCACGAGCACCCGGCCGTCGGGCAGCGCGTGACCGGTGACCTTGACCTTGGTCTGCGGCGAGGAGAAGGAAGTGGCGTTCTCCAGCAGCTCGGCGAGCAGGTGCACGAGGTCGTTGACGACCCGGCCGGCCACGTCCGTCTTCGGTACGGCGCTCAGCTCGATGCGCTCGTACTGCTCCACCTCGGAGGCCGCGGCGCGCAGCACGTCCACCAGCGGCACCGGCCGCGTCCAGCGGCGGCCCGGCTCCTCACCGGCGAGAACCAGCAGGTTCTCGCCGTTGCGGCGCATGCGGGTGGCGAGGTGGTCGAGTTTGAACAGCGAGGACAGCTGGTCGGGGTCGGCCTCGCGGGACTCCAGTTCGGAGATGAGCGACAGCTGACGCTGGATGAGGCCCTGGCTGCGCCGCGAGAGGTTGGTGAACATCGCGTTGACGTTCCCCCGCAGCAGGGCCTGTTCACCGGCCAGCCGGACGGCTTCGCGGTGCACGTCGTCGAACGCCTCGGCCACCCGGCCGATCTCGTCCCGGGTGTGCACACCGACCGACTGCACGGAGGTGTCGACGTCCTCGGGCTCCGCCTCGGACATCTGGCGCACGACCTCGGGCAGTCGCTTGTGGGCGACCTCCTGGGCCGTGTCCTGGAGGCGGCGCAGCGAGCGGACCATGGAGCGGGCCACCACGAAGGCACCGACCAGGGAGATGCCGAGCACCAGCACCACGATGGCGCCGTTGAGGATGGCCTCCTGCTGGGCCTCGTCGCGCAGGTCGCGGGCCTGCTCCTCCATCTCGGTGATCAGGGTCCGCTCGATCGCGTTCATCGCGTCGATCTTGGTGCGGTCCTGGTCGAACCAGTCACGGTAGGAGCGGTCCTGGCGCTGGATGCCGTCCAGCGACGCGAAGACCATGTCGCGGTAGGTGTCGGCCGAGACGACGTTGACGATGCCGCCCTCGAGGGGGTCGAGCAGGCCGCTGGCGCCGAGGTCGTTGCCGTAGATCTGGGTGAAGCTGTTGAGCGAGGCCGCCTCACTGGCCGC
Source organism: Streptomyces sp. JH002 (assembly GCF_050916115.1). Taxonomy (NCBI): domain Bacteria; kingdom Bacillati; phylum Actinomycetota; class Actinomycetes; order Kitasatosporales; family Streptomycetaceae; genus Streptomyces; species Streptomyces sp. JH002. The sequence continues at coordinate 1,484,611 of NZ_CP087989.1, forward strand.
GTGGGTCTTGCCGTACCGCCAGTCACTGGGTGACAGGCCCATCTCGTCGCCGTCGCGTTCGCCGCGGGCGAGGCCCGCGGTGATGACGGCGCGCTGGATGGAGGCGTGTTCCTTGGCCGCCGAGAAGGTGGCCAGGGCGCGGGTGGAGCGGATCATCTCGCTGTTGCTGGTGGCCTGCGCCATGTCCTGCGAGAGCGAGAGCAGCGCCTCGATCAGGTCGTTGTAGCGCATGATCGTCTGCGAGACGTAGTCCGGGTCGGCGTACGCCTCGTCCCGGATCTCCTTGATGCCGGTCAGCTGCCGGCTGATGTCCAGGACGGTGGCCTGGACCCCTCGCATGACGTCGTCGTCGGCCGTGATCGCGTTGGTGGCGTCACTGAACGCGCCCCGCGCGTCGTCCGTCCGCTCCCGGGCGGTCGCGATCTCGTCGCTCTTGGCGCTCATGCCCGCCACCAGCGGGCCGGCCGAGCGGTCGCGCTCCTCCTGGAGGGCGGCGGCCAGCAGGGTCGCCTGCTGGGTCATGTCCGTGAGCAGCTGCATCGTGTCCAGCTGCTCGATGTCGTCCATCGAGGACTGGATACGCAGGCCGCCCAGCACGGTGGCGGCCATCACGGGGAGAGCGATCAGGGAGACCAGTCGGGTGCTGATGCGCCAGTTGCGCAGCGCCAGCCGGGAACCCGCCCGGCTGGGTCTCGCCTCGGCAGCGGCCGTGGGGTCGTTCTGGGCGGTACTCCGGTCGGCCGGGGCCTCCCCGGAACCGGGCGCGTTCCGCGCCGGGTCGCCGCTGGAGGCAGGTCCGCCGGAGGAGCCACGCTGCGTGGCACCACCCTGCTCCGGTTCTCCCGCAGCGCTGCCTTCCCTCTTGAAACGTCCCTGCACTATGCGTCGCAACCTCTGGACCAGGCGTCGCGCCGCGATGCGGCGTGACGGTATCGAGCCAGGGGCATACGACCCCCCGGCGGTCGTCGTCGTCGGTAACCGGCGTGTCCGGTGTTCAGCCAGCACGTGACGCTTGGGGCGCGCCCTGCACATGAGCTCGTGTCACGCGGCGGTCCGTGGAATTCCAGCACAGTGGCCGATCTCCAACAAGGGCCCGGAATGGTCCCGTGACATGTATGACGCTCCGCACGCGCCTCACTACCTGCCGTGGAAGCGGGGAGCAGGCATAGCGGACTTTTCTCCACACCATCGCCATCGAATCGATACACCAGAGGGTGCGCCAACCGAGGTACTACATACGGTTTCATCCGCCATGTCCCCCTTTCATACCGTCAGATTCCCGTCCCCTATGCGGCTTTTGCCCCGCCGCTCGTGAGGAAAATCACATGAGGGTGCTGGCCGATAAGGAACGCTCGCGGGGTATACGGCACCTAGTGTCAGGCTTTACAAGCAGCAGCTCTACCTAAGGCAGATCCTCCGTGAAGAGCACCCTGAGCGTCCGCTCCACCGCCAACCCCCGGCGCACCACCCTCGCACATCTGCGGGACGCGCAGGAACTGGCACCGGCCCCGGTCACGTACACGCTCTCGGAGGAACTGCCGGGGCAGACCGCCAACCCGCGCCGCACCATCCTGATGAAGCTGCCGGACGCGAGCTGACGCCCGGTCACCCCCTACGCCGCACACAGCAGGGCGGGCCGGACACCGTGCATCGGTGTCCGGCCCGCCCTGTGACGTACCCGCGGCAGCACGGGCGGCGTACGGCCGCACGGCCGGCTGCCGCCGCCCGCCCCGCGCGGTCAGCCCTGCCAGCTGTGCGGCGCCCGGAAGCCCGGGGTGCGCTCCAGCCGGCGCCAGCCGGCCGTGCTGCGGCCACCGGCCGCGTGCCCGGCACCGGCCGACGGGCTCTGGGCCGCCCGGGCGATCAGCAGCGCGGTCACCGCCGCCAGTTCCTCGTCGCTGGCGGCGCCCTTCTCCACGCGGACCAGCTTGGTGTCCGTCTCCGTGCTCATCTGCGGTGTCTCCTCGGTCGTCACTGACGTCACTGGGGCGGGTTGCCGTGCTTGCGGGACGGCAGGTCGGCGTGCTTGGTGCGCAGCATCGCCAGGGACTGGATCAGCACCGCGCGGGTCTCGGCGGGGTCGATCACGTCGTGCACCAGACCGCGCTCGGCCGCGTAGTACGGGTGCATCAGCTCGGTCTTGTACTCCTTCACCAGCCGCGCCCGGGTGGCCTCGGGGTCCTCGGCGGCGGCGATCTGGCGGCGGAAGATCACATTGGCCGCGCCCTCCGCGCCCATGACCGCGATCTCGTTGGTCGGCCAGGCGTAGGTGAGGTCGGCACCGATGGTCTGGGAGTCCATCACGATGTAGGCACCGCCGTACGCCTTGCGCAGCACCACGGAGATCCGCGGCACGGTCGCGTTGCAGTAGGCGTACAGCAGCTTGGCGCCGTGCCGGATGATGCCGCCGTGCTCCTGGTCCACGCCGGGCAGGAAGCCGGGGACGTCGAGCAGGGTGACGATCGGGATGTTGAAGGCGTCGCACAGCTGGACGAAGCGGGCGGCCTTCTCGGAGGCGTGGATGTCCAGCACCCCGGCGAGCGACTGCGGCTGGTTGGCCACGATGCCGACCACCTGGCCGCCGAGCCGGCCCAGCGCGCAGATGATGTTGGTGGCCCAGCGCTCGTGGACCTCGAGGAACTCCCCGTCGTCGACGAGTTCCTCGATGACGGCGCGCATGTCGTACGGGCGGTTGCCGTCCGCCGGGACCAGGTCCAGCAGCGCGTCGCCGGAGCGGTCGGCCGGGTCCTCGGTCTCGGCGGTGGGCGGGTTCTCGCGGTTGTTGGAGGGCAGCAGCGACAGCAGGAAGCGCACCTCCTCCAGGCACGACTCCTCGTCGTCGTAGGCGAAGTGCGCCACCCCGGAGGTCTCGGCGTGCACATCGGCGCCGCCAAGACCGTTCTGGGTGATCTCCTCGCCGGTGACGGCCTTGACCACGTCGGGGCCGGTGATGAACATCTGCGAGGTCTCGCGGACCATGAACACGAAGTCGGTCAGGGCCGGGCTGTAGGCGGCGCCGCCCGCGCAGGGGCCGAGCATGACGGAGATCTGCGGGATGACGCCGGACGCCTTGGTGTTGCGCTGGAAGATCCCGCCGTAGCCGGCCAGCGCCGAGACGCCCTCCTGGATGCGGGCGCCCGCACCGTCGTTGAGGGAGACCAGCGGGGCACCGGCCGCGATGGCCATGTCCATGATCTTGTGGATCTTCTGGGCGTGGGCCTCTCCCAGCGCCCCGCCGAAGATCCGGAAATCGTGCGCGTAGACAAAGACGGTACGGCCGTGCACGGTGCCCCAGCCGGTGATCACACCGTCGGTGTAGGGGCGCTTGGTCTCCAGGCCGAAGCCGGTGGCACGGTGCCGGCGCAGCCCTTCGACCTCCTGGAAGGAGCCTTCGTCCAGCAGCAGCTCGATCCGCTCCCGGGCGGTCAGCTTGCCCTTGGCGTGCTGGGCCGCGGTCGCCTTCTCACTGGGACCGCGGCCGATCTCTTCGCGGATGGCGCGCAGCTCCGCAACGCGCCCCCGCGCGTCGGGGGCGGCCACGGTCGTCAGGGACTCATCGGTCATGTATAGACCCTATGAAACGCCAGGAGCGAACGCTCTCGTCAGATCCGTACAGTCTCCGCCGCCATTTCGTGGTCGTCCTGTACAGAACCACCGGGTTACGAGGTAAAGGTGCAGCGAAGTAACACAGTAGACCCGGGGGGAACTAGAGGAATCCTATAATTCCGCTCGCTCCCCCCGGCCCGGCTCAGTCCGTCGGCCGCAGCCCGGCCCGCAGCAGACCGTACGTGTAGGCATCCTCCAGCGCCTGCCACGAGGCGGCGATGACGTTGTCCGCCACCCCCACCGTGGACCACTCGCTCGTGCCGTCCCCGGTGGTGATGAGCACCCGGGTGGTGGAGTGGGTGCCGGAGCGCCCGGCCAGGATACGGACCTTGTAGTCCACCAGCTGGAGCCTGGCCAGCTCGGGGAAGGTACGTTCCAGGCCGCCGCGCAGCGCGCGGTCCAGGGCGTTGACGGGCCCGTTGCCCTCGCCGGTGGCGACCACCCGCTCGCCCTTGGCCCACAGCTTGACGGTGGCCTCGTTGTCGACGGTGCCGTCCGGGCGCTGGTCGGTGATGGCGCGCCAGGACTCCAGCCGGAAGAAGCGGGAGGCGCGGCCGGTGACCTCGTCGCGCAGCAGCAGCTCGAAGGAGGCGTCGGCGGCCTCGTACGTGTAGCCCTTGAGCTCCTGCTCCTTGACCCGGGCGACGATCCGGCCCACCAGCTCGCGGTCGCCCTCCAGGTCGTAGCCCAGTTCGCGGCCCTTGAGCTCGATGGAGGCGCGGCCCGCCATGTCGGAGACGAGCATCCGCATGGAGTTGCCGACCAGCTCCGGGTCGATGTGCTGGTAGAGGTCGGGGTCCACCTTGATCGCGGAGGCGTGCAGGCCCGCCTTGTGGGCGAAGGCGGACAGGCCCACGTACGGCTGGTGGGTGCTGGGGGTGAGGTTGACAACCTCGGCGATGGCGTGCGAGATGCGGGTCATCTCCTGGAGCGCGCCGGGCGGCAGCACCCGCTTGCCGTACTTCAGCTCCAGGGCGGCGACCACCGGGAAGAGGTTGGCGTTGCCGACACGTTCGCCGTAGCCGTTGGCGGTGCACTGGACGTGTGTGGCGCCGGCGTCCACGGCGGCCAGGGTGTTGGCGACGGCGCAGCCGGTGTCGTCCTGGGCGTGGATACCGATGCGGGCGCCGGTGTCGGCGACGACGGTGCGGACGGTGGCCTGCACCTGGGCGGGGAGCATGCCGCCGTTGGTGTCGCACAGGATGACGACGTCGGCGCCGGCCGTGGCGGCGGTGCGCACGACCTCCAGGGCGTAGCCGGGGTTGTCGCCGTAGCCGTCGAAGAAGTGCTCGCAGTCGACGAAGACCCGGCGGCCGGCGGCGCGCAGGTGGCGCACCGTGTCGGCGATCATGGCGAGGTTCTCGTCGGGGGTGGTGCGCAGGGCGAGTTCCACGTGCCGGTCGTGGGACTTGGCGACCAGGGTGATGACGGGGGCGCCGGAGTCCAGCAGGGCGCGTACCTGGGGGTCCTCGGCGGCGGTGGTGCCCGCCTTGCGGGTGGCGCCGAAGGCGACCAGCTGGGCGTGGCGCCAGGGCAGCTCGCGGGCGCGGCGGAAGAACTCGGTGTCGCGGGGGTTGGCGCCGGGCCAGCCGCCCTCGATGAAGCCGACGCCGAAGTCGTCGAGGTGCCGGGCGATGGCCAGCTTGTCGGCGACGGTCAGGTTGATTCCTTCGCGCTGGGCGCCGTCGCGCAGGGTGGTGTCGAAGACGTGGAAGCCGTCATCGGGTGCGGCGGAGGTGTCCGGTGCGGTCATGGTGGCTGGCTCCTGCGGAGGGTGCGGTTGTGGTCGGCTCCACTGCCCTGCTCCCGTCCGGCCGTGGTGGGGCCGGAAAACGAAAAAACCCCTCGCGGATGCGAGAGGTCTGCGCGCGGGTCGAGGCACGGTGGCCGCGTCACCCGGGGTGGGGTGGGGCGGCGATCACTGCGGACCGGCGCGCTCGTCACCCATAATCATGGCGAACGAGAGCACGTGGCCAGTGTGGCACAGGATGTCCGCACCGACGGGTGCGTCTCACGATTCGGACGATAGTCGGGCGGTATGCCCATGCCCGGCCCCGGCCCGTACCGCGCCGGTGCGGTACGGGCCGGGGGCCCGCACCGTACCGGCGCGGCGGGGGTACGGGGGGGTCAGCCGACCCGGTGCATCCAGCCGTGCGGGTCGGGGGCCTGACCCCGCTGGACGGACAGCAGCGCCTCACGCAGCCGCAGGGTGACCGGGCCCGGCTGCCCGTCGCCGACCGTCCAGGCGGCGTCGGAGGACTTCACGGAGCCGACCGGGGTGATCACCGCGGCGGTGCCGCAGGCGAAGGTCTCGGTCAGCGAGCCGTCCGCGCAGTCGCGCTCCCAGTCCTCGGTGGTGATCCTGGTCTCGCCCGTGGTGTAGCCGAGGTCGGCGGCGATGGTCAGCAGCGAGTCACGGACGATGCCGGGCAGCAGGGTGCCGGTCAGCTCCGGGGTGACCACGGTGGCGTCCTCGCCCGAGCCGCGCACGAAGTACAGGTTCATGCCGCCCATCTCCTCGACCCAGCGGCGTTCGACCGCGTCCAGCCACACCACCTGGTCGCAGCCGTGCTCGACGGCCTCCGCCTGGGCGAGGAAGGAGGCCGCGTAGTTCCCGGCGAACTTCGCCGCGCCGGTGCCGCCGGGGGCGGCGCGCACGTACTCCTTGGACAGCCACACCGAGACCGGCTTGACGCCGCGCGGGAAGTAGGCGCCGGCCGGGGAGGCGATGAGCACGAAGAGGTATTCACCGGCCGGCTCGTTGATGCCCAGGCCGGACTCGGTGGCGAACAGGAAGGGCCGCAGGTACAGCGACTCCTCGCCGCCGTGCGCGGGCACCCAGGCGCTGTCGTGGGCCAGCAGCAGGTCGATGGCCTTGATGAAGGTGTCCACCGGCAGTTCGGGCATCGCCATGCGGCGGGCCGAGTCCTGGAAGCGGCGGGCGTTGGCGTCGGGGCGGAAGACCCCGATGGAGCCGTCGGGCTGCCGGTAGGCCTTGAGCCCTTCGAAGATCGCCTGCCCGTAGTGCAGCGTCTTGTTCGCCGGGTCGAGCTGGAAGGGCGCGTACGGGGTGAGCTGCGCGTCGTACCAGCCCCGGCCCTTGCTCCACTTGATGGTGACCATGTGGTCGGTGAAGTAACGGCCGAAGCCGGGAGCGGCGAGCAGGGCCTCGCGCTCCGCGTCCGCCAGCGGCGCGGCGGAGGGCTTGAGGTCGAATTCGATCGGCGGCGTCGTCATGGTGAGCGCGTCCTTCGCTGAGTGATGTGGCGGACCGCCGGCCCGTCCCCCCGATGAACGCGGTACTAGGAAGTCCGAGCATCGGGAGACAGTTCGGCCCCGCGTCCGATTATCGCGCGGGGAGGTTCGGCATGCGCACGGGAGGCGGTCCTGATGGTGATGGTGGCACCCAGCGGCGGGTAAGCCCAGCCGCCGGGCAGAATGTGTGCCCGGCGGCGGTGGGGGTGCGTGTGGCGTGAGCGGTGCCGCGGGCTAGCCGGTTACGGAACCGGCTACGCGTACCGCGAGGGCGTCCCCGATGGTGTCGGTGTCACGCGGTGTGCCGTCGCGCTCCGCCAGGTCGGCGGTCACGGCGGCCTCGATCCGGGCGGCTTGCTCCTCGTGGCCGAGGTGGCGCAGCAGCAGGGCGACGGAGAGCACGGTGGCGGTGGGGTCCGCCTTGCCGGTGCCCGCGATGTCGGGCGCGGAGCCGTGCACCGGCTCGAACATCGAGGGGAAGGCGCCGGTGGGGTTGATGTTCCCGGAGGCGGCGAGCCCGATGCCGCCGGTGATGGCGGCGGCGAGGTCGGTGAGGATGTCGCCGAAGAGGTTGTCGGTGACGATGACGTCGAAGCGCTCGGGCTGCGTGACGAAGAAGATCGTCGCGGCGTCGACGTGCAGGTAGTCGGTGGCGACCTGCGGGTACTCCTGGGCGACGCGGTCCACCGTGTTCTTCCACAGGTGGCCGGCGTGCACCAGGACGTTGTTCTTGTGGACCAGGGTCAGCTTCTTCGCCGGGCGGGCGGCGGCGCGCTCGAAGGCGTCACGGACCACGCGCTCGACGCCGTAGGCCGTGTTGATGGAGACCTCGGTGGCCACCTCGGCGGGCGTGCCGGTGCGCATCGAGCCGCCGTTGCCGACGTACGGGCCCTCGGTGCCCTCGCGCACGACGAGGAAGTCGATGGCCGGGTTCCCGGCCAGCGGGGTCGTGGTGTTCGGCAGCAGGACGGAGGGGCGCAGGTTCACGTAGTGGTCGAACGCGAAGCGCAGCTTCAGCAGCAGGCCGCGCTCCAGCACCCCGGAGGGGACGCCCGGGTCGCCGATGGCGCCGAGCAGGATGGCGTCGTGGCCGCGCAGCCGCTCCAGTTCCGCGTCGGGGAGGGTCTCCCCGGTGGCGTGCCAGCGCTTGGCGCCCAGATCGTAGGTGGTGGTCTCCAGCTTGACGTCGGAGGGGAGGGCTGCCGCGAGGACCTTGAGGCCCTGGGCCACCACCTCGGGGCCGATGCCGTCGCCGGGGATCACTGCGAGATCGATGCTGCGCGCCATGGAGGGGACCTTACGTCGGGTCCGGGGAGCGGACGTACGGCGTCCACGATCCGGACAGCGGCCGGGGGGAACGCGCGCCCCGGTGGGATCAGTGGGCGGCGGCCGGGGCGCCGCCGTTGTCCCGGCGGTCCAGGGCGCGCTGGAGCGCGTCGGCGGCGAACCGCCGGGACGCGTCGTCGCGGACGGCGACGGAGGAGGAGGTGCGCGGGACGCGGGGGGTGCGCCGCGCGGTCTGCTCGGCTGCGGGCACGGTGAGCGTGTCGTCCATGGCGGATCGGCTCCAGGGAGTGGGGGTACGGCGAGGGCTGCCACAGGGGGTGGGGCCGGCGCGGCGGGGGTCACCCGCGCTGCTGCACCTGGCCGCGACCGCCGCACGCTGGATGGAGCGTCACTGTCGGCTTCTACAAAAGTAGCGGCCTTCAGCAGTGATGTCTCGCCAGATACTCGACCGTCCTAGTATGTGAGACGAGAACGGCCCCGGCACGCACTTTCCGTGCGCACCGAGGCCGTTGCCGATCGTTTCCCGACCGCTCCCGACCGGTCAGCCCATGTGGGGGTAGCGGTAGTCGGTCGCCGGAACCTGGGTCTCCTTCAGCGAGCGCGGCGAGGTCCAGCGCAGCAGGTTGAACTTCGAGCCGGCCTTGTCATTGGTGCCCGAGGCCCGGGCCCCGCCGAACGGCTGCTGCCCCACGACCGACCCGGTGGGCCGGTCGTTCAGATAGAAGTTGCCGGCCGCGAACCGCAGTTTCTCGCTCGCCGCGGCGGCCACCGCCCGGTCCCTGGCCAGCACCGCGCCGGTCAGCGCGTACGGGGCCACCGACTCCATCTGCTCCAGCATCGCGTCGAAGGAGTCGTCCTCGTACACGTGCACCGCGACGATCGGGCCGAAGTACTCCGTGGTGAACACCTCGTTCTCCGGGTCGGAGCAGGTGAGCACCGTGGGCCGCACGAAGAAGCCGACCGAGTCGTCACAGGTGCCGCCCGCCACGATCTCGCACGACGGGTCGGCCTTGGCCCGCTCGATCGCCGCCTTGTTCTTGGCGAAGGCCCGCTCGTCGATGACGGCGGCCATGAAGTTCGACAGATCACTCGGGTCACCCATCGTCAGGCCCTCGGTCTCCGCCGCCAGCGCGTCACGCAGCCCGCCCTCCCACAGCGAGCGCGGGATGTACGCCCGGGAGGCCGCCGAACACTTCTGGCCCTGGTACTCGAAGGCGCCCCGGGTGATCGCCGTCTTCAGCGCCGCCGGGTCGGCGGTCGGGTGGGCGACGATGAAGTCCTTGCCGCCGGTCTCCCCCACGATCCGCGGGTACCCCTTGTACCGCTCGATGTGGGTGCCGATCTCCCGCCACAGGTACTGGAAGGTGCCGGTCGAGCCGGTGAAGTGCACCCCGGCCAGGTCCGGGTGCGGCAGCGCCACCTCCGAGACCTCCTTGCCGTCCCCGGTCACCAGGTTGATGACGCCCGGGGGCAGCCCGGCCTCCTCCAGCAGTTCCATCAGCAGCACCGCCGAGTGGGTCTGGGTCGGCGACGGCTTCCACACCACCACATTGCCCATCAGTGCCGGGGCGGTGGGCAGATTGCCCGCGATGGCGGTGAAGTTGAAGGGCGTGATCGCGTAGACGAAGCCCTCCAGCGGGCGGAAGTCCAGACGGTTCCACTGCCCCTTGGGCTGCACCAGCGGCTGCTCGGCCAGGATCTCGCGGGCGAAGTGCACATTGAAGCGCCAGAAGTCGATCAGCTCGCACGGCGCGTCGATCTCCGCCTGCTGCACCGTCTTGGACTGGCCCAGCATGGTGGAGGCCGCGATCGTCTCCCGCCAGGGCCCGGACAGCAGCTCGGCCGCCTTCAGGAAGACGGCGGCCCGCTCGTCGAAGGGCAGCTCCCGCCAGGCGGGGGCCGCCGCCAGCGCGGCGTCGATGGCGTCCTGCGCGTCGGCCCGGGTGGCGTTGCCGTAGGTGCCGAGCCGGGCACGGTGCCGGTGCGGCTGCACCACGTCGAACCGGTCCCCCGCGCCCATCCGCCGGACCCCGTTGATGGTCATCGGCAGCTCGACGGGGTTCTCGGACAGCTCCTTGAGCTTGCGCTCCAGTCGGGCGCGCTCCGCCGAACCGGGCGCGTAGGTGTGCACCGGCTCGTTCACCGGCGGCGGCACCTGGGTCACAGCGTCCATGGCCGTGGGTCTCCTTCGGAAAGAGGCGGGGCACTCAGCCCCGGGTCAGCAGGGAACGGGCGAAGAAGCCGAGGTTGGCGGGCCGCTCGGCGAGCCGGCGCATGAAGTAGCCGTACCAGTCGGTGCCGTACGGGACGTACACCCGCATCAGATGCCCGGCGCGGGCCAGCCGCAGTTGCTCCTCGGTACGGATCCCGTACAGCATCTGGAACTCGTAGCTGTCGGGGGCGCGCTCCAGCCGCCGCGCCAGCTCCTCGGCGATCGCGATCAGCCGCGGGTCATGGGTGGCGATCATCGGATGGCCGCCGCCGGTCAGCAGGATGCGCAGGGCCCGCACATAGGCGAGATCCACCTGCCGCTTGTCCTGGTACGCGACGGAGGCGGGCTCCCGGTAGGCGCCCTTGACCAGCCGCACCCGGCAGCCGGTGGCGGCCAGCGCCCGGCAGTCGTCCTCGGTGCGGTACAGGTAGGACTGCACGGCCACACCGGTCCGCGGGAACCGGCCGCGCAGTGCGCCCAGCACGCTGAGGGTGCCGTCGACCGCCGTGTGGTCCTCCATGTCGAGGGTCACCATGGTCCCGGCCTCGGCGGCGGCCGCCACCACCGGCTCCACCGCGCGGTGCGCGAACTCCTCGCCGCCGCCCGCCAGCCGCAGCCCGAAGGCCGACAGCTTCAGCGACAGCTCGGCCCGCTCCCCCAGGCCCTCCGCGTGCAGGGCCTCCAGCAGCGCCAGATAGGCGTCCCGGGCGCGGACCACCTGCGCCTTGTCGGTGATGTCCTCGCCGAGATGGTCCAGGGTGACCGCGAGCCCGGCGCCCGCCAGCTCCCGTACCGCCGCCAGCGACTGGTCGAGCCGCTCGCCGGCCACGAAACGGTCCACCACCGGGCGGGTGAGCGGGGTGGCGGAGACGGCCCGCCGGATGACATCGCTGCGCGCGGCCGCGAGAAGCACGGGTCCCAGCACGGGCACCTCACCTCCGGATACCAGGAAGAACTCAGTTATCCGCAACCTAGGCAGTGCCCGGCCCACGGGCTATCAACAGATGTCTGCCGCCGGGGGCACCCGCGTCAGACATCTGTATGAGAATGGTGCGCGCAACGGCCGCAGGATGCGACGCGGAGACGGCGGGAGAGGGACGGTAGGCCGGGTGGAACCCGATTACCAGGAGCTGATCGATGAGGTCTCGGCACGTCTGGGCACCCCGGCGACGCTGGAGGGCCGCGACTTCGCGCTGATCGCGTTCGGTGCCCACGACAGCGCGGACGACCGGGTGATGGACCCGGTGCGCACCCGCTCGATCCTGCACCGGCGCTCCTCGGTGGAGGTACGGGCCTGGTTCGAGCGGTTCGGCATCGCCAGAGCGCGCGGCCCGGTGCGCATCCCGCCCGACCCGGCGGCCGGGGTGCGCACGGGGCGGATCTGTCTGCCCGCCCGGCACCACGGGGTGGTGTACGGGTACATCTGGCTGGTCGACGACGGCGCGCTGGAGCTGACCGACGTGCGGCTGGCCGATGCCCAGGCCACGGCGGAACGCATCGGCAGCCTGCTCGCCCGCTCGGCCGGGCTCGGCGGCCGGCTCGGGGCGCTGCTGCACACCCTGCTGACCTCTCCGCAACGGGAGGCCGCGGCCGGGGAACTGACGGAGGCGCTCGGCCCGGCGGGCACCGGGCCGCTCACCATGGTCGCGGCGCTCCCCTGGAACGACGGCACCCCCGCGCTGCCCGGGGCGCTGGCGCTGTGCCCGCTGGAGGGCACCCTGGCGGCGCTGGTCCGTCCGGCCTCGGCGCGGGCGGTGGCCGGGCGGCTGAGCGGGCCCGAGACGGCGGTGGGCATCGGCGCGGACCGCGCGGTGGCGGCGGAGCTGCCCGCCGCCTGGCGGGAGGCGCTGGGCGCGGCGCGGGCGGCGCGGGCCGAACCGGCGCTGGGACCCGTCGCCTCCTGGAACGCGATCGGCCCCTACCGGCTGCTCACCACCCTTCCGCCGGCCGCCCCCGACCCGGCCGTGGCACCGCTGCTGGCCCCGGCCCACCGGGAGCTGGCCCGCACCGCCGAGATCTTCCTGGACCAGGCCGGCTCCCCCGCCCGCACCGCCACCGCCCTGGGCATACACCGGCAGACCCTCTACTACCGCCTCACCCGGGTCGAGGCACTCACCGGGCTGGACCTGGCCGACGGCGAACACCGGCTCCTCCTCCACCTGGCCCTGAAGGCGGCCCGCCTGCGGGACGCCGGGTGACGGCCGCGGGCCGGTCCGCGCGGTCCGCCTCCGGCGGCGGACAGCCCGGCGCGGGAGCCGGTAGTACCGTGCGGCGATGACCGAGCACCCGGGGCTCCCGCTCCTCTTCCTGGACATCGACGGAACGCTCCTGCCCTTCGGCGGGGACCGGCTGCCACCGGCCGGGGAGGGGTGGCAGGACCTGCCTCACCCGGGCAATCCGCAGCTGGCCAAGCTCGACCGGGCGGACGGCCGGCGGCTGCTGGAGCTGCCCTGCGTGCTGGTGTGGGCCACCACATGGATGGAGGAAGCCAACGAGGTGATCGCTCCGCTGCTGGGCCTGCCGGAGCTTCCCGTGTGCGAGCTGCCGGACGCGTCACGGGAGCCCGGGACCGGTCCTCTGCACTGGAAGACCCGGACACTGGTCGGGACGGCGAACGGGCGGCCGTTCGTCTGGCTGGACGACGAGATCACCTGGCGCGACCGGGAGTGGGTGGCGGCGCACCATCCGGGGCCCGCGCTGCTCCACCGTGTCGACGCCGGGGTGGGCCTCACGGCTGCGGACTTCGCCGGCGTCGGAGCCTGGCTGCGCGCGGTGACGGCCGACGGGGGGCCGTCCGTCAGTCGACGCCGGTGATGTCCGCGAGCTCCAGGTTGTCGTCGCCGCCCTGGACCCGCTGGGAGCGGATGAGCCCCAGCTCCTTGCCGTAGTACTTCTCGGTGATCACCTCGGGGTCCAGCCGGCTGGTCTCCCGGATCTTCAGCACCTCGCTGAACCGCCCCAGGCTGATCGCCAGGTCCTCGTTCAGGCTGACCACCTTGGCCTCGTTCTCCGCGACATCGGGGGCGAACTGCTGCTGGTAGATCTCACCCACCATCGGTTCGGCCAGCATGACCACGCCGGGCTGGGCACCGTCCATGCCCGCCCGCCAGCTGCCGTGCGCGGTGCCGGTGTCGCGGCCGAAGTACCAGACGTTGCCGCCCTCGTCCTGGGCGTAGAAGTGCCGCAGCTCGGTGGGCTGTTCCCCCTGGCAGTGCTGCCGCTCGCGGACCACCAGGGTCGAGACGCCGAGGATGTTCTCGCGGTCCTGGGTCACCTCGGTCTCCATCGTCTGGTTCCCGTGGGTGCAGCTGCCGTCGAAGTGGTGGCCGGTGCCGGGGGCCAGCGGGAGGTACGGGTTGTCGATCTCGTCGACGAAGTCCGCCGGGTCGATGGACGGGGACGGGGCGGGGCTCGGGGAGGCGCTGGTCTCCTCGGCGACCCGGTCGGTGTCCCCCGGGGAGGACGAGCAGGCGGTCAGCAGCAGGGGAAGCAGCAGCGTCGCCCGCAGAGCGCGCGCCCCGCGCCGCGTGGTGGTGGTCACGATGCGTCACTCCCCAGATCTCGGCACTCCGGCAGGCCCATGATCGGGCGCGCCCCGGCGCCGCGCGGCCAGCCCCGCCCGGCCGGCCACCCGGACGGCGCAGCGCGTTCGCCGGGAGGGGCTGCGGGCACGGTTTACGGAAGCCGCCCGAGCCGCTAGCTTCGACAGCGGCCTTGGGAGCGCTCCCATCGCCCCGCGTCCCCCACCGTGACCCCCTTCCATCCCCTCGTTGTGAGAGGAACGATTCACGTGCGCACCCCCCACACCCCCCACGCACGCTCCCGCACCCGGCCCCGGCTGCTGTTCGCCGCCGCGGCCGCGGCCCTGGGCGGTCTGCTGTCCTTCGGCCCGCTCGCCCCGGCCCAGGGCACGGCGCCGCAGGAGACACCGCGCGAGGACGCCGCCGGGCTGCCGGCCGGCACCGTCTTCCACAACCACCCCGGCGCCGTCCACGACTGGGTCGCCGCCAACCCGGGCGACGCCCGGCGGCAGCTGATCGAAGAACGCATCGCCGACCAGCCGCAGGGCATCTGGTTCGCCACCTACCAGCCGGACTCCGTGACCCAGGACGTCGCCGCGGTCACCGGCCCCGCCGCGGCGGCCGGCGAGGTGCCGGTCCTGGTGCCGTACGTGCTGCCCGACCGGGACTGCGGCGGCGCCTCCGGCGGCGGCGCGCCCGACTTCCCCAGCTACCTCGGCTGGACGCAGGGCTTCGCGGCCGGCCTCGGCTCGGATCCCGTGGTGGTCATCCTGGAGCCGGACGCGATCGCGCTGACCGACTGCCTGGACGAGAGCCAGGTCGCCCAGCGGTTCTCCGCGCTCGGCGAGGCGGCCGGCATCATCCACGCCGCCAACCCGCAGGCGCGGGTGTACTTCGACGCCGGGCACTCCGGCTGGCACAGCCCCTCGGTGATCGCCCAGCGGCTGCGCGACGCCGGTGCGGTGGCCCAGGGCGACGGCATCTACACCAACACCTCGAACTACCACACCACTGCGGACGAGACGGCGTTCGCCGAGGCGGTCCTGGGGCAACTCGGCGACCCCGCTCTCCAGGCCGTCATCGACACCAGCCGCAACGGCAACGGGCCGCGCGGCAGCGAGTGGTGCGACCCGGTCGGGCGGCTGGTCGGCGAGAGCCCGACCGTGAACACCGGCAGCGCGCGGGTGGACGCCTACCTGTGGATCAAGCGCCCCGGTGAGCTGGACGGCTGCGCCGGGCCGGCCGGGCAGTTCTCCCCCGAGTACGCCTTCGAGCTGGCCGGCGGCTGACGCCCCCCACGGGCCCGCGCCGCCCCGGTGACCCACGGGCGGCGCGGGCCCGTGCGCGTCCGTACGGGTTGCGCCGGTACGCGCCCGGCCCGACCGTGGGAGGACGGGTCCGGCGCAGTCGAGGAGGTCCGGCATGAGAGCCGTGCAGTACCGGGAGATCGGTGCCGCGCCGCAGGTGGTCACCGTTCCCGACCCCGAGCCGGGGCCGGGACAGGTGCTGCTGAAGGTGTCGGCGGCCGGGGTGTGTCACTCGGACATCGCCGTCATGGAGTGGCCGGCGGAGAACTTTCCCTACGCGCTGCCGCAGACGCTCGGCCACGAGGGCGCGGGGGTGGTGGCGGCACTCGGCGAGGGCGTCACCGGGCTCACCGAGGGCGACTCGGTCGCCGTGTACGGGCCACAGGGCTGCGGTCGCTGCGCCAAGTGCGCCCACGGCAAGGAGAACTACTGCACCCGCGCCGCCGAGCTGGGGATCTTCCCGCCGGGGCTCGGCGCGCCCGGCGCCATCGCGGAGTACCTCCTGATCGACGACTCCCGCTTCCTGGTGCCGCTCGGCGATCTGGACCCGGTGACCACCGTGCCACTGACGGACGCCGGCCTGACCCCGTACCACGCCATCAAGCGTTCGCTGCCCAAACTGGTGCCCGGCAGCACGGCGGTGGTGATCGGCACCGGCGGGCTCGGCCATGTGGCCATCCAGCTGCTGCGGGCGCTGAGCCCGGCCCGGGTGGTCGCGCTGGACGTGGCGCGGGAGAAGCTGGAGCTGGCGCGGGAGGTGGGGGCGCACGAGGCGCTGCTGTCGGACGAGCGGGCGGCCGAACAGGTACGGGAGCTGACCGGTGGCCTCGGGGCCCAGGCGGTGTTCGACTTCGTGGGGGCGCAGCCCACCGTGACGGCGGCGGGGGCGATGGCGGCGGTGGAGGCGGATGTGACGATCGTCGGCATCGCGGGCGGTGCCCTGCCGGTGGGGATCGGCTCCACCGCGTTCGAGGTGACGGTCTCCGCGCCGTACTGGGGCAGCCGCGGTGAGCTGATCGAGGTGCTGGAACTGGCGCGGGCGGGCGCCGTCGAGGTGACGGTGGAGACCTACGGTCTCGACGAGGCGCCGCGCGCCTATGAACGTCTGCACCAGGGCAAGATCAAGGGCCGCGCGGTGATTCTCCCCAACGGCTGATCACGCGCGGCGCGGCCGGCGGGCCGGTGTGGCCCGCCGGCCGCGCCGCGGTGTGTGCTTTCGGCCGGTCCGTGCCGTCAGTCGGTGAGGTTGACGCCGCGCGCGGAGGTGGCGCCGATCTCCTGGGCGATCTCCGCGAGCACCTGCGTGGAGACGGTCTCGTCCAGGGTGAGCGCGATGAGGGCCTCGCCGCCCTCCTCGGCGCGTGCCACCTGCATCCCGGCGATGTTGATCGCGGACTCGCCCAGGATGCGGCCGAGGGTGCCGACGACGCCGGGGCGGTCGGTGTAGCGCAGGAAGGCCATGTGGTCGGCGAGGGCCAGGTCCACGGTGTGCTCGCCGATGCCGACGATCTTCTGTTGGTGCTTGGGGCCGGCCAGGGTGCCGGAGACCGCCACGGTCTCGCCGCCGGTGAGGGTGCCGCGCACGGTGATCAGGTTGCGGTGGTCGGGCGATTCGGAGCTGGTGGTGAGCCGCACCTCCACGCCGCGCTCCTGCGCGAACAGCGGGGCGTTGACGTAGGAGACCGTCTCGGCGACGACATCCTCGAAGACGCCCTTGAGCGCGGAGAGCTCCAGGACCTTCACGTCGTGCTGGGTGATCTCGCCGCGCACCTCGACGTCGAGCCGCATGGCGACCTCGCCCGCCAGCGCGGTGAAGATCCGCCCGAGCTTCTCGGCGAGCGGCAGCCCGGGGCGTACGTCCTCGGCGATCACACCGCCCTGCACGTTGACCGCGTCCGGGACCAGCTCGCCGGCCAGCGCCAGGCGGACCGAACGGGCCACCGAGATGCCGGCCTTCTCCTGGGCCTCACCGGTGGAGGCCCCCAGGTGCGGGGTGCACACGACGCTGTCGAACTCGAACAGCGGGGAGTCCGTGCAGGGTTCGCTGGAGTAGACGTCCAGGCCGGCGCCGGCCACCCGGCCCTCCTTGAGGGCGGACAGCAGGGCGCTCTCGTCGACGATGCCGCCACGGGCGGCGTTGACGATCCGCACGGAGGGCTTCACCTTGTGCAGCGCCTCGTCGCCGATCAGGCCCAGCGTCTCGGGGGTCTTGGGCAGGTGGACGGTGATGAAGTCCGAGATCTCCAGGAGTTCGTCGAGCGGGAGGAGCTTGACGCCCATCTGTGCGGCGCGGGCGGGCTGCACGTAGGGGTCGTAGGCGACGATCTTCATGCCGAACGCGGCCATCCGCTGCGCGACCAGGACACCGATGCGGCCCAGGCCCACCACGCCGAGGGTCTTCTCGGACAGTTCGACGCCGGTGTACTTGCTGCGCTTCCACTCGCCGTTCTTCAGGGCGGTGTTGGCCTGCGGGATGTGGCGCGCGGTGGCGACCAGCAGGCCGCAGGCGAGCTCGGCGGCGGTGATGATGTTGGAGGTCGGGGCGTTGACGACCATGACGCCGGCCTTGGTGGCGGCGGCCACGTCCACGTTGTCCAGGCCGACCCCGGCGCGGGCGACCACCCGCAGCTTGCGGGCCGCGGCGATGGCCTCGGCGTCGACCTTGGTGGCGCTGCGGATGAGGATGGCGTCGACATCGGCGATGGCGCTCAGCAGCTGTGCGCGGTCCGCGCCGTCACAGTGCCGGATGTCGAAGTCCGGGCCCAGCGCTTCGACGGTGGCGGGGGAAAGCTCTTCGGCGATGAGTACGGCGGGCTTGCTCACTGGGTCTCACTGTCCTTTGCGGAAGGCCGCGTCCCGACGGCCGAGGCGGTGGAGTAGGCAGCCGCGTGGAGACGCACGACGCTGTGAGCCTGTGACGCGCTTGGTGCTGGGTGCAGTGTATTCGGCGCGGTGCCGCCACGGGACGGGTTGGCCGGGGCGGCCGCTCGATCGAGCGAATCCCCGCGAACGGGGGGTGGTACGGGGCGACACGAGGAGGAACGGGGCGGGCCGCGGCGGGGTCGGGGTGGGACCTCCGCCGCGGCCGTGCCGATCCGCTCAGTCCTGGTCGTCGACCCAGCTCATCAGCTTGCGCAGGTCACGGCCCGTGGTCTCCAGCAGGTGGTCCTCGTCCGCCTTCTTGTACTCGTTGTACTTGGGCAGACCGGCGTTGTACTCCGCCATCCAGTTGTTGGCGAAGGTGCCGTCCTTGATGTCGGCCAGCACGCGGCGCATCTCGGCCTTGGTGTCCTCGGTGATGATCCGCGGGCCGGTGACGTAGTCGCCCCACTCGGCGGTCTCCGAGATGGACCAGCGCATCTTGCCCAGGCCGCCCTCGTACATGAGGTCCACGATGAGCTTCAGCTCGTGCAGGCACTCGAAGTACGCGATCTCCGGCTGGTAACCGGCCTCGACCAGCGTCTCGAAGCCGGCCTTCACCAGCGCGGAGGCACCGCCGCACAGCACGGCCTGCTCACCGAACAGGTCGGTCTCGGTCTCCTCGGTGAAGGTGGTCTTGATGACGCCGGCGCGGGTGCCGCCGATGGCCTTGGCGTAGGAGAGCGCGAGCGCGAAGGCGTTGCCGGTGGCATCGTTCTCGACGGCGGCGATGCAGGGCACGCCGCGGCCTTCCTCGTACTGGCGGCGCACCAGGTGGCCGGGGCCCTTGGGGGCGACCATGCACACGTCGACGCCGGCCGGGGGCTTGATGAAGCCGAAGCGGATGTTGAAGCCGTGGCCGAAGAACAGCGCGTCGCCGTCCTTCAGGTGCTCGCGCACGGACTCCTCGTAGACCTTGGCCTGGATCGGGTCCGGGACCAGGATCATGATGACGTCGGCCTCGGCGGCGGCCTCGGCGGGGGTGGTCACGCGCAGGCCCTGCTCCTCGGCCTTGGCACGGGACTTCGAGCCCTCGTGGAGACCGACGCGCACGTCGACGCCCGAGTCCCGCAGGGACAGCGCGTGGGCGTGGCCCTGGCTGCCGTAGCCGAGAACCGCGACCTTGCGGCCCTGGATGATGGACAGGTCGGCGTCGTCGTCGTAGAACAGCTCGGCCACTTCGGTTTTCTCCTTGTTGTTCCTGCTGCGGCGGTCGCGGCGTGCGTCCACCGTAGGTGGTGCGGTGATGGGATGGGTGCGGATCTCGCTGTACGGACCGGTTCCCGCTAGGCGGATCGCTCCAGGGCGCGCAGGGACCGGTCGGTGATGGACCGGGCTCCGCGTCCTATGGCGATGGTGCCGGACTGCACCAGTTCCTTGATGCCGAAGGGCTCCAGCATGCGCAGCATGGCTTCGAGTTTGTCACTGCTGCCGGTGGCCTCGATGGTGACGGCCTCGGGTGCGACGTCGACGGTCTTGGCGCGGAAGAGCTGCACGATTTCCACGATCTGGGACCTGGTGTCGTTGTCGGCCCTGACCTTCACCAGAACGAGTTCCCTGGTGACCGCCGACGCGGAGTCGAGTTCGACGATCTTCAGGACGTTGACCAGCTTGTTGAGCTGTTTGGTGACCTGTTCCAGGGGGAGGGCCTCGACGTTGACCACGATGGTGATCCGGGACACCTCGGGGTGTTCGGTGGTGCCCACGGCGAGGGAGTCGATGTTGAATCCGCGGCGGGAGAACAGGGCGGTGATGCGGGAGAGCACCCCCGGCTTGTTCTCGACCAGGACGGAGAGCGTGTGCTTGGACATGAGTGGCTTCGTTCCTCTACCTGTACGGCGGTGGCTCTCGTCGGTCAGTCGTCCCCGTCGCCGAAGTCCGGGCGCACCCCGCGGGCGGCCATGACCTCGTCGTTGGAGGTTCCGGCGGCGACCATCGGCCAGACCATGGCGTCCTCGTGGACGATGAAGTCCACGACGACGGGGCGGTCGTTGATGGAGTTGGCCTTCTCGATGACCGCGTCCAGCTGCTCGGGGGTCTCGCAGCGCAGTCCGACGCAGCCCATGGCTTCGGCGAGTTTGACGAAGTCGGGGATCCGGGTGCCCTGGCTGGTGGCCGTGGGGTCGGCGCCCGGGCCGTCGCGCAGCACGGTGTTGGAGTACCGCTGGTTGTAGAAGAGGGTCTGCCACTGGCGGACCATGCCCAGCGCGCCGTTGTTGATGACGGCGACCTTGATGGGGGCGCCGTTGAGGGCGGCGGTGGTCAGTTCCTGATTGGTCATCTGGAAGCAGCCGTCGCCGTCGATGGCCCACACGGTGGACTCGGGGCGGCCGGCCTTGGCGCCGAGCGCGGCGGGGACGGCGTAGCCCATGGTGCCCGCGCCGCCGGAGTTGAGCCAGGTGCCGGGGCGTTCGAAGGCGAGGAAGTGGGCGGCCCACATCTGGTGCTGGCCCACGCCCGAGGTGTAGATGGTGTCCTCGGGGGCCAGCGCGCCGATGCGTTCGATGACCTGCTGCGGGGAGAGCGAGCCGTCCTGCGGGAGGTCGTAGCCCAGCGGGTACGTCTCGCGCCAGCGGTTGAGCAGCTGCCACCATTCGCGGTAGCGGGTGGCGGCTGCCTCGCCCTGGTGGCCGGCCTCGGTCTCGGCCTGCAGGGCGGCGGCGAGGTCGGTCAGCACGTCCTTGGCGTCACCCACGATCGGCACGTCGGCGATGCGGATCTTGCCGATCTCGGCGGGGTCGATGTCCGCGTGGATGACCTTGGCGTGCGGGGCGAAGGAGTCGCTGCGCCCGGTGACGCGGTCGTCGAAGCGGGCGCCGAGGGTGATCAGCAGGTCGGACTTCTGGAGCGCGGTGACCGCGGCGACCGAGCCGTGCATGCCGGGCATGCCCAGGTGCTGGGGGTGGCTGTCGGGGAAGGCGCCCAGGGCCATGAGGGTGGTGGTGACGGGGGCGCCGGTCTGCTCGGCGAGGGCCAGCAGCTCGGGGGCGGCGCCGGCCTTGAGGACTCCACCGCCGACGTACAGCACGGGGCGCTTGGCCTCGGAGATCAGCCGGGCGGCCTCGCGGATCTGCTTGGCGTGCGGGCGTGAGGCGGGGCGGTAGCCGGGCAGGTCGATGGCGGGCGGCCAGCTGAAGGTGGTGCGGGCCTGGAGGGCGTCCTTGGCGATGTCGACCAGGACGGGTCCGGGGCGGCCGGTGGCGGCGATGTGGAACGCCTCGGCGATGGTGCGCGGGATCTCCGCGGGGTCGGTGACCAGGAAGTTGTGCTTGGTGACGGGCGTGGTGATGCCGCAGATGTCGGCTTCCTGGAAGGCGTCGGTGCCGATGACGGAGCTGGCGACCTGGCCGGTGATGGCGACCAGCGGCACCGAGTCCATGTAGGCGTCGGCGATGGGGGTGACCAGGTTGGTGGCGCCGGGGCCCGAGGTGGCCATGCACACGCCGACCTTGCCGGTGGCCTGGGCGTAGCCGGTGGCTGCGTGGCCCGCGCCCTGCTCGTGGCGGACCAGGATGTGGCGCACGGAGGTCGAGTCCATCATGGGGTCGTAGGCGGGGAGGATCGCGCCGCCGGGGATGCCGAATACGGTGTCCGCGCCGACCGCTTCGAGAGAGCGGATGAGCGCCTGGGCGCCCGTGACGTGCTCGACGGTGGCGGCGGGCTGCTGGCTGCCGCCACGGGGGGCCCGTGGCTGCGGCTTGGGGGCCCCGGTGGCCTGTTCGGTCATCGACATTCTCTTCTCGGAGATGAGGGTGATGCGCTGGTGCGGGTGCGGGTCTCGGTATCGGTGCAACAAAAAACCCCCCGTGCCGGATGGCATGCGAGGGGAGCGCGTCGCTGGTCCGCGGGGGGTGTCCCGGGGTCAGCCGACGCGCCGTCCAAGTACGAGAATTCGGGTCTGCATGGTGATGACCCTCCCCCTATGGGCGGCCCTGTGTCAAGTGGGCGGAATCCACGTCTCACTATGTGGGCGCCACCGGGGACGGGGCGGGCCCAGCGGCGGTCGGGTCGGCGCGGCCGTGCAGCCGGGGCGCCGGAAAGGTGGCCGGAACGGCGGCCAGACCGGCGGCCGGCTCCGTGGCCGCGCCGGACGGCCGGGGCGGCCGGCCGCTCTCCAGCAGCCGGTGCAGGCGGATCGGATCCAGGGGCTCGCCGAAGGCCGGGCCCTGGGCGTGGCTGCATCCCAGGGCACACAGCGTGGCGGCGAGGTCGGGGTGGTCGACGCCGTCGGCCAGGGTGTGGACGCCCAGGTCCGCGGCCATCCGCAGCAGCCCGGCGGTGATGGTGCGCAGGGAGGGGGAGTCCACAAGCCCTTCGGTGAGCTCGCGGTCCAGGCGGACGAGGTCGACGGGGAGCCGGTGCAGCACGGCGGGCGGGGTGGCGGGCCCGCCGAAGCCGTCCAGGGCGATGCCCACGCCGAGCCGGCTGAGGTCGGACAGGCGGCGGCGCAGTTCGGGCGCGGCGAGCGCGGAGCCGGACTCGGGAAGCTCCAGGACGAGGGCCTCGGCGGGCAGGTCGTGCTGGGCCAGGAGTGCCTCGATGCCGCCGGCGCCCAGGGACCGGTCCGCGAGCCGGCCGGCGGGCACCCGGACGCTGACCGGCAGGGTCAGTCCCGCCGCGTGCCGCCGTCCGGCCTCGGCAACGGCCTGCTCCAGCAGCCAGCGGGTGACGTCCGTGGCCCGGTCGGCGCCGCCGTGGTGGTCGGTGAGACGCGCGAACGGGGGCCCGTACTCGCGGCGGGGGCGCAGGTGCTCCAGCGGGGTGGACAGCGGAGCGTGGGCGGAGCGCCGGCGGGCCTGGGCGCTGAGGGCGGCGATCCGGCCGTCGGCCAGGGTGACGACCGGCTGGTGGAGCAGGGTCAGCTCACCGGTGTGCAGGGCGGTGCGCAGCCGTGCGGCGAGCTGGGTGCGGCGTACCGCCTCGGTGCGCAGGTGGGGCGCGTAGAACTCGACGCGGGCCTTGCCCGCCTGTTTGGCGCGGTACATGGCCAGGTCGGCGTCGCGCATCAGGGTGGCGGGGGTGCTGCCCGGCTCGGCGAAGGCGACGCCGATGCTGGCGGCCACCCGCACCTCGCCCTCGCGCAGGTGGTAGGGGCGGGACAGTGCGGCGCGCACCCGTTCGGCGATCTCCGTCATGCGCTGTTCGCGGGGGGCGGGGGCGGCGCCCGGGTCCCCGGTGATGAGCGCGGCGAACTCGTCCCCGCCCAGCCGCGCGGTCACATCGCCCTGTCGCACGGACTCCCGCAGCCGCCGGGCGGCCCGGACCAGCAGTTCGTCGCCCGCCTGGTGGCCGATCGAGTCGTTGACGGCCTTGAAGCCGTCGAGGTCGATGAAGAGCACCGCGATCTCGCCGGCCGCCACCGGGCCCTGGCCCAGCGCCGCCTGAAGGCGCTCGGTGAACAGGGCGCGGTTGGGCAGATCGGTGAGCGCGTCGTGGGAGGCGCTGTGCCGCAGCTGTTCCTGGAGGCGTACCCGGTCGGTGACGTCGCGGCTGTTGAAGATGAGGCCGTTGAGATGGCGGTTGACGGTGGACTCGATGTGCATCCAGCGTTCGTCGGGGCCGCCGTGCCGGATGCGGCACTCGATGCGGGTGGCCGGCTCGGCATCGGGGGCGGCGGCCAGGAAGCGGCACAGCTCGTAGAGCACGCGGTCGGCGTCCTCGGGGTGGATGAGGCTGTGGAACGGCTTGCCGATCAGCCGGTCGGGGTCCCGTCCGTAGACTCCGGCGGCGGCCGGGCTGACGTACCGGAGCTTGCCGTCCGAGGCGGAGATCATGATCACGTCGCTGGAGCCCTGGACGAGGGAACGGAAATGACTCTCCTGCCGGGCCAGTTCGCGCGTGAGCTTCGTGTTCTCCATGAGGGTGATGCCCTGCCGGGCCAGCAGCGCCACCACCACGGTGGCGGCGGTGACCACCACCACCGGGTCCGGCCGGCCGCCGCCGGTGTTGTAGGTGAGCAGGATGCTCAGGAAGCAGACGGCGGCGGCGAGATAGGGCATCAGTGAGGTGAAGGAGCCGAGCCGGTCGGGCGGCCCCTCGCCGTCCTCGTCCTGCGGGAGGGTGGCACCCGTACGCGCGGCGACGGAGGCCGCGGGGGCGAGGGGCGGGCCCGCGGCGAGCGGAGCGGACGGGGTGAGGGGGGTGAGCGGGGGCGTGGAGGCGGTGGTGGCTCCGGCGTCCGGGGTGCCGTCGGCGGCGGCCGTGCTCCGGGGCGCCTGCGCGCCGGGCCGCTCGTCCTCCCCGGGCCGCGCCGACACCCAGGGGGCCAGCGCCAGCAGCAGGGACCCGGCGAACCAGCCGGCGTCCAGCAACTGTCCCGAGCTGTAGTGCTCACGCAGCATCGGGGAGCTGAACAGGGCGTCGCACAGCACCGTGACGGCGAGCCCGCCGACCGCCATGTTGACCGCGGAGCGGTGTTCGGGGCCGCGCCGGAAGTGCAGCACCAGCAGCATGGACACCAGGGCGATGTCCAGGAGTGGGTAGCCCAGGGCGAGCGCCGCCCTGGCCACCGACTCGCCCTGCCGTTCGGCGGTGTGGACCAGCGCCACGCTCCAGGTGAGCGTCAGCAGCGAGCCGGCGACCAGCCAGGCGTCCAGGCCGAAACAGAACCAGCCGGTGCGGTTCAGCGGACGTTTGGCGAGCATCAGCAGGCCGACGATGGCCAGCGGCGCGAACAGCAGGTAGCACAGATCGGCGGCCGAGGTGCGCGGGACGGGGACCCGCAGCACCACCTCGTACCAGCCCCAGATCGCGCTGCCCAGGCCCGTCATGGCGGAGGAGAGCCCCAGCAGCACCCAGGCAGGGCGCAGGGATCCGGCGCGGGTGCGCGCATACCACAGGCAGGATCCGCTGGCGAGCCAGGCGGCGGCGCTGAGCCCGAAGTCGCCCATGAAGGCGGCGGCCTGGGGCGTTCCCCAGCCGAACGCGGCGCCCACCACGTAGGCCCCGCACAGGGCGGCCAGCGCCAGCTGCGGCAGTGGCCCGCCGAGCAGGGCGGGCCGCGGTGGCGGGGCGGCCGGGGGTGCGGTGCTGTCCCCGGTACTCATCGGCTCGCCCGCCACGTGGCACCGCGGCCGTGCTGAAGTCGGCATTTCGTCCATGGACCGTGCATCCGCCTGTCGCCCCCTGCTCCGCTGAACTCTCCCCGGCAGGGACGATACACCAGCACCGTCACTCAGCGCCATAGGCATTCAACCCAGAGTGATAATGAGGGGGACCCTCTGCACGATGCGTAGCGAACTCATCTCACTGTGTGATTGATGTGACTCATGTGATCTATTCGGCTTCGGCCACCACGTACTCGGGGGTCTCCCCCGCCGCGAACCGTTCCAGCTGGGCCCGGACCAGACGTTCGGCACGCGGCCTGAACGCCGTGGAGGGGCCACCGACATGCGGGGTGATGAGCACCCCCGGCGCCTGCCACAGCGGATGCCCGGCGGGCAGCGGCTCGGGGTCGGTGACATCGAGCGCGGCCAGCAGCCGGCCCGACTCCAGCTCCGCCAGCAGCGCCCCGGTGTCCACCACCGCGCCGCGTGAGACATTCACCAGCAGGGCGCCGTCCGGCAGCGCGGCCAGGAACTTCGCCCCGACCAGACCACGGGTCGCCTCGGTCAGCGGCGTCGCCACGATCACCACCTCCGCCCCCGGCAGCAGCGCCGGCAGATCGGTGGAGGCGTGCACCGGGCCGCGCGGGGAGGTACGGGCCCGGCCGGCGACCCGTACCACCTCGGCCGGTTCGAACGGCAGCAGCCGCTCCTCGATGGCCGCGCCGATCCCGCCGTACCCGACGATGAGCACCCGCCGGTCGGCCAGGGAGGTCCACAGCCGGGTGTCCCAGCGCTCGGCACCCTGGTCGCGCACCGCCTTCGGGACGCCGCGCAGCGCGGACAGGGTGAGGGTGAGGGCGAGTTCGGCGGTGGAGGTGTTGTGCAGCGGCCCGGCGTTGCACAGCAGGGCCCCGGTGGGCAGCGTCGGTACGGCGGGCAGCATGTGGTCCACGCCCGCCGTCAGGGTCTGCACCACGCGCAGCCGGGGCATGTGCGGCAGCGGGCGCACCGCGACCTCGGGGCCCTTCATGTAGGGCACCGTGTAGAACACGCAGTCGGCGGGGTCGGCGGGGAACTCCTCCTCGCCGTTCCAGTGGACGTAGGTGAGCGAGGCGGGCAGGGGGGCCAGTTCGGCGGGTGGCAGGGGCAGCCAGACATCTCCTGTGGTCATGACCGCCAGGCTACGCGCGGCCGTTGGACGGCCCTTCCGGCGAAGCTGTCGGCCGCGCCGGTTACGTTGGAGGACGCGGACGGCGGGACGGCGGGGACCGGGCACGACGGGGCACAGCGGGGGCACAGTGGGGAAGGAACGGTTCGGTGCGGTACAGGACGATCGGCACGGGGGCGGTCCGGGTAGGGGCCATCGGTCTGGGCTGCATGCCGATGAGCTGGGCGTATTCGGCTTCCCAGCGGGACAGACAGGGCTCGCTGCGGACGGTGCGGGCCGCGCTGGACGCGGGGTGCACGCTGGTGGACACGGCGGACATGTACGGCCCGTACACCAATGAACTGCTGCTGGGCCGGGTGCTGAAGGAGCGCAGGGACGAGGTGTACCTGGCCGCCAAGTGCGGGCTGCTCGCCGGCGAGCGGCACATCGTGGCCAACGGCCGCCCCTCCTACATCAGGCGCGCCTGCGACGCGTCGCTGCGCCGGCTGCGGACCGATGTGATCGATCTGTACCAGCTGCACCGGATCGATCCCGATGTGCCGGTGGAGGAGACCTGGGGGGCGATGGCCGAGCTGGTGGCGGCCGGAAAGGTGCGGGCGCTGGGGCTGTGCGCGCTGGAGCCACGCGGCCGGCACGGGCGCGGCGTACGGGGCGGCGCGGTGG
The DNA here is from genome assembly GCF_050916115.1 of Streptomyces sp. JH002. Classification (NCBI taxonomy): domain Bacteria; kingdom Bacillati; phylum Actinomycetota; class Actinomycetes; order Kitasatosporales; family Streptomycetaceae; genus Streptomyces; species Streptomyces sp. JH002. The sequence goes on from NZ_CP087989.1 coordinate 1,511,595, forward strand.
CACCTGACCGGTACGACCGCACGCTGCGGGTGCTCAGCCGGATCCAGCAGGTGTTCCCGGTGAACTCCGTCCAGGCGGAGCTGTCGGTGTGGTCGCCCGAGGCGCTGCGCGGGCTGCTGCCGTGGTGCGAGGCGCGGGGGATCGGGCTGCTGGCGGCGATGCCGCTGGGGAACGGTTTCCTCAGCGGCACGCTGACGCCCGGCGTCGGCTTCGAACCGGAGGACCTGCGGGCCCGGCACCCGCGCTTCACGGCGGAGATGATGGCGGCCAACCAGCCGCTGGTGGCGGGGCTGCGCCGGGTGGCCGCCCGGCACGCGGGGGCGACGGTCGCCCAGGTGGCGCTGGCGTGGCTGCTGGCGCAGGGGCGGCACGTGATACCGATACCCGGCACCAAGCAGGAGCACTGGGCGCGGGAGAACGCGGCGGCCGACGAGGTCCGGCTGACGCCGCAGGACCTGAAGGAGATCGCGGCGCTGCCCGCGGCCCAGGGCTCCTGGGAATGATGTCCCGGCCCCGGGGCCGCGGGGAGCCGGGCGGCTCCCTCCACGGTCCGCGGGTCAGCGGTGCGGGGTGACCCGTTCCTCCCTCAGCAGGCCCAGCCGGTGCGCCAGCGCCGCCGCCTCCCCGCGGCCCGACACCTCCAGCTTGGCCAGGATGTGGGAGACATGGACGCTGGCCGTCTTCGGGGAGATGAAAAGTTCCTGCGCTATCTGCCGGTTGCTGCGGCCGGCCGCCACCAGGGCCAGGACGTCGCGTTCGCGGCGGGTCAACCCCCGGTCGTCCCGCCCCGCCGTCCCGGGGCCGGCGGCGGGAGCAAGCGGCAGCCGGGCGCGCTGGGCCAGTAGTTCGACTCCGCGCGTCAGCGGTACCGCGCCCAGGGCACGGGCCGCCTCGTACGCCTGGATCAGCAGCGCGCCCGCGCCCTCGCGGTCGCCGTCCGCCAGCAGTGTCTCCGCGCCGTGCGCGCGGGCCTGTGCGAGCAGGTAGGGACGCTCCAGCCCTTCCAGCGCGGCGATCACCGCGGCCCAGTCGGCCGCCCGCACCGTACCCTCGGCCCGCCGCAGCTCCGCCTCGACCAGCTCCGCGTGGGCCTGCCACACCGGATAGTGGCGGCGGAGCCCGGCCGCGTACGTACGGATCAGGCCGATCGCCTCCGCCCGCCCGGGGGCGGCGGCCGGCACCCCGGCCGCGTCCGCCTCGGCCACCGCCGCCGCGTGCACCAACGGCCAGGTGTAACTGCCGGCGCCCGGCGCGAGCCCGGCCGCCACGGCCCCGGCGAACAGTTCCCGCGCGTCCAGGATCCGGCCCCGGGCCGCCGCGAGCAGCAGCTTGCAGCGGGCCGCCGGGTGGGCGTGCTGCACCGACCGGTCGTACGCGTTGTACTGCTCGGTCATCACCGCGATCTCGGCCTCCGCGACCTCGTACTCGCCGCGTGCCAGCGCCACCTGGGCGACGAACTCGGCCGACAGCGCCCGGTTCACCGGGGACGCCGCGTCGGCGGCGGCGGTGCGCCCCGCCGTCGCCGCGTCGTCCCAGCGGCCCAGGGAGTACAGCGCGTCACCGCGGTTGCGGTGCAGCCACACCGCGGTCTGCCGCAGCCGCCACCGGTCGGTGAGCTTCAGCGCCTCCTCGCCCACCTCCAGGGACTCCCGGGAACGGCCCACGGTCTCCAGGACCGACTGCAGGTTGACGTGGCTGCGGGTGAAGACGTTGACGTGGTGTCCGGCCTGCACCCGCTCGGCCGCCGCCCGCATCACGGCGATGCCCTCCTCGCCCGCGCCGGTCTCGGTCATCAGCCCGCCCAGGCTTACCAGGGCGTGCAGCTCGGCCTCCTCGTTGCCCATGGCACGGGCCAGGTCCACGGCCTGCCGCGCCGTCTCCAGCGCGTCGGGCCCCGCGTCGAACAGCACCCCCCAGGTGGCGGCCTCGGTCAGCACATGGGCGTGGGTGGGGGACGGGTCGAACCCGGCCAGCAGCGCCTGGGCCCGCTTGAGCTCCTCCCAGCCGGTACCCCGGGCCAGATGGCGCAGCAGCCGTGACGACTGGCTCCAGAACCACGCCGCGCGCAGCGGATGCTCCGGCTCCACGATGATGCGCAGCGCCCGCCTGGCCACCGACAGGCCCCGCTCCGGCTCCCCCGCGAGCCGGGCGGTCAGCGTGATCTCGGCCAGCAGGTCCAGGTGGGCCAGGGTCTCGTCCACACAGTCGCACAGCGGGTACGACTCCACGTCCCGCGCCGGGCGCTGCGCGGTCCTGATCTCCGCCGGCACGCTGTCCCACAGTTCCAGGGCGCGATCCAGCATCCTCAGCTGCTCGGCGTACGCGTGCCGGCCGCGGGCCGCGTCCGCCGCGCGCAGCGTCGCGGGCAGCGCCTTGGCGGGGTCGTTGGCCTGGTACCAGAACCCCGCCAGCCGGGCGGGGCGTTCGTCGGCGCACACCAGCGCCGGGTCCGCCTCCAGCGCCTCCGCGTAGCGGCGGGAGAGCCGTGACCGCTCCCCCGGCAGCAGGTCGTCGATGACCGCCTCCCGTACCAGGGCGTGCCGGAAGCGGTAGCTGTCGTCCTCGTCCACCCGCAGCAGGTTGGCGCCGACGGCGGTGCGCAGCGCCTCGATCAGCTCGTCCTCGTCGCCGGGGACCACCGCGCGCAGCAGGGCGTGTTCCACCCGGGAGCCGCCCCTGGCGGCGATCCGGATCACCCGCTGGACGGTCTCGGGCAGCGCCTCGACCCGGACCAGCAGCAGATCGCGCACCGAGTCGCTGATCATGCCGGGCGGCTCGTTCCCCTTGAGGCAGCCCGCGAGCTCCTCGACGAAGAAGGCGTTGCCGTCCGAGCGGGCGTAGACCTGCTCGACCACCCGGGCCCGGGGTTCGCTGCCGTGGATGCCGGCCAGCTGGCGGCGGACCTCGTCGACGGTGAACCGCTCCAGTTCGATCCGCCGCACCGTGCGCAGCCGGTCCAGCTCGGCGAGGAAGGGGCGCAGCGGGTGGCGGCGGTGGATGTCGTCGGAGCGGTAGGTCATCAGCAGCAGGACCCGGCCGCGCGGCAGGGAGCGGAAGAGGTAGCTGAGCAGTTCGCGGGTGGAGCGGTCCGACCAGTGCAGGTCCTCGATGGCCAGGACCAGGGTGCGGGTCCTGGCGAGGGTTTCCAGCAGGCGCGCGGTCAGTTCGAAGAGCCGTCCGCGGCCCTCCTCGGTGCCGGCCGGGGCGGGGGGTGCGGTGGGCTCGCCCAGTTCGGGCAGGAGCCGGGCCAGTTCGTCGCCGAATCCGGCTGCGGCCTGGGTGAGTTCGTCACCGAACCGGCGGTGCAGGCCGCGCAGCAGTGTGGAGACGGGGGCGAACGGGAGGCCGTCGGCACCCGCCTCCACGCAGGCGCCGACGACGGTGAGGGCTCCGGTGTCCCGGGCGGCCCGGGAGAGTGCCTCTTCCAGCAGCCGGGTCTTGCCCACCCCCGCCTCGCCCCCGATGAGGACCGCCTGCGGGGTGCCGTCGTCCGCCTCACGGAGTGCGCGGTCCAGGGCGGCGCTCTCCTTGTCACGTCCGACGAACACCGGGCTGACGGATCTGATCTGCATGTTTCGCAGGATCGCACATCCGTCCGACAAGCTCCCGGGAGTTTCGGGGGCGGAGGAGGGGGCGGGAGCGGCGGCTGTCACGCGCGGACCCGCAGCCAGCGGCGGGGGGCGAACGCCCGTACGCTCCGTTTCTCCCCCTCGTCCGCCTCCGTGGCGGCCGGCCTCGCGGCGTCGGCCGCCCGCCGTGCCCGGCCGGCCTCGCGCAGCAGGCGCTCGTGGCGCGCCTCGCGCCGCAGGCTCTCGATGCGCTCCCGGACGATGTCGATGTTGAGCTCGCCGTACATGGGGTCCCCGCCTTCGCCGTGGTGGCTGATCTCTGGATGCCTCCACACTCCTCGGGCAGGTGGGGCGGGCACATCGGGCAGCCTGCGCATCCGCGCGTACGGCGGGGTCCTTAGGCGGGCCGCGGTGGGGGGCGCCGGCGGGCGGCGGCGGGTAAGGCCCCCGCGGCGGAACTCCCGGACCCTTCTCATCGTCCTTTCCGATAAGACGAGGATCGGTTCTCGACCTGGGAGGCGAGGATGCCCAACCCGTTCAGCTTGATGGAAGCGCTGTTCCGGCCCAGTGGGTACCACACCGAGGAAGAGGCCTGGCGGCTGGAGTTCGACCGGGTCGACGAGGGCAGCAACGCGCCCGGTGGCGCCGGCCCGATCGATCTGGAGTCGGGCCGGGTCACCGTCAGCGTCCCGGGGTCACGGGCGCCAGCAGCCTGAGCCGGTGCGCCAGGGCCGCGGCCTCACCGCGGCTGGTGACCGACAGTTTCGCCAGGATGTTGGAGACATGCACACTCGCCGTCTTGGGCGAGATGAACAGCCGCTCGGCGATCTGCCGGTTGCTGCGCCCCTCGGCGACCAGCGCCAGCACGTCCCGCTCCCGGGGAGTGAGCCCGAACGGGTCCTCGGGTGCGGACGTCGCCGCCGGCCGCTCCGGTGCGGGCACGGGACGGGGCTCCAGCGCGACCCGGGTGCGCGCCGCCAGCTGATCGACGCGGGCCACCACGGGCGCCGCGCCCAGCTCGGCCGCCACCGTGCGCGCCTGCCGCAGCAGCCGGGCCGCCCGTTCCCGCTCCTCCCCCGCCGCCTGCGTGTCCCGGGTGAGCAGCGCCTCCGCCCAGCCCACCCGGGCATCGGCCAGGTGGTGGGGCAGCCCCAGCGGTTCGAGGCCGGCCACCGCCTCGGCCCAGCGCCCCGCCGTATCCCTGCTCTCGGCACGCAGCAGTTCCACATCGACCACCCGGCCGATGCCGGCCCACAGCGGCGAGCGCCGGGATACGGGTGCCATGGCCTCGCGGATCAGGCGGACCGCCTCCGGGCGGCCCTCGTCCGCCTCCGGCAGCCCCCGGGTGTCCGACTCCGCGCGGGCCGCCGCGTGGAACAGCCCCCACAGGTGGCTGGCGTTGAACGGCGGCGCACCGCCCGCCACGGACACCCGGAACAGCTGCCTGGCCAGCCGGATGTCACCCGCCCGCACCGCCAGCTCCAGCTCCACCCGGTTCAGCCCGATCAGGAAGTCACGGCGCAGCTCCGGGGTGCGGAAGCCCGCGTGCACCGCGGCCAGTTCGGCGCGGGCGGCCGGCACATCGCCGCGCAGCAACGCCAGCTGGGCCGCCATCACCCGTGCGGCGGCCCGCGGCGTGTCGGTTCGGGTCCGCTCCCCGACCGTCCTGAGCGAGGCGGCGGCCTCCGCCCAGCGGCCCCGGTGCAGCATCACCATCGCCCGGTTGCAGGACAGCCAGCTGGTGGTGTCGGCGAGGCCGAAGCGGTCGGCCAGCAGCAGCCCGCGCTCCGTCATCTCCAGCGCCAGGTCCAGCCGGCCGGCCTCGGCCACGGTGACGCCGAAGTTGACCAGGCAGCGGCCCAGCAGACTCACCTCGCCACGGGCCAGCACCCGCTCCAGCACTGCCGTCATCTCGGCGATGCCCTCCTCCGCGTCGCCGGCCTCGGTGTGCAGACAGGCCAGGGTGAAGCGCGCGTACAGCTCGATGGACTCGGCGTCCACCAGCCGGGCCAGCGACACCGCCCGCTCGGCCGACTCGAACATCTGCGGGCCCACCGGCTCCCCCGACGACTGCCGGGCGGCGTCCAGCGCCATCACCTGGGCGTGCACCACCGACGGCGGCAGTCCGCGCACCAGCTCCCGGGCCCTGAGCAGTTCGGCGCGGCCGTCGCCGCGCTCGGGGCCGTTGTCCATCCGCGAACGCTGCAGCCAGAACCACGCGGCGCGCAGCGGATCGCGGTGCTCGTCCAGGGCGCGCAGCGCACGGCGGCTGATGGACTTGGCCCGGTCGAACCCCTCGGACAGCAGGCTCGCCATGGTGGCCTCGGCCAGCAGATCGACGAAGTCCAGGGCGCCGTCCCCGGAGGGGCCCGGATAGGCCCAGACGTAGTCCACCGGGCGCAGACCTGCCCGTACCCGCTGCGGCACCCCGTCCCACAGCTCCAGGGCCCGTTCCAGCAGCCGCAGCTGCTCGGCGTAGGCGTAGCGGCGGCGGGCGTGGACCGCGGCCTCCAGCACGGCGGGCAGCGCCTTCTCCCGCTGACCGGCGTGGTACCAGTACCCCGCGAGCCGGGCGGCGCGCTGATCCTCCGGTACGGCGTCACCGGCCGCCTCCAGACCGCGCGCGTAGCGGAGATTGAGCTGGGCGCGCTCACCGGGCAGCAGATCGTCCAGCACCGCCTCGCGCATGAGCGCGTGCCGGAAGGCGTAGCCGTCGCCGCCCTCGGTGGGGACCAGCAGGTGGGCGCCGACCGCCGTGCGCAGCGCGGCCAGCAGGTCGGCCTCGGAGCAGCCGGCGACCTCGGCGAGCAGGGCGTGCTCCACGAAGGAACCGCCCGCGGCCACCACCCGCAGCACCTCCTGGCTCTGCTCGGGCAGGGCCTCCATCCGCACCAGCAGCAGGTCGCGCAGCGTGGGGCTGAGCGCCGCACTGGCCGCGCCGCCGTCGGCGGTCAGCTCCTCCACGAAGAACGGGTTGCCCTCGGACCGTTCGAACACCGACCTGGCCAGCGCGGCGTCCGGCGCGGCCCCGGTGATGGCGGTCATCTGGGCTGCCACCTCGTGCTCGGTGAACCGCGCCAGGTCCAGCCGCCGAACGGTGCGCAGCCGGTCCAGTTCGGCGAGGAAGGGGCGCAGCGGGTGGCGGCGGTGGATCTCGTCGGCGCGGTAGGTGACCAGCACCACCAGGTGGGAGCCCTGGAGGGAGCGGAAGAGGTACCCGAGCAGTTCCCGGGTGGAGCGGTCCGACCAGTGCAGATCCTCCACCGCGAGGATCAGGGGACGTCCGGCCGGGGCCAGCCGCTCCAGCAGCCGGACCGTCAGCTCGAACAGCCGGGCCCGGTCCGGCTCGCCGTCGCCCGTGGCGGGTGCCTCGCCCAGTTCGGGCAGCAGCCGGGCCAGCTCGGTCTCCCGGCCGCCGGCCGCCGCGGTCAGTTCGTCGCCCAGCCGGCGGTGCAGGGATCGCAGCAGCGACGCCAGGGGGGCGAAGGGCAGTCCGTCGGCGCCCAGTTCGACGCAGCCGCCGACGGCGGTGACGGCGCCGCCGTCCCGGGCGGCGGCCAGGAACTCCTCCAGCAGCCGGGTCTTGCCCACCCCCGCCTCACCGCCGATGACGAGGACCTGCGGCTCCCCGGCCCCGGCCCGCCCCAGCGCGGCAGTCAGGGCGGCGCGTTCGGTCTCCCGGCCGATGAACACAGGGCTGATCCGAGGGCTCTCCACCTGCCCGAGCATCGCACGGGCGACACCGGCCACGACACCCGATATCCCGTCGGGGCCGGCGTTCACGCCGCGGTCGACCATCCTCCGCGCGCCGCCCGCTCCGCGGCGGGCGCGGCCGGCTTCCGGCGACCGGTGGGGGCGGCCCGCCGGGCGCGGCGGCGTTCGGCGGCGGCCCGTTCCAGTTCGGCGGCGCGCTGCTTGTGCAGTTCGTACTCCATGGTCATGGCGTCCCTCCCGGGTGTGCGTCGCGCCGGCCGGTGCCGGGCGATGCCTTCACTGTGCGCCGACAGCCCCTGACGGCACATCGGGAGAACGCCGCGTGACGCGCCCCGGGAGTGCCTTATCCCGGTGCCCGGGGGTCCTTAGGCGACATCCGGACGGCGCGCGGCGGCGCCCCCGCACCGCGGCAGCCGGACCCGGCGCCGACGGTGCGGGCCGCCGGTGACCCGCCCGGGAGGCGGGCGACCCGCACCGGAACACGACGGTGGGGGCGGCCCCGTCCTCCTCGGACGGGGCCGCCCCCACCTGGTACCTATCGCGCGGAGCGGGTGGCTCAGCCCTGGACGCCCAGGCGTTCCAGGATCAGCTCCCTGGCCCGCCCCGCGTCCGCCTGGCCACGGGTGGCCTTCATGACCGCGCCGACCAGCGCGCCCGCCGCCGCGACCTTGCCGCCGCGTACCTTGTCGGCCACACCCGGGTTGGCGGCGATCGCCTCGTCCACGGCCGCGCCCAGCGCGCCCTCGTCCTTGACGATCTTCAGCCCGCGCGCCTCGACGACCTCGTCCGGCGAGCCCTCGCCCGCCAGCACGCCCTCGATGACCTGCCGGGCCAGCTTGTCGTTCAGCGAGCCCTCGGCCACCAGCGCCGCGACCCGCGCGATCTGGGCCGGTGTCACCGGCAGCGCGGCCAGCTCGGCGCCCGCCTCGTTCGCCCGCCGCGCCAGCTCACCCATCCACCACTTGCGCGCGGCGGCCTGATCGGCGCCCGCCTCGATGGTGGCGGTGATCAGGTCGATCGCACCGGCGTTGAGCACGGACTGCATCTCGTGCTCCGAGATGCCCCACTCCTCGCGCAGCCGGTTGCGCCGGGCGCGCGGCAGTTCGGGAAGCTCGCCGCGCAGCTCCTCCACCCACTCCTTGGGCGGGGCCACCGGCACCAGGTCGGGCTCGGGGAAGTAGCGGTAGTCCTCCGCCTCCTCCTTGATCCGCCCCGAGGTGGTGGAACCGTTCTCCTCGTGGAAGTGCCGGGTCTCCTGGACGATGGCGCCGCCACCGTCCAGCACCGCCGCGTGCCGCTGGATCTCGAAGCGCACGGCGCGCTCGACGCTGCGCAGCGAGTTGACGTTCTTCGTCTCGCTGCGGGTGCCGAACTTCTCCCGCCCGTGCGGGCGCAGCGACACGTTCACGTCGCAGCGCATCTGGCCCATCTCCATGCGGGCCTCGGAGACGCCGAGCGCCTTGATCAGCTCGCGCAGCTCGGCGACGTACGCCTTGGCCACCTCCGGCGCCCGCTCCCCCGCGCCCGTGATCGGCTTGGTGACGATCTCGATCAGCGGGATGCCGGCCCGGTTGTAGTCCAGCAGGGAGTGCGAGGCGCCGTGGATACGGCCGGCCGCGCCACCGATGTGGGTGGACTTGCCGGTGTCCTCCTCCATGTGGGCGCGCTCGATCTCCACCCGGAAGATCGTGCCGTCGTCCAGCTGTACGTCGAGGTAGCCGTTGAAGGCGATCGGCTCGTCGTACTGCGAGGTCTGGAAGTTCTTCGGCATGTCCGGATAGAAGTAGTTCTTCCGGGCGAACCGGCACCATTCGGCGATCTCGCAGTTCAGCGCGAGACCGATCCGGATGGCGGATTCCACGCCCACGGCGTTGACCACCGGCAGGGCGCCGGGCAGCCCCAGGCAGGTGGGGCAGGTCTGGGAGTTCGGCTCCGCGCCCAGGGTGGTGGCGCAGCCGCAGAACATCTTGGTCGCGGTGCCGAGTTCGACATGGACCTCAAGGCCCATGACGGGGTCGTAGGACGCGAGGGCGTCCTCGTACGACACCAGGTCGTCAGTCACGGTCACGGGTCGTACCTCTCACACACGGTCAGTGGGCTCGGGGAGGGCGAGCTCCGCCTCCCGGTTGATGCGGCGCACTTCCCGGCTCAGCAGGGCGAGGCCGGTGACGATCGCGGCGGCCGAGATGACGGCGTCGGCCAGCTCCAGCGCGTCGCGCTCCTCACGGGCGGTGCGCAGCTGCTTGACCACGCCGATCGCCCCGAACAGGGTGGTGCCGATCGACAGGTACGTACTGGCCTTGGACTTGGTCTTCTTGCTCATAGCGCGGGTGCCTCCTCCAGCAACGGGTGTCCCCAGCGTGCCTGGAAGCCGGCCTCGACCGCCGCTCCCACGCGGTACAGCCGTTCATCGGCCATCGCGGGGGCGATGATCTGCAGGCCCACGGGCAGGCCGTCCTCGTCCGCCAGGCCGCAGGGCAGCGACATGGCGGCGTTGCCGGCCAGGTTGGTGGGGATGGTGCACAGGTCGGCCAGGTACATGGCCATCGGGTCGTCCACGCGCTCGCCGATGGCGAAGGCGGTGGTCGGGGTGGTCGGCGAGATCAGCACGTCGACATCGCCGAACGCCCGCTCGAAGTCGCGGGTGATGAGGGTGCGGACCTTCTGGGCGCTGCCGTAGTACGCGTCGTAGTAGCCGGACGACAGGGCGTACGTACCGAGCATGATGCGCCGCTTGACCTCGTCGCCGAAGCCCTGGCCCCGGGTGAGGGTGGTGACCTCCTCGGCGGAGCGCCCGCCGGTGTCGCCGACCCGCAGCCCGTAGCGCATGGCGTCGAAGCGGGCCAGGTTGGAGGAGCACTCGGAGGGCGCGATCAGGTAGTACGCGGCGAGCGCCTTGTCGAAGGACGGGCAGGACACCTCGACGACCTCGGCACCCAGCTCGCGCAGCAGCTCCACGGCCTCGTCGAAGCGGGCCATGACGCCGGGCTGGTACCCCTCACCGCGGAACTCCTTGACCACGCCGACCCGCAGCCCGGCCACCGAGCCGTTGCGGGCCGCCTCGACGACGGCGGGCACCGGCGCGTTGATGGAGGTGGAGTCCAGCGGGTCGTGCCCGGCGATCGCCTCGTGCAGCAGCGCCGTGTCGAGCACGGTGCGGGCGCACGGGCCGCCCTGGTCCAGGGAGGAGGAGAAGGCGATCATGCCGTAGCGGGAGACCCCGCCGTAGGTGGGCTTGACGCCGACCGTGCCGGTGACGGCGGCGGGCTGCCGGATGGAGCCGCCGGTGTCGGTGCCGATCGCCAGCGGCGCCTGGTAGGAGGCGATCGCGGCGGCCGAGCCGCCGCCGGAGCCACCGGGGATGCGGGTGAGATCCCACGGGTTGCCGGTGGGGCCGTACGCGCTGGTCTCGGTGGAGGAGCCCATGGCGAACTCGTCCATGTTGGTCTTGCCCAGGATCACCACCCCGGCGGCCTTCAGCCGGCGGGTGACGGTGGCGTCGTAGGGCGGGATCCAGCCCTCGAGGATCTTGGAGCCACAGGTGGTGGGGACGCCCTCGGTGGTGAAGATGTCCTTGAGCGCGAGCGGGACACCGGCCAGCGGGCCGAGCTTCTCCCCGGCGGCGCGGCGCTCGTCGACGGCGCGGGCCTGGGCGAGGGCGCCCTCGCGGTCCACGTGCAGGAAGGCGTGCACCTTCTCGTCGACGGCGTCGATCCGCGCCAGGTGCGCCTCGGCGACCTCGGTGGCGGTGACGGAGCCGTCGGCGATCTGTGCGGCGATCTCGGCGGCGGTGCGGTGGATCACGTCGGTCATGCCTCCTCCCCGAGGATCTGCGGCACCTTGAAGCGCTGCTGGGCGGCGGCGGGCGCGCCGGAGAGCGCCTGCTGCGGGGTGAGCGAGGGCCGTACCTCGTCCGGGCGCATGACGTTGGTCAGCGGCAGCGGGTGGGAGGTCGGGGGCACATCCTGGTCGGCGACATCGGAGACGCGGGCGACCGCGCCGATGATGTCGTCGAGCTGACCGGCGAAGTGGTCGAGCTCTTCGTCCGTCAGCTCCAGACGTGCCAGCCGGGCGAGGTGGGCGACCTCCTCGCGCGTGATGCCTGGCATGCGGCGATCCTCATTGTTGGTCGAGGGCTGGTTTCGGCCCCAATCCTATGGGTCCGGCGGGGGCGCCCGCGCGCGCGTTACCGGCGGGGCCCGGGACGGGCCGCCGGGCGGGGTGCGCGGCGGGTACGGGAGAGGGCGCCGCGCACCGTGCGGGCGGGGTGCGGGTCAGCGCACCGGCTGGTGGTCGTGCGGGAGTTCTCCGGCGCCGGTGGCCCGCGCCGCCTCGGCGGGCGGCGGGTCGCTGTCGCGCCCGCGCAGCCAGGCGGTGGCCTCGGCGGGCGGCAGGGCGGCGGACACCAGCCAGCCCTGGACGGCGTCGCAGCCCATGTCGCGCAGCCGTTCCCAGGTCTCGTCGTCCTCCACGCCCTCGGCGACAACCACCAGGCCCAGGGAGTGGGCGAGTTCGATGGTGCAGCGGACGATCTCGGCGTTCTGCGGGTCGGCGGCCAGGCCGGCGACGAAGGAACGGTCGATCTTGAGCTCGCTGACCGGCAGGGTGCGCAGGTAGGACAGGGAGGAGTAGCCGGTGCCGAAGTCGTCGAGGGAGATCTTCACGCCGTGCGCGGTGAGCCCGGCGAGGGTGTCGGCGGCATGCTGCGGATCCTCCAGCATGACGTGCTCGGTGATCTCCAGCTGGAGCGAGCCGGCCGGGACCCGGTGCCGGGCGAGGCGGGCGGCCACCGCCTCGGTGAAACCGTCGGTGTACACGTCGCGGGGTGAGACGTTCACGGCCACCGGGACGGTCAGCCCGGCGGCCCGCCAGTGCGCCACCTGACGCAGCGCGGTCTCCAGGACGTACTCGGTGAGCTGCGGCATCAGCCCGGAGGTCTCGGCGATGGCGATGAACTCGTCCGGGGGGACCCGGCCGCGTTCGGGGTGCACCCAGCGGATGAGGGCCTCCAGGCCGGCGACGGCGCCGTCGAAGCCGACCTTGGGCTGGTAGTGCAGTTCGACCTGGCCGCGTTCCAGGGCGTGCCGCAGGTCGCCGAGGAGTCCGAGCCGGTCGGGGGTGTGCTCGTCGCGGCTGGCCTCGTACACCTGGACGCCGCACCGGTCCCGTTTGGCGGCGTACATGGCGACGTCGGCTCGGCGCAGCAGGTCCTCGGCCTCGCGGGCGTGGTCGGGGGCGACGGCGACGCCGGCGCTGGCCTCCATCAGCAGGGTGAGGCCGTCGAGTTCGAGCGGGGCGCTGAGGGAACGGATGAGTTCGCGGGCGGTGTGCCGGGCGGCGTCGGCGGACTCGACGCCGGGCAGCAGCACGGCGAACTCGTCGCCGCCGAGCCGGGCGGCGGCGGCCTCCGGGGGCAGGCCGGCGCGTATCCGGTCGGCGATCTGGAGCAGCAGCCGGTCGCCGGTGAGATGACCCAGGGTGTCGTTGACGTCGCGGAAGCTGTCGAGGTCGATCAGGACCAGGGCGCAGCGGGCCGGGACGGCGGCCGGCTCGGGGGTGGGGGCCGCTTCGGGGGCGGCCTCCTCCAGGGCGGCACGGGTGCGGTCCAGCAGCCACTGGCGGTTCGGCAGTCCGGTGAGCGGGTCCAGGAGCTGCTCCTCGGCGCGGGCGTTGGCCAGCCACAGGGTGCGGTCCAACGCGATCAGCGGGACCGCGAACAGGGGGATGAGCAGCGGCACTTCGGCGGCGACCACGACGATGAGCGGGGCGAAGCACAGCAGGGCGAGCGCTATCGTGCCCTGCCGCAGCAGCGCGGCGGCGGTGACCGCGGAACCGGCGGCGGGCAGCGCGGCGGAGGGGGTGTCGCACAGCCAGTGCAGGGTGCGTGAGACCACCAGGTAGGCCACGGCGCCCAGCAGCAGCTGGAGGAGGATGGCCGGGGTCCAGTCGTCGGGGTGCCACGGGTGCGCGACGCTGGGGCGCACGCCGAAGACGGCCAGCGTCAGTCCGGCGGCGCCGACCCCCAGGATGTCGATGGACCCGTGGACCAGGGCCTGTCGGCGCCGGTCGCGGCGGGCGGCGCCGACGAGGGTGACCACGGCGAGGCTGATGAGCAGGGCCGGGACCCAGCCGTACTGGAGCAGCATGGACAGCGCCAGGGCGGCGCCCGAGCCGGAGCTGCCCCACCAGCGGTCGCCGCGTACGGCCACGAGGTGGGTGACCACGACGCCGGTGAGCAGCGCGAAACCTAATCCGGCGCGGGCGCCGGGGAAGAGGGCGTGTCCCTCGGCGACCACCCGGGAGACGCCGATGAGCAGGGCGATGGCGGCGGTGATGAGGACGGCGGGCCGGGTGTACCGGGCCAGCCACGCGCAGTTGCGCCGCTGGGTCGGTCGTCCCGTGGGGGCTGACTGCATGCGGGTCCCTCTCACGGCTTCCTTGCCCGCGCCAGGGCAGGCACACCCCCCACACTAGGCCGCGGTTCGCCCCATCGTGCGCGGGGTGGCGGAAAGTCGGGCGTTTTCTTCACACCTTGCGGGCGGAAGCCACGTTCCCTGCTATATCCCGTCGCCCCGCGTCACCCACACGTCATCTTCTGTTGCTCCCGCGTCATTTCTTCTCTTTCGTCGTCTCCTGCCCGTTCTTCCCAGCGTTTTCACCCGCTTCCTCCGCTTCCTCCCCCGCACCCAGGGCCACTTCACGAGCCGCGTCGGCGCCCTGGTCCAGCAGCACCGCGAAGCCGGCCTCGTCCAGCACCGGCACCTTCAGCTGGACGGCCTTGTCGTACTTCGATCCGGGGCTGTCCCCCACCACCACAAAACCGGTCTTCTTGGAGACGGATCCGGTCACCTTGGCGCCCCGGCTCTGGAGCGCTTCCTTCGCTCCGTCACGGGTGTGGGAGCCGAGCGTGCCGGTGACCACCACCGTGACGCCCTCCAGCGGGCGCGGGCCGGCGTCCTGTCCGGCCCCCTCGTCCTCCATCCGCACCCCGGCGGCCCGCCACCGTTCGACGATCTCGCGGTGCCAGTCGACCGCGAACCAGTCCGTGAGCGAGGCCGCGATGGTCGGGCCCACCCCCTCGGTGGCCGCGAGTTCCTCCTCGCCGGCCGCCATGATCCGGTCCAGCGAACCGAATTCACGCGCCAGCGCCTGCGCCGCCACCGGCCCCACGTGCCGGATGGACAGCCCGGTCAGGATCCTGGCCAGCGGCTGCCGCTTGGCGGCCTCGATCGCCTCCAGCATCGCCAGGGTGTTCTTCTTGGGCTCGCCCTGCTGATTGGCGAAGAAGGTGACGACCTTCGGCTCGCCGGTCTCCGGGTCACGCTTGGGCAGCCCGGTGTCCTGGTCCAGCACGTAGGAGGTGATCGGCAGCAGTTCCTCGACCCGCAGGTCGAACAGGCCGCCCTCGTCGGCCAGCGGCGGGGTGGCCGGCTGGATCGGCTGGGTGAGGGCGGTCGCCGCCACGTACCCGAAGTGGTCGATGTCCAGGCACTTGCGGCCGGCCAGGTAGTACAGCCGCTCCCGCAACTGGGCGGGGCACGAGCGCGCGTTGGGGCAGCGCAGATCGATGTCCCCCCTCCTTCATGGGCCGCAGCGCCGTACCGCACTCGGGACACTCGGCGGGCATCACGAACTCGCGCTCGCTGCCGTCCCGCAGGTCGGCCACCGGCCCCAGGATCTCGGGGATGACATCGCCCGCCTTGCGCAGCGCGACGGTGTCCCCGATCAGCACCCCCTTGGCCTTGACCACCTGCTGGTTGTGCAGGGTGGCGAACTCCACCTCGGAACCGGCCACGGTGACCGGCTCCACCACGGCGTACGGAGTGATCCGGCCGGTGCGCCCCACACCGACGCGGATGTCGACCAGCTTGGTGTTGACCTCCTCCGGCGGGTACTTCCAGGCGATGGCCCAGCGCGGCGCCCGCGAGGTGGAACCCAGCCGCCCCTGGAGCGGGATCTCGTCCAGCTTCACCACCACGCCGTCGATCTCGTGCTCGACAGCGTGCCGGTGCTCCCCGTAGTGGGCGATGAACTCGCGCACCCCGCTCAGCGAGGTGACGACCTTGGCGGCCCTGGCGGTGGGCATCCCCCACTCGTGCAGCAGCTCGTACGCGTGGGAGAGGCGGTCGATGTCGAATCCCTCGCGCGCCCCGATGCCGTGCACCACCATCTGCAGGGGGCGGGAGGCGGTGACCTTCGGGTCCTTCTGGCGCAGCGAACCGGCCGCCGCGTTGCGGGGGTTGGCGAACGGTTTCTCCCCCGCGCCCACCAGGCGGGCGTTCAGCTCCTCGAAGCGCTCCATGGGGAAGAACACCTCGCCGCGGATCTCCACCAGCGCCGGGATCCGCTCCCCGTTCAGCCGGGTGGGGATCTCCTGGATGGTGCGGACGTTGGGGGTGATGTCCTCCCCGGTCCGGCCGTCGCCACGGGTGGCGGCACGGGTGAGACGGCCGTGCTCGTAGGTGAGGTTGACGGCGAGACCGTCCACCTTCAGCTCGCACAGGAAGTGGTACGGGATGCCGTCCAGTTCGTCGGCGACCCGGTCCGCCCAGGCGTCGAGTTCGGCGTCGTCGAAGGCGTTGTCGAGCGAGAGCATGCGTTCGGCGTGCTCGACGGAGGTGAACTCCGTCTCGTACACCCCGGCCACCTTCTGGGTGGGCGAGTCGGGGGTGCGCAGCTCGGGGTGTGCCTCCTCCAGCACCTGGAGTTCGCGCAGCAGCGCGTCGAACTCGGCGTCGCTGATCACCGGCGTCTTCACGTAGTAGCGGAAGCGGTGCTCCTCGACCTGCTCAGCGAGCCGGGCGTGCCGCTCCCGCGCCTCGGCGGGCACTGCTGACTGCTGTTCGACCGACACCGTCTTGTCTCCGTCCTCACTCAGGGTTGTCCGCGAGGGATCTCGCCGCCCGGACGCAATGCGCCAGCGCCGCCCGGGCGTACGCCGGGGAGGCGCCCGCGAGACCACACGTCGGAGTGATCACCACGGACTCGCTGAGCAGGCCGGGCGAGAGCCCCAGCCTGCGCCACAGCGACCTGACTCCACTGACCGTACCGGCCGGGTCCGACAATTCCGCGGCCCGCTCGCCGGTGCCGGGCAGCACGCCGAGGAAGAGGGCCGTCCCGCCTTCCGCCGCCTCCCCGATCGCCTCGTCCTCACGCTCGGTGAGCAGCGAGAAGTCGAGGGAGACGCCGTCGGCGCCGGCCCGGCGCAGCAGCGGGAGGGGGACGCCGGGGGCGCAGGAGTGCACGACGACGGGGGCGCCCGCGTCGTGGCCCACCGCGATCAGTTCGCGCAGCGCGCCCTCGGCGACGGCGCGGTCCACGGCGCGGTGGGTGCGGTAGCCGCTGGCGGTGGGGACGGCGCCGTGCAGCACGGCGGTGAGGGAGGGTTCGTCGAGCTGGAGCACGGGGCGGGCGCCGGGGACGCGGCGGCGGACCTCGGCGAGGTGGCCGCGCAGTCCCTCGGCGAGCGAGGCGGTGAGGTCGCGGCAGGCGCCGGCATCGCCGAGCATGGCCTCGCCGGTGCGGCGTTCGAGGGCGGCGGCCAGGGTCCAGGGGCCGACGGCGGAGATCTTCAGCGCGCCCCGGTAGCCCTGGGTGAACTCCTCCAGGGTGTCGAGGTCTTCGCGCAGCCAGGCGCGGGCGCGGCGCGTGTCGCGTCCGGGGCGGTCACTGATCCGCCAGCCACTGGGCTCCAGATGGACGTACAGCTCGGCCAGCAGCCCGGCGGTGCGGCCGGTCATGTCGGCCCCGGGGCCGCGGGCGGGGAGTTCGGGCAGGTACGGCAGGGATTCCAGGGAGCCGGTGACGGTGCGCACCGACTCCCTGATGTCCTCGCCCGGCATGGAGCCGATCCCGGTGGCCGCGGCGGGGCCCCAGGGGTGTCGCGGTGCGTTCGCCGCGTCGTCGTTCGCCGTGTCGTTCACCCCGGCAGCCTACGAGTTCCGCCGGGGTGCGCAGGCCGCCCGGTCAGCCGGTGGGGCGTACGGACAGGTCGGTGATCTCGGTGCCGCGCGGCAGGTCGAGGGCGGTGAGGAGGGTGGTGGCGACGGATTCGGGGGTCATCCAGCGCTCCGGGTCGTACTCCTTGCCCTCCTGCTGGTGCACCTTGGCCTGCATGGGAGTGGCGGTGCGGCCCGGGTAGACGGTGGTGACGCGGACGCCGTGGCCCGCCTCCTCGGCGCGCAGCGCGTCGGCGAGGGCCTTGAGGCCGTGCTTGCTGGCGGCGTAGGCGCCCCACTGGGCGTTGGCGCGCAATCCGGCGCCGGAGTTGACGAAGAGTACGTGGCCCTGGGCGGCGCGCAGCTGGGGCAGCAGCAGGCGGGTGATTTCGGCGGGGGCGACGAGGTTGGCGGCGAGGGTGGCCTGCCAGACCTTGGGGGTGAGGTCGCCGATGCCGCCGAGGTCGACGACTCCGGCGATGTGCAGGAGGGAGTCGACGCGGTCGGGGAGCGTCTGGTGGCCCAGGGCCCAGGAGAGCCGGGCGGGTTCGGCGAGGTCACCGACGAGGGTGCGGGCGCCGGGGAAGCGGTCGCGCAGCTGGGCGGCCCGGGCGGCGTCGCGCGCCCACAGCCACAGCTCGTCGCCGCGTTCGGCCAGTCGTTCGGCGACGGCCGTGCCGATTCCGGAACCCGCGCCTGTGATCACATGCGTTGCCATACGAGCATGGTCTCGTACGGACAGGAACGGCTCGGCAGTGGGAGGCGGCGGCATGACGGACGGTGCGGGAGCGAACGTGGACGCGGGCGAGCAGGCGGGCGAGCACGCGGACGGGTCCGGGGCGACGGTGCGGATCGCGGTGGGGCAGGTGCTCTCGGGGACGTCCCCGCGGGAGAATCTGGCGCTGCTGGCACAGACGGCGGAACGCGCGGCGGAGCGTGGCGCGCGGGTGCTGGTGTTCCCGGAGGCCGCGATGGCGCGCTTCGGCGTCCCGCTGGGCCCTGTGGCGCAGCCGCTGGACGGGCCGTGGGCGGCGGGGGTGCGGGAGATCGCGGCGCGGCACGGACTGCTCGTGGTGGCGGGGATGTTCACCCCGGACCCGGACGGGCGGGTGCGCAACACGCTGCTGATCACGGGGCGGGGGGTGGACACCTGGTACGACAAGGTGCATCTGTTCGACGCGTTCGGCTTCACGGAGTCGCGGACGGTGGCGCCCGGGGACCGGGTGGTCACGGCGGACGCGGACGGGGTCAGGTTCGGCTTCGCGACCTGTTACGACGTGCGCTTCCCCGAGTTGTTCGTGCGGCTGGCCGGGCTGGGGGCGCGGGTGATCCTGGTGCCGGCCTCGTGGGGTGCGGGCGAGGGCAAGCGGGAGCAGTGGGAACTGCTGGTGCGGGCCAGGGCGCTGGATTCCACCTGCTGGGTGGTGGCGGTGGGCCAGGCGGATCCGGCGGCGGTGGGTGAGGATCCGGGGACCTCGGCGCCGACCGGCATCGGGCACAGCATGGTGGTCTCGCCGCTGGGTGAGGTACGGGCGCGGCTGGGGGCGGAGCCGGGGCTGCTGGTGGCGGACGTGGAGGTGGGGCAGGTCGCCGCGGCGAGGTCATCCGTTCCGGTGATTGCCAACCGGCGACCGGAGGCTTATCGTTAATCGATAGCATCGATAAACGATAAGGGGGGTGCGTCGTGAAGGCTGTCGTGAAGGCGCTGATGAGATCGGGCGGGAGACGGCCGGCCGCCGCCGAGGGGGGCGGGCCGGACGCGGCCGTCACGGCCGGCAGGCCGCAGAAGGACCCACTGGAGCCCATCGAGGCTGCGGTCACGGCCGTGTGCACGCTGGGCGTGCTGGTCCTGACGCTGTGGGCGGTGCTGGCCGTGTTCGTCGACGGGGTCGGCTTCTACCTCCCCGACCGGGTGTGTGTGACCGACCCGGCGACCAGCGGCAGCGGCACGCCGATAGACGGCATGTTCGGCGCCCGTCCCGATGTCGAGGTGGTGGCACAGCCGACGTTCTGCTTCGACGGCAGCACGGGGCAGCGGGCGCTGTTCATCGCCGTGACACAGCTGGCGCTGCTGTGGCACGTGGGGGCGCTGGTGATGGCCTGGCTGCTGATCCGGCGGGCCCGCAAGCACGGCCCGTTCACCCGGCGCACCGTGCGCGGGCTGACCCTGCTCGGCTGGTATCTGGCAGGCGGAGCGGTGGGGTTGCACCTGATCCAGGGGCTGGCCTACGGCACACTGATCTCCTACGCGACGGACTACTGGGGCTACGCGCGGCTGCTCGATCCGACACAGGTCCGCTGGTGGCCGATCTTCATCGGCCTCGGGCTGCTCACCTTCGCGCGGCTGATACAGCTGGCCACGGATATGCGGGAGGACCTGGAGGGGGTGGTGTGATGGCGGCGGGCGACGCCGAACCGCACGGGATCGAGGTGCACCTGGACCGGCTGCTGGCCGAGCGGCGCATGACCCTGACCGAGCTGGCCGACCAGGTGGGCGTGACCAACGTCAATCTGTCCGTGCTGAAGAACGGGCGGGCCAAGGCCATCAGGTTCTCCACCCTGACCCGCCTGTGCGAGGTGCTGGAGTGTCAGCCGGGGGACCTGCTCAGCCACCGGCCGAAGTGACCGGGGCGACGGGGGCGACCTGGGCCACCGCGCGCTCGGTGGCGGCGATGGTGGCCGAGCCGACCACGCGCGCACCGTCGTACAGCACGATCGCCTGGCCGGGGGCGACCCCGCGCACCGGCTCCGCGAAGCTGACGCGCAGCTCGTCGCCGTCCGGCTCGGCGGTCACCGGGGTCTCCCCGCCGTGGGCCCGCAGCTGGGCGGTGTAGCTGCCGGGGCCGGTCGGAGCGGCACCGCACCAGCGGGGGCGGATGGCGGTCAGCGCCATGATGTCCAGTGCCTCGGCCGGGCCCACCGTGACGGTGTTCTCCACCGGGGAGATGTCCAGGACGTAGCGGGGCTTGCCGTCGGCGGCCGGGTGGCCGATGCGCAGCCCCTTGCGCTGGCCGATGGTGAACCCGTGCGCCCCCTGGTGGGTGCCCACCCGGCGGCCGTCCTCGTCGAGGATGTCGCCCTCGGCGGAGCCCAGATGACCGGCCAGGAAGCCCTGGGTGTCGCCGTCCGCGATGAAGCAGATGTCGTGGCTGTCGGGCTTCTTGGCCACCGCCAGGCCACGGCGCTCGGCCTCGGCCCGGATCTCGTCCTTGGTGGTGCGGGTGTCGCCCAGCG
Source organism: Streptomyces sp. JH002 (assembly GCF_050916115.1). Lineage (NCBI taxonomy): Bacteria > Bacillati > Actinomycetota > Actinomycetes > Kitasatosporales > Streptomycetaceae > Streptomyces > Streptomyces sp. JH002. The sequence goes on from NZ_CP087989.1 coordinate 1,532,050, forward strand.
GGAACAGGGCATGGGCCAACTGCCGCTCGTCCAGGACCCCGAGCACATAGCTCTGGTCCTTGGCGAGATCGGTGGCCCGGTGCAGCTCACGACCACCGTCGGGGGTGGTCACCACGGTGGCGTAGTGGCCGGTGCACACCGCGTCGAAGCCCAGCGCCAGCGCCTTGTCCAGCAGCGCGGCGAACTTGATCTTCTCGTTGCAGCGCAGACACGGATTGGGGGTGCGGCCCGCCCGGTACTCGGCGATGAAGTCCTCGACCACGTCCTGGCGGAACCGCTCGGCCAGGTCCCACACATAGAAGGGGATACCGATGACGTCGGCGGCCCGGCGGGCGTCGCGGGAGTCCTCGATGGTGCAGCAGCCCCGGGCGCCGGTGCGGAAGGACTGCGGATTGGCGGACAGCGCCAGATGGACGCCGGTCACCTCGTGCCCGGCCTCCACGGCACGGGCGGCGGCCACGGCGGAATCGACCCCGCCGGACATCGCGGCGAGAACACGAAGACGCGGCCCCGTGCGGGGGCCGGAGGGAGCACCGGGGAACTCATTCATAGCACCACCACCCTACGGGGTGCCCCGCCCCGTCGGCGGGCCCGATCCACCGCTGCCCCGGAGGGCCAGGTCAGGGGCCGGTGCGGCGTCAGCTCAGGCCGGCCGTACGGGCCCGGGAGACGGCGGGGCCGATCGCCTTCGCCACCGCCACGATGTCCGCCCGCGTCGTGGTGTGGCCCAGGGAGAACCGCAGGGTGCCACGGGCCAGTTCGGGGTCGGCGCCGATCGCCAGCAGCACATGGCTGGGCTGCGCCACCCCGGCCGTGCAGGCGGAGCCGGTGGAGCATTCGATGCCCAGCGCGTCCAGCAACAGCAGCAGCGAATCGCCCTCGCACCCGGGGAAGGCGAAGTGGGCGTTGCCCGGCAGCCGCCCGGCCGGGTCCGGGTCACCGCCGAGCACGGCGTCCGGCACCTCCGCCCGTACCGCCGCGATCAGCTCGTCCCGCAGGCCGCCGATCTCGCGGGCGAAGCCGGCCCGGCGGGCGGTGGCCACCGAGGCCGCCGTCGCGAAGCCCGCCACCGCCGGGACGTCCAGCGTGCCCGAGCGCACCTCGCGCTCCTGGCCGCCGCCGTGCAGCACCGGCACCGGCGTCCACTGCCGGCCCAGCAGCAGCGCGCCGATGCCGTACGGGCCGCCGATCTTGTGGGCGGACACGGACAGCGCGGCCAGCCCCGAGGCGGCGAAGTCCACCTCCAGCTGGCCCACCGCCTGCACCGCGTCCGCGTGCATCGGGATGCCGTACTCGGCGGCGACCGCGGCGAGTTCGGCCACCGGGAAGACGGTGCCGATCTCGTTGTTGGCCCACATCACCGTGATCAGCGCCACATCCTGCGAATCCCTGGCGATGGCCTCGCGCAGCGCGCCGGGGTGCACCCGGCCCACCGCGTCCACCGGCAGCCACTCCACCCGGGCGCCCTCGTGGTCGGCCAGCCACTGGACCACGTCCAGCACCGCGTGGTGCTCCACCGGGCTGGCCAGCACCCGTACCCGGCGCGGGTCCGCGTCCCGGCGGGCCCAGTACAGTCCCTTGACCGCGAGGTTGTCGGCCTCGGTGCCCCCGGAGGTGAAGACCACCTCGCTGGGCCGGGCGCCGAGCGCCGCGGCCAGTTCCTCGCGGCCCTCCTCCACCGCGCGCCGTGCCCGCCGTCCGGCGGCGTGCAGGGCGGAGGCGTTCCCGGTGACAGCCAGCTGTGCGGTCATCGCGGCGATGGCCTCGGGGAGCATCGGCGTGGTGGCGGCATGGTCGAAGTAGGGCATGGTGGGGCCGATTCTACGAGCCGCCCCCACGGGGCGGCCGATGGAACCGGATGCCGGACAGTGGCGTTCTTTCCCCTCGGAGGATGAACATGGGTGAGCACGCGGGGCCGGATCAGCGACGGCGGGGGCTCGGGCGGCGCGCCCTGGTCCTGGGCGGTGGTGCCGCCGTCGTCGGGGTGGGCGCGCTGGCCGGCCGCGACACACTCGAACGCTGGTGGTGGCGGCTGCCGGGGATGGAGGAGCCCCGTACCCCGGGTGAGGTGGACCACGTGGGCGCCGAGTGGGTGCCTGCCGCCCGGGCGAACTACCGGCGGGCGAGCCGGCCGCGCGACTACGGCATCGACCGGGTCGTCATCCATATGCCGGAGGCCACCTACGACATCACGCTCCAGGTCTTCCAGGACCCCGGGCACGGGGCGTCCACGCACTACGTGGTGCGTTCGGAGGACGGCCACGTGGCGCAGCTGGCCAGGGAGCTGGACGTCGCCTTCCACGCGGGGCACCGCGGGTTCAACGAGCGCAGCATCGGCATCGAGCACGAGGGCTGGGCCGAGGATCCGGCGTATCTGACGGACGCCATGTACGAGTCATCGGCCCGGCTGGTGGCGGGGATCTGCCGGCGTTACGGCATTCCGGTGGACCGCGAGCACATCGTGGGACACAACGAGGTGCCCGACGTCATACGGGTGTGCCCGGGGCCGCACTGGGACTGGGACCGCTATCTGGAGCTGGTTCGGCAGGCGTGAGCGCGCGCGGCGGGTGAGGATCGTTCCAGCAAGGTCCTGCCGTGACAGGGGAGAGCCCCACCATGACCGAGAAGACCGAGTTCACCAGCTGGATCGACGACACCTACCGGGAGGTGGGGCGGCGCCCCGTGCCCGAGGGCGAGGCCCGCACCCTCTTGATCCGCCGCCACTTCCCGGCCTGGGTGGTGGACGTCTGGGACGCGGTGACCGACCCGGAGCGGCTGTCCCAGTGGTTCCTGCCGGTCACCGGTGAGCTGGAACTGGGCGGCGGTTTCCGTATCGAGGGCAACGCCAGTGGGGAGATCCTGCGCTGCGAGGCCCCCAATCTGCTCGCGGTGACCTGGAACTTCGGCACCGGCCCCAGCAGCGAGCTGATGCTGCGGCTGGCCGATGTGTCGCGGGGTGAGACGGCCCTGGAACTGGAGCAGGCGCCGATCCCCGATCGCATCGACATGGACGGCCGGCGGCTCGATCCGGTGCTCAACGACTATGAGACTGGTCTCTTCGGGCTGGGCACCGGATGGGAACTCGCGCTGATCTCGCTGGCCCGATTTCTCGGCGGCGACCCCATCACCGACCCGGCCACCTGGGAAGAAGCACCGGAAGTGCAGAATTTCGCGGTCCGCAGCGGTGAGCTGTGGGCGCAGCTCGCCGCGGAGGAAGCGCGCGAGCGGCCGTAAACCCGGTCGGCGCTGTCAGTGTCGCCCTCTACTCTGGAGGGCATGATCGTGACCTGCGATGACGCCCCCACCACCACCGGTGCCGATGACGCGGCGGCGGCGAATGAGGCCATCCGCCGCTATGTCCGCGCGCACGGCAACCGGCCGTGGGGTGAGCGGGAGGCCGCCGAGCTGGCGCGGCTGCGCCGCATGTGGCTGGCCGCGATACGCGCGGCGGCCTGAGCCCGCCCCGGTGGGTCGCGCGCGGCGCCGGTCAGGCCGGCCAGTACAGCGATTCTGCGCGCGCCCACTCCACGGTGACCGGTTCGGAGCCGTGGTGCTGGACCTCCACCCGCAGTCTGCCCTTGTCGGCGGCGGGCACGTGACCGGTCCAGGTGTAGACGAAGTGGCCCTTGCCCTGGTCGTTCACCGGTGAGTCGGTGGGCATCGCCGAGGCCCGTACGTACTTTCCGTTCTCCTGCCGGTAGCGGGCCACCCGCACCTTGAACTCCTGGCCGGTGGCCAGCCCGGTGACCTTCACGGCGACCGAGGCGGTGTAGTAGCAGGGGCCGAGCAGCACGGAGGGCTCGGGATCCTTGTCCACCCACTTCTTGCCGTCGTAGTAGCGGTTGAAGTTGAGGGTGGTCCAGGTGTCGGGCCGCACGGTCCGGGTGTAGGAGTTCGTCTCGTATAACGACCGCTTGGGCATATCGTCCTCCTCGGGGCTGCTGGGGCTCCATCCGGCCGACTGCTTGAGCCGGGCGGCGACCCGCTTGCGGATGTCGCTCATGGACACGCCCGGCCCGCGGGGGTCTATCTTGCCGGGCTGCCATTCGAGGTGGCCGATCACCGAGGTGTCGCCGGACTTGCCCCAGCCGTGTGCGCGGAGCAGCGCGGCGGCGGCCCGCACGATGGCCTCCACCTGCTCGGCGGGCCACGGGTCCTTGCCGTCACCGAGGTTGACGCACTCGAATCCGTAGAAGTGGGGGTTGCCGTCGGTGTCCGCCGTTTTGTCGGCCGGCAGCTTCTTCTCGGCGATGACGGCGTTGAGCACGGCGCCGTCCCCCTTGCCCGCGTGGTTGGCGCGCCCGTGCCCGACCATGTGGACGGTGCCCGCCTTGTCGATCACCCCGTGGCACAGCGGCCCCGGCAGATCGGAGCGGCCGGCGTAGCACAGCTCCACCGAGGCACTGGTGCCGGAGGTGACGGTGTGATGGACCATCACACCGTGCACCGGACCCCATGCCCCGGCGCTGTTGCGGTTGTGGGTGCGCCAGGACTTGTACTCGACGACCTTGACGCCCTCGGCCTTCAGCGCGGACAACACCTTGTCAGCGCTCAGTGGAGTGGCCATGAAGGACCCCCGTTCGCTTACGACGACGCAGTAGCCTCCCCATCAGTGGTACGTCGCATGCCCCCGGGGCGCAAGAGTCCCCCACGGCGGTCTCGCACCTTTCAACACTCCTGGGGCTCCCGCGCGTTCGCCGCCGCGCGCGGGGCCTGCGCTACCGGCGTGGCCGGTAGGCGTGGCCGGCCTCCCGCAGCGCGGTGTGCGCGTCCCGGGTGCGGGCACGTCCGGCGGCCAGCCGGGCCTCCACCTCAGGAGCGAACCGGCGCCGCCGTACCGGCCCGAGGGTGATGTCCGACAGCGTGATGGCGTCCCACGCCGCGGTGGAGGCCGCTTCGAGCAGCGTACGGTCACCGGTCGTCAGGGCCAGTTCGTCCATGGCCTCGGTGACCTCCGAGCGGGCCCGGTAGCGTGCCACGCGGTGCTCGCGCGTCTCGCGTTGCCCGTCGCGGATGTCCTGGACGAACAGCCAGTGCAGTTCGCGGTAGCGCACGACGGCCTTCAGCAGCCGGCTCACCTGGGCGCGTACCTCCCGGTCGTGCTCGCGCCGGCGGGCCCGCCGCTCGATCCACTGCTGGGTGAAACCGGTCAGCCCCACGCCCGCCAGCGTTCCCGCCACGGCGACGACGCTCGCCCACATACCCCCGCCCCCTCGTGGCGGCCCGGCGGCCGCCCCGCGCGTCACCGTAGCCGGTACCCGTCGCGTCGCCCACCGGGGCCGGCGTGGGCCCCGGTGAGGGGGGCGGACGCGTGCGGGCGGCCCGCACAGGCGAGGCCCCCGACCCGTCACGGGTCGGGGGCCTCGCGCTTCCGGATTCCTTCCGGCCGGGACAGGGGGCATGCCTGCTGGACGCTCGGATGCCCGCACGGATACCCGTCGGTCGGACGGTGCGTCCGGGACGGTGCGGGCCGGCGCGGTGCCCGGGCGTCCGGCGTCAGCTGCCGTTCTCGGCCTGGAACATCCAGTGGTGCTTCTCCAGCTCCTTGACCAGGGCGATCAGGTTGTCCTCGGTGACCCGGTCGACCTCGCCCACCGCCACCATGCGGTCGCGCATGCGGACGATGCAGGAGCCCAGCGCCTGCGTCAGGATGTCGACCGCCTCGGTGTCCGGCAGCCAGCCCTCGGGCACGGTGGCGATCCCGCTGCTGCCCGCGACGGTGGCGGCGCGGCCGTCGGGGCTGATGCCCAGGGCGGAAGCGCGTTCGGCCACGATGTCCGAGTGGGCGCGGGCGGTCTCCACGACGTCGTCCAGCTGGAGGTGCACGGTGCGGAAGCGAGGTCCGATCACGTTCCAGTGGACCTGTTTGGCCACCAGGGACAGATCGATGATGTCCGCCAGCGCGCCCTGCAGGGCGTCTGCGACGACCTTGAGCGCGGGCTCGGGCAGTGTGCTCTTCACGGCATACATGAATCGTCCACTTTCATCCGAATGTGCGGCTTTCCTCTCACGGTACCCCTGCTACCCGGACCCGGCAGCGCAAACCTCGATGGCAGCATGAACGTCATGACTGCCGCCGGAATCCGCTTCGCGACCGCCGAGGATCTGCCCGCGGTGTGCGCCGTGGTCAACCACTACATCGAGACCACCGCCGCCAACTTCCGCACCGAGCCGCAGCAGCCGCACGAGTGGCTGGAGCAGTGGGAGCGGGGACACCGCACCCACCCCTGGCTGGTGGCCGAGGTGGACGGCGAGGTCGCCGGAATCAGCTACGCGTTCCCCTGGAAGGCGCGCGCCGCCTACGCCTGGACCGTGGAGTGCGCCGTCTACCTGGCGCCCGGGCAGCACGGGCGGGGCCTGGGCCGGGCGCTGTACGAGCGGCTGTTCGCGCTCCTCGGCGAGCAGGGGTTCCACTCGGTGATCGCCGGGGTCGCCCTGCCCAACCCGGCCAGCGAGGGGCTGCACCGGTCGCTGGGGTTCCGGCAGGTGGGGACGTTCCGGGAGAACGGCTACAAGATGGGGGCCTGGCGCGATGTGAGCTACTGGCAGCGGCCCCTGACGGCGCACTCCGGCGCGCCGGTCCCGACCGCGCCGGTGCCCGCCGCTCAGGAGGCGGCGGGCGCCGAGTAGAAGGGGCGGGCCCTGGCGCGCAGCCACAGGGCGACCGGATCGTACGCGTCCGCCATGGCCACCGTGGCCACCGCGAGCCCGTCCGGGACGGCCTCGACGGCCCGTGCCATCATCCGCCGCACCGACTCCGCCGCCGCCTCCCCCGGATCGTCCACCTCCAGGCCGATCACCAGATAGGCGCTGCCCACGGCGGGCCGCACCCAGCCGCGCCGCAGGCTGCGCAGCACGGGGGTACGGCGTGCCTCGTCGGCGAGCCGCCGGTAGAAGGGCTCCGCGGGCGCGGTCGGCTCGGTGATCACCAGCGGGCCGGCCGGCAGCCGGTCCAGGCCGCCGGCGATCCTGCGCAGATCGGCCCAGGGGATGCCGAGGCCGCCGCCTGGGATGTGCGGGTTGAGCCACAGCCCCCAGTGGTCGGGGTACAGGGCGGCGGCGATGTCCCGGCCGCCGATCACCTCGTGGTCCCGGGGCCAACCGCTGGCGGCCAGCTCGGCGGGCGAGGTGACGGCCGGCGCGTAGCCGTGGCCGGCGACCTCGACGCTGCCGTACTGGGCGTCCGGGTCGCCGGGCCGGCCGTGCCACAGCAGCATCCACACCTCGCCGTGCGCGAGCGCGCCCAGCAGCGTCTCGTAGATGTCCGGGCGGTCGGCCGTCACCCGGGGAAGCAGTTCCTCGATCGCCCCCTGGGCTTCGGTCATGCGTCCCGCCGGTAGAACGGCTGCACGCTGTGGCGCAGCCAGTCCACGACGGGGTCGGTCACCGCGTCCAGCAGCACCAGCTGGACCGGCCAGGGCACCGCGCCGCGCGCCAGGGCGCGGCCCAGCGCGTCGTGGCTGCCGATCCGGTACTCCTCGGACAGTTCGTCCAGCTCCAGGCCGATGAACAGGGCCGGGGCGCCGCCCTCCGCGCTGGCCAGGCCACGCCGCGCGGTCCGCACGTACGGCAGCGCGGACAGCTCGCCGGCCGCCGCCGCCAGGAAGTCGACGGGCTCCTGCTGCCAGTCCGGCTCGAACAGGCGCATCCGGGCGCCGGAGGGCGCCCCGGGCACGCGCTCGCCCGGGGTGTCCCGGCACAGCTGCGCCACCCCTTCCGGCGGGACCGGGACGCCGACGGTGCCGCCCGGGTTGACGGCGAGGCCGGCCTGCGGCGGCAGTCCGCGGGCGAACTCCTTGACGGGGGCGACGGTGAAGGACATGTGGGTGCCGACCACGAGCCGGAACTGTTCCGCGGAGCTGAAGACCGGGACGTACACCCCGCCGTCCAGCTCGATCGTCGGCAGGTCCAGGCTGCGGCTGTCCGGGCCGCCGCCCTCCGGCAGCGGCACCCACACCGGGCTGCGGCCCAGCACCTGGAGCAGCCGGGGCGCGGCATCCGGCACACCGACCGCGGCGGCCAGCGCGTGCTCCAGCTCATTGCCGGGCCAGCCGCCCCCGCCGGCCGCCCCCGTGTCGACGCCGCCGTCCTGCCCGGGCGCGGAGCCCTGCCAACGCTCGTTCATCTCGTCCCACCACCATCTGATCCGGATCTGTAGGGCACCCTAATGGCTCAGTGAGGGCCGTCATGCGATGATGAGCCGCACAACAACCGCAGGACAATCGAACAATGGCCGTTCGACCACGCGCGGGAGAGTTCCCGGTCCAGCACCGGGGCGCCGAAGGAGCAAGTCCTCCCTTGAATCTCTCAGGCCCCGATACCGCGCGCGGAAGGCGAATCTGAAAAGCGGGCCCCCGAACGGGCCCCACCCACGGTGCAAGCCGCAAGGCGAACCTCTCAGGTGCCGATGACAGATGGGGAGGGCGAGCCGTATCCGCGCGACCGCGCACCGCCCGCCGCCCGTACCCTCTGGAGCCACCTCATGACGTCCCGTATCACCGCGCTCGACGCCCTCCACCGCGAGCTGGGCGCCACCATGACCGACTTCGCCGGGTGGCAGATGCCGCTGCGGTACGGCAGTGAGCGTGCCGAGCACCAGGCGGTGCGCACCGCCGCGGGCCTGTTCGACCTCTCCCACATGGGCGAGATCGCGGTCACCGGACCGCAGGCCGGGCGGCTGCTGGACCACGCGCTCGTCGGAAAGCTGTCGGCGCTGGCGGTGGGCCGCGCCCGGTACACGATGATCTGCGACGCCGAGGGCGGCATCCTGGACGACCTGATCGTCTACCGGCTGGCGGACGAGCACTACATGGTGGTCGCCAACGCCGCCAACGCGCAGACCGTGCTGGACGCGCTGACCACCCGCGGCGAGGGCTTCGAGGCCCAGGTGCGGGACGACCGGGACGCGTACGCGCTGATCGCCGTGCAGGGCCCGGCCTCGCCCGCGATCCTGGGCTCGCTCACCGACGCCGACCTGGCCGGCCTGAAGTACTACGCGGGCCTGCCGGGCACGGTCGCGGGCCGGCCCGCGCTGATCGCCCGCACCGGGTACACCGGCGAGGACGGCTTCGAGCTGTTCGTCGCGCCGCGGGACGCCGAGCCGCTGTGGCGGGCCCTGACGGAGGCGGGCGCCCCGTACGGTCTGGTGCCCTGCGGCCTGTCCTGCCGCGACACGCTGCGCCTGGAGGCGGGGATGCCGCTGTACGGGCACGAGCTGACCGCCGCGACCACCCCCTTCGACGCGGGGCTCGGCCGGGTGGTGAAGTTCGACAAGGACGGCGATTTCGTGGGCCGGGCGCCGCTGGAGGCGGCGGCCGAGCGGGCGCAGAGCGACCCGCCGCGCCGCCTGGTGGGCCTGGTCGGCGCGGGCCGCCGGGTGCCGCGGGCCGGCTACCAGGTGGTGGACGCGGCGGGCACGGTGATCGGCGAGGTCACCTCAGGCGCCCCCTCCCCCACCCTGGGCTCGCCGATCGCCATGGCGTACGTGGACGCCGCGCACGCCGCGCCCGGCACGGAGGGGGTCGCGGTGGACATCCGCGGCGCCCGGGAGCCGTTCGCGGTCGTGGCGCTGCCCTTCTACCGGCGCGAGAAGTAACGGCCCGGGGCGCCGCCCCGGCACCGCGCCCTCACCCGTACGCCGCGCCCCCTCATCCCCGCTTTCCTCCCGCATTGTCACCATCGAGGAGAATCGATCCCATGAGCAACCCTGTCGAGCTGCGCTACAGCAAGGAACACGAGTGGCTGTCGGCCGTCCAGGACGGTGTCGCCACGGTCGGCATCACCGCCTACGCCGCCGACGCGCTGGGCGATGTCGTCTTCGTCCAGCTCCCGGAGGTCGGTGACACGGTCACCGCCGGTGAGAGCTGCGGCGAACTGGAGTCCACCAAGTCGGTCAGCGACCTCTACTCCCCGGTCACCGGTGAGGTCACCGAGATCAACGGCGCGGTGAGCGACGATCCGGCGCTGGTGAACTCCGCCCCCTTCGAGGGTGGCTGGCTGTTCAAGGTCCGCATCGACGGCGAGCTGCCCGGCGACCTGCTGGACGCCGACGGCTACGCCGCCTTCACCCAGGGCTGAGGGGAGCCGCTGTCATGTCGTCCGTACTGAACCAGTCCCTGCACGAGCTGGACCCCGAGGTCGCCGCCGCCGTCGACGCGGAGCTGCGCCGCCAGCAGTCCACCCTGGAGATGATCGCCTCGGAGAACTTCGCCCCGGTGGCGGCGCTCGAGGCGCAGGGCTCCGTGCTCACCAACAAGTACGCCGAGGGTCTCCCGGGGCGCCGCTACTACGGCGGCTGTGAGCACGTCGATGTCATCGAGAACCTGGCCCGCGACCGCGTCAAGGCGCTGTTCGGGGCGGAGGCGGCCAATGTGCAGCCGCACTCGGGTGCCTCGGCGAACGCCGCCGCGATGGCCGCGCTGATCAAGCCGGGCGACACCATCATGGGCCTGGACCTGGCGCACGGTGGGCATCTCACCCACGGGATGAAGATCAACTTCTCCGGCCGGCTGTACAACGTCGTGCCCTACCACGTCGCCCCGGACACCGGCCTGGTCGACATGGACGAGGTCGCGGCGCTCGCCGCCGAACACCGGCCGCAGCTGATCATCGCCGGCTGGTCCGCGTACCCCCGGCAGCTGGACTTCGCCGCCTTCCGCCGCATCGCCGACGAGGTCGGCGCGCTGCTGATGGTGGACATGGCGCACTTCGCCGGCCTGGTGGCCGCCGGGCTGCACCCCAGCCCCGTCCCGCACGCGGACGTGGTGACCACCACCACGCACAAGACCCTGGGCGGCCCGCGCGGCGGTGTGATCCTCTCCCGCAAGGAGCACGCCAAGAAGATCAACTCGGCGGTCTTCCCCGGGCAGCAGGGCGGCCCGCTGGAGCACGTGATCGCCGCCAAGGCGGTGGCGTTCAAGATCGCCGCGGGTGAGGAGTTCGCCGAGCGGCAGCGCCGTACCGTGGAAGGCGCCCGGCTGCTGGCCGAGCGGCTGGTCGGGGCGGACGTGGCCGGCGCGGGCATCTCCGTACTGACCGGCGGCACCGACGTCCACCTCGTGCTGGTCGACCTGCGCGACGCCGCGCTGGACGGACAGCAGGCCGAGGACCGGCTGCACTCCATCGGCATCACCGTCAACCGCAACGCGATCCCCAACGACCCGCGTCCCCCGATGGTGACCTCCGGGCTGCGCATCGGCACCCCGGCGCTGGCCACCCGCGGCTTCGGCGCCGAGGACTTCCGCGAGGTCGCCGACATCATCGCGCAGGCGCTGCTCCCCGGGTACGACGAGGGCACCGCCGCGAAGCTGGCGGCCCGGGTCTCCGCGCTCGCCGACCGTCATCCGCTCTACCCCGGCCGCTAGGCCCGTGGTGGGACGCCGCCCGCGCGGGTGCGCGTCCCACCATCCCGTCCCCCTGTAAGGAGTGGACCCCATGGCTCTGTCCGCCTTCGATCTGTTCTCCATCGGCATCGGCCCCTCCAGTTCGCACACGGTCGGCCCGATGCGGGCGGCGCGGATGTTCGCGCACCGGCTGAAGAAGGAGGGCGCGCTGGCGCCCACGCACGCCGTACGCGCCGAGCTGTTCGGTTCGCTGGGCGCCACGGGGCACGGACACGGCACGCCGAAGGCGGTGCTGCTGGGCCTTGAGGGGTACGCGCCCGACACGGTCGACGTGGCGGGGGCCGACGCGCGGGTCGCGGACATCCGCGCCGAGCGCCGGCTGCGGCTGCTGGGGTCCGACATAGGGGACAGCCACGCCATCGACTTCGACCCGGACACCGACCTGGTGCTGCACCGGCGCACGTCGCTCCCGTACCACGCCAACGGCATGCGGCTGACGGCGCTGGACGCGGCCGGCTCCGTGGTCCTGGAGAAGACGTACTACTCGGTGGGCGGCGGCTTCGTCGTGGACGAGGACGCGGTGGGCGCGGACCGGATCCGGCTGGACGACACGGTGCTGCGGCACCCGTTCCGCACCGGCGACGAACTGCTGCGGCTGACGCGGGAGACCGGCCTGTCGGTCTCGGCGCTGATGCTGGAGAACGAGAAGGCGTGGCGCGGTGAGGCGGAGATCCGCTCCGAACTGCTGCGCATCTGGGGCGTGATGGACGCGTGCGTGGCGCGCGGCCTGACCCAGGAGGGCATCCTGCCGGGCGGTCTGAAGGTCCGGCGGCGCGCGGCGGGCGTGGCGCGCAAGCTGCGCGGGGAGGGCGCGCGGGCGGAGTCGGCCCTGGAGTGGGTGACGCTGTACGCGATGGCCGTCAACGAGGAGAACGCGGCGGGCGGCCGGGTGGTGACCGCCCCCACCAATGGCGCGGCGGGGATCATCCCGGCGGTGCTGCGCTACTACCTGGACTTCGTGCCGGGCGCGGACGAGGACGGGGTGGTGCGCTTCCTGCTGGCGGCGAGCGCGATCGGGATGCTGTTCAAGGAGAACGCCTCGATCTCGGGCGCCGAGGTCGGCTGCCAGGGCGAGGTCGGCTCGGCCTGCTCGATGGCGGCCGGCGGGCTGGCGGAGGTGCTGGGCGGCACGCCGGAGCAGGTGGAGAACGCGGCGGAGATCGGCATCGAGCACAACCTGGGCCTGACCTGCGACCCGGTGGGCGGCCTGGTGCAGATCCCGTGCATCGAGCGCAACGGCATGGCGGCGGTCAAGGCGATCACGGCGGCCCGGATGGCCCTGCGCGGGGACGGGCGGCACCACGTCTCGCTGGACAAGGCGATCAAGACGATGAAGGAGACGGGGGCCGACATGAGCGTCAAGTACAAGGAGACCGCGCGCGGCGGCCTCGCGGTGAACATCATCGAGTGCTGAGCGCGGGGCCCGCGGGGTGTCCACGCGGTACGCGTCCGGTGCGCGTGTCGCCAGCGTGTCGCGAGCGGAGGTCACCACCCGGTGCCGGCACGGTGACCCGCCCGGGCCGCGCGCTCAGTTCGCTCCCGGCGCGGTGAGCACCGGGGAGAACGTGGTGGGCACGACGGTGAGCCGGTACCGAGAGGCGTACCCCGGCACCCGTGCCGCGTCCCGCCTGGGCGCCATGACACCGCATGCCGAGGCGGGCGTCCCGGAGCCAGGGCCCGAGACCTGCTGCGCGGGACCACCCTGTCCATGTCCGCCATCGCCGCCCAGGCCGGCATCCCCCGGCCTCCAGGCTTTCAACAAGGCGTGCCGCCTGAATCCGGGAGCTTCCCCCGGGTTCTGCGTGCGACGCGCCAGGCCCCGGACCAGCGGGTTCCCTGAGGGACCGAAGGTCGCACCGGTGGCCGCGGGGCCGGATCACGGGCGCCCCCGACGTGGCGCGCCCGTGGCGCTCGGCGCGGTCAGGCGAGCGCGTTCAGACGCCGCATGTCGCTGTCCGTGAGGGAGAGCCTGCCGGCCCCCAGGTTCTCGGCGAGATGCGCCGTGGAGGTGGTGCCGGGGATGGGCAGTACCACCGGGGAGCGGTGCAGCAGCCAGGCCAGCGCGACCTGGGCCGGGGTGGCACCGAGTTCCGCCGCGATGTCCGCGACCGGACTGCCGGGCCGGGCGAGTTCACCCGTGGCGATCGGGAACCACGGAATGAAGGCGATCCCCTGGTCGGTGGCGTAGTCGAGGACGGCCTGCGACTGCCGGTTCACCAGGTTGTAGAGGTTCTGGACACTGGCGATCTCCGTGACCGCCTGTGCCTCCTTCAGCTGGTCCACCGAGACCTCCGAGAGCCCGATGTGGCGGACCTTGCCCTCTTCCCTCAGCTCGGCGAAGGCCCCGACCTGCTCGGCGAGCGGAACCTCGGGGTCCACTCGGTGCAGCTGGATCAGATCGATCCGGTCGGTCTTGAGCTGCCTCAGGGACAGTTCCACCTGCTGCTTGAGATAGGCCGGGCGGCCCACCGGAACGAAGACGTTGGGGCCGGGCCGTACCGTGCCCGCCTTGGTCGCGACGACCAGGCCGGCCGGATAGGGGTGGAGGGCGTCCGCGATGATCCGCTCGGTGACGAGCGGGCCGTAGGAATCAGCCGTGTCGATGAAGTTGACTCCCTGCGCCACGGCTTCCCGAAGGATCCGCAGGGCGCCCGGCCGGTCGGCGGGCTGACCCCACACACCGGGGCCGCTGAGCCACATGCTGCCGTAGCCGAGTCGGTTGACGGTCAGATCGCCGCCGAGATCGAAGGTGAGGGGAGCGGTCACGAGCTTTCTCCTCGCTTGGGGAGCACGGGGTGGCGTGGCCAGGTGGATCGGGCGCCGCACCCCCCGGAACTCAAAATGAACCTGCGTTCAGTTTCTATCATGAACTTCGGTTCACTATGATGCAAACGTCCACTTCACAGCCCCGTCCACAGGAGAGCCGATGGCGCAGCCACGAGCCCCGCGCGCGGACGCCGTCCGCAATCGCCGGAGAATCCTCGACGCCGCCCGGGAGGAGATCACCTCGCGCGGGCCGGGCGTCGGGATGGACGAGATCGCCGCGGCGGCGGGAGTGGCGGTGGGCACCCTGTACCGCCACTTCCCGACGAAGACGGACCTGGTGAGAGCCGTCGTCGATGAGTACAGCGCCTATGTGGCCACCGCCGCGGAAAGCGCGCTGGAACGCGTCACGGCGGGCGGCCGGGCGCTCGACGAGATCACGGCGTTCCTGGGGCGCGTCGTGGAGGCCACCGCCACCAACCATGCCGTGAAGGCCGCCGCCCATGCCCTCGGCGCCACTCCGCTCGACGCGAAGGCGGAGGAGAGATCCGCCGCGGCGCTGGCCGCGCTCATCCGATCGGGGCAGGCCGACGGTGACATACAACCCGATGTCACCGTGCCCGACATCTACCTGCTCTTCTCCACCGCCCCCACCGACCAGCCAGCCGCCGCGCGGGCGCGCTGGCTCACGCTGATCACAGCCGGCCTGCTCACCCCCACCGCCGGAGGAGGCGCCTCACGCCGGCCGGCAGCCCGTGGCGGTGCCGCCCGGTCGGCGCCCACCGGCGGCCCACGCCCCGGAGGCGAGGGAAGGGGCTGCGCCCCCGGCTGAGCCGGGCGCGGCCGGGTGTTGCGGGACGTCCGAGCCGCCCCGTCATCCTTCGCTCAGGTTCCCGCCCCGGGCGGCGGGCGGCGGCCGGGGCGCGCGGGGCGGCGGGTCCGGCGGGTGGCGGCCCAGGAGGCGGCGAGGAAGAGCGGGAGCGTGAGGCCCATCAGGGCGAGGGTGCCGGTGACCGCGTGCCGCACGAAGGATGGGTTGTGGCGGGCCAGGCCGCCGTAGTAGCCGGTGATCACCACCATGAGCAGCAGCCAGCCGCCCACGTACGTACCGATGACCTGGCGCAGGAATTCCCGCCGGCCGTGGCGTTCCGGGCGGCGGCGGTGGGGCCGGGCCCGGGGATCGGCGCGGATGATCCGCACGCCCGTCGCGAGGTAGATCATCAGCAGCACGTAGCCGGCACAGACGGTGCCGATCGCGATCCAGTCCGCCATGGCGTCCGGTTACAGCTCCGGGCCGCGGAGCAGGAAGTGCCAGCCCTGGACGAACGCGTGCCAGCCGAACCAGAGCCAGGCCGCGAACAGTACCCAGCGGCCGGCCTGGTGGCGCATCACCGCTTTCAGCGTCTGGCTGAGGGTGGGGAAGGAGTCGGTGGGATTGATCAGGCCGATGGCCTCCCACGCGAACAGGCAGGCGAAGAGGACGGCCCACACCAGATAGCCGATCTGGGCGTGATGCGGCGCTTGGTACATGCGGTCATCGTTCCGCACCGCCCGATCCGGGGGCGGGACGCGCGGCCGAAGCCGCGCCCCGCACCCTCGGTCAGCGTCCGGTCACCATCGGTACCACCGCGCCCGGCGGCCGTGCGCCGTCAGGGGACGGACGATGAAGCCCGCCAGCCACACGATCAGCACCAGGACCGCGATCCACCACAGGACCTTCGCGGCGAAGCCGATCCCGAACAGGACAAGCGCGAGCAGCAACACCAGCAGCATCGGAACCATGAATCATTCCTCCTCGTGATCCGCTCCGGAATCATTCGGGTACCCCGGCCTCCCGGGTGGTTTAAACACGGGTGGTCCAGGTGAGGCGGGAGGGAGTACCCGTTGTCGAGCTGTACGAGCAGCACAGGAGGTGCGGCACCGTGAGCGAGAAGTCGGATGCGAACATGCAGAAGGCCAAGGCCAAGGCCGAGCAGGTGAGCGGCCGGGCGAAGGAGACGCTGGGCCGGGCCCGGGAGAAGGTCGCCGACCAGCGGGCCAAGCGCGCCGGGAGCGACGAGCGGTCGATGCGTGAACGGCTCAAGGACGCGAAGGACGCGTTCAAACGCTGACCGGGTCCCCTCCGCCACCCGGAGCGGAGTACGTCGTGGGTCCTGGCACGAGCCCGCCCCCGACGGCGATCAGGACCGGCGGTGACCGCCCGGCCCGGCCGGTGATGTGAGGATCAGCGCGGTCCGGCCGTCCGGTGAGCGTTCAGCGGCGCCCCCTCCCAGGGGGCGCCGCTTTCGTGTGTTCCGGGGGGTGGCGGGGGCGTGAGAGCGGCCCGGGGCCGGTTCCGGCAGCTACCGGCCATTCGCCGAGCGTTCATCACATGCCCCCAACGGGCAGGAGTTTTCTTGGTCTTGAGCGACCACCGTCACAGTTTGCGCCTTTACTCTGAGACCAGGTCTCCTCATGTCCCCCACACCAGGAGGTTCAGTTGTGCATGCCCACGAGATGGCGGTCTTCGGAATCTCCGCGGCGGATGAGACCGTGTACCGGCATTTCCTCCGCAATCCGGACACCACCCCGGGCCATCTGCACCGGCTGCTCGACCTCGGCGAGGAGACCGTGCGCGCCACACTCGACAAGCTCGCGGGGCTCGGCCTGCTGAGACCCGGGACGGCCCCGGGCCGTATCATCCCCGCCGCCCCCGAGACGGCCGTCGCCCGGCTCGCCGAACTGCGGCTGCGCGAGCTGTACCAGGAGGTGCAGCGGCTCACCCAGAATCAGCATATTCTCGCCACACTACGCGCGGAGACCCCCGTGCGGCACAACGCGCCGCGCGGCATCGAGCAGTTGGACGGCTGGCCGCAGATCCGCGACCGCATCGACGACCTGGCGTTCTTCACCCGCCAAGAGGTCCTGTACGCCGAGCCGATGGGCGAGGTCCCCGCCGAACGTGTCGCCTACTGCGAGCCACTGGCCCTGCGCGCGCTGCGCCGCGGCGTGCGCATCCGCGCCGTCGTCCCCGCCGCCGCGCTGGACCATCAGCCGACCGCCGCCATGCTCAGCAAGCTCGTCTCGCACGGCGCGCGGATGCGGATCGCGGACACCGTCACCGAGCACGTGCTGGTCTTCGACGGCCACTCCGCCCTCATGCCGCTGGACCCGTGGGACTCCATCCGGGGCGCGCTGCTCACCCGGGGCACCACGCTGGTCGCCAACCTGGTCGGGCTGTTCGAGAAGACCTGGGAGGGCGCCGAGGACATCGGGGTCCGCCTGGAGCGGCCGGGCGAGGAGGTCGCGCCGCTGTCGGACGGCGAACTGCGCGTCCTGCAGCTGATGTGCACGGTCGGCAAGGACGAGGCCGGCGCCCGGGGGCTGGGGGTGTCGGTGCGTACCTACCGCCGCTACATCGCCGATGTGATGCGCCGGCTCGGCGCCACCAGCCGCGCGCAGGCCGCCCTGCTCGCCCGCGAGCGCGGCTGGATCTAGCGCGCCGCCCGGACCCGCCCGGCGCCCGCACCCGGCCGTACCCCGCCCGGCTACTCCTGGGCCCAGCCGCGCAGCGCCGTGTCCGCCAGCGCCCGCCGCACCGCCTCGCGCGCCGCCGACGCGTCCACGTCGAACCGCAGCCGTACCCGGTCCGGCTCCACCCGCACCGCGTGACACGACAGTTGCGCGGGCAGCAGCCACAGCAGCCGCAGTGCGGTGGTCTCACCGCCGGGTGCCCGCTCGTCGCGGCGCACCGCGATGACGTCCACGGGGTGCACGGGGTGTTCGCGCCCGTGCCGGCGCTGCTCATGCTCACGGAACATGCTGTTCGATGCCTCCGACCGTCTCCCGGGAGTACCGCAGAGCACTCCGGAACGCCCCGGTCATCGCCCCGATGCCGGTCGGCAGGGCGGTACGGACGTCCGGGGCGAACCGCGGCGAGTGGTTGGGCGGCGGTGCGACGGGCTGATCCGTCCCACCGGCCGGGGCGAGGGCGGCGCGCCACTGCGCGGCGCCGACCGTACCCAGCATCCAGTACGCGCTCCGGATGTCCCGTCCCCCGTGCAGCCCGGCGCCCGCACCAGTGGGGCCGAACCACGGAAAGTCCTCGGTCGCGGTGCCCGGCGGCAGGCCGGACACCCTGGACTTTCCGAACAACTCCCCGTGTGCGGCGCGCAGCGCCGCGGTCAGCCCCGCGTCGGGGGCCAGCACCGGTGACCGTGAGGTCTCGGTGAGATCAGGTGGCCGCGGCGCCCCCGACGCCTCGCTCTCGGCCCGCAGCACGCGCCGTACGGCGGCGGTCATCCGCTCCAGTACGGGTTCGCCGAACGCCCGCAGGCTGATGCCGAGTTCGGCGCGGTCCGGCACCACGTTGGCGCGGTCCCCGGCGCGCAGCCGGCCGACCGTCAGGACCGCCTGCTCCGCCGGGGCGATCTCGCGCGCCACGATGCCCTGCAGGCGCAGTACGGCGGCCGCCGCCGTCACCACCGGGTCCACCGTCAGCTGCGGGGCCCCCGCGTGGCCGCCGAGTCCGTGCAGCACGGCGTCCAGGGTGACGCTGCCCGCCAGCACGGGCGCGCCCGGCGCCGCGTGGGCGAGGTGTCCGGCGGGGAAGGGCGCGGCGTGCTGGGCGAGTACGGCGTCGGGCGGGCCGCCGATGCGGTCGTACAGGCCGTCGGCGAGCATGTCCCGGGCGCCGGTGAGGGTTTCCTCGGCCGGCTGTCCGACGATCACGGCGGTGCCGCCGTGCCAGTCGGTACGGGCCAGGGCGCGGGCGGCGCCGGCGAGCGCCGCCAGGTGCAGGTCGTGGCCGCAGGCGTGCATGACGCCCGGCACGGTGCTGGCGTACTTGAGCCCGGTCTCCTCGGTGACCGGCAGGGCGTCGAGTTCGGCGCGCAGCATGACGACGGGGCCCGCGCCGCGCCGGAGCACGCCGGCCACGCCGTGGCCGCCGATGCCCTGGGTGACCGCGTAGCCGTCCTCGGCCAGCCAGTTGGCGAACAGCGCGGCGGTGCGGTGCTCGGCGCCGGAGAGTTCGGGGTGGCTGTGCAGGGCGAGATACAGCTCCAGCGCGGGGCGGAGCACGTCGGGCGCCACGGTGGGCGGTACGGCCACGGCGGCTCCCTCCTCACTCAGCGGGGCATCGATCATCGCGCTGCGGCGCCACAGCGGCCGGTCAGGCCACCGACAGAGGGTGTCAGCGTACTGACAGCGGTTGGCGGGCCCATCTGCCAGCGGGTGCGGCTGGAATGAGCAGGTGCCCAAGCGTACCGCCGTGACCGGCGGTGCCACGGGGTCGAATCCCGCTTTCCCCGAAGGAGATTCCCATGTCGAAGAAGCCCGAGCTGGCCACCCTCGCCGACGAGATCCTGGAGCTGGAGTCGGAGACGTTCGAGATCTCGGACTACTCGGACGAGTCCGAGGTCGTGCTCGCCGGTTCGACCTCCTGCTCCTCGACCTCCACCTGCTCCAGCACCACGAGCACCACCTCCTGCTCCGCCTGATCCAGGGCACCGAGCGGTCCGGCGGTCCCCTGCGGGGGGCCGCCTTTCGCGTGTGCGGCCGACGCCGCCGGGGCCGTGTTCGCGCTCGCGGTCGCCGTCGCGGTGGTGGTAAATCCTTTGCCCGGCGGCCGGCTCGCCGGTCAGACTGCCGCGATGGCCGACCGACAGTTCGAGGACGAGAGCCTCGCCGCCCTGTACGACCTGTTCTGCCCGTGGGATCCGCGCGGCGACTTCTCCTACTACTTCCCGCTGGTGATGGCGGCACGCAGTGTGCTGGACGTGGGCTGCGGCACCGGGATGCTGCTGCACCGGGCCCGCGAGGCGGGGCACACCGGGCGGCTGACGGGGATCGACCCGGCCCACGGGATGCTGGAAGTGGCGCGCGCCCGCACCGACATCGAGTGGATCCACGGCGATCTGTCCACGGCCGCGCCCGAAGGCGCGTTCGATCTGGTGGTGATGTCGGGCCATGCCTTCCAGGTCTTCGTCACGGATGACGAACTGCGCGCGAATCTCGCGGCGATCCGCTCGCTGCTGAGCGAGGACGGCCGGTTCGCGTTCGACACCCGGAACCCGGCGGACCGCGCCTGGGAGCGCTGGACGCCCGAGCACGGCCGCGAAGTGACCGGGCCCGGCGGGGAGCTGATCCGCTCCGAGCACCGGGTGACGGCGGTCGGCGGCGGCACGGTCAGCTTCACCACCAGCTACACGACCGACGGCGGCCCGCCCGAACTCAGTCACTCCACCCTGCGCTTCCTGGACCGCCCGGAGCTGGCCGCCTTCCTCGCCGGGGCCGGCCTGGAGATCGTCGTCCAGCACGGCGACTGGGACGGCTCCCCGGTGACGGACGGAAGCGTCGAGATCATCACGGTCGCCCGCCGCGCCTGACCCCTCTGTCCCTAAGGGAAGGGGTGCGGGGCCGGGTTGAGGTCCGTCGTGCCCGCCAGTCGGTGGAGTCTGGGCATCAGCGGGGCGCGCTGGCGCCGGTGGCCGAAGTCCAGCGGGAGCAGTCCCGGGACGAGGGTGGCGACGGTGTGCAGGCCGATCGCCGCCTGTTCCGGGGTGGTCTGGTCGACGGCGATCACGTCGTGCCCGGCGGTGGCCAGCGCGTCGCGCAGCGCGTGCAGATCGTCGAGCAGGTCACCGGTGCGCGGCCGGACCGCCTCCCAGTCGGCGAAGGCGTCCGCCAGGGGGACGGCCGCCGCGGGGGCGAGGAAGTGCTGGGCGTGCCCGGCCATCTCCGGCAGGCCGTACAGCTGGGCGTGGTCCTTCAGATGCTCGACCCTCGTGTGGTCCCGTGCCATCGCCCGCAGTTCCGTGAGCCGCTCCCCCACCTGGTAGGGCAGGTGCGGGATATAGGTGAGGACCTCGGAGAGCGCGCTGTCCACCGCCGACTCCGCGTCCAGTGCCGCCGCCGCGCCGAAGGAGAGGTATCCGGGGCCGCCGTCGCGCCGTACCGCGAGACCCGTGATGACCGGTACCGGCAGGTCGGCGCGGGTGTCGAAGGCCCGCACCTCGTAGCCCAGCAGCTCCGCCCGGTCCAGGGCGGTGCGGATCGCCGGGTCGCGGCAGCTGTCCAGGTCGATGCGGGCCGGGCGGGTCCGCCCGTACCAGGCGACCAGGAACGCGTCGCGTTCGATCAGTTCCAGCAGCCCGAACAGGATCGCCTCGGTCAGGGTGCCGCCGGTGGCGCAGCCGTTGGAGCACTCGAAGACGAAGTTGTCGGCCCGCTCCCCCGCGCCGTAGTGCGCCAGCCTGGCCGGCACCAGGACCGGGTGGTCCTTGCCCAGCGAGTGCCCCCACAGCCAGGGCATCTCACGGTCCGGGTCGAACGGAGAGAGCAGCGGGTCCTCGCGGTAGGTGGACGCGGCGTACAGGCCGCAGTCCGCCGGGTGCAGGACCTGGCGCTCCCCGTGGGCGCGCAGCAGGTCGTGGTACGAGCCGCGCACCGGCTGGAGGCCGCGCCGCGCGTGGGTGCCGGCGTACCGTTCCAGGCCCTCCAGGAAGGCGAGCCGGCGGCTGGTCTCGTAGCGCGAGGCCTGACCGCTCCAGGTGACGTCGTTGAGACCGGCGTACCCGCGCACGAAGTGGCTGCCGGAGACGGGGGCGGTGGTGGTGGAGACGGGGTTGAGTTCGGTGCGCGAGCCGAGCGCGCCGCACACCGGGTTGGCGAGGGCGTTCTCGGGCAGCGGGAACGAGGCCAGCGGACGGGTGCGGTGCCCGGCCGTCCGGGGTGAGGGGGTCAGCCGCATCCGGGCGCGCTCTGCCGAGGCGGGGGCCGGCCGGACGCAGTGCGGGCACAGCGGTTCCGGCAGCAGCGGGAAGGTGGCCAGCGCGAGGGTGTTCAGGTCGACGCGGGTGACGCGGGCGGGTTCGCCGGGCGGCAGTGCGCGGGGCGCGAGCGCCGCGCGGGCGGCCCGCACCGCGTCCAGCGCGTACTCGGTGAGCACCGGCCAGGCGGTGGCCCCGTCGGGGTCGAAGCCCAGCTCCAGCGCCTCCCGTTCGGAGCGGGAGCGCAGCCGCTGCCAGCGGATGGCCAGGCAGTGGCCGCAGCCGCCGCCCGTACCGGGGTGCCCCCACGGCCCGAGCAGGACGGCGCGGGAGCTGAGGTGCACGGTGGCGGCGGGGCGCTGGGCGGCGTACGGGTCGGGCCCGGCGGTCTGGAGGGCGTCGCCGGCGCCCAGCGGGACCACGGGGGTGCCCAGGGCGGTGGCCAGCTGGGCGCGGGCCGCTTCCAGCGGGGTGGCGGTGGCGGTGGGGAGACGCATGCGGGTGGCCCCTTCTCAGGTGCGGTCGCTCCAGCGGAAGGTCTTCAGGGCGAGCGCGCCGAACACCACGGCGAACACGGCGAGTCCCGCGGCGCCCACCGCGATGTCGGTGCCGCCGCCGGAGCCGGTGAGCGCGGCGGAGACGCCGTCGTTGAGGTACTTCAGCGGGAAGATCCACGACAGGGTCTGCATCCAGGACGGCATCGCGTCCAGCGGGAAGAACGAGCCGGACAGGAACGCCATCGGCACCATCAGGCAGTTGGCGACCGCCGCCACCGCCTCGGGGGTGCGGGCGAAGCTGCCGACGATCACGCCCAGCGCCAGGAACGCCGTGATGCCCAGCACCAGGACCGGCACGGCCAGCGGCCAGCCGGCGTCCAGTTCCAGGCCGAAGGCGGGCAGCAGGGCGACGGCGACGAACAGCACCGCCTGGATGAGGCCGATGCCGATGGACAGGACGTAGCGCGAGCCGAGCACCGTGGTCAGCGGGGTCGGGGTCATCCGGATGACGCGCAGCAGATCGTCGCGCCGCCACTGCATCAGTACGAAGCCGACGCCGAACACGGCGGCGTTGGCCACGCCCCAGGACAGCACGCCGGGCGCGATGTAGGAGATGTAGGGGCGCCCGCTCTCCTCCACCGTCTGGCCGCTGAAGATCAGCCCGAAGACCACCAGGAAGAGGAGCGGGAAGGCGAAGGTGAAGAAGAGGGTGGTCTTGTCCCGGGTGTAGGCCCGGTAGCCGGCCTCGCTCAGGGCCGCGTAGGCGCTCATGGTGTCGTACTCCGTCGCTTCAGGGCTGGTTGGTCAGCTGGAGGTAGACGTCCTCCAGGGTGGCGGTACGGGTCTGCACGCCGTGCAGGCCGCCGGCGGCCTTCTCCACGGCGGCGAGCAGCGGGCCGGCGTCGGCGGTCTCCAGGACCACGGCGTCGCCGTCGAGCGTGGCCGAGATGACGCCGGGCAGGGCGCCGGCCGCCTCCAGGGTGAGCCGCTCGGCGGGGACCACCAGGCGGGTGGCGGCGGAGCCCGAGGCGATCAGCCGGTTGGGGGTGTCGAGCGCGGTGATCCGTCCGTCCACCACGATGGCCACCCGGTCGCACAGCGCCTCGGCCTCGTCCAGGTGGTGGGTGGTGTAGACGATGGTGCGGCCGGCGCCCTTGAGATCGCGCAGCACCTGCCACAGTTCGCGGCGGGCCTGCGGGTCGAGGGCGGCGGTGGGCTCGTCCAGGAAGATCAGCTCGGGGTCGTGGACCAGCGCGGAGGCGATGGCCAGGCGCTGCCGCTGGCCGCCGGAGAGGTCCTCGACGCGGATGCCGGCCTGTGCGGTGAGTCCGACGCGGGCCAGGGTACGGTCCACCGCCGCGCGGTCGGCGCGGTAGAGGGCGGCCACGGTGCGCAGGTGCTCGTGGGCGGTGAGCCGGACGAAGAACGCCGAGCTCTGGGTCTGGAGCCCGATGCGGGGCAGCAGGGCGATGTCGCGGGGCCAGGGCCGGTGGCCCAGTACGGTGACGGTGCCCGCGTCGGCCTGCCGCAGGCCCTCCATGATCTCGATGAGGGTGGTCTTGCCGGCGCCGTTGGGCCCGAGCAGGCCGAAGAACTCGCCCTGGGCGATGCTGAAGGAGATGCCGTCCACGGCGTGTGTGGCGCCGTAACTCTTGTGGATGTCCGTCAGTTCGACGGCCGGGTCGGGGGTGGGCACGGGGGGATCTCCTTCTGGCGGTTCGGCGTTCGGCGGTTCGGTGGTTCAGCGGGTGATGACGGCGTGGGCGAGGAGGGCGAGGACGGCGAGCGCGGCGGCGACGGAGGCGAGGGCGGTGGCGGCGTAGGCCGCGTACACCCGGCGTGCGCGCGGCGGATGGCCGGCCAGCGCCGTACGGTCGCGGCGCAGGACGGCGGTGAGGTAGGTGCGGCTGGAGCCGGCGAGGCCGGTGGCGCCGACCGCTTGGCAGACGATGGTGTAGCCGTCCAGTGGGGGGAGCGGGATGAGCATGGTGAAGGCGTGCAGGGAGCCGAGGAACAGCAGCCCGGCCAGGGCGTCGGCGGTGGCGCCGTCCGGGGCGAGCAGCCACCACACGAAGAAGGGCAGCAGGAACAGGGCGTTCATCACGGCCCCGGCCGCCGCGACATGGATACGGCGCCAACGCGTCGCCAGATAGCGGTAGTTGTCAACCGTGCAATACATGATCACCATCGGTAGCCGCCAGCGCAACCCGATCTCGCCGACCGTTCCGCCGTAGTGGCGGGCCGTGACGCCGTGGGCGAGTTCGTGGCCGGCGGTGCTCAGCCACAGCAGGGCGAAGACGGCGGCCAGCAGCACCGGATGGCGCAGGACGGTGACGGCGCCGTCCAGCAGGGCCCCGGCGTGCAGGGCGAGGGTGATCTCCATGGCGGCGATCAGGACCAGCAGCGGCACGATCCAGCGGGCGGTGAGCAGCGGGCGTACGGCGCGGTGCAGCCGGGTGGCGGTGGCGTCGGCGTCGGCGACCAGCGGCAGGGAGCCGCGCAGCAGCCGGTTGGCGGGGCGCTCCTCGACGGGCGGGCCGGGGCTCTGGGGGGCGCCCGCCAGCAGGCCCTTGGTGCCGAGCAGGGCGAGCAGTTGCCGCCAGTGGGCGTCGCCGAGCCGCCGGCCGTACTCCCGCGCGTACGCCGCGCCCAGTTCCTCCAGGGTGCGGTGGCCGTCCATCCGGGCCAGCAGGAAGTGTTCGCGGACGCCGATCTCGAAGGACCGGTCGCTGCCCGGGTGGTGCACCAGGTGGACCGTGCGGGGCCCGTGGAGCAGTGGGTCGCTCAGCAGCACGCCCGCGCGCAGCGCCGGCCGGTAATCGGCGGTGGCGGCGCCCCCGCTCATGAGGTCATCACCCATCCGCGCAGCGCGCGGCCCAGGACGTGGGAGAGGTACGCCTCGTCCTGGATGGTGACATGCAGCCGGTTGTTGGTCATGTGCATGTACGGGGAGAGCAGCCGGACCAGGGCCTCGTCCGGGTCGGTGACGCGCTCCTCGCGGTCCCCCTCCCAGGACCGGAACACCAGGTCCCCGGAGAGCGCCAGCGCGTGCGCCCGCTCGCGCAGCTCCACGCAGTGCGTCGCCCAGCCCGCCAGGAACCCGGGCAGCCGCTCCGGCTCCCCGGCGGCGAGCGCGGCGCGGATGCGGGAGTACCAGCGCGCCAGCTCCGGCCCGACCTCGTCGGCCTTCCGCTCGTACTCGGTGGAGCCGATGAACCCGGTGCCCGGGAACGCTCGGTGCCAGAAGGTGTAGTAGTTGTCGAGGTACGCGGCCAGCTCCGGCTCGCCGGGGATGAACGCCGCCGACATCACCGTCATCAGCTGCGCCGAGGTGCCCAGCAGCACGGTGCGCAGATGCAGGTTCTTGGTGCGGAACGCGTCGATGACCAGGTCGCTGGAGTGCCGGAAGTGCCACTCGGCCAGCTCGATCCCCGCCGGGCCGCCGTACTTGCCGTACTCCGGCTCGTAGGGCATCGGCGCGTGGCTGTTGTTGGGGCGCAGGTTCATCTGGCCCTCGGGGTTCAGATAGGCGCCGCGCTCGTCCTCGGGGAACTCGATCTCGAAGAGCTGGTTGTAGAAGTCCTTGAGGAAGCCGGCGTCCACCTCGTACAGGGCGGGGCGCTCGGCGAGGAAGGCGTCCACGGCGGCGGCGGTACGGCGGCGCACCTCGGGCTCGGCGGCGGCGTCGGCCGGCTTCAGGCGCAGCCGCACATGCGGGCCCTCCAGCCAGTAGTTGATGAAGAACCAGTTGGCCAGCAGCCCGTCCGCCTCCAGTGCGGCGACCAGCGGGCGCACGCAGTGCAGCAGCAGGGGGCGCGGGTTGGCGGCGTAGTGGATGTGGGTGGCCTGCCAGGCGCCGCCGGCGGTGGTGGTCATGGGTGTCGTCGGTGTCGTCATCAGAAGGTCTCCACGGACAGCTCGGCGACATGCGTGCCGCGTTCGGTACGGGTGAGGGCCGCGTCCTCGCCGGGCAGCGCCTCGCGGAAGACGGCGCGGGCCGCGGGCGACTTCAGCAGGGCCTCGAAGGCGGCCAGCGACAGCGGGCTGTCGGCGTCCAGGTACTGGGGCTTGGCGCCGGTGGCGCCGCGCGCCCCGCTGTCCGCGACGGTGACGAAGGTCTGCGCGGGCAGCCCGTGCCGGCGCCGCCAGCGGTGCCAGCCGAGGAACCACTCCTGCTCGCAGGTGCCGGGCCCGCGCAGCGGCAGGACGGAGGCGGGCGCGCTCCAGCGGCGGCGGGAGAGCACCAGCTCGCCGTGGCGTACCCGGGGGCGGCGGGTGACGCCCTCGTGCGGCTCGGACTCCGGGACCCCGCCCCACACATCGACCGGGGCCATGGAGCTGGGGGACAGCAGCAGCAGGGTGCGCGGCACCTCGGGGAGGGCGAGCGGGACGAGGTAGCCCAGGTAGACCGGGATGACCTCGGTGCCGCCCAGCCGGGTGGAGCGCAGCGCCAGCCGGTCGGTGGCGGGGTCGTGCTCCAGATAGAGGTCCTCCAGGTGGAGCCGGTGTTCCTCGGGGGCGGAGCTGGTCTCGCCGGGGCAGACGATCTCGTGGTCGGTGAGCCGGGCGTGCAGATTGAGGTTGGAGGTCACCGGCCCGCCGGTGACCTCGGCGAAGACGGCGCCGGGCGGCTGGAGGGCGCGGTTGCGCTCGCGCAGCGCCGTGGTGGTCCCGGTGCCCAGCGCGTGGGTGAAGCGGCTGAAGGGGAAGGACAGACCGCCGTAGGAGCGGTTGAGGACGGCGAGGGAGCCGGCGAGCTGGACGTGGTGGCTGTAGTACTGGCGGCCGCGGGCCGCGGGGCCGAGGGCGTCGGCCACCGCGTCGAGGAGCGCGCCGTCCAGGACGAGGTCCTCGTCGGGGCCGGTGTCCTGATGGCGGTCCCAGCGTGTGCGGACGCCGTCGATGAAGGCGCGGCGTGCGGCGTCCAGGGCGCCCAGGGCGGGCAGGCCGAGCCAGTTGGGCTCGGGGACGTAGCGTCCCTGCCCGTCGAAGGGGGTGCGGCGGGCCGCGAACGACAGGTACTGGTCGAAGAAGTCCTCGTGGAAGTCGTGGACGAGCTTCAGCAGATCGTCGCAGCGTCCGCCGCGGCCGTAGCGGGCCAGGAAGAACCCCTGGAAGGTGATGCGCTGCGGCAGCGTCAGGTCGAAGGCGGGCAGGACGCGTTCGACGGCACGCAGTCCGGTGCCGACGGGCTGCTCCCAGGCGGCGCGCGGGGTGCGCACGGCGGGCGCGAGGGCGTCCTCGTACAGCAGGGTGCGCGGTACGCGGGCGGTGGTGGCGCCCAGGCCGGTCTGCACGGCGGCCAGCTGGGCGCGCAGCTCGGCGAGCAGGGTACGGCGCTCGGCGGGGTCCGCGTCCGGGTAGCGGTCCAGGGCGGCGGCCGGTGCGTCGAGGGCGGCGGCGACATCGTCCGCCCAGGGGCGGTCCAGGGTGCGCAGGGAGTCCTGGAAGGCGCGCAGCGGATCGGTGTCGTGGGCCTGGGTGCGCAGGGCCGGGATCTGCACCATGCCGACGTCGAGCAGGGCGCCGAGGTAACGGTCCACCTCGGCGGCGTCGGCGCCGCTGACCTCGGCGAGCCAGGCGGCGAGTTCGCCGTGGCGCAGTTCCGGGCGGCGCTCGAACAGGCCGAGCATCCGCTCCAGGGCGCCGCTGCGGCGCAGGAAGAACAGCCGGTCCTTGACGGTGTCGAAGGTGACGGCGGTGTCGTCGTCCCCGGCGGTCACCCAGCGGCGGACGTAGCGGACGCGGTCCTCCTCGCGGCCCCAGCCGGAGGCGAGGGCCACCGGGAGGTCGGCGCGGCGGACCGGGTCGGCGGTGATGGCCTCGGCGATGCGGCCCAGGGCCAGCACGTTGAGGCGCGGGTGACTGTGCCAGGGCCCGGCGGCGTGCAGCGTGCGGTCGGTGGCCGTGGGGTCGTCGTCGGTGAACTCGCCCGGGGCCACGCCGGTGAAGGTGGCGAACGGGCTGGTCTTGCAGGCGGTGCGGTAGAGGTAGGCGAGCAGCGACCGTTCGATCTTCCGGGACCGCTTGTCGTCCCCGGGGGCGCGCAGATAGCCGTCGAGCTGGGCGTCGAGCGCGGGCGAGGCCAGCAGCAGGCCGGAGCGCAGCCGCTCCTCGGCGGCCAGTTCGCGCAGCGCGGCGCGTGCGGCGGCGGTCTCGGCGGCCAGCAGAGCGGCGCCCCGCTCCGTACGGTCGGCGAGCGCGGCCCGGTCGCCGAGCCAGGACTCCAGGGCCCGGCCGGCCGCCGGGTCGAGGCCGCCGACCAGCGCGAGATCGGCGGCGGGGTCACGCGGCAGCCGGTTGTTGAACACCTCGCGCCGCAGCCGCAGCAGGGTACGCCGGGCGCCGCCGTCCTGCGTTCCGGTCCGCGCGACCAGGCCGTGCAGCAGATCACCGATCCGCTCGCCCTGGGCGGTGAGCCGCTCGGTGCGCTCCAGCACCTCGTCCGCCCACGCGCGCGACGCGGGAGCGCGCAGCCCCCGCACGCTCGCGACGGGCAACCCGCCGATCCGCACCATGAAATGCCGTCCGAGCGTCATCGCCGGCACCTCCCGGTGTGGCGCGGGAGACCGGGTACGGCGGCGCCGGCCGGCGCGCACCGGGCCGGGCGCGGGGGTGGCGGCGTCCGTCGCGGGAGCGCGGGTGGGCCGGACCCGGCCCGGCGGTGGCTCCTGGGGGAACCGTCCGCCGTCGCCGGGGCCGGGGGCGGGGGGTGGGGAGTGCTCCGCACGGGGGTGGTCTCCTTCGGTCCGTCAGGCGATCTCGTAGCGGAAGTCGGCGGGTGCGGGGCGCTCGTGGCCGAGGAGCATGATCAGCAGCGGGGCCTCGTCGGTGCCCAGCAGGTCGAGTTCCTCGCGGTAGGAGATGTTGTCGAAGCCGAGCGCCACCCCGCAGCCGATGCCCAGCGCCGCCGCGGCCGTGTAGGTGGCCTGGGCGATGGCCCCCACCGTGGCGTTCACGACGCGGTAGCCGCGGTCGCCGACGGCGTCCAGGACCGCGTGGGTGCGCAGGGTGGGCACCAGGACCACGCCCGCCTGTTCCAGGTTGTAGTTGGACAGGAAGTAGTTCTTCTGGAGGAACGGTCCCGGCGGCCCGGCACTCACCAGGCGCAGCGCGCCGTGCTCCGGGTCGTAGGCGTACGCCCCCGGCTCCACCCCGTCGACGTGGTTGACGAAGGCGTACAGCGTGGCCAGCCCGGGCCCGCCGCCCGCCGCGGCCGAGTCGCCGCCGAGCGAGGCGCCCGCGTGCGCGGCGGCCAGCGCCGCCGTCAGCTGGGCGGCGCTCAGCGGGCGCTGGGCGGCGAACCGGCCGAAGCTGCTGCGCCGGGCCCGCAGCGCGCCCCGTACGGTCATGGTCAGTGGCGCGGCCGCTGGCAGGTCGCACACCGCGCCTCCGGGCGCCGGCGGACGCGCGGCGGCGGGGGCGAGCGCGCCGGGCGCCGGGTGGTCCGTGGCCCCCGCCGCCGTCGCGCGCTGCATCTTGCGCAGCGCGTCGAAGCCGAGGACGGTGCGGGAGCGTTCGGCGTCCCGGTGGCGCACCGACACGGAGCCCGGTGCGGGAGCGGGCGGCTCGGGGCGGGTTCCGCCGCCCGCCCACGACAGCGGCACCACCGCGAAGACGCCCTCCGCCTCCGCCTCGACGCCCAGCAGCCGTTGCAGCCGCGCCTCGTCGAACCACAGCGCCGGCTCGATCTCCAGGCCCCGCGCCCGCGCCCACATCCGCCAGGTGCCGAGCAGGGCGCCCAGGTCCATGCTCACCGCGTGGAAGGAGAAGCTGTTGTACTTGAAGGCGTTCTGCCAGTACTTGATGCCCAGCAGCAGGTAGCTGTCGGCCGCCGGGGCGTCCGGCCCGAGCGCGGCCCGGATCTCCCCCGTCACATCGCCGGTCAGCAGCCGCCGCATCCCGTGGTGCCGGGCCGAGTAGTAGTGCAGTCCCGGCAGTACGGGGCCCCCGGCGCCCGGGGCCCAGTAGACGGCGACCGGGTAGAGCCCGCCGCCGGAGGCGGTGCCCCGCGACCAGTTGGCCATCGGGTAGCTGGGCAGCGCGCTCAGGTCGGTGTTGGCCTGGACCCCGAGCCGCCGCCCGGTCAGCCCGTAGGAGTCCCGCAGCAGCCCGGACAGCGCCGGCAGCGTGAAGCCCGCGCCTCCCCGGTCGCTCCCGGTCAGGCCCCGCGCGAGCGTCGCGTCGTCCGGGAAGCCGTCGTCCTGGGGCAGCGGCAGGATCTCGGTGCCGGGGTAGTGCTTGGTCTTGCGCGGCCCGTCGCTCCAGTCGGGTACGAAGTCGGCCGGCTCCATCGGCACCCGGCCGCGCGACATGATCGCGTCCGCGTAGTCATGGGCGTACCCCATGGTCTGCTCCGATCAGGGGAAGGGGTGGGGGGCGGGGTTGAACTCGGCGGGCGTCAGGTCGGTGGCGCGCAGCCCGGCCTCGCGCAGCGCGGTGCGCATCCGCGGCATCCCGAGCGCCCGCTGCCGCGACCAGCCGAAGTCGATGGGCAGCAGGCCGGGGACGAGCACCGAGACCGTGGTCAGGCCCAGGTCGCGCTGCTCGGGCATGGTCTGGTCCACGACGACGACATCGAATCCGGCACCGGTGACGGCCGCGGTGCAGGCGGCCAGGTCCTCGCGCAGGTCCTCGGAGACGGCGGGCACCGTGCCGTCCCCGAACCGCTCCCCCAGCGGGTGCAGCGGCCCGCGCGGGCCGTCCAGCAGGAAGCCCGCGTGCTCGCCCATCTCCGGGACGCCGTACACCAGGGGGTGGTCGTGCAGCGCCCGCACCAGGCCGAAGTCGGCGGCCATGGCGCGCAGCCGGTCCTCGTCGCGCACGGTGCGGCCGGGGAGGTTGACGGCGTCGGTGGCGATCTCGCACAGCGCGGAGTCGAGCGCCGATTCGGGGTCGAGCCCGGCGCCGGCGCCGAAGCACATCCGGCCCATGCCGCCGTCCGGGCGGACGGCGACGCCGGTGACGACGGGGATGGGGAAGCTGACGCGGGTGTCGAAGAACCGCGCCTGGTAGCCGTACATCGCCAGCCGGTCCACCATGTGGCGGGTGGCGGGGCGGGTGCTGCTGTACGGGTCGAGTTCGGGGAGCGCGGCGCGGCCGTACCAGGACAGCAGGAACGCGTCGCGCTCGATGACCTCCATCAGCCCGAAGTAGATGGCCTCCTCCAGGGAGCCGCCGGAGGCGCAGCCGTTGGAGGACTCCTGGACGAAACGGTTCTCCAGGCCCGGCGCGTGGTAGTACGTCAGCACCTCCGGCACCAGCAGCGGCCGGTGGTCGCGCAGCGAGTGACCCCACACCCACGGGATGACCCGGTCGGCGGTGAACGGCGGGACGTGCGGGTTGTCCCGGTGGAAGGCGTCCGAGTACAGGCCGCAGACGCGCGGGTCCAGGGCGGGGACGCCGCGCTCGCGCAGCCCGTCCAGGCTGTCGCGGACGGCGGCGGTGCGGCCCCTGGCGCGCATCCCGGCGTACCGCTCCAGGCCCTCCAGGATGCCGATGCGCACGCTGGTGCCGAAGCTGTCGGCGTGCCCGCCCCAGAACGTCTCGCGCAGGTACTCCCCCGACCGCATGGAGAAGCAGCCGATGGTGGCGGAGGTCGAGGTGGAGGACACGTCGTACACGACGGTGGAGCCGAGCGCGCCGCACACCGGGTTGGCGTAGGCGTCGGTGGGCAGTTCGTAGGCGTCGATGGGGCGCACCCGGAAGGTGCCCGGCCGGTGCTTGGGCGCGGGGCGCAGGGTGAGCGTGGCGGCCCGCGCGGTGTCGGGCTCGGTACGGCCGCAGGCCGGGCACTCGGGGTCGGGCAGCAGGGGGTAGCGGCGTACGCCCAGGGTCTGCAGGTCGACGAGGTGCACCACCGCGTGCGGGCCGCCGTCGCGCTCCCGGGCGCCGATCAGCGCGGTGAGGGTGTCGGCGGCGAACGGCGTCGCGTACGGGTAGGCCCCGGCGGCGCGGGTGGGGTGCGCCGGGTCCAGTTCCAGGGCGTCCCGCAGCGCCACCGACCTGACCGCCTGCCAGCGGCGTTCCAGGCAGCGGGCGCAGGGGCGCGGCCGGTCGCCGCCGGGCGCGGGAGTGGGGCCGACGATCGCGTACCGGCCGTAGAGCCGTACGGGGGTGCCGTCGGCGGCGACCGGGGAGGTGTCGGCCAGGGCGTTGTGCAGGCCCAGCGGTGCCACGTCGGCCTGCGGGCGGACCCGCCGGATCAGGGCGGCCAGTTCAGCGGTGGGCATCGGCCGCCTCCCGGATGCGGGCGGGCACGGCGCGTGCCGGGACGTCAGCGCTGGGCATCGGCGGTGGCCTCCGTCAGCAGGACGCGGGCGGTGTACAGGCCGCCGGAGCGCAGATCGGCGGGGGTGGTGTCGGTGTACAGCACGTCGCGGCCCGCCGCGCGCAGCCGGTCCAGGACGGCTTCGGGGGTGGTGTCGGGGGCCTGCGGGGCGGCGGCCTCCGTGGTGGTGAGGGTGCCGGGGGCCAGGTCGGGCAGCAGCGGGTCGCCGAGGTCGGCGCCGGGAAGCTGGGCCTGGCCGAGCAGGTCGCGCAGCGCGGTGACGGCGGCGGCGCGGCGGCCGGTGTCGGCCCCGGCGGCCCAGCGGCCGTCGGCGGCGCGGGCCAGGACCACATGGGCGCCGGAACGTTCCGCCTCGCCCAGGTCCAGGAGTTCCACCTCCAGGCCGAGCCGCCCGGCGGCGGTGTGCAGGAACGTCAGCTCCGGGTCGGTGTCCTCCCGCGCGAGCGGGCGGACCCGGGTGTTCCCGTGCACCGCCCGGACCAGCGCGTCCTGCGCCAGCGCGGACAGCAGCGCGTGCCCGGCCGCCTCGGCCGGCGTCTCCCCGGCGCCGGTGCCACCGCTGCCGGTGAGCCGGTGCCGGTCGCGGTTGTGCGGGCCGTACGGGCGCAGCGCGGCGGCGGGTACGGCCGCCCGCTCCTTGGTCAGCAGCGAGGTGACCGCGCTCCACGCCGCGACCTCACGGTCCGCACCGGCGAGCAGCGTCGGCAGCGTGCCGGGACCGCCGGGCAGCAGCGGCGCCGGGACGACCCGTTCCACGTACACGGCCGCCGCCGTGCGCAGCGCGCGCAGCCGGGCGCCCGCGAGGTGGTGCACGTCGAAGGCGGCGATGGTGCGGGGCCCGCCCGCCGGGCCCAGCGGCAGTTCCACCCGGGCCACCTTCAGCGGCAGCTGGGTCAGCGACTCGTCGTCGTAGCGGGCGAAGACCCCGGCGTGCGGGCGGACCAGCGCGGTGGCCAGGGCGTTGAGCCGGTCCACCAGTTCCTCGGCGTCCCGGGCGGATTCCACCGTCGCGGTGCGGGCCACGGTCAGGGCGTCGGGCAGGTCCTGCGGCGGTCCGTCCGCGGCGGGGGCGGTGGGCCCGCACAGCTGGCAGCGCGGGTGGGGGCGCAGCGGTTCGGCGACCACGTCCAGCGATTCCAGGTCCTGGACGAGGATCTGACCGTCCGTCTCGGCGGGCAGCGCGCCGGTCGCCGCGCGGAACACCTCGTAGCCGAGCAGGTTCCCGGTCATCGCCGCGACGGGGCCGGTCAGCGCTCCGTCACCGGGTGTGCCCGGCTCGGCCACCGCGCCGGCGGCGATCTCGCTCCACCGCTCGGCGGCGGCTCCCGCGTCAAGCGAGGCGCCCAGCCGCAGCAGCGCGCAGGAGACGCAGCCGCTGCCGCCGGCCGTCGCGCGCGGCCCGGTGATGACGCGCTTGCCGAAGGTCCACACCGGGATGACCCGTTGTCCCTCGGGCAGGCCCGCGGCGAGCAGCGCGTGGGTGCGGATCAGCGCGTCGTCGCCGGTCACCAGCACCACGTCGGCGCCGGCCGGGTCGGTGCCCTCCCGCACCTCGACCGGGAGGCCGGCGGCCTCCTGCCGGACCCGCCCGCCCACCCGCTCCGCGGTGACGGCGGCGGCGCCGTTCCTGATCAGGCTCAGCTGCGCCCACTGCGCGCTCTCGCCGGTGCCCAGCACCAGGACCCGGGTGGCGCGGAAGGCCGCGAAGCGGCGCCGCGCGTCGTCCGCGTAGTGGTCGACGTAGGCGATCTGCGCGGCGAACCGTTCCGCGATGTCCTCGGGCAGCACGTCCGCGTCGTCGGCGGCCGGTTCCTTCGCGTCGCGGGCGAAGTCACGTTCGTACAGCGAACCGACGAGCGAGGCGACCATCGCGCGCTGCTGCTCGCCCATGCCGGCGCAGATGTCGCGCAGCGGCGTCCCGCCGTCCAGGTGCGGCACGATCAGCGTGGCGAACCGGTACGCGGTGCGCCCGGCGAGATGGAAGCCGCCGTCGGCGTTGTGGAACAGCACCCCGCCCGGGGTCTGGGTGTACAGCACGTCGCGCCGGATGCGCGGGCGGGTGCCGGCGATGGTGTCGAACGCTGCGGCCATGCCTGTCTCACACCTTCTGGGGGTCTCGGTCGGGGTATCGGGTTCTGGCGTAGCCCCGCAGCAGTGGGTGCATGCGGTACGGGCCCGGTGGCCCGTCCTCCAGCAGGCCGGCGTCGGCCAGCCGCTCCAGGGCGGTCTCGGTCTCGGACGGGGTCAGGGGGGAGGTCCCGGCGGCGCCCACGGCGGTGGCCGCGTCGGCGGGGTGGAACCGGTCGCGGCCCAGCCGCCCCAGCGCGGCGAACACCGCGGGCAGCGGCGGTGCCAGCCGCTCCAGCGCGCCGTCCAGCACCCGGGGTACGGACAGCCGCGGGTCGTCGGGCAGGGCGAGGCGGGTGAGCGGGTCGCCGGTGAGCCAGCCCACCGCGTCGGCGATCCGCAGGGCGGGGCGGGTGAGCAGCCGGGCGGCGGCGATCCGCAGGGCGAGCGGGTGGCGCCCGCACAGCAGGGCGAGTTCGGCGGCGGCGCCGGGCTCGGCGGCGACCCGCTCGGTGCCGAGCGCGGCGCGCAGCAGGGCGTGCGCCTCGGCGGCGGTGAAGAGGTCCAGCCGGGTGACGCGCCCGCCGTGGGTGGCGACGAGGGCGGCGAGGCCGCGCCGGCTGGTGATGAGGGTGGCGGCGCCGCGCCGGGCCGACAGCAGCGGGCGGACGTGTCCGGGGTCCTCGACATCGTCGAGAACCAGGAGGGTACGGGGGTCGGCGTCGATCTGCTCCGGCACGTCACCGGCGCCGGGGGCGGCGCTCTCACCGCGGTCCGCCATGTCGATGACCCGGCAGCCGCCGGGGAAGTGATCGCGCACCAGGTCGGCGACGTGGCGGGCGAGCGCGGTCTTGCCGATGCCGGGGGCGCCGCACAGGAGTTCGGTGCCGGGCTGGGTGGTCAGCCGTGCCACCAAGGCGGCGACCTCGGTGGCCCGGCCGGTGAAGGAGGGCACCGGCGTCCAGGCGGGCGGCGCGGCGGCGCAGGCGGAGGGGGACGGGTCCGGGGGCGGGCTCGGGGCGAGGAGCACGGCCGGTGCGGCCGGTGCGGGCAGCGCCGCCGGGAGCGGGGCGGGCGGCAGCGCCGGGGTGTGTTCGCTCTCCGGTGCGGGCCCCAGGCTCTCCCCGCGCAGGATGGCCAGTTCCAGCTTCTGGAGGGCGGGCGAGGGGTCCACGCCCAGCTCGTCACGGAGGTACTCCTTGAACCCCCGGTACTCGCTCAGCGCCTCCGACTGCCGCCCGGTGCGGTACAGCGCCTCGATCAACTGCTCGCGGAACCGCCCGTGGCTGGGGTGGGCGCGGGTGGCGCTCCACAGTTCGACCAGCGCGGCACCGCAGTTCCCGAGCGCCAGCTCCAGGTCGCAGACCCGCTCCACGGTGCGCAGCCGTTCCTCCACCAGGCGCGGCACCTCGTCGCGGTGCATGGTCTCCGAGCGCACGTTCGCCAGCAGGGAGCCCTGCCACAGCGTCAGCGCGTGCCGCAGTGTGGTGAGTTCGGCGGCCGGGTCGTCGGCGAGCGCGGTGCCGTGGCGGACCCGGGCGCGGAACTCGATGAGATCCAGGGTGCGTTCGTCGGCGGTGATCCGGTAGCCGCCGGGGGCCGCCTCGATGGGGGTGTCCAGCACGTGCTGGCGTTCGAAGAGCCGGCGCAGCCGCAGCACGCAGGTCTGGAGGGCGGCCTTGGCGGTGGCGGGCTGTTCGTCGCCCCAGATCATCTGCTGGAGGTAGCCGGCCGAGACGATGCTGTTGGACCGCAGCAGCAGCGCGGCCAGCAGGTTCGTCGGCTTGGAGGGCCCCAGGACGACGGTGTCGGTGCCGTCGGTCATGCTCAGCGGGCCGAGGAGCTGGAACCGCACGGCCACCGCGTCCCCCTCCCCGTCCGTTCGCCCCGCCCGCCCGTCGGGGCGTCGTGTTCGGTGCTCCGAACGGTACGGACGGGGCGGTGGGCCCGGGGAGGGGCGGCGGCGTCAGCATCTTGCAGGTGTGCCGCTCAGGTTGCTGTCAGAAGTGGCACAGCGGTCAGTTCCGCCAGGGGTCGTAGTACGGGTTGTCGACGCACTGCGCCATGATCTCGGCGTGGGTGGTCCGGTCGATCGGACAGGCGCCGGCGATGAAGGCGCGGTCGATGCCGCCGGGGAAGGCGACCTCCACCTGGCCGGCGTACTTGTGGTCGTCGCCGATGGTCATGTTGACGTCGATGCCGCCCGGCGCGTCGATGTAGTAGTTGTAGAGCGTCCTGCGGAAGTCCTTGTACAGGTCGTGGTCGTAGGTCGCGCTGACGAACGGCGAGTGCTGGTTCTCCAGCACGTACGCCTCCAGGTCGTACTGCCCGTCGACCGTGTCCCAGGGCAGGAAGCCCTCCTCGAAGATGACCTCGGGGGCGCGGCCCTCGGCGCGGTACAGCTGGCGGCAGTTGTCGCGGTAGACGGGGTCGGGGGTGATCCGGTCCAGGTCGACGTCCGTGACGGCGGCGGCGTACAGCCTGTCCTCGACGACCGGGCAGACCACGGCGGTGGCGGTGGTCGTGCCGGTGACGGCGCCGGCCGAGGTGAACAGCAGGGCGAGGGGGAGCGCAACAGCCGCGGCGCGGCGGGTGATTCGCTTGAGCAACATGCCGCACACCCTGCTGCCCGGTGACCGCCGCGCCGCGCAACATCACCCGATCGGGGGCGTGTCGGCGCCGGGGGGCAGGGCGCGCAGCAGCAGGACCGAGTGGGCCGGCAGCAGCAGTTCGCCCCCGCCGTCGTGGTGGCTGCCGGGCGGGGCGCTCTGTTCCTCCCGCGAGGTGTCGACGAGCAGTTCGTACCCGGTGGCCCAGGGCGGCCCCGGCAGCGGGAAGCGGGCGGGCTCGGCCCCGGCGTGCAGCAGCACCAGGAAGCTGTCGTCGGTCACCGGGCGGCCCCGCTCGTCGCGTTGCGGGATGTCGCGTCCGGACAGGAACATGCCCAGGGTCTTGCTGGGCCGGTGCCAGTCCTCCTCGGTCATCTCCTCCCCGCTCGCGGTGAACCAGCCCAGGTCGCGCATGCCGCCCGGCCCGTGCCGCCGCCCGGAGAAGAAGGCCCGGCGGCGCAGCACCGGATGGGTGCGGCGCAGCGCGATCAGCCGCCGGGTGAGGTCGAGCAGCGGGCGCCAGGCGGGGTCGCGGGAGGCGCTCCAGTCGATCCAGCCCAGTTCGTTGTCCTGGCAGTAGGCGTTGTTGTTGCCGCGCTGGGTGCGGCCCATCTCGTCGCCCGCCACCAGCATCGGCACGCCCGTGGACAGCAGCACGGTGCTGAGCAGATTGCGCAGCTGGCGGCGGCGCAGCGCGGTGATCTCCTTGTCCTCGGTCTCGCCCTCCGCCCCGCAGTTCCAGGACCGGTTGTCGTCGGTTCCGTCGCGGTTGTCCTCGCCGTTGGCCTCGTTGTGCTTGCGGTCGTAGGAGACGAGGTCGCGCAGGGTGAAGCCGTCGTGGGCGGTGACGAAGTTGACGGAGGCGTACGGGTGCCGGCCGCCCCAGGCGTACAGGTCGCTGGATCCCGCCAGCCGGGAGCCGAGGTCGCGCACGTCGGGCAGCGCGCCGCGCCAGTAGTCGCGCACGGTGTCGCGGTAGCGGTCGTTCCACTCGGTCCACAGCGGGGGGAAGGCGCCGACCTGGTAGCCGCCGCTGCCGATGTCCCAGGGTTCGGCGATGAGTTTGACGCGGCGCAGCACGGGGTCCTGGGCGATGACGGCGAGGAACGGGGAGAGCATGTCCACGTCGTGCATGGAGCGGGCGAGGGCGGCGGCGAGGTCGAAGCGGAACCCGTCGACGCCCATCTCCTGCACCCAGTAGCGCAGGGAGTCGGTGATCAGCCGCAGGACCTGGGGCTGGACGACGTGCAGGGTGTTGCCGCAGCCGGTGTAGTCGGCGTAGTGGCGGGGGTTGTCGGCGAGCCGGTAGTAGCCGGGGTTGGCGATGCCGCGCAGGGAGAGGGTGGGGCCGCGTTCGTCGGCCTCGGCGGTGTGGTTGTAGACGACGTCGAGGATGACCTCGATGCCGGCGGCGTGCAGGGCGGCGACCATGTCGCGGAATTCGCCGACCTGCTGGCCGCGGGTGCCGGTGGCGGCGTATCCGGCGTGCGGGGCGAAGTAGCCGATGGAGTTGTAGCCCCAGTGGTCGCGCAGGCCGCGGCGCAGCAGGTGGTCCTCGTGGGCGAACTGGTGGACGGGCAGCAGTTCGACGGCGGTGATGCCGAGCGAGGTGAGGTGTTCGAGGGCCGCGGGGTGGGCGAGCCCGGCGTAGGTGCCGCGCAGGTGCGGGGGGACGCCGGGGTGGCGCATGGTGAAGCCGCGCACGTGGAGCTCGTAGATGACGGAGTCGGCCCAGGGGGTCTTGGGGCGGCGGTCCTCGGCCCAGGGGTCGGTCCACGGTGTCTCGCGGTCGTCGGTGACCACGCCCTTGGGGACGTACGGGGCGGAGTCGCGGTCATCGCGCACGGTGTCGGCGGCGTCCTGGCGGGGCCAGTCGCGGACGTGGCCGTAGACCTCGGGGGGCAGTGCGGCGAATTCGCCGTCGATGGCGCGGGCGTACGGGTCCAGGAGCAGCTTGGCGGGGTTCCAGCGGGCGCCGGCGGCCGGGTCCCAGGGGCCGTGCACGCGGTAGCCGTACCGGGTGCCTGGCGCTACCCCGGGGAGGAAGCCGTGCCAGATCTCGTGGGTTACCTCTTCCAGGGGATGGCGGGTCTCGCGGTCGGTGTCGTCGAAGAGGCAGACCTCGACGCCCTCGGCGCCGCCCGCCCACAGGGCGAAGTTGGTGCCCTGGGTGCCGCCGGGCCCGGTGTGGAAGCGGGCGCCGAGGGGCTGGGGTCGTCCGGGCCAGATCTCGGTGCGCCGTCCGTCCTGGGGTGTCAGGGACACGTCCGGCCTCCTGAAGTCGCGTGGTATTGCTGTGTGCTGACGGTGTCCGGTGCCACGGGGAGCCCTCG
This sequence comes from Streptomyces sp. JH002, assembly GCF_050916115.1. Lineage (NCBI taxonomy): Bacteria > Bacillati > Actinomycetota > Actinomycetes > Kitasatosporales > Streptomycetaceae > Streptomyces > Streptomyces sp. JH002. The sequence continues at coordinate 1,571,763 of NZ_CP087989.1, forward strand.
CACACAGACCCCCCTTTGCCCGGATTAGGGCATTTTGCCATGGCGCTCGGCAGGACTGTTGACATCGGGGCGCCGAACTGCGACGGAACGGTGACAATCCACGGCGGTTCCCCTCTGCACAGTGTGATTACCTGGCTGGAGAGGGGATTTCCATCGGGCTGGGCGTCCCCGGGGTGTGTGGGTTTGAGTGAGGGAGAACGCAAGCATGGTGCGTAGGCGGCCGGGCGGCAGATTCGCTTCCAGCGGGGTCGCGGCGCTACTCGGAGTGGTGCTGCTGGCGGTGTCGGCGTGCAGCGGAAGCAGCGCGGCCGACGACAAGACCGGTGAGGACGGCAAGGGCGGTGACCCCGGGAACGCGATATCCCTGACCATCACCCCCGAGGACGGCGCCGCGGACGTGGCGACCACCGGTGAGATCGCGGTGGCCGTCGACCACGGCACGCTCACCGCGGTCAGCGTCACCGACGCCGAGGGCACCGAGGTCCAGGGCGAGCTGATGGACGACAACTCCGGCTGGCAGGCGCAGGACCACCTCGCCAACGACACGGCGTACACGGTGACCGCCACCGCCGAGGACAAGGACGGCGCCAGCGCGACCGAGACCTCCACCTTCACCACCGTGGCGGCCGGCACCACCTTCTCCACCTCCTGGACGGTCGTCGAGGGTTCCGAGTACGGCGTCGGCATGATCCTGTCGGTCACCTTCGACTCGCCGATCGAGAACACCTCCGCGGTCGCCGACGCCATCCGCATCACCACCGAGCCGGCCGTCGAGGTCGAGCCGCACTGGTTCGGCAGCCACCGGGTGGACTTCCGTCCCCAGGAGTACTGGGAGCCGGGCACCGAGGTCGGCGTGGAGTTCCGGCTGCGCGGCGTCGAGGGCTCGCAGGGCGTGTACGGCACCGCCAGCCAGGACGTGAACTTCACCATCGGCCGCAGCCAGATCACCACCGTCGACGACGCCAAGCTGACCATGGACGTCGTGCGCGACGGCGAGAAGGTGAAGACCTTCGACGTCACCACCGGGGCGCCCGGCATGACGACCTGGAACGGCAAGATGGTCATCTCCGAGAAGTACAAGGAGACCCGGATGGACGGCGCCACCGTCGGCTTCGACGGTGACTACGACATCCCGGACGTGCCGCACGCCATGCGGCTGAGCCAGTCCGGCACCTTCATCCACGGCAACTACTGGGGCGGCGACATCTTCGGCAACGGCCGCGCCAGCCACGGCTGCATCGGCCTGCGCGACACCCAGGGCGCCGGTGACCCCTCCACCGACGGCGCGTGGTTCTACGACAACTCGCTGGTCGGCGACGTGGTCGAGGTCATCAACTCCAACGACGACATCCTCGCCCCGGACAACGGCCTCAGCGGCTGGAACATGGACTGGAGCGAGTGGGGCGCGGGCCAGTAACCCGCACTGCTCCCCCGCGTGGGCCCCGGCCGGTCAGGCCGGGGCCCACGCGCGTTGTGTCCCAGCCCTTACTGTGGCGGGCATGACAGTGGACACCGCACACCTCGAAGTCACGGACGGCGTCGGCACGGTACGGCTGAACAGGCCGCCGCTGAACGCCCTGGACAGCGCCCTGCAGGACCGGCTGCGGGAGCTGGCCGGCGAGATCACCGGGCGCGAGGACATCCGCGCGGTGGTGATCTGGGGTGGCGAGAAGGCCTTCGCGGCGGGCGCCGACATCAAGGAGATGCGCGCCATGGACCACGCCGCGATGGTGGACCGCGCCCGCGGCCTCCAGGAGGCGTTCACCGCGGTGGCCCGCATCCCCAAGCCGGTGGTGGCGGCCGTCACCGGGTACGCGCTGGGCGGCGGCTGCGAACTGGCCCTGTGCGCCGATGTCCGGTTCGCCGCCGAGGACGCCAGGCTCGGACAGCCGGAGATTCTGCTCGGGCTGATCCCCGGCGCCGGCGGCACCCAGCGGCTGTCCCGGCTGATCGGCCCCTCCCGCGCCAAGGACCTGATCTTCACCGGCCGCCAGGTGAAGGCTGCCGAGGCGCTCGCCCTGGGCCTGGTGGACCGGGTGCTGCCCGCCGACGAGGTGTACCGGGAGGCCCACGCCTGGGCGGCCCGGCTCGCGAAGGGCCCCGCGATCGCCCTGCGCGCCGCAAAGGAAGCCGTGGACGGCGGCCTCGACAGCGGGATCGACGCCGGCCTCGCCCTGGAACGCACCTGGTTCGCAAGTCTGTTCGCCACCGCGGACCGTACCGAGGGCTTCCGCAGCTTCATCGAGGAAGGTCCTGGCAAGGCCAGCTTCGGCTGATCCGGCCCGGGCCGGGCAACCGTGCCCTCGCGCCGCCGGAACACCGGGTCCGGCGGCAAACCCCGACCGCCCCGGTCATCACACCTGGTGGGGCCTCATCTGCTGTTGGCATATGTGCGAAGTCACCGCTGGATCAGTCACCCCACCAGGGACACTTACCCCGGAACCCCCCACGCGCCCGGCATATGCGCGTCATGATGGGCCCATGGCAGCGACGGCGGACACCCCGATGCGGGACGTCATGGGCATGAGCGGACCGAGCGGAGCGGCGGCGGACATGACCTCCGACCCGTCGGCCGGCGAGGTACGGCTGCCCGCCCGCCCCGAATCGGCGGCACTCGTGCGCCGGCTGACCCGCGACCTGCTGCGGGACCGCTGGCTGTTGTCGCGGCAGCTCACCGAGGACGCCGTGCAGCTGGCCGCCGAGCTGGCCGCCAACGCCGTCCAGCACGCCGGGGCGCACAGCTTCGGGCTGCTGGTACGGCGCCGGCGCGGCTGGATCCGGGTGGAGATCCGCGACCCCTCGCGGGCGCTGCCCTGCCTGCTGCCCCCCGGCCGCGAGCTGGACCTCAACGGCCGCGGGCTGTTCCTGGTCGACGCCCTGGCCGACCGCTGGGGCGTGGACCTGTTGCCACGCGGCAAGTCGACCTGGTTCGAGCTGCGCCTCAGCGGCCGTTAGGCACGGCACCCGCCCGCCGTCTGGTGCCCGCCCGGCGGCGGCGGTCGTTGCACAGCAGGCACTTCCCCCAGCCCGCCGGCAGCGGATCCTCCCGGTCCCCGTACAGCGGATCCACCGCCCCGCGCGGATGCTCACGGCAGCCCGTCTCCCCCGGCCCGTCGCTCAGCGACTGCGCCGCCACCAGCGCCCGGCGCAGCGCGTCGACCAGCACCTCGGCCTGCTCCCCCGCCGGGCTCTCCTGGTCGAAGGCGACGTCGTACGCGGTACGCAGCGCGGCCTGGAGCTCACGCACTTCGGTTCGACTCATGCCCGCCACCGTAACGGCCCCCACCGACAGGCGCCGCCCCCGCCCGGCGCGGGACGATGACCGCGACGGCCTCCGTCCCCGGTCGTAGGACCAAAAACCCGCTGGGAAGTGTCAGTGGCTAAACGTAGGCTCGGTGATGATGTCTGCCACAGCCCCCGCCCCAGCCGCCCCTGCCGCCAAGCGCTCCGTCGTCCGTTCCCTGCTGCGGCTGTGGCCCTATGTGCGGCCGGTGCGGGTGCGGGTCTTCGGCGCGGCGGCCGTCGCCATCGCGGCGGCCACCCTGGGGCTGACCATGCCGCTGATCCTCAAGTGGATCGTGGACGGCCCGGTCGCCGACGGGGACACCACCGGGGTGTGGCTGGGCGGCACCGTCCTGCTGGTGGTGGGCCTGATCGAGGCGCTGCTGTTCGGGCTGCGGCGGTGGCTGGTGGCCCGCCCGCTCACCCGGGTGGAGGCCGCGCTGCGCGCCGACCTCTACCAGCACGTCCAGCGGCTGCCGGTGTCCTTCCACGACCGGTGGGCGACCGGGCAGCTGCTCTCCCGGGGCACCGGAGACCTCCAGCTGCTGCGCATGTGGCTCGCCTTCGGGCTCACCTTCCTGATCGTCAACACCGCCACCATCGTCATCGGCTGCGTGATCCTGCTCTCCCAGCAGTGGACGCTCGGCCTCGTCCTGATGGCCCCCGTGCCGGTGCTGATCATCCTGTGCATGGTCTTCGAGACCAAGTACTCGGTGGTGGCCCGCCGCGCCCAGGACCAGATGGGCGACCTCACCACCCTGGTGGAGGAGTCGATCCTCGGTATCCGGGTCATCAAGGGCTTCGGTAGGCACCGCAGCCAGGCGCAGGCGTTCCAGGCGCTCTCCCAGCGGCTGGTGGACACCGAGATCCGCAAGGCCAAGCTGCTGGCCTGGATCTGGACGTTCATCATGACGCTGCCCGAGCTGTTCATGGGCGCCATCCTGATCATCGGGGTGCTCCAGGTCGCCGACGGCGGGCTGACCGCCGGCACCCTGGTGGCGTTCATGGCCACCGCGATGGCGCTGCGCTGGCCGGTGGAGTCGATCGGCTTCCTGCTGGCCATGACCAATGACACGGCGGCCGCCACGGACCGGTTCTTCGAGGTGATGGACGTCGAGGTGCCGCCGGAGCGGGCCCGCGAGCCGCAGGGGGACGGGGGCGCGGGGACGGACGAGGGCATCCGCTTCGAGCGGGTCGTCTTCCGCTTCCCCGACGCCCCGCCCGACGCCCCGGCCGTGCTGGACGGCATCGACCTGCACATCCGCCCCGGCGAGACCATGGCGCTGGTCGGCGGCACAGGCAGCGGCAAGACCGCGCTGACCGCGCTGGTTCCCCGGCTGCACGAGGTCACCTCGGGACGGATCACCCTGGACGGCACGGACGTGGCCACCCTGCCGCTGCGCGAGGTGCGCGAGCGGGTCGCGGTCGCCTTCGAGGAGCCGACTCTGTTCTCCGCCTCCGTCCGGGAGAACATCCTGATGGGCTCGCCCGACGAGGGCGGCGGCACACCCGACGCCGCGCTGGAGCGGGCGCTGGGCATCAGCCAGGCCGGCGGCTTCGTCGGCGCGCTCCCGCACGGTGCCGACACCGAGGTCGGTGAGCAGGGCCTGAGCCTGTCCGGCGGCCAGCGGCAGCGGCTCGCACTGGCCCGCGCGGTGGTCGGTCGGCCCCGCTTCCTGGTGCTGGACGACCCGCTGTCCGCCCTCGACGTGCACACCGAGGCCAAGGTGGAGGCGGCGCTGCGCGAGGTGCTGGCCACCACCACCGCGCTGGTCGTCGCCCACCGCCCCTCCACCGTGCAGCTGGCCGACCGGGTCGCGCTGCTGTCCGGCGGCCGGATCACCGCCGTGGGCACCCATACCGAACTGCTGCGCGACAACGCCGAATACCGGCTGCTGATGACCGGCACGGCCCACAGCGGACCGTCCGAGCCCGAAGAGGTCACCGTCCGATGAGCACCACCACCGCCACCACCACCGAGGAGAGCGCAGGCGGTCTGCGGCGGACACCGCCGCCGGCCGCCCCCGACCCCATCGCCCAGGACCGGCTCCCCGCGCCCCGCAGCGCGCCGCGCGAGCTGCTGTTCTCGCTGCTGCGTCCGCACAAGGTGCGGGTGGCGCTGGCCGCGATCGTGCTGCTCGCCCAGCAGGCGGCAGTGCAGGGCACGCCGCTGCTGGTCGCCTACGCCATCGACCGGGGCGTTCCGGCCGTCCGCGACAACGACAACTACGGCCCGCTGATCGCGGTGGCCCTCGCGTACCTGCTGTGCGCGGTGGGCGGCGGTGCCCTCCAGCACATCTTCATCCGGATGGCGGCCCGGATCAGCCAGCGCGTCCTGCTGGATCTGCGCGGCCGGATCTACCGGCACGCGCAGGCGCTCAGCCTGGACTTCCACGACCGCTACACCTCGGGCCGCCTCATCTCCCGCGCCACCACCGATGTGCAGTCGCTGCGCGAACTCCTGGACGAAGGACTCCAGGAAATGCTGATGGTGCTGGTGTCCGTGGTGTACATCGGCGCGCTGCTGTTCTATCTGGACCTGGGTCTGGGCGGGGCGGCGCTGCTGTCGTTCATCCCGCTGCTGTTCCTGGTGCAGAACTACCGGCGGCGTTCGGCCGAGCGGTTCAGCCGCCGCTCCACCGCGATCGCCAAGGTGATCGTGAAGTTCTCCGAGACCCTGAACGGCATCCGGCCGGTGAAGGCGTTCCGCCGCGAGTCCGTGAACGACGCCGGTTTCGCGGTGCTGAACCGGCAGCACGAGCGGGTGAACGGGGACACCATCCTGGAGATGGCGCGCTTCGTCCTGCTGTCGCGGATGATCGCGGCCACCGGGGTGGCGGCGATCGTGATGTGGGGCGCGTACCGGGTGGCGTCGGGCGACATGGAGCTGGGCGCGCTGGCGGCCGGAGCGCTGTACATCCGGCGGCTGTACGACCCGATCGACCGGTTCGCGATGATCCTGAACAACTACCAGTCGGCGACGGCCTCGCTGGAGAAGATCGCCGGACTGCTGCACCAGCGCCCGGACGTGCCGGAGCCCGAGGCGCCGCGTACGCCCGCGGAGCGCCCGGCCGGACAGCCGGGGCGCGAGGTCGTCTTCGAAAGCGTCCGGTTCGCGTACCGCACGGGCGGCGAGGTGCTGCCCACCTTCGAGCTGACCCTGCCCGCCGGGCAGACCACGGCGCTGGTGGGGACCACCGGGGCCGGCAAGTCGACGCTGGCCAAGCTGCTGGCGCGGTTCTACGACCCGACCGAGGGCCGGGTGCTGCTGGACGGTACGGACCTGCGCGATCTGACCCTCGCCGAGCTGCGGCGCGGGGTGGTGATGGTGACGCAGGAGGCGTTCCTGTTCTCCGGCACCGTCGCGGAGAACATCGCCATCGGCAAGCCGGATGCCGACCGCGAGGAGATCGAGCGGGCCGCGAAGGCGATCGGCGCGCACGACTTCATCACGGCCCTGCCGGACGGCTACGACACGGATGTCCGCAAGCGGGGCGGCCGGATCTCGGCCGGGCAGCGGCAGCTGGTGGCCTTCGCGCGGGTGCTGCTGGCCGACCCGTCGGTGGTGATCCTGGACGAGGCGACCTCCTCGCTGGACATCCCGGGCGAAAAGGCGGTGCAGGACGCCATGGAGACGGTGCTGCGCGGCCGTACGGCGGTGGTGATCGCGCACCGGCTGTCGACGGTGGAGATCGCGGACCGGGTCCTGGTGATGGAGGGTGGCCGCATCGTGGAGGACGGCAAGCCGGCCGATCTGATCGCGGGCACCGGCCGTTTCGCGGACCTGCACCGGGCCTGGCGGGACAGCCTGGCCTGAGCGGCGGGCCCAGACCGTGAGGACGACGGGACCGGGGCGCGAGCGACACCGCTCGCGCCCCGGTCCTTCGCACGGTCCCGTGACCCCGGGCCCGGGAAGGGCTACCGCAGCAGGATGCCCGTCTCCTCCGTGGCCAGCTCGCCGGCCGGGAGGGCGACAAGGCCCAGTTCGGCGGCGCCGGCCAGCAGGGGGTGGCTGGGCAGCACCCGCACCGTGTAGCCGAAGGGCCCCGGGTGGCGCAGCGGCAGGTCGGCCGTGTAGGTCCAGTGGCCCTCCAGGTCGGGGCCGCCGTCCGGCTTCAGGGTGACGGGCTCGGCGTTCAGCAGCTGATCGCTCTCGTCCACCGTGCCGGTGATCGCCTGGACCTCCACCTCGGCCGGCTCCAGCTCGCCGAGCAGGATGCCGGCCCGCAGCGGCAGCCCGCCGCCCAGGACCGGCGGTTCCTCCCCGGTCTCCACGTGCCCCACGGCCACGTTGGGCCACTCCCGCTGCACGCGTGCGGCGTAGGCCGCCAGGTCCGCGGCGGCCGCCGCGTCCATCGCGCGGTGGGCGCGGGCGGCCGGCGCGTACAGCCCGGTCACGTACTCGCGCACCATCCGCTCCGCCAGCACCTTGGGCCCCAGCCGCCCCAGGGTGGCCCGGACCATCTCCAGCCAGCGGCCCCGCCCGCGCGCGTAGAAGCACGGGGCGACCTGCTCCTCCAGCAGCCGGTACAGGGCCGCCGCCTCCACGGCGTCCCGCCGCTCGGGATCACCGCCGCTCAGGCCGTCCGCCGTGGGGATCTCCCAGCCGAAGTCCGGGTCGCACCACTCGTCCCACCAGCCGTCGCGCACCGACAGGTTGAGGCCGCCGTTGAGCGCGGACTTCATGCCCGAGGTGCCGCATGCCTCCAGCGGGCGCAGCGGGTTGTTCAGCCAGACGTCGCAGCCCGCGTACAGGCCGCGTGCCATGGCCATGCCGTAGTCGGGGAGGTAGACGATCCGGTGGCGCACCTCGGGGTCGTCCGAGAAGCGCACCAGTTCCTGGATGAGCCGCTTGCCGCCCTCGTCCGCCGGGTGCGCCTTGCCGGCGACCACCACCTGGATGGGGCGTTCGGGGTCCAGCAGCAGCGCCTTGAAGCGCGCGGGGTCGCGCAGCATGAGCGTGAGCCGCTTGTACGAGGGGACGCGCCGTGCGAAGCCGAGCGTCAGCACGTCCGGGTCCAGCACGTCCTCGATCCAGCCCAGCTCCGACTCGCCCGCCCCGCGCTGCCGCCAGGAGTCGCGCAGCCTGGCCCGTACCTCGTGCACGAGTGTCTCGCGCAGTCCGCGCCGCACCTCCCACAGTTCGGCGTCGGTCAGCCGGGCGGGGTCCTCGATGCGGGTGAGCGCGTCGGCGGTCCAGGTGGGGGCGTGCACGCCGTTGGTGACCGTGGTGATCGGCACCTCGTCGGGGTCGAAGCCCGGCCACAGAGCGGCGAACATGTCCCTGGCCACCGCGCCGTGCAGGGTGGAGACGCCGTTGGCGCGCTGCGCCGTACGCAGTCCGAGCACGGCCATGTTGAACTGCGCCTGGTGCCCGGGTTCCGGGGCGTGAGGCTCGCGGCCCAGCGCCAGCAGCGCGCCGCTGTCCAGCGTGTCCAGTTCGCCGCCGGGCCCCAGGTGCCGGGCCACCAGTTCCTCGGGGAAGCGGTCGATGCCGGCCGGCACGGGGGTGTGGGTGGTGAAGACGGTGCCGGCCCGCACCATGCGGGCGGCGGCGTCGAAGCCGATGCCGAGCGCGTCCAGTTCACGGATGCGCTCGGGGCCCAGGAACCCGGCGTGGCCCTCGTTCATGTGGAAGACCTCGGGCTCGGGGTGCCCGGTGATCCGGCAGTAGGCGCGCAGCGCCCGCACGCCGCCGATGCCCAGCAGCATCTCCTGGAGCAGCCGGTGTTCGCTGCCGCCGCCGTACAGCCGGTCGGTGACGTCGCGTTCGGCGGGGGCGTTGCCGTCCACGGCGGAGTCCAGGAGCAGCAGCGGGACCCGGCCGACCTCGGCCTGCCACACCCGGGCGGCGAGGGTGCGTCCGCCGGGCAGCGCGAGGGTGACGCGCACGGGGGTGCCCTCGGCGCCGGTCAGTTCGGTGAGCGGGAGTTCGCGCGGGTCCAGCACCGGGTAGCGCTCGCACTGCCAGCCGTCGGCGTCCAGGGTCTGCCGGAAGTAGCCGTGCCGGTAGAGCAGGCCGACGCCGATGACGGGTGCGCCGAGGTCGCTGGCGGCCTTGAGGTGGTCGCCGGCCAGGATGCCGAGGCCGCCCGAGTACTGGGGCAGGGCGGCGGTGATGCCGAACTCGGGTGAGAAATAGGCGATGGAGCGGGGCAGTTCGCCCTCGGCCCGCTGGTACCAGCGGGGTTCGGTGAGGTAGTCGCGCAGGTCGCCGGCGGCGACCTCCAGGCGGCGTACGAAGCCCCGGTCGGCGGCGAGCGCGGCGAGCCGGTCGGCGGTGACGGTGGCCAGCAGCCGCACCGGGTCGGCGCCGGACCGCCGCCAGCCGTCCGGGTCCACGGATCTCAGCAGCTCACGGGTGTCGGGGTGCCAGGACCAGCGCAGATTGAACGCCAGTTCCCGCAGTGGTCGCAGCGGCTCGGGGAGGACGGCTGTCACGGAGAAACGACGGATGGCCTTCACAGCATCCGACGGTATCCGGGCACCGGGGGTGGTAGCGGTGGTTTCCGGCGCATGACGCAGGAAACCGTCACCAAACCACCCCCGGGGACCATCAGGACGGTACGGTCGCGGCCGGTTCGCCCTCCTCGCCGTCACCGGCGGGCGGTCCCGCCTCGACATCGACGAGGACCGGCGGAGCCAGCTCCGAGGTCGGACGCAGCGAGCCGTCCGCGATCTGCGCCGCGTAGTGGCAGGCCACCCGGTGGCCGTCGCCGGTGTCGGTCAGCTCGGGCCGCTCGGTGTCGCAGCGGGTCGGCTGCCGCCAGGGGCAGCGGGTGTGGAAGCGGCAGCCGGTGGGCGGGTTGGCCGGGGAGGGCAGATCGCCGCGGAGCAGGATGCGTTCGCGGCGGTCCTCCACCTCCGGGTCGGGCACCGGTACCGCCGACATCAGCGCGCGGGTGTACGGGTGGCGCGGCTCGGCGTACAGCGCGTCGGAGGGCGCCTCCTCGACCAGCGCGCCCAGGTACATCACGCCGATGACGTCGGAGATGTGCCGCACCACGGCCAGGTCGTGGGCGATGACCAGATAGGTCAGGCCCAGCGATTCCTGGAGTTCTTCCAGCAGGTTGATGACCTGTGCCTGGATGGAGACGTCCAGCGCCGAGACCGGCTCGTCGCAGATGATCACATCGGGTTCCAGGACCAGGGCCCTGGCGATGCCGATGCGCTGCCGCTGCCCGCCGGAGAACTCGTGCGGGTAGCGGGAGAGCGCGGAGTGCGGCAGCCCGACCTTGGTCAGAATCTCCTTGATCCGCTCGCGCCGCTCGTTCCGGTCGGCGCCGATGCCGTGCGCCGCCATGCCCTCGGCGAGGATCGACTCGATGTTCTGCCGGGGGTTGAGCGAGCCCAGCGGGTCCTGGAAGACCATCTGGAGCCGGCGCCTGGCGCGCCGCATCTCCTCCTCGGGCAGCTGGGCCAGGTCCGTGCCGTCGAAGACGACGGAGCCCGAGGTGATGTCGTTCAGCCGCAGCACCGCCCGGCCCAGGGTGGTCTTGCCGCAGCCCGACTCCCCCACCAGACCGTAGGTCTGACCGGCGGTCACGGACAGCGAGACGCCGTCCACCGCGTACACATGGCCCACGGTGCGGTCGAAGAGGATGCCGCGTTTGACGGGGAAGTGGACCTTCACGTCGTCGAGTTCGAGCAGGCTCACCGGTCCGCTCCTTCCTTGCCTGTCGCCGCCACGGGGTGGACGCAGCGCACCTGGTGGCCCGCGGAGTGCGGTTCGGTCAGCTGAGGGGTGCCGTTCAGGCACTGCTCGGAGTAGAAGTCGCAGCGCGGGGCGAAGGCGCAGCCGTCGCTCCAGGCGATGGTGTCGCTGATGGAGCCGCGGATCGGGTTCAGCGGTTCGCCGCGCGGCGCGTCCAGGCGCGGTATGGAGCCCAGCAGCCCGTGCGCGTACGGGTGGGTCGGCGCGGCGAACAGCGGGCGGCGTTCGGCGGCCTCCACCACCTTGCCCGCGTACAGCACGTTGACCCGGTCGCACAGGCCGGCGACCACGCCCATGTCGTGGGTGATCATCAGCAGCGCGGTGCCCTGCTGGTCGACGAGTTCCTTGAGGAGTTCGAGGATCTGCGCCTGGATGGTGACGTCGAGGGCGGTGGTCGGCTCGTCCGCGATGAGCAGCTGCGGCGCGCAGGCGACGGCCATGGCGATCAGCGCGCGCTGCCGCATCCCGCCGGACAGCTGGTGCGGGTACTCCTTGAGCCGCCGGGTCGGGTCGGGGATGCCGACCCGCTCCAGCAGGGCGGCGGCCTCCTTGCGGGCGGCCTCGCCGCGCAGACCGCGGTGCCGGGTGAGGATCTCGGTGACCTGGAGCCCGATCGGGATGACCGGGTTGAGGGAGGACAGCGGGTCCTGGAAGATCATCGCCAGCTTGCTGCCACGCAGGTCGCGCAGCTGCTCACGCCGCAGCCCCAGCAGGTCGGTGCCCTCGAAGGCGGCACGGCCGCCGACGGTGACGCCCTTCTTGGGCAGCAGCCCCATCAGGGCGAGCGAGGTGACGCTCTTCCCGCAGCCCGACTCTCCGACCAGGCCGGTGACCTGGCCGCGCGCCACGTCGAAGGAGACCCCGGAGACCGCGCGGACATCGGTGCGGCCCCGGCCGGTGAAGGTGACCGTGAGGTCTTCCACGCTCAGCAGTGGTGGTTCCGGTGGCATGCTCATCAGCTCCGCAGTTTCGGGTCGAGGGCTTCGCGCATCGCCTCGCCCAGCAGGGTGAAGCCCAGTGCGGTGATGATGATGCCGAGCGCCGGGTAGAGCGCCATCATCGGCGCGTGGTCGAAGTACGGCTGGGCCTGCACGAGCATGACGCCCCATTCGGGCTGGGCGGCGTCCGGGTTGCCCAGGCCGAGGTAGGACAGGGCGGCGGCCTCGATGATGGCGGTGGCCAGCGCGAGGGTGGACTGCACGATGACCGGGCCCAGGGAGTTGGGCAGCACGTGCGCGGTGACGATGCGCCGGCGGCGTACGCCCAGGGAGCGGGCGGCCAGCACGTAGTCGGAGTTGGACTGCGCGAGCATGGAGCCGCGCAGCAGCCGGGCGAAGATCGGGATCTGCGCCACCCCGACCGCGATCATCACCGTGGTCAGCGACTGGCCCAGGATGGCCGCGATGCTGACGGCCAGCAGCAGCGAGGGCAGCGCCAGCACCATGTCGATGAAGCGCATGACGGCGGTGTCGATGCGCCGGCCGATCTTGCCGCCGAAGGCGAGCGCGGCGCCGGACAGGCCGCCGATCAGCGCGCCGGCGGTGAAGCCGAGCAGGGTGGCGACGATGCCGACGAGCAGGGTCTGGCGGGCGCCGACCAGCATCCGGGAGAACTGGTCGCGGCCCAGGTGGTCCAGGCCCAGCCAGTTCTCGGAACGGGAGCCGACGAAGGTGTTCTGGTTGGGGAACACCTCGCCGCGCCACTGCAGGATCGGGTTGTGCGGGGCGATCCAGGGGCCGATGATCGCCAGCACGATGAAGACGGCGATGATGACGCCGCCGATCAGCGCCATCTTGGAGGAACGCAGCCGGCGCAGCGCCTCGGTCCACAGGCTGGCGCCGGCGGTGGACTCGCGCTGGGCGGTCAGCTCGGCGAGCCGGTCGATTTTTGTGGTCTTGGTACTCATCAGTGCACCCGCACCCTCGGGTCGATCAGGCTGTACGCCAGGTCCACCAGCAGATTGATGACGACATAGAGCAGTGCGATGAACATGATGAAGCCCATGAGCACGGGATAGTCACGGCCGTCGATGGCGGTGCGCAGGAAGTTTCCGATGCCGTTGAAGGCGAAGACGGATTCGGTGAGCACGGCGCCGGACAGCAGTTGTCCGGTGAGCAGGCCGATGGTGGTGACGACCGGCAGCAGGGCGTTGCGCAGCACGTGCCGGGCGCGGACGACCTGCCGCTTGAGGCCCTTGGACTCGGCGGTGCGCACGTAGTCCTCGCTGAGCACCTCCAGGACGGAGGCGCGGGTCATCCGCACGATGATCGCCAGCGGGATGGAGGCCAGGGCCAGCGAGGGCAGGATCAGGTGGGTGATCGCGTCCCATGAGGCGTCGAACTCGCCGGTGAGTATCCCGTCCAGGACCCGGAATCCGGTGACCTCGGTGGCGTTGATGTCGTTGGATTGCCGCCCCACGCTGGGCAGCCAGCCGAGGTTGACGGCGAAGACGGCCTTCAGGAGGAAGGCGAGGAAGAAGACGGGGATGCAGATGCCCAGCAGGGAACCGGAGACCGCGCCGACGTCCAGCCAGGTGCCGCGCCGGGCGGCGGCCAGGTAGCCCAGCGGGATGCCGACGATGACGGCGATGAGCAGGGCGGTCAGGCCGAGTTCGACGGTGGCCGGGAAGCGGGTGGTGAACTCCTCCCACACCGGGCGGCCGGTCTGGACGGAGGTTCCGAGGTCGAGGGAGACGAGACGGCGCAGGAACCGGCCGTACTGCACGAGCACGGGCTGGTCCAGGCCGAGGGCGGCCTCGATCTGCCGGCGGTCGGCCTCGGTGGCGCGCTCGCCCAGCAGGGCGGCGGTGGGGCCGCCGGGCAGGCGGTTGAGCCACAGGAAGAGCAGCACCGACAGGCCCGCCAGCGTGGGTATCAGCTGGAGGAGCCGGCGCACGATGAGACGCAACACCTTGAGGTCAACGCCCCTTTCTTGCTTGTCGGACCACACCGCCGCCCGGCCACGGGTGATGACGCGTGGCCGGGCGGCGGGAGGAACCGGCTGTCGGGTCCCCTACTTGAAGGACGCTTCGGAGAATTTCTCCTGCGTCAGCGGGGAGACGGTGGGCGGGTTGACATCGGCCGAGAAGGCGATCGACGGCGGGGAGGAGGAGATCGGCACGCCGGGCAGGAAGTCCATCACGAACTCGTTGGCCTCCTCGTACAGGGCGGTGCGGGCGTCGACGTCCGGCTCGGTGGAGGCGCGCTCCAGCAGGTCGAAGAGGTCCTGGTTCTCGAAGCCCCACTCCTTCTGGTACCCGGCGAACCAGGTGCCCAGGAAGTTGTAGCCGTCGTTGAAGTCGCCGGTCCAGCCGAGCAGGTACAGGTTGCAGCCGCCGTCACGGGTGACCTCGGTGTAGTCCGGGTTCCACTTGAGGGCCTTGGGCTGAACGGTGATCCCCACGGCCTCCAGGTCGGCGCGCAGCAGCTCGTACAGGTCGGCCGGGGACGGCATGTACGGGCGGGTGACCTCGGTCGGGTAGCAGAAGGTGAAGGTCAGGTCCTCCTCGCCGGAGTCGGCGAGCAACTGCTGGGCCAGCTCGGGGTCGTAGTCGTAGGTGGTGACGTTCTGCGAGTAGCCCTCGACCGTGTCGGGCATGAACTGGGTCGCCACCACGCCGCCCTCGGGCAGCTGGCTGTCGACGAGGTTCTGCCGGTCCAGGGCGTGCGCGACGGCGGTGCGCACCTCGGGGTTCTCCAGCGCCGGGTGGCTGTCCTGGGTGAACGCCAGGTAGAAGATGTTGAAGACGTCGCGGGTCGGGACCTGGAACCCGGCGTCGGAGAGGGTCTTCACATCGGCGGGCGCGACCAGGTCGTAGCCGTGGATGTCACCGCTCTGCAGCGCCTGGCGGCGGGCGGATTCCTCGGGGATGGTCTGGAAGACGAGCTTCTCGACCCCCGCCTTGTCGCCCCAGTAGTCGTCGAAGCGCTCGAGGGTGACCTCGCCGTTGCCCTTGTTCCAGCCGGTGGCCCGGAAGGGGCCGGAGCCCACGACGGTGCCGGCCTCCTGGCTGTAGCCGGGGAAGGTGATGGCGTCGCCCTCACCGCTGGCCTCGTCGGCGGCGTACGCCTCCAGGGCCGGGCCGGAGTGGATGCCGAACGCGGCGAGCGAGAAACCGCCGGGGTAGTTGGCGGAGGGCTCGGCGACCTCGATGACGGCCGTCAGGTCATCGGGGGCGGTGCAGCCGACGTAGTTCGGGTCCGGCGTCTCCTCGTTCTCGTTGTTCGCGAACCCACCGAAGATCGTCTGCCAGTAATAGGACAGTGTGGTGTTCTGGTAGGTGCCGGTCCAGTTGTACCAGCGGTCGAAGTTCGCGCAGACGACCTCACCCGTCAGGTCGGAACCGTCGTGGAACGTCACTCCGTCACGGAGGTTGAACGTCCACTCGGTGCCGGCGTCGTTGCTCTCCCACGTGTCGGCGAGGCCGCCCTCCATCTCGGAGGTGCCCGACTTGTGGTCGATCAGTGTTTCGAAGACCTGCCGGGTGATCCGGAAGCTCTCTCCATCACTGGCCAGCGAGGGGTCAAGGGAGGCGGGGTCGCCCGCGGCGCCGAAGACGAAGGTCTCGGTGGATCCGGACCCCTTGGAGTCTCCGTTGTCGCGGTCGCTGGAGCAGCCGGTCGCGATCACGCTGATCGCGAAGATGGCCGCGAGCATCCGCACGGCCTTGGGTCTTGCTATGGACATCGTCCACCTCGAAGGGTCGGTGGTGGTATGGCGTTTCGGTGGAGCGCACATTACTGCGCTAGTGCATAGCTGTGAACAGTGGAATGAACGGCGATACAGAGCTGAGACTTCACGCCCACTCACCCCCACACGGGTGAACGCGCCCCGAGGGCCGTAGGACGCAAACCCCCCAGCAAGTCACGAAACATATAGAAAGGACAAAGACACGAAGAGAACAGTAAATACCCACCTCCGACGCCTATGAGGTGATCCGCACATGATCGGTCGAATTCCCGTACTCGACGTCCAGCCGCGCATCGAATGCGGCAGACGGCCCGTCAAGGCCGTTCCGGGCGAGACGTTCCAGGTCAGCGCCACCGTCTTCCGGGAGGGAGCGGGCGCCGTGGGAGCGAATGTGGTGCTGCGCGACCCGGCGGGCCGCGGCGGCCCGTGGATCCCGATGCGCGAACTGGCGCCCGGCACCGACCGCTGGGGCGCGGACATCACCCCGGACGCCGAAGGCCGCTGGACGTACACGGTGGAGGCGTGGGCCGACCCGGTGGCCACCTGGCGGCACGCCGCGAAGATCAAGATCCCGGCCGGCATCGACACCGAACTGACGTTGCTCGAGGGATCGGCGCTGCTGCGCGAGGCGGCGGCCGGGGTGCCCAAGAGCGAGGGCCGGGAGATCATCGCGGTGGCCGCGGACGCGCTGGCCGACACCACCCTGTCCGGCGCCGCCCGGCTCGCCGCGGCGCTGGCCCCCGAGGTCACCACGGTGCTCGGCCGGCATCCCCTGCGTGAACTGATCAGCTCGGCACGCCCGATGCCGCTCATGGTGGAGCGCGAGCGGGCGCTGTTCGGATCGTGGTACGAGATGTTCCCGCGCTCGGAGGGCGCGGTGGTACGCCGGCACGCGCCCCCGGTCTCGGGCACCCTGCGCGGCGCGGCCCGCCGGCTGAAGGACATCGCGGCGATGGGCTTCGACGTGGTGTACCTGCCCCCGGTGCACCCGATCGGGACGGCGTTCCGCAAGGGTGCGAACGGGGCGCTGACGGCGGGCCCGGACGACGTCGGCTGCCCGTGGGCGATCGGTTCGGGGGACGGCGGGCACGACGCGATCCACCCGGACCTGGGAACGCTGGAGGATTTCGACCACTTCGTGGCGACGGCGCGGTCGCTCGACATGGAAGTGGCCCTGGATTTCGCACTCCAGTGCAGCCCTGATCACCCGTGGGTGAAACAGCATCCGGAGTGGTTCCACAAGCGCGCCGACGGCTCGATCGCCTTCGCCGAGAACCCGCCCAAGAAGTACCAGGACATCTACCCGATCTCCTTCGAACAGGATTTCCGCGGCCTGGTCACCGAGACGCTGCGCGTGCTGCGGTTCTGGATGGCGCACGGGGTACGCGTCTTCCGGGTGGACAATCCGCACACCAAACCGGTGGTGTTCTGGGAGAAGGTCATCGCGGAGATCAACCGCACCGACCCGGACGTCATCTTCCTGGCCGAGGCGTTCACCCGGCCCGCCATGATGCGCACGCTGGCGCAGATCGGCTTCCAGCAGTCGTACACCTACTTCACCTGGCGCACCACCAAGGCCGAGCTCACCGAGTACCTCACCGAGCTGAGCGGCGAGTCGGCCCCGTACATGCGGCCCAATTTCTTCGTGAACACGCCCGACATCCTGCACGCCTATCTGCAGACCGGCGGGCGCGCGGCCTTCGAGATCCGCGCCGTGCTCGCCGCCACGCTCTCCCCTTCGTGGGGGATGTACGCCGGCTACGAACTGTGCGAGGGCACGGCCGCCGGTCCCGGCTCCGAGGAGTACGCGGACTCCGAGAAGTATCAGCTGCGGCCACGGGACTGGGCCGCGGCCCGTAAATCGGGCAACAACATCATCCCTTTGATCGGGGCGCTCAACCGCTTGCGCCGGGCGCATCCGGCGTTGCGCCAGTTGCGCGATCTTCACTTCCACCGCACGAACAACGAGCACATCCTGGCCTACTCCAAGCGCACCCGGACACCGCACGCCGACACCGTGCTCATCGTGGTCAACCTCGATCCGCACCACACCCACGAAGCGACGGTCTCGTTGGACATGTCGGAACTCAAGGGGTGTGGTCTCACTTTCGCTCAGGAGAGTGGAGCCGAGCCCTTCCCGGTGTGCGACCAGCTCACCGGTGAGACCTATTACTGGGGCAGGGAAAATTATGTGCGGCTCGGTCCGGAGCGTGCGGACGCGCACACCCCGTCGGCGCACATCTTCGCCCTGCGACCGTCCTCACAGACCGGAGGGTCACCCACACATGAGCGTCAATGAGCCGGTCCTCGACACCTTCGAGGACACGCCAGCCCGCGACCGGGACCCTCAGTGGTTCAAGCGCGCGGTGTTCTACGAGGTCCTCGTCCGCTCCTTCCAGGACAGCAACGGGGACGGGGTCGGAGATCTCAAGGGCCTGACGTCGAAGCTCGACTATCTGCAATGGCTCGGGGTCGACTGCCTGTGGCTGCCGCCGTTCTTCGAATCACCCCTGCGGGACGGGGGCTACGACGTCTCCGACTACGGGGCGGTGCTTCCCGAGTTCGGCGATCTGGCGGACTTCGTGGAGTTCGTGGACGCCGCCCACAGCCGCGGCATGCGCGTCATCATCGACATGGTCATGAATCACACCAGCGATCAGCACCGCTGGTTCCAGGAGTCGCGCCGCGATCCGCAGGGCCCGTACGGCGACTACTACATGTGGGCCGACGACGACAAGGGCTATCCGGACGCCCGGATCATCTTCGTCGACACCGAGGCGTCCAACTGGACCTTCGACCCGGTGCGCAAGCAGTACTACTTCCACCGCTTCTTCTCGCACCAGCCGGATCTCAACTACGAGAACCCGGCGGTGCGCAAGGAGATGATCGCCGCCCTGCGATTCTGGCTCGACCTGGGCATCGACGGCTTCCGGCTCGACGCGGTGCCGTACCTGTACGCCGAGGAGGGCACCAACTGCGAGAACCTCCCGGCCTCGCACAACTTCCTCAAAGAGGTGCGGGCCGAGATCGACCGCGACTATCCGGACACGGTGCTGCTGGCCGAGGCCAATCAGTGGCCGGAGGACGTCGTCGACTACTTCGGCGACTACGCCAAGGGCGGCGACGAATGCCACATGGCGTTCCACTTCCCGGTGATGCCGCGCATCTTCATGGCGGTGCGCCGCGAATCGCGCTATCCGGTCTCGGAAATCCTCGCCAAGACCCCGCAGATCCCCTCCGGCTGCCAGTGGGGGATCTTTCTGCGCAACCACGACGAGCTGACCCTGGAAATGGTCACCGACGAGGAGCGCGACTACATGTACGCGGAGTACGCCAAGGACCCGCGGATGCGCGCCAACATCGGGATCCGGCGCCGGCTGGCCACCCTGCTGGACAACGACCGCAATCAGATCGAGCTGTTCACGGCGCTGCTGCTGTCCCTGCCCGGCTCACCGATCCTCTATTACGGGGACGAGATCGGGATGGGGGACAACATCTGGCTGGGCGACCGGGACGCGGTGCGCACCCCCATGCAGTGGACGCCGGACCGCAACGCCGGCTTCTCGACCTGTGACCCGGGGCGGCTCTTCCTGCCGACCATCATGGACCCGGTGCACGGGTACCAGGTCACCAATGTCGAGGCGGCGATGAGTTCACCGTCCTCGCTGCTGCACTGGACGCGGCGCATGGTGGAGATCCGCAAGCAGAATCCGGCGTTCGGCCTGGGGACGTACGCCGAACTGCCCTCGTCCAACCCCTCGGTGCTGGCCTTCCTGCGCGAGCACGGGGACGACCTGGTGCTGTGCGTGCACAACTTCTCCCGCTTCTCGCAGCCCACCGAGCTGGATCTGCGGATGTGGGAGGGGCGGTATCCGGTGGAACTCATCGGCGGGGTGCGGTTCCCCGCGATCGGCTCGCTGCCGTATCTGCTGACCCTGGCCGGGCACGGCTTCTACTGGTTCCGGCTGCGGCAGGGGACGGAGCCCATCTGAGCCGGCCGCGCGGGCGGGGGCGGCGTGCCTCCGCCCGGCGGTTCCGACCCGGCGCCGGCCCCGGTGCCGGCCCAATTCTGGCCCGGTTCTGGCACCCGCACGACTGTTCCTTTCACATCCTTTCGCGACACGTCCCGCTCCATCCCGACAACAAAGGCGTCAATACGGGACACTTCAGCACATAATCAAGTGTGCCCGGGGAAAGGACGCCATGTCGGAAAGCTCCTCGACCCGTGCTGCGGCCTCCTCATTTCCGTGGGGCCCTCCCCGGAACGACTCCGGGCAGGGCGAAGCGCTGCTGCGTTCGCTGACCGGGCCGCTGGCCCGCTGGCTGCCACGGCAGCGCTGGTTCGCCGGCAAGGGCCGGCCGCTGGCCGGGCTCAGTCTCCTGTCCGTCACCGAGCTGCTGCCGTGCAACGCGCCGGGGTACGCGCCGGGGCTGCTGCATCTGCTGGTGCGCACCCGGCAGTCGGGTCCGGTGGCCGCGGCGGGCGACTGCTACCAACTGCTGCTGGGGGTGCGCGCGGCGCTGCCCCCGGACCTGATGCCCGCCCTGGTGGGCCGCCCCTCCGAGGGCCCGTTGCAGGACCGGGCGGTGTACGAGGCGCTGTACGACCCCCTGCTGGCCGAGGTGCTGCTGGAGCGGCTGCGGACGCCGGGCCGGCTCGGCGCGCTGCGCTTCGACCGGGCGCCCGGCGCCGATCTGCCCTCGGGTCCCGGCGCGCGGGCGCTGACGGGTGAGCAGACGAACTCCTCCGTGGTGTACGGCGAGAGCCACATCCTCAAGCTGTTCCGCCGGGTCGCTCCCGGGTTGCACCCCGATCTGGAGCTGCCGCGCGCGCTGGCGGCGGCCGGCTGCGCCCGGGTGCCGGCGCCCTCGGCGTGGTTCGAGGCGTCCTGGCCGGGCGGGGAGAGCGAACCGCTGACGCTGGGAGTGCTCCAGCCGTATCTGGCCGGGTCCAGCGACGGCTGGCAGCTCGCGCTGCGCTCGCTCAGCGGCCGGGCCGACTTCAGCGCGGCGGCGCACGCGCTGGGGCGGACGATGGCGGAGGTGCACACCGCGCTGGCGCAGACGCTGCCGACCTCGATGCTGGACCGGGGTCAGCTGGAGCAGGCCGCGACCGCCATGAGCGAACGGCTGGCGGAGGCGGCCGTCGCCGTGCCGGCCCTGCGCCCGTACCGCACGGGTCTGGGGCGGGCCTACGAGGCGCTGGCCGGGTACGCCAGGGGCGGCGGCGCCTGCGTGGCGCAGCGGCTGCACGGCGATCTGCATCTGGGGCAGGTGCTGCGCTCGGGTGAGACGCCGCACTGGTCCGTCATCGATTTCGAGGGCGAGCCGGCCAGGCCGCTCGCGGACCGGCGCCGTCCCGGGCCGCCGGTGCGGGACATCGCGGGCATGCTGCGGTCCTTCGACTACGCCGCCTGCCAGCAGCAGGACGGCGGCTCCTGGGCGGCGGACTGGTCGCGGGCCAGCCGGAAGGCGTTCTGCCGGGGGTACGCGGCGGCCAGCGGCGCCGATCCGCTGAGCACGCCGGAACTGCTGCGTGCCTATGAGACGGACAAGGCCGTCTACGAGGTGCTGTACGAGGCCAGGCACCGTCCGCACTGGCTGCATGTGCCGATGACCGCGATCCGTCGGCTGGCCGCCGCCACCCCCTGACCGGCCGCCCGCCGCGCCTCCCCTTCTCCGTTCCGCGCCGCGCCGCCCCTCCCCCACGCCATTCCGCCCCGCCCTGCCCCGATCCTTTCTGCCTGAGGAGCACCCGCCGTGGAACGAGACCGCCTGCTGACGGGCGCGCACCATGATCCGCACGCCGTGCTGGGGGCGCACACGGCGCCCGATGGGGTGGTGATCCGCGTACTGCGGCCGGCGGCCCGCGCGGTGACGGTGGTGGCGGCCGGCGTGCGGACCGCGCTGAAGGACACCGGCGACGGCCTGTTCGAGGTGGTGCTGCCGCTGCCCGAGCCGCCCCGCTACCGGCTGCTGATCGCCCCGGCCGCCGGGGGGCCGCCCCGGGAGACGGAGGATCCGTACCGCTTTCTGCCCGCGCTCGGCGATCTTGATCTGCACCTGATCGCCGAGGGCCGCCACGAGCGGCTGTGGGAGGCGCTGGGCGCCCGGGTGATGACGCATCAGGGGGTGCGCGGGACCCGGTTCACGGTGTGGGCACCGCACGCCCGCGGGGTGCGGGTGGCCGGGGACTTCAACGACTGGGACGGCACCGGACATCCGCTGCGCTCGCTGGGCGCGAGCGGCGTGTGGGAGTTGTTCGTGCCCGGCGTGCGCGCCGGAGCGCGCTACAAGTTCGACATCTGCCGCCCGGACGGCAGCCATACCCTGCGCGCCGACCCGATGGCACGGCGCACCGAGTGCCCGCCCGCCAACGCCTCGGTGGTGCACGAGAGCCGCTACCGGTGGAGCGACGAGCGGTGGATGGCGCGGCGCGCCGGGCACGCCGCGCCCAGCGCGCCGATCTCCGTCTACGAACTCCACCTCGGTTCCTGGCGGCCGGGGCTGAACGCGCGGGAACTGGCGGAGCAGCTGCCCGCGTACGTACGGGACCTGGGCTTCACACACGTGGAACTCATGCCGCCCGCCGAGCACCCCTACGGACCCTCCTGGGGCTATCAGGTGACGGGCTTCTACGCGCCCACCGCCCGGCTCGGCTCGCCCGACGACTTCAAACACCTGGTGGACGCGCTGCACCGGGCGGGCATCGGGGTGCTGATGGACTGGGTGCCGGCGCACTTCCCCAAGGACGACTGGGCGCTGGCATGCTTCGACGGCGCGCCGTGCTACGAGCATCCGGACCCGGCGCGGGCCGAGCATCCGGACTGGGGGACGCTGGAGTTCGACTACGGGCGGCGCGAGGTACGCAACTTCCTGGTGGCCAACGCCCTGTACTGGTGCGAGGAGTACCACCTGGACGGGCTGCGGGTCGACGCGGTGGCCTCCATGCTCTACCTGGACTATTCGCGCGCGGAGGGCGAATGGACCCCCAATGAGCACGGCGGCCGGGAGAACCCGGACGCGGTGGCCTTCCTCCAGGAGATGAACGCCGCCGTGTACCGCCGGTGCCCCGGGGTGGTGACCATCGCGGAGGAGTCCACCGCCTGGGACGGGGTGACCCGGGCCACCGACCGGATCGGCGAGTCCGGGTTCGGCGGCCTGGGCTTCGGCTTCAAGTGGAACATGGGCTGGATGCACGACTCGCTGGTCTACCTGTCCAGGGATCCGGTGCATCGCGCGTACCACCACCACGAGATCACCTTCTCGATGGTGTACGCCTACGCCGAGAACTACGTACTGCCGATCTCCCACGACGAGGTGGTGCACGGCAAGCGCGCGCTGGTCAACAAGATGCCGGGCGACTGGTGGCAGCGGCGGGCCAACCACCGCGCGTACCTGGGCTTCATGTGGGCCCACCCCGGCAAACAGCTGCTGTTCATGGGGCAGGAGTTCGCGCAGGGCGCGGAGTGGTCGGAGGCGGAGGGCCCGCAGTGGTGGACGCTCGATCCCGGCTACGCGGCGGCCGGGGACCACGGCGGGGTGCGGGATCTGGTGCGCGAGCTGAACACGGTGTACCGGGCGACGCCCGCGCTGTGGGAGCGGGACACCGAACCGTCCGGGTTCGCGTGGATCGAGGCAGGCGCGGCGGTGGACAACGTGGTGGCGCACCTGCGGTTCGCGGCCGACGGCAGCCCGCTGATCTCGGTGAGCAACTTCTCCGCCGTGGTGCGCGAGGGCTACCGGCTGGGGGTGCCGGGGCACGTCCCGGCCTGGTCGGAGGTGCTCAACACGGACGAGCGCCGGTACGGGGGCGGCGGGGTGGTCAACAGCGAGCCGGTGAAGGCGGAGGCCCTGCCGTGGAACGGACGGGAGAGCAGTATCGCGCTCACCCTGCCGCCGCTGGCCACCCTCTGGCTGCGGCCGGTGCCCTGATCCCCCTGCGTCACTACAGGAACACGCGTGCGTCAACTCCCCCGCGACGGGGCAGTCTGACGCGCAAGCGATCACAGCGGAGTGATCGGCTGTGGTTGCGGGAGGACAGATACGCATGACGGCTTCCAGTGAGATCCGGACACCGGTGGGGGACAAGGCCCCCGACCAGGGCGTCCCCCGCGGGGTGTGGATCGGGCGCTTCCTCGGGCCGGTGCTGGCCCTGCTGACCTACGGGTTGCTGGCGGGCGACGAGACACTGCCCACCCCGGCCCGCACCACCGCAGCCGTCGTGGTCCTGGTGGCGGTGTGGTGGATGACCGAGGCGCTGCCGCTGCCGGCCACCTCGCTGATCCCGATCGTGGCGTTCCCGCTCCTGGGGGTGCTGGAAATCGGCGAGGCCACCGCGCCGTTCGCCCATCCCACGGTCTTCCTCTACATGGGCGGCTTCATCATCGCGCTGGCGATGCAGAAGTGGAATCTGCACAAGCGCATCGCGCTGCTGACCATGCGGGCCATCGGTACCCAGCCGTCGCGGCTCATCCTGGGCGTGATGGTGGCCACCGCGTTCATCAGCATGTGGGTCAACAACACGGCGACCGCGATGATGATGCTGCCCATCGGCACGAGCGTGCTGGCCATGGTGATGGCGCAGGACGGCGGGGGCGATGAGCAGACCGCGAAGGACCGGGCCAACTTCGCCACCGCGCTGATGCTGGCGATCGCCTACTCCGCTTCCATCGGCGGGCTCGCCACCCTGGTGGGCAGCCTGCCGAACCTGATCATGAAGGGGTTCGTCGAGCAGTCCTACGGTGTCACCATCGGTTTCATGGACTGGATGAAGCTCGCCCTTCCGGTGACGGTGCTCTTCCTGATCTTCACCTGGATCTATCTGACCCGGATCGCGTTCAAGGTGAAACTGTCCAATGTGGCCGGCGGCAGGGACGCGGTGCGCGAGGAACTGGCCGGTCTGGGCCCGATGTCGCGCGGCGAGTGGTCGGTGCTGGTGGTCTTCGCCTGCACCGTGACGCTGTGGCTCTTCCGCGACCAGCTGAGCGACTGGAGCGCGCTGACCGACGTGCTGCCGTTCATGGCGCACCTGACGGACGAGGGCATCGCGATCACCGCCGCCGTGATCCTCTTCCTGATCCCGGTGGACACCAGCGCCGGCGAGCACGCCATCGACTGGCGACGGGTGCAGGAGGGGATCCCGTGGGGGGTGCTGCTGCTCTTCGGCGGCGGACTCTCGCTCGCGCTGGCGGTCCAGGAGACCGGGCTGAGCGCGTACATCGGTGATCAGATGAACGGGCTGAAGGCGCTGCCGACCGTTCTGCTGATCGGCGCGGTGTGCGCCATCGTCCTGACGATCACCGAATTCACGAGCAACACCGCCACCGCGTCCACCTTCCTGCCGGTGATCGGCGGCGTGGCGGTGTCGATCGGCCTCGATCCCCTGCTTCTGCTCGTTCCCGTGGCGATGGCCTGCACCTGCGCCTTCATGCTGCCGGTCAGCACCCCACCCAACGCCATCGTCTTCGGCTCGGGCTACGTCACCATTCCGCAGATGGTGCGGGCGGGGATCTGGCTGAACGTCTTCGGCGTGGTGATGATCACCGCGATGGTCCTGCTGGTGGGGCCCTGGGCTCTGGGCATCCAGTTGTAGCCGCGGCGGTGCCGCGGCCGGGCGCGACGGCCGGCCGCGGCACGGTACGGGGCGGGCCCGGACCGGATGAACGGATCCCTGCCTACACTCGTTCCGAGGTTCGATATTTCGGCAGGTGCCCCAGCATGCGCGATTCCCGTGCCAGACGCTCACGGATGAGTCTGGCGCGACAGCTCTTCGCACTACAGATCGTGCTGCTCCTGCTGCTGGTGGTCACCAGCGCCGCCCTCGTCTTCCTCCAGGTGCGCAACGACAACCGCAAGGACACCGAGCACCAGGTCATGACGCTGGCCTCCGGCCTCGCCGAGCTGCCAGAGGTCCGGCGGGCGGTGACCGGGGACGATCCGTCCGCCGTACTCCAGCCGCTGGCCGAGTCGGTACGGCGCTCGACCGACACCGACTTCATCGTGTTCATGGCGCCCGACCGCACCCGGTACTCCCACACCTACCCGGAGCTGATCGGCGAGCGCTTCATCGGCTCCATCGACCGCGCCCTGGCGGGCGAGCCCTTCACGGAGAGCTACGAGGGGATGCTGGGGCCGTCCATCCGGGCCGTGGTCCCCATCACGGACGACCGGGGCGAGGTCAGCGCGCTGCTGTCCATCGGGGTCCTGCAGAAGAAGATCGGCGCCGAGCTGAGCCGGCGCCTCACTCCCGTGATCCCCATCTCGGCGGGCGCCCTGATGCTGGCCGGGGCCGGGTCCTGGCTGATCAGCCGGCGGCTCGACCGCCAGACGCTGGGCCTGGGCGCCGAGGAGATCACCAGGCTGTACGAGCATCACGACGCGGTCCTGCGCACCGTGCGCGAGGGCCTGCTGATCGTCTCCCCGCGCGGGAAGCTGATCCTGGTCAACGACCACGCCCGGCAGTTGCTGGGCCTGCCGGCCGACGCCGAGGGGCGGCCGGTGCAGGAGCTGGCCCTGTCCTCCCCCGTCGGGCCGCTGCTCACCTCTGGCTCCCCGGTGAGCGACCGGCTGTGCGTGTACGGCGACCGGGTGCTGGTGCTCAACCAGGAGCGGATCGAGAAGAACGGCCGCCGGCTGGGCACCGTGACCACGCTGCGCGACCACACCGAACTGGAGGTGCTGGCCGGTGAGCTGGACTCGGCGCGCGGCTTCGCCGAGGCGCTGCGCTCCCAGGCGCACGAGTCGGCGAACCGGCTGCACACCGTGGTCACCATGATTGAGCTGGGCCAGCCGGAGCGGGCGGTGGAGTTCGCCACCGTGGAGCTGGCCTCGGCGCAGGCGCTCGCCGACCGGCTCACCGACGAGGTCCAGGAGCCGGCGCTGGCCGCGCTGCTGCTGGGCAAGGCCGCGCAGGCGGCGGAGAAGGGCGTCGAGCTGGAGATCACCGACGACACGGCCGTCACCGAGGCCGGGATCGCGCCGCGCGATCTGGTGACGCTGGTCGGCAATCTCGTGGACAACGCCATCGAGGCGGCGCTGGCCGCCCCGCCGCCCCGCCGGGTCACCGTGACCGCGCGCACCGAGGAGGACTCCCTGCTGGTGCGGGTCTGCGATTCGGGCGCCGGGCTCGACGGGGAGGCGCTGGAATCCATGTTCACCCGCGGCTGGACCACCAAGACGGCCAGCGGGGCGCGCGGCCAGGGCCTGGGCCTGGCGCTGGTGCGCCAGGTCATCGACCGGTACGGCGGGGACGTCGAGGTCAGCGGTCACGCCGGGGCGGTCTTCACCGTACGTCTGTATCGAGGAACCACATCATCATGATCAGCACCCTCGTCGTCGAGGACGACCCCCGTATCGCGGACGCGCACGCCCAGTTCGTGGGGCGGGTGCCGGGATTCGCGGTGGCCGCCACGGTCCACCGGGGTTCGGAGGCACTGGACTTCGCGGAGCGGCATCCGGTGGATCTGGTGCTGCTGGACTTCTATCTGCCGGACATGACGGGCCTGGACGTGTGCCGGGGACTGCGGGCCCACGGGCAGCTGGCGGACATCATCGCGGTGACCTCGGCCCGGGACGTGCAGATCGTGCGCTCGGCGCTGGCGTACGGGGTGGTGCAGTACCTGCTGAAGCCGTTCACGTTCGCCGCCTTCCGCGACAAGCTGGAGCGGTACGCGGAGTACCGGCGGCAGTTGGTGGGGCACGGGCGCACCACGGCGCAGCAGGATCTGGACCGGGCGTTCGGCGCGCTGCGCGGCTCGGTGGGCGGGCCGCTGCCCAAGGGGATGAGCAATCAGACGCTGTCCTCGGTGGTGGACGCGCTGCGCGAGCACGCGCCACGCGGGCTGACCGCGTCCGAGACGGCGGACCGGCTGGGCATGGCGCGGGTGACGACGCGGCGCTATCTGGAGCATCTGGCGGACCAGGGCCTGGTCACCCGGCATCCCCGGTACGGGACGCAGGGCCGCCCCGAGCACGTGTACCACTGGAGTGATCCGGCGTAGCGTCCCAGCGCAGGGCGGCGGTGACGGGGACGGCGGCGGCCGGGCGGCCGCGCGGGTCCCGGTAGGGGTCGAGCAGTTCACGTATCCGGGCGGTGAGCTCCCGGCTCTCCTCGGGCGTCACGTGGAGCACGGCGCTGAACGACGCCTCGTCTGCCGGGCCGTCGCCGGACTCCGCGTCCCCCGCCACCTGGGGGAACCCGTCCCACGTCTCCCAGCGCAGCCGCCAGGGCCTGGCCCGCCCACCCGGGTGCGGCGCCTCCTCGATGAGCCGGTAGCGGGCGAGTTGCCGCAGGTGGAACGAGCACAGGCCGGAGCTGTACCCGAGCCGCCGCGCCGCCTCGGTGGAGGTGACGGTGCCGGCTTCGGCGAGCAGGTCGAGCAGGGCGATCCGTACGGGGTGGTCGGGGAGCGGGGAGGCGGGGCGGTCCCGGCCGCTGTCACTGGTGCGCACTTTGCAAAGTCTGCTACTTTGCAAAGTTCTGGGTCAAGTCATCGCGCGACGAAGGGGAATGACCTGCCATGACGGGGACGACGGTGCGCAGGATCACCGTGCTGGGCGAGGAGATCCTGCGCCGCGAGTGCCGGGAGGCCGGCCCTGAGTTCGGCACGCCGGAGCTGAGCCGGCTCATCGAGGACATGTTCGCCACCCTGGCGGTGGCGGAGGGCGCGGGCCTGGCGGCCAATCAGGTCGGCGTGGATCTGCGCCTGTTCATCTGGGACATGGAGGACGAGTGGGGAACCCGCCACCGCGGCCACCTCCTCAACCCCGTGCTGGCCCCGCTGCCGGCCGCGCGGCGGCGGCTCGCCGAGGAGCCGGAGGGGTGTCTGTCGGTACCCGGCCCCTACATGACCGTGGCCAGGCCGGATCTGGCCGTGGTGCACGGCAGGGACCGCGACGGCGAGCCCCTGACGGTGGAGGGGCACGGCTACTTCGCCCGCTGCCTCCAGCACGAGAGCGACCATCTGAGCGGGCGGCTGTACGTGGACCGGCTCTCCCAGCGGGAGCGCAAGCGGGCGCTGCGCGCGATGGAGGAGCAGCGGGAGAGCGTATTCGCGCGCCGGGCGGCCCGGGAGGAGGCATGGCGGGCGGAAGGGCGCACGCGGGAGGGGCGGACGCACACATAACAGCGCCCCCACACGCCCCCTCTTCACAACCTGTTCGCCGCCAAATCGCTGCCGTGCTCCGTACGGTCGCGGTACGGTTGCTCTGCGCCACCACAAGTGTCGCCCTCGCGAGGCCGCTTCCCCCGCTCACCGGAGAAGGGCACCCCCGGCATGACCCCCGCACCAACCCCTCCCCCCGCCGTTCCCCCCGCCACCACCCGTACCTCGGACAAGCTGCGCGCCCAGGTCAGAAGGGCGAACGCGCTCAGCGCCGCCAACCGCCTCAGCAAGGAGGGCGGTGCCAAGTGACCCGCGCCGTGCTTCAGTTCCAGGCGTGGAGCGTCGCCCCGGACGAGGAACCGGACGCCGAGCCCATCACCTTCGGTGCGCAGTGCGCGGTGTGCCTGCGCACGTCCTCCCACTCGACCCTCCAGCAGGACGTGGCGGACTGGGTACGTGACCACGCCGCCCGCAACCCCTCCCACCACAGCTACCGGGAGCTGATCCAGCGTCCGCTGCGCGCCTGGATGCCGCACACCGTCAACCCCTGACGCCCTGGACGGGGTGCGGGAGGCGCTGTCAGGCTGATCCGATGCTGCTGCGACTGACCGCCACCGTCCTTGAGGCCCCCGACGCCAATGAACTGGCGGCCTTCTACCGCCGGCTGCTCGGCTGGGCCACGCTTCAGGAGGAGACGGGCTGGGTCCGGCTGGCACCCCCGGGCGGCGGCGCGGGCATCTCCTTCAGCACCGACCCGGACTTCGTCCGCCCGGTGTGGCCGGCGGCGCGGGGCGACCAGCGCATGACGCAGCATCTGGACATCGAGGTCGATGACCTGGCCGCCGCGGGGGCACATGCCCGCTCCTGCGGCGCGGTTCCGGCCGAGTACCAGCCGCAGGAGGACGTCCGGGTCTACTTCGACCCGGCCGGTCACCCGTTCTGTCTGTGGGTGGAGCGCAGCCGCGCCAGCTGACCGGTTTCCAGGGCCACCCACAGCGCGCCGTCCGCGGTGCCGGCCAGCCCGTGCGGCTCGGACGCCGGGTCCGGCAGCGGATGGTGGCGGAACTCCCCGCCGGGCGTGATGTGCCCGATCCGCCCGGCCCCCCACTCCGTGAACCAGCAGCCGTCGCCCGCCGGGTCGGCGGTGATCGCGTGCGGCTTGGCGCCGGGATCGGGCAGCGGGAACTCGGTGATCTCCCCGCCGGTGGTGATCCGCCCGATCCGGCCGGCGGCGATCTCGGCGAACCACAGGGCCCCGTCGGGCCCGGCCGTGATGCCCACGGGGCCGGCGGCCCCGGTGGGCAGGGGGTGGAGGGTGACCGCGCCGTCGAGCGTGATCCGGGCGATGGCGCCCGCCTGGTTGAGCGTGCACCACAGCGCGCCGTCCGGGCCTGCGGCGATGGCGGAGGGGGCGGCGCCCGTGGTGCCCAGCGGGAATTCGGTGATCCGCCCCTCGGGGGTGATCCGGCCGACCAGGTCCGCGTTGATCGCCGCGTACCACAGCGCTCCGTCCGGTCCCGCGGTGATGCCGTACGGGCCGCACGCCGGTGTGGGCAGGGTGTACGAGGTGGCACGGCCGCCGGTGGTGATCCGGCCGACGCGGTGGTCGCGCCCCCGGCTGAACCAGAGCGCCCCGTCGGGCCCCGGGGCGATGATCATCGGCCCGGACTCGGCGGAGTCCAGCGGGTGGCGGTCGAGGGCGCCGGTGGCCGGGTCGAAGCGGGCGATCTCCCCGCTGCCGGTGAGCGTCACCCACAGCGCGCCGTCGGGGCCCTCGGTGATGCCGTACGGGGCGGTGCCCGCGAGACCGGGCGCGAACAGGTCGATGGCGGTGTGCATGGTCACAGGGCCTTGATGATCGCGGCGAGGGTCGCCGGGTGGGCGGTGGGGATGTTGTGGTGCGAGTCGAGTTCGATGAGGGTGCGGTCGGGCCGGGCGGCGGTGAGCGCCACGATCTCCTCTTTGCGGTGGGCGTAGAAGCCACGGGTGGCCAGCACCACGGTGAGCGGGCAGCGCACCCGGTCGTAGACGTCGACGGTGGGGTAGACGGTGTCCGCCGGGTCCGGGGTGTTGAGGGTGACCATCTCCTCGACGGTGGGGCGGCGCAGCCAGCGCGTGCCGTGCGGATCGTCCGGGCTGAACGAGCGGGCCGTCAGCTCCCGTACGAGGCCGGCCCTGGCTCCCGCGTTCAGCCAGTCGGTCGGGGCGTCGCGCACGGCCTGCTCGATGTGGGCGTCGCGCTCGGCCGTACCGGCCCGCCAGCCGTAGTGGAACATGGTGCGCAACTCCTGCTGCGCGGACGGCCGGCGCCAGCCGGCGTGGCGGCGGGCCGCGGTGGGGCGGTCGTCCAGGACCAGGCCGTCCACCGTGCACACGGCGGCCGGCTCGACCAGTCCGGCGGCGGTCACGGCGGTGACGGCGTACCCGCCCAGGGAGTGCCCGACCAGCACGGGGCGGCGCCAGCCCAGCGACGCGACGGCGTCGGCCAGGTCGCGCCAGTACTGGTCGGCGCGGGTGGAGTCGAGGGTGGTGCGGCCGTGCCCGCGCAGATCGACGGCGACCAGCCGGCCGCAGTACGGCAGCAGATGGGCGGCGACATCGGTCCAGGCGGCGGCGTTGTGGCCGCTGCCGTGCACCAGCAGCACCTCGGGGCCCTCCCCGGCCCCGCCGAAGTCGATCCCGGCCAGCGT
The DNA here is from genome assembly GCF_050916115.1 of Streptomyces sp. JH002. Taxonomy (NCBI): domain Bacteria; kingdom Bacillati; phylum Actinomycetota; class Actinomycetes; order Kitasatosporales; family Streptomycetaceae; genus Streptomyces; species Streptomyces sp. JH002. Next base: position 1,603,244 of record NZ_CP087989.1, read on the forward strand.
GTCTTCGCCACCGCCGAGCGGCAGCGCAATCTCCTGTGGCTCCACGGTCACACCCTTCCCCGTCCGCACACCGGTGACAACCGTAATCCTCACCCGGGGTCCGGAGGAACGGGGCGTGGCGCCCGGCGGCGGGCGGTGGCCGGCCCCGTGCGGGCGGGGCCGGCCACCGGCCGACGTCAGGCGTCAGGCGTCAGGCGTCAGGCGGTCGTGGCCTCGCGGTAGTACGGGTCGGCGACGGTACCCGCGCCCCTGGCCTCGTCGTACGTGTAGACCTCGCGGCCCTCGATGAAGACCCGCCGGGCGCGGCTGAGCACATCGAGCGGGTCGCCGTCCCAGATCACCACGTCGCCGTCCAGGCCGGGGGTCAGCGAACCGACCCGGTCGTCCAGACCCAGGATCTCGGCGGGGTGGGTGGTGATGGTGCGCAGCGCGGTCTCGCGCGCCAGGCCCTCCTTGACGCACAGGGTCACCTGGTGCACCAGGAAGTTGATCGGCACCACGGGATGGTCGGTGGTGATGGCGACCTTCACCCCGGCGCGCTCCATGATGCCGGGGCCGGCCAGCGTCCGGTGGCGCAGCTCGACCTTGCTGCGGGTGGTGAACAGCGGCCCGGTGATCACCGGGACGTCGCGGCGGGCGAGTTCATCCGCGATGAGGTGGCCCTCGGTGGCGTGGTTGACCACGACCTTGTACCCGAACTCGTCGGCCAGCCGCAGCGCGGTGGCGATGTCGTCGGCGCGGTGCGCGTGCTGGCACCACGGCAGTTCGCCGTCCAGCACCCGGGCGAGGATCTCCAGCGTGTTGTCGCGCTCGAAGGGGGTGCCCTCGGCCTGCGCGTGCGCCCGCTTGGCGGCGTAGTCCTGCGCCTTGGTGAGCGCGTCCCGGATCACGGCCGCCACGCCCTGCCGGGTGGAGGGCAGTTGCTTCTTCTCGCCGTAGACCCGCTTGGGGTTCTCGCCCAGGGCGCTCTTGACGCTGACCGGCTCGCGGATCAGCATCTCCTCCACCGTGCGGCCCCAGGACTTCACGGCGACGGTCTGACCGCCTATCGGGTTGCCGGAGCCCGGCTTGATGACGGCGCTGGTGACACCGCCCGCGAGGGCGTCGGCGAAGCCGGTGTCCGCCGGGTTGATGGCGTCCAGGGCGCGCATCCGGGCGCCGACGGGGTCGGTCATCTCGTTGGTGTCCTGGCCCGCCCAGCCCTCGGCCTCCTCGTGGACGCCGATGTGGCCGTGCGCCTCGACGAAGCCGGGCAGCACCCAGGAGCCGGCCGCGTCCACCGTGAGGACGCCCTCGGGGACGGTCACCTCGGCGTCGGGGCCCACGGCGGCGATCTTGCCGTCGATGATGAGAACGGTGCCGCCGTCGATGGGCTCGGCGGCGACGGGGACGACGTATCCGGATCTGATCGCGATATCCATGGATCGTGAACCTATCTCATGCCGGACGGGCCGCCGGGTCCACGGAGTGGCAGGTCAGCGCGGTACGGACCGCTGCCCACGGTCAACCTTCCCTGTACGTAAGGGGGTTGGGATCGAGCAGCGCGGCCGGGCGAGGTCCCGCAGCCCGCCGGTCTCCACTCCCGTATCCCGTGTCCCGGACGCCGGAAAGGTGTGGGCCGTGCCGTCATATCCCTTCCTCCCGCGCCGCCAGGAAGGTGAGCACCGGCTTCAGCCAGCCCCCTGGGTCCTCCACCATGGCGACGTGATCGGTGGGCAGCTCCGCGTATGAGGCGCCGGGGATGCCGTCGGCCAGCACGCGGGAGTTGGCGGGGGGCACCAGACTGTCCCGGGTGGTGGCGATGACCAGGGTGGGGACGGTGACCCGGGGCAGGTCGGCGGTGGTGTCCAGGGTAGGGATGAGATCGATGTGCGGGTGCAGCCGGGCGGGTTCGGACGCGCGCCAACCGGGCAGCAGCCCGAGCAGGTGGTCGTCGGCGCGGGCGAGACCGGCGGTCAGCACCAGGGCGGTGACCCGCTCGGGGTGGCGTACGGCGGCGCGTACCGCGACGGCGGTGCCGAGCGAGAAGCCCAGCACGGCGAACCGCTCCACGCCACGGCTCACGGCCGACGTCACGACGGCGTCCGTGAGCGCGTCCAGGTCCAGGGGTGCCGGGGCGGGCGCGGTGGCGCCCGAGCCGGGGTAGTCGGGGGCGACGACGGTGTGGGCGTCGGCCAGCGCCGGCAGTACCGGGGCGAAGTTGTCCGCGATGGAGCCGGTGGCGCCGTGCGCCAGCAGCAGGGCGGGGCCATGGCCGGTGACCGTGGTCGACAGGGCAGGGAAGGAATCACTCATGCCGCTACGTTGACCTGTGACATCAGTGTCAATGTCAAGAAAGGGCCGGACCCGCCATGCTGATCGGGGAACTGTCACGCCGCACGGGGGTGCCCGCCCGGCTGCTGCGCTACTACGAACAGCGCGGGCTGCTCACCTCCCGCAGGGACACCAACAACTACCGGCAGTACGCGGAGGACACCCCGCGTACGGTCGTCCGCATCCGCGAGATGCTGGACGCCGGACTGCCGACGGAGGCCATCCGGGAACTGCTGCCCTGCACGGACGGCGCGGACAGCGGCGCCGACCCGTGCCCCGAGGTGCTGCGCACCCTGGCCCTGGAGCTGGAGCGCCTGGAAACCACCCTGGCCACCCTGCACGACCGCCACACGGCCCTGACCGCGTTCCGTACCGCTTCGCTGGACCGCGCCACGGCGGACGGAGCCGGCCGGACCTCAACCGGTTAGCCGCCCCGGGTCAGCCTTGATCGCCCTCAGCAGCCCACGCAGCGCGGTCGGCCGGACGGTGAGCATCGTGCCGGGGTCGGTACTCTCGCGCAGCCGCAACAGGCCGTCCGTTGCAGCGGCGACGTTGAGGCAATTGGCGCCCTGTGCACTGTAGGACGACTTCTGCCACGCGAAGGCGCTCATCGCCGAGCCCCCCGCAGCGGAAGGCGGTCCTTCTTGATCGCTGTCAGCAACCCATGGAAACGGCCCGACCCGGCGGCAAGTATCTCCTCGGGTTCGGTACTTTCCCGCAACCACAGCAAGCCGCCCGGCGCGGCGGCGATGTTGACGCAGTTGGCCCCTTCCGTGCTGTAGGACGACTTCTGCCACTCGAAGGCGCTCATGGCTTTCCCCTCAGGTTTCCTTGGCGACGCGGCGGATGAAATCCCTGCTCTTCCGCGGCGTGAGCGCACAGCTCTCCATCCGATCAAGGATGGACCGGTAGCGACTCACCTGAGCCGCCGCGTCCAGGAAGGTACATCCGTGGTCCGAATCCAGGATGACCGTATCCAGCTCGGGAACCGGTCCGCTCACATAGCTGATCGGCTGTCCGGAGGCCGGATAGTCGCCCAATCCGAAGGGGACAACAAGAATCTTCACGTTCTCAAGTTCGCTCGCCTCGATGAGGAACCGCAACTGCTCCCGTGTGACGTCAAGGCCACCGAAGCCCATCCTCAGAGCCGCCTCATGGACGATCGCCGTAAACGGCACCTTCGGGGACCGGTGCAGAACCGCCTGACGCTTGACACGAAATGATGCCCGGTGCTCGACCTCGTGGGGAAGCAGCCTTGGCACGCTCTGCGAGAAGGCGCCTCGCGCATGCCCCACGGTCTGGACCAGCCCTGGCATGGTGACGACTACGGCAACACGCATGGCCGTGGCGTGATGTTCCAGCTCCGCCACGTCCACCAGGACGGCGGGCAACAACTCGCGGTACTCCTCCCACCAGCCGTGAGAACGGCCGCCCGTCAATCCGGCCAGCGCCGCGACCAACTCCGGATCGTCGCACGCGTAGATACGCGCCATAGTGCGCACCCGTTCCGCGCTGACCCGGTAACGCCCGCCCTCGATCATGCTGATGCGCGCTTGGGGGACGCCGATCTCAGCGGCGGCAGCGGTGGAGGACAGCCCCGAGCGTTCCCGCAGTTTGCGGAGTTCAGCGCCCAGGCGCTTCTGTCGCAGGGTCGGGGACTGCGCTGCGGCCATCGCTCTCCTCGTTCCGTCCACCGAGACGCTCGCGTGTCACCCACACCAGCGAACTCTTTGACTACCTCTTGCTGAAGGGTAGTTATACCCTCCACAGTGATGAGCAGCTACTTTCCTGCATCTCCCCATCAGGAGGCTCATCGTGACCACCGTATCGCCGCTGGGACCACTCGACTTGCCCCGTCCTGAGTGGTTCGAGCCGTCGCTCAAAGCCCTCGTTCAGGAGTCCGCGCCCAGGGTCTACGCCTTGGTGGAGGAATTCGCCACCGAGTCCGGGGTTCTGAACGCCGAGGTCGCCGCCTGGGGACTGGCGTTCGGCGAGGGGCCGACACGCGTGCTGCGCGAGGGGCACAACGGAGTCACCCTCGCGCGCTCGCCGGAATCGGCCGCGCGACTGTACTCCCTCATGCTGAGCAACCCCGTACGTGTCATCTGGGCGGACGGCGACGCCCGGGTGAATCCGTGCACACCCGCGCAAGTCGATTGAGGCCCGGCTCCGCCCGTCCCTACCGTGCCGGTCATGCCAGAGAATCTGTATGACCAGGTCATCGCCGGCCCGTTCCACGCGCTGTGCGGGGGCGGCGAGGACAGCGACGGAACGATGGAGGACTGCCTCACCCTCGCCGAACTGGCGGGCGGCGGGTACGCGGTCCGCGACACCAAGCTCGGGGACAACAGTCCGGAGCTGCGGTTCACCAAGGCCGAACTGATCGCGGCGGCCCACCGGCTCGCCGCACTCGACTGAACGCCGTCACGGCTGCGGGTGGGGATGCCCCCGCACCAATCGGGGACATCCCCACCCGGAGAGTACCGACCTTCCGAACCCGGAGTTCTCCCATGGCCCTGGCGGCTCTTGTCGACGACGCCGAAAAGTATCTCGGCGCATGGCCCAGCACCCCGCACCTCTGCCACCGCTCCCCCGATGCCTTCCACTCCCTGCTGACCCGGGAGGAGGTGGACGATCTCATCGACCACGACTGTCTCGCGCTGCGGAACGTCGTCCTGCTCAAGGAGAACCGGCCGGTGGAAACACACCGGTACGCGGACGGCGACGCCCCGCGTCGGGGAGCCCTGCGTCGCCACCTGGACGAGGGCGGCACGCTGTCACTGCGGCGGCTGGAACGGCTCAAGCCATCGCTTGCCGTGCTGCACCGGGAGCTGGTGGAAGAGACCGGGTACGCGGTCCACGTCAACGCCTACTGCACCCCTGCGGGGGCGCAGGGGCTGAAGTACCACTACGACCCGTATCTGACCCTGATCGTCCAGCTGTCCGGCAGCAAGGCGTGGCCGATCCACCGTCCGTTCGTGGCCAATCCGGTGCGCGGGCACCTGAGTTTCCACCAGGTGGGGTTCACCGCGCAGCAGCGGCACTACCTGGAACATGCCGCGCCCGAGGAGACGTACACCCTGCGGCCCGGTGATGTGCTGTGGCTGCCCCGGGGCTACGTCCACTCGCCGTACACCGTCGGAGAGGAGCCCTCGCTCCATCTGACCATCGCCTTCAAGGAACGCACCTGGCACTGGGTGGCGGGGCAGCTCACGGAGGCGGTGCTGGAGCGGGCGCTGCACGACCCCGCCATGCGGGGCGCCGTCGCGCCGAGGGAGATCACCACGGACCCGGTCCGGGCGGTGAAGGAGATGCGCGCCTACCTGGTCGGAGCCCTACTGACGCTCGACCAGGACGCCATGGCGGGCCTCATACGCGAGGCGGCGCTGCGTCCCGAGTGATCCCCCACCATGACCAGAAGGCTGAGCGACTACCCCGATGAACCGCGTTGACATCGATTGGTGTTCCGTCCTGCACGGCGAGCCGCCGGCCGACCGGCCGGGCCTGCACTGGCACGGATTCTTCTGGACCGGCAACGGCAACGATCTCTACTCCTACAAACGCCAGCCGGAACGGACCGCCGGAACGCCGGATTTCCCCGCCTCGGCGCTGCCGCCGGAGACCACCGCCCACTATCTGCTCAAGTCGCGGCTTCTCAAGGGCACCTGGACGACGGCCGGGGCGGCGGCCGACTGGATGCGGCAGCAGTGGGACACGCACACCCCCGCCGTCACCCACGAGGACCCGGACAACCGGCGACGGTACAGCGAGATCACCCTCTCCCACGGGGAGGACGACATCTGGCGCTGGTGGCATCCGGCCCCGCCCGGGCCGGGCATGGTGCACGTCGCCGTCGTCTGCTGCCCCCACAAGTCGACGGCGGGCCGGGCCCTCCCGTGTCCGCAGCCGCCGGGCGCCGACTCGAACATGTAGAAGTCCGTGCAAGCCAGTGGCGCGGCACCAATCACTGAATGCAAGATCACCCCTACCGATCGTCACTCGGCGAAAGAGGAGACACCATGACATTGCACAAGTTGGGGAAGGACCCGGAGAGCGAGTTCAACGACTCTCCGACGATCTACCTGGACGACAAGAGCGGAAACTACATTCTCCAGGGCTGGCGGGTCACCGACCCCGAGCGTCTGGCTCAGCTCGACATCCCCAAGCACGAAACGGTCATTGAGTTCCCTCGCCGCATGATGCAGTTCTTCCCGGAGGTGAGCGATGACCACCGAGCCGGACTTTGATGAGCTGCTGAACAACGCCCAGCACACTGCGTATCACCTGGAGATGCGCGACGGGTACATGCTGGACGGCAGTTACGCTGCCTGGAAGGCCAACGGCCAACTGGACCCGCGGAACCAGTGGCCTTGGTGGTACAACCTGGTGTCGTCTGCTGTGTCCCGTGGTGTGGCGGTGCACCGGGCACGCATCATCTCGGAGCCGATCTCCTCCTACATCCGATTCGAGCACGAGGTCACAGGACCGCTCAACGTCAAGGCCGGGGAGAAGGTGCGCTGGCTTCCCCGAAGGCTGGCGACCGACATCGCGCTGCCTGGGAACGACTTCTGGCTGTTCGACAACGCAACACTGCTCATCAACCACTTCGCCGGCAACGGTGACATGACGGGCAAAGAGATCGTCACGGATTCCTCCGTGACCGAACTGTGCGCCTCAGCTTTCGACAAGGTGTGGGAGCGGGCGACGCCGCACGAGGAGTATCAGCCAGACTGACCTGGTGACCTCGCCATCCAACGGCCGGCAGGCCCGCGCGGAACTGGGGAAGCGGTTGCGGGAGATCCGGCAGAACGCCGGGATCACCGCGCGCGAGCTCGCCGCGCGGGCCGGTTGGCATGAGTCCAAGTGCAGTCGCATCGAGAATGGTCGGACCCTGCCCTCCGAAAGCGACCTGCGGATGTGGGCCCGGCAGTGCGGGGCGGCTGAGGAAGCCGCAGATCTGATCGCCACGGCGCGCACCATCGAGGGCGCCTACCTTCAGTGGCCGCGAGTGGAGCGCCGAGGGCTGCGCCGGATGCAAGCCTCGGTCCAACCCTTGTGGGAGCGCACAAGGCATTTCCGTTCCTACTCCTCGTGGCTCATCCCCGGACTGCTCCAGACCCCGAGCTATACCGGGGCCGTGCTGGGTGCCGTCCGCGACCGGAAGGGACTGGCCGACGAGGTGCAGGACGCTGTGCGGCTCCGCATGGCGAGACAGCGCATCCTGCACCTGGCACCACGTCGCTTCGCCTTCGTCATCGAGGAGAGCGTCCTGCGGCACCGGGTCGTTGACCCTCAAGCCATGGCCGAGCAACTCGGGCACCTGATGTGGATCGCGAAGCGGCCCAACCTCAGCCTGGGAGTGATCCCACTCGGCGCGGATCGCAGTGCCGAGTGGCCTGTCGAGAGTTTCTGGTTGTTCGATGACGACCAGGTCAACGTCGAGCTGGTCGCCGCCTATCTCACTGTCACGCAGCCGAACGAGATCAAGGAATATGCCCGTACCTTCGCTGCCCTCGCCGATCTCGCCGTTCACGGGGACGCCGCCCGCCGGCTCATCGAGGAGGCCATCGCGGCGTTGTCAGCGCCTCGTCAGGTGCCCTGACCGGGCGGGCGCCGGCTGGGCCGGGCGGCGTCACCCTCCGGTGACGCCGTCCGGGGCCGTCAGGCCGGGCAGCTCAGGTCGCCCTCCGGCAGGGCGCCGGTGCGCAGGTAGGTGTTGACCAGGTCGTCCACGCAGGCGCTGCCGTACTCCCCGTACACCGCGTGGTGCGCGGCGCCCTCCAGGGTGAGCAGCCGGGAGGCGGGCCACTCCTCGCGCATCTCCACGGTGCCCTCGTAGGGCGTCCGCGGGTCGCCGGTGGCGGCGACCAGCAGGGCGGGGATGTCGTTGTCCAGCACGGTGGGGGCTTCCAGCGGCTCGTCCCAGAACTCGCAGGGGGTGATGTTGTTGGCGAGCGGGCCGGCGAAGGGGTGGACGGCGCGGGCGCGTTCGATGTCCTGCCAGTAGGCGTCGACGCCGCGCGGGGCGGCCACATCGCCGCAGATGATCGCCATCTGCGCGCTGCCGTAGGCGGAGCCGGCGCCGGTGGTGAGGTACGTCAGCTCCTCGGTGAAGTCCGGGTCGGGGGTGACCTGTTCGCCGGCCGCCGCCCGGGCAAGCAGCCCGACGGAGGTGGCCAGCCGGTCCCGCGACGCGTCAACGCCCGAGCCGATGCCGCTGAAGAGCAGCAGCGGCACGGTGTGCGCGTCGACCGTGTGCTCGCCGACCCGCAGCGGTGCCCGTTCGGCCGCCGCCCGTATCGTGTCCACGATGTCCCGTACCTCTTGGCCGGTGGCGCCCAGGCCGTAGCGGTCCTGGCGCTGCGCGGCCCAGTCGGCCCATTCGGCGAGCGCCGCCTCGTTGGCGGCCTCGGTCCCCCGGAGCAGGGTCGGTGTGTAGCGGCCGGGGTGGATGACCCCGTCCAGCACGACCCGGTCGGTGCGGCCGGGGAAGAGCTGGGTGTAGACCTCGCCGAGGTAGCTGCCGTAGGAGTAGCCGAGGTAGGAGATCCGCCGTTCGCCCAGCGCGTGCCGGATCACGTCCATGTCGCGGGCGGTGTTGCGGGTGGTGAGGTACGGAAGTACCTCACCCTCGGTGGCCCGGCAGCGCTCCGCCAGCTCCCACTGGGCGGCGGCGTGCCGCAGATAGCTTCCCCGGTCAGGGCCGGGGCCGAAGATTCCGGAGCCCACCGGCCAGCCGCAGTCCACGGGGGTGCTGCGGCCCACCCCTCGCGGGTCGAAGCCGATGAGGTCGTACCGTCCGGCCAGGTCCTCCCCCAGGGACCCGGCGACCTGCACCGGCATGTCGAGCCCGGTGCCGGCCGGTCCGCCGGGGTTCATCAGCAGGGCGCCGATCCGCTCGCCGGTGCCGGTGGCCGGCAGCCGGGAGATCGCCACCGTGAGGGTGGGCCCGTACGGATCGGAGTGGTCCAGCGGGACGGTCACCTCGGCGCACTGGGCACCGGCTGCGGCGAGAGCCCGGCCGGCCGCGTCGCCGTCGCTCTCGGCGGCGCAGGGCTGCCAGCGCAGGTGTTGGGAGTGGTAGGCGTCCAGGTCCCGCTCCGTGGCCGCTGCCCCGGTGGGCGCGGTGATCAGCACGGCGGCGGCGCAGGCGGCGGCACCGGCGGCCACGGCCCTCTTCCCTCGCGTTGTGGTTCGCATGGCAGGGACGCTAGGCGCGGGCGGCACCCCCGCTGAATGGGGCGGCCCCGCCACCCTGTCGGGGGGTTAACCCCCCGACAGGGCAACCGGGTTGGCGATCAGAAGACGGCTTCGGTCTCGTCCATCCGGAACTGCGGCACCCGCTTGAGGTCGGCGGTCGCGCTGGCGAGGGGCGCCATCACGATCTCGGTGCCGCGCAGCGCCGTCATCTTGCCGAACTCGCCGCTGTGGGCGGCTTCCACGGCGTGCCAGCCGAAGCGGGTGGCCAGCACCCGGTCGTACGCGGTCGGCGTCCCGCCGCGCTGGATGTGGCCGAGGATCACCGGCCGGGCCTCCTTGCCGAGGCGCTGCTCCAGCTCGATGGCGAGCCGGTTGCCGATGCCGGCGAACCGCTCGTGGCCGTACGGGTCGATCTCGCCCTTCTCGTACGGCATGGAGCCCTCGGCCGGGCGGGCGCCCTCGGCGACGCAGATCACGGCGAACTTCTTGCCGCGCGCGAACCGTTCCTCGACCATTTTGCACAGATCATCGACTTGGAAGGGCCGCTCTGGGATACAGATACCGTGTGCTCCACCCGCCATGCCGGACTCCAGGGCGATCCAGCCCGCGTGCCGGCCCATGACCTCGACCACCATCACCCGCTGGTGCGATTCGGCGGTGGTCTTCAGGCGGTCTATGGCCTCGGTGGCGACGCCGACCGCGGTGTCGAAACCGAAGGTGCGGTCGGTGGCGGAGATGTCGTTGTCGATCGTCTTGGGGACGCCGACGACGGGGATGCCGGCCTCGGCCAGCATCCGGGCGGCTGTCAGGGTGCCCTCGCCGCCGATCGGGATGAGCGCGTCCAGGCCGAGCTTGTGGCGGAACGCCTCGGCGTTGTCGCACGCCTCGGCCAGCCGGGCACGCTCCAGACGGCTGGAGCCCAGGATGGTGCCGCCGCGGGCGAGGATCCCGGAGACGGCGTTGATGTCCAGCTCGCGGTAGCGGCCTTCCAGCAGGCCCTTGAAGCCGTCCTCGAAACCGATCACCTGGTCACCGCGGTCGACAACGGCCCGGTGGACGACCGAGCGGATCACGGCGTTGAGGCCAGGGCAGTCACCGCCCGCGGTGAGAACTCCGATACGCATGGGGATGCTCTCCTCTTCGGGGATCGGGAGGGTGGCGCGGGGCCGCTTCGTCGAGGCCGCCCGAATTGTTTCACGCCCACGGGCCCCAGCTCACTCCCCTGCTCACATCGTGAACGGATCGGCCACCGTGACCCACCGCGCGGGTTACTCAGCGTCATAGGTATTGTCAAGACCATAGATATAAACGATTGGGTGACGATGAGATCGGCAGTGATGGCGCCATGACCCGCAGCGTGTACGTGACCGGTATCGGCCGCGGCGACGGCCGGCAGGTGATCGAGCTGGGGGTCATGGAGCTGCTGACCCGCCAGGTGGACCGGGTCGGCGTCTTCCGTCCCCTCGCCCACCCGGGCCCCGATCCCGTCTTCGAACTGCTGCGCGGCCGCTACCGGCTCTCCCAGTCCCGCGAGGACGCCCGCGGCATGGAGTACGCGGAGGCCGCCGCCCTCCAGGCCGAGCAGGGCATGGACGAGCTGGTCACCGCCCTCGTCGAGCGCTATCACAACGTCGCCCGCGACTACGAGGCCGTGCTCGTCCTGGGCACCGACTACGCCGACACCCAGCTGCCCGCCGAGCTGACCCTTAACGCCCGGCTGGCGAACGAGTTCGGCTCCGTCGTCCTGCCCGTGGTGGCCGGCCTGGACCAGAGCGCGGAATCCGTGGTCGCCGAGGTCCGCAACGCGCACCACGCCTTCACCTCCCTGGGCTGCGAGGTGATCGCCACCATCGCCAACCGGGTCCGCGACTCGCACGCCGCGGCCGCCGCCCGCGAGCTGGGCACCCACCTCCCCGAGCCGGTGTACGTCCTGCCCGAGGAGCCGGCGCTCTCCGCGCCCACCGTGACCCAGATCGCCGAGGCGCTGGACGCCGAGGTGCTGCTCGGCGACCGCACCGGTCTCGCCCGTGACGTGCGCGACTTCGTGATCGGCGGCGCGATGCTGCCGACCTTCCTCACCGCGCTGCGCGAGGCCTCCCTCGTCGTCACTCCCGGTGACCGCGCCGACCTGGTGGTGGGCGCCCTGGCCGCGCACTCCGCCGGGGCCCCGCCCATCGCCGGGGTGCTGCTCACCCTCGGCGAACGGCCCGGCGCGGAGACCATGGCGCTGGCCACCCGGCTCGCCCCCGGCACCCCCGTCCTGTCCGTGCCCGGCGGCACCTTCCACACCGCCGCCGCGCTGTCGGGCCTGGAGGGGAAGCTGACCGCCGCGACCCCGCGCAAGGCGGAGATCGCGCTCGGCCTGTTCGAGACGCACGTGGACACCGCGCAGCTCACCGAGCGGCTGTCGGTGGTGCGCAGCGAGCGCGTGACCCCGATGATGTTCGAGCACGAGCTGATCGAGCGCTCCCGGACCGGGCGGCGCCACGTCGTCCTCCCGGAGGGCACCGAGGAGCGGGTGCTGCGCGCCGCCGAGGTGCTGCTGCGCCGCAACGTGTGTGATCTGACGCTGCTGGGCGAGGAGGGCGCGGTCCGCAAGCGGGCGGCCGATCTCGGCATCGATCTGCGGCTGCACGGCGCGGCCGAGCCCGTCGACATCGACCCCGGCGCGACCGCCACCGCCTGCGTGGCCCGGGTGGTGGACCCGCAGACCTCCCCGCTGCGGGAACGTTTCGCCGAGCTGTACGCCAAGCTCCGCGCCCACAAGGGCGTCACCTACGAGCTGGCCTGGGACGTGGTGTGCGACGTGTCCTACTTCGGCACGCTGATGGTCCAGGAGGGTCTGGCCGACGGCATGGTCTCCGGCGCCGTGCACTCGACCGCCGCCACCATCCGCCCCGCCTTCGAGGTGATCAAGACCAAGCCGGACGCGGCGATCGTCTCCTCGGTGTTCTTCATGTGCCTGGCCGACAAGGTGCTGGTGTACGGCGACTGCGCCGTCAACCCGGACCCGAACGCCGAGCAGCTCGCCGACATCGCCATCCAGTCGGCCACCACCGCCGCCCAGTTCGGCGTGGAGCCGCGGATCGCCATGCTGTCCTACTCCACCGGTACCTCCGGGTCCGGCGCGGACGTGGACAAGGTGCGGGCGGCCACCGAGCTGGTGCGCGAGCGACGCCCGGATCTGCTGGTGGAGGGCCCGATCCAGTACGACGCGGCCGTGGAGCCCTCGGTGGCCGCCACCAAGCTGCCGGGCTCGGAGGTCGCCGGCCAGGCCACCGTGCTGGTCTTCCCCGACCTCAACACCGGCAACAACACGTACAAGGCCGTGCAGCGCTCGGCGGGCGCCGTCGCGGTCGGCCCGGTCCTCCAGGGCCTGCGCAAGCCGGTGAACGACCTGTCCCGCGGCGCCCTGGTGCAGGACATCGTCAACACCGTGGCCATCACCGCCATCCAGGCCCAGCGCCAGAACCCGCACCACCCCCAGCAGCGGCACCAGCAGAAAGTGAATTCGTGAGCGAGTACCCCTCCCGCGTCCTCGTGCTGAACTCCGGTTCTTCCTCGGTGAAGTACCAGCTGTTCGACATGACCGATCACTCCCGGCTCGCCGCCGGCCTGGTGGAGCGCATCGGGGAGACGGGCGCCCGGCTGACGCACACCCGGGCCGACGGTGAGCGGCGCGAGGTCACCGACGCCCCGCTCCCCGACCACGCCGCGGCCCTCAAGGCGGCGGCGCGGGAGCTGGCGGCGGACGGCTACGGCCTGGACGACCCCGGGCTGGCCGCCATCGGGCACCGCGTGGTGCACGGCGGGAAGCGCTTCACCGAGCCGACCGTCATCGACGACGCCGTGATCGCCGAGATCGAGCGGCTCGTCCCGGTCGCCCCGCTGCACAACCCGGCCAACCTGACCGGTATCCGCACCGCACTGGAGCTGAACCCGCGGGTGCCGCAGGTGGCGGTGTTCGACACGGCGTTCCACACCACCATGCCGGAGCATGCCGCCCGCTACGCCCTGGACATCGCGACCGCCGACGCGCACCGGGTGCGGCGGTACGGCTTCCACGGCACTTCGCACGCGTACGTCTCACGGCGCACGGCCGAGCTGCTGGGCAAGGACGTGGCGGACGTCAACGTCATCGTGCTGCACCTGGGGAACGGGGCCTCGGCCTCGGCGGTGGCCGGCGGGCGCTGCGTGGACACCTCCATGGGGCTCACCCCGCTGGAGGGTCTGGTGATGGGCACCCGCTCGGGCGACATCGACCCGGCGGTGATCTTCCATCTGTCGCGGGTGGCGGGGATGTCGGTGGACGAGATCGACGACCTGCTGAACAAGCGTTCGGGCCTGGTGGGGCTGTGCGGCGACAACGATCTGCGGGAGATCACCCGCCGGATGGCGGAGGGCGACGACGCGGCCCGGCTGGCGTTCGAGATCTACACCTACCGGCTGAAGAAGTACATCGGCGCGTACTACGCGGTGCTGGGGCGGGTGGACGCCATCGCCTTCACCGCCGGGGTCGGGGAGAACGCGGCGAATGTGCGGGCCGCCGCCGTGGAGGGCCTGGTCGGCTTCGGGGTGGTCGTCGACGAGAAGCTGAACACGACACCTGGCGGCGAGCCGCGGTTCATCTCTCCGCAGTACGCTTCCGTGGCGGTCGCCGTGGTCCCCACGGACGAGGAACTGGAGATCGCGACGCAGGCGTTCGCGCTGGTCAGCCCCTGACTCGACGGGCAGCGGGGCCGCCATTATTCCGGTACGGAACAAAACGATAGGATCGTCGGCATGCGCCGTTCCAAAATCGTCTGCACCCTGGGCCCCGCTGTCGACTCCTATGAGCAGCTCAAGGCGCTCATCGACGCCGGTATGAATGTGGCCCGTTTCAACTTCAGCCACGGGAGCCACCAGGAGCACGAGGAGCGGTACCACCGCGTACGCAAGGCGAGCGAGGACACGGGCGTCGCCGTCGGTGTCCTCGCCGACCTCCAGGGCCCCAAGATCCGCCTGGAGACCTTCGCGGACGGCCCCGTCGAGCTGGAGCGCGGGGACGAGTTCACGATCACCACCGAGGACGTCCCCGGTGACAAGACCATCTGCGGCACCACCTACAAGGGACTGCCCGGGGATGTCGCCAAGGGCGAGACCATCCTCATCAACGACGGCAACGTCTCGCTCCAGGTGCTGGAGGTGGACGGCCCGCGGGTGCGGACCATCGTGATCGAGGGCGGGGTGATCTCCGACCACAAGGGGATCAACCTCCCGGGCATCGCGGTGAACGTCCCTGCGCTGTCCGAGAAGGACATCGAGGACCTGGAGTTCGCGCTGCGGCTCGGCGTCGACATGGTGGCGCTGTCCTTCGTGCGCGACGCCGACGACGTGCGGGATGTCCACGAGGTCATGGACCGGGTGGGCCGCCGGGTTCCGGTCATCGCCAAGGTGGAGAAGCCGCAGGCGGTGGAGAACATGGAGGCGGTCGTCCTCGCCTTCGACGCCGTGATGGTGGCCCGCGGCGACCTCGCCGTGGAGTACCCGCTGGAGAAGGTGCCGCTGGTGCAGAAGCGGCTCATCGAGATGTGCCGCCGCAACGCCAAGCCGGTGATCGTCGCGACCCAGATGATGGAGTCGATGATCACCAACTCGCGGCCGACCCGCGCGGAGGCCTCCGACGTCGCCAACGCGATCCTGGACGGCGCGGACGCGGTGATGCTCTCGGCCGAGTCCTCGGTGGGCCGGTACCCGGTCGAGACCGTCAAGACGATGTCGAAGATCGCGATCGCGGCCGAGGAGCAGCTGCTCGCCCGTGGCCTGCAGCCGCTGGTGCCCGGCAAGAAGCCCCGTACCCAGGGTGGTTCGGTGGCCCGCGCGGCCTGCGAGATGGCGGACTTCCTGGACGGCAAGTCGCTGGTGGCCTTCACCAAGTCCGGCGACACCGCGCGCCGGCTCTCCCGCTACCGGGCGGCGCAGCCGATCCTGGCCTTCACCACCGAGCCCTCGACCCGCAACCAGCTGACGCTGACGTGGGGCGTGGAGACCTATGTGGTGCCGTGGGTGAGCCACACGGACGAGATGGTGGACCTGGTGGACGCGGAGCTGCTGAAGCTGAACCGCTATCACCGCGGCGACACCATGATCATCACCGCTGGTTCTCCTCCCGGGGTGGCCGGCAGCACCAACATGGTGCGGGTGCACCACCTGGGTGGTCAGCAGGGCGTCTGAGTCCGGCTTCCACCGGAGACTTCCCGGCCCCGTGGCGTCGCGCCACGGGGCCGGTTCGCGTTCCGGGGCGGGTGAGGGCTGTGCGGTGGGGGCCGCCGGGCAGCGGAGGGCTTAGCGATCAACCGGTCAGGAAATCTGACCCTACGATGACGACCGCCGTTTCCCCACCGCACGCGAAGACCGCGGATCCGCCCTCCGCCCCCTCCGGTGCCCGCCTCGTCGGGGTGGACCTCGCCCGCGGCCTCGCGGTGTTCGGCATGTACGCCGCCCACGTCGGCCCGGACCCGGCCGACGGCGGGGTGGGCGGCGTCCTCCTGGAGCTCACCCACGGCCGCTCCTCGGCGCTCTTCGCCCTGCTGGCCGGGTTCTCCCTCGTCCTCATCATGGGCCGCACCGCCCCCAGAACCGGCCGGGACGGGCGGCAGGCCGCCGTCCGCGTCCTCGTCCGGGCCGCGCTCCTGCTGGTCGCAGGCACCGCCCTCACCATGACCGGCACCCCGGTGGCGGTCATCCTCGCCTGCTACGGCCTGTACTTCGTCCTGGCGCTGCCGCTGTACCGGCTCGGCGTCCGCGCCCTGGCCGGCATCGCGGCGGCCGGGGCGCTGCTCATGCCGCAGGTGCTCTTCCCGCTCCAGGAATCGGCCCGGGAGAGCGCGTGGGCGGAGCACGTCACCGCGCTCGACCCGCTCGCCGCGATCAGCGGCACCGACGGCCTTCTCGGCCTGCTGGTCACCGGCGTCTATCCGGCGCCGACCTGGCTGCCGTTCGTCGTCGCGGGCATGGCCGTGGCCCGCCTGGACCTCGGCTCCGCGCGGATACGCGGGCGGCTGGCGGCGCTGGGCGCGGGCCTGGCGGTGCTCGGGTACGGCTGCTCCTGGCTCGCGCTGCGCCTGCCCGGTGTCATGGAGCGGCTGATCGAGCACGCCGGGCCCACGGACCGGGACCTCGCCTCCCTGTGGTGGTCGGATGTCGGCGGCTATCCGTCCGGCGGGACCAGCGCCTGGCAGCTGGTGGCCTCGCCGCACAGCGACACCACCTTGTCCGTCATGGGCAACACCGGGGTGGCGCTGCTCGTGCTCGTGCTCGTGCTCGCGCTCTGCCTGTCGCTGACCGGCGGGCGGGCGACGTGGCCGCGCCGGGTGGCCGCGCCGGTGTGCGCCGTGGGCTCGATGTCGCTGACCGCCTATGTGCTGCACAGCGGGGGGATCGGGCTGCTGGGCATCGAGGAACTGCCGGGTTCGCCGCCGGGGGTGCTCGCCGGGTTCGTCGTGCTGATGACGGCCCTGGCGGTGGCGTGGACGCGCTTCTTCCGCCGCGGGCCGCTGGAGCAGCTGCTGCACAGCGCCACCGGAGTGGCCCGCCGGGTGCGCTGAGCCGGGTACACGGCGTGTGCGGTGTGTGCGGCGGTCCGCCGCGTGTCCTGGTGTCCCGGTACGCGGCGGGACCGCTCAGCCGCCGGTCATGTACTGGCGCATGCCGGTCATCGTCAGCGTGCCGCCGAACTGCGCGGCCTGCGTGATGCTGACGCCGGTGAAGTGCGCGTACGGGATGTCGAGCGGCGGCTGGTGCTCCGCGTCGTAGTCCACCGGGATCACCCCGAACAGCAGGCCCTTCAGATGCTCGGTGTACATGGTGACCGTGCCCCCGCGGAAGGTGGAGGTGCTGCCGGGCGCGGTGGCCACGTGGTGCCGCAGCCCGTCCGCACCGTCCACGATCTGGTGCAGATCGCCGATGTCCACCTCGCGGGCGGTGAACTTGAGGGCCTGCTTGACGGAGCCGTTGGCGGTGGTGACATTGACCACGCCGTGGTACTCCAGGCCGCGCAGCGTCAGCGAGCTGGCCTCCAGGTACCAGGGGTTGTCGGCGATGACGACGGGGGTGCGCTCGTCGGTGCCGGGCACCCGCAGCTCCACCGGGCAGGGCAGTCCCGGCTTCTCCTCCTCGGCCGCCGGGTCGTGCACCACCTCGCGCTCGGGCTCGGCGGGGGGCGGCTCCTCCTCGGGGTCCGGCGGCGCGCCGCCCGCGGGCTCCTCGGCCGGCTCCCGCGCCGCGTCGTCCTGCGGGTCCTCCTCCGGCTCGTCCGGCTCGTCCGGCGGCTCCGGGCTCAGCTCCACCGTCCCCGCCTCCTCCTTGGGGTCGCGGGCGCGGTTCTGCGGGCGGTCGCTGTCCTGGGAGGCGTCGGACTCCTCGGTCTCCGGGGGCTCTTGTTCCCCGCCCCCGGGCTCCGGCTCCTCCTCCGGCTCCTGGGGCGGCTGCTTTCCCGCGCCGGGGGTGAAGAAGTCCACGATGTCCCGGCCGAGCTGGTCCAGGGCCGGGCCCAGGCCCAGGGGGTCGAGCGGGTTGTACTCGGGGCGCTGTGGTTCCTGGGGGTCCGGCTCCGGTTCGGGCTCGGGGTCGGGGTCCGGCTCCGGACCGGGATCCGGCTCGGGGTCAGGATCCGCGGCGGACCCGGGGTCGGCGGCGGCTCCCTGATCCGTTCCGGGGTCGGTGACCGCCCCCTGCCGCTCGGCGATCTCCCCGTCCCCGTCCTCCTCCACCGCGTCCGCGTCCTCGTCCGCGTCCCCGTCCTCGTTCTCGTTCTCTCCGGCGGCGGTGGTGTCGGGTGCGGCCGGCGGCTCCTGCGGTTCCGGCGCGGGCGGGTCCTGGACCTCGGTGACCTGCCGCTCGGGAAGTTCCACGCAGGCCGTGCCGGAGAACGGGTTCTCCGGCTGCGGGTCCGCCTTGGCCAGCGAAGAGGTCAGGCCCATGCCCAGCAGGGCGGCGGAGGGCATCGCGGCGAGGGAGATCGGCATGCGGAACCGCTGCCGCAGACGCTTGCGGGGAGCCGCGTGACGCGCGTTGCCCGCGTCGTCCGGCGCGGATATGTCCTCACTGGGCTCACTCGGCACGGCTTTCCCCCTTCTCCGGGTCCGTCCCCCGCTCCGTGGCCCGTCCGGCGAAACCGGCGAGCGCGCTGCCCGTCCCGGGGACCGCCTCCGGCGTGGTCGCCGCGGGTGCGGCCGGCACCGGCGCGGGGTCCGGTGCGGCGTTCCGTGTCCGGGGCGGGACGGTGGCGGCCGGCGGGCCGGCCGGGCGCGTGCCCGGGACAGCGGTGCCCGGGGCGGCCCCGGGTTCGTGCGCCTCCGCCGGTTCTCCCGGCGCCCAGGCGATGCTCATCCCGCCGCCGATCAGCCCCAGCAGATAACCGAGCAGGAAGCCGCCGACGTTGGAGACCACCAGCGAGACCAGCACCAGCATGATGGAGGCCACGCCGGCGAATATCCGGGAGTGCGGCTGGAACCACATGGTCTGGCCCAGCACGATCAGCAGCACCCCGATGACCAGCGAACCGGCCCCGGCCGTGGTGGCCATGCGGATGGTCAGATCCGCGATGGTGACCGTCGCGTACGGGAAGTAGACGATCGGCAGCCCCGCGAGCGTGGTGAACAGCCCGGCCCAGAACGGGCGGCGCCAGCGCCAGTGCCGGAAGGCCACTCTGGCCCTGGCCAGGCGCGACGTCTGAATCTCTCCCTGGGTGGTGGTGCTCATGTGCGCGGTGCTCCCCTGGCGTGACACCGGTCTGCGGCCGTCCGCTGGGCCGGACCCGGTGGGGTTGTCTAGGTGCTTCGGCGGGCCAGCCCGGGGCAGGAGCGGTACGGCCTCCTGCCCCCGGCGGACCTCACACCGTCAGAAGCACTCGGCGTCCTTGCCGCGGTGCAGGCTCAGGCTGAGCCCTGGCAGCTTGAAGGTACCTGCTGAGGTGGCCCACGCCGTCTGCTCGACGTTCGTCAGCACGGCACGGTCGGCCTGCTGCGCGAACGAACCCGGCACGTACGCGTCACCGTCGGCAGGACCGGGGCCCTTGCTGGTGTGGTCGACGCTCACCCCGATGTCGATGTTGGTGAACGTGGCGTTGGCGTCCAGGTTGCTGATGTCGATGAAGAGGTTCTGCGCCTCCACCGGCCTGGAACCGTTGCCCGCCGTGAGTTTCACCGTGATGTTGCCCAAGGGGGTGGGCACCACGACGGATTGGCACAGGCCGGTGATCGTCGCCTTGTCGAACGACGAGACCGCGACCGGGATGCGCTCTCCGTTGTGCTTGACGTCCAGCGCTCCGTACTGCGTGAACCCGGTGCCGTCCAGTACCTCCGTGGTGACCTTGAACTGCTGTCCGGAAACCGCGAATGACGCCGCGAGCGCCCCTTGGGCGAACGCGATGCCTATCGCGGCGGTGGCGGCCACGCTCGGCACCATGACCAGACCGAATCGCTTCCATCTGGTGCCGCCGCGAGGCTGTGACTCCATGAATTTCCTCCTTCTCGGACGAACTGCTCCGGCTCCGGCGCCCGATGGTCCGGGGGTGCCCCCTCTCGGGGAGGACCGCCTGGAGGCCAGGAGGGAGAAGCAATGCCGCCGGACTGCACCCCGGCGACAGCCACTGACCGCCCTTTCACGGTCTCCCCGGGAACCAGGACCCGCCGTCGTGACGGCGGGTACCCCCCTGATTCCCGGTCCGGCGCATGGCTCCACCGGTCTGGCCGATCGTGGTGCATCTCACGGAAAGGCACAAGGGGCTGGTTACCAGCCGGTAAATGCCTTATCGCACAGGGTTGTTGATGATCCTCCCCGTTGCACGGAGAGTGAGTCCCCCAACTGCGCCCGCAAGGCCCCGAACTGGACATCAACCCCTTCAAACCGTGATGCACGCCACAGAATGTAGCGGCGGCCGCGAATGCCAAGTTTTGGCAAAACACGACCGCCGCTACCGCTAAGCAGATGACCAGACTATGACTCAGAAGAGCACGCGCGCCA
This sequence comes from Streptomyces sp. JH002, assembly GCF_050916115.1. Classification (NCBI taxonomy): domain Bacteria; kingdom Bacillati; phylum Actinomycetota; class Actinomycetes; order Kitasatosporales; family Streptomycetaceae; genus Streptomyces; species Streptomyces sp. JH002. The sequence goes on from NZ_CP087989.1 coordinate 1,623,761, forward strand.
GCGCCCCCCGCGCCGCCGTGACCCGAGGATCGTCCGGGCCGACCACCTCGAAGAGTTCGAGAAGACGGACCCGCGCCGCGTCCCGGTCCTCCCCCGCCGTACGCCGCACGGCCTCCACCAGCCGCCCGAAGGCGTCCTCGACATGGCCGCCCACCAGATCCAGATCGGCGGCGGCGAGCTGCGCCGCGACATCGTCCGGCCGGCCGGCCGCCTCCTGCCGCACCCGCTGCGCGTCGGCACCCTGCACCCGGTCCAGCAACCGGGCCTGGCCCAGGCCCAGTCGGGCCTCCTCATTGGCCGGCTCGTCGGCCAGCACATTCTCGTAGGCGCGGATCGCGCCGCCCATGTCCCCGGCGTCCAGGGCGGCGTGCGCCGCCGCGAGCGTCGGGTTGGACGGCGGCTCCGGGGCGGTGGGACGCGGCTCGCCGCTCTCGCCCGGCGTGACCGGCGCGCCCACGATCCCGAACCGCTCCTCGGCGGCCTGGATCAGCTGATCGAGCACCTGCCGGATCTGCTGCTCGGGTGCCGCCCCCTGGAACAGCGGCAGGGCCTGCCCGGCGATCACCGCGAACACGGCGGGGATGCCCTGCACCCCGAACTGCTGGAACAGCATCTGGTTGCTGTCGACATCGATCTTGGCCAGGACGATCCGGCCCGCGTACTCCTCGGTGAGCCGCTCCAGGACCGGGCTGAGCTGCTTGCAGGGCTCGCACCACTCGGCCCAGAAGTCGATGACGACCGGCACCTCGGCGCTGCGCTGCAACACCTCCTGCTCGAAGGTCGCCTCGTCGACATCGATCACCAGCTGGACGCCGGCCGCCGCGCCGCCCTGCCCCTCCGGCTGGGCCGCCCGCTGGGCCCTGGCCTGCTCGGCCTTCTGCTTCGCCTCGGCGGCGGCCTTCACCGCGGAGAGATCGACGGCTCCGCTCATGGACATATTGCGTGGCTGCATGGAACCAGTCTCCCCCCTCCGCGCCCCATGGTGGTACGCGGGCGGGGACGGACGGACACGGAAGGCCGCCCGGCGGGCCCCGGCGGGTCAGCCGGAGGCGCCGGGGCGGGCCGGCGCCTCCGGCCGACCGCGGTCTTGGGACTGCGCCACCGTGTAGCGGTCGGTGCCGGTCGCGTGCCAGTGCAGCCACCCGGCCACCACGGAGGTGAGGGCCGTGGCGCAGCGATTGACGGCGGCGGTTCCGGGCGGCAGCCGGCGCAGGGCCCGCAGCAGATCGGCGGACCGCTCCTCGATGAGGGCGCGTACGGCCCGCCGGGCGGCGTCCCGCCCCAGGCCGCGTTCGTGCTCCAGCACCAGCACCAGATTGGTGACCATGCCACAGGCGACCTCCTTCTCCAGGGAGTACAGGTCGTTGGTCCAGGTGTTGACGTCGATGGCGGCGGCCAGCACCTCCTGGTAGGCGGGTGAGTCGTAGACGTCCGGCGGCAGTTCGGCGTGGTGGCACAGCTCCAGGATGTCGAGGGTGGGGACGAATCCGCTGGTGTCGCGGCGCAGTACCCGGTACTCCTCCAGGGTGGGCGGGACCCCGGCGTTCCTCAGTTCGATCTCGCGGCGTACGGCGGCCAGCGCGTCGCTCATGTGTCCGGCGAACCGGTGCTGCCAGTGGGGGGAGGCGAGGGCCCGCAGCCGGGTGACCAGGTCGGCCAGGGCGAGGATCAGCGGCGGGGAGGCGGGGGGCGGATCGCCGCCGGCCAGCACGGAGCGTACGGCGCCGGTGGTCGCCGACCAGGCGCGGTCGGTGCCGCCCGAGCCCTCCTCGTACTGATCGTCGAGGAAGAAGGTCCAGGTCATCCAGCAGGCGGCCAGTTCGGCGCGGGGCGCGGCGGCGTCCGGCAGCATCACGGCGGCGAGGGCGGCCGGGCCGCCGCGGGCCAGGGCGCGGGCCTGCTCCTCGCCCCGGATCAGCGCGAACCGCTCGGCCCACTGCCGGGCGGCCTCCGCCATCCGCCGTGCGTGGGGGTGGCGGCGGGCCGTGAAGGGCAGCGGGGCCGGTGGGACGAGGTGGGCGGATGCCACGGCGGGCCGCTCCTGTCTGGTGGCGGACGGGACCCTTACGCCTTTCCGCCCGGACTCCCTTGCGCAAACCACTCCGGAGAGTGAAGCGGCGGCTTCCCCCGAACGGTGGCGGGTCCCCGGAGTTCCGACGCCACCCCCGTGCGCACTCATCACCAGTCGGGCGGTTGCCGCAAGCTGGCGCAGAAGGCGCTAAAGTGCCCATGACTGCGTAGGGAATAGGGCGATGACCGCTGCTTTGCTGGAAGCGCATCGGGCCATCCGGAAGTACAGCACGACCTGGTACGTGCCGGTGACCACGATGCCGGCGGGACTGAACGAAGCACTTTCATCGGCTTATCTGCTCATGCGGGCCATTGACGAGATCGAGGACCATCCCGAACTCCTCCCCAAGGAGAAGGACGTTCTCCTGTGCGGCATCAGCTCCGTCCTCCAAGAGCGCTGCCGCCCCGAAGACTTCAAGGCCGTGCTCGCCGACACCTCGGTGCCGCTGCCCGAAGTCTCCCTGCGCATCGGTGAGTGGGCGGCACTCGCACCGCCCCAGATCGCGCCCCGCATCCGGGAGACCTTCGCGACGATGGCCGAACGGATGGGCGGCTGGGCGCTGCACGGCTGGCACATCCACACCGAACGGGACCTGGACCGCTACACCTACGCGGTGGCCGGCACCCTCGTCCTTCTGCTGAGCGACCTGTGGAGCTGGTACGACGGCACCCGCTCGGACCGCACCCTGGGCGTCGGCTACGGCCGGGCACTCCAGGCCGTCAACATCTACCAGGACAAGGGCGAAGACCTGGGCCGGGGCGTGGACTTCTGGCCGGACGGCTGGGACGCGGCCCGGCTGCGCGGGTACGCCATGCGGGAGTTGCACCGGGCCGATCGCTATCTGGCCCAACTGCCCGCGCACGGGCCAGCGTACCGTTTCTGCTCACGGCCGCTGGCGGCGGCCTGGCGGACGATCCGGGCCGGGCCGGGGCCCTGACGTGCGACAGGGGCGCGACCCCGGCCATACGCGCCCTCCGCAATGCTCCTGTGCGCGGGGGGAGAAGGGGTGTGGACACCGATCCGGTGGAGCAGGGGTGCATCCGTGACAGTTGTAGCCTCTCTCCCCCTCGCCCCGGGCGCCCTGCCGCTGCTCGGGCACGCCGTGCCGCTGGTACGCCGTCCGCTGGACTTCGTCTCCTCGCTGCCCGAGCACGGCGGCCTGGTCCGGATCCGGATGGGTACCCGCTCGGTGGTCATGGTGTGCGACCCCCAGCTCACCCGGCAGGTCCTGCTGAACGACAGCATCTTCGACAAGGGGGGCCCGCTGTTCGAGCGGGGCCGTGAGGTGGCGGGCAACAGCCTGCTGAGCTGCCCGCACGACATGCACCGCCGCCAGCGCCGGCTGTGCCAGCCGGCCTTCCACACGGACCGGTTCCCCGGCTACAACGTGGCGTTCGCCGATCTCGCCGAGAACCTGGCCAAGTCCTGGCAGGACCGGCAGATCGTGGACGTCACCGAGGCGCTGACCCGGCTGACGGCCGAGGTCGCGGTGGAGACGATGTTCGCCCGCTCGCTGCCGGCGTCCATCGCCTCCCAGATCCTGGACGACTTCATCATCCTGAGCGAGGGCATCTTCCGGCGGGCCGTCACCCCGTCCACGCTCAACCGGCTGCCGGTGCCCGCCAACCGACGCTACCGGCGGGCGCTGGCCCGGCTGAAGAGCACGGTCTTCGAGATCATCGCCGCCCGCCGCTCGGCCACCACCGACCACGGCGATCTGCTGTCCTCCCTCGCCAACGCCGTGGACCCCGACAGCAAGGGCGGGCGCTACTCGCTGTCGGACGAGGAACTCGTCGACCAGGTGATCATCTTCCTGTACGCGGGCTCCGACACCACCGCCGCCGCCGTCGCCTGGGCGCTGCATCTGCTCGCCCAGCGCACCGACCTGGACATCCTGCTGTACGAGGAGGCCCGCAAGGCGCTGCGCGACACCCCGCTGGTGCTGGTGGACCCCAACAGCCTGGAGATGGCCAACCGGGTGCTCGCGGAGAGCCTGCGGATGTACCCGCCGGCCTGGCTGACCACCCGCACCGTGGCCAGCGACACCGAGCTGGGCGGGGTGGTGCTGCCGGCCGGGACGATCGTCGGGTACAGCCCGTACCTGGTGCACCGGCTGCCCGACCTCTACAAGGAGCCGGACACCTTCGACCCGGACCGCTGGCTGTCGCCGCCCGCCGACCGCAGCGCGTACATCCCGTTCGGGGCGGGCGCCCGCAAGTGCATCGGGGACCGCTTCGGGATGGCGCAGGCCGCGCTCATCCTCACCGCGATCATCTCGCGCTGGCGGCTGATCCCGGCCGGCGGGCGCCCGGTGCGGGCCGCCGCCAAGGTGACGCTCATGCCGAAGGGCCTGCACATGCGGGTCCTGGCCCGCGAACGCCCGTACTGAGCCGCGGCACCGTGCGGAGCGGCGGGCTCCGCACGGCGGGCGGCCCCGCCGGCCGGGACCGGCCGCCTCAGAAGCCGGGCGGCTCGGTGTAGATGCCCCACTCGTCCTTGAGCACGCCGCAGATCTCCCCCAGCGTGGCCTCGGCGCGCACGGCGTTCAGCATGGGCTCGATCATGTTGTCCTCGGTGCGCGCCACCCGCACCAGCTCCGCCAGGGCCGCGCGGACCGCGGCGTCGTCCCGGGCGGCGCGGCGGGCGCCCAGCACCCGTACCTGCTCGTGCTCCACCTCGTGGCTGACCCGCAGGATCTCCAGCTCGCCGGTGACCGATCCGGTGTGGCAGTTGACGCCGACGATCCGTTTGTCGTTCTTCTCCAGGGCGCGCTGGTACTGGAACGCCGCCTCCGCGATGTGCCCGGTGAACCAGCCGTCCTCGATGCCGCGCAGCAGCCCCGAGGTCATCGGCCCGATGGGGTGCTCGGCGCGCCCGGCGCCCAGCTCCCTGATCTGCTCGAAGATCTTCTCGGCGTCCGCCTCGATCCGGTCGGTGAGCTGCTCCACGTACCAGGAGCCGCCCAGCGGGTCGGCGACGTTGGTGATGCCGGTCTCCTCCATGAGGACCTGCTGGGTGCGCAGCGCGATCTCGGCGGCGCGCTCGCTGGGCAGCGCGAGGGTCTCGTCCAGGGCGTTGGTGTGCAGCGAGTTGGTGCCGCCCAGGACGGCGGAGAGCGCCTCGACGGCGGTGCGCACGACGTTGTTGTACGGCTGCTGGGCGGTGAGGGAGACCCCGGCGGTCTGGGTGTGGAAGCGCAGCCACAGCGCCTTCTCGCTGGTGGCGCCGTACACCTCGCGCATCCAGCGGGCCCAGATGCGGCGGGCGGCGCGGAACTTGGCGATCTCCTCGAAGAAGTCGAGGTGGGCGTCGAAGAAGAAGGAGAGCCCGGAGGAGAAGGTGTTGATGTCCAGGCCGCGGCTGAGGCCCAGTTCGACGTAGCCGAAGCCGTCGGCCAGGGTGTACGCCAGCTCCTGCGCCGCCGTGGCCCCGGCCTCGCGGATGTGGTAGCCGGAGACGGACAGCGGCTTGTAGGCGGGGATGGTGCGGGTGCAGTGCTCCATCAGGTCGCCGATCAGCCGCAGGTGCGGCTCGGGCTGGAACAGCCACTCCTTCTGGGCGATGTACTCCTTGAAGATGTCGGTCTGGAGGGTGCCGTTGAGGACGGCCGGGTCCACGCCCTGGCGCTCGGCGGCCACGATGTACATGCAGAAGATCGGGACGGCCGGACCGGAGATGGTCATGGAGGTGGTGACCTCACCGAGCGGGATGTCCCGGAAGAGGATCTCCATGTCGGCGGCGGAGTCGATGGCCACCCCGCAGTGGCCGACCTCGCCGAGCGAGCGCGGGTCGTCGGAGTCGCGGCCCATGAGGGTGGGCATGTCGAAGGCCACCGAGAGCCCGCCGCCGCCGGCGGCCAGGATCATGCGGTAGCGCTCGTTGGTCTGCTCGGCGTTGCCGAAGCCGGCGAACTGCCGGATGGTCCAGGTGCGGCCCCGGTACCCGGTGGGGTGCAGGCCCCGGGTGTACGGGTACTCGCCGGGCCAGCCGATCCGCTCGAACCCCTCGTAGACGTCACCCGGACGGGGGCCGTAGACGGGGTCCACGGGGTCGCCGGAGAGGGTGGTGAAGTCGGCGTCCCGCTTGCGCGCGGCGTCGTACCGGTCCTGCCAGCGACGGCGGCCGGCGGCGATGGCATCGGCGTGGGTACCCATGACGCCAATTTACTAGGACGTCCAAGTATATGTCGAGCGAAGTGCGCCGGTGCGCGGGGCTCGGGCACCGGCGCGGACTGCCGCGCCTCCCCTGGGGGCGGGAGGTCAGACCTTGCTGAGCGAGGTGGGCGCGTCCTGCGCGTCCTCGTCCTCGTCCACCGCGATCAGCGGCCTGACCTCGGCGACCACCTTCGGCTCCACGAAGAACGCGGCGAACGGAATGCTCCCGGACACCAGGATCCACAGCAGCTTCCCGAACGGCCAGCGGGCCTTCTGCCCCAGGTCGAAGGCGAACACCAGATAGATCATGTACAGCAGGCCGTGAGCCTGGGAGACCACGAAGGTGATGTCCTCGCCCTTGCCGAATCCGTACTTGAAGACCATGCAGGTGCTCAGCACCAGCAGCATCACAGCGGTGACATAAGCCATGACCCGGTAGCGGGTCAGCACGCTCTGCTTCATGCGGCGCAGCCTATCGGGTCATACCGGGCGCCCCGCACCCGCCCTCCGCACCCGTGCCGGCCCCAACCCCGTGCGGCTACTCGGCGGCGAAGTCCCCGGAGGCGACGCGCAGCGGGCGCAGCATCGCGAAGATCTCCCCGCACTCCTCGGCGTCGTACGCGCCCAGGCCGAAGTCCATCGCCATGAGCTCCTCGGTCGCCGCGTCGCACACCTCACGCCCCTTGTCGGTGATCGAGGCGAGGGTGCCGCGTCCGTCGTTGGGGTTGGGGCGCTTGGTGACCAGACCCGAGCGCACCAGCCGGTCGACGGTGTTGGTGACCGAGGTCGGGTGGACCATCAGCCGCTCACCGATCTTGGACATGGGCAGTTCCCCGGCCTTGCTGAAGGTCAGCAGGACGAGGGCCTCGTAACGGGCGAAGGTGAGGCCGTACGGCTTGACGACGGCGTCGACCTCGGCGAGCAGGATCTGCTGGGCGCGCATGATCGAGGTGATCGCGGTCATGGCGGGTGCGGCGCCCCATCGGCGCTTCCACAGTTCGTCGGCGCGGGCGATGGGATCGAACGGAAGGCTGAGCGGCTTCGGCACAGCAAGACCCTACCCGCTGGTCACATCCGGCACCGGGGCGTCTCAGTCCTCGGCCGTCCGGCCGGCCCGGAGAGGGGGAGATGCCGGATGAGGGGGAGCGACCGCTGCCGGGTGCGGTCAACCGGTCGCTCCACAAGGCGATGCGCGGCTATCTCGCCCGGCGCTGACACGCGCCGTACCGGGGGCGCCGGGCGGGGTCCTTCGAACGGGCGAAATCGGGCCCGTCAGGCGTTGACGACGCCCTCGCGGCGGGCGCGCAGCGCGATCAGCGCGTTCTCCTCGGTCCGGCGCAGGCTGCGCTCGGCGAAGAACCCGCCCAGCGGGATCACCGACATCAGGAAGTACCAGGCGGCGGTCTTCATCGGCCACTTCGCCCGGTTCCAGGCATCCGCCCAGAACAGGAGATATGCCACGAAAAGGAAGCCGTGCACCGCGCCCATGACGGGTACGGCGTTGAAGTCGGTCGTGCGCTTCAGTACGGAGCACACGAGAAGCACCAGGAAGGAGATCGCCTCTGGGGCGGACACCAGCCGGAGCCGTCGCAGGGCGGAGACGGTCTTGAGGTCCATGACGGAATTCTCGCAGCCGCCCTGACGATCATTCCGGGCGGGGGCGAGGTCGGGCGACGCGGCTATTCTTCGAGCTTATGGACTCCGACACCGGCACCCGCTGGCTGACCGAGGGGGAACAGCGCGTGTGGCGCGCCCACCTGGACGTCAGCAAGCTGCTCATGTACCAGCTGGAACGCGACCTCCAGCCGTTCGGCCTCACCATGAACGACTACGAGATCCTCGTGAACCTGTCCGAGTCCGAGGAACGCCGGATGCGGATGAGCGATCTCGCGGCGGCCACGCTCCAGTCCAAGAGCCGGCTCTCGCACCAGATCACCCGGATGGAAAAAGCCCAGCTGGTGCGCAGGGAACACTGCGACTCGGACAAACGCGGCCTGTTCGCGGTGCTGACCGACCAGGGCTGGAACACCATGCGCACGGTCGCCCCGCACCACGTGGAATCGGTGCGCCGGCACTTCGTCGATCTGCTGCCGCAGGGGTCACTGGACGAGCTGTACGAGGCGCTCGCCCCCGTCGCGCGGCACCTGCACGCGCAGCGCGGCGGCCGGGCCTGACGGCGGCGCGCGGCCGGGCCCGCGCGCCTCAGCCCGCCGCCGGCGGGGCGGCCGGGTCGGCCGGCGCGGACGGCGGCGGCACCGGCAGCGTCAGCCGGAACAGGGCGCCGCCCTCGGGGGCGTCCGACACGGTCAGCGTGCCGTGGTGCCGCACCGCCACGTCGCGGGCGATGGCCAGGCCCAGCCCGGCGCCCCCCGCGTCCCGGCTGCGCGCGTCATCGAGCCGGACGAACCGTTCGAAGATCCGCTCCCGCTGCCCGGCCGGCACCCCCGCGCCGTCGTCGGCGACCTCCAGGACGGCCGCGGCCCCGCCCTCGGGACGCAGCGACACCCGTACCGTTCCCACCGCGTGCCGCACCGCGTTGTCGATGAGGTTGCCGACCACCCGGCTCAGCTGCCCCCGCGACCCCTCCACCGTGACCTCGGCCAGCTCCGTACGCGCGGTCACGCCCGCCGCCGCCAGCAGCGCCGCGCGCTGCGCCAGCTCCTCCCGGGCCAGGTCAGCGAGATCCACCCGCCGTCCCGCCGCCGGCTGCTCCCCCGCGTCCAGCCGGGCCAGCAGCAGCAGATCGGCGGCCAGGTCCTGGAGCCGTACGGTGTCCTGCACCGCGCCGCCCAGATCCAGCAGATCGGGGTGTGCCTGGCCGACCTCCAGCTGGGTGCGCAAGGAGGCGATCGGGCTGCGCAGTTCGTGCGAGGCGTCCGCGACGAACCGCCGCTGCCGTTCCACCGACGCCTCCAGCGCGGCGAGCGTCTCATTGGTGGTGACGGCCAGCCGCCCCACCTCGTCCCGGGCGGACGGCTCGGGCACCCGGCGCGAGAGGTCGGTGGAGTGGGTGATGGCAGCCATCTCCCGGCGGATGCCCTCCACCGGGCGCAGCGCGCGCCGTGTCATCAGCCAGGTGATGGCGGCGACCACCGCCAGCAGCACGGGGACGCCGACGAACATGGAGGTACGGACACTGTCCAGCGCCGCCTGTTCCACCTCGGCGGGGGCGCCCGCGTAGACGGTGGTCTCGGTGCCGTCGGGGGTGGTGACGTCCACGACGGCGAAACGGTACGGGCCCGCCGCGCCGTCCACGGTGGCGTTGCCGTCGGCGTAGTCGATGTCCTCGTCCACCTCGCCGGGGCCCAGCCGGTTCCCGTCGTCATCGTCATCGTCGTCATCATCGTCGTCGTCGTCGAAGCCGGGGGGCCTGGCCGGGGGCTCCTCCCGCACGGTGACCTGATCGCTGCCCGTACCGCTGATGGCCTGGAGGCCCTCGCTGGCCGCCAGCAGCCGGTCCTCGTCGGCGTCCAGCACCTGTACGGGGCGGCTGCGGTCCAGGTCGAGGTCGTCGAACGCGGTGCCGGTGGCGAGCTGGCCGGCCACGTCGCGGGCGGTGACCTCGGCCTGGAGGTCGACCTGCTCGACCAGGTTCCCGCGCAGCGCCACCAGCATCAGCAGCCCGGCGGCGATCAGCGCGACGGCGACCACGGCGGTGGCGCCGGTGGCGGCCTTCGCCCGGACGCTAGCCACGGTGGTCCGCCGGGGCTAGCCGGTACCCGGCGCCGCGCACGGTGTGGATCAGGCCGGGCCCCAGCTTGCGGCGCAGCGCGCTGATGTAGACCTCCACGATGTTGGGGTCGCCGTCGTAGGCGAAGTCCCAGCCGTGTTCCAGGATCTGCGCCTTGGAGACCACCTCGCCGGCCCGCGAGGCGAGATGCTCCAGTACGGCGAACTCCTTCGCGGTCAGCGTCACCTCCACCCCGGCCCTGGCCACCTGCCGCTTCACCCGGTCCACGACCAGCTCTCCCACCCGCAGGGCCGGCGTGGCACCGCCGGTGGAGCCGCGCCGGCGCAGCAGGGCGCGGACCCGGGCCACCAGGACGACGTAGGAGAACGGCTTGGTGAGGTAGTCGTCGGCCCCGGTGTCCAGGCCCTCCGCCTCGTCGTACTCGCCGTCCTTGGCGGTCAGCATGAGGATCGGCGTCTCGTCGCCGGCGGCGCGCAGGGCGGCGCAGACCCGGTAGCCGTTCATGCCGGGCAGCATGATGTCGAGAATGATCAGGTCGTACTCGCCCTCGGTGGCGCGGTGCAGCCCGTCGGTGCCGGTGTGCACGACATCGACGGCGAAGCCCTCGGCCTTGAGTCCCTGGGCGAGGGAGCGGGCGAGCCGCGTCTCGTCCTCCACAATCAGCAGGCGCATGGGGTCAGCTTCGCAAATCGTTCCTGAAGAAGGCTTCAGGTGGCTTCAGCTCCGCTTCAGCAAGTGTGCGCGAGAGTACGGAACGTCAACGCGACACCGCGAAGTCACTGGATCGGGGAGAACCTCATGAAGCGCAACACCATCATCGCCGTGGCCGCCGCCGGGGCCGTCATCGCGGGCGGCACGATCGGCGGGGTCGCCCTGGCCTCCGGCTCCTCGGAGAAGGATCAGGGTACGCAGGCCGCCGCCCTCGCCCCGGCGGGGCAGAGCGAGTCGCAGGTCGCGGTGCGGGACGACGACGGCGACGACCGCGACGACCGCGACGACCGCGACGAGGACCGTACGGAGGCGGACGCCCCCGCCGCGCCGTCCACCGCCTACACCCAGGTGACCGCGCTGGCGCTGACCGAGGTGCCCGGCTTCGTCACCGACCTGGACCGCGACCGGCGCGACGACGGCACGGTGGTGTGGGAGGTGGACATCTTCGGCGACGACGGCCGCTGGTACGACGTGGACATCGACGAGGACGCGACCCAGGTGCTGCGGGCCAAGCTGGACGACGACGATGACGACGACGACCAGCAGGTGATCCCGGACGCGGGCATCGACATCGTCGAGGCCATCCTCATCGCCGAGGAGCACACCGGCGCCCACTTCAACGAGGTGGACCTGGACGACGACGGCCGGCACTGGGAGGTCGAGCTGCGCGGCGACGGCTTCGAGCACGAGGTGAAGGTCTCCGTCGCGACGGGCGAGGTCACGCAGTACGAGAAGGACCAGGACGACGACTGACCCCGGGAACCGGGAACCGGAGCGGCGGGGTGCGGTGCACCGTACCCCGCCGCTCCTTGCGCGCTATCCGGCGGCGACCGGCGGGAACGGCACCGCGGCGAGCGCGGGCAGCAACGTGGCCTCCTCGTGGTCGAGGTGGGCGGTCAGCTCGTCCGTCATCCGCTCCAGCGCCCCCCGGAACCCGGCGGGGTCGGCGTCGCCGATCCCGTTCAGCAGGTCCAGCAGTTCCGACTGGATCCGGGCGACGGTCACATGCTCGGCCCGCAGCAGGTCCAGGGTCTCGCGCAGTTCTGGATGGCTGCGCTCCAGCGCCGGGAAGGCGCCGTGTTCCTCGCTCATGTGGTGGAACTCCAGCGATGCGCAGAAGGCCAGACAGTGCTGCCGGATCTGCATCCCCAGACCGGGTACGGGACGTGTCCCCCGCTCGGCGAAGTACGCGTCGGCCTCGGCGCGCACCGCCCGCAGCTGAGCCCGCAGCCAGGTGTGGACCTCCAGCAGCTTGTCGGCGAGATGCACGACCTCGGCCGGCCCCTCCCCCGCCTCCGGACCGCTCCGCTGGAGCACGACGACCGGGAGCGTGCGGGAGGTCTGCCGCTGGTAGTCGGCGTAGCCGGGGGCCACCCGGACCACCTCGGCGAAGAGCCGGTCGCGCCGGTCGCCCTCGGCGGGTACCGCGATGGCGTAGTAGTCGTCCGCGCCGACCTCCACCCGGACCATGGGGTGGGCGAGGAGGTTGTGGTACCAGGCGGGGTGCCGGTCGGCCCCGGCGGCGGAGCCGACGACCAGCAGATCGTCGCCGTGCCGTACGTAGCCGAGCGGAGTGGTGTGCTCCTGCCCGGACTTGGCGCCGGTGGTGGTCAGCAGCAGCAGATCGCCGCCCTCGAAGGGCCCGCCGACCTTGCCACCGTTGGCGCGGAACTCGTCGATGACGGATTGGTTGAAGGACATGGGTGTGGTGTCTCCCGGGGATACGCATGCGTCCGTGAACCGCCCACGGCAGGGCGGGCGGCACGGTGAGATGAAGAAAGAGGGCGCGTCGGAGCGCGCGACGGTGATGCGAAGAGAACTGCGCGTGGGAGCGAGGCTGAATCAGCCGCTCAGGACGCTCAGATGACCCGGGGCGCGGAGTGAGTACTCATGGCGGAAGCCCTTCGACTACGGTGCTCGCCCGGCTGCCGGCCTGCCCACTGCTCTCTGGCCGGCGCCACGTGGCACGCCGACCATGCAACATGGCCCCTCGCGCCGCTGTCAAGACGGATCTCCCCCGCTCAGAGGCCCGGTGCCGAACGGGGGGGAATCGATCGCCGTCACGAGGGAACCGCCGGCGCACGACTGCGGGAGAAGCTGCTCGCCTACGCTGGAGCCTGTGCAGAAGTCCTGGGCTGTGTCGCGCGACTCCGATGCACTGGTGGCGGCGTTCCCCTCCCGGCTCGCCACAGACGTGCGCGGCGCGCTCTCCGTCATGCCGGTCTCCGAGTTCTCACCGCTTGAGCCCTTCCCTGTTGATGTGCGGGGCGAGAAGGTCGTCATTCCTTCCCGGATCTTCTCCGACGAGCCACACGCCGGGGCGGTGGGGCACCTCTCCGGGACGGAACAGTTGATCCTGCGTTGCCTCTACTCCCGGCACGGTGACGGCAGAATTCGTCAGCGGCATCTCGAACGGATCCTGGAGTCGGACGAACCCTGGGTGGCGCCGTTCGTCGTGCGGCTGGCCGGTGAGTACGTCGTCGAGATCCTGGAGGCGATCCATCGGGGGCTCCCCGGCCTCGATGTCCCAGGGTCCTCCCAGCGTCGGCTGTACGGGGAGTTCATCTCCCGCAATCCGTCGTTCTTCGCCCGGACGGAACGGCGCGTGGTGAGCTACTGGTCCTGCTACTACCGCTGGAAGTACCCGGTGTTCGGCACGTATCCGGGGAGCGCTCTGGTCGCAGCGTTCCGGAGCGCGGCAGCGGAACAGGGCGGCGTGCTGGAGCCGCGGCACACTCCGCGCCCACTGTCTGCCCGCGACCCGCTCGGCCGATAGAGGTTCGGGGCCTGCCACCTGCCGGTTACTCACGTGCGCGGTGAAACGGTTCCGGCGCTCCATCACTTACCGCTCGCCGTGGATGTCGGGCTTCTTCCCGCGCCGGGAGGCATCGGGAAGGATGAACCCACGGTGCGGGGCTCAGTCAGTTCACACGCGTATCGCTCCAGGCCGGCGCTCACCACTAATCGCCACTCAGAAGGAAACGATGCCCCGGTGAAATCACGTCACCACGTGGCAGTGCTGGCTGCGACCATCCTGGTCGCGGCCGGCGGCTGCTCGACTTCCTCAGGTCACAACGGACCACTGTCAGCCGGAGATGAATCCTCTTCTACCTGTGGGCCGGGGGTCGGAGAATCCGTCTTCACCTTCGGGCACGACTGGCTGACCAATGATTCCGACGATCCGGTAACGATAACCGGCGTGGAACTCATCGACCCCGAGAACCTGGAATTAATGGAGGCGATACTGCTGCCCGAACCCGACCCGCCTACGAGAATGTCGATTGGACTGGTTGACGGTTATCCCCCGACCGATTACACGGATCACTCCGACGGCGGCGCCTACTGGGAAATGCGGCAGGTTGTGGGGGAGGCGACGGTCGAGGGCCGCGAGACGGTCAATCTCCTGATGGGGCTGAAGGCCGACGGCGCGGCCTCCATGGAGGGCGCCGTCGTCTCGTACGAGTACAAGGGCGATTCCTATCGCGTGGAAACGACAAACCGGTTCCGCGCAAGGAAGCAGTGCGGTGGCGATGACTGACGCACCGACCGGGTCCAGGCTCTGCCGGAGACGTACCTGAAGCGGTCCTTCGCGAACGGTGCCGGGGCGGGGGACACCCGGATGGTCAAGGCGGTGGGGCAGGGCGGCTGTTCCCCGGTCCGGCTGGTGTGTTCGGTTCAAGTCCGGACTCAAGACGTGGTGTTGGCGATTCGAGGGGAAGCAACATGACGGTGGTGGCGCGTTTGGTCACGCACGTGGATGTGGATGAGGGTGCGACGACCGATCGGGTGATCTCGGTGTCGGCGCGGCTTGAGGCTGCGCTGGAGGACGGCCGCAGCCTGGTGTTGCTGGACGATCGCGGCTGGGGTATTTCCGGCGCTCCGGGAGTGCGAGAGAGGATCTCGGCCGGGGAGATCGTGAGTACGGCCCGGGTGGTGGTCGGACCGGACGAGCCGTTCGACGGCAGAACGCAGGAGCAGATGGCGGACGACCACTGGGGCTGGCTGGCGGAAATCCTCAGGCGCCGGGGTGTGGACGTGTCGGCACACGAGTTGGAGCGGCTGCCCCATGATGTCGTGCTGAGCGAACGCCTCCGTCCATGGATTGCTTGAGGGGCGTGGCGTTGGTCGCCCGAGGAGCGTTCCCGTCGCGCGCCCGGTGGGGCGCGCGGCTGCCGGGCCGCCGCGTCGTGCGAGGGCGGTCGTCCCGGTAGAGCCTCATCTCTCACCGGCGGGTGAACCGGGAGCGCCGGGTGTCACCTCGTGGGAGTGGGGGCGCCGGGGCCGGGTGGGAGGTGGACCGTCATGATCAGGTGGCAGGTTGTGGTGCCCGCGCCCCGGTAGGTGTGCGGGGCGTCGGCGTCGAAGGTGGCGGTCTGCCCGGCCGCCACGGCGTGTTCGGTGCCGTCGACGATCAACGTCATCCGGCCCGAGGTGACGCTGACGGTCTCCACCACCCCGCCCCGGTGCGGGTGGCTCGGGTACTCATCGCCCGGTTCCAGGCGCCAGCGCCAGACCTCGACCGGCGCCGGCCCCGAGGTCGTCAGCATGAGCCTCGCCTCGCCGCCCGCCTTCCCCGTCCACAGCGGCGCGACGGCGTCGGCGGCCACGACGCGGACCCGGCCTTCGGCCGGTCCCTCCAGCAGGGCGGAGACCGAGACGCCCAGGGTGTCGGCGAGCCGGACGAGGGTGGCGAAGTTCGGGTTGCCCTGGGCTTTTTCCAGGCCCACCAGGGCGCCTTTGCTCACCTGGGCGCGGCGTCCGAGTTCGTCCAGGGAGAGTCCGGCGCGGGTGCGGGCCGTCCTGACGTTGCGCGCGAGGGTGCGCAGGGCCGCCTCGGTCTCGGTCATCGCTCACCCGTTCTCGCCGCGCCCGCCGCTGGTCCATTGGAATGTACCATTCGGTCGTTTGGCTGCACGGTCGTTCCGTTGTACGGTGCAGTCGTTTCACTGAAGGGAGTAGGTGTGCCGTGCTCGCCCTGCGGCTGTGGCCGGTGCTCGGCGCATCGTTCAGCGCCGGCGCCCCGGGCTGGGGTGTCGCCTCCGGACCCACCCCGGCCACCGCGTTCACCCTGCCCTACCGCACCCCGGCCATCGGCCCGATGAACGTCCTGCCCCCCGTCACCGCGCCGGCCACGCCCGCGCGCCCGCACCCGTCATCCCCCGACCGAACGGAGCTCCGCCCATGACCGCCTTCCACCTCTCCCCCGCCGTCGCGGCGGCCTTCCCCGGCACGCTCATCGCCGTGGTCACCGCCACCGGGCTGCGCGGCCGGGAGCCCTGGCCCGGCACCACGACCGCAGTCGCCGAACTGGAACGGCAACTCGCCGACGGCACCTGGCACCCGGCGGATGACACCGACCCCCGCGTCGAGGCGTGGCACACCGCCTACCGCGCCTTCGGCACCAACCCGCGCCGGGTCCGCCCCAGCGTGGACGCGCTCGGCCGCCGTCTGGCCAAGAAGGGCGCGCTGCCGCGCATCAACCCGGCCGTCGACTCCTACAACGCCGTCTCCGTGCGGCACGGCCTGCCCGCCGGGGCCTTCGACCTGCGCCACGTCAGCGGCGACATCGTCATCCGGTACGCGGAGGGCACCGAGGTCTTCACCCCGCTCGGCGAACCGGACACCACCGAGACCCCCAAGGCGGGCGAGGTCATCTACGCGGATGCGGCCGGGGTCCTGACCCGCCACTGGAACCATCGCGACGCCCACCGCACCCGTGTCACCGAGGACTCCACGCACGTCGCGTTCCTCCTGGAAACGCTGCACGCCGACCGTGACGGCGCCCTCGTCGAGCAGGCGGCGGCGGAACTGCGCGTACTGCTCGCCCCGCACGCCGACGCCACCGCGACCCACTGGATCAGCCCGGCGGCCCCCCTGGCCACCACGGCCTGACCGCCGCTACTCCCCCACCGGGCCCCGTGGGGCCCGCAGCCCCTGGAGCAGCCGGTCGAGCGCGGCCTGGGCGGCAGGAAGGTCGGCGGGGCCGGCGGTGGGCGAGGAGAGCCACAGGGCCGCCTCGTTCATCGCACCGGACAGCAGGTGGACGAGCGGGGTGACGGGCTGGGCCGGGATGACCCCCGCCTCGATCAGGGTGGTGAGCGCCTCGCCCAGGTGCCGGGCGGAGGCCGCCGCGTCCATCGCCCGCCACGCGCTCCAGCCGAGGACGGCGGGCCCGTCCACGAGCATGATCCGCCGCACGTCCGGGGCGGTGGACGCGGTGAGGAACTCCCGGCAGCCGGCGGTGAGCTGGTCCCAGGGGTCCCCGTACGCGTCGGCGGCCGTCGCCACCCGCTCCCCGATCTCCCGCTGCACCTCTTCCAGGACGACCCGGAAGAGGTCTTCCTTGCCGGAGAAGTGGTGGTAGAGCGCGCCCTTGGTCACCCCGGCGGTCCGCACGATCTCGGCGAGCCCGACACCGGCGTAGCCGAGGGTGGCGAACAGGGCCCGGCTCTCCCGGACCAGCGTCGCCCTGGTCTGTTCCCGCTGCTGGGCCCGGATCCCTTGCTGCGCCATCACACTCCCCATTTGACGTACCGACGGTATGCGAAATACCTTGTTCGCATACCGATGGTACGCGAAAGGGCCGCACCATGAACCTGACCAGCTTCTATCCCGTGATCGGCACCGCACGGCTCGCCGACTCCCGCGACTTCTACACCCGGCTGCTCGGCTTCGAGATCACCTTCGAGGCCGACTGGTACCTCAGCCTGCGCCGTCCCGGGGCTCCCGGGTCCCCCGGGTACGAACTGGCGCTCCTGGACCACACCCACCCGACGCTGCCCGAGGGCTACCGCGCGCCGGTCCGGGGGCTACTGCTCAACTTCGAGGTCACGGACGTCGACGCGGAATGGGAACGGCTCGTCACCCGCGAGGGGCTCACGCCCGCGCTGCCGCTGCGCGACGAGGACTTCGGACAGCGGCACTTCATCGTGCCGGACCCCAACGGAGTCCTGATCGACGTGATCACACCCATCGCCCCCACGGCGGAGTTCGCGGCGCAGTACACCTGATCCGGCGGGTGGCGACAGGTCCGGTCCGCACCTCGACGGTGTCATGGGCCGGGCCTTTCGCGCCCGGCGCACGCCGCGCACGACGCGTCGTCATGTGCGCCCCGGAGGAACTCCGCACGCTCTACCGGCGCCCGGGAGCGGCCTCAATGATGAGCACACCCGTAGATCAATCAGGTGATCCGCACCCCCGGCCACGGGCCGGACGGACGTGCGGCGGAAGGAGCCCACGGTGTTGCTTCTCATCTCCCCGGACGGCGTCGAGGAAGCCCTCGACTGCGCGAAGGCGGCGGAGCACCTCGACATCGTCGACGTCAAGAAGCCCGACGAGGGCTCGCTCGGGGCCAACTTCCCGTGGGTCATCAGGGAGATCCGCGACGCGGTCCCCGCGCACAAGCCGGTGTCCGCCACGGTGGGCGACGTTCCCTACAAGCCCGGCACGGTGGCCCAGGCCGCCCTCGGCGCGGTGGTCTCCGGCGCCACGTACATCAAGGTCGGCCTCTACGGCTGTACGACGCCCGAGCAGGGCATCGACGTCATGCGCGCGGTCGTCCGGGCGGTGAAGGACCACAACCCGGACGCGCTCGTGGTCGCCTCGGGCTACGCCGACGCCCACCGGATCGGCTGCGTCAACCCGCTCGCGGTACCCGACATCGCCGCCCGCTCCGGCGCCGACGCGGCCATGCTGGACACCGCCATCAAGGACGGGACGCGGCTGTTCGACCACGTGCCGCAGGACGCGTGCGCCGAGTTCGTGCGCCTCGCGCATGCCACTGGGCGGCTCGCCGCCCTCGCGGGCAGCGTCAAGGCGGCCGACCTCGGCCCGCTGACCCGCATCGGCACGGACATCGTGGGCGTACGCGGCGCGGTCTGCGAGGGCGGCGACCGCAACGCCGGACGGATCCAGCCGCACCTGGTGGCCGCCTTCCGGGCGGAGATGGACCGGCACGCCCGGGAGCACGCCGCCACCGCCCCGGCCACCGCCCCGGCCGCCGCCCCCGTCGTGGGCTGACCAGCGGCATGACGATCTCCGAGGCCGCCCGCTCCACCGGGAGCCGGGCGGCACCCTTCGCCGTGCTCGACCCGGCCACCGGGGAGACCTTCGACGAGGCCCCCGACCAGCCGCCGGACGAACTGGACTCCGTGGTCGGCCGGGCCCAACGGGCCTGGTACGACTGGCGCGCCGACCCCGCCGCCCGCACCACCGCGCTGCGGGCGGCGGCCGACGCCGTCCACACCGCCCGCGAGGACCTCGCCCCGCTGCTCACCCGGGAACAGGGCAAACCCCTGGCCGAGTCGTACGCGGAGGTCGACCGTACGGTGGCCCGCCTCCGGCACTTCGCGGACCTCGCCCCCCGAACCCGGCTCATCAGCGACAACCGGCCCCTGCCCAGCGAGATCCGCTGGCGCTCCCTGGGGCCCGTGGCCGCGATCGTGCCGTGGAACTTCCCGCTCCAGCTCGCGGCGGCGAAGTTCGCGCCCGCGCTCGCGGCGGGCAACACCGTGGTCCTCAAACCGTCCCCGTTCACCCCGCTCTCCACCCGGCTGCTCGGCTCCCTGCTCTCCGCCGTGCTCCCCGAGGATGTGCTGACCGTCGTCACCGGCCGCGAACCGCTCGGCGCCCGCCTCGTCGCCCACCCGGGCATCCGGCACGTCACCTTCACCGGCTCGGTGCCCACCGGGCGGGCCGTCGCGAAAGCGGCGGCGGCCTCCCTCGCCCGGGTCACCCTCGAACTGGGCGGGAACGACGCGGCCGTTCTGCTGGACGACGTGGAGGTGGAGCGGATCGCCGACCGGCTGTTCTGGGCCGCGTTCCGCAACTGCGGGCAGGTCTGCATGGCGGTCAAACGCGTGTACGTTCCGGCCCGGCTGCACGCCGAGGTCGTCGAAGCCCTCGCCCAGCGCGCCGGAACCGTCGCCGTCGGCCCGGGACTCGACCCGGGCACCCGGCTGGGGCCGGTCAACAACGCCCCCCAACTGGCACGGGTGGAGCAGGTGGTGCGGCGCGCCCTGGCGGACGGCGCCCGAGCGGCGTCCGGCGGCCACCGGCTGGAACGGCCGGGCTACTTCTACGCCCCCACGATCCTCACCGATGTCCCGCCCGACAGCCCCGTGGTGACGGAGGAGCAGTTCGGTCCGGTCCTGCCGGTGCTGCCGTACCGGACCCTGGACGAGGCGATCGACGCGGCCAACAGCACCGGCTTCGGCCTGGGCGGCTCCGTGTGGGGCACCGACCCCGAGCGGGCCGGGGCGGTCGCCGAACGGCTCGAATGCGGCACGGCCTGGATCAACCACCACGCCGAACTCTCCCTCGCCCAGCCCTTCGCCGGCATCAAGAACAGCGGCGTCGGCGTCGCGGGCGGTGCGTGGGGCCTGTACGGAAACCTGCGGCCGTTCGTCGTCCACCGCGCACCGGAGGAAGGCCGGTGAGGTTCCGGGCAGCCGTACTGCGCGCGTACGAGGGCCCGTTCACGGTCGAGGAGGTGGCGCTGGGTGCGGAGCCCGCCGCCGGGGAGATCCTGGTGGAGATCGCGGGCGCCGGGATGTGCCGCACCGACCTCGCGGTCCGGCGATCGGCCGGGCGCAGCCCCCTGCCCGCCGTACTGGGCCACGAAGGCGCGGGCGTCGTGGTGCGGACGGGCGGGGAGCAGGACAACGGGATCGGCGTCGGCGATCACGTCGTGCTCAGCTTCGACTCCTGCGGCCACTGCCCCAACTGCCGGGGCGCGGCCCCCGCCTACTGCGAGTCCTTCGCCTCCCTCAACCTCTTCGGCGGGCGGAAGGAGGAGGTGCCCCGGCTCACCGACGCGGCCGGGGGAGCCCTGGCCCCCCGGTGGTTCGGCCAGTCCTCGTTCGCCGAGTACGCGCTCGTCCCGGCCCGCAACGCCGTCCGGGTCGATCCCGCGCTCCCACTCGAACTGCTCGGACCGCTCGGCTGCGGCTTCCTCACCGGCGCAGGAGCCGTACTGAACACCTTCCGCGCCGGCCCCGGCGACACCCTCACGGTCATCGGCGCCGGAGCGGTGGGCCTGGCCGCGGTGATGGCGGCCACCGCCGCGGGCGTACGGAGCGTGGCCGTCGACCGGCACCCCGGGCGGCTGGCCCTGGCCGAACGGTTCGGCGCGACCCCGCTGCCCGCCACCACGTCCGGGCTGCCCGAACGGATCCGGCGGCTGACCGACGGCGGCACCCGGTACGCGCTGGACACCACGGCCTCGCCCCCGCTGATCAAC
Organism: Streptomyces sp. JH002; assembly: GCF_050916115.1. Classification (NCBI taxonomy): domain Bacteria; kingdom Bacillati; phylum Actinomycetota; class Actinomycetes; order Kitasatosporales; family Streptomycetaceae; genus Streptomyces; species Streptomyces sp. JH002. Next base: position 1,644,628 of record NZ_CP087989.1, read on the forward strand.
GAGGCGCTGCGGGCGCTGCGCCCCACCGGCGTCCTCGGCCTGGTGGCACGGCTGCACACCCCGCTCGCGCTCGAACCGGGGACGCTGGACCGGGGCCGTTCCATCCGCCACATCTGCGAGGGGGACGCCGTCCCCGGACTGCTGATCCCCCTGCTGACCGGGCTGTGGCGGGCCGGGCGTTTCCCCTTCGACGCGTTGATCCGCACGTACCCGCTGGCCGCTGTCAACGAGGCCGAACGGGACTGCGAGGCGGGCCGCGTCGTCAAACCCGTCCTGCTCCCGGAGAGAACACACCACTGAGCGGTGGGCCGGCGGCAACGCCGGCCCACCGCCGCCGGCCACCGGCACCTCGCCACTTACTTCACTGACTCCCGGATACCGCACGCCCCCTTTTCCCGCTCCCGTTCTTGGAGGAACGATGTCCGACACGGCGACACAGCACACCGATGTGGAAGGCGTGGACGGAGGTGTCGGGCTCACCGCGCTCCTGGTCGCCGCCGCACGGGCGATCGAGACCCACCGCCACGACAGCCTCGCTCAGGACAGCTACGCGGAACACTTCGTGCGCGCCGCCCCGGCGTGCGCCCAGTGGCCGGTACGCATCGAGGAGGCCACGGACGGGGACGCGAACCCGCTGTGGGGACGGTTCGCCCGCTACTTCGGCCTGCGGACCAGAGTCCTGGATGACTTCCTCCTCACGTCCGTCGGCCCGGGGGCCACTCAAGTGGTGCTGCTGGGAGCCGGTTTGGATACCCGCGCCTACCGGCTGACGTGGCCCTCCGACTGCGTCGTCTTCGAGATCGACCGGGCGGGCGTCCTGGCGTTCAAGCACCAGGTGCTCGCGGACCTGCTGGCCACCCCCAAGGTGAAGCGCGTCCCCGTACCGGTCGACCTGCGCGAGGACTGGGTCACCGCGCTGACCGGCGCCGGCTTCGACCCGACCGCACCGAGCGTGTGGCTCGCCGAAGGGCTCCTCTTCTACCTGCCGAGCGCCGCCGAGACGTACCTGATCGACACGGTCGACCAGCTCACCACCGGGGGCAGCGCGCTGGCCTTCGAGGCCAAGGTGGAGAAGCACCTGATGCAGTACCGCGACAGCGCCACCTACACGGCGACGCGGGAACAGATCGGCATCGACCTGCTCCAGCTCTTCAACAAGGACCCGCGTCCCGACTCCACCGGCGACCTGCGGGCCAAGGGCTGGTCGGCCCGGATACACACGCCTTTCGAGTTCACCCAGCAGCACGGACGCGGCCCCCTCCCCGAGTCGAACGACGCGCTGGAGGGGAACCGCTGGGTGTTCGCGCACAAGCCCCGGCCGTGACGAGGGCGGTACGCGCCCACTGAACCCGAGCCGGTCTGCGGCGTCCGGGTTCCTCGCGATCGGGGAACCCGGTGCGCCGGTGGCCGGGCGCTCCCCCGGCCACCAGGTCCGGCCGCCCGCCACCCCGGGCCGGTGGGCGTCCCAGCGTTCGAAGCAGAACGCGTTGCCCGGGGCCCGTGAGAACGTGCCGATCCCGCCCCGATGCGGCCAACTCCGGTGCGGGGTACCGCTAGACGCGCGCGACGCCCGACACCCGTTCGTGCAGCGAGGTCACGCAGTCCTGGCAGCCGAAGAGGTGCGCGGACCGCCCCGCCGCCCGCGCCGAACCGATCCAGTGCACGGCCACCCCCGTGTGCCCGCACAGCGTGCACTCCCCCGTCCGGTACCAGCCGTCGCCCTGCACCGTGGTGATCTCCACCCCGATGGTGACGGCCTGCCGTTCGGTGCGCCACGGCCGGGTCAGGATCTCCGTGAACTGCCGGTGCCCCGGGTTGCGGGCCGCGTGGTCGAGCTGCCAGTCCTGTACGCGCCCGAACTCCACGCTCGCCTCGGACTTCTTGCGGCACAGATCGCACCGCATCCGGTGCGACATCGGCGCCGCGTCGGCCCGGCGGTCACGCCGGCTGAACCACATGCCCACGCCCCTCCTCCTCCCTCAGGTCGAACTCGGCCCACACGGTCTTGCCGACCATCAGCGGGGTCACACCCCACCGGGCGGCCAACGCGGCGATCAGCAACAGGCCCCGTCCGCACGTCGGTTCCCCCACGACGGGCCGCTGCACGGGCAGCCGCTCCCCCAGCGCGTCGGTGACCTCCACCCGCAACACAGCGGGCAGCAGCATGAGATGGACCCGGAACATCCGCCCGGGAACGCGGGCGTGCAGCAGCGCGTTGCTGGCCATCTCGCAGACCACGAGCGCGGCATCCCCGGCCAGCCGGGGGCACCCCCACTCCCCCACGAGCCGCGCGGCCCGCCGCCGGGCCAGCCGGACACTGCCGGGGACGGGGGTGTAGTCGAGGCGGTCCTGACGGAGCACCAGGGAGGGATCGAGAGGCGGGGGTGAGGCGGCGGCAGCGGCAGTCATGGACGGCCACCTTCCACGAGAGTGAGCGGTCAATGACCGACAGTAGGCCTCAGAACTTCAAGGGAGCAATCTATTCCTGGAAGATATTCCTGAAAGAGTGAATACGGTCGACCGAGAGCCACCGAACGAGGTATGACTGTCACTGTGAGTTCACGGATGACGAAGTCCAACCAGACCTCAACTGTCTTGGGCCGCAAGCTTGGTGCCGAACTGCTGCGGTTGCGCGTCGCAGCCGGCTTCAAGCAGCAGGAAGCCACGGACGTGCTGAGTGCTACCCCCACGAAGCTCGTCAAGATAGAGCGTGGCTGGGTTCCGGTTCGCGACCCGGACATCAAGGCGTTGTACGAGTTCTACGGCTGCACTGACCGCGACGCGCTTGAGGCTCTGCTGCGGCTCGCACGCTTGGACCGGGAACGCCGCAAGGCGAAGGGCTGGTGGCAGCAGTACCCGCGTGCGGGCGGTATGGCCGAGTACATCTCCATGGAGGATGTTGCAACGCGGGTCCGAACCTGGGAGCTGTCGCTGGTTCCCGGCCTGCTACAAACCGCCGAATATTCACGGGCACTTGCGGTGGGCGAAGGTAGCTGGGACAACCCCGATGAGATCGAACCTCTTGTCGAAGTACGACAGATGCGCCAACAGCGCCTTCACGGCGCACAGCCGCTGAATCTCTACGCCATCGTGTGGGAGGGTGCGCTGAGGCGAGTTCGGATCCTTCGCGATGAAGCGAAGTGCCATGCATCCCTCCCTTGTTGAGATCACATCCCGCCCCTTGACCTTGGACCGCCGCGCTACAGCAGGTCAACCGAACATCACGCAGCGCAGCAAACCCGTGTGCAATTCCGTGTAAGCACCCCCGGAGGTCACCCGCGAAGTGGGGCTCCGTCCTGACATGTGGGCCTTGAGGGGGATTGCCGGCCCAGGAACAAATCTGTGGAGGCGAGGAAGGCCCGCCTCTACGATGGCCCGATGTCGTCGATCAAGCAGATCCAGATCACCTTCGACTGCGCGGAGCCCGTGCGTGTCGCCCGTTTCTGGTGCGAGGTGCTCGGATACGTTCCGCCCGCGCCTCCGGAGGGGTACGACACGTGGGAGGATTTCGATCTCACGCTGCCGCCCGAGGAGCGCGGCGCGTGGTTCGCCGCCTCCGATCCCACGGGGGTGGGGCCGCGCCTGTTCTTCCAGCGCGTTCCGGAGAGCAAGGTCGTCAAGAACCGCGTGCACGTCGATGTGCGGGCCGGTACGGGGCTCGTCGGTGAGGAGCGCGTCGCCACGCTGGAGGCCGAAGGCGCGCGTCTGGTCGCGCTCGGCGCCACCCGCGTGCACCTGCTGGCCGCCGATGACGAGAACGAGTCGTGCCTGGTGATGCAGGATGTCGAGGGCAACGAGTTCTGCCTCGACTGAGCGGTCGGGCGTACGAGACGGCGCCCCGCGCCCAGTCCCGTACATCGCGGTCGGACGCGGGACGCGGCAGCTCATCAGTCTCACGGAAGAGGGGTCAGGCGACGATGCAGGCGTCGGAGACCACCCGCGCGGTGGCCGCGGCCACATCGATCGCCGCCTCGCTCGGCCTGGCGGCCGACGACGCGCTCGTGCTGCACGACTCGAACAAGCTCACCCTGCGCCTGTTGCCGTGTGACGTGCTGGCCCGGGTGGCGCCGGTGACGCAGCAGGTCGCCCGGTTCGAGATCGATCTCGCCCAGCGGCTCGCCGCAGCAGACTGCCCCGTGGCCACCTTGGACCCCCGCGTGGAACCGCGCGCCTACGAGCGCGACGGCTTCGTGGTCACCTTCTGGACCTACTACGAACCCGTCAGCAGCCAGGAGCCTTCCCCGGCCGACTACGCCGACGCGCTCCAGCGGCTGCACACCGGCATGCGCCCGCTCGACGTACCGGCGCCGCACTTCACCGAGCGGGTCGCGTACGCCCTCGGGCTCCTGGCGGACCGCGAGCGCACTCCCGCGCTCGGCGACCCGGACCGGGAGTTGCTCGTCGGCACGCTGGGCAGCCTGCCACGCGTGATCGGTGAGCGCGGCGGCGCCGAGCAACTGCTGCACGGCGAACCGCACCCGGGCAATCTGCTCAGCACCGGGCGGGGGTTGCTGTTCATCGACCTGGAGACGTGCTGCCGCGGGCCCGTCGAGTTCGACCTCGTCCACGCCCCCGAAGAGGTCGCCGAGCACTATCCGGGCGCCGACCAGGAGTTGCTGCGCGCGTGCCGGATCCTCGTGCTGGCGATCATCACCACCTGGCGCTGGGACCGGGACGACCAACTCCCCGACGGACGGCGGCTGGGCAGGGAGTGGCTCGGTCAGGTGCGGGCCGCCGTGGACCGTGGCGGCTTCGACATCCCGCGCTGAACCGCCGTCCGGGAGGCCTCCCGGATCCGCCCGGCAGGGTGTGCCATGACCGGGCCCTACGGGGCCACCTCCACGGAGAGCTGATCCGACAGGGCCCGCAGGAAGTCCGGGGCGTCGAAGACCGCCCCCGCCGAGGCGACCCCGGTCGCCCGGGTCTGCCCGGTGAGGATCCGGTGAACCGCCTCCACCGCGAGCGGGGCGGTGATGGCGTAGATGTCCCGGCCGCTCGCCGAGGCGCGGCGTTCCTCGGAGCCGCGCCGGACGCGGACGTCGACCAGGAAGGTCTGGGCGGAGCGACCGCGTTCGTCCGTGGGTTCGGGTGCGGGTGTCCCGGAGGACGCCAGGTCGTTGGCGGCCTCGGTCGCCATGTAGACGTGCACGTCGGGGATGGGCAGGTGGCTGGGGATGGTGACGGCGTCGGCCATGGTGAAGTCCCCGAGCACGCTCCGCTCCCCCATGGGCTCGGGGAAGGACCAGGTCAGGGTGGGTGAGGCCGCGTCGTGGTACGCGAGTGCGCCGTCGCGGTAGCGGACGCGGCGGCCGGCGCGGCGGTCGTGGGAGACCTGGCCCGCCGCGCGGGTCCCTGCCGTGGGGTGCCAACCGCTGAGCGCGTACGCGACGTGCACCTCGTCGGCGCTCTTCCAGTCGCCCATCGCGGCGGTGGCGAGGAGATCGCCGAGGCCGCCGTAGAAGGCCATGGCCGGGACGATCACCGTTCCGGCGCTGCGGGCGCGGTCGGCGAAGTGGGTGAACGTGTCGTGGTTGGCCTCGATCTCGGCCGCCACGTCCACGTACGGGATTCCGGCGCGCAGGGCCGCCTCGATCAGCGGGGCGGCCGTGGTGGCGAAGGGTCCGGCGCAGTTGATGACGGCGTCCGCGCCGGACAGCGCGCGGTCGAGGGCGGCCGGGTCGCCGACGGATGCCGGGCGGATTTCCGGGCCGGAGTCCGCCGCCGATGACGCCGCCGCCGCCAGCTTCGCGGCGTCGCGGCCGGAGAGCACCGGGGTGAACCCGCGCTCCAGCAGTTCCGCCACCACGAAGCGGCCGGTGTGACCGTACGCGCCGAACACGGTCACCCGCGGGTGTGTCGTCTGTGCGCTCATGGCGAACAGCCTGGCGGCCGGCAGGCGCCCGGCGTGAGTGTCCGGAACGACACGACCCATACACTTCCAGACATGAGCACTGTCGCGCTGGCCGTCACCGACGGGATGCTGCACTTCGAACTGTCCCTGGCGTACGAGGTGTTCAACGATCCCGCGTACGAGGTCACCGTCTGCGGGCCACGGGCGGTGCGCCTGGACCGGTTCCTGCTGGAGCCGGACCACGGCTTCGACCACCTCCCGGCGGCCGGTCTGGTGATCGTGCCCGGCTGGGCCGATGTGGAGGTGGAGCCGCCCGCCGAACTGGTCGACGCGGTACGCGCGGCGCATCGGGCGGGCGCGCGGGTGGCGTCCCTGTGCACGGGGGCGTTCGTCCTGGCCGCGGCCGGGCTGCTGGACGGCAAGCGCGCCACGACGCACTGGGCGCACACCGAGGAGCTGGCCGCGCGTCATCCCGGGATCGAGGTCGACCCGGACGTGCTCTACGTGGACAACGGCGGCGTGCTCACCTCGGCGGGCAAGGCCGCCGCGCTGGACCTGTGTCTGCATCTGGTGCGGCTCGACCACGGTGCGGCGGTGGCCAACACCATCGCCCGGCGCCTGGTCGTCCCGCCGCACCGGGCGGGCGGCCAGGCCCAGTTCGTCCCTACCCCGGTCCCGGCCCGGGACGACCATCCGCTGGCCGACGTGCTGCCCTGGGCGATGGAACGGCTGGACCAGCCGCTCACGGTGGAGGACCTGGCCCGCCGCGCGAACCTCAGCTCGCGCCAGCTGGGCCGCCACTTCAGGACGGTGACCGGCACCACCCCGCTGCAATGGCTGCTCAACCAGCGGATCCGGCGCGCCCAGGAACTGCTGGAGGCGACCGGCGACAGCGTGGACGCGATCGCGTCGGCCACCGGAATGGGCACCGCCACGACGCTGCGCCGGCACTTCCGCCGTGCGCTGGGCGTCCCCCCGGACAGCTACCGGCGCACCTTCCGGGGCGGCCGGGTTCCGCCGCCCCGGGACGAGAGGGTTCGGCCGGGCGAACAGTAGAGGCCGGTGTCGCGCGGGCCGGCGGCGGCGTTCGTGCACCGGGCACGCCCGCTGACGGGTGCTCACCCGCCGGTACAGTGGGCGCCATGCTGTGACGCCGCTCCCGCTGCCGGGGGCCTCCGCCGACTCCTTCGCCACGAGTCACCGAACCGAACTCGCGAAGGAGCAACACCACATGAACCCATCGTTCCGCCTGCACGTCCCCGAAGCCTTCCGGTCGGCGCACCATCGGCATGCCGCCTGGGTGGACGGACTGCCGGGGGTGATCGAGCGTCTTCTGGAGCGCTGGTCGCTGCGCCCCGACGGCGAACCGGGCCACGGCATGGCCGGGATCGTGCTGCCCGTGCGGCGGCGCGCCGACGGGCTGCCCGCCGTGCTGAAGGTCCAGCGGAAGACCGAGGACGGCGCCGGTGTCGTCCCCGGGCTGCGCACCTGGGACGGGCACGGCATCGTCCGGCTGCTGGCACACGACACCGACACGGACGCGCTGCTGCTGGAACGGCTGGACGCCGCCCGGCCGTTGTCCACACTCGCCGCCGAGGACGACACCGCCGCCACAGCGGTGGTGGGCGCCCTGCTGGCCCGGCTCACCGCCGTGCCGGCACCGGACGGGATGCGGCGGCTGGGCGACATCGCGGCGGCGATGGTGGCGCAGACACCCGACGCCGTACGGTCCCTCGCCGATCCGGACGAGCGGCGCCTGGTCCGGATCTGCGCGGACGCCGTCGCCGAGCTGACGGGCGAGGCCGGGGACCGGCTGCTGCACTGGGACCTGCACTACGCGAACGTGCTCGCGGGAGCACGCGAACCCTGGCTGGCCATCGACCCCGAACCACTGGCCGGTGACCCGGGGTTCGATCTGTGGCCCGCCCTGGATTCGGCCTGGGAGACCGCGGTGGTGCCCGGCGGGAACCTACGGCGGACGGTGCTGCGCCGCTTCGACCAGCTGACCGAGGCGCTGGACCTGGACCGGCGGCGGGCGGCCGGCTGGACGCTGGGCCGGGTGCTGCAGAACGCCCTGTGGGACATCGAGGACGGCGAGGCCGCGCTGGCACCGGCTCAGGTGGCGCTCGCCGAGGCCCTGCTGGCGGACCGGATGCGGTAGCGGGCGTCAGCCGGCCGGCCAGTGGGCGGGGCGGGTGAGGGTGTCGGGGACGCGGGTGGCCGCGTCCCCCTGCGCGGCGTTGAGCTGTGCCTGGGTGAGGAAGAACGCCCCGGTCAGATCGGCGCCGTGCAGGCGGGCATCGCGCAGGTCGGCGCCGATCAGGTCGGCCCGGGTGAGGTCGGCCGAGCGCAGATCGGCGGCGATGAGGAGCGTCCCGCGCAGGTTCGCGCCGCGCAGGTCGGCGCCCTTGAGCTGCGCGCCGATGAGGTCGGCGCCCCGGTGGTCGCGAGCGCGGGTGCCGGAGCGCCCCCGCCCCCGGCCCCGGTTCCGCTCGCGGCCCCGCTCCCCGCCCCGGCCGCCGGCCTCGGCCCGTACCAGTTCGCTGGTGCGCAGCAGCAGTGCGTTGACCTCGGCGCGGTGGGCGGCGAGGTCGAGGGTGCGCAGTTCCTCCGGGGTGCCGGCCGCGAGCCGGTCGGTGGCGGCCACGGCGCGGCGCAGGTCGGCGTACAGCGGTTCGGCGGGCGGCAGGGTGAGGGCCTCGGCGAGGTACCACAGCAGTTCGTGCAGGTGCCGCACGACGGGGAAGGCGGCGAACATGGCGCGGGCGGTGTCCGCGTCACCGCGCCAGTCGCGGCCGGCGAAGGTGCGCTGCGAGACGCGCTGCCCGGCGCCGAAGCAGTCGTAGACGGTGCAGCCGGTGAACCCGGCCGGACGCAGGTCGTCGTGGATGCCGCAGCGGAAGTCCTGGCGCAGGTTCGCGCAGGGGCGCCCGGCCGGCTTGTCGGTGGCGAAGTCGGCGGAGGCGGCGAAGGGCAGGGCGACGCAGCACAGGGCGAAGCAGTCGGCGCAATCCGCTGTGAGCAGCGGAAGAGGGGTGGTTGCGGGCACCGGGGCAGTGTGCCAGCGCCGATAAGGAGGGGCCATCCGTTTTCTTCCCGACCACAATGGGGGGATGCAGCACCACTATCGGGTCCTGGGCACCGTACGGGTCTTCCGGGCGGACGGGACGGAGATCGCCGTGGGCGGGGGCCGGCGGCTGCGCGCGCTGCTCGCCGCGCTGGCCGTCGCGGGCGGGCGGCCGGTGGCGTCGGAGGCGCTCGTGGCGCGGGTGTGGTGGGAGGACGCGCCGCCGGCCGAACCGGTGGCGGCGGTGCAGGCGCTGGTGGGGCGGCTGCGGCGGGTGCTGGGGGCGGCGGCGGTGGAGTCGGTGCCCGGCGGGTACCGGCTGGCGGCGGGGGCGGGCGACATCGATCTGTTCCGGTTCGCGGAGCTGGCCGAGGGCGGGGCGGCGGCGCTGGGCGCCGGGGACGCGCGGCGGGCGTCCGTCCTGCTGGAGGAGGCACTGGCGCTGTGGGACGAACCGGTGCTGGCCGAGCTGCCGGGCCGCCAGGACGAGCCGCTGGTGGCGGAGGCGCTGCGGCGGTACGGGCGGGCCCGGCGGGACCGGCTCGCCGCCGAGGTGGCGCTGGGCCGCCCGGGGCGGGCCGTGGGCGAACTCGCCGAACTGACCGCGGCGGCGCCGCTGGACGAGCCGCTGCACGCGCTGCGCATCCGGGCGCTGCTGGGGGACGGCCGCCCGGCGGAGGCGCTGGGCGCGTACGAGGAGGCGCGCGCCGCGCTGGCGGAACGGCTCGGCACCGATCCGGGCCCGGAGCTGCGCGCCCTGTACGCGGGGCTGCTGGGTGCTCCCGGGGACGGGGCGGCGGCGGAACCACGGAACGGGGTCCGCCCGGCGGCGGTTGGGGTGAACGGGGCGGGTGGCCCGGGGAACCGTCAGGTCGGGGGCGGCGCGTCCGGCGGGCGCACGCCGCTCCCGACCGCCGCCGACGACGCGGAACGCCGCACCCAGGGGGGCGCGGCGGGCGAGGCCGTACCGCGCGGGGGCTCGGCCACCGGGGAGCGGGAGACCGCCGGAGGCCAGGACCGGGGCGCGCCCGTCGGTGCCCGGGGGTGGGTCAGTTCCTTCGTCGGGCGGGAGAGGGAGCTGCGCACGGTGCGGGAGGCGCTGGCGGGCGCACGGCTGGTGACCCTGCTGGGGCCCGGCGGAGTGGGCAAGACCCGGCTGGCGCTGGAGGCCGTCGCCGCGCCCGCGGCACGGGTGCGCGTGGTCGAGCTGGCCGGGGTGCGGGACGGGGCGGATGTCGCCGAGGCCGTGCTCCAGGAGGTGGCGGCCGGGGCCGCTGACGTGCAGGGGGCCGCCACGCTCGGCGGCGGGGGCGGTGCGACACGTGATCCGCTGGAGCTGCTGGTGGAGTCCTGCGCCCGCCGCCGGATGCTGCTCGTTCTCGACAATTGCGAACACGTACGCGCCGCCGCGACCGCCCTCGCCGAGGCGCTGCTGACCCGCTGCCCCGGCGTCACCGTGCTGGCCACCAGCCGCGAGCCGCTCGGGCTGCCCGGCGAGAGGGTGCTGCCGGTCGGCCCGCTGCCGCCGGCCGACGCCCTGCGGCTGTTCGGCGAACGCGGGGCGGCTGCCCGCCCCGGGTTCGGGGTCCAGGAGGACCCCGTGGCGTGCGCCGAGATCTGCCGCCGGCTGGACGGTCTGCCGCTGGCCCTGGAACTGGCGGCGGCGCGGCTGCGCGCGTTCACCCCGCGGGAGCTGGCCGACCGGCTCGACCGCCGGTTCGTCCTGCTCGGCGACGGCGGAAGCGACCACGACGGGGCCGGCGGCCACGGCGGCGGCCACGACGGCGGCGGAAGCGATGACGGCAGCGGCGGCCACCGTCGCCGCCGTACGCTGCGCGCCGTCGTCGACTGGTCGTGGGACCTGCTGACCGAGGCGGAACGCACCGTGCTGCGCCGGCTGTCGGTGTTCTCCGGCGGGTGCGCGTTCGGCGAGGCGGAGGCGGTCTGCGGACCGGACACGCTCGGCGCGCTCCCCGCCCTGGTCGACAAATCGCTGCTGACCGCCGTCCCCGAGCCCTCCGGCGGCCAGACGCGCTACCGGCTGCTGGAGACCGTCGCGCAGTACGCCGCCGAGCGGCTGACGGCGGCGGGCGAGCGGGACGCGGTCGCGCAGCGGCACCTGCACACGTACCGCGAGCTGGCCCGCGCCGCCGAGCCCGGGCTGCACGGCCCGCGCCAGGCGCACTGGATGGCGCGGCTCACCCGCGAGCACGACAACATCCGCACCGCCGTGCGCCACGCCCTCGACACCGGCCAGGAGCAGGAGGCGCTGTGCCTGGTGCTGGCCATGAGCTGGTTCTGGCGGCTCCACTTCCACATGGGGGACTTCCGCTCGGCGGCGCGCGGCGCGGCGGAGCTGGGCCCGAACCCCTTCGCCGCGCCGGTGCGCCACGCCGCGCCGCTGAGCGGCCGGGTCACCGACCTGCCGCCGCCGTGGGACGCGGAGCGGCGGTGGGAGGCGCGCCGCCAGGTGCGGTTGCTGCTGCTGGCGGCCGGCGAGGGGGAGTACGCGGAGCCGGAGCGGCTGGCGGCGGTGATCGCCGCCTACCGGCCGGGGCTGCCCCAGCTGTGCGGCCAGCCCGGCCAGATGTGGTACTTCGCGAAGCTGATGGCGGGCGAGTACCCGGATGTCGAGGCGACCATGGCGGCGATGCTGGAGGACTGCCGCCGGCTGGGCAGCACCTGGGACCTGGGCTGCGCGCTGCTGATGCGGGCCACGTTGCTGACCTCGGTGGAGGTGGCGCAGGAGGCGCTGGAGCAGCTGGAGCGCACCGGGGATCCGCTGGCCATCGCCCAGGCGCTGTGGGTACGCGGCGACGCCTGGCTGCTGCGCGGCCGGCGGGAGCGGGCGGTGGCGGACTTCGGGGCGGCGCTGGAGTGGGCGGAGCGCAGCGGCACACCCGCGCAGGTGCCGCTGTTGCGGGCGGAGTGGGCGGCGGCCCGGCTGGCGGTGGACCCGGCGGACGCGGCGGCGGAGCGGGAACTGCGGCGCGCGGTGGCCGACTCGCGGGAGTTCTCGCTGAGCGCGCCGGGGCTGCCGGCGCTGCTGCTGGCGGAGTTCCTGGGCGGTACGGGGCGCCTGGAGGAGGCGCGTGAGCCGCTGCGCGCACTGGCGGAGGACTTCTCCGAGCACACGCCGCCGCTGATCCGCGCGCTGTGGGCGGGTCTGCACGGCTGGCTGGACTGTCAGCGGGAGGCGTACGGGACGGCGCTGGAATGGCTGCGGGAGGCCGTGGACGTCCTGTCGGGATCGGGCAGGATGATGGCGCCTCAGATGGTGGCGCACGAACTGCTGCTGGCGGCCTGGGCCCGGGCGGGCCTGGGCGGGCACCCGGAGGCGGCGCTGCTGCTGGGCGCGTACGACCGCTACCGGCCGGTCCCCGGCATGGGCTTCCGTCCGATGCCCACGGACCCCGCGCTCTCCCCCCGGGTCCGGGCGCTGGTGCGGACGGGCCTGCCGGAGGCGGTGTACGAGGAGCGGTACGCGGCCGGCGCGGCGCTCACGCTGCCGGAGGCGATCGCGGTGGTCACCGGGCGCGGGTGAGGATGTCGCAGCCGCTGGCTCGACGGCTGGGCCGTTCGGGCAGCCGGGTGGCGGCTTCGCCCCAGCCGCGCCTGGTGAGGAAGAGCGCATCCCGCGGCCCCGTGCGGCCGCGCGTCGCGGAGGTCCGCGCCGACCGGATCGGCGGGCGGGCGTCAGCGCGGTACAGCACCTGCCGCCGCGATCGGTCGCGATCCGGTCGGCGTCTTGAGGGATCGGGTCATCCGGCCGCCGGTGCGGACTCGACCGGGGGCAGTGGGGGTGTAATCGGCGTCCCGGAGGCCGGCGAAGTCGGCTCGGGCCGCCGCGCCTGCCCCTCGGCACAGCCACCGAACCTTAGCGATTCCGCTGTTTACCTATAACCTATAGGCAGATGTCTACTGGCTACAGGAATACTGCGCGTGTGCACCCGGTCCGCGTGCTGGGCAGCGGCTTCCACGGCAGTCCCCCGGCGGCGGCCGGTGCCGTCGACCGCGTTGCGGCGCCGCTCCGCCCCTGACCGGCCACCCCCGGAATCGCAAGGCTTGAGGCAATGAGCATCGAACAGAACCTGATCACCACCCCCGTCACCGCCGACCTCCTGCACGGCCACCTCGACGTGGAAGAGACCGCCCACGGCCTGCTGCCACACCGGCTGCCTGCCCGGGCCCGCCGCCAGATCCCCGACGACCTGCTGTCCGTGGCCGAGGCCCAGCCCTCCGGCGTCCGGCTGGCCTTCCGTACCGGCGCCACCACCGTCTGCCTGGACACCCTGCCCACCAAACGCGTCTACAGCGGCTTCCCGCCCCCGCCGGACGGCGTCTACGACCTCCTCGTCGACGGCCGCCTCACCGCCCAGGCCACCGTGGACGGCGGGAACCTGCGCACCATCACCGACATGCGGACCCAGACCGCGGAATTCACCCCGGGCCCCGCCGGCACCGCCCGCTTCACCGACCTCCCCACCGGCGAGAAGGACATCGAGATCTGGCTCCCGCACGCCGAGATCACCGAGGTCATCGCCCTGCGCACCGACGCCCCCGTCGAGCCCGCCCGCGACAGGGGACGCCGGAAGTGGCTGCACCACGGCAGTTCCATCAGCCACGGATCCAACGCCGTCTCCCCCAGCACCACCTGGCCCGCCCTGGCCGCCTCCGCGGGCGAGGTGGAGCTGATCAACCTCGGATTCGGCGGCAGCGCCCAGGTCGACCCGTTCACCGCGCGCGCGATGCGCGACACCCCCGCGGATCTGATCAGCCTCAAGCTCGGCATCAACGTCGTCAACGGCGACACCATGCGCCTGCGCGCCTTCGCCCCCGCCGTCCACGGCTTCCTGGACACCATCCGCGAGGGCCACCCGGCGACCCCCGTGCTCCTGGTCTCCCCCATCCTGTGCCCCACCCACGAGAACACCCCCGGCCCCCTCATGCCGGACCTCTCCGGTGGAACCCTGATGTTCAAGGCCACCGGGGATCCGGCCGAGACCGCCGCCGGACGGCTGACGCTCACGATCATCCGCGACGTCCTGGCCGACATCGTCGATCAGCGGTCCGCCGAGGACCCCCACCTCCACTACCTCGACGGACTCGGCCTCTACGGCGAGAGGGACCACGACGCCTTCCCACTGCCCGACGGGATCCACCCAGGCCCCGAAGGGCACCGCCGCATCGGCGAGAACTTCGCCGGGCTCGTCTTCACGGACAACGGACCGTTCGCCCGCACCGACCAGCCGCCGGGCCCGGCCCCGCGGTAGCGCCGCGCGGGCGGGCGAGGAATGACCGCGGGCGCTGCACGGCGTTGCGGGTCGGCGGCGTCTCCTGACCATCGTCTGCCCCCCGGACACTCCATCGGGCAACACGTCCCCGCCCTCTGCGGTGGTGATGAACCCATGGCCCTGGTGGAGGGCGGCGGCGGACTCGTCTCCCGGAACGGACGCGGCTCACTCCGGATGCGGTGTCCGGGTGAGGACCTCGCAGCCGTCCTCGGTGACCAGGGCCGTGTCCGAGAAGGCGTACGTGCCCAGCGGCGTGTCCAGCAGCCAGGACTGGATGTGGAAGGTCATGCCCACGCTCAGCTCCATGGTGTTGCCGGGGCGCAGGGTGCGGGTGCCGCCCATCCAGCCGGGCGGGAAGCCGATGCCGACCAGGTAGCCGCAGTGGTGGCGCTCGTACGGGATGCCGGTGGCCCTCTCGATGACCGCGCGCCAGGTGTGGAAGACGCTCTCAGCGGTGGCGCCGGGGCGCAGCGCCGCGCACAGCGCGTCCATCGCGGCGCGCGAGGTCTCGGCGGCCCGGCCCCCTTCCGGGGCGCCGGGTCCTGGGGCGGGGCGCAGCCGGGCGAGGGGGGCGTGGTAGCGGCCCCTGGCGGCGGAGAGTTCGAGGAAGACGCCGTCGCCGGGTCCCAGTCGCCGCCGTGACCAGGTGAGGTGTTCGCGGTCGAGGCGGCCGGTGTCGCGCACCAGCGGGGCGAAGGCGGGGAGGTCGCCGCCCGCGGTCAGCATGGCCGCGTAGACGGCGGCGGCGATCTCGTGTTCGCCCGCTCCGGCGCGGGCGGCGTCGAGACCGGCGGCCATGGCGGTGTCGGAGAGCCGGGCGGCTTCGCGGATGCGGGCGATCTCGCGGGGGGTGTGGACGGCGCGCTGGCCGCCGAGCAGGTCCTGGCAGTCGGTCCACAGGATGCCCGCCGCCTTCCGCAGCCGGTCCCAGGCGGTGGGCGGCAGGCTGAGGGAGTCGGCCTGGTAGCCGACGACGGGGGCGTCCGGCAGGAGCGGGGTGAGCGCCTCCAGCAGGGCGTCGGCCGGGTCGGTGGCGTCGTCGTAGCCGTGGTGCGCCACGCCGTGGGTCTGGGCGAGGGCGGTGGGGGTCTCCATGGCGCGTTCGATCAGCACGGGCCTGCCGTACAGCGGCACCAGCAGCGCGGTGAGCGCGAAGTGGCCCTGGTGGTCCAGGCCGCACAGATAGTGGATGTCCTCGGGCGCCGTGACGAGCAGGGCGTCGAACCCGCGCCGTTCCATGGCGGCGCGCGTGGTGAACAGCCGCTGCGTGTACTCCTCGGCGGGGAAGGCCGGCTCGGCGAGGGTGGCCGGTCCGCTCGCAGGACCGGCCGCCCCGTGGGCGGCGGGGTCCGCCGTCACCGGCCGGTCACCTCCGCCAGCAGGGCGTCGGCCGCCGCGTACGGGTCGAGGTCGCCGGCGACGATGCGGGCGGAGAGGGCGGCCAGGCGCCGGTCTCCGCTCAGGTCGGCGATGCGGGCGCGCAGGGCGGTCAGCGCGACGGTCTCGATCTCCCTGGCGGCGCGGCGGGTGCGGCGGGCGGTGAGTTCGCCGTGCTCCTCCATCCAGGCGCGGTGTTTCTCCAGCGCCGCCACCACGTCGTCCACGCCCTCGCCGCGCGCCGCGACGGTCTTGGTGACGGTGGGGCGCCAGTCGCCGGGGCCGCGCGGGGCACCCAGGCCCAGCATGTGGTTGAGCTCGCGCACGGCGGCGTCGGCGCCGTCCCGGTCGGCCTTGTTGACGACGAACATGTCGCCGATCTCCAGGATCCCGGCCTTGGCGGCCTGGATGCCGTCGCCCATTCCGGGCGCGAGCAGCACCACGGTGGTGTCGGCCTGGGAGGCGATCTCCACCTCCGACTGCCCGACGCCCACGGTCTCCACCAGGATCACCTCGCAGCCTGCCGCGTCCAGCACCCGGACCGCCTGCGGGGCCGCCTCGGCGAGGCCGCCGAGGCGGCCCCGGGTGGCCATGGAGCGGATGTAGACGCCGGGGTCGGAGGCGTGGTCGTTCATCCGTACCCGGTCGCCCAGCAGCGCGCCGCCGGAGAACGGGGAGGACGGGTCGACGGCCAGCACCCCGACCCGTTTCCCGGCCCGGCGGTAGGCGGTGGTGAGCGCGGAGGTGCAGGTGGACTTGCCGACGCCGGGCGAGCCGGTGAGCCCGATGACGTACGCGCCGCCGCTGTACGGGGCGAGGGCCGCCATCACCTCGCGCAGCTGGGGGGCGCCGCCCTCCACCACGGAGATCAGCCGGGCCACCGCGCGCGGG
The DNA here is from genome assembly GCF_050916115.1 of Streptomyces sp. JH002. NCBI lineage: Bacteria > Bacillati > Actinomycetota > Actinomycetes > Kitasatosporales > Streptomycetaceae > Streptomyces > Streptomyces sp. JH002. Next base: position 1,661,108 of record NZ_CP087989.1, read on the forward strand.
TCGCCACGCCGGGCGCGGGCCACGAGATCGGGTACGTCCACGGTGCGTGCCCCCGCGCCGCTCATCGGCGCGGCACCCGCAGGATCAGCGCGTCGCCCTGGCCACCGCCGCCGCACAGGGCGGCGGCACCGGTGCCACCCCCGCGGCGGGCGAGTTCGAGGGCGAGATGGAGGACGATCCGCGCCCCGGATGCCCCGATCGGGTGACCCAGGGCAATCGCTCCGCCATTCACATTCACCCTTTCGTGGCCAATCCCGAGATCCTTCATTGACTGGGCCGCCACGGCCGCGAACGCCTCGTTGATCTCCACCAGATCCAGGTCGCCGGCCTCCAGCGACTCCTTGCGCAGCGCGTGCAGGATCGCGTTGGAGGGCTGCGAGTGCAGCGAGTTGTCGGGACCGGCCACATTGCCGTGCGCGCCGATCTCCGCGATCCACTCCAGGCCCAGTTCCTCGGCCTTCGCCTTCGACATGACCACCACGGCCGCCGCGCCGTCGGAGATCTGCGAGGCGGAACCCGCGGTGATCGTCCCGTCCGGGCGGAACGCGGGGCGCAGCCGCCCCAGCGACTCCTGGGTGGTCTCCGGACGGATGCCCTCGTCCTCCTCCACGATCACCGGCTCGCCCTTGCGCTGCGGAACCGGCACCGGAGTGATCTCCTGCGCGAAGAGGCCGTTCTTGCGGGCCTCGGCCGCCCGCTGGTGGGAGGCCGCCGCGAGGGCGTCCTGCTCGGCGCGGCCGATGCCCAGCCGGATGTTGTGCCGCTCGGTGGACTCGCCCATGGCGATGCCCTCGAAGGCGTCCGTCAGCCCGTCGTGCGCCATCGCGTCCAGCATCTCGATCGCGCCGTACTTGTAGCCCGAGCGCGACTTCGGCAGCAGATGGGGGGCGTTCGTCATGGACTCCTGACCACCCGCCACGATCACGTCGAACTCGCCGGCCCGGATCAGCTGGTCGGCCAGCGAGATGGCGTCGAGCCCCGACAGGCACACCTTGTTGACGGTCAGCGCGGGGACGTTCATCGGGATGCCGGCGTGCACGGCGGCCTGCCGCGCGGGGATCTGACCGGCCCCCGCCTGGAGGACCTGGCCCATGATCACATACTGCGCCTGGTCTCCGGAGATCCCCGCCCGCTCCAGCGCCGCCCGGATCGCGAAGCCGCCCAGTTCGGCCCCGCTGAAGTCCTTGAGCGAGCCGAGCAGGCGCCCCATGGGGGTACGGGCTCCCGCGACGATCACGGAGGTGACGGGGGATGCGTTGGCAGACATCATGCGGCTCCTTTGCCCTGGAACATGTCCTCGCGAACCTGCCGTCGTGAACGCGCGTTCACATCACGGTGTAGTCACTGTACGCAGCGCCCCCTCCACCGGTCACCGTCACGGAAATGTGACGGTGGGCACGTTGCGTGGTCACCGCGCGTGGCGGTGCACTGGACCCATGCTGACGCGTATCGATCACATCGGAATCGCCTGCGCCGACCTGGACGCCACCGCCGCGTTCTACCGCGCCACGTACGGCTTCGAGGTCTTCCACACGGAGGTCAACGAGGAACAGGGGGTACGCGAGGCCATGCTGCGGATCAACGGCACCGACGACGGCGGGGCCTCCTGGATCCAGCTCCTCCAGCCCCTGGACCCGGAGAGTCCGGTCGGTAAATGGCTGGCGAAGAACGGTGAAGGAGTGCATCACATCGCCTTCGGCACCGCCGACGTCGACGCGGACGCCGAAACCGCCAGGCAGGCAGGGGTACGGGTGCTCTACGACACCCCCCGCACCGGCTCCATGGGCTCCCGGATCACCTTCCTGCACCCGAAGGACTGTCACGGAGTGCTCACAGAACTGGTCACCGCCGCCCCTCCCAAGGGTGTTGAAGGCCCCTCGGGCCACTGACGCAGGCTGCCCCGGCCGGTAGAGTGGCCGAGCCGGGGCATGGGGATCACACCTGACGCCCTTTCCCGGCGAACAACTCCGACCGGCGGCGACCCGTACTGGCGCTCCACTCCACGCTCCGCACGGACAGCGGCCGGACCCGGATCACCCTTAACCACGACCAGGGGACGGATGGGACCGCGCGGTGCGGGGCTACGACAGCGTGCAGGCTGACGACCACCTCTCTCGTTTCGAAGCCGAGATGGAACGGCTGAAGAAGGAACGGGAGAAGGCGGTCGACCATGCCGACGACCTCGGCTATCAGGTCGAGGTGCTGCGCGCCAAACTGCACGAGGTGCGCCGCGTGCTCGCCGTGCGACCCGCCTACGCCGACCCGGCCGGCCACGCCGAGCAGGTGCTGCGCAACGCCCAGCACCAGGCCGACGCCATGCGGGTGGAGGCCGAACGCGAACTGCGCGAGGCCAGGAGCCGCTCGCAGCGGGTGCAGCAGGAGCAGTCCGAGGCGCGCGCCCGGCTGGAGGGCGAACTGCACGCCGAGGCGGTCGCCCGCCGCCAGCGCCTGGACGAGGAGCTGGCCCAGCGCCGTTCCACCGTCGAATCCCACGTCAACGAGAACGTCGCCTGGGCCGAGCAGTTGCGCGCCCGTTCCGAGGCGCAGGCCCGCCGGCTCATGGAGGAGACCAGGGCCGAGCACGAGCGCACCATCGCGCAGGCCCGCTCCGAGGCGCACCGGCTGACCGAGGAGTCCCGGCAGCGCGCCGTCATGGAGGAGCGCACCGCCCGCGCCGAGGCCGAGGACCTGCTGCGCCGGGCCCGCGCGGACGCCGAGCGGCTGCTGGCCCAGGCCACCACCCAGGCGCAGGAGGCCACCGAGCACGCCGAGCGGCTGCGCACCGCCACCGCCCAGGAGGCGGAGACCGGGCGGCGCGAGACCACCGCGCTGGTCCGCAAGGCCGAGGAGCGTCTGGAGCAGGCCAAGTCGGTGCTGCGCACCGCCAAGGAGGACGCCGAGCAGCTGCTCGCCGAGGCCACCGAGGAGGCCGAGAAGCGGCGGGCGGCCGGCGAGAGCGAGTACGAGCAGCGCTCCGCGACGGCCAAGGCCGAGGTCGCCCGGATGGTCTCCGAGGCGACCCGGGACGCCGAGCGGCGCCGCACCGAGGCCGAGCAGGTGCTGGCCGACGCGCGGGCCAAGGCCGAGCAGCTGACGTCCGAGGCCGCGGAGGAGGCCCGTTCCAAGGCCGCCGAGGAGTACGCGGCGCAGCTCGCCGAGGCCGCCCGCACCGCCGAGGAGGTCCTGAACAAGGCCGCCAAGGAGGCGCAGGAGACCACCAAGGCCGCCACCGAGGAGGCCGAGCGGCTGCGCGAGAGCGCCGAGGCGGAGGCCGACCGGCTGCGCGCCGAGGCCCACGACGTGGCCGAGCAGCTCAAGGGCGCCGCGCAGGACGACACCAAGGAGTACCGCGCCAAGACGGTCGAGCTGCAGGAGGAGGCGCGGCGGCTGCGCGGCGAGGCCGAGCAGTTGCGTGCCGAGGCCGTCGAGGAGGGCGAGGCCATCCGCGCCGAGGCCCGCCGCGACGCCGCCTCCCGGATCGAGGAGGCCGCCGCCTCCGCCGAGGAGCTGCTGGCCCAGGCCAAGTCGGACGCCGAGGAGACCAGATCCGGCGCCACCGCCGAGAGCGAGCGGGTGCGCACCGAGGCCATCGAACGCGCCACCGCGCTGCGCAACCAGGCCGAGCAGGCGCTCACCAGGGCGCGCGCCGAGATCGAGACGCTGACGACCGAGGCCGTCGAGGCGGCCGACCGCACCACCAAGGACGCCGAGGACGCCGCCCGCAAGCTGCGCGAGGAGACCAAGGAGGCCGTCCGCGCCGAGCGGGAGGCCGCCCAGGCCGAACTCGACCGGCTGCGCGAGGAGGCCGAGAGCCGGGTCGCCGCCGCCGAGGAGGCGCTGGCCGAGGCCAGGGCGGAGGCCGAGCGGCTGCGCGCCGAGGCGGGGTCCGAGGCGGAGCGGCTGCGCGCCGAGGCCGCCGAGCGGATCCGGCAGCTGACCGAGCAGGCCGAGGCCGTCGCCCAGCAGTTGCGGGACGAGGCCGCGGCCGACGCCGCCCGGGCACGCGCCGAGGGCGAGGACTACGCGGTACGGCTGCGCGGTGAGGCCACCGCCGAGAGCGAGCGGCTTCGGCAGGAGGCCGAGATCGCCGCCGACCGGGTACGGGAGCGGGCCGCCGCCGCGGCCGAGCGCACCGCGACCGAGGCCGCGCAGGCGCTGGCCGCCGCCCAGGAGGAGGCCGCCCGGCTGCGCGCCGAGGGCGAGCGGCAGCTGGCGGAGGCGCGCGACGCCGCGCACCGGGAGCGGGCGCAGGCCCGCGAGCAGAGCGAGGAGCTGCTGGCCGCCTCCCGCGCCAAGGTCGACGACGCCGAGCGGCGTGCCGAGACCCTGGTGGCCGCGGCCGAGCACAAGGCCCAGCGGGAACGCGACTCGGTCGCCGGGCTGCGCGAGGCCGCCGAGGCGGAGATCGCCACCCACCGCGCGGAGGCCGAACGCGAGGTGGCCCGCGTGCTGCGCGAGTCCGCCGAGGAGAAGGAAGCCGCCTCGGCGCTGGCCGAACACACCGTCAAGGAGGCCATCGCGGAGGCGGACCGGGTCCGTACCGAGGCGGAGGCCGCCGCCGAGCGGACCCGCGCGGACGCCGACGCGCTCGCCGACAGCGCCCGCCGGGAGGCCTCCCGCAAGCGCAACGAGGCCGCCGCCCAGGCCGACGAACTGATCTCCAAGGCACAGGAGGAGGCGCAGCGGATCAGCGCCACGGCCGAGGAGCAGTCGGACACCATGGTCGGTGTCGCCCGCAAGGAGGCCGACCGGCTCATCGCGGGCGCCCGGGAGAGCGGCAGCGAGCTGGTGGAGACCGCCCGCGCCGACGCCAACACGCTGCTTGAGGAGGCCCGCCGGGACGCCGCCGCGATCCGCGAGCGCACCGAGGAGCTGCGCACCCGGGTCGAGGCGGAGGTCGAGGCGCTGCACGACCGGGCCCGCCGGGAGTCGGCCGAGCAGACCCGGGCCGCGGGCGAGCGCGTCGACAAGCTCATGCGCGCCGCCGACGAGCAGCGGGCCGAGGCCCGCCGGGCGGCGGAGAAGCTGCTGGAGGAGGCCAACTCCGAGGCGGGCAAGGTCCGTATCTCCGCGGTGAAGAAGGCCGAGGGGCTGCTGAAGGACGCCGAGCGCAAGCGCTCCGAGGTGCTGCGCGAGGCGCAGAAGGTACGCACCGACGCCGACCGGGACGCCAAGCGTGCCGTCGAGGAGAGCAAGCGCGAGCTGGAGAAGCTCAGCCGCCGGCGCGAGGACATCAACGCCGAGATCTCCCGGGTCCAGGATGTGCTGGCGGCGCTCGATTCCTTCGGGGAGCCCAAGAGCGCCGCGAAACCGGGCGGGAAAACCTCCGGCGGCGGTGGCAAAAGCGGTAAGGGGTCCGGTGGTTCGGGCGGGCACGGCCCGCTCGGCACGGTGACGGCCGGCGCCGGTTCCGCGCCCCGGCCCGGCGGCGGAAAACCCTCCCGGGGCTGAACCGCCATGAATCCCTCACCACTCGATCGAGCGTTTGGGGCGAACATTCTCCACACCAAAGCCCGGATCCACTCGAAGACACGCCGCTTCGCCCCCTAGGATTGCTGAACGCCCAGGCCTATCCCCTGGGCCTGGCCGGGTGGTCTTCTCGGATCAGCCGGCGGCGTCGGGTGCGGTGCATCGCGAGGCGCCGGATCTCCCTCGTACGGCATGTACTCGGGAATCCGGTCACCCAGCGAGGTGCCGCGGCCGGCGTCGCGGGCCCGAGAAGACCACGCGGCCAGGCCCGAATCTGACGCACCCGTCTGAATCGACAGGAACCCCATGAGCGACACTTCCTCCCCCTTCGGCTTCGAGCTCGTGCGGCGCGGCTACGACCGCGGGCAGGTGGACGACCGGATCACCAAGCTCGTATCGGACCGCGACAGCGCGCTGGCCCGTATCACCTCTCTGGAAAAGCGGATCGAGGAGCTGCACCTCGAAACGCAGAACGCCCAGGCCCAGATCACGGATTCCGAGCCGTCGTACGCCGGTCTCGGCGCCCGTGTCGAGAAGATCCTGCGCCTTGCCGAGGAAGAGGCGAAGGATCTGCGCGAGGAGGCCCGCCGGGCCGCCGAGCAGCACCGCGAGCTGGCCGAGGGCGCCGCGCAGCAGGTGCGCAACGACGCCGAGGCCTACGCGCAGGAGCGCAAGGCCAAGGCCGAGGACGACGGCGCCCGCATCATCGAGAAGGCCGAGGACGACGCGGCCGCCACCCGCGCCGAGGCCGACAAGAACGCCGCGGCCAAGCGGGAGGAGGCGGACGCCCTCTTCGAGGACACCCGCGCCAAGGCCGCGCAGGCCGCGACCGACTTCGAGACCAACCTGGCCAAGCGCCGCGAGCAGTCCGAGCGCGACCTGGCCTCCCGCCAGGCCAAGGCCGAGAAGCGGCTCGCGGAGATCGAGCACCGCGCCGAGCAGCTGCGTCTGGAGGCCGAGAAGCTGCGCACCGACGCGGACCGCCGGGCCCGCCAGACGGTGGAGACCGCCTCTCGCCAGGCGGACGACATCGTGGCGGACGCGAACGCGAAGGCCGAGCGGATCCGTACCGAGTCCGAGCGTGAGCTGGCGGCGCTGACCAACCGTCGCGACAGCATCAACGCCCAGCTGACCAACGTCCGCGAGATGCTGGCCACCCTGACCGGTGCCCAGATCGCGGCGGTCTCGCTGGACGACGACGAGGACGAGGGCCTGAGCAAGGGCGTTCCCGCCCAGCAGTCCCGCTGACCCCTCGCGCACCGCGCACGGCAGCATCACCTGAACGGCGCAGCCGGCGCCGCCCCACCGGGCGGCGGCGGCTGCGCCGTTCTAGCGTCGATCCATGATCGAGCTGGCGGGGCTGACCAAGCGGTACGGCGGGAAGACGGCCGTGGACGATCTGACGTTCTCGGTACGGCCGGGCATCGTCACCGGGTTCCTGGGCCCGAACGGTGCGGGCAAGTCCACGACGATGCGGATGATGCTGGGCCTGGACCACCCCACCAGTGGGGAGGTCCTCATCGACGGCGAGCGGTATGACCGGCTGCGTGATCCGCTGCTGGCGATCGGGGCGCTGCTGGAGGCGAAGGCCGTGCACCCGGGCCGTACCGCGTACAACCATCTGCTGTGCCTGGCGCAGAGCAACGGCATCGCGCGCGAGCGCATCGATGTGGTGCTGGATCTGGTGGGTCTGGGCGCGGTGGCCCGCAAGCGGCCCAAGGGGTTCTCGCTGGGCATGGGGCAGCGGCTGGGGATCGCCAGCGCGCTGCTGGGTGATCCGCGGATCCTGATGTTCGACGAGCCGGTGAACGGGCTCGACCCGGAGGGCATCCACTGGATCCGCAATCTGATGAAACGACTGGCCGCCGACGGCCGTACGGTCTTCGTCTCCAGCCATCTGATGAGCGAGATGGCGCTGACGGCGGAGCATCTGGTGGTGATCGGTCAGGGCAGGCTGCTCGCCGACACCTCGATGGCGGACTTCATCCGGGAGAACTCCCGCAGCTTCGTCCGGGTGCGCGGTCCCGAACCCGAGCGGCTGCGGGCGGTCCTGGAGCGCACCGGCGGCGGGGTCACGGTGACGGAGACGGCGGAGGGCGCCCTGGAGGTGGAGGGCACCGAGGCGGCCCGGATCGGTGAGCTGGTGGCCGGCCAGGGCCTGGTGCTGCACGAGCTGAGCCCGCAGCAGGCCTCACTGGAGGAGGCGTTCATGCGGCTCACGCACGGCTCGGTGGAGTACGAGGCGCACAACGGCGGCGAGGGGCCCGGTGCGCCGGACCCGCCCGGGGCGCCGCCGGCCGCCGGTGGCTGGGGCGCGCAGTGGGACTCCCGGCGCGGAAAGGGCGAGTGAACCATGGCACAGACGGCCCGGGTACTGCGCTCGGAATGGACCAAGATCCGCTCGGTGGGGTCCACGGTGTGGACGCTGACCGCCGCCGTGGTGGTCACGGTGGCGCTGGGCATGCTGCTCAGCCTGGTGGTGCGCAACACCTTCACGGATCTGTCGGCGCGGGACCAGCTGACCTTCGACCCCACCCTGACCAGCTTCGCCGGGATGATCCTGGGTCAGCTGGCGATGATCGCGTTCGGCATCCTGGTGGTCTCCAACGAGTACAGCACCGGCATGATCCGGGCCTCCCTGGCGGCGGTGCCGCAGCGCGGTGTGTTCATGGCCGCGAAGCTGGCGGTGGCCACCGTGCTGGCCCTGGTGGTGGGCATGATCACCAGCTTCGCCGCGTTCTTCACCGGCCAGGCGGTGCTGGGCCAGTACCGTACGACGCTGGGCGCGCACGACGTCCTGCGGGCGGTGATCGGCGGCGGGCTCTACATGGGCCTCATCGCGCTGTTCGCGATGGGGGTCACCTGGATTCTGCGCAGTCCGATGCTGTCGTTCGGGATTCTCATCCCGTTCTTCTTCATGATCTCCAGCATTCTCTCCAGTGTGAACGCCACGAAAAAGGTCGGTGACTATCTCCCGGATGTCGCGGGGCAGCGGATCATGACCGTGGTGGACACGGGCGACCGGCCTTACGGACCGTGGGGCGGAATGCTCATCATGCTGCTGTGGGTGGTCGCCGCGCTGCTCGCCGGATACGGGGTGCTCAAGAAGCGGGACGCCTGAGCCCGGCGGGAACCGAAAGGGCCCCTGCCGAGGTCTTAGTGCGGAACAACCGACCGAGCAGGGGCACCCAGCATGATCGAGGCCGTCGGCCTGACGAAGAGCTATGGCTCGAAGACAGCCGTGTACAACCTTAATTTCCAGGTCCAACCGGGGAAGGTCACCGGATTCCTGGGCCCGAACGGCGCCGGCAAATCGACCACCATGCGGATGATGCTGGGCCTTGACCGGCCCACCAGCGGCACGGTGACGATCGCCGGCCACCCCTACCAGCGGCTGCCGAACGCGCCGCGCCAGGTCGGTGCCCTGCTGGACGCCAACGCCAAGCACGGCGGCCGCAGTGCCCGCTCCCATCTGCTGTGTCTGGCGCAGCTGTCCGGGATACCGGCGAGCCGGGTGGACGAGGTGCTGGGCATCGTCGGCCTCCAGCAGGTGGCGGGCAAGCGCTCCAAGGGCTTCTCGCTGGGGATGGGCCAGCGGCTGGGCATCGCGGGCGCGCTGCTGGGCGATCCGCAGGTGCTGCTCTTCGACGAGCCGGTGAACGGTCTGGACCCGGAGGGCATTCTGTGGGTCCGCAACCTGATGAAGCGGCTGGCGTCCGAGGGCCGCACCGTCTTCGTCTCCAGCCATCTGATGAGCGAGATGGCGCAGACCGCCGACCATCTGATCGTGATCGGGCGCGGCCAGCTGATGGCCGACCAGCCGGTGGCGGACTTCATCGCGCACAACTCCACCGGCTTCGCCCGGGTGCGCACCCCCGACGGCGAACCGGAGGCGCGGGAGAAGCTGACGCGGGCGCTGTCCCAGGCCGGCGGCCAGGTGCTGCCCGAGCAGGACGGCGCGCTGAAGGTCATCGGCGTGGAGCTGCCCAGGATCAGCGATCTGGCGCACGCGGCGGATGTCCGGCTGTGGGAGCTGTCGCCGCACTCGGCCTCGCTGGAGGAGGCGTACATGCGGATGACGCAGGGCGCGGTGGACTACCGCTCGACAGACGACCCGCGAGCGACGGCCGCCGCGGCGGCGGCGATGGCGCAGCAGCAGCCGCCGCAGTTCGCCCCCGGCCCGCACGTTCACCAGCAGCCCGCTCAGCCCGCGTACACCCCCGAGGACGCCCGATGACCACCCCTCCCCCGCCGCAGCACACCCCCCATCAGGCTCCGCCGCAGCAGCCGCCGCAGCCCTACGCGCCGCCGCAGGGGCAGCCGTACCAGCAGCAGCCTTCGCAGCCGTACCAGCAGGGCCCGGTTCCCCCGCAGGCGGCTGCGCACCAGCAGCCTCCGGCGCCGCCGCAGGGACAGCCGCACCAGCAGCAGCACCACCAGCCCCCGCAGCAGCACGCGTACCAGCAGCAGCCGGCCGGGTACGCCTCGGCGATCCCGGTGCGCGGCGCGCACCTGGGCCACGCCCTGCTGTCGGAGTGGACCAAGATCCGCACCGTGCGCTCCACGATGTGGACGCTGGCCGTCATGTTCGTGCTCACGGTCGGCATCGGAACGCTGTTCGCGCTCGCCCTCAGCGGTGAGGAGTACGTGGGGCTGCCGCTGCTGTCCGGCACGTTCTTCGGGCTGATGCTGGGCCAGATCTGCGTGATGACCCTCGGCGTACTGGTGATCAGCTCCGAGTACGGCACCGGCATGATGCGCACCACCTTGACCGCGAGCCCGCAGCGGGGCCGGGTGCTGCTGGCCAAGGTGCTGGTGTTCTTCGCCGTCTCCTTCACCATGACGCTGCTGGCCACCGGGCTGAGCGGGCTGATCCAGTCCTCGCTGCTGGGCGACCAGACGACGGCCGACCGCTACATCGAGTCCTACATGGAGTCCTCGATCGAGAACGGCACCGTGGTGGCCACCGGCGAGCACTGGATGGACGCCACCGTGGGCGCGGCGCTGTTCGTCTCGCTGCTCGGTGTGCTCGGCCTGGCCATCGGCGCCCTGCTGCGGCACTCGGCGGGTGCCATCACCACGATGATGGCGCTGGTCCTGGTACCGCTGATCGCCGCCATGTTCATGTTCGGCGAGAGCCTCGCCTCGCTGCAGGAGTTCCTGCTGGAGTACTCGGCGCTCAACGGTCTGGCGACCCTGTTCGGCATGCCGATGGGCAACGCGGACGCGATGTCCGGCTGGGGCCTGCTGGGCGTGCTGGCCGCCGTCACGGTGGCGGCGCTGATCGCCGCCTACGCCAAGCTCACCACGACCGACGCCTGAGCACGGCCGCCGCGCCGGCTCAGTGCCGCGGCGCGTTGCGGGACCGCTGGGCGCGCACGCCCCGGCGGTCCCGCGCCTCCCAGCACGAGCGGTGCCAGTGCCGCCGGTCGTCCACCGCCCCGGCCCGCGGCCAGCTCACCACGTGCGGCACCCCGGGCGGGATCTCCTGATCGCAGCCGGGGCAGCGGTAGTGCTTGACCGCGGCGCCCCCGCTGATCCGGCGCACCACCCACTCCTCGCCCCGCCAGTCCTCGGTGCTCTCCAGGCCGTACCGGTTCCCGCCCTCCTCCTCGCCCGAACGGCGAGCGGGCTGCTGCTGACCGCGTGAGCGGTTGCGACGCGGGGACACGTTCAACACCTCGGAGTGGATCGGCACCGTCCTGGGGACAAAGTCTACGCATCCCCCCGGCCGGGAGATCATCGGAAAAACCTCCCGCTGGACCGTGCCTTTGGCACGTGTCAGGCGTTAATGCCCACAGGGACGGAGCTCCACCGGACGAAGGGCAGGACCATGCGGATTGGCACCTTTGTACTCGCCGGCCAGTACCCCGGGCAGTCGGAGAGCGAGGCCCTGCAGCGCGCCGTGCGCTCCGCCGAGGTCGCCGAGGAAGCCGGGCTCGACGCGGTCTGGCTCGCCGAACACCACTTCGTGCCGTACGGGCTGTGCCCCTCGGCGGTGACCCTGGCCGCGCTGCTGCTGGGCCGCACCCGGCGGATCGGGGTCGGCACCGCCATCTCCGTCCTGCCCACCGCCCATCCGGTGGCCCTCGGCGAACAGGGCGCGCTGCTGCACCTGCTCACCGGCGGACGCTTCACCCTGGGGGTGGGGCGCGGCGGGCCATGGGTCGATCTGGAGGTCTTCGGTGCCGGGGCCGACGCGTACGAACGGGGCTTCCCCGAATCACTGGACCTGCTGCTGCGCTGGCTGGGCGGGCGCGAGGTCGGCGCGGACGGCGACCGGTACCGCTTCCGCGAGGTCCCGGTGGTCCCCTCGGTGTGCGGCGCCGGCCCACCCGTGGTGGTGGCCTGTACCTCGCCCGGCACCGTACGGCTGGCCGCCGAGCGCGGACTGCCGATGCTGCTGGGCATGCACATCGGGGACGAGGAGAAGGCGCAGATGGTGGGCGCCTGGCGCACCGCGGCGCGGGAGGCGGGGGTGGACGGCGAGGTCATCGCCACCGCCGGCCATGTGTCGGCGGGGGTGGCGCAGGTCGCCGACAGCCACACCGAGGCCGTGCAGACGCTGCGCCGGACCCTGCCCGGCTGGCTGCGGCAGGGGCTCGCCGCGCACCGCACGCTGGACGGCGCGCCGCGCCGGATGCGGGACCCGCTCGCCTACACCGAGCTGCTGTGCGAACTGCACCCGGTGGGCACACCCCAGTTGTGCGCGGACCGGCTGGCGGCCACGGCGGAGCGTACCGGCATCAGCCGTTTCGCCCTGGTGGTGGAGGGCTCGGGCCAGACGGGGGCGACGGAGCTCAATGTGCGGCGGCTGGCCGCGGATGTGGTGCCGCTCCTCCCGACACCCCCGGGAGGAGCGGCAGCACCCGGCGGTCCGGCCAGTGCCTCAGCCGGGCCGTCCGTGGCGCCGGTGTTCAGCAATCACGCAGCTCCGGCGACTGGTTGAGCAACTGCCCGCGTACCGAGGTGAACTTCTCCAGCCGGTCGTCGGCGGAGGCGTCGAGCGGGAACACCGCCACCCGGTGGCAGTTCTGGAAGGCCAGGCGGACGCCGAAGTGCCGCTCCAGGGCGCCGCGAATGGCATCGGAGGCGAGGGCGCGCAGCAGTTGGCCACGGGCCTGCTCGTCCGGCGGCGGTGTGGTGTTGTCCGCGAACTCACCGCCGTCCACCTTGAGCTGGGCCACCAGGGAGCTGATCATCTGCCAGGCGAAGGGAAGGGAGGTTCGGACGCAGTCGACGAAGTCGGCCTCGTCGACCTCGCCTCGCTCGGCCTGTTCGAGCAGCGCCGGTGAGACGTCGAGCGACATGGATCTCTCCTTTCGCAGCCCCGGGAGGGGCCGGGCGAACGGGACACAGGGGCCCCGCCACCACCGCCACCGCGTCTGAACCGAGGTGTACCCGGACGGCGACGCCCCCTGAGGACCACCGTATGCCTCCTGACCCGCACACGTCAGTGGAATGAGCGCATAACCGGCCACTCACCGGATCCCAAGAATCCCTCCCATACCGTCAGCCATCGCCTGCCCCGAGGACCACGTCGCGCGCTGCCCCCGCGGCCCGGTAGCGTGATCGACCATGCGTCTCGTCATTGCCCGCTGTTCCGTCGACTACGCCGGCCGGCTCACCGCTCACCTTCCGTCCGCGCCCCGGCTGATCCTCGTCAAAGCGGATCAGTCCGTGTCGATCCATGCCGACGACCGGGCCTACAAACCCCTGAACTGGATGTCGCCGCCGTGCGTGCTCAAGGAGAGCGACAGCAACGGTCACACCGTGTGGACGGTGGAGAACAAGGCAGGCGAAAAACTCATCATCACCATGGAGGAGGTCTTGCACGACTCCTCCCATGAACTCGGGGTGGACCCCGGCCTCATCAAGGACGGGGTGGAGGCGCACCTCCAGGAGTTGCTGGCGGACCGCATGGAGACGCTCGGCGAGGGCTGGAGCCTGATCCGGCGGGAGTACCCGACGGCGATCGGCCCGGTGGACATCCTGGGCCGGGACGCGGACGGTACGACGGTGGCCGTGGAGATCAAGCGGCGCGGGGAGATCGACGGGGTCGAGCAGCTGACCCGCTATCTGGAGCTGCTGAACCGGGATCCGCACCTGGCGCCGGTGAAGGGCGTGTTCGCGGCGCAGGAGATCAAGCCGCAGGCGCGGGTGCTGGCCACCGACCGCGACATCCGGTGCGTGACCCTGGACTACGACGGGCTGCGCGGCATCGAGGACGACAAGCTGCGGCTGTTCTGACGGGCGGGAACGGGGACGGGGCGGGGCGGATCACCGGATCTGCCCCGCCCCGTTCGCCGTCTCAGGCCGTGCTGGTCGCGCTCGGCGAGGGGTCGGGATCCTCGGTGGGCGGGGGCGAGGAGGCGGTGGTGTTACCCGCCGAGCTGTCGCCCGCGGCACCGTCGGTGGGGTCACCGTCGTCGCCGCCCGCCGGGTCTCCGGAGTCGCCGCCGCCAGCCGCGTCCTCCCCGCCGCCGTCCGTCTCGCCGGTGCCGCTGTCCGCGCCGCCGTCCTGACCGGCGTCGGCGCCGCCGTCACCGGGGCCGGAGCCGTTGCCGTTGGAGGCGCCCCCGTTGCCGCCGGGGCCGCTGCCGCCCGGACCGTTGCCCGCGCTGCCGCCCGTGGCCGGGTCCTCGCTGGTGGGCGGGGGCGGCTCCGGGCTGCCGGTGGCGCTGCCGTTGTCCGGGGTGCCGGTGGTGGAAGGGTCCACCGGCTCGCCGGTCTCCGGGTCGGTGGGGGTCTCCTGCGGCGGTTCCCCGGTCTCCGGGTCCGCGTCGGCGGTGGGGGTGCCGGGGTCGGTGGAGGGCTCCTCGCTCTCCTCGGCCGGCTCCCGGTCCCGGTCGGTGACCACCGGGCGGGTGGTCCGCTCGTCCTCGGGCCCGCCGGGATCCTCGTCCGAGGACATGCCGAGCGCGACCACGGTGCCCAGCACACCGATGAGCAGGACACCGGCGCCCGCCGCGGCCATGGTGCGGCGTCCGCTCCGGCCGCCGTCCCGGGCGGGGCGCGGCTCGGCCGGCTGTTCGCCGTGCGGCATGAGCGGGGGCAGGACGGCCGTCAGTTCGCCGGTGGCGGCCAGGTCGGCGTGGCGCGGGATGGCCTGGGTGCCGGCCTCGTCCGCGGCCTCCTCGCGGACCGGCGCGGCCGGCAGGCCCAGCGGCGGGGTGGCGGCGCCCAGCGCGGTGGGGGCGGGTCCCGCGGTCAGCGCGGGCGGCCCCGACAGGTCGCGGACCAGGGCCAGGGCGCGTCGGCCGGCGGTCACGCCGCCGGCGTCGGCCAGGACGCCGCGCAGCGCTATCGACGCCTCCAGTTCGGCACGGGCCCGGTCCAGGCGGCCCTCGCAGATGGCGTGGATGCCCAGCTCGTGGTGGAAGTACGCCTGCTGGTCGACCTCCCCGGCCGCGCGGGCGGCCTCCTGGCCCGAGCGCAGTACGCGTTCCCACACCGACCAGCGGCCGGCGGCGGCCAGGGTCGGGGCGGCGCTGTGCGCGAGGTTGGCGGCGGCGGCGGAGTGGCCGCCGCGGTGGGTGGCCTGGATGACGGCGAGCAGGACGTCGCCCTCGGCGGCGGCGCGGGCGGATCCGACGGAGGGGTCCACCAGCCACCACGTGTAGTGCTGGGCGGTGGCCAGGCCACGGGAGCCGGCGCCTTCCTCGAAGCCGATGGCGGCCAGCGCGGGCGCCACTCCCTCGGCGAGGCGCAGCCGGCCGCCGGCGGCGGTGAGCAGCCCGGTCTCGGCGAGCCGCTCGTGGCCGATGACGGCGCCGCCGGTGAGGGCGGGCAGTTGCTCGGGGCCCGGCAGTTCACCGGCGAGAGCGACCGCGAAGCGCAGGGTGTCCCGGTCGGGGTCCGGCAGCGCGGCGGCCAGGGAGGCGATGAGCATCTCCTCCTCCGGCAGCGGTCCGGTGGGGGCGCCGGAGGCGGCGGTGAGGTCGCGGGCGCGCAGCAGGGCGGCGGCCTGGACGAAGCGGCGCGGGCGGCCCTCGGAGGCGATCCACAGGTCGGCGGCCCAGTCGGTCTCCGCGTCGGTGAGCGGGCGGGCGGCGGCGAACTCCAGGAGTTCCAGGGCGGCGGTGCGGCTGAGTCCGGAGAGGAAGACCTCTTCGATCCGGGAGGTGCTGGTGGGGGCCGTGGTGCCGGGGTGGGCGGAGAGCAGGAACGCGCACTCGGGGGTGGCGTCGAGCAGTTCGTCCAGGGCGGTGCCGCCGAACTCGATGTCGTCGACGATGACGACGGCGCCGATCTCGCGCAGTCCGGCGTGCAGTTCGGTGGGCCCTGGCCGGTAGCCGGGGGTGTGCCGGACGGCGGCGTACAGCTCGTGCTGGAGGTCGGAGGGGGTGCGGCGGTGGCCGCTGAGCCGGATGACGCCGTCGGGGGCGAGTTCGGCGCAGTCCCGGGCGAGGGCGTTCAGCAGCGCGGTGCGGCCGGTTCCGGTGGGCCCGGTGAGGCGGACCGAACGGCCGCGGGCCAGCAGCCGGTAGAGGCGGCGGCGTTCCTCCTCGCGTTCCAGCAGGGGCGGGGCCAGCGGGTCGCGGGTGGTGTCCTGGCCGGTGCCTCTGGGTGCCTTGCGCGGGGATATGGGGCGCCGGCCGGGCGGGCAGGAGGCGATCTCGCTGCCGTCCACCGGGTTGATGGTCAGCAGGAAGTCGCCCGCGACCAACTCGGTGGTGCGTCCGGTGCCTCCGGGCTCCCGGGGCTGGTCACCGTGCGGGGCCGGCTGGCTGGACTCCATCAATGTGTCCTCTGGGTGCGGCTGGGGGCGGGATGGGGTGCGGCGTGGACGCCGGGCAGCGTCCACGCTACTGGCCCGGCTCCACCGGCATGGTAGGCGGCCCCGCGCACCGGCCTCATCCGTCCCACCGGACCCGGGCGTCCCGGACGTCTCGGGCGTCGCATGGCGTGCGCGGCGTCGTGGCGGGGCCGCCGGGGCGGCCTCCTCCCGGTGTCGCGGGGCTGTGCGACCCGTGAACCGTGACCGTGACCGGTGGGGTGATCGGTGACCCGTGACCGGTGCTCGGTGCCCCGTGATCCGGGAGGAGGCTCAGGACGCGATGGTCAGGATGCGGTGCAGCCGGGTGGCCACCAGGACCCGCTGCATTTGCGGGGGCACATCGCGCAGCACCAGCCTGCGGCCGCAGCGGCCGGCCCTGCGGTGCACCCCCATGATGACTCCGAGACCGGTCGCGTCCCAGGAGTGCAGGGCCTTCAGGTCGAGCACGAGATCCCCCTGCCCGGAGTCGACGGCGTCGTGCAACGCCGTGCGGGCGTCCGCGGCGCTGCGGACGTCCAGGCGGCCTTCGACGACCAGCTCAGCGTGGTCGCCTTTGATGTGCATATAACACTCCCCGGAATTGCTTTCGTGTTGACTTCAACTGTCTCTCCACCTGACGGCTTCTATCCCCCGTCCGGTTGCCCTGGGTAAGGGATCTGCGGCGAATTCACCCATGGGGGTGAGTGTGTGCCTACCGCGGCCCGCGGCCCCCGCCCGCCCGAACCGGGTCAGTAGCTGTGGAAACCGCGCCCGGTCTTGCGGCCCAGGTCACCGGCGTCCACCATGCGGCGCATCGACTCCGGCGGGGCGAACTTCTCGTCGCGGGACTCGGTGTAGATGTTCTCGCTGGCGTGGGTGAGGACGTCGACACCCGTCAGATCGGCGGTGGCCAGCGGGCCCATGGCGTGGCCGAAGCCCAGCTTGCAGGCGAGGTCGATGTCCTCGGCGGTGGCCACGCCCGACTCGTGCAGCTTGGCGGCCTCCACGATGAGCGCGGAGATGAGGCGGGTGGTGACGAAGCCCGCCACGTCACGGTTGACGACGATGCAGGTCTTGCCGGCGGACTCCGCGAACTCCCGGGCGGTGGCCAGGGTCTCGTCGCTGGTGTGCCGGCCGCGCACCAGTTCGCACAGCGCCATCATCGGCACCGGGGAGAAGAAGTGGGTGCCCACGACGCGTTCGGGGCGGGAGGTGGCGGCGGCCAGCTTGGTGATGGGAATGGCCGAGGTGTTGGAGGCCAGCACGGTGGTGTCCTTCACCAGGCCGTCCAGGGTGGCGAAGATGTCGCGCTTGATGTCGGCCTGCTCGAAGACGGCCTCGACGACGAGATCGGCGTCGGCCGCGGCGTCGAGTTCGGTGCCGGTGCTGATGCGGCCGAGCGTGGCCC
This sequence comes from Streptomyces sp. JH002, assembly GCF_050916115.1. NCBI lineage: Bacteria > Bacillati > Actinomycetota > Actinomycetes > Kitasatosporales > Streptomycetaceae > Streptomyces > Streptomyces sp. JH002. The sequence continues at coordinate 1,678,744 of NZ_CP087989.1, forward strand.
CGGCGTCCTCGGCGCTGATCCTCCCCTTGGCCGCGAACTTCTCCAGCGACGCCTCGATGCCGCCGCGTCCCCTGGCCAGTGCCTGCTCGGTGGTGTCCACCAGCGTCACGGTCCAGCCGCCCTGGGCGGCGACCTGTGCGATGCCCGAGCCCATGAGTCCGGCTCCGACGACGGCGAGGTTCCTGGCCACGTGTGATCTCCTTTGATCCTCAACGGCGACCCCCGGAGGGTCGCGTTCCCGGGGACCCTAGACCTTAGTGTCCGTCAGGTACCCCGTGGGGATGAAGAGACGCGCATCACGCCGGGGCCCCCGGTGCGGCGGATGCCGTACCGGAGGCCCGTGGTGCGGGTGGTTCGGATGGTGTCGAAGATGTGGGTGGGGTCGGTGTGTCGTCAGTTCCGCCGGGTCAAAGAAGCTTCGGCGAGGCAGAAGGTGTACGGCTGGGCCTGGCCGCCGAGCTGGAAACGCAGCCGGGCGGCGTCCAGTGAGTCGGTGGGGCTGAAGACGTAGGTGTAACGCTGCCCCTCGCCGGTGAGCCGGGGATAGGCGTCCAGCTGGGTCGGATGCGGGAAGTCGGTGCTCTCGACGGCGGCGCGTACGGTGTGCGCCGCCGGTGCCGAGGTACTGGCGGTGAAGCTCAGCGCGTACTGGCCGCCGCTGGTGAGCGGGATGTTGTCCTGGCCGATCAGGGCGTCCCAGGTCTGGGTGGTGCCGCCGGCCACCGCCGTGCACAGCTCACCGCCCGCCGGGGTGCCGGGGGTGGCCCCGCCGATGCTGTACCAGGGGTCGAGACCGGCCGCGAAGTCTCCGTTGACCAGCAGTTCCTCACCGGTGCCGGGGTCGGTGCCGTCGGCCGGCTCGAAGAGCACCGCGTCGGCGATGGTGTAGCCGGGGCTGTCGGCCGACAGGGTCAGCTTCTGTCCGGCGCCCGCGGTGAAGTCGTACGTGCCCAGCAGCCCCCAGTCGCAGCCGCCCGTGCGCTGATCGACCGTCAGCGCGGCGGTGCCACCGGCGTGGGTGATGCTCACCGGGGCGGCCGCGGTGCGGTTGCTGTTCGGGGACCACCACAGGTAGACGTTGTAACGGCCGGAGGCGGGCAGGTCGGGGGTGAAGGTCGCGGTCTTGGCGGAGGCGGTGCCGGAACCGTCGTGCTTGTAGTCGATGCCGTGGAAGCCGTGCGCGGTGTCGGCCGTGGTCCAGTCGCCGCTGTCGCTGTAGCCGGGCGAGGTGTTGTCCACCACGATGCCCGTCCGGGACGGCGGCACGCCCAGGTCGTCGCCGGCGCCCGGCGGGTTGTCGGTGCCCGGCTGGTTGTGGTCCTTCAGCTGGCCCAGCCAGTCCTTGACGAACTGGCCCTGGTGGTCACCGCCCAGCAGATTCCAGTTCTTGTCGAACATCTGGGGCTTCCAGTAGTTGTCGAAGACCCAGGCGGTCCAGCTGATCCAGGGACGCTCGTCCAGATAGTTCCGCAGTCCGTTCCCCCAGCACTTGGTGGTGCCCTGGGTGACGGCCGGGTCGGTGAACTCACCCGCCGGGTTCCAGCCGAACTCGGTGAGGATCACCGGGATGGACCGGGACGCGTTGCCGAACTTCTGGTCGAGGTTGGCGACGCTGGAGGGCCCCTGGTTGGGGTAGAGGTGGTAGACGTACGCCGTGTTGGCGTCGTCGATCGGGTCGGCGGCGGCCTCGTTCACCATGGTGGACCAGTTGGGGCTGCCCATCAGGATGAGGTTGTCCGGGGCCACCTGCCGGATGGAGTCCACCACCGGCGTGATGTAGCTCTTCCAGGTCGCCCAGTTGGTGGGCGCCAGCGGCTCGTTGTACACCTCGAAGATCACATTGGGGACGCCGGCGTACCTGGGCGCGACATAGTCCCAGAACTCCTTGACGATGGACTGCGGCACGCCGCCGTTGCCGTCGCCGTAGTTCTGCACCCGGTGGAAGTCGACGATGACATAGATGCCGAGGTCGATGGCCTGCTGGACATACGGGTCGACATGCCGGGCGAAGTTCTCCGCCAGCGGCAGCGAGTCGTTCGGCGCCCATTCGGTCACCGGCAGCCGCAGCACCTTGGAGTGCCAGCCTCCTCCGGCGGCGTCCACCGACATGTCGATGAGTTCGGAGATGGGCTTGGGGTTGCAGTCTGCGCACTCGGCGTTGTGGCGCGGGGCCAGCACCGAGACCCCGCGCAGGGTGACGGGACGGCCGTCCTCGTCCCGTATCTGGTTGCCGTCGACCGACAGCCACTGGATGGCGTCGGCGGCGGGCCGCGGGGTGGGATCCTCGGCGCGCGCGGCGGACGCCGGGCCGGCGAGGAGAGTGAGCGGGATGGCGAGGGCGGTCAGGGTTCTCAGAAGCTTCTTCGCTGTTCCGAGCACGCGGCTCTCCTTGTGGAGTGGGGGGTGTGTGCCGGGTGGTGCGGTCACGCCTCCTCTGCTGTGATGGTCAGATCGACGGCCAGCGGCAACTGCCGGCTGTCGAAGCCGAGGTGGGCGCGGAAGGCGCCGGGTTCGGTGTGCCAGCCGCCTCCCCCGGACTCCGTCCGGGAGGTGCCCCCACCAGCCCAGTGCTGGAAGGCGCGGGCCGGCAGCCGCAGGGTGACGGTGGTCTCCTCACCGGCGCCCGCGCGTACCGCTGCGAAGCCCGCCAGCCAGCGCACCGGGCGGTCCACGGCAGACTCCGGACGGGAGAGATAGACCTGGACGACCTGCTTGCCGGCCCGGGCGCCGGTGTTGCGTACGGTCGCGGTCAGCTGCGTACCTTCCGCGTGCGCGCCGGTCAGCTCCCAGTCGGTGTAGCCGAGACCGAAGCCGAAGGGGTACGCGGGTTCGGTGCCGGCCCTGAGCCAGGCGCGGTAGCCGAGGTGAATGCCCTCGGTGTACGGGAGCGCGCCGTCGCGCGGGGTGGTGTCGAGGACGGGGACGTCCCTCTCGCTCTTCGGCCAGGTGGTGGGGAGCCGGCCGCCGGGCTCGCGCAGGCCCAGCAGCACGTCGGCCAGCGCGTGGCCGAACTCCTGGCCGCCGAACCAGGTGAGCAGGATCGCGGCCACCTCGTCGCGCCAGGGCAGCAGTACGGGGGCGCCGGAGTTGACGACGACCACGGTGCGGGGGTTGACGGCGGCGACCGCGCGTACCAGTTCGTCCTGGCGGCCCTGGAGGGCGAGCGTGGTGCGATCGAAACCCTCGCTCTCCACCTCGGCGCTGGTGCCGACCACCACGAGAGCCACCTCGGCGGCGCGGGCGGCGGCCACGGCGTCCGCGATGAGCCGGTCACCGTCGGCCGTCACCAGGTCGAAGCCGGCCACCAGGGTGACGCCGGACTCGGGGCCCTCGCGCTCCGGGATGGTCAGCTCGACGGTGAGGTCGAGCGCGGTGCCCTCGGTGAGCTCGGCGGCCGTGGAGACGGTGGGCGGGGCCACCAGGCCGCCGCCGAACTCCTCGCCCTCGTGGATCAGCTCGGTGGCCACCGCCTCGGTGCCGTCGAGCAGCAGCCGCAGCCGCCCGGCGGTGGCGACACCGATCCGGGCCGGACCGCTGGAGGTGGGGGTGTAGCGGGTCCGCAGTTCGATACGGGTGGCGTCCGCGAGCCGGGCGGTGCCCAGACGTACCAGGTTGGCGTCCCGGCGGCGTTCGTCGATGACAACCGTGCCGTCCGCGCGGCGGGCGACCAGCCGTACCCCGCGCTCCCCGCTCACCGGGTCGGTGAGGTCGGTGCCGGCGAACGGGGCGATGCCGCGCTGCGCCTCGGCGCCGATGTGCCAGCTGATGTCGGCCCCCGGCAGGGCGGCGCGCAGCCCGTCCAGCGGGGAGATCACATGGTCGGGCTCGACGGAGGCGCTGCCGCCGCCCTGGGTGCGGGCCAGATACGCGTTGTGGCCGATGACGGCGACGGAGCTCAGGGAGCCCGGCGCCCAGGGGAGTTCGGCGCCCGCGTTGCGGACCAGCACGATGCCTTCGGCGGCGGCCTCCCGGGCCAGCGCCGGGCCGTCCTCGGCTGCGGGCGGGGCGGTGACGGCTGGGGTGAAGCCGTCCAGGGCGCCGACCCTGGCGGCCATCCGCAGGATGCGCAGCACCTTCTCGTCGATGTCGGCCTGCGGCACCCGCCCCTCGCGTACGGCGGCCACCAGCTTCTCGCCCCACGGTCCGTCGGGGCCCGGCATCACCAGGTCCTGGCGGGCGCGTGCGGCCGGTTCCGTGGTGCGGGCGGCCCACCAGTCGGAGCAGACCACGCCGTCGAAGCCCCATTCGCCGCACAGCGGTTCGGCGAGCAGCGGATTCTCGGTCATGGTGGCGCCGTTGACGGAGTTGTAGGCGGACATCACCAGCCAGGGCCGCTCGTGGACCACGGTGTCCTCGAAGGCGGCGAGATACACCTCGCGCAGGGTGCGCTCGTCGATAAGGGCGTCGTAGGTGAAGCGGTCGGTCTCGGAGTCGTTGGCGACGTAGTGCTTGGGGGTGGCGCCGACGCCGCCGGCCTGCACGGCGCGGACATAGGCGGCGCACAGCCGGGAGGTGAGCAGCGGGTCCTCGGAGTAGGCCTCGAAGTGCCGGCCGCCCAGCGGGCTGCGGTGCAGGTTGATGGTGGGGCCGAGGACCACGTCGGCGCCCATCCGGCGGGCCTCCACGGCGAGGACGGCGCCGTAGCGGGCGGCGAGGTCCGGGTCCCAGGAGGCGGACAGGGCGGTGGCGGAGGGCAGGTTGAGGGCGGAGAAACGGCCGTCCCAGCTCTCGCCGCGGATGCCGCTGGGGCCGTCGGAGACGACGATACGGCGCAGTCCGATGGCGGGTTCCGCGTGCAGGCTCCAGCTGTCGGCGCCGGTCAGCAGCCGGACCTTCTGCTCCAGCGTGAGCCGGTCGGCGAGGGCGCGCAGCGCGGCGGTGTCGGTCGCGTCGGTGGTGGCGGGGGTGGTGGTGCGGGGCGTCATGGTGTCGGGGCTCCTGTCGGTTCGACGCCGGTCAGTTCGAGTGCGGTGGTGCGGTGGCAGGCCGCCAGCCGGCTGTCCCCGGTCCCGGCCAGGGCCGGTGGCGCTCCGGCGATGTCGCAGACGCCGGGGACGGCGTAGCGGCAGCGGGTGTGGAAGGAGCAGCCCTTCGGCGGGTGGGCGGGGTCGGGGAGGTCGTCGGTGAGCCGGATGCGGCGCCCGGTGTCGCGCAGCCGGGGGTCGGGGCGGGGCACGGCGGACAGCAGTGCCTCGGTGTACGGGTGGTGCGGCCGGGAATACAGCTCGCCGGTGTCGGCCACCTCGGCGATCTTGCCCAGGTACATCACGGCCACGCGGTCACAGACGCTTTCGACGACGGACAGGTCGTGCGAGATGAAGAGGTAGGTGAGACCCAGCTCCTCCTGGAGGTCGCGCAGCAGATTGAGGATCTGGGCGCGGACGGAGACATCGAGGGCGGAGACGGGTTCGTCGGCGATGACCAGGCGGGGGCGCACGATGAGGGCGCGGGCGATGTTGACGCGCTGCCGTTCGCCGCCGGAGAAGGCGTGCGGGTAGCGGTGCAGATAGCGCGGGGACAGGCCGACGCGGCGCAGCATCGCCGCGACGCGGTCCTCCAGTTCGCTGCCGGTGGCGATGCCGTACGAGCGCAGCGGGTCGCCGATGATCTGGAGCAGCGTCATGCGGGGGTTGAGGGAGGAGAAGGGGTCCTGGAAGACGACGCGGACCTCGCGCCGGTAATCGCGCAGGGCGGCGCCGGAGAGAGTGGCGACGTCGACGGCGGTGCCGTCCGCGCGGCGGTAGGCGACGCGGCCGGCCGTCGGAGCGAGGATGCGGGCGAGGGAGCGGCCCAGCGTCGTCTTGCCGCAGCCGGATTCGCCGACCAGACCCAGCGTCTCGCCTTCACGGACGGCCAGGTCGATGCCGTCGACGGCCCGGATGTGGCCCGTGGTACGCCCCAGCAGCCCGCGCTTGACGGGGAAGTGGACCCGTACCCCTTGGATGTCGAGCAGCGGCGCGCTCATGCGGGTGCTCCTTCGGTGCGCGGGGCGTGCAGAACGCAACGGACCCGGCGGTCGGGCGCGGTACGGACCTCGGGTGGTTCGGCGGTGTCGCACAGCCCGGGGCGGGCGCGGTCGCAGCGGAGGTGGAAGGGGCAGCCCGCGGGGCGTTCGGAGGGGTGCGGGACGTTGCCGGGGATGGTGGTGAGCCGCTGTCCGGTGCCGGCGCCCATGCGGGGGACGGAGCCGAGCAGGGCGCGGGTGTACGGGTGCTGCGGGTCGTGGAAGATCGCGTCGACGGGCCCCTGTTCGGCGACCCGGCCCAGGTACATGACGACGACCTCGTCGGCGATCTCGGCGACGACGCCCAGGTCGTGGGTGATGAAGAGGACGGACATGCCGGTATCGGCCTGGAGTTCGCGCAGCAGGTCGATGATGCGGGCCTGGGTGGTGACGTCCAGCGCGGTGGTGGGTTCGTCGGCGATCAGCAGGGCGGGGTCGCAGGCCAGGGCGATGGCGATCATGGCGCGCTGGCACATGCCGCCGGAGAGCTGGAAGGAGTAGGCGTCCATGCGCTCCTCGGGGCGCGGGATGCCGACCTTGCGCAGCAGGTGCACGGCGCGGTCGCGGGCGGCGGCGCGGCCCAGCGGCAGATGGAGCCGGATGGCTTCGGTGAGCTGGTCGCCGATGGAGTACATGGGGGAGAGCGCGGCCATCGGCTCCTGGAAGACCATGGCGATCTCGCCGCCCCGCACGGCGCGCAGTTCGGGTCCCGTGGGGTGGAGGGCGGCGAGGTCGACCGGGTGTTCGCGGCTGCTCGGGTGCCAGTGGATGGTGCCGGCCTCGATGCGCCCCGGTTCGTCGACGAGGCCCAGGACGGAGCGGGCGGTCATGCTCTTGCCGCAGCCGGATTCGCCGACCACGCAGACGATCTTGCCGCGCGGGACGGTGAAGCTGACGCCGTCGACGGCGCGTACGGTGCCCTCCCGGGTGTGGAAGTGGGTCTTCAGCCCGGCGATGTCCAGCAGGGGGGTCTGTTGTGGCGGTGGAGTCGTCATGGTCCTGCTCCGCTATTTCTTGTACGGGTCGGCGGCGTCCCGCAGTCCGTCGCCGGCGAAGTTCAGCGCGAGGACGGCGAGGATGACGGCGAGACCGGGGATCATCAGCCAGGGGGCGGTGGACAGCACGCGGATGTTCTGGGCGTCCTGGAGGAGGACGCCCCAGCTGACGACGGGTGACTGGAGGCCCAGGCCCAGGAAGCTGAGGGAGGTCTCGGCGAGGATCATCCCGGGGATGGACAGCGACAGGGACGCGATGAGGTGGCTGGAGAAGGAGGGCAGCATGTGCCGGAAGATCACCCGGGGTTGCCGGCAGCCGTCCAGCCGGGCCGAGGTGACGAAGTCCTCGCCGCGCAGCGAGAGGAACCTGCCGCGTACCACCCGGGCCAGATCCGTCCAGCCGATGATCGCGAGGATGACGGTGATGGCGAAGTAACGCTGGACGGGCCCCCAGTCGTACGGGAGGGCGGCGGCCAGGCCGAGCCACAGCGGCAGGGTGGGGACCGACATGAAGAACTCGACGAGGCGCTGGATGACGGTGTCGGTCCTGCCGCCGAAGTAGCCGGAGACGCCGCCGAGCGCCACCCCGAGGGCGAAGGCGAGGGCGACCCCGACCAGGCCGATGGTCATCGAGACGCGGGTGCCGTGGATGAGCAGGGACAGCAGGTCGTGCCCGGTGCGGTCGGCGCCCAGCAGATAGACGGGGGCACCGGGTTCGGTGGGGCCGATGAGGTGGCGGTCGAAGGGGATGAGGCCGAGGATCTTGTACTCCTCGCCCCGGACCAGGAAGCCGACGGAGATCCGCTGTCCCGGGTCCTCGGTGTAGGTCTGCTCGTAGGTGTCGTTGTCGATGGTGGCGGTGTAGCCGTTGACGTAGAGGCCGTCGCCGTCGAGATGGAGCGTCTGGGGCGGGGCGTAGGTGTAGTCGCCGTTGAAGTGTTCGGTGCCGTAGGGGGCGAGGAACTCGGCGAACAGGGCGACGAAGTAGAAGAGAAGGGTGATGACGGCGCCGGCCATGGCGAGCTTGTGGCGGCGGAACTTCCACCAGATGAGCTGCCACTGGGAGGCGGTGAACCGCTTGTCGGCGGTGTCGGCGGAGTTCTGGGCGGCGGGTGTGGACAGATCGGCTGACATGGCGGGCCCCCTACCGCTGTCCGAGCCGGACCCGGGGGTCGAGCCAGGCGAGCAGGATGTCGGAGAGCAGCGTGCCGATCACGGTCAGCACACTGACGATGAGGATGATCGAAGAGGCCAGGTACATGTCCTGGCTGCGGAGCGCGCCCAGCAGCAGCGGGCCCGTGGTGGGCAGGGAGAGCACCTGGGAGACGATGACCTCGCCGGAGACCAGGCCCGGCAGTACCCAGCCCACGGTGGAGACGAAGGGGTTGAGGGCGACCCGCAGCGGATACTTGCGGACCAGCCGGCGTTCGCTCATGCCGCGGGCGCGGGCGGCCACCACGTACGGCTTGCGCAGTTCGTCGAGGAGATTGGCGCGCAGGATGCGGATGAGCCCGGCGGTGCCGGCCGTACCGAGGACCACGATGGGCACCCACAGATGGCCGAGCAGATCGAGGAATTTGCCCAGGTTCCAGGCGGCGTCCTCGAATTCGGGTGAGAAGAGGCCGCCGACGCTCATGCCGAAGACGCTGTAGCCCAGATACATGAGCACCAGGGCGATCATGAAGTTGGGGATGGCGAGTCCGAGGAATCCGATGGTGGTGGCGAGGTAGTCGCCGGCCGAGTACTGCCGGACCGCCGAGTAGAGCCCGATGGGGAAGGCGATGATCCAGCCGGCGAGGAGGGTGGTGACGGCCAGCAGGATCGTCATCGGCAGCCGGTCCATCACCAGGGAGGAGACGGTCTTGCTGTATTCGAAGGACTGGCCGAAGTCACCGTGGAAGAGGATGTTGCCGATCCACTTCAGATATTGCTGGTACATCGGGTCGCCCAGGCCGTAGCGTTCGCGCAGGGCCGCCATCTGGGCCTGGTCCATGCGTTCGCCCTGGTTCTCCATCCGGGCGACCAGGGTGGTCAGAAAGTCGCCCGGCGGCAGTTGGATGATGGCGAAGGCCACCACCGATATCCCGAAGAGCGTCGGGATCATGTAGAGGCACCGTCGTGCCACATAGCTCAGCACCGCAGACCGTCCCGTCAGTCTTTCCGGATGTCAGGTGTCAGGAGTCGGAATCGAGGTAGTACTGCTCGGGGTTGGTGACACCCGGATAGGGGAACTTGCCGGCGAAATAGGTCTGCTGGACCATGTTGCGGAAGTGCTCGCCGACGATGCCGTAGCCGGGCAGCGCGGTGGACACGCCGATCGTCCAGAACTGTTCCTTGGCGATGTCCAGGATTTCCCGCATCAGGGCGTTGCGGCGCTCGCGGTCCGGCTCGGCGGCGATCTGCTCGTGGTAGATCCGGTACTGCTCCTTGGCCGGCTCCGGGGGTTCCTGGCCGTCGGCCCCTTCCGTCGCCAGCCAGGTGAACCAATCCGGGCAGAATGCCGAATTGTCGCCCCATTCCGGCATGAAGAAACCGGGGGTGTTGACCGTGTCCAGGCCGCCGTCGCCGTCCCAGACCAGCGCCTGGTGCTCATTGGCCTGGATGAGCTGGGTACGCAGCGTCTCGTCCTCGTTCTGGACCCGCATGTCGACCCCGACCGTGCGCCAGCCCGGGCGGATCAGTTCCAGCGCGTCCGCCAGCTCCGGCTTGCCGGCCCCGGTGCCCACCAGCACCCGGAAGGAGATCGGCCTGCCGTCCGGGCCGAGCCTGATGCCCTCGCCATTGCGCCGGGTCCAGCCGGTGCGGTCCAGATACTCATTGGCGAGATCGAGATCGAATGCGGTGTACTGCTTGGCCATTTCCTCGTCGAACAGCTCTGATTCCCGCAGCGGCGCCACCTGCCAGGGCTCGCCCTGACGGGCGTGCACGGTGGTGATCAGTTCCTGCCGGTTGATGGCGTGGGAGAGCCCGATCCGGAAGTCCCGGTTCTGGAAGACCTCCCGCTTCGCCTCGTCCTGGCAGGTGAGATTGAGCATGATGGTGAGGGTGTTGAGCTTGTCGGGCACCAGATCGAAGAACCGGTACCCGCCCGATTCCCGTTCGGCCGCCAGCACCGGCTTGTTGCGGGTGGTGTTGACATGCCGGTCCAGCATGTCGATCTCACCCTGGAGCACATTGAGCAGCAGCACCTCGGAGTCCTGCACCATGGCGAAGTCGATGCCGTTGAGATACGGCAGCTGATTGCCCGCCGTATCCACCTTCCAGTAGTACGGATTGCGCCGGAACCGCATCTTGGTGCCGTCGCCGACCGCGTTCCCCGGTATCCAGGCGTGCAGCCGGGGCAGTGCCGGATTGGTCCACAGCGCGCCCGCGTACATGGCGTCCTGGAGCAGTTCCATGGCGCCCGAGTAGTCCAGGTCCCTGGCGGCCCGCTCGGCGTCCTCGGCGTAATCGGGGTGGAACCGGCTCAGATAGTGCTTGGGCAGCCGGGTGAGCATGTCGCTGGGCCCGCTCGCCAACTGTTCGAGGAACAGCGCCCGGGGCGCGGCGAAGGTGAACTCCAGGGTGAGATCGTCGATCCGCTCCAGGCGGGCCGGTTCACCGTCCACCGACAGATGGCCCGGGGTGTCGGGGATGACGGCCTTGTTCATGGCGATGTCGTGGAAGGCGAACAGCACGTCGTCCACCGTGAACGGCTCGCCGTCGGACCACTTCATGCCCTCCCGCAGCACGAAGGTGAACCGGGTGGCGTCCTCGTTGACGGTCACCGACTCGGCGACATTGGGCACTGTCGCCTTCCAGTCCAGGTCCCAGCGCACCAGGTTCTCGTACCCCAGGGTGAACTGGAGCCGGAAGGTGTCACCGGCGCCGATCAGCGCGTTCCGCCAGGTGCCGCCGTACCGGCCCACCTCGTCCACCGGGGTCACCACCAGCGGCTTCGCGGGGATGCGCTCGGCCAGCGGCGGCAGCTTGCCCTCGTCCACCAGCCGCTTCAGCTCGGGCGCCTCCCCCTCGGCGTCGGTCGCGCCGCCGCCGTCACCGCCGCCGCCCTCCGGGCTCAGGGTGCAGGCGCTGAGCGCACCCAGCGCGCCGGCGCCCAGGGTGACGGCGCCGCCGGCGGCGAGGAATCTTCTCCGGTCGAACTGCCAGGATTTACGCGTCATTGCGTTCATGTGTGTTTCTCCCAGGTGGGACGGTGGGGTTGCTCAGTAGCCGTGGACCTCGGGCCAGGCGAGTTCCACACCGTGGCCGGTCAACAGGCGGCGGTAGTCCTCAAGATGGGTGGCGTCCTCGCGGACCTGGTGCGGGGTCGCGCGCGCGCCCAGGCAGTAGACGGCCAGCAGTCCGGCGGCCTCGCCGATGTTCCACTCGACGGGGTGCAGCCGGTAGCAGCCATTGGTGATGTGGGTGGTGCCGATGTTCTTCGCGGCCGGCAGCAGATTGGTGATCCGCTGCGGCAGCAGCGCCCCCAGCGGGATCTGGAAGGGACAGGAGCCGATGTCGATGTAGTTGTCGCCGCCGGTGGAGGGGTGCAGGTCGATGCGGTACGAGCCGATGCCGACCGAGTCCGGGTGCGGGACGGCGCCGCGCTCGCCGCGGACCGCGAGCGACACCTCCTGCTCGGTGATGGTGTGCACGGCCTGGATACGGCGCGACTCGCGGTGGTACGGGCCCATGGTCAGCCCGTCCGCCGTCCCCACCGCATCGGGGCGGGTGCGCAGCCCGGGCAGCCCCGTACCGCCGTCGGCGCGCGGCAGTTCGGTCTGCATCCAGTACAGGAAGCTGCGGCTCATGGCGCGGGCGCCGGCCAGATGGCGGGCGTCCTCCTCGGGGCCGCCGCCGAACAGCGGGCCCTCGACGTAATCGATCATCGGCCAGTTGACGATGATGACGTCGGATTCCAGGGCCCCCGGGGTGAAGTTCTCCCGGGCCAGGATGCGGCGGAACGCCCACAGGTCGAGGTCACCGGCGAGGGGCGGTGGCCCGGCGGCCGGGTCGGGGTTGGGTTCCAGCAGCCGCCGGGTGGGTTCCAGGGTCTGTGGCTTGGGGGCGAGCAGGCCGAAGAACGGTCCCGGCCAGTACGGCGGCTGGTAGTCGCGCCAGAATCCGTAGTCGTCCGGCTTGTCGATGGTGTGGTCCTCGCCGGCCCGGTGCTCCAGGGCCAGGCACCAGGAGGCGGCCTGGATGTTGTGCGGCTGGGCGGTCGCGGGGGCGCTCGGTTCGCCGGTGACCTCGCGCGACTCGAAGCCGGTGACATGCTCGGTGCCGGTCAGCGGCAGCAGGTCACCGGTCTCGGTGGCGTCCAGGATGTACGGGGCGGTGACGGTGAACGGCTCCCCCTCCCGTACCGGATCGAGCGTCACACTCGTGACCGTGTCGCCGTCGGTGGTGGCCGCCACCGGCCGGTACCCGGTGCGCAGATCGAGGCGGCCGGCGGCCTGGTGCGGGGCGAGCAGCGCGCGCAGCACGTCGTGTGCCACCCGCGGCTCGGCGCACAGCGCGCTGACCCGGCCGTTGCCGGGGTTCAGGGCGCGGTCGGCGCGGGCCTCGGCGGTGAGCGGATACCAGCGCCGGTAGTAGTCGCGGATGCCCTCGCGCATCGCCCGGTAGGAGGCGGTGGAGCCGAACTGCTCGATCCACGGGTGCTCGTCGGGCGGGGTGCCCTGCACGGTGAGCTGGCCGCCGACCCAGTCGTACTCCTCGGTGAGCACCACCCGCAGCCCGCTGCGGGCGGCGGCGAGGGCGGCGGCGACCCCGCCGAGGCCGCCGCCGATGACGGCGATGTCGGCACTGATCCGGGTCATGACACTCCCTGGCGGGTGGGCGGCGCGGCGATGGTGGAGGGCACGGGCGGTGCGCAGGCGAGCAGGATCTGCCGGGGGCGCGGCGTGTCGGGCTCGTGCAGCGTCTCGACCAGCAGCCGGACGGCGGCGCGGCCGATCGCGTTGCGCGGAATGCCCAGCGAGCTCCAGGAGGTGCCCGGGTACGGGCCGCCGCTGGTGTCGCGGAGGGTGACGACGGAGAGGTCGGCGGGGATGCGCAGGGCGCGGTGCGCGGCGAACGCGGCGATCCGGTCGGTGAGGGACTCCTCCTCGGCGACGAAGGCGGTGATACCGGAGCCGATGGCGAGGTCGAACCACTCCTGTTCCAGGTCGTGCGGGTTCATCAGGACGGGCAGCGGCGGGATGCCCGCGGCGGCGCAGGCGGCACGGTAGCCCGCCTCCCGGTCGGCGAGCGGTTCGGTGCGGTCGGTGAGCCCGAGGTAGCCGATACGGGTGTGGCCGGCGCCGATGAGGTCCTGGACGGCGTCCCGGGTCCCGGCGGTGTAGTCCGCGCTCACCCACGCGATGTCGGCGCCGGAGACGGCGCGACGCCCGATGTGGACGAAGGGGTAGCCGTCGCGGCTGAGCCGGGCCACATCGGAGTGGTCGTGGGTGATACCGAGCAGCACGCTGCCGTCGGCGACGTTCAGGCGGTTGGTGCCGTCGCGGTAGAGGCGGCGTTCGCCGTTGTCGTCCTCGGTGGAGGTGAACAGGACCAGGTCGTAGCCCTCGGCGACGGCCTGCTCCTCCACTCCGATGAGGAACCCGTGGTAGAAGTCGCGGCTGCTGATCGGGAAGACCGCCTCGAAGGTGTGCACCCCCAGCAGCCGGTTTCCCTTGCCCTTCAGGGAGCGGGCGGCGGGATTCGCCGCATAGCCCAATTCGCGGATGGTGTCCTTGACGAGCCGTTCGGTTTCGGCCGGGATACGGCTGCTGGCTGCCCGGCCGTTGACCACGGCCGACACGGTCGCCTGCGACACCCCTGCGCGGCGCGCCACATCCGACTGCGTCGGCGCCTGCCGGTGGCGTTTGACTGGCACTGCGTCCCCTTGCTGTTTCGTATCAGCAACTGATGAGCAGCAACAATGAGTTGTCTGCTGATTCGTTGCAGCGACCGTAGGGACCGCCGTGATGAGCGTCAAGAGAGCGGACTGAGAAAGTTTCGAGCCGGGGACGGGAGGGATGCTTGAGCCACTCGGAAGCTCATCGCCGCCGGCCGGAAGGGCCCGCCCCGCACATCCGTGAGGAACTCATGACCCCGCAGCAGGAATTGACGAAGGCAAACACTCAGCGCGTGGACCTGCGCCATGACTTCCCCTTCGATCCGACGTACGGCTACGACCTGGACGCCCTGCTGGCGGTGGGCGCCCCGCCGGCCCCGGAGGACTTCACCGGATTCTGGCGGGCGCGGCACGCGGCGGCGATGGAGGTGCAGGTGGCCCCGCGCCTGGGCCCGGTGGAGCACGAGGCGGGGGGCATACGGGTGCACCGCCTCGACTACGTCTCGGTGGGCGGCCGGCGGATCGGCGGCTGGCTGACCGTCCCGGCCGACGGGCGGGTCACCCGGGGCTGTGTGGTCACCCACGGATATGGCGGTCGCGAATTCCCCGAACCGCTGCTGCCGCCGCCCGGCGCGGCGGCCATCTGGCCGGTGCTGCGGGGCCTGGGCACCGCCAGCCGCTTCCCCGACATCCCGGAGCGGGGCGGCGAGCACGTCCTGCACGGCATCGAGACGCGCGAGAGCTATGTGCACGGCGACTGCGCGGCGGACATCTGGTGCGCGGCGACGGCGCTGCTGGAGCTGATCCCGCGGGCCGCGGCCGGTCTTTCGTACCACGGGGCGAGCTTCGGCGGCGGGATCGGCCCGCTCGCGCTGCCCTGGGACGACCGCTTCCGGGCGGCGACCCTGGTCGTACCGAGCTTCGGCAACCATCCGCTGCGGCTGACCCTGCCGTGCGCGGGCAGCGGGGAGGCGGTGCGGGAGCGGCACGTCCGTGATCCCCGGGTGGCGCGGGTGCTGTCGTACTTCGACGCGGCGACGGCCGCCGGTCTCCTGGACATCCCGGTGCACGTGGGCGCGGCGATGTTCGACCCGGTGGTCCCGCCGCCGGGCCAGTTCGCGATCCACAACGCGCTGCCGGGCACGCGGGAACTGTTCGTGCTGACCGCGGGACACTTCGGCCATCCGGCGGCGGAGGTGGAGGCGAGCGCGCTGATCGCGGCGCAGCACCGGTTCCTGGACACCCACCGCCAAGAGGGCTAGCACAGGCATCCCGCTCTTCCCCCGTGCGGGCGACACACACCCACAAGGGGACGGCCGGGCCGCGTGCGTCGGGTACCTCTGGGCTGTCTCATCCCCACCACGGAGAATCGGAGAACCCCATGACGCACGCCAGCCTCCGCGCCGGTGTTCTGGGCGCGGTCGCCGCCGCCGCCCTCACCCTCGGCGCCGTTCCGGCCCTGGCCCTCGCGCCTGTGGCCGAGGACGCCCCGCGCACCCTGCCGATCGCCGACCCGGGCATCGTGCAGCCGGCGGAGGGCACGATCGAGGAGGCTGCCGCCGAAGCGCCGCACACCCTGCCGATCGCCGACCCCGGCATCGTCCGGCCCGGGCGCGGAGCGGTCCACGGGGCCGGCGCCACCGAGGTGCCGCGTACCCTGCCGATCGCCGACCCGGGCATCGTGCAGCCGGCGCGGGGGACGACCGCCGCGCCGCACGGCACCGGTGTGACGGGGGCACCGCACGTGGCGGTCCACTCCCTCGACTGAGCCGTGCCGTGGCCGCCCCCGGTAACCCCCGGGGGCGGCCACGACGCGTTGTGTGCCTCAGACCGTGAAGCTGATCCAGGTGTCCGGGGGCGACTGCGGCCGGCCCGGTACCGGGCGGTGCTCCTCGGTCCAGTCCCGGCCGGCGAGTTCACCGGCCACCCGGCGCCAGAACCTCGCGGCGGTGTGGTTGTCGTCCTGGAAGGGGATC
The DNA here is from genome assembly GCF_050916115.1 of Streptomyces sp. JH002. Lineage (NCBI taxonomy): Bacteria > Bacillati > Actinomycetota > Actinomycetes > Kitasatosporales > Streptomycetaceae > Streptomyces > Streptomyces sp. JH002. The sequence continues at coordinate 1,694,542 of NZ_CP087989.1, forward strand.
TCCCAGCGCCCCGGGTGATGGGCCACCACCTCCCGGACGACGGTCATCCCCACCCCGGAGCGGCGGGCGCCGCGTACCACGAAGAAGGCGTTGAGCACCCGGACCGGGGTCTCCAGCGCCCGGACGAGGGCGAAGCCGGCCGGCCGGTCCCCCCGCAGCGCCAGGTAGGCGGCCCAGCCGGGGTCGCGGAACGCGGCCGTCAGCCGGTCGCTGCGGAAGGTGCCGTCGGGGTCGGGAAGCTGACCGCGCACCTCGGAGAGGTCGTGGCGGAACATCGGCCACAGTCGTTCCAGCACGGGGAAGTCGTCGGCGTCCGCGCGGCGCACGCGCACATCAGGTGTGTCTGTCATGAAAGAAAGCCTCCCGGCCGGAGAACAACCGGCCGGGAGGCTTGCACGCTGCCGTCATGCTACCGGGTGCCGATGACCACGGTGGCGTTCCCGTCCTCGTCGGCCGCCGTCCGGGCCGTCAGCCCGTGCCGGGTGAACACCATCGCCGCCCGCGCCGCCTGACGCTCCGTCGTCTCCACCAGCAGCCGCCCGCCGGGGGCCAGCCACTCCCCCGCCCCGGCGGCCACCCGGCGCAGCACGTCCAGACCGTCCGCGCCGCCGTCCAGCGCCACCAGCGGCTCGTGGTCGCGGGCCTCGGCCGGCAGCAGGCCGACCTCCCGGCTGGGCACATAGGGCACGTTCGCGGCCAGCACGGCCACCGTGCCGCGCAGCCGGGGCGGCAGCGGCGCGTACAGATCGCCCTCGTACACGCGCCCCGCGGCGGCCGCCACATTGCGCCGGGCGCACCGTACGGCGGCCGGGTCGATGTCGGCGGCGTGCAGTTCGACGCCCGGTACGGCGGCGGCGATCGCGGCCCCCACCGCCCCGGAGCCGCAGCACAGATCGACCACCACGTCCCCGGCCGCCGGCGCGCCGCCGGTCACGGCCTGCCGTACCAGGAACTCGGTGCGCCGCCGGGGGACGAACACCCCCGGCTCCACCACGATCCGCAGGCCGCTGAACGCGGCCCACCCCACCACCTGTTCCAGCGGCAGCCCGGCCAGGCGCCGGTCCACCATGGCGGACAGTTCGGCGGCGCCGCGCGCGGCGCCCACGATCAGCCGCGCCTCATCCTCGGCGAACACACAGCCGGCGGCGCGCAGCCGCTCGACGATCTTCCCGTCCTGCGTCATCAACGGACGACCTCTCGGAACACCCCGGGGGCGCCCACGGCGACACCCCACCTGCCACTGCGGTCACGGGGGTCTCACCTCCTTCGTCCGTCGTACCGGCTCTCAGTATGCGCCGGGCGGCATCCGTTCGCTCAGCTCGTGCCGCCGGGGCCGCCGGGCGGCGTGTCCGGGGCGGCCGGGCGGCGCGCGTAGTCGAGCAGCCGCTGGGACAGCAGCGACTGGGCGGCCTCCAGCTTCTCCAGCGCCAGGTCGGCGATCTCGTCCAGCGGGCGTCCCTCGATCATGCGGTGCCCGACGGTGCGGAAGATCATCGTCCGGACGGCCAGCAGTTGGCCGGCGATCAGATCGGGCAGATGGTCGTGCTCGTCGGCACCCGCCGCCTCCCGCAGTGTCTCGGTCAGGCGTTCCCCGGTCCGCTGGTGGATCTCCATCATCCGGCGCCGCAGCGACTCGGTGCCGAACATCACCTGGATGAAACGGCCCATGCCCTCGGCCATGCCGATCCGCGCGCTGCGGCTGATGATGTCCTGCCGGATCGCGCCGAGCACCACCTCGGCCGCCGACTGTCCCGGGGCGCGCTCGCGCACCAGCAGGGAGGGGTGGTCGATGACCTCCTCCTGCCGGTCCAGGAACAGATCCTCCTTGGCCGGGAAGTAGTTGTAGACGGTGTTGACGGAGACGTCCGCCGCCTCCGCGACCTCCGCCACCGTCACCTCGTCGAAGCCCCGTTCCAGGAACATTCCGGTGGCCACGTCGGAGATGTGCTGCCTGGTCTGCTGCTTCTTGCGTTCCCTGAGCCCGGCCATGACGCCATCCTAAAGGTTCCTTGACCAACTTAAAACTTGGGGCGATTGCATTTTTTAAGCGGCCCTGCTTTTGTATCCGGCATGGCACCGATCCTCACCACGCACGACCTGGCCCTCACGTACACCACCAAACGGGGCACGGTGGACGCCGTGCGCGGCATCGACATGAGCGTCGAACCCGGCGAGATACTCGGGTTCCTGGGCCCCAACGGAGCGGGCAAGTCCACCACCCTGCGGATGCTCACCACGCTGCTCGCCCCCACCCGGGGCACCGCCACGGTCGCCGGGCACGACCTCGCCACCGAGCAGGCCGCCGTCCGCCGCGCGATCGGCTACGTCGCCCAGTCCGGCGGCACCGACCCCCACGAGACGGTCCGCGACGAACTCACCCTCCAGGCGCGGCTCTACCGGCTCACCAGGGCCGAGGCTCACGCCCGGGTCGCCGAACTGGCCGAGGACCTCGGCCTCACCGACCTGCTGGACCGCAAGTGCGCCGCCCTCTCCGGCGGCCAGCGGCGGCGCCTGGACATCGCCATGGCGCTCACCCACCGCCCGCGCGTCCTCTTCCTGGACGAGCCCACCACCGGGCTCGACCCCGGCAGCCGCGCCGACCTGTGGAACCTGATCCGCCGCATCCGCTCCGAGGAGAGCACCACGATCTTCCTCACCACGCACTACCTGGACGAGGCGGACGCCCTCGCCGACCGGCTGATCGTGGTGGACGACGGGCGCATCGCCGCCGAGGGCGCCCCGGCGGAGCTGAAGACCCGGTACGGCGGTTCCCCCGACGCCACCCTCCAGGACACCTTCATCGCCATCACCGGACGCGGCCCCCAGCCGGAGCGGGACCCGGCCCCCGTCGCCGTCTGACCGGGCCGACACCACCCCGCACCGCACCGCGCCCCGACCGCGCACAAGCCCACGCCCACGCCCACGCCAGACAGGAACCGAACCCACCATGTCCACCGTGCTCCAGGACACCGGACTGATCTTCCACCGCTACCTGCGGCAGACCCTGCGCTCCCGGATCAGCGTCGTCTTCGGGCTGATGCAGCCCCTGCTCTTCCTCGCCTTCTTCGGCCCCCTGCTCCAGGACATGCCACTGGGCGGCGAGGGCGACTCCTGGCAGACCCTGGTCCCCGGCCTGCTCATCCAGCTCGGACTGTTCTCCGCCGCGTTCGCCGGCTTCGGCATCATCATGGAGAAGCAGTTCGGCGTCGTGGAACGCATGCGGGTCACCCCCGTCAGCCGGCTCGCCCTGCTGCTGGGCCGCATCCTGCGCGACGCCCTGCAACTGCTCGTCCAGTCCTGCCTGGTCGTGGCGGCCGGGCTGCTGCTCGGACTGCGCGCCCCGGTGCTCGGCGTCCTCGCCGGCTTCCTCATCGTCGGCCTGCTGGGCATCTCGCTGGCCTCGCTGTCCTACGCGCTGGCCATGCGGGTGACGACCATGCAGGAGTTCGCCCCCGTCATCAACTCCGTCAACCTGCCGATGATGCTGCTCTCCGGCATCCTGCTGCCGATGGCCCTCGCCCCCACCTGGCTGAACGTCATCTCGCACTTCGTGCCGTTCCGCTACCTGGTCGAGGCCGTCCGTGCCGCCTTCGTCGGCAACTACGGCGACGGCACCCTCCTGCTGGGCACCGGAGTGGCCCTGGCCCTGGCCGCCGTCACCCTCACCCTCGGCACCCGCCTCTTCACCAGGGCCGGCGCCTGAGCGCTAGTCTCGGCCGCATGGTCAATCTCACCCGGATCTACACCCGTACCGGAGACAAAGGCACCACGGCGCTCGGCGACATGAGCCGCACCGCCAAGACGGATCTGCGGATCGCCGCCTACGCCGACGCCAACGAGGCCAACGCGGTGATCGGTACGGCGCTGGCCCTGGGCGCGCTGCCCGAGGAGGTCGGCGCCGTGCTGATCCGGGTCCAGAACGATCTCTTCGACGTCGGCGCCGACCTGTGCACCCCGGTCGTCGAGAACCCGGAGCACCCGCCGCTGCGCGTGCGGCAGAGCTACATCGACCGGCTGGAGGAGGACTGCGACCGCTTCCTCGCCGAGCTGGAGAAGCTGCGCAGCTTCATCCTCCCCGGCGGCACCCCCGGCGCGGCGCTGCTGCACCAGGCCACCACGGTCGTACGCCGCGCCGAGCGCTCCACCTGGGCGGCGCTGGCCGAGCACGGCGACACGATGAACGAACTGACCGCCACCTACCTCAACCGGCTCTCCGACCTGCTGTTCATCCTCGCCAGGACGGCCAACAAGGAGCAGGGCGACGTGCTGTGGGTGCCGGGCGAGAACCGCTGAACCGCCACGGCTGCCGGCCGCTACACGGCCCGCAGCCGCTCCCCCGCCGAGGTCAGGGCGGCGAGCCCCGCCGCCGTGGCCTCGTCGGCCGGCAGATACACCAGCAGCCGCTGATCGTCGTCCACCGGCAGCTCCAGCGTCTCGTACGCGAGCCGCAGTTCGCCGCTCAGCCCCGGATGGACCATCCGCAGCACCCCGGAGGCGCGCGGCGGACCGGACACCGACGCCTCGCGTTCGGTGAACCCGGCACCGGCCGTTACCGTCAGTTCGTCGGCCAGCCGCGCCAGATGCGGATCGGCACGGAACGGGCCGTCCTTGAGCGCCGCCACCTGATCGTCCGCCACCCGCCCCCAGTCCGGGAACGCGGTGCGCGCCCGCTCGTCGGCGAAGACGTAGCGCACCATGCTGGCCGGTGAGCCCTCCAGCATCCCCACCGGCCCGACCAGCCGCTCGAACCCCCGCGTCCAGGCGAGCAGCTCACCCAGCCGGTTCACCAGCACGGTCGCCGCCGGCTCCAGCTGATCGAGCAGCGCGCGCACCGGGGACCGTACGGTGCGGGCCGGCGTGGTCGATTCGGCGCCGCAGGAGAACCCGGGCTCGGCCGCCTTGGTCAGCCGGTACAGATGGATGCGCTCGGCCATGCCCAGACCCAGCACCTCGGCCAGCGCGGAGAGCACGGAGGCGGACGGCCGCCGGTCACGGCCCTGTTCGAGCCGGGTGACGTATTCGACGCTGACCCCCGCCAGCATCGCCAGCTCGGAGCGGCGCAGCCCCGGGGTACGCCGCCGGGGCCCGGTGGGCAGGCCGGCCTCCGCCGGGGTGACCGCCTCACGGCGGCCACGCAGGAAACGGCCCAGCTCGTTCTCGCTCACCCCGCGAACGTAACAGCACGCGGCGGGGCGGATCGTGGCCCTGTCGCTACCAGTCTCCGCCCGGTCTCCCCGGCGGCGCGGCGGGCGGGCACGGTCGGGGCATGACCTCACAGCACACCACCCCGCTGCGTCTCGCCGTGATCACCGCCAGCGTCCGGGAGGGCCGGTTCGCTCCGGTGGTGACCGACTGGATCACCGCGCGGGCCGCGGACCACGGCCGCTTCACGGTGGACACCGTCGACCTGGCGGACCACCCCCTGCCACTGGCCCTGCCCGCCGTCCCCCCGGTACTCGACCCGGATATGGAACGCCCGGCCACCATGGCCGGGCTCACCGCGCGGCTGCGGGAGGCGGACGCGTTCATCGTGGTGACCCCGGACTACAACCGCAGCTTCCCCGCCTCGGTCAAGGCCGCGATCGACTGGCACTACACCGAGTGGCAGCGCAAGGCGATCGGCTTCGTCGGCTACAGCGGAGGGAGCGGCGGCCTGCTGGCCATCGAGCAGCTGCGGCAGGTCTTCAACGAACTGCACGCCCACACCGTCCGTGACTACATCGCCTTCCCGCGCTACTACACGCTGTTCGAGGCGGACGGCACCCTGAAGGAGCCGAAGGAGCCCGCGGAGGCGGCCCGGACGATGCTGGAGCAGCTCCACTGGTGGGCCTCGGTCCTCCACGACGCCCGCCGCGACCGCCCGTTCCCGGGCGCCTGACGGGGCGCGGGTGCTCAGCCCACCGGTGTCTCCCGCCGCTCCGCGGCCGGGGCGGGCGCCGGGGGGTTCTTGCGCCAGATCGTGTAGCTGAGCGCGATGATCCCGTGGATTCCCAGGATCCGCACGGCCGCCCACTGGGCGCCGCGCAGGGGTTCCGCCGCCGCCGGCCGGTCGATCAGCCAGAGCATCAGCTGCGCCACCACCAGCGAGAGGCCCATCCCCACCAGCGTCATCCGCCACAGCCGCCACTCGTGGCGGGCCCGCGCCCAGCCGTACCGCGGCGGCTTGGCCGGGCGCGGCGCGCCGCCCCAGCGGTGCGCGGCCCAGCCGTCCGCCCAGTGGATCAGATAGTGCCCGTAGCCCACCGTGAAGCCCAGGTACAGCACGGCCAGCGCGTGCGACATCGCGGGCTCCGCGCCACCGCGCAGATCCAGGACCGTGGCCGTCAGCAGCAGCACGTCGATCAGCGGCACGCACAGCAGCAGCGCCCCGCCCGCGCGGGGCCGGCGCAGTCCGTACCGCACCGCGAGGCCGGCCGCCAGGACCACCCAGAAGGCGATCTCGGCAGCGATGATCAGGTACACGATCACAACAGGGGCTCCTTCCGTACCCCTCAAGCCTGCCGCCCGCCGCCCCGTCCCCGCGTCGTCATCCGTGAGGAGATCGGCCTCGCCCGGCTACACACTTCGATGTAGCGGGCCGCAGCTGCTCAGCCGCCATATCTGCGCAGGTCACGGGGCAGTCGACCATGTCGCACCCCCTCTTGACGGAAGCAGACCGCGCCAATATGTTAAGTGCGTTGACAAATAGGGAGGCGGGCATGACCCAGCGCGAAGGCGGACTCGCCGACGAGAGGATGGCGGCCCTGCTCGCGACCGATGAGGACTTACAGCGCCTGGTCGCCGGCGACTGGATTCGCTACCGCACGTCCCCGGCGCTCCAGGAGCTCTCGTGGGCAGCGCACTCGACATGCGCGAGGATCAACCGGATCTTCTACGACGACCCCGCCGAAGCGCGTCGGCTGTTCCGCGAGCTCGTCCCGGGCGCAGGCGAAGGCATCGACTTCCGGCCGCCCATCAGCATCGACTACGGGACGCGCCTCGTCATCGGTGACCGGACGTTCCTCAACGCCGACTTCCTCGTCATCGGTGGCGGGCAGGTCACGATCGGCGCGGACTGCCTCATCGGACCGCGCTGCGGCATTTACACCCCCAACCACGCCCAGGACATCACGCGCCGACTCGAGGGGTGGGAGCTCCCGGAACCGGTCGTGATCGGCGACAACGTATGGCTCGGGGGATCGGTCACCCTCACCCCCGGCGTGACAGTCGGCGACAACAGCATCGTGGGTGCCGGTTCGGTCGTCACGAAGGACATTCCCGCCGGTGTCGTCGCCGTGGGCAATCCCTGTCGCCCCCTCCGGTCCATCGACGGCTAGGGCGACCACGAGTGTGCCGACGGTGGACCGGAATCCGTCCTCCACAGCCACGGCGACCCGGGCACCACCGAGGCCGCGAGCCCGGCCCGAACCCCGCGCGGAGCCGCGGTGTGCCGGATTGCGGCGCCGACCACACCTGATGCGGGACACCGGACGTGCTGTGATGGTTCCATGTCCCTGCCGCTGGTCCGTCCGCACCGCTACGACATCGGTATCGCCCTCGCCGGCCTTGCCGGTGGGCTGACCGGGGTCCGGTACGACGTCTTCTCGGTGGTCAGCGTCGGCCCGTACTCGCCGGTGGCGCTGATCGGGCTGCTCGTCATGTGCGGCGCTGAGCTGCTGCGCCGCGGCGCCCCCGGGTGGTGTCTGGGCATCGGCACCGCCGCCGTGCTGTGGGACTCGCTGACCGGCGGGCTGCTGGCGGTGCTGCTGATGTTCACGGACGTGGTGTACGCCGCCGTGCTGTACGGCGGCCCGCGGCTGAGCCGGACGGTGCTGCGCGGCAGCGTCGCCCTCACCGTCGCCGTCACGGTGGGCGCCCTGGCCTGGCTGCGCGACCCGCAGGCGCTGGCGCTGGGGGTGCTGGCCGCCGCGGTCACCGCCACCCCCGCCTGGACCGCCGCCATCGTCCGCGGCCACCGCGAGAGCGCGGCCCACGCCCGGCTGCGGGCCGAACAGACCGCGCTGCTGGCCGAGATGGACCGGGTGCAGGCCATCACCGACGAACGCGCCCGGATGGCCCGTGAACTGCACGACGTGGTCGCCAACCACCTCTCGGCCATCGCCATCCACTCCACCGCCGCCCTCACCCTGGACGATCCGGACGCCGGACGCGACGCGCTGACGATCATCCGGGAGAACAGCACCCAGGGCCTGGCCGAGATGCGCCGGCTGATCGGCATCCTGCGGGCGGACGATCCGGACGCGGCACCCGAGGCGCTGCCCGGACTCGACTCGCTGGACGCGCTGATCGCCCGCGCCGCCCGCAGCGCCGCCGGCCGGCTGCGCATCACGGCGGAGGACCGGCGGGCGCACCTCCCCCGGCCACCCGCGCCGGTGGACCTGGCCGCGTACCGTATCGTCCAGGAGTCGCTCACCAACGCGCTCAAGCACGCCACGCCCGGCGAGGTCCGGGTCCGGCTCGACCAGGACGACGCACAGTCCCTGACGGTGTGTGTCACCAGCCCGAACGCCGCCGCAGGCCACGACACCTCCCGCCCCCGGGCGCCGGGTTCGGGTGCCGGGCTGACCGGGATGCGGGAACGGGTGGCCCTGCTGGGCGGCACGTTCAGCGCGGGCCCGCACGGCGAGGGTGACCGCTGGCAGGTGCTGGCCCGTCTTCCGCTCACCGAAGGGACCACCACCGCGTGACCATCCGGGTCGTCATCGCCGAGGACCAGGCGGCCGTCCGCCTGGGCCTCGTGCTCATCCTGCGTTCCGCCCCCGACATCGAGGTGGTCGGTGAGGCGCCGGACGGTGTGGAGGCCGTCCGCCTGGCCCGCGAACTGCGTCCCGACGTGGTGCTGATGGACATCCAGATGCCGCGCCTGGACGGGGTGTCGGCGACCCGGGAGATCACCGCCGAGGGCACCTCGGACGTGCTGGTGCTCACCACCTTCGACCTCGACGCGTACGTCTTCGGCGCGCTGCGGGCCGGCGCGGCGGGTTTTCTGCTCAAGGACAGCGACGCGGCCACGCTGATCGAGGCGGTGCGCACCGTGCGGGCGGGCGAGGGCATGATCGCCCCGGCCGTGACCCGGCGCCTGATCAGCGAGTTCGCCCGTTCCTCGCGGGCCCCGGCGGTGTCCTCGGTGGACCCGGCGGCGCTCGCCTCGCTCACCCCCCGCGAGCGCGAGGTGCTCGCCCAGCTCGGCGCCGGACGCTCCAACGCCGAGATCGCCGGCGAGCTGGCGATGGCGGAGGCCACCGTGAAGACCCATGTCAGCCGGCTGCTGGGCAAGCTCGGACTGCGCAGCCGGGTGCAGGCCGCCGTACTGGCCCAGGAGGCGGCCCTCCGCCCCGGCCCCAACCCGCCGACCTCAACGCAGACTTAGCAGACTTAGGGGCAGCGCAGCCTCGGCTTTGTCAGGTACGGGTCCCCCTTGACCACTGGTCCAGACCTTCCTACGCTCCCTGCTCAGTTCCCCCCACTTCTCCCCCTTCAAGGAGCGACCTGTGAGCAAGGGGTTACACCGCACCCTGAGCAGCACCAAGCGCAAGGTCGTCGCCATCACGGCGGCCCTGACCCTCCCGCTGGGCGGCATGCTGGCCTTCGCCTCCACCTCCCAGGCCGGCGAGGATCCCACCACCCCCACCGCCACCGCCACGGACGACACCGGCACCACCGCGACCGGCGACATCAACGTCGGCTACTTCACCGAGTGGGACGGCTACCGCGGCTACCACGTCAAGAACATCGTGGACTCCGGCTCGGCCGACAAGATCACCCACCTCAACTACGCCTTCGGCTACGTGCGGTACGGCGAATGCAGGACAGGTGACGAATACGCCGCCCACGAACGCTTCTACAGCGCCGCCGAGTCCGTCTCGGGCGAGGAGGACACCGGCGCCCTGCGCGGCAACATCAACCAGCTGCGCCAGCTCAAGGAGATCAACCCCGACCTGAAGGTGCTGTGGTCCTTCGGCGGCTTTACTTGGTCCAACAACATCGGCGAGGCCACGCAGAACCCGCAGCGGTTCGCCCAGTCCTGCTACAACCTGGTCAACGACCCGTTCTGGGACGGTGTCTTCGACGGCATCGACCTCGGCTGGGAGTTCCCCAACGCCTGCCGTGACAACTGCGACGAGTCAGACCCTGACGCCTTCGCCGACATGATGCGCGCCTTCCGCGACGTCTTCGGCGACCAGCTGGTCACGGCCGCCATCACCGCCGACGGCTCCGACGGCGGCAAGATCGATGCCACCGACTACGCGGCCGGCGCCGAGTACGCCGACTACCTCACCGTGAAGACGTACGACTACTTCGGCGACTGGTCCCCCACCGGTCCCACCGCGCCGCACTCCCCGCTGGAGAGCTACGACGGCATTCCGGTGGACGGCTTCAATGGCGCCGCCGCCATCAGCAAGCTGAAGGCCCAGGGCGTGCCCTCCGAGAAGCTGCTGCTCGGCATCGCCTCCCACGGCCGGGGCTGGACCGGCGTGAGCGACGCCGCACCCGGCGGCGCCGCCTCCGGGCCCGCACCCAGTGCGCGCGAGGCCGGCATCGAGGACTACAAGGTCCTCGCCGCCAACTGCCCCGCCACCGGTACGATCGCCGGCACCGCGTACGCGCACTGCGGCAGCCAGTGGTGGAGCTACGACACCCCGCAGACGGTCACCGCCAAGATGGCCTGGGCCAAGGACCAGGGCCTGGGCGGGGCCTCCTTCTGGGAGCTCTCCGGTGACAGCGCGGACGGCGCCCTCGTGAACGCCATCCACACCACTCTGAACAACTGACCCACCGAGCACCCAGCATGAACCCGCGCCGGGAGGACGGTGATCCGTCCTCCCGGCCTCAACCACACCACGTTCACCGGCTGGCCGGACGGCGCCGCCTCCAGCCGGACGAGGAAGCCGGTCAGCGCGTCCTCGCTCACCCGGACACCCCGACCGGCCCTCCTCAACGCAGACTTAAGAGCACCGCAAGCCAGACTTTCCTTGGTACGGACCCCATTGACCACTGGTCCAGACCTCTCTACGCTCCCTGCTCAGTTCCCCCCACCTCTCCGCGACCAAGGAGCGACCCGTGAGCAAGGGGCTACACCGCACCCTGAGCAGCACCAAGCGCAAGGTCGTCGCCATCACGGCGGCACTCACCCTCCCCCTGGGAGGCATGCTGGCCTTCGCCTCTACCTCCCAGGCGGAGGAGGAGAAGACCCCCACCCCCGTCGCCGCCACCACCGCGGCCGGTGACGTCAAGCTCGGCTACTTCGCCGAGTGGGGCGTCTACAACCGCAACTACCACGTCAAGAACATCGTGGACTCCGGCTCGGCCGACAAGATCACCCACATCAACTACGCCTTCGGCAACGTGCAGAACGGCGAATGTACGATCGGCGACTCCTACGCCGCCTACGACCGCGCCTACAGCGCCGCCGAGTCCGTCTCCGGCGAGGCGGACACCTGGGAGACCGGCGCGCTGCGCGGCAACTTCAACCAGCTGCGCCAGCTCAAGGAGATCAACCCGGATCTCAAGGTCCTGTGGTCCTTCGGCGGCTGGACCTGGTCCAAGGGCTTCGGCGAGGCCATGCAGAACCCCGAGCGGTTCGCCCAGTCCTGCTACAACCTGGTCAACGACCCCCGCTGGGAAGGTGTCTTCGACGGCATCGACCTGGACTGGGAGTACCCCAACGCCTGCGGTGACAGCTGCGACACCAGCGGCCCGACCGCCTTCGGCGACATGATGCGGACCTTCCGCGGAGTCTTCGGCGACCAGCTGGTCACCGCCGCCATCACCGCGGACGCCTCCGACGGCGGCAAGATCGACGCCGCCGACTACGCCACCGGCGCCGAGTACGCCGACTACCTGGCCGTCATGACCTACGACTTCTTCGGCGCCTGGGAGGCGAGCGGACCCACCGCCCCGCACTCCCCGCTGGAGAGCTACGACGGCATCCCGCAGGACGGCTTCAACAGCGCGGCCGCCATCACCAAGCTCAAGGCGGAGGGCGTGCCCAGCGAGAAACTGCTGCTGGGCATCGGCTTCTACGGCCGCGGCTGGACCGGCGTGAGCCAGGCCGCGCCCGGCGGCACCGCCACCGGCGCCGCACCCGGCACCTACGAGGCCGGCATCGAGGACTACAAGGTGCTCGCCGCCAACTGCCCCGCCACCGGTACGATCGCCGGCACCGCGTACGCGCACTGCGGCAGCCAGTGGTGGAGCTACGACACCCCGCAGACCGTCATCGACAAGATGGGCTGGGCCAAGGACCAGGGCCTGGGCGGCGCGTTCTTCTGGGAGTTCTCCGGTGACTCCGCGGACGGCGCGCTGGTCGACGCCATCCACACCGGCCTGAACTGACCCACCGGCACGACGGGCGCACAAAGCGGCCGGGGGAACGGATCTCCGTTCCCCCGGCCGCTCATTCCGTTTCTAGGCCACGTTCACCCGCTGGCCGGGCGGTGCCGCCTCCAGCCAGGCGAGGAAGCCGGTCAGCGCGTCCTCGCTCATCGCCAGCTCGACATCGTCCCCGTCGTGCCGGCAGGAGAGCACCACGGCGCCGGACAGCAGCGCCAGCTCTTCCTCGCCCTGCGGCTCGCGCCGCTCCCGCACCTGGATGCGGTCGCGCTGCAGAGCACGACGGGGCCGCACCGCGTACGAGAAGACCCGGAACCACTCGACCCGGTCTCCGTTGTAGCGTGCGACCCCATAAATCCAGCCCTTGCCCAGGGACTGGCCCGGTTTCGGCGCCCGGAAGCGCGCCGAACAGTCGAAGGTGCCGCCCAGCCGCTGAATCAGCCGCCTGCGCACCCCGAAACCGAGCAGTCCCAGCACAACCAGCGCCAGCACGGCGCCGACCACAACCAACGCGAGGACCATCTCAACCGACCTCCTCGCCCCGTTGTGTGTCCGTCGTGCGGATCAGCGCCCCGCCGCGACGGCGCGCAACCGGACATCCGCGCGCCGTTCGGCGGCGGCGTCCGCGTCCGCCTTGGCCTGCTCCAGGGAACGCTCCGCACGCTCGACGTCGATCTCGTCCGCAAGCTCGGCGATCTCCGCGAGCAGCGACAGCTTACCGTCGGTGTACGACAGGAATCCGCCGTGCACCGCCGCGACGACCGTGCCGGTCCCGCTCTCACCCGTGGTACGGATGGTCACCGGGCCCGTTTGCAGCACACTGAGCACCGGCTGATGCCCGGGCATGATCCCGATGTCACCCGAAGTGGTGCGCGCGACGACCAGGCTGGCCTCGCCCGACCAGACCTTGCGGTCCGCGGCGACCAACTCGACGTGCAGCTCAGCCACGATGGCTCCTCATCCCCTGGATATGTGAAGAATAGATGGCCGGTGCACCGGAGGCGGGGGCACCCCCCGCCTCCGTGCGCACCACGGGCGTACCAATCAGGAGACGCCCAGCTCCTTGGCCTTCGCCTTCAGGTCGTCCAGCCCACCGCACATGAAGAACGCCTGCTCGGGGAAGTGGTCGTAGTCACCGTCGGCGATGCCGTTGAACGCGGCGATCGACTCGTCCAGCGAGACGTCCGACCCGTCCATGCCGGTGAACTGCTTCGCCGCGTGGGTGTTCTGCGACAGGAAGCGCTCGATCCGCCGCGCGCGGCTGACGGTGAGCTTGTCCTCCTCGCCCAGCTCGTCCATACCGAGAATGGCGATGATGTCCTGGAGGTCCTTGTACTTCTGGAGGATCCCCTTGACCCGCATGGCGGTGTCGTAGTGGTCCTGCGAGATGTAGCGCGGGTCCAGAATCCGGGACGTCGAGTCCAGCGGGTCCACCGCCGGGTAGATGCCCTTCTCGGAAATGGGCCGGGACAGCACCGTGGTGGCGTCCAGGTGGGCGAAGGTGGTGGCCGGCGCTGGGTCCGTCAGGTCGTCCGCGGGCACGTAGATCGCCTGCATCGAGGTGATGGAGTGACCACGGGTCGAGGTGATGCGCTCCTGGAGCACACCCATCTCGTCCGCCAGGTTCGGCTGGTAACCCACGGCCGACGGCATCCGGCCCAGCAGGGTGGACACCTCGGAACCGGCCTGGGTGAAGCGGAAGATGTTGTCGATGAAGAACAGCACGTCCTGCTTCTGCACATCGCGGAAGTACTCCGCCATGGTCAGACCGGCCAGCGCGACCCGCAGCCGGGTCCCCGGCGGCTCGTCCATCTGACCGAAGACCAGCGCGGTCTGCGGCAGCACGCCCGAGTCGGCCATTTCCTCGATGAGGTCGTTGCCCTCACGGGTACGCTCACCGACACCGGCGAACACGGAAACGCCCTCGTGCAGCTTCGCCACACGCATGATCATTTCCTGGATCAGCACGGTCTTGCCGACACCGGCACCACCGAACAGACCGATCTTGCCGCCCTTGACGTACGGGGTCAGCAGGTCGACGACCTTCAGGCCCGTCTCGAACATCTCGGTCTTCGACTCGAGCTGGTCGAACGCCGGCGCCTTGCGGTGGATCTCCCACCGGTCGGTGACCTCGGCCTCGGCCTCGGGCTCGTTCAGGATGTGGCCCAGGGTGTTGAACACCCGGCCCTTGGTGACCTCACCGACGGGCACGGTGATGCCCTTGCCGGTGTTGGTCACCGGGGACTGGCGGACCAGACCGTCGGCCGGGCCGAGCGCGATGGTGCGCACCATGCCCTCACCGAGGTGCTGGGCGACCTCGAGGGTGAGGGTGTTGGTGGTGCCCTTGATCGCGGGGTCGTCGACCTCGACGGTCAGCGCGTTGTAGATGTCGGGAATCGCGTCGACGGGGAACTCCACGTCGACGACCGGGCCGATGACCCGTGCGACCCGTCCCGTGGCGGTGCCCTGCTGGGGGGCCGCCTCAGCAGCAGTAGTCATGATTATCGGTCACTTCCCGCGGTCGCGTCGGCCAAGGCGCTCGCGCCACCGACGATCTCGGTGATTTCCTGGGTGATTTCGGCCTGACGGGCCGCGTTGGCAAGCCGCGACAGCGACTTGATGAGCTCCTCCGCGTTGTCGGTCGCTGACTTCATCGCCCGCCGGGTCGCCGCGTGCTTGGACGCGGCGGCCTGGAGGAGGGCGTTGTAGATACGGCTCTCGACGTACCGCGGGAGAAGGGCGTCAAGCACCTTCTCGGCCGTGGGCTCGAAGTCGTACAGGGCGTGCGCCTGCGCGCCCTTGGCGAAGACCGCCGCGGACTCCTCCGCGGACTTCTCGAAGGTCAGCGGAAGCATCCGCCGCTCCACGGGGGTCTGCGTCATCATCGACACGAACTCGGTGAAGACGATGTGCAGCTCGTCGACCCCACCCTTGTCGGTGTCCCGCTCGATGGCCTCGATGAGCGGCTCCGCGATCATCTTGGCGTCGGCGTACGTCGGGCTGTCGGTGAAGCCGGTCCAGGAGTCGGTGATGGCCCGCTCCCGGAATCCGTAGTACGCCACACCCTTGCGGCCGACGATGTACGTGTCGACCTCCTTGCCCTCACTCACCAGTTCGCTGGTCAGATGCTCCCCGGCCTTGATGGCGTTCGAGGAGTATCCGCCTGCCAGACCGCGGTCGCTGGTGATCAGCAGGACCGCGGCCCGTCGCGGGCGCTCCACCTCGGTCGTCAGCGGGTGCTTGACGTCCGAGCTGTGCGCCACGGCGGTGACCGCGTTGGTCAGCTCGTCGGCGTACGGCGCGGACGCCGCCACCTTGCGCTGCGCCTTGACGATGCGCGAGGCGGCGATCATCTCCATCGCCCGGGTGATCTTCTTGGTGGCGGTGACGGACTTGATCCGGCGCTTGAGGACACGAATCTGAGCGCCCATGATCAGCCCTCGCCCAGCAGCTTGCCGCCCGAGGTCTCGAACTGCTGCTTGAAGGTGGACACGGCGCCGGCGATGGCCTGGAGCGTGTCCTTGCTCATCTTGCCGCCCTCACGGATGGAGGTCAGCAGGTCCTTCTTCTCGCGGCCGAGCCAGTCCAGCAGCTCACGCTCGAAACGGCGGATGTCCTCCACCGGGATGTCGTCCATCAGACCGTTGGTGCCGGACCAGATGGAGACGACCTGGTGCTCGGTCGGGTACGGGTTGTACTGCTCCTGCTTGATCAGCTCGACCATGCGCTTGCCGCGCTCCAGGGAGGCCTTGGAGGCCGCGTCCAGGTCGGAACCGAAGGCGGCGAACGCCTCCAGCTCGCGGTACTGCGCGAGGTCCACCCGGAGCGAACCGGTGACCTGGCGGATCGCCTTGTGCTGCGCGGAGCCACCGACACGGGAGACGGAGATACCCACGTTCAGCGCCGGCCGCTGGCCCGCGTTGAACAGGTCGGACTCCAGGAAGCACTGGCCGTCGGTGATGGAGATGACGTTGGTCGGGATGAACGCCGACACGTCGTTCGCCTTGGTCTCCACGATCGGCAGGCCGGTCATGGAGCCGGAGCCCATCTCGTCGGACAGCTTGGCGCAGCGCTCCAGCAGCCGGGAGTGCAGGTAGAAGACGTCACCGGGGTACGCCTCGCGCCCCGGCGGGCGGCGCAGCAGCAGCGAGACGGCGCGGTAGGCGTCGGCCTGCTTCGACAGGTCGTCGAAGATGATCAGGACGTGCTTGCCCTCGTACATCCAGTGCTGGCCGATGGCCGAGCCGGTGTAGGGGGCGATGTACTTGAAGCCGGCCGGGTCGGACGCGGGAGCGGCGACGATCGTCGTGTACTCCAGCGCGCCGGCCTCCTCCAGGGCGCCGCGCACGGACGCGATGGTGGAGCCCTTCTGGCCGATGGCGACGTAGATGCAGCGGACCTGCTTCTTCGGGTCGCCCGAGCGCCAGTTGTCGCGCTGGTTGATGATCGTGTCGACCGCGAGGGCGGTCTTGCCGGTCTGCCGGTCGCCGATGATCAGCTGACGCTGGCCGCGGCCGATCGGAGTCATGGTGTCGACGGCCTTGTAGCCGGTCTCCATGGGCTCGTGCACCGACTTGCGCTGCATGACGTCGGGCGCCCGCAGTTCCAGGGCACGGCGGCCCGAGGTCTCGATCTCGCCGAGGCCGTCGATGGCGTTGCCCAGCGGGTCGACGACCCGGCCCAGGTAGCCCTCGCCGACGGCGACGGAGAGCACCTCACCGGTGCGGCGCACCGGCTGACCCTCCTCGATGCCACTGAACTCGCCGAGGACGACGGCGCCGATCTCCCGCTCCTCAAGGTTGAGGGCGAGGCCGAGGGTGCCGTCCTCGAACTCCAGCAGTTCGTTCGCCATGGCCGAGGGGAGGCCCTCGACCTTCGCGATGCCGTCACCGGCAACGCTGACCGTCCCGACCTCTTCCCGCGAGGCCGCGTCCGGGGTGTACGACTGGACGAAATCCTCCAGTGCGCTCCGGATCTCATCCGGCCGGATCGTGAGCTCCGCCATCTGGGTTCCCTGCTCTCCTTGTTGGGCCCGTAAGTTCGTGCGCTACGGCCCAACTCGGGCCGCTCGTCATGCTTCTTGAGTTGGTGGTGTGCCACGGGCGCGGGGCGCCCGCGGCGGAGTCAGCCGCCCAGCCGCCGGGTGACCTCGTCCAGACGGTCGGCGACGGTGCCCTGGATGGCCTCGTCCCCGATCCGGATCGAGATCCCGCCGAGGACCGCCGGGTCGACATCGAGGTTCAGCTGGACCTCGCGTCCGTACAGCTTCGCCAGGGCCCGGCCGAGCCGGTCCCGCTGGGCGTCGCTCAGCGGCACCGCCGAGGTGACGACCGCGACCGAACGGTTGCGGCGGGCGGCGGCGAGCGTGTACAGCGCCTCCAGCCCCTGGTCCAGGCTACGTCCCCGCGGATGTTCCACGAGGCGGATGATCAGCCGCTCGGTGACCTGGTCGGTCCGGCCGCCCAGCAGCCGGCGCACCAGCTCCTTCTTGGCCGTCAGGGACCGCTCGTCCTTCGTGCTGATCGCGGCGCGCAGCTCCGGGGAGCCGGACAGGATCCGGCTGAACCGGAAGAGCTCGTCCTCGACCGTGTCCAGGGTGCCCGCCCGGTCGGCCGCGATGAGGTCGGCGGAGTCCGCCAGCTCCTCGACCGCGTCCACCAGGTCCCGGGAGGCGGACCAGCGGGACCGCACCAGGCCGGACACCAGGTCGACGGTGGGGCCGCCGACCTGTCCGCTCAGCAGGCGGGTCACCAGGTCGGCCTTGCCCTCGCCCGGCTGGGCCGGGTCGGTGAGGACACGGCGCAGGGAGACCTCGCGGTTCAGCAGTACGGTGACGGCGGCCAGGTCTTCGGCCAGGGCGGCGGGATCGGTGGCCGTACTGTCGGTCAGTACGTTCAGCCGCTCCCGGCCGCCCTCCAGGGCCTCCCGGCTGGCGCCGATCACCGCGCGGCTCCGGCGGCGTCACCGGAGGGAGCCTCGGCGGCCTTGCCCTCCAGCTCCTCCAGGAAGCGGTCGATGGTACGGCTCTGCCGGGCGTTGTCCTCCAGCGCCTCGCCGACCAGCCGGCCGGCCAGCTCGGTCGCGAGCCGTCCGACATCTTGGCGCAGCAGCTCGGAGGCCTGCTTGCGGTCCGCCGCGATCTGGGCGTGACCCGCGGCGATGATCTCCTCGCGCTGGCGCTGGCCCTCCTCGCGCATCTCGGCGATGAGCGCGGCGCCCTGCTCCTTGGCCTCCTGGCGCAGCCGGGCGGCGTCGTGACGCGCCTCGGCCAGCTGCTCCTTGTAGCTCTCCAGCGTCTGGCGGGCCTCGGCCTGGGTGGCCTCGGCCTTCTCCATACCGCCTTCAATCGCCTCGCGACGCTCGTCCAGCACCTTGTTGATGGAGGGGAGGAGCTTCTTGTAGAAGGCGAAGAAGATGATGCCGAAGCAGAACAGTCCGATGAAGACCTCGGGCCACACCGGCAGCAAGGGGCTCTGGGGCCCCTCGGCAGCCATGTCGATCATGATTGTGGACCTCTCGTCGGTAAGGGCTTCGATGGGACGCTCAGCTGAGGGCGAACGCCAGCACGAAGCCCATCAGCGCCAGCGCCTCGATGACGGCGAAGCCCAGCAGCATGTTCTGCCGGATGAGGCCGGCGGCCTCGGGCTGGCGGGCGATCGCCTGGACACCGTTACCGAAGACGATACCGACGCCGACACCGGGGCCGATCGCCGCGATACCGAAGCCGATGGTGTTGATGTTGCCGTTGACGGCGGCGAGGGTGTCGAAAGCTGCGGACATGTCCGTTGGTTCCTTCTCTGTGGTGGGCCGGCGGAGGTGTGTCCACCGGTGTCATGCGGTCGGTCGTGAGGGTCTGTGTGCTCTCAGTGCGCTTCTTCGAGCGCCTGGGAGAGGTAGGTGGCGGTCAGCACGACGAACACGTAGGCCTGCAGGGCCTGGATGAACATCTCGAAGACCGTGAGGACCAGCGCCAGGGCGAACGACGTGATCGAGTAGAACGTGCCGACGACGGTGCCCAGCGTGTACCAGGTGCCGATGATGAACAGCAGCAGCAGCAGGTGGCCCGCGAACATGTTCGCGAAGAGCCGGACCGCCATCGTGAAGGGCCGCAGAAAGACGTTGGAGATGAACTCAATGGGCGTGAGGATCACGTAGATCCCCTTGGGCAGCCCACTGGGCACACACAGATTGCGCAGGCCGCCGACGAAACCGTTCGTCTTGAAGGTCACCGTCATGTAGGTGACCCACACCACGACGGCGAGACCGGCGGGGAACGCGATGGCCGAGGTCACCGGGAACTGCGCGAGCGGCACGACCGCCCACAGGTTCATGACCCAGACGAAGAAGAACAGCGAGACGAGCAGCGGGACGTACGGTTCGCCCTTCTTGCCCATGATCTCGCGGGCGACGCCCTTGCGGACGAAGTCGTACCCCGCCTCCGCCACCATCTGCAGCTTGCCGGGCACGACCTTCGGCCGGGCGAACGCCGCCCAGAAGAAGGAGAGGATCGCCACGGTGCCGAGCAGCGCGAGCAGCATGGCCTTGTTGAATTCGATCGGCCCGACGCTGAAGAGCGGATCGAAGATGAACGACCACACGGACGGAGCGGGGAAGCCGCATTCCTGGAAAAGGTGACAGTCGGTCTCGAAGGCGAGCACCTGGTCATTCATCACCGTGAGCTCCTTCGGCGTGACGCATGGATACGGCAACCTCGGTGTGTCGGCGTGACCGCAGGCCACAGGACGGCACTGGACTGGTGGGGACGGGAGAGAGACCGGTCCGGCGGGGTCCGCGCGGTCCGGCGGGATTCAGGGCGAAGTGCTCGGCTGTCCCGCACAGCCGGTACACCGCGATCCACTCAGCTCTCGGCGAGGGACGATAGCAGTCCACGATGACAGCCCGTATGCCGCCCCCGGTTTGACCGGACTGCCGTACGGCACCGGAGATCACATCGGACCGCCGGATGACGACGAGGAGGATTCCGGTACCACATAAAGGATCTTGAGATTCATGTGCGCGCGCACCTGCCCGGCCAGCCACACGGCCGTTCCGACCAGCACTCCCGCCGCGAAGGCCCGCCCGTGCAGGAAGGCCGCGTCCCGGAGCAGTATGAGCACCACGAACAGCACGCCCATCTGCGAGGTGTATATCACCATGGCGGCGCCGAAGAACAACTCGGGCCAGCGGTGGTTGACATAGCCCAGGGCCAGCAGCCCCAGAGCGAAGAAGGCGGCGGCGATGAAGACCCCCAGGGCGACGCTGTACGCGCCCTCCGCCCCTGAGAGAAAGGCTCCTGTCGCGGTGGCCAGTACTCCGGCCACGGCAGTGGGAACCGCGGCGCCTCGGAGTATCCGGGCGTCGTTGGACTGCATGGAAATGTTCTCCGGCGGGGGCTTCAGGGACTGTCGTCATTGACGAGTGAGCGAACGACCCGTCCCGGACACGGAGTGTTCGGGCCGAGTACTCGTGAACGCTATCACAAACTTTTTGATGAGGTCTTTACTCATTTCGTGTGTAGGGCCTCACACAAGTGGGTGAATCGGGCGCCCGTCACTTGACTGCGTCTGTGTGGGGTCAAAACCTGGTATCGATCTTGCGGCGCAGCGCGAAACGCTGCCGCTCGCCCACCGCGGTGGCCCCGTTCAGACCGTGCTCACGGGTCGCGGTGGCCACTGCGGAGCCCTCGCCGGCCGGTTCCGTGCCCGGCGCCTCAGGGCCCCCCACCGCGGCACCGGCGTCGCCCTCGCCGCCCCGGGGGGCCGGTGAGAGAGCACCCGCCGGCTCCGGACGCCGCCACCGCGCGGGCGGCTTGAGCGGGAACCGGGGCAGCAGCAGCACGATCAGCCCGAGCGCGCTCAGCCCCACCACACCCGGCACGATCCACGCGCCGACCCCCTGCACCGAGAACCCCACCACGCCGAAGGCGATCAGGCCCGACCAGAAGTACATGACCAGCACCGCGCGGCGGTGCGAGTGGCCGATCTCCAGCAGCCGGTGGTGCAGATGCCCCCGGTCGGCGGCGAACGGCGAATGCCCGTTCCAGGTGCGGCGCACGATCGCCAGCACCAGGTCCGCGAACGGCACCGCGATGATCGTCAACGGCAGCAGCAGCGGGATGTAGACCGGCACCATCTCGTGGACCGCGCCGCGCACCGAGCCGGTGAACAGCTTCATCGCGTCCGGGTCCACCTGGCCGGTGATGGAGACCGCGCCGGCCGCCAGGATCAGCCCCAGCAGCATCGACCCGGAGTCGCCCATGAAGATCCGCGCCGGATGGAGATTGTGCGGCAGGAACCCCAGGCACATGCCCATCAGCACCGCCGCGAACAGCGTGGCGGGCGCCGCCGCCTCGATCGCGTAGCCGTACCAGACCCGGTAGGCGTACAGGAAGAACGCCGCCGCCGCGATGCACACCATGCCCGCCGCGAGACCGTCCAGGCCGTCCACGAAGTTCACCGCGTTGATGGTCACCACCACCAGCGCCACGGTCAGCAGCGTGCCCTGCAACGGGGTCAGCGCCACCACCCCGACGCCCGGCACCGGCAGCCACAGGATCGTCAGCCCCTGCAGGACCATCACGCCGGCCGCGACCATCTGCACGCCCAGCTTGACCAGGGCGTCCACGCCCCACTTGTCGTCCAGCACCCCCAGCAGCCAGATCAGCGCCGCCGCGGACAGCAGCGCCCGCGGCTCGTCCGACAGCCGGAACACCTCGGAGGTGTTGGAGAGCTGGGAGGCCACCAGCAGCCCCGCGCACAGCCCGCCGAACATCGCGATGCCGCCGAGCCGCGGCGTCGGCTCCCGGTGCACGTCACGGGCGCGCACCTCGGGCATCGCCCCCGCCGCGATGGCGAACTTCCGTACCGGTCCGGTCAGCAGATACGTGACCGCAGCCGCGACACAGAGCGTCAGGAGATATTCACGCACAGGCTGCCCCAGAAGTCTCGCCGGTCCTCAGCGCCATACCTTCTCATGCCCGCTGACCTCCTCAGGCGCTCAGGGCACCCCCTACGGAGCCGGGACCCCGGTCAGCGCGGTGACCACCGGATCCAGCGCGGCCCGGATCTCCTCGCCGATGCTACGGAAGTACGGGATCGGGGCGCCATAAGGATCCTGCACCTCGTCCGCCTCCGCCGTCGGCGCCAGCAGCCAGCCGCGCAGCGCCGCCGCCGCGCTGGACAGCGCGCGCGCACGGTGCACCAGCGCCTCCGGCGAACCCCCGGCGGGCAGCGTGCTGACGTCGATCGCCCGCACCAGCCGGGTGAACTCCTTCAGCGTGAAGGTCCGCAGGCCCGCCGAGTGCCCCATGGCGATCACCTGCTGCCGGTGATCACGGGTGGCGGTCAGCACCAGATCGGCGTGGATGACGTGTTCGTCCAGCAGCTCGCGGCCGAAGAACCCCGCGGCGTCCGCCCCGTACTCGGACAGGACCTGCGCGGCGTGCTCCTCCATCGGGGCACCCTCGTGCCCCCACGTGCCCGCGCTCTCCACCACCAGGGCGTCGCCGAACCCGCCCAGGCGCTGGTCGAGCGCCTGCCGGGTGAGGCGTTCGGTGATCGGTGAGCGGCACACATTCCCCGTACTGACATGCAGTATCCGGAAGACCGGGCGGACCACGCCGGCCGGCTCGGTCGGCTCCGGCTGCCGTATGCCACTGTCCGCAAGCGCGGTCAATGGGAGATCTCCAGGTCGGGCACGACTTTGCGCAGTTCCTCCTCGCTCACCGCACCGGCGCGCAGCAGCCGGGGAACCGGCCGGGTGACATCGATGATCGACGAGGGCACGATGTCGGGCGTCGGGCCGCCGTCCAGATAGACCGCGACCGAGTCGCCCAGCATCTCCTGGGCGGCGTCGCAGTTCTGGGGCGCGGGGTGGCCGGTGAGATTGGCGGAGGAGACCGCCATCGGGCCGAAGTCCTTGAGCAGTTCGAGGGCGACCGGGTGCAGCGGCATCCGCACCGCCACGGTCCCGCGGGTCTCCCCCAGGTCCCAGGTGAGGGACGGCTGGTGGCGGGCCACGATGGTCAGCGCGCCCGGCCAGAAGGCGTCCACCAGCTCCCACGCCTGCTCGGAGAAGTCCGTGACCAGGCCGTGCAGCGTGTTCGGGGAGCCGACCAGCACCGGGGAGGGCACCCCGCGGCCACGGCCCTTGGCCTCCAGCAGATCGCCCACCGCGGTGGTGCTGAACGCGTCCGCGCCGATGCCGTACACCGTGTCCGTCGGCAGGACGACGAGATCGCCGCGCCGTACGGCGGACGCCGCCTCGCGCAGCCCGTGCTTGCGGTCGACCACGTCCGTGCAGTCGTATCGCCGTGCCATCAGTGAACGTCCTCCTCGGTCATCGATTGACCCTGCGGGCGGTGGCGAACCGCGGCCTGTTGTTGAGATCGGGATGGTCGGCGGCGTCCGCCCAGCCGCGGTCCTCGGTGAAGATCCACGGCACCTGACCGCCCTGGCTGTCGGCGTGCTCGATGACCACGATGCCGCCCGGCCGCAGCAGCCGGTGCGCGGTGCGCTCCAGGCCCCTGATGGTGTCCAGGCCGTCCTCGCCGGAGAACAGCGCCAGCTGCGGGTCGTGGTCGCGCGCCTCGGGCGCCACGTGCTCCCACTCGGTGAGCGGGATGTAGGGAGGGTTGGAGATCACCAGATCGACCTGCCCGCCGAGCTGCGGCAGGGCGCTCAGGGCGTCCCCCTGGTGCAGGACGACCCGGGACCCCTCGGCGTTGCGCCGCGCGTACTGCAGGGCCCGTTCGTCCAGCTCCACACCGTGCACCCGGGAGCGCGGCACCTCCTGCGCCAGCGCCAGCGCGATCGCGCCGGAACCGGTGCACAGATCGACGATCAGCGGCTCGGCGACATCCATGGCCCGTACCGCGTCTATCGCCCAGCCCACCACCGACTCGGTCTCCGGACGCGGCACGAACACCCCGGGCCCCACCTGGAGTTCCAGGTACCGGAAGAACGCCCGCCCGGTGATGTGCTGGAGCGGCTCGCGCGCCTCGCGGCGGGCGATCGCCTCCCAGTAGCGGGCGTCGAACTCGGCGTCCGCGACCAGGTGCAGCCGGGGACGCTCGGTACCGTGCACGTACGCCGCCAGTTCCTCGGCGTCGAAGCGTGGTGAGGGCACCCCGGCGTCCGCCAGCCGCTGGGTGGCGCGGGCCACCTCGGCGAGCAGCAGGGAACGGGGGTACGAGGAAGGCCCGGTGGCGGATGACCCGGATGATGACGTCACGTTCCCCACCCTACGATCACTGCGCCGCCGCGAGCTTGGCGGCGGAGTCGGCATCGACGCAGGCCTGGATGACGGCGTCGAGCTCGCCGTCCAGGACCTGGTCGAGGTTGTACGCCTTGAAGCCCACGCGGTGGTCGGAGATGCGGTTCTCGGGGAAGTTGTAGGTGCGTACCCGCTCGGAACGGTCCACGGTGCGCACCTGGCTGCGCCGGGCGTCCGAGGCCTCCTTGTCGGCCTCCTCCTGGGCGGCGGCCAGCAGCCTGGCGCGCAGGATGCGCAGCGCCTGGTCCTTGTTCTGCAGCTGGCTCTTCTCGTTCTGGCAGGAGACGACGATGCCGGTGGGCAGGTGCGTGATGCGCACCGCGGAGTCCGTGGTGTTGACGGACTGCCCGCCGGGCCCCGAGGAGCGGTAGACGTCGATCCGCAGCTCGTTGGGGTTGATCTCCACCTCGACGTCCTCGGCCTCGGGCAGCACCAGCACCCCGGCCGCCGAGGTGTGGATGCGGCCCTGGGACTCGGTGGCGGGCACCCGCTGCACGCGGTGCACCCCGCCCTCGTACTTCAGGCGGGCCCACACGCCGGTGCCGGGCTCGGCGTTGCCCTTGGTCTTGACGGCGACCGAGACGTCCTTGTAGCCGCCGAGGTCGGACTCGTTGGCGTCGATCAGCTCGGTCTTCCAGCCCAGGCGCTCGGCGTAGCGCAGATACATGCGCAGCAGATCGCCGGCGAACAGGGCCGACTCGTCGCCACCCTCACCCGCCTTGATCTCCAGGATGACGTCCTTGTCGTCGCTGGGGTCGCGGGGCACCAGCAGCAGCCGCAGCCGTTCGGTGACGGCCTCGCGGGCGGCGGTCAGCTCCTTGACCTCGGCGGCGAACTCGGGATCCTCCTGGGCGAGTTCCCGGGCGGTCTCGATGTCCTCGCCGTACTGCTTCCAGGAGTGGTACGCGGCGATGATCGGCGTCAGCTCGGCGTACCGCTTGCTCAGCTTGCGCGCGGTGGCCTGGTCGGCGTGCACCGCGGGGTCGGCGAGCCGCCGTTCGAGGTCGGCGTGCTCGCCGATCAGTTCCTCGACCGCCTCGAACATCGTGTACTCCTGGGAGAAGGATGGGACCGGGGGACAGCGGGTGGAGCGGGGACATGAAAGGCGCCGGTCCGGCCGCCTCCGCGAGGGGGTGTGACCGGGCCCGGCGCCAGGGGTGGGGCTACTTCTTCGCTGCCCCGGCGTTCTTGCCGAAGCGCGCCTCGAAGCGGGCCACACGGCCACCGGTGTCGAGGATCTTCTGCTTGCCGGTGTAGAACGGGTGGCACTCGGAGCAGACGTCGGCACGGATGTTGCCCTCGGTCATGGTGCTGCGGGTGGTGAAAGACGCCCCACAGGTACAGCTGACCTGGGTCTCGACGTACTCCGGGTGAATGTCGCGCTTCATGGTCTCTCCTTGCGTTCTGGAGGGCGCCGGGTCGGCACGCCCGATGCGTGCCGTGAACCGGAGCCAGCGGTTCAGTCTGCCAGCACTGTCCGCTCCGTCCAAAACGAGGGTGCCCAGACCGTTATTCCCCGCCCTCCGGCGCCCCCGGGGTGACCTCCGCGCCGGGCTGCTCCCGCTCCGCCGCGGAGCCCTCGCGGGCCGCCTCCGGCACCGGCTCGTCCCGCCTGAGCGCCTCCCACAGCCGCTCGCTCTGCGGCGACAGGGGCACCACCCGGTTGGGATCGTGCTCGTCGTGGGCGACCGGCAGCGTGATCATGTCCAGCTGGTCGGGCCCGATGTTCTTGAGGGTACGGGCCAGGCCGGTCAGCTCGGAGACGGAGGCCAGGGCGGAGTCGGTGGTGAGGGAGGAGGTGGCGGCGTCGGCCAGGTCGTACAGCTTCTTCGGGTTGCCGAACAGGCCGATGCTGCCCACCTGTTCGGCCAGGGCGCGGACAAAGGTGTGCTGGAGCCGGATGCGTCCCAGGTCGCTGCCGTCGCCGATGGCGTGCCGGGTGCGGACCAGGGCCAGGGCCTGCGCCCCGTCCAGGGTGTGGGTGCCGGCGGCGAGGTCGAGACGGCTGTCGGGGTCGCGCAGATCCTCGCGGGTGGTGATTTCGACGCCACCCAGGGTGTCGATGATCTTCTCGAAGCCCTTGAAGTCGATCTCGATGTAGTGGTCCATCCTGATGCCGGTCAGCGACTCGGTGGTCTTGACGGCGCAGGCGGGCCCGCCGATCTCGTACGCCTCGTTGTACATGGTGCGCGGGGCCTCGGGGGCGGCGGTGCCGTCGGCCCGGTCGCAGGCGGGGCGGGTGACCAGGGTGTCGCGGGGGATGGACACCAGGGTGGCGGCGTCGTGCTCCTCGTTGATGTGCACGATCATCGCGGTGTCGGCGCGGGCACCGTCCTCGGAGCCGTAGACGCCGTTCCCGCCCGCCCGGGAGTCCGAGCCCAGGACGAGGATGTCCAGGGAGCCGTGCGGGGCGTCCTCGGGCCGGTCCCCGCCCAGTGCGGAGTCGATGTCGAGGCCGGCGATGTTGCCGTCGAACTTCACGTACAGGGCGACCCCCGCCGCGGCGGTCACGGTGAGCGCCGCGGCGGTGGTGAGGGCGGCGACGCGCAGCCTGCGGCGCCCGCGGCGCGTACGTGCGGTCAGGGCCGACGCGCCGGGCGGCAGAGCGTCATCCGCGGAGTCATCCGCCATTGCCCCAGTTTCACCCGATACGGCGAGGGCCGCATCACCACAATGGGTGATGCGGCCCTTACACGGGGGATCCGGATCCGGGTCAGTCCTGACCGTTGGGGGTCGGGGTCGTCTTCTGGATCTGGAGCAGGAACTCGGCGTTGGACTTGGTCTGCTTCATCTTGTCCAGCAGCAGTTCCACGCCGGACTGGGAGTCCAGGGCGTGCAGCACCCGGCGCAGCTTCCACACGATGGCCAGCTCGTCGCTGCCCATCAGCAGGTCCTCCTTGCGGGTGCCGGACGCGTCCACGTCCACCGCCGGGAAGATCCGCTTGTCGGAGAGCCTGCGGTCGAGCTTGAGCTCCATGTTGCCGGTGCCCTTGAACTCCTCGAAGATCACCTCGTCCATCCGCGAGCCGGTCTCGACCAGCGCGGTGGCCAGGATGGTCAGCGAGCCGCCGTCCTCGATGTTGCGGGCCGCGCCGAAGAACTTCTTCGGCGGGTACAGCGCCGCGGAGTCGACACCACCGGACAGGATGCGGCCGGAGGCGGGCGCCGCCTGGTTGTAGGCACGGCCCAGACGGGTGATGTTGTCGAGCAGCACCACCACGTCGTGCCCCAGCTCCACCAGCCGCTTGGCGCGCTCGATGGCGAGCTCGGCGAGGGTGGTGTGGTCCTCGGCGGGGCGGTCGAAGGTCGAGGAGATGACCTCGCCCTTCACGGCCCGCTGCATGTCGGTGACCTCTTCGGGGCGCTCGTCGACGAGCACGACCATCAGATGGCACTCGGGGTTGTTCCGGGTGATGGCGTTGGCCACCGCCTGCATGATCGTGGTCTTGCCGGTGCGCGGCGGGGCCACGATCAGACCGCGCTGCCCCTTGCCGATGGGCGAGATCAGATCGATGATCCGGGTGATCAGCTGGTTGGGCTCGGTCTCCAGGCGCAGCCTGTCCTGCGGGTAGAGCGGGGTCAGCTTGTTGAACTCGGCGCGGGCGCGGCCGTGTTCGGCGGCCATGCCGTTGACGGAGTCCAGCCGCACCAGCGCGTTGAACTTCTCGCGCCGCTCGCCGTCCCGGGGCTGGCGGACCGCGCCGGTGACGTGGTCGCCCTTGCGCATGCCGTTCTTGCGGACCTGGGCGAGGGAGACGTACACGTCGTTGGGCCCGGGCAGGTAGCCGGAGGTGCGCACGAAGGCGTAGTTGTCGAGGATGTCGAGGATGCCCGCGACGGGGATCAGCACATCGTCGTCGGCGACCTGCGGCTCGTTGAAACCACCGGTCTCCTCGCGCCCGCCGCGCCGGCCGCGCCGGTCGCGGTAGCGGCCGCGGCGTCCGCGCCGCCCGTCGCCGAACTCGTCGTCGCCGCCACCGCGGTTGTCGCGGTCGCGGTCACGCCCGCCGTCGCCGCGCCCGCCGTCGCCACGGCCACCGCCGTCACGGTCACGGTCACGATCCCGGTCGCGGTCCCGGTTGCCCCGGCCGCCGCCCTGACCCTGGCTCTGGCCCTGCTGGTTCTGGTTCTGACCCTGCTGGCCCTGGCCGCCGCTGTTCTTGCCGCGGCGCTCGCGCTCCCGCTTGGCGGGGCGCTCACCGCCGGAGCTGTCGTCCTTGCCCGCGGTGTCGGCGTCCTTGGCGGGGGCGGTACGTCCGCTCTTGCCGCCGCCGTTGCCGCTGTCCGCGGTGGCGGCGGTGCCCTCGGCCTGGCCGGGGATGTCGATCTGCTGCTGCCGCTGTGCCTCGGCGGCCTCACCCGTACGCGCCCGCGAGGTGGTGCGGCGCTTGGGCTTGTCCGTGCCGTTCGTGTCGTCCGTGTCGGACGCGGCGGCCTGCTTGGCCTCCGCCGCGGGGGCGGAGGCGGGGGCGCCGCCGCCCGAGGGGGCGGCCTGCTTCTCCTTGATGACCTCGATCAGCTGGCTCTTGCGCATCCGCGCGGTGCCCCTGATCCCGAGGCCCGAGGCAACCTGCTGCAACTCGGCCAGCACCATGCCGTCGAGGCCGGTGCCGGAACGCCGGCGCCGGGGCGCGGCGGAGGCGGCGGGAGCGTCCGTGGCGGAGGCTGTGGCATCACCGGCGGTCTTGCCGGCGCTGTCGGCACTCACACCCATCAGATCGGTGGTGTCGCTCACGAAGGGTCCTTCCCTGGAGCGGGCGTCGGCCTGTCTGGCTCGGCGACCGGTTGTGCTGTCCGGCTGCGGTCCCCTTGGCGCGGGCCGGCCGGGCGGTGGTTCCGCCGATGCGACATGGCGGAAGGAATCAATGCAACGTGCGATGCGGGGGAATCACGGAGAAGAACGGGGAATCGCCGCGAAACGACGCCGCACCCATTCCGGAGCGGACTCGACATGCCCGGCAGGCTGCTCAGGCAGATGAGTGAAGGCTCCCGGAAGAATCGGATGGTCCCGTGGACGGGACCCCGGAATACCGTGCCCCTGGAGAAATCCATCGGGACGGTACGTGCAGACTTGAGATTAACACTACCGGATACTGCCTTCATTCCCCCACTCCCACTACGGAAATCCCCTGCCCGGCGTCCCTCACCGCTCGGGCCCGGCGGATCCGGCGAGCGGCAGCACACTGGCCCCCGACAGATCCAGGGCCAGCCGGTTCGCCGTCCAGCCCGCACCGGCCAGCCGCGCCGTCTTGTCCGCCGCCTCGTCCCCCACCAGGGCGAGTACGGTCGGCCCGGCGCCCGAGATCACCGCGGGTACGCCGTCGGCGCGCAACCGCTGCACCAACTCCATGCTCTCGCTCATGGCCGGCGCGCGGTACTCCTGGTGCAGCCGGTCCTCGGTGGCGGGCAGCAGCAGCTCGGGGCGCCGGGTCAGCGCCTCGACCAGCAGCGCGGCGCGCCCCGCGTTGAGCGCGGCGTCCGCGTGCGGCACCGTGCGCGGCAGCAGACCGCGCGCGGTGGCCGTCAGCAGCGGCTTCGACGGAACGAACACCACCGGCACCAGGTCCTTCGCCGGCTCCATGCGGATCGCCCGCACCGCGCCGGTGTCGCCCCAGGCCAGGGTGAAACCGCCCAGCAGGCAGGCGGCGACGTTGTCCGGGTGGCCCTCGATCTCGGTGGCCAGTTCCAGCAGCGCGGCGTCGTCCAGCCGGCTCTCACCGCCGGAGGTCACCGCCCGCGCCGCCATCAGACCGGCGCAGATCGCGGCCGAGGACGAGCCGAGGCCCCGGCCGTGCGGGATGCGGTTGGCGCACACCACCTCCAGGCCGCGCGGCTGGCCACCGAGCGCCTCGAACGCGGTGCGCAGCGAGCGGACCAGCAGATGCCGCTCGTCGCGGGGCAGTGTGTCGGCGCCCTCCCCGGCGATGTCGATGTGCAGCCCGGATTCCGCCACCCGGACGACCACGTCGTCGTACAGCCCCAGGGCCAGCCCGAGGGCGTCGAATCCGGGGCCGAGATTGGCGCTGGTCGCCGGGACCCTGACCCGGACGGCGGCGGCGCGGAAGGCGGGATGGGCCATCGCTCGATGACTCTCCTTGGTGAGATGTGCGGCATGCCCCGGAGGCCGACCTGTCTCGCGATCGCGCTGCACGGGGTTGAATACCAGCCTATCGAAGGAAGGTTCAGACGCGATACAGGGAGGAGGGGTGTCGCCCCCCGGGATGTACGGTGCGTGACGGCAACGGGCCGAAGCCGGGCGGAAGCCGGCCCCGGCCCGCGCGGCATCAGGCCAGGCCGAGCCGTTCGGCGGCGGCGTCGGCGTCCACCGGCACCGTGACCGGCTGCGGCGCGCCGGCCACCGCCCAGTCCGGGTCCTTCAGGCCGTTGCCGGTGACGGTGCACACGATGCGCTGCCCCGGGTCGACCTTGCCCTGGTCGGCGGCCTTGAGCAGTCCGGCGACCGAGGCGGCCGAGGCCGGCTCGACGAAGACGCCCTCACCGGCGGCCAACAGCCGGTAGGCCGAGAGGATCTGACGGTCGGTCACCTCGTCGATGAGGCCGCCGGACTCGTCCCTGGCCCGCTCGGCGAACGCCCAGGAGGCCGGGTTGCCGATGCGGATCGCGGTGGCGATGGTGGTCGGGTTCCGTACCGGCGCGCCGCGCACGATCGGCGCCGAGCCGGAGGCCTGGAAGCCCCACATCCGCGGGGTGCGGGAGGCCGGCCCGTCCGCCGCGTACTCCTGA
The DNA here is from genome assembly GCF_050916115.1 of Streptomyces sp. JH002. NCBI lineage: Bacteria > Bacillati > Actinomycetota > Actinomycetes > Kitasatosporales > Streptomycetaceae > Streptomyces > Streptomyces sp. JH002. Next base: position 1,725,892 of record NZ_CP087989.1, read on the forward strand.
TAGCCCTTCCAGTACGCGGTGATGTTGCCCGCGTTGCCGACCGGCAGGACGTGGATGTCGGGGGCGTCGCCCAGCATGTCGACGATCTCGAAGGCAGCGGTCTTCTGCCCCTCGATACGCACCGGGTTCACCGAATTGACCAGCGCCACCGGGTACTTCTCGGACAGTCCGCGGGCCAGTTCCAGGCAGTCGTCGAAGTTGCCCTCGACCTGGAGGATCTTCGCCCCGTGGACGAGGGCCTGGCCCATCTTGCCCAGCGCGATCTTGCCCTGCGGGACCAGCACCGCGCTCACCATGCCCGCCCGGACCGCGTAGGCGGCCGCGGAGGCGGAGGTGTTGCCCGTGGAGGCACAGATGACGGCCTGCGCGCCGTCCTCCTTGGCCTTGGAGATGGCCATGGTCATCCCGCGGTCCTTGAACGAACCGGTCGGGTTGGCGCCCTCGACCTTCAGATGCACCTCGCAGCCCGTGCGCTCGGACAGCACCTGCGCGGGTACGAGCGGCGTGCCGCCCTCGCGCAGCGTCACCACGGGCGTCGCCGCGGTGACCGGCAGCCGGTCGCGGTACTCCTCGATGACCCCACGCCACTGACGGCTGGTGCTGGTCGCGTCCAAGATGCTCACGGTCGTGTCCTGTTCACTTGCGGAAAAGAGGCGGCTACTCGCCCTCGACGCGCATGATGCTGGCCACATCATGCACGGTGTCCAGCTCGCGCAGGGCCGCGACGGTGGCGGTCAGCGCGGCGTCCGGGGCCCGGTGGGTGACGACGACCAGCGAGGCCTCGCCGTCCTTGCCGGACTGCCGGACGGTGTCGATGGAGACGCCGTGGTCGGCGAAGACCAGGGCGCACTGGGCCAGTACACCCGGTTTGTCGGCCACGTCCAGGCTGATGTGGTAGCGGGTGACGACGTCGCCCATCGGGCTCACCGGCAGCTGGGTGTACGCGGACTCGCCCGGCCCGCGCCCGCCGCCCAGCTTGTTGCGGCACACCGCGACCAGGTCGCCGAGCACGGCGGACGCGGTGGGGGCGCCGCCGGCGCCGGGGCCGTAGAACATCAGCTGCCCGGCCGAGTCGGCCTCGACGAAGACGGCGTTGTAGGCGCCCTTGACGGAGGCCAGCGGGTGACTGAGCGGGATCATCGCCGGATGCACCCGGGCGGTGACCGAACGGCCGTCCCCGGCGCGCTCGCAGATGGCCAGCAGCTTGACGGTGCAGCCCATCCGACGGGCCGAGGCGATGTCGGCGGCGGTGACCTCGGTGATGCCCTGCCGGTGCACGTCGTCCAGCCGCACCCGGGTGTGGAAGGCGATCCCGGCGAGGATCGCGGCCTTGGCGGCGGCGTCGAAGCCCTCCACGTCGGCGGTGGGGTCGGCCTCGGCGTACCCGAGGGCGGTGGCCTCGTCCAGGGCCTCGCCGTAGCCGGCGCCCGAGGACTCCATCCGGTCCAGGATGAAGTTGGTCGTGCCGTTGACGATGCCGAGCACGCGGTTGACGGTGTCCCCGGCCAGCGACTCGCGCAGCGGGCGCAGCAGCGGGATGGCCCCGGCGACGGCGGCCTCGTAGTAGAGGTCGGCGCCGTGCTCGGCGGCTATGGCGTGCAGGGCCGGGCCGTCCTGGGCGAGCAGCGCCTTGTTGGCGGTGACGACCCCGGCGCCGTTCTTGAACGCGGCCTCGATGAGACCGCGGGCGGGCTCGATGCCGCCGATCATCTCGACGACCACGTCGACGTCGTCCCGGGTGACCAGGCCCTCGGCATCCGTGGTGACCAGCGCCGGATCGATGCCGGCCCGCACCCGGTCGGGGCGGCGCACGGCCACCCCGGCGAGTTCGAGCGGGGCGCCGATACGGGCGGCGAGATCCTCGGCGTGCGTCGTCATCAGGCGAGCCACCTGGGAGCCGACCACGCCGCAGCCCAGCAGTGCCACCTTCAGCGGACGCGTACGCACCATTCGACCTCGCCTTTCCATGTGTCTTACGGCCCTCAGTCTTATGCAGGCGGGGGCCGTCCCCCGCCTGCGTTCAGTATGCGGACTCGGCGGTGGACTCAGCCAACGTCGAGCCGCAGCAGATCTTCCTCGGTCTCCCGCCGGACGATCACCCGGTCCTCACCGTCGGTGACGGCGACGACGGGCGGGCGGGTCACGTGGTTGTAGTTGCTCGCCATCGAGCGGCAGTACGCGCCGGTGGCGGCGACGGCGATCAGATCGCCCGGCGCCAGGTCGGCGGGGAGGTACGCGTCGCGCACCACGATGTCGCCGCTCTCGCAGTGCTTGCCGACGACGCGGCTCAGCATGGGCAGCACGTCCGAGGCCCGGGAGACCAGCGCCACCGAGTACTCGGCGTCGTACAGCGCGGTGCGGATGTTGTCGGACATCCCGCCGTCGACGCTGACGTACGTCCGCAGCCCCTCCAGCGGCTTGACGGTGCCGACCTCGTAGAGGGTGAACGCGGAGGGCCCGATGATCGCGCGCCCCGGCTCGACCGAGAGCCGGGGGGTGTCCAGGCCGGCCGCCGCGCACTCGCGCTCGACGATGTCGCGCAGCGTCCTCGCGATGTCGAACGGCTCCAGCGGGTCGTCGGTGGAGGTGTACGCGATGCCGAGCCCGCCGCCGAGGTCGATCTCGGGCAGGTTCACCCCGAACTCGTCACGGACGGTGGCCAGCAGCTGCACGACGCGGCGCGCGGAGACCTCGAACCCGGCGAGGTCGAAGATCTGCGAGCCGATGTGCGAGTGCACGCCCAGCAGTTCCAGGCTCTGGGGCTCGGCCAGGACGCGGCGCACGCCGTCCAGGGCGGCGCCGCCGGCCAGCGCGAGGCCGAACTTCTGGTCCTCGTGGGCGGTGGCGATGAACTCGTGGGTGTGCGCCTCGACCCCGACGGTCACCCGCACGAGCACCGGCTGCCGTACGCCGTGCTCGCCGGCGATCCGCGCGACGCGGTCGATCTCGTCGTAGGAGTCGACGACGATGCGCCCCACGCGGGCCTCGACGGCCCGGCGGATCTCGTGCTCGGACTTGTTGTTGCCGTGGAAGGCGATGGACGCCGCGGGCATACCGGCCGCCAGGGCGGTGGCCAGTTCGCCGCCCGAGCAGACGTCGAGATTGAGCCCCTCCTCGCGCAGCCAGCGCACGACGGCACGCGAGAGGAACGCCTTGCCGGCGTAGAACACGTCGGCGCCGTCGCCGAACGCCTGCCGCCAGGCACGGCAACGCGCCCGGAAATCGCCCTCGTCCAGGATGTAGGCGGGCGTTCCGTGGGTGCGGGCGAGCCGGTCGACGCCGATGCCGGCGACGGTGACCACGCCGTCCTCGCCGCGCCGCACGGAGTGGGCCCAGACCTTGGGATCCAGGGCGTTGAGATCGGTGGGCGGGGCGCTGTAGTGGCCCTCCGGCAGCACATCGGCGTGACGGGGCCCGGCGGGGTGGGCGGAACGGCTCATGGAAGACCTCTGGTGGTGCGAGAGCTACAGATGACGGGGGGCACTGACACCCAGCCGGGACAGACCGCCGGCGAGCACCGTCGCGGTGGCCTGGGCGAGGGCCAGCCGCGCGCGGTGGGCGGTCCCGGGTTTCTCGTCCCCGACGGGCAGGGTGGCCCGCACCGACTCCGCCTCCAGCCAGGCGCCGGCTATGGCGACCAGCCGCTGCGGGCTGTTCCCGGCGGCGGCCCACTCCCCGAGGGCGTCGAGCAGGGTGCGCTCGGCGGGGTGCGCGGCGGGGGCGGGCTCGGCGCTCAGGCCGAACCGCGCGGAGTGCCCCAGCAGGTGCCGGCACCTGGCGTGCGCGTACCGGACCCGGAACAGCGGGTTCTCCACCCGCTGCACGAGCAGCGCGGCCCGGTCGCCGCCGGTGGCCTCGCTCCAGCGCGCGATGTCGCGCCGGGTGTCCTCGGGTACGGAATCGGGCACCGGGCCGGCGGCCAGCGCGCGCAGCAGGGCGGTGTCGCCGTCCCCGTGCAGTTGGAGGGTGAGAAACCCGTCGCGTACCGACGCGCCGGTGATCCCGTCCTGCGCCAGCAGGGCGTCCCGCAGCAGCGCGGCGACCTCGGCGGCGGGCCGCCCGGCAGGGCGGGCGAGCTGGTGGGCAACGGCGGTGGACCATCCCGGCTCCCCATGCGGGGCGCGCCGGACCACCACCCGCGCGGGGACGGCGGCACCGGGCAGCCGACCGCTCTCGACGGCCTGGCGCACACAGCGCAGCACGACGCGGGACAGCTGGTCGGGGGTCACCTGGTCAGAGTACGAGAGGAGGCGGGCGCCTGGCGCCCCCGCCCCTGGTCGCACAGCCGCCGTACCTCGCGGACCAGCACGGTCGGCTCGAAGGGCTTGCCCAGCACGGCGTCCACCTCGGCGGGCGGGTCCTGATCCGTGCTGGCGCTGACGAGCACCAGCGGGATGTGCCCGGTGCGCGGGTCGGTCCGCAGCCGGGAGGCGGTGCGCAGCCCGTCCAGACGGGGCATGGCCACATCGAGGGTGATGACGTGCGGCCGGAAACGGTGCACGGTCTCCAGGCACTCGGCGCCGTCGGACGCGGTCATGACCTCGAAACCGTCGAGTTCGAGGTTGACCCTGATGAGCTGCCGGATGACCTGGCTGTCGTCGACGACGAGGACCCGGCCGGTAGCGCCTGGCACCCCGCCAGGGTAAGCGCGTACCCCGCTCCCCGTCCGGCCCTTTCGCAAACTCCCACCCCGTGGAACCCGGTACGGAGGTCTGCCGGGGAGCTGGTAATGTTCTCGATGTCGCCAAGGCGACGCCAAGCCCCCGTAGCTCAGCGGATAGAGCATCGGCCTCCGGAGCCGTGTGCGCAGGTTCGAGTCCTGCCGGGGGCACCTGGGATCAGGTTCCTGAAGACCCCGTCATCAGCGCTTTCGCTGGGACGGGGTTTTCGCGCATGTGCAGGCGCATGTGGCTGAGCGCCTGACGGCAGCCAGATGACTGAGGTCGAATGGCAGCACCAGTTCGCCCCGGAGAACGCCCTTCTGATCGTTTACTCCACCGAGCTGGATCGTATGTTGAGCCCACGACCGCGACCGGTGGCGTCCTCCACGACACCACAGCGCGAATCTCCGAGGACGGGACTTCAAACAGTCATCTCATACATCTACCGAAGCGGACTCGCAGGCAGCCACCTGCGCGACGGACGGTGTAGCGGGCTCGCTTGTCGCCTTCCAACTCACCCGCTGTCCTTGCACCGAGCTTTCCGCCACCGACCACCGCGCCATCGGCGGAAGCCTCAGTTCAGTCGGGCTCATCCCCTTCCGTCTGCTCCGCCTCGATGGCGAGGACCGCTTCTTTGGACAGCCTTCCGGTGAGCAGATCACGGATCCGGGCACGGGATACATCCGCTGCTGTCTTACTCGGCGTCGGCATGTTGTCTGGATGGGACCACCAGCGGCCCGGATGCAGTTCGTCCCAGGCGGGACGGTAACTATCCTTACGCCGATTGGCTCCGGGGTCATGGTTTCCGAAGCCGTCGACGATGCTGTTCCACACTGGCCGGTAGTGCCGGATGATCACCCGTTCCGCGATGCTCACGAACGCCTCGATCGCGACCAGGTACCGAACCCGGAAGTCCGAGATCTCCAAGTCGTGAACCTGGTGGAGCGACTGCTTGTGCTCGTAGATCCGATCCCACAACGTGGTGGCATCGGGCTTCTCCTCAGCCGCGCCCTTGCGCACACCAGTGGGCCGGGCCTGCCCTACATATACGGGAACGAGGCAGTCCGGCGAACTTACCTCCGCGTACAGGGGATTCGACCCGCAGTAGTACAGAGCGTAGATGCCACTCCCGTGTATGGGACTGACCTCATCCAACGGCTCGGGAGCCCGGCTGAGGAGTTCGGCTTCCACGCTGCGTCCCAGGTTTTCCAGATCTAGCGGATTATACGGGGTGAAACGACGCCCTTCCGCCAATTTTCGCCATGTCTTTGATTTTCGAGGCTTCTTAGGAGGCTTCTGCGGAGAGGGGAGATTTTCGCTGAACGGACTGGGAGAAGCTGACAACTTGTACTCGGACCTCCGACTCGTACGATTTACTAGATTTGCGCTCTCACTAATGCCAGACGTCCACAACACCGGAGTTGCGGTAGTAGCGCCGGCCACTCGGATAGTCCTCAGCCTTCGGGTACATGATCAAGTACCCGGGAAGGGCGGTGATTTGCCACCTATCGGGAAGCTTCGCGGCGATGACCCTCAGGGCCTCATCTGCCGTAACGCCCGCACCCGGGAGTCCCACAGTTATGTCGTCGAACTCCCTTGACGCCTGATAGCGGAATACGTACGGAAGGTGGTTCTTGATCTCCTGGAGCAAGCGGGAGAGAGGCACCAGCTCGTCCGCATGGGTGCGTTGGCTGAGCAATTCTGTCAGCTTGTACTCCAGGTCGATCGGGTGTTCGTGATCGAAGTGACCCTCATCCACCTCAGTCGTATCACGCCGCTTACCTGGGTCGTTATTGCCAAATCCGTTGTAATTCCATGGAGCTTTCCCCTGCCCCCTGTGTTCATTGATCAGCAGACGCTCTGGAGCGACCGCGCCGAAATCCTCATCCACGTAGAGACAGGTGAACGTCATCTGATCGAGAGAGATGTTCGTGCGGCCGGAGATCTTCCGAAAGTGTTTCTCGATACGTTGCGGAAGGCTGCGATCAGCTTTGCCTACGTAGACAAGGTCTTCGTCCTTGTAAAGCTGATAAACGCCGGGCAGCGGCCGGAGCGACCGGATGTTCTCCATGGATAGAGGCGCCGGCGTCAGCTTCTTCAAGGCGGCCGCGAGCTGGTCTCCGAGCGCTTTGGTGATGCTCAACTTGAACTCGGCGTGGTTCACCAGCGACACGACCAGGGCCTCCTGCGCTTGCGACGAGTGATTGTCGTCACTCTATCTGGTGAACTCGGGCCTCGCGGTGTCGGATTTGCGCGAAGGGCTCACGTGAACGCTAGCTCCGCGGTATGGTTTTCCCATGTCTGAGCTGCGAGAGAAGCATCCCGAGGTGGGTACCTGTGTCGAGCTGTTCGCCGGTGGTGGTGGCCTCGCCATGGGCGTCCACAACGCTGGCTTCCGACCGCTGCTCGTGAACGAGTACGCCAAGCGGGCCATCGAGACGCTCCAGAGCAATGAGATGCCGGGGGGCGGGAAGTGGCCACTGAAGCCTGGCGACGTCCGCCTGCTGCGGAACGACTTCAAAGAACTGGAAGACCAGGTCGATGTCCTTGCCGGTGGCCCACCCTGCCAGCCGTTCAGCCTGGGCGGCGTCGCCAAGGGGACTGAGGACGAACGGAACATGTTCCCTCAGATGTTCCGCGCCATCCAAGAGATGCGGCCAAAGGCCGTCATCTGCGAGAACGTCCGGGGCCTACTCAGAAAGTCCTTCAACCCCTACTTTCAGTACATCCTCAACGAGATGCGACTCCCGTTTGTCGAGCGCGAGGAGGGCGCGACATGGGAGGAGCACAACGAGGTTCTGGAGAAGCTCCTCGCCAACGACTCGGTGCCCGTCTCCGAGCGCTACATCGTGAAGCATCACCCCGTGAACGCGGCTGACTTCGGCGTCCCACAAATCCGACAGCGAGTCGTGATCGTAGCCTTCCGCGCCGACCTTGGACTGGACGAGGCCAAATGGGATAAATACGCACCAAAAGCAACACACTCGGATGAGGCACTGATCCATTCCATGCGTGAGGGCGGAGAGTATTGGGTCCGTCACCGGAAGGTCTCGGAGGTAGCGAAGGCCCGCGCCATCGCGAATCTGCCGAAGCTCAACTACAACAACCCGAAGACCCAGGAGAAGCTCGCCCTCCAGCCATGGCGGACGCTTCGGGACGCGATCCACGGTGTTGACGAGTTTGAAGGGCGTCCCCTGCCGCCAGTCAGCGAGGCGGCGGTCAACAGCAAGGAACAGGTGGGAATGATCTCTGACCACTTTGGGTGGCCAGGCGCCCGGGTCTACACGGGGCACACTCCCAACCTCCTGGACCGGCCGGCCAAGACTGTCAAAGCCGGCGTGCACGGTGTCCCTGGCGGTGAGTCCGTGATGATGATGGACGACCCGACGTTCGATGGAAGCGGCTACCGGTACATGACGGTCCGCGAGACCGCGCGCGTCATGACCTTCCCCGATGAGTGGACATTCGCTGGCCCGCGTGGCGAGAAGATGAGGCAGCTCGGGAACGCTGTGCCGGTGAAGCTGGGCAAGGTGTTCGCGGACGCGGTCGCCGCCGCTCTGAACTCGGTCGGCGCCCTGGAGAAGGCGTGAGACACGAGGAGGCGATCGGTACGCAGCGGGGCTGGAATGATCGACTGCCGCCCGCGAAGGCGTACAAGGCACGCCCAGGTCTGCCGCGTGACAAACGCAGCGCCGAGCAAGACAGAGCCGCAGGGGGCCGGCACCGCCGAGCCGTGCCGCTCGACGACGGCTCCTGCGCACGCGGGTCAATCCAGCTCAGACTGTTCCGGAGCACTCGCCGCATCCGCGCGTACCTCCGCTGGTCGGACAATGGGGAAACGAGGGAGAAGTATGTCTGTGAGGTCTACGAACCGACGCGCAGAGCGAACCTCACTCTCGCGTGGGCGAAGGCACGGGAAACCGGCAAGGTAATTGACGAGCCCCTCCCCCCGGGCTCGACAGCGTCGTCGGTCTCCGTTCGCGCCATCATGACCGCGAACAAGGGAAAGAACACCAAACCGGAGCTCGTACTGCGCGCCGCCCTGCATCGCAGAGGGCTGCGCTACCGGGTCGGCATCCGCCCGCTCCCTGAGCTTCGACGCACAGCGGACATCGTATTCCCCAAAGCCAAGGTAGCGGTCTTCGTCGACGGTTGCTTCTGGCACGGCTGTCCGGATCACTACCGACCTGCCAAGAAGAGCGGTGAGGAGTGGGGGCAGAAGATCAAGGACAATCGAGACCGGGACGCCTCCACCACGCTCGCTCTCAAGGGTCAAGGGTGGGCGGTTCTTCGATTCTGGGAACACGAGGATCTGGATCAGGCAGCAGAGAGAGTCAGGGAGAAGGTCGAGGAGCGAAGGTCCGGAACCTGAAGCCCCTCATGGAGCCGAAGCTGCGCCATCGCACTGTCGACGGCTGCTTCTTCCACGACCGTCCCGGTCATCAGCACACCTGGACGAAGACCATGCCTGTACTAGGTCGAAGGGTTGCGGCGAACCGCCCGTGAAGCCGGAACCGATCGATGTCTTGCCATCGCAGAGTGGGAAGCCGTGCGCACGTGGGAGCCCTCCGGAGCGTCACCGAGGACATCGAGGCATAGTGCCGCCACGTTGTGTCTCTTGCCGCAGTAACGGGGCCACCGCGACTGTCAAGTCAGCACACCCGGTTCGTCAGTGGTTGTCACTCTGGTGGCCACGATCAACCTTTGAGTGGGCACGTGGATCTCCTCCTCATGCCCCAACTCCATGTAAAGAAGTTCCCCTGGATCAGCTTCTGGAAGGTCGTCTCCCGCGCTTCCATGTGTCCTCCCGCCCCGGTGCCGGGCGTGTGGCGTCCTCCCGGCGCTCTGCTGTGCGCACAACCTGACGAGTGGGCGTGACCGGGGGGTTCGATTCGCGTGATCTTGCCCACGATCGGATGGCCGGCCCCGGTGCCGGGGCCGGAGGTTCCGAGGGGGCACGGGCGGGGGGAGGTGGGCGTCCACGGGCCCGCCTCGCTGTTTTGCCTCCGCTTGGCTCTTCGCAAGGCGACCGTCGCACCATAGGCTTCGCCCTGTCGCTCGCGACTCGAACGCAACTTGCGCCGAAGGTTCACGGGGAGGGCGTATTGCACGCATACGCGATGTCGGTGCTCGGGCTGTCGGCGGCCGAGGAAGAGATCTACCGGCACTTCCTGCGCAACCCCCGCACCTCACCGCGTGAGATCCACGTCGTACTGCGCACCGGCCGGAGCCAGGCGCAGGAGGCGGTGGACCGGCTGCGGGAACTGCGGCTGCTGCTGGGCGATGACGAGCACACCTGGGCCGCCGAGCCGGACAGCGCGGTGCCCCGGCTCGCCGAGGACCGCCTGGAGCGGCTCCACCAGGAGATGCGGCATCTGACCCAGACCAGGACCATCGTCGACTCGCTGCACCGTGAACGGCCGGTGCCCGCGGCGCCGGACGCGGCGGCGGGCGGCATCGAACGGCTGGAGGATCTGCGGCTGGTGCGCAGCCGCATCGACGACCTGTCGTTCTTCGCGCACTCCGAGGTGCTGTCGGCCGAGCCGTACACCGCGCTGTCCAAGGAGAACATCGAGCACGCGCGGCCGTTGGACCTGCGCTGCCTGCGGCGCGGGGTGCGGATCAGGAACCTGGTGCGGGCCGAGGCGCTGCGGGACGCCCCCACCCTGAGCTATCTGCGGGAACTCACCGCCCACGGGGCGCAGATCCGCATCGCGGAGGATTTCTCGGAGCTGATCCTGGTCTACGACCGGCACACCGCGCTGGTTCCGATCGACCCGGCCAACACCTCGCGCGGCGCGCTGTGTGCCCGCGAGAGCGCCCTGGTCGGCAACATCATCACGCTCTTCGAGCGGCTGTGGGACGCGGCGCGGGACTTCGGCGCGCTGGTGGACTCCCCCGACCGGCAGAACCCCGAACTCTCCGAGGCGCAGCGGCAGGTGCTGCAGCGGATGTGCACCGTCAGCAAGGACGAGACGGGGGCCCGGGAGGTGGGGGTGTCGCTGCGCACCTACCGGCGGCACATCGCGGACCTGATGCAGTTGCTGGCGGCGGAGAACCGCGCGCACGCGGCGCTGCTGGCGCGCGACCGCGGCTGGATCTGAACCGGCCGCGGCCCCTTCAGCCGCTGTCCGGCAGCCACCCGTGCAGCGCGGGGTCGGCCAGGGCGGCGCGGAGCGCGGCGTGCACGGCCGGCGCGCCCGCCGGGGTCCGCACCCACAGCATGATGCGGGCCGCCGTCACCCGGTGCCGGTACGTCCAGTGGCCGGGCAGCAGGCTCAGCAGCCGGACGAGGGCGATCTCGCCGTCGTGGGCGTGCGCGGCGGTCAGTGTCAGTGCGATCTCCCCATCCAGCCCCTCCCCTTGACCCTCCCCGTCCCCGTGCCCCGCCCCGTCCGTCATCGGCCCCCCGTGCCGGGCAGCGCGGCCCGGGCGGGGGCGGACGGGCCCGCCCCGCCGCCCCCCATCGCCCCGTTCACGCGCGGGGTCTCACTGCCAGCCGTTGGCGCAGGGCTGCTGCCAGTCCTCGCGGTTGCACTTCTCCGGATCGGGCTCCGGCGGCCGGGGGGTGCCGGGCTCGGGGACGAGCCGGTCGGCGGGGTCGGTGAACGCCGTGCCGGCGACCTGCGCCCAGCCGCCGGAGGCGCCGCCGCCCCCGCTGCTCCCACCGCCGCCCTCGTACGCCGTCGCCGTGGCGGCCGTCCCGCCGGCCGCCAGCAGTGCGGCCACGGCGAGTGCCGTGACGCGTGCGGCCGTACGCCGCCGGTGCGGTGTGGCGTTCATCTACCGACCTCCGTAACTGTGCTGTCGGTGCGCCGCGTTCGTGCGCACCCCGTGAATCTGTCATGCGCCGGTCGGCGCCGGGAAGGCGCGCGATGGCAACTCACTGCACCCGTCCCGCAGGATCCTGTCGTCCGGCGGCCGGCGCCGTGTCCGCGACCAACTGGGTGGTGGCCAGCCGCCGGTACAGCGCGTCGCGGGCCATCAGCTCCGGGTGGGTGCCGCGATCGCGTACCCGTCCGCCCTCCAGGACCACGATGTGGCCGGCGTCCACCACGGTGGAGATGCGGTGGGCGATGGCGATCACCGCGCACCGCTCGGCGACCCGGGCCAGCACCTCGCGCAGCGCCGCCTCGGTGTCCGAGTCGAGGTGCGAGGTGGCCTCGTCGAGCAGCATCACGGCGGGCCGCTGGAGCAGCGCGCGGGCGATGCACACCCGCTGCCGCTGCCCGCCGGAGAGCCCGGTGCCGCCGTCGCCCAGGACGGTGTCCAGGCCCTCGGGCAGGTCGGCGACCACCTGGTCCAGGCCCGCCATCCGCACGGCGTCCCGCAGTTCGGCCTCGGTGGCGTCGGGGGCGGCGTAGGTGATGTTCTCGCGCAGGGTGCCGCGCATCGCGGCGCTGTCCTGCTGCACGTAGCCGACCCGGCCGCGGACGGCGGACAGCGGGAGGGTGGCGATGTCGCGGCCGTCCACCAGGACGGCGCCGCCGCGCGGCCGGTAGAAGCGTTCGATCAGCTGGAAGGCGGTGGTCTTGCCGGCGCCCGACGGGCCGACCAGGGCGGTCAGTCCGCGCGGCGGGACGGCGAAGGAGACGCCGTCCAGCACGTTCCGGCCGTCCTCGCCGTACCCGAAGCGCACGGCGCGGAATTCCACGGCGGGGGGTGCCGTACCGGTGAGCGCATCGGGGACCGCGGCCGGTTCCGGGGCCGTGGCAGGGCCGTCCTCCTGCGGCAGGTGGACGAGTTCGTCGACACGGGCCATCGCGGCCCGGCCCTGCTGGTAGGCGCCGATGCTCATGAACACCAGCACCAGCGGCGACACCAGATAGAAGAGGTACATCACGAACGCCGTGAAGTCGGCCAGGCCCAGCGAGCCGGTCGCCGCGCGCGCCATGCCGGCGCCGACCACGGCGGCCAGCGAGGCCTGAAGCCCGACGTTCATGGTGGGGGTGAGCACCGAGGCGTACGCGGTCACCCGGATCCCCGAGTCGCGCGCCCGCTCCGTCAGCAGGCCGATGCGGTGCTGTTCGCGGTCCTCGGCACGCGCCGCCTTCACCGTCGTCAGGGCGCCGAGCACCCGGTGCAGGTCGGCGCCGAAGTCCCCGGTGTCCTCCCGGTTGCGCACGGCGGCCACCCGCAGCCTGCGGGCCAGCCACAGGGAGACGGCGCTGGCCACGCCGATGCAGCCCAGGGCGATGAGCAGCAGCCAGATGTCGATCCACGCCATCATCACCACGCAGCCGATGACCACCAGGCCGTTGACGATGATCTGGGCCAGGCTCTGCGACAGCGCGATCTTCACCAGGGAGGTGTCGGACACCAGCCGGGTGTGGACGTCGCCCTGCCGTCTGGCCTGGTACGCCGCCAGGTCGGCGCGCAGCACCCGGCCGGTGAGGAAGGTACGCGAGTCGCGCACGATGTTCTCGCCCGCGCGGCCGATCAGATAGCCCTGGGTGGCGGAGAGCGCGGCGTCCGCCAGCAGCAGGGCGCCGAGCAGCACGATGAGGAAGGCCACCGCCTCGCCGGCTCCGGCCGCCTCGATGAGGTCGGAGACGATGACCGGCTGGGCGAGGGTGGAGGCGACGCCCACCACGCCCAGCAGCACCCCGGAGCCGAGCAGCAGTCGGTGGCGGCGGGCGATGCCCCAGATGGTGCCGGGTCCCGGCCCGGCGGGGCGCTCGGCGGCGGGCTCCGTCACGGGCTCCGTCGCGGGCCCGGTCGTGGGCTCAGCCGTGCTGACGGTCGTCATGGTCCGCACCACCCGTTCCCCGGTCGTCGTGCACATAGCGGCTGATGCACAGCGGGCTGTCCTCGCGGAAGCGGCCGCCCAGCCAGTCCGCCTGCCGCCCGGCGGGCACCAGTCCGGCGGCGGCGGCGTACCCGTCGGTCTCCTCCGGCGTCGTCAGCCGGCTGATCTCGCTGCCCACCCGGGTGCCGCTCGGCTCGTGCCACAGGTGCTGGGCCTGCCACAGGGAACTGCCGGGGACGAGGGTGGAGTACGTCTGGAGTCCCGTGTCGGGCTCCGGGTAGGGCGTGAACCAGGAGGTGGAACGGCGGCCCTCGTGCAGGGCGTGCACGTACGCCGGGTTGTGGGTCTCCACCACCAGCGTGCCGCCGGGCGCCAGCCGCTCCGCCGCGCGGGCGATCGCCGCCCGCTGCTGCTCGGGCGTCAGCAGGATCGAGAGGGTGGCGCACACGCAGTAGACCAGCCCGTACCGGCGTTCGTCGGTGTACGTCCTGATGTCGCCGTGCACCCCGGTGACGGGCACGCCGCGCTCGCTGACGGCGGCGCGCAGCAGGGCCAGCATCTCGGGCGAGGAGTCCACCCCGGTGACGGGCCCGGCCAGGGCCGCCAGGGGGATGGCGATCCGTCCGGTGCCCACCCCGAACTCCAGGGCGCCGCCGCCGGGGTGCCAGCCCGCCAGGACCTGGGCGCTGAGGGCGGCGTACGGGTCCTTGGGGAAGATCCGGTCGTAGAAGTGGGCGAAGGCCCGCCCGTACGCGGAGCTGTTGTCGGTGCCGCCGCCGGGTCCGTGCTCGGCCGTGGTCGTCATCGTGCCGCCTCCCGGCTGTCCCGCAGGGGGTTGTAGGGGGAGACGAAGACGATGTCCGGCTCCTCCGTCTCGTCGTACCCGGCCCCCCGGACCATCGTGAACTGGAAGCCCTTGACGGCGTCCGCCTGGGCCGAGCGTTCGATCCGGTCCCGGAAGAAGGCGCTCAGCAGCCGGTAGGCGGGCTGCCGGGTGACCACGTCGAATCCCTTGTCGAGCGCCATCATGATCTCGCTGCCGACGTCGAAGACCGCCTTCTCCGGACGCCGCCCGGGGAACCAGAGGATCTGCCGCGGGTGGCGGCCCTGGATGACCTCCACCGGCTGCCAGGAGGAGGTCTCCCCCGCCTCGTCGAGCGTGCGGTAGAAGAACTCGAAGTCGTGCTGGGCGGGGTTGGGGGCGAAGAACCGCCAGTTGGGGAACGCGGAGCTGAACCGGTCCTTGCGCATCACCCGGTGGAAGGACATGTGCGGGTGCTGGCTGGCCAGGGTGCCCAGCAGCATGAGGCCGACGGCGACCCGGACCGCGCCGTCCGCCGCTCTCATGACAGCTCCCGGGCGGCGTCGGCGCGGACGGCGGCCGGAGCCGTGACCGGAGCCGGGCCGGTCTCGCGCAGGAAGTCGAGCAGGTGGTCCCCGGTCCGCAGCGCGAACTCCGCCTTCGTCAGCAGGGTGTCGTGGTCGGATCCCTCGATCACCAGCTCGCGGACGATACGCCCGGCGCCCCGGTGCGCGTCGGCCAGCTCGCGGTGCATGAGCAGTTGTGCCGGGTCGCGGTCCACGGTCTGCTGCGCGGAGACCACCAGGGCGTGCGCGGCCAGCGGCGGCAGCCCTCCTGCGTGGCCGCGGAAGTCCTCCTCGGTCGCCCGCCATTCGCGCATCCCCGCCGTCCACATCCGGGCGTCGGCGTAACTGTGCATGGCCTTGGCCCGGAACGGGCGCGGCAGGTGGTCCACCCACTCCGGGCGGGTCATCAGCACGCCGAGACCGGCCCGCAGGCTGACGGTGAACGTCCGGATGGCGCTGGTGAGCCGCTCGGCGGACTCGCTCTGCTGCTCGGAGCGGGACAGCTCCCCCGGGTGCGAACTGTCCAGGTAGACCAGGGCGTGCAGCCGTCCGCCCAGCGTGGGGGCGGCGCGGCGGGCGAGTTCGCCGCCCAGCGAGTGCCCGGCGAGGACCACGGGGCGGCCTTCGGGCACCGTCTGGTCGATCAGGTCGAGCAGGTCCTCGACGGACTCCTGGAGGGTGTACGGGCGGGCGCCCGCGTACCGGCTGGGCCCGTAGCCCGCCCTGCTGTACGTGAGCAGCTGCGGTCCGCCGCGGGTACGCAGCGCCTGGGTGAGCCAGCCGAAGTGCTCGGGCAGCGCGGTCAGTCCGTGCACGAAGACCACCACGGGGCCGCTGCCCTCGGGGGTGATGGTGGTGTCGTAGGCGAGGGTGTTGCCGTGCCGGGTGCGGACCGTACGGGTGCCGTACCAGCCGTCGGTGACGCGCATGCGCCGGGTGGCGGCGAGCGCGCCCGCGACGGCGACACCGCCGGCGGCCACCGCGGCGACGGCGCGCAGCACGCGGTCGTCGCGGCCGGCGATGGCGGGGTGGTCCTTGGGGGCGCTGGTGTAGGCGACCATCGGGTGCATGGCGGCGAAGGCGGTGACGAACCGGCCGAGCCCCATGACGAAGCCGTTGGCGACGTGGAAGGAGACGGTGGCGGCCAGCACGGGCCGGGCCAGCACGCCGCCCTTGAGGTAGATCACCGGGAACAGGCACTCCAGGGCGAGCACCCCGTGGGCCAGGGCCCGGCCGGTGCGCGGGTAGCGCTGGGTGAGCCGCCACAGGTGTTTCTCGCCGTACGTCCTGGTGCGCAGGACGCCGCCGAGCGCCGTGCCGCTGCGCCAGTCGGCGCCGAGCAGCTTGACCCAGCCGGAGACCAGGTAGGACATGTTGGACTGGAGCGCCACGTACCACAGCAGCGCGTCCTGGGTCCGTTCGGAAGTGGAGAGCCGGGCGAGCCCGGTGGCCGTCTGGACCATGCCGGACGCCTGGTCCGAGCCGTCGGAACCGAGCCGGTGCAGCGGGTACATCGCGGCGCCGGACAGGCCGAGGAAGAGGTTGGCGGCGCCGCGCCAGCGCCCGTCGCCGGGCAGCATCAGCGCGGCACTGGCGGCGGCGCGGGCGGCGTACAGAGCGGTGGTCGTCCGCTCGTGGGCCAGGACGTCGAGCATGGCGCGGGTGGGGCGCGAACAGTCCGCGTACAGCTCGCGGTTGATCGACCAGTCGCTCAGCCCGCCGCGCCGGTGGTGACGGCGGTCGCTGAGGAATTCCAGGGAGGCGACCAGGGTGGTGGCCGCGGACAGTCGTTCCGACAGGCCCATCGCCCGCCGGCGGCCGACGGTGACGGGCCCCAGCAGTGAGGCGAACAGTTTCTTCGGCTTGGTGGAGGGGAGTCTCATCAGCTCATCAGGGCCTTCCGGGGGTGGAGGGGCCCGGCCGGGCGGGGCCACGGGGCACCGGCCCGGCCGGGGGCACGACCTGGCGTCGGAACGGTCAGGTGATGATCGGTTCGATGGAGGTGCCGGCGGTGCGTCCCGCCTCGAAGGCGGCGACGATGGCGCTGCCCGCCGCCACCCCCGCTCCGAACGCGACGATGGTCACCGGGGTGGCCAGCACGGGCCGGGCGGGCGAGACCCTGCCGGTCCGGTCGAGCACCGGGATGGTGGCCAGCACGGGTGAGTCATCCAGATAGGCGGCGATGCGCGACATGGGGATGCGATGTCCTTCCTGACCGGTCACAGCGAGGGGAGCGAGGGTTCGGTGTCGCCCACCACGGACACGGCGATGTAGGCCGAGGTGTGCAGGCAGAGCACGACGGCGCGCGGCGCGCTCGCCCGGCCCCCGTCCTCCTCGTTCAGCTCGCCGATCTCCGCCAGGACGGCGGGGATCCGGTCGGTGGCCGTCACTGGATCACCGGCTCGGTGGTGCCGCACACCATCCGGCCGACCTCGAACGCGGCGTACGCGATCACGATCATGGCCGCCGGGGTGGGCGTGGCCAGTACGGCCGTCGCGCTGCCGGGCGCCTGACCGGGGGAGTTCTCGGTCAGGGGGCTGAGGTCCCGCAGTGCCGGGACGCGGTCGGCGGCGGTCACTGGATCACCGGCTCGGTCTCGCTGCCGATCATGCGGCCCACGACGTACGCGCCGACGACGATGCCCATGCCGGCCGCGAAGGCGGACGGCGTGGCCAGTACGGGCGACGCCGCCCGTCCGACCTCCCCCGGGGAGTTCTCGTGCAGCGGGCCGAGATGGGCCCACTGTCTCGCAAGGCTGGGTCCCGCCATGGGGATCCTCCTCCGTCTTGTCGGCGGCGGCCTGTCCGCCGCCGACAAGACGATCCCGTGCCGGGTGAGCGTGTGGGCGGCTCGGCGATGGCACGAGGCTGCAGCCGAACGGCAGCATCGTGCACGGCGGTCGCGCACGTTCCGGCGCTCCCGCGGATGCGGTGGGCGGCCCGCTCCGGGGGCGGATCACCCGGGTGGCCGCGTCGGGCCCGTCCATCCGTACGGCGGCGCCGGCCCGGCCCGTCCCCGCTCGGCGGCCTGCCCGCCGGGCCGCCGACCGGTGCACCGACCTGCGAGAACCCCGCGCCCGGGATGCAATGGGGGCATGGGTGACTTCAACGGCTCATGGGCCGCGCGGCTGATGGAGTGGTCGAACGGGACCATCGACGAGCAGCGCGCGCGGACCCTGGTGACGGAGATCTACGAGGCGGCGGCGGAGCGCGCCGTGCGCCTGCACGAGGAAGAGGTCGCGCAGCGGGAGGCCGAGCGCGAGGAGTGAGACGCGCGAAGCGGCCCGCCGGGGGCCCACCCCTCGGCCGGGTGGCCGGTGCGATCCTCTGCCCGGACACGGAGGCCGGCCGAAAGATCCGTGGCCTGACGGCCTGATCGAGCCGCGAGCGGCGGGCGGTGCGGGCTAACCCATGGCTGCGTCCCGCCCGTCTTCACCGGCGCGGACGGTCAGTTGCTCGCCGGCGTGCAGGCGCAGGGGCGGGGTGCCGTCGTCGAAGGCGAGGACGATGGCCGGGCCCTGCGCGGCGTAACGGGTGGACCGTACGGTGCGGACGGTGTGCCAGCCGTCCGCCGTCCTGACGCACTGGCCGGGCTGTACGCGGACGGCCGTCATGTCCGTGGCGGGCGGTCGCGGGGGCTCGCCCGGGACGAGGATGACGGCCCACACCGTCTTGCCGATCCCGCCGTCGCGCGGAGCGCACCCCCAGTAGTCCGCCAGTGCTTCGACCAGCAGCAGCCCCCGACCGTTCGGTTCGTCCTGGTCGGGAACCCTGAGCAGCGGCTTGCCCGCGCCCGCGTCGCTCACCTCCAGGAGCAAGCGCCGGTCCGCGTGCGGGCGTACGAGCCGCATCTCCACGAGGCGGTCGCCGGGGACACGCACCCTGATGGCGTTGGTGACCAGTTCGGAGATCACCAGTTCCGCCCGGTCCGTGACGTCCGGATCGATGGTCCAGTCGGTCAGGACGGATCGCACCAGGCGGCGAGCGCGCGGGACGCTGCTGCGGCGCCGGAAGAGACGGACGGTGACGTCGGACGAGTCGCGGTGTTCTGCCATGACAGCCCCTCGGGGGTCGCTGAATGTCGGCACGGCAGCAGAATGCGCATAATCTGCAACGTTGCCAAAGGGCATCACGCCATCTTTCGCTCTTTCGAGTTAACACTTTCCTCGTTCAAGCGACAGCTCTGATAGATCTGTTGACATGGATGCCAAGGGGTCTGCCCCGAACCCGTCAACTGTCCTTGGCCGTCAGCTCGGTGAGGATCTGCGCCGATTGCGCGACGCGGCAGGTCTGACCACGGCGCAGGCCGCACAGGCACTGGATTGCACCAAGGGCAAGATCAGCCGTATCGAGAACGGCCGAGTGGCTGTACGGCTTCCGGATCTGTCCGCCATGCTTCTCGCCTACGACGTGACGGACACGGGCACGCGGAGGCGGCTGGAATCCCTGGCCCGCACCGCCAATCGGCGGCGCCGGGACGGCTGGTGGCATCAGTACGGCTCACTCCTCACCGATTCCTATCTCGACTACATCGAGATGGAGGACATGAGCGCCGGGATGAAAGCCTTCCAGGCCCAGCTCGTTCCGGGGCTGCTACAGACCGCGGAGTACGGACGGGCGATCGCTGTCACGTCGCGCTCCTGGCGGTCGCCGGACGAGCTGGAACAACTCGTCCGGGTGCGGCTCGCCCGCCAGGAACGGCTCACAGCGGAGAACCCCTTGCAGTTCTGGGCTGTTCTGGCCGAGGGAGTTCTCCGTCAGCAGGTGGGCGGGCCGGCGGTCATGCGCCGACAGCTGGAGCACGTGGCCGCCATGACGGAACAGCCCAACGTCACCGTTCAGGTGCTGCCGTTCTCGCGCGGTGCGCATTCCGGTATGTTCGGCCCGTACTTGTTGCTGAGCTTTCCGCAGGTGTCAGCCCTGGATCTCGTGCTCACGGAGACCCCGACCGGCAATTTCTGGCGGGAAAGCGAGTCCGAGGTCGCCCGCTACCGCGAGCTCTTCGACGACGCTCGCACCACAGCGCTGCCGCCGACGGAATCAGTGCAGCTGATCAGGCGCATCGCCAAGGAGCACAGATCATGAACCCGTCGACGGACCTGAGCCACCTCGTGTGGCGCTTCAGCAGTTACAGCGGAGGAGAGGGCGAGTGCGTCGAGGTCGCCGATGACATACCCGGGGTCATACCCGTGCGGGACAGCAAGCAGCCCGCCGGGCCCGTGCTGGTGTTCCGGCACGGGGCCTGGCGGGCCTTCGTCGGCACGTTGAGGTAACGGCTCAGGTCTCCGGAGTCAGCAGGACGAAGTCCGCGCCGTTGGGGTCGGCGCAGACCGACAGGCGGCCGACGCCTTCCGCCGTTTCGGGGCCCATCTGCACCGTGCCCGCGTTCCGGGTGACCGTGGCCGTGGCCGCGTCGCAGTCCGTCGTGGTGAAGACGGGGTGCCAGTACGCCGCGCCGTTCGTCAGCGTCAGGGCGTCGGGGGGAAGTTGCATCAGCCCGCCCTGCATGCGGCTCTCGTCCGCCGTGGCCGGGGTGATCAGGGAGTACGTGCCGCTGTCACCCGGCAGGGGCATCTCGGAGTACTGCCAGCCGAACACCGCCGTGTAGAAGGTCTTCGCCGCCGCGCCGTCCGGGGTGTACAGCTCGGTCCAGGACAGGGAGCCGGGGACGTCCACCGCCTCCACGCCCCGGTCGTCGCGGGGTTCGAAGACCGCGAACTGGCCGCCCTGGGGATCGGTGAACTGGGCCATGCGGTGTTCGTCGTCCATGCCGGTGGGGACGACCCGGACGGTGCCGCCCGCGTTCGTCACGGCGTCGGCGGTGGCGTCCGCGTCGGTGGTGGCGAAGTAGAGCATCCACGCCGAGCGGGCGCCCTCCTCCGTGAGGCGGCCCAGGCCGGCCACCGTGCGGCCCTCGCTCTGCAGGACCCCGTACCCCGAGCCCTCCGGACCCATGGGCTGGAAGGTCCAGCCCAGGACCGCGCCGTAGAAGGCGGCGGTCGTCTCCGGGTCCGGGGCGCCGAGGTCGAGCCAGCAGGGGGAGCCGGGGACGAAGTCGGTGGTCAGCACGGAAGTCCTCCCTTGTCACGTCAGCCTCATCAGCCAGCGTGACACCGGCCGCCCCCGGCCGCCACCGCTCGGGGCGGCTCACAGCCGGCCGGGGCGCGGCCACCGGGTCGGTCAGCGGTAGACCTTGCCCGGTTCGGGTACGCCGGGCGCCATCAGCTGGGAGACGGTGACGAAGGTGTATCCGTCGGCCTTCAGTGCCTCGATGATGCCGGGGACGGCGGGGACGGTGCCCTCGTAGATGTCGTGCAGCAGGATGATGCCGTCGCGGTCGACCTGGTCCAGGACGCGCTCGGTGATCAGGTCCGAGTCGTTGGTCGAGTAGTCCTTGGCCGTGACGGACCACAGGACCTGCGCCAGGCCCAGTTCCTCGCAGACCTCGGCGACCGTGTCGTCGGTGCGGCCCTGCGGCGGGCGCATGAGCGTCGGGGTCTGCCCGGTGAGTTCCTCGATGGCCTCGTTGGTGCGCAGCAGCTGGTCGCGCACCTCGTCCCGGTCCACCTCGGTGAGTCGGGGGTGGGTCCAGGTGTGGTTGGCCAGCTCGTGCCCTTCCTGGGCCGAGCGCACCACGAGTTCGGGATAGGTGTCGATGTGCTTCTTGCCGAGCAGGAAGAGCGTCGCGGGGACCTCTTCCTCGGCCAGGATGTCCAGCAGTTCGGCCGTGTACGGGCCCGGGCCGGCGTCGAAGGTGAGGGCGACGCACTTGGCCTCGCGGCAGTCCACCGAGCCGAACGCGCCGCCGGACTTCTCGTCGGCCTTGTCGCGCACGCTCTCGGGCGATATCCGCTCCGCCGAGCAGCCGGTCAGGGCGAGCGTCACGGTCAGGGTCAGGGCCGCCGCGACGGCGGTCGCGGGCTTGTTGAGTCGCATGGAGCGGGAATCCCCCCAGGTGGAACGGTCGTCTTCTCCCCCACGCCCGGGCCGGCCGGACGGTCGAACAACTATACGTTCCGTGTATAGCGGCCCCTCGGGTGGGACCCCTTACGGTTCCGCCGGACCCCCACCGGTACCCACCGGGGGTACCCCCGTAGGATGGCGGGCGTGAACCGGGTCCGTGGCGCGCTGCTGATCCTGGCGGTACTCGCCGGGGTGTTCGCCATGCACGCGCTCGCGCCGGGGGTCGTCATCTCCCCCGCGCATCACACGGAGGCCGCCGCGCCCGCGCACGACGCCGGTGGCGCGGCGCATCTCGACCACGCGGACCCGGACTGTGTGGCGGGTGGGGTCGGCGGGGCGCCGGCCCCGGTCGGCGCCGGGGCGGGGGTGACCAGTGGGGTCACGGTGCCGCCGGTCGTCGCCGCGCGGGAGTTCGCCGGGCCCGGCCCGCCCTGGGGGCAGCCCCGGCCGGAGGCTGGGGGCGGCGCGCCGCCTTCGCTGAGTTCTCTGCAGTCGCTGCGTATATAGGCGCGTCGTGCACCGACGCGTCCGACACCTCAGCACTGCACAGAAAGCTGTTTCTCCACCATGACCTCGTACCGTTTCGCGGCGCGGGCGCTCAGCGCCGCCGCCGTCACCTCCGCATTGCTGTTCACCGCCGGCTGCGGGAGCGATTCCGATGGGCCGGGCGGACATTCCCAGCACGGCGGCGCACCGGTCTCCGACGCTTTCAACGCGGCGGATCTCGCCTTCGTCCAGGGCATGATCCCGCACCACGAGCAGGCCATCGAGATGTCCGGACTCGCCGCCGAGCGCGCCGGATCGGATGCTGTGCGGGATCTCGCCGCCGTCATCGAGCAGGCCCAGGGGCCGGAGATCGACACGCTCCGGTCGTGGCTCTCCGACTGGGACGCCGAGCCGGCGGACCACGGCGGGCACGACATGAGCGGCATGATGTCCGAAGAGGACATGGGAGAGCTGGAGAGCTCCTCCGGCGCGGAATTCGACGCCGCATTCCTGCGGCTGATGATCGTGCACCACGAGGGCGCGGTCGAGATGGCGCGGGAGCTGGAGCGGCAGGGGTCCTTCGCGCCCGCCTTGGAGATGGCGCAGGACATCATCTCCTCCCAGTCCGCTGAAATCGATCAGATGACCGAACTTCTGAACTGATATTCGCACCCGAGGGGTGGGCGATCCGAAATCCGGAACGCCCACCCCTTTTGTATGACCGGTAGCGCGCAAAGGCGCTCCGCGCGCCCCCCGCGTAACCCTATTGGCCTATTCGATCTTCATAAGGCAGGCTTCAACCGCGCAGCCGCAACACACAATCCCCATAAACACCTACGGGGTTGTCATCGGCCTGCGCCTGTCCACGAGGGGGGTTCTCGTTCCGCGTTCCGCCATGCCGTTCGTCAGCGGCATTCGCATATCTGTTCTTCAGACTTCTCTGTCCTTACCGCGGCGCTGTCCCCCAACGGGCTGACCAGGATTCCCGCTCGAATCGCCTGATCCGCCCCACGCGCCATCACCCAAGGATTCTCACGATGGATTCCATGCACCACCCTGCCCCCGTCCCCGAACCCGACGTCCCCACGCCCGTCCCGTCCCAGGACGACGCGTTCGCCATCGTCGGCATCGGCTGCCGCCTGCCCGGCGGCGCCAGCGACTACCGGACCTTCTGGCGCAACCTCCTCGACGGCAAGGACTGCATCACCGACACCCCCGCCGACCGCTACGACACCCGCACCCTGGGCAGCGGCGACAAGGCCAAGCCCGGCCGGCTGGTCGGCGGACGCGGTGGATACATCGACGGCTTCGACGAGTTCGACCCCGCCTTCTTCGGCATCAGCCCGCGCGAGGCCGAGCACATGGACCCCCAGCAGCGGAAGCTCCTGGAGGTCGCCTGGGAAGCGCTGGAGGACGGCGGCCTCAAGCCCGCCGAGCTGGCCGGCACCGATGTCGGGGTGTACGTCGGGGCGTTCACCCTCGACTACAAGATCCTGCAGTTCGCCGACCTCGGCTTCGAGACCCTGGCCGCGCACACCGCCACCGGCACCATGATGACGATGGTGTCCAACCGGATCTCGTACTGCTTCGACTTCCGCGGCCCCTCGGTCTCCGTCGACACCGCGTGCAGCGGCTCCCTGGTCGCCGTCCACCTCGCCTGCCAGAGCCTGCGCCGCGGCGAGACTTCCGTCGCCCTGGCCGGCGGCACCCTGCTGCACATGGCGCCGCAGTACACCATCGCCGAGACCAAGGGCGGGTTCCTCTCCCCCGACGGCCGCTCGCGCGCCCTGGACGCCACCGCCAACGGCTATGTGCGCGCCGAGGGCGTCGGCATGGTCGCCATCAAGCGCCTCGCGGACGCGCAGCGCGACGGCGACCCCATCCACGCCGTCATCATCGGCAGCGGCGTCAACCAGGACGGCCGCACCAACGGCATCACCGTGCCCAACCCCGACGCCCAGGTCGCCCTGATCGAGCGGGTCTGCGCCGGCGCCGGCGTCACCCCCGGCAGCCTGCAGTACGTCGAGGCGCACGGCACCTCCACCCCCGTCGGCGACCCGCTGGAGGCCAATGCCCTCGGCCGCGCGCTGTCCATCGGCCGCGAGCCGGGGGCCAGGACGTACGTCGGCTCGGTGAAGACCAACATCGGGCACACCGAGTCGGCCGCCGGCATCGCCGGGCTGATCAAGACGGTGCTCAGCCTCAAGCACAAGATCATCCCGCCGCACATCAACCTGGAGAAGCTCAACCCGCAGATCGACGAGGCGTCCCTGCCGTACGAGATCCCCCGCGAACCCACCCCCTGGCCCGAGCACAGCGGGCCGGCCCGGGCCGGCGTCAACTCCTTCGGCTTCGGCGGGACCAACGCCCACGTCCTGCTCCAGGAGGCGCCGCCGACCGTCGCGGAGCCCGCGCCACCGGCCACCGACGGGTACTCCGTGCTGCCGCTCAGCGCCCGCGACCCCGAAGCCCTTCCCGCCATCGCCGCCGGCCTGCGCGAACGTCTCGCCGAGGGCCTGCCGGTGGGCGACGCCGCCTACACCCTCGCCCACCGGCGGCAGCATCTGGAGCAGCGGCTGTCCGTCGTGTACGACTCCCCCGAGGCCCTCGACGAGGTGCTCGGCGCCGTCGCCCGCGGCGAGAGCCATCCGCGTGCCGTCGCCGGCACCCAGCGCGAGGGCCTGGACCGGAGACTGGTGTGGGTGTTCACCGGCATGGGCCCGCAGTGGTGGGCCATGGGCCGCCAGCTGTACGCGAGCGAGCCCGTCTACCGCGAGGTCATCGACCGCTGCGACCAGGAGATCGCCGCGCTCACCGGCTGGTCCCTCACCCAGGAGCTGAACGCCGACGAGGCCGACTCCCGGATGAGCGAGACCTGGCTCGCCCAGCCCGCCAACTTCGCCGTGCAGATCGCCCTGGCCGCCCTGTGGCGCAGCAAGGGCATCCAGCCGGACGCCGTGACCGGGCACAGCACCGGTGAGGTCGCCGCGTTCTACGAGGCCGGGGTGTACACCCTCCCCGAGGCCGTGAAGATCGTGGTGCACCGCAGCCGGCTCCAGCAGAAGCTCATCGGCACCGGCTCCATGCTCGCCGTCAGCCTCACCGAGGCGGAGGCCGCCCGCCGGGTGCGTCCGCACGGCGACCGGGTCTCCATCGCCGCCGTCAACAGCCCCACCTCCATCACCCTGGCCGGGGACACCGAGGCGCTGGAGGTGATCGCCGCCGAGCTGGGCGCGGAGGACATCTTCGCCCGCTTCCTGGAGGTCGGCGTCCCGTACCACAGCCCCCGCATGGAGCTGATCAAGGACGAGCTGCTGACCTCGCTCGCCGATCTCAAGCCGCAGCAGGCGAAGTTGCCGCTGTACCTCACCGCGCTGCCGGGCACCGTCGCGCAGGGCACGGAGCTGGACGCCGACTACTGGTGGCGCAATGTGCGCGAGGCCGTGCACTTCCGGGCCGCCGTGGACCGGCTGCTGGACGACGGCTACGGCGTCTTCCTGGAGATCGGCCCGCACCCCGTGCTCGCGCACTCCCTGCGCGAGTGCTGCGAGGCCCGCGACGCGCACAGCGTCACCCTGGCCTCCATCCGCCGCAAGGCCGATGAGCGCGAACGCCTCACCCTGTCGCTCGCCGCGCTGCACAGCCTCGGCTTCGCCGTGGACTGGCACGCCCTGCACCCCGCCGGGCGCCCGGCCGAGCTGCCGCGCTACCCGTTCCGGCGCGACCGCTACTGGGTCGAGCCGGCCCCGGTCGCGCAGATCCGGCTCGGCCACCGCGACCACCCGCTGCTGGGCCGCCGCACCGCGAGCGCCGAGCCGGTGTGGGAGGTGAAGCTGGACGCGGAGGCCGCCCCGTACCTGGAGGACCACCGCATCCAGGGCACCGTGCTGTTCCCGGCCGCCGGCTACCTGGAGATGGCCGCGCAGGCCATGCGGTCGCTGACCGGTGGTGAGCACAGCACCGCCGCGCTGGCCGGCGTCGAGCTGCGCAAGGCGCTGTTCCTGCCGGACGGCGAGCCGCAGACGGTGCAGCTGTCCTTCTCCTCCGACGCCGCCGCGTTCTCCATCGCCACCGTGGGCGCGCCCGGCGCCGAGCCGACCGTGCACGCCACCGGTACGGTACGGGCCGCCCAGCGCCGTCGGCTGACCGCGCCGCTGGACACCGTCGCCGTCCGGGCCCGCGCCGCCCGCCATCTGAGCGGCCCCGACTGCTACGCCGAACTGGCCGCCCTCGGCTACCACTACGGCCCCGCCTTCCAGGGCATCGAGGAGGTGTGGATCGGCGAGGGCGAAGCCCTGGCGCGGATCCGGCCGCCGCAGGGGCTCGTCCCGGACGCGGCGGCGCACCACATGCATCCGGTGCTGCTCGACTCCTGCTTCCAGTCGCTGCTGACCCCGCAGTTGCTCACCGCGCCCGCCGGGCCCGGGGGCACCGGCATCCGGCTTCCGCTGTCCATCGCCGAGGTCCGGCTGGACCCGGTCGGCGACCGCGAACTGTGGGTGCACGCCACCGTCACCGGCGAGGACGAGGACGAACTCACCGGCGACATCGCCGTGTACGACGGCGCCGACGGTACGCCGCTGGGCCGCATCGCCGGATTCCGCGCCGCCGATGTGGAGAAGGCCGCCACCACCGTGGGGCTGTCCACCATCGACAGCTGGCTCACCGAACTGAGCTGGGTGCCGCGCCCCCTGCCCGAGGCGTCGTCCGCCCTGCCGGCGGCCGGGCGGCACGTGCTGTTCGCCGACGCGGGCGGGGTCGCGCGGCGGCTGGCCGCGCTGATCGGCGAGGCCGGCGGCGAGGCACTTCTGGTGCGGCCCGGGGCCGCGTACGGTCTGGACCACACGGCGAGGACCGCCACCGTCGTCCCCGGATCCGCCGATGACCTGCGGCGGTTGCTCGCCGATCTCGGCCGGGTGGACGGCGTCGTCCACCTGTGGAACCTGGACCGGCCTGCGCTGGCCGACGCGCCGCGCGGGCGGTTCGCGGACATCGCCTCCACCGGCGCGTACGCCCTGATCGCCCTCACCCAGGCGCTGCTCGCCGACCCGGAACGGCACGGCGGGACCCCCGTGCACATCGTCACCAGAGCCGCCCAGTGCGTGCTCCCCGGTGAGCCGGTGGAGCCGCTGGGCGCGCCCGCCTGGGGCATCGGCCGGGTGCTGTGGCAGCAGGAACTGGCCGGGCGCGGCGGCAAGCTGATCGACCTGGCGGCCGACGGCGACATCGAGGAGGACGCGTCCGCGCTGCTGCGCGAACTGGCCGACCCCTCCGGGGCCGCCGAGCGCGAGGACGAGATCGCGCTGCGCGCCGGGGAGCGGCACACCAGCCGGCTGGTGGCCGCCGAAGGGCTGAGCAGGCCGCTGCCCCTGCGGCTGCGCCCGGACGGCAGCTACCTGGTGACCGGCGCGTTCGGCGCGCTCGGCAGGCTGCTGTGCCGCACGCTGGTCAGGCGCGGGGCGCGGCGGCTGATCCTGGTGGGCCGCACCCGGCTGCCGGAGCGCGAGCGCTGGGCCGACCAGGACCCGCACTCGCCCGCCGGGCGGCACGTGGCCTTCCTCAAGGAGCTGGAGGCGCTGGGCGCGCAGCCGATTCTCGCGCCGCTGGACATCACCGACGAGGACGCGCTGGCCGGCTGGCTGGCCGGGTACCGGCGCGCCCAGGGCCCGCCGATCCGCGGGGTGTTCCATCTGGCCGGGCAGGTGCGCGACACCCTGGTGCCGGAGATGGACCGGGAGGTGTTCGACGCCGTCCACGACCCGAAGGTGGTGGGCGCGGCGCTGCTGCACCGGCAGCTGAGCGGCGAACCGCTGGAGCACTTCGTGCTGTTCGCCTCGGTCGCGGCCTGGCTGACGACGGCCGGGCAGACCAACTACGCGGCGGGGAACGCCTTCCTGGACGCGCTGGCGCACCACCGCCGCGCGCAGGGGCTGCCGGCGCTGGCGCTGGACTGGGGCCCGTGGGCCACCGGCATGATCGAGGAACTGGGCCTGATCGACCACTACCGCAACAGCCGGGGCATGTCCTCGCTGGCGCCCGAGGCGGGCATGGCGGTGCTGGAGCGGGTCATCGGGCAGGACCGGGCGCAGCTGCTGGTGGCCACGGTCGTGGACTGGCCGGTGTTCATGTCCTGGTACGCCTCGCCGCCGCGGCTGGTCACGGAGCTGGCGGCCACCGCCCAGGGCCCTGGGTCCGAGGGCGACGGCAGTTTCCTGGACGCGTTCCGGGAGGCGACCGCGGACAAGCGGCGGCTGCTGCTGACCGAGCGGTTCACGACGCTGGTGGCGGGTGTGCTGCGGGTGCGGGCCGAGCAGGTGGATCCGGCGGTCAGCCTGAATCTGCTGGGGCTCGACTCGCTGCTGGCAATGGAGCTGCGGGCCCGGGTGGTGGCCGAGGTGGGCATCGCGCTGCCGGTGGTGGCGCTGCTGTCCAGCGCGCCGGCCGGGGACCTGATCACCCAGCTGCACGAGGGCCTGGAGGAGTTGCTGGCCGAGGAGGGCAGCGGCGCCGCCGTGACGGCGGTGGAGCGGTTCGAGGACGAGGCCGAGTTCCCGCTGACGCAGAACCAGAAGGCCCTGTGGTTCCTCAAGCAGCTGAACCCGGACGGTTACGCGTACAACATCGGCGGCGCCGTCGAGGTGCGGGTGGAGCTGGACCCGGACCTGATGTTCGAGGCGTTCCGCCGGCTGCTGGCCCGGCATCCCGTGCTGCGGGCGAACTTCCTGCTGGTGGAGGGGCAGGCGGTGCAGCGGATCTCCCCGGAGATCAAGGAGGACATCGCGCTCTTCGACGTCGAGGACCGCGCGTGGGACGACATCTACCGGATGATCATCGAGGAGTACCGCAAGCCGTACGACCTGGCGACCGATCCGCTGATCCGGTTCCGCCTCTTCCGGCGCGGCCCGGACCGCTGGGTCATCACCAAGGCCGTCCACCACATCATCTCGGACGCCATCTCCACCTTCACCTTCATCGAGGAACTGCTGTCCCTGTACGAGGGGCTGCGGCAGGGCCACGACGTCGAACTGCCGCCGGTGTCCGCCCGCTACCTGGACTTCCTCAACTGGCAGAACGCGTTCCTGGCCGGCCGCGAGGCGCAGAAGATGCTCGCGTACTGGCGGGGGCAGCTGCCGGAGGAGGTGCCGGTGCTGGCGCTGCCCACCGACAAGCCGCGCCCGGCGGTGCTCACCCACAACGGGGCGTCCGAGTTCTTCGCGCTGGACGCGGAGTTGAGCGCCCGGGTGCACGCGCTGGCGCGGGAGCACAACGTCACCGTCTTCATGGTGCTGCTGAGCGCGTACTACCTGCTGCTGCACCGCTATTCGGGGCAGGACGACATCATCGTCGGCTCCCCCGTCACCGGCCGCACCCAGGAGGAGTTCGGCTCCGTCTACGGGTACTTCGTGAACCCGCTGCCGCTGCACGCCTCGCTGGCCGGTGACCCCACGGTGGCCGAGCTGCTGGACCAGGTGCGCACCACGGTGCTGGGCGGTCTGGACCACCAGGAGTACCCGTTCACGCTGCTGGTGGAGCAGCTGGGGCTGGCCCACGACCCGAGCCGGTCGGCGGTCTTCCAGGCGATGTTCATCCTGCTGCACCACAAGGTGGCGACCGAGAAGTACGGCTACAAGCTGGAGTACATCGAGCTGCCCGAGGAGGAGGGCCAGTTCGACCTGACGCTCTCCGCGTACGAGGAGGAGGCGGACGGGCGGTTCCACTGCGTCTTCAAGTACAACACCGACCTCTTCGAGGCGGAGACGATCCGGCGGCTCGCCGGGCACTACACGCGGCTGCTGGAGTCGCTGACCGCCGCGCCGGCCGACGCCGCCACCGGTGGACTGCGGATGCTGTCGGGCGGCGAGCGGGAGCGGATCCTCACCGGGTGGAGCGGGGCCGGAGTGCGCGGGGAGGCGGAACCGGTGCCGGTGCACCGGCTGATCGCCGAGGCGGCGCACCGTACCCCGCAGGCCGTCGCGGTGGCCGCGCCCGCCGAGAGCGGGGAGACCCGGCGGCTGACGTACGGCGAACTGGAGGAGCGCGCGGGCGAACTGGCCGGGCGGCTGCGGGCGCGCGGCGTGCGCGAGGGCACCGTCGTCGCGCTGTGCCTGGAGAAGTCGCCCGAGCTGATCACCGCCGTGCTGGCGGTCCTCAAGGCGGGCGGCGCCTATCTGCCGCTTGACCCGGACTATCCGGCCGACCGGCTCGCGTACATGGTGCGCGACGCCGGGGCCGCGCTGGTGATCGGCGGGACGGGCGGCGCGGCCGAGGGGCTGCCGGGCACCGTGGTCGGCCTGGAGGAACTGCTCGCGGGCGAGGCCGACGAAGTGGGTCCGGACGCCGAGCCGGGGCCCGACTCCCCCGCCTACGTCATCTACACCTCGGGCTCCACCGGGCGTCCCAAGGCGGTCGCGGTCAGCCACCGCAACCTGGCCTCGGTGTACGCCGGATGGCGCGACGCCTACCGCCTGGAGGAGGGCGACATCCGGGTCCATCTCCAGATGGCCAGCCCCTCCTTCGACGTCTTCACCGGCGACCTGACCCGCGCCCTGTGCTCGGGCGGCACGCTGGTGCTGGTCGGCCGGGAGCTGCTGTTCAACACCGCCCGGCTGTACGAGACGATGCGCGCCGAACGGGTGGACTGCGGCGAGTTCGTGCCCGCCGTGGTGCGCACCCTGGTGCGGCACTGCGAGGACACCGGGGCCCGGCTGGACTTCCTGCGGCTGCTGATCGTGGGCTCGGACTCCTGGAAGGCCGAGGAGTACGAGCGGCTGCGCGCGCTGGGCGCGCGGCGGCTGGTGAACTCGTACGGGCTCACCGAGGCCACCATCGACAGCGCCTGGTTCGAGGGTCCCGCGGACGACCTGGAGGGCGGCCGGATGGTGCCCATCGGGCGGCCGTTCCCCGGCAGCGCGCTGTACATCCTGGACTCGCGCGGCGAGCCGGTGCCGCCCGGTGTCCCCGGTGAGCTGTGGATCGGCGGCGCCGGTGTGGCGCTCGGCTACCTCGGCGACGAGGAGCTGACCGGGGAGCGGTTCCGTACCCGCACCCTGTCCGGCGACGCTGCGGTACGGCTGTACCGCACCGGTGACCTCGCGCGCTGGGACGCGGCCGGCACCGTCCATCTGCTGGGCCGGGCCGACTCGCAGATCAAGGTGCGCGGGCACCGCATCGAGATCGGGGAGATCGAGTCGCAGCTGGCGGCCTGCCCCGAGCTGGCCCAGGCGCAGGTCACCGTACGGCCGGACGCGGGCGGCGAGAACGTGCTGTGCGCGTACGGGGTGGCGGCCCCGGGTGCCGTGCTGGACTGGCGCGAGGTGCGCCGGCGCCTGGCGGACTATCTGCCGACGTTCATGATCCCCACCCACTTCACCGAGCTGCCCGCCCTGCCGCTCACCCCGAACGGCAAGGTGGACGTGGCGGCGCTGCCCGCCCCGCGCGCCGGCGACGGCGCGGACGGGCCGGTGTACGAGGCCCCGGTCACGCTGTACGAGACCCGGATGGCCGAGCACTGGCAGCGGCTGCTGGGCATCGAGGCCCCCGGGCCGGGTCTGGGCCACGACTTCTTCGAGACCGGTGGCAGCTCCATCCGGCTGATCGAGCTGATCTACCACCTGCAGGCCGAGTTCGGGATCTCCATCCCGGTCAGCCGGCTGTTCCAGGTGACGACGCTGCACGGCATGGCCAAGACCGTCGAGCGGATCGTCACCGGGGAGATCGAGGGGTCGCTGCCGTATCTGCGGTTCAACGAGAACGCCGCGGCGGGCACGGTCTTCTGCTTCCCGCCTGCCGGTGGCCACGGCCTGGTCTACCGGGAGTTCGCGGCGCGGCTGCCGGAGTTCGAGTTCCTCGCCTTCAACTACCTGATGGGCGAGGACAAGGTGAGCGGGTACGCCGACCTGGTGGCCGGGCACCGGCCGGAGGGCGAGATCGACCTGCTCGGCTACTCGCTGGGCGGCAACCTCGCCTTCGAGGTCGCCAAGGAGCTGGAGCGGCGCGGCCGCACCGTGCGCCACGTCGTCATCATCGACTCGCTGAGGGTGACGGAGTCCTACGAGCTGGGCCCGGAGCACCTGGCCGTCTTCGAGCGCGAGCTGGCCGGGCATCTGCGCAAGCACACCGGCTCGGCGCTGGTCGCGGAGAAGACGCGGGAACAGGCCAAGGACTACCTGGAGTTCACCGGCCGCACCGCCAACCCCGGCTCCATCGGGGCCCGGATCGCGGTGATCAGTGACGAGGAGAACGCGGCCGCGTACGACAGCGGCGCCGAGGGCAGCTGGCACGGCGCCTCCCGTACCGGAACCGAAGTGCTGCGCGGGGTGGGCCGGCACGCCGACATGCTCGATCCGGGGACGGTCGAGCACAACGCGCGCCTGGCGCGCGGCATTCTCACCGGCGGTGATGGCGAGGTATGACGCCTTTCGTTCAGCCGGCGGTCGACACCAAGGAGCACAGCGCCATGTCATCCCCCACCACCTCCGGCACCCCGGGCAGGCAGTCGATGATCATCATCGGCGGCGGCCTGGGGGGCCTGTCCACCGGCTGCTACGCGCAGATGAACGGCTACGCCACGCGGGTCTTCGAGATGCACGAGATCCCGGGCGGTTCCTGCACCGCCTGGGAGCGCGGGGACTTCACCTTCGACTGGTGCGTCAGCTGGCTGCTCGGCAGCGGTCCCGGCAACGAGATGTACCAGATCTGGATGGAACTGGGGGCGTTGCAGGGCAAGGAGATGCGCCAGTTCGACGTGTTCAACATCGTGCGGGTGCGCGGCGGCCAGCCGGTGTACTTCTACTCCGACCCGGACCGGCTCCAGGCGCACCTGCTGGAGATCTCCCCGGCCGACGCCCGCCGCATCAAGAACTTCTGCGACGGGGTGCGCACCTTCCAGAAGGCGCTGGCCGTCTATCCGTTCCTCAAGCCGGTGGGGCTGATGGGGCGGTGGGAGCGGTGGAAGATGCTGGCCTCGTTCCTGCCGTACTTCAACGCCATCCGCAAGTCCATCACCGAGCTGATGACGGACTACGCCGAGAAGTTCCAGCACCCGGTGCTGCGCGAAGCGTTCAACTACGTGCTGTACGAGAAGCACGCCGACTTCCCCGTCCTGCCCTTCTGGTTCCAGCTGGCCTCGCACGCCAACGGCTCAGCGGGGGTGCCCGAGGGCGGCTCCCTGGAGCTGGCCCGCTCCGTGGAGCGGCGGTACACGGGGCTCGGCGGGGAGATCACCTACAACGCCAAGGTGGAGAAGATCCTCGTCGAGCACGACAAGGCGGTGGGGGTGCGGCTCACCGACGGCCGCGAGTTCCGCGCCGACATCGTGGTGTCGGCGGCCGATCTGCACACCACCGCCATGGGGATGCTCGGCGGCCGGTATCTCAACGACACCTGGCGCAAGCTGCTCACCGAGACCATCGACGAGGTGGGCACGATCTCCCCCGGCTATGTCTCGCTGTTCCTGGGGCTGCGCCGACCGTTCCCCGAGGGCGAGCCGTGCACCACGTACGTGCTGGAGGACAGCATGGCGGCGAAGCTCACCGGCATGCGGCATCCCAGCATGAACGTGCAGTTCCGCAGCTGCCACTACCCGGAGCTGTCGCCGCGCGAGACCACGGTCATCTTCGCCACGTACTTCTCGGAGGCCGAGCCGTGGCGGGCGCTGCGCGACGACGTGCCGGAGCAGGCGGGCCGGGTGCGGCGCGGTCAGGTGCTGCACACCCTGCCGGTCAAGCACGGCAAGGCGTACACGCAGGCCAAGCGGCAGGCGCGGATCACCATCGAGAACTTCCTGGACGAGCGGTTCCCCGGTCTCAAGGACGCGGTCGCCGTGCGGGACGTGTCCACGCCGCTGACGCAGGTGCGCTACACGGGCACCTACAACGGCGGGTTCCCCGGCTGGCAGCCGTTCGTGGACGGCGGGGAGACCGTGGAGGTGGAGATCAACAAGAACGGCCCGGTGCTGCCGGGGCTCTCCAACTTCTATCTGGCCGGGGTGTGGGTCACCGTCGGCGGGCTGATCCGGGCGGTGGCCTCGGGCCGGCAGGTCACGCAGGTGATCTGCCGGGACGACGGGCGGGAGTTCACGGCCAGCGTGGACGAGAGCGCGCCGCCGCCCACCCAGGTCTCCATCGCGGTGGGCAAGCACCCCGGCGTGCCGGATCTGACCGCCGGGTTCCCCGCCCAGACCACCGGCGGCGGCTCCGCCACCGGTACCGACAACACCGTCACATCGTCGAGGAGCGTGTAGTGCAGGTACACACATGGGTGATCGCCGAGCACATCCCGGGGGTCCCGGACACCGACCGGATCTACCGGAAGGTGACGCGGGAGTTCGATCCCGCTTCGCTGGCGGACGATCAGATGCTGCTGCGCACCCGGTACGTGTCGGTGGACCCGTATCTGGTGGGCCTCTCGCTCCAGACGCCGATCGGGGACACCGTGCGCGGTGACTCGATCATGGAGGTGGAGATGGCGGGGCCGCGCGCCCGCTTCCAGGTCGGGGACCTGGTGCAGGGGTACGGCGGCTGGTGCAGCCATCTGGTGTCCACCGGGGGGCCCAGCGGGTGGGACGACGAGGGCGCCGAGTTCGCCGTCCAGCTGCCGCCGTTCCGCAAGCTGGACCCGCGCCGGTACGACGAGGCGCTGCCGCTGTCCACGGCGCTGGGTGTGATGGGCACTCCGGGGATCACCGCGTTCGGCACGCTGAAGACGTTCCTGACGGTGGGCTCCGAGGACACCGTGGTGATCAGTGGCGCCTCCGGGACGGTGGGCACCCTGGTGGGTCAGCTCGCCAAGCGGGCCGGGGCCCGGGTGGTGGGCACCACGTCCTCGCCGGGGAAGGCCGCGTATCTGACGCAGCTGGGCTTCGACGCCGTGGTGCACTACCGGCAGGGCGACGACACGGACACGGTGCGCGAGGCCCTGGCGGCGGCGGCGCCCAACGGGATCGACAAGTACTTCGACAACCTGGGCGGCACCGTGACGGACGCGGTGTTCACGATGCTCAACGTGCACTCCCAGGTGGCGGTGTGCTGGCAGTGGGCCACCACGGTCAACGGGGACTGGACCGGGCCGCGGCTGCTGCCGTACATCATGTTCCCGCGCACCACGATCCGAGGGATCTTCGCCGACGAGTGGTACACGGAGGAGATGGTCGAGGCGCTGCACGAGGAGGTGGGCGGGCTGATCCGCAAGGGTGAGCTGGTCTACCACCAGACCATCCACCAGGGCTTCGACGCGCTGCCGGGCGCGTACCGCTCGCTGTACACCGGCCAGGAGGGCAACCGGGGCAAGGTCCTGGTCGCGCTGTAACGGCCGGCGCCCGTACGGCGGCCCAGCGCCATGGCCCCTTCCGCGTTCGGTGAGCGCGGGAGGGGCCATCGGCATGGATACGGGCCCGGGAAACGACCGGGGTGTTCTTCCCGGTTGTCCCTTCGCCCGGACGCCGATGGCGTCGCGTGCCGGGGTCGGCCGGATGCCGAACCGGGGGGAGGTCAGGTGGCGGCCAGGGCGCTGAGCGCGGCGTCGAGCCGGGCGGTGGCCTCGTCGGCTACGGGTTTGAGGGAATCCAGGCCGGTGAGGGTGACCATGGTTTCCGGGTCGAGTGCCTGGACGAGCACGTGGTCGCCGTCGCGGCGGACGACGACGTTGCAGGGCAGGAGCAGGCCGATGGAGCGGTCGGCCTCCAGGGCCCGGTGGGCGAGCGGCGGGTGGCAGGCGCCCAGGATGAGGTACTCCTCCATGTCGTGGCCGAGCTTGGCCTTCAGCGTGGCCCGGACATCGATCTCGGTGAGGATGCCGAACCGTTCCTAAAGAGTGAGCATGAGTTGCACGTGCTCAGCCGAACGACCCGAACGGTCTTGGGCGTTCTGGTCCACCGCGTTCCTGCCGCGTCCAGCGCCAGCGGATCGTGTCCGTGGTCCGGGTACGCGGGGGTGGTGTCCCTCGCTCCCTGGGTCGCCGGGTCGGGCCTGGGCGGTCCGATGCCTCACACCATCGCTCTGGTGGTGTGGGGGCGGTGCCGTCCGTCGTCTGATCCGGTGGCCGAGAGAACGTCGTCCGATCGCCACCGCTGCGGCGTAGTGCCGCGTCGCGGGGCGTCGCTTGGTGGTGAGGGGCTTGCGCCAGTGCTCGGCCCCCCACATCGAGGTGTAGGCGGGATCGACAGCGATCACGCCGATACCGGCTTCCGCGCACATCGACAGCAGACGTGCACGGACTCTGCCGGTGGGGATGCCGGAGATGAGCTGCCGGAACTTCTTCTTACGGCCGTGCTTCTCGCGGGTCTTGGAGTCGGTGAAGTCGAGGTCTTCGATCGCGACGGCCCGCACGCCGCACTCCTGCGTCCATCGCAGGAGGCGGGTGAGGGCGTGCCGGAGCTGGGCGTCGCGGTGGCTGGCCGAACCGTGCTACTGCGCCGGGTACCCGGCGCGGTGGACGCAATGCCGCACGCGGGGATCCGGGGACGCCCA
This sequence comes from Streptomyces sp. JH002, assembly GCF_050916115.1. Classification (NCBI taxonomy): domain Bacteria; kingdom Bacillati; phylum Actinomycetota; class Actinomycetes; order Kitasatosporales; family Streptomycetaceae; genus Streptomyces; species Streptomyces sp. JH002. The sequence goes on from NZ_CP087989.1 coordinate 1,762,583, forward strand.
GCACCACAGGAATACCCCCTGGGGTACCCCTGTTAGGGTGGGTATCGAATACCCCCCGGGGTACACCATTCCTGTGGAGGAGCGGCAGTCGTGTTCTTCGTCGACACCCTTGAGTTCGAGGGTCTGGGCAACCGCAGCTACCTGGCCGGCGGGGCCGCAACCGCGGTGGTCATCGATCCGCCGCGCGACATCGACCAGGTGATCGCCGCCGCCGCCAGGCGCGGGGTGGCCATCGCGTACGTGGCGGAGACCCACATCCACAACGACTACGTCAGCGGTGGCCTGGAGCTGGCCCGCGTCACCGGCGCCTCCTATCTGGTGCCGGCCGCGGCGCACGTGTCCTTCGCCCGCACCCCGGTCGGCGACGGGGACACCGTGGACGTGGACGCGGATCTGGTCCTGCGGGCGATCGCCACGCCCGGACACACCCCGCACCACACCTCCTACGTCCTGGAGCAGGACGGGCGCGGCGTGGCGGCGTTCACCGGCGGATCGCTGCTGATCGGCACGGTGGGCCGCCCCGACCTGGTGGAGCCCCGGCTGACCGAGCAGTTGGCCCGGGCCCAGCACGCCTCCGCCCACCGCCTGGCCGACGAGCTGGACGACGAGGTGCCGGTGCTGCCCACCCACGGGTTCGGCAGCTTCTGCTCCTCCGCCCAGGCCGAGGGGGACGCGACCACGATCGGCAGGGAACGCACCAGCAACGACGCGCTCACCCTGGACGTGGACACCTTCGTCCAGCGGATGCTCGCCGGGCTGGAGGACGTGCCCGCCTACTACGCGCACATGGGCCCGGCCAACGCCGCCGGCCCCACCCTCCTCGACCTCACCCCGCCCGAGCGTGCGGACGCGGGCGAGATCTCCTCCCGGCTGGCCGCGGGCGAGTGGGTGGTGGACCTGCGCAGCCGCATGGCCTTCGCCGAGGGGCACGTGGCCGGCTCGTTCAACTTCGAGGGCGAGGGCAAGCTCGCCACCTACCTGGCCTGGCTGATCCCGTGGGGCAAGCCCGTCACCCTGCTCGCCGACACCCCGCGCCAGATCGGCGCCGCGCAGCGGGAGCTGGCGCGGGTGGGCATCGACCGCCCGGCCGCCGCCGCCACCGGCGACCCGGCCGGCTGGATCCGGGAGGGCGAGCAACTCGCCTCCTTCCCGCGTGCCCGCTTCGCCGACCTCGCCCGGGTGCGCGAGCGCGGCGACGAGGTGGCCGTCCTGGACGTGCGCCGGGACTCGGAGCGCGTGGGCGGCTACATCAAAGGCTCGGTCCACATCCCGATCCACGAGCTGCACGGCCGTATCGGCGAGGTGCCGGACGGGACGGTGTGGGTGCACTGCGCGGGCGGGATGCGCGCGGCGATCGCCGCCTCCCTGCTCGATGCCGCCGGCCGCGACGTGGTCGCCGTCGACGACGGTTTCGACGCCGCGACGGATGCCGGGCTGCCCCTGGCCTCCGCCTGAGTTCGGCCGTCCCCCCTCGCAAGGAAGGAAGCGTGTGATGTTCTGCTCCCGCCGAAACGGGCCCCGTGTCACGGTCGACGAGGCACGCAGCGGTACCAGCGGCATGAACGCGGGGGCCGCCGCCGGACACCCCGTCGTCGACCAACGCGGGAACAGCGGGCACAGAGCGTGACGGTCCTCCTTCTCGCCCTCACCGCCGGGGCCGTCATCGGTCTGGCCCTCGGCGCACTCGGCGGCGGCGGCAGCGTCCTTGCCGTACCGGCGCTGATCTACCTGCTCGGTTTCACTCCGGCTGCCGCCACCACCGCCAGCCTGATCATTGTCACCGCCACCTCCGCCACCGCCCTGTACGCCCACACCCGCGACGGGAACGTGGCATGGAAGACAGGGGCACTGTTCGCCGCCGCGGGCATCGTCCCCGCCTTTCTCGCGGGCGCAGTCGCAGGTCGCCCGCCCGCAGCGGTACTGACGGCGGCGTTCGCGGTCATCGCCGCGCTGGCGGCCCTGCGCATGCTGCGCCCGTCCGCGTCCGAGCCGCCGGACCGGATCCGTCCCGGCAAGGCGGCCGGCGCCGGTGCCGGACTCGGCGCCGTGACAGGCCTGCTGGGGGTCGGCGGGGGATTCCTCGCCGTGCCCGCCCTGGTGAGCGTCCTGGGGCTGGCCATGCGCCGGGCGGTGGGCACCAGCCTGCTCGTCATCTCCGTGAACTCGCTCGCCGCGCTCGCCGCCCGCAGCGGCACCACCGGCGAACTCCACTGGGAGGTCATCGGCCCCTTCACCGGAGCCGCGATCCTCGGCGCCTGGGACGGCAAACGCCTCGCGACGAAGATCTCCGGCACCACCCTGCGGAAGATTTTCGCCGGCCTCCTGCTGGCGGTCTCGGCCTTCATGCTCGTCGACGTGATCGTCTGAACACGAGGGCCGCCACCGGCTCGGACCGGGGAGCAGGAGAAGCTTCTCCGGCCGGCCGCGCGTCTCGGGGGCCGCCTCCGGTCCGGCTCCCGTCAGATCAAGCTCAGCACACCCACCACGCAAGGATCACCTCTGCCATGACCACACCCACGGCCCTCGCCACCGACGAGGCGCGCACCCGCCTGCACGAACTGACCATCATCGACGTGCGCACCCCGGGCGAATACGCCGGCGGCCATCTGCCCGGCGCGCTCAACATCCCCCTCGACCGGATACGGCGCGCGCTGCCCGACATCCGTCACGCCTCCGACCGCGGCGACATCCTGGTCGTCTGCGCCTCCGGCGCCCGCTCCCAGAACGCCTGCACGATCCTCGCGGAGAACGGTGTCACCGCCGCCACCCTGTCGGGAGGCACCGGCGCCTGGGCGGCGGACGGCCACGAGCTCCACCGCCCCCAGGGCGCCTCCCGTGCCACCTGGGGAATGGAGCGGCAGGTGAGGCTCACCGCGGGAGTGATCGTGCTGCTCGGCCTGCTGCTCGGGCTCGTCGTGCACCCGGCCTTCCAGTTCCTCTCCGCCGGTATCGCGGGCGGTCTGGTCTTCTCCGCCCTGACCAACACCTGCGGCATGGCCGCCATGCTCGCCAAGCTCCCCCACAACCGCCCCCGCGCCGCCGACCTCGACAACACGCTGGCCGCCCTGCGCGACCGCTGAACCACACCACAAGGGGAGGGACCCGGAACAGGGTCCCTCCCCTTGTGCGGGCCAGGCCAGGCCAGGTGGCGAACCGCTCCGGACGGGGCGGGTGATCCGCCCTCGCGGCACCCCGACTCAGGCCAGAGAAAGGAACAGCTTCTCCAGCCGAGCCCGCATCTGCTCCCGGTCACCGGAGGCAGCCATGTCCGCATCGGTCAGGCAGTGCTGCAACCCCGTGGCGATGATCGCGAAACCGGCCTTGTCCAAAGCCCTGGACGCCGCGGCGAGCTGGGTGACGACGTCCTCGCAGTCCCGCCCCTCCTCGATCATCTTGATCACCCCGGCGATCTGGCCCTGCGCCCGGCGCAGCCGGTTGACCACTGTCTTCAGTTCCTCGGCCGCCATCGCCAGTTCCACAACCCACACTCCTCAGAGATACCCCCTTGGGTATCCTATCGAAGGGGTAACCCCCACCGGACGAAGAAAAATCCCCGCCGCTCCCCCACCACCGCCCGGCCAGCACCCGGGGACGAGCCGGGGAACCCTCTCCGGTCGGCTGAACCGAGCCCTGGCGGCGCGTGCTTCCTACCCGAGTGTCGGCCGTGCGGCACACTCCCCCCATGGTGCGTCTGCACATCATCACGTCGGATGACTGGCCGCTGTGGCAGGAGGTCCGCGTCGCCGCGCTGACCGACGCGCCGTATGCCTTCAAGGCCCGGCTTGCCGACTGGGACAGGGGCGGCCGGGAACAGTGGCGTGCCCGTCTGGACCTGCCCGGCTCCTACAACGTCGTCGCGCTGCGCGGAGACCTGCCCGTGGGCATGGTCAGAGGCATCCGCGGTGACTGCGGGACGAGCGAACTCAGGTCGCTGTGGGTCAGCCCTGCGGCCCGGGGTGATGGCGTCGGAGACCGGCTGATCGAAGCGGTGACGCACTGGGCACGGCGATCGGGCGCCACAACACTGAAGCTCGCGGTGATCCCGGGAAACGCGTCCGCCATCGCCCTCTACCGACGCAACGGGTTCATCGCCACCCAGGAGCTGGGGGAGTTGTTGCCCGACGGTATGACCAGGGAGCAGGTGTTGGCCCGGAGGCTTCCCTGATCCGCGTTACGTCCAGACACCCGCGCAGGCCGCTTCTCAGGGCTCCGCCCCGCCGACCGCACGGCCGGCGGGGCGGCCTTTTCGTTACCAGGCGACGGGCAGCTCGTGGAGGCCGTTCATGAAGTGACCCCGCTTCCACTTGAGTGCGTTCTCGGGGACGCCGAAGCGCAAGTCGGGGAAGCGCTCGGTGAGGGCTTCGAGGACCACCTGCAGCTCGACCCGGGCCAGATGGGCACCGATGCAGAAGTGCGGGCCCTGGCCGAAGCCCAGGTGCGGGAGCCCGTTGCGTTCGAGGTCGAGGCGGCCGGCGTCCGGGTAGACGTCGGGGTCGCGGTTGGCGGCGGCGATCACCGGGATGACGGCCTCGCCGCGGCGGACGGTCACCCCGCTCATCTCCAGGTCCTCGGTGGCGTAGCGGGGGAAGGAGAAGCCGCTGAGGATCGGCACGTGGCGCATGAGTTCCTCGACGGCGGCCGGGATCTGCTCCGGCTTGTCCACCAGGGGCTGGAGCCGTTCGGGGCGGGCCAGCAACATGGCCGTGAAGTTGGCGATCTGGTGGGCGGTGCTGACGAAGCCGGCGCTGAGCAGGTCGGAGGCGAGCGCGTGCATCTCGATCTCGGTGATCCGGCCCTCCTCGTCGCAGGCCCGCACCAGCATGCCGAACATGTCGTCGGTGGGGCGGGCGCGGCGCTCCTCGACCATGGCGCCCATGTAGGCGGTGAACTCCTGGTAGCGCCGGATGAGGTCGTCGGGCGTGGTGTCGTTCGACAGGATCGTCTCGGCCCAGCCCCAGAACAGATGGTGGTCGGGCTCGGGCACGCCCATCATCTCGCAGACCACGGCGGTGGGCATCGGCACGGCGAGGTGGGCGACGAGATCGGCGGGTGACCCGGCGGCCTCCATGCGGTCCAGGCACTGGTCGGTCAGCTCCCGCACCCGCTCGCGCAGCTTCTCCACCCGGCGCGGGGTGAAGTCGCGGCCCAGGACGGAGCGCAGCCGGGAGTGCTGTGGGGGGTCGAGGGAGAACAGGCCGTTGCCGACGCGGGCCCCGGCCCGGGTGCGTGGCTGGTCCTGGCCGAGGGAGGCGACGATGGAGAACCGGGAGTCGGACAGCACGGTCTTCACATCGGCGTACCGGATGGCGAGATAGGCGTCGTCGCCGTAGGGGAGCCGGACCTTGGTGAGCCGCTGCTGGTACAGCTCGTGGTAGACGGGGGGAAACTCAAGACCCGTCGAGGCGAAGGGGAAGGTGAGGAGTTCCTGCTGCTCCGGGTGCTCCGACGGTGCCTGCTGTTCCTGCTGTCCGGGCATGGGGGCGGTGTTGCCTTTCGTGACTGGGACATGGTGAGGGCGTGTGCCGGCCGGCACGGTGGCGGAGGGGGAGGGGCACCGGTGCCCGTGGGACGACGGGCCGGCTGGGGCGCCGGGCGGCACACGCCCTGTCCAGCATGCGGTTCCGGGTACCGCCGACGGGCACCCGGACCACCAAGATCACTCCATTGAGCGAGCGTGCGCGTACATTGCGTTACGCGCGCCGGTGCTTCACAGTCCTATTTCCCGCCCGGCGCGCACATAGCCGGGGAACTCCTGCGGCCCGCACCGCACTTCCCGCCAGCCCGGCCCCGTCACAGAGCCCTCGCCCAGCAGTTGCCGCCACTCCCCCGGCGGCACGTACAGATCGCGGCGCCCGCCCCGCTCCAGCACCGGGGCCACCAGCACGTCAGGACCGAGCAGGTACTGCAACTGCGCGTCGCGGGCGCACCGGTCCTCGGGGAAGGCGAGCGGCATCGGCCGCATGAGGGGCATCCCGCCCTCCGTGGTGGCCTCGGCGGCGCAGCCGGCGATGTACGGGGCGAGCCGGTGCCGCAGCCGGCACGCCGCGATGGCGGCCGACCGTACCGGCTCGGGGTAGGCGGTCGGCTCCCTGCGCCCCATCCCGTGGAACCGCATGATCGGGGTGAACGCCGCCCACTGCGCCCACCGCCCGTACAACTCGGGCTCCACGTCCGTGGGTACGGCGTCCGGCGTCATCCGCCGCCGCACCACGGACCCCGCTTCGAAGGACTCGGGCGTGTAGTAGCCGCCCGCGTCATGGGTGACCACCGAGCAGCCGCTGAGCGCCATGGACTCCACGGCGCGCACCGTGGACGCCAGTCCGCTCCAGCTGGAGGGCATGTCACCCGCCCAGTGCGCCGGGTTGCGCTGCGAGCCCGCCGTGCCCGAGCGGGCGATCGCCGTGAAGTCCCCGGCGCGGGCGCGCAGTCCCGCCTCGCGCACCACCTCCTGGTAGATCAGCCCGTAGGAGTTGCGGCGCTGCGAGCCGCGGCTGCCGTCGGCGAAGACCGCGTCGGCGGGGATCTCCTCGCCGAAGTCGGCGAGCACGGCGCTCGCGTGTTCCTCGCGCAGCGCGTCGGCCAGCCGCTCGCACCACCATTCGCGGGCCTCGGGGTGGGTGAAGTCGACGACGAGGGAGTCCGGGTTGTCGGCGGTGGGCGCCGGGGCGCCGTACACGTCCCGGACGAGGTAGCCGCGCCGGGTCAGTTCGTCGCCCAGCGGAGTGCCGCGTTTGACGTACGGGTTGATCCACAGGCTGGTGCGCACCCCGCGCTGGGCCAGCTGCCGGGACCAGTCCCGCGGAAAGCGGCGCCGGTCGGGCCCGTACGTCCAGGCGGCGGCATCCAGGACGTTGCCGGCCAGCCACTCGTCGACGTGCATCACGTCCACCGGGCAGCCGGCGGCCTGGAGTTCGTCGACGGTGCGGACCATCTCGTCCGCGGTGAAGTAGGAGGAGCGGCTCATCCACACCCCGAACGCCCAGTCGGGCAGCGGGTGCGGACGGCCGGTGAGGGTGAGGTAGCGGTCCAGGATGGTGGGGGCGTCGCCGCTGATGAGGAAGAGGTCGAGGTCATCGCCCTCGATCTCGATCCGGGCGGCCTCGGCGTGGGTGGCGCCGATGTCGGCGTCGACGGGCCCGCCGGTGTGCGCGAACAGACCCCAGCCGGCGTCCGACCACAGCAGCGGCACATTGAGGTAGGCGGTGTCGCGCCCGGCGGCGCGGTTCTCCTCGGTGTTGCGCAGTGTGCGGCGCCGGCCGCGCAGGTCGATGCCCTGGTAGCTCTCGCCGCCGCCGTAGACGCAGTGGCCCGGGTTGAGGTGGATGGTCTCCACCCAGGAGGCCGTGCGGTGGTGCCGGCTCGCGGGCCGGTACCCCGAGCGGAACGGCGCGATACCGGCCTCGGGCTCACTGAAGCGGTGGTAGGTGCCGAAGTGGAAGCCCTGCCCCGGCCCGCGTTCCCACAGCGCCCGCACCCCGGGCCCGGTGATCTCCACCCCCTCGGGGGTGGTGTGCAGCCGCGCCGGGCGGCGGGGGGCGTCCAGCAGCACCGGCGAGTCGTGATGGTGGACGGCGGCGGGCCGGTCGGCGAGCCGCAGCCGCAACACCCCGTCCAGCGGAACGGTGCACTCGACGCGGACGGTGGCCCCGGAGGCGAGCGTCACCCGCAGGAACGGGCCGTCCGCCTCCGGACCTGCGGCCGCATACGGGTCGGTGTGCCTAGACATCCGCCGCGGGTACCCGGCACCCCAGGGGCGAAACGGGCGTTTGGGGGCGCCCCGGTCCGGCTACCCGGCGCGCATGACACTCACGGTGGAACGGCGCGCCGCCGTCCTGGGCGCGGACGAGCTGGCGGCCCTGGACGCGCGCTGGCGGGCGGCGAACTATCTGACCGCCGGGCAGCTGTACCTGCTGGACAACCCGCTGCTGGCCGAGCCGCTGCGGCCCGAGCACATCAAGCCGCGGCTGCTGGGGCACTGGGGCACCGCACCCGGCCTCAACCTGCTGCACGCGCATCTGAACCGGGTGATCGACGCCCGCGCCCTGGACGCCATGTGCGTGTGGGGCCCCGGGCACGGCGGCCCGGCGGTGGTGGCGGGCACCTGGCTGGACGGCACCTGGAGCGAGGTCTACCCGGATGTGCCCCGGGACGGGGAGGGGATGGCGCGGCTGTTCCGCCAGTTCTCCTTCCCCGGCGGGATCCCCAGCCATGTGGCGCCCGATGTCCCCGGCTCGATCAACGAGGGCGGCGAGCTGGGCTACAGCCTGGCGCACGCGTACGGGGCGGCGCTGGACAATCCGGGGCTGCTGGTGGCGTGCGTCATCGGGGACGGCGAGGCGGAGACCGGGCCGCTGGCCGGCTCCTGGCACGCGAACAAGTTCCTGGACCCGGTGCACGACGGGGCGGTGCTGCCGGTACTGCACCTCAACGGCTGGAAGATCGCCAATCCCACGGTCCTGGCCCGGCTGCCCGAGGAGGAACTGACACAGCTGCTGCGCGGGTACGGCCACGATCCGCTGTTCGTCTCCGGCGACCGGCCCGAACTCGTCCACCGGGAGCTGGCCGGGGCGCTGGACGAGGCGGTGGAACGGATCGGCCGGCTCCAGCGCGCGGCACGCGGCGGCGCGGCGGGCGGGGTACGCGAGCGCCCCCGGTGGCCGATGATCGTGCTGCGCACCCCGAAGGGCTGGACCGGACCCGACCGGGTGGACGGGTTGCCGGTGGCCGGGACCTGGCGCTCCCACCAGGTCCCGGTGGACCAGGTGCGCGAGAACCCGCGCCATCTGCGGCAGCTGGAGACCTGGCTGCGCTCGTACCGCCCCGAGGAGCTCTTCGACGAGCGGGGCCGGCCCCGGGACGCCGTACTGGCCCAGGTGCCGCAGGGCACGCGGCGGCTGGGCAGCACGCCGCACGCCAACGGCGGGCTGCTGCTGCGGGAGCTGCCGGTGCCGCCGCTGGAGGCCGCCGCGGTGAAGGTGGCGCGGCCCGGCAGCACGCTGCACGAGCCGACCCGGGTACTGGGCACGCTGCTGACCGAGCTGATGCGGGCCACCGCGGCGCGCCGCGACTTCCGGCTGATGGGCCCGGACGAGACGGCGTCCAACCGTCTTGACGCGGTGTACGAGGCCACCGGCAAGGAGTGGGAGAGCGCGGTGCTGGAGGTGGACCGGCATCTGGAGCACGGCGGCCGGGTGATGGAGGTGCTGTCGGAGCATCTGTGCCAGGGCTGGCTGGAGGGCTATCTGCTCACCGGGCGGCACGGCCTGTTCTCCTGCTATGAGGCGTTCGTGCACATCGTCGACTCGATGGCCAATCAGCACATCAAGTGGCTGCGCTCCGCGCGGCGGCTGCCGTGGCGGGCCCCGATCGCCTCCCTGAACTATCTGCTGACCTCCCATGTGTGGCGGCAGGACCACAACGGTTTCTCGCACCAGGACCCGGGCTTCGTCGACCATGTGCTGAACAAGAGCCCCGAGGTGGTGCGGGTCTATCTGCCGCCGGACGCCAACACGCTGCTGGTGTGCGCCGATCACGTGCTGCGCAGCAGGGACTACGTGAACGTGGTGGTGGCCGGGAAGCAGCCGTGCTTCGACTGGCTGGATCTGGAGGGCGCGCGGGCACACTGCGCGCGCGGTGCCGGGATCTGGGAGTGGGCCGGCACGGAGTCGGCGGGCACCGGGCGGGAGCCGGACGTGGTGCTGGCCTGCGCCGGGGACGTCCCCACGCAGGAGACGCTGGCGGCGGCGTGGCTGCTGCGCCGGGAGCTGCCGGGGCTCTCGGTGCGGGTGGTGAACGTGGTGGACATGGCGCGGCTACTGCCCGCCGAGGAGCATCCGCACGGGATGGCGGACGGTGAGTACGACGCGCTGTTCACCCGCGACCGGCCGGTGATCTTCGCCTACCACGGCTATCCGTGGCTGATCCACCGGCTGACGTACCGGCGGGCCGGGCACGACCAGCTGCATGTGCGCGGCTACCGCGAGCAGGGCACGACCACGACGCCGTTCGACATGGTGGTGCGCAACGATCTGGACCGCTACCGGCTGGTGATGGATGTGATCGACCGGGTGCCGGGGCTCGCGGTCCGGGCGGCGGGCGTACGGCAGCGGATGGCGGATGTGCGATTCCGGCACGAGCGGTGGATCCGGGAGCACGGCGACGATCTGCCGGAGGTGGCCGGCTGGCGGTGGGACGACGGCGAGGGCGGCGGATCGTGACCGGCGGGCCGGTCACAGGACGTTGCCCGCCTCCTTGATCAGCCGGAGCGACTGCTGCTGGTCGAGGGCGCTGGAGAGCAGGTCGCTGAAGGCGTCCCCGTACTTCTCCACGTCGTCGGGGCGGCGGGTGATGCCGGAGCCGGCCAGGTTCTCCAGGTAGACGATGGGCCGCATGCCCGGCTGGCGGAAGCGGATCACCACGAACGGGCCGCTCATCCCGGCGTGCGCGCCCGCGCTGAACGGGACGACGAGCACCCGGATGTGCGGCTGCCCGGCGGCCAGCGAGGCGATGTGGTCGAGCTGGGCGCGCATCACCTCGCGACCGCCGACCGTACGCCGCAGCACCGCCTCGTTGAGGATGGCGGTGAGCTTGGGGGCGCCCTCGCGGCACAGCACCTCGCTGCGGGTCATGCGCACGGCGGTGAGGCGCTCGACCTGGTCGGCGGAGAGGTCGGCCGGGCCCAGCCGGTGGACGGCGCGGCTGTACTCCTCCGTCTGCAACAGCCCCGGCACGTACTCGGACTGGTAGCTGTGCAGCTGGGCGGCGCTGGCCTCCAGGGCCAGGTACGCCTGGAAGCCCGGTGAGATCACCGAGCGGTACTCGGGCGACTGCCACCAGTCCTTCTTGGTCTTGGTGACCACGGCGTAGCTCTCCAGGCGGGCGGCGGTCTCGGCGTCCGCCTGGTACAGGCGGCACAGCAGCATGACGTCGGAGGGCTTGACGACGCCGTCGCTGCCGGTCTCCAGACGGGTCATCTTGGAGACGGCCCAGTGGAAGCGGCGGGCGACCTCGCCGGCGGTGAGGCGGGACTCCTCGCGCAGCCGGCGCAGTTCGGTGCTCAGGTGCAGCCGGCACAACGCGGGTGACGCGGATTCGATGGTGCGGACCATACGGCCTCCTCGGTATGTGCCGGGCGTGCCTCGCGGTCGCGGTACGGAATCCGCGCCGGAGTGCTTCCGGGAGTATGCCGAGGCGCCGCGCGATTCTTCCAACGGATCGCGAGGGAACAGCAGTTCAGGTGTGATGCCGGGGCGGCCGGCCAGGACGCCGGGCGCGGAATTCCGTGCCGTGCATTCGGCGGCGGTGGCTGGGGCGCGGCGGCAGCCGGCGGGCGAGCACGGCGGGCAGCAGCAGCCACAGCCCGGCGCACGCGGCGAGGGCACCGGCCGCGGTGATCACCCCGGCCGTACGGGAGACCACCACGTCCACCACCAGCAGGAGCGCACCGGTCAGGGCGAGGGCGAGCGTCACCAGGCCAAGGGCGGCCAGGCGGGAGGAGACCTCGACGATGCGCCGCTTGGCGCCGCGCCGGAACAGCGCCCGGTGCAGCGCGGCGGGGGCGGTGAACAGGATGCTCGCGGCCATCGCCAGCAGCAGCGTGATCAGGTACGTGCCCCGCTGGAAGGCGTCGAGCACCGGGAAGCGCGCGGTGAAGGCGAGGGTGAGCAGGAAGGCGAAGAGGATCTGCACGCCTGTCTGGGTGACCCGCAGCTCCTGGAGCAGTTCGGCGAAGTTGCGGTCGTCGCGCTCGCGCGGGGTTTCCCTCCTGCTGTGCGCCGGTGCTCCCTCCATGACAGCCATTCTTCCGTCCGCCGGCCGGGCCCGCAGGCGCAGCGCGCGGCGGTCTGCGGCAGGATGCCTCGCATGCGTATGCGGATTCTGGTGCTGGGCGGGACATGGTTCCTGGGGCGCGCGGTCGTCGCGGAGGGCCTGCGGCGGGGGTGGGAGGTCACCACCTTCAACCGGGGCCTGTCCGGGGCCGACGTCCCCGGCGTGCGGCCGGTGCGCGGGGACCGCGGGCGGGTCGCCGATCTGCGGCGGCTGGCGAGTGAGGGGCCCTGGGACGCGGTCATCGACAGCTCGGCCGCCGACCTCGACCCGGCGGCGGTCGTGGCGGGCGCCGAGGCGCTGGAGCCGGTGGCCGGACGGTATGTGTTCGTCTCCTCCGTCAACGCCTACCGGGGCTGGCCGGCCGAGCCGCTCACCGAGTCCAGCGAGCTGTTCGCGCCCGCCGGGACGGGGTACGGGCCGCGCAAGGCCGCCGCCGAGCGGGCGGTGGGCGACCGGTTCGGCACCGGGCGCACCGCGTTGCTGCGGCCCGGCGTGATCCTGGGCCCCGGCGAGTACGTGGGCCGGCTGCCGTGGTGGCTGCACCGGGCGCACCGGGGCGGGCCGATGCTGGCGCCCGGCAGCCCCGGGCGGACCATCCAGCCGGTGGACGTACGGGATGTCGCCGCCTTCGCCCTGCGACTCGCGGGCGCGGCGGGCCCGGTCGGCGGGGCGTACAACGTGGTGGCGCCGATCGGGCGGGAGACGATGGGCGGGCTGCTGCACGACTGTGTGACGGTCACCGGGCGGCGGGCCGAACCGCGCTGGGTGGCGAGCGAGGTGCTGCTGGCGCACGGGGTGCGGCCGTGGACCGAACTGCCGCTGTGGCGGGCGATCGACGGCGGCTGGGAGGTGGCCTCGGACGCGGCGCAGGCGGCCGGGCTGATGTGCAGGCCGCTGGCGGAGACGGTGATGGACACCTGGGCCTGGCTGAACGGCGGCGGTCTCCCGGTGGACCATCCGCGCCGGGCCCAGCACGGGATCGACCCGGCGAAGGAGGCGGCGATCCTGGCCTCGCCGGGCGGGGCCGGCTGACGGAGCGCCCCGCCCGCCCGGGCCCGGAGCCCGCGCGCCGTGCCGCGCCCCGGCGTGTTTCTCCCCGCACCGGGCCCGCCGATGCAACCTTTTTGGCGGGCGCTCCGTGGTGGGGGGTGAAAGGGGGGCCTGAATGCGCCGCCACGAAGAACAGCACTTCCGGGACTTCGCAGCACAGGAGGCCGCCGCACTGCGCCGCACCGCCTACCTGCTGTGCGGGGACTGGCATCTGGCGGAGGATCTGATGCAGAGCGTACTGATCAAGGTGTACCGGCACTGGTCACGGCTGGAGCGGCGCGACGCGTTGCAGCCCTTCGTCCGGCGGGTGCTGCTGCGCACCTGGCTGGACGAGAAGCGCAAGCCGTGGCGCCGGGCCGAGCAGAGCTTCGCCACCCTGCCCGAGGTCATCGACCCGGCACCGGGCCCCGATCAGGCCGCCGACCGGTTGCACACCCGGGCCGTGGTGCGGCACGCGCTGCTCCAGCTGCCGCCGGGGCAGCGGGCCGCCCTGGTGCTGCGGTTCTTCGACGATCTGTCGGTCTCCGACACGGCCGCCGCGATGCGCTGTTCCGAGGGCAACGTCAAGAGCCAGACGGCACGCGGCCTCTCCACGCTGCGCCGGCATCTGGGCCTGAACCGCAACCCGCAGCCGGCCGGCGGCGTGTGGCAGCACGGGTGGGCGTCATGACGGAACGGGGCCAGGAGGAGGTCCGCCACATCCTGGCGAACGCCACGGCGGACGAACCGCCGCTGCGGCTGGACATGGACGAGCTGGTCGGACGGGCCCGCCGGGAGCGCAGACGGCGGCGCACCCTGGTGGGCACGGTGGCGGCCACCGCCGTGATCGCCGTCTCCGGCACGCTGCTGCCCACCCTGCTGTCGCCGTCCCCGCCGCTGCCCCCGCCGGGGCCCGCCGCCCCCGACGCCCCGACGACGGCCCCCCCGGCCGTCCCCGACGCCGTGGAGCCGGATCCGGTGGACCCGGATTCGGCGCCGGCGTCCGGGCTGTGGCCCGCACCGGCGCCGGTGGACTACGACCGGGACGCGTTCGCCGCGGTGACGGCGTACGCCACGCACCGGCTGGCGTCGGTACCGGACGCCAACGGGGGCGGGGGCGCGGACGGGGAGGGCTTCACCCTCGGCGCGCTCACCGACCGCAGCGTGTACCCGGGGCCGGGACAGCAGGTCTTCTCCTGGCACTTCACCGCGGCGCTGCGCACCGCGCGGGGGGAGTTCACCCTCGCCATCCGCCTGGACAGCCACTCCACCGCTTTCACGGAGCCGCTGTCGTGCGCTCCCGGGACGGCCAAGGACGGACCGTGCCGGATCGGGGAGCCGCAGGCGCACTCCCTCCCCGACCCGGCGGTGGGCGGGGACGGGGGCGGGGCCAAGCCCTCGTCCCGGATCGAGATCGCGGGGGTGGTGTCGACCCTGGAGTTCCGGCTCAGCGACTTCCAGAGCGTCACCGTCACCGTCACCGGCGACGAGCGGACCCCGGTGCCGCTCACCGAGGGCCAAATGGATGACATCGCCCGCCGTCTCATCGCATAGCGCTACCAACGGGCAGTCGACAAAGAAGAGTATCGGTGACGGCTCGTCGACCGAGGGACGGTGAACGCCCCCCATGAAATCCCCTCAGCGCAGACTGCGGATCGGCTGGTTCCTGGGTGCCTCGGCGGCCTCGGCGGTGATATTCCTCGCCCTCGCCGGACCGTCCGCGGGACTGCTGCCCGAGGAGACGCACGGTGCGAAGAACGGCACCGGGGACCGTACCGTCGAGGCGTCCGCGCCCCGGCCCGGCCCCCAGGGCGGCGCCACCCCCGCCCCCGGGGGGCAGGAGCGCACCGGGCGGGAGGACGCCCGGGAGCAGGGTGCCGACGGGGCCGGGTACGAGGACCTGCTGGAGACGGTCATCGAGATCGACCCGGAGCTGACCGGTTCCGGCCGGCTGGACCCGGTGCCCGGCAGCGATCCGGCGGCCGAGCCGGAGGCGACCCGGGTCTACCGCTACCGGGTCGATGTGGAGCGGGGTCTGCCGGTGGACCCGGAGTTCTTCGCCGAGGTCGTGCACCGCACCCTCAACGACCCGCGCAGCTGGGGCAACGACGGGCAGCGCGGCTTCGCCCGGATCTCCGCCGGCTCCCCGGACTTCGTCATCACCCTGGCCAGCCCGGGGACGACCGCCGAGTGGTGCGCCAAGGTCGGCCTGGACACCTGGGAGGACAACGTCTCCTGCGACGTGGCCTACACCGAGCGCGTGATGATCAACGCGTGGCGGTTCGCCCAGGGCTCCAAGACCTTCGGCGAGGACATCGCCGGCTACCGCCACATGGTCATCAACCACGAGGTCGGTCACCGTCTCGGCCACGGCCACCACATCTGCACGAAGGAAGGCGCGCTCGCCCCGGTGATGATGCAGCAGACGAAGACCCTGACCACCCCCGGCACCGGGGTCAGCTGCCGTCCGAACCCGTGGCCGAACCCGGGGAAGTGACCAGCAGCATCGCGAACCGGTCCTGCGGATCGGTCCACCAGTGGTCCACCGCGAGGCCCGCCGCCAGCAGCTCCTCGGTGAGGGTGGCCCGGCGGAACTTGGTGGAGATCTCCGTACGCGTCTCCTCGCCCCGGCCGAAGTCCACCGTCATGCCCAGCGCCGGGATCCTGACCGTCTGGGAGAAGCGGGACCACAGCCGCATCTCCATCCGCTCCTCCTCCTCGTTCCACACCGCGCGGTGGTCGAAGTCGTTGAGGTCGAAGTCCGCCCCCAGCTCCCGGTTGAGGACCCGCAGCACGTTCTTGTTGAACTCCATGGTGACGCCCTGCTCGTCGTTGTAGGCGCGGCGCATCGTGGCCGGTTCCTTCACCAGGTCCACGCCGAGCAGCAGGGCGTCGTCCGGGCGCATCAGAGCACGCAGTTCGGCGTAGAAGGCGGCGCGGCGGGCCGGGTCGAAGTTGCCCAGGGTGCTGCCGAGGAAGGCGATCAGCCGGGGGCCCGGCAGCTCGGGAAGCACCAGACCGGTGTCGAAGTCGGCGACGGTGGCGTGCACCCGCAGCTCCGGGTAGTCCCGGCACAGTGCGTCGCCCGCCTCCTGCAGGGCGCTCTCGCTCACATCGATGGGGGCGTACAGCTCCAGCGTCCCGGCGGGCACCGCCGGGGAGTCGGTCGCCGGCGGGGCGGGCGCCCCGTTCCCGGCGCCGTCGTCGGCGCCCGGCACGTCCGCGGTCATGGTGTCGGTGCCCGGGGCGGCCGGCTCCGCGCCCCGCCCCTCCACCGCGCGCCCCTCCCCGGCCAGGCCCTTGCGGCGTTTCCTCCCGCCCCGCCCCATGGCCCGCGGCAGCCCCAGGGCCACGTCCATGGCCGTGCCCAGGTGCGGCCCCGCCGGGCCCGCCGCGGCCACCCCGCTCAGCGCGTCCACCAGCATCCGGGTCTTGCGCGAGGAACCCGAACCCAGCTCCACCAGGACACGGGCCGCGGTGAGTTCGGCGATCTCGGCGGCGCGGGCCCGCAGGATCTGCCGCTCCGCCCGGGTCAGGTAGTACTCGGGCAGCCGGGTGATGCGGTCGAAGAGTTTGCTGCCCCGTTCGTCGTAGAACCACTTGGGCGGCAGCGTCTTGGGCGTGCCGGACAGGCCACCGCGTACGTCCTCGGCCAGCGAGGTGGCCCGGTGGTCGGCGGGCAGCAGGTTCTCCAGGGTGAAGCGCGGGGTCTCCATCACGGGTTCGTCCCTTCCACGGTGAGCAACGGTTCGGGTGCCGGGGTGTGGGCGCCGGAGCGGGCACGGCCCCGGCCGGGGCCGGCGGCGGGCCCGGGCGGCAGCGGGGCGCTGCGCACCCCGGCACGGGTCGCCAGCACCAGCGAGCCCTCCGGGATCTCCCGCCAGTCCCCCGCTCCCCCGCTGGTCAGCCCGGGGGTGGGTTCGGAGGCGACCAGCACCCGGCCCGGGGTCTGCGCGTACCACAGCGAATCGCCGTGCCGGGTGGCGATGACGGTGTCCCCGTCGGTGAGCAGCAGGTTCAGCCGGGCGGCGGGACGTACGGCGGCGACAGCCGTCACCAGCTGGGCCACCGCGTCCACCGGCGGCCGGCCGGCGTTCAGGGCGCGCGCCAGCAGGGTCCACAGCAGGGCGGAGTCGCAGCGCCCGGCCCCGGCGAGCAGATCGGCGGAGGTGATCGCACCGGCGGCCGGGCCCAGATCCTGGGGCAGCCGCTCCCAGGCGTCGACGGCCCCGTTGTGGGAGAACAGCCAGCGGCCCGAGCGGTACGGGGCGGTCACCGCCTCGTCGGGGCTGCTGCCGGGGGTGGCCGAGCGCACGGCGGCCAGCACGGCGGTGCTGGAGATGGCGGCGGTCAGTTCGGGCAGGTTGCGGTCGTTCCAGATCGGCAGGGCCCGCCGGTAACGGGCCGGCTCGCCGCCGTCGTGCGGATCGCCCGGGTACCAGCCGATGCCGAACCCGTCGGCGTTGACCGTGCCGTGCAGCTGCTTGCGCGGCGCCCAGGACTGCTCGTACAGGCTGCCCGGCGGGGCGGTGAGCAGCTCGGCCAGGGAGATCGGGGCGATGCCCAGGTAGGCGAGGTGGCGGCACATCAGGGTCTCCCCTCGTCGGCGGGCGCGGCGTCCCGGCAGGTGCGGAAGCCGGCGAAGATCTGCCGGCGGACCGGGTGGTCCCAGTTGCGGAAGGTGCTGCGGCAGGCCACCGGGTCGGTGGCGAAGGAACCGCCGCGCAGCACCTTGTAGGCGCTCGCCGCGCCGGGCGCGGGGAAGAACACCTCGCTGTACTCGCGGTACGGGAAGGCCGCGAACCCCGGGTACGGCGTGAAGTCGGAGGCCGTCCACTCCCACACGTCGCCCAGCAGCTGGCGCGCCCCGCTGGGTGCCGCGCCCGCCGGGTACGACCCGGCCGGGGCGGGCTGGAGATGGCGCTGCCCGAGCCCGGCCTGATCCGGCTCGGGGCCGTCGTCGCCCCACGGGTAGCGGGTGCCGCGCCCGGTGGCCGGATCGTGCCGGGCGGCCTTCTCCCACTCGGCCTCGGTGGGCAGCCGGCGGCCGGCCCAGCGGGCGTACGCGTCGGCCTCGTACCAGCACACGTGCAGCACCGGCTGCTCGGGCGGTACCGGCTCCACGCGGCCGAAGCGGCGCCGGTACCAGGACCCCGACGCGCCGTCCCGCCGCCAGAACCGGGGCGCCTCCAGCCCTTCGCGCCGCCGGTGCTCCCAGCCGTCGGGGTGCCACCAGCGGGCGTCGTGGTAGCCGCCCTCCTCGATGAACCGCTGGTAGGCGGCGTTGGTGACGGGCACGGTGTCGAGCCAGAAGGGCGGCAGTTCGACGGTGTGGGCGGGGCGCTCGTTGTCCAGCGCCCAGGGGTCGGTGCTGGTGCCCATGGTGAACGGCCCGCCGGGCACCAGGACCTCGGCCGGCAGGGTCGCGGCGTCGGAGGGGGCCGGCGGGGGCGGCGGCGCGTCCAGGACGGGCGGGCCCGAGCGCAGCTGATGGGTGGCGAGCATGGTCTCGTCGTGCTGCTGCTCGTGCTGGGCGACCATTCCGAAGACGAAGCCGCGGCGCAGCAGCGGGTCCTGCTCCTGGTCCGCGTCGCGCCCGGAGGTGGCGTCCAGCACCTCCAGGGCCTGTTCGCGGACCTCGCCCAGGTAGCGGCGGGCCCGGTCGGGGCGCAGCAGCGGCAGGGCGGGCCGGTCGGCGCGCGGATGCCGGAACGCGTCGTACAGGTCATCGAGGTCCGGGCGCAGCGCCGGGCGGCCACCGGCCCGGCGCACCAGCCAGATCTCCTCCTGGTTGCCGATGTGCGCCAGGTCCCAGCCCAGCGGCGACATCAGCGGCGAGTGCTGGGCCATGAGCTCGTCGTCGTCCAGGCAGTCGGTGAGTGCGAGGGTGCGGCGCCGGGCGGCTTCCAGGACGGCCTGCGGGGCGAGGATGTCGGCGTCGTGCGCGCGGTCGCGGGGCAGTGTGTACTCGCTCATGGCCGGAACCGCCCCTCGATGGGCGGATCGGCCGGGCGGTCGGCCTGGTGGGTGGCGTGGTGCCGGTGGACGCGGCGGTCGGGTCCGGCGGCCGTCCGGTCGGGGTCGGGATGGTCGTCGGCGGGGCACCGGCCGCGCCGCGTGTAGCGGTCGGCGAAGTCGGCGAGCACGCGGCGCAGGCCGGCGGCGTGCGGATCGCGGGCCAGGGCCCGGTCGGCGGCGGCGAAGCAGGCGCGGGCGGCGCGGCCGAGTTCCGGGTCGGCGGGGCCGCGCTGGGCGGCGCGCAGCCATACGGCGGCCGGCGGGTGCGGACGGCCGCCGGTCAGCGGCTCGGTGGCGGCGTACGCGGCCTCGGCGGCGACGGGGTCGTCCATGAGCACGGCGGCCAGGACGAGCGGGACCACCCAGCGGTCGCCGCTCTGCGCGTCCACCATGCGCAGTTCCAGCCAGCCGCGCGGGCGGACCGGCGGGAACAGGGTGCTGAGGTGGTAGTCGAGGTCGTCCGCGCGCGGCCGGTGCTCGCCGAGCGCGCCGCGCAGCCAGGAGCGGAACGTCACGCCGCCCGGCGCGTCCCAGCCGGCGGGCGGGGTGCGGCGTACGCACATCAGCTGCGCGTCCAGCGCGTAGCGGGTCCACACGGCGCGGGGGTCGGCGTCGGTGGGGTGGTTGTCCGGCGGGCGGGTCCTGGTGGGGTCCATCCGGGCCCACACCGCCTGCCGGGTCGACACCCAGCCGGTGCGGCGGCCGCGCCACAGCGGGGAGTTGGCGAACGCGGCGAGCAGCACCGGGCCCAGCCGGTGGGCCAGCCGCCAGCGGTAGCGGTAGCCGGCCGGGCCGGTGGACTCGTCCCCGGCGTCGAGGTTGATCTGGACGGAGGCGGTGGCCCGCATCATCAGCCGGCCCCACGGGCCGACCCGGTCGAAGTAGGACTCCATGGCGCCGTAGCGGGGGTCGTGCAGCACCCGGGGCGGGTCGCGGAAGGGCTCCAGGCCCAGGCCGCCGGTGGTCAGGCCCTCGCCGGCCAGGGCGGAGCGCAGCGCGGTCAGATCGGTGGCGGTGGCGCGCACCGCCTCGATGAGGGAGGCGGCGGGCGGGGTGGACAGTTCGACCTGGCCGCCGGGCTCGCGGGTGAGCCGGCTGCCGCCGGGCAGCGCGGTGGACCCGGGCTGCTCCAGCGCGGCGAGCGCGGCGTCGACGCGGCGGGCGGGGACGACGCGGCGCGGCTCGATGCGGTCGTGGACGAGCCACTCCAGTTCGACGCCGACGCGTCCGGGCGGGCCGGTGGTGAAGCAGGCGCCGCCGATGCGGGCCTCGGCGTCGGCCTCCCGCAGGGGGACGGCGGCGGGTGCGGTGGTCATGACGTCTGCCCTTCGTCCTGGTGCGGGTGCTGATGCGGGTGCCGGTCCTGGCCTTGGTCCTGGCGCAGATCCCTCCGCTGGAGAACGGCGGCACGCCGGCGCAGCACCGCGCAGGTGGCGGCCGTCGTCCCGAGAAAGGCGAGGGCGGCCAGCCGGGGCCGGTTCAGGCGGTGGCCGGTGAGATGGTCGGCGGAGTACCGGCCGGGCCCGGAGACCCCGAGCGCGGCGGCGGCCCAGCCGAGGAACGCGGGGAACTCGTAGCCGCCCGCCAGTGCGAAGAACCCGGCCGGCGCGTGCACGGCCGCGGCCCCCGCCATCGCCCCGGCGGCCACCGCTCCGGCGACGGGCGTGGCCAGGCCGGCCGCGAGCAGCGTGCCGCTGACCACCTGGCCGCCCCCGGCCACCAGCGCGCTGGGGCGGCCGGGGCGGAACCCCATCCGTTCCATGCCGACGGAACTGGCGGCGAGACCGGGCCCGCCGAACCAGCCGAACACGATCTGCGCCCCGTGTGCGAAGAGCACCCCGCCGGTTCCGGCCCGGAGGACCAGCAGCCCGGCGTCCTGCCGCCGCGAACGCCCCATTCCCACTCCTTGTCTGACAAACCCCTCGCTCAGTCTCGGCGCCGCGACCGCTCAGCGCCGCCGTAGCTGACCCATCCGGGCGGGGTGTGCGGAACGGGGGCCGAAGTGGTGCCATGGAAGGGGGGAGCGCGAGGAGGTGTGAGCCATGACGTTCGTGAACCGGCTCGACGCGGGACGGCGGCTGGCCGCCGCCGTGGCCCATCTGCGGGGCGAGGACATGGTCGTCATCGGACTGTCCCGGGGTGGAGTGCCGGTCGCCGCCGAGGTCGCCAAGGCCCTGTGGGCGCCACTGGACGTGGGGGTGGTGCGCAAGCTGGGGGTGCCGTTCCAGCCGGAGGTCGCCATGGGGGCCATCGGGGAGGACGGTGCCCGGGTCATCAACGACCAGGTGATCCGCGGCGCGCACATCACCGACCGTGAGCTGGCGGACGTGGAACGTACGGAGCGCGTCGAGCTGGAACGGCGGGCCGGCACCTACCGGGGCGGAGCGCGGCGGCTGTCACTGCGCGGCCGGACGGCCCTGGTCGTGGACGACGGCATGGCCACCGGGGCCACCGCCCGCGCGGCGTGCCGCTCGGCGCGGGAGCGCGGGGCGGCGCGGGTGGTGCTCGCGGTGCCGGTGGCGCCGCCGGACTGGACGAGCCGGGTGGGGCGCGACGCGGACGAGATGATCTGCCCGGAGACCCCGGTGGACTTCGCGGCGGTCGGGCAGTTCTACGAGGACTTCGCGCCGACGACGGACCGGGAGGTCATCGCGTGCCTGCGGCACGCCCGTCCGGAGCCGGGGGGCATCCCGGTGGAGGACCTGGCGGGCGGACAGCGCACGTTGAAGGGTGAACTGCTGGTCCCGGTGGGCGCCACCGGGGTGGTGATGTTCGTGCACGGCAGCGGCAGCAGCCGGCTCAGCCCGCGCAACCGCATGGTCGCCGAGGCCATGCGGCAGGCAGGCTTCGGGACCCTGCTGTTCGACCTGCTGACGGGCGAGGAGGAGTCCGACCGCGCGAACGTCTTCGACACCCGGCTGCTGGCCCGCCGGTTGCGCGAGGCGACCGATTGGCTGCGGGAACGCCATCCGGAGCTGCCGATCGGCTACTTCGGCGCCAGCACCGGCGCGGCGGCGGCGCTGTGGGCGGCGGCGGAACGGGACGACGACGCGATCGCGGCCGTGGTCTCGCGCGGCGGGCGCCCGGACCTGGCGGGGCCGCGCCTGTCGGCCGTCAGGGCACCGACACTGCTGATCGTCGGCGGGCGGGACGAGACAGTGATCGAACTGAACCGCCGGGCGCAGGAACGGTTGCGCTGCGAGACCCGCCTGACGGTCGTCCCCGGGGCGACCCACCTCTTCGAGGAACCCGGCGCCCTGTCGGAGGTCGCGGAACTCGCCCGTGACTGGTTCCTGGCCCACCTCCCAGCGGCGGCGGGCGGCAGCGGCACGGCGGAAGAGGCCGCCTAGCCGTCCTGACCTAGCCGCGCCGTTTGCGGGCCAGAAAAGCCTTCAGACGCTGCCACGTCCAGGTGTTGATCACGTCGTCCGGGGTCAGCCAGCCGCGCTGGGCGGTGCCCACGCCGTAGCGGGTGTGCGACAGGTGGGTGGTGGAGTGGGCGTCGCTGTCGATGGCGAAGACCGCTCCGTAGTGCTTGGCCCGCAGGATGTGCTCGTCGTTCAGGTCCAGGCGGTGCGGGTGGGAGTTGATCTCCAGCGCCGTCCCGGTGCGGGCGCAGGCCTCGAAGACCGCGTCCAGGTCGGCGTCGATGGGCGGCCGGCGGCCGATCTGGCGGGTCGTCGGGTGGCCGATGATGTTGATGTACGGGTTCTCGCACGCCCGGATCAGCCGCCGCGTCTGCGCCGCGCGGTCCAGCGTGAAGTGCGAGTGGATCGAGGCCACGCACAGGTCGAAGTCCGCCAGGAACTCCCCCGGCCAGTCCACTTCGCCGTCCGGGTCGATGTTGAGTTCCGTGCCGTGCAGCAGCCGCAGCTTCCGGTGGCGGGCGGCCAGCGCGCGCAGCTCTTCGCGCTGCCGCAGGATCTTCTCGTCCGTCATCCGCTGCATGTACAGCTTGGGTGCGTGGTCCGTCACCGCGTAGTACGTGTAGCCGCGCCCCGCCGCCGCGTCGACCATGTCCGCCAGGGAGGACAGCCCGTCCGTCAGGTCGGTGTGGGTGTGCAGATCACCGCGCAGGTCCGCCTCGGTGACCAGGTCCGGCAGTTCGCCGCGCAGCCCCGCCGCGACCTCGCCCCGATCCTCGCGCAGGGTGGGCGGAATCCAGGGGAGGCCGAGCGCCGCGTAGATCTCCTCCTCGGTCCCGGCGGCCTTTCTGCGCCCCGACTTCGCGTGGAACAGGCCGTACTCCGAGAGCTTCAGCCCTTTGCGAACGGCGATTTCCCGGGTCCTGATGTTGTGGGCCTGCGAACCGGTGAAGTATTGCAGCCCGGCGCCCCAGGAATCGGGGGGCAGTACACGCAGATCGAGTTGCAGGCCCTTCACCGTACGGACCGATGTCTTCTTCTCGCCGTGCGCGATCACCTCGGCCGTGTGCGGCAGGGCGATGAACGCGTCCATGACCGCGGCGGGTTCCTCCGAGGCGACCAGGATGTCGATGTCGCCGATGGTTTCCCGCATCCGCCGCAGCGAGCCCGCGTACACGCACCGCCGCGGGTCACAGCCGGTCGCCTCGCGCAGCGCGGTCACCGTCTCCTCGGCTATGTCCGTCGCCGCGCTCAGCAGGATGCGGTCCCCGGCCTGCTGCATGAGTTCCACGCCGTGCAGGATGTTGTCCTGCGTCTTGCGGCCGAAGCCCTTCAGGTCCCGCAACCGGTCCTGCCGGATGGCCCCCACCAGTGCGTCGATCGAGGAGATGCCCAGTTCCTCGTAGAGCAGCATGGCCTTCTTCGGGCCCAGGGTGGGGATGGTGATGAGTTCGCGGACTCCGCCGGGGATGGTGGCGCGGCGTTCGTCCACCGTTTTCATGTGGCCGGTGCGCAGATATTCCTCGACCTTGTCGGCGATGGACTTACCGACACCGGGAATCTCCCGCAGCCCTTTTCCGTCCAGGCGCGAGATGTCCGTGTGGTAGCCGCCGATGGCGCGCGCCGCCTTTTCGTAGGCGCGTGCCTTGAACGCGTCTCCGCCGGTGATGGCGAGCAGGTCGGCGTACTCGTCGAGCAGCGCCTCGACCTCCTCATTGGGCCGGGCCACATTTCCGAGTCTAGGCAGGCGCGTGGGTTTTCGCAGTGCGGGTACCCGGCCGCTTCCTGACCGGGTACGGAAGGAGGCAGGCCGTGCGGGCGACCTTCCCGCTGGGGCGGATTCTCGGGATCAGGGTCGGAGTGCACTGGAGTGTGGTGCTGATCTTCGCCCTGATCGCGTTCGGGCTCGCGGCCGGGCGGCTGCCGCAGACCCACCCCGGGCACGCGTGGCCCCTGTACACGCTGATCGGCCTCGTCACCGCCGTGGTCTTCTTCGCCTCGCTGCTCGCGCACGAGCTTGCGCACGCGGTGGTGGCCCGGCGCAACGGGGTCGCGGTCGACGACATCGTGCTGTGGCTGCTGGGCGGGGCCACCCGGATCCGTACGGAGGCGCCGAATCCCGGCGCCGATCTGCGGATCGCCGGGGTCGGGCCGCTGGTGAGCCTGATCCTGGGCGGGGTGTTCGCGCTGCTGGCGTGGCTGCTGTACGCCGTGTCCGGGTCGGGTCCGGTGGTGGAGGGCGTGGTCTGGCTGGCGGCGATCAACATCCTGCTCGCGGTCTTCAACGCCATCCCGGCCGCCCCGCTGGACGGCGGGCGGCTGCTGCGGGCGTTCTTGTGGCGGCGCGGCGGGGACCGGCTGCGGGCGACGGAGGGCGCGGCACGGGCCGGGCAGGTCTTCGGCTGGCTGCTGGTGGCGTTCGGCCTGGGCTCCTTCCTGTTCACGACCTACTTCGGCGGGCTGTGGCTGGCGCTGATCGGCTGGTTCCTGGTGATGGCCGCCTCGGCGGAGGGCCGTCAGGCGCGGCTGCGGGAGGTGCTGGCGGGCGTGCCGGTGCGGCAGACGATGTCACGCGAACCGGTGACCGTACCGGCCGGGATGCGGGTGTCGGAGTTCCTGTCGGATGTGCTGATGCGCTCGCGCCACTCGGCCTTCCCGGTGGTGGAGGTGGTGCCGGAGGGCGGGCCCGGCCGGCCGGTGGGTCTGGTGACCCTGGAGCAGGCGGGTCAGGTGCCGGCGCGGGACCGGGAGTCCACGACGATGGCGGAGATCATGCAGTCGATGGAGGACACCCAGGTGGTGGGGCCCGCTGAGCCGATCTCCGAGGTGCTGCCCCGGATGGAGAACGGTGCCGCGCGGCGGATCGTGGTGGTCGACGACGGCGTGGTGGTGGGGATGCTGTCGCCGTCGGACGTGAGCCGCATGGTGCGGATACTCACGTCGCAGCAGCAGTCGGCGCCCGGCGGGTGGGGGCAGGGGCCGGGCGGCTGACCCGCCGGGACGAGAAACCCGCCGGTCAGAGATGGGAGCGCTTCCATTCCTGGCGCCCCCTCAGGTCGCCGCCGGGCGCGGGCATGTCACGAGAGAGGGTCCCCCGGCTGCGCCGGGGATCGGAACCGGGGCCCCTGACACCCTTTCAGCGGACTACTCTTCAGGTTATGAACAGCCGCCCCGCCCTCACCGGACCGGCCTATCGCAGACTCAGCGTCGAGGAGCGTCATGCACAGCTGATCGCCAGCGCCCAGCGGCTGTTCGCCCGCAACCTGCCCGAGGACGTCTCGCTGGACGACGTGGCCCGGGAGGCCGGCGTCTCCCGGCCGCTGGTCTACCGCTACTTCCCCGGCGGCAAGCAGCAGTTGTACGAGGCGGCCCTGCGCAACGCCGCCGAGCAGTTGGAGGAGTCCTTCGCCGTACCGCAGGAGGGGCCGCTCAGCCGGCGGCTCGGGCAGGGCCTGGACCGCTATCTGGCCTTCGTCGACCAGCACGACGAGGGCTTCGTCGCGCTGCTCAAGGGCGGCAGCGTGGTGCGCACCTCCCGCACCTCCGCGATCGTGGACCGGGTACGGCTGGCCGCCGCCCGGCAGTTACTCCTGCACATGCAGGTGGCCGAGCCGGGGCCGCGGCTGCTGATGGTGGTGCGCACCTGGATCACCACGGTGGAAGCGGCCTCGCTGATCTGGCTGGACGAGGACAAGGAGCCCGAGCTCGATGAGCTGCGGGACTGGCTGATGGACCAGTTCGTGGCCCAGTTGCTGGTGACCGCCGGCCGGGACGAGCAGACCGCGGGCGTGCTGCGCGGGGCCGCCGCGCTGGAGCCGCCGGGCGGCCAGCTGGAAGGGCTCATCGAGCGGACGTTCAGCGTCATGTCGCCCAGCGGCTGAGACCGGGAGACCGGTCGAGGGGGGCGGCGCGGCGAGGGGCCGGACGCCACCCCCACGGGTCGGGTGCGAGGTCGGGACGGGGAGCGGATCCGGAGCCGGAACGGCCCCGGGGGCGGTCCCGGTTCAGCAGACGCTGTCCTTGGGCCGGGGGTTGGCCAGCCCGAACACCGGCCGCAGCTTCAGCCCGGCCCAGGTGCCCAGCAGGGCGACCGCGCCCCAGATCCAGCCGTGCAGACTGCCGGAGGCGATGCCCGCCAGGTAGGCACCGATGTTGCAGCCGCCGGCCAGCCGGGCGCCGATGCCCATCAGGATGCCGCCGAGCACCGCTGCCAGCGCCGTCCGGGCGGGTATCCCCCGGTGCAGGGCCCAGGTGCCGCCGAGCGCCGCCGCCACACCGGCGCCGAGCATGATGCCGATGTCGGTGAGGCTGTTCTTGTCGGCGAGCACCGGATTGCCGTACGTGCCCTGCTGCTGCCAGAAGCTCCAGTTCTCCGGGCTCCCGCCGAGCGCACCGACGATCTTGGAGCCCCACAGCGCGAAGGCGCTGGTGATGCCCCAGGCGCCGCCCGAGACCAGCAGCACTCCGGCACCCAGCACCGCCAGCACCAGGGCGCCGGCCGCCAGCGGCCACGAGCCGCGCACCGTACGGGCCAGGCCCCTGGAGGTGGGCACCACGCCCACCGGCGGCGGGTTGCGGCGGGCCTGGACGAACCGGGTGAGGGCCACGATCGCGCCGAGCGCGGCGAGCGTGATGGCCCACGATCCGAGCCAGCCGACGTGGTCGGAGAGCAGCACCGCGTCGTAGGCGGGCAGGTCGCGCCACAGGTCGAACTGCCAGGCGGCGAGGGTGGAGCCGACGATGAAGCCGCCCAGGGTGAGCACGATGGAGGACTGTCCCGAGCCGACCGCGAACAGCGTGCCGGAGGCGCAGGCGCCGCCCAGTTGCATGCCGATGGCGAAGACGAACGAGCCGATCAGCAGCCCGAGCCCGATCTTCCCGGCGGACGGCGCGGGCACCGAGCCGAACAGCCCGGTGCCGGTGCCGATGATGACCGCGAACAGGGTGGCGGTGGTGCCCAGCAGCAGCGCGTGGGCCCGCAGCCCCGCGCCGTTGCCGACCGCCACCAGCTGGCGCCAGGCGGAGGTGAAGCCGAACCGGGAGTGGAAGAGGGCGAAGCCCAGGCCCAGACCGAGCAGCAGCAGGACGCCCTGCTGGGCGCCGTGCTCGGACCACACGTAGGCGGTGAGGGCGGCGCCGATGACGCCGAAGGCGGCCAGCGGGCCGCGGCGCACCGACGGGGCCTCGGGGGCGGGCGGCGTGGGCAGGGAGGTGGGGGCGGGGGTGAGCCAGGTGGTGGCGGGGAGGGTCCGCGGTCCGGGTTCGGCCTCGGGCGGGGCGGTGGTCACAGTGATCTCCGGGTCGTACGGGGCGCCCGCGCCGCCGTGCGACGGCGGCGGTGCGAGGGGGAGGCGGGGCGCGAAAGGAGCGGCGGGGAGTGCGCGGGAGCCGGGAAAGGCGTCAGCGGCTACACAGACGGTCGTCAACGCACCAGGCCGAGTTCGCGAACAGCGCGAGGCGCAGTTTGCGGGCGGGTGCGGACATACGGACGAGGGTAGGCTTCGGCGCCCGCTCAGGGGAAGGGGTGGTGACGGTCATCACCTCGCACGGAAAGGAGCTGGTCACCCTCTATGCGCAAGCCCCGTACGGTCCGCCGCCGGATGGTGGCGACCCTCCTCGCGGTCACGGCGTTCACCTCCGCCGGTGTCACCGCCCTCCCCGCCACCACCGCGATGGCGGCATCCGCCACCGCATCGGCCGCCACCCTGGCAGATTCCTTCGGCTATCCGTGGCGGGGCGACAACCCCCGCAGTACGGACGGGCACGGCTACTACCGGGCGTCCTGCGTCTCGTTCACGGCCTGGGCGATACGGTCGGACGGCCTGGCGCGCCGGGCCTCGCCCGACTTCCTGGGCGACGCGGGCGACTGGACGGCGCCGCGCACCACGGCCACGCCCCGGGTGGGGGATGTCGCGCAGTGGGCGGCGCACCACGCCGGGGCCGGCCCGGCGGGGCATGTCGCCTATGTGACGGCGGTGCACGCGAACGGCACGGTCGAGGTGCACGAGTACAACTGGCGCAGCTCGTTCAACAACCAGCAGCCGAACCGGCTGAACATCCGCACCATCCCGGCCTCCGAGCCCACCCGCTATCTGCGGTTCTGAGCCGGGACGGCCGGCTGGGAGACTGGCCGGTGTGAAGAGCGAGGAGACCGCGTTCGTCGGTGGGCCCCTGGACGGCCGTACGCTGCCCGTGCTGCTGGGGCCCACCGGCAAACCGCCGAAGACGTACGAGGTGCCGGTGCCGGACGCGGACGGCGGGCCGACCGTGGTGCACGTCTACCGGCTGGAGGCCGCCGGGTACACCAAGCGGCTGCGGGTGCCGCGCGGCTGGATGTACGTGTACGACCCCGAGGGCCGTCCGTCCGGCGGCCCGCGCTGGCCGTGGCGGCGCCGCTCCGCCTCCTGACGTACCGTAGCCACCCGCTCACTCATCCGGACCTGTCCGGCGGGCCGCGCCCGCGTCGGCGGCCGATGATCGGGCCATGACGCTCAGGTCCCGGCCGCTGTTCTCCCTGGTGCTCGCCGTCCTCACCCTGGCCGCCCCGGTCGCCCGCGCCGAACCGGTGGACGCCGGTCCGCCGAGTGTGAGCGCGCTGCTGGCGGAGCTGCGCACGCTGTACGAGCGGGCCGGCGCGGCCACCGAGGCGTACAACGCGACGGAGGAGCGGCTGCGCGACCAGAGCGAACGGGTCGCGGAGCTGTCCCACGAACTGGCGGACACCCGTACGGAGCTGGCCGCCACGCATGAGGCGATCGGAGCGCTCGCCCGCGAGCAGTACCGGGGCGGTGGCCTGGTGCTCCCCGCCCACCTGCGGCTGCTGCTGGGCGCCGACCCGGAGCGTGAGCTGGCGGGCGCGGCCACCGTGGCCCGGGCGGCGGATCAGGCGGCGGCGACGCTGGAGCGGCTGGAGAACGGCGAGCGGCACGAGGGCGCGCTGGCCGGCGAGGCGCGGGCGGCGCTGGACGCCCAGCAGGCGCTCGCCCAGGAGCGGGAGCGGCAGCGGGACGAGGTGACGGAGCGTCTCGACGAGGTGGAGGCGCTGCTGGTGGGGCTCTCGGGTGACGAGCTGTCCGAACTGGCGGCGCTGGAGCGCGCCGAGACGCAGCGCGCCCAGGAGCGGCTGCTGGCCGGTGGCACGCTGGGCGAGGATCTGGGGCGGGCGCCGTCCGCCCAGGGGGCGAAGGCGCTGGAGTACGCGATCGGGCAGCTCGGCAAGCCGTACGAGTGGGGCGCGCAGGGCCCGGATTCCTTCGACTGCTCGGGGCTGACCATGCAGGCGTGGACGCTGGGGGCGGGGTTGGGCATTCCGCGCACCTCGCAGCAGCAGTGGGAGGAGCTGGAGCGGGTGGAGCTGGACGCGCTGCGGCCCGGTGATCTGGTGGTGTACTTCGAGGACGCCACCCATGTGGGGCTGTACGCGGGGGACGGCATGGTGATCCACGCGCCGCGGCCGGGGGCCGAGGTGAAGGTGTCGCCGCTGGCGGCCAATCCGCCGCTGGGCGCGGTGCGTCCGGATCCGGGGGCGCAGCCGTTGTCGTCGTGGACGCCGCCGCACCTGCCCGCGTGGGCGAGCGAGGGTGCGGACAGCGGCTACGACCACGCGTGAGGCGCTTCGGGTGACCGTTGCTCGGGCCCGACCGGGCGGGGAGACCGGCCGGGGTGCCGGCCGCCCCGGGCCCGCCGGGGCCCGGGGTGATGGCGGTCCACCGGGCCGCGCGGGCCCAAAGCCGGGTACGGCCCGCCCCTCGTGGGGCGCGGGCCGCCCGTGCGGCCGGCCCTGCCGGGGCCCTTCGCCGGTTTACCTGGCCGTGGTGCCCGGGGCCGTGCCCGCGCGGAGTTCGGCGCGCAGCTGGGGGGTGAGCAGGTGGCCGGCGCGGCCCACGAAACGGGCCATGTGGTAGGTCACCATGCTGATGTCGGCGTCCGGTGCCGCGTAGACGCCGAGCAGCGAGCCGTCGCTGATGGACATCACCACCAGGCTGCCGCCCGCCATCGCGACCAGGGTCTGCCGTACCTCACCACCCTCCATGAGGGAGGCGGCGCCACGGGTGAGGCTGCCGAGTCCGGAGACCACGGTGGCGAGATCGGCGGTGGCGCCGTACGGGCCGGCGTAGCCGCTGCGTGCCGCCGCGTCGGGCTGGCTGGACAGCAGCGGCAGGCCGTCGGCCGAGACCACGGCCACCGAGCGCATGCCCGGCACCTCTTCGACCAGCCGCGTCAGCAGCCAGCGCAGATCGCTCATCGGGGTTGTCGGGGTTGTCATGCGGGACCGTCCTCCTCCGCGGCGGCATCCCGGTGCCCGGCGCGGGCGCCGCGCTGGAAGCCGCCGAGCCGCCGCCGTAGTTCCTCGGCGTCCGTGCCCCGGCTGGGCGTGAGATCCGGCGTTTCGGACGCCGGCAAGGAGCCTACGGGGGTGACACCTCGGGTGCGCACCGGCAGGCCGTTCTCTGTCTTCTCCGGGGTCCAGGAAGCAGCTCCCGGGGCGGCCGAGTCCGGCGCCCTGGTGTGCTCCTGGTGGCTGGGGTGAGTGGGGGGAGCGGGCGCGACCGCCGGGGCGTCGCGCTGGGCGGGAACCGGGGCGACGGGACCGGCCGGCGCGGCCGGGGCCGTCGACGGATCGGCGGGGGCGACCGTGGGGATCGCCTGGGTGCCGGCCACCGCGGGGGTGGCACCGGTGCCGTCGACCGGCGCGTAGCCGGTGGGGGTGGACTCCACCAGCGCGGCCGGGACGATGACCTCGGCGACCGTGCCGCCGCCGGGGCGGGCGTGCAGCCAGCAGCCGAGCCCGTGCCGGGCGGCGAGCCGCGCGACCGTGTACAGGCCCATGCCGATGCCGGGGCCGAGGTCGGCGCCGGCCGGCGGGGTGGTGGAGTCACCGAGGCGGGCGTTGAGTTCGGCGATGCGCTGCTCGGACAGGCCGGGGCCCTCGTCCTCGACGTGCAGGGTGAGCACCTGGCCGGCGCCGGGGCACCAGCCGGTGAGCCGGACCCGGGCCCCGGAGGGCGAGAAGGCGGTGGCGTTGTCGAGCAGTTCGGCCAGCAGGTGGCTGAGGTCGCGGGCGGCGACGCCCAGGATACGGACGGCCGGGGGCGGGGTGGTCTCGACCACCTCGTACCGCTCTATCTCGCTGACCGCCGCCCGCAGGACGTCGATCAGCGGCATCGGCTCGGTCGGCATGACGGCGGGCTCGGCGCCGGCCAGCAGCAGCAGGTTCTCGCCGTGCCGCCTGACCCGGGCGGCCAGGTGGTCCAGGGAGAACAGGACGGCCAGCTGGTCGGGGTCCGTCTCGTGCTCCTCCAGGCCCTCCAGGACCGAGAGCTGTTCGCTGACGAGGATGAGGATGCGTTCGGCGTGGTCGGCGAACATGCCGTGCACGGCGCCGTGCAGCTGGTGCAGCTGGGCGCCGAGCTCCTGCTGTTCGGCGAGGAGCCGGTCGCGTTCGGCGCGCAGTCCGCCGCTGTCGCGCGACGCCTCCAGGGCCCGCTGGTGCAGGTCGAGGGCGCGGGAGTGCAGCGCGTTGACGGCGGCCACGACCTCGGCGAACTCGTCGTTGCGCCCGGTGTACTTGACCGGTTCCTGGGTGGTGGGGTCGGCGGCGACCCGGCTGCTCCCCAGGCGTACGGCGGCCAGCGGGCGGGTGAGCGAGCGCGCGGTCTGCACGGAGACGGCGAGGACCAGGGTGAAGGCGACCAGCACCACACCGGACTTGATCTGCAGGGCCATCAGCTCGCTGTCGCGGGCCTTGGCGAGCCGGGCGGTGTGTTCGGCGCTGAGGTCGGCGAGCACGGTGCGCTGGGCGTCGGTGCGGGCGGCGAGGGTGTCGTGGATCTCGACGCGGTCCAGGGCGCGGTCGGTGGCGGTGAAGCCGCTGCCGGCGGCCAGGACGGCGAGGTACTCCTCGGCGGCGGCGATCTCGTCGCCGGCGACGGTCTCGGCGTAGGCGTCACGGGCGCTGGGCCCGGCCAGCGCGGTGAAGTCGGCGAGGGCGGCCTCCTCGCGGGCCCGGGCGGTGTGGATGAGGCGGGCCAGTTCGGCCTGTTCGCCCTCCTCGACCAGGGCGGCGAGCAGCAGACCGCGGGTGGCGGCGGAGGAGTCGACGGCCCGGATCAGGTCGGAGAGCGCGTCGGCGGTGGGGTCGGCGGCGTCGGGCGGGGTGGCGCGGGCCGTGTCCCGGGTGAGGTCCTCCAGGGCGGCGATCATCACGGTGTAGCCGGCGTTGATGTCCAGCGGGGTGGCGTCTCCGGCCTCCGCCGCCTCGCGCAGCACGGTGAGGTCGGTGAGCGCGTCGCGGGCGCCGGTGGGGAGTGCGGCGCGCAGCTCGGTGATCTTGCGGTCGGCGCGGGCCCGGTTCTCCGGGGTGAGGGCCGCGTCCAGGGGCTGCCGGCTGCCGCTGACGGCGGCGGCGGCGACCGCCGCGGTGAGGGTGTCGCGCTCGTCGGCCAGGGTGTGGGCGAGGGCGAGGGCGCGTTCGGCGACGTCGGTCTCCTCGGCCAGCCGCTGGGCGTCCTTGTAGTCGGTGCCGGCCGAGATGACGGTGGGGGCACCGGCTCCGAGCACGGCGATTCCGCTGAGGAAGACCCCTATGAGCAGCCTGCTGCGGACACGGCTGCCGCGCCGTCGGCGGTTGCCGCGGGGGGATGCCGGATCGGCGGGATCGCGCAGTGTCGTGTTCCGCACCTGTGCTCGCATTCTCATCCTGGCGTCCGGCGAGCGGCCGGCTGGGTGGTCCAGCGTGTCGGGGGGTACGCCGGCCCGCGTGGGGTCAGCACGACCTTGCCAGCGCTGACGGGGCGGTAAGGCGGCGTCCCTGAACCGGCCACCCGAAGGAGTGAACAACACCCGGGGTTGGTGGACAAGCTGAGGATAAGGCCCCATCAGGGCAACGCACGATTCGACTGGAATTCCGCCGGGGGTCCTGACACGATCTGTTGGAGCCAGGGTACTTAATGGTTCATCGCACCAGATGGGCCGACAAATCCCGGACCACGGACGGCTATTGCCATGTACATTCAGTCAGCATCCGAACCGGGTGATTCCGGCCGCCCCAATGAGGACTTCTGCGGAACGGCCCAGCCCGCCTCCGGGCACGGGGGAACGCTGGTACTGCTGGACGGGGTGACCCCTCCCCCGGGTGACGACGGCTGCGCGCACGGGGTGCCGTGGTTTGTCGCGCGGCTCGGCGGGGCATTGGCCGAGCTGTCCGGTTCACTGGCGGATGTCCCGCTTTCCGAGTGTCTGGCCCGGGCCATCACCCGTACCGCCGCCCTTCACCGCCGCACGTGTGAACTATCTCACCCACGCACCCCGCAGGCCACGGTGGTCTGTGCGCGCTGGTCGGCGCGCACCGTGGAATATCTGGTGCTGTGCGACTCCCCGCTGCTGATCAGGGGTCAGGACGGCGTGGTGCGGCCGGTGCTGGACGACCGGCTCGACCAGGTGCTGCGCGCCGCGCGCGAGGCGCCCGCCGGACGGCGGGCGGCCCGGATCGAGGGGCTGCGCAACGCGCCGGGCGGTTTCTTCACGGCCGCGGCCGACCCGGAGGTGGCGGCTCTGGCGGTGACCGGGGAGCTGCCCCGCTCGGAGGTGCGCGCGCTGGCGGCGCTCACCGACGGCGCGAGCCGCTGGACGGAGATCTTCCACCTGGGCGACTGGACCGCCCTGTTCGACACGCTGGAAAGGCACGGACCACGGGCACTGATCGGTCAGGTCCGAGCGGCCGAGC
The DNA here is from genome assembly GCF_050916115.1 of Streptomyces sp. JH002. Lineage (NCBI taxonomy): Bacteria > Bacillati > Actinomycetota > Actinomycetes > Kitasatosporales > Streptomycetaceae > Streptomyces > Streptomyces sp. JH002. Next base: position 1,796,549 of record NZ_CP087989.1, read on the forward strand.
GGGCCGATCCCGCCGGAACCACCCACCCGCGGGGCAAGGCCCACGACGACGCCTCGGCGATCCTCGCCCTGCCCTGAGGATCCGGCCTCTCCCCCGGCTCCCCCGGCATCTCCCTTGCCCACGCCCCTTCCTCGCCGCACCGCCCGCACCGTCCGCACCGTCCGCACCGTCCGCACCGTCCGCACCGTCCGCGCTCGAGGACGCCCGCACCCCTCCAACGGGCCGCCCCGCCGCGCGGACCGCTGCGCAAGGATGGGGCTCATGACTGATCACCGCCACGACAGCCACGACGACCGGCCCCAGGTGCTGGACCGCCGGGTGGGCCCGTACGGCGAGGTGGTGCTGCGGCGGCACGGCGAGCTGTTCCAGATCATCGCCAACGGCACCTTCTTGATGGACACCTCGGACGGCCGCTCCGAACGCCTGCTGATCCGCGCCGCGCTCGCCGCCCTGGACACCACCCGCACCCCCGCACCCGCCCTGCTGATCGGCGGACTCGGCGTCGGCTTCTCCCTCGACGAAGCCGCCCGCTCACCCCGCTGGGGCTCGATCACCGTCGTCGAACGCGAGGCCGCCGTCATCGACTGGCACCGCGAGGGACCGCTGCGCCCGCTCACCGCGACCGCGCTCGCCGACCCCCGTACCGAACTGGTCCGCACCGACCTGCTGGACCACCTGCGCGCGACCCCCGGCCGCTACGACGCGCTGTGCCTGGACATCGACAACGGCCCGGACTGGACGGTCACCGAGGACAACGCGGGCCTCTACTCCGCCGCCGGACTCGCCGCCTGCCGCGCCGCCCTCACCCCCGGCGGCGTGCTGGTCATCTGGTCCGCCCAGCCCTCGCCCGCTTTTGAGCGGCACCTGTGTGATGCCGGATTCACGGCGGTAAGGACCGAAGAGGTGGCGGTTGCCCGAGGCGTCCCCGACGTGCTCTTTCTCGCCAGCCATCATTACGCCAGCCCATCCGCGTAGCCGCATGTCAGGTCCGGGCTCTACGCTGCACGTACTACCCAGCGTTTCACCTGAAGACAGCGACACCCATATGAGCGCCGGCACCAGCCGGCCGGCAACGGACCTTTCCGGGGGCGGAAGATGACCCAGACACACACCCGTACGGCCGACCGGACGACGACCGGTGAGCCGGCACACGAGGGCGGCACCCCCGAGCAGGACGAGCAGACCCACGAGCGCGCCGCCGGCCACACCGCCGCCACCGCCAGCACCCCCGGCGCCCAGCGCCGGGTCCTGGTGGTCGAGGACGATCCGACGATCGTGGAGGCGATCGCCGCCCGGCTGCGCGCCGAGGGCTTCCTGGTGCAGACGGCCGCCGATGGCCCCGCCGCCGTCGAGACCGCCGCCTCCTGGCATCCCGACCTGCTGGTCCTGGACGTCATGCTGCCCGGCTTCGACGGCCTGGAGGTCTGCCGCCGCGTGCAGTCCCAGCGCCCGGTGCCGGTGCTGATGCTCACCGCGCGCGACGACGAGACCGACATGCTGGTCGGCCTGGGCGTCGGCGCCGACGACTACATGACCAAGCCGTTCTCCATGCGCGAACTGGTCGCCCGCACCCATGTCCTGCTGCGCCGCGTGGAGCGGGCCACGGTCGCCGCCACCACCCCGCGCCCCGGCAGCGTGCGGCTGGGCGATCTGGAGATCGACCGCACGCAGCGCCGGGTCCGCGCGGCGGGCAAGGACGTGCACCTCACGCCCACCGAGTTCGACCTGCTCATGTGTCTGGCCCGCTCCCCCCGGGCGGTACTCACCCGCGAACAGCTGCTCGCCGAGGTCTGGGACTGGGCGGACGCCTCCGGCACCCGTACGGTGGACAGCCATGTCAAGGCACTCCGCAGAAAGATCGGAGCCGAGCGCATCCGTACCGTCCACGGTGTCGGGTACGCCCTGGAGACTCCCCCCGGATTCGCCGCGGAACCCACGGTCGCCCGGCAGGCGCCCGTCGAGGGCTGAGCCGGTGCCCGACCCGGCCTCCGCGCCCGGGATACCACTGACCCGCCGGGCCTGGTCGCTGCTGCGACCACTGGACCCGTACCGCTCGGTCAAGGCCGCCCTGGGCTGGCTGGTGATCGTCTCGGTCGGCATCACCACCGTGCTCATCCTGATGGCCTACCGCTCGGACATCGAGCTCCAGGTCATCGCGATCATCGCGATCATCGCCTCGCTGCTGGTCACCCAGTTCGTGGCGCACTCGCTGGCCGCGCCGTTGCTGGAGATGACGGCCGCCTCGCGGGCGATGGCGCGCGGCGACTACGGGCGGCGGGTGCACGTGGCGCGCCGCGACGAGCTGGGTGACCTCGCGGACGCCTTCAACCGGATGGCCGCCGACCTCCAGGCCGTGGACCGGCACCGCAAGGAGCTGGTCGCCAACGTCTCGCACGAGCTGCGCACCCCGATCGCGGGGCTGCGCGCCGTGCTGGAGAACGTGGTGGACGGCGTCTCGGAGGCCGATCCGCAGACCATGGCCACCGCGCTGCGGCAGACCGAGCGGCTCGGCCGGCTGGTGGAGCAGTTGCTGGACCTGTCCCGGCTGGAGAACGGGGTGGTGCCGCTGGCGGCGCGCTCCTTCCAGGTGGAGCCGTATCTGAACGCGGTGATGGACGGCGCGCACATGGCGATGGGCCGCGGCCACTCCCGCACGGATGTGCGGCTGCGGCTGGAGGTGGCGGCCGGGCTGCGGGCGCACGCCGACCCCGAGCGGCTGGATCAGGTGGTCACCAACCTGGTGGACAACGCGATCAAGCACAGCCCGCGCGACGGCACCGTCACCGTGCTGGCCGGGCCGGGGCAGCAGCCGGGCGGCCTGGTGCTGGAGGTGCTGGACGAGGGTCCCGGCATCCCGCCCGCGCAGCGCGATCTGGTCTTCGAACGGTTCGGCCGCGGCACCAACGGCGTCACTCAGCGTGACGGCGGTACGGGCCTGGGGCTGGCCATCGCGCGCTGGGCGGTGGATCTGCACGGCGGCACGATCGGTGTGGCCGAGTCCATACGCGGCTGCCGCATCCGGCTCACTCTCCCGGGTAATAGCCAGGTAAAGGGTTGACGTAGGCTCGCCCTGGGCGGAGCGGCCCGGACACCCATCGACCGCAGGTCGGGTGGGGTGGGGCGGCTCCGGTCGGAAAACGTCGGAGAACGGAGTCGCGCCGCGGCGGCAGCCGTCACTTTGTCGTTCCCGGATCGTGCCGAACTTGGTTCGATTCCCGCACAATCGAGTGCCGAAACCCGACCGGGAATGTGACGTACGCGACTGCTGGCCCCACAGGACTGCGGAGGAGGCCCTTTCAGGCGTAGCCTTGATTCCCGCTGTCCATTACCTTGCGAAGCGGAAGAGGGCGGTTGCCGCCGTGTCGCCACAGTCCACGGACACCTCGGGTGTCGAGACCGAACAAGCCGGATCTCAGAAGAGCCCTGCCGCCGGCTTCGGTGCCAACGAATGGCTCGTCGACGAGATCTATCAGCAGTACCTCCAGGACCCGAACTCAGTAGACCGGGCTTGGTGGGACTTCTTCGCCGACTACAAGCCGGGCCAGGCCAAGCAGACCGGGGACGGCTCGCCCGCCCCCGCCAAGGCCCCGCCGACGACCGCGGGTCAGGCCCCCGCGGCGCCCGCGGCTCCGGCCGCACCGGCACCGGCCGCTGCTCCGGCCCCGGCGGCACCCGCCGCCAAGCCGGCCGCCGCGGCTCCGGCGAAGGCACCGGCCAAGGCCCCGGCCAAGGAGGTGTCCGAGGGCCCCGAGCTGATCACACTGCGCGGTCCGGCCGCCGCGGTCGCGAAGAACATGAACGCCTCCCGCGACCTGCCGACCGCCACGTCGGTCCGTGCCGTCCCGGTGAAGCTGCTGTTCGACAACCGCATCGTCATCAACAACCACCTGAAGCGCGCGCGCGGCGGGAAGGTGTCCTTCACGCACCTCATCGGCTACGCCATGGTGCAGGCGCTGAAGGCGATGCCGTCCATGAACTACTCCTACGCGGAGAAGGACGGCAAGCCGACCCTCGTCAAGCCGGAGCACGTCAGCCTGGGCCTGGCCATCGACCTGGTCAAGCCCAACGGTGACCGGCAGCTGGTGGTGGCCGGCATCAAGAAGGCGGAGACGCTCACCTTCTTCGAGTTCTGGCAGGCGTACGAGGACATCGTGCGCCGCGCCCGCTCCGGGAAGCTGACGATGGAGGACTTCTCCGGCGTCACCGCCTCCCTGACCAACCCCGGCGGCATCGGCACCGTTCACTCGGTGCCGCGCCTGATGCCCGGCCAGGGCGTCATCCTGGGCGTCGGCGCGATGGAGTACCCGGCGGAGTTCCAGGGTTCCTCCCAGGCCACGCTCAACCGCCTGGGCATCTCCAAGGTGATGACCCTCACCAGCACCTACGACCACCGGGTCATCCAGGGCGCCGCCTCCGGTGAGTTCCTGCGCCAGATCTCGCAGTTGCTGCTCGGTCAGCACAACTTCTACGACGACATCTTCGAGGCGCTGCGGATCCCCTACGAACCGGTCCGCTGGCACCAGGACATCGACGTCAACCACGACGACGAAGTCACCAAGGCCGCCCGGGTGTTCGACCTGATCCACTCCTACCGGGTGCGCGGCCACCTCATGGCCGACACCGACCCGCTGGAGTACAAGCAGCGCAAGCACCCCGACCTGGACATCACCGAGCACGGCCTCACCCTGTGGGACCTGGAACGTGAGTTCGCGGTCGGCGGCTTCAACGGCAAGTCGATGATGACGCTGCGCGACATCCTCGGCGTGCTGCGCGACTCGTACTGCCGCACCACCGGCATCGAGTACATGCACATCCAGGATCCCAAGGAACGCAAGTGGATCCAGGACCGCGTCGAGCGCGGGCACACCCCGCCCGAGCGCGAGGAGCAGCTGCGCATCCTGCGCCGGCTGAACGCCTCCGAGGCGTTCGAGACGTTCCTGCAGACCAAGTACGTGGGCCAGAAGCGGTTCTCGCTGGAGGGCGGCGAGACCGTCATCCCGCTGCTCGACTCCGTGCTGGACGAGGCCGCCGCCGCGTCCCTGGACGAGGCCGTCATCGGCATGGCCCACCGCGGCCGGCTGAACGTGCTGGCCAACGTCGTCGGCAAGTCCTACGCGCAGATCTTCCGCGAGTTCGAGGGCAACCTCGACCCGAAGTCGATGCACGGCTCCGGCGACGTGAAGTACCACCTGGGCACCGAGGGCACCTTCACCGGCCTGTCCGGCGAGCAGATCACCGTGTCGCTGGCGGCCAACCCCTCCCACCTGGAGGCGGTCGACCCGATCGTCGAGGGTGTCGCGCGCGCCAAGCAGGACATCATCGGCAAGGGCGGCAAGGACTTCACCGTCCTGCCGATCCTCATCCACGGTGACGCGGCGTTCGCGGGCCAGGGTGTGGTCGCCGAGACGCTGAACATGTCGCAGCTGCGCGGCTACCGCACCGGCGGCACCGTGCACATCGTCATCAACAACCAGGTCGGGTACACGGCGACGGCCGCCGCCGCCCGTTCCTCGATGTACTGCACCGACGTGGCGCGGATGATCGAGGCCCCGATCTTCCACGTCAACGGTGATGACCCCGAGGCCGTGTGCCGCGTGGCGCGGCTGGCCTTCGAGTACCGGCAGGCGTTCAACAAGGACGTCGTCATCGACCTCGTCTGCTACCGGCGCCGCGGGCACAACGAGACGGACAACCCGTCCTTCACCCAGCCCCTGATGTACGACCTGATCGACAAGAAGCGTTCGGTGCGCAAGCTGTACACCGAATCGCTGATCGGCCGGGGCGACATCACCCTGGAGGAGGCCGAGCAGGCGCTCCAGGACTTCCAGGGCCAGCTGGAGAAGGTCTTCAAGGAGGTCCGCGAGGCCACCGGTTCGCCGGCCCCCGCCGAGGTCCCCGCCCCGCAGGCGGAGTTCCCGGTGGCGGTGGAGACGGCCGTCAGCTCCGAGGTCGTCAAGCGGATCGCCGAGTCGCAGGTCAACATCCCCGACCGGATCACCGTGCACCCGCGTCTGCTGCCGCAGATGCAGCGCCGCGCGGCGATGGTCGAGGAGGGGACGATCGACTGGGCGATGGGCGAACTGCTCGCGGTCGGCTCGCTGCTGATGGAGGGCACGACCGTCCGCCTGGCCGGCCAGGACTCGCGGCGCGGCACCTTCGGCCAGCGGCACGCGGTGCTGATCGACCGGAACACCGGCGAGGACTACACCCCGCTGCTGTACCTGAGCGAGGACCAGGCCCGGTTCAACGTCTACGACTCGCTGCTGAGCGAGTACGCGGCGATGGGCTTCGAGTACGGCTACTCGCTGGCCCGCCCGGACTCCCTGGTGATGTGGGAGGCGCAGTTCGGTGACTTCGTCAACGGCGCCTCGACCGTCGTGGACGAGTTCATCTCCTCGGCGGAGCAGAAGTGGGGCCAGACCTCCGGGGTCACCCTGCTGCTGCCGCACGGGTACGAGGGCCAGGGCCCGGACCACTCCTCGGCCCGCATCGAGCGGTTCCTCCAGCTGTGCGCGCAGAACAACATGACGGTCGCGGCGCCGACGCTGCCGTCGAACTACTTCCATCTGCTGCGCTGGCAGGTGCACAACCCGCACCACAAGCCGCTGGTCGTCTTCACCCCGAAGTCGATGCTGCGGCTGAAGGCGGCGGCCTCCAAGGCGGAGGAGTTCACCACCGGTGGCTTCCGGCCGCTGATCGGTGACGCGACGGTGGACCCGGACCAGGTGCGCAAGGTGGTGTTCTGCTCCGGCAAGGTCTACTACGACCTGGAGGCGGAGCGCACCAAGCGCGGGGTCACGGACACGGCGATCATCCGTCTGGAGCGGCTCTACCCGCTGCCGACGGACGAGATCCGCACCGAGATCGCCCGGTTCCGCAACGCGGCCACCTACGTGTGGGCGCAGGAGGAGCCGGCCAACCAGGGTGCGTGGCCGTTCATCGCGCTGAACCTGGTGGACCACCTCCAGCTCATCATCGGCTCGGACTCCGTGGCGGGCGCCGACCGGCTGCGGCGGGTGTCGCGTCCGGCGTCGTCCTCGCCCGCGGTGGGTTCGGCCAAGCGGCACCAGGTCGAGCAGCAGACCCTGCTGAACGAGGTGTTCGAGCTGTAGCAGCGGCTCGCCCGGCCCGGTGCCGGGCACGCGGACAGCGAGGCGGCGCCCGCCCCCTTCACGGGGGCGGGCGCCGCTTCGCTGTGTTGGGGTGACGGTAAGAACGCTGTCACCAGCCGCAAACGGCGGTGATCTTGCAAGGGTGCCGCTCGTGTGGGTGAGTCCGAGGCCGTACGGCTGCGGCGGCTGAAGCTCTGCGGGAACGATCGGCGATCGTGGCCCGTACTCCGCCGGCCCTGGATGAACTCGTCGAGCACTGGACACTCTTGAAGGACGAGCAGGCGCTCGTGACCGGCAAGCATGGTGCGACGCGCCTGGCTTCGCCGTGCTGCTGAAGTTCGATACGCAATACGGCCGGTTCACCGGGGCCGCGCCGAGTTGGCGGGTGAGGCGGTGGAGTTCATCGCTCGGCAGGTACAGGTACCCGCCTCGGAGCCGGGTTTCTACGCCTGGACGAGCCGCAGGGGTCGAGTGCCCCCCGGGCGCGGACCGGGCACACCACGGCTTCCGTGAGTGCGGTTTCGCGGACGCGGAGAAGCTGACGGCGTATCTGGCCGAGCACGTTGCGCACAAGGAACGCAGGCCCGAGCAGGTCCGGGTGCAACTGCCGGCACCGACCGCCCCGGTCTCCTCCCGGCTTCCCGTGGAGAGCAGGTACAGCACGTCGATCGGGCCGCGCCGGTGGCGGCGGTCAAAGGCTCTTCAGCGCAGCGGCACTGGGGCTGCCGGCTTCTGCCGTGTACATCACCAGGGAAAAACCTGAGCCGGGCAGGCTGAGGGTGTGCCGGTCGATTTCCAGCTCGCCCAGTGTGGGGTGACGCAGGTTTTTTCGCACGCTGGGCATGGGGCGCACAGCGTGGTTGCGCCAGCTGCTGGCAAAATCTGGATCACGGGTTGCGAACTCGTTGATCAGCTCTGCGAGCACGCTATCCGTGGGGTACCGGACGCTGGCCGCGCGCAATTGAGCGGCTATCTGCTGAGAGAAATCGGACTCCGAACCGGGCGCGCCGGTGCAGAGGGTGTCACGGAATCTCGTCGAGATGCGCGTGAGGTTGCGCTGGTCAGGTGTGAGACGGGAGAAGTCTGTCATCAGGGCCGCGGCTGCCGCGTTCCAGGCGACGATGTCTTGCCGGTCGTTGACGATGTAGGCAGGGATGCCGTCAAGTCTGCCGAGTAGCTGTTGGGCATCCTCGGGGACGTGCTCCGGTGCGCCGTCGTTCTCTGTCGGCAGCACTTGTCCGGCCAGGCGGGCCAGATGGTCACGCTCTGCTTCAGTGAGCTGGAGAGCCGTCGCCAGCGCAGACAGCACCTGCGGTGAGGGCCGGGGTGCCCGTGCCTGTTCCAGCCGTTCGTAGTAGCTCACCGACACCTGTGCCAGGGCGGCTACCTCTTCGCGGCGCAGCCCGGGTGTGCGACGGGCGCGCCGGCTTGGTGGACGCGTCGCTTCGGCCGGCACATCTTCTGGCTGCAGATCCTCGCGGCGGCGGCGGAGAAAGTCTGCGAGTTCCTGACTGCTCACTCTTCCATGCTTTCACAGGAGGGACGGCCGAGCCTCGCACTGTTGGTCCGGGGCTTAGCTGTCCGTTCCGCGCCCACAAACTTCTGTGCAGGGTGGTCCGGTCGGTTTGTTGACTACGAGGAGAAGTGGTGTCCAGCACGCCTGAGGAGATATTTCGCCGCATGCTCGACCTGATGCTGGCCAAGGACATGAGTGCCGTGGCGGATCTGTGGGCGCCTGACGGGATTGCGGAATTCCCTTTCGCAGCCGGCAGCTCCCCTCGCGTTCTTCGCGGACGCGAGGAGGTCCGCGCCTACCTCGCTCACTATCCGGAGTTGATGGACATGGAGGAGGTGGCCACGCTCACCGTGCGGCCCACGGATCGAACGGACACCGTCGTGGTGGAGTGGACGGCCACCGGCCGCACCGTGGCCACCCGCCGGCCCTACCGCCTGGACTACATCGTGGTTCTCACGGTCCGCGACGGGCTGATCGCGCTGTTTCGGGATTACTGGAGCCCGCTGTCGGCGGCCGCCGCTGCCGGGGATCTCGCCGGGCTGATCGACTCGCTTGAATGGAGGGACGCCTGATGTCCGGAGTGCTCGTGACCGGAGGGACCGGCACAACCGGCAAGACGCTGGTGCAAGTGCTCCGTAGCGCTGGTGTGCAGGCTCGGGCAGCCAGCCGGAACCCGGCCGCAGCCGATCCTGATGCGATCCGCTTCGACTGGAACGACCCGAGCACCTATGGACCTGCGCTCGACGGGATGGACCGGGTCTTCCTGCTTCCGCCGGTGGAGAGTGTGGACCCGCTGCCGCTGGTCGAGCCCTTCCTGCGCCAAGCGCAGCGGGCCGGTATCCGGCGCCTCGTGATGCTCGGCTCCGCCATTGTGCTGCCGAACGCGCCCAGCGCTGTGGAGATGGCCGCTCAGGTTCGGGCTCAGCCCGGAGGTGTCGTACTCCGCGCGTCCGGCTTCATGCAGAACTTTCTGCGCCCGCACCCACTGGCCGAGAACATCCATCGACTCGGTGAGATCCGCACCGCAGCCGGTGACGGCGAGCTGGGGTGGGTCGACGCGCGGGACGTCGCGGCCAGTGCTGCCGCGCTGTTGGCTGATCTGGGGGTGGATGCTCAAAGCGACTCCCTGATCACCGGACCGCACGGGATGAGCTATCCGCAGGCCGCGCAGATCATCACCGCGCAGACCGGCCGACAGGTTCGGGTGGAGCATGCTACGGAGGAGGAACAGGCTGCCGCCTACCGCGCCTCCGGAATGCCGACGGAGTTCGCTGCCGCTCTCGCCGCCGTCGAGCGCGGAATCATGGAGGGACGCGAAGACCAGGTCAGCACTGCGGTGCTCGATCTCACCGGCCGTCCGCCGCGGGCCTTTGCCACATTCGTCTCCGCTCACGCTGAGGAGTGGACGCGGTAAGGCCCGAACAGCAGTGACGGCCGGTCGAGCAGGAACCACGCGAAGAGTGCGGTTGGGCGCCACATGATGTGACGCCCCAGCCGAACGGCCCCGCAGCACGTCGCCGGACATGACCCTCGCTGTTTGCGGCCGGTGACAGCGTTCTTACCGGCATCCCGTGTTCGGGCGCGGTGCGCGGTGTGCGCTCTCAGGGCAGCAACGGCTCGAAGTCCCAGTAGACGCGGGAGCGGGAGCGGGCGGCGACCGTGTGGGTGTGGTGGGTGCCCAGGGAGGAGATCAGGCCGCTGAGCGCGGCCTCCTCTACCTGGTCGGCCTCCTGCCGGCGGCGCAGTCCGCGCAGGTCGGAGGCGAGCGCCAGCTGGCTGGTCAGCGACAGCGGGTGCTCACGGCCCAGGACGGCGGCCGAGCGGCGTACGTTCTCCCGGCTGAGCTCGGCGGCCCGTTCCAGGTCGTCCTCCAGGTTGCGCCCCACGGCGGTGTTGAGGGCGATGCCCAGGGTCCACGGGTGGTCGGGGCCGAGTGCGGCGGTCATCTCCTCCAGACAGCGCTCGATCAGCCACTGGGACTCGCGCCGCTCTCCCGCCACCCGCAGCACCAGCGCGTGGTTGGCGGTGGCGCCGATGGTGTACGGGTGCCGGCTGCCCTGGAGCCGCTGGTAGCTGTGCATGGCGAACTCGCCGATCTCGCGGGCGTGGTCGAGATCGCCGGTCTCACGCTGGACGAAGGCGTAGTCGGTGGCGACCTTCAGGTGCAGCGGGGCATCGCCGCCGAGCACCGCCTCGGTGCGCTCCAGCAGCCGGGCGAGCAGGGCGCGGGAGCCGGCCCGGTCGCCGGTGCGGTGCAGGCACAGCGCCAGGTTCAGTTCCGTGGTGAGGGTGCGCGGGTTGTCGGGGCCCAGCACCAGGCGGTGGGATTCGACGTTGCGTTCCTGGAGGGAGAGCGCCTCGTCGTAGCGGCCCAGCAGCCGCAGGTCCAGGGCGCAGCTCAGCTCGGAGGACAGCGTCCAGGGGTTGCGGGAGCGCAGCACCTCGCGGCGCATCTCCAGTGTCTTGCGGTCGAGTTCGAGGGCCTCCCCGTAGCGGCCGAGCAGCCGCAGAGTGACCGCGATGTTGTTGTGGGTGTTGAGGGTTCGCACATCGCTGTCGCCGACCAGTTCCTGGTACAGCTCCAGGGCCCGGCGGTCCTGGTCGAGCGCCTCCTCGTAGCGCCCGAGGCCGCGCAGGTCGGCGGCGAGACCGCCGTGCGCCCGGACCACGCCCAGGTCCTTGGGGCCGCGGGCGGCGGAGAGCCTGTCGATGATCTGCCGGTTCATACGCTCGGTGAGGGTGTACTCGCCGACGGCGCGCAGCAGGGTGGTGTGCTGGGAGGCCAGCTCCCACAGCAGCGGGTCCTCCTCGCCGTAGACCTCGCGCCAGGCGGCGTCGGTGGCCTCGGCCAGCTGGATGCCGGCCCGGTACTCGCCGGAGCGGTAGAGGTAGGTGAGGGAGTGGAAGACCAGCCTGCGGGTCTCGGCGTGGGTGCTGCGCAGCGCGCCGGACGCCTCCAGGTGGGGGACGAGTTCGGCGTAACGCGACCACAGCCGGGTGTCGTCGGGGCGGCGCGGGTCGGCGGCGGTCAGGGCGCGGCGCACCACGCGGGAGAACGTCTCGGCGTCGGCGTCGGACATCCCGGCGCGCACCGCCTGGTGGACCATGCGGTGCAGATGGATGGTCTCGGTGTCGGGGACCAGCGCGTCCTGGCCGTGCCGGCTGCCGCCGTCCGCTTCGGTGCCGGGGTCGTCGGGGCGGATGACGGAGTACTGGACGAGTTTGCTGAGGGCGGCGTTCCACAGCAGCGGGTTGTCGATGAGGTGGGCGAGGCGTTCGGGCAGGTCGCGGGCGGGGACGTCGCGCAGCAGCCGCAGCGGTACCGGCCCCGGCGCGAACCAGGCGCACAGCCGCAGCAGATCCACCGCGGCGGGCTCGGTCTCGCGCAGCCGGTTCAGCACTATCGAGAACGCGGTGAGGTACGTCATGGGGAAGGCCGCCGAGACGCGCAGCCCCATCTCGATGTCCGCGCCGGAGCGCAGGAGCTGGATGTAGTCGGTGACCGCCATGGGTGAGTCGGACAGGGCGCCCGCCGTCTGGTCGAGGGCGAGTGGCAGGTCCTCCAGGGCCTCGGCGAGTTCGTCGGCCTCGGTGGTGGTGATCCGGCGGGCGCGGCGGCGGATGAAGGCGATGGATTCCTCGCGGTCGTAGACCGGGACCTCCCACACGGCGGTGTTGTGGTCGCCCCATTCGCGGTTCTGGGAGGTGATGAGCACGTGTCCGGTGCCGGTGGGCACCAGGTCGGCGATGGCGCCGGGATCGTCCGCGCCGTCCAGGATCAGCAGCCAGCGGGAGTACGGGTCGCCGCGGCGCAGCGCGTCGCGGACAGCGCGCAGCCGTTCGCCGTACTCGATGCCGGTGGTCAGGCCGAGCGCCGGGGCGAGTTCGGCGAGCCGCTGGCGCAGGGTGCCGCGGGTGTCGGCGGGCACCCACCACACCACGTCGTACGCGGAGCCGAAGCGGTGCACGTACTCGGCGGCGGCCTGCGTCTTGCCGACGCCGGACATGCCGAGCAGGGTGACGACGGCGGAGCCGGGGTCGGCCTCGGAGAGCCGCTGGTAGACGGCCTGGAGGGTGGTCTCGCGGCCGGTGAAGCGGATGTTGCGGCGCGGGACGCCGCCCCACACCCGGGGCTGGTCATACGGGAAGCGGGCGCCGGAACGCAGGCCCACGGTGGTGGAGGAGTCCGCCTCCTGGGCGCCGAGGCCGAGCAGGTGGGTCAGCCGGCGGTGGGCCTCGCGGGCGCCGACGCCCCACAGTTCGGCGGCCCCGCCGAAGGCCGCGACGGCGGGCGGCAGCGCGGCGGAGGTGACGGAAACGGCCGAGAAACGGCGGTGATTGGGGGCGACGACCGCGCGCAGTGCCTGGTTCCACTCCTCGGTGGAGCGCGGCCCCATCTGGAAGTACCAATCGCTGAGGACGACCAGCACCCGGCCCTCGGTCAGCAGCAGGTCGCTGAGGGCCTCCACCAACGGGACCTCGGTGGCCGGGTCCCAGCGCTGGAGCGCCACGTCGCAGCCCTGCTGCTCCAGGCGGTCGGCGATCCAGGCGGCCCAGGGCCGGTTGAACCCCGCGAAGCTGATGGTGATCTTCTGCCGCTCGGCGGGTGTGGTCCTGCGCAGTCCGGCCATCCGACAGCTCCCCTTCGTTGTGGAAACGGACCCCCGCGCCGTGCCCGCGTCCCCTGGCGGCCCGTCAGATGTTGGTGGTGTTCAGGCTAACCGCTGGCGTAGGTCATTGCGGGTGATGGCGGTGCCACAGTGAGCGCGCCGTGTCCACGTAGGCGGCGGCCCGCACCCGGTGTTCGCGCGGGGGTGGGTGATCGGCGAGCCGGGAGTGACGGGCGGTCATGGCCTTGACGAAGGCCCGGCCCGGGTCGGTGAGGGGGCGTGCGCCGCGCAGGGCGGGGAGTACGGCGCCGACCTGGGCCGCGCAGCGGGCGTGGGCGGCCCAGGCGTCATCGCGGGCGAGGGGGTTCTCGCGGGTGAGGGCGAGCCGCTGCCACAGGGCGGCGAGGGCGAGGTGGGCGTACGCGCCGTGCAGCAGGCCGTCGAAAGGGCGCGGGTCGGGGCGCCAGGGGGCCCAGTGGCGGGGGGTGTCATCGGCGGTGTGCAGGGCGACGAGTTCGGTGAGGGCCGCGAGTTTGGCGTGCTGCAGTTCGTGGACGAGCCCGGCGGCGAACAGTTCGGGGCTGGGGGGCGGGCTGGCGAGGACGGCGCCGAACGCCCCGTCGCGGGTGTGGCTGGTGTGACGGCCGGTGGCGGTGGGCCCCGGCAGGGGCACGACGCAGTCCAGCAGGGCGAGATCGGCGGCGCGGGCGGCGCCGCCCAGGCGCAGCAGCGGCAGGGCGCGCCGCCACATGGCGCGCCAGTGGGCGCGCTGGTGGGGCGGCCCGGCGGGGGTGGCGGCGCCGGGGGTGGCGCGGCAGGGGTCGAGATCGTCCAGGAGGACGGGGCGGGGGCCGCCGGACAGGGTGGGCAGCGGTGACCAGCGCGGGTCGCGGGAGTGCCAGTGGCCGGCCGCGTCGCGGCGCAGTTCGGCGGGGCGGGCGCCCAGGGGTCGGATGGTCAGGGTGTCGCGTCGGCCGTGGAGTTCGGCCCAGCGGGCGGGCCCGGTGTGCCGCAGCAGGCCCAGGGTGGGCAGGGCGATGCCGTCGTGGTGCGGGGTGACGCGGGTACGGAAGGTGAGCCCGGCGCGGGCGGCGGCGGCCGCGGCGACCGGCCCGAGGTGGTCGATGTCGCGGTGGTCGGGGGTGCCGCGGTCCAGCTGTCGTACGCAGCTCTCGGCCCAGGGCCCGGTGAACGGGTAGAACATCACCCGGCGGGCATGCCGGGGGGCCGTGCGGTCGGCGGCCTCCAGAAGCGCGCCGTGTTCGCGGGCGGCGGCGCGCCGGCCGGGCGGCAGGGCCTCGCTGTCCAGGGCGTCGAGCAGCACCCGGAAGAGCAGGAGCCGCCGGGTGTGCGCGCCGTCGGACAGGGCGCCGAGCGCCTCGGCGCCGGCCTCGGTGCTGCCGAGTTCGGCGATCGCCGCGTCGGACAGGGCCGTTCCCGGGGCGGGCCCGGTGGAGGCCCGGCCGGAGGTGGGGGTGCCGCTCAAGCGGACACCGCCGCAGCGGTGGCCACCCGGTGGGCGATGTGGTGCAGGAGCCGCTGGAGGTCGGCGCAGTAGACGGAGGGGTGGTGGAAGCCCTCGCCGGCGCGGTAGCGATGCGCGTAGTTCCCGCCGCCGCAGACGGTGGCCAGGGGGCAGGCACGGCAGGTGGCGGACAGGGCGGCGAGGCCGGCCTGGCGGGCGGCGACGCCGGGGTGGTCCAGGGCGGCGTCCAGCGGGTGGCGGTGGATGTCCAGGCCGGTGGCGGCGGCGCCCTCGTAGGCGGTCTTGAGGGCGTCCATCTGCTCGATGGCGCCGTCGGTCTCGATCACCACGGCGGTCACGGGACGCAGTCCCAGGGATTCGGTGGCGGCGGGGGCGCCCAGCAGCAGGGCGATGGCTTCCTGGAAGAGCCGGATGCGGGTGCGGCGGCGGCCGGCGTCCCACCACAGGTCGAAGACGGTGGCGAGCCAGTCGCCGTACCGGCCCGGTGGCGGCGGGTTGCTCCAGTTGGCGTGCGGCAGAAGGAAGTTCAGGGCGGGCGGGTCCAGGTCCAGGAGCGAGCGGTAGACCTGTTCGGGGTCGGTGGCCGGGTCCACGACGCACAGCACGCCGCCGTAGGTGTGCCGGTACGGCCCGGCGAGCAGCGCGGCGGCGCGGCGGATCGCGGGCCAGGCGGGGCGCCCGGCGTGGTCGGCGCGCTGGGCGTTGTGCTCGGCGAGCCCGCCGTCCAGGCTCAGCCCGACGCCGATCCGCGCGGCGGCCAGTTCCCGCAGCCGGGCGGCGGTCAGCAGGGTGCCGTTGGTCTGTACGGCGGCGTGCACCGCGCAGCCGGCGGGCACCAGCTCGCGTATCCGGGCGACGAACCCGGCGAGGGTGGCGGTCCCGGCCAGCAGGGGCTCGCCACCGTGCAGCACGACGGAGACGGCGGGCAGCCGGTGCGCGGCGGCGTGTTCGGCGATGCGCCGCGCGGCCCGCTCCAGCAGTCCGGGGCTCGCGGTCACCGGCTGCCGGCGCCATCCCCGGTCTGCGGCGAAGTACATGTAGCAGTAGGGGCAGGCCAGGTTGCACCGGCTGTGCACCTTCACCACGAACTGGTCGAAGGGCACCGCCGCCACCCCACGGTCCCGCAGTTGTGCGACGGAGAATTCCGTCAGCGGCCAGGGCGCGAACGCGTCCGGTTCCGGGCCCACCGGGGCCGGAATCCGCTGGTTCACGCGGCGCCCCCGGATTCATCGCCGGGTGCGAACTCGTCGAAGGCCCACAGGGCCACGGCAGGCCGTCCGCTGACCCGTGCCCGCAGGTCGGCCAGCACCTCGCTCAGCACCGGATGCTGGAGAGTGCGCAGGTCAGCGAGGCCCAGGGTGAGCAGGTCGGGCAGTTCGGGCAGCTCGGCGACACCGGCTGATTTGTCGGAGCACATTGTCGTCCCACCACTTCTCACGCGGTCATCCGCCCGGTCGGCCCACACGGTCCCCCCTCGCCGACCGGCCCATCCGGGATTCCCGCCGCTACCCCCAGGGAAACGTCAGCTCCGCCAGCGCCTGGGCGCTCCGCTCGCTGTCCTCCCCCTTCGGCAACCGTCGCCACTGGGCCAGCGCGGCCCGGAACGCGTCCTGCGCGGCGCGCGGCCGGCCCGCCGCGCGGTAGACCGTGCCGCGCTGATGCTGTGCGGTGGCGGCCAGCCGGATCGGGACGGCCGCCCGCTCCGAGGTGCTGTCGTCCGCCACGCGCAGCGCCTCGGTGGCCGCTCTGCGGTACGCCTCGGCCGCCTGTTCGGGGCGCTCGGGGCTGCCGCTGTGCCCGAAGATGTGCTGGTGCGCGCCGCCCAGTTCGTACCAGCCCCACGCGCGGGTCAGGGCGTCGTCCGCGCCATGCGCCGCGAGGGAGAACAGGTGCTCGGCCTCGCGCAGATCCACCAGGTCCACGGTGGCGCGGTAACGGACCATCAGCGCCCGGCCCAGCATCAGCAGCCGCCCGGGCAGCCGCGGATCACCGGCCGGGGTCTCCATCCGGCAGTCCCGCAGCACCCGGATGGCCTGCCCGGTGAACGGGCCGCCCTCCGGGAGCTGGGCCCGCTCCAGCAGCACCTGTCCCCATTCGGCGATCAGATCGCTGTAGTCGGGCCGGTCGCGCGGCACCGCCCGGGACGCCTCGGCGAACCGCAGCGCCGCCTCCTCCAGATGGCCGGCGCCGCTGTCGTTCGCCGAGAGGTCCCGGGCGTGGAAGCGGCGCACGCTCAGCCGCCCGGCGCGCATGAGTGCCTCGGCACGCTGCCGCCGGTCGTCCGTGAGCTGCTGGGCCAGGGTGATGTGCCGGCCGGCCTCCTGCCAGCGGGTGGCAGTCAGCAGCAGCGCGTCGACGAGTCGCAGCGTGGTGCGGACCCGGGCGGGCACGGGGGCGGATTCGGCGCGCTGGGCCGCCCCGGCACGCTCCAGCGAGCGGGCGGCCTGTTCGGCGTACACGGCTGCGCCCTCGGTGTTCTTCTCGCGATCCGCCACCTCGGCCAGCCGCAGCAGCACCCGGCCGTGCGCCAGCGACAGTCCGCTGGGTTCGGCGCGGCCGGCCGGCCAGGCGTCCGCGATGGCCTCCAGCATGCCCACGCACTCCTGGAGCAGCGACGGGTCGTGGCCAAGACGCCACTGCTCCTCCAGCACCCGCACCCGTTCCAGGGCGATGCCCAGTGCCTCGTCGGGCGGCAGGCCGGGGGTGGCGCACACGGCGGCGAACTCCCGGTCCGCGCCGCGCCACAGCTCCAGCGCGGCTCCTTCGTCCCCGGCCTCCTTGCGTTCGGCGGCGGAGGCGTGCAGGACGCGGGCCAAGATGGTGCGGGCGGGCAGCGAGTCGAGGTGGGAGGCCGCGGTGCGGGCGGCGCGGCGGGCGCGTTCCAGCAGTCCGGCCTCGCCCTGCTGGCGCCACAGGCGCAGCAGTTGGGCGGCCAGTTCGCCGTACAGCTCGGGGTCGGTGGAGCGGCCGGAGAGCCACTGCTCGTCGGTGGCCCGCTCCAACTGCCACACGGCGTCCAGCAGGTGCTGGAGGGCACCGTCATCCTCGAAGCGGCGGGTCAGCTCGCGGGAGCGGCGCAGCGCGTCGGTCACCGCCTTGGGTGGATCGGGGCGCGGTTCGCCGTGCGGGGTGCCCGGCAGGAAGCGGCTCAGCACCTTGGCGGCGACCTCGGCGAACGGCTGTGGTGAGCGGCCCTGGCCGGCCTCTCCCGGCTCCCCCTCGCTCTCCGGGTCGCCGTCGGCCACCAGTACCGGGGTGAGCCGGCCGCCGGAGAGCTGGGCGAGGGCGAGGGCGGGGAAGTTGGGGCCGCCCTTGCCGAACCGGGCCTCGACGTAGGCGGAGCAGTGCTTGAGCACCAGCATCGCCTCGTCCTGGCCGAGTGCCTGGAGCAGTTCCTCCTGGACCCCGTCGGCGAACTCGTACCACAGGCCGTCCGCCCCGGCGCCGGTTCCGGCGCGCCGCAGCAGGCCGCTCAGCAGCACCTCGGAGAGTTCGGCGGGGCCGGTGCCGGGCAGCATGGTGCGCTGTATGAGCTGCATGACCGGCAGGAAGAGCGGGGCGGCGGCGAGGTGGACGGCGAGCCGGGTGGCGCCGGGCGAGGCGGTGGCCCGGAAGCGGGCGATGAGTTCGCCGGCGGGCCGGGAGCGTACGCCGGGGTGCGCGGGAGGTGCGGCGGGCTGGTCGGGGCGTACCCAGCCGACGGCCGCCGGGACGGCGGCCGAGCCGCCGCCGGACAGCAGCCGGGCCCAGGCGCCGAGCGCGGCGGCCGTGGGCGGCAGCACCGGCACCGGGACGGCGCCGGACGGGGGTCGCCGCCCCGGGTCGTCGGGGGTGAAGCCGAGCCGGGCTCCGGCCGCCGGACCCTCGGCACGGGTGAGGACGCCGTGGCTGGCGGGCAGCCGGGTGCGCGCCCACAGCCGGGCGGGCAGCGGCTGCACGACGGCGGCCGGGGCGTGCCGGGTGATGCGGTGCAGCAGCCGGTGGGCGGCGCCGTCGCGCCACAGCGGGCCGACGCAGTCGCTGACCACGACGGTCAGCCGCCGCCCGGTGGGGTCCAGGAGGCGGCGTTCGGGGTGCAGCACGGTGTCCGGGCCCGCCGGGTCGGTGTCGAAGTGGCCGCTGATGCCGACGGAGCCGTCCGGCAGGGCGTGCAGGTAGTGGACCTGTATGTCGCGGAAGGCGCCGACCCTGCCGAAGACATCGGTGAGCTCGCCCAGCAGCCGCTGCCACACCCGCATGGCGGAGGTGGCGTCCATGAGCAGTTGCAGCTCCATGTCGCGGCGGCCCGTGGCGTGGAAGGCGGGCAGCAGCAGGCCGCCGGCCCGGGCGGTGTCCTCGGCGGTGCGGCGCTCGTCGAGCGTGAGGTGGGCCGGGCCCGGGGCGGGCCGGGCGGCGGGGCGGCAGCGCTGGAGGGGGCGCAGGGCGCGTTCGAGTTCGAGGAGGGAGGGCAGGGCTCTGGCCTCGGGCACGCCGACGCGCAGGGCATCGCCGGGCCCCGGCCGCTGGGTGGTGGCCTGGATGTGGTCGGGGTAGAGCGGCACCGGCTCATCATCCCGGTACGCCCGGCGCTCGGCGCGATTTCCGGCCTCGGGCGGAGGGTCGCCACTCCCCGGATCGTGGCGGCCGCCGGCCGTGGTCCCGCGGTCCCACAGGGCGGCGGCCTCCCGCGGGGCGCCGTCCGTGGCCTCCTCGGGGCCCCGGTCGGCCGGTGCCGGTCCCGACTGCAGATGGGTGGCCAGCCACAGGGCCTCGGCCAGTTCCCGGGAACCGGGTTCGAGGCCGGCCCGGCGCAGTGCGCCGATCAGCTCGGCCAGCTCGTCGCGCCGGCGGCCGCCTCGCTTGTTCCCCATGACGTCACCTCGGCCGGTCGAGGCGCTGGATGAGCAGGTCGGCGAGCCGGTCGCGGGTGGGCTGCTCGGCGTGGTGGGTGAGGTAGATGGCGTTCAGCAGCTGATCGGTGGCCAGTTGTTCGGTGCGCGAGCGCTCCAGGAAGCGGGTGATGACGTCGTCGCCGAGGTGCGCGAGCCGGTCGCCGAGCTGGGCGCGGACGACGGAGGCGAGCCGCTCGTGGTCGGGCTTGCTCAGCTCCAGGTGGATGCAGCGGCGCAGCAGGGCGGCGGGGAAGTCGCGTTCGCCGTTGCTGGTGAGCACGATGAAGGGGAAGGCGTTGCAGCGCACCCGTCCGTCGCGCACGGTGACCTTCACATCGTCGTCGTTGAGGACCTCGACCTCCGGCTCGCGGTCGGCGACCCGCTGCAGTTCGGGGATGTCGTAGGAGCCCTCCTCCAGGACGTTGAGCAGGTCGTTGGGCAGGTCGATGTCGCTCTTGTCGAGCTCGTCGATGAGCAGCACGCGGGGGGTGGCGGTGGGCAGCAGGGCGGTGCCCAGGGGGCCGAGCCGCAGGTAGCTGCCGATCCCGCCGACGCGGGGCGCGGGCACCCCGGCGGCGCGGCTGCCGGCGGCGATCTGGGTGTCCTGCAGCCGGGCGATGGCGTCGTAGTGGTAGAGGCCGTCGCCCAGGGTGGTGCGGGAGACAATGGGCCAGCGCAGCACCCGGCCCAGGCCCAGTTCGTACGCGACGGCGTGCGCGAGGGTGCTCTTGCCGGTCCCGGGGCTGCCGGTGACCAGCAGCGGGCGGCGCAGGTAGAGCGCGGCGTTGATGATCTCCAGTTCCTCGGCGCTGGGCCGGTGCATCTCGGCGAGATGCCGGTAGGCGCCCAGGCGGCGGGTGGAGACGCTGTCGGTGTCGGGCCCCGGGGCGACCAGCGGCTGGCCGTCGAAGTCACGCCACGGCGGCGGCTTGGGCAGCGCCCGGATGCGGTCGTGCGGCTCACCGGCACCCCGGTAGATCAGCCATTCGCGTTCGGGGTCGGGGGTGCGGTCGGTGGCGGCCACGGCACTCTCCTCGTCACGGTCACTCGGTCGGCTGGGGTCGTCTCGTTCGGATCCTCGTGGACCAGGCCGCGTCGTTGGATGCGGTGCATCGCAAGGCGCCGGAGTGCCCTCAGGGTGGTGGCCTTCGGGCAGTTCGGCAACGCAGCGAGGTGCCGTAGCCGGCGGCGCGGCCCCGCGAAGATCCGAACGAGACGGCCCGTGTGGTGTGCTGTGGGGGCGGCGTCCCCGGAGGGGCCTGGGGCCGCTCACGGGATCTCCAGGGGTTCGTCGTACCCGGCGTGGCCGGGGTCGGAGTACACGAGGGCGAGCCCCCGCGACCATTCGGCCTCGGGTGCCTCGGCTGCGGCCTGCGCGCGCAGCCGCCACAGTGCGGTGGGCAGCGCGGCGGCCCGGCGGACGCCGGTGACCGTGCTGGTGACGCCGCCGTGGAAGTCCGTGCAGGTCAGCTCGCGGGCGGAGATCTCGCGGCGCCACAGCACCACGTCGTAGCCGGCGGCCAGGACCTGGTGCAGGTCCCGCGGGTCGCCGTCGGGTGCGCCGGTGCGGCACAGCACGGGGACGGTTTCCGGAGGCCGGCCGGCGAGTGCGGCGGAGGTGGGCAGCGGAGCGGGGCGGTGGTCGGCGCAGTCCAGGACGTGCGGGCGCATGGGGCCGCTGTGCACGGCGGCCCAGCGGGTTTCCCGGGTCAGGCCGTGCTCGTGGCCGGTGTCGGGGTCGGGTGCCGGGGAGGGCCGGTCGGCGCAGCGGACGACGACCGGGCGCTGCTCACCGAGCTGCGGGCCGTCGTACGGCAGCCGCCACTCGTCCACCGGGAAGTCCAGCAGCGGGTAGGGCAGGGAGACCTGGAGCGGTACGGGGCGGCCGGGTTCGTCGCCGCGGCGGAACGCCTCGGTGAGCACCGAGCGCAGCCGCGCGGAGGGTTCGCCGGGGCCCAGGACACGGTCCTCGCCGTCGATGGGGGTGCGTTCGCCGGTGGGCCCGGTGACGCACACCCGCCAGTCGTAGCGGTTGCGTTCCCAGCCCTGCTGGACGATCTCCAGCAGGACGTACGGGCGCGGGGCGTCGTCGGCGGGGTCGGGCAGCACCGTGGCGGCGGTGGTGTGGGGGCCGATTTCGGCGGGCCAGGGGTCGTGCTGCCAGGCGCGGCGGGTGCTGAGGCGTTCGGTCCACTCCTCGCGCAGCCGGCGGCGGGACCAGCGGTCGAGTTCGGCGCCGGCGGCGGTGGAGCTGATCCACTCCCACAGCCGGCGCTCGCTGCCCCGGGGCGCGGGGTAGGGGCGGTCGGCGGTGGCGGCGTACACGGCGAAGCGCAGCACGGCGTCGAGTTCGCGCAGTCCGGGGCGGGGGTCGTAGAGCATGCCCAGGCCGTCGCGCCAGCCCCGGGGGGCGGGGAGTATGTCGTCGTAGCGGCGGCCGGCGATGTCGCCGATGATCTCGCCGAGCCGGGCGGTGGACAGCGGGGGCGGCAGTTCGGCGAGCAGGCCCAGCAGTTCGGCGCGGCGGCCGGCGGTGAGCGCGCGGTGGGCGGTGGCGCGCAGCGGGCCCTGGAGGTCGGTCCAGGTGTCGCGGGTGGTCTCGTCGTCGCGGTGCCGCTGGGCGTGGTAGCGGTCGTGCGCGTGCATGACGTGCTGGTAGGTGTCCTCGGTCTCGGCCGCGAGGGTGCCCGGGGGCTGGGTGATGTGGCGTAACTGGAGGATGGAGGTGGCCAGTCCGCCGTCGCGGCCGGCCGAGCGGGACGCCTTGACGACGCCGATGACCTCGCCGCGGTTGAGGTCGACGACGGGGCCGCCGGAGACGCCGTGCGGGATCTCGTCCTGGTTGCCGAGCTTGAGCCAGCCGTCGGCGCCGTACTGGCCGGTGACGGTGCAGCGGCCGTCGACCGGGCCGACCGGGCTCGCGGAGCCGGCCAGTTGGCCCCAGCCGAAGAAGTAGACGTCCTGGAGGGTGAAGCGGGCGGTGCGCTCGCTGAGCCAGACGCAGGGGTGGGGCGGCGGGTTGAGCACGCGGACGAGGGCGAGGTCGGGGCCGGGCCAGATGTCGCCGGCCGGGCTGTGTTCGGGCTGGGCCCACTCGACGATCCCGCGCACGGTGTGCGTGGCGGTGGCTCCGCCGTCGCCCATCTCCTCGAAGCTCAGGCCCACTTCGCGTTTGCCTCCCTCGCCGCTTCCCCCGCGAAGTGCGACATGGGCGCAGGTGAGCACCCATCCCGGGGCGACGAAGAAGCCGCTGCCCCAGGGTGTCGCGCCGGACACGCCCTCGGCATACCCCTCGGGCGCGGCATGGATGCGTACGGTGGCGGAGCTGAGCAGCCGGAACAGGGTCTCGATGCGGGGTACGTCCTCGCCCTGTGCGCCCCCCGTGCTGTCGTAGGGGCTCATGGGGCCTCGCCCTGGCACCGGGCGGGCGGTACGGGGGCGGGCTCGGGGCCGGCGGGCGGGGTGCCGTGCCAGGACAGGGTGACGGTGAGGGAGCCTTTGGTCTCGCCGTCGGCGAGCAGCCCGACGATCTTTCCGGCGCGGGCGGTGAGTTCGACGCCGAAGGTGACGGAGACCTCGTCGGGGCGCACGCCGCGCAGTCCTTCGGCGAGGGAGGCGGCGACGCCGCCGATGAGGCCGCGCAGGCTGTCGAGCTGGGCGACGGCGCGGTCGGCGATGCCGGTGTCGACGTACCCGGTGTCGGTGTAACCGCCGGGCGCGGTGGGGCGGTGCAGTTCCTCGATGCCGGAGACACGGGCCAGGACGGGGGTGCCGTCCGGCAGGCTGATCTCGGTGATGCCGTTGCTCATCGAGGCCCCCGTGGTCGCTCGCGACTGCTGGTGCCTTGCAGGTTAGCGGCCCCCACCGACAGGCGCGAGTGGCTTGGGAAAGCCCGCCTATCCTGGTGGTTTCGTTCGGTTTTTCTTGTCTTCTTTCTTTCTCTCACTGGAGTGGGCGTGTACTTCACCGACCGGGGCATCGAGGAGCTGGCGCGGCGGCGCGGCGAGGAGGAGGTCAGCTTCGAGTGGCTGGCCGAGCAGTTGCGGACGTTCACCGATCTGAACCCGGACTTCGAGGTGCCGGTGGAGCGGCTGGCGACGTGGCTGGCCCGGCTGGACGACGAGGACGAGGACGAGTGAGCCGGCGGGCGCGGGGGCGGACGGGTCGCTGAACCGGGTGGTGACTCGCGACAGGTCTTGACTTCCCCTCAACGCGATATATCGTGTCTGGAGTAGCGACACGATATATCGTCGTGCGCCGTGATGCATGGAGGAGAGCCCATGGCCGCCACATCCCGGTGGGAGGTCTCCGGTGCGCAGACCCTCACCTTGGAGGAGCACCCCGTCCGCGAGCTGCGCGTCCGCCTCGTCGGCGGCACCGTCAACGTGGTGGGGACGAGCGACCCCACCGCCGAGGTGGAGATCACCGATGTCCGGG
Organism: Streptomyces sp. JH002; assembly: GCF_050916115.1. NCBI lineage: Bacteria > Bacillati > Actinomycetota > Actinomycetes > Kitasatosporales > Streptomycetaceae > Streptomyces > Streptomyces sp. JH002. The sequence goes on from NZ_CP087989.1 coordinate 1,820,581, forward strand.
GCGAGCCGCTGATCGTCGAACAGGAGGGCGGGCTGCTGACCGTCGGCTACGAGGACCTGCCCTGGCAGAGCTTCCTCAAGGGCTGGCCGAAGCGGCCCCGGAAGCTGATGAAGCGCGAGGCCGTGGTGTCGATCAGGGTCCCGGCCGACTGCCGGCTCTCCGCCGGCACCGTGAGCGCGGCGGCCGTCGTCAGCGGCCTCACCACCGACGCCGAGGTACGCGGCGTCACCGGGCAGACCACCCTGGTCGGCCTGGCCGGCGCCGTGACCGCCGACACCGTGTCGGGGCACGTGGAGGCCCAGTCGCTCGGCGGCCCCCTCGCCTTCACCTCGGTCTCGGGCGGACTGACGGTGGTGGAGGGCCGCGGCGCCTCGCTGCGCGCCGACACCGTCAGCGGCGAACTGACCCTGGACCTCGCCCCGCCCGGCGACCTCGCCGACATCACCATCACCTCGGTCTCGGGCGACGTGGCCCTGCGGCTGCCCGACCACATCAACGCCGCGGTCGCCGGGAACACCGTGAGCGGGGCCGTCTCCAGCGCCTTCCCCGAGCTGTCCTCCCACGGCCTCTGGGGCCCCAAACAGCTCACCGGCGTCCTCGGCTCCGGCGGCGGTCGGCTGACGTGCAGCACCGTCTCCGGCGCCATCACCGTGCTGCGCCGTCCCCCCGGCGTCCACGAACAGGGCCCCTCCCCCGCCCCCGCTTCGGCTTTCCCCGCGTAAAGGACCCCCTCATGCCCCCCGTCTTCGGTCACGGCCGCCTGCGGCTGTACCTGCTCAAGCTGCTCGACGAATCACCCCGGCACGGCTACGAGGTCATCCGGCTCCTGGAGGAACGGTTCCAGGGCCGGTACGCCCCCTCCGCCGGCACCGTGTACCCGCGCCTGGCGAAGCTGGCGGCCGAGGGCCTGGTCACCCACACCGAGGAGGGCGGACGCAAGGTCTACTCCCTGACGGAGGAGGGCCGCCGGGAACTGGCGGACCGGGCCGACGAACTGGCCGCGCTGGAGCGCGAGATCAACGCGTCGCTGACCGCGCTGGCCGACGGCATCCGGGAGGATGTCAGCGGCTCGGCGCACGACCTGCGGCAGGAGATGCGGCAGGCCACGGCCCGGGCGCGGGGGGCCGGTGCGGGCGCCGGCGCCGGCGCGGGCAGCGCGGCGGGCTGGCGGGACGAGGCCCGCCGGGCCCGCCGGGAGGCCAAGCAGGCGCGCGAGGAGGTCCGCACCGAGTTCGAACAGGCCGCCCAACGCCTCCAGGAACAGGTTCGCTCGCACGCGGCGGCCGGCGACTGGCAGGGCGCGGTCCGGGTGGGCCTCGACGGCCTGAGCCACGGGCTGAACGGCTGGGGCCACGGCTTCTCCACGGGGCGCACCCCCTGGATGGGCGGCCACGAAGCGCCCGCCGGGCCCACCGAGCACGCCGACAGCGCCGAGAATGCGCAAAGCACACAGAGCCGGGAGAGCGGCGCGGAGCGCACCGAACCGGCACACGTCGCGGACCCGGCCCGCGAACTGGAACGCCTGCTGGACAAGTTCCGCGACGACATCCGCGACGCGGCCCGCGACCACGGCGTCACCCAGACCCAACTGGCCACCGCCCGCACCCGCCTGGCGGCCACAACCACCGACGTGCTGTCCCTGCTGCGCCACTCGGACGCGGGCCGCGACGAGGCACGTTAGCTCCGGGATACCTCCGATGGCCTGTGCCCGGGACCCCCGAACCCGTTGCCGTCCTGAGTTCTCGAAACGGGCCGCTCTTGCGGCTGATCGGTTTCCCAGGACGCACGGCGGCCAGCTTGTGCGCGTCCGCCGGCGACCGGAGTCCCCGGCGGGCACAGCGCCGGCCTCACCTCCGGTGAACGCGCCGGGTCAGGAGTCCATCGAATGTCAGCCGGGCAGGGTCCAGGTCATCCCGGAGCCGCCTTCACCCCGCCACAGCGTGTGCAGCCCCCCACTGCTCACCTCCAGTTTGTAGGCTCCCGGATTCGGTCGCCCCGCACGAATCCACCCCTCAAGGAGGCGGATGCGGTCGACGGCCATGGTGCTCAGTGGACCGCCATGCCGAACGACCAGTGCGTTCTTCCGCACAGTGACGCGCGCCCAGGACTGGGAGCCGGGGTGAACGAGGAGGCACTGCTGGAGGCCGGTTTCCGCCGTGAGCATCAACGACAGCACGTCCGGCTGGTGGAGATGGACCTCCATGGCGTCGCACAGCGCCATCTCGCGCAGGAAGGTGTGAGGATCTTCCCCGGATTCCGGGAGGGGCAGGACCGTCCTGTCCCCCTCCGACCCCATGGCAAGGTCGATGTGTACGGCCGCTCTGGGCGCCCGCTCATGAGGAGAGGATCTGGCAGTCATGAACATGTAGGGATCGTTCAGGAACCCACCGGCAGCGCCTCCATCGTGCCGACTCCTCAAGCAGGCGATACCGCTGCCGATATTGACCACGATGAGAGACACGGTCCCCAACTGCCGAAGCCACGGGGTGGGAATCCTCTTTACGGCACACGTAGCGAGAACACCTCCGTAGCCACCCTCCCGGGGGCTTCCCCGCCGGCCGTCTCCTGTCCGGACGTCAGGCTTGTGGCCGAGGCGGTTCAGGCGCCGCCGGGCGCTGTGGGTCAGAACAGGATCGATGTCGATCGTCGTCACCCGCTCTCCACCCAGGGCGTGACAGAGCAGTGCCGTGTTGTAGCCGGTTCCCGTACCCACTTCGAGCACATGGGCATCGTCTTCGACCGCGAATGCCTCAAGCATGTGAGCCATCAGGCTGGGCATGGTCGAAGAACTGGTGGCCGTGCCACCGGGGTCGATCTGCGTGATGAGGGAGTCGTCCGCGTAGAGCGCGTCCAGGTAGTCCGCGTCACCGCTATGACACGTGCGACGGACCCTGCCGTCGTCGAGAACGAAGCTGGGAGCGAAGTCCTCACGCGGGGTTTCCTTGAACGCGGCGATCCAACGCGGCGAGCGCAGGACGCCGGACGTCACCAATTCACCGGTCAGACGACCCCGGGCACGCTCGGAGTGCGCCGGATCGATTCCACGAGCGGACTCACTCATACGGACTCACCTTCCAGAAGATCCACCAGAGACCGGGTGATGGGCTGAGCCAGCTCGGGTATGAATCCGAACTGGCCGTTCGGATTCAGATCGACGAAGTGCCACTCGCCCTGGGGCCCAACGAGGAAGTCCATCGCCGCGTAGCGGAGATCGAAGGCAGACATCAGGCTTCGCACTCCGCGCGCGACAGCTTCCGGTACTGAGCACACCGTGAAGGTGAGCGCATGGTAGTCACGCCTGAAGTCAATCCGGGCCTCGTCGGAATGGGCGTGGATCGCGCCCGCGAACAGGCGGTTCCCCACCACCGTCAGCCGGACCTCGAACTGCTTGGCTATCCACTCCTGGAACAGATGGGCGGTGCAGGAGATCTCATCGGTGAGTTCGTCCGCCGTCAAAGGTGGGCTCGTCCAGACCGTGGCTGTGGCACCCCGAACTCCGATGGGCGACTGAGGGGCGATGGGTTTGTAGACAGCCAGACGCTCCGGCAGGGATGAGATGAAGTCCCGGGCCTCTTCGGGATCATTGGTGATGAGGGTGGAGGGGATACGGAGCCCGGATCGGACGGCGGCGGCAAGCGCCCTTGGTTTCGAGTCGGCGATGATGTTCTGTCGCGGGTGATTGATCCAAGGGCACCTCAGGGATTCGACCAGCCCGGTGAAGCCGGCCCGGGCTTCCGCACGAGCCCACACTGCGTCTTCCTCGGCAAGAGCCGGGTTGACCTCGGCCGGACCGGGGCGCCGATAGTAGACGGCGGTGACATCGTCGAACCTCAGGTCCCGGTACTGACCACGCCAGCCACCGGCCCAGTCAGCCTGCCCCGCTCCGATCCGCGCCGCGAGCTTCATCCGCCGAGGGAATTCCGCAGGATCGACCCGGTGCACGGGGACTCCCCGACGGTTGAGTTCGTGCACCACGAGGTCGGCAGGGCCGTCGAGCAGTTGCCGGGTCAGCACCAGCACCGTCATGCGCTATTCCTCCTCAGGAGCGTCGGTGTCGTCGACCGAGTCGGTGTCCTGCATCCACTGCATGTCGTGACGGGTCTGATCGGCGGTGGCGGCGGATGTTCCGGTTGCGGCCATCACCATCGGCATGCCGTCGTCCCTGAGGGAGAGCTGACGCCGGGGGCAGTACGTGGTGGGCGGAATCGCCACCGTGTTGCCTTCCGTGATCGCCCTCGCGGTACGGAGGCCGAACGGACGCCTGCGTCCCTCATTCTCGTTCTCATCAAGGTGAGTCCGTGTGACCGAGGTGTGCACAGCGTTCTCCTTTCCACTTGGTCTCTGCTTGCCGTAGGCCCAGCCCGGAGGGGGGCCTCCGACCAGTCCGGGGAGCGTGACTCGCTCCGGGCGCGGTCGTGTGACGGAGCGCCCCGGGGGGCTTCCCGCGCTTCACCGCGGGTAGTTTTGCGGGGCGTTGCATACCCTTCGAGGTTCCCTTGGGTGAACGGCGGCCGTTCTCCTGACGGAGCCGGATCTGAAGGGAGAGCGGGTGCAGTTGCGTGATACCCGCGAATCCACACGGAGCCCCGGCGCGGGGCCGTGTCTGTGCAGGCGTCAGAACCCTCAGTTGGACGTGGGATCGCGGCCGGTGATGAGGCGGTGCCACAGGCGGCCGAGGACCGTGCGGGGGCGGCGGTGCCGAGCACGGTGTATGGGGGTGCCCCCGGCCGAAGGCTGGGGGAGCAGAGGGACCGGCCGGGGAGGGTCCTTCGGGCTGAGGTAGAGGGGAACACGGATGCCGGTCGCGTCCAGCGGGGCGTCGATCATGGCCTCGCTGTAGTCGATGATCGTGTGGTGCAGCCGGTCCACGCAGCGCTCGCACGCGTAGAGGGACGCGTGATGCCCGGTGGTGGACGCGGGGCCGAGCCACAGCACCCAGGTGTGCCGGTTGGCACACCACAGCCAGCAGCGGCCGAGCACCCAGTCAGAGCTATCGCCCAAGCGCGGCGGAACGGGTCGGTCGTCGGCGTGGGTCAGATCCGGCAGCCGGGGCACGGGGGTCACCGGTCCGTCCTCCGCCGTCGGCAGGCGCGGACCGGCGGCGGGCCGATGCGGGAGGCCGAGAGTTCCGACCGGGGATGCAGCGTCAGTCGCTCCCCGCTGCGGAAGCGGACCATCTTGCCCGCACCGCCCGGAAGTTCGCACAGATCGGCGACGATCAACGTCCGGCCGCCGACGCTGATCGCGTCCCCCACCCGCACGGTGTCGGCCGTGATCGGCACCGACCACACCCACCCGCCGCTCACCGACCGGCCCCCGGTCGCCGATAGCCGATGGCCACCAACCACGCCCGCGCGGCAGCGATCACCGTCACGGCCTCCTCGTCGGTCGGCACGTCGGTCGCTTCCTGAGGCAGAACGTCGGGCGGCTCGGGCGGCTCGTGCGGCTGGTCGGGGATCACGGTGGTCATAAGTCACCTGCCACTGTCGGGGCTTGCTGGCTCCGAAGAGCACTTGCTGTGACCAGACCAACACAGAAGCGCTACGCTGGGGATGGCTTGAGCACGGATCCGCAAGTTCCTGTCCCGTCAAATGGCGCGTGTTGCTTGCATCAGCGGAGGTCACGAGCTTGAACGAGGAAGCTTCAGAGGAATACTTGACTCCCGGTCAGCGATTCGGCCGGGAAGTCAAAGAAGTACGGCTGGGCCGCAAGCTGACGCAGAAGAACCTGGGCCTGGGAACGGGCTACTCCGAGGGCTACGTCAGCAAGGTCGAGGCGGGGAAGCAGCAGCCCAGCGCCGACTTCATTGCCGGGTGCGACAAGGTCTTCGCCACGGGTGGGCTGTTCACCCGGCTCTACGCGAGCCTCCAGGAAAGCGGCACCCCGACGTGGTTCGAGCCATATCTGGCTTTGGAACGCCGTGCTTCTTGGATACTCGACTACTCGGCTGCGTGCCTCATGGGACTGCTGCAAACCGACGCATACGCCCGAGCGATCTTCCGCGCGGGGCATCCGCGTGAGGAACCGGGAGTCATCGAAGGCAAGGTTGACGGACGCATGCGTCGCCGGGATGCCCTCGAATCACCCGACCTGAGCCTCTGGGTCGTGCTGCATGAAGCGTGTTTGCGCACAGCGGTCGGTGGCCAGGCCGTGATGCGAAGTCAGCTTGACCACCTGCTGGATCTGGCATCGGGGCCCCGCGTCGATCTCCAAGTTTTGCCGTTCACGGCGGGGGCCGCAGCGGCCCACACCCTCTCATTCACCCTGCTGGGATTCGCCAGCTCCGAGCCCGTACTTTGGACGGATGACGCGACCGGTGGCAAGCTCCATCAGAAGGCGTCAACGGTCGCGTTTCACCAGGCCACGTACGATCGCCTGCGAGCCCACGCGCTCTCACCCGACGCGTCACTCGCGATGATTCGGACGGTACGAATGGAGGAGTACGGCAGTGACTGACCTCAGCGCCGCAGAGTGGGTCACGTCGTCCTACAGCGGTTCAAACGGCGGCCAGTGCGTGGCCGTTACCCGTCTGGGTGACCGCATGGCCCCCGGTGGCACCGGGCGGCAGGGAGTGCGGGACACCAAGGACCGGGCGCGTGGCACGCTCGTCTTCGCCGCAGGGCCTTGGCAGCAGTTCGTCACCGCCGTGCGGGACGGCGAAATCACCTAGCGCGATACTTCCCCTGTCTGCCAGTGCGTGGAAGCGGCCCGGGCCGCTGCACGAACGGATCGCCGCAGATCTCAGGGACGAGATCATGTCCGGCGATCGACGATCCGCCCGCCCGATTTCGGGAAGCCGAGCCCGCTCGGGTTTGCTCAGCGGGGCAGGCGGACGGCTCGGGAGATAACGCTGTCGAAGGCGCGGTCGGGCAGGATGCGGCGCAGGGAGATGAGGGGCTTGGCGCCGAAGCCGGTGGCGTAGCGGGTTTGGGGCGGCGTGCTGTGACGCTCCGTAGGACCCGTAGCCGGCGATGTTGATGAGGGCATCGATCCGGCTGGTGTCGGTGACGATGCGGTCGACACCCGTGCGCAGGGAGTCCTCGTCGGTGACGTCCACGGTCAGGGGGCGGATGTCGCGCGCGGCCAGCGATTGCAGACGGTCGGTACGCCGGGCGGCCCCGTAGACGGTGAAGCCCAGCTCCCGCAGCTTGAGTGCGGTGGCTTCACCGATGCCGGAGGAGGCACCGGTGACGAGGGCGGTGCCCGCGCCGCAGACGAGCTGACGGCCTTCCTCGGCCGCGTGATCGAGTTGTCCGTCACCGACCGTGCCGTGAAGGCAGCGGCCCAGTCCCTGGGCGCCGAACCGGGTGACCGCGCCGACGAGGACCGCGCCGGCCGCGCCGTCACCGCCCTGATCTCAGCGGGACGGCAGGACGGTGACATCCACCCCGACATCACCGTCAAGGACATCTACCTGATCTTCTCCACCGCCCCCATCGACCAGCCCGAACCCGCCCGAGCCCGATGGCTCACGCTCATCATCCCGGGTCTGACCACACGGGCCCGGCAGGAGGAAAACCGACCCCCAACGCGCTAGAGGCGCGGCGCGCCCGACAGCTGTCAAACACGCCCCAGCATGGTTGTGCCGCCGCCCCGACCGCCGAAAAGGGGCCACTCCCGGTACCAGGAGTGGCCCCTCGGGGCTGGACCGGGCGCCCGCGCAGCGAGGGACGCGGTGCGCGGGCGCCCGGGGTTCTCAGTGGGTGTCGGCCAGGGACTCCTGTGCCGCCCCGGCCACGGCCTCCGGCGTGAAGCCGTACGCGCGGAACAGGATCGCGCCGTCCGCCGAGGCGCCGAAGTGCTCCAGGGACACGATCCGTCCCGCGTCACCCGTGTACCGGTGCCAGGTCAGGCCGATGCCCGCCTCGACCGCGACCCTCGCCCGTACCGCCGGGGGCAACACCGCGTTCCGGTAGGCGCGGTCCTGCTCCTCGAACCACTCCACGCACGGCATCGACACCACGCGGGTGGCGGTGCCCTGGGCCTCCAGCAGGTCGCGGGCGGCGACCGCCAGCTGGACCTCGGAGCCGGTGGCGATCAGCACCACCTGCGGCGTGCCGCCGCTCGCCTCGGTGTGGACGTAACCGCCGCGCGCCGCGTCCTCGTTCGGCGCGTACACCGGCAGGCCCTGGCGGCTCAGCGCCAGCCCGTGCGGGGTGCCCCGGCGCAGGGCCTCGCGCCAGGCGATCGCCGTCTCGTGGGCGTCGGCCGGGCGGACCACGTTCAGGCCGGGGATGGCCCGCAGCGAGGCGAGGTGTTCCACCGGCTGGTGGGTGGGGCCGTCCTCGCCGAGGCCGATGGAGTCGTGCGTCCACACGTAAGTGATCGGCAGTCCCATGAGCGCGGACATCCGTACCGCGTTGCGCATGTAGTCGGAGAACACCAGGAAGGTGCCGCCGTACGCGCGGGTGTTGCCGTGCAGCGCGATCCCGTTCAGTGCGGCCGCCATGGCGTGCTCGCGAATGCCGAAGTGGATGGTGCGGCCGTACGGGTCGGCCTCCGGCAGCGGGTTGCCCGCCGGGAGGAAGGACGAACCGGCGTCGATCGTCGTGTTGTTGGAGCCGGCGAGGTCGGCGGAGCCGCCCCACAGTTCGGGGATCACCGGTCCCAGCGCCTTCAGTACGGCACCGGAGGCCGCGCGGGTGGCGATCTTGCCGCCCACCTCGAAGGCCGGGAGTGCGGATTCCCAGTCCTGCGGAAGGTCGCCCGCCGTGACGCGGTCGAACTGCGCCGCCCGCTCCGGCTGCGCCGTGCGCCAGGCGGCGAGGTCCTTCTCCCAGGCCAGCCGCTGCTCGCGGCCCCGATCGACGGCGCCGCGCGCGTGCGCGATCACCTCGTCCGCGACCTCGAAGGACCGCTCGGGGTCGAAGCCCAGCACCCGCTTGGTGGCCGCGACCTCCGCGGCGCCCAGCGCGGAGCCGTGCGCGGCCTCGGTGTTCTGGGCGTTCGGCGCGGGCCAGGCGATGATGGTGCGCAGCGCGATGAGTGAGGGCCGGTCGGTGACGGCCTGCGCGGCGCGGATGGCCTCGTACAGCGCCGCCGGGTCCAGGTCACCGTTCTCCTGCGGCTCGACGCGCTGCACGTGCCAGCCGTACGCCGCGTAGCGCAGTTCGGTGTCCTCGGAGACGGCGGTGACGGTGTCGCCCTCGATCGAGATGTGGTTGTCGTCCCACAGCATGATCAGGTTGCCGAGCTTCTGGTGCCCGGCGAGCGAGGACGCCTCCGCCGCGATGCCCTCCTGGAGGCAGCCGTCGCCCGCGATCGCGTAGATGTAGTGGTCGAACGGGGAAGCACCGAAAGGCGTCTCCGGGTCGAACAGGCCGCGCTCGTAGCGGGCGGCCATGGCCATGCCCACCGCGTTCGCGACGCCCTGCCCCAGCGGCCCGGTCGTGGTCTCCACCCCGGCCGTGTGCCCGTACTCCGGGTGACCGGGGGTCAGGGAGCCATGCCGCCGGAACGCCTTCAGGTCCTCCAGCTCCAGGCCGAATCCGGCCAGGTACAGCTGGATGTACAGCGTCAGCGAGGCGTGGCCGGCCGACAGCACGAACCGGTCGCGGCCACTCCACGCGGGGTCGGCCGGGTCGTGCCGCATCACCTTCTGGAAGAGGGTGTACGCGGCCGGCGCCAGCGTCATCGCCGTACCGGGGTGGCCGTGACCCGCGTGCTGCACGGCGTCGGCGGCCAGGATCCGGGCGGTGTCCACCGCCCGGCGGTCCAGGTCGGACCAGGTGAACTCGGCAGTCATCAGCGCTTGATGTCCTTGATCTTCAGCATCCGCGTGATGACCTTGTCCAGCTCCTCGTCCTCGAAGACCTTCTTCCAGTCGTCACGGACGATCGACTCGCGGCCGTAGTCCATGGCGATCAGGCAGGCGTCCGAGAACGGGTTGGAGCCCTTGAGGGTGTTGGCCAGCGCGACCTGGGTGTGGCCCAGCAGCATGGCGCGGGCGGCCTTCTCCGGCACGCCGACGGTGTGCACGGTCTCGTGCAGCGCCTCGGTGAGCAGCGCGCCCACCATGCAGGCGATGGTCTCCACCAGGGTCGGCTCCAGGACGGCGAGCTGCTTGACCGTCACCCAGTGCACGTCCACGACCGGCGCGTACATGACGCGGATGACGGCCTCGGCCAGCTCCTGCTTGGCGGCGTCGCCGCCCTCGTACGCGGCCACCACCTCCTGCGGGGCGGCGATCCCGCCGAAGGTGTCCTGCCACTCCTCCTTGGTGGTGCGCTCCAGGAAGACGGAGGGGTGGCAGGGGTGCGCACAGGCGTAGTGGATGTCCTCGCGCTCGTGCAGCAGCCCGGCGTAGGCGGCGGCCGGGTCCAGGGTGAGGACGATGGTGCCGGGCTTCATCAGCGGGACGAGTTCGGCGGAGACGGTGCCCAGGACGACGTCCGGCACGGCCAGGATGACGACGTCGGCCTGCGCGGCGGCGTCGGCGGACTCGGTCAGTTCACGGCCCAGGCCGGTGATGAGTTCCTGGCCCTTGGGGGACGCCTCGCTGAACAGCACCCGGAAGTCGCTGCGCACGAGGTTGTTGGAGACGCGCTGGCCCATCTTGCCGGCGGCCCCGATGACGGCGACGGTACGGGTGGGGGTCTCGGTGGTCATGACGCGCTCCTCAAAAGGGTGGTGATGCTGTGCCGGGTCCACCGCTCCTCGATGCGGGCGGTGGCGTCGAAGCCCTCGTCCTGCCAGGGGAGCCAGTGTTCGACGATCTGGTTGATGCCGCGCTGGTGCGGCCGCACGGCGGCGATCATGCCGTCGTAGTCCAGGAGTCCTTCGCCCAGCGGGCAGCCGGCGTAGGTGAAGCCGACCCAGCCGTCGCGGCGGGTGAAGGAGAAGTCCTTGACGTGGATGTTGACGACGTACGGGGCGGTGGCCGCCACGACGTCGACGGGCCGCTCCAGGCGGGCCACGCTGTTGCCCGGGTCCAGGACGACGCCCAGCTGGGGGCGGTCCACGCCGCGTACGACGGTGAGCAGGTCGTCGGTGGAGACCTGCTCGTACGTCTCCAGGCCCAGCGTCACCCCGGCCGCCGCGTACCGCTCGACGGCGGGGCGCAGCAGGGCGATCGCCTCGTCGGTGGTCGGCCGGTGGTCGGCGGTGTTGAGCATGGAGCGCACCAGGGTGACGCCGAGGGCCTCGGCGATCTCCAGGTAGCGCGCCAGGTGTTCGGTGCGGACGCCGCGGGTGCCGAGTTCCAGGGTCAGGCCCAGGTCCTCGGCGGTGGCCCGCAGGTCGGCGAGGGCCGCCGCGTCGTACTCCTCGATGAGCGGGTAGTCGCAGATCTGGAAGGCCTGGCCGCCCAGGGCGTGGGTGTCGGCCAGCATCTCGGGGAGGGTCAGCGGGCGCGGGGCGCGCTGCGAGATGCGCCAGAAGTACGCGTAGGTGCTGATGCCGTACGCCATCACGCCACCTCGGCCAGTTCGTCGAGGATGCGCTCGATGGCGGTGACGTCGTGGGCGAAGCGGCCCAGGAACAGGCCGCCGGCGGCGGGTGCGATCCGGGTGAGCAGGCCGGGGCCCGCGCTGCCGCCGTAGATGACGGTGGAGCCGGCGTGCTGCGGCTGGGCGTCCAGCCACTGGCGCAGCGCGCCGCACACGGTGGTGATGTGGGTGGCGGAGGCCGGTTCGGGTGCGCCGATGGCCCACTGCGGCTCGTAGGCGACGGTGACGGGTCCGGTCAGGCCGTGCAGCAGCCGCTCGGTCTCGGCGACGGTGCGGCGGGCGGCCTCGGCGGGGTCGGCCTCGTCGCGTTCGCCGACGCACAGCACGGGGGTGAGGCCGTTGCGCAGTGCGGCGGCGGTCTTGGCGGCCACGACGGTGTCGCCCTCGCCGTACAGGCGGCGGCGTTCGGCGTGGCCGACCTCGGCGTAGCGGCAGCCGATCTCGGCGAGGGAGGGGCCGCCGACCTCGCCGGTGTACGGGCCGCTGTCCTCGGTGGCGATGTCCTGGGCGCCGACGGCGACGCCGCTGCCGGCGAGGATGCCGGCGACGGGGACGATCGCCGGGAAGGCGGGCAGCACGAACATCCGGGCGGCGCCGCTCGTGGTGACCGGGTGACGGGTGGCGAGTGCGGCGACCTGTTCCGCCCAGCGCAGTGTCTGCCGGTGGCCGAAGTACATCTTCAGGCTCACCCCCAGCAGCACGGGCGCGTCAGGGGTGGTCATCAGGCGGCCTCGCTGTCCTGCTGGTCCTCGTAGTCGCACATCAGCTGGACCTTGCCGGCCGACGCCGAGGCGGTGTCGAAGCGGTAGGTGAGCCATTCGCGGGCCAGGCGGCGGGCGAGTTCGAGGCCGATGACACGCTGGCCGAAGGTGAGGACCTGGGCGTTGTTGGAGAGGATGGCGCGCTCGACGGAGAAGGAGTCGTGCGCGGTGACGGCGCGGATGCCCTTGACCTTGTTGGCGGCGATGGCCACGCCCAGGCCGGTGCCGCACACCAGCAGCGCGCGGTCGGCGTCGCCGCGCGCGACGATCTCGGCGGCGGCTATCGCGATGGTGGGGTAGGCGGTGTGCCCGTCGGCGTCCACGCCCACGTCGGTGACCGAGGCGACCAGGCCGGACGCCTCCAGGTCCTTCTTGAGGGCTTCCTTGTACTGGTAGCCGGCGTCGTCGCAGCCGACGACGATGCGGAGCTTGTCGGTCATCTCAGTTTTCCCCGGTGGTGTCGGTGAGGACGCCGTGCACGGCGCGGACGATGAGGGCGAGCGAGTGGGCGCCGGCGTCGGGGGTGCCGAGGGACTTCTCGGCGTGCGGGCGGGCGCGGCCCATCTGCGGCAGCAGATCGGCGGTGGCGGCGGCGGCCGTGGTGGCGGCGGTCGCGGCGCGGTCCCAGGCGGCGGCGGTGCGGGCACCGGCGGCGGTCTCGACGGCGAGCGTGTCGGCGAACGGGACGAGGACATCGACCATCGTCTTGTCGCCGACCCGGGCGCCGCCGATCCGCCGTACCTCGTCGCAGGCGCGGGTGACGCCGGCGGAGACGGTGGCGGCGGTGGGCCGTTCGCTGTCGCCGAGGGCGTCGCCGACCGCGTGCAGGATGGTGCCCCACAGGGCGCCGGAGGTGCCGCCGGCCCGGTCGGCCCAGGCGTCGGCGGCGCGGTGCAGGACGGTGCCGGCGCCCGCGCCGCGCTCGTGCGCGGTGCGGGCTGCGGTGTCGGCGGCGGTGGCGCCGCGCAGCATGCCGATGCCGTGGTCGCCGTCGCCGGCGACGGCGTCGATGCGGCCGAGTTCGTCGGCGTGCTCCTCGACGGTGGCGGCGATGACCCGCAGCGCGGCGGCGGCGGTTCCGGCGGTCTGCCGGGAGGCCGGGGTGGAGTCGGGGATGACGTCCTCGGCCTCGGCCCCCTCGGCGGGTTCCGCCGTCGCGGCGGGCGCCGTGGGTGCGGCCACGGCTCCCTTGCGGTAGGCGGGAGTGTCGGCGGGCGCGGTCCACAGCGTTTCGAGCCGCTCGTCGAGCCAGGTCAGGGTCAGCGAGACGCCGGCCATGTCGAAGCTGGTGACGAGTTCACCGGCCTCGGGCTCGACGGCGGTGACGCCGGCTTCTTCCAGGAGCTGGGCGACGCGGTGGTAGACGACGAACAGCTCTTCGTACTTCACCGAGCCGAGCCCGTTGAGGATGACGGCGGCGCGGCGCCCGCGCGGGGCGTCGACGCCGTCGGGGAGTTCGTTCAGCAGGCTGGCGACGAGCAGCTCGGCGGCCCGGTCCGCGCTGGGCAGGGCCTCCTCGCCGATGCCGGGTTCGCCGTGGATGCCCAGGCCGACCGCCATCCGCCCCTCGGGGACGGTGAACAGCGGCCGGCCGGCGCCCGGCAGGGTGCAGCCGGAGAAGGCGATGCCGAAGGAGCGGGTGCGGGCGTTGGCGTGCGCGGCGACGGCGATCACCTCCTCCAGCGGCAGCCCGGCCTCGGCGGCGGCGGAGGCCGCCTTGAAGACGGGCAGGTCGCCGGCGATGCCGCGCCGCTTGGCGTGCTCGGCGGCCGGGGCGCTGGAGATGTCGTCGGTGACGGCGAAGGTCTCGGCCCGTACGCCCTCGGCGGTGAGCCGGTCGGCGGCCTGCCCGAAGTGCAGGACGTCCCCGGCGTAGTTGCCGAACATCAGCAGCACACCGGCGCCGCCGTCCGCCGCCTTCGCGACGGTGCGGATCTGCTGCGCGGAGGGCGAGGCGAAGACGTTGCCGACCGCCGCGCCGTGGGCCAGGCCCGCGCCGACCAGGCCGGAGAAGGCCGGGTAGTGACCCGAGCCGCCGCCGATGACGACCGCGACCTGCCCTGCCGGGGTGCCCCCGGCGCGGACCACCCCGCCCGTCACCGGGCGTACCCAGCGGCGGTGTGCCGCGACGAAGCCGGCGAGGGCCTCGTCCGCGAAGGCGGCGGGGTCGTTGAACAGTCGGGTCATCGGGCGGCCTCCACCGGCTCGCGGTCGCCGCCGCCGTCCCCGTCGCCCGCCACCTGGTCGGTGGTGCGGCCGTCGCGGGCGGCGAGGGAGATGATCAGTACGGCGGACAGCAGCATGAAGAAGCCGACGACGTACAGGGACGCGTAGTAGCTGCCGGTCCAGTCCCGGATCCAGCCGGTGAAGTAGCTGGCGCCGAAGCCGGCGATGTTGCCCATCGTGTTGATCAGGGCGATGCCGGCCGCGGCGGCGGCACCGGTGAGGAACCGGGAGGGCACGGACCAGAACACCGGCAGGGCGGCGAAGATCGCGCACGCGGTGATGGTGATCACGGCGACGGTCGCGGCGGGCGAGCCCATGTACAGGGCCAGCGGGATGGAGAGACCGCCGACGATCGCGGGTCCGGCGATGTGCCAGGTGCGGGTGCCGTGCTTGGTGGCGTGCCGGGTCCAGAAGAACAGCACGATGGCGGCAGGCAGGTACGGGATGGCGGTGATCCAGGCCTTGTCCATCACGGAGAAGGTGGTGTCGTACTGCTCCTGGAAGCCGCTGATGATCGTCGGCAGGAAGAAGGCGAGCGCGTACAGGCCGTAGATGAAGCCGAAGTAGACCAGGCCGAGCACCCACACGCGGGCGTTGGTGAAGGCGGCCTTGAGGGCGTCCTTGCCGTGGTTCGCCTTGGCGCCGGTCTTGCCCTCGCTCTCCTCCTCCAGCTTGGTGGTCAGCCACTCCTGCTCGGCGGGGGTGAGCCACTTGGCGTCGGCGGGCCGGTCGCTCAGGTAGAACCAGGCGACGATGCCGAGCACGATGGCGGGGATCGACACGAACAGGAACATCACGCGCCAGCCCTCGAGGCCGAACAGCCCGTGGTGGCCGATGAGCCAGCCGGCGAGCGGGGCGCCGAGCACGGTGGTCAGCGGCTGGGCCAGGTAGAACAGCCCGAGGATCTTGGTGCGGTGGCGGCCGGGCACCCACTGGCTGAGGAAGAGGATCGCGCCGGGGAAGAACCCGGCCTCGGCGACACCCAGCAGGAAGCGCAGCACGTAGAGCTGGCCGGTGCTGTCCACCCAGGTGAACAGCAGCGAGACAACGCCCCAGGTGACCATGATCCGGGCCAGCCAGCGGCGGGCTCCGAACCGGTGCAGGGCCATGTTGCTCGGCACTTCCAGCACGATGTAGCCGAGGAAGAAGATCCCGGACGCGAAGCCGAACTGGGCGGCGGTGAGGGCCAGGTCGTCGCCCATGCCGTTGGGCTCGGCGAAGGATATGGCCGTCCGGTCCAGATAGTTCACGAAGAACATCAGTGCCACGAAGGGCACCAGACGGATCGAGATCTTCTTGATCGCAGATCTCTCCACTGGCGTGGTGTGGGCGTCAGCACCCATGGTGACTCCTCGGCTCGCCGGACAACTCCGTCCGGGTGGGTCCTTCCGGCAGTGCCATGAGCGGCGGCTCTCTGCCGGACTGCGGACACGCTAAGCCTCAACTGGTAAATTGGTCACCAATTCATGTGAGTGATGAATATCACATAACGGGCTGTATCCCCACACTTGACGTTCCGCTGAACATTTCGGATGGATCGCGGCCGTCGCTGCGCACGCCGTCCATCTGGTGTACTGGTGTGCGTGACCACCCAGTCAGATCAGCAGCCCGCCGCCAGCCCCGACTTGGCCCAGCTCCTGCGCCCCGTGGTGCGGGAGTCCTCCGTCAGCGAGGTCGCCAAGCGGCTGCTCGACCATCTGACCTCCGGCGACATCCGGCCCGGCACCAGGCTGCCCGCGGAACGCCAGCTCGCCGAGGCGCTGGGCGTCGCCCGCTCCAGCGTGCGCGGCGCGCTGTCCGCGCTGGACGTGCTCGGCATCATCGAGATACGGCCCGGCTCCGGCTCGTACGTGCGCGAGGGCACCTCGGAATTCCTGCCGCGCGCCATCAACTGGGGCCTCATGCTGGGCCAGCGGCGCACCCGCGACCTGGTCGAGGTCCGCACCCACATGGAGGCCGTCTCGGCCCGGCTGGCCGCGCAGCGCACCTCGGACGCGGATGTCGTCCTGCTGGAGGAGCACCTTCAGCACATGCGGGACGCGGGCGGCGACGCCAAGGCGTTCATCGAGGCGGACATCGCGTTCCACCTGGAGACCGCGCGGATCGCCGGGAACACCGTCCTCAGCGACATCCTGCACAGCATCCGGGCGCTGCTCCAGGTGTGGATGGAGCGGGTCAGCGACATCGAGGGCACCGTCAGCGGCACCCTGTGCGAGCACGACGCCATCCTCAAGGCCATCCGCGACCGTGACCCCGAGGGCGCCGACCGCGCCATGGCCGAACACATGCGGATGGCCAACGAGCGGCTCAGCGCGGCGATGGAGCACGCGAGCTGACGGCGGGGCCCGCCCGGCCCCACCCCGCCGCGCCGCGCACCGCCTCAGACCGTGAACACGATCTTCCCGTAGAGATCACCGGCGGCCATCCGCGCGAACCCCTCGCGGGCCCGGTCCAGCGGCAGCACCGTGTCGATGACGGGCCGCACCCCCTTGGCGGCGCAGAAGCCGAGCAGCCCCGCCAACTCCTCCCGCGTGCCCATCGTGGAGCCGGCCACCGTCAGCTCCAGGAAGAAGATCCGCTGCAACTCGGCGGCCGGCGGGTTCGAACCGCTGGTGGTCCCGGAGATCACCACGGTCCCCCCGGGCCGCAGGGACTTCAGCGAGTGCGACCAGGTGGCGGCACCCACCGTCTCCAGCACCGCGTCCATCCGGTGCGGCAGCCGGACGCCGGGCTCGAAAACCGCCTCGGCGCCCAACTCCAGCGCCCGCCGCCGCTTGTGCTCCTCCCGGCCGGTCACGAACATCCGCAGCCCGGCCGCCGCGCCCAGCACGATCGCCGCCGTCGCCACTCCCCCGCCCGCGCCCTGCACCAGCACGCTGTCCCCCGGCCGGACCCCGGCCTTGGTGAACAGCATCCGGTACGCCGTCAGCCAGGCCGTGGGCAGCGCCGCGGCCTCCTCGAAGGACAGCGCGGGCGGCTTGGGCAGCACATTGCCGGCCGGCACCGCGACCCGCTCGGCGAGGGTGCCCTGGTACTTCTCGGACAGCAGGGTGCGGCGCGCGCCGCCGATCACCGGGTACACCACCACCTCGTTGCCGTCCTCGTCGACCCCGGCGCCGTCGCACCCCAGGATCATCGGCAGCAAGGCGGCGTCCAGCCCCACCCCGCGCAGCGACCACAGATCGTGGTGGTTGAGCGCCGCCGCCCGCAACCGCACCACCGTCCAGCCCGGCGGCACCTCCGGCTCGGGCCGCTCCCCCAGTTCCAGGGCGGACAGCGGGTCTTCGGCGTCCAGGCGTGCTGCGTAGGCGGCAAACATGAGGTCAACGCTATCCCTTGGCCGTTCCGCAGGGAGGTACTTCGGTGGGACGATGAGAGGTCGCCTCCGACCAGGAGGCCCACAGCAGTTCGGGGAGGCACAGATGGGCATGGTCTTTCTGCGGCGGCTCAGCCGGTGGCAGGCGGAGTCCCAGCGCGAGCAGATCGCCGACATCCACAACGCGTCCTACCGCGACGCGTTCGGCGAGGTGCCGCTGGAACGGCAGGACTTCATCCGGCGGCTGACCGACCACGACGTCCAGCAGGAGGACTTCGACCTGCTCCTGGCCAGCGATCCGGCGCTGGTGGGCGCCGCGTACGGCTACCGGGTGGAGCGCGACTCGGCCTGGTGGCGGGAGTTCGAGGACGTCCCCGTCGAGATCGACGAACTGGCCGGCTCCCGGCAGGTCTTCGTGGTCGCCGAGCTGATGGTGGTCCCCTCGCGCCGCCGGGAGCGGGTGGCCTCGCGCATGCTGAGCGACCTGCTGGCCCGCGCCACCCCCCAGGTGGCGCTGGCCCTGCTGGAGCCGGGGGACACGGTGGCGCGCACCGCGTACCAGTCCTGGAACTGGACCAAGACCGGTCAGCTGACGCCGCACGACGCGCCCCCCAAGGAGGTCTGGTCCACTACCCGTGCAGCGTGAGGCCCTTGAGCACCTTGTCGACCGGGGTGCGCGGCCCGTAGAGCCCCAGCCCGACGAGGTTCAGCTTCTCGGCCTCGACGGAGCGCACCGCCGCCCGGTTGTCGGCGTCGTTCCCGGTGGCGAACATGTCCTCCGTGTACACGGCGACGGCCAGGCCCCGGGAGAGCGCCCGCGCGTGGGTACGGGCCAGGGCGGCGCCGTCCGCCGCGAAGACGAGCACCGGCTCGCGCAGCAGCCGCAGGTACTGGTTGCCCGAGGCGTCCGCGTAGGGCTCGGAGCCCATGACGTCGTCGGTGGCGTGGGCGATGCCGGAGGAGAGGAAGGCGGTCACATTCAGCTTCTGCCAGTCCGCGAGATCCTCGCGGACCACCACGGCTGCCTTGGTGTCGAAACGCATGCCGGTGATCCTGCGCCGTCCACCGGCCGGACGTCTTGAACGCTGGTGCGCGCCGGGCGGCACACTCGCAGGATGAGCACGACCCCGACCGGCGCGCCGGAGCAGGACTGGGCCCGCTACTGGCGGGACCCCGAGCGCCCGCTGGAGGCGATGCGGGCCCACTTCACCCGCCACGTCTTCCACCGGCACAGCCACGACGCGTACTCCTTCGCGGTCACCGAGTCCGGCGCGCAGCGCTTCCGCTGCCGGGGCGAGGAGCACACCAGCAGCGCGGGCATGGTGATGGCGTTCAACCCGGACGATCCGCACGACGGGCGGACCGCGGCGGAGCTGGGCTTCACGTACCGGATCATGCATCTGCACCCGTCGGTGGTGCGCGAGGTCCTCGCGGACGCCGGGGGCGGTACGGAGCGCGGACTGCCGCTGTTCGACCGGCCGGTGCGGCACGCCCCGGCGCTGTACCGGGCGCTGCTGGGGCTGCACCACGCGCTCGTCGCCGGGGCGGGAACCCTGGTGCGCGAGGAACGGCTCAGCTCGGTGGTGACGGCCCTGGTGCGCGAGGCCGCGACCGCCCGCCCGAGGATCGCCACCGCCCGGGCCGGCACGGGCGCGGCGCGCCGGGCCAGGACGCTGCTGGACGACAGCTGGCAGCGGGACATCGGCGCGGACGAACTGGCGCGGGCCGCCGGATGCAGCCGCTACGCGCTGTACCGGGCCTTCCGCACGGCGTACGGGATGCCGCCCAGCGACTACCAGCGCCTGCTGCGGCTGCGCGCGGCCCGCCGCCTGCTGGCCACCGGCACCCCGCCCGCCGAGGCGGCGGCCACCTGCGGCTTCGCCGACCAGCCGCACCTGACGCGGTGGTTCACCCGCGTCTACGGCATCACCCCGGCGACGTACCGCGCGGCGGCGGGCTGAGGATCACCACGGCCCGGCTTCCCCACCTACGCCTGAAACCCGTTGCGGGAACGCGGCGCGCTGGGGCAGCGTGCTGGGCATGATCGATACCGGGCTCCGTGACAGCGTCGTTCTCGTGACCGGGGCGCACCGCAACATCGGGCGGGAGATCGCCCTCGCCTTCGCCGAGCAGGGGGCCGCGGTCGCCGTGCACTACTACGCGGGGAACTCCTCCGGCCTGCCGGAGGGGGTGGAGGCCGGGCACTACGTGGGGGACGCCCGGGCCGCCGAGGAGACCGTGGCGCGGCTGCGCGGGGCCGGGGCGCCGGACGCGTGCGCCGTGGCCGGTGACCTGGCGGCGCCCGACGCGCCCCGCGCCCTGCTGGACGCGGTCGAGGCGCGGCTGGGGCCGGCCGGGGTGCTGGTGAACAACGCCGCGCACACCGAGGTCCCGGACGGGGTGCTGGATCTCACCGCGGAGAGCCTGCACCGCAACTACACCGTGAACACGTTCGCCCCGGCGCTGCTCACCGCCGAACTCGCGCGCCGCTCCCCCGCCGGGGCGGCCGTCGTCAACATCTCCACCGACGCCGCCCGCGCCTTCTCCGGCCAGCTGGGGTACGGCACGTCCAAGGCCGCGCTGGAGGCGTTCACCCGCGCCGCGGCCATCGATCTGGGGCCGCGGGGGGTACGGGTCAACGCGGTGGCGCCCGGGCCGGTGCAGACCGGGTGGATGTCGCCGGAGCTGATCGACCGCGTGCTGCCGGACATCCCGCTGCGCCGGGTGGGCACGCCGCGCGACATCGCGGACGCGGTGGTGTTCCTGGCGTCCCGGCAGGCCACCTGGATCACCGGGCAGGTGATCCAGGTGGCCGGCGGGCACGTGCTCTAGAACGCTCCGGGCCGCTGGACGGCGGGGTCTACAGGACCTTCGACAGGAAGGCCTTGGTCCGCTCGTGGCGGGGGTTGGTGAGGACCTCGCGCGGGTTGCCGGACTCCACGACCACGCCCTCGTCCATGAACACCAGAGAGTCGCTGACCTCGCGGGCGAAGCCCATCTCGTGGGTGACCACGATCATGGTCATGCCGTCCTCGGCGAGGCCGCGCATCACATCGAGGACCTCCCCGACGAGTTCGGGGTCGAGCGCCGAGGTCGGCTCGTCGAACAGCATGAGCTTGGGTTCCATCGCCAGCGCCCGGGCGATCGCCACCCGCTGCTGCTGTCCGCCGGACAGCTGCGCCGGGTAGTGGTCGGCGCGGTCGCCGAGCCCGACCCGCTCCAGCAGTTCCTGGGCCTGCTCCCTGGCCCGCGACCGGGGGACGCCCTTGACCTGGACCGGCGCCTCCATGACGTTCTCGGCGGCGGTCATGTGCGGGAAGAGGTTGAACCGCTGGAAGACCATGCCGATGTCCCGGCGCTGGGCGGCCACCTCGCGCTCGCGCAGCTCGTACAGCTTGTTGCCGCGCTGCCGGTAGCCGACCAGCTCGCCGTCCACGTACAGCCGCCCGGCGTTGATCTTCTCCAGGTGGTTGATGCAGCGCAGGAACGTCGACTTGCCCGAGCCCGAGGGCCCGACCACGCAGAACACCTCGCCGCGCCGCACCTGGAGGTCGATGCCCTTGAGGACCTCGACCGGGCCGAAGGACTTGTGGACGCGCTCGGCCTTCACCATGGGAAGGTCCGTGACCGCCGCTTCGGCCGTCGCCACCGCGGTGGCACCGTCCGTGCCGGTCGCCTCGTCGCTCATACGGTCTCGCCCCCCACCTTGCTCTTGGTACGGAAGGAGGTGAGCTGCTGACCGATGCGCCGCAGCGGGGTCGGCGGCTGCTCGCGGTCGCTGCCCTTGGCGTAGTACCGCTCCAGGTAGTACTGGCCGATGCTGAAGACCGTGGTCAGCAGCAGGTACCAGACGCTCACCACCATCATCATCTCCATCACCGCGAGGTTGCGGGAGGAGATGGTGTTGCCGGCCCGGAAGAGTTCCTCGAAGTAGATCACCGACGCCAGGGACGACGTCTTGAGCATGTTGATGAACTCGTTGCCGGACGGCGGGATGATCACGCGCATCGCCTGCGGGAGCACGATGCGGCGCATCGTCCTGGCGCCGTTCATGCCCAGCGCCTGCGCCGCCTCGGTCTGGCCGCCGTCCACCGACTTGATGCCGGCGCGGGCGATCTCCGCCATGTAGGCGGCCTCGTTCAGGCCGAGCCCCAGCAGGGCGGCCAGGAACGGGGTCATGACGTCGTTCATCTCGTTCTTGTAGAAGCCGAGATTGAGCGTGTCGAAGATGTAGGAGAGGTTGTACCAGAGCATCAGCTGCACCAGTACGGGCGTGCCGCGGAAGAACCAGATGTAGGCGTACGCGACCGAGGACAGCACCGGGTTGTCCGACAGCCGCATGACCGCCAGCAGCATGCCCAGGACCAGGCCGAGCACCATGGCGCACACCGTGATCCACAGGGTGTTGAGCGCGCCCTCCATGATGCGGTCGTAGGTCAGGTAGTCGCCGACCACACCCCAGTTGATCTTGGCGTTGGCGAAGGCCCACACGATGAGGCCGAGCACCGTGAGCACCAGGACGGCGCTGATCCAGCGGCCCCAGTGACGTACCGGGACCGCCGTGATCGCTTCCGGCGGGACCTCACCGGCGGGCGGGCCGCCGGGGTCCTTGTCGAGATCGAGGGACACGGATCCGTCACTCACCCGCGTTGACGGTGGCCTCGTCGATGGCGCCGGTCTCGGCGTTCCACTTGGCCAGCACCTCACCGTAGGTGCCGTTGTCGATGATCTCCTGGACGGCGGCCTGGAGTGCGTCGCGCAGCTCGGTGTTGTCCTTCTTGACGGCGATGCCGTACGGGGCGGCGTCGATCTGCTCGCCGACGACCTCGAAGAGGTCACCGCCGCCCGCGTTCAGCTCGTTGTACAGCGCCACCGGGAAGTCGGTGATGACGGCCTGGGCACGGCCGCTCTGGAGGGCGGTGATGGAGTCGGAGTCCGTCTCGTTGATCATCGGGCTGATCGCCTCGTCGCACGTCTCCTGCTGGGCGTCCAGGAGGTACTCGTTGGCGGTGCCGCGCTGGGCGGCCACGGTCAGCCCGCACAGGTCCTCCACGCCCGCGACGCCCTCGGGGTTGCCCTTGGCGACGAGGATGGCGGAGCCGGCCTGGAAGTAGTTGACGAAGTCGGCGCCGCCCTCGGCGTCCTCGCTGATGCCGTTCTGGCGGTCCTTGGTGTCCGTCATGGCCGACATCACGATGTCGTGGCGGCCGTTGTTCAGGCCCAGGACCAGGCCGTCGAAGGTGCCGTCGCTGAAGGTGAGGTTCACGCCGAGGACCTCGCCCAGGGCGGCGGCGATGTCCGGGTCGATGCCGGCGATCTCGTCGTTCTCGTCGAAGAACTCGATGGGCGCGTAGTCGATGTTGGAACCGACCTTGATCTCGCCCGCCTCCTGGATCGCCTCGGGCAGCAGGTCGAACAGCGGGGCCTCCGCGTTGGCGCCCCCGCCTCCGCCCGCGCCGGAGGAGCCGGAGCCGTCCGACCCCTTGTCCCCGTCGGTCTGGTCGCCGCAGGCGCTGAGCAGCAGCACCGAGGCGGCGGCGAAAGCTCCCAGGACCGTACAGCGGGAGCGGCGGGTGAGGCTGGTCATGGCGTGGTCCTCCTGGGGGTGGGGAGTATCCGAGGCCGGGCACACGTCTTCGAGTGTCACGACTGTGTTGGTCATTTGTGCATGGGACGAGTAGGCATCCTGCCATCCGCAGGTCGAGTTGCGTCCACCGCTGCGTCCCGATCGGATAACGGACATCCGGTACCGGTCACCGGGAGTGACGAACTGCCCCGTCCTCGTGGGCCCGTGACCTGCGTGTAACACGGGTGAGAGATCCGTCACCCAGGATGGTCGCCCGGTCCGTGGCCAACGATCGGGCGTGCGCACGGACCGGCCATCAGGTAGAACGATCCGTTACACCCCTCACCCGGGGACCTGGGCGCGTGTGCGGCGCGTCCGGCGTCCGCGCCACTCCCCTACGGCGGCCACTCGCCGGCCGGGACGCGGACGTGGTGCCCGCCCGCCTCCCGACCGGAAGGCGGCCAATCCTCGTGAACTCGCAGCAGTGCAGCAAAAAAGGGGTCAACTCTCGTGACATCGGAGATCATCAATCCTCGCGCCGCGACCGCCGTGCCCGGCGTGGACAGCGACGGCCACCTCCCCGACCCGGTCTTCGCCCTGCACCGGGGCGGCAAGATGGCCGTCACCTCGACCGTGCCGGTGCGCGACGCCGCCGATCTGTCCCTCGCCTACACCCCGGGCGTCGCCACGGTGTGCGCGGCGATCGCCGAACAGCCCGAGCTGGCGCACGACTACACCTGGACCTCGCAGGTGGTGGCCGTGGTCACGGACGGCAGCGCGGTGCTGGGCCTCGGGGACATCGGGCCGGCCGCCTCGATGCCGGTGATGGAGGGGAAGGCCATCCTCTTCAAGGAGTTCGGCGGGGTGGACGCGGTGCCGCTCGCGCTGGAGTGCCGCGAGGTGGACGAGATCGTGGAGACGGTGGCGCGGCTGGCCCCGTCGTTCGGCGGCATCAACCTGGAGGACATCGCGGCGCCGCGCTGCTTCGAGATCGAGCGCAGGCTCCAGGAGCGGGTGGACATCCCGGTCTTCCACGACGACCAGCACGGTACGGCGGTGGTGACGCTGGCAGCGCTGCGCAACGCGGCGCGGCTGAGCGGGCGCGGCCTGGCCGAGCTGCGGGTGGTGATCTCGGGGGCGGGCGCGGCCGGGGCGGCGATCGCGAAGATCCTGCTGGGTGCGGGCATCGGTGATGTGGCGCTGTGCGACCGCAAGGGCGTGCTGTCGGTGGACCGGCCGGATCTGACCGGGGTGAAGGCGGAGCTGGCGGCGGCGACCAACAAGGCGGGGCTGAGCGGCTCGCTGGCCGACGCGCTGGCCGGCGCGGACGTGTTCGTCGGGGTGAGCGGGGGGACGGTGCCGGAGGAGGCGGTGGCGACGATGGCGCCGGGTGCGTTCATCTTCGCGATGGCCAACCCGACGCCGGAGATTCACCCGGAGGTGGCGGGGCGGTACGCGGCGGTGGTGGCCACCGGGCGCAGCGACTTCCCGAACCAGATCAACAACGTGCTGGCCTTTCCCGGGATCTTCGCGGGTGCCCTGCAGGTGCGGGCGGCGCGTATCACGGAGGGCATGAAGCTGGCGGCGGCGGAGGCCCTGGCGGCGGTGGTGGCGGACGAGCTGTCGGCGGACCGGGTGATCCCCTCCCCCTTCGACCCCCGGGTGGCCCCGGCGGTCGCGGCGGCGGTGGCGGAGGCGGCCCGCGCCGAGGGCGTGGCCCGCAGGTAGCACCGGCCCGGGGCGTGGGGGGAGGCGCTGTCGCGCACCCCGCACGTCCCGGCCCCGACGACGGGAGCCGGGCGGGGACACCGGTGCCCGGCGCACCGCCCGGCGAGGGCTACCGCAGTGCCAGGACCGCCGCGTCGGTCAGGGAGGCCCAGGCCGTCGTGGCCTCGGCGAAGCCGACCTCCCGCAGGGTCCTGATGTGCCAGTCGATGGGGTGGGCGCCCGCGTCGTCGTGGTCGCCCTCGGCCTCGGCCGGGTTGCCGAAGATCGCGAACCGTTGCGCGACCACGTCCCTCAGCTGCGGATCGGCGGCCAGGTCGGTCCACCACTGCGGCCAGTCCACGGCGCCGGCCGCCTTCGCCCGCTCCTGCCGGGCGCGGGTGAACGCGTGCTCGGCGGCGTTGATCCGGGGGGCGTCGGGGTTGGGCATGTGGTCGGCGTTGACGAACACCCCGCCGGTCCGCAGTACATCGGCGAGCCGCGCGTACAGCGCGCGCAGCTCGTCGGTGCCCAGCCAGTGCAGGGCGGTGGAGGTGAGCACGGCGTCGTACGTCTCGTACGGGAGCTTCTCGGTCCACCGCTCGTCGCGCAGGTCGGCGGTGATGAAGGTGACCCGGTCATCGCCCTGGAAGGAACCGCGAGCGATGGTCAGCAGGGCCGGGTCGAGGTCCACGCCGGTGCTGGTGGCGCCGGGGAAGCGGCGCAGCAGCCGGGCGCTGATGCTGCCGGTGCCGCAGGCCAGGTCCAGGACCCGCGGTTCGGTGCCGGTCAGGGCCTCGACCCCGTCCAGCATGGTCCGGAACCGCTCCTCGCGGTCCGGGAGGTACCACTCCTGCTGCCGGTCCCAACTCTCCTGCCACTGCTGCCAGGACACCATGCGACACTCCCCTGGTAACGGGTAACACCATCTGTGACCCTTACAAGTACAGTGTCACTCTAAAGGGGCGCAGGTAAGGAACACAAGTGGAACTGACCTATTACTCAGACTTCGCGGTGCGGCTGGTCAACAGCGAGGAACCGTTGCGCAACAAGGACTCCCTCACCTCGGTGGAGGCCGTCCGCGCGCTGTTCGGCCCCATGCAGACCCTCGCCCGCCGGGCCGGCGACGCGGACGTCACCCGCCTCAAAGGGGTACGTACCCGGCTGCGCGCCGTCTTCACCGCCGCCGCCGAGGGCGACGAGGGACGGGCGGTGGATCTGCTGAACGCCCTGCTGCTGGAGTACCCGGCCAGCCCGCAGATCTCCGGCCACGAACACCGGGGCGACGACACCGGCCGCCCGCTGTGGCACCTCCACCTGGCCGAGCACCCCTCCAACGCGACCGCAGGCTACGCCGCGATCGCCTGCATGGGGCTGACCTTCCAGCTCACGGATCTGGGGGTGGACCGGCTCGGCGTCTGCGAGGCGGAACCCTGTCGCAACGCCTATATCGACACGTCAACAAACCGCTCCAAACGCTACTGTTCGGACCGCTGTGCGACGCGCGCGAACGTCGCCGCCTACCGGGCCCGCAAGCGGCGCGAACGCGAACTGAGCGGCCGCACCGCCGACGGCAGCCAGCCGAGCAGCGCCAGCGGCGAACGCTGAAGCCCACGCGGGGACCGCAGCCGCAGCAGCGCCCGCGCCACCACCAGCTCGTCCGGCACGGCCCCGAACTCCCGGCTGTCATTGGTGACCGCCGGGTTGTCGCCGACCACCCACCAGCCCGTGCCGCGCCGTTCCACGGCGCGCTTGACGATCAGCAGATCATGCTGGAACGGATGCCGCAGCACCACAACGTCACCCGGCCGCACCCGGGACCCGTACCGCAGCAGCAGCTGATCGCCGGCCCGCAGGGTGGGCAGCATCGAGGGGTTGTACACCTCGGCCAGGCCGATCCGCCCCGTACCGCCCGTACGGCCCTGTGCCCGCTCCGTCATCCCGCCGCTGCCTCTTCCTGTGCTCGACCGGCCGCCGCGCTGGGCCGGTTGGCCCGCTCGCATCGGACTTTGGATGTAAGCCGGACCGGGTGAACGGGGTCAACCGAGAAATGCCGCCCCTCACGGAGTAATGTCGCACGGGAGAAGACGATCACGAGGAAGGACGGCCCCATGCTCTCCCGCCTTTTCGCCCCCAAGGTGAAGGTCAGTGCCCACTGCGATCTGCCGTGCGGTGTCTACGACCCCGCCCAGGCGCGCATCGAGGCAGAATCCGTCAAGGCCGTACAGGAGAAGTACCAGGCCAACGAGGACCCGCACTTCCGCGCCCGCGCCACCGTCATCAAGGAGGAGCGGGCCGAGCTGGCCAAGCACCACATCTCGGTGCTGTGGAGCGACTACTTCAAGCCGCCGCACTTCGAGAAGTACCCGGAGCTGCACCAGCTGGTCAACGAGACCCTGAAGGCCCTCAGCGCCGCCAAGGGCTCCACCGACCCGGCCACCGGTCAGAAGGCCCTGGACTACATCGCCCAGATCGACACCATCTTCTGGGAGACCAAGAAGGCCTGACTCCGCGTCAGCCCTTTCACCGGTCCGCACCCGGCTCGCGGGACGCCAGCACGGCGTTCCCGCGGCCCGGGTGCGGCGCTGTTTGCGGCGGAACCCGCCCGCCGGTGCGGGCCTCAGCCCGTGAACAACTGCGCCGCCTTGCGCACCAGCTCGTACAGCCCGTACCCCAGCGGGATCACCACCCACAGCCAGGAGAAGGCGATCAGCGGCCGCCGGTCGGGCTCACGCGGACTCGGGCTGCTGGGAGCGGGTGTCGGCTCCATGCGCGGCCTCCTTCGGTGCGGTGGGGGCGGGCAGATGGTGGCGGGGATGCACCGGGCGGACCAGCTCGTTGGCGATGAAGCCGACCACCAGCAGCCCGGTCATGATGGACAGCGACAACACGTACAGCTCGGGGCCGTCCTTGCCCGCCGCCGCCTCCCGGTCGGCGAGCCAGTTGACGATGAGCGGGCCGAGCACTCCGGCCGTGGACCAGGCGGTGAGCAGCCGGCCGTGGATCGCACCCACCTGGTAGGTGCCGAAGAGGTCCTTCAGATAGGCGGGGATGGTGGCGAAGCCGCCGCCGTAGAAGGACAGCAGCACCAGCGCGCAGACCACGAAGACCGGCTTGGACGCCCCGCCGAACAGGACGATCAGCAGATACATCAGCGCGCCGACGCCCAGGTAGAGCCGGTAGACGTTCTTGCGGCCGATCAGGTCCGAGGTGGAGGACCAGCCGATCCGGCCGGCCATGTTCGCCGCCGAGAGCAGCGCCACGAAGCCCGCGGCGGCGGAGGCGGACACCGGGGCGCTCGACCCGGCGAAGAAGTCCCTGATCATGGGGGCGGCCTTCTCCAGGATGCCGATCCCGGCGGTCACGTTCATGCACAGCACCACCCACAGGCACCAGAACTGCGGGGTGCGCAGCGCGCCGCGGGCGGACACCCGGATCTCCGGGCCCGGGGCCGCGCCGGGTGCCGGGTCCTTGGCCGCAGCCGTGGCCGCTGGTGAACCGGCCGCGGCGGGGCGCGGCACCCGTATCAGCAGCACGCCCAGACTCATGAACACGGCGTACGTCAGCCCGTGCACCAGGAAGGCCGCCGCGATCCCGGTGTGGTCCTCGCCGAAGGACTCCAGCATCCGGGCCGACCAGGGCGAGGCGATCAGCGCACCGCCGCCGAACCCCATGATGGCGATGCCGGTCGCCAGCCCCGGCCGGTCGGGGAACCACTTGATGAGGGTGGAGACCGGGGAGATGTAGCCGATGCCCAGACCGATGCCGCCCACCACGCCGTACCCGAACACGATGAGCCAGAACTGCTGCGTGGCGGCGCCGAGCGCGGAGAGCAGGAAGCCGGAGGAGAAACACACCAGGGCGACGGTCATCGCCCAGCGCGGCCCGCGCCGTTCCACCATGGTCCCGCCGAAGGCGGCGGACAGACCCAGCATCACGATGGCGAGTTGGAAGGGCAGCGCGCTCTGGGTGCCGCTGAGGTCCAGGGCGGACTCCAGGGGCGGCTTGAAGACACTCCAGGCGTAGGCCTGGCCGATCGAGAGGTGGACCGACAAGGCGGCGGGCGGCACGAGCCAGCGGCTCCAGCCGGGTGGGGCGACGGGGGCGCTCATGATCCGCAACGGTAGGAACGTGTGAGCCCCTTGGGAAGGGATCGGACGGAAAAGCACGGCCCGGGCAGCACAGACGTGCGAAACGGGCATGACCGGGCGGCGTTCCCACCCCCACGGTCGGGGCCCGCCCGGCACCGGGACGCCCGGCCCGCGCACCCCGACCGGCCCTCTGCGGTTGTCGGCCCCCTCACCGGTGCCCCAGGCTGGGGACGTGAGCACTGGCGACCCGGCGCGGCCCTCCCGGGGCGGGGACGACCCCTGGGGCCTGGTCCCGGACGAGGCGGCCACCGCCCGCGCCCTCCTGGACGACTCCGGCCGGATCACGCACTGGAACGACGGCGCCCGGCGGCTGCTGGGTCACACCGCGGCCGAGACGCTGGGCCGCCCGGCTGCCGAACTGCTCGCCGACCCCGTCGCCACCACCGCCCCGCCCGACGACCAGGGGCCGCTGCGCTGGAAGGGCACCGTGGACCTGCGGCACCGTGACGGCCGGCGGCTGACCGTACGGCTGCTGGCCCACCGGCTCCAGCAGCACGAAGGTCACCCGGACGGGTGGCTGCTCGTCAGCCCGCTGGCCGGTACCGAGCGCACCGAGCAGGACGACCAGCTGCCCCGCTCGGCGTTCCTCTACGCGCCCAACGCCCTCGCCCTGTACGACACCGATCTGCGGCTGCGGCGCGCCAACCGCGCGATGGAGGAGGTCATCGGGCTCACCGAGGACGAGGCCCGCGGCCTGCGGCTGTCGGAGATAGGCGGCAAGCCGCAGAGCATCGAACTGGAGGAGCAGCTGCGCCAGGCGATGGAAAGCGGCCGGCCCAGGGACGTCCGCACCCGGCTGCGCACCGGCGGCGAGTCGCGCGAGCACGCCTGGCTGGGACGGATCGCCCCGGTGTGGGACGCGGAGGGCGAGCTGGTGGCCGTGGCGCTGGCCGCCGTGGACATCACCGGGGAGGACCGGGCGCGGCTCCGGCTCCAGCTGGTCAACGACGCCTCCCGGACCATCGGCTCCACCCTGGAGGTCGGCCGCACCGCCCAGGAACTGCTCGACGTGTGCGTGCCCCGGCTGGCCGACTTCGGCAGCGTGGACCTGCTGGCCGCCCCGCACCCGCACGGGGAGGCACCGCCCACCCTGGAGGACGGGATGCTGACGCTGCGCCGCATCGCGCACCGCTCGGCCACCCCGGGCGCCCCCGAGGCGCTGGTGGAGGTCGGGCAGCTGTGGGATCACGCCGTCTCCGCCTCCCCGGTGCGGGCGGTGCTCTCCGGTGAGGTGGTGGTGCTGCACAGGGACGACCCGGACTTCCTGGCCTGGGTGGAGCAGGACCCGGAGCGGGCCCGGCGGGCCAGGGAGCTGGGGGTGCACTCGGGCCTGTCGGTGCCGCTGTCGGCGCGCGGGGTGACGCTGGGGGTCGCGCAGTTCGTGCGCTACCGGCGCCCGGATCCGTTCGCGCCGGACGATGTGCTGGTGGCGCGGGAGATCGTGGCGCGGGCCGCGGTGTGCCTGGACAACGCGCAGCGGTTCACCCGGGAGCGGGAGACCGCGCTGGCGCTCCAGCGCAGCCTGCTGCCGCAGACGCTGCCGCAGCGCAGCGCCGTGCAGGTCGCCTCGCGCTATCTGGCGGCGGCCGGGCAGACCGGGGTGGGCGGCGACTGGTTCGACGTGATCCCGCTGTCCGGGGCGCGGGTGGGGCTGATCGTGGGCGACGTGGTGGGGCACGGGGTGCAGGCGTCGGCGACCATGGGGCGGCTGCGTACCGCGGTGCGTACGCTCGCCGACGTCGACCTGCCGCCGGACGAGCTGCTCACCCACCTGGACGACCTGGTGCTCCGGCTCTCCGAGGAGACCGGGGGCGAGGAGACGGCCGGGGACATCGGCGCCACCTGTCTGTACGCGGTCTACGACCCGGTCACCGGGGGCTGCACGGTGGCCAGGGCCGGACATCCGCCCCCCGTCCTGATCGCCCCGGGAACGGGCGGGGTCACGACCATGGAGCTGCCCGCCGGGCCGCCGCTGGGCCTGGGCGGGCTGCCGTTCGAGTCGGCGGAGTTCTCGCTGCCCGAGGGTTCGGTGCTGGCGCTGTTCACCGACGGCCTGGTGGAGCGCCGCGACCAGGACATGGACGAGGGCTACCGCGTGCT
The DNA here is from genome assembly GCF_050916115.1 of Streptomyces sp. JH002. Classification (NCBI taxonomy): domain Bacteria; kingdom Bacillati; phylum Actinomycetota; class Actinomycetes; order Kitasatosporales; family Streptomycetaceae; genus Streptomyces; species Streptomyces sp. JH002. Next base: position 1,851,852 of record NZ_CP087989.1, read on the forward strand.
GCACGAGGCCGTGGCCGCCCCGGCCGTCTCGCTCGACGCCCGGTGCGAGGCGGTCATCGAGGCGCTGCTGCCCGGCGGGGCGCCGGGCGACGACGTGGCCCTGCTGATGGCGCGCACCCGAATCCTGGACGCGGCGCACGTGGTGACGTGGGAGATCCCCGACGACCCGGCGAGCTGCGGGGTCGCCCGCAGGGACATCGCCGGGCAGTTGACGCGGTGGGACCTCCAGGAGGCGGTGTTCACCACCGAGCTGGTGGTCACCGAGCTGATCGCCAACGCCATCCGGCACGCGTCCGGACCCATCCGGCTGCGACTGATCCTGGACCGCACGCTCATCATCGAGGTCTCCGACACCAGCAGCACCGCCCCCCATCTGCGGCGGGCCGCCGGGTTCGACGAGGGCGGGCGCGGGCTCATGCTGGTGGCCCAGCTGACCCAGCGCTGGGGCACCCGGCACTCCCCCAGCGGCAAGACCATCTGGGCGGAACTCCAGCTGCCGGACGGCTGACCCCGCGCCCCGGTGCGCTCAGCCCAGCACGGCCAGCAGCTCCTGGCAGGCCTCTTCGCAGCGCCGGCAGGCGTCCGCGCAGATCCGGCAGTGTTCGTGCATCGGCGCGTGCTTGGCGCACTCGTCGCCGCACGCCTTGCAGGCCGCCGCGCACGCGGTCAGCTGGGCGCGGGTGACGTTGGCGTCGTAGCCGGTGTGCCGGGACAGGACGCGGCCGGTCGTCCCGCAGATGTCCGCGCAGTCCAGGTCGGTGCGCACGCACTTGCCGAGGTCGGCCACCCGTACCTCGGACAGGCAGGCGTCCGCGCAGGCCGTACAGCTCTGGGCGCAGGCCACGCACTCCTCGATGCAGTGGGCGAGCGCCTCCTGGTCGACGTGCCCCAGGTCGGCGGGGTAGCTGCGCAGCATGCCCCGGACCATGGTCTCGTGTGCGGTGGTCATCGTCGTTCACCTCCATGCGATAGCTCGGACGCGAGTAGCCGGTGGGCGGGCGGGGAAACGGGATTAGGCTGCCGATCATGGTGAATTCAGGGGCGGCGCCGCCGTTGTCGGCGGCCGTGGTGGTGCACGACCGGGAGCGGGGCCGGGTGGTGCTGCTGCGGCGCGGCGCGGGGGCGAGGTTCGGGGCGGGACTGTGGGACCTGCCGGTGGGCAAGTGCGAGCCGGGCGAGCCGGTGACGCGGGGGGCGGTACGCGAGCTGTACGAGGAGACGGGGCTGCGGGTGGCGGCGGAGGACCTGCGGCTGGCGCACGTGGTGCACGCCGCGCCGGGGGTCGGCTCCGCCGCCGGGTTCCTCACGGTGGTGTTCGTGACCGAGCGCTGGAGCGGCGAGCCGGTCAACCGGGAGCCGGGCAAGCACGAGGCGGTGACCTGGGTCGCCACGGACGCGCTGCCGACCGGTGAGATGGTGCTGTCCACCGACCGGATGCTGACGCGGGCGCTGGCCGGGCCGGCGGAGGTCACTCTGCACGGCTGGGACTGAGCAGCCCCAGCCGCTGGGTGGCGCGGGTCAGCGCGACGTAGCGGTCGGCCAAGGCCATGGAGTGCGGGTCCACGACGATGACGATGTCGTACTCCAGGCCCTTGGCGGTGCGCGGGTCCACCACGCTCACCCGGGGCGGTGCGCCCACCGCCGCGGTGAGGGCCGGCAGCCACGCGGGCGGGGCGATGACGGCGGCGGTGCCGGCGGGGTGGGCGGCCCGCTCGCCGGCCACGGCACGGGCCGCCTCGGTGGCGAGAGCGGCGGCGGGCACGGTGCGGTGCCACGGCGGCACCCCGGTGGACCGTACGGCGCGGGGGGCGCGCAGCTCCGGGTCGATGGTGTGCAGCACCTCGGCGGCCGGGGCGGCGATCTCGGCGGGCAGCCGGTAGTTGACGGTCAGCTCGGTGGTGCGCCAGCGTCCGCCGAGGTGCGGGTCGAGGGTGTGCGCCCAGGAGCGTGCGCCGCCGGGGGCGCTGGTCTGGGCGATGTCGCCGACCAGGGTCATGGAGCGGGCGGGGCAGCGGCGCAGCAGCAGCCGCCAGGTCATGGCGGACAGCTCCTGGGCCTCGTCGACGACGATGTGGCCGAAGGCCCAGGTGCGGTCGGCGGCGGCGCGTTCGGCGGGGGTGCGGTGGTCCTCCTCGGCGTACCGGCCGGCGAGGGTCTCCGCGTCGAGGACGTCGAAGGCGTGCAGGGACTCGGGGTCGCTGCCGTCGTCGTGTTCGGTCTCGCGGGAGCCGTAGGCCACGTCCAGGGCCTCCTGGGCGAGCCGCAGCCGTTCGGTGTGCTCGGCCGCCGCCGCCTCGCGCTCGGCACGGTCGTCGGTGCCCAGGAGTTCGGCGGCCTCGTCCAGGAGTGCCACGTCGGAGGGCGACCAGCCGCTGCCGGGGGCGCGCAGCAGCAGCTCGCGTTCCCCGGCGGTGAGCTGTGGCGCGGCGGCGGCGAGCCGATCGGGGGAGGCGAACAGGTCGGTCAGGAGCCGCTGCGGGGTGAGCGGGGGCCACAGCCGGCGCAGCGCGGCGCGTACCCGCGGGTTGTCGCGCAGTTCGGCGCGGATGTCCTCGAGTTCGTCCTCGGAGATCAGCGGGGCGTCCTCCCGTGGCGCGTCCCCGTACGGGTCGTCCGCCGCCTCGGCGTGCGCCGCCGGGGCCGCCGTCTGCGGGAGGTCCGTCCCGGGCAGATCCGGCGCCAGGACGCCGGCGCCGAGCCGGTCGGCGATGCCGTGGGCGAGCGCGTCGATGACCAGGGCGCGGTGCAGCGGCGCGGCCTCGTTGTGCGGCAGCCCCTCCTCCCGGACGCGCCGCCGCAGCCGTTCGGCGGTGGCCCGGTCCAGGCGCAGGATCTCGCCCTCGTGGCCGATCTCCAGCACGTCCTCGGGGAGCCACTGCCGCTCGTGGACGGCGGCGGCGATCACCCCGGCCATGGCGGCGGTGCCCTTGATCGCGGCCGTACGCGGGTCCTCGGGGCGGTCGGCGGTGATCCCCGGGTACAGCTCGGCGGGGGTGGCGAGCAGCATCCCGCTCTCCCCCAGCGAGGGCAGCACCTCCCCGATGTAGCGCAGGAACGCGGTGCCCGGGCCGACGACGAGGACCACCTCGCGGGCCAGCCGTTCGCGGTGGGTGTACAGCAGGTAGGCCGCGCGGTGCAGGGCCACGGCGGTCTTGCCGGTGCCCGGGCCGCCCTGGACGACGAGCACGCCGGCCCGCGGGGAGCGGATGACGGCGTCCTGTTCCGCCTGGATGGTGGCGACGATGTCGTTCATCCGGCCGGTCCTGGGCGCGTTCAGGGCCTCCAGCAGCGCCGGGCCGCCGCTCTCCCCGGCGACGGCGCCCGCCCCGAGTTCCTCGTCCCGGACGGCGGTGACGGTGCGGCCGCTGGTCAGCAGGTGCCGGCGGATCCGTACCCCTTCGGGGCGGGCCCCGGTGGCGGCGTAGAACGGGCGGGCGGCGGGCGCGCGCCAGTCGATCAGCGGCGGGTCGCTCTCGTGGTCCTCGGCGAGGATGCCGATGCGGCCGATGGCCAGGCGGCGGTCGTCCGTCATGGTGAGCCGGCCGAAACACAGGCCGTTCCCGACGGAATGCAGCTGCCCGAGACGGCGGGCGAGTTCGGCGGCGGCGGTGTCCCGTTCGGACAGTCCCTGGTGGCCGAGGCCGGCGGCGTGCAGCACCTGGTCGAGGCGGTCCTGGGTGTGCTCCCGCAGCTGGTCGAGCCGGGTGTACAGCGCGGCGAGGTATTCCTGTTCACCCTTCACGGCGATTGACAAGCGATTCCCCTATTCGCTAGAATTCCTTTATCAGCGCGCTTTTTCATTCCCTTTCGCGCGCACAGAACCAAGCAATATAGCGTTTATTTCCCCGCATTCCAAGGCGGGGTTTTTCTCTGCGCCCGAACCCGCCCGCGCCGCCCGGTGCGTACCCTGTGGATCATGACCGAGAACGGCGGCCGGCGGCGCGCGGCCCCATGACGACCGACCCCCCGGCGACCGCCGCCGATCCGCTCGCCACCCCACCGCCCTCCCCGCTCCAGGAGGTGCACGACGAGCGCTTCGCCCGGCACGGAGTGCGCCTGCTCCTCAAGCGGGACGATCTGCTGCATCCCGAGCTGATCGGCAACAAGTGGCGCAAGCTCATGCCCAATGTGCGTGCCGCGCGCGCCGAGGGGCACCACACGCTGCTGACGTTCGGCGGCGCGTACTCCAGCCATCTGCGCGCCACCGCCGCCGCCGGGCGGATCACCGGCCTCGCCACCGTCGGCGTGGTGCGCGGCGAGGAACTGGCCGGCCGGCCGCTCAACCCCTCCCTGGCCCGCTGCGCCGCCGACGGCATGCGGCTGCACTTCGTCAGCCGCTCCGCGTACCGGCTGCGCGAGGACCCTGACCTGCGGGCGGCGCTGCGCGCGCGGTTCGGCCCCTGCTACGTCGTCCCCGAGGGCGGCAGCAACGCGCTCGCGGTGCGCGGCTGCGCCGAACTCGGCCGCGAACTGCGCGAGGCGCCGGATCCGCCCGATGTGGCCGCGGTGGCCTGCGGCACCGGCGGCACGCTGGCCGGCCTCGCCGCCGGACTCGGCCCGGGGCGCCGGGCGCTGGGCATCCCCGTCCTGCGGGGCGGCTATCTGGGTGAGCGGGTACGCGCCCTCCAGGAGGAGGCGTTCGGCGCACCGCGCGGCGCGTGGACGCTCGACGAGCGCTTCCACCACGGTGGTTACGCCCGGGTACCGCCCGTACTGCGGGACTTCGCCGCCGACTTCGCCGCCCGGCACGGGCTGCCCGCCCTCGAATCGATCTACGTGGCCAAACTGCTGTTCGCGCTGACCGCGCTGGCCGGCGAGGGGGCGTTCGCGTCCGGCACCGCACTGGCCGCCGTCATCACCGGAGCCCCCGGACCGGAAACCGTAACGAATCCCATCCGGCCCGCCACAGAACGCACTTGATGCATTACGATGAGTAATACCGCTGAGGTGGCCGCGAAGATCCAGGCGACAGCACGCCAGTGATCGCGGTAGCGTCACTGGGCGTACGTTTCGTGTTGGCGCGCGGCACCCTCGGTGGTGCCGGGCAGCGCTCAATCAGTGACAGCCACTGTGGAGGTGAGGGTGTCCCAGTTCCCAGGTGAGCCAGGAGCGCAGGACTTCGTCGAGGTCCGGCTGCCCGCGGCGGGTGCCTATCTTTCGGTACTGCGCACGGCCACGGCCGGTCTCGCGGCCCGCTTGGACTTCACCCTCGACGAGATCGAGGATCTGCGCATCGCGGTGGATGAGGCCTGCGCGATCCTGCTCCAGCAAGCCATCCCGGGCAGCGTGCTGGAGTGCGTCTTCACGCTGGTCGGGGATGCCTTGCGGGTCACGGTCTCGGCGCCCACCACCGAGGGCCACGCCCCCGAGCGGGACACCTTCGCCTGGACCGTCCTGAGCGCGCTGGCCGGTGAGGTCGAATCGACCGTCAAGGACGACAAGACCGTGAGCATCAGCCTGCACAAGACGCGCGGCGCCGCCCCCGGAGCGCCGTGACCGGCGAACCGGGGCCGCCACCTGACGAGGGGGCCGACATGAACGACGTGGAAGCCGTGGAAGCCGTGGCGCGGGATCGATCCGCCGCGATTCCCGGCCAGCCCGAGCCATCGCCCGTACCCCCGGCCGCGACCGCCCCCCGGCGGGCGCTGCCCGACCCACAGGACCGCAGCGCGGCCCGCCAGCTGTTCATCGAGCTGCGCGAGCTGCCCGACGGCTCGCCGCAGCGCGCCGAGCTGCGCAACGCCTTGGTCAGAATGCATCTGCCGCTCGTGGAGCATCTGGCACGGCGGTTCCGCAACCGCGGTGAGCCGCTCGACGATCTGACCCAGGTCGCCACCATCGGGCTGATCAAGTCCGTGGACCGGTTCGACCCGGAGCGCGGTGTGGAGTTCTCCACCTACGCCACGCCCACCGTGGTCGGCGAGATCAAGCGGCACTTCCGGGACAAGGGCTGGGCGGTACGGGTGCCGCGCCGCCTCCAGGAGCTGCGGCTGTCGCTGTCCACGGCGACCGCGGAGCTGTCCCAGCAGCACGGGCGGGCGCCGACGGTGCACGAGCTGGCCCAGCGGCTGAACATCTCCGAGGAGGAGGTGCTGGAGGGCCTGGAGTCGGCGAACGCGTACAGCACGCTCTCCCTCGACGTGCCCGACACGGACGACGAGTCGCCGGCCGTGGCGGACACCCTGGGCGCGGAGGACGACGCACTGGAGGGTGTGGAGTACCGCGAGTCCCTCAAGCCGCTGCTGGAGGAGCTGCCGCCGCGGGAGAAGAAGATCCTGCTGCTGCGCTTCTTCGGCAACATGACCCAGTCGCAGATCGCGCAGGAGGTCGGGATCTCGCAGATGCATGTCTCCCGGCTGCTGGCGCGGACGCTGGCGCAGCTGCGGGACAAGCTGCTCGTGGAGGAGTGAGCCGCGGCGCACACCGCGGCGGACGGTACGGGGCGGCCCGCCCCGTACCCCTCCGTACGTCTTCCTTCTCGGCCCGGTGCCGCTCAGGCGCGGCCCGCGCCGATGCGCAGGGCCTGGGCCGAGGACTGGTTCATCAGGCAGATCAGCACCGCGAGCGCCGTACCGCCCAGCCCCAGCGCGGCCGCCGGCCAGGCCCCGCCGCTGGTGGCCAGCGTGCCGGCCACCGGCAGCATCAGCAGCTGGGTGATCACGGCCGGGCCCCGGCTCCAGGACCGCAGCCGCCACAGTCCGTGTCCGGCGGCCAGCGGAACCACGGCCAGCGCGAGCACGGTGAGGGCGATGGTGAGGGCCTGCAGCGGGTTCTCCGGGTCCCCGGTGACCGCCAGCAGGAGCATGTAGCCGCCCAGGGCGGCGGCGACCAGCCCCTGGATACCGGTGAGTGCGGCGGCCGTGGTCACCGCACGGGGCCGCTGGGCCTGCTGGGTGCTGTTCTCGCTCACGCGGCCAGCGTATAGCCCCCGCGACGGGCCACCCGTGGCGCCCGGAACCTCCCGCGCTGGGTACGCTGCACTTCATGCGCGCGCTTCTCGTGGTCAATCCGGTCGCCACCACCACCAGTGTGCGGACCCGTGAAGTGCTCACGCACGCACTCGCCAGCGATCTGAAGCTGGAGGTCGCCGCCACCGAACACCGGGGCCACGCCAGGGAGCTGGCCCGGCGGGCGGCGGAGGAGGAGAGCGCGGACATCGTGATCGCGCTGGGCGGCGACGGTACCGCCAACGAGGTGGTGAACGGGCTGCTGCACCACGGCCCCGAGCTGGACCGGCTGCCGCGCCTCGCGGTACTGCCGGGCGGTTCCACGAATGTCTTCGCGCGGGCGCTGGGGCTGCCCAACGACGCGGTGGAGGCCACCGGGGCGCTGCTGGACGCGCTGCACAACGGGTCCGAGCGCACGATCGGTCTCGGTCTGGCGTCCGGGACGCCGGATTCGCGGGACGCGGAGGTGCCCAGGCGCTGGTTCACGTTCTGTGCGGGCCTGGGCTTCGACGCCGGCGTGGTGGGCCGGGTGGAGCGGGAACGGGAGCGCGGCAAGCGCTCCACGCACGCCCTGTACGTACGGCAGGCGCTGCGGACGTTCGTCCGGCATCCGCACGGGGAGCGGGGGCCGATCACCTTGCTGCGGCCGGGCCAGGACCCGGTGCGGGAGCTGGTGTTGGGCATAGTGTGCAACACCGCGCCCTGGACGTATCTGGGCAACAGGCCGGTGTACGCGGCGCCGCGGGCGTCGTTCGACACCGCACTCGATGTGATGGCGATCTCCAAGATGTCTTCGACGGGTATGACCCGCTATGTCACCCAGCTGCTGCGCTCCTCGCCCGAGCGCGGGCCGCAGGGCAAGCACGTGGTCTCCCTCCACGACGAGACGGAGTTCACCTTGCAATCGCAGGTGCCACTGCCGTTTCAGCTTGATGGTGACCATCTCGGGGTGCGCACGAGTGTGACCTTCACAGGCGTTCGCCGTGCACTGCGTGTGATTGTGTGAGCGGAACAGCTAAAAGTCCTTACAGTCGAACGTTTAGCCCAGACTCCACCCAGGAGAAGTAGGGCTGTGAGCAACACGACACCAAGGATTCAAAAAAAACTTTCCGGAAGGGGTTGTATCCGCCGCTGAGGTTTGCGAACCTCTACATGGCGATCGGGACGGCCGAGACCTCGGCCCCCTTGAGAGCCCGAATCCTTCTTCCCCACCCAGTGGGATCCCTTCAAAGACATCTACCGCGGCGCAAGCAACGGCTCGTCTTTGTCGGGGGGTTCGTGAAAGCGTTCACATTCACAAGCAATGTAACTGCAACGTGCAGGAGATGGAGCAGACATGGACTGGCGTCACAACGCCGTTTGCCGCGAGGAAGACCCCGAGCTGTTCTTCCCCATCGGCAACACCGGTCCCGCGCTGCTGCAGATCGAGGAAGCCAAGGCCGTCTGCCGCCGCTGCCCCGTCATGGAGCAGTGCCTGCAGTGGGCGCTGGAGTCCGGCCAGGACTCCGGCGTCTGGGGTGGGATGAGCGAGGACGAGCGCCGCGCCATGAAGCGCCGCGCCGCTCGCAACCGGGCACGGAAGGCCACCGCCTGATCCAGGCCGGCCCAGACCACGCCCGGCGGAAGCCACCCCGCCACTGCTGCCCCGAGCCGCAGCACAGCGCACCGACCGAAGGTGCCCACGCGAATACGCGATGAACGCGACCGAGCCCCGGACCACTTCAGGTCCGGGGCTCGGGGCGTTCCCGGTGGGGGCGCGCCGGCACGCGGATGCGCCGGCGCACGGCCGGGCGGTTCAGCGTTTGTGCGACTCCACGGGGAGGTCGAGGACGGCGCGGGTGCCGCCGCCCTCGGCCGGGATCATGTCGAAGCGGCCGCCCAACTCCCCCTCCGCCAGGGTGCGGACGATCTGCAGCCCGAGGCTTCCGTCGGTGTGCGGATCGAACCCCTCCGGCAGACCGCGGCCGTTGTCGGTCACCGTGACCAGCAGCCGGGCCGAGCCGCGGCGTACCTCCGTACGGGTGGCGCCGACCTCGATCCGGCCCGTCTCGCCGGGGCCGAAGGCATGCTCCAGGGCGTTCTGGAGGATCTCGGTGAGGACCATGGACAGCGGGGTGGCGGTCTCGGCGTCCAGGATGCCGAACCGGCCCTTGCGGCGTCCGGTGACCCGGCCGTCCGGGGACAGCTCGGCGACCATCGTGATCACCCGGTCGGCGATCTCGTCGAACTCCACCCGCTCGTCCAGGTTCTGCGAGAGGGTCTCGTGCACGATGGCGATGGAGCCGACCCGGCGCACCGCCTCGTCCAGGGCCGCCCGGGCGTTCTCGTCGCCGGTGGCGCCGATGCGGCGGGCCTGCAGGCGCAGCAGGGCGGCGACCGTCTGGAGGTTGTTCTTCACCCGGTGGTGGATCTCCCGGATGGTGGCGTCCTTGGTGATGAGTTCGCGTTCGCGGCGGCGCAGTTCGGTCACATCGCGCAGCAGTATGAGCGAACCGATGTGCTCGCCCTTGGGCTTGAGCGGGATGGCGCGCAACTGGACCACGCACTCGTTGCCCTCGATCTCGGTCTCCCGGGGGGCGTAGCCGCTGGCCAGCTTGACCAGGGACTCGTCCACCGGGCCCCGGGTGGGCGCGAGTTCGGCGGTGGTGGGCCCGAGCGGCAGGCCGACGAGGTCGGCGGCCAGGCCCAGGCGGTGGTAGGCGGAGAGCGCGTTGGGGCTGGCGTACTGGACGATGCCGTCCGCGTCCAGCCGCATGAAACCGTCGCCGACCCGGGGGGCGCGGTCCATGCCCACCTGCTGGCCGGGGTAGGGGAAGGTGCCGCCGGCGATCATCTGGGCGAGGTCGGAGGCGCTCTGCAGGTAGGTGAGTTCGAGGCGGCTGGGGGTGCGGACGGTGAGGAGGTTGGTGTTGCGGGCGATGACCCCCAGGACCCGGCCGTCGTGCCGCACCGGGATGGACTCGACCCGGACCGGGACCTCCTCGCGCCATTCGGGGTCGCCCTCGCGGACGATGCGGCCCTCGTCGTGCGCGAGGTCCAGCAGCGGGCGGCGGCCGCGCGGGACGAGGTGGCCGACCATGTCGTCCTGGTAGGAGGTGGGGCCGGTGTTGGGGCGCATCTGGGCGACGGAGACGTAGCGGGTGCCGTCCCGGGTGGGCAGCCACAGGACCAGGTCCGCGAAGGAGAGGTCCGAGAGCAGCTGCCATTCGGAGACCAGCAGATGCAGCCACTCGAGGTCGCGTTCCCCGAGATCGGTGTGCTGGTGGACGAGGTCGTTCATGGAGGGCACACGGGGAGCTTACCGGCGGGTGTCCGGATGGCGGGCGGCGCGCACCGCGTCGTGTGCGCCGCCGCGATCAAGAAACGTCGGTATACGGGCAGATGACGGCGACGAGGAGAGGAAATGCGTTCAGAGCATGGACACCCGCGACACGTGCGGTCAGAATGGAGCGGACCGCAACCTTTTTTGCCTCTGCCTTCCCCGCACAGGAGGGCAGACGCGAGGCCCCGGTGCTCTCTGCCCTGACGGCGCCCGGGTCCGCGATCGCTCCGGGCTGCGGTGCCGGGAGGGTTGAGGGTCCCTCTCAGGCGCCGCGGCCCTGGGTGCGAGACGCCTCGCCCGCCGGCCCCACGCGCCGTTACGGTTTCGGGTCGCCGGCAGCCGGCCAGGCCCGCAGGGCCGCTTCCGCCACTGCCTCCAGCTCTTCTCTGCTCGCCCCTTCGCGTGCCTGCTGGCTCATGCCGATGACCACCGACTGCACGAACCGGGCCAGCCCGTCGGTGTCGGTGTCCGCGGGCAGCTCCCCGGCGGCGACGCCCTCCCGGAGCCGGCGGCCCAGGACGGTACGGGTCCACGCGCGGCGCAGCCGCAGCTCGTGGGCGGCGTCGCGGGAGGCGTCGGCCTGGGCGGTGTCCGAGAGGATCAGGCAGCCGGCGGGGCGTCCGGGCTCGGTGTACTCGGCGGCGGCCTCCCGCAGGACGCGGGCGATGGCGGCGTACGCGGTGGCCTCCTCGTCGAGCGCCTGCGGGACGAAGCCGTACCGGTCGGTGTAGAGCCGCAGGACCTCCTCGAACAGCGTCTTCTTGTCGCCGAACGCCGCGTACAGGCTGGGGGCACCGATGCCCATCGTTCGGGTGAGGTCGGCGATGGACGTGGCGTCGTAACCGTGCTCCCAGAAGGAGAGGAGCGCGCGTTCCAGTGCGGTGGCCCGGTCGAAGGAGCGGGGCCGACCACGCGTTCGGGTGACCATGGCCCTCATTCTATAGCGGGCGCTTCAAAAGTCGTGCTACGTTCCTTTCTGTAGCGACTGCTAGAGAAAGGTGGGGCGGCAGATGCGCGCGCTCTCGGGGAAGACGGCACTGGTCACGGGCGGCAGCCGCGGTATCGGGCGGGCGGTGGCGGAGCGGCTCGCACGGGACGGCGCCCGCGTCGCGGTGCACTACGGACGGGATGAGGCGGCGGCCCGGGAGACGGTCGCGGCGATCGAGGCGGCGGGCGGCAGCGCGTTCACCCTCGGCGTCGAGCTGGGGGTGGCGGGCGACGCGGAGGCGCTGTGGGCGGCCTTCGACGCCCGGGCGGACGGGGTGGACATCCTGGTCAACAACGCCGGGATCAGCGGATCGGGCGGGGGGATCGAGGGCACCGGGGCCGAGGAGTACGACCGGCTGTTCGCGGTCAACACCCGGGCGCCGTTCTTCATCGCGCAGCTCGCGCTGTCCCGGTTGCGGGACGGCGGGCGGATCATCACGCTGTCCACCACTCTCACGGCGGGGGCGGCGGGGATGCCGGGGCTTGTTGCCTATTCCATGACCAAGGGCGCCCTCGACCAGTTGACCCCGGTGCTGGCCCAAGAGCTGGGCCCGCGCGGGATCACGGTCAACTCCATCGCGCCGGGTGCCGTGGACACCGATATGAATGCCGGCTGGCTGCGCTCCGACGAGGGAGCCCGGCGGGCCACGGCCCAACGGTCGGCGCTGGGCCGGGTCGGGCAGGCCGACGACATAGCGGATATCGCCGGCTTCCTCGCCTCGGACGACAGCCGCTGGGTGACCGGGCAGTGGATAGACGCCTCCGGGGGCGCTCTGGTGTGACCCCCGGAGGCGGGGCGGGTCAGCTCGTCTCGGTGACCTTCGCCAGGGCGCGCGGGGCATCCGGGTCCTGGCCACGGGCGAGGGTGATCTCGTGGGCGAGCATCTGGAGCGGGATGATCTCCAGGATGGGCTGGAGGTTCTCCGGCACCCCCTCGGTGGCCAGGGCGAAGCCGGCCGAGGCGGCGTCCACCTGGGGCTTGGGGCCGACCACCATCAGATCGGCGCCCCGGTCCCGCAGCCGGTCGAGCACCGGTTGCAGCGCCTGGCCGCCCTTGCCGTCGGTGACGATGGCGATCACCGGGGAAATGTTGTCGACCATGGCGAGCGGGCCGTGCAGCAGATCCGCCCCCGAGTAGGACAGGGCCGGGATGTAGCTGGTCTCCATCAGTTTCAGCGCGGCTTCCTTGGCCGTGGGATAGCCGTAGCCGCGCGAGGTGAGCACCATGCGCTCGGCGAAGCGGTAGCGGGCGGCGAGCGTGGTGATCTCGGCGCGGCGCTGGAGGATCCGCTCGGCCAGTTCGGGCAGCGCGGCGGCGGCAGCCGTCCCGTCGGTGTCGCGCAGCCCCTGCACCAGGAGATACAGCGCCAGCAGTTCGGCGGTGTAGGTCTTGGTGGCCGGCAGAGCCTGTTCGGGGCCGGCCAGCACATCGATGTGGAACTCGGAGGCGGCGGCCAGCGGGGAGGAGGGGTTGTTGGTCACCGCGAGGGTGATCGCCCCGGCCTCGCGGGCGGCACGGGTGGAGGCGAGCAGGTCGGGTGAGCCGCCGGACTGGCTCACCGTGATGACCAGGACATCGGTCAGATCGGGGGTGGCCGCGTAGGCGGTCGTGGTGGACATGGAGGTGAGACCGCAGGGCTTGCCCAGCTCGATCTCCAGGAGGTACTTGGCATAGAGCGCGGCGTGGTCGGAGGTGCCCCGGGCGGTCAACAGGACGAAGCGGGGGCGGCGGGCGGCGATCGCGCGGGCCGTCTCCCGGATGGCGGGGGCGCCCTCGGTCAGCAGGCGGCGCAGCACGTCGGGCTGCTGGGCCATTTCGCCGGCCATGATCCGGCCCGGCTGGTCACTGGTCACTGGTCGCGGTCCTCCCCCGCCGGTGCCCCGGCGATGACCTCGGCGGCGGCCCGGCCACAGACGCGGGCGGCGCCGTGGGTGGCGATGTACAGGGCCCCGGCGGGCGGGGACTCGGGCACGCCCATCTCCACCACGGTGGTGTCGGGCCGGGCGGCGAGCAGTGCGGTCAGGGTGTCGGCCATCCACGGGTGCCGGTGGGCGTCGCGGACCACGGCGACCACTGGGTGCTCCCCCGCCTCCTCCAGGATGCCGGCGGCCAGGGCTGCGGGCCCGGCGGCCTGGGCCTGGTCGGCGGTGTGGTCGGCGGAGCGGGTGCCGGGCAGCAGCCGTTCCAGTTCGGTGGCCACGCCCCAGGGGGTGTGGTGGCCCACGGCGATGTTGGCGACGGGATGGAAGGAGGCCACGTAGGGGGCCAGAGTCGGCGGGGTGGGTGCGGGGCTGCCCTCGGGGCGGGTCAGCCGCAGGGCGCGGCGGGCCGCGGCCAGGCCGATGTCGCGGGCCGGGCCGGAGTGTCCGGCGGGCTCGGCGGCGGCCTCGGCACGGGCCCGGGCGGTCCAGCGGCCCAGGGCGCGGACGCGTTCGGCGGCGTCGTGGAGCCGTTCCTCGGACAGTTCCCCGTCCCGTACCGCCTGGATGATGGCGTCGCGCAGCCGCAGCACCTCGGCCTCGTCGGAGGGGGTGCCGCCCACGCAGATGGCGTCGGCCCCGGCGGCGACGGCGAGGGCGCAGCCGCGGGCCAGGCCGTGCACGGCTTCGATGGCCTTCATCTCGATGGCGTCGGAGTAGATGACGCCGTCGAAGCCGAGGCCGCCCTCCGTCTCGGGGGCGCGCAGCAGTCCGGCGAGCACGCTGGGGCTGAGGGTGCCCGGGCGGTCCGGGTCCAGGGCGGGCAGCAGGATGTGGGCGCTCATCACGCAGCGGGTACCGGCGGCGATGGCGGCCTTGAAGGGCACCAGTTCGCGGGAGTGGAGGGTGTCGAGGTCGATGTCGATCCGCGGCATGGCCAGGTGGGAGTCGACGCTGGTGTTGCCGTGCCCGGGGAAGTGCTTGACGCAGGCGGCGACGCCGGTGCTCTGGAGCCCTTCGACGAAGGCGACGGTGTGCCGGGCGACCAGGGCCGGGTCCTGGCCGAAGGAGCGGACCCCGATCACCGGGTTGCCGGGGTCGGTGTTGATGTCGGCCGACGGTGCCCAGTTGACGGAGATGCCGCACTCGGTGAGCCGGTGGCCGATGGCGGTGGCCACCGCGCGGGTGAGGTCGAGGTCATCGGCGGCGCCCAGGGCGAGGTTGCCGGGGAAGGAGGAGCCGCCGATCAGCTCCAGGCGGGTGACGTCGCCGGCCTCCTCGTCCGTGGCGACCAGCACCTCGGGGTTGGCGGCGCGCAGCTGTCCGGTGAGGGCGGCCAGCTGTTCCGTGCTCTGCACGTTGCGGCCGAAGATCCCGACCCCGGTCATGCCGTTCTCCAGCTGCCGCAGCAGCCAGTCCGGCGCCCGGGTGGTCCCGGCGAAGGTGGGCTGGAGAACGGCCAGGGCGTCCCGGGTGAGGGTGTCGGTGGCGTGGTGGGCGGTGGTCATCGCGGGTGCTATCCCTTCACGGCACCCGCGGACAGACCGCCGGTGACCCTTCGCTGGAGGATGACAAAGACAATCAGCACGGGGACGGTGAACAGGGAGGATGCGGCCATGGTGGCGCCCCAGTCGTTGCCGAAGTTGGTCTGGAACTGGGTGAGCCACAGCGGCAGGGTGGCCATGTCGGGGGCCTTGTTGAGCACCAGGACCATGGCGTACTCGTTCCACGCCATGATGAATCCGAAGAGCGAGGTGGCCATCAGTCCGGGGGCCAGCAGCGGGAAGATGATCCGCAGGAACGCCTGGGTGCGGCTGCAGCCGTCGATCAGGGCCGCTTCCTCCAGCTCCTTGGGCACGGCGGCGATGAAGCCGCGCAGCGTCCAGATGGTGAAGGGCAGCGCCATCACGAAGTAGATGACGGTCAGGGTGACCAGGCTGTTGAGCGCCTGGGCGTCCCGGGCGTTCAGGTACATCACGATGATCAGGATTTCCCAGGGGGCCATCTGGGCCATCATCACCACGAGGACCATGCCGCGCCGGCCGCGGAAGTTCAGCCGGGCGATCGCGTAGCTGGCGGCCAGCGCCACGAGCAGGGCCAGGAACACGGCGGCGAGCGTCACCACCAGGCTGTTGCGCACATAGGTCCAGAACAGGTCCACGCCGGTGGCGGTGGTGTAGTGCTCGAAGGTCGGGGTGAAGAAGAAGACCGGGTCCTTCACGAGCACCTGGGAGTTGCTCTTGAAGGAGGTGGAGAACATCCAGTACACCGGGAAGAGGAACACCACGGTGAGCATGAGGGCCACCGCGTTGAGCCCGGCCCGGCTCAGCCGCTTGGCGCGGCGGGCGCGGGCGGAGGCGTTGGCCCGTACCGCGGGGCGCCCGGCTGCCGGGGCCTGCGCGACTCCGTCGTTGGTGGCAGTGGCGCTCATGACTGCGGCTCCTTCTCCTGCTTGAGGATCAGGCGGAAGTAGAAGGACAGGGCGACCAGCAGGATGATCAGCGTGAGCACGGAGATGGCCGCCGCCGTGCCGTACTGGTTCTGGCCCATGCCCTCGATGTAGGCCATGACCGGCAGGGTCTCGGACTCCCGGCTGGGGCCGCCGGCGTTCAGCGCGTAGATCTGGGTGAACGCCTTGAAGACCCAGATGATCTCCAGGAAGGTGGTGATGAGGAAGAACGGCCGCATGATCGGGGCCGTGATGGACCAGAAGATCCGGGGGCCCGAGGCGCCGTCCATGCGGGCCGCCTCGTAGATCTCACCGCTGATGGTGGTGAGTCCGGCGTACAGGTTGAGCGCCACGAAGGGCACCGAGGCCCACACGATCAGCAGCGTGACGATGGCCAGCGTGGAGAAGCCGCTGCCGAACCAGTTGTGCTGCTCGTAGCCGGAGAAGCCCAGACTGCGCATCGCCCAGTTGGCCACCCCGAACTGAGTGTCGAACAGCCAGCGGAAGACGGTGGTGCTGGCGATCACCGGCATCGCCCAGGCCGCCACCAGGGCGATGGACAGCACCAGCCGCATGGGCTTGCCGAGCCGGTACAGCAGCATCCCGATGAGCGTGCCGATGGCCATGATCAGCACCACGTTGGCCGCCATGAAGACGAAGGTGCGCACCAGGGAGGCCCAGAAGCGCTCGTCCTCCAGGACCCGGCGGTAGTTCTCCAGGCCCGACCACTCGGTGGTGTGGGAGATCAGCTGGCGGCGGCCGAACTCCTGGAAGGAGATGAGGAGGTTGCGCACCAGGGCGTAACCGAGGATGCCCGCGATCGCCAGCACGGCGGGCGTGATGAGCAGATACGGCAGCCAGCCGCCGGGCGGCGCGAACCGCCGGCCGGTCCGGCCGGCGGTCTTCACCGCCGAGCCGGGACCGGGTTCCTCGGTGTCCACGGTCAACATGGTGTGTCTTTCCTCATCCTTCGCTGGGAGGGCCGCCGCCGGGCTGACTACTCGCGGTTGATGCGGGTGGTGATCTCCGCGTCGGCCGCCTCGGCGGCGGAGGCGTAGTCGTCACCGTTGAGCGACTTGGTCATCAATTCCTTGATCGGATTGGGGACGGTTTCCACGTTGGCCCATCCGGTGGTCAGCGGCGGAAGAAAACCGACATCGGCGGAGGCGACCATGGCCTCGGCGAAGGAACCGGCCTCCGGGCTGGCGGTCACATCGGTGCGGTTGGGCACCACGCCGCCGTTCTGGGCGTCGACGAACTTCTGGGCCCACTCCTGGGAGGTGGCCAGGGTCAGCCACTCCTCGGCCGCCTCCGGGTTGCCGGCGCGCTGGTTGAGCGCCAGGTTGGAGCCGCCCAGGAAGACGTGGCCGAGCTGGTCGGCGGTCTTGCCGGGGACCGGGAAGTAGCCGAAGTCGGCCTCTCCCTTCGAGCCGTCCTCGCCCTCGATGGCGGTGATGGCGCCGTTCGCCTCCCAGCCCAGACCGATCCACGAGGCCACGTTGCCGCCCGGCACGACGTCGATGGACTGCTGGGGCGAGGCCTCGTCGTTGTCCTTGGGCGAGTTCGAGAAGGACTGGAGCTCGGCGTAGAAGTCCATGCCGGCCTGGCCCTCGGGGGTGTTCAGCGAGCCCTTCCAGGCGTCGCCGTCCTCGACGGCGAAGCTCCCGCCCTCGTCCGCGATGAAGCCGCCGAGCACGTAGTAGCTCTGGCCGGGCAGGTAGATCGGCTCGGCGTCGGTGTTGTCCCGGATCGTCTCCAGGGCGGTGACCCACTCGTCCCGGGTGGTGGGGACCTCGGCGCCGGCCTCCTCCCAGATCTTCTTGTCGTAGATGACCACCCGGTTGGCGCCGTACCAGGGCACGGCGTACAGGGTGTCGTCGACCTCGGCGGCGGCCAGCATGTTCTGGTTCCACGGCTGGTCGGCGAAGGCGTCCAGCTCGGCCAGGCCGCCGGTGTTGGCGTAGCCGACCGTCTGGGTGTTGCCGATCTCCATCACGTCCACCGTGCCGTCCTCGGAGAGGGCGGTGGTGAGGCGTTCCTGGATGCCGTCCCACTGCTGGATCTGAACGTTGACCTTGACGCCGTGCTCGGCCTCGAACGCCTGATTGAGCTCGGTCACCCACGACTCGGGCGCGGATCCGTCCATCAGCCAAACGGTCAGGGAGTCGGACGAGCCGCCCCCGCCGCTCGAACCGCTGCCGTCGTCGCCGGTGCCGCAGGCGGCCAGTGCGGCGGTCATCGCCGTCACCGATACGGCGGCCATCAGCGTGCGCTTCACGTGACCCTCCTCGGGGCATCCGCCCCTTGACACCCGTGCCGGGAGCGGTGGTTAGTAGTGAAGGAACAAGAGGTGTAGACCAGTTGCACGGAGCCTGGACTAGACCAAGGAGAGGTGTCAAGGGTCCACAAGCGGGCCTCGTCCGTCCGTTATCGGACCGACACCTGTCCGCCGACACCGCGTCTGTTCGGGCCGTGCCACGATGTCAGCTGCGAAAAACGGAGGAGCCGGTGACAGCACCGCACCACTACGGGGAAGGACGGGCCATGGCGGGCGAAGGAAGCACGGCACCGGCCGCCGGAACCGAGGGCACCGACCGGAACCGTACCGCGCGGGTCCCCAAGTACTACCGGCTCAAGCGGCATCTGCTGCGGATGACCGAGACCCTGCCACCTGGCACCCCGGTGCCGCCGGAGCGATCCCTCGCGATCGAGTTCGACACCTCCCGCACCACCGTGCGCCAGGCCCTGCAGGAACTGGTCGTCGAGGGACGGCTGGAGCGCATCCAGGGCAAGGGCACCTTCGTGGCCAAGCCCAAGGTCTCCCAGGCTCTGCAACTCACCTCCTACACCGAGGACATGCGCGCCCAGGGCCTGGAACCCACCTCCCAGCTGCTCGACATCGGCTACGTCACCGCCGACGAACGGCTGTCCCGGCTGCTCGGCCTGCCCGAGGGCGGCCGGGTGCTGCGCATCGAGCGGCTGCGGCTGGCCAGCGGCGAGCCGATGGCACTGGAGACCACCCACCTGTCCCAGGAGCGGTTCCCCGCGCTGCGCCGCTCCCTGGTGCGCTTCACCTCGCTGTACACGGCGCTGGCCGAGGTGTACGGGGTGCACCTGGCGCGCGCCGAGGAGACCATCGAGACCTCGCTGGCCAATCCACGCGAGGCGGGGCTGCTGGGCACCGATGTGGGGCTGCCGATGCTGATGCTGTCGCGGCACTCCTTCGCCACGGACGGGGAGCCGGTGGAGTGGGTGCGCTCGGTCTACCGGGGCGACCGCTACAAGTTCGTCGCCAATCTGGAGCGGCCCGCACCGCCCTCCCCCGCCCCTCCGGCGGCATCGTCCGCGTCATGAGTTCATGATCACGACGCGATGAGTCGGTGAAGACGCTCCTCAATCCGCCACCGCCCCATGGTCATCCGGCCGCCGCTGCCCTAGATTCGCCCTCTGTCGGGCGATGACGACCGGCACGGCGGCGCAGGGAGGCACGACGGTGGTGCGACAACTACGGCAGGCACGACCCCGTACGGTCGTCATCTGGACCCTGGTGTCCCTGGTGGCCGCCTGCGGCTGGGCCATGCTGGCGCTCTCGCGCGGCGAGGAGGTGTCGGCGGCCTGGATGGTGGCGGCGGCGCTCGGCTCGTACGCCATCGGCTACCGGTTCTACTCGCGTTTCATCGCGCACCGGGCGCTGGGGGTCGACAAGCGGCGGGCCACTCCGGCGGAGCGGCACAACGACGGGCTCGACTACCACCCCACCGACCGCCGGGTGCTGCTGGGCCATCACTTCGCGGGCATCTCGGGCGCCGGCCCGCTGGTGGGTCCGGTGCTGGCCGCCCAGATGGGCTACCTGCCGGGCACCATCTGGATCGTGGTCGGGGTGATCTTCGCCGGCGCGGTGCAGGACATGGTGGTGCTGTTCGCCTCCACCCGGCGCGACGGCAAGTCGCTGGGCCAGATCGCGCGCGAGGAGATCGGCCCGGTGGGCGGCGTCGCGGCGGTGATCGCGATCTTCACGATCATGATCATTCTGCTGGCGGTACTGGCCCTGGTGGTGCTGAACGCCCTCGCCGAGTCCGCCTGGGGCACCTTCTCGGTCGGGATGACCATTCCGATCGCGCTGTTCATGGGTTTCTACCTGCGCTATCTGCGGCCCGGAAAGGTCGCCGAGGTCACCGTCATCGGCGTCTCGCTGCTGATGTTCGTCATCGTGGCCGGCCGCTGGGTGGCGAATTCCTCGCTGGGCGAGACCTTCACCCTGGAGCCGGGCACCCTGGTGATCTGGCTGGCGGTGTACGGATTCGCCGCCTCCGTCGTCCCGGTGTGGCTGCTGCTGGTCCCACGGGACTATCTGTCGACCTTTATGAAGATCGGCACGATCGGGCTGCTGGCGGCGGCGATCATCATCACGCTGCCCGGCCTGAAGATGGACGCGATCACGGACTTCGCCTCCAACGGTGAGGGCCCGGTGTTCGCGGGCTCGCTGTTCCCCTTCGTCTTCATCACCATCGCCTGCGGTGCCCTCTCCGGATTCCACGCGCTGATCTCCTCGGGAACCACTCCGAAGATGATTCAGAAGGAGACCCAGGTACGCACCATCGGCTACGGCGCGATGCTGATGGAATCCTCCGTCGCGGTCATGGCGATCACCGCGGCCTGTGTGCTGGATCCGGGCATCTATTTCGCGATGAACGCCCCGCCCGCGGTCATCGGGGACACCGTCCAGTCGGCGTCCGAGATCATCACGTCGTGGGGATTCACCGTCACCCCGGACCAATTGACGGCGGCGGCCGCATCGGTGGAGGAGGGCTCACTGCTCTCCAGGACCGGAGGGGCGCCGACCCTGGCGCTCGGCCTCGCCGCGATTCTGGCCGACATCCTCGGCGGCGAAGCGATGATGTCCTTCTGGTATCACTTCGCGATCATGTTCGAGGCGCTCTTCATCCTCACCGCGATCGACGCCGGAACCCGGGTGGGCCGCTTCATTCTTCAGGACGCCATCGGTGGCATGCACCCGCGCCTGGCGAAATTCCGTTCCACCCACTGGTGGCCCGGGATCTGGATCACCGGCGCGCTGGTGGTCGGCCTGTGGGGCGGGCTGCTGTGGATCGGCGTGCACGATCCGCTCGGCGGCATCAACACCCTCTTCCCGGTCTTCGGCATCGCCAACCAGCTGCTGGCGGCCATCGCCCTGGCCATCTGCACGGTGCTGCTGGTCAAGGGCGGCCGCTCCCGCTACGCGTGGGTGACCGGGGTGCCGCTGGTGTGGATCTCGATCGTGACGCTGACCGCGAGCTGGCAGAAGGTGTTCTCCGCCGACCCGGCGGTGGGCTTCCTCGCCCGCCGCTCGCAGTACCAGGACGGAATCGACGCCGGACAACTGCTGCCGGGCGCCAAGGACATGTCCGACATGCAGACCATCGTGAACAACGCCACCATCACCGCCGCCATCACCGGGCTGCTGGCGGTCCTCGTCCTGGTGGTCTTCGCCGACGCCGCACGGATGATCGCCAAGGCGCTGCGCGACCCGGGCTCGGTCTCCCTCCAGGAGGCCCCGTTCGTGGAGTCCCGGCTGATCGCCCCCGCCGGGCTGATCGCCACCAAGGAGGAGAAGGCCGAACTGGTGGCCGCCGGGCTCGGGCCCGAGGGCGGCATCCCGGCCGCCAGGGACGGCGAGGCGGGCGGCGAGCGCACCCCCGAAGGGGCCAGGGAATGACCGCGACGGACGGTACGACCGGCGCGGTACGGACCACCACGGTGGCCCGTACCGCGCGCCGGGTCGGCGGCTGGCTGCGCTGGTACGTGCGGGAGGTCACCGGCGAGAGCGCCTACGACCGTTACACGGCCCGCGCCCGGGCCCAGGACCCGACGGTACGGGTGCTGAGCCGGCGCGAGTTCGAACGGATGCGGATGGACGCCAGGGCCTCCGAGCCGGGCGCCGGCGCCGGCTGCTGCTGACGCGTCCCACCCCGCCCGGTGGCATCGGACGCCGACGGCACACCGCTCGGCTCCCTCACCCTCGTCCCGGACGCCGGGCCCTACGTCGACATCGCCGTCGCCCCCGAGGAGGCCGAGTTCCGGCTGCTGGCCGTACGGAGCGAGGCGCGCGGCCGGGGGGGTCGGCGAGGCGCTGGTGCGGGAGTGTCCGAGCCGGGCGCGCCCGGCCGGGAAACGGCGTGTCGTCATCTCCGGTTCGTCGCAGATGCACACAGCGCACAGACTCTACGGGCGGCTCGGCTTCGTTCGGGCCCCGGAGCGCGACCGGGACCCGTTCCCGGGAGTCACACTTCACGTGTTCGCACGTGAGCTGTGACCGTAAGTATGACGACGAACACTACATATGGTGGTGCTCGCTTCCCTCGGCACTAGATGTATGCTCGTGCTCGCTGTCGTCGCAGGGGAATCCGGTGTGATTCCGGAACTGTCCCGCAACGGTATGTGATGGGCTGATTTCAGATGGTCCGTCATGAGTCCGAACACCTGCCGTCAGTATCGAGAACGTCCGGGCCTCGTGGGCTGGGCCGGTGGACGCTGCGCGGTATACGTCATGTGAGCCTTTGCCTTGCTACACGTATGCCCGCATGCGCCCGTCGTGCGTAGCCCCTGAAGGTGTCCCTGCGATATGAGGGAGAGCATCGCGTGACCATCGCACCCGTCGCCCCAGCGGAGCCGGCCTCAGCCGAACTGCTGCGCACCGTGAGCGACCTCACCGCCGATCTGCCCGCCACCGACCCCGCGCGGGTCACGGCGGCCGTGATCCGCGGCCGGCAGGCCGACTCCGACGCGGCCGAACTCCGCTCGCTCGCCATCGAGGCCGCCGCCGGCCTCATCGGCGAGGAGCCCGAGTACTCGCGGCTCGCCGCCCGATTGCTCACCCTCGCCGTGCGCGAGGAAGCCGCCGGGCAGGGCGCGGTCACCTTCTCCGACTCGATCGCCGCCGGGCAGCGCGAGGGCCTGATCGCCGACACCACCGCCGAGTTCGTCGAACTCCACGCGGAACGGCTGAACGCCCTGGTGGAGCAGGCGATCGCGGACGGCGCGGATGACCGGTTCGGCTACTTCGGACTGCGCACCGTCGAGTCCCGCTACCTGCTGCGCCACCCGCACACCCGCAAGGTGATCGAGACCCCTCAGCACTTCCTGCTCCGGGTGGCCTGCGGCCTCGCCGAGGACCGCTCCGAGCGCGCCCTGGAGGAGGTGGCACGGCTGTACGGGCTGACCAGCTCGCTCGCCTATCTGCCGTCCTCCCCCACCCTGTTCAACTCCGGCACCCGGCACCCGCAGATGTCCTCCTGCTACCTGCTGGACTCGCCGCTGGACGAGCTGGACTCCATCTACGAGCGCTACCACCAGGTCGCGCGGCTCTCCAAGCACGCCGGCGGCATCGGCCTGTCCTACTCCCGCATCCGGGCCAGGGGCTCGCTGATCCGCGGCACCAACGGCAAGTCGAACGGCATCGTGCCGTTCCTGCGCACCCTGGACTCCTCGGTCGCCGCCGTCAACCAGGGCGGCCGGCGCAAGGGCGCGGCCTGCGTGTACCTGGAGAGCTGGCACGCCGACCTGGAGGAGTTCCTGGAGCTGCGGGACAACACCGGTGAAGAGGCGCGCCGCACCCACAACCTGAACCTGGCGCACTGGATCCCGGACGAGTTCATGCGCCGGGTGGAGGCCGACGCCGAGTGGTCGCTGTTCTCGCCGTCCGAGGTGCCCGAGCTGGTGGACCTGTGGGGCGACGCGTTCGACGCCGCCTACCGCAAGGCGGAGGCCGAGGGCCGCGCCGCCAAGCGGGTGCCCGCCCGGCAGCTGTACGCGCGGATGATGCGGACCCTTGCGCAGACCGGCAACGGCTGGATGACGTTCAAGGACGCCGCGAACCGTACCGCCAACCAGACGGCCGAGGCCGGCTCGATCGTGCACTCCTCGAACCTGTGCACCGAGATCATCGAGGTCACGGACGACGGCGAGACCGCCGTGTGCAACCTCGGCTCCATCAACCTGGCCGCGCACCTGGGCGCCGACGGTGACATGGACTGGGAGCGGATCGACGCCACCGTGCGCACGGCCGTGACCTTCCTGGACCGCGTGGTGGACATCAACTTCTACCCGACGAAGGAGGCCGCCGCCTCCAACAGCCGCTGGCGGCCGGTCGGGCTGGGCCTGATGGGTCTCCAGGACGTCTTCTTCCGGCTGCGGCTGCCCTTCGACTCCCCCGAGGCGAAGGCGCTGTCCACCCGGATCTCCGAGCGGATCATGCTGGCCGCGTACGAGACCTCCGCAGATCTGGCGGAGCGGCACGGCCCGTTCGAGAACTGGGAGAAGACCCGGACCGCGCGCGGCGTCCTGCACCCCGACCACTACGCCGACGCCCAGGTGACCTGGCCGGAGCGGTGGGAGGCGCTGCGTACCCGCATCGCCGGCACCGGCATGCGCAACTCGCTGCTGCTGGCGATCGCGCCGACCGCCACCATCGCCTCGATCGCCGGCGTGTACGAGTGCATCGAGCCGCAGGTGTCCAACCTGTTCAAGCGCGAGACGCTCAGCGGCGAGTTCCTCCAGGTCAACACCTACCTGGTCGAGGAGCTGAAGCGGCTGGGCCTGTGGAACGAGGCGACCCGGGCCGCGCTGCGCGAGGCGAACGGCTCCATCGACGGGATCGCGTCGCTGCCGGCCGAGGTACGCGACCTGTACCGCACGGCGTGGGAGCTGCCGCAGCGGGCGCTGATCGACATGGCTGCCGCCCGTACCCCCTTCATCGACCAGGCGCAGTCCCTGAACCTGTTCATGGCCTCGCCGACCATCGGCAAGCTCAGCTCGATGTACGCGTACGCGTGGAAGAGCGGCCTGAAGACCACGTACTACCTGCGGTCCCGCCCCGCCACCCGGATCGCGGCGTCGGCGCGCGGCGGCTCCGCCGCGGCCACCGCGCCCGCCCCCACCATCCCCGTGCAGCAGCAGCAGCCGGCCGCCGTCACCGAAGCCGACGCCGTCGCCTGCTCCCTGGAGAACCCCGAGTCCTGCGAGGCATGCCAGTAATGACCACCGAGGCACAGAAGACGAAGAACCTGCTCGACCCGGGCTTCGAACTGACCCTGCGGCCGATGCGCTACCCGGACTTCTACGAGCGGTACCGGGACGCCATCAAGAACACCTGGACCGTGGAAGAGGTCGACCTCCACTCGGACGTCGCGGACCTGGCGAAGCTGTCGCCGGGCGAGCAGCACATGATCGGCCGGCTGGTGGCGTTCTTCGCCACGGGCGACTCGATCGTGGCCAACAACCTGGTCCTCACGCTCTACAAGCACATCAACTCCCCCGAGGCGCGGCTGTACCTGTCGCGGCAGCTGTTCGAGGAGGCGGTGCATGTCCAGTTCTATCTGACGCTGCTGGACACGTACCTGCCCGACCCGGACGACCGGGCCGAAGCCTTCGCCGCGGTCGAGAACATCCCGTCCATCCGGGAGAAGGCGCAGTTCTGCTTCCGCTGGATGGACTCGGTGGAGAACATCGACCGGCTGGAGAACCAGGCCGACCGCCGGCGCTTCCTGCTGAACCTGATCTGCTTCGCGGCCTGCATCGAAGGGCTGTTCTTCTACGGGGCGTTCGCCTACGTGTACTGGTTCCGCTCGCGCGGTCTGCTGCACGGCCTGGCGACGGGCACCAACTGGGTGTTCCGCGACGAGACCATGCACATGAACTTCGCGTTCGAGGTCGTCGACACGGTGCGCCGGGAGGAGCCCGAGCTCTTCGACGACGAGCTGGAGCGCCAGGTCACCGACATGCTGAAGGAAGCCGTCGAGGCGGAACTCCAGTTCGCGCGGGACCTGTGCGGCGACGGCCTGCCGGGCATGAACACCGAGTCGATGCGCCAGTACCTGGAGTGCGTCGCCGACCAGCGGCTGCTGCGGCTCGGGATCAAGCCGGTGTTCGGCTCGGAGAACCCGTTCGCGTTCATGGAGCTCCAGGACGTCCAGGAACTGACCAACTTCTTCGAGCGCCGGGCCTCCGCCTACCAGGTGGCGGTCGAGGGGAACGTGTCGTTCGACGACGACTTCTGATCCGGATACGAAAGCGCCGGACCGGCACTTTCGTATACAAGAGGCCGTCTGGCGTTAATTGATCGCCGCACCACAAGACGGTTTGTGCTCGCTCCGGCTGCTCCTCTCGGATGAGGACTCATCTCATCATCCGAGAGGAGCAGACCCATGATGAGCGCGCGATGGCACATCAGCAGCTACAGCAGCACGGGCAACAACTGCCTGGAACACGCCCCCCTGCCGACCGGCCTCCAAGCCGTACGCGACACGAAGGCGCGCACCTGCGCCACGTTGCTGCTGCCCGCGGCGTCCTGGCAGTCCTTCGTCACGGCCACCAGGACCGACTCCTTACGCCCCCGCGGACGCTGACCGCCGCCGGATCACCGCCCACCCGGTCACGGCGACGACCAGGACGGCGGCGGTGCCGCCGAGGATCCACGGCAGCGGGCCGCTGTTCTCACCGGTGGCGGCTTCCGCCTCCGGTCCTGGGGCAGGCTCGGTGCCGGCGTCGGCGTCGGTTTCGGGTTCCGTCCCCGCCTCCGGTTCGGGAGCAGGAGTGGCGGCCGGGTCGAGGGCGGCCTCCCAGTCGCGGAAGATGGGCGGGCTGTCGGGGTCTCCCGGGTCGCCTTCCCCGTCGATGACGACGCGGTCGGGCCGGACGATGCCGTACCCGGTGTAGTCATCCCGCCGCTGGTCATCGGACCGCTCGGCGGTGTTGAGCATCACGCGCAGGACCTGGTTCTTGGTCCAGTCGGGGTGCTGCGACCAAATCAACGCGGCGGAGGCGGAGGCGAGAGCCGTGGCGGAACTGGTACCACCCTCCTCACGGATACAAGCCGGGCTGGCAGGACCACCGCAATGGCCAGGGACGTTGCCGCCCGGGGCTGCGATGGCGACCTGAGAGCCGTGAGTCGAGTATCCCTCTCGCGCGCCATCACTGTTCACGGCTCCAACTCCCACGATTCCGTCGAGAGCCGCCGGGAACTTGGCCGTGTTGTAAGTGTCACCGTCGTTTCCGGTGCCAGCAAAGATCAAGACCCCTTGACGTGTTGCCTCAGCAATGGAATCACCCATGCTGGTGGCCGCAGTTCCGTTGTCCGTGGCTGCCAGCGATATGTTGATGATCTGGGCGCCCTCGGCCACCGCGAAGTCGATGGCCTCGGCCCAACGATCTCCTCCATCAAAATCAAGTTGATTGGTACTGGCGCGAATGGGGAGGATTTTTGCCCCCGGGGCCAACCCCTGTACTCCGTTCCCCCCTGATCCAGCGATCAAGGAAGCCATGTCGGTCCCGTGCCCGTCCCCATCCGCGTGGGATCCCCTGGCATCTCTCATGACATCGGTGCCGTCGAGGACTTGGCCTTGGAGTTCAGGGAGCGTGGCATCTACTCCGGTGTCGATGACGGCGACGGTGATGCCTTCGCCGGTGGTGTGTTCCCACATTTCTTCGACGCGGAGGGTGTCGAAGTACCAGGGGTGTTGGGGGGTGTCGGCTGCCCGTGCGGTAGTGGGTGCGGTGGCCAGGGCTGCTGTGAGGGCAAGGGTGGTGGCGAGGGCCCGGCGGGTGGGGGTCATGGCTGCTGCCTGTCGTCCTTGCTCTCGTTCTTCTTTTTCTTCTTCTTGCCGTTCTTGCGACCCTGGCCGGGCAGCCCGATCACACCCGTGGGTTTGGGCAGCGACCGCCCGCGCTCCCCACGACCGGTGGCCGGCCGTCCATCGACCGTCGCCTTCCCATACGTGCCACGCGGCGCGTTGGGCTGGTCGCCCTTGGTCGGGGTGAGGCGGGAGTTGGCGGCGTTCATACCGGGCTGGATCACCCCACCGGGCGGGATACGTGATGCCACGGTGGGTTTCGCGTTCGGTACCGGTTTGCCTCCGAGGAGGCCGTAGTTGTTCGCCCTACCCCAGGGGTTGCCCCCACCGGGGCCGCCACCGCCCGTGGGCGGGCGGCCCACGGGAGGCTGCTGCCCACCGGGCATCCCGGGCCCGGCAGGCCGGCCGACAGGCGGCTGTGAACCCGGACCGGACGGCGGACCAGCGGGCCGCACCGGAGGCGTTTCACCCGGACGCAGACCCGGGCCACGCACCGGCGGCACCTGACCCCCACCCCCACGGCCAGGCCCCTGACCAGGCCGGGCCGATGACGGCCACCCAGGCACCGGCCCCACTACCGGCTGCTGCACAGGCCCACCACCCACAGGACGCTCCACCACCGGAGCAGGAGGCGCCGAAGGAGCCACCGGAGGAACCCCACCATTCGGCACCACCCCCACCGAATCCAACGACGTCCCCACACCACCACCCTCAACACCCAGGACCGGCGCTGTAGGCGTTGTAGGAACTCTCAGGGACGCCTGTGACACACGACCCGGCTCAGGGAAAGGCGTCTCCGGACGTGACGCCGCACCGGCCACCGGCGGCATGGACCGGTGCGTTTCGCCACCATGTGGCTGCCCGGTAAGGGCTGGCTGATCAGGGCCGACGATGCCTTCCCTATCCAGGGGGACGAATCGAGGCTCCGGCAGAATCCTGATCGTCGTCGCCGCGACCTGGTACACCTGCCCCACCCGGGAGATGACACCGATCGCTTCCTGGCGCAGTTGCTCATTCTCGCTCGTCGAAGCGGGACCCAGGTAGGCACCGAATGCCTGCTGCGAGGCGGAGTCCGGAAGCGCTGTGTCCGCAGGAACCGGCGGCATGCTGCTGACCGCTTCCTTCAGCGCGTGGCCGGCTCCCTTCATCGCCTGGCCGATGACCTTGGTGTAGCTCTTGAAGTGGTCGGAATCCTGCTCGAAGCGGGTCACCCACTCCCGCAGCGCCGTCGCGGACTCGCCTTCCCACTCCAGGTTCCGCATGTGGTGGGCGACCGCCGCGCCCACCTGGGACACTGCCCGGGCTGCGTTCTGGAGCGTGTCCCCGCGCTGAATCAACGCGTCCGGGTTCGCCCCGGCCAGCAGCGCAGCGAGTTGTTCGTGCGACGCGTTCTCCAGGTCCTCGAATTGCATCGTCGGCCTTCCCCGTTCCCCTCCCGGCCAAGTGCATACCAGAACAGGATACTTACCGCCTGCTGCCCCTGATCAACAGGTTGCTACCGTGTGTATCCGGACATCAACAAGCGGGGGGGGTCATGTCCATACCAGAAAACTCCGCGTCGACCCGGCTGAACAGCACTGTGGTGCCGGACGGTGAGACCATGCAGGACTGGGATCAGCCACAGGCAGACCTGGTGGTCAGTCCCGAGGAGTTGCGGGCCATGGGCGAGGACGCTCACGCGCTGTCCCGCATTCTCACGGCGGGCCCCCAGGCCTCCGGCACCACCTACTCCGCCGCCGCGGCGCTCAGCAACGACGGATTCGCCGCCGGCTCCGCGCTGCACTCTTCGACACCCCCATCGACGACGACGAAGAGCGTAAAGACGCCATCGAAGCCTTCGCCCGCAGCTACGTCGAAGGCGTCAAGGAGTACCAGCGCTGCGACTACGCCTGAGGGGCGGACCGGGGGTCGGTCCGCCCCTCAGGGGGTGCGCTTGGTGGGGAAGGTCAGGCGTTGGGGACCGTCTCGTAGCGGGGGGTCCCCTCCTCCATCATCTTCAGGGCCTTCTTCCGCTCCCGCTTGGAGAGGCGGTCGATGTACAAGCGGCCGTAAAGGTGGTCCGTCTCGTGCTGGAGGCAGCGCGCGAAGTAGCCGGTGCCCTGGACGCGGATCGGCTCGCCCGCCGCGTTCTGGCCGGTGACCACCGCGTAGTCGGGGCGGGCCAGCTCCGCGTAGGCGGTCGGGACGGACAGACAGCCCTCGTTGTTGTCGTCCAGCACCCGCGACTCGGCCGGCAGCTCCTCCAGGACGGGGTTGCACACCACCCCGACGTGCCGCACGCCCTCGTCGTCGTGGCAGTCGTACACGAACACCTTCAGATCGACACCGATCTGGTTCGCCGCGAGACCGACACCCTCCGCAGCCCGCTGGCTGGCGAACATGTCGTCGATCAGCGCCGCGAGACCGTCGTCGAACTCGGTGACGTTCCGGCACTCGGAGTGCAGTACGGGGTTCCCGACGACCGTGATGGGGCGGGCGGTGCCGCGCGCCCGGTACGCCTGCTCCCGCTCCTCGCAGTCCTGCGTGTCATCGATGAACTCATCCACACGCTGATCGATCTCTTGCGTCATGTCTTACAGCTTACGGTCCGATCCGGACAGCCTCAGCAGACCTCTTCCAGGTCCCGCCATTCCCGGGTGTCCGGGCTGTCCGCGACCCAGCCGTCCAGCAGGCCGCGCACCAGCGGCTCGGGCGCGGCCAGGCCGCACTCGCGCTCCGGGGTCCACAGACCGTCCGGAGCCACGTGCCCCAGCGGCCCGGGGCTGCCCGGCACGCTGTGGTCGTGCGGGTCGTGCCGCACCGCTCCGTCACCGTCCTCGGTGGGCATCCGGGACTCGGAGCAGGCCCGGCACAGCAGCCGAACCGAGGAGGACCAGTCCTCCGCCGCGTACCCGGCGTCCGCCGCCAGCCGCTCCAGGGCGTCCCGGTCCCGCGCCGAGGCGGCCTCGATCAGCACCACCCAGGTGGGAATCGCCGAGGGCGCCCACAGCTCTATCTCGTCGAAAACCGGGAACACCGCGTCACCGGTGCTGCGCTCCCCGTGCGGGACGCCGTCGTGCAGCACGACCTCGCCCCAGCGCCGCCCGGAGGACGGCAGCGGGATGTTCTGCACCTCGATCCGCGCCGGGTCCAGCCGCCGGCCCCACACCACCTCGGCCTCGCCCTCGGGGGACAGCCGTACGGCCGCCCCGCCCAGGTCCATGCCCAGCGGTTCGTCGGCGACGGTGCCCGCGCCGGGGACGGCGAGCCCGTACGCCTGCCACGCCCGGCGGGCCAGTGGCCAGTCCTGGAGGGCGGTGGCGGCGATGCCGACGTTCCACCAGTCCGGGGCCCCGGTGTCCCGCTCCAGCAGCGCGACGGCCCGCAGCCCGGCGGAGCGCGCCTGCTCCCAGTCGTGCCGGAACTTGTGCAGCAGCGCCAGGTTGAACCAGGACTCGGACAGCCATGGCTCCAGGTCGGCGGCGCGGGTGAGGAGCGCGCCGGCGTCCTCGTAACGGCCGTCGTCGATGAGGGTGAAAGCCCGGTTGGTGGCCAGCCGCCAGTCGGTGGACGGCCGCTGCCGGACCCTGCCGAAGATCCTCACGATGTCCTGCCCGATTCCCGCTTCGTGGTGTGCACGTCGTCGTTCTCCTGTCCGCCCTAGGCCGCATCCAACCATGCACGGGCCAAGGCCTGCTCACAGCATGGGTCAGCCGACCGTCCCGCGCGAGACGATCTGTTGCAGGGCCCGGACGACCTCGGGGTCGTACTCCGTGCCCGTATCGCGTTCCAGCGCGCTCAGGGCCTGCCCCGGGCCGGGGCGGTCCGGGGGGCTCAGATCGGCGTACGCGTTGGCCGTGCGCACGATGCGGGCCGCCATCGGCTGGTCCCGGTACGGCTCGGCCTGCAGCTCCAGGGTGTGCGCGATGCTCTCCCCCGCCCCGGCCTCGCGGGCCACCCCCGCCCCCAGCGCGGCGATGGCGCGGCGCCGGGCGGCCGGCAGGGCGGTGGTGGCTCCGTCGGGCAGCGGTTCGAAGAGGGAGAGCTGTCCGATGTCATGGAGCAGGGCGGCGTACTCCAGTGCGGTGAGTTCGCGGCCGGGCAGCCGCAGCGCGCGGCCGGTGGCGCGGGCGAGCGCGGCGACCCGCTGCGCGTGGCCGGGCGGGGTGTAGCCGGCGACCTCGGTGGCGAGGGCCAGCGCGGTGACCGTCTGGCGGTAGGTGGCGCGGACCACCGCGTAGCGGTGGAAGACGAGGGTGGTCAGCAGCAGCGGCACGCAGGAGATCGGGAGCGCCCACCAGTGCAGGTACGCGGCGCCCAGGGCCAGTGCGATGACGCCGCCCGCCACGGCCGCGGCCAGGGCGGTGGCGGCGGGCGGGTCGGCGCGCAGCAGCCGTAACGCGGTCCCGTTCATGCGCGCGCGCCCGGCTGCTCGTCGGGTACCTGCCGGTCGGCGCAGGAGCGGGTGGCGGGGATGTCCCGGCCCGTCGCCTCGGGCGCCGGGGGCTCGGTGTACGGCCAGCCGTACCGTTCCAGGGCGGTGTCCAGGGCCGCCACCATCCGCGGGTCGAACTGGGTGCCGGCGCAGCGGCGCAGTTCGGCGAGGGCCTCGGGCACCGGGCGGGCGCGCCGGTAGCTGCGGGTGGAGGTCATGGCGTCGAAGGCGTCGGCGACCGCCACGATCCGGGCGGCCTCGGGGATCCGCGGGCCCGCGAGCCCGGCCGGGTAGCCGCTGCCGTCGTAGCTCTCGTGGTGGTGGAGGGCGGCGTCCACGGCCTCGCCCAGGACGCGGATGCCGCGCACGATCCGGTAGCCGTGCTCGGGGTGCCGGCGGATCTGGTGCCATTCCTCGTCGCTGAGCGGGCCCTCCTTGCGCAGGGTGCGGGTGGGCACGGCGAGTTTGCCGATGTCGTGCAGGGCGCCCGCGGTGCGCAGGGCGTGGACACGCTCCGTGTCCAGGCCGAGTTCGCGGGCGATGAGGGCGGCGGCGTGGCCGACGCGTTCGCTGTGGCCGCGGGTGTAGCGGTCCTTGAGGTCGACGGCCTGGACGAGCGCGGCGACGGTGGCGCGGTGCGCGGCGTCCAGTTGCCGGGAGCGGGCCATGATCCAGCAGCAGATGTAGCCGGGGGCCAGCACGGGGAGCGCGCCGAGCAGTCCGGGCCCGGGGACGGCGTGCCACAGGGTGGCGGCGAGCAGGCCGAGCAGACCGTAGGGCAGGTGCCCGAGCAGGATGGCGGCGGCGCTGCGGCTGCCGCCCAGCGCCCGGTCGGCGGCGGCGCAGGTGAGCACGGCGATGAGGGCGGGCAGCAGCGTGATGGTGAGCGGCGCGGCGGCGGGCTGCGCGTGCCCGGGGTCGGCGCCGGTGGCGGGCAGCGCGTCGCCGAGCAGCCCTTCGGTGAGCAGCCGGAAGCAGTACGCGGCGGCCGCGGCGGTGACCATGAGGCGGATGGCGTGCCGGGTCCTGCCCTCGGCGGGGCGGTGGCCGAGCAGGGCGCCGGGCAGTGGGGCGAGCGCGGCCAGACCGGGGGGCAGCAGGAACACGCCGGTGAACAGCAGTGCCCCGTAGGCGCCGGTCTCCCGTGGTACGCGGTGGCCCAGGAAGCGGCAGCGGGGCAGGTAGGCGCACAGGGCGCCGAGCAGGGCGAGCGGAAGGAACTGGGTCCACGGCAGGGCCGCGACGGCCTCCCCGAATTCCCGCATGGTGGTCCTCCTCCCCTGGGTGTCCCGGGGAGGATAGAGCGCGCGCCGGAGGACGCGGGGGGAGTTTGCGGGTCAGTCCTGGCAGAACGCCGCCATACTCACCCGATCGAGTGAAAGGGGGGTGAAGGAAGTGAAAGTAGGGCGGAGGGCGCGAGGGACGCGCCCCCGGGGTCCGTGCTGCGGACGGGCCGCACGGCGCGGGCGCGTCAGTCCGCGGTCGACGCCGGCGGAGCGGTGGCCCCACCCGGCTGCCCCGTACCCGCGACCGAGCCGGCGGCGCCCGTGCCCCTGATCAGATCGATCCGGTCCAGCACCTTGGCCCGCAGGTCGGCGGGTACCTCATCCTGGCCGCAGCAGCGCTTGACCAGCTTCTTCACCGACTCCTCGAGGCCGTACTCGGCCAGACACGGCCGGCACTCCTCGATGTGCTCCTGGAACTTCACGGAGTCGACATCGGGCATCTCCTTGTCGAGATACTCGTACAGATGACCCAGGACCTCCGAACAGTCCGTGGGGCGCGACGGGTCGCCACTCATGAGCCTGAGCCTTCCTGTGCCCCGCCCGTGCCGGCCGGGACAAGGCCACGCTCACGGGCGTAATCACTGAGCATGTCGCGCAGCTGCCGACGGCCGCGGTGCAGCCGGGACATCACCGTGCCGATGGGGGTACCCATGATGTCGGCGATCTCCTTGTAGGCAAAGCCCTCGACATCCGCGAGATAGACGGCGATGCGGAATTCCTCCGGGATCGCCTGGAGCGCCTGCTTCACGTCGGAGTCGGGCAGGTGATCCAGCGCCTGCGACTCGGCCGAGCGCAGCCCGGTCGACATGTGCGACTCCGCCCGCGCCAGCTGCCAGTCCTCGATGTCCTCGGCGGCGCTGCGCTGCGGTTCCCGCTGCTTCTTGCGGTACGAGTTGATGAAGGTGTTGGTGAGGATGCGGTACATCCACGCCTTGAGGTTGGTGCCCTCACGGAACTGGTGGAACGAGCCGTACGCCTTCGCGTAGGTCTCCTGCACCAGGTCCTCGGCATCGGCGGGGTTGCGCGTCATGCGCAGCGCGGCCGAGTACATCTGGTCGAGGAAGCCCAGGGCGTCCCGCTCGAAGCGCGCGTTGCGCTCGGCGTCCGTCTCCCGCGCGGCCTCGTCCCGCGACGAATCGTCCGTACCGGTGACCTGACCCACCTCCTCCTTCCGAAAGGCGACGAACCCGGGCATGGGCCCGTCCGTTTCGGAGGATAGACGACGGAAGGGCCCGTCCGCCGGTCGGGAGGACCGGTCGGAGGCCAGTGCCAGCGTCGCCCAGTCCACCTCGGCGGCGGCCGGCCGCCGCGGTCGGGTCGGGCAGCTGATGGATCCCATGGGGGACGTCTCCGCTCTCTCGTCTGCCGTGCGTGCTGTACAGCCCGTACGCATGGCACAACACGGCGGGTGCGCGCCGCATTCCGGCGCGCCGCGGTGATCACGCTCACGTGGGAGGAACGGCCTCGCGAGGCCCGGCGCGCCGCGCGCCCCGGCTCAGAAGAGCGTCTCCTCCTCGGGGGCCGGAAGGGCGGCGACCAGCTCGGGGCCGTTGTTCCGTACGTTGCTGACGTCCGTGGTGACCGGGTACGCACGCACCGTGCCCGGCGGGGGCGGCGCCAGCAGCTCCCGGATGTCCTCGGGGTCGGTGCGGGAGGGATCCAGCCAGGCGTCCCAGCGGTCGGGCAGCAGCATCAGCGGCATCCGGGGGTGGATGTCGGCCAGCGACCTGGGCCCCTTCGCGGCGGCTCCCACCGCAGGGCCCGCGGGCTGCGGGTTCCCTTGCGGCGCGTCCGCCAGCGGGGTGTCCTCCGCGTCGGTGGTGAGCACGGTGCAGGTCACCCACCAGGCGCGCGGATGGTCCTCGGGAAGGGTGCTGTCGCGCCAGAACTCGTACAGTCCGGCCAGCGCCATCACCGAGCCGTCGGCCGGGGTGACGAAGTACGGCTGCTTGCGCTGCCGCTTGCGTTTGCCCTTCTCCTCCTCGGCGCGCTCGTCGCCACCGGTGGCCCATTCGTAGTAACCGTCGGCGGGGAGCAGGCAGCGGCGGGCGGCGAAGGCCCGGCGGTAGGAGGCGCGCTCGTGGACGGTCTCCGAGCGGGCGTTGATCATCTTGGCGGCGGATTCCGGGGACTTGGCCCAGGAGGGCACCAGGCCCCAGCGCAGCACCCGCAGCTGGCGCACCGGCTCGGGGCCGCCGCCCTTGAGGGGGCGGTCGAGGACCGCGTACACCTCTTTGGTGGGGGCCACGTTCCAGTCGGCGGGCAGCGCCTCGGACGGCTCCCAGCGCTCGATGTCGAAGATCGTCGCGAGATCCTCCGGGCTTCTGCTGGCCGCGTACCGTCCACACATGTGATCAAGCGTAGTGCGCCGGGGCCCGTGCGGTGACGGGCCCCGGCGGCGTCGTGGTGCGGTGGTCGGAGCGGACCGGGGGCGGACGCTCCCGGCCCGGTCGGACCGGGTCGGGCCGCGTCACGCGGTCAGGTCACAGGGGCGGGTAGGCGTTCGCCATCAGCTCCTGGAACTGGGCGGAGAACCAGTGTCCGGAGACCGGTGCGTTCGGCAGGGCACCGGACATGTTGTTGTTGTTGCGCGGATTGCCCTCGTAGGTCGGGTCGCACATGCGGTCGAAGCCCTTGCCCTCGTCGTTCGGAATCTCCGAGCTCGAACCGTCGGACTCACCCGGGGGCTTCATCCACACATACGCGTCGATCCCGGTGGCGGGAGCGGCGGTCGGGCGCTCGCCGAGGCCGGCGCCGGCCTGGTTGCACCAGTTGCCCTGGTGGATACGGCCATCCACGCGGCTGCCCTCGACGAACGCGTCCAGGCTGGTGCTCGGACCCGGGCCGGAGGGCCGGTCGGAGCCGCCCCAGCCGCTGCGGGAGGTGTCGATCAGCATCCCGATGCCGGAGTCGAAGCCCTGCCGGACCAGCTCGGAGCGGAAGCCCTGGGCGAAGCCCTGGTTGTCGACGTAGCGGTTCCAGTCGACCCACTTCGACTCACGGACCGAGGCGCCGTTCACGGAGTCACTGATGGAGTAGTACGGCTCGACCGCCGGCCCGAAGTTGGCCGTGTTCACGATGAAGCCGTGGACATCGTCCACGGAGGCGCCGGCGGTGGTGGCGGCCGTCTTGAACAGCTGGGCCGAGGCGGTGAAGTTGTCGTCCCAGCCGATCCAGCCGTAGTGCCCGGCGTCGACATAGTTGTAGACGTTCGGGATGGCACCGAGCTTGCCGAGCGCGTATCCCACGCCCTCGACGTAGTTGCCGTTGGCCTTCATCACGTCGCACTCGGGAGTGGCCGTGGGCCGCGGGGTGACGTTGGTGACGAGGTTGGGCAGCGAGTCGATCTCGATCGTCGTCACGATCCGCAGATCCGCGTAGGCCGGATCGGCCAGGATCTCCGCGATCGGATCGATGAACTCGGACTTGTACCGGCCGATCTCCGTCGGGCCCAGCTCACCGTTGGACGCCAGAGCCGAACAGTCACGGCCCGGCAGGTTGTAGACAACGACCTGGAACACGAACTCGCTGTGGCTGCGGGCCTGGATCACGGCGGCGTCGAGGTGGTCGCGCAGACCCATCGTGCGGCCCCCGCCCTGACCCGTGCCGTGGATGGCGGCGGTCCGGTCCAGCCACACACCGGTCGGCTGGTTGGCGATCCGGCTGCCACCCGGTTCGGCGGCGGCATTCGCCGACCACTCCGGGTTCACATAGACACCGGCGCCCACGTACGGGTTGTCGACGCGGTCACCGGGCGGGTTGCCCGGCTCACCGGGCTCGCCCGGCCCACCCGGGTCCTCACCGCAGGTGACACCGTTGACCGCGAAGCTGGTGGGCGCCGCGTTGGAGCCGCTGTAGGTGAACTGCGCGCCGGTGCTGACACTGCCGCCGTTGGCGGCGATGCCTGCGTTGTGGGCGGCGTTGCGGACGGTGATGTTGCGTCCGGACTGCGACCACTGGCCGTTCCAGCCCCCGCTGAGGGTCTGGTTGCCGGCGTAGGCGTAGCTGAGGGTCCAGCCGTTGACGGCCGTGGTCCCGGAGTTGGTGATGGTGACATCGGCGGTGAAGCCCGAGCCCCAGTCATTGGTGCGGTAGTCGACGGAGCAGCCCACGGCGGCGGCGGAGGCCGTGCCCTGGAGCATGCCGCCGGTGCCCAGCGCAGTGGCGATCAGTGCCCCTGCTGCCAGCAGGGCACGGCCGCGTCTGCGCCGACGGGGAAGTGGGGGGGTGCTGCGGCTCATCGGAGTCCCTTCGTCCTTGAAAGGTCCGCACCCCACGGCCGGTGGCCCGGAGTGCGATGCGATGCGGTGCATGGAAGCGCTCCCACTAGCTGAGGGGAAGGTAGCGCCTCCAACTCCGGTCCGCCAGATGTCTGTTCAGAAATTGTGCCCATGAAGTCACCAGAAGGTCAGATACTGCAAGGAAATCACCGGACGGTCATGACCTGACGTCCAAAGTCTTGACACATACGCGTCATGGACACATCGTTGGGAGCGCTCCCACTAGCTACGGAGCTCGCGCCACTCTGCTCCCCCACAGAACCGCCCGTACCGCCCGGCACGTCCACGTCGCTAAGGTGTCTCGCGCACCACCCACCCCCCTCTCGCACGAAGCCGGGTAAGCCCGTGGACTACTGCATAACCTGCCGTCGGCATCTCAACGGAGCTTTGACATGTCCAGGATGCGGCGAAGTGACCTCTTGGCAGCAGCCGCACCAGGACCCTCCCGCGTCACCGATGGCGGTCGGCGGACGCGGCAGTGACCACACCACGCTTGGCGGACGCTCCGGCTCGGCCCCCGGCTCCGGCTCGCGGGGCCGGCACGTACCGGAGGACGGCCACGACGGGGGCGACGATCCGGCACTCCCCGGACAGCCGGACGACTCCCCCACCCCGCCTCCCGCCGGCGGCGGGCGCGCCGAGCGGCGCGGCAAACGCCACGCCTCCCGTCCCCGCAAGGGCCGCCGCTACGTGCTCGGCGCCGTCCTGGGCATCGTCGCCGTCGGCGTGCTGGTCGCCGAGGTCGGTGACGTACGGCTGCCCCTGCAACGCGAACAGCCGGCCGACTCCGGCCGCGCCACGGATGCCGCCTCCGAGTCCTCGGGCACGGAGGAGGACGGGGAGACCACCGACGACGCCGCCGGGGGCGGCGACACGGCGGCCGGCCCGAGCGGCGACGCCACCGCCACCGCGGGCGAGAGCGGCTCCCCCTCGGAGGGGGACGACGGCGACGCCGCGGGCAGGGACGAGGACGACCCGGACGCGGACGAGGACGAGGACGCGCGGGACGGTGAAGAGGAGAGCGCGGGTGAGTCCCCGTCCCCGGACGCCTCCAGCTCGGGCAGGGTGAGCCCTCCCCCCAGTGATACCGGTGCCCCTACCGAAGGGGCCTCCCCCGATCCGACCGAGACCGCGCCGGGCGAGGAGGAACCCTCCTCGCCGCCGCCGCCGGACGACAGCGCCGGCGGTGGTGACGGCGGCGGAGACGACGGAGACGACGGCAACAACGGGGGTGGCGGCAGCTGCTGGCTGTGGTGGTGCTCCTGACCCCGGCCCGGATCCTGGCCGGTGGGCACCGACCACGGCACCGCCCCCGCACCCCGCCCGCACACACCGGAAGCCCCGGCCGGCGCTGTGGCGCCGACCGGGGCTCCGGGCGTGGGTGCGTGGGTGGGTCTCCCGTGGTGATCCTGCCCGCTACGCGCCGTCCCCGAACAGTTCGGAGTACGTGGCCATCGCGATGGCGATGTCCGCCTGCGCCCAGAAGCGGTGGTACTCGAAGGTCGGCGCGGGACCCCCGTCCAGGTGGGCCTGCACCTTCGCCCAGTCCGGGTCGTCCTGGTAGAAGGACCGGATCGACTCGAAGGTGGCGCCGGACTCGATGACGTCCCCGTTGGGCATCTCACCGCTCCAGCCGGACGGGATGTACACCGGGTCGTCGAAGCGCGAGAAGTCGCCGCGCTCCTCGGGCACCGCGATGCCCAGACCGTCGGCGTTCTCCCACAGCGCGTCCAGCAACCCGGCCGCCGTGTCCCGCGCGGCCGTGTCACCGCTGGCCGCGGCGTAGTACGACAGGGCGTTGGCCAGCGAACCGGTCACCCCGACGTCCTGGGTGTACTCGGTGACCGTCACGTGCAGCCCGGAGTTGCTGCCCGGGTTGGCGGGGTTCCAGGTGTCGGGGCTGCCCGACCACGACAGGGTGGACGGAATCTGGAAGTCCCCGCCGCTGCCGATGGTGACATGGTCCAGCACCCAGTCGACCCACTTGTCGAGCACTTCGCCCGCC
Organism: Streptomyces sp. JH002; assembly: GCF_050916115.1. Lineage (NCBI taxonomy): Bacteria > Bacillati > Actinomycetota > Actinomycetes > Kitasatosporales > Streptomycetaceae > Streptomyces > Streptomyces sp. JH002. Next base: position 1,891,089 of record NZ_CP087989.1, read on the forward strand.
AGCGCGTCACCGGACTCGTGGTAGTACTCGGCGAGCCGCTGCATCGACCAGGCCTGCATGCCGAACCACTGGTTCGACGGCGGGTCCCGGTAGACGGGCGCCTCGTCGTAGAACAGCCCGTAGAAGGTGGGGGTGCCGGCCGGCGGGGTCGCGTAGGAACCCTCCCAGCTGTTCGTGGCACCGCCCGCGATGCCGCCCTCGGCCGACTGGAGCCAGCGGTAGAACTCCACCATCCGGTCCAGCGACTGCCCCCAGTCCTGCCCGGCGCTCGGGGAGTTGGGGATGAGCGCGGAGTCGGTGCTCAGCGCGTAGGCGGCCAGCGGGTTCTGGTAGCCGAAGTGGGAGTGGCTGCTGCCGATGCGGTACGCCCAGCCCGCGTTCGGGTCCAGCGCGCCGCCCCAGCTGTAGTACCAGGACATCAGGTAGTGGGCGCTGTTCTTGCCGCTGCCCGCCGGGCAGGAGGTGGCGCCGACGCAGTTGCCCGCCCGCTTGAAGTACTTGTCGTACATCGAGTAGCGCAGGTAGTCGCCCATCTTGGACGCCTTGTCGACCGTGCCCGCCACGGCCGAGGCGTTGCCCTGCTCGGCGGCCCACTGGTTGGCCCAGTACGCGGCCTGCACGGCGCGGGCGTCGGCGTCGGGTGCGTTGGTGTAGCGCCACTGCTCGGCGTACCCCTGGTCATCGATGAACAGATCGAGGTAGCCGTTCTGCCCGCCGTAGGTGAAGTCCTCGCAGGAGGGGTGGGGCACGGTTTCCCATACCGATTCCTGCGAGCCGCGCTGGAAGGTGTTGATGAACGACGGCCCCTCGGTCTCCGGGCCGCCACCGCAGGGATTGCCGGGGCTGTTGCCGAACCCGTAGACGTTGTCCACGTCCTGGAGCCAGTGCATCCCGTAGATGTCGGCGGTGCCGTACGTGTTGGTCAGCTCGCCGGCGATCGGGTCCTGCCCCACGGACACGCCCTGGTTCATGGGGGACGGGTACGCCGAGGGGTCGGTGTGCTCCGCGGCGTACGTGGCCGGGCTCGACGCGTTGTAGAAGCTGTTCGTCGGCTGGTCGACGGAGCCGGGGATCATGTACTGCTCCATCAGCTCCCAGGCGTCGTTGAACGGTGCCCAGTCGCCGGTGACCTTGCCGTACTGCGCCTCCAGCCAGATCAGGTACGAGTACGCCTCGGAGGTCGTCTCGTGCCCGTGGTCCGGCGCCTCGACGATCAGCGTCTCCACGGAGTGGTACGGGATCCCCTCCGGTGAGAAGTACCCGTTCGCGGGGTCCTTGATCGTGGCGTAGAGGTCGAGGAACTGGCTCTCGAAGCGCAGCGCGCCGGGGCCGTCCGCGAGCGGGACGGGCGCGGCGCTGCTCTGCGCGGCGGTGGCGGTCAGCCCCAGGGGAAGGGACAGCGCCACCAGGCCGGCGATCCACAGCCGGCGGGTTCTGCGCGCGGCTCGGGTCGGGTGGGGGTCTTGTGGTCTCGCTCTGGTCGGGGTCCCGATGGGTGATCCGGTCCGGATACGCATCGTGCCTCCTCGCGGCTCGGTGGGGGGTGAGAGGCCGTGCTGTTCGTACGGAGGTGCTTGTTCGAACCAAACCAGTGGGAGCGCTCCCAAGGATTCTGTCTACGAGGTGTGCACGTCAACCCCTTGGAGTACCGCCTCTGACGGTTATTTCTCGAACGCCCCCTTGGCGAATGGGGGTTTCGTGTCCTACGGTCCCTTCAACCAGTGGGAGCGGTTCCAAGCCGAAGGGCGCTCTGGACGACGCGTCACGAGGCAGCGGACACCGTTCCGTATCCCCATCCCACCCCCACGACCCCACACTCCCCCACGACCCACCCGCCGCACCCGTCACGCCCACACCGGCCCCGCGCACCGCGGGGCCACCGGCGGCGGGCCGGCCACCGGGCACGACCCTCGCGGTCGCGCCACCGGCCGAACCGGCACAGGCACAGGCACACCTTTCAGCAGAACACTCCAACCCCCACAACGGAGGAAGACTGCGATGAGCCGCACCATGAACCCCCCGCACGAACATCCCCCGCACCGCCGCGGACGCCGGATCGCCCTGGCCGCGGGCGCCCTTCTCGGCGCCGGCGCACTGACCGTCGGCACCCTCGGCGCCGCCTCGGCCAACGAGGACCCCAGCACTCTGGACCGGGTGGACAACCCGTATGTCGGCGCTGATGTGTATGTGAATCCGGAGTGGTCGGCGAATGCCGCCGCCGAACCGGGTGGCAGCCAGATCGCGGATCAGCCGACGGGTGTGTGGCTGGACCGGACGGCTGCGATCGAGGGTGACGGTCAGGGCGGGGGCCGCACGATGGGTCTGCGTGACCACCTCGATACGGCGGTGGAGCAGGCGGCCGGGAGCGACGCGTTCGTCTTCCAGGTCGTTGTCTACAACCTGCCGGGCCGTGACTGTTCGGCTCTGGCGTCCAACGGTGAGCTGGGCCCGACGGAGATCGACCGGTACAAGTCCGAGTTCATCGATCCGATCGCCGCCATACTCTCCGACCCCGCTTACGCGGATCTGCGGATCGTGACGACGATCGAGATCGACTCGCTGCCCAACCTCGTCACCAACGTCACCCCGCGGCCCACGGCCACCCCTGAGTGCGACGTGATGAAGGCCAACGGCAACTACGTCGAGGGCGTGGCCTATGCCCTTGACCAGCTCGGTGCCATCCCGAACGTCTACAACTACATCGACGCCGGGCACTACGGCTGGATCGGCTGGGACGACAACTTCACCGCCTCCGCCGAGCTGTTCAAGACGGCCGCCACCACCGGCGGCGCCACCGTGGACGACGTCCACGGCTTCATCGTGAACACGGCCAACTTCGGGCCGGCGGTCGAGCCGTACTACTCCATCGACGACTCCATCAACGGCGCCTCGGTCCGTGAGTCGAAGTGGGTCGACTGGAACCGCTACGTCGACAACCAGGGCTTCGCCCAGGCCTTCCGGACCGAACTGATCAGCCTCGGCTTCAACTCGGACATCGGCATGCTGATCGACACCTCCCGCAGCGGCTGGGGCGGCTCCGACCGGCCCAGCGGTGAAGGACCGCGCACCAGCGTGGACGCCTTCGTCGAGGGCAGCCGCGTGGATGGCCGTATCCACCAGGGCAACTGGTGCAACCAGGCCGGCGCCGGCCTCGGCGAGCGCCCGACCGCCGCTCCCGCCACCGGGATCGACGCGTACGTGTGGATGAAGCCCCCGGGCGAGTCCGACGGCTCCAGCACCGAGATCCCGAACGACGAGGGCAAGGGCTTCGACCGCATGTGCGACCCGACCTACGAGGGCAACCCCCGCAACAACAACAACATGTCCGGCGCTCTCGCGGACGCCCCCGTCTCCGGACACTGGTTCTCCGCCCAGTTCCAGGAGCTCCTGGCGAACGCCTACCCGCCCCTGTGACCTGACCGCACAACGCACCACCGGTGTCACCCCCTCCTGAACGCACCCGCCCCCGGCGCCCCCTGCGGCCCGGGGGCGGGTTGCTGCCCGCCTATCCGGGCGGCGTACCGACCCGCACGCGATTTCCGTCCGGATCGGTCAGCTCCATCTCGCGCCCCCACGGCTGTTCCGTGACATCGACCGCGAACTCGGCGGCCACGGCGTCGATGTCCCGCAGCCGCAGATGCACGAGCCCGCCGGGCGGGGCGTCACCGGTGTGCTCGGACAGAAACACCTTCACCCGCCCGCGCACCACCTCCACGAAGGCAGGAAACCCCGGCTCGAACCGGTGCTCCCACGCCTTCGCGAAGCCCAGCCGCCCCCACCACTCCACCGCGACACCGGCATCGGCCACCCGCAGCACCGGCACGATCTCTTCCGCCATCTCGTCCATGCCCCGATGGTGTCACCGGCCACTGACAATCCGTGACGAACGGCATCCGCACGCCTCCTCGGAGACGGAGCAGGTGCCGAGCACGGCAGCGCCGCACGGGTTCCCGCGGCGGGTGCGGCACACGCATCCGAGCCGGCCCACCGGCGGCTGTGCCCCGAGGCGGGTGGACCGGAGGGCGGTCAGCCGCACGCGAGCGATCGGGGTGAACGGTTTCCCGGGGACGAAGCGGAGTCGCTCACGTCCCCGGCCGGCCCGGCCCCCCTGCGGGCGGTGTCCATCCGGCCGGGCTGTCAGTGCCTCCGCGTACCTTCCTGGCATGACGTCATCACTGCGGTTGGAGACTATCGGCCCCCACAATGTCGACGCGGCGTGCGACCTCGTGGTGCGCCCCGAACAGGAGGACGTGGTCGCGCCGGTCGCCAGATCCCTGGCTGACGCGTATGCCCACGGCGACGCCGCCTGGCCCCGGCTGGTCTTCGACGGAGACCGACTCGTGGGGTTCGTCATGGGCGGTTTCGACCCGGCCAACCCGGTGGACGCCTTCCGGTGCGGCATCTGGCGGCTGAACATCGCGGCGGATCAGCAGGGCCGGGGGTACGGCCGCTTCGCGGTGGAAGCCGTGTGCGCGGAGGCCCGCCGCCGCGGAGAGCGCCGGGTCACGGTGCTGTGGGTTCCGCACGCGCACGGACCGGAGGACTTCTACCTGCGGCTGGGCTTCCGCCCGACCGGGGAGAAGATCCACGGGCAGATACTCGGCGCACTGTCGCTGGAGTAGCGGTGCCGGGTCCGGGCGCACCCCCTCCGGCCGGGCCCGCACACCGCCCGCTCGCGTTCACTTCTTGAACAGTAACCCCACCACGCATCCCGGAAATGGCAACAGAAGTTGTCGCTGACGCATCGCGCTTCGCATGCTCGGTCGCGGAGGTGGTCAGGATGACCGACGACGCGTACGACACGCTGATCATGGGCGGCGGTGCGGCCGGGCTCAGTGCCGCCCTGGTGCTGGGGCGGGCCCACCGGCGGGTGGCCGTGGTGGACGGCGGGGCACCCCGCAATGCCCCCGCCGCCCACATGCACGGCTTTTTGTCCCGGGACGGCCTGCCCCCGGGTGAGCTCCTGGCGCTCGGCCGGACCGAGGTCGCCGGGTACGGCGTGGAGCTGATCGATGCCCTGGTGGAGGACGTGCGGGCCGCGGATGACGGGTTCGCGGCACGGCTCGGGGACGGGCGGCGGCTCACCGCGCGCCGGCTCATCCTGGCGACCGGACTGCGCGACGAACTGCCCGGCATCCCCGGTGTGCGGGAGCGCTGGGGCAAGGAGGTGGCGGCCTGCCCGTACTGCCACGGGTACGAGGTCCGGGACCGCCCGATCGGCGTCATCGGCAGCGTGCACCTGGCGCTGCTGCTCGGTCAGTGGTCGGGCGACATCGCCTACTTCCCGCACGACGTGCCCGTCGCGCCCCAGGAGCGGGAGCAGTTGGAGGCGCGCGGGGTCCGGATCGTGACGGGCCGGGTCAACCGGCTGGCCGTCGAGGACGACCGGCTGCGCGGCGTGGAGGTGGACGGCAGAGGTTCGGTGGTGCGGGAGGCCGTGTTCGTGGCGCCGGCCTTCGTTCCCCGGGACGAGGTCCTGGTCGCGCTCGGCGCCCGGCGCAGGCCGGACGGCTTCATGGCGGTCGACGCGAACGGCCGCACCGACGTGCCGGGGGTGTGGGCGGCGGGCAATGTCGTCGACCCGCGCGCCCAGGTCATCACGGCTGCCGGGCAGGGCTCGGTGGCGGCGGCGCAGGTCAACGCCGATCTGCTCGCCGAGGACATCGCGGCGGCCGTGGCCTCCCGGCGCGCCGCCAACGCACTGTCCGGGGCGGGCGAACGCGCGGCCCACGCGGCACGCCACCGCGCCGCCGATCCGCTCGGGTAGCCCACCGGAGGGTCGCGCAGGTCGTACGGCGCCGTACCGCCGGGCAGTGGGCGCGGCCAACCGGGCAGCCGGAGAAGGCAGAAGCGGACTCCCCCTCACGCCACGCCACAGCGGGTCACCGGACTCTCCCCGGTCCGGCGCCCCTGCCTCAAGAGGCCCCCTTCGGCCCCGCTTCCCCGCCTACGGTTGCGCCGCCGGGCCGGTCCGCACGGTCATGACGGCACCGCACGCGGTGCCCTGGAGGGCCATCGGCCGCTGCCCGTGCGCTCCCCCGGAACGGTCATTCGGCCACCACTGGACGTCTCAGACGGGCATCCGTCCACACACCACCAGGGCCTGTCGCCAAGGCAGCGCCGTCCGGCCGAAGGGCGGGCCCGCCGCGTCTGGTGCTGGGGAGCGCCCAGGCCGAAGACCGGGGGGAGCACCGCACGGCGGAGGGTCGCCCTCGTAGCGGGCCGTTCGGGCAGTTCGCCAACGCAGCGAGGTGACGTGGCGTGCAGGAGGCCGCGGCCGGGCGGATCCGTCGGAGGGGACTCAGGACGACGAGCGGCGCACCAGTTCGGTCGGCAGGACCGTGCGCGCCCGCTCCGGGCCGCCCTCCGTGATCTCCGCGAGCAGCGCCCGGGTCATCGCCCGCCCCATGCCTTCCATCGGCTGCCGGACGCTGGTCAGCGGCGGGTCCATGTGCCGCGCCATGGAGGAGTCGTCGAACCCGACGAGGGCGACGTCCCCCGGCACCGTACGGCCCACCTCCCGCAGCGCCCGGCGGGCACCGATCGCCATCAGGTCGGAGGCGCAGAACACCGCGTCGAGGCCGGGGCGCCGGCGCAGCAGCGCGCGCATCGCCGCGTGCCCGCTCTCCTCGGTGAAGTCGCCGTGCGCGATCAGCTCGTCGTCGGCCTCGCGCCCGGCCGCCCGCAGGGCCTCCTGGTAGCCGGACAGCCGGCACTGGGCCGCGTACATGTCCAGCGGTCCGGTGATGGTGGCCACCGTGCCCCGGCCGCGACCCAGCAGGTGTTCGACGGCGAGCTGGGCGCCGCCGAGGTTGTCGCAGTCGACGTGCGGGAAGGTCTCCTGGGCCGAGCGGCGGCCGTTCATGACCGCGGGCATACCGATCTCAGTGAGCAGGTCGGGCAGGGGGTCATCGCCGTGCACGGAGACCAGCAGGACGCCGTCCACCCGACGGCTGGAGGCATACTGGCCGAAGCGCTGGCGTTCCTTCGGGGTGCGGATCAGGGTGAGCAGCAGCTGGATGTCGGTGTCGGCGAGTTCGGCGGTGACGCCGCGGATGATGCCGGAGAAGTACGGTTCGGCGAACAGCCGGGCCTCGGCCTCGGGGATGACGAGCGCGATGGCGTCGGCACGGTTCGCGGCGAGGGCACGGGCCGCGCGGTGCGGCACGTAGCCCAGGTCGGCGATCGCCGCCTCCACCGTGGCACGGGTGCGGTCACTCACCCGTGGGGAGCCGTTGATCACACGGGACACCGTGCCCCGGCCGACGCCCGCGCGGGCGGCGACCTGTTCCAGGGTCGGTCTGCCGTCGCGGCCACTGCCGCGTCCTGTACGAACCATCGCTTTTCCTCCCGTTCGCCCGCCCCGTTCCAACTACATCACGGAAACCGAGTCGTCGTGTCCGATGCCTTGACACCCGCCAAGGGCTCGGGGAGCCTTCAACCCATCACAACTGGGAGCGCTCCCACACATCAGAAACCCTACAGACCCCGTACGTTCCGAACCCAGGCCCCACCCCCACACACGCGCGCCGCACCACCCCGGCCGGGAAGGCAACGTCAGTGCGCCAGGAGGACGACCCGCTATGCGCAACACACCCCAAGTCCAAGTGTCATACCGCCGGCGCGGCCGGACCGCCAGAGCGATGGCGATCGGTCTTGCCGCGACCCTCGCCACCGGCCTGCTCGGCGCGTGTTCGAGCAGTGGCGACGGAGGTGACGACGGCCAGGTCACGCTGACCGTGGGCGTCTTCGGCCAGTTCGGATACGAAGAGGCCGGCCTGTACCAGGAGTACATGGACGCCAACCCCCACATCAAGATCCAGCAGGACTCGATCACCGAGAACAAGGACTACATAGCCCAGCTGCTCACCCGCCTCTCGCAGGGCAGCGGCCTGGCCGACATCCAGGCCATCGAGGTCGCCAACATCGCCGACATGGCCGGCGACCTCAACACCCGCTGGGTGGACTTCAACGAGTACGAGGACATCGACACCAGCCACTTCGCCCCGTGGAAGCTGGTGCAGTCCACCAGTGCGGACGGCCGTCTCATCGGGCTCGGCACCGACATCGGCCCCACCGCCATCTGCTACCGCAAGGACCTCCTCGAGGAGGCCGGGCTGCCCACCGACCGGGACGAACTCGGCGCACTGTGGGCCGGCGACTGGACCGCCTACATCGAGGCCGGTGAGCAGTTCCAGGAGAACGCCCCCGACGGCGTCTCCTGGGTGGACTCCCCCGGCGGCGTGTACAACGGCGTCGTCTCCAGCTACGAGGAGCGCTACTACGACGGCTCGGGCGAACTGGTCTACGAGACCAGCGAAGCCGTGCAGGCCGCCTGGGAGCTGGGGGTGCGCACCGAGGAGAGCGGTCTGAGCACCCGCCAGAAGCAGTTCACCCCCGAGTGGGAACGCGCCATGGCCAACGGCGACTTCGCCACCATCTCCTGCCCCGCCTGGATGCTCGGCTACATCCAGGAGAAGGCCGGGGACGCCGCCGAGGGCCTGTGGGACGCGGCGCCCGCGCCCGTGCCGTCCAACTGGGGCGGCGCCTTCGTCGGCGTGCCCGAGGCCGGCAAGAACCACGAAGAGGCCGTCAAGCTCGCCGCCTGGCTGACCGCCCCGGAGCAGCAGGCCAAGCTCTTCACCGAGCGCGGCAGCTTCCCCTCCTCCCTGGAGGCGCAGAGCACGCCCGAGGTCCAGGACGCCACGCACCCCTACTTCGAGGGGATGCCGATGGGAGAGATCTTCTCCGGCGCCGCCGCGGAGATCCCGCCCACCATCATCGGTCCGCGTGACCAGCTGATCCAGGAGGCCTTCGCCGACGGTCTGCTCCAGATCGCGCAGCAGGGCGAGTCGCCGGACTCCGCGTGGAGCAACACCCTCAGCAGGATCCAGAACGCCCTCGACGAGTAATCGGAACAGGTGCGGATCAATGACGACCGATAACGTCCCGGCCGCGCCCCCCGTTTCCACGGGGGGCGCGGCCCCGCCCGGCGACGCTGCCAAAGAGCAGCGCCGGGCCGACCGCCGTTCCCGCCGCTATCAGCGGGACACCAAATGGAGCCCGTACGGCTTCATCGCGCCCTTCTTCGTCTTCTTCGCCGCCTTCGGGCTCTTCCCTCTGCTGTACACGGGCTGGTCCGCCCTGCACCGGGTGTCCCTTCACAACCCGAACGAGCTGGAGTGGGTGGGGTTCCAGAACTTCACCCGGCTGTGGGAGGACGAGTTCTTCTGGAACGCCCTGGGCAACACCTTCACCATCGGCGTCATCTCCACGGTGCCGCAGCTGCTGATGGCCCTGGGCATCGCCCATCTGCTCAACTACAAGCTGCGCGGCTCGATGATGTTCCGGGTCGCGATGCTCACGCCGTACGCCACCTCCATCGCCGCCGCCACCCTGGTCTTCGCGATGCTGTACGGCCGGGACTACGGGTTGATCAACTGGGCGCTCGGCCTGGTGGGCATCGACCCGGTCTCCTGGGAAGCGGGCAGCTGGAGCAGCCAGTTCGCGGTCTCCACCATCGTGATCTGGCGCTGGACCGGCTACAACGCGCTGATCTACCTGGCCGCGATGCAGGCGGTCCCGCACGATCTGTACGAGTCGGCCGCGCTGGACGGGGCCAGTCGCTGGAAGCAGTTCATCCATGTGACGATCCCGTCGCTGCGCCCGACCATCATCTTCACCGTCGTGGTCTCGACCATCGGCGCGACGCAACTGTTCGGTGAGCCACTGCTGTTCGCCGGGTCGCCCGCGGGTGGTTCGCAGTCCCAGTACCAGACGCTCGGTCTGTACATGTACCAGATGGGCTGGTTCAACTTCCATCTCGGCCGGGCGGCGGCGATCGCCTGGACCATGTTCATGCTGCTGATCCTCATCGGCCTGGTCTATTGGGCGATCACCCGCTGGGTGAACCGCGACACCGCCGGCAAGGAGGCGTGACCGTGCCAATCACTGAGGTCGAGGCGGGCGCCGAGCCGGCGTCGCCGGCCACGGACGCGAAGAGCCCGGGCGGGAACGGCACGGGCCGTTCCGCCGGGCGCGGGCGCCGGGCGGGCAGCGCCGGCCGGCAGATGCACGGCGGCTGGCTCACGTACACCATCCTGGCCATCTTCACGGTGGGCTCGCTGATCCCGCTGGTGTGGCAGATCATCGCGGCGTCGCACTCCTCGGGCCGGCTGGCGCAGACCCCGCCCCCGCTGTGGTTCGGGGACCGGCTCTTCGACAACCTGGGCAGCGCCTGGACCGATGCCAACCTCGGTCTGGCGCTGCTGAACACCACCTTCGTGGCGGGCACCATCACCTTCTCCACGGTGCTGTTCGCGACGCTGGCCGGGTTCTCCTTCGCCAAACTCCGCTTCCGGGCGAAGAATCTGCTGTTCCTGCTGGTGATCGGCACCATGATGGTGCCGCCGCAGCTGACGGTGGTGCCGCTGTTCATGGCGGTCTCGGAGGTGGGGTGGACGGATCACCTCCAGGCCGTCATCCTGCCGATGATGGTGAGTGCCTTCGGGGTGTTCTTCATGCGGCAGTACCTGTCGCAGGCGCTGCCCACCGAGCTGATCGAGGCGGCCCGGGTGGACGGCGCGCACAGCCTGCGGGTGGTGTGGCACGTGGTCTTCCCCGTGGCGCGGCCGGCGATGGCCGTGCTGGGGATGCTCACCTTCGTGGCGGCCTGGAACGAGTTCTTCTGGCCGATCATCGCCCTCACCCAGCGCAATCCCACCGTTCAGGTGGCGTTGACGAACCTGGGGCGTGGGTATGTCCCCGATCAGGGCGTGATCATGGCGGGCGCGCTGCTGGGCACGCTGCCGCTGCTGATCGCGTTCGTGCTGTTCGGCAAGCAGATCGTGGGCGGCATCATGCACGGCGCGATCAAGGGCTGAGCATCGGCCGCGTACGCGGTCGGGTGGCGGCGCCGGTCCCTCCGGCGCCGCCGCATCAGCACCGTCCGGCGAGGTCAGTTACCCTCTGAACAAGCAAAAATGGGAGCGCTTCCATGACTGAAAACAAACCACGAGTGTTTCCACCGGACTTCCTGTGGGGGTCGGCCACGGCCGCCTATCAGATCGAGGGAGCCGCTCGCGAGGGCGGTCGCACGCCCTCGATCTGGGACACCTTCAGCCATACGCCCGGCAAGGTCCTGGCCGGCGACACGGGGGACGTGGCCTGCGACCACTACCACCGCTGGCGCGACGACCTGGCGCTCATGTCCGAGCTGAACCTGCGCTCGTACCGGTTCTCCGTCTCCTGGCCCCGGGTCCAGCCCACCGGGCGCGGCCCGGCCGTGCAGGCCGGGCTCGACTTCTACCGCGAACTGGTGGACGGCCTGCTGGAGCGGGACATCACCCCCATCGTCACCCTCTACCACTGGGATCTGCCCCAGGAGCTGGAGGACGCGGGTGGCTGGCCGGAGCGGGAGACGGCCGAGCGGTTCGCCGAGTACGCGGGGATCGTCGGCGAGACGCTCGGCGACCGGGTCCAGCTGTGGACCACGCTCAACGAGCCGTTCTGCAGCGCGTTCCTCGGCTACGGCTCCGGCGTGCACGCCCCGGGGCGCACCGACCAGGAGTCGGTGCTGCGCGCCTCGCACCACCTCAACCTCGCGCACGGTCTGGGGACCCAGGCGCTGCGCTCGGTACTGCCGCGCTCCGCCGAGGTGTCGATCAGCTTCAACCCGGGCGTGGTCCGTCCGCTGAACCCCTCCTCGGAGGCGGACCGCGACGCGGCGCGCCGGATCGACAACCTGCACACCCGGATCTTCTCCGACCCAGTGCTGCACGGTTCGTACCCCGAGGACCTGAAGCAGGACACCGCGCGGGTGAGCGACTGGTCCTTCGTGCGCGACGGCGACGAGGCGATCATCCACCAGCCGCTGGACTCGATCGGGATCAACTACTACACGACGACCATCGTGTCGGGTCCGCTGAACGAAGACCTGCCCGAGAGCAAGCTCTCCAGCAACCACGGCAAGTCCGAGCACTCCATGTGGGTGGGCGCGGAGGACGTGGTCTTCCACCGGCCGCCGGGCGAGGTCACCGAGATGGGCTGGACGGTCGACCCCTCGGGACTGACCGATCTGCTGCTGCGCTTCTCCCGCGAGGCTCCGAAGCTGGGTCTGTACGTGACCGAGAACGGCGCCGCGTACGACGACAAGCCCGACGCCACCGGAGCGGTGCACGACCCGGAGCGCATCGCCTACCTCCACCAGCACTTCGCCGCCGTGCACGAGGCGATGGAGCAGGGCGCGGACGTCCGCGGCTACCAGGTGTGGTCGCTGCTGGACAACTTCGAGTGGGCCTTCGGATACAGCAAGCGGTTCGGGATCGTGCACGTGGACTTCGACACCCTGGCACGCACCCCGAAGTCCAGCGCTCGCTGGTACGCCGGGGTGATCGCCGCCGGAGAGCTGCCCGCGGAGCCCGCCACAGGCGCCCCCCAAAGCGACTGAAGCGACCGAAGCGACTAGCCGCCCGTCGTCTGCCGTCGCTTTCCCGGAAGGGGGGACGGGGGAGCCTGGTGCCTGGTCCGCCGCCGTGTTGCCGCACGGCGCCGGGCCGGGCCCGGGCTCGTCCCGGCGTCGCCGACCGGGCCGCCCAGCGCCAGCCACAGCCGGATCTCGGCGCCGCCCAGCACCGAGCGGCCGATCCGCAGATCGCCGCCGGTGGACTCCGCCAGCCGGCGCACGATGTCCAGGCCCAGCCCGGTGGATCCGGGCCCGCCGTGGCCGTGGCCGCGGCGCAGCGCCGCGTCCGGGTCGGCGATCCCCTCCCCCGCGTCGGAGACCAGCACGATCACGGCGTCGTCGGTGCTGGCGTGGTGCACGTCCACGGCGAAGGCGGTGCCCTCGGGGGTGTGCCGGAAGACATTGCCGAGCATCGCGTCCAGGGCCGCGGTGAGTTCGGCGCGCGGCACCGGCACCCGTACGGGCTCCTCCGCCCCGGACAGCCGTACCTCGCGGCCCTCGTCCTCGGCCAGCGCCGACCAGAACGCCATCCGGTCCCGGATCACCTCCGCCGCGTCGACCTCGCCGCGCTCGGCCGCGGTGCCTCCCGCGGAGTGGTGGGCGCGCTGTTCGCGGACGGTGCGGATGATCTGGTCGATCTCCGCCTCCAACTGGTCCACCGCGTGCCGGGTCTGGTCGGCGGCGTCGCCCTCGCCGAGGGTGGCGGTGTTCAGGCGCAGGACGGTGAGCGGGGTGCGCAGCCGGTGCGAGAGGTCGGCGGCCAGTTCGCGCTCGTTGGCGAGCAGGCGGGCGACCTGGTCGGCCATGGAGTTGAACGCCACGGCGGCCTCGCGCAGTTCGGCGGGGCCGGCCTCGGGCACCCGTACCTCCAGACGACCCTGGCCCAGTTCGCGGGCGGCGCCGGCGAGTTCCTCGGCGGGGCGCACGGTGCGGCGGCCGAGCCGGTCGGCGATCACGAGGGAGCCGGCCACCAGGGCGATGCCGACGGCGGCGAGCACCAGCCAGGCGGTGGTGACGCCGGTGGCGAGTTCGGCGTCGGGGACGAACACCTCGACGACGGCGATGCGTTCGCCGGAGACGGCGGTGGGCTGGAGCAGGATGACGCCGCCGGGGGTCTCCAGTGTGGCGGCGCGGGCGAATTCGGTGAAGGAGCGGAACTCCTCGTCGCTGGTGTGCGGTTCACCGATGACGATGGCCTCGTCGGCGGGTCCGGTGGCGGCGGGCAGCCAGATGGCGATGCGGCCGGCGGCGCCCGCCTCCGTGCTGGCGACGGCTCGTTCCAGCTGGTCGCGGTCGCCGGTGATGGCGAGGACGGGGCCGATGGCGGCCGCCTGCCGTTCCGCGTTGCTGATGGCCCGGTCACCGGCCATCTCCTGGACGACCAGGCCGAGCGGGACGGCGAAGGCCAGCACCACCATCGAGGTGACGGCGAGCGAGATGCGCACCAGCGCCCATCTCATAGGGGCGCTTCCAGCTTCACTCCGACGCCGCGCAGGGTGTGCAGGTAGCGGGGTTTGGCGGCCGTCTCGCCCAGCTTGCGGCGGAGCCAGGACAGATGGACGTCGATGGTCTGGTCGTCGCCGTAGGACTGCCGCCACACCTGGGTGAGCAGTTCCTTGCGCGCAACGACGACACCGGGGCGCTGGGCGAGGAAGGCCAGCAGGTCGAACTCACGCCGGGTGAGGTCGAGTTCCATGCCGTCGAGCCGGGCCCGGCGGCGCAGTGGGTCCACCGACAGGCCGCCGACGCGCAGTTCGGCGTCCTGGGGTGCGCCGGGGCGCCCGCCCCCGGCGCGGACTCGGCGCAATACCGCCGCCATCCGGGCCGAAAGATGCTCTGCGGAGAAGGGTTTGACGAGATAGTCGTCGGCGCCGTCGTTGAGGAGCCGTACGATCTCGGTCTCGTCGTCCCGGGCTGTGGCGATGATCACGGGCACGTCGGTGATGCCGCGCAGCATCTTCAGGGCTTCCCGGCCGTCCAGATCCGGGAGGCCGAGGTCGAGAATCACCAGGTCGAAGCCGATCTGGGCCACTTCCCGCAGCGCTTCGAGCGCGGTGCCCACGCTGCGCACGGTGTGTGCGGCATCGGTGAGCTGACGGATTAAGGCTGACCGTACGAAGGGATCGTCTTCCACCACGAGCACATGCGCCATGCGCGGCACCGTACGCCATTAGGGTGATCCTGATGCAACGTCTCCTGGTGCGCGCGGGTGTGTGGGCGGTCGCGACCGGCTTGGCCGTCACGTTCTCCTGGTTCGGGGTGTATTCGGTGCTGCGCGGGACGGTGTACGACCCGCCGCGGGCCGTTCCGGTGCGGGACGCCTCGGTGTGGACGGAGCCGGCCGCGTCCTCCACGCACCGGCCGCCGCAGGAGCCGGCCGGAACGGCGGGAGCGGAGGGGTCACCGCCCGACGCGTCGCCGGACCCGGAGCCGGATCCCCCCGCGGATCGCGCTCCCGGGTCGGGGGAGGAGTCCGGATCCGACCCCGGTCAGGGAGGCGAGGGGGAACCGCCGCCGGACATGGACCCGGAGCCGGTGGATCCGCCACCGGCCGGGGGCCGGGTGGAGACGGTGACGCTGGACGGCGGGCGGGTGGTCTACGAGCTGACGCCGGACCGCTGCGAGTTGGTGTCGGCGACCCCGGAGGCCGGCTGGGAGATGCAGGTGTGGACCACCGAGTCGTATCTGCGGGTGACCTTCGCCGGGCACGGCCGGGAACTGTCGGCGTTCTGCACCTGGCACGGCTACGAGCCGGTGGTCGAGGTCCACGAGCAGTGACACGCCACGAGGGCCGGGCGCGCGGAGTCCCGCTCAGTCGAACAGGCCCTCCGGCGGGGCCGGGGACGGCTGGGCCGTGGCGTCGGTGACCACCGCGGCGCCGGCGGTGAAGTCGGTCAGCGCGGTGTCGGTGAGCAGCCGGGTGGGCTGGGGCTCGCGGGCCAGGCGCTGACGCAGGGCGTCCAGGGGCAGCGGTCCGTCGGCGGCGAGCAGGATGCCGTTGCCGTAACGGCGGCCGCGCAGCACGGCGGGGGCGATGCTGAGGGCGGCGGTGCCGAAGCGGCTGAGCGCGGTGGCTGTCTGGCCGCGCAGATGGGTCAGCGGGCCGCCGTCGGTGATGTTGGCCGCGTACGTTCCGCCGGGGGCGAGCACCCGGCGTACGGCGTCGAGGAATTCGGCGCTGGCGCAGTGGGCGGGGGTGCGGGCGTGGGCGAAGATGTCGGCGATCACGAGGTCGGCGGAGTGCTCCGGCAGCCTGTCGAGCGCCTCGCGTGCGTCCAGGGCGCGCACTTTGACGCGCGCGCCGGCGGGCAGCGGCAGGTGCCGGCGTACGAACTCGGTGAGCGCCGCGTCGGGCTCGGCCACCTGCTGTCCGGAACGCGGCCGGGTGACGGCGACGTAGCGGGCCAGGGTGAGCGCGCCGCCGCCGAGGTGCACGACCCGGAGCGGGGCGCGGGGCGGGGCCAGAACGTCGATCACATGGCCGAGCCGGCGCTGGTACTCGAAACCGAGCCGGGTGGGCTCGGCCAGGTCGACGTGCGACTGCGGCGCGCCGTCCAGGAGCAGTTCCCACGCCTCGGCGCGATCGGCGTCGGGCAGCAGTTCCGCGCGCCCGCCCGCCACCTGCGCGGTGGTCGTCTCCGCCGCCTGCCGTCCTCGTCGTGCCATCCGACCAGTATCGCCCGGGTACCGGTCAGGGCTGACAACGGTCGGCCGCGGCGAGCAGCCGGGCCGCGTGCCGCAGCGCGGTGCGCAGCCGCTCGGGCGGCGTGGCGTGCGGGACGGAGCCGTCCGGCGGGACCAGCCAGCCGGTGCCGGTGACCGGCGGGCGCCCCACGCCCTGCGGCTGGCCGTAGGTGGGAGTGCAGGCGCTGCCGGGCAGATCCCAGCGCTCCGCGGTGCCCGGCGGTACGAGGAAGCCCAGGGTGTCGCCATTCCTGTCGTGCAGGACGGGCCCGGTGCCGTTCAGCAGCCGCACCATCAGGTCCACGGCTTCCAGGCCCTCCCTGGCCGGTACCGTGACCAGATCGCACGGCTGTGCTCCGCCGCCGTTCACCATGGGGATTCACTCCTCACGTCACATCGGTGTGTGAGGTACAACGCCGCACAGGCGTCAATGGCTACGGGCATGTGCCGCTGAAACGAGTGGCAGTTCATGGCAGATCGCGGGCGGAATATCCGATCTGTACGTACATCGACGTCCCTTGGGCGCTATGCGGCGGGTACGGTCCCGATATGGCCACGTCACCGAACCGAGCCTTCCGGGCGCTGCGCGGCACCCGTTCGGCCGCGGAGTTCGCCACGGCGGTACGGCGGGCGGCTCGGGAGATCGGCGAGACCGTCAGCTGCGACGCCCGGTACATCGGGCGGGTGGAGTCGGGTGTCATCCGCTGTCCGAACTACGCCTATGAGCGGGTATTCCGCCATATGTTTCCCGGCCGCACCCTCGCCGACCTGGGCTTCGCCCCCCGGGACACCGTGCGCGGGCGCGGGGCGCGCGCCGGAGTAAGCACATCAGTACGAATTGCTGGGTACACCACCAGGGACCGCACCGGCACCGACCACCGTGAGGAGAGCGACGTGTTGCGCCGAGTGTTCATGGCCGGTGGCCCGGCCGCCGTGGCGTCCCTCACCCCCCTCGCCGCCCTGACCACCGCCGCGGCCGCCGGCCCGGCCGCCGCCACCACGACGCCGCATCACGTCGGCGCCACCGAGGCCGCGGCGGTGGAACAAGCGGTCACCGACATCCGGGACTTCGACGACCGCTACGGCGCGGACGAGCTGTACGGCCCGGCCGGTGAAACACTGCGCGCCGCCCAGGAACTGCTGGACGCGGGCACGGCCCGCGCCTCCGTCAGCGCCCGGCTGCACGCCGCCGCCGGCGAACTGGCGCTGTCGGTGGGCTGGCTGGCGCACGACTCGGGGCGCCACGCGGACGCGCGCTCGCACTACGCCGAGGCCCTGGCCACGGCGCGCATGAGCGATGACCGCGCGCTGGAGGCGCACGCCTTCTGCAACACGGCATTCCTCGCCCGCGACACCGGCCGCCACCGGGAGGCGGTCCGCGCCGCACAGGCCGGCCAGCAGGCCGCCCGCGCGGCCGGCTCGCACCGGCTGCACTCGCTGCTGGCGCTGCGCGAGGCCGGCGGCTGGGCCGGCCTCGGCGATCGCCGCGGCTGCGAACTCGCCCTGGCCCGGGCCCACACCGCGTTCGGACACGGTCCGGACGACGCGGACCCGGCCTGGATGACGTTCTTCAACGAGGCGGAACTGGCCAGCCAGGAGGCGCACTGCTGGGCGGCGCTGGAGGACTGGGAGCGCGCGGGCGACGCGGCACGCCGGGCGCTCACGGCGCGGGAACCCCACCTGGTACGCAACCGGGCGCTGTACCTCGCCGAACTGGCGGACCACCTGACGCACGGCGGCCAGCCCGAAGAGGCCGCCTCGGCCGGCCGCCAGGCCCTCGACCTCCTGGACCGCGTCCGCTCCTCCCGCATCAGCACCCTCCTGCGCCGCACGGCACAACGCCTGGTCCCGTACGAAAACACCCCGGAGGTAGCCACCTTCACCGCCCGCGCGGCATAGCCCGCGAGGCGGGCGGTCAGGCGGTCAGGCCGACGAGGCGGCGACCGACCAACGACCCGGAACGGCCCGGACGGCTATCCCCGCGTGTGCGGGGAGCACCCTTTCCAGACTACTCACGTGAGTAGTCTGGAATGGACCATCCCCGCGTGTGCGGGGAGCACCCTTTTTGACCTGTGCTTTTGTCCTGACGCCGGCCGGTTTTCGTTCACCTGCGCAGCGCGTCCCCGCCCGGCACGGCTCAAGCGCGTGGGTACGCGCTCAGTGTTCCAGGTGGCCCGTGTCGTTCCAGCGGGCCAGGACCGGTTCACCGTGGGCCCAGCCCAGTTCGGACAGCGAGGCAGGCGCGAGGCGGATGCGGGAGGCGAAGCGCACGTCCTGGCCCAGCCAGCGGGCCGCCACCGAGCGCAGGATGTGGCCGTGCGCGAACAGCACCGCGTCACCCTCGACCTCCTGTGCCCACGCCACGACCTCGTCGGCCCGCGCCGACAGCTGCGCGAAGGTCTCGCCGCCGCGCACCCCGTCGCGCCACAGCACCCACTCACCGCCCCGGGCCTCGGCCATCTGTTCGCCGGTGCGGCCCTCGGCGTCGCCGTAGTCCCACTCCTTGAGCGCGTCCCAGTCGCTCGCCCGGTCGCCGAATCCGGCCAGCTCGCAGGTCTCCTTGGCGCGCGACAGGGGCGAGGTGCGCACCTGCGCGCCGCGCAGCCCGTCCCACGGCGCGCGGTGCAGCCGCGCGCCCAGCGCCTTGGCGTCCGCCCGGCCCTCGTCGAGCAGTGGGACGTCGGTGTGCCCGGTGTGCCGTCCATCCACCGACCAGGCGGTCTGCCCGTGCCGTACCAGCAGAATGCGCGCGGTCATGATTCTCACTTCTCTCACGGTGTACCGGGTGGTACGTGGCTGATTTTCCCATCCTCCCGCATGGAACCATGGGCACCGACCGAGCGTCTGTTCCCTTACGCCCCGCTGTCCGCGGGGTGAACTGTCCCTGCCCGAACACTGGAGTCCGACCCCATGCCCCGAGTCCGGCCCCGCTGGTGGACCGAGCTGCTGCTGATCGTGGTTGTCTACGGGGCGTATTCCGGCGCCCGCCTGCTGGCCAGGGGTGATGTCAGTACGGCGGTGGAGAACGGACTGGCGATCCTGCGTCTGGAACGGTCCCTGTTCCTCAATCCGGAGGAGCCGCTCAACGACCTGTTCACGCAGGAGGCGTGGCTGGGGATACCATCCTCCTTCGCGTACGCGTCCCTGCACTACCTGGTCACGCCGGCGATCCTGGTCTGGCTGTTCAAACGCCGCGCCGCGCACTACCGGCTGATGCGGACCTGGCTGATGGGGTCGACCCTGATGGGGCTGATCGGGTTCACCCTGATGCCCACCTCGCCGCCCCGGCTGCTGCACGACCGGCACGGTTTCACCGACAGCCTCTCCCAGTACAGCGAGTACGGGTGGTGGGGTGACGAGGCGAGCGCGCCCAGCGGGATGGGCGACATGACCAACCAGTACGCGGCGATGCCGAGCCTGCACGTCGGCTGGGCGGTGTGGTGCGGGGTCGCGCTGTGGTACTTCGGGCCGCGCACCTGGTGGATGCGTTCCCTCGCGGTCGGCTACCCGCTGATCACCGTGATGGTGGTGATGGGCACCGCCAACCACTACTTCATCGACGCGCTGGCCGGCATCGCGGTGATGATCGCCGGGCTGCTGCTGGCCCGGCCCCTCATGCGGCTGGCCGAGCGGTTCCAGGAGCGCCTGGGGCTGGTACGGAGCGCGTCGGCGTCCCGCGACGGGTCCGTGTCTGCGGGGCCGTACGCCCCGGAGCGTACGGACGGCGCGCGGAGTGGCGACCGGAGCGAAGCGGAACTGGCCCGGACCTCGGGTGGCTCGCGGACGTAACCTGGGGAGGATTCCCGCGTCCCCACGTCCCCGATCCGCACGCGCATCCGATCGCGCGTCCCAGCGCCCCTCGCGTCCCAGCACCCCCGCACCCGCCGCTCAGCAGCCGTGGAGGCTCCCGCATGACCGATTCCGGACCGGCACCCGAGTCGCCGCGCTTCCGCCGCCCCGCCGGGCTGTTCTTCGAACCGCCCACGGATGCCCCGGAGGAGGAGCACTTCTTCGATCTGGAGTCCATCTCCGAGCCGGATCTGCTCCTGTCGCGCGCCACCGAACTCGCCGTGGCCTTCCAGGCCGCGGCGGACCGCGCGGTGGAGTACCAGGCCGTCGCGGCCGCCCAGCTGGCGGACCCGCGCCGCTTCGACCGGCTGTCGGCGGCCCAGATCGCCGAGCGGGCGGAGTGGACCGAGGACTACGCGGTGAAGATGATCGAGTTCGGCCGGCGGCTCCAGCGGCGGCAGGCGCCGCACGGTACCGGAGGTCACCCCCCGCTGTCCTGATTTCCCGGAGATGCAGCGGGGGCGGCACCCGGTCCCGTACATCTGGGTGTCATGACGGAACCCGCGGTTCTCCCGACACCCGCCCCGGCACCTGTGCCCGCGCCGACACCGACCCCCTCCGGGGCCCGGTGGCTGGCCTCGGCGCGCTGCGGCACGGACTTCGATGTGATCAGCGCGCCGGGTCTGTTCGGGCGGCGCGTGCTGGAGCGGCTGTGGTCGGCGGGTCCGGGCCGGGGTCCGGTGGCGGCGTACCGGGGCCGGCTGCTGCTGTTCGCGGCGCCCGGCACCGCGGCCAGGCTGCCGGCGCTGCTGCGCTGGGAGGAGTGGAGCCGCGGCACCCGGCTGATCCCTCCGCTGCTGTGCCACGGCGTGGGGGACGTGGTGACGGTGCCGGACGGCACGACGGCGGCGGACGGTCACTGGCTGGTGGCGCCCGAGAGCCGTCATCCCTGGCTGCCGGGCCCCGAGGTGCTGCTGTGGGCCTGTGTCCGGGCGGCCAGGGAGGGGGCCGGGCGGGGGCGGGAGAAAGCGATTTTTGCTGATGACCGGCGGGGTGCTAATGTCTACGACGTCAGCAGGCGCCGCTAGCTCAGTTGGTTAGAGCAGCTGACTCTTAATCAGCGGGTCCGGGGTTCGAGTCCCTGGCGGCGCACCGACACGGAAGGCCTCTCGCAGCAGCGGGGGGCCTTTTCCGTACCCCTCGAACCGGCGGCTCCTACCGCATCCCGGGGTGGTTCGGAAGGGGGCGCGCGGGGTGCTAATCTTTATGACGTCAGCAGGCGCCGCTAGCTCAGTTGGTTAGAGCAGCTGACTCTTAATCAGCGGGTCCGGGGTTCGAGTCCCTGGCGGCGCACCGACACGGAAGGCCTCTCGCAGCAGCGGGGGGCCTTTTCCGTACCCCCCGAACCGGCTGGCTCCTCCACCCCGCAGCCCTTCCCCCACCCACACCTCCCCCCCTCACTCCTTGACGATCTTGAGATTCCAGCCGCCCGCGGGCGTCCGGTCCCCCACCTCCACCCGTACGCCGTGTTCCTTGTCGTGGTAGCTCTCCCCGGTCCCCAGCGGGGCGTCCGCCAGCCGTGGGTGCACGGAGCTGCCGTGGCAGGCGCCGGTGCCCGGGTGGCCGTCGATGACCTGGATCGGGCCGTCGGCGGAGGCCACGTCGCTGCGCACCTTGTAGAGCAGGACACCCTGGGTGCAGGCCCGCTTGTCGTTGCCCTCCCGGGTGCGCGCCTCGGCGACCAGGACCTCGGTGCGGCCGAGGCGGATGACGGCCAGACGGGTGTCGGCGGCGGGGTTGGCGGCGTCCAGGGGCGCGGTGAGCGGCTGGAGCGTGTGCCGGGTGGTGCCGGGGGCCCGTACGCAGTCGACGTGCTCGGTGGTGAGCCAGCCGAGTTTCCACTTGTGCCAGGCGAAGGGCTCGGGGGCGAGTCCGAACTGGCTGCCCATGAGGTCCCAGTCGCCCACGTGGGTGTCCCAGTCGCCGTAGTCGCCGACGGGCCGGTTGTACAGGTCGGGCAGGTCGAAGATGTGCCCGGTCTCGTGGGCGAGGACGTTGCGGTCCGGCGGCCGCTTCTCGAAGACGGTGACGACGCGGCTGATCTCCGTGTCGCCGACCCGCAGCGGCTCGTGGAAGTTGACGACCTTGGTGGCGTCGGAGTCCACACCGGGCGCCTGGGGGTCGGCGACCAGATAGATGACGTCGTACGCGCCGAGGTCCTCGACGACCGGGGCGAGGACGGTCAGGGCGTCGCGCAGGTAGGCGGTGCGCAGCTGGGCGTCCCAGTCGCGCTGGACGGCGTAGTGGGTGGACGGGGCGGGCATCTCGGTCCACCGGGGCACCACGTCCATCGCGAGTTCGAATTGGCCGTAGGAGGCGCGCCGGAAGAAGTCGTCGGTGGCGGGGGTGTGGTCGGCGGCGATGTCGGCCGGGTCGAGCAGGTCGCCGGAGTCGGGGAAGGAGAGGAAGACCATCACCGCGTCGAGGGTGCCCACCGGGCGCGGGTAGGCCTCGTTCCAGGTGTCGAGGCCTTCGGAGTGGTGGTGCGCGGAGCGCGGCAGGCCGCACGGCTCGTCGGCGAGCGCGGCTGTGCCGGGTCCCGCGGTGAGAGTGCTCCCCATGAGGGCGGTCAGCGCGGTGAGGACGGCGGCGGGCCGCAGGAGGGCGCTCCGTGACACGTCTGCCTCCCATGGGGTGTGCGGGAGCGGGGAGATGCCCTCACCACTGTGTTCACTTCTGTCCCGCTGTGCCCCATGGGATTGGGCCGGCCGGCCTAACGAGCAGTACGATTACCCTGCGTATATGTCTTTCGGGAACGATCGCTACCTTGCCCCGGGTGGGCAGAACCGATCAGCTCCTCGCAAACGTGTGCGGGGCGGTGGGGTCGGGGATCGAGACAGGCCCGGAAGGAGCTGGCTCCGGCCACGGATCAGCCTCTATGATCGGCACATTTCCAGCGGATTCCCCCGGCCGGCAGCCCAGGAGCGATCGGTGAACGGACCCATCCCAGGACCGGGCGGCCCACCCGGCGGCGCCCAGGACATCCCCCGGCCGGTCATCACGGAGCGTGATGTTCAGGCCCGCTACCGGGCCGACCAGCAGACCGATCCCCGGGCCGGTCACCGGGCCGACTACCGGGCCGCGTTCCGGATCGCCTCCGCGCCGATGGCGCTGATCGCCCCCTCCGGCCGGATCACCGCCGCCAACACGGCGCTGGAGACCCTGCTCGGACACGGCCCCGGCGAACTGGCGGGCCTCCCCGCCGACGCCGCCACCGGGCTCGACCTCGGCCTGGACGGCGACACCCGGGGCCCGTACCACGCGGTGCTCAGCGGGCGGCGCGAGCAACTGCGCTGCACCCGGCGGCTGAAACACGCCGACGGGCACACCGTCTGGGCGGAGGTCACCGTACGGCCGTCCGGGCCGGACGGCGGCGCCCTGCTCTCGGTGCTCGACATCACCGAACGGCGCGAACTGCGCGAGAAGCTGTGGCACCTCCAGATGCACGACCCGGTCACCCGGCTGCCCAACCGCTCGCTGTTCGTGGAACGCCTCACCGCCGCCCTGAACGACTCCGCCACCGGCCGCATCGGCCTGTGCTACCTGGACCTGGACGGCTTCAAGGCCATCAACGACACCCACGGCCACCGGGTCGGCGACGAACTGCTGAGCGCCGCCGCCCGGCGGCTGAGCCAGTGCACGAACGGCACCACCGGGACCGGCACCCTGGTGGCGCGGCTGGGCGGCGACGAGTTCGCCGTACTGGTGGAGAGTTCCGCCGGCACGGATCAGCTCACCGGGCTCGCCCAGGCGATGCTGGCCGCCCTCCAGCGCCCCTTCGACGTGGCGGGACAGCGGCTGTCCGTCTCCGCGAGCATCGGCGTCGTGGAGCGCGAATGCGCCGGCGTCAACGCCACCTCCCTCATGCAGGCCGCCGACACCACGCTCTACTGGGCCAAGGCGGACGGCCGGGCCCGCTGGACCCTCTTCGACCCCGAGCGCAACGCGCACCGCATGACCCGCCAGTCGCTCACCGCCACGCTGCGCCCCGCCATCGAACGCGGCGAGTTCGTCCTCGAATATCAGCCGATCGTGGCACTCGCGGACGACACCCTGCGCGGCGTCGAGGCGCTGGTGCGCTGGCAGCACCCGCAGTTCGGGCGGCTCACCCCGGACCGTTTCATCGGCCTCGCCGAGGAGAACGGCGCCATCGTGCCGCTGGGCCGCTGGGTGCTCACCGAGGCCTGCCGGCAGGCCCGCGCCTGGCAGCTCAGCCACCAGCACCGCCCGCCGCCGTTCGTCAGCGTCAATGTGGCGGTGCGGCAGATGTGGGACTCGGACGTCGTCGCGGACGTCACCCGGGTGCTCGCCGAGACCGGACTGCCCGCCGGGCTCCTCCAGCTGGAACTCACCGAATCCGCCGTCATGGGCCCGGCCGGGCGACCCCTCCAGGCACTCCAGGAACTGTCCGAGATGGGGGTACGGATCGCCATCGACGACTTCGGCACCGGCTACTCCAACCTCGCCTACCTCTCCCAGCTGCCGGTACGCGCCCTCAAGCTCGACGGGACGTTCGTCAAGGGGTTCAGGACCGCCCGCCACCTCAACCCGGCGGACGAGACCATCGTGACCGCCCTGGTGGACCTCGCGCACAAGCTGGGCCTGACCGTCACCGCCGAATGCGTGGAGGGCCAGGCCCAGGCCGACCGGCTGCGCCGTATCGGCTGCGACACCGGTCAGGGCTGGCTGTACGCGAAGCCGCTGCCGCCGGAGCGGATCACCGCCATGATCGGCGGGACGACGGGGTTCGCGGACGGTTCCTGACCGTCCGATCGGCCCGGGGCCGGGCTTCGGACGCCCGGTGGCCGGGCCTGCCGTCGGTGCCGGCGGATACCGGCGCCGGACGGCGGGCGGGTCAGGCCCGGTCGAACAGCGCGCCGAGCGCGGGCACCCGTACCGTACGGCCCAGCAGCCGCAGGCCCTCCCACGCCGTCACCTGATTCGCGGTGAGCACCGGCTTGCCCAGCTCCGACTCCAGCTCCGCCACCCACGCCGCCGTGTGCAGCGCCGTGTCCGGCAGCAGCACCGCCTGCGCCGCCGGGTCATCACCCTCGCGGGCGATCCGCAGCACGTCCTCGCGCCCCCAGGTGCCGACCTCGGCGGCGGTGATGATGCCGCTGCCCCGGGTACCGACCACCTCGGCGCCCGCCACCTTCAGGAACTCGGCGAACAGCCCGGCCACGTCCTCCGGGTACGTCGCCGCGATCGCCACCCGGCTCACCCCCAGCTCGGCCACCGCGTGCGCGAAGGCGAAGGAGGTACTGGAGGCGGGCAGCCCGGCCGCCTCGGAGAGCGCCGTCACCTGCTGGCCCGCGCCCTCCCAGCCGTATACGAAGCTGGCGCTGGTGCAGGCCCACACCACCGCCCGCGCGCCCGCGCGCTTCAGCTCGCCGACCCCCGCCGCCAGCCGGGGCACCGCGCCCATCTCCAGCAGCGCGTCCACACGGTGGGCGTCCGTCCCCATGTCGGTGTGGACCAGCGGCAGCCGCACCCCCGCGGCGCGGGGGTCGCCGCTGTCCCGCAGCAGGGCCTCCATCCGGGGGTAGTCGTCCTCCGCCGAGTAACCGGGGTAGAGGAATCCGACGGTGCCGTCGGCCGTCGTGTCCGTGCCGTCCCTGCTGTCGTCCATACGGCGCTCGCTTCCTGCTCGTGCTCGTCGTGGTCACCCTCAGCCGGGCGGCCGGCCACCGCCGAGGTCGTCCGGGAAGACCATCCCGCCGGTCGTCTCCAGCGGGCTCTCCTCCCCCGCCGTCGCCGCCGCGGC
Source organism: Streptomyces sp. JH002 (assembly GCF_050916115.1). Taxonomy (NCBI): domain Bacteria; kingdom Bacillati; phylum Actinomycetota; class Actinomycetes; order Kitasatosporales; family Streptomycetaceae; genus Streptomyces; species Streptomyces sp. JH002. The sequence goes on from NZ_CP087989.1 coordinate 1,916,849, forward strand.
GGTCGGCTCCGGCGCGGTGACCGTGGGCAGCGGCGGGATGGCGGACAGCGCCTCCAGCGAGGCCCGCGCGGCCGGGTCGAGCAGCGCCTGGTACGGGCCCACCGCTTCCTTGCCGATCATCCGCAGCGCCTTCCAGACCGTGACCTGGTTCGCCGACAGCACCGGAATCCGCAGCTCCGCCTCCAGCTGCGGGATCACATCGTAGGTGGCGAGGTTCGTGCAGCTGATGAACAACGCGTCCGGGGCGTCGGCCGCCGTCGCCTCGCGGGCCATGTTCACCACGTCGCGGTAGCCGACCCGCCAGATCTCCCGGGTGAGACCCAGATAGCTGCGTCCGCTGACCTCGACCCCGGCCGCGTGCACGAAGTCCTCGAGGGAGTCGGTGACCGAGCGGGTGTACGGGGTGATCACCGCGACCCGGCGCACGCGCAACTCGCGCAGCGCCTCCAGCAGCGCCCCGGAGGTGGTCATGGCGGGGGCTTCGCCCGCCTGGGTCATCGCGGTGGTCATGGCCATCTCGCCGGCCACCCCGCCGACGAAACTGCCGGAGGTGCAGGCGTACGCGATGACCTCGGGGGACACGGCGGACAGCGCGCGTACCGCCTCCCGCAGGGTCTCGTGCTCGGAGACCATCCGGGCCAGGTCGAGACTCACCTCCACCGGCACGAACGGGGTCCGTGTCACATGCAGGGAGATGTCGTCGGGCACCCACCGCCACAGTTCGCGATCGAGCGCGAAGTCGAACGGCGCCACGACTCCGATCCCACGCTGCGGCTGCGGGCCACCCAGGAAGGAGACATCCATTTCACACCCCATATTCAAACGCGGGGGCGGCGCAGAACCAGTCTGGCCGGACGATGACATATACAGAAACGCACTACCGGTCGGCGAATCTTCCGGTACCGGGACGCCGGGAGTCGATGGCCTTCGTTGACGAAGGTAGTTTCTTCTCCCTACCGTGGTCAATCCTCGACCGCACCTCCATTGGCACCACCTTCTCCCCAGCCAAACACGCCCTCGTTTCGAAACGGTTTCGCCGGATGCCCGAATCCTGTGTCCTGGTCCTTGACGCCGACCCTCTCCCCCGCCTCGACCGGCTCGCCGGGCGGGCGCGCGTCCTGCACGCCGACGGCGCCGCGGCCCTTGCCCGGCAGCTGCCCCAAGCGGATGTACTCCTCGTGTGGGACTTCGGCTCCGACGCGGTACGGGAGGCCTGGCCAGGCGCCGGAGCGCGCCCGGCGTGGGTGCACACCGCGAGCGCCGGCGTGGACCGGCTGCTCTTTCCCGAACTGCTGTCCGCCGCGACGATCATTACCAATGCCCGGGGCGTCTTCGACCGGCCGATCGCCGAATATGTTGCGGGGCTGGTCCTGGCCATGGCAAAGGATTTCCTGGGCAGCTGGAAATTGCAGCAGGAGCGCCGCTGGCGGCACCGGGAGACATTCAAGGTGTACGGAAGCCGGGCGGTTGTCATCGGATCGGGTCCGATCGGCCGGAGAATCGGTTCGACGCTCATGGCACTGGGTGTCAAAGTGACACTCACCGGCCGCCGGGAACGCGCCGGCGATCCGGAATTCGGCCGGGTGCGGGCCGCCGACGACCTGCCCGTTCTGCTGCCGGAGGCCGACTGGGTGGTGTGCGCGGCACCGCTGACCGAGGCGACGAGAGGTCTGTTCGACGCGGACGCGTTCGCCCGGATGAAACCGACAGCGCACTTCATCAACATCGGACGGGGCGGCCATGTGGTGGAACCGGACCTGGCGGCGGCCCTGCACGCCGGGGCGCTGGCGGGCGCGGCGCTGGATGTCTTCGCCACCGAACCGCTGCCCGCCGACAGCCCGCTGTGGGACGCGCCGGGGCTGATCGTCTCGCCGCACATGAGCGGGGACACCTTCGGGTGGCGCGATGACCTGGCGGAGCAGTTCCTGGACAACTTCGACCACTGGGCGGCGGGGGAACCGCTGTTCAACGTGGTCGACAAGCGGCTGGGCTATGTGTCGGGCGACGGCCCCGGCACCGGCGCGGCCACCGACGGAGGGGAAGGGAAGCCCACGTGACGGCGGACGAGGAACTGACCGGCTGGACGGCGACAGAACTCACGCGGGCGTACGCGGCGGGCGAGGTCTCCCCCGTGGACGCGACGCGCGCCACGCTCGCCCGGGCCGAGGCCGTACAGCCCGAGCTGAACGCGTTCGTCCTGCTCGATCACGACGGCGCCCTGGAGCAGGCGCGGGCCGCCGAGGACCGCTGGCGGCGCGGCGCGGCGGCCGGCCCGGTGGACGGCGTGCCCGTCACGGTGAAGGACATCCTGCTGATGCGCGGCCACCCCACGCTGCGCGGCTCGGCCGCGCTGTCCGCCGAGGGCGTGTGGGACGAGGACGCGCCGGCGGTGGCCCGGCTGCGGGAGTCGGGGGCGGTGTTCATCGGGAAGACGACCACGCCCGAGTTCGGCTGGAAGGGTGTGACCGACTCGCCGCGACACGGCGCGACCGGCAATCCGTACGCCCCGGAGCGTACGGCCGGCGGATCCAGCGGGGGCAGCGCTGCGGCGGTCCGGGCCGGGGCCGGGCCGCTGAGCCTGGGCACGGACGGGGGCGGCTCGGTACGCATCCCCGGGTCGTTCTGCGGGGTCTTCGCGCTGAAGCCGACGTACGGACGGGTCGCGATCTATCCGGCGAGCGCGTTCGGGACGCTGGCCCACGTCGGCCCGATCACCCGGGACGCCCGCGACGCGGCGCTGCTGATGGATGTGATCGCCCGCCCCGACCCGCGCGACTGGTCGGCGCTGCCCGCCACGGGCGGCGCCCACCGCTTCCGCACGGCGGTGGCCGAGGCCGGGGACACCGTCCGGGGACTGCGGGTCGCCTACTCGCCACGGCTCGGCTTCGACGGGGTGCGGGTCGAACCGGCCATCGCGGCGGCCGTGCGGCGGGTGGCCGAGCGGCTGGCCGACCTGGGCGCGGTGGTCGAGGAGACCGACCCGCCGCTGCCGTCGCTGGACCAGCTGCGGGAAGCGTTCCACGTGCTGTGGTTCGCGGGCGCCGCGCGGGTGATCCAGCCCTTCGACGAACGGCGGCAGGCGCTCCTCGACCCGGGGCTGCGGGAGATCTGCGGCCAGGGCGCCGGGTACGGGTCGCTGGACTACCTGGCGGCGGTGGACGTGCGAATGGCCCTGGGCAAGGCGATGGGCGGCTTCCACGAGGCGTACGACCTGCTGCTGACGCCGACGATGCCGATCGCGCCGTTCGCGGCGGGGGCGGAGGTGCCGGCGGCCTCCGGTATGACGCGGTGGACGGAGTGGACGCCGTTCACCTACCCCTTCAACATGACGCAGCAGCCCGCCGCGACCGTGCCGTGCGGCACGGACGCGGGCGGACTGCCGATCGGCGCCCAGCTGGTCGGGGCGCGGCACACGGACGAACGGGTGCTGGCGGTCGCCCACGCGCTGGACGCCTCGGGCGCCACCCGGGTCGAAGACCCCTACGCGCGCCGGAAGTTGAGCGACTCACCGAGCGCACCGGCGCGCCACAGGTCCTGACAGGCGTCGGCCATCCGGTCGAGCCCGTCGACCACGGTCCCCCACACGATGCCGGGCACCCAGCCGGCGTCGCCGTTGATGAGGAGGTTGTTGCGCTCGTAGAAGAGCGCGAGATCGACGACGGTCGCCTTGCCCTGGTGGGCGGCGTGCGTCTCGTACCCGTAGGCCTTGGTGCCCAGCTGGGTGTCGGAGAAGGTGAAGTAGCACAGGTCGCCGGGGATCGGCGTGATGGTGGGGTTCTCCAGCGGCGGCTCCTCGGGGGCGAAGGGCGGCACGAGGGTGTAGATCTCATTACGGGCGTACTTGGCGTGATAGACGTCGCCACCCAACGGCAAGGCGTCCCACACGGCATGGCAGGTGATGGGCGCCCGGTCACTGAGCAGCTTGGCGGTACAGCTGACCCCGCGCTTGTCCAGCGAGACGGTGATGAACCGCTCCGAGTCCGACATGGGACATCCCTCCTGATCCGCACACGATGTTCTGCTGCAGGCATGGTGGCACACCGGAGCGTGTCGGCAGCGGAACGTATCCTGAGGCTCGAACGTCTTGGCGGGGAGAGGCCGACGGGGAGGGGACCGGACCGTGGAGGATAGTGGGACGTATCGCGGCACGTACAGGGGCCACGGCTCCGAGGACTACGCCGCGGAGCAGTTGCAGAGCATGTCTCACCGGGAGTTGGAGGGGCTGCTGGCGGGGGCGAGGCCGGACATGCTGATCCAGCGGGGGGAGACGCTGGGGGCCGTGGCCGAGACGGTGGAATGGCTGGGCGAGCAGATCCGGGCACGCGCCAATGAGTTGGAGTGGCAGGGTCAGACGGCGGACGAGTTCCGCGAATGGGTCCGCCACTTCCATCACACGTCGGTGGATCTGAAGACGTACGCGAGCCACATGGCCCACGCGATCACCAACGCGGGCGTTGCTCTGCGCCAGGCCCAGAGCGAGATGCCACCCGCCCCGCCCCAGGAGATGCCGGCGACCGCTCTCGACGTGGCCTACGACACCGGCGACGGCGACCGCCCCATGACGATGACCGAAGCGGACTCCAGCCGCCAGGAAGCGATCGCCGTCATCAACCGCCTGGGCTCGGTGTACAAGACATCGGCGGGAACGATCCAGTACGTGAACGAGCGGGAGCCACAGTTCATGGGAATGGATCTCGTGAATCCCTTTCCGGTGAACAACCCCACGGGTTCGCCCGGTCAGGCGCATGGCGGGGTCCCAACCGCTGGAACGCAGACCTTGTACGGACCAGAACAGCAGACCGCCGACACACCTCCTTACGGGCACAACGGACCGTCAAGACATCCGACACACAGCCCCAGCGAAGTGGTACGCCCCGAAATGAATGCGGGTGATGGTGCGGGGACGTCGTTGGATTCGGTGGGGATGGTGCCTAATGGTGCGGCTCCTCCAGCTCCCCCTACGGCGTCGGGGCCACCGGGTCCCGTGGCGCCTGATCGGCCCGTGACGGGCGGTCCGCCGCAGCAGCCTGTCACAGGCCCGATACCGGGGTGGCATGGCTCTGACCGGTCCGGACCGGGTTGGAGTATGGGCGGTGGCGGCGGCAGGGGAGGCCAGATTCCGCCTATGCGTCCATCAGCTCCGTCTGCCGGCCCACCCGGTGGACCGGGGTCGCAGCAGCCTGTCGGCCGACCTGCCGGGCCTGGGATGCCCGGTGGGCAGCAGCCTCCCGCGGGCCGCCCGCCCACGGGCGGTGGCGGCCCCGGTGGGGGCAACCCCTGGGGCAGAGCGAACAACTACGGCCTCCTCGGAGGCAAACCGGTACCGAACGCGAAACCCACCGTGGCATCACGTATCCCGCCCGGTGGGGTGATCCAGCCCGGCATGAACGCCGCCAACTCCCGCCTCACCCCGACCAAGGGCGACCAGCCCAACGCGCCGCGTGGCACGTATGGGAAGGCGACGGTCGACGGACGGCCGGCCACCGGCCGTGGCGAGCGCGGGCGGTCCCTGCCCAAACCCACCGGTGTGATCGGCCTGCCCGGCCAGGGCAGGAAAAACGGCAAGAAGAAGAAAAAGAAGAACGAGAGCAAGGACGACAGGCAGCAGCCATGACCCCCACCCGCCGGGCCCTCGCCACCACCCTTGCCCTCACCGCAGCCTTGGCCACCGCACCCAGCACCGCCCAGGCAGCAGACACCCCCCAACACCCCTGGTACTTCGACACCCTCCGCGTCGAAGAAATGTGGCAACACGCCACCGGCGAAGGCATCACCGTCGCCGTCATCGACACCGGCGTCGACCCCACCCTCCCCGAACTCCAAGGCCAAGTCCTCGACGGCACCGACCTCGTTTCAGATGCACCTCATGGACATACTGATGCGCAAGGTCATGGCACTGATATGGCCGCACTCATCGCTGGCGAAGGACGAGGGGAAGGAATCCAAGGACTCGCCCCCGGGACATCGATTCTCCCTATTCGCGTCGCAGGGGAGGTCAATTTCTTCAACGATTCCGACCGAATCGGGGAAGCAATACAACATGCCGTCGATTCGGGCGCACAGATCATCAATATCTCAATGTCGGGAACCGTTTCGGAGCAAAATATTGCACCCATGATAGAGATGGCAGCACGGCATGACGTGCTGATTTTTGCTGGAGCAGGAAACAACGGCACAACGAACAATGTTCCAACGGCTCCGGCGTCCCTCCCCGGTGTCATCGGGGTTGGCGCCGTGGCCAGCAACGGTGAAAGGTCGCCCTACTCCACCTACGGCCCGCAGGTATCCATTGCCGCCCCCGGGGACGACACCCCCAGCCGCTGTGGGAACTTTTCCGGCCCCGCCTGCATCCGTGAGGAGGGTGGTACAAGTTCCGCCACCGCTCTCGCCTCCGCCTCCGCCGCGCTGATCTGGTCGCAGCACCCCGACTGGACCAAGAACCAGGTTCTGCGCGTGATGCTCAACACCGCCGAACGCCCCGATGACCAGCGACGCGATGACTACACCGGGTACGGCATCGTCCGCCCCGACCGGGTCGTCATCGACGGGGAAGGCGACCCCGGCGACCCCGACAGCCCGCCCATCTTCCGCGACTGGGAAGCGGGCCTTGTGCCGCCCGTCACACCCGAGCCGACGCCCGAAACGACTCCGGACGACAGCGCCGAGCCCGCACCGGGACCGGAGGCGGATGCCGCCGCCACCAGCGAGAACAGCGGTTCGCTGCCGTGGATCCTCGGCGGCACCGCCGCCGTCCTGGTCGTCGCCGTGACCGGATGGGTTCTGTACCGGCGACGCGTCTGATCGGATGATGTACCGGAAAGGAGTCGCATAAGTTCGTTGAGGCTGGGTAGCCGCGCCGCCATGGCTCCACCGCAACGGACAAAATCGACACCTTACGAAAGACGGACGTCAAACGGCATCAGTCGGCGATCACTCCTCGCCGGTGCCGCCGCCTTCGGCGCCTTCGGCTCCCTGGCTGCCGCGTGCAGCCGGATCCCCCCGGAGGGCAGCGTCGAGGGCGGCGATCTGCTGGAGCGGCTCCGCTCCCGTGGCTCCGTCAAGGTCGGCATCGCGAGCGAGCCGCCGTTCGGCTACATCAACAAGGACGGCGAGCCCGACGGCGAGGCCCCGGCCATCGCCAAGGTGATCTTCACCAGGCTCGGGATCGACAACGTCACCCCGGTGCCCGTCGAATTCGGCGCGCTCATTCCCGGGCTCAAGGCGCAACAGTTCGATGTGGTCTCCGCCGGGATGTACATCAATCCCACCCGGTGCGCCCAGGTCCTGTTCTCGGACCCGGACTACCTCATGCTGGACTCGTTCATCGTGCCCGCCGGGAACCCGCACAACATCCAGCGGTACGAGGACATCGCCGAGCAGAACCTGGTGCTCGCGACCGGCACCGCGTACGCCGAGATCGACTACGCGCTCGCCGCCGGCATCCCGGACAGCAGGCTGCTGATCCTCCCCGACCAGGTCGCCGGCCTCGACGCCGTCGTCCAGGGGCGGGCCGCCGCGTTCGCCGGGACCAATGTCACCGTCACCGGCGTCGTCGAGAACTCCCCCCGGGCCGAGGCCACCGAACCGTTCCAGCCCTATGTGAACGGCGAGCCGGCCTACGGCGCGGGCGGCTTCGCCTTCCGTCGCTCCGAAAAGAATTTCCGCGACGCCTTCAATGTGGAACTGCACAAACTCAAGGACAGTGGCGAGCTGCTCGACATCGTCAGCCCCTTCGGGTTCACCGAGGCCGAGATGACGGACCTCACGGCCGAGGAGCTTTGCTGATGATGACCTCAGGAATGTTCCAGAACTATTTCCTCCCGGGAATCTGGATCACCATCCAGGTGACCCTCTACAGCGCCGCGCTCGCCGCGGTCGTCGCGTTCACCATCGGCACGCTGCGCACCTCGCGCCTGTGGATCGTCCGTTTTCTCGCCGGCGCCTATTTCGAGATCTTCCGCGGGATGTCCGCGCTGGTGATGCTGTTCTGGCTGGCGTTCTCCCTGCCGCTGATCCTCCAGTGGCAGCTCGTCCCGATGTACGCCGGCGTGCTCGCGCTCGGCCTCACGTACGGGGCGTACGGGTCCGAGGTGGTACGCGGCGCGCTCGCCGCCGTGCCCGTCGCCCAGCGCGAGGCGGGGGTCGCGCTGGGCTTCTCCCGGGCCCAGCGGCTGCGCCGTATCGAGATTCCGCAGGCCTGGCCCGAGATGGTCCCACCGTTCAACAACCTGCTGATCGAGCTGCTCAAGGGCACCGCGCTGGTCTCCGTCATCGGCGTCGCCGACATGACGTACGCCGGCAACCTGGTCCGGCTCGGCAGCAATGAAAGCGCGCCCGTGTACACCCTGCTGCTGGTTCTCTACTTCGCGATGGCGTTCGTCCTCACCCGCGGCATGCGGGTCGTGGAGCGGGCCGCCAAGGCGGGGGTGGGCCAGGCGCCCGCCCTGAAGTTCCCGCTGCGTGTGGGGGGCGGTGCCCGATGAGCTGGAGCTGGGACGTCGTCTCCGACTTCATGCCCGACTTCTGGAAGGGCCTGCTGGTCACCCTCCAGGCACTCGCCCTGGGGACCCTGATCGCCTTCTCCCTCGGCCTGGTGTGGGCGATAGCGCAACGTTCGCGCTTCCGCGCCGTGCGCTGGCCGGTGAACGCGGTCACCGAGTTCATCCGCAACACGCCACTGCTGGTGCAGTTGTTCTTCCTGTACTTCGTGGTGCCCGAGTGGGGTCCGTCCATGTCGGCGCTGACCACCGGCATCGTGGGCCTGGGGCTGCACTACTCGACGTACACGGCCGAGGTGTACCGCTCCGGCATCGGCGGCGTGCCGCCCGGCCAGTGGGAGGCGGCCACCGCGCTCAGCCTGCCGCGGGTGCGCACCTGGACCGCGGTCATCCTGCCGCAGGCCATCCGGCGGGTGGTCCCGGCGCTGGGCAACTACGTCATCGCCATGCTCAAGGACTCGCCCATGATCGCGGTCATCGGCGCCCTGGAGATGCTCGGCGAGGCACGCAGCTTCAGCAACGCCACCTTCACCTCCGAGGCGTACACCATCGTCGGCATCGCGTTCCTGGTGATCGCCTACCCGGCCTCGCTGCTGATCCGCGCCCTCGAACGCCGGCTCGCGCTCACCACCTGAACCGACTGCATTGAGAGACCCCAAGCCATGAGCAACGATCCCAGCCGTGCGAACGGCACCGAACTCGTCCGGTTCGACAAGGTCACCAAACGCTTCGGCGAGGTGACCGTCCTCGACGAACTCGACTTCTCCGTCGCCACCGGCAAGCACGTCACCCTCATCGGCCCCTCAGGATCCGGCAAGACCACGATCCTGCGGCTGCTGATGACCCTGCTGCGGCCCGAAGAGGGCACCATCACCGTCGACGGCGACCTGCTCACCCACGAGGAGAAGAACGGGAAGCTGGTACGCGCCGGGGAGCGGCACACCCGCGAGGTCCGCAAGAAGATCGGCATGGTCTTCCAGCAGTTCAACCTCTTCCCCAACATGAAGGTGCAGCGCAATGTGATGGAGGCGCCGGTCCATGTCCTGGGCATGGACAAGGACGAGGCGGCGCAGCGGGCCAGGGAACTGATCGAGCTGGTCGGGCTGACCGAGCATCTCGACAAGTACCCCAGTCAGCTCTCCGGCGGTCAGCAGCAGCGGGTGGCGATCGCCCGCGCGCTGGCGATGCGCCCGCAGGTGCTGCTGCTGGACGAGGTCACCTCCGCCCTCGACCCGGAGCTGGTGGCCGGCGTGCTGGACGTGCTGAGCGACATCGCGCACAGCACCGACATCACGATGATCTGTGTGACGCACGAGATGAGCTTCGCGCGCGACATCTCCGACCGTGTGCTGATGTTCGACAAGGGCAAGATCGTGGAGTCGGGGTCGCCGGAGAAGATCTTCAGCGATCCTGAGAACGACCGGACCCGGGAGTTCCTGAGCACCGTGCTGTGATCGCGGGGTGGTCCGGCACCGGAGGAGTCACTTGTGCCGGACCGCCTCCCTGGTGGCCGCATCGTCGCTACCCTGGGTCCGAGCTGGCACAACTCCCCCTCCAGGAGGACGAAGTGGCGATCACACCCGGGCTGACCGCCCCCTTCCACTCCGTGCAGTACGCGCTGCGGCTGCTGGAGACCGTCGCGGGCCACCCCGACGGCATCCCGGAGAACGAGATCGCCGAGCACATCGATCTGCCGCCCGGTCAGCTCTCCCACCTGCTGCTGATGCTGACCCGCGAGGGGTACGTGCACCAGCTGCGGGACGGCGCGTACCTTCCCGGCGAGGCGCTGATCCTGCTGAGCCGGGGCGGGGACCGGCAGCGCGTGCGGCACGAGAAGCTCCAGGAGGCGCTGGACGCGCTGCGCGTCGCGCTGGGTGCCGCCGTGTACATCGGGCTCTACCGGGACGGCGAGCTGGAGGTGCCGCACGTCTCGGACGCGCCGGAGACGCCGCCGGTGCACCAGTGGGTGGACTTCCGGTCGGCGGCGCACGCGACGGCCATCGGCAAGTGCCTGCTGAGCCAGCTCGATCACGACGGGCGGCAGGACCACTTCTCGCGGCACCGGGCGGCGCGGCTGACCTCGCGGACGATCACCGACGCCCGGGTCCTCCTGAACTCGCTGGAGCGGCAGCCGGCCACCATGCCGGTGCTGGATCTCCAGGAGTACGCGGTCGGTACGCTGTGCGCCGCGGTGCCGCTGACGGCCGGGGCGACGGTGGGCTGTCTGGCGCTGTCGCTGCCGGTCGGTGAGGCGCACCGGCTGCGGCAGGCGGCGGAGACGCTCAACCGCAAGGCGGCCCCGGCGCTGCTGTCACTCGCGCTGTAGCCCGGCGGCGCGTTCGCCACTGCCGCCTTCTCTCCCCGCGGCTCTCCCACGTTCCGCACCGGGGCGGGCCCGCCGGTCCGGTACCGGCCCCGGGCGCCGCTCGCCGCATCTCAGGCCACCCGCCCCCTTGTTGCCCGTGTCGCCGCGTCCGGTGCCCCCTGCCCGTCGCTGTCCCGCACTGCGCCTTGACATACCTCTACCCTCAAAATAGCTTTGTATGCCAAGCTAAATATGCGGGAGGGGACCTCGTCATGACCGGTGGAACGTTGACGGACGGAAGAGAAGCCGCACAGTACAGTCCACGCCGCTGGGCGGCACTCGCCATCACCCTGCTCGCGGTCCTGATGGACATGGTGGACAACACGATCCTGAACGTGGCCCTGCCCTCCGTCCAGACCGATCTGGGCGCCTCCTCCTCCCAACTGGAGTGGGCCGTCGCCGGATACACCCTGGCCTTCGCCACCGCGATGCTCACCGGCGCCCGCCTCGGTGACCGCTTCGGACGCCGCCGGATCTATCTCACGGGGCTGGCCGGCTTCGTGGCCGCCTCCGCACTGGCCGGGGCCGCCATCAACCCGGAGATGCTCATCGCCTCCCGAGTGCTCCAGGGCGCGGCCGCCGCCATGATGGTGCCGCAGGTCCTGGCAATGCTCCAGGTCGAGTTCCCCAGCTCGGAACGGACCCGGGCCATGTCGCTGTACGGGCTTACCTTCGCGGTGGGCGGCATCGGCGGCCCCCTGCTGGGCGGGACCCTGCTGGAGGCCGACCTCTTCGGCCTCGACTGGCGGCCGATCTTCTACCTCAACATCCCGGTGGGCACGGCCGCCTTCATCGGCGCCCTCCTCCTGACCCGCGAATCGCGCGGCCCCAAGCTGCGCGGCTTCGACACACGCGGCACCCTGATCGCCACCGCCGGCCTGCTGTGCCTCCTCTTCCCCCTGGTCGAAGGCCGCGAACTCGGATGGCCCTGGTGGACATTCGCCCTGATGGCCGCCTGCCCCGCCGTGCTGTGGCTGTTCATCCGCCACGAACAGCGCATCAGCGACCGGGGCCGCTCCCCCCTCATCGCCCCCAGCCTGCTGCGGCACCGCGGCGCGGTCGGCGGACTGCTGGTCGCCGTCCTCTTCTTCTGCGGCACGGCCCACCAACTCGTCATGACCGTGCACCTCCAGGTCGGCGAGGGCTACACCCCGCTGCGCACCGGCCTCACCATGGTCGCCTTCACCGTGGGCGTCGGCATCGGCTCCGGATTCGCGCCCCGGCTGATGCCGCTGGGCCGCCGGGTCGTCCTCCTGGGCTGCTCCGTCATGGCCGCCGGGATGGTGCTCATCACCGCCACCGTCGACCGGCACGCCGGTGCGCTGGAGCCGTGGCATCTCGTCCCCGGCATGGTCCTCTCCGGGCTCGGCATGGCGATGGTGGCCGGCACGCTCGTGAACATCGTGCTCGCCAAAGTCCCGCGCTCGGCCTCCGGTTCGGCCTCCTCGCTGGTGAACACCGCCATCCAGGTGGGTGTCGCCACCGGCGTCGCCATCGTCGCCACCGTCTACTTCTCCGCGCTGGACGGTGGCGACCCGCCCGCCGACGCGGCCGTCACCGGACTGTGGAGCGTCGTGGCGCTGTACGTCCTGGCCGGCCTGTCCGCCTTCGCCCTGCCGCCCGGGAGAGTCGAACCGGCCGGGGACGACCGCGAGGACGACCAGGACAACGGAAGCGCCGGACGCACCACCTCCGCCGGGGAGCGGCCTCGCCCGCTCCCCCGGACGCAGGCCACGCTCCGGCCCCGGGCAAGCGGAGCACGGCAGGGCACGTGACCGGCCCACGCCCCTCTCCACACCACCGGGCCCGTCACAACCGGGGGCGGCGGCGTCCCGGCGGAAAACACCCGCACATACGCGGCCGTTCCCGCGTCATCAACCGGGACGATCCCCGCTGACCGGCGCCGCCTGCTGGACCACCTCGAAGGACCACAGCTCGGAACCCGAGGCGGCCGGCTTGCGACCCTCACCGCCGGAGCCACCAGAGCCGCCGTGTGCCTGCCGCATGGACCCCTTCATCCAGTTCTGGAAGTCCTCCTCACTGCGCCAGCGGGTGTACACGAGGTACGTGTCCGTACCCTCCACCGGCCGCAGCAGCTCGAACCACTCGAACCCGTCCTGCCCCTCCACCGCACCGGCCCGCGCGGCGAACCGGCGCTCCAGCTCCTCGCGCTGCTCGGCGGGAACGGTCAGAACATTGATCTTCACCACGCTGGCCATCGGCGCGCCTCTCTCCGGGGGTACGAACCACCGCCCAGCGTACGGCGGCCCCGGCATCCTGGAATGCCGGGGCCGCACGCGTCGGATCAGGCCAGCAGCTCGGCTTCCAGCGTGATCGTGACACCGGCCAGCGCCTTGCTGACCGGGCAGTTCTCCTTGGCGGTGGTGGCCGCCTCCTGGAACGCCTCCGCCGACAGGCCGGGCACGCGCGCCTTGACGTTCAGCACGATGCCGGTGATCCCCTCACCCGGCTGGAAGGTGACGGACGCCTGCGTCTGCACGGTCTCCGGCGGCGTGCCGGCACCGGCCAGGCCGTGCGAGAGGGCCATGGAGAAGCAGGAGGAGTGCGCGGCGGCGATCAGTTCCTCGGGGGAGGTCCGCCCGTTGGGCGTCTCGGCCCGCGAGGGCCAGTTCACCTCGAACGTCCCGATCCCCGAGGACTCCAGTGCGACGGTACCCGACCCCTCCATGAGAGAGCCGGCCCAATTGGTCGTGGCGACACGGGTGGTTGCCATGGTCGATCCTCCAGAGAATCAGCTGAAGCAATACCCCCACACGCTATCGGGACGCACAGCCGATGGCCCGGATCGACCCCGGACACGCGCATGCCCCGGCTGCCGGAGGAACCGGGGCATGCGCATCCGCAGACGAGTGGGCCCGGTGGGATTCGAACCCACGACACACCGGACCTAAACCGGCGCCCTCTTGCCAGCTGGGGTACGGACCCTCGTCGTCATCCTACCCGCGACGGCCCACCGCCCCCGAGGGCCGGACACAGTACGTCGGCGTCTGGCTGTGACAGGACGGGCAGAGATAGCGGAGGTTCTCCAGGCGGTGATCCCGGCGATCGCCGTTGACGTGATCGATCTCCAGCACCAAGGTCCTGCCGCGCCACCGATCTCCGACACCGCACCCACCGCACCGATAGGGCACGTTCATCTCCTGGAGCGCCCGATGCAGCAGGGCGCGATGGGCCCGGGGGCCATCAGGCGGTCTCGTGACGAGAATCTCTGCCGCCGACAGCCGGTTGGGCGAGCGGCGGCCACGGTTGTGGCCCTGGCCGGTGAAGTGGTCGATGGAAATCCCATGCCTGGTGAGAGCGTTCAGAAGACGGCCCCGGGCACTGCCCCATGTCGGCTCCCCCAGTTTGCGAAGCGTCTCGGCAATACTGCGTGAGGAATCAACCGCGGCTTGGAGCGCCTCCTTGTCCGCGGCCAGTGCTTCCCTGCGGCGCCTCACGTCGCTGAAGTGTGAGGTGTCGACACCGAAGTGCTCCAGCCTTTTCTTGAGGTGGAAAGGCAGGCAAGGGTACGGGCGCACCCCCAGATGCACGATGAGTTCCCGCAGTGAGCCGGAGCGGGCCACCGCCGCCTCCAGAATCTCCTTGGTGTATTCCTTCCGCTCCCGCGGTGGGAGGGGTTCGTCCGCGAAGTGAGTGATATCGATCCCGTAGTGCTTCAGCCGCTTCCGCAGGTAGCACACCGTGGCGCCGGACACCGGTTGTTCAAGGCGGCGCACCATGTCCGGGAGGCTGGTGGATCGTGGCGCGAGTTCGGTGAGTCGTGCCCGGGTGTAGCGGGGGCCGCGAGAGGGCATGGCGCCCTTCACGCCGCGAGGCCGCGCCTGCGGCCCCGGTACGTATCGGTGACCGCGTGGCAGTTGGGACACAGGAGGCGCAGGTTCTCCCGCCGGTTGTCCCACCAGTCGCCATTGATGTGGTCGACCTCCAGCCGCAGCGGCTTCCCGTTCCACCACTGCCCGGTGGAACACTCGGCGCAGATCTCGGCCATGCCCTCCCGCACCAGCGCACGGCGCAGCCGCTCGCCCGGGATCCGGCCGGATGACCGATCGCCGAGGACCAGCACGTCCGCACGGGCTGTCCGAGGACGCCGCGCACGGAGGGTCGTGAAGTGCGAGGTGTCGATTCCCAGTGCGGTGATGCGGCGTCCGAGGTGTGCCTGATTCCCGCCAACCGGGCTGACACCCAGCCGTCGCGCCACGTCCGCGAGGCTGTGCGACGCACTCACGGCTTCGCGCAGCCGTCGCTCGGTATGCCGGAGGCCCGCCCGTTCGAAGTGCGCGATGTCGAGACCCCAGTCCCGGATGAGCCGACGGAGATAGGCCCGCGATCCGCGGGTCACCCGGCCGCCGGACTTCTCGATCACTTCCGTCAGTGAGTGCGATTCCCCGATGAAAGCGGCAACGGTTTCCTTCGTGTATCTGGACGTCATCGTGCGGCGCTCCCCTTCGACCGTCCGTCCTGGTCTCGCACGGATCAACGATCCGGGTGCCCGGCGGTTACGCCGGTCAGGTGAGGAGCTGGGTCACCGTGTGGATCACCAGGCCGGCCAGGGAGCCGATGATCGTGCCGTTCAGGCGGATGAACTGGAGGTCCCGGCCGATGTGGAGTTCGATCTTGCGGGAGGTGGTGCGGGCGTCCCAGGAGGCGACCGTGTCGGTGATCAGCGAGGTGATCTCGCTCCGGTAGCCGGACACCACGTGCAGCGCCGCGTCGGTCACCCAGCCGTCCAGCTTGGCGCCCAGGCGGTCGTCCGTCGCCAGGCGCTCGCCCAGCGAGAGCAGCGCCGCCCGCGCCCGCAGCCGCAGCGCGCTGTTCTCGTCCTCCGCCGCCGCCATGATCATCGCCCGGACCGCCGCCCAGGCGGAAGCGATCAGGTCCTGGACCTCGGGCCGGCGCAGCAGGTCCGCCTTCAGGCGTTCCACCCGCGCCCGGGTGTCCGGGTCGTCCTTCAGCTGCTGGGCGAAGTCCGCGAGGAAGCGGTCCAGGGCGCCGCGTGCCGGGTGCTGGGGGCTGTCGCGCATCTCGGTGACGAAGCGGAGCAGCTCGCGGTAGACGCGTTCGCCGATTCTGCGGTCCACGAACCGGGGGGTCCAGCCGGGGGCGCCGCCCTCCACCGCTTCCATGACCGCGTCGCGGTGCAGGATCAGCCAGTTGGCGGCGCGGGCGCACACCAAGTCGACCATGCGGTGGTGGGCGCCGGCCGCGACGGTGCGCTCCAGCAGGTCGCCCAGCTGCGGGGAGATCTCGCGGCGGCCGGCCTGGCGGGTGATGGCCTCCCCTATCACGGCCTGGACGTCGGCGTCGCGCAGCACGGTCAGTCCGCCGCGTACGGCGGTGGCCAGTTCCGCGGTGACCCGGTCGGCGTTCTCCGGGCGGGCCAGCCAGGTCCCGGCGCGCCGGGACAGGCCCAGGGAGCGGAGTTTGTCGCGCACCACGCTCTCGGAGAGGAAGTTGTCGCCGACGAAGTCGCCCAGGGACTGGCCGAGCTGGTCCTTCTTGGTCGGGATGATGGCGGTGTGCGGGATGGGCAGGCCCAGCGGGTGGCGGAAGAGGGCGGTGACCGCGAACCAGTCGGCGAGCGCGCCCACCATGCCGGCCTCCGCCGCGGCGGCCACGTAGCCCGCCCAGGCGCCCGCTCCGCTGTGCTCGGCCCAGGTGGCGAGCGCGTACACGACGGCGACGGCCACCAGCAGGCCGGTGGCCACTCCCTTCATGCGGCGTAGGGAGCGCTGTTTCGCCACATCTGCTGCCGTGAAGCTCATGTCCCCCATTGTCGGGGGTGGGGTGATCCGAACGGACGAGCCCGTGCCGTCCGATCGTGGGATCATGTGCGGGTGGGTGTGGGAGTGGTGGGTGTACGGCGGGCTCCGGCATGGTGGGCGGCCGGGGTGGTGGCGTTGCTGGTGATCGTGTCGGCGGTGCTGTCGGGGCTGCCGGGTGATGACGGCCGGGCGGTACGGGCCGCCCCGGGTCCGCCGGGCGCGGTGGTGCCGGCCTCGCAGGGCGCGTGGGTGGGGGCCTGGTCGGCGGCGCCGACGGGGTCCGAGCCGAGCACCCGGGACGGTCTGGGCGGGCAGTCGTTGCGCAATGTGGTGCAGGTGTCGGCGGGTGGCACGGCGGTGCGCGTGGAGTTGTCCAACCGGTACGGGAGCCAGCCGGTGACGTTCACGCGTGCCTCGGTCGGGCTCGCGGTCGAGCCGGGCAGCGCGGAGGCGGTGGTGGACAGCGTGGTGCCGCTCGCGTTCGGCGGCGGGGCCGCGGTGACCATACCGGTGGGGGGCGTGGTCCTCAGTGACGCGGTGTCGCTGGCGGTGGAGCCGGCGACGCGGCTGCTGGTGTCGGTGTACGCGCCGGGCCCGTCGGGGCCCGTGACGTACCACCGGCACGCGCGGGAAACGAACTTCGCGGCGCGCGGTGAGCACACGGCGGAGGTGTCGGGGGCGGCGTACACGGCGACGACCGAGCACTGGCGTTATCTGACGGGGGTGCAGGTGTTCTCCCCCGCGTCGCCGGGTGCGGTGGTGGTGCTGGGCGATTCGCTGACGGACGGCATTTCCTCGACGCCGGGGGCGGGGCATCGCTGGACGGATTTCCTGGCGGCGCGGCTGGAGGGGACGCCGGTGCTCAATCTGGGGATCAGCGGCAACCGGCTGCTGCGCGACGGTTCGCCCGGCAGGTCGTACAACGGGGCGAGCGGGCTGAGCCGGCTGCATTCGGACGTGCTGCGCCAGGAGGGCGCGACGGTGCTGGTGGTGCAGTTGGGGATCAATGACATTCTGCGGGCGCCGCGTGAGCCGGATGCCGGGGAGATCGTGGCGGGTCTGGAGCGGCTGGCCGCCGAGGGGCGGGAGAGCGGGCTGCGGGTGGTCGGGGCGACGCTGATGCCGTACGAGGGGCACTACGCGTGGAGCGAGGGGGGTGAGGCGGTCCGGCAGGAGGTCAATGAGCGGCTGCGGGCGGGCGGTGTCTTCGACGGGCTGATCGATCTGGACGCCGCGCTGCGCGATCCGGCGGACCCGTCGCGACTGCTGCCGGCGTACGACTCGGGCGATGCTCTGCATCCGACGGACGCGGGGTTCCGGGCGATGGCGGAGGCGGTGGATCCGGCGCTGCTCATGGGGGTGGAGCCGGCCGCGGTGCTGTAGGGCCGTTCGGGGGAGGCCGGGGGCGTACCGGTGGTGTGCGGGGGGCGTGCGGGGGCCGGGTTGCGACAGTGTGGCCCATGGGCGTTGACCGATGGCCGGGGTGGCCGGCGAAGAGCGCGGGGGCGCGCCGGCCGCGTCGCAGGGGTCTGCGGCGGCTGCTGCCCACCTGGCGGGTGCTGCTGGGCGGGCTGATGGGCGCCACGGTGCTCGGGCTCGGGGCCCTGGTGGCGGGCTACCTGCTGGTGGAGATCCCGGAGCCGAAGTCGGCGGCCGCCGCGCAGGCGAATGTCTATCTGTACGCGGACGGTTCGCAGCTGGCGGCGGTCGGTGAGGTGAACCGGGCGAACGTGTCGCTGGATCAGGTGCCGGAGCCGGTGCGGCACGCGGTGCTGGCGGCGGAGGACCGGGATTTCTACGACTCCTCGGCGGTGGATCTGTCGGCGATGGTGCGGGCGGGCTGGAACATGCTGCGCGGCGGGGGCCGGCAGTCGGGTTCCACGATCACGCAGCAGTTCGTGAAGAACTACTACCTGGATCAGCGGCAGACGGTGACCCGCAAGGTCAAGGAGCTGTTCATCGCGGTGAAGCTGGGGCGGGAGACCAGCAAGGAGGAGATTCTCCAGGGGTATCTGAACACCAGTTATTTCGGCCGCAACGCGTACGGCGTGCAGGCTGCGGCGCAGGCGTACTACGGGAAGGACGCCGCGCGTCTGGACGTGGCGGAGGGCGCGTATCTGGCGGCGCTGCTCCAGGCGCCGAGCGCGTACGACGTGGTGGCGGATCCGGGCAGTGCCGGGCGGGCGGTGGCGCGCTGGGAGTACGTGCTGGACGGCATGGTGTCGCAGGGGTGGCTGGGCGCGTCGGAGCGGGCGGGTCTGGAGTTCCCGTGGCCGGGCCCGTACGAGCCGTCGGATCTGCTGTCGGGCGAGCGGGGTTATCTGGTGGAGGCGGTGAAGGGGCACCTGACCGGGCGGGGCATCGTGGGCGAGGACGAGCTGGCGGCGGGCGGGTACCGGATCACCACGACGATCGATCCGGTGCGGCAGGAGGCGCTGACCCGGGCGGTGGGCGAGCAGTTGCTGGACGGTCTGGGGACGGAGCCGCCGGACGCCTTCGTGCGGGTGGGGGCGACGTCGGTGGAGGTGGCCACGGGCGAGGTGGTGGCGATGTACGGGGGCCGGGACTACACGGAGCAGTTCGTCAACAACGCGACGCGCCGCGACTATCAGGCGGCGTCGACGTTCAAGCCGGTCGTGTACGCGGCGGCCCTGGAGCACGCGGCGCTGACGGTGGACGGGGAGCGGATCGGTCCCGCGACGGTGTACGAGGGGGACAGCGGCCGGGAGGTGGTGAACCGGGACGGTACGGGTTCGGGCTGGTCGCCGCAGAACGAGGGCGGCAAGGACTTCGGCACGGTGACGGTGGCCGAGGCGATGGATCAGTCGGTGAACGCGGTGTTCGCGCAGCTGGGGCAGGACGTGGGGGCGGACCGGGTGCGGGAGACGGCGGTGGCGCTGGGTATCCCGGAGGACGTGCCGGGGCTGGCGGAGGCGCGCGGCTCGATCTCGCTGGGGACGGCGACGCCGAGCACGCTGGATGTGGCGCAGGTGTACGCGGCGCTGGCGGGGCGGGGGACGTACCGGGAGGCGGTGCTGGTGCGGGAGGTGAGCCGGGACGGGGAGCCGGTGCCGGTGCCGGGGGCGGTGGAGCGGCGGGCGGTGTCGCCGGAGGCGGCGGACGGGGTGACGGCGGTGCTGCGCGGGGTGGTGGAGCGGGGTACGGGGACGGCGGCGCGGTCGGCGGGGCGGCCGGCGGCGGGGAAGACGGGGACGGCGGAGGAGGACCGGGCGGCGTGGTTCGCGGGGTTCACGCCGGAGTTGGCGACGGTGGTGGCGGTGTTCGGCCAGGACTCGGAGAGTGGGGAGCAGCAGTCGCTGTACGGGGCGGCGGGGCAGGAGCGGATCAGTGGCGGGGGGTTTCCGGCGCGGATCTGGGGTCAGTACACGGCGGCGGCGTTGGAGGGGCGGCCGGTGGTGGGGTTCGAGGGGGCGGCGGAGCCGGTGCCGTCGGCGAGCCCGGACGGGGAGCGCGATCCGGAGCCGGACCGGGAGCCGGGGCAGGTGCCGGAGGGGGAGCGGGAGCGGGAGGACGGCGGGCGGGCGGGGTCCGGGGAGCCGGAGGCCGAGCCGGGTGGGTCGACGGTGCCGTCCGCGCCGGGTTCGGCGGCGCCGTCGACGGGGCCGCCGCCGGCCGATCCGTCGCCCTCCGCGCCGCCCGGGGAGCCCTCGGTGGTGCCGTCGGGGACGGGAGAGCCGGAGCGGGAGCCGGCGCCGGGCCGCTGAGCGGGGTCAGCGGCCCGGGTCGGCGGGGGTGATCGGTGGTGCGGGCCGGTGGCCCTGACCGGCGGTGCGGCGGGTGGCGCGGTCGGAGCGTGGGCCGGGCGTCCGGGTCAGAGGTAGAGCCCGGTGGAGTCGTCGGACCCCTGGAGGCGTTCGGCGGCCACCGCGTGCAGGTCGCGTTCGCGCATCAGGATGTAGGCGACGCCGCGCACTTCCACTTCGGCGCGGTCCTCGGGGTCGTACAGCACCCGGTCGCCGACTTCGACGGTGCGGACGTTCTGTCCCACGGCCACCACCTCGGCCCAGTCGAGCCGGCGGCCGACCTGGGCGGTCGCCGGGATGACGATGCCGCCCGAGGAACGGCGTTCGCCGCCCTCGCCGTCCGCCCGGACCAGGATCCGGTCGTGGAGCATGCGGATCGGCAGTTTGTCGTGGGTGGGGTTCGAGCTCACGGGGATGACCGTATCTCAGGTGGTTGAACGTTCGGCTACCGGTTCCGCCGCCGGTTCTTGGGGCGCTCGGTGTCGGAGGAGCGGGAGGAGGTGAGCAGCAGGCCCACCGCGACCACCGCCATGGCGAGCGGGATGACCCGGCCCATCCGGTAGCTGCCGTCCTCGTGGGTCAGCTTCTCGCGGAAGCCGCCGACCGTGCGGTCCACGCTGGCGGCGGCGCGGGCCTTGGCGTCGCCGACGATGGTGCTGGGGTGGACCCGGACGCCGATCTCTTCGAGGGTGCCTCGCAGGCTCTCCCGCCGCCTGTGGATCCGCGCCTCGATCGCCGCGGGGTTCTCGGCTGCTTGCGACACGCTCACGCCTCCATCGTCCAATCCCGGATCGGGTTCACGGGACAGTGTGTCAGCTCCGCCGGGCCACTGCCTGTCGCAGGCCACGATTAGGCTGGGTGGCGCAGTGCTGGAAATGACCGAACCGTGAGGATCCGCGATGAGTGAGCGCCTTCAGCCGGGGGATCCCGCCCCCGCCTTCTCCCTGCCCGACGCCGACGGCAAGCGGGTGTCGCTGGCCGATCACGCCGGGCGCAAGGTCATCGTCTACTTCTACCCGGCGGCGCTGACCCCGGGCTGCACCAAGCAGGCGTGCGACTTCACCGACAATCTCCAGCTGCTGGCCGGCGCCGGCTACGACGTCATCGGGATCTCGCCCGACAAGCCGGAGAAGCTGGCGAAGTTCCGGGAGAAGGAGTCCCTGGGCATCACGCTGCTGAGTGACCCGGACAAGGAGGTGCTGGGCGCGTACGGGGCGTTCGGCGAGAAGAAGCTGTACGGCAAGACGGTGACCGGGGTGATCCGTTCCACGGTGATCGTGGGCGAGGACGGCAAGGTCGAGCGGGCGCTGTACAACGTGAAGGCGACCGGCCATGTCGCGAAGCTGATCCGTGACCTGGAGCTGGCGGCGGGGGGCGAGCAGGGTGAGTGAGCGCAAGCCGATCGAGTCGTGGCTGACCGACATGGATGGGGTGCTCATCCATGAGGGCGTGCCGATTCCGGGCGCGGACCGTTTCCTGAAGCGGCTGCGGGAGTCGGGCCGGCCGTTCCTGGTGCTGACGAACAACTCGATGTACACCCGGCGGGATCTGCACGCGCGGCTGTCGCGGATGGGTCTTGAGGTGCCGGTGGAGAGCATCTGGACCTCGGCGCTGGCCACCGCGCAGTTCCTGTCGGAGCAGCGGCCCGGCGGCAGCGCGTACGTCATCGGCGAGGCCGGGCTGACGACGGCGCTGCACGATGTGGGCTATGTGCTCTCGGACTCGGGGCCGGACTACGTGGTGCTGGGTGAGACGCGGACGTACAGCTTCGAGTCGCTGACGAAGGCGATCCGGCTGATCAACGACGGTGCGCGGTTCATCGCGACCAACCCGGACCACACGGGTCCCTCGACGGAGGGGGCGCTGCCGGCGACGGGTTCGGTGGCGGCGCTGATCACCAAGGCGACGGGGCGTGAGCCGTACTTCGTGGGCAAGCCGAATCCGCTGATGATGCGGGCCGGGCTGAACGAGATCGGGGCGCACTCGGAGACGAGCGCGATGATCGGTGACCGGATGGACACCGATGTGCTGGCGGGTCTGGAGGCGGGGATGGAGACGTTCCTGGTGCTGACGGGGCTGACGCGGCCCGAGGAGATCGACCGGTATCCGTTCCGGCCCTCCACGGTGGTGGACTCGATCGCGGATCTGGTGGACCGGGTCTGAGTCCTCGGTGACGCGTCCGGGTGATCCGGGTCCCCCAACGGCGTAAGGGGCGGGGCCTGCGGGTGCGGCGGTGCGGGTGGCGGGTGACCTTCGGAGGGAGCGATCCGGAGGTTCCGCCATGAGCATCGTCAGGCCCGCGGGGCTCGCCCTGTGCACGTTGTCGATGACGCTGGCCGTGCTGGCGCCGGCCGGCGCGGCGTTCGCGGCCGGTGGGGGTGGTGAGGGGGAACGGGAGCGGGGGCACGGGGAGGTGCGGATCTCGCCGGCCGCGCCGCGCCCGGGTGAGGAAGTGGTGCTGCGGGTGACGGGGTGCCGGGGGAAGAGCGGCACGGCGCACTCGGAGGCGTTCGTGGCGGAGGCGGTGCTGGCGCCGTCCACCGAGGGCGGGCTGTTCGGCGAGGCGCGGGTCTCTTCGACGGTCGCGGCCGGTACGTACCGGGTGGATGTGTCGTGCGACGGCGAGGACCGGGCGGTCACGGGTGAGCTGACGGTCGCGGGGAGCGGCGGGGGCGGCCACGACAAGGAACGCGAACACGAGCGGGAACACGAGCGGGAGCAGGGCCGCGAGCACGAACGTGAGCGCGACCACGAGCAGGAGGCCGCCCCCTCGCTGCCGTCGCGCCCCTCGGCGCCGGTGCGGGCGGGTGGCGGCGGTACGGCGACGGCGGTGGCCGGCGAGCAGGACCGGGTGCCGACCGCGCCCACGGCGCTGACCGTGCTGTCGGGGGTGCTGGCGGCGGTGGCCGCGCTGACCGTGCGGCGGCTGCGCGCCCGGGAGAGGTGATGGAGGACGAGCCGAGCGCCTCGGGCACCGGCCGTCTCGTCTCCTGTGTCGCCTGGACGCTGCTGCTGGCGGGTCTGTGGCTGTGGGGCCGTCAGCTGACGGAGGGCGGCGGCTGGTTGCCGGGGTCCTCCCCCGGTGCGGCGCAGGCCCAGGCGGCGGGGGCGCGCGGGTCGCTGCCGCCGGCCGCCGATCCGCTGGCGGCGGGGGTGGATCCGGCGGTGCTGGAGATCGAGGCGATCGGGGTGCGCGCGGACATCATGGCGCGCGGGATCGACGAGGGCGGTGGGGTGGCGCCGCCGCCGTACGGTGAGCCGGGTCTGGTGGGGTGGTACGCGGGCGGCCCGGTTCCGGGCGCGGAGGGGGCGGCGGTGCTGGTGGGGCATGTGGACACGGAGACGGATCCGGCCGTGTTCTACGCGCTCAGCTCCGTGGAGCCGGGTGACGGGGTGCGGGTGGTGCGGGACGACGGCTCGGTGGCGGCGTTCACGGTGAGCGGTACCGAGGTGGTGGAGCGGGCGGACTTCGATCCGGAGCGGGTGTACGGCCCGCGGCGGGACGGGGCGGCGGAGCTGCGGCTGATCACCTGTGGCGGGACGTACGACGCGGAGCGCCGGGAGTACTCGGCGAATGTGGTGGTGTCGGCGTATCTGACGGACAGCGCCGGCGGCGGGGGCGGCGCTGCCGACGGCGCCGGCCCGGCCTGACGGCTCAGCCGGCCTGCCGGGCGGCCCGGCGCTGCCGCTTGCCCAGCGGCGCCTGGGAGAGGTCCTGGGCCTGGGAGCGCAGGTTCTTGTATCCGTAGCCGCGGTCGGACAGCCACTGGCGGAGCACCGTCTCGGCGTCCTCGGTGGCGGTGAGGATGTCCTCCTCCGCCTCGCCCTCCCGCGCGATCCGGAAGGTGAACGCGTCGCGGGCGGCGATGTCGTAGCTGAGGTGCCCCTGGGGGGTGAAGGCGGCGCGCAGCACGTCGTGCTCGGGGGCGCGGGCGAGGAGTTCGGCGCGCTGTTCTCCGGTGAGGCCGAAGAAGGCGCCCCGGACCGTGACACGGAAGGTGCGGGTGCTCATCGGGGGACCGTAGCCGCCCGGTCCGGGGCGCTGCCAGGGGTTTTCAGCGCAGCAGTTCGGCGACGGCGGGGGCGAGGGCCTGGAAGGCGTGGGCGCGGTGGCTGATGCGGTTCTTCTCCTGGGGGGTGAGTTGGGCGACGGAGCGGGTGTCGCCGTCGGGGGTGAGGATCGGGTCGTAGCCGAAGCCGCCGTCGCCGGCCGGGGTGTGCCGCAGTGTGCCGCGCAGCCGGCCCTCCACGACGCGTTCGGTGCCGTCGGGGAGGGCCAGTGCGGCGGCGCACGCGAAGTGCGCGGCGCGGTGCGGGTCGGCGATGTCGGCGAGCTGGGCCAGCAGGAGTTCCAGGTTGGCGCGGTCGTCGCCGTGCCGGCCGGCCCAGCGGGCGGAGAAGATGCCGGGTGCGCCGCCGAGGACGTCCACGCACAGCCCGGAGTCGTCGGCGACGGCGGGCAGTTGGGTGGCCCGGGCCAGGGCGTGTGCCTTGAGCAGCGCGTTCTCGGCGAAGGTGACGCCGGTTTCCTTCACGTCGGGGATGTCGGGGTAGGCGTCGGCTCCGATGAGTTCGACGTCGAGTCCGGCTCCGGTGAGGATGGCGCGCAGCTCGGTGACCTTGTGGGCGTTGCGGGTGGCGAGGACGAGACGGTGCATGGCGGTGATTATCCGTGTTCGGCGAGGACGCGGACGTCCCAGGGGCCGAGGTCCAGTGCGGTGCCGGCGGCCAGTTCCTGCCCGGAGAGCACGTCGCGGGCGGCGGCGGGCAGCGGGAAGGTGCTGGGGGTGAAGGACCAGTTGTGGACGAACCGCAGCCGGGTGCCGTCGCTCGCGGTGGCGCCGGTGATGGTCTGGCTGTCGGCGGCCGGGCGCCAGGCGCCGTGGGGGCCGGGGCTTTCGGCGGCGGCCCATTCCAGGACGGTGGCGGCCAGCGCGGGGTCGGGCACGGTGCCGACGTAGGTGATGCGTCCGGCGCCGTGGGCGCGGGTGGTGACGGCGGGCCAACGGGAGAAGTGCGGGTGCCGGTAGGCGGCGAGCACTTGGGCGTCGTCCACGTGCAGGCCGTCGGCCCAGCGGGTGGCGGTGGCGTGTTCGGGCAGTCGCAGCGGGGAGTTGTCGGGGGCGTGGACGGGCAGCGGGCGGCGCAGGGTGGAGAACTCGTCGTAGCGCACGCCGGCCGCCTCGCCGAGGTGGGCGGGTTTGCGTTCGGTGCGGGCGCGGGCCTCCTCGTCGCCGTAGCCGGTGTGGATGCCGAGCACCAGGTGGCCGCCGGCCGCCGCGTAGGCGCGCAGCCAGCGCAGCTGGTCGTCGTCGGCGGTCATGAGGGCGGCGGCGACCAGGAGCGGCTGGGTGCGCGCGTACGCGGCGGGGTCCTGGGTGAAGAGCTGGCCGGGGTGGATGAGCCGGGCCTGGAGGCCGCTGTCGAAGGCGCCGCGCTGGAAGGACTCCAGGACGGTTTGGTACGAGCGGCGGTCGGGGCCGCCGTCCTCGGCGGCGAGCATGGGGTGTTCGGTGAGCGCCCATTTGCTGTCGACGCTGTAGAGGAGGGCGAGGTCGGCGTCCGGGGTGAGGGCGGCGACGAGTTCCCCGGCGCGGTCGAACTCGGCGCCGAGCGCGGCGAGCTGTTCGTAGGTGCGGCCGGGTTCCTGGCTGTGCGGGAGGATGCCGCCCCAGAAGGTCTCGGCGCCGTAGTGCAGGGTGTGCCAGTGCCAGTACTCGATCATGGTGGCGCCGCGGGAGACGAGGGCCCAGGCGGCCTGCCGCCACTGGCCGTCGTAGGCGGGTTCGTTGATCCAGGTGGGGCCGATGGCCTGGGCGTTGGTCTCGGTGACCAGGAAGGGTTCCTGGCGGGAGGCGTACATGCGGTCGGCGGTGGCGTACAGCGCCCAGGTGCCGTGGGTGGTCCAGGTCTGGCCGGGGTCCTGGGGGTCGGGTGGCAGCTGGAGGCTGTCCTGCATGCGGTAGTAGGGGTTGCCGGCGGCGACGTCGAGGCGCGCGGTGAGGGCGTCGTCGCGGACGCCGGGGCGTTCGTAGGAGATGCAGGTGGTGACGAACTGGCCGGGGCGGGCGTACTCGCGCACGATGTCGGCCTGCCAGCCGATGAACTCGGTGGTGAGGCTGTCCTGGAAGCGCCGCCAGGCGAGGGCGTACTGGGGCTGGGCGTTGCCGTCGGGGGTCCACAGGTCGGCCCAGGTGGACAGCCGGTGGGACCAGTAGGTGAGGCCCCAGGCGCGGTTGAGTTCCTCGACGGTGCCGTACTGGTGGCGCAGGTGGTCGGTGAAGCGCTGGAAGACGCCGTGGTTGTGGAAGATCTCGTTGCCGGGCTCGTTGTCGACCTGGAAGCCGATGACGGCGGAGTGGTCGGCGTAGCGCTGGATGATCTTGCGGATGACGCGTTCGGCGTGGAAGAGGAACGCGGGGTGGGTGTAGTCGATCTCCTGGCGGGCGCCCCAGCCGGCGCGCTGTCCGGTGCGGCGTTCGGTGTTGATCTCGGGGTAGGCGCGGGCGAGCCAGGGCGGGGCGGCGTAGGTGGGGGTGCCGAGGATGACCTGGATGCCGCGGCGGTGGGCGCCGTCGAGGACGGGCTGGAGCCAGTCGAGGTCGAAGACGCCGTTCTCCGGTTCCCAGGTGGACCAGACGGATTCGCCGACGCGGATGACGGTGAAGTGGGCCGCGGCCATCAGGTCGAGGTCCTCGTCCAGGCGCGGGGTGGGCTGGTACTCGTGGTAGTACGCGGCGCCGAAGAGGACCCGGTGGGGCAGGACGAACATGCGGAACCTTTCTGGGGTGCGGGCGGTGCGGTGCCGGTGGGGTGGCGTCAGCCTTTGACCGCGCCGGCGGAGAGTCCTTCGAGCAGTTGTTTGCGCAGCAGCAGGAAGACGGCGATGGTCGGGACGGAGGCGAGGACGGCTCCGGGCAGGACCAGGTCGAAGGCGCGGGATTCGGCGCGGAAGAGGATGTTGAGGCCGAGCGGCAGGGTGTACTGGTCCGTGTCGGAGATGAGGACCAGGGGCCACAGGAAGCTGTTGTAGCTCTGGAGGAACTGCCATACGCCGAGGGCGCCGAGGGAGGGCCGCAGCAGCGGCAGGACGACGCGGTGGAAGATGCCGAACTCGCTGTTGCCGTCGAGGCGGGCGGCTTCGAGGATCTCGTCCGGGATGGACTGGATGATGTACTGCTGCATCATGAAGATCCCGAAGGCGGGGGCGACCCAGGGGACGATCAGCGCGAACCAGGGGTTGGCGAGTCCTGACTTGACCACCAGGATGAACAGCGGGACCAGGATCACCGCGAAGGGCACGGACAGCGAGCTGAACATCACGTTGAACAGCACCTTCTTGCCGGCGAACCGGTATTTGGCGAAGGCGAAGCCGGCCAGGGCGCAGACGAAGACGGCGATGGTGGTGGCGATCAGCGCGGTGACGACGGAGATGGCGAACCAGTTCCAGAAGGGCTGGCCGCCGAGCAGGTTGCGGTAGTTCTCGGTGGTGGCGGGGTCGGGGACGAGGGTGGGCGGGTAGTCGAAGATGTCGCCGCGCGGCTTGAAGGAGCCGGACAGCGCCCACAGCAGCGGCGCGGCGAAGACCAGCAGGAGCAGGCTCAGGGTGCCGTACAGGGCGATCCGGGCGGGCAGGGAGCGGCGGCGGCGCGGCCGGTGGGGCCGGGTGGGTCGGGTGGGTCGGGTGGCGGTGGGGCCGCCGGATGCGGTGGTGGTGCGGGTGGCGCTCATGCGGTCCTCCCGATGCGCAGCAGCCGGTTGAGGAGCTGGCTGAGGCCGAACACGATGACGAACAGGACGAGACCGGCCGCCGCCGCGTAGCCGAACTGCTGGCGTTCGAAGGCGGCGCGGTACACGAACTGGGCCACGGTCAGGGTTTCCTCGCCGGGTCCGCCGCCGGTGATCAGGTAGGGCTCGTCGAAGAGCTGGGCGGCGCCGATGAAGGAGGTCACCACGACGAAGGCGGTGACGGGGCGGATGGAGGGCAGCGTGACGGTGGTGAACTGCCGCAGTGTGCCCGCGCCGTCCAGTTCGGAGGATTCGTACAGTTCGCGGGGCACGGCCTGGAGGGCGGCGAGGAAGAAGATGGTGAGGTAGCCGGTCCAGCGCCACAGCAGGACGAAGCCGATGGAGACCTTGGCGAGGGTGGGGTCGCCGAGCCAGTCGGCGCCGCCGAAGCCGAACAGGGCCCGCAGTACGGAGTTGACGAGGCCGTACTCGCGGTCGAGCAGCAGGCTGTACAGCAGCGCGATCACGATGGGTGACAGCACCATGGGGAGGAAGAAGGTGACCCGGAACAGATCGCGGGCCCGCAGTCCCCTGGTGTTGAGGAGTTGGGCGATGAGCAGGGCGCAGGGCACCACGAGGAAGAGCGACACGAGGATGAAGATCAGGGAATTGCCGAGTGCTTTGTGGAAACTCGTGTCGCGGGCGAGGTCGGTGAAATTGTCGAATCCGATGAA
Source organism: Streptomyces sp. JH002 (assembly GCF_050916115.1). NCBI lineage: Bacteria > Bacillati > Actinomycetota > Actinomycetes > Kitasatosporales > Streptomycetaceae > Streptomyces > Streptomyces sp. JH002. The sequence continues at coordinate 1,945,721 of NZ_CP087989.1, forward strand.
GGCGGGTGTGCCGAGGCCGACCCATTCGGTGAGGCTGAGATAGCAGGCGACGCCGATCGGCACGACCATGAACAGGCCGTAGAGCACGTAGAAGGGGGCGATGAACGCGTATGGCGCGAGGTTTCTGCGGGAGGTCATCGGGCTCCTCCCCGGGTTCGGGTCTGGCCGGCGAAATCGCGTGCGGCGGAGCGCAGCGCTTCGCGCGGTGAGGTGCGGCCCTGATAGGCGCGCAGCAGATATCCGCTGAGGACGGTGTCGAGGATGGAGCGGTCGGCGCTGAGGTAGAGCACGGGGGCTTCGTCGATGACGTCCCGGTAGACCTCGAACATGCGCTGGCCGCCGCAGTATTCGTCCTCGATGAGGGAGAGCGCCGGGTCGTTGAAGACGGAGCGGAGGCTGGGCAGGTAGCCGAGCACCTGGTAGCGGCGGATCTGTTCGGCGGGGTTGAGGTAGGCGGCCTTGACGAGTTCGACGCCGGCGAGGGTGTTGCGCTTGCCGCGCAGGGCGGCGAATCCGGTGCCGCCGGCGAAGGAGGTCCGGCCGCCGCCGCCCGTGAAGACGGGCAGCGGGCGGATCCGCCACTGCCCGGACTGTTCGGGCACGTTGGCGATGAGCCCGTACACCTTGTACCAGCTGGCCATCCACTGGCCGATGACCTTTCCGGTCTTCAGGGCGGCCTGCATGCTGGGGCCGTAGTAGTCGGAGACGGTGGTGAGGTAGCCGCGCTGGACGCCTTCGGCGAGGAAGCGCAGGGTGTCCTCGGCCTCGGGGGTGTCCAGGGTGAGGGTGCCGTCGGCGTCGAAGAGCCGGCCGCCGCGCTGGAGCAGCAGCATTTCGAAGGACTGGAGGATCTGCGGCAGGTCGCTGCCGGTGGGGACGGCGGCCAGCGCGATGCCGTGCCGGTCGGCGAGGCGGGTGCCGGCTTCGGCGAACTCCTCCCAGCTGCCGAGGTCGGTGGGTATCCCGTAGCGGGCGAACTCCGGCTCGCGGTAGTAGTAGACGACCAGCGGCGCGTCGGAGTCCAGCGCGTACAGGGCGCCGTCCTTGCTGAACGGTTCGGTGCGCACCGTCAGCAGGTCCTCGCGGACGGCGGGGTCCAGGTGTCCGGTGAGGTCTTCGAGAAGTTCGGGGGCGATGTCGCCGCGCAGCAGGCGGGTGAAGGCGCCGAGTTCGAAGCCGGCGACGTCGGGGGTGCCGCGTCCGGCGATGGCCTGGGCGATGGTCTTGGTGACCACGTCGGCGGCGCCGGCCCGGGTGGGCCGCAGGTTCCAGGTGAAGGGGGAGCCGGTGGCGGCGTCGGCGGCGGTGCGGAAGAAGTCGACGTAGGCGTCGTCGTGGGTCCAGAAGGAGATGTCGGCGCGGCCCGAGGTGAGGGGTTCGGCGTTGGGTGTGGCGGCGGCGCAGGCGCCGAGGGCGGGGGCGAGCGCGGCGGCGGCGCCCAGGCCGCCGGCGGCGCGCAGCAGGTGGCGGCGGGAGATGCCGGGGGGTTGTGGGTGGGGGCCGGGGGTCGGGGTGGGCCGCCGGCCAGGGGTTGGGGTCATCGTCGTCCCTGTTCCTGGTGTGCTGTGCTCAGGCCGGGCCGGCCGCGGGCGGGGGCGCGGTGGAGGCACGGTGGATGAGCTGGGCGGGGATGGTGGCGCCGGCGGGGCCGGGGTCGGCGGGTCGGGCCGTGGTGCCGAGGGCGGCGACCAGCCGGTGCATGCCCTCGGCGGCGATCCGGGCGAAGTCCTGCCGGACGGTGGTCAGCGGGACGGAGAGGTAGGCGGCCTCGGGGATGTCGTCGAAGCCGATGACGCTGACGTCCTCGGGGACCCGGCGGCCGCTGCGTTCGATGGCGTGGACCGCGCCGATGGCCATCTGGTCGTTGGCGGCGAACAGGGCGGTGAGGGTGCCGTCCCTGAGCAGTTCGCGGGTGGCGTGGTAGCCGGAGGCGGGGCTCCAGTCGCCGCGGCGCACGTCGGGGCAGGGGGCGCCGGCCAGGTCCAGGGCGGTGCGCCAGCCGCGTTCGCGGTAGCCGGTGACGGCCCAGCGGGGCGGTCCGGCGAGGTGGTGCACGGTGCGGTGGCCCAGGCGCAGCAGGTGGGAGGTGGCCTCGGTGGCGGCGGAGATGTCGTCGTTGCCGACGAAGAGCACGTGGTGGCCGTCGGTGCCGGTGCCGGCCGGGCTTTCGGGGAGGTCGACGCGCAGGACGGGAATGTCGTGGGGAATGTGCCGGGCGATTTCGGCGGAGCCGATCGGGCCGCACAGCGCGATGGCGTCGATGCCCTGGCCGACCAATTGCCATACGGCGCGGCCGGCTTCTTCCGGGTCGTGTTCGTCGGCGTGGATGACGCTGACGTCATAGCCTTCGGCGTGGGCGGCGCGCTGCAATCCGCTGAGGAGTGACGCGGGGCCGAAATAGCCGCTGCCGGTGGAGATGAGGCCGATTCTGCGGGACCTTCTGGTGACCAGCGCGCGGGCGAACGTATTGGGCCGGTAGCCGAGTTGTTCTATCTCCTGGCGGACGCGTTCCCGTAGTTCCGGGGAGACGTGGGGTTCGTCGTTGACGACACGGGAAACGGTTTTCTGGGACACCCCGGCCCGGCGGGCGACATCCCTCATGGATATGCGGCTCGACATGCACCAGCTCCTTTGCCAGCGACCCCCGTTGACTGCGTAGTCAAGCGGTGCCGGATACGCTAGGGAGAGCCGATGGGGGCGTCAAGACTTTCTGCCGGATTGTGTTCGGAATCCTGAAATCCGTTCGGAATACCGGACAACGGAAAGGGGCAGCCACCTCACCATCACTGTGGGTAGCCGCCCCTTCGGCGGAGAGCGCGCTCGCCGTGCGCTCAGTCGGCGGCCAGCGCCGCCCGCTGCGCCGTGTCCAGCTCGGCGCAGCCGGCCACCGCGAGATCCAGCAGCGCGTCCAGCTCGTGCCGGGCGAACGGGACCCCCTCGGCGGTGCCCTGCACCTCGATGAACCGGCCGTCCCCGGTGCACACCACGTTCATGTCGGTGCCCGCCCGCACGTCCTCCTCGTAGGCCAGGTCCAGCATCGGCACCCCGCCGATGATGCCGACGCTCACCGCGGAGACCGTGCCGGTCAGCGGCTGCCCCTTGCCCTTGACGAGCTTGCGGGTGCGCCCCCAGGCGATCGCGTCCGCCAGTGCCACGTAGGCGCCGGTGATGGCGGCGGTACGGGTCCCGCCGTCGGCCTGGAGCACGTCGCAGTCCAGCACGATGGTGTTCTCGCCCAGGGCCTTGAAGTCGACGACGGCGCGCAGCGAGCGGCCGATCAGCCGGGAGATCTCGTGGGTGCGTCCGCCGATCTTGCCGCGGACCGACTCACGGTCGCCCCGGGTGTTGGTGGCCCGGGGCAGCATCGCGTACTCGCCGGTGACCCAGCCCTCGCCGCTGCCGCGCCGCCAGCGCGGCACGCCCTCGGTGAAGCTGGCGGTGCACAGCACCTTGGTGTCCCCGAAGGACACCAGCACGGAACCCTCGGCGTGCTTGCTCCAGCCGCGCTCGATGCTGACGGGTCGGAGCTGGTCGGCCTTGCGGCCGTCGATACGAGACATGCGGCGAGCCTAGTGTGCGGCCTCAGATCCGGTAGACCGCCCCTGGCCTGGCCAGTTCCACCGGCCCCTCGAAGACCTCCCGGGCGTCGCGCAGATTGGTCAGCGGGTCCGTCCACGGCGGGATGTGGGTGAGCACCAGTTGCCCGGCCCCGGCGCGGCGCGCGCACTCCCCGGCCTGCCGGCCGTTGAGATGCAGCTCGCCGATGTCCTCCTTGCCGTGGGTGAAGGACGCCTCGCACAGGAAGAGATCGGCGTCCCTGGCCAGCTCGGTGAGGTTGCCGCACTCCCCGGTGTCACCCGAATAGCACAGCGCGCGGCCGCGGTGTTCGATGCGGAAGCCGTAGGTCTCCACCGGGTGCGTCACCCGGTCGGTGCGCACGGTCAGCGGGCCGAGCTGATAGGTGCCGCCCGCGCTGAGGGAGCGGAAGTCGAAGACCTCGCTCATCGACTTCTCCGACGGCGTGTCGTCGTACGCCGTGGTCAGCCGCCGCTCGGTGTTCTCCGGCCCGTAGACCGGGATCGGCTCGCAGCGACCGCCCTCGTAGCGGTAGTAACGGGCGACGAAGTACGCGCACATGTCGATGCAGTGGTCCGGATGCAGATGACTGAGCGCGATCGCGTCGATGTCATACAGACCCGTGTATTTCTGCAGCTCGCCGAGGGCGCCATTGCCCAGATCAAGGAGCAGCCGGTAGCCCTCGGCCTCGATGAGGTAGCTGGAACAGGCCGAGTCCGCGGACGGGAACGACCCCGAGCAGCCGACGACGGTGAGCTTCATGGACGGGGGAACCTCCGTGGTGGGGTTCGAATGACTGTAAGTCGCACGGGGGCCGCCCGCTCCCCGGCCGCAGCGCGGTGTGGGCGGAATCACCGTGGCGGGGTACGGTCGGAGCGTGGACGTCTTGTGGTGGATTGTCCTGTTGGTGATCGCCGGTGTGGCGCTGGTCGCCGCGCTCGTCGACGGCGTCGCCCGGCTCGGTACGCACGGCTCCGGGCGGGCGCGCCGGCGGCGGCCCCGGGGCGGCGGCGGACACCGGGACGACGGGAACGGCAGAGGTGACGGGCCCGCCGGCCGGGGCTGAGCGCGCTAGTTCAGTTTCGTCTTGCGGCGCACCTGGATGGCCAGCAGCAGCCCCACCGCGATCCAGATCGCGAAGGTGGAGGAGCCCCCGTAGGACAGGAACGGCAGCGGCACCCCGGTGACCGGCATGATGCCCAGGGCCATACCCATGTTCTCGAAGGACTGGAAGGCGATCCAGGTGACGATGCCGCCGGCCACGATCGTGCCGTACACGTCCGGGGACTTCATGGCGATCACGCAGCCGCGCCACATGATGACGCCGAACAGGCCGATGACCGCCGCCCCGCCCACGAAGCCGAGCTCCTCCCCCACCACCGTGAAGATGAAGTCGGTGTGCTGCTCGGGCACGAACTGACCCAGCGTCTGGCTCCCGTGGAACAGGCCCTGTCCGAACAGTCCGCCCGAACCGATCGCGATCCGCGCCTGGTTGGTGTTGTACCCGACCCCCGCCGGGTCGAGGGCGGGGTTGGCGAAGGCCGCGAACCGGTTGATCTGGTACTGGTCGAGCACGCCCAGCAGCCACACCGCGACGGCCAGCAGCAGCCCGGCCGTCACCAGGCCGATGATCCAGCGGCGCGCGGCGCCGGAGGACATCAGCACGCCGAGCGCGATGGCCGCCAGCACCAGGGTCGTCCCCACGTCGGGGGTGGCCAGGATGAGCACCGCGGGGACCGCGACCAGGCCCAGCGCCCGCAGCACGGCGGGGGTGTCGGGCACCGAGTTGTTGTCGCCCTCCACCCCGGCGGCGAGCAGGGTGGCCATCGCCAGGATGACGGACACCTTCACCAGCTCGGAGGGCTGGAACGCGAAACCGCCGCCCAGCTGGATCCAGCTCTGGGAGCCGTTCACATTGCTGCCCAGCGGGCTGAGCACCAGCAGGCACAGCAGCAGGGTGCCCGCGTACAGCACGGGGACCAGGTCGCGCAGTCTGCTGTGCCCCAGCCAGACCACCAGGGCGGCCAGGCCGCAGCCGATGCCGATGTTCAGCAGGTGCCGCATCAGGAAGAAGTACGGGTCGTCGCCGGTGAGGTCGGTACGGGCGCGGGTGGCCGAGTAGACCACGGTGGCGCCGAGCAGGGACAGGGCCAGCGCGGCGCCCAGCAGCGGCCAGTCCAGGCGCCGCGCGATCGAGTCCCGGTCCGTGAACCAGCGCCACATGGGCCGCTGGGCCTCGGTCTGCCGGCCGGTATAGCTGTGCACACTCACGTCATGGACTGTACGTGAGCACACCGACACTCAGCGTGAAGCGGGCGCGGGGGTGGCTGTCAGGCCCAGAGCTGGCCCTGGAGCAGTTCCACGGCTTCCTCGGTGCTGGCCGCCGTGTAGATGCCGGTGGACAGGTACTTCCAGCCGCCGTCCGCGACGACGAAGACGATGTCGGCCTCGTCCCCGGCCCGTACCGCCTTGCGGGCGACGCCCAGCGCGGCGTGCAGCACCGCGCCGGTGGAGACCCCGGCGAAGATGCCCTCCTGCTCCAGCAGCTCACGGGTGCGGCGCACCGCGTCCTCGGAGCCGACCGAGAAACGGGTGGTGAGGACGGAGGCGTCGTACAGCTCGGGGATGAAGCCCTCGTCCAGGTTGCGCAGCCCGTACACCAGGTCGTCGTAGCGCGGCTCGGCGGCCACGATCCGCACGTCCGGGCGCTGCTCGCGCAGGTAGCGGCCGACGCCCATCAGGGTGCCGGTGGTGCCCAGACCGGCAACGAAGTGGGTCACGGAGGGCAGGTCGGCGAGGATCTCCGGGCCGGTGGTGGCGTAGTGCGCACCGGCGTTGTCCGGGTTGCCGTACTGGTAGAGCATCACCCACTCGGGGTGCTCGGCGGCCAGTTCCTTGGCGACCCGTACGGCCGTGTTGGAGCCGCCGGCCGCCGGGGAGGAGATGATCTCGGCGCCCCACATGGCGAGCAGCTGGCGGCGTTCGGCGGAGGTGTTCTCCGGCATGACGCACACCATCGAGTAGCCCTTGAGCTTGGCGGCCATGGCCAGCGAGATCCCGGTGTTGCCCGAGGTGGGCTCCAGGATGGTGCAGCCGGGGGTGAGCCGGCCCGCCTTCTCCGCCTGCTCGATCATGTGGAGGGCGGGCCGGTCCTTGACGGAGCCGGTCGGGTTGCGGTCCTCCAGCTTGGCCCAGACCCGGACCGTGTCGGAGGGGGAGAGCCTCGGCAGCCGCACCAGGGGGGTGTTGCCGACCGAGGCCAGCGGGGAGTCGAAGCGCATCAGCGCGCGCCCCCGGCGACGGCGGGCAGGATGGTGACCTGGTCCCCGTCGCCCAGCTCGGTGGAGATGCCGGACAGGAAGCGGACGTCCTCGTCGTTCAGATAGACGTTGACGAAGCGGCGCAGTTCGCCCTTGTCGTCGATCAGCCTGGCCTCGATGCCGGGGTGCCGGGACTCCAGGTCCGTGATCAGCTCGGCCAGGTTCGCACCGGCCCCGTTCACGGCCTTCTCGCCGTCGGTGTAGGTGCGCAGGATGGTCGGGATGCGGACCTCGATGGCCATGAAAGCTCCAGATCAGATGGTACGGCGGGCCGTGTGCGCGCCCGGTCGGGGCCCGCGCACGCCTGGGACAACCATGCGGTCATCGTATCGATTCCCGGTCAGCCGCCGTAGGTGTCCACGATGCGGACCTCCTCCTCGGTGACCTCCTCGTCCACGATGCGGAAGGAGCGGAAGGAGAAGGGGCCTTCGTCGTTGCCGCACTCGGCGGTGGAGACCAGCACGTAGTGGGCGCCGGGCTCGCCGGCGTAGGAGATGTCGGTGCGGGAGGGGTACGCCTCGGTGGCGGTGTGCGAGTGGTAGATGACCACCGGCTCCTCGTCGCGGTCGTCCAGCTCCCGGTACAGGCGCAGCAGATCACCGGAGTCGAACTCGTAGAACGTGGGCGAGCGGGCCGCGTTGAGCATCGGGATGAAGCGCTCGGGGCGGTCGCCGCCGGCCGGTCCGGCGATGACGCCGCAGGCCTCGTCCGGGTGGTCCCTGCGGGCGTGGGCGAGGATCGCGTCGTGCAGCTCCTGGGTGATGGTCAGCATGCGGCCCACCATACGACCGCCCCCGGCCGCCGTGGCGGGCCGGGGGCGGGTGGTGTCTGCCGGGGTCAGTCCTTGACCAGGGGCTCCTTGCCGGCGGTGCGGGCGGCGGCCTCGGCGGCTTCCGCGGCGCGCTCGTCGGCCTCGATGTCCTCCTCGGAGTGCCCGGCGTCGCGGCGCCGGACGTACTCCAGGACCTTCTTCAGCTCCTTCTTCACGACCGGGGCCAGCAGGTAGAGCCCGATGATGTTGAAGACGGCGGCCAGGAACAGCGCGCTGTCGGAGAGGTCCACCAGGGAGCCGAGCGACATCATGGCGCCGATGATGACGAAGAAGCAGAACACCAGCTTGTAGAGGGTGTCGCTGACCTTGGAGGCGCCGAAGAGGTAGTGCCAGGACTTCTGTCCGTAGTACGACCAGGTGATCAGCGTGGAGAAGGCGAACAGCAGCACCGCGACGGTGAGGATGTTCGGGAACCAGGGCAGCGCGGTGGCGAACGCGTCCGAGGTGATGGAGATACCCACCGGCTCGTCGGACTGCCGGGCGGCCTCGTAGACCGGGCCGCTGGCGATGATGATGGTCAGGGCGGTCATGGTGCAGATGACGACGGTGTCGATGAACGGCTCGATCATCGCGACCAGGCCCTCGGTGGCGGGACGCTTGGTCTTGACCGCCGAGTGGGCGATGGGGGCGGAGCCGACGCCCGCCTCGTTGGAGAAGGCCGCCCGCCGGAAGCCCTGGATCAGGGCGCCGATCACACCGCCGGTGACACCTTCGGGGCTGAAGGCGCCGGTGATGATGGTGCTGATCGCGTCGGGCACCTGGCCGACGTTGAAGAGGATGACGATCAGACAGGCGGTGACGTAGAGGATCGCCATGCCGGGCACCAGCTTGGAGGTGACCGCGCCGATGGACTTGATGCCGCCCAGCAGCACCAGACCGACCAGCACGGAGACCACCACGCCGAACAGGAGCGCGCCGGCGGAGCCCGTGAAGAAGTCGGTGCTGTCCTGGGTGACCGAGGTGAGTTGCTCCAGGGACTGGTTGACCTGGAGGACGTTGCCGCCGAAGAGCGCGAAGAGCAGCACCATCAGCGCGGCGGGGGCAGCTATCAGCCGGCCGAGCTGGGGCAGGCCGCGCTCGGCGAGTCCCTTGCGCAGGTAGAGCATGGGGCCGCCGGTGACCCGGCCGTTCTCATCGATCTCGCGGTATTTCACCCCAAGGGTGCATTCGACGAATTTCGTCGCCATGCCGAGGAAGCCGCACAGAATCATCCAGAAGGTGGCACCCGGGCCACCCAGGGAGACGGCGACGGCCACACCGGCGATATTTCCGAGGCCGACGGTGCCGGAGACCGCGGAGGTCAGCGCCTGGAAGTGACTGATTTCGCCGGGCGCATCCTTTTGCTCATACTTCCCGCTGACAAACTTGAGGGCGAGCTTGAGGTAGCGGATCTGGGCGAAGCCGAAGTAGATGGTGAAGACGAGTCCGGCGATCGCCAGCCAGGCCACGATCACCGGAAATTCGGCCCCGAAGACCGGGACGTTGTAGAAGACGATGTCCGACAGCGTGCTGCTGAGCGGGTCGAAGAAGTCGCTGATCGCCTTGTCGACGTCATCAGTCCAGGACATGGGTGGGGATTCCTCTGGCTGCTGGTGGGGAAGAAAGACACTGCGCTTCGTGCGCAGGGGCCATTTCAGATGGGGAATTTCCTACCACGCAACACTGTGAACACGATGTGGTGCACGTCACACAGTGGGCCATGGTCACATTACCCACACCCCCATACCCGGACGGGTCAGGGCAACAGAGTGGCGATCAGCGATTCCTGAAGGCCTCCCAGCCACAGATAGGCCATCACCAAAGGCTTGTCCGGGTCCTCGTCGGGGAGATGGAACAGCCGGTCGCTGTCATCGTCCTTGCTGATGTCCAGCCGCACACCGATGGCCAGCCGGAGATCGTTCAGGGCGCGCAGCCACGCCTGCGATTCCTCCGGCGTGAGCGTGAGAACTGCCCCGCCGGGCCCGTTTTCCTGCCCGGAGAGGCCGTCCAGTGCCCGGATGACGGTCAGCAGATTTTTCCCGTTTGCCGGCCCGCAGATCATCTTCGGTGAAGCGGCGGAACTCCGCCGAGTGCTCCCGGGAACGCTCATCCTGATCGTCGTCGTCGGGGCCGTGATAGGCGTCCGGGAACAGCCGGGCGAGCGCGGGATCGGTGGGCGCTTCGCTCGGCCCCTCGGAAAACAGCGCGTCGAGTTCGTCACCGACGCTCTCGGCCCGCCCGCCGGGACCGATCAGTTCCACCAGCTGGACGGCGAGGCTGCGCAGAATGGAGATCTCGATCTCGTCCAGCGCGACCGCCGCGCCGCCGTCCGGACTACCCGCGCGTTCGAAGTAACCCGTCATCACCGGTCCTGGGAGAGCGTCGCCCACAGGCCGTAGCCGTGCATCGCCTGCACGTCCCGCTCCATTTCCTCGCGGCTCCCCTCGGAGACCACGGCCCGGCCCTTGTGATGTACGTCGAGCATCAGCTTCTTGGCCTTGTCCTTCGAATAGCCGAAATACGCCTGAAAGACGTAGGTCACATAACTCATCAGGTTAACGGGGTCGTTGTGCACGATCGTCACCCACGGCACCTCGGGCTCGGGCACCTGCACCGGAGCTTCCTCGGACTGGGTGCGCTCGACCTCCATGGGGATGGCACTCACAGGTCCCATGCTGCCACACACCCCAATATCGTCACTTTGACGAGATGGGGGGTACGCTGTCCCCATGGATGACTTGGAGCTGGGACTGCCGGTGGCGGTGCCCTCGACCGCGCTGTTCACCGATCAGTACGAGCTGACCATGCTGCAGGCCGCGCTGCGCGCCGGAACCGCGCACCGCCGCACCGTCTTCGAGGTCTTCACCCGGCGCCTTCCCGAAGGCCGCCGCTACGGTGTGCTGGCCGGCACCGGCCGCGTGCTGGACGCCGTGGAGAACTTCCGCTTCGACCCACCCCTGCTGGACTATCTGCGCGAGGCGCGGGTCGTGGACGAGCCCACGCTGCGCTGGCTGGCCGACTACCGCTTCACCGGCACCGTGCGCGGCTACCCCGAGGGGGAGGTGTACTTCCCCGGCTCGCCCGTCCTGCAGGTCTCCGGCACCTTCGCCGAGTGCGTCCTGCTGGAGACGGTGATCCTGTCGATCCTCAACCACGACTCGGCCATCGCCGCCGCCGCCTCCCGGATGGACGTGGCCGCCGCCGGCCGCCCGCTGATCGAGATGGGCGCCCGGCGCACCCACGAGCTGGCCGCCGTCGCCGCCTCGCGCGCCGCGTACGTCGGCGGCTTCTCCTCCACCTCCGACCTGGCCGCCGGCTTCCGCTACGGCATCCCCACCGTGGGCACCAGCGCGCACGCCTTCACCCTGCTGCACGACAGCGAGCGGGACGCCTTCGTCGCCCAGGTCGACGCGCTGGGCACCGGGACCACCCTGCTCGTGGACACCTACGACGTGACCGAGGCGGTGCGCACCGCCGTGGAGGTGGCCGGGCCCGGCCTCGGCGCGGTCCGCATCGACTCCGGCGACCTGCTGCTGGTCGCCCACCGGGTGCGCCGCCAGCTGGACGAGCTGGGCGCCCGGGACACCCGGATCGTGGTCACCAGCGATCTGGACGAGTACGCGATCGCCTCGCTGGCCGCCGCGCCGGTGGACGCGTACGGGGTCGGCACCCGGCTGGTGACCGGCAGCGGGCACCCGACCTGCTCCATGGTGTACAAGATGGTCGCCCGCGCCACCGGGGACGGGCCGGACGCGCCCCTGGAGCCGGTGGCCAAGAAGTCCTCCGGCGGGAAGCTCTCCATCGGCGGGGTGAAGTGGGCGGCACGCCGCCCGGACGCGGACGGGATCGCCGAGTCCGAGGTCATCGGCACCGGCGAGGTGCCGCCCGAGCTGTCCGGGCGGCTGCTGAGCGTGGAGCTGATGCGGGAGGGGCGCGCGGTCGCGCGCGAGCGGCTGGACGCCGCCCGTGACCGGCACCGGGCGGCCCGTGACCTGCTGCCCCTGTCGGCCACCCAGCTGTCCCAGGGGGAGCCCGTCCTGCGCACGGAGTACATCTGAGGCCAAAGCACGACCGCAGGCTGTGACCGTGCCCCCGCCGTGAGCCCTCGCCCCCGGGCACGCCACAGCCGTAGCCTCGGAAGTGGTCGGCCTTGCACCCGATACCGTTCGAGACCGGAACCAGCGAAAGGGTGTTCGTCATGCACCGCGCACTCATCGTCGTCGACGTACAGAACGACTTCTGCGAAGGGGGTGCCCTGCCGGTCGCCGGCGGAGCCGACGTGGCGGCCGCCATCACGGATCTGATCGGGGACAGCACTCCCGGCTACCGGCACGTGGTGGCCACCCGTGATCACCACATCGATCCCGGTGACCACTTCTCCGACACCCCGGACTTCCGGGACTCCTGGCCGCGGCACTGCGTGGCGGGTACGGAGGGGATCGGTTTCCACCCGAACTTCGCCCCCGCCGTCGCCTCCGGAGCGATCGACGCCTGCTTCGACAAGGGGGCCTACGAGGCGGCGTACAGCGGCTTCGAGGGCGCCGACGCCGATGGCAACACGCTCGCGGACTGGCTGCGCGCCCACCAGGTGACCGAGGTCGACGTGGTGGGGATCGCCACCGACCACTGTGTGAAGGCCACCGCGCTGGACGCGGTGCGCGCCGGGTTCCGCACCCACGTGCTGCTGGACCTGACCGCCGGGGTCAGCCAGCAGACCGTGGAGGCGGCGCTGCGGGAGCTGGAGAACGCCGGGGTGGAACTGTCCGGCAAGGCGATCGTCGCCGGCTGAGCCGCGCCCTCAGGGGGCGCGCGGGGGTGAGCGGGGCGGGGTGAGCGGCGTGCGGGGCGGGCGCGGGCTCACGCCGCCCAGATGTGTGCCTCCTGCGAGGTACGGGCGCGGGTGGCGCCCCACAGCGCGGCCATCGGGCGCCAGCGCTCCGTCTCGTGGTGCGGGCTGCAGCGCCACAGGGCCCCGTCGGGGTGGTGCAGCACGGCGGTGATCTCGTCCGGGGTCGGCGGGGCCGTGTTGCCGCGCAGGTACACGGCGCGCAGCCCCAGGTTCCGCAGCCTGGTCAGCGCCCTGGCCCGGTTCGCGGCGTGCACCAGCACCCGGATCCGGTCGTGGGTCGCCGGGCGCGGCAGCTGCAGCGCGACCACGACGCTGCCGTCGGGCAGCCGGACAAAGCCTCCGTCGGCCATGAGACACCTTTCCTCGAGGTCCCGGTGAGTGGGGGGACCCCGCCATACTCACCCGACCGGCCGCCGCCCTACAAGGGGCGACGGCCGGAAGACATCAGGTGATCGTGCGACTACGCGGGGTCATCGTGTGCTGGGCGCCACCTGGAGGACCATCGGGATCTTGCCGCTGCCGGTGGGCGACTGAGTCAGGATGGTGATCTTGGTGTTGGTGTCCGGCACGACCACGCTGTTCCACGGGTTCGCCGGGTCCCAGTAGTCGCCCTTGCGGTCGTCGAAGACCGGCACGCCGCGGTGCCCGGGCAGCGTGGTGGCCACGCTGTCCTTGTGCAGCGTCAGCTTCGGCGTCGAGTACAGGCTGAAGGTGGCGTCCCGGGACTGGATGCGGTTGCGCAACAGCGTGCCGTCCGACCACTTCTCGGCCACCGGGGAGGCGTCGACGGGCAGGATCAGGCCCTCACCCGGGTGCTGGCGGGTGTTGTTGTTGCTCTGCGAGGTGTCCCACAGCCACACCAGCAGACCCGACTGGTAGGCGTAGTGCTCGACCCAGTCGTCCTTCGTGTCCAGGAAGCCGAAGTTGTACGGGCCGTGCTTCAGCGTCCGGTCGAAGCCGGTGTACTGGCGGTTCTCCGCGATGTAGAACTGCGGGTAGTCGTCGGTGATCGAGGCTCCCACGAGGGAGAAGCCGTTCACCTTCCAGTCGCCCTCGCCGTTCTCGGCGTCGTCGGAGAAGACGGTGGCGCCGTCGGCGGTGATGGTGATCTCGTCGGCGGTGAAGCCGAGTTCGGCCAGCGCACCGTCGGTGAGGTAGCGGAAGCGCAGTTCGATGGTCTGCCCGGCGAAGGCGTCCAGCGGGTAGGACAGGGCCACCTGGCCGCCCGACTCACCGTGCAGCGCGGTGCGTCCGGCGCTGTCGGTGGGCAGCGGCGCGCCGTCGCCCGTACCGGCCAGCGGGGTGAAGGTGGCGCCGCCGTCGGTGGAGGCCTCCACGTACAGGAAGTCGTAGTCCTCCTCGATGCTCCACCAGCCGCTGAGATCCAGGGAGGCGGTGGACGCGCCGGTCAGGTCGACGGTGCGGGCGAGGGTGTTGGACAGGCTGTCGCCGCTGCCGCTCCACCACTGGGTCTCGCCCTGGGCGGGGGCGACCAGATCGGTGGTGACGGTCTTGGCGGGCAGTTCGACCACCAGCGCCTGGGAGTCGAAGCGGCGGTTGCCCTCGGGGAACTGGTCCGCGGAGGCGCCCAGGACGTGGGTGGAGCGGGTCGCGGCCCGGGCCACGTCGTAGTCCAGCCAGCCCAGTTGCAGCTTCTCCCACGGGCCCATGTCGTTGGGCAGGGTGCCGATCGCGCCGTCGTTCTTGTCGCTCAGCCACGAACCGGAGGACATCGCCGACCAGAAGCCGGTGCCGTTCTCACCGCCCGAGGTGTCGTACAGGTCGGGCAGGCCCAGGTCGTGCGCGTACTCGTGGGCGAAGACGCCGACGCCGCCGTTCTCGGGCTGGATGGTGTAGTCGCCGACCCAGATGCCGCTGTCGCCGATCTCCACGCCGCCGGCGAGGTTCTGCGGCGGCCCGGTCAGGCCGACCTGGTCGGCGTAGGCGTACCAGCGGTGTGCCCAGATGGCGTCGTCGCCCTGCGCGCCGCCGCCGGCCGAGGCGTCCTCACCGGCGTGCACGATCTGGAAGTGGTCGAGGTAGCCGTCCGGCTCGTTGAAGTTGCCGTCGTTGTTGTAGTCGTAGCGGTCGTACTGGTCGTACTCGGAGAGGATCTCGCGGACCTCGTCCGGGGAGAGACCGCGGGCGATCTGGTCGTCGTACCAGGCGTTGACGCCGTCGGTGACGACCTCCCACACGGAGCGGCAGACGTTGGACCCGCAGGCGCTGTTGCCGTACCGCGCCTCGTTGTAGTCGACCTTGACCCAGTCGGTGACGGTGCCGTCGATGGAGTAGCGGCCCGAGGACTGGCTCTCGAAGTACTGCTTGACGGACGGGACGGCGGGGTCCGTGCCGTAGTACAGCTCCTGGTAGTGCTCCCGGCTGAAGTCCTTCTGCCAGATGGTGCTGTTGTCCACCGAGCGGTCCGGTTCGGCGATCTCGTTGGCCAGCGGGCCGCGGGTGCCGCCGAACTCCGGGTGGATCTCGTCGCCGAACTCGACCAGGATGGTGAAGATCTTGTCCGTGCCGGTGGTGGCCACCTCGACGAACTCGCCGTCGCTCAGCTCGACCACCTCGGAGCCGTGCTGCGCGCGGGGGCGGGCCTGGCCGGTGATCAGCTGCTGGTGGGCCTCCTGCTTGAGCGCTTCGCGCTTTTCGCCCAGCGGGTTCTCCAGGTGCGGTTCCGCGGCGAAGAGTTGCTGGTCGGCGGGGACTCCGGTGGCGTCGTCGGCGCTGGTGGCGGCCGCCTGGGCGGTGCCTGCGGGGACGAGGACGGCGGCGGTCAGGGCGGCGAGGGCCGTAGCCGCGGCGAGGGTGGTAGATCTTGTGGATCTGCCTCGAATGTTCACTCTGATGTCTGTCCTTTGTCGCGAACATGGTCTGTGATCACAGGCATTGGACACGAGGTCACGTCAAAAAGACAGATCCTGCCGAGAACGATCACGGAATCTCATGTTCATTTCACGATCTGTTGATATATGAC
The DNA here is from genome assembly GCF_050916115.1 of Streptomyces sp. JH002. Taxonomy (NCBI): domain Bacteria; kingdom Bacillati; phylum Actinomycetota; class Actinomycetes; order Kitasatosporales; family Streptomycetaceae; genus Streptomyces; species Streptomyces sp. JH002. The sequence goes on from NZ_CP087989.1 coordinate 1,961,260, forward strand.
TCCGTGCGCCCCCCATGCTCCGGTCCGACGGCACCTGCCGGAGGCATCAAGCTCGTAGCGTGCGGGCATGCACGCCCGTAGCACCCCGACCCACGAACGGCACCCCAGGCACCAGCACCCCACCCTCAGGACGGACTTCGCCATGCCGCTTCCGCATCCGACCCCCGTGCAGATCGCCTACGGTTCGGGCACGGTCCTGGTCACCACCCTCGTCCTGCTCCTGACCACCGGAGCGGAGACCACCCCGGCGCTCGTGGCGATCGCCGCGCTGGCACTGGTGCTCGGCATCAGCGTGACGATGATCGCGCGGGCCCGCTCCGGGCCCCGGTCGCGGCCCTCGGCTGCCCGTTCCGAGCCCGGGCCCCCGCCCGCCGAACGGGCCGCGGAGCGCCCGGCGCACCGGCCCGTGGAGCGTTCGCACGCGCGCGTCTGAACCGGCCACCCGGGCGATCCCCGCTCGCCGGCAGCGCCGGCACCGGCACGACCCGATCAGGCGGTCGAGACCACAACGGTCCTGGCCGCCTTGTCGTGCAGACACTGCCGGTAGGGCTTGTCCCAGGTGCAGTTGAGCACGTTGACCAGCCAGAAGATGAAGCCGAAGCAGGGCAGCAGCTCCGGCAGGGAGTACACCGCGGCCCGGAACCACCCGGGACTGCCGTGCGGCACGGCCCCGTTCTCCAGCATCGCCACCCGGATCCGCATGGCCATCTTGCCGAGCGTCTGCCCGCGCGCGCTGAGCATCGCGCCTTCGTATACGAAGTACACGATGATGATGGCGGCCTGCTGGAGGTAGTTGCTGCTGGAGGCGGTGTCGTAGTTGCGGTCGCCGGTGATCGCCCACAGCAGCAGGGACATCGGGACGCCGATGATCAGCGCGTCGATGATGCGCGCCACCAGCCGCCGCCCCCGGGAGGGCAACGGCGGCATCCCCGCCAGCGGATCGGCCTCGCCGTACGGGCCCGGGCCGCCCGCCGAACCGGGCACCTCACCCGATGGCGGCGGCGCACTGGGAAAGCCGGGCCCGGAGGGCGGAGGAGGCTCGGCTGGCCCGGAGGGCGGCGACGCCCCGGACCCCGGACCGCCCGGGGGCTGCGCTCCGGCACCCGGACCGTTCGGGGGCTGTCCCCCGGCACCCGGACCGGCGGCCGGCCGGCCCGTACCGCCACCGCTGGGGGGCGGCACCGCGGAAGGGCCCTCGGCCCCCTCCTGAGGTGACGCGCCACCGGCCGGCCCGTGCTCCGGAGGACCGGCGTCCCGCCCCTCCGGCCGGTCCGGCGGACGGGGCTCGCCGGCGGACTCCCGGCCGTCGTCGGCCGGCGGGTCCGGCTCGTCACCGGGCGGTGGCTGGGGCTGGTCAGTGTTCATGGCCCGAGTCGACCCCGGCCGTACGCCCCGCGCATCCGGCGTGGGGCGTTCGGGGGACACATTGCGCCGTGGGGGTACCCGCGGACCGGTACGGGCCCGGACGTGAGCGGCCCCACCGAGCAGGGCCGGTCGTACCGGTCCCGCACACGGCACGGCCCCGATGACCTCCGCCGGAGGTCATCGGGGGCCGCGACCGGGTCAGCGTGCGACGAAGGTGCCCGCCACCTTGTCGTGCCAGCACTGGTGCCAGGGGCGATCGCGCACACCCCACAGCACGTTGACGATCCCGATCACCAGGATCCCCAGGACGCTGTACAGGAACCAGCGCGACAGCGCGGCCCCGAAGGTGGGCTTGACCTGGCTCTGGAGGTCCAGCACCCGCAGCTTGCACAGGGCCTTGCCAGGGGAACGGCCCCACAGCGCCGTGGGCAGCGCCTCGAAGAGGAAACCCGCGACCAGGAAGACGCCCAGCACCATGGCCAGGTAGCCGCCCGTGGTGCCGTCGATCAGCCAGATCTCCCGGGTCACCCCGGCCTCGTTGGCCGCGTCGATCTGCTGCTGGATGTGGTCCCTGGCGTCCCCGATGACCACGGCCGCCATCGCGGCGGCGGCACCCAGCGGGAGCAGGGAGTCGATCAGCCGGGCCAGCAGCCGGCGGCCGAGACCGGCCGGGTACAGCTGGTCACCCGCGCCGAAGATCGCGTCCTTGCTGAAGGGCAGCGGGGTGAGCGGGTCCGCCTGGTGCGACCGCAGGAACGGCGACTGGGCGGACCCGGCCTGGAGTTGCGGTGCTGCCTGCTGCGGCTGGGGCTGCGGCTGGGCCACCGGCAGGTGCTGTTGTTGCTGCTGCTGCGGGACCGGGAGGGGCGGCAGCGGCTGCGGGGCCTGCTGCTGGGGTGCCTGCTGGGCGAGTTCGCGCACCTGGTGCTGCCAGGACTCCCCCTTGGGCAGCCGCAGTTGGGCGGTCTGCTCGTGCGGCCGCTCCGGCGGCACCGAACGGGCCTGCGCGGGCAGCGCGGGCTGCACCGGCCGGGCCTGCTGCTCGGGCACGGCGGGCAACGCGGCCGGCGCGGCGGCGGCCGGCCGCTGCTGTTCCGGCACCCGCTCCGGTTCGGCCTGGGCCTGCTGCCGCGGCTGCGGTTCCGGCTGGGCCTGCGCCTGCGGCTGGGGCTCACGCCCCGGCGTCGCCCGCAGGAACTGGCCCCGGGGGTCGATGCGGGGGTCGGGCTTCTGCGCGGGCGCCACGGGAGCGGCCTGCGCGTCCTCGTCCCCGGCCCGGCGCGCGGGCTCCGGCTCGGGCAGCGCCCGTGCCTCGGGAGCCGGCTCCGGAAGGGCGGGCGCGGGTGCCCCGGGCGGCGGTGCGGGCAGCTGCTCCCCGTCCCGTGGCTCCGGGCGGCTGGTGCCGGGCATCCAGGCGGCGCCGTTCCAGTACCGGATGTAGCCGGGAATCGACGGGTCCGGATACCAGTTGGGCCCCGGGCTTCCGCCGGCGCTTCCTGCGGGTGGGGAGCTCATGAGCGGTCCTGAATCTCCTCGTCCTACTGGGCTGTCTGCGGGCCGTCGCCGGGTATGCATGGTACGTCCCCCGGCGGGGCGGCAGATACAGCTACGTCGACGACAGTGTCCCGTACGACCGGCCACCGGCGGTGCGGCGGCCTGCCGACACGCACCCTTCGCAGAAAAATCTCCAAAGCGGCGTAAGGATCGGCCCGCTGCTCCCTCTCCCCCTGTGCCTGACTGACAGGAACGCATGTGAAGGGGCGACGCAGCGCATGAACACCACCGTCGAACGGGACGTCGAACTCCAGCTGGTGCTCTCGCCGGAGCGCAGCATCCCGGTACCGGCCCGCTTCGTGTACCGGTCCGATGACCCGTACGCCGTCCACATCACCTTCCACTTCGGCTCGGACACCCCCGTGTACTGGACGTTCTCCCGCGAGTTGCTGGTGGAAGGTGTCTTCCGGCCCTCCGGGCACGGCGATGTGCGGGTGTGGCCGACGAAGATCGACACGCGCAGCGTCATCTGTGTGGCGCTGAGTTCACCCGACGGCGACGCGCTGATCCAGGCGCCCGCGGTGGCGGTGTCGGCGTGGCTGGAGCGCACGCTGCGCCTCGTACCGCCGGGCACCGAGTCCGAGAACACCGATCTGGAGGAGGAGTTGTTCGCCCTGCTGACCCCGGCGCCGGGTGACGACTGCTACCCGGGCGGCGGCGACCTGTGGGGGCCGCTCGACGGGCTGTCCGACGGTGACAGGTGAGCCTGCGGCCGGGGACGCGGGTGCGGGTGCGGGTGCGCGGCGTGCCGCACGAGCGGAGTGGTGCGGTAGGGCACCGGGTTCTCCATGACGATGGCGGTGGCGGCGCGGACGATCCCGTCGAAGCCCACGACCTCGTCGATGACGCGCTGGAGATCGGCGTTGGAGCGGGCGACGAGGCGGCACAGCATGTCGCCCTGGCCGGTGATGGTGTGCAGTTCCAACACCTCGGGGACGGAGGCGAGGTGGGCGCGCACCTCTGCCCCGCGTCCCTGCTTGATCTCCAGGGTGGCGAAGGCGGTCACCGGGAAGCCGATGGCCGCCGGGTCCACCTCGGGTCCGAAGCCCCGGATCACCCCGGTGGCGCGGAGCTTGTCCAGACGCGCCTGGGCGGTGCCGCGTGCGACCCCCAGCCGTCTGGATGCCTCCAGTACGCCGATGCGCGGCTCGCGCGCGAGCAGTTCCAGCAGCCGGCCGTCCAGTTCGTCGATCGCCATGCGGGGCTCCTCTCCACTGGGCAACCTGTACACACCGTACGGAGCTACGCGCGTGGGGCTGTACGGGGTGTCCAGCACTCGCGACAACTATTGCGCACCTTGCGGAGGGGGCGCACCCTGCGCATATGACTGAGCACACTCCGGCCGATCCGTTCCCGGTACAGGGGATGGATGCGGTCGTCTTCGCGGTGGGCAATGCCAAACAGGCAGCGCATTACTACTCGACGGCGTTCGGGATGACCCTCGTCGCCTATCAGGGCCCGGAGAACGGCAGCCGGGAGACCGCTTCGTACGTGCTGGAATCCGGAAGCGCCCGGTTTGTCTTCACCTCGGTCATCACTCCGACGGGCGAACGCGGGAAGGAGCTGGCGCGGCATGTCGCCGAGCACGGGGACGGGGTGATCGATCTGGCGATCGAGGTACCCGACGCCCGGGCGGCGTACGCGCACGCGGTGGCGCGGGGCGCACACGGTCTCGCGGAGCCGTTCGAGCTGTCGGACGACGACGGGACGGTGGTCCTGGCGGCGATCTCGACCTACGGGGAGACCCGGCACACGCTGGTGGAGCGCTCCGGCTACAAGGGGGCGTACCTGCCGGGGTTCACGCCGGCGCGCCCGATGGTCGCGCCGGCGGAGGGGCGGCGCCGGGTGTTCCAGGCGATCGACCACTGTGTGGGAAATGTGGAACTCGGCCGGATGAACGAGTGGGTCGAGTTCTACAACAACGTCATGGGCTTCACGAATATGAAGGAGTTCGTGGGCGATGACATCGCGACGGAGTATTCGGCGCTGATGTCCAAGGTGGTGGCGGACGGCACCCGCAAGGTGAAGTTCCCGATCAACGAGCCGGCGCCGGGCAAGAAGAAGTCGCAGATCGACGAGTACCTGGAGTTCTACGGCGGCCCCGGCGTCCAGCACATCGCCCTGAACACCGGGGACATCATCCACACCGTGCGCGCCATGCGGGCGGCGGGTGTGGAGTTCCTCGACGTGCCGGACTCGTACTACGACACACTCGGCGAGTGGGTCGGCGAGACGCGGGTCCCGGTGGACACGCTGCGGGAGCTGAAGATCCTGGCCGACCGCGACGAGGACGGCTATCTGTTGCAGATCTTCACGAAGCCGGTACAGGATCGGCCAACGGTCTTCTTCGAGATGATCGAGCGGCACGGATCGCTGGGATTTGGCAAAGGGAACTTCAAAGCTCTCTTCGAGGCAATCGAGCGTGAACAGGCGCGGCGGGGGAATCTGTAAGAACACCACCCCCCACAACCGCCCCCGCGACCTGCACTCGCGGGGGCGGTTTTTTTGCCGCCGGGGCTCGTGCGGGGTCACCCGGGGCGACCAGGGCGACCGGGCGCGGGGCTAGCAACCCGGTACGGACTCCCCCGCCGCGAGGGCGCGCAGGTCGTCGATGGCGCCGGACAGAGTGGTCACCGGGATGAGGCGCAGTCCGTCGGGGAGGTTGGCGGTGGCGGCGTCGCACTCGTCCCGCGGGACGAGGAAGACGGTGGCGCCGTCGCGCTTGGCCGCCTGGGTCTTCAGCGGCACGCCGCCGACCGGGCCGACGGTGCCGTCCGCGTCGATGGTGCCGGTACCGGCGATGACCGCGCCGCCGGTGAGGTCGCCGCCGTGACCGTCGCCGTCCAGCAGGTCGACGATGCCGAGCGAGAACAGCAGCCCGGCGCTGGGGCCACCGACCGAGTCCAGGCTGAGGGCGATGTCGATGCCCTCGTCGGCGCGGCCGAGGTGGCCCAGGGCGGCGGTGACGGCCGAGTGCTGGGACTGGGTCATCTGTTCGCGGTTGTGCTGCTGGATCTCCTTGACCGAGTCACCCACCGGGTAGACCGCTTCGGTGGGCAGCACCGCCTGGTCGGAGGCGAAGTAGCCGCCGAGGACGTCGGTGAGATGTACGGAGGCGTCCGGTGCGGTGGCGGTGATGGTCGTCATCCGCAGCTCGCCCTCGGGTTCGCGCACCGGGGCACCGGTGATGGTGATGACGGGCTTGCCGTCGCTGTCGCCCAGCACGTTGGCGGTGGGGCCGGGGTGCGCGACGGCGAACGGCAGCGGCGCGAAGGCGGCGACCGCGAGCAGCGCGGCGAACAGCGCGCCGCACGCGGCGAGCACCCAGGTACGGCGCCGGCCGGTCAGCGACTTGGTGAGGGCGGACATGCCGCCGAATCTAACGCACGCGGTGGGCCCCCTCCCGCCGAGGGCCGGGACGGTAGCGGCGCCGGGTGGTCCTGCCCGCGCCCGGTGCGGGCGGTCAGCGCAGCACGGCGGCGACCTCGAGGGCGGCGCGGACGACACGGGGGCCGACGTCCGGCGGGACGGATTCGTTCAGCATGACCACCCCGACGCTCCCCTCGATGCCGCAGTCGCGCGGCAGCGGGGCGGCGGCACCGCTGGCGCCCGCCTCCAGTTCGCCGTGGGTGAGGACGAACCCCTCCTCGTCCTGGATGTCCTTGCAGCGGCCGGTCAGTATGGCGCGCCCGGCCGCGCCCCGGTCCAGGGGGTGACGGAAGCCGGCCCGGTACGCCACGTGGTAGTCGGTCCAGCTCGGTTCGACGACGGCGACGGCGAGGGCGTCACTGCCGTCGACCACGGTGAGATGGGCGGTGGCGCCGACGTCCTCGGCCAGGGCGCGCAGCGCGGGCAGCGCGGCTTCCCGTACCAGCGGGTGCACTTGGCGGGTGAGCCCCAGGACGCCGACGCCGACCCGGGCCCGGCCGCTGGTGTCGCGGCGGACCAGGGCGTGCTGTTCGAGGGTGGCCAGCAGGCGGTAGACCACGGTGCGGTTGACGCCGAGCTGTTTGGACAGTTCGGTCACGGTCAGACCGTGATCGGTCTCGGCGAGCAGTTTGAGGACCCGTAGTCCACGGTCGAGCGTCTGAGAGGTCTCCGCGGTCACGACGCCCCCCTTTCGGCTGCCAACGCGTGACCGGGAACTTATCCAGCGTTACCGCTCAGCGGAAGGGGCTGTCCAGTATTCGAGCACCGAACCACCCTTTTTCGACCAGTTTTGCGCCACGTCCGGTCCTCCCCGGCCCGGGACCGGGCAGGGACCGGACAGGTCCTCAGCGCATCCGGGTCGCCCATTCCTTCACCTTGGCCATCCGCTGCCGCAACTGCCCCGCCGTGGCCTCCGCCGTCGCCGGCCCGCCGCACACCCGGCGCAGCTCGGTGTGGATCACCCCGTGCGGCTTGCCCGACTGGTGCACGTACGCCCCCACCAGCGCGTTCAGTTCGCGCCGCAGGTCCATCATCTCCTTGTGGGTGACCACCGGGCGCCGCTCCGCGGGCACCTCCAGCAGGTCGGCCTCCTCGTCCGGCCGCTTCTTGCTGTGCGCGATCTGCCGCGCCTGGCGCTTCTGGAGCAGCATCTGCACCTGATCCGGTTCCAGCAGCCCGGGGATGCCGAGGTAGTCCTGCTCCTCGGCGCTCCCCGGGTGCGCCTGCATCCCGAACTCGGCGCCGTCGTACATCACCCGGTCGAAGACGGCCTCCGACTCCAGTGCCTCGAAGGGCAGCTGGTCATCCGTTCCGTCGGGCTCGTTCTGCTCGCGCTCCGCCTCGGCGAGGAGGTCGGCCTCCTCCGCGTACGGGTCCTCGTCCTCGCCGCCCTTCTTGGGCTTGTCCAGGATGTGGTCGCGCTCGACCTCCATCTCGTGCGCGAAGCCGAGCAGGGTGGGGATGGTGGGCAGGAAGACGGAAGCGGTCTCGCCGCGCCGCCGCGAGCGCACGAAGCGGCCCACCGCCTGCGCGAAGAACAGCGGTGTGGAGATGGTGGTGGCGTACACGCCGACCGCCAGCCGCGGGACGTCCACCCCCTCGGAGACCATGCGCACCGCCACCATCCAGCGGTCGTCCGACGTCCGGAAGTCGTCGATGCGCTGGGAGGCGCCGCCGTCGTCCGACAGCACGAGCGTGGCGCCCTCCCCCGTGATCTCCCGGATCAGCTTGGCGTAGGCGCGCGCCGACTCCTGGTCGGTGGCGATCACCAGGCCCCCGGCGTCGGGGATGGCCCGCCGCACCTCCGTCAGCCGCCGGTCGGCGGCGCTCAGCACGGCCGGCATCCAGGCGCCCTTGGGGTCGAGCGCGGTGCGCCACGCCTGCGAGGTGGCGTCCTTGGTCATGGGTTCGCCGAGCTTGGCGGCGAGTTCGTCGCCCGCCTTGGTGCGCCAGCGCATGCTGCCGCTGTAGGAGAGGAAGATGACGGGCCGCACCACGCCGTCGGCCAGCGCGCTGCCGTAGCCGTACGTGTAGTCGGCGACGGAGCGGCGGATGCCGTCCCCGTTGTCCCCGTAGGCGACGAACGGGATGGGGTTGGTGTCGGAGCGGAAGGGCGTGCCGGTGAGGGCGAGCCGGCGGGTGGCGGGCTCGAACGCCTCCAGGCACGCCTCGCCCCAGGAGCGGGAGTCACCGGCGTGGTGGATCTCGTCGAGGATGACGAGGGTCTTGCGCTGCTCGCAGCGGTTGCGGTGCAGCATCGGCTTCACGCCGACGCCCGCGTACGTGATGGCCACGCCGTGGTACTCCGCGCCGAGCCGCCCGGAACTGTACTCGGGGTCCAGCTTGATGCCTATCCGGGCGGCGGCCTCGGCCCACTGCTTCTTCAGGTGCTCGGTGGGGGCCACCACGGTCACCTGCTGCACGACGTGGTGGTGCAGCAGCCAGGAGGCGAGGGTCAGCGCGAAGGTGGTCTTGCCGGCGCCGGGGGTGGCGACGGCGAGGAAGTCCTGGGGCTGGGCCTGCACATAGGCGTCCATCGCCGCCTGCTGCCAGGCGCGCAGCTTGCTCGCGGTGCCCCAGGGGGCGCGGCCGGGGAAGGCCGGGGAGAGGTGGGAGGACGCGGTGGTGGTGGCGGAAGCGGCGGTGGTAGTCACGGTCTCCGGGGCTGGGACGGTGGGCGGATGTGGTGGGAACCGCGCCAGCGTACCCGGCCCGCCGGCCGCTCCGGAGTCCGGTATTCAGTTCGCTATGTCCCCCTTTGCCGCCACTCGCCCGCCGGTGATGACGGCTAGCACGGCGACGATGGTGGCCGCCGCGTAGACCACCACGAAGGCGCCGGGGCCCACCGCTTGGGTGTCCTCGGCCGCGGTGGTGCTGCCGCCGAGGGCGGCGAAGGCGCTTCCGACGGCAGTGAGCATCACCACATTCGACAGCGCGTCACAGACCTGGAGCGAGGCCACGTTTCCGCCCGCCTCCTCCGGGCGGGAGAGCCGCAGCACGAGCACGCCGACCGAGGAGACGACCATGCCCATGCCGAAGCAGCCGACGGACAGGGTGAGGGCGGGCGTCCACACCGGTACCGCGTCGATGAGGACGAGCGGGGTGGTGAGCACGGCGAACAGGATCAGCACCGTGCCGGAGCGCACCATCGTGAACCGGTAGGGCTCAAGTCGCGGCCGGGACTGCGCGTAGGAGCCCAGGGCCCACACCGCGCCGGAGACCGCCAGGGTGAGCCCGGCCTGGGTGACGGACAGGCCGCGCTGGGTCACCAGCATCAGCGGCAGGAAGGTCTGGGTGGCCATGAAGGCGCCGGAGATCAGTCCGCGCAGCATGATGACGGACGGCAGGCCCCGGACGGCGCGGAACGTCCCGGCGGGCAGCAGCCGGCGGGCGGAGGGCGCGACGAGGGCGAGCCCGGCGACGACCGGGAGCACGGAGATCCACCGCAGTTCCTGGCCGCCGAACTGGAGCAGCCCGGCGCCGATGGCGACGGCCGCGGCCAGCCGCAGGGTCCGGGCGTCGAACTTCTTCGCGCCGGTGTCGGGCGGCCCGGACGCCTCGCGGCGCAGCGGCGGCAGCATGATCAGCAGCGGCAGCACCACCAGGACGGTGATGCCCAGGAACACCCAGCGCCAGCCGAAGTGTTCGGTGACCACGCCGGCGATGACCGGACCCAGCAGCGAGGGCACCACCCAGGCGGCGGAGAACGCGGCGAGGGCGGCCGGGCGCAGATGTTCGGGGTAGGCGCGGCGCACGGTGACGTACAGCGCGACGATGACCAGGCCCCCGCCGGTGCCCTGTGCGGCGCGGCCGGCCACGAAGGTGAGCATGTTCTGGGCGACGCCGGAGAGCAGCAGTCCGGTGGAGAAGACGGCGATCCCGCCCACCACGGGCCCCATCGGCCCGCTGCGGTCGCACCACTGACCGGCCACCACCATGCCCAGCAGGGAGGTGGTGAAGTACGCGGAGAAGGCGAACGCGTACAGCGCGACCCCGTCCAGTGCCTCGGCGGCGGCGGGCATCGCGGTGCCGACGGCCATGGCCTCGAAGGCGATGAGCAGGATGGTGCTCACGCAGCCGAGGGTCAGCGCCCGGTGGGGCCGGCTGAGCACGCCCCCGGGCGGGGGCGGGGTGGACGCGGGCGGGGCCGGGGCGGATGGCGACGGCGTTGTCGCCGGTACGGGGTCGGTCATACGTCACACGGTAAGGAACGACCGGCCCCGGGCCCATACCCGATACGGCCGAGGACCGGGGAAGGACAGGGGTCCGGTCAGGCCGGTACGCGCGGCGGCACCAGCCGGCGGCCCGCCACGATCTCGGCCAGGTCCGCCGGGGCCCGGGCGAAGTCGGGGAGCGCCAGCATCGCGAGCCGGGCGGCACGCGACCGGGCCGTGGTGGCGTGGTCCTCCAGAACGGTCCGGCACGCCTGCGCGAGGAGTTCCGGGCCGGGGGTGCCGGTGAGGTGCCGGCCCAGGCCCAGCTCGCTCACCCGGCGGGCGTTGTGCGGCTGGTCGCCGAAGTTGGGCACGACCACCATGGGGGTGGCGGTGCGCACCGCCTCCCGGATGCTGTTGTACCCGCCGTGGGTGACGAACAGGTCGGCGCACTCCAGCAGCAGCGGCTGCGGAACGCGGTCGGTGAGCAGGACGTTGGGGCCGGGCTCGGCGCCCTCCAGCGGGATGCCGCCGGTGGCCACGACCGCCGTGACGTCCAGCAGGGACAATCCGGCGACGATGGTGCGCAGCATGGCCGCCGGATCGCTCGCCTCGGGGGGCAGCGGCACTTTCCACCCGGCCTCGCGGAAGGTGGGCAGGACGGTGCCGAGGGCGGCGAGTACGAGGGGCCGGTCGCCAGGCAGCCGGGCGGCCCAGGGCGGGAGTTCGCCGCTCACCTCGACCGCCGTGGTCTGCCGGTAGGCGAGCGCGGCGGTGGGGTGGCGGGCGAAGCCGTACGCGGGCGGCATGTAGTCGAACCGGCCGTACGGGTACAGGCTCGCCGGGTCCTCGCGGGCGGGCACGCCGGCGGCGGCCCGCAGGGCGTTGAGCGGCGGCAGCAGCGGTGCGGGGTCGAGCAGGTTGAGGAAGCCGCTGGGGAAGGGGAGTTGCGGGATGTCCCGGTCCTCGGCGAGGACGACGGCGGCGAAGTCCATGCCGTCCCGGACGACGGCCTCGGGCCGTACCTGCCGTGCCGCCTCCCGCAGGACGGCCAGCACGGTGTGGGCGTACGGGCCGGCCAGCAGCGCCGTCAGCGGGTGGTCGGGCGAGGACATGTCCTGCGCGGGGTCGAACACCACGTCCCGGCCCGGCCGGGGAACGTCCGGCAGGACGGCGCGGACGGCGAGCCGGTCGGCGGCGAACACCGGGGCGACGGCCTCGGTGGTGAGGACCGTGACCTCGTGCCCGGCCGTGGCCAGTGCGCGGGCCAGCGGCAGCAGGGCCCGGCCGTGCGAGGGGGAGGCCATGGCGGTGCACAGGACGCGCATGGGGATCCTTCCGGGAAGGGCGGGTGGCGGGTGACCTGTGCAGAAGTACCCCGGCCACCGGCGTCGGATGGGCGTCCGGCCGCGAACTCACCCGTTCCGGTGGATGTATGTCCCGCCATCCGCGCGACGCCCCGGGTGCGGTGCGCCGTTGTGCGGTACTGCACGCACGCGTGCCGGGTCACCGTCTCGCCGTGCCGCTCGCCGCACGGTTCGCCGTACCGTCAACACCGGGAGCGTCCTACGTACTCCAGCCCTCGCCCTCGCGGGTCTCGCCGCCGGGGGCCGGGTCAGTTCAGCGGCTGGTTGAAGCGCAGCAGGTTGCCGGCCGGGTCGCGGAAGGCGCAGTCGCGGACGCCGTAGGGCTGGTCCATCGGCTCCTGGAGCACCTCGCCCCCCGCCGCGCTGACGCGCTCGAACGTCGCGTCGCAGTCGTCGGTCGCGAAGATCACGCCGCGCAGCATCCCCTTGGCCATCAGTTCGGCCATGGCCTGCCGGTCCTCGGGCGAGGCGTTGGGGTCGGCGAGCGGGGGTTCCAGGATGATGGAGACGCCCGGCTGGGCCGGCGAGCCGACGGTCACCCAGCGCATCCCCTCGAAGCTGACATCGTTGCGTACCTCGAGGCCGAGCGCGTCGCGGTAGAAGGCGATCGCCTGATCGTGATCGTCGACGGCGATGAAGCACTGGGAGATCGTGACATCCATGCCGCCCACGCTACGGGCGGGCGGCGCCGGTGGCTTCTCCGTCCCTGACCGGCCGGGTGTGGATCTTCGCCATGCAGGCGGGGATGGCGGCGCCCGCCTCGTGGCCACGGGCCCGGTAGGCGCTGGGGCTCTCGCCGACCAGCTGGGTGAAGCGCGTGCTGAAGGACCCCAGCGACGTACAGCCGACCGCCATGCACACCTCGGTCACCGACAGGTCGCCGCGCCGCAGGAGCGCCTTGGCGCGTTCGATGCGGCGGGTCATCAGATAGCTGTACGGGGTCTCGCCGTACGCGGCGCGGAAGCTGCGGGAGAAGTGGCCCGGCGACATGAGGGCTCCGCGCGCGAGCGCGGGCACGTCCAGCGGCTCGGCGTAGTCGCGGTCCATCCGGTCGCGGGCACGCCGCAGCCGGACGAGGTCGTCGAGCTCGGGCTGTCTCACCCGCTCAGTGTCCCAGACCGGTCAGGTATGGAGAAGCGGCGGCGACGGGGCCCGACTAGCGTGACAGATCAGGCAATACCGATCAGAAATGATCAGAACCATCAGCTCAGGAGTGATCATGTCCCACCCCAGCGTCCCCGGCACCGCCCCCCGGGGCATCAGGACCGTGCATCGCCGCGTCTCCGGCCTGGACGGCACGGTCCCCGGCCTCGTCCAGCACCCGGCGCGGACCCAGGAGCACGGCCGGGACGGGGAACGCTGAACATGACCGCCGACGACAGCTCCGCCGCACCGCACATCGCCGACCTCCACGGACGCATCCGGGTGCACGGAGCGCGCGAGAACAACCTGCGCGACGTCAGCGTCGAGATCCCCAAGCGCCGCCTCACGGTGTTCACCGGGGTCTCGGGCTCGGGCAAGAGCTCGCTGGTCTTCGACACGATCGCCGCCGAGTCGCAGCGGCTGATCAACGAGACGTACAGCGCGTTCGTCCAGGGCTTCATGCCGACCCAGGCGCGGCCCGAGGTCGACGTGCTCGAAGGGCTGACCACCGCGATCATCGTCGACCAGCAGCGGATGGGCGCCGACCCGCGCTCCACGGTCGGCACCGCCACCGACGCCAACGCGATGCTGCGCGTCCTCTTCAGCCGGCTCGGGCAGCCGCACATCGGCCCGCCCGGCGCGTACGCCTTCAACGTGCCCTCGGTCCGGGCGAGCGGGGCGATCACCGTGGAGCGCGGCGCCAAGAAGGCCGTGAAGGCCACCTTCACCCGCACCGGCGGCATGTGCCCGCGCTGCGAGGGCCGCGGCACCGTCTCCGACATCGACCTCACCCAGCTCTACGACGCGGACAAGTCCCTCAACGAGGGCGCGCTCACCATCCCCGGTTTCACGGCCGGCGGCTGGAACCACCGGCTGTACGCGTCCTCCGGCTTCTACGACCCGGACCGGCCGATCCGCGCGTTCACCACGACCGAGCTGCACGACTTCCTCCACCACGAGCCGACCCGGATGAAGATCGAGGGCATCAACATGACCTACGAGGGGCTCGTCCCCCGGGTCCAGAGGTCGATGCTCGCCAAGGACCCGGAGGCGATGCAGCCGCACATCCGGGAGTTCGTGGAACGGGCCGTCACCTTCACCGCCTGCCCCGAGTGCCACGGCACCCGGCTCAGCGAGGCCGCCCGCTCCTCCACGATCGGCGGCGTCAGCATCGCCGACGCCTGCGCGCTGCAGATCAGCGACCTGGCGCAGTGGGTGGGCGGCCTCACCGAACCCTCGGTGGCGCCCCTGCTCACCGCGCTGCGGCACACCCTGGACTCCTTCGTGGAGATCGGCCTGGGCTATCTCTCGCTGGACCGGTCCTCGGGCACCCTGTCGGGCGGCGAGGCGCAGCGCGTGAAGATGATCCGCCAGCTCGGCTCCTCGCTCACCGACGTCACCTACGTCTTCGACGAACCCACCACCGGACTGCACCCGCACGACATCCAGCGCATGAACGACCTGCTGCTGCGGCTGCGCGACAAGGGCAACACCGTCCTGGTCGTCGAGCACAAACCCGAGGTCATCCGCATCGCCGACCACATCATCGACCTGGGCCCCGGCGCCGGCACCGCCGGCGGCACGGTCTGCTTCGAGGGCACCGTGGCGGGGCTGCGGGCCAGTGACACGGTCACCGGGCGCCACCTGGAGGACCGGACCACGCTCAAGGAGCGGGTGCGCACCCCGCGCGGGACGCTGGAGATCCGCGGCGCGGACACGCACAACCTGCGGGACGTGGACGTCGACATCCCGCTCGGGGTGCTCACGGTCGTCACCGGCGTGGCGGGTTCCGGCAAGAGCTCCCTCGTGCACGGCTCACTGCCACCGCGCTCGGGCGCGGCCGGCGAGGGCGTGGTCTCCATCGACCAGAGCCCGATCCGCGGCTCGCGGCGCTCCAACCCGGCCACGTACACCGGGCTGCTCGGCCCGATCCGTACCGCTTTCGCCAAGGCGAACGGGGTGAAGGCGGCGCTGTTCAGCGCCAACTCGGAGGGCGCCTGCCCGAACTGCAACGGCGCCGGCGTCATCTACACCGACCTCGGCATGATGCGCGGCGTCTCCACCACCTGCGAGGAGTGCGAGGGCAAGCGCTACCAGGCGGCGGTACTGGAGTACCACCTGGGCGGCCGGGACATCAGCCAGGTACTGGCCATGCCGGTGGCCGAGGCGCGGACGTTCTTCGGCGCCGACGGGGAGGGCCCGGTCCCGGCCGCGCACCGGATCCTGGACCGGCTGGCCGCCGTGGGGCTCGGCTATCTGAGCCTGGGCCAGCCGCTGACGACCCTGTCGGGCGGCGAACGGCAGCGGCTCAAGCTCGCCACCCACATGGGCGACAAGGGCGGGGTGTACGTCCTGGACGAGCCGACGGCCGGGCTGCACCTGGCCGATGTCGAGCAGCTGCTCGGGCTGCTCGACCGGCTCGTGGACTCCGGGAAGTCGGTGATCGTCGTCGAGCATCACCAGGCGGTGATGGCGCACGCGGACTGGATCATCGACCTGGGGCCCGGCGCCGGACACGACGGCGGCCGGATC
Organism: Streptomyces sp. JH002; assembly: GCF_050916115.1. Classification (NCBI taxonomy): domain Bacteria; kingdom Bacillati; phylum Actinomycetota; class Actinomycetes; order Kitasatosporales; family Streptomycetaceae; genus Streptomyces; species Streptomyces sp. JH002. The sequence continues at coordinate 1,976,804 of NZ_CP087989.1, forward strand.
GTCTTCGAGGGCACCCCGGCGGAGCTGGTCGCCGCGCGTTCGACCCTCACCGGCGAGCACCTGGCGGCGTACGTCGGCGCCTGAGCGGGGCCCGGGTGGGGCGGGGGCGGGCGCCGCGCCCGCCCCCACCCCACCCGTCTGTCCTCGCTGTTACGCGGGGACGCCGGCCGGTCCCGGCATCGCGCCCGCCGCACCGGCGGCACCCGCCTGGCCCGCGGTGACCACCGCCGACTGCGGGCGGATCGGCAGCCGGTTCACCGGCCGCCCGGTGGCCGCCCGTACGGCCGCGGCCACCGCCGCCGGGGACACCACGACGGGCGCCGCGCCCGCCGCCTTGGCCCCGAACGGCGCGACCACGTCCCGCTCCTCCAGCAGCTTCACGATCCGGATCTCCGGCACGTCCAGCGCGGTCGGCAGCGCGTAGTCGGCGAAGTCCGGGCGCCGCACCACGCCGCGCGCCACCCGCAGATGCTCCATCAGCGCGGTGCCCACGCCCTGCGTGACGCCCGCCTCGATGCGGGCCCGCAGCTGCGCCGGGTTGAGGATGCGGCCCACGTCCTGCGCGATGGCCATCTCCACCACCCGCACCGAACCCAGCTCGACATCCACGTCCACCACGGCCCGTACCGCCGCGAACGCCAGGCCCACGAACGCGTCGCCCTGACCGGCGGCGTTCAGCGGCTCGGTGGGATGCGGGCGGCACTGCGCCGTCGCCCACAGCTCCTTGCCCTCCAGTGCCTCCGCCACCGTCGTGCTCAACACCCCGTCGTAGGAGGTGATCTTGCCGTCCGCGATGGTCAGCAGCTCGGCCGACATCCCGAAGGTCGCGGCCAGCGGCTGGAGCAGCTGGGTGCGGACCATCTTCGCCGCCCGCTCCACCGCCCCGCCCGACACCCAGGTGTTGCGGCCGCGCAGCCCGGGACCGGCCGGCGGCTGATCGGTGTCGACCGGTGCGACATGCACCTCCTCGACCCCCAGCACCTCCTGCACGATCTGCCGCGCCAGCGTGGCGAACCCCTGCCCCGTCTCCACCGCCGCGCACAGCACGGTGGCCACCGAACCCTCCACCTTGACGGTGGCCGTGGACACCTCGTCGGCGCCCTCCGCGCCGAGCATGTGCACCATGCCCAGGGCATAGCCCACGCCACGGCGCACCGCCCCCGGATCGGCGGCGCCGTCGGGGCCGCCGGGCAGCACCCAGTCCTCGTCGGGCGGCGGCGGGAGCGGGGACTCCCGTACCGCGCGCAGCAGTTCGGCGACCGGCGCCGGGCAGGTGACGGCCTGTCCGGTGGGCAGCGGGTCACCCGTACTCAGCACGTTGCGGGCCCGCACCTCGGCCGGGTCCAGGCCGAGCCGGGCGGCCAGCTTGTCCATCTGGCCCTCGTACGCGGCGCACACCTGGAGGGCGCCCTCGCCCCGCAGATGGCCGGAGGGCGGGTTGTTGGTGCGCACCGCCCAGCCGTCGACGACGGCGTTCGGGACCCGGTACGGGCCGGCGGCGAACGACACGGCGGCCGCCAGCGCTTCGGCGGAGCCGTCGGCGTACGCCCCCGCGTCCATGAGCAGTTGCGCCTCGACCTTCACCAGCTTGCCCTCGCGGTCGGCGTGGTGCCAGTAGCGCAGCATGGTGGGGTGCCGGTGCGGGTGGCCCAGGAACGACTCCTCGCGGGTGGCCGCCAGCTTCACCGGGGACGCGGTGCGGATCGCGAGCAGGGCCAGGGGCAGTTCGAAGCCGAGGTCCTCACGATCGCCGAACGCGCCCGGCACGCCCGTCACATAGACCTTGACCTGCTCCTGCTCCAGCCCCAGGCAGGCGGCCAGCCGGTCGCGGTCGCCGTGCGGGTCGGTGCTGCCGGTGTACACCTCCACGCCGCCGTCGGGGCGGGGCACAGCGAGACCGGCCTCGGCCCCTATGGGGGCGGGGTCCTGGCGGCCGATGCGGTAGACGCCCTCGACGACGATCTCGCCGTTCATGTTCGGGTCGCCGTGGCGCAGCGGGATGTGCCGGATGATGTTGCCGTCCGGGTGGAGCGGTTCGGCCTCGAACACCTTCTCGGGGTCGGTGACGGGCGGCAGCACCTCGTACTCGACGGCGATCGCGGCGGCGGCCAGCCGGGCCGTCTCGGGGTGATCGGCGGCGACGGCGGCCACCGGCTCACCGTGGTAGCGGACTTCGTCGGCGGCCAGCGGCGGCCGGTCGCCCGGGGGCGTGCCACCCACGTCGAGGTGCGTGACGACGGCGCGCACGCCGGGCAGGGCGGCGGCCTCGGACGTGTCGATGCCCCGGATCCTCGCCCGCGGGTGCGGGGCCCGCAACACCGCCGCCCACAGCAGCCCTTCGGCCCACAGGTCGGCGGTGTACGGGTAGACGCCGGTGGTCTTGGCGGCGGCGTCGGCCGGCGGAACGGAGGCGCCGAGGCCGAGCGCCGGGGCGCCCTCGGCAGGGCCCGGCGCGGGCTCGGCACCGGCGACGGTGACGGCGGTGATGCCGTCGATGGGCTGCTCGCTCATCGTGTCAGGCGTCTCCCTCGGACGGGCCGGACTGCTGCGGAATACGAGGCGGCTCGGCGGCGGCCCTGGCGGCCCGTTCGGTGTGCTCGGCCCGTTCGGCCCGCTCGTCGATCACGGTGCGGACGGCGTCCAGCACGCCACGGTAGCCGGAGCAGCGGCACAGGTTGCCGCACAGCGCCTGGCGGGTCTGGAGCTCGGTGGGCTGGTGGTTGCCCTCCAGGAGATCGTGCACCGTCATGGCCATGCCGGGCAGGCAGAAACCGCACTGCACCGCGCACGAGGAGAGGGCGCGCTGCACGTCGGAGGGTTCCTCCTCGGTACCGAGCCCTTCGACCGTACGGATCTCGCACCCGGCGGCGGTCGCGGCCGGAACCAGGCAGGCCGCGACGAGGCGCCCGTCGACCTGCACGGAGCAGGCCCCGCACTCGCCCTGCGAGCAGCCGTCCTTGGCCCCGGCGAGGCCGAGGCGCTCGCGCAGGACGTAGAGCAGGGACTCGCCGATCCAGGCGCTGCTGACGGCACGGTCGATGCCGTTGACGCGCAGCACATAGGAGGTCTCGGGGTGCTCGCTGTCGGTGGGAGGCAGCGGGGGCGCGATCTCGCTCTCGCCGTGGGTGGGGTCGGTGACCTCGGAGGGGATCACCCAGGACCCGGACTCGTCCCCGCCTCCGCTGCCGCCGAACGTGGCGGGCCGCTGCACGGGGCCGCTCTCGGCGGCCGGCGGCTGCTGGGAGGTGAGGTGGGCGTCCGGGCCGGAGTCCGGGGCGATGGGCCCGGCGGCGCCGCCGTCCGGCGGGGGGGCGGAACCCTCCGGGGCCGGGGAGTGCGCGCCGGCCTCCGCTGCCGCCGTGGCGTCACCGGCGCCGGGTGCCTCGGGGCCGGCCCCGGGGGCGCCGGGAGCGGCTTCGGCGTCCGGGCCGGCCGCCACGTCGACCCGTGCGGGTGCGGGCGGCGAACCGGCGGGGGCGGCGGGCGCCTGGGCGTGGCCGTGTTCGGGCCCGGCGGCGCCGGAAGCGGCAACGGCTGCGGCCGGTACGGGAATCGCCTCGGCCTCCGGCCGGGCGGCGTCGGCCGCGCCGGGCCCCGGTTCACCGGGGAAAGAAACCGTTTCCGCTGAAGGGGCGCCCGGGGATTCCGGTGCTGCCCAGGCACCGCCGCCCGCGCCGGGCTGCCCCGGTACGGGGCCCCGGTCGGTCACCGCGTCGCCGTCCCGGGCACCGGCGTGCGGTGCTCCGTCCTGACCATGCGGGGCGTGCTGGGCGTGCTGCTGCCAACCGGCGTCCGGTGCGGCCCCGTTCGCCACGCCCGGCTGCGGACCCCGTTCTGCGGTGTCGCCCGCGTCGGGGGCCACCGCTCCGTCCCAGCCGGCCTGCGGAGCATGCTCCGCGCCCGGCGGCAGCGGGACACCCCGGCCGTCGGTGCCATCCGAAACCGGCCCGCCCTGAGCGGGAATCCCCGCCATGGCAGGCCCGCTCCCGTCGGCGGACACGGCGCTCGGGGCGCCCGCGTCGGGGGCCACCGCTCCGTCCCAGCCGGCCTGCGGAGCGTGCTCCGCGCCGGGCGGCAGCGGGACACCCCGGCCGTCGGTGCCATCCGAAACCGGCCCGCCCTGAGCGGGAATTCCCGCCAAGGGGGTCCCGTTCCGGTCGGAGGGCACGGCGCTCGGGGCGCCGGGGTCGGCGGTGTCCGCAGCCTCGCCGTGAGCGGATGCGGGCGCCGTCCCGGGCGCACCGTTCGGCGCCTCGGCCGTACGGACATCGCCCGGCGCCGCGTTGCCCGGGGCGTCGGTCCACGCCGCCGGTGGCGCGCCATGCCGCATCGCGCCGGCAGCAGCGCCCAGCGGCGCGGGGTCGCCGGATGACGTCTCCGGCCATGTCCCCTGCGGGACTCCGTTGTGCGCGGCGTTTTCACCGGCTTCCGGCCGCACGCCCTCGGGGGCACCGTGCCCGCCCGCAGCATCGTGGGCTTCGGACGCGGGGGCGGCACCGGTCGGCACGCCAACCGGCACGTCGGACCGCGCCGCCTGCGGCGCGCTGTCTCCGGCGGAGGCGTCGGTCCACTCGGCGTGAGGGTCGCCACCGCTCACGGGGCCTGCGCCGGCGGTCCGCTGCATGCCGTGCGCCGCTCCGGCGGTCCCCTCGGGCGCACCGTGTTCACCCGCGCCACCCGGTGTTTCCGGCGCTGGGGCGCCACCCGCCGCCGCGTCGGACCACGCCGCCTGCGGCGCACCGTCTCCGGCGGAGGCAGCGGGCACGCCGCCCGTCGCCGCGGGCCCTGTGGCGTCGGGCCACTGCGCGGGAGGCGCGCCGCCCTCCACGGGGGCGCCCCCGGCCGCCGGCTGTAGGTAGTGCGCCGGTGCTGCCGCACCGTGAGGCCCGTCGGGCACGTCGGCGCCGTTCTGCGCCCCGGCCGCATGGGCACCGCTCGTCGCGGGGTCGCCCGGTGTGTCGGGCCAGGCCGCCTGCGGAACCGCCCCGTTCGGGGCGTCGCCGTGGGCGACGCCCGCTCCCGTGGTTCCAGGAGTGTGCGGCCAGGTGCCCTGCGGGGCGTGGCCGTTCGGGGCGTCGTCACCGGCGGCCGACCGCGTGTCGGCGACCGGAGCGGCGGGACGCGCGGCGGAGCTGTCCGCGCTCGCCACGCCGGACGGAGCGGGCACGCCTGAGCCGCCGGCACCCGGCCAGCCCGCCGGGGACGCACCGTCGTGCGGGCCACCGCTCACCCCGGACGGAACCGGTACCCCGGCACCGTCGGACCAGTCCGCCGGGGGCGGACCACCCGGCACGGCCTCACCCGGACCGGCGGGACCCGCAGCGGCACTCGGGGCGCCGGTCGGCGTGGTCACACCACCGTGCGCCTCCGGCCATCCCGCCGGGGGTGCGGCACCGGTGTCCTGCGCCATCGAACCGTGCTGAGCGGGAAGTTCGCTTCCCCCGGTCGCCGGCCAGCCGGCCTGCGGCGCGCCGCCCGCGGGCTGGGCGCCGCTCACCGGGGTGCCTCCCGTGTCCGGCGCGGCGGACGGGCCACCGGAGGCACTGTCGGACCAGGACTGCCGCTGTGCGTCGCCGTGGCCGACCTGGGCGGCGTTGGCACCGTTGGCGGGGCCGGAGGGCGCGTCGAACCAGCTGGGGCGCCTGGCCTCGCCGGCCTGGGCGTTCGGCGCCCCGGTCGGGGCGGGCGCCCCGGTGCCGTGCGCCTCGGACCAGGGGGCAGCCGCGTTGTCGCCGCCGTCCACAGGCTGTGGGGACGCGGCCGGACCGGGCCCCGCGTCGGGCACGACAGCGGTGGCCTGGTGCGGCCATGACGTCTGGCCCGTGGCCTCGTTCGGGGCCGCGTCCCCGGGGTTCGCGGCCGGGGCCGCCCCGTTGGCGCCGTTGTGGGGCCATGTCGACTGGGGCGGCAGGCCGTTCGTGGCGGGTGGTGCCTGCGTGCCCGGGTCGTTCCAGCCCGTGCCGTGCGGTGGTGTCGCCCCGCCGGCCTGCTCGGGCCAGCCCGCCTGCGCGGCCCCGTCCATGGCGATGTCGGTGGGCACCGCGCCGGTGGCGGCGAGGGTGGCTGACGCGCCCGGCCAGCTGCCGGTGCGTCCGTTCTCCGTCGTGTCCGGCCAATCGTTGTGCGGCGCGGCACCGTTGGCCGCGCCCGGCGCCTCGGCTCCCGGCCGGGCACCGGTGGGTGCGGCGGCGTCCTGCCAGCCCTCCCGCAGCGCGGCGCCGCCGGCGCGCACGTCGCCCTCGGCGGCCGTCCCCGCGCCGGCCGCGGCCGGCCAGCGGGCGGCTGCCGCGCCGGGCCAGGAGGTGCCGCCGCCGGTCTGCTGCGCGCCCGGCCAGCTCGCCTGCTGCGGGGCGGTCCAGGGGCCTGACTCCGGCAGTTCGCCCTGCCCGCTCTGCTGCGCCGGCGGTGCCTGCCGCATCTGCTGCGTGTGTTGCGTCTGTTGCGCCTGCTGTGCGAAGGGCAGGGACCACGCCCCGGTCGCACCGGGGTCGGTGACCGGGGAGCCGCCCCCGCTCACCGAGAGCGGGTCCGCCCCCGGCACCGGCTGGGGCGGCAACTGCACGAACGCGGTCGCGTCCGCGTCGTAGTCGCCGCCGTTCTCCCCCGCGGCCCAGCCACTCTGTGGCCGTGGCCGCCGCTGATCGTCGTTCATCGCAGCGCCCTTCCGAGTCCACGGCGGGCCAGTGTCGCCACGGTTCGCCTCACATGCAGCACAGCAGCCGGCAGTTGCGCCTCCCCCGGCTGCGGATCGGGAACGCAGGCCAGGCCCACGTAGTCGCCGAACGCGGTCAGCGCCTCGGGCGCCAGCGCCCGCCCGTGTTCGCCGTCCCAGTCGACCAGCGACGCCACCCACCGCTCGGCGTCCAGCGGGCGCAGTGGCATCGGCGCGACGCCGCCCACCGCGCACCGCACCTCGCGCCGTATCGGGTCGAGCACCACCGCCACCGATGCCAGCGCCCGCCCGGGGCCGCTGCGCGCGGTCGCCTTCAGGAAGGTCTGGGGGGCGTGCAGCAGCGGAACCCTGACGTGGGCGAGCAGTTCGGCGGGGCGCAGGTGGTCCATGCCGGCCAGCAGGTTGCTGACGGGGATCTGCCGGCCCTGCCCCTCGGGGCCGGCCACCAGCAGCGTCGCCTCCAGTGCGGCGAGCACCGGCAGGGTGTCGCCGGAGGCCGCCGCGGAGATGATGTTGCCGCCCAGCGTCCCGGCGTTGCGCACCTGGGGCGGCCCCGCCGAGCGGGAGGCCGCGGCCAGGGCCGGGATGAGGGCGGCGAAGTCGGGGCGGCTCATGCGCGCGTGCGTGAGGCACGCGCCGAGCAGCGCGTGCCCGTCCTGGTACTCCCAGCCGCGCAGTTCACCGAGCCGGCCGAGACTGACCAGGGCGGCGGGCCGCAGCAGCCCGGCGTTGACCCCGGCCATCAGGTCGGTGCCACCCGCCACGGGTACGGCGGCCGGGGTGTCCGCCAGCGCTGCCACGGCGTCGTCCAGGGTGGCGGGCAGCGCGACGAGTTGGGCGCCCTGGTTCCGCGGCGCTTGCGCCCGAGAGGCCTGAGGTGCGTGCGTGCTCAATCCAGCTGCCCCTTTCCGGCTGTCCCGGCTGCCCAGCCGTACGGTCTGCGAGGCAACTCTGGCACATTTTCCCGCTCCACCGGTGCCGGGGTCACCCTCATTCCGGAAGCGCGTCACGCCCGTTGCGAACTCAGCCGGGCTCGCCGTCGACGGGACGCCCGAGTTGTCCGGAGTGCCCGGCGGGCATCGGCCGCCGCTGCCAGGGGTGCGGGCCGCCCGGCGGCCGGTACGCGACACCCAGCGCGTCGAGCCGCGCGTAGTGCGCGCGTGTCATCCGCTGTGCGAAGTCGGGCCACGAGCGCCGCCCGGGCGCGCTCCACGCCACCTCCGCGAGCGCGCACAGCCGCGGGTAGGTCTGGTAGTCGGCGCGGGCCTCGCCGTCGACGAGTTCGGTCCACAGGTTGGCCTGGGTGCCGATGACGTGCCGCTCCGCCTCCTGTCCCGCCAGCGCGGGCGGCACCGGCTCGAACTCGTATACGTCGCGCAGTGTGCGGACCCAGCCGACCGGCATCGGCTCGTCCTCCCCCGGTGCCTGCCGGTGGTCGAGGTAGACGAACTGTTCGGGGCACATCACCACGTCGTGCCCCGCCGAGGCCGCCGCGATGCCGCCCTCGTAGCCGCGCCAGGAGGAGACCGCGGCGCCCGGCGCCAGTCCGCCCTCCAGGATCTCGTCCCAGCCGATCAGCCGCCGTCCGCGCTCGCTCAGCCAGCGGTCGAAGTGCCGGATGAACCACGACTGGAGCCCGTCCTCGTCCCCCAGGCCCTCCCGCGCGATCCGCTCCTGGGCCACCGGTGAGGTGCGCCACTGGTCCTTGGGGCATTCGTCGCCGCCGATGTGGATGAAGCGCGAGGGGAAGATCTCCAGGACCTCGGCCAGGACGTTCTCGTAGAAGCGCAGCACCTCGTCCGTGGGGGCGAGCACGTGCGGGCTGATGCCCCAGTCGGTCCACACCCCGGGGGAACCGTGCCCCTCGTTGCCGAGCCAGGGGTACGCGGCGATGGCGGCCTGCGAGTGCCCCGGCAGTTCGATCTCGGGGACGACGGTGATGTGCCGCTCGGCGGCGTAGGCGACGATCTCCCGCAGGTCCTCGCGGGTGTAGAAGCCGCCGTGCGGCCGTTCGTCCCACAGCGGGGAGTGGCGGTGCCCGTAGCGCGAGCGGGGCCGCCAGGCGCCCGTTCCGGTCAGTTCCGGGTAGCGGTCGATCTGGACGCGCCAGCCCTGGTCGTCGGTGAGGTGCAGATGGAGCACGTTGAGCTTGTGGGCGGCCATCAGGTCCAGCTGGCGCAGCACGCCCGCCTTGGGCAGGAAGTGCCGGGAGACGTCCAGCATGAAGCCGCGCCAGGCGAAGCGCGGGGCGTCCTCGACGGTGACGGCCGGCAGTCGCCACTCACGTCCGGTGAGCGGGGCGTGACGGTAGGCGTCGGGTCCGGCGAGCTGGCGCAGTGTCTGGGCGCCCCAGAAGACCCCGGCCGGGCCGCCGCCCGTGATGAGCACCCCGTCGTCGTCCGCGGTCAGCCGGTACGCCTCGGGGCCGCCGGCCAGCTCCGGGTCGATGGTCAGCCGCACCCGTGTCCCGCGGTCGGCGCCGGAGGGCTCCAGGCCCAGGAAGGCCCGCAGCAGGCGGGCCGTCCCTTCCGTACCGGGGGCGGCGTCGAGCACGGCCCCCGGCCCCAGTGCGGTCCCGGCACCCGGGCCCGGCGTGTACGTCAGCGGTGCCGGTACGAGATCGGCGCCCGTGGTCCCGGGAGCCCCGGCGGTCTCGGCATTCTCAGCGGTCATGGAGGGATGGTTCCCCCACGGCGGCGGCTTACTTCTTGCCGCCGCCCTTGCCGCCCTTGCCGTCCTTACCGCCCTTGCCACCGCCGCCGAAGGCGCCCATGGACTCGTAGATCTCCTTGCACATGGGGCAGACGGGGTACTTCTTCGGGTCCCGGCCCGGTACCCACACCTTGCCGCAGAGCGCCACGACGGGCGTGCCGTCCAGCGCGCTCGCCATGATCTTGTCCTTCTGGACATAGTGGGCGAAGCGCTCATGGTCGCCATCGCCGTGCGATGTCTGCGGGACGGGCTCGACGAGGGTGCCGGTGCCCGCACCGCGCTCGGGCTGCTGCTCGGGCTCAAGGGTGCTCATGACCACCAAGCCTAATTGAGCGAGGGGTCATCCGTGTAAGTGGCGAGCAGCGCCAGTTTGCCGCGCTGGCGGCGGAGCACCGCCCGCCACAGGCCCTCGGGGCGCGGGGCGGACACGTCCCCCGGTTCGGACTCCACCACGTACCAGGCGCCCTCCTCCAGCTCGGCCTCCAGTTGCTCGGGGCCCCATCCGGCGTAGCCGGCGAAGACCCGCAGGGAGCCGACCTCGGCGGCCAGCACCTGGGGTGGCGCCTCCAGGTCCACCAGGCCGATCGAACCGTGCACCCGACGCCAGCCCAGCGGCCCGGTGCCGGGCACGACGGCGAGGGCGAGGGCGGCGTCCAGGGCGACGGGGCCGCCCTGGAAGACGACGCCGGGATCGCCCGCCAGTTCGGCCCAGCCCTCCAGCACCTCGGAGACGCCGACGGGGGTGGGACGGTTGAGGACGACCCCGAGGGCTCCGTCGGAGTCGTGGTCGAGCATCAGCACCACGGCGCGCTCGAAGTTGGGGTCGGACAGCGCGGGGGTGGCGACCAGCAGCCGCCCGGTGAGCGAGGACACCTCGGTCATGAGGACATGATTCCCCATCGGGAGGGCGGTGGGGAGTGCCGGGTGCGGACCGTGTGGAGCATTACCATTTCGATTACCTCCGCTCGATTCCCCCGGCCCTCTTGGAGATCGCGAGTTCCATGACTGACGACGTCCTGATTGTTCATGGCGGCACCCCGATCGAGGGCGAGATCAAGGTGCGGGGCGCCAAGAACCTCGTGCCGAAAGCCATGGTGGCGGCGCTGCTCGGCAGCAGTCCGTCCCGGCTGCGCAATGTCCCCGATATCCGTGATGTCCGTGTTGTGCGCGGGCTGTTGCAGCTGCACGGTGTGACCGTGCGCACCGGCGAGGAGCCGGGCGAGCTGTACATGGACCCCTCGCGGGTCGAACGCGCCAACGTGGCCGACATCGACGCGCACGCCGGCTCGTCCCGCATCCCGATCCTGCTCTGCGGCCCGCTGCTGCACCGGCTCGGGCACGCGTTCATCCCCGGCCTCGGCGGCTGCGACATCGGCGGCCGTCCGGTCGACTTCCACTTCGACGTGCTGCGCCAGTTCGGCGCCACCATCGACAAGCGCGCCGACGGCCAGTACCTGGAGGCACCGCGCGGACTGCGCGGCTGCAAGATCCGGCTGCCGTACCCCTCCGTGGGCTCCACCGAACAGGTGCTGCTGACCGCCGTGCTGGCCGAGGGTGTGACGGAACTCTCCAACGCCGCGGTCGAACCGGAGATCGAGGACCTCATCTGCGTGCTCCAGAAGATGGGCGCGATGATCTCCATGGACACCGACCGCACCATCCGCATCACCGGCGTGGACCGTCTGGAGGGGTACACCCACCGGGCCCTCCCGGACCGCCTGGAGACCGCCTCGTGGGCGAGCGCCGCCCTGGCGACCAAGGGCAGCGTCTACGTACGCGGGGCAGCCCAGCGGGAGATGATGACGTTCCTGAACGTCTACCGGAAGGTGGGCGGTGCCTTCGAGATCGACGACGAGGGCATCCGCTTCTGGCACCCGGGCGGCCCGCTCAACGCGATCGCGCTGGAGACGGACGTCCACCCCGGATTCCAGACCGACTGGCAGCAGCCGCTGGTGGTCGCCCTGACCCAGGCGTCGGGGCTGTCCATCGTGCACGAGACGGTGTACGAGTCGCGGCTCGGATTCACCAGCGCGCTCAACCAGATGGGCGCGCACATCCAGTTGTACCGCGAGTGCCTGGGCGGCTCGGCCTGCCGGTTCGGGCAGCGCAACTTCCTGCACTCGGCCGTGGTGTCGGGGCCGACCACACTCCAGGGCGCGGATCTGGTGATTCCCGATCTGCGCGGCGGGTTCTCTTATCTGATCGCGGCGTTGGCGGCGCAGGGCACCTCACGGGTGCACGGCATCGACCTGATCAACCGCGGCTACGAGAACTTCATCAAGAAACTGGAGGATCTGGGCGCGAAGGTCGAGCGCCCCGCGTAACCCGGCGCCCCGCGGCGCCCGTCCCGCGTCCCGCCCCCGGCCGCACGGCCAACCGTCGTCCGGGGGTGGGACGCGGGACACGCGCCGTACACGGACGACGAAGAGGGTGGCCCCCTGGCTGGGGGCCACCCTCATACGTTCACCACCACGTTCAGCGGCCCCTCGCGGTGCCTACTGCCGGTGGTACTGCCCAGAGCCTGCGCTCAGGGTCACTTGCCCTTGGCGGCTTCCTTGAGCTTGGAGCCCGCGGAGACCTTGACGCTGTACCCGGCGGGGATCTGGATCGGCTCGCCGGTCTGCGGGTTGCGGGCGGTGCGCGCCGCGCGGTGGGTCCGCTCGAAGGTCAGGAAGCCGGGGATGGTGACCTTCTCGTCGCCCTTGGACACGATCTCCCCGGTGATCTCCGCGAAGGCCGCCAGTACAGCGTCGGCGTCCTTCCGGGTCACCTCGGCACGCTCGGACAGAGCGGCCACCAGCTCACTGCGGTTCATATTTCGTACTCCCGTGTTCTTCCTTGCCGATGAGGCGTGAGATCGAAGCCGATGCTGCCAGGACCCTCGGACAGTTCCCGGACCCGGGTCAGCTTTGGTGACCCTCGCGCCCGGATACGCATCCTGCCTCCACCAGTGGTGTGAAGGCCAATCCGGCGCCCGCGGTGTCACACGAAGAGTCCTGGCGTCCGTCCCGGGGCTCAGCCTCCGCATCACCCTACGGGGGGCGCCGGTGGCCCCGGCAACCGACTCGCCGGGGGCGGGCCGGTGCCGGGGCCGTACGGAGCCGTGTGCGGGCCGCTGCGGGCCGCGCGGTGTCGCCTACGCCTCGGCGGCGTGGGTGGCCTGGGCGGCCTCGCGGACGGCGCCGGAGACCGCGCCGGAGACCTTCTCGTTGAACACCGACGGCACGATGTAGTTGGCGTTCAGCTCGTCCTCGCCCACGACATCGGCCAGCGCGCGGGCGGCGGCCAGCATCATCGCGGTGTTGACGGTGCGTGACTGCGCGTCGAGCAGACCGCGGAAGACCCCGGGGAAGACCAGCACGTTGTTGATCTGGTTGGGGAAGTCCGAGCGGCCGGTGGCCACCACGGCGGCGGTCTGCCGCGCGATCGCCGGGTCGATCTCCGGGTCGGGGTTGGCGAGCGCGAACACGATGGAGTCGTCGGCCATGGCCGCGACGTCGTCGGCGTCCAGCACGTTGGGGGCCGAGACCCCGACGAAGACGTCGGCGCCGACGATGGCGTCCTTGAGGGTGCCGGTGACGCCGTCGGGGTTGGTGTTGTCGGCGATCCAGCGCAGCGGGGTGCCGGGTTCGGCGTCCACCAGGTCGGCGCGGCCCGCGTGCACGACGCCGTGGATGTCGGTGACGACGGCGTGCTTGACGCCGGCCGCCAGCAGCAGCTTGAGGATCGCGGTGCCGGCCGCGCCGGCGCCGGACATCACCACGCGTACGTCGGCGAGTTCCTTGTCGACGACGCGCAGCGCGTTGTGCAGCGCGGCGAGTACGACGATGGCGGTGCCGTGCTGGTCGTCGTGGAAGACCGGGATGTCCAGGGCCTCGCGCAGCCGCGCCTCGATCTCGAAGCAGCGCGGGGCGGAGATGTCTTCGAGGTTGATGCCCGCGAAACCGGGGGCGATCGCCTTGACGACCTCGACGATGGCGTCGGTGTCCTGGGTGTCCAGGCAGATCGGCCAGGCGTCGATGCCGGCGAACCGCTTGAAGAGGGCCGCCTTGCCCTCCATGACGGGCAGCGCGGCCTGCGGGCCGATGTTGCCCAGGCCCAGGACGGCGGAGCCGTCGGTGACCACGGCGACGCTGTTGCGCTTGATGGTCAGGCGCCGGGCGTCCTCGGGGTGGGCGGCGATCTGGGTGCACACCCGGGCCACGCCGGGCGTGTAGATCATCGAGAGGTCGTCGCGATTGCGAATCGGGTGTTTCGACGTCATCTCGATCTTGCCGCCGAGGTGCATCAGAAACGTACGGTCGGAGACCTTGCCGAGCGCGACGCCCTCGATTCCCCGGAGCTTTTGCACGATCTCATCCGCGTGCGCCGTGGAGGAGGCGGCGATCGTGACGTCGATACGCAGCTTCTCGTGGCCGGACGCGGTGACGTCGAGACCGGTGACGGAACCCCCGGAGGACTCCACGACCGTGGTGAGCTGACTGACCGCCGTGCCGCTGGCCGGAACTTCCAGCCGAACGGTCATCGAGTACGAGACGCTGGGCGCCGTTGCCATGAGCCGACTTCCTTCACTTTCACCTTCACGCGTGCCCCCGAATGGTCGCACCTACCGTGGAGTAGCCGGTAACCCAGGGGCATCGACCTATATGACCGTAACAACGCAAGGGGTGCGTACGGCACCGGGGTGAGGGAGAGAGTGTGAGAAAAGTCTTGACACCGACCCGCCAGCTCGCCTCGCGGCAAGTGGTCGCTCGTAGCGACAATGGTTGGGCCCGGGGGCATGGATCGGGCCGGTGCCACCTAAAGCGTAACAAACCACAGCAGAACACAACTAGAGCGTTCCGCCGCCGAATCGCTCGTTCCTCGTTCTACCTCATACGCGCGGCGCATATGCCTGTCAGGTCTCCCTGAGCAGATCGGGCACCCCGTCCCCGTCGGGGTCGTCCGCGGCGCCGGCCAGGACGGTCAGCCGCTGCGTCGCCCGGGTCAGCGCCACGTACAGCACCCGCAGCCCCGCCGGGGACTCGTCCGCGATCTCCGCCGGGCTCACCACCAGCGTGGCGTCGTACTCCAGCCCCTTGGCCTCCAGGGAGCCGAGCACCAGCAGCCGCTCCCCCGCGCCCGCCAGCCAGCCGCGCACCTGCGCGCGGCGGCCCATCGCCACCACCACGCCGACGGTGCCCTCCACCTCGGCCAGCAGCCGCTCGGCCGCCGCCCGCACGGCCGCCTCGCCCGGGCTGCGCTCCGGCGCGCCGTCCCGGCCCACTGCCACCTCGTACACCGGGCGCACCCCGGTGGCGCGCACCGCACGCGGCGGCACCGTACCCGGCATGGCCAGCGCCAGCACCCGGTCGGCGACCTGGGCGATCTCGGCCGGGTTGCGGTAGTTCACGGTCAGCTCGAAGCGGCGCCGCGGGCGGGTGCCCAGCGCGCCGTCCTTCTCGGCCGCCGCCTCCTCGGGCGCCGACCACGAGCTCTGCGCCGGGTCGCCGACGATCGTCCACGTCGCCTGGCGGCCCCGGCGGCCCACCATCCGCCACTGCATCGGGGTGAGGTCCTGCGCCTCGTCCACGATGATGTGCGCGTAGTCGGCGCGCTCCCCCTCCTGCTCGCGGCGCTCGCGCCGCTCCCGGCGTGAGGGGCCGAGCCGGTCGGCGTACGTGCTCAGCTCCTCCAGGCCGGTGAGCAGGTCCAGCGGGTCGGCCTCGCGCCGCTCCCGTTCCCTGGGCCGGGAGGGGGTGCCCAGCAGCTGCCGCAGCTCGTCCAGCAGCGCGACGTCGTGGACGGACAGGCCGCCGCCGTCGGGGGTGACGCGGCGCAGCGAGCGGGCCAGCTGGCGCACCTCGCGCGGGCGCAGCAGGCGGCGTGCCCAGCGGCCGAGCCGGGACTCGTCGGCCATGGCGCGCAGCACCTGCAGCGGGGTGACCTCGGGCCACCAGGCGTCGAGGAAGTCGGTGAAGGCGTCCTCGGTGGAGATGTCCTCGTTGAAGCCGTCGCGGGCCTCCTGGGCGAGTTCGGCGTCGCCGTAGCGGCGGGCGGCGGCGCCCGACTTGTGCCACAGGGCGTCCAGCAGGAGACGGCGGGCGCGGGGCCGGAGCAGGTTGACGGGGGCGGTGCCGCCGAGGGCCTGCTGCCGTACGCGGTCGAGGTCGGCGGCGTCGAGTTCGACGCGGGCGTTGAAGGCGACGACGCGGAGGCGCTCGGGCGCCTGGGGCGTGTCCACGGCGCCGCGCGCCGCGCGGGACAGAACGCGCGCCATGGCGGCGGAGCCCTTGACCCGGGCGACGGGCGGCTCGTCGTACGCCTGCGCCTCCACGCCCTCCACCAGCGAGCCCAGCGCCCGGATGACGACCTGGCCCTCCTCGCCGAGCGCCGGCAGCACGCCCTCGGTGTACGAGACCAGCAGCGGGGTGGGCGAGACGATCAGGATGCCGCCCGCGTAGCGGCGCCGGTCCTGGTACAGCAGGTAGGCGGCGCGGTGCAGGGCGACGGCGGTCTTGCCGGTGCCGGGGCCGCCGGTCACCTCGGTGACGGAGACGGCGGGGGCGCGGATCACCTCGTCCTGCTCGGCCTGGATGGAGGCCACGATGTCGGTCATCCGGTGGCCCCTGGTGCGCCCCAGGGCCGCCATCAGCGCGCCGTCGCCGACCACCGGCAGTTCCTCGCCGGCCAGGGTGGCGCGCAGCTCGGGGCGCAGCAGGTCATCCTCGACGCCCAGGACGCGGCGGCCCTTGCTGCGGATGACGCGGCGCCGCACGACGCGGCCGGGCGCGACCGGGGTGGCGCGGTAGAACGGGGCGGCGGCGGGGGCGCGCCAGTCGATGACCAGCGGGACGTACTCGGCGTCGAGCACGCCCAGCCGTCCGATGTGCAGCGTCTCGGCGATCTCGGCGGCCGGCTCACCGTCGGGGCCCGGGCGGACGGCGTCCTCGGCGGGATCCACCGAGGTCAGCGCCCCGTCGGGGCCGCGCCGTCCGTCCTGGCCTGCGAGCAGGTCGATGCGGCCGAAGAGGAAGTCCTCGAACTCGTTGTTCAGCCGGGACAGGTGCATCCCGGCCTGGAAGACCTGCGCGTCGCGCTCGGCCAGCGCGCCCGGGGTGCCGACCTGCACACGCTTGGCGGCATCCGCCATCAGGAACTCGGCCTCGTGGATCTTCTCCTCAAGCCGCCCGTACACGGTGTCGAGGTGCCGTTGCTCGCCAAGCACCTCCCGTTCCCGTACGTCCACGACCTCGGCCCCCTTCTGACCTGCGCACTGGCATATGCACTGCACTGAAGAACGGCGCACTACGGTACGCGAAGCCTGCGGCGCGCTTGTCTCAGGCCGCCCCCAGAAGCACCGGATTGCTCAGCGCCGCCATCGCGCCGTCCGCGTCGCGGACCTCGGCCCGCACGAACCCCGACTCCCGTGGCCCGGTGTGCCATTCGACGGTGCCGGTCCCCGAGGCGGGCAGCATGGCACGGTGCGCGGCGCCCAGCTCGGTGTGGAAGGTGACCGTCGCGTGCGGCACGCCGTGTATCGCCGCCCTGACCAGGCAGGGCTCATCGACGGCCGCCGTCAGCCGGTCGCCGGGGCCCGCGCGGCGTGCCGTGTCCCCGGCCCCCGCCGCGGCCGAGAAGTCGAGCGTGACCGCCGTGGAGGCGGCGATCCAGCTGTGCCCGGCACGCAGCCCGGCCAGCAGCGCTGCCTGGCCGGGCGACTCGGCGCGTACGACGGTGTGCGGGATGCCGAGCTGCCCCTCCAGGTGGGTGTCGCTGCCGCCCGTCGCGGGCCGCCACCGGCCGTCGTGCACGCCGGCCGCCAGCCCTCGGCCCCATTCGGCCAGCGCCGCCTCGTTGTCGGCCTGCCACGGCACCCGCGAGGTCCACGGCCCGTTCCACACCTCGACGGCGTCGAAGCCCTCGTAGGGGTACATGAACGTGCCGGAGGGGTAGGGCGCGTGGGGGTGGGCGGCCACGCACAGGCCGCCGGCGGCGTGCACCTCGTCCAGGTGCCGCTGCAGGCGGGCGTCGCGCACGCCGTAGCGCCAGTCGATGAGCCGACCGGGCGGCAGGCCGAGTGCCAGCCAGTGGCCGGTGGCGGTGGTGACCTCCTCGCCCGGGATCACGAGCGGGTCGCCGGGGGTGCGCGGCCAGGCGCCGTGCGCGTCCGCGGTGTTGTGGTCGGTGCTGGCCAGGAAGTCGAGTCCGGCGGCGCGGGCGGCGGCCAGCAGCAGCCGGGGGGTCAGCGTGCCGTCCGAGTGCACCGAGTGCACATGGCAGTCGCCCCGGTACCAGCGGTGCCCCATGGTCCCTCCCACGTCCCTCGTGCCGCCGGCTCGTGCCGCGCTGCCATGGTGATGGCCTCGGCCTGTGCCCGGGCAAACATGGCGGGTGGGGGCGGGCGGTTCGGTGTGGCCGGCCGCCGGGCCGCGCTGCGGTCACCCGGCGTACTTGTCGCCGTCCCCCGCCGTGGGGTCGAGCGCCAGCCGGTAGCCGCGCTTGACGACCGTCTGAATGATCGTCGGGGCACCGAGCGCGGTGCGCAGCCGGGCCATCGCCGTCTCCACCGCGTGCTCGTCGCGGCCCGCGCCCGGCAGGGCCCGCAGCAGTTCACCGCGCGGCACCACCCAGCCGGGGCGCCTGGCCAGGGCCCGCAGCAGCGCCATCCCGGCGGGCGGCACCGGCCGCAGTTCGCCGTCGATCACCGCCGCGTGGCCGCGTACCTCCATCCGCCGCCCGGCCACCGGCAGCACCCTCGCGCGGGTGGGGAGTTCGGTGCACAGCAGTTGCACCAGGGGGCCCAGCCGGAAGCGTTCGGGGTGCCGTACCGGTACGTCCCATGATTCCAGCGGGAGTGCGGTGACCGGGCCCACGCAGGCCGCCAGCACGTCCCGGCGCAGGGACTCCAACAGGGATCCCAGCAGCCCGCGTTCCTCCGCCCGGCGCAGCAGGGAGGCCGCCGCCGGGGCACTGGTGAAGGTCAGGGCGTCCAGGCCGCCCGCCAGGGTCACGTCGATGAGCCGGTCCACGGGGGCGATGTCCTGCGGCGGCATCCAGCGGTAGACGGGGACCTCCACCACCTGTGCCCCGGCCTCGCGCAGCGCCTCGATGAAGCCGGGCAGCGGCTCGCCGTGCAGTTGGAGCGCGATGCGGCGGCCCTCGACGCCGCCGTCCAGCAGCCGCGCGAGGACCTCGGCCATCGATTCGGAGGCGGGCGACCACTCCTCGGTGAGCCCGGCCGCCCGGATGGCGCCGCGCACCTTGGGGCCGCGCGCCAGCACCTCGGAGCGTCCCAGGGTGGCGAGCAGTTCCTGCCCGACGCCCCAGCCCTCGGCGGCCTCCACCCACCCCCGGAAGCCGATCGCGGTGGTGGCGATCACCACGTCCGGCGGGTGGGTGGTCAGCTCCCGGGTGGCGTGCAGCAGTTCGTCGTCGTCGGAGAGCGGGACGATCCGCAGCGCCGGGGCGTGCACCACCTCGGCGCCGCGCCGCCGCAGCAGGGCGATCAGTTCCTCCGCCCGTCGTGCGGCGGTCACCCCGACCGTGAATCCGGCCAGGGGGTCGATCGGCTGGGGGTCTCGCTGCATCTGGTGGTTCCCAAGGGGCAAGAGGGTGTCGAGCCTGGCGGACCAGCCTGTCAACGGCCGGTGACAGGGCCGCTCCCGTCAGGTTTCCCGGGTGTAACGCCGCGGGCCGCCGTCATACACCCGCGTAGGCGGGTTGTGCGCGCTGTCCGGCGGTATCGGCCGTCCCGCCGTCCTGCGGGCGGCCGGTGCCCGTGCCGCGCAGGTATACGACCCAGGTGACCACGCAGCATGCCACGTAGAAGGCGAGGAAGGACACGAAGGCGGCGGTGCCGGTGCCGGTGGACAGGAAGGACTGGCGGAAGGCGAGGTTGATGCCGAGGCCGCCGAGCGCGCCCACCGCGCCGATCAGCCCGATGGCCGCGCCGGACAGCCGCCGCCCGTAGGCCGCCGCGGCCTCGCCGGTGAGGCCGAGGGCGTGCGCCTTGGCGTGGTAGATGCCGGGGATCATCTTGTACGTCGAGCCGTTGCCGAGTCCGGTGAGGACGAACAGGGCGATGAAGCCGATCAGGAAGACCGGCAGCGACTCCTGTTGCGAGGCCAGGATCACCACGCCGGTGGCCGCCGCCATGCCGCAGAAGGTGTACAGGGTGATGCGCGCCCCGCCGAACCGGTCCGCCAACGCGCCGCCGACGGGCCGGATGAGCGAGCCGAGCAGCGGGCCGAGGAAGGTGATGGAGGCGGCCTGGAGCGGGGTGCGGTCGAACTGGTTCTGGAGCACGAGCCCGAAGGCGAAGCTGTAGCCGATGAACGAGCCGAAGGTGCCGATGTACAGGAACGACATGATCCAGGTGTGGCCGTCGCGCACCGATTCGCGCGCGGCGCCGGTGTCGTTGGTGACGGTCTCCAGGTTGTCCATGTGGCGCCAGGCGAGGACGGCGGCGAGCACGATGAGCGGGGCGTAGACGGCGAGCAGCACGCGCGGGCTGCCGTCGCCCGCGGTGGCGATGACCAGCAGGCCGGCGAGCTGGATGACGGGGACGCCGATGTTGCCGCCGCCCGCGTTGAGGCCGAGCGCCCAGCCCTTCTTCCGCAGCGGGAAGAAGGAGTTGATGTTGGTCATGGAGGAGGCGAAGTTGCCGCCGCCGACGCCGGTGAGGACGGCGACCAGCAGGAAGGTGGTGTACGAGGTGCCCGGTTCCATCACGATCCAGGCGGCGGCGGTGGGCAGCAGCAGCATGGCGGCGGAGACCACCGTCCAGTTGCGGCCCCCGAACCGGGCGACGGCGAAGGTGTACGGGACGCGGACGATCGCGCCGACGAGGGTGGCGACCGAGACGAGGAAGAACTTGCCGGCCGCGTCGATGCCGTACTCCGGGCCCATGAACAGCACCAGGACCGACCACAGGGTCCAGATGGAGAAGCCGATGTGCTCGGAGAGGATGGAGAAGGCGAGGTTGCGGCGGGCGATGCGTTCGCCCTTCTCGGCCCAGAACCGCTCGTCCTCGGGGTCCCAGTGCTGGATCCAGCGCCCGCCGGGGCGACGGGTGCGGGCTCCGGCGGCCGGGGCCGGCCCGGCTCCCGCCTGTGGTGCTGGTCCTGTCATGGCGCCTCCCTCGGGGGTGTGTCTGCACGGGCACCGTAGACGGGCCGGATGTCCGTGGCGATCGCCTCAGATGTCACGCAGGCAACCGTGCACTCACGGCGGGCCCGCGGGCCCGGTGAGCGTCCCCGGCCCGCCGGTCTGCTAAGCATGGAGGGGTCCGAACTCCCGTACTGCACAAGGCGACAAGGACCTCTACATGCCCGAATCCCCCACATCCCCCACACCCCCCACCTCCCACCGGCCCGCCTCGCGGGTCACCCGCCGGGCGCTGATCGGCACCGCCGGCGCGGTGGCGGCGGGCGCCGTGGTGACCCCGGCGGTCATCGCGGCGACGGGCGGCTCCGGTGACGGCGACAGCGCCGGTGACGGCGCCGGCAAGGCCGGTGACGCGGCACCGGCCGGTACGACGCCGCAGTCGTTCCCGAAGACCCGCAGCGCGGCGGCCACCGGCGAGGAGGCGGTGCGTACCGCCTTCCCGATCGGCTTCGTCGGTGTCGCCTGGGCCGGCGCCCGTCACGCCACCGGCGGCGGCATACGGTTCACCGGCGCGGACGGTGACGAGGCCGGCGCGTGGACGCCGCTGAGCGGCGGCGGCTGTTCCGACAGCAACGGCGGCCGGCTGCTGGTGGCCGCCCGGCAGGCCACCGGTTACGAACTGCGGGCGCCGCAGGGGGCCACCGACTTGCTGTCGGTCGCCCTGGACACCGCGCGCGGCCCGCGCCACGAGATCCCGGTGCCCACGGACCCGACCCGGGTGCGTGGCGTGGAGTACCTCTCCCGGGCGGCCTGGGGTGCGGACGAGTCGCTGCGTTTCCTGCCGGACGGCAGCGAGAACACCCCCACCGAGTTCTACGCGTTCCAGACCCTGACGGTGCACCACACCGTCACGCCGAACGACGACCCGGACCCGGCGGCCACGGTGCGCGGGATCTACGAGTTCCACGCGCTCACCAACGACTGGGGCGACATCGGCTACCACTTCCTCATCGACGAGGAGGGCCGGATCTACGAGGGCCGTTACTCGGGCGAGGGCGGCCTTCCGGCGCACAACGAGGAAGGCGACCTCGTGACCGCCTTCCACGTGGGCGGCTTCAACTCCGGGAACCTGGGCATCGCGCTGCTCGGCGATCTGACGGAGCGGCCTCCGACGGACGCGGCCCGCGCCTCCCTCACCCGCCTGGTGCGCACGGCGTTCCGGCTGCACGGCCGTGACCCGCTGGCGGACGTCACCTACGTGAACCCGGTCAACGGTGTCGAGAAGGACGTCGCGGAGATCAGCGGGCACCGTGACTGGCTGGAGACGGACTGCCCCGGTGAGGTGATGTACGCGGAGCTGGCGGCGCTGCGCGAGGCGGTCGCCTCGCAGCGCTGACCGCCGCCCGCGAGCAGGGCCCGTACGCCAAGTACGCCCCGTAGGGCCCCTGCGGCCCGCACCCCGGTGACGCCCAACGTGCCGCCCTCGCGTGTTCACGTGGGCGTCGCCGGGGGCCGGCCGCTGCGGCGCGCCGTGTTCATCCCCGCTCCCCAGGATCGGGATGTCGCGGTACAACGTGTCCGAGGAGGCCCCCATGATGCGAAAGCTCGCCGTCCTTGCCGTACTGTCCGGGCTGCTGTTGACCACCGTCACACCGGCGGTGGCGGCGGTGGCCGAGGAGGATCGGGGCAGGCCGCCGCTGCCCGCGCTCCCGAACGAGATCAACGGCGGTGCCTGGCCCACCTCCCACCTCCAGGGAGTGGCGGTGGACCGGGAGAAGGGCTTCATGTACTGGTCCTTCACGCAGATGCTGGTGAAGACCGATCTGCGCGGCAACGTCATCGGCACGGTGGAGGGCCTGACCGGGCACCTCGGGGATCTCGACCTGAACCCCCGGGACGGCCGGGTCTACGGCTCGCTGGAGTACAAGGCGGAAGAGGCGTTCTACATCGCCATCTTCGATGTGCGCAAGGTCGACCGCGTCGGCATGAACGCCGAGCGGGACGGCGTGATGACGGCCGTGTATCTGCCCGAGGTGGTCGAGGACTTCACCGCCGACATGGACGGTGACGGTCATTTCGACGGTGACACGGGCGACACCGCCGACCACCGGTACGGGTGCAGCGGCATCGACGGGGTGGCGTTCGGGCCGGGGTTCGGCAAGCGGCCCGGGCAGGGCCGGGACACCCTGAAGGTGGCGTACGGGGTCTACTCGAACACGGAGCGGACCGACAACGACCACCAGGTGATCCTGGAGTACGACGTGCGCGACTGGCGGCGGTACGAGCGCCCGCTGTCGCAGGCGGCCCCGCACCACAGCGGCCCGTCCCGTACGGACGGCAAGTTCTTCGCGTACACCGGCAACACCCGGTACGGGGTGCAGAACCTGGAGTACGACCCCCACACCGGCGACTGGTTCCTGGCGGTGTACGAGGGGGCGAAGGCCGGTTTCCCGAACTATTCGTTCTTCGTGGTCGACGGCACGGCGCGGCCGGTGCGCGGGGAGATCAAGGGGCAGCCCGAGCGTGAACGCGGTGACCTGCTGAAGGTGAGTGACGGCTTCGACTTCCACGGTCAGTACGGCTTCGAGGCGCTGGGCGACGGCACGTACTACGTGGCCGACAGCGTCCGGGTGGTCGGCCCGGACGGGGTGGCCCGGCAGGAGGGCTTCGCCGAGAAGTACCGCTGGACGGGGCGTTCGGCGGGCGCGGAGCGCGACCGGCCGCCGTTCTCACCGGTGGCCGCGGGCTGATTCGGCCTTCCGCCGGCTGCGGGCGCGGTGCCGGGCGACGTTGGCGCGGTTCCCGCACAGCTCCGGCATGCAGTAGCGGCGGCGCCCGGCACGGCTGGTGTCCACGAACAGGCCGTCGCAGGTGGGCGAGGCGCAGGGCCGGAAGCGGGTGTGGCCCAGGGTGCGCAGGGTGCCGAGCAGGCCGGTGGCGGTGAGCACGGCGAGCCGGTCGGCGAGGGGGGTGGCGGGGTCGGTGGCCACGTACCACTGCCACTCCCGGTCGGCGTCGCGTTCCAGTACGGGGGCGGTGGCGGCGCGGGTGAGCAGGGCGTTGGCGCCGGCGGCGGTCGCGTCCTCGGTGCCGGCCTCCAGGACGGCGCGCAGGTCATCGCGCAGGTGGTGGACCTGGCGGAGGTCGGCGGGGGTGGGGGCGGGGTGGTCGATGCCGTGTTCGTTGAGGAAGTCGGCCAGCCCGGCGGGGTCGCCGAGCATCTCGCCGGCGCTCTTCCACACGAGGGGCGAGGTGTTGACGAGGTCGGTGGCGAGTCCCGCCCCGGCGGCGTAATCGGAAAAAGAGACTTTCATGCCTTACCTCGTCCTGGTACGGTAACCGCTGTAACTCCTCTACACACCTTAACGCGGAGGTGGCGGTTTCCCATGCGGACCTCGACACGGGCTCAGGCACGGATACGGCACGGCTGGCGCTGGCTGCGCCGGGTCGGCGCGGACGCGGCGTACGGCATCGACGCCGGCAACGCGATCCGGCACGGCCATCAGCCCACCAAGCGGCGGCGCCCCGCGTAGCCTGGGGCGGCATGATCGTCTGGCTGAACGGCACCTTCGGGGCCGGCAAGACCACCACCACCCGGCACCTGGCCGGCCTGCTCCCGGGGTCGTACGTCTTCGACGCCGAGCAGGTCGGCTACCTGCTGCGAGGTGTCCTGGCCGGCCGGCACCCGGCACGGAACTTCCAGGAGTGGCACCCGTGGCGTTCGCTGGTCGTGGCGACCGCCCGGGAGCTGCTCGGCTTCACCGGCGGCGGGCCGCTGATCATCCCGCAGACGGTGCTGACCCGGGCGTACTGGGACGAGCTGGCGAACGGCTTCGCCACCGAACCCGCCGTCCCCGTACACCACTTCGTGCTGCACACCGACCCGGACACGCTCGCCCACCGGATCACCACCGACACCGCCCCGGAGACCAGCACCCCCGAGGCCAGGCAGTGGCGGCTCGGCCACATCGAGCGGTACACGACGGCCCTGCCCTGGCTGCGCACCGAGGCGCACCTCATCGACACCACCCACACTCCCCCGGCGGAGGTCGCGCGCACCATCGCCGGACGGCTCTAAAACGTTCGACGCGCGGGGCCTGTCTCGGGCAGCATCACGCGATGGAACCGCACGAGATCTGGCCGCTGTACGGCCTGCGCCTGACCACCCCCCGCCTTGAACTGCGCCTGCCCGGCCTGGAGGAACTGGCCGAGCTCGCGGCCGTGGCGGGGAACGGGGTGCACGAGGACGGCGCCATGCCGTTCAGCTTCCCCTGGAGCGACGCCGCCCCGCAGCAGCGGGCGCGCGCCACCTTCCAGCATCTGCTGGGCACCGTCGCCGCCTGGCGCCCGGAGGCGTGGGCGCTGAGCCTGGCGGTACGGCACGAGGGGCGCGTCATCGGCCGCCAGGACGTCATGGCCACCGACTTCGCGGTGACCGCGGAGGCCGAGACCGGCTCCTGGCTGGGCCTGCCGCACCAGGGCCGGGGCCTGGGAACCGAGATGCGGGCGGCGGCGCTACACCTGGCCTTCGAGGGTCTGGGCGCGCGCTCGATGACCTCCGCGGCGATGACCGACAACCCGCGCTCGCTCGGCGTCTCGCGCCGGCTCGGCTACCGCGACGACGGCATCACCACCGCGTCCGTGCAGGGCCGCCCGCGCACCCTCCAGCGGCTGCGGGTGGACCGCGCCGACTGGCAGGCCCACCGTACGGTCCCGGTGACGGTGCACGGGCTCACGGACGGCTGCCGGGAGCTGTTCGGCCTCAGCCTTCCCTGACCGCCAGCAGATAGCCCTGGTGGCGGCGGGAGTCGGCACCGGGCTCGCGCAGCGAACGCAGGCTGACGGTGAACCCGGCGGCGGTCAGCGCGTCCGCGAAGGTGTCCACCGGCCACAGCCAGCCCGGCGTCACCTTGTGATCGAAGGGCACCGGTTCCCGCGCGGCACCTGCCGCTGTGGACTGGAAGCCGAGCAGCAGGTGCCCGCCCGGGGCCAGCACCCGGTGGAACTCGGCCAGCGCGAGCGGCACCTGCGCGGGTGGCAGATGGATGAGCGAGTACCAGCCCAGCGCGCCGGCCAGCGAACCTCCCCCGGGGACGTGCGGGCGCAGGTCGAGCATGGTGCCGGTCTCGAACCGCAGCCCCGGGTACGCGGCGCGGGCCAGCGCGACGAACTCCGGGGTCAGGTCGACCCCGAAGGCGTCGACGCCGAGCCCGTCCAGATGCGCCGTCACATGACCCGGCCCACAACCGATGTCGGCCACCGGACCGGCGTCCCGGACCAGATCGGCGAAGACGGAGAGCAGGGCCAAGTCGTACGCCTGCCGGGGGAACTGCTCCTGCACGAACTCCTGATACATGCCGGACATCGCCCCGTAGGCGTCCCGGGTGGCGGCGGCGGTGGCTTCTTCGGAGGTGGCCATGGCCGCGGACTTTACGCGTCCGGGCGAGGCGATGCCGGAAGAGGTCCTGATGTTTTGCGGATGAGTGTCTAACCTGACGATCAGGACTGACCGTTCATTGAGTGGGGGCCCATGCACGGCAACGAAACGGGGGCGGGAAGCGGCGACGCCGAAGAGACCAGACGGCTGCGCCACGAGCCCGACCCCGACACGTACAAGCTGCCCGGCCGAACCCGGCCGGACCAGCCGGAACCCGTCGAGACCCCCACCACCGTCACCCAGCCCCTGCCGCCACCCGGCCCGTACCCGGTGATCGCCGGCCGCTACCAGCTGCGCAGGCAGCTCGGCCGCGGCGGGATGGGCGTGGTGTGGGAGGCCATGGACACGCGGCTGGGGCGGCCGGTCGCGGTCAAGGGCGTGCTGCTGCGCGGCGGCATCGACCCGTCCACCCAGGCCGAGCTGGTCGAACGCGCCCGCCGCGAGGCCCAGGCCATCGCCCGCATCGGCCACCAGAACGTCATCGCCGTCCACGACATCATCGAGGGCGCCGCCGAGATGGTGGAGGCGGAGGACGGCACCGGCGCCGAGGGCGAGGTGTGGATCGTCATGGAACTGCTCGACGCCCGCTCGCTCGCCGACATCCTGCGCGAGGAGGGCCGCCTCCCGGTGCACCGCGCGGCCCGGATCGCGCTCCAGGTGCTGCGCGGCCTGCGCGCCGTGCACGCGGCCGGAGTGCTGCACCGCGACGTCAAACCGCACAACATCCTCTTCCGGCGGGGCGGCAGGGCCCTGCTGATGGACTTCGGCATCGCCACCTTCGAGGGGGCGGCCCAGGTCACCCGCTCGCACTCGGTCATCGGTACGCCGCGCTATCTCGCCCCCGAACTGGGCCACTTCTCGCCCGGGCCCGAACGCAGGGCCTCGCAGGCCTCCGACCTGTGGTCGCTGGGCGTCACGCTGTACGAAATGGTGGAGGGCCGACCGCCGTTCAGCGGCCTGGACGCCCTGGAGATCCAGCAGGCTGCGCTCAACTCCCCCACCCCGCCCATGCGGTACGCGGGTCCGCTGGCACCGCTGATCGAGGGCCTGCTGCGCAAGCTGCCCCGGCACCGGATATCGGCGCAGGAGGCGGAGGACGGGCTGCGCCGGATCGCCCGCGAGGAGCCGCCGGCGATCCCCGGACCGCCGAAGGAGCCGCCACCGGAACTCCCGCCGCCCCCGGGCTCCCGCCGCCGGTGGGCGCCGGCCGCGGCGATCGCCCTGGTCCTCGCGCTGCTGGCGGGCGGCGGCTGGCTGCTGTGGGGCCCGGGAGGCGGGGGCGGGCTGTCCGACACCTCGCCCACCATCCAGGGCGCGGAGACCCGGGGCCTGCTGCGGATCGGCGTGAAGTCGGGACAGCCCGGCATGAGCGAGCTGGTCGACGGCGAATGGCGCGGCTTCGACATCGAGTTCGCCAAAATGATCGCCACGGACCTGGGCTTCGACCCGGACACCGAGGTGCAGTTCGTGCCGGTGTCGAGCGTGAACCGGGAGAAGCTGCTGGGCCAGCGGCAGCTGGACCTGGTCGTCGCCACATACAGCATCACGCCCGAACGCCAGGCGGAGGGCGTCACGTTCGCCGGCCCGTACTTCATCACCGGCCAGACGATGCTCATGCGACAGGGCATGTACGAGGACGTCTCGGGTCCGGCGGACTTCCCGCAGGGCACCCGGGTGTGCACCGGCGACAACTCCACATCGGTGGGCGCCCTGGAACAGGACTGGCCGGGGAGGTTCGTGGTGGACACCCGGTCGGACTACGACACGTGCGTGAACCTGCTCCTGGACCGCACCTACGACGCGGTGATCACGGACGATCTGATCCTGGCCGGATTCCAGGCCCAGCACCCGGACGAACTGGAGATGCTCCCCCGCTCCTTCACCACGGAACGCTACGGCGTCGGCCTCCAGTCCGACGAGGGCGCACTGCGCGACACGGTGTGCGGGGTGATCCGCGACGTGATCCGGGACGGGCGCTGGCAGCAGCTCTACCAGAACGAATTGCAGGACCTCCTGGGCGGCGAATCCCGCGACAGCCCGTCCCTCCAGGACCTGGAGCGGTGCGAGGACGGTTAGCCGCACATCCGCCGGAGGACCACCGGTCACGGCACCGTCGGCTCGCCGCCGCCCAGGCGCCAGCCGGGGGGCGGGGCGAGCCGGGCCGCGCGCACGGCGTCCTGATCGAGGACGAACTCGCACCACACCACCTTGCCGGGGTCCCGGGCCCCCACACCCCAGCAGTCCGACAGCGCCTCCACCAGCCACAGCCCGCGTCCGGTCTCCCCGCCCTCGTCCAGGTCGCGCACCCGTGGCCGCCCGTCGCCGCTGTCGTGCACCTCCAGGCGCAGGACGGCGTCGTTGGTGAGCCAGAGATGGAGGGAGAAGCCACGGCCCGGCGGCACGCCGTGCGTGATCGCGTTCGTCGCCAACTCGCTCACACACACCAGTACCTCGTCGGCCCGCCGCTCGATCCGCCAGTCGCTCAATGCTTTTCGGACAAACCGACGAGCCGCGAAGACGTTGCGCTTGTCGCGCCGGAAGAAGCGCTCACGTACACAGATCTGATGAAAGTCCTCGTCCACGCCCCCAACGGTGGCGTTGCGTGCATAAGCTCCAACAGTGCGTGAAGCCGTACGGCTTGAGCGTACGGACGGATTTCGGTCACGTACGGAACCCGATGGGGAGTGGGATCACATGGCCCCGAGGAGCAGTCAGCGCAAGAAGAACACCACGACGATGAAGACGGTCGGCGCCGTCCTCAGCCGCCTCCGCACGCACGCCGGCCTCTCACAGAGCGCCCTCGCGGAGCTTGCGTGCGTGGCCCAGGAAACCATCGCCTCCATCGAACAGGGAAGAAGGCCCCTTCTTCCGCACCTGGCGGAGCGGCTGGACGATGTCCTGGAGACCAAGGGGGTGCTCTGGGTGATGGTGGACAACCTGCCGGACGAGGCCAAGTTTCCGATCTGGGTCCTGGAGTTCGTGGCTCACGAGCAGGAGGCCGTCTCCCTTTCCACGTACGAGAACCAGGTGGTTCCCGGACTGCTCCAGACCGGGGCTTACGCGAGGGCCGTCTTCCAGAATGCCCTCCCCACATTGACCGACGAGGACATCGAGACCAAGGTCGCTGCCCGGCTGCAGCGGCAAGCAGTACTTCGCCGTGACACGGATCCGCTGTACGCCAGCTTCATCCTCTCGGAAGCGGTGCTGAGCGACAGGATCGGTGGCCAGGAGGTATACCGCGACCTGATCCGTCATTTGCGGGAGTGTGCTGATCTGCCCGGGGTGGCGATCCAGATCATGCCGCTTGGCCGAGAGCACCATGCGGGCCTGGATGGCCCGTTCGTTCTGCTGGAAACACCTGATCACCAGCACCTCGGCTACACCGAGACACAGCGCGGCAGCCATCTCTTCCAAGATCCCTATGAGGTGAGCATCCTGTCGCAGAAATATGCAATGCTGCGGTCACAGGCTCTCAACCCGGAGGAGAGCAAGCGCCTGTTGGACCGGTTGCTAGGAGAGTCATGAACAGCACACTGACCTGGTTCAAGAGCAGCTACAGCGGCACTGAGGGCGGCAACTGCTTGGAGGTGGCCTTCACCTGGCAGAAGTCCAGCTACAGCAACACCGAGGGCGGCGCCTGCGTCGAGGTGGCCCGCTGCCCGGGCGACACCGTGCACATCCGTGATTCCAAGAACCTCACTGGCCCCATCCTCACCGTAAGTCCGGACTCATGGTCGCACTTCACCGCATCCGTAGCGCGCATCAGCGACTGAAGCCGATGTTCGGCGGCGTGGGGATTCTGATCGCGGTCAGTCTCATCGCCCTCGCCGCCGTTCTCGGTTACCGGACCGGACGTGACCAGGAGCAGGGGCCGACCGTTGCCTCACTCATGCGTGAGCGCGCGCAGGCGACGGCCGAGGAGTACCGGTCCGTGTACCGGGACGACGAACTGGCGCAGAAGGTGACGCGCATTCACGTCACCCTGGACAACTCGGGTGCCCCGTACTTCATCGCCGTGCTGAGCGACGGCCGGGATGTCGACTCGGAGGCGCTGTGCGCGCAGGTGACGGACTTCCTCTCCCACCAGCGCGGGCTCGACTTCTCTCCCGGCCACACGGAGTTGGTGTTCACCGCCGAGGGCGAGATGCTGCGCAACTTCACCACCGTTCTGTCCAGGGTGACCGTCGCGACCGACGGTGACTCCTAGCCCTGGACCGTCACCGGGTAACGGGGGCCACCTTCGCCACATGCAGGGTGTAGCTCTGATTCCACGCTCGGCGCTCGGCACGAGAACGGCCGCGTAGGGCCGGAAGCGCAGGTCCGGGCGGTGTCACACCGGGGTGTTAGGGTCCGGCCATGCCGCGCACGGACACAGCGTCACGAACCATCGCCGCCCCTCTCGATCGCGTCTGGGACGCCCTCGTCGACCCGGAGGCGCTCGCGGTGTGGCTCCCACCGGCCGGGATGACGGGCAGGTTCGAGCGGTTCGACCCCCGGCCGGGTGGGTCGTACCGGCTGGTGCTGACCTACGCCGACGCGTCCGGCGCGCCGGGCAAGGCGACCGCGGACTCCGACATCGTCGAGGCGCGGTTCGTCGACATCGTCCCCGGGGTTCGGGTGGTGCAGGCGGTGGACTTCGTCTCCGACGATCCCGCCAACGCGGGCACCATGACCATGACCTGGCAGGTCAGCGCGGTCGCGGCGGGAACACGGGTCGACATCGTGGCAACCGATGTCCCGGACGGCATCACGGCGGAGGATCACGCCGAGGGCCTCGCCTCCTCGCTGGCGAACCTCGCCGCCCACACGGAGCGGTAGCCCTCGACCGAAGGGCCCCCTGCGCCTCGGCGGAACGGCCGGGCCGCGACCGTGAAGGCGCACGTCGCATCGACCACGAACGCCGCCGTCCGGTGGTGGCTGCCACCGGAGGGTCGCCGACAGCGCGGTGACGGTGCTCTGTGTCCGGTGGTCCACCGGAGCTTTGGCAAAGGTTCATGCCCTGCACCCTTCGGGCGGCGGGCCCCGGCCTCCCGATCGGTTAGCTTCTGCGGAAACCCTCGCCCCGGCCGGAAGGTCCGCCATGAGCCCGTCCCCGTCCCCGTCCTCCTCCCCGGCCGCCGGGCTCCGGCGGCGGCTCGGAGTGTTCGACGCCGTCGTGATCGGACTCGGGTCGATGATCGGGGCGGGGATCTTCGCGGCGCTCGCCCCGGCCGCCCGTGCGGCCGGGGGCTGGCTGCTGCTGGGGCTTGGGCTGGCGGCCGTCGTCGCGTACTGCAACGCGATGTCGTCGGCGCGGCTGGCGGCGAGGTACCCGGCCTCCGGGGGGACGTATGTCTACGGGCGCGAGCGGCTCGGACCGTTCTGGGGCTATCTGGCCGGCTGGGGATTCGTGGTCGGCAAGACCGCGTCCTGCGCGGCGATGGCCCTGACGGTGGGTGTCTACGCGTGGCCGGGACAAGCGCACGCGGTGGCGGTGGCGGCCGTGGTGGCGGTGACGGCCGTCAACTGTCTCGGGGTGCGGAAGTCGGCGCTGGTCACCCGCGTAGTGGTGGCCGTGGTGCTGGCGGTGCTCGCGGCGGTGGTGACGGCGTGTCTGGTGCCGGGGCGCGGTCCGGACGTGGCGGGCGGCGTTCCCGCGGCGGCGGTCGGCTGGGGCGGGGTGCTGGAGGCGGCGGGGCTGCTGTTCTTCGCGTTCGCGGGGTACGCGCGCATCGCGACGCTCGGGGAGGAGGTGCGGGATCCGGCGCGGACGATTCCGCGCGCGATCCCGGTGGCGCTGGGGATCACGCTGGTGGTGTACGTGCTGGTGGCGGTGGCGGTGTTGACGGCGCTGGGGGCGGGTGGTCTCGGCGCGTCCGGCGCGCCGCTGGCGGACGCGGTGCGGGCGGCGGGGTCCGGCTGGCTGGCGCCGGTGGTGCGGGTGGGTGCGGTGCTGGCCGCGCTCGGTTCGCTGCTGGCGCTGCTGCTCGGGGTCTCGCGCACGGTGCTGGCGATGGCGCGGGACCGGCATCTGCCCTCGGGGCTGGCGGCGGTGCACCCGCGGTTCGCGGTGCCGCAGCGGGCGGAGCTGGCGATCGGCGCCGTGGTGGCGGTGGTCGCGGCGACGGCGGATGTGCGGGGGGTGATCGGGTTCTCGTCGTTCGCGGTGCTGGTGTACTACGCGGTCGCCAACGCCTCGGCGTGGACGCTGAGCCCGGCGGAGGGGCGGCCGGTGCCGCTGATTCCGGTGGTCGGCTTCGTGGGCTGCGCGCTGCTGGCGGCGGCGCTGCCGGTGGCCTCGGTGGTGACGGGGGCGGCGGTGCTGACGGCGGGGGCGGTGGCGTACGCGGTACGGGGCCGGTGGCGCTGACGGCGCGCGCCCGGCCGTTGTCAGTGACGCGTGCGAGGGTGACGGCATGCTGGGGATCAGGGTGCGGACCGAGGACGGGCAGGCGCGGGACCGGCTGACGGCCGGTGAGCTGGCCGCGCTGGTGCGGCGGATCGGCGGCGCGGGAGACCGCTTCGTGGTGGTGGAGCGCCTTCCCGATGTGCCGGATGTCTACGTCCAGGTGTGGCACGAGGAGGGCGGGGCGTACACGCTGGAGCACCGGGACGGGGATCCGGAGCGGCACTTCACGACGACGGTGGACGCGCCCGGTCCGGTGGCCGAGGCGCTCACGGGCTGGGCGCGGTCGGGCGAGGGCTGGGACGCCGGGCTGGTGTGGGAGCGGCTGACGTTCCCGCAGGAGGCGACGGACGGCGAGGACTCGCGGGAGATGGAGGACGCACAGGCACCGCCGCTGACCCGGGCGTTCGCCGAGCTGGAGGCGGCGGGCATCACGGCGCGGGAGAACTTCGCCTGCTGCCGCGCCTGCGGCCTCGCGGAGATCCGCGGGGCGGGCGCGCCGGACGCCCGGGGGTTCGTCTTCCTCACCTCCGAGCCGTACCGCGAGGCGTCGCTGCTGTACGGCGGGTTCGACGGCTCGGCGCAGACCACGGCCGCCATCGGCCGGGAGGTGGTGGCCGGGCTGGAACGGCGGGGGCTGAGCGTGGTGTGGGACGGGGATCCGGGCTCGGCGATCACCGTGCGCACGCCCGCCGCGAACGGCACCCCCGGCGGCGCATGAGGCGCCGGGGGGCACCGGGGAGCACCGGGGGTCCCCTTGCCGGGGTGCGAGGGGATTCCGCCGCGACGGTCCGGCCGGGACGCGTGGTCCATCGGCGGCGAGGGCGGCCGGGTGCACGGGGCGATCCGGACGGAGGCGCCGCGCGCGGCCGATCTCAGTCGCGCGGTGCCGACACCTGGCCTCTGGTGACGAGCCACCACAGGGCGAACGCGCCCAGCGCCGCCGTCTTGAGCGCCGGCCACCAGTCCCACTCCTGTGGCCAGGCGCTCAGGGTGAGCCCGGCGACGACGGCGGCGGAGGCGAGCGGCAGTTGGGCGGTGGCGGCGAAGGTGGTGCGGGTGCCGAGGTCACCCGCGCCCATGGCGCGGGCGGCGGCCCACGGCAGCGGGGCGGTGGCGAGCAGCAGAACGGTCACCCACGGGGTCACCAGGCCGCACAGGCCGAGCGCGGCGACCGCGCCGTACACCCCTGCCTGGCCGGCCGCGTAGAGCCGGACGGTGCGGCGCGGGCCGAGCAGTCCGGTGACGGTGAGTTTGCCGACGGCGCGGTCACCGTCCAGGTCGGCCAGGTTGAGCACGAGCAGTTGCAGGAACTGCAGGGCCGCCAGGACGGCGACGCAGGCCCATGCCTGGGCGGTGACGCCCCCGAGCTGGGCGAGGCAGGCGAGCAGCGGCAGCAGCCCGTGCAGCGAGAGCGCGCAGGCGAGTTCGCCGCCGGCCCGGTAGTTGAGGCGGAACGGTGGCGCGGTGTAGAACCACGCGAGCAGCAGGAAGCCGACCGCCAGCAGCCGGGTGCCGGGGGTGGGCAGCAGGGCGAGCAGGAACACCGTGCCCAGCAGCAGCACGAACGCGGCGGCCAGCCCGGTGGTGGGGGCGAGGGTCCGCTCGGTGAGCACGCGGCTGCCGCCGGACCAGGCGGTGGGGGCGGGGTTGGCGCGGTCGGCGTCCAGGTCGAAGTAGTCGTTGCAGTAGTACGTCATGAGGTGGGCGCCGCAGCCGAAGGCGAGCACCAGGGTGAACAGGCCGGCGTCGAACCGTGCCCCGGCGTGCACCGCGAGTTCCGTTCCGGCGCACAGCACCAGCAGGCTGTGGAAGAGGAACTTCGGCCTGCCGAGCCGGATCAGTGCCCCCAGCCGCCGTCCGGTTCCCCGTTCTGGCCGCGCGGGTGCCTGTGGGACCGCTGTCACCGTCAACTCCTCTGTTCCTCGGGTGCGTTGAGGCCCAGTGAAGCCGGGTGGGACGGGTGTCGAGCAGGGGGCACGCAGGGGCGCCTGGGGTGGGAGGGGCCTGAGTTACGCGCGGGTGCGCCGCGCGCGTTACGGCGTGCGCCGGTCGATCAGGGCGGCGAGGCCGTCCAGGACCCGGGCCAGGCCGAAGCTGTAGCCGTGGTCGGGGGCGTTCGCGCTGCGGTACGCCTGACCTGCGGCCGTGCCGACCCGGCCAGCGAGCGGGAAGCGTTCGGGGTCGTGGATCCTGGCCAGGACGGGGGCGTGGGCCTCCCACCACTGCTGGTCGGTGAGGGCGCTCCCCGCTTCGGTGGCGCGCTGGTCGAGGGCGGCGCGGGCGGTGCCCTGGACGAAGGCGAGGAGGTGGGTGAGCGCGGCGTCCATGTCGAGGTCGTCCAGCCCCAGACCGTCGAGGGCGCGCAGTTCGTGCTCGTACTTGGCGATCACGCCGGGCCCCAGGGGCGGGCGGCTGGTGGGGAGCCGGGCGACCCAGGGGTGGCGCTCGAAGAGGTCACGGTTGGCGTCGGCGACCGCGGTGACCCGGTCGCGCCAGGGGGTCTCCGGCGGCCACGGCGGGCGGGGCATGTCCTGGTAGACGGTGTCGAGCATGAGGTCGAGGAGGACGGCCTTGCCCGGGATGTAGGTGTAGAGCGTCATGGGGGTGACACCGAGTTCCTGGGCGACGCGGCGCATGGTGACGGCGTCCAGGCCGCCCGGGTCGGCGTCGGCCACGGCGATGGCGGCGCGGATCACCCCGTCGACGCTGCGTGCCGGGCGTGGGCCGCGGCCGACCGGCCCGGAGCCGGGTTCGCGCCACAGCAGCCGGAGGGCGCGGCCGGCGTCGGTCTCCCTGTCGGTGTCCATGGCCGTCATTTTCTCCCGCCCGCGCGCGTACTGCGTACAGCGTACTTTGTACTGTGTATAGAGTACGCTGTACGCCCGCTGTGTCCCCCCGCGCCCACCCCCGCACCGTCCCCGCGCCGCACCACCCACTCACCGAGGAGACCGCCCGCCATGCACCACGCCACCACGCCCGCGGACAGCCATGACGTCATCCAGGTCCGCGGCGCCCGGGAGAACAATCTGCGCGGCGTGGACGTCGACATACCCAAGCGCCGGCTGACCGTCTTCACCGGCGTCTCCGGCTCCGGGAAGTCCTCACTCGTCTTCGGCACCATCGCCGCCGAGTCCCAACGGCTGATCAGCGAGACGTACACGGCGTTCGTCCAGTCCTACATGCCGAGCCTGGGCCGCCCCGACGTCGACGGGCTGCACCACCTCACCGCCGCGATCGTCGTCGACCAGGAGCGGATGGGCGCCAACTCCCGTTCCACGGTGGGCACCGCCACCGACGCGTACACCATGCTGCGGATCGTCTACAGCCGCCTCGGCATCCCGTACGTGGGCACCTCCAGCGCCTTCAGCTTCAACAGCGCCGAGGGCATGTGCCAGCGCTGCGAAGGGCTCGGCGAGGTCTCCGAGATCGACATCGACCAGCTCGTGAACCGCGAACTCTCCCTCAACCAGGGCGCCATCACCGTCCCGAACTTCACCGTCGACTCCTGGTACTGGCAGACGATGGTGCTGTCCGGGTTCTACGACCCGGACGTCCCGCTCAAGGACTTCACCGCTCAGCAGTGGGAGGACTTCCTCCACAAGCCCGCGACCAAGGTGAAGATCAGCACCAACAACATCACCTACGAGGGCCTGCTGGTGAAGGTCCAGCGGGTGATCCTGGCCAAGGACCGCGACGCGATGCAGCCGCACCTGCGGGCGTTCGTGGACCGGGCCGTACGGTTCGCCCCGTGTCCCGAGTGCGGCGGTGCCCGGCTGAACGCCGCCGCGCTGGGCGCCCGGATCAACGGCTGGAACATCGCCGACTGCTCCTCCGCCCAGATCAGCGAACTCGCCACGTTCCTGCGGGACGTGCGGGACCCCTCCGTCACCCCGCTGCTGGAGAGCCTGCGTCATCTGCTCGACTCACTCGTGGAGATCGGCCTGGGTTACCTCTCGCTGGACCGCCCCTCGGGCACCCTGTCGGGCGGCGAGGCGCAGCGCGTGAAGATGGTGCGGCATCTGGGATCGAGCATCACCGATGTCACCTACGTCTTCGACGAACCCACCACCGGACTGCACCCGCACGACATCCAGCGCATGAACGACCTGCTGCTGCGGCTGCGCGACAAGGGCAACACCGTCCTGGTCGTCGAACACAAACCAGAAGTCATCCGCATCGCCGACCACATCATCGACCTGGGCCCCGGCGCCGGCACCGCCGGCGGCGAGATCTGCTACACCGGGGACGTGCCGGGGCTGCGGGCCTCGGGGACGCTGACCGGGCGGCACCTGGAGCACCGGACCACGCTCAAGGAGCGGGTGCGCACCCCGAGCGGGCACATCGCGGTGCGCGGCGCCGACCGGCACAATCTGCGCGGGGTGGACGTGGATGTGCCGCTGGGCGTGCTGACCGTGGTCACGGGGGTGGCCGGATCGGGGAAGAGCTCGCTGGTCCACGGGTACGTGTCGGGCCGGGAGGGGGTGGCGGTCGCCGACCAGTCGCCGATCCGGGGCTCGCGGCGCTCCAACCCGGCCACGTACACCGGACTGCTCGGCCCGATCCGTACCGCTTTCGCCAAGGCGAACGGGGTGAAGGCGGCGCTTTTCAGTGCCAATTCGGAGGGCGCCTGCCCGAACTGCAACGGTCTGGGGCTGGTGTACACCGACCTCGCGATGATGGCCGGGGTGGCGTCGGTGTGCGAGCGGTGCGAGGGGCGCCGGTTCACGGACGAGGTGCTCACGTACACGCTGCGCGGCAAGAACATCAGCGAGGTGCTCGGGATGTCGGTCGCCGAGGCGTACGCCTTCTTCCCCGGCGGGCAGGCGCACGCCGTGCTGGGCCGGCTGGCCGATGTGGGGCTGGGCTATCTGCGGCTGGGGCAGCCGCTGAACACCCTGTCGGGCGGGGAGCGGCAGCGGCTGAAGCTGGCGATCCACATGGCGGAGAAGTCGGCGGTGTACGTCCTGGACGAGCCGACGACCGGGCTGCACATGGCGGATGTGGACAAGCTGCTCGCGCTGCTGGACCGGCTGGTGGACGACGGGAACACCGTGGTGTGCGTCGAGCACCACCAGGCGGTGATGGCGCACGCGGACTGGATCATCGACCTGGGGCCGGGCGGGGGCTCGGACGGCGGGCAGGTGGTGTTCACGGGAACGCCGGCGGAGCTGGTGGCGGCGGCCGACGGGGAGCCGGCGTCGCTGACCGGACGGCATCTGCGGGAGTACGCCGGACGGTAGCGGCCGGCGTTCACGCGGGTGGGGCGGGGCGGAACCGCCCGGCCCCACCGCACAGCGGTCCGCCCTCAGCCGAGGTGCTGCGTCACCCGGTTGAGGGTCTCGGCCAGCACGACCTGGCCGTCCCGCGACCACAGGACATCGTTGAACAGCTCGACCTCGGTCCAGCCGGTGTAGCCGGCCTTGCCGACCTCGTCCGCGAACCAGCGCATGTCCACCGAACCGTCGCCGATCTGGCCCCGGCCGGTGAGCACACCCGCCGGCAGCGGGGTCACCCAGTCGGCCAGCTGGAAGCTGTGGATGCGGCCACCGGCCCCGGCCCGCGCGATGCCCTGCGCGATCCGGTCGTCCCACCACAGGTGGTAGGTGTCCACGACCACGCCCACCTGCTCGGCGGGGAACCGCTCCGCGAGGTCCAGCGCCTGGTCCAGCGTGGAGACGACGCAGCGGTCCGCCGCGTACATCGGGTGCAGCGGCTCGATGGCCAGCCGCACACCGCGCTCCGCCCCGTACGGGCCCAGCTCGGCGAGCGCGTCGGCGACCCGCTCGCGGGCCGCGACCAGATCACGGTCGCCGGCCGGCAGCCCGCCGGAGACCAGCACCACCGTGTCGGTGCCCAGCTCGGCAGCCTCGTCGATCGCCCGCCGGTTGTCGTCCAGCGCGGCGGCCCGCTCGGCACGGTCGGTGGCGGTGAAGAACCCGCCCCGGCACAGCGTGGTGACCGTCAGCCCGGCGTCGCGCACCAGGCGCGCGGCGGCGGCCACCCCGTACTCCTGTACCGGCTCACGCCACAGGCCCACACCCTCGATGCCCAGGTCGGTGCAGCCCTTGACCAGTTCGGGCAGGCTGAGCTGCTTGACGGTCATCTGGTTGATCGAGAACTTCACGGCTGCTCCACCCCGTAGACCGACAGCAGGGACTTCATCCGGGCCTGCGCGAGCGCCGGGTCCGGGAACAGGCCAAGGCCGTCCGCCAGTTCGTAGGCGCGGGCGAAGTGCGGCAGAGAGCGCGCCGACTGGAGCCCGCCGACCATGGTGAAGTGCTCCTGGTGGCCCGACAGCCAGGCCAGGAAGACCACGCCGGTCTTGTAGTAGCGGGTCGGGGTCTGGAACAGGTGCCGGGACAGCTCCACGGTCGGGTCCAGCAGCGCCCGGAAACCGGCCGTGTCGCCGGTGTCCAGGGTGCGCACGGCCTGCGCCGCCACCGGGCCCAGCGGATCGAAGATGCCCAGCAGCGCGTGGGAGAAGCCCTGTTCGTCGCCGGCGATCAGCTCGGGGTAGTGGAAGTCGTCGCCCGTGTAGCAGCGCACGCCCCGGGGGAGGCGGCGGCGCAGCGCGACCTCGCGGCCCGCGTCCAGCAGCGACACCTTGACGCCGTCCACCTTGTCGGGGTGGTCGGCGATGATCTCCAGGAAGGTCTCGGTGGCCGCGTCCAGGTCCTCGCTGCCCCAGTAACCGGTCAGCGCGGGATCGAACATCGGGCCCAGCCAGTGCAGGACGACCGGCTCGGCGGCCTGCCGCAGCAGCTCGCCATAGATCTTCAGATAGTCGTCCGGACCGGTGGCGGAGGCGGCCAGCGCGCGCGAGGCCATCAGGATGGCCTGCGCGCCGGTCTCCTCCACGACGGCCAGCTGTTCCTCGTAGGCCGCGCGCACCTGGTCCAGCGTGTACGGACCCGCGCCAGTCAGCTGGTCGGTGCCCACGCCGCAGGCGATCCGGCCGCCCACGGCCCTGGCCTCGGCGCCGGAGCGGCGGATCAGCTCGGCGGCACCGGCCCAGTCCAGGCCCATGCCGCGCTGCGCGGTGTCCATCGCCTCGGCCACGCCGAGGCCGTGCGACCACAGGTGGCGGCGGAAGGCGAGGGTGGCGTCCCAGTCCACGACGGCCGGGCCGTCGGGGGTGGTGTCCGCGAACGGGTCGGCCACGACATGCGCGGCCGAGAAGACGATGCGGGAGGTCAGCGGGCCCTCACCGGCGGCGGGGAGAGCGGGGGCGGTACGGGGCGTGTAGTCCCGTACGGTGCCCGTCGCGTCGGGGAGTCGGATCATCGGTTCGGTCTCCCCGTCCTTACAGGCTCAGCTCGGGAACGTCCAGGCGGCGGCCCTCGGCGGAGGACTTCAGGCCCAGCTCGGCCAGCTGCACACCGCGCGCGCCGGCCAGCAGGTCCCAGCTGTAGGGCTCGTCCAGCACCACGTGGCGCAGGAACAGCTCCCACTGGGCCTTGAACCCGTTGTCGAACTCGGCGTTGTCCGGCACCTCCTGCCACTGCTCGCGGAAGGTCTCGGTGGCGGGCAGGTCCGGGTTCCACACCGGCTTGGGGGTGGCGGAGCGGTGCTGCACACGGCAGTTGCGCAGCCCGGCGACGGCGGAGCCGTGCGTGCCGTCCACCTGGAACTCCACCAGCTCGTCACGGTTGACGCGCACCGACCAGGAGGAGTTGATCTGGGCGACGGCGCCGCCGGCCAGCTGGAAGATGCCGTAGGCGGAGTCGTCGGCGGTGGCCTCGTACGCCTGGCCGTTCTCGTCCCAGCGGCGCGGGATGTGGGTGGCGGTCAGCGCCTGGACGGTCTCGACGCGGCCGAACAGCTCGTGCAGCACGTACTCCCAGTGCGGGAACATGTCGACGACGATGCCGCCGCCGTCCTCGGAGCGGTAGTTCCAGGACGGGCGCTGGGCGGGCTGCCAGTCGCCCTCGAAGACCCAGTAGCCGAACTCGCCGCGCACCGAGAGGATCTCGCCGAAGAAGCCGCCGTCGATGAGCCGCTTGAGCTTGAGCAGGCCGGGCAGGAACAGCTTGTCCTGGACCACGCCGTGCTTGATGCCCGCGTCGCGCGCCTGGCGGGCCAGCGCGAGGGCGCCGTCCAGGCCGGTGGCGGTGGGCTTCTCGGTGTAGATGTGCTTGCCGGCGGCGATGGCCTTCTTCAGGGCCTCCTCGCGGGCGAGCGTGATCTGGGCGTCGAAGTAGATGTCGACGCTGTCGTCGGCCAGGACGGAGTCCAGGTCGGTGGAGATGTGGGAGGCGTCCAGGCCGTGCTGGTCGGCGAGCGCCTTGAGGGCGTGCTCGCGGCGGCCGACGAGGATCGGCTCGGGCCAGATCACGGTGCCGTCGGCGAGCGGGAGGCCGCCCTGTTCGCGCAGGGCGAGGATCGAACGGACCAGGTGCTGGCGGTATCCCATGCGCCCGGTGACGCCGTTCATGGCGATGCGGACGGTCCTGCGGTTCGGCGTATCGGTCATGGGCCGGATTCCCTCTCGGAGTGGCAGCGCGGCGGCGGCACCGTTAGTAAGCGCTTTCTATCAGGGGAGACGCTAACCTGCCCACAGCGGATGGGACAAGTGGCAGCACGGAAAGCGGGGCGGAGCATGTCGGTGACGCTGGCGGATGTGGCGGCGCGGGCGGGGGTGTCAGCGGCAACGGTCTCCCGGGTGCTCAACGGCAACTACCCGGTGGCCGGTTCCACCCGCTCCCGGGTGCTGCGCGCCGTGGACGAACTGGAGTACGTGGTCAACGGCCCCGCCAGCGCGCTCGCCGCCGCCACCTCCGACCTGGTGGGGGTACTGGTCAACGACATCGCCGACCCCTTCTTCGGGGTGATGGCCTCCGCGATCCAGTCCCAGATCGGGCCGGACGGGGAACACGACGCCCCGCACAGCCAGAAGATGGCGATCATCTGCAACACCGGCGGATCCCCCGAGCGCGAACTCACCTACCTCACCCTGCTGCTGCGCCAGCGCGCCGCGGCCGTGGTACTCACCGGCGGCACGGTCGAGGACCCCGAGCACCTGGCAGCCCTGGCCACCCGGCTGCGGCGGCTGGAGGCCGGAGGCACCCGGGTGGTGCTGTGCGGCCGGCAGCCGCTCGGGCCGGTGGCGGCCGACGGGGGCCCGGCGGGGACCCGGGAGACGGAGCGGGAGACCGCGCGGGAACCGGAACGGGACGAGTCCTGGGGCCCCTCCCCCGTGGCGCTCACCTTCGACAACTTCGGCGGCGCGCGCCGCCTCACCGCGCACCTGCTCTCCCTGGGCCACCGCCGGATCGGCTACCTCGCCGGGCCGGCCGCCCGCACCACCACCCGGCACCGGCTGGAGGGCCACCGCGCCGCGCTGGCCGGGGCAGGCGCGGGAGGCCCGCAGGACACGGAACGGCTCACCGTGCACGGCGGCTACGACCGGTCCTCCGGCTACGACGGCGCGCTGGAACTGCTGCGCCGCGAGCCGGAGCTGACCGCCGTGGTGGCCGCCAACGACACCGTCGCCCTGGGCGCCTGCGCGGCGCTGCGCGACCGGGGACTGCGCATCCCCGAGGACATCTCGGTGGCCGGCTTCGACGACCTCCCGTTCGCGATCGACGCCGCGCCCGCGCTGACGACCGTACGGATCCCGCTGCACGAGGCAGGGGCGCGCGCCGGCCGGCTGGCGCTCGGCCGCGAGGACGCCCCCGCCGGCCGCGTGGCCACGCTCCCGGCCGATCTCATGGTCCGCGCCTCCACCGCGCCGCCCCGCACCACCGCCTGATCCGG
The DNA here is from genome assembly GCF_050916115.1 of Streptomyces sp. JH002. Taxonomy (NCBI): domain Bacteria; kingdom Bacillati; phylum Actinomycetota; class Actinomycetes; order Kitasatosporales; family Streptomycetaceae; genus Streptomyces; species Streptomyces sp. JH002. Next base: position 2,018,858 of record NZ_CP087989.1, read on the forward strand.
CCGCACCCGCGGCGGCACCGGTCGTGGCGGCGGACTCCGGTCCTCCCGCACCGAAGGTGCGGCATTCCGCATCCACGCTACGGTGGATGCGGAGGGTGACCACATGGCTTCCTTTCGATCCCCGTTCCGTCGCCTCCAGGGCGCCGCCGTCCTGGTCCTGCTGCTCGTCTACATCGCCGCCATCACCGTGGTGCAGTACCAGACGGCCTCCGGCCACCTCGCCCGCTGGGCCAGCTTCTCGCTGCTCGCCCCGCTCGCCGCCGCCGGACTGCTCGTCTTCTGGCAGGCGCTGGTCATCGCCGTGGTCACCTTCGGTGCCGCCTTCACGCTGTACGGGTTCCACGTCCCCGATCTGTCCATCGGCGGCCGGATCACCGTGCTGCTCGCGGTCGCGCTCGCCTGCCTGCTGTCGCTGGTGGTCACCCGCATCCGGGAGGACCGCGAGCGGCGCGTCACCCGGCTGACGGTGGCCACGGAACGGCTGACCCTGCTCAGCGACGCCAGCAGCCGGATCGGCAGCACCCTGGACGTGCGCCGCACCGCCGACGAGCTGACCGAGGTCGCGGTCCCCCGGCTGGCGGATCTGGTGACGGTGGATCTGTACGACTCGGTGCTGCGCGGCGAGGAGCCCCGCACCCAGCGGTTCCCCGGCCCGGTCACGCTGCGCCGGGTGGCCCAGCGGTCGGTGCTGGAGGGCATCCCCGAGGTCATGCTGGACATCGGCGAGTCGCTGGAGTACCCGTCGGAATCGCCGCACGGGCGCGCCGTGGCGGCCAGTGGGGAGTACCGGGCGCGGGTGCTGGACTCGGCGGCGGTCGCCGACTGGTTCGCGAGGGATCCGGAGCGGGCGGAGCGGGTGCGCGAGTACGGCGTGCACTCCGGCGTGGTGGTGCCGCTGCGCGCCCGGGGCGCGACGCTGGGCGTGGCGATGTTCGTACGGCACCGCCGTCCGGAGGGCTTCGACCAGGCCGATCTGCTGCTCGCGCAGGAGATCGGCGCGCGGGCGGCCGTATGCCTGGACAACGCGCGCCGCTACACGCACGAGCGGTCCACCTCGCTGACGCTCCAGCGCAGTCTGCTGCCGCGCGGCCGGCCCGACCTGGCCGCCGTGGAAGTGGCCTCCCGCTATCTGCCGGCCGACTCGACGGCGGGGGTGGGCGGCGACTGGTACGACGTCATCCCCCTGTCCGGGGCACGGGTGGCCCTGGTGGTGGGCGATGTGGTGGGGCACGGCCTGCACGCCTCCGCCACGATGGGGCGGCTGCGGGCCACGGTGCGGACCCTGGCCGACATCGATCTGCCGCCCGACGAGCTGCTCACCCACCTCGACGATGTCGTGATCCGGATGCGGGGCGAGAACGAACAGCCGCAGGACTGGCCCGAGGAGCCGGGAGGACCGGGCGGCGCGCAGAGCATGGAGACCGGAGCCACCTGCCTGTACGCGGTGTACGACCCGGTGTCGCGGACCTGCGCCCTCGCCAGGGCGGGGCACCCGGCCCCCGCCCTGGTCCGTCCCGATGGCACGGTGGAGATGATCGATCTGCCGGCCGGGCCGCCGCTCGGTCTCGGCGGCCTGCCGTTCGAGTCGGTGGAGATCACGCTGCCCGAGGGCAGCGTGCTGGCCCTGTACACGGACGGCCTGCTGGAGTCGTACCGCCAGGATCTCGATCAGGGCCTGGCCGAGCTGAGCGGGCTGCTGGCCCGGCCCGCCGCCTCGCTGGAGGCGACCTGCGACATGGTGCTGAAGTCCCTGGTGGACCAACACCACACCGACGACATCGCGCTGCTGCTGGCCCGCACCCGCGCCCTCTCCCCGGCCCAGGTCTCCACGTGGGAGGTGCCGGCCGAGCCCACGGCCGTGAGCCGGGCCCGCGAACTGGCGGCCCGGCAGCTGACCAGCTGGGGCCTGGAGAACGCGGTGTTCACCACCGAACTCGTCGTCAGTGAGCTGGTCACCAACGCCATACGGCACGCGGGCGGCCCCATCCAGCTGCGGGTGATCCGCGAGCGCGGCGTGATCTGCGAGGTGTCGGACGGCAGCAGCACCTCGCCCCATCTGCGCCGGGCGCGGGCGTACGACGAGAACGGCCGCGGGCTGTTCATCGTCGCCCACCTCACGCAGCGGTGGGGCAGCCGGCAGAGCAGCACCGGAAAGACGATCTGGGCCGAGGTGCCCGAGGAGCCGGAGGACTTCCCGGGCATCGCCGAGGTGCCGGCCCTGTGAGGGCCGCGGCGCGGGGGCGACGAACTCCGGCTGCGCCGTACCCGCCGGCCGTCGCTCCCCCGCGGTCCGGGCCCGTCCCCTGACCCGCGCCCCCCTGTGGGGCCCGGCGTCCGCACGAGGGCTCCGCCGTTGTCAGAGCGCCGCAGTAGGGTCGGCGGCATGACGGAGGATCAGCGCGAGACCCTGCCCGAGCCCCTGGCGACCGGCCCCCTGGACGTACGGCTGCTCGCGCTCGAACAGGTGCCGGAGGAGACCACGTTCGACGACGCGCCGATCACGTACAGCCTGGTGGCGCTGTGGCACGGGCAACGGCTGCTGCTGGTCCTGGAACGCAAGCGCCGGACGTGGGAGCTGCCGGGCGGCGGCATCGACCCGGGCGAGACCCCGCGCGTGGCGGCGGCCCGCGAGCTGCGTGAGGAGGCGGGCCAGCTGATCGCGCCCGAGGCACTGCGTTTCACGGGCTTCGCCAAGACCGCCTTCGGTGACCGTCCCATGGCGTACGGGGCGGTGTACGAGGCGCAGACGACGGCACCGCAGCCGTTCGCGCCGAACGAGGAGATCGAGGCCATCCACTGGTGGGCGGGGGAACCCAGCCTCCCCGGCGGCTCCCTGCAGACGGTGGACACCTACCTGGGCGAGCGCACCCGGGCACCGGGCCCGGCACGGCCCTGACCCTCAGCCGACCTCGCGCGGTTCCCCGTCGGCGAAGCCGACCCATCCGCCCACTGCCCGTTCTCCCGCTTCGCTCCGCGCGGTACTCGGCGTAGCGCACTCGGCGTACGCTGCCGCTCATGGGGAGAGCAGAGGGTTTCACGTACCGCGAGCTGGGCGACGGGACGGTGCGGATCACGCACCGGGAGCGGCCCGCGGGGAGGCTGCGCGGGGAGCGGGCCGCCGCGTTTCTCGCCGAGATCGCCGGCGGCGCCGACCCACAGCTGGTGATGGCGCGCTGGACCGGCAACTACCGGCGCGGCAACGAGCGCACGGCGAAACAGCACCCGCGCAACCGCTGACCGGCGCCGCTAGGACCTAGCCCGCGACCGGCGCCGTTTCCTCCTCGCCCGCGTAGGTGCGCCACAGCGCCGCGTACCGGCCGCCGCGTGCCAGGAGTTCGGCGTGGGTGCCGTCCTCCACCACCGCGCCGTGGTCCAGCACCACCACCCGGTCGGCGCGGGCGGCGGTGGTCAGCCGGTGGGCGACGACCAGGGTGGTGCGGCGCACCGCCAGCCGGTCGGTGGCCCGGTTGACCAGGGCCTCGGTCGCCAGGTCCAGGGCCGCCGTGGCCTCGTCGAGCAGCAGGATGTCCGGGCGTACCAGCTCGGCGCGGGCGAGCGCGATCAGCTGCCGCTGACCGGCCGACAGGGCGCGGCCCCGCTCCCCCACCTGCTGCCGGAAGCCGCCGGGCAGCGCGGCGATCATGTGGTGGGCGCCGACCGCGCGGGCCGCCGCCTCCACCTCCGCGTCGCTCGCGTCGGGGCGGCCGTACGCGATGGCGTCCCGCACCGTCCCCTCGAACAGGTACGGCTCCTGCGGGACGACGCCGAGCCGGTGCCGGTAGCCGGGGAGGTCGAGGGTGCGCAGGTCGGCGCCGTCCACCCGGACCGCGCCCGCGGTCGGGTCGTAGTAGCGGGCGACGAGCTTCACCAGCGTGGACTTGCCGGCGCCGGTCTCGCCGACGAAGGCGACGGTCTGGCCGGCCGGGATGGTGAGGTTCACCCCGCGCAGGGCCTCCTCGCCCGCCTCGGCGGCGGCCTCGGTGCCCCGGTAGGCGAACCGGACGTTGTCGAACTCCACCTCCCCGCGCAGCCGCTCGGCCACCGCACGGGGCCGTTCGGCGGCCGGGGTGGTGGTGGGCTCGGCGAGCAGTTCCTGGATGCGGCCCAGCGAGACCACAGCCTGCTGGTAGCCGTCGAAGACCTGGGAGAGCTGCTGCACGGGGGCGAAGAACAGCTCGATGTACAGCAGGTACGCCACCAGCGCGCCCGCCGTGAGCGTCCCGGCGCCGACCCGGCCGGCGCCCACCAGCAGCACTCCGGCGGTGGCCAGGGTGGCGAGCAACTGCACGAAGGGGAAGTACACGGAGATCAGCCACTGGCCGCGCAGCCGCGCCCGGCGGTAGCCGTCCGAGCGGTCGGTGAACCGCTCGTACCCGTCGCTCTCGCGGCGGAACGCCTGCACCATCCGCAGCCCGGCGACGGACTCCTGGAGGTCGGCGTTGACGCCGCTGACCCGCTCGCGGGCCAGCTCGTACGCCTTGACGCTGTGCCGCCGGAAAACAACGGTGCCCACGGTCAGCGGGATCAGGGTGGCCAGGACGACGAGGGCGAGTTGGAGGTCGATGGCGACGAGGACGCCCATGATGCCGAAGAACGTCATCACGGCCACCAGCGCCTGCACCAGGCCGGTCTGGAGGAAGGAGGTGAGGGCGTCGACGTCGGTGGTCATCCGGGTCATGACCCGGCCGGTCAGCTCGCGCTCGTAGTAGTCCAGGCCCAGCCGCTGGAGGTGGGCGAAGATCTTGACGCGCAGGGAGTACAGGGCGCGTTCACCGGTGCGGCCCACCGCGCGGATGGCGCCGGCCTGTGCGGCCCACTGGGTGAGCACGACCAGCAGCGCGAGGACGGCGGCGGTCCACACCGCGCCGTAGGCGGCTTTCTCCACACCCTGGTCGATGCCGTGCCGGATGAGGACGGGCAGCAGCAGCGCGGCGGCGGCGTCGGCGACCACCAGCAGGAGGGCGAGGAGCAGCGGGACGCGCAGTCCGGCCAGCAGGCGGCGCAGTCCGTAGCCGCCGGTCTCGGCGCGGGCGGCGGCGTCCTCGTCGATGTCGGGGGTGTCGGTGGCGGGCGGCAGGGCGGCGACCTGGGCGAGCAGCTCGGGGTCGGCGGCGGTGCCGCCCATCAGGGCGGTGGCGGCGGTGTCGGGGCCGCCCGCCGTGCGCTGCCACAGGCCGGGGGTGGTGCCGTCCGCGCCGGGGCCCCCGTCCGCCCGGCCGCCGTCGGCGCCGTCGTCGTCACCATCGGCGAGCGGGGCGGCCGGGGCGAGCCCGGCCGGGTCGCGGGGGGCCGTGCCCCACTCGTCGGGGTCGCTCAGCAGCCGGCGGTACAGCTCGCTGCGGGCGGAGAGTTCGGCGTGGGTGCCGGTGTCGGCGAGGCGTCCGCCGTCGAGGACGGCGATGCGGTCGGCGAGCTGGAGGGTGGATTGCCGGTGGGCGATGAGCAGAGTGGTGCGCCCGGCCATCACGGAGCGCAGCGCGTCGTGGATCTCGCGCTCCACGCGGGCGTCGACGGCGGAGGTGGCGTCGTCGAGGATGAGCAGCCGGGGGTCGGTGAGGATGGCGCGGGCGAGTGCGACGCGCTGGCGCTGGCCACCGGACAGGGTCATGCCCTGTTCGCCGACGACGGTGTCGTAGCCGTCGGGCAGGGCGCGGATGAAGTCGTCGGCCTGGGCGGCGCGGGCGGCGGCGGTGATCTGCTCGTCGGTGGCGTCGGGGTGGCCGTAGGCGAGGTTGGCGCGGATGGTGTCGGAGAACAGGAAGCTGTCCTCGGGGACGAGACCGATGGCCGCGCGCAGCGAGTCGTAGGTCAGCTCGCGGGTGTCGTGGCCGCCGACCCTGATGGTGCCGCTGTCGGGGTCGTAGAAGCGGGGCAGCAGCAGCGAGACGGTGGATTTGCCGCTGCCGGAGGGGCCGATGACGGCGAGGGTCTCGCCGGGTTCGATGCGCAGGCTGAGGTCGGTGAGGACGGGGTTGGCCTCCCCGTAGCCGAAGCCGACGCGGTCGAACTCGACGCTGGCGGGGGCGTCGGCGGGCAGCGCGCGGGCGTCGGGGGCCTCGGTGATCTCGGGTTCGGCGTCGATGAGTTCCAGGACGCGTTCGACGCCGGCGCGGGCCTGCTGGCCGACGGTGAGGACCATGGTGAGCATCCGGACCGGGCCGACCAGCTGGGCGAGGTAGGTGGAGAAGGCGACGAAGGTGCCCAGGGTGATCTCGCCGCGGGTGGCGAGCCAGCCGCCGAGGGCGAGCATGGCGACCTGGCCGAGTGAGGGGATGGCCTGGAAGGCGGGGACGTACCGGGCGTTGAGCCGTACGGTGCGCAGCCGGGCGGCGAACAGTTCGCGGCTGATGGCGCGCAGTTTGCCGCTCTCCTGCTCCTCCTGGCCGAAGCCCTTGACGACGCGGACGCCGGTGATGGCGCCGTCGACGACGCCCGCGACGGCGCCGGCCCGGTTCTGGGCGTGCCAGGTGGCGGGGTAGAGCCGACGGCGGCTGATGCTCGCGATCCAGGCGAGCAGGGGGATGACGGCGAGGGAGACGAGGGTCAGCAGGGGGGACAGGACGAGCATCACCGCCAGGGAGACGGCGAAGAGCATGAAGTTGCCGATGACCATCGGCATCATGAAGAGCAGGCCCTGGATGAGGCTGAGGTCGCTGGTGGCGCGGCCGACGACCTGCCCGGTGGAGAGCTGGTCCTGGCGGCGGCCGTCCAGGCGGGTGAGGGAGCGGAACATCGCGGTGCGCAGGTCGTGCTGCACGTCGATGCCGAGGCGTCCGCCGTAGTAGCGGCGGGCGAAGGTGAGGCCGTAGATCACGGCGGCCGCGGCGAGGAGCAGGCCGATCCACAGGCCGAGTCCGCCCTGGCCGCCGACGACGATGTCATCGATGATGATCTTGGTGATGAGCGGCATGAGGGCCATGACGCCCATGCCGGCCAGGGAAGCGCCGAGGGACAGCAGCATGTTGCGGCGGTGACGCCAGCAGTACGCGGTGAGCCGTCGTATCCAGCCCTTGGTGCCGCTGTGGTCGGTGTCCGCCACGTGATGCCTCCCGTTGATCAGTGCCGGAGTGCTCAACACCAGCGTCGGGTCATTTCATCCCACCGCAACAGTGTGAAGAAAGGGATTTGCACGTTCCGCGCGACGATCCGTATCGTCTCACTCATGTCAGCTTCCCAGGCAATCACGAACGGGCTGTGCGCCGCCGCGCGGCAGTTCCAGCTCAGCCCCCGCCCGCGCGTGCGGCGTCCGGCCCTGGTCCGCCAGGACTCGCCCGCCGTCCCGACCGTCTGACCACAGCTTTTCCCGAGTCCTCACGCCACCAGGGCCGTCCGGTGTCAGCTCATCGACACGGACAGGCCCGCCGCCTTGGCGCTGCCTGTCCTCACACCCGAGGACCTCACCCGTGGCACGCCGTCGTCTCGCCCTTTCACAGAACTTTCTGCATCACACCCCCAGCATTCGTACGATCGTGCACGCCTCCGGCGTGCGCCCCGGCGAACTGGTCGTGGAACCCGGCGCCGGGGAGGGCCACCTCTCCCACGCGCTGGCCGCCGCCACCGGCCGGGTCATCGCCTACGAGATCGACCGGACACTGGCCGGCCGGTTCCCCGACCACCCCCGCATCCGCCTCGTCCAGGGAGACTTCCTGCGCGCCACGCCACCCCGCGAACCGTTCGCGGTGGTCGGCAACATCCCGTACTCACGGACCACCGACATCGTCCGCTGGTGCCTGGCCGCACCCCGGCTGACCTCGGCCACCCTCCTCACCCAGCTGGAGTACGCGCGCAGGCGCACCGGGGACTTCGGCAGCTGGCCGCTGCTGACCGTCCGCAGCTGGCCCTGGTACGCGTGGCGGCTCGGGCCGCGCGTCCACCGGCAGCACTTCGTCCCGGTGCCGCGCGGCGACTCGGCCGTGCTGCGCCTGGAACGCCGCCCCGAAACGCTGCTGCCGGCGGCGGACCTGGGACCGTACGGCGCATTCGTCGACCTGGGCTTCACCGGCCGGGGCGGCTCCCTGCACGCGACCCTGACCCACCACTACGGCCGCCGCCGTACCCGCGCCCTGGACCTCGACCGCTCCCTGCCGTGCGGTCTGGTGCCGCCGGAGGTCTGGCTGCGGCTGTACCGGGAGCTACGCTGCCGGGCATGACGGACGAGGGGCGGACGGACGAGGGCTGTACGGACGAACGGCTCGCGGGCGGACTCGGCAGCGGCGGGGAGGTGATCCGCCGGGGCCCGGTGGTGAACCGCCCCGCCCCGCCGAACGCGCCCGACCTGCACCGGTACCTGCGCGCCCTGCGCCGGGCCGGGTTCACCGGGGCGCCGGAGCCGGTGCGGCTCACCCCGGACGGCCGGGAGGAGGTCACCTTCCTGCCGGGCGAGGTGGCCGTGCCGCCCTTCCCCGCCTGGTCGCGGACGGCGGGCGCGCTGCGTTCGGTGGGCGCGCTGCTGCGCGCGTTCCACGAGGCGAGCGCGGCCCTCCCGACCGCCCCGGACGCCGGATGGTCGCGGGAACTGGCCGACCCCGAGGGCGGCCCGCTGCTGTGCCACAACGACGTCTGCCGGGAGAACGTCGTCTTCCGCGACGGCCGCGCCGCCGCCCTCATCGATTTCGATCTCGCCGCGCCCGGCCGGCCGCTGTGGGACGTGGCGATGACCGCCCGCTACTGGATCCCGATGCGGCCCGGCGAGACCTCCGACGCACCGGCCCGGCTGCGCGTGCTGGCGGACGGCTACGGCCTGGCGGCGGCGGAACGTGCCCAGCTGCCCACCGTGATCGAGCAGGCCACGGCCGTGGGCCGGGCCTTCGTGACCCGCAGGGTGACGGCGGGCGAGGAGGGTTTCGTCCGGATGGTGGCCGACCGGGGCGGCTGGCCCTACTGGGACCACCTCCAGGAATGGCTCGTCACCCACCGCGCCGCCTTCACCACCGCCCTCACCCGCGACACCTGAGAGCCGGCCCGCGACGGCGCCCGCGCCGGGTCAGCGCGCCCGCAGCGCGCGGCCCAGGGCGGCCATGCCCTCCGCGATCCGGTCCCGGCCGCTGGCCGCGTAGCCCAGCACCAGGCCGGGCGGCCCTGGATGCCGCCGGTGCCAGGCCAGCGGCTGCACCTTCACCCCGTGCGCGAGCGCGAGCGAGGCCAGCTCCAGGTCGCAGCGGCCCCGCACCAGCGGCGCGTCCGGCGGGAAGGTGATCATCAGATGGACGCCGGCCGCCGCGCCGTGCACCACCGCGCCCGGCAGATGCCGCCCGATGCCCTCGATCATGGTGTCCCGGCGCCGCTGGTGCCGCCGCCGCAGCATCCGTAGCTGCCGTTCCAGCTCCCCCGACTCCATGAGGCGGGCCAGCACCAGCTGCGGCAGCACCCCGTTGCCCAGATCCGTGAACCGCTTCGCCGCCACCAGTGCCTCGCGGTACGCGGGCGGCGGCAGCAGCCAGCCGATCCGCAGCGCCGGGGCCAGCAGCTTGGAGACACTGCCGGTGTACGCGACGGCCTCCGGCAGCATCGCCCGCACCGCGGGCACCGGCGGCCGGTCGTAACGGTGCTCGGCGTCGTAGTCGTCCTCCACGATCAGCCCGCCGCTCTCCCGCGCCCAGGCCATCAGCTCCCGCCGCCGCTCGCCACTGAGCACCACCCCGGTGGGGAACTGGTGCGCCGGGGTGAGCAGTACGGCCCGGGCGCCACTGGCACGCAGCGCGTCCACCCGTACCCCCTCCCCGTCCACCGGCACCGCGGGCATCGCCATCCCGCCGTACCGCAGATGATGCCGGGCGCCCAGTGACCCCGGCTCCTCGACGGCGAGTTCGCCGATGCCGCGCGCCCGCAGCACGTGGGCCAGCAGGATCAGCGCCTGGGAGACCCCGGCCACGATCAGGATGTCGGCCGGGTCGGCGGCGATGCCCCGGTTCCTGGCCAGCCAGTGCGCGACGGCGGCACGCAGCGCGGGCGCACCGCGCGGATCGCCGTACCCGAGGTCGGAGGCGGACAGTCCGGCGAGCACGGCACGCTCGGCGCGCAGCCAGGCGGCGCGCGGGAAGGCAGCCAGATCGGGGACGCCCGGGGTGAAGTCGAACGGAGCCTCGACGGCCCGCAGCGAGTCGAAGACATCGGTGCCGGGCGCCGCCCCGAACAGCGCGCCCTCCGGCAGCGCGCCGCACGGCCGGGCCGGGTCCCGGACCGCCCCGGACTCCGGCACCGGTACGGGGGCCGCGACCACCACGGTGCCCGCCCGCCCCCGGCCCGCGACATGGCCGTCCTCGGTGAGGCACTGGTACGCCTCGGTCACCACGCCCCGCGAGACCCGCAGTTCGGCGGCGAGCACCCGGCTGGCGGGCAGCTTGCTGCCGAGGGGCAGCCGGCCGTCCGCGATGGCGGCCCGGATCTCCCGGGACAGCCAGTCGGCACGGCCGCCCGGCGGGGCTTCCTCGATGCGCAGCTGAAGGAAGTCGGAACCCGTTTTGGCCCTGCCAACCGGCCCTTCATTGGCTCTGTCCACCGGGCCATTGTGCGACCGACGCTGGGGCCATGAACAGTACGACCGTCACAGCCCGTTATCTGCACGGCTATTCGGCCGGCGAGACCCGCCGGCTCGGCGACCAGGCGAACAGCCTCGCGGACCTGCTGCACCACGACACCCGCTACCCGGCCGGCAGCCGCGTGCTGGAGGCGGGCTGCGGGGTGGGCGCCCAGACCGTGCACCTGCTGGCGGGCAGCCCCGGCATCCGGCTGACGGCGGTGGACATCTCCGCCGAGTCGCTGGCCTCCGCCGGGAGCCGGGTCGCGGCCGGGTTCCCCGACGCCCGGGTGGCCTGGCTCCAGGCCGATCTGCACGAGCTGCCCTTCCCGCCGGACACCTTCGACCACGTCTTCGTGTGCTTCGTCCTGGAGCACCAGAGCGATCCGGGACGCACCCTGGCCGCGCTGCGCCGGGTGCTGCGCCCCGGCGGCACCCTCACCGTGATCGAGGGGGACCACGGCGCCATCGTGATGCACCCGGAGGGCGCCGCGGCCCGGGCCGTGATCGGCCATCTCGTCCGCCTCCAGGCGGCGGCCGGCGGGAACGCGCTGCTGGGGCGCACGCTCCAGCCGCTGCTGACCGCCGCCGGCTTCACCGGGGTCCAGGTCACCCCGCGCCCCCTGTACGCCGACAGCACCCGGCCGCGGCTGGTGGACTCCTTCACCCGCGACACCTTCATCGCGATGGCCGGCTCCTTCCGGGCCGACGCCCTCGCGGCCGGTCTGACCACCGGGGCGCGGTGGGACCGGGGCATCACGGAGCTGCACCGCTGCGCGACGGAGGGCGGAACGTTCCAGTACTCCTTCTTCAAGGCCACCGCGACCGGCCCGGCATGCTGATCACCGCCGCCGCCGTCCTGCTGGCCTGGGCCGCCCTGGAACGCAACCACCGCCGCCACCGGCGCCCCACCCGCGAACCGGCGGGCAGCACCGACCTCCGCGACCGCGACGCCGAACGCACCGCGGCGGATCTGCGGGTCGCCAGGGAGTGCCCGACCCATGGCGCGCGGCCGGGCGGGACGGGTCAGCCAGACCCTAGGCGGCCACCGGGGCCGGCTCCGGCTCGGCGCAGCGTGCCACCACCTGATCCAGCGGCAGCTCCAGCGCCTGCGCCAGCGCCGCGACGGTGAAGAAGGCGGGGGTGGGGGCGCGGCCGGTCTCGATCTTGCGCAGGGTCTCGGGGGAGATTCCGGCGGCCGCCGCCACCTCCGCCATGCTGCGCGGGCCACGCGCGGCCCGCAGCAGCAGCCCGAGCCGCCGGCCGCGTTCGCGCTCTTCGGGGGTGAGAGGAGTACGTACCATGCCTGTGATACTAATACCGGTATAAGAATTGGTCACGCGCATGAAGCGCCCGTCCGGCGGAGATCACAGCTCGGCGACAGGACCCCCGCAGCGGACCGCCGGGGGCGATACTGGGCCCTATGCCGTCCCTGTCCTTGGTGCCCTCCCGTCCGGAACTGATCGAACACCTCATACGCTCCCGGATCGCCGGGGAGGTGGCCACGCCGCGGGAGAACAATCTCGCCCACTACCGCGAACTGGCCAACGGCAACCGGCACTACTGGCTCGGCCTGGAACTCGGCGACCGCTGGGTGGACGAACAGGACGTGCTCGCGGTCATGACCGAGCGCTGCGGCGTCAACGAGGACCCCGAGCACCGGCAGGGCCAGGACACCATCGACCCCGAGCTGACCGTCGACGCCCTGGGGCGCGCCGCCGACACCCTGCGCAAGGCGGCCGAAGGACGCTCCCGGGTGCTGCTGGCCACCGGGCACCCGGGCGGCTTGCTGGACGTCCACGCCCGCACCGGCTTCGCCCTGGCGGCGGCCGGCTGCGACATCGTCAAGGTGCCGATCGGGCTCACCGCCGACGAGGGCGTGGTCGCCCAGATGGCCGGGGTCGCCATGTACGAGCGCGGCGCGACCCTGTGGCACACCCACTCGCCGCACCCGATGGCCACCATCCTCGACGCGCTGGCGGCGGACGGCCAGGCCCCGCCCGACCTGGTGGTCGCCGACCACGGGTGGGCGGGCTGCGCGGCGCAGTACGGCATCGACACCATCGGGTACGCCGACTGCAACGACCCGGCGCTGTTCCTCGCGGAGGCCGAGGGCACCCTCTCGGTCTGTGTACCGCTGGACGATCATGTGACCAATCCCCGCTATTACGAGCCGATGACCGCTTATCTCCTCCACGCCGCGGGGCTGCTGCCGTAGGCTCCGGCCGTGACGCCCGTGACCCGTACGAGCACGAACACGACCACCCCCATGGAGACCCGGCTGCGGGTCCTGGACCCCCTGCTGCCCTCCGTGCACGCGCTGCCGGCACCGGTCGAGGGCGACATCACCTTCACCCTCCCGGGCGCCGAGGGCCGCTACCGGCGGCGGCGCGTCGATCCGCAGGCGTACGAGGCCAGTTGGGCGGCGCTCGATCAGCATCAGCTGTACGCCCGGCTCACCGGCCCCGACCCGGCCCGCGCCCTGGACACGCTGCTGACCGCCTGGGACCGGCGGATGGCCGCCGCCCGCCCGGCGCCGGCCGACAGCGAGGCCGTGTTCACCTGGCCCAGCCGCGACACCGAGGTCACCGCCACCCTGCTCGCCCACGGCTTCACCCCGAAGACCGTCACCGCCGTCCGCACCGCCACCACCGGACCGCCGCCGGGCCGCGCCGCACGGGCCGGCGATCTCCTGGTGCGCCCGCTGACGCCGGCCGACGCCGGCGATCTCGACCGGGCGGTGGCCCTGTGGCTGGACGAGCTGCGCTGGGACGCGCAGTTCGGCTCGACGATGCCGCGCGAGTCCTCCGCGCACCACGCCCGGCAGCGGCTGGCCGCCCCCGGCGCCTGGGTGTGGCTGGCCGAGCGCAACCGCCGGATCACCGGGCTGCTCTCGGTCGAACCGCCGGAGGAGGCCGCCTGGGCCGCCCGGCAGGTCGCGGCCCGGCGTGTGGGCTATCTCTCCACCCTCATGGTCGAGGCGGCCGAGCGCGGCTGCGGCACGGGTACGGCCCTGGTCCGCACCGCGCACCTGGCCCTGGCCGAGGCGGGCGCCACCCACACCCTGCTGCACTACGCCGCGCTCAGCCCGCTCTCGGGCCCGTTCTGGCACCGGGCGGGCTACCGCCCGCTGTGGACCACCTGGGCCCGGCGCCCGCCGGCCCACTGAGGGGCCGCCCCCGGCGCACCCCGCGCCCGGGTCGGCCGGCCGCCCAGGGCCCGCGCGATCAGTCCTGCTCGCGCCGGGGCACCCGGACGACGCCCTCCTGGATCACCGAGACCGCCAGCCGGCCGTCCCGGGTGAAGATCCGGCCCCTGGCCAGCCCGCGCCCGCCGCCCGAGGTCGGCGAATCCGTGTCGTACAGCAGCCACTCGTCGGCCCGGAACGGCCGGTGGAACCACATCGCGTGGTCCAGGCTCGCGCCCACCACGTCGCCCACCGCCCAGCCGCCGCGCCCGTGCGCCAGCAGCACCGAGTCCAGCAGCGTCATGTCCGAGACGTACGTGGCCAGGCAGATGTGCAGCATCGGGTCGTCGCGCTCGCCGTCCAGCTTCCCGTTGGTGCGGAACCACACCTGCGAGCGCGGTTCGCGCCGCTCCCCCGCCGTGGCGAACGGCGGCTCCGCCACGTACCGCAGGTCCACCGCCCGCCGCGCCTCCAGCAGCAGCTCGGCCACCGCCGGGTGCGCGAACCGGTCCGCGTACCGGTGCAGCACCTCTTCCCCGCCCGGCAGCGTCTCGGGGTCCGGGGCGTCGGGCATCGGCTCCTGGTGTTCGAGCCCGGGCTCCGGGAGCTGGAAGGACGCCGACAGATGGAAGATCGGCTGCCCGTGCTGGACCGCCACCACCCGCCGGGTGGTGAAGGAACGGCCGTCCCGGATGCGGTCCACGGTGTAGACGATGGGCGCGCCAGGATCCCCGCCGCGCAGGAAGTAGGAGTGCAGCGAGTGCGGCAGCCGGTCCGGCGGCACCGTGCGGCAGGCGGCGACCAGGGCCTGCGCCGCGACCTGCCCGCCGAAGACCCGGGGGATGACCGAGGGGTGGCTGGCGCCCCGGAAGATGTCCTGCTCGATCGGCTCCAGGTCGAGCAGGTCCAGAAGATACTGAAGAGTAGCGTCCATGGCGTTGATTCTCCCCGTTCGCTCCCGGAACGTGCGAAGGGCCCGGATCCTGATCGGATCCGGGCCCTTCGGCTTCCGTAGCGGGGACAGGATTTGAACCTGCGACCTCTGGGTTATGAGCCCAGCGAGCTACCGAGCTGCTCCACCCCGCGGCGATGGCTTAACTCTAACCCCACGCTGCCCAGCTGGGCAAATCAGCTGCGAAGAGGGTTCGAACAGCTCGGGCAGCGCCCGTAGTACGTGACCGCGACCTCCGAGACGGTGAAGCCGAACCGCTCGTCCTCCGGCAGCGCCCGCAGCGGATCGGTGGCCAGCCGGACGTCGCGGATGGTGCCGCAGCCGGAGCAGACCAGGTGCTGGTGCGGATGGTGCGCGTTGGGGTCGTACCGCTTGGCGCGCCCGTCCGTGGTGACCTCGATGATCTCCCCGAGGGCGACCAGCTCGCCCAGCGTGTTGTAGACGGAGGCGCGCGAGATCTCCGGCAGGCGCGCGACGGCGCGGGCGTGCACCTCGTCCGCCGTGTAGTGCACATGCTCACCGTCCAGCACCTCGGCGATGACACGCCGCTGCGCGGTGAGCCGCCAGCCACGGTCCCGGAGTCGTTGTAGCAGGTCACTCATGGTTCCACCCTAGCGTGAGCCTCCCGGGGGCCCGACTTCGTATGACTTCGGGCCACGTCTTGACTTGGACTAAGTCCAATATAGGATCGGATTCAGCGGAGGCCAAGAGTCCGCACCGAAGCCGCTTGAGGATGCATGAACGAAGGGCGTGAAGAGGGATGACCGACCAGACCGCGGCGGGACCGCTCACCACGGAGGCCGGCGCACCGGTAGCCGACAACCAGAACAGCCAGACGGCGGGCGCGGGCGGCCCCGGCCTGATCCAGGACCAGCACCTCATCGAGAAGCTGGCCCACTTCAACCGGGAGCGCATCCCCGAGCGCATCGTGCACGCGCGCGGCGCCGGCGCCTACGGCACCTTCACCGTCACCGCGGACGTCACCCCGTACACCCGGGCGAAGTTCCTGTCGGAGATCGGCAAGGAGACCGAGGTCTTCCTGCGCTTCTCCACCGTGGCCGGCAACCTCGGCTCCGCCGACGCCGTCCGCGACCCGCGCGGCTTCGCGCTGAAGTTCTACACCGAGGAAGGCAACTACGACCTCGTCGGGAACAACACGCCGGTGTTCTTCATCAGGGACGCCATCAAGTTCCCGGACTTCATCCACACCCAGAAGCGCGACCCGTACACCGGCTCCCAGGAAGCGGACAACGTCTGGGACTTCTGGGGTCTGTCGCCCGAGTCCACCCACCAGGTGACCTGGCTGTTCGGCGACCGGGGCATCCCGGCCTCCTACCGCCACCTGGACGGGTTCGGTTCGCACACCTTCCAGTGGACGAACGAGGACGGCGAGGTCTTCTGGGTCAAGTACCACTTCAAGACCGACCAGGGCATCAAGAACCTCACCTCCGAGGAGGCCGCGGTGCTGGCGGGCCAGGACCCCGACAGCCACCAGCGCGACCTGCGCGTCTCCATCGAGAACGGTGACTTCCCGAGCTGGACCGTGCAGGTGCAGATCATGCCGGCGAACGAGGCGGCCACCTACCGCTTCAACCCGTTCGACCTCACCAAGGTGTGGCCGCACGCGGACTACCCGCCGATCACGATCGGCAAGCTGGAGCTGAACCGCAACCCGGAGAACATCTTCGCCGAGGTCGAGCAGTCGATCTTCTCCCCGCACCACTTCGTGCCGGGCATCGGCCCGTCCCCCGACAAGATGCTCCAGGGCCGGCTGTTCGGGTACGGCGACGCCCACCGCTACCGCGTCGGCATCAACGCCGACCACCTGCCGGTGAACCGTCCGCACGCCACCGAGGCCCGCACCCACGGCCGGGACGGCGTCATGTACGACGGCCGGCACGGCGGCGCGAAGAACTACGAGCCGAACTCCTTCGGCGGCCCGGCCGAGACCGGCCGCCCGCTGTGGGAGCCGGTCACCGTCACCGGCACCACCGACGGGCACGCGACGCCCTCGCACGCCGAGGACGACGACTTCGTGCAGGCCGGCAACCTCTACCGGCTGATGTCGGAGGAGGAGAAGGAACGCCTGATCAACAACCTGGCCGGCTTCATCGCCCAGGTTTCGCGGGACGACATCGCCGAGCGGGCGATCGAGAACTTCCGCCGGGCGGACGAGGATTACGGCAAGCGGCTGCAGACCGCGGTACAGGCCCTCCGTGGCTGACCGGCGCCTGCCGTAACAAAACCGGAGCGGCCGGACCCCGTGGGCGGGGACGGCCGCTCCGGCCTGTGCGGAGAACGGAACGGAACGGCCGCGGCGTGGCTACTCGGCGCCCGGCACGTACCCCAGATGCGCCAGCAGCGCGTCGTGCAGCAGCCCGTTGGAGGCCGCGCCGTCCGCACCGAGCGGACCGTCCGTACCGTCCAGCGCGGTGAACCGGCCCCCGGCCTCGGTGACGATGATCGCGTTGGCCGCCATGTCCCACACCGACAGCTCCGGCTCGGCACACAGATCGACCGAGCCCTCGGCGACCATCATGTACGGCCAGAAATCCCCGTAGGCGCGGGTGCGCCACACCTTGCGGGACAGCTCCAGGAAACTGCCCAGCTTGCCGCGCTCCTGCCAACCGGTGAGCGAGGAGTACGCGAACGAGGCGTCCGCCACCTCCCCCACCTGCGAGACCCGCATCCGGGTCGCGGAGGCCAGGTTGCGCCCGGTGAACGCGCCGGACCCCAGCGCCGCCCACCAGCGGCGGTGCAGCGCCGGGGCGGAGACCAGGCCGACGACGGGACGTTCCACGCCGTCCGCGTCCCGCTCCAGCAGCGCGATCAGGGTGGCCCACACCGGGACACCGCGCACATAGTTCTTGGTGCCGTCGATGGGATCGATGATCCAGCGCCGGGCGGTGTCCGCCCCCTGGCTGGTGCCGTACTCCTCGCCCAGGACGCTGTCGCGCGGCCGGGCCCGGCCCAGCTGGGAGCGGATCAGCTCCTCCACCGCGCGGTCCGCCTCGGTGACGGGCGTCATGTCGGGCTTGGTGGCCACCTGGAGGTCGATCGCCTTGAAGCGGTCCATGGTGAGCGCGTCGGCGGCGTCCGCCAGCACATGGGCCAGCCGCAGATCGTCGTGGTAGTCGGCCATGCGGACCAGTATCCCCGGCGGATCAGTACGCCTGAGCGTCGCCCCGGTCGCGCAGCATCCACAGGCCGATGCCCGAACCGATGAGCACCACACCGGAACAGACGCTCAGCAGAATCTGCAACGCCCCCTCGCCGACGACGAAGTTGACGCTCAGATTGACGGTCAGGGCGATGAGAAGGACACACCAGAGCAGCGGTTTCATGGGCCCCAGTCTGGTCCGCCCACCGCGGCGTGCCGAGCGTGCGGACCCCCCGGAGCATGGTGGAGCGGGCTCCACCGCGCCCGCGCCGTCCGCTCCCCTACGCTGTGCGGGTGCCTGAGCTGCTCCGGACGACCTGGCGGGCCTCGATCCCTCTGCTGATCGGCGGCGCGCTCGGCCTGTTCAACTATCTGATGGTCGGCGTGGGGCTGACGGCGGCCGGCGCCTCCCTGCTGGTGATCGGCGCGGCGGCGCTGCCGGAGTTCGTCCTGCTGCTGCGCCGGGTGGCGCACTTCGAGCGCACCCGCAGCGCGCGGTGGAGCGGCGTACCGGTCCCCGAGCACTACCCGCCGCTGACCGGCAACCTGTACGAACGGGTACGGCTGTCCGTCACCGACCCCAGCACCCACCGCGACCTGCGCTGGCTGGGCGCGCACCTGCTGTACGGGCCCGCTCTGAGCTACGCGGTCCTGCTGCTGTGGCCCATCGGGCTGCTGGTGGACGGCGTCTGGCACGGCCTGCTGCGCCGCCCGCCCCTGGTCCTGCCCCTGATCACCCGGCTCGCCGACCTCTCCGCGCGCTGGTCCCGGATCCTGCTGCTGCCCTCGCCCACCGCCCGGCTCGCCGAACGCGTGGAACAGCTGACCGCGACCCGCGCCGGCGCGATCACGGCGCACGGCGCCGAACTGCGCCGGATCGAGCGCGACCTGCACGACGGCGCGCAGGCCCATCTGGTGGCGCTGTCCATGCGCCTGGGGCTGGCCCGCCGCGCCTACGACCGCGACCCGCAGACCGCGCGGCGGCTGCTGGACGAGGCACAGGACCAGGCGGAGGAGGCACTGGGCGAGCTGCGGCACGTCGTCCGCGGCATCCACCCGCCGGTGCTCACCGACCGCGGCCTGGCCGGCGCCGTGCGGGCGCTGGCGGCCGGCAGCGGCCTGGAGGTCGCCGTCACGGTCGCCGACGCCCTGGAGAGCGGGCCGCGCGCCCCGGCCTCGGTGGAGACCGCCGCGTACTTCACCGTCGCCGAATCGCTGACCAACGCCGCCAAGCACAGCGGTGCGCAGCACGCCACCGTGGACCTGGACCTCGCCGGGGACGCCGGGCGTACCGTGCTGCGGGTGCGGGTGCGCGACACCGGCCGGGGCGGCGCCGACGAGACCCGGGGCACCGGTCTGAGCGGCATCCGCCGCCGGGTCGCCGCCCTGGACGGAACCGTGCGGGTGCAGTCGCCGGCCGGAGGACCGACCGAGATCGAAGTGGAGCTGCCGTGCGTGTGGTGATCGCCGAGGACAACGCCCTGCTGCGGGAGGGCATGGTCCTGCTGCTGCGCTCGGCCGGCCACGAGGTGGCCGGGGTGGCGGCCACCGGGCCCGAGGTGCTGCCCCTCCTCCTGGAACACCGCCCGGACGCGGCGGTCCTGGACGTGCGGCTGCCGCCGGGCTTCCGCGACGAGGGCCTGCGGGCGGCGCTGGCGGCCCGCGAACAGCTTCCGGGGCTGCCGGTGCTGGTGCTGTCGCAGTACGTGGAGCAGACCTACGCCGCCGAACTGCTCGGCGGCGGCGCACGCGGCGTGGGCTATCTGCTCAAGGACCGGGTGGGCCGGGTCGACGACTTCCTGGACGCCCTGGACCGGGTGGTGGCGGGCGGCACCGCGCTGGACCCCGAGGTCGTCACCGAGCTGATGTCCCGGCAGCGGCGCGGCGACCCGCTGGGCGAACTGACCCCGCGCGAGCGGGAGGTCCTCCACCTGATGGCGGAGGGCCACGACAACGCGACCATCGCCGCCGCCCTCGTCATCACCGAACGCTCGGTCCACAAGCACATCGGCAACGTCTTCCTGAAACTGAACCTGCCGCCCACCGACTCCGGGCACCGCCGGGTCAGGGCGGTGCTCGCCTACCTCAACGCCTGACCCGCAGCGCGCGGCGGGCCGGCAGCAACGCGCCGGCGGCCGTGGTGAGGAGCACCGCCGTGCCGATCAGCGCCGCCTGGAGCGGCGGCAGCCACGGCAACGTGTGCAGCACGGCCCAGCTGAAGCCCAGCAGCGGCACGGCGGCCACGGCGACCCCGAGCAGCAACCCGGTCAGCGCCACCAGGGCGGCTTCCAGCACCAGCATCGTCCACAGCTGCCCGCGCCCCGCGCCCAGCCGGTGCAGCAGTTCCAGCTCGGGGCGGCGGCCCACGGCGGAGACCGCGAGGGTGGAGAACACGGCGAGCAGCGCCAGCGCGCACAGCCCGGCCACGGCGGTGGCCGAGAGCCCGCTCTCCAGCGCGGCGCCCTCCAGGGCCACCGGGGTGCGCACGGGCGCCGCCGGTGCGGCCGGGTCCGCGACATGGGCGGCGAGCTGCGCGCGGTCGAAGAGGAAATCGCCCACCGCGAGGGAGCGCGTGTAGACGGCGACGATCCGCAGGCTCTCCTCCACGCCGTCGCCGTACCGCAGCGTGACGGTGTCCCCGACCCCGGCGCCGAGCGTGCGGGCCCGGTCCGCGCCGACCGCGACCGTCCCCGCCCCCAGACCGGCGAGGTCCCCCTCACGCACCCCGGGGTCGAAGGCCGGGTCCCCGGGGGTGACCCCGAGCACCGGCAGCCGGTCGAGCACGGCCTCGCCCAGCTCGCTGCGCGCGACCAGCACGGTGCTGTGGATCCCTTCGGCCGGGCCGGTGGCGCGGGCCTGGTGCTCCCCGGCGCGCTGCGCGGTGGCACCGGCCGCGAGCTGGACGACGGCGAAGGCCGTCACCAGCACGATGGACACGACGGCGGCGCCGAGCCGGGGGGCTGCGGCCCGCCCCTGCGCGGCGGCGAGCCGGCCGCCCACTCCGCCGAACCTGCGCAGCGCCCCGCCGGTGACCGCCACCATCCACGCCGCGATCCACGGCCCGAGCAGCGCACAGCCGATGACCATGACCACCACGGCGGCACCGGCCGCGGCGGCGGCCCCCTCCCCCGGCAGCACGGCACCACCGGCGGCGGACATCAGCCCCATCCCCAGCAGCACCAGCCCACCGGCCTTCCGCCCACCGGGGCCGGGGGGCGGGCCGGGCGGGACGGCGTTGACGGGGCGGGCGGGACCGGCAGGAGCGCCCGGGTTGGCAGACAAGACGGGCGCACCTGAGCCGACAGGTCCGGCGAGCTGAACAGGCGCGGCGGAACCCGCAGGGGCGGCGGGGTCGGCGAGAGCGGTTGCCCCGGTGGAAACGGCGAGGCAGGCGGGCCTGGCCGGCCCTGCCGTGCTGGCGGCGGCCGGGGCGGAGCCGGCATGACCGGCCGCCGGAGCGGGACCGGCGGGAGCGGCAGAGCCGACGAGTTGGGCGGCCGGGGCGGGAACAGCCGGAACGGCAGAGCCGGTCCCGGAGCCAACCGGTCCGCCGGCAGCGGCGGGTGACGGTTCGGAGCCGGTGGCCCGGGGCCGTACGGGCCGGTGCCCGGTCCGGGAGCGCCGGCCGCCGGTCGCCCCGCCGGTGGCGGGCAGCGTGGCCAGGACGGCCGTCGCCACGGTCAGGCCCGCCGTGATCAGCGGTGCCGGGAGCGTCCAGGGGAGGACCGGCAGCGCCAGACCGTACGGCGCGGCCTCCGCCGTCACCAGCGGCCACAGCACCACGAACAGCGGTACGGAGGCCACCGCCCCCAGCAGCGCCGCGCGCGCCGCGACGACGGCCACCTCACGGGCCACCGCACCGCGCAGCTGCCCCGCGGTGGCCCCCACCGCGTGCAACAGCGCCAGCTCCCCGGCGCGTTGCCGCAGCGCCCGCGCCACCAGCGTCGCCAGGACCAGTCCTGCGATCAGCAGCACCGACCCGGCGATCGCGCCGAACAGCGCCAGCAGTCCCGTCCGCACCGGCTGCGCCGTCAGGGACTCCGCCGCGCCGCGTCCGTCGCCGGTCAGGGCCCGCAGCGTGCCGGAATCCCCGGCCGGGCGCACCTCCTGCGGCCGGGCGTCGACCGCGCCCGCCGCGTCCAGTGCCTGCCGCACCGCCGTGTGCACCGCACCCGCGCCCACGCCCGGTTCGGCGAGCAGCCCGATCGCGTCGACGGAGTCCGGGTGGCCCGCCAGCGCGGCGGCCTCCGGCGCCGTGAACCACAGCGCCGCCGGGCCCTCGGCCAGGCCCACCACCCGGCGTACGGACGTGTCCTGCCCGACCCGCACGTCCAACTCGGCGCCCAGCGGCACCCCCAGCCCGGCCGAGGCGACGACCTCGTCCGCGGCGACCGGCTCCCGCCCATCCACCAGCCCCCAGGGGGCCAGCGCGGCGGCCGGCCACGGCCGGCCCGGCAGCTGGGCCACGGTGTCCGTCCGTACCGTGAACTCCTCGTCCGCGACGGCCCGCGCCACCCCCGGCACGGACTCCAGCAGGTCCACCAGCGTGCGCGGCACCCGCACCCGTTCCGTCAGCGGCGCCGTCACGCCGCCGTGGCGGGTGTGCTGATCCGCAGCCACCACGACCTCGGCGCCCGCGTAGCGTTCGGGTTCCGGGTGCCCGAACGCGGTGGTCAGCGCGGCGAGCGCGAAGCAGCCGAGCAGCAGCGAGGTCGCCGCCAGCGCGACGGACACCGCGCGCCACGACCGCCGGTGGTACCGCCCGGACGCCCGGGCCAGCAGCCCGAGGGACTCCTTCACGCGGCCACCGCCCGCAGCGCGCCCAGCACCTGGCCGGCGGACGGCCGTTCCAGCCGCCGTACGATCCGGCCCCCGTCCAGGACGATGGCCTCGTCCGCGTGCCCGGCGGCGACCGGGTCGTGCGTCACCATCACCACGGTGTGCCCGTGCGCGTCCACCGCCCGGCGCAGCAGGGCGAGGACACCCTCGGCCGTCACCGGGTCCAGCGCGCCGGTGGGTTCGTCCGCGAAGATGATGTCCGGCTCGGTGATCAGGGCGCGGGCGATGGCGACCCGCTGCCGCTGTCCGCCCGAGAGCCGGCCCGGTGGTTCGGCGGCGCGGTCCGCCAGCCCCACCTCGTCCAGCACCCGCAGCGCCCGCGCCCACGTGGCCTCCCCCTCGCCCGCCCCGGCCAGCAGCAGGGGCAGCGCGGCGTTCTGGAGGACCGTCAGCGAGTCCACCAGATTGAGTTCCTGGAAGACGAAGCCGATCCGGTCGCGGCGCAGCCGGGTCAGCGCTGTCGCGCGGAGCCCGGCCAGCGGCACCCCGCCCAGGTGGACCGCGCCGCCCGTGGGGCGTTCCAGGCCGGCCGCGCACCGCAGCAGCGTGGACTTGCCCGAGCCCGAGCGGCCCAGCACGGCGAGGAACCGGGCGCGCGGCACCTCCAGGTCGATCCCGTCCAGCGCGGGGGCACGCCCGCCCGGGTACGTCCGGCTCACCCGGTCGAGCCGCAGCGCCGGTTCCCCGGCCGCCGCGCTCACCGTTCTGTCGTCCTCTCGCATAACCGGCACGCTACGAGCGGCGGATGCCCGGCCACGAGCGTGCTGCCACCCCTGCCGGGGTGGAGCCCGCTCCACCGTGCGGGGCGGCGGCTACGCTGCCGCAATGTTCTCCGTACTCCGGTTGCCCGTCCCGATCGTCCAGGCCCCGATGGCGGGAGGGCCGGCCACTCCGGAGCTGGTGGCGGCGGTGGTCCGGGCGGGCGGGCTCGGCTTTCTCGCCGCCGGCTATCTGAGCCCCGGGGCGCTGGGGGAACGGATCGCGCGGACCCGGGAGCTGGTGGGCCCGGGGCCGTTCGGCGTCAACGTGTTCGTGCCCCGCCCGCTGCCGGAGGATCTCGCCCCGGTGTACCGCTACCGCGCCGAACTGGCGGTGGAGGCCGAGCGGTACGGGGTCGCGCTGCCCGAACCCGACGTCCACGACACCGATCACTGGGAGCGCAAGCTGGAGGTGCTGCTCGCCGACCCGGTGCCGGTGGTGTCCTTCACCTTCGGCCCGCCGCCGGCCGCGACGGTGGACGCGCTGCACGCCGCCGGGACGGCTGTGGTCGCCACCGTCACCTCACCGCGGGAGGCGGCGGAGGCGGCCGGGCTGGGGGTGGACGCGCTGTGTGTGCAGGGCCCGGAGGCGGGCGGTCACCGGGGCTGCTTCGATCCGGAGGCCGACCCGGACGACACCCCGTTGCCGCTTCTGCTGGCACGGGTGCGGGAGCGGACCGGCCTGCCGCTGATCGCCGCCGGTGGCCTGGCCACGGGCGCGGACATCGCGGCCGTGCTGCGCGGCGACACCACGGCGGCGGCGCAGCTGGGCACGGCGTATCTGCGGACCCCGGAGGCGGGTACGGGCGCGGCGTACCGGGCGGCGCTCGCCGATCCCGGCATGTTCGGGGGGACCACGGTCACCCGGGCCTTCTCCGGCCGCCCGGCGCGGGGCCTGCGCAACCGTTTCATCGATGACCACACCTCCACCGCCCCGGCCGGCTACCCGCTGCTGCACCAGCTGACGAAGCCGCTGCGCGCGGCGGCGGCCGCCGCTGGTGACCCGCACGGGCTCAGCCTGTGGGCGGGCACCGGCCACCGGCACACCACGGACGAGGGCGCCGAGGCCCTGACCCGCCGACTGTGGCGGGAGGCGGAGGGTGTACGTGGCACCACCCCCTCCTGACGCCCCAGGCCGCTGTTGAACAGCGGTGCGCGGCAAGAGGATTGGTCCCATGAGCACACCGACTTCCTCCTCCCGCGGCCGTTTCCCGCGCGAACTGTCGTATCTCCTGCGCGGTCTTCCGGTCGGCATCGTGGCCCTGACGGTCGCCGTCACCGGTTTCCTGCTGGGGATCGGCACACTGGTGATCGTGTGCGGCGTCCCGGTCCTGGCGGGTACGCTGCGGGCCGCCCGGGGCATGGCCCGCGTGGAGCGGCGCGAGCTGGAAGCCCTCCGCGGGCGCCCGCTGCCGCCGCACCACTACCGGGTCGCGGGCGGGACCGGCTTCGCCCGGATGGCCCGTTCGCTGACGGACCCGCAGTCGTGGCGCGACCTGGCGCACATGGTGGTGTCGTTCCCGCTGCGCGTGGTGAGCTTCTGTCTGGCCCTGGTCTGGACGGTGGGCGGGGTCGGCGGGCTGCTGTACGTCGCCTGGGCCTGGGCGCTGCCGCGCGGCGAGGACAACCAGGGCCTGTACGAGCTGATCACGGGCAACGGCTCCTTCGCCGCCGATGTCGTCTTCACCACCGCCGCAGGGGTGTTCCTGCTGGTGACCGCGGTTCCGCTGGTCCGTGCGCTGGCCGCGCTGCACCGCTCGCTGGCCAGTGCGCTGCTGACTAACCGGACCGCCGCCGCCCGCGCCGCCGCCACCGCAGCGACGGCCGGCTCCGGTACGGCACCGCAGCCCGCCGCAACGCAGCCCACCGAGCCGCTGACAGCCGCCCGATAAGGGCGGCGTTCCGCGCGGGAGCGGTGCGTCAGTCCCCGGCGGTCCGCTCCCGGGTGGCCAGCAGCCGGCGCAGCGAGTACAGCCGGGCCGGGTCCGCGTGGCCCTCGGCCACCCACGCGTCCAGGGCGCAGTCCGGTTCGTCGTGACTGCATGCCCGGGGGCAGTTGGCCGCGCCCGGCTCCAGGTCGGGGAAGGCACCGATGACCCGCGAGGGGTCGACGTGGTGGAGGCCGAAGGACCGCACGCCCGGGGTGTCGATGACCCAGCCCGCCGAGTCGGGCAGCGGCAGGGCCAGGGCGGAGACGGTGGTGTGCCGGCCCCGGCCGGTGACCGCGTTGACGTGGCCCGTCGCCCGCTGCCGCTCCGGCACCAGGGCGTTGACCAGCGTCGTCTTGCCGACGCCGCTGTGCCCCACGAACGCGGTGGTCCGGTCCGCCAGCAGTTCCAGGACCGGCTGCACCGATTCCGCGTCCTCGAACCGTTCGGCGCTGGTCACCACATAGCGCACCCCCAGCGGCGCGTACGTCTCCAGCAGCGGCCCGGCCGGGGCCAGGTCCGCCTTCGTCAGGATCAGCAGCGGCTGGAGCCCGGCGTCGTAGGCGGCCACCAGGCAGCGGTCGATCAGCCGCGGGCGGGGCTCGGGGTCGGCGAGGGCCGTGACGACGGCCAGTTGGTCGGCGTTGGCGACCACCACCCGCTCGAACGGATCGTCGTCGTCGGCCGTACGCCGCAGCACCGACGTGCGTTCCTCCACCCGCACGATCCGTGCCAGGGTGTCGCGCTTGCCCGACAGGTCGCCGACCACCGCGACCCGGTCACCCACGACCACGGCCTTGCGGCCCAGTTCGCGGGCCTTCATCGCGGTGACGGTCACCTCGCCCACCAGGCAGGTGATCCGGCCCCGGTCCACCGTCAGGACGAATCCCTCCGCCGCGTCCTCGTGCGCGGGGCGCCGGTGGGTGCGGGGGCGGCTGCCGTGCCGGGAAGGCCGGACCCGTACATCGTCCTCATCACTGTGCTTGCCGTACCGGCGCATCGCGGTGCCGCCCGGCCCTAGCCGCGTCCCGCCAGCATGCCGTGCCAGAGTTCGGGGAAGTCGGGCATGGTCTTGCCGGTGGTGGCGATGTCCTCCACCTCCAGGTCCTTCACCGCCAGCCCCAGAACGGCGCCCGCGGTCGCCAGCCGGTGGTCCTCGTACGTGTGGAACACGCCGCCGTGCAGCGGGCGCGGCCTGATCCGCAGCCCGTCCTCGGTCTCGGTGACATCGCCACCCAGCGCGTTGATCTCCCGGGTGAGGGCCGCGAGCCGGTCGGTCTCGTGCAGCCGCAGATGGGCCACTCCGCGCAGCACCGACTCGCTCTCCGCCAGCGCCGCGACGGCCGCGATCCCCGGGGTGAGTTCGCCCACCTCGCCGAGGTCGATGTCGATACCGAGGATCCGGCCGCTGCCGGTCAGGGTGAGACCGCGGTCATCCAGCACGCAGTCGCCGCCCATCGCGGAGAAGATCTCCCGCAGGGCGTCGCCGGCCTGGGTGGTGTGGAAGGGCCAGTCGGGGATGGTCACGCTGCCGCCGGTGACCAGCGCGGCGGCCAGGAACGGCTGAGCGTTGGACAGGTCGGGCTCGATGACCAGGTCACGGCCGAGCAGCGCGCCGGGCGCCACCCGCCACAGGTGGGGCTCGCCCCCCGATTCGGGGGAGTCCACCTGGGCGCCGGCCCGGCGCAGCATGTCCACCGTCATCCGGATGTGCGGCAGCGAGGGCAGGACGGCACCGGTGTGCCGCACCTCCACGCCCTGGTTGAAGCGGGGCGCCGACAGCAGCAGGGCGCTGATGAACTGGGAGGACGAGGAGGCGTCCACCTCCACCCGTCCGCCGTCCAGCGAGCCGGCGCCGTGCACGGTCAGCGGCAGCGCGCCGCGCCCGTCGTCGTCGATGCGGGCGCCGAGCACGCGCAGCGCGTCGATGACGCCGTGCAGCGGGCGCTCGTGCGAACGGGCGTCGCCGTCGAAGCGCACCGGCCCCTCGGCGAGGGTGGCCAGCGGCGGCAGGAAGCGCATCACGGTGCCGGCGTTGCCGACATCGACGGTCGCCGGGGCCTGCGGGGTGGCGGGGATGATCCGCCAGGATTCACCGCCGGCCGCGGCGGTGCCGGTGACGGCGGAGCTGGAGGAGGAGGTGATGGTCTCCTCGATGCCGATGCCCAGCGAGCGCAGCGCCTCCGCCATCAGCAGGGTGTCGCGGGACCGCAGCGGGCGGCGTACCCAGCTGGGGTCGGCGGCGAGCGAGGCGAGGATCAGCGCCCGGTTGGTGACCGACTTGGAGCCGGGCACCGTGACGGTCGCCTCGACCGCGCCGGAGGCGAGCGGGGCGGGCCAGTGGTCGGCGGTCAGACTGTGGTCGGTCATGGTTCTCACTTTAGTGCGCGACGGAGGGTGATCGGCGGGGATGGGGCCCGGTCAGGGGGCGGCGGCGTCCAGCAGGCTGCCACCGCCGGCTATCAGGCAGGCGAGCACGACGGCATGGAAGAACAGCAGCCAGATCAGCGCGGGCATCCTGGTCAGCCGGGCCAGCTGGTCGGCGTCGGAGTCCCCCGCGCCGCCGCGCCGCCGTTTGGCCTGGAGCTCCCACACCGGGCGGACCCCGCCCAGCAGCAGGAACCACACCACGCCGTAGGCGAAGGCGGCCTGCACCTCGGGGTCGGTGAGCCAGGAGACCAGGATGAACAGCGCTCCGGTGAGCAGCACGGTGAGCATCCCGTACGCGTTGCGCACCATGACAAGCAGGGCGAGCAGCAGCGCGGTGGCGCCCCACAGCAGGGCGGTGATGCGGCCCGAGGCCAGCAGCGCGGCGCCGCCCAGGCCCAGCAGGGAGGGGGCGGTGTACCCGGCGGCGGCGGTCAGGATCATGCCGAGGCCGGTGGGTCGGCCCCGGGAGACGGTGAGCCCCGAGGTGTCGGAGTGCAGCCGGATGCCTTCGAGCTTGCGGCCGGTGAGCAGCGCGACCAGTCCGTGACCGCCCTCGTGGGCGATGGTGATGGTGTTCCGGGCGACCCGCCACACCCCGTACGGGGTGACCACGGCCAGTGCCACGGCGGCGGTCGCCAGCACCAGCCACAGCTCGGGCGCGGGCTGCGTCCCGGTGACCCGGTCCCACAGCTCCCCGATGTCAGCGATCTCCACGGCTGCCCATCCTCTTTCCCCGGTACTCTCCGGGTGCTCCCCGGATCCCCACTCCTGCCAGGCGATCCTATGGGAGGCTGCCCACGGCCCGTCCGGGTCTGTGGACAACAGGTGAATGCGTGAAAACGCGGCGGCGGAGAACGCACGGAACGGACAGGGGGAATGCATGGGCGTACTGGTGGTGCTTGGCGTCGTGTTGCTGGTGACGATAACGGGAGTCGCCGTCCGGGCCTTCCGGGGCGAGCAGCCGAAGGGCGGCGGCCGGCGGCCGAGCGGCACGGGGACGGCCGACCCCGGCACGTCCTCCCACGACAGCGGAGGCAGCGGGTCGGGCTGGGGCTGGAGCTGGGGAAGCGACAGCGGTAACAGCGGCGACGGCGGCGGCGATGGAGGCGGCGGAGGCGGCGACTGACCCGGCCCGCGCGGCACCGGGAGGCCCCCGATCGGCGCCCGTCGGCGGCGGCGTTCGCCGGCCCCGCCGCCGACGGAGGCCCTTCCGGGGCGGGGTGGCCCGCCGTGCGGTGTTCCGCACGGTTTCCCCATCGGGCCACCCCTGGTCGGCCGGGCCCGGGCCGCACGCCTCGGTCGAAGCACCGGGTACCGCCGCGACCCCGCCGCATTGCCGTCAGCACTGTCTGCCGGCGTGCCGCTCCGTCGTGGTCAGTACAGGTTGATCGCCCACGTCTTGAACGCGGCCTGGGTACCCGGCCCGGCGAGTCCGTCGATCGGACCGTCGTAGCCTGCCGTGCGCAGCAGGCGTTGCAGCGACTGAATCGTGCCGCCTCCCACGACGCCATCGATCGCTCCGGAGTAGCCATAGCTCCGGAGCATGCGCTGCATGGCCTTCCAACTCTGGGTGCCCAACTGCCCGTCGACCGCCCCCGTGTAGCCGTAGTAGACCTTCAGGTAGCTCTGAACGTTCTTGGCCTGGTTGATGGTCAGGCCAAGGTTGACCACCGCGAGCGGAGCGACATCGGCGGTCGCCACCGTCTGCTTCTCGCTCGGGGCGGCCACCGCGGTACCCGCGGTCGCCAGGCTGCCCGCGCCCACCGCGATGGCGGCGGTCGCCGTGACAAGAGTCCTCGCTATGACCTTCGAACGCATTCTTTCCCCTTTTTCGGTCGCGAGGGGCAGCACGGTACGGCTCGCAACGTTCTCCCCCCAACGGCGCTCCCTCGCCGGGGCGCCGCTCGCTTGCTGACGAGTCCATTCCATCGGCGCGACGTGGCGTGGGCCAGGGATACGGGGCGAAGTGGCGGGGGTGGTCAAGAAGCCTGTCGCTCCTGATCAAGGACGAGGCGGGTGTGGGTGGGGGAACTGCCGTAGTGCTGGGTGTAGGTGCGGGTGAAGTGGGCGTGGGAGGTGAAGCCCCAGCGGGCGGCGACGGCGTGGATGGGGGTGCGGGCGTGGGCGGGGTCCGTCAGGTCGCGGTGGGCGCGTTCCAGTCGGCGGCGCCGGATGTGGGCCGCCGGGGTGGTGCCGTGCTGCTGGAAGAGCCGGTGCAGGTGTCGGGTGGAGATGTGGTGGTGGGCGGCGATGGCGGTGGGCTTCATCCCGGAGTCGGCGAGGTTCTGCTCGATGAACAACTTGATGGCCAGGAGCAGCGTGTGTTCCGCCCTGTCCGGGTCGGGCGGCGGGCCCGCGTCGAGGGTCTGGTTGATCAGGCCGGTGATGAGATCGCTGACGAGGGCCGCGAGTTGGGGTATGTCGGACGGCCGGTAGGTGTGGTGCTGCGCACACAGATGGCTGAGGTGCTGGGCGAGCAGCCCGCCGAAGCCGCGGGTGGCGGACATCGAGCGGCCCAGGAGCCCGCCGACCGGCGTGCTCCCGGGCAGATTGAGGCGGCTTCTGGGGATCTCGACGCACAGGCCCTTGGCGTGCTTGTCCTGCTCGGTGCTCCCGACGGTGAACGGGCGGGAGGAATCCACCATGTACAGCTGCCCGGGCCCGGTCACGTCCTGGCCGGCCCCCTGGGTGACGGCGAGCGGGCTGGCGCCCGGGAACACGACGGCCAGGTGGTAGTTCTCCGGGTCGGACCGCCGGATGAGGCCGGGCGTGCGCCGGGACTGGAACGCCTGCATGGTGATGGGGAAGACATAGACGTCCTCCAGGGCAATCAGCCGCATCCGGCCGTGGTAGTCCGACGTGGTGTGACTGGTCAGGTCCAGCGGGGAGACGACGGTGGCCATCGTGTGACGCCAGAAGTCGAAGCGCTCACGCGGCTCCAGCTGACCGGTGTCGAACACGGTGGTGGGAAGCATGCGGGCCCCTCCCGAGGATACGGCGTCGGATCGCGCGTGACGGCGGCCCTTCCCGGGGCTGCCGAAGTACGGCACGCCCCACCCTCACCTCAGGTCCCGCCCCCACGACCGTTCACATTCTCCCCACGCGAACCGGCGGACACGCTGTGGCCCGCGCCACCCCCACCGCACGACAAAGGGCCCGACCCGCGTTTCCGCAGGTCAGGCCCTTGATCTAGGAGGGTGAGTGACGGGACTTGAACCCGCGGCCACCTGGACCACAACCAGGTGCTCTACCAACTGAGCTACACCCACCATGACCGACTCGGGAGGCTTTTTAAGGCTCTCCCCGCTCGGCCGTACTGAGTGTACAGGGTGCGCGGGGCACTTCGCTCCCGCGTTCCCCGCGGCCCACCCGGGTCACTGCGCGGCGTGCCGCGCCGCGATCCGCTTGGCCGTGTCGGAGTCCGGTCCCGGCTGCGGTACGAAGAGCGCCTCACGGTAGTAACGCAGCTCCGCGATGGACTCCTTGATGTCCGCCAGCGCCCGGTGCTGTCCGCCCTTGGGGGGGCTGTTGAAGTAGACCCGCGGGTACCAGCGGCGGGCCAGCTCCTTCACCGAGGAGACGTCCACGATCCGGTAGTGCAGGTGCCCCTCCAGGGCCGGCATGTCCCGGGCGAGGAATCCCCGGTCGGTGCCGACGGAGTTGCCGCACAGCGGGGTGCGGCCGGCCTCCGGCGCGTACGTGCGGACGTACTCCAGCACCTGCCGCTCGGCGTCCTCCAGCGTCGTGCCGTCGTCCAGCTCGTCCAGCAGCCCCGAGGTGGTGTGCATGGTGCGCACCACCTCCGGCATGGTGGCCAGCGCGGCGGCGGGCGGGCGGATCACGATGTCCACGCCCTCCCCGAGTACGTTCAGCTCAGAGTCGGTGACCAGCGCGGCCACCTCGATGAGCGCGTCGTCGATCAGCGAGAGACCTGTCATCTCGCAGTCGATCCACACCATCCGGTCGTTCATGCGGGCAACCCTACGCCGGGCGTTCGGGGCCCACGGGACGGCCCGCCTCCCGGTGTCCCGGGGGGCGGGCCGCCGTGCACCTGTGGGTGGTGCTCCCGTTCAGGCCACCGGCCGGCCCCGCTGCCCGGGCACCCGGGGCGAGAAGCCGTCGGTGACGGGCTTGGCGCGCCCGGCCGCCGACTCCTGCTGCCGGGCCCGGTAGGCGGCCCGGTAGGCCGCCGGGGAGGCCCCCAGCTGGCGCCGGAAGTGCCCGCGCAGGGCGACGGGGGAACGGAAGCCGCAGCGGCCCGCCACTTCGTCCACCGAGTAGTCGGAGACCTCCAGCAGGCGCTGTGCCTGGAGTACCCGCTGCGTGATCAGCCACTGCAGGGGAGCGCTCCCAGTTAGGGATCGGAAGCGCCGGTCGAACGTGCGGCGGCTCATGTAGGCGCGGGCCGCCAGGGTCTCCACGTCGAACTGCTCGTGGAGGTGTTCCAGTGCCCAGGCCACCACCTCGGCCAGCGGATCCGCGCCGATGTCCTCTGGTAAAGAGCGGTCCAGGTGGCGCGGCTGGCCGCTCTCGGCGCCGTTGCCGGCACCCCCTCTCCTGGTGGGCAGCACCAGCCGTCTGGCCAGGGCCGCCGCGGCTTCGGGGCCGTGGTCCATGCGGACGATGTGCAGGCACAGATCGATCCCCGCGGCCGTGCCGGCCGAGGTGAGGATGTCACCGTCGTCGACGAACAGCTCCCGCGGGTCCACATGGACCGACGGATAGCGCTTGGCCAGCGTGGGGGCGTACATCCAGTGGGTCGTCGCCGGTCTGCCGTCCAGCAGGCCGGCCGCTCCGAGCGCGAACGCACCGGTGCACAACCCGACAATGCGGGCACCCTCACTGTGCGCCCGGCGCAGCGCGGCGAGCGCGGCGGCGGGCGGCGGTCCGGTGATCGACCGCCAGGCGGGGACGATGACGGTTCCGGCCCGGGAGATCGCCCCCAGACCGTAGGGCGCGCGCAGTTCCAGTCCGCCCGTGGTGCGCAGCGGTCCTTCCTCCCCCGCGCACGCCAGCAGGCGGTAGCGCGGTACTCCGGCGTCCTGACGATCGACGCCGAAGACGGAGAGCGGGATGGAACTTTCGAACATGGGGCTGCCACTGAACAGCAACACCGCGACGATCTCGCGGCGGCGCCGGGCAGCGAGCTTGACGGCGGGCTCGGGGCCGTGCGTTGGGTCCTGGCTCATGCTCCTCAGTTCCCTCGGTCGTCGCATCCTCTCGGTCCTGCACGTTTCCCCCGACGTGATTGCCAAGATCGAATCTACTGTGTCGGATGAGGTCGGCGGGACAAGTTCATCACTCGGCGCTAAATCGACATGACAACGTGGCGCGAAGCAGTCGATCAGGAAGCGTTACACGTACGAGCAGTTGGGGGAAGTGCGCCTTCTCGTCGTGCTCCGCACCGCCGGTGGCCGGGGCCCCCGGTGCCTCGCCGTTTCCCCGTGGGGCCGTGGGGTTGGCGGGGCGGGTGGGCAAGGTGTTTCAGTAGTGGGGAAGTTGGCTGAAAATAAAAGTCGTCAACAAGACTCCCGGCCGGTGATCGGACGTTCCGGCGGGTCGCCGGCAACGCCACAGACACCGTATCGTTACGCTCCGGCATCGGTCGCACACAAGGGCGCGGCGACCATTGCGCCCCGCCCCGCGGTGCGGCATGCTGCTCGGTCACGGTTCGCGGGGTTGACAACGCCGTCAGCGGGAACCAGCAATGTACGACGTCATCTGGAGGTGGGCTTGTGGCTGACGAAACAGCCTTGACGTGGGCCCTTCCGTGTCCCACACCCGTCCCTGCCGTGCTCACGAGGTCTCCTCGCTGACCGCCCGCCGAGGCACTGATGGCTGGATACGAGCTCCCAGAACCCACGGACCGCAAGCGTCTCGCGGATCCGTCCACTCCCCCCGCGCCCGCCGACGATGAGCGGTACGCACGCGACCCCGCATTTCAGCATGGTGTCGTAGTCGGATTCGACGGATCGACCACCAGTGAGCGTGCTCTCGCATACGCCATTGGCATGGCTCACCGCGCCGGCTCCGGGCTGATCATCGTTCATGTGGCGAACCGACTGCCGACCACCGTATGGGCGGGATGCGAACCCCCCGCCCTGGTGGACATCCCCGATCACCGCACCGAGGTCATCGGTCTGGAGCTGGCGTGCTCGGACCTGCTGGCCGACCTCCCCTGGGTCCTGCTGGAGCGTGGCGGCGACATCTGCCACGAACTGGAGGAGGTGGGCCAGGAGTACGAGGCGGACGCCATCGTCGTGGGCACCACCCAGGGGCTGCTGGGGCGGCTGTTCGGCTCGGTGTCCGGGCGGCTGGCCCGCCGGGCCCGGCGGCCGGTCATCGTCATCCCGTAACCACCGGGGCACCGCGCGCGACCACCAGGGCACCGCGCGCGACCGCCGGCGCGCGCCGTCGTGCTCCCGTGCGCCCCGCTGCTCCCACCGGCCGCACGGCAGGGGTCGTCTGCCCGCTTTTCGCCCGGCCACTCCCCCGGGGGTCGTTCACCGGCCACCGGCGCCCGCCCCCGGTGCGCCCGGTCGCGCGCCGCCGGGACACCGCCGCAAATTGCTGCCCCTCGCGGGGTGGATTGTGCGCTTGTGAGGGGCATACAGGGAGCAAGACCTCTGGCTGCCGCCGGGAGGTGACGGACCCGGCGGCGGCTGTCCCCCACGCCGGCGTAATGGGCGACGCCGGCGCGAGATGGCGGCCCCCGGGGGTGCGTATGGTGGCACGCACCCCGTCCGGGGGCCGCCGCTCTGTCCGCTTCGCCGCGAGGACGCCGCGGTGAGCGCGTCTACTCCACGGTGACGGACTTGGCCAGGTTGCGCGGCTTGTCGATGTCCCGGCCCAGCGCCAGCGCCGTGTGGTACGCCAGCAGCTGCAGCGGGATGCCCATCAGCACCGGGTCCAGCTCGGGCTCGTTGCGCGGCACCACGATGGTGTCGTCGGCCTTCTCCTGCTCGCTGTGCGCCACCGCCAGGATTCGCCCGCTGCGGGCCTTGATCTCCTCCAGGGTGGCCCGGTTCTTCTCCAGCAGGTCATCGTCCGGGATGATCGCGACGGTCGGGGTCGCGGGCTCGATGAGCGCCAGCGGGCCGTGCTTCAGCTCGGAGGCCGGGTACGCCTCGGCGTGGATGTAGGAGACCTCCTTGAGCTTCAGGGACGCCTCCTTGGCCACCGGGTAGCCGCGCACCCGCCCGACGAACATCATGCTCTTGGCGTCGGCGAAGTCGGCCGCCAGCTTGGCGATGCGCGGCTCGTCCGCGAGGACCTCGGCGATCTGGGCGGGCAGCTTGCGCAGCCCCTCGATGATCCGCTTGCCGTCGGAGACCGACAGGTCCCTGATCCGGCCCAGGTGCAGCGCCAGCAGCGCGAAGGCCACCGCCGTGTTGGTGAAGCACTTGGTGGACACCACGCACACCTCGGGCCCGGCGTGCACGTACACGCCGCCGTCCGTCTCGCGGGCGATGGCCGAGCCGACCACGTTCACCACGCCCAGCACCCGGGCGCCCTTGCGCTTGAGCTCCTGCACGGCGGCGAGGGTGTCGTACGTCTCGCCGGACTGGCTGACCGCGATGTACAGGGTGTCGGGGTCCACCACCGCGTTGCGGTAGCGGAACTCGCTGGCCGGCTCGGCGTCCGCAGGGATGCGGGCCAGCTCCTCGATCAGCTGGGCGCCGATCTGACCGGCGTGGTAGGCGGAGCCGCAGCCCAGGATCTTCACCCGGCGCATGGTGCGCGCCTCGCGGGCGTCGAGGTTGAGGCCACCGAGCCGCACGGTCGCGAAGCGGTCGTCGATCCGGCCGCGCAGCACGCGGTCCACGGCCTCCGCCTGCTCGGCGATCTCCTTGTGCATGTACGTGTCGTGGCCGCCCATGTCGTAGCTCTCGGCCTCCCACTCGACGGTGGTGGGCGCGGCGGAGGTACGGGAGCCGTCCGTGGTGTACGTGCGGTAGTCGTCGGCCTTGAGAGTGGCCATCTCGCCGTCGTCCAGGGTGATCACCTGGCGGGTGTGGCTGATGAGCGCGGCCACGTCGGAGGCGACGAACATCTCCTTCTCGCCGATGCCCAGGACCACCGGGGAGCCGTTGCGGGCGACCACGATGCGGTCGGGGAAGTCGGCGTGCAGCACGGCGATGCCGTAGGTGCCCTCCACGTAGCGCAGCGCCTCGCGGACCTTCTCCTCCAGCGTCTGCGACTGGGCGCGGGCGATGAGGTGCGCGAGGACCTCGGTGTCGGTGTCGGAGATCAGCTCGACGCCGTCCGCGGTGAGCTTGGCGCGCAGGTCGCCGGAGTTGTCGATGATGCCGTTGTGGACGACGGCGACCCGCTGTGCGGCGTCGGTGTGCGGGTGGGCGTTGATGTCGTTGGGGGCGCCGTGGGTGGCCCAGCGGGTGTGGGCGATACCGGTGGTGCCGGCGAACCGTGCGGGGACCTTGGCCTCCAGGTCGCGGACCCGGCCCTTGTTCTTGACCGTCTTGAGGCCGCCGCCCTTGCCGCTGCTGTGGATGGCGATGCCGGCGGAGTCGTAGCCCCGGTATTCGAGGCGCTGCAGGCCCTCCAGGAGGAGGGGGGCGACATCCCGCTTCCCGATATATCCGACGATTCCACACATAAGGGGTGTCCTCCTGGCTGGTTGATTCCTGCGGGCGGGCGGTGGGGCGGCGCGTACGGTGTACGGGTCCGGCGGGCGCGGTACGGCGGCGGTCAGCCGTACACGATCCGCCGCAGCTGTCGTATCGACAGTCGCGGCGGGGCCACCGCCCGGTGCGTCAGCTCCTCGGCGATCCGCTCGAAGATCACCGGATTGGTCAGTCCGTGTCCCTGGAGCTCGCGGTGCCGACGGCGCGTGTACTCCTCGATGGTCTCGTCGAAGTACGCGAGCACATCGAGGACGACACGCGCGGCCTCACCCCTGGCGAGCGGCGTGCTGCGCACCAGGTGATCCACGAGGTCCTCGTGCGAGGACGTCCGACGTTCGAGCACCCCTCGATAGTGCGGATCAAGGACGGTTTCCGCAACAAATCTGCCCGATATCGGGCAGGGAGGTGGCGTTTCTCATTCCCGGGCGGCCAGCTCGGGGATGACCAGCGGGGTTCCGGCGACCGGGCACGGGATCACGGCGGCCCGCAGCCCGAACACCTCCCGCACCAGCTCGGGGGTGACCACCTCGGCCGGCGGGCCGGCCGCCGCCACCTTCCCGTCCCGCATGGCGATCACGTGATCGGCGTACCGGCAGGCGAGGTTCAGCTCGTGCAGCACCATCACCACGGTGCGTCCGCGCTCCCGGTTGAGCCGGGCGACCAGCTCCAGCACATCCACCTGGTGGGCGAGGTCCAGATAGGTGGTGGGTTCGTCCAACAGGAGCACCCCGGTGTCCTGGGCCAGCGCCATCGCGATCCACACCCGCTGCCGCTGGCCCCCGGACAGGGCGTCGAGGGAGCGCTCGGCCAGCTCCGTCGCCCCGGTGGCCGCCAGCGCCGCGTCCACCGCCTCCTCGTCGGCCGCCGACCACTGCCGCCACCAGCGCTGGTGCGGGGTACGGCCGCGGGCCACCAGGTCCCGTACGGTGATGCCGTCCGGGGCGGCCGGGGACTGCGGCAGCAGCGCCAGACGCAGCGCCACCTCCCGGGCGCCCAGGGCGGCGATGTCCCGGCCGTCCAGGTGCACCGCCCCGGCGGCCGGCTTCAGCAGCCTGGCCAGGGCGCGCAGGGCGGTGGACTTGCCGCAGG
This sequence comes from Streptomyces sp. JH002, assembly GCF_050916115.1. Taxonomy (NCBI): domain Bacteria; kingdom Bacillati; phylum Actinomycetota; class Actinomycetes; order Kitasatosporales; family Streptomycetaceae; genus Streptomyces; species Streptomyces sp. JH002. The sequence goes on from NZ_CP087989.1 coordinate 2,056,362, forward strand.
CGTTCGGCCCGACCAGCACCGTCACCTTGCCGTCCGGGATCCGCAGATCGAGGTCCTCGGCGACGACGTGGTCCCCGTACTCCAGGCGCAGCCCGGTCGCACCGAGGTGCGCCGCCCCGGTGTCCGCGGCGTCCGTCGTGGTGGTGGTCTCGGCGGGCATCTCAGCCTCCCCTTCCGGCCCGGTTGGAGCGGGCGAGCAAGAACAGCAGGTACGGGGCGCCCACGGCGCCGGTGACGATGCCGACCGGCAGTTCGGTCGGGGCGAGCACCAGCCGCCCGGCGAGGTCGGCGGCCAGCATCAGGACGGCGCCCATCAGCCCGGAGGTGAGCAGCGGCACCCCGGCGGTGCCGGCGACCCGGCGGGCGATCTGCGGGGCGCCCAGGGCCACGAAGGCGACCGGGCCCGCCACCGCGGTCGCCACCGCGGCCAGGCAGGTCGCGGCGATCAGCAGCACGACGCGCGCCCGGTGCAGCCGCATGCCCAGGCTGAGCGCGGTGGAGTCGTCGAACTGGAGCAGCTGGTAGGGGCGGGCCAGCGCGAAGGTGAGGGGCACCAGGATCAGCAGCGCCCAGCCGACCCACGCGACGTGCGACCAGCTGCGGCCGTTGAGCGAGCCGGTGAGCCAGACCATGGCGCGCGCGGCCTGGTCGATGTCGGCGCGGGCCAGCATCCAGCGGGTGAGCGCGGCCAGCGCCCCGGCGGCGGCGATGCCCACCAGGACGAAGCGGTAGCCGGTGATGGTGCCGCCCCGGTAGGCGAAGGCGTAGATCACGGCGGCGGTGAGCAGCGCGCCGCCCAGCGCCCCGAAGGGCACGGCGCCGAAGGTTCCGGCGCCCGCCGCGGTGACCCCGCCGAACAGGATGGTGGCCACCGCGCCGGCCCCGGCACCGGCCGAGATCCCGATGAGGTCGGGGGAGGCCAGCGGGTTGCGGGTGACGGCCTGGTAGACGGCGCCCGCCATACCGAAGGCGAGCCCGGCCAGTACGGCGGTCAGGGCACGGGGCAGCCGCAGCTTGTGCACGACGAGATCGGCGGCCCCGTCCCCGTACCCGAACAGCGCGCCCAGCACGTCGCCGGGCGGGATGGCGTAGGTGCCCAGGGAGACGGAGGCGGTGAAGGCGGCGAAGCCGGCGAGCAGCAGCGCCAGGACGGTGGTGACCACCCGCACCGGTACGCGCAGCCCGAAGGGCCCGGCCTCGGCGGTCAGCGCGGTACGCGGGCCGGTACGGGTCCCGGGCTTCGGCGGGGCGCCGGTGCGGCTCATCGGGTGTGCTCCCGCAGCTTGCCGCGCTTGACCATGACTGCCAGGAAGGGGGCGCCGATGACGGCGGTGATCACTCCGGCCTCCAGTTCTCCGGGCCTGGCCACCACCCGGCCGATGACGTCGGCGGTCAGCAGCAGGACGCCGCCGCCCAGCGCCGAGCAGGGGATCAGCCAGCGGGCGTCCGGGCCGGTGACGGCGCGGACCAGATGCGGGATGACGAGGCCGACGAAGGTGACGGGGCCGGCGGCGGCCACCGCGGCGCCGGTCAGCACGATCACGGCGACCGCGCCCAGCGCGCGGGTGGTGCGCACCTTGGCGCCGAGGGTGGTGGCGAGGTCGTCGCCGAGCGCGAGGGCGTTGAGCCGCCCGCTGAGCGCGATGGCCAGCACCAGGCCGATGACGACGAACGGCGCGAGCTGCGGACCGAGTGCGGCGTCGCGCCCGGCGAGCGAGCCGACGGCCCAGGAGCGGTACTGGTCCAGGGTGTTGACGTCGAGCAGGACCAGCGCGCTGGTGAACGAGCCGAGGAAGAGCGTCACGGCCGCGCCGGCCAGGGCGAGTTTGGCGGGGGTGGCGCCTCCGTAGCCGGTGCCGCCGACGGTGTAGGCGAGCAGTCCGGCGAGGGCGCCGCCGAGAAAGGCGAACCAGATGTACTGGTAGGAGTGGGTGAGCGAGAAGAGTCCGATGCCGGCCGCGACGGCGAAGGCCGCTCCGGCGCTGACCCCGATCAGGCCCGGGTCGCCCAGCGGGTTGCGGGTGATGTCCTGGGCCACGGCCCCGGCGGCGCCGAGCGCGAGACCCACCAGCAGGCCCAGCACCGTACGCGGGAGACGCAGGTCGCGCACCACGACGGCGTCGCCTTCGCGGCTTCCGGTGAGCGCGGCCAGCACATCGCCGAGCGCGACCGGTTTGCTGCCGATGGCGAGGGAGGCGAACACGGCGGCGACCAGGGCGAGCAGCAGCACGAGCAGCGCGACCGTACGGGCCGGGCGGCCGCGGCCGGGCGGGGGCGGGGCCGGCGGCGCCTGGACGGCGTCGGCGGTACTGGCGGAGGTGTCGGACACGCCCACAAGGTAAGGCAAGCCTGACTTGTGCGGTTCGCCACCCCCGTCTTCCGCCGGTCACCGAACGCTGGCTATGCTCACAGCGCCCTTACCAAGGCAAGCCTTACCTAAAACGAAAGAGGGACCCGTGACCACCCCCCTGCGGCGCCGCTGGCGCCACCGCGTCGGCGCCTTCGCGCTGATGACCGCGCTGGCCGCCGGGCTGGCCGGCTGCGGGTCCGACGGCGGATCCCCGGCCGCCGACAACGACAACAGCGCCGCCGGTACCGGTCCCGGCGACGCGTCGTTCCCGCGCACCCTCACCCACGACAAGGGCAGCACCGAGATCCCGGCCGCGCCGCAGCGGATCGTGGCGCTCGACAACAGCCTGGTCGAGGCGGTCGTGGCGCTGGACGGCAACCTCGTGGCCGGCGTCGGCGGCTACCGCAACCTGGACGGCTTCCCCGCGTACCTGGGCGACGCCGTCAAGGACACGGTGGACGTGGGCCCGCTGGAGAGCCCCAACCTGGAGCAGATCATGCTCCTGGAGCCCGATCTGATCATCTCCGCGACCGTGCGCCACGACGAGCTGTACGACACGCTCTCCGACATCGCGCCCACCGTGTTCGTCGCCACCACCGGGCCGACGTGGAAGGACAACATCGCCCTGGTCGGCGAGGCACTGGGCGCGGAGGACCGGGCGGCGGAACAGATCACCGCGTACGAGACCCGGGCGGCGGCGATCGGCGAGGCCGTCAACGCCGCGCACGACAACCCGACCGTCTCGGTCGTCCGGTTCCTCGACGGCCCCACCCGGATCTACCTGCCGCACACCTTCTCCGGCATCATCCTGGCCGACATGGGGCTGACCCGGCCGGAGAACCAGCGCGATCCCGAGGAGTTCACCCTGGAGATCAGCGAGGAGCAGATCGAGCAGGCCGAGGCCGATGTGATCTTCTACACCACGTACGCGGGCGGTGAGGACCGCAAGGAGCGGTTCCTGGCGAACCCGCTGTGGGAACGGCTGAGCGCGGTACAGAACGGCGACGTGTACGAGGTCGAGGACGCCATCTGGATGACCTCGGTGTCCCTGCAGGGCGCGGACCAGGTGCTGGACAACATGGCGGAGATCTTCGGCGTCGACGCGGCGAAGTAGTCCCGGGGACGGACGGCGGGCGGAGAATGCGGGCATGATCCCCCAGCGCTCCGCCCGCCGCCGTCTGACCACCACCGTTCTGCTGCTTCCGCTGCTCGCGCTGCCGCTCACCGCCTGCGGCAGCGAGGGTTCGGCCGCCCCCGCCGCCGAGGCCGCCGACCCGACGCCGGCCGACACCTCCGCCTCGCCCGACGCGCCGGACCCGTCCGAGCCCGCCGAACCGGCGGAGCCGACGACCCCGGCGGACCCCTCCGCCCCCGCGGAGTTCCCCGGCGTGGCCCCGGAGCTGATCTACCTGACCGAGATCCCCGGCTACACCCTGGCGCCGCAGTCGGCGGGGGTCATCGGGGAGGACGGCTGGGGCTGCTCCTACGTCTCCGCCACGGGCGGGACGATCGAACTGCGGGTGGAACGGGCCGAGCCCGGCGCGGCCGACACGGACATCACCGCCGACCGGGCGGCGGGCATCACCGAGTTCCACCGGACCCGCGACGGCGTGCGGATCTCGGTTCTCACGACCGACCCGGACGCCGACCCCGACCTGCTGCGCGCCGCGCTGGAGGCCGCGCATCCCGCCGACGCCGCCGAGCTGGCCGAGGCGCTGCAGCAGGAAGACGGCGGCGCCCCGGTCCGGCGCGGCGACCTCCCGCGCAACGGCGACGGCGCCCCCCTGGATCCGGAGGGCGCCGCCGGCTGAGTCACCGGCACGGTGGCCGGCCGGGTGGTGCTGTCCTACAACCGGTTGATCAGGGCCTTCTTCGCCGCGCCGAACTCCTCGTCGGTCAGGACCCCGGTGTCGTGCAGCTCCCCCAGCTCCCACAGCCGGCGCAGCACCGCGTCCTGCTCGCCGCCCGCGTCCCCGTTCGCCACCAGCAGCGGCTCGGGCTGCGCGGGCGCCGGTACGGAGACGGTCCCCTCCCCGGTGGAGGGGTGCGGCAGCCGGGCGGCCAGCGCGGCCACGAACAGCGCCGACTCGGTGACGTCCTTCACCTCGCGCCAGCCCCACATCACCACGCAGTTGGGGTCGTGGGAGGGCTTGTAGGTGGAGTGCGCGCCCTTGGGGTGCAGCCGGACGAAGCCGTTCTCTATCCGCGGCGGCGCCCACTCGACGGCGGCCAGATCGCTCAGCGCGATGACCCGGGCGCCGCTGTTCTTCTTGATGTCGTCCGCGCCCCAGCCCCAGTCGATGCGGATCTGTGCGCCGTCGAAGGTGGCCTCACCGTCCGAGGCGTGCAGCGTGATGGGGACCTGGGGCCCCGGCAGCAGATAGCGGTCGGTGGCGGTCGCGGGGACCTGTGCGGTCCGCAGTGCCCCGGTGATCTCGGCCGCCAGTTCCCGGGCGGCGTCCGCCCGGTCGTGCGGCACCTCCAGCAGGTACGGATCGGCCACGGCCGGCAGCTTGCCGCCGGTCGCCTGTGTCAGCGGATCCGCGCCCTCCCGCAGGCGCAGTCGCAGTCTGTCGTGCTTGCGCCCGGGCTCGAAGGAAACCTCCGCCACCGCCTCCAGCGGCACGGTCAGCTCCCCCAGAGCGGTGCGCAGCGCATGCACCCCCTTCCCTTGCCCGGGCACGATGCGCAGCACCGAGCCGTCGAAATACCAGTTACCGGCTCGCTGGGTGATCTCAGCCATGTCACCAGATTGTGCCAGCAGGCCCCGAACGCCAAATTCTCCCCACCACCTACCCCACGGACCCCGCCGTGGGACAGGCGCACCACCGTCCGGCGAAGGGGGTCAGACAAGCCCGAGTTCCCGGGCGATCAGCATGCGCTGGACCTCGCTCGTGCCCTCCCCGATCTCCAGGATCTTCGCGTCGCGCCACATCCTGGCGACCGGGTACTCGTTCATGAAGCCGTAGCCGCCGTGGATCTGGGTGGCCTCCCTGGCGTTGACCACGGCCACGTCCGAGGAGTGCAGCTTGGCCATCGCCGCCTCCTTCTTGAACGGCTCGCCCGCCGTCAGCCGGGCCGCCGCGTCCCGCCAGGCCAGCCGCGCCGTGTGCGCCCGCATCTCCATGTCGGCCAGCTTGAACTGGATGGCCTGGTTGGCGCCGATCGGGCGGCCGAACGCCTCCCGCTCCCCCGCGTACCGCACCGACTCGTCCACGCAGCCCTGCGCGAGCCCGGTGCCCAGCGCCGAGATGGCGATCCGGCCCTCGTCCAGGATCCGCAGGAACTGGGCGTACCCGCGGCCCTCCTCCCCCAGCAGGTTCTCCACCGGCACCCGGACGTCGGAGAAGGACAGCTCCCGGGTGTCGGAGGCGTTCCAGCCGACCTTGGAGTAGGCGGGGGCCACCGTGAAGCCGGGGGTGCCGGCGGGCACGATGATGGTGGAGATCAGCGGGGAGCCGTCCGGCTTGCGTCCGGTGACGGCGGTGACCGTGACGAGCCCGGTGATGTCGGTCCCGGAGTTGGTGATGAAGCTCTTGGTGCCGTTGATCACCCACATGTCCCCGTCCCGCACCGCAGTGGTACGGGTGCCCCCGGCATCGGAGCCGACGCCGGGCTCGGTCAGCCCGAAGGCGCCCAGCATCTCGCCCGAGCACAGCTTCGGCAGCCAGCGTTCCTTCTGGTCGGCGGTGCCGTAGCGGTAAATCGGCATGGCCCCCAGCGAGACGCCGGCCTCCAGAGTGATGGCCACCGAGGAGTCCACCCGCGCCAGTTCCTCCAGGGCCAGGCACAGCGCCAGGTAATCGCCGCCCATGCCGCCGTACTCCTCGGGGAACGGCAGCCCGAACAGCCCCATGGCGGCCATCTCGCGGACGATCTCGTACGGGAAGGCGTGGCGTTCGTAGAACTCCCCGATCCTCGGGGCCACCACGTCGTGGGCGAACGCCTCCACGGTGCGGCGCAGTTCTTCGTGCTCCGGGGTCAGGCGGTGGTCCAGTGCCATGGGTCAGGACTCCTTGTGGGAGAGCGCGCGTACGGTGCGCGAGGGGCTGGGCCGGCCGAGGTGTGAGGCCAGCCAGTCACTGGTGGCGACGAGTCGCCGCAGGTCGACGCCGGTGTCGATGCCCAGGCCCTGGAGCATCCACAGCAGGTCCTCGGTGGCGAGGTTGCCCGTGGCGCTCTTGGCGAACGGGCAGCCGCCGAGACCGCCCGCGGAGGCGTCGACGGTGGTGACGCCGTGCCGCAGGGCGGTGAGGGTGTTGGACAGGGCCTGGCCGTAGGTGTCGTGGAAGTGGACGGCGAGCCGGCCGGGCGGCACCCCGGCCTCCCCCAGCGCGCCGAGCAGCGCGGTGACCTGCCCCGGGGTGGCGACCCCGATGGTGTCCCCGAGGCTGATCTCCTCGCACCCCAGGTCGAGCAGGCGCAGCACCACGCGCACCACCTGAGCGGCCGGTACCGGCCCCTCCCAGGGGTCGCCGAAGCACATGGACAGGTAGCCGCGCACCGGGACCTCGGCGCGCAGCGCGCGGCTCACCACCGGCTCGAACATGGTGAGGGTCTCGTCCACCGTGCGGTTGAGGTTGGCCTGGGCGAAGGACTCGGTGGCGCTGGCGAACACCGCGATCTCGCGGACGCCGAGCGACAGGGCGCGGTCCAGGCCGCGTTCGTTGGGGACCAGTACGGGCAGCCGGACGGCGCGGTCGCCGAGGTCCGCCAGCAGCGGCATCAGCTCGGCCGCGTCCGCGAGCTGGGGGACCCAGGCGGGGTGGACGAAGCTGGTGGCCTCGACGGTGGTGAGCCCGGCGTCGGCCAGCCGGTGGATGAACTCGGCCTTGACGGCGACGGGGACGATCGTCTTCTCGTTCTGCAGGCCGTCCCGGGGGCCCACCTCGTGGATGCGGACGCGGGCGGGCAGACCCGCGTCGGGGACGCGCATGGGGAGTTCGCCGGTCACGGGGTCTCCTCGTCCTGGTGGGCGGCGACGACGGCCAGCACCTGGTCCATGGCGACGGTGCTGCCGGCGGTGACGTCGAGGGCGGTGACGGTGCCGGCGTGCGGGGCGGTGATGAGGTGTTCCATCTTCATGGCCTCGACGACCAGCAGGGTCTGCCCGGCGCTCACCTCGTCGCCGGCCGCCGCCTTGACGACGGTGACGGTGCCGGGCATCGGCGCGGTGAGGGCGTCGGCGCCGGCCTCGGTACCGCCGCGCGCCGCGGCGGCCAGCGCGTCGTAGGGGCGCGGCTGCCAGCTGTCCCCGTCCCGGCCGAGCCATCCGTCGGCGTACGCGAAGTGATACGTGTACCCCTCATATTCGAGGTGGACGTCCGCCTCGCCGGGCGCCGACAGCAGCCGGGCGGGCACGGGGTCGGCGTCCCCGATCCGTACCTCGCCGGGGCGCACGCGCACCGTGACGGGCTCCCGCCCCGGCACCCGCAGCGGATGCGGTGTCCAGGCCGGTTCGGCGCCCAGCCGCCACCCGGACGGCGCGGCGAACGGGTCGCTCCAGCCGGTGCCGGGATCCGGGGCCGGCTCCAGCGCGGCGTGCGCCAGCAGCGCCGCCGCCGCGTACACCTCCCGCGGCACCTCCTGCGGCACCAGCTCCGCAGCGTCCGCGTCCACCAGCCCGGTGTCCAGTGCGCCCGCCACCACCCGCTCGTCGGCCAGCAGCCGGCGCAGGAAGCCGGCGTTGGTGTCCACGCCCAGCACCACCGTGGCACCCAGCGCGGCCCGCAGCCGGCCCAGCGCGGCGGCCCGGTCGGGGCCGTACGCGATGATCTTGGCGAGCAGCGGGTCGTACGCCGTGCCGACCTCGCCGCCGGCGCCCGCGCGCAGCCCGGAGTCCACCCGTACCCCCTCCCCCGCCGGCTCGCGCAGCAGCAGCACCCGCCCGGCCGAGGGCAGGAAGTCCACGTGCCGCCGCCCGTCCGCGTCCTGCGCGACGCGCGGCGTCTCCGCGCACAGCCGGGCCTCCACCGCGTGCCCGGTGAGCGTGATCCGATCCTGGTCCAGCGGCAGCGGCTGCCCGGCGGCGACCCGCAGCTGCCACTCCACCAGGTCGATCCCGGTGACGAGTTCGGTGACGGGGTGCTCGACCTGCAGGCGGGTGTTCATCTCCATGAAGCAGTACGCGCCGGGGTCGGCGCCGGGGACGATGAACTCCACCGTGCCCGCGCCCCGGTAGCCGCAGGAGCGGGCGGCGGCGACGGCGGCCTCGCCCATGGCGGCGCGGGTGGCCGGATCCAGCAGCGGGCTGGGCGCCTCCTCGATGATCTTCTGGTGGCGGCGCTGGAGGGAGCACTCGCGTTCGCCGAGGTGGACGACGTTGCCGTGGTCGTCCGCGAACACCTGGATCTCGATGTGGCGCGGCCGGTCGATCCAGCGTTCCACCAGCAGGGTGTCGTCGCCGAAGGCGGCCAGCGCCTGCCGCCGGGCGGCGCCGATCTCCTCCTCAAGGCGGGCCTCGTCGCGCACCAGCCGCATGCCCTTGCCGCCGCCGCCCGCCGACGGCTTCAGCAGCACCGGCATGCCCAGCTTGCGGGCGGCGGCGGCCAGTTCGGCCCCCGAGGCGCCGGGCACCACCGGGACCCCGGCCGCCGCGACCGTCTCCTTGGCACGGATCTTGTCGCCCATCAGCGCGATCGCCTCGGCCGGCGGGCCCACGAAGGTGAGCCCGGCGGCGGTCACGGCCCGCGCGAAGGCGGCGTTCTCGGCGAGAAAGCCGTAGCCGGGGTGGACGGCCGCGGCCCCGGTGCGGCGCGCCGCCGCCAGCAGCGCCTCGATCGACAGATAGCTGTCGGCGGCCGGGGCCGGGCCGATGCGTACCGCCGTGTCCGCCTCCCGCACGTGCCGGGCCCCGGCGTCCGCGTCGCTGTACACGGCGATGGCGCGGATGCCCAGCCGGCGCAGGGTGCGGATGATCCGCACCGCGATCTCGCCCCGGTTGGCGACCAGCACGCTCTCCATCATCACGTTCGCTGCCACTGCTGCTCCCTCATTCACATCCGGAAGACGCCGTAGCCGGGCTCGCCCAGCGGGGCACCCGCGCACACGGTGAGCGCCAGGCCGAGGACCGTACGGGTCTGCAGCGGGTCGATGACGCCGTCGTCCCACAGCCGGGCGGTGGCGTAGTAGGCGTTGCCCTGGGCCTCGTAGCCGGCCCGGATCGGCTCCTTGAACGCCTCCTCCTCGGCCTCCGGCCATTCCTCGCCGCGCGCGGCCAGCTGGTCGCGCTTGACGGTGGCCAGGACGGAGGCGGCCTGTTCGCCGCCCATCACGGAGATCTTGGCGCCGGGCCACATCCACAGGAAGCGCGGACTGTACGCCCGGCCGCACATCGAGTAGTTGCCGGCCCCGTAGCTGCCGCCGATGACGACGGTGAGTTTGGGGACGCGGGCGCAGGAGACGGCGGTGACCATCTTGGCGCCGTGCTTGGCGATGCCGCCGGCCTCGTACGCCCGCCCCACCATGAAGCCGGAGATGTTCTGCAGGAACAGCAGCGGGATGCCGCGCTGGTCGCACAGTTCGATGAAGTGGGCGCCCTTCTGGGCGGATTCGGAGAACAGGATGCCGTTGTTGGCGATGACGCCGACCGGGTGGCCGTGGATGCGGGCGAATCCGGTGACCAGGGTGGGGCCGTAGCGTTCCTTGAACTCGTGGAAGCGGGAGCCGTCCACCAGCCGGGCGATGACCTCCCGCACGTCGTAGGGGGTGCGCGGGTCCGCGGGGACCACCCCGTACAGGCCCTCCTCGTCGACGGCCGGCGGCTCGGGCGCGGTGACCTCCCAGGGCGGCGCGGGCGCGGCGGGGAGGGTGGAGACGATGCTGCGGACGATGCGCAGCGCGTGGGCGTCGTTCTCGGCGAGGTGGTCGGTGACGCCGGAGGTCTTGGTGTGGACGTCGCCGCCGCCCAGTTCCTCGGCGGTGACGACCTCGCCGGTGGCGGCCTTCACCAGGGGCGGGCCGCCCAGGAAAATGGTGCCCTGGTCGCGGACGATGACGGCCTCGTCGCTCATGGCCGGGACGTAGGCGCCGCCGGCCGTGCAGGAGCCGAGCACGGCGGCGATCTGCGGGATGCCCGCGCCCGACAGCCTGGCCTGGTGGTAGAAGATCCGGCCGAAGTGGTCGCGGTCGGGGAAGACCTCGTCCTGCATCGGCAGGAACGCGCCGCCGGAGTCGACGAGATACAGGCACGGGAGCCGGTTCTCCAGGGCGATCTCCTGGGCGCGCAGATGCTTCTTGACCGTCATCGGGAAGTACGCGCCGCCCTTGACGGTGGCGTCGTTGGCGACGATGACGGCCAGCCGTCCCGAGACCCGCCCGATGCCGGCGATCACCCCGGCGGCGGGGGCCTGCCCGTCGTACATGCCGTCGGCGGCGAGGGGGGCCAGTTCCAGGAAGGGCGAACCGGGGTCCAGGAGGGCGTCCACCCGGTCGCGGGGCAGCAGCTTGCCGCGGGCGGTGTGCCGCGCGCGTGCGCGTTCGCCGCCGCCGAGCCGGGCGGTGGCCAGTTTCTCGCGGAGCCGGGCGGCCAGCTCCCGGTGGGCGGCCTCGTTGGCGCCGTACGCCGCCGAGGCGGGGTCTGCGGCGCTGGTGAGCACCGGTGCCTGCGGAGTCTGTGCCTGCCGCATGATCGCTCGGCCTCCCTTACCAGCTGTGCGGAATGGTGTGCCGAGCGTCAGGTTAACGCTCGCTAACCGGACTGTCTACAATCGGATCCATGAACACGCACGCCGGACCCGCCGGAACCCGCAGAGAACAGATCCTGCGCGAGGCGTCCCGGCTCTTCGCCGAGCACGGCTTCCTCGGCATCGGGGTCGACCAGATAGGGGCGGCGGTCGGCATCAGCGGACCGGCGCTGTACCGGCACTTCGCCGGCAAGGAGGCCATGCTCACCGAGCTGCTGGTGGGCATCAGCAGCCGGCTGCGGGACGGCGGACGGCAGCGGGTGGCCGAGGCCAGGGCGGCCGGGCTGCCGCCCCGCGAGGCACTGGACGCGCTGATCGCCGGGCACATCGACTTCGCGCTGGACGACCGGGCGCTGATCACCCTGCACGACCGGGAGCTGAACCGGGTGCCGGAGGCGGACCGCAAACAGGTGCGGCAGCTTCAACGGCAGTACGTGGAACTGTGGGTGGAGATCGTGCGCGAGGTGCATCCCGGCCTGGCCGAGGCGGAGGCGCGGACGGCCGTCCACGCGGTCTTCGGCCTGCTGAACTCCACCCCGCGCCTGGTGCGGCCGGGCGCCGCGCCGGACCGCGAGACGACGGCGGCCCTGCTGCACCGGCTGGCGTCGGGGGCCTTCGAAGCGGCGGGCGGAGCAGCCGCTCCCGGGGGTTAGCCCCCGGGGAACGCACCGGGCCGCCCCCTGCCGCGGTGATCGACTTGCTCCTAGCGTCGAGTGGGCCGATCGGCCCTCCGGATCCGACCGGAGGAATCGAACGGACCCATCTCGACACAGGAGAGGACCTGACCACCCATGCGAACCACCAAGGCCGCCACGCTGTGCCTGGCGCTGGCCGCACTGGCCCTGGCCGGCACGGCCTGCGCCACCGGGGCGGCGGCCCCCTCCCCGCTCACCGCCTTCGAGGAGCAGGAAGTGCGCTGGGGCGCCTGCCCCGACGGCTACGCACATCTGACGCGGGCCGGCGGCACCTGCGCGGAACTGACCGTTCCGCTGGACCACGCCGATCCGGACGGGGCCACCATCACGCTGGCCCTCTCCCGGCTGGAGGGCGCCGGTGACACGGCGGACCGGGGTGTCCTGCTGAGCAACCCGGGCGGCCCCGGCGGCCCGGGGCTCGACCTTCCGCTGTGGCTGCGCGAAACGCTGGGGGACGCGGCCGACGGCTACGACCTGATCGGCTTCGACCCCCGGTTCACCGGCGCCAGCACCCCGCTCGACTGCACACCGGGTGAGCCGCGCGAGATCCCGGAACGGACCACACCACGCGCCGACTTCGACCGCGCGGTGTCCGCCGCCGAGGACACCGCCCGCCGCTGCCAGGAGCACGGGGACAACGCGACCCTGCTGCCGCACGGCACCACCGCCGCCGTCGCCCGCGACATGGACGTGATCCGCGCGGCGCTCGGCCGGTCCGAGCTGTCGTTCTACGGAGTCTCCTACGGCGCCGATCTGGGCGCCGTCTACACCCAGTTGTTCCCGGACCGGGCGGGCCGGATCGTGCTGGACAGCTCCACCGATCCGGCCGCGACCCAGTACGAACTGCTGAGGGACGCCGGCGCATCCGCCGAGGCGGCGCTGGAGCCGGAGACGGCGCGCGTCCTGCGGGAAGTCCTGGAGCACGCGGAGCGGACCCCGTTCACCGTGGGCGCCTACCGGGTGGACGCCGCAACGCTGCGGCTCGTCGTGCGGCAGCTCTCCCAGAACGAGGAGCACGACCCGCTGCTGGCCGCGGCCGCCCGCGATCTGGCGCGTGCGGCCGCCGGCGAGTCCGTCGAAATGGGGCCGGAGCTGGAGATGTGGCTCGCGCTCCTGAACTCCCCGGACCTCGACGAGATCTTCGCGGTGCCGAGCTTCACCATGTGCGCCGACCCAGGCTGGCCGGCCGGCGGCTTCCCGCGCGAAGCCGAGGAGTACTGGCGCAGCATCGAGGAGCGGCGCGCCACCGAGCCGGTGTTCGCCCCGGTCGCGGGCGCCGTCTCCGCCTGCGCCTTCTGGGCGGAGCCGCGCGGCGAGAAGGTCGCCATCGGGAACGACGTGGAGCTGCTGATGCTCCAGGCACGCGGCGATGTCAACACCCCGTACCCGGGCGGGGTGGCCCTGCACGAGCGGCTGACCGGCTCCCGGCTGCTCACCGCCGAGCTGCGCGCACACGGTGTCTACGGGCGCGGCGCGGACGGCCTGACCCCGGTGCCGTGTGCCGACGAAGCGGTGAACGCCTACTTTGGGGACGGCACGCTGCCGGCGGCCGACCTCAGCTGCTAGGTGTGTTGTCCCGGGACGTTGGCGTGGACATCGGGCGGGGGTGCCCCGACCGATTCCCATGGGGGTCGCTTCGGCTGTCACCCGTCGCCCACAGACGTCCTGGGGACACGCGTCTACGCCCCGCGCCCGGAGCCGTGCGAGCCCAGAACCGATTGAGTGAACATCGGTCGGGTCGACCACCCGAGCCACCATCTGGCGCCCACAATTCCCACCATGTGCACACGAATCCTCTGGTCATCGCAAGGTCACTCCCGCATGGCGCAAGGCGGCCCCGCCAAGGGCAACGTCCTGGTCGCGCGGAGCATGGACTGGTACCAGGAGACGGACACGATCCTGGCGGTGCGCCCGCGCGGTGTGGAGCGCCAGAGCATGCCCAGCACCCCCACGCTGCCGGGCAACTTCACCTGGACCTCGCAGTTCGGCAGCGTCGTCGCGCTCATGTACCGCGAGGCCGCCGTCGACGGCGTCAACGAGGCGGGGTTCCAGGTCAGCGGGCTGTACCTCTCCGAATCGGACTACGGCGACCGCGACCCGTCACGCCCCGGGCTGGAGCTCTACTGGGCGATCCAGTGCCTGCTCGACTGCTTCGACAACGTCGCCGACGCGGTGAAGAGAATCGAGAAGGACAACATCCAGCTCATCCCGAAGGACCTCGGAGGCAAGCCCGGGACCGGCCACCTCTCGCTCGCGGACAAGGACGGCAACTCGGCCATCATTGAGTTCCGCGACGGCAAGGCCGTCGTGCACGAGGGCAAGCAGTACACCGTGATGGCGAACTCCCCGTGGTACGAGCAGCAGCTGGAGCTGAAGGAGCGTTACGAAGGTCTCGGCGGCGACCAGCCGTTGCCGGGTGGCGTCGACTCGCCGGACCGCTTCGCCCGCGCCGCTTACTACTCCGCGCAGCTTCCGAGCACCTCGGACGCGCGCCAAGCCGCGGCGTACATGTTCAGCGTGATCCGCAACGCCTCCGCCCCGTTCGGCACGGCGGACGAGGTGCGGCCGAACATCTCGACCACCCGCTGGCGCACCGTCGCCGACCTCACCGAGCGCCGGTACTTCTACGAGTCCACCACGAGCCCCAACGTGGTGTGGGTCGAGCTGTCCCAGCTGGACTTCTCCGAGGGCAACCCGGAACTGCACCTCGATGTGGTGGAGGAGCCCGACCACGTCGGCAACGTCACCGACGAGTTCGTCCCGGCCGGATAGGTCTCATGCGGCGGTCATGCCGCTGGCCAGGGTGCGAGCTTGAGCACGAGGGCAGCGGCATGCTCCGCCTGTGGGTCGAGCCGTGGGGAACCGATCACTGGATGCGTCCGGGTGCGGAGTTCACGTTGGCGGCCGAGGCGGAACCGGAGCGGTCGGCGTCGGCGTTCCTGGACGGTCTTCCATGGACCGAACCGTTCGGGCAGGTCACGCCACCGCACCGCGGTGCGCACCCGGTGCGGAATCCCGTCGGTCACCTGCCGGTGGTCCCGTCACCGGTCTACGACGCCTGTTGCCGACCGGCAGGAACGGCCGCAGCCGTTCCCACTCGGCATCACGCGGATCACCCCGTCCCATGACCACATCAATGAGTCGGCCCCGGAGCGGTCACGTGATCGGCCGGACAGTCGCCGGGGCCGGCCCGCAGGCCGAGCAGGTCCAGGGAGAGCTTGCGGGCCGCCTCCGCGAGCTCCTCGTCCGTCGCGTCCAGGTCCCGGCCCGCCATCATGCTCATCTGCACGGTCAGCAGCGCGAGCCGGGTGCGCAACTGCTCCTCCAGGGGGGCGTCCGGGTCGGTGACCGCGTCGAACAGCAGCTGGAAGCGCTGGAACATGCCCTCACGGCCCGGCTTCAGCTCGCGCAGGGTGTGCTGGTTGGCCATGGCGAAGCGGAACATCCGCACACCCTGCCGGGCGGTCAGCGCGCTCCAGCGCTCGATGACCTCGCGGCGCAGCTCGGGGCCGCGCGGCTGCTTGCCCGCCCAGTCGATGAGCTCGTCGACGGCGGCCAGCTGCCGGCTGAGGAGCGAGACGACGATGTCCTCTTTGTTCGTGAAGTGGTAGTACAGGGCGGCCTTGGTGATGCCGAGCCGTTCGGCGATCTCCCGCATCGAGGTGGCTTCGTAGCCGCGCTCGGTGAAGAGGTCCAGGGCGACCTCCTGGATCCTGGCCTTGGTGTCCTGCCCCGACCGGCGCCCCGCGCCTGCCATGACTACCGCCCTTCGCCGCTTCTTTACCGGCACCTTGCCCGAACGCCTGTTGCACACCCTATCGGCCTCGGCTAACTTACTGACCGACCGGTAAGTGCGAGTCGGCTGGACGGACCACCCTCATGGCTTCACCCACGCCCCAGGAAACCCCCGCGGCACCCTCCTTCACACCCCGCGAGATCATGCTCACGATGAGTGGTCTGATCATCGCCATGACGCTGGCGATGCTCGACAACATGATCGTCGCCCCGGCGCTGCCCACCATCGTCGGCGACCTCGGCGGGCTCAACCATCTCGCCTGGGTCACCACCGGCTACCTGCTGGCCTCCACCGCCGCCACCCCCCTGTGGGGCAAGCTCGGCGACCTCTACGGCCGCCGGATCACCTTCGTCACCGCCGTGGTGATCTTCCTCATCGGTTCCGTGCTGGCCGGCGCCGCCCAGAACATGGCCGAGCTGATCGCCTTCCGCGCCCTCCAGGGCCTGGGCGCCGGCGGCCTGATGGTCGGCGTACTGGCCGTCATCGCCGAGATCGTGCCGCCGCGCGAACGCGGCAAGTACCAGGGCATGATGATGGCCGTCATGCCGGTGGCCATGATCGGCGGCCCGCTGGTCGGCGGCTTCATCACCGACAACTTCAGCTGGCGCTGGGCCTTCTACGTGAACCTCCCGCTGGGCCTGGTCGCCCTCGTGGTCTGCTGGCTCACCCTGGCCCGGCTGCCGCGCGGCGCCGCCGCCACCGGCGCGGCCCGCCCCCGTATCGACTGGAGCGGCGCGGCGCTGCTCACCACCTGGATCACGGCCCTGGTGCTCATCACCAGCTGGGGCGGCACCGAGTACGCCTGGGGCTCCCCGCAGATTCTCGGGCTCGCGGCGCTGACCGTGCTCGCCTTCGCCGCTTTCGTCACGGTGGAACGCCGGGCCGCCGAGCCGGTGATGCCGCTGTCGGTGTTCACCAGCCGCAACTTCTCCCTCGCCGGGACACTCGCCCTGGTCGTCGGCTTCGTGATGTTCGGCGGGGTGACGTTCCTGCCGCAGTACCAGCAGTTCGTCCAGGGCTCCTCCGCCACCAACAGCGGGCTGCTGCTCATGCCGATGATGATCGCCGCGATGGTGATGTCCCTGGCCGGCGGCCAGCTCATCAGCAGAACCGGCCGCTACCGCGCGCTGCCGATCGCGGGCACCGCCCTGATGGCGGTGGCCCTGCTGCTGTTCACCACCATCGGCACGGACACCTCCAAGACCACCGTCGCCCTGTACATGGTGCTGATGGGCCTGGGCATGGGCTGCCTGATGCAGACCACCACGCTGATCGCCCAGAACAGCGCCCCCGCGAAGGATGTCGGCGCGGCGACCGGCGCGGTGACCTTCCTGCGCAACATGGGCGGTTCGCTCGGCGTCTCCCTGCTCGGCGCCGTCTACACCTCGCACGTCACCGGCAACGCCGGAGAACTCGGCTCCGACGTCACCCAGATGACCCCCGAACTGCTGAAGTCCCTGCGGGAGCAGTCCCGCGAGATCTTCCAGCGGGCGGTGACGGAAGGCGTGACCGCCACCTTCTGGTGGGCGGCGGTGATCGCGGCGGCCGGATTCGTGCTCGCCTGGTTCATCCGCCAGGTGCCGCTGCGCGGTTACGACGCGCCCGCGTCGTCCCCGGAGCGCAGGAAGTCCAGCACCAAGGGCGAGGAGATGGCCGAGAACTCTTCGAAGTAGGCGTGCCGCGCTCCCTCGATCAGCTCCAGCCGGGCCCCGGGGATCCGGCCGGCGAGCAGCGGGGCGTTGGCCACGGGGTTGAACCGGTCCTCGGTGCCGTGCAGGACGAGCGTGCGCGCGCCGATGGCGGGCAGCGCGTCCCAGGCGTCGTGCCCGTTGCTGGCCAGCAGATGGCGCCGCCTGGCGTACCCGGGCATGGCGCCGTCGCCGAGCGTCGCGTACGGACCGGGGTGGGCGGCCGTCCAGCCGGGGGTGTACATCAGGTCGATGAGCGCGCGCCGGATCTCGGCGGGGGTGCCCTGAGCCAGCGAGCGGCGTACGTCGTTGCCGCGCTCCACGGCGTGCGGCCCGCCGGGCGAGGTGCAGCCCAGCACCAGCGACCGCACCCGGTCCGGGTACGCCGCCGCCATCCACTGGGCCACCCGGCCGCCCATGGATGTCCCGTACACGTGGGCCCGTCCGATGCCGAGCGCGTCCAGCACGGCGATCACATCACCGGCGAACCCCCGGGTGCTGTACGGCACATCGGGCTTGTCACTGTCACCTGTCCCGCGCCAGTCGAGGGTGACGGTACGGTGCGCGGCGGCGAAGTCCGCGCGCACCGAGTCCCACCACTGATGGCTGTTGGACTGCCCGGCGAGCAGTACCAGCGGCTCCCCGGCGCCGGACACCTGATACGCGATCCGGACCTCGTCTGCGGCAACGGCGAACTCACCCACCCCGCCATTCTCCCGCATCTGCGAGGATGACCGGTATGACGATCACCAGCGAGGCGGATGCCGCGTAGCCGGCCGGGCCGGGTCCGCGCCGGTCTTCCGCGCCGTCCCCGGCCGGGAGACCGCGAGAGAACGATCCCTGGACTCTCCGGGTCCGCGCTCGCCGAGATACGCCGGGTGGAACGCCGGGACGCCCGCCTGTGGCCGGGCTCGGCCGGCCGGGCGTGGGAACGCTGGCGGGACTTCGTCCGGCACCCGGACCGGCGCCAGTGGGACCTGTACGAGACCGGCCTGTGCACCGAGTGGGCCTGCTGCGGTGACCCCTGGGAGGCCCGCGAGCGGCTCGACACGGTGCTGGCCGCGATGTCCCGGCGCGGTGCCCGCGAACTGCGCCGCCTGGTGGACGCCTTGGACGCCCGCTACTGAACCGCCGGGCCGACGGTGCCATCACGGACCCCACGGGACCACACGCGCCGACGCAGCCCGGTGCCCGGACCCGGAACGATCAGCGCCCCATGGCGCCTGATGCCCGGGCCGGCCATCGACGGGTGCCGGCCCGTACCTGCCCCGTCACACGCCGGGACGAGGCGGCCCTCCGCCCAACCCGTGACGCACCGACGCGCCTCGGTCAGGGCCGGTGAGGGCCGGCGGATCGGGCCACCGCCCGGTCCGCCGGCCCCGGCCGTCAGGCCGTCAGCTCCTGGCGCAGCGCCTCCCGCAGGCGGGCGGCGCGCTCCGCGACCTCCGGCGGGCCCAGCTCCATCGCGCGGGTGCACCAGATACCGCCCGCGTCCAGGTCGCCCCTGCGCGACGCCAGCAGGGCCAGGCGCAGCGCGGCGCGGCCGTGGCCGGCCTCCGCCGCCCGCGTCCACCACAGCGCCGCCTCCGGCTCGCTGCCCTCCCTGGCCAGCAACAGGCCCAGGTTGAACGCGCCGTTGCGGCTGCCGGCCTCCGCAGCCGCCCGGTACCAGCGGGCCGCCGTCACCACGTCGCCCCGCCCCGCCGCGCACATGCCCAGCCGCACCTGCGCGCGCCGGTGGCCGCGCTCGGCCGCCCGCTCGTACCACTCCTCGTGCTCGGTGCCCGGCCGCGCACCCGGCTCGGCAGCGCCCGGCTCCGCGTCCTGCTCCGGCCCGGCCGCGCGCAGCGCGCGCCGCTCCAGCAGCACCGCCAGCCGGAACGCGCCCTCCACACTCCCGCCGTCCGCCGCCACCCGCAACTGCTCCTCGGCACGCCGCAGATCGGCCTCCGAGGAGCCGGGACGCAGCAGACCGACCGCGATCTGCAGCGCCGCCTCCGCGTGCCCGGCCGCCGCCGCCTGCTCGTACCAGCGCCGCGCCAGGGCCGTCTCGCCGCGCCCGGCGTGCAGGATGCCCAGGTTGAACGCGGCGTCGACGCTGCCCGCCTCCGCCGCCTTGGAGAACCACGGCTCCGCACCGGCCGCGTCGCCGCGCTGCAGCAGCAGCACGGCCAGCGCGTTGGCCGCCTCCCGGTGGCCCGCGTACGCGGCCCGCCGGTACCACTGCTCGGCCTGCGCCATGCGGTTGGCCTCGACGCTGAGCAGCGCCAGGTTGAAGGCGCCGTTCATGTCGCCGGCCTCGACCGCCGCCCGGTACCAGCGCTGCGCCTCCTGGCGCTCGCCACGCTCGGCGTGCAGCGCGCCCAGCGCGTTGGCCGCCGGGCCGTCACCGTCGCGGGCCGCGCGCCGCCACCACTGCTCGGCACCGTCGGCCTCGTCGGCGTCCCGCAGCAGGAAGCCCAGCGCACTGGCCGCCTTCGCCTCGCCGGCCTCGGCCGCCTCCTGGTACCAGCGGCCCGCCTCGGCGAGCGCGCCGTCCGCCTCCAGCAGCGCGCCCAGCCGCAGCGCCGCGCCCCGGTGCCCGCGCGCCGCCGCTTGCCGGAACCACGGCTCGGCGGCCGGGCCGCCGTCGGCCCGCGCCAGCAGCGTGGCGTAGCGGTAGGCGCCCTCCCGGTGCCCGCGCTCGGCGGCCATCCGGAACCAGCGCGCCGCCTCCGCCGCGCCCCGGTGGTCCAGCAGCGCGGCCAGCGCGAACGCGCCCGAGGCGTGGCCGCTCTCGGCCGCCTGCCGCAGCCAGAACTCGGCCGCCGTCTCGTCGCCGCGCTCGCGGTGGTGCCGGCCCAGCGCGTGCGCGGCCGGTGCCGAACCCGCGACGGCCGCGATCCGCCACCACTCGGCGGCCTCGTCCGCCCGCCCGGACTGGGCGAGCAGCACGCCGAGATTGTTGGCGGCCGATCGCTCCCCCTCCGCCGCCGCGGCCCGCAGGCGCGGCTCAGCGGTTTCCAGCTCGCCCAAGCGCAGCAGCCGCGCGCCCTCCAGCGCGGCCGCATGGCTGCTCTCGAACCCTGCCTTGTCCCCCATAAGGTCCATAATCGCACCACCTGAAACCTGCGTACACCTGGTATACCGCAGCCAGTGAAGTCACTTGAGCGTTTTGTCGACTTCCCGATATGGATACATCCAAACGCCTCAGCAGGAGTGGAGTTGGGAGCGAATCCGGATGCATCGGTCCGTCGTCACGCAGTATGCCGTCAAGCACTGACAGAACGGCCGCAACGACACAGCGAGTTGACCAGCCTTGACCAGCCATGGAGGAACAATTGGCGTACGACGCGCGCCGGTCGCACCCGCACGCGCCCCAAGTGCCGTCGCACAACAACGAAGAGGGCCCGGGAACCATTTCTGGTTCCCGGGCCCTCAGGCAGTAGCGGGGACAGGATTTGAACCTGCGACCTCTGGGTTATGAGCCCAGCGAGCTACCGAGCTGCTCCACCCCGCGCCGTTTTGTGTTTCTTTGCCCCCTTGCGGGAACAAGTAGAACACTACCACGGGGTGGAGACGCTCCTTCACCGCCGGCTAGCCGTCGGTCTGCTCCTCGTCCTCGTTCCGCGCCGCGGAGTCGCCGGACTGCAGCTGCTCCAGCTCGTTCAGCGCCTCCTCCAGACGTGCCTGCGCCTCGCCGTACGCCGCCCAGTCGCCGTTCTGGAGTGCCGTCTGGCCCTCCTCATAGGCGTCCTGAGCCTGCTGCACCAGCTCCTCGGCGGTCCCACCGCTGGGCGGCGGAGGCGTCTCCTCGCCCTCCTCCGGCGGCGGCTCCTCCGACGGCGGCGTGGGCTCGGCGACCCCGAACACCACGTCCAGCGCCTCGTCCAGCGTGTCCTCGAACGCGGTCTGCTCGCCGTAGGTCACCAGCACCTTCCGCAGCAGCGGATAGTTGGTGCCGGCACCGCGCACGTACACCGGCTCGGCGTACAGCAGCCCGCCTTCCAGCGGCACGGTCAGCAGGTTGCCGTACTCGATCTCCGAGTCACCGCGCTGGAGCAGGTTGATCTCCTGCGCGATGGTCGGGTCCGAGTTGAAGCGGCTCTGCACCTGTTGCGGACCCCACACCGTCGTGTTCGACGGCAGCGTGAGGATTCTCATCGTCCCGTACTCGTCGCTCCTGGTGTCGGCGTCCACCGCCATGTACGCCGCGAGCGTGTCACGGCCGAGCGGCGTGAAGGTGGTGGTCAGGGAGAACGTCTGCTCGTCCTGGTCCGGCATCTTCATGCTCAGGTAGTACGGCGGCACCGACTGACCGCGGTGGGTCGGGTCGTCCGGCACCTGCCAGCGCTCGGAACCGCTGTAGAACTGCGAGGCGGTGTCCACGTGGAAGCGCTGGAGCAGATCGCGCTGGACCTTGAACAGATCCTGCGGGTACCGCAGGTGGTCCATCAGGTCGTCGCTGATCTCCGAACGCGGCTCCACCGTGCCCGGGAAGGACTTCATCCAGGTCTTGAGCACCGGGTCGTCCTGGTCCCACTCGTACATGGTGACCTCACCGTTGTACGCGTCGACCGTGGCCTTGACCGAGTTGCGGATGTAGTTGACCCGGTTCTCCTGGGCGACGACCTGACCGCGCTCGTCGGTCAGCGAGGTCTCCGTGGCCTCACCCAGAGTGGTGCGCGAGGCGTACGGGTAGCCGTTGGTCGTGGTGTACGCGTCCACGATCCACATGACCCGGCCGTCGACGACCGCGGGATACGGGTCGCCGTCGATCGTCAGCCACGGCGCGACCGCCTGGACGCGCTCCTTGGGCGTGCGGTTGTACAGGATGCGCGAGCCGTCGCCGATCGCCCCGGAGTACAGGATCTGCGGCTCGCTCATGGTCAGCGCGTACGCGGCACGCTTGAAGTAGTTGTCCAGCGGCACACCGGAGTCCCCGGTGTAGCTGTACTCGACCTCGCCGTCCTCGCCGGCGTAGTCGATCTCCTGCTGCGGGCCACCCACGATCGAGTACTGGGTGGTGTACTCGCCGTAGTAGATGCGCGGCTCGTACTCACCGAGGTCACCCTGCGGGGGCAGGTCCTGCTCGATGAAGTCCGGCTGGCCGTTGCTGAGCACGTCGGTGCCGCTGGCGGCCACCACGCCGAAGCCGTGGGTGTAGCGGAAGTGGTCGTTGATCCAGTTCCGCTCCGGAACGTTGTTGACGTTCATCTCACGCAGACCGATGACGGTGTCCGTCTCGCTGCCGTCCGCGTTCGGGTAGCGGTCCACGTCCAGGGTCGCCGGGAACTGGTAGTACCCGCGGACCTGCTGGATCTGCTGGAACGCGGGCGAGACGACGCTCGGGTCCAGCAGGCGGATGCTGGCCGTGGCGGTCACGGCGCCGCGCAGCGTCTCCGGCTCGGCGTCGCTGATGCCGGTGTAGTCCTGCAGCTGCGCGTCGTCGATGTCGTAGGACTGCTTGGTGGCATCCAGATGCTTCTGGATGTACGGCATCTCCTTGGCCTGCTCGTTCGGCTTGACCTGGAACTGCTGCACCAGCGCCGGGTAGACGCCGCCGATCAGCACGGCGCACAGCACCAGCAGACCCAGACCCAGCACCGGCAGCTGCCACACCCGGCGCCACAGGGTCGCGAAGAACAGCACCGCGCAGATGGCGGCGATGATCGTCAGGATGGTCTTGGCCGGCAGGTACGCGTTGGCGTCGACGTAGCGCAGGCCCGTCCAGCCGGCGTTGTCCCGGAAGTCGCCGCCCTTGAGCGCCAGACCGTAGCGGTCGAACCAGTACGCGACCGCCTTCAGCGACACGAACAGGCCCAGCAGCACGGACAGGTGCCCGGTGGCCGCCGGGGTGATCCGGTTGCCCGGGGTGGTCACCCGCAGCCCGCCGTACAGGTAGTGCACGAGGGCGGCGGCGATCAGCGACACCACGACGATGGCGAAGCCGAAGCCGATCAGGAAGCGGTAGAACGGCAGGTCGAACGCGAAGAACGACACGTCCTTGTTGAACTGCGGGTCGGTGACCCCGAAGGAGGTGCCGTTGACGAACTGCAGCCAGGTGCGCCACTGTCCGGATGCCGAACCGCCCGCGATCAGACCCACCAGGACCGCGACCCCGAGCAGCACCCACTTCTTGTAGGGGGCGATACTCATCCGGTAGCGGTCGAGGTTCTGCTGCTCCATCGACATCGCGCTCAGCGGCGGGCGCAGCCGGTGGGCCAGCCAGATGTTCAGCCCCACCGCCAGCGCCATGAGGATCCCGAAGGCCGCGAACATCACGACCCGGGTGACCAGCTGGGTACGGAAGACGCTGGTGTAGTCGACCGACCTATACCACAGCCAATCGGTCCAGAACCCCGCGAACATCGCGAAGAGAATGGCCAGACCGGCCAGGATGGCGGCGGTGATCAGCAGGCTCCGGGCGCCCTTGGAGGGGCGATTGAACCCCCGTCCGCCCGGACCTCGGGGGCCTCTGGGCCCGTTCGGACCGCTGGGGCGGCCCGAGCCCCGGTCCGGCATCTGGAAAGCCAAGGTGCGCACCTCAAAGATTCGCGGGTGGATGAAGCCGGGCAGCCCAGGGGTTGCCCACTGAACTAACTTACTCAAGCTTTACTCGGTTCCCGTTTCCGGGGCCCGGGAAGGCACGATATGCCCATGGACAACACGCCCCACATGCCCGCGGCCCCGAACCCCCTGACGCGGGCCGTACTGGAGATCGACCAATACAGCGCAGGACTGGGGTGGGACCGGCCCGCGGTGCTCTTCGCCCTCGTCGACACCGCCCGGCTGCGCGCCAGCGAACCGGGCCTCGCCGACCGCCTCGAACTCGCGGAGGGCGCCGAACTCACCCCCATTGAGCAGGAAGAACTTCCGGACGGCGTGCCGCTGGACGAGTTCTTGGCGACCATCGCCTGGCCCGGGGCGGTGGCCGGATGCGCGCTGACGCTGGAGCGGCTCATGCTGCCGGCCTCGGCCGAGGCGAAGGTGCCCGAGGAGCTGTCCGGGGAAGAGCTGACGCGCTGGGTGGCCGAACACCCCGAGCGCAAGGAGGTCCGGATGACGGTCGCGGTGCTGCGCGACGGCGGCCGTGAATCGGCGCTGCGCTTCCGGGAGAAGGACAGCGACACCGAGGTCCTGACCGGCGCCGATCTCGTACCGGGCCTGGCGGAGGCGCTGTCGGCGACGTTCGAGGAGTGAGCCCGGCGCCCGGCGTCATAACAAAGCCGTAACAACAGCGGCGGGTGGCGCGGCCCGCGGGGTGCGAAGGGGGGTGTCAGCCCTTCGCGCACCGCGGCAGCGCGTCCGTGTCGCCCGTCCTGATCAGCTCCAGGGCGTCCAGCGCGCCCTGGAGGTTCTCGACCTCCACGAGGGTGAGCCCGCCCGGCGTGTCGGCGGCGGCCGCCGCGCAGTTGTCCTTCGGGGTCAGGAAGTACTCCGCGCCCGCGTCCCGGGCCGCGATGGTCTTCATGGTGACGCCGCCGATCGGGCCGACCGTCCCCGCGTCGTCGATGGTCCCGGTGCCGGCCACGAACGCGCCGCCGGTGAGGTCCTCGGGGGACAGCTTGTCGATGAGACCCAGGCTGAACATCAGCCCGGCGCTCGGACCGCCGACATCGGCCAGCTCGATGTCGATGGTGAAGGGGAAGGTGTGCGCGACCCCGGCCACGATCCCGACGATGGCGCGCCCGTCGTCCTGCGCCCCGCCGGTGGTGATGGTGACGTCCCGCGTCTGCGAGGGCAGCTCCCGCCCGGCGTCGCGGGCGGCTTCCGCCTCGTCCGCGGGAACGATGGTGAACACCACGTCCTCGCCCGCCGTGTGCTTGGTGACCTCCTCGGCGACCTGCCCCGGGTCACTGATCTTCGTACCGTCCACGGCCACGATCGCGTCGCCCGCGTGCAGCTTGCCCTCGGAAGGGCTGTCCTTGACCACCGAGTCCACGATGGTCTGGGTGGTGAAGTCGATACCCAGTTCGTTGAGGGCGGCGACCTTGGCGCTCTCCTGGGAGCGGCTGAACTGCTCGGCGTTCTCCTGCTCCACCTCGTCCGCGCTGACATCGTCCGGATACAGGGTGCGGTGCGGGACGACGGCGCGGTCGTCGGCGAACCAGCCGGCCATGGCCTCCAGCAGGTTCATCCGGTAGTTGATCCCGGTGACCCGGACAGTGGTCATGTTGAGGTGACCGGTGGCCTCGTACGTCTCGTGGCCGTCGATGCTGAGCACCGGCTCGTCCGAGTAGTCGCCCAGCGTGTTGACGGTCGGCCCCGGCGACAGCTCCGAGTAGGGCACCTTGACCAGCACTCCGGCGGTCAGCAGAGCTATCAGCAGCAGAGTGGACGTCAGCAGCGTCGCGGTGCGGCGTGGCATGCCTTGACAGTACGTGAGGGGCCGCTCAGCCGTCGGCCGGGGCCCGCTCCCCGGAGGCCGGGCGGAAGGTGGACACCGGGATCGGGGAGCGCTCCATGGCGGAGCGGAACCGGTCATAGCGGCGGACGCCGGCGGCGTCCGCGATACCCCCGACGCCGGTCTGGCGGCGGGTGGCCCAGGTGCCCCACACACCGGCCACCAGCCCACCGGCGACCGGGATCAGCAGCCACACCAGCACGGCCACGACCGACCACCTCCCACCTCGGCGAGCGCTGAATGCTTCGGCAAGACAACGCTCGGCGGAGCGCGGGGGTTACGCAACTGGAGCAGCGCACGCCCCCAGGCGTGTGATCATCCGCACGCGCCCACCCAGTCGTCGGTGCCGTCGTCGAACGTCTGACGCTTCCAGATCGGCACCTCCCGCTTCAGGTCGTCGATCAGCCGGCGGCAGGCGGCGAACGCCTCGGCCCGGTGCGGACAGGCGACCGCCACCACCACGGCGATGTCACCGACCTCCAGCGGGCCGGTGCGGTGCACGGCGGCCAGCGCCCGCACCGGGAAGTCGGCCACCACCTTCTCGGCGACGGCGCGCAGGGCCGCCTCGGCACCGGGGTGGGCGGAGTACTCCAGAGCGGTGACGGCTGCGCCGGACGGGTGACCGTCGTGGTCGCGGACCGTCCCCACGAACAGCGCGGTCCCGCCGGCGGCGTCGTCCCCCACCGCCCCGAACACCTCGTCGACGGACAGCGGCGCCTCGCGTACCGCGAGCAGCCGCACCGGATCGGACCAGCTCATGATGGCTTCGCCTGCCTTCCTGGATCCGCACGCGCGTACGCACGCGCTTCCGGCCCCCACCCAACACCAAGGCTCCCGCGCCACACCACCGCCCCGCTCGTACCGGGGCGGACGACGCGGCGACGCGCGGCTGAGCGGCGGGACGCCGTACCACGGCCCGCCGCGGGCGGTCAGCGTCTGCGGGCCTTGCGGGCCCGGCGGACCAGCGCGGCCGTACCGACCAGCGCCACGGTGGCGCCGGCCGCGCCCAGCGTGGTCGCCGCGTCCTTGCGGCCCAGCCGCCGGCCGGCCACCGTGTGCCGGCCCGCCACCTCGGTGAGCAGTTCGGCCAGCACCTCCTCGTTGGTCCATTCGGGCCGCCAGCCCGCCTCGTGCAGCTTGCTGCCGCTGACCACCCACGGATGCATGGTGTACGCCAGGTCCCCGGCCGGGGACGGGGTCAGGCCCAGCCGGTGCAGCCGGCCCGCCGCGCCCAGGGCGACGGCCGGGGGCAGCTCCATGCGGCGGATACCGGTCAGCTCCTCGACCTCCTCCTGCTCCAGCCAGCCGTCGCAGCCCACCGCCAGCTCGCCCTCGACCCGCTCCAGCGCCGCGTACTCCAGCGCGCCCACCAGGTCCTGCACGTGGCAGAACTGCCAGCGCGGCCGGGAGCCGGCCACCACCAGCAGCCGGGGCGACTCGAAGTAGCGGGTGAGGGCCGTGTCCATGCCGCCCACCAGGACGGCGGGACGCAGCACGGTGACGTTGAGCCCGGGGTGGGCGCGCGGCGCGCGGCGGGCCAGGTCCTCGATCTCCAGGAAGTCCCCGACACAGGTGGCCTCGGCCGTGGCCCGCAGTTCGGCGTCCTCGGCGAGCGGCAGATCGTTGTCCGACAGCGCCCCGTAGACCATGGCGGAGGTGACCAGCACCACCCGCCGCACCCCCGCCGCGGCGGCCGCGGTGAGCACGGTCTGGGTGCCGCGCACGTTGTACGCGGTACGGATCGCGGGGTCCGACTCCAGGTCGAGGTCGAGCGCGAGGTGGACCACGACATCCACCGGGCTTTCGTGCTCGGCGGACTCGCGCGAGATGCCACGGGTGCGCAGCAGCTCGGCGATGGCCGGGTCGCGGACGTCGAGGGTGTGCCATTCGGCGCCCTTGGCGTCCCCGAGGCGCTCATCGAGCGCCAGCACACGGTGGACGTCCGGCGTGGCCAGCAGCCGCTCGGTGAGCAGCGCCCCGACCCCGCCTGCGGCGCCGGTGACCGCGACGGTCAGCGGCGCCTTGGGGCCGTTTCGCGCTGCGCGAACGGTTGGCTCCGGGGAACTCACAGGACTTCTCCAGCGGTTGTTTCAGTACGACGTGCGCAGGCCCCATCCTGCCTGAGAGGTGTCTAGGCTGGAGGCAGAGACCAGCGATTCAGGCACGTTGGTTCCGTCCGACGACACAGAGCCGAGGATTCCCGTGAGTAACTTCCCCTTCGGATTCGGCCTCCCGGATGACCCCGACGACGACCCCGGCAAGAAGAAGGACGGCCAGGGCGGCGGCGAGCTGCCGGGCGGCGATCCGCTGTCGGCGATGTTCGGGTCGCTGGGCGCGGGCGGCCAGATGAGCCCGCAGGATCTGGGCGCCGCGTTCCAGCAGCTGGGACAGCTGCTGTCCTACGAGGGCGGCCCGGTCAACTGGGAGCTGGCCCAGAACGTGGCGCGCCAGACGGTCGCGCAGGGCGCGGCCGACGGTTCGAAGGACACCAGTGTGGGCCGGCACGAGCGTGAGCAGGTCGAGGAGGCCATGCGGCTGGCCGACCTGTGGCTGGACGGGGTCACGGCGCTGCCCTCGGGGACCGGCACGGCGGTGGCGTGGAGCCGCGCCGAGTGGGTCGAGGCGACCCTGCCGGTGTGGAAGGAGCTGGTGGACCCGGTCGCGGAGCGCGTGGGCGCGGCGATGAGCGACGTCCTGCCGGAGGAGATGCGGGCCATGGCGGGCCCGCTGCTGGGCATGATGCGCTCGATGGGCGGGGCGATGTTCGGCACCCAGATCGGGCAGGCGGTGGGGGTGCTGGCCGGTGAGGTGGTGGGCTCCACCGACATCGGGCTGCCGCTGGCGCCGGCGGGCAAGGCGGCCCTGCTGCCGGTCAATATGACGGCGTTCGGTGCGGGCCTGGGGGTCCCGCAGGACGAGGTACGGCTGTATCTGGCGCTGCGGGAGGCCGCACACCAGCGGCTGTTCGCGCACGTGCCGTGGCTGCGCTCGCACCTGTTCGGCGCGGTGGACGGGTACGCGCGCGGTATCCAGGTCGACACGGAGAAGCTGGAGGACCTGGTCGGGCAGCTGGACCCGAGCCGGCCCGAGGAATTGCAGGAGAAGCTCCAGCAGGGTCTCTTCCAGCCGGAGGACACGCCGCAGCAGAAGGCGGCGCTGGCCCGGCTGGAGACGGCGCTGGCGCTGGTGGAGGGCTGGGTGGACGCGGTGGTGCACGCCGCCGCCGAGCCGCACCTGCCGGCCGCCTCCGCGCTGCGCGAGACGCTGCGGCGGCGCCGGGCGACCGGTGGCCCGGCGGAGCAGACGTTCGCCACCCTGATCGGTCTGGAGCTGCGGCCGCGCCGGCTGCGGGACGCGGCCCGGCTGTGGGCGTCGCTGACGGACGCGCGCGGGGTGTCGGGGCGGGAGGCGCTGTGGGCGCACCCGGACCTGCTGCCCACGGCGGAGGACCTGAACGACCCGGACGGTTTCGTCCACCACGAGCAGCCGGACTTCTCCGAGCTGGACCGGATGCTGGGCGAGGCCTCGCAGGACGGCCAGGAGTCGCGGGACGGCCAGGAGTCGCAGGACCGCCCGCGTCTGGAGAAGGACGGCGACGACGGGAACGGGGACGGCGGCAAGGACAAGGGCGGGGACGACACCAAGTGAGTTCCCTGCACCAGGACGCGGCGCGGGTGCTGGAGGCGTGGCCCGCGCCGGACGGCGCGCAGGACAAGCTGCGCGCCGAGTACGCCGCCCATCTCGCGGCGCACCCGGACGGCATGTGGAAGGCGTGCGCCGCCGGTCATCTGACCGCGAGCGCGTTGATCATCGACCCGGAACGGCGGCAGGTCCTGCTCACCCTGCACCGCAAGCTGCGGATGTGGCTGCAGACCGGCGGCCACTGCGAGCCGGGCGACCCGACCCTGGCGGACGCGGCGCTGCGCGAGGCGACGGAGGAATCGGGCGTCCCCGGCCTGCGGCTGCTGCCCGAGCCGGTCAATCTGGACCGGCACAGCACCCCGTGCGCCGTCCATCTGGATGTGCAGTACGCGGCTGTGGCCCCGGCCGGCGCGCGTGAGTCCATCAGTGAGGAATCGCTGGAGCTGCGCTGGTTCGACTACGAAGAGGTCCAGGAGATCGCGGACGCCTCGGTGGTCCGCCTGCTGGAGCGCACCCGCGCCGCCCTGCGCTAGACCGTGGCCGGCACTGCCACGAGACCACGGCGCCGGGCGGGCTGTGGTCGTCGTGGCAGTGCCGGCCGTGCGGGGCGCTAACGCGGCCCCCAGGCACCGCCCTGGTGCAGGCCGGGGCCCGCGCCGACGCGGCCGGCCGTCGGGAGACGCTGGCCGAAGGAGGTGTGCTGGGGCGGCAGCAGTTCGCTGGGCTGCACCACCGCGTACCCCTCCCCCATGAAACTCAGCTCCCAGCCCTCGCCGGTCGCCCCGCGCCGCCGCCAGATGGAGCGGGAGGCGGTCTGCGCCTGCATCTGCACCCGCAGCCCGGTGCTCCAGGCCACCACGGCGTCCGCGTCGGCGCTCACGTAGCGGTCGGGCGTCACCGGCATCACCAGCGGCGCGTCCGAGGTGGTGATGGCGACCTTGCCCTGGCCGCTGATGACGAGGTTGTACGCGCCGGCCCCGGCGATGCCGTGCTGGCTCTCCACCGAGATGATCTCCCAGTGCAGATGGGAGTCGAAGGCCAGCACGTAGGCGCTGTCCACGGTGAGCCCGTCGTGGCCGACGTCCAGCACGTGGATGTGCTGGGCGAGGTTGGCGAGGTAGACGGTGCCCTGCCCGAAGCAGCGCATGAGCGGCAGCACCTCACCGGTGGCCCACTGCGCGTACTGCTGGTGCCGGCTCAGGTATTCGCCGTCGAACTCGACCATGCCCTCGAAGGCCACCATGGAGCCCGCCCGGGCCACCAGGTCCTCGCCCTCGCTCAGGTTCACCCGCAGCATCCGGGCGTTCTGCGAGGCGAAGCGCTCGGCGGACTGCGTCACCGTGTGGTTGAAGATCGTGCTCTGCATGTCCCGCTCTCCCCCGTTAGGACGGCTGCTGCTGCTCGGTGAGCCGCTCGGTGCTGTCCTCGCTGGGCTGGACGACGACGAAGCCCTCGCCGCTGAACCCCAGCTGGTACGCCTCGCCGCTGCCCCGGCCGATCAGTGAGGACGCCTTGAAGCTGCGTCTGCCCTTCATCTCCAGGCCGGTGGACCAGGCGACGAGCGCGTCGGGGTCCACGAAGATCTCGCCGTCCCGCGCGCAGTCGATGACCACCGGGACGCCGCGGCTGGTGACGGCGACCCACCCCGTACCGGAGATCCCGAAGTTGAACAGGCCCTGCCCGGCGAACTTGGCCATGCCCTTGACCCGCTGCACGCCCCAGGTGAGGTGGGCGTCGAAGGCGAGGACGTTCGTGGCGTTGACGGACAGGTTCTCGTCGTTGAGGGGGACGCAGACCACGTTGGCGCCGTAGTCGGCCAGGTAGAGGATGCCGTCGCCGTGGCAGCGCATCAGCGGGACGCTCTCGCCGCTGAGCCACTGCGAGGCGACCCGGCGCAGCGCTGCCGGGTTGGACTCGTACTGGATGAAGCCCTCGTAGGCGACCATGGAGCCGGTCCTGGCGAGGAGTTCGGCGCCGGTCCGCATGGCGATCTTGGCCATGGTGGGGCCGTGGTTCTCCATCCGCGCGGTCGGCGGGGTCGGGGCGTGGCCCGACACCATGTGCTGATCCATCATCGCTCCGTCAGATCTCGAACGGCTGGACGATCACAAAGTTCCCCGGGGCACCGCGGAACTGGAGCTGGGTGGTCTCCCCGCTGTCGCCGGGGTAGGCGTGGCGGCGCAGGCGGACCTGATGGGCCACCAGCACCTGGGCAGCCGCCGACCAGGCGATGGTGGCGTTGGCGTCGGTGAAGGTCATGGGGGTGACGGGGAGGACGAGGGGTTCGCCGCGGGTGGTGATGACGACGGTGCCGTGGCCGTGGAACTGAAGGGCGTAGAGCGAGCCGCCCGGGATGCCGTGGCCGTCGATGCGGCGTACCTCGTGGTCGAGGGTCTCGTCGAAGGCGAGGACGTGCTGGGAGGCCACGCACAGGGCGTCGCCCTGGAGCTCGACGGGGTGCAGGCGGGTGGCTTCCTCGGCGAGGTAGACCTGGCCGGTGCCGCTGACCCGCATGAGGGAGCCGAAGCCTTCGCCGGTCATGCCGCTGACCAGGCGGCGCTTGATGCCGCCGCCCTTGTAGGCGAAGTCGACGTCGCCCTGGTAGAGCACCATGGAGCCGAGCCTGGCCATGATGGGGCGGCCCTCGTCGGCGGCGAGGTCGATGCGGACGAGCTGGGGGTTCTGGAGGCTCCAGCGGCCGGCCTCGGAGCCGAGCGCGCCGTAGGCGTCGAGGGCCGTGCGTATCCCGCCGGCGGGCGGGGCGGGCAGCGGTTCCTGCGGCTGCAGCGGTGCCTGCCCGAACCCGGCGGCCGGAGCCGCGGCCGGGGGTGGCCCGGTGGGTACGGGGGCGGGTGGTCCGACCGGTGCGGCCGGCGGGGGGACGGCCGGTGCGGGGGCGGTCGGTGCGGGGGCGGTCGGCGGCGGGGCGGGCGCCGCGACCGGAGCGGCTGGGGCCGCGAACGTGACGGAAGCCGGCGCGGGCGCCGGCGGCGGCGCGGATCCGGGGCCGGGTGGTGGCGCGAAGCCGGGCACGGCGGCGGGCTGCGGCTCGGGCGCCGCCTCCGCCTCCGGCTCCTCCTCGACCTCGCCGCCGAAGTGCCGCAGCAGCGCCTCCAGACCGCCGTCGAAGCCCTGCCCGACCGCGGCGAAGCGCCAGCCGTCCTTGCGGTAGAAGTCGCCCAGCATCACGGCCCGCTCGGTGGTGAACTCCGAGCCCTCGAACGCGTACCGGACCACCTCCTCGCCGCCCGCCACGATGCGCAGATAGCCGGGCGCCGCCTGCGCCATGGTGCCGTCGCCGTCGATGGTGGCGGTGAAGGCGAGCCGGTCGATGGCGGCGGGCACCCGGTCCAGGGTGATCCGGAAGGACTCGGTGTCCCCGGCCTGCGCGCCCAGCAGTCGCAGGGACTCCTCGGGCGAGGCGATCTGGTTGTAGAAGATGAAGTACCGGTCGTCGCTGAGGCGTTCGTCGGCGTCGAGGCCGAAGCAGCTGATGTCGAAGGTCATCCCCGGACCGGAGATCTGGACGCCGACGTAGAGGTCCGTCCCCAGGGTGAGGTCACTGAGTCTGGCCTTCTGGCCGCGTTGGAATTGCCTGACCATGCGTATCCGACCGTCCCCCGGTCCCGATCCGAACGAACTGTGTCGATCAGCCTAGTCGTTGCAGCCGACAGCGGGACGGCGGCGTGTCAGTCGGGGGCACCGCAGGGGATGTACGGCAACCGCTCGGCGGCCACCACCCCCTCCAGGAATCCGCGGGCCCGCTCGGTGCGCGGATAGGCGTCCAGCAGCCGCCAGAAGCCCTCGCCGTGACCGGGCACCAGGAGATGCGCCAGCTCGTGGAGGATGACGTAGTCGATGACGTACTCGGGCATGCCCTGGAGCCGGTGGGAGAGCCGGATGCTGCCCATGGCGGGGGTGCACGAGCCCCAGCGGGAGTTCTGGTTGGTCACCCAGCGCACACTGTCGGGGCGGGCCCGGCCGCGCAGATAGCGGGCCGAGAGCTCGGCCGCGCGCTGCCCCAGCGCGTCGTCGTCGAGCATCCGGCGGTCTTCCTGGGCGGCGAGCTTCTCCAGCATGACGGAGACCCAGCGCCGCTCCTCGTCGGCCGACATCCGGGCGGGGATGAGGACCACGGTGCGGTCGCCCTCGCGGTAGGCGGAGACCGTACGCCGGCGGCGGGTGGAGCGGCGCACCTCGACCGCCCGGTCCACCGGGGGGCTGATCCGCGGCGGGCCGGCGCTGCTGTTCAGCGGATCGGCGGTCACCCTTCGACGTTACCCGCTGACAGGCGGAAATGTCCCCCCTGGCGGCTCCGGAGCGGGCAAGCGCCGTGGAATCGGGCCGCTTATCGGACCATATCCCTCACATGTGGATAACTTTTCGCTCCGCCGCCGCGCGATCGTGCACGCTGAGTCACGAACAGAGCGCGACAGGTGAAAGCGATAGTGAAAGCGGGGATGACCCACATGCATCCGATGATCAAGCCGGCCCTGCGCCGTGGCTGGCGGGACGGACACACGCTGCGCTTCGGGGTGACCCCCGCCCACGCGGTGCTGCTGGGGCCGGTGGACACGGCCACCCAGAGCTTTCTGACCCTGCTGGACGGCACCCGGGGGCTGCCCGCGTTGCGGGACGCGGCAGCGGCACTGGGGCTGGGCCGCGCCGCCGCCGACCGGATCGCGCACCGGCTCACCGACCTGGGCGTGCTCGACGACGCGGCGGCCGACCGTGCGGCGGCCTCCCGGGTCACCGAGGCCGCGCGGCCGGACCTCGCCTCGCTGTCCCTGGTGCACCGCGAACCCGGCCGGGGGCTGCGCCGGCTGCTGGAACGCCGCCGGGCCTGGGTGCGGGTGCGCGGCGCCGGTCGGGTGGGCGCGGCGGTGGCGGTCACGCTGGCCCAGGCGGGCGTGGGCCGGGTGGAGGTGGTCGACGGTGGCCGGGTGTCGGCCGCCGACACCTCGCCGGGCGGGGTACGCGCCGACCGCAAGGGGGAGCGCCGCGCCGAGGCGGCGGCCTCGGCGGTGAGCGCCGCCGTCCCCTGGCAACGCGAGGGTGGGCCGCCCCCGCCCGGGGAACGGCGGGAGGGGCCGCATCTGGTGGTGCTCGCTCCGCGCGACGGCATCACCGCCTACGCCCCCGACCCGGCGGCGGCCGCTCCGCTGCTCGCGGCCGGCACACCCCATCTGTACGCGGGGGTGGTGGAAGCCACCGGCTTCACCGGTCCCCTGGTGCGGCCCGGGCGCACAGCCTGTGCGGAATGTCTGCTGCACACCAGGGCCCGGGGCGAACCGGGCTGGCCGCTGCTAGTGGCCCAGTGGCGCAACGCCCGTCCCGGTACGACCCCGTCCTGCGACGCCGCCCTGGCCCAGACGATCGCGGGACTGACGGCGGCCACCGTGCTGTCCTACCTGGACGGCACGGCCCCGCCCCCGCTGAGCACCCGGACGGAACTCTCCCTGCCCGACCTGTCCTTCACCACGACCACCCATCCGCCGCACCCCGACTGCCCCTGCGGAGCCTTCCGGTCCGGCACCCATCCCCCGCCCTCACCCGTACCCGACACCGAAGACGTCACCGACGCGCCACCCCAGGGTCGCGCCGCCTCCCCGGCCGGGGCTCCCCCGTGAAGGTCGGGACGGGGCCGGGCGATGCTCCGGCAGCCGGAGGCCGGTCCGCCCCACCCGCCCTCCCGGAGTGCGGGCCGGGGACCGGATCACACTGCCCGGTGCGCGACGGAAAGGCACTGCCCCGCCGGACGGGCCGGCCCGCGAAGGCCGCCCCCCTGACGGCGCACCCCGGCCGACCGCCCCGACCGCGCACCGCGGGAACGCGGGAACGCGGGAACGCGGGAACGCGGGAACGCGGGAACGCGGGAACGCGGGAACGCGGGAACGCGGGAACGCGGGAACGCGGGAACGCGGAAGCCCCCGCCGGGGCGGGGGCTTCGGTCGAAGGTGGACGGCCGCTGACGAGGTCAGCGCTGGTGGAGCACCGCCTGGGCCAGGGCCCGGCGGGCCCGGTTGGAGGCCCGCTCCGCACGGGCCTGGAGGCGGCGGGACTTGCGGTGCAGCCGGTCGGCGATGGCCACCTGCCGCGACATGCGTTGAGATTCGGCTTCGCGCACGCGTTCGCTCATATGGGAGCGGGCCAGCGCTTCTGGGATGAGATACAACTCGGTGATCCTGTTCTGGTCCTGGCGCGGTGCGACCGCGGCCAGATCTGCGGTGTTGTCGTTCAGTGGACGGATCCGTGAGATCCGCCGGGGGCCATGGGCGGCCGGGTTTCCGATGGTGCCGTTGGTGTTCATGAGGCGAGGACCGGGTTCTTGCGCGGGCGGCCACGGGGCCGCTTCCTCGGCACCACCACACCCTGGACGAAGAGCTCGCCGCCCCAGACGCCCCACGGCTCACGCCGCTCCTTCGCGCCGGCCAGACATGCCTCGCGCAGCGGACAGGCGCCGCACAGCGACTTGGCGTATTCGACGTCCTCGGGGGACTCGGCGAAGAACACCTCGGGGTCGTAGGAACGGCACGGCACGGTGGCGTCGAGTCGCTCGATGGCCTCGTCGAGTTCGTTGAGGCTGTACAGCGGGGTCACAGAAGTCTCCGGATCGGGTGGTGAGTTCAGGTCAGGTCGGGCGGACGGCGCGATGGGCACGGTCATGTCTTCGTTCTTTTCTGTTGTCGTGGGCAAAACAGAAGGGCCGCGGATCCCGAAGTGGGTTCCGCGGCCCTGGAAGGTGCCGACCTGATCTGTGCCGATCAGGCTGGGTGCATCCAGGGTTTGAGCCCGCGGAGGGCCCACATCGTGTGGAGCTGGGTCTTCTGCTGTCCGAACAGCTGATTCGCTGCCACTGCTGCCGCGCCGGCGCCGTTGGCTGCTGCTGCTGCGATCGCGTCATAGGCATCCGATGCCTGTGCCGCTGCCGCTGCCACTACCGCGGGCGCCTGGGCCGGTCGCTCACTGCGCTCGGCGCGCTCAATGCGCACCTCACGCACGGCTTCGGCACCGGAGACACCGGTGGCGAAGAACAGGTGGGAACCGCCCGGCAGGCAGGAGGAGACGACGTCATGGCCGGACAGCCCGGACAGTTTCGTCAGAGTGATGCTCGCCACTGGAATCGCCTCCCCTAAGGAGTCTCGGCGGGTACAGGAATCACATCCTGACCCGAGGCATACAGAATCGGTACAACTCAGTACAGCACGGCTCGTCCGGAAGCGAAAGCCTCCCTCGACGCCGTGTGCAGCACGCTATGCGTATCGCTCGGGGCCGCGCAAACTATTTTCCCGAGGTTTCCCCGTCGGGGTGATCGGCGGTCTCCTCCGGCGCCTCCCCGTCCCGCTCGGGAAGCTCCTGACCTGCGCACAGGGCCAGGACGTCGTCGCCGAACTGCGCCAGTTTGTGGGCTCCGACACCCGAGATCCGCGACAACTGGGCCCGGTCGCCCGGCACCGACTCGGCGATCGCCATCAAGGTGACATCGGTGAACACCGCGTACGCCGGGCGTCCCAGCTCCTTCGCCTGCTCCAGACGCCACTCCCGCAGCCGCTCGTACAGCGCCTCGTCCATGGTGGAGGGGCAGTCCACGCAGCGCCGCAGCTTCATCTCGGTGGCCTCGGTCAGCGTCCGCCCGCACACCCGGCACGGCACCGGGCCGCGCGGCTTGCGCCGGCGTCCGCCCTCGCCACCGCCCTCGACGCCGCCCGCCCCGCCCTTGCGACGGGCACCGGCGGGACCCGAGCCGGGCCGCAGCCCGTCCAGAAAGCGGCTGGGCCGCCGGGAGGCCCGGCCGCCCGGGGCGCGCGCCAGCGACCACGACAGCGTCAGATGCAGCCGGGCCCGGGTCACCCCCACGTACAGCAGCCGCCGTTCCTCCTCGATCTGCTCGGCCGTCTTGGCGTGCGTGATCGGCAGCATTCCGTCGGTGAGCCCGACCAGGAACACCGCGTCCCACTCCAGGCCCTTGGCGGTGTGCAGGGAGGTGAGGGTGACCCCCTCCACGGTCGGGGCGTGCTGGGCGTTGGCCCGCTCGTCCAGTTCGGCGACGAAGGCGACCAGCGTGGCGCCAGAGGTGGCGCGCTGGAAGTCCTCGGCGAGCCGTACCAGGGCCGCCAGGGACTCCCACCGGTCCCGGGCGGCGCCCGAGCCGGCCGGCGGCTCCGGCGTCCAGCCGGTGGTGGCCAGCACCGCGCCCACCTCGGCGGCCAGGCTGTCCGCCCCCACCAGGGCCTGGTCGTTGCCGCTGCCGGCCCGCGCCGCCCCGCGCAGCGCCATCCCGGCCTGCCGGATCTCGGGGCGTTCGAAGAACCGCTCGGCGCCCTTGAGCTGGTAGGGCACCCCGGCCTCCGCCATGGCGGCCTCATAGCTCTCGGACTGGGAGTTGGCCCGGTACAGCACAGCGATCTCGCTGGCGGGCACGCCCTCCCCGCCCTGCTCGACCGGGGTCATCAGCTGCCGGATCCGGCGGGCGGTCGCGGCGGCCTCGGCCGGCTCGTCCGGGTGCTCGGAGAACTCCGGCTCGGGCCCGGCCGGGCGCTGCGAGATCAGCTGGAGCCGGGACTCGGCGGCCCGCCCCTTCGCCTGGTCCAGCAGACCGTTGGCCAGCTGCACCACCTGCGGGGTGGAGCGGTAGTCCCGCACCAGCTTCACCACGGTGGCGTTGGGGTGCAGGGTGCGGAAGTTCAGCAGATGGTCCGGGGTGGCCCCGGTGAAGGAGTAGATGGTCTGGCTGGCGTCCCCGACCACGCACAGGCTCTCCCGGTCGCCCAGCCACAGCTGGAGCAGCCGCTGCTGGAGCGGGCTGACGTCCTGGTACTCGTCGACGACGAAGTGCTGGTACTGGCGGCGCACGGTCTCGGCGATGTCGGCGCGGTCCTGGAGGATGCCGACGGTGAGCAGCAGCACATCCTCGAAGTCGATGGCGCCCCGGTCCTGCTTGAGCTGTTCGTAGGTGGCGTAGATGCGGCTGGTCTGCGCGGGGTCGCGCGGCGCGTCCTTGCCCGCCTTGACGACGGCCGCCGGATAGTCGTCCGGGGTGGTCTGGGTCACCTTGGCCCACTCGATCTCGCCGGTGACATCGCGCAGCTCGTGGCCGTTGAGGGAGATCCGGCAGCGCCCCGCCGCCTCCGAGATCAGTTTGATCTTGCGGTCCAGCAGGCGGGGCACTTCGCCGCCCACCGCCCTGGGCCAGAAGTACTGGAGCTGGCGCAGCGCGGCCGAGTGGAACGTCCGGGCCTGGACCCCGCCCGCGCCCAGGCCGCGCAGCCGGCCGCGCATCTCGCCCGCCGCCCGGTGGGTGAAGGTGACCGCCAGCACCGTGCTGGGCTGGAAGACCCCCGAGCGCACCCCGTAGGCGATGCGGTGGGTGATCGCCCGGGTCTTGCCGGTACCGGCCCCCGCGAGCACGCACACCGGGCCGTGCAGGGTGGTGGCCACGGAGCGCTGTTCGGGGTCGAGCCCGTCGAGCACGGCGTCGGCGGAGTCCGGGACGGTCGGGAAACCGGAGGAGCCGGGGAGGCCGGGGGAGCCGGGGAGTCCTGGGGGCGGGGTTGCTGCTGTCACGCCCGTCATGCTGCCAGGTCCCGCGCCGGGATGCGGGTCACTTGTCCACAGGCTCGGTCATACCGTCACACCATTCCTGGGGATTACGCACTCCACCGTCGGCGTTGTCCCTTCAGCGATGATGGGATCGCCACCGAGACGCACATCCGCACACGACCAAGGAGCGCACACGATGCTGGGCACCGTGACGATGTACAGCACCACCTGGTGCGGCTACTGCCGCCGCCTGAAGAGCCAGCTGGACCGCGAGGGGATCGCCTACACGGAGATCAACATCGAGGAGAACCCCGAGGCCGCCACCCTGGTGGAGAAGGCCAACGACGGCAACCAGACCGTGCCCACGGTCGTCGTCGCCCCCAACGGCGGCGGAGCCGAGGTCACCATGACCAACCCCTCCCTCGCCCAGGTCAAGCAGGCCCTGGTCCCGGTCTCCTGACCGCACCCGGTCAGGCCAGATCGGCCAGCGGCTCGCCGTACCACATCTCGATCAGCCGGGCCGCGATGGAGACGCCGGACGGGGGCAGCACCTCGCCGGCCTCGATCGCGGCCCGCAGCTCGTCCCGCGAGAACCAGCGGGCCTCCTCGATCTCCTCGCCGTCCACCTTGACGACCGAGGTGACGGCCCGCGCCATGAAGCCCAGCATCAGGCTGGAGGGGAAGGGCCACGGCTGGCTGGCGACGTACTCCACCTCGCCCACCACGATCCCGGCCTCCTCGGCGACCTCCCGGATCACCGCCCGCTCCACCGACTCCCCCGGCTCCACGAAGCCGGCCAGCGTCGAGTAGCGCCCCTCCGGCCAGTGCATCTGCCGCCCCAGCAGCGCCCGGTCCTCCCCGTCGGTGACCAGCATGATCACCGCCGGATCGGTGCGCGGATAGTGTTCTCCGCCACACGCCGGGCAGCGCCGGATGTGCCCGGCCGCCGCGATCACCGTGCGCTCCCCGCACCGCGAGCAGAAGCGGTGCGAGCGCTGCCAGTTCTCCAGCGCCACGGCGTGCACCAGCAGTTCGTTGTCGCGCTCCGACAGCAGCGGGGCCGCCTCGCGCAGCCCGGCCGGGCGCGCGGCGTCGTCCATCCGGCCCGGCAGCGCGTCCTTCTGGAGCGCGAAGTAGCGCACCCCGTCCGGGTCGGTGCCCAGGAAGTAGCGGTGCGCCTCGGTGAACGGCGCGTCGAAGGACGGCATCATCACCAGCTCGGTGCGGCCGTCCTCGGTCTCCTCGATCAGTGCTTGCCCGCCCGACACCACGAACACCCTGGTGGTGGGGTGGCTCCAGGCCGCCCCCAGCCAGGCCTCGTCGAGACGGTGCTCGCCGCCCCGGTCGATGCCGCCGTTGCCGGTGAGCGCGATCGGCTGGACGCCGTTGTCCGAGGTGCTTGCCATACCGGA
Source organism: Streptomyces sp. JH002 (assembly GCF_050916115.1). NCBI lineage: Bacteria > Bacillati > Actinomycetota > Actinomycetes > Kitasatosporales > Streptomycetaceae > Streptomyces > Streptomyces sp. JH002. The sequence continues at coordinate 2,096,555 of NZ_CP087989.1, forward strand.
AGCCTATCCGGGGTCGTTCGGCTCCCAGGACTCCTCCCCCAGCAGCAGCCGCTCAAGACCGGCCCGCCCCGGCAGCACGGTGGGCCGTACGACCTCCCCGCTGCGTACGTACAGGAACGCCGCAGTCACCCGGTTCAGCGGCAGACCGCGCCGCTCCGCCCACGCCAGCCGGTAGATCGCCAGCTGGAGCGGGTCCGCGTCCTGCCGCCTGGCGGTCTTCCAGTCGATGATCTCGTACCGCTCACCACCCTGGTCGTCGGTGCGGTAGACCGCGTCGATCCGGCCCCTGATCACCCGGCCTGCCAGGGTCAGCTGGAACGGCGCCTCGATGCGGTACGGGGTGCGGCGCGCGTACGGGGTGCGGCCGAACGCCTCCTTCAGCGCCGCCAGCTCCCGCTCGTCCGCGATCACGTCCGCGTCGCCGCCGTCCTCCGCGGCGCCCGGCAGCTCGTCCGGGCCCAGCATCGGCAGCGGCAGCTCCTCGAAGCGCGACTCGACCCAGGCGTGGAAGCGGGTGCCGCGGCGGGCCGCCGGCTGCGGCGGTCGCGGCATCGGGCGGGCCAGCTCGCGCGCGAACCCCTCCGGGTCGGACGCCAGCCGCTGCACCTGGGTCGCGGACAGCGACACCGGCAGCGGCACCTCCCGTACGCCCTCCCTGGCCCGGCGCAGCTCGCCGGCGAGGGCGTCCAGGTCACGGTCCCAGGACTCGACGGCGCGCCGTTCCTCCGCCGTGAGCTGCGGGGGCGGCCCCGGCACGGCGGCGGGCCGCTCCTCGAAGCCCTCGCGCAGCAGGTCGAGCACCCGGTCGGCGGCGCTGCGGCGGCGCGCCAGCGCGACCGGCTCCAGCGGCAGCGGCCAGGAGCGCTCCTCGGTGGGCTCGGCGAGTGCCGGGTTCTCCTCGTCGTCCTCGGGGATCTCCGCCCAGTGCTCGACCTCCCCGTGCGCGGGGTCGCTCTCGCAGTGGGCGCGCAGCGCCTCCAGATAGGCGGAGGGGCCGCGTTTCTTCTTCTGGCTGGGCCCCCACCAGTGGCCCGAGCCCAGCAGCAGGCTGCGGGGGCGGGTGAAGGCGACGTAGCCCAGGCGCCGTTCCTCGTGCAGCTGGTGCTCGGCCACCAGCCCGGAGTACGCCTTGTAGGCGGCGGCCGTCCAGCTCTCGATGGCGGGCAGGGTGGCGGCGTCGCCGCGCAGCGGGTGCGGCAGGGTGCGCGGGTGTTTGAGCCAGGAGTCGCGGGCCTGCGCGGAGGGGAAGCCGCCCTGGCCTGCGCAGAGTCCGGGGACGGCGACCACGTCCCACTCCAGGCCCTTGGCCTGGTGGACGGTGAGCACCTTGACGGTGTTCTCGGCGCTGGGCAGCGAGCCGTCCAGGCCCTTGTCGTACTGGGCGGCGGCGCGCAGGAAGGCGAGGAAGGCGGTGAGGCCGCCGCCGAGCCGTTCCCCGTCGACGGCGACGCCGGTGCGGCCGGCGGCGAAGGCGGCGGCCACGTCGAGGAAGGCGGTGAGGGTCTCGCGGCGGCGGGCCGCCAGCGCCTGCGGGGAGGCGGAGAGTTCGACCTCGAGCCCGGTGACGGCCAGCACCCGGTGGAGCACGTCCATCAGGGGGTCGGCCAGCGACCGGCGCAGTTCCCGGATCTCGGCGGCCAGGTGCGCGAACCGCACCCGGGCCTCGGCGGAGAACGGCAGCCCGTCCTCGTCCGCGTCCTCGCCGATGAAGGTGTCCAGCGCGTCGGCGAGCGAGGTGGTCTCGGCGGGGTCGGTGCCCTCGACGGCGGCGGCCAGCCGGTCCTGGTCCGCGCCGGGGGCGGCGCGGCGCACCAGGATCCGCGCCCGGCGCCCGAGCAGCGCCAGGTCGCGCGGGCCGACGCGCCAGCGGGGCCCGGTGAGCAGCCGGACCAGCGCGGCGTTGGCGGTGGGGTCGGCCAGCACCTCGCAGACCGCGACCAGGTCGGCGATCTCGGGCAGGTACAGCAGCCCGGAGAGCCCGACGACCTCGACGGGGACGCCGCGTTCGACGAGTTCGCGCTGGATCTCGGCGAAGTCGTTGCGGGTGCGGCACAGCACGGCGATCTCGCCGGGGGCCGTGCCGGTGCGCACGAGATGGGCGAGGGAGTCGGCGAGCCACTCCAGTTCGGCGGCGTGGGTGGGCAGCAGCGCGCAGTGCACCCGGCCCGCCCGCTCGGCGCCCTCGGCCGCGCGCAGCGGTACGACGGCGGGGTGCAGGGCGCGCAACGGTGCGGCCAGATCGTTGGCGAGCTGGAGGAGGCGCCCGCCGCTGCGCCGGTTCTCGCTGAGCGAGTGGCGGCGGGCGGGGGTGCCTTCCCCGAGCTCTTCGAGCAGGGGAGACCCCAAGGCGGCCGGGAAGTGGTCGGGGAAGTCGTCGAGGTTGGCCACGGAGGCGCCGCGCCAGCCGTAGATGGCCTGGCAGGGGTCGCCGACGGCGGTGACGGGGTGGCCGGTGCCCGCGCCGGCGCCGAACAGTCCGGCGAGCATGATGCGCTGGGCGACGGAGGTGTCCTGGTACTCGTCGAGGAGGACCACGCCGTACTCCTCGCGCAGCGCCCGGCCGACCTCGGGGATGTCGCGGGCGAGGGTGGCGGCCAGCGCGATCTGGTCGCCGAAGTCGATGAGGTCGCGGGCGCGTTTGCGGGCCCGGTACTCCTGGACGACGTCGAGCAGGTGGCCGCGGCCCTGCGCGGCCTCGCGGACGCGCCGCAGATCGTTGTTGGTGAGGGCGGTGGCGTCGAGCTCGGCGAGGAGTGCGCGGTCGAAGTCGCGCAGTCGCTCGGGCGGTACGAGGTGTTCGGCGAGTTCGCCGTCGAGGGCGATGAGGTCGGTGACCAGGGTGGTGAACCCGGCGGCCGGCGCCTCGAAGGAGGCGGGCGCGGCGCGCAGCACCTCGGCGGCGAGCTGGAACCGTCCGGCGTCGGCGAGCAGCCGGGAGGCGGGCTCGATGCCCAGCCGCAGCCCGTGCTCCTTGAGGAGGCGGCCGGCGAAGGCGTGGTAGGTGGAGATCTGCGGCTCGCCGCCGGGCTCCCCCGTCTCGGTGGTCTCCTGGCCGATGCCCGCCTTGGCGAGGGACTTCCGGATGCGTTCGGCGAGTTCGCCGGCGGCCTTGTTGGTGAAGGTGAGACCGAGAACGCGCTCGGGGGCGACCTGCCCGGTGCCGGTGAGCCACACCACGCGGGCGGCCATGACGGTGGTCTTGCCGGACCCGGCCCCGGCGACGATGGCCTGCGGCGCGGGGGGCGCGGTGATGCACGCCAGCTGTTCGGGGGTGAAGGGGATCCCGAGCAGCTCACGGAGCTGTCCGGGATGCGTCAGTCGTGCGGCCACCCGGAAGAGGCTATCGGCGACCGCTGACAGCGGAGGCCGCGGGCCCTACCGACTGGGGCGGCGCGGCGGACAGATCTTGAACCCGGTGGTGTCGAGGGCGAAGCCGAAGGGCTCCGGCAGTTCGATGGGGCGACCGAACTCCGCGGTGGTACGGGTGCGGTAACCCTGGTCGTACGGCTGTGCATGCAGGTGGCTGAGACCGTCGTGGGGATCGACGATCAGATAGAGCGGGACCTTGCTTGTGCCGTACCAGAAGAGTTTCTTGATCTGGTCCACGTCCCTGTCGCCGGAAACCACCTCCACGACAAGATCCACACTGTGGCAGGGCAGTGGATGGGGGTTGTCGGCGATGGCGTCCAGCGTGGTGACGGACAGGTCCGGCTTGGGTTCGAAGGACGAGTCCGGGGAGATCACCGCTTGTTCCGGCAGGGCTTCCCAATCCTCCCGCTGGAACTGGGAACCGAGGTCGCGCACGATGCGGTTGTGAAACGGTGTGGCCGCTGCCTGCAACACGATTTTTCCGTCGATCAGTTCGATCTTGAGCTCATCAAGCTCCGGAACTTCCTCCAGAAAACGCAGCAGCTCGTGCGGGTTGGCGATCGGCGACATCGTCACGATGCTTTCTTCCGACATCACGGTCATCGCGGCGCCTCCTTCCTGGTCAAACGTAGGAGTAGAAGGCGCTTGCCCCAGCACGATAGCCAGAACTCCCCTCTATGGGGTGATCTTGACTCGCTGAGGCTGACGCGTGCCCGCCTCGCGTCACTCCACCACCTGGCGGCCCTCCGTGCGGCCCGAGCAGGAGGCGCGGAAGTGGCAGGTGCCGCATTGCTGGCCCGGGGTGGGGGTGAAGCGTTCGTCCAGGACACGCCCGGCCGCCGTGGCGAGCAGGTCGCCGACCCAGTCGCCCTCCAGGGGCGGCTGTTTCTGGACGGCAGGCAGCGTGTCGCCGCCTTCCTTCTTCGGGGCGCCCTGGCGCAGATGCACCAGCGAGGCGCCGCCGATCTCGGCCTCCCCGTGCCGTACGGCGAGCTGGTACACGGCCAGCTGCGGGTGCCGTTCCACCTCGGCCCTGGTCGGCTTGTTGCGGCCGGTCTTGAAGTCGACGACGTACGCGCGGCCGTCCGCGTCCCGCTCGACGCGGTCCAGGGTTCCCCTGATCCGGATGCGGTGCTCGCCCGCCGCCAGCGTGACGTCGAAGTCCTCCTCCGAGGCGGCCGGCTCGAAGCCGGTCTGGCCCTGGAGGACGTGCCAGCGCACGAACCGTTCCAGGGCGGCGCGCGCCTCGTCGCGTTCCCTGCGCGACTGCCAGGGCGCCTCGAAGGCGAGCCCTTCCCACACCACGTCCAGGCGTTCCATCAGGACGGCGAGGTCGGCCGGGGTGGTGCCGGAGGCCACCTCGTCGGCCAGGACGTGCAGCACGTTCCCGAAGCCCTGGGCGGTCGTCGCCGGGGCGTCCGCGTGCACCTCGCGCCCCAGGAACCACTTGAGCGCGCAGGAGTTCACCAGTTCGCCCAGCGCGCTGGCGGACAGCGCCACCGGGCGCTCCGGGTCGCGCACCGGGGCCGCCGACAGCGTCTGCTCGCGCAGTCCCCACCAGCGCTGCGGGTGCGCTGCGGGCACCAGCGCGTGGCCGTCGCCGTCGCGCAGCGCCGCCAGCTTCGCCAGCCGGCGCGCCGCCGCCTCGCGCAGCGCGGGCGTCACCGCGGGGTCGACGGTGCACGCCCGCAGTTCGGCGATCAGCGCGGACAGGGCCAGCGGACGGCGCGGGCGGCTGCTCACGTCCTGGGGCTCCACGCCCAGTTCGGTCACGAAGCGCGACGGCTGGTCGCCCTCGTCCGCGCCGCGCACCGCCGTCACCACGAGGCGGTCCCTGGCCCGGGTGGCCGCGACGTAGAACAGCCGGCGTTCCTCGGCGAGCAGCGCGCCGGGGGTCAGCGGTTCGGCGAGACCGTCGCGCCCGATGCGGTCCGCCTCCAGCAGGGAGCCGCGCCGCCGCAGATCGGGCCACAGCCCTTCCTGCACCCCGGCCACCACCACCAGGGACCACTCCAGGCCCTTGGCACGGTGCGCGGTCATCAGCCGTACGGCGTCGGGCCGTACCGCCCGCGCGGCCAGGGTGTCGGCGGCGATGTCGTGGGCGTCCAGTTCGTCGAGGAAGATCAGCGCGCCGCGTCCGCCGCCGCGCTCCTCGGCGCGGGCCGCCGCCTCGAACAGCGCGCAGATGGCGTCCAGGTCACGGTCGGCGTTGCGGCCGGCCGCGCCGCCGCGCCGGGCGGCCCGCTCCAGCCGGTCGGGCCAGGTGGTGCCGGACCACAGCTCCCACAGCGCCTCCTCGGGGCTGCCGCCGCCCGCCAGCAGTTCGCGGGTCTTGCGCAGCAGCAGGCCCAGTTGCCGCGCGCCTCCCGCATACCCCTGGTCGTGGGCGACCAGTCGCTCCGGCTCGGCCAGGGCGCGCGCCAGCAGTTCCCCCGAAGGGCTGGGGACGGCGACCCCGGCGGTGCGTTCCTCGTGGCGCAGTGCCCGCCCCAGGCGCCGCAGGTCGGCGGCGTCCAGGCCGCCCAGCGGGGAGGTCAGCAGGGCGGCGGCGGTCTCCGGGTCGAAACGGGCGGCGGGCTCGGCGACGGCGCGCAGCGCGGTGAGCAGCGGCGCCACGGCCGGTTCCTGGCGCAGCGGCAGGTCGGCCCCGTCCACCTCCAGCGGTACTCCGGCGGAGGTGAGCGCACGGCGCACGGCGGGCAGCGAGCGCCCCCCGGCGCGGACGAGGACGGCCATCTCGCCCCAGGGCAGGCCATCCTCCAGATGGGCGCGGCGCAGCAGATCGGCGATGTTCTCCAGCTCGGCGCCGGGCGTGGGGTAGGTGTACACCTCCACCGAGCCGCCCTCGCGCACGGCCGTCAGCGCGCGGTGCCGCCGTACCGCCCCGGCCGGCAGCCGGGCCAGCGGCATCCGCTGGGTCAGCAGCCGGGTGGCGTCCTGCACGGTCGCGGCCGAGCGCCGTCCGGTGGTGAGGACCGTGACCGCCGCCGGGTCGCCCGCCGCCGTGCGGAAGGCGTCGGGAAAGCCGAGAATGCCGCCCACGTCGGCGCCCCGGAACGCGTAGATCGACTGGTCCGGGTCGCCGAACACGATCAGGTCGCGCCCGCCGCCCCCTCCGGCGAGCGCGCCGAGCAGCGCGGCCTGGGCCGGGTCGGTGTCCTGGAACTCGTCCACGAACACCGCGTCGTACCGGGCCCGCACCCGGGCCGCGATCTCCTCGCGCTCCGTCAGCCGCACGGCGCCGCGCACCAGACCCGCGTAGTCGAGCACGCCCTGTGCCTCGGTGACGTCCAGATACTCGGCCAGGAAGTGCGCCGCCGCCTCCCAGTCGGGCCGTTCGGTGCGGCGCGCGAAGTCGGCGAGCGTGCCGGGGCCCAGGCCCAGCTCGCGGGTCCGGGCGAGCACCGCGCGCAGTTCGTCGGCGAACCCGCGCGTCGTCAGGCAGGCGCGCAGCTCGGCCGGCCACGGCACGCGCGGCGGCAGCTCCAGCTGTCCGGCCAGCAGCTCCCGCAGGTACACGTCCTGTTCGGGGCCCGACAGCAGGCGCAGCGGCTCGGCGTACAGCTCCCGGTCCTGGTGCGCGCGCACCAGCGCGTAGGCGAAGGAGTGGAAGGTGGTCGCCTGCGGCGCGCCGCCGCCCATCCGGGCCGTCATGCGGTCGCGCAGCTCGGCGGCGGCCTTGCGGCTGAAGGTGAGCACCAGCACCCGCTCGGGGTCCGTGCCGGCCGCGACCCGGGCGGCGACCGACTCCACCAGCGTGGTCGTCTTGCCGGTGCCGGGCCCGGCGAGCACCAGAAGCGGTCCGCCCGGATGCTCAACCACAGCGCGCTGGCTTGCGTCCAGTACAGGGGGGTGCGTGGTCAGGACCGGATCGCGCACCAGTCGGTACGCTCCGGAGGCCGGGGCGTTCGGGGGCGCCTCACGGACGGAGTCCGGGGGCGGGACAGAGAGGCTCACGTGCATAGCGGATTCTCGCGGGGGGTCCCCTTGGGGATGGGATCGGGCGGCGGAGCGATGGGGAAGACGCTACGCCAGTGGGCGCGGTGCGCGCAGGGGAACCCCACGCCGCGCGACGGCGCGCGCCACGGGCGTACGGAGTGCCGCACGGTCCGTGAGGTCCCCCGTACGGACGGCACCGGGCATACCGCCGGCGGCTTTGATGACGGAAGCTGGTGCCTGTGACCCGCCTGCCCGTACAGCCCTCAGCGTGTTTCGCGCGGACCGTCCTCCCGCGGCGTCCAGCGGGCCGCGGCCATGTCCAGGCGCGGTACGCCGGCGCCGTCGTACCGCAGCGGGGTGCCCTCGGTGCGGTAGTGCTCCAGCGCCCGCTTCTCGTGGCCGGGCAGCAGCCGCCCGTCGGCGCGCACCACGCGCCACCACGGGGCGGCGCCGCCGTACAGGGCCATCGCCCGGCCGACCTGGCGGGGGCCGCCGGAGCCGAGCACGCCGGCGATGTCGCCGTACGTCATCACGCGGCCCGGCGGGACGCGTTCGGCGGCGGTGAGCACCCGGTCGGCGTAGTCCGGAAGGCGGTGGGCGGGGCTGGTCATGGCGCCCATGGTGCCGTATGTCACGGACAGTCCCCGGCCGGGCGTCACTCGTGCCACTATCGTCACAGTGACGAGGACCGAGGAAACGGCCAGTGATACGGGGCGAAGAAGAGGCGGAACGGCTGCCGTCGGAGCAGGCGCCGGGAGCTGACCAGGGGGAAGGGTCGCACGACGCCATGAGTGGCCTGAACGGACAGTCACCGGCGCCCGCGCTGCGGCAGCCCCCGAAGAGCGGCAAGCGAGCGAAGGCGGCCCGGCGGGCGAACACGGAGCGGCGCCGGGAGGCCAAGCGGCAGGCGTCCCCGGCGGACGGGCCGCCGGCGGCCACGCGCACCGCGCCGCAGGCACCGCACGCGCCCACCGGCGCGCCCGCGGCAGCGGCACGGGCACCGGCCGCACACGCGTCGGCACCGGCGGCGGCACCCGCGCCGGCCCCGCCCTCCGACCGCCTGGAGATCGACGAGCCGATCCTCGCCGCCCGCGTCCACCGCCCCGGCGACCTCATCCGCTCCCTGCTCGGCCTGCTCGGCATCGCCCTCGTCCTGCTCACCGCGACGTTCGCGGTGGGCACCACCGCGGGCATCGAGAAGGACATCAACGACAGCGCGGTCGGCGCCCCGCCGCTCCTCATCTCCTTCGCCGGCTTCGCCTCCTCCATCGCCGTCCTCATCGTCCCGGTCGCCTTCGCCGTCGAGCGGCTGATCCGCCGCGACGGCCTGCGCATCGCGGACGGGGTGCTCGCCGCCGTCCTGGCACACGGCGTGTCCCTGTCCTTCAGCCTGTGGGTGGCCCGGGTCGCCCCCGAATCCATCCAGGACGCCCTCACCCGCGACGCGCCGGCCGGGGCCGGCCTCACCGACCCCGTGCACGGCTACCTCGCCCCCGTCATCGCCTACGCCACCGCCGTCGGCATGACCCACCGCCCCCGCTGGCGGCTGATCATGGGCGCGGTGCTCGTCCTGGACGCGGTGTCCGTGCTGGTCGCCGGGTACACCACGCTCTTCTCCATCCTGGTCACCGTCCTCATCGGCTGGACCATCGCGTACGGCACGCTCTACGCGGTGGGCACCCCCAACGTGCGTCCCACCGGCCAGCAACTCCTGGCCGGACTGCGCAACGTCGGCTTCCGCCCGGTCAGCGCGCTGCGCACCGAGGAGGCGGTGGGCGCGGGGGCCACCGGGAACGGCGACAACGACAATGACAGCGACCGGGGACAGCTCACCCGCCGCTATCGCGTCACCCTGGAGGCGGGGCCACCGCTGGACATCACCGTGGTGGACCGCGCCCAGCAGGCCCAGGGCTTCTTCTACCGCGCCTGGCGCCGGCTGACCGTCCGGGGCATCACCCAGCGCCGCAGCCTGCCCTCGCTGCGGCAGGCGCTGGAGCAGGAGGCGCTGCTCGCGTACGCGGCGATCGCCGCCGGCGCCAACGCCCCGAAGCTGATCGCCACCTCCGAGCTGGGCCCGGACGCCGTGATGCTGGTGTACGAGCACATCGGCGGCCGTTCGCTGGAGTCGGTGCCCTCCGACGAGATCACCGACGACCTGATGGAGGCGTCCTGGCAGCAGGTCGTCGCACTCCAGTCGCGGCGCATCGCGCACCGCCGACTGGACGGTCACTCGCTACTGGTGGGGCGCGCCGGCGAGGTCTACCTGACGAACCTGCGCGGCGGGGAGATCGCGGCCGGCGACATCCCGTTGCGGATGGACGTCGCCCAGTTGCTGACGACCTTCGGCCTGCGCGTCGGCGCCGAGCGGGCGGTGGCCTCGGCCGTCTCCGTACTCGGCCCGGACGCGGTGGCCGACAGCCTCCCCATGCTGCAGCCGATCGCGCTGTCCCGCACCACCCGCACCACGCTGCGCCAGCTGAGCAAGGAGCGTTCGGCGCGCGAACGGCAGGCCGTGCTCGACGCGGTCCGCACCTACCGGGAGGCGCGCGGCGCGCTGCCCGAGGACGCCGACCGCAAGACCGTCAAGGCCGCCAAGCAGGCCGAGAAGCAGGTCATGGAGCAGGCGCTGGAGAACTCCAAGGAGACCGACCTGCTGTCGCTGATCCGGCAGGAGGTGCTGCTGGTACGGCCCGAGGCCGCCATAGAGCCGGCCCGGATGGAACGGGTCCGGCCCCGCACCCTGGTGTCGCTGATCGCCGCCGCCTTCGCCGGCTACTTCCTCATCACCCAGCTGGCCGAGCTGAAGGTGGACACGGTCATCAACAACGCCAACTGGTGGTGGGTGATAGCGGCTGCCTGCTTCTCGGCGCTGACGTACTTCGCGGCGGCCGTGAGCCTGCTGGGCTTCGTCCCGGAGAAGGTGCGCTATCTGCGGACCGTGGTGGCGCAGGTGGCCGGCTCGTTCGTGAAGCTGGTGGCGCCCGCCGCGATCGGCGGGGTGGCGCTGAACACCCGCTATCTGCAACGTCAGGGGCTGCGCCCCGGGCACGCGGTGGCCAGTGTCGGGGCGTCCCAGCTGTTCGGTCTGGGCAGCCACGTCACCTTGCTGCTGACCTTCGGCTATCTGACCGGCACCGAGCACACCACGAATCTCTCTTCGCCTTCCCGTACGGTGATCGCGGGGCTGCTGACGGCGGCGGTGCTGGTGCTGATAGTGACCGCGATCCCAGCGCTGCGCAAAGCCATCTCGGAGCGGGTGCAGACCCTGTTCGCCGGTGTCGTCCCGCGCATGCTGGACGTGGTGCAGCAGCCGAAGAAGCTGCTCAGCGGCATCGGCGGGATGCTGCTGATGACGATGGCCTTCGTGCTGTGCCTGGACGCCTCGCTGCAGGCGTTCGGGGTGGAGCTGAGCTATCCGACGGTGGCGGTCATCTTCCTGGCGGGCAACGCGCTGGGCTCGGCCGCCCCGACACCGGGTGGTATCGGTGCGGTCGAGCTGGCGCTGACCGGTGCGCTGGCGGCGTTCCGGGTTCCGACCGACTCCGCGCTGGCGGCCGTCCTGCTCTTCCGCCTGATGACGTTCTGGCTGCCGGTGCTGCCGGGCTGGCTGGCGTTCACGCACCTGACCCGTAAAGAGGCGATCTGACCGAGCTGACCGGGACTCAGTCCCCGGGGCGCAGCACCATGCAGGTGGTGGTGGCGTGTGCGATCAGCTTGCCGCGCTCGTCAAGGACCTGGCCCTCGGCGGTGGCGGTGCGGCGCCCGGCGTGCAGGACGCTGCCGTGCGCGGTGAGGGTCTGGCCATCGGTGCGTCCGGCCCGGATGTAGTTGACCTTGAGTTCCAGGGTCGTGTACGTGACACCGGCCGGCAGCGTGGAGTGCACGGCGCAGGCCATCACGCTGTCCAGCAGGGTGGCCGCGATGCCGCCGTGCAGGGTGCCCAGGGGGTTGGCGAAGTCCGGGCGGGTGTCGAGGGAGACGACGACCCGGCCGTGCTCGACCTCGTCGAAGCGCATGCCGAGGAGCCGCCCGATGTGCGGCAGGTCGGTGGGCTGTTCGCGCTGCACCCAGCGCATCAGGTCGAGCCCTGACAGGGTGGCGAGGTCGATGGTGGACACGGGCTCTCCTCGGGTGGGTGGCACGGACGGGAAACTACCCGCCGGTAACGTACGGCGCCGATCGCCCGGCCGACAAGTCCCCGCCGCTTCCCCGCCGCACCGCGGTTGCGATCCTATGGCCCAGCCCGACCTTGCCCATGCCAACCCATTCGGCCTAACGTGCCGCACATGCGTTCTTATACGATCGGCCGGGCCGCCCGGCTGCTCGGGGTCAGCCCCGACACCGTCCGCCGCTGGGCGGACGCCGGCCGGCTGCCGACCCGCCGCGACGAGGCCGGCAAACGGCTGATCGAGGGCCCCGACCTGGCGGCGTTCGCGGTGACGCTGGCCACCGAGGGCGCGGACGGCGACGGCGCGGACGAGCCGTACAGCAGCACCCGCAACGCCTTCCCCGGCATCATCACCGCCGTCAAGCTCGGCGATGTCGCCGCCCAGGTGGACATCCAGGCCGGACCGCACCGGCTGGTCTCCCTGCTCACCCGGGAGGCCGTCGAGGAACTCGGCCTCGCCGTGGGCATGGAGGCCACCGCCCGGGTCAAGGCGACCAACGTCCACATCGACCGGGGGGAATGACCGTGAAGAAGATCCGGCCGCTGGCCGGCGCGGCCCTGTCCGCCGTGCTCCTGGCCGGCTGCGGCAGCGGCGACGCCGACAGTGCGAACGGCACCGGCGACACCAGCCTGACCGTCCTGGCCGCCGCCTCCCTCACCGACGTCTTCACCGAGGCCGCCGACCGCTTCGCGCGGGAACACGAGGGCGTCACCGTGGAGTTCTCCTTCGCCGGCTCCCAGGAGCTCGCCGCCCAGATCCGGCAGGGCGTCCCCGCCGACGCCGTGGTCACCGCCGACACCACCACCATGGAATCGGTCGCCGAGGAGACCGGCGAACCCGCCGTCATCGCCCGCAACGAACTCGTCATCGTCACCCCGCCCGGCAACCCCGCCGGTGTCGAGGACCTCACCGACCTCGCCCAGGACGGCCTGCGCCTGGTGCTGGCCGCCCCCGAGGTCCCGGCCGGCCGCTACGGCGAGGAGATCCTGGACCGCGCGGGCGTGAACGTCACCCCCGTCTCCCAGGAACCGAACGTCCGCGCCGTCCTCGGCAAGGTCCGGCTCGGCGAGGCCGACGCCGGACTCGTCTACGCCACCGACGCCGCCTCGGCGGGCGAGGACGTGCTCACCTTCCCCATCCCCGCCGAGCAGAACGTCATCGCCGCCTACCCCGCCGCCGTGCTCAACACCTCGGAACACCCCGACGAGGCCGCCGCCTTCATCGCCTGGCTCGGCACGGAACCGGCCCGCGAACTGCTCACGGCGGCCGGCTTTCTCACCCCGTGAACAAGCGCGCGGTACCCCTGACCCTGCTCATCCCGGCCCTGCTGGCGGTGGCCTTCCTGCTGATCCCACTCCTGGGGATCATCGCGAGCGCACCGTGGTCGGGCCTCACCGAACGCCTCACCGACCCCGCCGTCCTCCAGGCGCTGCGGCTGTCCCTGGTGGTGTCGCTGTGGGCACTGGTCATCTCGCTGCTGCTGGGCGTCCCGCTCGCCTGGCTGCTGGCCCGGGTACCGCTGCCCGGCAAGCCGCTCATCCGCTCCCTGGTGCTGCTGCCCATGGTCCTGCCGCCCACCGTGGCGGGCGTGGCCCTGCTCCAGGGCTTCGGACGGCGCGGCCTGCTCGGCGACCGGCTCGCATCGGTGGGCGTCACCCTCCCCTTCAGCACGGCGGGCGCGGTGGTGGCGGCGGCCTTCGTCGCCATGCCGTTCCTGGTCATCAGCCTGGAGGGGGCACTCACCGGCATCGACCCGCTCTACGAGGAGGCCGCCGCCACCATGGGTGCCGGAACGCTGCGCACGCTGTGGCTGGTGACGCTCCCCATGGCGCGGCCGGCCCTGGTGGCCGGCGCGGCGCTGGCCTGGGCGCGGGCGCTGGGCGAGTTCGGCGCGACCATCACCTTCGCCGGGAACCTGCCGGGCACCACCCAGACCCTTCCGCTCCAGGTCTACCTGCTGCTCCAGAACGACCCAGCGGGCGCGACCGCCCTGTCCCTGCTGCTGCTCGTGGTGGCGGCGACGATCCTGTTCGCGCTGCGCGGCCGCTGGCTGCCGGTGGGCGGCGGGGGCGGCAGCCGCTGAGGGTCACCCACATGCGCCCCACCACATGCGGGTGGGGCGGGCGGCGCCGGAAGATGGGCGTCCCTGCCGGGCGGTATCCGGGAGGGACGCCGACCCGATGGGAGCCGTCCGATGATGCGTGTCCGCCTGGCAGCCGTCCTCACCACGCTGGCGGTGCTGCCGGCGGCGGGCTGCTCCGCCGGCGGCAGCCCCGAACGGGTCGCGGACACCACCACCCCACCCCCCTCGGGCAGCCCCGTCCCCACCGACAGCCTCCCCGACTCCCTCACCGCCCAGAAACTGGAGTGGTCGGAGTGCAAGACGCCCGACTCCTCCCAGGGCGACAGCGGCGGCTCACCCTCCCCGCTGCCGGACGGCGCGCCCTGGGAGTGCACCACGATGAAGGCCCCCCTCAACTACGCGGACCCGGAGGGCGACACCCTCGACCTCGCCCTGATCCGCGCCCGCAGCACCGGGGGCGAGGGGGAACGCATCGGCTCCCTCCTCTTCAACTTCGGCGGTCCCGGCGGCTCCGGCGTCGTCACCCTGCCGGCCTTCGGCAGCGACTACACCGAACTCGCCAAGCGCTACGACCTGGTGAGCTTCGACCCGCGCGGCGTCGGGGACAGCGACGGCCTGGTGTGCATGAGCGACAAACAGCTCGACGACTACTTCGCCGCCGACCCGGTGCCTTCCGGCGAGGCGGAGGAGCGGGACTACACCAACCGGCTGCGCGCCTTCGACAACGCCTGCGAGGCCGCCGCGGGACCGCTGCTCCCCCACCTCACCACCGTGAACACGGCCCGCGACATGGACCTCATGCGCCAGGTACTCGGCGACAACAAGCTGCACTACTTCGGGATCTCGTACGGCACGCAGCTTGGCGGCGTGTACGCGCACCTCTTCCCGCAGCGGGTGGGCCGGGCGGCCCTGGACGCCGTGGTGGACCCGACGGCGGACGCGCGCGAGGGCGCCCTGGCGCAGACGAAGGGCTTCCAGCAGGCCCTCACCACCTACATGGAGAGCTGCGCCCAGAGCGAGAACTGCCCGCTGGGCAGCACCCCGCAGGAGGGCGAACAGAAACTGCGGGACTTCCTGGAGAACCTCAGGTCCCACCCGCTGCCCACCCAGGACCCGGACGGCCGGCCGCTCACCGAATCACTGGCCTGGGGCGGGATCGCCCAGTCGCTGTACTCCGAGGACTTCTGGCCCTTCCTCACCCAGGGCCTGGAGGAGGCGATGGCCTCCGAGAACCCGGACGGCACCATCCTGCTGACCCTCGGCGACTCGATGAACGGCCGCAACCAGAACGGCACCTACTCCACCCTCCAGTCCTCCCTGGTGGCGATCAACTGCGCCGACACCGACCAGCGTTACGACGTGGCCGACGTCCGCGACGCGCTCCCCGAATTCACCGACGCCTCCCCGGTCTTCGGCCCCGGCATGGCCTGGTCCCTGCTCAGCTGCACCGACTGGCCCGTGACCGGAACCCAGTCGCACCCGGACGTCAGCACCACGACGGACGCGACGCTCCTGCTGATCGGCACCACCGGCGACCCGGCCACCCCGTACGCGGGCACCCAGAACATGAAGGAGGCCCTGGGCAAGGACAAGGCGGTGGAACTCACCTACGAGGGTGAGGGCCACGGCGCCTACAACAGCGGTGACACCTGCGTGAAGGACACCGTGAACGCCTACCTCCTGGACGGCGACGTCCCCACGGACGGCAAGACCTGCCCCTGAAGCCGCCGCCCACCCGCCCGGAACAACGCCCGAAACGCCCCGCTCCCATGCCGGGCGTCGAGCCACTCCCCCACGACGGACCGCCGCCCCCGGACCATGCCACGCAGGATGAGGCCGTGCAGGGTGTCGGCCTCGCCCGCGCCGATCTGCCGCAGGAACCCGCGATAGGGAATGCCGACCTGCCGCTCGTAGCCAGTCATCGCCCCGGCGTACCGGCCTTCCGGGGCGCTCCCCGTCACCGGCCGGCCGGTGATGTCACCGAAGGCGACCCGGTCCAGCCGACGGTCCGGACCGGGCTCCGCGACACCACACCCCTCGGCGGCCCAGTGGGCGATGCCCCGGGCCTCCTGATCGGTGGCACCCTCCATGAC
This sequence comes from Streptomyces sp. JH002, assembly GCF_050916115.1. Classification (NCBI taxonomy): domain Bacteria; kingdom Bacillati; phylum Actinomycetota; class Actinomycetes; order Kitasatosporales; family Streptomycetaceae; genus Streptomyces; species Streptomyces sp. JH002. The sequence goes on from NZ_CP087989.1 coordinate 2,112,208, forward strand.
GATGCCGAGGTTCCGGGTGGAGATGCACCCCGGCCGGTCCGGAGCGGAGTAGGTACGCCCCTGCCGGTCCCGCCCGTTGATCCCGTACCGCGTGCGTATGATCTGGCCGTCCCACAGGCGGTACTCGCGATAAGTGCCATAGTGCAGACAGTCGTGGGCGTACGAGCGCAGCAGATCCAGCGCCACCAACTCCGGTGCCGCCATCACCGCTGATGCGAGGTCCCCGTAGCGGGTGATGACGGCGCCCATCTGGCGGTGCCGATATCCCTGGTCGGGGTAGTGAAAGCCCCCGAACGCCTTCGGAAGCGTGGACCGTACGCCCACCCACACCCGGTCGATCGGCAGCAGGCCGGTCAGGCCCAGTTCCCGGTACCGGATGCAGAGCCGGGCCACGCCCGTACGGAAGATCTCCCATCCGGCCCCATCGTCGTCCATGCTGTCCAGTACCCAGGGCAACAGCGAGAACGTGAGATCGGGATGCGCCCGGTCCAAACCGGCACACGACCGGTGGGCGGCGAGGCGGGCCGCCAGTACGGCGCGCTCCTCCGGGGTGCCGACGAGATGTTCGTTGGGGGCGAGGTACGAGGTCGCCCAGGGAGTCAGACGCGTTCGGACAGGATCAGGAGCCGGTGCGACTCCTGGAGTCCCGTGGGGAGTTCGGTCGGCGAGAACCATGTCGCCTCCAGGATTTCGAACGAGTCGGTCGTGACCGCGCCGCCGATGAGCTGGGCCTCGTAGGCCACTTCCACCCGCAGCTTGTAGCCGCTCTTGAGACGCACGAGCTGATGGACGCGGACGGTCAGCCCGGTCTCCTCCCGCACCTCGCGGACGATGGTCTCCTCGAAGGTCTCCGACTTGTTGGCGTATCCGGTCGGAAGCCCCCACTGCCGTCCCTCCGGCCACATCCGGTGCTTCAGCAGCAACACCCGGCCCGCGTCGTCCCGGACGACCCCGGTGACCCCGACCATGAACTTCGCGTGCCACAACCACAACACCCGCCACTGGAGCGGGCCTCGGATGATCCGCCACAGGCGGGCGATCAGCTTCTTCATAGGGAGATCCCTTCGGGGAGTCTGATCGAGATCAGGCTAGGAGCAGGGGCGTCGCGCTGTCCGCTGACTTGCAGATGCTTGCAGATCAATTGGAGCGTCGAATGCGCCCTTGACAACAGAAATACCAGTACAGGACGGTAGTGCAAGTCACAGCAAGGCACTCCACACCTCAGGAGGCTGCTATGAAAGTGAAGTTCATCGGCATCGACCCCGAGTCGGACGACGGACACTCCCCCACTGTCTGGACCGACAGTGACAGCCAGGAACTCTTGATTCAGGGCTACATCGTGAGCGGCCCGGCGAAGGACGCCTGCGAGAAGGCCAGCCCGGCCCTCGGCGCGGCGCCCGACAATGAGATGATCATCCGCATTCCGGCCCGCATGGTGCCGGCGCTCAGGGAGGCTTGTGATGTCATCGAGCGTTCCGCCGTTCGGTGAACTGCTGGACAACTCCAAGCGGTCGGCTATCCATCTGGAAACACGCGACACCTACTACGGCAATCCCAGATTCGAGGAGTGGCGGGAGGGACACCGGGTTGACTGGGAAGACCGTGGATCTTGGTGGAGGGAATTCCATCAGCAGATCGCGGACGCTACAGCTCGGGGCGTGGTCGTACGACGCGCTCGGGTGGTGTCGGAGCCGGTGACGGAATACATCCGCTGGGAGCACTACGTCACCCACGCCAACATCGCAGCCGGCGAAGACGTGCGCTGGCTCCCCCGTCGTCAGGCCAGCGGCCTCAGCCTGCCGGGCAACGACTTCTGGGTCTTCGACGACCACACCGCCCGCATCCACCACTTCTCCGGTGACGGGGACATCGTGGAGGACGAAGTGACCCACGATCCGGCACTGATCGCCCACTGCATCGCCGGCTTCGAGCAGGTGTGGCAGCACGCGATCCCCCACGAGGCATACGCCATACGCTGACCCACATGCCTCTCCCCCCGACATCCAGTGCACAGCGCGCCCGCGAGGCCCTCGCCTCGCGGCTGCGTGAGCTGCGCCTGGATGCCGGGATCAGCGGCCGGGCACTCGCCCAGCGATGTGGTTGGAGTGAATCGAAGTCCTCTCGGATCGAAAACACGAAGACCACGCCGTCCGACGCCGACATCCGGGCCTGGTGCGAGGCGTGCCGTGCGCCGGAACAGGCCACTGACCTCATCGAGGCCAACCGCCGCGCCGACTCCCTCTATGTGCAATGGCGCCGCGTACAGCGGACGGGCATGCGCCGTTTGCAGGAGTCCTCGGTACCGCTCTACCAGCGAACGCGGACCTTCCGCGCCTACTGCTCCAACGTCGTACCGGGTTTCCTTCAGACGACGGGGTATGCCACGTCTTTGCTGGGCAGCATCACGTCATTCCGGGATGTCCCGAACGACGCGGCAGAGGCAGCGGCGGCCCGCGTCCGCCGCTCCGCCGTCATCCACGAAGACGCCCGTCGATGTGCGCTGTTGGTGGAGGAAACGGTCCTCCGCTATCGGATCGGCGACCAGGAGACCATGGCCGCCCAGCTCGGCCATCTGCTGACTGCCATGGCCTTTCCCTCTGTTTCCCTCGGCATCATCCCCACCTCGGCCGAACGGCAGAATGAGGTCTGGCCGCTGGAGACCTTCACCGTCTTCGACAACACCCTGGTCAAGGTCGAACTCCTCTCCGCCGCTGTCAACGTCACCGAACGTTCGGAGATCGACCTCTACCTCAAGGCGTTCCAGGGCCTGTCGGAGCTGGCCGTGTACGGGGCACCCGCCCGCGCCCTCATCGTTCAGGCGCTGGAGGCGCTGGAACGGTGAGGCCCCGGGCGCCGAACGGCAAGCAGCAAGCCGCGCAAGCGGGCTGGGGTGGTGGTCAGTTCCACCTCAGGGCTGGCGCTCTCCCGTATCCGCGTCGAACCCGTCGGATCCGCAGCCAGTTCTATGCAGTTCTCGGTCCCAGGCTCGCTGAAACTCGACTTCAGCCACACGAGATCTGGCATGCTGAGCCCTCCTAGAGCAAGGGATAAAGGAGTGCCTGGATCAGCCCCAGGGAGTCCTTGAGCGTGTGGGCCTCCGGCCGCACGTCCGCATCGACCGGAGGCAGCGCTGACATCCGCAGACTACCGAACAGCCGGTGATAGCGATCCAATGCCTCCGCGTCCGCGAGGTACAACGACTCCTCGATATGGGGAACGTAGACCGTGCTGAGTTCCCGCACGCGTGGAGCGGCCAACGTGAAGGCGCTCCCGAAGGGCACAGGCCCGGCGAAGGGCAGCACCTGAACGGTCACGCGCGGGGATCGTGACGCCTCGATCAGATGAAGGAGTTGCCCGCGCATCAGCTCCCGGCCGACGCCGAATGACATGTGGAGAGCCGCCTCATGGATGATCGCGTGGAGGCGAGGACCGTCGCTGCCGAGGAGGATGCGCTGTCGCTGGACCTTGAACTCCACACCGAGTTCGGCCTCTTCCCGGGTGACCTTCGCGTGTCCGCCGCGATAGCTGGCCAAGGCATACTCGGGAGTCTGGAGCAGCCCCGGAATGAAGGTGGGTTCGTAGGTCAGCAACGTCTCGGCTGACGCCTCCAGTTCGGCGAAGTCCAGGAAGGCCGGGCGCAAGCGGTCGCGGTACTCACTCCACCAGCCCTTGCCCGTCGCGTTGCCGAGGTCGATCAGCGCATCCACGAACGGTTGATCTTTCAACCCTGCTGCGTCCGCGAGGCGGCGCAGTCGATCCGCCGAGAGACCCGTACGTCCAGACTCGATACCGCTCAACTGCGACTGCTTCATCGCCATCAACGCAGCGGCCTCGCCGGAGCTGAGGCCCGCCCGCAGGCGCAGCTTCTTGACTTCCGCACCGAACCGGCGATGCCGGTAGCCGGGGTTGGCTCGCAGACCCATCGCGCCTCGTTGCCCCTCGCTCTCAGCGGTCAAACCTTCACCGCATGGAACCTACACCTTCGAGAACAAGGCTTGGAAATTTCAAACCCTCACCGTACGGTGAGTGTGGCGTCCATCACTCAACGCCCAGCAGCCCATGGAGGTTTCTCATGTCCGTTCCCGATGTCTCGCCCGAGGAGTACGAGGAAGGCGTCCACGCCCTGGTCGTCGAGAATGCTCCGCGTCGGTTCGCGATCGTGCAGGAGTACTGGGTCGGGGGCCAGCGCGACGCCCATGTCGCCGCATGGGGGTTGCGGTTCGACGACGAGCAGGTGCGCATCCACGGTGAGGAGCGGGAGGCGTACAAGGTGTTCCCCACCGCCGAGACCGCGGCCACCTTCGTCTCCCGGGTCACCGAGGACTCCACACGAGTCGTGTGGGTGGATTCCGCCGCCAGGTAGCCTCCCCCGGGGAGGTGGTCCTGTGCGGCGTGTTGTCGGGGTGGTGGCGGTGGGGTGCGTGCTGCTCGGGGGATGTACCGCCGGGCCGGTGGCGGACGACGGCGGGCCGATACCCGGCGTCAACCAGCCCTCGCCCGCCCAGCAGGACCCCGAGGGGCCGGAGTTGCCCGATGCCCTCACCCGGCAGGTGCTCGCCTGGGACGACTGCCCGGCTCCCACCGCCGCGCAGGGCGCGGGCCCCGCGCCGGGGGCGCTCGCCGACGGTGCGCCGTGGGAGTGCTCCGAGTTGACGGTGCCGCTCGACTACGCCGCGCCGGACGGCGAGACCCTGGGCATCGCGCTGATCCGGGTGGCGGCCGTGGAGGGGGCGGAGCGGATCGGGTCCCTGGTGTTCAACTTCGGCGGGCCGGGCGGGTCCGGGGTCGCCACGCTGCCCCGGGTGGCCGGCGGGTACGACACGCTGCGGCAGGGGTTCGACCTGGTCAGCTTCGACCCCCGCGGGGTGGGGGCGAGTTCGTCCGTGGTGTGCCGGGACGGCGCCGGCATCGACGCCGCGGAGCAGGCCGATCCGGGGGTGCCGCGCGACCGCCGGGAGGGCGAGGAACTGGCCGCCAGGGTCCGGGAGCTCGCCGCCGACTGCGAGGCCGCGGCCGGCGCGCTCCTGCCCCAGCTGCGCACCGTCGACGCCGCCCGGGATCTGGATCTGCTGCGCCAGGTGCTCGGCGACTCCCAACTGCACTACTACGGTGTCTCCTACGGCACCAAGCTCGGCGCCGTGTACGCGCATCTGTATCCCGGGCGGGTCGGGCGTACGGTCCTGGACGCCGTCGTGGACCCGACCCGGGACGTGGTGCGGCGGGCGCTGCTCCAGACCGAGGGGTTCCAGCTCGCGCTCGGCAACTACCTCGCGGCCTGCGGGCCCGGCGGCGACTGCCCCTCCCAGGAGGAGATCGCCGCCCTGCTCGACCGGCTGCGGGAGCAGCCGCTGCCGGCCGCGGGGCCGCGGCGTCTCACCCAGTCCCTGGCCTTCACCGGCGTCATGTCCGCGCTGTACTCGGAGGGTTCCTGGCCCTTTCTCACCCGCGCGCTGCGGCAGGCCCTGGACGAGGGGAACGGGGCGCTGCTGCTGGCCGCCGCCGAGCAGTACAACGGGCGCGGCGGTGACGGCGCGTACCGTAATCTGCACGCCGCCAACCGGGCGGTGAACTGCGCCGACTTCGCCTCCCGGCCCACGGTGGGCGACGTGCTCGGCCACATGGCGGAGTTCGAGGAGGCCTCGCCCGTCTTCGGCCCGTACTTCGCCTGGGGGCTGCTGTCCTGCGCGGGCTGGCCGGTCACCGGGGAGCGCGATCAGCCCCAGGTGCGTGCCGAGGGCGCCCGGCCGATCCTCCTGCTGGCCACCACCGGCGATCCGGCGACCCCGTACGCGGGTGCCGAGCGGATGCGGGAGGCGCTGGGCCCGGGGGTCGGGGTGCTGCTGACCTACGAGGGCGAGGGGCACGGGGCGTACGGGTCCGGCGACGCCTGTGTCAGCGCCGCCGTGCACGCCCATCTGCTGGCCGGGGCCACACCGCAGGACGGGGCCGGGTGCCCGTGAGCACCCGGCCCCGCTCGCCGTACCCCGCCGGGAGTGCCGTGTCGTCCCTTCGGGAGTGCCGTCAGTAGACGGGCTTCTCCGGCTCGATCTGGTTCACCCAGCCGATCACGCCGCCGCCCACGTGCACGGCGTCCGCGAACCCGGCGTTCTTCAGGACCGCCAGCACTTCCGCACTGCGGACACCCGTCTTGCAGTGCAGGACGATCCGCCGGTCCTGCGGCAGGTCCCCGAGGGCGCTGCCCATCAGGAACTCGTTCTTCGGGATCAGCCGCGCGCCCGGGATGGACACGATCTCGTACTCGTTCTGCTCACGGACATCGATGATCTCGATCTTCTCGTCCGCGTCGATCCAGTCCTTCAGCTGCCGGGGCGTGATCGTCGAGTCCTTCGCCGCCGCCTGCGCCTCGTCCGAGACGACCCCGCAGAACGCCTCGTAGTCGATCAGCTCGGTCACCGTCGGGTTCTCGCCGCACACCGCGCAGTCCGGGTCCTTGCGGACCTTGACCTGCCGGTAGGTCATCTCCAGGGCGTCGTAGATCATCAGCCGCCCGACCAGCGGGTCGCCCGTACCGGTCAGCACCTTGATCGCCTCGGTCACCTGGATGGAGCCGATGGACGCGCACAGCACGCCCAGCACGCCGCCCTCGGCGCACGAGGGGACCATGCCCGGCGGCGGCGGCTCGGGGTACAGGCAGCGGTAGCAGGGACCGTGCTCGGACCAGAAGACCGACGCCTGTCCGTCGAAGCGGTAGATGGAGCCCCACACGTACGGCTTGCCGAGCAGCACGCACGCGTCGTTCACGAGGTAGCGGGTGGCGAAGTTGTCCGTGCCGTCGACGATCAGGTCGTACTGGCTGAACAGCTCCATCACGTTGGAGGAGTCGAGGCGCTCGTCGTGGATGTTGACCTGGACGTACGGGTTGATGCCCTGCACCGTCTCCATGGCCGAGACGGCCTTGGGACGGCCGATGTCCGCCTGGCTATGGATGATCTGCCGCTGGAGGTTCGACTCGTCGACCTCGTCGAACTCGACGATGCCGAGGGTGCCGACACCCGCCGCCGCCAGGTACATCAGCGCGGGCGAGCCGAGGCCGCCGGCCCCCACCGCGAGCACCTTGGCGTTCTTCAGCCGTTTCTGCCCCGCCATCCCCACATCCGGGATGATCAGATGGCGGGAGTACCTGCGGACCTCGTCGACGGTGAGCTCGGCGGCCGGCTCGACCAGGGGTGGCAGCGACACGGGGACTCCGATGGTCATAGGGACAGACGTTCTGCGTACAACAGTGCCACGGTGCCGGGCATTCCGAGACGGGCGTCCTGGTACGTGAGACGCCCGTCCCGGAACCGCTTTCCTACAGGCGGCAGGCGGCCTCCATCCAGATGTCGGCGAGTGATTCCTCCAGGCCGATCCGGGCCCGCCAGCCGAGCCGGTCGCGGGCGGTGCGCACATCCGCCTGCTGCCAGGCCCCGCACCCGTCGGGGTACGGGCCGGGCTGCGGCGGCGGCGCCGGCAGGGCCGCCGACTCGGGGCCGCGCTGCGCGGGCGGGCCCAGCGGCGCGTCCAGTTCGTGCAGCGCGCCGCCGTACCCGGAGATCCGGGCCAGCGCCGTGGCCGCCTCGCGCAGCCGTACCGCGTGGCCGGTACCGATGTTGACGACGCCCTGCGCCGCCGAGAGCGTCGCGGCGTGCACGGCGCGCGCGACATCGCGGACGTCCACGAAGTCCCGCTGGACGCCGAGCCCGGTCAGCTTCAGCTCGTTGTCGCCGTGCTGCATCGCGCGCCGAAGCGAGTCCGCGAGCCGGCCGAGCGGCGAACCCGCCGGGGTGCCGGGCCCGGTCGGCGAGAACACCCGCAGCACGATCGCGTCCAGACCCGAGCCGAGGACGAGTTCGGTGGCGGCGAGCTTGCTGACACCGTACGGGCCGCCCGGGCGGGCCAGGGCGTCCTCGGCGATCGAGGAACCGGGCTGGGAGGGCCCGTACTCGGCCGCGCAGCCGATGTGCACCAGCCGCGAGCGGCAGCTGCTGCGCCGCACCGCCTCGCACAGGGTGGCGGTGGCCACCGTGTTCTGCCGGGTCAGCTCACTGGCGGTGCCCCGGATCGCGCCGGCGCAGTTGATGACGACGCCCGGGTGCACGGCGTCCAGGAAGCGGGTCAGGGCTCCGGGACTGCCGGTGGCGAGGTCGAACCGCACGTCGGCCTCGTCGCCGCGGCCCAGCGCGGTGAGGTGGACGGCGGGGTCGGCGAGGAGCCGTTCGGCGACGAAGCGGCCGACGTAGCCGCTGGCGCCCAGCAGGAGGACTCTCATCGGCTCGTCTCCCCTGCGGTGAGGTGACGGGTGAGGGGGCGTGTGGTCATGGGGGAGATTGCTCCTCTTGCTTCCGCGGGTGCGTGGGGTCGGGGGGATGAGCGGGACGTACGGGCCGGCCGTCAGTGGTGCGTGCGTGGTCGCGGCGGCCGGCCCCGGGGGTGGGGGTGATCGTGGTGATGGGCGGAGGCCGCCACCAGCGCCCGGCCGGCCGGGATGAGCAGCAGGGCCGCCGTCGCGCCGCTGGCGGCGGCGTGCAGGAGGGCCTCGGCCGGCGGGGCCGTGACGGCGAGCAGCAGATGAACGGCGCAGGCCGCCAGCGGCCCGGCCGCCGCCGCACGGTGGAAGCCGTGCGCGGCCAGCAGGACGGACAGGAACAGCAGCACGCCCAGCGCGAGGCTCTGCCCGGTGACCGTCCAGGTGGTCGCCGCCGGGGGAAGCAGCGGCCACAGGGCGGCCCGCAGAGCGGCCAGGCAGAGGGTGAACAGCAGCAGCGCCGCGCCGAGCAGGTGCCGCACCGCGGCGGCGAACTCCTTCAGGCTGCGGCTGGCCGCCAGCCGGCGCCGGGCGCGGGCCGCGAACCAGTCGCGGCACCACACCGCCGGGGCGACCGCGGCCACCGGCGGCAGCAGCGCGCCGGGGCCCGCCCGGTGCCACAGCAGGGCCAGCAGGGGCAGGACGCACAGCGCGGCGATCCGGGGCCTGCCGCGCCCGTAGAGCAGGAAGCCGGCTGCCAGTACGGCGGCCGCGGTGAGCGCGGCCTGGGCCCTGGCGTCCGCCACCACCACACCCGCCGAGACCAGCGCGGCGGGGAACAGCGGCAACAGCGGACGGACGGGGCCGCCCGGGGCGTGCGCCCTCGTGCGGCGCGGGGGCCGGAAGGGCTCGGCCGGCCGGGCCGCGTCACGGTGACGGCGGTGGCGGGACCGGCGGGGAGGGAGGCCGGGGGCGGGGCCCTGGGGATGTTCCCCGGGGCGTGGGGTTCGCGCATACAGCTCCTCTGCCAGGGAGAACACGTCGCGGTGCCGGAACCGGGCGGCCCCGGCGTCGGTCAGGCCGAACGCCTCCAGCGCGGCGGCGATCTCCAGTGGGTCGGTGGCGTGCTCGCACAGTTCGCGGTGGCGGTGCAGCAGCACCCGTACGGGGTCGGCCGGGGCGGTCACGCGGGATCACCGGGGCCCTGGCCGGGACCGGGGCGGTGGCCGGGGCCCCGCTCGGTCATGGCGCCCAGGGCCGGTATGGCCCAGCCGGGCGGTGCGGCCGGGACCGGCGCGGCGAGATGGCTCTCGGCGGGGCGGGCGAACGGGACGTCCGGGTCGGCGGCCGGCTCGGCGACGGAACGGCGCACCGGACCGGTCGAGATCATTTCCAGATAGATCTGATCGAATGCCGCCACGTTCCGCTCAATGGTGAACAGCTCCAGGGCGCGGGCCCGCGCCGCGGCCCCCAGTCGCGCCCTGCGCGCCGGGTCACGCAACAGCGCGACACACGCGTCCGCCAGCGCACGCGGGTTGTGCGGTGGCACCACCAGTCCGGTGCCCCCGATCACCTCGCACACCGAGCCCACCTCGGTGCACACCGCCACCCGCCCGCTGAACATCGCCTCGATGAGCGGAACGGGAAAGCCCTCCACCGAGCTGGAGAGGACGAACACGCTCCCGGCGGCGTACGCGGCGGCCGGTGTCGGCAGCTCGGGGCCGCCGGTCTCCTCGAAGGAGACGGGGCTGACGCCCGCCGCGTACGGATCGGGCGACTCGGCGGGGAACAGCTGGGCCGCCATCGCGCGGCAGTGCGCCAGATACCCCGCGTCCCCCGGCGCCGCGCTCACGATCCGCAGTCGCGCCGCGGGCTCGGCCCGGCGCACCTCGGCGAACGCGTGCAGCAGCCCCACCAGGTCCTTGGCGGGCGCGACCCGGCCCACCCACACCAGGGTCGGCGCCGGTGCGGGCTCGCGCTCCGGTGTGCCGCGGCGCGCCGCCCGCTCGGCCTCGCCCTCCCCCACCTTCAGGAACGGCCGGGCGTCCAGGCCCGGGTAGACGGTGCGCAGCCGGTCCCGGTCGGCGCCGCAGCGCTCCTGCCACCGCCGCACATGGGTGTTGCCGGGGGTGATCAGGGTGGCCCGGGCGTACGCCTCGCGGGCCAGCCGGGCCTGGAAGGACGTCAGCAGGGCGCGTACGGGGGCGCCCGCCGCCGTGGGCGGCACCGCGTGGGCGGCGCGCGCGGCGCTCGCCGCACTGCTCAGATAGTGCTCGCGCAACCGCACCCCGTACTCGGTGATCAGCAGCGGAGTATCGAAGAAGTGCCGCGCCAGCAGGCCGGGCAGGGCCGCGGGGCCGCCGCCCACCGCGTGGCACAGATCGATGGCCGCGAGTCCCTCGTCGCCGTCCGCGCCCGAGCCGTACCAGTCGAGCGAGAGCGGACGCAGCGCCCGCTCCAGCCGCTCGGTGACCGCCAGCAGATCCGGCACCTGCGCGGCGTGCACCGCGCGCGGCGCCCCCGCCGCCCGGCACGCCGCCTCCAGGACGCGTACCGCCTCCTCCGAGCGCAGCCAGCCGCTCAGCCCGCCAAACTCGACGGCGGTGCCCGCCATGCCGTACAGCCCGGCGGCGAAACGGTCCGCCTGCCCGCTCGGCAGCCGGTCGGGGCCCGGCTCGCCCCAGCACAGCGCCGCGGTCAGCTCGGCGAAGTGCTCGGCGTACCGGCGCCCCAGCCGGCGCGAGGGCCGCCCGCCCGCGCCGTTGCCGCGCGGGGGCTGGCCCCAGAGCGGGGCGGTGCGCACCTGCCGTACGTTCGGCGACAGTTCGCGCCACGGCCCGGAACTCTGGCTCCTGCTGCGGCTGAGCGCGCAGATCTCGAACTCGTGGGTGGCCAGTCCGCGCAGCAACTGGTCGCACCAGACCACGGATTCGCCCTGTGCGAAGGGGTAACCACCCTCGGTCAGCAGTGCGATACGCACCGGCGCACCTCCCCTGGATGCCTGGGACTCGGTTGGACATCAGCGGGAAGACGGTATGTCCGGATGAGCCAGGCACGACGGACGGTTGTCCGCCACACCACCAGAAGGGGTGAAGAAACGTGACTTTGGAAGGAGTTCAGTCGTTAAGGCGCGGAGCCCGGGTCAGTTTTCCGGGTGCGGCCACGGATTGGGCTGGCAGGTCAGCCCGTTCGTCCAGGTCAGGAACTTCGTCTGCTGCATCATCACCGGGGCGGGCGCCCCCTCGGCGGTACAGCCCACATGGCCGTAGCCGATCCGGTGCCCCACCTCGTGGTTGATCAGCATCTGCCGGTACGCGTGCATGTCGTCGCCGTAGGTCTCGGCGCCCTGGGCCCAGCGCCAGGCGTTGATCATCACCCGCTCGGTGCTGGCCGAGTCGCAGGAGACATTGGTCTGCCGGATGTCCAGCCCCGACTTGTCGCACCACTCGGCGGTCGTGCCGGGCGAGGCGAGGGTGATCACGAAGTCGTAGTCGCCCGAGGAGACCCGGGCGAAGGAGCGCTCCCCGTTGTTGCCCCAGCTGCGCTGGTCGTTGAGGGTGCGGTGCACCGCCTGCGCGAACAGTTCGGGGTCCAGCCCGATGTCCGCCTCCACGTCCACCCGGTAGCGCAGCACGGTCATCGCGTCGGGATCGGCGGCCGGGTCGCTGCCGCTGACCGGCACCAGTTCACCGTCGCCCGCCAGATCGGGGTCGAGCGGGAAGCGGGTGTCCATGAGTTCGTCGTACGTCGGCCCGGGATCCGGCTCGGGGGCCTCCCCGGCCTCGCCCTCCGGCACCGAGCGCGCCCCCTCGTCGTCCCCCGGCGGCAGGTCCTGCTGCCCCAGATGCGGGCGCCGGTCGGCCGCGTCGCCGTTCGCCGACGACACCCCGCCGTGCATCTCCCCGGCGACGACCACCGTCATCACGACCGCCACCGCGGCGGCCGCGGTCCCGGTGACCGTACGGCCCCAGCCGCCGCGCCGCGCCGCCCGCCCGCGGGCCGCGCGGTGCCGTCTGCGGCCCGGCCGCGGCTCCGGCGTACGGTGCCCGGTCTCCGCCCCGGGCTCCGGCTCCGTCCCTGGCCCCCGGTCCCGGCCGGCCTGCTCCTCCGCGTCCGCCGCCCCGGTGGATGCCCCGGTGGACGCCCCGTCCTCCGGCTCACCGCGGCGCGGCCCGGGGACCGGCAGCGGCTGCCCGTACTGCTCGTCGCTGAAGGCGTCGACGTACTCCTGCCGCGGCGTGCCGCCGCTCGCGTCCCGTCCCACCCGGTGCGGGGACGCGGATCCTGCGGCGTCATGGCGCTTCATGCGGCTCCTCAGTGGTGGCCGTCTTCGTGATCGGTGGTCCCGGTTTCGGCCAGCAGTTCCCGGAAGACATCCGCCACCACGTCCGGGAACTCCATCATGGCCACGTGTCCTGCCTCCGGCAGCAGCACGAACCGGGCGTCGGGGAAGGTCTGCTCCGCACGCCGCGCCGAGCGTACCGACACCAGCTTGTCCCGGCCCCCGTACACCAGCAGCGTGGGCGCCAGTACCCGCTCCGCCTGCTTCCACAGCGACTGCTGCCCGCCCAGCGTATAGGCGTTGACCAGGCCCCGCGCGCTGCGGCTGAGTGACTCCCAGAAGTACGGCAGGGCCTGCCGCCGCTCGAACTCGGCCGCCGCCGCGGCGAGTTCCTCGGGGGCGATGCGCTGCGGATCGCCGTACGTCAGGGCCAGGACATCCCTGGCCCGGTTCGCCGGCGGCAGATCGCGCGCCAGCCTGCGCAACAGGTGCGCCACGCCGGGGGCGGCCAGCAGCGCGGTGGGCAACGCGGTGCGCGGCACCCGCACTTCGGGCAGCGCGGGAGAGATGAGGGTGAGCGTCCGCACCAGGTCGGGGCGGAGCGCGGCGACCCGGGTGGCGACCGCGCCACCGAGGGACTGGCCCACCAGATGCACCGGGCCGCGCCCGCCGGCCGCCACCGCCCGGATGACGGCCCGGGTGTGCGCGTACAGCGAGTAGTCGCCGTCGGCGGCCGGCGGTGAGGCGCCGTGCCCCGGCAGGTCGACGGCCAGCGGGGCGACATCGCCGCCGACCCGGGCCATCACCGCGGACCAGTTGCGCGAGGAGCCGCCCAGGCCGTGGACGAAGAGGGCGGGTTCGAGCCCCTCCCTCTCCGGTACGCGGCCACGCAGGGCCAGGGTGATGCCGCCCACCGGCCCGGGACCGGGCGCCGGGAGTTCGAGGAACCCCGAGGTCTCACCGTCGCGCAGTTCCATGGAGACATCGGTGCCCCGCTCCGGCGGCCAGGGCGCGGGGGAGGACGGTGACGCCGTCGGGGACGACGGGTCCGAAGTGTTCCGTGCCCGGGGCTCTTCGGTGGATGGCATGGCGCAATATTACGAGTCCGCATCGTGGACCCTCGCGGGCCCCGTTCGCCATCGCCGCGTCCGGCTCCTACGCTGGAAGACACCCAACCGGTCCTCCGGGAGGTGGAGCGCCATGACTGCTGATCCACGGGAGCCCGAAGGGCTCGACGAGTTCCTCGCGCACGAGGCGGAACAGGACGAGGACGAGGCCTACGGGCGCGGGCGCGGTTCCGAGGACCCTGAGGCCCCGGAGGCGGACGCCGTCGAACAGCGCCTCGAACTGCTCCAGCGCCGTGACTCCCCGCTCACCGGGCGTCACCATGACGAGGTGGACCCGGCCGACGAGGCCGAGCAGGCGCGGGTGGTGGATCCTGGTGACGAGGAGTACCGGTCCTGACCGGGCCGGACGGACCGGGTGTCCACCCAGTGAAATCCTGCGCTGAGAGTACGCGGCGGCCGTGGCCCCGAACGTACGATGGCGAGTCGGACCCGGTCGACGCGATCGGACGGGACGACATCGACCACTCACCGGGAGGCGGCGTGAGCGCCATCGAGCACACAGAGGCTCGGCCCCGCGGCACCCGCCTGCCGCGCAGGGCCCGTCGCAACCAGTTGCTGGGCGCGGCCCAGGAGGTGTTCGTCGCCCAGGGTTACCACGCCGCGGCGATGGACGACATCGCCGACCGCGCCGGCGTGAGCAAGCCGGTCCTGTACCAGCACTTCCCGGGCAAGCTCGATCTGTATCTGGCACTCCTCGATCAGCACTGCGAGGCGCTGCTGCGCTCGGTACGCCAGGCCCTGGCCTCCACCCACGACAACAAGGCGCGGGTGGCCGCCACCATGAACGCCTACTTCGACTACGTCGAGCACGAGGGCGGCGCGTTCCGGCTGGTCTTCGAGTCGGACCTCACCAACGAGCCGCAGGTGCGCGAGCGGGTGGACCAGGTCTCCCTCGACTGCGCGAAGCTGGTCGGCGCCGTGATCGCGGAGGACACCGACCTGCCCGAGGAGGAGTCCATGCTGCTGGCGGTGAGCCTGTGCGGGATGGCACAGGTCACGGCCAGGCACTGGCTCAGCTCCGGGCAGCCGGTGCCGCGCGAGGTGGCGAAGTCGCTGATCGGCGCCCTGGCCTGGCGCGGTATCGCGGGCTTCCCGATGCAGGGCGACGCGGCCCCTGTTCGCTGAGGGCGTGGCCCACCGCGGACCGGGCACGAGAGCGCCCGGATAACCTGTGCAGGGTACGTACCACGTACACGGCGCGGGCCATCGCGCACGTCAGCACGTCAGTGACCAGCGGAGGGACAAGCCGTGGAGATCAAGATCGGCGTTCAGCACACGCCGCGCGAGATCGCTCTCGAAAGCGGGCAGTCTGCCAAGGAAGTGGAGACCGCGGTTGCCGAGGCGCTCTCCGGCGAGAGCAAGCTCCTGAGCCTGACCGATGAGCACGGGCGCAAAATCCTGGTCCCCGCCGACCGGATCGCGTACGTGGAGATCGGCGAGCCGGCGGTGCGCCGGGTGGGCTTCGGAGCCCTGTGACGCTCCCCCGGCACACGCGCTCGGTGAGCATGCGGTGAACGCACGCTGAACAGCGGAAACGGCGGCCCGGTGAACTCCTGGGCCGCCGTTTCGCCGTTCCCCGCCGGTGGTAGGAGGCGGGTGTGATCGTGCTGACACTGCTGTCGATGATGGTCGGGCTCGCGGTCGCGGGAGCGGCCACCGGCCGCCGCCCGCGCGCGGACTTCCCGCACCGTGCGCTGACCCTGGCCACCGGCGCGGTGGCGGGACTGGTGGGCTGGGGGATCGTGCACGCGGTGCTGGGCCCCGGCGCCCCGCTGGCGACGCTCGCCGGCGCGGCGACCGTCTCCGCCGTTCTCGTCTCCCTGCTGGCCCGTCCGCGCACCCGTCCACTTCCCGGACCGTCAGCACCAACGCTGTAGTCGGCACTTACAGTGGGGGAATGCCCGCCTCCGGTACGCGCGCCACCGCCGGCGCTCCCCCCACCCGCCCCGTCCCGGCGGCTCCCGGCGGCACCGGCCTGGCCACCGCTCCGCGCCTCGACATCGCCCTGCTGGCCCTCGCCGTCCTCGGCATCGGCCTGTCCGGCCCGCTGATCACCGCCATCGCCGCGCCCGCCCTGGCCATCGCCTTCTGGCGCAACGCCCTGGCCACCGCCGCGCTCGTCCCCGCCGTCCTGCTGCGCCCCGCGCTCCGCCGCGAACTGCGCCGCACCTGGGGGCACCTCCCGGCCGAAGGCTGGGGGAACCGCACCCTCGTTCTCTCGGCCCTGGCCGGAGCCGTCCTGGCCGCGCACTTCGCCCTGTGGCTGCCCAGCCTCGGCATGACCTCGGTCGCCTCCTCCGTCGCGCTGGTCACCACCACCCCCATCTGGACCATCCTGCTGTTGCGGCTGCGCGGCCACCGCCCGCCGGCCGCCGTGTGGCTGGGCGTGTGCGTCGCCTTCACCGGCGCGCTGCTGCTGACCGGCGTGGATCTGACCATCTCCGCCCGCGCGCTGGCCGGCGACGCCCTCGCCCTGGCCGGCGGCATGGCCGGAGCCGTGTACGTCCTGATCGGCGCGGAGGTACGACGTACCACCAGCACCACCGCGTACACCTTCCTGTGCTACTCCACCACCGCCGCCCTGCTGCTGCCCGTGTGCCTGATCGCCGGCGCCGGTCTCGGCGGGTACTCGGGCGAGACCTGGCTGAAACTGCTGCTGCTGACCGCGACCGCCCAACTGCTCGGCCACTCCCTCATGAACCGCGTGGTCCGCGGCCTGGGCCCCTCCGTGACCTCCACCGCGATCCTGCTGGAGGCGCCCATCGCGGCGCTGATCGCCGCCGTCTGGCTGAGCCAGCGCCCGGAACCGGCCGCCTACCCGGCGCTCGCGATGATCCTCGCCGGCCTGGCCCTGGTCATCCGGGCCGAGAACGGCCGCGCCCCGGTCACCTAGGTCCTGTCCGGGCGGTCTTCGAGGATCAGCCCGCGGCTCCCCAGCCTTCGGCCGGGGGTGCCCCCAGGACGCGGTGCATCGCAAGGCGCCGGATCGCAGTTCATACGTGGCCGTATTCGCGCGATGCGGTAACGCAGCGAGGTGCCGTACCTGGGGGCACCTCCCGGCCGAAGGCTGGGGGAACGTCGCGGGGCAGGCGGGACTTTGACGACAGGGCCTAGGCTCACCCCCATGCTCCAGCTGACCGAGACCGCGCTGACCTCGGCCCTCGGCGAGGTCGACGCCCGCGCCGCCGTGACCTTCCTCGGTGCGGACCGCATCGAGGTGCTGCGCTTCGCCGACCGGGAACGCGGCCTCGTGCGGTACGCGACGCTCGGCATGTCGGCGTCCGCGATGACCGACCCCACCGCGAGCGTCGCCGACCCCGAGCGCGGCCCGCGCGCCGAACTCGTCCTCACCCTGCACGCCGGTCACCCCGCCACCGACCAGGTGCTGCGCCCGCTGGCGGTGCTGGCCGCCGCGCCGCAGGTCGAGGGCCTGGTGGTGGCCGCCGACGCCTGTCTCGACCTGGGCGAGCCGCTGTGGCCCGGCGCCCCCTTCCAGGCGGTCCTGGTCGCCGAGCCCGGCGGCCTGGTCCCCGACCTGGAACTCCCGGAGCCGCGGGACCCGGTGCGCTTCTACCCCCTGCTGCCCATGACGCCCGCCGAAACCGCCTGGCAGCGGGCCCGCGGCCCGCAGGCCCTGCGCGAGGCGTGGCTGGCCCACGGGACGGACCTGCGCGCCCCGGACCGTGGCGCCGTACCCCTGTCCGGGTGACGCTCCTTGACGGATGCGGGCGACACGGGGACTGTTGGGTGGCATGAGGGGCGAATTCAGTTGCCCGAAGTGTGGGAGCCGGGTACGCGCACCCGGGCTCTTCTCCGACTCCTGGCAGTGCTCCGCCCATGGCCCGGTCTATCCGCTGCAGCCCATCATCCCGCCCAGTGTCGACGCCCTCGCGGTGGTCGTGGGGCGTACCGAGGTCCCGGTGTGGATGCCCTGGCCGCTGCCGGTGGGCTGGCTGTTCACGGGGGTCGCCGCAGCCGGGGACGAACGCAGCGGGGGGCGCGCGTCCGTCGTGGCCTGCTCGGGTCCCGGGCCGCTGGGCGGCGCCAGTGATCTGCTGCTGATCGCCGAGGAGCTGGGCGTGGGGCTCGGTGCCCGGTACGCGGGGGTGCCGGGGCCCGACCCAGGGCCGTATCTGAAGACGGACACCCAGCCGCAGGTCAAGATGCTGGCGGCCGGGCGGCCCACCCCCCTGTGGCAGGTGGCGGACGCACCGGAGGACCGGGCGGTGTTCGCCGGTGAGGCGATGGGCATCTGGCTGTGGGCGGTGGTGTGGCCGCAGCAGTCGGGGCTGCTGATGTACGACGAACTCCTGCTCACCGATCTGCGGGACGCCGGCTCCGAGTTCGACCTGCTGCCGTGCGGGGCGCTCTCCCCGCGGATACTGACCCGTCCGTCGCCGAGCAGTGAGTAGGCTGAACGGGTGCTCATCGACCTGCACACGCATTCCACCGCCTCCGACGGTACGGACTCCCCCGCCGCGCTGATGCGGGCGGCCGCGGCCGCCCGCCTCGACGTGGTGGCGCTGACCGACCACGACACGATGAGCGGCCACGCCGAGGCGCTGGCCGCGCTGCCCGCCGGACTGACGCTGGTGACGGGCACCGAGTTCTCCTGCCGGCTGGGGGACGTCAGCCTGCATCTGCTGGGCTATCTGTACGACCCGGCCGAGCCCGAGCTGGCCCGCGAGCGCGAACTGGTGCGCGACGACCGGGTGCCGCGCGCCCGGGCGATGGTGGCCCGGCTGCGCGAGCTGGGGGTGGACATCACCTGGGAGCGGGTGCGGCAGCTGGCGCACGGCGCCGTGGGGCGCCCGCACATCGCGGCGGCGATGGTGGAGGCGGGCGTGATCGACACGGTCTCGGACGCGTTCACCCCGCAGTGGATCGCCGACGGCGGCCGGGCCCACGTCGGCAAGCACGAACTGGACGTGGTCACCGCGATCCGGCTGATCAAGGCGGCGGGCGGGGTGTCGGTCTTCGCGCACCCGGCGGCGGCGCACCGCGGAGCGGTGGTCACCCACCGGGCGATCGCCGAGCTGGCGGCGGCCGGCCTGGACGGCATCGAGGTGGACCACATGGACCACGACGCGGCGACCCGGGCGACGCTGCGCTCCCTCGCGGCGGACGTGGGGCTGCTGCCCACCGGCTCCAGCGACTACCACGGCGAGCGCAAGCTGTGCCGCCTCGGCGAGAACACCACCACCCCCGAGGTCTACGAGGAGCTGGTGGCCCGGGCTTCGGGCGCCAAGCCGGTCACCGGCTGACGCCCGTCCGCCCGCTTCCCGGTCCGGGGTCCTCGCTCAGAGCCCCGAGCGCCAGAAGTCGATCAGCTCGGCCGCCGTGGCGGCGGGCTGTTCGGAGTTCGGGGAGTGCTCCGAGCCCCTGATGATGGTGCGGCGGGCCCCCAGCCGGGCCGCCATCGTGTCCAGCTGGGCGATCGGCCACACCCCGTCCCGTACGCCGGACAGCACGTGCACCGGCACCCCGGTGGCGGCGAGTTGCTCCACCCGGTCCGGCTCGTGCCGCAGGGTGCGCCCGGTGGCGATCAGCTGGGCCGGGGTGGTGGCCAGCCAGCGGCGGCGCAGGAAGCCGTCCACGCCCAGGTCGGAGACCACGCCCTCGGTGCCCGCCGTCCCGGCCTCGACCGCGGCGTCCGGCAGCGCCTCCTTGGTGCGCCGGGTGACCCGCCACACGCCGGTGGTGCCCAGCACCGGGAGTCCGGCCGTCAGGAAGCGGGTCTTCCAGCGCTGCCACGGGGCGACCTTGCCGGGGCCGGAGGCGATCAGGGTCAGCGAGGCGAACGGCGTCGCGCCGCCCTCGGCCGCCCGCAGCACCGCGCCCCGGGCGATGAGGCCGCCGAGCGAGTGCCCGGCCAGATGCAGCGGGGCGGTGTCCCCGTCCGCCGTCAGCGCGTCGGCCTGCGCCAGGACGTCCTCGGCGAGCGCACCGAGCCGGTAGGAGTCCCAGCCGTGCCCGCCGGGCGTCTCGTACTGCCCGCGCCCGTCGACGGCGACCGCCCGGTAGCCGGCCGCCGCCAGCGGCCCGAGCAGGCCGATGAAGTCCTCCTTGCTGCCCGTGTATCCGGGCACCAGCAGGACGGTCCCGGCCGGCTCGCCCGCGGGCGCGGCGTCCAGCGCGGCGAACGCTCCGCGCCGCGTACGCAACCGGTGGACCCGTACTCCGGGCGGCATCTCAACAAAAGGCGGCCTGCTCACGCGGACCAGCCTAGTCGGGCCGCGACACCGGCCGGTCACCCGGACGAAACCGCCAAGGTCTGTCATTCGTACGACTTCTGGGCCAGAATCTACGCGCGTTACGCCCGTACCACCCCACCGAGGAGTCACCCACATGTCGCTGAACCGCCGAAAGTTCCTGGGCGGAACCGCCGTCACCTCCGCCGGGGTGGTGCTCGCCGGGGGCGCCGCCGGCACGGCGTCGGCCACCCCCCAGCCGCAGGGCCACGGAAACAGCAACGGCAACGGCAACACCAAGCGGCACACCTTCTCCGTGCTCGGCACCACCGACCTGCACGGCCACGTCTTCAACTGGGACTACTTCACCGACGCCGAGTTCGAGGACGCCGGCGGCAACGATGTCGGGCTGGCCAAGCTCTCCACCCTCATCGACGAGGTCCGCACCGAGAAGGGCGGCCGCCGCAACACCGTACTGATCGACGCGGGCGACACCCTCCAGGGCACCCAGCTCGCGTACTACTACGCCAAGGTCGACCCGATCACCGCCCGCCGCGGCCCGGTGCACCCGATGGCGCAGGCCATGAACGCCATCGGCTACGACGCCGCGGCCCTGGGCAACCACGAGTTCAACTACGGCATCCCGCTGCTGCGGAAGTTCGAGCAGCAGTGCGACTTCCCACTGCTGGGCGCCAACGCCCTGGACGCCCGCACCGAACGCCCCGCCTTTCCCCCGTACCACATGATCAAGGTCCCCACCCCGCGCGGCCGGGACGTCAAGGTCGCCGTGCTGGGCCTGACCAACCCCGGCATCGCCATCTGGGACCGGGCCCATGTGGAGGGGAAGATGACCTTCCCCAGCCTGGAGCAGCAGGCCGCCCTGTACGTCCCCCGGCTGCGCTCGATGGGCGCCGATGTGGTCATCGTCTCCGCCCACTCCGGCACCAGCGGCACCTCCTCCTACGGCGACCAGTTGCCGCACATCGAGAACGCCGCCGCGATCGTCGCCGAGCGGGTCCCGGGCATCGACGCGATCCTGGTGGGCCACGCGCACGCCGAGATCCCCGAGTACCGGGTCACCAACGCCGAGACCGGCAAGGACGTGGTGCTCTCCGAACCGCTGTTCTGGGGCAAGCGGCTCACGGTGTTCGACATCTCCGTCGCCTGGGAACGGGGCCGCTGGGTGGTGGAGTCGGTCTCCTCGGAGGTGCGCAACACCAACACCGTCGCCGAGGACCCGCGCATCACGCGGCTGCTGTCGCGGGAGCACGAGCGGGTCATCGCGTACGTCAACCAGGTCATCGGCACCGCGACCGAGGCGATGTCGGCCTCCGAGGCCGCGTACAAGGACGCCCCGATCATCGACTTCATCAACTTCGTGCAGGCCGAGACGGTGACGGCGGCGCTGGCCGGCGGCGCGTACGCGGACCTGCCGGTGCTCTCCCAGGCCGCGTGCTTCTCGCGCTCCGCGGCGATCCCGTCCGGGGACGTCACGATCCGGGACGTGGCGGGGATGTACGTCTTCGAGAACACCCTGGAGGCGCGGCTGATCACGGGCGCGCAACTGCGGGAGTATCTGGAGTTCTCGGCGCGCTACTTCGTGCGGACGCCCGCGGGGGCGGCGATCGACCCGGCGAAGCTGACGAACGCCGAGGGCATTCCCGACTACAACTACGACGCGGTCAGCGGCGTCACGTACGACATCGACATCGCGGAGCCGGCCGGCTCACGGATCGTCGATCTGCGCTTCGCGGGCGAACCGGTCGCGGACGACGCGCGGTTCGTGCTCGCGGTCAACAACTACCGGGCCAGCGGCGGCGGAAACTTCCCCCACATCGCCGCGGCCGATCAGTTGTGGGCGAACTCGGACGAGATCCGCAACACGATCATCACCTGGGTTCAGGACAACGGTGAGATCGATCCGGCCCGGTTCGCCTCCGTGGACTGGCGGCTGACCCGTGCGGGCCAGCCCGTCTTCGACTGACAGCCAGTCCGTCCGTCCCTCGCCTCAGCTTTCGGCGGTGCCGCTGGTGGTACGGCGGCGCCGCCGGCGACGGCGCGGGGTGCGCGGCCCGGCCGCGTCATCGGCCGCCGGAGCGTCCGACACGTCCGCCGCGCCCTGCTCCGGCAGCGCTCCGGCAGCGGCGGCGGCAGCCGCGGCCTCGGCGGTCACGGTGACCCCGCCCCGGGTACGGCGCCGCTGCCGCGTCGCGGTACGGGTCCGCTGAGGCCGCTCGGCGTCCCCG
This sequence comes from Streptomyces sp. JH002, assembly GCF_050916115.1. Taxonomy (NCBI): domain Bacteria; kingdom Bacillati; phylum Actinomycetota; class Actinomycetes; order Kitasatosporales; family Streptomycetaceae; genus Streptomyces; species Streptomyces sp. JH002. The sequence continues at coordinate 2,134,299 of NZ_CP087989.1, forward strand.
TCGGCGGACTGCTTGGTGCGGCCACCACCCCCGGAACGCTTGCTCTCGCGCCCGCCCAGGTCCTCGACCTCTTCGGCCGCCAGGCCCGCCCGGGTGCGCTCGGCCCGGGGCAGTATGCCCTTGGTCCCCTCGGGGATCTCCAGCGCCTCGAACAGGTGCGGTGACGTCGAGTACGTCTCCACCGGGTCGGGGAGGTTCAGTTCCAGCGCCTTGTTGATCAGCTGCCAGCGCGGGATGTCGTCCCAGTCGACCAGCGTGACGGCCGTACCGGTGGCCCCGGCCCGCCCCGTACGCCCGATGCGGTGCAGGTACGTCTTCTCGTCCTCCGGCGTCTGGTAGTTGATCACATGCGTGACCCCCTCCACATCGATGCCGCGCGCCGCGACATCGGTGCACACCAGCACGTCGACCTTGCCGTTGCGGAACGCCCGCAGCGCCTGCTCGCGCGCGCCCTGCCCCAGGTCACCGTGGACCGAGCCGGAGGCGAACCCGCGCCGCGCCAGCTGCTCGGCGACATCGGCGGCGGTGCGCTTCGTGCGGCAGAACACCATCGCGAGTCCGCGCCCGTTCGCCTGCAGGATGCGGGAGACCATCTCCGGCTTGTCCATGGAGTGCGCCCGGAACACGTGCTGTGTGGTGTTGGCCACGGTCGCGCCCGCGTCGTCCGGGTCGGTGGCCCGGATGTGGGTGGGCTGGCTCATGTAGCGCCGCGCCAGGCCGATGACCTGCCCCGGCATCGTCGCGGAGAACAGCATCGTCTGCCGCTTGGCGGGCAGCTGCTGCATGATCTTCTCGACGTCCGGCAGGAAGCCCAGGTCGAGCATCTCGTCGGCCTCGTCCAGCACGAGGGTGCGGATCTCCGACAGCCGCAGCTTGCGCTGGCCGGCCAGGTCGAGCAGCCGGCCCGGGGTGCCCACGACCACGTCGACACCGCGGTTCAGCGCCTCGACCTGCGGCTCGTAGGCACGGCCGCCGTAGATCGCCAGCACGCGGACGTTGCGGACCTTGCCGGCCGTCTGCAGATCGTTGGTCACCTGCTGGCACAGCTCGCGGGTGGGGACGACCACGAGTGCCTGCGGGGCGTCGGTCAGCTCCTCGGGACGGGCCCGGCCCGCCTCGACGTCCGCCGGGACGGTCACGGTCTCCAGGAGGGGAAGCCCGAAGCCGAGGGTCTTGCCGGTGCCGGTCTTCGCCTGGCCGATGACATCGGTGCCGGCGAGCGCGACGGGGAGGGTGAGTTCCTGGATGGGGAACGGATGGACGATGCCGACGGCCTCGAGCGCCTCGGCGGTCTCGGGAAGAATCCCGAGATCTCGGAATGTCGTGGTGGCGGACAGGGTGATTGCCTCTTCTGTGTGTCGCGGCGCACGTGGCGGCGAGGCGGGTCATCAGTACCGCGCCGTACGACGGTGGCCCGCCTTGGGGCCGCCTGTGGCGCAGGACCCGGTCGTCTCGCTCAAGCGCACGCACCGCGCGAGCGGGCCCCTCATACCGTGGTGGCTGCGGGGCGCACCCACCACGCGGAGGGCTGGTCAGGTCGGAGCCGATCGGCCTGCCGACCGGACATCCTCGGAGGTCATGGAACCCGGGCTGGTCCCGGATCCATCAGACTCCGGCATGGGAAGGCCCCACCCCTCCGGGCGGGCCTCTATAGCACTGTACCCCGGAACCGTGCATATGTGTCAGGGCTCGGTCCCCCGGGGCCCTGGCCGGGGACTATTGTGCGGACCATGCAGACGCCGCAGAGCCCCGAGCAGCCCGCCGTTTCCGACGCCCCCGCGCCCGTCAAGGACTGGGCCGAGGCATCCGCAGACCCGCGGTACCGGGCGGCCGTGGTCGATCTGCTGGGGGCACTTGCGTACGGGGAACTCGCCGCCTTCGAAAGACTGGCCGAGGACGCCAAGCTGGCGCCCGGTCTGGCGGACAAAGCGGCCCTGGCGCGGATGGCGTCGGCCGAGTTCCAGCACTTCGAGCAGGTCTCCGAGCACCTGGCGTCGATCGCGGAGGAGCCGGTCGCCGCGATGCAGCCCTTCGTCGTCCCGCTGGACGAGTTCCACCGCCTGACCGCCCCGTCCGACTGGCTTGAGGGCCTGGTCAAGGCGTACGTGGGCGACGCGATCGCCGCCGACTTCTACCGCGAGATCGCCTCCCGGCTCGACGCGGACACCCGGGGCCTGGTGCTGCGGGTGCTGGACGACACGGGCCACGCCTCGTTCGCGGTGGAGAAGGTACGGGCGGCCATCGAGGCGGACCCGCGGGTGGGCGGCCGGCTCGCGCTGTGGGCGCGGCGGCTGATGGGCGAGGCCCTGTCACAGGCGCAGCGGGTGGTGGCGGACCGGGACGCGCTGTCCACGATGCTGGTGGGCGGGGTGGCCGACGGCTTCGACCTGGCCGAGATCGGCCGGATGTTCTCGCGGATCACCGAGGCCCACACGAAGCGCATGGCGGCCCTGGGCCTGTCGGCCTGAGGCACCGCGGGCGACGGGGCGGGGAACGGGACGCGCCGCACGGCCCCGCCGGCCGCGCGCCCCGCCGACCGGCCGCGCTCACCGCCCGTCCCGGATCCGCCCGCTACGCCTCGCGCGCGCGCCGGCCGCGCCGCACCGGCAGGCCGCTGGGGGCCGCCACCCTGGTGGCCGCCGGGGTCGGCAGCGGCGCCGCCGCCCCGCCCCCGTCCGGCATCGCGCCGGGACGCTGCTCGGCCGGACCCGCCGGCTCCAGCCGCAGCACCCGGCACGCGCGCGCCCAGCGCTCCAGCAGTCCGTCCTGATCGGGGGCGTTGAGCCGCTTGCCCTTGAGCTCGCCCGCGGTCGCCTCCCACAGCTCACCGCCGGGCTCGGGCTCGCTCACCCGGGCCGGCCACACGATGAGCCGGCCGCCCTTGTCCTTGCTGCGGCAGGTCACCGTCGCGGAACCGCCGTCCGTCAGCCCGAGCCCGTCCAGCGGCTGCTCACCGCCCTCGGCGGCGGCCCCGCCGCTCACCCCGACCAGGCACACCGCACCCTCGTGCCACACGTGCCACAGCCCCCGGGCCGGCCCCTGCGGGCCCCGCACCCACACCAGGGCGGACTTCTTCGCGCTCTCCTCGATCAGCGCCCGGTCGAAAACCCGCGGATCCATCCGTCCTCGCCCCTCAGTCCTTGCCGGTGACCATCTCGTCGCCGTAGTCGAGGATCTCCTCCTCGGGCGGCGCGTGCAGCGTGAACTCCTTGTTCCAGTCCGTCAGCGTCAGCTCCCCGGCCGCGCCGCCCCGCTCGAAGCGCAGCGGATACGGCGTACCGATCAGCGAGACCTCCATGGCCCCGCCGGCGCCCTCCGCCGCCTCAAGACGGATGGTCTGCACCCCGCCGATCTCGCCCCGCTCCCCCGTCGCCCGCTCGCCGTCCAGCGCGAGCAGCCCCTCCAGCAGCACGAGACGGTCCGTGAAGCCGCTCAACTGCTCGTACGCCGGGTCATCGGGCGCGACCCGTACGTACTTCCCGTCCAGCTTGTACGCCGGGTCGGGATCCTCGCCGGCGTCCTCGTCCTCGTCCTCACCACCCTGGGCCTGCCAGAAACCCACGTCGGCCTTGATGTACAGGTCCTCGCCGACCCGCAGCAGCTCGAAGGTGCTGCCCTCGGTGGAGACCTCCCCCACCCCGCCCTCCTCGCCGATCCGCATGTCGAGGCGGTACGTCGTTCCCTCGGTGATCACCGTGCCGGACAGGCGCACGGCGGTGGCGCCCTCGACCGCGCCGCGCGCCTCCCGCTCGATCTCCTCGGCCGTCAGCTTCGCCAGGCCGTTGGTGCCCTCGTCGGGGTCCTCCTCGCCGCCTCCGCACGCGGTGAGCGTCACGCTGGTCATCGCGCACACCAGCGCCAGCACAGCCCTGCGCCACCTGGGCCATCCGGGGACCGCTGCCCTCACGTCGGCTGCCTTTCCTCGAAGGGGTCGGGGAGTTGAGGCGCAGCGTACCCGCACCCGGCCATCACCCCTGAAGGCAGTAGCTCTTGGGCTCCCGCACCGCCGTACCATCGGTGGCATGGCTACCGACATCCCCCAGCCCACGGACAGCGCCGTTCGGGCCGCGCTCGCCACGGTGAACGATCCGGAGATCCACCGGCCGATCACCGATCTGGGCATGGTCAAATCCGTTGAGATCGCCCAGGACGGCTCCGTGACCGTCGGCATCTACCTCACGGTCCAGGGTTGCCCGATGCGGGAGACGATCCACTCCTCCGTGGTGACGGCGGTGCGCTCCGTACCGGGCGTGAGCGAGGTGCACGTCGAACTGGACGTGATGAGCGACGCGCAGCGCAAGGAACTGGCGACCACCCTGCGCGGCGGGCAGGCCGAGCGCGAGGTGCCGTTCGCCCAGCCCGGGTCGCTCACCCGTGTCTACTGCGTGGCCTCCGGCAAGGGCGGGGTCGGCAAGTCCTCGGTGACGGTCAACCTCGCCGCCGCGCTGGCGGCGCGCGGACAGAAGGTGGGCGTCGTGGACGCCGACATCTACGGCCACTCGGTGCCCCGGATGCTGGGGACGGACGGCCGGCCCACCCAGGTCGAGAACATGATCATGCCGCCGTCCGCGCACGGCGTGAAGGTGATCTCCATCGGGATGTTCACCCCGGGCAACGCCCCGGTGGTGTGGCGCGGCCCGATGCTGCACCGCGCGCTCCAGCAGTTCCTCGCCGACGTGTACTGGGGCGACCTGGACGTCCTGCTGCTCGACCTGCCGCCCGGCACCGGCGACATCGCCATCTCGGTGGCGCAGCTGGTCCCCAACGCCGAGATCCTCGTCGTCACCACCCCGCAGCAGGCCGCCGCCGAGGTCGCCGAGCGGGCCGGGTCGATCGCCGTGCAGACCCACCAGAAGATCGTCGGCGTGGTCGAGAACATGTCGGGCCTGCCCTGCCCGCACTGCGACGAGATGGTGGATGTCTTCGGCAGCGGCGGCGGACAGCGGGTGGCGGACGGGCTGACGAAGACCACCGGCGCCGAGGTTCCGGTGTTGGGCAGCATCCCCATCGACGTCCGCCTGCGCGAGGGCGGCGACGAGGGCAAGCCGGTGGTGCTGAGCGACCCGGACTCCCCGGCGGGGGCGGCGCTGCTCAAGATCGCCGACGCGCTCGGCGGGCGGCAGCGCGGGCTGTCCGGCCTGTCCCTGGGGATCACCCCGCGCAACAAGTTCTGACCGACGGATGTGAGGGTGGGCGGTCGGCCCACCCCCGGGGGCGTACGGTCTAGGTGTAGCTCTCCAGGTCCTTGATCACGGAGAAGCCGAGGCCGTACGCGCTCATCCCCCGCCCGTAGGCGCCGATGTGCACGCCGTCCGCCGCGGCGGCGGCCAGCACCCACCCGTACTCCGACTCCCGGTAGTGGAAGTCGGTCTGCACCCCGTCCACCGGCAGCTGCAGGATCGACCAGGCGCCGCCGTCCAGGTCGTCCGCCAGCTCCCAGGCGATCACGGTCTGCTGGTCCAGCCAGTCCTGCCGCAGCGCGCGTTCCATCTGGGCCGGCCAGGTACCGGCCAGCAGCCCCGCACCGGCCAGCCAGGCGGCCGAGGAGACCGATGTGGCCTCCAGGACGCCGGTGCCGTCCGGGCTGCGCCGCACGGGCCGCGACGCGACCGTCACGACCACCGTGAAACGCTGCTCCTCCTGGCCCAGCTCGGTCAGCAGCGACGGCTCGTCGCCGTGCCCGGTGGATCCGTGCTCGACCGTGCCGTCCGTGGCGGCACCGACCTGCATCAGCCAGCGACGGCCCGTGAAGGCCTCATCGAGCCCGTACCAGGGGAACCCCGCCAGCAGATATCCGTCCACCGCCGCGCGGCGCGCACCGGGGACCGCCTGGGGCCCGTCCTGTCCCCCGGACCCGGACGGCCCGGGCTCCCCCATGGCGTCCTGCGGCTCTGCCCGACTCGTCGTCTCCATCTGCGCGACGCCTCCTCATTGCCCTCGTCCTGGGCACACCCCGGACATAGGGAGGATAGCCATCAGCGTCCTGGCAGGTGGGCAGGGCCGATCGACCGGTGGGCCCATATGACCCACAAGCAGGCTGAATCCACCCGGTCAGGTGGCGTCGGCGTCGAACGGGGGCGGGGCCTCCTGCGCGACGCGCGCGGCGTCACCCGGCTTGCCGAGGTCCACCGGGGTGCCGCCGGTCTTGGCCAGCTCCACCTTGCCCGAGGTGTCGGACGCGATGGCGCGGCGCGGGGCGCGGCCGTTCACGGAGTCGGTGACCTCGGTCAGCTCCTTGCGGATGTCGAGGTTCTCGCGCAGTTCCTTCAGCCCGTAGGTGTCGTCCTTGTCGAGCAGGTGCTTCTGCGCGAACCGCTTGGGGTTCAGGTCCTCGAACTCGAAGTCCTTGAACTCGGGGCCCAGCTCCGAGCGGATGTCCTGCTTGGCGTTGTCCGAGAAGTCCCGGACCTTGCGGATGAGCCGGGCGGCGTCCTGGATCATCTTCGGCAGTTTCTCGGGCCCGAAGACCAGGATGGCCAGCACGATGATCACCAGGAATTCCAGTGATCCGATATCGAAGAACACCTGGCTGCTCCCTCACACGTCTGGACCACGCCACGGTACCGGCCGGGGGCCGGAGGCGGGAGGCGTGGGGCGCCATCGAACGGTAAACAGCGGACCACATCACTCTCAGCTCCCGGATGCCTCACCGAGAGTCACCGGAATCTGCAGCTCCTCCGCGTCCCGCTCCACGGTGAGGACGAGTTCGTCCCCCGGCCGGTGGCTGCGGATCTTGACGATCAGCTCGTCACCGCTGCGGACCCGCTGGCCGTCGACGGCGGTGATCACATCGCCCTCCCGGAGTCCGGCGCGGTCCCCGGGGCCGCCGGGTTCGACGGCGATGCCGCCGTCGTTGCCGGCCGCGGTACCGACCTTGGCGCCGGTGCCCCGGTAGCTGAGGTCGAGCGTCACCCCGATGACGGGGTGGGTGGCCCGGCCGGTGTTGATCAGCTGCTCGGCGATGTCCTTGCCCTGGTTGATCGGTATGGCGAATCCGAGCCCGACGCTGCCGGCCTGGCCGCCGTCCGCGCCCATCGGTTCCGGGGCGCGGATCGCGCTGTTGATCCCGATGACGTGGCCGTTGAGATCGACGAGCGGGCCGCCGGAGTTCCCGGGGTTGATGGGGGCGTCGGTCTGCAGGGCGTTCACGTACGACACGTCGGAGCCGTCGGACTCCTCGCCACCGGCGGTGATCGGCCGGTTCACCGCGCTGATGATGCCCGAGGTGACGGTGCCCGCCAGATCGAAGGGGGCGCCGATGGCGACCACCGGGTCGCCGACCCGGACGCCGTCGGAGTCGCCCAGCGGCAGCGGGGTCAGCCCGGAGACGCCGGTGACCTTCACCACGGCCAGGTCGTAGCCGGCGTCCTGGCCGACGATCTCGGCGCTCGCGGTGTCACCGCTGTGGAAGGTGACCTGTATCGCGCCGTTGCGGCCGGCCGCGGGGCGCACCACGTGCGCGTTGGTGAGGATGTGGCCCCGGTCGTCGAGGACGAAGCCGGTCCCGGTCCCGGCGGCGCCGCCGCCCTGGACGTGCAGGGTGACCACACCGGGGAGGGCGGTCTCGGCGATCCCGGCGATGCTTCCGGCGGGCGCGGACCCGCGCTCGGACCCCGCCTGCGGCAGGCGCACCTCGCTGAACTGGCCCTCGCGTTCGAGGTAGACCCCGACGCCGCCGCCGATGAGGCCCGCGACGAGCGCGATGACGACCGCCCCGAACACGAGCGTGCCGCGGCGCGGCCGGGTGGCGTCGGCGGTGTCGGCCGCTTCAGCGGCGGCGGGAGCGGAGACGCCCCACGGGTCGTACCGCCGCAGCCCGTCACCGGGCGGCGCCTGCGGATAGCCGCCGGGGGCGCCGGCCTGACCGGCGGGGAGGCGGGCGTCGCCGTCCTGGGTACTCGCCGGTCCCGGCCCGGTCCCGGCGGCACCGCTGTGCCCGTACCCACCCGGCGCGGGCGCGGGGCCGCCGGCGGTGGGCGCGGCGCCGTAGCCGTAGCCACCCCCGGCGGGGGTGCCTGGCGGCGGCGTGGTCCCACCGGTGCCGGGTGCGGGCGTCGCCGAAGCCGCGCCGGGCGAGGGCGTACCACCGTGGTGGTGTCCCGCCGTGGGAGGCGCTCCCGGCGGCGGGGTGGGCCCGCTCGCGCCGGGTGCCGGAGTCCGGCCTGCGGACGCCGGGTCGGGTCCTGCCGTACCGGCGGTGGGCGGAGCGCCGTAGCCGTGCCCCCCGGCGGGGGGCGGCGGGGGCCCACCGGTGCCGGGCGCGGGCGTTCCGGCCGGCGGGGTCTGCCCCGCCGGGGTCGCCGGCCCGGTGCCGTAGCCGTGTCCCGCCGCTGACGGTGTCCCGGGCGGCGGGGTCTGCCCCGCCGGGGCGCCGTGCCCGGCGCCGGGGGCTCCGGGCGCGGACGCTGCCGCGCTCCCGGGGCCGTGGACGCCCGTGTCGGCCGCCGGGGGCTGACCGCCGGCCGGGCCGGGCGGCGGGCCGAAGCCGTCGGCGGGTGACGGCGTGCCGGGGTGCTCGTGTGCCTGCGCGCCGGTGGTCGCGGGGCCCGGCGTGCCCGCCGGGGGTGTGGCGGCGCTCGCGGCGTGCGGTAGGGGCGGGCCTGTCGTCGTGCCCGTGGCGGGTGTCTGCTTCGCCAGCCCCACCCCGGCCGGCCGGCTCGCGGGCGGCGGGCTCGCGGGCGGCGGCGGTGCCTGGGGCGCGGGGGCGCTCGCCCCCGGCGGCATCGCCGTGCCCGCCGCCGGGGTGCCGGTCGGGGTGCCCGACGCCGGAGTACCGGTCGGGGTGCCCGACGCGGGGGTGGGGTGCTGGACGGGAGGCGCCGGGGCCCAGGGGCCGGGCTGCCCGTAGGGGGGCGTCCCGTACGGGTCCTGACCGCTCTCGTCCTCCGGGCCCCACGACGTGCTGCCCTGCCCTGTGTCCATCGCAGTCCCCATCGTGTCCGCACCGCCAAGTTCCGGCAATGGATTCAACCAGGTCCGTCCGGCGGATTCAGCGCGGGCTCACTGCTCCGAGCGCGGTGGTCGGTGAAGGTCCTGGGGAGGCGGCGAGCGGCCAGACGATCGGTTCGGTGTTCCACAACGGTATGGGGTACTGCTGGCCGCTCAGGGCGACCGGCCCCAGCGCGCCCGACAGCCCCGGGCCCGGTGCTCCCACCGTGCGGGAGCCGGGGGCCTCCACCGTCTGCTCGGTGTCCCCCTCCGCCACCCGGCCGGAGGTGCGGGCGGTGGCCATGGCCGCGGTCGTACCGGCGGAGGACGGATGGGCCGTGCCCGGGGAGCCCGCCGTGGGCGGGGTGCCGAGACCGGCGCTGCTGACAGCACCCGCGATGGCGAGGGCCGCCACCGAGACCGCTCCCGCCGCCGCGAAGACGAAACGGTGGCCCGAGGACGGCCGGCTGTCGCGCGCCGTCGCACGGGCGGCGCGGGCCGGCTGGTGGATGCGGAAGCCCCGGTCGGGACCGAGCCCCGATCTGCTGAGCAGCGATTCGCCGTCCGCTCCCCCGGGCAGCGCGGAACCGCGGCCCAGGCCGAAGGGCCCGGGCCGCGGTCCTGCCGAAGCACCGGGCGGGCCCGGCGGCGCGGACCCCGTACCCGCCACGCCCGCGGCGGGCAGGCCCTGGAGCCGTGCCAGCAGCCCGGAGGACAGGGTGGGCAGCGGGCTCTCGGCGAACACGCTCTTGAGCCGGCGCTGCGCGTCGGCCTCCGCCTTGCAGTCGGCACAGGTGGCCAGGTGCGCGAGCACCCGGTCCCGGCTGTCGTGGGACAGCTCTCCGTCGATCAGCGCGGCCAGGCTCTCCCCGAGATGGCGATCCGCCTGGCCCGCGCCCGGTTCCGGCGCGACGCTCACTCCGCCGCACCCCCGGTGGCCAGCGCGGGCTCCGGCTCGGGCGCCCGTACCGCCTTGCCACGCGGCGAACGGTGCTTGAGCGCCTTGCGCAGATGCGAACGCCCCCGGTGGATACGGCTGCGGACCGTCCCGAGCTTCACGCCCAGCGTGGTGGCGATCTCCTCGTAGCTGAGACCCTCGATGTCGCACAGCACCACCGCGGCCCGGAAGTCCGGGGCCAGCGTGTCGAGCGCCTGCTGGACGTCCGCGTCGAAGTGGGTGTCGTGGAAGTGCTGCTGCGGGGTGGGCTCACGGCTGGGCAGCCGCTCGGCGGCGTCGTCGCCCAGCGCGTCGAAGCGGATCCGCTGCTTGCGGCGGACCATGTCCAGGAAGAGGTTCGTGGTGATCCGGTGCAGCCACCCCTCGAACGTGCCGGGGGTGTACGTGGAGAGCGAACGGAATACCCGTACGAAGACCTCCTGGGTGAGGTCCTCCGCGTCGTGCTGGTTACCGGTGAGCCGGTAGGCGAGCCGGTAGACGCGGGCACTGTGGGTACTGACGATCTCGTCCCAGCTGGGCGGGGCCCAGGTCTGGCCGTCGGGCCCCGCACTGAAGGTCGCGGTGGCGGCGGGGGCGCCGTCAGCGGATCCGGTGTCGGCGTGAGCTCCGTCAACGATGTCAGTCACAGAATTCGGCCCGCCGGAAGAGCGCCGGAAGCGTTTGAGCACTCCCCTGCCCTCAGACGCGGCCGCACCTCCCCTGTCGGCTCTGGTGGTGTCCAGTGGAGTGCCTACCATAGCCACCTCGCCCGTTAACTCCGGATAAGTATTTATGACCGGCTTTCGGCCACACGTCCGCCGAACCCCTGCGAGAGATCAAACGTCCGGACCGCCGATCCGGTTCCCGCCCGGAGTCGCTACAGTCAAAGCGCGCGAAAGACGGGGGACAGGAGAAGGCCATTACCGGCAACCGGCTGACGAGCTGGGCGTTCGCTGAGGCGTACGGGTCTCCGGACGCCGAGAGCCCCGAGGGGACCGCTCTGCGCTGGGCCCACGACCGGTCGGTAGAGGGCGGAGTACGGCCCGTTTCCCCGGGCGCGGGCGACACCCTGCGGCTGCTCGCCGCGGCCTGCGGGGCCCGCGCGGTGGTGGAGATCGGCACCGGCACCGGGGTCTCCGGCATCCATCTTCTCCAGGGGATGCGCCCGGACGGCGTGCTGACCACCGTGGACATCGAGCCCGAGCGGCTCCAGTTCGCGCGCCAGGCCTTCCGTACGGCCGGGTTCGCCGCGAACCGGGCACGCTTCATCCCCGGGCACGCCCTGGATGTGCTGCCGCGGCTCACCGACGGCGGCTACGACCTGGTGTTCTGCGACGCGGACCGGCTCGAGTACCTCGCCTACCTCGCAGAATCGTTGCGGCTCCTGCGCCCCGGGGGGCTGGTCTGCTTCGCGGGGGTCTTCGCCGGCGGCCGGACCGTCGGCTCGGGGCCGCAGCCCACCGAGGTCCTCAAGCTGCGCGAGCTGCTGCGCGCGGTGCGGGAGAGCGAGGAGCTCATGCCCGCGCTGCTGCCGGCCGGTGACGGCCTGCTGTGCGCCGCCCGCAGATGACCCCCCTGCGGCGGATCACGCACAGCGCGTGAACAACGACGCTGCCCCGGACCGTCACCGGCCGGGGCAGCGCCAAAAGATGTACAGCACGTGGTGCTCGCCGGCTCAGCCGGTCACCTTCTTCAGCTCCTCATCGAGAGCGACCGCTTCGTCCGGGGTCAGCTCGACAACGAGCCGGCCGCCGCCTTCGAGCGGGACGCGCATGATGATGCCCCGCCCCTCCTTGGTCACCTCGAGCGGGCCATCGCCCGTCCGCGGCTTCATGGCCGCCATGCTCGTTCCCCTTCCTGAAACCGCTACATCGCAGCCGACAACCCGAGCGTCACCGGCATCGAACACATTGCTTCTCGGCCATTATCCCGCATCGAGTGACCCTCTGACCAACATCGGAGGATCTCCCTTCGACAACGCATACTCACATATCCCCCCAATTCGGCAGTGGGGGCCGGGGATCGCGTCCCTATGCTGTGCAACATGGCCGACACTGTGCTCTACCACGTCACCGAGAGTCTCGCGACCATTACGCTGAACCGTCCCGAGGCGATGAACGCCCTGGATCTCGTCACCAAGGAGGCCCTGCGCGACGCCCTGCGCACGGCCGCCGCGGAACCCGCCGTACGGGCGGTTCTGCTCACCGGGAACGGCCGCGCGTTCTGCGTGGGACAGGATCTGAAGGAACACATCGGGATTCTGCGGAACACCGGACCCGACGCGCCCCCCATGAATACCGTCACCGAGCATTACAACCCCATCACCGAAGCCATCACGGACATGCCCAAACCCGTGCTGGCCGCGGTGAACGGCGTGGCGGCCGGCGCCGGATTCGGATTCGCGCTCGCCGCCGACTACCGGCTGGTCGCCGAGAGCGCCTCCTTCAACACGTCCTTCGCCCAGGTCGGACTCGGCGCCGACTCCGGTCTCTCCTGGACCCTGCCGCGCTTCGTGGGCCCGGGCCGGGCCGCCGATCTGCTGCTCTTCCCGCGTTCCATCGACGCGGCGGAGGCGCTGCGCCTGGGCATCGCCCAACGCGTGGTGCCCGACGCCGAATTCGCGGACGAGGCCCGGAAACTGGCCCACCGGCTCGCCGAGGGCCCCACCCTCGCCTACGCCGCGATCAAGTCGGCGCTGGCGCACGGCGCCACCCACGCCCTGCCGCAGTCGCTGGCCCGCGAGGCCGAGTTGCAGCAGCGCGCCGGGGCGTCCGCCGATCACCGCGCCGCCGTGGCCGCCTTCGTCGCCAAGGAACGGCCCCGCTTCCGGGGCGAGTGACCGCGCGGCCCTCAGGCCCCCGGCTCCGCCTCGGCGCCGGCCGGGGGCCGGCCGTCCTCGCGCACCCGCCCCAGCTCGTACTCCAGCGCCGCGATCCGCGCGTCCCGCTCGGCCAGTTCGGCCGCGAGCCGGTCCAGCACGTCGTCGGTCTCCGCCATCCGGTAGCCGCGCGCCGCCACCGGCAGCCGCACCGCCACCACGTCCGCCGCGCTCAGCGGCCGGTCCACCGGCAGCGGATCGTCCGCCCGGTCCGGCTGCGCCTCCGGCAGCCCACCCGTCACCGGACCGCCCGAGCCGTCCCCACTGCCCAGCACCGCCAGCGCGACCGCCGCGACGACCGCCACCATGGCCGCCATCAGAAACCAGAACACCGCGCCCGACCGCCTCTCACTTGGGGGTACCGATCGTGCCATGCCCCACCCGGGACAGGCGCCAGGTAGGTTCATGACGGAGTGGAACCGCCGCTCATGGGAGGGCTGACCCGACAATGCTGCGCCTGGGGAACCGAGAGTTCGCCGCCGACGAGCCGGTGATCATGGCGATCGTGAACCGTACGCCCGACTCCTTCTACGACCGGGGCGCCACCTTCGGCGACGGCCCCGCGCTGGAGCGGGTCGGCCGGGCGGTGGCCGAGGGCGCGGCGATCATCGACATCGGCGGGGTCAAGGCGGGCCCGGGCCAGGAGGTGGACGCGGCGGAGGAGATCCTGCGCACGGCCGGCTTCGTCGCCGAGGTGCGCCGCCGCCACCCGGACATCGTGATCAGCGTGGACACCTGGCGGCACGAGGTGGGCGAGGCGGTGTGCGCGGAGGGCGCCGACCTGCTCAACGACGCCTGGGGCGGAGTCGATCCGAAGCTGGCCGAGGTAGCCGCCCGGCACGGGGTGGGCCTGGTGTGCACCCACGCGGGCGGCGCCCGGCCGCGTACCCGCCCGCACCGGGTCACCTACGACGACGTGATGGCGGACATCCTGCGCACCACGGTGGGCCTGGCGGAGCGGGCGGTGGGGCTGGGGGTGCGGCGGGACGCCGTGCTCATCGACCCGGGGCACGACTTCGGGAAGTCCACCCGGCATTCGCTGGAGGCGACCCGGCGGCTGGAGGAGATGACGGCCACCGGATGGCCGGTGCTGGTGTCGCTGTCCAACAAGGACTTCGTGGGCGAGACGCTGGACCGGCCGGTCAAGGAGCGGCTGATCGGGACGCTGGCCACCACGGCGGTGTCCGCCTGGCTGGGGGCCCGCGTCTACCGGGTTCACGAAGTCGCCGAGACCCGGCAGGTGCTGGAGATGGTGGCCTCGATCGCCGGCCACCGGCCCCCGGCGGTCGCCCGCCGCGGGCTGGCGTAGCCGGTGCGCGGCGCCGTGGCCGCTACGGCTTGGTGACCAGGGCGATCGCCTCGTCCTCGTCGTCCGTGACGTGGAAGAGGTCGAGGTCCTTCTCGGACGCCTTGCCACCGGCGATCATGGTGTGCCGCAGCCAGTCGGCGAGACCCTGCCAGTAGTCGCGGCCCACCAGCACGATGGGGAAGCGGGTCACCTTCTGGGTCTGGACGAGGGTGAGCGCCTCGAACAGCTCATCCATCGTGCCCATGCCGCCGGGCAGCACCAGGAAGCCCTGGGCGTACTTCACGAACATCGTCTTGCGGACGAAGAAGTAGCGGAAGTTGACGCCGATGTTCACGTACTCGTTGAGCCCCTGCTCGAAGGGCAGTTCGATGCCGAGGCCGACGGAGACCCCGCCGTGCTCGGCGGCACCCTTGTTGGCGGCCTCCATCGCGCCGGGGCCGCCGCCGGTGACCACCGCGAAGCCGGCCTCGGCGAGCCCGCGCCCGATGCGCACCCCGGCCTCGTACTCGGGCGAGCCGGGTGGCGTCCTGGCCGATCCGAAGACGCTGACGGCGGGGCCGAGTTCGGCCAGCGCGCCGAAGCCCTCGACGAACTCGGACTGGATGCGCAGCACCCGCCACGGGTCGCCGTGCACCCAGTCGGAGGGGCCACGGGTGTCCAGCAGCCGCTGGTCGGCCGTCCCGGGCACCACCTGTTCGCGGCGGCGCACCACCGGGCCCAGGCGCTGCTCACGGCGGCCGTCGATGGCCGGCCGGGACTCCGGGCTGCTGCTCATGCGTTGCTCCTTACGACGATCCGTACTCCTCACTCAGCGTACGGTGGCAAAAGTGAAGCGCTGATGAAAGGGCGCGGGACAGTGCATTACCTCGGCTGTCACCTGCCGTTACGCGCCGAGCCAGGCGCGCAGCCGCTCCTCGCAGCGGGTGATCAGGGCGGTGTCCACCCGTTCGTCGCGGCGGTGCGCCAGGCTGGCCTCGCCGGGGCCGTAGTTGACCGCGGGGATGCCGAGTGCGCTGAACCGGGAGACGTCCGTCCAGCCGAACTTGGGCCGGGCCTCGCCTCCGACGGCCGCCATGAACGCCCGGGCGGCCGGGTGGGAGAGTCCGGGCAGGGCGCCGGGGGCGTGGTCGGTGACCTCGATGTCCAGGGCGCCGCAGTCGGCGAAGACCTCGCGGACGTGGGCGATGGCCTGGTCCTCGCTGCGGTCGGGGGCGTAGCGGTAGTTCACGGTGACGACGCAGGCGTCGGGGATGACGTTGCCGGCGACGCCGCCCTCGATGCCGACGGCGTTGAGGCCCTCGTGGTACTCCAGGCCGTCGATGACCGGGCGGCGCGGCTCGTAGGCGGCGAGGGCGGCCAGCACGGGGGCGGCGGCGTGGATGGCGTTGGAGCCCATCCAGGAGCGGGCGGAGTGGGCGCGCACGCCGGGCAGCGTCACCTGGACGCGCAGGGTGCCCTGGCAGCCGCCCTCGACCTCACCGGTGGAGGGCTCCAGCAGGACGGCGAAGTCGGCGGCCAGCCACTCGGGGTGGACGGCGGCGAGGTGCCGCAGACCGTTGCGCTCGGACTCGACCTCCTCGTTGTCGTAGAAGACGAAGGTGAGATCGCGGTTGGGCGCGGGCACGGTGGCGGCGATGCGCAGCTGGACGGCGACGCCGGCCTTCATGTCGGTGGTGCCGCAGCCCCACAGCAGCCCCTCCTCGTCCAGCCGGGAGGGCAGGTTGCCGGCGATCGGCACGGTGTCGAGGTGGCCGGCGAGCAGGACGCGTTCGGCGCGGCCGGCGTCGGTGCGGGCGACGACGTTGTTGCCGTAGCGGTCCACCCGCAGGTGCGGCAGTGCGCGCAGGGCGCTTTCGACGGCGTCGGCCAGGGACTTCTCCGAACCGCTCACCGAGGGGATGTCCACGAGCTGGGCGGTGAGAGCGGGGGCGTCGAGAGCGAGATCAAGTGCGGGTGGTTCCATGCGGACGAGGGTACCGGTGGGTGATCCGGCGGTGACGAGACCCGTTACCGTATGCGCGTGCCCGAACCCACCGCTTCTTCCCGACGTCGCAGGCTGGTCCGCGGCGGGTCCGCCGTCCTGGTTCTGTCGGCCGTGGCCGGCTATGGCGTGATCCAGTTCACGTCCTCGCCCGGCCCGGCCCAGCCCCCGCACTGCACGGTGGCGGGCGAGGGGGAGACCGCCTCGTTCACCATGCGCCCGCAGCAGGCCGCGAACGCCGCCACGATCCAGGCCGTCGGCACCGCACGCGGATTGCCGGAGCGGGCGATCACGATAGCGATCGCGACCGCGATGCAGGAGTCCAGTCTCTACAACATCGACTACGGGGACCGGGATTCGGTGGGTCTGTTCCAGCAGCGCCCCAGCCAGGGCTGGGGCACGGTGGAGGAGATCATGGATCCGGTGTACTCGGCCGGGCAGTTCTACGACCACCTGGTCGAGATCCCGGACTATCTGACGAAGCCGCTGACCGTCGCCGCGCAGGAGGTGCAGCGCAGCGCCTTCCCCGACGAGTACGCGAAGCACGAGCCGCGGGCGGCGCTGCTGGCCGCCGCGTTCACCGGCCGTTCGCCGGCCGCGCTGAACTGCACGGTGGGCGAGGAGGGGGTGTCCCCCTTCCCGCCCGTGGAGGTGGGCGACCGGATCCGGGCGGAGTTCGGCGATCAGGTGCCGGTCGACGGGGACGGCGCGCTGGTGACGGTGGGCCTCGCCCCGGTGGAGAACACGCAGCGCGGCTGGGAGCTGGCGCACTGGTCGGTGGCGCATGCGGCCGAGCTGGGGATCGAGCGGATCGAGCTGGGCAACCGGGTGTGGGAGGCCAAGCGGTCCACGGAGGGCTGGCGGGAGGCCGAGGAGCGTTCCGACGCGGCCCTGGAGGGGGCCGGGGGCGCCCGTACCGGCGACGAGCTGGTGCTGAGCATTCTGCCCGGTCCGCCCGCGGGGGACGGGACGCCGGAGACCTCGGGGGCCCCGGGGTCCGGGGCGGAGACATCGGAGACGTCGGAGACGGAATGACCGGGTGACGGCCGGGCCCCGCCGGGGTCCGGCCGTCGCCGTCCCGCACGCCTGCGTAACTTTACCTTCCGGATGGTAAAGTTATGAGCATGCGACCCAGCTCCCGCCATCTGATCCTGGACGCCGCCATCCGCGTCACCGAGCGCGACGGCATCACGGGCCTGACCCTGGACGCCGCCGCCCGCGAGGCCGGGGTGACCAAGGCCGGCCTGATGTACCACTTCCCCAGCCGCGAAGAACTGCTGATCGCCATCCAGAAACACCTGATCACGCAGTGGGAGGAACGGCTGGCGGACACCCTCGGCAAACCGCAGGCACAGGCGACCACCCGGGAGACCACCGTCGCCTACACCATCGAGGGCGCGGCCCACACCGCCAGCAAGGCCGACCTGACCTTCATGCTCGAATCCGTGGCCCAGCCCGCGCTCTCCCAGCTGTGGGACGAACTCATGCACCGCTGGGCGCCGCTGCCCGAGCACGTGGAGGACCCGGCGGACCTCGATCTGCTGCTGGCCCGGATGGCGTCCGACGGCATGTGGCTGTACGAGGCCACCACCGGCGCCGCGCTGCCCGCCCCCCTCAAGGCGGCCCTGGTGCGGCGGATCACCGAGCTGAGCGATCCCGCCGCCGGCTGACCGCCGCCCGGCCCCGGGCCGCCCCGCCCCGCCCCCACCCCGACCCCGACCCCGACCCCCGTGAACGACAGGAGAACGACGTGCACAGCGCCAGGCGCTGGTGGATGCTGGTGACCGTATCGGCGGGACTGCTGCTGATCGCGGTGGACATGACCGTCCTGTACACCGCTCTGCCGACGCTGACCGAAGAACTGTCGGCCGATGCCTCCCAGAAGCTGTGGATCATCAACGCCTACCCCCTGGTGATGGCCGGCCTGCTGCTGGGGGCCGGCACACTGGGCGACCGCATCGGCCACAAGCGGATGTTCCTGATCGGCCTGGTCCTGTTCGGCACGGCCTCCGTCCTGGCCGCCTTCGCGCCCAACGCCGCGGTCCTGATCGGCGCCCGCGCCTTCCTGGCGGTCGGCGCCGCCGCGATGATGCCCGCCACCCTCTCCCTCATCCGCATCACCTTCGAGGACGAGCGCGAACGCGGCATCGCCATCGGCGTGTGGGGCACCATGTCCGTCCTCGGCATGGCGCTCGGCCCGATCGTGGGCGGGCTGCTGCTGGAGCACTTCTGGTGGGGCTCGGTCTTCCTGATCAACGTCCCGGTGGTGCTGATCGCCCTGGTGGCGGCCACCTTCCTCGCCCCGGGCGGCTCCGGCAACCCCGACAAGCCCTGGGACCTGCTCGCCTCCACCCAGATCATGGTCGGCCTGATCGGCGTCGTGTACGCGATCAAGGAGATCACCAAGCCGGACCCGCAGCCCCTGCACGTCGTGCTCGCCCTGCTGGCCGCCGCCGCCGGCTTCCTGCTGTTCGTCCGCCGCCAGCGCGGCATGGCGCACCCGCTGATCGACTTCGCGCTGCTGCGCGACCCGCGCATCATGGCCGGCATCGCGGCGGCCGGTCTGGCGATGTTCGCGGACGCCGGGATCCAGCTGGTGCTCACCCAGCGCCTCCAGCTCGTCCTCGGCCTGACCCCACTGGAGGCCGGGATACTGGTGGCGGCCCTGGCCGTGGGCGCGCTGCCCGCCGGCATCATCGGCGGCGCCGTGCTGCACCGCGTCGGCACCCGCCCGCTGATCGCCGGCGGACTGCTCCTCACCGGCGCCGGTGCCCTGCTGACCCTTGCCCTGACCCCCGAGATGGTGCCGTTCCTGTCCCTGCACCCGGACCACTCGGCCTGGATCACGCCCGGCCTCGTGGTGGTGGGCGCCGGATCGGGTCTGGCGATGACCGCCGCCTCGGCCGCCATCATCGGCAACGCCCCCGCGCACCGGGCCGGTATGGCCGCCTCGGTCGAGGAAGTCTCCTACGAGCTGGGCTCGCTGTCCGGCGTCGCGATCCTGGGCAGCATGCTCAGCGCGCTGTACACCGCGACCGTACGGCTGCCCGCCGACGCCCCGGACTCCGCGCGGGAGGGCCTGGACCAGGCCATCGCCGCCGCCGGTGAACTCCCGGACGGCACAACGGCCGGCGCGCTGCTGTCGGCGGCCCACCGGGCTTTCGACCATGGCTATACGGCGACCCTCCTCATCGCTACGGTGGTCCTGGTGGGCGGCGCCGCCCTCACCGCCCGGCTGCTGTCCCGGCCCGCCCCGACCCTCAGCACCACCGAGATACTCGACGGCGAACTCGCCGGAACGACCGGGCACCTGGTCACGAAGGGGGACCCCGCGGAGTGAGCCTCAGTCTCCTCCTGCTCACGGCCACCGCCCTGAGCGCCGCGGTGCTGCTGCCGCGCGCGCTGACCCGTGCCACCTGGCCGGGCCGGGAACCGGTGGTGGCCCTGTGGGTGTGGCAATGCCTGGTCGGCACCGTGCTGTTGTGCTGCCTGGCGGCGCTGCTGCTGGGCGCGGCGGCCGTGTTCGACACCGTACGGGCGCAGGTGTTCGCCCCCGCGCCCGAGGCCGTCACCGCCGCGTACGACCTGCACGAGGTCTCCACCTGGACGGCCGCCCTCACCCTGCTGCTGGCCTGCGGCGCGGCCTGGACCGCCGCCATGCTGGCCCGCGAGATCACCGACGCCTACCGGCTACGGGCGGTGCGCCGCGCCCGGCTGCGCGAGCGCGCCCCCGATCTCCCGGCCGAGCTGCTGCCCGCCGCGCCCGGTCCGCTGCTGGTGCTGGAGGACGAGTACCCGGACGCCTGGTGGCTGCCCGGCACCGGCCAGCTGGTGATCACCACGGGGGCGCTGCGGCGGCTCACCGGGCGGCGGCTCGACGCCGTGCTCGCCCATGAACGCGGTCACGCCAGGGCCCGGCACGACTGGCTGCTCCAGTTGTCCAGTGCCCTGGCGAGCGGCTTCCCGCGGGTTCCGCTGTTCGCGCACTTCTGCGAGCAGACCCACCGGCTGGTCGAACTCGCCGCCGACGACACCGCCTCACGCCGCTGCGGGCACCTCGATACGGCGCTGGCCCTGATCGAGCTGAACGAGCACCGGGGCGTCCTGTCCTGCGCCTCCAGCCGGCGGCAGCTCGGCGATCGGGTGGCACGGCTGCTCGAACCGCCCGTACGGCTGACCCCCGCACGACGTCGTACGGCCGCCACGGCGGCGGGCCTCGCGCCCTTACTGCCGCTGCTGATCACCTTCGGCCCGGGCCTGTTCGCCCTGGCCACGCTGCAATGACCCGCTGCTGAAGCGTTTTTGCGCCGAAATGATCATGCGACGCATTAACAATCCTTTACCTGGCGAGACCGCAACCTCCAAGCCCTTCCAAGCGATAGGCACGGCAACGCACCACAACGCACCACTTCTCGCCAGAAGGAGCATCATGTCCAACCCCCTCCAGCGCCGTGTGACCAAGGCCGCGATCGTCCTCGCGGCGGCCGCTCCCCTCGTCGGCGCCGCCGGCCAGGCCAGCGCCCTGGGGCTGCCCACCAACGGGGAACTGAACGGGATCACCAACCTGGACCCGGCCACCCTGGGCAACACGGTCGAGGGCGTCACCAAGACCGCGGGCGGGCTGACCGGCGAGGAGAACCGTACGCTCCCGGCCCTCGGCGAGACCGCCAACACCGCCATCCAGGGCACCGTCCCGGCCGCCCAGCAGGTCGTCGGCGAACTGGCCGCCGAGGTCGCCACCGAGGGCGCCGGCGCGCTCGGCAAGACCCTCACCTCCGCCGCCCCGGTCAACCCCACCTCCGCCACCCAGCTGCTCGGCGGCCTGCCCATCGGCTGATCCGGCTCCCGACGCACACCTGAGCCCCCGGGGTATCTCCCGCCCCGGGGGCTCACGGCTGTGCTCACAAGCCGGTACGGCCGCCGAGCGTCAGCTCGATCTCGCTGCCCGCCCGGCGGACCTCCCGGATCACCCAGGTACGGCCGTCGATCTCGGTGCCGGCGCCGGTGGTGTGCGCCTGGACGGTGAGCGCGGGGCCCAGCGGGTCACCGGTGTGCAGCTCCGCCTCGGTGACCACATCGTCGGAGAACCGCAGCATCAGGTCCAGCGGCCACGGGAGCGCCGCGAAGGCCCGGACGTCCGGGAGCCCCTGGACGCGGCAGCGCACGCCGGGGAAGAGGTGGGTGTGGCCGCACACGGCCAGGAAGGCATCCGGCTGGGACATGAGGGCTCCCCGGAAGGCGTGGTGACGGGCAGGCCCTGGGCAGTCTGGCGGCACCGGCACGCGCACGCGGTGTCCCACCGCCGCGCGGCTCCCTCCGTCACCCGGTCGGAGCCGCACCCACCGCACCGGGCGGACCACCGCGGTCCGCCCGGCGCCATCCGTCGGACGAACCTCAGGCCAAGCGCCGCACGGCCTGCGCCACCCTCCCCCAGCCTCCGGCCGGGGGGGACCCCCACCCCAGCCACCGGCCGGGGCGGACCAACACGGCTATCCCAGACGCCGCACTGCCTCCGCGACTCTCTCATCCGTTGCGGTGAAGGCGACCCGCACGAAGTGTTCGCCCGGCTCTCCGTAGAACGCGCCGGGGGCCACCAGGATCCCGTCCTCGGCCAGGCCCGCCACCGTCTCCCAGCACGGCTCGTCCCGCGTCGCCCACAGGTACAGCGACGCCTCGCTGTGCTCGATCCGGAAGCCGCGCCCCTCCAGCGCCGCCCGCAGCGCCGAGCGCCGCGCCGCGTACCGCTCCCGCTGGACGGCCACATGCGCGTCGTCCCCCAGCGCCACCGCCATGGCGGCCTGCACCGGGGCCGGCAGCATCATCCCGCCGTGCTTGCGGATCTGGAGCAGCTCGCCCAGCACCGTGGCGTCCCCGGCCAGGAACGCCGCCCGGTAGCCGGCCAGGTTGGAGCGCTTGGACAGCGAGTGCACCGCGATCAGCCCGTCCACCGGGCCGCCGCACACCGCCGGGTCGAGCACCGAGACCGGCTCGGCCTCCCAGCCCAGTTCCAGGTAGCACTCGTCGCTCAGCAGCAGTACCCCGTGCTCGCGCGCCCAGGCCACCGCGGCCCGCAGCTCGTCCACGCCCAGCACCCGGCCGCTCGGGTTCCCCGGGGAGTTCAGCCAGACCAGCTTCAGACCGGCCGGATCCAGCTCGGTGACGGACCCGGTGTAGGGCACCGGTTCGGCGCCGGCCAGCCGGGCGCCCACCTCGTAGGTGGGGTACGCGGGCTGCGGGTACGCCACCTTGTCGCCCGGGCCGAGCCCCAGCTGGGTCGGCAGCCAGGCCACCAGTTCCTTGGAGCCGACCACCGGCAGCACGTTGGCATGGTCCAGGCCGGCCGCCTTCGTCCGGCGGGCCAGCCAGCCGAGGATGGCCTCGCGCAGCGCCGTGGTACCCCACACCGTGGGGTAGCCGGGGCTGTTGGCGGCGGCCGTCAGCGCCTCCCGGACCAGCTCCGGCACCGGGTCCACCGGGGTGCCGACCGACAGGTCGACGATGCCGCCGGGGTGTGCGGCGGCGGTGGCCTTGTACGGCTCCAGGCTGTCCCAGGGGAAGGCGGGCAGCCGGGCGAAGAGGGACGGCACGGGGGTGGCTCACTTTCTGGGGGGAACGCGACGGTCCCGCACGGCTGGTGCTGCCGCGCGGGACCGGACGTCAGGTGTACGAGTTGTACGACGGCTCGTTCACCGTCTCACTCGTCGTGCTCCTGCGGGGGCAGCGCGGCGATGATGGGGTGGTCGCGCTCGATGAGCCCCAGCTTGCTGGCGCCACCGGGCGAACCCAGCTCGTCGAAGAACTCCACGTTGGCCTTGTAGAAGTCCTTCCACTCCTCCGGGGTGTCGTCCTCGTAGAAGATCGCCTCGACGGGGCACACCGGCTCGCAGGCACCGCAGTCGACGCACTCATCCGGGTGGATGTACAAGGAGCGCTGGCCCTCGTAAATGCAGTCGACCGGGCATTCCTCGATGCATGCCTTGTCCTTCAGGTCGACACACGGCTGCGCGATGACGTAGGTCACGCTGTCAGTCCTCCTCGGTAAGGGGCGGCAATCAGCCGCTGGGCGCGCGGGAGCGCGGCGTCGTCGATGCTCACCCTCTAGTATCGCGGGTCGAACGGACAAGAAGTAATCCGAGGGGCGGACAAGACGGTGGAGTTCACCATGGGCGGACGCCTGGAGGTCCACATCACCCCGGATGACGTGGGGAAACGCGTCTCTGTTCGGACGATCGCCACCCAGGGTGAGGGATCGGCCCGGTTCACCGACACCGTGGGAGTACTGACGTCCTGGGCCGGAGGCGTGCTGAGCATCACACGGCGGAACGGGGAGATGATCCGGCACGAAGAGGCCACCGTGGTGGCCGGAAAGACCGTCCCCGCCGCCCCGGCGCGCCGCCGGGGCACTCCTGCGGCGGGTGTCGCGGAGCTGGTCGGCGTCGCCGGGCGCGGCTGGCCGGGGGTGGAGACGGAGCGGGTCGGGGACTGGCGGCTGAACGCCGCGGCCGGGTGGACGGCGCGCGCGAACTCGGCGTACCGGGTTGGCCCCGGGGCGCCGGAGGTGGACCGGATCCGGGAGTGGTACGCGGCGCGCGGGCTGCCCGCCCGGCTCCAGGTGACGACGGGCGCGGGCGACAGCGATGAACTGCTGGACGCCGCGCTGGAGCGGGCCGGCTGGCGGGCGGAGAAGTTCGCCCTGCTGCGGGTGGCTCCGCTGGCCCCGCTGGCGGACCGGGAGCCGGATGCCCGCGTCCAGGTGCACCGGGAGCTGTCCGGCACCTGGCTGGCGGGCTATCCCCGGCACCGGGAGGCCCCGGACACGGTGCGGGAGGTGCTGACCGGCGGCCCCTCGGTGTGGTTCGCCACGGTGCCGGGGGCCGCGGTGGCGCGGTGCGTGGTGGACGGCCGCTGGGCCGGGTTCGCGGCGGTGGAGGTGGGCGCCGCCCACCGGCGGCGGGGGCTGGCGACGGCACTGATGGCCGAGCTGGCCCGGACGGCGCTGGCGGAGGGTGCGAGCGCGGCGTATCTCCAGGTGGAGACCGGTAACAGCGCGGCCCGCGCGGTGTATGACCGGCTCGGCTTCACGGATCACCACCACTACCACTACCGCACGGCGCCCTGAGGGGCGACGGCCGCGAGACGGTCCCGCGCGCGGTGGGCGCGGGCACCCGGGGCGGCACGGTCGTCAACGCCGCGCCGCCCCGGGCTACGGCACCCGCACGGCCGTACCGCCACAGTCTGGGGCGTCCGCATATCGGTGCCGGGTCCGGCAGGTTGCTGACGTGTTAAGCCAACGGTAGCTATTTTTCGGCACATTTCCGGAAGAGGAAAGTGCAGTCAAGGGGGCCGCCCCACCCATCCGCATAAAGATGATCCCCCGAATTATCATCATAGGTTTATACCATTGCTTTCTCTTGACGAGCCCATGCCGACCTTGCGACAGTCCCGCTCTACACGCGTATTGATTCCGGGCGGGGGGAAGTCATGTGATGGCGGGTCAGTCGAAGGCTGCCGTTGCCGCTGCCGAATCCGAGCTGACCGGGCGCTCCCCGGGACAGCTGATGTGGCGCCGTTTCCGCCGCGACAAGGTCGGGGTCACCGCCGCCTGTGTCGTCCTGCTCTTCTTCGCGATCGGGCTGCTGGCACCGGTCATCTCCTGGCTGTACGGCAAGGACCCGTACACCCGTTACGGCCAGATCGATCCGACCCTGCTCAATGAGTACGGCTATCCGGTCAAGCCCAATGGCGGTATCGACGGCGAGTTCTGGTTCGGACTCGAACCCCTCATGGGCCGCGACGTTCTCACCCAGCTCGTGTACGGCATCCGCACCTCGCTGTTCATCGCGCTGGCCGTCACCGTCCTGGCCACCGTCACCGCGATCGTGCTGGGCATCGCCGCCGGATATCTCGGCGGCAAGTGGGACTACGCCATCAGCCGGCTCATCGATCTGCTGATGGCCTTTCCCAACCAGCTGTTCTTCGTCGCCTTCCTCCCCATCGTCACCAGCCTGTTCGTCGACCCGCGGCAGGAAACCCCCACCTACATACGGGTGGTGTCGGTCGTCGTGGTGCTGTGGATCCTCGGCTGGATGACCCTCGCCCGCATTCTGCGCGGGGCCACCCTCTCCCTGCGCGACCGGGAGTTCGTGGAGGCCGCCAAGGTCTCCGGCGCCTCCCCCTGGCGCATCATCCGCAAGGAACTGCTGCCCAACGTGGTCTCCCCGACCCTGGTGCAGACGACCTACATGCTGCCCAGCTTCGTCACCACCGCCGCCGCGCTCTCCTACCTCGGGGTCGGGATGACCGAACCCACCCCCGACTGGGGCCGGATGTTCGCCACCGGCGCCCGGGTCTACAAGAGCGACATCACCTACATGTTCTTCCCCGGCATCGCGATGGTGATCTTCGTGGTCGCCTTCAACCTGCTCGGGGACTCCGTCCGGGACGCCTTCGACCCGAAGTCCGACCGCTGACCCAGTGAGGTGCGACCACAGCCATGACCATCTCGACGCGACGCAGATCCATAACCGGGCGGGGCACCGTGGCCGCCTCCCTCGCCCTGGCCGGTGCCCTGGTCCTCAGCGCGTGCAGCAGCGGCGGCGGGGGCGGCGCGGACAACGGGGACGGCGGCAAGGACCCCGGCCCCGAGACCCTCCAGACCATCGAGTTCGCCGACGCGGCCGGCTCGACGGGACCGGCCGAGGAAGTACCGGGCGCGCAGCCCGGCGGCACCATCCGGGTCCTCCAGGAGACCTCCCCCGACCACCTCGACCCGGCGCAGGTCTACGTCGCGCACGAGATGACCATCGCCCGGCTGCTGCACCGCGGCCTGACCACCACCCGGCTGCACAACGACGGCACGTACGCGGTGGTCGGCGACCTCGCCACCGACGCGGGCACCGTCGCCGACGAGGGCCGCACCTGGACATACACCCTCAAGGACGACATCTACTTCAACGACGGCAGCCCGATCACCTCTGCCGACATCCGGCACACCTTCGAGCGCCAGTTCGCGGACTTCATCACGCAGGGCCCGACGTTCATCCAGTCCTGGCTGGCCGACGCCGAGGGCGCCGGCTACCGCGAGCTGCTGCCCGGCGGCCCGTACGAGGGCGACCACCTGCCGGACACCGTGCTGGAGACCCCGGACGAGAAGACCATCGTCTTCCACTTCGCCCAGCCGCAGAACGACCTGCCGTACGCGCTGACCCAGCCCGGCTACTTCGCCGTCTCGCTGGAGGGCGACACCCAGGAGCGGTACGACCAGGACCCGCTGACCTCCGGCCCGTACCAGATCGAGGACTTCCGCCCCGGGCGCTCCATGACGCTCACCCGCAACGAGCACTGGGTGCCGGAGACGGACGCCGCGCGCAACGCCTACCCGGACCGGTACGAGATCACCTTCGGCCACAGCCAGGACGACTCCACCGGCCGCCTCGTCGCGGACAACGGCGACAACCAGTACGCCATCAGCTTCAACAACGGCATCGACGCCGGATCGGCCGAGGTCGTCCAGGACCCGGCCGTCCAGGAGCGGCTGGTCAGCGGCTACCAGGTGTTCGTGGCCTCCCTCGTCATCAACCAGGAGACGGTGCCCGACAAGCGCGTCCGCGAGGCCATCGCCCACGCCGTGCCGCTCAACGGGGTGCTCAACGCGTACGGCGGCGCCATCGGCGGCGACTACGCGGGCGGCTTCATCTCCCCGCTGCTGCCCGGCTACGAGGAGGGCTACGACCCGTACGGCAAGCTCGCCCTGCCGCAGGGCGACACCGAGCGGGCCAGGGAACTGCTGGAGGAGGCCGACGCGGTCGGCTACGAGCTGAACTACCTGCACCACGTGGCCCCCGAGGACCAGCAGGCGGCGGTGGCCATCGCCGACGCCCTGGAGACGGCCGGCTTCGAGGTCAACCGCAGCGAGGTCCCCACCGAGCAGTACTACGACACCATCGGGCAGGTCGACAACGGCTACGACATCTACCGCAGCAACTGGGGCCATGACTGGCTGTCGGCCGCCACGGTGATCCCGGCGCAGTACGACGGCCGCACCATCCAGGACGGCGCGTCCAACTACAGCCACATCAACCAGGACTACATCAACGAGGAGATCGACCGGATCCTGCTGCTGTCGGACGCCGAGGAGGCGGCCACCGCCTGGTTCGCGCTCCAGCAGCGGATTCTGGAGGAGGACCTGCCGGGCGTCCCGCTCTTCTACTACAAGCAGAACATCCTGCACGGGTCGCGGATCGGCGGCGCGGTCTTCAACAACGACTTCAGCACCGTCGACATGCACCGCCTGTTCGTCGTCCAGGACTGACCCGCGACGCGATCGGCCGCCGGCGGCCGGGGCGCCCACCCACCCGGGGTGCGCGCCTCCGGTCGCCGGCCCCGGCGCCGGCTGTCACCGAAAGCTGCCTACCAGATGCTCCGATTCCTCTTCCGGCGCTCGCTGGGTGCCGTCGCCATCCTGCTGATCATCAGCGCCGTCACCTTCTTCCTCTTCTACGCGATCCCCCGCAACCCCGCGCTGCTCGCCTGCGGCAAGGTCTGCACCCCCGACCAGCTGGCCATCGTGGAGCGGAACCTGGGCATCGACCAGCCCGTCCCCGTGCAGTACTGGGAGTACATGGTCGGCATCTTCGCCGGCCGTGACTTCGCCGCCGGGCCCTGCCCCGCGCCCTGTCTCGGCTTCTCCTTCGCCGACAACCGCCCGGTCCTGGACACCATCCTGGACCGGCTGCCCACCACCGTCTCGCTCACCCTCGGCGGCGCGGTCGTCTTCCTGGTGCTGGGCCTGGGCCTGGGCATGCTGGCCGCCTGGCGGCGCGGCACGCTGCTGGACAAGGTGATGAGCTCCACCTCGCTGGTGCTCTCCTCGATGCAGATCTACTTCCTGGGCCCGCTCGCCCTGGCGCTGTTCGTCTACCAGACGCAGCTTCTGCCGCAGCCCCAGTACGTGCCCCTCACCGAGGACCCGCTGGGCTGGCTGAAGGGGCTGCTGCTGCCCTGGCTGGTGCTGTCCACCATCTTCACCGCGAACTACACCCGCATGGCGCGGGCCACCCTCATCGAACAGCTCCAGGAGGAACACGTGCGCACCGCGCGGGCCAAGGGCATGTCCCGGCCCACCGTGTTCTTCCGGTACGCCTGGCGCGGCTCGCTGATCCCCATCGTCACGATCATCGGCGTGGACATGGGCTCGCTGTTCGGCGGGGCGATGGTCACCGAGTACACGTTCGCGCTCCCGGGCCTGGGCCGGCTCGCCGTCGATTCGGTCACCAAGTCCAACCTCCCCATGCTGATGGGGGTGATGCTGTTCGCCGCCCTCATGATCGTCGTCTTCAACATCATCGTCGACGCCGCCTACGCCCTCATCGACCCGCGCGTGCGGCTGTCCTAGGAGCCGGGAGCCATCCGTGAGCTATCTGTCGGTACGCGATCTGCGCGTGCACTTCGGCACCGAGGACGGCGTGGTCAAGGCCGTGGACGGGCTCTCCTTCGAGCTGGAGCGCGGCCGGACGCTGGGCATCGTCGGTGAATCGGGGTCCGGCAAGTCGGTCGCCAACCAGGCGATCCTGGGGCTGCACAACCCGCGCACCGCCACCATCGGCGGCGAGATCGAGCTGGACGGACAGGAGCTGACCGGCGCCGGGGAACGGCAGTTGCAGCGGCTGCGCGGCAACAGGGCCGCGATGATCTTCCAGGACCCGCTCACCGCGCTCTCCCCCTACTACACGATCGGCCGGCAGATCGCCGAGCCGTTCCGCAAGCACCGGGGCGCCGGCAAGCGCGAGGCGCGCGAGCGGGCCATCGAGATGCTCGGCAAGGTCGGCATCCCGCACCCGCGGAAGCGGGTGGACGACTATCCGCACCAGTTCTCCGGCGGCATGCGGCAGCGCGCGATGATCGCGATGGCGCTGGTGTGCGACCCCGATCTGCTGATCGCCGACGAGCCGACCACCGCGCTGGACGTCACCGTCCAGGCGCAGATCCTGGATCTGCTGCTCGACCTCCAGCAGGAGTTCGGCTCCGCGATCATCCTGATCACCCACGACCTGGGGGTGGTCTCGCAGGTCAGCGACGATGTCCTGGTGATGTACGCGGGCCGGGCCGTGGAGCGCGGCACCGTGCGGGAGGTCCTGCGGCGGCCCCAGCACCCGTACACCTGGGGGCTGCTGGGCTCCATGCCGCGCCTCGGCGGCGACACCGAGCAGGAGTTGCTGCCGATCCCCGGCTCCCCACCCTCCCTGCTCAGCCCCCCGGACGGCTGCCCGTTCGCGCCGCGCTGCGCCCACCGCGACGCGGTGACGCCCGCCGACCGCTGCACGGGCGAGCGGCCCGCGCTGCCGCCCGGGCGCGGGGCGGCCTGCCACCTGGACGACGGGCAGCGGCGCACGCTGTTCGACGCACGCGTACGACCCCGCCTGGAAGGACAGAGCCGATGAGCGCGGAAACCGGCGCCCCCCTGATGACCGTCGAGGGGCTGACCAAGCACTTCCCGGTCAAGGGCGGCTTCCCCTTCCGCCGCACCGTGGGTGCGGTCCGGGCGGTGGACGGCCTCGACTTCACCGTGCACGCGGGCGAGAGTTTCGGCCTGGTCGGCGAGTCGGGCTGCGGCAAGTCCACCACCGGGCGGCTGCTGGCGCGGCTGCTGGACCCGACGGCGGGCACCATCACCTACCGGGGCCGCGACATCACCTCGGCCGGGCGGCGCGCGATGGCGCCGGTGCGCTCCGAGATCCAGATGATCTTCCAGGACCCGTACTCCTCGCTGAACCCCCGGCAGACGGTGGGCACCATCATCGGCGGACCGATGGAGATCAACGGCCTCGTCCCTCCCGGGGGGCGGGAGGCACGGGTACGGGAGCTGCTGGAGACGGTCGGCCTGAACCCCGAGCACTACAACCGCTTCCCGCACGAGTTCTCCGGCGGGCAGCGGCAGCGCATCGGGGTGGCCCGGGCGCTGGCCCTGGAGCCGAAGCTGATCATCGCGGACGAGCCGGTCTCCGCCCTGGACGTGTCCATCCAGGCGCAGGTGGTGAATCTGCTGCGCCGGGTGCAGCGCGAGCTGGGCATCGCGTTCCTGTTCATCGCGCACGACCTGGCGGTGGTGCGGCACTTCTCGCAGCGGGTGGCGGTGATGTACCTGGGCCGGATCGTGGAGGTCGGTGACCGGGAGGCGATCTACGAGCGCCCACGCCATCCGTACACGCACGCCCTGCTGTCGGCCGTACCCGAGGTGGACCTGTCGGACGAGGAGCCGGCCGCCGCCGGAGCGGGCCCGGCCGGCCGGGGGCGGCGGGAGCGCATCCGGCTGGCGGGGGACGTCCCCTCCCCGGCCAGCCCGCCCTCGGGCTGCCGCTTCCGTACCCGCTGCTGGAAAGCGCGGGAGCGGTGTGCCGCCGAGGAGCCCCCGCTGGTGCGGATCGAGGGCAACGGGCCGGGCCATCTGACCGCCTGCCACTATCCGGAAGAGGGGTCCACCGTTGCCAGGGAGCACGACATCGTGATGCGCGAGCCATCGTGAGACGGGGGCGTGCGCCCCTCTTCTGCTCCTGTGCACCGCGTCATGCCGCCTGACTGATCGTTATGATCCGTTGCGCACGATGGGTAGGAATTCCTCTGGGCAACCCCGGCTCAGGGGCCGCTCCCCCTGCCCGGAACCGGTCACGACATGGAGGTGATCCCGGTGGCGCTCTCCGTCTCCGCAGTGCTGCTCTTCGCGATCATTGTCTTCTTGCTGATCAAGAAGGCAGGTCTCAAAGGCATCCACGCCCTGGTGTGTGTGCTGTTCGGCTTCTATCTCGCCAGCTCGAACATCGCACCGACCATCAATGATGTGACCTCCAGTGTGGCCGGGATGATCAGCAATCTCTCCTTCTGACCGGACTGTCGGCACGGCGTCGTAAGCTCAGGGGCATGAGTAGGTCCCTGCTGCTGGTGCACGCGCACCCCGACGACGAGTCGATCGGCAACGGCGTCACCATGGCGGCCGCCGCGGCCGCCGGTGTCCGGGTCACCGTGGTCACCTGCACCCTCGGCGAGGAGGGTGAGGTGATCCCGCCGGAGCTGGCGCACCTGGCCGCCGACCGCGACAACACCCTGGGCCCGTACCGCGAGCGGGAGCTGTCCGCCGCGATGCGGGCCCTCGGCGTGCGTGACCACCGGCTGCTGGGCGGCGCGGGCCGCTGGCGCGACTCGGGCATGATGGGCCTGGCGACGAACCGGGCACCCGGGGCGTTCTGGTCCGCCGCCCCCGACGAGCCGGCCCGGGAGCTGGCGCGGGTGATCACCGAGGTCCGCCCGGACGTGCTGATCACCTACGACCCGCAGGGCGGTTACGGGCACCCCGACCACATCCAGGCCCACCGGGTGGCCCTGCGCGGCGCGGAACTGGCCGCCGGGGAGCACCGGATCGGGCGGGTGCTGTACAACTGCCTTCCCGAGCGGGAGGCCGCCCGCCGGCTGGCCTCGCTCGGGGGCACCGCGAGGACGGCCGCCCTGGCGGATCTGCCCGGTGTGGTGCCCGAGGAGGCGGTGGCGATCACCGTGACCGGCACGGCCGACCAGCTGGCGGCCAAGCGGGCGGCGATGGCGGCCCACGCCACCCAGATCACCGTGGCTGCCGACGGCACCTCCTTCACCCTGTCGAACGATCTGGCCCAGCCGCTGTGGGAGACCGAGCACTACCTGCCGGCGGCGGGCGCCCCCGTACCCCCCGGCGCGACGGACGTCTTCGCCGGTCTGGAAGAGGCACCATGAAAATCGCGGCATACGCGGCGCTGGCCGTCCTCGGAGCGCTGGGCGGGATCGCCGGTTCGCTGATCCAGGCCGGCTGGTCACCGCTGGGCCTGTTGCTGTCACTCGCGGGAGCGGCGGCGTTGTTCTGGGGTGGCGCGCTGCTGACCCGTTCGCGCGCCGGGGCGGGGGCTCCGGCGGCCGGCTGGGTCCTGGCCGTGCTCGCCCTCACCGCGTCCCGTCCGCAAGGAGACTTCATCTTCGCGTCGGGGGCGACGAGTTACGTGTTCCTGCTGGGCGGTATGGTCCTGGCCGGAGTCTGTTGGGCACTCGCGCCGGCCGGCCGCCCGATGTTCTGGGTGCCGCCGGAACGACTGTCCGGTGGACGTTCATGAACCCCGGAGCACGGATGTGCCAATCCTGTGCTGAGGCCGTACGTTCGCGCCGACCCCAGTATGGTGGGGCTGCCGCCCGGCCCCGGCCAGTGAATCCGGGCCGGCCGGTGGAAGCCAACCGGGAGATCCTGCCTTGAGTCGTGAAACTGACAGTCCGTACCCCAGTCCCCGGGGGAACGACGGTACTCCGCCGGGTGCGGCGCAGCCGGAGGAGAAGAAGACCGAGACCACGATGACGACCCGGATCCGGATCAACATCCCCGGATCCCGGCCGATTCCGCCCGTCGTCGTGCGGGAGACGCTCGACGACGACGTGGCAGGGGACCAGAGCCCGGCATCGCCCGCGCCGGCACCGGGCCTGCCGGTCCGTCCCAAGCCCGCCTCCGGTGCCACCTCCAGCGGCCTGGGCGAGCAGGCTCCCTCGGCCGGCAAGAAGAAGACCAGCTCGTGGTTCGAGCCGCGCAAGGCGCCACCGGCGGAGGACGAGCAGACCGGCGCGCTCTCGCTGGGCGACACGACGTTCGACGCCCCGCCCGCCCCGCGCAAGCCGCTGGACGAGACCGGGAGCAACCCGTCCTGGTTCTCCGAGACCCCGGCGGAGGGCATGGGGCTGCCCCCGCGCCCGGTGGGCGCCTCCGCGCCCACCGGCCCCACCACGGGGCCGATGACCGGAGAGCTGACGCTTCCTCCCGGCGAACGGGATGAGCCGGGCGGCCCCACCCTGGACCTGGGGGGCCCGTTCCCGCCCCCGCCGCCCCCCGGGCACGGTGACACCGCCGCCATCCCCACGTTCTCCGAGCCCGCCTCCGGCCGGCCGGTGCCGCCCCCGGCGCTGGACTTCGACGAGATGGCGGAGCAGCCCAAGCCCGCCCCGGCGGCGGCCCCCGCGGCGCCGAAGAAGCGCAAGAGCAAGGTGGGCAAGCTCGGCAAGCTCGCCGCCGTCGCCGTCGTGCTGGTGGCGGTGGCCGCCTACGGCACCGGCCTGGTGCTCAACCAGGAGGACGTCCCCAAGGGCACCACCGTCCTGGGCCAGGACATCGGCGGCCGCAACACCCCCGAGGCCGTCGCCCTGCTGGACGCGGCGCTGGACGACGCCAACAACGCCCCGCTGCTGCTCCAGGTCGGCGACGAGGAGATGGAGCTCAAGCCGAGCGTGGCCGGTCTCTCGGTGGACACCGAGGCGACCGTGCGCGCGGCCGCCGAGCCGGACTACGCGCCGATGGCCGTCTTCGGCTCGCTGCTGGGCAGCGAGCGGGCGATGGACGCGGTCTTCTCCGTGGACCGGGAGAAGCTGACGGTGGCGCTGGAGGACCTGACGGCGGGCGTCGGTTCCGGCGCCCCGGTGGAGGGCTCCATCACCTTCAGCAGCGCGGGCGCCGAGGCCCGGCCGGGCACGCCGGGCGAGGGCATCAACGTGCAGGCCGCCGCCGACGCGGTGGAGTCGGCGTTCCGCACCCGCGCGGCGACCGGCGAGAACACCGTGATCACGCTGCCCACGACCACGGTGGAGCCGGAGATCACCGAGGAGGAAGTGGCCCGCGCGATGGCGGAGTTCGCCGAACCGGCGATGTCCGACATGGTCTACATCGAGGCGGGCGGCATCTCCCTCCCGATGAGCCCGG
This sequence comes from Streptomyces sp. JH002, assembly GCF_050916115.1. Lineage (NCBI taxonomy): Bacteria > Bacillati > Actinomycetota > Actinomycetes > Kitasatosporales > Streptomycetaceae > Streptomyces > Streptomyces sp. JH002. The sequence goes on from NZ_CP087989.1 coordinate 2,168,081, forward strand.
AGAACTCCATCCACCAGTTCCTGTCGATGCAGCCCTCCAACGGCTCGCTGGTGGACGTGTACGACCTGGAGGTCCTGGCGTCCCTCTACGGCTCCCAGTTCGACGGCGTCCTGGTGACGCGGGGCGACGGCAGCCAGACCCCGGTCGAACCGACGGACGTGGCGGGCGCCCTGCGCGACGCCCTGCGCGAGACGGACCCGGCCAAGCGCGTCGCGGTCATCGACCTCGGTACGGACTGACCTCCCCCTGCCTCCGCCGGAGGCAAAATGATGTCCCCGGCCGGGAAGCCTTTTCGGCCGGGGACATCATTTGCCCCCGAGCAACCCCCTGGTGATTTACCCTCCTCGCATACGGTTACGGCCGGGAGGCGGACTACTCAGAGGGGTACATCGTGCCGGGGATCAGAAGGCCGGACGGGACGCCCTATCCGTACGTGGTCCGCTGTACGGTGCCGGACGGCCGCGAGAACGAGTGGGGTTACGACACCTGGGAGCAGGCAGACCGGCAACGGCGCGCTATCACGGAGATGTTCCGTAACGCCGGGGAGGCCGTGGTGATCACGGTCCTGACACCGTTCAATCCTTTGAGGTACGAGGTGGAAGGCGACGTACCGCCACCGGCCCCTCCGTCCCCAGCGAAGCCGGCACCGATTACCCCGGCAGCCGATGCCCGGCCAATGCAGGAAGGAAACGGCTTCCCGTCGGTGTCCGGAATCTCGTCTCCGCTCTGTCCTGAGCGGGGTGGTCACCGTCTCCCGGACAGCGCTCTGGGGATGATCACGGGCGACGAGGGCAATGTGGTCGCAGCTCTTGCCGCCGCCTACGAGGGCTGTGAACACTGCACATCCCGCGTGAAGCGGCGTGTAGCGGACGGCGACCGACATCTCGTCGTGCTGATGGCAGCAGCCTGGCTGTGTTCCTACGCTCAGATCCGGGCATCTCAGGGGCGTCCGCCCGCTCAGTGCGCTGATGAGCTGTTTCCACCGGTCTTCTTGAAAGACCTGGATCCAAGAACCCGGCGCTTACTGCGAAGACTGGTGCTGGAACCCGTCGAGGCACCCGATGGCCGTGCCGCCGCTCAGCCAGGAAGTCTCGAACTGGCTGATCTGGTGATCAACATCGCCGACGACGACGAGATCGTCGCACTGTGGCATGACGCTCTCGATGGGGCCGTGGGCGTCGTGCTGATGGAGGCTTTCCGATGGTAGTGCGTGAACGGACGGCCTCCTCTGGGCTCCTTCCTCAAGTGGGCTGATCCTGTCGTCCGCTGGCGACCAGCGGACTGGCGGCCCCGAACATCCCGCTGGTCGCACCACAGGGCGGGTGACCACTTGGCGGGGCGCTGATCACGCGCCCGCCACCGTGCGTTTCTCCTCCGCGAAGTGGCAGGCCGAAGGGTGGTGGGCCCCGGTCGTGGGGTCGGTGAAGACCTCGGGGACCGTCAGCGGCGGCTCCACCTGGGCGCACAGCTCCTGGGCCTTCCAGCAGCGGGTGCGGAAGCGGCAGCCCGAGGGCGGGTTGGCCGGGGAGGGGACGTCACCGCTGAGGATGATGCGCTCGCGCAGCCCGCTCTGCGCCGGGTCGGGCACCGGGACGGCGGAGAGCAGCGCCTGCGTGTACGGGTGCGTGGGGTGGTCGTAGATCTCGGTCTCGGTGCCGGTCTCCACGATCTTCCCGAGATACATCACGCCGATCCGGTCGGAGATGTGCCGCACGATCGACAGGTCGTGGGCGATGACGATGTAGGACAGGCCGAACTCGTTCTGCAGCCGGTCCAGCAGGTTCACCACCTGGGCCTGGACGGAGACGTCCAGGGCGGAGACGGGTTCGTCCGCCACGATGATCTCGGGGTTGAGGGCCAGACCGCGCGCGATGCCGATGCGCTGCCGCTGGCCGCCGGAGAACTGGTGGGGGTAGCGACTTACGTACTCCGGGTTCAGGCCGACCACGTCCAGCAGGTCCTGGACCTTGCGGCGCCGGTCGCCCTTGGGGGCCACCTCGGGGTGGATCTCGTACGGCTCGCCGATGATGTCGCCGACCGTCATGCGGGGGTTGAGCGAGGTGTACGGGTCCTGGAACACCATCTGGATGTTCCGCCGGACCGCCTTCAACGCCCGCCCGGACAGCTGGGTGATGTCCTCTCCCTTGTAGCGGATGTGGCCCGCGGTGGGCTGTTCCAGGCTCATCACCAGCTTGGCCACGGTGGACTTGCCGCAGCCCGACTCCCCCACGATGCCCAGGGTCTCCCCCGGCGCCAGCGTGAACGAGACGCCGTCCACCGCCTGGACCGCGCCGATCTGGCGCTGGAACAGGATCCCCTGGGTCAGCGGGAAGTGCTTGACCAGACCCTCCACTTCCAGCAGCGGCTCAGTCACCGATCGTCTCCTTCCAGTAGTGGCAGGCGCTGGAGCGGTCGGCGGACACCTCGTACAGCGGGGGCACATCCACCGCGCACCGGTCGCGGGCGATCGGGCAGCGGGGGTGGAAGGAGCAGCCCGGGGGGATCTTCGCCAGGTTGGGGGGCAGCCCCGAGATCGCGTACAGGTCCTGGCCCTTGCGGTCCAGACGGGGGATCGAGTCGAGCAGGCCCTTGGTGTACGGGTGGGCCGGCCGCCGGTACAGGGCGCCCACCGGGGCGTGTTCCACGATCTTGCCGGCGTACATGACGGCGATGACGTCGGCGGTGTCCGCGACGACGCCCAGGTCGTGGGTGATGAGGATGAGCCCCATCCGGTACTCCTGCTGGAGTTCGGCGAGCAGGTCCATCACCTGCGCCTGAACGGTCACGTCCAGGGCGGTGGTCGGCTCGTCCGCGATGATCAGGTCGGGTTCCAGGGCCAGCGCCATCGCGATCATGATGCGCTGCCGCATGCCGCCGGAGAACTGGTGCGGGTAGTCGCCCACCCGTTCCTTCGCCGCCGGGATGCGGACCCGGTCCATCAGCTCGATGGCCCTGGCCTTGGCCTCCTTGCGCGAGGCGCCCCGGTGCACCTGGAACATCTCGCCCAGCTGGTAGCCCACCGGCAGCACGGGGTTGAGGGAGGACAGCGCGTCCTGGAAGATCATCGCCATCTTCTCGCCGCGGATCCTGCGCCGGTCCTCGCGGCCCATGGTCAGCAGGTCCTGGCCCTGGAAGCGGATGGAGCCGCCGGCGATGCGGCCGGGGGGTGAGTCGAGGATGCCCATGATGGCCTGGGCGGTCACCGACTTGCCGGAGCCCGACTCGCCGAGCACGGCCAGGGTCTGGCCGGCGTCCACCGCGTAGGTGACGCCGTTGACGGCCTTCACCACGCCGTCGCGGGTGGCGAATTCGACCTGGAGGTCCTGGACTTCCAGCAGCATGACGGTCAGCCTCCGGTCAGCGCAGCTTGGGGTCGAGGGCGTCGCGGACCGCGTCGCCGAGCATGATGAAGGCCAGGACCGTCAGCGACAGCGCGGCGGCCGGGTAGAGCAGGATGTGCGGGGCGTTGCGGAACTGCATGCCGGTGGAGGCGGCCGAGATGTCCACGCCCCACGAGACGGTGGGCGGGCGCAGGCCGACGCCGAGGTAGCTGAGTGTCGCTTCCAGCGCGATGAACGTGCCCAGCATGATGGTCGCCATGACGATCACCGGGGCGATGGCGTTGGGCAGGATGTGCCGCAGCAGGATGCGGGAGCTGGAGGCGCCCAGCGCCCTGGCCGCCTGCACGTAGTCGTTCTGTTTGGCGGTGATGACGGCGCCGCGCGCGATGCGGGCGATCTGGGGCCAGCTGAGCGCGGCGATGACCAGGACCACCGGCCAGATCCCGGAGATCTTGATCATGCTGAGGAAGACGATGGCGCCCAGGATCAGCGGGATGCCGAAGAACATGTCCGTCACCCGGGACAGCAGCGCGTCCCAGAAGCCGCCGAAGAAGCCGGCGAGGCCGCCGACGACGGTCCCGACCAGGGCGACGCCCAGGGTGGCGCAGACGCCGACCGCGATCGAGGCGCGGGCCCCGTACACCGTGCGGGTGTAGACGTCGCAGCCCTGGGTGTCGAAGCCGAACCAGTGCCCGGCGGAGGCGCCCTCCAGGGAGCGGGAGAGCTGGCAGCGCAGCGGGGACTCGGTGGCGATCAGCGAGGGCCAGATGGAGATCAGCACCAGGAAGCAGATCAGCAGCGCGGAGACGATGAAGACCGGGTTGCGGCGCAGATCGTGCCAGGCGTCCGACCACAGGCTGCGGGGGCGGCCGGGTTCGGTTCCGGTGACGGGCGGGGGCTCGCCCCGGCCGTCGCCCGCCGCGATGGCGATGGGCCCTTCGGGTGGTCCGACCGGTGGGGGTTCAGTCATAGCGAATCCTCGGGTCGAGCACGGCGTACAGGAGGTCGACCAGCAGATTGGCGAGCAGGAAGATCAGCACCAGGACCACCACGAAGCCCACCACCGTGGGCGAGTTCTGCCGCAGGATGCCCTGGTAGAGCTGGAAGCCGACGCCCTGGATGTTGAAGATCCGTTCGGTGACGATGGCGCCGGCCATCAGGGTGCCGATGTCGGCGCCGAGGTAGGTGACCACCGGGATGAGGGAGTTGCGCAGCAGGTGGCGCACGGTCACCCGGCGGCGCGGCAGGCCCTTGGCGACGGCGGTGCGGATGTAGTCGGCGCGGGTGTTCTCGGCGACCGAGGTGCGGGTGAGGCGGGTGACGTACGCCAGCGAGACCAGGGCGAGGATGCAGCCGGGCACGATGAGTTCGCCGAAGCGGCCCTCGGGGCTGACGGCGGGGTTGATCCAGCCGAGTTGGACACCGAGGAAGAACTGGGCGGTGGTGCCCAGGACGAAGGTGGGGATGGCGATGACGACGAGGGTGGCCATCAGCACGGAGGTGTCGAAGACCCGGCCCCGGCGCAGCCCGGTGATGACGCCGAGGAGGATGCCCAGCACCAGTTCGATGACCAGGGCGGTGAGCATCAGCCGGAAGCTGATGGGGAAGGCGCGGCCCATCAGGTCGGTGACCTTCTCGCCGTTGAAGGCGGTGCCGAAGTCCCCGGAGAGGATGTTGCCCATGTAGAGCAGGTATTGCTGCCACACGGGCTTGTCGAGGTGGAACTCGGCGCGCAGTTGGCGTGCGGTGGCGGGGTCGGGGGCCCGGTCGCCGAACAGGGCGGCGACCGGGTCGCCGAGCGCGTACACCATCACGAAGATGAGGAAGGTGGCGCCGATGAACACCGGGATCATCTGGAGCAGGCGTCGTACGACGTAGCGCCCCATGTGGGGGGACCTCCGCTGCGGTGGCTGGTGTCTGTCAGCTGACCTTGATGTCCGTGTAGACCGGGACGGAGAAGGGGTTGAGCTTCACGTCGCTGACGCGGGTGGAGTAGCCGGCGGTCCCGTTCTGGTACCACAGCGGGATGGCGGGCATGTCCTGCACGAGGACCTTCTCCGCGTCGCGGAACTTGCCGATGGCCTCGGCCTCGTCGGAGGCGGAGTTGGCCTCGTTGATGAGCCGGTCGAACTCGGGGCTGCTGTAGCGGGAGTCGTTGGAGGAGGCGTTGGTGTAGTACAGCGGCTGGAGGAAGTTCTGGATGAGCGGGTAGTCCATCTGCCAGCCGCTGCGGAACATGCCGCTGATGCGGCCCTCGGTGATCTGGTTGCGGAAGTCCGCGAAGGTGGGCACCGGGTTGACGGTGCAGGCCCCGGTGTCGTCCAGGGCGTTGTTGATGCTGTTGCAGGCGGCGTCCATCCACTGCCGGTGCGATCCGGTGTCGACGTTGGAGCTGAGGGTGATCTTGCCGCCGGGCAGTCCGCCGCCCTCCTCGATCAGCTGCTTGGCCCGCTCGGGGTCATAGGTGCAGAACTCGCCGCACAGCCCTTCCTGGTAGCCGCCGGCGTCGCCCAGGACGGGTGAGGTGAAGTCGGTGGCGGGGGTGCGGGTGTCGAAGTAGATCTTGGAGGTGATCTCCTGGCGGTCGATCGCCATGGACAGGCCCTGGCGCACCTTGGCGGACTCGGGGCTGGTCCAGCCGTCCTGGGTGACGGGGAAGGCGACGGTCTGGATGATGCCGGCCGGCTGGTTGATGTAGCGGTCGCCGAGGTCCTTCTGGGCGTTCTTGAGCTGGGAGGCGGGCACGTCGTCGATGACGTCGAGGTTGCCGGCCTGCAGGTCGGTGTACGCCGTGTTGTTGTCGGTGTAGACGCGCAGCTCCACGCCCTCGTTCTGGGCCTTGTCGGGGCCGGCGTACTCCTCGTACTTCACCAGTTTCATGCTCTGGCTCTTGGTGTACGTGTCGATCTTGTACGGGCCGTTGCCGATCGGCTTGTTGAGCCAGGTGGCGTGGTCGTCGAAGAAGGCCCGCGGGAGCGGGGAGTAGGCGGCGTAGCCGAGCGTCTCGGGCCACAGGGAGAACGGCTCGTTGAGCTTGACGGTGAAGGTGTGGTCGTCGACGACCTTCAGGCCGCTCATGGTGTCCGCGGAGGGGGTGGCGTTCTCGTCGGCGGGGTGGACGGCGTCGTAGCCCTCGATGAACTGGAAGAAGTAGCTGCTGATCTGCGCGTTCTTCAGATTGGCGCCGTAGTTCCAGGCATCGACGTAGGACGCGGCGGTGACCGGGGTGCCGTCGGAGAAGGTCCAGCCGGACTTGATCTTGACGGTGAAGTTCTGCTGGTCGGTGGTCTCGATGGACTCGGCCATCTCGTCCTTGGCCTCGCCGGTCTCCGGGTCGTAGCGCTTGAGACCGCGGAAGATCATGTCGAGGACCTTGCCGCCCTGCACCTCGTTGGTGTTGGCGGGCTCCAAGGGGTGCTGGGGGTCTCCCCAGGAGGCGCGGACGACCCCGGCGCTGCCGCTCGCGGTGCCGTTGCCGCCACAGGCGGTCGCGGTCAGGGCGAGGGCCGTCGTGGCGGCGATGGCCCAGGTCAGTCGGGTGGCTGCACGCATGGGATGGCCTCCTTGGACTACCGAAAGTCGCATTAAGGCAATATAGGACCTTTCATCACAAGATCCTCTTTATGGGCGCGCCGACACGCCCTCATCCCTCACATGCCGACGGCCGCCGGACATCCGAGATGCCCGGCGGCCGTGGCCGTCCCTTTGGTCAGCGCGGTGACAAGGTCACGAGGCGCCCACCACGTCCTTCTCCTCCGCGAAGTGACAGGCCGACTCGTGCGCCGCCCCGCCGCCCGCCTCGCGGAACCGCTCGGGCACCGCCAGCAGCGGCAGCTCCTGCGCGCACCGGTCCTGCGCCTTCCAGCACCGGGTACGGAAGCGGCAGCCCGAGGGCGGGTTCGCCGGCGAAGGAACATCCCCGGTGAGGATGATCCGCTCCCGCGACTCCCGGCCCTCCGGATCGGCCTGCGGCACCGCCGACAGCAGCGCCTGGGTGTACGGGTGGGTCGGGTGGTCGTAGATCTCGGTGTCGCTCCCGATCTCCGCCATCTTCCCCAGGTACATCACACCGACCCGGTCGGAGATGTGCCGCACGATGGACAGGTCGTGCGCGATGAACAGGTACGACAGCTCGAACTCGTTCTGGAGCTTGTCCATCAGGTTGATGACCTGCGCCTGCACCGACACATCCAGCGCCGAGACCGGCTCGTCGCACACGATGATCTCCGGGTTGAGCGCCAGCCCGCGGGCGATCCCGATGCGCTGCCGCTGGCCGCCGGAGAACTGGTGGGCGTACCGGTTGATGTACTCCGGGTTCAGGCCCACGACCTCCAGCAGTTCCTGCACCTTGCGGCGCCGGTCGCCCTTGGGCGCCACCTCGGGGTGGATCTCGTACGGCTCGCCGATGATGTCGCCGACCGTCATGCGGGGGTTGAGCGAGGTGTACGGGTCCTGGAACACCATCTGGATGTTCCGCCGCACCGCCTTCAGCGCCCGCCCGGACAGCTTGCTGATGTCCTCGCCCTTGTAGAAGATCTCCCCCGAGGTGGGCTTCTCCAGGTTCATCAGCAGCTTCGCCACGGTGGACTTGCCGCAGCCCGACTCGCCGACGATCCCCAGCGTCTCTCCCCGGTACAGGGCGAAGGAGATGTCGTCGACGGCCTTGACCGCGCCGATCTGCTTCTTGAAGAGGATGCCCTGGGTGAGCGGGAAGTGCTTGACGAGATTGCGCACTTCCAGGATCGGCTCGCGCTCGCTCGCGGCCTTGCCGAGGTCAGCCATGGAGCGTCTCCTTCCACAGGTGGCAGGCGCTGGACCGCCCGGTGATCGGGATGCCGTCCTGCTCGGTGACCTGCACCAGCGGCGGAACGTCCGTACGGCACTGGTCGGTGGCCAGCGGGCAGCGCGGGTTGAAGGCGCAGCCAGCCGGCACGGCGGTCAGGCTCGGCGGCAGACCGGAGATCGCGTACAGCTCCTGGCCCTTGAGGTCAAGACGCGGTATCGACTCCAGCAGGCCCTTGGCGTACGGGTGCGCGGGCCGCTTGTACAGCTCGTGCACCGGGGCGTTCTCCACGATCCGGCCCGCGTACATCACCGCGATCTTGTCGGCGACGTCCGCGACCACACCCAGGTCGTGGGTGATGAGGATGAGCCCCATGTTGTGCTCGCGCTGGAGCTCGGCCAGCAGGTCCATGACCTGCGCCTGGACGGTGACGTCCAGGGCCGTGGTCGGCTCGTCCGCGATGATCACGTCGGGTTCCAGGGCGAGCGCCATCGCGATCATGATGCGCTGGCGCATACCGCCGGAGAACTGGTGCGGGTAGTCGTTCACCCGCTCCTTGGCCGCAGGGATGCGGACCCGGTCCATCAGCTCGATGGCCTTGGCCTTGGCCTCCTTGCGCGAGGCGCCCCGGTGCACCCGGAACATCTCGCCCAGCTGGAAGCCCACCGACAGCACCGGGTTCAGGGAGGACAGGGCGTCCTGGAAGATCATCGCGATCTGGTTGCCGCGGATCTTCCGGCGCTGGGCCTCGGACATCTTGAGCATGTCCTGGCCCTTGAAGAGGATCTCCCCACCGGTGATCTTCCCGGGCGGCATGTCCAGGATGCCCATGATGGTCTGGGCGGTCACCGACTTGCCGGAACCGGACTCACCGAGGACGGCGAGGGTCTCGCCGGCGTCCACGGTGTAGCTCACGCCGTTGACGGCGTGGGCCGCGCCCTCCCGGGTGTGGAACTCCACATGGAGGTCACGGACCTCCAGCAGCGGTACGCCGGGGGCGGCCGCCGGGGTGATTTCGATCGGTTCGATCGACACGCGCGTCAACTCCCTCAGCGCAGCTTGGGATCGAGGGCGTCGCGCACGGCGTCACCCAGCATCAGGAAGGACAGGATGGTCACGCTCAGCGCGATCGAGGGGAAGATCAGGATGTGCTCGGCCACCCGGATCTGGTCCCGGGCGGAGTTGATGTCCCCGCCCCAGGAGATCGCCGGGTCGGAAAGACCGATGCCCAGGTACGAGAGCGTGGCCTCGGCGGTGATGTACCCGCCCAGCGCCACCATGGCCACCACGATCACGGGGGCGGCGGCGTTCGGCAGGATGTGCCGCAGCAGGATCCGGCCGGTACCGGCGCCCAGCGAACGGGCGGCCTGCACGTAGTCGGCCTGCTTGATGGTGATCACCGAACCGCGCATCACCCGGGCCACGGTGGTCCAGCCCAGGAAGGCCAGGGCCAGGATCACCACCCACTCGGTGCGGGCGTTGAAGGAGACCAGCACGACCATGGCGCCCAGCATGAAGGGGATGCCCATGAAGGTGTCGGTGACCCGGGAGAGCACCGCGTCGATCCAGCCGCCGAAGTAGCCGGCCAGCATGCCGATGAGCCCGCCGGCCACCAGCACCAGCGCGGTCACCGAGATACCGATGATCACCGAGGCCCGCGTGCCGTACACCACGCGGGCGTAGATGCTGCGGCCCTGCTGGTCGTAACCGAACCAGTCGGGCTGGAAGAAGTGGGTCAGTTCCGGCTTCTGCAGGTAGTGCTGGGTCAGGTCGCCCAGCCGCGGGGTCTCGGAGGTGAACACCGAGGGGAACGCCGCGACGAACAGCAGGAACAGGATGATGATCGCCGGGATCACGAACTTGGGCTTGCGCCGCAGATCGCGCCAGGCGTCCGACCACAGGCTGCTCGGCCTGCCCGGCGGCGGGCCGGCCTCGGCGACCAGCACCCCGTCGGGGGTCTTGACCGTCTCGCCGCCCTTGGTGGTCGCCGTGGTGTCAGGAGCCTCAGGCATAGCGAATCCTCGGGTCCAGGACCGCGTAGAGCAGGTCGACGAGCAGGGAGACAACGAGATAGACGACGATCATGAAGGTCACGATGCCGACGACCGTGGAGCCCTCACGGGTGTTGAGCGCCCGGAAGACCGCCCGGCCGATGCCGTTCACGTTGAAGATGCCCTCGGTGACGATCGCACCGGTCATCAGGTTGCCGAGGTCCACGCCCAGGAAGGTGACGACCGGGATCATGGAGTTGCGCATCAGATGGACACTGACGGCCCGGCGCTGGGTGAGGCCCTTGGCGCGGGCGGTGCGCATGTAGTCAGAGCGCTTGTTCTCCGCGACCGAGGTACGCGTCAGCCGCGCGACATAGGCGAGGGAGAGCGCGGCCAGCACCATCGCGGGGAGCAGCAGTTCGCCCCAGTTCTCCGAGTCCTGCACGGAGGGGGTGATCCAGCCGAGCTTCACACCGAAGTAGGTCTGCACCAGGTAACCGAGCACGAAGCTGGGGACCGAGATCAGCAGCAGGGTGACGAAGAGGACGCCGCTGTCGGTCTTCTTGCCGGCCCGCAGCCCGGCGATCAGGCCCATGGCGATGCCGACGACGGCCGTGAAGACGAACGCCATCAGGGTGAGTCTGAGGGTGGCGGGGAGCGCGTCACCGATCACATCCATGACCGGGCGTCTGCTGGCGATCTGCACGCCGAAATCACCCTGGAAGACCCCGATGAGGTAGTTCCAGTACTGCTGCATGATCGGCAGGTCCAGGCCCAGTTCCTTCTTCATCTGGGCCATCTGAGCCGGGTCGGGGGCACGCTCGCCCCACAGTGCGGCTATCGGGTCACCCGGCAGGGCGTACATCATCATGAAGATGATGAAGGTCGCCCCCACGAACACCGGGATCATCTGGAGCAGTCGCCGCGCGACGTAGCGCCCCATCGTTCCTCCATGTCAGTCGGCAGGGCCGGTGGCCGCTCCGGGTCACGGAAGCGGCCACCGGCCCCCTTGCAGCAGCGGTCTTACTTGACCGTGATGTCCTCGATCACCGGCTGGCCGGCGACGTCGAAGTGGACGTTCTCCACGTTGGTGGAGTAGCCACCGTTCACGTTCTGGTACCAGAGCGGAATGGCGGGCATGTCCTCCCAGAGGACCTTCTCGGCCTCCTGGTAGGCGGCGACCGTCTCGTCGAAGGAACCGGCCTGGTCACCCTGCTTGAAGAGGTTGTCGACCTCTTCGTTGCTGTAGCGGCCGTAGTTGGACGGCGCGGTGGTGCTGTACAGGTCCCGCAGGAAGTTGACGTTCAGCGGGTAGTCCTGCAGCCAGCCACCCCGGTACATGCTCTTGACCTTGTCGGCGCGGCGGTCGGCCAGGTCGGTCGCGAAGTCCGGCTTGGTGTCCAGGACGCACTCGACGTCCAGGTTCTTGATGATGTCGTTGCAGACCGCGGTGGCCCACTCGGCGTGACCGCCGTCACCGTTGATCTGCAGGGTGATCTTGTCGCCGGGGACGCCGCCACCCTCCTCGACCAGACGGCGGGCCTCCTCCGGGTTGAAGTCGGTCTTGCCGTCGGCCGCGTTCTCCAGGTGACCGAAGACGCCGGGCGGGGTGAAGCTGTCGGCCGGGGTCCGCGAGCCGTTGAGGACCGTCTGGGTGATGGTCTCCCGGTCGATCGCCATCGAGACACCCTGGAGGACCTTGGACGGGTCGTCCAGGTCGCTCCAGCCGGCGTAGAAGGCCGGGACGATGGACTGGGTGGCGTTGTACGGCTGCGCGATGGCGCGGTCGCCCAGGTCGTCCTGGTAGACCGGCAGGTCCTTGGGGTCGACCTGACGGAGCACGTCCAGGTTGCCGGACTGGAGGTCCTGGTAGGCGGTGCTCAGGTTGTCGTACGCGATGATCTCCACGCCGCCGTTCTGCGCCTTGTTCGGACCGGCGTAGTCGGCGTAGGTGGTGAGGGTGATCTTCTCGTTGTGCGTCCAGCCGGTGAACTCGTACGGGCCCTGGCCGATCGGCGCCTGGCCGAAGCCATCCGGGTCCTCGTAGAAGCTGGAGGGCAGCGGCGCGAAGACGTGGTAGCCCAGCTTGTACTCGTAGTACGAGACCGGGTTCGCCAGCGTGATCTCGAAGGTGCTGTCGTCGACGACCTTCAGACCGGACATGGCGTCGGCGGTGGGCTCGGCGCCCTCCTCCGACGGGTGGACATCGGCGTAGCCCTCGATGTCCTCGAACCAGGCGCTCTGGCTCTGGCCGTTGTCCACGTTGGCGGCCCAGTTCCAGGCGTCCACGTAGTGCTGGGCGGTGACCTTCTCACCGTCGTGGAAGGTGAAGCCGTCCTTCAGCTTCACGGTCCACACGGAGGCGTCGTCGTTCGACTCGATGGACTCGGCCGCGACGTACTTGATGGAGCCGTCGTCCTCGAAGTCCAGCAGGTTCGCGAAGACGTTCTTGATCACCAGCGAGCCGAACTGCTCGTTGGTGCTGGTGGGGACCAGAGCCGACTGGGGCTCGCCGCCGTCCACCTTGACGATGCCCGAGGCGTTGCCGGACGCGTTGCCGCCGTCGCCGCTGCCGCCCTTGTCGTCATCGCTACCACAGGCGGTCGCGGCCAGGGCCACAACGATCGCCACTGCGGCCCACTTGGCGCTGCGCGCACCACGCATGGGCTTGCCTCCTTGGGAGTCCGGTTCGTTGCTGGAAAACCGCAGACTCGGAGGTTGTCAACACGCGTTGAATACCCAAAGCGTCCTGCGGCCGCGCTCGGCGAAAGCCTGAGCGCAATGCCCCCAACTATTGGGCATAAAACTTCGGTGAACCACCGATCGCCGATTTCATTTTGATGAAGATAGGGAGGTGAGATCAGGCAATAAGGACATACCCACCCCCTGGAGTCACCGATATGCGGACTCATGTGACGAAGGTCGCCCCATTTCGTTCGCATAACGAACACAACTCAGCGCGGACGACCGGATCGAACCTTGACAGAATTCGATACATCCGGTAGCCCGCGCTGAACGGAGAGCTACTGCCGGGTAGAGCCCGGGTCGTTACTGACGCTTCGCCCGCGACGCGGCGCGCGCCCGATCCCGCTGGTCGAGCTGCACCTTGCGGATCCGCACCTCGGTCGGGGTGACCTCGACGCACTCGTCCTCACGGCAGAACTCCAGCGACTGCTCCAGGGAGAGCTTGCGCGGCGGAACGAGATTCTCGGTCGTGTCCGAGGACGCCGCCCGCATGTTGGTGAGCTTCTTCTCCTTGGTGATGTTGACGTCCATGTCATCGGCGCGCGAGTTCTCGCCGACGAGCATGCCCTCGTACACCTCGGTGCCCGGCTCGATGAAGATCGTGCCGCGCTCCTGGAGGTTCATCATCGCGAAGGGGGTGGCCTTGCCCGCGCGGTCGGCCACCAGGGAGCCGCTCTGCCGGGTGCGCAGCTCGCCCACCCACGGCTCGTGGCCCTCGAAGATGCTGTGCGCGATGCCGGTGCCCTTGGTGTCGGTCAGGAACTCGGTGCGGAACCCGATGAGCCCGCGCGAGGGCACCAGGAACTCCATCCGCACCCAGCCGGAGCCGTGGTTGGTCATGGTCTCCATGCGGCCCTTGCGCGACGCCATCAGCTGGGTGATGGCACCCAGGAACTCCTCCGGGGCGTCGATGGTCATCCGCTCGACCGGCTCGTGGGTCTTGCCGTCGATCTCCCGGGTGACCACCTCGGGCTTGCCGACCGTCAGCTCGAAGCCCTCACGGCGCATCTGCTCCACCAGGATGGCCAGCGCCAGCTCACCGCGGCCCTGCACCTCCCAGGCGTCGGGACGCTCGGTGGGCAGCACCCGCAGCGAGACGTTACCGACCAGCTCCCGGTCCAGGCGGTCCTTGACCAGGCGCGCGGTGACCTTGTGGCCCTTGCCGCCCTTGCCGACCAGCGGCGAGGTGTTGGTGCCGATGGTCATGGAGATGGCCGGCTCGTCCACCGTGATCAGCGGCAGCGCCACCGGGTTCTCCGGGTCGGCGAGGGTCTCGCCGATCATGATGTCCGGGATACCGGCCACGGCGCAGATGTCGCCTGGGCCCGCCACCTCGGCCGGCTTGCGGGTCAGGCCGTCCGTCATCAGCAGCTCGGAGATGCGCACCTGCTGCTGCGAGCCGTCCCGCTTGAGCCAGGCCACCGACTGGCCCTTGCGCAGCTCGCCCTGCTTGACACGGCACAGCGCGATCCGGCCCAGGAAGTTGTCCGCGTCCAGGTTGGTGATGTGCGCCTGGAGCGGGGCCTCCTCCTCGTACACCGGGGCGGGCACCGCGGACAGCAGGGTGGTGAAGAAGGGCTCCAGGCTGTCGCTGTCGGCCGGGACCGTACCGTCGGCGGGCTGGGTCAGCGAGGCGATGCCGTCGCGGGCACAGGCGTAGACGATGGGGAACTCGATCTGGTTCTCGTCGGCATCCAGGTCGAGGAAGAGGTCATAGGTCTCGTCGAGGACCTCGGCGATCCGGGCGTCGGACCGGTCGGTCTTGTTCACACACAGGATGACGGGCAGCTTCGCGGACAGCGCCTTGCGCAGCACGAAGCGGGTCTGCGGCAGCGGGCCCTCGGAGGCGTCCACGAGCAGGACGACGGCGTCGACCATGGACAGGCCGCGCTCGACCTCGCCGCCGAAGTCGGCGTGGCCGGGGGTGTCGATGATGTTGATGACGATCGGGGTGCCGCCGCCCTTGGGGTGGTACTTGACGGCGGTGTTCTTCGCGAGAATGGTGATGCCCTTCTCGCGCTCCAGATCGCCGGAGTCCATCACCCGGTCGTCGACCTGCTGGTGGGCGGCGAAGGCTCCCGCCTGCTTGAGCATGGCGTCGACCAGCGTCGTCTTGCCGTGATCGACGTGGGCGACGATGGCGACGTTGCGGATGTCATGGCGCGTGGGCATGGCTGACGGTGCTTCTTCCGAGACGAGGGAGTGAGACGGCTCGGCAGATATGTACACCGGCCTGTCCCGCTATCGTACGGGGCCCGGCGCGCCGCCGCGTTCGCGCCGGGGATCCGGGGCGAACGCGGCGGGGGCGTGGTGACGCTCAGGCGCGGTAGCCGATGTCCTGGTAACGGGGGGTGGCCAGGCCGAAGGCGCCCACCCCGGCCAGCGCCGGGTCGACGGCGACGAGCTGCGGACGCTGGAAGAGCGGGATGGACCCGGCGGTCGCCCACAGCCGGGCGTCGGCCTCGTTCAGCAGCCGGTGGTGCTCCTCCTCGTCCAGCTCACCCGCCGCCTGGGCCAGCAGCTGGTCGATGTGGTCGGTGCCGATGCGGGTGTAGTTCTGCTGGACGGTGAGGCCGCCGTCCGGCTCCTGGTACGGCTTGGCGAACAGCGGGGCGGCGTCGGTGGCCGGGTAGCCGCTGGCGGGCCAGGAGTACAGGGCGAGGTCGAAGTCGCCGGTGCTGATGTGGTCGGCGAAGAAGGTGTGCGCCGGGACCTCGGTGATCACGGCGCGGACCCCGGTGGCGGCGAGCATGGCCGTGATGCGGTCGGCGATCTGCCGCTGGCGGGCGCCGGCCTCCCCGTCCGGGACGACGAAGCGCAGGCTGAGTGCGGTGCCGTCCTGGTCGGTGCGGACGGCGCCGGCCGAGCGGTCGGCGAGGTCGTCGGCCGCCGCCTCGGTGCGGGCGGCCTCCTCCTCCAGCTGGTCGGCCTGCTTCTCGGCGTCCTCGGCGCCGTCGGCGTCGGCCTCGGCCAGGTCGCGCTGGGCGCCGGCGGCCTGGCGCAGCAGGGCGGCCTGCTGCCGGGCGGCGGGCTGGCCGGCGGGCAGTGGCCCGGAGACGAGGGCGGACGGCGGGCCGGCGGCCGGGTCCGCGGCGGCGTTCTGTTCTTCCTTCTCGGCTGCGGCGCCGTCCTCGTCCTCGGACCCGGGTCCGCCCTCCCAGCCGGCGTCGTCCAGCAGGGAGCCGGCGATCTTCGTGCCGAAGGTGCCGAGCGCCTCGCTGTTGTCCTCGTACCCGATCTGGTCCAGGGTCCGCAGATGGCTGCCGAGCGAGCGGACGGGCAGTCCGGCCGGTTCGTGCACGGCGGCGGCGAGCGCCTCGCGGTCGATGGCGCGGGCCACCGCCCAGCGGACCCGTTCGTCCTTCAGCGGCCCGGAGCGGCCGTTGAGGGCGAGCTGGGTGTAGGCGGGGGCGTAGGCGCGGTGCACGGAGTACGTGCCGTCGTCCGCCTCGGTGAGGGTGTCGGCGTCGTCGGGGTCGATCTCCAGCACGTCCAGGGAGCCGGCCTCCAGGGCCGCGCCGCGTTCGGCGTCGGGCACCACGGTCAACACCAGTTCGTCCAGCAGTGCCGGATCGCCCCACCAGGTGTCGTCGCGCACCAGGGCCAGGGTGCCGGCCTCGCGGTCCGCCTTCCCCAGTGCGAACGGTCCCGCGGTGGCGGGCAGCGCCTCGCGCGAGCCGGTGCCGAACACGGCGGCGTCCTCGGTGACGGCCTTCGGGTACAGCGGGGTGAACAGCGATTTCCAGTCCGCGTAGGGCTTGGCGAAGGTGACCTGCACCTGCTGCTCGCCGGGTCCGGCGGTGACGTTCTCC
Organism: Streptomyces sp. JH002; assembly: GCF_050916115.1. Lineage (NCBI taxonomy): Bacteria > Bacillati > Actinomycetota > Actinomycetes > Kitasatosporales > Streptomycetaceae > Streptomyces > Streptomyces sp. JH002. Next base: position 2,184,753 of record NZ_CP087989.1, read on the forward strand.
ACCCGGTCGTAGCCGGCGTTGCGGGCCGCCGGGTGGCTGCCCTCGCCGCCGCCGAGCGCCCGCCACTGGGCGATGAAGTCCTCGGCACCGATCGCCCGCCCGTCGCTCCAGGTGGCCTCGGGGTGCAGGGTGTAGACGACGGTCTGGCGCGGCTCGCGCGTGGTGATCTCGGCCGACCTGAGGTAGTCGGTGTTCAGCTGCGGCCGGCCCCGCTCGTCGAGCGTGAACAGCGCCGGCAGGACGGCGGCGGCCACCTGGTCGGTGACCGGCCCGGCCTCCGGCGCGAAGGCGTTGAGGGTGGCGGGCAGTTCGGCGACTCCCCAGCGCACGGTGCCGCCGGTGCGCAGTTCGGTGCGGTCGGCGAGGGCGAGCGACTGTGCGGCGCCGGAGGCCCCGGAGCGGGTGGGTCCGGTGTCGCTGCCGCAGCCGGTGAGGGCGGCGGCCAGGGACAGGGCCCCGGCGAGCAGCAAGGCCAGCGGCCTCGGCCCGTGGCGGCGGGTCACTGGGGGGCGCATGCCGTACCTCCGGTCAGCTCATCACACGTATCAACAGCAGATGTCCCACTGAAGGCGACGCGACGGGCGCGATGGCGGCGACACGGCGCAGGCCGGGCACCCGCCCACCCGAGCGGCGTACCGGATCCGGCGCGGCCCCGGCGGCCCGCATAGCGTCAAGGGGTGCTGCTGCGATGCCTCACCGCGCTGGCCGGGACCGCGGCGCTGCTGCTGCCGGCCGAGTACCCCGTCGAGCTGACCGGCGAGGGCGGGGTCACCGACCGGGCGGACGCCCTGGGCGGCCGGGCCGCCGAGGTGCGCGAGGCGATCGGCGAGGCGGCCTCCGGGGAGGGCCTGCAGGTGTACGCCGCCTATGTCCGTGACTTCTCCGGTCTCGACGCCCAGACGTGGGCCGACGCCACGGCGGAGCGGAACCAGCTGGACGCCCACGCGGTGCTGCTCGCGGTGGCGACCACGCAGCGCGCGTACGCCTTCTCGGTGGACGCCTCCTCGGGGCTGACGCGGGAACAGATCGAGGAGATCGGACGGATGGCGGTGGCGCCCGCGGTCGGGCGCCGCGACTGGGCGGGCGCGGCGATCGGCGCGACGCGGGGGCTCGCGGCGGTGCGTGCGGGGGAGCGCATCCCCGTCCCCGCGCCGTCCACCGGGGCGCCCGAGGCGGGAGAGCCTCCGGCGGGCGGCGGTATCGAGACGGTGCTGCCGCTCGCGCTGCTCGCCGCGGGGGTCGCGGTGATCTGTTATCTGGTGGTACGCGGTACCCGGGGCCGTCGCGGTCCGCGCGGCACGTGACGACAACCGGCCATTGGGTGGAGGTTGTTGGCCGGTCCCTCGGCCAATCCGTGTGCGCGGGGTGAGGCACAGGCGTATGGTCTGGCATATGCAGACCGGGGGTGAGGAATGAACGACAGCAATCTGCGCCCATGGCAGGTGATCCGGCAGGATGAAAACGGCAGTCGCTATCGCATAGGGCATTGCGCCACCCGCGCCGAAGCGCAACGCCTCATCAGGCGGCTGGAATCCGGCGCCGGCGTACGCCCCATCACCGAGCCCGGCCGGTATCTGGTCGAACGGGTGGAAGCCGGGGCCCGCGCCCGCCGCTGAGCGGCACCACACACGCCACCAGCACGCCGCACCACCACGCCGCACCGCACCGCTGGGCCATACCGGGGAGCGCGCCGCCCTCCCCGATCAACCCGATGGGTATCGGACGATTGGTCCGATTTATCCGGATACCGTTATCATCCGGAGAAGACGTACCCGAGCGGGGGCAGGAGCGTGTGACGACCAACCCGTCCGAGCCGTCCGGACTGACCCCGGTCCCCTCGGTCCGGAGCGACGAGCGCTCACTGCTCGATGTGCTGCGCGTGGCGATCATCATGCTGGACGAGCGCGGCACCATCCGGCTGTGGAGCCCCATGGCCCGTGAGCTGCTGGGCTGGCCCGACCGCGACGCGGTGGGCCGCCGCCTCACCGACATGCTCGCCCCCGGCCACACCCCCGCCACCGTCGCGCGCATCCACGCCACCCTGCGCAACCGCAGACACTGGCGCGGCCGGCTGCCACTGCGCCACCGCGACGGGCACATCATCCAGCTGGAGGGCCGGGCCGCCCTGCTGCTGGACGCCGGCGGCACCCCGTTCATCCTGGCCAACCTGGTGGAGACCACCCGGATGACCGGCATCGAGCAGGACCTGGCCGCCTTCGACGCCCTGTTCACCGCCTCCCCGCTGGGCATCGGCGTCTTCGACACCGAACAGCGGCTGGTACGCGTCAACGAGGCGCTCGCCCGCATGCACGACGCCACCCCCGCCGAACTGCTCGGCAAGACCCTGCTGGACATCCTCCCCGCCCCCATGGCCCAGAAGGTGTACGCGGTCCAGGGCGACGTCCTGCGCAGCGGCCACTCGGTCACCGACCTGATCACCCCCGCGCCCGACGGAGTACGGGCCCACTCGCTGTCCTTCGGACGGCTCACCGACCGAGACGGGCGCACCGTCGGCGTCAGCTCCACCGTCACCGACATCACCGAACGCCGCGAGGCCCTGGACCGCATCGAACGGGCCAGGCAGCGGCTCGCCATGCTGGACGACATCGGCAGCTCGCTCGGCGACCTGCTGGACGTACGCCTGATCGCCGGCTCACTCGCCCAGCTGCTGGTGCCCCGGTTCGCCGACTACGCCGCCGTGGAACTGCTCGCCCCCGTCGCGCAGGGCGGCGAGCTGCCCACCGCCGAACAGCTTCCGGACACACCCGTCCTCCAGCTGGGCACCGCCGCCAAGCAGCACAGCACCCACACCGACACCGCCCTGGAGGCCGGCGAGCGCATCACCTTCGAGCCCGGCTCCCCGTTCAGCACCGTGCTGCGCACCGGCAACCCGCTGCTGATCGGCTCACCGGACGAGCTGGGTGCCCAGTCCGCCAAGGTGCGCGCCGCCATGGACCTCGGCATCCACTCGATGCTGATCCTGCCGCTGCGCGCCCGCGGCACCGTACTGGGGCTGATCATCCTCACCCGGGCGGGCCGCCGCTCCGCCTTCGACCGGGAGGACCAGGCCCTGGCCATGGAGGTGGCCGGACGGGCCGGCATCTCCATGGACAACGCCCGCCTGTACGCCCGGGAGCGGGAGTCCGCCCTCACCCTCCAGCGCAGCCTGCTGCCGCAGAACGTGCCGCAGCCGCCCGGCGTCGCCGTCGGCCACCGCTATGTGCCCGGCAGCGTGGGCACCGAGGTGGGCGGCGACTGGTTCGACGTCATCCCGCTGGCCGGCGGACGGGTCGCCTTCGTGGTCGGCGACGTGATGGGCCACGGGCTGCGCGCCGCCGCCACCATGGGCCGGCTGCGCACCGCCGTGCGCACCCTGGCCGGCCTGGAACTGGCCCCGGCCGAACTGCTGCGCCGGGTGGACGACCTCAGCGAGGACCTGGCCCAGGCCCCGGACGACCAGCTGTGGGCGACCTGCCTGTACGCCGTGTACGACCCGGCCTCGCGCGAGTGCGTCCTGGCCAAGGCCGGGCATCTGCCGCCCGTGCTGGTGACCCGGGACGACGCCACGGGCCTGTGGTCGGCCGAGGCCCTGGACCTGCCCTCCGGCGCCCCGCTCGGCGTGGGCGGAGTGCCCTTCGAGGAACGGCGGATCACCGTCCCCGAGGACTCGACGCTCGTGCTGTACACCGACGGCCTGATCGAGACCCGCGGCGAGTCCATCACGGCGGGCCTGGAGCGGCTGTGCGCGCTGCTGGCGGCCAGGGGCACCCCGGAGGCGCCGCTGGAGGAGCTGTGCGACCGGATCATCGGGGGCCTGAGCCCCGCTGCGGGCCCCGGCGGCGGGGCACCCGGCCCCTCCGACGACATCGCGCTGCTGGCCGCCCGGCTGAGCGGCCTGCCGGAGGGCAACGCGGCGGAATGGATCTTCGCCCCCGAACCGCACGCCCCGCGCAAGGCCCGGCGCGCGGTGCGCCGGGCGCTGCTCGACTGGCACCTCGAACCCCTGGTGGACACCACGGTGCTGCTGGTGAGCGAGCTGGTCACCAACTCCCTGCGGTACGCGCACGGCCCGGTCGAGGTGCGGATGGTGCGCGGCACCTCCCTGCTGGTGGAGGTCTCCGACCGGCTCCCCGATCCGCCGCACGAGCGCACCGCCTCCCTGCTGGAGGAGGGCGGCCGGGGCCTGCACCTGGTGGCCCGTCAGTCCCGGCGCTGGGGCACCCGGCAGGCCGCTCAGGGCAAGACGGTGTGGTTCGAACTGCTGCTGCCGTAACGGGGGCTCATCTCACCGGCAGGTGGTAGGCGATCCGGAACCGGTCGGCGGGGATCACCACATCGGCGGTCTCCACCGGCAGCCCGCCCGCCCGGTAGGTGCGGGTGATGACGAGCACCGGATGCCCGGCGAGGCCGCCCAGCACCCGCGCCTCGGCTGCCAGCGCCGGCCGCGCGCCGACCTCCTCGGCGACGTTGTCCACCTGGATGTCGATGGCCGCCATCCGCTCCACCACCCCGCGCCCCGCCAGCGGGCCCTCCTCGGGCAGCATCACCGGGGTCCGGCCGGTGACGGCCAGCGGCTCCCAGGACGTGGACAGCATCACCGGCTCATTGCCGGAACGGAACACATAACGGGTGCACATCACCGCGTCCCGGGGCGAGATCGCCAGCCGCTCGGCCACCGCCTCCCCGGCGGCGACCCGCTCGCTGTGCCCCTCCCAGGTGCCGCGCACCCGTTCGTCCGTCTGCTCCTGCCGGAACGGCGAGCACTCCCCCATCGTCCGGTACCCGCTGCGCGAGATTCGCCGGGGCGCCGGCCGCTCCCGCACATAGGTCCCCGAACCGGAGCGCCCCTCGACCAGCCCCTCGGCCATCAGCACCTTCCGCGCCTCCAGGGCGACGGTGTCCGAGACCCCGTACTGGGCCCGGATGCTCGCCTGCGAGGGGAGGCGGGTGTGCGGCGGCAGCGTCCCATCGGCGATCTGCTGCCGCAGATCATCGGCCACCTTCAGATACGCGGGCTGCTCACCGAACGGCATAAGCCCTCCCCGGCGTTGATCCGTCTGCTGATTTCACAAACAGCAACAGCTTGACAACGGAGGGTTGCCGTCCGCAAGAGCTGGCCACCGAATCACCCGAAGTGATGACACGTCCGTGACCAGCACGGATCGCCGACGTTCCGTTCCGCCGCAGCCCGTTCACGCCGATACCGCCCTGCCGCCTCCCATGGCACACTGGGCCGCCTTCTCCCGAAGGAGCTTCCGTTGCCGACACGGGACACGACGCGCGGCATCCACCTCGTCGACATCCCCGGAAGCGGGGTGTCCGAGATCCGGGCGCACCCGGAAGGCACCATCGGCCACCTGGGCCTGACGGCACCCACGGCGCCCGGCTCCGCCGGAGGCCGGATCGACACCCTGCGGATCAACCGCCCCGACCCCGGCCTCCGCTGGGCCCGCGCGGCGATCATCGCGGCCGGGGAACGCCTCGTCGCCCGCGGCTGCGGCTACGCCCAGGTGACCCTGCCCACCGCCGACCACCCCCTGCTGCCCGCGTTCCGGGCGCTGGGCTACCGCGAACTGGCCCGCACCCTCAGCACACCGCTGGGCGGCCGGCAGCCCGTGGACGGCGCGTACGCCCTCCACGCCCTGACGGAACGCGGCTTCCTGGCCTGGCTGCCGCTCTTCCGCGCGGACTACCGCGACGCCCTGCGCCGGGGCGGCATCCCGGCCGCCGAGGCGGAGGCGGGAGCCGGCCGCTGGGCGGCGGACCTGACCGCGAACCGCCTCGACTCGCACCGGCACGTCCTCCGTTCGCTCTCCCACCGGGGCGTGCCGGTCGGACACCTGTGGGCCGCGGTGACCCGTGGCCCGCAGACCAGGGCGTTCGTCCTCGACGTACGGATCGCGCCGGCCCACCGCGGCCGGGGGCACGGCCGCGCCCTGCTGCGGGCCGCCGAGAACGAGGCGCTGTCCCTGGGGTGTTCCACCCTGGGCCTCAGCGTCTTCGCCGACAACCGGCCCGCCCTGCGGCTCTACGACGCCCTCGGCTACCCCGTGAGCGGCGTGGTGCTTCTGCGGCGGCTCACGGGCTGACCGCGACGGGGAACGAGGCGAAGCGCCGGATCGGGAAGCTCTGCCCGCGCACCGGCTCGGCGGTGGTCGACAGATCGGGGAAGCGCCGGCACAGCCGGTGCAGCGCCTCCTGCGTCTCCAGCCGTGCGAGACCGGTGCCCAGGCAGTAGTGCGGTCCCGCGCTGAACGCGATGGAGGGGCCGCCGCCGCGGGCGGGATCGAAGCGGTCGGGGTCGGGGTACCGCGCCGGGTCCCGGTTCGCCGCCCCGAGGCACACCGACACGGCCGAGCCCTCGGGAACGCGCTGTCCGGCCAGCGAGAGGTCCCGGCTCGCCCAGCGCAGATTGGCCAGCTGGGAGGGCGGATCGAAGCGGATGACCTCATCGGTGAAGCCCACCGCGGCCGCCGCGTTCCCGGCGATGGCCGCCCGCTCCTTCGGGCGGTCGCGCAGGAGGAAGACGCTGTTGGCGATGGCGTAGGAGGTGGTCTCGAACCCGGCGACGTACAGGAAGACCACGTTCGCCAGCAGTTCCCGGTCGCTGAGGCCCCGGCCGTCGCCGCCCTGCGCCAGGATCAGCTCACTGATGAGGTCGTCCGCCGGCTTCCGGCGCCGTTCGGCGATGAGCGCGGCGAAGTACTCCTCCACGGCGCCGGACGAGGCCGCTGCCTCCTCCGGCGCGGACGGGGCGAGCACATTCTCCAGGTGCCGGTGCAGTTCCCCGCGGAACCAGTCCCGGTCCGCGCGCGGCACGCCGACCAGTTCGCTGATCACCGCGATCGGCAGCGGGTAGGCGAACTCGCGCAGGAAATCGATGCTTCCGCCGCCGCGCCCGAGCTCGTCGAGACGGTCCAGCAGCAGCCCCGCGTTGCGGGCGATCATGGGCCGCAGCTCCTCCAGCCGCCGGGGCGAGAACGGCTGGGAGAGCAGCCGCCGCATCCAGGCGTGCGAGCGCGGCCGGACGTAGAGCAGGGAGCTGGCGAACAGGTGCTGGTCCTCCGCCGCTTCCCCCGCCGCGTCGTCCGCGTCGGACGGGGGCTGGGTCGCCAGCCGGAACCGCGGGTCGCGCAGGGACTCGTACGCCTCGGCGTGGCCCAGCACCCAGAACCGGTTCCCGGTGCGGTGGACCGGGCCCGCCGCCAGGAGCGCGCGGTAGGCGGGGTAGGGGTCGGCCTGCCCGGCCGGGGAGAAGAGCCCCGTCAGGAGCGTCTGGGCGTCCGTCATTCCGCCTCCGGTCGCAGGGCGAAGAACGGGGACGCGTGCAGGAACTTGGGCGCGATGGCGGTCTCGTAGCCGCCGCTCTCGCAGATCAGGAACTGGCAGCGGCGTCCGTGCGCGGGCGTCTCGGGGTCCATCAGGGCCGCCTGCCGGACGAACGCGCGCAGCATCCGGTCGGGGACGCCGTCGCGCACCGCCTCCTGGCCGCCCGCCAGCAGGTCCGTCACCAGCTCCGCGCACACCGCGAGCACCGACTTCTCGCCGCGGCGGCCCGGCGACCACACCACCGAGGACCAGGAGCGCTTCTGCCGCTCCATGGCGCGGCGCCACGGAGTGACCTGCCGGTCGTCCCCGGCCACCCGGTAGAGCAGCACATAGTCGTGCTGGATGGGGAAGGGGGCGAAGAAGCGCCAGTTGGGGATCGCCCCGACCTTGTCGTACCGGCGCAGCGCGTCGAAGGAGCGCTGCGGGTGCTGGCTCAGCACGGTCACCGCGAGCCATCCGGCGAGCAGCAGCTGGACGCCTCGTTCACCCGGCGTGGTGCGGTGCGGCATACCGTCCTCCTGATTCCTCGACAGCCGATCCGGCGAACTCCCCGATGACGCGGACCAGCGCGGTCACGCACTCCGGTGTCAGCGGCACCTGGTCCCGCTGCACCCGCTCCAGCACGGTGTGCCCGCCGTGCTCCACCGAGGCCAGCAGCTCCTTGCCGAACTCCTCGTAGGCGCGGCTCTGGGCGCTGCGCGGTCCGGAGGTCACCAGGTGAACGGGGACGGTCACCTTCGGCGGGGCGCCCGAGGTGAGTTCGGTGTGCGCCGCCCGCCATTCCCGCAGCGCCGCCCGCCACAGGCCGGCGTCGCGGTACTGGTCCAGGCACAGCCGCCGTGCTTCTCCGGTGAGGAGCCGCCCCCAGGGCGGGGCGGCCAGCAGCGGGGCCAGGCCCAGTTCGCAGGAGAGCGGAATGTGGCTCATGTTGTGGCCCACCTGCTCCGAGCCGCTGTGCAGCAGCGCGGACCGGCCCAGCTCGGACGGGTAGCGCGGGTCGAGCAGCACCAGCCCCGCCACGGGCCGCCGGGACGTCTCCTGGGCGGCCATGGCCAGCAGGCCGCCGAGCCCGTGACCGACCAGGATCACGGGTCTGCCGGGCGGGACCGCGGCGATGACGTCGACCAGGTCGGCGCGCGCCGCGTCGAGGGTGAAGGGCGCGCCCGGGCGGTAGCGGCTCCTGCCGTAGCCGGCGCGGTCATGGGTGAGGACGGAGAACCCGGGGTTCAGGGCCTCGCGCAGCACGCTCCAGCGGGCCACCGGCGTGCCCAGGCCGGGCACGAACACCAGGACGGGGTCCTGGAGGAACCGGGGCCGGGCGGCCCGGTGGAGCGTGTACGCGATGCGGTTCCCCGCGCCGGTCTCCAGGAACTCCTCGTCGCCCGCGCCGCGTTCGACCCGGCGCCGGCGTGCCGCCCGGGCCCCCAGGCCGCAAGCCAGGGCTCCGGCGAGCAGCCCGCCGGTCAGCCGGGGCAGGACATCGCTTCTACCGGCCACGGACATCGGCACCACCCGTTCCACTCGCTCGCCCGGTCGACTGTGTGACGTAGAGAACCGCCGGATAGGTGGACAGAAACGCCCACACGAAACGGGACAGGCCCATGACCCGGCCGTTCACCACGTGGAAGGTGGCGGTGGTCGCCAGTATCGGGACCGTCAGCCGGCCCTTGCCCGCGAACACCAGCGGGACGGCGCACTCCACGACGATGACGCCGGCGCCGACCGCCCGGGTGACGCGCGGATAGCGCTTCGCCAGGGCGTAGGAGGCTCCGTCGCCGTACGCCTCGGTGCGCAGCACCAGCGGCAGCGCCTCACCGTTGCGCCACTGCGGCCCGGCGAGTTTGGCCACCCCGGCGGTGGCGTACGACAGGGCCGACTGGACCCCGACGAACCACAGGCACGCGTCGACGATCGCCGGCCGGGTGTCCTGGGAGCGCGCGAGGGCCGCGACGCCCTGCACCATGAAGGCGACCTGGTCCGAGCCGTCCGTACCGAAGTACTGGCGCGGGTTGGTGACGGCGGAACTCAGGGACAGGAACGCCCCGGTGGCCACCCGGTGCCGGCGCGGGGTGCCGGGGACCAGCAGGGAGACGGCCGCCGCCGCCCGCGCCAGGTGGATGGCGCGGCTGACGCCGGGCCTGGCGACCAGGCCCAGGGCCCGCTGGACGGGCCGCGGCGCCCAGGCGTACCGCTCGCGCAGCAGGTCCCAGTCGGCCAGGACGGCGTTGCGCGGGTCGCGTTCGTTGGCGAGCACCTCCAGGCTGTTGACGAGGTGGGTGAGCGCGCTCACCTGCTCGGTCGTGGTGAGTGCTCTCTCCCTGCCGATCCGCGGAGACCGGAACGCCTTCTTCATCAGGTGCGGCACACGGCGCACTCTCATCACCTCTTCGCAGGAACGGTGTTCGGTCAGGCCAGCAGGAGCGCGGCGTCCCAGGCGGCCGGCGCCGTGTCGCCGCGGGTGTGGGCGTCCAGCGCGAGGGCCACGCCGGCGGCGCCGTCGAGGAACCCGGGGGCGTCGATGGGCCGGTTGCTGCCCTGCTCCGGGTACCGGTAGCCGAACGCGGATCCCGGCTCGAAGTGCCGCACGATCCGCTCGGCCAGGTGCTCCCTGGTCCGGGCGACCGCGGTGGCGTGCTCCCCGGTGGCGAAGAACTTCAGGCAGTTCAGCGCCCCGGCCCAGCCGTGGCACAGGGAGGCGTCCGTGATCCCCCACTCCCCGGCCGGCACGCGGATCATCGCCGCCACGGCCTGTGCCGCCAGCTCCGCCAGGTCCACGCGGCCGGTGGCGCGGGCGGCGAGCCGCAGGGCGCAGGCGATGCCCAGGCTGCCGTAGCACCAGGCGACCCGGCCCCGGCCGGCGCCCGCCCCGCCGTGGTGCCAGTCGTCCCAGGTCAGCAAGTTGGGCCAGTGGAGGCCGTACGGGTCGGCGCGGTGCCGCTCCACGTACACGCGCGTGATCCGCTCGATGGCCTCCCGCTGCCCCGGTACGCGCACGCCCGCTTCCAGGGCGAGGGACAGCAGGGCGAGCGGGCCGGCGATCCCGTGCGAGAGCCCCAGGTTGAGATGGCCCTCCCGCGCGCGGGTCACGGGCTCCCCGCGGGGGCGGCTCAGACTCCAGTACCCGGGGACGGAACCGCCCTCGGTGGCCACGGGTTCCGTCAGCCGGACCAGTGCGCGGAGGACGCTCTCCAGCACCGGGCGCAGGGGGGCGCCGCGCAGCAGGGCGTACCGTCCGGTGCCGGTCAGGCCGACGATGATGTCGTGCCCGGCCAGGGTGGACAGCGGAGCCGCCGCGGCCTCGTGCTGGGAGGCGGCCATGGCGGCCAGCGCCCGGTCCAGCCGGTCCAGGAAGCTGGTGTAGCCACCGGTCCGGGCGGCGCCGGCGTGGGCGGCGAGGCCGATGCCGGCGAGGCCCGTGTGCAGGCCGGCGTTGAGCGCGGGGATGCGGCCCAGCCAGCGGGCGACGGCCGTGAGGTGGGCGTGCGCGGCGGCGCCGGTGTCCTGGCCGCAGGACGCGGCGCGGTCCAGGAAGAGCGCCGTCCCCGCCAGGCCCCTGCCGAGGGTGTGCCGGGTCTGGGGCGTCCACAGGGCGGTGTCGGGCGAGGCGGTGAAGTGGTCCAGGATCCGGCCGGGATCGCGCAGCCGGCGGACGACCTCCGCCGTGATTCCGGCTGCCCCGGCGTGCGGATCGGCTCGGGTGGGCGTCGGGTTCACTCCGTTCCCCCCTGTCCCGGCCCGCCGGGGTGCGCGAGCCCCCGGGCCACGTGCCCCAGCAGCGTGAGCGCGCGCCGCTCGCTGTGCTCGTCGCTGCCGATGAGCCGGTTGTGCTGCATGTGCAGCAGGCTGAGGACGGCGTGGTCGCGCTGCACCGGGGTGAGGCCGGAGGACGGGTGCCACAGCAGCTCGCCGTACTCCTTGGCCGCCACGTTCCCGGTCCAGGCCTGTTCGAGGTTGGCGGCCGGCAGGACCTGGGCGACCCGCCGCCCGGTGCCGTGCGCGGTGATCAGCTCGCGGGCGGCGTCGATCTCCGCCCGCGAGACGTCCCCGTCCCGGCTGCGGGGGAACTGTTCCCCGGCCCACGCGGGCCAGTCGAAGCCCAGGGACTCCAGCAGGCAGGCGTGGTTGGCGGCCAGCAGGGTCACCGGCCCCACGGCCGCGGCCGGCCCGCCCTGCAGCAGGCCGACCTGGTTGACGGCGGTCTGGCTGTCGGTGCAGAAGACGCGCTCGGCCAGCGGCAGCGCCTCGGGGCCGCCGTACCGGCTGACCTCGGGCTCGTAGGTGTGGACGGTCACCTCGCGGATGGCGTGGGAGGCGCGCACCGTGCTCAGCGCGGTCAGCAGCGAGTCCAGCAGCCGGGTGCCGGCCTCGGGGGATCTGCGGTGGAAACGCAGCCGCAGGTGCGGGCCCGGGGAGCCGAACCGCAGGAAGAACCACCGGTCGGTGTCGGCCGCCACCGCCCTTACGACCTGGGGCAGATGGCGGGAGAGGAACGTGCTGTGGGCCGAGGTGTCGGCGTGGACCTGGACGTAGGCCCACTCGCCGCCCGGTTCGTGGCGCGGCTGCGCGAACACCGTACGGGCCAGGTCACGGGTGACGGCACGGACGGGCGCGGGGCGGCGCGCGCTGCGCAGCGGGACCACGATCTCGTTGCTGCGGCCGTCCAGCCAGCCGCTGTCCCGCTCCTTCGCGCCGGTGGTCTCGGTGACCATGACGCCGCCCTTGAGCACGTCGCGCCGGAACATCTCGCCGTGGAAGGCGTTGTCGAGGTCGATGGGGTAGACCCGGTCCACGCGCGCCACGCTCACCGCGCCGGGGATCTCCGCCCGCTCCCGCCAGGTGCGCAGGCCGCGTTCCCAGGTGTCCTTGTGCTGTGCGGCCTGCCGCAGTGCGGCGGTGGGGCGCCAGGTGCGGGGGAAGGCGATGACGCGCCCGACGCGGACCCGCGGCAGGTCGGGCATGGCCTCGAATCCCGCCCAGGACCAGGGGGTCCAGGGCTTGGTGCCGCTGGTGTACCGGAGTTCGCTGAGGAACCGGGCGAGGTTCGGGGCGCGTTCGGCGAGGGCCAGCATGTGCGGGACGAAGGGCTGGACATGGCGGCCGGCCCGTTCCCAGTACAGCCGAAGGGCGCGCCCGTCGCAGTACACGATCAGCTCGCGCCAGTCGATGGCGCCCGCGTCGCGGCCGGGGAAGGTGCCGACCGGCAGGGTGTGGGGAGAGAGCCGGGGGGTGCGCATGACGTTGCGGGCGCGGAGGTTGCTGGGCCGGAACATGACCTGCGCGTACAGGGTGTCCGGCGGCTCGGAGCGGGCGTCCGTGCACAGCGCGGCGATCGCCTCGGTGTGTCCGGTCAGCTCGGCGAAGCGTCCCAGGGTGGCGCCGATGACGCGGGAGCCGACGAGGGGGGAGGCGACGAGGGTGAAGTCGCCCGCGGTGAGTTGCGCCAGGCCCGGCGACAGCAGCTGGAAGCACAGGTCCATGGAGGAGGGCGGGGCCTCGCTCGTGGAGTGCCGGGCCAGCCGCTCGATCTCGGCCGGGGCGAGGGTGACTTCGCCCCGGCCGCCGCGCAGTGCGCGGTGCAGGAGTTCGGCGGTGACCTCGTACCGTTCCCGGTTCTCCTCCTCGGGGACGGGCCGTTGGTACGCGCCGAGGCCGCTGGGCTCCACGCGGGGGTGGAGGTAGCCGGTGGGGAAGCCCAGTCCCCGGTGGGAGTCGACCAGGGTCTCCAGGCGCTCCGCGCCGTACCGGCCGTAGCGGTCGACGAAGGCGTCGAAGTACGCCGTCATGTGCGGGTGCGAGGGGACGTCGGGCGCGATGCGCCACAGCGTGGAGGCGTAGCTCTCGACCTCGCGCAGGACCTGGTGGGGCAGGGTGGCTTCGATGTCCGCCCCGAGGTCCACCTGGAGCGGGTTCTCCGCCGCGCCGCCCGCCGCGCCGACCGCGTCGCCGACCGCGTCGCGGGCCGTGGCGCCGGCGTGTTCGAAGGCGGCGCGGCCCCGGCCCAGGTCCTGCTCCGTGTAGCGCCGCACGGCCTCCGCGATCCCGGGCAGGGCGGCGGGCAGCCCCGTGCCGGCCGCGCCGGGGATCGCGCCGCCGAAGTCCTGGGTGTCCAGGGAGGTCAGCAGCACCTCGCGGCCGATCAGTTCCCGCAGATAGCCGTCGACACGCTCCCCCGTCAGCTCGGGGAAGTCCCGGACGGTGTCGCGCACCAGGTCGCGGTAGGTCACGGGGGTCCTGGTGGCGGCCAGGACGGCGGACAGCAGCCGGGTCACCCGTACCGAGACGCTGCCGTTCCGGCTCGTGGCGGCCTGGTCGCCGGTGGTGCCGGCACCGCGTGCGTAGGGCAGCACGAGCCGGCCGCCGCGCGGCAGGCACAGGTCATTGGCGACGACGGTCAGCGCGTTCCGTACCCCGTCGTCCGCCAGGAGCAGCCCCGTGGCCCGCTCCGCCCAGCGCGCGTCGTGACTCACCCGCTTGGTGGGGACGGTGCGGCGGACGGCGGCCCGCTCGGCGGCGGTCGCGATCGACACTCCGGCCTGAATCCCGAAGGGGGTGGGGCGTCCGGTCAGGCGCAGGGCGTACTTGGTGAGCGAGATGGCCGTGCCGAGCAGCTTCTTGCGGGACGGGAGCGCGCCGTGCTCGATCTTGTCCAGTGTGTGGCTCAGCGATCCGCTGGAGATCGCGACGGATTCCCGGAGAACGGCGTGGGACGCCAATTCCCGGACATAGGAAACGAGCTGTTCTTTCGACATTTCACCGGAGACCGCCGTCTGCGGCAGCAGCCCGGAAATCCCTTCGCGCGGAAGGGTGGCGACGCGCAGAAGCATGGGTTCTTCCGCGGTGAAATACGTTCCCGTCATGTGTTCCCGCTCTTACCTCTCCCCGCCCGGAATCAGTGGGCGGGCCCACGGGCCGGGAAGTCGCCTTCCCTTTCACCCGTGGACCGGCCCGATCTATCGGTCAGGCGCAGCAGACCGGCGCCTGGGGGATGATCCCCCGGGACGTGTTGACGTTGTTGCCCATGCTGTCGACGGCGCAGGCCAGCATGACGTGCGTGTTTTCGTCGTTCGGGGCGAACGTGAGGTCGAGGTCGAGGTCGGACAGTTCCTCATTCGCCGCCGCGGTGATGAGGTCAGCACCCATGGATCTGACTCCTTCGTTGACTTGTACGCGAACGCTGTTGCAATTCCCTTTACCTGGCGATAAAGCCAGGGAAATGAACAACAGTGCGGGAGCCTACGGATGCGTAACGAGTGGTGTCAAGAGGTGCGCCGGGGACGGAAATCACTGTTTACCGCCCACCATGACAACTTGTTGCTAGGTACACGGGGTTTAACGACTGACCGGAGCATGTGCCGCCGGTTGATCCGGGGCGCACAGCGGGAACCGGAAAAGAAAGAGATACGAGGGGCCACGGAATCCCCACACATACGTCGGCCGGGTCACCCGCTTCCGCAGCGGGTGACCCGGCCGTCGGGGGCCGGCCGGCGTCAGACGCCGGCCGGGGTGTTCTCCCGGTCACCGGCCGCGTCCGCCGCGCCGCCGGGGCGGGCCGGCCACCACGAGCGCGGGCCGATGTCCCGCACCAGGGCGGGCACCAGCAGCGAGCGGACGACGAGCGTGTCCACCAGCACCCCGAAGGCCACGATGAAGGCCAGCTGGGCGAGGAACGCGAGCGGGATGACGAGCAGCGCCGCGAAGGTCGCCGCCAGCACCACTCCGGCGGAGGTGATGACCCCGCCGGTGGAGATCAGCCCGCGCAGCAGCCCCTGCCGCGTACCGTGCAGGACCGTCTCCTGGCGGACCCGGGACATCAGGAAGATGTTGTAGTCCACCCCCAGCGCCACCAGGAAGACGAAGCCGTACAGCGGGACGGAGGCGTCCGTGCCGCTGAAACCGAACAGGTACTGGAAGACCAGCGCCGAGATGCCCAGCGTGGCGAGGTAGTTCAGCGCCACGGTGGCCACCAGCAGCAGCGGCATCAGCAGCGAGCGCAGCAGCCCCACCAGGACCAGCACGATGATCACCAGAACGACCGGGATGATCAGCAGCCGGTCCGAGGCGGCGGTGGCCTGGGTGTCGTACTGCTGCGCCGTGTAGCCGCCGACCAGCACGTCGGCCCCGGGCACCTCGCCCAGCGTGTCGCGCAGCCGCTCGACGGTCTGCTCCGCCGCCCGGCTGTCGGCCGGGTCCGCCAGGGTGACGTTGATCCGCACCCGGTCGTCGACGACCAGCGGCTCGCCGCCGGGGGCACCGGAGGCGGTCACGGGCGTGGCCGAGTCCACCCCGGCGGTGGCGGCGGCGGCCTGGGCCACCTCCGTCACGGCGTCGGCCGCGGCGATGACCACGGCCGGGTTCCCGGAGCCGCCGGGGAAGTGCTCGCTCAGCACCGCCTGGGCGGTCACCGAGGGGGCGTCACGGATGAAGGTCTCCTCCAGTGGCACGCCGCGCGAGTCCAGCAGCGGGGCGAACGCGGCGCAGGCCACGAGCAGGGCGAGGGTCGTCGCCCACACCTTCCTGGGCGCGCGGTCGACCAGGGCGGCGACGCGGTGCCACACGCCCGCGCCGCCCGCCGGCTCCGGAATCTCGGTGGTGGCGGCAGGCTCGTCAGCGGCGGCGGGGGCGGCCGTACGGGGCAGCCGGGCCGGCCAGTACGCGGAGCGGCCCAGCAGGATGAGCACGGCGGGCAGGAAGGTCAGGGTGCTGAGCACGGCGCAGGCGATGCCGATGGCGCCGACCGGGCCCAGGGCCTGGTTGTTGGTGAGGTCGCTCAGCAGCAGGGCCAGCAGTCCGAGGGCGACGGTGGCGGCGCTGGCGACGATGGCCCCGGCCGAGTTGCGCGCGGCCCGCAGCGCCGCCGGGAAACGGTCCCGGCCGGCGACCAGCTCCTCGCGGAACCGGGCGGTGTACAGCAGCGCGTAGTCGGTGGCCGCGCCGATCACCAGGATCGACAGGATGCCCTGCACCTGGCCGTCCACCCGCACGATGTCACGGTCGGCGAGCGCGTAGACCACGGCGCAGGCCAGGGACAGGGCGAGGACCGCGCCGGTGATGATGGCCAGCGGGAGCAGCACGCTGCGGTAGACGAGCAGCAGGATGAGCAGCACGGTGATCACGGCCACCCCCAGCAGCAGGCCGTCGATGCCGGCGAAGGCGCCGGAGAGATCGACCTGGCTGGCCGCGGGACCGCCGATCAGTGCCGTCAGTCCGCCGGGTACGGTGACGGCCTCCCGGACGGATTCGAGGACCGGTTCCAGCTCCTCCCCGAGGTCGGGGGACAACTGGACGACGCCCTGCAGGGCCTCGCCGTCCTCGGAGGGCAGGGCGGGTGAGACACCGAGCACCCCGGGCTCACCCTCCAGGGCGGCCAGGGCCGCCCCGGCGACGGCCGCGGCGCCCTCGGGCAGCGGGCCGCCGTCGGTGGCGGTCCACACGACGATCGCCGGCAGGGTGCCGTCCTGGTCGAAGGCCCGCTGCTCCTCGATGACCCGGGTGGATTCCGCGCTCTGCGGCAGGAAGGCGGCCTGGTCGTTGGTGGAGACCTCGCCCAGCCGCCCGGCGAACGGGCCGAGCACCCCGCCGATGCCCAGCCACAGGGCGAGCAGGATCAGGGGGATGCCCCATCTGGTGGCACGTGACGGCCCGTTCATGCTGCTCCTCGTCGTGGCGAATCTATCTTTGCCGTGAACTATCTCGGCCATTGAGAGATATTACGCTGGGGGCATGCCGCCGCCGAACCAGCCCCCGTCCCCTTCCGCCTCCCCCGCGGATCCGGGCACGCTGCGCAGCTACGCCGTACTGCTGCGGAGGATGACGGGCGAGTTCAACCGGCTCATCCACGCGTTCGCCCACGACCAGGGCCTGCATCCCACGGACGTCCAGGCGCTGATCAGCATCCTCGACGAGGGCCCGGAGAACGGCGGCGAGCCGATGACCCCCGGGCGGCTGCGGGCCCGTCTCAACCTCACCTCCGGCGCCATGACCGCCTGCCTGGACCGCCTGGAACGCGCCGGCCACATCCGGCGCACCCGCGACGCCCAGGACCGGCGCGTGGTCCACCTCCACTACGCGCCCGAGGGCAAACGCGTGGCCCGCGAGTTCTTCCAGCCCCTGGCCACCGTCACGGCCACGGCGATGACCCCGTTCTCCGACGCCGAACGGCGCGCCATCGGCGGCTTCCTGTCCTCCCTCAACGAAGAACTCGCCGGCATCCGCGACCAGCGGCCCTGACCCCCCGCCCACCCGCGTATCCATCGGGCCGCACAGGCTTTGACCTCCCCCTCTCCCCCTCTCGCCCTCGGCAGACCAAGCCACCGGGCGCACGGCCTCGGATCATCCGTGGACCGGCGCTCCTGCCGGGATCGGCTCCAGGACGAAAGAGGTACAGGCATGGCACGACAGGCTCACTCTCCCGCTCCCGGAGCGGCATCCGCGCACAGGCCGGCCCTGCTGACCCGCCGCGCACCCGCCGGCCCCGGGGCCGCCGTCCTCTTCCTCCACGGCGGCCGGACCGACAGCACGGACCCGTCACGGCCCTGGCACCTGGCAGCCCTGCGGATGCGCCCCTTCATCCGTACGGTGGCGGGCACAGCCGGGGACGACGTCCTCATCGGCAGCGTCCGCTACCGGGTGCGGGGCTGGAACGGCCGGGACGAGGACCCGCTGCGGGACACCCGCCGGGCGCTGGCGGAACTCTCCCAGCGCTTCCCTGACCTCCCCACGATCCTCGTGGGCCACTCGATGGGCGGCCGTGCCGCACTGCGCGCCGCGGACACACCACAGGTCACGGCCATCCTGGCACTGGCACCCTGGTGCCCCGACGGCGAACCGGTCGCGCACCTGAAGGGGAAGCACGTCGTCGTGCTGCACGGCGACCGCGACCGGATCACCGACCCCCGTGCGTCCGCGTCCTTCGCCGACCGGGCCCGCACCGCGGGCGCACGGGCCGAGTTCACCCCGGTCGCCGGTGGGGACCACGCGATGCTCCGCCGCAGCGACCACTGGCACCGCACCGTGGCCCGCACCGTCACAGACCTCCTGGCCGCCCTGCCGACGGCTCCCCGCCCCCCGGATTCCAGCCCGGACCCGACACGATGAACGTCGGCATCGACACCGTCACCCATGGGTCTCACACTCGCTCGGGCAGCACCCGGTTGTGAACACATCCGACACTTGGCACCTTTGACCGCATGACGCGGCCACTGCCCAGAGAGTCCATCCGCGACGTGCGTGCACACCTGGCGGAGGTGGTGGAACGCGCGGAGTTCGCCCGGCCCGTACACGTCAACAGCGATCCGGCCCGCAGCATCCCCGAGAATTTCACCCCGCGCCGCGTCGTCTTCGCGATCCTTCTGAAGGACGGAGCCGAATCGGCCTCAGCGCCGAAACTGCCCACGCCGCCGAAACCCAGCGGCGACGACCTCAAGCCATTCCTCGGTCACCGGAGCCCCTACGGACCACGCTCCTACTGAGCCGGACCAAGGGAAATCACACCGCAACGAGCCGGACCCGCTCGCCGCACAGCTTGGCCATGTCGTCAATATCGGAAGTCAGCATGACCACAGGGCGGTGCTGTCGCAGCGCGGCCTCGGCGACCGCCGCATCGATCGCGTACTTGTGCCCATGCAAACCGGCGTTCATCAGCAACTTCGAGGCCGCCCTCGCCTCCTCGTCACCGACCGGGACGACCCGCAGCCCGGAAAGCACCCAGTTCAGGCGTGACTTGTTCGTACGGGCGTGGACGGCTTCGATAATGGTGGGCGCACTGATCACGACCTCCATGCCCCGCGAGCGCGCCTCAGCGATCAGAGCCACCACCTGCTCGTCGTCGGCGAGCAGCTTCGAGAATCCCTCGCTGTCGAGGACCAGCGTCCCCTCGTGACTCAGCCTGCGGCGGGCCACTCGGCCTCCTCGGCGAACACCTCATCGAAGACCTGGCGCGCCCGCCGCCGGGTCGGCTCGGAGACCGGCCCCTTGCGGCTCTCGTAGTCCGCCAGGTACTCGTCCAGGACCTGGCCGCGCAGCTCACGCTCGACCGCCTCGGCGATGAACGCGGAGAACTCCCGCTTGCCCACCCGCGCCCGGATCGCCTCCGCGGTCCCCTCCGGCAGCGACAGGCTCACCCGCGTCGCCGGGCCTTCCCCAATGCTGTACGTCGACTCAGCCATGCCCCCGATTGTGTCAAACGAGTAGGAAAAGTGCCACGTCCGCACTACCTTCACAGCTCGGTCAACGCCCTGCTCGCACAAATCCCAGCACGGGCGCCCTCATCCCATCCCAGCACGGTAAAAACCAAAGGGCCCGACCCCGAAGAGTCGGACCCCATCTGACCTGCATGTTTGCCAGATCAGCAACGTGGTGTGAGATCACCCGCTACACATTGAAGCGGAAGTCCACCACGTCACCGTCGCGCATCACGTAGTCCTTGCCCTCCACCCGGGCCTTGCCCTGGGCGCGGGCCTCGGCCGTGGAGCCGGTGGCGATCAGGTCCTCGTAGGAGATGACCTCCGCCTTGATGAAGCCCTTCTGGAAGTCGGTGTGGATGACACCGGCCGCCTCCGGGGCGGTGGCGCCCTTGGGGATGGTCCAGGCGCGGGCTTCCTTGGGGCCGGCCGTCAGGTAGGTCTGCAGGCCCAGCGTCTCGAAGCCGACCCGGGCCAGCTTCGCCAGGCCCGGCTCGTCCTGGCCCACCGACTCCAGCAGCTCCAGCGCGTCCTCGTCGGACAGTTCGGCGAGGTCGGCCTCCAGCTTGGCGTTCAGGAAGACCGCCTCGGCCGGGGCCACCAGCGCCCGCTGCTCGTCCTTGAAAGTCTCGTCGGTCAGCTCGTCCTCGTCCACGTTGAAGACGTACAGGAACGGCTTGACGGTCAGCAGGTGCAGCTCGCGCAGCGGCTCGGCGCGCTCGCTGCCCTGGATGATGCCGGCCGAGAACAGGGTGCGGCCGTCCTCCAGGATGGCCTGGGCCTCCTCGACCGCCTTGACCACCGGCAGCCGGTCCTTCTTGATCCGCGACTCCTTCTGGAGCCGGGGCAGCACCTTCTCCACGGTCTGGAGGTCGGCCAGGATCAGCTCGGTGTCGATCGTCTCGATGTCGCTCTTGGGCGAGACCTTGCCGTCGACATGGATGACGTTCTCGTCCTTGAAGGCGCGGATGACCTGGCAGATGGCGTCCGACTCGCGGATGTTCGCCAGAAACTTGTTGCCCAGGCCCTCGCCCTCGCTGGCGCCGCGCACGATGCCGGCGATGTCGACGAAGTCCACCGTGGCCGGCAGCTGGCGCTGGGAGCCGAAGACCTTGGCCAGCTCGCCCAGCCGGGCGTCCGGCACGCCGACCACGCCGATGTTCGGCTCGATGGTGGCGAACGGATAGTTGGCCGCCAGCACGTCGTTCTTGGTCAGGGCGTTGAACAGGGTCGACTTGCCGACATTCGGCAGACCGACGATTCCGATCGTGAGCGACACGTGACGACTTCCCGTAGCGAGGAGAAAAGGGCCGTCGTCCAGTCTACGGGCGCGGTCACGGGGCCGACCGCGACTCCGGGCGCACAGTCATATGGAACGTCAAGCGTGTCCATACCCGCCTGGCCCCCGTCCGGCGGCTTACGTTGGACCTGTGGAATACAGTACGCACACAACCGAGCACCCTCGGCAGTATCCCGCCGTGGTGCGGACGAGTGTGCCCCGGCCCGCCGGGCAGGCGGCGATGCGGAACCGCCCGCGTACCCGCCCCGTGCCCCCCGTGCTGGCGGCACTCTCCCGACTCCCCCGTCCCCGGCTGACCGGACTCGGCTGCGGGGTGCTGGCCACCGTCGCGATGGTCGGCGCCGCCTGGCTGTGCGAGCCGATGGGCGGCGCCCCTTCCCTGTACGGGGTGCTGTTCATCCTCGCCTGCGCCGTCGCGGCGCTGTGGGTGCGGCCGGCCGATCTCATCTGTGCCCCGGTGGCCGCCCCCATCGCCTTCGCGATCGGGCTGGTCACCACCCTGGGGCCGATGGCCGCCGTCACCGAGCTGGCGCTGCGCGCGCCGTGGCTGTTCGGCGGGACGGCCACCGCCGCCGGTCTGGCGCTGCTGCGCGCGATCGGGGTGGCCGTCGGCCGGATCAGGAGGCGGCGGCGCCGGGCCGCCGCCTCGCGCTAGTCAGCCCGCGGCCTTCGCGGCGGCCTCGGCGCGCAGGTCGCGGCGCAGTTCCTTGGGGAGCGAGAACTGGATGTGCTCCTCGGTGGGCTGCACCAGCTCGACGTCGGCGTAGCCGCGCTCGGAGAGCCACTCCAGCACGCCCTCGACCAGCACCTCGGGCACCGAGGCCCCGGAGGACAGGCCCACGGTGGTGACGCCGCTCAGCCATGCCTCGTCGATCTCCGAGGCGTTGTCCACCAGGTGCGCGGCGCCGGCGCCCGCGCCGAGGGCGACCTCCACCATCCGGACGGAGTTCGAGGAGTTCTTCGAGCCGACCACCAGCACCAGGTCGGCGCCGGCCGCCACCTGCTTGATGGCCAGCTGGCGGTTCTGCGTGGCGTAGCAGATGTCGTCACTGGGCGGGCTGAGCAGGTTGGGGAAGCGCCCCTTGAGGGCGTCCACCGTCTCCATCGTCTCGTCGACCGACAGGGTGGTCTGGGAGAGCCACACGACCTTGTCGGGGTCGGGCACCTGGACCGTGGCGGCGTCGGCGGGACCGTCGACCAGGGTGATGTGCTCGGGGGCCTCGCCACTGGTGCCGATGACCTCCTCGTGGCCCTCGTGGCCGATGAGCAGGATCTGGTAGTTGTCCTGGGCGAACCGGACCGCTTCCTTGTGCACCTTGGTGACCAGCGGGCAGGTGGCGTCGATGGTGGCGAGCTTGCCGCGCTCGGCCTCCCGGTGCACCTCGGGGGCGACTCCGTGCGCGGAGAAGATCACGATGGAGCCCTCGGGGACCTCGGCGGTCTCCTCGACGAAGACGGCGCCTTTGCGCTCCAGCGTCTGTACCACGTACTTGTTGTGGACGATCTCGTGCCGGACGTATATCGGGGCGCCGTACTGTTCGAGGGCCGCTTCCACGGCGAGGACGGCGCGGTCCACGCCCGCGCAGTAGCCCCGGGGGGCGGCGAGCAGGACGCGGCGGGCGGGCTCGGCGGTGGCGGGAAGTGCTGGGTCGGCCATGTCTCCCATCGTACGCAGGGCCCCGCGGGCGGGCGGCGGTGCGGGCGCTGCGGGGGCGGTGGGCGGGAACTGTCGGTGGGCGGCGCTAGCGTTGCGGGCATGGCGGTACAGACGACGGCGGAGCAGCCGATGCCGGTCGGCGAGGTGTCCCGGCTGATCGGCGGGTGGATCGACCGGCTGGGCGCGGTGTGGGTGGAGGGGCAGATCACCCAGATCTCGCGCAGGCCGGGAGCGGGCGTGGTGTTCCTCACGTTGCGCGACCCGTCCCACGACATCTCACTGACGGTCACCTGTTTCCGAGGTGTGTTCGATCGTGTGGCGGATGTCATCGGCGAGGGCGCGCGGGTGGTGGTGTTCGGCAAGCCGGAGTGGTACGCCCCGCGTGGGCAGTTGTCGCTGCGGGCGACCGATCTGCGGGCGGTGGGCGTCGGGGAGTTGCTGGCGCGGCTCGAAGCACTGAAGAAGTCGCTGGCGTCCGAGGGCCTGTTCGCGCCCGAGCGCAAGCGCCCGCTGCCGTTTCTGCCCGGGTGCGTGGGTCTGGTCACCGGGCGGGCGTCGGCGGCCGAGCGCGATGTGCTGCAGAACGCGCGGCTGCGCTGGCCGGCGGTGCGGTTCGCGGTGCGCAATGTGGCGGTGCAGGGGGTGCACGCCGTTCCGCAGGTCATCGAGGCGCTCCAGGAGCTGGACGCCGACCCCGAGGTCGATGTGATCATCGTGGCGCGGGGCGGCGGGAGTGTGGAGGATCTGCTGCCGTTCTCGGACGAGGCGCTGATCCGGGCGGTTTCCGCGGCCCGTACGCCGGTGGTCTCGGCCATCGGGCACGAGCCGGACTCGCCGCTGCTGGACCTGGTGGCGGACCTGCGGGCCTCCACGCCCACCGACGCCGCCAAGCGGACGGTGCCCGATGTGGGCGAGGAGCAGTCCCGGGTGCGGCAGTTGCGCGAGCGCGGCCGGTGGGTGCTGGAGACCTATCTGGACCGTGAGGAGCGGGGTCTGGCGGCGGCGGTCAGCCGGCCGGTGCTGGCCGAACCGCAGCGGATGATCGCGGGGCGGGCGGAGGAGATCGAGGCCCTGGTGGCCAGGTCGCGGCGCACCCTGGGGCATCTGCTGGAGCGGGCGGAGGCCGATCTGACGCACACCAGGGCGCGGGTGGTGGCGCTGTCGCCGGCGGCCACCCTGCGGCGCGGCTACGCCGTGCTCCAGCGCGCGGACGGCGCGGCGGTGCGGGACCCGTCCGAGGTGGCGTCCGGTGAGACGCTGCGGGCACGGGTGGCCGAGGGAGCGTTCACGGTGACGGTGGACGAGCCGGATCAGCAGCAGGGACGGGCGGAACAGCGATGACGGACGGCGGACACGAGGTGGCGGACATGGCGGAAGCGGGCACGGACCCGGCGCTCAGCTACGAGCAGGCGCGGGACGAGCTGATCGATGTGGTTCGCCGGCTGGAGGCGGGCGGGGTCACCCTGGAGGAGTCCCTGGCGCTGTGGGAGCGCGGCGAGGAGCTGGCGAAGATCTGCGCCGGCTGGCTGGCCGGCGCCCGGGCCAGGCTCGACCAGGCCCTGCGGGCGGAGGAGGCGGCGGAGGCCGCCGCAGGGGACGCGGAGCGGGAGGAATGACGGACAAGAGGGAATAGCGGACGGACGCGTCGGGGTTGGCGGGGCGGGGAAGTCTCCCCCGGCCCGGTGGCACGGCCCCGGGTCCCGTACTCCCGATGAAAGGCGCCGTCCCGATGACCCTCGCCCTCGACCCCACCGCGCAGGACCTGCTGTTCCGCGAGGCGCACACCGCCAACACGTTCACCGGGGAGCCGGTGAGCGAGGAGCAGATCCAGGCGGTGTACGACCTGATCAAGCTGGCGCCGACCGCGTTCAACCAGTCGCCGCTGCGGATCACCCTGCTGCGCTCGCGCGAGGCCAGGGAGCGGCTGCTGCCGCTGATGTCGCGGGGCAACCGGGACAAGACCGGCAGCGCGCCGCTGACGGCCATCCTCTCGGTGGACCTGGACTTCCACGAGAAGCTGCCCCGGCTGCTGCCGGCGCGGCCCACCCTCAAGGACGACATGTACGGGGAGGCCGAGCTGCGCGAGCGGCACGGCAGCTTCAACGCGACGCTCCAGGCCGGGTACTTCCTGCTGGGCGTGCGGGCGGCGGGGCTGGCGGCCGGCCCGATGAGCGGCTTCGACGCGCAGGGCGTCGACAAGGAGTTCTTCGGCGACGGCCGGCAGAAGGCGCTGCTGGTGGTGAACATCGGCCGCCCCGGCCCCGACGCGTTCCTCCCGCGCAAGCCGCGTCTGGAGTACGCCGAGGCGGTCAGCGTGCTGTGAGCCTCTTGCGGCTCACTGCCCGGCGGACCTGACCCGGAGCGATCCGGCCAGCTCCGTCAGCTGTGCGCGCGGGGCGGTGCCGGTGACCACGGTGGTCACCTCCGCCCCCTCCAGCACGAGGGCGTCGTACCGCGTCCCCTCGTACCAGGCCCACTCCTCGCCGCCCACGGACACGGTCTCACCGGTGTCCTCGGCGCCCTGGGTGGCGTCGGCGACGAAGGGGGCGGGGTCGCCGTTGGCCTGGACGAGCCCGGCGTACTCGTTGTCCGGGTCCACGAAGCCGAGCTTCCAGGTGGCGCCGAACGGGTCGGTGGCCCGGTACCGCACCGAGGTGGCACGCCAGTCGTCCGGCAGCCCCTCGGGGGCGAGCAGTGCGTAGGGGGCGGCGCGGGCCGCGAGATCGGCCTCGGCCTCGTAGCTGATGGGCTTGACCGGGTCCGCGCCGGCGTCGCCGCCGGGGGCGAACAGGTACAGCCCGAACGACACGGCCGTGATCACCGCCATGGACAGCACCATGTCGCGGGCCGTCTTCAGCTTGGGCCGCTTGGGCGGCGCCTGCGCCTCCGCCACCGGGGCCCCGTCCGCCGGGCCGGTCTGCTCGCTCTTCTCGGTCACGTCCGCATCGCTCGCCACCCGTCCATCGTCCCGTATGCCCCGGACGGGCGCGGAACCACCCCCGGGGTCGCTCATCAGATGGGCACTCTGCTCAGGTGTACGAATTCCGGCTAAAGTCATGAGCACCCTCATCCAGCGGCCAAGCCGCGCAGAAAGGTGCGTACCGATGCCCGACCATCATCTTCCGCAGCCGCTCGAAGTGTCTCCCGAGGCACCCGACCGCAACCTGGCCCTGGAGCTGGTACGGGTCACCGAGGCCGGGGCGATGGCCTCGGGGCGCTGGGTGGGCCGGGGCGACAAGAACGGCGCGGACGGTGCCGCCGTGAAGGCCATGCGGGCGCTGGTCTCCACCGTGTCGATGAACGGCGTGGTGGTCATCGGCGAGGGGGAGAAGGACGAGGCCCCGATGCTGTACAACGGCGAGCGGGTGGGCGACGGCACCGGCCCCGAGTGCGATGTGGCCGTGGACCCGGTGGACGGGACGACGCTGACCGCCAAGGGCATGGGCAACGCGGTCTCGGTGCTGGCGGTGGCCGAGCGCGGCGCGATGTTCGACCCGAGTGCTGTGTTCTACATGGACAAGCTGGCGACCGGGCCCGAGGCCGCCGAGTTCGTGGACATCGACGCGCCGCCCGCCGTGAACGTGCGCCGCGTCGCCAAGGCGAAGGGCGGCGCGCCGGGCGATGTGACCGTGGTGATCCTGGACCGGCCGCGCCACGACGACCTGGTGCGGCAGGTCCGTGAGGCGGGAGCCCGGGTGAAGCTGATCTCGGACGGGGACGTGGCCGGCGCCATCATGAGTGTGCGCGAGGGCACCGGGGCCGACCTGCTGCTGGGCATCGGCGGAACCCCGGAGGGCATCATCGCGGCCTGCGCCATCAAGTGTCTGGGCGGCACCATCCAGGGCAAGCTGTGGCCCAAGGACGAGACGGAGAAGCGGGCGGCGCTGGACGCCGGACACGATCTGGACCGGGTGCTGCACACGGATGACCTGGTGCGCGGGGAGAACGTCTTCTTCGTGGCGACCGGCATCACGGACGGCGAGCTGCTGCGCGGGGTGCGCTACCGGCCCGAGACGGCCACCACCCAGTCACTGGTGATGCGTTCGCGCTCGGGCACCATCCGGCAGATCGACTCCACGCACCGGCTGTCCAAGCTGCGCGCGTACAGCGCGGTGGACTTCGACCGGGGCAAGTGAGCCCGTACGGAAGGAGCGGCCGGGTGGGAGGCCGGCTCCCGGGGGCCGGCCCGCGCACGGGTGCGGGCCGGCCGGCGGGTGGCGTGCCCGGCCGGTGTGGGGGGACCGGTCAGGCGACGCGCGTGGTACTGCCGCTGGTGGCCTCGCGGCGGCGGCGCCTGCTGAGCACCACGCGGCGTTCGGCGGCGGTCAGGCCGCCCCACACCCCGTACGGCTCGGGCTGGAGCAGCGCGTGCTCCCGGCATTCGAGCAGCACCGGGCAGCGCGCGCACACGGCCTTGGCGGCCTGTTCACGGGAGAGCCGGGCCGCGGTGGGCTCCTGGGAGGGGGCGAAGAAGAGTCCTGCCTCATCCCGCCGGCACGCTGCCTCGGAGTGCCATGGCCCCGCCAGGTCTCTCGAACTGCGCTGAGCCGGGACGGCCGGTGACCACTGGGACTCTTGGGGCGGTGACGATTGCAGCACAGTCAAACTCCTGACGACGGCTACCGGGGGTCGCTCATGGCTGGCTAAGAGACCCTCACCCGGACCGGACCAGTCCCCAACTGAATGGAGAGTGCCTTTCCCACCTCGCGCGGCCATACGAGTGACGGTCCCCCGAGCCCTACCCGCTGTACGCGCGCTTATGCACGGAGCAACCACACGGGCGTCCGCATCCGCCACATCAGCCGGACATCTCAGGCATTGCGGAGGTTCCGCACCGCCTTCCCCGGTACCGGCCGCGCCTCGACGGATCCGAAGACGGCCGCGCCCTTGACCATGATCACCGGGGCGCCCGGGTCACCGGAGACCATCTCCACCACTTCGAAGCTGCCCAGCACCCCGGTGCCACCGGTGCGCACGGTGACGTTCTCCGGGACCTTGATCTCCACGCTGCCGAAGACGGCGGTGGCGTCGATGGTCACGTAGGGCTGGTCGAAGATCGCCTCGGTCAGGTCGAGTTCGACGCTGCCGAAGACCGCGGAGGCCACTGTGCGCAGTCCGATCCGCCAGCGGCCGGCCCGGTTGGCGGCGCTGAAGACCGCGACCACGTTGCGCGGGCCCTCCGGCACCATCACCTGGCGGCCGTGCGGCGGGGAATGGTGCGGGGCGGGGCCCGGGGGCGGCGGGGCGGTGCGCTGCCCGGCGGGCAGATCACGGATCAGCGGCTCCAGTTCGCCCAGGGTCTTGGCCCGGTAGACGGACTCGATGCGCTCGGAATGCTCCTCCGCGTCCAGCCGGCCCTCGGCCAGCGCCTCGCGCAGGATGTCCGCGATCCCGTCCCGGTCCGCGTCGGAGGCACGTACGGAATCCGGCCCGGCGTGCGGCACGGGGGCGGGTGCGGCGGGCTTGGCCAGCGGCACGGCGGGGGGCTTTTCGGAAGTCACCCCCTCAGGCTACCGATTCGCGATACATCGCGACCACCCCCTTGCCATAAAGTGCTATCACATTGCTAATGTTGGCCACGGCCGCACCGGCCGCCGTGACAGGAACGGGGACACCATGACCACTGGCAGTGAACTCACCGTCGACACACCCGAGATGCCCGAACCCCGGGTCAGGGAGACGCCCGCGCACAGCATTCCGGGCGGGCTCGCCCTGCTGCTCACCTTCCTGGGCACCGTGGCGAGCATCGGCACAGGCATCGGCGGCGTCGTGCTCGCCAACGACGAATCCGTCGGTGTGGGCGTGCTGCTCATCGTCGGGGGCTCGCTGCTCTTCCTGGTCTCGGTGTTCATGATGAGCGGGCTCAACATGGTCGCCCCCGGTGAGGCGCGGGTGGTGCAGTTCTTCGGCCGCTACTCGGGCACCATCCGCAAGGACGGGCTGCGCTGGGTCAACCCGCTGACCACCCGCACCAAGATCTCCACCCGGGTGCGCAACCACGAGACCGCGGTCCTGAAGGTCAACGACGCGCACGGCAACCCGATCGAACTGGCCGGGGTCATCGTCTGGAAGGTCGAGGACACCGCGCAGGCCAGCTTCGAGGTGGACGACTTCGTGGAGTTCGTCTCCACCCAGACCGAGTCCGCGCTGCGTCACATCGCCATCGAGTACCCCTACGACGCGCACGGCGAGGACGAACTGTCGCTGCGCGGCAACGCCGAGGAGATCACCGAGAAGCTGGCCGTGGAGCTGACGGCGCGGGTGCAGGCCGCCGGGGTACGGATCATCGAGGCCCGGTTCACGCACCTCGCCTACGCCCCCGAGATCGCCTCCGCGATGCTCCAGCGCCAGCAGGCCGGTGCCGTGGTCGCGGCCCGGGAGACGATCGTTGAGGGCGCCTGCGGCATGGTCGAGACGGCGCTCGCCCGCATCACCGACCTCGACATCGTCGAGCTGGACGAGGAGCGCAAGGCCGCCATGGTCTCCAATCTGCTGGTCGTGCTGTGCGGCAACCACTCGCCCCAGCCCGTACTGAACGCCGGGTCCCTCTACCAGTGACGGACCCCGCGGAGCCCTCCGAGCCGCCCGGGCCGCCCGAACGCCCCGCGCGGACCGCGCGCCCCGCTCGCAAGCAGGTGCTGCTGCGGCTCGACCCGGCCGTCCACGACGCGCTCGCGCGCTGGGCCGCGGACGAGCTGCGCAGCACCAACGCGCAGATCGACTATCTGCTGCGGCAGGCGATGCGGGAGGCCGGGCGGCTGCCGGGCGACGCCCGCCCGCCCCCGCGGCGCGGCCGGCCGCCCCGGCAGAGCCGCGGGCTCGCGGGCGAGGACGAGGGCAGGGGCGACGGGGCGGGCGCTAGGGACGGCTGATGCGCACCGGCAGCGGGCGCAGCGCCCGGCGCAGGGCGCGTGCCAGCGTCTCGAACTCCTCCGCGCGCGCCGTCCCGGTGCGCATCACCAGCGCTATCCGCCGGGTGGGCGCCGGATCGGCGAAGAACCCGGTGGCCAGTTCCTCGCTGCGCGCCGTCTCCACCTTCAGGGCGGTGCGCGGCAGCAGGGTCACCCCCAGGCCCCCGGCCACCAGTTGCACCAGCGTGGAGAGCCCGGCCGCGCTGGCCGCCATGGTGGCCCCCGCCTCGCGCCCCGCCTCCTGGCAGATCTCCAGCGCCTGATCGCGCAGGCAGTGCCCCTCGTCCAGCAGGATCAGGTCGAGGTCGCGCAGCGCGGCGCGCGGGATGTCGCGGCACCCGGCCAGCGGATGGCCGTGCGGCAGGACGAGCGCGAAGTCCTCGTCGTACAGCGGCAGTTCGATCACCCCCGGATGTCCCAGGGGGACGGCGAGCAGCAGTGCGTCCAGCCGCCCGCCGGTGAGCCCTTCCAGCAGTTCCGCGGTGCGCTCCTCGTGCACCCGTGGCTCCAGGTCGGGGAACTCCTCGCGGATCAGCCGCAGCACGGTCGGCAGCAGATACGGCGCGCAGGTGGGGATGACTCCCAGCCGCAGCGCCCCGGTGAACGGTGCCCTGGCGGCCTCCGCCTCCTCCACCAGCTCCCGTACGGTCTCCAGCACGGAGCGGGCCCGTACGGCCAGCCGTTCGCCGGCCGGGGAGAGCAGCACCTTGCGGGTGGTGCGCTCCAAGAGGGTGATATCGAGGGTTTCCTCCAGCGCGGCGACGGCGCCGGAAAGCGCCGGCTGGCTCATCCCGATGGCGGCTGCCGCCTCCCGGAAGTGCAGGTGCTCCGCCACCGCGGCGAACGCTCTCAGCTGCGCGAATGTGGGCTGTCTGGGCATGCCCGCGGGACCCGTCGTACCGGCCACTGATAACTACCTCCGATTAATCACGACGAGTCTAGCTATTTCTGAGATCAATGGCCGATATGGCAGCGTAGTGCCCGCCCAGACCGTCAGGGAAGCCCCCCGGCAGCCCCGGCAGCACACCCTCAGCACCACAAGGAGACCGAGTTGCTCACCGTCGGCGACAAGTTCCCCGAGTACGACCTCACCGCCTGCGTCAGCCTCGACGCCGAGAGCGCGTTCGCGCAGATCGACCACAAGACCTACGAGGGCAAGTGGCGCGTCGTGTTCTTCTGGCCGAAGGACTTCACCTTCGTGTGCCCCACCGAGATCGCCGCCTTCGGGCAGCTGGAGGAGGAGTTCGCGGACCGCGACGCGCAGATCCTCGGCGTCTCCGGTGACTCCGAGTTCGTGCACCACGCCTGGCGCAAGGACCACGCCGACCTGCGCGACCTGCCCTTCCCGATGCTCGCCGACTCCAAGCACGAGCTCATGCGTGCCGCCGGTGTGCAGGGCGAGGACGGCTTCGCCCAGCGGGCCGTCTTCATCGTCGACCCGAACAACGAGATCCAGTTCACCATGGTCACCGCGGGCTCCGTCGGCCGGAACCCCAAGGAGGTCCTGCGGGTGCTGGACGCGCTGCAGACCGACGAGCTGTGCCCCTGCAACTGGACCAAGGGCGAGACCACCCTGGACCCGGTCGCGCTGCTCGCGGGCGCGTGAGGCACACCTCATGGCTCTCGACGAACTGAAGGCGTCCGTCCCGGCGTACGCCAAGGACCTGAAGCTGAACCTCGGCTCCGTCATAGGCAACTCGCCCCTGCCCCAGCAGCAGCTGTGGGGCACCGTGCTCGCCTGCGCCATCGCCGCCCGCTCGGCGCTCGTGCTGCGTGAGCTGGAGCCGCAGGCGCGCGAGAACCTGTCGGAGGAGGCGTACACCGCCGCCAAGTCGGCCGCCGCCGTCATGGCGATGAACAACGTCTTCTACCGCACCCGCCACCTGCTGAGCGACCCGGAGTACGGCACCCTGCGCGCCGGGCTGCGGATGAACGTCATCGGCAACCCGGGCGTGGAGAAGGTCGACTTCGAGCTGTGGTCGCTCGCGGTCTCCGCCATCAACGGCTGCGGCCAGTGCCTGGACTCGCACGAGCAGGTGCTGCGCAAGGCCGGCGTCGACCGGGAGACCATCCAGGAGGCGTTCAAGATCGCCGCCGTCGTGCAGGCGGTCGCCACCACCCTGGACGCCGAGGCCGCCCTCGCCTGAGCGGCCCCGTGCCACGGCCTGCCCGGCCGGTCCTGATCAGGACCGGCCGGGCAGCGTCATCTCGAACCACACCAGCTTGCCGGTGGACAGCCGCGTCGCGCCCCACTTGCGGGCCAGCCGCTGCACCAGGTACAGCCCGCGCCCGCCCTCGTCGGCCGGGCCCGCCTGCCGCAGGCGCGGCAGCTGCGGCACGTCGTCGCCCACCTCGCAGCGCAGCACGTCGGTGCGCAGCAGCCGTACGCTCACGGGGCGTTCCGCGTACCGCACGGCGTTGGTGACCACCTCGGACACCAGCAGCTCGACGGCGTCCTCCAGCTCGGTCAGGTCCCAGCCGGCGAGCGACTCGCGCAC
Source organism: Streptomyces sp. JH002 (assembly GCF_050916115.1). Classification (NCBI taxonomy): domain Bacteria; kingdom Bacillati; phylum Actinomycetota; class Actinomycetes; order Kitasatosporales; family Streptomycetaceae; genus Streptomyces; species Streptomyces sp. JH002. The sequence goes on from NZ_CP087989.1 coordinate 2,216,627, forward strand.
CAGGCGGCGGGCGTGTCGAACCGATTCGGGGCGCGGCTCCAGCTCCAGGGACGCCTCGTTGCCGGGCGCGATGCCTTCGAAGCGGGCGGCCAGCAGGGCGATGTCGTCGTCACGGTCGCCGGGGCCCACGATGTCCAGGATGGCGTCGCACAGCGGCTCCAGCGGGGCCGCGTGATCGGGCCGGGTGAGCGAGGACGTCTCCGTGAGCTTCTCGCGCAGGTCCTCCACACCCGTCCACACATCGCGGGTACGGGACTCCACCAGGCCGTCGGTGTACAGCACCAGGGTGGAGCCGGGCGGGGCGGGCAGCTCGACGGTCTGGAAGTCCACGCCGCCGACGCCGATGGGGGCGTTGGGCTCCAGGTTGACGACCTCGGTGGTGCCGTCGCGGTGCAGCAGCACCGGCGGCGGGTGGCCCGCGTTGGCGGCGGTGATGCGGTGCGCGACCGGGTCGTACACCGCGTAGAGGCAGGTCGCCATGCGGTCGTCCCCCAGGCGCTGGGCCTGCTCGTCCAGGTGGTGCAGCACCTCCTGGGGCGGCAGGTCGAGCCCGGCGAGGGTCTGCACGGTGGTGCGCAGCTGGCCCATGATGGCGGCCGAGGTGGTGGAGTGGCCCATCACGTCGCCGACCACCAGCGCGACCCGGCTGCCGGGCAGCGGGATCGCGTCGTACCAGTCGCCGCCGACCCGGGCGGTCTTCCCGGCGGGGAGGTAGCGGCTGGCGAGGCGCACGCCGGTGGGCTGGGGCAGGTCGTCCGGCAGCATGGTGCGCTGGAGTTCGTCGGCGATCGACGCCTCGCGGCCGTGCAGGATCGCCTTGTCCACGCCGAGCGCGGAGTGGGTGGACAGCTGCTGGGCGACCTGGAGGTCGTCCTTCTCGAACGCGTCGTTGTCCGGGCGGCGCAGGAAGACGGCCGCGCCGATGACGCGGCGCTGCCCGCGCAGCGGGGCGAGGATGGCGTGCCGCTCCTCGGGCAGGGTCTCGGCGCCGGTCAGTTCGGACAATGCCTGCTGGGAGACCTGTGTGTCGGTGAACACGGGGCGCACCCCGCGCAGCACCTCGGCGAGCGGGCCGTTGCCGCGCAGTTCCACCCGGGCGAGGGCGCCCGACAGCAGCGGCAGTACGGAGGCCGACCCCGTACCCCCGCCGCCATCGGCCGCCAGACCGCCCGAGACGTCGCGGAAGGCCAGCTCGTCCGGGATGCGGTCGGTGCGGCGCAGCACGAACACCCACGGGTTCTGGGGCTGTTCGTCGCCGACCGGCAGCGGGTTGAGCAGGTAGACGAGGATCGCGTCCGCGAAGGTGGGCACGGTGGCCCGGCACAGGCCCAGGATGATCTCGTCGGCGTCGGAGCCGCGGGCGATGCGCCGGGTGGCGACGCCGACGAACCGCAGCCGGTCGATGGATCCCGAGCCGCCGCCCACGGTGCCCGCGCCGCCGCCACCGCCCCCGGCGTCCGGTCGTACCGGTGGATGTTCGGCGGGGTCGGGCTCGGAGCGCGCGTGGGGCAGCGCCGCGGAGCCGGCGTGGGAGGGTACGTCCGCCGTGCGAGCCACGGGCTGCGGTGAGGTCGGGTCCGTCACGAGGGGATGTCCATCCATCCGGGCGAGGAACTGGCGTGCGAAGTGGGGATGTTGTGCGGTGGAGCGGTCGTGGGGGTCGATCCTACGTTTGACGCCGGGGGGTGCATCAAGAGGCTCTGGGTTGCTGCGGCACCGGGTGCGCGTCCCGCAACGGGGCGGGGAGCACCGCGGTCCGGTCCCAGTCGTGGGGCAGCGCGGGGTTCCGCCAGCGCGGATCCGGGCGCCAGGACTCCCAGTTCTCACTGAACGGCCGCCCCCAGGTCCCGATCACACGCGTCGCCGCCTGGCCGGCCGCACGGATCCGCTCCGCCTGACCGGCGTCGAGCAGTCCCGCCTGCTGCGCCTGGGCGAATTCGTCCTCGTCCCGCCACTCCCAGCTGCGGTCGGGATAGACCGCGATATCGAGAAAGTGATCCTCCGAATCGACCCCGCCCGACCAGCGGTGCAGGGGCTCTTCAAGATTGACGTACCAGTTCTTGAAGCGCCACCCCCGATCCCAGAAAAGCCACACGGACCAGGGCTCGCCGGGACGGGCCAGTTTGAGCACCCCGGTGCCCGACCAGCGGTCGCGCACCGTGATGCGCGGCTTGGTGTAGCGGGTCGCCAGCGGCTCCTGGTGGATCGGGGAGCCGTCGGCGAGCGCCGGGCGCACGCATTCGGTACCCGGTGCCACCCAGACGGCGAGCAGATCCGGCGCATCGCGGACCACGGTGACGGGGCGGCAGATGTGAATACCCGGCGCCGCGTTCGCCCGGTAACGCCACAGAATGTGTTCCCCTGGTCGCCAAGCGTGCACTGGTTCTGTCATCGGCACATGATATTCGGGGCGACCGGGACAAGGCGCCACCCTCAAGGATGAGTCATGCGCAGTACATCCAGCGCCTCGTCGAGCTGTGCGAGGGTCAGCTCACCGCGCTCCACGTAGCCGCCGTCCAGCACCGTCTCGCGGATGGTCTTGCGTTCGGCGAGCGCCCGCTTGGCGATCCGGGCGGCCTCCTCGTACCCGAGATAGCGGTTGAGGGGGGTCACGACGGACGGCGAGGACTCGGCGTACTCGCGGGCGCGTTCGGCGTTGGCGGTGATTCCGGCCACGGTGCGTTCGGCGAGCAGGGTGGAGGCGTTGGCCAGCAGCCGGATGGACTCCAGCAGATTCCTGGCCATCACGGGCAGCATCACGTTCAGCTCGAAGTTCCCCGCCGCGCCGGCCGCGGCGACGGCGGCGTCCGCACCGGTGACCTGGGCGCACACCATCAGCACGGCCTCCGGGATCACCGGGTTGACCTTGCCCGGCATGATCGAGGAACCCGGCTGCAGATCGGGAAGGTTGATCTCGGCGAGCCCGGCGCGCGGGCCCGACCCCATCCAGCGCAGGTCGTTGCAGATCTTGGTGAGCGAGACGGCGACGGTGCGCAGCTGGCCCGAGGTCTCCACCAGGCCGTCGCGGGCGCCCTGCGCCTCGAAGTGGTCCCGCGCCTCGGTCAGCGGCAGCCCGGTGGTACGGGCCACCTCCTCGATGACGGCCGCCGAGAAGCCGGCCGGAGTGTTGATCCCGGTGCCCACCGCCGTACCGCCCAGCGGCAGTTCGGCCAGCCGTGGCAGCGCGGAACGCAACCGCTCCTGGCCGTACCGGAGCTGCGCCGCGTACCCCCCGAACTCCTGCCCCAGGGTGACCGGGGTGGCGTCCATCAGATGGGTGCGCCCCGACTTCACCACCACGGCGAATTCCGCGCTCTTGTCCTCGAACGCGGCGGCCAGCACGCCCAGCGCCGGAATCAGCTCCTCCAGCACGGCGGCCGTGGCGGCGACATGGATCGAGGAGGGGAAGACATCGTTGGAGGACTGGCTGGCGTTCACGTGGTCATTGGGATGAACGGGCCGGCCGAGCCGCTCGGTGGCGAGCGTGGCGAGCACCTCGTTCATGTTCATGTTCGACGATGTGCCGGAGCCGGTCTGGAAGACATCCACCGGAAAATGGTCGTCCCACGTTCCGGCCGTCACCTCGTCGGCGGCGGCGGAGATCGCCGCACCGATGTCCGGATCCAGCACCCCGAGCCGTACGTTCACGGTGGCGGCCGCCGCCTTGATCCGGGCCAGCGCCGCGATGTGCCCCCGCTCCAGACGGTGCCCGGAGATCGGGAAGTTCTCCACCGCCCGCTGCGTCTGGGCCCGCCACTTCGCCCCGGCCGGGACCCGCACCTCCCCCATGGAATCGTGCTCGACCCGGAACTCACCACTGAAGTCGCTCATGCCCCCAAGCTAACGCGCTCAGCGGTAACCCCTGATGCGTCGGGCAGCCCCCGCATCGTGTCGCCAGGTCGACAGGGAGGGGACGGTACCGGGCGCGCGCCCGGTACCGTCCCGGCGCGGTCAGCCGCGCGGGCCGCCCACCGGGATGCTCGTGATGAACGGCTGGTCCGGGGTCGGGTCGGTGAAGAAGTCGTTGCCCTTGTCGTCCACCACGATGAACGCCGGGAAGTCCTCCACCTCGATCTTCCAGATCGCCTCCATGCCCAGCTCCGCGTACTCCAGGACCTCCACCGCCTTGATGCAGTCCTGCGCCAGACGCGCGGCCGGGCCGCCGATGGAGCCGAGGTAGAAACCGCCGTGCGCGGCACACGCCTTCGTCACCTGGGCCGAGCGGTTGCCCTTGGCCAGCATCACGTGGCTGCCGCCCGCCGCCTGGAACTGCGCCACGTAGGAGTCCATGCGGCCGGCCGTGGTCGGACCGAAGGAGCCCGAGGCGTACCCCTCGGGGGTCTTGGCCGGGCCCGCGTAGTACACGGCGTGGTCGCGCAGATACTGCGGCATCTCCTCGCCCGCGTCCAGCCGCTCCTTGATCTTGGCATGCGCGATGTCCCGTGCCACCACCAGCGGCCCGGTCAGCGACAGGCGGGTCTTCACCGGGTGCTTGCTGAGTTCGGCGCGGATCTCGTCCATCGGCCGGGTGAGGTCGATCCGAACCACCTCGTCCTCGGTGAGGTGCTCGTCCGTGGTCTCCGGCAGGAAGCGCGCCGGGTCGGTCTCCAACTGCTCCAGGAAGACGCCCTCGGCGGTGATCTTGGCCTTGGCCTGGCGGTCGGCGGAGCAGGAGACCGCGATGGCCACCGGGAGGGAGGCGCCGTGCCGGGGCAGCCGCACCACGCGCACGTCGTGGCAGAAGTACTTGCCGCCGAACTGCGCCCCGATGCCGATCTTCTGGGTCAGCTCGAAGACCTTCTCCTCCAGGTCACGGTCGCGGAAGCCGTGGCCGGTGGGCGAGCCCTCGGCCGGCAGCTCGTCCAGGTAGTGCGCGGAGGCGTACTTGGCGGTCTTCAGCGCGTACTCGGCGGAGGTGCCGCCGACCACGATGGCCAGGTGGTACGGGGGGCAGGCGGCGGTGCCCAGGGAGTGGATCTTCTCCTCCAGGAACTTCATCATCGATGCCTCGTTCAGCACCGCCTTGGTCTCCTGGTAGAGGAACGACTTGTTCGCCGAGCCGCCGCCCTTGGCCATGAACAGGAACTTGTACGCGTCGCCGTCCTCCGCGTACAGCTCGATCTGGGCCGGCAGGTTGGAGCCGGTGTTCTTCTCGTCCCACATGGTCAGCGGCGCCATCTGGGAGTAGCGCAGGTTCAGCTTGGTGTAGGCGTCGAAGATGCCCCGGGAGAGCGCGCGGGCGTCCTCGCCCTCGGTGAGGACCTGCTGGCCGCGCTTGCCCATGACGATCGCGGTGCCGGTGTCCTGGCACATGGGCAGCACGCCGGCGGCGGCGATGTTGGCGTTCTTCAGCAGGTCGAGCGCCACGAAGCGGTCGTTCGGGGAGGCCTCGGGGTCCTCCAGGATCTTCCGCAGCTGGGCCAGGTGCTCCGGGCGCAGATAGTGCGAGATGTCGTGCATGGCCTCGGCGGCGAGCCGCCGCAGCGCCTCCGGCTCGACCTGGAGGAAGGTGCGCCCACCGGCCTCGAAGGTGCTGACCCCCTCGGCGGTGACCAGACGGTACGGGGTGTCGTCCGCGCCGACCGGGAGCAGGTCGGTGTATTGGAACGCGGGACTGGCAGACATCGTCATCTCCACAGGGCCGGGGCGGTACAGCTTTTCCAGGGTACGGGGCCCGGTTCTCACTCCAGGGGGATGGGTCGTCCTGCCAGGGCCTTGCGGGCCCGGCGGGTGCGGCGGGAGCCGTAGCGGCCCTCCAGGTCCCGGGCGATGGCGGTGGTGGTGTGGTGGCCGATGAGGCCGAGCTGCACGCAGGCGCGTTCGGTCGGCCAGCCGTCGGGGCCGTAGTACTCGGCGAGGCGGGGTATGAGGGCGGCCCACAGTTCCGCGGCGGCGGCCGAGTTGCCGGTCTGCTGGGCGGCCTGGGCCTCGCGGGTGCGGGCGCGCAGCTCGTCGGCGGGGCGGGGCGGGGAGGCGTCCGGCTGCGGCTCCGGCACGTCCTCGCGCGGGGAGGGCGCGGGCGGGGCGTCCTGGACGGAGGGGGCGGGCGGGGTGGACGGGGTGGGCGGCGCGGTGGCGGGTGCGTCCCGGTCGTACCCGGTGGGCACCCGGTCGGTGGGCCCGGAGGGGGCCGGTGCGGGCGGGGTGAGCCGGACGGTGTGCGGGGTGCTCACCCGCGGGTCGGGCTTCGGCTCGGGGGTCCTCTGGGGGCGGGCCAGCTCGCGCAGCCGGTCGCGTACGGCGGCGGCGCCCTCGGGGCGGTCGGCCGGGTCCTTGGCCAGCAGGGCGAGCACCAGCGCGTCGACGTCCGCCGGCAGCCCGGGGCGCAGTTCGCCGGGCCGCTGCGGGGGCGCCTCGTTGACCTGCCGGTACATCACCTGCATCACGGTGCCGCCGGGCGGGAAGACGGTGCGCCCGGTGAGCATGGTGAACAGCACGCAGCCCAGCGCGTACACGTCGGTGGCGGCGGTGATCTCGGCGCCGGTGCACTGTTCGGGGGCCATGTAGTCGGGGGTGCCGATGGCGGTGCCGGTGGCGGTGAGGGAGGTGCGCCGGCCCTCGTCGATGCCCTCGGCGAGGTGGGCGATGCCGAAGTCCAGCAGCTTGACCCGCTGGTGGGTGATCATCACGTTGGCCGGCTTGAGGTCGCGGTGCACGATGCCGACGCCCGGGGCGTGCGCTGCCGAGAGCGCGTCGGCGATCTGCGCGCCCCATTCCAGGGCCAGCTCCAGCGGCAGCGGGCCGTTCGCCAGCGTGCGGTCCAGGGACTCCCCCGGGACCAGTTCCATCACCAGCATGACGGCGGAGCCGCCCTCGAACTCGCCGGTGAGCATGTCGTGCACGGTGACGATGTGCGGGTGGGCGAGCCGGGCGATGGCCATCGCCTCCCGCTCCAGGCGGCGCACCAGCGCGCTGTCCGCGCCGTCGGTAGCGGTCTTGATGGCGACATCGCGCCGCAGCCGCTCGTCGTGAGCCTGCCACACCTGGCCCATGCCGCCCTCGCCGAGCTTGCGCACCAGCCGGTACCGGCCGTCCAGAAGATCCCCGACCGCCATACGGTTCCCGTCCCCCGTCCGTGCCCTGCTGTCAGTTGGCGGGCATAGCATTCCACAGGACATCGCGGACAGGGGGACGGGGATGAGGACCACCGCCGGGCGCAGAGCGCGGCTCGCGGGCCTGCTGGGCGTGCTGATGCTGTTCGGGTTGCTCACCGCGCCGCCGGCCAGGGCGGCGGGGCAGCTGGAGGAGGCCATCGCGGCGCTCGCGGACGGCGAGACGGTGTGGGTGGCCGAGGACTACCAGGGCGCCGATCCGCAGCTGGTCGAGCTGTTGCGGGCCCGCTACGAGCGGGCGGAAACCACGTTCCGGATCGCCTTCGTGACCGAGGAGATCGGCGAGGACGGGGCGGCGGCGCAGCAGTTGGCGGCGGCGATCGGCGAGCCGGGCGTGTACATGGTGCACAGCGAGACGCGGAGCGCCACCAGCGACAGCCCGAACCGCAGTGAGCAGCGCACCACGGTGGGCATCTCCCTGGGCGAGTGGGATCTGTTCGACGAGGAGATGGCCCGGGTCGGGATCGGCAAGGGGAATGTGCTGCTGACCCTGCCCGACGCGCTGGACGACGACGTGTCGCCCGGGGTGCACGCACTGGCGGACGGCGACACGCGGTTCTTCGTGGACCCGGCGGTGACCGAGGCGTTCCCCTCGCTGGACGAGGCGATGCTGGAGTCGGTGTTCGCCGGGGTGCCTCAGCTGAGGGTGGCCCTGGTGTCGGGGGTCAGCGGGCGGACCGAGGACACCATGGCGGCCCTGGCCGAGGATCTGCCGGACGACGGGGCTGCGCTGTTGCTCCAGTGGCAGGACGAGGACTTCTCCGCGGTGATGGCCACCGGTTCCGGCGTGCCGTACACGATCAGCGATCTGGTGAGCGTCGTGGGATCGAGTGCCATCACCTCGGTCCCGGTGGCGGAGATGCCGGGGCGGCTGGCGCTGCTGGCCTCGGTGCTGTCGGACACCGACCTGCTGACGGAGGCGGCCGGCGTGCTCGGGGAGCAGGCGCTGTACGTGCATCCGGGGATCCCCGGCTTCGACGCGGAGGCGGAGTACGCGGCGGCGCTGTCCGGGGCGGGCACCCCGGTCCGGGTGGCGTTCCTGCCGGAGAGCGTTCTGGAACTGCAACTCGGCGAGGACACGCCGTGGTCCGGGGACGACGCCGAGCCGGCGGGGATGCTGGCCGGGCAGGTCGACTGGGCGGACGCCCCGGATCAGCGGATGGTGGTGTACCGGGTCGACACGTACAACGGGGGACGCGTCTCGGCCGTGTCGGTGTCCGGTGACGACGGCCTCGCCCAGCGGGCGTGGGGGACCCAGCAGTCCGGGGAAGGGTTCGTGGCGGCCTCGCTGGACGCCCTGCTGGAACTGGTCGGCGCTCCGGCGGCCGCCGTGCCCGGGGCGGACGAGGCCGATGAGGGGGCGGCCGCCGGGACCGGCGAGGGGGGCGGCTGGAGCCCGACCACCTGGGTGGTGCTGGCCGTCGTCGCGCTGAGCGTGCTGTCCACGGCCAACCTGCTGGTGCGGGTGCTGTTCCCGCGCCGCCGCCGGATACGCGCCGCGGCGGCACGCGCCAGGAAGCTCGCCCGGATGACACCGCAGCAACTGGCGAGGGAGCGGGAGCGGGCGGAGATCCCCGCGCGCGCGGCGCGGAACGATCTGGAGCGGCTGGACGAGGTGCTGGCCGGGCTGCCGATGCCGCGTACCTCACCGCGGCAGGTGCGGGTGCTGCAGCGCATCCGCGCCGATCACGAACGGCTGCTCCAGGCCCACGCGGACGCGGTGACCTGGGACGACGTCGCGGCGATACGGGAACGGGCGCGGCGGCTGAACGCGGCCGTCGAGCTGTGGCGCCAGATGGAGTCCCGGGCACCGGCGGCCCACTGAGCGGCGCGGGCGTCGGGCGTCAGTCCGCCAGCGGTTCGGGCCACGCGTGGGCCGGGAGCAGGTCGCGCAGCGGGGCCGAGCGGCCGGGGCCGAGGATGACCCGGGTGTCGATGTTGGCGGGGTCGATCTGCCGGATGAACTCGCGGCAGCGCCCGCACGGGGGCAGCACGTGCGGGCGGCCGGTGGTCTCGTCGCGCCACACGGCGACGATGTCGGCGATGCGGTACTCACCGGCCGTCACCATGGCGGCGATGGCGGCGTGTTCGGCGCAGAAGCCGGTGCCGCACGGGGTGTCGACGCACACACCCCGGTGGTGCGCTCCGGTGTCGGTGACCAGCACGCTGGCCACATTGCCGAAGAGCCGGTCCCCCGCCCGGTGCGGGCGCAGGGCGGCCAGGGCCTCGTCGATCAGCTCGCGGTGCATGGCCGGCACCGTACCGGCGGTACGGGCCGGGCCACCACGCGTTTTCGGTGTGCTCGCACGCGTGGTGGCCCGGTCCCGGCGCGGGGTTCAGCCGGTCACTCGGTCCGGAGCCCCTCGGGCCGCATCAGCCGCCACAGCAGCGGCATGCTGGCCAGGGTGACCACGGCGATCACCACGAGTCCGGCCGCCGCCATGGGCAGGAAGCCGAACCAGTCGGTGACCCGCAGGCCCACCATCCGCATCAGGACGAAGCCCAGGACCGTCCCGGCGACGACGGCCACGGTCAGGCCCAGGGCCACCGGGACGGCGGTCTGCCACAGCACGGAGGCGCTCAGCGTGGTGCGTTTGGTGCCGAAGGCCACCAGGGAGGCCAGCAGCCGCTTGCGCTCGCGCAGTTGTTCCAGCTGGGAGACGATCATGCTGGCCCCGATCAGGGCGAGCACGGCGATCGAGCCGATGAGCAGCCCGCGCTGGATGGAGGCGAACTCGTCGGAGGTCCACACGGACTGGATCTCCCACAGCGCGGGCCGCTCGGGCATCCCGAACAGGACGGTGCGCAGCCGCTCGACGGTGTCGACCCGGTCGTCCGGGTCCACGTTGATCAGTACTTCGGTGAAGCCGCCGCCGAAGCGTGAGCCGTCCAGCGCGCCGGGGGTGGCCAGGATGCCGTGGGCCCAGCGGCCGAGCGGGTCGGCGACGGAATCGACGCGGAGGGCGTCGTCCGGGACGGTCCACAGGTCGGGCCCGGCCCGGTCCGGGTCCCAGGCCGCGCCCTCGGCGTCGACGCTCACGTCGACGGTGTCGCCGGGGCCGGGCAGCGGGAAGGTCCCCTCCCCCGAGTCGTCGGGGTCGGCGGCGAGGAAGACGTCGCCGTTGGCGCAGTCGGGGAGGTCGGCCATCTTCCGCAGGGTGGTGCAGTCGGCGATGTACACGCCGGGGGCCACCAGTTCGCCGGGCAGTTGGCGGTCCTCGGGCCGGACCGCGTAGCCGGAGTAGCTGCCGAAGACGTCCAGCACGCCCTGGGCGCCGGAGAGTTCGCCGAGCATCCGGGTGCTGCTCTCGGCGGTCATGCCGGAGGAGACGACCTGGATCTGGGCCTCGTCGGTGTCGTAACCGGTCGGGCTGCTCTCCTCGGCCTGTACGCCGCCGAACAGCATCTGCAGGGCGATGGCCCCGGCGACGGCGACGGTGATGCCGCTGACCGCGCGGGAGGCGGAGCCGCTGCCCAGCTGGAGTCGGCGGACTGCCAGTTGCCAGGAGACGGGGCCGCCCCGGAAGGCGGCGACGCCGCGTTCCACGAGCCACGGCAGGAAGGCGGTGGCGCCGACCAGGATCAGCACGATGCCGGCGCCGGCCTGGAGTTCGCGGGCCCCGCCGCTGCCGGCGGAGTAGGCGCCGGCCAGCGGGAGCAGCAGCATCAGGCCCAGTGCGGCCGGCACCAGCCGCCACCACAGCCGCCGGGGGCGGTCGGCCGACTCCCGGACGACGCCCAGGGGTTCGATGGCGACGCCGCGCAGTGCGAACAGCGTGACCACGACGGCGGACAGCGGCACGGCGGCCAGGATGAGGACGGCCAGCGGCGCGCTGGGCACGAAGTCGGCGGGGAAGGCGCTCGTCCCGGCGAGGGTGATGTGAGAGGCGGCCTGGCGCAGCAGCAGGAAGAACAGCAGGCCGACCGCGAGGCCGAGCAGGGCACCGGCCAGCGCCTCCCCCGCGGCGATGCGGCGGGTGCCGGAGCGGTCGGCGCCGACCAGGCGCAGGGCGGCCAGGCGCTGGTCGCGGCGTTCGCCGCCGAACCGTACGGCGGTGGCGATGAAAACGGCCACCGGCATGAGCAGCACCACACAGATCACCAGGATGAGCAGGATCAGCATGGGGCTCAGGGCTGCGGGCGGGTAGCTGGCGCCGAAGGTGTCGGTGCGGTTGTGGTGCGGCGTGCCGTCGGCGGCGGCGCCGGTGAGCGTGTCGGTGCCCATGTAGAAGACGAGTTCGGCCGGGCCCCGCAGTCCGGCGTCGCCGATGGTGCCGGTGATCTCGTATCCGGCGAGCCGTTCCCGCAGGACCTCGTGGTCCGAGGAGTCCAGGAGGCGCTTCAGGGCCGGGGAGACCACCATCTCGCCGGGGGCCGGGAAGGCGTCGAGTCCCGGGGGCGGGGTGGCCGTGGTGGCCTCGCCCGCGTCGGGCTGCAGAAGCATGCCGGTGACCTGCGCCCCGTGGTAGACGGTGGGGATGCTCTCGTAGCGCAGGGTGTCGGGCCCCGGCGCCAGGTCCTCGTACCAGATCGGTACGCGGGCGTCGGCGCGGGCGTCCACGTTCTGGAACACGCTGGGCGCGGAGGCGGCGAACAGCAGCAGGGCGACGCCGAGGCCGACGCCTATGGCGGTGAGGGTGGTGCGGGCCCAGCCGGGCCGGCCGCCGGCGACGGCGAACCGGACGCCCATGAGCAGATCCCGTGTCCACACGGAGACCGGCGTTGTCATGCCGCCCCCGCCATGTCGCGCGCCTTGCCGTCACGGACGACGACCTCGCGGTCGGAGAAGGCGGCGACCCGTGATTCGTGGGTGACCAGGACGATGGCGGCGGCCGACTCCTGGGCGGCCTCGACGAGCAGTTGCATGACGCGTTCGCCGTTGAGGGAGTCGAGGGCGCCGGTGGGCTCGTCGGCGAAGACCACCCGCGGGTTGTTGACGAGGGCGCGGGCGACGGCGACGCGCTGGCCCTGGCCGCCGGAGACCTGCCCGGGGCGGTGGTGACGTACGTCGTCCACCTCCAGGCGGGCGAGCCATTCGGTGGCGCGGGCCTCGGCCTCCTTGCGCTTGGTGCCGGTGAGGCGCAGCGGGAGGGCGACGTTCTCGACGCAGGACAGTTCGGGGACGAGCTGACCGAACTGGAAGACGAAGCCGAAGTCGGCGCGGCGCAGGGCGCTGCGTTCGGCGTCCGAGAGGCCGGCCAGGTCGCGGCCCTGGTAGCGGACGGTGCCCTGATCGGGCGGGACCAGGCCGGCCAGGCAGTGCAGCAGGGTGGACTTGCCGGATCCGGAGGGGCCCATGACGGCGACGACTTCGCCGGCGTTGATGGAGAAGTCGGCGCCGGCGAGGGCGGGGGTGCTGGCGTAGGACTTGTGCAGGTCGTTCGCGGTGAGCAGGGCTGTCACGGGTGGATCTCCTTGGCGAGCCGTTCCAGGCGCGCGGCGGCCATTTCGAGCCAGCGCAGATCGGCTTCGAGGTGGAACAGGGCGTGGTCGCAGATGAGCTGGTCGGCGAGGTCGCCGCTGCTCTTGCGCCGGGTGAGCTGCCGCATCAGCCGCAGGTGTTCGGCTCGCTGGGTATCCAGGATCCGGTTGGCGTCGCGCCGGGTGAGCAGGGCGAGGACGACCTTGGTGTAGAGCGTGGACTGGAGGTAGGGCTCGGGCTTCTCGGGGGTGCCGAGCCAGGCGTCGACATCGGTGATGCCGGCGTCGGTGATGGCGTAGCGCTTGCGCTCGGGTCCGCCGCCCGCCTCGATGCCGTCGACCTCGACCAGGCCGTTCTTCAGCAGCCGGGACATCGTGGAGTAGACCTGCCCGTAGTGCAGCGGGCGGTCCTGGCCGAAGTGATCGTCGAAGGTGCGCTTGAGGTCGTAGCCGTGTCGGGGACCGGCTTCCAGGAGCGCGAGCAGGGTGTGACCGATGGACATGGCCGTCACTATACACACCACGTATAAACCGTGTGTATACCCAGACTGCATAGCCCTTGACCTGCATAAATGATCAAGGGCTCCGCGCAGCGCCAACCCCGAACGGACTAAGCGCTGTTGACTTCCCCCGCGATGCGGTCCCCGATGGCGGCGTCGACGCTGCGCCAGTAGTCCAGCGCCCGGCGCAGCACCGGCGGGCTCACGTCCACCTTCAGATGGCCGGCCACATTGCTCACCAGACGTGTCCTGGCCGCGTCGTCCAGCACGGTGCGCACCATCGTCCCGGCCTGCCCGAAGTCGTCGTCCTCGGCGTGCAGCGTGTACGCGGCCCGCACCATCTCGCCCGCCGTCCGCCAGCCGGCCGGCTCCCCGTACCGGGCGGTGTCGGCGGCCGGACCGCCGTAGGAGTTCGGCGCGTACGGTGCCGCCGTCCTGGCCGGCTCGTAGCGCATCGGGCCGTCCTTGGCGTACGAGCGCACCGGGACGACCGGACGGTTCGGCGGCAGCTGGGCGTAGTTGGGGCCGATGCGGTAGCGGTGGGTGTCCGGGTAGGAGAACAGCCGGCCCAGCAGCATCTTGTCCGGCGAGGGCCCGATCCCCGGCACCAGCGAGGACGGCTCGAAGGCGGCCTGCTCGATGTGGATGAAGTAGTCCTCCGGGTTCTCCTCCAGCCGCATCCGGCCCACCTCGATCAGCGGGTAGTCGCCGTGCGGCCACACCTTGGTGAGGTCGAAGGGGTTGAAGCGGTAGTCGGGCGCGTCCTCGAACGGCATCGCCTGCACGTACATCGTCCAGGTCGGCGCCTCGCCGCGGTCGATCGCCGTGTACAGGTCGCGGCGGTGGGCGTCCGCGTCCTGGCCGGCCAGCTCGTCCGCCTCGCTCTGGGTGAGGAAGTCGATGCCCTGGTCCGTCTTCAGGTGGTACTTCACCCAGTGCCGCTCGCCGGCCGCGTTCACCCACAGGTAGGTGTGGGAGCCGTACCCGTTCATGTGCCGCCAGGTGCGCGGGATGCCCCGGTCGCCCATCAGCCACGTGACCATGTGCGCCGACTCCGGCGACAGGGTCCAGAAGTCCCACTGCATGTCGTGGTCGCGCAATCCGCTGCCCGGGTGACGCTTCTGCGAGCGGATGAAGTCCTGGAACTTCTGCGGGTCGCGGACGAAGAACACCGGTGTGTTGTTCCCGACCAGGTCGTAGTTCCCCTCCTGGGTGTAGAACTTCAGCGCGAAGCCGCGCGGGTCCCGCCAGCTGTCCGGGCTGCCCTGCTCCCCCGCCACCGTCGAGAACCGCGCCAGCATCCGGGTGCGCCGCCCCGGCTGGAACAGGTCGGCCCGGGTCAGCTCGCTCACGTTCCCGGTGACGGTAAAGGTGCCGTACGCGCCGCCGCCCTTGGCGTGCACCACCCGTTCCGGCACCCGCTCCCGGTTGAACTGCGCCATCTTCTCGATCAGATAGTGGTCCTGGAGCAGGACGGGACCGTCCGGCGAGACCGTCAGCGAGTGCTCGTCGCTCTCCACCGGTACGCCGGCGTTGTTGGTGGTGTGGTCCATGGCGAAGCCTCCTCCCGACTGCGGGTCCCCACCAGCGAATCGCGGTCCCGTCGCATCGGCAACCGATTGGACTCCGTCAAGACCTGTAGTTTGTTCAACGCGGAATCAAGCAACTCGGCCCATTACCGCTGCGTCTGTCCCACTGGCGCGTGGACACGGGGAGTCACGCCATAGGGAGCGGTCGGAGACAGACAATGCAGCACACCTCGGGGGACGGCGACGACGGGGGCACCCCGCAGCCCGCCCCCCCGGCGAACCCGGCCACCTCTCCCGCCCCTCCCGCACCCCCGGCCACCGCGGCCGAACGCGCCGGCGCCGCGCTGCGCACCGCCACCCGCCGCACCACGGACCTGGCCCGCGCCTACGCCCGCAAGCCGTACTGGGACCGGCCCAGCTCCGAATGGCTGATGCGCCGCTGGCCCGACCTCACCGCCTGCCTGGTCGCCACCTTCTTCTTCTGGCTCTCCCTCACCCCCTCCCTGGTGCCGCGCCCCTGGTACTACCAGGGCGCCATCGGCGGCATCACCGCCGCCATCGGCTACGGCCTGGGCTCCACCGTCTCCTCGCTCTACCGGCTGCTGCCCTGGCAGCCCAGCCCCCGCCTCCGTGCCCGCGCCTGGCTGGGGTACGAACTGCTGCTCCCGTTCGCGGTCGCGATCATGCTCGGCCGCAGCGCCGACATGCAGCGCGAACTGCGCCGGCTCCAGGAGCTGCCGCCCACCCTGACCTGGCACTCCCTCATGATCGCGCTGATCTCGCTCGGTGTGCTGGTGCTCTTCGTGGCCGTCGCCCGCGCCATCCGGCTGCTGACCCGCCTGATCACCCGCTGGCTCAACCGCTTCGTGCCCTGGCCGCTGGCCGTCGCCCTCGGCCTGGCCCTCACCAGCCTCATCGTGGTGTACGGCACCCGCGACGTGGTGTGGGACCGCGGCGTCCTCACCATCGCCGACCGGCTCTCCGCCGCCAAGGACCGCAGCACCGACGACGGCGTGATGCGCCCGTACTCCCCCATGGTCTCCGGCAGCCCCGACTCGCTGATCTCCTGGGAGGACCTCGGCAACAAGGGCCGCACCTTCACCGGAACGGTGCTGTCCACCGAGGAGATCACCCAGTTCACCGGGCGCCCCGCCCAGCCGCCCGTCCGGGTGTACGTGGGCCGCGCCGCCTACGGCGCGTACCCGGACGGCGCCGCGCTGGCCGTGCGGGAACTGGAGCGCACCGGGGCCTTCGACCGCGAGGTGCTCGCCATCGCCGGCACCACCGGCACCGGCTGGATCAACCCCACCACGGTGGAGGCGCTGGAGTTCATGCACGGCGGCGACACCGCGGTCGTCACCATGCAGTACTCCTACCTCCCCAGCTGGGCCTCGTTCGTGGTGGACCGCGAGGAGGCCGGCAACGCCACCCGCGAACTGGTGGACGCCGTGTGGGAGCACTGGTCACAGCTGCCCGAGGACACCCGCCCCAAGCTCGTCGTCTTCGGCGAGTCCCTCGCCGTCACCGCCATCGAGGACGCCTTCGACGGCCTGGAGGATCTGCTCGCCCGCACCGACGGCGCGCTGCTGGTCGGCCCGCCCGACTTCTCCCCGCTCCACAGCGAACTCACCGCCGGCCGCGACCCCGGCAGCCCCGTGTGGCGCCCGGTGTACGACGGCGGGAAGCACGTACGGTTCGCCCAGTTCCCCGAGCGGGACCTGCTGCTGGAACCGGGCCCCTGGGAGGAGCCCCGGGTGATCTACCTCCAGAACGCCTCCGACCCGGTCGTGTGGTGGTCACCCGATCTGCTCTTCCAGCGGCCCGAATGGATGAACGAGCCGCTGGGCCCGGACGTCACCTCGCAGATCGACTGGTTCCCGTTCGTCACCTTCTGGCAGACGACGGTCGACATGGCCGTCTCGTACGGGTCACCCGCGCCGCACGGCCACCGCTACGGCTCCAACCCGGTCGACGCCTGGGCGTACATCGCGCCCTCGGAGGGGTGGAGCCAGCCGCTGACGGACGCCCTGAGCGTGCTGCTCGAAGCGCGTCACCCACCCCAGCACGGCTGGGCCGGGTAGCGGGTCTCCCCGGCGCGCCCGCGGTCGGCCCCGGCACCCGGGCCGGGGCCCTGGGGGGTCAACGCCGCACGGTGCCGCTCACTCCCACCGGAGCTGGGCGACCACCGGCAGATGGTCACTGCCGACGGCGGGCAGCGTGTGCACCCGGGAGACCGTCGCCGAGCGCGCCATGACCTGGTCGATCCTGGCCACGGGGAAGGACGCGGGGAAGCTGAAGGCGAAACCGCTCTCCGGAACGTTCAGCTGGGACGTCAGCGGCGCCAGACCACGGTCCTCGACGGTGCCGTTGAGGTCGCCCAGCAGGACCACCCGGCCCTGTTCCTCGGCGGCGATGGCCCGCGCCAGCCGTTCGGCGCTCTCGTCACGCCGTGCGGACGCGAACCCGCCGCCCCCCAGGCGCACCGACGGCAGATGCGCGGCATACGCCGCGAACTCGCCCTGCGGCGCGTGGACCACCGTCCGCATCCCCCGGCTCCAGTACTCCTCGATGTCCCGGGGCTTGATGTCCACGACCCGGGTGTCGCTCAGCGGGTGGACGGACCAGATCCCCACGGTGCCCCGGACCTCGTGGTACGGATACCGCGCGGCCAGCTCCTCCTGATAGACGGGCAACGCCGAGGGCAACAGCTCCTGGAGCGCGATGAGCTCGGGCCCCGCGGCTACCAGGGCGCGGGCGCTGCCCGCCGGGTCCTCGTTCTCGTCGCTCACGTTGTGCTGCACCACGACGAGATCGACGTCACCGGCCTGCGCCGACCGGACCAGCCCGCCGAAGAGAGAGGCCCAGGCGAGCACCGGCAGCAGCACGGCGATCAGCGCGGTGGCCGAACGCCGCAGCACCGCGAGACCGAACAGCACCACGATCACCAGGCCGAGCCAGGGCAGGAAGGACTCCAGCAGACTGCCGAGACGGCCCGGTGTGTTGGGGACGGCGCCGGGGAACGCCAACAGTCCGCCCGTCAGCACCGCCAGCGCCGCGAGCACCCGCCCCCGGCCCCACACCGACCGGCCCCGGGCGTCCTCGCCCAGCCACCACGTCAGCGGGCGCCAGGTCTTCTTCGCCGTCGGCGCAGCCGCCCCGGTCTCCTCCGGCACGGTCATCCCTTCGTCCGGCCCCGCGCGTGGGTCCGGCACCACCGCACGGGTGCCTTCCACCGGCCGCGGCCGCCCGCCACGGCGGGCGGGGCTGCGCCCGGTGACGCGCTGAGCGTGCTTGATCATCGGTTCTGTGGTGGAGCGGGCAGAGGTGATCCCCCTCCCGACCTGCCGTGGGGGCAGGCCGACGCGATGCTGCCCGGCCCGGGCCGGGCAGCACGGAGACAGATCCGGGACCGCTCCCCCGCCCTTCGGCGGGGAAGCGGGTGATCCACCCATCCGGGACAGACGGGCCCTCGCACCCCGTCCCGGGTCGCTCTCGGGTCAGTCCCGGGGCCGGTCGCCGTCGCGTCCGGTGCCCCCGGGCTCGTCCTCCGGAGCGCTCACCGGTGGAGCCGGCCGCACCGGCGCCAGCGGCGCTATGGTCGCCCCCGACGGACCGTTCCGCAGATCGGCCTCCGCCTGGTAGGCGCGCAGATAGCCGACCACCGTGTTGGCCACCGCGACCAGCGGCACGGCCACCACCGCGCCCGGGATACCGGCCAGCAGCGTGCCCGCGGTCACCGCGAGCACCACGGCCAGCGGGTGCACCTTCACCAGCCGGCCCAGGATGAACGGCTGGAGGATGTGCCCCTCGACCTGCTGCACCAGCAGCACCACGCACAGCACCATCAGCGCCGTGAACAGGCCGTTGGTCACCAGCGCCACCACCACGGCCAGCGCGCCCGAGGCGATGGCACCGACCAGCGGCACGAACGCCGACAGGAACACGATGACGGCCAGCGGCACCGCCATCGGCACCTCCAGCACGAACAGCCCGATGCCGATGCCCAGCGCGTCGATCAGCGCCACCAGCACCGTGCCGCGCACATAGCCGGTGAGCGTGATCCACGCCCGCGGCCCGGCGCCCGCCACGCCCTCGCGCGCCTGGGCCGGCACCAGCTTCAGGAACCAGTACCACACCCCGCGTCCGTCGTAGAGCAGGAACAGCGTCACGAACAGCGCCACACCGGCGCCGGACAGGAACTGGGTGAGGTAGTTGATGCCCTCCAGACCGGCCGAGGTCAGCTCGTCACTGTGATCGGTGATCCAGCTGTTGAGATTGTCGACGGTCTCGTTGATGTTCTCCTCGGTCACCCCGAACGGCAGCTGCAGCACCCAGTCGCGCAGCTGGTCGATACCGTCCTGGACCTGCTCCACCAGCCGGTCGGTGTTCTCGATGACCTGCCAGACCACGAACCAGCCGACGCCGCCCATCACCATGAAGCCACCGATGGAGACGATCGCGGTGGCCAGCCCCCGCCCCACCCCGAGCCTCTTCAGCCGCCCCACGAACGGCTGGAGCAGCGCGGTGACCAGCAGCCCCGCGGCGAACGCGATCACCAGCAGGCTGATCGCCGACACCACCTGGATCAGCACCCACACCACGGCCGCCAGCACCAGCATCCGCCAGCCGGCCGCGGCCGCGACCCGGACACCCCACGGGATCGCCTCGTCGGGCGCCGGACGCTCGGGGGTGGCGGGCGGCTGCGCGCCACCCGTCCCGGCTCCCCCGCCGTCGCCACCCGCGCTCGCCCCCGCGCCGCCCGCGCCGCTCCCGGCGGGGGCGCCGCCCTCACCGGCCGGCGGGACCTCGACGAGCCCCGGCACATCCGGGGCCACGGTCCGCCGGACCCGCGCCTCCAGATGTTCGTACCCACCCCCGCCGTCCTCGGCGCCCCCCGCGACCCGCTCCTCCGCCTCCCGCTCCCGGCGCTGAATCTCGCGCTCCGCGGCGGCCCGATAGGCCGACACGCGCGAGTTCAGCCGCGCCAGGCCGGTCTTGAACCGGCTCACTCCAGACATCCCGTTTCCCTCTTCCCCCAGTTTTCGCACCGCGGTCCGCGCCCTGACGTTACCCTGCGCGCCCGCCGGAAGGAGGGTCCCCTCACGAAAGCGGAAATCCCCGCACCGAAGCCGGTGCGGGGATCCCGTGAACGCTGTTCGCCGGGGACTGACGGAAGGGTCAGTACCAGTGATTGACCTGCCAGAACTCCCATGCGCCACACGGGCTGCCGTAGCGCTCGTTCATGTAGTTCAGACCCCAGCGGATCTGGGTGGCGGGGTTGGTCTGCCAGTCGGCGCCGGCCGAGGCCATCTTCGTACCCGGCAGCGCCTGCATCAGGCCGTACGCGCCGGAGGACGGGTTGGTGGCGGTGTGGTTCCAGCCGCTCTCGCGCTCCACGATCGTGGAGAAGCACTGGAACTGGTCGGCGGCCACGATGTCCCGGGCGATCGCCTGGATCTCCGCCTTGCTGTACGAGGACTGGATGGGCGCGGAAGCCCGTGAGGCGGACCGGCTGGCGGCCTCCGCCGCCTCGCGCTGGCGCTCTTCCTCCGCCTCGCGCTCCGCCTGCTCCCTGGCCTCCTGCTCGGCACGCTCGCGCCGCTCCTGGGCATCCGAGGCGGCCTGCACCCGGGCGGCCTCCTCGGCCGCCTTACGGGTCTGGACGTCGGCGACATCCGCCTGCGACTCCGCCTGCTGGACCAGCGACGCGGTGTGCAGCTGGGCATTCGGGGCAGCGGGTATGTCCGCCAGCAGCGTCGCGTCGGCGGCGGCGAACTCGATGTCGCTGACGCCGCCCTGCTCGTCTCCCGAGGCAACACCGACGGCAGCACCGACGGTGGTGACCGCGGTAGCAGACGCCACGGCGAATCCCCGGACCGAAATCCGGCTCACACGGTTTCCTTCCACCATCGCCCGCGTGGGTGACCCCCACGGGCGCAATCGTGCCCCTGACACGGGCCTTCACCGCTGAACGGACCAGCGGGTCACAGAAGGCACGGGCCCGGCGGAACCCCTGCCCTTGCTGGCACGGGACCCCGCGTGGTGCTGCGGGCGGCATACGGCTGACGGCTGTTCAGTTGTCAAACTCTGTACTGCGCCGCTCCGATGGCGGTGCGGCAGTGCCGTATGCGGGGCCTGACAGACGCACACACTGCCGGAAACGGGGAGCGGTAAGCAATTCAGCTCGATGTGGGAAAGGTCACACGCACTCCAGCCGAACGGGGGCTTGCGTTCCGCCCGGCGGCCGGTGAACAACAGCGGCCGCACGGACGGAACACACAGCGTGGCCGGGGGCTAAACCCGCCCCTCCTCCAGCATTTCGGTCACCAGCGCGGCGATCGGGGAGCGCTCGGAGCGTGTCAGGGTGACGTGCGCGAACAGCGGGTGCCCCTTGAGCTTCTCCACCACCGCCACCACACCGTCGTACCGTCCCACCCGCAGGTTGTCACGCTGCGCCACGTCGTGGGTGAGCACCACCCGGGAGTCCTGACCGATCCGGGAGAGCACCGTCAGCAGCACATTGCGCTCCAGCGACTGGGCCTCGTCGACGATGACGAACGCGTCGTGCAGCGAACGGCCCCTGATGTGGGTGAGCGGCAGCACCTCCAGCATCCCGCGCGCCACCACCTCCTCGATGACCTCACGGGTCGTCACCGCCGAGAGGGTGTCGAAGACGGCCTGCGCCCAGGGGTTCATCTTCTCGGCCTCGGTGCCCGGCAGGTAGCCGAGATCCTGCCCGCCCACCGCGTACAGCGGCCGGAACACCATCACCTTGCGGTGCTGGCGGCGCTCCAGGACCGCCTCCAGACCCGCGCACAGCGCCAGCGCCGACTTGCCGGTGCCGGCCCGGCCGCCCATCGACACGATGCCGACGTCCGGATCGAGCAGCAGATCCAGGGCGACCCGCTGCTCGGCGCTGCGGCCGTGGATACCGAACGCCTCCCGGTCCCCGCGCACCAGCTTCACCCGGCCCTCGGGCGCCACCCGGCCCAGCGCCCGGCCGCGCTCGGAGGAGATCACCAGACCGGTGTGCACCGGCAGCTCGGCGGCCTGCGGATCGAACACGCTCTCGGAGGCGAACAGTTCGTCCACGCTCTCGCCGGGCATCGTGATGTCCATCATCCCGGTCCAGCCGGAATCGGTGATGGCCAGTTCCGCGCGGTACTCCTCGGCGGCCAGACCGACCGAGGACGCCTTGATGCGCAGCGGCAGGTCCTTGGAGACCACCGTCACATCGTGGCCCTCCGCCTGGAGATTGCGGGCGACGGCCAGGATGCGGGTGTCGTTGTCCAGCAACTGCCCGCGGCCGGTCAGCATGGCCGGCGGCAGAATGGCCGGATCCGAGTGGTTCAGCTCCACCCGCAGGGTACCGCCGAGGTCACCGATGGGCAGGGGATGGTCGAGACGGCCGTACCGCACCCGGTACTCGTCCAGCCGACGCAGCACCTGGCGGGCGAAGTACCCCAGCTCCGGGTGGTGGCGCTTGGCCTCCAGTTCGGTGATGACGACCACCGGGAGCACCACTTCGTGCTCGTCGAAACGGGTCATCGCTGATGGGTCGGCCAGGAGGACACTGGTGTCGAGGACGTACATGCGCCGCTCGCTGAGGCGCTTCTTGCTGGTCACCACGTGTGGACGAACCCCCTCGGGAGAGGTGTGGAAGACGCGGCGCCGCTGGTACGTGCGACGCCGGGCGTCTGCTGGCCGGCTGACGGCCCGTGGCCTCCATGGGAGCCATGCACGCACGGGCCGGGCACCGGCCCTGGTCCATGTCCGTGGTACGCAAACGGGCCTCCCGGCGGACGGGGCTGACGCCCGGTCCGCGATGAATATGCCCGCTGCCTCCGCATCTCATGCGGACAACCCCTCGGACGGCACCACCCCATGCCCGCTCGGCGGACATGGGGTGGTGAACGAAGGTACGAGAGGGTAATACCGGATGAACCGCCCGGATCAGACGCCGTAGCGGCGGTGCCGGGCGGCGTAGTCGCGCAGCGCCCGCAGGAAGTCGACCTTGCGGAAGGCCGGCCAGTACGCCTCGCAGAAGAAGTACTCCGAATGGGCCGACTGCCAGAGCATGAAGCCGGAGAGCCGCTGCTCGCCGCTGGTACGGATGACGAGGTCGGGGTCGGGCTGACCGCGGGTGTACAGATGTTCGGAGATGTCCTCGACGCCCAGCGACTCGGCGACCTGGGCCAGGTCCTGGCCCTCCGCGGCCCGCTTGGCCAGCAGCGAACGGACCGCGTCGGTGATCTCCTGCCGGCCGCCGTAGCCGACGGCCACGTTGACCAGTATTCCCTCGCGCTTTCCGGCCAGCTCCTCGGCCTCCTGGAGCACGCTGCGGGTGCGCTCGGGCAGCACGTCCAGGGCACCGACGTGGTGCACCCGCCAGCGCCCGTCGGCGGCCAGGTCACGCACCGCGCCCTCGACCACGGTCAGCAGCGGGTCGAGCTGGTCGGCGGGGCGGGCGAGGTTGTCGGTGGACAGCATCCACAGGGTGACCACCTCGACATCGGTCTCGGCGCACCAGCCCAGGAGCTCCTGGATCTTGGCGGCGCCCGCCTCGTGCCCCTCCTTGGTGGTGCCGCCGGCGGCCTTGGCCCAGCGGCGGTTGCCGTCCAGGATGACGCCGATGTGCTTGGGCACGCCCTCCGCGTTGCCGAGCTTGCCCTCCACCCGGTGGGCGTACAGCCGTACGAACCCGCGGCGGATCTTGTTCCGGACCCTGCCGAAGATCCCTCCTCGGTCCTGTTCCTGCATTGCCACGCCGCATCCCCTCGCACACCCTGCCCCGTCGGAACCAGCACTGTAGGACAGCTCGGCGCCGGAACAGAAAGCGGGCCGGTCCGTGGGGGGGATACGGACCGGCCCGAGGGGGGGTATTCCACCGTAACGCATGGAAGAGGCCGCTGTGTGCCAGTGGGCCGGATTCAGGCGTGGCGCGGGGATCCGTCCCGGCTCTGCGGACCGGCGGGCCGGGTGAGGTCAGGCGGCGGCGAGGGCGCCCAGGAGGAGGGCGACGAGGGCGCCCAGGGCCATGAAGGGCCCGAAGGGAAGGGCGGTCTTGCGGGTGGCCCGGCGGGCGACGATCAGGATCAGGCCGTACCCGGCGGCGCACAGGAAACCGGTGAAGGTGCCGAAGAAGATCACGTCCCAGCCGTACCAGCCCATGGCGACCCCGAGCGGAACGGCGAGCTTGACGTCGCCGAAGCCCATGCCGCGCGGATTGATCAGGAAGAGCACGAAGTAGACGGCGCCCAGGACGAGCCCGCCGAGCAGGGCACGGGGCCAACTGCCGGTGGCGGAGCCGGACAGCGCGGCCACGCCGAGGGCCACGGGCAGGGCGGCGGCCAGCGGGAGGGTGAGCGGGTCGGGCAGCCGCTGGACGGAGAGGTCGACGGCGGCCAGCAGCACGACGGCCGGCGCGGCGAGCAGCCAGACGACGAGCTCGGGGCGCGGCCCGGTGGCGGCGGCCAGGGCGGCGCAGACCAGCGCGGTCCAGACGGTGAGCGCCCCGGCGCCCGTGCCGTAGCGGCGGGTGGCGGGCGGGCAGTGCGGGCAGCGCGCGGTGCCGAGCCAGCCGCCCTGGGCGGCGGGCGGCAGGGGGTGGCCGGCCGGGCAGGCGGAGCGCCAGGGTTGCTCCGGCTCGACGGACAGCCGGTAGCGGGGCCGGGCGAGCAGGGGTCCGGTGAGGGCTCCGTACGCGGCGGCGGCGACGATCAACAGCGGGTGCACCCGGCTGAGCGTACGGGCCGGCCGCACGGAAGCGGCAGGGGTGCGGACGTACTGCGGGCCGGTCTGCCCGAGTGGGGGGAGGGCAGACCGGCCCGCTTGTATGGGGGGACCGGAGCGGGGGGGGTGGCTCACGGTCCGCCCCGCCAGACGTCGCCGGGGTGGGAGTGACGACGCTGGCAGTTATGGATGTCAGCGTGACTGACTGAGGGAACCCTACCGTACGGGTCACGGGACTGTGACCCCCTTCGCACAAGCCCTTCCGTCACACTACCCACGGTCATCCACTGGCCTCATTTCGCGGTCACGGGGGCGCAGGTGGGAGACACGCGCCGGGCGCGCGGGGCCCGGAACAGCCCGGCGGAGGGACACCCGTTCGAGGGGGCACGGCCGGCACGGTCCCCGGCCGGCGGAGCGGGGCGACTGGGGCCGGAAACCGGCGCCCACTACGATGCCTGCGGTACGCCGGTACACCGGTACGCCGTAACCGCCAGGGGGGAACCATGGCCGCGCACGACGAACACGCCCCACCCCAGCCCCAGTTCAGTCCGCTGGGACCCAACGATCCACGCGAGATGGCCGGTTACGAGCTGCGCGCCCGCATCGGATCGGGCGGCATGGGCAGCGTCTACCTCTCCTACACCCGGGGCGGACAGCCCATCGCGCTGAAGGTGGTACGCGGTGAGTTCGCCGAGGACCCCGACTTCCGCCGCCGCTTCGCCGCCGAGGTACGGGCCGCCCGCCGGGTACAGGGCCTCTACACCGTCCCCGTCCTGGACAGCAACACCGAGGGCGCCGCGCCCTGGCTGGCCACCGCCTACGTACCCGGCCTCTCGCTGGCCGAGGCGCTGCGGCGGCACGGCCCGCTGCCGCTGGAGACGGTGCTGCTGCTGGTCGCCGGGGTGGCGGAGGCGCTGACCTCCATCCACGCGGTGGGCGTGGTGCACCGCGACCTGAAACCGGGCAACGTGCTGCTGGCCACCGAGGGCCCGAAGGTGATCGACTTCGGCATCGCGCAGGCCGCCGACAGCACCGCCCTGACCGGCACCGACGTACGCGTCGGGACCCCGGCGTACATGGCCCCCGAACAGATCATGGGCAACCCGCCGGCCGGACCCGGCACCGATGTCTTCGCCCTCGGCATCATCGCCCACTTCGCCGCGACCGGCGGCCACCCCTTCGGGGAGGGCGGGGCGCACGGGCTGATGTACCGGATCGTGCAGGAGGACCCCTACCTGGCCCGCGCCCCCGAAGCCCTGCGGCCCATGATCGCGGCCTGCCTCGCCAAGAACCCGGCACAGCGGCCGGGACCGGCGCAGGTCGTGGAGATGTGCCGCTCCCTGTCCCCCGGCCAGACCCTGCAGCGGCGCGACAGCTGGCTCCCGGCGGGCCTGGCCACCCAGGTCTCGCAGCGCCACGGCACCCAGCCCCCCACCCCGCCGCCCCTCCCGGCCACGGCCCCGACGGTTCCGCCACCCCCGGCGGCGAAGCCCCGCCGCACGATGGCGATCGCGCTGGCCACGACGGCCGTCCTGGCGGCGGTCGCGGGTGGGGCGACGGCGGCCCTGCTGCTGACGGACGGGAACGACGACACTCCCCGGGCGGGCGGCCCGACGTCGCCGTCGGGGGAGGCTCCGGAGACGGAGACCGGGACGGACACCGACCCGGACACCCTCCCGGAATCGGGTGCGGGGGCAGGGCTGCCGGGAGGGCCGGAGGACCCGGGAAAGGAGATTCCGGAGCAGGACCCGGACGCGCCGTACTGGCTGATCGCCGACGATGTCAGTCTCACGATCAGGGCCCCGCTGTACCAGGAGGACATCACGGCGCACAACGGCCTGTGCTACGGGGCCAATGTCAGCCGGGTCAATCTGGAGGAGCTGACCGTCGACACCAAATCACCGATGGGCAGCATGGGCGATGTGCCGGAGAACTCGCACATCACCTACCAGTTCTGCGGCCAGCCCACGGCATTGAACGAAGGCATGAGCTTCGACACCGACACGTTCGTCGGTGCCGTCGACAAGCCCGGCCCGACTCCGCAGGAGTGCTACGAAGCGGCCCACCGGTCGGATGTCCCCAACCCCATCACCATCGAGGACATCCGGAGCGACAGCCTCCTCCGGGAGGACACCGGCATCTGCGTCGAGACCGCCAAGGGCACGCTCGTCCTGCTGTGGATCGACCGGGTCGAGCCCGCTCCGCAGAACCAGGATCTGCGGAACTACCTGATCACGGCCACCCAGTGGAAGCCCAACGACTGACCGCTCCGCGCCCGGCGGCTCAGTTGCCGCTGGGCCAGGAGATCTCCACCCGCCGGTTCTTCTGCCGACCTTCCTCGGTCTCGTTGTCGTACAGCGGATAGTCCTCGCTGTAGCCACGGACGTTGAAGGAGATGCCGGACGGGTCCGCGATGAGTTCCAGGAGCACCGTCTGGGTGTTCCGCGCGCGGTTGGCGGAGAGCGTCACGCCGTTCTCGTAGGAGCCCAGGTTGTCCGTGAAGCCGAAGACGTTCACCTGCTCGGGCTGGTACTCGTCGATCGCGGCGGCCACCTCGGCGAGGGCGGCGCGGGACTCCTCGCTTATCTCGTCGCTGTTCTTGCCGAAGACCACGTCGGTCTGGAGCGTGAACTTGTGCTGTCCGCCGGTGCGTTCCTCGCGCTGCTCGCCGCCGCCCGTACCCGGCGAGGGATCGGGTTCGGGGTCAGGGTCGGCGGGCGGATCCTCGTTGTTGCCGCCGCTGTTCGGCGGCGGGTCGGCGGCACTGCCCAGATCCTCGGTGATGAACTTGATGTCCAGTACCCGGGGTTCGGCCAGCGTCGCTCCATCACCCAGCATCAGACCGGGCGCGTTGGCGTCGATGTCCGGAACCGCCGGTGCCTCGTACCCGGGCGGCTGCTGGTAATCCTCCTCGGCGTCGTCCGCCAGCGCCGGCGTGCTCAGGCCCAGTACGGCGAGGGTGCCGACTGCGGCGACCAGGGAGACCCGGGCGGGTCCAAGCGGTCGATACGTCATCTGGCTCGCCTCTCAGCGGATCTCGATGGTGGCCGGCGGCATGTTACCGATCTGGAACTGGACCTCGGTGGTGGCCGGGTCCGGCTCGGGGAACTGGGCGAACCACTCAACGGTCTCCCCCTGTCCGATACCCGGGCCGAATCCTGTGCACAGGCAGCGGCCACTGGTGTCGCGCAGGATCAGGTAGCGCTTGCCCTCCTCCGGGGCGACCAGCGAGGCGCCCGCCATGGAGAACGCGTTGTCGCGCAGTTCACGCTCGGCACCGGCCCAGGCCACGTCGAACCATGTCTCGCCGCCGTTGTTCTGGATCGTGCCCTCCACCGTGAGGAAGCCTCCTGCTTCCCGCTGGGCGCGGGTGAAGGTCAGCGTGATGCCGTCCTCGCCCGTGCTCTCCGCGAGCACCTCGCCCGAGCCGCCGTCACCGGGCTCGTCGTCACCGGGGGCATCGTCCTGTTCATCACCACTGCCTCCCGAAGGGCCAGGGGTCTGCGACGTCTCACTGTTGCCCGCGGCGCCGTCGTCATCGCCTCCGCCACCGCTGCAACTGGCCACCCCGATGACCAGGGCGGCCCCGAGGGCGACCACGATGAGGATGAGGCGGGACTTGCTGTCGCGGAGATCCATCTGCTCGTTTATTCCTTCGCGTGTACTCGGGAGCGGTCATTCATCCAGATACACCTGGAACAGGTCCCGGGCGTCGGGCCAGGTCTCTTCCTGCCCCGGATCGAATGACCAGCGCCGTTCTTCTTCGCAGCTGAGTTCGACGAGATCGTCCTCGTCCGAAGTGACATCGCACAGCCCCCTGATGACGGCGGTCGCACGTACCTGGGCTGTCTGGTTCTCCGTGCCGGGGATGATCGACTCCCCGACCGTACGGCTGGTCCGCACCGTCACGGTATAGCCGATGCGTGCACGGTCCGCATCGCAGGAGACGACCGTGGCATCGTTTCTGGCCGCCAGCCGGCCTGCCTCCGCACATGCCGAATCGACGGCGAAGCCGTCGCCCGCGAGGATGTCCTCCCAGTCACCGCCACTGTCCAGCAGACGGTCCCTGGCCTCCTGGGCGGCGGCCAGCGCCGCGGCGTCCGCCGCCGACTGTCCCCCACCGCGGACCACCGAGGCCTGCGCGAAGACGAGGAACGTGAAGGCGGCCATGAGGGTCAGCGTCAGTACCGCGATGTACAGCGGGAAGACCGCCCCGCGATCGCGGGCCCGCCGTCCGGCCCTCAGTTGCCCAGGACGTTGTTCACCGCCCGCTGGACGGCATTGCTGATCTGCGTGTCCAGCCCCAGACCGAAGACCGTCCCCACGATCGCCGCGATCAGCAGCAGAAGGCCCGCGTATTCCACGAAGCCCGCGCCCCGGTCGCTGTGGCGGGGGGTCGTCAGATGGGTGACGACCTTCATTCTCCAGTTCAGCAGCATCCTGCTCATGGCGTCCTTTTCCCCCGGCCAGCCCCGTTCCGGCCGGCATGCTCATGCCCCGAGGTGGTATGTGCCCGTCGTTGGGGCTCGGGGAGTGACTCTGCCCGTATGACGCCTGATTGAAGCGTGGACGCAGCATGTCCGACCCCCTCCCGCTCCCTGCGGGCCAACCCGTTCACACACCTGTTGGCACTGACTGTGCCACACCCGGGGGCACTTGGGCAGGGAGACCTCGGCAAAGGGACCGTTTCGTGGCACGCGCGAAGGGAGGGCGGGGTCAGCCGCCGTTCAGGATGTCCGTGATGTTCGTTCCCGAGCCGAGGATCATGCCGGCGACGATCACGATCATCGTCGCCGGCACCATGAAGACCAGGGTCGCCAGCGTTGCCTTGGGGATCGCCTTCGCCGCCCGGCGGCGGGAGTTCTGGGCGTCGGTGCGGCGCATGTCCGTGGCGATCTGTATCAGCGTCTCGGCGATGGGCGCGCCCAGTTCCTCGCCCTGCTGGAGCGCCGTGACGAACTGGTTCACCGGCTCGGAGTCGTTGCGCCGCCGCAGGTCGTCGAACGCCTGCCGGCGCGACACCCCCATGTCCATCTGCCGCAGGGTGATGCGCACTTCATCGGCCCACGGGCCCTCGTACCGTCCGGCCACCCGCTCCAGTGCCTGCCGGAAGCCGAGACCGGCCGAGACGACCACGGCGAGCACGTCCAGGAAGTCCGGCAGGGTGCGGTCGATGACGTCCCGGCGTTCCCTGATGCTCTGCCAGATCACCGCGTCGGCCGCGAACGCACCGAACGCGAGGGCGAACAGGGCGAAGAAGGGCCAGCCATTGGCGATGAAACTCAGGGTCGCCAGCGCGCCGAAGATGCCGTACACCGCCCGCCGCGCGGCGTAGCGTTCCACCGTCAGGCCCTGGGGGTTGCCCGCCTGGTCGATGCGGCGGCGTTTGCGGTCCACGCCCTTGGGGCCCATCAGCCGCAGCACCAGCGGCGCGAACCGCATGCCGAGGCGGTCGACGGCCGAGCCGGTCGCCGTCACCCGGGTGGAGCCGATCTCCAGCGCCAGCGCCAGGTCGGGCGGCAGCGGGGTGGCCGTGCGCAGCAGCCGCAGCGCCATCACGATGCCGAAGACCGCGGCACCCATGGCCAGGCCCAGCAGCAGAGCGAGCATGCCGGTGTTCCTCTCGGATCAGACGTCGATGCGGCCGAAGCGGCGCACGACCACGAAGCCCACGGCGTACATCACGAGCGCGATCACCATGGCGATCTGTCCGCCGGGGCTCGCCGTCACCCGGCCCAGCGCGCCCGGTGACATGCCGTTGATCATCAGCAGCGCGCCCAGGCCCAGCAGCGGCACGGTGACGGCGGTGGCGTTGACCTCGGCGAGCATGGTGCGTACCTCGCGGCGGGTCTCCTTGCGCTCCTCCAGGGTGGCGGTGAGGTTCCGCAGGGAACCCACCATGGAGCCGCCGGCCCGGTTGGCCAGTATCAACGTGGTGACGAGCACGTTCAGTTCGCGCGACGGGAGGCGTTCGCCGAGTTCGCCCAGTGCCTCATCCAGCGAGCGGCCCACGGTGAGCTGGTTGGCGACCAGGGCGAGTTCGGCGCCGGCCGGGTCGTCCATCTCCTCGGCCGCCATGGACAGCGCGGTGCGCAGGGCGAGACCGGCCGCCGTGCCGTTGGCGATCAGGCGTGCCAGTTCGGGGAGCTGGCCGATGAACTTCTCGGTGCGCTTGGCACGCTGCCAGCCCAGGAAGGCGTTGCCGCCCCAGATCGCGACCAGGGCGAAGACGGGGCCGAAGAACGGGGCGAGCAGCACGTGGCCGACCGCCCACAGCACCGCCATCGCGCCCAGCACGTACGCGACGTACTCGCCGACCGTCAGTTCCAGGCCGGTGGAGTGGAGCTTGACCCGGATCGCGCGGCCCACGGCCGTCCGGCGCAGCCGCTGGTCGAGCGCCGCGAACGGGCGGTCCTTGGCCGGGTCCCCGGGGTCGGCGGTGCCGGCCCCGGCAGGCCCGGCGTCCGGGCCGGTCAGCCGGTGCAGCAGCGCACGGCGCGCGGCGCGGCCGGTGGCGTACACGTACAGTCCGGCCACCGCAAGCACCAGCGCGCCCAGCGCCAGGCTCAGGGTGGCCCGCGCCGCGCCGCTCTCCAGTGCGATGGGTACCACTACTGCGCCTCCCGGGTGGACAGTTGGCTGTCGTCCAGGTGGACCCCGAACGCCTGCGGGATCTGCTCGCCCGCCAGGTAGAGCCGGTCGGCGACGGCGCGCGGTATCGGATAGTGCCGGAACCTGCCGTGCACCGTGCCGCCCGGGGTGAGCGGCTCGGCGGTGAACTCGGCGATGGTGGCGATCCGGAACGATGCGCGGCCGTGCGAGGCGAGCACCGCGATCTCGGTCAGCCGGCGGGTGCCGTCCGGGTGCCGTACGAGCTGGACGACCACGTCCACCGCGCTGTTGATCTGGTCGCGCAGCGCCTCGAAGGGCACCTTGATCTCGGACATGGACGCCAGCGTCTGGAGGCGCAGCAGGGCGTCCTCGGCGCTGTTGGCGTGCACGGTGGCGAGCGAGCCGTCGTGGCCGGTGGACATGGCCTGGAGCATGTCGAGGGTCTCGCCGCCGCGCACCTCGCCGACGATGACGCGGTCGGGGCGCATCCGCAGCGAGTTGCGGACCAGGTCGCGGATGGTGACCTCGCCCTTGCCCTCGATGTTGGGCGGCCTGGATTCCAGGCGCAGGACATGGCTCTGCTGGAGCTGGAGTTCGGCGGCGTCCTCGACGGTGACGATGCGCTCGCCGTCGGGGATGAGACCGGAGAGGGCGTTGAGGAGGGTGGTCTTGCCGGACCCGGTGCCGCCGGAGACGATGATGTTGAGCTTGGCGCGCACCAGTCCGGCGAGGAGCAGCACGAGGTGCTGGTCCAGGGTGCCGAAGTCGACGAGTTCGGCGAGGGTGTAGGCGCGGGGGAAGCGGCGGATGGTGAGCGCGGGGCCGCTGAGGGACAGCGGGGGGATGATGACGTTGACCCGCTCGCCGGTGGGCAGCCGGGCGTCGACCATCGGATTGGACTCGTCCACGCGGCGGTTGACGGTGGAGACGATGCGCTCGATGGTCTGCATGAGCTGGTCCTCGGAGGCGAAGCGCAGCGGGAGCTGCTCCACGCGCCCGGAGCGTTCGACGAAGATCTGGTCGGGTCCGTTGACCATGATCTCGGTGATGGAGGCGTCCTCCAGCAGGGGTTCGAGGATGCCCAGGCCGAGGGCCTCGTCGACCACCCGGCGGATGAGCAGGGAGCGCTGCTGGGTGGAGAGCACCGGGCCCTCGCGGCTGAGGATGTGGCCCAGCACCCGCTCCAGGCGGTCGCGGCGGTCGGCGGTGGACAGCGCGGACATCTCCGCGAGGTCGATCTCCTCCAGGAGTTTGCCGCGGTAGACGGCGACCAGCCGGTTGTTGTCACCGGGTCCGGTGCCGGGCCCTGGCTCCTCCTGGGCGTGGATGCGTGATCTCAGGCCCATCGCCGGCCTCCCTTCGTCAGTCGCATGGCATGGTCACCGTCTTGCTGGCCCGGCCGAGGTCGCTCAGGAACGGCAGGACGGAGGGCACCGTGACGCGGGCGGTGACGGTGGCCTCGTCGCCGCACGCGGACAGTTCGAAGTCGGTGTTCGCGGCCAGCCAGCCGCTCATGGCGGCCCGCCCGCTGGTCTGGTACTGGTCGGCGATCTCCTCCTGGGAGGCGGTGCGGGCGGCGGCCCGGGCGGCGGAGCCGGCCTGGAGCGCCGTGTAGCCGGCGACGCCGAGCTGGAGCGCGGCGAGTGAGACGAGCACGAGGAGGGGGAGCCAGCCGGCGAACTCGACGGCGGTGACGCCCCGGTCCCCGTACGCCGTCGCGCTGTCGCTCCCGTCGTGTCTCGCCCCGGTGTTCTCCGTCCGCGTGCTCATCGGTCCTCCTCCACCGCGCCGGCGGTGCCGGAGATGGTGATGGGGAGGTTGAACGCGCCGGGGAACAGCACCGGCACCTGGAGTTCGACGCGGGCGGTGCGGACCACGCCCTCCAGCGGGCAGGAGACGCTCATCGACCAGGAGGCGGGGATGTGCTCGCGGGCCGCCGTGCCGCAGGCCCCTTCACCGCCGCCCGCCGCCGCGGCGGCGCGGGCGGCCTCGTCCGCCGCGTTGCCTGCGAGATGGAAGCCGTAGCCGATGACGGCGCACTGCCAGGCGACGGCGAAGAGCAGCAGGATCAGCGGGAAGATGCCGGCGAACTCCACCATCACCGCGCCGCGGTCGCGGCGCACGGCTGGGCCGGGGCCAGACGGCGGGCCCGCGGTGCCCGCAGTGCGTACGGGGGACACGGAGCCCGGGGCGTCCGCGAGCCCGGTGGCCCCGGCGGTGCGCGCGGCTGCGGCCGGTGCCGGGCGCGTACGGGCCGAGGGGACCGGGCGTGCTGTGCGGCCGGCCCGTCCGGGCCCGGAGCGGCCTCGCGGCGCCCCGGCCGGGAAGGCCGTCCTCATCCCCGGCGTCCCTTGCGCCGGCTGCCGCCGCCCCCGCCCGCGGGCTGCGGGGCCGCCAGGCCGAGTTCGGTGGCCAGCGCCCACATGGCGCGGCGCACCGGCCCCTTGACGTCCAGGTCCTGGATGCGGCCGGCGTCCTGCGCCTCCTGCAGTTCCTTGAAGTTGGCGGGCACGGTCTGCCGGGCGACCTGGGTGCCGGTGATCCGGGAGATCAGCTGCGGCTGGATGGCGCTGGAGCGGGTGAGCCGGTTGACGACGGTGGTCACGCCCTCCGCCTTGCGGATCTGGAGCCGGTCCCACATGCGCACCATGCGGTTGACGGCCCGCACCGAGATCACGTCGGGGGTGGTGACCAGCAGCGCGGTGTCGGCCAGTTCCACGGCGGCGGCGGTGGCGGCGTTCATCTGCGAGCCGCAGTCCACCACCACCGTGTCGTACCGGGCGCGTACGGCGGCCAGCAACTGCCGTGCGGTGGTGTCGGTGACGTCCTCGCCGCGTTCCCCCTCGGCCGGGGCGATCAGCATCGACAGGCCCGTACCGTGGGTGAACACCGCCTCGGCCAGCACCTGTGGGGAGATGTCGCTGATGCCCGCCAGGTCGGCCAGCGAGCGGCGGAACTGCACGTCGAAGAACGAGCCGACATCCCCGCTGAGCAGGTCCAGGTCGACCAGCACCACCCCGCGGCCCTCCGGCCGCTGCGCCGCCAGCGCCAGCTGGGTGGACAGCAGGGTCGCGCCCACTCCGCCCTTCGCGCCGGAGACCGTGATGAGCGTGCCGCCGGGGCCGGTGCCGAAGCTCTCGCCCGCACCGAGGTGGCGGCGCATGCCCGCGGCCCACTGGGCGGCGGCGGCCAGCCGGGTGGACAGTTCTTCGAAGGACACCGGCAGCCCGGCCAGACCGCGCGCGCCCGCGTCCATCGCCGCCGAGTAGAGGCCGGCGGTCGGGTCGGCGGAGATCAGCACCACGCCCACCGCGGGGAAGCGCAGCGCGACCTCCCGGATCAGCTCCAGCGCGGGCAGCGGCCCGATGCGCTCGTGGACGACCACGACCTCGGGCAGCCCGGCCACCGACTCGTGGGAGAGCGCGGCCAGGGTCTCCAGCAGGGTCGCCGAGTCGGGCACCGCGCGCATCGGCTCGGTGCCGGGCAGCTGGCTCAGCAGCGTGATCAGTGAGCGCGCGGTGTCCGGGTCGCCCACCGCCGGGAGAATGCGCGTCGTCATCCCTGCCACCCCAACCCCATGCTCATCACGGAACCATCCCCAACGGTGCGCCGCTGTGCGGGTTGCCGCTCATGTCGCCCACGATGGTGTACGTGCGCTCGTCCTCGGGGATCTCCTGCTCCTCCCCGGGGGCGACCAGCGCCAACCGCACCTGCTCGGCGAAGGCCTCGGCGAAGGTGACCCGTTCGGCGTCCAGATGGTCCAGGGCGAAGGTGATCGGCACCGCCTGCGTCGTACGGCGGTCCTCCTCGACCTCCGTCAGGTCGCCGACCTCGATCACCTCGGCGTTGTTGACCATCAGCCGGACGAACTCCATCTCCTCGCTGTCGTCGGCCGAGGTGTCGCGGGCCCGGAACGCCGCGTACAGGTTGATCTTCGCACCGGGGTAGATCTTCCCGGCGACCCCGGTGGAGGCGTCGATGAGCACCGCGATCTCCTGCTGCCCCGGGGCGAGTTCCGGCCGGTCGGAGATCATGTCCTGCTGGAGCAGGGAGCCCTCGCGCAGCGGCGAGACCGCGACCTTGCCCTCGATCTGGGACAGCTCGGTCACCGCCGAGTCGGGTATGTACCGCTCGGGGATGGTGACCTCGCGCAGCTGGGCGGCGCGCAGCTCGGTGTACGGCTCGACGTCCTCGCTCAGCTCGTACGCCGTGACCTCGGGGCCGACCTTCGACTCCACGTCGTTGATCACCGCCACCACCCCGACGAACGCGCCGAGGGCGAGCAGGACCGAGACGATCAGCAGAAGCGAACCGCGGCGCTGTCGAGCGTTCATGGGGTCTTTCTACCTTCTGCTTCTGACAGCGCGTCGGCCGTTGTGGATATCGGTGCGAAAAAACCGCTCACCGCGCGAGTGCCTTGCGCTGCCCGCCGCCGCTCGCGCCGCCTATCGCTCTCGGTACCCGGTCCCGCGCCGCCGGAACCGGCGCGGAGCAGAACGCGCAGCGGTCCCCGATGAGGGTGAACCCGCACCAGTGGCACGCTTCCTGACGCATCGAGGACACCATCTGGTAGA
This sequence comes from Streptomyces sp. JH002, assembly GCF_050916115.1. Classification (NCBI taxonomy): domain Bacteria; kingdom Bacillati; phylum Actinomycetota; class Actinomycetes; order Kitasatosporales; family Streptomycetaceae; genus Streptomyces; species Streptomyces sp. JH002. The sequence continues at coordinate 2,252,107 of NZ_CP087989.1, forward strand.
GCACCGAGGCGTCCTGGATGGCGGCGGCGAACTCCACGAGCTTGTTGGTGCGCCACCAGGAAGGCGACTGCTCGGGCAACGGCACCGGATGCACCCCCTGGACCTGCCACTGCCGGGCGAGTTGCCCGGTGACCCACTCGCTGCCGAGCTGGCCGGGGGCGTAGGTGAGGGTGGTGGCGAACTGCGGTCCGGCCAGGCCGACTCCGGAGGCGCGTACGAGCTGGGCGGTGGGCCTGGCCAGCACGGCGTGCGGCCCGGAGGCCGAGGAACGCGGCCCGGTGACGGGGGGCAGCGCGACCGGCAGCCGGTCGGTGCGGGACGCCGAGCCGAGCAGCGCGCCCGCGTAGATGTAGTGGGACAGCAGCCGGGCGGCGGCGCCCAGCACCCCGGGGCTGAAGTCGCACACCGACAACTGGCGTAGCTGGCGCACCAGGACGGCCGCGCCCAGCGGTGGGAGGGAGGTCGGCAGCAGGGCTATCCGGTCGCTCTCCAGCATGGCGCGTACGGCGTGCAGCCGCTGGACATAGCCGCGCGGGGTGGTGGCCGGGTAGACGGCGATCACGTAGCCGTGGCGTTCCAGCAGCCCGGCCGCCTCCGCCAGGGCGGTGGGAAAGTCCTGCCCGCCGGGCGGGGTGAGGACATGGGCGGCCGGGGTGTGCGGATCCGTGGCCGGCAGCACCAGATCGGCGCTGGTCACGGCGATGGCAATCGGCATACCGCCCCCTCCCGTCGGGGCGAAGCCTAGCGGCAGCCGGGCGTGCTCCGGTAGCTGAGGGCGTAGGCCACCTTGCCGGGCTTGTCGGCGGACAGGGGGGCGGAGAGCGAGGTGAACTCCTTGGTGCCGAAGGTGTCCAGGCGTCCCAGCTGCTGCGCGGTGCGTCCGCTGCCGGGCAGTTCGGTGCCGGGGTCGAGGGCGATCATGGCGCGCGAGGTGTCCTCGATGAGCGCGAGGTAGCCGCTGAGGTCGGTGCGGTCGTACCCGGCCGGGTCGAGGTCGCTCTGGGTGCGCAGCCAGCCGGCCCAGTAGAACTCCAGGAATTCCGGGCTCGGTCCGTCCCCGGGCTTGGCGTAGCCGATGTCGCGGGTGAAGTAGACCAGGGAGCGGTACGGGTCGTCCGCCATCGCGCGCAGGCCGAGCCGGGTGGGCAGCTGGGCGGGGGTGATGGTCCGGTTGTCGGCGTCGCGCAGCCACACGTAGCCGCGATCCTCCATCTCGTGCCAGAACGCGCGTTCGCCGAGCGCGCTCAGATTGTCCGTGACGCGCACCCGGATCGTCATCCTGGCGCCGCCGTCGGGCATTTCGAGGAAGCTGGTGAAGGTGTGGTGGCCGTCGGTGAGGTAGAGCCGGCCGCGCGGGCCGACGACGACGGTCTTCATGGCGGCCAGCGACTCGGCCGTCTCCTGGCCGAGCGGGATGACGCAGGTGAAGCGCCGGGGCTTGTCCAGCCGGGCGTTGGCCTTGACGGTGGCGGCCTCGCCCTGGCCGTTGGCCTCGCACCAGTCGTCGTACTTCTTGTTGGGCTTGCCGCGTTCCTCGTCCTTGGTGCTGGTGTAGCGGCCCAGCTTGTAGCGGATCTGGTCGTGACCGAGCGCGGCCTGGGTGGGCATCAGGTCGCCGAGCCTGACGGTGATCAGTTCCCCGGCCCGCGGCTTCGCGGCGGACGGGGCGCCGGCGCCGGGCGCGGCGGTCGCGGTGCCGGCCGAGCCCAGCGCGGTCAGTACGGTCACGACGGTGAGCAGCAGCGCGAGGCGCCGCGGTGTCCGGGAGTGGGTCATACCGGGCAACATCACAGCCCGGCATGACCGATGGGTGGCGCCCGGGTGGCGGCCGGGCGAACCGGAACCGCATTCGGGTGCGGGTGCGGCTTCGGGTGCGGGTGCGGACGGCCGCACGCCGGCGGTCAGAAGAAGGTGCGGATGTAGTCGGTGACGGTGCCGTCGCCCGCCACCAGCGGAATCAGCGGCCACTTCTCGAAGATGGTGCACGGGTGCGAGAGCCCGAGGCCCACCCAGTCGCCGACCTCCGGCGGCTCGGCGCCACCGTCCGTCCCGGCCTCCGGGTCCGGCACGACGAAGGCGTGCTGGTCGGCGAGCCGGGACACCACCAGGCCCGCGCCGCCGCGCACGGCGCCCCGGGCGTCGCGGATCACCTGGACCTCGGGCAGCCCCAGGTCGTAGGAGAGGTCCCGCTTGCCCGCGTTGATCAGGGCCAGGCCCGGTTCGGGACGGGAGACGACCTGGGCCCACAGCCGGAACGCGGGCAGCAGCGACCCTTCCTGCGGGACACGGCGGAAGGGGGTGACCCCGCGGTAGCGGCCGTCGTCGTGGCTGATGTACGCGCCGGAGCGGAGCATCTTGCACACCGGCCGGGACAGGTCGGGCAGTTCCTCGAAGACCTCGGCCACCGCGTCGAACCAGGCGCTGCCGCCCGCGCTGATGATGATCTCGGGGGTGTCGGCGAAGCGCCCTTCCTTGTCGAACTCCACCACCAGCGAGGACAGTGCGTTCAGCCACTCACGCACCGTGTCGCCGTCCGCGTCCGGCAGCTCCCCCTCGTAGCCGCCGACCCCCACCAGCAGCAGCGACTCCGTACCCTCCACCGCGTCGGCGACGGCCGCCGCCTGCCGGGCGTCGCGCACCCCGCTGCGCGCGCCGGGCGCGCCCAGTTCGACCACGACCTCCACCGGCCGGTTCCCGCCGACGGCGCGCAGGGTGTCGTCCATCAGCTCCACGCCGCGCACCGAGTCCACGTAGCACACGCACCGGAACTCGGCGTCCTCCTCCAGTTCCCCGGAGAGCCAGGTCAGCGCGGCCGGATCGACCAGCTCGTTGGCGAGGAAGACGCGGCGGACGCCGAAGGCGCGGGCCACCCGTACCTGGTGCGGCACGGCCAGGGTGATGCCCCAGGCCCCGGCGTCCAGCTGGCGCTGGAAGAGCTGGGGCGCCATGGACGTCTTGCCGTGCGGGGCGAGCACCAGGCCGTGCCGGGAGGCGAAGCGGTCCAGGGAGCGCACATTGTGCTCGACAGCCTCGGCGGACAGCGTCAGGACGGGCGTGGTGAAGCCGCCGGTGTACAGGTCGCGCCGCTGGGCCCGCAGCTGCCCCACGGTGGCCCCGGCGGCGTCGGGCGGCAGGCCCTTGAACCGGTGGTCGACGACCTCGTCCGCGAGCTGGTCCAGGGCGGCGGTGCTCATGGCGACTCCAGGGGGCGGGGCGGGCGCGGGGGGCCTCACCTGATTAGCACCGTGTACGTCACGGGTCAACGCAGTGCGATCGTCCGAGGCCATCGCGTGCTCGCTCCGGTGGGGGAAAACACAAGGCGCTGTCCGTCGCACGGTCGTAGGGTGGCGGACATGCAGGTGATCCAGTCGGCGAAGCTCGCCAATGTCTGTTACGAAATCCGCGGCCCGGTGCTCGAGGAGGCCATGCGGCTCGAAGCAGCGGGTCACCGGATCCTCAAGCTGAACACGGGGAACCCGGCGGCGTTCGGGTTCGAGTGCCCGCCGGAGATCCTCGAGGACATCCTGCGCAATGTCTCCAGCGCGCACGGGTACGGCGACGCGAAGGGGCTGCTGTCGGCGCGCCGCGCGGTGATGCAGCACTACCAGACCAAGGGCATCCAGCTGTCGGTGGAGGACATCTACCTGGGCAACGGGGTCTCCGAGCTGATCCAGATGTCGATGCAGGCGCTGCTGGACGACGGGGACGAGGTGCTGGTCCCGGCGCCCGACTATCCGCTGTGGACGGCGTCGGTGTCGCTGGCCGGCGGTACGGCGGTGCACTACCGGTGCGACGAGCAGGCCGAGTGGATGCCGGACATCGCCGACATCGAGCGGAAGATCACCGACCGCACCAAGGCGCTGGTGGTGATCAACCCCAACAATCCGACCGGGGCCGTCTACAGCGACGAGATGCTGCGGCAGCTGGCGGATGTGGCGCGGCGGCACCGGCTCGTGCTGTGCTCGGACGAGATCTACGACAAGATCCTGTACGACGGCACCACGCACACCCCGATGGCGGCGATCGCGCCGGACGTGCTGACCCTGACCTTCAACGGTCTGTCCAAGAACTACCGCGTGGCGGGTTTCCGCAGCGGCTGGATGGCGGTGTGCGGGCCCAAGGAGAACGCGGGCAATTACATCGAGGGCCTGACGATCCTGGCCAATATGCGGCTGTGCGCCAATATGCCGGCGCAGCACGCGGTGGCCGCGGCGCTGTTCGGCCGGCAGTCGATCGAGAAGCTGGTGCTGCCGGGCGGGCGGATCAAGGAGCAGCGGGATGTCGCGTACGACCTGCTGACCCAGATCCCGGGGGTGACCTGCGTCAAGCCGAAGGGCGCGCTGTACGCGTTCCCCCGGCTCGACCCCAAGGTGTACAAGATCAAGGACGACCGGCAGATGGTGCTGGATCTGCTGCGCGCCGAGAAGATCATGATCGTGCACGGCACGGGCTTCAACTGGCCGGAGCCCGATCACTTCCGCATCGTGACGCTGCCGTCGGTGACCCAGCTGACGGACGCGGTCACCCGGATCGGGAAGTTCCTGGACGGCTATCAGCAGCAGTTCTGATCAGGACTGGTCCTCGGCCGGCTCCTCGCCGGCGTCCTCGTCGCCGCTCTTCTCCTCCTCGTCCTGGTTCTGCGGGTTGTCCAGGGCGGGGAGGCAGAACGGCCAGTCGCGGAAGTCCTCGTTCTGCGACCACAGCTGGTAGGCGGCCTGGATGTTGAACTCCGGGTCGAAGGCGTCCAGCGTGGTGCCTCCGGCCTGGCGCACCCGGAAGTCGGTGAGCTGGAACAGGCCCCAGTTGCGGGTCCCGTTCTCGTTGGCGAGCACGTAGAGCGGGTCGAGGCGGGACTGGCAGCGGGAGATCAGCACCGCCTGATCGCCGGCCTCGCCGGGGAAGACCTCGCGGATGCGGTCGGTGATCTCTTCCTCGCTCCAGGTGGTCACCCGCAGGTCGGACTCGTACAGCGCGTTCTTGGTCTCGTCCCCCACGACCCCGTTGACGGGGAGGTCGGAGAGCACCTGGAAGGCGGTGACCCGGCGCAGTGTCTCGGGGCCGTACTGGGCGTCGACGACCAGGGGCAGGCCCCGTTCGACGAGCAGTTTCTGGAGTTCCTCGACGCAGCCGTCGTGCCGGCCCATGGCAAGGGGCTCGTCGCAGACGCCGCTGAACAGCGGACGGTCGTCGGCCTGCTTGCCGGCGCTGCTCTCGCCGGAGGGGCCGTCCCTGTCCCACAGCGCGAAGGCGCCGGCGAGGGCGATCAGCGCCGCGGCCGCTCCCGCCACCAGCCAGCGGCGGGAACGGCGCGACCCTGCCGCCGCGTCCGTCGCCGGATCCGGGCCCGGGTCGGGGGCCTGGTCCTGCGGCGGTGCGGCGGACTGGGGAGTGATGGCCGCTACCGGGCTCAGGTCGGGGACCCGCACCGGCTCGGGCGACGGCTGTACGTCTTCCCCCGCCGTCGCCTCGGCCGGTGCGGGGACATCCCCGCGCCGGTATTCCTCATCGGCCAGCACCCACAACCGGTGCAGTTCGGTCAGGACCGCCCGGTCGGCCTTGCAGGCCCGCGCGAAGCGTTCCACGGTCGCGAACTCGCCCGGGACGCCTTTGCCCTGGCAGTAGCGGTGCAGTGTGGAACGGCTCACCCCGATGCGGCGGGCCAGTGACTCAAAGCTGTGACTGGTACCGTCCTTCAGTTCGCGCAGCCGCCCGGCGAATGCCTCGATAGCGACGGCGCCTTCGCGCCCTTCGGGCATCTCTCCCCCAGTGGTCCACGTGCCTGTCACCGGCAGCTTAGTGACCAGCGGGGGATTTGGCTACCCAGCGTGACGACCGCGATTACTCTCGGCCAACTTTGGATCGTTCAAGAGCGATCACCTTGGCTTGTTCGTAGCGTTCCAGCTCCAGCCGCGCTTCGGCCCCGACTGCTTGTTCGACTTCTTGCTGGGCACGTTCCACCTCCTGGTGAAGTCCTGTCTCCAACTGGCACTCCAGGTCGGTGCGGGCCAGGTCCAGCTCCCGTTCCCCCACCGCCTCGGGAGTCGACCCCTCCGACAGCAGGTCCCGGATCTCCCGGCGGGGGTCCTCCAGCGACTCGTAGGCGAGCCCCCGCTCCGCCATGCACCCCGCCCACCGGGCCTCGGCCCCCCGGAAGCCCCCCGACTCCCGGGTCAGCTCGATGATCTCGTTGCTCAGCTGCTCCATCGGGTAATAGAGTTCCGGCCATTCCGCGCCGTAGACCCCCGCCCGTGCCACAGCGACACAGGAGTCCGGGTCGTAGCCGATGGTCGGTCCGTCCGCCAGCACGATCTCCCGGAAGTTCTCCTCGTCCCCGAGCAGCGCCCGCCGCCAGTCCGCCGCCTCCTCCTCGGTGAGGCCCGCCAGATGGCCCTCGTTGGGGTCGGACGGCGGTCCGGCGAACACCTCTGCGGTCATGCCGTAGCCGTCGTCCTCCGACCAGCCGGGGCGCAGCAGTCCGTAGGGGCTGGCCGCGGCCGTGCGGCGGGTGTCCTGCTCCTCCACCGAGACGTAGCGGTGCCCCCGTTCGCGCATGCAGGCCCGCACTCCCTCCTCCTCCGCCTGCCACAGCGCGCTCTCCTGCGTGGCCGTGAAGTGGACGACGCCGTTCAGCGGCCGGGGATCGGGCGGCTCGCCCGGGGCCTCGCGGCCGGATGACTGGCATCCGGCCGCGAGGATCGCCACCCCGGCGAGCAGAAGAGGTGTGCCGCGGCGCCGTATCAGCACCACTTGTTGGCGCCGACGCCGTTGCGGAACATCCCGTTGTTCCACGTCTGCGTGTTGGAGATGACGTGGCCGCGGGTCAGGCGGTGGTTGTCCCCGGTGAATCCGGTCCCCACCCACAGCCGGACGTTGCACTGGTTCCCGTTGTTCTTCAGCGACTTCGCCCGGGCGAACTTGTCGTACTGGCGCAGGTTGCTGTTGTCGCCGAAGACCTGGCCCGGGCTGCCGCCACCACTGGTGGACAGGTACGCGCACAGTGCGCCGGCCGAGCAGTCGGAGAAGGCGGCCTGGGCCGGCGTCGCCATCGCGCCGATCCCCACCCCCGCCAGGACCGTGGCCCCCGCGGCGATGCCGATCTTCGTGCGCAGGGCCCTGATGCGGTTCTTCATCCCTCTTCACCCTCCACTGTGTGTGGTCGCTGCGGCCGTCCGCCGCGTGCTGGGAGAAGACTGCCCGCCGCCATCCCCATACGGTCAACGCAGCACCGGGGATACGGGACGATGGGACGCTGAAGCACCTCTGACCTGCCCTTTTGTCGCACCGTGGGATGGCGTGCGGGACGGGCCGCGGGCACGCACGAAGCCGGCCCCCGCACGTCGTCGGGCGGGGGCCGGCTTGCCGTGGGGTGACGGAGGGTGTTCGCCTCCGTCACCGGTGTCAGTCGCGGGCGGGCAGCTTCACCAGCCGCTCCACCAGCGCGTGGTACTCGTCCCACAGCGCGCGCGGCGTGTGGTCGCCGAAGGTGTCCAGGTGGGCCGGGATCAGGGCCGCCTCCCGGCGCCACACCTCACGGTCGACCTCCAGCAGGAACTCCAGCTCGCTGTCGCTCAGCCCCAGACCCTCCACGTCCAGCGAGCCGGGCGCCGGCAGCACGCCGATCGCCGACTCCACCCCGGCGGCCTCGCCGTTGAGCCGCTGCACGATCCACTTCAGCACCCGGCTGTTCTCGCCGAAGCCCGGCCACACGAAGCGGCCCGCGGCGTCCTTCTTGAACCAGTTGACGTAGTAGATCTTCGGCAGCTTCGCCGGGTCGGCGCTCTGCCCGATCTTCAGCCAGTGGGCGAAGTAGTCGCCCATGTTGTAGCCGCAGAACGGCAGCATCGCGAACGGGTCGTGGCGCAGCTCGCCCACCGTGCCCTCGGCGGCTGCGGTCTTCTCGGAGGCGACGTTCGCGCCCAGGAAGACACCGTGCTGCCAGTCGAAGGACTCGGTCACCAGCGGCACGGCGGTCGCCCGGCGCCCGCCGAACAGGATCGCCGAGATCGGCACCCCGGCCGGGTCCTCCCACTCGGGGGCGATCGTCGGGCACTGCGCGGCGGGCACCGTGAAGCGGGCGTTGGGGTGCGCGGCGGGGGTGCCGGACTGCGGCGTCCAGTCGTTGCCGCGCCAGTCCGTCAGATGGGCCGGCGGCTCGTCCGTCATGCCCTCCCACCACACGTCCCCGTCGTCGGTGAGGGCGACATTGGTGAAGACGGAGTTGCCCCACAGCGTCTTCATGGCGTTGGCGTTGGTCTGCTCTCCGGTGCCGGGGGCCACGCCGAAGAAGCCCGCCTCCGGGTTGATGGCGTACAGCTGGCCGTCCTCGCCGAACCGCATCCAGGCGATGTCGTCGCCGATGGTCTCCACCGTCCAGCCGGGGATGGTGGGCTGGAGCATGGCGAGGTTGGTCTTGCCGCACGCGGAGGGGAACGCCGCGGCGATGTACCGGGCCTCACCGGTGGGCGGGGTGAGCTTGAGGATGAGCATGTGCTCGGCCAGCCAGCCCTCGTCCCTGGCCATGACGGAGGCGATGCGCAGCGCGTAGCACTTCTTGCCCAGCAGCGCGTTGCCGCCGTACCCGGAGCCGTAGGACCAGATCTCGCGGGTCTCGGGGAAGTGGGAGATGTACTTGGTGGCGTTGCAGGGCCAGGGCACGTCCTGCTGCCCGGGGCCCAGCGGGGCGCCGACCGAGTGCACGGCGCGGACGAACTCCCCGTCCGTGCCGAGCTGCTCCAGGACGGCGCTGCCCATGCGGGTCATGGTGCGCATGGCGACGGCGACGTACGCGGAGTCGGTGATCTCGACGCCGAGGGCGGACAGCGGGGAGCCGAGCGGGCCCATGCAGAACGGGACGACGTACATGGTGCGCCCGCGCATCGAGCCGCGGAAGAGGCCGCGCTCGCCACCGAAGATGTCCCGCATCTCGGCGGGGTCCTTCCAGTGGTTGGTGGGCCCGGCGTCCTGCTCGCGCTCGGAGCAGATGTAGGTGCGGTCCTCGACCCGGGCGACGTCGGTCGGGTCGGAGGCGGCGTAGTAGGAGTGCGGCCTCTTGACGGGGTCGAGTGCGGTGAAGGTGCCTCGCTGGACCAGCTCCGCGCACAGCCGGTCGTACTCGGCCTGGGAGCCGTCGCACCATACGACCCGGTCGGGCTGGGTGAGGTCCGCGATCTCGCTCACCCAGGCGAGGAGCTCGCGGTGGCGGGTGGGGGCGGCGTCCGTGCTGTGGGTGGTGACGGGGGCTGACGTCAGCGCCACGATCACTCCTGAGGGTTTCGAGGGTCTGAGGGTTTTGGGGTGGTGCAAGGTGAGCGTTCCCGGTGAGTACGTGCACTGCTCATCCGGAAGCCATCGCGCTCATCTGTTCCTATGATTCTGCGTCGTCTTCTCGTCTGTGTCCAGAGCAGCTCAAGTGAGCAGGCGCACGCCCCGCCGCGTACGCACCATCCCGGCCGCTCCCCTCCAATGGCCCAGGCACCCTCGGTAGCATCGGCGGCATGACTGCTGCCGCGGCCCAGGCCGCCGAAGGGATCGAAGCGCCCGCACCCCCGCTGTCCCCGCCGCCCTCAGCCCCGGTCAAGCCGCGGCTGCGCGGCTGGCTGCACGCGATGATGTTCCCGGCGGTGCTGATCGCCGGGGTCTTCCTGACGGCTCTCGCCGGCAGCCCCCGGGGCCGCATCGCCTGCGCCGTCTACACGCTGACCGCATGCCTGCTCTTCGGCGTCAGCGCGCTCTACCATCGCGGCAACTGGCCCCCGCGGGTCGCCGCGGTGCTGCGCCGGCTCGACCACGCCAACATCTTCCTGATCATCGCGGGCACCTACACGCCGCTGACGATCCTGCTGCTGGAGGGCGCACGGGGGCAGATCCTGCTGTGGGGCATCTGGGCGGCGGCCGTGGCCGGCATCGCCTTCCGGGTCTTCTGGGTCGGCGCGCCGCGCTGGCTGTACACCCCGTGCTACATCGCCATGGGCTGGGCGGCGGTCTTCTTCCTGCCGGACTTCCTGCGCACGGGCGGCGTCGTGGTGATGACGCTGGTGGTCATCGGCGGGCTGCTGTACAGCGCGGGCGGTGTCATCTACGGGATGAAGCGGCCCAACCCGTCGCCGCGCTGGTTCGGCTTCCACGAGGTGTTCCACTCGCTGACGCTGGCGGCGTTCGCGGTGCACTACGTCGGCATCTCGATCGTCGCCTATCAGCACGTATAGCACGGCAGCGGCTTCCTTGTGAGAGCCCCTCCGCCCGTACCGGCCACGCCGCCGACGGCCGGGAACCGCGGTTCTTCGCCGGTTCCCTCGCCGTCGGCCCGGCCGAGGCCGTCATGTACCGGGCGGAGACCGGCCCGCACGAGGAGCCGCGCACCCTGGTCGACCGCGCGATGACGGTCCTGGACCGCGACCTGGCCGACTGAGCCGGCGGGCGTACGGGCCGCCGCGGCCCGTACGTCACCCCGTGGCGTCCTCCGTGCGGCCGGTGCGCAGCTGGTGGGCCAGTTCGACCGGATCCGTCGTCGGCAGGGCACAGACGAAGTTGCGGCACACGTACGCCGTGGGCAGGCCGTCCCGCAGCGCGCGGTCGCTCAGCAGCGGCGCGTCCGGCGTGTCGGGGGCGCCCACCGAGACCACCGCACCCGGCGCGGTCGAGCGCAGCGCCGTACGGTGCAGCTCCCGCGTCGCCGGGTCCCCCGGCGGGCCCACCACCGCCACCTCGCGCGGGCCGTCGAGCGCCGCCTCCGCCACCGCCAGGCCCCAGCCGATGAAGCGCGGGGCGCGCTCCCCCAGCGCCGTCACGATGCCCAGCGCCCGCCGCGCCGCCTCCCGGTGCCGCTCCGACCCGGTGTACGCGGCGTACGACAGCAGCGCACCGGCCGCCGCCGTCCAGCCGGACGGGGTCGCCCCGTCGCTGGGATCCTGCGGGCGCCGGATCAGCCGCTCCGCGTCGTCCGCCGTGTCGTACAGCGCCCCGTCCGGGGTCGCGAAGCGCGCCAGCACCGTCTCCAGCAACTCCCCGGCCCCCGTCAGCCACCGCGTCTCGCCGGTCACCGCGTACAGCGCCAGATAGCCCTCCGCCACGTCCGCGTAGTCCTCCAGCACCCCCATGCTCGGCCCGGCGCTGCCGTCCCGCGAGGTGCGCCACAGGCGTACACCGTCGCCGTCCGCGTCCCGCCGGGTGTGCACGTCCGCCAGCAGCAGCGCGGCGTCCCGCGCCGCGTCCACCAGGTCCGGCCGGTCGAAGCACGCCCCGGTCTCCGCGAGCGCCGCGACTGCCAGACCGCACCAGGCCGCGACCACCTTCTCGTCCCGCCCGGGACGCGCCCGCTCACCGCGCGCCGCCAGCAGCGCGGCCCGCAGCGCCGGATCGTGCTCGGTGCCCGGCAGCAGCCGCAAGACGGAGGCGCCCTCCTCGAAGTTCCCGGCCGGCGTCACCCCGTACAGGCGGGCCGCCCGCGCCCCGTCCTCCTCCCCCAGCGCCGCGCGCACCTGGTCCGGCGTCCAGACGTAGAACGCGCCCTCGCGGTGCCGCCCGTGCTCGTCGTCGCTGTCGGCGTCCAGGCCGGAGGCGAAACCGCCCTGCGCGGTGCGCAGCTCGCGCACCATGAACTCCGCCGTCTCCAGCGCGATCCGGCGCGCCAGCGGGGAGGCGGTGGCCCGCCACCAGTGCGCGTACACCCGGGCCAGCAGCGCGTTGTCGTAGAGCATCTTCTCGAAGTGCGGCACCGCCCACGCGTCGTCCACCGTGTACCGGGAGAAGCCGCCGCCCAGCTGGTCGTACAGTCCGCCCAGCGCCATGGCCTGGGCGGTGCGCTCCACCATCTCCAGCACCTCGGGCGCCCCCGTACGCGCGTGGTGGCGCAGCAGGAACTCCAGCACCATCGACGGCGGGAACTTCGGCGCACCGCCGAAGCCGCCGCGCTCGGCGTCGAAGTCCCCGCGCACGCCGCCCACCGCCATCGCCAGCTCGGCCTCCCCCGGTGCGCGCGGAGCGCTGTACTCCAGCTCCCGCCCCGCCAGCTCCCGCCCGATCCGGGCGGCCACTTCGGTGACCTCGCCGCGCCGCTCGCTCCACGCCGTGTGCACGCCGGCCAGCAGCTGACGGAAGGACGGCAGTCCCTCGCGCGGCTGCGGCGGGAAGTAGGTGCCGAAGTAGAAGGGCTCCCCGGCCGCCGTCATGAACACCGTCATCGGCCAGCCGCCCTGCCCGGTCGCGGCCTGCACCGCGTCCATGTAGACGGAGTCCACGTCCGGGCGTTCCTCGCGGTCGACCTTCACGGCGACGAAATGCTCATTGAGATAGTCGGCGGTCTCCTGGTCCTCGAAACTCTCGCGCGCCATCACATGGCACCAGTGAACTGGGGGAAGCTAAGTGGCAGGACGCATAGCCCACACTCAAGAGAATGGGCACGTCCCGCCGCTCGGCTTCCGTCATCGCCTCCTCTCCCCATGGCCACCAATCCACCGGATTGGAGGCGTGCTGGAGGAGGTACGGCGACTGGGAATCTGCCAGTCGGTTCATAGCGGCATCGTCGCACGGGCGTGGCCGCTACGGGTTCAGCAGCCAGGCCGAGTCGTGCCGGGTGAAGCCGATGTGCGGGTAGTAGCCGGTGGCGGCGGGCGCCGAGAGCAGCACGATCTTGGCCGTCGGCGCCTCCTCGCGGGTCGCCTCGATCAGTGCCCGGCCGATGCCCGCGCGCTGGTGCGCGGCGCTCACCGCGATGTCGGACAGATAGGTCACGTAGGAGAAGTCCGAGACACTGCGCGCGATGCCCACGAGTGCGCCGTCGATCCGGCAGGTGACCACCAGATTGGCGTTGCGGACCATGTCCGCCATCCGCTCGGTGTCGGCGACCGGCCGGCGTTCGCCGAGCCCGGAGGACCGGTACACCTCCAGCACCTCCGCCAGATCCAGGGCGGCGCCTTCCTCACGCTTGATGTCCACGCAGGGTTTCCAATCGCTTGAAGAGCACGTCGTGATGGCCGAGAAAACGCTCCGGCTCCAGCGGGCCGATGTCAATTCCCCCGGAGGCGAGGGCGGTGGCGAGATCCCCGTCGCCGGACGCCACGGTGTCGGCGGCGGACTGGATCGCCCGGTAGGCCCGTTCGCGTTCGGTGCCGCCCTCCAGCAGGTCGGCCAGCACCGCCGAGCTGTACACGAGACCGCCGGTGTGGTCGATCGCGGCGCGCATCCGCTCCTTGTCGACCTGAAGCCCCGTCACCAGGTCGGCCGCGGCGGTGGCCTGGTAGTGCGCGACGGTCATCGCGTCCGGCACCGCGACCCGCTCGACGGACGAGTGGGACAGGTCGCGCTCGTGCCACAGCGCTACGTTCTCCAGCGCCATCCCGGCGTAGCCGCGCAGCAGCCGGGCGAGCCCGGTCAGCCGCTCGCCGGTGGTCGGGTTGCGCTTGTGCGGCATGGCGCTGGAGCCCTGGTAGGCGGAGGTCCGCGGCTCCTCCACCTCCCGCACCTCGGTGCGGGAGAGCAACCGCGTCTCCACCGCCAACTGCTCCACGCAGGCACCGAGTACGGCCACCGCCTGGAGCAGCTGGGCGTGCCGGTCGCGCGCCACCACCTGGGAGGGCATCTCCTCCACCCCCAGGCCCAGTTCGCCGCACACATACCGCTCCACGTACGGGTCGATCAGCCCGTAGGTGCCCACCGATCCGGAGATGGTGCCCACCGCCACCGCGGCGCGCGCGTCCGTCAGCCGGCGGGCGCAGCGGTCGATGGCGAAGGCGAACCCGGCGAGCTTGTGGCCGAAGGTGGTGGGCTCCGCGTGCATCCCGTGGGTGCGCCCGACGCAGGGGGTGTCCCAGTGCGCGACGGCCTGGTCCACCAGGGCGGCGCGCAGCCGGGTCACGGCCGTGTGCAGCACGTCGCAGGCGCGGCCCAGGGTGTGGCCGAAGGCGGTGTCCACCAGGTCGTAGCTGGTCATGCCCAGGTGAACCCAGCGGGCCGAGTCGTCGGGGATGTCCTCGCAGTACGCCGCGAGGAAGGACAGGATCTCGTGGTCGCGGGCACGTTCCAGCTCGGCGACCCGGGCGGCGGCCGGCACCCGGGCCCGCTCGATGTCCGCCAGCGCACTGGCGGGGACCGTGCCGAGCCGCGCCTGGGCCCGGGAGGCCAGGACCTCCACCCTCGTCCACGTGGCATAGCGGGCCTGGTCCGTCCACAGCTCCGCCATTTCGGGAAGCGCATAGCGGGATATCATCACCGTACTCCTTCCGCAGGCAATTCTTGCCGGCCGCAGAATAGCGGGGCGCACTGCGGGAGTCGCAGGTCCGGGGCGGGAAGGGGCCGCTTTTTCTCCGTGGTTGCTCTTGTTCAACCGTCGATTTTCCGCAGTTGAACGGGGGGATTCCGGCGCCGCCGCGGCGTTTTTCTCCGCGATTGCGGTCCGGGAATCCGCACCGGGGAGAACACTGGTTGCCCGGCATTCCTTCCAGGCCCTGTAGTGGTGCCGTGTCACTCACCAGCACCGCGACAACCCGGCCCGAGCGGCCCGGTATTCGCGACACCAGGAACGCACTGCTGCGGGACCGCACCACGGTCGCCGGGCAGGTCAGGTCCGCGCTGGCCGCCATCCGTGCCGCCGAGCCCGCCCTCGGGGCGTTCGTGGCGGTGGCCGGGGAGCGCGCGCTCGCCGAGGCCGAGGACGCCGACCGGCTGCTCGCCCGCCTCGGCGAGGCCGCGTTCCGCGACCGCCCGCTGCTCGGGGTCACGGTCGCGGTGAAGGACCTCGTCCAGACCCGGCATCTGCCCACCACCCGCGGCTCGCTGCTGCCCAACCGCCGTCCCGACACCGACCCGCCGGCCGTGGCCCGGCTGCGCGCGGCCGGCGCGATCGTGGTGGGGAAGACCCGCACCTCCGAGTACGGGTGGAGCGCCAGCACGGTCAGCCGGGTGGCGCCGCCCACCCGTAACCCCTGGGCGCCGGACCTGACCGCCGGGGGCTCCAGCGGGGGTTCCGCCGCCGCGGTGGCCGCCGGGCTGTGCACCGCCGCCCTGGGCACCGACGGGGCGGGCTCGATCCGGATCCCCGCCGCTTTCTGCGGCGTGGTCGGGTTCAAACCGACCTTCGGCCGCGTCCCCTATCTGCCGCCGGGCGGCGACCGGCTGGCCCACCTCGGGCCGTTGGCCCGCAGCGTCGCCGACGCCGCCGTGCTGACCGCGGTGATGGCGGGCCCCGATCCCCGCGACCCGGACTCGGCGGCCGTTCCGCCCGCCCGGCCCGCCGGGAGCGGGCCGCTGCGCATCGGCTGGATCGAATTCCCCTACACGGACGGGGCGGTGCGCCGGGTCACCGAGGACGCCCTGCCGGCGCTGGCCGCCCAGGGTCACCGGATCGAACGTCTGGACCTGCCTTTCGCCGACCCGTACGCGGCGCTGGTGGACATCCTGGCCGCCGCCGAGGCCGCCGGTACCGCACCGGGGGACGAGGACCGGTGCGACCCGGGACGGCTGGCGCTGGTGCGGTACGGGCGGACCCTCAGCGGCGCCGCGGTGATCCGCGCCGAGGAGGCCCGGATAGCGCTGCGGGCCCGGTTGGCCGGGCTGATGGAGGACTACGACCTGCTGGCCATGGCGACGGTGCCCGCCGAGCCGTTCTCCGCGCACGCCATCGCCCCGCCCTGGGCCGCGGAGCCGGAGGACCTGCTGTGGCTCGCGTGGACGCCCGCCACCTACCCGTTCAACCTCACCGGCCAGCCCGCCCTGTCCCTGCCCGTCGGCCACACGGCGCGCGGGCTGCCCGTCGGGCTGCAACTCGTCGGCCGGGTCGGCGAGGACGACCTGGTGCTCTCGACCGCAGGCCGGATCGAGGCGGAACTCGGCCTGGCGATGGTGCCGCCCGGCCCGCGACCGAAAGGGGAATGATCGTGATATCGAGGCCATGGTCCCTGCCAGGCGAGGACAGCGGCGTCGGACGCCCCTCGTTCGTGGCCGAGTTCGGCCTGTGGGACGAGCGGCAGGCGGCAGCCGCCGAGCGGATCGCGGTGGCGCTCGCGGAGGTCGACCTGGTGCGGGTCGTCTTCTGCGACCCGCACGGGCTGGCCCGCTCCAAGACGGTGCCCGCCGAGGTTTTCCGCACGGTGCTGCGCAACGGCATGGACTTCAGCGCCGGTCCCTTCCTCTTCGACACCGGACACGCGGTCGCCGTGGACTTCCGCACGGACTCCGGGGTGGGCGTGGACGAACTGCGCGGCGCGGGCGACTTCGTGCTCGTGCCCGACCCGTGCACCTTCCAGGTGCTGCCAGGACCCGGGCCGCGGACCGCCTGGGTGCTCGGGGACGAGTACCTGCGCGACGGCTCGCCGCACCCGCTGTCCACCCGCGGCGTGCTGCGCCGGGTCCTGGCCGAGTACGCCCGGCAGGACCTGGCGCCGGTCATCGGACTGGAGATCGAGTGGTACCTGACCCGCCTGCTGGAGGGGCCGGCCGGCAACGCGGGCAACGGCTTCGGGCTCCAGGGCGACGCCCCGGCCGTCGCGGCCATGAACCCCGGCTACCAGTTCAACCTGGACGCGTACTACGACTCGGTGGCCCATGTCGCCGACCCGCTGGCCGCTCTGCTGAGCGGGCTGGGCCTGCCGCTGCGCACCATCGAGCACGAGTCGGGGCCGGGACAGCTGGAGACCACCTTCGGGCCGATGCTCGCCCAGGACGCGGCGGACGCCATGCTGCTGTTCCGTACCCAGGTCAAGCGGTTCTGCCGGAGCGTGGGACATCACGCGTCGTTCATGACGCTGCCCCGGCTGGACGGCGCGGATTCCAGCGGCTGGCATCTGCACCAGTCCGTGACCAGCACCAAGACGGGCGGCAACGTGTTCCCCGGCGGCGGGCAGGACACCCTCTCGCCCGCCGGGGTGGCCTACGTCGAGGGACTGCTGGCGCGCGGACGGGAGTTCTGTCTGCTGTCGGTGCCGACCGTCAACGGATACCGGCGGCTGGCACCGGAGTTCACCCTCTCCCCCACCACCGCCGACTGGCGCTTCGAGGACCGCGGCGCCATGGTCCGGGTCCTCGGCGGGGACGCGTCGACGCATGCCGAGAACCGGATCGGGGAGCCGTGCGCCAACCCCTATCTGGCCATCGCCTCCCAACTGTCCGCAGGGCTGGAAGGTCTGAACGCCGGGAGCCCCCCGGCAGGCTCGGCCACCGGACCCGGGCACCCCGGTCTGCCGGCGTCCCTGCGCGAGGCGCTGGACGCGTTCCGCGCGAGCGAGCGCGTCACCCGGCTGCTCGGCGCACCGCTGAAGACCTGTCTGACGAGCCTGAAGGAAAGCGAGATCACCCGGTACGACGCCTGGTGCGCGGCCGAGCGGCCCGCCGGTGGCGGGGTGACCGACTGGGAGCACCGCGAGTACTTCGGCGCCTACTGAACCGCATGTCCACCACGGTCCCGACAAGTGAGGAGAACGCCATGTCACGTTACGACTGGGGGAAGACGAACCCCGGCATCGAACGGCTCAAGCAGGCCATCGAGCCGGCCCGGCGCAAGGTGATCGGCCACCCGATCTACCACCGGCTCAACACCAAGGATGCCGTCGTCACCTTCATGGAGCACCACGCCTACGCGGTGTGGGACTTCATGTCGCTGCTGAAGTCCCTGCAGCGCGACCTGACCTGTGTGGACGTGCCGTGGCTGCCGGAGGGCCCCACCGGCAGCCGGCGGCTGATCAACGACATCGTCCTGGTGGAGGAGAGCGACGAGCTGGGCAACGGATTCATCAGCCACTTCGAGCTGTATCTGGACGGGATGCGGCAGGCGGGCGCCGACACCGCGCGGATCGACACCTTCATCGGGCTGCTGCGCGGCGGACGGCAGCCGCTGGCCGCGCTGAAGGAGGCGGACGTGCCGCCTCCCGCCGCCGAGTTCGTGGCCACCACCTGGGACTTCATCGAGAACGCCCCGGTGCACCAGCGGGCCGCGGCCTTCGCGTTCAGCCGCGAGGACCTGATCCCCGACATGTTCGACCAGGTCGCCGCGCTGGGCGCGGAGCACGCCGAACTGTCCACGTTCGTCGACTATCTGCGCCGGCACATCCAGGTGGACAGCGAGGAACACACCCCGATGGCCATGCAGATGCTCGCCGATCTGTGCGGTGACGACGACCGCAAGTGGGCGGAGTGCGAGGAGACCGTCACCACCGCGCTCGCGGCCCGTACCCGGCTGTGGGACGGCATCCTCGGCACCATCCTCGAACGCGCGCGCTGACCGGACCACCCCCGTACGTCCCGGGTCCGCGGCGGCATGGGCCCGGGACCCGCCCCGAAACCGAGGTGAGAGCACGACATGCCGTTGCCCAAGGAGACTTCCCCCGTACCGAACGCCGGGCGCGACGAGCGGATCGCGCGGCGTGCGCGCGGTGACAACTGGCGAAAGCCGCCGCGTCGTATCGAGGCGTCGGAGTGCATCACCTGCGATCTGTGTCTGCGCAACTGCCCCGAGGAGTTCGGCGCGATCTTCGACCGGGGGCTCGATGTGGTCATCGTCCCCGAGCTGTGCTCGGGCTGCCCGGCCTGTGTGCTGGTCTGCCCCATGGACTGCATCTATGTGGACGAGGAGTGGGCGCCCACCGGGGACGTGCTGTGGGACCACGTCCGGCTGACGGCCGGGGAGGCCGCGTCATGACGGTGCCCGCCGGCCGGGAGACCGGGACCTCCCGCAGGGCCGCGCTGGCCAAGGCGCGGATCAGCCGCCGTCCCAGCAGGCTCGGGCAGCGGGCGGGGGCGGCGGCCGGGCCGGACTATCCGGTGGCCGACGACGCCGGGTTCCCCGGCCTGCTGAAGCGGACCTGGCAGCGGGCGCTCGCCGCCCCCGGCCGGGACGAAGCCGTGGACATCCTGCTCACCCTGGACGGACACGTACCGGCCGACGTCCAGCTGCGGGCGCTGCCCGCCGCCGAGGAGACCGCGCTGCGGGTGCTGTACGGCCGGACGTGGCGCGAGCCGGAGCCGCGGGACGCGGCCGGATCCCGGGGGGCCGGGCCGGATCCGGACGCGGTGGCGTTCTCCGGCGAGATCGGCCTGAACACCAGCGGGCGGGTCGTCCTGCGCGTTCCCTCGCAGCCCCCGCTGTCCGGCCGCGAGGATCTGGTGGGCGGCGTCCTGCGGGTGCCCTGGTCGGCTCGTCAGCTGGAGTGCTACCGCGCCGAGTCGGCGCGGGACGCCGCGCGGCTCGCGGAGGCGGTCGGGGACGGCCGGCGGTGGCTGGAGAACGCCGGGCCCGCGGGCCGCGCCGGGATGCTGGCGCTGCTGACGGAGGCGGCCCGCCGAACGGCACCGTTCGCGCTGTACTCCGGTGAGCGGCAGTACACCAACTTCCGGGACCGCAATACGCTCACCGGCAAGACGCTGTGGCCCGGACATCCCGACTGCGCGCTCAGCGCCCTGGAGCGGGTCCCGGTGGATCTGTGGTCGGACAGCGACGTGCTGATGGTGGTCTGTCTCACGCTGCTGGTGCGCTCGGCCGGGTTCGGCCGGATCGAGGAGGCCAACGGCACCCAGCTCACCCCCGGCCACGTGGCGCATCTGCTGGAGCGCACCCGCCGCGGGTACAACGGCGTGGACGGCGGAACACCGGTGCCGCCGGCCGCCTCGCAGCGGGTGGCCGATCTGGCCGCCCTCGCGGAGGCGATCGGCCGACGGCGCCGGGAGATCACCGGTCGCGTCCAGCTGTACCGGGAGATCCACGGGCCGTTGATGCACAAGGTCGAGCGGATCGCCGGGCCGCCCGGCGATCAGGTCCGGCGGATCGAGGCGGAGCTGTGCGCCCGGCTGCGCGAACGCCTCCCGGCCGCCACCGGTGACACGCTCACGGCGCTGGCCGACTCGATCGCCGCGGCACCCGGCTGGCTGGCGGAACCGCACGGCGCCTTCGCGACCGGCCTGGAGTCGCTCGTCCACACCACGGTGGTGGCGGCGACGCAGGCGTTCGGAGCCGACTTCGCGATGAGCCGGGGCATGCGCTCGCTGACCGCGCTGGTCGAGGCGCTGCGCGCGCGGGACTGGTCCACGATCGCGGACTGGGATCTGCCGGACTTCTTCTGCTGCGTGGTGCCGGCGCCGCACGCCCGCCGGTACTTCGGGGACTCCACCGCGGAACTGGCCGACCGGGCGTGGGCCATGTCCGCGCGGATGCAGTACAACTCGTGGCACTTCCTGGTCGGCAATCTGCCGAAGACGCCGGAGGTGGTGGCGAGGGACTACTTCGTGCCGCCCACGATCCCGGACATCGCGCACCACTCCGACCAGCACCACCACGGCCATGTCGCCGCGAAGGTGCGCTACAGCATCCGCAGCCCGCAGGACGTGGAGGTGCTGGGCCGGACATTCCAGGGGTTCGCGGATCTGCGGCTGCTGCGCTGCGAGGGGCGGCCGTTCGGCGAGGCGGAGCTGCTGGCGGCGCACCGGGCCTCGGGGTTCGTCGCGCGGGCCACCGGCCTGGCCGCCGCGCTGGTGGCCGGTGGCGCGGACATCGCGGTGCGGGCGTTCGACAGCCAGTGGCACTGGGACACCATCGCCGGTTAGCGCGGGGCGCGGACACACCAACGCCCGGGGTCCGCCGGCCGATACGGCCGGCGGACCCCGGGCGGACGCGTTGCCGGGGACGGTGCCCGGGTCCGGGTCAGGCCGTCACGGGCTGCGGTGCCGAGCGGGTGTGCACCACCCGGTAGGAGTTCCAGTCGGCGGCGGTGATCAGCGCGTCACGCTTCGCCCGGCCGGCACGCCGGGCCGCGGACTGCTCGGCCTCGGGCAGGTTGCGGTAGGCCTCGAACGCCTCCCGGCCGTCCCACTGGGAGTAGACGACCACGAAGTCGTTGTCCTTTCCGAACGCCGTCAGGGAGCCGTCCTCGGTGCCCCGGGAGCGGACCCCGCGCAGCACGCTCTGGGAGCGGTAACCGGGCACGTCCACCAACCAGCTGTGCGCCGCGCCCACCGTCTCGATCAGGCTCTTCTGGTCGCCCGGCGCCACCCCCAGGACCTCGATGACCGTGTAGTCGTCGCGGTCCGGGGAGAGTTCGGTGGCGTCGCCGAGCGCCGGGTGCCGCTGGGCGCTCTCCACCTCGGTCTGCATGAGCCGGATGAAGGTGGTGATCTCGTGGAACACCGGCACCGTACGGTGCTTGAACTCGGCGCCGTCGTAGCGCGATTCCAGGTCCTGCTTGCCGCGCCACTGAATGAAGTTCGCGGTCCCCATCTTCTGCTGTCCCCGGTGCACGGTGCTGGAGATCCAGCCGGGGAAGTCGGCGGTGTCGACGATGGACCGCATCTCGCGGACGAGGGTGTCCACCCGTTCCGGCGCGTCCGTCTTGAACAGGTTGATCACGGTCAGATGACCGAGTTCGGGATCGATGAAGGGCATGCTCTCCTCGCACTCCTTGTGGTGGTGTCGCCGCCGGTGGGTGGCCGCCGGTGGTGTGGCCGCGGGCTCGGCCCGCTACCCGCGCCCGCTCTCCGCGGGCGCGCCGAACCAGCGCCCGAGTGCCTCTTCGAGACCGGCCGTACCCGACCCGCCGGAGCCGATCCAGGCGACGTAGCCGTCCGGCCGCACCAGCGCGGCCTCGACGTCGGCGAGCGCGCCCGCCGCGGCCTTGCCGGTGACGATGCCGATCCGGTCCCGCCACGGGGCGGCAGCGGCGCGCACCGTCTCGTCGCCCCGCAGGTCGAGCAGCACGCCGCGTCCCTCGTGCAGCAGCTGGAAGGCGGTGGAGGTGCCCGCGGGCAGGTCGCCGGTCAGTTCGGTGTCCGGCAGCCGCCGGCCGAGCAGCGGGTGCTCCCCGTCGCCGGCCGGGTAGCGGATGTCCAGGCCGGTGACCATGCCGACCAGCAGCTTCTGGGCCTCCTCGTGAGCCAGCAGCTCGGTCATCACCTCGCGCAGCGGGTCCAGTTCGTCGCCGCTCAGGTACAGGACGCGCTGGGCCAGGGTGTTGGCCAGGATGCGCGCGCCGACCGGGTGCCGCTCGGCGTGGTAGGTGTCCAGCAGGCCGTCCGGCGCGTGGCCGTGCAGGGTCGCGGCGAGTTTCCAGCCCAGGTTCATGGCGTCGCCGATGCCCGCGCTCATGCCCTGGGCGCCGACCGGCAGATGGATGTGCGCGGCGTCGCCGGCCAGGAAGACCCGGCCCTTGCGGTATTCGGCGGCCTGGCGGCTGGCGTCGGTGGTGAAGCTGGTCCACAGCGGCTTGCCGGCGCTGATGTCCTCGCCGGTGAGCCGGTTCCAGGCGGCGGCGACCTCGGCGAACTCCGGGGCGCCCTCGCCCTTGCGGACGCCGTCGCGCTCGTAGACGACGACCCGGTTCATGTGCGGGCCCATCGGCAGCACCATGACCATGCCGCCCGGCACCCGTTCACCGGAGAACCGCGGGCGCAGCTCGCAGCCGGCCACGTCCGCGAACCACAGCTCGATGGTCGGGTCGGTGCCGGGGAAGTCCACGCCGGCCAGCTTGCGGACGCTGCTGCGCCCGCCGTCGCAGCCGGCGACGTAGCGGGCGCGCAGTTGTCGGGGGCCCTCCGGGGTGGTGACGTCGAGGGTGACGCCGTCCTCGTCCTGGGTGAGCCCGGTGACCTCGTGCTCGCGGTACACCTCGGCGCCCCGCTCGGCGGCCCAGCCGGCCAGAACCCCCTCGGTGAGGGACTGGGGCTTGCCCCGCGCGCCGTACGAACCGCCCTCCACCACCCGGAAGTCGATGGGCAGTCCGCCGAAGTGGCCCATCGGGATGGTGTGCAGTTCGCCGAAGCGCGGCAGCAGGCCGCGCTGGTCGAACTCCTCGATGGCGCGGGCGGAGAACCCCAGGGCACGTGACTGCTTCATGGGTTCGGCCAGCCGGTCCAGCACGATGGTGCGGACGTTGGCCAGGCGCAGTTCTCCGGCGAGCATGAGCCCGGTGGGGCCGCCCCCCACCACGATGACATCGGCGTCAAAGGCTTGCATTTCGCTTCCTACCTTCCGCGTCCAGCAGTGTGGCCACTGCCTGGTCCAGGTCTTCCTCGCTGTCGTCGGCCCAGGCGACGTAGCCGTCGGGACGCAGGAGGAGAGTGGTGATTCCGGGGAGGGAACCGTCTTCGTCGATCGCGTGCCGCACCGGTACGCCGTACCGGCCGAGCCCGTCCGTGTCCGGCCCGTACGGGTCGGGACCGGGTGTGTCGGGGCCGGGTGTGTCGGGGCCGGGTGCCGCAGGGGTGAGCCGGACCAGGACCGGTCGCGGGCCCGTGGTCCGCAGGGGCCCCGTGCCGGTGCGCAGCCGCAGGTGGGCGAGGCGCCGGCCGGTGATCCGGGTGCCGGGCCGGCCGTACCGGTCCTCGAGGTTGGCGGCGGTGGCGGCCAGCTGGGTGTGGACGCCCGGCAGTCCGGTCAGTTCGGTCAGGACGGCGAGCAGCGGATCGGCCGCGGCGCCGCCGAGCAGCAGGAGTTCCTGGGCCGTCACATGGGTCAGGACACGGGCCGCGACCGGGTGCCGCTCCGCGTGGTAGCTGTCGAGCAGGCCGGGTGCGGCCCAGCCGTTGACCGTGGCGGCCAGCTTCCAGCCCAGGTTGACCGCGTCCTGGAGGCCGGTGTTCAGGGCCTGGCCGCCGATCGGCAGGTGCCAGTGCGCGGCGTCGCCGGCCAGCAGCACCCGGCCTCTGCGGTAACGGTCCGCCTGGCCGCGGGCGTTGTCGAAGGCGTCCAGCCACACGGGCGTCCCGCCGGAGATGTCCTCGCCGGTCACCTCGGCCCAGCGCCGTACGACTTCGTCGAAGCCGGGCGGTTCGGTGCGCGCGGTCACCGGCCGGCCTGCGGCGTGCATCATGACGCGGGTCACGCCCTCGCGGGTCGCGGCCACCGCGAGTCCGCCGGGCAGCCGCTCGAACCGGCGGTCCCGGATCCGCACTCCGGTCACATCGGCCCGCAGCAGTTCCCGGGTCGCGGCGGTGGCCGTGACGGGGAATCCGGCCAGCCGGCGCACGGTGCTGCCGGCACCGTCGCAGCCGACCACGTACCGGGCCGCGATCCGGCGTACTCCGCCGGGATCCCTGACCTCGCACATCAGCGGGCCCTCGTCCCCCTCCGGGGCGTCCAGCCCGGTGAGTTCGGTCTCCCGCAGCACCGTGGCGCCCCGTTCCCGGGCCCGTTCGCCCAGCGCGGCCTCGGTCCGGTACTGGGGCACCTTCCACTGGCCGGCGAACGGGCTGTCCAGGCCGGACAGGTCGAGCCCCACCCCGCCGAAGTGGGCGCGTGGCTCGTGTCCGGCGCTGTCGAGCAGCGCGCCGAAGCCGCGTTCGTGCAGCAGCTCGGCCGTGAGCGAGGAGAGCTGCCCGGCCCGCGATTCCGTCATCGGGCGGGCCAGCCGTTCCACAAGGACCACCGGCACCCCGGCCGCCCGCAGTTCGCAGGCGAGCAGCAGTCCGACCGGCCCGGCTCCGACGACGACGACCGGTGCGGCCGTCCCGGGCCGGGTCACGACCTCGGGTGCCCGGTGGCCGAGCCCTCGGCGAAGGACTTCGCGGCGTGCAGGGTGGCCAGGCTGTTGCCGCTGAGGGCCTTGCGGACCATGGTGCGCGCCGTGTCCGCGTCGGCGTCCTGGCCGAGAACCTCGGCGATGCGGGCCGTGTTGATCCGTACGGTGTGCCGCGAGGTGACGGTCACCGCGCCCGCGGTGTGTTCCTCGATCAGCCAGCGTCCGGTGTGCAGGCTCAGCAGCGCGGGCAGGACGTGCTGCTTGTAGACGATGCCGCTGTGCGGACGGCACACCCGGACGGAGCTGGTGGTGTGCACCGAGCCGTCCTTGGTGCTGGTGTCCATCTCCAGGGTCTGCAGGCCCGGGGTGTCCTCGGTGAGCCGCACCCGGGCGACGTGTGGCAGCCGGCGCGGCCACTCCCGGGCCTCGTTGAGGAAGTCGTAGACGTCCTTGGCGCCGCCGTCCACGGTCACCGTGTCCTCGAAGGTGAGCAGCTGGTCGGGTCCGGCGAGTTCGGCCCGGTCGCGCAGGGCCGCCAGTTCGGAGCCGCTGTTGCGGTCGACGGCCCGGCTGATCCAGTCCAGGTCGGCCGGGTCCTCGCTCGCCGCGAAGAAGTCGTGCAGCAGGCGGACCCGGCAGCCGGTGGCGGAGAGCGGTTCCACGATCCACTCCCCGCCCATGCCGCCGACCGGGTGCTGCGAGCGTTCCTGGCGGAAGGTGATGCTGCCGCGTTCCGGGGTGTGCACGCGCTGGGAGGTCCAGGTCTTGGGGGTGCCGTTGGCGGTCGCCCAGAGCCGGATCAGTTCCGTGTTCCCGTTCCGCTCGACGCACTCGGCGTGCACGGTCGGGGGGAAGATCTCGGGCCACTGGTCCACGTCCGCGAGCAGCGCGTACACCTGCTCCGCGGGGGCCGCGACGTCCACCGTGTGTTCCGTTGTGCGCACCGCGCTCGTGGTCACGTGTCTTCTCCTCTGCGTTGCGGAACGGCTAACGGGTGGAGGCGAGGTGGCCGGCGTCGCGGGGTTCTCCGCCGGCCGCGGCCGGTCCGAACCAGCGCTCCAGGGCCTCGGTCAGCCGGCTGTCGCCCGGCGCGGCCCAGGCGATGTAGCCGTCGGGGCGGACGAGCACCGATTCGGTGGCGGCGCCGTGTTCCTCGGGCCCGGCGGGGAAGGCCGTCACCCGCACCACGTCGACCCGGCCGGACCACGGTGCGGCCCGGCGGGCGGTGCGGCCGGAGGCGTCGGCGGTGATGAGGACGCCGCGGGCGGTGTGCAGCAGGCTCGCGCTCCGCTCCCGGCCGCCGTCGGTGAGGGCCAGTTCACGGTCGGGCATCCGGCCGCCGGCCAGCGGGTGGCGGCGCTCGCCGACCTCGTAGCGGATGTCGAACCCACTGACCATGCCGGACAGATGCCGGGCCACCGCCGGTAGGGCGAGCAGCTCGGCCATCACGGTCCGCAGCGGCTCGGCGGGCTTGCCGGTGAGGTTGAGCGTCCCCTGGGCGCGGGTGTTGCGCAACACCCGCTCGCCCACGGGGTGCCGTTCGCTGTGGTAGGTGTCCAGGAGGCCGGCCGGGGCGTGGCCGCGGAGTGTGGCGGCCAGCTTCCAGCCGAGGTTGACGGCGTCCTGCACGCCGATGCTCAGCCCCTGCCCGCCTGCCGGGAGATGGATGTGGGCGGCGTCCCCCGCCAGCAGCACCCGGCCGCGCCGGTACGCGTCGGCCTGGCGGGTGGCGTCGGTGAAGCTGCTGACCCAGCGGGCCCGCCCGCCGTGGATGGAGTCGCCGGTCAGCCGCTGCCAGGCGTCGGCCACATCGCCGAACCCGGCCCGGCGTTCCTTGTCCGGGGGGTTGCCGTTCTCGCACACGATGATGCGGAACCAGTCCTCCTCCACCGGCGCGGCCATCACCATGCCGTTGGGGAGCAGTTCGCCGATCGGCCGCGGCCGGATGTCGCAGCCGGTGACATCGGCCAGGTACATCTCGCGGGTGGCGTCGGAACCGGGGAAGCCGAAGCCGCCGAGCTTCCTGACGGTGCTGTGGCCACCGTCGCAGCCCACCAGATAGCGGGCGGCGATCTCGGCGCGGCCGTCCGGGCCCTCGACGGTGACGGTCACGCCGTCACCGGTGGCGGCCAGACCCGTCATCTCGTAGCCGCGGCGCACCGAGGCGCCCAGCTCCAGCACCCGTTCCTCCAGCATCTCCTCGATGCGGTACTGGGGCGCGCCGCGGACGCCGAAGTGGGAGCCCTCCAGGATCCCGTAGTCGATGGGGATGCCGCCGAAGTGTCCCTGCCGGGTGATCTCGGTGTTCTCCAGCCGTTCCAGCAGTCCGCGCTGCTGGAGGATCTCGGCGGCGCGGGCGGTGAACCCGATGCCGCGCGATTCCCAGCTGCGCTCGGCGCGCCGCTCGACGACGACGACCTCGGCGCCGCCGAGCCTGAGTTCGGCGGCGAGCATCAGACCGGTGGGCCCTGCGCCCACCACGATCACATCTGTATCCACGTGCTGTCCTTCGCTACGAGTGCGGCCGGCGGGCGGTGGTGAACGGGGTGGGCGCCGGGCGTCGGGCGTCGGGCGCTCGGCCGTGGGACACCCGGCGCGGGGCGGCGTCAGACCGGGACGGCCTCGATGACGGAGACGGGCGAGCCGGTGCTCACCGAACCGGTGACCTTCAGGCCGGCCTTGGCGAACAGTTCGGTGTACTGCGGCAGGGTGCGCTCCTTGGCGCCGAGCAGCAGCAGGAGCCACAGGTCGATGATGTTGCCCAGGTGCCGCTCGTTGTTCTCGGTCAGCACGTACTCGATGACCAGCATCTTGCCGCCGGGGGCGATGGCCTCCCGGACGTTCTTCAGCATCGTGACGCAGTCGGACTCCGAGAAGTCGTGCAGGATGTGCTTGAGCACATAGGCGTCCGCGCCCGCCGGGAGTTTGTCGAAATAGCCGCCGGTCTCGACCGTGATCCGGTCCGCCACGCCCGCGTCCTGGAACACCGCCGGGGCGTCCGCGGTGGCGACTTCGGAGTCGAACAGGATGCCGCGCGCATCGGTGGCCTGCTTCAGGATTGCGGAAAGCAGGGTGCCGCGTCCGCCGACGACGTCCACGATGGTCCCGAACGAGGAGAAGTCATAGGCGGCGACGATCGGATCGCATTCCGATTCGGACATGCTGCGCATGCCGCCGAAGAACTCGGCGGCATACTCGGGATTCGACATCAGAAATTCGTAGGCGCCCTGACCGCGCAGCTTCGGCAGGTTGGCCTCACCGGTGCGCACCGAGGACATCAGGTGTCCGAATTCCTCCCAGTGCAGCGGGTTGCTCATCAGCATGGCGAGTCCGCGCATGGAATCCGGGGCGTCCTCGCGCAGCGCCTGGCCCATCGGGGTCAGGGCGTAGGCACCGTCGGGCTGGAAAGTGAAGACCGAATAGCCGGAGAGCGTGCGCAGCAGCCGGTGGGTCGCCTCCGGGTCGGAACCGACCCGCTTGGCGATTTCCGTGGCCGGCAGCGGGCCTTCGGCGAGGACGTCGGCAATGCCGAGCCGGGCCGCGACGGAGATCGCCTGGGTTATCACCGATCCCTGAATCAGATCGAGCAGCGAGTAGGCGGCGGTCAGGTCACGCGCAGCGGGCCCTGTGGGCATGGGATTACCTCCGGAATTCGTGTCCTCGGGATGCCCGACGATAGGACGGCCCCCTGCCGCCCACAACTTTCCGTTTTGCCGCCGCTCCTCAGTTGAACGCGCTTTCCGGGATTCAGTGGTGGGGCCGCCATAACGCTCTCTACTGTCTTGACACGGCACGCCCCAATGACCCTGGAGGTATCGAGTGTCGGACAATGTGGATCTGTGGGCGCTGAGTGACTTGGCGACCCCCTGGAGCCTGCGCGTGGCGGTGACCCTGGGCGTCGCCGAGCACATGGCACAGGGCGTCACGGAGGTGGGCGAACTGGCCCGGAAGGTCGGCTGTCACGGCGAGTCCCTGGCCCGGGTGCTGCGTCATCTGGCCGGTAAGGGCCTGTTCGAGGAGCCGGCCGAGAACCGGTTCACCCTGAATGAGGCGTCCCGGATCTTCCTCGAGCCGGGCCCGCTGCGCGGCGGTCTCCACCTCGACGGCCACGGCGGCCGGATCGCCGGGGCCTGGACCGGTCTGCTGGAGGCGGTGCGCACCGGACGTCCCACCTACGGGTCGGTGTACGGGCTGCCGTTCTGGGAGGACCTGGACGCCCATCCCGGTCTCGCGGACAGCTATGACGCGATGATGGTCGAGGGCCGCCATGTGCCGGACCCGGCGATCCTGGTCCACGACGACTGGGAGGACGTCGGTCATGTGGTCGATGTCGGCGGCGGCACCGGCGCGATGCTGGCCGGCATCCTGCGCGCGCGCCCCGGGGTACGCGGCACGCTGGTCGATCTGCCCCGCACCGTGGCCCGTTCGGCGGAGATCCTCGGTCCGGCGGGGGTGGCCGACCGGGTCACCGTCAGCCCGCAGAGCTTCTTCGAGCCGCTGCCGGCCGGGGCCGATGTGTATCTGATCCAGTCGGTGCTGCTGGACTGGCCGGACGAGGAGGCCACACGGCTGCTGCGCCGGTGCGCCGAGGCCGCCGCTCCGCACGGGCGGGTCGTGGTGGTCGGCGGGGTCTCCGCGGACCGGGCGGCCGGCAAGGGCGGGCTGCTGCTGATGGTGATGACCGGCGGGCGCCCGCGCAGTCTGGAGGAGTTCCGGGTGCTGGCGGCCGAGGCCGGTCTGAGGGTCTCGGCTCACGGCGAGGGGCCCTCGGGGCACTTCATCATCGAGAGCCGTCCCAGCTGAACACCCGGCGGGCGGGCCCCGGTTCGTTCGACTGCTCATCGGGCGCAGTCGAACGAACCGGGCCCGCCCGTCCCTGTCCGCGACCGCCCTCTCACGGGAAGCGCCCGCAGTCATGAAGATCCTGTTCCTCATCACCGGCAGCCATGTGACGCTGTCCGCCGTCGCGCCGCTGGTGACCGCCGCACAGAACGCCGGCCATCAGGTGCTGCTGGCGACCAACGAGCCGCTCATGCCGGCCGCCGAGGCCATCGGGGTGCCCACGGTCTGCGTCATGGCCGAACCCATCCGGCACTTCATGCCGGCCGCCGGCCCCGAGGGCCACGACCTTGATCCGCAGGACGAGTTGACCACCACCGGACACGGGCTGGCCACCTTGGCCACCACCGTGCTGCCCACCCTGCTGGAGCTGGCCGCGCACTGGCCGCCCGACCTGGTCGTGGGCAGTTCGATGAGTTACGCGGCGGGGCTGCTCGCCGCCCGGCTGAAGGTGCCCTGTGTCCGGCACGCCGAGTATCTGGCGATCCCGGTCGCCGGCATCGACCGGGGGGCGGCCGAGGGCCTGCGGCCCGCTCTGGAGGGGCTGGGGCTGACCGGCCTGCCGGAGCCGGACCTGTTCGTGGATGTGTGCCCGCCGTCCCTGAGCCCGCCCGCGGTGACCGCCGCGCGCCCGCTCCCGATGCGCTACATCCCGCGCAACCCCCAACGCCGCCTGGAGAGCTGGATGTACACCCGTCCGGTGGGACGGCCGCGGGTGCTGATCACCTCCGGCACCCACTTCCGGATGCTGCCGGGTGACGCGGTGCGCCGGCTGGTGGCCGGTCTGGCCGGAGAGGGGGCGGAGGTGCTGATCGCGGCGCCCGAGGACGCGGCCCGTGAGCTGGCCGGCGGGCTGCGGGACGTCCGCATCGGGTGGCTTCCGCTGGACGCCGTGGCCCCCACCTGCGATCTCGCCGTGACCCATGGCGGTGCCACCACCGCCATGACGATGATGGCCTGCGGCGTTCCGCAGCTGCTCATGCCACCCAACACCCATACCCGGCTGATCGCGAAGGCGTTGTCGGACTACGGCGCCGCCCGCACCGTGATGCCGGACGAACACCCCGGACGCGATCCGGGTGACCTGGTCGCCGACGGCTGCCGGGACATCCTCGCCACGCCGGGGTTCGCCCGGCGTGCCCGTGCCCTGGCCGGGGAGATGGCCGGGCTCCCCTCGCCCGCCGATGTGGTGCGCACCCTGGAGGTGTTGCCGCAACAGGCTTGAAATTAAACGGACTTGATGAGTCCATCCGTGCAGGGGAAGTGGACACGCCCGGTTCCGCCGTGGTTGTGTTCCGGCCAACCCCCCACACCGATATTCCGATCTTCGGGCCCGTTGCCGGGCCCGCGCTCGATGACGGGGGCACGGATGAAGAAACTTGTCGTGACGTCGGCGGCCGTGGCGGTCGTCCTGGCGGGGGCGTCGGTGGTGATCGCCCAGACCGACCGCTCCGGACCGCCGGCCGCCACCATGACCTGGTCGCCCTGTCCCGAGGACGACCCGATCATGGAGGACTACCTCGCCGGCCTGGAATGCGGCTCGCTCCAGGTGCCGCTGGACCACTCCGACCCAGGTGGCGAGCAGATCACCCTGGAGCTCACCCGGGCGTCCCACACCGTGCCGCCCGAGGAGTACCAGGGAGTCGTCCTGGTCAACCGCGGCCTGTGGCCCGGCGCCATCGGGCGGGACCTGCCCACCCGGTTCGCCGACGGCTCCACCGGGCTGCCGCAGGAGGTGGGCGCCGCCTACGACTGGATCGGCTTCGACCCGCGCGGGGTCGGGGCCAGCGAACCGCGGGTCACCTGCGACCCCGACTACCTCTACCCGGAACAGGCGAGGCCGGACTACGTCCCGCACACCGCCGCACAGCAGCAGCAGTGGCTGGACCGGGCCGAGGCGTTCGCCGACAGCTGCGGCAGCGCGTACGGCGATGTCCTGGAGCACCTCGGCACCAAGGACACCGCACATGATCTGGACCTGGTCCGCCAGGCGCTGGGCGAGGAGCGGATCAGCTACCTCGGCTACTCGTACGGCACCTATCTGGGCTCCGTCTACGCCTCGCTGTACCCGGATCGGGTGCACAGGATGGTGCTGGACAGCGTGATGGGCCCCGGCAGCATCGGCTACCAGGGTTCCCTGGAACAGAACGTCGCCTTCCAGGAGCGCGCCGGGCTCTGGTTCGACTGGATAGCCGGGTACGACGACGTCTACCAGCTGGGCAGCACCCGCGAGGAGGTCGAGGCCAACTACTACCGGGGCATGGACATGCTCCGTGACGCACCGATCGACGGGCTGATCGGCGCGGCCGAGTACAACGACGTCTTCATCGTCAACGCGTACCGCACCTACATCTGGAGCTACCACGCCGGCGTGCTCGCCGACTGGGTGCGGCGCGAGGACCCCTCCGGGCTGCGGGACAACTACATGCCCGGGGACTACCCCGCGCAGAACTCCTACGCCATGCAGGCGGCGATCCAGTGCCGTGACTCGGCCTGGCCGCGGGAGTGGCAGCAGTGGCAGGACGATCACACCCGCCAGTACGAGGCGGGCGACCGGTTCATGACCTGGCACAACGCCTGGTACAACGCCCCCTGCGCGTTCTGGCCCGTGCCCGCCGACACACCGCAGGAGATCGGCGCCGACGGCGTGGGCATGCTGCTGCTCCAGGCGGAGAACGACGCGGCCACCCCGGTCGCCGGCGCACACGAGGTGCACGAGCTGTTCCCGGACTCCCGGTTCGTCCTGGAACGCGGCGGCAACTTCCACGGCACGTCCCTGACCGCCAACGCCAACGCCTGCATGAACGACTGGGTGGCAGGCTATCTGCGGGACGGCACCCTGCCGGACGCGGCGGACGGCCCCGACGCGTACTGCGAGGCGAGCCCGCCCCCGGAGCCGGACCCGGAAACCTCCTGAGGGGGAACACGACGGCAGCGGCCGGGGCCGCGGCGGGCACCATCCGCCGCGGCCCCGGCCCTCCGGGCGGCGACGGTCAGCCGGTGCCCTTGCCGTCGACGGTGGCCTCGGGGAATTCCAGCTCGGGGTCGCCGGAGAGCACCGCCCGGTGCAGCCGCCGCAGATTCGGCGACGGCTCCAGGCCCAGCTCGTTCACCAGCGTCTCGCGCAGCCGCTGGTAGGCCTCCAGCGCCCGCCAGGCACCGCCCGAACGGTGCAGGGCCAGCATGAGCTGGGCGCAGAAATTCTCGTGCATCGGATGGCGTGCGGTCAGCACCTGCAGCTCGGGGACGAGTTCACGATGCCGGCCCAGCCGCAGATCGGCGTCGATGCGCCGCTCCAGGGCCGCCATCCGGTTCTCCTCCATGCGCAGCACCTCCAGTTCGAGCACGCTGCCGACTCGCACGTCCACCAGCGCGGGACCGCGCCACAGGCCCAGAGCCCGCCCCAGGAGGTCGGACGCGGAGCCGAAGTCCTCGTCCGCGAAGGCGGACCTGCCCGATCTCAGCAGGGTGTCGAACTCCTGGGCGTCGACCAGGCCGGTGCCCACGTCGAGCAGGTATCCACCGTGCTGCGTCACCAGCACGTCCTTGGGACATCGGCCCGGCTGGCCGACGAGACCGGCCGCGATGTGGCGGCGCAACTGCAGGATGTACGTCTGAAGCGTGGTGGCCGCGCTGCGCGGGACCTCGGAGCCCCACACCTCCTCCACCAGGGTGGGTACCGTCACCACGTGGCCCGCCTGGAGGGCGAGCACCGCCAGGATCTGCCGCGGCTTGGTGGCGCTCGGCACCAAGGACACCCCGCGTTCATGGGCGGTCAGCGGCCCTAGTACGTTGATCTCCATCTCGCCCAGTCCCCCTTCGCTCCCGCCGACCGGAGACCGGCCGACGGGTGTCGTCGCTTGAGCCGTGGTGATCCTGCGCCCGGCGCGCCGGGGGCGCCCAGGGATCTCGTCACGATTACAACCATGAAGGTTTCATGGTCGAGCCGTGCACTTCTCACTGCCCGTTCCGGAGCGATACGGCCCAGAATCGAGCAGCGGCCCCGCCCTCGGAGCACCCGCCGCACAGAACCGGAAGGGAAGCCTCCGATGACCACGTTCCGCGGCACGTCGTTCCGCCTCCCACCCCCCGCCGCACCGTCCGCGCCGGCACCCGGCGACCCGTCCGGGAGCCCTCGGCGCCGGAGCCCGCTTCCCTGTCGGCAGACCGATTAATCGCCTTCTTCCTTCTTCCTTCGGTTCGAGACAGCTCGTTACTCTGGACGAGGCCTACGCACATGGGCCCACCTGAACCACCGGTTCGGCGCGGTCTCATTGGGGGGAAGCTTGGTGAACGGGGAAGTTGACCATGCCGTCGGCTCGGCCGGCGGCCACAGGGACACTTTCTGGACCGGGCGCACAGCCGGCGGTCCCGCCACCAACCGGCCGATGCCGACCCTGCCGTTGCCCGCTCCGAGGACGGCGCGTGCCTTCACCGCCTTCGCCCTGTTCAGTCTGGCCACCATCGCCTTCATGAACGTGCACTGGGCAGGCGCGTCCAACGGCGCCTACGTCATCTGTGTGGTGCTCGCCCTGATCGCCATCGGGGTGTCCTTCCTGGTCACCTCACCCCAGGCACCGGGCTGGCCACCGGCCCACCGCTGTCTCGCCCTCGGTGTGCAGGCCGTGGCGACCCATCTGCCCTTCGCCATCTTCGAGATCAGCTGGGGCAGCATGGGCGGACCGCTGGCGGGTGCCGTTCTGTACCTGCTGCCCCTGCGGGTCGCCCTGCCGCTGTTCGGTCTGATCGTCTCCGCCCAGGTGGCGATGGGGATCATCGGCGGGCACGGCATCCTGCGCACCGTCTATCTGGGGCTCGTCACCGCGTACGTCGGGGTCCTCCTCTACGGCCTCGCCCGGCTCACCTCCCTGGTGCTCTGGCTCGACTCCTCCCGGGACGAGCGCGCCCACGCGGCGGTGCGCAGGGAACGGCAGCGCTTCTCCCGGGATCTGCACGATCTGCTGGGGTGCAGCCTGTCCGCCATCACCCTCAAGGCGGAGCTGGTGCGCCGGCTCCTGCCCGAACGCCCAGACCGGGCGGGGCAGGAGGTCGCGGGCGTCCTCACCATCGCCCGCCAGGCACTGACCGATGTCCGGCTGGTGGCCAGCGGCTACGGGGAGCTCAGCGTCAGGTCCGAGATGGCGTCGGTGGAGGACATCCTCGTCGCCGCCGATGTCCGCGCCCGTACCCGGGTGGACTGCGGCCCGCTGCACCCGCTCCTGGACACCGTGCTCGCCACCGCCCTGCGCGAGGGCATCACCAACATCCTGCGGTACAGCCGTCCCCGGGAGGTCAGCATCACGGCCACCCGGCAGGGCGGAACGGTGCGGCTGACCATGGTCAACGACGGAGTGGGCGGCAAGGCCCACATTCTGGGCAGCGGACCCGGCGGCCACGGCCTGAGCAATCTGCGGACGCGTCTGGAGTCGATCGGCGGCAGCTTCCGGGCCGGGCTCGCCGCCGACGGCAGGTTCATCCTCTGCGCGGAGGCGCCGGCCGATCCGGTGCTCGCCCGACCACCCGGCGACCACCTCTCGATGCAGGCCGCCCCGTGACACAGACGATCCATTCCCATCTGCACGCCGCACGCCGCACGACGGACGGCACCAACGGGGGGCACATGCTGTCGGTGAGCATTCTTCTGGCCGAAGACGTCCACATGATCAGAGGAGCGCTGGCCGCGCTGCTCGAACTGGAGCCGGGACTCAAAGTGGTCGCCTCGGTCGAGCGCGGTGACGCCATTCTCGAAACAGCCCTCGACGTACGGCCCGATGTCGCCGTCATCGATGTCAATCTGCCCGGCAAGGACGGCCTCACCGCCGCGGGCGAACTGCACGAACGGCTCCCCACCTGCGGCACGCTCATCCTCACCAGTCTGAACCGGCCCGGCATCTTCCGGCGGGCCATGACCACCCGCGTCTCGGGTTTCCTGCTCAAGGACGCGCCCCCGGACCGGCTGGCGCAGGCGGTGCGCACCATCGCCGCCGGGCAGCGCGTCATCGACCCCCAACTGGCCGTGGCGGCCTGGAACTCACCGGTGTGCCCGCTCTCCCCCCGGGAGCTCCAGGTGCTGCGGCACGCCGCTCAGGGAGACGCCGCGTCCGAGATCGCGAGCACGCTGTACCTGTCGGCCGGCACCGTCCGCAACTACCTCACGGCCATCGTCTCCAAGCTCAACGCCCGCAACCGGATCGACGCCATCCGTATCGCCGAACACAGCGGCTGGCTGCCCTGACGCACCGGCCTCCCCGGGCAGCCGTGCGCGCCCCCACCCGCTCAGGACCGCACCGCGCTGTCCGGGCCGGGCGCCGGCACCGGTGGGGTCTCCTCCCCGTACGGCGTGAACGCGTCGGCCCACCAGGAGCGATGACCTTCGTACCAGGACACCACCCCGGCGAGCCCGTCCCCGAACGGCACCCGCGGCACATATCCCAGCTCCCGGCGCGCCTTGCCGTCATCCAGTGAGTACCGGCGGTCGTGGCCCTTGCGGTCGGTGACGAAACGCACCGCCTCCCACCCGGCGCCGCAGCGCTCCAGCAACTGGGCGGTCAGCTCCCGGTTGGTCAGCTCGACACCGCCGCCGAAGTGGTAGACCTCGCCCTCCCGCCCCTTCTCCAGAGCCAGTTGCACCCCACGGCAGTGGTCGGCCACGTGCACCCACTCGCGGACGTGATGGCCGTCCCCGTACAGCGGCACCCGCCCCCCGCCGAGCAGGGTGGCGACGAAGCGTGGGATCAGCTTCTCGACGTGCTGGTAGGGGCCGTAGTTGTTGGAACAGCGGGTGATCACCACCGGCAGCCCGTGCGAGCGGTGGTAGGAGCGGGCCAGCAGATCGGCCGCCGCCTTGGAGGCGGCGTACGGGGAGTTCGGCCGCAGCGGCTGGCTCTCGGTCCACGAGCCCGTGTCGATGCTGCCGTAGACCTCGTCGGTGGAGATCTGCACGATCCGCCCGATGCCCAGCCGCAGACAGCACTCCAGCAGCGTGTGGGTGCCCAGCACATTGGTGACGGTGAACGGGGTGGCGTCCCGCAGCGACCGGTCCACATGGCTCTCGGCGGCGAAATGGACGACCGCGTCGTGGCCGGGCAGCAGGTCGAGCAGCAGTCCGGCGTCGCAGATGTCGCCCCGCACGAACGTCAGCCGCTCGTGGTCCAGCGGCAGGTTCGCCGTGTTGCCGGCGTAGGTGAGTTTGTCGAGGACGGTGACCGCGGTGTCCTCGTGGCCCGGATAGGAACCGTCGAGGACACTGCGCACGTATTGCGAGCCGACGAATCCGGCTCCACCGGTGACGAGGATTCTCATGAACCGATCAGCGCTCCGATTTCTCCGGCCGTGCGGACAGCGATTGCGGGCTGAGTGTCGCGGCACACGGAAGATCTCCGGTGGAGCGGCGGTGGAACGGTGCACGGCACCAGCCGCTCTCGACCGGGGTGCGAGGAAGATGGGGAAAGCTGCCGCCGGTTGTGAAACCGGACCGCGATACCCACGGCCACGATGGAGATCCCGGCGTGAAGCAGAAATTCGATGACCTAGCCCTTTTCGGCGGCCCGGCGGAATTCTCGCAGCCACTGTCCGTGGGACGCCCGACGGTCGGTGACAGGAAGCGTTTCCTGGAGCGGCTGAACGGGGCGCTCGACCGGCAATGGCTGACCAACGGCGGCCCTTTGGTGCACGAGTTCGAGGACCGCGTGGCGGAGGTGGCCGGCACCCGCCACTGCGTGGCCACCAGCAACGCCACCATGGCACTGCATCTGCTGTACATGGCCACCGGGTTGTCCGGCGAGGTCATCATGCCGGCGATGACCTACGTGGCCACCGCCCACGCGGCCCGGGCGCTCGGGCTCACCCCGGTGTTCTGCGACGTGGACCCGGACACCGGCTGCATCGACCCGCGCCGGGCGGAGGAGGCCGTGACCGCGCGCACCTCCGGGATCGTCGGGGTGCATCTGTGGGGCAGGCCCAGTGCGATCGACGACCTGGGGAAGGTGGCGCAACGGCACGGCCTGCGCCTGCTGTTCGACGCGGCCCACGCCCTGGGCTGCTCGTACCGGGGCCGGCCCGTCGGCGGCTTCGGCGCCGCCGAGGTGTTCAGCTTCCACGCGACGAAAGTGGTCAACAGCTTCGAGGGAGGCGCCGTCGTCACCGACGACGGTGACCTCGCCGAACGGCTGCGGTCCCTGCGCTCCTTCGGCTTCGGACCCGACGGCATCAGCCGGCGGGTCGGCATCAACGCCAAGATGAGCGAGGCCGCCGCGGCGATGGGGCTCACCTCGCTGGAGGCGTTCGAGGAGACCCGGCGGCACAACCGCGTCAACCTCGACCACTACGCCGCCGGACTGGCCGGAGTGGACGGCGTCGAAGTCGTCACCTACGACGCCGCGCAGAACCCCAACTGCCAGTACGTGGTGATCCGCGTCGACGAGGCCGTCACCGGAATCCACCGCGATCTGCTGATGCGGGTGCTGAAGGAGGAGAACATCACCACCCAGCGCTACTTCTCCCCCGCGTGCCACCAGGTCGAGCCGTACCGCACGGAGCGCCCCGTCGTGCTCCCGCACACCGAACGGCTCGCGGAGCAGGTACTGGCCCTGCCGACCGGACCCACGGTCGCGACGGCGGACATCCAGCGGGTGTGCGAGGTCCTGCGGTGCGCGGTCGGTGCCGGACCGCAGGTGACCGAGCGGTTCCGAGGCTGTGAGGAGACGGCATGAAACGTGAGTCAAGGCTGTTGAGCGTGGGGCTGCTCGGCCCGCTCTCCCCGCGGCTGGGCCGCAAGCCGGTGCGCACCAGCGCCCCCAAGCAGCGGCAGGTGCTGGCGCTGCTCGCGCTGAACGCGGGCCGGGTGGTCACGGTGCCCACCCTCGTCGACGAGTTGTGGGGGGACCACCCGCCGCGCAGCTACGCCACCACCCTGCAGACCTACATCCTGCAACTGCGCAACGCGCTGGCCGCCGTGGACCGCGGCGACCTCGGCGCCCGCCAGTTGCTCAGCACCGGCCGCCACGGCTACCAGCTGGAGGCGGACACCTGCGAGACGGATGTCGAGGTGTTCCACCGCCGGGTACGCGCCGGCCGTGCGGCGGCCGAGGCGGGCGACCACGGCCGCGCCTCGGCCGAGCTGGACCGTGCGCTGGGTCTGTGGCGCGGCGCGGCCCTGGTGGACGTACGGCTGGGCCGGGTGCTGGAGATCGAGGCCTCCTCGCTGGAAGAACACCGGCTCAGGGCCCTGGAGTCGCGGATCGAGGCCGACCTGCGGCTGGGGCGGCACGCCGACCTGCTGGGTGAGCTGACGTTCGTGGCGGCCAAGCACCCGATGAACGAGACGCTGTGCGCGTACCTGATGACGGCCCTGTACCGCGCGGGCCATGTCGGGCGCTCGCTCCAGGCGTTCCACCGGCTGCGGGCGGCCCTCAACCGCGAGCTGGGCATCGAGCCCTGCCAGCGGCTCCAGCGGCTCCAGGCGGCCATCGTGTCGGGGACCGGGCACTGAGCCGCCCCTCGCGGACCTCGCGGGGACGGAACGGCACGGGCGGACCGCCGGGACCGGCGGGACCGGCGGGACGGAAGGAGCTGACGTGCACGGAATACGGACGGACGATCCGGTCGGGCGGGCGGTGGCGTGCGTCCGGGAGCGTTACGCCGACCCGCTGACGCTCGCGGACCTCGCGGACAGCGCGGGGCTCAGCCGCTTCCACTTCGCCCGGCTGTTCAAGGAGACCACCGGGATCACGCCCGGCCGGTTCCTGGCGGCGGTACGCCTGCACCGGGCCAAGCGGCTGTTGCTGAGCACCTCGCTGAACATCGCCGACGTCTCGGCCGCCGTCGGGTACGTGAGCCTGGGCTCATTCACCACGAGCTTCACGGTCGGGGTGGGGATCTCTCCCGGCCGGTTCCGGCGGCTGTCCCGGGCCGGGGGGCCGGCGCTGCCTGCGGTCCGGACGCCTACCGGAGCGGGACGCGGGGCGGTGGCCGGGACGGTCAGCCTGCCGGACGGGCACGGCAACGCCCGGGTGTACATCGGCGCGTTCGGCACCATGCTCGTCGAGAACCCCTCGCTCGCCGGGGTCCTGGTGGATGTGCCCGGCGGACGGCCGTCCTGTTACCACCTGCCGGACGTACCCGCGGGCACCTGGTACGTGCACGCGGTCGCGGTGGCCGACGGGGTGGGGCCCGATCCGCGTGCCCACCGGACGCCGCTGATCGGCGGACAGACCTCGGTGACCGTGACCGCGGGCAGCGTCACCAGCAGCGCGGTGCGGTTGCGCCGGGTGCGTCCCACCGACCCGCCGGTGCTGCTCGCGCTGCCCGACCTCGTCCCGCCACGGGCGCCCGCCGTGTCCATCGGCTGCCCCGCCCTGACCCCGCGCCCGGCGGCCTCTCCGCCCGGAGCCAGGTCACTGGCCGCCGTGGGAGCGCCGCGGCCGTCCTGAGCGGAGGGCGCCGCGCCCCGGGACGCACCCGGCGCTGCCCGCGGGAGGGCGGCCCCGCCCACCGTGCCGTGCGCCAGGCCGGGTTCGCGGTGGGCCGTGCGCCCCGTGGGGCTCCGGGCGTTCCCGCCGTCCGGTCGTGGCGGGCGCCGTGGTGTGGCCGCCGCCGGGCGGCGGGCTGATCCGCCGGCCCGGGCAGCGGCCACGGCCCCGGGATTACACGGCCTCCTGTGTGGCCTTCAGCCGTTCGGCGAAGGTGCTCCACTCGCGGCCGATGCTCTCGGCGATCGGGGCGATCACGCACTGCCAGTGTGCGGGGATGGAGCTGACGAACTCCCGCCAGCCGTCCGGGTCACTGGCGTGCAGCGCCATCCACTGAAGGAACTCCTTGCCGGCCTCGGTGTACCGGATGGTCGGGTCCTTGGCCATCTTGGCCGCCACCCCGGGCCAGGTGACCGGAGCGTCGATGTGGTTCCTGCGGCGCGGGGCGGCATCGGCGGCGGCCGTCAGCGCGTCGGCCCGCTCCGCCGGTTCCCGTGGGGTGGCGTACGGCACGGGCGGGCCGGCCGGGCCGGGGGCGGGTGCGGCCACGGGAGCGGGGGCCGGTGCCGGGGCGCGGTGGCCGTCCAGCTCGGGGCTGATGCCCCGGCGCAGCCGCGAACTCACATCGTGCACCGTGCCGAGGGAGACGTCGGTGTCCCGGGCCACCTGCCGCAGGGGGGCGTCGGGGTGGGCGCGGATGTACTCGGCGGCCCGCTGTCTGCCCTCGCCCGAGGCCACCGGCCGCCGTCTGCCGTCGCGGCCCAGGCGCTTGCCGCTGGCGGCCGCCGCCCCCGCGGAGCGGCCGCGCAGGGACGCTATGGTCTTGGCGCTCAGCCCGGTGATGCCGGCGATGGCCCGGTCGGACCAGTCGGCGTGTGCGGACAGCACGCGCTGGGCCCCCGAGACCCGGTCGGCCTTGGACAGCGGCAGCCCGTGCGAACTGTTCGCCTTCATGGCGAGAACGAGCGCTTCCGAATCCGTGCAGTCGAGAAAGCGCGCTTCGATGAAATGGTCGCCGCGCAATTTCGCGGCTTCCAGCCGGTGCAGTCCGTCGATGACGCGCCAGCCGTCCTCCTGGACGAGAATGGGCGGGAGTTTGGACGTTCCGGCGGCGTCGACGAGCAGACGTACATGTGTGGCGCTGGTACCCGCCTTGCGCAGGTATTGTTCGGGGGACACCTCGCTGACCGGGACGTCCCGTATCGGCAGTTGCTCGAAGTTTTTCAGGTCGAATCCGTCCTGGGTCACCGATGCGTCCGCGTCCGGCGTGACAGAGCCGAAGTCGCCCGCTATCAGAACGGTCCGCCCGTGGTCCAGAGCCATGCGGTGTGCTCCTTTCTTCTGCCGTGTCCCGAAGCGTGGCAGAAGGGTCTTTAGCCGGGGTCGAGGGCGGCTGACGCCTCGGTGGAGCGCGGACCCCGTGGCAGGCGGAGGCGGTGGGCGGCTCAGTTCCGCGCCGCGCTCACGGGGCCGGCGGCCCGAACCAGCGCTCCAGCGCGTCCTCCAGAGCGCCGCCGCCACCCGGCGCGGTCCAGGCCACATAGCCGTCCGGCCGGATCAGCACCGCCTGCGGCAGCCCGTCCGCCCCCGGCGTCCACTCGCCCGTGACGGTGTCCACCCGGTCCGCCCAGCCCGCCGCCACCGACACCAACCGCTCCCCGCCACCACCGGTCAGCACCAGCACACCGCGCGCCGCACGCAACAACTCCGCGACCCCGACCCCGGATCCGTCCCGACGCAGCACCGTACGGTCCGGCGGCATCCGCAACCCCAGCAGCGGATGATCACCCTCCCCCACCGCATACCGGATCCCCAGCCCACTCAGCATCCCGGCCAACTGCCCCGCCGCCCCCTCGTCCCGCACCATCCGCCGCAGCACCTCGCGGACCGGGTCCATCTCCTCACCGCTGAGCCGCAGTTCGATGGCGGCGCGGGCGTTGCGGGCCAACTGCCGTCCGATCGGGAGGCGTTCGCTCTGGTAGGTGTCGAGCAGCGCGTCCGGGGCCGTGCCCCGGACCACCGCCGCCAGCTTCCACCCCAGGTTCACCGCGTCCTGGACCCCCACGCTCAGCCCTTGCGCCATGGCCGGGGGCTGCACATGGGTGGCGTCCCCGGCGAGGAACACCCGGCCGCGCCGGTACGCGTCGGCCACCCGGGAGGCGTCGCTGAAGCAGCTGATCCAGCGGCACTCCCCGTCGTGGATCGACTCGCCGGTCAGCCGCTGCCAGGCATCGGCCAGTTCGCTGTAGCGCAGGGATTCCCGGTCGCGCGGCCTCATGCCCCGCTCGTGCACGACGACCCGGGTCACACCGTTCTCCAGGTCCATCGCCATGACCATGCTGCCGCCGGGCAGGTCCTCGCCGATGCGCCGGCGGCGGGTCGTGAGCCCGGTGACATCGGCGGTGTAGAAACCGCGGGTGGGTTCCGGGCCGGGGAAGCCGATGCCGGCCAGCGTGCGGACGGTGCTGCGGCCGCCGTCGCAGCCCACCAGGTATCCGGCGTGCTCCCGCCCCGGACCGCCGGGCCCCTCGAAGGAGACCACGACACCACCGGCCGTCTCCTCGAACCCGGTCACCGCGTACCCGCGCCGCACCGGCACTCCCAGACCGGTCACCCAGCCCTCCAGCATCCGCTCCGTGCGGTACTGGGGAATGCCACGGGCGCTGTAGTGGTCCTCCTCGAACATGTCCAGGTCGATGGGGACCCCGCCGAAGTGGCTGTCGGCGCGCTCGGTGGTGCCCAGCGGGCCGAGCAGTCCCCGCTGGTCGAAGCTCTCCGCCGTGCGGCGGGTGAAGCTTGCGCCGCGTGATTCGCGCGACGGTTCCGGCAGCCGCTCGTAGACGACGACATCGGCGCCGCCGAGGCGCAGTTCACCGGCGAGCATCAGCCCGACCGGGCCCGCACCGACAACGATCACATCCCGTGCCATGTCCGTCCTCCTCATCGCTCGCCGACCGTGCCGCGGGCGGGGCCGAACCAGCGCTCCAGCGCGTCCCGCAGACCACCGCCGCCACCCGGCGCGGTCCAAGCCACATAGCCGTCCGGCCGGATCAGCACCGCCTCCGGCATCCCGTCCGCCCCCGGCGTCCACTCACCCGTGACGGTGTCCACCCGGTCCGCCCAGCCCGCCGCCACCGACACCAACCGCTCCCCGCCACCACCGGTCAGCACCAGCACACCCCGCGCCGCACGCAACAACTCCGCGACCCTGGCCCGGGAACCATCCCGGCCGAGCACCGCACGCTCCGGCGGCATCCGCAACCCCAGCAGCGGATGATCACCCTCCCCCACCGCGTACCGGATCCCCAGCCCACTCACGATCCCGGCCAACTGCCCCGCCGTGTCCCGGTTTCCGGCCAGCTCGCCCAGCACATCGCGCAGCGGAGTCATGTCGGCGTCGCCGAGATAGACCGCGGACGCCGCGCGGGCGTCGCGCAGCAACCTCGCTCCGACCGGGTGACGTTCGGCGTGGTAGGTGTCGAGCAGCGCGTCCGGGGCCGTGCCCCGGACCACCGCCGCCAGCTTCCACCCCAGGTTCACCGCGTCCTGGAGGCCGGCGCTCAGCCCCCAGGCGGCCAGCGGCGGCAGATCGTGGGCGGCGTCGCCGGCCAGGAACACCCGGCCGCGCCGGTAGGTGTCGGCGAGTGCGGCGTCGTTGCCCCGGGCCCAGACCCAGTGCGGCCGCGCCGCGTGCACGGACTCGCCGGTCAGCCGCTGCCAGGCATCGGCGACCGTGGCAAAGGTGAGGGTGCGCGTGTCCGGCCGCGCCGGCAGGCGGCGGTCGTGGATGACGATGCGGCAGCGGCCCTCACCCAGCGGCGTGCACACCACCATCGCGCCGCCGGGGAGCCGCTCGCCGATGGGCCGCGGGCGCGGCATGGCCCCGGTGATCTCGGCGGTGTACATGCCCCGGGTGGATTGCGGTCCCCGGGCCGTGATGCCGGCCAGCGTGCGGACGGTGCTCTCGGCGCCGTCGCAGCCCACCAGGTATCCGGCGTGCTCCCGCCCCGGACCGTCGGGCCCCTCGAAGGCGACCACGACACCACCGGCCGTCTCCTCGAACCCGGTCACCGCGTACCCACGCCGCACCGGCACTCCCAGACCGGTCACCCAGCCCTCCAGCGCGGCCTCGGTCCTGGCCTGGGACAGGCCCAGGACTCCGCTGTGGTCCTCGTCCAGCATCCCGAGGTCGAACCGGACGCCGCCGAAGTGCCCCATCGGGCCCCAGCGGATCTCTCCCAGCCGGGACAGCAGCCCGCGCTGGTCCAGGGATTCGGCCGCCCGCCGGTTGAAGCCCAGCGCGCGGGACTCGCCGGTCGGGGCGGTCAGCCGGTCGTACACGGTGACCTCCGCCCCGCCCAGCCGGAGTTCGCCGGCCAGCATCAATCCGACCGGCCCGGCACCCACAATGATGACGCCAGACTTCATTTTCCGGCCCTTCGCGCGACGGCTGTGGAATCGGCGCCGACAAACTACACCGGCCCGTTGTTCGACTGCTGACATCTCACGGACGAACGCCGGGGACACACGTGCCGTGAACGGACGGCCTTGCGGACCGGCGCGGCTGACGGTTCATTTGATGACCCGGGTGACGCCGACCCCCGACGGCGAAAGACGACGGAAAGGGAATCCGACGTGACGGTGGAGCGGGTCGCGCTTATCACGGGCGCCAACAAAGGCATGGGATTCGAGACGGCGCGGCAACTGGGCGAGCGCGGCGTCGTCGTGCTGCTCGGCGCCCGGGACGAGGGCCGCGGCGAA
The DNA here is from genome assembly GCF_050916115.1 of Streptomyces sp. JH002. Lineage (NCBI taxonomy): Bacteria > Bacillati > Actinomycetota > Actinomycetes > Kitasatosporales > Streptomycetaceae > Streptomyces > Streptomyces sp. JH002. The sequence goes on from NZ_CP087989.1 coordinate 2,296,604, forward strand.
CAGGCCGCCGACACGCTGGCCCAGCGGGGCGTCACGGCGCTGCCACTGCACCTGGACGTCACGGATCCGGCCTCCGTGGCCGCCGCCGCGGCCGAGGTGGACCGGCGGCACGGCCGGCTGGACATTCTGGTGAACAACGCGGGCGTAGCCGGGGGCTTCTCCGGCCCGCCCAGCGAGGCCGCGGTCACCGATCTGTGGGAGGTGTACGAGACCAATGTCTTCGGCGTGCTCTCGGTGACCAATGCGATGCTGCCGCTGCTGCGCCGTTCACCGGCCGGGCGCATCGTCAACATGTCCAGTCATCTGGGTTCCCTGACCCTGAATTCTGATCCCGAACTACCCTTCGCGGGCATCAACATGGTCGCCTACCAGTCCTCGAAAACCGCGCTGAACGCCCTCACCGTCGCCTATGCGAAAGAGCTGCGCGGAACTCCGGTGAAAATCAACGCGGCCCTGCCCGGAATCGTGGCCACCGATCTCAACGGCCGTCAGGGACAGCGCACCGCGGCCGAGGGCGCCGCGATCGCGGTGGAACTCGCGCTGCTGGACGACACGGGCCCCTCCGGCGCCTGTCTGTCCGACCGGGGGCCCGTCCCCTGGTGACCATCCCGGCCCGCCCGGCACACGGCGCGGCCCACGACCCCTGTGGCGCCGGTCGCTCCGGCGCCGTACGGCACACACCGACCGTCCCGGCGGGGCACATTCCCCGCCGGGACATCAGACATGGAGGAACGCGGTGACGGTAGACGGGACGATCCTGGTGCTGGGCGGGACCGGCCGGCAGGGCGGGGCGGTGACCCGCGAGTTGCTGCGCCGCGGGCGCACCGTGCACGCCCTGGTGCGCGATCCGGCGGCGCCGGGGGCGCGGGCGCTCGCGGACCGGGGCGCGGTGCTGGTGCCGGGCGACCTGGACGACGAGGCGTCGCTGCGGGCGGCGATGGAGAAGGTCCACGGGGTGTTCAGCGTCCAGCCGTTCCGCACGCCCGGCGGGGTGGAGGCCGAGGAGCGGTGGGGCAGGACGGTGGGCGACATCGCAGTGGCCTCCGGGGTGGGCCACCTCGTGTACAGCTCGGTGGGTGGCGCCGAACGCGCCAGCGGCATCCCGCACTTCGAGAGCAAGTGGGTGGTCGAGCAGCACCTGCGGTCACTGGATCTGCCGCTGACCGTGCTGCGCCCGACCATGTTCTACGACGTGTTCGACGAGATCGGCCCGCGCCGCACGGACGAGGGCCTGGTGCTGGGCATGTGGCTGCGCCCGGAGGTGCCGGTCCAGATCATCTCCACCGAGGACATCGCCGCGTTCACCGCGGACGCGTTCGACGACCCGGCCGGGTGGGCCGGCCGGCAGCTGGAGATCGCCGGTGACGAGCTGACCGGGCCGCAGATGGCGGCAGCGTTCGAGCGCGTCTCGGGCATCCCCACCCGGTACCGGTACCTGCCGATCGAGAAGCTGCGCGCGGCACGGGAGGATCTGGCCGTCATGTTCGACTGGTTCGACCGCGAGGGGTACCGCGCCGATCTGCCCGCGCTGCGCAGGACCCGGCCGGACCTGGTGAATCTGGAGACCTGGCTGCGCACCCACTGGACGGCGCCCGCACCGCAGGGGTGACCCGCTGCGGCGCACCGCCGCACGGTACGGCCGAGGCCGCCCGGGAGCCGCGGGAGCGGCGCTCAGGCGGCCTCGGTCACGTTGGCGTCGCGGTCGACCAGGGCCGCGTAGTGGCCGCCCAGGGCGAGCAGTTCAGCGTGGGTGCCGCGCTCGACGATCTCACCGCCGTCGAGCACGATGATCTCGTCGGCGTCCCGGACGGTGGACAGCCGGTGCGCGATGGTGATAGTGGTGCGGCCCGCGCTCACCGCGTCGATGGCCTGCTGCACGGCCTGCTCGGTCTGCGTGTCCAGGGCGCTGGTGGCCTCGTCGAGGACCAGCACGGGCGGGTCGCGCAGCACCGCGCGGGCGATCGCCAGGCGCTGCTTCTCCCCGCCGGAGAATCGGTAGCCGCGCTCGCCGACCACCGTGTCGTACCCGTCGGGCAGCCCGGCCACGTGGTCGTGGATGTGCGCGATCCGCGCGGCTGCCTCCAGCTCCGCGTCGGTGGCGTCCGGTTTGGCGAACCGCAGGTTCTCGGCGACCGTCGTGTGGAACAGGTACGTCTCCTGGAAGACGATGCCGACCGCGGCGGCGAGCGTCTCGAAGGACATCTCCCGCACGTCGACACCGTCGATGGTGACGCTGCCGGCGTCCACGTCGTACAGCCGCGGGATCAGATAGCTGAGCGTGGTCTTGCCGGAGCCGGTCTCCCCGACGATCGCCAGGCTCTTGCCGGCCGGGACGGTCACCTCGATGCCGCGCAGCGTTGGTTCCGGCAGCCCGCGGTAGGAGAAGCGGGCGTCCCGGATCCGTACCTCGCCGCGCAGCCGGTCGGGTGCGCGGGGGTGTTCCGGCTCGGGGACCTCGACGGGCAGATCGAGGTACTCGAAGATGCGGCCGAACAGTTCGAGCGAGGTCTGGATCTCCACTCCCACCTCCAGCAGGGAGACCGCCGGCCGCAGCAGGTTCTGCTGGAGGGTGGTGAAGGCGACCAGGGTGCCGATGGAGATCGCCATGTTCTCGCCCCGGCCCGCCATTCCGGCCACCCAGTAGATCACCGCGGGCATGGAGGCCAGCACGATCCAGGTGGTCGACTGGGCCCAGCGGCCCGCCATGGTGGAGCGCAGTTCCAGGTCGGAGAGCTTGGCCGATTCGTGCGAGAACCCGTCGGCCAGGGACCGCGAGCGGCCCATGGTGTGGCCGAGCAGCACACCGCTGACCGACAGCGATTCGTGGACCATCGTGGAGATGGTGGCGTGCTGGCGCTGCCGGGCGCGGGTGATGCGCCGGCGCTGGGTGCCCACCCGGCGGCTCACCCAGATGAAGAACGGCACCATGATCAGCGACGCGATCGTCAGCCGCCAGTCCAGGACGGCCATGGCCGTGACCGTGGCGATCACGATGGTCACGTCGGAGACCAGTGAGGTGGCGCTGGTGGTGACGGTGGCCTGCATGTCACCGATGTCGTTGGCGATGCGCGACTGCACCTCGCCGGTGCGGGTCCTGGTGAAGAAGTCCAGCGACATCCGCTGGAGATGGCGGTACACGGCGCTGCGCAGGTCGTGCATCACCCGCTGGCCGAGCTTGGTGGAGACATAGCTCTGCCAGACGTTGAACGAGCTGTTGGCGATCGCCACCACCACCATGCCCGCGGCCAGCGCGCTCAGCAGGCCGGTGCGCTGTTCGGGCAGCGCCACATCCATGATCTCGCGGATCAGGAACGGGTTGACCAGCGAGACCAGCGCGGAGATGACCACGAGGGCCCCGACGAGCAGCAGGGCGGACCGGTGGGGCAGGAACAGCCCCAGGACCCGCCGCAGCGGCACCCGGGGGTTGGCGTCCTCCGCCGTGGCGGACTCCCCGGTGTCAGCGGCTCCCCCGGTGCTCCCGGCCTCCCCCGTCCGCGTGTCCTCGGTACTCAATAACGCCTCTCCCCCGCCGGGCGGCCGGCCGCGGTGCGGGCGCGGTGCCCGTACCTCACGCGGACTCCCAGCTGTAGAAGCGCTGCGCCATGGCGTCGGCCGGCGTCCGCCAGGTCGCCGGGTCGAAGGCGTCGATGTACGGCTTCAGGTCCTGGCTGACGCGGATGAACCGCGGGTCGGTCTTGGCCTCTTCGATGAGCGTCCCGCCGTTGTCGCCGTCGAAGTCCTGGAGATGGAAGTACAGGCCGTGGAAGGAGAACAGCTGACGCCGCCGGGTTCCCATCCGGTGCGGCATGTCGGTGCTGTCGAACGCGCTGAAGATCCGGGCCACATCGGCGGTGGACTCCGGGGCCATCCTGGCCACGATCAGATTGCTGTGCATGGGCGGCGATGCCTCCGTGTCGGGTGTCCGCGCCGTCCCGGCCCGCTATCGCAGGCGTTCGAGCAGCGCCGCCCACGCGGCGTGCTCCGCACTGGACAACGGTGCACCGGGCGGCGCTCCGGGGTGTTCGTCCGCTCCGCCCGGCGCGGTCGCCGGGTCGGGCGGGGATGTCGGGTCGGGGTCGGGGGCGGCGGCCGGGGTCGGGACGCAGGGCACGCCCGTCCACAGCTGTCCGCTCCACATGAATCCGTCGCCCAGGAAGGCCACGAAGGACCTCAGGGCGGCCTTCAACCGCGCGGCCACTAGCGGGTGTGGGTGAACCCGGTCAGCACCCGGCCGAGGATGTCCGTCTCCACCCGGTGCCAGGAGCCGGGCAGCTGCATCCCCCAGCCGTTGGGCAGGGCCTGTGCGGTGGCACGGGCCGCCGCGCTCAGCCAGTCGCTGGTGCCGTCGCTGCTGACCACCAGCGCGGGCGTGCGCACACCGGCCAGCCGCTCGACGGGGACCTTGAAGTCGCCGCAGATGGCGGTGTCGTAGGGGAGGGTGTGGGCGTTGGCCTCGTTGGTCGCCCACAGCGGGGTGCCGCGCCACTGCTCGATGGTCTCGGGGGCGAACCCGACCAGCTCGGCGAGGAAGTACTCGGCGGCCTCACCGCGCCGGTCACGCGCCAGCAGGTCCTTGAGCCGCTCCAGGAAGTCGGCCGGCGGCTGCGGGTACCCCTCGATGCGGAAGTACGGTTCGTGCAGGGCGAGTTTGGTGATGGGTGCGCCGGCGATGACCGCTTCCAGGGCCAGATTGGCGCCGGAGGACCCGGCGAACACCACCGCCTGCCCGCCGGCTTCCCCGATGACGGCGGTGAGGTCCTCGATCTCCCGCTCCACGGCGTACTCGGGGGAGTCGCCGCTCTGCCCGCGGCCCCGGCGGTCATAGACGTACGTGGTGCAGTGCGGCGCCAGTTCGGGCACCAGCGAGTCGAAGATGGTGTGATCGCGGAATCCGCCGTTCAGCAGCACGATCGGCGGGCCCTCACCCGCCTTCTCGTAGGCGATCGTCGTGCCGTCCCGCGAAACGACCTTGCGCATTCCGCACTCCTCACCGCGACTGGACGTGTGCTCCCGCCGCCAATGTCGGGCAGCGCGGTTGACCGCCGGTCGAGCCTCGGTCAAGGCACCGCGGCGGGGCGGCCTGTCGGTGACCCGCGTCGACGCGCGGTGGGCCGTTCCTCGACGGGTCCTTCGGCGCGCCTCACCGGACGGGCGCGCGAGATCCCGCGCGCCCAGCACGCCGGGCCACACCGGGCCAGGGCCGTCATCACCGCCCGTGTCGTCAGGATCCCCCGCGCCCGGTGCGGAACGGACAGGCCGAGGTGACGCCCCGCGCATACCATGTCACGCATGAGCATCAATCTCTCGCAGTGCTTCATCGCCGTGGACGACCACGACAAGGCCCTCGCGTTCTACCGTGACGTGCTGGGGCTGGAGGTCCGCAACGACGTCGGTTTCGAGGGCATGCGGTGGGTGACCGTCGGTTCCCCGGACCAGCCGGACGTGGACATCGTGCTGGAGCCGCCGCTGGCGGACCCCAACGCCTCGCCCGCCGACAAGGAGGCGATGGCCCAGCTGCTGGCCAAGGGCCAGCTGCGCGGCGTCATCTTCTCCACGGACGACTGCGACGCCACCTTCGAGCGCATCCGCGCCGCGGGCGGCGAGGTGCTCCAGGAGCCGGTCGATCAGCCGTACGGGGTGCGCGACTGCGCCTTCCGCGACCCGTCCGGGAACATGCTGCGTTTCAACCAGCCCCGTACGTCCTGACCTCAGGCGCGGGGCCGGATCCGGTCGCCGCGGGACCGGTCAGGATCGGAGAAGCGCCCGGCGCCGTCCGCCGCCTAGCGTGGTCGCATGGACATCGCCATTCACGCGAGCTTCCTCCCCCACAGCGACCCGGATGCCTCGCTCGCCTTCTACCGCGACATTCTCGGCTTCGAGGTCCGCAACGACACGGGGTACGACGGGCTGCGCTGGATCACGGTCGGCCCGGTGGGCCAGCCCGGCACGTCCATCGTCCTGGAGCCGCCGGCCGTCGATCCGGGGATCACTCCGGCGGAACGGCGCACCATCGCCGAGATGATGGCCAAGGGCACCTACGCCGGTGTCCTGCTGGCCACCTCGGACCTCGACGGCCTCTTCGGCCGGCTGAAGGACCGGGGCGCCGAGATCGTCCAGGAACCCACCGAGCAGTCGTACGGCGGACGTGACTGCGCCGTCCGCGACCCCGCGGGCAACTACGTCCGCATCAAAGAGATCCGGTAGTTCCTTTCGAGCGGCAACTGAGTCGGCGTCAGGCCCAGGTGTACGTTCACGCACAACCCCACACCCGTGCCTTTGGAGGCAGAAGATGACCCTCTCACTCGATGTCATGAGTCTCGGCGTTCCCGAGGTGAAGGACGCGCGGGAGTTCTACACCGCGACCTTCGCACCCACCGCCGAGGACAACGGCGGGCATGTGAACCTCGACCTGCACGGCACCGGGCAGCTCGCCCTGTACGGCAACGAGGCGCTGGCCGCCGGCGCGAAGAAGGACACCCCGGCCCCGGGCGCCGGGTTCCGCGGCTATGTCATGACCTTCATCGTCAAGCAGCCCACCGAGGTCAAGAACGTGGTGGACGCCGCGGTCCAGGGCGGCGCGACGGTGCTGAAGCCGGCGAAGAAGTCGCTGTTCGGGGCGTTCTCCGCGGTGTACCGGGCGCCCGACGGCTCGATCTGGAAGGTGGCGGCGCCGCACAAGAAGGACAAGGGCCCGGTGGCGGAGCCGGCCGTGCCGACCGAGACGGCGGCCCTGCTGGGCGTCGCCGACATGAAGGCCGCCAAGTCCTTCTACGAGGCGCTGGGCATGAAGGTCGACAAGGACTACAAGCACTACGCCGACTTCCACCCGGACTCCGGCACCTGCCGGCTGGGCCTGATGCCGCGCGGCACCCTGGCCAAGGACGCGGGCGTCGAGGACGGCGGCGCCACCGGCTTCGCGGCGGCGGTGCTGCACCGCCGCGCCGGATCGCGTGAGGAGGTCGACGCGACGCTGACGGCCGCCGCCTCCGCCGGGGGCGGGATCGCCGTCGAGGCCGGCGAGTCCGAGGACGGCTACAGCGGCCACTTCACCGACCCCGACGGCTTCCTGTGGAAGGTGACCGCCGCGTAGGGTCCGAGCCCCCGGGGCCGGGCGGCCCACCCCGGCCGGGGTGCACCCGGCCCCGGGCGCACCGGGGCGCCGCCGCGACGGGAGCGGCGTGGGCGACCGCACCGATGGATGGAGAGACGATGACGAAGGCCACGAGGACCGACGCGCCGCACACCGCCGACCGGCACGATGTGATCCGGGTGCGGGGCGCGCGCGAGAACAACCTCCGGGACGTCAGCATCGACCTCCCCAAGCGCCGGTTGACGGTGTTCACCGGGGTCTCCGGCTCCGGCAAGAGTTCGCTGGTGTTCGCGACGATCGCCGCCGAGTCGCAGCGGATGATCAACGAGACCTACAGCGCCTTCGTGCAGGGCTTCATGCCCACCATGGCGCGACCGGACGTCGATGTCCTCAGCGGGCTGACCAGCGCGATCATCGTCGATCAGGAGCGTCTGGGGGCCAATCCGCGCTCCACCGTCGGCACCGTCACCGACGCCAGCGCGCTGCTGCGCATCCTGTTCAGCCGGCTCGGGACGCCCCATCTGGGCTCCCCGCAGTCGTTCTCCTTCAACGTCCCCTCGGTGAAGGCCGCCGGGGCCGTCACCGTCGAACGCGGTGACAGGAAGACGGTGAAGGCGACGTACACGCTCACCGGCGGTATGTGCCCGCAGTGCGAGGGGCGGGGCACGGCGTCCGCGATCGACCTCACCCAGCTCTACGACGCGGACAAGTCGCTGAACGGGGGCGCGATCACCGTCCCCGGCTACAAGGCGGGCGGCTGGTCGGTGCGGTACTTCGGCGAGTCGGGATTCCTGGACCCGGACAAGCCGATCCGCGACTACTCCGAGCAGGAGCTGCACGACTTCCTCCACCGGGAGCCGGCCAAGGTGAAGATCGGGGGTACGAACATGACCTACGAGGGTCTGGTGCTCCAGGTGAAGCGGTCGTTCCTGGCGAAGGACAAGGAGGCGATGCAGCCGCACATCCGGGCGTTCGTGGACCGGGCGGTCACCTTCACCGCCTGTCCCGGGTGCGGGGGCACCCGGCTCAGCGAGGCGGCCCGCTCCTCGAAGATCCGGGGCAAGAACATCGCCGACCTGTGCGCGATGCAGATCAGCGATCTCGCCCGGTGGGTGCGGGAGCTGGACGAGCCCTCGGTGGGGCCGCTGCTGTCCTCCCTCCAGCACCTGCTGGACAAGTTCACGGAGATCGGCCTGGGTTACCTCTCGCTGGACCGGTCATCGGGGACGCTGTCCGGCGGTGAGGCGCAGCGCACCAAGATGATCCGTCATCTCGGCTCCTCGCTCACCGACGTCACCTATGTCTTCGACGAACCCACCACCGGGCTGCACCCGCACGACATCCAGCGGATGAACGAACTGCTGCTCCAGCTGCGCGACAAGGGCAACACCGTGCTGGTGGTGGAGCACAAGCCGGAGGCGATCGCGATCGCCGACCACGTCGTGGACCTCGGCCCCGGCGCGGGCGCCGACGGCGGGACCGTCTGTTTCGAGGGCACCGCCGACGCGCTGCGCGCCGGCGACACCCTCACCGGCCGGCATCTGGACGACAAGGCCGCGCTCAAGGACACGGTGCGCGAACCGTCCGGGGCGCTGGAGATCCGGGGGGCGAACGCGCACAACCTCAAAGATGTCGATGTCGACATTCCGCTGGGCGTGCTCACGGTCGTCACCGGGGTGGCCGGCTCCGGGAAGAGCTCGCTCATCCACGGCTCGCTGGTCCAGAGGCCGGGCGCGGCCGGTGCGGGGGTGGTGGCGGTGGACCAGAGCCCGATCCGCGGCTCGCGGCGCTCCAACCCGGCCACGTACACCGGGCTGCTCGAACCGGTCCGCAAGGCGTTCGCCAAGGCCAACGGCGTCAAGCCCGCCCTGTTCAGCGCCAACTCGGAGGGCGCCTGCCCGAACTGCAACGGCGCCGGCGTCATCTACACCGACCTCGGCATGATGGACGGCGTCTCCACCACCTGCGAGGAGTGCGAGGGCAAGCGCTACCAGGCGGCGGTGCTCGAGTACCACCTGGGCGGCCGGGACATCAGCCAGGTACTGGCCATGCCGGTGGCCGAGGCGCGGACGTTCTTCGGGGAGGGCGAGGCCCGGATCCCCGCGGTCCGCACCGTCCTGGACCGGCTGGTCGATGTCGGCCTCGGCTATCTGAGTCTGGGCCAGCCGCTCACCACGCTGTCCGGCGGCGAACGGCAGCGGCTCAAGCTCGCCACCCACATGGGCGACAAGGGCGGCGTCTACGTCCTGGACGAGCCCACCACCGGCCTGCACCTCGCCGATGTGGAGCAACTGCTGGGGCTGCTCGACCGGCTGGTCGACGCCGGCAAGAGCGTCGTCGTCATCGCCCACCACCAGGCGGTGATGGCGCACGCCGACTGGATCATCGACCTCGGCCCGGGCGCCGGACACGACGGCGGGCGGATCGTCTTCCAGGGCACCCCCGCGCAGTTGGTCGCCGAACGCTCCACCCTCACCGGCGAGCACCTGGCCGCGTACGTCGGCGCCTGACGGCGCCCCCACCAGCCCCGCCGGCCCCGTTCGACTGTCTCCCCCCGTGCGGTTGAACCGGGGCCGGCGGCCTTCCCGCCGCCGGCTCCCCCTGCCGGCGCGAACGGCGAGGATGGCGAACGGACGGCGTGGTCAGGGACGATGCGAAGCGCTGCGACATCGGCCCGCCGTCTCACGGGAAGCGAATGCCTCGCCATGAAATTTCTGTTCACCGCCGGTGGAAGCCACTCGACCGTCTTCTCCATGGCCCCGCTCGCCACGGCCGCGCGCACCGCGGGACACGACGTCCTGCTCACCGTCGACGAGCCGGTGCTGGAGGCCGCCGAGGCCATCGGTGTCCCCGCGGTCCCCGTCCCCCATCCCGGGGAGGCCGCGGCCCGGCTGGACGCGCTGCTGGACCTCTCCCGGGACTGGACGCCCGATGTGGTGGTCGGCGGCCTGTCCTACGTTCCCGGGCTGCTCGCCACGTATCTGGGCGTTCCCTACGTACGCCAGTACTGGGACATCGTGCCGCTGCGCCCGGAGCCCGCGCTCCCCGTGCTGCTGGAGCGCGTGGGCCTGGACGCGCCGCCGGAGCACGCCCTGTTCATCGATGTGTGCCCGCCGGCCCTGCGGCCCTCGCCCACCCCGGGCGCCCGGCCCATGCGCTGGGTTCCCCGCAACCGCCAGCTCCGCCTCGAACCGTGGATGTACACCCGGCCCAAGGGGCGCCCCCGGGTGCTGATCACCGCCGGGACCCGCGCCGCCAAGCTGCGCAACACCGGCGACTCCACGCGGCGGCTGGTGGACGGGCTGCGGCTGACCGGGGCCGAGGTGCTGGTCGCGGCGCCCCCCGGGGCGGCCGAGCAGTTCGGCACGGAACTCGGCGATGTCCGCGTCGGCTGGCTGCCGCTGGACGTGGTGGCCCCCACCTGCGATCTGATGGTGCACCACGGCGGCGCGGCCACCGCCATGACCGGGGCCGCAGCGGGGACGCCGCAGCTCATCACCCCCGAGAACAACTACGCGAAGGAGATCGCCCGCGCGTTCACCGGTTTCGGCGGCGCCCGCACGGTGGTGCCGGAGGACCGGCCGCGAGAGGACCCGGGCGAGGTCATCGCCGAGAGCTGCCGGGAGATCCTCGCCGATCCGGCCTACGCGGAGCGGGCCGCGGCCCTGCGTCAGGAGATGGCCGCGCTGCCCACGCCGTACGAGGTGGTCGCCGAGCTGGAGGGCCTGGCCGCCGGATGAACCCGGGGAGCCCCGCCGGCCCGGTGGTGCCGGGCCGGCGGGGCCGCGCGCCGCGCGCGGTCAGGCGGTGACCCGTACCGCGTTCGAACGCACCCGGTCGACCAGCTCGGCCTGGTGGGTGATGGCGCGAGCCTGGGGTTCGTAGTCCGCGCCCGTGAGGATGGAGCGGGCGAAGAACTCGGTGATGTTCTTGAACTGGTGGTCGGCCGGCAGGGTCAGTTCCTCCGCGTGGTCCTGCGACTCGATGCGGATCAGCGGCTGCCGGGCCGGTGGCGGGGTGAACGCCCGGTCCAGGGTGAGCCGGCCGCGGTCGCCCCACAGTCCGTACCAGGACCGGTAGGAGTGCTCGAAGCCGAAGGAGAGCTCGGCGGTGACCCCCGCCGGGGTGGCCAGCAGGATGTGCCCCGCCACATCGACACCCCGGTCCGGGTGCAGCCGCAGCACCGAGCCGATGACGTCCAGTTCTGGGCCCAGGAAGTAGGAGGCGGCCCGGATCGGGTAGACGCCCACGTCCAGCAGGGCGCCGCCGCCCAGTCCGGGGTCGTAGCGCACATCGGCCGGGGCCAGCGGGGGGATGCCGAAGCTGGCGGAGAACACCCGGGGGGCGCCGATCCGGCCCTCGGCGACCAGCCCGCGCACCGCCTCGTGCTGGCTGTGGTGGAGGAACATGTAGTTCTCCATCAGCCACAGCCCGGCCTTCTGGGCCTGGTCCACGAGGTCGAGCGCGGTGGAGCGGTCCCAGGTGAGGGGCTTCTCCGACAGGACGTGCTTGCCGGCCTCCAGCGCGCGGCTGACCCAGTACGCGTGCAGGCCGGTGGGCAGTGGCACGTACACCGCGTCGATGTCCTCGCGCGCCAGCAGGTCCTCGTATCCGGCGGCGGCCGCGCAGCCGAAGTGCTCGGCGAAGACGCGGGCCTTGGCCGGGTCGCGGCTGGCGACCGCCCTCAGTTCGATGCCCTTGGCCTCCTGCATCGCCGGCAGGACCCGGCGGAACGCGATGCTCGCGCACCCCAGGACTCCCATGCGGACCACGTGCATGCGGTACTTCCTTTCACCAGAGACTGTGCAGACAGGCGACGAGAGTGCGTGCCTGCACGCTCAGGTAGTGGCTGTGCCGCAGCAGCCCGCTCAGCTGCCCCAGGGTCACCCAGCGGTAGTCCTGCGGGCAGTGCGCCGGGAAGTCCTCGTCCACCTCGACCACCAGATAACGGTTCTGGGCGTCGAGGAAGCGTCCGCCCTCCTCCGAGAGCAGCGCGTCGAAGCGGATGCGGGAGGGGTCGGCGCCCAGGACGTCGTCGAGGTAGCGGGGCTGCGGGAGGCCGGTGTAGTTCTCCCGCAGGAGCTGGACGGTGGGGCCGAGTTCGACGGTGTCGACGAATCCGGGCTCGACGCGGGCGTGCGTGAGCACATGCGCCACCCCGTCGATCCGCTTGGCGAGGAACGCGATGACACCGCGGCCCACCGGTTCCAGCAGCGGCTGCCGCCAGGAGGGCACCTCCCGCGAACTCGCCTCGACCCGGACCCCGATCACCCGGAAGTGCTTGCCCTCCTCGTGGGCGATCTCGTGCGGGGTGCGCCGCCAGCCGCTGATGCCGGCGGCCGGGATCAGCCGGGCCGTCATCTCGTGCCGGGTCCGTTCGCCGGTGAACCAGCTCAGGAGTTCGGTCAGGTCGTGCGCGGATCCGGCCCGCGGGTCCAGGGAACGGGCCAGCGCCGCGCGGAACTCCGGCGGGGCGTGGCGCGAACCGCTGTCTCCGCCCGGTGCGGCGAAGGGCATGCAGGACAGCACCGTGCGCGCGTCCATGTTCACGATGTTGTCGGCGTGCAGCAGGTCGAGCACATCACGCAGCGCGAGCCACCGGAAGTCGTCGTGCACCGGGATGTCCCCGGTGACCTCCACGACCATGTTGCGGTTGCGCTTGCGGTAGAACCAGGAGCCCTGTTCGGACTGGAGGACATCGACCAGCACCCGGCCGCGCTCCTCGCCGACGAAGTGCTCGAGATAGCGGGTCCGGCCGCCCCGGTGCACCCGGGTGTAGTTGCTGCGGGTCGCCTGGACGGTGGGCGACAGCTGGAGGGTGTTGATGTTGCCGGGCTCCATCTTGGCCTGCATCAGGCAGTGCGGGACCCCGTCGAACTCCTTGACCAGGATGCCCAGGATGCCGATCTCCGGCTGATGGATGATGGGCTGGTCCCACTCCCGCACCGGCCCGTGGTCGCTGCGCACCCGCAGGCCCTCGATGGTGAAGAACTTCCCGCTGGTGTGCCCGAGGTTGCCGGTCGCCGGGTCGAACCGCCAGTCGACGAGCTGCCCGAAGGGGATCGGTGTGACATCGAAGCGGTGCGAGCGGGACCGCTGCCGCCACCACGGCCAGAACCGGCTGTCGGCCGCAGCCGGGGCGAGCGCCGAGGCGGTGAACGACCGGCCGGCCCGCTCGTACACCGCCGTTGCGGAGGTCATGCGAGATTCCTTTCGAGGGCCAGGCACTCCTCGTAGCGGGGCAGCAGCCCCGCCTCGGCCGCCTCGGCCAGGGTGGGGGCGGCGGCGTCCCGTTCGGACAGGATGGGCTCGATGTCCCGCGGGATGGGCAGTCCCAGTTCCGTGTCCAGCACCGACAGGCCCAGCTCGTACTCGGCGACGTACGGGGCGGCCAGCATGTAGGACATGACGGTGTCGTCCGCCAGCGCGATGAACGCGTGGCCGACCCCGACGGGGAAGTACACGGCACGGAACTCGCGCGGGTTGACCCGGACGGCGTCCCAGCGGCCGAAGGTGGGCGAGCCCACCCGGATGTCGACGACGATGTCGATCGCCTCACCCGCCGCGCAGTACACGTACTTCGCGGTGCCGGGCGGGGTCAGGGTGTAGTGGACGCCGCGCACCACGCCGCGCCGCGACCTGCTGTGATTGGTCTGCGCCACCCGGAACAGCGGCGCCCCGTGCGCCTGGGTGAACGCCTCCTGCTGGTACGGGGACACGAACAGTCCGCGCTGGTCGGGGAACACCTGCGGGGTGAACACCAGCGCACCCTCGACCGCGAGCTCTTCCGCCTTCACCTGATCTCCCTTCGGCTCGAACCGCTCACAGCGCGCCGAGGACTTCCCGCAGCGCGCTGATGGTCTTCTCCTGGATCCCGGCCGGGAGCGAGGGATACATCGGCAGGGAGAAGATCTCCCCGGCCAGCCGCTCGGTGACCGGCAGGTCGCCCCGCCGGTAGCCGAGGTGCGCGAATCCGGACATGGTGTGCACCGGCCACGGATAGCTGATGTTCAGCTCGATGCCGTGGGCGCGCAGCCCTTCGAGGACGGCGTCGCGCCGCGGATGCCGCACGACGTAGACGTAGTGGACGTGGTCGTTGCCCTCGGCGAGCTCGGGCAGCGTCAGACCGGTGTCGGCCAGCCCTTCCGCGTAACGCCGGGCGACGGCGCGGCGGTCGGCGATGTAGGTGTCGAGGCGGCGCAGCTTGCGGCGCAGGATCTCGGCGTGCACCTCGTCCAGCCGGCTGTTGTGGGCCGGGGTCTGCACCACGTAGTAGCGGTCCGCCATGCCGTAGTACCGCAGCCGCCGCAGCCGCTCGGCCACCTCGTCGATGGCGGTGACGGTGGCGCCGCCGTCGCCGTAGGCGCCCAGCACCTTGGTGGGGTAGAAGGAGAAGGCGGCGGCGTCGCCCAAGGTGCCGGCGAGGGCGCCGTGGTGGCGTGCCCCGTGGGCCTGGGCGCAGTCCTCCAGGATGCGCAGTCCGTGCTCGCGGGCCAGCGCGCGCAGCGGGGCCATCTCGACGCACTGGCCGTACAGATGGACCGGCAGCAGGGCGCGGGTGCGGTCGGTGACGGCCGCCGCGACCTGGGTGGTGTCCATGAGGAAGTCCTGCTCGCGGACATCGACGAACACCGGGGTGGCGCCGACCGAGTCGATGGCGACGATGGTGGGGGCGGCCGTGTTGGACACGGTGATCACCTCGTCGCCCGGCCCCACGCCCAGGGCCTGGAGACCGAGCTTGATGGCGTTGGTGCCGTTGTCGAGGCCGACGCAGTGCGCGGTGCCGTGATAGGCGGCGAACTCCTCCTCGAAGCCGCGCACGCTGTCGCCCATCACCAGGCGGCCGGAGGCGAACACGGTGTTCACCGCGTCGAGGATGTCCTCGCGTTCCTTCTCGTACTCGGCCAGGTAGTCCCACACTCGAATGGTCACGATCGCTCCTCGCGCACGACGGCCGCGAAGAGGCCGCGGCCGCCCTGGACGTCCTCGATGTACCCGGCCTCCAGGCCGGCCGCGGCGAAGGCGGACTCGTACTGGTCCCGGCGGAACAGCCGGTGCTCGTAGGTCTCCTCGAAGTGCCGCACCCCGTTCTCCCGGTCGGCGACCAGGAAGTGCACCCGCATGGTGGAGGAGTCCCCGTGGCCGGTGGTGTGGGAGACCCGGGCGATGGTGCGGCTGCCGGTTCGCACCACGTCCCCGGAGACGTAGCCGTCCAGGAACCGGTCCCGGAACCACCACGGTTCGACGAGGATGACGCCGCCCGGGGTGAGGTGCCGGGCGAAGCAGGCGAAGGTGTCGCGCAGTTCGTCCTCGGTGCGGGTGTGGCCGACCGAGCCGAACAGGCAGACGACCGTGTCGAACCGCTGCTCAAGGCGGAAGTCGCGCATGTCACCGGGGTGCAGTGGCACGGCGGGCAGTTTGGCGCGTGCGGCGGTGAGCATGTCCTGCGACAGCTCCAGGCCTTCGACGTGCTCGAAGAGTTCGGCGAAGTGCTCCAGGTGGCCGCCCGCGCCGCAGCCGACGTCCAGCAGGGAGCGGGCTCCCGGCCGGTGGCGGCGGACGACTTCGGCGATGTACTCGGCTTCCGACCGGTAGTTCTTGCCCCGGCTGCTGTTCAGGTCGTCGTGGATCTCGGCGACTTCACGTCCGTACACTGGGCTCCTTCCCTGTGGCCCCGCTCCCGTCGAGCAGGGCGGCCACGGTGCGGTCCACGGCGTCCCGCAGCCCGGTGCGCGCGCTCCATCCCGAAGCGGTGCGGAACGGTGCCGGGTTGACCGTCGTGCTGAGGAAATCGATGACCGGGGCGTCCTGGGGCGGCTCAACGGAGGTCACCGGTACCGGCGGCCGTCCGGTGCGCGCGGCGACCGCGTCCGCCACCGTCCGGAAAACCTCGCCCAGGGTGTCGTGGCGCCCGGTGCCCACCAGCCAGTGCCGGCCGGCGAGGCCCGTGGGGTGGCGCATGGCGGCCGTGAACGCGTCGGCCGCGTCCTCGACATAGACCAGGTCGCGCTTGACGGTGCCGTCGTGCCACATGGTCAGCGGCTGACCGGCCAGCGCGCGGCGGACCATGGTGGACACCACGCCCTGGTCGGGTACCCCGGACAGCGGGCTGCGGCCGAAGACGGTGGGCAGCCGCAGGCTGATCCCGCGCAGGACGCCCTCGGTGGTGGCGGTCTTCAGCAGCTGCTCGGCGGCGAGCTTCTGCCGGTCGTAGGCGGTCTCGGGGCGGTCGGGTTCGCTGCCGTCCATGGGGTGGTCGGGCGGCAGGCCGATCTGCGAGGTGGTGGCGGCGAACACCACCACCGGGGGCGGGCCGGCGGTCCGCCGGGCGCGCAGCACGGTGATGAGGTCGCGCATCACCCCGACGTTGATCCGTTCGCTGTCCGGGTCCCGCTCGGCGTCGCGCCAGCCGCCGCTGTGCTTGCCCAGGTGCAGGACGATGTCCGCGTCCGCGACGGCGGGCGCCAGCGCGCCGGGTGCGGTGAGGTCGGCGGTGTGCACCTCGACGGCGGCGGCGTGCCGGGGGACCGGTGTGGGACGGCGGGCCACGGCGCGCAGCCGGACCGGCTGGGCGGCGAGCCGGGCGGTGAGCACGGAGCCGAGATAGCCGGAGGCGCCCAGCACGGTCACCAGCGGCGCGTCACCGGCGGCTGTCACGAGGCGCCCGCCGGGGTGGGGTCCTCGGTGCCGTTCTTGCGGTAGAGGACCTGCCAGTAGAAGCTCCAGGGCACGGCCCAGGCGTCGGCGGCCGGGCTCCAGCCGGGGCCCGGCCGGTACGCGGTGAGGAAGCCGGGGACCGCGGCACGCACCGCGCTGCTGTCGTGGACGTCGAGCACCTGCCGCATGAGGCCGGTCTCCAGGGCCGCCCGCAGCAGTTCGTCCTCGCCCTCGGGGCGCCCGTCCAGGGAGGGGTCCAGGTACTTGCCGACCGGATTCTTGGTGTAGAAGGCGGTGCAGCAGCGGTCGATGAGGTCGAGGTAGCCGCGGGCGGTGCGCGGCAGCATCTCGGCGAACGAGTCGATGTTAAGTGCGAGATCGAAGCGCTCGCCGTCGAGCGCGGTCTCCACCTCGTCCACGGTGACGAACCGGATCTTCGCGTAGTGGGCGTCGTCCAGGACCTCGGCGAGGTACCGCTTGCTGAACCGCATGGTGGTCGGCAGGTCGACGATGCAGTACGAGGCGATGTCGTGGTTGGAGAGCAGGGTGTGGCAGGTGCGTCCGTAGCCGGCGCCGATCTCCAGGACCGCGGCGCCGTCCAGGGCGGTGCGCGGGGCGAGGAAGCCGAGTTCGAGCACTGCCTGGAGGTAGTCGAGGCAGATGTCCTCGCCCTCCCAGCGCACGGCGTGCGGACGGCCCACGTGCCGGTTGCGGGTGTTGCGCAGCCGGTCCCAGTCGGCCGGCTCCAGCCGGGCCGCCAGGTTGTGGACCATCGTCTTGAGGTAGCGGACGCCGTTCGAGCCGGGGTCCCACAGGGATATCTTGTGGTTGGGCCGGCCGGATTTGAAGTCGGTCAGATCGACGGCGGCCTCGGCGGTGACCCAGTCCCGGCTGATCCGCTGCCACTGTCGGCTGGCCTGATAGATGTCTGCCATCGTGTTCTTTCCTCGTCGTCGGAATGCGGTCGCAACGGGAATGTTCCGGGTGTTCAACCGGCCTCGGAGATCGCCATGATGTAGCGGCCGTAGGGTGATTTGGCGTACTGGCTGCCGAGCCGGTAGCAGTCCTCCCGGCCGATGTATCCCATGCGCCAGGCGATTTCCTCCAGGCAGGCGATGCGTACGCCCTGTCTGCGCTGGAGAACCTGCACATACTGCCCGGCCTCCATGAGGGCGTCGTGTGTTCCGGTGTCCAGCCAGGCGAAACCGCGGCCGAGCGGTATCAGCCGGGCGGTGCCGCGTTCCAGATACACCCGGTTGACATCGGTGATCTCCAATTCGCCGCGCGCGGACGGGGTGAGGCCCCGGGCGATCTCGACCACGTCGTTGTCGTAGAGATAGAGCCCGGTGATCGCCAAATTGGTCCGCGGGCTGGCCGGTTTCTCCTCGATCGCCACGAGGTTGCCGTGCTCGTCCACCTCGCCGACCCCGTAGCGTTCCGGATCGCGCACCGGGTGGCCGAACAGGACGCAGCCCTTGACCTGACGGGTGGCCTCCTGGAGGACCCCCGCGAACCCGGCCCCGTGGAAGACGTTGTCGCCCAGCGCCAGGGCGACGGAGTCGTCCCCGATGTGGTCGGCGGAGATCAGGAAGGCGTCCGCGAGGCCGCGCGGCGTGTCCTGCCGCGCGTAGCTCAGCCGGATGCCGAGCGGTGATCCGTCGCCCAGCAGCCGCCGGAACGCGGGCAGGTGGTCCGGGGCGGAGATGATCTGGATGTCGGTGATGCCGGCCAGCATCAGAACCGACAGCGGGTAGTAGATCATCGGCTTGTCGTAGACCGGCAGGAGTTGCTTGGAGACCCCGAGCGTGACCGGGTGCACCCGTGTCCCGTGGCCACCCGCCAGGATGATTCCCTTCACCAGCGCGCCCTCGGCCCTCAGTAGTTCCCGAGGCCGCCGCAGACGTTGATCGCCTGCGCCGTCATGGGAGCCGCCGCGTCGGTGGTCAGATAGCCGACCAGCGAGGCCACCTCCTCGGCGGTGGAGTAGCGGCCGAGCGGGATCTTCCCCTGGAAGCGCTCCAGGATCGCGTCCTCGGTGGTCTCGAAGTGGGCGGCGTAGCCGGCGCGCACCCGCTGGGCCATCGGGGTCTCGACATAGCCGGGACACACGGCGTTGACCGTGATGCCGGTCTTCGCCAGTTCCAGGCCCAGGGCCTTGGTGAACCCGATGACGCCGTGCTTGGAAGCGGAGTAGGGGGCGCCGAGCACCACACCCTGCTTGCCCCCGGTGGAGGCGATGTTGATGATCCGGCCCCAGCCGCGCTCACGCAGCTTCCCGGCCGACAGCACCTCCCGGGTCACCAGGAAGACGCTGTTGAGGTTGGTGTCGATGACGTCGTACCACAGCTCGTCACTGATGCCCTCGGTGACGCCGCCGCCGTTGCGGCCGGCGTTGTTCACCAGGATGTCGACGGGCCCGTACCGCTCCACGGCGGTGGCCACCAGCCGCTTGACGTCCTCCGGGCGGCGGACGTCCGCCGCCACACCGTCGGCCCGGCCGCCGTTGGACCGCAGCTTGCCGACGGTCTCGGCCACCGCGTCGGCGTTCCGCGAGCAGAGGAAAACCGTGTGCCCCCGGTCCGCGAGGGTCTCGGCCACCGCGAGGCCGATTCCGCTCGTACCGCCGGTGATGAGTGCGACGCGCTCTCCGTTGTCCGCCATCCCTGCCCCTTCGTGGATACGGTGTCCGGGCAGCGTCGCAGCGATTCCCACAATCTCGGTCGAGTGCCGCTGGACCAGCCCGGCCGCGTCACGGCGGATTCCCCGGTGACCGTTCACGGCGGATATCCGCACCGTCCCGGAGTTGATTTCCCGTAATGCGCCGACCTACCGTCGGGCACCGCCGTCACCCTGCGCTCCACCGAACGGCAGGGTCCCATGGGAAGGAGCCTCCATGGCATCCGGGGAATTCACCGTCACCGACCTCAGACGCATCCTGCACGCGGCCGCCGGCGAAAGCGACGGGGCCGATCTCGATCTCAGCACCCTGGACACCGATTTCACCCAGCTCGGCTATGACTCACTGGCCCGGCTGGAAACCGGAAGCCGCATCGAGCGGGAATTCGGCATCAAGCTGGATGACACCACACTGCTCGAAGCGGAAACCCCGGGCGCCCTGATCGAGGCCGTGAACGCACAACTCGCCGTTTCCGGGACCTCCTGACCCGGGGCGGAAACCGGCACCGCCCGGACGCGCGGCACTCCGCGCGTCCGGACAAACCGAAGAACAGCACACGTCCGACCCGGCACACCTTCTGGAAGGAAGAATATGGGGGCAATCGAGGTCCCGGTTCTCATTGTGGGCGGTGGGGGATGCGGGCTGTCCGCCTCCACCTTCCTGTCCGACCACGGCGTCGACCACCTGCTGGTGGAGCGGCACGCGGACACCTCGCGGATACCCAAGGCGCACTACCTCAACCAGCGCACGATGGGGATCTACCGCCAGCACGGGCTCGACGCCCCGATTGCCGAACAGGGCGCGACGCTGGAGGAGTTCGGGCAGGTTCGCTGGCTGACCTCGCTCGCCGGGGACGGGCCGCTGGACGGCCGGGTGGTCCACGAGATGGACGCGTTCGGCGGTGGCGCGCTGCGCGCGTCCTACGCGGCCGCCGGCCCGGTGCTGCCCGTCAAGCTGCCCCAGGTCCGGCTGGAGCCGATCCTGCGCCAGTACGCGGAGCAGCGTAATCCCGGCCGAATCCGCTTCCGCCACGAGCTGGTCGGATTCCGCGACGAGGGCGACCGGGTCGTCGCCGAGATCCGCGCGACCGACACCGGCGAGACCACCACCGTCACGGCCCGGTACCTCATCGCGGCCGACGGCGGACGCACCGTGGGGGCCGCCCTCGGGGTGGCGATGCAGGGCCGGCCCAAGCTGCTGCACGTCAAGACCGCCTACTTCTCCGCGGATCTGTCACCGTGGTGGCACGAGGGCACGCTCATCACGCACTTCCTCAACCCCCACCACCCCGACCTCTCCGGAAACCTCATCGAGATGGGGCCGAAGTGGGGGAAGGAGTGCGCGGAGTGGGTGCTGCACTTCCACCCGGGCGACCCCGGCCAGTTCGACGAGGAGCAGATCGCCCCGAAGATCCGTGAGGTGCTGGGCATCCCCGACCTGGAGCTGACACTCCACCACGTGACCAACTGGACCGTGGAGGCGCTGCTCGCCGAGCGCTACCGCGTCGGCCGGGTGCTGCTCGCCGGGGACGCGGCGCACCGCCAGCCGCCGACCGTCGGGCTCGGCCTGAACTCCGGCATCCAGGACGCGCACAACCTCGCCTGGAAGCTGTCCGCCGTGCTGTCCGGGCGCGCGCCCGACAGCCTGCTCGACAGCTACGAGGCGGAACGCCGGCCGGTGTGCGGGCTCAACGTCGAGTGGGCGGTGTCCGCGGCCACCCACCACCAGGCGATCATGAACGCGACCGGCCTCGGCCAGCGCGTGCCGGCGCAGCGCCGGGAGCGGGCGTTCACCGAGTACTTCGAGACCTCGCCGATGGGTGAGCTGGCCAGGGCCCGGGCCGGGGAGATGTTCGAGACCCACCGGGGCGGCTGCCAGGCGCACGACCTGGAGATCGGCTTCGGCTACGAAGAGGGCGCTCTCGTGCCCGACGGCAGCGGGCCACCGCCCCGGGCCCCCATGCGCGACGAGCACCATCCCACCACCCGCCCCGGCCATGTGCTGCCGCACGCCTGGCTGGAGCACGAGGGCCGCCGGCTGTCGACCCACGACCTGACCGGCGACGCCACGGCCTTCGCGCTGCTCACCGGTCCGGCCGGGACGGCGTGGTGCGAGGCTGCCGTGCGGCTCGCGCAGACGTTCTCCCTGCCGGTGGTCACCGCCCGGATCGGGGAGGGCGCCGAGTACACCGACGCGGACGGCCGGTGGGCCGCCGTGCGGGAGATCTCGGATGAGGGCGCGGTGCTGGTGCGGCCCGACAACCATGTGGCATGGCGCAGTGCGGCCGGTGCCGGGAACCCGGACGAGGTGCTGGCCGGCGCGCTCGCCCAGGTCCTCGGCCGCGCCGGCGTCCCCGCCCCCGCCCGGGGGGAGTGAGCCGCCGCGGGCGAAGGCCGGATCACGCGCGGGCGCCCACCCGGTCGGTTGTGCCGACCGGGTGGGCGCCCTCGGCGTCCCGCCGTCCGTGCTCAGGCCCGGGGCCGGACACCGGCGAACAGACCCCTGGTGTCCGGCGTGGACGTGATGAGGTGGGTCGTCGCCCTGGTCCGCGCCGCGGGATCCGGTGGCGTCCATGAACGTCGCCGGTGCTGGCTTTCCGCGGTCGCCGGCAGCCTCTCGGCCAGCCGCGAGGAAGGACCCGGGGATCCTCGACGCAGGACGCTAGGAGCCCTTCCTGCGCAGTTCTCCGGCGATCTGACGGGCCGCCTTGCGGGCGCTGGCGATGCAGTTGCCGACGCCCACCCCGTCGTAGGCGGCGCCGCACACCGCCAGGCCCGGCATCCCGGCCACCGAGGCGCGGATCCGCTCCACCCGCTCCAGATGCCCGACGGTGTACTGCGGCAGCGCGTCCTCCCACCGGTTGACCCGGGTCGCCACCGGCCCGCCGGACAACCCGGTGGCCCCGGCGACCTCGGCCGCCGCCACGGCGACCAGGTCGGCGTCGTCGCGGCGCAGCGCGTCCTCCTCGCCGACCCGGCCGAGCGTGCAGCGCACCAGGTCCACGTCGTCGGCCATGTGCGGCCACTTGACCGTCGAGAAGGTGACGGCCTTGACCAGCTTTCCGTCCACCGCCGGCACCCGGTAGCCGCAGACGCCCTGTTCGGCGAGGGAGGCGGGCAGCGCGCCGCGGCGGTAGGCGAGGGTGACCACGGTACGGCCGGTGTAGGGGATGTCGGCGAGCGAGGCGACGGCGGCCGAGGTGCCGGGCGTCGCGGCCAGCAACTTCGCGGTGGGGCCCGCGGGCGTGGCGACGATGACGGCGTCCGCGTCGAGGGACTCCGGGCCGGCCGCGGAGTCGACGGTCACCCGCCAGCCGTCCGCGGTTCGCGCCAGAGCGGTGACCGTCGTGCCGGTCCGTACCGCGGAGCCGGGCGCGGCGGCCCGGACCGCCTCGGCGAGCACCGGGGGCAGGGTGCCCAGGCCGCCGGCGATGGTGGCGATGCCGGGCGGGCGCTCCTCGCCCGGCGCGGGCGGCGGCGGGATCAGCGATCCGGCCGCACCGGCGAGTGAGGCGTGGGTGCGGGAGGCGTTGGCCAGCGGCGCCAGCATGGCCTCGAACGACAGGTCCTCGGAGCGGCCGGAGCACACCTCGCTCAGGAACGGGTCGACGAGGCGGTCCACCACCTCCTGGCCCAGCCGCCCGGCGACGAACGAGGCGACCGACACATCCCCGCCGCGTTCGGCCGCGGGCCGCAGCGCGTCCTCCCTGGCCCTGGCGACCCCGGCGCCGGAGAGCAGCCCGGAGCCGGCGAGTTCGTCCAGGTCGGAGGGCACACCCATGAACTGGCCGGTGGGCAGCGGCCGCAGCGCTCCCCTGGTCCAGATCGCCGTCGAGGTGGCGGAGGCCGTGACGACCTTCTCGCCCAGCCCCGCGTCCGCGATCAGCCCGGTGGTCCGGGGACGGTAGATGTACAGCCCCTCGGCTCCCTCGTCGACGGCGGCCCCGGCCACCTCCGAGACGGAGAGTTTCCCGCCCAGCCGGGAGGACCCCTCCAAGACCGTCACCCGCACCGGCTCGTCCCGCAGGAAGAACGCCGCCGCGAGCCCCGCGATGCCACCCCCGACGACGACCACGTGCGGCGCTTCGCCCGCCCGATCACGTCCGCTGTCCGCCATGCCACCCGCTCCTTCGTAGTCCGGTGTCGCCGCAGTGTGCGGGGGGCCGCGAGAGTCTCGGTCGAGCGGGAGTCGACCGGTCAGGATTCGAGAAGCCCGGCCGGCCCCCGCCGCCTAGCATCGAACGCATGAGCCTCAACCTCTCGCAGTGCTTCATCGCCGTGGACGACCACGACAAGGCCCTCACGTTCTACCGCGACGTCCTGGGCCTGGAGGTCCGCAACGACGTCGGCTTCGAGGGCATGCGCTGGGTGACCGTCGGTTCCCCGGACCAGCCGGGCGTGGACATCGTGCTGGAGCCGCCGCTGGCGGACCCCAACGCCTCGCCCGCCGACAAGGACGCCATGGCCCAGCTGCTGGCCAAGGGCCAGCTGCGCGGCGTCATCTTCGACACCGACGACTGCGACGCCACCTTCGAACGCATCCGCGCCGCCGGTGCCGAGGTGCTCCAGGAGCCCGTGGACCAGCCGTACGGGGTGCGCGACTGCGCCTTCCGCGACCCGGCGGGGAACATGCTCCGCTTCAGCCAGTCGCAGCCGTAGCCGGACCCACGCGCCGCCCGCCGCGCGCCTCCCCCGCACCGCCCCGGTCGCCGCCAGCCAGGTGACCGGGGTCTCGGCGTGCCCGCCACCGTCCCGTTCCGACTGCGCGCCTTCCCCGGTTGAACGCTCCCGGGACGGTTCACGCGTTCGTTGCGACCCGTCACGGCGCGGACCTACGCTCGCCCCGAATCCGGGAATCCAGCAGCGCGGACCGCCGTCACCCATGCCTGCGGACCGCTGGAACGGCCCGGTCCGGGGCAGTTCGACGGGAATGACGAGGGTGGCCATGAACTCGGCGTCGCAGGATGCGGCAGGTGCGCGGAACGACACCCCAGGACCCGTGATCGGCATCAGCGCACGGCGCGCGCCGGTCACCCTGCGCGGGCTCGACATCACCGTCAGCCTCGCCATCCAGCCGCATGTGGAACTGCTCGCCGCGGCGGGCTGCGTCCCCGTGGTCATCCCTCCGCTGCCCGGCGCCGCACACCTCGTCGCCCGGCTCGACGGCCTGCTGATCCCCGGCGGTCCCGACGTGGACCCCGCACTGTACGGCCAGCGGGCCCACCCCACCACGCACGCCGTCGGCGGGGCCCTGGACACCGGGGAACTCGCCCTGCTGGACGCCGCGTACGGGGCCGGCCTGCCGGTCCTGGCGATCTGCCGCGGCATGCAGCTGCTCAACGTCCGGCACGGCGGCACCCTGCACCAGCATCTGCCCGAGATCACCGGTGATGACGGCCACCAGCCGCGCACCACCGCCCACGACTTCGGCAGACAGCCGCTGAAGGCCGCGCCCGGCAGCCGGATCGCCGCCGTCTACGGCGACGACCCGCCGGAGACCGCCTGTCACCACCACCAGGCCGTGGACCGGATCGGCACCGGGCTGACCGCCACCGCCTGGACACCGGACGGCGTGGTCGAGGCGCTGGAGGCGCCCGGTCTCCCGTTCGTGGTCGGCGTGCAGTGGGAGGCGGGTCAGGTGGCGGACGAGCCGCTGCACCGGGCGTTCGCCGCGGCGGCGACCACCCACGCCGCCGCGCGCCGCGGCGGCCCGGAGCCAAGGACCCATCCCGACCCCCAGGAGACGAAGCGATGACGGCACGGATGACCAACCCCTCGTTGATCGTTCCCGACGCCCTGCGGCCCCTGCTCGATGTGACCAAGGTCCTCAACAACGCCGGGGTGCCGCAGCTGACGCTCGACCTCATCCGGCTGTGCGTCAGCCAGGTCAACGGCCGCCCCATCGACATCCCCTCGCACACCGGCGAGGGCGCGGAACGCCGGCCCACCGACGCACGCCTGCTGCGGATGGACCGGTGGCGGCAGGACCCCTGCTACAGCGCGGCCGAACGCGCCGCGCTGGCCCTGGCCGAGAGCGCCAGCCGGCTCAGCGAGGGCGAGCACACGGTCCCGGACGCCGTGTGGGACGAGGCGGCCCGGCACTACGACGAGCGGGAACTGGGCGTCCTGGTCCTGCAGATCGGCCTCGTCAACCTCTGGAACTGCGTCAACGTCACCACCCGGCAGGTTCCCGGGGACTACAGCTGAACGCCGGGCGGGCCACCCGCGTCCCCGCACCGACCGGCCGGTCCCGACCCGGGTGGCCGGCACCCCAAGGAAACGGAGATCGCCTTGCTGAAGCTCATCAACGCCGGCCTGGGCCGCACCGGAACGACCTCGCTCCAGGTCGCCCTGGAGAAGCTGGGGTTCGGGGCCTGCTTCCACATGTTCGACATCGTCGGCAGCGAAGAACGTCTCGCCCAGTGGGAGAAGATCGTCTGCGACGGGCAGCCCGCCGACTGGACGGCCGTGTTCGACGGCTACACCTCCGCCGTCGACGGCCCCTGCGCGCTCTACTACCCGGACATCGCCGCGGCCTTCCCCGACGCGAAGATCATGCTCACCGTCCGGGACCCCGACAGCTGGTACCGCAGCACCTACGACACGCTGTACCAGTTCGCGGTGCGAGGCGCGCGGAACCCGGCGCCACCCGGCTCCCGGCCGGCCCGCATGGGACGGCTGACGAACACCCTCGTGTGGCAGGGCCTGTTCGAGGGACGCTTCGAGGACAAGGCGTTCGCCATCGACGTCTACCGCCGCCACAACCAGCGCGTCATCGACACCGTCGGCGCCGACAACCTCCTGGTGTGGGACGTGACGCAGGGCTGGGAGCCGCTGTGCGCCTTCCTGGGCGTTCCCTCGCCCCGGGGCGAGGACTTCCCGCACGTCAACGACACGGCGTCGATGCTCAAGGTGATCCGCGGCATGGGCGGGGGCGCGGGCTGAACTCCGTCCGGCTTCGAGCGGCTCTCCAGGGCGGGACCGCACGCTCGGAGAAGAAGTCGGCCCAGGCGTCGACCGCGGACATCCGTACCGACCACGAAGGGCAGGAGCCGGTGAGCATGCGGGTTGTGAGGTCCAGCGCGGTGGGGTCACGGTGAGCGGGCGCGGCGTGGTCATCACCGGTCTGGGAGTGGTGGCGCCCGGCGGGGTGGGGACCAAGGCGTTCTGGCAGACGATCACCTCCGGGCGCACCGCCACCCGGCGGATCACCGCCTTCGACGCGGCGGCCTTCCGGTCGCGGATCGCCGCCGAGGTCGACTTCGACCCGGTGCAGGCCGAGTTGTCGCACCGCGAGATCCGGCGGCTGGACCGGGCCGCCCAGTTCGCGCTGGCCGGCACCCGGGAGTCGGTCACCGACAGCGGTCTTGAGCCGGGGCGGTTCGACCCCACCCGGGTCGGCGTCAGCCTCGGCACCGCCACCGGCGCCACCTGCAAGCTGGAGTCGGAGTACCTGGTGCTCAGCGACACCGGCCGGGAGTGGGTCCTGGACCACACCTACGCCGACCCGCATCTGTACGACCACTACATGCCCGGCTCCATGGCCGCCGAGATCGCCCGCGAGGTCAACGCCCAGGGCCCGGTCACCGTGGTCTCGGCCGGCTGCACCTCGGGCCTGGACGCGGTGGGCCACGCCGCCGACCTCATCCGGGAGGGCTCCGCCGACATCATGCTGGCCGGTGGCACCGACGCCCCCATCTCCCCCATCACCGTGGCGTGTTTCGACGCGATCAAGGCGACCTCGCCCAACAACGGCGACGCCGCGCACGCGCTGCGCCCCTTCGACCGCAACCGCAACGGCTTCGTCCTCGGCGAGGGCGCCGCGGTGCTGGTGCTGGAGTCCGAGGAGCACGCCAGGAAGCGCGATGCCAGGATCTACGCGGAGATCACCGGCTACGCCTCCCGCACCAACGCGTACCACATGACCGGTCTGAAGCCCGACGGCGCGGAGATGGCCGCCGCCATCGACGCGGCGCTCGCGGAGAGCCGGCTGCCCGCCGACGCCGTCGACTACGTCAGCGCGCACGGCACCGCCACCAAACAGAACGACCGGCACGAGACCGCGGCGCTGAAGAGGGCCCTGGGCCCGCACGCGTACGACACCCCGGTCAGCTCCATCAAGTCGATGATCGGGCACTCGCTCGGCGCCATCGGCTCCATCGAGATCGCCGCCTGCGCGCTCGCCATCGACCAGGGCGTGATCCCCCCGACCGCCAACCTCACCGATCCCGACCCCGAACTCGACCTGGACTACGTGCCGCTGCACGCGCGCGAACGCCGGCTCGGCGCCGTCCTCAACATCGGCAGCGGCTTCGGCGGCTTCCAGAGCGCCATGATCCTCACCCGACCCGGGAGACGTCCGCTATGACCACCACAGCCATCACCGGGATCGGCGTCGCGGCGCCCAACGGCCTGGGCACGGAGGACTTCTGGTCGGCGACCCTGCGCGGGAAGTCGGGCATCGGCACCGTCAGCCGGTTCGACGTGAGCGGCTACCCCTCCCGGCTCGGCGGCGAACTGCCCGGCTTCGACCCCGCCGACCATCTGCCCAGCCGGCTCATCCCGCAGACCGACCGGATGACCCAGATCGCCCTGGCGGCCTCCGACTGGGCGCTGGCGGACGCCCGGCTGGAACCGGACGCGTACGGGAGCACCGAGATGGGGGTGACGACGGCCGGCGCGTTCGGCGGGTTCGAGTACGGGCAGCGGGAGCTGGACCAGCTGTGGACCGCGGGCCCCGAACACGTCAGCGTCTACATGTCCTTCGCCTGGTTCTACGCCGTCAACACGGGGCAGATCTCCATCCGGCACGGCCTGCGCGGCCCGGCCGGGGTCGTGGTCGGCGACCAGGCGGGCGGGCTGGACGCCGTGGCCCAGGCCCGGCGGAACATCCGCAAGGGTGCCCGGCTCATCGTCTCCGGGGGGGTCGACAGCTCCTTCTGCCCCTACGGCTGGGTCTCGCGCATCAGCGGCAGGGGACTGAGCACCGGGGACGACCCGGACACCGCCTACGTGCCCTTCGACACCCGCGCCCAGGGCCATGTGCCCGGCGAGGGCGGCGCCATCCTCGTCATCGAGGAGGCCGGGGCGGCCCGCGCCCGCGGCGCCCGGGTGTACGGCGAGATCGCCGGGTACGGGGCGACGTTCGACGCCGCCGCCCGGCACGGCGGCGAACCGGGCCTGCGCCGCGCCGTCGAGACGGCACTCGCGGACGCCGCCCTGGATCCGTCCGACATCCGCGTGGTCTTCGCCGACGGCGCGGGCACCCTCCGGGAGGACCGGGTCGAGGCCGAGGCCATCGAGGCCGTCTTCGGGCCCGGTGCGGTGCCCGTCACCGCCCCCAAGACGATGACCGGCCGGATGAGTTCCGGCGGCGCCCCCGCCGATCTGGCGTGCGCCCTGCTGGCGATCCGCGACGCGCTCATCCCGCCCACCATCAACGTCCGTACCCCGGCCGCCACCTCGCTCGACCTGGTCCTCGACGCGCCCCGGCCCTGGCAGCCGGGGGCGGCGCTGGTGATCGCCCGGGGCCGGGGCGGCTTCAACTCCGCGATGGTGCTGCGCCCCCCGGGAAGGGGCTCGGCAGCGGCCGTCCGGGGGCCGGGAGCGGCCCGGCGCCGGACCCCGGCACCGGCCGACCACTGACCGCTTGGGAGAAAGGCCCGCCATGGCCGCTGGTGACACCCCGCACGCCGTCCGCCCCGGCCACCCCCCGGCCCGGCAGGGGCCACCGGCGCCCCACCGTACGGCTGCCCGGCCCGCACTGCTGCTGCCCGGGCAGGGCGCCCAGTACCCGGGCATGGGCACCGGCCTGTACCGGGACCTGCCGGCGTTCACGGCGGCCGTCGACACGGTGTTCGCGGCCATGGGCGCCGCCGGTGACGCGCTGCGCTCGGACTGGCTGGCCGCCGAACCTGCCCTGTCCATCCACCACTTCCACCGCTCCCAGCCGCTGCTGTTCGCTCTCGACCACGCGCTGGGCCGGGTACTCATCGACCTCGGGCTGCGGCCGGCCGCCCTGCTCGGCCACAGCGTCGGCGAGCTGGCCGCCGCCGCCCTGGCCGGAGTCTTCGGCCTGCCCGACGCGGTACGGATCGTGCTGGACCGGATCGGACGGCTGGACGGCGCCCCGGCGGGCGGCATGGCGGCCGTCGCGGCCTCCCGGGCGGAGATCACCCCGCATCTGCGCCCGGGTGTGGACATCGGGGCCCTCAACGCGCCCCGGCAGACGGTGATCGCCGGCGCCCGGGAGCCGCTGGCCGCGGTGCTGGACGCGCTGGGCGCCGCCGGGCTCCGGTGGGCGCCGGTGCACTCCGAGGCGCCGTTCCACAGCACGGTGCTCCGGCCGCTGGCCGACGCCTCCCTCCCGATGCTGGCCGCGCTGCCCGCGCGCCCACCCCGGATTCCGCTGGTCTCCGGATACACAGCCGCCCGACTCACCGACACCGAAGCGGTGGACCCGGCGTACTGGGCCCGGCAGCCGGTGGATCCCGTGCTCTTCTGGCCGGCGCTCGGCGAACTGGTCGCGGACGGAACCGATCTGCTGATCGAGTGCGGCCCGGGGCAGGGCCTGACGACGCTCGCCCGGCAGCTGCCGGAGGTCCGCTCGGGCGGATGCGCGGTGCTGTCGCTGCTCGGCCCGCCGTCGGCCGGACCCGGCGCGGAGGCCGGGCACTTCGCGGCGGCGGTCGCCCGGCTGGGGCTGGCCGCGCTCTGACCTCCCCTTACGGTGGCGGCGGCCCGGCCGGAGCTTCCGCCGGGCTTCGAGCGCCCCTCCAGCAACGGGCCGCAGGCTCGGGGTGACCCGACCGGCCAGGAGAGAAGAGGCAGCCGTGCAGCGGATCACTCTGCGGGAACTTGAGGGCATCATGCGCCAGTACGTGTGGGAGGGCGACTGGCAGTCGTTCGAGGCCGCGCCGGACCTGGCCTTCGACGCGCTCGGCTACGACTCGCTGGCGCAGCTGGAGACGCACACACGGATCCGGCGGGACTACGGCGTGGTGATTCCCGAGGCCGATCTGGAGCGGGTCCTGACCCCGCGAAATCTGGTGGACTTCGTCAACGCCCGGATCCCGGCGGCCTGATCCGGGCCGCCGGGAGAGCGTTCACCCGCGGCCCGTACCGTCCGGGCCGCGGTCCACGCGCTGGCGCGCCACGGCCAGCAGTCCGCCGTCCCGCAGCCGCAGCGTCACATCGACCACCTGCGCGCCGGCGGCGTCCCGGTGGGTGGTCACCTCGATGTCCAGCAGGTCGTCGGCGTTGGCGTTGGCGAGGTAGCACAGCTGCCGGTCCAGCACGCGGCGGCGCAGGAAGTCGGCCGACTCCAGACCGAGGTGGTGCCACAGGGACAGCACGGCCCAGTCGACGATCGAGAAGTAGGAAGCGAAGTAGAGCAGTCCGACCCCGTTCAGATCGCGGCTCGCGCTCACCCGGTAGGTGAGGGAGAGCCGGGCCCGCGGCGCCGGTTCCGCCGTGGTGCGCAGCGACGCGCTCTGCCGTGCCTGTGCCCAGATCCGCCGCGGGGTGTGCGCGTCGGGGACCTGTGGCAGGTGGTCCGCGCGGAAGCCGGCCGGAGTCGCCCGGCGCAGGCCGTGGTTGGTGTCGTGCCCCGAACGCTTCACCCAGCGGTTGAAGTTCTCCACATGGATGCAGCCGGGGGTGTCGTAGCGGAAGAACCCGTCCACCCCGTCGGTGTCCGCCGGCCCGGTGGCGGGGACCGCGCCCTCGCCGTCACGCGTGACCCGGTGCACCGTCAGCAGCGAGTCCCCGCCGCCGGAGAGCACCTTGGACCGGACCCGCAGCCGGTCGCCGAAGGTCAGTTCATCGGCGCTCAGTCCGGTGTCGGACCGGACCCGGAAGTAGGCGAAGGACAGATAGACCGGCTCGCCGTCGGGGTCGGCCGCGGTGTACGGGTCGACGCCGCAGGAGGCGCCCACCGCGTCCCAGGTCCAGTCCCCGAGCTGGCCGACGAACAGCGCGTTGGGCCCGCACATGGCGGGGGTGATCAGCTCGACACGGTCCAGCCAGCCGTCCGGGCCCCGGGTGACCGGCGGCCGGCCGGGGCCCGCGAGCGGGGCGACATCGGTGGTCATGAGTCCGCCATTCCGTGGCTCCTTCGTGGCTGCGGTGCTCTGGCAGCGTGCCGGGGCCGCCCACAGCTGCGGTCGAGCGCCGGTGGACCCGCCCCGCACACCCGCCGGAGGCGCGGCAGCCGGTCAGGAACGGAGAAGCCCGGCCCGGTACTTCGCCCGTAGCGTGATGCTCCTGGGCGGCGAAGTCCGGGTTCAGCGTGCGCGATGTGCTGCCACGCACTTCTCCCCTCGACCTCTAGTGGCACTAGCCGGGATGAGACGGATGATTGAAGCCAAGAACCTGACCAAGCGCTACGGCGAGAAGACCGCCGTGGCCGATCTTTCCTTCTCGGTCGAACCGGGCAAGGTGACCGGCTTCCTGGGCCCCAACGGCGCCGGGAAGTCGACCACCATGCGGCTGCTGCTGGGGCTGGACCGCCCCGACAGCGGTGACGCCACCATCGGCGGCCGGCACTACCAGGACCTGCCGCAGCCGCTGCGGGTGGCCGGGGCCCTGCTGGAGGCCAAGGCCGTGCACACCGGCCGCAGCGCCTACAACCATCTGCTGTGCCTGGCCCAGACCCAGGGCCTGGGCACCAAGCGGGTCGACGAGGTGCTGGAACTGGTCGGCCTGAAGGAGGTCGCGCGCAAGCGCGCCGGGGGCTTCTCCCTGGGCATGGGGCAGCGGCTGGGCATCGCCGCCGCGCTGCTGGGCGACCCGTCGGTGCTCATCCTGGACGAGCCGGTCAACGGGCTCGACCCGGAGGGCATCCTGTGGATCCGCAATCTGATGAAGGACCTCGCGGCCGAGGGCAGGACGGTCCTGGTCTCCAGCCATCTGATGAACGAGATGGCGGTGACCGCCGAACACCTCATCGTCATCGGCCGGGGCCGGCTGGTGGCGGACTGCTCGATGGACGAGTTCATCGAACGCAGCGGGGCCCTGTCGGTGCTGGTGCGCAGCCCCGACGCCGAGGCGCTCAAGGAGGACATCGCGCGGGCCGGCGGCACGGTGACGCAGACCGGCGCCGGTGAACTGACCGTCGAGAACCTGGAGACCGGCCGGATCGGCGAGATCGCGGCGGCCGGCGGACATGTGCTCCACGAGGTCGTGCCGCGGCGCGGCTCGCTGGAGGAGGCGTTCATGG
Source organism: Streptomyces sp. JH002 (assembly GCF_050916115.1). Classification (NCBI taxonomy): domain Bacteria; kingdom Bacillati; phylum Actinomycetota; class Actinomycetes; order Kitasatosporales; family Streptomycetaceae; genus Streptomyces; species Streptomyces sp. JH002. Next base: position 2,329,246 of record NZ_CP087989.1, read on the forward strand.
AACTGACGCGCGACAGCGTGGAGTACGGGGCGACCGGCGGCACCGGTGCCACCAACGGGAAGCGGGGAGGTACCGCATGAGCACCGTCACCGCCGTGACCGTCGCCGATCCGGAGACCCGGCAGGCCGGCTTCGGCCGGCTGATGCAGTCGGAGTGGACCAAGATCCGCTCGGTACGGTCAACGATCTGGTCTCTCGCGCTGCTGCTCATCCTCTTCCCCGGCTTCACGGCCGGGCTCGTCGCCCTGGCCGTGAGCGAGTGGGACAACACCAGCGAGGCGGACCTCGCGCTGATCGTGGCGGACCCCGCCGGGGTCATCCTGGCCAGCGGGTTCCTGGTGGGCCAGCTCGCCATCTGTGTGCTGGGCGTGCTGGTGATCGCCTCCGAGTACTCCACCGGCATGATCCGGGCCAGCCTGCTGGCCGTGCCCCGCCGGGTGCCGATGCTGGCCGCCAAGGCGACGGTGTTCTCGCTGCTGGTGCTGGCGGTGAGTGTGGTCGCCGCGTTCGCCTCGTTCTTCATAGGCGCCGCCATGCTGGAGGAGAAGGCCCCGGTCTCGCTCGGTGACCCCGGCGTGTTCCGCGCCGTGGTGGGCAGCGGCCTGTATCTGGCCGTACTCGGACTGTTCGCGCTCGCCATCGGGGCGATCTTCCGGCACCCGGCGGCCGGTATCACCGGGGTGATCGCGTTCGTCTTCGTGGTGGCGCCGATGGCCCAGCTGCTGCCCGGGAAGCTGGGCGAGTACCTCAACGCCTACCTCCCCACAGAGGCCGGCCCGCTGATCGGGCAGGCGGTGCAGGGTCCGGACGATCTGCTCTCGCCCTGGCAGGGCTTCGGGGTGTTGTGCCTGTGGACGGCCGCCCTGCTCGCCCTCGCCGCCTATCTGCTCAAGCGCCGCGACGCCTGACCCACCCCGTCGGGCGGCACCCTCCGGGCCGTGGTGTCCCACCGGACACCGCGGCCCGGTGCTCTCGGCCGGCGGGGATGTGCCGCCTTCCCCGCGGTATTCCCGGAAAACGCACCGGCACACAGCCGGCGGGGTTAAGGGCCGGGGCGGAAAACCGCCCCGGCGGCACCGGAACGCACAGCCGCGCCGGTGCGTTTCCCGGACGCAGATATGCCCCCGCGCGGCGGGCGCGGAGGCATTCCACGGTGTTCTGCGGGTTTCAGCGGGGCGGGCGGGACTCACGCCTGATAGGGCTTGGCCTCCAGGACCCGCACGGTGGCGACGGAACCGTTCGGCAGCTCGTACTGCGCGTCCTGTCCCACCTTCTTGCCATTGACGCCACTGCCCAGCGGCGACTTCGGCGAATACGTCTCGATGTCCGAGGTGGCGAATTCGCGGGAGGCGAGCAGAAACGTCATGGTGTCGTCCTCGTCGCCATCGAAGGCGATCGTCACGACCATGCCGGGGGCGACCACGCCGGTGTCCGCCGGAGCCTGTCCGACCTGCGCGCTTTCCAGCAGCTGGGTCAGCTGGCGCACTCGCGCCTCCTGCTTGCCCTGCTCTTCCTTCGCCGCGTGATAACCGGCGTTCTCCTTGAGGTCGCCCTCTTCCCGGGCGGCCTCGATCTTTCTGGCGATCTCGATGCGCGCGGGACCCGACAGATACTCCAGCTCCGTCTTCAGCTGGTCATACGCCTCCTGGGTCAGCCAGGTGACAGTGTCGCTGGTCTGGGTCACAGGTGCTCCTCGGGTACGGGTGGTGATGGATACAACGGAGGGTCGATACAAAAACATCGCCCGCCCGGAAGGCAGCGCTCCTGGGTGGGCGAATCAGCGATCGAAACGTCGACCCTAACAACGCCGATCGATTTGCGAAAGGATTTACCCCGTCCGGACGTGGGCAAACCCACACGAGCCGACCCCGGCGGGGACGGGGGTCAGGACCGGTCAGCCCTCGGCGCAGCCCATCAGCTCGGCCGAGGTGGCGAGTTCGGTTGTCCTGAGCACCACGGAACGGTGCACCGAGTCGCTGTTCTCCTCGAAACGGAACTCGGCCCGGCCGACTTCGAGACCGTCGGCGGCCTGCGAGCGCACGGTGCACACGCCGGTGACGGAGGCAGGCTTGCGCACGGCGATATTCACCGAGACCTCGGTCTCGGAGGTGACCGTGAATCCCGTCACCTCTGCGGTGACCTTCTGCCCGGAGATGTAGGAGACGCCCGCCCAGCCGACGAAGGCGAGCAGCAGCACGCCGAGCACGAGGCCGGTGATCTTCAGCCGCCGGTCGGTGCGCGCGTCGGCGTCGGCGCCGGTCCGGCCGTAGCGCCCCTCGGGCACGCCGTCACGAACGGTAGCCATGGTGCGTCCTCCGGCGGTGGGCGTGGGATCGGCGGGGTGTCTTGGGCGGGACGGACGGGAATATCCCGAGCCGGTCCATCAGTCACTATAGAAGGCGACTCCAGGACCAAGACACGAGGATCGAGCCTTGACCAAGCAGCTGCGGCTCATGGCCGTGCACGCCCACCCCGACGACGAGTCGAGCAAGGGCGCCGCGACGATGGCGAAGTACGTCTCCGAGGGGGTGGACGTCCTCGTCGTCACCTGCACCGGCGGCGAGCGGGGTTCCATCCTCAACCCGAAGCTCCAGGGTGACGCGTACATCGAGGAGAACATCCACGAGGTACGGGCGAAGGAGATGGCCGAGGCCCGGGAGATTCTCGGGGTGCGGCAGGAGTGGCTGGGCTTCGTGGACTCCGGGCTGCCGGAGGGCGACCCGCTGCCGCCGCTGCCCGAGGGGTGCTTCGGGCTCCAGGACGTCGAGGCGGCCGCCGAGCCGCTGGTGGCGCTGATCCGCTCGTTCAAGCCGCACGTGATCACCACGTACGACGAGAACGGCGGTTACCCGCACCCGGACCACATCATGACGCACAAGATCTCGATGGTGGCGTACGAGGCGGCGGGCGACCCGGAGCGCTACCCGGACGCGGGTGAGCCGTGGACGCCGCTGAAGCTGTACTACAACCAGGGCTTCAACCGGCCGCGTACGGTCGCGCTGCACGAGGCGCTGCTGGGGCGCGGTCTTGAGTCGCCGTACGGGGAGTGGCTGGAGCGCTGGGACGAGATGGAGCGGGTGGGGCGCACCCTGACGACGTTCGTGCCCTGCGCGGAGTTCTTCCCGGTGCGGGACAAGGCGCTGATCGCGCACGCCACGCAGATCGACCCGGAGGGCGGCTGGTTCCGGGTGCCGATGGACGTGCAGCAGGAGGTGTGGCCGACGGAGGACTACGAGCTGGCGCAGTCGCGCGTGCAGACCTCCATCCCCGAGTCGGACCTGTTCGCGGGCATCCGCGACAATGACCGGTATGAGTGAGCTGCTTCCCCTGGCCGAGCAGGCCGAAAAGAAACTCACCGAGTACACGGTGACGCCCGGTGTGCTGGGCTTCATCGTGTTCGCGGTGCTGGGGCTGGCTGTCTGGGTGCTGCTGAAGTCGATGAGCCGGCAGCTGGGCAGGATCGACTTCAAGGAGCAGGAACGCGCCCAGCGGGGCGAGGGGACGGACGGCCCGGACGGCGACGGGAACGGTGGCGGCGGTGCCGGGGAGGAGCCGAAGGGCTCCGGCCCGGCCGCCGCCGACCGGGATTCCGCCTCCTCGCGGGCCTGAACCCGGCGTTCCCCGGGGTCCTTCCCGGTCCTCGTTCCGGCTCCCGGCGGCCGGTCGGGCGGCGGCCCCGGGCTGCCGCCACGACCACGGCGGCCGTCGGCCGGGCCGGGAGCCGCCCGTAGGCCGCCACCGCGCGCCCTGCCGGTGGGCCCTACGGTCAGGCCGGCACGCCCAGGACGTCCCGGGCGCCGCGGCGCGGCACCATGCCCATCCGCCACGCGGTCCAGCCCGACTCGGGGCCGTGACCGCGTTCCAGCATCAGGACGTACGAGGAGGCCGCGTCCGTCAGCCGCGGATCGCGCAGCGGATGCTCCGCCTCCAGCAGCTCACTCAGCTCCTGCTGCGCCACCGCCTCGCCGATCTCGGAGCCGCCCGGTGAGGCGAGCGGCAGCAGCGTGCAGCGCAGGAACTGCGCCCAGTCCGCGCCGCGCCGGTCCGGCTCGCCGTCGCCGTAGCCCTCGGTGAACAGCCGCAGCGCCTCGTCGGCCAGCTCCAGTGCCTGCCCGGCCCGCTCGTTGCCCGCGTCGATCACGGCCAGTTCCAGCGCCGACCACGCCTCGCCGTGCACCACCCCGGCCCGCTGGAAGTCGCGCCGGGCGTCGGTGAGCAGCTGGCGGGCGAAGCCCGAGTTGCGCAGCGAGCCGGTGCTCTGGGCCCTGATGTCGCGGGTCACCCGGGCCGAGTGGTGCCGGGCCCAGGCCAGCCCGTAGATGTCCCGCATCCGGCTGAACATGGTGCGCGCCTGTTCCAGCGAGCGCAGCGCGCTCTCCGGGTCACCACCCTCCTCCTGCGCCTGCCCCAGGTAGTACAGGCTCCAGGCCTCGCCGCGGGCGTCCTCGGTCTCGCGGTGCTGGGCGAGCGCGGCCCGCAGCTGCTCCTGGGCGGAGGTCGTGTCGCCGTCGTGGAGCCGGGCCAGCCCGAGCTCGGTGGTGGCGAAGGCGACGCCGCGCACATCCTGGGAGCGTTCGTACAGGTCGAGCGCGGTCCGCAGTTCCTGCTCCGCGTCGGGGACGCGGCCGGCCCACAGCAGGGTCTGGCCGAGCTGGAACCTGGTCCACGCCTCGCCGTGCACCGAGCCGCTGCCCTGGTGCAGGCGCAGGGCCTCGGCCAGCATGCCGCGGGCGGAGCCGAGCCGGCCGCGTTCGCGTTCGACGGCGGCCAGCGCGTGGAGGGTCCAGCCCCGGTCACCGGCCAGTTCGCGCGCCTGCTGGAGGTCGAGTGCCTCGCGCAGCTTGCTCTGCGCCTCGGGAAGCTGGCCCTGGTGCTGGAGGGTGATGCCCAGGTCGCGCAGCGCGCGGGCGGTGCCCGCGTTGTTCTGGGCCTCCTGGTAGAGGGTGACCACCGAGGACAGGGTGGAGCGGGCCTTGTCGAGCTCGCCGAGCTGCCGGGCGGCGACGCCGGTGCGCCACTGCACGGAGCGGGTGAGCAGGCCCTGGTTGACGGCCTGGGTGAGTTCGTTCAGCTCGCCGAGCCGGTAGAGGTCGCCGCGCAACAGGCAGTAGTCGCACAGCGCGCCGAGCAGGTGCTGGACGGCCTGCCGGTCCACGCGTTCGTCGGCGTAGCGCAGGGTGGCGGTGATGAAGCTGGTCTCGTCGTCCAGCCAGCGCAGGGCGGAGTCCAGGGAGCTGAAGCCGTGGCCGCCGGCGGCGGCGGGCAGCAGGTCGGCGCGGGTGGAGGTCTTTCCGTCGACCAGCCGGATCACGGTGTCGGCGAGTTCGGCGTAGCTGCGGATGAGCCGTTCCTGGGCGGCCGAACGCTCCTCGTGGCTCTCCTCGTCGAAGAGGCGGACACGGGCGAAGCGGCGCACCAGGTCGTGGAGGCGGTAGCGGCTGCCGCGCACGTTGTGGATGAACCCGGCCTGGTTGAGTTCCTCCAGGCGCTGGGCGCCCTCGGACTGACCGACGTCGAGCAGGGCGGCGGCGGCGCGGGCGCCGAGGCTGGCGCGGCCGGCCAGCGCGAGGCGGCGCAGCAGGCGGCGGGCCGGCTCGCTGAGGTCGGTGTAGCGGGTGCGCAGGACGCGCTCGGCGGGGTCCTCGCCCGGCCCTTCCGGGGTGGCGGCCTCCAGGGCCTCGATGAGCTGGGCTGGGGTGCGGTGGGTGAGGGCGGAGGCGACCAGTTGGAGCAGCAGGGGGCGGCCGTCGCACAGGTCGGCCAGCCGCAGCCACTCGGCGGCGTTCGCGGGTCCGGCGCCGGGGGCCGGGCCGTCCGCCTGGTCTTCGAGCAGGGGGGACCCCAGGCCGACATTGGCGCGCAGGAGTTCCTCGGCGCTGGTGGGGTCCAGGGACTCCAGCGGGAGCTGGTGCACTGAGGCGGGCAGCTCCGGGTCGAGGTCGAGGGGCTCGGCGGCGGTGACCAGGACGAGGGAGTCGGAGCGTTCGGGGATGAGGGTGCGCACCTGTTCGGCGTCGGTGGCGTCGTCGAGGATGATCACGACGGGGAGCCCGGCGAGGTGCTGGTGGTAGCGCTCGGCGAGGCGGCGCAGCTGTCCGGCGTCGGCCTCGCGGCCGGCGCCCTCGCGGAAGAGCAGCTGGTCGCGGGGGGCGCCGAGGCGGTTCATGAGGTGCAGGATGGCGTCGCGGGTGGGCAGCGGGTCGACGCTCTGGCCGCGCAGGTCGACCAGGCAGGCGCCGCGGAAGAGTTCGCGCAGTTCGTGGGCGGCCCAGCGGGCGAGCATGGTGCGCCCGGAGCCGGAGGGTCCGTGCAGGACGACGACGGTGGGCCGGGTGTCGGTGCGGGCCCGGTCGCGGTTGACCCACTGGGTGATCTGGGTGAGGTGGCGGCGGCGCCCGATGAAGGGGTGTCCCGGTTCGGGCAGCCGGCCGAAGGATTTGGTGAGGACGGAGCGGGTGCGGGCGGCGGCGCTGCGGTCGGGGCGGCGCTGCTGCTGGGGGGCACGGCGCGGGTCGCGCTGTTCGGGGACGGCGCTCTCGCGGTGCGGGGTCAGGGCGCGCTGCTGGTCGAGGTAGGGGCGGATGCCGCGTACCTCGACGGCGGTGAGCCACTCCAGGCGCAGCGCCTCGACGCCGCCGGGCTGGTGCCGGTCGCCCGCGTGCCGCTGGATGGCCCACTGGTGGGCGAAGACGGCGTACAGGGCGTAGCCGAGGAGCCCGGCGGCGATGGTGACGACGGCGTCGAAGAAGGCGACGGAGGTGGCCAGGTCGCTGCCCCCGACGAGGATGAGGACGGCGACGGAGGCGGCGACGGTCGCGGCGATGGCGCCGCCCAGGGCCTGGGGGCGGAAGCGGTCGGACAGCCGGCCCGGGGAGAACTCGTCCTCGGCGCGCCGGTAGACGGCGTACTCCTCCAGGGCCGGCCGGTGGATCTCGTCGATGGTGCTGCGGGCGCGTTGGAGCAGTTGCCTCCCGTCGACGCGGCCGTCGGAGCGCCGCACCTCTTCGTCCGCGGCCCGCACCAGGAGCCGGTCGATCTCCGCCCGGTGCGCCTGGGTCAGTGCCAGCTGTGCCGCCATGTGTCCCCCTCCCGTGGTGTCTGCCTCCAGACACCCGGACGCCTTCCCCGCGCCCGCCGCCTCACGCTGTTCTTGACCGAACCGTGCCGTTCGGCGTGATGAATTGAATACGCAGTGCGCCAAGGGGGCTTGGGCGGGTGTTCCCTCCGGGGGGTGGTGTCAGCCCGTGGCGCGCTGGTACTTGCGCACCGCAAGCGTGCGAAAGATCACGATGATGAGGACGGACCAGAGGATCGACGCGAGGGCCGGATGCTGCATCGGCCACACGTCGGGGGCCTGGTAGCCGGGCGGCAGGTTGCCGAACAGATCGCGCACGGCCAGCACGGTGGCGCTGAAGGGGTTCCACTCGGCGACGGGCTGGAGCCAGCCGGGCATGTTCTCGGAGGGGACGAAGGCGACGGAGATGAAGGTGAGCGGGAACAGCCACACCAGTCCGCCGGAGGTGGCCGCCTCCGGGGTGCGTACGGAGAGCCCGATGAGGGCGCCGATCCAGGTGAAGGCGTAGCCGAGCAGGAGCAGCAGTCCGAAGGCACCCAGGGCGCTCAGCGGCCCGTCGTGGATGCGCCAGCCGACCAGGAACGCGACGATGGCGAGCACGACCAGGATGACGGCGGTCTGGGCCAGGTCGGCGAAGGTGCGTCCGGTGAGGACGGCGCCGCGGGCCATGGGCAGGGAGCGGAAGCGGTCGATGATGCCCTTCTGCATGTCCTCGGCGATGCCGGCGGCGGCGCCGGCGGTGGCGAAGGTGACGGTCTGGGCGAAGATGCCGCCCATGAGGAACTCGCGGTAGGCGGAGGCGCTGAGCCCGGCGCCGGGGATGCTGATGGATCCGCCGAACACGTAGGCGAACAGCACGACGAACATGATGGGCTGGATGAGCCCGAAGACGACGGTCTCCGGGATGCGCAGCATGCGCAGCAGGTTGCGTTTGGCGACGACCAGGGAGTCGCGCAGGTTCTGCCGCAGGGTGATGCGGCCTCCGGGCGGGGCGGAGGGCGGCGGGGTGCGCAGTGTGTCGGTGGTCATGCGGCACCCTCTTCCCGGTGGTCGTCCGTGCCGCGGCCCCGGTCGCCGGGGGCGCGGTCCCGCTCCCCCGCCCGTCCCGGGTCGCTGCCCCCACCCGGATCGGTGCCGCCGCCCGTGGGGGCCGTGCCCTTGGCCCGGCCGCCCTCGTTCCCGTTCAGCTCGAACTCGGCGCTGTGCCCCGTGAGGGAGATGAAGACGTCGTCGAGTGTGGGGCGGCGCAGCCCGATGTCGTCGATCTCGATGTCCCGCCCGTCGAGTTCGCGGATGACCTCGGCCAGCAGCTTGGCGCCGCCGCTGGCGGGGACGGTCAGCCGGCGGGTGTGCGCCACCAGTCCCGGCTCGCCCTCGCCGAGCCGGCGCAGGATGTCCTGGGCCTCCGGGATGCGTGCGCGGTCGTGCACCACCAGCTCGATGACGTCGCCGCCGCTGCGGGTCTTCAGCTCGTCGGAGGTGCCGCGCGCGATGACCTGACCGTGGTCGACCACGGCGATGGTGTCGGCGAGGTGGTCCGCCTCCTCCAGGTACTGGGTGGTCAGCAGCAGCGTGGTGCCGCCCGCCACCAGCTCCTTGATGAGCTCCCACAGCGCCTGCCGGTTGTGCGGGTCGAGACCGGTGGTGGGCTCGTCCATGAACATCACCGGCGGGCTGACCACCAGGGAGGCGGCCAGGTCGAGCCGGCGCCGCATGCCGCCGGAGTACGTACGGGCGGTGCGCTCGCCCGCGTCGGCCAGGTTGAACCGCTCCAGCAGCTGCCCGGCCCTGGCCTTCGCGTCGCGCGCGGACAGCTGGTACAGCTGCCCGACCATCTGGAGGTTCTCCCGGCCGGTCAGATAGTCGTCCACGGCGGCGAACTGTCCCGAGAGCCCGATCGCGCGGCGTACCTCATTGGGCTGTGTCGCGACATCGAGCCCGGCCACCTCGGCCCGTCCGCTGTCCGCCCGCAGCAGCGTGGTGAGCACCCGTACGGCGGTGGTCTTGCCCGCGCCGTTGGGCCCCAGCAGCCCCAGAACGGTGCCTTCGGGCACGTCGAAGTCGACGCCGTCCAGTGCTCTGACGTCGCCGAAGGTCTTCACCAGCCCCTCGGCATAGATCGCGCCCGGCATGTGGTCTCCCCGTGATCGGTGGCCGACGTTCAGCGTCGCCCCGGTGGAGCGACTCCGCCAGTTTTACGGCTGTCGCGATATATCGCAAGAGGTGCGCGACAGCCTGTGGAAAACTTCCGATCAATCCGCTCTCACCTGGGGAAACACCATCGCGGCGAAAACTCGCGACAGATCGCGACGGTGGGCACGGTCGGCCCCTCAGTCGAGAATCCGGTACCCGGCCTCCCGCAGCCCCGCCGCCACCGCCGCGCAGTGCCGGGGCCCCTGCGTCTCCAGGTGCAGCTCCACCTCGGCCTCGCTCACCCCGAGCCGCGGATCGGTCCTGACGTGATTGACCGCCAGCACATTGGCGTCCGCCGACGACAACTCCCCCAGCAGCGCCGCCAGCACGCCCGGCCGGTCCGGCAGCCGCACCCGCAGCGACAGATAGCGTCCCGCCGCCGCCATCCCGTGCTGCAGCGTCCGCTGCAGCACCAGCGGATCGACGTTCCCGCCCGACAGCACCGCCACCACCGGCCCCTCGAACGCCTCCGGGTCCGACAGCAGCGCCGCCACCGGGCTCGCCCCGGCCGGCTCCACCACCAGCTTCGCCCGCTCCAGGCACAGCAGCAGCGCACTGGAGAGCGCGTCCTCCGACACCGTGCGCACCTCGTCCACCAGCTCCGCGATGATCCGGAACGGCACGTCCCCGGGGCGCCCCACCTTCATCCCGTCCGCCATCGTCGACACCGACTCCAGCGCCACCGGACGCCCGGCCGCCAGCGAGGGCGGATAGGCCGCGGCCCCCGCCGCCTGCACCCCCACCACCTTCACCTCGGGCCGCACCGACTTCACCGCCAGCGCCACCCCCGCCGCCAGCCCGCCGCCCCCGATGCCCACCACCACCGTGCGCACATCGGGGCACTGCTCCAGGATCTCCAGCCCGATGGTGCCCTGCCCGGCCACCACCGCCGGATGGTCGAAGGGGTGGATGAACACCGCGCCCGTGGCGTCCGCGTACTCCCGCGCCGCCGCCAGCGTCTCGTCCACCACCTGCCCCGCGGTCCGCACCCGCGCCCCGTACTCCCGGGTCGCCGCCACCTTGGGCAACGGCGCGCCCGCCGGCATGAACACCGTGGACCGCACCCCCAGCAGCGCCGCCGCCAGCGCCACCCCCTGCGCGTGGTTGCCCGCGCTCGCCGCCACCACCCCGCGCGCCCGCTCCTCTTCGGAGAGCGCCGCGATGCGCACATAGGCACCGCGCACCTTGAACGAGCCGGTGCGCTGGAGGTTCTCGCACTTGAAGTGAACGGGGGCGCCGACCAGCTGGGTCAGATACCGGCTCCCCTCCATGGCGGTCACCCGCGAGACACCGGACAACACCTTCTGTGCGGCGCGTATGTCATCCAGATTCGGCGCGCCTGCGGGGGGATTTGTGGCCATAGAGCCAGTCTGGCAGGCGTTTGGCGGCCCGGCACGGCCGGTGTCGTACCCCGTTCGGCGACGGGTCTCGGCCACCGGGCTCCGCACCGGCGCCCGGCCGCGTACGCTGTGGCGCGAGCCATCCCCCGTACGCCCCCAGGGACGCATCCCGTACGCCGTTCGCCGCTCCCGGCACCGACCTCACACGAGACATGACGCCTGAATCCACCGACCTGTACGACGGGCTCCAGCACGAGGTGGCCGTCTTCGCCCGCCGCGCCGAACAGACCCGCCTCGGCGCCCTCGGCCCCGCCCGCAACTCCATGGACCGGGCCGCCTATCTGCTGCTCAGCAGGCTCGATCAGGAAGGGCCCACCGGAGTGAAGGCCCTCGCCCACGGCATGGGCATCGACTCCTCCACCGTCACCCGGCAGGCCGCGCCGCTGGTGGACGCCGCCCTGGTGCGCCGCACCGCCGACCCCGACGACGGGCGCGCCGTGGTGCTCCAGCTCACCCCGCGCGGCAGCAGCCGCCTGGAGGAGGTCCGTTCCTCACGGCGCGAACTGATGGCGCTGCTGACGCAGGAGTGGACCGAGGGGGAACGCGAGCAGTTCCACACCCTGCTGCACCGCTTCAACCGCGCGATGGGGCAGTGGCAGAGCGGTGGCGGCCCCGCCTGAACCGGCGGGCCCGCCACCTGCGGCCGTTCCTACCCGAGCGCCTGGCGCAGATCCTCCAGCAGGTCGTCGACCGCCTCGATCCCCACCGAGAGACGCACCAGATCGGCGGGCACCTCCAGCGCGGAGCCGGCCACGGACGCGTGCGTCATCCGCCCCGGGTGCTCGATCAGCGACTCCACGCCGCCCAGCGACTCACCGAGGGTGAACACCTTGGTGCGGTCGCACACGGCCACCGCCTCCTCCTCGCCGCCCGCGACCCGGAAGGACACCATCCCGCCGAAGTCCCGCATCTGCTTGGCCGCCGTCTCGTGCCCCGGGTGCGAGGCCAGACCCGGGTAGTACACCTGGGTGACCTTCGGGTGCGCGGCCAGCGCTTCCACGATCCGCTGGGCGTTCGCGCTGTGCCGGTCCATCCGCACCGCCAGCGTCTTGATGCCGCGCAGCACCAGCCAGGAGTCGAACGGCCCGGCGATCGCGCCCATCGCGTTCTGATGGAACGCCAGCTCGTTGCCCAGCTCCTCGTCGGCCGTCACCAGCGCGCCGCCGACGACGTCCGAGTGGCCGCCCATGTACTTGGTGGTGGAGTGCACGACCACGTCGGCGCCCAGCGCCAGCGGCTGCTGGAGGTAGGGGCTGGCGAAGGTGTTGTCCACCACCAGGCGCGCGCCCGCGCCGCGCGCGATGTCCGCGATCAGGGCGATGTCGGTGATGCCCAGCAACGGGTTGGAGGGGGTCTCCACCCAGATCACCTTGGTCTGCGGGCGCAGCGCCTCCCGTACGGAGGCGGGGTCGGAGGTGTTGGCCACCGACCACTCCACGCCCCACTTCTCGACGACCTTGGCGATCAGCCGGAAGGTGCCGCCGTACGCGTCGTCCGGGATGACCAGGTGGTCGCCCGGCTTGAGCAGCGTCCGCAGCAGGCAGTCCTCGGCGGCCAGCCCGGAGGCGAAGGCGAGGCCGCGCCGGCCGCCCTCCAGCGCCGCGAGGTTCTCCTCAAGAGCGGTACGGGTCGGGTTCGCCGAGCGGCTGTACTCGTAGCCGCCCCGCAGGCCGCCCACCCCGTCCTGCTTGAACGTGGACACCTGATGGATGGGGGGCACCACCGCGCCGGTGGCGGCGTCCGGCTCCTGCCCCGCGTGGATGGCCAGCGTCTCGAAATGCCGCGTGCTGACGTGCTCATTCATGCGTACACCGTAATGGGCCGTACGGTGGAGAGAGCCCGCGACAGCGGGAGTCATAGGCTGTCCGCACCGTAGAAATCCTTTCCGGGGGAGCCGCGCCGCCATGGAAGCCCTTCTTTTCCTCATCGCCGTCACCGCCATCTTCGGCGTGGTCGTGATGCCCGCCCTGCGCCGCCGCAAGGAGCGCCAGGAGCTGGAACGCGCCGCCCAGCAGACGTCCGGCGGCGCAGGTCCGGGGCCCGGACCCGGTCCCGGCGGCCGGTGGCGGGAGGGCGGAGCGGGCGAGGAGCCGTACCACGACACGGGCCTGGTCCCCGTCGATCAGCTCGATCTGCGGCTGCCGGGGCCCGACCCGGAACTGGTGACGACGCTGGAGGAAGTACGCCGCACCCAGAACTGGCGTCCGGCGGGGCAACTGCTCGCCCTCACGGACGACAGCGAGCAGCGCTGGCAGCGCGTGCAGTCCCTGGCGGGCGCGGCGGCCATGGAACTGGCGCACTGGCGGGCCTCCGGGCAGCCCATGGAGGACGCCCCGGCGCCCGGCGACGGCCGCCTCTCGCTGTCGAAGGAGGCGCCCCGGCACGACGCCGGCTGGCTGCGCCGCTGGCGGCAGGAGGAGCCCGCCGACGTGGGCGGCGCACAGGTGTACGCGCAGTTCCTGGTGTGGCAGGCGATGTCCGACACCGGCTCCGCCGATCACCGGATCGTGCTGGAGGAGGCCCGGACGGTCGCGGGCGAGGCGGCGCGGCTGGCGCCCGGGGACCCGATCCCGTACATCACGGAGCTGTTCATCGCCCGGGGGCTGAGCTACCGGCGCGCGGACTTCGAATCCCTGTGGGCGAACGTCACCCAGCGTGACCCGCAGCACATGGGCGCACACCTGGCCGCCCTGCCGTACTGGGCGGAGAAGTGGCACGGCTCGCGTCAGGACGCCGAGGGCTTCGCCCGGTCGGCGGCGGGCGCGGCCCCGGCGGGCAGTCTGCTGCCGGCGCTGCCGCTGTTCGCGGTGTACGAACACCTGCCCGAGGTGCAGCTGTCGGCCGGCATGTACCAGGGTGCGGTGATCAAGGACGCGATCGAGGCCGCGCAGTTCGCGGTGAACAACGTGCGCCCGGGGCACCCGGTGGAGGCGCACGTGCGGCATCTGCTGCTGTGTTTCCTGGTGCGGGCCGAGAGGTACGCGGAGGCGGCGGAACAGGTGCGGGCCGTCGACGGTTATGTGGGGGCGATCCCCTGGGTGGACGGGCAGCACCCGGCACAGGAGTACGCGGCGTACCGCGCGCTGGCGATCACCCGTCAGTAGGAGAGAAGAGAAAGATGACGCTGAACAGTTTCAAGACCCGTCTTCCGGGCCCCGAGGACGCGCTCCGGGGCCGTTCCGAGCCGATCTGGCCCAACCCGGGACAGCACACCGTCCTGGACACCCCGCTGGCCCCGCCGTACCCGGAGCACCTGGAGGTGGCGGACTTCGCGCTGGGCTGCTTCTGGGGCGCCGAGCGGCGCTTCTGGCAGACCGAGGGGGTCTGGACGACGCTGGTCGGCTACCAGGGCGGGATCACGCCGAACCCGACGTACGAGGAGGTGTGCAGCGGGCTGACCGGGCACACCGAGACGGTGCGGGTCGTCTTCGACCCGTCGCGGGTCTCGTACGCGGAGCTGCTGAAGGTCTTCTGGGAGTCGCACGACCCGACCCAGGGCTTCCGCCAGGGCAATGACGTGGGCACCCAGTACCGCTCGGCGATCCACACCCACTCGCAGGCGCAGCGGGACACGGCCGAGGAGTCGCGGGCCGCCTACCAGCAGGTCCTGGAGTCCTCGGGCTACGGCGCGATCACCACCGAGATCCTCCCGGCGGCCGACCGCCCGTTCTACGTGGCGGAGGAGTACCACCAGCAGTACCTGGACAAGAACCCGGCCGGCTACTGCGGCCTGGGCGGCACGGGCCTGTCCTGCCCGATCGGGGTGGCGAAGGCCGGCTGAGCCGTCCGACGCGTACCGGCCGCCCCGGCGGACGGGCGGCCACGACATCCCCCGGCAGGCACGGAGCCTCCGGGGGACTGTTCTGTCCGGACCACGTCGGGGCGACGACGGGCGCCACGGGCGTCCGCTCCCGGCGGCCGGTCAGTGGCTGTCCGAGTGTGCTCCTGGCGAGCCGGCAGGTACGGCGGGTCGGTGGGTATGCCCGGTTATGGGGCGACGCTTGTGAGGAAGGTGTGGATCTCGGCGGCGAGGGTCCGCATCTCCTCGCCGGCGGCGTGCACGGTGGTGGCCTCGAACTGCCACCCCTCGTCCCAGGGCCGGTCGCAGATGCTCCACGTCAGGTGGACACGGCCGCCCGAGTGGTGCTCGGCGGAGATGCTGAGGGCATGATCCAGGCAGCGCCACGTGCGCGCCCCCTCCCACCCTCGGAAGTCTTCGACCAGCGAGGAGAAAAAGTCGTCGAGGCCATCGCCGCCCCACGTCCCCACCGACGTCTCCACGCTCACCCCGGGTCCGCACGCTGTGACGAGGAAGTCCACCGCCGGTTCCTTCGGGAACGGCCATATCGGCTCCGAGAACGTCATGAGTACGGGCCGAGGTCCGGGGTCACCGACACGGACCACAGGGCTGCCGGAATCGTCATAGTCGATCACCCCGCACAGGCTAGAAGACCAAGCGTGACAGCCGAACTTGTTTTCGCCACAGGTCACCTCAGCCCACCGGTTCGTCGACACGGGCCTGTGCTGCCCGATCGCCCGATCGGGGTGGCGAAGGCCGGCTGAGCCGGCCGACGCGTACCGGCCGCCCCGGACGCCGATCTGCCGTTGGCTAATTCGCCGCCGGCAGATTGGGCTCCCGGTGCGGGGGTCGGCGCCCGATGGTGGGAGGCGAGCGTGGCGAACGGCGCCGCGCCCCACCGCAGGAGGCCCGATGGTTCCCACCACCGCACTCGCCCCACCGCGCGCCCGGGAGGGGGAACGCGCACCGTCGGCATTCGACGACCGGCTGGCCGCGCAGCTGCTGGAGCAGCGGATCGTCATGCTGGGCACCGAGGTCGACGAGGGGTCCGCGAACCGGGTTTGCGCGCAACTGCTCGTGCTGTCGGCGGAGAATCCGCGGGACGACATCGTGCTGTACATCAACTCCCCCGGTGGTTCCGTGCACGCCGGGCTGGCGATCTACGACACCATGCGGCTGATCCCGAACGATGTGGCCACCCTCGCCGTGGGGTTCGCGGCCAGCATGGGGCAGGTGCTGCTGAGTGTCGGGGCGGCCGGGAAGCGGTTCGCGCTGCCGAACGCGCGGATCATGATGCACCAGCCGTCCGCCGGGATCGGCGGGACCACCGCCGACATCGCGATCCAGGCGGAGCACCTGGAGCACACCAAGCGGACGATGGAGCGGATCATCGCCGAGCACACCGGGCAGAGCGAGGAGACGATCCACCGGGACGGGGACCGCGATCGCTGGTTCACCGCCGAACAGGCCAGGGAGTACGGGATGGTGGACCGGGTGGTGTCCTCGCTCGCCGAGGTACGGCCGGCCGCCGCGTCGCGAAGGGCGGGGTTCTGACATGGGCCAGTACACGATTCCGACCGTCGTCGAGCGCACCCCGAACGGGGAGCGGGCGTACGACGTCTACAGCCGGCTGCTGTCCGAGCGGGTGATCTTCCTGGGCACCGAGATCGACGACGGCGTCGCCAACGTCGTCATCGCGCAGCTGTTCCATCTGGAGGCGGAGGCCCCGGAGCAGGAGATCTCGCTGTACATCAACTCGCCCGGCGGCTCGTTCACTTCGCTGATGGCGATCTACGACACCATGAGCTTCGTGACCGCCCCGGTCTCCACGTTCTGCGTGGGGCAGGCCGCGTCCACGGCGGCCGTGCTGCTGGCGGGCGGGGAGCCGGGGCGGCGGGTGGTGCTGGAGCACGCGCGGGTGCTGCTGGGGCAGCCGGCCAGTGGCGGGCGGCAGGGGATGATCTCCGATCTGAGCCTGGAGGCCAAGGAGATGCTGCGGGTCCGCTCCCAGGTGGAAGAGGTGCTGGCCCGCCACACCGGGCACGACGTGGCGGCCCTGCGGGCGGACATGGACCGTGACCGGGTGTTCACGGCGCACGAGGCCGTGACGTACGGGCTGGCCGATCAGGTGCTCAGCCGGCGGGCGGTGCCGCCGATGTCGCTGAGCACCTGAGGGTGCGCGCCGTCAGGCGGCCAGCAGCAGCGCCTCGCCGTTGCGGTGGGCGTGGATGTTCCGGCGGCTCGTCAGTGAGGTGACCGAGGCGATCCGTGGTGGCCCGGCGAGTTCGCGGTGGGCCAGGGCGAGGAGGTCGGCGAGGGTGAGGCCGAGCGCGCCCGCGGCGGCGGCGAGCACCTCGGAGGAGGCTTCCTTGCGGCCGCGTTCCAGCTCGGAGAGGTACGGCATGGAGATCCGGGCGGCGTCGGCCACGTCCTTGAGGGTGCGTTCCTGTGCCTGCCGCTCCCGGCGCAGCACATCACCGATCAGATGCCGCAGCAGGGGCTCGCGGGCCGGTTGATACGGGTCGCTGGTCATCTCCTCAGCGTAGGAGGCGGGCGCCGGGCGGACACCCCCGCGGGCGTCCGCCCGGCGCGAAATCCGCCCCGCCGCGGGCCTTTAGAGGGCGGATCCGGCCACCCACTGGTTCCAGTCCATGTTCCAGCCGTTGAGGCCGTTGTCGGGCTGGATGGTCTGGTCGGGGGAGTTGACCACGACGACCACGTCGCCCAGCAGGGACTGCTCGTAGAACCAGGCACCGTCGGTGCCGGGGTCGTCGGCGCCCTGGGCGTCCGCCAGGCCGACGCAGCCGTGGCTGGTGTTGGTGGTGCCGAAGATGTCGGTGGAGCTCCAGTAGTTGCCGTGGATGAAGGTGCCGGAGTTCGACAGGCGCATGGCGTGCGGCACGTCGGGGATGTCGTACTCACCCTTGCCGTCGCTGTCGGTGAAGCCGACGGTGGCGCCGTTCATGCGGGTCTCGTCGTACTTCTCGGAGATCACCATCGCGCCGTTGTAGGTGGGGTTCTCGTCGCTGCCCGAGGAGATCGGCACCGTCTTGAGGGTCCTGCCGTCGCGCACGACCGTCATCTGGTGGGTCGCGGCGTCCACCGTGCTGATCTGCGAGCGGCCGACGTCGAAGCTGAACGTGCGGTCCTGGACGCCGGTGATGCCCGGGGCGGCCTCCAGGCCGTTGAAGTCCAGGGTCACGGTGACGTGCGTGCCGGCCTCCCAGTAGTTCTGGGGGCGGAAGTCCAGGCGCTTGTCGCCGAACCAGTGGCCGACCACGTCCTGGCCGCTGCTGGTGTTGATCTCCACGGCCCGCTCGACGGCCGCCTTGTTGGTGATCTCCTTGTCGAAGTTCAGCGAGACGGGCATGCCGACGCCCACCGTGGAGCCGTCCTCGGGGGTGAAGTTCCCGATGAAGCTGTTGTCCGGGGAGATGGTGGTGAAGGTGGCGTTCTGGTGGGCCTGGCGGCCCTCGCTGTCGCTGGCCCGGACGGCCAGCTCGTAGCGGGTGGCCCGCGAGAGCTGCCCGTCCGGGGTCCAGCCGGTGCCGTCGGCGGATATGGTGCCGGCCACCTCGGTGCCGCTGTCGGTGGCCTTCATGGTGACGGTGTCGAGCGTGCCGTCCGTCACACTGACGGATACACCGTCCGTGATGGCGACGTTGTCCGCCATGTCACCCGGGGTGATGGAGATCTGTGCCGCGGAGGTGTCGGCGGCCTGCGCCGCGTCGGAGGCGCTCTGCGAGGCCGTCGGATCGGCGCCCTTGGCGTCGCTGTCCCCACTGCCACCGCTGAGGCTGCAGGCCCCCAGCGTGAGCATTCCGGACAGCAGCACCGCCACACCGGCGGCGCCCCTGCGCCGCATGCCGTCCCTCATCGTCAGCCACTCCATCCCCGCCGGGGCACCCTTGCGGCACTCGCCCTGGCGGCGTTGCGTTGCGGGTATTCGGACACGCATGGGACGTTTCGTCCCGGCGTCCTGCGTGACAACGTGGGCGGCGTTCGAAGCGTTCCCCCTTTTAGGGAAACTTTGTCCTATTCGTCGTCACTGTCCCACGTCTCCTCCGGATCGTACTCCGCCAGCTCACTGCTCCACGAAGCCTGCGCCAGCTCGATCCCCGGCACCTCGGTCACCAGATCGACGGGGTCCAGGAGGTAGGCGATCGCCTCGGCCGGGTCCTGCGCCACCGCGTCCGCCGCCTGCCGCCGCTCCTCGTCGGGCATCAGGTCGTCCTCGTGGATCCGCGCCCAGGCGGCCCGGATCACCTCGTCCGCGTCCGTCAGCTCCAGCACCATTTCCACCCGGACGCGTACGTGCTGTGCCGCCTCGGCCGTGACCGGGCGCATTTCCTCGCTGCTACTCATGACACGGAGAGTAACCGGCCCCTCGGACAGCCCTTCCCCGCGACCCGCATGGGCCCCTAACATCGCCCTTGGCACCACCCCAGCCACCGCGTCACCCCCCACCCCGCTCTCCCCGCCCCGCCCCCCAGGAGCCCCCCGTGGCCGAGCACCGTGCTACCCCCAACACCCCGCCCCTGCTCACCGGCATCGTCGCAGCCGCCGTGCTGGGCCTGGTCTGGCTGATGCCCACCGCGCACGCCGGGAACGACGCCGCCGGCGAGGACGCGGTGGGCAATGACGCCGTCAGCGAGCATCAGGTGCCCGCCGAGGAGCACTGACGCACGGCGCCGGTCAGCCCAGCGGTCCGGCCAC
Organism: Streptomyces sp. JH002; assembly: GCF_050916115.1. NCBI lineage: Bacteria > Bacillati > Actinomycetota > Actinomycetes > Kitasatosporales > Streptomycetaceae > Streptomyces > Streptomyces sp. JH002. The sequence continues at coordinate 2,348,428 of NZ_CP087989.1, forward strand.
CGTCTCGGCGGCGCTCACCAGGGCGCCGTCCCGTACGAACGCCTCGGCCGCCGCCAGGTCGGGCGCCAGGTAGCGGTCCTCCCCGGCCCCGCCCACTCCGGCCGCCCGTACCGCCTCGACGACGGCGCGGGCGGCGGGCCCGGGGCGCAGCCCCTGCGCGGACAGCCCTTCGCGCAGTTCCAGGGCACGGGTGGCCGCGCACAGCTCCACCGCGATCACGCGGGTGAGCCCGGCCACCGCCGTGCGCAGCTTGCGCGCCGCCGACCAGCCCATGGAGACGTGGTCCTCCTGCATCGCGGAGGACGGGATCGAGTCCACCGAGGAGGGGACGGCGAGCCGCTTCAGTTCGCTGACCAGGGCCGCCTGCGTGTACTGGGCGATCATCAGCCCGGAGTCCACCCCGGCGTCGCCGGCCAGGAAGGGCGGCAGGCCGTGGGAGCGGTTCTTGTCCAGCAGCCGGTCGGTGCGGCGTTCGGTGATGGAGGCGAGATCGGCGACGGCGATGGCGAGGAAGTCCAGGACGTAGCCGAGCGGGGCGCCGTGGAAGTTGCCGTTGGACTCGACGCGGGCCGGACGGCCACCGGCCGCCGGTACGACCACCGGATTGTCGACAGCGGCGGCCAGTTCGCGCTCGGCGACCTGCCGGGCGTGCGCGAGGGTGTCCCGGCCCGCGCCGTTGACCTGCGGGGCGCAGCGCACCGAGTACGCGTCCTGCACGCGCGGGGCGTCGTCCTGGTGGTGTCCGGTCAGTCCCGAGCCGGCCAGCACGCGCGCCATGTTGGCGGCGCTGACGGCCTGGCCGGGGTGCGGGCGGATCGCGTGCAGTTCGGGGGCGAGCACCCGGTCGGTGCCCAGCAGCGCTTCCAGGGTGAGGGCCGCGGTGACGTCGGCGGCGGTGAACAGCGCGGCGAGGTCGGCGCAGGCCATCAGCAGCATGCCGAGCATGCCGTCGGTGCCGTTCAGCAGCGCGAGCCCTTCCTTCTCGCGCAGGGTGAGCGGGGTGATGCCGTGCTCGGCGAGGAGGTCGGCGGCGGGGCGGACCCGGCCGTCGGGGCCCTCGGCCTCGCCCTCCCCGATGAGGGTGAGCGCGCAGTGCGACAGGGGGGCCAGGTCGCCGGAGCAGCCGAGCGAACCGTACTCGTGAACGAGGGGGGTGATGCCGGCGTTCAGCACCGCGGCCATGGTCTCGGCGACCTCGGGCCGCACCCCGGTGTGGCCGGAGGCCAGGGTCTTCAGCCGCAGGAACATCAGCGCCCGGACGACCTCGCGCTCCACCCGCGGGCCCATGCCGGCGGCGTGCGAGCGGACGATGTTGCGCTGGAGGCGGGCACGCAGCTCGGGGCTGATGTGGCGTACGGCGAGGGCGCCGAAGCCGGTGGAGACGCCGTAGACCGGCTCGGGGCGGGCCGCGAGGTCCTCCACGGCGGCGCGGGCGGCGGCCATCGCGGTACGGGTGGCGGTGGACAGTTCGACGCGGGCGTCGTGCCGGGCGACGGCGAGGACGTCGGCGGGGGTGGTGCCCGAGGGGTCGACCACGATGGGATGCATAGCCATATTCACAGAGCCTACGAAGTGAATCGATAATCGTCACGAAGGGGGTGGCACAGCGGATGTGCGGACACGGACCCCGATACGGGCACGGACGGTGACGGCCGCCCCGCCGCGCCCGCCGTCACTCCCGGCCCCGGAAACTGCGGCGTTCCGGCTCCCCCGGCGCGGCCGGCGGCGGGGCGTCGGCCATCCGCAGCGCCGCCCGGCCCTCCTCGCCCCGGCCCGCCACCACCGGGCCCGGCGCGTGCGCGGCCTTGGCCCGGTACTGGGCGGCGTCCGCCAGCCGGAACAGCCGGCGTGCGGTCGGGGGCGGCCCGATGCCCTCGCCCGTGCCCGCGATCCCGCAGGCCACCCCCTCCCCCAGCGCGAGATCCGCGGCGCCGCGGCACATCCCGGCCACGGCGCGCTCCACCTCGGCGTCCGGATGCCCGGTGACGACGAGCGCGAACTCGTCGCCGCCGAGCCGGGCCGCCAGCGCCCCGGGGAAGGCCGCGGCGCACAGCGACAGGAGCCGGCCGAACCGTTCCAGCAGCCGGTCCCCGGCGGCGTGCCCATAGGTGTCGTTCACCTGCTTGAGACCGTTGACGTCGCACACCACCAGCACCAGGGGCTCGCCCGTCGCCCGGTGCGCGGCCACCGCCCGCGCCAGCCGCTCGTCCACCGCGCGGCGGTTGCCGAGACCGGTCAGCGGATCGGTGAACGCCAGCCGCCGCACCCTCTCCAGGCGCTCGTACTGGGCCAGGCCGGTGGCCGTGACGGAGGCGAGGACCGCCGCGAACTCGGCGTCCGAGGGCGAGAAGACGGGGGCGCCCAGGTCCCGCGCCACGTACAGCTCGCCCCACGCCCGGTCGGCCAGCACGAGCGGCGCGGCCACGCAGCAGCCCCGCCCCTGGCGGCGCAGCGCGGCCCCGCGCCGGGGCCCGTCCGCCCGCTCCACCCAGGCCCGCGGTTCGCGCGGCGAGGCCAGCGCGATCTCCGGAAAGTCGTGGACGGCGTAGGACTCGTCGGCCGGGTACTCCTCCTCGCCGGCCACCAGCCGCCCGGTGTTGACCAGCACCCGCAGCCGGCCGCGCTCGCGCTCCCACACGGACAGCGCGGCGAACGACCCGTCCAGCGCCAGCCGGGCGCCCTCGGCCGCCGCCCGCGCGACCTCGGGCAGCCGCGTCGCCTGGGCCATCCCGGCCACCAGTGCCGCGACGGCCCGCACCCCGGAAGCCTCCATGCGCCCCAGGCTAAGCGGGGCGGATCGGGCCCGCCCGGCGATGATCCGCCCATCGGGCGGCGGGAGCGGCTACTCCCCCGGCCAGGCGGGGCGGCGCTTGTCGTTGAAGGCCGCCACGCCCTCGGCCCGGTCGGCGGAGAAGGCCACCGTGCGCCAGGCCGCGTCCTCCACCTCCATGCCCGTGGCGAGGTCCAGGCCGTGCCCGGTGCGCAGGGCGCGCTTGGCCGCGCGCAGGCCCACCGGCGAGTTGGCCGCGATGCCCGCCGCCAGCTCCAGCGCCCGGGTACGGTCCTCGCCGCGCTCCGCCGCCACGTCGATCAGGCCCAGAGCCAGCGCCTCGTCCGCCGCCACCCGGCGGCCGGTGAAGATCAGTTCGGCCGCCCGGGCCGCGCCCACCCGGCGCGGCAGCAGCTGGGTGCCGCCACCGCCGGGGATCACGCCGACCGTCACCTCCGGCAGCCCGACCACCGCCGTCGGGTCGGCCACGATCACGTCGCAGGACAGGGCCAGTTCGAAGCCGCCGCCCAGCGCGTAGCCGTGCACGGCCGCGATCACCGGCATCGGGAGGTTCAGCACCCCGCCGTACGCCGCCCGCGCCACCGGCCGCTGCCGGCCGAGGTCGGCGTCGGTGAAGCCGTTGCGCTCCTTGAGGTCCGCGCCGACGCAGAACGCCCGCTCGTGCGTCGAGCTGAGCACCACCGCCCGTACCTCCCGGGCCGGTGCCGCGGCCAGGGCGGCGCATGCCTCGGCGATGCCGCGCGCCATGGCCGAGGAGACGGCGTTCATCGCCGGCACCCGGTCCAGGACCAGCTCCGCCACCCCGCTGTCCGCGTCCCGCCGGACGGCGACCCACTCCCCGAAGCGTTCCTCGCCCGTGCTCACGCCGTCGCTCACTCCCCGCCCCTTCTCGACAACAGCCACGGTTCCACTATCCCCAGGCCGCGCACGGGCCGCTGGTACAGCGGCTGGAGCGCGAACCGGTACCCGCGCCCGTCCCGCCCGCCGACCGCCTTCTCCGACTCCGGCGCCAGACCGGCCGAGGTGAGTTCGTCGCGCAGCGCGCCGTCCACCAGCACCATGTCCTTCGGCGCTATCGAGGTGAGCCGGCTCGCCAGGTTCACGGTGTTGCCGAAGACATCGCCCATCCGGGTCGTGACCGTGCCGAACGCGATCCCCACCCGCAGCTCCGGCATCATCGGGTCATCGCCCAGGGTCTCCACCAGCCGCAGCCCGATGTCGGCGGCGGTGCCCGCGTCGTCCGCCGCGAACAGCACCTCGTCGCCCAGCGTCTTGATCAGCCGCCCGCCCTGGGCGGCGACCTGGTCGGCGGCGGTGGTCTCGAAGGCCTCCACCAGTTCGCCGAGTTCCTCTTCCTCCAGGCGCCGGGTCAGCCGGGTGAAGCCCACCAGGTCCGCGAAGCCCACCGCGAGCCGCCGGTCCACCATCTCCGCGTCGTCCTGGGCCTGCACCACCCGCCCGGTGGCCGCCGCCAACTGTCGCCGCCACACGTACACCAGGAACTCTTCGAGCTCCGGCAGCAGCAGCTCCACCAGCGGGTACGCCACCTCGGTGCGGGTCATGCCCGGCTCTGGGGGCTCGATCAGGCCCTCCAGGAAGGAGTCGATCTGCCAGTCCGCCAGCCGCGCCGTGGTCTGCCCGGTGGACCGGGCCACCTGGATCGCCATCGGCTCGCTCAGCAGTCCGGCCTCGACCAGACCGCCCAGGCGCCGCAGCGCGAGCACGTCCGCCTCGGTGAGGACCTTCGCCTGTCCCACGTCGGGGAAGCCCATCGCCCGCCAGAAGCGGGTGCCCAGGTCGAGCGAGACGCCGGCGGCGCGCGCCGCCTGGAAGGGGGTGTACTGCCGTTCGGACCCGATGATCAGCTGTTCGATGCGCAGCGCGATGGTATCGTCACCGGTCTCATCGGGCGGGGTTTCCTCCGCATCAGCCACGGCCACTGCCCGCCCTCGCCCACGCGAACGCCACCGGGGTGGGGTTACCTCCGCTGCGCACTTGCCGCCGCCCTACCGTTCCTGCTCGTTCACGCCCATCGCGTGGTGTCCATCGCACAACCCTACGGCAGGTGTGCCCTAAGTCACGCGGGGCGTTGCCGGGCAATCACCGCAGGTGCACGATGTCGGCCGCGTCCACCGGGCGCTGTACGCCCTCGGCGTCGGCGATCACCAGCCGGCCCGTGCCGTCCACCGCCACGGCCTCGCCGCGTACCTCGGCGCCGCCCGGCAGCAGGGCGCGCACGCTGCGGCCGAGGGTCGCGCAGCAGGCCGCGTACGCCGGGAGCAGTCCGCCGGCGCTCGCGTCCCCGCCCGCCACCGTCCAGCGGCCGTACCACTCGGCCAGGGAGCGCAGGACGGCGCGCAGCAGGGGATCGCGATCCGTGGTGGCCGCCCCGGCCAGCAGCAGCGAACCGGCGGTGGGCACCGGCAGTTCCTCGGCGCGCAGCGACACATTGATCCCCATGCCCAGGACGACGGCCGGTGTGCCGTCGGCCAGGGTCACCCGTTCGGCGAGGATGCCGCCGAGCTTGCGCTCCTCCCCGTCCACCGGCACCAGCAGATCGTTGGGCCATTTCAGCGCGGTCGCGACCTCGGTGACCGGGGTGAGCGCGGTGACGGCGGCGACGCCGGCCAGCAGCGGCAGCCAGCCCCAGCGTTCGGCGGGCACCTCGGGGCCGGGAGCGAGCAGCACCGAGCAGAACAGGCCGGAGCGGGCCGGGGCACTCCACTGCCGGTCCAGCCGGCCGCGCCCGCGCACCTGCTCCTCCGCCACCCGTACGGTGCCGGGCGCGGCGTCGCCGGAGGCCGCGGCGGCGGCCAGGTCGGCGTTGGTGGAACCGGTGGACTCGACGACCGTGAGGTCGGTCCACAGACTGCCGGGCCGCACCAGGGCGGTGCGCAGGGCCCGGGCGTTCAGCGGCGGGCGGTCGAGGTCGGACCAGCGGCCGGGGGGAGGGGTCATGGGGGTCACCCTAGGTGGTCGCCGGGGCGCGGGCCGGTCGCCGTCCGTTCGCCGGGGTCGGCCGATCTTTGGCCGGTTCGCGTTGTGATCCACGCCGCACCGGCCGGTCGGCCCGCCGCTGGTTAGGCTACTTTCCGGTAGCCCACCCGAGGACGAGTAGGAGCCGCGTACCGTGCCCGAACTGTCGCCGCAGGAAACCGCCCCCGACCTCCATACGACGGCGGGCAAGATCGAGGACTTCCGGCTGCGAGCGGCCGAGGCGGTGCGGGCCGGCTCGGACCGGGCGGTGGCCCGGCAGCACGCGAAGGGCAAGGGCACCGCGCGCGAGCGGGTGCTGGCGCTGCTGGACGAGGGCTCGTTCACCGAGCTGGACGAGTTCGCCCGGCACCGCTCCACCTCCTTCGGCATCGAGCGCAACCGCCCGTACGGGGACGGGGTCGTCACCGGCTACGGAACGGTCGACGGCCGCCCGGTCGCCGTCTACTCCCAGGACTTCACCGTCTTCGGCGGCTCGCTCGGCGAGGTGTACGGCGAGAAGATCGTCAAGGTCATGGACTGGGCGATGAAGACCGGCTGCCCGATCATCGGCATCAACGACGGGGGCGGGGCCCGGATTCAGGAGGGCGTGACCGCGCTCGGCCTGTTCGCCGAGATCTTCCGCCGCAATGTGCACGCCTCGGGCGTGGTCCCGCAGATCTCGCTCATCCTGGGCCCGTGCGCGGGCGGCGCCGTCTACTCCCCCGCGATCACCGACTTCACGGTGATGGTCGATCAGACGTCCCACATGTTCATCACCGGGCCCGATGTGATCAAGACCGTCACCGGCGAGGACGTGGGCTTCGAGGAGCTGGGCGGGGCCCGTACCCACAACGCCGTCTCCGGCGTCGCGCACCATCTGGCGGGCGACGAGAAGGACGCCATCGAGTACGTCAAGGCGCTGCTGTCCTACCTGCCCTCCAACAACCTCTCCGAGCCGCCCGCCTTCCCCGAGGAGGAGGCCGACCTGGAGCCTGACGAGGAGGACCGGCAGCTCAACACCCTCGTCCCGGACTCCGCCAACCAGCCCTACGACATGCACCAGGTCATCGAAGGCGTGCTGGACGACCGGGAGTTCCTGGAGACGCAGCCGCTGTTCGCGCCGAACATCGTCACCGGCTTCGGCCGGGTCGAGGGCCGTTCGGTGGGCGTGGTCGCCAACCAGCCCCTCCAGTTCGCCGGCTGCCTGGACATCAACGCCTCGGAGAAGGCCGCCCGCTTCGTGCGCACCTGCGACGCGTTCAACATCCCGGTGCTGACCTTCGTGGATGTCCCCGGCTTCCTGCCCGGCACCGACCAGGAGTACGGCGGCATCATCCGGCGCGGCGCCAAGCTGATCTACGCCTACGCCGAGGCGACCGTTCCGCTGATCACCGTGATCACCCGCAAGGCGTTCGGCGGCGCCTACGACGTGATGGGCTCCAAGCATCTGGGCGCGGACCTCAATCTGGCCTGGCCCACCGCGCAGGTGGCCGTCATGGGCGCGCAGGGCGCGGTGAACATCCTGTACCGGCGCACCCTCGCCGCGCTGGAGGACCCGGCCGAGCGCGAGAGCGAACGGGCCCGGCTGACCGCCGAATACGAGGAGACGCTGCTCAACCCGTACGCCGCCGCCGAACGCGGCTACGTGGACGCGGTGATCATGCCGGCCGACACCCGCCGGCACATCGTGCGGGGGCTGCGGGCGCTGCGCACCAAGCGCGAGCAGTTGCCGCCGAAGAAGCACGGCAACATCCCGCTCTGAACCGCCGCCACGAGGTACGTCACGAGGTCCGTCACGAGGACGACGACAGGGAGCAGCCCATGATGATCCGGGTGGTCCGGGGGAACCCGACGCCGGAGGAACTGGCCGCGGCCGTGGCGGTGGTGCGGGCACGGGTCGCCGCCGCGGCGGGCACCAAGGGCGCCGAGGCGCCGGCGCCGGGCGGCTGGGCGGCCCGGGGCGGGGCCGTACGGCGCCCGCTGCCGCCGCCGGGACCCGGCGCGTGGCAGGCCGGGTACCGGGGGTACTGACCGCCCGGACGACGGCGGCCGAAAGTCTCCCGCCAGGTTGAGTACGCGTACTCAGGCGGACGGCCCCCGCGGCGCGGGACCATCGAAGGATGCTGTGGTCCGACTTGCGCCGTCAGGAGCCGTCCCGGGAGGCCCGGACCACCCGCGCCATGCTGCGCCGGGTGGGATGGGTGATCGCCCTGGCCGGGCTGATCAGCACGTCTTTGGTGATGCTGTCGCAGCCGCCGACCTGATGAGGCGGGGAGCCGGGGCGGCGGCTGCGGCAGCGGGGCCGGCGGCGGGGGCTCAGCCGCCGACCGTCTCGTCGGCGGCCAGTGCGGCCGCCCGCTCGGTGAGCGTAGTGCGCAGCTGGTCGGCCGTGACCGCGAGCGCGTCCATGTCGGCGCCGTTGGTCTCGGCCGCCTCCAGCACCGCGTCCAGGGCCTCCAGCGCGCTGCCGGAGGCGAACCACTGCTGGTACAGGTCGCGGTAGGCGTCGAGGTAGACATCCTCGAAGGCGTCCAGCTCCAGGAAGCGTTCCTTGAGCGTGTTGCCGCCCATGCCCCGCATCTCGCCGGCGCTGCCCAGGTCGATCTCCTCACCGTCCGGGCCGATGAGCCGTGGCCCGCCGTCCTGACCGCCGTCCTGGCCACCGCCGGGACCGCCGCCCTGGCCACCGCCCGGTGGCATCCGGCCGCCACCGCCGGGGCCCGTGCCGCCCGCGGCCGTGCCGTCCTCGGGGAGCCCCTCGGGCAGGGCGCCGTCGGGGAACGCGCCGTCCTCGGGGAAGCCCTCCGGGAACCCGCCCTCGGGGAGCGTGTCCTGCGTGCCCTCCCCGGCACCGTCCGGGATCTCGGCCCCCTCCGGCAGCGTGCCCATCGCGGGCCCGCCCATCGAGGACTGGTCGTGCGGCCCCGCCGTGGCGTCCCCGCTCAGCGACAGGTTGAAGTCCCAGCCCAGCACCGAGAACTTCTTGGTGTCCAGGTCGTACCAGAGCAGGTAGTTCTGCCCCGGGCCGCTCATGTCGTCGAAGTTCATGAGCAGGTTCTGGGTGGCCACGTAGGCCGCGAACGAGTCGAGGTCGACCCAGTCGCCCAGTTCTGCCGCGAACTCCTCGTCGGTGGCCTCCTCCGCCCACTTGATCAGGTTCATCACCGGCTGGAGGTCCTGGCTGCCCTTCTTGGTGATCTGCTTGAACTGGTCCTTGTAGTCGGTCGGGTCGTCCCCCACGTAGCTGAAGCTGGAGGAGGCCCGCGCCTTGTAGAGCACCCCGTTGCCGTCGATCTGCTCGGTGGCGTAGCCGGTGCTGGGGTTCTCCACCAGCAACCGGGTGGCGGTGGGGCGGTTGTTGACGGTGAAGGAGGAGAACGCGTACCGCTCCGCCACCTGCCCCGAGGAGTCCATCAGCGACAGCATGAGGGCCTCGTTCAGCGGCGTGGTGTCCTCGGTGCCCGGCCGCACCGAGATCTCGGTGTGGCCCTGGTAGGCGCGGCCCTCGATGTACTGGTCGATCTTGATCAGCCAGGGCAGGTTCTCGGGCTCGTCGGCGGAGAGCTCGGGCATGTTCATCCCGGCGCCCATCGCACGGCCGCCCTCACCGGTTTCCTCCGCCTCCTCGGGCAGTTCGAAGCCCTCCAGGTCGATCTCCTCGCCGTCCGGGCCGACGATGCGCATGCCTCCGTAGTCACCCATGCTCCCGGCGCGCAGGCTGCTGAGGGTGGAGTTGCCCTTGAGCCGGACGCCGACGGATTCGATGAACGTGCCGTCGATGGTGAGATCGGCCTCCATCCACTCCTTGTCGCCGTCCTCCTCGTAGGCGGTGATCAGCCGCTGGTAGTCGGCCTCGTCGTACTCCAGGGACACCGTGTGGCTCTCCCCGCTGTCGTAGAGGTCGGTGATCCCCTCGATGTTCTGGGTGATCTGCTCGCCGTCGTTGCTGGCGGCGCTGGTGACCATCGCCGAGACGCGGGTGTCTCCGAAGGCCAGCAACAGCACCGTCAGGGCCACCACCAGCGCGGCCATCGGCTTCCAGTGCTGCCGCAGCGGCACCGGCAGCCGGTGTACGAGCCGGGCCGTCATCACAGGTCCGTCTGGTCGTAGCCGGTCAGGACGGTCACCCGCTGGCCCATGGTGCGCTCGCGCAACGCCTCGACCAGCGCGCCGGGTTCGCGGCCCTTCTTCAGCCGGACGGTGTAGAAGACCTCGGTGAGTGCCCCGCCGCGTATCGATTCCGTGCTGACCAGCTCGAACTCGTTGGTGAAGTCGATCAGAACGTCCTGGATGACCTGGGTGTAGTCCTCACCGGCCGGCACCTGCACCTTGACGACCTGGCGCTGCACGTTCAGCTGGAACATGTTGAACTTGTGCATCACCAGGATGATCACGCAGATGGTGATGCCGGCGATGATCGCCAGCGCGTAGAAGCGGGCGCCGCAGGCCATGCCCAGGCCCATCACCAGGAAGATGAAGCCCACGTCCCTGGTTTCCTTGATGGCGTTGCGGAACCGCACCACCGACAACGCGCCCACCAGCGAGAACGCCCGGGCCAGGTTGGAGCCGACCACGAGCAGGATCATCGCCACGATGACCCCGATGATCACCAGCGTCTGCACATACGACTGGCTGTAGGAGACATTGCGGTGGGTGGCGCGGTAGACGTAGCCGACCATCATGCTCAGGGCGAAGGAGATCACCAGCGAGAGCACGATGTCAGCGACGCTGAACGTTCCGCTGAGATCCTGGAGTTCAGAGAACACGGGCGTTTTCCTTCGCGAGAACGGTGGTGGGGGTTTCCGTGGTGGCCGGGGCGGCCGGGGTTTCCGGGAGGGCTTCCTCCCGGACGTGGAAGACGGAGCGCGGGGCCTTGCCGTGCGCCTCCACGCTCTGGACGTACTTGGAGACGCGGACCACGCTCAGGCTGCGACGGGCCATCAGATCGGTGATCCAGTACGGGACGCGCTCGTTGACCTTGACCTCCATCACGGTCAGCCGGGGCGGGATGATGTAACGGTTCTCCGCCGGGGTACCGAGGTGGAAGTCGCGGTCGCGCCCCCGCACCCGGCTGTCGAAGGTCACCCGCAGGCCGACATCCTGGTCGCGCCCCTTGAGCGCCTCGCGCTGATAGCCGGTGATGACGGTGGGCCGCAGGTCGAGCCGGACGATGAGGTCGAGCACCTCGTTGCCGAAGGGGCCGCTGTCCACCAGCTCGCGCCGGTCGCACAGCGCCCGCGCGCCGTCGTACGGCATGCGCACCCGACGCTTCTGGGTGACCCGGTTGACGCGCTGTTTGATCTCCACGAAAACCGGGCTGTCGTCGGTGATCGCGCCGAGGTCGCCGTAGTGCCGTATCCGCAGTTTGCGGCGGAACTTCAGGCCCTCGATCTTCTCCCAGTAGAAGCGGAGCGCCGGGGTGTCGTAGTAGAGACTCCACACTCCGTATCCGCCGGGCGGGCAGTGCTCGTCCCGGTCCATGCGGCGCGCCAGTTCCTCGCGGATCGCGGGTACGTCCTCGTTCGCCACCAGATATTTGATCTCGTAGCGGTTGAACGCGTGCAGCCTGCTGGCCACGCCCCGGGTGAGTCCGGCTGCGTCGTCGTCATCGGCGGCCATCCCGTTCCCTTCGTTCGATCGGCTTCGAAACGCCAACCAACAAGGCGAAGATGAGAACCGCGTAAGAACCGCCTATGAACGAGCTGAAGCGTTCAGATGAACGGGAACGCGCGGGAAACTCCCCGAGCACCCCGGCGCACTCCACGGCGAAGCCGCCGGGCGTCCGAGCCGGGGCGCCCGGGGTGCCCTTCCGGGTAGGGCAGGCTTGGCCGCCGTCCGCGCTGGATACGCTGACCGGCATGGACCACACGCCCCACCTCGCCTCCCACGCCACCGGCCGCCGCCGGCTGGTGCTCGCCTCGCAGTCACCGGCCCGGCTCGCCCTGCTGCGGCAGGCCGGGTTCACCCCCGAGGTGATCGTCAGCGGCGTGGACGAGGAGGCGCTGAGCGCCGCGAGCCCGCGCGCGCTGGCCCAGGTGCTGGCCGAGGCCAAGGCGGGGGCGGTGGCGGCCCTGCCGGAGGTGGCCGGGGCGCTGGTGATCGGCTGTGACTCCGTCCTCGAACTGGACGGGGAGGCGCTGGGCAAGCCGGCCTCCGCCGAAGAGGCCGTCAGCCGCTGGAAGTCGATGCGCGGCCGGTCCGGGGTGCTGCTCACCGGGCACCGGGTGATCGACACCGCCACCGGTCGGGCCGAGTCGGGGGTGGCGGCGACCACCGTACGGTTCGCGGACCCCGACGACGCGGAGATCGCCGCCTATGTCGCCACCGGTGAACCGCTGCACGTGGCGGGCGCGTTCACGCTCCAGGGCCGCTCGGCGCCGTTCATCGACGGCATCGACGGCGACCCGGGCAATGTGATCGGCCTGTCAATGCCCCTGCTGCGGACGCTGCTCGGCCGTCTCGGCGTCTCCGTCACCGAGTTGTGGGACCAGCGATGAGACGGCGGGCGCCACGGGCGGGTACATCGTGAGCGTGAGCACCACCAGGCCGAACACGGTCATGACGGCGGTGAACACCCACCAGCCCAGCAGCGCGGCCGACAGCGCGCCGAGCACGGCGTGCAGCACCGCGCAACTGATCAGGGCCACCCGCCGCCACCGGCCGGGCGGCCGATCGGTGACGGCCGTACGGGCCAGCGCCGCCGCGCACAGCACCAGGAAGACGGCGAGCAGGGCACCCGTCGTCCAGGTCGACACCGTCATGGTGGTGGGCGACACGCCTGCCAGGGACATGCGCTGTCGATCCACGACAACACCGAGAATCCAGTGCAGCGCCCCGAGCGCCGCCGCGCCGGTGATCACCGCGGCCGCCGTGACGGCCGCCACGCTTCGTCTTCCCCGGTTCACGCAGCGCACGCTACTGCCGGGTATCGGGGGCGGCAACCCCCCGCGGAACGCCGGCGCCCGGCGGGCGCGGGCGAAGGCCGTACCGAAAAAGAATCCGGGCCGCGCTTATGGGGTTTCCACAACAGCGACGCCTCTGGGCGCCCCACCGGACCGCATCACGGCCTCCCGCGAGCACCGCTCAAGGCCGTGTCCCACGGGCCGCGTACCGTGGAACCGCAGGGCAGCAGGCACCTCACAGCACGCTCCCTCACCCACCGTGCGGAAAAGCTCACTCATCCGGGCGACTCGGCGCGGGGTGTCGTCAGTACCTAAACTCGGCTTGTTCCAAGGAGGGAGCCATCGTGCGTAAGGTGCTCATCGCCAATCGCGGCGAAATCGCCGTCCGCGTCGCCCGGGCGTGCCGGGACGCCGGCATCGCCAGCGTCGCCGTCTACGCCGAACCGGACCGGGAGGCCGTCCATGTACGCGCCACCGACGAGGCGTTCGCGCTGGGTGGTGACACCCCGGCCACCAGCTATCTGGACATCGACAAGGTGCTGAAGGCGGCCGCCGACTCCGGCGCCGACGCCATCCACCCCGGCTACGGCTTCCTCTCCGAGAACGCCGAGTTCGCGCAGGCGGTGCTGGACGCCGGGCTGACCTGGATCGGTCCGCCGCCCTCGGCCATCCGCGACCTGGGCGACAAGGTCGCCGCGCGGCACATCGCGCAGCGCGCCGGCGCCCCGCTGGTGGCCGGTACCCCCGACCCGGTCGGCGGCGCGGACGAGGTGGTGGCCTTCGCGAAGGAGCACGGGCTGCCGATCGCGATCAAGGCGGCGTTCGGCGGCGGCGGGCGCGGCCTGAAGGTGGCCCGCACGCTGGAGGAGGTCCCGGAGCTGTACGAGTCGGCGGTGCGTGAGGCGCTGGCCGCCTTCGGGCGCGGCGAGTGCTTCGTGGAGCGCTACCTGGACCGTCCGCGGCACGTGGAGACGCAGTGCCTGGCGGATGTCCACGGCAATGTGGTCGTGGTCTCCACCCGTGACTGCTCGCTCCAGCGCCGCCACCAGAAGCTGGTGGAGGAGGCCCCGGCCCCGTTCCTGAGCGAGGCACAGAACGCCGAGCTGTACCGCGCCTCGAAGGCCATCCTCAAGGAGGCCGGCTATGTGGGCGCCGGCACCTGTGAGTTCCTGGTGGGCCAGGACGGCACGATCTCCTTCCTTGAGGTCAACACCCGGCTCCAGGTGGAGCATCCGGTGACCGAGGAGGTCACCGGGATCGACCTGGTGCGCGAGCAGTTCCGGATCGCGGACGGCGAGGCGCTGGGCTACGAGGACCCTCAGCTGCGCGGGCACTCCTTCGAGTTCCGCATCAACGGCGAGGACCCGGGCCGCAACTTCCTGCCGGCGCCGGGCACGGTCACCACCTTCGTGGCGCCCACCGGCCCCGGTGTCCGTCTTGACGCGGGGGTCGAGTCGGGTTCCGTCATCGGTCCGGCGTGGGACTCGCTGCTGGCGAAGCTGATCGTCACCGGTGCGACGCGGCAGCAGGCGCTGCAGCGTGCGGCGCGGGCGCTGGCGGAGTTCCAGGTGGAGGGGATGGCGACCGCGATCCCGTTCCACCGGGCGGTGGTGGTCGATCCGGCGTTCGCCCCCGAGGTGTCGGCCGAGCACGCGGGCGAGCCGTTCACGGTGCACACCCGGTGGATCGAGACCGAGTTCAAGAACACGATCGAGCCCTTCGGTGCCGCCGCCACGGCGGAGGACGAGGCCGACACCCGCGAGACGGTCGTCGTCGAGGTCGGCGGCAAGCGTCTTGAGGTGTCGCTGCCCGCCACGCTGGCGATGCCGCTGGCGCGGGCGGCGGTGGCGGGCGGCGCGAAGCCGGCCCGGCGCAAGGCCGGCCGCAAGGCGGCGAGCGGGGCCTCGGGTGACACGCTGGCGTCGCCGATGCAGGGCACCGTGGTGAAGGTGGCGGTGGAGGAGGGTCAGCAGGTCGCGGAGGGCGAGCTGATCCTGGTGCTGGAGGCGATGAAGATGGAGCAGCCCATCAACGCGCACCGGGCCGGCACCGTCACGGACCTGAAGGCCGAGGTCGGCGGCGCGCTGTCGTCCGGCGCGGCGATCTGCCTGATCAAGGACTGACCGGAGGCGGCGCGGCAGCGCGCCGCCTCCGTACGGAATCCCCCGGCCCTTTACGGCCGGGGGATTCGGCGTTTCAGGGGACGGGCGGCGCGGGCGCGGTGGTGAGGGTCAGGCTGCCGGGAAGGGCGGCGACGGCGCGGCGGAGCCGTTCGGCCAGCGCGGCGGCGGTCTCGGGGGGCTGAACCGCCGCCCAGCCGGCCAGCGCCCACTGGAACGCGGCCAGCAGCATGTCGAGGGTCAGCCGGGGCCGCGGGTCGGCGGGGTCCGGCTCGGGGCCGAGCGCGGGGCGCAGGATCTCCAGCAGGGCGGTGGTGGTGCGCTCGCAGAACTGCCGGTTGTGCGCGGCGATGGACGGATGGCGGTCGGCGAGCAGCAGGCTCAGCCGGGCCCGGTGGACCCATCGCTCGTCCGCCACCTGGTCCAGGGCGGCCAGGAGGACGTCCTCGGCCAGGGCCAGCAGCGGGGTGCCGGGCGGCAGTTCGCGGGTGCGCAGTTCGGCGGTGAAGGCCGTCCACAGGTCTTCGAACGGCGCCATCGCGACGTCCTCCTTGCCGGCGAAGTACCGGAAGAAGGTGCGCTTGGAGACCTGGACCGTGTCGCACAGTTCATCGAGGGTGACGGCGCCGTAGCCGCGTGCGGTGAAACGTTCGAGGGCCGTGTCGATGAGCGCCTGGCGGGTGTGCTGCTTCTTGCGTTCGCGCAGCGTGCTGGTGCCCATGGGGGGAGTGTAGCCGAGCAGCGTTTGCCACTGGATGACACATGCCACTCAGTGGCATTACGCTGAGCGTTCCCCGCCCTCCATGGAAAGGGGACGCCCGTGCGCGCCCTCGTTGTCGATCGGTCCACCCCCTCCGGCCTGCGGCTCGGCGAGAGCGCCGACCCCGTACCCGCGCCCCATCAGGCGCTGGTCCGGGTCACCGCCGTCTCCCTCAACCACGGCGAGGTCAGCCATGTCACCGACGCCCCGGACGGCACCGTGCCGGGCTGGGAGGCGGCCGGCGTGGTGGCCCGCCCCGCCGCCGACGGCTCGGGCCCGGCCGCCGGAACGCCGGTGGTCACCGCCGGCTGGGCGGGAGGCTGGGCCGAACTGCGCGCCGTTGACACCGCAACGCTCGGCGTCGCCCCGGCCGGCGCCGACGCGGGCGCGCTGAGCACCGTCCCGATCGCGGGCGGCAGCGCGCTGCACGCGCTGCACCGGCTCGGCCCGCTGCTCGGCAGAAGAGTCCTGATCACCGGGGCGACCGGCGGCGTCGGCCGGTACGCCGTCCAGCTCGCCCGGCTCGGCGGCGCCCACGTGATCGCCTCCACCGGGGACCCGGCCGCTCACGGGGACGCGCTGCGCGCGCTGGGCGCCGACGAGGTGATCGCCAACCCCGCCGCTCTCGACGGGCCCGTGCACGGGGTCCTCGACTGCGTCGGCGGCCCGCAGCTGGTGACGGCCTTCGACCGGCTCGCCGCCCGGGGCGTCCTGGTCGCGCTGGGGCATGTCACGGGCGAGCCCGAACACTTCCCGCTCGGCTCCTTCCTCGGCGACGGCGGGCGCCACGAGCGCTCGATCGTCACCTTCTTCCTCTTCGACGGCACACCGCTCGCTCCCTCCTTCGAGTGGCTGGCGAGCCGGGTGGCGGCGGGCCGTCTGGACCCGTCGATCTCCTGGCGCGGCCCCTGGGAAGCGGCCGAGGAGGCCGTCGCCGCCCTGCTGGGGCGCCGATTGCACGGCAAGGCCGTCCTGGAGCTCGGCCCCGCGTAGCCGGACGCGGTCCCGGGCCCCTCCCCCGGCCCTGGGCCAGGTGCCGTGGCGGGACGGGTGTGCGTGCCGACGGCTCAGCGCGGCAGCGGCTCAGCGGCGGCGCTGGGCCGCCAGGTCGGACAGCCGCTGCTGGGCGGACGGTGGGGTGATGGGCGGTGGCCCCGACAGCGGGGACTTGCCCCCCTGCTGCTGGACCGTACGCGGCGCGGGCAGCGTCCGTTCCCGCTCACGCTCCCGCTCGCCGGGCTGGGCCCGGTGCCCCGGGCCGCCGCCCGCCACCGAGATGCGCACCCCCTGGTCGGCCAGAGCCTCCAGCTCCGCGCCCGCCCGCGAGGAGTCCGGCGGCGGCTGGTCGGTGACCAGCTGGGTGATCATCTCGGTGGGCACCGTCTGGAGCATGGTGTCGGCACCGATCTTGGAGTGGTCGGCGAGCACCACCACCTCCGAAGCCGCCCTGGCCAGTGCCCGGTCGACGCTCGCGGAGAGCATGTTGGAGGTGGACAGGCCGCGTTCGGCGGTGAGGCCGGCCCCGGATAGGAAGGCGCGCGAGACGCGCAGCCCCTGGAGCGACTGTTCGGCCCCGCTGCCCACCAGCGCGTAGCTGGAGCCGCGCAGCGTGCCGCCGGTCATCACCACCTCGACCCGGTTGGCGTGGGCCAGCGCCTGGGCCACCAGCAGGGAGTTGGTGACCACGGTCAGGCCGGGCACCCGGGCGAGGCGGCGGGCGAGTTCCTGCGTGGTGGTGCCCGCACCGACCACGATGGCCTCACCCTCCGTCACCATGGAGGCGGCGAGTTCGGCGATCGCGGCCTTCTCCGCCGTGACGGCGAGCGAGCGTTGAGGGAATCCGGACTCCCTGGCGAAACCGCCGGGGAGGACCGCACCACCGTGTCTGCGGTCCAGCAGTCCTTCGGCCTCCAAGGCGCGGACATCGCGCCGCACGGTCACTTCGGAGGTCTGGACGACGCGGGCGAGCTCGCGGAGCGACACGGCCCCGTTGGCTCGCACCATTTCGAGAATCATCTGACGACGTTCTGCAGCGAACACGGAACCGACAGTAACCCCAATGACCGTCTGGTTTCAGCAGGTTGCGGGGAATTACCGAAGTTGTCTGTACGTGCGCCCCCGGCGTGATATGTGCTGGGAGCGCCTGCGGCCCGCAACGCGCGCTGACCTGTGCCTACCGCTCCTCGGCGACCTTGCTGGTCTGCAACTGCCGTGCCGTTTCGGCGAGCGAACCCGACAGAGACGGGTACACGGTGAACGCTTTTGCGATCTGTTCCACGGTCAGACTGTTGTCAACGGCGATCGAAATCGGATGAATCAACTCGCTCGCCCGCGGCGACACCACCACTCCGCCGACGATGATCCCCGTCCCGGGACGCGCGAACAGCTTCACGAAACCGTCCCGCACCCCCTGCATCTTCGCCCGCGCGTTGCGCAGCAGCGGCAGCTTCACCACCCGCGCGTCGATCCGGCCCTCGTCCACGTCCGACTGGGTGTAACCGACGGTGGCGATCTCCGGGTCGGTGAAGATGTTCGCCGAGACCGTTTTGAGGTTCAGCGGGGCCACGGCGTCACCCAGGAAGTGGTACATCGCGATCCGCCCCTGCATCGCCGCCACCGAGGCCAGCGCCAGCACCCCGGTCACGTCCCCCGCCGCGTAGACGCCGGGCGCCGACGTACGGGAGACCCGGTCCGTCCAGATGTGGCCCGAGTCCTTGAGCCGGACCCCGGCCTCCTCGAGGCCCATGCCGGCGGTGTTCGGGATGGCGCCGACCGCCATCAGACAGTGCGTGCCGGAGATGACCCGGCCGTCGGCGAGGGTCACCTCCACCCGGTCCCCGACCCGCTTGGCGGCGGCGGCCCGCGAGCGCGCCATCACGTTCATGCCGCGCCGCCGGAAGACGTCCTCCAGCACGGCGGCGGCGTCCGGGTCCTCGCCCGGCAGCACCCGGTCCCGGGAGGAGACCAGGGTGACGCGGGAGCCGAGCGCCTGGTAGGCCCCGGCGAACTCGGCGCCGGTGACGCCCGAGCCCACCACGATCAGCTCCTCGGGCAGCTCGCCGAGGTCGTACACCTGGGTCCAGTTGAGGATCCGCTCCCCGTCCGGGCGGGCGTCGGGGATCTCGCGCGGGTGTCCGCCGGTGGCGATCAGCACGGCGTCGGCGACCAGCTCCACCTCGGTGCCGTCCGGGTGGGTGACGGACACCCGGCGCGAGCCGTCGGGCGCCTGGTGCGGTTCGAGGCGGCCGCGGCCCGGCAGGACGGTGACCCCCGCCCGGGTGACGGAGCCGGTGATGTCCTGCGACTGCGCGAGCGCGAGCCGCTTCACCCGCCGGTTGACCTTGCCGAGATCGACCTCCAGCGCGCGGCCCTCCGCGCCGTCCAGAAGGATCCCCAGCTCGTCGTGGGAGGTGTCGAAGCTGGTCATGACCTCGGCGGTGGCGATCAGCGTCTTGGACGGCACGCAGTCGGTGAGCACCGAGGCGCCGCCCAGCCCGTCCCGGTCGACCACGGTCACCTCCGCGCCGAGCTGCGCGGCCACCAGCGCCGCCTCGTAGCCGCCAGGTCCGCCACCGATGATCACGATCCGAGTCACGTCCTCCAGTGTCTCTTATGACCGGGCCGGAGGAACGTTCGACCCCCTGACTGTGACCTGTCATGCGAAAGGCGTCCGGGGGCGGGACGTGGTGAACGGCTCAGGCGATGACCCGCGCCACTCCCGTACGCTCGGTTCCATGTCGCTCTACGCCGCATACGCCGGAAACCTCGATGCCCGGCTGATGGCCCGCCGTGCCAAGCACTCCCCCCTGCGCGGCACCGGCTGGATCACGGGCTGGCGGCTCACCTTCGGGGGTGAGCACATGGGCTGGGAGGGCGCGCTGGCCACCCTCGTGGAGGAAGCCCCCGACGACGGTCCCGGGCCCGGGGTCTTCGTGGCGCTGTATGACATCGCGCCGATGGACGAGGACGCCATGGACCGCTGGGAGGGGGTGGGCCTGAGCATCTACCGGCGGATGCGGGTCAGGGTGCACACCCTGGACGGCGACGTGCAGGCGTGGTCCTACGTCCTGAACGGGTACGAGGGCGGGCTGCCCTCGGCGCGCTACCTCGGCGAGGTGGCGGACGCCGCCGAGTCGGCCGGTGCCCCCCACGACTACGTGATGGAACTGCGCAAACGCCCCTGCTGAACCTCGCGTCCGGCGCCCGCACACAGCGGCGGGGCCAGGTGCGTACGTTGGCTCAGCTGTCCGTCTACGCGCGTAGGCCAAACTCGGCTAGGCTCGGCCCGTGACTGTTTCAGAGATTGAGGGCATCGCGTCGGCCGACGACGCGGCGGCCCGGCTGCGCGAGTTGACCGGTGTGGACAGCCACGACGTGGCCCTGGTGATGGGCTCGGGCTGGCTCCCGGCGGCGGACGCGCTCGGCGAGACGGTCGCCGAGTTCCCGGTCACGGAGCTCCCCGGCTTCCCGCCCCCGGCCGTGGCCGGCCACGCGGGCACCATCCGCTCCTACCGGATCGGTGACAAGCGCACCCTGGTCTTCCTGGGCCGCACCCACCTGTACGAGGGCAAGGGCGTCGGCGCCGTCGTGCACGGCGTGCGGACGGCCGTGGCCGCCGGCTGCAAGGTGGTCGTGCTGACCAACGGCTGCGGCGGCCTGCGCGAAGGCATGCGCCCGGGCCAGCCCGTCCTCATCAGTGACCACATCAACCTCACCGCCACCTCCCCCATCCTCGGCGCGAACTTCGTCGACCTGACCGACCTGTACTCGCCCCGGCTGCGGGCGCTGTGCAAGGAGGTCGACCCGAGCCTGGAGGAGGGCGTGTACGTCCAGTTCCCCGGGCCGCACTACGAGACGCCGGCGGAGATCGGCATGGTGCGGGCGATCGGCGGCGACCTGGTCGGCATGTCCACCGTCCTGGAGGCCATCGCGGCCCGCGAGGCCGGGGCCGAGGTGCTGGGCATCTCCCTCGTCACCAATCTGGCGGCCGGAATCACCGGCGAACCGCTGAACCACGCCGAGGTCCTGCAGGCCGGCCGTGACTCGGCCACCCGGATGGGCACACTGCTGTCGCGGGTACTCGGCCGCATCTGAGATCCGGGATCTGAGGAGAGCGAGAAGCGATGACGACGCAGGAGCTGAGGGCGGCGGCCGAGGCATGGCTGGCCGAGGACCCCGACCCGGACACCCGCGCCGAACTGGCCGCCCTGCTGGCGGCCGGCGACGACGCGGCACTGGCCGAGCGCTTCGGCGGCACCCTCCAGTTCGGCACGGCGGGCCTGCGCGGCGAGATGGGCGCCGGCCCGATGCGGATGAACCGCGCCGTGGTGATCCGCGCGGCGGCCGGACTCGCCGCCTACCTGCGCTCACGCGGCCAGGGCGAGGGCCTGGTGGTCATCGGGTACGACGCCCGGCACAAGAGCCTGGACTTCGCCCGCGCCACCGCCGCCGTCATGGTCGGCGCCGGACTGCGCGCAGCCCTGCTGCCGCGCGCCCTCCCCACCCCCGTCCTCGCCTACGCGATCACCCACCAGCACGCGGTGGCGGGCATCGCGGTCACCGCCAGCCACAACCCGCCGCAGGACAACGGCTACAAGGTCTACCTGGGCGACGGCAGCCAGATCGTGCCCCCTGCGGACACCGACATCGCCGCCGAGATCGCGGCCGTGGGCGCGCTGGCGGACGTACCGCTGGCCTCCGACGGCTGGGACTTCCTGCCGGAGTCGCTGGTCACCGACTATCTGGCGCGCGCGATGTCCCCGCTGACGGCGGACACCCCGCGCACCACCCGCGTCGTGTACACCCCGATGCACGGGGTCGGCCGGTCCGTGCTGACGGCGGCCTTCGAACGGGCCGGGTTCCCCGCCCCCACCCAGGTCCCCGCCCAGGCGGAACCCGACCCCGACTTCCCGACCGTGGCCTTCCCCAACCCCGAGGAACCGGGCGCGATGGACCTGGCCTTCGAGACGGCCCGCGCGGTCCACCCCGACCTGGTCATCGCCAACGACCCGGACGCGGACCGCTGCGCCGTCGGGGTGCCGGACGCGTTCGCCGAGGGCGGCTGGCGCATGCTGCGCGGCGACGAGGTCGGCGCGCTGCTCGCCACCCACCTGGTGCGCGGCGGCCGGCGCGGCACCTTCGCCGCCTCCATCGTGTCCTCCTCGCTGACGGGGAAGATCGCGGCGGCGGCCGGGCTGCCCTACGAGGAGACCCTGACCGGCTTCAAGTGGCTGGGCCGGGTGAAGGACCTGGCCTACGGCTACGAGGAGGCCCTGGGCTACTGCGTGGACCCCGAGGGCGTCCGCGACAAGGACGGCATCACGGCCGCCCTGCTGATCGCCGAACTGGCGGCGGTGGAGAAGGAGCACGGCCGTACGGTCCTGGACGTCCTGGACGACCTGGCCGTGACCCACGGGCTGCACGCCACCGACCAGCTGTCGGTACGGGTGAACGACCTGGCCGAGATCGCCGCGGCGATGCGGAGCCTGCGCGAGAACCCGCCCACGGAGCTGGCCGGCCTGCCGGTCACCGCGGCCGAGGACCTGACCCGGGGCACCGCCACCCTGCCGCCGACCGACGGCCTGCGGTACACGCTGGCGGGCACGGGCAGCGGCCCGGTGCGCTCGGCCCGGGTGATCGTGCGGCCCAGCGGCACGGAGCCGAAGCTGAAGGTCTACCTGGAGACGGTCCTGCCCGCGCCCGACCTGGCCACCCTCCCGGGGGTCCGGGAGACGGCGCACACCGTCCTGGCCCGGCTGAAGAAGTCCGTGGCGGAGCACGCGGGGCTGTAAGACCGCGCTTCAGCCACGTCTCCCCGTCGCGGCCCGGATGGTTCCGGGCCGCGACGGCTACAGCACCCGGAACCTCTCCTCCAGACCCGCCACGCGCTCGGCCCGGCGGGCCATCAGAAGAACCTTCGCGCGAGTGCGCTGCACCTCGTGCACCAGCTCGAATCCCTGGTTCTGGTAATACCGTGCCAGCGCGGGGAAGTGGCAGCCCCGGCGAACCCATGTACGCCCGTGCGCCGCGGCCCGGTCCACCGCCCACAGACTCATCACGCTTCCCGGCTTCTTCGCACGGTAGGCCGGGTCGGTGACGGTCGAGTACAGGTAATGAGCCGGCTCGGCCACTTCTTCGTCCGTCCATCCCCAGGCAGGAGTCTGCTCCTGAATGGTGGTGCACCCGATGATGCGCCGGGCCCCCTCTGCGAGGACCCACACGTCACCGTCGGGGTTCGCGGCCTGTCCCTCGACTTCGGCAGCGCTCTCGCGCCAGCTCGGCAGCCCGCCCTGCTCCATCCATGCGCAACGGGCGAGGATCATCTTCTCCACTGCGGGGATGTCGTCCGCTGTGGCCGGGCGCATGGCGAACATGCTGGCTCCTCATCGTGGGGGGAGGGTTGATCAGAGGAACGATCGAGCGGCGAAGTGGAGATCCAGCACTTCAAGCAACTGCGCGTCTCCGTCCTCACGGTACTGGCCCTCTGCCAAGCGGCGGACGGCGACGCGAAGACCATCGGGGCCCACCAGCCCCTCATCGAACAGCGGCGGCTGGGAAGTTGATCCGCTGCTGTGGGCCGTGCTCCCCCGGCGGCGACGCCCACTGGCTGCCTGTCAGCCGGGCTAGGGGTCCGAGACTTCTTGGTCCCGGCCTGGGTGGGTTTCGGCTAACCGGCCCGGGTCCGGACCGTTCCCGCCAGGATGGGCGGGTGACCATCACCACCGCAGACCTCTGGTATCACTACGGCCGCACCCGCGCCGCCACGGACCGGGGCGTGCCCGAGGCCTTTCGCTGGAGCTGGGGCCAGGACAGCGGGCCCGGCCCCGAGATCCTGGGCGCCCTGACCGGGCGGATCGTCGGCGATCTCGGAGCCGGATCAGCGCGGCACGCCGCGTATCTGGCGGCCCACCGCCGACCCGCCCGGATCGACGCGATCGATTCCTCCCCTGCCCAGTGCGACATGGGCACCAGTTTGTACGGCCACCTCGCGCCCCGACTGCGTGTCGTGCGGTCCGACGTGATCGCCCACCTGCGTACGGCAGTCGGAGTGTACGACGCGCTGTACAGCGTCTTCGGCGCGATCGACTTCACCGATCCACGCAAGCTGCTGCCGGCCGCCGCAGCGTCCCTGCGACCTGGCGGCCGACTGGTGTTCGCGACCCTGAGCACCTACCTCAACGGCGAGCCTGCCCAGCCCGACGTAGACCCCGCCGACATCCCGGCGCGGAGGCCGGGCGGTGAACCGGCCACGATGCCTCGCTGGGTACTCCAGGAACAGGTGTGGACGCAACTCCTCGACCATGCCGGGTTCACCCGGATCAACGTGGACGTGCTTCGAGGCAGTCCGGAGACCCTGCTGGTGAGCGCCCACCGCGCACCGGGTTGATCCCCGTGTCACACAATGTCTCCTCGTGAAACACGGTGGCCCCGTACCGGTGTCCGGTACGGGGCCGAGTGCGCTGTTCAGAGGGGGAGTTGGCCGTCCTTGACGGCGGAGACGAAGCGGGACCAGTCGCCCAGGGGGAAGACGATCGCCGGACCGGCGGGGTTCTTCGAGTCGCGGACGGGCATCACACCGGGGTGGCCATCGGCCACTTCGATGCAGCCCCCTTCCCCGTTCTCGCTGTAGCTCGACTTCCGCCACGTAGCCAGAACGGACGCGTCAGGGATAGTTTTCACCTTCGTACTCTTTCAAGTAATCGCGGATGAGATCGAGAGACTTACTCTCCGAGAGAGCCTTGGAACGCACCAGGTCAAATCGCTGGGTGAGCACGACGATCCGCCTCGGCGAGTCTACGGGGTCTCCCGTGCCGAAACTCTCCACCAAACCAGCCGTTGTGCCGTTCCCCAGCGTATGCAAGGTCAGACTCCCACCGAGCATGGGATGCAGCCCCTCCACGAACGGCAGTACCTGCACGGTGACATGCGGGTTTTCGGCGAATCGCAGTATATGTTCCAGTTGCTCACACATCACCGCCTTGTCACCGGTGGGCCTCCGGAACGCCGCCTCATCCATGATTGCCCAATAGAAGGGTGGATCTGCCCGCGCAAAGATGTACTGGCGATCCATCCGACTGGCCACCAGGGCTTCGACTTCATCGTGCGGCGCGGCAGGGAGTCCGGCGCGAATGTGTTCCCGTGCGTACGACTCGGTCTGCAGCAAACCGGGAATGTGACTGCTGGCGAAGACCTGAATCCGGATGGCCTCCTGCTCACGCTTGACGGTCGCCAGGCTGTACTGAGCGACCCTCATTTCCTCTGACAGGCCATAGATCTCCGCCAGAGCACCGCACGTGCCGAAGAACTCATCCAGTGCACGGACCAGTGCAGTCGATGGCTTCTGTTTTCCCTGTTCCACGCGGTGGATATAGCTGTAGGCGTAGCCACTCACTTCCTTGGACAGGCCCCGCAGCGACAGTCCTCGCTGCTCCCTCAGCTGACGCACTTGGCGCCCCAGCCGAAGTTCTGGCGTCAGCTCACCGTCGTCACTGGTCAGTTCCACCTCGTCGATGCCTCCCCTTCGTCAACTGCCAGTCCGACGACTCACTTGGTCACGGGCCAGACGTGCACAGATGCCGTTCACCTGGAGATGATGTAACCAGACTCACACGATCGGCTGCAATGAGTTACGGAAGGTGATAGCCATGGCCACGGCCACGAATGCGCCCCCTCCACCACCCGACCCGGAAGAGAGTGAAGCGCCCGAGGACTCGGGTGAGTTGACCGATCCGCTGGACGTTCTGCTCCACGAGGTCCGGCAGCATCTCAAGGACGTCGGTTATGAGCGGCCGAACGAACGTCCTCGTCGGGAGGCGTCGTGAGGGGCGTCGAGGAGAGCGGGTGGAACCGCGCCGTCGAGGTCACGGCCGACAGTGTGCGGGTGGGCGACGCGGTCACCCTGGGCGGGCGGACGCTGACGGTCGCCGATCTGAACGGGCTGCCGAACGGCGCCAAACAGCTCCGCTTCGCGACGGGCGAGATCCTCACGCTGCACTGCCGTTCCGCGCTGACCGTGACGCGGCTCAGCCCGCCCCCGCCGCGTGCGTACCGTCGCCGGAGGGAGGACCGATGAGTCCGGCGACTCCCGTGCCCTCGCTCCAGGTGTGGGCGAGCACGCACTTCCTGACCGGGTGGACCGAGCGCGGCCGTTGTCTGATGTGCCGGCGGCGGGACGCGCCGGTGAAATGGCTGGGGCCGGTGATCAGCGGCGGGCGGCACGCCCCGTTTCTGGCCTGTGAGACCTGCGCCGGGCATCTCGCCCAGTGGGTGCGTGCCTACCCCGATCCCGTTCCCCCGCCATTGGTGGGGCGCACCGCCCGTACTGTCGGGCGGGCCACGTTCCGCGCGGGGCGGCTCGCTGTCACCTGCACGGTGACCACGGCGGCCATAGCGGCAGTTGCCGCGCTGTGGTGGACATCAAGGTGACAGCTAGCGGCCCTGGTCGATGTCCTCGATGAGGCCGGGGCCGACCGGCTCCCAGCCGAGGAGTTCGCGGGTCGCGGCGGCCGAGGCGGGCTGGTCGAGGGCGAGCAGTGGGCCCAGGAAGCCGAAGTCCTCGCGCGGCACGGAGGCGGTCGGCAGGTTCAGCGCGCCGCCGATGGCGGTGGCGATGTCGCGGGTGGGCACTCCCTCGTCGCCCACCGCGTGCAGCACGCTCCCGGGCGGGGCGTTCTCCAGCGCCAGCCGGTAGAGGTGGGCGGCGTCCCGTACGTGCACGGCGGGCCAGCGGCTGGAGCCGTCGCCGACGTAGCCCGCCACGCCCCGCTCGCGGGCGGTGGCGGTCAACTGGGCGACGAAGCCGTGCCGGTCGCCCGCGCCGTGGACGGAACGGGGCAGCCGCAGCACGGCGGGGCGGACGCCTCGGTCCGCCGTGGCGAGGGCCAGGGCGGCGTTCCGCTCGCGGCCCGCCGCCATGGAGCCGGGTTCCGCGGTGTCGCGTTCGGTGGCGACCCGCCCGGCCACGGCCGGGGTTCCCGCCGTGACGACGAGCGGTTTGCCGGTGTTCTCCAGGGCCCCGCCGAGTGCCTGGACGGCGAGCGCGTCGGCCCTGACCGCGCCCTCGAAGTCCGTGAAGTCGTGGACGAACGCCAGATGGATGACCCCGTCGCAGCCGGCGGCCCCGGCGCGCAGGACGACCGGGTCCTTCAGGTCACCGCGCAGGACGTCGGCGCCCGTCGCGGCGACGGTGGCGGCCGAGGCGTCCGAGCGGGCGAGGCCGAGGACCT
Organism: Streptomyces sp. JH002; assembly: GCF_050916115.1. Lineage (NCBI taxonomy): Bacteria > Bacillati > Actinomycetota > Actinomycetes > Kitasatosporales > Streptomycetaceae > Streptomyces > Streptomyces sp. JH002. The sequence goes on from NZ_CP087989.1 coordinate 2,375,202, forward strand.
GGTGTCCGGCGCCGATGAGCTCGGGGAGGACGGCGGAGCCGATCCAGCCGGACGCCCCCGTGACGAACACCCGCATGACAGAACCTCCCGGTCACCCGCCGTTTCCGCGGATCGTGTCACGCGCCGGCGGCCCCCGCACCCGGACGCTCGCCGTACGCCTCCCGGCTGGCCTCGATCTCCTCGATGTGCTCCATGGCCCAGCCGGCCAGGCCGAGCGCGGGCGGGATGAGGCTGCGGCCGGTGGGCGTCAGCTCGTACTCGACGCGCGGCGGAACCTCCGCGTAGGCCGTACGGGAGACCAGTCCGTCGCGCTCCAGGTTCCGCAGGGTCAGGGTGAGCATGCGCTGGGAGATGCCGGGGATCTGCCGGTGCAGGTCGGTGAAGCGCAGGCAGCCCTCGTCCAGGGTCGCGACGATCAGCAGCGTCCATTTGTCGCAGATCCGGTCGAGCACGGCGCGGATCGTCCGTCCGCCGTCGCCCCGGATCATGCAGGTGTGTTCGTACCGCGACATGACAGCCCCTTGTGCGTAGCGCACATCCGTGTGCCTTTTGTAAGCCGGTCCATAGTGACTCACGATGAGGCAACTTACGTCCGGTAACTATTGCCGCAAGGGGTTCTCGTGACCGTCGCCTACTGGATCGTCGCCGCGCTGCTCGCCGTGTTCTACCTCTACGCCGGGGGCAAGAAGGTCGCCCAGAGCCAGGAACAGCTCCGGCCGATGATGGGCTGGGTGGACCGGGTGCCGATGCCGGCCGTCCGGACCATCGGGGTGCTGGAAGTGCTCGGGGCGGTGGGCCTGATCCTGCCTCCGCTGACCGGGGTGGCGCCGTGGCTGGCCCTCGCCTCCGCGATCGGGCTGCTCCTGGTCCAGGTGGGGGGCATCGTGGTGCATCTGTCGCGCGGCGAGGCCCGGCTGATCGGGCTCAACATCGGGTTGCTGGTGGCGGCGGGGACGGCGGGCTGGCTGGGGACCGTCTGGCTGTGACCCGGTGGCGGACGGCTCACGGGGGGGGCGGGACGGCGGGCCGCGCCGGTCCGTCCCACCCCCGGGCCGGTCAGCCTCCGGCGAGCGCCTGCCCGGCCTCGCGGGCGGCGGCCAGGGCCTGGGTGTGCTGCTCCTCGGCCAGGTCCTTGAGGCTCTCCATGCCCGGGGTGACGGCGGCGAGGGTGAGCTCGCGCTTGATGACGGTGAGGTCGGCCTGCCAGATGTCGGCGAGGACGCGCCGCAGGTACGGGGTGGAGTGGTCCCAGCCCTCGCGCGGGGCGCCGGGGCCGTAGCCGCCGCCGAGGGTGGTGACCAGCACGGTGGGGGTGCCCTTCAGCAGCGGGGTGGTGGGGCCCGCGCCCGCGATCACGAGGTCCACCCAGGTCTTGAAGTGCTGGGAGACGCCGTAGTTGTACAGCGGTACGGCCAGGATGGCGGCGTCGGCGTTCTCCAGTTCGGCGGCCAGCGCGGCACCCAGGGCGACGGCGTCGCGCTGCTCGGCGCTGCGGTCCGCCTCGGGGGTGAAGCCCGCGGCGGTGGCGGTGGCCCAGGCGTCGGCCGGGAGCGCGTCGGTGCCCAGGTGGCGGCGGGTCACGGCGGCGCCGGGGTGGGCGGCGGTCCACTGCGCCTCGGCGATGTCGGCGATCTCGGCGCTGCCGGAGGTGCCGGGGAAGATGCTGGCGTCCAGACGGAACAGGTTCATGGGGTGGCTTCCTCGCAGGGTCGGGCGGCCCGCGGTGGCGATCGACCCGCGGCCTGGGATCACTATAAACGGACTTCACCCCGCTTATATGCCACGGACGGTAGATTGGATCCGTGGACCCCTCTCTCGTCCCCTTCGGGAAACCGCGCGCCGAACGCGCCGACGCCGTACGCAACCGCGAGCACCTGCTGCGCACCGCCCGCGAGATGCTCGCGGAACTGGGCGCGGACAAGGTGACGATGGACGGCCTCGCCGAGCGGGCCGGCCTGGGCAAGGGCACCGTCTTCCGCCGCTTCGGCACCCGGGCGGGCATCTTCCGTGCGCTGCTGGACGCCGACGAGCGGCACTTCCAGCAGCAGGTGCTCTCCGGGCCCCCGCCCCTGGGCCCCGGCGCCGACCCGGCCGAGCGCCTCATCGCGTACGGCCGGGCCCGGATCGCGTTCATCCTGGATCACCACGCCCTCGCCCGGGCCAGCATGGAACGCCATCAGTCCATGCCACCCGGCGAACCGGGGGTCTCCCAGCTCCACATCCGCGCGCTGCTCGGTCAGGCCCGGATGGAGGGCCCCGGCCTGACCGCCCTGTCCCTCCAGCTCACCGCCGCCCTGGAGGGACCGCTACTGCTCCCGGCCTCCCGGATGTGGGACACGGAGAACCCGCCGGACACCGACGAGCTCGAACGTTTCCTCGGCGACGGCTGGCAGGCGCTGATCGAACGCGTCATGCGCTGAGCGACACCCGGACGGGGGCCGACCGGGGGAATAGGTACGCACCCCGCGTCCGTGCTGCCGCTCGCCACGCCGGTCGCTCCGCTTTGCCGGGCAACGGCACGGGGGCGACCCGCCTCGGGGCACCCACCGTCGCCCGGGCCGGCCAACACCCCGACGGAGGTCACTCTGTCCGCGTACGGATGCATGCTCTTCCGTATGGCTCCTCGTACGCGCACGACGGTCAGCCTCCCGGCCGATCTTGTCGCCCGTGCTCGCGCCGCATCCGGTGGCAACCTGTCGGCCTGCGTCGAACGCGCCCTGCGCGCCCAACCATTGCGGGACGCGGTTCCCGCCGTGCGCGCCTGGCGTGCGCGAGCGGCGGACGACACCGACGAACTGGCCACCATCTTCGGCGAGGACGTCGCGTGACCCCCCCTCGCCCGCGGCCAGGTCTGGCGCGTCCAACGGGCCACCAAGACCAGGGCAGTGGTCATCGTCGAGTCCGACGCCGCCCTGGGCGCCCTGCCGGGAACGGCCGTCTGCGTGATGATCGATGAGACCCAGGGGGCCCGGACACCGTCGTGACCATTCCGATGGCCCATCCGGTGCGCGGGGCCGCCGTGGCCGTCGACCTCACGGCGCTCACCGACAAGCGTGTGACCGGTGGCGAGTTCCTCGGCACCGTCGACGACGGAACCATGGAGCGGATCTCCGCCGCCCTGCGCGTCACGCTCGACCTCACCTGACCCCGCCGGGCGGCCGCATGCCCCTCGGCTGAGGCGGGTGATCTCACGTGGTACGGATCGCTGCGGGCGGGCGCTCCCGCGTCTGCGGTCGCGAGGACGCGTCGCCCGGCGGCATGCCCCTCAGCGTCCTTCCGCGCCGTCCGGGAGGGGCGGTCAGCCGGTGATCCACAGGATCAGCAGGCCCACCGCGCCCACCGCCGCGGGCGCGAGCGTCTCGTAGGACCAGCGCACCGCGACCTCGCCCTGGGCGCCCGGGTCGCCCGCGTGGCGCTCGGCCAGGTCGCGCAGTTCCGCCACCGCCACGTCGGAGGGAGCGGTACGGGGCTGGTCCGCGTCCTGGCCGATCCGGTCACGGCCGCCCAGGCCGAACATGCCGCCGCGCGGCTGCTCGCCGGCGGCGAGGCGCTCGTTGTGACGGGTCGCCTTGCCACGGGCGCGCAGGGACACCGGGATCGCCCACAGCTGATAGGTGGCACCGCCGGCCCGCAGCTCGCACGAGTAGGCGGCCTTCACGCTCTCCACCGCGGCCCAGGGGGCCACCACGGTACGGAAGGGGTTGCGCACCCGCAGCCGCTCGGCGCCGGCGAAGACCGCCGGGCGGAAGGTGAACGCGGAAACCAGCGGCACGAACAGCAGCAGCGCCGCCGCCGCGACCACCGGCGTCCGTCCGTCCCCGCGCAGGATGGCGTCGCCTCCCAGCCAGACGGCCAGGCCGATCAGCAGCACACCGGCGGCGAGCGCCGAACCGGAACGGTAGACGCGGTCGGCGTACTGGGGGGGCTCACTCGTCATGCCCCCGATTCTGCCGGACACCCGCCGCTTTCCGGCCTCCGAGGGGTTCGCGCTACGGGAAAACGCTGTCGGTCCGCGAGTCGTGGATCAGCTCGCCCCCCTCGTCGTACGCCTTGATCACCGGCTCGCCGTCCGGTGACTGCTCGGCGATGCCGGCGACCGCGAAGTACCCGGACTCCAGAGCGGCTTCCTCCGTGGCGCCCGCGTACGTCACGGTGAGCCGCGCGACCTCCGGGGAGATCTCGCCGTAGTGCGCCCAGCGGAACGGCGTCGTCCACTCGTCGCCCGCGTAGTGGCGGGAGGCGTTGGAATCCGGGAGGACCACCTGCTCCCTCTCCGGCGGCGCGCCCGCGCTGCCCTGCACCCCGGAGAAGTTGCCGTCCGGGTCGGCCGTGCAGGTCATCTGGTGGTGATAGTCCGCGGACGGGTCGTCCGTCACCGCCAGCACCCGCAGCCACGGGCCGGGGCCCTGGTTCTCGTTGCCCTGGCTCTCCCAGGCGAGCACGATGCGCAGGTCCTCGATGCTCGGGTTCACAATGGGGGTCTGGACCACGTAGGGGTCGGGCTGGTCGGCGTACGCCTCCTCTACGCAGCGCTCCAGGATGGCGGCCGCCTGCTCCAGGGTGATGCCGTCCAGCAGCTGCCGCTGCGGATCGGACGGGGGCAGCGGGCCCACCTCCTGCTCCGGGTCGGGGGGTGACTCCCCCGATTCCTGCGGCGTCTCGGGCCCCGCGGGGGCCGAGGGCCCCGCCGGCTGCACGGCCGTGTCCGCCCCGGAGCCGCCCGACCCGCTCCCCTGGGCCGCGATCGCGAACCCGGGCACGGCCACCAGCACCGCGAGGCCGGCGCCCAGCGCCACTCTGCTCCGCTGCCGGGCGACCCTGCCCTTGCGGGCGATCGCCTCCAGGGGCGCCTCGGAAGGGGCCACCCGTTCCGCCCGCTCGTTCAGCAGCTCCCGCAGCCGGCGTTCCAGTGGACTGTCGTCTTCCCGGTCGTTCATTCCGGCTCACTCCCTCTCCCCCAGGCGTGTGCTCACGCCTGGACTCATGCCTGTGCTCATGCCTGTGTCGTCACGTGTGGCCGTGGTCCCCGGGGGCTGCGGCCCGGCCCGTTCCGCAAGACGCCCACGGGCGCCGCGCCCCCGACGGGGCGCACGCCCCTCAGCGCAGCGACGCGAGCAGCTCCGGCCGGACCAGCAGCCGCAGTTTCGCCAGCGCCTTCGCCGACTGGCTCTTGACCGTGCCGACGGAGCAGCCGAGCGTCGCGGCCACCTCGGCCTCCGACAGGTCCTCGCCGTACCGCAGCACCACCACCGCCCGCTGCCGCTTGGGCAGCTTCAACAGCACCTCGGAGAGCATCGCGCGCTCATCCGCCCTGGCCAGGTCGTCCGGCGCGGCCTGCACATCCGGCGGCAGATCCGTCAGGTGCTCGCGCACCCGCCGTTTGCGGAAGCGGTCATGGTGGGCGCTCACCAGCACCCGCCGGACATAGGCGTCCGGGTTGTCGCTGGAGCGCACCCGGTGCCAGGAGCGGTACACCTTGGTCAGCGCGTTCTGCGCCACGTCCTCCGCCAGGTGGACGTCACCCGTCAGTAGATAGGCCGTGCGCACCAGCCTGGGCCAGCGGCTGCGCACGAACCCCTGGAACTCTTCCTCGTCCTCGGGCCTCATCTCCGGACCACCCCTTCCACCCCCTCGACCACCATGTGCGGCGATTCGGTTGCCCGCCGTACGGAAGGAATCCGGAGATGCGGGGGTGGCCTCCCACTACGCGCGTAGATATGCTCGTCTGGTGAGCATGCCACCCACCGCCCCCGCCGCCCTCGCGGATGTCACCGCCTCCGACGCGGCCCTGCGCCGCCACCTGCACGGCCTGCCAGGAGTCGACACGGTCGGCCTGGAAGCCCGTGCCGCCACCCTCGGCACCCGCTCGATCAAGACCACCGCGAAGGCGGAGGCCATCGATCTGGCCATCTCCATGATCGACCTGACCACCCTGGAGGGCGCGGACACCCCGGGCAAGGTGCGCTCGCTGTGCGCCAAGGGCGCGCGGCCCGAGCCGAGCGACCCGGGCGTGCCCCAGGTCGCCGCCATCTGCGTCTACCCCGACATGGTGAACATCGCCAAGGAAGCGCTCGCCGGCACGCCCCTCAAGGTCGCCTCCGTCGCCACCGCCTTCCCGGCCGGCCGCGCCGCCCTCCCCGTCAAACTGGCCGACACGCGCGACGCCGTGGCCGCCGGCGCGGACGAGGTGGACATGGTCATCGACCGGGGCGCGTTTCTCTCCGGCCGCTACCTGAAGGTCTTCGAGGAGATCGTCGCCGTGCGCGAGGCCGCCGGGCCCGCCCATCTGAAGGTGATCCTGGAGAACGGCGAGTTGTCGACCTACGACAACATCCGCCGCGCCTCCTGGCTGGCGATGCTGGCCGGGGCGGACTTCATCAAGACCTCGACGGGGAAGGTATCCGTCAACGCGACCCTCCCCAACACCCTCCTCATGCTGGAGGCCGTGCGCGACTTCCGTGCCGCCACCGGCCGCCAGATCGGGGTCAAGCCGGCCGGCGGCATCCGCACCACCAAGGACGCCATCAAGTACCTCGTGCTGGTGAACGAGACCGCCGGTCCCGACTGGCTGTCCCCCGACTGGTTCCGGCTCGGCGCCTCCAGCCTGCTGAACGACCTGCTCATGCAGCGCCAGAAGCTGGCCACCGGCCGCTACAGCGGCCCCGATTACGTCACCGTCGACTGACCGAGGACGCAAGGACACACCCAAAGATGAGCATCTTCGCGTACGCACCCGCGCCCGAGTCGCGCGCCGTCGTCGACATCGCACCCTCCTACGGCCTGTTCATCGACGGCGAGTTCCGGCCCGCCGCCGAGGACAAGGTCTTCCCCACCCACTCCCCCGCCACCGAGGAGCGGCTCTCCGAGGTCGCCCACGCCGGGGCGGCGGACGTGGACGCGGCGGTACGGGCCGCCCGCACCGCCTTCGGCCCCTGGTCGGCGCTGCCCGGCGCCGAACGCGCCAAATACCTCTTCCGCATAGCGCGCCTGATCCAGGAGCGCTCGCGCGAGCTGGCCGTCCTGGAGTCGCTGGACAACGGCAAGCCGATCCGGGAGTCCCGCGACACCGATCTCCCGCAGGCCGCCGCGCACTTCTTCTACTACGCGGGCTGGGCGGACAAGCTGCGGTACGCGGGCTTCGGGCCCGACCCACGCCCGGTGGGGGTCGCTGGCCAGGTCATCCCGTGGAACTTCCCGCTGCTGATGCTGGCCTGGAAGGTCGCGCCCGCCCTGGCCACCGGCAACACGGTCGTCCTCAAGCCGGCCGAGACGACCCCGCTGTCGGCACTGTTCTTCGCCGACATCTGCCGCCAGGCCGGACTGCCGCGCGGTGTCGTCAACATCCTCACCGGGGACGGCTCCACCGGCGCCGAGCTGGTCGCCCACCCCGGCATCGACAAGGTGGCCTTCACCGGATCGACGGAGGTCGGGCGGGCCATCGCCCGTACGGTCGCCGGCACCCACAAGCGGCTCACCCTCGAACTGGGCGGCAAGGCCGCGAACATCGTCTTCGACGACGCGCCCATCGACCAGGCGGTCGAGGGCATCGTCAACGGCATCTTCTTCAACCAGGGTCACGTGTGCTGCGCCGGATCGCGGCTGCTGGTCCAGGAGTCGATCCAGGAGGAGCTGCTGGACGCCCTCAAGCGGCGCATGGAGACGCTGCGGGTGGGCGACCCGCTGGACAAGAACACCGACATCGGCGCCATCAACTCCGCCGAGCAGCTGGCCCGCATCCAGGAGCTGGCGGCGGCCGGTGAGGCGGAGGGCGCCGGTCGCTGGCAGCCCGCCTCGTGCGAACTGCCCTCCCAGGGCTACTGGTTCGCACCGACGCTGTTCACCGAGGTCCAGCAGTCGCACCGCATCGCCCGCGAGGAGATCTTCGGCCCGGTGCTGTCGGTGCTGACCTTCCGCACCCCCGAGGAGGCGGTTGCCAAGGCGAACAACACCCCGTACGGGCTGTCCGCCGGCATCTGGACGGAGAAGGGCTCGCGGATCCTGTCGGTGGCCGACAAGCTGCGGGCGGGCGTCGTCTGGGCCAACACCTTCAACAAGTTCGATCCCGCGTCGCCGTTCGGCGGCTACAAGGAGTCCGGCTTCGGGCGCGAGGGCGGCCGGCACGGGCTGGAGGCGTACCTCAATGTCTGACAGGTCCGACAAGAAGAAGACCGCGAAGGCGGCGCCGGCTCCCGCGCGGCTGAGCGTGCTCAAGACCTACAAGCTGTTCGTCGGGGGCAAGTTCCCCCGCTCCGAGAGCGGACGGGTGTACGAGGTGACCGACTCCCGCGGCGGCTGGCTGGCCAACGCCCCCCAGTCCTCCCGCAAGGACGCCCGCGACGCGGTGGTCGCCGCCCGCAAGGCGTTCGCCGGCTGGTCCGGCGCGACCGCCTACAACCGGGGCCAGGTGCTGTACCGGGTCGCCGAGATGCTGACCGGGCGGCGCGAGCAGTTCGCCGCCGAGGTCGCCGACGCCGAGGGGCTGTCGGTGGAGGCGGCGCTGGCGGCGGTGGACGCCGCCGCCGACCGCTGGGTCTGGTACGCGGGCTGGACCGACAAGATCGCCCAGATCGCCGGGGGCGCCAACCCGGTGGCCGGGCCGTTCTTCAACCTCTCGGTGCCCGAGCCCACCGGAGTGGTCGCCGTCCTTGCTCCGCAGAAGTCCTCGCTGCTGGGCCTGGTGTCCGTGCTGGCGCCGGTGATCGCCGGCGGCAACACGGCCGTGGTGGTGACCAGTGCCGCCGCGCCGCTGCCCGCGCTGTCGTTCGCCGAGGTGCTGGCCACCTCCGACGTACCGGGCGGGGTCGTCAACATCCTCTCCGGCGACACGGCGGAGCTGGGCGTGCCGCTGGCGGCGCACCAGGACGTCAACGCGATCGATCTCACCGGCGCGGCCGGTGACGCCGGGCTGGCCACCCAGCTGGAGACGGCGGCGGCCGACAACCTCAAGCGCGTGCTGCGGCCCGCCGACGAGGACTGGACGGCCGACCCGGGCACCGGACGGCTGCTGACGTTCCTGGAAACGAAGACCGTCTGGCACCCCATCGGCGTCTGAACGGCGCGCATACGGGACAATGGGGTCCCGTGACCGTTACGCCGCAGACGCCGCCGATACCCCCCACGTCGCAGGCGGATCCGGAGCCCGGACCCCGGGCCCGGGTCATCCTGCTGACCGGCCCCTCCGGATCCGGGAAGTCCCGGCTCGCCGTACGCTCCGGGCTCCCGGTGCTGCGGCTCGACGACTTCTACAAGGAGGGCACGGACCCCACTCTGCCGCCGCTGCCCGACGGCTCCGGCACGGACTGGGACGACCCCGCCTCGTGGAACGCCGACGCGGCGCTGGACGCGGTGCGCCGGCTGTGCGCGGCGGGCAGCGCCACCGTCCCGGTGTACGACATCTCCACCTCCGCGCTCACCGGCAGCGCGCCGCTCGACCTGGGCGGCGCGCCGCTGTTCATCGCGGAGGGGATCTTCGCGGCGGAGATCAGCGAGCGGTGCCGGCGCGAGGGCCTGGCGGCGGACACCCTGTGTCTGCGCAACCGGCCGCTGACCACCTTCCGGCGCCGGCTGATGCGCGATGTGCGGGAGTCCCGCAAGTCGCTGGTGTTCCTGCTGCGGCGCGGCTGGAAGCTCATGCGGGCGGAGGGCCGGATCGTGGCCCGGCACGAGGCGCTGGGCGCGCACCCCTGCGGCAGAGACGAGGCACGGGCGCGCCTCGCCCGCCTGTCAGCAACCGCTGTCGCCGACTAGGTGATCGTGTGATTACCCAGCGTGGGATTGTGTACACTTCTGGACATGAGTGACACCTATGCGATGACGGAAGCCCGCGCGAAGTTCGGCACGCTCATCCGTCGGGCCGCGCATTCTCACGAGCGCATCACCATCACGGACCACGGCCATGCGGCCGCCATACTGATCAATCCCCAGGACCTCGCGGATCTGGAAGAGGCGCTGGCCGTGTCCGAGTACCAGCGCCAGAAGGCCGCAGGCACGCTGAAACTCATCCCCCATGAGGAAGCTCGCCGTCGGCTCGGGTTGGACGAAGAAAACGGCGAGTGACCTACCGCATCGACTGGAGCGAGGGGGCGCTCAACGCAGCAGCGCGTTTCCTCAAGGAAGACCCCGAGGGCCTGGAGCAGGTCTTCGCCTCCGTCAACCTCCTCGCGGCCGATCCCCGGCCCGACGGCAGCACCCCGTACGGCTCCGACAATCTGTGCCGTATCCATGTCGGTCGCTATCGCGTCATCTACGAGATCGAAGAGTCGACCATCAGCATCGGCGTCATGACGCTCGGTTGGGTGCCCTGAGCGCTCACAGACGTCAGCGGGGTCCGGCGCCCCCCAGGCACCGGACCCCGCTCTTTCCCCCGTGATCCCCCGTGTTCCCCCGTTCCCCCCTTCCCTCGGGTTTCCCCGCGTTCCCCCGTGTCCCCCGGTTTCCCCCGTGTCCCCCCGCCCCCTCAGGCCACCAGCTCGCCGAAGGACTCCTCCACGTCCCGCCCCATGTTCAGCGAGCGGTCCTCGCGCAGCCGGCGCAGGGTGCGCCAGATGCTGCTCTTGACGGTGCCGACGCTGATGTTCAGCGTCTCCGCGATCTCCGGGTCGGTCTGACCCTCGTAGTAGCGCAGCACCAGCATGGTGCGCTGCTGTTCGGGCAGCCGCGCCAGCGCCTGCCACAGCACGGTGCGCAGTTCGGTGCCGCGCATCGTGTCGTACTCGCCGGGGGACTCGGGCAGTTCCTCGGTCGGGTACTCGTTCAGCTTGCGGCGGCGCCACGCGCTGATGTGCAGGTTGGTCATGGTGCGGCGCAGGTAGCCGCCGACCGCCGCCTTGTCGGTGATCCGTTCCCAGGCGCGGTACGTGGACAGCAGCGCGCTCTGGAGCAGGTCCTCCGCCTCGTGCCGGTCACCGGTCAGGTGGTAGGCGGTGGCGTACAGGGAGGCGCGGCGCTCTCGCACGTAGGCGGTGAACTCCGCCTCCGTGACCCCCTCGCGCCGCGCTCCCCGCACGGTTCCCCCGTTCCCCCCGGTCTCCCCCGTCTTCCCCCCCCACCGCGTCCACCGCACTGAGGTGCGCCGGACGCGCATGACCGGCGCCGCGATGACCCCCCAGCCTGTTCGCGGCGCCGGACGACGTGTTCCCCGTCACGTCGCACCGCACGGGAACCACGGAGGTGCGAGCGCGCGTCGTACCGATGACTGCCGTGTTGCTGATGCTGTGCAGTGCGCTCATCCCGCTGCCCCCATCGTGTCGCCGTGCCGTACTCGGTGTGTCGGGGAATACATTGCCCGGCCAGTTTCATGGGGCCGTCCCCCAACTGTCACAGCGGTGTCACAGGCGCCCGGACCCTCTTCCGGGAACGCACGGTCGAACTCTCCGGGGTCCATAGGCCACAATGAGCCGCGTGGCTTTCCTGTTGCTGATCGAGGACGACGAGGCGGTACGTACCGCCCTGGAGATGAGCCTGTCCCGCCAGGGGCACCGGGTGGTGACCGCCGCGACGGGCGAGGACGGCCTGACTCTGCTGCGGGAACAGCGGCCCGATCTCATCGTTCTGGACGTCAACCTGCCCGGAATCGACGGTTTTGAGGTATGCCGTCGCATTCGCCGCACCGACCAGCTGCCCATCATCCTGCTCACCGCGCGCAGCGACGACATCGATGTCGTCGTCGGCCTCGAATCGGGCGCCGACGACTACGTGGTCAAACCCGTCCAGGGCCGGGTGCTGGACGCCCGGATCCGCGCCGTCATGCGACGCGGCGAGCGCGAGTCCCACGACGCGGCCACCTTCGGCGCCATCGTCATCGACCGCGCCGCCATGACCGTCACCAAGAACGGCGAGGACCTCCAGCTCACCCCCACCGAGCTGCGGCTCCTGCTCGAACTCAGCCGCCGCCCCGGTCAGGCGCTGTCCCGGCAGCAACTGCTGCGCCTGGTGTGGGAACACGACTACCTCGGTGACTCCCGCCTGGTGGACGCCTGTGTCCAGCGGCTGCGCGCCAAGGTCGAGGACGTGCCGTCCTCCCCGAAGCTGATCCGCACGGTGCGCGGCGTGGGCTACCGGCTGGACACTCCTTCGTGACACGGCGCGCCAGGGGCAGGCTCATACGGAGCGCACTGCGGCTCACCTCGCTGCGACTGCGCCTGGTCACCGTGTTCGCCCTGGTGGCGCTGGTCGCCGCCGTGTCGGTGTCCGGCATCGCGTACTGGCTCAACCGCGACGCCGTCCTCACCCGCGCGCAGAACTCGGCGCTCAAGGACTTCTCCCAGGCGCTGGGCGACGGCGCGGGCGGGCTCCCCGAGGATCCCGCCTGCGAAATGCTGCGCGACATGGGCACGATCATGACCAGCGGCAACCAGACCTATCAGGTGGTGCTGGTCGACCGGGGCGGCGAGGACGGCGACTGCGTCATCGAGACCGCCCCCGAGAGCTTCCGGCTCGACATGGTGCCGGCCTCCCTCGTCGACGCGGTGCACCAGCGGCGCGAGGACACCGAAGCCCCCTACCACCTGTACTGGCAGCGGGTGGAGATCGACGGCGACCCGTATCTCATCGGCGGCGCGCAGGTCATCGACGGCGGCCCGACCGGCTACCTGCTGGCCTCCCTCATACCGGAGCGCGACGACCTCAACTCGCTCGCCTGGTCGCTGGGCATCGCCACCGCGCTGGCCGTCATCGGCTCGGCACTGCTCGCCCAGGCCGCCGCCACCACGGTGCTGCGGCCCGTGGCCCGGCTGAGCAACGCGGCGCAGCGGCTGGGCGAGGGCAAGCTGCACACCCGTCTGGAGGAGCGCGGCGCGGACGAACTGGCAGAGCTGTCCCGTACGTTCAACGCCGCCGCGGAGTCCCTGGAGCGCCGGGTGGAGGATCTGCGGGCCCGGGAGGCCGCCAGCCGCCGCTTCGTCGCCGACATGTCGCACGAACTGCGCACCCCGATGACCGCGATCACCGCCGTCACCGATGTGCTGGAGGAAGAGGTCGACAGCCTCGACCCGATGGTCGCCCCGGCCGTCCAGCTGGTGGTGAGCGAGACCCGCCGCCTCAACAGCCTGGTCGAGAACCTGATGGAGGTCACCCGCTTCGACGCGGGCACCGCCAAGATGGTCCTGGACGACGTCAACATCGCCGATCAGCTCACCCACTGCATCGACGCCCGCGCCTGGCTGGACGCCGTCGAGCTGGACGCCGACCGCACGATCACCGCCCGGCTCGACCCGCGCCGCCTGGATGTCATCCTCGCCAATCTGATCGGCAACGCCCTCAAGCACGGCGGCGGCCGGTCGGTCCGCGTCTCGGTGCGCGAGGAGAGCGACGAGGCGCTGGGCCGTGACGATGTCGTGGTGGAGGTCGCCGACCAGGGGCCCGGCATCCCGGAGGAGGTACTGCCGCACGTCTTCGACCGCTTCTACAAGGCGAGCGCGTCGCGACCGCGTTCCGAGGGCAGCGGTCTTGGGCTGTCGATCGCGCTGGAGAACGCCCATCTGCACGGCGGCGAGATCTCGGCGGCGAACGCCCCGGGCGGCGGCGCGGTGTTCACCCTGCGGCTGCCGCGCCAGCCTCCCAGTGAGAACGACGAGGACACGGACACCGACGGCGGGGACGACGGGGACGGCGGCGCCGAGGGCGGCCGTCCGGGAGAGGAACGCAGCAGGTGAGGGCAGGTACGGAACGCAGACGGCGGACGCGGCGCACCGGGCGGGCGGGACGGACCGCCGTACTCGGTGTGGCCGCCGCGCTCCTCGCGCTGGCCGGCGCCACCGGGTGCGGCATCCGCTCCACCAATGTGCCGGTGGACGCCGGGCCCGCCCCCTCCCGCGCGAGCTGCGACACCAGCATGGAGACCTCCGGCACCGCCGGGACGGTACTGACCGGCGGTGCCGAGGTGTTCCTGGTCTGCGGCACAAGGGTGGAGGCCGTCTCGCGCACCGTGGACACCTCGGAGGTCGGCTCCGACCGGCTGCGGATGGCCGCCGCCCTGCTGACCGAACTGCAGAACGACCCGGGCGGGGAGGAGCAGGCGGCCGGGTTCACCAGCGCCGTGCCTCTGGATCTCGCCGTCTCCGGTCCGGTCGGAGACGACCCTGAGACGGTGCTGCGGCTGAGCCAGCGCCCCAGCGAACTCCCGGCGTTCGCCCTCGCCCAGATCATCTGCACCTTCGCCGGGGTGGAGGGCCTCGGCAACGGCCACGCCGTGGTGCTGGGCGGCCCCGCCGACTCCCCCGACCCCCGCCCGCAGACGTACCCGTGCAGCGCGGCGATGCGGCACAGCCCCGAGTCGGCGCCCTCGGTGGGCCGCTCGCTGTAGGCGCCGCAGGTCACATCGAGCGCGGGGAACCGGACCGGGGGGCAGGGGCGTCCTGGAATCCGTGCACCGTCATCACGGCGGCCCGGCGGGGCTCGCCCAGCGCGAAAGCGGTCATCGCGGCGAGATCCGCGACCAGAAGGTCGACCCGAGGGTTCGGGTGGTGGCCTTCGTCCTGCTCACCGCGTACCTCGCCGTAGCGGGCTGGCTGATGCTGCGCCCGCGGTCCGTGATGTGGGTGTCACCGCCCAATCTGGAGCCGCTGGCCACCATCCGCGCCGACCTCGCGGCGGGGCCCGGGCAGGCGCTGCGCACCATCGGCACGGGCCTGGGTGTCTTCGCCCCGCTGGGGGTGCTGCTGCCGCTGCTGGGCCGGCGGCTGGGCGGCACCCGCTTCGTCTCGCTCTTCCGCACGGTGTTCGCGGCGGCGATGATCTCGCTCGGGATCGAACTCATGCAGTCGCTGGAACCCACCCGGGTCGCCGATGTGGACTCGCTGCTGCTGAACGCCTCCGGAGTCACCCTCACGCACCTGCTGTGCTACGGGAAGCTGCGGGATCGGCTGCTGCGCGACACCACTCCGCCCGCGCCGTCCCCGCGCCCCGAACCCGACGCCGTGCCGGCGCCGATCGGTTCGGCGGCGCCGTTCCGGCGGCCCGAGCCGCGGCGCGGTACCGCCCACCGGGTCGGACTCGCCCCCGGCGCGCGGTAGCGTGGAGGGCAGCACGGCAGCACCACGAACGAGAAGGGCCGCACCCCACGGCTGGGGGTACGGCCCTTCTTTCGCGCGTGTCCCGGGTCCGGGGCGGGTGGCCCCGGCTCCGGCTCCGGCCGCGCCCCGGTCCCGGCCCGGGGAACGGGGAGCGGCTGGTGTCAGCCGAGCAGCCCGCCCTTGAGCGCGCCCGCGGGCAGCCCGCCGAGCAGACCGCTGGTGGCCTGGTTGAGCACATCGCCCTGGCCGCCGAGCAGGCTGTTGGCGTCGGTGGTGCCGTTCAGCGGCTTGGTGACCTCCTGGAGGCCGGCGGCGGCGTTCCCGCCGTTGCCGGTGAGACCGCCGGCCACCTCGCCCAGCGGCACGGCCTTCACGACCTGACCGGTGGTCCCGGCCACCAGCTCCTCGCCCAGCGCGTGGGCGGAACCCGCACCGGTGGCGGCGAGCGCGGCACCGACGGCGGCGGCACCCAGGGTCTTCACGGTGGTGTGCTTCATGAGTCACTACGTCCTTGTGTGGGGTGGGATGTCAGCGGCGAGGCCGTGTCTGACACATAGCGCCGGTCAGGCCCGCGGCGGCTGGTGCGGTGCATCGCAAGGCAGAGAGTCGCCCTCATAGCGGGTTATTCGGGCGATTCGACAACGCAGCGAGGTGCCGTGCCAGGCGTCGCGGGCCAGGCGGGATGTGTCAGACGCGGCCTGGGGCCCGAGGGCGAACGTAGCCACTGAAAGCCCGCGCCGCAAAGGATCGAAATGTCTCGCGCGCCCCGCCCACCGGTCGGATCAACTGCCTTTCGCCGCAGGCCCACACGCCACGGCACGTCACCATCCGGCCAGGTCAGGCAGGGTTCTCCGACACGGATGGGAACAGCCACTCGGAGCGTAGTGCGGCATATCCCGGCTTGATCACCTCGTTGATCATCGCCAGACGTTCATCAAAAGGAATGAACGCCGACTTCATGGCATTCACCGTGAACCACTGAAGATCGTCGAGCGAATACTGGAACGTCCGTACGAGGTGCTCGAATTCACGGCTCATGCTCGTATCGCTCATCAGCCGGTTGTCGGTATTGACCGTCACCCGGAAACGCAGCCGCCGCAGCAGGCCGATGGGGTGCTCGCCGTACGAGGCCGCCGCCCCCGTCTGGAGGTTGGAGGTCGGGCACATCTCCAGCGGGATCCGCTTGTCACGGACGTACGCCGCCAGCCGCCCGAGCCGTACCGCGCCGTCGTCACCGACCTCGATGTCGTCGATGATCCGCACCCCGTGGCCCAGCCGGTCGGCGCCGCACCACTGGAGCGCCTGCCAGATCGAGGGCAGCCCGAACGCCTCTCCCGCGTGGATGGTGAAGTGGTTGTTCTCGCGCTTGAGGTACTCGAACGCGTCCAGGTGACGGGTGGGCGGGAACCCGGCCTCGGCGCCCGCGATGTCGAAGCCGGCCACGCCGCGATCGCGGTAGCGGTTGGCGAGTTCGGCGATCTCGAACGCGCGGGCGGCGTGCCGCATGGCGGTGAGCAGCGCCGCGGTACGGATGCGGTGGCCGGCCGCGGCGGCGCGCCGTTCACCCTCCCGGAACCCCTCGTTGACGGCCTCGACGACCTCCTCCAGGGTGAGCCCGTCCTCCAGATGCTGCTCGGGGGCGTACCTGATCTCCGCGTATACCACCCCGTCGGCCGCCAGGTCTTCCACGCATTCGGCCGCCACCCGGACGAGCGCGTCCCGGCGCTGCATCACGGCGCAGGTGTGTGCGAACGTCTCCAGATAGCGCGGCAGCGAGCCGGAGTCGGCCGCCTCGCGGAACCAGACCGCCAGCTTGCCGGGGTCGGTGGCCGGAAGCCGGTCGTAGCCCTGCTCGGCGGCGAGTTCGATGATGGTGGCCGGGCGCAGCCCGCCGTCGAGGTGGTCGTGGAGCAGGACCTTGGGGGCGCGCAGGATCTGTTCCCGGTTCGGCACCGGGGCATGGCGGGACGGAGAACTCTGAGTCATCCCGGCACTGTAGCGCCTACGCGCGTAGATGAGGGGGAGGAAAACCGTCGTCCCGCAGCCCGCCTCCCTCCCCCCTACGCCTCCCGCCCCGGGTCCGGATCCGTGCGGCCGGTCCCCGCGAACCGGCCGCGCCGCCCCAGCAGGAACCGCTTGAAGTCGGCGACCGGACGGGTGTCCGGGTGCCCCGCCAGCCAGGCGACCCCGATCTCGCGCACCGCCCGGGGAGCCGTCACCACAAGATCGCGGGCGGTGGGCCGGGGCACCATGGGCGGCGGCAGCAGCGCCACCCCGAGCCCGGCGGCGACCAGGCCGCGCAGCGTCTCCGGCTCCTCCCCCTCGAAGGCGATCTTCGGTATGAACCCGGCCCGCGCGCACAGCACATCCGTCAGCTTCCGCAGTCCGTAACCGGGTTCGAGGGTGACGAAGGGTTCGTCCGCCGCCTCGGCCAGCCGCACCCGTTTGCGGTTGGCGAGCCGGTGCCCGGCCGGTACGACCAGGAACAGCCGCTGCTCGTCCAGGCGCCGGGTCACCAGGTCGGGGGCCTCGGGGATCGGAGAGGTCAGGCACAGGTCCAGCTCGCCCAGCCGCATCCGCTCGATCATGTCCTCGCCGTAGCTCTGGACGAGCGCGAACCGCACCCGGGGGTGGTCCACGCGGAACTCCCGGATGAGGGCGGGTACGGTTTCCGGACCCATGGTGTGCAGGAACCCGAACGCCACCTTGCCGGCCGCCGGATCCGCGTCCGCGCGCACCGCCTCCGCCGCGCGGCCGATCTCGCCGAGCGAGCGCTCCACGGAGCGGGCGAAGGCCCGGCCGGCCGGGGTGAGGCTGACGTTGCGGCCGTGCCGGGCGAGCAACGCCACCCCCAGGTCGGCCTCCAGCCGGGCCATGGCACGGCTGAGCGTGGACTGCGGTACGCCGAGTTCGCGCGCCGCCTGGGTGATGTGCTCGTGCCGGGCGACGGCGGCGAACTGGGCGAGACGCGGGCTCAGCAGCGCGGACCACGCCTCGGGCGGTACGTCGGTACCCGCCGCGATACCGCCGCCCGCGCTTGTTACACGAATGTCTTTTCCGTTGCCCGGATATGACATGGACGCCCACCACCTGCATTGATGCACTGGAGCATCAATCATCGCAGCTTTGTGCATTGGACGCATGAAAGGCGCCGTCCTAATTTTGACGACATGCCCACCGCAGCAGCCACGAAGGTGTCGGCCACCGCCGACCCCGCTCTAGTCCAGGCCCCGAGCCCGCACCCGAAGCCCACCCCGGCACCGACCACGACCGCGACCGTCCCGGCGACCCGCACCCCGGCCGCCGCCCCGGTCTCGCGCCTCCGCGTCAACCTGGCCCTCTTCGCCCTCGGCGTCGCCACCTTCGCGCTGCTGTTCTCCACCCAGGCACTGCTGCCCGACCTCGCCACCGCCTTCTCGGTGGCCCCGGGCCAAGCCAGTTGGACCATCTCGGCCACCACCATCGCCCTGGCCGCCGCCGTCCTGCCGCTGAGCGCGCTCAGCGAACGCTTCGGCCGCCAGCAGCTGATGACGGTCTCGGTGACCGTCGCCGTGGCCCTGGCCCTGGTCATCCCCTTCGCCCCCGACCTCACCACGCTGATCGCGCTGCGCACCCTCCAGGGCGCGGCCATCGCCGGCATCCCGGCCTCCGCCGTCGCCTACCTCTCGGAGGAGCTGGACGCCCGCTCCACGGTCGGCGCGGTCGGCCTGTTCATCGCGGGCAACAGCGTGGGCGGCATGCTCGGCCGCATCCTCACCGGCTGGGTCGCCGAGGGCTGGGGCTGGCGTGCCGCGCTCGCCGCCGTCGCCGTCCTGGCGCTGGCCGCCGCCGTGATCTACCGGCTGCTGCTGCCCCGGGCCCGCAACTTCACCCCCACCGCGCTGCGGCCCCGCGCCCTGCTCGCGACGGTGCGCACCCACCTGTCCGAGCCGCTGCTGGTCCGGCTGTTCGCGATCGGGCTGCTGCTGATGTCGGCGTTCAGCGCCGTTTACACGGTGATCGGCTTCCGGCTGGTGGCGGAGCCGTTCGGCCTGTCCGCCGGGCTCATCGGCTCGGTGTTCGTCATCTACCTGGTGGGCACCTGCTCCTCCTCGGTGACCGGCCCCATGGTCGAACGCCTCGGCCGGCGCGGCGCCCTCTACCTCGCCATCACCACCGTGACCGGCGGGCTGCTGCTGAGCCTGGTCGACAACCTGGCGACCGTGCTGCTCTCCCTGGTGCTGATCACCGGCGGCTTCTTCTTCGGCCACGCCGTCGCCTCCGGCTCGGTGAGCCGGGCCGTGACCCACGGGCGGGCGCAGGCCTCGGCGCTGTACCAGGTGGCGTACTACCTGGGCAACAGCGTGGGCGGCACGCTCGGCGCGGTCATCTTCCACCGGTCCGGCTGGGAGGGTGTGGTGGCCTTCGGTCTGGTCGCGCTGCTGACCACCGCGGGCATCACGCTGTACGCCACCGGACGCGCCCGGGTGGTGCGCCGGCGCGAGGCCGCTCTCGCCTGACACAACGGCATAAGGGCGGAACCGCCCGCCCCCGGGGGACGTGATAGAGGCCACACTCCTTCCCCCGGGGGACTTCGATGGCCAGTGGTACCTCGCGCGGCGCCGTCGCCGCACTGCTCAACGCCAGCGGGCTGGGCGCCGGTTATCTCTATCTGGGCCGTGGGGCCGGGCGTCGGAGAATTGGACCCGTTCCGTTGGCCTCCGTTCCCGCACCTGAACACCCCGATGCGCACAAATGTTCTCATATTAGGCTATGTGCCAGCCGTAGTACGGTGCTCGTCGTGCTGCTGCGGTATTCCTTCCGGATGTATCCGAACGGTCCGCAGCGCTCTGCACTGGCCAGAGCGTTCGGGTGCGCGCGAGTGGTCTACAACGATGCACTCAGCGCCCGTGAGGCAGCGCGGGCGGCAGGCGCCCCGTTCCCGAAGACCGGGGAATTGTCAAAGCTACTGATCACCGAGGCGAAGAGGACCGAAGAGCGAGCTTGGCTTGGCGAAGTGTCCGCCGTTGTCCTGCAGCAGTCGCTGCGTGACCTCGACACGGCGTATCGGAACTTCTTCGACGGCATTCATGGAAAGCGCCCTCGCATAGGTGCGCCCCGCTTCAAGTCCCGCAAGGAAAATCGACAGGCGATCCGTTTCACCGCGAACGCCCGGTGGAGAATCACGGCTGGCGGAGACCTCTCGTTGCCGAAAATCGGCAAGGTGCGGGTGAAGTGGTCCCGTGCCCTACCGTCCACGCCGTCCTCGGTGACCGTAGTCAAGGACGCTGCGGGCCGGCACTTCGCAAGCTTCGTCGTGGAGACCGGACCCGTACGCGAACTACCTGCAACGGTTAATCAGGTCGGCATCGACCTGGGATTGTGTCACTTTGCCGTTCTGTCGGATGGAACCAAGATCGATAGCCCGCGTTTCCTGCGTCGGGCCGAGAAGAAACTCAAAGGGGCCCAGCAATCTCTATGCCGCAAAAAGAAGGGAAGCCGCAATCGCAACAAAGCCCGACTGAAGTTCGCCCTTGCTCATGCGCGGGTGGCAGACGCACGCCGCGAGTTCCATCACCAGCTCTCCACCAAGCTGATCCGCGAGAACCAAGCGATCGCGGTGGAGAGCCTGGCGGTGAGGGGACTCGCCCGTACGCGCCTGGCCAAATCCGTTCACGATGCGGGGTGGTCCGCGTTCGTCGCGATGCTTGAGTACAAGGCAGCACGATGCGGACGCACCTTCATCCGGATCGGTCGGTTCGAACCCACGAGCCAGAAGTGCTCACAGTGCGGTACGAAAGACGGCCCCAAGGCACTCCACATTCGCATCTGGACGTGCAGGGCTTGCGGTGCTGTCCTGGACCGGGATGTCAACGCCGCGATCAATGTCAAAAAGGCCGCCGGACTGGCGGTGACAGCCTGTGGAGCGCAGGTAAGACCGGAACCATTGGTTCCGGCACCGCGCGGTGAAACAGGAACCCACCGAGACGGTCGCCCGACCGTGGCAGGAAGCGCTCCCCTCAACGGGGGGCGCGGAAGTCAATACATCGAAACGAGCCTGTACTGATGCGCGTCGAACCGATGGGACCGGTGCTCGCCGCCATCGCGAACCTCTTCGGCGCGGGCCTGCTGGGGGGCGGCGGGTGGCTGGCGGTGTCCTTCGCCCACGGCGCCCTGTCCGACGCCGAGACGACGGTGGACGCCGTCGTCTTCGGGGCCGTGGCGCTGTTCGGGGCGCTCGTCGCCTACGTGGGCCTGGGCACGCTGCTCCACAACCGGGAGCGGCGGCGCTCCACCCGCCGGCTGGCCACCCAAGGGGTGGACGGGGCCGCCGAGGTGATCGCCATCGGCTCCGAGGAGATCACCCCGGACGGCCTGAGCACCCAGCACGCACTGCGGCTGCGCGTCACGGGTCCCGGCTTCGAGCCGTTCGAGGCGAGCAGCACGGAGCCGGACATCCACTTCCCCGGCCTGGTGGTGGGCAGCCGCCTGGCCGTCGTCGTGCACCCGCCCAGCCGGGAATTCACCCTGCACCGGGCCGACCCCGTCTGTTAGGGTCCGCGGCATGAAGCGCGCCGCCAGCACGACGACGCCGGAGAGTGTCCCGGCGCGCTGACCCATGTCTGAGTCCGAAGCCCCGGGGCGAGTGCCCCGGGGCTTCGCCGTGTGGTCACCCGCTCCTCCCCCGGAGGGAGACCACCACCATGACCACCGACGCACACGATCACCGCACCCTGGGCCGCGCGCTGGGCCTGTTCGACTCCGACCCTCCCCCAGACTCCGTCCGGGAGGTGCCCCCAGGGGCGCGGGTCTGCCGTACTGGCTGCCCGCGGGCGCGGCCGTGCGCCACGCGCTGGAGCGCTACATCCACGAGGCCGAACGCCGGGCCGGCTACCGGCATGTGTACTCGCCGGTACTGGGCAAGCGCGAGCTGTACGAGATCTCCGGCCACTGGGACCACTACCGCGAGGACATGTTCCCGCCGATGGACCTGGGCGGCGGCGAGCAGGTGCTGCTGCGGCCCAGCCTGTGCCCGCACCATGCGCTCATCTACCGCTCCCGCCCGCACAGTTACCGGGAGCTGCCGCTGCGGATGGCCGAGCTGGGCGGGATGTTCCGGTCCGAACTCTCCGGCGTGCTGGGCGGACTGACCCGGGTGCGGGCCATCACCCTCAATGACGCGCACATCTTCTGCACCGTCGAGCAGGTGGCCCACGAGGCACGGGCCGCGCTGGAGATGATCCGCCGGGCGTACGAGGTGCTGGGCATCCGGCCGGCCCGGTACCGGCTGTCGCTGCCGGGCGGGGGCGGCAAGTACGTGGCGGCGCCGGAGATGTGGCGGCGCTCGGTGGCGCTGCTGCGGGAGGTGCTGGAGGATTCCGGCCTGCCGTACGAGGCTGCGGAGGGCGAGGCGGCGTTCTACGGGCCGAAGATCGACGTACAGATCGCCGACCCGGCGGGGCGCGAGTCCACCCTGTCGACCGTGCAGGTCGACTTCCACCAGCCGGAGCGGTTCGACCTGCGCTACACCGGCGCGGACGGGGCCGCGCACCGCCCGGTGATGGTCCATCGCAGCATCATCGGCAGCGTGGAGCGCGTGGTGGCCCATCTGATCGAGCAGCACGGTGGCGCGTTCCCGGGCTGGCTGGCGCCGGTGCAGCTGGCGATCCTGCCGGTGGGCGAGGACCAGCTGGCGCGGGCGGACGACGTGCGGTCCCGGGCGCTGGACCTCGGTCTGCGGGTGGAGCTGGTTCCGCCGTCGGGCGGCACCCTGTCCGCCCGGATCCGCGCGGGCCGGCTGATCCCGTACCAGGCGGTCATCGGCGCCCGGGAGGCGGCGGCCGGCGGGCTCTCCCTGCGGCCCCGTGGCGGGCACCCTCTTGCGCCGGAGCCGGCGGAGCGGGCACTGCGCCGCATCGCCGCGGAGGTGGTGGTGGAGGAGGAGGGGGCGGGGGCGGGGCCGCCGTTGGCGCGGAGGTTCGGCGTGCTCGGGCCGCGCTGAGGCCGGGAGGTGTCCCGTCGGGCCACCAGCGCCTTCGCGGCTTCGGCCTGTCGATGCGTGACGCCTCAGGAGCGGCCCAGGATGCCCCGGTCGTACCCGGCGGCGACCGCCTCGGCCCGGTCCTTCACGCCCAGCTTGCTGTAGATGTGCGTGAGATGGGTCTTCACCGTGGCCTCGCTGATGAACAGTTCGGCCGCGATCGCGCGGTTGGACGTGCCCCGGGCGACGAGCGAGAGAACCTCGCGCTCACGACCCGAGATGTCGGGGGGCGTCGCCGGCCCACGGACCACGCCGAACAGCCGGGACGCGACCGCCGGCGAGACCATGGGCCTGCCGTCGGCGGCGGCTCGCACACCGGCGAGCAACTCGTCCCGCGAAGCGTCCTTCAGCAGGTACCCGGTGGCCCCCGCCTCGATCGCCGGGAGCGTGTCGGTGTCCGTGTCGTACGTGGTGAGCACCAGGACCCGGGAGCGCGCGCCGCGGCGCGTCAGCTCGGCGATGGCGTCGACACCGTTGCCGCCGGGCATCCGCAGGTCCATCAACACGACGTCGGGATCGAGACGGAGCGCCATGTCCACGGCGTCGACCCCGTTCGAGGACTCCCCGAGCACCGTGAAACCGGGGGCATCGGTGAACATGGCGCGCAGCCCGTTCCGCACGACGGGATGATCGTCCACCAGTAGCAGCGTGATGTCAGTCATCGCCTGTCTCTTCCTGACGTGGCACTCGTGCGGGGAGCAGGTTACGTGAGGTCGCGGTATCCGTGGCGGCGGGACGGGACCGGCCGCTGTTCCGTGGGAGCCAGGGGCAGTCGGATCGAGAGGGCCGTGCCGTCGCCGGGTTCGGACTCGACGGTGAGGGAGCCGTCGACACGCTCGGCGCGGGAACGCATCCCTTCGAGTCCGAAGCCGCCGGCGCCGGTGCGGCGCGGCGGCTGCCGCGTGTCGAAGCCCCGGCCGTTGTCGCGGACGTCCAGCGTGACTTCGCTGTCCATATAGCTGAGGGTGACGCCGACGCGGTCGGCCTGCGCGTGTTTGGCCACGTTCGTCAGCGCCTCCTGCGTCATCCGCAAAAGCGTGGCGGAGTGTGCGCCGGGCATGTCCAGGACCTGACCGGTGAGGGTGAAGGCAGCCGGTATGCCGGTCTGTTCCGTCCATCGGGCCACCGACTTCCGCAGCGCCTGGGGAAGGGTGTCGTGCACCAGGCCCACGGGAGCCAGGTTCCGCACGGAACGGCGGGCCTCGCGCAGGCTGTGACGGGCCAGGTCGGCGGCGCGGTCGACGTGTTCGTGCGCTGTCGCCGGGTCGGGCGTGCTCGACACGACACGGAGCTGGGCGATGATGCCGGCGAGTCCCTGGGCGAGGGTGTCGTGGATCTCTGCCGCCAGTCGTCCGCGTTCCTCGTCGACGCCGGCCTCTCGCGCCTGGACGAGCAACTGGGCCTGGAGCGTGACGTTCTCGTCGAGCGCCTGCTGGAGGGCGGTGTTGGTGCGTTCGAGTTCGGCGATGGTGGCGGCCCTGGCGGCGGACCGGGTCTCCTCGTGCTCGACGAAGTGGGTGATCACTGACAGCAGCGCGTTGTTGGCCAGCAGCAGCCCGGCGAACAGGGCCCACTGCGACGGGGTCTGGATGGGCATCCCTCCGGACTGGGCGGCGGCCAGCGGCAGGGACGAGGCGAAAGCCCCGGCTCTGCGCCGGCGCCGCCCGGAAAGCAACTCGTTGTTGTCGATGTAGCCCGCTGCCGCGTAGAAGGCGAAGAACGGGGCCAGCCAGGTGAGCGCGACGCTGATCGCCCAGCGCAGCGCGAAGTACGTGGCCGAGGTGGCGTCGGGGCCCGGCGAGGAGCGGCCGGCCCTCCCCCACCACAGTTGCAGGACGAGAGCCGCGACGATCAGCGCTCCGACGGCGACGCGTTCGCCCGTGACCGGTGTCAGCTCCGGTCTCGCCACCGACAGGAGGGTGGCGGTCGCGAGCAGCCAGTACGGGTGCCGCCGGAGGACGGTCGCCCAGCGCCGGTCGAGATCGGACTCCGCCGTCGTCATGGTCTCAGTGTGCACGGCCGTCCCTACTCCCAGCGGAACCAGCGGGTGGCGGCGGCCGAGGCGACCACGGTCCACAGGGTCAGAACGATCAGGTGGGACCCGTCGGGCCAGGCACCGGTGGCGGCCTGGTCCAAGGCCATCGCCGCGGCGCCGAAGGGCGTGAACTCGACGATGCCGGCGAGGGCCTCCGGCATGGAACGGACGGGGATCCACAGGCCCGTGCAGAACAGCGCGGGGAAGAACAGCGCGGTGCCGATACCGGTCGCGTGCTTCGCCGTCCTGGCCAGCGCCGCCACCAGGGCGCCCAGGGCGAGGCTGGAGACGGCGGCGAGCAGCATCGTCAGGACGTACCCGGCGGCCTGGCGCGGGAGCGCCACGTCGTACACGAGCCGGCCAACGGCGAGACAC
Organism: Streptomyces sp. JH002; assembly: GCF_050916115.1. Classification (NCBI taxonomy): domain Bacteria; kingdom Bacillati; phylum Actinomycetota; class Actinomycetes; order Kitasatosporales; family Streptomycetaceae; genus Streptomyces; species Streptomyces sp. JH002. The sequence goes on from NZ_CP087989.1 coordinate 2,400,643, forward strand.
AGGACCGCCGACAGCAGGGCCATGACGCCGTTCAGCCACATCTGCGTGGACAGCAGGGTGGACGCTCGTACCGGGGTCATCGACATGCGCCGCAGAATGCCGATCTCGCGGTAGCTGGTGAGGATCGGCGGAAAGATCTGAAGAGCGGCCGTGATCAGTGAGATCAGGACGACCACCGGCACATAGAGGTCGATGATCCGCAGGCCGTCGAGGTCCTTGTGGACCTCCCGGAACATCGGCACGAGGCCGAGGATCACCAGGAGCAGGGGCGGAAAGACGATCGAGACGAGGTGGGAGAGGTCACGGGTGTAGAGCCTCAGTTCGGCCCGCAGTACGGCGGTGCGGGGGGAGGGCTCGGCGGAGACGGCGGGAACCATGGTCGTCGCTGTTCGGGTCATGTCACTGCTTCTCTTGGGGGGTCGGGGGAGCACGGTGGGTCAGGCGTCCGTCAGATCGAGGAAGGCGTCGTCCAGCGTCGCTTCGGTGACCCGGAGCCGGTGCGCCGTGATGCCGCCGCGGGCGAGGAACGTGATCACCGCGTTGACGGTCTCCTCCGTTCCGGCGAGCGTGATCCGGCCGTCCTTGATCTCGATGCCGGCCTGTCCGGGGAGCGCGGCCAGGGCCTCGCGGCCGATCGGTTCCGACGGCGTGAAGGAGATGGCGGTGTTCCCCGCCGAGCGGCCGATCAGCCCGTCAGGGGTGTCCAGCGCGCTGACCCGCCCCTTGTCGATCAGCGCGATGCGGTCGCACAGCCGCTGTGCCTCCTCCATGAAGTGGGTGACGAGGAGGACGGTGACGCCGCTGTCCCGGACGTCCTCGATCAGCGACCAGGTCTCGCGGCGGGCACGCGGGTCCAGGCCGGTGGTCAGCTCGTCGAGGATGACGACGCGGGGGGAGCCGATGAGGGCGAGTGCGATGAACAGCCGCTGCTTCTGCCCGCCGGACAGCCCGCCGAAGCGGGTGTTGAGCTTGGCGGTCAGGCCAAGACGTTCGGCGAGGGGCCGCCAGTCGAGGCGGCGGGGGTAGAAGGAGGAGTACAGCTCCAGAGCTTCGCGGACGGTGAGCCTGGCCTGGAGAGCACTCTCCTGGAGCTGGGCGCCGAGGACTTGGGTGACCTCGGCGTGGTCGGCGACCGGGTCGAGTCCCGCGACGCGGACGGAGCCGGAGTCCGGGACGCGCAGGCCCCCGACGCATTCGACGGAGGTGGTCTTGCCGGCTCCGTTGAGGCCGAGGATCCCGAAGATCTCGCCCTCCTCGACGGTGAAGGAGACGCCGTCGACGACGGTCCGGCCGGCGTAGGTCTTACGGATGTCCCTGACGTCGACGATGGGCCCTCGGCCCGCTGCGGGCACGCTCGTTGTGGTCATGCGAGCAGCTTCGTGCGCGGACCGCAGGCGCCACATCGTCCATCGCGCTCGAAGCGGAATCAGCCGATCGGTTGATCGCGGTACGACATCACGCGCGGCAGCGGCGGCCCGCCCCCACCGGCCCAGGCCGGAGCAGCGGAACGGACGGTGGGTAAGGGGATTCCGGCGAGTCAACATCAGCGCCGTCGGAGCGAGCAGCCGCCTCGGGAGTCACCCGCCCGGAGCCCGAAGAAACCACCACCGCTCCCCGCCCATCCCCCACTAGGCTCTGCCTGCTCACCTTCATCAGGACGAACGCATCGGAGGGCCGGGGGGTGCACGTCAGTCTGGGTTCGGCGGTGGTTGTGATCACCGGGGTCATGGCGTCGGGGAAGTCCACCGTGGCGCAGCTTCTCGCCGAACGGCTGCCCCGGGCCGCGCACGTGCGGGGCGATGTGTTCCGGCGGATGATCGTGTCGGGGCGCGAGGAGATGCGGCCGGGGGAAGCGGCCGAGGCGCGGGCGCAACTGGAGCTGCGGCACCGGCTGTCGGCACTGGTGGCCGACGAGTACGCGCGCGAGGGCTGGACCGCGATCGTTCAGGACATCGTGTTCGGTGAGGATCTGCCCCGGTACCTCGCCCGGTTGCGCACGCGTCCGGTGTACGTCGTGGTGCTGACCCCGTCCCCGGAGTCGGTGCACCGGCGGGAGGCCGGCCGGGCCAAGAACGGGTACGGACCGGGCCCCTGGACGGTCGAGGTCCTGGACCGGGGGCTGCGCGCGGAGACTCCGCCGATCGGTCTGTGGCTGGACAGTTCGGACCTGACCCCCGAGGAGACGGTGACCGCGATCCTCGACGGGCTCGATACCGCCCGTGTCCTGGAGGGCGGGGGTGGCCCCGTCCCCGCCCAGGAGGGCACCACAGGTCCGGGTGGCGGGAGCCCGCGGGAGTGACCCGCGGGCTCCGGGCGCGGTTCCGGCACCGGCAGGCACCGGGACCGGCATCGCTCAGTGGGCGGCCTTGAGCCCGACCACTCCGCCGACGATCATCGTCAGGAACACGATCTTCGCCACGCTCACCGACTCACCGCCGGTGACCATGGCGTACGCGACGGTGAGGGTGGCGCCGATGCCCACCCACACCGCGTACGCCGTTCCGATGGGAAGATCGCGCATCGCGTACGCGAGGCCGGCCATGCTGCCGACGAGTCCTACGGCGAAGACCACGGACGGGCCGGGCTTGGTGAAGCCTTCCGACCGGCCCAGCGCGGTGGCCCACACCGCTTCCAGCGCACCCGAGATCACCAGAATCAGCCATGCCATGACGAGCCCTCCTGCGGGCCGTCTTGTCGCACACCGGGTACGGCACCCCTCGTCCGGGAGCCCACCTGACTGACCGGGGGCTCCGTGTCAACGTCTCACACCCGCCCCCACCGGGCAAGCGTCACCCCAGCGGCATGATCAACCGTTCCTAAAGAGTGAGCATGAGTTGCACGTGCTCAGCCGAACGACCCGAACGGTCTTGGGCGTTCTGGTCCACCGCGTTCCTGCCGCGTCCAGCGCCAGCGGATCGTGTCCGTGGTCCGGGTACGCGGGGGTGGTGTCCCTCGCTCCCTGGGTCGCCGGGTCGGGCCTGGGCGGTCCGATGCCTCACACCATCGCTCTGGTGGTGTGGGGGCGGTGCCGTCCGTCGTCTGATCCGGTGGCCGAGAGAACGTCGTCCGATCGCCACCGCTGCGGCGTAGTGCCGCGTCGCGGGGCGTCGCTTGGTGGTGAGGGGCTTGCGCCAGTGCTCGGCCCCCCACATCGAGGTGTAGGCGGGATCGACAGCGATCACGCCGATACCGGCTTCCGCGCACATCGACTGCAGACGTGCACGGACTCTGCCGGTGGGGATGCCGGAGATGAGCTGCCGGAACTTCTTCTTACGGCCGTGCTTCTCGCGGGTCTTGGAGTCGGTGAAGTCGAGGTCTTCGATCGCGACGGCCCGCACGCCGCACTCCTGCGTCCATCGCAGGAGGCGGGTGAGGGCGTGCCGGAGCTGGGCGTCGCGGTGGCTGGCCGAACCGCTGAGGTCGTAGTCGAAACGCCGGGGTGCGCCGACCGGGTTGCCGTACTCGTCCAGCAGCCACGCGGCCAGATGATCGGCGTTGGTGTCCATGCCGATCACACCACCGGCCCGCAGTGCGTCCAGTGGGATCACGGGCAGGTCTTTGCGGGTCCAGGACGCGTCCAGATACCAGCGGCCGGAGGCGGTGTTGAGGTGGATGCGGTAGGCCACGGCTCTGTTGCCGGTAACACGGTCGCGCCACTCCTCGCCCCGGAACGGGAACGACACCTTCGCGGCCAGCACGTAGCGGCTGTGCCGGGCGTTGGCCAGGTCGGCGAGCGGCGCGGGAAGTCTGATCGACACTCCGCCGTCGGGGGTGACGCGGATCGTCTCATTCCCGTACCGCTTGCCGGACTCGCCGTCAGCGGTGAGGAACCAGCGGGCCGCCTCCCACTGGGCACGCCACTGCTCGGGCGTCTTGCCCGCGGCGTTGAGGTTATGGCGCTGGCGGAGGAGGCGACGGCCGCCACGTGTGACGGACACTCGTCCGGCTTCCCGCTCGACGCGGATCTGTTCGCACTTCTCTTCGAGGATCGCCAGACGGCGCGTCTTGACGAACCACTCGTGCTTGGACCGGTAGCCGCCGGGTTTGCCCCGGCTGCCCTTCTCCCCGACCGGGAGGGACAGGCGGTGCCGCAGGGTGCGGATACCGGCGTCCAGCGACGCCAGGTGCTGGTGCTGGGCTCGGCGGGACAGGCCCCACTGGTCGTGCGTGCTGGAGGTGACCGAACCAGCCCACCGCGAGGACGACTCGGCGGTCAGGTCCCGCTTCCGGGCGGCCCACGTGTCGGTGGAGTGGTCCATTCCGTCACGGCGGCGCCGGGCCAGATCAGCGGAAGCGAGCCGCCCCATGTGCTCGCCGACGGCCCGCAACACCTTCTCGTCCTCGGCGGTCAGGCCCTTGAGACGGTCGCGGATACTGACGCCGGACGGCCCGTCCGCGACGAACGGCCGGGCGATCTGCCGCAGCGGTTTCTTCTCAGCCATGCTCAGCCGCCTCAAGCGCCTTGCGGGCACGGTTCTTCGCCGACCGGCGCCCGTACAGGCGGGCACAGAACGACGTCAGCACCTCCACCACATCGCGCACCAGATCGTCTTCCACCTCACCATCGTCCAGGACGACAAGGCGGCGGCCGTGCGCGGACAGGGCTGCCTCAACGAGTTCGACGTTCATCCGGCCGAGGCGGTCCTTGTGCTCGACCACGACCGTGGTCACCGCCGGGTCGGCCAGCAGCCGCTTCGCCTTCGGCCGGCAGCCGTTCATCCCTGAAGCGATCTCCGCCTCTACACGGACGACACGGTGACCGACCTTCGCCGCCCACTCCGACAAACGGGCAACCTGACGTTCCAGGTCGGCCTTCTGGTCCTGCGAGGAGACGCGGGCATACAGGCCAAGACCACCGACTGCCCCGGGAGTCGCGGCGGCTTCGATGTTCACCAGGATCGTGCGCGGCCCAACGCGCTGAGCGGGCACGGGAAGCGTCCCGTTCTTATACCACCGGTACGCGGTATGGGGGCTCACCCCCTGCGCTCGTGCCCACTCAGTCAGATTCATTCCGCGATCATAATGCAACTAGAGGACAGCTATACACACTTATGCACGCTCAGACGACGGCAGTTTCTCACCCCTGCTCGGCACCGAGGCCGGCCCGATGGGGCTGACCAAGGCCCTCCGCCCGCTCCCGGTGCAACGTATCGACGAGCCGCTCGGCCCGCAGCCGGTGCCGGAGCCCGGCGGCGCGAGCGGCTGAGCCGTCCCGAACGGAGCACCCCGGCCAGCCCTGTTCGGCCAGCCTCACCGGCAGCGACTCCTCCCTCATGTACTCCTTCACGCCGTTCGCGCGCAGCCAGGCCAAGTCGGCGGTCAACACGGGGCCGCGGTCTCCGCCACTCGTGCGGGAAAACTCGATCCCATCGCCGAACGGCAGAACCGGGCCGACCGCGTTGTATGTACCGGCGGTGGGGCCCTGCCGGTCCACGGCAACGAACTGGGCGCCCTCGGCAACCTCCCGCTCTCCCAACGTGCCAGGCAGGTCACCCGATGCCCACGCGCCAGCGCTTCCCGTGCCACTTTCCGTCCGACCCAGGCGGCCTCGCACCGCGCCAAGACAGGATCTCCATGTGGAACACCCCATCGGCCGCAATCGCTGAGGGGCCAGGGGAATTGGCTGGCAGCAGACTCTGACGGCCGTACCTGCGGACACCGAGACGGCTGTCACTGACTCCAGGGCTTGAGATCCGCCACGAAGTCCTCGTACGAACCGTTGCTGCCGGTGATCGGTTTGCGCATCAGACCTTGTTGCCGGGCCGCGCGCATGATCTCCACTGCGTCGCTCTCGCGATATCGGGGACTGCCGAGCCTGCGGTGCAGTTCTTCCTTGGGGTTGCGCAGCTTCCCCGTATCCCTGCCGATCAGCGACGTGGGAACCTTCCATCCCGCCCGCACGGCGGCGAACGCTTCGGGAAACAGAAGCAACCACGCCTCGGTCTCCCAGGCCGCCAGAGCGACAGCCGACGGGCAGGGAGCCTGCCGCTCGAAGGCGGTGCGCAGCCGTTGCCGCGTCACGGCGTACTCCGTGCCGGTGACGGCATCAAGGTCTTCGTGCACGACGATTCCGGAAAGTGCCGCTCGTTCACGGGCGGCCCCTGCCTTCGCTTTGCCGACCAGAACCCTGACCCGTTCATCGAGTTTGCCGGGTGTGGCCGCCTTCAACCGGACGGAGTCCCGGATTTCTATCAACTTGCTTCCGAGCCCCGGGCAGAGCTCACTGATCAGCTCTCGGACCACCTTCCTGTCGTTCGAGTCCTCGCCGGCCAGGACGATGACGGAGCGGCCAAGGGCGCTCTTGCCGTGGGTCGCCTTCTGACCGGGGCTCACAGATCACCACCGAGGGCACCGGAGAACCACAGCTCACCGAGCGGAAGATCTTCACTCGCTCGCACAATCTCGCGGACGTGATCGGTGCTGATGGCCGGGATCTGAGAGGCGCCGTTGTCATCGCGTTCGCACACAACGAACTCTTCGGGGCGCAGACGATCGACCAGTGCCGGCGAATGCGTGGCCACGAGGTACTGGCTCCGCCTGCTTGCTTCCCGGAGCCGGTCGACGAGCAGTTCCAGCGCCTGCGGGTGCAGACCATGGTCGATCTCCTCGACACAGGTGAGAGCGGGCGGATCCTGGTCGTAGAGCAGAGCGAGCAGGCCGAGCAGGCGAACGGTTCCGTAGGAGGCATCCGCCAGAGGAGTCGCGCGGCGCAGTCCCTTCTCATGAAGCATGATGGTGACGTCCTCGGCCGCCCCGCCGAGAAGCCGGAACGAGATGTCCTCGAGTTGCGGCAACGCGGCCTTCGCATCGCTGACGAACGCAGTCCAAAGGTCCGCATCGCGGCTCAGCCGTTGCAGAAATGCGGCCATGTTGCTCGCGTCCCCCGCGAGTGCCCGGCTGTCAGCCGCTCGGACGGGGAGCCGCGCGGCCGAAACCTGCACATCGAACACGCGAAACGAGGAGAGGCGCGCGGCGACAGTGGCCACTTCCGCACCCCCATCGGCTCTCCCCAGACGTGGCAAGGTCGACAGGCCACTGCTGAGTCTCTGGATGCCGATCTCTCTCTCCTCCGCGTCACGGCTCGAACGGCTGTCCGTCACGGTCGCCCGTTCTCCGGAGATCGTGATTCTGCGTCCTCTGCCACTGGTGCGTTTGAACTGGAACCTCTCCTGGCGTGAAAGGATGTAGCGCCTACTGTCTCCCGGGTGGGCGCGGCGGTTGACCGTCAGTTCGTAGACGTCGGGAGCTCCGTGGCTGGCATGAGTCGTCCAGTCGGCTGTGATTCCGATCTTCAGCGCCCTGGGCTGCTGTTTCCCGCCCCAGAACGCCACCTCGTCGAAGCCACCCTGCGCCTCCAGCGCGGGACCGAGATCTGTTCGAATGATCTCGGCGAGAAACCCGAACACTTTGAGTACGTTGGTCTTGCCCACCCCGTTGGGCCCGACCAGCACGGTGAGAGGCCCAAGCGGAAGTGACACCTTCTGTAGGCTGCGGAAATTCTCGACATCGAGCTGAAGCAGGCGGCCGGACATGCGATCACTTTAGCCTCGGCGGTCTTCCTCCACGAGGAAGGCAAGGACGGCCGGGAGTGCGCTCTGTGGTGTCAACGCAGCCTTGTCCCAGGGTCCACTCCAGTTGGTTGTGCCCTTGCCAAGGGCCTCCTTCTGAGTCGGTGCTCGCACACCCCGCCGGGGAAGCATCTTCCACCGCGCAGGCCGCGTCGGCTCGGTGAGCAACCGCAGTCGCCACGGTATGCGTCAGGCCGCACGCAGTGGCCGAGCCGGGTTCGGCAGACGATGACGGTTCCGGTGGGCGGGACGGGGTCGGTTTCTTCATGGGGCGGGGTCAATTGCTTTGGGCATGGCGGCACTTCTCTCATTGGCGGCGAAAGGACCTTTCGCTCTCGACGGTAGCGGGGGCTGGCTGCCACGCGTTGGCGTTTCACGGAAAAGCGCGGAGAAATACCCCTGGCGAGTGATGACTTCTCGGGAAGGCGGCGTCCGGGCTTCGCCAACTCCACCCCGAGTACCGGGAATGAGCTGACGCGGGCAGGGGTACATCTGCCCGCTGTGATGCCCATCGCTGAGCCCAGCACCGACCCCGGGGCCGCCGGCCCGGCCCCGGCTGTCCGGCCGGTGACCTGCCGTCCGTACGCCGTGCGGCGACTGATCGAGGTGTTCCGTGGCGGAGAGTGAACAGCAACGGCGCCGGAAAGAACTCCTGCACAAACTCAGGGAGGCGAATGTGCGCAGCGTGCTGCACCGGACGTTCAAGAGTGGAGGCATGCGGTGAGTGTGCGGCGGTTGCTGCGGTACCGGAAATGGACGCTGGAGCCCGATGTGGAACCGGACTCGGAGCCGACCAAGTTCGCGATGCGCTGTGCGGTGTGCCGTAAGAAATCACCGGTGTCGGTGGAATTCGAGGCGCTCAGCCGCTGGGTGTTCCATCACGTCGGGCGCAATCCCTCCCACCATTCCTATCAGGAGATCATCGTCCGTCCGTGGCGGGCGTGGATGGGGCCGATGGCGCGCTGACCTCCGCGGCAGCGGCGGCGGCCCGGTCGTACGCGGTGCGGGCCGCCGCGATCGCGTCCTGGTGGGACTCGGTCCAGATCACGAGGGACTGGATGGCCTCGTGCAGGGTGCAGCCGAGCGGGGTCAGCGCGTACTCGACGCGGGGCGGGACCACGGGGTACACCGTCCGCTTGACCAGTCCGTCGCGCTCCAGCTGGCGCAGGGTGACGGTGAGCATGCGCTGGCTGATGCCGTCGATGTCGCGGCGCAGCTCCATGAAGCGCATGGTGCGGTGTTCCAGGAGCGCGACCACCATCAGGGACCACTTGTCGGCGACCCGGTCGAGGATCTGCCGTACTTCGCAGTCCTCGCGGCGGTCCCACTGAAGTGCCTGGTCGGGAATGGTTACCCGGCAGGTACGGGGTGATTCGAAAGTGCCTTCTTCCACAGCGATCCAGGGTGCCGCAGGATCGTGTCGGTATCAAGAAGGAACTGGCGTGCTGATCGGTAACCACTCGCACGTCCCGCACCCGCCCAGGAGCCCCGTTGCCCACCTCACCCTCCCCCGCATCCGCCGCGGGCCGCCTCGGCGGCCGTGAGTGGGGCGTGCTCTTCGTGCTCTGCGGAGCGATATTCCTCGAAGGCATCGACATCGCCATGCTCAATGTGGCGCTGCCGTCCATCCGCGCCGATCTCGGCCTGTCCACCGGCACGCTCCAGTGGGTGATGAGCGCCTACGTGCTGGGGTACGGCGGGTTCATGCTGCTCGGCGGCAGGGCGGCGGACCTGTTCGGGCGGCGCCGGATGTTCCTGTTCTGGCTCACGGTCTTCCTGCTGTTCTCCGGGCTGGGCGGGCTGGCGGACGACGGCTGGACGCTGATCGCGGCCCGCTTCGTCACGGGGGTGGCTGCGGCGTTCATGACACCCGCCGGGCTGTCGCTCATCACCACCACCTTCACCGCCGGGCCGCAGCGCGACCGGGCCCTGCTCATCTACTCCGGGACGGCCGCCGGCGGGTTCTCCACCGGGCTCGTGGTCGGCGGGTTCCTGACCACCGCCGGATGGCGCTGGGTGTTCTTCGCCCCGGTGCTGCTGGCGGCGGTGATCCTGCTGGCCGCCCTGCGGTTCCTGCCGACCACCGCGGACACGGCGGGCGGGCCCCGTACCGAACGCCTGGACGTGCTGGGCGCGATCACCGTCACCGCCGCGATCGTGCTGCTGGTGCTGGGAGTCGAGCGGGCCGCGCACACCGGGGGCGGGCAGACCGCCGGCACGCTCGGCGCGGCCCTGGCGCTGCTGGCCGTCTTCGTCCTCGTGGAACGGCGCACGGCCGTGCCGCTGGTCCGGCTGGGAATCTTCCGCAACGCGGCCCTGGTGCGGGCCAATCTGATCGCAATGCTGCTGTTCGGGGCGTTCTTCGGGTTCCAGTTCGTCGCGGTGCTCTACCTGCGCGAGTACCGGGGCTGGTCCGAGTTGCAGACCAGCTTCGCGCTGCTGGTGATCGGCCTGGACGCGATCCTGTCCCCGACCCTGACCCCGCGCCTCATCCGCCGGTTCGGGAACGCCCGGGTGATCTTCGCCGGGATGCTGACGGCCGCACTCGCGTACGCGCTGTTCGCGCGGGTCGGCGCCGACTGGACCTACGCGGCGATGTTCCCGGCCTTCCTGCTGCTCGGGCTCTCGTTCGCCCTGGTGTACGGGCCGCTCACCATCGTCGGCACCGAGGGCATCGCGGCGCGGGAACAGGGGCTTGCGGGTGGGCTGTTGTACACCTCGTTCCAGTTCGGGGCGGCGCTCGGACTGTCCGCCGTGACCGCCGTCAGTGCCTCCGTCGGCGGTGGGGACCCGCTGGACGGCTATCACGCCGCGCTGCTGGTGCCGCTGGCCGCCGCGCTGCTCGCCGCCGCGATCTCGGCGTTCGGGCTCACCCGGGGCCGGGGCGCGGGCCGGTCACCGGAGCCCGCGCCCGCTCCGGTCAGCACGCCGGTGAGCTGAGCCGCTCCCCCGCGCGGCACGCACCGGGTGCCGAGGCCGATCCGGGTGCGCGCCCGGCACGGCGGCCGGGCGGCGGACGGGAACGGCGTGATCGCGGGCGACAGGAGGGCCGGCACGATCCCGGTCATCGAGTGGTCCGCCGCGTGACCGCCGGTCGGCGCGGGAGGGCGGAGAAGGACACCGCGATGATCCGCGGCACCCTCGCCTCCCGGGCCCGCCTGAACCCACTCGGCCGATCACTCCACCAGCAGGCGCGCGTAGGCCGCCATCGACCTCTGGTAGCGGGGCAGATGCGGGGCCAGGGCGGTCAGCGCGACCGAGACCGCCTCCCGTTCGCGCCCCACACCGGTCAGCGCGAGCGCCAGGGTGGCGCGTACCGCGTCGTCCAGGTGGTCGGAGCCGGCCGCCAGTTCGGCGGTGAGCAGGTCCACGGCCTCCTGCGGGTGGCCGAGGTTGCGCAGCGAGCTGGCGAGCTGGATCACCGCGCGGCGGCGCCGTTCGCCGGGCAGCCGGCCGGTGGCCAGGGCCCGCCGGTAGTGCTCCACGGCGCGGTCCGGGTGGCCGGTGGAGTCGTACGCGCAGCCGCGCTCGAAGTCGGCGACCGCGCTGCCCGGCGGCAGTTCGGCGGCCAGCTCGGCGACGGCGGCGCGGAACTGCGCCGCGTCCTCGTAGCTGTCGATGGCGGCCCACAGGGCGGCGCTGCGGCGTTCCCAATCCGGGGGAAGGTGTTCGTCTTCGGTCGTCATGCGGTCATATTCGCTGGTCGGGTGGGAGACGGGTACCCAATAATCCCCGCCATGGACGCCTACGAGTTCTCCACCGACCCCGCTCGCCTGGACCCCGCCCTGGTGCACCACTGGCTGTCCACCGACGCCTACTGGGCGCTGGGGCGCACCCGCGAGAAGCAGGACGCGGCCATCGCCGGGTCGCTGAACTTCGGGGCGTACGAGCGGGCTTCGGGCGCGCAGGTCGGGTACGCGCGGGTGGTGACGGACCGCGCGACCTTCGCCTGGCTGTGCGATGTGTACGTGGCTCCCGCGGCGCGCGGGCGGGGCCTGGGGACGGCGCTGGCGCAGGCCGTACGGGATCACCTGGCCCCATACGGTCTGCGCCGGATCATGCTGTGCACCCAGGACGCCCACGGCGTCTACGAGCGGGTCGGCTTCGCGCCGCTGGCCGCGCCCGAGCGCTGGATGAGCCTGGGCCTGCAGTAGCGGCGCGGCTCAGCCGGTCGGCCGCGGCGGGCGCGGGACGGGCCCGGGGGCGACGTGGCCTCGCCTGCCGGGACGACCACATCCGCCCAACGACCGGGCGGCGGGATCGTCGCCGATCCCGCCGCCCCGGTGGCCGCTGACTCAGGCGATGGCGTAGATGGCCGCCGCCAGCGAGAAGCCCATCACACCGAAGATGGTCTGGAGCACGGTCCAGGTGCGCAGCGTCGTCTTGACGTCCATGCCCATGAACCGGCCCACCAGCCAGAAGCCGGAGTCGTTGACGTGGCTGGCGACGACGGAGCCGGCCGCCAGGGCCAGCACGATGGCCGCCACCTCGACGGAGTTGAAGTCCCCCGCAAGGACGACTCCCTGGATGAGGCTGGCCGCCGTGATGAGCGCGACCGTGGCCGAGCCCTGGGCGATGCGCAGCGCGGAGGCGACCAGGAAGCCCACCACGATGACGGGCAGGCCGAGGTCGGAGAGGGAGTCGGAGAGCGCGTCACCGATGCCGCTGGCGCGCAGCACCCCGCCGAACATGCCACCGGCGCCGGTGATCAGGATGATCGAGGCGATCGGGCCGAGCGCGGAGTCCGTCAGCTTCTCGATGACCTCGCCGCCGCGCCCGCGGCGGGTGCCGAGCACGTAGCTGGCGACGAACACGGTGACGAGCAGGGCGATCGGGGTGGCGCCGATGGCGCGGGCGAACTGGTACCAGCCGGCGTCGCCGTCCACCCAGCCCGCGGCGCGGGCCATGTCCAGACCGGTGTTGGCGAAGATCATGACCAGCGGGAGCAGCAGCAGGCCGATGACGGTGCCGGGGGACGGCGGGTTCTTGTCGTGCTCGACCTGCTCACCGCCGGTCAGGATGTCCGGCACGGGGAGGACGAAGCGCTTGCCGATCCACAGGCCGAAGAGGTAGCTGCCGACGTACCAGGTGGGGATGGCGACGACCAGGCCGAGCAGGATCACCAGGCCGATGTCGGCGCCCATGAGTTCGGAGGCGGAGACGGGGCCGGGGTGCGGGGGCACGAAGATGTGCATCGCGGAGAACGCGCCGGCGACCGGCAGGGCGTACCGCAGGATGCCGCCGCCGAGCCGTCGGGCGACCGTGAAGACGATCGGCAGCATGACGACGAGGCCGGCGTCGAAGAAGATCGGGAAGCCGAACATGAGGGAGGCGAGGCTGAGCGCCAGCGGGGCGCGGTCCTCGCCGAAGCGGCGGATGAGCGCGTCGGCGAGTGCCTGGGCGCCGCCGCTGACCTCGATCAGCCGGCCGAGGATGGCGCCGAGCCCCACGAGGAGGGCGACGCCGCCGAGGGTGGAGCCGAACCCCTGGACGAGGGTGTCGACCACGTGTGCGGAGGGGATGCCGGTGGCGAACGCGGTCGCCAGGCTGACCACGATCAGGGCCAGCAGGGCGTGCACCCGCAGCTTCATGATCAGGAAGAGCAGCACGCCGATGGCGCCGGCGGCTATGCCGAGCAGCGGGCCGGCGCCCATCGTTTGAGTCCAGGTGTCCATGCGGAAGCTCCGTTGCCTTCGGGACGGTGGGGAGGGGGAAGTGCCGGGTGGCAGGGGTTACGGGCGCAGGTCCAGCGCGGCCAGGGCGTCCTCGACGATCTGGTCCGGGGTGCGGTTCAGGTCGACGGTGACGCCGTCCTCGTCGTCCTGGAGCGGCTCCAGGTCGGCGAACTGGGAATCCAGCAGCGAGGGCGGCATGAAGTGGCCGGTGCGCAGGTGCAGCCGTGAGGAGATCAGCTCGCGGGAGCCGGCGACGTGGACGAAGCGGACCCGGCCGTTCGCCTCGCGCAGCAGGTCGCGGTAGCCGCGCTTGAGCGCCGAGCAGGCGACGACCGCGGATTCGCCCTGGTCGGCCCGCACCGTCATCCAGTCGCGGATGATGCCCAGCCACGGCAGCCGGTCGGCGTCCGTGAGGGGGGTGCCGGCCGCCATCTTGTCGATGTTGGCCTGCGGGTGCAGCAGGTCGGCCTCCGCCATCGGCCAGCCGAGGCGGTCGGCGAGCAGCGCGGCGACGGTGGTCTTGCCGGCGCCGGAGACTCCCATGACCACGAGCGCGGTCGGCGACATCGGCCTCTCCTCACTGAAAGGTGTTACCAATTGACGGGAAAGGTAACACCAATGTTGACGGCGAGAAAACCCCTCGCGACGTACCTCACAACGGCACCTCGGTGCGTACTCCCGTGCCTGCGGTGGGTCACCGGCCGCGCGGGGCGCCGGGATAGGCTTCCGGGGTGGGGAGCGACAAGATCAACGGCAATGGTCAGGGCGAGTCCAAACACCACGAGGTGCTGGACACCCTCGGCCTGGAGATCACTTCGGGCGTGCTCCCCGAGGGGTGCGTGCTGACGCTGGACGCCATCCAGGAACGGTTCGGGGTCTCCCGCACGGTCGCCCGCGAGACCATGCGGCTGCTGGAGTCCAAGGGCCTGGTCGTCTCCCGTCGCCGGGTGGGCATCACCGTGCAGCCCGCGGGCTCCTGGCAGGTGTACGACCCCCGGGTCATCTGGTGGCGGCTGGAGGGGCCCGGCCGCGACTCCCAGCTGCGCTCGCTCACCGAACTGCGGATCGCCGTCGAACCGCTGGCCGCCGCCGCGGCGGCCAAGCACGCGGGGCCGGCCGAGCGCGCCCGGCTGGTGGAACTGGCCACCGCCATGCGCCCGCTGGGCGAGGCCGGCCGGCTCGAACCGTTCAACCACCTCGACGTGGAACTGCACTCCCTGGTGCTGAGCGCCAGCGGCAACGAGATGTTCGCCGCGCTCACCGACGTGGTCGCCGCCGTGCTGCGCGGGCGCACCCAGCTGGGGCTGATGCCCGACCGGCCGGTCCCCGAGGCACTGGACCTGCACGAGGCGGTCGCCCTGGCCGTCGCCGAGGCGCGGCATCAGGACGCGGAGGAGGCCATGCGGCTGCTGCTCTCCGAGGTACGTGACGCGATGGTCCCGCTCGGCGCCCAGAACGGGCGCTGAACGGGACCATCGCGTCGCGTCAGCCGGTTCGGAGCGCGCGGCTCAGCCGCCGTACACCGTCATGCACAGCACATCGCCGTCGCCGCCGTCGAGGTTCTGGTACCAGTACGTGTTGTAGTCGCTGCCGCCCTGGCGGCAGACGTCACCGCCCCAGTCGCCGTTCGCGGCGGGCACGCCGGAGACCTGCATGATCTGGTTGTACGGGACCGGGACCTGGGAGGCCGAACAGTTGATCGCCGTCATCAGCCCGGTGCGCATGGTCGCGTCGTCGCCCTCGCCCTCCTGCTCCGACATCAGGCACTCGCCGACCCGGTACTGCCGCTCCACACACAGAGTGGTGTAGGTCGTCGCCCAGGTCTCCTCGTCCGTGAACGAGTGGCTCCAGGTGGTGGCGTTCAGCTCGAAGCCGTCGCAGAAGCCGTAGTCGTCCATGACCTCGACGACCTTCAGGTACGCGTCGTCGGCCGCGCAGTCCACCCGCTCGGGGGCCTCGGCGTTCCAGGTTCCGCCGTTGTCGGTCTGGTAGTTGGCCAGGCAGTCGCCGGAACTCACGGCGGCGAACGCCTCCGAGACCGGGTCCGCGGGGGCACCGCCCCCGCCGGCGTCGTCCGCGTCGTCGCTGTCCGCCGGGTCCGTACCGGTGTCCAGGCCCTCCGGCAGTTCGATCTCCGGCATCTCCGGGGCGGGGCCGGCCAGGCCGCCCCCGTCGTCACCGCTGTTCATCCCGAGGGGGATGACGATCGCCGCCAGCACCACGAAGGCCGCCGCCGTGGCGAGCGTTCCCTTCAGGGTGTTGTCCTGCTGATGGGGGTGGGGGTGGGGGTGGGGGTGGGGCTGAGGCTGGGGATACGGGGCGTGCGGAGGACCGTAACCCCCGCCGTAGCCGCCGTTGTAGCCCCCGTGGCCGTTGTTCATGGGCTGGACTCCTCTTCCTGCCCATGTCAGGACGCGGCCGGACACCGCTCCGGTTCCTTTGTCAGACCATCATTCAGATACCGAGGATGACCTTGGCGATCGAGAAGTAGATGACCAGACCCGTCGCGTCCACCAGCGTCGTCACCATCGGGGCCGAGACCACCGCCGGGTCGATCTTCAGGCGCTTGGCCAGCAGCGGCATCGTGCCGCCCACCGTCGAGGCCCAGCCACAGATCACGATCAGCGTCAGGGCGATCACCGCCGCCACGTCCCAGCCCACGAACAGCCCGCCCACCAGCAGGCCGACCACCGCCAGCATCGACCCCAGCAGCAACCCGGTACGGCACTCGCGCCAGATCACCTTCAGCAGATCGCCCACCCGCACCTCGCCGACCGCCAGGGCGCGCACCGCCGCCGTCGCCGCCTGGGCGCCCGCGTTGCCGCCCGCGCCGATCAGCAGCGGGATGAACAGCGCCAGCTGGGTCACCGCCTCCAGCTCGCCCTCGAACGCCCGGGTCACCATCACCGTCAGAATGGCCGCCACCAGCAGCAGCATCAGCCACAGCACCCGGGTGCGGGAGAGCTGGAAGACACTCGCCGACATGTAGTGCCGCTCCAGCGGTTCGGCACCGGCCTGCCGCGCCACGTCCTCGGTGTCCGCCGCCTCGATGACCTCGAACGCGTCATCGCTGGTGAGCAGCCCCACCAGCCGGTCCTCGCTGTCGACCACCGGCAGGTCGAGCACGTTCGTCTCACGCATCAGCCGGGCCGCGTCCTCGGCGCGGTCGGTCGCCTTCGCCATCGGCGGCTCGGTCTCCACCAGCGCGGCGACCATCGTCTCCGGCTCGCTCAGCACCAGTTCGCGCAGCTCGACGATGCCGGTCAGCCGGCGCCCCGCGTCCACCACCGGCAGCGTGTAGATGGTCTCCGCCCGCGCCCCCCGCCGGCGTACCGTCTCCAGCGCCTGAGCCACCGTCAGATCCTGCTGGAGCGCGACCGTCTCCGGCGTCATGTAGCGGCCGACCGAGCCCTCCGGGTAACCCAGCAGCGCCGCCGTCATCTGCCGTTCGTGGGCGCTGAGTCCGGCCAGCACCCGCTGGGCGACCTTGGCCGGGGCCTCCTTGAGCATCCGGGCCCGGTCGTCCGGGTCCATGTTCTCCACCAGATCGCGGAACGCCTGGTCCCGCAGCCCCTGGAGAATCTGCTGCTGGTCGACCGGGTCCAGTTCCTCGAAGACCTCCAGCGCGCGGTCCTTGTCGAGCAGCCGGAAGCTGATGACGGAGTTGACGGCGTCCATCCGCGCGAGTTCGTCCGCGATGGCGTAGGGCGGCTGGGTCTCCAGCCATTCGAGGGCGCCCGCGAGGTTGTGGTCCTCAAGCAGGGCAGGCAGATGGGTCATGACGGGATGTCCCCCTGGAGATGGTGCGCGAACGGCTGGCAGGCTCGGGGCGCGCACACACCAGTCGTCCCAGGGGGTACGTGGCTACCTGGGCGGACGGGCGCGGCGCGGCGGATGGTGACTGGGGGGTTCACTGCGCATCGCAGCCACACCTCCCGCCGTGCCGTTCCGTCAAGACCATCCCTCAGGGTACACACCATCGACGACGATGATGGCAAAGGGTTGACCACATCCCGGTGAAGGTGTTAGGGGGTGTCTGCCGGATCCCGGCCTAAGCGATCCTGTCCAGAATCGTCGGGGGTACGGCCACCCGCGCCTCGTCGCTGATCTCGATCGCGTCCCCGGACAGCGACTCCAGGGCCGCGCCGAACCGTTCGGGGGTGTCGGTGTGCAGGGTCAGCAGCGGCTCCCCCGCGCGCACCGTCTGCCCAGGCTTGGCGTGCAGTTCGATGCCCGCGCCCGCCTGCACCGGGTCCTCCTTGCGGGCCCGGCCCGCGCCCAGCCGCCAGGCCGCCACCCCGACCGCGTACGAGTCCAGCCGGGTGAGCGTCCCGGAGGCCGGGGCGGTCAGCACGTGCGTCTCGCGGGCCACCGGCAGCGGGGCGTCCGGGTCACCGCCCTGCGCCTTGATCATGCGGCGCCAGTGGTCCATCGCGCTGCCGTCCGCCAGCGCCCGCGCCGGGTCGGCGTCGGTCAGCCCGGCCGCGTCCAGCATCTCCCGGGCCAGCGCCAGGGTCAGCTCGACCACATCGGCCGGGCCGCCGCCCGCCAGCACCTCCACCGACTCGCGCACCTCCAGCGCGTTGCCGGCCGTCAGCCCCAGCGGCGTGGACATGTCGGTGAGCAGCGCCACCGTCCGCACCCCGTGGTCGGTGCCCAGCGACACCATCGTCTCGGCCAGCTCACGGGCGTCGGCCCGCGTCTTCATGAACGCGCCGGAGCCCACCTTCACGTCCAGCACCAGCGCGCCGGTGCCCTCGGCGATCTTCTTCGACATGATCGAGGAGGCGATCAGCGGGATCGCCTCCACCGTGCCGGTCACATCGCGCAGCGCGTACAGCTTGCGGTCCGCCGGGGCGAGCCCGTCGCCGGCCGCGCAGATCACCGCGCCCGCCTCGCGCAGCACCGACAGCATCTCGTCGTTGGACAGCCGCGCCCGCCAGCCGGGGACGGACTCCAGCTTGTCCAGGGTGCCGCCGGTGTGCCCGAGCCCGCGCCCGGACAGCTGCGGCACGGCCGCGCCGCACGCCGCCACCAGCGGGGCCAGCGGCAGCGTGATCTTGTCGCCGACGCCGCCCGTCGAATGCTTGTCGGTGGTGGGCAGCGGCAGGGAGGAGAAGTCCATCCGCTCCCCCGAGGCGATCATCGCCGCCGTCCAGCGGGCGATCTCGGCCCGGTCCATGCCGTTGAGCAGGATCGCCATCGCCAGCGCCGACATCTGCTCGTCGGCCACCTCGCCCCGGGTGTAGGCGTCGATGATCCAGTCGATCTGGGCGGGGGTCAGCGTGCCGCCGTCCCGCTTGGCACGGATGACGGAGATGGCGTCGTGGCTCATGAGATCAGAAGTTCCAGGATTCGGGGAGCAGATCGGACAGCGGACGGATGCCGCCGGCGGGGGTGTCCACCAGCAGCTCCGGGCCGCCGTTTTCCATCAGCAGCTGGCGGCAGCGGCCACACGGGGTGATGATCTCCCCCTTGCCGTTGACGCAGGTGAAGTGGGTGAGCCGGCCGCCGCCGGTGGCGTGCAGGGCGGAGACCAGGCCGCACTCGGCGCACAGCCCCACGCCGTAGGAGGCATTCTCCACATTGCAGCCGACCACCGTACGGCCGTCGTCCACCAGCGCCGCGGCGCCCACCCGGTAACGGGAGTACGGGGCGTACGCCCGGCCCATCACCTCGCGGGCCGCGCCGCGCAGCGCCTCCCAGTCCACCTCGGTGGTGTCCGCCATCTAGCCGCCCTCGCCTCTCCGGTAGGGCTTGCCCACCGCCTTGGGTGTCCGCAGCCGCTGGGCGAACAGTGTCAGGACCAGCAGCGTCGTCAGATACGGGCTGGCACTCACCAGCTCGAGCGGCATCGTGTCAGTGGTGGCGTACCAGATCCACAGCGCCGCTCCGACGACGGCCACGATCAGCGCGGTGAGGCGCTTGCCGCGCCACAGCTGCCAGATCGCGACGCCCGCCAGGGCCAGGGCGAACAGCAGCAGCGTGGCGTGCACGGTCGCGCCGCCGTCGCGGGTCTGCAGGGCGTCCATGAAGCCGAACAGGCCGGCGCCGGTGGCGACACCGCCGGGACGCCAGTTGCCGAAGATCATGGTCGCCAGGCCCAGGTAGCCGCGCCCGCCGGTCTGACCGTCCTGGTACATGCGGATCAGCACCGCCAGGTACGCGCCGCCGAGCCCGGCGAGGCCGCCTGAGACCAGCAGGGCGACGTACTTGTACGCGTAGACGTTCACCCCGAGCGACTCGGTGGCCTGCGGGTTCTCACCGCAGGAGCGCAGCCGCAGCCCGAAGGACGTCTTCCACAGCACCACGTACGTGCCCACGAACAGCAGCACCGCGAGCAGGGTGAGCCAGGAGACGTTGTTGACGCCGGCGCGCAGGATGCCCGCCAGGTCGGAGATCAGGAACCAGCGCTTGCCCGCGATGTCGCCCAGCCAGTCGGCCACGCCCGGCACCGAGAACGGCTGGAGGATGTCCATCTGCGGCGACTGCTTGTCGTTGCCGCCGGCGTCCTTGGCCGGGCTGCCGTCGGCGCCGAACCACAGCTTGGCGAGGAACTGCACCACGCCCAGGGCCAGGATGTTGATGGCGACACCGGAGACGATGTGGTCCACGCCGAAGGTGACGGTGGCCACCGCGTGCACCAGGCCGCCCAGCATGCCGCCGATGATGCCCGCGAGCACGGCGGCCCAGGGCCCGTACTGCCAGCCGATCCAGCCGGCCGCGAACAGGCCGAGCATCATCATGCCCTCGAGGCCGATGTTGACGACGCCGGAGCGCTCGGCCCACAGGCCGCCGAGGCCGGCGAGGCCGATCGGCACGGCGAAACTGAGCGCGCTCGCCCACTGGCTGGTGGCGGTCAGCGAGTCGGCGCCGGTCACCACGCGGACCACGGACAGCAGCACGAGGCCGCCCGCGATCAGCAGCAGCACCATGGGGTAGGTGAGCCTGCGGCGCGGCGTGCCACTGCTGGTGGCTCCCGTGCCCTTGCCCTTGTCGCTCCCGGGTTTTCCGGCGGGGGTCTCCACGGTGGTGGTCACGCCGTCACCTCCGCGTCCTTCTCCGCGCTGTTCTTACGGGCCTGGGCGGCGAGCTGTTCGCCGACGATGCGCTGTTGGCGTTTGATGCCCCAGCGGCGGACGAGTTCGTAGGCGACCACGACGGACAGCACGATGACGCCCTGCATCACGCCGACGATCTCCTGGGCGTAGCCCTCGAACTCCAGCTGGCCGCCGGTCCGCTCCAGGAAGCCCCACAGCAGCGCCGCGAAGGCCATGCCGACCGCGCTGTTGCGGCCGAGCAGGGCGATGGCGATGCCGGTGAAGCCGATCCCGGTGGGGAAGTCGTTGCCGTAGTTGCCGGAGACGTTCAGCAGGGTGGGCATGCCCACCAGGCCGGCCACCGCGCCGGAGAGCAGCATCGCGGTGATCACGGTGCGCTTGACGGAGACACCGGATGCCTCGGCGGCCGGCTCGGAGGCGCCGACGGCCCGCAGGTCGTAGCCGAAGCGGGTGCGGCTGAGCACGAACCAGTAGCCGATGCCGACGATCACCGCGATCACGATGGTGCCGTAGATCGGCTGGACGTTGGTGGGGATCTCGAAGAAGAAGCTGGAGTCGGGGATGTCGGTGGTGTGCACGAGGTTGCCCTCGCGCTCCGCCAGCCGGCCTTCCTTGAGGAAGTAGCCGATGAGCGAGCCGCCGATGAAGTTCAGCATGATCGTGGTGATCACTTCGCTGACGCCCCGGGTGGCCTTCAGGTAGCCGGCGATGCCCGCCCACAGCGCACCGACCAGCATGGCGGTGATCAGGATGACGGGGATCTGGATGATGCCGGGCAGCGCCAGCGCGCCGCCGACGGCGGCGGCGAAGAAGGCGGCGACCCGGTACTGGCCGTCGACCCCGATGTTGAACAGGTTCATGCGGAAGCCGATGGCCACCGCGACGGCGGACAGGTAGTACGGGATCGCCTTGTTGACGATCCACACCTGGCTGTCGCTCTTGGAGCCGAAGTCCAGCATCACGGAGAACGCCTGGAAGGGGTTCTGCCCGGTGGCGGTCATCACCAGCGAGGTGATGATCACGGCGGTGACGATCGCCAGCAACGGGGCGGCGAGCCCCAGGACGATCTTCTCCCGGTCGATGTTCTTGATCCGGGTGGTCACGGCGGTCACGGCGCTCATGACGGGGTCTCCGTCTCCGCGTCGCCCGTCAGGTGGCCGGTGGCGGCGCCGGTCATGGCGGTGCCCAACTCCTCGGGGGTGATGGTGGCGGGGTCGGCGTCGGCGACCAGCCGGCCCCGGTACATGACGCGGAGGCTGTCGGACAGGCCGATCAGCTCGTCCAGGTCGGCGGAGATCAGCAGCACGGCGAGCCCTTCACGGCGCGCGGCCCTGATCTGGTCCCAGATCTGGGACTGGGCACCGACGTCCACGCCCCGGGTGGGGTGGGCGGCGATCAGCACCTTGGGGTGGTGGCTCATCTCGCGGCCGAAGATCAGCTTCTGCTGGTTGCCGCCGGACAGCGACGCGGCGGTGACCTCGATGCCGGGGGTGCGCACGTCGTACTCGCGCACGATCCGCTCGGTGTCGGCGCGGGCGTCCCCGGCGGTCAGCCACGGGCCCTTGCTGTTGGGGCGCTGGGTGACGTGGCCCAGCATCCGGTTCTCCCACAGCGGGGCGTTCAGCAGCAGGCCGTGCCGGTGCCGGTCCTCGGGGATGTAGCCGATGCCGTCCTCGCGGCGGCGGCGGGTGGAGCGGCGGGTGATGTCCTCGCCGTCCAGCGAGACGGTGCCCGCGTCCAGGGCGCGGACGCCCATGATGGCCTCGACCAGTTCGGCCTGGCCGTTGCCCTCGACGCCGGCGATGCCCAGCACCTCACCGGCGTGGATGGTGAAGTCGACCTCGGAGAGCACGTCGCGGCGCACCCCGTCCGAGTCGGTGCCCGACTGCCGCAGCCCGGCGACGGTGAGCACCGGCCGGTCGGTGACGGTGGACTCGCGGGTCTCGGGGGTGGGCAGCTCGGAGCCGACCATCAGCTCGGCCAGCTGCTTGGGGGTGGTCGCGGAGGGTTCGACGGCGGCGACCGTCGTACCGCGCCGGATGACGGTGATGTCGTCGGCGACCGAGAGCACCTCGCCCAGCTTGTGCGAGATGAAGATGACGGTGAGGCCCTCGGCGGTCAGCTCGCGGAGGTTGCCGAAGAGGGCGTCCACCTCCTGCGGCACCAGGACGGCGGTGGGCTCGTCCAGGATGAGGGTCCTGGCGCCCCGGTAGAGGACCTTGAGGATCTCCACCCGCTGCCGGTCGGCGACGCCGATGTCCTCGACCAGCAGGTCGGGACGCACGCCCAGGCCGTACGCGTCGGACAGCTCCTTGATGCGGGCGCGGGCGGCGCCTCCGATGCCGTGGAGCTTCTCGGCGCCCAGGACCACGTTCTCCAGGACGGTGAGGTTGTCCGCGAGCATGAAGTGCTGGTGCACCATGCCGATGCCGCGCGCGATGGCGTCGGCCGGGGTGGCGAAGGAGACCTGGTCGCCGTCGATGGTGATGGTGCCCTCGTCCGGCTTCTGCATGCCGTAGAGGATCTTCATCAGCGTGGACTTGCCGGCGCCGTTCTCGCCCACGAGGGCGTGCACGGTGCCCTTGCGCACGGTGATGTCGATGTCGTGGTTGGCCACGACGCCGGGGAAGCGTTTGGTGATCCCGCGCAGCTCAACGGCCGGGGTGGTGCCGCTGGGCTCGGGGGAGCTGCTGGAGGCTGGGATGGCGCACTCTCCTCGCGCGGGACGGTGAAGCGAGCGGAGGGCCGGTGGGGAGAGAGTCCCCCACCGGCCCCGTACGACCGCCCCGGGGGGCGGCCGTCACTGTGTTACGGGGTCTCCTTGACGGTGACCTCGCCGGAGACGATGCGGGCCTTGGCCGCCTCGATCTGCTCGGAGATGTCATCGATGAAACCACCCGAGGTGGCCAGCTGGACACCCTCCTCGGCGAGGTTGTAGGAGTGCGGACCGCTCAGCGGCTCGCCGTCCTGGACCGACTTGATCAGGTCGAAGACGGCCACGTCCACGCCCTTGACCACGGAGGTGAGGATGGAGTCCTTGTACTCGGCGAGGCCGGGCTGGACGTAGGCGTCGGAGTCGACACCGATCGCCCAGGCGCCCTCGACACCGGCGACCATCTCGATGGAACCCTGGCCGGACTGGCCGGCGGCGGTGTAGATGATGTCGGCGCCGCGGCCGAGCATGCCGTCGGCGGTCTCACGGGCCTTGGCGACGTCGTTGAAGCCGGCGTCGTTGTCCTCGTAGAGGTACTGGACATCGACGGTGACGTCGGTGCCCTCGGCGTCGTTGGTGTCGAGCACACCCTGGACGAAGCCGGCCTCGAACTTGTTGATCAGCGGGTTGTTCACGCCGCCGATGAAGCCGACGGAGCCGCTCTCGGTCTTCAGCGCGGCGGCGACACCGGCGAGGTAGGAGCCCTCGTGCTCGGAGAAGACCATGCTGTAGACGTTGTCGCCCTCGGCGACGGAGTCCACCACACCGAAGGTGATGTCGGGGAACTCGGCGGCGACCTTCTCTATGGAGTTCCCGTAGAGGTAGCCGACGCCGATGATCGGGTTGAAGCCGTTGTTGGCGAGGGACGTCAGCCGCTGCTCGCGGTCGGCGTCGGTCTCGTCGTTCTTGGCGGTCATCTCCTTGAACTCGACGCCGAGCTCCTCGGCGGCACGGTCCAGGCCGCGGGCGGCGGACTCGTTGAAGGAGTGGTCGTCCCGGCCGCCGACGTCGAAGGCCAGGCCCACGCCCGCGTCGCTCTTGCCGGAGTCGGAGGAGGAAGAAGAAGTGCTGCTCTCACCGCACGCGGTGGCGGTCAGCGCGAGGGTCGCCGTGACGGCGACCGATGCTGCGAGCTTGGATACGCGGCGCAAGAGGACGATCCCTTCGGTCTGAAAGCGCCTCTTACGGCGCTGTTGCCAGGATCGTAACGCGCGTAGACATGCGGTAAAGACGGGCCAAGGACCCGTTATCAGATCGTCGTGAACGCAACCAGTACGCAACATTGCTCGGTGTGTCGGCACCGGCACCCGGGGCTGCGGCAGAACCCCGGGTTCCGGTGGTGTTCACGGGCGCGCGGAGGCGTTCAGGGGCGCTGGGCGGCGTCCAGCAGCGCGGCCGAGGTGAGCAGTTCCACACCGACCCCGATCGCGGACTCGTCCACGTCGAAGTCGCCCTGGTGGATGTCGCGCGGCGCGGCACCCGGACGGTCGCCGTCCCCGGGCGGCCTAACCCCGAGGCGGGCCATGGCGCCGGGGACCTGCTCCAGGTACCAGGAGAAGTCCTCGCCGCCCAGGGACTGCTCGGTGGGCTCGACCGCGTCTGCGCCGTACCGGCTGGTCATGGCCGCCGCCAGCAGCGAGGTGACCTGCGGCTCGTTGACCACCGGGGGGACACCGCGGATGTAGTCGATCTCGTACTTGGCCTGGTGCAGCCGCGCGACCTCGCCGACCGCCTCCTCGACCAGGTCCTTGGCGTCCCGCCAGGCGGACAGCTCCAGGCACCGCATGGTGCCGGAGATCTCGGCGCGCTGCGGGATGACGTTGGAGGCGTGGCCGGTGGTCAGCCTGCCCCAGGTGACCGCGAGCCCGGCGCGGGTGTCGACCCGGCGGGAGAGCAGCGCGGGGACGTCGGTGATGACCCGCGCGGCGGCGGTGACCAGGTCGGTGGTGAGGTGCGGGCGGGCGGTGTGGCCGCCGTCGCCGGACAGCCGGATCTCCAGCCGGTCGCAGGCGGAGGTGATGGGCCCGGACTTGAGACCGATCTTCCCGGCGTCGACCTTGGGGTCGCAGTGCAGGGCGAGGATGCGGCCGACGCCGTCCAGCACGCCGGAGTCGATGGCGTCGGTGGCGCCGCCCGGCAGCACCTCCTCGGCCGGCTGGAAGATCAGCCGTACGGGCTGCGGCAGCTCGCCCCGGGCGGCCAGCCCGGCGAGGACCAGACCGGTGCCGAGCACCACCGTGGTGTGCACGTCGTGGCCGCAGGCGTGCGCCCGGCCGGGGACGGTGGAGCGGTACGGCACGGTCTTGGTGTCGGGGATCGGCAGCGCGTCGAGGTCGGCGCGCAGCGCCAGCACGGGGCGGCCGGATCTGCCCGCCCGTGCGTCACCGGTGGGGTGGATGTCACATACCAGGCCGGTACCGCCGTCGAGTACGCGTGGTGCGAGACCCGCGCGCTCCAGGCGCTCCTTGATGACGGCGGTGGTACGGACCTCCTGGTGGCCCAGCTCGGGGTGCATGTGGAGATCCCGGCGGACGGCGATCAGCTCGCGCCGCAGGGCATCGCTCAGCACACCGGCGGACTCCGGTGACAGCTGTTGACTCACGCCTCCGACACTATCTCTGTTTCGCCGCTCAACCGGCGCCGATCACGCAAAGTTCACACGCCGGGAACGCGTGCGGTCGCAACTGACTGGGTATGACTGTTTTTTATTTCTTCCGGTCCGCGGTGCGCCCCGACGGGAGCACGGGATAGTCGGTGTAGCCGAGGGCGCCGCCGGTGTACATGGCGTAGCGGTCGCGTACGGGGTTGACCGGGGCCCCGGTGCGCAGCCGCTCGACGAGGTCGGGGTTGGCGAGGAAGGGGCGGCCGAGCGCGACGAGGTCGGCGCCGGCGGCACGCAGCGCTCGGGCGGCGGCCAGGCCGCCGTCCGCCGGGATCCGGTCGGCGGGCAGCACCGGGTTGGCGATGAGGGTGCCGGGCCACAGCGCGCGCAGCCGGGCGAAGAGCGGGTGGGCGGGGTCGGCGAAGGCGAGGTGCAGGTAGGCCGGGCCGACCCCCGCGGTGGCCGCCAGCAGAGCGGGGTAGAGCGCCGCGGCCTCGGCCTCGGACTCCTCGACGCCGTTGACGACGTGCAGGGGGGAGACGCGCAGCCCGGTGCGTTCGGCACCGATGGCGTCGGCGACGGCGGCCACCACCTCGGTGGTGAAGCGGATCCGGGCTTCCACGGTGCCGCCGTAGGCGTCGGTGCGCCGGTTGGTGCCGGCGGCGAGGAACTGGTGCAGCAGGTAGCCGTTGGCGCTGTGCACCTCGACCCCGTCGAAGCCGGCGTCGACGGCGCGGCGGGCGGTGGCGGCGAAGTCGCCGACGGTCTGCCGGATGTCGGCGGCGGTCATCTCGCGCGGCGTGACGGCGGCCCGGCGTCCGGTCGGGGTGTGGATGGTCTCGGGCAGCGGGAGCGGCGAGGGGGCGATCGGGGTGTGGCCGCTGGTGGCGGGATGGCCGACCCGGCCGCCGTGCTGGATCTGGAGGAACACCGGGCCGCCGCCGGCCGCCCGGACGGCGTCGGTGACGCGGCGCCAGCCGGCGGTGTGCCGGTCGGTGTACAGGGCGGTGATGTTCGGGTACGTGTGGCCGACGGGGCTGGGGGCGGACGCCTCGGCGATGATCAGCCCGGCGGAGGCGCGCTGGGCGTAGTACTCGGCCATCAGCGCGGTGGGGGTGCCGTCGGGCTCGGCGCGGTTGCGGGTCATGGGGGCCATGACGAGGCGGTTGGCCAGCGGGTGCGCGCCGAGCCGGGCGGGGGCGAGCAGGTCGGACGCGGCGGTGGCGGTGCCCGCGGGGGTACCGGTGTCGGTGGTCATGCCGGTACCGTAGAACTTCTCATCCATGTCAGATTCAAGCCCGGAAGGTGTGACCTGCGTCATGCGCATCGGTGAACTGGCCCGCCGCACGGGAGTGAGCGAACGCTCGCTGCGCTACTACGAGCAGGCGGGCCTGCTCTCCGCCGGGCGGACCCCCGGCGGGCACCGGGAGTACGCCGAGGGCGCGGCGGACCGGGTCGCCCGGATCCAGACGCTGTACGCGGCGGGGCTGTGCAGCGAGAAGATCGCCAAGCTGCTGCCCTGCATGCGCGACAGCGACGGTCGGGCCGCCGCGACGGCGGACAGCTATCTGATGACCGAGCTGACCTGGGAGCGTGCCCGTATCGACCGCATGATCGAGGACCTGCGGCGCTCGCGCGCCCTGCTGGACGAGGTGATCGCGACCGCCGCACGACCGGCGGACGAACAGCCGTAGCCGCCGGTCCCACGCCGGCCGCCGGGCCGGCCGGGCTCAGCCGGGGTCGGGCCTCGCGGGTCTCTCGTGCTCCTGCGGGTGCCCCTCATTGAGGGGCGGGGAGAAAGCTCAGTCCGTGGGCGCCGCGCGCCGTGTTGGTGACGGCGGACAGGAAGCCGCTGGCGCGCTCGGTGACCCGGTCCGTGAACCAGCCGGGCGACACGTCGCACACCACGATCTCGGTGCTGGTGTCCGACAGCACCAGCGGCAGGGTGTGCACGACGGTGGAGGGGAAGGAGAGGATCTTGGAGCCGACGGGACCGCGCCGCGCGACCAGTTCCAGCGGCAGGTCGGGCCGGACGATCTCCAGGCCGGCCTCGCGCTCCACCCGGCGCAGCTTCTCGGCGCTCTCCTTGCGGTGCGCGTAGTAGCGGGCCACGCCGTGCCGGTCGGCCAGTTCGGCGACCGCGCTCAGATAGCGGTCCTCGTGCAGCACGCCGGTCTCCACCAGCGAGGTGCCGACCAGGTCGGCGCCCTCGGCGACCCGGGGCGGGCCGAACCGGTCCCGGGTCCAGGCCAGGGTGTTGGCGGTGACGGCGACGCCCTCGGGGGGATCCACCGGCATCGCCGTGAAGACCTCCACCCCCACCCCGGTGGCCGGGGTGAGCCGCCGCACCGCGCGCTTGGCCACCGGCGCGAACAGCGCGGCGCGCGCCCCGGAGGGTGCGGTGCGGTGCCAGCGCACCAGCCGCTCGCCGCGCGCCAGCTGCGCGGTGAACTCCATGGTGGCGGTGCCGTCGTCCACCACGACCACGTCGCAGCGCCGGGCCATGGACAGCAGCAGCTGGAGGTACCGGGAGAACGGGTCCCCGATCAGCAGCAGCTTCGCCCGGCGCAGCGGCCCGGCGAGGGCGGCCAGGGCGCGGGAGGGTTTGACCGCCCCGCCGCGCGCCTCCTGCCACAGCACGCGGTGCCCCTCGTCCCGGGCCAGCTGGGCCATCCGGCGCAGCTGGCCCCGGGAGATGGGGTCGTGCGGGGGCAGGATGACAACCGTGCGGGCGCCGGGGTGGACGTGGGCCCACTCCAGTATGTTCAGCAGCTGGACCGGGCTCTCGGCGAACGCCAGCGTCTCGTCGGTCGTCATCTTCTCCGCCCTTCCGTGGGTTGCGGGGGTGCTGCGGGTCAGGCGTTGGCGGGCTCGCGCTCGCCGGTCTCGGCGCCCTCGGCGACGACGCCCTTGACGCGGCGCAGCTTCTTCATGGGGGCCAGCTCGCTGTCGTACACCTTCTTGACGCCGTCGCCCAGGGACTCCTCGATGGTGCGGATGTCGCGCACCATGCGGGTCAGGCCCTGCGGCTCGACGGAGGCGGCCTGGTCCGAGCCCCACATGGCGCGGTCCAGGGTGATGTGGCGCTCGACGAAGACGGCGCCGAGGGCGACCGCGGCGAGGGTTGTCTGCAGGCCGGTCTCGTGGCCGGAGTAGCCGATCGGGACGTTGGGGTACTCGGCCTGGAGGGTGTTGATGACGCGCAGGTTCAGCTCGTCGGCCTTGGCCGGGTAGGTGCTGGTGGCGTGACAGAGCAGGATGTTCTGCGAGCCCAGGACCTCGACCGCGTGCCGGATCTGCCGCGGGGTGGACATGCCGGTGGACAGGATGACGGTCTTGCCGGTGGCGCGCAGGGCCCGCAGCAGGTCGTCGTCGGTCAGCGAGGCGGAGGCCACCTTGTGGGCGGGCACGTCGAACTTCTCCAGGAAGTCGACGGCCTCGGTGTCCCACGGGGAGGCGAACCAGTGGATGCCGTGCTTCTTGCAGTACGCGTCGATGGCGGCGTAGTCGTCCGCGTCGAACTCGACCCGGTGCCGGTAGTCGATGTACGTCATCCGGCCCCAGGGGGTGTCGCGCTCGATGTCCCACTGGTCGCGCGGGGTGCAGATCTCCGGGGTGCGCTTCTGGAACTTCACGGCGTCGCAGCCGGCCTCGACGGCGGCGTCGATCAGGGCGAAGGCGTTGTCCAGGTCACCGTTGTGGTTGATGCCGATCTCACCGGTGACGTACACGGGGCGGCCGGGGCCCACGACGCGGTCGCCGAGCTGACGGAGGCGGTTGCTGGTGGTCATGAGGTGCGGAGTTCCTTTCCGAGGATCCACGAGGCGATCTCGCGGATCGCGCCGTAGCCGCCGGGGGCGGTGGTGACGGCGCGGGCTGCGGCGGTGACGACGTCATGGGCGCCGGCGACGGCCACCGGCCAGCCGACGAGGCCGAAGCAGGGCAGGTCATTGACGTCGTTGCCGGCGTAGAGCACGCGTTCGGGGTTGATCCCGTGCTCCTCGCACCACTGCTTGAGTGCGAGGTCCTTACGGTCGATGCCGTGCAGAACCGGGATGCGCAGCTTGCGCGCCCGGGCGGCGACGACCGGGTTCTGTTCCGTGGACAGGATCAGCAGCGGCAGCCCCGCGCGGCGCAGCGCGGCGATACCGAGGCCGTCGCCGCGGTGCACGGCGACCAGTTCCCGTCCTTCGGAGTCGATCAGCACCCGGTCATCGGTCTGGGTGCCGTCGAAGTCGATGACGACCGCGTCGATGTCCTCGCGGCCGGGCAGGCGTCCGCCGGTGCCGTCCAGCAGCGGGGCGAGCGCGCGGGCCCGGTCCAGATCGTGCGGATCGTCGATCTCCAGGACGCGGGCGGGGTCGGCGGGCACCAGGGAGGTGCGGCCGAAGAAGCGGTGGCGTTCGGTGCGGAACCCGGGGGCGCGCATGGCGTACGCGGCGCCGGTCTCCAGCCAGTCCTGCGGGCGGTCCTGGCGGCGCGGCCGGTACGCCTTGTCGTGGTTGACGCCGTGTCCGCCCTGGTCGCTCTCGCGCCACACGAACCCGTGGAAGGGGGCGGCGGTGAAGGCGGAGTCGGCTCCGTCGAGCACCGCGCGGGTGACGCCGTCCAGGTCGCCGGGGGTGATGAAGGGGCTGGTGCACTGCACGAGCAGGACCACGTCCAGGGCGGTGCCGTCGCGCTGTTCGACGGTGTCCATGGCGTGCAGGACGGCGGCCTCGCTGGTGGCGGTGTCCCCGGAGATCCGCGCGGGGCGTTCGACGACGCCGGCGCCCGCGGAGCGGGCCAGGGCGGCGATGCCGGGGTCGTCGGTGGAGACCACGACCTGTCCGATCAGCCGCGCGGCCCGGGCGGCGCGTACGGCGCGGACCACGAGCGGGGCGTCGGCGATGGGCGCGAGGTTCTTGCCGGGCACCCCCTTGGAGCCTCCGCGCGCGGGTATGACGGCCAGGACGTTGGGCATGACGTCGCTTTCGGGGTCGTGGTCGGGAGCGCGGGGCCCGGGGGTGCCGGGTGCGGGGGCGGTCACAGCTGCCCCCAGCGGCGGATGATCGGCGCGATGCGCTGGGCCGCCGTGCGGTACGTGGCGCGGGCGGCCTGCCGCAGCAGGCGGTGGGTGGAGGCGGGCGCCGCCGTGTCGTGCCGGGCGAGGATGCCGGGCAGATAGCCGGGGGCGGTGCGCCGCGTGTAGTACGGCGTCAGCGGCGGGCGCGGCGCGCCCAGCAGGGCGCTCAACCGCTCGCGGGCCGGGCCGTACGCCTGCTCGGGGTCGGCGCCCAGCCCCTGGTCGGCCAGCCACTCCGGGTCGGGCTCGGGCCGGTACCCGGCGTCGAGTTCGTCCCAGGAGGCGAAGCAGCCCGAACCGGTGAAGTAGTGGTTGCCCAGCGGCTCGCGGATGCCCAGGTCGGTGAGGATCGCGGTGGGGATGCCCCGGTGCAGGGACTCCAGCGCGGCGGTGGAGGAGACCGTCACCAGCAGGTCGGTGGTGTCCAGGACCTCGCCCATGTTGCCGTAGGCGAGGGAGAAGTTGTCGGGCCGCCGGTCGCGGGCGCGCTCCGCCAGCCGCTGGTAGGGCAGTTCCTCCACGTGCGTGGTCTGCTCGCCCGGCCTGCTGCGCAGTTTGACGATGACCTCGCGTCCGGGGTGCCGGCGGGCGTGCGCCATGGCCCGCTCCAGCAGGTACGCGCGGTCGGCGCGGCTGCCGGGGACCGAGGGCTGCACGGCGAACACCAGCCGGTAGGGACGGTCCTCCCCCCGCGGGCGCACGTCGTGCCGTGCACCCCCGAGGAAGGGCAGCGCGCACTCGGTGACGGCGGAGGCGTCGGCCCGTACCCCCTCGTACACCGCGCGGAAGCGCCGTACGTCGTAAGGGCTGTTGGCCAGCACCACGTCGGCGCCGTGCCGCAGCAGCAGGCCGTCGGTGAGCTTCTCGTAGACCACGCCCACGTAGCCGGTGACGACCACGGGCCGCTGCCGGTCGCCCTTCCACACGTCCGCGAGGGCGTGCAGCAGCGCCTGGACGGTGCCGCCCACGCAGGCCAGGATCAGCACCTGGTGGGTGCCGCGGCCCAGTTCGGTCAGGAAGTCGGCGGCCGTGATCTCGCGGGCCTCGCCCGCGTCCGCGCCGCTCTCGGCCAGCTGCCGGGCGGTGGGGGTGGCCCGGCCGCGCAGCAGAAAGCCCTGCGGGACCGCGCCGGGGACCAGCCGGCGGGCGGTGTGGGCACCCCATTTCCACCGGGTGTCGGAGTCCGCCAGGACGGCGACGCGGGGCGGGTCGTGGGGGGAAGGACTTGGCACATCAGGGAACCTAGGCAGCGCGCCCCAGGAAGGGGCCAACTGATGACCAACAGAGGGTGAACGGATCGGCACCGTGCGACCAACTGGGTTACGGGTCAGCCCCCGTTCACCTTGCGGTGGGGAGCCGTTCAGCCACGGCGCCGGAAGGTGACGGCGCGGGGCGAGGCGGGGCGTGCGGCGCGGGGTGGCGGCCCGCGCGGCTCGGCCCGCGACGCCGGGCGCGCCGGGGAGCCGCACATCCGGGTGACCTCGCGATCGCCGCGCCCGGCGGCAGGGGAGGAACAGGTGGGGGCGGTTGACCCACCCGATTCCTTGCTCCTTGTGGAGGTCGCGATGGTACGTCGCATGTCGGCCATGACGGCGGCGGTGGTGGTGGCGGGGGCACTGATGCTGGCGCTAGCGGCCCCGGCGGTGGCGCGCAGGGCACCCTGACGGTCGGCGACACCCGGTACACCGATCCCGGTGAGGGCTGCTACCCGGGGACGGTCCGGCCGCTGACGGTGGCGAACGGCACCGACATCACGGTCCTCGTCTTCGCCACGGAGGACTGCCGGGGCCGTGTGCTGGGCGCCGTCCATCCCCGTGCCGACGATGTCTTCAGCCGGGGAGCGAGTCTCTACGTCCCCGGCTGACCGGGGGCCCGGCCCCGGACGCGGGACGCGGCCGGTACGAGGCGGACGGACGGCCTCCGGGTCACCGCCGAGGTGAAGCGGTACGGCCCCGGCGGTGAACAGGTCACCCGGGGGCTGCGGCGGTGGCGGGAACGCCGCGGGGGTGGGCGGGGCCCGATATGTACTCGACGAGGGTGACCAGCGCGTCCATCGAGGACGCCCGGTCCCGGGCGTCGAAGGTGACGACGGGGGTGTCCTCGGTCAGGTCCAGGGCGCCGCGCAGTTCCTCGGTCGCGTACACCGCGCTGTCCGGGAACTGGTTGACGGCCACGGCGAACGGAAGCCCCCGCAGCTCCAGTTGGGCCAGCACCTCGAAGCTGTCGGCCAGCCGGCGGGTGTCCACCACGGCCAGCGCGCCGAGCGCACCCTCGGCCAGCCCCTCCCACAGCTCCCAGAACCGCTGCTGTCCCGGGGTGCCGAACACGTACATCACCAGCTGCGAGTTGAGCGTGAGCCGGCCGAAGTCCATGGCGACAGTGGTCATCCGCTTGCCGTCGATGCCGGTGAGGTCATCGACACCGACGCCGGCCTCGGTCAGCGCCTCCTCGGTGCGCAGGGGCTCGATCTCGCTGACCGAGCCCACCAGCGTCGTCTTCCCGACCCCGAAGGCGCCCACCACCAGGACCTTCACCGCCCGGCGCACCGAGTCCGGCAGATAGCGGTCAGCGGCGGGCGCGGACTCAGCGGAGTCGGCGAAGACCATCCAGAACCTCCTGTAGCAATTCCCTGTCGGGGCGTACCGCCTGCGGGATTCCCGAGCGGGCGATCAGATAACCGCCGTCCACCAGTTCCGATGCGAGCACCTTCACCAGGCTGAGCGGCAGTTGGAGACGGGCGGCCGCCTCCGCGAGGGAGAGCAGTCGCTCGCACATCCGCACCAGGGCCCTGATCTCCCGGGTGGCCGTCACCGGCAGCGGTCCGGCGGTGTCCGCCCGCACCAGAAGTGTCTCCACCCCCATGGTGGTACGGCTCGGACGCGACTTCCCCCCGGTGATCACATAGGGCCGCAGCGCCCTCTCACGGTATCCGCCGTTCTCACTCATCGGCGATCAGGCGTTCCCTCGCGGGGGCGGGCCGCCGCCGGGGCGCACGGCGGCGATCCTGAGAATCTGGGCCTGCATCCGCTGGGCCACCAGGCCCGGGTCCACCACCGGACCGGTGACGGCGGCGAGATGGGTGCCGGCCGCGCTGCGCATGAACAGGTAGCCGCCCCTGAAGTCGACCATCTGCTGGTTGACGGCGCCGTCCTCCTCGCCGAAGTCCCGGCCCAGGCTGCGGCCCAGGGACTGCAGCCCGGAGCAGTTCGCGGACAGCCGGTCGGCGCTGTCCCGGTCGATCCCCTCCGAGCAGGCGAGCAGCAGCCCGTCCGAGCTGAACACGATGACATGTCTGACGCCGGGCACGGTGGCCACCTCGGAGATCATCCAGCTCTGCCGCTCGGGGCTTTCGACGTACTGCATGCGCGTTCAGCCTTTCGGGTGGGTGGTGGGGTCGGCGGGGCCGGCCGGGGTTCCGGCGGCGCCGCCGGCGAGGAAGGTCTCCATCCAGTCCCCCGCCTCCTCGGGGGTCTGCTGCGGTTCGGGCGGTGCGCTCCACGGCTGCCGGGGCAGCGTCTCGCCGCGGCGGGAGGCGCGTTGGGGCAGTCCGGAGGGGCGTACGGGCGGGGGCGCCGGGTCCTGGCCATGCTGCGGGACCGGCTCCGGGGCCCTGGCGTGCCGGGGGACGGAGCCGGGATGTTCCGGCCGGGGCTGCGGTACGGGCTGCGTACCGGGGCGGGGTTCGGAGCCGGGGCCGGATTCGGGCCGGGGGCCGGGTGCGGAGCCGAGACCGGGGGCGGAGCCGGAGCCCTGGACCAGCCCCCGGCCGGAACGGGGAGCTGCGCCGGGCCCCCGGCCGGTCCCCGGACCGCCGCCGGGCCCCGAACGCGGCGCGTGGCCGGGGCCGGGGAGCCGGCCCGGTGCCGGGCCGAGCTCCCGCCGGCCCCGGCCGCCACCGGCGCCCAGCGGCTCCACCGTGGCGAGATCGGACCGACCGATGAGGATCACCACCCGCACCCCGCCGTACGGGGAGGGCGACAGGTCCACCTGGAAGCCGTGCCTGGCGGCGAACCGCCCCACCACCGCGAAGCCGGTGCGCGGCACCTCCCCCACGTCGGCCAGCGCCACCGGCCGCCGCCCCGAGACGATCTGCCGGGCCCGGTCCATGCGGTACTCGTCCATACCCAGGCCGCCGTCGTCGATCTCGATGACGGCGCCGCGCTGCACGGTGCGCACCATCACCGGGACGACGGTCCTGGGCGGGGAGTGCTCGGTGGCGTTGGCCAGGAGTTCGGCGATCAGATGGATCAGCGGCTCGACGACCCGGGCGGCGGCCCCCACGTCCTGCTCGCCCGCCACCTCCACCCGCCGGTAGGCGACGATCCGGCCGGAGGCGGCGCGCACCACGTCCACCAGGGCCATCGGCTCCTCCCAGCGCTGGCCCGGCCACTCCCCGCCGAGCACCTGGAGGCTCTGGGCGTGCCGCGCCTGCTGGGTGGCGGCGTGGTCCACCCACATCGCCGCCTCCAGGATGTCCGGGTCGTGGCCGTGCCGTTCGGACAAGGTGGTGACGGCGGCCTGGATGCGGTGCGCCGAGGTCTGCACGCGGCCGGCCAGCGCCACCATGGCCAGGCGCTGCGACTCCGAGCGCTCCGCGAGCCGTTCGGCGATCTCCGCGACCACCCGCTCGAAGTCCCGCACCACGGTCTCGGGCAGCTGGGCGCGGTACTTGACGGGCGGCACCTCGCGGCCCCGGAAGACCGCGGGCAGCCGTTCCGTCAGCAGGTGCTCGCACTCCTGCCGCAGCAGCGCGGCCTGCTGGTCGGTGAAGGAGCGCCACTGCTTGTCGCGCCGGGCCAGTTCGGCCAGCCGCCGGGCGGTCTCCGCCCGCTGGTGGGCCAGTTCGGCGGCGGTGGCGCGGTGCGCGCGCCACAGGGCGAGCAGCAGCCCGAGCAGCGCCGCCGCGCCGGTGCCGCACGCCGCCGCCATCGCCCACCGGGACGGGGCGGCCAGCAGCGCGAGGACCAGCGGCGCGGCCGACGCACACGGCGCGACGACCATGGCCACGGGCCACAGTGCCGAAGTGGACGGAGGACGTGCCATGGAGAGCCTTCACGGTCGTGCGGAAGCGTGCCGCGACCGCCGCGCGGTCACCGCACGGAGCCGCGAAGTCACCTTTCGTGAGCGGGTGTCAGGGATCGGATCCTATCGACCGGCACGCCGTGCTCCCGCACGGCGCGGCCGGGCCGCGTCCGCGCAACTTCCGTACCCCCCGCACACCTTCCGCCACACCGCGGCCCCCTCAGAAGGTCTCCGAGGGGATGTACGCCCCCCACACCTCCCGCAGCGTGTTGCAGACCTCGCCCACCGTGGCGCGGGCGCGCAGCGCCTCCTTCATCGGGTAGAGGACGTTCGCCTGCGGGTCCTCGGCCGCCGCGCGCAGCGCCGCCAGCGCGCCGTCCACCGCCGGCTGGTCGCGTTCGGCGCGCAGCGCGGCGAGCCGGGCGGCCTGCTGCGCCTCGATGGCCGGGTCCACGCGCAGCGGTTCGTACGGTTCCTCCTCGGCGAGCTGGAAGCGGTTGACGCCGACGACGACCCGCTCCCCCGCGTCCGTCTCCAGGGCGACCCGGTAGGCGCTGCGCTCGATCTCCGTCTTCTGGAAACCCTGTTCGATGGCGGCGACGGCGCCGCCGCGCTCCTCGATCCGCTCCAGCAGCTCCACGGCGGCGTTCTCCACGTCGTCGGTCATCGACTC
This sequence comes from Streptomyces sp. JH002, assembly GCF_050916115.1. Taxonomy (NCBI): domain Bacteria; kingdom Bacillati; phylum Actinomycetota; class Actinomycetes; order Kitasatosporales; family Streptomycetaceae; genus Streptomyces; species Streptomyces sp. JH002. Next base: position 2,437,022 of record NZ_CP087989.1, read on the forward strand.
CATGACGTAGGAGCCGGCGAACGGGTCGACGGTGGCGGTCACATCGGTCTCGTACGCGAGCACCTGCTGGGTGCGCAGCGCCAGGCGGGCCGACTTGTCGGTGGGCAGCGCGATGGCCTCGTCGTAGGAGTTGGTGTGCAGCGACTGGGTGCCGCCGAGCACCGCGCCCAGCGCCTGGACGGCGACCCGCACCAGGTTCACCTCCGGCTGCTGCGCGGTGAGCTGGACCCCGGCGGTCTGGGTATGGAAGCGCAGCATGAGCGACTTGGGGTTCTGGGCGCCGAACTCCTCGCGCATCACGCGGGCCCAGATCCGGCGCGCGGCCCGGAACTTGGCGATTTCCTCCAGTATGGTGGTGCGCGCCACGAAGAAGAACGACAGCCGGGGCGCGAAGTCGTCCACGGCCATCCCGGCGGCGACGGCGGTGCGGACGTACTCGATGCCGTCCGCCAGCGTGAACGCGATCTCCTGCGCGGGCGTCGCCCCGGCCTCGGCCATGTGGTAGCCGGAGATGGAGATGGTGTTCCACTTGGGCAGCTCCGCCTTGCAGTAGCGGAAGATGTCCGACACCAGCCGCAGCGAGGGCTTGGGCGGGAAGATGTAGGTGCCGCGGGCGATGTACTCCTTGAGCACGTCGTTCTGGATGGTGCCGGTGAGCCGCTCGGGCGGCACTCCCTGCTCCTCCGCCACCAGCTGGTAGAGCAGCAGGAGCAGCGCGGCGGGGGCGTTGATGGTCATCGAGGTGGAGACCTCGCCCAGCGGAATGCCGTCGAACAGGACCCGCATGTCGTCGATGGAGTCGATGGCGACCCCCACCTTGCCGACCTCGCCGTGCGCGATCGGGGCGTCCGAGTCGTGCCCCATCTGGGTGGGCAGGTCGAAGGCGACGGACAGGCCCATGGTGCCGTTGGCGATCAGCTGCCGGTAGCGGGCGTTGGACTCGGTCGCGGTACCGAACCCGGCGTACTGGCGCATGGTCCACGGCCGGCCGGTGTACATGGAGGGATAGACACCGCGGGTGTACGGATAGCTGCCCGGGGTGCCGAGTTTTTCGGCTGGATCCCAGCCCTTGAGAGCTTCCGGGCCGTATACCGGATCGATCGGCTTGCCCGACTCAGACTCACGCGTCATGGCAGGGACTTTAACGAGCGCCGCACCGCCCGGGGAAGGAGCGGAGGGATCGGAGCGGCGTGGAGGAGGGAGTGCGCGGACGGGGCTAGGGGGAAAGCTACCCCGCCCGCGCGAGGGGCCTACCCAGAGGTACGGGGGGGACCTCGGGTCGACCCGGGGCCGATGACCAGTCGGCCTGCCTCTTACTGCGCCGCGCGCCCGGATTTCGTTACCGGGGCCGGAACGGCGGGTGTCCCGGAGGCCGCCGAGGACGCTCCCCTGGCGTTCTGAACAGCCGGGGAGGCGGGCAGCGCCGCGCCCGCCGGCTCGTGCTCGGGCCGCTCGGCGACCAGTTGGGCGAGCCGGCGCAGCCCCCGGTGGGTGGCGGTGCGCACCGCGCCGGGGCGGCAGCCCAGCACGACGGCGGCCCGCTTGGCGTCCAGGCCCAGCATGGCGCGCAGCACGACGGCGCCCGCCTGCTCCCTGGGGAGGGTGGCGACCAGGTCGAAGACGCGGGAGGTGGCGACGGCCTCCATGGCGGCCTCGGCGGTGTCCACCCCGGCCGGCAGTTCGATCAGTCCGGCGTCCTCCACCCCGCACTCCTGGGGGCGCCGCCCGCGTGCCCGCAGGTGGTCCAGGGCGCGGTTGCGCGCGATCCGGTGGGTCCAGCCGCGGAACCGGTCGGCGTCGCCGCTGAAGCGCGACAGGTCCCGGGATATGTGCAGCCAGGCCTCGGCGGTCACGTCCTCGGCGTCGGGCCCGGTGACCATGGTGCGCACGTAGCCCAGTAACCGTGGATGGACCGCGTGGAAGACCTGGCGGAAGGCGCTCTCATCACCCTCCTGCGCGGCCTGCACCGCGGCGGTGAGCCGGCGGTCGGCCACCACCGCGCGGTCGGGTCGCCGCCGTGGTTCCCCCACCTGCTCGTGAACCTGGTCCTGCGAGTGAACCTGCGCCTGCACTCCGGCCCCCCTTAGCGGCCTCCACGCCGCACTCTTCGCCGTTCTGTTTCCAGAGCTGGTAACTGTGCGCTGTGGATACCGAACGCTACGCTTCCCGTGCTACTCAGTCCATGGCGCATCTGTACGTATCCACCCGGTAACAGAAACCGGCCTTTGCACGCTGTACGAGGTGCGGACCCGAGCCCCGCCAGGCGTGGGTCCGCCGCGGCAGCCGGGGCCTCTCCTGTGGGGGGTGGCGGCCCTGGCTGCCATCGGCGCCCCGGACGGTCCGCCCGGCACGCCGACCATGATCATTTTCTGTGGGCCCGAGACTAGCCCACCCTCATCCGACGTTATCCACCCGCTGGGTGAACTCCGCCCAGGTGCCGCTGGGTTCCCCGGCGTGCCAGGTCTTCTGCGCCATGGCGGCCAGCGGGAGCCGGATGCCCTCGGCGACCTGCTCGGGGGTCTGGGCGTCGGCGAGGTCGCACCAGATCGCGAAGCGGGCGCCGAGCACGTTCTCCGGGCCGCCCTCGCCCTGGGGCAGCGCGGTGGAGCCGCGCACCACGTCGGGCGTCCACTCGTTGTAGATGGCCTCACCCGTGGGGTAGGTGAACTCGTTGGGCTCGCCGAGCACGTAGTAGAGATAGGCCGAGTTGAGGTTGATCAGCGGGAAGCCCTGGTCGAGGTACTCCTGCGGCTCGCGGGCGCCGATCTCGCGGCCGGTCCAGTACGTGACCTGCCGGTCCTCGCTGGGCTGCACCTTGCCGCCGGCGTGCATGCCGTCGTTCCACACCTGCGGGGTCTTGCCCAGCTCGCGGGCGGTCGCGGCGCGGTCGTTGATCCAGCCGGTGGCCAGGTCCCGTACGGTCGCCCCGGCCCCGTACTGCTCCTCGGCGGCCCGGGCCAGGTTCGGATAGGTGGCCTCGGGGTCGGAGGCGTACAGCGCCGGGTACTCGTCGCCGCCGACGTGGAAGTACGCGCCGGGGAAGAGCGGGGCGTACTCGCGCAGCAGATCGTCGATGAGGGCGGCGGAGTCGGGGTTGGAGATGTCGATGGCGCCCTCGGAGACCGAGCCGTCCGCCCGCTTGAGCTGGAGGTCGGGGTTGGCGTCGAGCACCGCGCCCAGGTGTCCGGGCGAGTCGATCTCGGGGATGACGGTGATGTGCAGGGACTCGGCCAGCTCGACGATCGAGGTGACCTCGTCCTTGGTGAGGTGCTCCTGCGAGACGATCTCGGGGTGGCTCTCGCTCTCGATGCGGAAGCCCTGGTCGTCGCTGAAGTGCAGGTGGAACTCGTTGAGCTTGAGGTCGGCCAGCTCGTGCAGCCGCTCCTCGATCCACTCGGCCGAGTAGAACTTGCGGGCCGTGTCCAGCATCAGGCCGCGCTGCTCGCGGTCGGGGGCGTCCTGGACGGAGCCCTCGGGGACGCCGCCGTCCGCGCGCACGGACTGCACGAGGGTGCGGGTGCCGTAGAAGGCGCCGGCCCCGGTCTCGGCGGTGATCGTGACCTGGTGGTCACGGGTGGTGAGGGAATATCCCTCGGGGCCCGTTCCTGCGTTCGGGTCAATCGTGAGCAGGACGTCCGAGGCGCGGGCGCCGTCGTCGGCGCGGTCCACGGAGAGCTCGTCGGCCAGCCGGTCGGCGGCGCCGGTGGCGTCCGAGCCGGACTCGGTGACCACCCGGGTGGTGTCGGAGGGGGCCCAGCCGGGGCCGTCGGCCGGCTCCCAGGTGGTGACCTGGGGGACGGTCTGGAGGTCACCGGTGGGGCCGTCGGCCAGTACGGGGTCGGGCAGATTCGCCGCGGGGGAGGTCTGGGTGGGGTCCGGATGGTCCGAGGCGGTGTCGCCGCCGTCGGACCGCTGAGTGACGACAAGTGCCGTCGCGGTGGCTATCAGCCCCACGACGGCGACAATCGCCCATATCCGCCATACCGTGCTTTTCATACTCACGACGGTAACCGGATCAGCGGATGGCTCACGCGAAAGGATGAGATCCATGCGCGATTGATCACACCCTAGACCCCGCGTCCAACACGGGGTCCCCCCGTCGATAGCATGGCGGGCGGCCGGTGGACCGTACCCGGCCGGGCCCGACGGAGACCCTTCGACAGACAGGAGTGCCGCCGCAGGCCCCGAATCGCTTCGGAGGGTTCTTCCGTGCCGGCAGGAACGCTGTACCGCGGCCGGGAAGGCATGTGGTCATGGGTGGCTCATCGAGTCACCGGTGTCCTGGTGTTCTTCTTCCTGTTCGTTCATGTCCTCGACACCGCACTCGTGCGCGTCTCCCCCGACGCCTACGACGACACCATCGCCGTGTACAAGACGCCGCTCGTCGCGTTCATGGAATACGGACTGGTCGCCGCCGTCCTCTTCCATGCGCTCAACGGCCTGCGCGTCATCGCCGTCGACTTCTGGAACAAGGGCGCCCGCTACCAGAAGCACATGCTGTATTCCGTGGTGGGCGTCTGGGTCGTGCTGATGGCTGGGGCCGCGTACCCCGTCCTCTCGCACGCCTTCCGTGAGCTGTTCGGGAGCTGATGCACGATGTCTTCCACTGATTCCATCACCGTGGACGAGGGGTACGACGCCGACCACCCCGCCCCGGTCATCGAGCCGCCCCGGGCCCGTACCGGCAAGACGCCCAAGGCCACCCGCACCAACTTCGAGCTGTACGGCTGGCTGTTCATGCGCCTGTCCGGCATCCTGCTCGTCGTCCTGGTCCTGGGCCACCTGCTGATCCAGCTGGTGCTGGACGGCGGCGTCTCCAAGGTCAGCTTCGCCTTCGTGGCCGGCCGCTGGGCCTCCCCGTTCTGGCAGGCGTGGGACCTGATCATGCTGTGGCTCGCCATGCTCCACGGCGCCAACGGGCTGCGGACGATCATCAACGACTACGCGCAGCGGGACAACACCCGTTTCTGGCTGAAGATGCTGCTCTACACGGCGACCATCTTCACCGTCCTGCTGGGCACGCTGGTGATCTTCACCTTCGACCCGAACATCACCTGACCGCACCGGGGCTGACGAACACATGCAGATCCACAAGTACGACACCGTCATCGTCGGTGCGGGCGGCGCCGGGATGCGCGCGGCCATCGAGGCCACCAAGCGCAGCCGTACCGCCGTACTGACCAAGCTCTACCCCACCCGCTCCCACACCGGCGCGGCACAGGGCGGCATGGCCGCCGCCCTCGCCAACGTCGAGGAGGACAACTGGGAGTGGCACACCTTCGACACCATCAAGGGCGGCGACTACCTGGTCGACCAGGACGCCGCCGAGATCCTGGCGAAGGAGGCCATCGACTCCGTCCTCGACCTGGAGAAGATGGGCCTGCCGTTCAACCGCACCCCCGAGGGCCGCATCGACCAGCGGCGCTTCGGCGGGCACAGCCGCAACCACGGTGAGGCGCCGGTGCGCCGCTCCTGCTACGCGGCCGACCGCACCGGGCACATGATCCTCCAGACGCTGTACCAGAACTGCGTCAAGGAGGGCGTGGAGTTCTACAACGAGTTCTACGTCCTGGACCTGCTGCTCACCGAGGTCGACGGGGTCAAGAAGACCGCCGGCGTCGTCGCCTACGAGCTGGCCACCGGCGAGCTGCACGTCTTCCAGGCGAAGGCCGTCGTCTTCGCCTCGGGCGGCAACGGCAAGTTCTACAAGGTGTCCTCCAACGCCCACACCCTGACCGGCGACGGCCAGGCGGCGGCGTGGCGGCGCGGGCTGCCGCTGGAGGACATGGAGTTCTTCCAGTTCCACCCGACCGGCATCTGGAAGATGGGCATCCTGCTCACCGAGGGCGCGCGCGGCGAGGGCGGCATCCTGCGGAACAAGGACGGTGAGCGCTTCATGGAGAAGTACGCGCCCGTCATGAAGGACCTGGCGTCGCGTGACGTCGTCTCCCGCTCGATCTACACCGAGATCCGGGAAGGCCGCGGCTGCGGCCCCGAGGGCGACCACGTCTACCTGGACCTCACCCACCTGCCGCCGGAGCAGCTGGACGCGAAGCTGCCGGACATCACCGAGTTCGCGCGCACCTACCTGGGCATCGAGCCGTACACCGACCCGATCCCGATCCAGCCGACCGCGCACTACGCGATGGGTGGCATCCCCACCAACATCGCGGGCGAGGTCCTGGCGAACAACACGGACGTCGTCCCCGGCCTGTACGCGGCGGGCGAGGTCGCCTGCGTGTCGGTCCACGGCGCGAACCGGCTTGGCACCAACTCGCTGCTGGACATCAACGTCTTCGGCCGCCGGGCCGGCATCGCCGCGGCGGAGTACGCGGCCACCGCCGACTTCGTCGACCTGCCGGAGAACCCCGAGCAGTTCGTGTCCACCGAGGTGGAGCGGATGCGGGAGTCCACCGGCACCGAGCGGGTGCACGACATCCGCCGCGAGCTGCAGGAGACCATGGACAAGAACGCCATGGTCTTCCGCACCGAGAAAACGCTCAAGGAGGCCGTGGACACCATCGCGGCCCTGCGCGAGCGCTACCAGCACGTCTCGGTCCAGGACAAGGGCCGGCGGTTCAACACCGACCTGCTCGAAGCCCTGGAGCTGGGCAACCTCCTGGAACTGGCCGAGGTCCTGGCCGTCTCCGCGCTGGCCCGCAAGGAGTCCCGCGGCGGCCACTACCGGGAGGACTATCCCGACCGCGACGACGTCAACTTCATGCGGCACACCATGGCTTACCGCGAGGTCGACGCCGAGGGCAACGAGTCGATCCGGCTGGACTACAAGCCGGTCGTCGTCACCCGCTACCAGCCGATGGAGCGTAAGTACTGATGGCCACCCCGACACTGGACAAGGTGTCCTCCCCCGGGCAGGACTCCAGCCACCTCGTCACCGTCACCTTCCGGATCCGCCGGTTCAACCCGGAGGTCTCGGCCGAGGCGAGCTGGCAGGACTTCGAGATCCGCATCGATCCGAAGGAGCGCGTCCTGGACGCCCTCCACCAGATCAAGTGGGAGAACGACGGCACCCTGACGTTCCGCCGCTCGTGCGCCCACGGCATCTGCGGCTCGGACGCGATGCGCATCAACGGCCGCAACCGGCTGGCCTGCAAGACCCTGATCAAGGACATCACCGAGATCAAGGACGGCGTGGCCACCAAGCCGATCCTGGTCGAGGCGATAAAGGGTCTGACGGTCCTGAAGGACCTCGTGGTCGACATGGACCCGTTCTTCCAGGCGTACCGCGACGTGATGCCGTTCCTCATCACCAAGGGGAACGAGCCCACCCGCGAGCGGCTCCAGTCCGCCGAGGACCGCGAGCGGTTCGACGACACCACCAAGTGCATCCTGTGCGCCGCGTGCACCTCCTCGTGCCCGGTGTTCTGGAACGACGGCCAGTACTTCGGCCCGGCGGCGATCGTCAACGCGCACCGCTTCATCTTCGACTCCCGGGACGAGGGCGGCGAGCAGCGCCTGGAGATCCTCAACGACCGCGACGGTGTGTGGCGTTGCCGCACCACCTTCAACTGCACGGACGCCTGCCCGCGCGGTATCGAGGTCACCAAGGCCATCCAGGAAGTGAAGAAGGCTCTGATCACCCGCCGCTTCTGAGCGGGACGGCAGAGCCGTTCGACCGTGACGGGCCGGGCCCGGCATCCACACCCTGTGGACGCCGGGCCCGGCCCGTCTCACACCCCGGCCCACCGGCCGCGTACGGCGAGCGCCCGCTGAATCTGCGGCGCCGGCCGCCTCACCGCGCCCCCAGCCATAACCCGGCGGCGACACCGCTGAGCGACAGCACACCGGCGATGGTCACGGCCGCGACCGCGTTGACGGCGGTCTCGTACCCCCGCGCGAACGTCGAGGCCCCGTGCGTGCTCGCGGTCGGTTCACGCGGCCCGGGCTCGGCCCCCCGCACCCACCGCGCCAGCCGCACGGCACACGGCTCGCAGGCGTGGAACGGCCGGCTGCGCCCGAACCCGACCACCGGGCCCAGCCACATCACCAGCACCCGGGTGCGCCCGCACATCAGGCACTCCCCCTCCTCCGCCCAACCGGAGATCGCGTCGGTCTGCACCCACACCTGCGTCGACACGTTCACAGCGCGCACCGGAACCAGACGATCTTGCCCGCGCACCGGACGGTCCGCTCACACCCGAACGCGCACGCCATCTCCCGCAGCATCCACAACCCACGCCCACTTTCGGCGTCCCAGGCGGGCGCCCGATGCCCCAGCACCGGCAACCGCACCGACCGGTCGAAGACCTGCACCGTCACCTCTACTCCGATCCGCGTCATCCGCAGATAGCAGCGCGGGTTCTCGACATGCTTCGCCACATTGCCGAGCAACTCGCTGACCCCCAACCGCACCAGATCGACGGCGTCCCGAGAGCCACCCCACCCCCGGGCCACCTCCCCAGCGACGGCCCGCCACCGCTCCACCTCCACCGCGCAGGCGATTAACGAGCACCCGTACACGTTCTTTCGGTAACCGACCTGCACCGGATTCCTCATCACACCTCCAGAGCGGGGGAAGGGCGGCGCGTTCAACGCCCGCGCCGACATCACAGCGCGCCATGCATCGAATGCGCACCGTCGCGGCTCAGCATGCCCGCATTGCAGCCTTGAGTGCAACACCACATCACCATGCAATTGCATCTTGGTGTGACGATGCCTCAACTGGTGGCACACTGCTGCCGTGACAACATCCAGCCCTGTGGTGCGGCGACGACGCCTCGGCCTCGAACTGAAGCGGCTCCGGGAGGGAGTCGGCCTCAAGGGGAACGACGCCGCCAAGTCCCTGAAGTGGTCAGCCTCCAAACTGTCCCGCCTCGAAGCGGGTCGCTCGACACCCACGCCGGCCGACGTGACCAAGCTCCTGGACCTCTACCAGCTGAACGACGAGGCGCAGCGGGAGAAGCTGGCGATACTCACGAAGGAAGCGCGGAAGAAGGGATGGTGGCAGCTCTACAGCGACATCCCCTACACCACCTTCATCGGCTTGGAGGCCGAGGCGGAGACCATCCTCACCTACGAAACGGTGATCCCCGGACTCCTTCAGACCAGCCAGTACGCCGAAGCCATCAACCGCGCGACCGGCCCCGGGCTCACCGACGAGGCACTGGAACAGCGTCTCGATGTCCGGATGCAGCGGCAACAGTTGCTCACCCAGCACAACCCCATCCAGCTTCGCGCCGTTCTGGACGAATCAGCGCTGTGCCGCATGGTGGGCGGTCCCGAGGTCATGCGCGCCCAACTCGCCCACCTCCTCGACATGGCCGACAGCCCCAACGTTCTGTTGCAGGCCATCCCCTTCTCCATCGGCGCCCATCCGGGGACACTGGTGGGACCCTTCGTTATCCTGCGGTTCGCGCATCCCGAAGACCCGGACGTCGTCTATGTGGAGGCCAATGCCGATCCCTACGTCGGCAATCTGCAGGAGCACGAGGTGTTGTTCGACAATCTTCGAGCCAACGCCATAAGCGTGCCGCAGACGCTTGAGATGATCAGAAGCAGGATGAGGGAGCTATGAACAGCGAATTGGGCCTCGCGACACATCTCACGCACGCTCAGTGGCGCAAGCCTCGCAGAAGCCAGGCCAACGGGAACTGCGTCGAGGTCGCCGATGGCATACCCGGCATCGTCCCGGTCCGGGACAGCAAGCAGCCCCACCAGGTGCTGCTGATCCCCAGCCCGGCTTGGAAAGCACTCATCAGCCACCTTCGGACCTGATAGGAGCGACTCGTGAACCGGGACCAGCTCAAGCCGGACCGATGGCGCGCGAGCAGCTACAGCGCGGGAAACGGCAACTGCGTCGAGGTCGCGCGCGACGACGCCGGCGCGGTACCTGTCCGGGACGGCAAGCTACCCGATCGGGTGATCCTGATCCCCGCCCCGGCGTGCACCACGTTCCTCACCCGCCTCTAGAACTGACGGCACGCCTCGTCGAGGTCATTTGGCGTGTCTCGGGCCCCAGGGCCCTTCGCAGGTTCGGCTCCACGTCACCAGAGCCATCCGGTGAGCTGGAAGGCCCAGCGCCTTTGTCGCACATCGGGGGCCTCTTGACGCGGCCGGGCAGTCTGTGGACGCTGGTGAGAACTCCATGGAACCGGCAGCAGACCGGAGGAAGTTATGGCACTGCGGTTCATCTCGAAGGATCCCAACACCAATGGCACCCAGTGTCCGACCGTTTGGGTGGACGACGAGGCGGAAGAGATCGTGATTCAGGGCTGGAAGGCTGACGAAGCTCTGCTGGCACGGTGCCGTGGAACGGGTCCGATTCCAGAGACCGAAGCCGTGGTACGGCTTCCGGTGCGGATGGTGCCGGCCCTCAAGGAGGCTTGTGATGTCGCAGACCGACACGGCGTTCGTTGATCTGCTGTCCAACACGCGCCATTCGGCCGTGCACCTGGAACTGCGCGATGCCTACGGAATCGGCGAAGAGACGGTGGAATTCGAGAAGTGGCGTGCGGGCTGGCGGCCGGAAGCGGACCCCCAGTCCTGGTGGAGCGACTTCCACACCTGGGTGCGTGACGCGACCGCCCGAGGTGTCGTGTTGCGTCGCGCACGCATCGTATCGGAGCCCGTGAGCGACTACATCCGCTACGAGCACGGATGCACCTATCAGAACATCGCCGCAGGTGAATCCGTGCGCTGGCTTCCCCGTCGCAGATCATCAGACATCGCGCTGCCGGGCAATGACTTCTGGCTGTTCGATCAGAGCGTCATCATGTGGAACCACTTCACCGGAGACGGAGGCTCTGCGGGACCGGAGCTGGACGAACGACCGGATGTGGCACAGTTCTGTGCGACCGCGTTCGAAGAGGTGTGGCAACGGGCCACACCACACGAGGATTACCACGTCTGACGGCCGAATTACCGGACATGCCCGCGCATCTCTCATCGAGTGTCCAGTCCGCCCGCAAGGCTGTCGCAAGCCAACTGCGGGAGCTTCGGACCGACGCGGGCCTGTCGGGCCAGGCACTTGCCCTCCGTGCCGGCTGGTACAAATCCAAGGTCTCTCGCCTTGAGAACGCCGTGACACCGCCCTCCGCCGACGACATCCGGACGTGGTGCCGGGCATGCGCGGCAGAGGAGCAGGCCACTGATCTGATCGCGGCGGCCCGCTCCGCCGATGACATGTACGTCGAATGGCGGCGGCTGCAACGCACCGGACTCCGGCAGCTACAGGAGTCATACCTGCCGCTGTACGACCGGACGCGGGTGTTCCGGACCTATTGCTCCAACGTGGTCCCGGGAGTGTTGCAGACTCACTCCTACGCCACCGCCCTGCTGCGTTCCATCAGTGCATTCCACAACACGCCGGATGACGTGGACGCCGCCGTCGAGGCCCGGCTTTCCCGCTCCGCCCGCGTCACACGGCAAGGGAATCACCGACTCGCCCTGTTACTGGAGGAGTCGGTGTTGCGCCATCAGGTGGGCGATGCCGAAACGATGGCCGGCCAACTGGGCTATCTGCTCTCAGCCATGGCCTTCCCGTCGATCTCGCTCGGCGTGATTCCCTTCAGCGCGGAACGCCGGATGTGGGTGATCGAGACGTTCACGGTGTATGACGAGGAGCAGGCCGAGACGGAACTGCTGGCGGCTCGGGTGAAGGTCACGGCCCCTACCGAGGTCCGGCAATATCTCAGAGCATTCGCGGAGTTCTCCCGGCTGGCCGTCCACGGTGCCAAGGCGCGAGCGCTGATCACGGCCGCCATCGACTCGATCGAGTGACGGCGTAGAACTCGGTGGAACTCGCTGGGAACCGCGCGCTCTTCTCTCCTAACGTGGCAAAAAGAAGGGCTGCGGACGGATGAACCCGAAGCCTTGATGTCCCCGCTCCGGCCAATGAGAGCCCTCGACAGGTCAAGCAGCCGAAGCGGGTGACCACCGCCGGGCGTCGACGCCCGGCGGTTCGCCGGTCATACCACCGACCATACGACGGTGTGACCTCGGCTGGAAAGAGGATCCGGACAAATGACCACACCCACCGTCGATGCGTACGAGACACGCACGCCCGACTCCGAGGGATGGCTGGGTGTTCCCTTCCGTCACCCCAGGGGGCTCAACCCCGCGCTCCCGGTACCGGCGGCGGAGAACGAGGCCAGCGAGCACGACGGCGGCCCACACGACCTCGTCCCCCAACAGCGGTGGTGAGAACGGCTCGCAAGCGGTGGGCAGAGAGATGGGCCCTCATTGCGGGGTCTCCGTGGTCCCAGAGCAGGACCCGTGGAAAAGCCCGAGCGGAAATGGAGACACCGTGAGCACCACGGAGTACGAGGCCAAGGCACTGGACATCGACGTTCAGGCCATCACCGCACGGATCAGAAATGAAGGTGGCCTGCATGTCGCCGACCGGCTGATGCGGCGGTACGTGTACGACGTCGTGCCGGGAGAACAAGGGCGCTGGGTCAGGCTGCGGGACACAGGAACCGAGGTCACGTTGTGCGTCAAGCAGATCGTTTCCGATGCGATCGACGGCACGCACGAGGAAGAGGTCACGGTCTCCCACTTCGAGGACACACACGCCCTTTTGAAGCTCATGGGCTTCACGGCGAAGGCGTACCAGGAGAACCGGCGCGTCTCATACGTGCTGGACGATGTGCGCCTGGAGATCGACTCGTGGCCGCTCATCCCGCCATACCTGGAAATCGAAGGCGACAGTGTCGAGGACGTCATCTCCACATCGAAGATCCTCGGACTGGACCCGGAGAGCCTGAGTGCAGTGAACACCCTCGGAATTTACGCCCGGCATGGAATCGATCTCACGCAGATCGAAGAACTGCGTTTCCCGCCTCTATGAGAGGTACGCCGTGTATGCGGAAGATCTGACCGGCCTGCCCGTTTCCGTGGTGCCGGATCGTACAGTTCGAGTAAAGGTCATCGACGCTTGCGGGCTGGCCTGCGGATTCTGCCACAACGAGGGAACCCCCGTGGCCGCCGACAATGCCGGCCGCCAACCGGGCGAGTACACCGGTGCTCCTGGCAAGAGCGGACGAGTATCCATCTACCTGCACACCAATGGGGCCTCCTTCTTGCCCGCCAGGATCGAGCCCGGCACTGACTTCGCCCTTGCCCTCGCCGCCCTACGGGGGTCGGTGGAGACCGACGAAGTCCACTTCACCGGTGGGGAGCCGACCCTTCATCCCCGGCTCCCGGACCTGGTGGCCCAGGCGCGTCGGCTGGGGCTGACCGTGGGGTTGACTTCCAATGGCGAGAACGGTGCCGCCGTGCTGAAGGAATGCGCGAAAGCCGGACTCGACCGGGTCAATCTCTCGGTCTTCGGCACCACGGCAGATGAACTGGCCGCTGTCCAGGCACCGCGCATCGGTTCGGTGAAGCTGGCGGAGCGGAAGATCACGGCCTTGCACGCCACCATCGACGCGGCACTGCGCAACGGCGTCAGAGTGTCGGCCAACCTCGTGGTGCCGGATCGCAGCCACGTCCCGCGCGTGCTGCGGGTCATCGAGGATTACGGGCGCGATGTCGCCGTCCGCATGCTGATCAATCTCGAAGACGGGGATGCGTCGCTGGCCGCGATGCGGGAGGTTCTGGATTCCGTCGGAGCGGTACCCGTGCACCGCATCTTCACGGCTGGCACCTCGGACCAGCGAACCCGCTACCGGCTGCCGGATGGCCGCACGTTGTACGCCAAGTCGATCCGTCCCGTACGGCTGCCTCAGACCTGTGAAGGCTGCCGTTTCAACAATGAAACCGATTGCGAGGAGGGCTACTACGGGATCCGGCTCTACCGAGCCCAGCACGGCCCCTTCATGGTCGGGGTGTGCATCCAGCGGATGGATCTGTGCTGCACACTCGGCGAGTTCGTCATGAGCAGGATCCGCGACGAGGTGCGTGCTGTGCGAGAGCAAGAGCTGTCGCGTCTGCGCTCGGAACACCGATCCCGTATACACGAAGACGCCGCCGAGTCGTAGCGGACGCTCTGGGGGTGGGTTGCGACAGATAGGACAAGCCGCGCGAGGCGATGGCGGGGACGCCGAGGGCGATGGAGAAGTGCACGTGAAATCTGATCGAAGGGAGCGCGTCAGTCCCCTTGAAGGACTGACGCGGTTCCTGCTGCGCACGGGTGCGATGGCGCGGGAGTGGGCCGACGCGTTCGAGGCCGTGCCGCGTGAGGTATTTCTGCCCGATCTGATGTGGCCGTACGACATGGACAGCGGCCGGAGCCGGACCGTGGACCGGCGGACGGATCCGGTGGCGTGGGAACGTGCGGCGTACACGAATGTTCCCGTCACCACGCAGTGGGACGACGGGCAGCACCCGGGGCCCGGTCCGGGCCAGGTGCCGACCAGTTCGGCGAGCATGCCGTCCGTCGTGACGCGGATGCTGGGCGATCTCGATGTGTACCCCGGCGCCCGGGTGCTGGAGATCGGCACGGGAACGGGCTGGAACGCCGGGCTGCTGTCCGCGCGGCTGGGCGATCGGAACGTGGTCTCCGTCGAGGTGGACGAGAGGGTGGCGTCTCGGGCGCGGGCGAAGTTGGGCAGTCTCGGACTGTTTCCCGAGGTGGTGTGCGCGGACGGCCGGGACGGCTGGGCGGCGCGGGCGCCGTACGACCGGGTGATCGTCACGGCCGGGGTACGGGAGTTCCCGTCGGCGTGGGTGCGACAGACCCGGCCGGGTGGCCTGATCGTGGCCCCGTGGGGGACGCACTACTGCGACGAGGACGCGTTGGTACGGCTGACCGTAGTCGGGGACGGGACCGCGAGCGGGCCATTTCTACGCCCGCTGGAGTTCATGAAGCTGCGGGCGCAGCGCCTGGACTGGGGGCGGTTCGGCCGGCATGTCCGGGAGTATCCGGGAGACGCGGACGAGTCGGCCACCAGCGTGACCCTCTCCGATCTGGGCGAAGGGCAGCGGTTCCGCGGGGCGCGGTTCGTGCTGGGGCTGTGCGTGCCGGACTGCGCCCATGTGCTGAACGCCGGGGAGGATGGCAAGTCGACACTGTGGTTCTTCGACATGACCCAGGGGTCACGGTCGTGGGCGTCCGTCCTTTTCGCGGAGGGGAAGGACGAGGCCACCGTGTATCAGTCCGGGCCACGCCGACTGTGGGACGAGGTGGCGCGGGCGCTGGAATGGTGGCGGGGGCAAGGGGCCCCGCGACTGAACTCCTTCGGGCTCACCGTCGCCCGTGACGGAACATGCCGGCCCTGGCTCGGCGAGCCCTCGCATCCGCTGCCGACATTCGGGGCCGGGCTTCGGGATTGACCTGCGGGCGGAGCCGACTCGGAGGGGCCCGTTTCCGCACGCCGAGGCGGGCGCGCTCCGTGCTCTAGGCGCGGAGGGTGGCGACCGCCTCGTCGAAGAAGCGCTCGGGGTCGTCGGCTCCTCCGGAGCGGTACCACGCGTCGACGGCGGCGTCGAGGCAGGCCAGCGCGGCGGCGACGAAGGCCAGGGCGCGCGGATCGGGGGCCGGGGAGTCGGGCAGGCCGAGACGGCGCTGCACCTCGGGAGCGAGCAGTTCCTGCCAGCGCAGGTGCTTCTCCAGGTGCCGGGCGCGCAGGGAGGGCGCCTCGTGGTGGATGCGCGCGAGGATCAGCTGTTCCTCCAGGCTGCCCGCCTTCTGCTGGAGCACCAGGAACGCCTGCTTGATGGCGGTCCATGCCGACTCGTCCGCCGGACGGGCCTCCAGCGCGGCTCGCACCGACTCCCCCAGCGCCTCGGTGTCGCCGAGGACGACATCCTCCTTGCTGCCGAAGTAGTGGAAGAACGAACGGCGGGAAATGCCGACCGCGGCGGTGATCTGGTCGATCGTCGTCGCCTCGAAGCCGTTCTCCGCGAAGAGCCGTACCGCGGTGGCGGTGATTTCCGTACGAGCCGCGCGGCGCGCGCGCTCGCGGAGCGAGGGAGTTTCGGCCATGCACTCAGTCTAAATCTCTGCACTGGATGCATAACCTTGCACTGAGTGCAAGGCATTGCGTACGGTGCAGCCATGACTCCGATCAGCTTCTCCGGTCAGACCACGATCGTCACGGGCGCCAGCTCCGGCATCGGCACCGCCTTCGCCCGCGAACTCGCCCGCCGCGGCTCCGACGTCGTCCTCGTCGCCCGGCGCCTCGACCGCCTGGAAGAACTCGCCTCCGAGCTACGGACACGGCACGGCGTGCGCGCCACCGCGATACCCCTCGACCTCAGTGAGCCGGGCGCGGGCCGGCGCCTGGCCGCCGAACTGGCCCGGCGGGACATCACAGTCGACGGGCTGGTGAACAACGCCGGTTTCGGTACCGACGGCCCCTTCCACAAGGAGGACCCGGACCGGCTCACCGACGAGATGAACGTCAATGTCGCCAACCTCGTGGATCTCACCCGCGCGTTCATCGAACCGCTCCGCGACTCCGGGCGGGGCGTTCTCGTGAATGTCGCGAGCATGGCGGCGTACACCCCCGTTCCCGCGATGGCGGTCTACGCCGCCTGCAAGGCGTTCGTCCTCAGTTTCACCGAGGCGCTGTGGCACGAGTCGCGCGGTACCGGCCTGCGGGTGCTGTCGCTCGCCCCGGGCCTCACCCGCACCGAGTTCTTCGACGGCCTGGGCAGCGGGGCCCACCAGGGCTCTTACCAGACCCCCGAACAGGTGGTCGCGACCGCGATGCGCGCGCTCGACCGCGGCCGGCGACCGAGCGTGCAGTCGGGCCGCCGGAACGCGCTCGTGGTGAGGCTGCCCCGATTCGCCACCCGTCGACGTGCCGTCCTGCTCAGCGGGGCGATTTCGGCCCGGTCCTCCGGGGCGGCGGCGTAAGGTCGGACGGGTGACCAAGGTACTGATCTCTGTGGACATGGAAGGCATCTCCGGGGTCGTGCACCCCACCGAGACGCACCCGGAAGGCTACGACTACACGCGGGCCCGTACGACGATGACGGCCGAGGTCAACGCCGTGATCGACGGGGTGCTGGAGGGGGAGCCCGGGGCCGAGGTCTGGGTGGCCGACGCGCACGGGTCGTTCCGCAATCTGCTGCCGGAGGAGCTCGACCGGCGGGCGCTGCTGGTGCGGGGGAAGCCCCGGCCGTCCGGGATGCTCGGCGGGCTGGACGCGGAGACCGACGCGGTGCTGTTCGTCGGATACCACGGCCGGGCCGGGTCCGGGCCCGCCGTGATCGCGCACACCATGAACGGCATCATTCTGGATGTGCGGGTGGCCGGGCTCTCCCTCGGGGAGATCGGGCTGAACGCCGCCATGGCCGGGCACCTCGGGGTGCCGGTGGTGCTGCTCAGCGGTGACGACGTGGCCTGCGCCGAGGTACGTGAGCTGGTGCCCGAGACGGTCACCGTCGAGGTGAAGCGGGCGCTCGCCCAGGGCGCCGCCGTCGCGCTGCACCCGCAGGAGGCGCGGGACCGGCTGCGGGTCGCCGCCGCGAAGGCCGTGGCGCGGCGGGATGAGGTGACGCCGTTCCGGGTGCGGGGGCCGGTCGATGTCGAGATCGACCTGGGCCTGGCCCACACGGTCGATCTGGCCATGCTGGTGCCGGGCGTCACCCGCGTCGGGGGTGGGCGGACCATCGCGTACTCCGCGTCCGACTTCGCCGAGGCATACCGGCTGGCGCTGCTGATCGCCCAACTCGGCAACATCACCCCCGCGTAGGGTTGCGGAATGACCGCTGACGCCATAGCCGGACTGCGCCAGGTGCACGCCCGGCTGAAGTCCATCGGGCCCGACACCATCCCCCGCCCCCATGAACTGGAGGCGGCGGCCGAGAAGGTCCTCGCCTGCTCCGCAGAGCTGGTCGATGTCGCGGAACCGGAGGAGGTGCGGCGCCTGCTGGCCTACGCCGTGAAGTCGCTCAAGGCAGCGGAGAAAGCGGCCCACGCCCACCACAGTGACCCGGCGGGCCGGCCGCTCGCTCCGGTACGTTTCGCGCTCAAGGCCGGCTCGGCCGACGGCGCACTCGACAGCGCCCTCGAACTGCTCGACCCCGGCAACTAGGTGTGTTGCGACAGTAGATCAAGGTCGCCGGTGATCACGGCCGTGGGACGTGGGGATCTGACGCGTGGGCAATGGGCCCGGCTTGAGCCGTTGTTGCCTGTGGGCAAGAAGCCAGGCCGCCCGCGGACGTGGACACGCGTCGACGGCTGATCGACGGCACCCGGAGGCGCATCCTCGCACAGTTGCAGGCGAGGCCGACGCGAATGGCCTGATCACATGGGATGTGAATGTGGGTTTCGCGATCCCCCGGGCTCACCGGCACACCGCCGGTGCGCGTAAAGCGGCACTGCGGTAGGAACCTCCCGGCGGCGTCGACACCGAACCCGATGCCCATAACCATCCACGTCGCGTACAGCTGAAGGAAGGGGGGGTGCACTCGAGGCGACCGTGTGGCGGTCACATGTCTCGGGTGAGCCGCCTCACGGTCAGAGCTTCAGCCAATCAAACACAGGGCTGGATTTGCTCCTCCCTTTCTCCCTCTGAACAACCGAGATAGAGAAGCTCCTGCGCACTACCGTAGATGGCTACCCGAACCGGGATATCAGCATTCTCTTCCCACTGACTGAAAGCGTCAGCAACGATTCGCGCCTCTTCCGAATCCACGTGATCTGTCAGCACCCAAGCGATTCCTGAACGGTCGCTCCAATCACCGCCGACATTAACGACCCGCCCGTCGACGGCTGCGCGCTGTTCATCCGTTCCCATCAGACTGGCCCACGCCATGAAGCTCTGAGCTTGAGTATGCGCCCATCCCGCACTTGAAACCTCATCATGCGGAAACTTTGATGGCACGGCCTTGTCGCCTTCTGGCGCCACCGAGATGAGCGAACAACCGGCAAGAGAGAGAAAAGCCGCAAAGATGAGCAGATGGCGAAGGCTTTTCATCTCGTCGTGAGCTCCCTTTGCATTCCAATCGAGTCAGCCCTATTGGCCGAATTTTCACCGAGAAGATAACCTGATCTTGGAAAAGTCATCGTAGCAATATCCGGCACCTAGAACCATCCAAGGTCAGGCACGAGGGTCCGCCCATCGCAACTTCCACCCCACCCTGACTCCTCGCCTCACAGGACGAACTGCCTTATCTCGAACATTCCAATCACTGAGGTTCATCGCCCGGACTGGGACCACATGAGCAAACGTCCGCCAGCACTGTCCTTTTTTGCGCTCCAGAGACATATTCACTCCCACGGGCAGCCAGAAGAATCGGCGACCGAAACATCACCTCTGAGTATTTCTCTACCCGGCCCTTCATTTGAGTCGTAGAGGCTGAGGTCACGATCTGCATCCTCGACGCTGTCATACCAACGAGCATCTCCCAAGTCAACCTCGATATATATTGAAGAATCCTGCCATCCATCCGGGGGATTTATTTCCACCCCCCTGTACTGGGCAACCACACCCTCGGGCACTGGCTCCACATGCCGATGCCGCCGCCCGGCAGGGTCGTGACCGCGTATCCGCCGACCCGCAGGAGCGGGAGGGTGGCGGCCAGGTCGCGCTCGGGGATCCCCAGGTGAATGCCCGTCATCGTGCATCAGTCCAGGTGAGGGCGGACCTCGAAGGTGGCGAAGTGTTCGATGACGCCGGCGGTCTCGCGGTCGACCACGGCGTAGGCGTGGTCGAAGTGGAGCAGTTGCACCTCGGCCGCGACAGTCTCAGGAGGTTGCCGGTCAGGTGCCTTCCATCAGCCCCGCGCCCCAGGCCCAGGCGGCGACGCCGACCCGGTTGCGGGCGCCCACTTTGCGCTGGGCCGCCGCCGCGTGGGTCTTGACCGTGCCGAGGCCGATGCTCAGCGCCGCGGCGATCTCGCCGTTGCTCAGTCCCCGGGCGACAAGGCGTACGACCTCGGTCTCGCGGGCGGTCAGCACCGAGGGGTCGGGGCCGGTGGCGGGGCGGGGCGCCGGGAGTCCGCGCAGCAGGCGGGCGGTCAGGGAGGGGCTGATGAGGGTGTCCCCGGCCATCGCCGCGCGGATCGACTCCACCAGCAGGGCCGGCCCCGAACGTTTCAGCAGATAGCCGGCGGCGCCCTCGCGCAGCGCCGGGCCCAGGTAGGCGTCGTCGTCGAACGTGGTCACCACGATCACCCGGTGGCCTTCGGGAGCGAGTCGCCGCACCACCTCCAGCCCGTCCACTCCGGGCATCCGGATGTCGGCCAGCACCACGTCGGGGCGCAGTTCGCGGGCCGCCGCCACGGCGGCGAGCCCGTCCGCCGTCTCCCCCGCCACTCGCATGTCGGGCTGGGCCCCGACGATCATCCGGAACCCGTGCCGTACGAGGTCCTGGTCGTCGGCGATCAGGACGCGGATCGTCACGCGCCACCCCACACGGCCGTGGTGTGCCAGCCGCCGGACGGGGTGGGGCCGGCGGTGAGGCGGGCGTCCTCGGTGGCCAGGCGGCGGCGCAGGGCGGCCAGTCCCGTTCCGGCGCCGGTGGCGGGCGGGGCGACGGCGGCGGGACGGGCGGTGGCGGCGGGCGGGGCGGTGTTGAGGACCCGCACCGTCAGGCCCTCGCCCCCGCGTGCCACCGTCACCCGGACGTCGCCGCAACCGGGCGCGTGGCGGCGTACGTTCGTCAGCGCCTCCGTCACCAGCCGGTGGGCGGAGGGCGGCACGTCACGGACGGCCGGGTCCAGGTCCAGGGTGGCGGAGCCGTACCGCCGGACGGCGGCGGTCAGTTCGGCGAGCACCGCGCCCGGTGCGGTCGGGCCGGAGTCCTCGCCGGCGTCGGTGTCGAGCATGCGGACCGTCTCCTCCAGGGTGTCCATCGCGCGCAGCCCCGCCGCCTCGATGCGGCGCAGCACGCCCATCGCCGCGTCCGGGTCGCCCTCGGCGACGAGTTGGCCGGCCTGGGCCTGCACCAGCATGCCGCTCACCTCATGGGCCACGAAGTCGTGCAGATCGCGGGCGAGCGCGATGCGCTGTGCCCGGCGGGCCTCGCGGACCGCGTGCGCGCGGCGGGCTTCCTGGGCCCGCAGGTGGCGGCCGGCGGCGACGGCGGCACCGGAGGCGGCGGCGGCCAGCAGGCAGATGACGGCCAGTTCGTCTGCGGGCGAGGGAGGTTCGAGGTGGAGGCCGACGCGCAGCGGCAGCGCGGTCAGGGCCAGCACCGGCGGTACGGCGTGGTGGAGGGCGCGGCGGGCCGCCGGCACGGTCAGCGCGAGCAGGGCGGCGGTCTCCAGGAGCCACCAGGGGCCGACCTCGTTGCCCGCCGGGCCGCGGTAGGCGGCGGTCGCGGCCAGCGAGACGGCCGCGACCGCCGGGGTCGCCGAGTGCGGGGACCGGGCCAGGAGGGCGGTGCCGGCCGCGAGCGCCGCTGGGAGCGTGATCAGCGGCCCGGCCGAGGGCAGCGCGAGGAGGGCCGCGACCGTCAACCCGGCCGCGAGCAGCCCCCGTACGCCTTCGCCGACCGTCCACCCGCGCATCGGGCCAGCGTACGGGCGGGGCAGGGGCGCCGCCTCTGCCGAACGGCAGAGGCGCGGGGTGGTGATCTCTGTCCGGTGGCCGATGCGCCGGGCGGCGTCGCTCGCCCAGGGTGGGGATCATGAGACGCACCACAAGGCTGGCCGTGGCCTCGAGCGCGGCTGCCGCCCTCCTGATACCGCTCGCCGGCTGCCAGTCGGCCGGCACCTCCGGTTCCGCCGTGACGCTGACGGCCGACGTTCCGTACGTCATGCCCAACCTTGACGACAGCGCCGGGCGTTGTCCGTCCCTCGGTGAGAACGGGGCCCGGCTCACCGACGACGCGCTGGCGGCCTGCCACGACGCCGCCGACGAGGAGGTGAACGGGGCGCTGGACGCCCTGGACCTGGCCCCGTTGCGGATCGGGGCGCTGCCGGGGCTCGGCGAGGACGCGTACGGGACGGTCCGGGTCGATCCCGCGTCGGCCCCGTACACCCGGCTGTTCGTCCGGGAGGGGACCTCGTACACCGTGCTGCCCGCCGAGGAGCGGCTGAGCGCGGCGCAGTTGCGCGACGGTGTCGAACTCGCCCTGGAGGCCACCGACCTGGTGCGCGACCCGGCGGTGTGGGACGGCGGGATCGAGGTCTCGCTCACCGTCGTGGACGGCGAGCGTAAGGAGCGGGCACACGCCGCGCTGCGGGCCGCGCCGCTGATCCTGACCCACGATCTGCTGCCGGTCGACCGGATGGTGATGAGCGACAACGGGACCACCCCCGAGGACGCCGAACGGCACGGCTACGACCCGGAGTCGCCCGCCGCACCGGTCGAGGACGGCGAGGAGGTCTTCCGGGAGGAGCTGAGCGCCGCGCTGGAGGCGGCCGGGCTGAACGGGCACCTGCTGGAGTACCCGACGGGCGGCGACCGGTGGATGCGGGACCAGTTCATCACCGGCTACTTCGCCGTACCGGACCCGGACGGGGAGGTGCGGCGGATGAACGTGCTGCTGCGCTCGGCCGATGTGATGCCGGAGGGGAGCACCGCCGACTTCCCGCTGCGCGACGCGGGGCGCTCGGCGTACACGGTGCTGGGCGGCTCCGGTACGGCGGTGATCCAGGAGTACGACGCCGGCCGGGTCGGGGACGACGAACGCAGCCAGCTGTGGGGGTCGTTCAGCTCCACCGGCAATTTCCTGGTCACGCCGCCGGACGCGGGGGTGCCGGCGGGCCGGGTGCTGTACGGATCGGACGGCGGGGACGCGGCGCCGGACGCGGACTTCCTGCGGCTGCTGGAGGCGCAGCGCGAGCAGCGTCCGCTGGCCGTGGACACCAGCTGGCTGGGCGTGGGCCACATCGACGAGTTCGTGTCCTTCGTCCCGGCGGACACCGCGCGCGGCTGGGCTGCGCTGGTCGCCGACCCGGAACGCGGTCTCGAACTGACGGGCTCGGAGGACCCGGAGGTCCTGGCGGGGACCCGGATCGCGGCACGGGGCATCGAGGCGGCGCTCGACCTGTTCGAGGACGAACTCGGTCTGACGGACGAGGACATCGTGCGGGTGCCCGCGCTCTTCGAACGGCTGGTGATCCCCGGCTATCCGCGCCAGGACGTCGTCGCCAACGCCCTGCCCGCCGTGGCGAACGGCGTGCAGACCGGGGCCGGCACCTTCCTCGCCCCCGAACCGCACGACGCGGCGTTCAAGGCCGAGACCGAGGCGGTCTTGGCGGCAGCCGGGGCGGGGGAGTTGGCGTGGGTCGAGGGGTGGGACTACGCGCACGCGGTGGGCACGGTGGGCGGCGAGATCCACTGCGTCACCAACGCGTTGCGGGACACGACGGGTGCCGGGCCGTGGTGGGGCGAGGAGGGCTGAGGCATGCGGGGTCGGACCGGGGCGGCCCCGGGAGCGGGGCTGCTCACCGGGGCCGGCGCGGGGGTCCGGTCACTTCCGCCAGAAGAGGTGGTGCGTCATGCCGCTCGGGCTGGGCACGACCTCCAGGTGGTACCGGTCGAGCAGTTCGTCGGGTGACTCCCACAGGCGCAGTCCGGACCCGAGTTCCACCGGTGCGACCGCCACGTGCAGCGTGTCGACGAGGCCGGCGTCCAGGAACTCCCGGACGGTGCTGACCCCGCCGCCGAGCCGGACGTCCTTGCCCTGCGCCGCCTGCCGTGCCTGCTCCAGGGCGGTGGCCGGGTCGGCGTCGACGAAGTGGAAGGTGGTGTCGGAGAGGGTGAACGAAGGACGCGTGTGGTGGGTCAGCACGAACACCGGGGTGTGGAACGGGGGTTCCTCTCCCCACCAGCCGCGCCACTCGTGGTCGGTCCAGGGGCCGCGCTGGGGTCCGAACTTGTTGCGGCCCATGATCTCGGCGCCGATGTTGTGCGAGAAGTCCCGCGTGAAGTAGTCGTCCAGGCCCCTGCTCCCTCCGGGGTCGGTGCGGTTGGGCCAGCTCGCCGTCGCACCGGCCCAGGCGAACAGCTCCGCCGGGTCGACCGCATGGCCGAACGGACGTTCCAGGCTCTGGTCCTCTCCGGCACCGATCCCGTCACGTGAGACGGTGAAGTTCTGGACTCTCAGCAGCTGAGCCATGTGTTCCTCCTGTGTGGTCGAACCCTGATGGTGGGACTTCCCGGGCGGTGCGAACTCATCGCAGCGCCGTCCCCCGGCCGGAATGGAGCCATTCGCCCGCACGGACGGCGGACGGCGGACGGGGACCGGGCGGCCGATGCGACGGACGAACGTCTTCGCTCGCAGGGGTCACGGCCACGCGTGCGAGGATCGGGGGCGTGCCGATCGATCCGCCGCTGCTCACCGCCGCCCGTGCCGTCTGGGAGTCGCTGGCCGGTGTGCCGGTGACGTTCCGCCCCGCCCGGGGGCCGCAGGTGGTGCTCTCGCCCGCGTCGGGCCTGTGCCCGCCCGGATGGGCCGGGGTGGTGGCGGTCGGTGGGGCGGTGATCGCGACCGTTCCGCAGGAGACGTGGGCCGCGCCGGTACGGGACGCCCTCGCTTCGCTGTCCGCCGGGGCGGCCGTCGACCCGGCGGCCGTACGCCGTGTCCTGCCGGTGGCCGAGTTGCTCGGGCCGGCCTCGCTGGCGTATCTGGACGCCGCCCATTTCCGGCCGGTGGACGACGGCGGGCCCGCGGTCGTCCACCTCCCGGCCCGGCACGCCGCGGTGGAGGAGCTGGAGCGGGAGTCCGGTGCGAAGGACGCGGACGAGGCGGACCTGGGACGGATCACCTCGCCCGCGTTCGTCGTGTTCGACGGCGAGGCGGTGGTGGCCGCGGCGGGCTACCGGCGATGGGCCCAGGGCGCCGCGCACATCAGTGTGCTGACCCGGCCCGGCCACCGGGGGCGGGGCCTGGCCGGGGCGACGGGTTCGGCGGCTGTCGCACACGCGCTGGCGGCCGGGCTGCTGCCGCAGTGGCGGGCTCGGGTCCCGGCGTCCCGGCGGGTGGCGGCGGCCCTGGGCTTCGCCGAACTCGGCGCCCAGCTCAGCGTCCGCCTTCGGCGACCGAACCGGTAGCGGGGCAGCCGGCGGGCCCGACAGCGGGCGTGGCAGCAGCCACGAAAGCAGGCGTCGCCGCAGGTCTAACGGTGGGACCGTTCCAGCAGCAGGGCCCGTTCCCGCTCGTTGTGGGTCTGGGACGCGGCGCGGCGGAACTCCTCGCGGGCCTCGGCGTCCCGGCCCAGCCGCGCGAGCAGGTCGCCGCGCACGCTCGGCAGCAAGTGGTAGTCCTTCAGGGCCGGTTCGTCGCGCAGCGCGTCCACCAGGGCGAGACCGGCCGCGGGGCCCTCGGCCATGGAGACGGCCACCGCCCGGTTGAGGGCCACCACCGGGGAGCCGGTGAGGGTCAGCAGCCGCCCGTACAGGGTGGCGATCATCGCCCAGTCGGTGTCCTCGTAGCGGGCCGCCCGGGCGTGGCAGGCGGCGATCGCGGCCTGCAGCGCGTACGGGCCGCCGCCGCCCGCCCGCGCCAGGGCGTCGGCGCCGCGCCGCATGAGGGGCCGGTTCCAGCGGGTGCGGTTCTGGTCGGCGAGCAGTACCGGTGCCCCGTCCGGTCCGGTGCGGGCGGGGATGCGGGAGGCCTGGAACTCCAGCAGCGCGGCCAGGCCGTGCACTTCGGGTTCCCCGGGCATCAGGGCGGCCAGCACCCGCGCCAGCCGCAGCGCGTCCTCGCACAGGGCGGGGCGGACCACGTCGTCCCCGGCGGTGGCCGTGTACCCCTCGTTGAAGATCAGGTAGATGACTTCCAGGACGGAGGACAGCCGGGCGGCGCGGTCCTCGCCGTACGGCACCTCGAAGCCGACGCCGGCCGTCGCGAGGGCGCGTTTGGCGCGCACGATGCGCTGGGCGACGGCGGGTTCGGCGGCCAGCAGGGCGCGGGCGATCTCGGCGGTGGTCAGGCCGCCGAGCAGCCGCAGGGTGAGGGCGGTGCGCGAGGCCGTGGGCAGCACCGGGTGGCAGGCGGTGAAGATCAGGCGCAGCAGATCGTCGTCGATGTTCTCCGGGTCGGGCGGGTCCGGGGCCGGGGTGGTGTCCTCCAGCGACCGGCCGACCTCGGCGAGCTTGCGCGCGTACGTCTCCTTGCGGCGTACCAGGTCGATGGCCCGGCGCCGGGCGGTGGCCGTGAGCCAGGCGCCCGGCTTGTCCGGGACACCCGACTCCGGCCACTGTTCGAGGGCGGCGACCAGCGCGTCCTGCGCGATCTCCTCGGCGATGCCCACATCGCGCACGATGCGGGCGGCGGCGGCGATGACCCGGGGGGACTCGATCCGGTAGGCCGCCTCGATGGTGGCCGTCACGCGTGGTTCCGTCACGGCCACCCATCAGACCATCAGTTCTCGGCGATCTGCCGCACCTCGGCGGTGATGTTCCACACGTCGGGGTGGATCTCCAGGAAGCGCTTGGTCCAGTACAGCGCCTCCTCCTTGTCCTTGGCCTGGATGATCGAGTAGCCGCCGATGACTTCCTTGGTCTCGGTGAACGGCCCGTCGGTGTAGGTGAGCTTGCCGCCGGACAGGGTCACGCGGGTGCCCTCGGAGGTGGGGGTGAGCCCGGCGGTGTCGAGCATGACCCCGGCCTTGGTGATCTCCTCCAGGAGCGCCCCCATGCGTGCCCCGAAGTCGGCGGGGAAGCCGTCGGCGGGGATGTTCTGTTCGTCGTTGCGGATCAGCGTGATGAAGCGGGGCATAGTGGCTCCTGGATCGATCGGTGGGCGGGGTCTTTCCCTGCCCTCACCTTTACGTCGAACGGGGGCGGGCCGGATCGACACCGCGCCCGTACTTTTTTCTGTGGCGGCTTTTCCGTGTCGTGGGCCGCGCTGGTGCGAGGGGATGGTTGCCGTGGAGGGGTTGCTTCGGGCCGCCGGGGGCCCGGCGGGTGTGGGCGGCGTGCTGGAGTGGCTGGCGGCGCGTCTGGACGCCCAGGTGGCGGTGGTGGGCGGGCGCGGCGACGGCCCGGTGGAGGTCGAGGAGGCCACCGCGGGGTTTCCGTCCGCGGCGCGGGCCGGTCTCCAGGAGCTGGCCGCCCGGGTGATCGGGGGCCGGCTGGCGTCGGCCGCCACCACCACCGGCGGGGAGGGCGGGGCCGGATCGTGGTGGCTGCGGCTGGAGCGGATCGGGCCCCGGCCGCCGCACCGGGTGCTGGTGGTGGCCGCCGAACGGGTGCCGGACCGCGCGGAGTCGGCCGTCGCCTCGCAGGTGTGCGGGGTGCTCGACCTGCTGTTCCGGGCCCGGGAGACGGACGCGGTGCGGCAGGGCTACGAGCGCAAGGCCCGGCAGCTGCGGCTGGCGCTGTTCCAGGCGCTGATGGCGGGGGATCCGGTGCTGGCGCGGCGGATGTCGGCGGGCGATCCGGCCGGGGTGCTGGAGACGGAGCGGGCGCGCGTCCATCTGCTGCGCTGCGCGCCGGGGGACCGGGACCGGCTGGCGCAGACGTACCAGGATCCGTCGGGCTTCCACGGCCGGGCCCTGATGGTGCGCTGCCCGGTGTACGACGAGCATCTGATCTGCCTGATCCCGGAGGACGATCCGGCGGGCGAGCCGCTGGCCGCCGCGCTGCGCGATCTGGTCGCCGCGAACCGCACGTACACGCTGGGCATCAGCGCCGTGCAGCCGCTGGCCGCGACCGCAGAGGCCTACGAGCAGGCCCGGCACGCGCTGGCCGTGGCCCGCACCACCCCGGACCGGATCGCCGGCTACGAGGGACGCGAACCCCTGGCGCGGCTGCTGCCGCCCGCCCCCGCAGGCCGCTGGGCCGCCGGGCTGCTGCGGCCCCTGGAGGCGGTGCCACGGCTCGCCGTGGACATCACCGGTCTCGCGCTGGGCATGCCCCGCGCCGGGGTGGCCCGGTTCCTGAGCCTCAGCAGGACCACCGTCGGCGCGCACGTACGGGAGGTGGAGAGCGCGCTGGGCATGGATCTGCACGCCGTACGGGACCGGGCCGCACTGCACCTGGCCGTGGCCCTGGCGGCACGGCGGGCGGAACCACCCTGGGCCGCCCCGGAGCCCGGCGCCGGCACCGGCCCGGGTGTCGCCCCGCGGCTGACCGATCTGCTGGAGACGGACGCGGCGCGGCGCTGGGCGCGGGCGTTCTGGACCCCGCTGGCCGGGGCGGAACACCACCGCGTGCGCGGCACCCTGCGCGGCTGGATCGACGCCAACGCCGACGCCCGGCGGGCCGCCCAGGAGCTGGGCCTCAGCCGCACCACCGTCACCGCCCACCTGCGGACCGCCGAACGGCTGCTGCACCGCGACCTGAGCGCCTCCGGGCCCGGCATCCACGATCTGGTGCACGCGCTGCGGATCAGCGTGTCCAGCCACGAGGCCGATTCTGGGCACCGTGCACAGTGACCCGCCCTTGTGCCCGGTGCCGTCCCGGCGGTCTACTCGCATAGTCACCATCGGGGGGCGAGGGATCCGCGATCAGGTGGAGCGCACGGTCGCGGATCCCTCGTAGTGACCCGGCCGCGCCGGTTCAGCGTGTACTGCGCAGCACCAGACTGACGAAGCCGAAGGTGCCCCGGTAGCCGTGCAGCCACGCGTCGCGGTGCGCCGCGGCCGTCTCGGCGGCCTCCGCCGCCTTGGGGTGCTCGGGGTGGTCCAGCGCCCAGGCGCTGAGCGATCCGGTCCAGGACCACTCGTAGTCGTCCCACTCGTCCAGGGTGCTGGTGTGCCCGTAGACCGGGGCCCAGCCGGCGCCGGTGATCCGGTCGACCGTGGTGGCCAGGTCGGCGTAGGCGTCCGGGCCCTCCCCCAGCGCCTCCAGAACGGCCGGGGTCGGTTCGCGCTCCCAGAAGCCGTCGCCGATCAGGACCTTGCCGCCCGGCGCGAGGTGCGCGCGGAGGGCGTCCAGGGTGGGCAGCAGGCCGCCGAGGGCGTGGGTGGAGCCCACGCACAGGACGACGTCGAACGGTTCGGTGGCGTGGTAGTCGGCCGCGCTCAGCTCGTGCAGTTCCAGCCGGTCCGCGACGCCGCGTGCCCGGGCCTCCTCGGCCGCGCGGGCCAGTCCGGCGGCGTTGATATCGATGCCCACGGCGCGCAGCCCGGGGAAATGGTCCAGCGCCTCCAGCAGCCAGGCGGCCTCTCCGCAGCCCACGTCGAGGACGCGCAACTCGGCCGCGTCGTCGTCCCCCAGGGCCCGTTCCAGCAGTTCCAGGACGGAGTGCGGGTGGAGCGGCGCCGCGATCGGGTGGTGGGCATGGGTGATGAGGTGTCTCTCGTAAGGCTGCATCCGGCCAAGATCTCACCGGGCAGGGGGTCCGGCCAGCGATTTTCCCGGTGTCGCGCGTGGGCTTCCCACCTTCCTGGGGCGGTGCCAGGATGCGGATTATGAGCGATCTTGTGTCCCGGCTGCGGGAGGGTCTGCCGGCCGAGGCCGTGCTGACCGACGCCGATGTCCTCGCTTCGTACGCCCACGACATGGCCAGCTTCTGCCCGGCCGGCACTCCGGCGGCGGTGGTGCTGCCGCGCGAGGTGGAGCAGGTACGGCACGTGCTGCGGGTGGCGAGCGAGCTGCGGGTCCCCGTGGTGCCGCAGGGGGCCAGGTCCGGGCTGTCGGGGGCGGCCAACGCCGTGGACGGGTGCGTCCTGCTGTCGCTGGTGCGCATGAACCGCATCCTCGACATCGACCCGGTGAACCGGATCGCCGTGGTCGAGCCGGGGGTCGTCAACGCGGAGCTGTCCAAGGCGGTGGCCGGGCACGGGCTGGCCTACCCGCCGGATCCGTCCAGCTGGGAGCAGTGCACCATCGGCGGGAACATCGGTACCGGGGCCGGTGGGCTGTGCTGTGTGAAGTACGGGGTGACGGCCGAATACGTGCTCGGGCTCGATGTGGTGCTGGCCGACGGCCGGTTGCTGTCGACGGGCCGCAGCACCGCCAAGGGGGTCGCCGGGTACGACCTGACGCGGCTGTTCGTGGGATCCGAGGGCACCTTGGGCGTGGTGGTGCGGGCGGTGCTGGCGCTGAAGCCGGCGCCGCGCCAGCAGCTGGTGCTGGCGGCGGAGTTCGCTTCGTCGGCCGCCGCCGGGGACGCGGTGTGCCGGATCATGGCGGCCGGTCACGCCCCCTCGCTGTTGGAACTCATGGATCGCACCTCCGTCCAGGCCGTGAACCGGATGATGCGGATGGGGCTGCCGGAGTCCACCGAGGCGCTGCTGCTGGCCGGGTTCGACACCCCGGAGCCGGGCGCGGAGCTGGCGGCGGTCGGCGAGCTGTGCCGGGCGGCGGGCGCCACCGAGGTGGTGCCGGCCGAGGACGCCGCCGAGTCCGAGATGCTGCTGGCGGCGCGGCGGGCCGGGCTCTCGGCGCTGGAGGCGGTCAAGGGCACCACGATGATCGACGATGTGTGCGTGCCCCGGGCCCGGCTGGCGGAACTGCTGGACGGGGTGGCGGAGATCGCCGACCGGCACCGGCTGACGATCGGCGTCATCGCGCACGCCGGGGACGGCAACACGCACCCCACCGTGTGCTTCGACGCCTCGGACGAGGACGAGGCGCGGCGGGCGCGGCAGTCGTTCGACGAGATCATGGCGCTGGGCCTGGAGCTGGGCGGCACCATCACCGGCGAGCACGGGGTCGGGGTGCTCAAGCGGGACTGGCTGGCCCGCGAACTGGGCCCCGATGTCCTGGAGTTGCAGCGCGGGATCAAGGCGGTGTTCGACCCGCTGGGGATTCTCAATCCGGGCAAGGTGTTCTGACCCGCGCGGGCGCGGGGACGGGCGGGCAAGGGGACCGGCGGGCGGGTCACGCGGCCTGAGCTTGACCTCAAGCTCCCTTGAAGTATCAGCATGGGCGATGCCCGGCCGATCCGGCCGGACCCACCGGAACAGGACAGGACATCGCCATGTCACCGATCCCCCACCCCCCGCTCCGCCTCGGCGTCATCGTCGGCAGCGTGCGCGAGGGCCGCATGGGCCCGACCATCGCCCGCTGGTTCGCCGAACACGCCGCGCGCCGCACCGACATGACCGTCGACGTCATCGACCTCGCCGAACACCCGCTGCCGCTGGACATGGCCGGCGACACCCCCGGCACCGACGCCCTCGCCACCCGCCTGGCCGCGGCGGACCTCTTCACCGTCGTCACCCCCGAGTACAACCACAGCTTCCCGGCCGGCCTCAAGAACGCCATCGACCTGCACAACAAGGAGTGGCACGCCAAGCCGGTCGGCTTCGTCTCCTACGGCGGCGTCTCCGGCGGCCTGCGCGCCGTCGAGCAGCTGCGGCAGGTCTTCGCCGAACTGCACGCCGTCTCCGTCCGCGACACCGTCAGCTTCCACGGGGTGTGGGGCAGCTTCGACGGCACCGGCCGCCCGGTGGACCCCGAGGGCTGCGGCGGCGCCGCCACGACCATGCTGGACCAACTCGCCTGGTGGGGCCGGGCGCTGAGCGAGGCCCGCGCCGTACAGCCGTACGGAGCCCGCTGATGCGCACCGCCGAGGTCGGCGACCCCGCGGTATCCCCCGGCGACGGACCGGCCGCCCCGCTCCCGCCGCGGTCGCCCGTGCCGCGGCTGGGGGCGCTGGCCACCGTCGTCATCATCGGCTCGGTGATGATCGTGCTGGACACCACCGTCGTCGCCATCGCCTACCCCACCCTGGCGCGGGAGTTCGGGGCCGCGATCACCACCGTGCAGTGGGTCTCCTCCGGGTACACCCTGGCGCTGGCCGCCGTCATCCCCACCGCCGGGTGGGCGATGGGCCGGTTCGGCAGCCGGCGCGTCTACCTCACCGCCATCGCCGCCTTCACGGCCGGCTCCGCGCTGGCGGGCCTGGCCTGGAACATGGAGTCGCTGATCGCCTTCCGCGTCCTGCAAGGGCTGGCCGGCGGCCTGGTGTCCCCCGTCGGCATGGCCGTCATGCTCCAGGCGGCGGCCCGGCGCGGCAGCGACAACGGCAAGGTGATGAGCCTGCTGGGCATCCCCATCCTCATCGGCCCGCTCACCGGCCCGGTGCTGGGCGGACTGCTCATCGACGCCGTCTCCTGGCGCTGGATGTTCCTCATCAACGTGCCGGTCGGGGCGCTCGCCGTGCTGCTGGCGGTACGGCTGCTGCCGCGCGACGCGCCCCGCTCGGGGCAACGCCTGGACCTGCCCGGGCTGCTGATGCTCTCGCCCGGCCTGGGCGCGTTCATCTACGGGCTGACCCGGGGCGCGGAGGGCCGGTCCGGCATGACCTCGGCGGCGGCGCTCGTGCCCACCGCCGCCGGCCTGGCGCTGATCACGGCCTTCGCGGTACGCGCCCTGCGCACGGACGCGCCCCTGGTACGACTGCGGCTGCTGGGGGAACGCCGGCTCGCCGTGGGGGTGGCGACCGTGTTCCTGTTCGCCACCGGCTACTTCGGCTCGATGATGCTGGCGCCGATCTACTTCCAGTCGGTACGGGGGGCGTCGGTGCTGACCGCTGGACTGATGGGCGCTCCACTGGCGCTCGCGTCGGGAACGGTGATGCAGTTCGCGACCCGGCTGACCGACCGGGTGGCGCCCCGCTCCATCGTGGTGCCGGGCGTGCTGCTGGGCGCCGCCGGGTTCACCGGGTTCGCGCTCCAGGCACAGGCGGACACCCCGTACTGGCGGCTGATGATCGCGCTGATCGTGATCGGCGCGGGGGGCGGCATGACCCTGATGCCGAGCATCGCCGCAGCCACCCGGGGGCTGTCCCCCGACCAGGCCCCGGCGGCGTCCACGCTGATCGCGATCTTCTCCCAGATCGCCGCCTCCGTGGGCGCGGCGGCGGTGTCCCTGCTGATGGCGCGGCGCCTGACCGAGTCGTTCACGCGGGCCGATCCGGAGACGATGACGCAGGCCGTCCGGTACGCGTACCTGTGGCCGGTGGCGGCGGTGCTGCTGGCGCTGATCCCGGCCCTGCTGTCCGCACGCCGGCCACCGGAACGGACCGGTTGACGGGGGCCGTGGCCGGGCGGCGGTGCCGGCGGGATCCGGGACAGCGGGGGCGTTCCCGGGTCCCGCCGGTACGGCCGGTGCGGCCGGTGCGGCCGGGCGCACCGCACAGGTGGCGGCCGACGGCGCTTGCGAGCGGGCCCCGTTCCGGGGGCGCTCCGGACCGCGCGGTGGGTCAGGGTCGGCCGGTGGTCCGGTCGGGCCCGGCGGCGTTCGCCTCGCCGTCCTTGCCGAGGAACACCTCGCCCACCGCCGCTCGGTGTGCGCCGCCCTCCTCGCCCGGCTCCCCGGGATCCGCGTCCTGCACGTCCTCCTGGCGCTCCTCGGTCTCGCGGAGGACGGATTCCAGGTACCGCGCCAGCAGTTCCTCGGGGGTACGGGGGAACCGGCCGAAGTCCTCCTCGCGCAGCTCCCGCGCGGCCTCGTCCAGTTGCTCCGCGAAGCGCCGGCGGACGGCCCCCCTCGCCAGCCACAGCGCCGGGCCGACCAACGGGCGCCAGACGCCACGGCCGGTGACGGTCACGCTGATCTCCAGCAGCCACTCGCCCGGCTCGCCCCGGCTCGGGGTGATCGCCACGGTGGCACGGGCCAGGGTGAACGCGGCCTGCGCCGTCACCGGCGCCGGACCGTCCGCGCCGGTGGTCAGCGCCTCCCACCAGCGGGGCCAGTTCAGCCGGGCGCTGCCCTCTCCCCACACCATCCGGCGGCCGAACACCGTCCAGCGGTTCAGCGCCCCGCGCGCCGACACCTCAAGCCGACCCGGGTGCTCCGCGCTGCGGAAGCTCACCTCCGCCGTGCCCTCGGCCGCCTCCAGATCCGGCCGCTCGGAGGCGAGTTCCAGTTTCAGCGCGCTCTGCGCGCGGCGGTCCCACGCCCATACGGTCGTGGTCAGCCGCGCGGTGTCATCCAGCGGTGCCGTGAACCGTTCGCCCTGGCGCAGTCTTCGGGGCAGTGCCAGTTCGCCTTGTTCGGCGCACCGGCGTATCTCTTCCTCCGGTATCGCGTCGGCCTGCTGGACGAGCATGCTCTCGGCGATCTCGTGCAGCGTCGGGAGAAGGCTTTCCACCTCGCGGCGATCGAGGGCCTGGGTGGCGATCGTGTGGCGCAGACGTGTCATGGGCGCCATGTTCCCGTATGCCGCGGCTTGGTCGTGCATATGCCGCAGACATGCCGCAGCCCGGCCGGAAGGTGTCCGGCCGGGCCGCGGTACCGCTTCGGTGGGGGAACAGCCGTTACAGACGGCTCAGTTCCCACAGGCGCCAGACGCCGGAGCTGCCCTGGAGGTGCTGGAGGCCCGTGATGTCGGGTCCGGCCAGCACCAGCCGCTTCTCCTGCCAGATCGGCACGATGGTGGCGGCGTCGGCGGCCAGTTCGTGGATCTCGCGGAAGCTGTCGTCCGTACGGCCCCGGTCGGACTCCGCCTGGGTGTCCTCGATCAGACCGTAGATGTCGCTGTTCACGTAACCGGTGCGCATGCTGTCACCGGGGCCGAGCAGCGAGTCGGTGAAGGTGGCGGGGTCCGGGTAGTCCGGGCGCCAGCCGATGAGGTACGCCTCGAACTCCCCGGCGTTCTTCATCGGGATGAATTCCTGCCAGTCGTAGTACTCGATCTCCACGTCGAACAGGCCGTCGGCCTCCAGCTGCTGCTGGATGAGTTCGGCCTCCTCGTGGTTGGCGGCACCACGGGAGTAGGCGAGAGTGAACGGGACCGGCAGCTCGTAGCCGGCCGACTCCAGCTTCTGGGTCAGCTCCGCCGGGTCGGGCACGTCACCGTACAGGTCGTGGTACGGGGTGCCGTGGCCGGTGAAGCCCACGGGTATGAGGGAGTACAGCGGCTCCACCGTGTTGCGCTGCACCTGACGGGCGATCGCCTGCCGGTCCAGGACGGCCGCGGCCACCTGGCGCACGGTCTCGTCCGACATCACCGAACCCTCGATGTCGGTGGCCAGCGTCATCACGCGGATCGAACCACCGGTCGACTCGTACACCCGGTACTCGGGCGAGGCCGAGTTGATCTCGGCGACCACCTCGGGCGGCAGCTTGCCGTCCGCGACGTCGATCTCGCCCCGGTCCCACGACTCCGCCAGCAGGTCCTCGGCGGAGGTGCCGTCCTCGTCCTGCACGAAGTAGCGGACGGTGATGGGGAAGTCGGAGACCTCGTACGGGCCGTCGTAGTTCGGGTTGGGCACCAGTTCGGCGCTCACGTCCGGGGTGAACGACTTCAGCAGGTACGGGCCGGAGCCGTCGACCTTGTTGTCCGTACGGACCTCCAGCTCCTCGTACTTCTCCCGGTCGACGATGGCGCCCGTCGTACCGGCCACGATGAACGGGAAGGTGGCGTCGGTGTGGGAGAGCTCGAAGACGATGTCCTGGCCGTCGACCCGGACCGCCTCCAGCGAGCTGAGCAAAGTGATCGGCCCGGAGTAGTTGAACTTCTCGCCCTCCGGGATGTTCGGGTCGTCCGCCTCGCGGCTGGCCCGCTCGCCCATGGCGAGGATCCGGTCGTAGGAGAACTTCACGTCGTCGGGGGTGATCCCGCGCCCGTTGCTGAAGGTGAGGCCCTCCCGCAGAGTGCAGCGGTAGACGGTGAGCTCGGTGTCGGTGAAGCCGCAGCTCTCGGCCGCGTCCGGCTCCGGCTCCTCCTTCCCCGGAACGAAGGTGAGCAGCGACTGGTACAGGTTGCTCATCAGGTACCAGGCCGCCGCGTCGGTGGCGGCCCCCGGGTCCACGCTGGTGGGTGGGGATGTGCTCCCCACCACGATCGGGTCCTTGTCGCTCCCCTTCGGCCCGAACAGCAACCAACCGCCAAAGGCGCCCAAGACCAGCACTACGGCCAGCCCAATGCCTATGGCCCCTTTGGCTCGGATCCCTCGCACCCGCCGCGCCCTTCATCGGAAGACATGTCGCGGGCCAAGCCAACCACAGGGGCATATCCGGTGCACCACGCGGGAGACAACGGACCGGCCACAACTCGCCCCGTGATCAAGCCGCTACGGCACCATCGTGCCCGGCACATCGATGCGGAACTCCACCTCGACGGGCCGCCCGTCGAGGCTCACCGTAACGCTCTGCGTGCCCAGTTGCGGCGAGAAGGCCGCCAGCAGATAGTCGCCCTCCCCGGGCGCCCGCACCTGGAAGCCGCCGTCGTCGGCGCTCCGCGTCTTCTCCAGCTGTCTGCCCCCAGGAACAGCCAGGGTCACCACGGCCCGCGGCAGTGCCACACCGAGCGAGTCGCGGACCGTACCCCGGATGACCAGAGCGTCCCCCGCAACGGCCCCGGACTCCGATTTGCTCACTTTGTCCTCCTATGTCCATGCGCATCGTAGCTGTTGCGCACTTCATCTGTTCCCATGTCGTTATCCAAGACATCAGAGTGAGCCGAATAGTTGACCGACAGAAGAGGATGAGACGAAATTCGGACGGATGTCCGGTCCGGCCCCGCTCGGGCCGTGTTCCCGGGCGGCGGCTCAGGTCTGCGTCGAAGCCAGCTCGATGAC
Source organism: Streptomyces sp. JH002 (assembly GCF_050916115.1). Classification (NCBI taxonomy): domain Bacteria; kingdom Bacillati; phylum Actinomycetota; class Actinomycetes; order Kitasatosporales; family Streptomycetaceae; genus Streptomyces; species Streptomyces sp. JH002. The sequence goes on from NZ_CP087989.1 coordinate 2,473,253, forward strand.
CGTAATGTCCGGGTCCGCGCCGACCCGCACCGGCGGGCCCCACGCCCCGGCGCCGCGCGACACGTACAGCTGAGTGTCCCCGTACCGCTCCAGCCCGGCCAGAGTCGGATTGGCCAGATCGGCGACATAGGTGACCGGCCACATCTGGCCACCGTGCGTGTGCCCCGACAGCTGGAGATCGACGCCGGCGTCCACCGCGTCGTGGATCAGCACCGGCTGGTGCGCCATCAGCACGCTCGCCCGCTGCCGGTCGCGATCCCCCAGCGCCGCCTCGAAGTCCGGACCGCCGTGCGCGGTGCCCTCGCCCTGGACGTCGTTGACCCCGGCCAGATCGAAGAACGGCAGCTCGACCCGGGCATTCTCCAGCGGGATCATGCCCAGCTCCCGCACGTGGTCCACCCACTCCAGGGTGTCCACGTAGTACTCGTGGTTCCCGGTGACGAAGTACGCGCCGTCCGCCGCCTCCAGCTCCGCCAGCGGCGCCGCCGCCGAGCGCAGGTCGGAGACCTCCGCGTCCACCATGTCCCCGACCACCGTGATCAGGTCGGGCTGGGAGCGGTTGATGGCGTCCACGATCCGGCGGCTGTGCGAGCTGCCGAGTATCGCGCTGAGGTGGATGTCACTGACCACCGCGATCCGGTAGCCGTGCGCGGCGCGCGGCAGCTTCGCCAGCGGGACCCGGACGTGCTTGGTGGTCAGCTGCCGGAAGCGGTAGCTGCCGTAGCCGACGGTGCCCGCCGCGACCAGGCCGGCGCCGGCCGCCACCGTACGGGCCACGAACTGACGGCGATCCGGCTCGGTACGGCCCGGCGCGCCCTGCGGAGTCCGCCCGGGTACGGCGTCCGCCGGCCCGGCCGGCACCGCCTGCCGCTCCGGCGCGTCCGGGAGCCCGGCGGAACCGGCGCCCTGGCCCGGACCGCCGGCGGCCCCGACCGTCACCGGCTCGTCCTCGCGCTCCGCCACGCTCCGGGCGGACACCTCGGCCTCCGCGGCCTCCACGGCCCCGCCCGGCACGCCGTCCCGCTCCGCGCGCCGCGCGTCACGACGGCGCAGCACCCGCAGCACCAGCGGCCGCAGCACCTCCCCCACCGCCAGCGACAGCAGCAGGTACAGCAGCACCGCCATCCAGTAGCTGCCCGGCCACGCCACCGCCTTCTCCACCTCGAACGGCAGGCCGAACGTGCCGCCGAACTGGAACAGCACGGTGGTCACCGGCATCACCACCAGCACGACGGTCCCCACCCGCCGGTACACCCCGCCCGGCGCGGACACGTCCGCGACGAGCCGTTTCCACAGGTACCAGTGAACGGCGCTCAGCAGCAGCAATACGACAAGGGCCCCGACGATGGCCATGAAGATCCAGATCCTCTCACTGACACGGGTTCACCGGTCGAGACGCAGAAACCACCGAACGCGATGACACACCCGACCAATGTTCCTACGATCATCGCCCGGATGAACGCGCCGCCTCACCGGTTCGGGCCCCTGCGCTGGCCAGGCCCGTACCGGCTATGGGTAAGTTCGCGTTGTGCCGATTCTGCGATCGCCCTCTTTTCGGATCATGGCCCGCCGCCCCCGCGTGCGCCGCTCCCTGACGCTCCCCCTCGCCGCCGCCCTGCTCCCGGCCGCCGCCCTGCTCCCGGCCGCCGCCCCCGCCACCGCGGCCACCGCCGCCGCCCCCTCGGCCTCCTCCGACGACACCGTCATCGGCGGCGAGCGGCTCGGCGTACCGGGCCCGCAGGTCTCGCTGGGGCCCGGCGCCCCCGAACTGCCCGAGGACATCTCCTCCCGGGCGTGGATCGTGGCCGACGCCGAGACCGGCGAGGTCCTGGCCGCCCACAACGCGCACCACCGGCTGGCCCCCGCCTCCACCCTCAAGATGCTGTTCGCGGACACCCTCATCCCCAAGTTCGACGCCGACGAGGTGTACACAGCCGAGCCGGAGCACTTCGTCGGCATGGGCGCGGGCAGCAGCGCGGTGGGCATCGCCGACCACCAGACGTACACCGTGGAGGACCTGTGGCACGGGGTCTTCCTCGCCTCCGGCAATGACGCCGTGCACGCGCTCACCGCCATGAACGGCGGCATGGAGGCCACCGTCGCCGAACTGAACGAACGCGCCGCCGACCTCCAGGCCCTGGACACCCACGTGGTCAGCCCGGACGGCTACGACGCCGAGGGCCAGACCTCCTCCGCCTACGACCTCACGCTCATCGCCCGCGACGGCCTGAAGAACGAGGACTTCCGCCGCTACGCCGCCACCGTCCGCGCCGAGTTCCCCGGCGGCGCGCCGGAGGAGGACGAGGACGGCAAGCCGGGCGAGCGCGAGCCGTACCAGGTCCAGTCCACCAACCGGCTGCTGGTCGGCGACCGCGGCCTGGAGCCGTACGAGGGCGTCGCCGGGGTGAAGAACGGCTACACCACCAACGCCGGGCACACCTTCACCGGCGTCGCCGAGCGCGGCGACCGGGTGCTGCTGGTCACCTGCATGAACCCGTCCGAGGGCGACAGCCTCCAGGTGTACCGGGAGACCGCCGCGCTCTTCGACTGGGGCTTCGAGGCGGCCGACCACATCGAGCCGGTCGGCGAGCTGGTGCCGCCGCTCAGCGAGATCGAGGCCGCCGCCCGCGAGGCGAGCGTCTCCGAGGACGACGGGAAGGGCATCACCCCCGTGGACGGCGCCACCGCCGCGGGCACCGGCGCCCGCCCGGCGAGCGTGGGCACCGTCCTGGGCGTCACGGGCGGGGCGCTGGTCCTGATGGCGGTGGCGGCCTACGTGTTCCACCGGCGCCACCCGCTGCCCGCCGCCCTCCAGCAGATCCCAGAACGTCTGCGCCGGTCCGCTCCCCCGCGCTGACGGCCGTGGCCGTCCAGGCACAGCACGCCAGCAGCAGCCGGGCGATCAGGTTGATCCACACCAGCAGGGCGATCGGCGCGCCGAACGCCCCGTAGACGGTGCGCCCGGCGATGTTGATCAGATAGCCGCCGAGCAGCAGCTTGAGCAGTTCGATGCCGATCGCGCCGACCAGGCAGGCGCCCAGCAGGGCGCCCCGGGGCGGCCGTACGCCGGGCAGCCAGGCCAGGACGTACAGCAGCAGGGCGAAGGTCACCGCCATGGCCAGGACGTACGCGGCGGCCTGGAGCAGGGCCTGGGCGACGCCGTTGCGCTCGACACCGAGCCAGCTGGTGCCCCAGTGCACGGCGTTGATGGCCAGGGCGGAGGCGCCCAGCGAGGCGAGCACCACGGCGCCGAGCCCGGCCAGGACACCGATGTCCTTGACCTTGCGCAGCAGCGGGTTCCCGTCGGGCTCCGGCAGGTCCCACACGGCGCGCAGGGTGCCGCGCAGCGAGTCGATCCAGGCGGCCCCGGTGGGCAGCAGCAGGAGCAGGGCGGCCAGGCCGATGGCGCGGGAGTTGGCGAAGAAGGACCGGAGGTCGAGCTGCTGGGAGATGCCGGGCACCTGGTCGGTGAACCAGTCCTCGACGCGGACGACCTGGGCGTCGCTCAGCACGGCGGCGGTGACGGCGGCGGCCAGCGCGATGGCGGGGAAGAGCGTCAGGAAGGACGTGAAGGTGATCGCGGCGGCGAGCCGGGTCCACACCCGGTCCTCCAGGTACTCCCAGACCCGGTAGGGGCGGGAGGCGAACAGGGCAGCGAAGGCGGGCCCGACGCGGGGCACCCGGGCCAGGCGTTCCTGGACGGTCAGGCCCCGTTCCCTGAGGGTGCCGGGGTGGGCGCCGCCGATGCCGGTGGCCCCCGCCGGACGGCCGGGGGCTTTCTCCGTACTTCTCCCGCTTCTCCCGTTTTCCATGGTGGAGACTGTAGGGCCGCGGGAGCGGAGGGCAAGAGGTTACGCGGCGGGGGTCACGCCGCGTTCTCCGGCTCCGGGGTGCGCTCGGCCGCCGCCACCGTCGCGAAGAGGAACTCCCGCTGGAGCCGCCACGCGCCGTCGCGGCCCTGCTCGTAGAGGGCGAAGCCACTCGCCGTCCAGGCCGCCTCGTACTCGGCCAGCTCGGCCTCGGCGGCGTCCATCCGCTCTTCCTCGATACCGTGCGCCACGGTCACATGCGGGTGGTACGGGAACTGGAGCTGCCGCGCCAGCGGGCCCCGCGGGTCGCGCACCCGCTCCTGGAGCCAGCCGCACGCCGAACCGCCCTCGACCACCTGGACGAAGACCACCGGGGACAGCGGCCGGAAGGTGCCGGTGCCGTACAGCCGCATCGGGAAGGGGCGCCCGGCGGCGGCGATGCCCGCCAGGTGCTCCTCGATCCGGGGGCGGGCCGCCGGGTCGACCGCGGTCGGCGGCAGCAGGGTGACATGTGTGGGGATCTTGGCGGCGGCGGCGTCACCGAAGCCCAGGCGACAGCTCTGCAACCTGCTGCCGTGCGGCTCAGGCACCGCGATCGACACGCCCAGCGTGACGGTCCCCACAACCTACTCCCTTCCTGTCCTGCCGTGCCCGGCCGCGAGTGTGCCGGGGGGAGTGGGCCGCGCGCGGCGGCCGTGGTCCCTTTTGCGTCATCTTCCCGAGGTGCGCCGGCTACGGCCGCGGCGGCAGGAAGCCGACCCGGTCGTACGCGGTGGCCAGGGTCCCGGCGGCCACCTCGCGGGCCTTGGCGGCGCCCTTGGCGAGCACCGCGTCCAGCTCGGCCGGATCGGCGAGGAACTCCTGGGTCCGCGCCCGGAACGGCGTCACCCAGTCGGCGACGATCCCGGCGAGTTCGGTCTTGAGCGCACCGTACAACTGTCCGGCGAACTTCTCCTCCAGCTCGGGCACGGTCGTGCCGGTCAGAGCCGAGTGGATGACCAGCAGATTGCTGATGCCGGGCTTGTTCACCGGGTCGTAGCGGACCTCGGTACCGGTGTCGGTCACCGCCGACCTGACCTTCTTGGCGGACGCCTTCGGCTCGTCCAGCAGGTTGATGATGCCCTTCGGCGAGGACGCCGACTTGCTCATCTTCGCGGTCGGGTCCTGGAGGTCGTAGATCTTCGCCGCCTCCTTGAGGATGTACGCCGCCGGGACGGTGAAGGTCTGGCCGAACCGCCCGTTGAAGCGCTCGGCGACGTCGCGGGTCAGCTCCACGTGCTGGCGCTGGTCCTCGCCGACGGGCACCTGGTCCGCCTGGTAGAGCAGGATGTCGGCGACCTGGAGCACGGGGTAGGTGAACAGGCCCACGGTGGTGCGGTCCGCGCCCTGCTTGGCGGACTTGTCCTTGAACTGCGTCATCCGGGACGCCTCGCCGAAGCCGGTGAGGCAGTTCATCACCCAGGCCAGCTGGGTGTGCTCGGCGACATGGCTCTGGACGAACAGTGTGCAGCGGTCCGGGTCCACCCCGGCGGCCAGCAGCTGGGCGGCGGCCAGCCGGGTCGAGGCGCGCAGCTCGGCCGGATCCTGCGGGATGGTGATGGCGTGCAGATCGACCACCATGTAGAAGGCGTCGTGCGTCTCCTGGAGCGACACCCACTGGCGGACGGCGCCGAGGTAGTTGCCGAGGTGGAACGAGCCCGAGGTCGGCTGGATTCCGGAGAGCACGCGGGGACGATCAGTGGCCATGGCACCCATTGTCTCAGGCGCCCGGTGGTCCGTGACACGGGTGGGGCGGGCGTTCCGGCGGGTACCGGGGCGGCGCCGCACACTGTCCGCTGACCGGACGTTCGCCCGCGCTTTCTTCCGCGTCCCGGCGCCCGGCGCGACAATCGGCGGCGGATGATCCCCGTCAGAGCCGCCGGAAGATCACAGGAGAGCGCCCATGATCGCGAACGTGTCCGGGAAGTCGTCGGCCGAGCTGATCGGCGCCGCCGAGGAGCACAGCGCGCACAACTACGCCCCCCTGCCGGTGGTGATCGCCTCGGCGCGCGGCGCCTGGATGACCGATGTGGAGGGCCGCCGCTATCTGGACCTGCTGGCCGGCTACTCGGCGCTCAACTTCGGGCACGGGCATCCGCGGCTGATCGCCGAGGCCAGGGCGCAGCTGAGCCGGCTGACCCTGACCTCGCGCGCCTTCCACCACGAGCACTTCGCCGACTTCTGCGCCGGTCTCGCCGAGCTGTGCGGGATGGAGATGGTGCTCCCGATGAACACCGGCGCCGAGGCCGTGGAGACGGCGGTCAAGACGGCGCGGGCGTGGGGCTACCGGGTGAAGGGCGTACGCCCCGGGCGGGCGAAGATCGTCGTCGCGGACCGGAACTTCCACGGCAGGACCACGACGATCGTGAGCTTCTCGACGGACGAGGAGGCGCGGGCGGACTTCGGCCCCTACACGCCGGGCTTCGAGATCGTGCCGTACGGGGACCTGGCGGCGCTGGAGGCGGTGCTGGAGGAGCACGCCGGGGACGTGGTGGCGGTGCTGCTGGAGCCCATCCAGGGCGAGGCGGGGGTACGGGTGCCGCCGCCCGGCTATCTGGCGGGGGTGCGGGAGCTGACCCGGGCGCGTGACGTCCTGTTCCTGGCGGACGAGATCCAGTCGGGCCTGGGCCGCACCGGGGCGACGTTCGCGTGCGAGCACGAGCACGTGGTGCCCGACATGTACATCCTCGGCAAGGCGCTGGGCGGCGGGGTGCTGCCGGTGTCGGCGGTGGTGTCCTCGGCCGCGGTGCTGGGGGTGCTGCGGCCCGGGGAGCACGGCTCGACGTTCGGCGGCAATCCGCTGGCGTGCGCGGTGGCGCTGGAGGTGATCGCGATGCTGCGGGAGGGCGAGCCGCAGCGCCGGGCGCGCGATCTGGGCGAACGGCTGCACCAGGAGCTGGCCGGCTGGGTGGGGGCCGGGGCGGTGACCGAGGTGCGCGGGCGCGGCCTGTGGGCGGGGGTGGACATCGACCCGGCGCTCGGTACGGGCCGGGAGATCTCGGAGCGGCTGCTGCGGCGCGGGGTGCTGGTGAAGGACACCCACGGCTCGACGATCCGGATCGCGCCACCGCTGGTCATCTCGCCCGGGGACCTGGAGTGGGGCCTGGAGCGGTTGCGGGCGGAACTGGTGCCCCGGGGCGCGGCCGGGAGGTGAGCGGGGGGCGTACGCGGGGGGATCCCGCCCGGAGCCGGGTGCGGTCATCCCTTGGGCGGGGGCCGGGGCGGGGGCTAGGGTGGGCCTGGGTATCTTGATGACGAGATATTGAGATCCCAGAACGACCCAGCCGGCCCGGAGGGACAGACCGTACCCATGGCAAAGATCAAGGTAGCCAACCCCGTCGTCGAACTCGACGGCGACGAGATGACCCGCATCATCTGGCAGTTCATCAAGGACAAGCTGATCCTTCCGTACCTCGACGTCGAGCTGAAGTACTACGACCTCGGCATCGAGCACCGCGACGCCACCAACGACCAGGTGACGGTCGACGCGGCCGAGGCCATCAAGCAGTACGGCGTCGGCGTGAAGTGCGCCACCATCACCCCGGACGAGGCGCGGGTCGAGGAGTTCGGCCTCAAGCGCATGTACCGCTCGCCCAACGGCACCATCCGCAACATCCTGGGCGGTGTCATCTTCCGCGAGCCGATCATCATGGAGAACGTGCCGCGTCTGGTCCCGGGCTGGACCAAGCCGATCGTCGTCGGCCGTCACGCCTTCGGCGACCAGTACCGCGCCACCGACGTCAAGATCCCCGGCGAGGGCACCCTGACCCTGTCCTTCACCCCGAAGGACGGCTCCGAGCCCATGGAGCTGGAGGTCTACGACTTCCCGAGCTCCGGCGTCGCCCTGGCCATGTACAACCTGGACGACTCCATCCGCGACTTCGCGCGGTCCTCCTTCCGGTACGGCCTGGAGCGCAACTTCCCGGTCTACATGTCCACCAAGAACACGATCCTCAAGGCCTACGACGGCCGCTTCAAGGATCTGTTCCAGGAGGTCTTCGACGCCGAGTTCAAGGCCGAGTTCGACGCGCGCGGGCTCACCTACGAGCACCGGCTGATCGACGACATGGTCGCCGCCGCCCTGAAGTGGGAGGGCGGCTACGTGTGGGCCTGCAAGAACTACGACGGTGACGTGCAGTCCGACATCGTCGCCCAGGGCTTCGGCTCGCTGGGCCTGATGACCTCCGTGCTGATGACCCCCGACGGCAAGACCGTCGAGGCCGAGGCCGCGCACGGTACGGTCACCCGCCACTACCGGCAGCACCAGCAGGGCAAGGCGACCTCCACCAACCCGATCGCCTCGATCTTCGCCTGGACCCGGGGTCTGGCCCACCGCGGCAAGCTCGACAACACCCCCGAGGTGACCGAGTTCGCGCACAAGCTGGAGCAGGTCTGCATCGAGACCGTCGAGGCCGGTCAGATGACCAAGGACCTGGCGCTGCTCATCGGCAAGGACCAGCCGTGGCTGACCACCGAGGAGTTCCTCGCCGCTCTCGACGAGAACCTGAAGAAGAAGATCGCCGCCACCGCGTAACGCGGCAGCAGTTCGGCAGTACCGCGTGGGCCCCGGTGGCGCCGGGGCCCACGCGCTCTCGGAACCCGTCACCACATCACCGGAGTTGGTCAGAGATGCCCCGCACCCCCGTCAACGTCACCGTCACCGGCGCGGCCGGCCAGATCGGCTACGCGCTGCTGTTCCGGATCGCCTCCGGCCAGCTGCTCGGCCCCGATGTCCCGGTCCGGCTGCGGCTGCTGGAGATCACCCCGGCGCTGAAGGCCGCCGAGGGCACCGCCATGGAGCTGGACGACTCGGCCTTCCCGCTGCTGGACGGCATCGACATCTCCGATGACCCCAACGTCGCCTTCGACGGCACCAACGTGGCGCTGCTGGTCGGCGCCCGCCCCCGTACCAAGGGCATGGAGCGCGGCGATCTGCTGGAGGCCAACGGCGGGATCTTCAAGCCGCAGGGCAAGGCGATCAACGACCACGCGGCGGACGACATCAAGGTGCTGGTGGTGGGCAACCCGGCCAACACCAACGCGCTGATCGCGCAGGCGGCGGCCCCCGACGTACCGGCGGAGCGGTTCACGGCGATGACCCGCCTCGACCACAACCGGGCGCTGACCCAGCTGGCGAAGAAGACCGGGGTGCCGGTCTCCGAGATCCGCCGGCTGACCATCTGGGGCAACCACTCGGCGACCCAGTACCCCGACATCTTCCACGCGGAGATCGGCGGGAAGAACGCCGCCGAAACCGTGAACGACGAGGCGTGGCTGGCGGATGAATTCATTCCCACCGTCGCCAAGCGCGGCGCCGCCATCATCGAGGCGCGCGGCGCCTCCTCGGCCGCGTCGGCCGCCAACGCCGCCATCGACCACGTCCACACCTGGGTGAACGGCACCGCCGCCGGTGACTGGACCTCGATGGCGATCCCGTCGGACGGCTCGTACGGCGTTCCCGAGGGCCTGATCTCCTCCTTCCCCGTCACCACTTCGGGTGGTACGTACGAGATCGTCCAGGGTCTGGAGATCAACGCGTTCTCCCGCACCCGGATCGACGCCTCCGTCCAGGAGCTCGCGGACGAGCGGGAGGCCGTGCGCGCACTGGGCCTGATCTGACCGGTTGGGCATATCCTGCGGAATGCGGCCCCGTACGCGCGTGCGTTCGCTCGCGCGCCACGGGGCCGCACCGCCGCCCAGCCTGAAGGCCGAAGGAACGGACACCATGCGGAACTGCCGGCGCGTCCTGATCGCAGGAGTCGCGGTGCTGGGCCTCACCCTGAGCGGCGGCTGCGCTCTGCTGGACGAAGGGGTGGCCGGCGCCGGTGAGGAGCCGGGTGAACGGATCGCGATAGCGGTCCCCGACTGGCCGGGCGGGCAGGCCAACGCGGCCGTGGCGGCGTACGTGCTGGAGACCGAACTGGGTGTCGGCGTGGATTGGATGCCGGTGGACCAGGCCCGCGCCTGGGACGGCCTGAACGACGGCACCGTCCAGGCGCTGCTGGAGGACTGGGGCGGACTGCCGGAGAAGACGGAGCTGTACGTCCGGCAGAAGCGCAGCGTGGTGGACGCCGGGGACCTGGGGATCACCGGCCACATAGGGTGGTTCGTGCCGAAACGGTTCTCCGACGCGCACCCCGAGGTCCTCGACTGGGAGAACCTCAACGACTTCGCCGAGGACTTCAACGGCGAACTCCTCCAGGCCGACGCCGCCTACGCCACCTTCGACGCGGCGATCATCGAGGAACTCGGCCTGGACCTCACCCCCGTGGCCGCGGGCAGCGAGAGCGCCCTCGTGGAGAGCATCACCCGCGCCGCGACAGAGGGCACGCCCCTGCTCACCTACTGGTGGCAGCCGCACTGGCTGAACGCCGAGGTGGAGATGGCCGAGATAAAGCTCCCCCGGCACACCCTCGGCTGCCAGAGCGACCCGGAGACGGTCGCCTGCGCCTACCCCGACCTGGCCCCGCGCAAGTACCTCAACGCCGCCTTCGCCCAGACCGAGGCCCCGGCCGCGGAGTTCCTGCGCGCCTTCCGGTGGACGACGGACGACCAGAACGAGGTCGCCCGGCTGATCGAGGCGGAGGGGCTGTCGCCGATGGCCGCGGCCGAACGCTGGGTGACGGAGAACCCCGAGGCCGTGGAGCAGTGGCTGCCGGAGCCGCAGGATTAGCCCGTGCCCCGTGCCCCGCCCGCGATCCCCGGACGAGCGGCGAACGACGACAACTCCCGAGGTGCGTGATGTCGAACCCCTCCGACGCGGCGGACGTGGACGAGGCCGTCAGGAGTCTGCTGCTGCTGGTGCCCCGGATGGTCGGGCGCGTCAAGCGCATCCAGGTGCCCGAAGCGCTCCAGTCGATGGCCCTTGCCCCGCGCCATCTGTCGCTGCTGTCCTGTCTGCTGTTCGACGGGCCCATGACCGTCAATGACCTCGCCGCCCGGCTGGAGGTCGCCCCCACCACGGTGAGCCTGATGGTGGGCGATCTGAGCCGCAAGGACATCCTGGAACGCCGCGAGGACCCGGACGACCGCCGGCGCCGCATCATCAGCATCACCGACACCATGCGCCCCGCCATCACCCAGTGGCTCTCCCCCGGCGCGACGGCCTGGCGCAAGGCCCTGGCCCCGCTGACCCCGGAACAGCGGCAGCTGTTCGTCGACACCTTCCACACGTACGAGGCGGCCCTGGCCCAGGAGCACGCGGAACAGCCCTCTTCCTGACCCCGGAGCGGCGGGGCCCCTACACCGGCGACCCGTCCGCCCAGAGCTGCTCCGTGTGCGACGCGAACCGGTCGAAGAGGCCGTCGTCCTGGAGCCTGCGCAGATGAAGCATGGGTGAGTCGTGCCCGACCAGATTCGCCAGGTGCGGGGTCACCAGCATCTGATCGTCGAAACGGAAGACGGACAGCGCGACATGTGCCTCGGCGGCGCTGTACCGCGCCTCGATGCCCGCCGTCCCGCCCAGCCTGCGCAGGTGCTCCAGCGAGATGTGGATGCGGGTGGACAGCGTGAGCGCGGTGTCCTCCACCGCCTCGCGCCGCCGGGTGATCTCCGAGTCCGGCTCGCCGAGCAGGAAGCGCACCCGGACGCCGGCCTCCGCCTTCTTGCGCAGGGCGACGGAGAGATTCGGGTGATCGAGCCACAGAAAGTAGTTGGTGTATCCGGCGAAGGTCAGCTCCTGCCGTGCCTCCGAGATCAGTGACCGCCACACGGACGACGGGCACGCGGAACGGTACGGGTAGACCGAGACCACTTCCCGGTCGGGCCCCATCTTCATCACGGCCTTCGCGGCGGCGGGCCACAACACAGACTCCTCCACTCCCAGGCGTTCGGCCACCGCACCCCGCGTTCGCGGATGGGGGACCCGCCCCTCATACAGCCACCGTTCAACTGTACGGTCCTCGACTTCGCAGGACCGCGCCAACTGGTGTGCGGACATTCCCGCTTCAGAGATCGCACGCTTCAGCGCCTCGTTCAACGTCACTCCTCCGTCAGAACTGACACCTCTGAAGCTTGGAGCGAGGTGTCGGATCTGTCACCGGAATGACGTGGTGCTGACCGGAAGGGTGAGAGAACGTCAGCGGTTCAGGAGCCCCGGCGACGGATGGAGGCCGCCCCGGGGCGTGGTCAACGCTCGGAAAGGAGCGTCAACATGGCGAAGGCTAACGCGGTACCGGTCGGAACGACGGTGCCGGAGGTACGTCAACAAGCCGTTCTCACGGTGGCACGGGAGAACTTGGCCGATGCGGAGAGCCTGCGGCTCGACTCCGCCTCCACCGAGGAGCTGACGTACCACTTCTGCGTCCTCAAGCGCAGTCTGCGCGAGGTCCTGACGGTGGTGGCGCGGTGACGCCTCCGCTCCAGGTGCCCGTGCCGGTGAACGGCGAGACCCGGGTGGTCGTGCTCTCCGCCGTCGAGGCGGAACTCCTGCACGCGCGGCTGTGCCACGCGCTCAGCGGCGAACCGGCCCCCGCCGGGGCGCCCGAGTGCCGGTTCGACCAGAAACTCGACCCCCGGCGCCGCCGCGCATGAGGAAGCCCCCGGGGCCGGTACGGGAGTGGACCGGCCCCGGGGGCTGTGGAGAGGGACGTACGGATCAGGTGCGGGTGGTGGTGGCCGTCGGCTTCTTGCCGGTGCCGTTCACGCCCTCGGCCGTCGCTTTGTCGGCCTCCTCGAGCGCGGCCACGGCCTCCTCGATCAGTCGCGTCTCCGTCTTGCGGCGCTCGGCCGCCAGGTAGGCGGCCCGTTCCGCGCGGAACTGTTTCAGCGTGGCGATACACATCGCGATCATCACGAAACTGAACGGCAGGGCGATGATGATCGCCACCGTTTGGAGCGTGGTGAGCGCGTCACTGCCCGCGGCCACCAGCAGCGCGATGGCCACCGTGCCCTCGACGACCGACCAGAACACGCGGCTCCAGCGCGGCGGCGTCGGGTCGCCGCCCGAGGCCAGCATGTCCACCACGTACGAACCGGAGTCCGAGGAGGTGACGAAGAACAGCACGATCAGCAGCATGGTCAGACCCGCGACCAGGGCGCCGCCCGGGAAGTGGTCCAGCAGCTGGAAGAGGGCGCTGTCCTTGTCCACGCCGTCCGCGCCGACCATCGAGCCGGGCTCGCCCCGCTCCTGGTGGACGGCGGAGCCGCCGATCACGGAGTACCAGAAGAAGGTCAGCAGCGAGGGCACCAGCAGCACGCCGCCGACGAACTGCCGCACGGTGCGGCCCTTGGAGACGCGGGCGATGAAGATGCCGACGAAGGGCGCCCAGGAGATCCACCAGCCCCAGTAGAAGACGGTCCAGCCGCTCACCCATGCCCGGCCCTCTTCGCCGTGGGCGGCACCGGTGTCGAAGCTGAGCGAGGGCAGCGCCTGGAGGTAGTTGCCGATGTTCTCGGTGAAGTCCGACAGCAGCAGCGTGGTGGAGCCGGCGATCAGCATGAAGGCCATCAGGCAGAAGAACAGCACCATGTTGGTGTTGGACAGCCACTTCATGCCCTTGCCGAGGCCGGAGAGCACCGAGAGCAGCGCCAGCAGCGTGATGCCGACGATCAGCGCCACCTGGAGCGCGGTACCCGGGTTGTCGGCCCAGCCGAGGAAGTCGGCGCCCGCGGATATCTGCATGACACCGAAGCCGAGCGAGGTGGCGACACCGAAGACGGTACCGACCAGCGCGATGACGTCGATGGCGTCGCCCCACCGGCCCTTGACGCGGTCGCCGAGCAGCGGCTCCAGCGCCCAGCGGATGGACACGGGGCGGCCCTTGCGGTGCACGGCGTACGCGATGGCCAGACCGACGACCACGTAGATCGCCCAGGGGTGGATGCCCCAGTGCAGGAAGGTCTGGGAGAAGGCTGCCCTGGCCGCTTCGGCCTCGCCGCCGTCCACGCCGGGGCGCGGCGAGTCGTAGAAGGTCAGCGGCTCGGCGACGCCCCAGTAGACGAGGCCGATGCCCATGCCGGCGGCGAACAGCATCGCCAGCCAGGAGGCGGTGGAGAAGTCCGGCTTGTCGTCGTCCTTGCCGAGCTTGATGTCACCGAAGCGGCTGAGCCCGACCCAGACCACGAAGATCACGAAGAGCGAGACCAGCACCATGTAGTACCAGCCGAGGTTGCCAACCACATCCGAGTTGAGGTTCATGACCACGCGGTTGGCGGCGTCGTCCCAGATGATGGCCCACAGCACGAAGGCCCCGATGATCGCGACCGAGGGCCAGAAGACCCAGGGGGCGATCGTTTGAAACCACGGTTGTGATTTCACGGGTGGTGACGGTGTGGGTTTCCGGTCCGACATGCGTTTCCCCTCTGGGCGGTGCGAAGGCCGTGTAAACGACCTGGTCAACGTTGCGCGCCTGCCCTAAGGGGAAAGATGTATGTGTCACGATTCGATTTCCGTGCGGAGACGAATCGCACACGCGTCTCAGCAGCCGCCCCCGCCACCGTCTCCCCCACCGCCACCGCCGTCTCCCCCGCCACCGCCGTCCCCGGCGGCGAAGAAACCGCCGCCGCCCGACGCATCGCCCCCGCTCCCGCTCCCGGGACGGCGTCCCGCCCGGGCCCGCTTGCCCAGGCTTCGGATGACGATCAGCAGCAGGGTGCCCCAGAACAGCACCAGTGCGATGGGGAACACGATGACAAACGTTTCGATCGGCACGGCCCGCCCCCTCTCCCTGCGGGCGTTCTGCCCGGCCGTGGCCCCCGCACACGGCGCGGCACAGCTCCGGGACGGGCCCGTGACCGTCCCGGTACAGCCGTTATCCCGCCGAGAACCTCAGCACGTCGTTGAAGAACGGGACCTCCAGCCACGGCTTCGGCTGGGCCATCAGCGTCAGCAGCACGATCGTCAGCCCCAGCAGCCCGTAGGTGACGATGTCCGTGGCCCGTGAGCGCACCGCCAGCATCCCCACCTCCGGCAGCCAGGCGCGCAGCGCGGCGGCCGCCACCAGGGCGCCGCCGACGATCAGCAGCCCGATCCGGAAGTTCCCGAGCGTGACGAGCAGCCCGAGCAGGGTGCCGCCCAGCACCCCCACCAGCGGCCACTGCCGTATCGCCGCGGGCGCGCTGCCGGGCGCCGTGCGCCGCCCGCCCTCGGGCCGCGCGGTGTCCCGGGTGCTGTACTTGTCGGACGGGCTGCCGCCGCCGCCCACGGTGGCCACCTTGCGCACCCGGCCGATCCACTCCCGGACCGGACGGGGCAGCGAGAGCCGTGGGGTCATGCGGTGGCCACCTGCCGCTCGGCGGCCTCGACCACGTTGCGCAGGAGCATCGCCCGGGTCATCGGGCCGACGCCGCCGGGGTTCGGGGAGAGCCAGCCGGCCACCTCCGCGACGCCCGGGTGGACGTCGCCGACGATCTTGCCGCTCTCGTCCCGGCTGACGCCCACGTCGAGGACGGCGGCGCCCGGCTTCACGTCCTCCGGCTTGACCAGGTGCGGCACCCCGGCGGCCGCCACGATGATGTCGGCGGCGCGCAGCTGCGCCGACAGGTCGCGGGTGCCGGTGTGGCACTGGGTCACGGTGGCGTTCTCGCTGCGGCGGGTGAGCAGCAGCGGCAGCGAGCGGCCCACGGTGATGCCGCGGCCGACGACGGCGACCTGGGCTCCGGCGATCTCCACGCCGTGCCGGCGCAGCAGCTCGATGATGCCGTTGGGGGTGCAGGGCAGCGGGGCGGTCTCGTTGAGGACGAGCCGGCCGAGGTTCACCGGGTGCAGGCCGTCGGCATCTTTAGCGGGGTCCATGAGGGCGAGGACGCGGTTGACGTCGATGCCGCGCGGCAGCGGCAGCTGGACGATGTAGCCGGTGCAGCCGGGGTCCTCGTTCAGCTCGCGGACGACCGCCTCGATCTCCTCCTGGGTGGCGGTCGCGGGCAGCTCGCGCTGGATGGAGGCGATGCCCACGGCGGCGCAGTCGCGGTGCTTGCCGGCCACGTACTTCTGGCTGCCGGGGTCCTCCCCGACCAGTACGGTGCCCAGGCCCGGCGTGATGCCGCGCTCGCGGAGGGCCTGGACCCGGGTGGTCAGGTCGGACTTGATCGCGGCGGCGGTGGCCTTGCCATCGAGAATCTGGGCGCTCATGCCCCCATCCTCGCGGATGCGGGGGCCTGGCCTCCAATCGCCCGCCGGGAAACCCTGGACAGGGGCGGGCGCGCACGATCAAATAACGGGCAGCATTGTGTACAAAAAGAAGATCCGAGAGGGCCGTTGACCGCATGAGCACTCCGCCGCCCCCGCGGCTTCCCGGCCGTATCCGTACCGCCCGCGCCCTCTCGTACACGGTGGCCGGGGTGACCCTGCTGATGGCCCTGATCTCGTTGCGGGCCGGATTCGGCGACGAGAAGACCCTGCGCGAGCTGGACCTGACGGCCGGGCCGGTGATCACCCTCGGGGTGATCTTCCTGGCGTTCGGGGCGGTCGGCATCGCGCTGGCCACCCGTTTCGCCCGGGGCGGGGCGCGGGTGCGGATCGGCGCCATGGCGTGGGGCGTGGCCGGGGTGCTGCTGGGCTTCGGCACCGGGACGCTGGGCCTGCTGGTGCTGGCGGCCTCGGTCGTCCTGGTGGCCCTGCTGGCCATGCGGGACAGCCGCGACTGGTTCGCCAAGCCCCAGGACTGACCGGTTCCGGGGCCGACCGGCTCCGGGTGGAGTCAACGGGCCCGCCGCGCACGGCTGTTGGGCGGTGCGTTATCAACTCGCGTAGAAATCGTCATGAGCACGTCATCTACGCACTCAACAATCTGTCAGGAACCCCCACACCCCCCTATGGGAGGCATCCTGATGCTGACGCGCGCACGACGCGGCGTCGCCGTGCTCACCACCGCTCTGAGCACCGCGCTGCTGTTCGTCCTCCTCGGCCAGCCGGCCACCGCCGCACCGCCCAACATCCCCTCCGCCGCCACCGCCCGCACCGAGCTGAACGCCCTGCGCGTCGCGGCCGAGGGCTCGATGACCGGCTACTCGCGCGACCTCTTCCCGCACTGGACCTCCTCGGGCGGGTGCACCACCCGGCAGACCGTCCTCAAGCGGGACGGCTCCAACGTGGTGGTCGACAGCAACTGCCAGCCCACCTCGGGCAGCTGGTACAGCCCGTACGACGGCGTCACCGTCACCAGCGCCTCCGGCGTGGACATCGACCACATCGTGCCGCTCGCCGAGGCCTGGCGCTCCGGCGCCAACTCCTGGACCACCGACACCCGGCGCTCCTTCGCAAACGACCTGTCCAACCCGCAGCTGATCGCCTCCAGCGCCAGCTCCAACCGCTCCAAGGGCGACCAGGACCCGGCGGACTGGAAGCCGGTCTCCTCGTACCAGTGCACCTACGCGCGGATGTGGATACGCGCCAAGTACCGCTGGAACCTGAGCGTGGATTCGGCCGAGAAGACCGCCCTGACAAGCATGCTCAACACCTGCTGACCATGGTCAGATGTCCGGTATGAGTGAGGCACAGAACGCACAGAGCGAGCACAGCGAGCGGTTCACGACCTTCAAGCCGCCGCGCGGTGGCGTCATGACCAAGGAAGTCGGTGCCATCACCGGCGAATTGGAACTGCACACCAGAGCCGACGAGGACGGTGTCCTCACCCTGCGCGTCCGCTACGCGGGCGCCGACGAGTGGTACACGCTGGAGGGCGCGCCCTACCAGCTGTACGACGCGCGCGACGCCGGCGTCCTGCACGACATCCTCGTCGAGCTGCTGCACCGCCCCCAGCCGTGACGGACTGACCCGGCAACGGCGTACGGCCGCACCCCCCACAGCACGGGGGTGCGGCCGTACGCCGTCATCCGTCATCCGGCACCGATCGGACGCCGCGGGGCGCCCGTCGCGGGATCAGTGGAAGAAGTGCCGGGTCCCGGTGAAGTACATGGACACCCCGGCCGCCTTGGCCGCCTCCATGACCTCCCCGTCCCGCTTCGAGCCGCCCGGCTGCACCACGGCGCGGATCCCCGCCGCCGTGAGCACCTCCAGACCGTCGGCGAAGGGGAAGAACGCGTCCGAGGCCGCGTACGCCCCGGCCGCCCGGTCCTCGCCCGCCCGCTGCACCGCGAGCCGCGCCGAGTCCACCCGGTTGACCTGGCCCATGCCCACGCCCACCGTGGCACCGTCCTTGGCCAGCAGGATCGCGTTCGACTTCACCGCGCGCGACGCCCGCCACGCGAACGCCAGCTCCGCCAGCTCCGCCTCGCCCAGCGCGTCGCCCGCCACCAGCGTCCAGTGCGCCGGGTCGTCCCCGTCCGCCTGGAGCCGGTCGGCGACCTGGAGCAGCGTGCCGCCCTCCAGCGGCCGGTACTCGCCGGTCGCGGCCGGGGCGCCCGGGGCGCGCAGCACCCGGATGTTCTTCTTGCGGGCCAGGACGTCGACGGCGCCGTCCTCGTACGCCGGGGCCACGATGACCTCGGTGAAGATCTCCGCGACCTGCTCGGCCAGCGCCACCGACACGGGGCGGTTGACGGCGATCACGCCGCCGTACGCCGACAGCGGGTCGCAGGCGTGCGCCTTGCGGTGCGCCTCGGCGACATCGGCGCCGATCGCGATCCCGCACGGGTTGCTGTGCTTGATGATCGCCACGGCCGGCGCCTCGTGGTCGTAGGCGGCGCGGCGGGCGGCCTCGGCGTCGATGTAGTTGTTGTAGCTCATCTCCTTGCCGTGCAGCTGCTCGGCGGCCGGCAGACCGGTGCCCGAGCCGTCCGCGTACAGCGCGGCCCGCTGGTGCGGGTTCTCGCCGTACCGCAGCACGCCCTGCCGGGTGAAGGTCAGCCGGGCGGCGGAGGGGAACTCCCCGGACTCGGCGCCCTCGTACGCCGACGCGCCCTGCGCGGCGAACCAGCCGGCCACCGCCGCGTCGTACTCGGCGGTGTGCGCGAACGCCTCCGCAGCCAGGGCGCGCCGCTGCGGCAGCGTGAAGCCGCCCTCGGCGACGGCGGACAGCGCGTCCGCGTATCGCTCCGGGTTGACGATCACGGCCACCGAGGGGTGGTTCTTGGCGGCGCCGCGCACCATGGAGGGGCCGCCGATGTCGATGAGTTCGACGCACTCGTCGAAGGAGGCGCCGGAGGCGACGGTCTCCTGGAACGGGTAGAGGTTCACGATGACCAGATCGAACGACTCGATCTGAAGCTCCGACAGCTGCTGCCGGTGCTCGGCGCGGCGCAGGTCGGCGAGGATACCGGCGTGCACGCGCGGGTGCAGGGTCTTGACCCGGCCGTCGAGCATCTCGGGGAAGTTGGTGACCTCCTCGACCGGGGTCACCGGCACCCCGGCGGCGGCGATCGTCTTGGCGGTGGAGCCGGTGGAGACGATCGCCACCCCGGCGGCGTGCAGACCGCGGGCCAGCTCCTCCAGACCGGTCTTGTCGTACACGCTGACCAGGGCCCGGCGGACCGGGCGCTTCGTACCTTCTTCGGAGGTCACGGGATGGAAACCTTTCGTCCCTCGATGCGGTATCCCTCGCGGGCGAGACGGCCCACGGCGTCGACGAGCAGAGAGCGTTCGACTTCCTTGATCCGCTCGTGGAGCGAGGACTCGTCGTCCTCCTCGCGGATGTCCACGGCGCCCTGGGCGATGATCGGGCCGGTGTCGACCCCGGCGTCGACGAAGTGCACCGTGCAGCCGGTCACCTTGACGCCGTGGGCGAGCGCGTCCCGTACGCCGTGGGCGCCGGGGAAGCTCGGCAGCAGCGCGGGATGGGTATTGATGAATCGCCCGCCGAACCGGGCGAGGAAGGCGGGCCCCACGATCTTCATGAAACCGGCCGAGACGACGAGATCGGGCTCGTACGCGGCGACCTCGTCGGTGAGGGCACGGTCCCAGTCGGCGCGGGTCGGGTAGTCGCGCACCCGGCGTACGAACGCCGGCACCCCCGAGCGCTCGGCACGCCGCAGCCCCTCGATGCCCTCGCGGTCGGCGCCGACCGCCACCACCTGCGCTCCGTACCAGCGGGGCCCGAGCGCCGACTGGGCGTCCAGCAGAGCCTGAAGATTGGTACCGGAGCCGGAAACCAGGACGACAAGGCGTGCGGGATCCTTGGGCTGCGGAGCTGGGGCCACGGCGAGAATCTTCCTTCAGCGGTGGGCGAAGCACGACAGGCCGTCGGCCACCGGTCACCATACCGGCATACCGGGCCTCCCCCGTGCGACGGGTTCGGCCACTGCCGGGTACGGTCATTGCCAGCGGAACCGTGGACGAAGGGGACAGCCGACCAACATGACCGATCGACGGCGAGCCTCGGGGCGACAGGACCTGCCCGGCGAGGAGCACAACCCCTTCGCAGCGCCTCCCGAGAACCAGCCCGACCGGCCGTGGCGGTCCCGCCGGAACGACAACGGCGACAGCGGGCGCGGCAACGGGAACGGCAGCGGGAACGGCGAGGATCGCAAGGACTCCGAGAACGGCGACGACAACCAGCGTTCGCGCTGGGGCAGCCAGTGGAGCCGGCGCCAGCCGGGCCGCGGCAACGGCGCCTTCGGCGAACCCCGGCAGCCCGGCGGCAACGGCCGCGACGGCGGCCCGGGCGGCGGCGGCCCCTTCGGACCGCGCTGGGACCCGACCGACCCGGCGCAGCGGCACGCGCGGTACGCGGTGCTGGCCGGCCTGTGGGGCATCTTCGCCGGTGTGTTCGGCTGGGAGTGGCTGGGCCTGCTGCTGGGCGCGCTGGCCCTGTACTGGGGCATCAGCGCGCTGCGCGGCGGCCCCAAGGACGAGCGGAAGCCCGGGGAGGGCGGCGAGAAGGGCGAGCCGGAGGAGCAGCCCGCCCCCGAGCACCACCGCGCGACCGTCGCCGAGGTGGAGGGCGAGGCCCCGGTCCCGCCCCGCCCCACGACCGCGCCGCGCGCCGGGGCCGCCGCCCCGCGTTCCCCGGTCGCGATGGCGATCGGCGGGCTGGTGCTGGCCGGGATGGCGCTGGTGATCGTCTTCACCACCTACACCGTGCAGCTCGTGTACAAGGACTACTTCGATTGCGTCCAGGACGCGCTGACCACCCCGACCCGCGAGGCGTGCGAGGACCTGCTGCCCAAGCAGCTGCGCCCGATCCTGGGCGAGCGGGACTGACGACGGCGGCGCGGCACCGGCCGGAACATCCGGGCCGGTGCCGTACCTTGCCGCAGGTCAGTCGCCGGGGGCGAACGCCTGGGCCACGGCCAGGCTGTCCTCGTAGACGTGGTGGCGGGTGACCCGGGTGTGCTCGACCGTCAGATACAGGGCGAACGCCGCCCTGTAGGCGCGGCCGGTGGAGCGGGCGGTCTGCCGGATCTCTCCGGTGACCACCGCGTCCGTACCGTCGACCAGGATGCGGTCGATGACCGTGCCCGCCTCCTCCGGAACGTGGTGCTCGGCCACCTCCCGGTAGTGGGCGGCTATGTCGGCGCGGGTGCGGCGGTGCCGGATCCACGGGGTCTGCGCGCGGCCGTGTTCGGCTTCCGGCCAGTCAAGCTTCCAGTCGATCTCCGGTGCGTACAGCTCCGCGATCCGCTCGGGGTCGCCGGCGCCGATGCGCTTGAGCAGCTCTTCCACCACGGCACGCGTGTGCGAACTGGTATCCATGACGGCATCCTGACACGCGCCGCTCAGCGCTCCCTGGCCGTGTCCCGCAGGGGGGAGAGGTCCGTCTCCTGGTCGAAGGGCATGTCCGGGGTGCGGGGCACGCCGACGGGCGGTGGCGTGTCCACCGGCTCCGGGCCCGACCGCAGGCGCCGGCGGAGGCGGCTGATCGTCGTGTGCAGCGGGTGCTCCTCGCCCGCGCGCCGGCGCCACCACCCGCGCCCGCGCCGCTCCGGCCGCCGCCCCTTGTGGGCCGGGCCCTCCGGGGCACCGTCCCGTTCCGCCGCTCCCGCGCTGCGCGCCCCCTCCTCCACCAGCGGCTCCGCGCGCCGCCGCCGCAGCCTCCCCGCGACCGCCTCCCACGGGCTCACCGTCCGCAGCTGCCACACCCGCAGCAACAGCGCCAGCGGCACCCCCGCCAGCGCACCCCACCCGGCCGCCGCCGCTCCGGTCAGCACCGGATCGGGGCCGAACTCGGCCAGCGCCAGGGTGCCCAGCGGGCCACCCGCCAGCGCCGCGAGACCGCCCAGCGTCAGCCCGCACCCCAGCGCCGCCAGCAGCGCGGTGAGCGCCGTGGCCGCACACCCCGAGCCGGACCGTACGGCGCCCCTGGCCGTGAACCACGCGAGCACCCCCACCCCCACCACCGGCACGACGGCCGCCGTCGCCCACACCGCCCAGCCGTCGCCCACCCCGCCCGGGGCCATCGCCAGCAGCGGGAAGGCCGGCAGCCGCGGTTCGGCGCCCCCCGTGCCCGTCCCGGCCAGGCCCAGCGGGGCGATCACGCTCCCCGCGCCCAGCGTGAACCCGGGGCCGAGCCCGTACGCCGCCGCCCACACCGCGGCGTTCGGGGCCAGCGCCAGGCCGAGCAGCAGCACCGCGAACCGCCCCGACCAGGGCCCGGAGAGCTGTCCGAACGTCCGCTGCGCCGTGTCCGCGTGCAGCACCAGCGCGCCGGCCGCCAGCAGCGCGCCCGCCCCGCACACCGCCGCCGTACCCGCCAGCGCCGCCCGGCCGGCCGCCACCAGCCGGTAGGGGTCGGGCCACGGTGCCGGCCAGCCCAGCACCGCCACCGCCGACGCCCCGGTCACCACCACCGTCAGCAGCGGCATCACCGTCAGCGCGCTCAGCGGACGCGCGCTGATCGGGCCGCCCAGCGTGTACAGCACGGCCGGCACCGCGGGCAGCAGATAGCCGGCGCTGACCCAGGCGGCGGCGCGCGGCCCCACCGCCGGATTCCGCTCGCCGATCAGCGCCACCCGCACCGCCCGGTGCAGCAGCCAGCACGGGAGCGCGGTCAGCAGCAGCGGGGTCAGCCCGATGGGCGCGGGTACGCCGCTGAGCGTCTCGGCGCGCACGAGTTCCGTGCCGTGCGCCAGCAGCCACAGTCCGGCGACGACGCGCAGCGCGCCGCCCGCGCCGCTGTCGGGGAAGGGCGACGTGGTCCACAGCACGAGGCCGATCACGGCCAGCACGCCGAACCCGAGTCCCGCCGCCACCAGGCCCTCTCCGAACCATCGGGTGCGGGCGACTCGGCCGTCCGGGGCAAATCGCTGGATAAGGAGGCGCACGCGGCCATGCTGCCAATAACGCCCGGCAGGCTGAGGTATCGCCACGGTCCGGACAGGGAAGGAACGGCAGCCAGTGGAGACTCTGACCAGCGCACCGGGCCGAAGACGCACGCTCGTTCGAGGGCTGAACCCGTCGGGCTCACCGGAGGCGGCGTTCGCAGCCCTGTACGAACGGCACGCGGTCTCGCTGGCCCGGCAGGCGTATCTGCTGTGCGGCGGCGACACGCGGTTCGCGGCGCGGGCGGTGGAACGCGGCTTCCAGCGCTGCTGGGAGGAGTGGCCCGCGGTGGCGACGGACGCCGACCCGGTGGGGCGGGTGCGGGCCGCGGTGTACGGATACGCGCTCTCCCCGTGGCACCGGCTGCGGCCGTGGGGCCGGCCCCGGCCCGTGCTGCCGGTGCTGCTCGAACTGCCCCCGCACCGGCGGGGCACGGTGGTGCTGCACGACTGCGCGGGCGTCGGGCTGAGCGCGGCGGCGGCGGAGACGGAGGCCACCGTCGCGGTGACCGGGGCGCGGCTGGCGACGGGGCGGGCGGCGCTGCCCGCCGGGTTCCCGCCCCTGGCCACGCTGGCCGCGGCGGTACCGGTACGCACCCGCCGCCCCGACGCGGTCCGCCGGGACGGCGAACGCGCCACGGCCCGCCGCACCCGCGCCTTCCTCCTGCTGACAGCGGCGGCCCTGACCGCGATCACGGCGTCCCTGCTCCCGGCGGTGCGCTGAGTCGGCGCCCCGGGCGGCCTCGTTCAGGGCCTGCGGCCCCGGAAGGTGCGGCGCAGGTCCTCCACCCAGGCGTCGGGGTTCTCCCAGGGGATGAAGTGGCCTCCGTGCTCGTGCGCGGTGACGTTCACGGGGTGGAACCAGTCGGCCTGCGGGCCGGCCGTGAACGCCCGGACGCGCTCGTCGGCGGTGTGGATGCCGGGCGGGTTCTCGTACGTGACCAAGGTGAGCCCGGCCGGGGCCCGCACAACGGGCGTCCGGTCGTGGGCGGGGGCCCACGGGTGGCGGTTGGCGTTCGCGTAGTACCGCAGGGAGGTGGCGGCGGAGTTGTTCACCCAGTAGATGGTCGCGTGGGTGAGCAGGTCGTCCCGGGTGAAGACGGACGCGAGGTCGCCCCCGTTGTCGCTCCACGCGTTCCAGCGTTCCAGCAGCCAGGCGAGCAGTCCGGCGGGCGAGTCGCTCAGCCCGTGGGCCAGGGTCGCGCCGTCCAGCATGTGCACGGTGAGGTGGGACGCGAAGCGGCGGTCCTGGTCGATGATCCGGGCGCGGACCTCGGCGGGCTGGTCGTCGGTGAGCGGCCGGTTGCGGGCGAAGTCCCAGGCGCGGGGGCCGTTGAAGAAGTCGAGCGGCAGTCCGGAGCCGATGTGGATGCCGTACAGGGCGTCGGCGTACTTGTGTCCGAGCTGGCTGGAGACGAGCCCGCCGATGTCACAGCCCCCGGCGGCGTACCGCGGGTATCCCAGGGTCTCGGTCATCAGGGTGTGCCAGAGGTCCGCGACCTTCCAGAAGTTGACGTCCGGGAAGCCGGTGAGCGGGCCGGGGAAGCCGAAGCCGGGCAGGGAGGGCACGATGACGTCGAAGGCGTCGGCCGGGTCACCGCCGTGGGAGGCGGGGTCGGCGAGCGGGTCGATCACCTTCGACCAGTGCCAGAACGTCCACGGCCAGCCGTGCGTGAGGATCAGCGGGACCGGACGGGGGCCGCGGCCCGCTCGGCGCAGGAAGTGCACCGGGACACCGGCGACGTCCACCTGGTAGTGCTCGTACGCGTTGATGGCGGCCTCGGCCGCACGCCAGTCGTAACCGTCCCGCCAGTACGCGACCAGTTCCCGGAGGTATCCGGCCGGGACGCCGTAGGACCAGTCCTCGTTCGCCTCGTCCAGCGGCGGACGGGTCAGGGCGAGGCGGGCGCGCAGGTCGTCGAGGGCCTGGTCGGGCACCCGGATCGGGGTGGGTTCCAGGGGGAAGGCGTGCGGGGCGGTCATGGCGCGGGCCTCCTTGCGGGGCGGAGGGGGGAGCGCGCCGGGGAGGTCCGGCGCGGGCACTCGACGGCGGCGGCGAGCGGACGAGGGGACTGTCCCACATCCCGCCGCACGCGTCGCCGCCCCGGGTGCGGCGTCCGGCGTCCGGGCTACGGCGTCCGGGCTAGGCTCTGTCGTCAAATGATCACTATGTGGTGGATCATGGTGCGGTGATACGTCGTCATGAACTGTTCGACGCCGAGTGGGAGTTCGTCCGGCCGCTGCTGCCCGAGTCGTTGCGGGGACGCAAGCGGCTGGACGACCGCAGGGTCATGAACGGGATCGTGTGGAAGTTCCGGACCGGGACGGCCTGGCGGTCTGACCAGCAAAATCCATCTGGTCTGTGACGGGCGGGGCCGTCCGCTCGCTTTCGTCGTGACGGGCGGCAACACCAACGACTGCACCCGGTTCACCGCCGTGATGGAGGCGATCCGGGTGCCTCGGACCGGACCGGGGCGGCCCAGGGTCCGGCCCGATCACGTCCTGGGCGACAAGGGCTACAGCTCGAAGGCGATCCGCACCTGGCTCCGCCGCAAGGGCATCGCACACACGATTCCCGAGCGGGCCGATCAGGTCCGCGACCGAGCCCGACGAGGCAGCCGCGGAGGCCACCCGCCGGTCTTTGACCGCGAGACCTACAAACACCGCAACGTCGTGGAACGGTGCTTCAACCGCCTGAAGCAGTGGCGTGGAATCGCGACCCGGTACGACAAGACCGCCGAGTCCTGCAAAGCGGCCGTCACCCTCGCGTCACTCCTGATGTGGGCGTGACATTTGACGACAGAACCCAGGCCAGCTGCCTGTTACTGACCCACGCTCCCAGCCCGGTACTCCCCCCGTGCGCGACAGGACGCTCATCGCCACGGTTCGGGTGCTCTGGGCCGGGGCGTCTTCACATGTCGTCGGATTGCCTCTCGGATCCTTGCACCCGGTCCCGGGCGGCGAGGTCGTGCAGGCGCGCGGTTGTGCCGTTGCGCTGCGCGCGGCGCAGGCCCTGTTTGGCCAGCAGGCCGTTGGCCACGGTCGTGACCATCCTGTTCGGCGGCGCTGTCATGCCCGTCGATGTGTGAGGGGCGTAGAGGGCCCGTCCGTCCTCGACGGTCAACCAGCCGGTGACGGTGCGCATGCTCACACCGACGCACTGCGGTTGGAAACTGTGGGCGAGGAATCCCGCTCGGCGTCCGCCCGGTGGCAGGATCTCGGACGATGCGGCGAGGCGCAGACCGGTCTCGTCGTGTCCGGTGACCGTCACCGGGAGGATGACGGGGTGGCCGTCAGCACCCTGGTAAGCCAGCAGGCGATGAGGAAGGGCGGCGATCTGCCGGGCAAGCTTGGCGACGGGTGTCCGCGGAGTCGTGCCATTCTTCGGCGGTTCCTGTTCGGTGGGATGCGACGGCCAGGAGGCACCCGTCACGGTTGCACGTCCACTCGCCGAGAGATCGGGCCAGACGGCGATGCGATCCGGGTGGACATCGACGAAGACCCGGTTTTGGTGGTACTCGCGAAGCAGCCAGTCCCATACGCCTCCGCGCCTGGTTCGCCCGAGGAACGGCTCGGAGGCGTCCATCAGCCCCGCCAGTCGCTGCGCCGAGGGCTGAAGGTCCACCTCTGCTCGGCCCTGGGCGAGGACGTAGTGGCTGTGGGTGGCGAACCCGTACTCGCGGGTGTGATAGGCGAGACAGACGCGTGGGTTGCGCAGGATGCGTTCCAGTTTCTTCGGGAAGCCCAGCGAGGTGGTGAAGCTGACCTCGTTGGCCGCCCGGTCCGCGAGCCCTACCGGTGAGACGCTGGTGACCACCGCGCCTCCGGCCGGGGTGAGGTAGGCGGCAGCGACGACCAGGTCGCCCTTGAACGCCTCGTGAGCCGTGTCCGGCCATGGGAGCCGAGTGGGTGTCACGAGCCGTCGCCTCGCAGGACTCGCAGGTCAGCGGCGGCTTGGCTGCGCAGGGCAGGCAGCACCGACTTCACCGGGGACGGCACGTTCACGAGCATCGACTCCACCTCGGCCGGCGTGCCGGTTTCATCGAGGAAACCGATCATCAGATGCCCCGCCACCGGGGGTGTGCCGGCGATAACTCGCTGGGCGAACTCCTCCCACTGCGCGGGCGTGATGCGCTGCAGAGCGGGGAACAACATCGGTTCCTCGTGGGCCAGGTGGTCATGCACGCTGTCGCGCACCGCGACGGCCGCCTCGCGCAGTGCGTGCCGGCTGTCGCTGCTCATGCTCTCGCCGCCAGGGTCTTCCGTGCCGGTCAGGTCGACGGAGGCGAGGCGATCGAGCGCGCTGTCCAGACGGTCGTGTTCTTCGCTGAGTTCGTGGAGTGCGCCCTTCGTGTCGGGCGCCGCTGCCACGATGAGCGGCCACAGCCATGCGTCTTCGGTCTCGTGGTGGTGACGCAGGTTCGCCACGATGAAGTCCCGTAGCTGCGCGAGTGCTTGGCGCGGGACGGTGGATCGGCCGGTGGCGTCGACGAGCAGCCCGGTAGCCAGTCTGTGTGTCTCATGGGCGAGCCGCGTTTCCACGATGGCTTGCGCGTCGGACTCGGTTTGCATGGTCATGTGTGCGGAACCTTCGCGTAGGAGTGCACGGCCTTCCGGGCAGGCCCCAAGACTCTGAACCGCTCCGGCGAGTACGAGGGGAAGAGGCTTCGGTGTGCCCGATCTCCAATTCACGTTACACACTATGCAATGAAGTTATCCACTCTGGCGTCCGGTATGGTGCCGACATGCCCGAACGGACTCGGAGGTATCGGTCAGCACGGCGCGAGCAGAGCGCGGCTCAGACCCGACAGGACATCCTGGAGACCGCGCGTGACCTTTTCACCACGCATGGCTATGCGCAGGTGACGATGGGGCACATCGCTCGCTCGGCCGGTGTCGCGACCAAGACGCTCTATGCGAGCGTGGGCACCAAGACTCAACTCCTGCACGCTCTTCTGGCCGTGGACGTGGCGGACTCGAAGACCACCGGGCTGCACGACGAGGTACTCCGAAGCAAGGACCTCGCCTCCGCGGTCACCTGCCTTACGCACGGAATCCGCAGCAACACCGAACGCTTTGCCGCATCCATAGACCTGCTCCACTCCTCCATGGCCAGCGACGACAAAGCGCGCCAGGTATGGGAGTACGTCGTCGCGCAGTACCGCCAAGCGCTGCGCGAAGTCGCGCAGCACCTGGTCGCCATCGGTGTGGTGGCTCCCCATCTCGACGTGGACGGTACGGCGGACCGCCTGTGGCTCTGCCTCGGGCTGGCGGCATGGCGATCGCTTGTCGTCGACTGCGGCTGGAGCTATGACGACGCGGAGCGCCTGCTAGCCCGCCAGGCCGTGAACATGCTCGAAGACCCCGGCCCGGCCTAGGTTCTGTCGTCAAATGTCACGCCCACATCAGGAGTGACGCGAGGGTGACGGCCGCTTTGCAGGACTCGGCGGTCTTGTCGTACCGGGTCGCGATTCCACGCCACTGCTTCAGGCGGTTGAAGCACCGTTCCACGACGTTGCGGTGTTTGTAGGTCTCGCGGTCAAAGACCGGCGGGTGGCCTCCGCGGCTGCCTCGTCGGGCTCGGTCGCGGACCTGATCGGCCCGCTCGGGAATCGTGTGTGCGATGCCCTTGCGGCGGAGCCAGGTGCGGATCGCCTTCGAGCTGTAGCCCTTGTCGCCCAGGACGTGATCGGGCCGGACCCTGGGCCGCCCCGGTCCGGTCCGAGGCACCCGGATCGCCTCCATCACGGCGGTGAACCGGGTGCAGTCGTTGGTGTTGCCGCCCGTCACGACGAAAGCGAGCGGACGGCCCCGCCCGTCACAGACCAGATGGATTTTGCTGGTCAGACCGCCTCGGGACCGGCCGAGGGCCGGGTCGGGGAGCCCCCTTTTCGAGCCGCGGCCGCATGCTGGTGAGCCCGCACGACGGTGGAGTCGACCGACACCAGCCACTCGATGTCTCCCGCCGCGTCCGCCCTCGCCTGGGCGGCCCGCAGCATCCGGTCGAACGTCCCGTCCGCCGCCCGCCTGCGAAAACGCGTGTGCAGCGTCGCCCACGGACCATATCGGTCGGGCACATCCCGCCAAGCCGTCCCGGTCCGGAACTTCCACACGATCCCGTTCATGACCCTGCGGTCGTCCAGCCGCTTGCGTCCCCGCAACGACTCGGGCAGCAGCGGCCGGACGAACTCCCACTCGGCGTCGGACAGTTCAAGACGACGTATCACCGCACCATGATCCACCACATAGTGATCATTTGACGACAGAGCCTAGGGCACGGGGTCCGGTCGGCGCAGTCCCGCGACGAGGAGGCCGACCAGCAGGCGCGCGTCGTAGTCGGGGTCGCGGTCGGCGCCGATGCAGAGGTTGCCGATGCCGTGCATGAGCTGGAGCGCTTCGATGCCGGGGCGGATCTCGCCGGAGTCGAC
Organism: Streptomyces sp. JH002; assembly: GCF_050916115.1. NCBI lineage: Bacteria > Bacillati > Actinomycetota > Actinomycetes > Kitasatosporales > Streptomycetaceae > Streptomyces > Streptomyces sp. JH002. The sequence goes on from NZ_CP087989.1 coordinate 2,502,624, forward strand.
GGCGGCGTTCAGGAGGTGCGCGCACACCGGTACGAGGCGGTCCAGGAAGTGGGCGTGCAGCGTCTGGAAGCGGGCGTTGTCGGCCTGGAGCGCCGCCGCGAGGCCGTGCTTGGTGACCAGGAAGTCCACGAAGAGGTCGACCCACCGCCCCAGGGCGGCGTGCGGGGTCGGCCCTTCCGCCAGCAGGGCGGGCCCCGCCTCGGCGCAGGCGTCGATCTGGTGGTGGTAGACGGCGATGACCAGGTCGGCCCGGGTGGGGAAGTGCCGGTAGATGGTGCCCATGCCGACCCCGGCCGCGGTGGCGATGTCGCGCACGGGTGCCTCCACGCCCGAGGTGACGAAGACCGTGGCGGCCGCCTCCAGCAGGGTCTGGCGGTTGCGCCGGGCGTCCTTGCGCCGTGCTCCGGGCGCGCCGTCCGCGCCCTGGCCGCTGTCGTTCACCACGAGGTCCTTCCACGAGATTGCAAAGCGGAACAGCGTTCCGTATCGTCGGGAACGGAGCACGGTTCCGTTTTCCCATGATGACAGACCGCCGGGCCCTCCCCTGCCCTGATCAGGCCGGGAGCGCACGGCGGCAGACAGCGGAAGGCACATCCATGACCGACCCGACCACCACCACAACCCCGACCCACGCGCCCGCCGCGGTGATATCCGCGCAGCCCGTCGTCCTCCCCGCCCCCGGCCGGGGAACGGACCTGCGGGTACGGGTGTCGGCCCCCGCCACCGGCGGCGAACTGCCCGTCATCGTCCTCTCGCACGGTCACGGGTCCTCACTGCACGGCTACGGCCCGCTCGCCGACCACTGGGCGGCCCACGGATTCGTCGTCCTCCAGCCCACCCACCTGGACTCCCGCACGCTCGCCCTGCCCGCCGACGATCCCCGCACACCCAGGATCTGGCGCTACCGCGTCGAGGACCTGTTCCGTGTGCTGGACCGGCTCGACGTGCTGGAGGCCGCCGTACCGGGCCTCGCCGGGCGCGTCGACCACGAGCGGATCGCCGTCGCCGGCCACTCCTGGGGCGCCCAGAGCGCGAGCATGCTGCTGGGCGCGCGTGTCCTGGACGCCGACGGCGCGCCGGGCGACGACCTGTCCGATCCCCGGGTCGGCGCGGGTGTGCTGTTCGCGGTGACCGGCCTGGGCGATGACCTGAGCCCCTTCGCGCGGGAGCATCTGCCCTTCATGCGGCCGTCCTTCGCCACCATGACGACACCGGCGCTCGTCGTCGCCGGCGACCGGGATCAGTCCGCGCTCTCCACCCGGGGCCCCGACTGGTTCACCGACGCCCACACCCACAGCCCCGGGACCACGTCCCTGCTCACCCTGTTCGGCGCGGAGCACTCGCTCGGCGGCATCAGCGGGTACGAGGCCGCCGAGACGACGGACGAGAGCCCCGCCCGGGTGGCGCTGGTCCAGCGGCTGAGCACCGCCTTCCTGCACAGCGCCCTGCGTCCCGGTGACACGGGCTGGAAGGCGGCGGCCACCGCGCTGGAGGCGGACCCCGAGCCGCTGGGCGCGCTGCGCACGCCGTGAGCGCACGCCGGTGCGCCGGAACGGGTACCGGGGAAACACACGAGGGTGCCCTCCGCCGTGCGGCGGAGGGCACCCTCGTGCGGTACTACGGAACGGTCAGCTCGCGGCCAGCAGCTCGCGGGCCAGCAGCGCCGTCTCGGACGGGGTCTTGCCGACCTTCACGCCCGCGGCCTCCAGGGCCTCCTTCTTGGCCTGCGCCGTGCCGGAGGAGCCGGAGACGATGGCGCCGGCGTGGCCCATGGTCTTGCCCTCGGGCGCGGTGAAGCCCGCCACGTAGCCGACGACTGGCTTGGTGACGTTGGCCTTGATGAAGTCCGCGGCCCGCTCCTCGGCGTCGCCGCCGATCTCGCCGATCATCACGATCAGGTCGGTGTCGGGGTCGGCCTCGAACGCCGCGAGGGCGTCGATGTGGGTGGTGCCGATGATCGGGTCACCGCCGATGCCGACCGCCGAGCTGAAGCCGATGTCGCGCAGCTCGTACATCATCTGGTAGGTCAGGGTGCCGGACTTCGACACCAGACCGATCCGGCCGGGCTTGGTGATGTCGGCCGGGATGATGCCCGCGTTGGACTGGCCGGGGGTGATCAGGCCGGGGCAGTTGGGACCGATGATGCGGGTCTTGTTGCCCTTCTTGCCGGCGTACGCCCAGAACGCGGCGGTGTCGTGCACCGCGATGCCCTCGGTGATCACGACGGCCAGCGGGATCTCGGCGTCGATCGCCTCGATGACCGCGTCCTTGGTGAACTTCTCCGGCACGAAGATGACGGTCACGTCGGCGCCGGTCGCCTCGATGGCGTCCTTGACGCCACCGAAGACCGGGATCTCGGTGCCGTCGAAGTCAACGGTGGTGCCCGCCTTGCGCGGGTTGACACCGCCGACGATGTTGGTGCCGGCGGCGAGCATCCGCCGGGTGTGCTTCTGGCCCTCGGAGCCGGTCATCCCCTGGACGATGACCTTGCTTTCCTTGGTGAGAAAGATAGCCATGGTGTGTTCGGTGTCCTCGTCCGTCGTTACTTGGCGGCCAGCTCGGCGGCACGGTCGGCCGCGCCGTCCATGGTGTCGACCTGCTCCACCAGCGGGTGGTTGGCGTCGGTCAGGATCTGCCGGCCCAGCTCGGCGTTGTTGCCGTCCAGACGGACGACCAGCGGCTTGGTGACCTCTTCGCCCTTGCCGGCGAGCAGGTCCAGCGCCTGGACGATGCCGTTGGCGACCGCGTCACACGCGGTGATGCCGCCGAAGACGTTCACGAAGACCGACTTGACGTCGGGGTCGCCCAGGATGATCTCCAGACCGTTGGCCATCACCTCGGCCGAGGCGCCGCCACCGATGTCGAGGAAGTTGGCCGGCTTGGCGCCACCGTGGGCCTCGCCCGCGTACGCCACGACGTCCAGGGTGCTCATGACGAGCCCGGCGCCGTTGCCGATGATGCCGACGTTGCCGTCGTCCAGCTTGACGTAGTTCAGGCCCTTGGCCTTGGCCGCCGCCTCCAGCGGATTGGCCGCGGCCTTGTCCTCCAGCTCGGCGTGGCCGGGCTGACGGAACTCGGCGTTCGCGTCCAGGGAGACCTTGCCGTCCAGGGCGATGATCTTGCCGTCGCCGGTCTTCACCAGCGGGTTGACCTCGACCAGCAGGGCGTCTTCCTTGATGAAGACGTCCCACAGCTTCTGGAGGGTGAAGACGACCTGGTCGGCGATGTCGGCCGGGAACTTCGCCGCCTCGACGATCTCGCGCGCCTTGGCCTCGGTCACGCCGTCGATCGGGTCGACCGCGATCTTGGCCAGGGCCTCGGGGTTGGTGGCCGCGACCTCTTCGATCTCGACACCGCCCTCGACGGACGCCATGGCGAGGAAGGTGCGGTTGGTGCGGTCCAGCAGGAAGGAGACGTAGTACTCCTCCGCGATGTCCGCGGTCTGGGCCAGCATCACCTTGTGAACGGTGTGGCCCTTGATGTCCATGCCCAGGATGGCGCCGGCCTTGTCGACCGCGTCCTGCGGGTCGGAAGCCAGCTTCACGCCGCCGGCCTTGCCGCGGCCACCGACCTTGACCTGCGCCTTGACGACCGCACGGCCGCCCAGTCGCTCGGTCACCGCGCGCGCCGCCTCCGGCGTGTCGATGACTTCACCGGCCAGCACCGGTACGTCATGCTTGGCGAAGATGTCCCTCGCCTGATACTCGAACAGGTCCACGCGCGTCCGTCCCTCAATCAGTGGTCTCGCGGTTCGTCGATTCAGCGTGGGCGTGCCGGGTGGCCGCAGCGCATGCGAGCACGCGGCAGGTCCGCAGAGCAGCGTACCGGGGGGCAATTTGCCTATCTGAAATCCAGGTCACACCTGGGTGGTGACAAGGGTCACAAAACCGTACGGCACGGGTCGCCGCGGCTCCCTCAGGCGGCCCTGATGTGGTCGCGGACCCAGGTCACGACATCGCCGGTGGGCGCCCCCGGGGTGAAGATCGCCGAGACCCCGGCGGCTTTCAGCGGCGGAATGTCCGCCTCCGGGATGATCCCTCCCCCGAAGACCTTGATATCGGCGGCGCCCCTCTCCTTCAGAAGTTCGATCACCCGGGCGAAGAGTGTGTTGTGCGCGCCGGAGAGGACGGAAAGGCCGATCGCGTCGGCGTCCTCCTGAATGGCGGTGTCCACGATCTGCTCGGGGGTCTGGTGCAGGCCGGTGTAGATGACCTCCATCCCCGCATCCCGCAGGGCGCGCGCGATGACCTTCGCGCCGCGGTCGTGACCGTCGAGCCCTGGCTTGGCGATCACGACACGGATCGGTCCGGAAACACCCATCAGAAGCCTCCCGAGGAGCTCCGGCACCGATGCCGGAGTGAACGGACATTAACCTCAGCATCCCGCAACGGGCCAGGCTTACGCACGCGCCGCGAGACAGATCACAGGGGAGGAGGAAAAGAGAGGGCACGGGGCACCGGCGGGACCTTTTGCTCGAACAGATATCGAACACATCGTGTGGCACCGATGGTGCCGGTCCCGAATGACGACTGATTGCCCGATTCTTGAACCCGCGAAACCCCGGGAAAGATTGTCGCGGCCCGGAAACGACAGGTACAGTCGCGCTGCCGTACGCAGCCGCCGGGTCCCCACCCCAGCTCCTGTAGTCGAGCCGAAAGGCGTAGTCAGTGAGCGATCGTCACCCGTCGGGAGTCTTCTCTCCGACTGGCCACACTGACGAGATCGGAAACCCCTCCTACGGGACGCTCTCGTACGACGGTTACGCGACGTACGACGGGTACCAGGCACCGGGCCACGCACCGGAGCAGACCTACACGCAGGCCCACGGGCAGCCCCAGACGCACGCACCGGCCCACGGGTACGACGGCTACGAGGCGTACCAGGGCGGCTGGGACAGCGCCTACGGCTGGGAGCAGCAGCAGACCCCCGCAGCCGGCACCGCCACCCTGGCGCCGGAGCACGAGGCCACCGCCACCGCCGACGGGCAGCAGACGTACGCCGGTTACGACGCGTACGAGACCTACGGCTCCCCTGTCGCGGACCCGTACGACACCCCCGTGCACGGAACTCCCCTGTACGAACAGGAGTATCAGCCGGAGTCCGAACAGGAACCGGGCACGGCCCCGGGGATGGGCACGGAGGCGCACGGCGATCCGGACGCCACGACAGCGGCCGGCCCGGACACCGAAGCACCCTACGAGCGGGAGACCGCCGAGGACGCCGACGGTGACCCGTCCACGGCCGACGCCTGGACACCGGAGCCCTGGCAGCCCTCGGAGGGCCCGCAGGACGACCTCCAGGACGAGTGCGCCCCCGAACGCCCGGCGGGCCGCGGCCGGCGCCGCTGCGTCAAGCCCAAGCGCTCCGCCTTCCTCTCGGTCGCCGCACCCTCCCTCGCCGTCCTGGGCATGACCGCCGTGGCCACCGCCGCCACCGTCTCCACCTCCGACAGCGTCGAGGACGAGCCCCCGGTGGCCGCCCCCGACCCCGGCGAGGCCAAGACGGTCGAGGCAAACAAGGAGTTCGACACCCAGCTGGAGAGCCTGTCGGCCGCCGTCGACGACTACGCCGACCGCGCCAACCGCACCCAGGGCCGTATCGACCTGGAGGAACGGCTGGAGCAGGAACGGCTGGACGCCGAGGCCGAGGCCGCGCGGATCGAGGCGGAGCGCCCCAAGTTCGCGCTCCCGGTCGACCAGCGCGGCCTCAGCTCGTACTACGGCCAGGCCGGCATCAACTGGCTGTCGCTGCACACCGGCATCGACTTCCCGGTCAGCTACGGCACCCCGGTGAAGGCCGCCACCGACGGCACCATCCGCACCCAGTGGCACATCAGCTACGGCAACCTGCTGATCCTCACCGCGGCCGACGGCACCGAGACCTGGTACGCGCATCTGAGCAGCACCACCTACCAGTCCGGCTACGTCCAGGCCGGCACGGTCATCGCCTACTCCGGCAACTCCGGCAACTCCACCGGGCCGCACCTGCACTTCGAGGTACGGCCGGCTTCCGGCGGCACCATCGACCCGCTCACCTGGCTGCGCAACAAGGGTCTTGAGCCCAACTGACGCACGGCTGATCACACGCAACGCGGAACGGCCCGCCTCCCTTCGGGGAGGCGGGCCGTTCCGCGTGCGGGCCGGGGGTGCCGGTCAGCTGTTCTGGCTCTGACCCACCCGGTAGGCGACACCGAGGGCGGCCAGCGGGGCCACGAAGACGAAGATCCAGTTGATCGCCTCGGCCGACTCCTTCCAGGAGTCGAAGATGTCCCCGAAGTCACCGAAGAGGTAACCGAAGGCGCTCTTCTGCTCGATCCCGTACATGGCCGCCTCACTGGCGGAGATGCTGTCGGCCTGGTCGGCGATGATCGCCGAGAGCGCGAACAGTTCACCGAGGAACATCGCGACCAGGGCGATCGCCGCGCCCGCCGCGTACAGGCCCCAGTTGCGCGGGACCAGCTTGCCGATCGGCAGCCCGATCAGCGCGCCGATGACCACCGCGGCATACGTGAACTGCGGGTACTCGCCGGACTCCTCGTCGAACATCCCGGCCACGATGTAGCCGTACGCGATGAACAGCACGATGCCGATGCCCAGCGCCGCCAGGATCGCCAGCAGGACCTTGTTGCCGCCGGCGGCGGCCGGCGGCGGCGGGGGCGGCGGGAAGCCGCCCTGCGGCGCGCCACCGTACGGCTGCTGCGGCGGCTGCCCGTAGGCGCCGGGGCCACCGGCCGGGGGCTGCTGCGGGTAGCCGTAACCGGGCTGCGGCGGCTGCTGGGGCTGCTGGGGCTGGCCGTAGCCACCGCCGGGCGGAGGCTGGTTCGGCGGCGGCTGCTGGCCGTACCCGCCCGGCTGTTGCGGCTGCTGCCACGGCTGGCTCATGAAGTCCCCCTGGGTGGAGAGTGATCCGTACTCCGTGGTCGGTGAAGAAGAGGAGTACGTGCGAAACGACGAAGGCAATGACGAAAGCAATGCCGAGTCATCTCATCTCGTCCGGGGTGACTTCACAAGGTTTTTATCCTGTCTGTGACAGGACAGCGACATGCCTCAGAGCTTTTCCACCGGAGCGTAACGCAGCAGCAACCGCTTGGGTTTTTCCCCGCCGAAGTCGATCGTCGCCTCCGCCCGGTCCCCGCTGCCCTGCACCGAGACCACCCGGCCCAGGCCGAACGAGTCGTGGCTGACCCGGTCGCCGGCCGTCAGCGCCACCACCTCCCGCTGCGTACCGCCCCTGGCGGGCGCCCGGTTGGTCGCGAAGCCGCCGGTCGCCGTCCCGGAGGAGGCGGGGCGGCGGCCGATCGGGGCGGGCGGGGGCGGCGCGAGCGGGCCGGTGCGGCGCCACTCCAGGTGCTGTTCGGGGATCTCCTCCAGGAACCTGGAGGGCGGGTTGTGCTGCGGCTGCCCCCAGGCGCTGCGCAGCGCCGCCCGGGTGACGTACAGCCGCTCGCGCGCCCGCGTGATGCCGACGTACGCGAGCCGGCGCTCCTCCTCCAGCTCCTTGGTCTTGCCGAGCGAGCGCATGTGCGGGAAGACGCCGTCCTCCATGCCGCTGAGGAAGACCACCGGGAACTCCAGGCCCTTGGCGGTGTGCAGGGTCATGAGGGTGATCACCCCCTTGTCCTCGCCCTCCGCCTCGTCCGGGATCTGGTCGGAGTCGGCGACCAGCGCGACCCGTTCGAGGAATTCGGCGAGGGTGCCGGAGGTTTCCTCCTCCTCGCCTTCGCGCTCCTGCTCGAATTCCAGGGCGACGGAGGCCAGCTCCTGGAGGTTCTCCACCCGGGTCTCGTCCTGCGGGTCGGTGGAGGACTGCAACTCCGCCAGATAGCCGGTCTGTTCGAGCACCGCCTCCAGTACGGTGGCGGGCCCGGCGCCGGATTCGGCGATCGTGCGCAGCTCCTCCATGAGGACGTTGAAGCGTTTGACGGCGTTCATGGAACGCGCCGCCATGCCGTACGCCTCCTCCACCCGTACGAGCGCCTGCGCGAAGGAGATCTTCTCGCGCTGGGCGAGCGCGTCGATCATCGCCTCGGCGCGGTCGCCGATGCCGCGCTTGGGGACGTTGAGGATGCGGCGCAGCGGCACGGTGTCCTCGGGGTTGGCCAGCACCCGCAGATAGGCGAGGACGTCGCGGACCTCTCGCCGCTCGTAGAAGCGGACGCCGCCGACGACCTTGTAGGGCAGGCCGACCCGGATGAAGACCTCTTCGAAGACCCGGGACTGGGCGTTGGTGCGGTAGAAGACGGCGACATCGCCCGGCTTCGCGTCGCCCGCGTCCGTGAGCCGGTCGATCTCGTCGGCCGCGAACTGGGCCTCGTCGTGCTCGGTGTCCGCGACGTAGCCGATGATGCGGGCGCCGGCGCCGGCCTGGGTCCACAGGTTCTTGGGACGGCGGCTCTCGTTGCGCTCGATGACGGCGTTGGCGGCGGAGAGGATGGTCTGGGTGGAGCGGTAGTTCTGCTCCAGGAGCAGGGTGGTGGCCTGCGGGTAGTCCTCCTCGAACTGGAGGATGTTGCGGATGGTGGCGCCGCGGAAGGCGTAGATGGACTGGTCGGCGTCACCGACCACGCACAGTTCACCCGGCTCCTCGGTGCCCACCAGCTCGCGGATGAGGGTGTACTGGGCGATGTTGGTGTCCTGGTACTCGTCCACCAGGATGTGCCGGAAGCGCCGCCGGTAGTGCTCGGCGATGTCGGGGAACGCCTGGAGCAGGTGGACGGTGGTCATGATGATGTCGTCGAAGTCCAGCGCGTTGGCCTCGCGCAGCCGGGACTGGTAGAGCGCGTACGCCTCGGCGAGGGTCTTCTCAAAACCGTCGGTGGCCTGTCCGGCGAAGGTCTCCTCGTCGATCAGCTCGTTCTTGAGGTTGGAGACCTTGGCGCTGAACGACTTGGGCGGGAACCGCTTGGGGTCCAGGTCCAGGTCGCGGCAGACCAGCGCCATCAGCCGCTTGGAGTCGGCGGCGTCGTAGATGGAGAAACTGGAGGTGAAGCCGAGGTGCTTGCTCTCGCGGCGCAGGATGCGCACGCAGGCGCTGTGGAAGGTCATCACCCACATCGCGGCGGCGCGCGGGCCGACCAGTTCCTCGACGCGCTCCTTCATCTCACCGGCGGCCTTGTTGGTGAAGGTGATGGCGAGGATCTGCCCGGGGTGGGCGCCGCGGGCGGCCAGCAGGTACGCGATGCGGTGGGTGAGGACCCGGGTCTTGCCGGAGCCGGCACCGGCCACGATGAGCAGCGGCGTGTCGCTGTGGGTGACGGCGGCGCGCTGCTGCTCGTTCAGTCCTTCGAGCAGCTGTGCCGGGTCCATGACGGGCTTGGGGGCACCGTTGCGGTACCAGAGGTCGCGTTCGGCCACCTCGGAGGACGCGGCGAAGAGGGCATGCGGGACCTCCTCCTCGCGGTGGTCGTCCTCGGGAGGGGGCGGCGGTGGCTCCGCACCGGGGGGTACGAGATCCGCCAGAACACTGTCGTCAAAGAGGCCGCTCATCGTCTCCCGAGTCTAGGACCCTGCGCCGGGTGGCTGCCCCGCCGTGCGTCCGGCCCGGGCCCGGCCGGGCCGAGGGTCCACGGAACCGCCGTCCGCTCCTACAATCAGGTCTCATGACCGAGCGCCGATCGCAGGACGAACTGCGTGCCTCGCACGCCGACCGGGACATCGTGGTCGAACGGCTGCGCGAGGCAGCCGGGGAGGGCCGGCTCGATCTCGACGAGCTGGAAGAGCGGCTGGAACGGGCGCTGACCGCCAGGACCTACGGCGAGCTGGCGGCGCTGACCACCGACCTGCCCGGCCCCGCCGGGCCCACGCCCGCGACGGCCCCCGCTCCGCTCGCACCCCGGCCCGCGGCGCGCCCCGTCCCGGCCGAACTCACCGTCAAGGGCGGGATGGGCGGCGCGGAGCGGACCGGCCACTGGCGGGCACCGGCCAGGATCATCGCCCGCGGCGGCATGGGCGGCGTCAAGCTCGACTTCACGCAGGCCGAACTGAGCGCCCTGGAGACCGAGGTGGAGATCCACGGCGGCATGTCCGGGGTGACCCTGGTGGTTCCGGCGGGCTGGGCGATCGACGCCACCGACTTCGAGGAAGACCTCGGCGGGCTCAAGAACAAGACCGAGCACGTGGTGCCCGACGAGCGCACGCCCGGGCTGCGGCTGACCGGGAACGGCGGCATGGGCGGCGTCGTCGTCCGCCACCCGAACCTGTGGGAACGGCGCCGGCTGCGGGAAAACCCGTCCTAGGTCACAAATTGATTTCGGTCATATCGCACATCAGCCTTCACAAGAGCCCCTCATGATGGCTACCGTGCGACGGCAGGTGGCTCGCTCCCCCGCCCGCCGGTCCCGGCGGCACGAGCCGCCGACCGCTGACTCCGGGTGCGCCGTGGGGGCCACCATCCCCCGGTAGGCGGCAGAGGAAGTGGACACAGAAGGAGACCTCCGGCCTTGGGTACTCACCGCAAGCCGCGTACCGGAATCCTGGAATCCCCCGCCGGCCGCCGGGGCGCCCTGGGCATGGGCGCCGCCGCGCTCGCCTCGGCCACCCTGCTGTCGTCGCAGACCGCGTACGCCGACGACATCGACGACCAGCGCGAACGCGCCGAGGCCGCGGCCGGCCGCGCCGCCGACGTCAAGGACCGGGTGGACGCGCTCTACCGGGAGGCCGGCACCGCCACCCAGCACTACAACGCGGCACAGGAGGACGTGACCGCGCAGCAGGAGCTGGTCGAACAGCTGCTGGACGAGGCGGCCCAGGCCACCGACCGGGTCAACGAGGCCCGCCGCACGCTCGGCAGTTACGCCGCCGCCCAGTACCGTACGGGCGCCGGCTCCGCGATGCCGTCCACCATCACCTTCATGCTGTCAGCCGATCCGCAGAGCTACTTCGACCAGCGGTACGCGCTGGACCGGCTCGGCGAACAGCAGCAGCAGGCGCTCACCGACTTCACCGCACGGCAGTCGCAGGCCACCGAGCAGCGCGACGCCGCGACGGAGGCGCTGGACGAACTGGTGGTGCGCGAGGACGAACTCCAGGAGCAGAAGGAGACCGTCCAGGGCAAGCTCGCGGAGGCGCGGCAGCTGCTGGAGCAGCTGACCGAGGAGGAGCAGGACGAACTGGCCGAGCTGGAGCGGCTGGAGCGGGAAGAGGCCGAGCGGGTCGCCGAGCAGGAGCGCCTGGAGCGCGAGGCGGCGGAACGGGCCGCGGCCGAGGAGGCCGCCCGCGCGCAGGAGGAGGCGGACGCGGCGGCCGGGCAGGGCTCGGGCGGCTCCGGGTCGGGCTCCGGCTCCGGGTCCGGGTCGGGCTCGGGTGGCTCGGACACGGGCGGCACGTACGCGACGAAGGCGGAGGCCGCGATCGCCTTCGCGGAGGCCCAGATCGGCAAGCCGTACGTGTGGGGCGCCACCGGACCGAACTCGTACGACTGCTCGGGGCTGACCCAGGCCGCCTGGCGCGAGGCCGGGGTGACCATCCCCCGCGTGACCTGGGACCAGGTGAACATCGGCACCAAGATCGCCAAGTCCGACCTGCAACCCGGCGACCTGGTCTTCTTCTACAGCGACATCAGCCACGTGGGCCTGTACATCGGCGGCGGCCAGATGATCCACGCGCCCAAGCCGGGCGATGTGATCAAGGTCGAGTCGATCGACTACATGCCCTGGCACAGCGCCGTCCGCCCGGCCTGACACGGGCCGGCCGCCCAGCCGGTGACGCACCCCGCGCGGTGCCCCGCATCCACCGATCGGTGGATGCGGGGATCAACCGAAGGCCGGGCGTTGTGGTCGATGTGGCGGGGTGGGGTGCGCTCGTAGCGTCGCCGCATGACCGCATTGGACGTGCGACATCTGCACAAACGTTATGGGCGGCACGTTGCCGTGGAGGATGTCTCCTTCACCGTCGAAGAGGGGGAGATCTTCGGCATCATCGGGCCCAACGGCGCCGGCAAGACGACCACCGTCGAGAGCATCGCCGGCCTGCGAACGCCCGACTCGGGCTCGATCTCGGTGCTGGGACTCGACCCGGTCAAGGACCGGGCGGAGGTGCGTGAGCTGCTCGGCGTGCAACTCCAGGAGAGCAGCTTCCCGGACGCGATCAAGGTCGCCGAGGCCCTCGACCTGTACAGCTCCTTCTACCGGAACCCCGCCGACTGGCGCGAGCTCATGGAGCTCCTCGATCTGACCGGGAAACGCGACACGCGGTACAAGGCGCTCTCGGGCGGGCAGAAACAGCGGCTGTCGATCGCGCTCGCGCTCGTCGGCAATCCGAGGATCGCGATTCTGGACGAGCTCACGACGGGCCTGGATCCGCAGGCGAGGCGCGACACCTGGAGCCTCGTCGAGCGGGTTCGCGACACGGGCGTCACGATCCTCCTCGTCACACACTTCATGGATGAGGCGGAGCGCCTGAGCGACCGGATCGCCGTCATCGACGGTGGCCGGGTCGCCGCCGTGGACACGCCCGAGGGGCTGATCGCGCGGTCGAGCCCGGTGCAGCAGGTCCGGTTCCGTGTGAGCCAACCGCTGGACATGGGTGTTCTGACCGATCTTCCCGACGTGAGCCGTGTCGAGATCACCGGGGGACGCTGGCTGGTCACCGGCAAGGGGCAGTTGCTGAGCAGCGTGGCGGGGGCCCTCGCCAGGGCGCAGGTCGTGGCGGAGGATCTCCGCGTCGACCAGCGCAGCCTCGACGACGCGTTCGTGGCCTTCACCGGACGCGCTCCGCAGACGCCGGGATCCTCCGGCACGAGGGTGGACTGATGCCTGCTCTGCTGAAGTTGGTCAAGGTCGAGACGGGACTCTTCCTGCGGGACTCCGCCACCGTCGTCTTCGGTGTGCTGTTCCCGGCGGGGCTCCTGCTCGGGCTGGGTTCCGTCCCGGCGCTCCGGGAGGTGTCGCCGGAGAACGGGGGGCTCCGGTCCATCGACATCTGGGCGCCGACGGCGCTGGTGTTCGGGATGGTGATGATCGCCGTGCAGCACATCCCGGCGGTGGTCGCGACGTATCGGGAGCGCGGCATCCTGCGCAGGCTCTCGACCACCCCGGTGCATCCGCGCAGTGTCCTGCTCGCGCAGATGATGGTCGCGTTCGCCTCGGTGGTCGTCTCCGCGGCACTCATGATCCTCCTCGCGTGGGCGGTGCTGGACATCGCGCCGCCCGAGCGGCCGCTGGCGTTCGTCGTCGCCTCCGTCGTCGGCTACGCGGCGCTGCTGGGGATCGGCATGATCTCCGCGGCCGTGGCCCCCACGAGCGGTGCCGCGAACCAGACCGGCACTCTCCTGTTCGTCGCACTCATGTTCTTCGGCGGGGCCTTCCTGCCGCGTGCCCTCATGCCCGATGTGCTGCGCACGGTCGGCGAGTTCATACCGCCGGGGTTGCAGGCTCTCACCACGGCGTGGTCCGCCGAGGCGGGCGAGGTCACGGCCACCGCCGGTGGCCAGCCGTTCTGGCTGCAAATTGCCATAATGGCGGGCATCGCCGTGACCGCGAGCGCGATCGCCGCGAAGCTCTTCCGGTGGGAGTAGGAGTCGATGATGCGGGATGCCGGGGCCGGTGAGCACCCGGGCTCCGGGACGCACGCATCCGCCATCGCGGAAGAGGTGGAGAGCGCGCACCGCTCCCGGCTGGCCTGGAAGGCGGAGCAACTGCGGGTCTGGGGTCTGCTGCAGCTGGTCACACCGTGGCTGCTGCTGACGATCTCGACGGCGGTCTACTTCTCGTGGACGCTGCCGGCCTCCGGTGAACGCTTCTGGCCCGAGGGCGCGTCCGTCCTCGGGCTGGTCGCGGCCTCGGTGCTGTGGGTGCTCTTCGGGCACACGCTGCCCCTCAGGAGGAGGACGCTGCGGCCCGTGCCGGCGGGCCTGTACTTCGTGGGACTGCTGGCCCTGTCCGTCACCCTCATGACGTACTCCGACATCTTCCTCGTCTTCACCGTCGCGGGCTTCTTCCACGCGTACATGCTCAAGCCGTGGCCGTTGGGGGTGCTCGGAGTCCTGACCACCTCCGTGGCCCTCAACGGCTCGGCGATGAGTGTGTGGGAGGACCCGACCCCGCAGACGCTCGCGGAGCTCATCCTGATCGTCACCGTGCAGACCGCGGCGATCGGGGTGGGCATCGTGCTGACCGCGCGCAGCGAACCGGAGGAACGCAAGCGGGAGGCGCTCGTCGAGCGGCTTGAGGCGGCCCTGCACGAGAACGCCGGACTGCACGCGCAACTGGTGGCCCAGGCCCGTGAAGCCGGGGCGCAGGATGAGCGGCAGCGACTGGCCGGAGAGATCCACGACACGCTGGCCCAGGGCCTCGCCGGCATCATCACGCAGCTCCAGGCGGCGGAGCGTTCGGCGCGGGTGCGGGGCGAGACGGAGGAGCACGTGGGGCGTGCGCTTCGGCTCGCGCGCAGCAGCCTGACCGAGGCCAGGCGGTCCGTACAGGCGCTCGCTCCCCGGGAGCTGGGGCGGGCGCACCTCCCCGACGCGCTGCGCACGCTGACCGAGCGGTGGTCGCGGGAGCAGGGGACCAGCGCGCACATGGAGGTCACCGGCACGCGGGAGCCGCTGAGCCCGGCGATCGAGGTGTCTCTGTTCCGGGTCGCGCAGGAGTCGCTGACCAACGTGGCGAAGCACGCGGACGCCTCACGCGTCGGTGTCACGCTCTCGTACACGGGCACCGAGGTGCTGTTGGACGTGCGCGATGACGGACGCGGGTTCGCGGACGAGGTCGGCACCGGCTTCGGCCTGACGAGCATGCGCCAGCGCATCAGAGGGGTCGGCGGTCACCTGGAGGTGCAGGGCGCGCCGGGTGACGGGGTGTCCGTCAGTGCGCGCGTTCCGGCGATCGCGCCCGGGGGCACGCGAGCGAAGGGGGAGCTCGACCGATGATTCGACTGGTCGTTGTCGACGATCATCCGATCGTGCGGGGTGGTCTTCGCGACACCTTCGCGGACGCCGAGGACATTGTCGTGGTCGGTGAGGCCGGGGACGGCGCCGAGGGTGTCGAACGCGCGCGGTCGCTGGCGGCGGATGTCGTGCTCATGGACCTGCGGATGCCCGTGATGGACGGCGTCGCCGCGACCGCGGCCCTGCGCGATCGGGCCCCGCGTGCCCGCGTGCTGATCCTGACCACCTTCGACAGCGAGAGCGATGTCCTGCCGGCGATCGAGGCGGGTGCGACCGGATATCTCCTGAAGGACGCGCTGCCCGAGGAACTGATGCGCGCCGTCCGCGCCGCCGCGCGGGGAGAGCCGGTACTCGCGCCGTCGGTGATGCAGCACCTGATGGGGCAGGTGCGCAGGCCCGGCGCCGGCACGCTGACCGACCGCGAGAGGGAAGTGCTGCAACTGGTCGCGAACGGCCGGTCGAATCGTGAGGCCGCCGCCGCGCTGTTCATCGGCGAGGCGAGCATCAAGACCCATCTGCAGCACATCTACGACAAGTTCGGCGTGCGCGACCGCGCCTCTGCGGTGGCCGAGGGCTACCGCCGGCGCCTGCTCACGTGATGCCCCGCGACAGGCCGCCCCGCCGCAGGCCGCCCCGGTGCAGGCCGCCTCGCCCCGGCGCCGTTCGGGGCGGGCCGGGGCGAGGCGTACAGCGGGCGAGGCGGTGCGGGGTGCCGGGCTACGCCTTGCGGAGCCGGCCGATGATGCCGTTGATGTCGTCGGCCAGCAGGTCCCGGCGGACGAAGTGCCCGCCCTCCACCTCGTGCCCTTCGTGCCCGATACCGGCCCCGGTCAGCAGCGACCGGAACTCCCGCTGGCCCGCCAGCACATGCACCTCGTTGAGGGTGTCGAACGGGTTGGTCGGATCGGGGCTGGTCCCGGCGACCAGGAAGATCCGCTTGTTGCGGTAACTCTCCAGCCGCTCCACCGGGTTGTCGGCGCTGACCCGGGCCTGGTCCCAGGGCACGCCGTAGACCGTGCCGGTGCCCAGTTCCACGGCGGCGGAGGACACGTTGGCCCAGTGCACCACCGCGCCGTCGTCGCGGCGCAGGCTGGCCGGTCCGGAGTGCGCGCTCACCGAGGCGAAGTGGCCGAAGTACTTGGCGGCGTACTTCAGCGCGCCGAAGCCCCCCATCGAGAAGCCGCCGACCGCGCGGCCGTCGTACTCGGCGTAGGTGCGGAAGTTCGCCTCGACCCACGGGAGGAGCTGGTTGATGTGGAAGTGCTCCCAGTTCCGGGGCCCGGTGAACGAGTTGACGGGGTTGCTGTACCAGCCGGCCGGGCCGCCGTCCGGCATCACGACGATGAGCGGTTTGCCGGCCGTCACGGCGCGGATGTCACGCCCGGGGTCGGTGTCGAAGGTCCTGAAGTCCTCCATGCCGCCGTGGAAGAGATAGAGGACGGGGTACGTGCGCCCGCTGGTGTGATAGTCGTCGGGCAGAAGCACGTTGACGGCCGGGTCCCACTGGATCGCGTCGGTCGCGAACCGGTAGTACTTCATCCGGGCGTTGGCCTCGTTGCGCTCCACGATCCGCAGCCCGAAGCCGTCACCGACCGCGTGCGCCGCCGACGCCGTGGCCAGGACGGCACCGCCGCCCAGCGCCATCGCGGCGGTGATCGAGCCGGCCGCCTTCAGTACCCCGCGCCGGTCCGGACGGTATGCGCTCATGGTGCCCCCTGGCGTTCGCGCGCTCACTGGGCCGCACCGCGCGGCCCTCGACCACGCTAGGAGCGGCCCGACCGGGAGAACCCGTATTTCCACGGCAACCGCGCATTCCGGGTGCCGGACCTCCCCACGGGGGGCGGGGAGGTCCGGCCGCACACCGGCGACGGCTCCGGGATCCGCGTCAGGAGACGGCCTTGGTGATCAGATCCCGGAGGGATGCCTCCGCCGCCTCGCTCAGCTCGTCGGTGATGGCGTAGGACGTCGGCCACAGGCCGCTGGCGTCATCGAGGTTCGCCGTCTCGTTGAAGCCGAAGACGGTGTACCGGACCTTGTCCATCCGCCCGCTGCGGAAGAAGCACACGACCTTGCCGTTCTTGGCGTACGCGGGCTGCCCGTACCAGAGCTTCGGCGCGAGCTCCGGGGCGGCCTCGGTGACCATGGCGTGCAGGCGTTCGCCCAGCGCCCGGTCCCCGTCCGGCATCTCGGCGATCTTGGCCAGGCACTCCTTTTCCTCCGCCGCGGCCTTGGCCGCGCCCCGGCCACGGCGCCCCTCGGCCTTCAGCTCCGCGGCGCGATCCTTCATCGCCGCACGCTCCTGCTCGGAGAACCCCTCCCCCGAGGACGCGGAGGACGTGGTCTTCTTCTTCCGATCGCTGGACTTCGGCGCGCTGCTCATGGGGCGTGCTCCTGTGGTCGCGGGTACACGGTGCCACTCACGGTAGCCGTCCGGAGCGGATCCGGGCTTCTCGAATCCTGATCGGCGCGGGGCGGCGCGCCACCGATGCCGCGCCGACGCCATGCCGAAACAGCATCACACCGCGCGATGGTGTCTTGGACCGCCGCGCGGCACCGGCCGATGCTGAGGCGCATGACCAACCGGACATATAAGAGGAGCGGGCTGATCGCGCTCGCGCTCGTACTCGTCCTCCTCGCGACAGCGGCCGTGATGCTGGTGCTGCGCCGGGACGACGGCGGGAGCCCGGCCGAACGGGCGAACGCCGGAGCCCAGCGGTTCCTGGACGCCTGGGCGGCCGGTGAGCTGGAGCGGGCCGCCGGATACACGGACGACCCGGAGGCGGCGCGGTCGCTGCTGGAGTCGGTGGAGAACAATCTGCGCGCCGAGGACCTGACGCTCGGCGCGCCGGGCGAAGCCGTCGCCGCCGACAGCGAGGAGGACGGCGGGGACGCGTGGGCCGTGCCCTTCACCGTCACCTTCACCCTGCCGGGCCTCGGCGCCTGGGCCTACGACACGCAGGCCGTGCTGCGCCCCGGCGGCGCGGACGACGGCTGGCAGGTGACGTGGGAGTCCGCCCTCGTCCACCCGCAGCTGGCCGAGGGCCAGACGCTGGTGCTCTCCCACGGAGAGGCCGAGCGGGCGCCGGTCCTCGCGGCGGACGGCAGCGAGCTGGCCGGCCCGTCCACCGTGTGGGAGGTGAGTGTCTGGCCGGCCCGGCTGACCGATCCGCCCGCCGCCTGGGCGGCCCTGGACGCGCTCGACGCCGGGATCGACACCGACGCGCTCGCCGACCGGGTCGCGGAGGCCGGTCCGGACGAGGCGGTGCCGGTGGTGACGCTGCGCGACAGCGTCTTCCAGGAACACGCGGAGGACCTGCGGGCCGCGGAAGGTCTCCAGTTCGCCGAGGGCAGCCGCCAACTGGCGCACGCGGCCCGGGCCGTGGTCGGCGGCGTGGACGGCAGCGGGGCCGGGGTGTCCGGACTCCAGGAACGCTACGACGAACAGCTCGCGGGTACGGCGTCGGCCGCCGTGGTCATCGCCGACCGGGAGTCGGGCGCCGCACTGGAGACCCTGTACGAGCGGGAGGGCGGTGAGCCCGGCGAGCCGGTGACCACGACCATCGATCCGGCGGCGCAGCGGGCTGCCGAGGCCGCGCTGGAGGACGCGGGGCGCGAGGGCGCGATCGTCGCCGTCCGGCCCTCGACGGGCGAGGTGCTGGCCGCCGCCGACTGGCCCGTCGACGGCTTCGCGCGTTCGCTGACCGGACAGCTGGCACCGGGCTCCACCTTCAAGGTGGTGACGGCGGCGGCACTGCTGGAGGGCGGCCTGACGCCCGGCGACGTGGTCGGCTGCCCGAAGTACGCGACCGTCGACGGGTTCCGCTACGAGAACCAGAACGAGTTCGAGCTGGGCCCGGACACCACCTTGCACGAGGCGTTCACGGCCTCCTGCAACACCGCGCTCATCGAGAACCGCGACCGGCTCGCGAACGACTCCCTGCACACGACGGCACAGGCGTTCGGCATCGGCACGGAGTGGAACGTGGGCGCGGCCACCTACGACGGCAACGTTCCGGTGGCGGAGAACGACAACGAGCTGGCCGCCTCCCTCATCGGCCAGGCCCGGGTGCAGACCAGCCCGCTGGTGATGGCGTCGGTGGCGGCGACGGTCGCGGACGGGACGTTCCGGCAGCCGGTCCTCGTCCCGGACGCCGTGCGGGAACGGCACGAGGCCACGGCCACGCTCGACCCGCAGACGGTGGAGGGCCTGCGCACGATGATGCGGGCGACGGTCACCGAGGGGTCGGCGTCGGCGCTGCGCGAGGTGCCCGGGGTGCCGCACGGCAAGACGGGGACGGCGGAGTTCGAGAACGCGGACGGCGAACTGTCCACCAACGCCTGGATCATCGGCTACCTCGGCGAGCGGGATCTGGCCTTCGCGGTGGTCCTGGAGGACGGCGGCTCGGGCGGCAGCGACGCCGGCCCGGTGGCGGCGGCCTTCCTCAACGCGCTGAACGGCTGAGCCGCGACACGAATCCCGACGCGCACAGACGCTCGAAGGCCGCCCGTACCTCTGGGGGTACGGGCGGCCCGACGAGGAACCCGAGCTCCGGGTAGGTGATCAGCCGCTGGAGCGTCCCCACCAGCATGTCGATGACCAGCCGTTCGTCACCGAGGGCGGATACGTACCCGTCGTAGTCCACGAGCGCGGAGGCACTGACCACCTCCACCTGGGGCCAGACCTTGCGCGCGGTGGCGTGCGCCCGGCGCTCCTCGTACGGCTTGCTGACCAGCAGCACGGAGGAGACGGAACGGCCGGCGTTGGCGAGGACGGTGCGGGAGAAGGCGATGTTCTCGCCGGTGTTCGACGCCCGGGGCTCCAGCAGGATGGCGTCCTCGGGCACCCCGAGCGCGATCGCCCGCTCCCGGTAGTGCACGGCCTCACCGCGCGGCATCCGCGCCCGGGTCGTCGGACTGTTCCCTCCGGTGAACAGCGCCACCGGCGCCAGCCCCCGCAGGTACAACCCGGCGGCGACATCGGCGACTCCGAGATCATGACTCCCCAGCCCGATCACCACGTCGCAGGGTCGCGCCTCGTGCTCCATGCGGTGGTACGCCCAGACCAGCCGGGCATCCGCCCGGGCCTGCTCGGTGATCAAGAGCTTCTCCGTCGAACTCAGAGCCGCCCGGCCCGCAGGGCCGCGACAAAGGCAGACCACGGGGCGGAAGCGAAGCGGACGACGGGCCCGTCGGGCCACTTGCTGTCCCGGACCGGCAGGACGCCGGGGTGGCCGTCGGCCACCTCGAGGCACTGACCGCCGTCCTGGTTGCTGTGGCTGGACCGCCGCCAATCCCTGACATCGTGTTCATCAATGCGCTGTGGTGTCGACATCCCACCGATTGTGGACCCCAGCAGCGCGGGAAGCCACGACGTCACAACCGACCGGCGCGAATCCGAGCCACGAACGACGCCCATTCGGCGTGACCGAAGCGGAGGATCGGCCCACCAGGATTCTTGCTGTCCCGGACGGGAAGCACACCGGGGCAACCGTCCGCCACCTCGACGCAGTCACCGCCGTCCTGGTTGCTGTAGCTGGACCTGCGCCACACAGCGTTGCTCATGTCGGTTCCGTAGGAACGCATGGAATGTCCTCCATCAGCTGCTCAATGAACGCCACAGATGCCGGTGGCGACAACGCTAGGTCGCGTAGCCGATCGTAAGCCAGCCGCAAGCGCTCAAAAGAGGGCGGATCTTCCGTCAGATCGCCCGAGTAGCCAGTCTCCACGTAGCCGATGGGACGCCCATTGGGCATCCACATCAACATGGTGTCCGTGTTGGTGAGACCGTGGATCCCAACAGAGAAGGTGAGCACCTGGATCGTGACGTTCGGGCGGCGCGCCATCTCCAGCAGATGCCCCAGCTGGGCATGCCAATCCCCCGGACTGCTGAGCTGCCGGTGGAGCACCGCCTCATCAAGAATGGCCCGGAAATCGGTGGGCTCCTTGCCGAAGAGCCGTTCTTGACGACCGAGCCTCGCCGCCACTTGGTCCTCAACGTCTCCACACATGGGCTGAGCGGCCAGAAGCAACTCCCGTGCGTACGCCTCGGTCTGAAGCAGACCGGGTACTACGCTCACCGAGTATTTGTGCATCACTCGAGCCTGACCCGAGAGCTGCATATAGCGCTGGTACTTATCCCGGAATGCACTGTCCCGGGCCAGCTCCCGCAGCTGCGACAGGTGCGGACCCGTGCCGTAGACCTCGTCCAGCGCCCGGATCACCTCCGGGCTGCCGAGTGTCTTGCCCGTCTCCATCTCGTGCAGGTACGTGTGGTCGAACCGCACCTTCTGGCTCAGCTCGCGATAGGACCACCCCCGCTCCGCGCGCAGTCGCGCCTGTTCCTCCGCCAGCATCCTGCTCGCCGACGGTTTGCCCTGATGACCTGAGAACGGCTTCCTCGGTGCCATGGAACTGCACACTCCCTCGTCGTCGATTGCCGACTCCCGACAGCGATTCCCTGGTCACGGTAGGTGTCGCGACGGCACGCTGATAGCCATCCGAACCAACCCCCCACGAAAGGGGCATCGTTCATGGCAGCGGAACCGGTCACCACAGGCACCATGAGCACGGCTGATCTCACAGCGTCACGGCAGGCCGCGCAGCGTGCTGTTGACGATCTCCGCGACGCGCTCAGGGCGCGAGGGGTGGTGCTGCCCTCGCTGGACGTCGACCTGCACACGTTCAGTGGGTCGTCCGTACGGCCCCTGGTGGAACTCGGGCGCTGCACGCCCGAGGTGGCGGGCGCGCTCGCCGCGCTGGTGCGGAAGGGCGGGCGGTGAGCCGCGAGGGGGAGCGGGTGGTGCGGCAGTTGCGGGATCTGCTGGCGTTGCTGGATGTTCCGCCCACCGCCGTGCAGGAGGTGAAGGTCGGGTCCGCGCCGCCGGTCATCAACATCCTGGGGATGCGCGTGCCCGTCGCGCGCCGCGTCGGGTCGCAGTTGCTCGCCGGGGCGCTGCGTCCGGCCGTGCTGCCGGGGATGGCGTTGTGGAGCGACCGGCAGAACCGGGTGGGCGAGGTGATGTTCGCCGCCACGTGCGGGCTGCCGCTGGACCTGCGGGCGCTCGACGATCCCGACGTCCACTGGCGGGCCACCGCCGCCGATCTGCGGCCGGCTCGGTTGCAGGAGATCGACCGAGCACGGGGGGCGTCGTGATCACTGCGCCGTGCCGGCATCAAGCGCTCGTGAAATGCGCGGAGGGCAGGCGGTGCACCGGCTGTGGGCGGCTGGTCTACATAAAGGGCGCGGCCACGCTGTGTTTCTGGCTCGCCGTGCTCGCCGGGGCGTTCGTGCTGCTGCTCGTCCGGACTGCCCGCGTCGAATAGCCGGCGGTCAGGGCCAGGCCGGGTGGTGCGTGTCGATCACGTAGTGATGGGTGTGGCGCCGGCCGCCGCTGGACAGGTGGGGGTGGCCGGGAGGCAGGTCGGGGTGGACGTGGGCGATGCGGGCGGGGTCGCGGGCCGGCCAGGCGGCCGTGGCCGTGAGGGCGGCGGCCAGGGACAGGGCCCCGAGCACCATCGCCGTGACGGGGATACCGGCACCCGCCGCCAGCCATCCGGCGAGCGGGTACGTCAGCAGCCAGCAGGCGTGCGAGAGCGAGAACCGGGTGGCGTACGCGGCCGGCAGGTCCGCCTCGGCGGCGGAGCGCCGCAGCACCCGGCCGCCCGGGGTCAGGACGGCGGCGGACGCCGCCCCGATCAGCGCCCACGCCGCGAGCAGCGCCGCCCAGGTCGGGGTGCCGGGGGCGGCGGCGGTCAGTGCGGCGACGGCGGCGAGGGCCGGGGGCAGGGTGAACGCGGCGGTCAGCATGACCGGGCGGTCGCCCCGGGTGGCCAGGATGCGGGGCAGCGCCAGTGCGACGGCCATGGACCCGGCTCCGTACGCGCCGAGCGCCAGCGACACCGCGCCGGCCGGGTGCTGGAAGTGATCGCGGACGATGACGACCGTGTTGACGTAGACGATCGCCCCGGCCGAGGCCACCGCGAGGTCGAGGGCGAGCAGCGCCCGCAGGCGCGGGGTGCGCCGGAACAGCCGCCCGCCGAATGTCACCGTCCCGCCACTGCGTTCCACCGGGACCGGCTTGGGCAGCACCGTGGACAGGACGAGGGCGGCGGAGGCGAGGAACCCGGCCGTGGTGCCCGCGAACAGCCAGTCGTAGGAGATGACGGTGAGCAGCGCCGCCGCGAGCGCCGGGCTGAGGAGGTTCTCCAGGTCGTAGGCGAGGCGGGAGAGGGACAGCGCCCGGGTGTAGTCCTCCTCGTCGGGCAGCAACTGGGGAATGGTGGCCTGGAAGACGGGGGTGAAGGCGGCGGATGCCGTCTGGAGGAGCGCAACCATGACGTAGACCTGCCAGATCTCGGTCACGAAGGGCAGCGCGAGCGCGACGCCGCCCCGGACGAGGTCCATCGCGGCCAGCAGGGCCCGGGGCCGTATCCGCCCGGCGAGCGCTCCGGCGAGCGGGGCGATCACGACGTACGCGACCATTTTGATCGCGAGCGCGGTGCCGAGTACGGCCGAGGCGTTCCGCCCGGCGAGGTCGTAGGCGAGCAGCGCCAGCGCGACCGTTGCCAGGCCGGTGCCGGCCAGGGCGACCAGCTGGGCGGTGAACAGGCGGCGGTAGGTGCGATGGCGCAGCACACTCAGCACGCGGGCCTCCTCCGGTCGGCGCGGGACGACCGGATCAGCATAGTCAATATGTGCACACGTATGCACGTGATGTTTTACTCGTGCGGCGGAAGCGCCCCGATCTGGTGATCGGCGACGTTCAGCGCCTCGTCCACCAGGCGCCGCAGGTGCCCGTGCCCCAGCCCGTACACCACGCGCCGCCCCTCCTTGCGGGTGACCACCAGACCGGCCAGCCGCAGCTTCGCCAGATGCTGGCTCACCGAGGTACGGGCCGCCCCGGTGGCCTCGGTGAGGGTGGTGACATCGGCCTCGCCCCGGCCGAGCCGTTCCATCAGGCCCAGCCGGGTGCGGT
The DNA here is from genome assembly GCF_050916115.1 of Streptomyces sp. JH002. Taxonomy (NCBI): domain Bacteria; kingdom Bacillati; phylum Actinomycetota; class Actinomycetes; order Kitasatosporales; family Streptomycetaceae; genus Streptomyces; species Streptomyces sp. JH002. Next base: position 2,526,482 of record NZ_CP087989.1, read on the forward strand.
CCGCGAGCAGCGCCAGGACGGACACCGCGATATCCAGCCGCTCGCCGCCACCGGCACCACCGCCGCCGCGCTCCTGCGAACCGTGCGCATCTGCCATGACCTCGCCCCTTCCCTCACCCGGCATTCTAGGAGGACCGGGTGCGCACATGCGCACGCGTGAGCCTCAGGTGCCCGAGCCCGCGTAGTGCCGCAGCTGCCCGCGCCACAGCGCGTACGCCGCCGCGTACAGCAGTGGCCCCGCCAGCGGCGCACCGTAGGCCAGCCAGGCGGTGACGTGCAGGCCGTCCGTCCGGTCCAGCAGCACCCCGGCCGGCAGATAGGCGACGAACGCCACCGGTACGAGGTACGTCAGCGCCAGCCGGGCCGCGTCCGGGAACGCCTTCAGGGGGTAGCCGCCGAACGTGTTCATGAGGTCGTCGAGAAGGCCGCGCAGCGCCAGGTTGGAGAGCATCCGGAAGGAGAAGGAGGCGCAGGCGAGTTGCAGCGCACCCTCCACCATCGCGCCGCCGATCAGGGCCAGGACGAGATAGAGCAGCGCGGAGGGGGTGGGCGTGAAACCCGCCGGTCCGGCCGCCAGCACCAGGACGGTGATACCGGTGGCCAGGTCACCGAGGGTCGGCAGATGAACCTGGCGGCACAGCAGTTGAGTGAGCACGCCGGCCGGGCGCACCAGATAGCGGTCGAACTCTCCCGTACGGATGGCCACATCGAGATGGTGCAGCTGACTGGTGGGAACGACCAGCAGCCCATGGGAGGTGACCCGCATGCCGTACAGAAAGGCGATCTCGGCCATGCTCCAGCCACCGAGATCCCCGAACCGTGAGGTGATGACCCACAGGAAGAGCAGCCCCGTGCCCTGGTACGCGACGCCGCCCGCGAGGGTGAGCAGCAGATTGCTCCGGTACTGGAGCTGCGCCCGGTAGGCGGCCCCGGCGAGCAGCAGATACGTGCGGACGAAGGTCACGGCCCGCTCACCCGCCCTGCACGACGACCCGGCGGTGGGCGCGCGCCCACACCCACCGCAGCAGCAGCCACAGCGCCACCGTCCAGCCCAGTTGCACGGCCAGCGCTCCCAGTACCGGGCCCGTCCCCTCGATCCGGCCCAGATAGAGGGCGATCGGCGTGTAGGTGATGGTCTGGAACGGCAGCACGTGGGCCAGCCCCGCCAGCCAGGGCGGCATCAGCCACAGCGGCACCAGCGCGCCCGCGAAGAACTGTGCCACCACCCGGTGGATCATGAAGATGCCGGTCATCTCCAGCGTCCAGAAGCAGACCATCGAGACGAGCACCGCCAGCAGCAGCGCGTTGAGCAGCGCGGGCACCAGGCTGACCACGGACGCCAGGACGGCCACGGCCGAGGCGGGTGCCTGCGCGCCGCCGACGAGGATGGCGAAGGGCAGGGCGAGCAGCGCGAGGGGCAACAGGGCCGCGGTGACCCCGGCCTGGGCGGAGAGCATCTGGGCCGGGAAGCCGAGGGGCCGCGCCAGATCGAAAACCACGCTGCCCTCGCGCACCCGCTGCGGGATGGCGCTGGGAGCGAGCCCCGGCGGGGTGAACGCCCAGTTCTGCACGGCGGCGTAGGTGACGTACGCGAGCTGGGTCTCCAGGGAGACGGCCTCCCCCTCGGGGTAGATCGCGCGCCAGACGAGGGCGAGCAGGGCCACCTGGATCAGCAGGCCGAGCATGCGCAGCAGGAAGTCCCCGCGGTAGATCAGCTGGCCGCGCAGATGCAGGTGGGCCATGGCGCGGCAGGCGGCGAACTTCTGCCGCCGCGTCAGCACGGGTCGGCCTCGCGGGCTGCGTATATCCGGTGGACGACGCCCTCCAGGCCGGGCGCCGGAAGGGAGAGGTCGGTGACCTCGTGCCGGGCGAGTACCGCCGCGATGACCTCGGCGGCCGGGGTACGGGCGGGGTCGAAGCGCAGCGTGACGCGCCCGGGTTCGGCCTCCGTTCCGCCGCCCCCGCCAGCCTCGCCGTCCTCGCCGTCCTCGCCGTCCTCCCGGAGGACCCCGGGCAGCGTGACGCCGTGCCACCGTGTTCCCTCGCCCAACTGCACGACCAGCCGCCGTCCCACGGCGTACCGCCGGGTGAGCCGCGCGACATCGCCGTCGTACAGCACCCGGCCCCCGTCGATGAGGACGATGCGCCGGCACAGCCGTTCCACGTCGTCCAGGTCGTGGGTGGTGAGGACGATGGTCGTGCCGTCCTCGCGGTTGCGGGTGGCGAGGAAGGCGCGGATGCGTTCCCTGGCCACCACGTCCAGGCCGATGGTGGGTTCGTCGAGGAAGAGCACGCGCGGCTCGGGCAGCATGGCTGCGGCCAGATCGCCGCGCATGCGCTGGCCGAGGGAGAGCTGCCGGACCGGGGTGTCCAGGAACGGGCCGAGGCCCAGCAGTTCGGTGAACCGGGCGAGCACGGCACGGTGCCGGGCCCGGTCCACCCCGTACAGCCGGCCGATGAGATCGAGCGAGTCGCGCAGCGGCAGGTCCCACCACAGCTGGGTGCGCTGACCGAAGACGACGCCGATGGTGCGGGCGTGCCGTTCCCGGTCCTGCCAGGGGACGGTGCCGCCCACCCGCACCGTTCCGGCGGTGGGCCGCAGGATGCCCGTCATCATCTTGATCGTGGTGGACTTGCCCGCCCCATTGGGCCCGAGGTAGCCGACGAACTCGCCCTCGGCCAGGGCGAAGGAGACGCCGTCCACGGCGCGGGTGGTGACGTACTGCCGGGTGAGCAGCGTCCGCAGACCGCCCAGTGGCCCCTCTACGCGCCGTGGACGGCGGAACTCCTTGACCAGTCCTTCGACTTCGATCACGTCCGCCAGGTGTAGTGGCTCACCCGGCCCGGCCGCGAGCGAATTACGGCGGGCCCGCCGGATCAGGCCACCCACGCGTACTTCGCGCTGGGATGGCTGGGGCGCGGTTGCTCGCCGGGACGTTCATGCTGCTCGTCCGCACGGCGCGGGCCGGACAGGTCAGCGGCGACGGCCGGGTTGCGCCTCAAGCGGCTTGAGGTACGACAGTGGCGACGTGAACGAACACGAGCTGTATCTCATCGGCGATGCCGCGCGCCGCAGCGGCCTGAGCGTGAGCGCCGTCCGGTTCTACGCCGACACCGGCCTCGTCGAGCCCACCCATCTGAACGGCGCCGGCCAGCGGATGTACGACATCGACGCCATCGCCCGGCTGGAACTCGTGCGCACGCTGCGCGAACTGGACACCGAACTCCACGAGATCCGCCGCCTGCTCGACGGCGGCACGACCCTGCACGAGCTGCTCACCACCCACCTGGAGATCGTCGAGGGCCAGGCACGCACCCTGAGCGCCAGACGGGCGGTGCTGCGGGCCCTGATCACCCAGGGCGCCACCACCGCCCAGGCCGACCTGATGCGCAGGCTCGTCTCGATGACCGACGAGGAACGCGAGGAGGTCATCGACGACTTCTGGAACGACGTCGGCCGGGATCTGGACGTCCCCGAGAGCTTCGTGGACCGGCTGCGGGCGATGCGCCCCGTGCTGCCCGCCGATCCCACGCCCGCCCAGCTGGAGGCCTGGATCGAGCTCGCCGACCTGGTGCGGAAACCGGAGTTCCGCGCAGCGGTCCGCGCCTACCTCGAAGACACCTACAGCGCGCCGGAGACCCGCGCCATCACGACCGAGCCGTTCCAGGACTTCATGCACGGGGGCGGAGCCGCGGTCATGGAGGAGATCCTCGCCGCACACCGCGCCGGTCAGTCTCCCCGCTCACCGTGGGTCCAGGAGGCGGTCACCCGCTTCCTGGAGGCGGCCACCGCGCTCTCGGACACGCCGCTCACCCCCGAGGTACGGGACCGGCTGGCGAGCGCGTACGAGCGGGTGCCCGACATCCTGCGCCAGGTCGCCGACGAGGATGCCGCTTCCACGGGCCCCGTCTACGACACCACGCACGGCCGGTACGTGGCCCTGGTGGCCGCGATCAACGGGACCACCGCCGAGGAGGACCACGACTCCTTCCCCTACGCCTGGATCGCCGACGCCGTGCGCTCCGGGGAGACGCTCCGCCCCTGACGTCCGCGATGTCCCGGAGGTCGCCCGGCCCGGCGTCCCCGGTGTCCGCACTGCCGTCAGCGGGCCATGACGGCGGGACACGAGGGCCTCCCGGTGGACGGCGGTGGACGGCGCGATGCCCACCGAACCCGCAAGGCCCTCACCCGCTCACCCCACCCGGCTACGCGTACTGCGCGCTGGGGTAGCTGATGAACGCGGTGTCGTCCTGGTAGAAGGTCATGTGCTCGGGGGTGGGGGCCAGCGGGGCGCCGGTGCGGAAGCGTTCGACCAGGTCGGGGTTGGCCAGGTACTTGCGCCCGTAACTGATCAGATCGGCGCCCTTGGCCAGCCACTCCTCGCCGCCCTCCCGGGTGGCCTCGACCGGCCCGATCTGCTCGGAGGGGTTGACGAGGAAGGTGCCGGGCCACGCCTTGCGCAGCCCGATGAGGGTGTCGTCGTCGGTGGTGACCAGGGTGTGCAGGTAGGCGAGCCCGAGCGGCGCGAGCGCCTCGGTCAGCGCTCCGTACAGCTGCGGGATGTCCTCCTCCACGGTGTCCCAGGCGGTGCCGCCGGGCGAGATCCGCAGCCCGACCCGGTCGGCGCCGATGGCGTCGGCCGCCGCCTCCACCGCCTCGACGGCGAACCGGATCCGGCCGGTGATCGAGCCGCCGTACACGTCGGTACGGTGGTTCGCGCCGGAGGACAGGAACTGCTGGATGAGGTAGCCGTTGGCGCCGTGCAGCTCCACGCCGTCGAAACCGGCCTCCACGGCGCGCCGGGCGGCCTCCCCGTAGACCCGGGCCTCGGCTGCGGCCTCCCGGGTGGACAGGGCGTACGGCACCGGCGCCGGCTGGAAGCCGAGCGCGCTGCCCGCGTACACCTGGCCGTCCAGGGCGATGGCGGAGGGCCCGACCGGCTGGTGGCCCTGGACCGCCTCGTGGCCGACCCGCCCGCCGTGCATGATCTGGGCGAAGATCCGGCCGCCGTTGGTGTGCACGGCGTCGGTGACCGGGCGCCAGGCGGCGACCTGCTCGTCGGTGTACAGGCCGGGCGCCTTGACGTTGGACTGGCCGCGTTCGTTGGGGGCGACGCCTTCACTGACGATCAGCCCGGCGGTGGCGCGCTGCGCGTAGTAGGTGGCGATGGCGGGCGTCGTCAGACCGTCCGCGGTGGCGCGCGCCCGGGTCATCGGGGCCATCACGATGCGGTTGGGAAGCCGGAGGCCACCGAGCTGGTAGCTGTCGAACATGCTGGTCACAAGCTTGTCCTTGGCGTAGAGAAGGGTTTGGCTGACTGCTCCGCTACGCTAAAACCTGACGTTGACGTCAGAGGCAAGTTCTGTGACCGGGGTCACCCGGGCGGGCTGGGAGAGGCGGGCGAGAGCCGTGCGGATCGGCGAACTGGCGAAGCGGACCGGGGTGAGCGTCCGGGCGCTGCGCTACTACGAGGAGCAGCACCTGCTGTCCTCCGAGCGCAGCACCAGCGGGCAGCGTCACTACCTGGAGAGCGCGGTGGACCGGGTGGTCCTGATCCAGCAGCTGTACGCGGCCGGGCTGTCGAGCCGGGCCGTACTGGACCTGCTGCCGTGCGTGGTGGAGGGCAGGGCGAACCCGGGGACGCTGGACCGGCTGGCGGCCGAACGCGAGCGCATCGACGCGCAGATCACCTCCCTCCTGCGCACCCGGCAGCGGATGGATGAGGTCATCGGCTACGCCACCACCTCGGCCATGACCGGCCACGCGTGCCCGCGTCCGGCGAACCCGCGGATCCCGGTGGAGCGTTGATCCGGTCGGCGTCGAACGCGAGGGAGTCGTCCGGTCCGATGGCCGCCACCTCCAGGCCCGGCGCGCGCAGCAGCTCGCCGATCAGCGCCGTACTGCCCGCCACCAGGGTCGAGTCGAAGTCGATCTCGGAGGCCGCACACCAGGCCCTGTCCTGGGGCCAGCAGAGGTTGGGCGACTGCCCGTTGAACCAGTGCGGCCACGCCGCCTCCAGCGCGCCGCCGAGCAGCAGGTAGGCGCGGCCCGGCAGTTCGACGAGTGGCAGGGCCGCTGCCGCGGGCGGGATGTCCACGCCGCCGTAGCCCTCCCACAGCCCGAACCAGCACGCGTCCGCGGTGCCGGTGTGCCGGGCGAGTACGGTGCGCAGCCGCGCGAACGTGTCCGGTTCCAGCAGCCCCGGCTCCGGCCGGTCTCCGTCCCACAACGGGTCGCGCGAGGAGTACGGATCCGGCAGACCGACGAGGGCGTGCCACTGCATGAGGGGGTGCGCCCGCCGCCCGGTGGCGGCGGCGACCTCGGCCCAGGTGTGGTCACCGGCGGGGTGGAAGATCCGCGCGTAGGCGGCGAAACCGCCGGGCACCGTACGCCTGGCCGCCCCGAACTCCCCGCCCAGCCGGGGGCCGATCCAGCCTGCGGCCTCGGTGCGTGCGCTCGGGCGCAACTCCTCGCTCATGTCGGCCAGCCTGGCACGATGGAGTGCATGGCGATGATCCTGCGCGGGGAACAGGTGACCCTGCGACCGGTGACGGACGCGGACATCCCGGCGCTGGCCGCGATCCGGGACACCCCGGAGGTCTACGCGCGGTGGCGCGGCGGACAGGACCTGGTGGCGGCGGTGCACGAGGACCTGGCCGAGCCGGGCACCACCGTGCTGGTCATCGAGTACGCGGGGGCGGTGGCCGGGGCGGTCCAGTGGCACGAGGAGTCGGAGCCGGACTACCGGCACGCGGGCATCGACATCTATGTCGATCCGGCGGTGCACGGGCGCGGGGTGGGCACCGACGCGGTCCGCACCCTCGCCCGGCACCTCGTCACGGACCTCGGCCACCACCGGCTGGTGATCGACCCGGCGGCGGACAACGCGGCGGCCATCGCCTGTTACCGCAAGGTCGGGTTCCGGCCGGTGGGCATCATGCGGCAGTACGAGCGCGGCCCGGAGGGCGAGTGGCACGACGGGCTGCTGATGGATCTGCTGGCGGCGGAACTCAGCTAGCGGGGCCGCTTTCCTCCTCCTCACCCCACCGGCGGTACTGCCGGTGGGCGGGGCGCTGCATCAGGACGTGCCGCACGACGTGGATCGCGTCGACGACATCGGGGGCGTCGGAGGGGTGGATCCGCGGCAGCGCGAAGAACGCCGCGTCGCACGAGGCGTCGTTGGACATGTCAACCGGCACGCCGCCAGGCGCGTCACCCGGCGCGGCGCACCTTCCAGATCTCCTCGGTCGGCCACTGCCGCGCCCACTCGGGCTCCACCGTGCTGTCATCGCTGAACCACCGCGTCCCCGGGTCTCCCTCGGGCGCCGCCAGCTCCAGCAGCTCCTCCACCTCGAAGCCGGTCTTCCGCAGCAGCCCGATCAACTCCCCGTGCGGCAGGTTGAACTCGGTGGCACCCCGCTGCCACTCCAGCCGCCGCAGCCCGAACAGCGGGCGCAGCAACTCCGGCCCCACCTCGCCCCGTTCCGGCAGACACATCGCGAACAGCGGTGACGGCCGCACGAACACCAGCCGCCCGCCGGGCGCCAGCAGCCGCGCCGCCTCCGGGATCCAGTGCTGGGGGTCGCACCACAGGGAGGCCCCGTACTCGCTGATCGCGAAGTCGAACACGCCGTCCCGGCAGGGCACCCGCCCCGCGTCCGCCTGCACCAGCGCGAAGCCGAGGCCGAACTCGTCCCGCAGCGCCCGCGCCGTCTCCAGCTGCCGCGCCGAGACGTCGACCCCCACCACCCGGGCCCCGGCCCGCGCCAGCCAGGCCGAGACATAGCCCGTACCGCAGCCCAGCTCGATGGCGCGCTGCCCGGCGATGTCCGCCGGGATCACCCCCGCCCGCGCCTCCGGCGTCCCCCACAGGCCCCAGCTGGGCTCAGCGGCCTCCCAGTGCGCCCGCGCCACCGGTCCGTGCGCGTCGGCGCCGATCCCGTCCCAGTACCGCCGATTCCGGGTGACGTCCGCACTCTTGGCCATGGCACCGATCACACCGCCCGGGGCCCGCCCCGGGCAACCGGTTTGCGGCCGGGCGCCGGCTCACCACAGCGTGGCGATGAAGATGTTCGCCGTGGTCAGCAGGCCGATGGTGCCGAAGACGGGGGCGGAGAGCCTCTCCTCGTCGCGGTTGATGTAGGCCAGCACGCTCAGGACCAGCAGCAGGGCCAGCTTCACGGCGATCTTGGTGTTGTTGACCTCGTTGTCGTCGGCCTGGTTCAGGCCGACCAGCACCAGGCCCGTCACCAGCATCGTCGCCGCGCCGTGCAGCATGCCGGGAACGATCCGGGCCTCGCCCTTGCCCATCGCCTTCATCTGGGTGAGGAAACCACCCAGCAGGGCCGCGATACCGATGATGTGCAGGGCGACGAAAATGTGGATGAGTACGTCCATGCCGCGCAGCGTACGCACCCCCTTTTCCCGGAAAAACAGGCCCCCGCATTACGCTCGGCAGGAAGCGTGTGCACACTCTCCCCCAGCCTCAGAAGGTCCTGCGATGCCCTCGTCCCGGCCGTCCAAGCCCGCCCGGCGCCCCGCCGCCCAGCAGCAGCGCCCGTACGCGGTGCGCAAGCGCCCGCTGACCTTCGCGGTGCTGGCGGGGGTGCTCATCCTGGTGCTGGTCTTCGGGGCGATGGCCGCGCTGTTCAGCAGCGGCAACAGCACCGCCGACAACCAGCGGAACCCGATCCCCGAGGAGGGCACCGTCCTGCCGCTCCCCGAGGGGCACCCGGCCCTCGCCCTGGCCCGCCGCGACGCGGAGGACCCGCTCGCGATGGGCGACGCGGACGCGCCGGTGGTCATGATCGAGTACAGCGACTTCCAGTCGGCGTTCAGCGGCACCCACGCCCGCGGTGTGCACCACGAGCTGATCGCGGAGTACGTGGACGCCGGGGCGCTGCGCATCGAGTTCCGCAACTTCCCGGTCTACGGTCCCGAGTCGGACGCCGCCTCGCGCGCCGCCTGGGCGGCCGGGCAGCAGGGGCGGTTCTGGGAGTTCTACGACGCGGCGTTCGCGGACGAGTTCCACCGGGACACCGGCCGGTTCTCCGAGGAGGGCCTGCGGGAGCTGGCGGAGGCGGCGGGGGTGCCGGACGTGGAGCGGATGCTCACCGACATGGAGTCCCCGGAGGCGGACGAGGCGGTGGCCACGGACGCCGAGGAGGGGGTCGAGCTCGGCGCCACCACCACGCCGGCCTTTCTCGTCAACGGTCATCCGATCGTGGGGGCGCAGTCCATGGACACGTTCCGCGACACCATCGACCAGCTTCTCGACGCCGCGTGACGACCATCACACCCATCGTCAAGAGCGAACCGACCCGGCCAGATCACCCGGAGTGAAGCGGTCACCATCGATCACCGATCGAGCGTTTGCCGCCAATCCCGTTCTAGTGGCTCCGTAGCGGTACCCGGCCCGCCTAGCGTCCTCAGCCATGGCCCAGCATCGCAAGCCCGGCTCCCCCAGCTACCCGTGGCGCAGATCCCCCGTCACCGCCACCACCCCGGCCGCCGGCGCCGGGACCGGCACCCCGGCCGGCCACCGCAGGCCCCGCTCCGGCGGCGCCGTGCGCACCACCGCCACCCTCACGCTGGCCGGCGCGGCCTCGGCGGCGGTGGCCGGCGGCGGTACGGCGCTGGCCGACCCCGCCGCTCAGGGGCCGGGCACCGCGGAGGTACGCGAGCAGGTCGACACCCTGCACCACGAGGCCGAGCAGGCCACCGAGCGCCACCACGCCGCGAATGAGGCCGCCGAGCAGGCCGAACGCGACCTCGAACGGATCAGCCTGGCCGCCGACAGCAGCACCGACCGGCTCAACGGCTACCGCCGGGCCCTGGGCTCGCACGCCGCCGCCCAGTACCGGGCCGGCGGGCTGCCGCCCGAGGTCCAGCTGGCGCTCTCCTCCGACCCCGACGAGTACCTGGCCCGCGCCGCCACCATGGACCGCAGCGGCGACCGGCAGGCCGACGCCCTGTCCGGCGCCCGGCAGCAGCTGCTCGACCTCGAACGGCTGCGGGCCGAGGCCGCCGACGTACGGGACGAGCTGACCGGCGCCCGCGAGGAGGCCGAGGCCGAACGGGACACCGTGGAGGCCAAGCTCGCCGAGGCCGAGGACCTGCTGGCGACCCTCACCGAGCGGGAACAGCGGGAGCTGCTCGCCCGGGAGTCCCACGGCACCGGCGCACCGGGCGCCGCTACGGACGCGCGTACGACCGCCACCCCCGCCGGCACCACCCCGGCCCCGGCCGCCGGCCCCCGCGCACAGGCCGCCACGGCCTACGCCCTCGCCCAGCTCGGCAAGCCGTACGGCTGGGGCGCCACCGGACCCGACGCGTACGACTGCTCGGGGCTCACCCAGGCCGCCTGGTCCGCCGCCGGTGTCTCCCTCCCGCGCACCAGCCAGAGCCAGTCCGGCGCCGGCACCAAGGTCAGCCGCGACCAACTCGCCCCCGGTGATCTGGTGTTCTATTACTCCGGTCTCACCCATGTCGGCATGTACATCGGCAACGGCCAGATCGTGCACGCCTCACGCCCCGGAACCCCCGTCCGCACCGCCCCGGTGGACTCCATGCCCTTCGTCACCGCGACCCGGCCCGCGTGATGTGAACCGCCCCGGATAGGGCAGAATTTCCCTCCCACAGTGCAGGCGGGGGAGGGAACCCATCGTGTCCGTGCAGCCGGCTCCAGAAGGCGACTGCCCGCTGGCGGCCCGCGCCGACCACCGGCGCGCCGAGCGGGCGTTCCGCGCCGAGCGCGAACGCCTGGCCGCCGGCCACGGCATACCCGAAGCCCTCGCCTACTCCCCCGAGGCCACCCGGCAGTGGGTCTCCGACGAACTCACCGCCGCCGCCCACACCGTCGCCGACCGGGCCCGCGCCGCGGGCCCCGCCTGGCTGCGGCTGCGCGCCCGGCGCACCACCCTCGTGCTGTGGTCCGCGGTCCTCGCCCTCCTCCTGGGCCAGGCACTCACCGCGATGGGCTCCGGCTGGACCCTGCCGCGCACCGCCGCGCTGCTCGCCGCCGTGCTCCTCGCCGCGCCGCTCACCGCCGTGGCCTGGCTGCACCGCGACCGCGGCGGCGTGCTCGCGCCGCTGATCGGCCCGGACAACCGCGTCTCCACCTCCCGTACGGTCGCGGCCGGCTGGCTGCTGCTCGCCGCGTACGCCGTGCTCACGCTCGCCCTCACCCTCGCCGGCACCGACGACCCCGCACGCCGCGCCGAACTGCGCGCCGGACTCGACCTGCCGCACGGCGGCGGGCTGCTCACCGTGGTCGCGCTGGGCTGCGCCGTCGCCCTGTGGACCGGGCACGCCGTGGCGCACCGGGTACGGCACTTCCGCGCCCAGAAGGTGCGCGCCCTGCGCCCGCGCGCCCTGGACCCGCTCACCGACGACTCGGGCGGCATCAGCTTCACCGCGGCCCAGTACGTCCTGGTCAACACCGCCGCCCTCGTCTTCGCCGCCGTCCAGCTGACCCGCGACCCCTACCAACTGCCCAGCCCGCCCTGGGCACTCGCCGCCCTGGTGGCGATCTCCGCGCTCGGCTACGCCGCCGCCAAGCTCACCGAGGGCGGCCGTCCGGTCATCCAGTCGGTGGTCCGGGTCCGCGAGCCGGGCGCGCCGCACTCCCCCATCCGGTACGGCGACGAACTGGAGATCCGCGGCTCCGGCTTCGTGCCCCCCGGCGCCGAAGCCGCCGACCTGCTGGCCGGGACGACCGTACGCATCGGCGACGTGCTGGTCCCGGTGCCGCTCGTCCCGGTGCCCGGCGGCGGCTTCGCCAACCCCAGCGACACGGTGCTGCGGCTGCCGGTCCCCGCCGAACTCGACCCGGGCCCCGTCGACATCCAGGTCATCACCGCGGCGGGCACGGAGTCTGGCCGGTACCCGATCACGGTGGCAGACTGAACCACTCCGACCCACCGGAGGGGGCGCCCGCCATGGCACTGACACCCGACCCGCGCCCCGGCGGCCCGACCGCCGCCCGCTACGCCCTGCTGCCGCTGCGCCTGTTCCTGGGCGTGACGTTCCTCTACGCGGGCCTGGACAAGTACCTGAACGCGGGCCCGTTCTCCGCCTTCTCCCGGGAACACTCCCTCGCCCTGCTGGAGTTCTCCCGCGAGAGCACCCCCGTACCGTGGCTGGTGGATCTCGCCGCGGACCACCCCGCGCTCATCGGCCACGGCGCGGCGATCACCGAGATCCTCGTCGGACTCTGCGTGCTGACGGGCCTGTTGACCCGGGGCGCCGCCGTACTGGGCGCGCTCCTCACGTTCCTGATGTGGCTGACCGTCTCCTGGAGCACGTCCCCGTACTACTTCGGCGCCGACCTGCCCTACCTCTTCGGCTTCATCACGCTGGCGCTGACCGGCAGCGGCCCGTACGCGCTGGACGCCCACCTCGCCCACCGCGAACACCGCCGCGGCAGCCTCATCTTCGGCTGACGGCCACCCGGCCGACGGCGGACGGCGGACGGCGGACGGCGCTCAGGACAGCCGGTCCCCGTCCGGCCGGTCCCGCTCGCCGCGCTCCTCGCCCTTCTCCTTGCGCGAGCGCCGCACCGACTGCGTGACGATCGACACCACCCCGGCCAGCAGCAGCGAACCCGCCACCAGCGCCAGCAGCACCCCCACCGGCAGCCGCCCCTCGTGGTCACGCGCCTGAACGTAGGCCAGGACGCCGATGGCCAGCAGCGCCAGCCCCAGCACCAGCCGGGCCGGCTCGAACCGGTGCCGGTCGATCCCTCGGTACTGGCTCATGACGCCATCTCCGATTCCGCATCGAGTGCCGCGAGCGTGTCGAAGCGGACCACTTCCACATGCCCGATCCCCATGTCCAGGGTCAGCTCCACGGTGCCGACCGCGTCCACGTCGCCCGGCGGCGCGTACCGGTCCGTCTGGTCGCTGTTGATCCCGCCCCACACATGGTCGGGGCCGCCGGTGGAAGCGTAATCGGGCACCTCGTTGTAGGTGTACGCGCCGGCGGAGATCCTCGTGTGCACGACCACCTCGGCGTTCAGCGGCACGATCACCTTGATCTGCCCGGCGCCTGCCTCCACCGTGGTGCGGACGGTCTCGCCGTCCGCCAGGACCAGCCCGCCCAGATCCAGCGAGCCCCGCCCCGTCCCCAGCTCGTACCGGTCCGCCACCTGGTCGGCCGCCACCGCCTCCCAGGACGTGTCCGTCCAGCTCGTGGTGATGTTCTTCGGCAGCACCGACGCCCCGGCCAGCAGCACCGTGGTCAGCACGACCACCACCACGCTGCCCGCCCCGAGCCGCCCGAAGAACGCGCTGAGCAGCCAGCCGCCCCCGTACACCACCAGGACCGTGGCGAAGGTGCACACCAGCACCGTGCCCAGCGGATAGCGGAACCAGGTGGCCGCCATCGCCACCAGGCCCGCCACCACGGCGGTCAGGAAGACCAGCCCGCCCAGCCACGCGCCGCGGCGCGGCGGCGGCATCGGCGCCCGCCGCATCAGCGGGGTGCCCGGCGGCGGCGCCGCCCACGGCCCGCCCGGGCCCCCCGGATGCGCCGTGCCGGTGGGCGGCGGCCCGCCGTACGGCGCGTACTGCCCCGTCGCCGCGTCCGCCGGCCCCCACAGATAGTTCCCCTGCTGCCCGTGCACCGCCATCGTCCTTCCCCCGTTTCCCCCGGGCCCGCCCGCTTCCCGCCACCACGAGGCGACCGCCCTGGCCGGCGGCGCCTGCGCCTCCGGCGGCGCGGTCGCCACCGCCTCCGCGGCACCCGTGTGCCGCTCCCGCTCGTCCTCCCCCGCCAGCGCCCGGCGCCGCGACCAGTAGGCCGCCCCGCCGACCGAGGCCACCAGCATCGCGGAGAACCACATCGCCGGATGGCGTGTGCTCACCGACGCCACGTACAGCCCGCAGCCCACCAGCGTGCACAGCAGCGCGGTCAGCCCCGGGCCCTCCACCCGGCCCGACAGCAGCCGCCGGCCCTCGTTCTCCTCCTCGCCCTCGAACGGGATCAGCAGCCAGGCGACCCCGTACGCGATCAGGCCGAGGCCGCCGATGACCGACAGCACGGCCAGCGGCACCCGGAACAGCACCGGATCGAGATGGAAATACCGGCCCAGGCCACCGCACACCCCGCCGGCCACCTTGTGCCGGCGGCTGCGGGTCAGCCGCGCCGTCACCGGTGCGGCCGGTGACGCCGCCGCTGCCGGGGGTGCGGAGGGGCCCGCCTCGTCCACGCTCATGCCCTCCATGGTGCGGCCTGCCGCCGACAGCCGGGATCCGGGACCGCCCCCGAGGAATCCCTGAGATCCGCGGGGCGGTGTTCCGGGGGATTTCCCCACCTCCCCTGGGGGCACCCCTGATGTGCGCGAGGGGCCGGCCGTGTGACGATCGGAGCATGACCACCGCCACCACGCCCGCGGGCGGCACGCTGCCCTCGGCCGCGCCACCGCCCGAGGAGGTGCCCCCGCGCAAGCTGTACCGCAGCGCCGAGGGCCGCTGGCTGGGTGGCGTGGCACAGGGCCTGGCCGGGCATGTGGGCGTGCCGGTCTCCTGGGTACGGCTCGTGCTGGCCGTCCTGGTGATGGCCAACGGTCTGGGCTTGCTGGTGTACGGCGCGTTCTGGTTCGTGGTCCCGCTGGGCACACCGGGGCAGAAGGCCGCCGCCGCTGCCGCCGCCGCACAGCGCCCGCCGCGCCGGCGGCGACCCGCCAAGGGGCAACTGGTGGCGCTCGCGGTGCTGGCCGCCGCCCTGGGCGTCCTCGCCGCCAACCTCCAGTTCTCGGTCCGCGACGTCTACCTGTGGCCGATGCTGATCATCGCGGTCGGCGCCGCGATGGTGTGGCGGCAGGCCGACAACGCCCGCCGCGAACACTGGGCCGAGGTCACCCGCCGCACCCGCTGGCTGCCGCTGCTGCGCTCCGCGGCCGGCGCCGTACTCGTCACCCTCGGCGTCACCAGCTTCGTGTGGCTGCGCTCGGCGACCGAACCGGGCGAGACACTGAGCACCGCGCTCCAGGCGTCCGTGGCCGTACTGGTCGGGATCGCGCTGCTGGCCGGCCCGTACCTGGTGCGCATCATGCAGGACCTGTCCGAGGAGCGCACGATGCGCATCCGCGCCCAGGAACGCGCCGAGGTCGCCGCCCACGTCCACGACTCGGTGCTGCACACCCTGACCCTGATCCAGCGCAACGCCGAGAACCCGCGCGAGGTGGCCCGGCTCGCCCGCGCCCAGGAACGGGACCTGCGGACCTGGCTGTACAAGTCGGCGGAGAACCCCGGAGGGGCGGAGGCCGAGGACGACGCCGCACCGCAGACCTTCGCCGAGGGCGTACGGGCCACCGCCGCCGAGGTGGAGGACCACCACGGCGTGCAGATCGAGGTGGTGTGCGTCGGCGACTGCCCGGTGGAGGAGGCGCTGAACGCGCAGCTCCAGGCGGCCCGCGAGGCGATGGTCAACGCCGCCAAGTACGGTGGCGAGAGCGGTCCGGTACGGGTCTTCGCGGAGGTCGAAGGGCGTACGGTCTTCGTATCGGTCCGCGACCGCGGCCCCGGCTTCGACCCGGAGACGGTACCGGCCGACCGGATGGGCGTGCGCGAGTCCATCATCGGCCGGATGGGGCGGCACGGCGGCACGGCGCGGGTGAAGTCCACGGCGGGCGAGGGGACAGAAGTGGAACTGACGATGGAGCGATCGGCATGACGGCGGGAGCGGCGGCGGAGCGGCGGGCGCGGGTGGTCCTGGTGGACGACCACCGGATGTTCCGGGCCGGGGTACGGGCGGAGATCGGCCGCACCGAGGAGACGGGCGTCGAGGTCGTCGGCGAGGCGGGCGACGTCGACCAGGCGGTCACGGTCATCAAGGCGACCCGCCCCGACGTGGTGCTGCTGGACGTCCACCTCCCGGGCGGCGGCGGCGTGGAGGTGCTGCGCCGCAGCGCGGGCCTGCTGTCCTCGGTGCGCTTCCTGGCGCTGTCCGTCTCGGACGCGGCGGAGGACGTCATCGGCGTGATCCGCGGCGGGGCACGCGGCTACGTCACCAAGAACATCACCGGAACCGACCTGGTGGACGCGATCTTCCGCGTCTCGGACGGCGACGCGGTGTTCTCCCCGCGGCTGGCCGGCTTCGTCCTGGACGCCTTCGCCTCCTCGGACACCACCCCGGTCGACGAGGACCTGGACCGGCTGACCCAGCGCGAACGCGAGGTGCTGCGGCTGATCGCGCGCGGCTACGCGTACAAGGAGGTCGGCAAGGAGCTCTTCATCTCGGTCAAGACGGTCGAGAGCCACGTCTCGGCGGTGCTGCGCAAGCTCCAGCTCTCCAACCGCCACGAACTGACCCGCTGGGCCACGGCCCGCCGCCTGGTCTGAGTCGGTCTACCGGCGGGAGGCGGCGGAGAGGTCGATGTCGATGACGAACGGAACGGTCACCTTGAGCCGGTGGTGGTGGATACCGGTCAGGCCGTAGGCGCCCGTCGCCTTGTCGAGTGCGTAGGCGAACACCACGGGCAGGCCGTCGTCCCCGCGCTCCACCCGCCAGAAGTGCGGAATGCCGGCCCGGGCGTACTTGATCGGCTTGGTCTCACGGTCCCGGCCCTCGGACTCGGGTGACACGACCTCGATCACGAGCACCGCGTCCGCCGCGTGCACAGCGGTCTGCAGGTCGCCGGTGTCCGCGTCGGCGCGGGCCACCATCACATCCGGTTCCGGACGCTGCTGCTTTCCCAGGATGACGTTGAACTCGCGCAGCACCTCGAGATGATCCGGAACGGTGCGCAGCAGGCCCTGCTCGAACAGTCGCAGCACGCGCAGGTGGAATTTCGTCTGCGGGCTCATGAAGACCAGGCTCCCGTCGATCAGCTCCGTGTGCGGAGGCAGTCCAGGGAGTGTGTCGAGATCTTCTGCGGTGTAGCCGCCGGCCGGGGGGTGGGCCCAGTCGGGTGCGCTGTCAGGCGCGGCGCTCGTCATCGTTGCGGCTCCCATACGACGGGACAGTAGACCGTCTCATCAGCCTATCGACCGCAGAAAGGGTTCGCCCTCACCCACACGTGTGGGTGAGGGCGAACCCTTTGACGGTGCGGTGTGGGGTCACTCCCACTCGATGGTGCCCGGGGGCTTGCTCGTGATGTCGAGGGTGACCCGGTTGACGTCCGGGACCTCGTTCGTGATGCGGTTGGAGATCTTCGCCAGCAGGTCGTACGGAAGGCGCGACCAGTCCGCCGTCATCGCGTCCTCCGAGGAGACCGGACGCAGCACGATCGGGTGGCCGTAGGTGCGGCCGTCGCCCTGCACGCCGACGCTGCGGACGTCCGCCAGCAGCACGACCGGGCACTGCCAGATCTCCCGGTCCAGGCCGGCCGCCGTCAGTTCCTCGCGGACGATCGCGTCGGCCGCCCGCAGGACGGTCAGCCGCTCGCGGGTCACCTCGCCGACGATCCGGATGCCCAGGCCGGGGCCCGGGAACGGCTGCCGGTGCACGATCGAGTCCGGCAGGCCCAGCTCGGCGCCGACCATCCGGACCTCGTCCTTGAACAGCATCCGCAGCGGCTCGACCAGCTCGAACTCGATGTCCTCCGGCAGCCCGCCCACGTTGTGGTGGGACTTGATGTTCGCGGTGCCGGTGCCGCCGCCCGACTCCACCACGTCCGGGTAGAGCGTGCCCTGCACCAGGAACGCCACGTCCTCGCCGGCCGCGCCCGCCTCGGCGATCAGTTCGGCCTGGGCCTGCTCGAAGACCCGGATGAACTCCCGGCCGATGATCTTCCGCTTCTGCTCCGGGTCGCTGACCCCGGCCAGCGCGTCCAGGAACCGCTCGGAGGCGTCCACCACGCGCAGCTGGGCGCCGGTGGAGGCCACGAACTCCTTCTCGACCTGCTCGCTCTCGCCCTGCCGCATGAGTCCGTGGTCCACGTACACACAGGTGAGCTGGTCCCCGATGGCCTTGACCACCAGGGCGGCGGCCACCGCCGAGTCCACCCCGCCGGAGAGCGCGCAGATCGCCCGCTTCCCGCCGACCTGGGCCTTGATCGCGGCGACCTGCTCCTCCACGATGCTGCCGGTGGTCCAGCTGGGGTCGAGCCCGGCGCCCCGGTACAGGAAGTGCTCCAGCAGCTGCTGGCCGTGCGTGGAGTGCAGTACCTCGGGGTGGTGCTGGACGCCGTACAGCCGCCGCTCGTCGTTCTCGAACGCCGCCACCGTGACCGTGTCGGTCGAGGCGCTCACGGTGAAGCCTTCGGGGGCGGCGGAGCAGGCGTCGCCGTGCGACATCCACACCTGCTGGCGCTCGGGGGTGCCGGAGAAGAGCGTGGAGTCGATCCGCTCCACGGCCAGCTCGGTACGGCCGTACTCGCGCGAGCCGGTGTTGTCGACGGTGCCGCCCAGCTCGCGGGCCATCAGCTGGAAGCCGTAGCACAGGCCGAGCACCGGCACCCCGGCCTCGAAGAGCGCGCGGTCGATGCCGGGAGCGCCCTCCGCGTACACGGACGAGGGTCCGCCGGAGAGGATGATCGCCTTGGGACGCTTGGCCAGCATCTCGGCCACCGGCATGGTGGACGGCACGATCTCGCTGTACACCCGTGCCTCACGCACCCTGCGGGCGATGAGCTGGGCGTACTGGGCGCCGAAGTCGACGACGAGAACGGTGTCGGGCGCGGACACAGGCGCGGGAGGAGGCGCAGAAGCCACGGGGCGGCCTTTCGGCGGTGGAGCGGGGTTCTTGGCACCGAGTCTACCGAGAGCGCGGGGGCGCCCCGGCTGGCCGGTGGCCGGGGTGCGCTGGCATACTCGGGCGCATGCTTCGTCACGCGCGTCTGTTTACCTATGGCACCGGCCCGGCCGGCTGCCACACGGCGCGCTGCGTTCAGCACTGACGCGGCATACGCGACCACCAGGCGCCCCGGGCTCACGGCCCGGGGCGCTTTCGCGTGGTGCGCCGGGGCCGTGACCGGCCGGGGCTCCGTCCGCACCGAGGAGACCTGCGACACATGACCACCACCCAGAGCAGCCGTACGAGCCCGACCGCCGCCGCGACCGCCGCCGCGACCGCCGCCCCCGACACGGCGACCGCGCGCATCGCCGGTGCCCGCCAGCGGATCGACGATCTCGACGCCCGCATCGTGGCGCTGATCAAGGAACGGATGAGCGCCTCGGACGAGATCCAGCAGATCCGCATCACCGACGGCGGGCGGCGGGTCGATCTCGCCCGCGAGATGGACATCCTGCGGCACTACGGTGACGCGCTGGGCCGCGAGCGCGGCACGCGGCTGGCGATGACGCTGCTGGAGCTGTGCCGGGGCACCGGCGGCCGTTGACCGTCGCGCGCACGCGCGGCCCGTCACCCGTACGGCGCGTGACCAGGGCGGCCCGCGCCTCGTTGAAGGAAGTGTCCCCGGAGCGATGAGACGCCTGGGCGTCGTGGGACCTCGCTCCGGTGCGCGTGGCCGGGCAGCAGGGGACAGCCGGCCGGTCACCACCCTGACGGCCGGTCCTCGGGACGCCGAGGACCGGCCGACTGGCGTGCGCCAGGGGGATGGGAAGGGCAGCTCAGGGCGGGAATCGAGGGGGAGGCGGACGGCGGACGCGGCCGATCCGGGCTCTTCCGCGTATTCCCGCGCCAGGGCCTTGCCCGGAACGCCCCCCATCCCCCACCATGTCCGATACCGCGAACGCGTCATCCGACCCGGTCGGCCGGTGGCCTCCCCTCGCCATTGGTCCGACCTGCGGCAGCGGCGCCTCCCCCGGGCGCCGCCGCACCCAGCACCGGCGGTACCGCCCTGCCGCCCGTGCTGATCGCAGAGGCCCTGGCCGCCGCTTCCCCAAGCCGGCGGCCGGGGCCTCTCTTTGTGCCCAGCCGGTGAGCGCCTCATTCTTCCCATGGGCATCTCGTGTCCATTCCGTAACCACTATGGGCACAACCGATCGATTCCATGAGCTGTCCAACCCGGCGTCATCATCGTTTTACCGAGAGGCACTTGATGAAGCTTCGTCGCGCCGCCGCAGCCGCTGCCGTGACCGCTGTCATGGCCCCGGCGGCTCTGCTCGCCGCCTCCCCGGCGTTCGCCGCCGACGGGGACCCGTCCGCGACCCCTGAGGTCGTCCAGGACGCGCCCACCCCCGAACCGCAGGACGGGGACGACGCGGACGAGACCGCGCAGGACGACACCGGGGCCGATGAGACCGGCTCGGCCGGCGAGGGCATCACCGACGGCGCTACCGGCGGGGAGACCGACCCGGACCCCGAGGACGACAACAGCGACAACGACGAGGGTGAGGACGAGGGCGACACCGGCGACGGGTCGGACGACGGCTCCGAGGACGGGAGCGACGAGGACGAGGACGAGGAGAGCGGTGGCGACGACGGTGGCGCCCCGGTCCTGCCGGACCCCGAGGACGAGTGCGTCGACTGGGAGTTCGACGCCCCCATCAACGCCGAGCTGATCGGCCTGCCCAGCCAGGTCGTCGCGGGGCAGTGGACGGAGTTCACCTACCGCATCAGCAACGAGTTCGACAAGCCCGTCGAGACGCTCTACGCCTACGCCGAGGTCTTCGGCTGGGACAACGAGGACTTCAACGACATCGCCATCGAACTCCAGTGGTTCTACGACGGTGCGTGGGAGAACATCGAGGACCAGTACGGCTACTTCGGTGAGACCGATGTCCTCGCCCCCGGCGAGTACGTCGAGGCCCAGCTGCGGCTGAAGGTCGCCGACGACGCCCCGGCCGGCTCCGGTTACGCGCTCAGCACCGGCGTCTACGTCTCCGCAGAGGGCGGCCTGTGCCAGGAAGGCGAGTGGAACATCTACGACTTCGAGATCGTTCCCGCCGGCACCACCCCGGACGACAAGCCCTCGACCGGCACCAAGGGTCAGGGCAACAAGCCCGCCCCGCAGGGTGAGTTCGAGCAGCTCCCGGTGACCGGCGAGCTGGCGGCCACCGGTTCGTCCTCGGCACTGCCGATGTTCGCCCTCGCGGGTGCCACCGCGGTGGGCCTCGGCGCCGGCGCGATGTTCCTCGTCCGCCGCCGTACGGGCGCCGGCATCGCCTGAGCCTGACGGCCGCACAGACCGAAGGGATCCGCCCCTATTCCCCCGGAGGGCGGGTCCCTTCGCCGTGCGCGCACCCGTTCGACGCGGGTGCCCGGGCCGGGTGTTCAGCGCACGCGCAGGGCCTTCAGCACCCGCAGCACCCGCGACACGACCGCCGCGTACCGCCGGTCGTCCATCCCGAACGCCGGCCCCATCGGCACCAGGCGCTGCTGCGCCACCGTCTGCGCCTCGGTGTACTTGGTGATGCCCTCCGCGCCGTGCCGCCGCCCGAGGCCCGAGTCGCCCCAGCCGCCCATCGAGGCGCCCACGCTCCCGTACGCCGCCGCGAACCCCTCGTTGATGTTCACCGTCCCGGCGCGCAGTTGTGCCGCGATCCGGCGTGCGCGCCGTGCGTTCCCCGACCACACCGAGGCGTTGAGCCCGTACGGTGTGGCGTTCGCCCGCGTCACCGCGTCCGCCTCCTGCGTGAACCGGTACACCGAGACCACGGGGCCGAACGTCTCCTCCCCGCACACCAGCATCGGCGGCCGCACCCCCTCCAGGATGGTCGGCTCGTAGAAGTACGGGCCCAGGTCGGGGCGTGCCCGGCCCCCGGTCACCACCACCGCCCCGCGCTCCACCGCGTCCGTGACATGGCGGGTGACGGCGTCCAGTTGTGCCCGCGAGCTGAGGGAGCCCATGTCCGTGCCGTAGTCCAGCGGGGCGCCCAGGCGCAGCGCCCGCGTGTGCTCCGCGAACCGCCGCACGAAGGCGTCCGCGACCGACGCGTGCACGTACAGCCGCTCGATGGAGATGCACAGCTGCCCGGCGGAGGAGAAGCAGGCCCGTACGGCGCCGGCCGCCGCCCGCTCGATGTCGGCGTCGGCGAGCACCAGCATGGCGTTCTTGCCGCCCAGTTCCAGGCTGGCGCCGATCAGCCGTTGCGCCGCGCCGCGCGCCACCTCGCGGCCGGTGCGCGTGGAGCCGGTGAACGTCACGTAGTCGGCCTCCCGCACCACCTGCGGCCCCAGCACCGGACCGGGGCCGAGCACGATCTGCCACACGTCCCGCGGCAGCCCGGCCTCGATCAGCAGCCGGCGCGCCCACAGCGCGGTGAGCGCCGTCTCGGTGTCCGGCTTCATGACCACCGCGTTCCCGGCCACCAGCGCGGGCAGGGCGTCACCCACGGTCAGTTCCAGGGGGTAGTTCCACGGGGCGATGTGGCCGACGACGCCACGCGGGTGGCGCAGTTCGCGCACCCGGGTCAGCAGTGGGAACGCGCCGGTGTGCCGCCGGGGGCGCAGATACCCGGGGGCCCTGCGCCCGTAGTGGCGGGCGGCGCTCGCCACGGCCTGCAACTCCTCGTGGGCGTGCAGCCGCGCCTTGCCCGTCTCCAGCTGGATGAGGTCAAGGACCTCGTCCTGCCGGGCGAGGAGCAGGTCGTGGAAGCGCAGCAGCACGGCGGCCCGGCGGCGTACCGGCCACCGCGCCCAGGGGCCCTGGGCGATCCTGGCCCGCCCGAACGCCGCGGTCACCTCGGTCTCGGTGGCCTCGGGCAGCTCGGCCAGCGGCCGTCCGGTCAGGGCGCTGTGGCAGGCGGTACGGCCGCTGCCGGGCACTCCCTCGGTGAGCCGCGCGACCACTTCGGCGGGCAGTTCGGCGGGCAGCTCCGCGGACAGCTCGTCGGACGGCGTTGTCGTCATAGCGGGAGGGTACGGCGGGGGCGGCCCCCTGCCCACCCGTCAGTACCGGTAGCTGTCCGCCACCACGTCGAAGACCTCGGCGACCTGGTCGTCGGCGGCGACCGGGCCCCGCACCAGCACCACGTGATAGCTGTCCGCCAGCTGCATCACCTGGTTGAGCGCGACCCACTGCGTGCCGTCCGCCCGCCAGCGGAAGTCGCCCTGGGCCATCACGGAGGCGCCGACCCGGGTCTCGCGCAGCCCGCTGGAGGTGCCGTACGTGTCGGCGCGGAAACCGGACAGCTCCTGCTGGTGCTCCATCTGGTAGTTCATCGGCCCCTGGGCGAACTGGGCGGTGCCGTCCCGGCCGGGCACGACCACGATCTCGACATCGCCGTCCGAGAACACCACGGACCCGTCCGCGGTGGTGGACCGCTGCCAGCCGTCCGGGAGCGTCATGGAGAACCCGGCCGGGTCCTCCTGCGGCGCGTACCCCTGCGGTATGCCGCCGCTGCCCTGACCGTCCGGGCTCGGCTCCGTCTCGGGGTCCGGCGACGAGGGTGTGGGAGAGGGCTCCGGGGTGGGTTCGGGGGAGATGGGCGCGGTGGCCTCGGGGGACGGCGGCTGGCCGGCCCGGTCCTGCGGGTCCTCGGCGAGGAACAGCATGATGTAGCCGATCGAACCGGCCAGGCCGAGCAGGGTGAGTGTCAGCAGCACCTTGCCCAGGCGGCGCGGATGGTTCCCGTTCCCGCGTCCACCGCGGCGGCGCGGGCCGACCAGATCGCCGCGGCGGCGCACGATCGGCAGCCGGCGCGGGTCCGAGGGCCGGCCCGGCTCCAGCGCCGGCAGCGGCGTGGTGACGGTACGCCTGCCGACCTCGGGCTCCGGGGCGCTGCGCAGCAACGACCGCAGCCAGCCGCGCAGTTCCTCGGCGCTGGGGCGCTCGGTGGGGTCCTGCCGCAGCAGCGACTCCACGATGGGGCGCAGCGCGCCGCACTCCTCGGCGAAGGCGGGCGGCTCGGCGCAGACGGCCTGCACCAGCTCGGCGGGGTTCTCCTCGGGGTACGGGGGGTGGCCCTGGACCGCCCGGAAAAGCAGGGCGCCCAGCGCCCAGAAGTCGGCCGGGGGGCCCACGGGCGGGGCGAGCTGCCAGTGGTCGTGCACCGGACCGGCCTGCTCGGGCGCCCAGCGCTCGGTGACGGCGCCCACTGTGGTGATGCGCGCCTGGCGCGCACGCTCGGCGGCCAGGGCGGTGTCCGGGCCTCGGTACCGGGGCGTCGCGGAGGTCTCTATGGCCGCGCGCGGCGGCGGTACGGGGTCCCAGCCGGTGCGTACGGCGCGGCTCTCGCGGCCGGGCGCGGGCAGTTCGGCCGGCCCTCCGGAGCCGCCCGCCGTTCCTGCGGCGTGCGCCCCGGCCCTGGTGCCCGCCCGGTACGCGGCGATGGCCCCGCTGCGCGCGGCCCGTTCCTCGGCGGACAGCCGGGCGCCGGCGCCGCCCTCGAAGTCCCAGGCGGCGGGAAATCCCTGCGCGGTGGGCGGCTCGCCGCCGCCCCAGCGCCGGTAGCGATCGGAGGTGCCGGTCTCGGCGTCGGCGTCCCAGCGGTCCTGGGTGGCGCCGAGCGGGCCGTGGCCCCCGGCGGCGGGAGGCGGGCCCTGGGTGCCGCTGTGCGCGCCGGGCGCGTCCCCCGGTTGCGCCGGCCGGATCTGGCCGGTGTCCGACGGTTCGTGTCCCTGCGGGGCCGGATGCGGTGGTGCGTGGCCGTCCCGGGCTTCGGTGCCGTGCTGCCCGGGTGCGGCGCCGTTGATCTCGGGTGTGTGGTCCGGCCCGCCGTACGCGTACCCGTAATTGCCATCGGCCGGGCCTTCGCCCGCGTGCGTCCCGGGCAGTTCCTGGGTATCCCAGGCGCCCCGTCCCCCGGGGCCGCCGGTCGCCGCCGCGCCCGGGCCGCCGTCCTGCGGACCGTGCCAGTTCTGCGCACCGGTCGGGGCGGCGCCCTGCGGCGGGTAGTCACCCGTGCCCTGCGCATCGCCGGACCAACCGCCCTGCGGTCCGGACGGGTGGCCGCCGTGCGGCCCGTGGCCCGCGGGGCCCTGTGCCCCGTCCCCGGTACCGTGCCAGCCCTCCGCGCCGACGGGGGCGCCCGGGCCGGACGGGTGGCCGCCGTGGGCCTCCTGGGCGCCGGGGTGGGCGTGCGCGCCGTTCACCGTTTCCCGGTCGGTCGGGGGAGCGGTCTCCGCCGTGGCTCCCGGGCTGCCGTTCCACGGCCCGTCACCCGCTCCGGGGTGCCCGTCCGGGGCGCCGGTCCAGCCCGCCGGGCCGTGACCGCCCTGGCCGCCCTGCCCGCCCTGGCCGTCACCACCGTGCGGGGTGTGCCAGTTCTCCGCGCCCTGCGGACCCTGCCCGCCCGGCGGGAACTGCCGGCCGTCGCCGTCAGCCGCCGCCCCCCAGCGCTGGTAGCGGTCCGCCACCGCCGCGCCGCTGTCGCTGTCGCTGTTCCACGGCGCTCCGGCGGCCGGTGCGGCCGGCGCCGCGCCCTGCCCCGGTACGCCCCAGGGCGCGATGTCCTGCCCGCCCCGGCCCGCCCCCTCCACCACACCGGCAGCGGCGGCGGCACCACCGCCGGCCACACTCGCCGCCGGAAGCGACTGCCTGCCCTGCGCCGGAGGCGCCGGGAGCGGGTCGTACCCGCACAGCACTTCCTCCGCCGCCCCCGAGGCCAGCCCGGTCAGCAGCGCCCGGCCGTCGTCGCAGATCAGCACCGTACGCGTGGTCAGGTTCCGGTGGGTCCAGCCGTGCGCGTGCACGATCCGCAGGGCGGCCAGCAGATCCGCGGCGACCTCCGCCGCCCGGTAGGGGCCGAGCCTGGCCTCCGCCAGCACCGCCGCCAGCGGCCTGGCCGGCACCAGCTCGCTCACGATCCACAGACCGTCGCCCTGGACGAACACGTCGAAGACCTGGTCGAGCCGGGGATGATCGGGCAACTGGCCCGCCGCGGCGGCCGCTTCCAGCGCACGCCGTACCACCGGGTCCTCCGGCGACCGTGTCGCCCGGTCGCCGACCCCCCGGCGCGTCCCGCCCGAACCGGACCTGTTGCCGTCCTCGTCGAGGACCTCCGCGTCCACGACCTCCGGCAACGGCACCTGCCGTACGAGCACTTCCTGCCCGCTCGCCGTGTCGAACGCCCGCGACTCCACCAGTTCGAACGCCTCAGACGGCGTCCTGGGAAGCCGATAGCGATCGGCCAGCAGCCGCCCCGCGTACGTATCCACGCCGCCTCCCCACCGCTTCCGTGACTCGGTCACTCACGATACTGGGCGTAGACATACCACACCCACGATCCGTCAACTCCTGGCCAAGTCACTTGTATCGGGACCGAGTCAGGGCAGCGGCGAAAACGTGAGAAACGCGGTCTCGCGAAGAGTGCGGCACTCCTCCTCGTCCCAGGCGTCCGCGGCGCACGTGATCATGATCGCGTAGCCACGGCCCGGGTCGACCTGGAAGCCCCGGTTCAGGATCCGTACCCGCTTGCCGCCCTCCGTACGCTCGAACTCCCAGTCCGCGACGGTCGGGTAGCCGCGCCAGCCGACCTGCTGGATGTCGATGCGCCGGTAGTCGGTGCTGTTGTTCCGGACGGCCGGTTCCAGACTGCGCCAGGCGCCGGCCGCGTCATCCCCCGGGGTGGCGTTGAAGTCGACCTGAACCTTCGGCGGTCCCCCGTCGGGGGCGCTGAAGATGCCGCCGGAGTTCTGCCCGGCTATCCCGGTACGACGCCAGCCCTCGGGCAGCGACATCCGGAAGCGGAAGTCGTCGTCCGTCAACTCGGCGTAGCCCTGCGGGTTCTCGGGCAGCGTGCCGTCACCGTCGTTCTCCGGCCGGGCGCCGGGCGGCCCCGAGGTCCCGCCGGCGTCCGGATCGCCGTCCTGCTCACCGCCCGGCGGCTGCTCCGCGTCCGGGCCCGGTTCCTGGCCGGAATCCTGGCCTTCCGCGCCGCCGTCCGAGGCATCCGGGCCGTCCCCGGGGCCGGCGTCACCGCCCGCGCCGTCCTGGCCCTCGTCGTCCGGAGTGCCCTCGTCGCCCGGCGCCCCGTCGTCCGGCTGCCCCTGGTCCTGCCCCGAACCCTGGCCGTCCGCGTCGCCGCCGCTCCGCGCCAGGATCAAGGTGGTGCCGATCACCGCCAGCACCGCGATCAGCGCCGCAGCGACGATCAGCGCGCGCCGGCGCCCGTTCGCCGCGCCGGAGCCGACCACGGGCGCGCCGTACGGCGGTGTTCCCTGCGGGGCGGGCGGCGGCGGCCCGGCGGGCGCGGCACCGGCGGTGCGCAGCCCGACAACCATGGTCCGGTCGTCCGAAGCGGCCGGATCGGCGGTCAGGGCGGCGGTCAGCAGTTCCCGGGTACGCGGCTCGTCCAGCCGGTCCCTGGGCGCCTTCGCCAGCAGCCCGGTGATCACCTCGACGAGCGGACCGGCCTGACGCGGGGGCCGCAGCGGGGAGTTCATGACGGCGGACAAGGTGGCGATGGCGCCGCCCTCGTCGTAGGGCGGGCGGCCCTCCACACAGCAGTACAGCAGCGCGCCGAGCGACCACAGGTCGGCGGCCGGGCCGAGCGTCTCGCCGCGCGCCCGCTCCGGCGAGATGTACGAGGGGGCGCCGACCAGCATGCCGGTGGAGGTGATGGACGGGTCGCCCTCGACCTTGGCGATGCCGAAGTCGGTGAGCACGATGCGGCCGTCCTCGTCCGCGATGAGGACGTTGGACGGCTTCACGTCGCGGTGCAGGATGCCCTTGTCGTGGGCGGCGCGCAGCACGTCGAGGATGGCGAGGCCGATCTCGGCCGCGCGGGTGGGCGACATGGGCCCGTCCTCGCGGATGAGGTCGGCCAGCGAACGGCCCTCGATCAGCTCCATCACGATCCACGGGCGGGAACCCTCGTCCACCACGTCGTAGATGGTGACCACGCCACGGCTGCGGATGGTGGCGATGGCCTTCGCCTCGCGCAGGGTGCGGGTGATGAGGCGCTTGCGTTCGCCGTCGTCGATGCCGTTGGTGAGGCGGAGTTCCTTGACCGCGACCTGGCGGCCGAGGATCTCGTCGGTGGCCTCCCACACGGTGCCCATGCCGCCGCGGCCGACGATGGAGATGAGGCGGTAACGGCCGCTCAGCAGGCGTCCGGGGGGCGGGGTGGTCAGGCCCGCGATCTCGCCGGCCCGCTTACGGGCGGCGGCCTCGGCGGCGTCCACGGGGGCGCGACGTCCGGCGGGCCGGTCGGCGGCCTCGGCGGGCGTTGCGGCGGACGGTGCCTCGGGCTTCGTGCCCGAGGTCGTCGCGGGCCGCACCGCGGGCTCCGGTTCCGCTTCCGGTTCGGCGTCGGGTTCCGCTTCCGCCTGCTTCTCCGGTTCCGCTTCCGCCGCGGAGGCGTCGGCTTCGGAGGCTGCCGCGGGCTTGGGCCCGGCGTCAGCGGGGGCCGACTTCTCCTCGTTGTCCACCGGTACGGCCTCGGGCTCGGGCTCGGGCTCCACGGCGCCCTGCGTCGCCCGCTTCCGCTCCGCCGTGCCGGCCGGCACGGCATCCGCCGGTTCCGCCGCCCCGGCGCGCTCGGCCTTCACGAGACTCGGCGCGTCCCGTTCCGTTTCCCGTTCCGTTTCCCTCTTCGGGTCGACTTCCGGTTCCACGGCCAACTCCTCGTGGTCTCGCACAGCGGACTCCCCAGCTCGCTCCGGCGTGCCCACGACCGGGCCTTCGACAGCAGCCGGTTCACCGTCACCGGCCTCCCGGCCCGGCGCGGCGTGCTCCGGCGCGCCGGGTTCCGCCGGTGGTGCCGCCGCCACCGCCCCAGTGTCCGCCGCCCTCGTCGGCCGGCCGGCCGGCTCGCCGGCCCGCTCACCGGTGCGCGTTCCGGTGTCCCCGCTGTCCTGGCCCATGCGTCGTGTCCCCTCCGGCTTCCCGGGCCATTGTCACCCATGCGGGGGCCGCTCCGACCACGGACCTTCAGCTCGGCGCCACCGGCGGAGGCTGCGTGCGGGGACCCGACTGGTAGGCGGCGACGGTCCTTTGCACCGGTGCGCGGCGTGCGGCTCGGTCATGGTCCGCCGCACACGGGTCCGTACGATCCCCCGGCCGGCCTCCCGGCCCCGGCGGTCCCGCCGGTCGAATGCCCCCGTGCCCCCGCGCCGCGCCGCCCACCGTCGCGGCGTCGGCCCACCCTCCGCCACCGCATGCCCCGCGCCCCGGACTTCGCAGGTCACGGCGCCCGGCAAAGCGGTGACTGCCCGTCAGGTCATACGTCCCATCCCGGGCTCGAAACGATCCCCCGACACCGAGTTCACCGAAGCCGACGACGGCCGGGGCCGCTCGGCGGGACACGGATCACCCCCGTGGCCGGCGATACGCCCGACGGCCGTACGCCCGCAGCCCTACAGCGGTACGGTGTCGGGCGCCCCCAGGCGGGCCGCGTCCGCCGTCTGGTCATCGGGCTGGAGCTGCGACTCGCGCTCCGCCTCCACGCGCTTCTCGTAGTGCTCGACCTCGCGCTCGATCTGCTGCCGGTCCCAGCCCAGGACGCCGGCCATCAGCTCGGCGCACTCGCGCGCGCTGCGCGTCCCCCGGTCGAACGTCTCGATCGAGATCCGGGTGCGCCGGGTGAGCACGTCCTCCAGGTGCCGGGCCTGCTCGTGCGAACAGGCGTAGACGATCTCGGCCTTGAGATAGTCGTCGGCGGCCGGCAGCGGCTCGCCCAGCGAGGGGTCGGCGTCGATCAGCTCCAGGATCTCCTCGGTCATGGAGCCGTAGCGGTTGAGCAGGTGCTCCACCCGGGTGTGGTGCAGCCCGGTGCGCGCCGCGATCCTGGCCCGGGAGTTCCACAGCGCGTGGTAGCCCTCGGCGCCGGTGAGCTGGACCTGCTCCGTGCAGCAGGCGGCGACCCGCTGGTCGAGACCGTGCACGGCCGCGTCCACGGCGTCCTTGGCCATCACCCGGTACGTCGTGTACTTGCCGCCCGCCACGACCACCAGGCCCGGTACGGGGTGGGCCACGGTGTGTTCGCGCGAGAGCTGGCTGGTGGCGTCCGACTCGCCCGCCAGCAGGGGACGGAGCCCGGCGTACACGCCCTGGACGTCGTCCCTCGTCAGCGGTACCGCCAGCACCGAGTTGACGTGTTCGAGCACGTAGTCGATGTCGGCGCTGGAGGCCGCCGGATGTGCCTTGTCCAGGTCCCAGGGGGTGTCCGTAGTGCCCACGATCCAGTGGCGTCCCCACGGGATGACGAACAGCACGCTCTTCTCGGTGCGCAGGATCAGCCCCGTGGAGGACTGGATGCGGTCCTTGGGCACCACCAGATGGACGCCCTTGGAGGCGGTGACGTGGAACTGTCCGCGTTCGGCGATCATCCCCTGGGTGTCGTCGGTCCACACCCCGGTGGCGTTGACGACCTGTTTGGCGCGGACCTCGTACGCCTCGTCGCCCTCCAGGTCGAGCACCTTCACGCCGACCACGCGTTCGCCCTCGCGCAGGAACTCGGTCACCCGCGTCCGGTTGGCGGCCAGCGCCCCGTACGAGGCGGCGGTACGGACCAGGGTGGCGACGTACCGCGCGTCGTCCATCTGGGCGTCGTAGTACTGGAGGGCGCCGACGAGGGCGTCCTTCCTGAGGCAGGGCGCCACCCGCAGCGCGTGCCGCCGGGTGAGGTGCCGGTGGTGGGGCAGGCCGCGGGCGGCGCCCGAGGACAGGGCCATGGTGTCGTACAGGGCGACGCCGGTGCCGGCGTACAGCCGCTCCCAGCCGCGGTGCTGCAGCGGGTACAGGAACGGCACCGGCTTCACCAGGTGCGGGGCGATCCGGCCGAGCAGCAGCCCGCGTTCCTTGAGCGCCTCGCGCACCAGCGCGAAGTCCAGCATCTCCAGGTAGCGCAGGCCGCCGTGGATGAGCTTGCTGGAGCGGGAGGAGGTGCCGGACGCCCAGTCCCTGGCCTCGACGATGCCGGTGGCGAGCCCGCGGGTCACCGCGTCCAGGGCGGTGCCGGCGCCGACCACGCCGCCACCCACCACCAGGACGTCCAGTTCACGTTCCGCCATCCGGGCGAGTGCCTCGGCCCGCTGGCCGGGCCCCAGGGTCGCTGTCTTCACCGTGCCGCCTCCTAGGTCGTCCGTTTCTCGTCCGCCGTCCGCCCCCGCCGCCCGGGCGTTCGCCGTGCTTTGTCAGCGGCCCCCTCCCCCGGCCGCCGCGACCGGTGATCCGTCCCGTTTGTCGATGCTCTCCCATTTCCGCCGCCCCCGCGCGGCACGAACCACGCCAGACTGACAATCCGCTATATATGTCATATATGTGCGCTCGTACGCACAGGGGAGAAGGGAACCCGCCGCACATGCCCGCAGACCTCGCCGTCCTGGGACTGGGCCATCTGGGTCTGCCCGCCGCCCAGGCCGCCTCCGCCATCGGCGTCGGCACCGTCGGCTACACCGATGACCAGCACACCACCACCGAACTCAACGCGGGCCGCCCACCGGCCGACAGCACCCTCGCCGCCGCCGACCTGCGCCGCATGCTCGCCGCCGGGTTCCAGGCCACCAGCGACCCCACCGTCCTCGCCCGGGTCCGCACCGCGCTGATCTGCGCCCCCACCCCACCCGCCGCCGACCGCCGCAGCCTCGACCTCACCGGCGTCCTCGACGCCGCCCGCACCCTCGCCCCCCGGCTGCGCCCGCGCACCCTCGTCGTCCTGGAATCCACCGTGCCGCCCGGCACCACCGAGGACGTCCTCGCCCCCGCGCTCGAAGCGGGATCAGGACTGCGCGCCGGCCGCGACTTCCACCTCGCCCACGCCCCCGGGCGCCTGGATCCCGGCAACCGCAGCCACGACTACTCCGGCACCCCCCGCGTCATCGGCGGCCTCACCCCCGCCTGCACCGAGGCCGCCGCCGCCTTCTACGGGCGGCTCGCCGACAAGGTGGTCCGCGCCAAGGGCGTCAAGGAAGCCGAAACCGTCAAGGTCCTGGAAACCAACTACCGGCACGTCAACATCGCCCTGGTCAACGAGATGGCCGTGCTCTGCCACGAACTCGGCGTCGACCTGTGGGACGTCGTGCGCTGCGCCGAGACCAAACCCTTCGGCTTCCGCTCCTTCCGCCCCGGCCCCGGCGTCGGCGGCCACACCCCACCCATCGACGTCGCCCCGGGACGGCTGCGGATGGTCGAACTCGCGCAAGAGGTCAACGCCCGCATGCCGGGCTACGTCACCCAGCGCGCCGCCACCCTCCTCAACGAGTACGGCAAGTCCGTACGCGGCGCCCGCCTGCTGCTCCTGGGCGTCACCTACAAGCCCGACCTCCCCGACCAGCAGGGCGCCCCCGCCCGCGAGATCGCCCGGAACCTCACCGAACTCGGCGGCCGGCTCAGCTTCCACGACCCGTACGTCACCCAGTGGCGGGTCGGCGGACAGCCCGTCCCGCGCGCCGACTCCCTCTACGAGGCCGCCGCCGGCGCCGATCTGACGCTGCTGCTCCAGCACCACTCCGTCTACGACCTCCAGGGCCTGGCCGCCAAGGCCCAGCTGCTGCTCGACACCCGCGGCGCCACCCCGGCGGGAGCGGCGTACCGGCTGTGACCCGGTGCGCCCGCCGACCGGCCGGCCGTGACCGACGCCGGACGGCCCCGTACCGTTCAACGGCCGTTCGCCCCGCGCCGCCATCGTGAGGTCATGCCCCTCAGCCGCAGAGACTTCGTCCAGCACTCCGCCGTCACCGGCGCCGGCGTCGCCCTCGCCGGCAGCGTCGGCGTCCTGACCACCGCGCCCGGCGCGATCGCCGCCCCCGGCCGCCAGGGCCTGGGCTACGGCCCGCTGCTCCCCGACTCGGACGGCATCCTCGCCCTCCCCGAGGGCTTCTCCTACCGGATCATCACCCACGCCGGCCGCACCACCCTGGACTCCGGCGAACCCACCCCCTCGAACCACGACGCCACCGGCGCCTTCGAGGGCCCGCGCCGCAGCGACCTGCTCGTCGTCAACCACGAACTCAAGGGCCCGCGCGCCGACTGGGAACACCCCGTACCGCTCACCGAGGGCCTGGTGTACGACCCGGCCGCCGCCGGCGGCTGCACGGTCGTCGAGATCAGCCACGGCGGCGAGTACGTCGCCGAATGGGTCGCCATCGCCGGTACCTCCACCAACTGCGCCGGCGGCACCACCCCCTGGGGAACCTGGCTGACCTGCGAGGAGAACTCCGACCGCGCCGGCGAGAACGGCATGACCCGGGACCACGGCTACGTCTTCGAGGTCGACCCGTACGACCGCACCGCCTGCCGCGACCCGCGCCCCGTCAAGGCCCTGGGCCGCTTCGACCACGAGGCCGTCGTCGTCGACCCCAAACAGGGCTACTTCTACCTCACCGAGGACGACAAGAACCCCAACGGCCTGTTCTACCGCTGGGTCCCGCCGCACGGCTTCCGGCCCGGCCGCGGCACCCTGCGCACCCTGGGCGAGGAGGCCGGCACGCTCCAGGCCGCCCGCTGCTTCGACTCGGGCGGCCGGTACGTGGACGACCTGTCCCGCGCGACCGTGACCGGCACCGTGTACGGCGTCGACTGGGCGACGGTCCCCGACCGCGACGCCCGCGAGACCCCCCTCCGCGAGCAGTTCCGGGCGGGGACGGTCACCCGGGGCCAGAAGCTCGAAGGCATGTGGTGGGGCGACGGCGGCGCCTACTTCGTGTGCTCCTACGCCCGCGACGGCCAGAGCCCCGGCGCCCCGCACGACGGCCAGGTGTGGTTCTACAACCCCCGGCGCCGCACCATGACCCTCAAGGTGATCCTGGGCGCCGAGAACACCTTCGACGGCCCGGACAACATCACCGTCTCCCCCTACGGCGGCCTGATCATCGCCGAGGACGGCGACGGCCTCCAGCACCTCTTCGGCGCCACCGACGGCGGCCGCACCTACGAACTGGCCCGCAACGAACTCAACATCGGCACGGCCGAGGCGCCCGAGTACAGCGAGTTCACCGGCCCGGTCTTCTCCACGGACGGCCGGACGCTGTACGCCAGCATCCAGGAGCCCGGCATCCTGCTGGCCATCACCGGCCCCTGGCGCCACCAGCCCCGCGCATGACACGGGGGCCCGGTCCGCACCCGGGCCGGGCCCTACCCGGCGAGAAAGACCGAGGTGTCCAGTGCCGGATAGGGCTCGGGCAGCGGGAGCGAACGCCCCAGATCCACCTCGACCTTGGTGGCGTAACGCGCCTTGGCCGATGCGTCCCCCGGCTTCGGGTCCGAGTAGGCGAACGCCTTCTTCTCGTCCCGGTGAATCAGCACATAAACGGGGACTCCCGCAGCGGCGTACGTGCGGTACTTGGGGCCGGTGTCGGTCTCATGGTTGCTGGACGTGACCTCCCCGACCAGATCCAGCAGATCGACCGAGTACCAGCCCTCGTGGGCCCGGCAATCCGCCTCGTCGATCTCGGAGGGCCGACGCCGCCGCACATAGAAATCCGGGGTCAGGAGACCCTGCGTCCGTTCGCCCTTGACCCCCGAACGGAAACCGTTGCCCATACCCGCCAACTGAAATCCGGCGGAACGCAGTTGGAAATACAGCTCGCTCGCACCGTCATTGTGTGCGTCTTCGGGCCGTGGTGGCACGATCGCCATCCCCTCGATGAACTCGGGCCGAAGCGGCATATCCACTGCCTCTTCGAGCGCGATCAGCAGATCGATGGGGTCCATTCGTGGCTTCTTCACGGGCTCGGTCACAGAATCATCGGCAGAATCGATGGCGCGTTCGGCGACCATCGTCACTTTCCGCCCCTTCCCTCTCTGGTGACACGCTACGCCCGCATGGGTGCCCCGGCACCATCATGCGGGCGTCCGCGCGCCATACCGCCAGTTGAGGGAAATGATCACCCCATCGCGTCAACGCGAGTCGGCGACCGTGACCTCCACGCGCTGGAACTCCTTGAGCTCGGAGTACCCGGTCGTCGCCATCGCCCGCCGCAGCGCGCCGAAGAAGTTCATCGAGCCGTCGGGGATGTGGGACGGGCCGGTGAGGATCTCGGCGGTGCTGCCCACCGTGCCCAGCCGCACCTTCTTGCCGCGCGGCACGTCCTCGTGCACCGCCTCCATGCCCCAGTGGTTCCCGCGCCCCGGCGCGTCGGTGGCCCGCGCCAGCGGGGAGCCCATCATCACCGCGTCGGCGCCGCACGCGATCGCCTTCGGCAGGTCGCCGGACCAGCCGACGCCGCCGTCCGCGATCACATGCACGTACCGGCCGCCCGACTCGTCCATGTAGTCGCGCCGCGCCGCCGCCACATCGGCCACGGCCGTCGCCATCGGCACCTGGATACCCAGCACGTTGCGCGTGGTGTGCGCCGCGCCGCCGCCGAAGCCGACCAGCACGCCGGCGGCCCCCGTCCGCATCAGGTGCAGCGCCGCCGTGTAGGTGGCGCAGCCGCCGACGATCACCGGCACGTCCAGCTCGTAGATGAACTGCTTGAGGTTCAGCGGCTCCGCCGCCCCCGACACATGCTCGGCCGAGACCGTCGTACCGCGGATCACGAACAGGTCCACGCCCGCGTCCACGACCGCCTTGGAGAACTGCGCGGTGCGCTGCGGCGAGAGCGCGGCGGCCGTGACGACCCCCGCGTCCCGGACCTCCTTGATGCGCTGCCCGATCAGCTCCTCGCGGATCGGCGCCTCGTAGATCTCCTGAAGCCGCTTGTTGGCGCCGTCCTCGGAGAGCTCGGCGATCTCCGCGAGCAGCGGCTCGGGGTCCTCGTAACGGGTCCACAGACCTTCGAGGTTGAGCACCCCGAGGCCGCCCATCTCACCGATGCGGATGGCGGTGGCCGGCGAGACGACGGAGTCCATCGGCGCGGCCAGGAAGGGCAGTTCGAAGCGGTAGGCATCGATCTGCCAGGCGATCGAGACCTCCTTGGGGTCCCGGGTACGCCGGCTGGGCACCACCGCGATGTCGTCGAACGCGTACGCCCGCCGCCCGCGCTTGCCGCGCCCGATCTCGATCTCCGTCACCTGATGAGCCTTTCCCTGTGCTTTCGCCGGCAGACGTCCCAGTATTCCCCGGGCTCAGCGCCGCGAGTAGTTCGGGGCCTCGGTCGTCATCTGGATGTCGTGCGGGTGGCTCTCCTTGAGCCCGGCCGCGGTGATGCGGACGAACCGGCCGCGCTCCTTGATGTCCGGGACGGTACGGCCGCCCAGGTAGTACATCGACTGGTGCAGCCCGCCCACCAGCTGGTGCACCACGGAGGCCAGCGGACCGCGGTAGGGCACCTGGCCCTCGATGCCCTCGGGGATCAGCTTGTCGTCGTCGCCGACCGACTCCTGGAAGTACCGGTCCTTGGAGTACGAGCGCTTCTCACCGCGCGTCTGCATCGCGCCCAGCGAGCCCATGCCCCGGTACGACTTGAACTGCTTGCCGTTGATGAACTGGAGCTCGCCCGGCGACTCCTCGCAGCCCGCCAGCAGGCTGCCGAGCATCACCGTGTCCGCGCCGGCCACCAGCGCCTTGGCGATGTCGCCGCTGTACTGGAGGCCACCGTCGCCGATCACCGGGATGCCGGCCTCGCGCGCCGCCAGCGCGGCCTCGTAGATCGCCGTCACCTGCGGCACGCCGATGCCGGCCACCACGCGGGTGGTGCAGATCGAGCCGGGTCCGACGCCGACCTTGATGCCGTCGACCCCGGCGTCCACGAGCGCCTGCGCGCCGTCCCGGGTGGCCACGTTGCCGGCCACCACGTCGACCCGGTCGTAGTTCGACTTGATCTTGGCGGCCATCTCCGGGACCAGCCGGGAGTGCCCGTGCGCCGTGTCCACGACCACGAAGTCCACGCCGGCCTCGATCAGCGCCTGGGCCCGCTCGTACGCGTCGCCGGCGACTCCGACCGCCGCGCCGACGATGAGGCGGCCCTCGGCGTCCTTGGCGGCGTTCGGGTACTTCTCGGCCTTCACGAAGTCCTTGACGGTGATCAGCCCGCCGAGGCGGCCGTCCGTGTCCACCAGCGGCAGCTTCTCGATCTTGTGCCGGCGCAGCAGTTCCATGGCCTGCTCGCCGGAGATCCCGACCTGGCCAGTGACCAGCGGCATCGGCGTCATGACCTCGCGCACCTGCCGGCTGCGGTCCGACTCGAACGCCATGTCGCGGTTGGTGACGATGCCCAGCAGCTTCCCGGCGCCGTCCGTGACCGGCACACCGCTGATCCGGAACCGGCCGCACAGCTCGTCGGCCTCGCGCAGCGACGCGTCGGGGCGGATGGTGATCGGGTCGGTGACCATGCCCGACTCGGAGCGCTTCACCCGGTCCACCTGGGCGGCCTGCTCCTCGATGGACAGGTTGCGGTGCAGCACGCCGGCCCCGCCCTGCCGCGCCATGGCGATGGCCATCCGCGCCTCGGTGACCTTGTCCATGGCCGCCGACAGCAGCGGGACGTTCACCCGTACGTTGCGCGAGATCAGCGACGAGGTGTCGATGTCGCCGGGGGCCATGTCGGCGGCGCCCGGCAGCAGCAGCACATCGTCG
Organism: Streptomyces sp. JH002; assembly: GCF_050916115.1. Classification (NCBI taxonomy): domain Bacteria; kingdom Bacillati; phylum Actinomycetota; class Actinomycetes; order Kitasatosporales; family Streptomycetaceae; genus Streptomyces; species Streptomyces sp. JH002. The sequence continues at coordinate 2,563,673 of NZ_CP087989.1, forward strand.
AAGGTCAGGCCGAGCGCGGCGAACTTGTCCGGGATTCCCTCGGTGTGATCACTCATGTCTGCCCTCTCCACGCTCGCGGCTCACGCGCTGCTCGATCACGCACGCATCCATCCGGCCTACGCACCCTTGCCCAGCCTGGCTGTCCATGCTAAGCGGAACCGGCGGTGTCCTCTTACCGCCCGCTTATCCCCCGGACGTGATCCTGGTGACGTCCGGGGATCCGGACGGGACGGCCGGCGGAGTGCGGGCCGGCGCGCTCACCGCCCCGCGAGCGCCCGCAGCCGGCTGAGCGCACGGTGCTGTGCCACCCGTACGGCGCCGGGCGACATGCCCAGCTTCTGCCCGGTCTCCTCGGCGGTCAGTCCGATCGCGACCCGCAGCAGCACCAGCTCGCGCAGATGATCGGGGAGGTTCGCCAGCAGCTTTCTGGCCCACTCGGCGTCGCTGCTCAGCAGCGCCCGCTCCTCGGGCCCCAGCGAGTCGTCCGCCCGTTCGGGCATCTCGTCGGAGGGCAGGACGGTGGATCCGGGCCCGCGCATCGCCGCCCGCTGGAGGTCGGCGACCTTGTGCTGGGCGATGGCCACCACGAAGGCGTCGAAGGGCCGTCCGGTGTCGCGGTAGCGGGGCAGCGCGTAGAGCACCGCCAGGCACACTTCCTGCGCCAGATCGTCGACGAAGTGTCTGGCCTCGCCGGGCAGCCGGGCCAGCCGGGTGCGGCAGTAGCGCACCGCGAGTGGGTGCACATGGGCCAGCAGGTCATGAGTCGCCTGGGCATCGCCCTCGGCGGCCCGATGGACGAGGGCGCCGATCGCCGTGGTCTCGTCATCGCGCATCGGTCCATGGTGCACCGTCGCACCACGGTCCGGTGCACCGTGTGCGGAGTTGTGCACCGAAGCGTTATGTGAAGTGCGCGGAGCTGTCTTCGGAGCGTTCGAAGTGTTCGGAGCGGGAGTGCCGCTGCCCGTCATGTCCCGGGCCCTCCCCTCGCGCGTGGCCGGCTCGTCCCCAAGGAGCGTCATGCCTCAAGCATGCGGCACCGGGAAAAGTTTCAGGCCCGCTCCGTGCCGGACGGGGCGACAGACTCGGGCCGCCCCTCCCCGTCCGGTTCTCGTGGCCCGGCCGGCTCAGCGGACCAGGCCCCAGCGGAAACCCAAGGCCACAGCATGTGCGCGGTCGGAAGCGCCGAGCTTTTTGAACAGTCGGCGGGCGTGGGTTTTGACCGTGTCCTCGGAGAGAAAAAGCTCACGCCCGATCTCGGCGTTGGACCGTCCGTGGCTCATTCCCTCCAGCACCTGGATCTCCCGGGCGGTGAGGGTGGGGGCGGCTCCCATGTCGGAGGAGCGCAGCCGGCGCGGGGCCAGCCGCCAGGTCGGGTCGGCCAGCGCCTGGGTGACGGTGGCCCGCAGTTCGGCGCGCGAGGCGTCCTTGTGGAGATAACCGCGGGCTCCGGCGGCGACGGCGAGGGCCACGCCGTCGAGGTCCTCGGCCACGGTGAGCATGATGATGCGGGCGCCCGGGTCGGCCGACAGCAGCCGCCGTACGGTCTCCACGCCCCCGAGTCCGGGCATCCGGACGTCCATCAGGATGAGATCGGAGCGGTCGGCACCCCAGCGGCGGAGGACTTCCTCGCCGTTGGCCGCCGTGGTGACCCGCTCCACGCCGGGCACGGTGGCGACCGCGCGGCGCAGGGCTTCCCGGGCGAGCGGGGAGTCGTCGCAGACAAGAACGGACGTCATGGCCGGCCTCCGCAGCTGATGCGCATCACGTTGAGCCTCCAGGCTGTTGTGTGTCGTCACCTGTGCGATTGACAGCCCCGGACCCTGGTCCGGGCGGTGGTCTCTTCCGTCAACCGCCTCCGCCCTCTCAACGACGGTCACCCGAAAGAGTTACGGCTTCCGCACTTCACCTTCGATCGTCGTTGGGCTATCAACCCCACAGCCTTCAGCACTCTACGTGACGCTTCCGTCACGCGACAGGTGCTTCCATCCAACACGCCGAACATTCGTTTTTGCCCTATTTAGACGCGCTTGTTCATTTTGAGAGGTTTCCGGATATATTCGGCTGGTAGTCATATTTACATCTGCCCGACGGCGGCGGATGTGGACTGACCGAGCCAGGCCAGCACGACAGCTCGTATCCGATGGGACACTCTCATGGCAGATTTCTCCCGCCTTCCGGGCCCGAACGCCGACCTGTGGGACTGGCAGCTGCTCGCCGCCTGCCGGGGCGTGGACAGTTCCCTCTTCTTCCACCCCGAGGGCGAGCGCGGTGCCGCCCGCAGCGCCCGTGAGACGCAGGCCAAGGAGGTGTGCATGCGCTGCCCGGTGCGCTCGGAGTGCGCCGCGCACGCGCTGGCCGTCCGCGAGCCGTACGGCGTGTGGGGCGGACTGACCGAGGACGAGCGCGAGGAGTTGATGGGGCGGGCCCGCCGGGGCCTCGTCGACGCGAGCACGCCAACCCGCCGGGACTGAGCGGAGGCGACCGACTACCGTCTCCGCTTATGACAACTGCATTGGTGACGGGAGCCACCGCCGGGATCGGGGCCGCCTTCGCACGGCGGCTGGCGCGCGACGGCCACAATCTGGTGCTGGTGGCACGGGACGCGCAGCGGCTGCGGAGCACGGCGGCGGAGCTGCACGATCTGCACGGGATCGAGGCGGCCGTGCTGGTCGCCGACCTGGCCGAGGACGAGGGGATCGAGGCGGTCGAGGAACGGCTGGGCGACCGCCGCCACCCTGTGGACCTGCTGGTCAACAACGCCGGCTTCGGCCTCAAGGGGGTCTATCCGGAGGTCCCCATGGCGGACGAGCTGCGGATGCTGAAGGTGCACTGCGAGGCGGTGCTGCGGCTGACGACGGCGGCGGTCACCACCATGCGGCTGCGGCGGCGCGGCGGGGTGGTGAACGTGGCGTCGGTGGCGGCGTTCGTGCCGCGCGGCACGTACGGGGCGTCCAAGGCGTGGGTCGTCCAGTTCACCCAGGGCGCGGCCCGGGACATGGCGGGCAGCGGGGTGCGGCTGATGGCGCTGTGCCCGGGGTTCGTGCGCACCGAGTTCCACCAGCGGGCGCGGATGGGCACGACGGCCATTCCGGAGTGGATGTGGCTGGACGCCGACAAGGTGGTGGACGCGGGGCTGCGGGACCTGGCCCGGGGCCGCACGGTCTCGATCCCCGATCCCCGCTACAAGGCCCTGATGGGCGCGGCCAAGCTGGTGCCGCGCGGGGCGCTGGGCGGGATCACGGGCCGGGCGGGGCGGAAGTACGGGCCGCGGCGGGAGGGCCCGGATACCCCCGGGGCGTAGGAGGAAATGACCATCCTCCCGGTTTTACGCTGGCAGTGTGAAGTGAATGCACTCTCCCGAGGGAATCCACCCATGACATTCGTGCAGGTAATTGATCTCAAAACCACACGGGTCGGTGAGATGAACCGCCTGATGGATCGCTGGACCGAGGCGACCCGCGGGAAGCGAACGGCCACTCACTCGATCGTCGGCAAGGACCGGTCGGATTCCACTCACGTCGTGGAGATCGTGGAGTTTCCCTCGTACGAGGAGGCGATGAGGAATTCGAAGCTCCCGGAGACCGACCGGATATTCAAGGAGATGATGGAACTGTGCGACGACGTCCCGCGCTTCACCGACCTGGACGTCGTCCGCGACGAGCAGCTCAACAAGCGAGCGGTACGCGCCTTCTTCGAGACCGTGATCAATGACCGGAGACTGGAGGCGGCGGACGGGTTCATGAGCCCGGACTACGCCGACCACGACCCGGGCAATCCGGCCGATCCCCACGGGCTGCGGGAGTTCAAGGAGCAGGTGGGCATGTACATGAGCGCCTTCGAGCCGGTGATCGTCATCGAGAACCAGATCGCGGAAGGGGATCTGGTGACGACCCGGTGGACGGTGACAGGCACCCACTCCGGTGAGTACCTGGGGCTCGAACCCACGGGCCGGGCGCTGACCATCACCGGCCACACCACTTTCCGTTTCGCGGACGGGAAGATCGCCGAGGGCTGGTGGAACTGGGACCAGCTCGGTGTGATGAGCCAGCTCGGCCTGGTCGAGACCTAGCCGGTCGGGACCTGGCCGGTCGCGACCTGGCGAGCCGTATCGGGCGCGCCGCCGCTGTCACGGGAGAAGGCCCCCACCCCGCCCGGAAACGGGCGAGCCGGGGGCCTTCCGTACGCACTGGTACCGGTGCCGGTGTCAGTGGCTGTGGCCGTGACCGCCGCCGGCGGCCTCGGGCTCCTCTTCCTTCTTCTCCACCACGAGGGTCTCGGTGGTGAGCAGCAGGGAGGCGATGGAGGCGGCGTTCTCCAGCGCGGAGCGGGTGACCTTGACCGGGTCGATGACGCCGGCCTTCACCAGGTCGCCGTACTCGCCGGTGGCGGCGTTGAAGCCCTCACCCTTGTCCAGGTCTGCGACCTTGGAGGTGATGACGTAGCCCTCCAGGCCGGCGTTCTCGGCGATCCAGCGCAGCGGCTCGACGACGGCGCGGCGGACGACGGCGACACCGGTGGCCTCGTCGCCCTCCTTGCCCAGGCCGCCTTCCAGCACCTTGGCGGCGTGCACCAGCGAGGCGCCACCACCGGGGACGATGCCCTCCTCGACCGCGGCGCGGGTCGCGGAGATGGCGTCCTCCAGACGGTGCTTCTTCTCCTTGAGCTCCACCTCGGTGGCGGCACCGACGCGGATCACGCACACGCCGCCGGCGAGCTTGGCGAGGCGCTCCTGGAGCTTCTCGCGGTCCCAGTCGGAGTCGGTGGACTCGATCTCGGCCTTGATCTGGTTGACGCGGCCGGTGACGTCGGCGGTGTCGCCGGCGCCGTCCACGACGGTGGTGTCGTCCTTGGTGATGGTGACCCGGCGGGCGGTGCCGAGCACGTCGAGCCCGGCCTGCTCCAGCTTGAGGCCGACCTCCTCGGAGATCACGGTCGCGTTGGTGAGGGTGGCGATGTCACCGAGCATGGCCTTGCGGCGGTCACCGAAGCCGGGCGCCTTGACGGCGACCGCGTTGAAGGTGCCGCGGATCTTGTTGACGACGAGGGTGGAGAGCGCCTCGCCCTCCACGTCCTCGGCGATGATCAGCAGCGGCTTGGAGGCCCCGCCGGCCTGCATGATCTTCTCCAGCAGCGGGAGCAGGTCCTGGATGGAGGAGATCTTGCCCTGGTGGATCAGGATGTACGGGTCGTCGAGGACGGCCTCCATACGCTCCTGGTCGGTGACGAAGTACGGGGAGAGGTAGCCCTTGTCGAAGGCCATGCCCTCGGTGAAGTCCAGCTCCAGGCCGAAGGTCTGGGACTCCTCGACGGTGATGACACCGTCCTTGCCGACCTTGTCCATCGCCTGCGCGATGAGCTCGCCGACCTGCTTGTCCTGGGCGGACAGCGCGGCGACGGCGGCGATGTCCTCCTTGGAGTCGATCGGGCGCGCGGTGGCCAGCAGGTCGTCCGAGATGGCGCGGACCGCGGCGTCGATGCCCTTCTTCAGGGCGGCCGGGGAGGCACCCGCGGCGACGTTGCGCAGACCCTCGCGGACCAGCGCCTGGGCCAGGACGGTGGCGGTGGTGGTGCCGTCACCCGCGATGTCGTTGGTCTTGGTCGCCACCTCCTTCACCAGCTGGGCGCCGAGGTTCTCGTAGGGGTCCTCGATCTCCACCTCACGGGCGATGGTGACGCCGTCGTTGGTGATGGTCGGGGCGCCGAACTTCTTGTCGATGACCACGTTGCGGCCCTTGGGGCCGATGGTCACCTTCACCGCGTCGGCGAGCTGGTTGACACCGCGCTCGAGGGCGCGCCGGGCGTCCTCGTCGAACTTCAGGATCTTCGCCATGACGTGCGTATCCCTCGTAAAAGTGTGTGGAAGCTGGAAAGCCGGAGCGAGCTGGCTGGCTCAGCTCGGACGAAAAGGCAGCCGCGCCCCTCACTTCCCGGCTTGTCGATGACGGGGAGCCGGGGCGCGGCCGGGTGAAGCGAAGCGCTGGGGCTTACTTCTCGATGATGGCGAGCACATCGCGGGCGGAGAGCACCAGGTACTCCTCGCCGTTGTACTTCACCTCGGTGCCGCCGTACTTGCTGTACAGCACGATGTCGCCGACCTTGACGTCGAGCGGCAGGCGGTCGCCGTTCTCGAAGCGGCCCGGGCCCACGGCGAGGACGGTGCCCTCCTGGGGCTTCTCCTTCGCGGTGTCCGGGATGACCAGGCCGGAGGCCGTGGTCTGCTCGGCATCGAGCGGCTGGACGACGATGCGGTCCTCGAGCGGCTTGATGGCAACCTTGGAACTGGTGGTGGCGGTCACGTCCGACCTCCCCCTTCGGAGAGCTCTTGAGGGTCTGCTGTCTTGTGATAGCGCCCTGGAGGACCCGTCGTCGCGGGTGCCGGATCCGCCCGTCGCGCATGCTGGCACTCGCCGGTGGAGAGTGCCAGTCTTGAGAGTAGGCGGCGATTAGCACTCAGTCAACCAGAGTGCCAACACGCGCCCCCGCCGCGTCCCGTGGACGTCCCCCGTGACCGGCTCAGAGATAGTCCTCCAGGCGGGCGACGGCGAAACCCTGGGAGGTGGCGGTGTCCAGGACGCGGCGGATCATGTCGGGCATCGTGCCCGACCATTCCGAGCTGCCGCGGAAGTGGGTGAGGATGATGTCCCCGGGGTGGAACTCCCGGTCGGGGCGGCCCCATTCGATGCGGTCGGGGAAGGCTTCCTCGGCCCACAGCGGGACCACCTCCACGCCGCAGGAGGCCGCCGCGCGCAGCGTCTCGCGGTCGTAGGCACCGTAGGGCGGGCGGAACATCGTGGGGCGGGTGCCCATCTCTTCTTCCAGGGTGTCCTGCTGGTCGCAGATCTCCTCGCGCTGGCCGGCCGCCGAGAGCTTGGGCAGTTCGCGGTGGTTGACGGTGTGGTTGTGGATGCCCCAGCCGTCGTCCCGCGCCTCGCGGAAGTAGTCGTAGTCGTCCCGGGCCACGTAGTCGGAGAGGAAGGCGCTGACGGGGACGCCGAGCTCGCGGAGCATCTCCAGCAGGCCGGGGTCCTTGTGGGCGCCGTCGTCGATGGTGAGGAAGACGACCTTGTCGTCAGTGGGCACCCGGGTGATGACGGCGGGCAGGCCCTCGCCGGTGATGTGTCCCGGCTCCGTGACGGGTTCGGTCTTCTTCGCGGGCGGGGCCGGCGGGCGCAGCGGCGCCTTGCGCAGGCCCCAGCCCTTGGCGGCGGCGAGCCGCTCGGTCTCGGCCTTCAGCAGGCCCTCGGCGTAGGCGGCGAGCGCGTCGGCGGCGGTGCGGGCCTGGGCGCGCTGCGGCGTGCCCAGGGCGGCGACCGGAGCGGCGGCGTCCGTGCCGGAGGAGGCGGCGGTGGTGGCGGTGCCACAGGACAGGAGGGTGAGTCCGAGTATGGCCAGGCCGGTTCCGGTGGCCCCGGTCCAGAAAAAAGACTTTTGTCTTACTTGTCTGATAATCCTCATGGAGCGGATGCTGGCACCGGCCGCCAGGGACACGCGGCACGACCTTCCGGCCCGCCAGGGAGAATGACCCACGTGGCCGCACCCGATTCCTCCGCCCGATCGACCTTCGACGCCCTGCTGAGCAGCGAGGGCCGGCAGTTGCTGGCCGAACTGCGGGACTTCGACCCGGCGGACGAGCTGACCCTCGCCACCCGGCTGCGCCGCGACCACCCCGCCGGGCTGGTGTCCGCCGCGCTCGGCCAGGCCCGGCTGCGGCAGCGCGCGGTGGCGAAGTTCGGGGCCGCCGACGCGGCCCGCATGTACTTCACGCCCAACGGCGTGGAACAGGCCACCCGGACCACCGTCGCGGCCTGGCGGGCCCGGCGCATGGCGGGCCTGGGCATCCGCCGGGTGGCCGATCTGTGCTGCGGCATCGGCGGCGACGCGATCGCGCTGGCCCGGGAGGGCATCGCGGTCCTCGCCGTCGACCGCGACCCGCTGACCTGCGCCGTGGCCCAGGCCAACGCCGAGGCGCTGGGCCTGGAGGGACTCATCGAGGTGCGCCGCGGCGATGTCACCGAGGTGGACACCAGCGGGTACGACGCGGTGTTCCTCGACCCGGCCCGGCGCGGCGGCCGCGGCCGGATCTTCGACCCCGAGGCGTACTCACCGCCGCTGTCCTGGGCGATCGCGGCGGCCGGCGCCGCCCCGTACGCCGCGGTGAAGATCGCCCCCGGCATCCCGCACGAGGCGATCCCGGAGCAGGCCGAGGCGGAGTGGGTCTCGGACCGCGGAGAGGTCAAGGAGGCGGTGCTGTGGTTCGGCACCGGCGGGGCCGGCGTACGCCGCGCCACCCTGCTGCCGGCCGGGGACACCCTCACCGGCGACACCGGCCAGGCCCCGGCGGGGGCGCCGGGGCGCTATCTGTACGAGCCGGACGGGGCGGTGATCCGCGCCCATCTGGTGGCGGAGGCGGCCCGGCGGCTCGGCGGCAGGCTCCTGGACCCCACCATCGCGTACATCACGACGGACGAGCCGGCCAAGGGCGCCGGGCCGGACGCGGCGGGCTCCCCGTACGCGAGCGGGTACGAGATCGACGAGGTGCTGCCGTTCCACGTGAAGCGGCTGCGGGCGCTGCTGCGCGAGCGCGGGGTGGGGACGGTCACCATCAAGAAGCGTGGCTCCGCGATCGACCCGGACGAGCTGCGCAAGCGCCTCAAGCCCAGCGGCCCGGGTCAGGCCACGGTCGTCGTCACCCGGCTGGCCGGCGCCCCGGTCATGCTGCTGGTCCGTCCGCTGCCGCGTCCTCCAGCGTGAGCAGGGCGCCCAGCAGGGCCGTGCAGCCCTCGGGGCCCAGCGGTGCCACCAGATGGCGGCGGAGCGCGCCGGCCAGGGCCCGGGCGGCGGCGGTGGCGGTGGCGGCGCCCTCCTCGGTGAGCACGGCGTAGACCACCCGGCGGTCGGTGCGGGAGGGGCGGCGGTCCACCAGTCCCTGCTGGGCGAGCCGGTCCACGACCTTGGTGGTGCCGGCGGTGGAGAAGCCCAGGGTCTCGGTCAGTTCGCGCATCGGGGCCGAACGGCCGGGAGCGGTCAGCAGATGCCACAGCACCTGGAACGAGGAGGGGGCGACGCCCGTACCGGCGGCGACCTCGGCCAGCAGCCGGTCGTTCAGGCGGCGGAAGCCGCTCTGCATGGCGTGCCAGTGCTGGAGGAGTTCACGCTCCTCGGCCCCGGGGCAGTCCTCCTGGGGTCGGTCCGCCGGGGGATCCACCGGGGGGCCTTCGCCCTGTTCCGTCCGCATGCCGAACTCCGTCCTCTTGCGGAAGGATAACCGGCATCGTTAATATCTCGCTAGTTACCTAATAACCAGCAAGAGGATTGTCATGTCAGATGATCTTTCGTCCGGGCTGCTGACCGGCCGCTGGACACTGGACGCCGCCCACTCCACCGTCCGCTTCGCCCGCAAAGGACTGTGGGGGCTGATCACCGTCACGGGCACCTTCGGCGAGATCGCCGGTCACGCCGACGTCCTGGCGGACGGCACCGCGCGCGGCACCCTCACCGTCGGCGCCGGATCGCTCGACACCGGCAACGCGCGGCGCGACCGGCATCTGCGGTCCGACGACTTCTTCGGCGTCGCGGTCCACCCGAAGATCCTCTTCGCCGCCGAGCGGATCGCGCCCGAGGGCGACGCGGGGCAGGTCCGCGTCAGCGGGGAACTGACCGTGACCGGCGTCACCCGGCCGCTCACCTTCACCGCCCGCGCCACCGAAACCGCCCCCGACGGCGTCACGCTCACCGCGGAACCGGAGATCGACCCGGCGGCGCACGGCATGACCTGGAACCTCGCCCGGATGATGCGGGGGCCCGCCCGGCTCGCCCTCACCCTGCGCTTCGTGCACACACCGGCGGCGGCGTCCGAGACATCCGGCGCGGCCGACACCACGAAGGCGCCGGACGCCGCGGCGGCGTCCGAGACATCCGGCGCGGCCGACACCACGAAGGCGCCGGACGCATAATCCGCCCGCGTCCGGGGCACCCGCCCGTCCGTACCCCATCCGCATCCGGGACCACGGAAACGAACACCAACCCGGAACACGGAACACGGACAAGCCGAAAGGATGTGACCGACGTGCGCGTCGCCTTCCTCATGGCGCCAGAAGGCGTGGAGCAGATCGAACTCACCGACCCCTGGGACGCACTGCTCGCCGCCGGCGGTGAACCCCGCCTGATCTCCACCCAAGGGGGCCGGATCCAGGCCTACAACCACCTGGACGCCGCCGACACCTTCGCCGTCGACGAGACCGTCGACGACGCCTCGGTGGACGCCTACGACGGCCTGGTCCTGCCCGGCGGCGTGGCCAATCCGGACGCGCTGCGGCTCAGCAGCCGCGCCCTGGCGTTCATCAATGGCTTCTTCGCCACCGGCCGCCCCGTCGCCGCCATCTGCCACGCCCCGTGGACGCTGGTGGAGGCCGACGCCGTGCGGGGCCGGACCCTCACCTCCTGGCCCAGCCTGAAGACCGACATCCGCAACGCGGGCGGCAGTTGGGTGGACGAACAGGTCGTCATCGACAACAACGGCCCCAACACCCTCATCACCAGCCGCAAGCCCGGTGACCTGCCGGCCTTCGACGAGGCGTTCCTCGCGCAGTTCGCCGCCGCCACCAGCTGAGGTGAACGCCCGCCCGCGCGCCGGTGGCTGACATCCTCACCACCGTGTTGACGTTCCGTGCCGGCTCATAAGATCGTCGTCGATTGATCGACACAACGATCAGCACGGAACTCAACGGATACATGGGGTGGGCGCATGCGCGGCCGGAGCCGGAAACACACAGTCGCGGTCGCGGTCGCCGCAGCGCTCAGCGGAACGCTGGCGCTCGGCGGCTGCACCGCCGAGGACTTCACCGACGCGGCGGACGGCGACCCGGCCCCGTCCGCGCCCCCGGCCGACGGCGCCCCGCCGGCCACCGACTTCATCGTCACGGCGCTCCCCGGCCTGCCCACCCCCGAGGACGCCAGGACCCAGCTCGGCGAGCTCACCGTGGCCGAACAGCGGCCCATGACCGGCTACGACCGGGACAAGTTCCCGCACTGGGCCTCCCAGGACGGCTGCACGGCCCGCCAGCAGACGCTGCTGCGCGACGGCGAGGACGTGGTCACGGACGACAAGTGCCAGCCCACCTCGGGCAGCTGGTACAGCGCCTACGACGGGGAGACCCTGAACGAGGCCAAGGACGTGGACATCGACCACATGGTGCCGCTCGCCAACGCCTGGCGCTCGGGGGCGGACAGCTGGGACACCGACCGGCGGGCGGCCTTCGCCAACGACCTGACCCACCCGCAGCTGCTGGGCGTCAGCGCCTCCTCCAACCGCTCCAAGGGTGACCAGGGCCCCGAGGACTGGCAGCCGCCGCTGGAGGAGTTCTGGTGCGAGTACGGGCTGGCCTGGACCCGGGTCAAGCACGAGTACGACCTGACGGTCACCCAGGACGAGCACGACGAGCTGAACGCCATGCTGAACACCTGCCCGGCCTGAGGCCGGGGACCGGCGGCGCGGGGGGCCGGCTCACCGGCCGGAGCGGTAGTTCTCGGCCTTGTCGAGGATGGCGGTGAAGCGCTGCCACTGCTCGGCGCCCTCCGCCGTGGGGCCCACGGTGAAGTCCTCCGGGTCGAGGAAGTCCATCCTCGCCCGGGTGGCCGGGTCCAGGTCCCGCCACGCCGCCTCGTCCTGTGGTGATCGCGCCACTGGGCGATGCTATCCCCTGGAACGGCCACCGGCCCCGTACCGCGCGGTACGGGGCCGGTCCGGTTCCGGGGGCCGTTTGCGGAGGCCGTTCGCGGGGCGCGGGTCGGCGGGGCGGATCAGCCCAGCCGGCCGAGCCTGGCCGTGAAGCCGGGCTCCGTCAGATCGTGCCGCAGCGCCACCGGGACGGTGGTCTCGCTGCCCCCGGTGCCGTCTCCGACGGTGAGCGTGCCGACCTCGGTACCGGCGGAGGCGGTGTGCGGCAGGGCCTCGTCGCCCTCGCCGCCGTTCAGCTCCAGCGTGAGCTTCAGGCCCGGCCAGCCCGCCGCCCGCACGTCCTCGGTGACGGTGACCGGAGTACGTCCGCCGAGCCCGTCGTCCACGTACCCGACGACATCGCCGGCCTTGAGCACCGTCTCCTCGATCAGTTCCTCCTGGGCGAAGGAGATCAGTTCCCTTCCCGCGTTGAGCGCCCCGGTGAGGATGGACAGGTCGACGGGGTCCGGCGGCTGGCGCAGCACCGCGCCGATGATCAGGCGGGTCTCCTCGCCCACGGTCTGCTCGGCGGCGAAGAGGAGGTTGCCCAGGGCGGTGGTCGTGGTGCCGGTCTTGATGCCGACCGTGCCGTTCATGGGCACGAGGTGGTTCCAGTTGCCCTGCCGCTCACCACTGCTGTCGAAGTACTCGGGCAGCCGCACGACCTGCCGGAAGACCGGGTCCGCCATGGCCGCCCTGCCCAGGATGACCTGGTCCTCGGCCGTGCTGACCGTGTCGGGGCTGAGGCCGGACGGGTCGGTGTAGGTGGTGTTCTTCATGCCGAGTTCGGCGGCGGTCTCGTTCATCTTGGCGACGAAGTCGGCCTCCGAACCGGCGTCCCAGCGGGCGATGAGACGGGCCACGTTGTTGGCGGAGGCGATCATGATCGCCTGCAGGGCCTCGCGCTGGGTGAGGACGTCGCCGCTGGTGACGGAGACGACGGACTCGTCGTCCGAGTCGCCCAGGGCCACCTCGTCCTCGGCCTTCTGGTCGACCGGGATCTCGGCGCCGGTGGACTCGGGATCGGAGTCCATGGGGTGGTCCCGCATGAGGATGTAGGCCGTCATGACCTTGGCGACCGAGGCGATCGGCACCGGTTCCTGATCGCCCGAGGTGCCGAACGTACCGATGCCGTCCACGTCGAGCGCCGCCTGGCCGGAGGCCGGCCAGGGCGCGGCGGGCACCTCGCCGTCGAAGGTGAAGGACTCGGCGGCGGTGAGCCGGAGGGTGGGTTCCGGCAGCGGGCGCAGGGACTGCGCCACGGAGAAGATCACCAGGAGCAGGACGACCAGGGGCGTCCAGATCTTGACCCGCCGCACGAAGGTGCGCAGCGGCGTGGGCGGCGGCGGGGGCGTGTTGGTGAGCGCGGCGAGCAGTTCGAGGGGCTCCCGCTCGGCGTCCGCCACGGGCGGCGGCCCGGCGGGCGGCGGCGGAGCCGTGACGGGGGCGGCGGGGGCGGCCGACGCGGCGGGCTGGGCCTCGGGCTTCGCGGGTGGGTCAGCGGGCTTCGCCGGGGCGCCGGTGGGCTTGGCGGGGGTCGCGGGCCGTGCGTCGGGCCTGTCCGGTGTCTCGGTCCGGGCGGTGGGGGACTTCCGCAGATCGGCCCCACCGCGGCCCGGCCCGTCGCCACCGGAGGCGGGGGCGGGTTCGCCCGGGGTGTCCGGGCCGGAGTCGTCCTTCGGGGGCACGGCGCCGGAGGCGGAACGGGGGTCCTCCTTCGGAGCCTTGCCACCGGCGGCGGGCGCCGTGGCGGGCTTCGGCGGGACCTGGCCGGCACCGTCCGCCGAGTCCGGGGAGTCCTTCCCGGCGGCACCGGCCGGCTCCGCCAGTATGGAGCGCACGGCGTCCTTGTCCGGCGTGTCCTTGTCCGCACCGGCGGGGGACTCGTTCGTGCCGGGAGCGGAACGGGGCTTCGGCGGCCGGGAATCCCCACCGTCCACGGACCCGGCCGCCGCAGGCGCGGCGCTCGGCTTCGCCGGGGCGGGCTCCGAGCCGTCCGCGGCCTTCGCCGGGACGTCGCGACCGTCCGCGGTCGCGGCCCCGGCCGAGAACACCATCGTCGCGTCCGAACGAGCGGGCGCGTCCTGCTTCGGCGCCTCGGGGGCGGTGTCCGGCTTAGGCGGGACCGGGCCCGCGCCGTCCGCCTCGGCGGAGGCACCGGACGCGGCGTCCGAGGCGCTCGGCTTCGCCGGCCCGGCGTTCTCCTTCGACGGGGCCGGGCCCGCGCCGTCGGCGGGCTCGGGCGCGGCATCGCCGTCCTCGGCAGCCGCTCCGGGTGAGAAGTGCAGCGTCGCGTCCGAGCGGTCGGTGCCCGCTTCGCCGGCGTCGCCGCCGGACTTCTTCGCCTCCTCCGAACCCGGCACGTCCGGCTTCGGCTTCGGCTGCTTCGGCGGGACCGGGCCCGCACTGTCAGCCGTGGCCGTCCCCGCGTCCCCGGCCTCGTCCGCCGGGGATGGCTCCCGCTCCGGGTCGGACGTCGGCGAGAAGCTCAGGGTCGCGTCCGGCGGAGTCGTCGCGCGGGGGTCCTCCGGGGTGGGAACTGTTTCCGGGGGGCCGGACGTCTTTCCCCCTGACTCCTGCTGATCCTGCTCCCGCTCCGCGATGTCCGGGGACTCGCCCGCCACCGTGCCTCCCTAGCAACCTGATCTTCATGTCGTTCACCGCTGGCCCTAACAGTCTGCCGGGTGCTGTGCACCATGGCTGACCACTCCCGGGGTGGCGGAAAAACGCTCTCCCTCCCCTTTGACGGCGCCGACATATCTACGGGTTCCATCACAAATCAACCACGCACTCTCGACAGCAGCATGTGAGAGGCGTCACCCTGTCTTTCATCCACGCGGGGAGGCATGGATGAGCAGGAGTCGTAGGACCATTCCGGAGGAGCTGCTGCTGCTCGCTCTGGACCCGGCCACGGGTACCACCGCACAGCCGCAGTCACTCGACCTCGGCCTGGCCGGGGCCCAGCTTGTAGAGCTGGCTCTGGCAGGACGGATAGCCCCAGACGGGGACCGCATTGCCGTGGTACTGCCACGGCCGACTGGAGATCCCACTTTGGACTCCGCCCTGGAGCTGCTGCGCCGCCGTGGCAGCCCCGTGCGGGCGGTCAACTGGATCGGCGGGCCCCGCCTGGGGCTGCGCCAGACGTACCTATCGCATCTCGAACGCTGCGGCATGGTGCACGCGATCGAGAACCAGATGTGCGGCGTACTGCCGACGACCCGGTATCAGGCGACGGACACTGCCGTCAGCCGGCAGATCCGGGCGCGGCTGGACACCGCCATCCGCACCGGTACGCCGCCGGATGCCCGGACCGCCGCGCTCGCGGCGCTCGCGCATGCGGTGGGCCTCGGCAAGCATCTGTATCCCGGGAACGAGGGGCGGTCATCCCGCTCCCGGTTGCGGGATCTGATCCGGCACGACCCGATGGGCGGGCTGGTGGCTCACGCGGTGATGGATGTGCAGAACGGGGTGGCGGGCCAGGCCGCCGCCCGGCGCCAGGCACAGCAGCAGCAACAGCAGGTGACGGAGCGGACTCCCGCCACCGTCGGCCCTGCGCCGGCTGCCGCGGGCGCGGGCAAGGGCGTGGCGGCCCACGGCGGCGGCGTCCGCGTCCGGTCCCGTTCGCTCTCCCACTAGACCTACCGGGAGCCGCATTCGGCATGGGGTGCGACAGGGTGCAGACCGCACCCCGTCGTACCCCATGCCGGTGTTTCCCAGCGGGCGCACCTCCGTAGATGGCAGGCTGCTGAGCACCGGTCATATTGATCCACGTGATCGACGTGATCCACGCGATCTACGCAACGGAGGTGCACCGTCAGTGGCGGGCAATGTCAATCCCACTGTCCGGCGACGCAGACTCGGGCAGGAACTGCGGCGGCTTCGCGAGGACAAAGGCATGACGGCCGAGGAAGTCGCCGACCGTCTGCTGGTGTCGCAGTCCAAGATCAGCCGGCTGGAGAACGGCCGCCGGAGCATAAGCCAGCGCGATGTGCGCGATCTGTGCGGCGTGTACGAGGTCGATGACAAGAAGCTCATCGAGTCCCTCATGCAGATGGCCCGCGAGTCGCGGCTCCAGGGCTGGTGGCACGCGTTCGCCGAACTGTCGCCCACCTACAGCGTGTACATCGGTCTGGAGATGGACGCGTCCTCGTTGCGCGTGTACGAGCCGCAGGTCGTTCCCGGGCTGCTCCAGACGCACGACTACGCGGCGGCCGTGATCGCCGGCGCGCTGCCGGAGGTGGCGGTGGAGGAGGTGGGCAGCCGGGTGCAGGTGCGGCTGCGGCGCCAGCACCGGATTCACGAGGACCGGGTCCCGTTGCGGCTGTGGGCGGTGGTGGACGAGGGCGCGCTCCGGCGCGCGGTGGGTGGCGCGGAAACGATGCGCGGTCAGGTCGAGCATCTGCTCGACTGTTCGCGGCTGCCGCATGTGACGCTTCAGGTGATGCCGTTCTCGGCGGGCGCTCATCCGGGGGTGAACGGGCAGTACACGATCATGGAGTTCCCGGAGAACTCGGATTCCACGGTGGTGTATCTGGAGGGGGTCACCAATGATCTTTATCTGGAGAAGCCCCATGACGTGCAGCATTACAGCGTGATGTACGAGCATCTGCGGGCGCAGGCGCTCAGTCCCGAGCAGACCAGGGACTTTCTGGAGGGTCTGCTCGCGGAGTTCGTCAAGCAGGCATCGTAGCGCACCGCGATCGAGCGGGCGCATATTGTAGTGTCAAAACCCTTTTCAGTAAAGGGAATTACGCGCTCATCATTCGGTCGGGTGAAGGTCTCCGTCAGGTGTCCGGCCGGACGAGTACGGTCGCTCCGATGCGCCGCCGCATGATCACCCGGCGGCGCTCCCACCCCCACCGGGAGAGAGAGCCGGAGCAGCCATGGCAGTGAAGCAGGGCACCACCCCCACCTGGACAAAATCCTCGTACTCCGGCGGTAGCGGCGCCTGTCTCGAGGTGAGGTCCGACGCCCCCGCACTGCTGAGCGTCCGGGACTCCAAAGTGCCGTACGGGCCACGGCTCGGGTTCGGTGCCGGACCCTGGACCGTGTTCGTCGGCGCGGTGACACGGACCACCGGGTTCCCGCCGCGCTGAGCCGCACCACCGTGCCGGCACGGCACACCAGCGGTACGGGCGCCCTCCCGTTCTCTCCCACCACGCCGGGAGGGCGCCCCCGGCCGGTCAGCCGCGCGGGTAGCGCTCCAGCCACGCCGCGGACGACTCCCCCGGGCCGTGCAGCGCCGGCCCCTGCGTCATCTCCAGGGCGAAGTCGTCCGCCAGTTCGGCGATCGCCGCCCTGCCCTCCAACTCCACCAGCCAGCCGGGCGGCAGCGCGGTCTCCCCGTGCAGCGCGCCCAGCAGATTGCCGCACACCGAGCCCGTGGAGTCCGAGTCACCGCCGTGGTTGACCGCCAGCAGCAGCCCGTGCTCCATGTCCTCGGCCACGAGCGCGCAGTACACGCCGATCGCCAGCGCCTCCTCGGCCACCCAGCCCTCGCCCAGCGACGCCACCCGTTCCGGGGACGGCAGCCCCTGCCGTACCGCGCCCAGCGCCCGCTTGAGGGCGTCCGTGGTCTCCTCGTGGTCCGGCCAGCTGCCGAGCTGCACCAGCGCCTTCTGCACCGCCGCGTCCAGGCCGTCGCCGCGCACCAGCGCGTGCGTGATCGCCGCGAACGCCCCGGCCGCCAGCCGCCCCGTGGGATGCCCGTGCGTCTGCGCGGCGCACTCCACCCCCAGCTGGAACACCAACTGCGGCTCCCAGCCCACCAGCAGCCCGAACGGCGCCGAACGCATCACCGTGCCGCAGCCCTTGGAGTCGGGGTTCTTGGGCTTCTCCACCGTGCCCATCGCCTCGTCCGCCAGCCCGCTCAGACACGCGTTGCCCGGCGCCCGGCGCGCGTACAGCCACTCCTCGCGCGCCAGCCAGCCGTCCCCCTCCCGCCGCTCGTCGGGCCCCCATTCGTGCTGGGTGCGGTACCAGCGGCGGTACGCGGCGTGCACGTCGGTGGGCGGGTGCCAGGCGCCGGTGTCCCGCCGCACATGGGCGCGGATCAGGCCGTCCACCGTGAACAGCGTCATCTGCGTGTCGTCGGTGACCGCCCCGCGCCGCCCGTACGCCTGGACGTAGTCGCCCACTCCCTGCGGGCCGTGCGTCGCGCGGATCGCCTCCAGCGAGTCGAACTCCACGCCCGCGCCGAGCGCGTCGCCGATCGCACCGCCCAGCAGACAGCCGCGCACGCGGGAGCGGAACTCCTGCTGCTCCGCGCGCCCCCATATGGCCCCGGCGACCGGCGCCGTCACCGGCCACCGCCGGTGCCCGTGCCCAGGACCGGCAGCAGCTCCGGCAACTGCCCGTCGCCCGCCCGGGCGGCCTCCGTACGCTCGGCGCCGACCGGCCCGTACAGCGTGGTCCGCAGCCGTGAGGGCCGCCCGGCCGCCTCCGCGATCGCCCGCAGGTCCTTCACCGAGCGATAGGAGCCGTAAGCCGACCCGGCCATACGGGAGATGGTCTCCTCCATGAGTGTGCCTCCCAGGTCATTGGCGCCCGATCGCAGCATCTCGGCGGCGCCCTCGGCCCCAAGTTTCACCCAGCTGGTCTGGATATTGGTGATGTAGGGGTGAAGGAGCAGCCGGGCCATCGCGGTGACCGCGCGGTTGTCGCGCGCGGTGGGCCCCGGGCGGGCGATGCCGGCCAGGTAGACGGGGGCGTTGGTGTGGATGAAGGGGAGGGTCACGAACTCCGTGAAACCCGCCACCCCCTTCTCCTCGTTGGCCCGCTGGATGCCGGCCAGGGTGCGGAAGTGGCCCAGCCAGTGCCGGGGGCTGTCCACGTGCCCGTACATCATCGTGGAGGACGAGCGCAGCCCCACCTCGTGCGCGGTGGAGATCACCTCCACCCAGGTGTCGGCCGGCAGCTTGCCCTTGGTGAGGATCCAGCGCACCTCGTCGTCGAGGATCTCCGCCGCCGTGCCCGGGATCGAGTCGAGTCCCGCCTCCTTGGCGGCGATCAGCCACTCGCGGATGGACAGGCCCGTACGGGACGCCCCGTTGATGACCTCCATCGGGGAGAAGGCGTGCACATGGATGCCCGGCACCCGCTGCTTCACCGCGCGCACGATGTCGAAGTAGGCGTCGCCCGGCAGATCGGGGTGGATGCCGCCCTGCATGCACACCTCCACGGCGCCCACCTCCCAGGCCTGGGCGGCGCGTTCGGCGACCTGGTCCAGGGAGAGGGTGTACGCGTCGGCGTCGGTGCGGCGCTGCGCGAAGGCGCAGAACCGGCAGCCGGTGTAGCAGACATTGGTGAAGTTGATGTTGCGGGTGACGATGTACGTCACGTCGTCCCCCACCACCTCGCGCCGCAGGTCGTCGGCGGTACGGCACAGCGCGTCCAGCGCCGGGCCCTCGGCGTGCAGCAGCGCCAGCGCCTGGGCGTCGGTCAGCCGGGTGGGATCGTCGGCGGCCACCGACAGGGCCTCCCGTACGTCCGCGTCGATCCTCTCCGGCACCATGCCCGGGGCCGCCGCCTCGCGCAGCGCGGACCAGTCCCCGTACACCTCGTCGAAGTCGGTACGGCGGTCCCCGGTCCGTCCCGCCGTGTCGATCTCCTGGTGCAGCGCGGTGCGGCCGGAGGCGGTCAGCGGCTCGTCCGGCTCCTGCCACGGTAGCCCGGCCGGCAGCGCGTCCGCGCGGGCCAGGCCGGTGTCCGGGTCGGCCAGCGCGCGGACGTGCGGCAGCAGCCGCGGGTCCAGCCACGGCTCCCCGCGCCGGATGAACTCCGGGTAGATCGTGAGCCGTTCACGCAGCTCGAAACCGGCCGCCTCGGTCCGGGCGGCGAGTGCGTCGATCACCGGCCAGGGGCGCTCGGGGTTGACGTGGTCGGGGGTGAGCGGGGAGACGCCGCCCCAGTCGTCGATGCCGGCCCGGACGATGAGCGCGTACTGCTCGTCGACGAGGTTGGGCGGCGCCTGGATGCGGGCGGCCGGGCCCAGCAGCAGCCGGGCGGTGGCGATGGTGGCGGCCAGCTCCGCCACCTCGGCGTCCGGGGTGCCGCGCATCGCCGTGTCCGGCTTGGCGCGGAAGTTCTGCACGATGACTTCCTGGATGCCGCCGTACGCGCGGGCGGTGCGGCGCAGCGCGAACAGCGCGTCCGCGCGCTCGGCGTACGTCTCGCCGATGCCGATGAGAATCCCGGTGGTGAAGGGGACGTTGGAGCGCCCGGCGTCCTCCAGGACGCGCAGCCGCACGGCCGGCTCCTTGTCGGGCGAGCCGTGGTGCGGGCCGCCCGGCTCGGACCACAGGCGGGTGGCGGTGGTCTCCAGCATCATGCCCATGGACGGGGCGACCGGCTTCAGCCGCTGGAAGTCGGTCCAGGTCAGCACGCCGGGGTTGAGGTGCGGCAGCAGCCCGGTCTCTTCCAGGACCCGGATCGCCATCGCCCGGACATAGGCGAGGGTGTCGTCGTAGCCCTCGGCCTCCAGCCACTCGCGCGCCTCGGGCCAGCGGTCCTCGGGGCGGTCCCCGAGCGTGAACAGCGCCTCCTTGCAGCCGAGGGCGGCGCCCCGGCGGGCGATGTCCAGCACCTCGTCCGGGGACAGGAACATGCCGTGGCCCTCGCGGCGCAGCTTGCCGGGCACCGTGACGAAGGTGCAGTAGTGACAGCGGTCCCGGCACAACCGGGTCAGCGGAATGAAAACCTTCTTGGAATAGGTGATGACCCCGGGGCGGCCGGCGGCTTCGAGCCCCGCGTCCCGCACCCGGCCCGCGGCGGCCGCCAGCCGTTCGAGGTCCTCGCCACGGGCCTGGAGCAGCACCTCGGCCTCGGCGGCGTCCAGGGCCACCCCGTCGTCCGCCCGGCGCAGCGCGCGCCGCATCGCGTTCACTGTCGGTCCCTGCCCGGGTCCCTGCGCGCTTGTCGTCATTCCTCGAGCATACGAGCGTGAGCTGGACGAATCGCTGGGAAACCCCTTGCGCCCCCAGCGGATGTCTAACCCACTCTTTATCGGGGAGAGTTCAGACCGATAGACTCCAACGTTCGCCCGAGCAGCGGTTCACGAGCGGTTGAGAAGCAGAGGACACCATGGCCGAAGGCAAGGGGATCCCGGTGCGCACGCCCGCCTTGCGGTTCGCCGTGCTGGGCCCGGTACGGGCCAGGAACGGGGAGACCGAACTGCCCACCGGAAGCCCTCAGCAACGCGCCCTGCTGGCCGCGCTGCTGCTGCGCGGCGGGAGTACGGCCACCGCGCAGCAACTGGTGGACGCGATCTGGGGAGAACAGGCACCGCAGCAGGCGGTGGCCGCCCTGCGCACCTACGCCTCGCGGATGCGCAAGTCGCTGGGCGACCGGGTGGACGTCCTCATCAGCGAGTTCGGCGGGTACGCGCTGCGGCTGGGGCCGCACGACGAGCTGGACCTCGACCACATGCGGCAGCTCGTCTCCCGGGCGGACGCCGCCGCGTCCGCGGGAGACCTGGACAAGGCGCTGGAACTGTACGGGACGGCCCTGGAGTTGTGGGACGGCGAGCCGCTGGCCGGGGTGCCGGGCCCGGACGCCGAGTTGCACCGGGCACGGCTGGCCGAGGAACAGGCGGTGCTGCGGGAGAACCGCCTCGACCTGGCGCTCCAGGCCGGGCTGCACGCCGAGTCCGTCTCCGAGCTGACGGCGCTGACCACCGTGCACCCGCTGCGGGAGCGACTGCGCGAGCTGCTGATGCTGGCGCTGTACCGCAGCGGCCGGCAGGCGGAGGCACTGGCCGTGTACGCGGACGCGCGCCGCATCCTCATCGACCAGCTGGGCGTCGAGCCGCGCGCCGAACTGTCCGACCTCCAGCAGCGGATCCTGAACGCCGACGCCTCGCTCGCGCAGCCCGCGGAGCCGGGATCGAGCGGCCCGCCGCTGGTGCGCCCCGCACAGCTCCCGGCCGCCGTACCGGACTTCACCGGCCGGGCCTCGTTCGTGTCCGAGCTGGGGCGGCAACTGGGAACGTCGGGCGGGCGGGTGATGGCGGTCTCGGCGGTGGCCGGGATCGGCGGGGTCGGCAAGACCACACTGGCGGTGCAGGTCGCGCACGAGGCGCGCGAACAGTTCCCGGACGGGCAGCTGTACGTCGACCTCCAGGGCTCGGGGTCCTCCCCCAGCGATCCGGAGGCGGTGCTCGGGGCGTTCCTGCGGGCCCTGGGGGTGGCCGACTCGGCCATTCCCAACGGGGTCGCCGAGCGGTCCGGGCTCTTCCGTTCCCTGCTGGACGGGCGGCGGGTGCTGACCCTGCTGGACAACGCGCGCGACGCGGCCCAGGTGCGCCCGCTGCTGCCGGGCACCCCGGGCTGTGCGGCCCTGGTGACCAGCCGGATCCGGATGGTGGACCTGGCGGGCGCGCATCTGGTGGACCTGGATGTGATGAGCCCCGAGGAGGCGCTGACGCTGTTCACCCGCATCGTGGGGCGCGAGCGGGTCGGCGCGGAGCGGGACGCGGCGATGGATGTGGTGGCGGCGTGCGGCTTCCTGCCCCTGGCCATCAGGATCGCGGCGGCCCGGCTGGCGAGCCGGCGCACCTGGACGGTGTCGGTACTGGCCCGCAAGCTGAGTGACGAACGGCGCCGGCTCGACGAACTCCAGGCGGGCGACCAAGCGGTGGCGGCCACCTTCGAGCTGGGGTACGGGCAGTTGGAGGCGGAGCAGGCCCGGGCCTTCCGGCTGCTGGGTCTGGCCGAGGGCCCGGACATCTCCGTGGCGGCCGCGGCCGCTCTGCTGAACCGGGAGGCGCACACCACCGAGGATCTGCTGGAGTCCCTGGTGGACACCTCCCTGCTGGAATCGGCGGCCCCCGGCCGCTACCGCTTCCACGACCTGGTGCGGCTGTTCGCGCGTGCCTGCGCGGAGCGCGACGAACATTCCTCGGGCGAACGGGAGTCCGCGCCGACGCGGCTGCTGGACTTCTACCTGGCGACGACGGCGAAGGTGTTCGCCATGGAACGGCCGGGCGACCGCATGGTGGAGCATCTGGAGACCACGTACCAGCGGCCGGTCGCGTTCGCCGGCAACCAGCAGGCACTGGACTGGCTGTTCGCGGAGGCGGACTGCCTGCTGAGCGCGGCCCGCCAGGTGACGCGCATGGGCCGGGTGCGCTCGGGTGCCGATCTGCTGCTGATGGCGCGGGATCTGGCGGAGTCGGGGACGTACGCGCGTCAGTTCCTGCTCAGTTGCGAGGCCGTCCTGGCCGCGGCGCAGAAGTCGGAGGACGCCCTGGCGCAGGGGCGCGCACACGTGTCGCTCGCCAGCGCGTACAGCCTCTCCGGGCGCTTCCGGGAGGGGGACGAGCACGCCCAGCACGCGATGCTGCTCGGTGTCGTGGCCGAGGACCCGGTGGCGGCTGCCCACGGGCCGCAGGAGCGCGGCATCATCGCTCACTACCACGGCCGTGCCCGGGACGCCGAGGAGTTCTTCCACCAGTCCCTCGGGGCGTTCCAGGAGGACGGCAATCAGGCGGGTGAGGCGAGCGCTCTGAGCAATCTGTCCCGGGTGCAGTCCCGGGGCAGGCAGAGCGCCGATGCCGTGGAACTGGCCGGCCGGGCGCTGTCGATCTATCAGCGGCTCAATTCGATTCTGCGGCTGGCCAACGGGCATTACGCCCTGGGCGTGGCCCTGACCGAGGACGGCAGGCCCTCCGACGGCATGCGGGAGCTGTCCGCGGCACTGGCCATCTTCCGGGAGAACCGGCAGCCGTTGTGGGAGGGGATGACCCTGCTGCGGCAGGCCGAGGCGCTGCTGGCGCTGGAGCAGCCGGCGGAGTCCGCGGCGAAGGCCGAGGACGCGCTGGCGCAGTTGCGGGACATAGGCGGGCCGTGGCGGCGGGCCAAGGTGCTGACCGTTCTGGGGCGCGGGCTGCACATCATCGGGCACTCCGACCGGGCCCGGGCCTGTTGGGAAGCGGCGCTGGAGGCGTTCGAGGAGAACGGGAGTCCGGAGGCCCAGGAGGTCAGGAACCTTCTGAGCCGGGTCGACGTCTGACACCGCGAAAAAAATCGGCCGGTTCATTCATCAAACGTTTATCGTGCTCTGGAATGTTCCGACCTGGCAGCCGCTGAAGGGGGACTGCCGGGTGGTCGGCCGCGGGGAACTGGGGAAACGCGGCCCGGCTCGTCCGACGACCACCGCTTTTCTCAAACGGGAGGGTTCCACCATGACCGACGTCAAGCCGCTGGGCGACACCCACATCACCTCAGAGCCGGCCCCGGCCGAGGACACCCACATCACCGGCGAGCCCACGAAGACCAAGGCCAAGGGGAAGGGTGTGGTCAAGCCGCTGGGCGACACCCACATCACCTCGGAGCCGGCCCCGGCGGGGGACACCCACATCACCGGCGAGCCCGTCAAGTAAGGGGATCCGCGGGCCCGGACCTTCACGAGTGGAACCGGCTGCGCTGCCGCGAGACGCGACAGGCGGCCGGTTCTTGCTGTGCGGGACTGGGCATCTTTCACCCACAGCGGGCGCCGGCACCGTCCGTGTGCCGGTGCCTTTCAGGTCCCCGCACCAGCGGGGATCTCCTTCGTCATTGGAGGCACACATGACCCTGTCCAGGAGACTTCTGCCGGCGCTGGCGCTCGCCGCCGTGGTGGTCGGAGGGGCCGCGGCACCGGCGATCGCGGGTGGCGGTCAGCCGGCCGACGCGCCGCTCGGCGACGGCCACATAACCGATGTGACCCCGCTGGGCGACACCCACATCAGCTCGGAGCGACCGCTGGGCGACACCCACATCAGCTCCGTGCGCCCGCTGGGGGACACCCACATCAGCTCCGTGCGCCCGCTGGGGGACACCCACATCAGCGACAGCTCCATCACCGGCACCCCGACCGCCGGGGACGCCCACATCACCGGCGCGGAATGACGGCCGGTACGGAGGTGAGGCCGGTCCGTTGACCGGCTGAGACGTCCGTACCGGCGGCAGGGGGACGGGCCCTTCGGGGCCCGTCCTTCCGCGTTTAGCAGTCGTTTATGGCGGGCTGTCATGCTCATCAGTGTCCGGCCGCACAGGGGTGCGCGGCCGGTCTCCAAGGGGGGATCTGTTCGGCGGACGCGGGGGAGTTGCTGAACAGATCCGGTGCTGATCGGCCCGGGTGGCGTGGAGGGGGCGCCATCCGGGCCGTTCTTCTTGTCCGGGCCGATCGACCGGGCCGACCGGGCCCGTTGGCCGGGCCGGAGCCTAGGGGACGTAGACCGTGGCGGCCGGGGGGCTGGTGTCCGCCGGGCCGAGCTCCAGCAGCTCGCGCGCGAAGATCCGGGACTTCCCCGCCGGGTGGAAGCCGGAACCCTCGGGCGAGGACACCCCGGCCGGCGGCAGCGCCAGCACCTCGGGTTCCTCCCGCAGCAGCGCGCCGAGCCCCGTACCGGCACCGACCCTCGACGGCTCGCCGTCGGTCAGGGTCACCGTCAGCACGGCGTACGAGGGCCCCGCGGCGGTTTCGCTCACCGGCAGGCTCGTGAGGACCAGGGTGCCCGTCTGCCGGTCCCCCTCGTCCGCCGCCCACACCGCCTCGGCCGACAGCCGCTTGTCCAGCCACGCCGGAAGGTCGAGGCCGCCCGAGGCGACGGTGCCGCGCGGCACGCCGTGCAGGACGACCACGTGCGCGCCCGACTCCTGGATGCCGGTCAGCACCTCGCTGGGCGAGGCACCGGCCACGTCCCAGTTGAGAACGCGGTACATGCCGCCCGCCGTGTCCACCGGCAGCGGGTCGGCCGCCGGGCGGGCCGCCCCGGCCAGCGGCGGCACCGCCAGCAGCACGCTGGCCGCCACCACCGGGCCGAACGGCCGCAGCAGCCGGGCCGGACGGGCCGCCTCCCCCGCCGCCCAGCCCAGCCCGATCGCCCCGGCCACCACCGGCCACGGGCTGGGCAGCAGCACCAGCACACAGCCCACCCCGCACCCCGCCCCGGCCAGCGCCAGGTCGGCCAGCGCGCCGTGCCCGGTGGCCGCCGTGCGCTCCCAGGCGGTCAGCGCCCGGCGCACCACGTACGGCAGGACGGCCAGCGCCAGCAGCACGGCGGGGGCGGCGAGCGGCGAGGGCAGCAGGGCGAAGGCGACGGCCAGCGGCAGCACGATCACCACGCCGCGCGGCAGCGGTACGGACAGCGCCGCGACGCCGATCGCCGTGCCCATCGTGATCCACACCCCGGCCAGCGTGACCGGGATACCGGCCCACACGGCGAGGAACGCCGGGGAGCCGAGCAGCGTGTACAGGCCGAGCGCCGGGCCGAGCAGCGCCACCTGGATGCCGCCGCCGGCGGCGGGCGGCGGGGTGCCGAGGGTGGCCACCCGGGCGCCGGCGGCGAGCAGGGCGGTCAGCGCCAGGGAGAGCAGGACGGCGAGCGCCCCGCCGCGCCACAGCGGGTCCCACAGATCGCCGAACAGACGCAGCGTCACATCGGCGGCCACCGCGAGCGCCAGCGCCCGCGCCAGCCGTCCCGCACCGTCCTCGGCGACGGCCGACAGCCGCCGTACGACCAGGACGAGCGTGGCCAGCGCGACGGCGAGCACCAGGCCGACGACGGGCGTGACGCGTACCGGTTCGGCCAGCAGCAGCGTCCACAGCACGGCGAGCGTGCCGAGGGCGGCGGGCAGCGCGTGGCGCGGGCCCAGCCACCACACCAGCGGCCCGGCGACGGCGGCGCAGGCGGCGGCCGGCAGCAGGGCGGGCAGATCGGCTATGGAGGTCCCGATCACGGTCCCGGCCAGCCGCAGCAGGTGCAGGGTGACCAGGGAGACCACGGCGGCGACGAGCGTGAGCGCGGTGGGTGTGGAGCGTACGGCTACGGCCGGAAGGGGCACCATGGCCGCTGACCCTAGCCGGTGCCCCCGGGTGCGGATCAGCCGAGGTCGGGCAGTGGCGGGGGCGGTGCGGCGCCGCGCGCGGGAAGCGGTGTCCGGCGGGGCGTTGCCGGTCCCGGCGGGCGGGGTGGAGATGCGGTGTCACTCGAACCGGCTTACGGTCGAAGCATGGTACGTAACGCATTCGGGGCCGTGCTCGCCGTCCTCGGGGCGGCGGCGGCCCTGCTCGGAGTCTTCGCGGACTGGTACGGGTCCCGCACCGGCCGCTCCTTCCGGATCACCCAGTTGTTCACGTCGACCGGGATCACCGGGGACAAGGCGGCACTGTTCAACGGCCTGTTCCTGGTGATGCTCGTGGCCGCGGTCATCGCGGCGCTGGCGATCGTCCTGCGCTCGGGGTGGCTTTCCCTGCTCTCCTCGGTGCTCGTGCTGGGCTTCACCATCCTGTGGATGGTCCGCCAGTACCAGGTCGCCGACAGCCTCCTCTTCGGCCGGGGCGGTCTGGGATGGGGCTGGGCGAGCACCATGATCGGCGGCTTTCTGCTGCTGCTCTCGGCGGCGGCCATGGCCGGCCGGTCCGGACAGGGGCGGCACGCCCGGCCACGGCACGAGCGGTACCCGGAGGAGCCGTCGCACGGCGAGGTGGTCGAGGGCCCCTGGGCGGCGGGCGACGCGCCGGGCACCGGCGCCGCTCCCCCGCCGCCCCAGGACCGCAGACCCCGGTGGCGGCCGGGTGACGAGGGTGAGGACGAGGGCGGCCGGGGGCGGGACGCCGCTTAGGCGGTCCCGTCCGGGTCCTCCCGGACCCGGCCGTTCGCCCGGCACGCCGCCGCGCCGCCCCCATGGGCGGCGCGGCGCTCTCCCGGGGCCCGCGCCCAACGGACAGCGCCGGAGCGCCCGGTGGGGCGGCCTGGCGGCGGGTCCGGTTCCGTGCTCCGGTCAGCCGACGCGGATCATGCTGTCGATCATGCCGCCCCAGGCCTGGCCCTCCCAGCCGATGAACAGGCGGTTGCCCTCCTCGTTCAGCTCCAGGGTGCCGCGTACCCGGTTGAGGTTCTCGACGTCGCAGGCCAGCTCGATGACCGGCTCCGGGTCCGCCGCGCCCGTCACCGTGCCGGGACAGCTCAGCGGTCCGGTGGTCTCCACCGTGTCACCGGTGATGGTGAGGGTCTCGATGTCGTTGTCGTCGACGATGGACTCCCACACACCGTCCAGTCCCTCGCCCGTGATCGAGCGGGCCTCGTCCTCCGCGATCCGGTCGCGCGACTCCTGATCGCGCGCCTCGTCGTCCGAGGCGGAGCCCTCCTCGGCCCCGTCGTCCCCGTCGTCCCCGTCCTGCGTGTCCTGCTGCTCTGCCTGCTCCTGCTGCTTCGGCTCCTCGCCGGCCCCGTCGTCGCCGCCGCAGCCGCTCAGCACCAGCACTGCCGCCACCGCCGCCGCTGCCGCCGTCCGTGCCGATCCCCGTGTACGCATGGTCATGCCGTCCGTGCCCCGTTCCCTCGATTCCCTGATGACCGTGTCCGGGCCCCCTCTTCGGCGGACCGGCACGTCCGGCAGAGCGGATCAGCCCTGCCGGGTCCCCCGCGCGGCGTCCAGCGCGTACACGCAGTGGTCCTTGCTGCACGCGAACACGACGCCGCCCGAGACCGCCGGGCTGCCCGTGATGGCGCCGCCGGTCTCCAGCTTCCAGGTGAGCCGGCCGCTGCTCGCGTCCAGCGTGTACAGACAGTGGTCCTCGGACCCGAAGTGCACCCGGCCCTCGCTCACCACCGGGCTGCCCACGATCGAGTCGCCCGCCGCGAAGCGCCAGCGCGGGGTGCCGCTCACCGCGTCCAGCGTGTACATGGCCGTCCCGCTGCCCAGATGCACCAGGCCGTCGGCCACCACCACCGCCTCCGTGGACTGCCGCGCCTCGGTCGCGATCCGCCAGCGGTCGTCACCGGTGGCCAGGTCCAGCGCGTAGACGGTGCCCAGGTAATCCGTGAAGTAGATCCCGGCCGCCCGCGAGGAGGGCGGTTCGTAGGCGGGCGGCGCGAGGATGGCCGCCGGGGTGTCGAAGCGCCAGCGCTCCGCGCCGGTCGCCGTGTCCAGGGCGAGTACGCGCGAGCCGGCCGTCACGTACACCGCCCCGTCGTCGGTGGGGCATATCCGCACCGGGACGCCGCCGGTGGCCGTGGCGTCGCCCACCGGGTACCGCCACAGCTCGCTGCCGGTGCGCGCCTCCAGGACGTACAGCTGGCCCTCTCCCCACGCGTAGACCGCGCCGCCGTGGATGAGGGGCGCGGTCTCACGCGTCTCGAAGTCGGTGTGCGCCCCGGACAGCTCCCACAGCTGCTCGCCGGTGCCGGCCTCCCACACCTGCACGCCGCCGCCCCGGGTCGCGGTCAGCACCGTGCCGCGTTCGGCGCGCAGGCCGTAGATCCAGCCGTCGGTGGGCACCCGCCAGCGGTCGGAGCCGTCGGTGGCGTCCAGCGCGTACAGGCTCGGGCCGTCCGAGGCCAGCACCCGCCCGCCGGTGACCGCCATCGACCAGGCGACCTCACGGGTCTTGAACTGTCTGCGTCCGCTGGCCACATCGAGGGCGTGCACCTCGAAGGAGGTGACGTACAGCAGCCCGTCGCGGACCAGCGGGGTGCCCCACAGATCGTTCGTCATGCGGAAACGCCAGGGGCGCCAGTCCGGCGGCACCGTGACGGGGGCCGGAGCCGGCGTGGGGGCGGGCGCGGGGACGGCGGCCGGGCGCGGGCCCGGGCCGATGGGCAGCTGGGAGCCGGCCAGCCGGACGGTGGCCTGTTCCTTGATCTGCACCTGCACCTGCGGCTCCTCGGCCCGCGGCACGGGCGGCGGCGGAGTCGGAGGAAGGGGCGGCGGCGGGGTGGGCGGTGCCTGCGGCTCATCACGGCGCGGCGGCGGGGGCGGCGTCCCGCCCGGTGCCGGCGTACCGCGCCCGCGGTTCCGCCGCTCCTCGATCAGCGCGACGGCCCCGGCGGGCAGCCACGCGGACGCCGAGCCGCTGTCGTCGCCCGAGGAGGCGAACAGGTGCGGCGCCAGCCGCGCCTGGAGGTCGGCCGGGGTGGGCCGCTCCTCGGGCTTCTGGGTCATGAGGGAGTCGATCAGCGGGCGCAGTTCGTCGGGCAGCCCTTCCAGATCGGGGCCCTCGCGCAGCAGCATGAACACCGTCTCCACCGGGTTCGCGCCGTGGTACGGGGCGTGCCCGGTGGCCGCGAACACCAGCGTGGAGGCGAGCGAGAACACATCGGAGGCGCCCGTCACTCCGCGTGAGTCCCGGGCCTGCTCCGGCGACATGTACGCGGGGGTCCCGACCGCGACGTTGGTGAGGGTCAGCCGGGTGTTGGAGACCCCGGAGGCGATGCCGAAGTCGATGACCCGGGGCCCGTCCTCCACGACCAGCACGTTGGACGGCTTCAGATCGCGGTGCACCAGGCCGGCCCCGTGGATGGACTGGAGCGCCTCGGCGATCCCGGCCGCCAGCCAGCGCACGGCCTGCGGGGGCAGCGGCCCGCACTCGCTGACGATCTCCTCCAGCGAGGGGGCGGGCACGTAGGCGGTGGCCAGCCACGGCACGGCGGCCCGCGGGTCGGCGTCCACGACGGCGGCGGTGTAGAAGCCGGAGACCGCGCGGGCCGCCTCGACCTCGCGCGTGAAGCGCACCCGGAACAGCTGGTCCTCGGCCAGCTCCGTGCGCACCGTCTTGATCGCCACCCGGCGCCCGGACGCCGAGCGGGCCAGATAGACCAGCCCCATGCCGCCGGACCCGAGCCGCCCCAGCACCTCGAACGGCCCGATCCGCCGCGGATCGTGCTGCGTCAGCTGCTGCACCATCGTGCTGGACACCTCCCCGTCAGGACGCTCGTTCGTTCATGCCGCCCCCCGAGCAGCATCTCATTGCTCACGGCACCGGCGGACCGTCGAACCGATTCTTCCCTCCGCCACTGACAGTGGCGAATCCGGGGCCGGGTATGCCCCACTACCACCCCGCTACCCGTTCGGACGCGGCCGGATCGCGCCGTTCGGTTACGTCGATAAGCTGACGGCATGACAGGACATGTAACGACTGTGGACGGCCGGGTCGCGGGCCGCCGCGGGCAGGCCACTCGGCAGAAACTGCTGGACTGCCTGGGCAAGATGCTCGCCGGCTCCCCGTACCGCGACGTCAAGGTGATCGACGTGGCCCGCAAGGCGGGCACCTCACCGGCGACCTTCTACCAGTACTTTCCGGACGTCGAGGCGGCCGTGCTGGAGATCGCGGAGGTGACGCTCCGCGAGTCCGCGGCACTCTCCGAACTGGTCGCGGGCCGCTCGTGGACCGGCAAGGCGGGCCGGCGCACGGCGGAGGAACTGGTCGACGGCTTCCTCGCCTTCTGGCGCCGGCACGACGCGATCCTGCGCGTCATCGACCTGGGGGCGGCGGAGGGCGACCGCCGTTTCGTCCGCATCAGGACCCGGATCCAGGGGGCGATCGTGAAGCCGCTGACCGAGTCCATCGACACGCTCCAGGCCAAGGGCCGGGGCGGCACCGCCGTCTCCTCGGCCGCGCTGGCCGGTTCGCTGGTCACCATGCTCGCGGCGGTCTCGGCGCAGCCCAAGAGCCTGCAGTCGCTGGGCGCCAAGCAGACCGATCTCAAGCCCGCGCTGACGCAGTTGGTGCACCTGGGCGTCACCGGCAAGAAGCCGGCCGCCTGACCGGGCGCCAGGGCGACTTCTCCACGGCGCGGGGGCGCCGGCGAGCCGGTTCCTGTCTCCGTCGGACCCGGTGTCCCCGCGAGCCGTTCTGCGTATCCTCAACGCCATGTCCACGTCCGAGTCCGCATCAGCCGTGTCCCTCCCCCCGGTCCATGTCATCGGCGCGGGTCCCGGCGGGCTCGCCGCCGCCGCGGCGCTCACACAGCGCGGCATACGCGCCGTCGTGGTCGACAAGGCCGGTGATGTCGGCGCCTCCTGGCGCGGGCACTACGACCGGCTCCATCTGCACACCACCCGGCGCTGGTCCTCCCTGCCGGGGCTGCCCATCCCGCGTTCCGCCGGGCGCTGGGTCTCCCGCGACGACTTCGTGCGCTACCTGGAGCGGTACGCCATCCACCACCAACTGGACCTGGCGGCGGGCGTCGAGGTCTCCCGGGTGGAGAACGGCGAGGACTCCCCCGGCGAGTGGGTGCTGCACGCCAACGGCGGGCGCAAGCTGCGCGCCTCGGCCGTCGTCGTGGCCACCGGCTTCAACCACACCCCGTGGATACCGCCCTGGCCGGGCCGTGAGGAGTTCGGCGGGGAACTGCTGCACGCCCACCGTTACCGCAACCCGGGCCCGTACACCGGCAAGGACGTCCTGGTGGTGGGCATCGGCAACACCGGCGCCGAGATAGCCGCCGAACTGTCCGGCAAGGGCGGCGCCTCGCGGGTGCGGCTCGCGGTGCGCACCCCGCCGCACATCCTGCGCCGCTCCACGCTGGGCTGGCCGGCCCAGGCCAGCGGGGTGCTGTTCCGGCGGCTGCCGGTGGGGATCGTGGACCGTGCGGCGCGCCCGGTGGCGCGGCTGCTGCCCGATCTGGCGCCGTACGGGCTGCCCCGCCCGTCCACCGGCCTGTACACGCGGGCCAGGGCGGGGGCCATCCCGGTGCAGGACGTGGGGCTGATCCGGGCGGTGAAGAAGCGCAGGGTCGAGATCACCGGTGCCGTCGAAGGCTTCGAGGGGGACCGGGTCCTGCTGGCGGACGGCACCGCGATCACCCCGGAGGTGGTGATCGCGGCGACCGGCTACCGGCGCGGGCTGGAACCGCTGGTGGCCCATCTGGGGCTGCTGGACGGGGCCGGGCGGCCCCTGGTGCACGGCAGGGAGACCCATCCCACGGCGCCGGGGCTGTACTTCACCGGCTTCACCAATCCCATCAGCGGCATGATCCGTGAACTGGCCAGGGACGCCCCGCGGATAGCCGCCGCGATAGCGCGCGGCCGGCGTTCCTGAGCCGTCCTCGCGACGGGGGCGCGGGCCCGCACGGGCAACCGCGCCCGGCCGGCTCCGGCCACCGCGCCGCGTCCGGAGCTGGCCGGATTCGTTCGGCGGCGCGGCGGGGACCGTACGGTGCGTGGCCGCGGGGCCGTGCGGTGGAGGGCCGGACGGCCGGCGGTCACAGCCCGCTCGGGCAGTCCACCTCGCACCACACCCGCTTGCCGGCCGGCTCCTGCTGCCAGCCCCAGCGGTCGGCCAGCAGGTCCACCAGCTCCAGACCGCGCCCGCAGGTGTCCTCCTGGGCGGCGCTGCGCGGCCGGGGCGCCAGGGCGCTGCGGTCGGCCACCTCAAGACGTACCGGATGACAGCAGTGGCCCTCGCGCACCACCAGCCGCAGCACGGCCGGGCGGCCCGTGTGCACCACGGCGTTGGTCACCAGCTCGGAGACCAGCAGCGTGAGCGTGTCGATCTGCTCCCCGGCCATGCCGGAGCGGGCCAGCCGCTCCCGCAGCCACTGCCGCGCGCGCCGCACCTCCGACGGCTGGGGGCCGACCTCCAGCTGGGTCCGTAGCACCTGCTCCTGTACCTGCACCGTTCACACCATTCCCACCGGCGGACAAACTCGGTGCAGCACAGCATGGTTGAGGGCGAGTCGGGCAACAAGCACTTCCCGCTTATTCCGACGCAAAGGAGTACGGGGTACTGCTTCTGTACGAGATCCGGGCGTTTTTATCGCACACCGGTCCGCACATGGCCGCACACAACAGAGCGGAACGGACCGGAACAGCGCGCAATCCCCGCTCAGGCGGGCAGCGGCTCGGCGGTCGCCGAGTCCAGGTCGGGGTAGCAGTCGAACAACCGCCGCACCCCGAGCGCGGCCAGCACCCGGTTGACGTGCGAGCCGTCCTCCGCGCCCCGGTGCGGCAGGATCAGCCGCAGTTGCCCGGCGCACGAGCGCATCAGCCGCCGCGAGGCGACCAGCACCCCCACCCCCGAGGAGTCGCAGAACAGCACCTGCGACAGATCGAGCACCACACTGCGGCGCCCGTCGGCGACCGCGTCGTGGACGTGCTGGCGCACCACGGGTGAGGTCACCAGGTCGAGTTCGCCCGCCACCCGCAGCACGGCCCACTCGCCCCGCGACTCCGCATCCACCGTCAACGTCACGCCTGCGGCCTCTTCCCTCGGTTTCTCGGTTCTTCGGTCTTCCCTCGATCTTCCCTTGACACCCACATCGGCGTCTCCCCAGCGCCCCTGCCCACTTTCCGGCGTCTCAAGCGTCCCGGTGCTGCGTCGCCCGTCCGCCCCCGGTCATCCGGCCATCCGACCCGGACCGGATCCGGCGCGAACGCCCTTCTCCTGGAAAGAGCGGGCGCATACTGCCGTTCGGGGGCGCGCGGGAACAGTTCCTCGCACTACATTTGACGTACGCACGGGGTCGGAGGTTGTGCCGAGTGTGAGAACGCTTGGGGGCAGGGATGGCACATGAGACACCGCCGGAGTGGGATCGCGCGATGCGCCGGCGGCTGGAGCGCGGCGAGGCCGCGGCCCTGGCCGAACTGTATGACCGCTTCGCCTCCCTGGCGTACGGCATCGCCCAGCGCGTGCTGAGCGACGAGGACGCCACGGCCCGGGTGACCCGCGAGGTCTTCGGCCGGATCTGGGCGACCCCCGACAGCTTCGACCCCGAGCAGGGGCCGATGCGCTCCTGGATCGCCGACGAGGCGCACCGGCTGGCGGTGGCGCGGCTGCGCCGCCGGGAGGGCGCGGGCGCCGGTTCGGCCGAGCGGATCCGTACCGCCTCCACCCTCGCCCGGGCCGACTACATCGTGACGGCCATGCCCGCGCCGCTGCGCGAGGCGCTGGAACTGGCCAGGGGCGGGCGCACCGACTACCGCGAGGTGGCCAGGGAGCTGGGCATCTCCGACGCCGAGGCGCGGCGCAGGCTGCGACTGGGGTTGCAGTTGCTGTCCTCGGCCGCTACCTATCCGGATGGCGGCGCCGACGACGTACGACGGGAGCACCGCGGATGACGGCGGCACGGCCCGGTGGCCGGGAGCCCGGTGATCAGGAGCCGGCCGGCGGCGGCGCCGGGTCCACCGGGGCGCCCCGGGTGCCCACGCCGCGCGGCGGGCCCGGCGCGGGCGGCGGCAGTGGCGGCAGTGGCGGCCCCGGAGTGGGCCCCGCCCCGGTGAGCCCGGCACGGCGGAGCACCGCACCGCGGCAGCGCACCGGGCCGCGCACCCCCAACCCCGTAGCAGCACCGGGTCCGGAAGGAGACGGGCGGCTGACGCATCAGGAGCTGATGTCGCTGCTGGGGGTGTGGGCGCTGGACGCCTGCTCCCCGGCGGAGACGGCATGTGTGGAGGCGCATCTCAACGAGTGCGCCCGGTGCGCCGAGGAGGCGCTGCGGCTGCGGGACGCGGTGACGCTGCTGGAGCCGCCGCGCAGTCTCGATCTGGATCCGCAGCTGCGGCCCCGGGTGCTGGAGAGCGCGCTGGCGCGCCGCCCGCCGGTGCTGCCGGTGCCGGGGTGGGCTGCCCCGTACGACGCCGAGGCGGCGCGACTGGACGCCCTGCTGCACGACATCAACGCGAATGAATGGGACATTCCGGTGCGGGTGCACTGGTTCGCGGGGGATGAACGGG
Organism: Streptomyces sp. JH002; assembly: GCF_050916115.1. Lineage (NCBI taxonomy): Bacteria > Bacillati > Actinomycetota > Actinomycetes > Kitasatosporales > Streptomycetaceae > Streptomyces > Streptomyces sp. JH002. The sequence goes on from NZ_CP087989.1 coordinate 2,598,827, forward strand.
CGCGCCGGTCGCTGACGATCGCGCAGGTGCTCGATCACCTGGTGGCCATGGACGGGCTGCTGGCCCGGGCCGTGGGGCTGCCCGATCCGCTGGGCGAGGGCGCGCCGGGCGATCCGCTGGAGCGGACCGAGGCGACGTGGCGGCTGGTGGCCGCCACCGCCGGCGGGGCGGCGGCGGAGCCGGAGCGGGTCGCGGCGGCCCGGGCCTGGGCGCGGTGGCGGGAGCAGAGCCGTGAGCTGGTACGGAGGCCGCGCGGCAGGGCGGGCGCACCGGGGAGCGGATGCTGCCGGCGACGGCGTGCGATCCGGGTCTCTTCCCGGGGCTCGGGGCGGCCACCGAGCCGCAGATCCCGCTGTCGGACGCGTATCTGAACCGGGCGTTCGCGTGCTGGACGCACGCCGGTGACATCGCGCGGGCGGTGGACTACCCGTACGAGCCGCCGCTGGGGTCGCATCTGCGGCTGCTGGTGGATCTCACGGCGCGGCGGCTTCCGGGGTCGATCGCCGGGCGGCGCCGGGCCGGGCTCGCCACCACGCGGGCGCGGCTGACGACGGCGGGGAGTCCGGGCCGTACCGTCCATCTGGAGATCGAGGGCGCGGGCGGCGGCGACTACTGGATTCCGCTGGACTCGCCGACCGCCGCCGTGACGCGGGTGGCGGCGCGGGACGCGGTGGCGCAGGTCGCGCTGGAGGATGTGGAGTTCTGCCAGCTGGCGGCGGGGCGGCTGTCGCCGGCCGAGGCCGCGGCGGGCGGGGAGGGCGATCAGGCGGCGATCACGGATGTGCTGAACGCGCTGACCGCCCTCTCGCGGTTGTAGGCCGGGGCCGGTCCCTGGCCCTGGCCCCGGCCCCGGTGGTCAGTCGAAGACGACGGTGCGGGTGCCGTTGAGCAGGACGCGGCGCTCGCTGTGCCACTGGACGGCGCGGGCCAGGGCCTGGCACTCCACGTCGCGGCCGATGGCCACCAGCTGCTGCGGGGTGACGCCGTGGCCCACCCGGGCGACCTCCTGCTCGATGATGGGGCCCTCGTCCAGTTCGGCGGTGACGTAGTGGGCGGTGGCGCCGATGAGCTTCACGCCCCGGGCGTGCGCCTGGTGGTAGGGCTTGGCGCCCTTGAAGCTCGGCAGGAAGGAGTGGTGGATGTTGATGATCCGCCCCTCCAGCTTCTTGCACAGGTCGTCCGAGATGACCTGCATGTAGCGGGCGAGGACGACCAGCTCGACGCCCTCCTCCTCGACGATCCGCAGCACCCGCGCCTCGGCCTCGGCCTTGGTGTCGGCGGTGACCGGGATGTGGTGGAAGGGGACGCCGTAGGAGGCGGCGAGTTCGGCGAAGTCGGTGTGGTTGGAGATCACGGCGGCGATCTCGACCGGCAGGGCGCCGATGCGGGTGCGGAAGAGAAGGTCGTTGAGGCAGTGGCCGAACTTGCTGACCATCAGGACGATGCGCGTCCGCTGGTCGGCGCGGTGCAGCTGCCAGTCCATCTGGAACGAGTCGCCGATGGCGGCGAAGGAGGCGCGCAGCTTCTCCGGGGTGGAGGCGGCGCTCTCGGCGGTGAAGTGCACCCGCATGAAGAACAGGCCGGTGTCGCGGTCGCCGAACTGCTGGCTGTCCTCGATGTTGCAGCCGGTCATGAAGAGGTAGCTGGACACGGCGTGCACGATGCCCGGTTTGTCCGGGCAGGAGAGCGTCAGCACATACTCATCGGGGGCGGCGGCGGCAGCTGCGGCATTCATACTGCCCAAGCGTGGCACATTCCGGGGCGGCGGCCCGACCGTGTCCGGACGGCGGTCGGGCCGGGCCGGCGCGGGCCACTGCGGCCTCCGGGTCAGACGGCGGCCACCGTCGCCGTCAGCTCGTCCAGGGAGGTCGGCCGCACGTCCGGGTTGTCGCCGTCCGCCGTGGCCAGCCGCACGTGCGCCTCGCGGGCCGCCCGTACCGCCTCCGGCCAGCCGTGGTGCTGGAGGTACGCCGCCACCGGGGCGTCGGCGCCGACCTGGTGCATGATGCGCAGCACGCGCAGCACCGCCACATCCACCAGCGCGGCCTCCTGGGTGTCCCGGAAGACGGTGCCGATGTACTTCTCCGCCGACCAGTTGTCCAGCCAGGTGTCCTCGACCAGCCGGTAGACGGCGTCGGTGACGTCGCCGTAGCCGGGGAGGCCGGGCAGCCAGCACTCCTGGTGGAAGACGGGGTCCGAGAGCATATGCAGCGCCGAGCGCACATTGGCGCGCCAACGCCACCAGGGCATGTCGTTGAGCGGCATGCCGCCCATGGTGGGGGAACGACGGGGGCGACGGGAAGGGGTTTCCGAATCTGACACAGGAGAGATCGTATGTTTGTGGGCTCGGCGTGCGGTCCGCGCCCGCTCCCGCCGACCGTGTCAGAGCTGGCTCGCGTCCCGGGTGGGCAGCCCGTACTGGCCGGCCACGGGGTTCCACAGCGTGGCCGCCCGCTCCTTGGCGGAGGTCGCCTGGCCGCTGGACTGCTCGGCCTGGGAGGCGTTGTCGGTGTGCCGCGGCGACCCGCCCCGGCACGCCTTGCGGTTGTCCTTCAGCTCCTCGGCCCACGCGGCGTACGAGTAGTCGGCGGCGGCGGACGCCTGCCACGCCTCGCGCAGCGCGTCCGAGAGCGACTGGTGGTCGGGCAGCCGGTCGAGCGCCAGTTCGTCGAGCCGGGTGACCAGGCCGTTGCGCTCCTCACCCGCGGCCCGCAGGTCCTCGGCCGCCTCGCCGAGCCGGTCGCACGTCTTGATGTGGTCCACGGCGGCGATGACCGACTCGCGGCTTCCGCTGCTGTCCTCCAGGAGATCGGACAGCGCCTGCGCCTGGGCCTGGGCCAGCGCGTGCTCGTCCTCGGGCGCCCCGGCGCCGTCCTCCCGGGTGCCCTCGGCCTCGGGGCCGCCGTTGAGGATGCCGTCCGGCTCCGTGCTGCCGGGGCCGTCGTCCCCGGAGCCCCCGCCGCTGAGCAGCGCGCCGGCGGCCAGGCCGACGATCGCGCAGCCGATGACGACGGCCGCGATCAGCAGGGCGGGAGAGTTGCGCGCCGAGGGCGCCGGTCCTGCGGCCCGCCGCGCGGCGGCCCGGCCTCCGTACGGAGGCCCCGCCGGTCCCGCGGGCGCCGCCCTTCTGCCGTGCGGGGCCGGCGGGGGGCCCGCGTCGGTGATCGGCGGCATCATCTGGGTGGCCTCGATGCCGGAGGAGTTCGCCGGTCCGGCCGGCGGGGCCGCGTGGCCGGCCGGGCGGCCGTGCCGCCCGCCCCCGCCCGCGGGTCTGGTCACCGCGCGCAGCTGGGTCGTGGACTCCACGTCCTTGATCGGCGGGATGAGCTGGGTGGCGCCCTCCGGGTCCGCCGCGCCGCCCGGCGCGGGCAGCTGACGCAGCTTGGCCGTCGAGGTGTCGGCCACCACCGGGGGTATGAGCTGGGTGGCGGCGCCGTGCGGGTCCGCGTCGGTGATCGGCTGGATGAGCTGGGTGGCCGCCTCGTGGTGCTGCGGGGGCGGCGGGGTGTCCCCGGTGATCTGGGGCACGAGCTGGGTGGCCGGGTGGTAGTCCCCCCCAGCCTCCGGCCGGGAGATGCCCCCGGTGATCGGCGGGATCATCTGGGTGGCCGCCTCGTCCGGGGCGGCCGGCGGGGTGCTGGGCATCGGCGGCGTGGCCTGCTGCGGCAGCGCGTGCCGCCCGGCCCCCGGCTGCTGCTGGTGCGGCGACTGGGACGGGTAAGGCTGATGCTGATGCCCGGGCTGCTGGTGGTGCTCCTGGTGGCCGGGCTGCGGCTGGTACGGGGGCTGCTCCGGCTGGTGGGCGGGCTGCGCCGTCACCGGGTTGCGCTGGTCGGGGCCCCACGGCTGTCCCCAGGGCTGCCCCACGGTCGGCGCCGTCACGGTCTCCGCACCCGGGTCGTCCCACGGCCCGCGATGCGAGGGCAGCACCACGCCCTCGCGGGCTTCATCGTCCCGACCGTTGCGGCTGGTCACCAAGGAACTCCTGTTCGCTGAACGCCGATCGCCCGGTCACGCTACCGGTTCCGCGGCGCCCCTCACCACGATCCCGCCCCCGCACCGCTCGGATTGAGAAACCCGGGGGGTGATGTACCCCACGGAACCGCGCGGCGCCGGGGCGGGACGGGGCTGTTCGGGGTCAGGAGCGGTACGGCTCCGGCTCGCCCGGCCGCGCGCCGGTACCGGCCGTGAGGACCGGGCGGTGCGGTCGGTCCGCTCGCCGACCCGGCCGGAGTCGCCGCCGAGGTCGTCGACGATCAGGCGGGAGGCGGGAGGCGGAGGCCGGGAAGGGACGGTCGCGGAAGCCGGCCGGACCGGCTCCGGCGGCCGTGCGGGCGCGCCGGGTCACCGCTCCCCTTCCTCCCCCCGGCGAACGGGCCGTTCCGCGAGCCGCACCGGGAACGCGCGGCTACCCGGCCAGATCCCAGCGCAGGGTGAAGTCACGGACCTTCGGATCGTGCTGATGGGGATCCAGTCGGGTGCGGAAGTCCTCGAAGTACGTCGCGCCCCGGCCCGAACGCAGCGAGGACAGCGTCGTCACCGCCTGGTCCGCCGTCGCGCAGGCCGCCTCCAGCTCGCCCTCCTGAAGGTGCCCCGTCGCCAGCAGCACCAGCCCGATCGCCCGTCGCCGCGCCCGGCTCTCCGGGTGGGCCGCCAGCGCCTGCGTGGCCCGCTCCCGCAACCGGCCGCCCTGCCCCAGATCCCGGTGGCAGTGGGCCAGTTCGTCCGCCAGATAGGCCTCGTCGAAGTGCCGGATCCACTCGGGGTCCGCGCCGCCCGAGGACCCGGCCCGCTCCAGCGCCCCCTCCGCGAGACCGGCCGCCCGGTGACAGCTCGCCGCGTCGCCCAACTGCGCGTGCCCGCGCGCCTCCGCCGCCAGGAACATCGCCTCCGCCCGCGGCCCGCACCGCCCCCTGGTGCCTTCCTGCGCCGCCCGCGCCAGCTGGATCACCTCACGCGGATTGCCCAGTTCGGCCGCCAGATGACTCATCCCGGCCGCCAGGACGTACCCGCCGAAGCCCCGGTCCCCGGCCGCCTGCGACAGCCGCAGCGCCTGGATGTAGTACCGCTGGGCCAGGCCCGGCAGCCCGCTGTCCACCGCCATGTACCCGGCCAGCTCCGTCAGCCGGGCCGCCGCAGCGAACAACTGGCGCCCCACCGACTCCCGGTAGGAACCGGCCAGCAGCCCGGACACCACGCTGTTCAGGTAGTGCACCACCACGGGGCGCACATGCCCGGCCCCCCAGCGGCGGTCCAGGTCCACGAGCGCCGCCGTCGTCGCCGTCACCGCCGCCACGTCCGAGGAACCCACGCGCGGGCCGCTGGCCCGCGCCACCTCCGGGTCCGCCGGGGTGATCAGCCAGTCCCGGCTGGGCTCCACCAGCGCGGCGGGCGCCACATGCGCGCTGCCCGCACCGTACGCGCCGCCCGGGCCCCCGGCGCCCACGCTCTCCCGGCGCGCCACGTCCGAACGCCACAACTCCGCGGCCTGCTCCACGCCTTCGGCGAGCCCGGTCGCGAAGTGCAGCCCGACGGCGGACGCCAGCTGGCGCGCGGTGCCCATGCCGATCTCGTCGACCGTCACCGTCCGCCCCAGCTTGCGGCCGATCGCCTCCGCGATGATGTCGGGGGCCCGGCCGCGCGGCTGCTGGCCTCTGATCCAGCGCGCCACCGAGGTCTTGTCGTAGCGGAAATCGAGGCCGCGCTCGGCGGCACACACATTCACCCGCCGTGCCAACCCCGCGTTCGAGCAGCCCGCTTCGCGGATCAGCGACAGCAGACGCTCGTTCGGCTGCCGTGAATGGGGCAACCCTGGGGTCAGTCCGGGGGACACTGTTCTGGCAGTCATGACGTGGCTCCCTCGCTGGCCTGCACCCTGCACCAGGGAAGATCAATGCCCGGCCCCCGCCGGGTCCATCCCGTACGCCCCCACTGATGCTCCGATGCGCCCCACATGCCCGGGTCCCCCCGGGCGGACTCCGGGCGGGCATCGTCATCACCCAGGGTCGCTACCCGGACACGGGGAGCCCGTTACCCCCCGTGGAGAAGGTAGTTGTGATCAACGTGGAAGAAAAGATCAGCGTTACTTCAGCACCTGGCGTTCCGCAGCCGCGCGACGGCGGAATGGTCGACCATGCCGTCCGGTACGCGGACGAGCGGCACTGGGACGTGCTGCCGGGCACCTGGCTCGAATACGCGGACGGTGTGACGCGCTGCTCGTGCGCCCTCCCCGCCTGTGATGCGCCGGGTGCCCACGCCACCCGGACCAACTGGGTGGGCCACGCCACCGGCAGCGCCACCTCCGCCCGCCGCATGTGGGCGAAGGAGCCGCGCGCCTGCGTCCTGCTGCCCACCGGCCGCACCTTCGACATCGTCGAGGTGTCCGAGACGGCCGGCTGCCTGGCGCTGGCCCGCATGGAGCGGATGGGCACCAGCCTGGGCCCGGTCGCCAGTACGCCGCTGGGCCGGATGTACTTCTTCGTGCTCGCCGGCAACGCCGCCAAGGTGCCGGCCCTGGTGCGGCAGCACGGCTGGTCGCCCGAGGCGATCGACCTGATCGCGCGCGGCGAGGGCGAGTACGTGCCGGCGCCGCCGACCCGCATCGGTGTGCGCGGCTCGGTGCAGTGGGTACGCCGGCCCACCGACGCCAACCGCTGGCTGCCGGACGCGGACGAACTCATGCCGCAGCTCGCGTACGCCTGCGGGCAGGAGAGCCGGTTCCGCCGCTGATCCACGGCACCCGGGGGCACCACCCGGACGCGGTCCGGGCCGGGGGGCGGGTTCTTTCCCGCCCCTTAGGGTGGGTTCATGACAGATACGGGGAATGCGGCGGCCGCTCCGGCCGCCGCGGTACGGGTACGGGGGCTGTGGAAGACCTTCGGGGAACAGGTCGCGGTCTCGGGGATAGATCTCGACCTGCCCGCGGGGCGCTTCATCGGCCTGGTCGGGCCGAACGGAGCGGGCAAGACCACCACCTTGTCCATGATCACCGGCCTGCTGCGGCCCGACGCGGGCACCGTGGAGATCGTCGGGCGTGATGTGTGGCGGGACCCGGTGGACGTGAAGTCCAGGATCGGCGTCCTGCCCGAGGGGCTGCGGCTCTTCGAGCGGCTGACCGGGCGCGAACTGCTCAGCTACCTGGGCCGGCTGCGGGGGATCCCGGCCGCCGAGGTGGAGCGGCGCGCCGACCAGCTGCTGGACGTCCTGGACCTGGCCGGCGCGCAGAACAAGCTGATCGTCGACTACTCCACCGGCATGCGGAAGAAGATCGGGCTCGCGGCGGCGCTGCTGCACAACCCCGAGGTGCTCTTCCTGGACGAGCCGTTCGAGGGCGTGGACCCGGTGTCGGCGCAGATCATCCGCGGGGTGCTGGAGCGCTACACCGCCTCGGGCGCCACCGTCGTCTTCTCCAGCCATGTGATGGAGCTGGTGGAGTCGCTGTGCGACTGGGTCGCGGTCCTGGCCACCGGAAGGATCCGGGCGCACGGCCCGCTGGCCGAGGTACGGGGTGAGGCGGACTCGCTGCAGAGCGCGTTCCTGGAGCTGGTGGGGGCCCGGGCCGGGGGCGGCGCGGACGACCGGCTCGACTGGCTGGGCGGGGACCGGGCGCGATGAGCACTCTCACCGAACCGGGGCCGGCACCGGCGAACGGGAACGGCGCCGGCGGCACGAGCGACCCGGTGACCGGAGGCCCCGCCGGGGCGGTAGCACCGCGCGGCACGTACGCCGACACCGCCGTCATCACCGCCACCTTCGTCCGGCTCAAGCTCTCCCTGATCCGCAACGGCCTGCGGCAGACCACCGGGCGCAAGGCCGGATTCATCTCCACCGCCATCACCGCCGCCCTGTTCGGCGGGCTCGGCATGCTCGGACTGCTGGCGCTGAGCGGCAACGCCCACATCGCGGCCCTGAGCACCGTCGTCGTCGCCCTCACCGCGCTGACCTGGGCGTTCATGCCGCTGTTCCTGGGCGCGAGCGACGAGACCCTGGACCCGGGCCGGCTGGTCATGCTGCCGCTGAGCCCGCGTTCCCTGATGACGGCGCAGCTGGCCGCCTCGGTGGTGGGGGTCGGCCCGGTCTTCACCGTCATGCTGGTGGCGGGCGCCGCGCTCGGCACGGCGCGGGGCGCGGGCGGCTACACGCTGGCGGTGGTCGCGATCGCCCTGATCCTGCTCACCTGCACCGTCGCCTCGCGCGCCATCGCCACCGCCAACGCCCGCCTGCTGACCAGCCGCAAGGGCCGCGACCTGGCGATCCTGTCCGGTGTCGTGATCGCGCTGGGCGTCCAGGGCATCAACCTGCTGGTGCAGAAGGTCGCCGGGGACGGCGGCTCGGGGCCGCTGCACACCATGGCCGACATCCTGCGCTGGCTGCCCCCGGCCACCGCGATCGAGGCGGTACGGGCGGCCTCGGCCGGCTCGTACGGCGTGGCGGTGGCCGCGCTGGCCGGCACCGTGGCGGCGCTGTCGCTGCTGGTGTGGTGGTGGCAGCGGACGCTGACCCGGCTGATGACCTCGCCGGACGGCTCCACGATCATGGCCCCCGAGACGGGCGGCAAGGAACGGCGCGGGCGCGCGGCCGGGGAAGGCGGCGGCCTGCTGACCCGGCTGCTGCCCGCCGGCCGCGACGGCGTCGTGATGGAGCGTGCGCTGCGCTACGCCTGGCGCGACCCGAAGGCCAAGATGAGCTGGGCGGTCGCGGTCGGCATGGGCGTGACGCTCCCGTTCATCTGGGCGGCCCAGGGCTCCGCCACCATCTACCACGCCTGCTGGGGCGCGGCGCTGCTCGGCCTGCAGATGTACAACCAGTTCGGGATGGACTACGGCGCCTTCTGGCTGATCACGCAGACCATCCACACGAAGCGGGACGCCTACCTGGAGCTGCGCGGGCGGCTGCTGGCGATCGCGCTGATCGGCGTGCCGTTCACGTGCGTGGTGGTGCTGGTGTCGGCGGCGGTGCTGGACGAGTGGGTGCGGCTGCCGGACGCCATGGGGCTGGCGCTGGCGCTGCTGGGCGTGCTGCTGGGCGGCGGGGCGGTCGCCTCGGTGCGCTTCCCGTATTCGATCCCGCAGGACAACGCGATGCGCAATGTGGCGGCGGGTCAGGTCTCGATGGTCTGGTACGGGGTGATCGGCGGGATGGTGGCGGGCGCGCTGCTGTGCGGTCCGCTGATCGGGCTGACCATCTGGCTGAACGTTTCGGCGGCCGGGTGGGCCTGGATCGTGCTGCCGCTGGGCGCCGGTTACGGCCTGGCGATGGCCTGGGCGGGACTGCGCTGGGCGGCCCCGCGGGCCGCGGACCGGCTGCCGGAGATCCTGGCGGCGGTCAGCAAGCCGTGACGACGTACGGGGTGGGCCCGGCCGGTCGCCGTACCGGCCGGGCCCACCCCGCCGGCAGCGGCCGTGGCCGGCTGCGGGTGGTGCGGGTGGTGCGGGTGTGCGTGGCGGGCTCAGAACCCGCCGGGGGCACCGCCGTTGGCCAGTTCCTCCAGGTCGAGGACGAGATGGGCGGCCGGCTCGTCGAAGTCCACCGGGACATCGAAGTCGCTCATCGAGATGGCGTTGGTGGTGCCGCGCTCGGTCTGCTCCATGTGCATGAGGTAGGGCTCGCCCTCGGTGGCGATCAGCAGGGTGCTCTCCCGGGAGCTGCCGGGCTTGGGCACCTCGTGCAGGGCGATCACCGGAACGTTCAGGTGCGTGCTCTCCTCGCCCACGGAGACCTCGTCGGACGTCATGCCACTTACGTCACCGAAGTTGCCGAGGAACCCCTCCAGGTCGCACATCTCCGCCATGGCCTCGGCGTCCGGGTTGTCGGTGGTCCCGTAGAGATACATGCCCGACAGCTCGGTCATGTCCGACCCGGTGACGGCCTGCCAGAACTCCGTGTCCGGCTGGTACCAGAGCTCGTTGCCGCGCTTGAGCAGTTCGAAGGAGCCCTCGCCCGCGACCGCGACGGTGCCGGCGCAGTCCCCCCGGACATCCATCAGCATGTCGATCTCCATCAGCTGACCGGGGCTCTCCTCAATGGTTCCGGACAGCCGCAGAGAGTCCGCTCCGGTCACCGCGTCCATCGCGCTGCTGACCATCTCCGTCGGCGGCAGGTCGGTGACCCCGTTGCCCCCGCCGGCCGGTGTGTCCTCGTCACCGTCCCCGCCGGTGCCCTCCTCGTCCTGCTCCCCACCGTCCGTGGGGATCCCCTCGCCGATGAAGGAGGGCCGTTCGCGGTCGGATCCGCACCCCGTGAGCGCCACCGTTCCGGCCAGCGCCGCCGCCACGAGGGCTGTCGTGCGCGTACCGCGTCCCATGTGCAACTCCCCCGTCTTTTCCCCGTTTGCTTGCGTGCGGGAAGACGCGACGGTCAGACGTACAGTTCCCCGAAGAAGTCGAAGAGCAGATCATCGGGCCCGTAGACGAGTTCCGGCGACGGCGCCTCGATCTCCACGGGGACCCCGAAGTCGCTCATCCACATCTCGACGACACCGTCCACCCCGCCGTCCATCACGAGATGGCGCATATAGGGGTCCCCCTCGGTGGCCACCAGGGCTCGCACCGATATCCCCTCCTCTTCCCCCTCGATGGGGATGACCTCGACTCCCTCGTGGGTGGTCAGCTCGCCCTTCTCCGCCCACGGCGCGACGTCACCGGGACCCCCATCGACATCGGTCAGGTCCATCAGGTCCAGGAACTCGTCGGACTGGCAGAAAGTCAGCACCTCCTCGGCACCCGGCTCGTCCGCCGTAATGTGCCGGTAGCGCCCCTCGATCTGCCGGATGAAATCCTCCCACTCGGGATCCTCGGCGACGAGGCTGTCCACGAACGCGCTGTCGAGCCGCATCCATGCCTCGTCCTCGACGATGATGAACTCCATCCCGCCGTAACCCGACTCGGTCATGGTGACAACGCATCGACCGGAGCGGTCGTAGTGCATCTCCACGTCCATCGCGGCCTCGTCCCCGTCCGACGTCATGACGATACGCAGCGACTCCGCCGCGAAGGCCGTTTCCATCCCGACGAAGAAGATCTCCTCGGCCGGCCGGTCGAGCAGCGGGATCTCCTGCGGCGTCTCCGGTTCGCCGTCCCGCTCCGCCGCCGTCTCGGAGAGCACCACGGTGCTGTCGTCGGGACGGCTCTCGCGCGCCTGGTCCTTGAAGAGGGTGGTCTGCGCGCATCCCGTCAGCAGCATCCCCGTCATCGAAGCGGCCAGCGCGGCATGCCATCGAACCGGCTTCATGTGCCCCCCACATGTCTCACACGATCGAAAAGAGATTCGTCAAGTCTAGTGTTCGACCTGAAGATCCATCGGTCGAGTGACATGCGGGCAGGCGTGATCCGGCCTCAGCACGGGGAGACATGGGGCAGGAGGAACGACCCTGGGAGCTCGGGGCTCCGGGTCGTCCCGCGGGGGGTGGGCGGTGGGCCGCTCGCCGGGGCGGGCGGCCCACTGTCCCCTGCCCATCGACGCGCCGCGCGCCCCCACGGTGGAGTACGGCGGAGCCGGTGATCGGCCGTGCGCTCAGACCCGCCCGGCCGGAGCGACGAACACGTGCATGGCCACGTCGGCCGACAGCTCGGCGGCCTCGCCACCACTGCCGACCTGGACGCCGCCGCCCGCACCCGGGGTGACGCTGACCGACGCCCCCGGCTGCACTCCGGCCCGGCGCAGCGTGTGCATGACGGAGGTGTCCGTCTGAATCGGCTCCCCGATCCGGCGGACGATCACCGTCTTGCCGCCGCTGGTCTCCATGTCGGTCAGCGCGACCAGACCGCTCCCGAGGAAGGCGTCCGGCTCGCTCACCTTCTCCCCCAGCTCGGCAAGGCCCGGGATCGGGTTGCCGTACGGCGACTCCGTCGGGTGGTTGAGCAGCTCCAGCACGCGGCGCTCGACCGCGTCGCTCATCACGTGCTCCCAGCGGCACGCCTCCGCGTGCACCTGCTCCCACTCCAGGCCGATCACGTCGACCAGGAGACACTCGGCGATGCGGTGCTTGCGCATGACCCGCTCGGCGAGCAGGCGCCCCTCCTCGGTGAGCTCCAGGTGCCGGTCGCTGGCCACCGACAGCAGGCCGTCCCGTTCCATCCGGGCCACGGTCTGGCTGACGGTCGGGCCGCTCTGCTCCAGTCGCTCGGCGATACGGGCACGCATCGGGACCACGTTCTCTTCCTCAAGCTCCAGAATGGTGCGGAGGTACATCTCAGTGGTGTCGATGAGTCCGGACATAAGTGCCCCTCGATAGCTCGTGCGGTGGCCCTGAACCAATTCTGACGTATGGCGCCGACAATCGAGCCCACTGCGCGTTACCGCAGCCCTACAAGACCGCTGCCGCCGTATTGACACGGGCGTGCCCATGACCTCACCGTGACGCGTGACCGGCACCCACCCGGAAATGTACATCGTACGCGTACGGGGCGACGGCCTCGTACGGGCGCGACGGGCACACCGTCGCGCGCCGTACGCGGAGTACCGCACCGCAGGGCACCGCACATCACCGCACCGCACCGCACCCACGAGGGGACAGCGCAGATGAGCCCGCAGGCAGAGCAGCAGGACGCGCAGGACGGGATAGGCACCGGCGCCGACGGCCGGACCACTCTCGGTGACCAGTTCTTCGACGCCGCCGTGCGCCTGCTGCGCCGCGTCCAGGAAGAGGAACGCGCCGCCATCGGGCAGGCCGGGGACCTGATCGCCGACACCATCACCTCGGGCGGGAAACTGTTCGTCTACGGCGCCGGACACTCCGCGCTGCCCGCCCAGGACATCGTCTACCGGGCCGGCGGCCTGGCCCTGGTCAATCTGCTCGCCGTCCCCGGCACCACCGGCGTCGACGTCAGCCCCGCCCTGCTGGGCAGCGCCCTGGAACGGGTCAGCGGCCTCGCCCAGGCCACCCTCGACTCCAGCCCGGCACACGCCGGCGACCTGCTGATCGTCATCTCCCTCTCCGGCCGCAACAGCCTGCCGGTGGAGATGGCCGCGCACGCCAGGACCCGCGGACTGCGCGTCATCGGCGTGACCTCCCTCGTGTACACCGAGGGAACCGAGCCCAGGAGCGCGTCCGGCACATTCCTCAAGGACCACTGCGACCTGGTCCTGGACAACAAGATCCCGATCGGCGACGCCGAGCTGACCACCCGCCGCATCGGCGCCCCGTTCGCACCCGCGTCCACGGTGGTGGTCTCCGCGCTGCTCCAGGCCGTGATGGCGGACACCGCGGGCAAGCTCTCCGACCAGGGCATCGAGCCGCCGCTGCTGCGCTCGGCCAACGTGGACGGCGGGCAGGAGTGGAACGAGTCCGTGTACGCGACGCACGCCGACCGCATCCTGTGGCGCCGGTAGCGGCCCGCTGAGCGGCGGGGGCGAAAAACATTTGCCGCCGCCCCGGACCGGTATTACGGTCGCAGGTACACAGAAGGGAGGTGGTTCGGCAGATGTATCAGATCCGGACGCGTGAGGTGGCTGCGGCCTAGAGCCGTCGTCCCACGGAAACGTGGCGCCGGCTCCGCCGGCCAATCCCAAGCAGTCACCCGACCCGCGAGCCGCCGGTAACGTCCGGCCGGCTCCCCGAGACGCCCCAGCGGCGCCGAGGGGAACCAGGCTCGCGGGTCGTTCCGTGTGCGCACGCGCGAGCGCGACCGCCCCGGGCGCCGCCCACCCCTACGGGCAGAGCCGCTCGATCGTCCACCCGGCCCCGCCCCCGGCGGCCCGCACGTACCGCAGCCGGTCGTGCAGCCGGTTCTCCCGCCCCTGCCAGAACTCCACGGTCTGCGGCACCACCCGGTACCCGCCCCACTGCGGCGGCGCCGGCACGTCCTCCCCCTCCGGGTAGCGCTCGGCCAGCTCCGCGTACAGCTGGTCCAGCTCCGCGCGTGAGGCGACCCGTGAGGACTGCTCACTCGCCCAGGCCCCCAGCTGGGACCCGTGCGGGCGGGTGCGGAAATACCCCACCGTCTCGTCCCGCCCGGTCCGCTCGGCCAGCCCGTTGACGATGACCTGCCGGGCGATGCCGTGCCAGGGGAAGAGGAGCGAGACCTGCGGGTTCGCCTCGATCTCCCGGCCCTTGCGGGACCCGTAGTTGGTGAAGAAGACGAAGCCCCGCTCGTCGAACTTCTTCAGCAGGACGGTCCGGGAGCTGGGGCGGCCCGCCGGGTCGGCGGTGGCGAGGATCATGGCGTTCGGCTCGTGCAGCCCGCTCTCGGCGGCCTGCCCGAACCACGCGAGGAACTGCGCGAACGGGTCGGCCGCGCTGTCCTTCTCCTCCAGCCCGGCCTCCCGGTAACGGGCCCGCATGGCGGCGGGGTCGAGCTGCTCGGCGGCGGACGGCGTGGCGCTGGTACGTCGGGTGACATCGTCGGCGTGGGACACGCGCCATATCTTGCAGCATCCGTCCGACAGCCGTGGCCCGATCGGGGCGGTGCGCCGGGAGCGTGCTCCGGGATCAAAGCGGGTGATAGGAGGAGCGAGCGGGCGGGGAATATCCCGGCGGCGAATGCTTATCACATGAGCGATGACCGGCGGGAGAAATTCGCCGCTTCCTGGCAGGGAAAACCCTCGCTACGCTGCCTGCCATGAGCGATCGGGCCCCTCAGGGAATCCTGCCTTTCACCGTGCCACGCCATGCGTTCATACCGCGAAAGGCTTCAGCGACCGCACAGTGGAACGGAGAGGATCACTGGATCGACAGGGACAACGATCCCGACCACTGGTGGGAGATGGTTCATGCGAATACCGCCATCGTGACGCAGATCGATGACGGAGAGACCGAACTCACTGCTGAAACAGTGCAGAGAACCTTCAATTTCACCTGCTCTTCCTCCGCCCCGGCACTGGTTTTCTCGTTTCTGAGCCTGTTGGAAACACGACCGGGCGACAAGGTGATGGAGGTGGGCACCGGAACCGGCTGGACGGCGGGATTGCTGGGAAAGCTGGTCGGCGACGAGCACGTGGTGTCGATCGAGGTGGACCCATCGCTGGCCGCGATCGCCAGGAAGAACCTGGCACGTGTGGGCCGCTCGCCCCGCGTCATCGTCGGGGACGGAAGTCTCGGCGCCCCGGATTTCGCTCCCTTCGACCGCGTGCACATCACCTGCGGGGTCCACGAGGTCCCCTACAGCTGGATCCGACAGACCAGACCCGAAGGCAGGGTGGTTCTTCCCTGGGCACCCGCCTATCAGGTGGCTGCCCTGACCGTCCAGGAGGACGGCACGGCATCCGGCCGCTTTCACGGCGAATGTTCGTTCATGATGCTCCGGGCTCAGCGCGATGTGCCGGGCAGTGAAGTCTCCGCCAACGCGGAGGAACGAGAGACGGTGTCATCCGTCGATCCCCGAAAGGTGACCGGCCCGTCCGCTGGGAAGCGGGCTTTCCTGGCTGGAGTCCTGCCAGGAATCGACGTCTCTGGATTTGAGCAGGAAAACGGTGGATTCACGGCCGTATTGCATGGCGACCATTCCCACGCATGGGTCAGAAGTGACGGACATCGGACTCTCGTGGAGCAGCGCGGAGACAGAAATCTCTGGGACGAGGCCGTCATCGCTGACGCCAGGTGGACTGCGCTCGGAACCCCCGAGATCGACCGTCTCGGCCTGACAGTCACTCCTGACGGGCAGCACGTCTGGCTCGACTCCCCCAAGAACATCCTCAGCAAGATCGAGTGAACGAAACCACAGAGGAGCCCGCGTCATGGGAAAGCATGAGCAAGAGCGGCCCAAGTGCCCTGTCTGCAATGGATCGGGGAAGACCTCGTACAGCAAGGACGGCACGACCGTCCAGGTGACCTGTTCCGTCTGTCATGGCAGCGGCAAGAGCTGACCGGCGTCCCCCGTACGCCCTCTGCCCGCCCCCTGGGGTGGGCAGCCCCTTCGGGTTCTGTCAGCCACGCACCGCCTCCGCCTCCGCCTCCGCCTCCGCCTCCGTCTCCGGGAAGGCGGCGCGCTCCGGTGCGGGCCGGTGAGGCACGGGCCGGAACGAGTGCGCACGGTGCCAGCGGCGGGGAAGCCGGTAGCGTACAAACACATGAGTGACACGTGGCCGCGGACCGTGCCCGATCTCGTACGCGCGTGGGTGCCGGGGTACGCCCTCGCCCGTGGGCTGCCGCCCGCCGTGGAGGAGCCGTGGGGCGCGCGGCTCGATGTGGGGCTGCCGCACCACCGGGCCCGGCACGTGCTGCCGGACGCCGACGAGATCACCGTCCGCAAGGCCGCCGCGCACATCGAGGCCGCCGGGGAGCCGTGCGTCTGGCTCAAGACGTGCCTGCCGGACGAGACGGTGGCCGGCTGGCTCGGGGCGCAGTGGACCAGCAACAGCCCCGGATTCCTGATGAGCACCGACGTGGAGCCCCGGGAGGCCACCGCCGCCGTCCCGGTACCCGCCGGGTACGCGCTGGTCAGCGGCTCCCAGCACGGGGTGACCGAAGTACGCCTCGTCACACCCGACGGCACGGTCGCCGCGACGGGGCAGATGGCGCTGGGGCGGGGCGCGGCCACCGCCGTGATCGACCAGATCGAGACCGACCCCGACCACCGGCGGCGCGGTCTGGGCTCGGTGGTGGTCCGCACCCTGATCGGCGCGGCGGCCGGGGCCGGGGCCACCGACGCGGTGCTGTGCGCGAGCGTCGAGGGGCGCGGGCTGTACGAGGCGCTGGGGTGGCGGACGCGGGCGCCGTTCACCAGCTTCATCCACCGGGCGATGTAGCCGAGCAGCCCAGTAGCGGAGCAGCGGAGTAGCCGAAGGTCGGGCGGGACGCTACCTTCGGCCACTGCGCCCCACGGAGGCGGCTGCCTAGCCTGTGGGGGTGGACGAGACGACGACGGAGCTGGGCTTCCCGCGCGGTGAACTGCGGCTGATCCTGCTGGGGTTCCCGGCGCTGGGCCTCGCGCTGGCCTGGCTGCTGCCGGGGGCGGCGCGCTGGGCGACCGAGACACTTCCCTGGATGCCGTTCGAGGGCCCGCTCACGTTCGTCGCCGGGCTCGACCAATGGTGGCAGCGGGCCCTGTTCCTCGCGGTGGGGGTGGTGGCGGGGCTGGTCGTGGCGTTCATCGCGGTCGCCGAGTCGATGAAGCTGACCCTGACGGACGACGAGCTGACCGTCGAACTGAACGACACCACGCACCGCTTCGCGCGCACCGACATCTCGGCGGTCTTCCCTGACGGCAAGGAACTGGTGGTGCTGGACCGCACCACCCGCCCGCTCGTCCGCGGCGAACACCAGGCCCCGCTCGCGGCGGTGGCCGCCGCCTTCCAGCGGCACGGCTACCCCTGGTCGAAGGCCGACCCCCACGCGGCGGACTTCCGCCGCTGGGTGCCGCACGCGCGCGAGCTGCCCGCCGAGGTCCACGTCGTGTTCGCCGCCCGCAAGGAGGCGCGGCGCCGCGACGCCAAGGAAGAGGCACGCGATCTGACCGAGACCCTGGGGCAGTTGGGGTATGTGGTGCGCGATCACGAGGGGCAGCAGCACTGGCGTGCCGTCCCCGGCTGATTCGTGGCAGGGTGCGGTGTCATGCCGTTCGACCACAACGATCACTACCACCGGTGGCTGCTGCGCACCGCGCGCCGGCTGAGCGGACCCGGCCCGGCCCTGGACGTCGGATGCGGCACCGGTGCCTTCGCCAGAAAACTCGCGGCGGCCGGGTACACGGTCGAGGGCATCGACCCCAGCCCCGAGGTCATCGCGGCGGCACGCGCCGCCACCGCGGGCCCCAACCCGTGCTTCCGGGAGGAGGACATCACCACGGCCGCGCTCCCCCGGGACCACTACGCCGTCATCACCGCGCTGGCGAGCCTCCACCACGTGCCGTTCGAGGCGGTCACCAAGCTGCGGGACGCCCTCGCCCCCGGCGGCACCCTGCTGATCCTGGGCTGCGCCCCGGACCGTACCGCGCTGGACCACGCGTACGGCCTCGTCTCCGTCCCGCTGAACGCCGCCGCGCGCCTGGCCTGCTGGGCCCACGACCGCGCCACCGGCCGCCGTCCGCCACCGAAACCCCCGGTCATGGCCCCGACGGTCCCGCTCCCCGTCATCCGCCGCCGGGCCGCCGATCTCCTGCCCGGCGCCCGCGTCCGCCGCCGCTTGTTCTGGCGCCACACCCTCGTCTACCGCCGCCCGTCCGAGCCCGGCCCCGGCTCGCCGGCATGAGGCGCGGGCCGGGGCCGACTGTCAGTGGCGTCCGCCATCCTGAGGACGAGAAGCACCCCCGGCCGACTTCCCCGTTCCTCTCTGGAGCCCCGATGCCACGCTCCGCGCGACCGGCCCCGACGCCGCGCGAACTGTCCGACCTGCCGTACGCCGCGTTCCTCCAGCCCTTCGAGGGCGCACTCGGACGGGAGGAGAACCTGGACACCGTCCACTTGGAGGGGCGGACCTTCGAGGAGACCGAAGCGGGCGGCAGCATGTTCACCGAGTCCGCGCTCAGCTCGGTGACCTTCACGGAGGGGCGGCTGCGGAAGGCGCGGTTCGCCGATGTGTGGATGGACGCGGTGCGCTGGGTCGCCACCGATCTGGCCGAGACGAACTGGATGGACGTGGAGGTCAACACCAGTTCACTGGCCGGGCTCCAGCTGTTCAGCGCCCAGCTGCGGCGGGTGGTGTTCTTCCACTGCAAGCTGGACTCGGTGAACCTGCGGGCGGCGGCGCTGCGGGACGTGGCGTTCGTGGACTGCGTCCTGCGCGACGTGGACTTCGGCGGCGCCACGCTGAACGGGATCACCTTCCCCGGTTCCACTCTGGAGGGCGTCCGGTTCGGCAAGGCCCGGCTGACGAAGGTCGACTTCCGCCAGACTCAGCGCCTGGGTATCGCCGAGGGCCTCGACTCTCTGTCCGGAGCCACCATCAGCACCCTCCAACTGATGGAACTGGCCCCCGCCCTGGCCCACTCCTACGGCATCACGGTCGCGGACGACTGAGCGGGACCATCATGCACGGATCGGCCCCGTCTCGTGAGCAGTCAGCCAACCTCGCTTCGCAACCGGTGACTTCTGTCGATGGAGAAGGCTGTCATTCCCACGGCCAGGACCACAACGGTCACGGCGAAAGCAGGAATGTGGTCACCGGATTCCGGCAGGATCGCCCATGGTCGGGGCTGGCGGGCGGCGTCGTAGCCCTCCATGACCACCAGCAGAACATAGGCAATCGGCACCATAAGTGCCCTCGCTCCGATAAGCGGAAAGACCAGGAGCATGAGGCCCGTCAGGAGGGCACTGTTGCGCCCCACGGCTGCAGCCGCCGGGGAATCGAGGATCAATCCGGAGGTGAAGCCGATCACCAGCGCCACCATCACGGTCGCACTCACGAGAAGCACATCACGGACCACGACGTTTCGCAGGGCAGACAGTTCCGCTTCCGGCAACCGGGAGGCCAGAGTCAGCATCAGGGCCACACAAACAGGTAGCGGCGCGAACAGCATGAGCAGTACCTCCGTGCCACCCGTGAAGGAAGGCATGCCCACCAGGAGTTCGCGAAATGTCCACACCAGAAGGGTAAATACTGCGAGACCGGCCGGCACGTAAAGATGAATCCGGCGGGCTTTGAACCACCACAACACGTCGGCCTACCTCGCGCAATCCGCAGCGGCGGCCATGGTGCCCCCGAACCACTCGCGCTGTTCCTCAAGGGGGAGCTCCATCAGTTCCCGAGCCGCCCCCACGAGCGGGTCGGAGCCGTAGCTTTCCGGGTCCACGCCTGCGGTGAGGGTCAGCCAGGTCTGGAGAAGTACCGCCTCCTCGTGCGGCAGGCAGAGCAAGGCCTCTTCAGGCATCGCAGCAAGGCCGACACCGTGCAAGAGCTCTTGTTCGTCCGTGTGCGAGACGAACCACACGCGCCAGACGTCCGATTCCCCGCCGGCGGACATGCTCTCGTGGGTGACCTTGCGCGGCGCCGGAACACCTGCGCTTTCCAGGCGGCCGACTGCTTGTCGGACGACTCGGTCCACCCCGGGCAGACTTTGGGCGTACAGCTCCGGAACACAGACGACAGGCGAGCCCTGGCTGGTGCACTTCTCTTCCATTCCGGAGGAGGCCATCGGCGTGCGGTAGTCCCAGTCGCGTGCCGTGGCCCAGGAGACACCCCCTCCCCCCAAGGCGACGGCCGTGGCCAGCAACACTCCGATCAGGCGCCGGCGTACACCCCACAGCAGCAGTCCAGCTCCGGCCAGCGCGCTGGTGAAGAGCAACGGCACCACCAGCGCCGCCGGACTGACGACCTGGCTCAAATCGGGGGTGCCCATCGCGTACGCGGTGGCGTGGCGTGTCCACACCATGCCGGGCACTTCGATGGAGCTGTTGCCGGCGAAGCCAATCCAGAACCAGACACTCACCAGCACGAGCGGAGCCGACACCAGACGCGAAGGGATGAAGCATCCGACGGCGAACCCGAAGATCGTGTAGGGAATCGGCAGCGCCAAAACCACCAGGATCGACGGCATGGAAGCGGCATTCGGCCACACCGATGCGAGGACATGGAGCTGGACCACGGAGACCGTCATCAGGAGAACGCCCACTGCGGCGACCGGCGCCAGGGTATCGGCGGCAACACGGTATTGACTGCGCCAGGCCCCCAGACTCCACACTCCGGCCTTGCGCAGCGTCCCGGCCTCCCAGGCGGCGCATCCTGCGGTGATCGCGGCGACGAAGACGAGGAAACGGAAGGAATCAACGGCGACTGCCGGAGCGTACTGAGTTCTGTACTCTGGCGGAAGGCTGTTCGATGCGCCTGCCATGAGGGTCAGGACGAGAGTCGGCAGGGCCAGCCATGTGATCACCGATGTACGCATCAACGCGGCAAAGCGCATCACTCATCACCGCACAGCACCGCGTAGGCCATCTCCGCACGGCGGCCGATAACCACGTCTTCCGGAGCGTGTGCCAGAAATCCCGCGACGTCGCCGTGGTAAACGATGCCGCCTCTGTTCAGAACCGTCACGTGTTCGGAATCCTCGGCCAGATCCGCCACATCGTGGGTGGAGATCAGCACGCTCACATCAGGTGAAAGCGTTGCCAGCGTGTCACGGAAAACCCGCCGTTGGCGCGGATCCATCCCTGCGGTCGGCTCGTCGAGCAGCAGCACCTCGGCTTCGTGCACCAGAGCCTGCGCGACCCCGACGCGGCGCACCTGACCGCCGGAGAGCCTGGTAACTCTCTCGTCCTGCTTCCCACTCAACTCGACCCGGGCCAATGCCTCAGCCGCCGCCGACCACGCCGCAGTCCTGGTCATGCCCTTCAACCAGCCAACGTAGGCGACCTGCTCGCGGGCGGTGAGACCGGGCATAGCGGTGACGTGTTGCGGCAGCCAGGCTACCCGCCGACGATACTCCCGGTCAGAACTGTCGATGCCGCGATAGCTGATGCTTCCGCGTTGCGGCCGACGCACGGAAGCCGCGAGGGACAGGAGAGTGGACTTTCCGGCGCCGTTAGGCCCGAGCAGCACCGTGCGCCGCTCGGATAAGACGTAGTCCACGCCCCGCAGGACCGGCCGCTTCCGATAGGCGAACCAGCAGTCGGATATCTCGACAGGCATTCATCTTTCCGTTCACTATCCGACCGGCGGGAGCCGGGTGCAAACTGAGCATGACCTGCGGGGCGCACGTCAACTATTCGCTGACGACGACCTTATCAACTGACAGACGACCGCCCGAAACGTCACCGTTGATGCGCGCTATCCTGAAATACGCCCGCCGGTGCTGATGTCTCGCGAGAAAGTGGACGCGCTCCGATTGAAGCACGCAGTGAGTCGCGCATCGTTCCCGATTCGCACGTCCGGCTGAAGAGTGAGGTCCTGCCAGATAGCCACCTGCGTCGAGTTGAGATCGGAACCGTACTCGGTCAACTGGCAGCCAGTGAATTTCACCGTCGGCGATCCCCCACCACCGTCCAGCGACGGGATGCGAATCCCGCAAGGGATCCCGTTATGTGACTCTCCCACGGGACCGTGAAGTCACCCTGAGGCGCGGCTTCCGCTGCCGAAGCAGTCGGCGCGGCCCGGGGGAAAGTTGCACACCTGGAATTCTTCACCCGCCTCCGGACCAGTGGTCGCGTCCGTGGTCACAGGGTGGTGCGGGCCCAGGTGGCGAAGGGGGTGGTGGGGAGGCCGAGGGTGCGGGCCGCTTCTGGGTCGGCCGGGGCGGGGTGGAGGCCCACGTACTCCTGGGAGGCGATGAATGCCTCGTGAAGGCCGGCGGCTCGTGCTTCCGGGATGCCGACGGGCAGGGTGATGGGCCGGCCGAGGACCTCGGAGAGGGTGGCGGCGGCCTGGCGGAAGGTCAGCAGTTCGCCCGCGTATTCCAGTTCCACCCCGTGGAACCGCTCCGGCTCGGCGAAGGCGGCTGCCGCCGCCGCGCCGATGTCGGCCACCGCGATGAACGGCTGCGGCACGTCCGGGTCTGTGACGACCAGCAGTTGGTCCGGGTCGTTCTGGGCGTAGTAGAAGGACGGCTGGATGAAGTTCTCCATGAACGTGCTGGGGCGCAGGATGGTGAGGTACCGCGGCTCCGCGTCCCGCATGGCCTGCTCGGCGGCCTCCTTGCTGCGCCAGTAGTGCGCGAAGGCGGCGCCCCAGCGTTCCGCGTCGATCGTTCCGCGGGTGCCCGCGCCGGAGACCGAGGTGTGCACGATCTGCTCGACGCCGGCCTTCCGGGCGGCGGTGGCGATGGTGCGGGCGTGGCGGACTTCGAGGTCGCCAGTGAGGTCGGCCATGTCGGGCAGCTGGACGGAGAACACGCCGCGGGCGCCGTCGAGCGCCGCCACCAGGGAGGCGGGGTCGTCGAGGTTGCCGGTCACGAGGGTCGCGCCGTCGGCGGCGAGCGCCCGGGCCCGTGGGGCCTCGGGGTCGCGGACGAACGCGTGCACCGCCGTTCCGCCGTTCAGCAGGGCGCGGGCGGTCGCCCCTCCCTGCTTTCCGGTGGCGCCTGTGACCAGTACAAAAGGTGAATCGGACATGGGTGTCTCCTGTGGACAGTGAAAACGGAGGGTCCCCCCGTTTACTGTCCACTAAAATATGGGGCACCCCTCCGTTTGTCTAGTGAAGGGCGGGGCGCAACGATGAACACAGCGGGCCCGGCACGCCGCGCCGACAGTCGCCGCAACCGCGCGCGACTGCTCGAAGCGGCTGAGGCCGTCATCGAACAGGACGGCGCGCAGGCGTCCCTCGAAGCGATCGCACGCCGTGCCGGCGTCGGATCGGCGACCCTGCACCGGCACTTCCCGTCCCGGCAGGCGCTGCTCAACGCGGTCTTCCACGAGGGCGTGGAACGCCTGAGCCGCCGCGCTCAGGAACTGGCCGACACGCAGTCCCCCCGCGAGGCGATCACCACCTGGCTCGACGAGCTGACCACCTATACCTCGACCACGCGCGGGGTGGCCGCCGCCCTCATGTCGGACCCCAACGGCGGCACCGCCGTCGAGGGCAGCTGCCACGGCCTGATCCACGGCGCGGCGGCCCGGCTGGTCGCGGACGCGGCGGAGGCGGGGGTACTGCGCGACGAGGTGACGCCGCTGGATCTCCTCACGCTGGCCAACGCCCTGTCACTGGCATCCGAGGGCGACGCGGAAACCGCCCGCCGCCTGCTTCATCTCGCCCTGGGCGGGGTGCTGTCGCGGACCGGGGCCGACTGAGGGGCGGGGCCGCTTCCTCCAGTGGCAGCCGAGGGTTCCGGGGGTGCCGCAGGCCCCCCGGGTCTGTGGCGAGGGACAGCGGAGGGTGCGCGGGCTGCAACCGGCGGGCGGTGTCTTCCCGTTGGGCTCGCGCCGACCGGGCCGGGCGCCGGTCAGCCGTCCCGTTCGGGGGCGTCGACGTAACCGAGGCGCCGGTTCATCTCGATGGCGGCGGTGTTCGCCGGATGGTGGACGGTCCGGATGCGGTCCACGCCGCACCGCGCGGCGAAGCCGATGCCGAAGGTCTTCATCGCGAGGGAGATGCCTCTCCCCCGGAAGGCCGCCCGGACGCCGGTCATCTCGTTGAAGACGAACCCGGACGACCGGTGATCGGACGTCGCCGACATCCCGATCCATCCACCGTCGCCGTCCAGCGCGATCACCACCCCGCGAGGGTCGTACGAGGCGACCTCGATCCGCTGCCGGACGTACGCGTCGTACGTGTAGAACTCCCCGCGCTCCGGGATGTCGGCGGCGCACTCCTTGTTGAGTGCGTAGAGCGCCTGCCTGTTCCGCGCCGTGTCCCCCAGCTCGTCCAGCGTGACCAGGCGGATCCCGGCCCCCAGGCACCGCTCCACGTACGGCGCGAACCGCTCGGCCTCGAAGCCGGTCACGTCCAGTTCAAGCCTGACCCACCGCGTCTCCATGCCCGCACCCTTCCCTACCGGTTCCCCGCTGTCGCGCCTGACGGCGATCTCCGGCAACCGTACGCACGGCAGGCGTCGGCGTTCGGCACGGGCAGGGAGGCTACGCGATCACACCGGCTGGAGCCGGGTGCGCAAAAGGCAGAATTCGTTACCTTCCGGGTCGGCCAGAACGTGCCAGCTCTCCTCGCCGGTCTGGCCGACATCGGCCGGCCGGGCGCCGAGGGCGAGGAGCCGTTCCAACTCGGCGTCCTGGTCGCGGTCGGTGGCGTTAACGTCCAGGTGCAGCCGGAGCTTGTGGGGCCGGGGGTCGGTGGTGGGGCTGAGGACGAGGGTCGGCTGCGGGCCGCCGAAGCCGGTGTCGGGAGGCCCGATCTCGATGCTTCCGTCGTCCTCCCGGCCGAGTTCGACGTAGCCGAGGACCTCGCTCCAGAACGCGGCGAGGCGTTCCGGGTCCGCGACGTCGAGAACCAGTTCACTGATGCGGCATGCCATGGCCGGAGAGTGTAGGGGGGCTGGGCCGCACTCGCGACGGTGTTTTCCCCGACGGTGCGGCCGGGTTCGCCGGGCCGTACCGTCCGGCGGTGGGAAGGCGCGCCCGGATGCGTAGAACGGCCCTTCTCCCTGGGGGAAGGGCCGCCGTACGCGCGGTTCAGGAGAGGCGCTCGAACGCGCCACGTCTGACCGCACGGAACAGTGCCCGTGCACGAACGTGGCTCACCCCGGCGACCACAGCGGGATCATCGCTCTCCCGCAGGAGCAGGCCATCCGTCGAACGCCCCAGTTCGACACAGGCGTTATCGCCGCCTTGGGTCGAATATGAAGACTTCTGCCATTGAATATCCGCCATTTTCCACACTCTCAGAGTTGTTTCGCGATACCGAGCAAAAAGTCTCGCGTCTTTTCGACCGAGAGAGACAACTCCTCGATTTTATCCATGATGATCCGGTGCCGGTCGAGCGCTTCGGGAGCCTCCAGGAAGGTGACACCGGCCGGGGTGTCGAAGTGCACGGTGTCCAGTTGCCGCACTGCCCCGGAGACGCAGTTGATCGACGCGCCCGCACTCGGGAAGCCACCCACCGAGAAGGGAATGGCGCGGATCGTGATGTTCTCGCGCTCGGATGAATCCAGCAGGCAGCGCAACTGGGCCCGCATGACGGCGGATCCGCCGAACTCCAGCCTTATGGCCGTCTCATGAATGAGGAAGACGCACTTTGGGGGCTCGTCCTTGTCCAGCACATCCCGCCGACGCATCCGGAAGGACAGCATCCGGCGCAACTCGGCGGACCCGGGGACCGGTACGTCCATGGACAGCACCGCCCGCGCGTATTCCTCCGTCTGCAACAGGCCGGGCAGATGCGTCACCTGGGTGCCGCGCATGTGGACCGCGTGGTGCTCCAGTTCGGCGAGATCGAGCGCCGCGACGCCCAACCGGCCCCGGTACTCCTCCCACCAGCCCTTGCCCCGTTCCTCCGCCATGGCGACGAGCGCGTCGACATAGGGCACGTCCGGGCACCGGTACACCCTCGCGAGTGAACGCAGGCGCTCGGCGCTGAAGCCGATCCGGCCCGCCTCCATGTTGCTGATGCGGGTGCGTTCCACCCCCAGGTGCTCGGCCGCGTCCAGCACGCTCATCGCTGCCGCCTCGCGCATCCTGCGCAGTTCCGCCCCCAGCCTGCGCTGCCTGGCCGTCGGCGCCGGCCTCGGTGGCATGCCCGTCCCCCTTCCCTGAGGTGACCTCGCTTGCGGGACTATCTCACAAGATCACAGGTAGGACTACGGATTCTTTGATTCGGGACAACATGTAGACCCGTGTGCTCTATGGTGGCGGACAGTGACTCGGCGAACACGCTTCCCCGGGAGGGAACATGACGCTGCCCGCCATCCGCTCGTACCGCCTGACCGCGCCCAACGCGCCCGATACGCCGCGGCTCGCCCGCGACCATGTCGCGTACGTCCTGCTGGGCAACCGGCTGCTGGGGCTCGCCGATACCGCGCGGCTGCTGGTCAGTGAGGTGGTGACCAACGTCTACGAGCACACGGCCACTTCCGTCGTCGCCGTCGAGACCACCATCCGGCCGGGTCAGGTGCTGGTCGCCGTGCACGACGCGTCGCCCCGGGGGATTCCGCCGCGCCGGGCGCTGCCCGAGGGCGAGGAGGAGTGCGGACGCGGGCTGTCGCTCGTGGAGTTGTTGGCCCGCTCCTGGGGCGTGACGCAGCTCGGGTACCCGGAGCCGGTCGGCAAGTCGGTGTGGTTCGAGCTGCGGGACGCCTGATGGAGGACGCGACGCTGGGGCTGATCGGTCTCGCCACCCTCCTCGGCGGGACGGTCGGCGCCGTCGGTATCGCCGTGGCCGTCACGCCCCGCCCGCCGCGCGGTTGTCTGCCGCCGCCGCTGGAGCGTCCGGGGACCGTGTACACCTGCCACTGCTGGCTCTACCCGGTGCGGGTCGGCGTGCTCACCGAGGACGGGAACCCGGATTGTCAGACCCCGGTCGTAGGGTCCTGAGCATGAACGAAGAAGTGCGACTGGTGTCCTGGAGCGATGGGGACTTCTGGGTGCTGGAGGCGTGCAACACCCCGGCCATGACCGCCGATCTGGGCGGTCCGGAGAGCGACGAGAAGCTGGCCGACCGGCATCAGCGGTACGTGAACATGACCGGTCCCGGACAGGTGTACCGGGTGGAGCTGGCGGCGACCGGGGAGACCGTCGGCACCATCGGGTACTGGGAGCACCACAAGGACGACGGCGAGACCGAGTGGGAGACGGGCTGGGCCGTACTGCCCGCGTTCCAGGGGCGGGGGCTGGCAGCGGCGGCGGCCCGGGCCGTCATCGACGTGGTTCGGGCCGCCGGGGGGCCGCACCGCACGCTGCACGCCTACCCGCGCGTGACACACGGCGCGTCCAACGCAGTGTGCCGCAAGGCGGGGTTCCAGCTCGCCGGGGAGGTGACCTTCGAGTACCCGAAGGGGCACTGGGAGACCTCCCACGACTGGTGGGTCGACGTGAGCGCCACGGCGCGGCCCGCCGCCGCTACGCCGTGACCCTGCGGACCACCGCCAGGAGATAGTCCTTCCTGTTGAGCGGGTTGTGGTCCGTGCGTTCCCGGTGCGGTGGCGGTCCCTGGACGGGCCGGTGGTGGTCGAAGTCCGCCTCCAGGGACGCCTCGCCCCGGGTCAGTCCGGGAAGTTGCTGTTCCAGGCGGTGCACGGCCGCCGCCGGGATCGCGCCCTCCAGTACGCATCCGGTGTGCTGCGTGCGCGGGTTGTCCGGCACCGCACGCAGCCGGGCCAGGACCGACATGACGGGGCCGAGCGTGTCGGCCGGCAGGTCCAGGCGGAAGCGGTGCATCGGTTCGTGAACCCGCGTTCCGGCCCGGCGCAGCGCCGCCATCAGCACCAGCGGGGTGAGGTGCCGGAAGTCCGCGCCCGTACTCGACATGCTCTTGTCGAAGATCGCGTGCGCGTGGCTCTGGCGCGGGGAGTACCCGGAGTGCGTCATGGTGACGACCACGTCGGGGATCTCCCACCCGTACAGGCCCTCCCGCAGGGTGGACCGTACGGTGTCCTCCACCGCCGCCATGAAGGCGTAGGGCATGGAGCCGAGTTCGACGCCGAGCCGGTACGTCACCCCGCTGCCCACGGGTGCCGGCTCCACGCGCAGGCCGACCGTGGCCAGGAACGGGTTGCCGTCCTTCTTGTTGAACTCGACGGCCTCACCCGTTCCCGTGAGGCGTTCCACGTGGATCGTGGTCGTCTCGCGGAAGGTCGCCGCCACTCCGTACTCGTGCGCCAGGGTGGCCTGGATGACCTCTTTCTGCACCTCGCCGTACAGCGACACGGCGATCTCGCGGCGCAGGTCGTCCTGGCGCAGGTTGATCAGCGGGTCCTGTTCGGCGAGCTGGGCGAGTGCGGCGTGCAGCGTGCCCTTGTCGCCGGGGCGGCACGGCTCGACCACCGTCTCCAGGGTGGGGGCGGGGAAGTGGCTACCGGCGGCGCCCGCCGGGACGGTGCCGATGGGGTCGCCGACGCGTACCCCGCTCAGGCCCCACAGCTTCGCGATCTGCCCGGCCGTCACGGACGCGCGGCGGATGTCCGTGCCGCGTTCGCGGTCGAAGACGCCGATCGCCGTCACCTTCTCCTCGGGGCCGCCGGGCAGCCGGTCGCGGACGGCCAGGGTGCCCGCGAACAGCCGCGCGTACGCGATCCGTTCCCCCGCCGGGCCGCGTTCGACCTTGAAGACCCGGCCCGAGACGGGCGCCCCGGGGTCGCCCGCGCTCGCCGGGAGGAACTCCCGGATGCCGCTGAGCAGCGCATCCGTGCCCTCCCCGGTGATGGCCGAGCCCTGGTACACCGGGTGGACGAGGGCGCGGCCGGTCTGGGCGGCGAGCGCGGCGCGCAGCAGGGCGCGCGGGAGGGGCCCGTCCGCGTCGAGGTAGGCGGCGAGGAGGTCGTCGTCCCGCTCGGTGAGGAGCTCGGCCAGTTCGTCGTCCGGTGCGGTGGGCGCGACGACGGCCGGGGTGAGCCGGGTACGCAGTTCGTCCAGGACGGCTTGCGGCCGGGCGCCGGAGCGGTCGGTCTTGTTGATGAAGACGAGGGTGGGGATGCGCAGCCGGCGCAGGGTGCGCATCAGGACGCGGGTCTGCGCCTGGACGCCCTCCACGGCAGAGACGACGAGCACCGCGCCGTCGAGCACGCCGAGGACCCGTTCCACCTCGGCGATGAAGTCCGGGTGTCCGGGGGTGTCGATGAGGTTGACCGTGGTGTCCTCGTCGAGGGCGAAGGCGACCACCGCGGATCTGATGGTGATGCCGCGCTGCCGTTCGAGCGACATCGAGTCGGTCTGGGTGTTGCCGTCATCGACGCTGCCGATCGCGTCGATGACTCCGGCGGCGTACAGCAGCCGCTCGGTCAGGCTGGTCTTTCCGGCGTCAACATGGGCGAGGATTCCCAGGTTCACCATACGCACTGAGCGTCATGTCCTCCGTGTAGGCGGTGATGAGCTGCGGGGGCGTACGCGTTGTCCTCATGGTGATCTCCTCGCGTGGTGAGGGGTTGATGTGCCGGTGCAGAAGTGCAGCAGAGGCCCGCCGGGCGGGCAACCGGTTTATGGGCGGGCGCGGAGCAGCTTGACGCCGGTCCGGAGCAGGTCGGCGAGCATGATGTACGTCCAGATCTTGCCCGCGCCGTAGATCCAGCCGGGCGTGCCGTCGTCCGGGGTGCCGCCGTTGAGGGTGGTGAGCAGGTCCTCGGTGAACAGGTCCTGGATCCAGGACAGGTCCAGGGTGAGGAAGACGAGCTGGGCGGCGGTGAACAGGGCGAGGTGGCCGCCCAGGGCGCGGGCGGAGGGCGGCGGATTCGGGGCGGGTGACGGCTCGGGCTCCGCCTCCGGCGCGGGCTTCGCCTCCCGCTCCGGCTCGGGTGCGGCGTCCGGCGCCGGTACGGGTGCCGGTACGGGTGCCGGTACGGGTGCTGGCTCCGGTACGGGTGCGGGCGCGGGTGGCGGGGTGTCCGCGACGCCCATGCGGCGCACGGCGGCCGGGGAGATCACCGCCCCGGACAGCAGGATCGCCGCCGCGACGAGACAGCAGGCCGTCCAGCTGGCCCGCTCGTACAGCACGCCGGCCGCGAGCGCGCCGAGCAGGGCACCGAACAGCCCGGCCGACTCGTACACCCCCATGCCGCGACCGACGCGCGCCCCGGACGCCTCGGCGATGACCGCCTGCTGGATGGGCATGACGGCGGCCCAGGACAGGCCGCTGAGGATCCACAGGGCGGCAATGACGTACGGGTTGGGCGCCCAGGCCAGTCCGGTGGCGAAGGCCGTTCCGGACAGCGAGGCGGCCACGAGGACGCGGGCGCGGCCGAACCGCACCACGTACGTGTGCATGCGTTCGGCGGCCAGGCTCATGGCGATGGCGCCGGGGAGGAAGACGAAGGCGATGCTCATGACGTCCAGCCCGAACTCGCGCTGGAGCAGGAACAGCAGGAGCAGCGACAGGGCGGCCTCGGCGGTGGTGGTGAGTGCGACGGCCAGCAGCATGGGGCGCAGCCGGCGGCTGACGGCGCGGATGCCGCCGTGGGCCGCGTCCGTCTCCCCGGGCGCGGTCGGCGGGCCGCCGGGGGCGCGCAGCAGCAGGACGGCCGCTGTCGCGCAGGCCGCCGCGCACAGCAGGAAGACGCCGGTGTAGTCGATCCTGACGAGCAGCACGAAGCCGGTGACGAAGGCGACCCAGGAGCCGGTCTCCTGGGCGGAGAACAGGCGGGGGAAGACGGCGGAGTCGGCGGCGAGGCGTTCGCTGACGATGGCGCTGACCGCGACCCACAGCAGGGCGCCGCCGATGCCGCCGAGCGCGGCGGCGAGGTAGGCGGGGGCGGGGCCGGTGGCGAGGGCGTAGCCGGTGGCCGAGGCGGCGTACAGCAGGGCGCCGGCGGCGGCGACGCGGCGGCGGTCGCGGGTGTCGGCGAGGACGCCGGCGAACGGGCGGGCGACGAGCGAGAACAGCATCTCGACGGCGAGCAGGACGCCGACCTCGGTGGCGCCGAGGCCGAGGGCGGCACCGGCCCACAGGGGCAGGAGGAAGTCGAGGAGTTCGGCGGGTCCGCTGGTGAGGGTGGCGGCGAGCAGGGTGAGGCGTTCGCGGCGGGGTCCGCGCGGGTGGTCCGCCGCCTCCGTTCCGGTGTCGGTGGTCATGGCTGCCGTCCCCGCCCCCTGTCGCGTCCTCGTCCCGTCCCCACGGGATACGCCGAACGTCGTTCGATGATATTACGCCGAACGATAGCCTGAGTGTCGAGATGAGTGCGAAGGACAATCAGCGGCGCATCCTCGGGCTGCTCTGGAACGACCCCGCCACCGCGCCGCGCGGTGCGCGCGGGCCCGAGCGCGGGCTGACGCTGGACCAGATCGTGGCCGCCGCCATCGAGGTGGCCGAGGCGGAGGGCCTGGCCGCGCTGTCCATGCGGCGGGTCGCGGCCGAGGTGGGCGTGGGGACGGCCTCCCTGTACACCTACCTGCGCGGCAAGGCGGAGCTGGAGGCGCTCATGCTGGACGCGGTCGCCCTCGGCCCGACGCTGCCGCACGAGTGGCCCGGCGACTGGCGGGCGAAGCTGGAGGCGTGGGCCCTGGACGACTGGGAGGCGATCCGCCGCCACCCCTGGACCCTGCACCTGCACGGCGCCGACCGGGTGCCGGGACCCAACCAGCTGCGCTGGCTCGACTCCATGCTGCGGATCTTCGAGGGCACCGGGCTGACGGAGGCGGAGAAGCTGGCCGCGATCGAGTCGCTGGACGCGTACAGCCGGGGCCTGGGGCTGCTGCGGGCGGAGATCGAGCAGCCTGCCGAGAAGGAGGCGCAGGCGTACGACGTGGCCGACCGCAACGCGGGGCTGCGGGAGCTGGTCGACTTCTCCGCCTACCCCGCCCTGCGCACCGCGATCCTGGCCGGCGCCGCCCCGTACTCCGGCGACCCGTTCCCCTTCGGCCTGCGCCTGCTCCTGGACGGCATCGAAACCCTGATCGCCGCCCGCCGCGCCGCGCCGCCCGGGGACGTGTGAGGGCGGGCCGGACACGGCATCGATCAGCGCGGGCCGGTGGGCACCTCGGTGCGGAAGAAGAGGACGGCCATCCCGGTCGGCGGCGCCGCAAAAGCGGTGCTGATCCGGTCCCTCAGCCCGTACCGCCCACCAGTGCCTCGCCGAGCGGGGTGCGGCGGTAGAGCACGGACCGTCCGGACCGGGCGCGGACGAGCAGTCCCGCGCCTCGCAGGATGGCGAGGTGGTCTCCCACCGCGCCGGTTGTCATGGCGAGACTTCGGGCGAGGTGGCTGGTACTGGCCGGGGCGTCCAGCGCCAACAGCAGCCGGGCTCGGGACCGGCCGATCAGCGCGGTCAGCGTGTCCGGCCGGGGGACGGTCTCCTGTTCGCCCCACAGGGCGGCGGTGCCGCGGGCACGGTAGACCAAGGTCCTGGGCCAGGGCCAGGGGTCTGACAGGTGGGCGGCGATATTCGCGACGAAGACCGAAGGGATCAGCAGGAGTCCGTCGCCGGTGAGGTGGACCGGTTCGACGTGGGCGAAGTGGCCGATCTCGATACCGCCGGCTTGCCAGGTGATGCTCGGGTGCAGGCTCTCGATGGTCGTGACCCATCCGTGTTCGCCGATCGCCCCCACCCGGTGCACGACGTCGCGCTCACAGATCGCGCGCAGTTGCGGCCAGTCCGCGGCGAGCAGCTCGTGCCAGGCCCGGTCCATCGCCTCGGCGATCCTGGAGACGGCGTCCGGCGAGTCCAGCACCGCGCGTACGCGGGGGTCACGGGCGGACGGGCCGGTCGCGTGGGTGGTGATCTCGTGGCGGGCCGCTTCCAGCGGTGTGGCCCGGATCGTGGCCAGGTCCTCTGCCCAGGTCTGGTTGAGGCCGCGAGGGGGCGGAGCGACGAAGCTCGGTCCGGATCGCGGGTTGTGCAGGGCGAGGGCGGCGTTCAGTTCGCTCTCACGGCGAAGCCGTTCAAAGGCCGGGAGGAGCCGGGTGGCCCAGGCTCGCGGCAGCGGTCTGTCCTGGCCGGCGAGTGAGCGCAGCAGCAGGCAGAGGTCCAGCGCGGGCGACAGCGCGAAGCGGCTGCGCAGCAGGTCCTCGACGGAGACTTCGAAGCGGAGCACCGCGCCATGCTACCGAGGGACATCTGTTCCGATTCGTCCAGCGACGAATCATTGGTGAGTGACGTGGGAGCACGGTGAGGCTGGGCGTCATGACCTCAACCGCCGGGCCCACGCGGGGGGAGCAGCGCGCCTCCACCCCACGTCTCTCCGACAGAGAGTCATTCCCACGCGTTCCTTGTGCAAGGAGTCCTGAGCCTCGGTCCTGCCGGCCGTCGCGGATCACGTACGGGATCTTCAGACCACGAACAGCCCATGAAAGGTTCATGCCGCATGATCGATGAATTCGCGAAGGACGACAGCGAGCCCCAGGAGCTTGTCATGTCCGTCAGGCTGGTCTCGCCCTCCGAGGTGGGTGTGGATTCGCCGAAGGTCAACGACTACAACAGCTTCGCCGAGGCATACGCGGCCGTGAACGAAACCAACCTGGTGAATGCCTACTACGAGCGTCCGGCGATGCTGGCCCTCGTCGGGGAGGCGGCCGGGCGGCGGATCCTCGACGCCGGCTGCGGATCGGGGCTGCTGTATGCCGCGCTGCGCGACCGCGGTGCCCTGATGAGTGGCTTCGATGCGAGCGCCGAGATGCTGGAGCTGGCCCGGCGGCGGCTCGGCGACGGTGCGGACCTGCGGGTGACGGACCTGGGCGGCCCGCTTCCCTACCCTGATGACGCGTTCGACGATGTCGTCGCGTCCCTGGTGCTGCACTACCTGGAGGACTGGGGGCCCGCTCTGGCCGAGCTGCGGCGTGTCCTCAAGCCCGGCGGCCGGCTGATCGCTTCCGTCGACCATCCCTTTGCCGTCCACCTCATGCACCGCGAGGTCGGCCGGGAGGCCGAGTGCGACTACTTCGACACCACCAACTGGACCACGGAGTGGACCATAGGCAGCCAGACCGCCCTGGTGAGTCGCTGGCACAGGCCGCTGCACGCGACGATCGAGGCGTTCACCGGGGCCGGTTTCCGGATCGAGGTCATCAGCGAGCCGGATCCTGATCCCGCCGCCCACGAACGGTTTCCCGAGGCCATGGCGGCCATGCCGCGCTTCCTGTCCTTCCTGTTCTTCGTCCTGCGGTCCGAGTAGCGACCGGATCAACGAGTCCCTGCGGAACGGTCAGCCGTCCTCGTCGTCGGCCGCCGCTCCGCAGGGACTCGCGCTGCCGGTCCTCCGCCAGCTCGACCGGGCAGACCTCCAGGGACCGGCGGAGAGAAAGGGAGGGTAAGTGGTCAGACATGGCTCTTGCACCTTTCCTTTGCTTTCACATCGAGTCGGTAGGGGACGTGGGGGTATGTGACGGGCCCGGATGGGCACTTCTTCCGCTGTGCCGCCCGTAACGGGGGACGGCATCCACAGCGGAAGAAAGCAGTGAGCACATGCGCAACAGCTGTACGAAGGTGCTGATGGCGGTCGCCGCCGGTCTCCTCCTCACCGGCGCCTCCGTCGGGCCCGCCGTCGCCGCGCCGCAGAGCGCGCAGGCCGCCCCCGCGGCGGCCACGATGGCCACCGGCAACATCACGACCTGGATCCAGGGCAACGTCCGCAAGGGCGCCTCCACCAGCTACAACATCGCCTACACCGTCAAGGCCAACCAGCAGCTCATGGGCGTGTGCTGGCTGACCGGCGGAACGGTGGACGCCAACGGGATCAGCCACAACAAGTGGGTGAAGCTCTCGGACGGCAACTACATCTGGGGCGGCCTGCTGAAGGGGAACGAGACGGGCGGGATCTCCACCAAGTGCTGAGCCCCCAGACGCTCCGACCGGGAAACGGGGGCAGGCGCGCCCTCGATCAGGTGAATGCGGGGAAAAGTCCACTCCGGGCGGTCTGATCGGTTCTGACGCTCCGCGTCGCTCCATCCGTTTTCCGTACTGGAGAGAACATGCGTATTCGTACCACCATCGCCGCCACCGCCCTGGCGGCGGCCGGTGTCCTCGGTTCCGCCGGTGTCGCATCCGCCGACGCCGAGGCCTTCGGCGTCGCGTCCCACTCCCCGGGCGTGCTGTCCGGCAACGTCGTCCAGATCCCGGTCGAGCTGGGCGTGAACCTCTGTGGCAACACGATCAACGTCATCGGGCTGCTGAACCCGGCGTTCGGCAACGTCTGCGTCATCGACTGACGTTCTGCCCCACGCATGCGGCCGCCCGCACCCTCACGGGTGCGGGCGGCCGTTCGTGCGGACGGGCTACGCGACCAGCTGCCGCGTCGCCTTCCCCTGGCGCGCCTTGCGGATCCGGTTCACCGTGGTCAGGGCGATGGCCGCCGCCAGCAGCGTGTACAGCGTCACCGCGATGCCGCTGTCGAACAGGATCCCGACACTGCCCTCGCTGACCGCGAGCGCCCGACGCAGCTCCGTCTCGGCCAGCGGGCCCAGGATGACGGCGATCAGCACCGGCGCCAGCGGCAGCTCGTAGCGCCGCATCATGAAGCCCAGCAGGCCGATGCCCAGCAGCAGCATCAGGTCGAACGCCGACGCCGAGGTGGCGTAGATGCCCAGGCCGCAGAAGACCGTGATGCCCGCGTACAGGTAGTGGCGCGGCACCAGCAGCAGCTTGGCCCACATCGGGGCGAACGGCAGGTTGATGATCAGCAGCACGATCATGCCGATGAACAGCGAGGCCAGCAGCGTCCACACCAGCTCGGTGTTCCGCTCGAACAGCAGCGGGCCCGGCTGCATCCCGTACTGCTGGAACGCGGCCAGCATGATCGCGGCCGTCGCCGACGTCGGCAGGCCGAGCGCCAGCAGCGCGCCCATCGCCGAACCGGCGGTCGCGTTGCCCGCCGCCTCGGGGCCGGCCACACCCTGGATGGCTCCCTTGCCGAACATCTGCTTCTTGCGCCGCTTGTCGAGCTTCTTCTCCGTCGCGTACGACAGGAAGGTGGGGACCTCGGAGCCGCCGACCGGGATCACACCGAACGGCACACCGAAGCCCGCGCCGCGCAGCCACGCCGGCCAGGCCAGCTTCACATCGCCGCGGCTCAGCCACGGACGCCCGGTGAAGGCCACCCGCGCCGTGGGCGGGTCGCGGTGGATGCGGGAGGCCACGAACAGCACCTCGCCCAGGGCCAGCAGACCGACCGTGATGACCACGATCGACACCCCGTCGAACAGCGGCGGCAGATCCATCGTGAAGCGCGAGGCCCCGGAGGAACCGTCAATGCCGATCAGCGCCAGCGACAGGCCGATGACCAGGGAGATCGAGCCCTTGATGACGGAGTCGGCGACCACTGTCGCCGTGGCCGCGAAGGCGAAGACGGCCAGCGCGAAGTACTCGGCCGGGCCGAAGAGCCCGGCGAGGTCGGCCAGGCGCGGGGCGAAGAACACCACCAGGGTGGTGGCGATGATGCCGCCGATGAACGCGCCGATGGCGGAGGTGGCCAGTGCCTGTGGCGCGCGCCCGGCCTTGGCCATCTTGTGGCCCTCGATGGTGGTGGCGATGGCCGAGCTGTTGCCGGGTGTGTTGAGCAGGATGCCGGTCGTCGAGTCGCCGAACAGGCCACCGTAGTAGACGCCGGCGAACATGATGAACGCGCCGGTCGGGTCCAGGCTGAAGGTCACCGGCAGCAGCAGCGCCACCGCCATCGCCGAGCCCAGGCCCGGCAGCACGCCGACGGCCGTGCCGAGCATGGCGCCGACGACGACCCACAGCAGGTTCATCGGGGTGAACGCCCCGGCGAACCCGTCGAGGAGATGCGATATCGGGTCCATCACAGCACCCCTCCCAGAATGCCGGCGGGCAGGTTGAGGCCGAGCCCGGCGGAGAAGGCGAGCTGAACGATGGCGGAGAAGGCGAGCGACAGGCTCATGTCGAACAGCGGGCGCTTGCCGTCGAGGGCGTAGGCCACTCCGAAGAAGAGGAGGGCGGCGGAGAGCAGCCAGCCGACCGGTTCGAGGGCGACGGTGAACAGCACGAAGGTGCCGATGATGATGCCGACGCTGCGCCAGTCGGTGTGGGTGCGGTGCTGCGGCGTCGTGGTGCCGGACCGCTGTGCGGGTGCGGGCGCGGGCGCGTCGG
This sequence comes from Streptomyces sp. JH002, assembly GCF_050916115.1. Taxonomy (NCBI): domain Bacteria; kingdom Bacillati; phylum Actinomycetota; class Actinomycetes; order Kitasatosporales; family Streptomycetaceae; genus Streptomyces; species Streptomyces sp. JH002. The sequence goes on from NZ_CP087989.1 coordinate 2,635,762, forward strand.
TGTGCGCGGCGGCCTCGGTGTCACGGGCCTCGGTGGCCGCGGCCCCGGTTCCGGTCGCGGCCTCGTCCCCGGGCGCCTCCGCGCCCGGCGGCAGCGGCGGCGCGCTCGGGTGGCGGATGACCTTCCAGGCGAGGACGGCGGTCAGCAGATAGGCCAGACCCGTGACGATCCACGGGAAGAACTGCGGCCCGGGCGAGCCCGCGGTGGGGGGCACGGTCATGGTGACCGTGCCGTGGGTGAGGAAGACGGCGAGCGCCAGCAGCACGGCCACCACGATGAATTCGCTGCGGCCCTTCCAGAAGGACGGTGTGTCCGGCGCGGCGGACGCCGGTGTCCCGGTTCTCTCGGTCGTGGTGGTCACAGTCCCAGCTCCTCCACGATCTCATCGATGCGGGCGGTCTCGGTGGTGAGGAACTCCTCGAACTCCTCGCCCACCATGAAGGTGTTCTTCCAGCGGTTGCGGCTCACCGCGTCCATCCACTGCTCGGAGGCGGCCATCTCGGTGACGATGTCCCGCAGTTCCTGGGCCTCCTCCTCGCTCAGGCCGGGGGGAGCCACCACGCCGCGCCAGTTGGGCAGTGCCACCTGCACGCCCTGCTCGATGAAGGTCGGCACGTCGATGCCGTCGATCGGTTCCTCGGCGGACAGGCCCAGGGCGCGGAAGCGGCCGGTCTGGATCTGGTCGGAGAAGTCGTTGTAGCCGCTGATGCCGGCGTGCACGGTGTGGGAGAGCAGCGCGGTGGTGACCTCGCCGCCGCCGGAGTAGGCGAGGTAGTTGAGCTGCCCGGGGTCGATACCGGACTCGCGGGCGAGCAGCCCGGCCAGCAGGTGGTCGGAGCCGCCGAGCGAGCCGCCGCCGATGGTGGTGCCGCCGGGGTTCTGCCGCCACGCTTCCAGCAGGTCCTCGATCGTCTGGAACGGCGAGTCGGAGGGCACCACGACGACGAGGTAGTCGTCGGCGAGCCGGGCGATGGGGGTCACGTCGCTCATGGCGTAATCGGAGCCGGTGACGTTGATGGCGCCCAGCATGACGGTGCCGGTGACCATCAGCAGCGACTCGTCGCCCTCGCGGCCCACGGTCTGGCTGAGGCCGATGGTGCCACCGGCGCCCGGCACGTTGACCACCTGGACGTTGTTCACGACGCCGGAGGAGCGCATCGCCTGCTGCGATTCGCGGGCCGCGAGGTCCCAGCCGCCGCCGGGGGCGGCCGGGGCCATCAGCGTGAGGTTGGTACGGGCGCTGCCGCCGCCGGCGTGGGAGGAGGCGTCGACGACGGCCAGGGCGACCAGGGCGAGCACGACGACCCCGTACAGGCCGGCGAACACCGGCCGCCGGGGGCGCCGGATGCCCAGTCGGCCCTGCCACACCTCCCTCGCGGCGCTGCGCGGGTGGTGTTCCGGATTACTCATGTGCACCTCAGACAGTTCAACGCATCGCGCCGCTGTCCCACAGTCCCGTTCGTGGGGGCGGCGTAAGCGGTCATGCTGCCTGCCAGGTCAGCCCCTGTCTGCGGTCTCGGGGGTTAGGTCAGTTAGTGAGGGTTTTGGTCTTTGTGTTAGGCGGCTCGGGGTCGGGGTCCGTGTTCAGGGAGTCGATCAGGGCGTCACGTTCCGCACTGGGTTCGGGGCGCAGCAGCCCGACGACGGTGTACAGGACGAGGGAGGTGGCCAGCGGCAGGCCGACGATCGCGGACTCGCTCGCGCCGTCCACGACGTAGCGCACGACGTACCAGACGCCGAGGCCGCCCGCCCACGAGACGATGGCGGCGGTGGGCCCGACCCGGCGGAACCAGGGCAGCAGGCCGAGCATGAGCGGGATGGAGATGGGCCCCATGGTGGCGGCCACCAGTTGGACGACGGTGTCCAGGACGAATCCCTCGCCGCCGGTGGTGATGGCGATGGTCATGCTGAGGGTCACGAACAGCACGGTGGTGACGCGGGCCATCACCAGCTGGGCCGCCGCGCCCAGTTGCTTGACGCGGGGTACGAGGACGGGGGCGATGTCGCGGGTGATGACGGCGGTGATGACGTTGCAGTCGGAGCCGACCATCGCCATGGTGTGGGAGAAGAACCCGGCGAGCATGAGGCCGATGAGTCCGGCCGGGAGGAGTTCGACGGCGAGCGCGACGTAGGACTCCTCGCCGTTGGTGAGGCCGGGCACGATGAGCGGGGCGGCGAACATCGGCAGGAAGAGGACGAAGGGCCACACCAGCCACAGGGCGCTGGAGAGCAGGGCGGAGCGGCGGGCGGCGGAGCCGGAGGGGGAGGCCATGTACCGCTGGGCCAGGTTCCACATGCCGCCGTTGTACTCGAACGTCTTGACCAGCAGGAACGCCAGGATGAGGGTGGTGGTGACGGGTCCGGCGATGGGGTCGCCGTGGCCGTCGGGGAGGTCGCCCCACATGGCCCAGGGGTAGTCGAAGCCCAGGCGGGCGCCGACGGCGACGAGCATGACGAATCCGGCCACCGCCTGGATGACGAACTGGCCCATGTCGGTGAGGACATCGGCCCAGATGCCGCCGATGGCGACGTACGCCATGGTGCCGATGCCGGCGATGACGATGCCCCAGGTGAGGGGGATGTCGGCGAAGCCCTGGAGGAGGACGGAGATCGCGACCCATTTGGCGGCGATGTCGACGACCTTGAGCGCGGCACCGCTGTAGGCGAGCACCTGCTGGGTGGGCAGGTTGTAGCGGCGGGCGAGGTATTCGAGCGGGGAGTTGACGCCGTGCTTGGCGCGCAGCCGGTTCCAGCGGGGTGCGAAGACGAACGCGCCGATGCCGATGCCGAGTCCGATGGTGAGCGCCCACCACACGTACACGGTGAAGCCGTAGTCGTAGGCGACGGCGGCGAAGGCGACGAACATGACGGCGCTGTAGCCGGACATGTGGTGCGAGATGCCCGAGAGCCACCAGGGGATGCGCCCTCGGGCGGTGAAGAAGTCGGCGACGTCGTGCACGCGCTTCTTGGACCACCAGCCGATGCCGACGATGACGAGGAAGTACGCGGCCACCACGGCCCAGTCCAGAACTGACATAGAGGCGCCCTCATTCACGGATATAAACGCGGGACATTGTCATGAACGGATCGGCGCAACCGTAGTGCCGGATGTGGGCGCTGAAAAGCCCCCGCGGTTCCTGTTGTTGTGCCGGAACCGCGGGGGCTTCCCGCAGGCGGTGTGTCAGTCGCGCGTTCCCCGGTGGAAGAGCGGGATGGCGATGGCGGCCACCGCGGTGTGCATCAGGGCGAGGGTGGCCTTCGTGCCGCCGCTGGCGTCGAGGAACACCAGCGGTAAGAAGGAGGCGGCCAGCACGCTCAGCGCGACGATCGTCCATATCCGCAGGGCGCGGGGGGTCCGGCGCTCCAGGAGCGCCAGCAGGCCCCAGCCGAGCGCGGCGCCGAGCGCGCCGAGGGCGATGGAGCGCGGCCAGGTGATGGTCAGGGGGTCACCGCCGTTGGACGGCATGACGGCCAGTGCGGCGCCGCCCGCGTTGGCGATGATCCAGATCAGGGCGGTGGAGAGGCCGGCCGCCGCCACCGCCAGTGCTCGTGGCTTCCAGGGGCCGGTGCGTGCGGCGGCGGGGGTGGGGGCGGACGCGGGGGTGGGATGGGCGTCGGTCGTCATGTGTCCTCTTCCTCGATGGGTGGAGTGGACCGCGGGCCGGCCGCCGGCCGGGCGGGCGCGCCGGGACCGGGGGTGCGGCGGGGGCGTGGGGCCGGGAGCCGGGGCACGGAGGGGCGGCGGGCGCGCGGCCGGGAACGGGCGGGGCCCGGGGCACCGGCGCGGCGGGGGCCACCGCGATCGTCCGTCACCTAAGGGCTCGGCGGCACGGTCGCGCTCCCGCGCGGGCGAGGGATCGCACGGACGGGCTCGGACATGCGAACGCCTCCTGGGGGTCTCCGCGGCCGGGTGGGACCGTACCATGCCGTCCCGTTCGGCATCATCTATTTCGGAACTATGTGTATGCAGATCAACTCCCCCGGCAATGAACGGAGTTGGTCGCGAAGGCAATCGCTCCGCGCCGAGACTTTCCCGGCCGGTGGCATCTGCCTACGATGGGCGGCGTGAGCGACACCGCACCGGACACCACCTCATCCGGCGCCGACCTGATGTCTCTGCTGTCCTGGAGCGATCGCGCGCTGTCGGCGGAGCTGGCCGCGAACCTGGCCGACCTCGGCATCACCCCCCGGGCCCACCGCGTACTCGCCAAGGCACGCCCGGGCGAACTGACGCAGTCGCAAATCGCCGAGGCCACCGGCCTCGACAAGACCACGATGGTGGTGCTCACCGATCACCTGGAGCGGGAGGGACTGGCCGAACGCACCCCCTCCCCCAGCGACCGGCGCGTCAAGATCCTGGTCCTCACTGACAAGGGGCGCCGGCTGGTGCGCCGCTCCCAGGAGATCGTGGACCGGACGCACCGCGACGTACTCGACTCCCTGTCACCGGAGTTGCGGACCGGCCTGGTGGAGGCCCTCACCCGGCTCACCACCGGCCGGCTGTCCACCTTCGCCCCCTCAGAACAGCCGCCCCGGCGCCGCCCCGTGCGGCCGTGACCCGGCGGGCGTCACCCGCCGGGACCGGCGAGCGCCCCGGTCACAGGCCGTCCGCCAGGAGTTCGGCGAGATGGCGGGCCTTGCGGCCCGCTAGCTGATCCAGCTGGGTACGGCAGGAGTAGCCGTCCGCGACCAGCTCGGCGTCCTCGGGGGCGCGGCGTACGGCGGGCAGCAGCTGGTCCTCGGCGCAGGCCACCGACACGTCGTAATGGCCCTTCTCGAAGCCGAAGTTGCCGGCCAGCCCGCAGCAGCCCGCCGACAGCTTGCCGCTCAGCCCCGCGCGTTCGCGCAGCCGCCGGTCGGCGGCGTCGCCCAGGATCGCGCTCTGGTGGCAGTGGGTCTGCCCGGCCACCGGCCGGTCCAGGCGCGGCGGCTCCCACCCGGGCGCGCTCTCCTCCAGGGTCTCGGCGAACGTGCGGACGGCGTCGGCCAGTTGTGCGGCGCGCGGGTCATCGGGCAGCAGCTCGGGGATGTCGGTGCGCATGGCGGCGGCGCACGGCGGCTCCAGGACGGTCACCGGCAGCCCGGCGTCCAGCGCGGGGGCGAGATGGTCCAGGGTGCGGCGCATCACCGTGCGGGCGGTGTCGAGCTGGCCGGTGGTCACGTACGTCAGCCCGCAGCACACCGGGCGCGGCGGCACCGCCACCTCCACTCCGGCCGCGTCGAACACCCGGACCGCCGCCCGGCCCGCCTCCGGGGCCAGGTAGTTGGTGAAGCTGTCGGGGAACAGCACGATCCGCTCGCGGTCGCGGCTCCCGTCGGCTCCCCGGGCGGCGGCGGGCAGCCGCCGGCCCTGCGCACGCCACCAGCGGGTGAACGGCTCGGTGGCGATCGCCGGAATGGGACGTTCGGGGGCGATGCCGCCCAGCCGCTTGGCGAGCGCGGCCAGCGGCGGCACCTTGGCGCCCGCGTTGGCCAGCGGTGCCGCGCGCAGCGCCGCCGTCAGCCGCAGCCACTGCGGCAGCCGGCCCATGGCGTAGTGCGCGGCGGGCCGCCGCCGCCCCCGGTAGCGCTGGTGCAGGAACTCCGCCTTGTAGGTGGCCATGTCCACCTCCACCGGGCAGTCGCCCCGGCAGCCCTTGCACGACAGACACAGGTCGAGCGCGTCGGCGACCTCGGTGGACTGCCAGCCGTCCGTGATCACCTCGCCCACCAGCATCTCGTGCAGCAGCCGGGCCCGGCCACGGGTCGAGTGCTTCTCCTCCCCCGTGGCCCGGTAGGAGGGGCACATCACCTGACCCGGGCTCGCGGTGGATTCGCGGCACTTGGCGACGCCGACGCAGCGCCGCACGGCGGCCGAGAAGTCCCCTCCGTCGTGCGGGTATCCGAACGCCACCGGCACCGGCTCCTTGGGCAGCCCCGTGAACCGCAGTTGATCGTCCAGCCGGTCCGGGCGGGCCAGCACACCGGGGTTCAGGCCGCCGTCCGGGTCGCACAGATCCTTGAACGCGTGGAAGGCGTCCACGAGTTCGGTCCCGTACATGACGGGCAGCAGTTCGGCGCGGGCCAGCCCGTCACCGTGCTCCCCGGACAGCGAACCACCGTGCGCGGCCACCAGCCGCGCCAACTCCGTGCTGAACTCCCGGAACCTGGCGATGCCCGGCGCGGTCAGCAGATCGAAGTCGATGCGCACATGGATGCAGCCGTCACCGAAGTGCCCGTACGGCAGCCCGCGCAGACCGTAGTCGCGCAGCAGGGAGCGGAACTCGCGCAGATAGCCGGCCAGCCGGGCGGGCGGCACCGCGCAGTCCTCCCAGCCCGGCCACGCCTCGCCGCCGTCGGAGAGCCGGGTGGCGGTGCCGGAGGCGTCCTCGCGGATCCGCCACAGGACGCGCTGCCCGGCCGGGTCGGTGATCAGGGTGTGGCCGGTGGCGCCGTCGGCCACGGCGGCGTCGATCAGCCGGCGGGCTGCGGCCCCCGCCTCGGCCGGGTCGGCGCCGCCCATCTCGACGAACAGCCAGGCGCCGCCGCGCGGCAGGGCGTCCCGGGCGGCAGGGCTGGCGACCAGGTCCTTGGCCATGCCCTCGACGGTGAGCGGGCCGTGCGGGAGCAGACCGGGCGCCGCCTCCGCCGCACCCGACTCGTCGGGGTAGCCGAGCACCGCCAGCACCCGGGCACCCGGGGTCTCCACCAGCCGTACGGTGGCCTCGGTGAGCACGCCCAGGGTCCCCTCGCTGCCGGTGAAGGCGCGCGCCCAGTCCCGGCCGCGCTCGGGCAGCAGCTCGTCCAGGGCGTACCCGGAGATGCGGCGCGGCAGTTCGGGGAAGCCGGTGCGCAGCAGCGCCAGTTCGCGGTTGACGAGGTCCTCGGCGGCCGTCCGCAGGTGGTGCGGCAGGTCGCGTCCGCCCCGGGTGAGCGGCAGCCGTTCGCCGCGGTAGGTGAGGGCGTCCAGGGCGTGCACGTTGTCGGCGGTGGTGCCCCAGGCGACGGAGTGCGAGCCGCAGGAGTTGTTGCCGATCATGCCGCCGATGGTGCAGCGGGAGTGGGTGGAGGGGTCGGGCCCGAAGGTCAGCCCGTGCGGCGTGGCGGCGTCGCGCAGCGTGTCACAGATGACGCCGGGCTGGACGACGGCGGTACGGGCCCCGGCGTCCAGGGAGAGGATCCGGTTCATGTGGCGGGTGAAGTCGAGGACGACGCCCACCCCGGTGGCCTGTCCGGCGATGGAGGTGCCGCCGCCGCGCGGGACGACGGGCACGCCGTGCTCGCGGCAGACGGCGAGCGCGGCGGCCACGTCATCGGCGTCGTACGGGGCGACCACCCCGACCGGCACGCGCCGGTAGTTGGAGGCGTCCATGGTGGTCAGGGCCCGGGCGGCGGCGTCGAACTCCACCTCACCGCGCATCACCGCCCGTAGCCCCGCCGCGAGTTCCGTTGTCCCGGTGCTGTGCTGGTGTGCCATGCACCCCAGCGTGCACCGTCGCACCGCGCACCGGGAACCGCCGCACCGGCCGAAGGTGGCCGACCACCGGCCCGCCGGGTCACAGCAGGAGCAGCGTCTTGCCCAGCGCGGTGCGGTCCTCCATGGCCGCGTGGGCGGCGGCGGCGCGGTGCAGGGGGAAGGTCTGGCCGATGACGGGGCGGATCTCGCCCGCCGCCGCGCGGGTCATCATCCGCCGGGCCCAGCGGCCGGTGTGCGGGCCGAAGCCGTACAGCTGCTCGATGCCGATCACCTCCACGCCGCGCCGCCGTGCCGCGTCCCGGTCGATGACCGTGGCCTCGCCGCCGGCCGCGCCGTGCACCGAGAACCGGCCGCCGCGCGCCGTCACCGTGAACGCCTCCCGTCCGATGCGCCCGCCGACCCCGTCGAAGACGAGGTCGGCCCCCGTACCGCCGGTGGCCTCGCGGACCCGTGCCGTCCAGTCCGGCGCGGTGTAGTCGACGGCCACCTCCGCGCCCAGTTCGCGGGCCAGCGCCAGCTTGCGCCCGCCCCGCGCGGCGGCGATGACGCGCGCGCCCGCCGCACGGGCGAGCTGCACCAGCAGGCTGCCGACCCCGCCGGCCGCCGCCTCCACCAGGACCCACTCGCCGCGGTGGAGGCCGGCCCGCTCGGCCAGGCCCTGAGCGGTGGCGCCGTCGCTGTACAGGGCGGTGGCCTCGGGCAGGCCCAGCCCGTCCGGCACCCGGAAGAGGTCCCGCTCCGCCACGGCAGCCCGCTCGGCGAAGCCTCCGGTCTCGCCCGTGCCGGCCAGCACCCGGCGCCCGTGCCACCGCGGGTCCACCCCCGCGCCGACGGCGCCGACCCGGCCGGCGACGAGGCCGCCGGGGATGTACGGCAGCCGCGGTGTGGCGTGCCAGGGATCGGTGCCCTGCCGGATCCGCGTCTCGACGAACGTCATGCCCGCCACGGCGACATCCACGACCACCTGCCCCTGCCCGGCCACCGGGTCGGGTGCCTCACCGGTCACGAGCACCTCGGGGCCCCCGAAGCGGACCACCCGCACCACTCTCATCGCCCGTGCTCCCGTCCGTTGTGTCCTTCGCTGTCGTTCTCCGGCCGAGCGTGCGACATCAAGTGCGGTTGAGGTCAATCCGGGGAGGCGGGATGGCTTGGCATATACCCGCAGCCGATGATCAAGCCCGAACCATTTCCATTGCCATGAGAACCCAAAAGGACGCAGAACTCTCCTATAGTGTTCGGCAATTGATCGAGGTGGTTCCGCTCCACCGACGCCGACACCGACACCGACACGCCCGCTCCGCATCTGTCCGAGGTCTTCGATTGATGACAGCGCATTCCCCCACCGCGCACCCCGGGACGGAGCGTTCCCCGCTGCGGCAGGTGCTGCTGATCCTGGTGATCGGCACCCTCACCATCGGCCTACTCACCGCCGCCGGCTGGCTGCTGTTCGGTGAGGGGTTCCTGAGCCGACCCACCACCTGGTTCGCGCAGGCCGTCTCCGCCGCCCTGGTGATCACCCTCGCCGTCGCCGCCCACGCCCGCCACACCGTCGCCGCGCTCCGCGCCGAGCTGGCCGAACGCGAGCGGCGCGCACAGCACTTCGCCGGTCACACCGTCCCCGCGCTCGCCGCCCGGCTGCGCACCGGCACCTCCGCCGCCACCGCGCTGGCCACCGCCGAGACCCCGGCCGACGACGCCCACCGCCGCGTCATGACGCTGCTCGCCGAAGAGATCAGCCGCAGCGAGACCAGCAAGGCCGCCGCCATGGCCGCCTGCGCCAACGCCGCCGGACGGATGCAGGCGCTCGCCACCTCCATGCTCGCCGACCTGCGCGAGATGGAGCACCGGCACACCGACGAGGCCGTCCTCGGCGACCTCCTCCACCTGGACCACCGCACCGCCCAGGCCGGGCGGCTCGCCGACTCCATCGCCGTACTCACCGGGGCCCGTTCCGGCCGCCGCTGGGCCAAGCCCATCGTCATGGAGTCCATCCTGCGCGGCGCCATGGGCCGCATCGGCGGCTACCAGCGGGTGCGGCTGCACTCCGCCAGCCGGCTCTCGGTCGCCGGGCACGCCGCCGAGGGCGTCATGCACGCCCTCGCCGAACTCCTGGACAACGCCGCCAACTTCTCCCCGCCCACCGCCGAGGTCCACGTCTACGTCGAAGAGGTCCCCTCCGGGGTCATCATCACCGTCGAGGACTCCGGGCTGGTGATGAGCGAGGTCGCGCTGCGCCGCGCCGAACGCGCCGTGTCCGCCGCCCCGCTGGACCTCACCGCCCTGTCCGGTACGCGGCTCGGCCTGGCCGTGGTCGGCGCGCTCGCCCGCAAGCACGGCATGTCGGTGTCCTTCCGCCCCTCCGCGCGCGGCGGCACCGGCGCGCTCATGATGATCCCGCAGGAGCTGATCTCCCGCCCCAAGCCGGACGCCACCCCGGCCGTCGCGCCGCCCGAGCCGGTCACCACCGGCTCCGGCCGCACCCGCGGTGCCCGTACCGAACGCCCGGCGCTGCGCGAGGTCACCGCCGTTCCGGCGCCGACCGCCGAGCACGCCCCGGCCGGCCAGGAGCCGGAGGACGCCCCGGCGCCGCCGGACGGCACCGAGTACGGCGAGAGCGGCCTGCCCAAGCGGCGCCGCGGCCGCACCCTCGCCGCCGCGCACACCGACCACGACCCGCCCACCCGCAAACTGCGGCCCCGCGCCAACCACTCCCCCGCCGAATCGGCCGCCCGCTTCGGCACCTTCCGCCGTGCCGTACGGGGCGAGACCCCGGCCGCGAAGGACGCTCCCGCCCGCGACCGTGCCCCGGGCCGGGACGCCCAGGGCACCGGCCCCGCCGCCGGCGACGACACCGGCCCCGGCGCCGACACCCAGACACTCCAGCCGGAGGACGAGAACCGATGACCGCACCAGCCATGGGGGAATACACCGATGCCCGGCAGTAGTACCGCAGCCACCTCAGCCACCGGGGACGACGAGCTGAACTGGCTGCTGGAGAGCCTCCAGCAGCGCACGCCGGGCACCCGGCACGCTCTGGTGCTCTCCCGCGACGGCCTCAAGCTGTTCCACACCCCCGAACTCTCCGAGGACCAGGCCGACCAGCTCTCCGCCATCGCCTCCGGCGTGCAGAGCCTGTCGTACGCCGCCTCCATCGAGTTCGGCGACGGGACGGGCGGCGTACGGCAGTCGATGACGGAGTTCCACGGCGGGCTGCTGTTCATCGTCGAGGCCGGGGACGGCGCCCATCTGGCCGTCGTCGCCTCCGAGAACGCCGATGTCGGCCTGGTGGGGCACAACATGAACGAACTGGTCGAGCAGTTGGGCGACCACCTCAGCTCGCCACCGCGCGAGCAGCCCGACGGCGGCGGCGGGCGGCCATGAGCCGCCCGGGCCGGGACGAGGACCCCGACCGGCTCTACACCCTCACCGGAGGGCGCAGCCGGGCGGGCTCCGCCGCCGCGTTCGACCTGGTCACGCTGGTGGTGAGCGAGGGGGAGCCGACCGCGGGCATGCAGTCGGAGCACGCCACCATCCTGCGGCTGTGCCAGTTCCCCACGGCCGTGGTCGAGATCGCCGCCGAACTGAAGCTGCCCATCAGCATCGTGAAGATCCTGCTGTGCGATCTCCTCGACGAGGGCCGCATCACCGCCCGCCATCCGCGTACCGCCGCGGTCCCGCCCCCGGGGTCGGGACCTGGCCGCACCGCGATGGCGGCCACCGGCACCGGCGGCCCGGCCGCCGCGCACGCCGCCGCCCCCCTACCCGATCCACATCTCCTTGAGCAGGTGCTCGTTGGACTCCGCAACCTCTGACCATCCGCCGCTGCCCGAGCGGCGAGAGCGGCGCATCCCGCTGGGCGGCAGCGCCGACAACGGGCTGAAGATCGTTGTCGTCGGCGGCTTCGGGGTCGGCAAGACCACCATGGTCCGCTCGGTCAGCGACATCCGGCCGCTGAACACCGAGGAGGTCATGACCCAGGCGGGCGCGGACGTGGACGACCTGTCCGCCGTGCGCGGCAAAACCTCCACCACCGTGGCCTTCGACTTCGGCCGGATCTCCCTCAACGAACAGACCGTGCTGTACCTGTTCGGGGCACCCGGGCAGGAACGGTTCTGGTTCCTGTGGGACCGGCTGTTCGCCGGCACGCTCGGCGCCGTCGTCCTGGTGGACACCCGCCGGCTCGCCGACTCCTGGTACGCGATCGACCGCCTGGAGCAGCACGGCACGCCGTTCATCGTGGCCCGCAACGACTTCGGCGGACCGCCGCACACCCAGCAGCAGATCAGGGACGCCCTGGACCTGCCCGAGCACATCCCGCTGCTCGACTGCGACGCCCGCTCCCGGGAATCCAGCAAGCAGGTCCTGATCACCCTCGTCGAGCATCTGCACGCTCTGTCCACGTCCACCGCCGGCCGGCCGGTTCAGGAGACGACCACACCGTGACCTCACCCCAGCACCCACCCACCGCCGGCGGGACCACCCCGCCCCCCGGCTGCCCCGCGCACGCCGGAGCCGTACCGCTGTCCGGGCCCCGGTTCCAGACCGAACCGGCCGAGCTGTACCGGGAGATGCGGCGCGACCACGGCGCGCTGGCCCCGGTGACGCTGGCCGGTGACGTCCCCGCCTGGCTGGCGCTGGGCTACCGCGAACTGCACCAGATCTACAGCGATCCGGTGCTCTTCAGCCGCGACTCGCGGCACTGGCGGCAGTGGGACACCATCCCGGCCGACTGGCCGCTGCGCCCGATGGTGGACCACTCCTTCGATTCGGTGCTGTGGACGACCGGCGAGCGGCACTCCCAGCGGATCGCCATGACCGAGAACGCGCTGGAGGGTGTCGACAACTTCGAACTGCGCCGCACCGCCGAGGAGATCGCCGACCGGCTGATCGACACGTTCTGCGGGCAGGGCGAGGCCGAGCTGATCTCGCAGTACGCCACCCTGCTGCCCGCGCTGACGCTGGTGCGGGCGTGCGGCTACCAGGACGACGAGGGCCCCGGACTGGCGCACTCCATCAACGAGTTCCTCAACGGGACCGAGGAATCGCTGAAGGCATTCCGCCACTTCCACGCCGCCACGTACGCGCTGGTGGACGCGCGCCAGCAGGCCGCCTCCGCCGACATCGCCTCCCGGATGCTGGCCCACGGCGGGTACGGGCGCGAGGAGATCGTGCAGGACCTGGCGGTCATCATCGTCTCGGGCCAGCAGCCCACCGCCGACTGGATCGGCAACTCGCTGCGGCTGATGCTCACCGACGACCGATTCGCCGCCTCCCTCACCGGCGGCCGGCACTCGGTCAACGAGGCCATGAACGAGGTGCTGTGGGAGGACGCCCCGCTGCAGAACTCGGTGGCCCGCTTCGCCACCCGCGACGTGCAGCTGGGCGGGCAGCACATCCGGGCCGGCGACATGGTGATCATGGGCATCGCCTCCGCCCACCACGACCCGCAGATACGCACCGGCGGCACGTCGTTCACCGGCGGCAACAACGCCAACTTCGCGTTCGGGCACGGCGAGCACCGCTGCCCGTACCCCGCGCAGGAGATCGGCGAGACCATCGCCAGAACCGGCATCGAGGTGCTGCTGGACCGCCTGCCGGACGTCGAACTGTCCATCCCGGAGGCCGCCCTGGTGTGGCGCCCCTCGGTGTGGATGCGTGGCCTGACCGCGCTGCCGGTGCGCTTCACCCCGGCACCGGCGGCACGGTCGTTCAGATGAGAGGTACGCCCGTGAGACCTGACTCAGTGAGAGGTTCCCGATAGATGACCTGCCCCGTGCAGCACAACGGCTCCGCCCCCGTCGTACTCGACCCCTACGTCAAGGACCTGCTCGGGGAGGGCGAGCGGCTGCGCGCCGCGGGGCCGCTCGTCCGGGTGGAGCTGCCCGAGGGCGTCACCGCCTGGGCCGTCACGCACCTCGCCGAGGCCCGCAAGCTGCTGACCGATCCGCGGCTGGTGAAGGACGTGAACCAGTGGGGTCCGTGGCAGCGGGGCGAGATCGGGGCCAACTGGCCGCTGCGCGCGCTGGTCGACCCGGGGCCGAGCATGCTGGTGGTCGACGGTGAGGAGCACCGTCGGCTGCGCACCCCGGTCTCCCAGGCGTTCACGCCGCGCCGGGTGGAGGCCATGCGGCCGCGGGTGGCCCGGATCACCGAGGAGCTGATCGAGGAGCTGGCGGCCCGGGACAACGGGGAGCCGGTCGATCTGAAGCCGGCGTTCGCGTACGAGCTGCCGATGCGGGTCATCAGCGACCTGATGGGCCTGGAGGCGGCGGGCGACAACCGGCTGCGCGAGCTGTTCGACTCGCTGTTCTCCAGCTTCACGCCGCCCGAGGGGCTGCCGGCGGTGCTGGAGGAGCTGTCCACCCGCTTCACCGCGATGGTGGCGGAGAAGAAGCGCAACCCGGGCGATGACCTGTCCAGCGCGCTGCTGAACGCCGCCGAGGAGGGACTGGCGCCGCTGACCGACGAGGAGGTGGTCGCCACCATCCAGGTGATCATCGCCGCCGGTCACGAGACGACCATCTCGCTGCTGCTCCAGGCCGTGCGCGGGCTGCTCAGCCACCCCGAGCAGCTGGCGCTGGCGACCTCCGGGAAGGTCGGCTGGGACGCGGTGGTGGAGGAGGCGCTGCGCTGGTCGCCGCCGATCACCCATGTGCTGATGCGGTTCGCGTCCGAGGATGTCGAGATCGGCGACACGGTGATCGCGAAGGGCGAGGGCCTGGTTCTCTCGCTCGGGCCGATGGGCATGGACGAGTCCCAGTTCGGGCCCACGGCGCGCGACTTCGACATCACGCGGGAGCAGCCGAACCGGCATCTGTCGTTCGGGCACGGCACGCATGTGTGCCCGGGGGCGCCGCTGTCGCGCCTGGAGGCCGAGCTGGCGCTGCCCGCGCTCTTCGAGCGGTTCCCGGACATGCGGCTGGCGGTGCCGGCCGAGGAGCTGCACAACAATCCGTCGGTGACGCAGAACGACCTGGCGTCGCTGCCCGTGCTGCTGTCCGGTCGGAGCTGAGCCGGAGCGCCCCTCACCCCCGTCAACCGGGTGCCCGCCACCCTCACCCCCGCGACCTGCGGGGGTGAGGGTGGTACGCGTGCGTACGCAGGCTCCGGAGCCGCTCGCGGACCGTCCGCCTGGTGATGATTTCCGTCTCACCGGACGGACAAGGTACGGAGGGACCCCCCGGACGGACTACGCTCCGCTCGTGGCCGACATCGAGATTCCCGCTGACATCAAGCCCGCCGACGGCCGGTTCGGCGCTGGCCCCTCCAAGGTGCGCACCGAGGCGCTGAACGCCCTCGCGGCGACCGGCAGTTCCCTCATGGGCACCTCACACCGGCAGGCTCCGGTGAAGCGCCTGGTGGGGCGGGTGCGCGAGGGCGTGCGCGAGCTGTTCTCGCTCCCCGAGGGGTACGAGGTGGTGCTCGGCAACGGTGGCTCCACCGCCTTCTGGGACATCGCGACGCACGGCCTGATCGAGGCGAAGTCGCAGCACCTGACGTTCGGCGAGTTCTCGTCGAAGTTCGCCAAGGCGGCGCGCCTGGCGCCGTGGCTGGACGAGCCGACGGTGATCAGCTCCCAGCCCGGCACCCACCCGCTGCCGCGCGCCGAGCGGGGCGCGGACGCGTACGCCCTGACCCACAACGAGACCTCGACGGGTGTCGCGGCGCCGATCCAGCGGGTGGCGGGCGCCGACGAGGGCTCGCTGGTGCTGGTCGACGCCACCTCGGGCGCGGGCGGGCTGCCCGTCGACATCACCGAGACGGACGTGTACTACTTCGCGCCGCAGAAGTCGTTCGCGTCGGACGGCGGACTGTGGATCGCGGTGTTCTCCCCGGCCGCCCTGGCGCGGGCCGAGCGGATCGCCGCCTCCGGCCGGCACATCCCCGAGTTCTTCTCGCTGCCGACCGCCATCGACAACTCCCGCAAGGACCAGACGTACAACACCCCGGCGCTGGCCACGCTGTTCCTGCTGGCGGAGCAGCTGGAGTGGATCAACGGCCAGGGCGGCCTGGAGTGGTCCACCGCCCGCACCGCCGACTCGGCGGCGCGGCTGTACGGCTGGGCGGACAAGTCGGAGCGGGCCACCCCGTTCGTGACCGACCCGGCGCAGCGCTCGCAGGTGATCGGCACCATCGACTTCGCCGACGACGTGGACGCGGCGGCGATCGCCAAGGCGCTGCGCGCCAACGGCATCGTGGACACCGAGCCCTACCGCAAGCTCGGCCGCAACCAGCTGCGCGTCGCCATGTTCCCGGCGATCGACCCGGCGGACATCGAGGCCCTGACGGCGTGCGTCGACTACGTCATCGAGCGCCTGTAACCGGCGGGCTGCTTTACGAGTCGTCCCGGTCGACGGGTTCGACCGGCTGACGCAGGACCGTCCTCAGCTTCTCGGGGGCGGTCCTGCGCGGGTCTTTGAGGTACACCTCGTGGTGCGCGCCGGCCGGTCGCAGGCCGTGGGCGGCGAGGTAGGTGGCGTGCAGCTCCGTCATCAGCGGTGTCTCGTCGTCGTAGGACCCGATGTGCAGCACCTGGGCGCTGCGGCCCTCGTGGAGGGTGAGCGGGCGGACCTCGGAGATGACGGGGTTCTTCTTCTTGGCGAGGGCGGTCTCCCTGGCGTCCTCGATCATCCCGTCGGTGATCCAGGAGGGCAGGCTGATGAGCATCGTCCAGTTCCAGGCGTCCTTGGCGCGGCTGGTGAAGACCCCGGGATCGGGTGACCACCACAGCCCTTCCAGCGGCCCGACGACGAAATCGCCGTCCGGGGTGCCCTTGCTCGCGAACTTGAGGGTGTACGCGACCCCGTAGAGCGCCTCGACCGCGCGGGCGTAGGCGGGCGCGGTGTTCGGGTCCCCCGTGCCGTCGACGGCGAGGAACCGCTGCTCGGGGACGTCCACGAGGTCCCAGGTGGTGTTCTTCGGGGCGTAGAGCGCCTTGTTCTCGCGCTTGACGTCGTACGGTGCCACGGCTGTCTCTCCCTGTGCTCGGTAGCGGTCCAGCCACGCCTGTTCGGCGGTCAGCTGGCCGAGGGTGTAGTCGAAGATCGCGCGGACGAACTCCGGGGCGTGCCGGGCGTCGGGGGCCGCCCGGCGGACGGCCTCGACGCGCTCGGCCAGCGCGGCGGCCCGCCGGTCGAGGGCGGCGCGTACGTCCTCGGGTGCGACGGCGGGCTGGTTGGCCAGCCCGACCAGGACGCGCGGGAAGACCGGGTGGATCTCCGCGATCGCCCGCTCGGCGGCGAGCGCGCACACGCGGCGGCCCTCGTCGGTGGCGGCATACACCTTGCGCGCCTTGCCGCCGACCGGGGGCGCGTCCCCGGCGGGGGCGATCAGTTCGCGCTCGCGGAGCTTGGTCAGCAGGTAGTAGATCGAGCTGAACCCGATCTCCGTCCACTCCCGCATTCCGCGTTCGGTGATCACCGCCTCCAGCTCGTATCCGTGTCGGGGTCGCTCCACCAGCAGCCCGAGCAGCGTCAGCTCGGCGGCGGACAGGTCCGGCTTCATGGCGCCTATCCTAGCGCTAGAATAAGCGCCGTGAATCACGGCCGATGAGAAGCCGGGGAGAGCAGCGGCCCGGCAAGCCCGAAAACCGTCGCCGTCGCCGACGACAGTAGAGGAACGATCGTTCTTGACTGATCATTCCCGAACGTCATAGGGTCATGTCATGGGAAGACCAAGGGCGTTCGACGAGGACGTGGCGGTCCGCGCAGCCGTGGATCTGTTCGGCAGCCGTGCCTACGACGGGGTGTCCGTCGACGATCTCGTGGCGCACCTCGGCGTGCACCGCAACAGCCTGTACAAGACGTTCGGCAGCAAGCGCGGCCTCTACATGGCCGCCCTGCGCCGCCACCTCGCCGATGACGTCCGCCCCTTGGTGGACACGCTCGCCACCGCTGCGGACGCGGCGACCGCGCTGCGGCTCATCACCTCCGCCGACCTCGGTCTGCTGCTGCTCGCGGTCGCCGAACGGGCGCCGGCCGACGAGGAGGTCGCCGCCGAGGTGACGGCCGCGCTCGACGCGGTCGACCGGGCGATCGCCGACGCCCTCGGCATTCCCGCCCCCCTGGCCGCCGCCCTCACCGCCACCGCACTGGGCCTGCTCCTGCGCGGAAGCTCCGACAGCGTCGGCGCCACGCTGTCCCAACGCCTCGATCTTCTCGTCTGACAAGGAAACCCCTATGGCACTGGTTCGCATCGACGGTGACGACCTCGTCGTCGTGATCGAGGGACTCCACAAGGTCTGGGCGCTGAAGAGCAGCCTGACCATCCCCCTGGCCAACGTGCGGGGCGCCACCGCCGACCCCGGCATGATCGCCGAGCCCAAGGGGATCCGCGCACCGGGCACCCGCGTCCCCGGCCTCATCACGGCGGGCACGTTCCACCTCAATGGCGAGAAGGTGTTCTGGGACGTCAGGGATCCGGCGAAGACCGTCGTGGTCGAACTCGCCGATCAGGAGTACGCGCGGCTGGTCCTCCAGGTCGACGACCCCCGCGCCACCGTCGCCCTGGTCGAGAACGCCCTCACCTGAGCCGAAGGAGACACCCGATGTTCCTCCGTTTCGCCGCGGTCGCGATGGCCCTGGCCTTCACGACCGTCAGCCCGGCCGAGGCGGCTCCGCGCCTGGTGCCCGCCGCCGACCGCGAGGTCGTCTTCACCGTCGACGGGACGACGACGTACGGCACCCTGCACGTCCCCGCGCACCGGCCCGGGCAACGACTGCCGGCCGCGCTGCTGCTGCCCGGCAGCGGACCCACCGACCGCGACGGCAACCAGCCACCCGCCCTCACCCCGAACACCCTGGGCCTGGTGGCCGAGGCCCTCGGCGAAGACCAGGTCGCCACACTGCGGTTCGACAAGTACGGCACCGGCCGCACCGGGCTCGGCGCCTATGCGGACCGCCCGGAGGAGCTCGACTACCCGGCCTTCGTCCGCCAGGCCCAAGCCGCCTACGGGGTGTTGCGCGACCAGCCGGAGACCAACCGGCACGCGCTGACGATCGTCGGGCACAGCGAGGGCGCGATGACCGCGCTGCAACTCGGCGGCACCGTCCACCCGCGCCCCAGCGGCCTGGCACTGCTGCAACCGCAGGCGATACGCCTGCTGGACCTGGTCACGCTGCAACTGAAGGACCAGATCGCCGAGGCGACCCGGCAGGGCCTGTTCACCCCCGAGGAGCAGCGCGTCATCAACACGGCGATCGACGCCGCCGTCACCGCCCTGCGCGAACGCCGACCGGTCGACACCACAGAGCTGCCGGCCCCCATCGCCCAACTCTTCGAAGCCTTCCAGGGAACGAGCCATCAGTTCGTGCTGACCTCCGACGCCATCCACCCGCCGGACACCGTCGCCGCACTCCGGCCCGGGACCAGGGTCCTCGTGACCTGTGGCACGAACGACCCCCAGGTCCCGTGCGCCACGACCGACGCCCTGACCAGCGCCCTGCGCCACGCACACGTCGGCACACCGGGCCGGGTGACCCTGCACGGAGTGGACCACCTCCTGCACGACGACGCCCACCCGGACACCCTCGCCCCGGCCGTACTCAACGCCTTGCACCGCTTCACGAAGTGCTGAGACGGCGGCCCACGAGCGAAACCCCGAACGGCCTCCACTCCCCCGCCGCTTAGCCGCACACGCGCCGTTGAGCACACGCCGTTGACCGCGCCATGAACGCCGTCGTGCGGTCGGGATGTACGAGCCTCCCGATCCGGATCGCCCGGCCGATTCCGCGACGGAGCGTCGTCGACACGTTGTCCGCAGAGCCGTTGGCCCTGTGGACAACGGGGGGTTGAGGACGTCAGGAGACGCGGCCCGGCGGCGCTTCCCGCCCGGTGATGAGACGGTGCCACAGGCGGCCGAGGGCCGTGCGAGGGCGGCGGGTACGGGTGCCGGGGCGGGGGTAGCGGATCGGTTGGGGGCGGGGCGGGTCCTCAGGGGCTGTGTACAGCGGGACCTTGAACCCTGCGGCGTCGGTGGGTGCTTCGCGCATGGCGTCGGCGTAGTCGATGATCGTGTGGTGGAGCCGGGCGAGACATGGTTCGCAGACGTAGAACTGGGCGTAGTGCCCGGCCGTTGACGCCGAGCCGAGCCACAGCACCCACGTGCAGCGGTTTCCGCACCACAGCCAGCAGCGGCCCAGCACCCATTCCGAGCGGTCACCCACGCGGGGCGGCGCGGGCCGGGTGTCGGCGAACGTCAGGTCCGGGAGCCGGGGAACGGACGTCATGACCGCCGCCTGCTGTTGAGGCGCGTCCCGGTCAGCCGGGACCGGGCGTGCAGGGTCAGCGCCTCCCCCGTCGCGAACTCCAGCCGCCGCCCACCCCGCGTCGTGAGGATCAGGTCGGCCACCACCAGCGCTCGCCCGCCCACCTGGATCACATCGCCGACGAGGACGGTCTCGGCGGTGATCTCGACTACCTCCGGAACGCTCATCCGGACACCGCCCGCGTCACGGCCGCCAACTGCCGCACGGTCGCGGGCCGCAGATCAGCGGCAGGGGCATGCGTCTCGAACGACGCGTCGTCGTACGCCCGCACCCGAATCAGCGCCCCCACCGTGTAGACGACCACCACCACCCGCTCCAGCTCCGCACTCCACACCACCGCCCCCGGCGACAGATGCTGACGCGCCAGCCCACAGATCAGATCCGGAACAAGCCGCCGCACGATCCCCAGCGACATCCGGTGGACGGAGATGGTGGGCGAGAGCCCGGGGTTGAGGCTGACCTGTGTCGTGGAGACGCCCAGCAGGGCCAGGGTCTCGCGCAGTTGAAGGAGTTCCATGGGGACTTGGGGGAGTTCCAGCCGTTCGGCCGTACGCACGACCGCTCCTCTCCGTAGTGAATCCACTACCACTAGGAGTGAGCGTGGCCCAGCCTTGGGAATCATTCAAGTAATCAAACGAGAATGAAAGGTGGGTGAATCCCCCGGTGAACCGCAAGGACTTGAACCCGGACAGTTCCCCTCAGGCAGCCTTCGGAGCACGTTTGCGCAGCTCACGCGAGGCCCGTGGATGGACTCAAGATGATCTCGCCCACCTCATGGGGTATTCCAGCGTTCATATTTCGGCCGTCGAAACTGCTCGGAAGCCTCCGACTCTTCGATTCTCGCGTAGCGCGGATCGCGCCTTCGGCGTCGAGGGCACGGATACCTTCGAGCGTGAGTGGCGTGAACTCCGGCACGGCTCGCTGTTGGAGGGCTTCCCGCAGTACGTGGGGTATGAGGGGCGCGCGGTGGAGATCCGGCTGTACGAGATCGGGATCATCCCCGGGCTGCTCCAGACACCGGAGTACGCCCGTGTCCTGGCCGACAGCGCCGTTCGACGCGGAGCGATCGCTCCCGAGCAGGCGACCGAGCGCGTCGCGTTTCTCGCGGAGAGGCAGGCAGCGCTCGTCAGGTCCCGCCCTCCCATGATGCTGGTTGTCATGGACGAAAGCTGTATGCGTCGTCAAGTGGGCGATCCCGCCGTCATGGACGCGCAGTTGGCCCACCTGGCCGAGTTCGCCGAGCTGCCCAACGCCGTTCTTCAGATCGCCCCTTACGCCATAGGGGAGCGCCGCCCGTTCGACCTCCCGATGAACCTGCTGACGCTGCCGGACCTGTCCGTGATCGCGTACGCAGAGTCGCAAATGCGGGGGCACCTGGAGCGCGAAACAGGCTCCGTCCTGCCCTTGTTGACGGCCTACCATCAACTACAGGCCGAAGCGCTGTCCCCAACGGCATCGGTGGCCATGATCAACGAGGCACGAAAGGGCACCCCGTGACGACCGCACCCGAGTCCCCCCGCTGGTTCACGTCCTCCTACAGCAACAACGGCGGCAATTGCGTGGAGGCTGCGGCGAACCTCGCCGCTTCCCACGGCGTGGTCCCCGTCCGCGACTCCAAGCAGCACGACGACGGGCCCGTGGTGGCCTTCCCCACCCCCGCTTGGTCCGCGTTCGTCACCGCGCTGAAGCGGTGATCCGCCTTGCGGCCCCCTGCCAGCTTGGGGCAGGGGGCGAGGGTGGCAGGGCGAGATGATGCGCGCTGACGGCGCCCGGGTGGGTAGCCGTGCACTACCGTGCGGGGCATACCGCTGGCAGAGGAGCCACGTTGACAGATCAACACCAGGGCACCATGCATTTCCTTTTCGAGATGGGGATGCTGAAGCGCGCGAAACGCACGGGCTGGTGGATCGCTGGTGTCAAAGATCCGGAGACAATCGCCGAACACAGCTTCCGGGTTGCTCTGATCGGTGCCACGCTGGCGTACATGGAGGGTGCCGACGCCGGTCGTGTCGCGCTGCTTTGCACACTGCATGACACCCAGGAGACGCGAGTCGGCGACATCCCGTGGATCGGTCGGCGGTACGTGAAGGCGGCTTCCAACTCCGACGTCACCAGAGATCAACTGTCCCAGGCCCACCCTGCCGTCGCGGCTGGTTTCCAGTCCGCCGTCGACGAGTACGAGGCGGCCGAGACCACCGAGGCGCGAGTCGCCCGCGACGCCGACAAACTCGAATGCATGATCCAGGGCCTGGAATACCTCGCGCAGGGGCACGGACCGGCACAAGAATGGGTTGACAGCACCCGGGCGAAGCTGGTGACGAAATCCGCCATTGAACTGGCCGATGCGGCGCAGACGATGTCCACAACGGAATGGCAGCGCGTTTATCTGCCCTGAGCTGTCCCAGTCTCCGGGACGCCAACTCCGTGGCGTCCGAACACGGAGACGTGCCGGGACGCCTGCTGAGGCCGGGCCGAAGCTGGGCTGCCGCCTCCCACACCGGCAACGAGTGGGAAACGGCGATCCGCCCCCGGTCCGGCCTCCTGTGGTGACGGTCAGCCACTCAGGCGCTGGTATTTGCGGATGGCCAGGGGGAGGACGACGGCCGTGATCAGCAGGGGCCAGACCACCGCCATCAGCAGGGCGTTCTCCTCGATCCAGCTGCCGCCGGTGGGCATCGGGTTGCCGAAGAGTTCGCGGATGGCCCCGGCCGTGGCCGAGACCGGGTTCCACATCGCGACGGTGCCCAGCCAGTCGGGCATCAGCGAGGGCGGAGTGAAGACCGAGGAGACCATGCCGAAGGGGAACGCGACGGCGAACAGGTTCCCCGCCGCCTCGGTGCTGGGCACCAGCAGACCCAGCAGCACGCCGATCCAGATCAGCGCGAAGCGCAGCAGGAGCAGCAGGCCGAAGGCCGCCAGTGAGGCGAGCGGGCCGCCGTCCGAGCGCCAGCCGATGACCAGCGCGATGCCGGCCAGGATCAGCAGGTCCAGCCCGGCGTGCAGCACATCGGAGACGCCGCGCCCGGTGACGACCGCCGAGGGCGCCATGGGCATCGAGCGGAACCGGTCGATGACCCCGCGTTCCTTCTCGACGGCCACCGCCATCGCGGTGTTCATGAAGCCGAAGGCCATGGTCATGGCGAACATGCCGGGCATGGCGTACGAGACGTAGTCGGCGCCGTCGCCGACGTCCATGGCGCTGCCGAAGACGTACACGAACAGCAGCACCGAGACGATGGGGAAGCCCAGTTGCCAGGCGATGACGGCGGGCTCCCGCACCAGGTGGGTCAGTTCGCGGCGGACGAGGGTCCAGCAGTCGCGGACGGCCCAGTACACGCGGCGTTCCGGGCCGTCGAGGGTGGGGATGTCGGTGCTGCTCATGCGGGGGTCGGCTCCTCGTTCGACTCGTTCGGCGTGGTGTCGGGGTCGGTGTCGGGGTCGGTGTCGGTGTCGGTGTCGGTCAGCCGCAGGTACACCTCGTCGAGGGTGGGGCGGCGCAGTCCGATGTCGGTGACGGCGATGCCCTGGTCCTGGAGGGTGCGGGCGACCTCGGTGAGCGCGGGCACGCCGTCGCGGACGGGGGCGGTGACCCGCAGCCGTTCCGTGTCGTGTTCGGGCTCCGCGCCGTCGGTGGCGACGCGGGCGACGGCCTTGATCGCGGCGGGCAGGTCGGCGGGTCCTGCCACCACGACCTCCAGGCGGTCGCCGCCGAAGGCGCGTTTGAGGGCGGCGGGGGTGTCCTCGGTGATCTTGCGGCCGTGGTTCATGACGAGGATCCGGTCCGAGAGCTGGTCGGCCTCGTCCAGGTAGTGGGTGGTGAGCAGCACGGTGGTGCCGGTGGCGGTGAGCCGGCGGACCGCGTCCCACACCTCGCCCCGGCCGCGCGGGTCGAGCCCGGTGGTGGGCTCGTCCAGGAAGAGCACCTCGGGCGCCAGCACCATGCTCGCGGCGAGGTCGAGGCGGCGGCGCATGCCGCCGCTGAAGGACTTGGCGGGGCGGTCGGCGGCCTCGGTGAGGCTGAACTGCTCCAGCAGCGCCTCGGCGCGGGCGTCCGCCCGGCGGGCGTCGAGGTGGAAGAGCCGGCCGAACATCCGCAGGTTCTGACGGGCGGTGAGGATCTCGTCGACCGCCGGGTGCTGGCCGGTGAGCCCGATCCGGCGCCGCACCGCGCGGGGGTCGCGCCGTACGTCGACGCCGGCCACCTCGGCCCGGCCGCCGTCGGCGCGGATCAGGGTGGTGAGGATGCGCACGGCGGTGGTCTTGCCGGCGCCGTTGGGCCCGAGCAGCCCGCAGACGGTGCCGCTCGGCACGGCCAGGTCCAGGCCGTCCAGGGCGGTCTTGCCCTGCTTCCCGTAGGTCTTGCGCAGATCTTCCGCGCGGATGGCGATCATGATCCCCCCTCTGTTGGGTACAGTGTACGCAGAACAGCGTACGCCGTACCCAGTAGAGGGGGACAGTGATTAAATGGGCCACACCATGAGCACGGCACACAACGGCGGCAGCGAGGACATCACGCGCAGCCTGCGTCTGATGTGGGAGGGCCGCGAGGCCCCGAACCGCGGCCCCCGCCCCGGGCTCAGCCTGGACGCCATCGTCACCGCCGCCATCGAACTCGCCGACCGCGACGGGATCGCCGCCCTGTCCATGCGCAAGGTCGCCGCCGAACTCGGCGTCGGCGCCATGAGCCTGTACCGGTACGTCCCGGGCAAGGAAGAACTCCTGGACCTGATGCTCGACCGGGTCAACGGCCCCGACCCCGGCGAGACCATGGAGCCCGCCCCCGGCACCGGCTGGCGCGAACGCCTCGAACAGGTCGCCCGCGGCTCCTACGCCACCTACCTGCGCCACCCCTGGCTGCTCCAGGTCAACCAGTCACGCCCGCTGCTGGGCCCCAACGCCCTGCTGGGCTTCGAGTTCTCCCTCACCGGGCTGCGCGGACTGCCCCTCGGCGGCCGGGAGAAGGTCGCCGTCATCCAGACCCTCGACGCCTACGTCACCGGACTGGCCCGCACCCACGTCCTGGCCCAGCAGCTCTCCGAGCAGAGCGGCATGAGCGACCAGGAGTTCTGGGACACCCAGGCGCCCCTGATGGAGATCGCCCACCGCTCCGGCGCCTACCCCGAGGTCTTCGCCCTGTCCGAGGACAGCTTCGACATCACCGGCGACGAGATCTTCGCCTTCGGCCTCGACCGGGTGCTCGACGGCCTGGAGGTGTACTTCGGGCGGCCGGACGCCGCCGGGGACCCGGACCGGGAGCCGGACCCGAAGCCGGACTCGGTCAGCGGGAACGGCTGCGGCTGAACAGCAGGCGGCGCAGCGCCACCACCAGGACCGTCCCCAGCGCGAAGGTCACCAGCAGCCGGGCGAACGCGGCGGAATCCTCCTCGGCCCCGCCCCCCGCGTCCGGGTCGGCCGGATCATTGCCCTGGGCGGGCGGTACGGCACCGGAGTCCGCCCCCTCCTCGTCCTCCCCGTCGCCCTCCCGCAGGCTCTCCGGCAGCAGCTCGCCCTTCAGCTCCACCGGCACCACCTCGCTGCGCTCCCCCTCCGAGCCGTACATCAGGTACCGCCCGTCCGGCGTGAACGTCATCGACTCGCCCTGCGGCTGCGCCGGGATCAGCAGTTGCCGGTTGATCCGGTCCCCCAGCCCCTCCTCCGTCCACTCATACATCCGGGCGGTGAAGTACCCGCGCAGCGCCAGCCGGGTGCCGTCCGGTGAGAACGCCCCGTCCGTCATCCACAGGTCGATGTCCGCGACCCGCTCGAAGGTGTTGACCTCCGTCGTCGACAGCGTCTCGGGCCCGGCGTACAGGGCCCCCGGCTCCTTGCGCTTCTTGCTGGCGATGTAGACCCGCCCGGTCTGCGGATGCACCATCAGGGACTCGGCGTCCCGCGGCCCGTCGTCGTACCGCACCCGGTAGACGTCCGGCACGACCGTCGCGTCCGCCAGCACCTCCGGTTCGGGCACCCGGTAGATCCACACCTCGTCCCAGCTGCCGTCGAAGTTGTCCCCGATGTCCCCGACGTACAGCGCCCCGTCCGGGCCGAAGTGGACCGCCTCCACGTCGCGCATCTCGGCGCCCTGGAGGGTGAGGGTGGCCACGGTCCGCCCGGTGGCCGCGTCCACGGCGTACAGGTACGGGCCGTACCCGCTGTCGTTGTGCGTCCAGTACACCCCCGGGTGCCGGGTCGAGGCCGCCAGACCGCTGGACTCCGTGATCCGCTCGTCCTCGATGGTGAACCGCTGCGGCGCCTCGTCCTGCGTCGGGCGCGCCCCGGGCGCCGCCGCCAGCAGCACCGCGCTCATCACTCCGGCAGCCGCACTCCAGACCGTCATGCGCCCAAGAGTGCCAGAACACGCTTGCCTGGAGCGCACTCCAGGGAGTTCAGTGTCGATCATGAAGTACACACAGCTGGGCCGCACCGGCCTCAAGGTCAGCCGTCTCGTCCTGGGCACCATGAACTTCGGCCCGTTCACCGACGAGGCGGGCTCGCACGCCGTCATGGACGCCGCCCTGGGCGCCGGCGTCAACTTCTTCGACACCGCCAACGTCTACGGCTGGGGCGAGAACAAGGGCCGCACCGAGGAGATCGTCGGCTCCTGGTTCGGGCTCGGCGGCGGGCGGCGCGAGAAGACGGTACTGGCCACCAAGGTGTACGGCTCCATGCACCTGGGCGAGGGCGACCCCTGGCCGAACGAGGACCGGCTGTCCGCCCTCAACATCCGGCGCGCCGTCGAAGCCAGCCTCAAGCGGCTGAACACCGACTACATCGACCTCTACCAGTTCCACCACGTGGACCGGCACACCCCGTGGGAGGAGATCTGGCAGGCCATCGACGTCCTCGTCCAGCAGGGCAAGATCCTGTACGCCGGCTCCAGCAACCACGCCGGCTGGCACATCGCGCAGGCCAACGAGACGGCCGCGCGGCGCGGCTCGCTCGGCCTGGTGAGCGAGCAGTGCCTGTACAACCTGGTCGAGCGGCGCGCCGAGATGGAGGTGATCCCGGCCGCCGAGAACTACGGGCTCGGCGTGATCCCGTGGTCCCCGCTCAGCGGCGGGCTGCTGGGCGGCGCCATCCGCAAGGAGAACGAGCGCGGTGAGCGCCGCAGCGGCGGCGGCCGGGCGGCCGAGGTGCTGGCCGACCCGGTACGGCGCGCGCAGGTCCAGGCGTACGAGGACCTGGTGGCCGAGCACGGCCTGGAGCCGGGCGAGGTGGGTCTTGCCTGGCTGCTGACCCGGCCCGCCGTCACCGGGCCGATCGTCGGGCCGCGGGTGGCCGAGCAGCTGGAGTCCGCGGTGCGGGCGGTGGAGCTGGAACTCAGCCCGGAGCTGCTCGCCAAGCTGGACGAGATCTTCCCCGGCCCGGGCCCCTCCCCCGAGGCGTTCGCCTGGTAGGCCGCGCGCGGCCGGTCAGCCGAAGAGGGCGGCCAGCGCCACCACGGCCAGGATGAGCACGAGCGCGCCGCTGACGATGCGGGTTCGGGTCTTGGTGTTCACGCGCTCAAAGGTAGCTCAGCCGCCGGCGCCGCCGCCCAGCGGCCACGACGCCTCGGTGCTGTAGCGGGAGCCGTCGGGACCGGTCTCGCTGCGCACCAGCACCAGCTCGCCGGCCGCCCACGGGCGGCCGGCGAAGGCGTCGAGACGCTCGGCGTACGGGGCCAGCGCGGTGCGCGCGCCGCGCCGGGCGAGGGCGACCGTCAGGTGCGGTACGTACCCGGGCCGCTCGTCGGGCAGCAGGCCCAGGGCGGTGCCCGTGGCGCGGGCCGCCGTCGCCAGGGCGGTCAGCGGTTCCGTGTCCCCGTCCACCCCGGCCCACAGCGCGCGGTCGCCGAACCGGCCACCGCCCGCCAGCCGCAGGATGAGCGTGCTCCCCGCGGTGGCCACCGCCGCCAGGCGCTGCCGCAGTTCGGGGACGAGTTCGTCGGGGACCTCGCCGTAGAAGGCGAGCGTCAGATGCCACCCGGCCACCGGCGTCCAGCGCACGCCCCGCGTGTCCCGCTCGTCCTGGCGGCGCAGCGGGCGCACCGCCCGTTCCAGCTCCCGTACCGCCCCGTCGTCCGGGAAGAGCGCGGCGAAAAGTCTCATGGGTGCGATGTCCCCCCTGGCTAGGATCGGGCCGCATGGAGATCCGATCGGGTGGCAGTGACGATATTCCCCTCATACTCGGCATGCTGGACGGTGCCGTGGAGTGGCTGGCGGCCGGCGGACGGACGGGGCAGTGGGGCAGCGAGCCGTGGTCGGGGCGGCCCAGGGCGGTGGCGCGGGTCGGGGAGATCGTCGCGGAGGGGACTCCGTGGGTCGCCGAGATCGACGGGGAGCCGGCCGGGACGATGACGCTCACCCCGGGCCCGGGACCGTACATCGCGCCCGCCGGGGAGCCCGAGGTGTACGTGCATCTGCTGGTGACCGACCGCCGTTTCGCGGGGCGGGGCGTGGGGGCCGCGCTGCTGGAGCACGCCGTGGCCGAGGCCCGGCGGCAGGACATCTCGCTGCTGCGCGTCGACTGTTACGCGGGGGACGACGGGCGGCTGCTCGCCTACTACCTCGCGCAGGGGTTCGGGCTGGTGGAGCGGTTCACCGCGAACGGGGACTGGCCGGGCGCCCTGCTGGCCCGCCGGGTCTGACGGGGCCGGGCCCGCACGACGGTGGGGCGGTGGCCCGTACGGAGTGGGTCCGTACGGGCCACCGCCCCACCGGGTGGCCGGTATCGCGGGCCGGTCAGGCCGTGGTGGCCACCGGCTGCGGATCGCGGGGCACCAGCGCCAGCGCCCGGCGCCCGGCCCGCAGGTCGATGCGCAGCCGCAGGCCGCCGATTCTCGCGAGCACCAGGGCGAGCGCCATCGTGCCCAGCAGGCAGATCGCCCCGCCGGCGGCCATCCCGACGCGCGGACCGAAGCTGTCGGTGACCCAGCCGACCACCGGCGCCCCGATCGGCGTGCCGCCGAGGAAGACCATCATGTACAGGCTGATCACCCGGCCCCGCATCTCCGGTTCGGTGTTCAGCTGGATGCCGGCGTTCGAAGACACCTGGAAGGTCATCGCCACCAGGCCCATCGGCACCATCAGCACCGCGTAGACCCAGAAGAACGGGGCGGCCGAGGACAGCATCAGCACCGCGGAGAACAGTGCCGCGGCGGCGAAGGTGAAGCGCATCCGCCGGCTGCCGCGCCGGGCGGCCAGCAGTGCGCCGACGACCGAGCCGGCGCCCATCAGGGTGTTCAGCAGGCCGTAGCTGCCGGCCCCGGCGTCGAAGACGCCGTCCGTGAAGGCGATGGCCCACACCGGAAAGTTGAACCCGAAGGTGCCGATGAAGCCGACCAGCACGATCGGCCACAGCAGTTCGGGGCGGCTGCCGACGTAGCGCAGGCCCTCGCGCAGCTGGCCCTTCCGGCGTGGGGCGCGGTGGGAGGCGTTCAGTTCGGAGGAGCGCATCATCATGAGGCCGACGATGGGCGCGGCGAACGAGAGCCCGTTGACGATGAACGCCCAGCCACCGCCCACGGCGGTGATCAGCACACCGGCGACGGCGGGGCCGATGAGGCGGGCGGAGTGGAAGTTCGCGGAGTTCAGGGAGACCGCGTTCGGCAGCAGCCGGGGGCCGACCATGTCGGCCACGAAGGTCTGGCGGGTGGGGTTGTCGACCACGGTGACGACGCCGACCACGAAGGCCAGGGCGTACACGTGGTACACGTTCACATGACCGGTGATGGTCAGGGCGCCCAGCAGCAGGCCGGTCAGGCCCAGCGAGGACTGGGTGACGAACAGGAGCCGCCGCTTGTCGAAGCGGTCGGCGAGGACTCCGCCGTAGAGGCCGAACAGCAGCATCGGCAGGAATTGCAGGGCGGTGGTGATACCCACCGCGGTGGCGGATCCGGTCAGCTCGTGCACCAGCCAGTCCTGGGCGATCCGCTGCATCCAGGTACCGATGTTCGATATCGAGGACCCGAAGAAGAACATCCGGTAATTGCGGACCGCGAGGGAGCTGAAGGTCGTGAGGGGGGCGTCGTGGTGATCGTCGGTCGGTGCGGGTGCGGAGTCTGCTCCGGGTCCCGAACTCAAGAGGACACTCCTTTGTGCGGTGGTGCGGTTCGTGCGCTTCGTGCGGTGGTGCGCTTCGTGCGGTGGTGCGTGACTCCGTACGGCGGTACGCGGTGCGGAGCCGGCTAGAGGTGCGCGAGCTTGTGCAGGACGGGGGCGGCCTCGCGCAGGGCGGCCCACTCCTCCTCGTCGAGCTCCTCGGCGAGCTGCGTCAGCCAGGCGTTGCGCTGGCTGCGGCTCGCCTCCAGCACCGCCTCGGCCTCGTCGGTGGCGGCGACCAGCTTCTGCCGCCGGTCCTCGGGGTGCGGTTCGAGACGGACCAGGCCCCGGTCCACGAGCAGGGCGATGATGCGGGTCATGGACGGCGGCTGGACGTGCTCCTTACGGGCCAGCTCGCCCGGGGTGATCGCGCCGCAGCGGGCCAGGGTGCCCAGGGCCGACATCTCGGCGAGGCTGAGCGTGCGGTCCACCCGCAGATGGCGCAGGCGGCGGGAGAGCCGCAGGACGGCGATACGCAGGGTGTTGACCGCTTCGGCATCGTCGGCGCGGGCGGCCGGCGTCACGTTGGGCATGTACACCACCATAGCTCATTAGCTTGCCTAACGAAATATACGCGCATGCCACGCCGCCGCGCACCAGGAACACCCCCCAAGACCACCCTTTCGAGTGACCCTGTGCGGAAAGCACTTGCGCGCCGCCGGGCGGCCGGGACCGTATTTCCCATGACATCCCCCACACCTGTCCCGGGAACCTCGTCCTCCGTCCTCAGCATCCGGATAGCGGACCCCCTGCTGGCCCAGCTCACCGCACACGCCGCCCGGCGCGGACTCCCCCTCCAGGACTACGTGCTGCGGATACTCGCCCGCGAGGACTTCGACGAACGGTTCCACTCCTCCGTCCAGCGCAGCGCCCTGCTCGCCCGGGGAGTGCCGACCGGACCGAGTCCGGGAGAGGGTCCACCGCACAGTCCCGGGGGGACCACCTCATCCCGCCGCGTCACCGCCCCCGGTTACGCTGAGCACCGCTACCTCGGGGACGGCACGGGATAGGACGGGAAGGCACGGAATGCGGCTGGGCGATTGGACCGACGGCAAACGGGTGGCACCGGAGCCGTTGGAGGGCAATGTAGTGGCGACCATCACGGTCGGCACCCTCATCTGGGGCGCCCTCTTCGTGGTCCAGGTCCCCTTCTACAGCTGGTTCAGCGACCACGATCACACGTGGTGGGTGTGGACCTGCCTGGCCGGAACCGGTCTGGGACTGCTGGGTCTGTGGATCGTACGGAGGCGCGAAGCCGCCCTGTACGCTGCCCGGAACAGCGGCCGGGACGCGCACGGACCGTCCGCCGATGGCGGGCCCAGTGAGCAGCCCGCCCCTTAGAGGGACGGAAGCCATGAGTCAAGGGGCAGGCGGGGGCCGTACTCCCGTCACGCGTATCGCGGACGACCAGCCGGGTGGGGGGCCAGGAGGCACGGACCGGCACACCGGTCTGAGCAGCGCCGAGGTCGCCGAGCGGGTCGCGCGCGGCGAGGTCAACGACGTACCGGTCAGGGCGTCACGATCCGTCGGCGAGATCATCCGCGGCAATGTATTCACACTCTTCAACGCCATCATGGGCGTGCTGTTCGCCGTCATCCTGGTGGTCGGACCGCTCAAGGACGGCCTGTTCGGCGGCGTCGTCCTCTTCAACGCGCTGATCGGCATCATCCAGGAGCTGCGCGCCAAGAAGACGCTCGACAGCCTGGCGGTCATCGGAGAGTCCCGGCCCACCGTCCGGCGCGACGGCGCGGCCAAGGAGGTCGCCAACGCCGAGATCGTGCTGGGCGACCTCATCGAGCTCGGCCCCGGCGACAAGGTCGTGGTCGACGGTGTGGTCACCGAGTCGGACGGTCTGGAGATCGACGAGTCGCTGCTGACCGGCGAGGCCGACCCGGTGGTCAAGCAGCCGGGCGACGCCGTGATGTCCGGCAGCTTCGTGGTGGCCGGCGGCGGCGCGTTCACCGCCACCAAGGTGGGACGGGAGGCGTACGCGGCCCAGCTCGCCGAGGAGGCGTCCCGCTTCACGCTGGTCAACTCCGAGCTGCGCAACGGCATCGCCAAGATCCTCAAGTTCTGCATCATGCTGATGATCCCGGCCTCCATCGGCCTGATGATCAGCCAGCTGCTGGTGGAGCGGGCCGACACCTTCGAGGCGATCCGCCGCACCGTGGCCGGCATCGTGGTGATGGTGCCCGAGGGCCTGGTGCTGATCACCTCCGTCGCCTTCGCGATCGGCGTGATCCGGCTGGGCCGCAAACAGTGCTTGGTGCAGGAACTGCCCGCCATCGAGGGCCTGGCCCGCGTCGATGTGGTGTGCCTGGACAAGACCGGCACCCTCACCGAGGGCGGCATGGACGTCACCGACCTGCGGGTGCTGGACGGCGGCCGGGACGAGACCTACGTACGCGGCGTGCTGGCCACGCTCGGCGGCAGCGACCCGCGCCCGAACGCCTCGCTCGCCGCGATCATCGACGCCTACCCGGCGGACAGCGCCGGGGACGGCTGGCGGCACGGCGAGACGCTGCCCTTCTCCTCCGCCCGCAAGTACAGCGGCGCGGAGCTGACCGAGCCGGACGGCGCGCGCCACACCTGGCTGCTGGGCGCCCCCGACGTCCTGCTGCCCCCCGGCGACCCGCAGCTGGCCGCCGTCGACGAGCTGAACACCCAGGGTCTGCGGGTGCTGCTGCTGGCCCGCGCCGAGGGCCGGCTGGAGGACGTGCGGGCCTCGGCGGCACCGGAGTCGCTGACCCCGGCCGCGCTGGTGATCCTGGAGCAGCGGCTGCGCCGCGAGGCCCCCGACACCCTGCGGTACTTCGCCGAACAGGGCGTGGACGCCAA
Source organism: Streptomyces sp. JH002 (assembly GCF_050916115.1). NCBI lineage: Bacteria > Bacillati > Actinomycetota > Actinomycetes > Kitasatosporales > Streptomycetaceae > Streptomyces > Streptomyces sp. JH002. The sequence goes on from NZ_CP087989.1 coordinate 2,668,401, forward strand.
GGTCATCTCCGGGGACAACGCCGTGTCGGTGGGCGCGGTCGCCGGAAAGCTGGGGCTGCCCGGCGCGGACGCCCCGGTGGACGCCCGGCAGCTGCCGCAGGGGCGGGAGCAGATGGCGGAGGCCGTCGAGAGCGGCGCCGTCTTCGGCCGGGTCTCCCCGCAGCAGAAGCGGGAGATGGTCGGCGCGCTCCAGTCCAAGGGCCACAACGTGGCGATGACGGGCGACGGCGTGAACGACGTGCTCGCCCTGAAGGACGCCGACATCGGTGTCTCGATGGGCTCGGGCTCGGAGGCCACCCGCGCGGTCGCGCAGATCGTGCTGCTGAACAACAGCTTCGCGACGCTGCCGGACGTGGTGGCCGAGGGCCGGAGGGTCATCGGCAACATCGAGCGGGTCGCGAACCTCTTCCTGACGAAGACGGTCTACTCGGTGTTCATGGCGTTCGCGGTGATCGCGGCGCAGGTGCCGTACCCGTTCCTGCCGCGTCACTCCACGCTGCTGTCGGCGCTGACCATCGGCATCCCGGCGTTCTTCCTGGCGCTGGCGCCGAACAAGGAGCGGGCCCGCCCGTACTTCGTGCGCAGGGTGCTCAGACTGGCCGTCCCCTTCGGTCTGCTGGCCGGTGCCGCCACCTTCGGTTCGTATCTGCTGGCCAGGGCCCACTACGGGGCCACGGAGGCGACCCGTGAGGCGGAGACCACGGCGGCGACGCTGACGCTGTTCCTGATCGCGCTGTGGGTGCTGACGATCATCGCCCGGCCGCTCACCTGGTGGCGGGCCGGCCTGATCGTCACGATGGGCACCGGCTTCCTGCTGGCGATCAGCATCCCGTTCGCCCAGGACTTCTTCGAGCTGCAACTGGTCGGCGCGCGGATGCCACTGACGGCCGTGGGCATGGCGGTGGCGGCCGGTGTGCTGCTGGAGGTGGCGGCGCGGATCGCCCCGAAGACGGTCCCGGACCTGCCGAAGTCGATGATGGAGGAGGAGAAGGAGCGGGAGACCCAGCCGGCCGGCTGAGCCTACGTATCCCTTCCCTCTCCGCACTCCCCCAGGCCCCCGCCGGCAGCACGCCGGCGGGGGCCTCCTCGTGGGCGGGGCGGGCCCGCCCCGCCCACGAGGGAGCGTGCGGACCGATGAGTTCCGCGCCCCGTCACGGTCCACCCTCCGGCGGCACGTGCCGTCACGACCAGGGGAGTTGAGGAACGTGTCCGAGACGAGTGAGAACACGGCCGGTACGGAATCGGCCGTTGTCTCGGCCGACGGCACCACGATCGCGTTCCGGCGCTCCGGCAGCGGACCGGCGGTGATCCTGGTGGCCTCGGCGCTGGCCGACCGGTCCGACGGCGCCAAGCTCGCCGGGCTGCTGGCCCGGCACTTCACCGTCATCAACTACGACCGCAGGGGCCGCGGGGCGAGCGGTGACGGCGCGCGGTACGCGGTCGAGCGCGAGATCGAGGACATCGCGGCGCTGCTGGAGCACTGCGGCGGGTCGGCCTCGGTGTTCGGCAGTTCCTCCGGCGCGGTGCTCGCCCTGCGCGCCGCGGCGGCCGGTCTCGACATCCCCCGGCTGGCTCTCTACGAGCCGCCGTTCGCGGTCGACGGCGACGCCTTCGGCCCGCCGGCGGACTTCGCCGGGCGGATCGACGCGCTGCTCGCCGAGGACCGGCGCGGGGACGCGGTGAAGCTCTTCATGACCAAGGCCCAGGGGATGCCGGGGCTCCTCGTCGCCTCGATGCGGCTGATGCCCGGCGTGTGGTCCGGCCTGAAGGCGCTCGCTCCCACCCTGCCGTACGACATCGCCGTGATGGGCGACACCCAGCGGGGCGAGCCGCTGAAGGCCGATGAGTGGTCGTCGGTGGCCTCCCGGACCCTGGTGCTCACGGGCGGCAAGAGCCCCGAGGGTTTCCACCAAGCCGCGCGGGCGCTCACCGAGGTGCTGCCCCACGCCGAGCACCGCACGCTCGACGGCCTCAACCACGGGGCGGTGGTCATGGCGCCCAAGAAGCTCGCGCCGAGCCTCGTCCCGTTCCTGGCCGGCTGACCCCGCCGGGGCGGGCCCAGCGGCTACCCGGCGAACGCCATCGCGGCCGTCATCACGCACAGCAGGGCCAGGTACGCCCAGGCGTGGACGCGGTCGTGGATACGGGGCGGGCGGCGGCGCAGCAGGGCGATGACCGGGAGCGCGCCGAGCAGCAGGGCCCCGGCGGCGCGCAGGTCGACGAGGCCCACCAGCTGGGCGTGCGCCTGCGCGGCGGCGCTGTCCACGGTGCCGCCCAGCGAGACGGCGGTGGCCGGCAGCGTCACCACGAGGGTGAGCGGGTTGGCCAGCACGGTGGCCAGCCGCATCGGGTGTCCGGCCCGCCGCATCGCGGGGACGGTCAGCACGCTGCCGCCCACGCCGAGGAAGGCCGCCACGGCGCCGATCGGCAGGCCGAGGGCGGCGGGCAGCGGGCCACGGGCGGGCGTGGCGGTGTTCGCCAGAGGTCGGGGGCGGGGATGGGGGTTCGGGCGCAGGAAGCCGGGGCGCAGCGCCAGGTCGGCGATGGTGAGGGCGAGGTAGCCGAGGAAGGCCCAGCGCACCGGCCCGGCCGGGGCGTACCGCACGGCGAACGCGCCGGCCGCCGCCCCGGCCGCCAGCAGTGCCAGCAGCGGTCCGCCGCCGCGCAGCGCGGCCAGGGTGCGGCGCGGGGTGACGGCGGTCGCGAACCCGGCGTTCACCAGCATCACCAGGGCGGAGGTGGCCACCGCCACCCGCATCGCGTCCGGTCCGAGGGCGGCGTTGGCCCACACCACCACCGGGACGGCGACGAAGCCGCCGCCGAAGCCGAACAGTGCCGTCGTCACGCCGGTGAGCAGCCCGATGCCGAGCAGAGCCATGAAGTCCACGCGGAACAGCCCATCAAGAGGGCGGTGCGTCTCGCATGCGATGGTCGGCACTATTCCTTCGCGTCCCGGCCAGCTGCGTCCACGTCCTAGGGTGGCCCGGGTGAGGAACATCGCGCTGGCCGACGTCGACCACCTGGACCGGGACGTCCTGCCGATCGGCACCGACTATCCGCCCGGGCACGTCCTGGACTGGCACGAGCACCGGCGGGCGCAGTTCCTGTACGGCGCCACCGGGGTCATGATCGTGGACACCGCCGAGGGCACCTGGACCGTGCCGCCGCAGCGCGCCGTCCTGATCCCGGCTGCCACCCGGCACCGGGTGCGGATGCTCGGGGTGAGCACCGGGAGCCTGTACGTCGAACCGCGCGCCGTCCCCTGGTGGCCCGCGGCCTGCCGGGTGGTGGACGTGCCGCCGCTGCTGCGCGAACTGCTGCTGACCGCCACCGGGTTTCCCGCCGACTACGACCGCTCGGGGCGGGCGGGGTGCGTGATCGCACTGCTGCTGCACGAGATCGCGGCGCTGCGCCCGCTCCCGTTCCAGGTGCGGATCCCGTCCTGCGCCGCGCTGGCGGCGCTGTGCCGGGCGTATCTGGCCGCTCCTGACACCGGCGTCAGCAACGCGGAGTGGGCGGCACGGGCGGCGATGAGCGAACGGGCCCTCACCCGCCGGTTCCGGGCCGAGACCGGCGACAGCCCGGCCGTGTGGCGGACCCGCGCGCGGATGCTGACAGCGGTGCCGCTGCTGGCCACCGCCTCGGTCACCGAGGTCGCGGGGCGGCTCGGCTACGCCACCCCCGCCGCGTTCACGGCGGCCTTCACCCGTACCTTCGGCGTCCCGCCGTCCCGCTTCGCGGCGGAACGGGCGCCGTACGGCGGACCGAACGGCGCTGCCCCGCCGTACGGGTGACCGTTACGGCGGGGCAGCGGTGGAGCGGCCGGGCGGGCCCGGCTCAGCAGGTGGCGCGCCAGGCGTCCAGGTCCCAGTTCTTCTGGAGGGAGCTGAAGCCCAGCGGCTGGGTGACCGGGCAGAACTCCTCGGTCGTCATCTCGTACTCGACGTGGAAGACCGCCTTGCCCGCCTCGATGAACGGGCTGACCTTGCCGCACTCCCTGTAGTACGCGCACTCCTCGTTGACGGCGAAGTCGAACGCGTCCACCAGCTCGGGGACCATGTCCACGCCGTTCTTCAGGCCGACCGACAGGCCCCGCTCATGGGCCAGCTCGGAGATCATCAGGTTGTACGCGATCTGGTCCTCCTTCGTGAGCGGGAAGCCGGGGTTGTTGATGTAGCCGTCCATGTTGTCCGGCTCGATCGCGTCGAAGCCCTTGTCCGCGCACATGTCGAAGCGGGCGGCCATCAGCGGGCGCAGCGTGTCCAGCTGACGGATGTCCAGCCACTGCTCGCCCTCCCACTCGTCCAGCGGGTTGCCGATCACGCTGTCGGGGAAGTCGCCGGCGTCGGGGCGCCAGTCCTCCCAGGAGCCCACGCTGATGTAACAGATGACCTTGCGGCCCTCGCTGTGCAGCGTGTCGACGACGGCGGCCGCGTTGTCGAAACCGTCGATGTCGTAGACGGGCACATCCACCGAGGTGTCCACGGTGCCGATCAGCTGCCACTGCCAGTCGGTGCCCGGCTCCGGGGTCCAGAACTCCCGCTCCGCCGCCGTGTCCTGCGAGGCCGTGGGCTCGCCCGCCCGGTTCTCCCGGTCCTCGTTGGCGTTCGCCGCCGAGCAGGCGCTCAGGGTCAGCAGCGTGGCGGCCGAGGCGGCCAGCACGGTCAGGGGCTTGCGGGACATCCATCGGCGCATCAGTCGAACCACCTCGCGGTCGCCAGTTCCTCGGAACGTGTGGGGTCTTCGAGCAGTGCCGCCAGCTCGAAGCGTCGTTGCCACTGGCCGGTGGCCCAGGAGAGACCGGCCGCCAGACCCTCGACGGTGGAGGCGTGGACCCGCGGGTCCGCCCCGTCCGCCGGGTGGCGCCAGGTCACTTCCGTGCCATCGATCATCAGTTCATTGTGTTCGACGTAGGTGCGGGGTGTCCCGGCCCCCAGAAGAGTTCGCGCCACCTCGGGCACCTCCCGCTCCACCCCGCCCTCCGGAGGCTCCGCGGGCAGCACCGCGCTCAACGCGGGCACATCGAGCACCGCCGCCAGCGCCGCCGCCCCGGCCGGCGGGACCGGAAGCAGGGCCCGTCCGGTCGCCAGCGGCAGCAGATCGGGCGCGTCCGCCACCACCGCGTCGGCGGCGTGCACCACTTGTGGTACGTCGTCCACCACCGCCCGCAGTTCCTCGGGCAGCGTCACCTCGTCCGGATCCAGCTCCGCCAGCAGCGCGTACAGCCGCACCAGCCGGGCGGCGGTGACCGTACGCTCCGGGTCGGCGAGCCGGGCCAGCAGCTCGGCCGCGCCACCCGGCTCGGCCAGCAGGGCGCGCGCCGTCGTCCGCACCCCGAGCGCGCGCAGGATCTCCTCGTCCACATCCGCCACCCGGGCCTCCTCGTAGAGGCCGGCCAGCAGCGGATCGGCGTCGGCGGCCCGCAGACCCGCCGGGCGGCGGCCCTCCAGCACCGGGGCGCCGCGCAGCCACCAGGCGGTGTACGGGCGGGCGGTGGTCACCGTGCCGTCCGGCAGCCGGATCTGCACCGGCGCCGTCAGCGCCTCCCGCCACGGGTGCCGCGCCAGCAGCGACAGCGCCTGCGGCCAGCACGCCTCGTCGATCAGCTCCAGGTCGCGGATCGCCACCAGCTCCAGCGCCACCGGCGGCAGATCCGTGTGCGGCAGCGCGTCCAGCAGGTCCTCGCACCACACGTCGACCGCGTCGAGCACTCCCGCGTCGTCCGGCTCGGGGAAGTCGGTGTCGCGCGGCTCCAGCTCATCCGGGTCCAGGACCACATCGGTGGCCCGTACCAGCGCGAACGTCGCCTGCACGCCCACCGCGGTCAGCGGCTGCTCACCCCAGCGGGCCGCCAGCTCGGCGTCGCAGGCGGCCAGCTCACCGGGGCGGATCAGCCGCTGGAACGGGCTGTCCGGGTAGACCAGCTCCCCGGCCGGGGCCAGCTCGCCGTCCTCGTCGCGCAGCGCCAGCGCGGCCAGCCACGGCTCGTCACCCGGCGCGAGATCGGCGTCGCGCACCAGCGACAGCACCAGCTCCGCCAGTTCGGTGGCGGGCAGCGCGTCCTCGTGCCACAGGTCGAAGTCGGCGGAGGCCGCCACCGCGCCGCGCACCTGCGGGGTGCTCAGCACGGCGCGCGGGGTCGCCGGGTTGGCGCCGAGCTTCTCCAGCAGCGGATGCGCGGCGTCCGGATGCGTGATCTTCAGCCCGAGCCGGCCCAGACCGGCAGCCTCGGTGCCGGGCACCGGCAGCAGGACCCGGCGCGGCCCGATCGTCGTCCGCCCGTCGGCCAGCGGCACCGGCAGCCCGGACAGCAGCTCCGGATCCACCCCGGAGAGCGAGTCGTACAGCCGCCACCACCAGGCGGCGGGCCGCTCGACACCGGCCAGCCGGTCGATCATCTCCCCCAGCGGGACCCGGCTCACCTCCAGGATGCGCAGCTCGGCGCGGCGCTCGTGCCCGGCCGGCAGCAGGGTCGGGAACAGCTCGGCGAGCACGGCGACGGTCTCCGCGCCGGCCCGCTCCAGCAGTTCGGCCTGGTCCGGACGGAGCGCCTGGGGCGTCTCGGTGCCGTCCTCGCCCGTCTCCGGCGGCGCGGCCAGCGGCAGGAACGCGGTCCCCGGCAGCCGCTCCAGCAGCAGCGCGCGCAGCGCCCCGTCGATCTCGCCGCGGGCCAGCGGCCCGGGGACGAGGTCCAGGATGCCGGCGGTCACCGGACGCCAGTCGGCCAGCAGCGACGCGTACAGGTCGGCCGCCTCGTGCAGCAGATGCTCCGTCAGCGGCCCCGGCGCCACATGACGGCGGGTCGGCTCCAGCGGGAAGGTGGCGATGAGCAGCGCCGGCAGTCCCAGCGCCTCATCGGTGGGGGTCGGCGCGTGCAGCACCGGCGGGCTGGTGGGCGGCACCGGCGCGCCCTCGGCGTCCACCGGGACGGCCCAGGTCACCGCCCAGCGCGGCCGGCGGCGCTCCTCGACGGGCCGGTCGGCCAGCAGTTCGGGGGCGGCCTCGCCCTCGGCGGTGGCCACCCGCCAGCGGGTGGAGCGCACGGCGCTGCCCGCCGGGCCCGGCTCCTCGGTGATCTGGGTGTACGGGCCGAACGTGCGGTGGGTGAGGCTGCGGGTGCCGCCGGGCGTCTCCACGATGACCTCGGTCAGCCCCGGCAGCGCCAGCAGCAGCGTGTCGTCCACGGCGTCCAGCAGCCGGGTGACCAGGTCCTCGGCGGCGGCGTCGCGCAGTGGCAGCACCACGGCGGTGTCGTACCCCTCGGGCACCACGGCCGGCGGATCGTCGGGGGCCTGCGGGAACGGCAGCCGCAGCAGCGGTACGGCGTGCCGCCCGCCCGCCCGGTGCTCAAGCTCCGCGATCAGCTCCGGGTTGTCGCCGGCGGTCTCCCGGGCGAGCGCGGTGGAGTCGGCGAGCGACCAGCGCACCCCGCCCGTGGAACTGACGATCGCGGGATCGTCGCTGACCGCCAGCACGGCGGCGAAGCCGACCCCGAACCGGCCCACGGTCGCGGCGGCGCCCCCGCCCTCGCCCGGTCCTTCGCCGTCCCGTTTGGCGGAGGCGCGCAGCGTGGACAGGGAGGCGACCCCGGCCGCGTCCAGCGGGTCACCGGTGTTGGCCGCGACCAGCACCCCGTCGCGCAGGCCCAGCCGCAGCCGCCCCGGCGCGCCGGAACGGGCGGCGGCGTCGGCGGCGTTCTGCGCCAGCTCGACCACCACCCGGTCGCGGTAGCCGCCGCGGGCGAGGTCCTCCTCGGCGTTGGCGTCCTCCCGGAACCGCGCCGGGGACGCGCTCCAGGCGTTCAGGACGGTCTGCCGCAGCCGTCCGGTGTCGAACGGGTCGTCGTGGGTCACGGTCACGGGAGCGACAGTACCCGTGCGCACCGACACGCCGGGCCGGGAGGCCGTGACCCGGCCCCGTAACGGCCCCCGGCACCGGCCCCGTTACGGGTTCACAGCGGGTCGGCCGTCATGTGGTCGATGACCGGCTGGGGCGCGGGCGGCGGGGTGGGGACCACGGCCGCCTCCGAGTGGGCGCCGCAGCCGTAGGACAGCGCCACCACATGGCCGTCCGCCGGGGAGAACTCATTGCCGCACACACCGAAGGAGCGGCGCAGCGAGCCCGCCACCGGCACCAGGAAGCCACAGGTCACACAGGACGCGGGGGCCGCCTGCGCCATGGGGGTGCGCGGCCCGTAGTGCTCCTCCCAGCGCTCGGCCGCCTCGTCCAGGCCCAGCCGCGACATCACCCGGGGCCGGGCCATGCCCAGTTCGCGGGCGACGGCGGCGATGCTGGCACGTTCCGGCAGCGCCTCGCCCTCCGCGGGCGCCTCGGCCCGCTCCAGTTCCTCCAGTTCCTCGACCGGCTCCGGCGCGTACCCGGGCTCCAGGCGCGGGTCGTCCGCCTCGGACGGCAGCAGATCGCCGGGCCCCAGGTCGCCCGGGCGCAGCCGCTCGCTCCAGGGCACCCACTCGGGCGCCAGCAGCGAGGAGGGGCCCGGGGTCAGCACGACCTCGTCCACGGTGACGTTCTTCGCCCGCGAGGCGCGGGCCACCGTCACCGACCAGCGCCAGCCCCGGTACCCGGGGTCCTGGCTCTCGAAGAGATGGGTGACGAGGCGGTCGCCTTCCGCGACCGCCCCCAGATAGGGTCCGAGCGGCTGCGGACGAGCCGCCTCCGCCGCCGCGTCGCGGGCCAGTTCCACAGCCTCCGCGCACAGCCGGTCGGGGGTACGGCTTCGCATCCCGGCACTCACAAGAATCGACCCTCCTACGCCGTTGATCGGTGCGGGCGCCTGAAGGCGGACGGAGCTGACGGAGCGGGCCCGGAACGGAGGTCCGGCCGCTGCGACGTCGTACTGTTCGAGACTAGGCGCACCGTCTGACCACGCTACCGCACGGGTTACACCCGGGGCGCGTGGGCCGCGAGCCTGGGTGCGCGGGACGGCTCAGGACGTAGGCTGCTGCCCGTGGCTGCTGCCCGCACCTCGGACGCGTCGGATGCCAGGAACGAGACCGGATCCGGCCCGGGTCGTCTCACCCGAGCCGGCCGGGCCATCGGGCGTGCCCTGCGCAGACCACCGACGGCGCTGGGGCGCCGGGTCAGGAAGGCCACCCACGCGCAGGGCGCGGGCGAATCCGGTCTGGGCAAGCTGATCGAACTGCACGCCGTGCACTCGGCGGGCGACATGCTCATCACGATGTCGCTGGCCTCCACGATCTTCTTCTCCGTCCCCACCGGCGAGGCCCGGGGCCGGGTGGCGCTGTACCTGGCCGTCACCATGGCGCCGTTCGTCCTGCTGGCCCCCGTGATCGGCCCGCTGCTGGACCGGATCCCGCACGGCCGGCGGGCGGCGATGGCCGGGGCGCTTTTGGTGCGCGGGATGCTCGCGCTGGTGATCGCCAGCGCCGTGGCCTCGGGGGCGAGCCTGGAGCTGTACCCGGCGGCGCTGGGCGTGATGGTGGCGTCCAAGGCGTACAACATCGTGCGGGCCGCCGTCGTGCCACGGCTGCTGCCCGGCCAGATCTCGCTGGTGAAGGCGAACGCCCGGATCACGCTGACCGGGCTGATCTCGGCCGGGGTGGCGGCACCGGTGGGGCTGGGGCTCAACGCGCTGGGCGAGAAATGGCCGCTGTACGCGGCGTTCCTGATCACGGTGGCGGGCGCGGTGATGTCCTTCCGGCTGCCGCACAAGGTGGACCTGGCGCGCGGCGAGCGCGAGGTGCACCTGGCGGAGCTGACCCGCTCGCGCGCCGAACGGGCGGAGCGCACGAAGGAGACCGGGCGCGGGACGCGGCTGCTGGGCGCGGGGATGGACACCCCGGTGCTGAAGGCGCTGGTGGCGAACTCCTCGCTGCGCTGCCTGACCGGCTTCCTGCTGTTCTTCCTGGCGTTCCTGCTGCGCGAGCACGGCCTTTCCGGACTGTCGCCCGCCGTGTCGCTGAGCATCGTGGGGGTGGCGGCCGGTCTGGGCAACGGTCTGGGCAATGTGCTGGGCTCCTGGCTGCGGGACCGGGCGCCCGAGGCGATCCTGCTGATGATGATGGTGCTGGCGCTGGCCTCGACGGTGGCGGCGGTGGTGGCGTACGGGCTGGCGACGGTGACGGCGGTGAGCGCCGTGGCAGGAATCTGCCAGGCGATGGGCAAGTTGTCGCTGGACGCGATCATTCAGCGCGATGTCCCGGAAGTGGTGCGCACCTCCACATTCGCCCGTTCCGAGACGATGGTGCAGATGGCGTGGGTGATCGGCGGCGCCATCGCGATGGCCCTGCCGCTCAACGGCACCCTGGGGATGGCGGTCGCGGCGGTCCTGGTGGTGGCCGGGGCGGTGCCCACCATGGGCAGCCTGCTGGCGACCGCGCGGCGCGGCTCCCCGCACCCGCGCGTGAGGTGAGCGGGGCTGCCCGGTAATCTGCCCGCATGACTGCGATCTCCAGGAGCCGGGGCCGACGGGCCATTCGTACCGCTGCCGCCGTCGGCGCCGTGTCGCTGGGCCTCGTCGTCCTGTCGGCCTGTGAGAAGCCGACGCCCAACGCGCACTTCACGCTCAACACGAACACCACCTCCCCCGAGGCGGACGCCGACTGCTACGGCCACGGCGAGACGCTGGGCGCGGAGCAGGCGCAGAAGTGCCTGACGGCCGCCACGGACGTACCGGTCTTCGACTACAACACCGGCGACGCGTTCCGGATCGGCGTGGACCCGAAGGTCGCCGACTCGGGCTGGCTGCTGTTCGTCAACGACCAGCCGATCGAGTACCAGCGCTACACCAGCACCTACCGCACGCTCTCCGGCGACCTGCTGTGGTCGCTGTCGCAGAACGCGATGCAGCAGTCCGGCGACGGCACGCTGCGGGTGTCGGTCGCCGAGGTGACCGAGGACTTCAGCCTGGAGAAGCTGACCGCCATCGCCCAGGCCGAGGGCCAGGAAGCGGTGCAGGCCGCCCTGTACGACAGCGTCAAGGGCGTGTGGAACGCCCAGCTGAGCCCCGACAGCGAGGGCTGAGCCGGCCGTGGGCCGCGTCCTGGTGGTGACGGCCGTGGCCGCCGAGCGGGACGCGGTGCTGCGGGCGGTGGGCGCCGACGGTGCCGGTGATGCCGATGCCGGCGCGGGCGCCGGGCGGTACGCGGTGCTGGCCGCCGGCGCGGGTCCGGCCGCGGCCGCCGCCGCGACGGCCTTCGCGCTCGCCGGTTCCGGCCCCGCCCCGTTCGACCTGGTGATCTCGGCCGGCATCGGCGGCGGCATCGCGCCGCACGCCGGGATCGGCGACGCGGTGGTGGCCTCAACGCTCGTCGCCGCCGACCTGGGTGCGCAGACCCCGGGCGAGGGCCCGGAGGGCTTCACCGACCTGGGCGCCCTGGGATTCGGCATCGCCGCGTACCCGGCGGACCCCGGCCTCTCCCCGGCCGTGGCCGCGGCGCTGGGCGCCGTGCACGCCCCGGTGCTCACCGTCTCCACCGCGACCGGCACGGCGGCCCGCGCCGCCGAACTGGTCCGGCGCCATCCGGGGGCCGCCGCCGAGGCGATGGAGGGGTTCGGGGTGGCCGAGGCCGCCGCCCGGGCCGGCGTACCGGTGCTGGAGATCCGTACCGTCTCGAACGCCGTGGGCCCGCGCGACCGCGCCGCCTGGCGGATCGGGGAGGCGCTGACCGCGCTCACCGAGGCGTTTGCCAGGATGGTCCCCGTCCTGGAGGACGGCCTCGGGGCACCGACGGCAGAACGGAGCACCGCACCATGACGGACACCGGTACGCCCACCGGAACGCTGACGCTCCGCCACTCCCCCTGCCCCAACGACACCTTCGTCTTCCACGCCTGGTCGCACGGCCTGGTCGCGGGCGCGCCGCCGGTGAGCGTGGACTTCGCCGACATCGACATCACCAACGGCCTGGCCGAGCGCGGCGAGGGCGAGCTGCTGAAGGTCTCCTACGCCGTCCTGCCCTGGGTGCTGGAGGAGTACGCGCTGCTGTCCTGCGGTGGGGCGCTGGGCCGTGGCTGCGGTCCGCTGGTGCTCACCCGCGAGCCCGGCGCGTCGCTGGTCGGCAAGACCGTGGCCGTCCCGAGCGAGCGGTCCACCGCGTATCTGCTCTTCCGGCTGTGGGCGGCGGAGAGCGTGCCGGCGCCCGGCATCGGCGAGATCCGGGTGCTGCCCTTCCACGAGATCATGCCGGCGGTCCGCGACGGGGTGGTGGACGCGGGCCTGGTCATCCACGAGGCGCGGTTCACGTACCAGGGGTACGGGCTGCACAAGCTCGCCGACATGGGCGAGTTCTGGGAGTCCACCACCGGGCACCCGATCCCGCTGGGCGCGATCATCGGCAAGCGGTCCCTGGGCACCGAGCGGCTGACGGCGATCAGCGACGCCATCCGCGCCTCGGTGCGGCAGGCGTGGGCGGACCCGGCGGCGTCCCGGGAGTACGTCCTGGCGCACGCCCAGGAGATGGACCCGGCCGTGGCGGACCAGCACATCGGGCTGTACGTGAACGACTTCACGGCGGAGCTGGGCGACTCCGGCCACGCGGCGGTACGGGAGCTGCTGACCAGGGCCGCGGGCCAGGGCCTGGTGCCGCCGGTGGCCGGGGAACTGCTGCTGCCCCCGGAGGCCACCGCGGCGGCATCCGCCCAAGCGGCGGCGACGGGTCAGACGTCGAGCTGATCGGCGACCGCGCGCAGCATGCCCGCGATCTTCCGGCCGCTGTCCTTGTCCGGGTACCGGCCGCGCTCCAGTTGCTGGGTGACGTTCTCCAGGAGGGTGGTCAGGTCCTGCACGATCGAGGCCAGCTCATCGGGCTTGCGGCGCTGCTGCGCGGCGAGCGAGGGCACCGGGTCCAGGACGACCACCGACAGCGCCTGGTCACCGCGCTGGCCGGCGACGACGCCGAACTCGACGCGCTGGCCGGGCTTGAGGCTGTCGACGCCACTGGGCAGGGCGGAGGAATGGACGAAGACGTCAGCGCCGTCGTCGCGGGAGAGGAAGCCGAAGCCCTTCTCGCTGTTGAACCACTTGACCTTGCCGGTAGGCACGTGTCCTCGTCCTCGCACTCGTCCGCAGGAACCATCACAAGAGCAATACACAACGCGGCGGGCCCACAAGGACCCGCTGTTCCAAGGCTAATCGCCGAAGCGCCCCTGGCAAGAGGCCACCGACCCACGTCCCGGATCCCATGCTCCCACCCTTCACGATCAAGGTGAATGGCTTTTCTTGCCAGAAGGCGGGGTCACACTTCACTCTTGAGGGGTGAGCGGCTCCAATGACAACACCCTCGATCGTGGGGATCTGCTGGTACGGATCGGCGGCGTGATCTTCGCCGTGGGCGCGGTCGCGACCCTGATCACCTTCATTCCCCTCTTCGCCGGAACAGAACCCTTCCCCACGGCCGCGTACGCGGTGTCGATGCTGATGGGCCTAGGATTCGCCGTCGCCGCCTGCGGGCTGCTGCGCTCGGTGGCCCAGCAGCGCCGCAGGGACCGGGCGACGGCCGCCGCCGTGCAACCGGTGGCGGCCGCTCAGTCGGTCGCGCCGTAGCCCTCCAGCCAGCCGGGGAAGTGCGTCAGGTCCGGCAGCACGGTGCCGGCCCCGGCCTCGGTCAGCGCCGCCGCGTCGTAGGGGCCGGTGGCCACCGCGACCGAGTGCGCCCCGGCCGCCGCGGCGCCCCGTACGTCCCCGATGTGATCGCCGACGTACACCGTGGCGCCGTGCTCGCGCAGCGCGGTCGCCTTCTCCTCGGCCCACAGCGAGCCGATGAGCGCGTCCGCGCGCAGCCCGAGCCGGTCCAGGTGGAGCTCCGCGTTGGGCTGGTACTTGGCGGTGACCACGATCGCCCGGCCGCCGCGCGCGTGCACGGCGGCGATGGCCTCGGCCGCGCCGGGCATGGCGGGGGTGCCGGGGATCGCGTACTCGGGGTACATGGCGCGGTAGCGGTCGGCCATCTCCGGGATGTGCCCGGCGGGGAACCAGTACGCCAGTTCCTCCTCCAGCGGCGGCCCGAGCCGGGTGACGGCGAGCGCCGCGTCGATGGCGACGCCGGTCTCGGCCGACAGCTTCTCGTAGGTGGCGCGGATCCCGGGCCGCGAGTCGATGAGCGTCATGTCGAGGTCGAATCCAACGGTCAGTGCCATGCGCCCAGTGTGCGGGAACGGGCCGCCGCGCGGCGTGGCCCGGATCACTGCGGGCCCAGGAATGCGTACGGCGACGGCGACTGTTGGCCCTCCCGTGCCTGAATCCACTGACGCCGCCCCGGCCTCCGTCCCGGCGACCCCGCCGGCCTCCCGTACCCGGCTGCCCACCGCCGTCCTCATCCTGGGGGTGGCGGTCTTCGCCCTCGGCACCTCGGAGTTCATGCTCTCCGGGCTGCTGCCCGAGGTGGCCGACGACCTGGAGGTGTCCATCCCGACGGCCGGGCTGCTGATCTCGGCGTTCGCGATCGGGATGGTGGTCGGCGCGCCGGTGCTCGCGGTGGCGACGCAGCGGCTGCCGCGCCGGGTGACGCTGATCGGGCTGCTGGCGGCGTTCGGCGTCGGCCATGTGGTGGGGGCGCTCGCGGACGGGTACGCGCTGCTGTTCGCCTCCCGGGTGGTGAGCGCGCTGGCCTGCGCCGGTTTCTGGGCGGTGGGCGCGGCCGTGGCGATCTCGCTGGTGCCGGTGGACGCCAGGGCCCGGGCCATGGCGGTGATGATCGGCGGCCTGAGCATCGCCAACATCGCGGGGGTGCCCGGCGGGGCGTTCCTGGGCCAGCACCTGGGCTGGCGGTCCTCGTTCTGGGCGGTGACCCTCATGACGGCGGTCGCGCTGGTGGGTGTCGTGCTCTTCGTCCCCAGGGACCGCGAGACGGCGGACGGCGAGGCCCCGGCACGCCCCCGGCTCCGCGAGGAACTGCGCGTCTACCGGGACGGCGCGGTGCTGCTGGCGATGGCGACCACGGTGCTGTTCGCCGCCGGAACGTTCTGCCTCTTCTCCTACCTCGCGCCGCTGCTGACCGATGTGACCGGCCTCAGCGAGTCCTGGGTCCCGGGCGTCCTGGTGCTGTACGGCGCGGGCGCGCTGGGCGGCACGATCGTCGGCGGGCGGGTCGCGGACGCGCACATGTTCGGCACCCTGTACGCGGGCCTGGGCGGCGCCGCGACGGTACTGGCCGTGCTGGCGCTGACCGCCCAGTTCCCGGTGGCGGCGGTGCTGCTGGCCGGACTGCTGGGCTTCGCCTCGTTCCTGTGCGCCCCGGCCCTGAACGCCCGGATCTTCAACGTGACCGAGGGCGCCCCCACCCTGGCCGGCGCGACCGCCACCTCGTCGTTCAACCTGGGCAACACGCTGGGCCCGTGGGTGGGCGGCCTGGTCATCAACGCCGGGTTCGGCTACACGTGGACCGCGTGGGTGGGCGCGCTGATCGCCCTCGGCGGGCTCGGACTGGCCTTCGCGCAGTCCCGGCTGTCGGTGCGGCGCTCGCGGGTGGTGGCCGGCGGTACGGCGGGTCAGCCGGTGAGCAGCGCGAGCTCCGCCGCGACGTTGTAGCGGGCGGTGGCCTCCCAGTGGGCCGCGCCGTGCGGGGTGTGGAAGAGACGCGGCAGCGCGAGCAGCCGGCGCAGCACATCGGCGCGGCCGGTGCGGAAGGCGGCGTCCGGCACGAAGCCGTACTCCTGGCGGACCTCGGCGGCGTAGGCGGCGTACCGGGCCGGTGAGCCGGCCAGCACCCCGAGGTCGGCGTCGCACAGCGCCGCGCCGTTGGTGTCCCCGGGGCCGGCGTCGTGGGTGGCGGTGAGCCGTACCAGCCGGGCGACCTCGGCGCCGCACCCGCCCGGCGGCAGCCGGTCCTCGGCGAGTTCGGCGCTCTCCTCCTCGTTGGTCGCGGCCTCGCGCGGGTCGTAGACGGCGTCGTGGAACCAGGCGGCGAGCCGTACCGCGTCCGGGTCGGCCGCGTACCGCTGGACGTCCAGTTCCTCCAGGCGGTCCAGCACGTCCCGCAGATGGCCGACCGTGTGATACCTGCGGTGCGGCTCCCGCCAGCGCCCCAGCAACTCCTGGGCCAGGGCGGGCGGCCCCGGGAACCGTACGATCAGCGCGCTGTCGTCCTCATGACCACTCACCCCGGCATTGTGCACGCAAACCGGCCGCCGTTCACGGCCCCGCCGTCTTCGCCCGCGTCCGGCCGCATCACGGCGCCCCCGCCGGGGAAGGGCTCAGCCATGTCTGTCACCCGGCCGCTCCTCGAAGTCATCGCCCTCACCGCACAGGACGCCCGCGCCGCGTGGGAGGGCGGGGCGGATCGCATCGAGCTGGTGACCGGCATGGAGTACGACGGGCTGACCCCCGACGCGGCGACGGTCGCCGCCGTCCTGGCCGCGACGGCGCTGCCGGTACGGGTGATGCTGCGCTCCGGGGCCGGGTTCGGCGCGGCCGGGACGGAGCGGCTGGGCGAGGCGGCCCGGACGCTGCGGGCGGCCGGGGCGCGGGAGTTCGTCCTCGGCTTCCTGGACGGGGGCGGGGCGGTGGACCTGACCGCCGTACGCGCCCTGACGCGGGAGCTGGGAGGCGCGCCCTGGACGTTCCACCGGGCGCTGGACCACAGCGCCGACCGCCTCGCGGCGCGGGCCGCGCTGCGCGGGCTGCCGGGCCTGGACACGGTGCTGACGGCCGGCGCGGCAGGCGGGGTGACGGACGGTTTGCCGGTGCTGTGCGCGGAGGCCGCGGCAGCGGGCGGCGGGCCCCGGCTGATGGCGGGCGGCGGGCTGCGGCTCGGCCACCTCCCGGCGCTGCGGGCAGCCGGGGTGGACGCCTTCCACATCGGCGGCGCGGCGCGTGAGGGCGGCAGTTGGGCGGCCCCGGTGTCGGCGGCGGCGGTCCGGACCTGGCGGCGGGCCCTGGACGAGGCGGCGGACGGGGCGGGGACGGCGAACGCGGCGGACGGGGCGGACGGGGCGGACGGGGCGGACGGGGCGGGGACGAACGGAGCGAACGCGGCGATGTACGGCCGCTGATCACCCGCCTACACTCGGGCCCATGTCCGTACTCGAACACATCGGCGCCTGGGGCCTGCTCGCGGGCGGCACGATGCTGCTGGTGGCCACCGTCATGAACCGCACCGCCCGGCGCGGCCCCAAGATCAAGCAGGGCGGCATCGCGGTGGCCGCGATGGCCATCGGCGCGCTGGTGCTGCTCAACGGCTGACGGCGGCCTGCGCCCGCCGGTGGGCCGGGCGCATCGGGGTCCCTTGTGTACACACGTTGATGCGTACATTGGGTCGCGTGAATGATGCGGTCAGTGTCCCTGAGGCCAGGGCCCAACTCGCCACGCTCATCAACCGGGCCGAGGCCGGGGACGCCACCGTGATCACCAGGAACGGCGCTCCGGTGGCGGCACTGGTGCCGATCCACGAGTACGAGGCGCTGGAAGACGCCGCGGACGCATTGCTGGCCCGTGAGGCGGTGGCACATCTCGGGGACGAGACGGTCAGCATGGGCGAACTGCTGGCTGACCTCTTCGGCGAGGAAGGCGGCAAGGGAACCGCAACGGCATGACGTACGCGTTCCGCTTCACCACCGCGGCGCACAGACAGTTGCGCGGCATCGACCAGCCCACCGCGATGCGCATTCTGGCCGCCCTTACCGCGCTGGGGGACGACCCCTACAGCCAGGATGCCGACATCAAGAAGCTGAGCGGCCACGAAGGGCTCTACCGTCTTCGGGTCGGCGCCTATCGCGTTGCCTACAGCGTCGACAACGGAGAGCTGGTCATTCCCGTCGTCAAGGTCGGCAATCGTCGCGAGGTATGTCGCGGGCTGTAGCCGATTCGGCCGGGCGATTCAGTCGCTCAGATGTGTTCCATCACCATCACGGCCGAGGTGTCCGGGGCCAGGGCGCGGAAGGTGTGGGGGGCGTCGCCCGGGTAGGAGATGTAGTCCCCTGGGTGCAGTTCCTCGGGGGCGTCGGCGGGGCCGATCAGGGCGTGCCCGGTGGCCAGGACGGCGTGTTCGACCGTGCCCGGCATGTGCGGGTCCGAGATCCGGGGCTCGCCCGGCTCGATGAGGATCCGGTAGATGTCCCGGCGCGCGCCGGGCGGGCAGGTGGCCAGGACGACCGCCGTGTAGTCGGCGTGTTCGGAGCGGGTCGCCGGGCCCTCGCCGGCCCGGATGACCCGGGTGACGGGGCGGGGCGGGTCCACGAGGTGGCTGAACGGGACGCCGAGCGCCACCCCCAGCGCCCACAGCGTCTCCACGCTGGGATTTCCGGTGCCGTTCTCCAGCTGGGACAGGGTCGACTTGGCGATCCCGGCGCGCCGGGCGACCTCGGTCAGGGACAGGCCGGTCCGGTTCCGCTCGCGGCGGATCGAGGCCGCGATGGTGCCGATGAGGTCCACTGACGGCTCCTTGTCGTTCGGTGGGCGCTACCGGCTGTTCGCCTTGACGAACGGCCTCCTGTGCGTTCACTCTACTGGACATGCTTTCGATATGGCGAACGCTCGATCGCGACAGCCAACGGGCCATCGTGCTGATCTCCGTCGCCTACTCCCTCATCGGCGCCTCCTTCGGCGCCATCGCGGTCTCCGGCGGGCTCCCCCTGTGGGTGCCCGTCGTCATGTCCCTGTTCGTGTTCGCGGGCGCCTCCCAGTTCGTGACCGTGGGGGTGATCTTCGCGGGCGGCGGAGCGGTGGCCGCCGTCCTGGCGGGCCTGGTGCTCAACGCACGGCTGCTGCCGTTCGGCTTCGCCGTGGCCGGCTCGTTCGGCTCCCGCTGGTGGAGCCGGCTCATCGGCGCGCACACCCTCACCGACGCCTCGGTCGGCTTCGTCCTGCGGCACCAGGACCCGGCCCTGCGCCGGGCCGCCTTCTGGGCCGGCAACATCGCCACCTTCCTCGTGTGGAACGCCGCCACCGTCCTGGGCGCGCTGGCCGGCGACATCCTCGGCGACACCGACGCGCTGGGCCTGGACGCGGCCCTGCCCGCCATCCTGCTCTCGCTGGTGCTGCCCTCCCTCACCGGACGCGGCGACGGGCAGCGCGCCCGCCGCCGGGCCGCGCTGGTGGGCGCCGTACTCGCCGTCGCCACCACCCCGCTGCTGCCGACCGGAGTGCCGGTGCTACTCGCGCTCGCCGCGCTCCCCCTCACCCTGCTCCGCGCCACCCCGCCGCCGAAGGCACCACCCGGGCCACCTGCCCCGGCGGCACCGCCCGCACCGCCCGCACCGCCCGCATCGGAGACACCGTGACGCTGCCGCTGACCGCCATCGCCGTCCTGGCCGGCGGCACCCTCGCCTTCCGGCTCGCGGGCCCGCTGCTGCACGACCGCCTCGCTCTGGGCGACCGCACCCGCGCCCTGCTCACCGACGCCGCGACCCTGCTGCTCATCGCACTGGTGGCCACCGCCGCGCTCACCGAGGGCCAGGGCGCGGCCGGCTGGTCACGCCCCGCCGGGGTCCTGGTCGCCGCCGTGCTGGCCGTACGCCGCGCCCCGCTGCCCGTGGTCGTCCTCGCGGCGGTCACCACCACGGCCGTCCTGCGGCTGTGCGGGGTGCCCTGAGCCACGGGACCGTACGGAGAACCCCCGTCCGCGCCGGCCCGGCGCCCCCTCAGCCGGCCCCCGGCCCGGGGTGGCCGAGCCGCTTCCGGGCCCGCCACGCCGCACGGACCTCCCCGTACACCGCGCCGCCCACCAGCACATTCATCGCCTGGGCGGCCACCATGGCCGGGACCACGAACCCGTCCGGGCGGCCGTTCTCCCAGAACAGGTTCCCCACGACCGTGATCAGGGCGAACGAGGGCATGGCGGACACAAGGAGCGGCAACCCCGCGGCCGGCCCGCTGTCCCCGGCATCGCCCAGCACGGGCAGCCAGACCAGCACCATCACCACCGCCAGCCCGGCCGTCACCGGGTTGGCCACCCGCCCCACCCGCTCCCGTGCCTCCGGCATTCCGTCTCCCCCGTCGTCTCCGCGCGTTCGGGTATCGGACGCGCGTACCGAGCAGCTGGTTCACCCCGCCCCGGGGTCACCCGGGCCCCGGGGGGTCAGCCCGCGGCCAACTCCCCCGGCAGCGGCGTCGCGTGCACCACCGTCAGCCCCGACACCGCACGGGTCAGCGCCACGTACAGCCGCCGCAGCCCGGTCCGTTCGTCCGGCTCGCCGTCCACGACCGCCGCCGGCTCGTCCAGCACCACGTAGTCGTACTCCAGGCCCTTGGCCAGCGACGCGGGCACCAGCGTCAGCCGCGCCGACTCCGATGTCTCCTGCCCCGGCGTGAGATGGGCGAGCCCGGCCGCCGTCAGCGCGGCCGACAGCACCGGGACGCGCGCGTCCGCCGCGATCAGGCCCACCGAGCCCTCCCGCTCCAGCGCCTCCCGGCACGCCGCCACCGCCGCCCCGTCCAGTTCCTCCACCGGCACCTCGCGCAGGACCAGCGAGCCCTCCGAGTCCCGGATGGAGGTCGCCTCCGACAGCTCGGGCGCGATCGCCGGCAGCAGCCGCGACGCGTACGCGATCACCTTGCGCGGCACCCGGAACCCCTGCGTCAGCTCCTCCACCACCGCCTCCGGCTTGCCCAGATGCGCCAGCGCCTCCTCCCACCCCGAGGTCGCCCACGGCGTGGTGCCCTGCGCGATGTCGCCCAGTACCGTCACCGAACCCGTGCTGCACCGGCGCCCCACCGCCCGGTACTGCATCGGCGACAGGTCCTGCGCCTCGTCGAGCACCACATGCCCCAGCGACCCGGTCCGCTCGATCAGGTCGCGCGCCTCGTCGATCAGGACCGCGTCGGCCGGTGACCAGCGCGCCGACTTCACCCCGCGCGCCGGGCGTTCCCACAGCAGATGCTTCTGCTCCTCCTCGTCCAGAATCCCCTCGGCCGCCCGGGCCAGGAACTCCGCGTCCGACAGCAGCCGCAGCACCAGCTTCACGGGGTCGACCAGCGGCCACACCTCCTTGACCACGGCCTTCACGGCGGGGTTACGGGCCACCGCGTTCTGCACCCGGTCATCCGGCGCCTCCCCGGCCGCCTCCATTTGGACCAGCACGGCGTGCGCGATCCGCTGCGGCAGCGCGTCGCGGGCCGCCCCGTACCGGATGTCGCGGGCCAGCAGCTCCGTCACGATCGCGGCGATCTCGTCCACCGGCACCCGCCAGCGCCGCGAGCCGCGCACCACCACCACGCCCTCGGCCGGGGTGGTGCGCACCCCGGAACGCACGGCGCGGCGCAGCACCTCCGCCATCCGGGCGTCGCCCTTGAGGCGGGCCGTGCCGGAGGGGTCGGTGCCCCGGATCTCGATGCCGCCGCCGGCCACCAGGTCATCGACCGTCGCCTGCTTGACCTCCAGCTCGCCGAGCGCCGGCAGCACCTGCTCGATGTAGCGCAGGAAGGACCGGTTCGGTCCGATCACCAGGGTGCCGCTGCGGGCGAGCCGGTCGCGGTAGGCGTACAGCAGGTACGCGACCCGGTGCAGGCCGACCGCCGTCTTCCCGGTGCCCGGCGCCCCCTGCACACACACCGAGCCGCTCAGCCCGGCCCGGACGATCTCGTCCTGCTCGGGCTGGATGGTGGCCACGATGTCCCGCATCGGGCCCACGCGCGGCTTCTCGATCTCGCGCTGGAGCAGCGCCGAGGAGCGCTCGGCCTCCGCCGGGTCGGTGAGGTGCTCGTCCTCGTAGGCGGTCAGCTCGCCGCCGTCGTAGCCGAAGCGGCGGCGCAGCGCGACGTCCTGCGGGTCCTTCTTCGAGGCGCCGTAGTAGGGGCGGGAGGCGGGGGCCCGCCAGTCGATGACCATGGGGTCGCCGTGCGCGTCGTGCACGTGCCGGCGGCCGATGTAGAAGCGGCGGCCGGTCTCGTCGTCCGCCTCGCCCAGGTCGTGCTCGTAGTCGACGCGGCCGAAGAACAGCGGGGTGTGGGCCAGGTCTGCCAGGGACTTGATGCGCTGGGCGAGCTCGGAGGCGAGCACCTCGGCGTTGACCCAGTTCGCGGTGACATCGCTGATGTCCAGGCCCTCCGCCTCGGCGCGCATGGTGCGCAGCGCCGCGCGGGAGGCCGCGAGGTGGGCGCGCTCCGCGTCCAGGGGGGTGGAGGGGGACGGCTGGTCCGCGGGCATGGCGAAGCCTCCGGGGCGAAAGTGACGAGAAAGGGGGTGCCGGCCGGTTACCGTGCGGCCGGCTCCACTCCCGACCGGGAGGGAGGCAGACGCAGCACCTTAGGCGCGGCCCGCTGCGAACGCAAACCCTTTCTCCGGGGCCCGTGGCACCCCTGAGGCACCCCTTAAGGGGACACAGTCGGACATTAGGTCGAAAGACCGATGACGTACCCCTGTGACCGGGAGCACGCTGGAGGCATGAGTACCACGACGGTTCACGGAACCCACGGGGCCTCCGCCACCGGGCCCCTGCCACACCCCAGGCACCGGCTGGGGAACGCGCTGCGCGCCACCCGGGTGTGGCTGGGCTCGGCGTTCGAGGTGGTGCTGCTGGGCCGCGTCGACACGGACGCGGGCGTTGCCGGACCGCTCAGGCACCATCCGGCTCAGGGGATTCCCGCAGCTCGCCGGCGTCCATGATCCGGTAGGCGTAGCCCTGCTCGGCGAGGAAGCGCTGCCGGTGGGCGGCGAAGTCCTGGTCGATGGTGTCCCGGGCGACCACCGAGTAGAAGCGGGCCTCGTGCCCGTCCGCCTTGGGGCGCAGCACCCGGCCCAGCCGCTGGGCCTCCTCCTGGCGCGACCCGAAGGTCCCGGACACCTGGATGGCGACCGTGGCCTCCGGCAGGTCGATGGAGAAGTTCGCGACCTTGGAGACCACCAGCACGCTCAGCTCGCCCTCCCGGAACGCCTGGAAGAGCTTCTCGCGCTGCGCGTTGCTGGTCTCCCCCTTGATCACCGGGGCGCCGAGCGACTCGCCCAGCTCGTCCAGCTGATCGATGTACTGGCCGATGACGAGGGTCTGCTGCCCCGCGTGCTTGCGCACCAGGGCCTCGGTGACGCGGCGCTTGGAGTCGGTGGTGGCGCAGAAACGGTACTTCTCCTCGGCCTCCGCCATCGCGTACGCCAGCCGCTCCGACTCGGTCAGATCGACCCGTACCTCCACGCAGTCCGCCGGCGCGATGTACCCCTGCGCCTCGATCTCCTTCCACGGCGCGTCGAAGCGCTTCGGGCCGATCAGCGAGAACACGTCCGACTCGCGCCCGTCCTCGCGCACCAGCGTCGCCGTCAGCCCCAGCCGCCGGCGCGCCTGGAGGTCGGCGGTGAACTTGAAGACCGGCGCCGGCAGCAGATGCACCTCGTCGTAGACGACCAGGCCCCAGTCCCGGGAGTCGAACAGCTCCAGATGCGGGTACACGCCCTTCCGCTTCACCGTCAGCACCTGGTACGTGGCGATGGTGACCGGCCGGATCTCCTTGCGGGTGCCGCTGTACTCGCCGATCTCCTCCTCGGTCAGGCTGGTCCGGCGCATCAGCTCGGACTTCCACTGCCGCGCCGAGACGGTGTTCGTCACCAGGATCAGCGTGGTGGACTTGGCGGTCGCCATCGCGCCCGCCCCCACCAGCGTCTTCCCGGCGCCACAGGGCAGCACGACCACCCCGGAACCACCGTGCCAGAACCCGTCCACCGCCTGCCGCTGGTACGGGCGCAGACTCCAGCCGTCCTCCGCCAGCTCGATGGGGTGCGCCTCACCGTCCACGTACCCGGCCAGGTCCTCGGCCGGCCAGCCCAGCTTGAGCAGCGCCTGCTTGATCTGGCCGCGCTCGGAGGGGTGCACGGCCACCTGATCGGCGTCGATCCGCTCCCCGACCAGCGGCTTGATGCGCTTGGAACGGAGGATCTCCTCCAGCACCGGCCGGTCGGTGCTCTGCAGGACCAGACCGTGCGCCGGGTGCTTGACGAGGCTGAGCCGCCCGTAGCGCGCCATGGTCTCCGCCACGTCGACCAGCAGCGACTGCGGCACCGGGTAGCGCGAGTGCGTCACCAGGGCGTCGACGACCTGCTCGGCGTCGTGCCCCGCGGCCCGCGCGTTCCACAGCCCCAGCGGGGTCACCCGGTAGGTGTGGATGTGCTCCGGGGCCCGCTCCAGCTCGGCGAAGGGCGCGATGGCCCGCCGGCACTCCTCGGCCCGCTCGTGATCCACTTCGAGCAGGAGCGTCTTGTCGCTTTGCACAATGAGCGGCCCTGACACGCGCTGTACCTCCGTCTCCCCCGGGTATCTCCCCTAGGCCAAGCTTCCAGTGTGCCGCAGCGCCTCGTACATCAGGATGTGATCCGGGGGCGCGGCCCTCGTTCCGGCCTCCGCCGCCCACAGGCCGTTCTGCAGGATGCGGGCCAGGGTCCAGGCGCGGGCCCGGGGGCGCTCCTGGGAGGTGACCTCCGTCATCAGGTCGAACCGGCGGCGGACGGCGCGGGCCGGGTCGGGCGCGGCCTCGATCTCCGCGAAACGGTTGAACAGGGCGGGCAGGAGTTCGAAGCCCGGGTCGCCGATCAGCGGCTTGGGGTCGATCGCCAGCCAGGGCTCGCGCTCCCCCGCCAGCACGTTCGCGTAGTGCAGGTCCCAGTGCAGCAGCGCCCCGCCCGGCTCCGGCAGCACCTCGCGCAGGGCGGCGGCGCAGTCGGTGTACAGGGCGCGGTGGCCGGGGTCGGGGAACGCCGCGATCGCCGCCGGGGCGCGCTCCAGCATCCGGGCGCCGATGTCGGCCAGGGTGCGCAGGCCGGGCGGCGGCGGTGCGGTGACCAGGCGGGCCAGCAGCAGGGACAGCGTCTCCAGGGCGGCGGGGAGGTCCGGCACGTCGGCCAGGGAGCGCGGGGCGAGCCGCTCCAGCAGCAGGGAGCCGCTCGCCGCGTCGTGCGCCAGCAGCCGGACGGCGCCGTTCCCCTCCCAGGCGGCCAGGGCGAGGGACTCGCCCACCGTCTCCTCGTCCACCATCTGGAGCTTCAACGCCGCCGGCGTGCCGTCGGCGGCGCGGACCACCGGCAGCACCAGCGCGCACACGCCGTGCGCCGGCGGCCCGTCCGGGCGCAGGTCCCAGCGCTCCAGCAGGCCGGCGGCCAGGCGGGGCAGGGCGGCGATCCACTCCAGACCCCGCTCGCCGTGGTACTGCCGGTAGGAGTCCG
This sequence comes from Streptomyces sp. JH002, assembly GCF_050916115.1. NCBI lineage: Bacteria > Bacillati > Actinomycetota > Actinomycetes > Kitasatosporales > Streptomycetaceae > Streptomyces > Streptomyces sp. JH002. Next base: position 2,693,458 of record NZ_CP087989.1, read on the forward strand.
TCAGGGGCCGCGGTACGTCGATCGGCGTGCGCATGCCGTCACCCTAGGGCCGCTCCGTCCTCAGCAGTCGGGGATCACGTTGCCGCTGTTGTCCCGGGCCTCGTCGTTGCCCCAGCGGGAGAGGTAGTAGGCCGGTACGTACGCGCCGCGCCCGTTGCCGCCCGGGTGGGTCCGGTCGAGGTCGGTGCGCAGCCACCAGTGGTTGTGGCCGTACACGCCGTCGTAGCGGGCGCCCCACACCTTGCAGTACACGTAGTGGGTGCCCTGGAGCAGCACGCCCTGCGGGGAGGCGGTGTTCGGCGCGGCGTAGCCCTGGGTCTGGGCGAAGGTGTCGACCCAGTAGCGGCCCCCGCCGCCGCAGCCGTTGTCGCTGGTCAGGTACCGCTGGTGGTAGGACCCGGGGTAGGGCAGGGCCGTCCCGTTGATGCGGATGTCCTGGCCGACGCCGTTCAGCAGCTGCTCGTAGTGGATGTGGGCGCCGGAGGAGTTGCCGGTGGAGCCGGTGGTGCCGATCTGCTGGCCCTGGGCAACGGCGGCGCCGTGGGGCACGGAGTACACGGCGAGGTGGAAGTAGTACGTGCGCCAGCCCCCGCCGTGGTCGATGACGATGTAGTTGCCGGCGCCGCCGGCCTGGCTGTGCCGGGTGGCGGTGCCGGCGGCGGAGGCGAGGACCGGCGCGCCCGCGGTGGCCCCGCCGTCGGTGCGCACGAAGTCCAGGGCGCGCCGTACCTCGGCGGAGTGGTGGCTGTACGTCCAGGTCTGGCCGCAGCCGAAGGGTGCCTTGAAGGTGGGCGCGGCGGCCGTGGCGGGGTCGGCGCCGGCCGTGCCGGGCAGCAGCATCGAGACGATGAGTGCCGCGAGCGCGAGCAGGGCGATGCGGAGGGAACGCACGGGTGGTCCTCCCGAGGTCGGTCCGTGGGTGCGGGGGTTCGGACCGGATGTCCCCGGTGGCCGCGCGCCGTACGCGCCGCCCGCTGGCAGCAAGCGGACAGGCGCCTGAGGGTTACGGGCGGCAGTGCTGACGGTGGGGCGGCTGTCAGGGCAGGACGGGGGGCTCGCCCGTGGTCCACACCGCCTCGATGGACATCCGCCGGAACCGCCAGCCCTCCGGTTCGGTGTGGACCAGCTCGGCGCGGCACCGGCCGCCGACGGTGAAGACGCCGCGCGCCGGGTCGTGGTGGATGTGGGTCATGAGGGCGTTCCAGGCGGCGGTGGCCCGTCCTGTCGCCGGGTCGGTGTCGGTGAGGACGTCGGCGCTCAGGTGGTGGGTGCGCGCGAAGCGGCGCAGCGCCTGTTCGGTCTGCCGGGTCACCGCCGGGTGCCCGCGCGTGCGGCCGACCGGGAAGAGGGCCTCGACGTCGTCGGTGTGGAAGGGCCTGGCCCACTCCCCGGCCTCGTCGAAGTCGCGCTCGTCCAGGGCCCGGAAGTAGCGGCTGATGAGGGTGGCGATGGCGGCGGTGTCGTCGGCCGTCCGGCCGCTCTGCGTGGTCATGGCACCACCCTCATACTTCAACGTCGCTTGAAGTCAACTGCCGCACGGCAGCCCCGGCTAACCCTCGGGCAGTTCCGCCGTCCCGGTGATGCGGTGCAGCGGATAGGTGCGGACCTCCTCGGCCGTGTGGTCGAACGCCGTCACGAAGCCGCCCTCCACCCGGACCGGGGCGAGGATCCGCTGCCCCGCGATGCCGTCCGCGCCGACGTAGCCGATCCGTACCAGCGCGCCGGTGAGCGCCGCCGCCTGCAGGACGGCCAGGGTGTCGGCGGGAGAGGTACGCGGCAGCGCACCGAACGGGGCCGGTACCGCCGTCCGCCCGCCGGCCGGGGCGCCGGACGCCGTCGCCCTCGGGCTCCCGCCGCTGTCGTCGCCCGCCCGGATGGCGCGGACGGCCGCCGTCAGCAGCCGCTCGTCGGCGGCCGGCGGGCCGTCCGGCACGGGCTCGGGCGCGGTGCGCGGCGGGGTGCGGTGGCTGGTCGCCGCCGCCGTCAGCACGGCGCCCTCCGCGGACTCGGCGGCGGGCGCGAAGCCCAGTTCGCGCAGGCGGGCCAGCAGGATCTCGGGCGACGTGCCGGAGATCAGCACGGTGGGGGCGATGCGGCGCAGCCGCAGCGTCTCGGTGCGGCGGTCGGCGAGCACCTGGGTGAGCAGCGCCTCGTCCTCGCAGCGCAGATACCCGGCCGCCACCCCGACGCGCAGCCGGCCGTGCCGCCGGGCCACGTCGTCGATGAGGTAGCTGAGGGGCTGCGGCACGGGGGTGCGGGAGTGTGCGGCGAGGAAGTCGTGGAGCGCGGCGGGCGACCAGCCGGAGTCCAGGGCGCGGCGTACGGAGTCGGGGGTGAACCGGTAGACGGTGGCCCCGCCCTTGGACTCGATGTCGGCGGCCAGCGCCATGGTCGCGGCGGGCTCGCGCAGCAGCGGGCCCGGGGCGACGGCGGTCAGATCGGCCTGGAGGAGGAAGTGGTCCAGCGGTTCGGGCAGCAGCGGGCCGAGCAGCCGGGCCGCCTCCAGGACGGTGGGCTCGGCGGCCCTGCCGAGCCAGCCGCCGGTGGACGGGGCGGGCGGGGCGAACGCCTCCGCCGGGCCGGGCACCGGGACGCCGGCGCTGTCCACCCCGGCACCGGGGCCGGTCGCGGAGGCCGGGAAGGTGTCGGTGCCCGGGGCTTCGCCGGTGGCGGCACCGGCGTCCGCTCTTCCCCCGCCCACCGCGTCATCGGTGTCGGCGGCGTCAGCGGCGTCCGGGGTGATGTCCGCGTCCGCCTCCGCCTCCGGCGCGCTCGCGGTTCCGTCCGCCGTTCCGGCCGGCCCGAGCAGGGCGCGGCCGAAGGAGGTCAGGGCGCCCCTGCCGGTGACGCCCAGCAGTTCGGCCTCCGCCAGCGCCGCCTCGCACAGCGCGTCGCGGACCTCGGCCGGCATCCGGCGCGGCAGCTCCCAGCCGATGTGGTCACGAATCGCCGACGGTTCGGGGGCGGTGCCCGGCTCCACCGCGGCCAGCAGTTCGACCACCCGGCGGCGCAGCTCCGCCGCCGGGCCGCGGTCCAGGCCGGGGCCGAGCGCGGACAGCGGGCGGCCCTTGCCGTCCCGGCCGCCGACCAGGCCGGGGACGCGGGTGCCGGCCAGCCAGACCGCCGCCAGCCGCGCCCAGCGCAGCTGCCCCGGCTCGCTCGACCACACGTCGTACGAGGGGGTCGGCGCGTACCGTTCGTCCGCCTCGCCGTCCCCGGCCACCAGACCCGCCCCGTAGGCCAGTTCGGCCCAGAACGCGGCCTGCGGCTCGGGGATGTCCAGCGCCACCGCCGTGCGCTTCAGGTCCCGTACGCCGACCCCGCCGGTGCGCAGCACGGCGGGCGGGTCGGCGGACCAGCCGTTCAGCAGTTCGTCGATCAGCGCCACCGCGCCCTGTGCCGCGCCCGCGCCCGCCGCGTCCACCGTGTCCGGTGTGTACTGTCCACGCGCCGTCACCCGGGGCGGCTGGGGACGCAGTTCGCGGTGGGCCCGGCCGCCGCGCAGCCGCAGCGCCACCTCGCGCGGCAGGACGACGGTGCCCGGCTGGTGCGGCAGCAGCAGCCCGCGGTCCAGCAGCCAGCGCAGCTGCGGCCCGGGCCGGGCCGAGACCTCGCCGTACGGCGGGCCCCACGCCAGCCGGTCCAGCGCCGTCAGCGCGCCGTCCGGGGCCTCTTCCAGCAGCCGGGCGAAGCGCTGCTCGTCCCCGAACAGCTCGGTGAGCGCGTTGACCGCGCTCACCGCGTCGCCGGTGCCCGGCAGCCCGGCCCCGGTCAGAAGTTCCTGCACCCGGCGCGGCGAGATCCCGGCGCACGCCTCGGCCACGGTCGGGCCCAGCCCGGTGGTGCCCGGCCGGGCGGCGGTCGGGGCCAGCACCTCCTGCGCGGTGCGCACCAGCCGGGGCTCCCGCTCCGCGCCCCACAGCAGGGCGCGCCCGCGCAGCGCCGCCAGCGCGCGCGGCAGCTCCCGCTCCCCGCCCGGCAGCAGCCCGGCGAGCGTGTCGTACGGGCAGGGCTGCGGGGCGATCGCGAGGGCCTCGGCGACCTGGAGGGTGAAGACGTCCAGCCGGTCCAGGGCGCGGACCACCGAGGCCCGGGTGCCCGCCCTCGTGGCCAGCTGCGAGATGTCCCCGGGCAGCGGGGAGAGCAGATCGGTGCGGGCCCGCAACAGCCCGCTCAGCTGCTCGTCGCTGCGCGCCCGCAGTTCCTCGGCCAGGGTGCGCGGACCGCGCGAACGCTGCTCAGTGGTCATCCAGCCCACGGTACCGGTCCCACCCCTCCACGGACAGGAAACAACCACCAATCACCTCATAGCCCACCGGGATACCTGTACCCCTGTGCATGCAAGTGGACTCGGGGAGTAATGGGACGGCAAACTCAGGCCAGCGCCAGCGATCAACAGGACCGGAGAACCACCATGCCGCCGAGGGAGCGTCCTACCGCCCGGCAAGCCCGCCTGGGAGCAGAACTGCGCAAGCTGCGCGAACGCGCCGGCCGCACCGCGCGCGAGACCGCCGCCATGCTCGGGACCGACCAGGGCAAGATCAGCCACATCGAGTCGGGCCGGATCGGCGTCAGCGAGCAGCGCATCCGCAGACTCGCCGACTACTACGGCTGCGCCGACACGCCGCTGCTCGACGCCCTGTCGGCGATCGCCGCGGAGCACCGCGGGCAGCACTGGTGGGACGAGTACCGCGGCGTGCTGCCACCCCGCTTCCTCGACCTCGCGGAGCTGGAGTTCCACAGCTCCCGGATGCGCATCCTGCACACCGTCAACGTCCCCGGGCTGCTCCAGACCGAGGAGTACATCCGCGCCGTCAACGGCAGCAACCCGGCCGACGACGTGGAGCCGTACGTCGAGTACCGGCTGCGCCGCCAGTCCGTCCTGCACGGCTCCGACCCGCCCCCGTTCGACGTCGTGCTGCACGAGGCGGCGCTGCGCATGCGGTTCGGCGGCCGGCAGGTGGTGCGCGCCCAGCTGGAGCATCTGATGAAGTCGTCCGAACTCCCGCACATCACCCTGCGGGTGATCCCGTTCACCAATGAACGCTTCTACGAGGCCACCCAGCCGCTGCTGTACGCGCACGGGGTGGTCCCGCAGCTGGACACGGTCCAGATGGACACCCCGATCGGCGGCATCCTGCTCACCGCTGACGACCAGCTGGAGGGGTACCGGGAGTTCTTCGACGGTGTCCACGACTTCACCCTCAGCCCGGGCGAGTCGCGTTCGCTGATCCATCACATCGCGCGGGAGCTATGACCACACGCTGGCAGAAGTCCTCGTTCTCGTCGGGGAACGGCGGTGAGAACTGCGTCGAACTCGCCCGCCTCCCCGGCGGGCGGGTCCTGCTGCGCGAGAGCACCCGGCCCGGGACCGTCCTGGACGGTTCCCGGGCCCGTGGCGCGGCGTTACTCGCCGCCGTGAAGCAGGAACGATTCACCCCGCTGCCGCGACCGCGTCCCCGGCGGTCGCCCCCGCTCAGCCGAACCGGCCACTGATGTAGTCCTCGGTCCGGGTGCTGCCCGGATTGTTGAAGATCTTCTCCGTGGTGTCGTACTCCACCAGCGCGCCCGTGCGCATCCCCTGCTCGTCGTCGATGTCGACGCTGAAGAACGCCGTCATCTCCGACACCCGCGCCGCCTGCTGCATGTTGTGCGTGACGATCACGATGCTGTACGAGCTCTCCAGCTCCCGGATCAGGTCCTCGATCTTGAGCGTGGCGATCGGGTCCAGCGCCGAGCACGGCTCGTCCATCAGCAGCACGTCCGGCTGCACGGCGATCGCCCGCGCGATGCACAGCCGCTGCTGCTGGCCGCCCGACAGCGCCGTCCCCGGGTCGCCGAGCTTGTCCTTCACCTCGTCCCACAGCGCCACCGAACGCAGCGACTCCTCGACCAGCTGGTCCAGATCGCCCTTGAAGCCGTTCAGCCGCGGCCCGAACGCCACGTTCTCGTAGATGGACTTGGGGAACGGGTTCGGCCGCTGGAACACCATGCCGATCCGGCGCCGCACCTCCGCCGCGTCCACCTCGGGCCCGTAGATGTCCTCGCCGTTGTAGATGATCTTCCCGCTGACGGTGGCGTCCATCAGGTCGTTCATCCGGTTCAGGCAGCGCAGCACCGTGGACTTGCCGCAGCCCGAGGGGCCGATCAGCGCGGTGACCTTGTTGCGCGGTATCTCCAGGCTGATGTCCTTGACGGCCGTGAAGGCCCCGTAGGAGACCCCCAGCCCCTGTATGTCGAACACCGACATGACTGCTCCCTTCCCCCTTCTGTCTCGCGTCACTTGAGCTTGTTGGCCTTCGAACCCAGCCAGCGGGCCAGCACCACCAGCAGCAGGACCAGCAGGAACAGCGACAGCGCGCCGCCCCACGCCCGCTCGATGCCGGCCTCGAACTGCTGCCGCGCGCCCCGGTAGATCTGCAGCGGCACCGCGCCCTGCGCGCCCTCGAAGTAGCTGCTCACCAGGTACTGGGAGCCGAGGATGGTCATGATCAGCGGCGCGGTCTCACCGGCGCCGCGGGCCACCGCCAGCATCGAGCCGGTGGCAAGACCCGGCGCGGCGGCCGGCAGCACGGTGGTGAGGACCGTACGGGACTTGCTGGCGCCCAGCGCGTACGAGGCGTTGCGCCACTCGTCCGGGACGAGCTTGAGCATCTCCTCCGAGGAACGCGCCACGATCGGCAGCATGATGATCGCGATGGCGACCGAACCGGCGAAGGCGTTGAAGCCCTGGCCGAGCCCGCCGGTGGAGGAGACCAGGAAGCCGTAGACGAACAGACCGACGAAGATCGAGGGGATACCGGTCATCACGTCGGTGAAGAACCGGATCAGGTCGGACAGCCGCCGCCCGGCGCGCGTCTCGCGGCCGTACTCGACGACGTAGATCGCGGTGGCCAGACCCAGCGGGACGGACATGAGGATCGCGCCGCCCATGACGTACGCGGTGCCCACGAAGCCGGCCCGGTAGCCGCCCTCCTGGCGGTAGCTGGGCTCGTCGGTGGTGAAGAAGTCCCAGTGGATGGCGCCGATGCCGCGCCGGGTCACCTCGATGATGATGAGAATCAGCGGGACGACGGCGATCGCCATGGCGGCCGTGAGGACCCCGGTGGCGAAACGGTTCTTCACGCCCCGGGCGTTCGCGTTGCCCTGCTTCACCAGCAGGCTGCGGTGGCCGGTGGACGTGGTCTTCGCGGTGGTGGTGTCGGTGGTGCTCATACGGCGGCGTCCCCCGAGACTCGGCCGATCCGCCACACCAGCAGTCGGGCCCCGATGTTGATGATCATGGTGAACAGGAACAGCACCACGCCGATCGCCATGAGCGCCTTGGTGGTCTCCGGCGTCGCCTCCCCGAACCGGGCGGCGATGTGCGCGGCCATCGAGTCACCGGCGGACAGCAGCGAGCCGTCCCAGTTCTTGGTGGAGCCGATCAGCATCATCACGGCCACCGTCTCGCCGACCGCGCGGCCCAGGCCCAGCATGCTGGCGGCCACGATCCCGGAGAAGCTGGAGGGCAGCACCACCTTGCGCATCACCTCGAAGCGGGTGGCCCCGAGCGCGTACGCGGCGTGCTGCTGGTCGACCGGGTTCACGGCGATGACCTCGCGGACGATCGCGGTGATGATCGGCAGGATCATGATGGCCAGCACGATGCCGGCGGCCAGATAGCTGGAGCCGAACACCGGCCCCTCGAAGGGCTTCCAGCCGGCGATGTTCAGCCAGCCGAGCGTGGACTCCAGCCACTCCAGGAACGGGCGCAGCACATTCGGCAGCAGCCAGAAGAAGCCCCACATGCCGAAGATGATGCTGGGCACGGCGGCCAGCATCTCCACGGAGTACGACAGCGGGTTGCGCAGCCGCTTGGGCGCCAGCTGGTTGATGTAGAAGGCGACGCACAGGGCCAGCGGCAGGGCGATCACGATGGCGATCAGCGCGGTGACCATGGTGCCGTAGATGAACGGCCAGGCCCCGTACGTACCGGTGAAGTCGCTGTCGGTGCGGCTGGATCCGGCCAGCCACTGGTCACCGGTCAGAAAGTCGAAGAAACCGGTGTACTGGAAGATGGGCCAGGCGTCGTTGGTCGTTCTGATGACCATCCCGGCGAGGATGACGAAGACGCTGGCGCCGGCGAGGGTCACGAACCAGCGGAACGCCGGGTCGGCTATCCGCTTTCGTTGACGGGACAGTGTGGCCGACATCGTTGCTGCTGCTCCTGTCTGCTGCCACGGGGCACAAGGGGGACGTGGACGGGTACCGGGCGGACGGATACCGGGCGGGGGTACACGCGCGGGTACGGGGAAGGCCCGGGGCGGATGGCTACCGCCCCGGGCGGCGGGGGGACTGGGGGGACGGACGACCCGAGGTCAGCGGGCTCAGCCCTGGCTGTTGATCAGGTCGATCTGCGCCTGCACCCGCTCCTTGAGGTCGGCACCCAGCGGGGCGTAGCCCAGCTCCAGGGCGAGCGCGTCCGCGTCCTCGGTCAGCGTCCAGGACCAGAAGTCCTTGATGATGTCGGCCGTGGCGTCGTCGTAGCCGCAGGTGTAGGCCAGGATGAAGTTGGTACCCGCGATCGGGTAACCCTCGCCGCCCACACCGTTGATGGTGAACTGGAAGGTGTCCGGGATCTCGGCCTCCTCGGAGGCGGCCGTGGTGGCCTCCAGGGTCGGCGCGATGGCCTCACCGTCGGCGTTGACCACCTTGGCGGTGGGCAGGCCCAGCTCCAGCGCGTAGGACTGGTTCACGTAGCCGATGCCGCCGGGGTTCTGCGAGATCTGCTGCGAGACACCCTCGTTGCCCTCGCCGCCGATGGTGTCACCGGACCACTCGATCTCCTTGCCCTCGCCGTAGGTGTCCGCCCAGGCGGGGACCTCGGTGTTGAGGTAGTGGGAGAAGACGAAGGTGGTGCCGGAGGAGTCGGAGCGGTGGACCGGCAGGATGTCCTGGTCCGGGAGGTCGAAGTCCGGGTTCAGGTCGGCGATCGCCGGGTCGTTGAAGTTGGTGATCTCGCGGTCGTAGATCGAGGCGATCACCTCGGGGCTGAGCACCAGACCGTCGAGGGCCGGGTCGTTGAAGGCGATGGCCACCGAGCCGAAGACCACGGGGAACTGCACGGCCGGGCAGCCGCGGGCGGCCTCGGCGTCGGCGAGCGCCTCGTCGCTCAGGTACTCCTCGGAGGAGCCGAAGTCGATGGACTGCCCGATGAACTGCTCGACACCGGTACCCGAGCCGACGCTCTGGTAGTTGACGGTGACACCGGACTTGTCGCCCTGGTAGGCGGCTATCCAGTCCTGGAAGACGGTGGCGGGGAACGACGCGCCGGCGCCGGTCACCGTGCCGGACAGCGACGAGCCGCCCTCGGTCCCCTTGCCGTCGCCACCCTTGTCACCGTTGTTGTCGTCGCCGCCGCCGCACGCGGTCAGGGCCAGGGCGGACACCGCGACGATCGCGGCGGTCTTGGCGCGCCAGTTGCGCATGCCATTGCTCCTTTGACTTTGAATGTCTCGAGGAGAACGTAGGAGCGTGCGGCGAAGGCGTGCGGTCCGGAAGGTGAACAGAAAGATAGGTTCGGCGGAACCGGCAGTTTCACAAACAGAGCCGAAATCGTTAAGAAAGGCGTCACCTGGGCGAGCGGTGCCCGCCCGTTACGCGAACTGCCCCGGCGGCACCAGGCGGTAGCCGACACCGCGCACCGTCTGGATTATCTCCGGGTGGTGCGGATCGTCGCCGAGCCGCTCCCGCAGCCGCCGAATGTGAACGGTGATCGTATTCGACCTGCTGGCTCCGTCGCCCCACAGTTCGGCGCGGATACGGTCCCGGGTGATGACCTTCTCGGCGTGCAGCATCAGCAGATGCAGCAGCTGGAACTCGCGCAGCGGCAGCCGCGCGGTGACCACCCCGTGCACGCGCACCTCGTACGTCCCCGGGTCCAGCGTGAGCGGCCCGCACACCAGCGGCTGGTCCCAGCCGCCGCGGTGACCGCGGTCGGACAGGCTCAGCAACTGGGCCACCTCGCGCGGCCGGTAGGGGCGCGCCACGCAGGCGCTGGCCCCCGCAGCCAGGGCGGGTCCGACCTGGTCGGTGTCCTCGGGGCTGACCCCGAGCACGACCGGGATGGACAGCCGGCGGCGCACCATCCTGGTGACGGTGGCGCCGTCGATCAGCGGCAGCCCGGCGGAGACGAGCAGCACGTCGGGGCGGCGCAGGCCGGCCTCCAGCAGTGCCGCCGCGCCGTCGGCGCAGTGCACGACGGAGACCTGATACTTCGCCAGCTGGGCGGTGAGACCCTGCCTGATCCGCTCGTCGGAATCCGCCAGCAGCACCAGCGGATTGACACCGAGCGAAATCCCCGGGGCGGAATCATCCTCGTCCGGCGGGAGATTATCCGAACCGGCCGGAGATGTAATCCTCGGTACGCTGGTCAGCGGGCCGGTTGAAGATTTTCTCGGTCGCGTCGTACTCAACCAGGCGCCCATGGCGTACCCCCTCGCTGTCGGTGTCGGCAGTGAAGAAAGCGGTGCGGTCGGAGACCCGGGCTGCCTGCTGCATGTTGTGCGTGACGATCACCAGCGTGAATTCGTCCGCGAGTTTCTGCATCAGGTCCTCGATCTTCGCCGTGGCGATGGGATCGAGCGCCGAGCAGGGCTCGTCCATCAGCACCACATCGGGCTGGACCGCGACCGCCCGGGCTATGCACAGTCGCTGCTGCTGGCCCCCGGAGAGCGCGTGCCCGCTGCTGGACAGCTTGTCCTTGACCTCGTCCCACAGGGCGGCGCTGGTGAGCGCGGCCTCGACCCGGTCGTCCATCTCCTTGCGCGTCACCCGGGCGGGGCCGAAGCGCAGGCCGTAGGCGACGTTGTCGTAGATCGACTTGGGGAAGGGGTTCGGCTTCTGGAACACCATCCCGATCCGCCGCCTGACCTCGATGGAGTCGACGTCGTCGGCGTAGAGATCGCTGCCGCGGTAGGCGACCTTGCCGGAGACGGCGGCGCCCGGCACCAGGTCGTTCATCCGGTTCAGGCAGCGCAGCACGGTGGACTTGCCGCAGCCCGAGGGGCCGATGAGCGCGGTGATCTCCCGTTCGTGGATGTCCATGGAGACATCGCGGACGGCGCGGTGCGCACCGTAGGAGACGTTCACCCCGCCCAACTCGAACACAACGGGGGCGCCCTCGGTGGGGCGGCGCCCGCCGTGGGGGGATAGGGGTGTCGCAAGACCTGTCGCCATGGTTCACATGTAACGAGGCGTGGGTAGCCGATTGCGGGGTGTCCGGTGAACCCTTGATGAACAGCGGCGAAGGCATAGGTGCTGCCGCTACCATCGGGCGCGTGGGGATCGAAGGCGAACAGCTGGTACTCGACTATCTGAGCAAGGTGGGCGACCTGGCCCACACCACCAGCATGTCGGCGGCCGAACGCGCCGCGCTGGTGGGGCGGTTGCGGAACGAGATCGGACAACAGCGGTCCCGGGTGGACGGCGAGGAGAGCCGCTCGGACATCAAGAAGATCCTGCGCGGCATGGGTCGCCCCGAGGACGTCGTGGCGAACGCGTCGGGCGGCGGGACGGTGACCGCCCCCGTACCGGCGCAGGCCGCGGCACCGGCTCCGGCGCCCTCGGCACCGGCCGCGCCCACGGAGCCGGCCCGGACGCAGCGGGCCCCGCTCTTCTCCTTCCGCAAGCCCAGGCCCGCCGCCCCGGCCGCCGATCCGGAACCGGCGCCCCAGGCCCCCGAGGCGGCGGCCGCGGTGCCGGAGGAGGACCTGCCCGACCTGACGGAGCAGCCCAAACCCCCGGAGCTGTACTGGCCGGACGGCCAGATCGGCGGGTTCGTCGGCGGCATCGAGGTGCCCGAGATGCTGCGGCCCCCGGTGGAGGAGCGCAAGGATCTGAAGCCCGCCGCTCCGGCCCCCCTCGCTCCGGCGGTGGAGGCCGCGCCGCCCGCGGCGGAGGCGGCCCCGGCCGCCGAGCCCGCAGCCCCGCCCCCGCCCACGGGCTGGCGCCGGGCGAACGCGGCGATCCGTGGCACCAACCGCCACATGGGCGGCCCGATCGAGCTGATCGGCGCCCTGCTGCTGGTGGCCGGCGCGGTCCTGACCGAGATCGCCCCGCTCGCGATCGGCTGGCTGCTGGCGTACTGGTCGCCCAGGCTCTCCCGGCGTGAGGCCCAGTGGGCGACGTTCGGCGGCCCGGGACTGGTCTTCGGCGGGTACCTGGTCTGGCTGTTCGGCCGTGTCAACGCGTACTGGGGCGAGCCTTTGGTCGACACCACGGCCGGCGATCAGCTCTCGGAGACCTGGCCGCTGCTCCTGCGCCTGTCGGCGGTGGCCTCGGCGGCCATCCTGGTGTGGCGCGCCCGCCGGCCCCGCCCGTAGGGGGTGGGGCCCGGGGACGGGTGCCGGGCGCGAGCGGAGCACACAGGTCTCCGCCACCAATCGGCGGAGTGGGCCGGTACCGCTACGGCCGGTTCGCGTGACCCACGTGCTCGACCAAGAGGACGACGGGCTTGTGCTGCTTGACCACGTAGATCACCCGGTAGAAGCCGATCCGGATGCGGAACCGGTCGGATCCCATGGCGAACGCCCCGTCCGGGCGGGGATTTCCGGGCAGCAGGTTGACACTGTCGAGGAGCTGCTGCACCCCTGCGGGGTCCGTTTTGAACCGGTCGGAGAGATAGCGGCGCGCGGCGGGCTCAAAATCGATCCGGCTCACGCCGCCCCCAGCTCCGCGATCAGCTGCTTCATCGACACCGCGTTGTCCACTCCGCGCACCCGGTCCAGCTCACTCTGGAGAAGGGACCGCTCCTCCCGGATGTCCTCGATCTTCTCGGGGTCGACCAGGACCGCGAGAATCCGGCCGTCCCGGGTGAGGGCCACACCGTCATCCCCGAAAGCACCGTCGGCCACTCGCTGCAGCAGTTCGGGCAACTGATCGCGCGCGTCCTCGACATCGATCGCCGCCCAGGGCCCCAGCTGTGTCACTCCCGCGATCGGGGGCACGCCTTCACCTCGCCGCACACTCATGCCAGGAAGCCTACCCATCCGGGGGTGTTCACCCGGATCAACCGATCCGCCGCTTTCACCTTCCACACGCCCGCCCGCTCGGCGCAGGCTCGCCGGGCCACGGAGTCAGGCGGACGGGCGGCGCTTCCGGCGCCGCAGGCCGGCGGTGCGCAGGTGGTGGACCAGGGTTTTGCTGCCGACCTCCACCGCGCCGAGGCGCACGGCCTCGGCGTAGCTGTCGGACGGGATGTCGTAGTGGTCGCCGTCGAACGCCCTGGGCGGCGCGCCCAGGCGCGCGGCGAAGGCGTGGAGTTCGTCGTACGAGACGTCGCTGATCAGGTGCGACCACATCCGGCCGTGGCCGGGCCAGTTGGGCGGATCGATGTAGAGCGTCACGCGGAGTCCGCTTCCCCCGCCGTGTCCAGGCCACCGAGCGGGGCGACCGTACGGCCGGTGGCGCCGCACACCCAGTGCGGGTCCTCGGACAGTTCCGGCTCCAGGTCGAGGGCGTGGTGGTCCTCGCAGAACGGGCACACCGGCCAGCGTCCCGCCGCCCCGTGCGCGTCCAGCAGGGCGTCCTGGACGTCCTGGGCGAGCAGCCCGGGGAGGTACATGGCGCCCTCGGGCCACTGTTCGCACCACCACCGGCGGTGCTCCATCGCCTTCTCCAGGGCGGACACCTCGGCGGGCCCGGCGGCGTCGCAGGCCGCCAGGTCGGCCAGGACCAGCGCGCGGCCCCGGTGAATGGCCCCTTCCGGCGTCTCGTGGTTCATACGCACTATTGGAGCACCCCGAAGGCTTGACGCGACAACTCCTACGAAAATATGTTTCACCCTGTGAGGAATGCGATGAAGGAAAATTTCGTCCGCCGTCCCGGTCGGCCGCGTCCCGTCGCCGTCGCCCCACCACGCCCCGCTCCCCCGGAGCCGGCCGCGCTGGCCGCCAAGGTCCGCACCATGACCCCCTCCATGACGCGCTCCATGCAGCGTGTCGCCGAAACCGTCGCCTCCGACCCGGCCGGCTGCGCCGCCCTCACCGTCACCGGCCTCGCCGAACGCACGGGTACCTCCGAGGCCACCGTGGTCCGTACCGCCCGGATGCTCGGCTACCCCGGCTACCGCGACCTGCGCCTGGCCCTGGCCGGCCTGGCCGCCCAGCAGGCGTCCGGCGCCGCGCCCGCCGTCACCGCCGACATCTCGGTGGACGACCCGCTCAGCGACGTGGTCGCCAAGCTCACCCAGGACGAGCGGCAGACCCTCACCGACACGGCCGGCGCCCTGGACCTCGCCCAGCTCGAAGCCGTCGTCACCGCGCTGGCCGCCGCCCGCCGCGTGGATGTGTACGGCATCGGCGCCTCCTCCCTCGTCGCCCAGGACCTGGCACAGAAACTCCTGCGCATCGGCCTGGTCGCCCACGCCCACGCCGACCCGCATCTGGCGGTCACGGGGGCCGTCCAGCTGCGCGCCGGCGATGTCGCGGTCGCCATCACCCACTCGGGGCGCACCGTGGACGTCATCGAACCGCTCCAGGCGGCCTTCGACCACGGCGCCACCACCGTCGCCATCACCGGCCGCCCGGACGGTGAGGTCACCCAGTACGCGGACCATGTGCTGACCACCTCCACCGGGCGGGAGAGCGAACTGCGCCCGGCGGCGATGTCCAGCCGCACCAGCCAGCTGCTGGTGGTCGACTGCCTGTTCGTCGGCGTGGCGCAGCGTACGTACGAGACCGCCGCGCCCGCGCTGCACGCGAGCTACGAGGCGCTGGCGCACCGCCACTCGCCGGCCCGCGACCGCTGACCCCGCACCCGGGACACCGCCGTCCCCCGTACCAAGAGAGCCGCACCTCCATGTCCCTCAGTCCTTTTGGTGAGCTGCGCACCGAACTCGACGGCCTGACCACCGAGGCCCACCGCACGGATCTCGCCGAGATCGACCGGCGCTCCACGCTCGACATCGCCCGCACCATGAACCGCGAGGACGCCGGGGTGCCCGGCGCCGTCGCCGCCGAACTGCCGAAGATCTCCGCCGCCATCGACGCCGCGGCCGAACGGCTGGCGCGCGGCGGGCGGCTGATGTACCTGGGCGCCGGAACCGCCGGCCGGCTCGGGGTACTGGACGCCAGTGAGTGTCCGCCGACGTTCAACACCGATCCCTCGCAGGTGGTCGGGATGATCGCCGGCGGCCCGAGCGCGATGGTGACGGCGGTGGAGGGCGCCGAGGACAGCAAGGCGCTGGCCGCCGAGGACCTGCGGCGGCGCGGTGTCACGGCCGACGACGTGGTGGTCGGCATCTCGGCGTCCGGCCGCACCCCGTACGCGGTGGGCGCCGTGGAGTACGCGCGGGCCCAGGGGGCGCTGACCATCGGCCTGTCGTGCAACGCCCGGTCGCCGCTGGCGGCGGCCGCCGAACACGGCATCGAGGTCGTGGTGGGCCCCGAGCTGATCTCGGGATCGACCCGGCTGAAGGCGGGCACGGCACAGAAGCTGGTGCTGAACATGATCTCGACCATCAGCATGATCCGGCTCGGCAAGACCTACGGCAATCTGATGGTGGACGTCCGCGCCTCCAACGAGAAGCTGCGGGCCCGCTCGCGCCGCATCGTGCACCTGGCCACCGGGGCCCCGGACCCGGTGATCGAGTCGGCGCTGCGGGCGACCGACGGCGAGGTGAAGAACGCCATCCTCACCATCCTCGGCAAGGTGGACGCGCCCACGGCCGGGCGGCTGCTGACGGAGTCCCACGGCCACCTGCGGGCGGCCCTGACGGCGGCGTCGGCCGGGAGCTGACGCCCGAGGGCGGCACCCGGGACCTGGTGGTCCCCGGTGCCGCCCTCGTCGCTACGGCAGGCTGGGCCGGTCGGCCCGGGCAGGACTCAGAAGTCCATGCCGCCCATGCCACCGGTCGGGTCGCCGGCCGGAGCCGCCGACTTCTCCGGCTTGTCCGCGATGACGGCCTCGGTGGTGAGGAACAGCGCCGCGATGGAGGCGGCGTTCTGCAGCGCGGAACGGGTGACCTTGGTGGGGTCGGGGATCCCGGCGGCCAGCAGGTCGACGTACTCGCCGGTCGCGGCGTTCAGGCCGTGACCCTGCGGCAGGTTGCGGACCTTCTCGACCACGACGCCGCCCTCAAGGCCGGCGTTGACCGCGATCTGCTTCAGCGGGGCCTCCAGGGCGAGCTTGACGGCGGCGGCACCGGTCGCCTCGTCACCCTCCAGGTCCAGCTTGTCCAGCGCGGAGGCGGCCTGGAGCAGGGCCACGCCACCGCCGGCGACGATGCCCTCCTCGACGGCGGCCTTCGCGTTGCGCACCGCGTCCTCGATGCGGTGCTTGCGCTCCTTCAGCTCCACCTCGGTGGCGGCACCGGCCTTGATGACGGCCACGCCGCCGGCCAGCTTCGCGAGGCGCTCCTGGAGCTTCTCGCGGTCGTAGTCCGAGTCGGAGTTCTCGATCTCGGCACGGATCTGGTTGACGCGGCCCTGGACCTGGTCGCTGTCACCGGCACCGTCGACGATGGTGGTCTCGTCCTTGGTGATGACGACCTTGCGCGCACGGCCCAGCAGGTCGAGGCCCGCGGTCTCCAGCTTGAGGCCGACCTCCTCGGAGATGACCTGGCCACCGGTGAGGATGGCGATGTCGGTCAGCATGGCCTTGCGGCGGTCACCGAAGCCGGGCGCCTTGACGGCGACGGACTTGAAGGTGCCACGGATCTTGTTGACGACCAGCGTGGACAGGGCCTCGCCCTCGACGTCCTCGGCGATGATCAGCAGCGGCTTGCCGGCCTGCATGACCTTCTCCAGCAGCGGAAGGAGGTCCTTCACGTTGCCGATCTTCGAGTTGACGATGAGGATGTAGGGGTCCTCGAGCTCGGCCTCCATCCGCTCCATGTCGGTGGCGAAGTAGGCGGAGATGTAGCCCTTGTCGAAGCGCATGCCCTCGGTGAGCTCAAGCTCGAGCCCGAAGGTCTGCGACTCCTCGACGGTGATGACGCCTTCCTTGCCGACCTTGTCCATGGCCTCGGCGATCAGCTCACCGATCTGGGTGTCGCCGGCGGAGATGGAGGCGGTGGAGGCGATCTGCTCCTTGGTCTCGACCTCCTTGGCCTGGCCGAGCAGCGCCTCGGAGACCTTCTCGACGGCGGCCTCGATGCCCCGCTTCAGGGCCATCGGGTTGGCGCCGGCGGCGACGTTGCGCAGCCCTTCGCGGACCAGGGCCTGAGCCAGCACGGTGGCGGTGGTCGTACCGTCACCCGCGACGTCGTCGGTCTTCTTGGCGACCTCCTTGACCAGCTCGGCGCCGATCTTCTCGTAGGAGTCCTCCAGCTCGATCTCCTTGGCGATCGAGACACCGTCGTTGGTGATGGTGGGGGCGCCCCACTTCTTCTCCAGAACGACGTTGCGGCCCTTGGGACCGAGCGTGACCTTGACGGCGTCGGCGAGCTGGTTCATCCCGCGCTCAAGGCCGCGCCGCGCCTCCTCGTTGAACGCGATGATCTTGGCCATGTGAAGGGGTCCTCCCATATACAGGGGTGGATGCTCCAGGACCGCGCCGGCGCCCGCGACGGACGGCCGTACGCCCTGCGGTTCCTTGCCCCGCCTGGCTCACGACCTCACCGAACCGGTCTCTGCTGTCACTCTCACCCTCAGAGTGCTAACGCCATGATTAGCACTCTCACCCCGAGAGTGCAAGCGGTTCGCCCGCAGGGCGTCGTCGAGGGGTGACGGGCAGACACCAGCCCCCCTCACGTTGTCGCAGGTGAGATGGGGGGCGCACGCGCCGGGGCCCGCATCCCCGCGCTGGTGTGCGCTGGATGCGGGCCCCGGTTCGCCGGCTGCGGTGGTAGTACGGTCGGCGGTTCAGGCGGTCACCCGGACCATGTCGGCCTGAGGACCCTTCTGTCCCTGCGAGATCTCGAACTCGACCCGCTGCCCCTCTTCCAGGGTGCGGTATCCGTCCATCTGAATCGCGCTGTAGTGGACGAACACGTCCGCACCACCGTCTACCGCGATGAAGCCGTATCCCTTCTCCGCGTTGAACCACTTGACGGTGCCCTGAGCCATTCCAAACTCCCCATGTTGCTGGCCCTTTCACGGAACCGCACTTCGCGGGCCCGGGTCAGACCGGAACGCGTCGACCGCCGCTGAATGTATCTGGACGGACGCCCTGTGCAACAGGCCATTGAGCGGAGAATTATTGGAGCGCCCAAACGGGCAAATTGCGCAAAACAGAGGAAAGATGAATGTTTCTCGCGCGCCTTATTGCGCAGATCCGGCAATTGGTGCAGTGAATTGCCGCGCGTTTCCGCCGAGAAGTGTCGTGAATTCATATGCGGTCGGCATCGGACGGGCCGGCCCCGCGCGGGACTCACTCTATCGCCCCGGAAACGCCCAACCGCCCCGAAGCGGACAGCTTCGGGGCGGCTGTTGAAGATGTGATCAAGTGTAGACCTGACCGTGCGGGGCCAGGCCGGGCCGACCGGTCGTCAGCAGCCCCCGGCCACCGCCGGGATGATGGAGACGCCCGCTCCGTCCGGGGTCGGGGTGTCCAGGCCCTCGGCGAAGCGCACGTCGTCGTCATTGACGTAGACATTCACGAAACGGCGCAGCTTGCCCTGGTCGTCGAGCACCCGGGCGGCGATTCCCTGGTGGTTCTTCTCCAGGTCGGCGAGGACGTCGCGCAGCGTTCCGCCGTCGGCGGTCACCTCGGAACGTCCGCCGGTGTAGGTGCGCAGGATGGTCGGGATTCGGACAGTCACACTCATGCGAGGCCGGCCTCTCGGAAAGCGTCCAGATTCGGACGGATGATGGCGGTGGGACCGGTGGTCGCCGCCACCGCGTCCAGGGTCTTCAGGCCGTCGCCGGTATTCAGTACGACCGTCGTCAGTTCCGGGTCCAGCTGCCCGGTCTCGATCAGCTTGCGGGTGACGCCCACCGTCACCCCGCCCGCCGTTTCGGCGAAAATGCCCTCGGTGCGGGCGAGCAGCTTGATGGCGTCCACGATCTGCGCGTCGTTCACGTCCTCGACCGCGCCACCGGTGCGGCGGGCGATGTCCAGGACGTAGGGGCCGTCGGCCGGATTGCCGATCGCCAGGGACTTGGCGATGGTGTCCGGCTTCACCGGCCGCACCACGTCGTGCCCAGCCTTGAACGCCTGGGAGACCGGCGAGCAGCCCTCGGCCTGGGCACCGAAGATCTTGTAGGGCCGGTCCTCGACCAGACCGGTCGCGATCAGCTCCTTGAGCCCCTTGTCGATCTTGGTGAGCTGGGATCCGGAGGCGATCGGGATCACCAGCTGGTCGGGGATGCGCCAGCCCAGCTGTTCGGCGATCTCGAAGGCCAGGGTCTTGGAGCCCTCGCCGTAGTAGGGGCGCAGATTGACGTTGACGAATCCCCAGCCCTCACCGGCGGGGTCGCCGATCAGCTCGCTGCAGAAACGGTTCACGTCGTCGTAGGTGCCCTCGATGCCCACCAGCTCGCCGCCGTAGACGGCGGCCATCACGATCTTGCCCTGCTCGAGGTCGTGCGGGATGAACACGCAGGAGCGGAATCCGGCCCTGGCCGCCGCGGCGCCGACCGCGCCCGCCAGGTTGCCGGTGGAGGAGCAGGACAGCGTGGTGAAGCCGAAGGCGCGGGCCGCCTCCACGGCGTTGGCGACCACCCGGTCCTTGAAGGAGTGGGTGGGATTGCCCGAGTCGTCCTTCACGTACAGCTCGCCGCCGTGACCCAGCGCGGCGGCCAGCCGGTCGGCCTTGACCAGGGGGGTGTCGCCGGGGTTCAGATTGGGCTTGGAGGCGACATCGGCCGGCACCGGCAGCAGCGGGGCGTAGCGCCAGATGCTGTGCGGTCCGGCCTCGATGGCGGCCCGTAGCGCTTCGGGGTCACCGGTGGGCAGATCGTACGCGATTTCGAGAGGACCGAAACATGCCTCGCAGGCGAAGATCGGGCTGAGAGGGAAACGCTCCCCGCACTCCCGACAGGAGAGCGCGACGGCGGGCCCGAGATCGACGGCGGAGCCGCCGGGGGGCGTGGTGGAGGTGTGCGAGGTGAGCACAGGCATGGGTACGAGGCCCTTCTCCTCATCTTCCCCGTGACGGATTTCGCCACAGGACGGAATTGGCACCTTCCCCACCGGGAGCCTCGCATCGTCACGAGACCGGCGGAAGGGTTGCCGGGGCTTCAACGGGCCGTTCCCTCTGCCCCTCTGGATGAGCTGTATTCAGTTGACCGCGCAGCGTCTCCGATATGCGGAGGACACCTGCACTGCCCGAGACTGTAACGGACGCCCCGGACAATGGCTCGTGCCGTCCGATCCGCGAGACGAACAGGAGACAGACATATTCCCGCCCGAACTGGGCACCACCGATGAGGGCCATAACCGCCCATTGCTGACAGATCCCACAGACAAGACTTACCTGACCTACCCGACTTATATGGTCGAAGCGAACAGGAGCGACATTCGTGCTGGAAGAGGCTGAGGAGTGGCTGAGCCGCCGGTCCTGGACTGCCGCTGACCGCTCGCTGCGACGGTTGCTGGACGCGAAAGCCGCGGCCGGCCCGGCGGGCAGCGTCAGTGTCGTGCTTCCCGCGCTGAACGAGGAAGCGACCGTCGGCACCATCGTGGAAGCGCTGCGCCGCGACCTGATGGAAACCGTGCCCCTGATCGACGAGCTGATGGTGGTGGACTCCGGATCCACCGACCGCACCGGAGAGGTCGCCGCCGCGGCGGGCGCCAAGGTCGTCCACCGCGACGAGATCCTGCCCAGAATGCCCACCGTCCCCGGCAAGGGGGAGGTGCTGTGGCGCTCCCTCATGGCCACCAGCGGCGAGATCATCTGTTATGTCGACGCCGACCTGCGGGAGTTCGACTCCTGCTTCGTCTCCGGCATCCTCGGGCCACTGCTCACCGAGCCCGATGTGCACCTGGTCAAGGCCATGTACGACCGCCCGCTGGGCGACGCCCCCTCCGGCGCCCACCAGGGCGGCCGGGTCACCGAGCTGGTGGCCCGCCCGCTGCTCAACCTGCACTGGCCGCAACTGGCCGGTGTCGTCCAGCCGCTGGGCGGCGAGTACGCGGCGCGGCGCTCCCTGCTGGAGCAACTGCCCTTCCCCGTCGGGTACGGCGTCGAACTCGGCCTGCTCGTCGACACCCTGCACCTGGCCGGACTGGACGCGGTCGGCCAGGTGGATGTCGGGGTGCGCAAGCACCGTCACCAGGACGGCCAGGCCCTGGGCCGGATGGCGGCCGCGATCATGCGCACCGCGCAGAGCCGGCTGCCGGGCAACGGACCCGTTCCCGTGCAGCAGGGCATGATGCAGTTCGAACGGCTGGCGGAGGGCGGCTTCTCACCGCTGACCCACACCATCCACACCGAGGAACGCCCCCCGATGTCCACCATCCCCGAGTACGCCGCCCGCCAGGCGGCGTAGCCCGAGCTTTCCGGCCGGCCCCGGCCCGTGCCGCACCCCCTCACCGGGGTGCGGCACCCGGGAGGCGGGGACGGGACACGCCAGGGTGACCGGACGCACGTTTGTACCCGGCCACGGGTGGCTAGGGTCGGGACATGGGCGTTGCAGAGGTCTCCGAGGCTCCTCCGGTCCTGGTCGCGTCCAATCGCGGCCCCGTCAGCTACACGCTCGCGGACGACGGCACGCTCACCGCCCGGCGCGGCGGCGGCGGGATGGTCTCCGGCCTTTCCGCCCTGGGCTCGGCGGCCGGCACCTGGGTGTGCGCGGCGCTGGGCCCCGGCGACCGCGAGGCCGCCGCCCGCGCGGGCACCGGCACCCTGGAGACGGCCGACACCGGAGGCCAGTCCGTACGGATGCTGGACATCCCCCCGGACATCTTCGACGCCGCGTACAACGGCATCGCCAACTCCGTGCTGTGGTTCGTCCATCACCTGCTGTACCAGACGCCGCTGGAGCCGGTGTACGACAGCGCCTTCGAGAGCCAGTGGGCCGGCTACGAGAGCTACAACGCCGCCTTCGCGGACGCGCTGGCCGCCGAGGCCGCCCGGGGTGCGGAGGTGCTGGTCCAGGACTACCACCTGGCCCTCGTCCCCGCCCTGCTGCGCGAGCGCCGCCCCGATCTGCGGATCGGACACTTCTCGCACACCCCCTGGGCTCCCCCGGACCTCTACCGGGTGCTGCCCGACGCCGTCGCCCGCCAGGTGCTGCGGGGCATCCTCGGCGCGGACCGCGCCGCGTTCCTGACCCGGCGCTGGGCGCGGGCCTTCGCCGACTGCTGCGCCGACCTGCTCGGCGCCCGGGTACGGGAGGTGCCCGAGGGCACGGCCGGGACGGACGCGTTCACCGTCACCCTCGACGGCCGCACCACCCGGCTCGGTGTCCACGGCCTGGGCGCGGACGGCGACTTCCTGCGCGAGCGCGCCCACCGCCCCGACGCGGACGAACGGCTGGCCGCGCTGCGCGCCCAGGTCGGCGACCGCAGGACCATCGTGCGCGTCGACCGCACCGAACTCTCCAAGAACATCGTCCGCGGGCTGCTGGCCTACCGCCGGCTGCTCACCGAACATCCGCAGTGGCAGGGGCGGGTGGTGCACGTCGCCTTCGCGTACCCCTCCCGGCAGGACCTGGAGATCTACCGCGCGTACACCGCCGAGGTGTCCCGGGTCGCCGAGGGCATCAACGCCGAGTTCGCCCGGGACGACTGGACGCCCGTGGTGCTGCACGTGAAGGACGACTTCGCCCGCTCGCTGGCCGCCTACCGGATGGCGGACGTGGCGCTGGTCAACCCGATCCGCGACGGCATGAACCTGGTCGCCAAGGAGATCCCGCTGATCTCCGAACAGGGCTGCGCCCTGGTCCTGTCCCGCGAGGCCGGCGCCGCCGCCGAACTCGGGGACGACGCCCTGCTCGTCAACCCCTACGACATCGCCGGCACGGCCGAGGCGCTGCACCGGGCCCTGACGATGCCCGCGGACGAACGCCGGGCGCGGGCCGGGCGGCTCGCCGAGGCCGCGACCGCGCTGACCCCCCGCGACTGGTTCCTCGCCCAGGTCGAGGCCCTGCGCGGCAGCTGAGCGAGCGGACGGACCGTGCACCGGCGGTCCGGGCGGCGGGCGTTCGCGCCCGCCGCCCCCGGCCGGGTCAACGGCCCCCGCACACCGCCCGGTCCACCAGGCCGATGCCCGCCCGGAACTGTTCCTGGGCCTTGTCCTGGTCGTCCAGCCACAGGGTGTACGCGGCGGCCGCCGCCGAGTACCGGCCGTCGGCGCTCACCCCGGTCTCCGAGACCGTGCCGAACGACGTACCCCCGTGGAACCACAGGCCGCCGTCCGCGCAGCGCTGCGGTGAGGCGCCCTCCACCGGGCGCCACGCGATGCCCAGGCCGTACCCGCCGCCCGGCGCGAAGTCCTCGGCGGGCACGGTCTCCTTCATCAGCTCCAGCGTCGCCGGCTCCAGGAGTTCGCCGCCCAGCAGGCCCCGCAGGAACGTGTTCATGTCCCGTGTGGTGCTGATGATCGCGCCGTCCGCGCCGGCGTCGGCCATGAGCGAGGTGTCGGTCAGCTCCTGGCGGCCCGGGAACTGCATGTACCCGGTGGCCGTGGGCCGCGGGACATACGCGGACGTCCCCGGGGTGAGGGTGTGCGCCAGGCCCAGCGGCTCGATGATCCGTTCGTGCACCTCGTGCTCCCACGGGTGTCCGGTCACCTTCTCGATGATCATCCCGGCCAGGATGTAGTTGGTGTTGGAGTACGCCCACCGGGTCTCGCCCTGCGGGTCCGCGGCGTCCGGCAGCCAGCCGGGGGCCTCCGTCATCGCCAGCGCCACCTTCTCCGCGTTGTCCGAGGTGCTGAACCGGGTCTCGCGGTAGTTCTCGGGCGTGAACGCGTCCAGGTCGGACAGGAAGAGGATGTCCGTGTAGTTGGGGAGACCGCTGGTGTGCCGCAGCAGGTTGGTGACGGTGATCCGGCCGCCGTCGTTGCCGTTGCCGGTGACCACGCCGGGCAAAAGCTCCTCCACGGTGTCCTCCAGCGCCAGCCGGCCCTCCTCCACCAGTTGGAGCGCCACCACCGCGGTGAAGGTCTTGGTGTCGGAGCCGATCCGGTAGTACGCGTCCTCGGGCACCTCGCCCCGCCGCTCCAGGTCATCGACCCCGGCCCGCGCGGTGCTCCGCCGGCCGTCCGCGTCCACCCTCTCCGCCGTGACCCCGGTGGCCCCGGCCGTCACCACGGCCTGCGTGTCCCGCTGCAACTGGCGCGCGACCCGGTCCCCGTGTCCCGCACCGCCGGACTCGGCGGCGCCGGCCACCGCCGCGCCGCCGCCCGGAGCCAGCAGGGCCACCGCGGCGATCGCCCCCAGGCCGGTGGCGGCGAGCCCCGCCCTGGTCCACGCCGTACGCCGCGCCGCCCCGCCGTTCCTCCTGCCGCCGCCGCTCTCCCCGTCGCGCACCGCACCCATCTCCCGACTCCGTTCTGTGAAGGCCAGTGCACTATAAGCTACCGAGCGTCACTGACAACCACGAGCCGGAGAGCCCCCCGACCGGGGGTGGGGCCAGCCCCACCCCGCGGCTGACCCGGCGTCAGCCGATCGACCGCGCGAGGGCGGACAGCAGCGCGGCGACCCCGCCCGGGCCGTCCACCGTCAGGTCCGTGACCGCCGCCAGTTCGGCCACCTCCGTGCTGCCGCTGCACACCCGGACCCCCGGAACGCCGTCCTCGCGCAGCTTCGCCACCGCGTCGAACGCCGCCAGGTCTCCGAGATCGTCGCCCCCGTACAGCACCGCGGAGGCGCCCTTCTCGCGCGCCAGGGCGGTCAGCGCCGCGCCCTTGTCCATGCCGGGCGGCCGGACCTCCAGTACGAACCGCCCCGGCTCCAGCGCCAGGCCGAGCCGGGCCGCCAGTTCGGTCAGCGGTTCGCGCAGCGCGGCGAACACCCCGGCCGCGTCGGGTGCCGTGCGGGTGTGCACCGCCAGCGCGTTGCCCTTGTCCTCCAGGAGAACGCCGGGCCCGGCCCGCTCCACCAGCGCGGCCAGTTCGGTACGGGCGGCCGCGATGCCCGGGTGCGGCGGCGGCCTGTGCAGTGCGCCGCTCGCCGCGTCCCACCGCTCCGCGCCGTAGGCGCCCAGCACGGTCAGCCCCGCCAGCTCCGGGTGCCCGGCGAAGCCCCCGAGCCGTACCGCCACCTCGGCCGGGCGGCCGGTGATGATCGCCAGCACCCCGATCCGGGGCGCGAGGCGGGCGAGGGCGGGCAGCGCGTCCGGGTGCGCGTACGCCCGCTCCGGGTCGTTCACGATCGGGGCCAGGGTGCCGTCGAAGTCCAGCGCCACCAGCGCCCGCTCGGGGCGCGCGATCAGCGCCGCGAGCCCCTCCCGGCCGGCCTCGGTCACCGGCTCCGGGAGAGAGGGAGGGGAAGGGGATCCAGAAGGTACGGGAGGAGTGCCCATGCCGGTGACCCTACCCAGCGGGTGCGGCTATCTTCCCGCGCGCCGCACATCCCGCCTCCGCCGCAGCCGGTTGATCGTCACCGGGTCGTGGGCCAGCGCCCGCTCGTCGTCCAGCAGCGCGTTGAGCAGCTGGTAGTACCGGGTCGGCGAGATGCCCAGCCGCTCCCTGATCGCCCGCTCCTTGGTGCCGGAGCCCGCCCAGCCCTGCCGTTCGACCGCCAGCACCGCCAGCTCCCGCTCGGACAGCCCGCCGGCGGCAGCCGCGTCCGCGTTCGCGTCCGCGCCCCCGTCCGTACCCCGTTCACTACTCACCCGGGCATTTTATCCCCTTATGGACGCCCTACGACGTCGGCTGCTCCCCCAGGTCGGCCGCCTCCGCCTGCTCCTGGAGATCCGCGAGAATCCCCGGCACATTGCTGCCCGGCTCCAGTGTCGCCCCGATCCCCTGCGCGACCAGCGTCGAGACCCGCGACCACGACACCTTGCCGACCGGGAAGAACGTCGCGGTCGGCAGCGCGTCGAGGAACGGCGTCAGCCGCTCGCCCTGCCGCCCCTCCTCCTGGTCCTGCATCGCCTGCGAGGCCGGCGTCGTCACCGGCAGCAGCTCCCAGCGCTCGGCGAAGGTGTTGACGTTCTCGGCCGTGAAGACGTACTTCAGGAAGGTCCCGATCGCCTCCCGGTGCCCCCGCTGGTTGAACGCCATCAGCCACGACGCCTCCCCCAGCGTGGAGGTCGACGGCGCCGCGAACCCGGGCAGGTCGGCCGTCCCGTAGGACACCCCGCCCCGGTCGGACTGCCGCATCAGCACCGGGTCGGCGAACAGCATGCCCACCGTGCCCTCCGCGAAGGCGCTGTACGCCTGCTGCCGGCTCATGGAGCCCGGGGGCCGGTCACCGGTCAGCCCCGGAGTCACCAGTTCGTCGCGCAGCCAGTTGAACGTGCTCGCGTTCATCGGCGAATTGAGCGTGTAGCCGCCGGTGTTGTCGGTTAGGCCACCACCACCGGCGAGCATCCACATGAGCGCCTCGCCCGCCGCGTCGTCATGCCCGAACGGCAGGGCGAACGGCACCTCGACCCCCGTCGTGCGCAGCGCCGTGGCCGCCTCCAGCAGTTCCTCCCAGGTCTCCGGCGGCACGTCCGGGTCGAGACCGGCGTCCTCGAACAGATCCTTGTTGTAGAACAGCCGGCCTATCCGTGCCGCGAACGGCATGCCGTACTGCACCCGCCGCATCTCGCCCGCGATCGCCAGCGAGGGGATGAAGTCCGCGAGCTGGGATATCGGCAGCAGTTCGTCCGCCTGGTACAACTCGCCCGCCGACGCGAAATCCGCGAAGGCGCCGATCTGGGCGATATCGGGGGCGTCTCCCTCGGCCACCATACGGGCGACCTCGGCGTTCGCGTCCTGCCAGCGCAACGTGGTCACATCGATGATGATCTCCGGGTGCTCCAGCCGGAAATCCGCGACCAATTCGTTCCAGTAGCGCTGCGTGCTGCCGGTGTCGGACGCCTCCCCGGCCTCGGCCGCCACCAGCTTCAGCACGGTCTCCGAGCTGCCGCCGGAATCATCGCCCCCGCACGCGGTCGCCGAAAGGCCGACGGCCCCGGTCAGACCGGCCGTCATTCCCAAGAACTTCCGACGTCGCACGTTCACAACCCCTTTGTCCAGAACATCATTTCTGCCCCGAGCGCGCCCGCCGAGAGCCGCGCGCGATGAAGGAGAGTCTGCCTTGCGGCGTCGTGATCACGACCGTAACCATCGGTATCGCTTTCACAACAGCTATGCGCCCGGGGAGGTTTGACAGACGTACCGGACGGGCAGAGAGCCCCGGCGGAACGGCTGACGATCCGTTCCCGTCAGTGGCCCGCCGACCGGCACAGGTCGAGCACACCCGGGTCGATCATGTCCTTCCCCAGTTCACAGGCCTGCGCCCACGACGAGGGGACGCCACCGGCGCCGTCGGGCAGTTCCGGAACCAGCCCGGCCCCCGGGCGGGGCGCGGTGGCCGCCGCCTCCGCCGCCGACGGCGCGGCCGCCGGAGCGGGCGTGGCCCCCGCACCACCCGGGGCCTGCGGCCCGGGATCGGGAACGGGACGTGGCCGCGGTTCACCCGCGGGCTCGGACGGGTTGTCCCGGTCGGCGGTTTGCTCCCCCGCCTCCCGCCGCGCAGTCTCCTCGCCCCCGGCGCCGTCCGCGCCCCCGTCCGCCTCCGTCACCCCGGTGACCTCGGCGGCGTCACCACCCCCGGGGTGCACCGACACACACCCCGCACAGCCCAGACCGGCCAGACAACCCAGCAGTACCGCGATGCTCCGTTTCATGTCCTCCCCAACGCCCCGCGCCCGCACGACAGGACGGCCGACCTGCCCCGTATCACCCTGCGGGAGCAATCCGTTCGCCCTCAGGGGGGACAGGTGGACTAGACCTCTTGGCGCCGCCGGGTGAGACTGGGCGCGTGACCAGTGATCACGACGACGGGTACGTCCTCGCCCTCGATGTCGGCGGGACGGGCCTCAAAGGCGCCCTGATAGGCCCCGATCGACGACACGTCCGGTACCAGGAACGCCGCCCCACGCGGCGCGCGGCCGGCCCCGACGCCGTCGTCGAGGGCGTACTCGGCTTCGCCCACGAGCTGTACGAGACCGGCCGCGACCGCTACGGCGCACCCCCGCTCGCCGCCGGAGTGATCTTCCCCGGCATCGTGGACGAGGAGCGCGGCACCGCCGTGTACGCCGCCAACCTGGGCTGGCGCGACGTACCACTGCGCCGCCTGCTGAGCGAACGGCTGCACGGCACCGACGTACGGGTGGGCCACGACGTGCGCGCCGGCGGGCTCGCCGAGGCCCGCCTGGGAGCCGGGGCGCGGGCCGCCGGCGGACGGTTCTTCTTCGTCTCGCTCGGCACCGGCATCGCCTGCGCCATCAGCACCGGTGACGGCCGGATGGAGACCGGCGCGCACGGCGGCGCCGGCGAACTCGGCCACATCGTCGTACGGCCCGGCGGCGAGAAGTGCGGCTGCGGACAGTACGGCTGCCTGGAGACCCTGGCCTCCGCCGCGGCCGTCACCCGTGCCTGGGCCCTCGCCTGCGGTGACCCCACCGCCACCGCGGCCGACGCCGCCCGCGCCGTCGACGCCGGCGACCCGGCCGCCCTCGCCGTGTGGGACACCGCCGTCGACGCGCTCGCCGACGGACTGCTCACCGGCATCAGCCTGCTCGACCCCGAACTGGTCATCATCGGCGGCGGACTCGGCGAAGCCGGCGAGACCCTGCTCACCCCCCTGCGCGCCGCGCTGACCCGCAAGGCGACCTTCCAGCGGCTGCCGGACCTGGTCCCGGCCGCCCTCGGGGACGCCGCGGGCAGCCTGGGCGCGGGCCTGCTCGCCTGGGACGCCGTCACCGCCGCCGGCACCCCCGCCGGCGCAGGCGCCCTCCCCCACGCCCCGAAAGGCCGCAGCCATGACCGCCACTGACGCCCGTGCCCGTACCGTGCTCGCCGGCGCCCACGTCGTACGCCCCGGCGGCGTCGACGAGGGCGGCCGGGTGACCGTCGAGGGCTCCCGTATCGCCGCCACCGCCGACGACCGCGACGGCGTCGCCGGGCACGCCACGGAGACCCACGACCTCACCGGCCACTGGATCGTGCCCGGCTTCGTCGACATCCACGTGCACGGCGGCGGCGGCGCCTCCTTCTCGGCCGGCACCGCCGAGGAGGCCCTGACCGCCATCGACACCCACCGGCGGCACGGCACCACCACGATGCTCGCCTCCACCGTCACCGGCACCCTCGACGACCTGTCCCGCCAGGCCGGCGCCCTGTCCGAACTCGTCGAACAGGGCGACCTCGCCGGCCTGCACTTCGAGGGCCCCTTCATCTCCCCCGGCCGCTGCGGCGCCCACGACCCCGACCTGCTGCGCGCCCCCGAACCGGACGCCGTCCGCCGCCTGCTGGACGCCGCGCGCGGCACCGCCCGGATGATGACCATCGCCCCGGAACTGCCCGGCGGCATCGAGGCCGTACGGCTGCTCGCCGAACGCGGCGCCATCGCCGCCATCGGCCACACCGACGCCACGTACGAGACCACCCGCGCCGCCATCGAGGCGGGCGCCCGGGCCGCCACCCACCTCTTCAACGCCATGCCGCCCCTGGGCCACCGCGCGCCGGGGCCGGTCGCGGCGCTGCTGGAGGACGAACGGATCACCGTCGAGCTGGTCAACGACGGCACCCATCTGCACCCCTCCGTGCTCCGCCTCGCGCTGCGCGCGGCCGGCCCGGACCGGGTGGCGTTCATCACGGACGCGATGGGCGCGGCCGGCATGGGGGACGGCAGCTACCCGCTGGGCCCGCTGCGGGTGGAGGTGACCGACGGGGTGGCCCGGCTGCCGGACGGCACGATCGCGGGCTCGACCCTGACCCTGGACCACGCCCTGCACCGGGCGGTCACGGTGGACGGCCGCCCGGTCGACGACGCGGTCCGCGCCCTGTCCACGACCCCGGCGCGGCTGCTGGGCATCGCGGACCGGACGGGCTCCATCGAGGAGGGCAAGGACGCGGACCTGGTGGTCCTGGACGCGGACTTCACGGTGGTGGGCGTGATGCGCCGAGGTGAATGGCTGGTGAAGCCGTGAAGGAAAGAAATAAGGCCGCCCAGAGGTGGGGGTGGCGGCCGTGCGGCGGGTGCGCGCGAAGCGGGGAGGACGCGACGGGCGTCAGTTCTTGACCTGCTCGTCGGTGATCCACAGCGTGTCGATATACACATCGCACTTGTCGCCGGTGGTGCAGCCGATGTGGAAGGTGTTCTCCCCCGGCTCCAGGTTCACCAGTTTCCAGGTGCGTGTCCACCGCTCGTCCAGGCCCGCCGAGTCATCGATGTAGGGGCCGTTGTAGTCCTCCGCCGAGATCTTGTCCTCGCGGATCTCGGAGTTGACCGCGAAGCTCAGCGACTGGTCGCCCTTCACGGTGTAGCCCATGTTGAAGTAGTACTGCCCCGGCTCGCCCTGGAAGTCGATGGTCCAGGTGATCGTCGCGTTGTGGTTGTTCATGCCGCCGACGTACGCGCCGGAGTCGGTGCGGGCCTTGGGGATGTTGGACTCCAGGCCGGCGCCGCTGGAGAGCGTGATCTGCGACTGGTCGGTGAGGTCCGCCGTCGGCAGCGCCCCGTCCGGGTCGCCGTCCTCGTCCTCGTTCTCGTCGCCCGGGTCCTCGTCGTCCGGGTTGAGGTCGTCGTCGTTGTTGTCGCCGGTCGGGTCTACCGGCTGGTCGCTGCCCTGGCCCTGGTCGTCCTGGTCGCCGCCGCTGCTGAAGATGATCGCCGCGCCGACACCGACCACGACCGCCGCGACCACCGCGATGGCGCCGATCAGCAGCCCGTTGCGCCTGGGCGGTCCCTGGTCACCGCGACCGCGCCCGCGACCGCCGTGGCCGCCGCCACCGTACGAGCCGCCGGCCTGGGTCTCGGGCGCCGCGTAGTGGGCGTCCTGCTGGCCGTGGCCGTTGCCCTGGCCGCGCTGTCCGGCGAAGGTCCGCTCCCCGACCGGGCGGACCTGGTGGTACGACGGGGGCGGCTGCGGCGCCGGCGACTGCCCGGCTCCCTGACCGCCCTCGGGCCGATAGAGGTACCCGAAGGGGTCGTCACCCTGCTCAGGCGTACCTCTGCCCTGGCTCCCCGCACTCATCGACCGCGCTCCTTACCCTTACCTGTCACTGCTGTGCCCCGCCCTGGTACATACGGGCGCGAGCCTACCCCGTTCGGGGGACAGCGCCGCCTGATCGGTTCAGCCCGCCCGGCGGCGTCCCTGTGACCTCGATCGCTTCTCCACGTACATCCGCTGGTCGGCGGACTCCAAGATCTCCGCCGTGGTCATGCCGCACGCGGCCCAGCCGATGCCGAAGCTGGCGCCGACCCGCACCGGGCGGCCCTCCACCCGGATCGGCGGAATGATCGCGTTGCGCAGCCGCACGGCGAGGTCCGAGGCGTCGGCCGTGCCCAGCCCCTCGGCCAGGACGACGAACTCGTCACCGCCGAGCCTGGCCACCGTGTCGTTGTCCCGCACGCCGCGCTCCAGCCGCCTGGCGACCTCCACCAGGACGGCGTCGCCGCAGACGTGCCCGAAACGGTCGTTGATGGACTTGAAGCCGTCCAGGTCGCAGAAGAGCACCGCGAGGCCCTTGCCGTCCCCGTCGGCGGCCTCCGGCGACCTGATGTGCTCGTGGTGGTCGTACCCGGCCCGCAGCGGCCCCTTGCCGCCGCTGTCGAAGGCGTCGGCGGCGGCCTCCGCCGGGGTGGCGGCCCGGCCGTGCCGGGCCCGGCGCGGGGTCTGCTCGCATATCCGGTCGCCGAGCCGGGCCCGCAGCTCGGCGCTGTTGGGCAGCCCGGTGAGGGAGTCGTGGCTGGCGCGGTGGGCGAGGGCCAGCTCGTGCCGTTTGCGTTCCTCGATGTCCTCCACATGGGTGAGGAGCATCCGGGCGCCCTCGGCCGCGTCGGCGACGACCGAGTTGCGCAGGCTCACCCACACGTAGCTGCCGTCGCGGCGCGCGAGGCGCAGTTCGGCGCGCCCGCCCTCGGCCGAGGTGCGCAGCAGGACGCCGGTGTCCTCGGGGTGGACGAGGTCGGCGAAGCCGTAGCGGCGCAGGACGGCCGCCGAGCGGCCCAGCAGCCGGCACAGGGCGTCGTTGACGCGCAGCAGCCGGCCGTGCTCCTCGCCGCCGACCTCGGCTATGGCCATGCCGCTGGGCGCGTACTCGAAGGCCTGCCGGAAGCTCTCCTCGCTGGCGCGCAGGGCCTGCTGCTCGCGTTCGAGCCGGACCAGGGCGCGCTGCATATTCCCACGCAGACGCGCGTTGCTGAGGGCGATGGCGGCCTGCGTGGCGTACATCTGGAGCGCCTCGCAGCCCCAGGGTCCGGGGCGGCGGCCGTTGCGCGGTTTGTCGACGGTGAGGACGGCGAGCAGCTCGCCGTCGGGTGCGTGCATGGGGGCGAAGAGGCGGTCCATGGGATGCCACTCGTCCGGGTAACGGGGCGCGGGTCCTGTGATGTGCCACTGGGGGACGTCGTCGTGGTCGAGGACCCAGCCCTCGGTGTACGGGATGAAGCGCAGTTCCC
Organism: Streptomyces sp. JH002; assembly: GCF_050916115.1. NCBI lineage: Bacteria > Bacillati > Actinomycetota > Actinomycetes > Kitasatosporales > Streptomycetaceae > Streptomyces > Streptomyces sp. JH002. The sequence goes on from NZ_CP087989.1 coordinate 2,725,953, forward strand.
CCCAGCGCTCGCCCATGGTGAGGCGGCGTTCCCAGGCTTCGCGGGAGCCGGAGCGGCCGGCGACCTCCGCTTCGACGGTCTCGTTCCCGGCGACGGCGGCGACGAGAAGGTCGCCGTCAGGTCTGACGTAGTTGACCGCCGCCAGTTCGAAGCCGACGGCCTCGACGACTCCGTTGGCGATGGTCTGCAAGGTGTCGGCCACACTGCGGGCGGTGCTGAGCTTCGCGAGGACGCGGTGCAGCTCTCGCAGCGAGGCGAGTCGAACGTATGGCTCCGTCTCCGTTTCCATCACTCCCCCGAACGACCCGAATGCACGTGCAGATACACAGGCCACTGAATCACAGGGAGCTGCCCACTAGGTACACAGGGTCAGCGATAAGTCGCCTGCTGTGATTCAAGTCACACTGCGGTAGGGCTCGGTCGCACGATGTAGGACGCGGGGTCACCCGTTTTGGTTCTCGGGTCCGATACCGCTGCGCGACGTGCGCCATTAGCGTGGCGGCGTGCGCCTCCCCACTGAGTCACCCCAGATACCGGTCCCGGCACCCGAGCCGCTCGTCCCGCATCCTGAAGGGGTGAGCGAGGACGAGTTCAGGGGCGCGATGGCCAGGCTCGCCGCAGGCGTGGTCCTGGTGACCGCCCACGACGAGGAGGACGGGCCGCACGGCGCGCCCGCCGGGATGACCGCCACCGCCTTCATGTCTGTCTCCCTGGACCCGCCACTGGTGCTGGTGAGTGTACGGACCGGTTCACGGATCGACGAACTGCTGGAACGTCAGCCCCTGTGGGCGGCCTCGCTCCTCGCCGAGGGCGAACGCGCCATCGCCGGCCGGTTCGCGATGAAGGGGCGGCTGAGCGACAAACTGCTGTTCCAGGAAGTCCCGCACGCACTGGGCCGGAACACCGGGGCGCCGCTGCTGACCGGCGCGCTGGCCACGGTGGAGTGCCGTACCGAACAGCGCGTGGCGGCCGGGGACCACACGCTGGTGGTGGCCCGGGTGCTGTCCGTCGGGCTGCCGGCGGTGGAGGGCGGGCCGCTCACCTACTACAAGGGGCGCTACCGCCACCTCGCCTGAACGGGCGGGGCCGCGCGGCCGGGCCCGACCCGGGTCCTGGTCCTTTCGACCCAGGGCGCCCCCGCACGGGCCCCTGGCCCCGGCCGATCCCGCCCGTCGCCCCCCGACCTCCGTCAGTCCCAGCCCTCGCGCCCGGAACGCCCCCGCTTCACGCCCCCGCGCTGCTTCTTCTCGCGCAGCCGCCGCTCGTTGATCCCCTTCGGGACCCTGGTCGCCCGGCGCGGCGCGCGCGGCGGAGCCGTCACCTCGGCGAGCAGCCCCGCCATCCGCAGCGCGGCGGTCTGCCGGTTGCGCCACTGCGAACGGTGCTCGGAGGCCCGTACGACCAGCAGCCGCCCGTCCGTCAGCCGCCCGCGCGCCACCAGCTCGCGCAGCGCCCGCTCCTTCCACACCGGCGGCAGCGACTCGGTGGCCGCCAGGTCGAAGGAGAGCTCCACCTGGGAGTCGGTGGTGTTGACGTGCTGACCGCCGGGCCCCGAGGATCGGGAGAAACGCCAACGCAGCTCGGCCTCGGGCAGGAGGACCGCACCTCGGATGACATAGGGACCGGACATGTGTCCATGGTCCTACGCGCCCCCGGGCGCGCGCATCCCACTTTCGGGACGCTGTGGGGCGTGATGGAACCTGAGGGCCCCCTGTCGTCGTTGAAGGGGTGCGCGGGTGTGTACCCGCAATCGGGCAACCGATCAACCAAGCTGGATTAAAGGGGATTCTCCATGGGTGTGAGCCTGACCAAGGGCGGCAATGTCTCGCTGACCAAGGAGGCTCCGGGCCTGACGGCGGTCACGATCGGCCTCGGCTGGGACGTCCGTACCACCACGGGCGCCGACTTCGACCTCGACGCGAGCGCCCTGGCGGTGAACGCCGCGGGCAAGATCGTCTCCGACCAGCACTTCATCTTCTACAACAACCTGGTCTCGCCCGACGGTGCCATCCAGCACACCGGTGACAACACCACCGGCGACGGCGACGGCGACGACGAGACGATCAACATCAACCTGGGCTCCCTGGGCGCCGATGTCGACAAGGTCGTCTTCCCCGTGTCCATCCACGACGCCGACAACCGCGGCCAGAACTTCGGCCAGGTGCGGAACGCGTACATCCGCGTCCTCAACCAGGCCGGCGGCAGCGAGATCGCCCGCTACGACCTGACCGAGGACGCCTCGACCGAGACCGCCATGGTCTTCGGCGAGCTGTACCGCAACGGCGCCGAGTGGAAGTTCCGCGCGGTCGGCCAGGGCTACGCCTCCGGCCTGGCGGGCATCGCCCAGGACTTCGGCGTCAACGTCTGAGCCACTGGCGCCAGGGAATTGCGGCCCTCGCACACGTGACGTGATGCGAGGGCCGCCACTCCGTGAGCGAATTCAGATCGAGCGTCAGTCACCGTATTCGCTGATGTCCAGTGCGAATCCGAGCGGCTCGGGAAGCACGATCCGCTCCGAGAGCCCCACTGCCTGCTGGTGGCGGTACTCCTCCCCAGCAGGGTCGCTGAACAGTGTGGCCGTCGATTCCTTGCGGTCCACCAGCAGGTAGTGGGGGATCCCGGCCAGGGCGTACCCACGCAGCTTCTTCCCCCGGTCGTTGTCTACGGTGGACACCGAGGTGATCTCACCGACCAGGACCGCCGGTTCGGGATCGTGATAGAGCTCGGGCGCCATAAAGCTTCCGCGCACTGCCACCACCAGATCCGGAACCACCTTGCTGGTCAGGGTGTGGGAGGGCAACAGCAATCCGATTCCGGTGTAGGTACGCAGCGACTCTTCAGTACTGCGCCGGGCCACCTGAGTGACCATCTCTGCCAGCATCGCCTCATGTGGGCCGTTCGCCGGTGGCACGACGTGGATATCCCCTTCGATCAGTTCCACGCGCCAGCCCTCGGGGGCGGTCGCGTTCAGTTCGTCGAAGGTGGACTCCACTACCGCGTACATCTTCTCGGCATCGGAGAGCTGCTTCCAGGACTTCCGGGGCTCGTCGCTCTGATCACGGGTGCGGTGATCACGCTCGGGAAGAGTCACGGTCATGGCGTACCTCCTTCTTACCGAACGCAACCCTGCCAGCGTAAAACTGCCCACCGACAGCCGTGACGGGACCGACCACCCGAAGGTGTGATCACCAGGTGTTCGGTTTGACCGGGGCCGGGAAGACGGCGGTGTCGAGGGAGACGTTCAACGGGGCGGGGAGGGTGAGGCGCTCACCGAAGGGGACCGAGTTCTTCTGGATGTAGCGGGCCCCCGAGGGCCGCGTGAACAGCATCGTGGAACGGTAGTGACGGTCCACCAGAAGGTAGGCGGGAAAGCCCGCCCGGGCGTAGGAGCGGACCTTCTCCACCCGGTCCACATTGCCGGTCGCCTTCATCGTCACCTCCGCCACCAGCAGCGGCAGCGCCCGCGCCCCGCCCTCTGCGTCCGCAGGCATCAGCACCACGTCCGGCAGCACCCGCCCCGGCATCTCCTCGTCCGCCAGCTCCAGCACCGGCACCGGGCCCACCCCCGAACGCACCGTCACGTCCGGCCGCTGGGCCCCGAGCTGGGCCGCCAGCGAGGCCACGATCTCCGCGTGCCCGGCGTCCTCCTGCGGGGTCACCCGCACATGGCCGTCCACCAGCTCCACCCGCCACCCGCGGGGGGCCACCTCGGCCATCGCCGCGTATCCGTCCAGGGCCGTCGCCGTTCCCACGTTCATGCCCCCGACCCTCCCAGCGCGGCCCGGCGCGCCGACAGGGCGCCCCGGCGATGATCACCCGAAGGTGTGAGCCTTGACCTCAAGTCCCCTTGAAGTTGCACGGTTGGGGCGTTCGCGGCACCGCCCCGGCCGCCGCGCGCCGCCCTCCGGGAAGGACAGCCCCGCCCATGCACGCCATCCAGCTCCACGCCTACGGCCCGCCCGAGAACCTGCGCCACGAGGAAGTCCCCGACCCCCGACCCGCCCCCGGCCAGGTCCGTATCGCCGTCGCCGCCGCCGGCGTCCACCTCGTCGACACCGTCCTCCGCTCCGCACCCGTCCCCGGCTGGCCCGAGCCCGCCTTCCCCACCATCCCCGGCCGGGAGGTCGCCGGCACCGTGGACGCCGTCGGCGAGGATGTCGACCCCTCCTGGATCGGCCGCCGCGTCGCCGCCCACCTGGGCATGGTCCCCGGCGGCTACGCCGAACTCGCCGTCACCACCCCCGACCGCCTCCACCCGCTCCCCGACAGCCTCCCCGCCGACCGGGCCGTCGCCATGATGGGCACCGGCCGGATGACCATGGGCATCCTCCGCTTCACCACCATCGGCCCCGAGGACACCGTGCTCGTCCTCGCCGCGGCCGGCGGCATCGGCACGCTGCTCGTCCAGTACGCCAAGCACCGCGGCGCCACCGTCATCGGCGCGGCCGGCGGCCCGGCGAAGGCGGAGACCGTCGCCTCCCTCGGCGCGGACCTGGCCCTCGACTACAACCAGCCCGACTGGGCCGACCGGATCCGCACGGCCTACGGCGAACGCCCCCTCACCCGCGTCCTGGAAGGGGTGGGCGGTCCGTACGCCCGCACCGCCTTCCCGCTCCTCGCCCCGGGCGGCGCGCACCTCTCGTACGGCTACGCCTCCGGCGCCGGGGACCTGCTGATCGTCCCGGAGGAGGAACAGCGGCGGCTCGGCATCACCTCCGAGGGCACCCTGGGCCCCGCGCTCGCCGCGAAGATCGGCGGCATGGAGAACATCCGCGTCCTGGAGGAGGAGTCGATGCGCCACGTCACCGAGGGCATCCTCACCCCCCTGGTGCAGAGCTACCCGCTCGCGGAGGCCGCCCGCGCCCACCACGACCTGGAGACCCGGGCCACCACCGGCAAGGTCGTCCTCATCCCGTAGCCCAGCCGCCGCCGGGTGGCCGCCCGCCCGGCCACCCGGCGGCCCCCGGCCGCCGCGCTAGGCCACCCGCACCGCCTCCAGCAGCACCAGCCGCTCCGGATGCAGCGTCGGCGGCTGCACCCCCACGGTGTCCAGCACCCGGCCCGGCAGCGTCACTCCGTCCTCGTCGCCCCACCAGGGCAGCGTCAGCCACGACGACACCCCGGCCGCGTCCCCCGGCGCCAGCGGCGTCACCCGGTACTCCCCCGCCGGGTCCAGCCCCGGCAGCCGTACCCGACCCACCGGCGACTGCACGCTCGTCGCCGTCTGCACCAGCGCGAACACCGCCCGCGCGGCGTCCGGCGCCACCACCCCGTGCACCCACAGCGCCGGATCCGGGTGGTCGCCGCGCACCACGTCACCGCCGTGCAGCAGGGGGCGCAGCCGCTTGTACAGCGTGATCCACTCCGCCAGCTCGGCCCGGTCCGCCCCGCTCGCCCCCGTCAGATCCCATTCGATCCCGAAGTGCCCGAACAGCGCGGTGCCCGCCCGAAAGTCGAGCCGGTGCTCCCGCCCCGTCGTGTGGGCGCGGGGGGACCCCACGTGCGATCCCATCAGCTCGGGCGGCAGCAGCAGCCCCGTCCAGCGCTGGATGGACTGCCGCTCCAGCGCGTCGATGCAGTCGCTCGTCCACACCCGGTCGGTGCGCTCCAGAATCCCCAGATCGACCCGGCCGCCGCCCGAGGAACACGACTCGATCTCCAGGCCGGGATGCCGGGCCCGCAGCTCGTCCAGCAGCCGGTAGGTGGCCAGCGTCTGCTCGCGCACCCCCGCCCGGCCGCCGGCGGCGCTGTGCCCGGCCTCGATCAGGTCGCGGTTGTGGTCCCACTTCAGGTACGTCAGCGCGTACTCGTCCACCAGCGCGTCCAGCCGCCCCAGGATGTACGCGTACGCCTGCGGGTGCCCCAGGTCCAGGACCTGCTGGTGCCGCGAGGGCGGCGGCAGCCGGTCGCCGGTGGCCAGGATCCACTCGGGGTGCTCACGCGCCAGGTCGGAGTCCGGGTTGACCATCTCCGGCTCGACCCACAGGCCGAACTCCATGCCGAGCCCGCGCACGTGCTCCGCCAGCGGGTGCAGCCCCTGCGGCCACACCTCCTCGTCCACGTACCAGTCGCCCAGACCCGCGTGGTCGTCGCGCCGCCCCCGGAACCACCCGTCGTCCAGCACGAACCGCTCCACCCCGACCGAGGCCCCCACCTCCGCCAGCTCCTTCAGCCGGGCCAGGTCGTGGTCGAAGTACACCGCCTCCCACACGTTCAGCGTGACCGGCCGGTTGTCGGTACGGGGGTGGCTCGCGCGCCCGCGCAGATAGCGGTGGAAGCGGCCCGCCAGCTCGTCGAGCCCGGAACCGCCGTAACTCCCGTACACCCACGGGGTCACGTACTCCTCGCCCGCCGCGCCCAGCGTCACCTCGCCCGCCAGCAGCAGTTCGCCGCCGCCCAGCAGCGAGACGCCGTGGCTGGTGCGCTCGGCGAGCGAGCGCTGGTTGCCGCTCCACGCCACGTGCAGCCCCCACACCTCCCCGGAGCGGAATCCGAAGGCGTCCGTCCCGGCCACGTGCACGGTCGCCGCGTCGGTACCGGTGCGGCCCCGGCGGTTCTCCCGCAGATGGGTACCGAGCGTGAACGCGTGCCGCTGCGGGCTGCGCTCGCGCAGATGCCGGCCGGTGAGGGTGAGCACCTCGGTGGCCCGGTCGGGGACGGGGAGGGTGAGCAGGACGCCGGAGAGGGTGTACGGGGCCCGGCCGGCGGCGGAGGGCAGGCTGGTCACGGTGGCCCGCTGCCGTACCAGGCCGGACTCCGTCAGCTCGACCTCAAGACGCAGCCCGAGCCCGGCGTGCGCGTCCTCGGCGTCGACGGTGAGGGACCGCTCGCCGGGGTGGAGCGCGGTGACGGCGAAGGCGGTGGAGAAGTCCGCCCCGGCCCGGTGCCCGGTCAGCCCGGGGGTACCGAGCCAGCCGGCCGACTGCTCGGGAAGCAGGCTCACCGGGACCGTCTCGTCGGTGCTGTTGGGGGCGACCGGCGGCACCGAGGCCCGTACGAGCGCGGCCAGCGCGGCGGCGGACAGTTCGCCCAGATCGGCGCCCCAGTGCACGGCGCGCGGCAGCCCGGTGCCCGTGCAGTTCAGCACGAGGCTGACCCCGGCGGCCCGAAGATGAACAATGGTCCCGTCGTGTCGCATCTGCGGCCTCTGCTTGATTGATCGAACATGTTGAGTCGTGTGCGATATTTCTACCTGGAGGGCAGCCTCGATGACCACCCCGTACGCCTCCGAGTCCCGCACCAACCCGGAACGCTGCAACTGGTGCGAGGGTGAGGGCGTCCGCCCCTACACCTGGGCCTACGTCCCGGGCAACGACCCCTTCCGCTTCCGGGACGCCGTCACCCATACCCGCATGGGCAACTGCCGCAACTGCCGGGGAACGGGTATCTACCACGCACGCCGGGATCCGACGATCCCGGCCGAGGACGGCACGGGCCCCGGTCCTGGCTCCGGCTCCGGCGATGACGACTGACGCCCGCGGCGGCGGCCTCCTCGCTTCGGCACGCACCGAAGGAACCCGTTCCTAGGCTCCGGACCATGCATCACATCGCCATCGAGCCGTCCATCCTCTACTTCGGCACCCCCGTGGTGCTCCTCAGTACCGAGAACCAGGACGGCACCTTCAACCTGGCGCCCATCTCATCGGCCTGGGCCCTCGGGCAGACCGTCGTCCTGGGCCTGGGACGCGACGGTCAGACGGCGCACAACCTCACCCACCGCCCCGACCTGGTGATCAACCTCCCGGCCCCGGACCAGTGGCCCGCGGTCGAACGCCTGGCGCCCCTGACCGGCCGCCATCCGGTCCCCGCCACCAAGGCCGAGGGCTGCCGCCACGAGCCGGACAAGTTCGGGGCCGCCGGGCTCCACCCGACGCCGTCGCACACCGTCCGGCCGCCCCGCGTCAGCGAGTGCCCCCTGCACCTGGAGGCGAGAGCGGCCCGGGTGCGCCCGGACGCCGAGGGCGACTTCCTGATCGTCGAGGCCCACGTCCGCAAGGTCCACGCCGACCCCCGCCTGACCGTCCCCGGCACGGACCACATCAGCCCGGCCGCCTGGAGCCCGCTCCTCTACAACTTCCGCCACTACTACGGCCTGGGGCCCGAACTCGGGCGCTCGTACCGGGCGGCGGCCCCCACGGCGGCGGGGCGGTAGCGGCGGCCGGGAAGCCCACGGGGCCACGCGATGGCGGATCTTGGAGCACGACGGGGGCCAACCCCCGGCCCGGACAACGCGCAGGCCCCCCGGACGCGTCCGGGGGGCCTGCCCCTGAGAGCCGCCTGTCGGATTCGAACCGACGACCTTCGCTTTACAAGAGCGGTGCTCTACCAGCTGAGCTAAGGCGGCGCCGCCCCGGGCAACTTCCGGGGCGCGCACAGCCTACCTCGCTTCCCTGACCACCGGGCAGCGGCAAGGGGACTGCCCCACCGGGGCGGCCTCGTGGGGTGGGCGGCAGGAAGGTCCGGAGGCCGCCGGCCCCGTCGCGGACCGGACCCGGTACGTCGCCTCAGGTGCCGGAACCGAAGCGGGTGGCCTGGTCGTCGCGGGCGGCGGCCGGGGCGTCGGTGGTCCACCGCCTGGGGCGGGAGCCGCGCAGGAAGCGCTCGGCCGGGGCCCAGCCGGCCCCGCGCAACAGGTCCCAGCCGGGCGGCGGGGTCAGGTCCTCCAGGTGCTCGGCGGGGTCGATGCGCACGCGGTCCCAGGCGTGGATGACGCGGCCGTCGCCGAGGGCGATGCCGACGTGGCCCCAGTTGCGGCGGGCGCCGAGGAGTTCGCCGACGCTGTCGTAGAAGACGAAGGCGCCGCGCGGCGGGGGCCCGGTGCGGGTGGCGGCCTCGTACAGCACGGCGGATTCGTGGGCGGTGTCGCCGCCGAAGAGTTCGAGCCCGTTGGCGCGTTCGTAGGCGTCCTCGACGAAGGCGAGGCAGCGCGTGGCGTAGGCCGTGGAGCCGAGGTGGCCCTCGGCCCAGGCGATGGCGTGGTCGGCGAGGCGGCTCAGGTCGTCTTCGTCCATCCGCCGATGCTGGCGGCCCGCCCGCCCGGCGCGCCACAGGTTTTCCGCCCCGGCCGTCGCGCGGCCGCACGGCGGAGGGCGCGGTGGTCCCGTCGTTTCGCTCCGCACTATGCGAACATGTGTTCGAGGCGATCGAAACGTACGGAGTGTGCCCATGACTCAGCCCAGTTGCTACCTCGTGGAGTTCTCGGTCGGTCCGGGCGGCGCCCGCAAGGGGGACATCTACGCCGCCGGGACCCTGGCCAGTGCACGGGAGGCGTTCGAGGAGACGGACCACCTCGACCCGTATCTCCTGCTCTGGTACGGCGCCTGCCTGCGGCTGTGGGTCGTACGGCACGGCACCGTCGTGGGCGGCATCGACCTGCTGCCGTACGTGCGCAGCACCGACCCGGCGTACGACGCCACCGTGCGCGACCTGATGCTCGGCAAGGACGCGTGGGTCGGCGCGGTGATCGCGGACGTCGACGAGGTCCTCACCGAACACGGCTGGGACATGCTCGGCGCGCTCCCGCTCCTGGACCACCTCTTCACCCTGCGCCGGCGCGGCGGCCCAGCGGCCGTCGCCGAGGAGCGGCGCGCCATCGCCGCCGCCGAGAACGGGAACCTGCCGCTGCCGCCGGACGGCCGGCCGGTGGCCGGGCTGTGGCTGGACTGGGCGGCGCTCGCCCGCGACGTACCGGCCCTGGACGGACCGGTGCTGACCGAAGGTCCGGTCACCGTCACCCTCGGCCGGACCGTCCCCCGCGACCCCGACAGCTATCTGGTCGTCGGCTCCGAGAACGAACTCTTCGCCGGGGGCAACAATCTGGAGCGCTAGCCGCGATGATGGCCGCATGGATGGCGACCGTGACGGCGACGGCGGAGCGGCGGACCGGGCCCGGCTCGACGAGGACATCACGGCACTCGGCGAACTCCTCGGCGAGCACCCGTTCTCCCCGGGCCGGCCCGGCGCCACGGCGGCGATGGCGGACGACTTCGCCCAGGCGCTGGACGCGTACGACACCGCGCGCCGGTCGGCGGACCGCGATCAGCGGCTCGCACGGCGCACGGTGGAGGACGGCCGGTACGCGCTGGCCCGGCTGGACGCCCGGATGGCGGGGGATCCGCTGCCGCACCGGCTGCCGCTGTGCTTCTTCGACGCCCGGCACGGCCGCGCGGAACGCCAGGTCTCCTGGCGGCCGGACGGGGGCGCGAGGCGGCGGATAGCGGTCTGCGCCGCCGACGCCGTACGGCTGGCCGACGGCGAGCGCCCGCTCTCCGCACCGGCACCCGCGTCGGACCCTGCCTCCGCCGCGCCCCGCACCGTCCCCACCGCCCGGGGCGCCGCCCTGCCGCTCGCCCCCGGGGAACGCGGGAGGCTGCGCGACCGCTACAGCAAGGAACAACTGGCGTGGCGCGTCGGACCGGCCGGGTACGCGGTGTACGCCCTGCTGCTGGTCCTGCTCGGCGCCCCGGACCTGGCCCTGATGGGCGTCTATGTGACGGTCGTGGCGGGCACCGTGACCGGCCTGGGCGCGGCGGGCACCTGGCTGACGGGGCGCGCGCTGTGGAACATCGTCCGGCGCGGCGGCCGGGTGACGGCCGGCTATCTGCGCACCGAGCCGCCGGGCCCCGGGCGCAGCCGGTGGGGGCATGTCTACGGGTACACGGATCCGGCCGGGAAGGAATGGACGTACCGGCGCGACGCCGAGGACAGCACGGTACGGCCGCTCGCGGAGCGGGCGCTGTGGCTCGCCCCCGGCTCGCCGAAGGGCCTGTACGCCCATGTGTACCCGTACTGGGGTGTGGCCGCCCTGCTGCTGAGCGCGCCGGCCTTTCTCGCCGGATGCGCGGCCCTGCTCATCGTCTGTCCGGGTTTTCTGCTCCGCGCACTGTTCTTCTCCTGAGTACGCCCGGACGCGTCGCACTTTTTCCCACAGGACTCGTGACAAATGATGTCCCTTCGAGTTAGGTTCGCCATGCGTTCACCAGGGACGGTGGACGTGGCGCCTTCCTACTCGGATCGTCCGGCACGTTCCTGCCGGTAGAAGGAGAGAACAGAACATGGCTTCGGTTACGTACGACAAGGCGACCCGGATTTATCCGGGCGGGGAGAAGCCCGCCGTCGACGCGCTGGACATCGAGATCGCGGACGGTGAGTTCCTCGTTCTCGTCGGCCCGTCCGGCTGTGGCAAGTCCACCTCCCTGCGGATGCTGGCCGGCCTCGAGGACGTCAACGGCGGTGCCATCCGCATCGGCGACCGCGACGTCACCCACCTGCCGCCGAAGGACCGGGACATCGCGATGGTGTTCCAGAACTACGCGCTGTACCCCCACATGACCGTCGCGCAGAACATGGGCTTCGCGCTCAAGATCGCCGGCGTCAACAAGGTGGACATCCGCACCAAGGTCGAGGAAGCCGCCAAGATCCTCGACCTCACCGAGTACCTGGAGCGCAAGCCGAAGGCGCTCTCCGGTGGTCAGCGCCAGCGTGTGGCGATGGGCCGCGCCATCGTGCGTGAGCCGCAGGTCTTCCTCATGGACGAGCCGCTGTCGAACCTCGACGCCAAGCTCCGCGTCCAGACCCGTACCCAGATCGCGAGCCTGCAGCGCCGCCTGGGCGTCACCACGGTGTACGTCACCCACGACCAGGTCGAGGCCCTGACCATGGGCGACCGGGTCGCCGTCCTCAAGGACGGGCTGCTCCAGCAGGTCGACTCGCCGCGCAACATGTACGACAAGCCGGCCAACCTCTTCGTCGCGGGCTTCATCGGCTCCCCCGCCATGAACCTGGTCGAGGTGCCGATCACCGACGGCGGCGTGAAGTTCGGCAACAGCGTCGTCCCGGTCGAGCGTGCCGCGCTCACCGAGGCGCAGAAGCAGGGCGACACCCGCGTGGTCGTCGGCTGCCGCCCCGAGCACTTCGACATCGTCAACGGCAACGGCGGCGGCCTGGAGAAGGCCGACGCGGACAAGGAAGCCGGTCTGGCCGTCACCGTCAACGTCGTCGAGGAGCTCGGCGCCGACGGTTACGTCTACGGCACCGCCGAGGTCGGCGGCGAGACCAAGGACCTGGTGATCCGGGTCGGCGGCCGCGAGATCCCGGAGAAGGGCGCCAAGCTGCACGTCGTGCCCCGCCCGGGCGAGACCCACGTCTTCGCGGTCAGCAGCGGGGCGCGTCTCACCTGATATTCCCCCCTTTCGTGGCCATGGGGCCGCGCATTCCGTACCCGGTACGGATGCGCGGCCCTTTGCGCGTCAAGGAGAAATTCGAAAACGGAAAAACACGGTCACTCTTGAGAGTGACCAGCTGCCATCAAACCGCTACTCCTCGCTACGATCGCATGGCCCGTTCAATCCATCCGTCGACTCGCGAGGAAGACACCACCAGTGAATCTGGCTGTTCGCCGCATCGGCAGAAGTCTCGCCATTGTCCTTCCCGTTGTCCTGGTGCTCTCCGGAACCCTGGCCATCACCAAGGTGCCGTGGGCCTCCACCCCGTCCGAGGCGCTGCTGCTGCCCGCCTCCGCCGAGGCCGACGCCAGGACCTCGCCGGACGCAGCGCCCCAGGACGTGACAGCCCCGGAGGCCGTGCTCCAGGAGCAGCTGATCACCACCCTGCGCCAGGAGGACCCAGGCGTCGCGCTCACCGCCCTCCAGGAGGCCGTCGACCGCGAGCCGACCCTCGCCGAGCACTGCATGGACATCGCCCGCGCGCTGGGCCGGGCCGCGGTGGAGAAGTACGGCAGCGCGCTGCGTGCCCAGCAGCACGCCCGCCCGGTGTGCGACACGTCGTTCGCCACCGGTGTCATGGAGTTCAGCTGAGGAGACGCCCCGGTTCCAGGACGCCCGGAGCGGTGCGCGAGGCATCCCGTAGGCTGCGGAGCATGACTGTTGCCCCGCAGCCCACGCAGGCGGTGGTCCTGGCCGGCGGCCAGGGATCCCGGCTGCGGCCCTATACCGACGACCGGCCCAAGGCGATGGTGGAGATCCCCGGTACGGGGGTGCCGATCATCGGGCACCAGCTGAGCTGGCTCGCCGCCGAGGGCGTCACCGACGCCGTCATCTCCTGCGGCCATCTCGCCGAGGTGCTCCAGGAATGGCTGGAGAAGGCGGATCTCCCGCTGCGGGTCTCCACGGTCGTGGAGACCGAACCCCTGGGCCGCGGCGGCGGGCTGAAGTACGCGGCGACCGCGCTGCCCCGCCCCGAGGAGGCGTGGTACGCGACCAACGGGGACATCTGGACCAGCTTCTCGCTGCGCGACATGGCCGCCTTCCACGCGGAGCGGGACGCGACGGCGACGCTGGCGCTGGCCAGGCCGCGCATCCCGTGGGGGGTGGTGGAGACCGACGAGTTCGGGCACGTCCTGGACTTCATCGAGGCCCCGCCCTCCCCGTACCTGGTCAACGCGGGCATCTATGTCTTCGCCCCCGAGTTCACGGCGCTGCTGCCGGACCGGGGCGACCACGAGCGCACCACCTTCCCGCGGCTGGCCCGCGCGCGGCGATTGGCGGGCTTCGACCTGCCGCAGGGCACGTTCTGGCGGGCGATCGACACCGTGAAGGACCTGCGGGAGGCCGCCCGCGAACTGGACGCCCGCGAGGGGCGCGGCTGACGGACGCGGCGTGGAACGGGACCGGTCGGCGCACGGCCCACGGCCGGTCTCCCGCCTGTGCGGCCCGCCGTCGTTGTCAGACCCGGCTGGCACGCTGGCAACCATGCTGGAACGACTGGACGAGACCGGCTGGGGCCGGCTCACGCACGCGTACGGATACGCCGGTGATGTGCCGGGGCAGCTCCGGTCACTGTCCTCCGCCGAGCCCGAGGAGCGGCAAGCGGCGCTGAGCGCGCTGTACGGGAACATCTTCCACCAGGGCACCCGGTACGAGGCCAGCGTGCCCGCCGTGCCGTTCCTGCTGGCGCTGGCCACCGATCCGGGCACGCCCGAACGCGACGGTGTGCTGTGGCTGCTGGCGGCGCTGGCCATCGGGTACGACGACCCGTTCGTCCCGGAGGGCTTCCCGGTGGCCGAGCTGCGGCGGGCCGCGCGCGGCGGCGCGGAACTGGCGGCGACGGCCCACGCGTTCGAGCTGGCCGACCGCCCGCGGGAGGGCGGGGACGAGGGCTGGGAGGACGACGGTCCGGCCCGGTACTTCTACGAGGCGTCCCTGTCGGAGGCCGACCAGAACCGGCTCGGCGCCCACGTGGCGCTGGCGGCCTACGACGCGGTACGGGCCGGGCTGCCGGCCGTCCGTGAGCTGACGGCGGAGCACGAGCCGCCGGAGATACGCCGGGCCGCCGCTTATCTGCTGGCCTGGTTCCCCGAGGACGCGGCGCAGTCCGTCCCCGTACTGATCGCGGCGGCGGCCGGGAAGGACGGCCCCACGGCCGCGATCGCCCTCACCGGGCTCGGGCTGCTCGGCGCCCCGTACGACGCGGCGGTGGCAGGGGCGCTGGAGTCCGCCCTCTCCGGGGACGCACCGGAGGTGGTGCGGTGGGGTGCCGCGACGGCGCTGGCCCGGCTGCGCGGGCCGGCCGCCGGGGAGCGGGCGATCGGCGAACTGAGGGCCTGGCTCGCCCGGGACGGCGGCGGGTACGGCGGCCGGCACCCCGACATACCGTTCCTCGACGGGAACGTACGCGGGTACGCCGCCCAGTCCCTGCGCGCGCTCGGCGATCCCGCCACGGACGCGGCCACCTTCGACGGGCTGCTCGGCCAACTGCCGCGCCTGTCCGGCCCACCGATCCTGCCCGTACTGGACGCGGCGCTGGCCCTGGCCTTCCCCGACGGAGCGATACGCCCGGGCACACCGGCCGGTGAGCTGACGGACCGGCAGCGGCGGCTGGCCGGGCTGCTGGCCGACAACCCGGGCTGCTGGCGCACGGAGAACCGCCAGTTCGGCAACGTCGGCCACCTGATCGCCTGCTACGGACTGCCCGGCCGGCCGGACCGGCTGGCCGGCTACCTCGCCCGCGAAGAGGCCGCCTGACGGCCCGCCGGGCGCTTCCGGACGGTACGGGGTTCATCGGTCGCGCCGGCCGTCTGTCGTCGACGGTCCTCCGACGACGGGGCGGCGGACGGTCTTTGGAGCGCGGCGCTCGCACCCGGCCCGCCGTCGCCGCGACGCGTCACACGCCGGTAGGACACATCCGGCTTATCGCCCGGCCCGGGTGGGAGGCGCGCTCAGTGCCGCCGTCAGGAACGTGATCGCCCAGCGCCGGGCCTCCTCGCCCGCCGGCTCCGCCGGGCAGGCGGGGGTGGGCCGGTTGTAGACCTCGACGCGGTCCACGGCCGTCACGGCGAAGATCCCCCGGATCCGGAAGAACAGCTCCTGCGGGGCCAGGCCGGGCAGGGCGCGCGCGAAAGCCGCCAGGTAACGCTCGCCGACCATGTTCTCGTCCGGCCCGGTCCAGCTGCGCGCCTCCTCGGCCGGGTCGCTGAGGATCGTCACGATCAGCCGGGACGTCCGCGCTCCGCTCTCATCGCCGGCGGGCATCTCGTCGAAGAGCGGCCCCGCGAACACCTCGACCAGTTCGGCGACCGACGGGTCCGGGGTCCGGGCGAGTAGTGCGTCGAGCCCGGCGCTCTGGGCGGCGATGATGGGCGCGGTCACGCGGCGGGCGACCTCGGCCAGGAGTTCCGCCTTCGAGCCGAAGTGATAGCCGACGGCGGCCAGGTTCGCCCCGGCGAGGTCGGTGATCGCGCGGACCGAGGTGCCGCGGTAGCCGTGCTCGGCGAAGAGGCGTTCGGCCGCGTCGAGGATCTTGGTCCGGGTATCGGGTGGCGCCATGTACCGTACTCTACAGACGTTCGATTTAAACGAACGTTTGACTCAATGGTGTGGGAGAGGTTGCCATGAAACTGCTCGTGTACGGCGCCGGGGTCTGCGGCAGCCTGTTCGCCGCCCGCCTGCATGAGGCCGGGCTCGATGTCTCGCTCCTCGCCCGGGGCGAGCGTCTGGCCTCCCTGCGCCGGCACGGCGTGCAGCTCGCCGAGGCGGACAGCCCCGCCGTCAGGCGGGTACCCGTACCGGTGGTCGAGCACCCGGCCGGTGCGTACGACCTGACCGCCGTCATCGTCCGCGCCCATCAGGTTGACGCGGTGCTGGAGTCACTCGCCGGCCTCGAGGGCGACGTGCTGTTCCTGCACAACTGGGCGGGTGGCGCGGAGCCGCTGGGCGCGGCGATCGGCCACGAGCGCGTACTGCTCGGCTTCCCGGCAATGGGCGGCACGATGGACGGCGACATCGTCCGCTATCGCGCGACCACCTTCCTGACCAGCCGGGTCCCGATGCCGATCGGCGAACCCGACGGCCGGACCACCCCGCGACTGGAACGGATCGTCCGGGAGTTCCGCACCGCCGGGATCAAGGCCAAGGCCGAGCCGCGGATGGATGCCTGGCTCACGACACACGCCGCGTTCGAAGTACCCCTCGGGCAGGCGGCGCACGCGGCGGGCGGCCCGGTGGCGCTGGCCGAGGATCCCGAGGCGATCCGCGGCATGCTCCGCCTCATACGGCAGAACCTGGCGGCCCTGCCGACCCCGCCGGTCCCCCGCGCGTTCGCCGCACTGCGAACCCTGCCGGAAGGGCTGCTCGTGGCCCTGGTGCGGCGCTTCCTGCGCAGCCCGGCGGCCGTGCACAGCGGGCTGAGCGACGTCTCCCCCACGACGGCGGCCGAACTCGAACGGCAGGTGGCACAGATGCGGGCCCGGGCCAAGGCCGGGTAAGCGGCGGCCGTGGCCCCCCGGCCGCGCCGCGGCCGCGTGCGCGGCGCCTCCGCCGGCTCATCGCCCCCGGGTCAGATCACCCGGAACAGGTCGGCCGCGCCTTGGACTTCGGTCAGGTCCTCGATGGAACGGAGGTTGTCGCACAGGGCTTCCAGGACCGAGCCGGATCCGGCCGCGCGCGGGGCGCCGACGGCCACGCCGAAGAGCCGGAAGCCCAGGCGCTGTTTGGCCTCGTTCCAGCCGCGCGTCCACTCCTCGGTGACGCCGCACTCGTCGTCGGTGATCAGGACGATGTCGCCGCGCGAGCGGGCCGCGTCGTTGAACTCCTCCTCCAGCAGTCCGCCGGCCCTGGTCAGCGGCGCCTGGTAGCTCGTGCCGCCGCCGAGGAAGCTCTCCGCGAAGTCCAAGGTCCGGTCGAGCCCGGCGGGTTCGCCCGCCGGGAAGCGGAAGACCCGGAGCCGGTCGGCCGAGGAGAACAGGATGCCGACGAAGTCCCGCCCGGCACGGCGGGCCTGGTCCAGCAGGGCCAGGGCACACGCCTTGGACCACGCCTCACGGGTGACACCGCCCGGCCCCGCCACGTACATGGAGTGCGAGGTGTCCACACAGGCGATGATCGCGCCGCGCCCGGTGGTCCGCTCCCCCCGGCTGTCGTAGAGCATCAGTTCCCCGGCAGCGTAGCGGGCGGCGAACGCCGCACGCAGTCCGGGCAGGCCGAGGTTGGCCAGCTCGGAGGGGATGACCCGGGACAGATCATCGCCGAGGGTGACCCCGATCAGTTCGCCGGTTGCCTTCTCCACCTTCCGGGCCCGCTCCCCGGCGGCCATCTGCCGGAAGCGCCCGATCAGCTCGGCCCACTGGGCGAGCCGTCCGGTGCGCAGCCGCTCGGCGAGCCGGGCCCGCCGCTCGAAGGGCATCCGCTCCAGCTCGCCCGCGCCGACTCCCCAGGCGCGCATCAGCGCGGCCTCCTCCCGTACGGCCCGGGCCGCCCGGGCCGACGCGGCGCGGGCGGCGGCCCGGACACCGGGGGAGGCCGTGGCGAGCGCCTGCGCGGCGGCGTCCCGCGCCGCCTCGGCGGCCCGGCGTGCCGCTCCCGGGTCCCGCTCGGGCGCGGCGCCCGGCTCAGCGCCCTCGTCCGACTCGTCCGACTCGTCCGGTCCCGCCGCCTCGTCGGCGGCCGACGCCTGAGCCGCGTCCTCGGCGTTCTGCCGGGCCCGCTCCGCCTGTTCCGCCCGCCCTTGCGCCTCGCGGGCGCCCTCCAGCATCCCGCGCAACGCGGCGCCCTGGGCGAGCACCGCCATGGCGGCGGCGTACGGGTCCCCCGCCGTCTCCCGGTGCAGTTCGGCGAAGCCGGGCGATTCCAGCAGCCCCGCGACGATCTCGTGGTTGACCAGCCGGGTGGGGTCCATCTCTACACCCGCGCGCAGCTTCGGCCGGACGTTGTACGCGGCCAGGAAGACATCCGTCAGCAGGTCGGCGGCGCCGTCGTGGCGCGCGCCCAGTTCCCCGGCCAGCTCACGCAGCCCGGCCGACTGCTCGTAGGTGTCGCGCCAGGTGATCCGGTCGAACCGGTCCGCGATCACGGCGGCGGACGCGAGAGCGTCCGGCCGCCCGCCCGGCGTCCCGACCACGTTGCCACCCCCTGGTGTCCGTGTGTTTCCGGCGGCGGGAACGCCACCGCCCGCCCCCGGCCCGTGCTGCTACGCCCGCGAGGACGACAGCTGGGCCTGCACCATGCTCGCGTCCATGCCGAGCGCCTCGGTCAGCACCCGGGCGCGCACCGCACGCTGCCGGCCGGTGACGCGGTCGATGGCGGCGGTGGAACGGCCCGCGCCCGCCGCCTCGGCGCGCAGTTCCGCCAGCCGCTTCCCCGCCATCGCCAGCTTGTTGTGGGCCTTCTTGATGACCCATTCGCTCAGCGCCTCCCGGGACTGCCCGGCCATCGCGTCGAGCTGGGCCTCCAACTCCTCGATGGCGTCGGCCAGGTCGAGCGCCTCCTTGGCGTCCGGGTTGACCAGGTGCAGCACTTCGCGTTCGACCGCCGGGCGCTGGGCGGGCGAGTCCCACAGCACATGCGTCAGCACCGACAGATCGGTCTCGGCCACCGCCGGGCGCCCGTCCAGGTACGCGGACGCCTGGAGCAGGCCCACCGCCTGCCGCCAGCGCCGGTCGGAGGCGATGAGTTCCCTGCGGCGCAGGGCGGCCCGCAGCGTGCACACCGCGTCCACGATCGCGTCGGGGACCTCCACGGTCGGCACGCCCCCGGTCACCGCCTGCCGCAGCGCGTCCAGCGTGACCGTGGTGCGTTCCGGCGGGGCCGGGCGGTGGACGGCGGAGCGCACGAGCGCGGCGAAGTTGGAGGGGTCCTCCAGGTAGCCGACCTCGATCCGTACCAGCAGCCGGTCGTAGATGGCGGCCGAATCCTCGCCGTCCGGCAGCTCGTTGCTCGCCGTGATGGCCCCGATGAGGGGGCAGCGGATCGGCTCGCCGCCGCTCTCGGGGTGGTAGATCCGCTCGTTGAGGTAGCCGAGCGTCTCGTTCAGCGCGGCCGTCGAGCACTTGAAGATCTCGTCGATGAACGCGACGTGCGCGGTGGTGGCCCGCCCGTCGTACACCTGCCGGTACTCGCCCCTGGCCAGCGCCGCGACATCGATGGGGCCGAACATCCGGGTCGGGGCGGTGAACTTCGACAGCAGGATCTCCCAGTAGGCCGCCCCCTCGAACCGGCCCGTCAGTTCCCTGGCCAGCTCGGACTTGGCCGTCCCCGGCGGGCCGAGCACCAGCGAGTGCTGCCCGGCCAGCAGGGTGACCAGCAGCGTGCGCACCACGTCGTCCCGCTCGTAGAACCGGTCCGACAACTCGCCGCTGATCGCCCGCAGCCGCCGGGCCGTCTCCTGCGCGTCGTACGTCTCCTGCGCGACCATGCCACTCCTCACCCGCGGGCCGCGATGCCCCCACCGATCACCGGTCGCGTCTCAACATACGCTCCCGCCGGGCGGGTCGGACCGTGGGCTGGACTCCCGTTAGCCCGGGACGGGGGCGACCGTACGCAGCCAGTCCACCAGCAATCCGCTGACGCGCTCGGGCTGTTCCTGCTGCACCCAGTGACCGGTGTCCGGCAGCAGATGGGAGGAGACCAGGCCGGGCAGGGTGGTGGGGAAGGCGTCGATGGCGTCGGAGAGCCAGGTGGTGGACGCGTCCGCCGCGCCGCCGATGAACAGCGACGGCTGGGTGATCGGCATTCCGCGCCAGGCGGCCAGGTCCTCCCAGTCGCGGTCCATGTTGCGGTAGCGGTTGAGCGCCCCGGTGAACCCGGTGCGCTCGAACTCGCCCGCGAAGACGTCGAGATCGGCCTCGCTCAGCCACGCGGGCAGCGGTCCGGCCGGGAACCGGTCGGCCATCCGCGCGCCGGGCGGCACGAAGAACAGTCCGCCGTGGTTCTCCTCCCCGCTCAGCCCGGTGTACGCACCGGCCAGCCAGGCCCGGACGTCCGGTTCGATCTCCGCCTCCGCCCGCCCGGGACGCTGGAAGTAGCTGACGTAGAACTCCTCCTCGCCGCCCATCGACGCGAACACCTCGCTGGGGCGCGGCCCGCCGTGCGGGCTGTACGCCACGCTGAGCATGCCGACGGCGGTGAACACGTCGGGGCGCAGCAGCGCCGAGTCGGCGGCGATCCGCGACCCCCAGTCGTGGCCGACGATGACGGCGGTGCGCTCGCCGAGCGCGGCCACCACCCCGGTGTTGTCGGCGACATGGGCGAGCATGCGGTACGCGTCCACCCCGGCGGGCGCGGAGGAACGGCCGTAGCCCCGTACGTCGATGGCGACCGCCCGGTATCCGGCGTCGGCGAGCGCGGGCAGCTGGTGGCGCCAGGAGTACCAGGACTCGGGGAAGCCGTGCACCAGCAGGACCAGCGGGCCGCTGCCCTGCTCCACGCAGTGGATCCGGCCGCCGGGGACTTCCAGGACGCGGTGCACCGGGTGGTGAACGGTGGGGTGAACGGGCTGCTGCTCGGGCATGGGTGGTGGCCTCCTGCGTACCGGCGACGACGACGTGCGCGCGTCCATGTGCGTCCGTGGACACGGTGCACCGGATGTGGTCCTCATCCTGCGACGGCCGGGGCCGCCGCCCAAGAGGGCTTGCCGTTCCGGCAAACGCCACGGCCCCCGCGGCGCGAAGGACGCGCCGCGGGGGCCGGGTGATCGGCATGCCCGGTGTTCGGGCGGGTCAGAGGGTCAGCCGCCGCTGCCCAGGACACCACCTAACCGAGCAGCCCTCCGATCGGATCCAGGCTGCTGCGATTGCCATCACCCCCCTCATCGGCCGGACCGTTGTCCGACTCGGCCGATGGTTCACCGCCGTCGCCACCCGGGGTCGGGATCTGCTCGGGGGTGTTGTTCTGGGCGGGCGGCGCGGCCGGCGGGGCGGCCGGCTGCTGCGGGGCGGGGACCGTCTGCTCGCTGCGCGGCTGGTCCTCGTCCGCAGTCTCCTGCGGCTCCTCGGCCGACTCCCCGGGGGCCGGGGCGTCCTCGCCCGGCGCCGTGGACGTCTCCTCGTCGCCGCCGACGCCCGCGCTCGGCTCGGTCTCCCCCGCCGTCTCCTCGCCCGCCTCCTCGGCCTCCTCCTCGATGTCGAGGGGCTGGCCCGGCAGGTGGTTGCGCGGCGGCTCGCCCGGCTCGGGCAGGCGCGCGATCTGCGAGGACCGCACCGCGCCGCCCAGCATCGAACCGATCAGCAGCGCGAGACCGACCAGCACGGTGGCCAGCACCGCGCCGCGCCGCAGCACCCTGCGCCGCAGTTCGCTCAGCGGGGCGCGCGGGCCCAGCGTGCGCCACGCCTCGCCGGCCAGCCGCGCGTCCAGCGAGTACACGGGGGCGCCCGCGATGATCAGCGGGCTCCAGGCGGCCAGCAGGATGAGGTCGGGGGCGTCGTAGACGGGGCCGCTGCGCCAGGCGACGGTCACCA
This sequence comes from Streptomyces sp. JH002, assembly GCF_050916115.1. Classification (NCBI taxonomy): domain Bacteria; kingdom Bacillati; phylum Actinomycetota; class Actinomycetes; order Kitasatosporales; family Streptomycetaceae; genus Streptomyces; species Streptomyces sp. JH002. Next base: position 2,747,638 of record NZ_CP087989.1, read on the forward strand.
GCAGCGCCAGCGACAGGGCCGCGCCGAAGGCCGCCGCGCAGCGCTGCCACAGACCGAAGATCGTCAGGACGCCGACCACGATCTGGATGAAGGCGACCGTGAGCCCGGCGGCCACCGGGTGGTTGAGCGCCCAGCTGTGCAGGGGCGCGGCCACCGCCCACGGCTCCAGGGAGCCGAGCCAGGTGACCATCGAGCCGCGCTCGCCGCCGTCGAAGTACACCGGGTCGGTGATCTTGCCCATCCCGGCCGAGATGGCCAGGAAGCCCAGCAGGAAGCGCAGCGGCAGCAGCACCACGCCCAGGTCCAGCCGGCGGTCGGGCTTGTACGCCTGCCGGTTGTCGGCTCCGCGTCCGACCGTGACCGCCCTGTCGTCCTGCCCCGCCGCGCCCGGGCCGCTGCCCGCGGCACCCGCACCGGCGCCGAACGCCTGCGGCTCCCTGACCGGCGGCAGCAGCCGGGTGTCCTCGGCGGTCCGGCGGGGCACCGGCACCGCGCCGAGCACGGCGGGTTCCAGCCGGGGCAGCACCTGGGTGGAGACCCCGTCCGGCTCCGGCCGCAGCGCCGTGCGCGCGGGCGCGGCGCGAACGGCGGTCGCCAGCAGCGCGCTCATGTCCGGGCCCCCCGCCCCGCCCGCTCCGGCCAGCACGACGGGGCGGCGCCCGCCCAGCGGGTGCGAGACCGGGAGATCCACCCGGAAACTCGCGTGGTTCACGATGACTTGTGCGGGATCGCACGGCACCTTCACCGTGGAGAGCAGCGGTTGCTCCTCCTCGAAGAAACCGCGCGGCGTCCCCCCAGCGGGTGGGCGGTGTGTTCTGGTGTCCACACTCATCTAACCGAGTGACAGAGGTTTAAGACACTGCCTTGACCCGACGAAGTGTCCGCGACCCGTCAAGCACCCGCGGGACACCCCTCAAGTGCCCCGCCCGCAACGGGTGATGGGGGTGTCCGCGAGGTGTCCGTGAGGCGCCCGCGAGAGCTCAGCTCCGTGCGCGGGACGCCTCGTACAGCACGATCCCGGCCGCCACACCGGCGTTGAGCGACTCCGCGGTGCCGGGCATCGGAATCCGTACCCGTACGTCGCACACCTCGCTCACCAGCCGCGACATGCCCTTGCCCTCGCTGCCGATGACGATCACCACAGGACCGTCCAGCACATCGAGGTCGCCCAGCTCCGCCTCGCCGTCCGCCGCGAGGCCGACGACCTGGATGCCGGCCTTCTGGTACGCCTGGAGCGCCCGGGTCAGATTGGTGGCGCGGGCCACCGGCGTACGCGCCGCCGTGCCGGCCGACGTCTTCCACGCCCCGGCGCTCATCCCGGCCGCGCGCCGCTCCGGCACGACCACACCGTGCCCGCCGAACGCCGTCACCGAACGGACGACCGCGCCCAGGTTCCGCGGGTCGGTCACCCCGTCCAGCGCCACGATCAGCGGCTGCTCCCGGCGGTCGGCCGCGCCGGCCGGCAGGTCGTCCGGGTGCGCGTACTCGTACGCCGGCACCTGGAGCACCAGGCCCTGGTGGTTGAGCCCGTTCGTCATCCGGTCCAGCTCGGCGCGCGGCGCCTCCATCAGGTGGATGCCGCCGCGCTCCATGGCGGCCTTCACCGCGTCGGTGACGCGGTCGTCACTGTCGATGAACTGCTGCACGTACAGCGTGGTCGCGGGGACCCCGCCGAGCAGCGCCTCCAGCACCGGGTTGCGCCCCACCACCATCTCGGAGGAGGGGCGGCGCCTGGCCTGGGCCGGCTTGTTGGACTGCTTGCGGGCCTTGAGCTGCGCGGCGCGCTGCTTGGCGTGCCCCTTGCGCATCTCGGCGGGCGGGGTCGGGCCCTTGCCCTTCAGGGCGCGGCGGCGCTGGCCGCCGCTGCCGACCTGGGCGCCCTTCTTGTTGGACGTGCGGCGGTTGGGATTGCCTGCCATGGGTTACGTTTCCTCGAATACTGCGTGGTGGTCGGAGCCCCCGAGGGGTCTCGGAAGCCTGGACGGGCCGGGCGCCGGCGCGCTCAGCCCAGCTCCCACCGGGGTCCGTTGGGCGTGTCCTCGATGACGAGCCCGGCGGCGCCCAGCTCGTCGCGGATCGCGTCCGCGGTGCCGTAGTCCTTGCGTTCGCGCGCCGCCGTGCGCTGCGCGAGGACCAGCCGCACCAGCGAGTCGACGATGCCGGTCAGCTCCTCGCCCCGGTCGCCGCCGCCGTGCCACCCGGAATCCAGCGGATCCATGCCCAGCACACCCAGCATCGCACGGACCTGCCCGGCCAGCGAAGCCGCCGACTCCTTGTCACCCTCGGCCAGCGCCGCGTTGCCCTGCCGCACCGTGGTGTGCACGGCGGCCATGGCCTGCGGCACGCCCAGGTCCTCGTCCATCGCGGCGGCGAACTCCGCCGGTACGGCCGCGGCCGGGAGGACGTCGCCGGTCCGCTCGGTGGCGCGGTGCAGGAAGCCCTCGATCCGGGAGAAGGCGGCGTCCGCCTCCGCCAGCGCGGCCTCGCTGTACTCGATGGTCGAGCGGTAGTGCGGGGTGCCCAGGTAGTAGCGCAGCACGATGGGGCGCCAGCGCTTGAGCATCTGAGAGGCGAGCACCGAGTTGCCGAGCGATTTGCTCATCTTCTCGCCGCTCATCGTCACCCAGGCGTTGTGCACCCAGTATGCGGCGAACGCGTCGCCGAACGCCTGGGACTGGGCGATCTCGTTCTCGTGGTGCGGGAAGACCAGGTCGATGCCGCCGCCGTGGATGTCGAAGGCGGAGCCGAGGTACTTGTGCGCCATCGCCGAGCACTCCAGGTGCCAGCCGGGGCGGCCCGGGCCCCAGGGGCTCTCCCAGCTGGGCTCGCCGGGCTTGGCGGCCTTCCACATGGCGAAGTCGCGCGGGTCGCGCTTGCCGGTCTCGCCCTCGCCCGAGGGCTGGAGCAGCTGGTCGAGGTCCTGGTTGGAGAGCCCGAGGTAGCCGGGGAAGCTGCGCACGTCGAAGTAGACGTTGCCGTCCGCCGCGTAGGCGTGGCCCTTGGCGATCAGCACCCGCATCATCTCGGTCATCTCCGGGATGTGGCCGGTGGCGCGCGGCTCGTAGGTGGGCGGCAGGCAGCCCAGCGCGTCGTAGGCGTCGTTGAACGCGCGCTCGTTGGCGTAGCCGATGGCCCACCACGGCACACCCGTGTCGGCGCTCTTGGCGATGATCTTGTCGTCGATGTCCGTCACATTGCGGACGAAGGTGACGTCGTAGCCGCGGTGGGCGAACCAGCGGCGCATGATGTCGAAGTTGAGGCCCGAGCGGATGTGCCCGATGTGCGGTGCCGCCTGCACGGTGGCGCCACACAGGTAGATCGAGACGCACCCGGGGACGAGCGGGGTGAATTCACGGATCTGCCGGGTGTCGGTGTCGTACAGGCGAAGAGTCACGCGTCCAGAGTAGTAGGCGCGTGGCACGCCCCGCGCCGGTCGGCGCGGGGCGAGGGGGGATCGTTACGGGGCGGTGGCGGGCCCGGGGCCCGCGCCCCGCTCAGACCCGGCCGACGACCTTGCGGGCGGCCACCCGGACCACCACGCGCTCGGCGTCATCGGCCGAGGAGGGGTTGAACTCGGCGTACGGCTTGCCGGTGTACTTCTGGGAGAGCTGGTCGATCAGCTCCTGGCCGCCCTCGGTGGTGAGGGTGGCGGTGCCCCGGATCTCGGCGTACGTGTACGGGTTGTCGAACGGCTGCACCTGGACCGTGACCCGGGGGTCGCGCCGCAGGTTCTTCTCCTTCTGCCGTCCGACGGTGGTGGAGATCAGGACGTCGTCGCCGTCCCGGGCGACCCACACCGGCGACAACTGGGGGCTGCCGTCGGGCTGGATGGTGGCGATGGTGACGAACACCGGGCCGTCGAGGATTTCCTTGAGCTTGTCGGAGAGTTCCGCTGACACGCTGGCTCCTTTGCCTGATACGGGAGTTACTGGGAGACAGAACAGTTCAAGCAGCGTCCACCGTAGTCCCGGACGGGGCCGGGAGAGGGCATCAGCGGGTGAAGAGCAGCGCCGTGGCGATCGCCGCCAGGCCCTCGGCGCGCCCGGTGAGGCCGAGCCCGTCCGTGGTCGTCCCGGAGACGGACACCGGCGCTCCGATGGCGTCCGACAGCGCGCGCTGTGCCTCCGCGCGCCGGGTGCCGATCTTGGGCCGGACGCCGATCACCTGGACGGCGACATTGCCGATGGTGAAGCCCTCGGCGCGGACGATGCGGGCCGCCTCGCCCAGCAGCCGCACCCCGGAGGCGCCGGCCCACTCGGGACGGCCGGTGCCGAAGTGCGCGCCGAGGTCCCCGACGCCGGCGGCGGAGAACAGCGCGTCGCAGGCGGCGTGCGCGGCGACGTCACCGTCCGAGTCGCCGGCCAGACCCGCGCCGGCGCCGGGCCAGTGCAGCCCGGCGCACCACAGCTCGCGACCCTCCTCGAAGGGGTGCACATCGGTGCCGATGCCGACCCGCGGCAGGAGCGCCGCCGCGGGCCGGGGGAGGTCAGTAGCCATCGGTGATCCTTCTGCGGGCGAGCACGGCCTCGGCGAGGACGAGATCGAGCGGACGGGTGACCTTGAACGCCTCCTCGTGCCCGGGGACCAGCACCACCGGCAGGCCGAGGCGCTCGACCATCCCGGCGTCGTCGCTGGCGCCCTCGGCTCCCCCGAGCCCGGCGAACCGCTCGTGGGCGTCCAGCAGCGCGTCGGGGGCGAAGCCCTGCGGGGTCTGGACGGCGCGCAGCAGCGCACGGTCCGGGGTGCCGGTGACCGGCTCGGGGACACCTCCCCCGGGCCCGGGGGCGGCGATCTGCTTGATGGTGTCGGTGACCGGCAGTGCGGGCACCACGGCGGGGGCCCCGGCGCGGACGGCGGCGGCGACCGCCTCCACGGTGTCCACCGGGACCAGCGGGCGGGCGGCGTCGTGGACCAGCACCACATCGGCGTCGGCGGGCAGCGCGGCGAGGCCGAGCCGTACCGACTCCTGGCGGGTCTCCCCGCCGGGCACCACCTGGACGTGGACGGGGCGCGGGGGCGGATGCTCGTCGAGCAGGGCGCGTACGCCCTCGGCGCCATCGGAGGGGGCCACCACGATCACGGTGGCCACGGAGCGGGCGGCGGCCATGGCGCGCACGGCGTGCACGAGGATCGGCACCCCGTTCAGCAGGCGCAGGGCCTTGGGAATCCCGGGCCCGAGCCGTACGCCTCGGCCTGCCGCGGGGATGATGACGGCCGTGTGGGGGACGCCGGGGACAGGGGCGATGTCTGACATTGGCACCGTGAGAGGTTTGTTTCCAGGGTGGGAGTGGGTATGGCCACAGCGTGCCGGGCATGACCCGATCGGCCCCTTCCGTGACATGCCGGTCGAGTCAGTGGCAGGCCCGGCACACCGCTTGGGGAACGATCCGTACATGCCGCAGCGCCCGTTGGGCAGGGCGACTGCCTTCGGGCGCTGGGGCAAGCGAGCCCTTGTTTCCGGGCCGGCCGGAGAGATCCGTGATATCCGGCGGTCCGAGAATTCAGGGGGTACGGCCTGGGGTGACGGTCAGGACGCGAGGACCTCGTCGAGCAGGCTTTCGGCCTTGTCCTCGTTGGTGCTCTCGGCGAGCGCGAGCTCGCTGACGAGGATCTGCCGGGCCTTGGCCAGCATGCGCTTCTCACCGGCGGAGAGTCCGCGCTCACGCTCACGACGCCACAGGTCACGTACGACCTCGGCGACCTTGATGACGTCACCGGAGGCGAGTTTCTCCAGATTCGCCTTGTAGCGGCGGGACCAGTTGGTGGGTTCTTCGGCATACGGCGCACGCAGCACCTCGAAGACCCGGTCCAGACCTTCCTGCCCCACGACATCGCGCACGCCGACGAGTTCGGCATTGTCCGCCGGTACGCGCACTTCGAGGTCGCCCTGGGCGACCTTCAGAACCAAGTAGAGCTTGTCCACGCCTTTAATCTGGCGCGTTTCGATAGCCTCGATCAACGCGGCCCCGTGATGGGGATAGACCACGGTGTCGCCAACCTTGAACGTCATGTGACAGGTACCCCTTCCGTGGCTTTCCAGGGTAACACGGCCCAGCACCCTTCTGAATGACGTTTTCGCAGGTCAGGCCATATCTCGGGGGTTGACAAGCGCGGCTTCGGCATGCTTCGGGAGGTGCGCTGGGGCGGGTATCCGCAGGTGGGAGCGGGGTTTCGCGCCCCTTGAACAATGCGCCCCGATACGGAAAGAACTTCGCGAAGACCCGGAAAGGTGTCCGTTTTGTCACAGTTGGAAGAAAGCGTTCGGGCACAGTCTCGTGCGTCGAAGAATTGATCAGCACATTCTCCCGTAACACTCCCGTGATCCCCCTTCACATTCATACCTGGATCATGACCGGATTCACTCCCGCAGGTGGTCACGGCCCATGGGCGGGGCGGGTGAGGGCGGCGGGAGAGGGGTCGGTAGGCTTGGGCCGCTGATTTCGATCAACCGGACCGGGCGACCTGGCCGGTCCGCCGAGGTTCGTCCGAGGAGATGCCGCCGCCGTGAGCAGCAGCCTTCGACGCGGCGCCGTCGCCGCCGTCTTCGCGTTTTCGACCGTCCTGGCGCTCAGCGCCTGTGGGGCGGGCTTCGAGGCGGAGACACAGAAGATCAAGCCCGACAACGCAGCCGCGCAGGTCGACGCCATCAAGGTCCAGAACGTCAATGTGATCCTGCCCGACGGGACCGATGGCCCGGCCGGCATCAGCGCGCGGATCTTCAACGAGAGCACCACCGAGCAGGTGCTGGAGTCCATCACCCTGCCCGGCTCGGGCGTGGTGGTCGAGCTGACCCCCGCCGGGAACGAGAGCCAGGTCGTGGTTCCGGCGCGCGGCTCCGTCGCGCTGGGCGGCGAGGGCAACCCCTCGGCGTTCATCGCCGACCCGGCCGCCGCGCAGATCGCGCTGGGCAACGCCCAGCAGCTGGTCTTCCTGCTGAGCGAGACCGGGGCGATCGAGCTGGCCGCCACCGTGGTGCCGGCCTCCGAGAACTGGACCTACTACGCGGACTGGGGCCCGACCCCGCCGGCCGTCCCGGCGGACGAGGAGGGCGAAGCCGAAGGCGACGCCGACTCCGACGCCGACACGGAGCAGACCGATGAGGGCGCGACGGACGGCACCGAGGGCGACGCGGCCGACGCGGGGGCCGAGGGTGACACCGGCACCGACGCGGGCGCCCCGGGCTCCGGCGTCGAGAACGAGGACGGCGCCGGCCTCACCACCCCGTAGCCGGCCTGCACGCACACACGGCGGCGGGGCGCCCCCGGATGGGGCGCCCCGCCGCCGTGTGTATGCGCGTCGTACGACGCCGCCGCCTACGGCTCGAACTTGTAGCCCAGGCCGCGCACCGTCACCAGATAGCGCGGGGCGCCCGGGTCCGGCTCGATCTTCGCCCGCAGCCGCTTGACGTGCACGTCCAGCGTCTTGGTGTCCCCGACGTAGTCGGCGCCCCAGACACGGTCGATCAGCTGCATCCGGGTGAGCACCCGCCCGGCGTTGCGCAGCAGCATCGCCAGCAGGTCGAACTCCTTGAGCGGGAGATCCACCTTGCGGCCGTCGACCGTCACCACGTGGCGGTCGACATCCATCCGGACCGGGCCCGCCTCCAGGGCGGCCGGGCTCTCCTCCTCCGACTCGCCGCGCCGGCGCAGCACCGCGCGGATGCGCGCCACCAGCTCGCGCGAGGAGAACGGCTTGGTGACGTAGTCATCGGCTCCTATTTCGAGGCCGACGACCTTGTCGATCTCGCTGTCCTTGGCGGTCACCATGATCACCGGGACATTGGAGCGGCCGCGCAGCTGGCGGCAGACCTCCGTGCCGGGCAGCCCCGGCAGCATGAGGTCGAGCAGGACCAGGTCGGCGCCGTTGCGCTCGAACTCATCCAGCCCATCGGGGCCCGTGGCCGCGGTGGCGACCTCGAAGCCTTCCTTGCGGAGCATGTACGACAAGGCGTCGCTGAACGACTCCTCGTCCTCGACGACGAGCACTCGGGTCACGGGAGTGCCTCCCGGGCAGGATCGTTGGTGCGGGTGGCCGCCGGCTCGCCTTCCGCCGCGGGAGCGGGGAACTCTGCCGGTTCGTGCAGACTGCCGGACAGTCCGCCGGCGCCCTCGCGGGCGGCCGTACGGGCCTGCTGGCGTTCTTGTGCGCTGCCCGGTTCGGGCAGCCGCAGGGTGAAGGTGGAGCCCTGTCCTTCAGCGCTCCACACCAGGACCTCCCCGCCGTGCGAGGCGGCCACGTGTTTGACGATCGAGAGCCCCAGGCCGGTACCCCCGGTGGCGCGGGAGCGGGCCGGGTCCACCCGGTAGAAGCGTTCGAAGACGCGCTCCTTGTCGCTGTCGGGGATGCCGATGCCCTGGTCGGTCACGGAGATCTCGATCAGATCCCCCTGCCGGGTCCGGTTGCGGGCACCGGCGATGGCGACCCGGGTGTGAGGCGGGCTGTAGTTGACGGCGTTCTCGACGAGGTTGCCGAGCGCGGCGGCCAGCTTGCCACGGTTGCCCCAGACCGCGAGCCCGGCGGTGCCGCCGGAGGCCATGGTGATCCACTTGTTGCCGGCCTGCTGGCGGCAGCGGTCCATGGCCTCGGTGACCAGTTCGTCGACGGGCACCAGCTCGGCGTGGGTGAGCGGGTCGTCGTCCTGCACCCGGGAGAGGTCGATGAGCTCCTGGACGAGGTTGGTGAGCCGGGTGGCCTCGTGCTGCATCCGGCCCGCGAAGCGGGTGACCGCCTCGGGGTCGTCGGCGGCGTCGAGGACGGCCTCGGAGAGCAGGGACAGCGCGCCGGCCGGGGTCTTCAGCTCGTGGCTGACGTTGGCGACGAAGTCGCGGCGCACCGCCTCGATGCGGCGGGCCTCGGTGAGGTCCTCGACCAGCAGCAGCACCAGGCGGGAGCCCAGCGGCGCGGAGCGGGCGGAGACCGCGAGCACGTCGGTACGGCCCAGGCCCTTGCCCGCGCGCTGCGGCAGGTCCAGCTCGGCCTGCCGGATCTCGCCGTCCCTGCGGGTCTGCCGGGCCATCGCGAGCATGGGCTCCACGGTGAGCCGGCCGCCGCGCACCAGCCCCAGCGCGTACGCGGCGGAGCTGGCCTTGAGGACGGCGTCGGACTCGTCCAGGACGACCGCGGAGGAGCGCAGGACGGACAGCACCGTGTCCACGCCCGGTGGCAGGGTGGCGGCGTCGGGAGCGGGGTGGGCACCGCGGGGTGGGCGCGTACGCTCGCGCTCACTGATGCGGAAGGCCAGCATGGCGATGACGCCGGTGCTGAGCCCGGCGATCGCGGCCACTGCGGCCACCGCCGCGTTCACGTCCATATCCTCAGGTTATGCGGGGCTTGACCGTGAACCACAGGCATGGATGAAGATGCTCGTCGGCAGTCCCGCGAGTGTTCACCTTCGTGACAGCTCGGGTTCACTCTGCGGGGCGGGATCCGCCGTCTTGCGGGCGGAGTGTGGCAAGGCAGGACAACAGGCAGCAGCTAGGTACGTACACCCGTACACGACGGCTCGGGCTTCCGTCCGAGGGAGGACGATCACTCATGCGTGACGCTTATCACGAGGAACTGGACGCGATCAGTGACACGCTGGTCGAAATGGCGCGGCTGGTGGGCTCGGCCATCGGGCGGGCCACCACGGCGATGCTGGACGCCGATCTGAAGCTCGCCGAGAGCGTGATCGACGCGGACGACCGCATCGACGACATGCAGCGGGACCTGGAGAACGGCGCGATCGCGCTGCTGGCGCGGCAGCAGCCGGTGGCCACGGATCTGCGGATCGTGGTGACCTCGCTGCGGATGAGCGCGGACCTGGAGCGGTGCGGGGACCTCGCAGAGCACGTGGCGAAGGTGGCCAGGCTGCGGTTCCCCGACTCGGCGGTGCCGCGGGATCTGACGGCGACCATCCTGGAGATGGGCCAGCTCGCGCAGCGGCTGATGGCGAAGGCGACCGAGGTGCTGATCACCAAGGACGTCGAGCTGGCGATGCAGCTGGAGCAGGACGACGACGAGATGGACACCCTGCACCGGACGCTGTTCCGGCACCTGATGGACGACCGCTGGCAGCACGGGGTGGAGACGGCGGTGGATGTGACGCTGCTGGGCCGCTACTACGAGCGGTTCGCCGATCACGCGGTGTCGATCGCGCGGCGTGTGGTGTATCTGGTGACGGGTGAGCACGCGGACGAGTTCGCGCCGGAGCCGGAGCCCGAGACGGCCTGAGCCCGGCAGGGCGCGGCCGGGCACGGCAGGGCGCGGCCGGGCACGGCAGGGCGCGGCCGGGCCCGGCAGGGCGCGGCCGGGCACGGCAGGGCGCGAGGCCGTGAGGGGCGGGCGGGGGCGCTCCCGATTGCGCCCCTGTGCGCCCCGTTGACGGGCGGGCGGCGGCGGGTTTCCCATGGAGGGGCACGGGTGTGTGTGGAGGAATTCTGCTGCCCAGGAGGCATCTCATGGCGAACCGTCCCGCGACTGCCCCGACAACCGCCGCCTGTTCGTGCGGCTCCGGCTGCTCCTGCGGCTGCCAGAACGGCGGCTCCTGCAAGTGCGGGGGCTGCTGACGGCGCTGCCGCGCAGCTGAGCGGCGGCCCGGCCGCCGCGCCGGCACCGATGACCCCGGCGCGGGGCCCGGTCTCCTCCGGGCTCCGCGCCGGGGTCATGCCATGCCCGGGCCCCGGCGGGGGCCGGGGCGGGCAAAGCCCCCGGCCGGGGGCGTACGCGGCCGGCTGCCGCCGTCCGGGGCCCGTGCGGTGACGGATTACGTCGTCCACCGCACGGATCCGACCCCGGCGGCCCGCCGGGCGGGCTCGGCTACGCCGCCGGCCAGGGGAGCTTGGCGACCAGTTCGAATGCCCCGTTCGTGGCGCCGTGCAGCAGGCTGCCGCCGTCCAGGGCGATGCGCTCCTCCAGGCCGGCCAGCCCGGCGCCCGCGCCGGGGATGTGTTCGCGCCCGGCCCCGGCGGTCACCGGCAGCGGGTTGCGGATCCGTACGGTCAGGCCCTGGCCCGCGGCGCCGACCAGGGTCACCGTGATCAGCGCGCCCGGCGCGTGCTTGCGGGCGTTGGTGAGCCCTTCCTGCACCACCCGGTAGACGGTGCGCTGCGCCTGGTCGCGCAGGGCATCGGTGGCGCCCTCCGCGTACTTCTGGTCCAGGACGACGCGCTGTCCCGCCCGGGTGGCCTCGGCGACCAGTTCGCCGATCTCGGCGATCCGCGGTTGCGGCCGTCCGCCGCCCGCCTCGGTGAGCGCGCCGGGCGCGGTGCCGCGCAGCACCGTCAGCACCTCGCGCAGTTCCTCCAGGGCCTGGTGGGCGTTGTCGCGGATGACCTGGGCGCTCTCGCCCACCTCGGCGTCGCTGAGCGGTTTGGCGTGCGCCCCGGCGGCGCCCGAGGTGCGGTACGCGAGCGCCCCGGCGTGCACGGACAGCAGGGAGATGCGGTGGGCCAGCACGTCGTGCATCTCGCGGGCGATGGCCTCGCGCTCGGCGCGGCGGGCGTCGGCCATCCGGCGGGCGTGTTCGGCACGTTCGCGCCCCGCGTCCTGGCGCAGGCGCACGACCAGTTGGCGGCGGGCGCGGGTGGCGACGCCCCAGGCGAAGAACGTGAGCAGGTAGGCGACGCTGAAGAAGATGTCGCCCCAGCCGCTGTTGTCCTCGGGGAGGGAGCAGAAGATGAAGTAGGGGATGGCGACGGCGATGTTGGCGGCGAGCAGGGCGAGCGCGCGCCGGGTCGGCAGGCGCAGCGCCGTGCTGAGCATGACGACGCCCAGGGCGCCGAAGGCACTGGCCGAGACCGCCCCGACCGGGACCACGAGGAGCGCGACGGCGAGCGGGTGGCGGCGGCGGACCCACAGGGCGCCGCAGGCGAGCAGCCCGAGCGGCGCGTCGATGGCCCGGATCCACTCCGGGGTGTGTTCGAGGGTGGGCAGCACCACGAAGACCATCAGCGCCCACATGCCGAGCGACCAGCCGAAGAGGGTGAGGTCCACGGCCCAGTCGCGCGGGGTGCGGCGCGGGGGCCGGGGCTGCGGGAGGCGCACGGCACCGCCCGGTGCGCCGGGAGCCGCGGCGGCGAGATCGGCCGGCTCGGTCAGCAGATCGCCGGGGAGCAGCCAGCGCTGCGGCCGGGTGAACCGGCCGCTGACGCCGGCCGCTGTCTCGGTCATGTCATCGAGCGTAGGCGACCGGCGGCGCGGGCCACCCCCCATTCGTACAAATGTGCTACTTCTTCCCCTGGTTCTTCACTGCCTCGATGGCGGCGCGCGCGGCCTCCGGGTCGAGGTAGGTGCCGCCGGGGTTCAGCGGGCGGAAGTCGGCGTCCAGCTCGTACAGCAGCGGGATGCCGGTGGGGATGTTCAGGCCGACGATCTCGGAGTCCGAGATGCCGTCGAGGTGCTTGACCAGCGCGCGCAGGCTGTTGCCGTGCGCGGTGACCAGCACGGTGCGGCCGGCGGCGAGGTCGGGGACGATGCCGTCGTACCAGTACGGCAGCATCCGCTCGACGACGTCCTTGAGGCACTCGGTCTGCGGGCGCACGTCGGAGGGGATGTGCGCGTAGCGCGGGTCGTCGGCCTGCGACCACTCGGCGTCGGCGGCGAGCACCGGGGGCGGGGTGTCGTACGAGCGGCGCCACTGGGTGAACTGCTCCTCGCCGAACTCCGCGAGGGTGGCGGCCTTGTCCTTGCCCTGGAGCGCGCCGTAGTGCCGCTCGTTGAGCCGCCAGGAACGGGTGACCGGGACCCAGACGCGGTCGGCGGCGTCCAGGGCGAGGTTCGCGGTGCGGATGGCCCGCTTGAGCAGGGAGGTGTGCAGGATGTCGGGGAGCAGCCCGGCGTCCTTCAGCAGCTCGCCGCCACGGACCGCCTCCTTCTCGCCCTTCTCGGTGAGGTTGACGTCCACCCAGCCGGTGAACAGGTTCTTGGCGTTCCAGTCGCTCTCGCCGTGGCGGAGCAGGATCAGCTTGTACGGTGCGTCGGCCATGCCCCGAGCGTAGACGGCCCCGGGGCGGGGGCCGTTTGTGGGGTTACCTGCTTCTGCCTCATATTGGTGCAAAGTGGAGGAATGACGGCATTCTCCCGGGACCGGGGCGCGGGCGGCGGCGGACGGCTGGCAGCGGTGCGCTCCGCGCTGGGTGTCCGCAGCATCGTCGGGCAGATGTTCGCCCTCCAGGTGGTGACCGTCCTGCTGCTGGTGGCCGCCGCGGCCATCACCATCTACGTCCAGATGGACCGCAACCAGCGCACGGCCGCGTACAACCGCACCCTCGCCGTCGCCACCACCTTCGCCAACTCACCCGGCATCGTGGAGGCCGTGCGCTCCCCCGATCCCACCGCCGTACTCCAGCCGCACACCGAAGCGGTCCGGAAGGCGGCCCGGGTGGGCGGCGTGGTGGTCACCGACACGGCCGGCATCCGCCTCACCCATCCCAGGCCCGCGGAGATCGGCAAGCCCTTCATCGGGGACGTACGGTCCGCGCTGGACGGCCACACCGTTCAGGAGTCGCTCAACGCGGCCATCGGCCCCGCCGTGCAGAGCGTGGTCCCCATCCGGGACGACACCGGCACCGTGGTCGGCGCCGTCGGGGTCGCCATCCTGCTCGACGAGATCACCATCAACTTCTCCGCCCGGGTGCCGCTGATCCTGGGCGCGCTGGGCGCCCTGCTGCTCACCCTGGCCGGCACCGCGCTCATCAGCCGGCGCCTGCTGAAGCAGACCCGCGGCCTGGGGCCCTCCGAGATCACCCGGTTGTACGAGAACCACGACGCCGTTCTGCGCTCCGTGCGGGAAGGCGTCGTCATCCTCGACGGCGACCAGCGGCTGCTGCTGGCCAACGAGGAGGCCAGCCGGCTGCTCGACCTGCCCGAGAACGCCCAGGGCCGCCCCGTCGGCGACCTCGGCCTCGCCCCCGCCACCGCGGAACTGCTGGCCTCCGGGCACGAGACCACCGACGAGGTGCACCGCTTCGGCGGCCGGCTGCTGGCCGTCAATCACCGCCCGATGGACCTGCACGGCGGCCCGCCGGGATCCGTCACCACCCTGCGGGACTCCACCGAGCTGAGCGTGGTGGCGGGACGCGCCGAGGCGGCCCAGCGCAGACTGCGGCTGCTGTACGAGGCCAGCGTGCGGATCGGCACCACGCTGGAGGTGGTGCGCACCGCCGAGGAACTGACCGAGGTCGGGGTCCCGGAGTTCGCCGACTACATCACCGTCGACCTGGTGGACGAGGTGACGCGCGGCGCCGAACCCGTCGCCAGCGGCACCCGGATGCGGCGCACCGCCACCCGCGCCGTACGGGAGGACCACCCGCTGTACGGGAGCGGCGGCGTCACCCTGGACACCACCTCCCCCGAGGTACGCGGCCTGCTGATGGGACACGCGCGGGCCGAACGCGACCTGCGCGGCACCACCTGGTGGCGGGCCGCCGACCCCGAGCACGCGCGGGCACTGCTCGACTTCGGCATCCACTCGCTGATCTCCACGCCGCTGCACGCCCGCGGCGTGGTGCTGGGCGTGGTCAACTTCTGGCGGGCGGACGCCTCCCCCCCTTTCTCCGAGGAGGACCTGTCGCTCGCCGAGGAACTGGCGGCCCGTACGGCGGTGTGCGTGGACAACGCCCGCCGCTTCACCCGCGAGCACACCATGGCCGTCACCCTGCAGCGCAGCCTGCTGCCCAGCGGGCTGCCCCGGCAGAACGCCCTGGAGGCCGCCACCCGCTATCTGCCCGCGCAGTCGGGGGTGGGCGGCGACTGGTTCGACGTCATCCCGCTGTCGGGTACGCGCGTCGCGCTGGTCGTGGGCGACGTGGTGGGGCACGGGCTGCACGCGGCGGCCACCATGGGACGGCTGCGGACGGCGGTGCACAACTTCTCGGCGCTCGACCTCACCCCGGACGAACTGCTGGGCCGCCTGGACGAACTGGCCTCCCGCGTCGACGCCGACGAGACGACCGAGGCCGGCGGCGGCGCCATCGCCGGCGCCACCTGCCTGTACGCGATCTACGACCCGGTGGACGGCGGCTGCGAGATGGCGCGGGCCGGTCATCTGCCGCCCGCGCTGGTGCTGCCCGACGGCACCGTCAGCTTCGCGGACCTGCCGGCCGCGCCGCCGCTGGGCGTGGGCGGCGTCCCGTTCGAGACGACGCGGGTGGAACTGCCCGAGGGCAGCCGGATCGTGCTGTACACGGACGGGCTGGTGGAGAGCCGCACCCGGGACATCGACGAGGGCCTGGACCGCCTGCGGGAGGCGCTCGCCGCGTCGGGCCCCGCCCCGGAACAGACCTGCGACACCGTCCTGGAGCGCCTGCTGCCCGCCCGCCCGGCGGACGACGTGGCCCTGCTCGTCGCCCGTACCCGCATGCTGCGCGACGACCAGGTGGCCAGCTGGGACGTGGCCGCCGACCCGACCGCGGTGGCCCCGCTGCGGGCAGCCGTCACCCGGCAGCTGGCGGACTGGCGCCTCGGTGACGCGGCGTTCATCACGGAGCTGATCCTGAGCGAGCTGATCACCAACGCCATCCGGTACGCCGCCGGGCCCATCGGCGTCCGGCTGCTCCGCGACCGGTCGCTGATCTGCGAGGTCTCCGACGGCAGCAGCACCTCACCGCACCTGCGGAACGCCACGGACACCGACGAGGGCGGCCGGGGCCTGTTCCTGGTCTCGCAGTACGCCGACCGCTGGGGCACCCGGTACACGCCCGAGGGCAAGGTCATCTGGGCGGAGCAGCGGCTGCCGGAAACCACGTGAGCCGGGCGGCGGGACGGCGTTAGGCTCGCTGTCATGGAGACGCAGGGCGGCGCGGGCGGCACGGTGAGAGTGGACGTGTGGATCTGGTCGGTCCGCCTGGCCAAGACCCGCTCCACGGCGGCGGCGGCCTGCAAGGCCGGCCACGTCCGGATCAACGGCGACCGCGCGAAGCCGGCCCAGCCGGTGAAGCCGGGCGACGAGGTCCGGCTGCGGCAGGACGGCCGGGAGCGGATCGTGAAGGTCACCCAGCTCATCCGCAAGCGGGTCGGTGCGCCGGTGGCCGTGCAGTGCTACGTGGACAACAGCCCGCCGCCCCCGCCGCGCGAGGCGGTGGCCCCGGCGGGCATCAGGGACCGCGGCGCGGGCCGCCCGACCAAGCGCGACCGCCGGGAGATGGACCGGCTGCGCGGGGCGGGTTCCTGAGGGCACGGCCCCGGCTCCGGCTCCGGGGACGCGGATGAGCCTCCCCGGTGTCAGACCATCGGATGGCCGCTGACGGTCTCCCCGGACGGGACGAGTTCCTGAACGACGTCCCAGTGCTCGACGATCCGGCCGTTGTCGAGCCGGAAGATGTCGACGATGACGACGGGGTCCGGCGCCCAGCCGTGGACGACGCTGTGGGTGAAGACGAGGTCGCCCTGCGCGGCGGTCCGCTGCGGCTCCCACGCGAAACCCTCCAGGCCGGGCACCACGGCGCGCAGCGTGTCCAGACCGCCGGCCATCCGGGGGCTGTGCTGCACGTAGGGCTCGGCCCAGTACCGGTCGAGCGCGGTCAGGTCCTTCTCCCCGAAGAGTTCCCGCATGGCGGTCAGCACGATGCCGGTGTTGCGCCGGGCCTGGTCCGCCGCGGTGTTCTCGGCCATGGTCATGCCTTTTCTCCGGTTCCGGGGAGGTGGTCAGGCGTGCCGCCGCCGCTGGTGCCGTGGGCGTGCCGCGTGATCGGTGCGGGCCCGCCCGGAGTCTCCTCCACGCCGTCCACCCACGCGTACTGCAACGCGCCCGAGGGGCAGCGCCGCACCACTTCGGCCACGCGCCCGGCCTCGGCGCCGTCGGGCCGGATCCACGGGCGCCGGGCGGTGTCGAAGACCTCCGGCAGGCCGCGGACGCACTCGGCGGCGTGCCGGCAGCGCGCGGCCTCGAAGGTCACGGTGATCGACCGGCCCTCGTACGTCTTCTTCTCGGTGCTGCTACTCATCACGGCCTCCGTCACCGCTCTGCCCGGACGGTTCAGTCGCTGACCGTGCTGCGGGACTGGTACAGCAGATCCTGGTACTCGGGGTGCCGGGCGATCCACCCCGCGAAGAACGGACAGGTGGCCAGCACCCGCAGCTTCGCGGCGCGCGCCTCGTCGAGGGCGGTGCGGGCCAGGGCCGACCCGATCCCCCTGCCCTCGTACTCCGGCGGAACCTCGGTGTGCACGAAGGCGATGAGCTCCGTCGTCCGGATGTACGCCGCGACGCCCGCGATCCCCGTGTCCCCGTCGAGCCGGGCCTCGTACCGGTTGGCCTCGGGTACGTCACGCACTTCCACGGTCATGTGTCCTCCATGATCCGCCGGGGCGGACGAACCCGGCGCGAGGGCCGGGACGTCCGCCACGACTGTTGATGCCCTCGTGCCGGATGTCCTGTGCGAGCGTGGCAGACCGGCCGCCGCCCGCCGGGGATCCGGTGGGCGACAGGCCGTGCCACGGTCCGCGGGACACGCCGGCGCGGCCGGCCGGGTCAGCCGGCGTTGCGGCCCTGCCCGGCGAGAAGCTGAGTCTCCCAGGCGTAGGCCACACCGGTGGCACCGGCGTGTGCCAGCATGACCTCGACGAGACCCGGAAGGGTCTTCTCGCGGGCGTAGTCACGCTGCCACTCGCTCATCACCGCCATCCAGGTGATCGGGACGACGCCCGCCTGGGCCATGCGCCGCACGGCCATGTCGTGGGTCTCCTTCGAGGCGCCGCCCGAGGCGTCGGTGACGGCGAAGACCTCGAAGCCCTCGCCCGCCGCCTGGATGGCGGGCATCGCCAGGCAGACCTCCGTCCACAGACCGGCGAGGATCAGCTTCTTGCGCCCGGTCGCCTTGACGGCGTCCACGACGCGCTCGTCCTCCCAGGTGTTGACCCACGTCCTGTTGATCGGCCGCTGCTCCGGGAACACATCCTGCAGATCCTGGAGGAGAAGGCCGCCGCGCTCCTCCAGCACGGTCGTCAGGATGGTGGGGACGTCGAACACCTTGGCGGCCTTGGCAAGACCGACGACGTTGTTCACGATCATCGTCGGCTCGTGGCTGTTCAGGTTGGCGAACTGGAACGGCTGGTGGTCGATCAGCACGAGGACGCTCTCCTCGGGCGTCAGCAGCGCGTCGAGTCCGGCCTTGTTCTGGGTGCTCATGGGATTCCCTCTCTGGGGCTTCGCTTCCGAGGCCGCGGGCGGTGCGCCGGCGTCCGGGGTCCGCCGTGAACGCGTACGGGCCCACCCCGACCGGCGGCGAACCCTCACCCTCTGGTTGACGTGTCACCTACGTTAGAGCGCTGTGATTGACGCGTCAACTAGTTCCCCGGGGCGATGCCTTGGCGTGCGCGGCGAGCGGGGCGGCGGCGCCCCGAAGCCGTCACCCGGGCACACCCCGCGCACCGGGCCGGGAACGAACCGGAATCGGCCACGTCCACGGGATGGATCAGCGATCGGTGATGTCACTACGCTCACTCCATGAACGCAACGCCTCGCTGGCTGACCTCGGAGCAGAAGGCTGCCTGGGACGCCTTTATCCGCATGCACGAAAAGCTCATCGGAAGGCTCTCCCGCCGGGTCCAGGAGGACTCCGGCATGTCCCCCTCCGACTACATCGTGCTGGCCAAACTCACCGAGGCCGGCGAGCGGATGCGCTTCATGGACCTGGCCAAGCTGGTGGAGTGGGAGAAGAGCCGCATGTCCCACCAGATCACCCGCATGGCGAAGCGCGGACTGGTGGCCAAGGAAGAGTGCCCCGACGACGGGCGCGGAGCGTTCATCGTCGCCACCCCGGCCGGCCACCGGGCGATCGAGGAGGCCGCGCCCACGCACGTCGCCCACGTCCGCCGGCTGTTCATCGAGGCCCTCACCCAGGAAGAACTCGACACGCTCGCCCGGATCTCGAAGCGCGTCCTCACCCACATGGAGAAGCAGCCGGACTGACCGGCCGGGAACGCCGGCGGCGCGGCGGCCGGGTACCGGCACCCGTGGCCCCCGGCGGTCGCGGCCCCCCGGTTCAGCCGGCCGGCCGCAGGAGAACCCGGCCCGGGTCGCGCAGCCACACGCGTTGCTCGTCGGGCGTGACGGTCATGCCGAACTCCTCCGTCCGCGGGCGGCCCCGTTCCCGCCACCAGGCGAGAAACCGGGCGGCCTCCGCCACCAGATCACGCGGCCCGTAGCGCCGGCAGGCATCGCGCCTGACCCACAGCCAGGACGTGTCGTCCCCGGACAGCAGGAGAACCCCGTCGCCCTGAATCCGCGCGGAGAAGCCCGGCGCCCGCACGGCGAGTGCGAAAAGCGCGTGGGCCGAGCCGAGGTCCAGCAGCCCCGCGTCGCCCTCGATCTTCTCCGAGTCCTTCCAGGTGGCCTCCCAGAGTGACCCGATGTCGGGGTGCGTCATGCGCTGGCCGCGCACCGGCATGAACGACTCCCGGCCCTGGAAACGCCCACGGGCCGTGCCGTCGTCGCCCATCCGGAGCCGGATCAGCCCGAAGCCGTCGGCGCAGGGATACCAGGGGATGACCAGCACGCCGCCCGGCGCCACCTGGCGCAGCCAGGCCGGAGGCACCCGGCGCACGGAGGCCGTGGCGATCAGCCGGTCGTACGGCGCCCGGTCCTGGTGGCCCACCTCGCCGTCCCCGCAGACCACCAGCGGGCGGTGACCGGCCGAGGCGAGTCGCTCGGCGGCGAGCTCCGCGAGCAGCGGGTCGATCTCGACCGTGACGACGCGTTCGGCACCCACGCGTTCACACAGCAGCGCCGCGTTGTACCCGGTGCCGCTGCCGATTTCGAGAACGGAGTGGCCGGGCCGGAGGTCCAGAGCGGCCAGCATGTTGAGCACCACGTCGGCGGAACTCATCGAACTCGTGGCACCGATCCCCGCGCCGTCCGCCACCGGGGCGCCGTCGTCGATCTGCGTGATCAGCGCCGCACCGGGGCGGTAGACCAGTTCGGCCCAGCCTTCGGGGTCCTCGCGGCGGTTCAGCGGACGCCAGCCGCCGTCGGACCAGCGCCACACGGTGTGCGGCGCGAACTTCTCCCGTGGGACGCGGCCGAACACCAGCCGCAGCCACTCCGCGCGGAAGCAGCCGTCCCGGTCCAGCGACTCGGTGAGCCGCCGTCGGAAGACCTCGGTTCCGGGCGCGGTGCTCACTTCTTGCCGCCGTCCTTCTTGTGCGTCCCGCCGCCGGGCTTGAAGACATCCGGGGGCACCTGGTGGTCCCCCGTCCCGGAGGGCCCCTGCGGCTTCTGCTCCTCCGGCGTCGGCTTGTCGTGCTTGCCCATGGCGCACATCCCTTCATCCGGTCACGTACGGCGCCGGATTGACTGCCGTACGTGACGATGCTTGCGCAGGGGAGAAGGGGACGTCCAGGAAAAATTTCTGAAGATTTCTCAGACCCAGGCTTCGGCGGCGGTGATGAGGAGCCGGCGGGCCTCGGCGTCGTACAGCGCACTGGCCGCGAGTGCGTCGAACACCTTCCGGTACAGCGCCACTTCCTCCGGAAGCCCCAACCGCAGCTCCGCGCTGGCGATCTCCACGGTGACAAGCCGGTCGTCGAAGACGCAGAAATTGTGGGAGGGCGACGCGGGCAGCCGCCTGTGCAACGGGACGATGCCCAGCTTGAGTCCGGGAAGAGTGGTCGCCGAAACCAGCCGGTCGATCTGGGCCCGCATCACCGGGGCTGAGGCCATTCCGTAGTGGAGGGCCGATTCGGAGAGCACGATGTGCCGCTGCCGGCGACCCGGCTCGTAGAGCACCTTCTGCCGCTCCAGCCGGGCGGCTACCGCCTCTTCGACATCGGACGGTCCGCCGATGATCCGAGACGCTTCCTGGAAACGGGTCTCCGCGTACTCCGCGGTTTGCAGCAGCCCCGGAATCCAGCACGTCTCGAAAGTGCGAATGATGCGGGCCGCCGCCTCGGCCTCTCCCCAGGCGCGCTGCACGGCGGAGTGTCCCTGTCGCGCTTGGCTGCGCCAGTCCGCGTAGCGGCGGTTGAGGTCCCGCAGCAGGATCAACAGCTCTTCGGCCGCTTCCGGTTCGCCGCAAGCGGCCGACCACTCCCGGATATCGCCGTCGGTCGGCGACTGCCGGCCGAGCTGAATCTTGGAAATCTTGCTGGGCGGCCAGCCGAGCCGCCCAGCAAGGGTGCGGCCGTCCATGCCGGCCGCCTCCCTGAGGGCACGCAGACGTCCACCAAGCTCCTGCCTGGCTTCGTGTACGCCTCTGGGTGCCGAACTCAACGCGGGGGATGCTCCTTCACGAACTTCTCGTATGCGGTGGCGTGCTGGAAGGCAACGTCAAGCCACCGTGCATGTTCGATCACGACCGCCGGATCGGTGATGACCTCGGTGCGCACCCTTCGTCCTACCTCGTTGAAGTGCAGCACAACCACAGTATGCGAGTCGAACAGCCAGAAGTCGCGGCTGGGCAGCCCCACCCGGTCGGCCGTGGCCCGGTCCAGGTAGCGGATGTCCTCCTTGCCTTCCTGAATGTTGCACCGCGTGAGATCGAGTTCCCACCGCAGATAATCCGTCAGCTGCTCCGGGACCACCCGCACCCGGGCTACGGTCTTCCCCTGATCCGCGTGGCCGCGCATCAGATCGGTCCACGGCTTCATCCACTCCCAGTCGCTCTCCCCGCCGGCCAGGAACCGGTCGAAATGCTCCCGCTCGTAGGAAACGTCGTAGTGGGTCTGGGTCTCCAGCCGACGAGCCGAGTGCTTGAAGTCGGTGAAAAGCGCGTCCCACTCCTCCTGCGTCTGAAGGTCGTACGACGCGGGCGTCTGCTTCTTCGGGGCGAAGCGCTCCAGCAATTCCCGGGGGACCTCTACGAGTTCCTCGTTCTCGGCCACATTGCGCGCGTCCCGGTACGCCTGATCGGCGTGGTCGATCTTCCAGCCCTGGATGACGACCGTGTCCCTGTCGGTCTCATACACGGCGGGACACTCACCGGACTGACTTGTCGTGCCGCTGAACGTCAGCCTCACTGCGTTCTCCCTAGCGTGAGAAATTTCTCTGAGTTTCTTCCCTGCCCTTACGGCCCTTACCCTGGCACGCCACCCACCCCCGCCACCACGGCGCGCAGGGGGCGCAAACAGCAGCGCCCGGAGTCAACTCCGGGCGCTGGTACGGGGGAACGAGCTTCTCGGGGGTCAGTCCGGGGGGAAGAGGTGGGAGAACGCCGCCAGGTTGTGGGTGGGTTCGCCGCGCGAGACGCGCCAGGCGTGTTCCTTGCGGATGGCCGTCGCGAAGCCCATCTCCAGCAGGGTGTTGAACGCGCCGTCCGCCGTCTCCAGGACCACCCCCAGCAGGCGGTCCAGCTCCGCCGGGGACGCCGCCGACAGGGGCAGGCGGCCGGCCAGGTAGATGTCGCCGTGGGCGTCCAGGGCGTACGCCACCCCGTACAGCCGGGCGTTGCGCTCCAGCAGCCAGCGGTGGACCGCCTCGTGGTTCTCGTCCGGCCGGCGGATGACGAACGCGTTCACCGACAGCGCGTGCCGGCCCAGCCGCAGCGAACAGGTGGTCGCCAGCTTGCGGGTGCCCGGCAGCGTAACCACATAGTGGCCGGGGTCCGGGCGTTCCCACTCCACGCCCAGGTCCTTCAGCGTGTCCTCGACGGTCGTCGCGGTGGTGTCCTCAGCCATGCGCCGATCGTAGGGCGAAGCGGTGCGACTCCGTCGCCTCCCGGTACACGGAGACGGTGCCCGCCGCCGTCGCCGCCCAGCCGAAGCGGCAGGCGTGCAGCGCCGCCGCCTGGCCCAGGCGGGCCGACAGCGACGCGTCGGCCGCGAACCTGCCCAGCGCGTCCGCGTAGTGCACCGGGTCGTGGTCCTCGATCAGGAAGCCGGTCGCCTGGTCCCGCACGACCACCGGCAGCCCGCCCACCGCGGCCGCGATCACGGGGGTGCCGCACGCCTGGGCCTCCGCCGCCACCAGGCCGAAGGACTCGCTGTACGAGGGCATCACCAGCACGCTCGCCGCGCGGTACCAGTCCGCCAGCCGCTCCTGCCCCACCGGCGGGTGGAAGCGGACCAGCCCGGACAGGCCCAGCCGTTCCGCGAGCTTCTGGAGCCGCTCGGGGCGGGCCAGGCCGGTGCCCGAGGGGCCGCCCACGATGGGGACGACCATGCGGCCCGGTTCGGCGAGCGACGGGTCGCGGTCCAGCAGGTCCCGCACCGCGTGCAGCAGCAGATCGGGGGCCTTGAGCGGCTGGATGCGCCCCACGAACAGCGGGATCAGCGCGTCCTGCGGCAGCCCGAGGCGGGCCCGCGCCGCCGCTCGCCCGTCCGCCGGGCGGAAGACGTCCAGGTTGACGCCGGGGTGCACCACCGCCGTACGCATCGGGTCGGCCTCGTAGTGCCGCACCAGTTCGGCGGCCTCCTCGGCCGTGTTGGCGATCAGCCGGTCCGCCGCCCGCACGATCTGGGTCTCGCCGATCACCCGGGCCGCCGGCTCCGGGCTGTCCCCGGCCGCCAGCGCCGCGTTCTTCACCTTGGCCATGGTGTGCATCGCGTGCACCAGCGGCACGCCCCAGCGCTCCGCGACCAGCCAGCCCACCTGCCCCGACAGCCAGTAGTGCGAGTGCACCAGGTCGAAGTACCCGGGCCGCTCCCCCGCCCAGATCTGGGTCACGCCGTGCGTGAACGCGCACATCTGGGCCGGTAGCTCCTCCTTGCTCAGCCCCTCGTACGGGCCGGCGTCCACGTGGCGTACCAGCACCCCGGGCGCCAGCTCCACCGTCGGCGGCAGCCCGCCCTGGGCCGCCCGCGTGAAGATCTCCACCTCCGTGCCGAGCGCCGCGAGCTGTCTGGACAGTTCGACGATGTAGACGTTCATGCCGCCCGCGTCGCCGGTGCCCGGCTGATGCAGCGG
Organism: Streptomyces sp. JH002; assembly: GCF_050916115.1. Classification (NCBI taxonomy): domain Bacteria; kingdom Bacillati; phylum Actinomycetota; class Actinomycetes; order Kitasatosporales; family Streptomycetaceae; genus Streptomyces; species Streptomyces sp. JH002. Next base: position 2,771,455 of record NZ_CP087989.1, read on the forward strand.
AGAGGTGTGAACGCTCAGCATCGCCACCCGGCGCGGTCGGTGCCCCACTGCGTCTCCTGACGGGCCGAGAGCGGAAAACGGACGTCTCCCCCACACCAGTGTGCCCAACGGTCCGGGGACGGCACGCGCCGGGTGGCGCCCGAAAAGTAGACTCGCCGGCATGCCTGAGGGGACGGTCACCCGGGGAACGACCAACCCCAATCGTTTGCGGCGCATGGACCGCTGGATCGCCCATGCGCACGGCACCGCCCTGCGCCGCGCCCACCACCCGCCGCTGGCCGTGGATCTGGGGTACGGGGCGGCGCCCTGGACGGCCGTCGAACTGCTGGGGCGGCTGCGCCGGGTACGGCCCGACGCCCGGGTGGCGGGGGTGGAGATCGACCCGGAGCGGGTCGCGGCGGCGCTGCCGTACGAACGGGACGGGCTCTCCTTCGTCCGCGGCGGGTTCGAGATGCCGCTGCCCGGCGGGGAACGGCCGCTGCTGATCCGGGCCGCGAACGTGCTGCGGCAGTATCCCGAGGACGCGGTCGCCGGGGTGTGGGAGCGGCTGTGCGGGCGGCTGGCGCCGGGCGGGCTGCTGGTGGAGGGCACCTGCGACGAGCCGGGGCGGCGGCACGTGTGGGTGGCGCTGGGGCCGGACGGGCCGCGCACGGTCACCTTCGCCGCCCGGCTGGCGGATCTCGGCACCCCCTCCGACCTGGCCGAGCGGCTGCCCAAGGTGCTCATCCACCGCAATGTGCCGGGCGAACGCGTGCACCGGTTCCTGGTCGACTTCGACCGCGCCTGGGCCGCCGCCGCCCCGTACGCGCCGCTCGGCGCCCGGCAGCGCTGGGTCACGGCCGTACGTGCCCTGGCCGCCGCCGGCTGGCCGCTGGCCGATGACGTACGGCGCTGGCGGCAGGGCGAGGTCACGGTGCGCTGGGCGGCGCTGGCGCCCGGGGGTGCCGGCTCCGGCTGAGCCGGGTGGTCCGGTCCGGGGTCAGGTCCGAACCGGCGGGCGCGGGCCCGGGACGGCCCCGCTACAGGGCGTCCAGCGCCGCCGCCAGCAGCGGCCGGTCCTGTGCGTGTGTCAGCTGGGTGAGGGCCTGCTCGGGCGGCAGCCACAGCAGCCGGTCCACCTCGTCGTTGGGCGAGAACCGGCCGCCGACCGCCTCACCGGCCCAGTAGTGGACCTCTTTGGGCCGCCCGCGCACCACGTAGCGGGCGGTGGGCAGCGGGGCGCCGAGCACGCAGATCATGCCGGTCTCCTCCAGCACCTCGCGCAGCGCCGCGTCCTCCGGCTCCTCCCCCGGGTGCAGCTTGCCCTTGGGGTGCGACCAGTCGTCGTAGCGGGGGCGGTGCACCAGCGCCACCTCCACCTCGCCCGACGGGCCCGCCGCGTACCGCCACAGCACGCAGCCGGCCGCCCGGACCGTCTCCTCCTCAGCCGTTCGTTCCACGGCGTCTCCTTCGTGCCTCGATCTGCATCTCCTGCACATTGCGCAGCTGCCGGCCGTCCGTGCCGGTCCAGTGCCGGGTCCACGCCCCGTCCGGGCCCAGGTGCCAGGACGCGGTGGTGTCGGCGGTGCCGGCCGCCAGCAGCCGGGTCAGGGTGGAGCGGTGCGCCGGGTCGGTGACCCGGACCAGGACCTCGATGCGGCGGTCCAGGTTGCGGTGCATCAGGTCGGCGCTGCCCAGCCACACCTCGCTGTCGCCGCCCGCCGCGAACGCGTACACCCGCGAGTGCTCCAGGAAGCGCCCCAGCACGCTGCGCACCCGGATGGTCTCGGACATGCCGGGCACCCCGGGGCGCAGGGCGCAGATGCCGCGCACCCATATGTCGACCGGGACGCCCTCCTGCGAGGCGCGGTAGAGGGCGTCGATCACCGCCTCGTCGACGATGGCGTTGGTCTTGATGCGGATCGACGCCGGACGGCCCGCCCGGTGGTGCGCTATCTCCCGGCCGATCCTGGCCAGCAGCCCGTCGCGCAGCGAGCGCGGGGCGACCAGCAGCCGGCGGTAGGTCTCGCGGCGCGAGTAGCCGGAGAGCCGGTTGAACAGGTCGGACAGGTCCGCGCCCACCTCGGCGTCGGCGGTGAGCAGTCCCAGGTCCTCGTAGAGCCGGGCCGTCTTGGGGTGGTAGTTGCCGGTGCCGACGTGGGCGTAGCGGCGCAGCGTCTCGCCCTCCTGGCGGACCACCAGGGACAGCTTGCAGTGCGTCTTGAGCCCCACCAGCCCGTACACGACGTGGCAGCCGGCCTCCTCCAGCTTGCGCGCCCACTTGATGTTGGCGTGCTCGTCGAAGCGGGCCTTGATCTCCACCAGCACCAGCACCTGCTTGCCGGACTCGGCGGCGTCGATGAGGGCGTCCACGATCGGGGAGTCGCCCGAGGTGCGGTACAGGGTCTGCTTGATGGCCAGGACGTCCGGGTCGGCTGCGGCCTGTTCCAGGAAGGTCTGGACGGAGGTGGAGAAGGAGTCGTACGGGTGGTGCAGCAGCACGTCGCGTTCGCGCAGCACGCCGAAGATGTCGGGGGCGGACGCCGATTCGACCTCGGCGAGTTCGCGGTGGGTGCCGGCCACGAACTTGGGGTACTTCAGCTCGGGGCGTTCCAGGGAGGCGATGTCGCCGAGCCCGGTGAGGTCCAGCGGCCCCGGCAGGGTGTAGACCTCCTCGTCCCGTATCTTCAGCTCGCGCACCAGCAGCCGCAGTACGCCGGGGTCGATGGACTCCTCGGCCTCCAGGCGGACGGGCGGGCCGAAGCGGCGGCGCAGCAGCTCCTTCTCCAGGGCCTGGAGGAGGTTCTCGGTGTCGTCCTCCTCGACCTCCAGGTCCTCGTTGCGGGTGACCCGGAAGACGTGGTGGGCGAGCACCTCCATGCCGGGGAAGAGTTCCTCCAGGTGGGCGGCGATCACGTCCTCGACGGGGACGAAGCGCTGCGGCGAGGCTTCGAGGAAACGATCCAGCAGCGGCGGGACCTTGACCCGGGCGAAGTGCTTGTGGCCGGTGGCGGGGTTGCGCACCTCGACGGCCAGGTTCAGGGACAGGCCGGAGATGTACGGGAAGGGGTGGGCCGGGTCGACGGCGAGCGGGGTGAGGACGGGGAAGATCCGCTGCCGGAAGAGGGTGAACAGCCGGGTCTGCTCGGTCTCGGTCAGGTCGGGCCAGCGCAGCAGATGGATGCCCTCGGCGCCCAGCGCGGGGGCGACGGAGCGCTGGTAGCAGGCGGCCTGGCGGACCATGAGTTCGTGCGAGCGGGTCCAGATGTCCTCCAGCACCTCGCGCGGCAGCTGGCCGGTGAGGGAGCGGGTGGCGACGCCGGTGGCGATGCGCCGCTTGAGGCCGGCGACGCGCACCATGAAGAACTCGTCGAGGTTGCTGGCGAAGATGCTGAGGAAGTTGGCGCGCTCCAGCAGCGGGGTGGCGGGGTCCTCGGCCAGTTCGAGGACGCGTTCGTTGAAGGCCAGCCAGCTGCGTTCGCGGTCCAGGAAGCGGTGTTCGGGCAGCGGGGCACCGGCCGGGTCGGGCATGGTGGTGGCCGCCGCGGGGGCGTGCGCGACCGGTTCGGGCGCCGGGTCGGGTACGGCCACGGTCACCGGGTGGGCGGCGGTGGACGGGGGCGGCACCGTACGGTCCCGGTCATCGCCGGGCCGCGGGCCGTCCTCCGGCCCCCCGGAGCCGGGTTCCGCGACGGGCCCGGGTTCCGGACCCGGTTCCGCCGCCGCGCCCGGCTCGGCCCTCCGGTCCGGCTCCGGCGCGCCCTTGTTCCGTGACACCGCCGCGGCCTTCGCCGCGTCCGGGCCGACCCGCGCGCTCCGCGCTCCCCGCACCTCAGGACTCATGCCCCCATTCTCCCGCCAAGAGTGCGAACAGAGCACGTCAGCGTCGTGACCGGGAGGTGGCCGGGATGCGGATCAGGTTTCCGTGCGGTACATCAGGTCGGTCTCGTGGGTCTGGAACCCCAGGCCCTCGTACACCCGCAGCGCCGCCACGTTGTCGGCGTCCACGTACAGCATCGCGGTGGGCAGGGCCCGGTCGGCCGCCAGGTAGCGCAGGCCGATCAGGGTGAGCGCCTTGCCGAGCCCCAGGTTCTGGGCGTCCGGCGAGACCCCCACGACGTAGACCTCGCCCAGCGACTCGGCGCTGTGCACCTTCGTCCAGTGGAAGCCGAGCAGGCGGTCGCCGCGCACCGCGAGAAAGAACCCGGATGGGTCGAACCAGGGCTCCTTCTTCCGGGCGTCCAGGTCCACCTGGGTGAGGCCGCCCTGCTCGGGGTGGTGGGCGAAGGCGGCGGCGTTCAGCTCCAGCCAGGCGGCGTCGTCCTGGCCGGGCACGAAGCCGCGCACCGTCACCCCTTCGGGCAGTACGGGGTCGACGTCGCGCAGTCCCCCCAGCGGGCGACGCAGCTGCCGCAGCTCACGGAAGAGGGTCAGCCCCAGGACCTGGGCCAGGTGCCGGGCCGCCGGGTGGCCGCCGTGCGCCCACAGTCGCAGCCGGTGGCCGGACTCGGCGAGCAGCGCCTCGCCCAGCAGCCGGCCGTAGCGCAGGCCGCGGTGGTCGGGGTGCACCACCAGTTCGCCGGAGGGGGCTTCGACCGGGTCGGTGCCGTCCAGCTGTGCGTAGCCCACGAGTTGGCCGTGGTGCCGCATGAGCAGGTGTTTCACGCCGGTGCGCCGGCCGCCGCGCAGCAGCAGCCTGCCCTGTTCCGATACGGCGCTCTGCCCGTCGGTGCGGGCTGCCGCGTCGATCAGCCGCTCGGCCTCACGCAGCTGGGGGCCCGTCACCTCGTCGACCACGATGACGTCACTCATGACGAAGACTCTATGCCCATATCGCCCGGACCCTTCATCCGCTTGTTACCCCCAGCCCCCTGACACGCTACGCGCGTAGCCGTAGGCTGCCGTCGCACTGTCATGTCATCTCCCTGACATCTGTCCCCTTTTGTCCGCTACGGCCGACCGGGATGCCGATCGGGCCGTCGCCCCCTCTTCCTTGCTTGTCCCCTGATTCCACGAGAGGCAATCTCCGCTGATGCGCACCTTGGCCACCCGGCGTTCGCGCCGGTTCAGACTGACGGCGGGCGCGGTCACCCTCGCCGCCGCCGGCGCCCTCGCCGTCGGGGTACCCGCCGCCCAGGCCGGTACCGGCAACGGCAACGGCAACGGCAACGGGAACGGCAACAGCCGCCCCGGCCCCGCCCTCGACCTCCAGATCCTCGCCATCAACGACCTGCACGGCGCCCTGGAACCCCCGGAGGGCTCCAACGGCCAGGTCACCCACCGGCACGAGGACGGCACCACCGAGCAGTTGGCCGCCGGCGGCGTCGAATACCTGGCCACCGGGCTGCGCGACGCCCGCAAGGGCAATCAGCGCTCGGTGACCGTCGCCGCCGGTGACCTCGTCGGCGCCACCCCGCTGCTGTCCGGCCTCTTCCACGACGAGCCGACCATCGAGGCGCTCAACAAGCTGGGCATGGACGTCGCGGGCGTCGGCAACCACGAGTTCGACGAGGGCTGGGAGGAACTCCAGCGCCTCCAGGACGGCGGCTGCCACCCGGTCGACGGCTGCTACGCCGATGACCGCACCTTCGAGGGCTCCGACTTCCCCTACCTCGCCGCCAACGTCGTCCGCGAGGACAGCGGCGAACCGATCCTCGCCCCGTACAGCGTCCAGAACATCAAGGGCGTCAAGGTCGGGTTCATCGGCGTCACCCTGGAGGGCACGGCGAACATCGTCACCCAGGACGGCATCGAGGGCCTGGAGTTCCTCGACGAGGCCGAGACCATCAACCGCTACACCGCCGAGCTGGAGTCCCAGGGTGTCAACGCGATCATCGCGCTGATCCACGAGGGCGGCTACCCGGCCGACCCGGCGTACAACGCCGACTGCGACGCGGGCGCCGACGGCATCTCGGGGCCGATCGTGGAGATCGCCGGGGCCATCGACTCCAACGTGGACGCGCTGATCACCGGCCACACCCACCAGCCGTACGTGTGCACCATCCCCGACCCGGACGGCAACGACCGCCTGGTCACCTCCGCCGCCTCCAACGGCCGGCTGTTCACCGAGCTGAACATGCGGTACGACCCGCGCACCAAGGACATCGTGCGCACCTCGGTCGAGGGCACCAACCGGGTCGTGGACCGCGACCAGAAGCCGGCCCGCGACCTCACCCGGCTGATCGACTACTGGAACGAGCTGGCGGCCCCGGTCGCCAACGCCCCCATCGGCTACATCTCCGAGGACATCCGGGGCCGCGGCGCCGGCACCCCCGAGTTCCCGCTCGGTGACCTGATCGCCGACGCCCAGCTGGCCCACGCGGTCGAGCTGGAGGGCACCGCCGACCTCGCCCTGATGAACCCCGGCGGGGTGCGCGCCGACCTGGTGTACGCCGCCTCGGGCGACGAGGGCGACGGCGTGGTGACGTACGGCGAGGGCTTCACCGTCCAGCCGTTCTCCAACACCGTCAATCTGCTGAGCATCACCGGCGAACAGCTGCTCCAGGTGCTGCGCGAGCAGGTCAGCGGCCCCAACGCCGCCACGCCCAAGATCCTCCAGCCCTCCGAGGGGCTCACCTACACCCTGGACCTGAGCCGCTCCGGCGCCGACCGGATCGTGGCGGACACGGTGCTGCTGAACGGTGAGCCGATCGATGCGGAGCGCGTCTACCGGGTCGCGGTCAACTCCTTCCTGGCGGGCGGCGGCGACGGGTTCCCGACCCTGGCCGAGGGCACCGACCCGCGCGTCGGCAACGACGACATGCGGGTGCTGGCGGACTACCTGCTGGCGCACTCCTCCGCCGACGCCCCGCTGGCGGCGCCGGCGGCCGACCGGATCACGGTCCTTCCGTAACACCCGGCACGATGGCCGGTACGGGTCAGGGGCGCGGCACGGTGATCGCCGTCAGCAGCACCCCATCCCGTACCAGCCACCGTCCGCCGAACCGGCCCACGCGCACCCCGTCCACCACCGGCCCCGGCACCAGCAGTTCGGCCTCGAACGTGCCGGCCCCGGGGTCAAAGGTCACCCGCGCCTGCTCGAAGCCCAGCCACTGCCCGGTCAGCGGGAACCACGCCTTGTACACGCTCTCCTTGGCGCTGAACAGCAGCCGTTCCCAGCGCACCCGCGGATGGCCGGCCGCCAGCTTGGCCAGGTGTTCGCGCTCCCCGGGCAGCGACACCAGCTCCAGCACGCCGTCGTCGCGCAGCGGTTCGTGCGGCTCCGCGTCCAGGCCGATGGACGCCAGCGCCCCGCCGGTGCGGGCCACCGCCGCCGCCCGGTAGCCGGCGCAGTGCGTCATGGAGCCCAGGAACCCCGCCGGCCACCGGGGCGCCCCGCGCTCGCCGGGCAGCAGCGGCACCCGGGGCCCGCCGAGCCGCTCCAGGGCGGTACGGGCGCAGCCGCGCACGGTGGCGAACTCGGTGCGGCGCTTGGCCACCGCCCGCGCCACCACCGCCTCCTCCTCCGGGAACAGCTCGGGCAGCCGTTCCGGGTCCCCGAACATCTCGACCGCGCTCACCGGCGGCGGCAGGAGTTCCCCGATCACGCGCGGATCACCACCGGCCGGCCCGGCGTGCCGCCGCGCGGGCGCCACTCGCGCGGGTAGCCCAGCGACACCTCGTGGTGCGGCACCCCGTCCCGGGTGATGCGCCGCGGGATGTGCAGATGCCCGTACACGACGGCGGCGGCCCGGAACCGTACCGGCCAGTCGTCGGTCGCCTCGGTCCCGCACCACAGCGCGAACTCGGGGTAGCGCAGCACCCGGGTGGGCTGCCGGATGAGCGGGTGGTGGTTGATCAGCACGGTGGGCAGGTCCTCGGGCAGGGCGGCGAGCCGCTCCTCGGTGCTCTCCAGCCGGGCCCGGCACCACGCCTGCCGGCTGGGGTACGGGTCCGGGTGCAGCAGGTACTCGTCGGTGCACACCACCCCGGCCGCCTCCGCCACCGCGAGCGCCTCGGCGGTGGTGCGGGTACCGGGCGGCCGGAAGGTGTAGTCGTACAGCAGGAACAGCGGCGCGATCGCGACCGGTCCGCGCTCACCCTGCCACACGGCGTACGGGTCCTCGGGGGTGAGCACCCCCAGGCCGCGGCACAGCTCCACCAGCCGCTCGTAGCGCCGTTCGCCGCGCAGCTGCACGGGGTCGGCGGCGGGGGTCCACAACTCGTGGTTGCCCGGCGTCCACACCACCTGGGCGAAACGGGAGGCGAGCAGCGTCAGCGCCCACTCGATGTCCGAGAACGTCTCCCCCACGTCGCCCGCCACCAGCAGCCAGTCGTCGTCCGACTCGGGACGTAACTCCTCGGTGATCTTGCGGTTCTCGTCGTAGGCCACGTGCAGATCGCTGATGGCCAGCAGTTTCCCCATGAGCTGTGTCCTCCCACCGGGTGCGGCCGGCGAAACGCGAACCTCAATCAAGATTGAGCTATGCGTACGATGGCGGGCGTGCCTCCCACCATCACCAAGGAACTCACCATCGGACAGCTGGCCGAACGCAGCGGGGTCGCCACCTCGGCGCTGCGCTTCTACGAGGAGCAGCGCCTCATCAGCAGCCGCCGCACCTCGGGCAACCAGCGCCGCTACCACCGCGACACACTGCGCCGGGTGGCGTTCATCAAGGTCTCGCAGAACGTCGGGATGCCGCTGAACGCCATCCGCGACGCCCTGCACGAACTGCCCGAGGGCCGCACCCCCACCAAGCAGGACTGGGCCCGGCTGTCCGAGTTCTGGAAGGCCGATCTCAACGCGCGGATCTGGCAGCTGACCCGGATCAGGGACGATCTGACCGAGTGCATCGGCTGCGGCTGCCTGTCCCTGGAGAGCTGCACGCTGGCCAACCCGTCCGACGTGTGCGGGCAGCGCGGCCCCGGCCCGGTGCGGCTGCTGGAGAACGCCCCCGAGGGCGCCCCCGGCTGCGGAACGGCGTGTTCCTAACGGCCGGCCGGTGTCCGTAAGGAGGCGGGCGGCGGGGTCGGGGCGCCGGGCAGCCGCAGCACCGCCTCCGTACCGCCGCCGGGCGCCGGGTGCAGGGCGATCGCGCCGCCGCTCTCGCGCACGGTGCGGGCCACGATCGACAGGCCGAGCCCGGAGCCCGGCAGCCCGCGCGCGCCCGGGGAGCGCCAGAACCGCTCGAAGACGTGCGGGAGTTCGTCGGGCGGGATGCCGGGGCCGTGGTCGCGGATGCGCAGCAGCCCGCCGCGCAGCGTCACCTCCACCACCTCGCCCTCGCCGCTGAACTTCACCGCGTTGTCCAGGAGATTGACCAGCGCCCGCTCCAGCGCGGACGGTTCGGCGCGCACGAACCACGGATCGAGTTCGGCGTCGATGGCGAGCCCGCGCGCCCGGCCGCGCAGCCGCACCCGGTCCACCGCGCGGCGCGTCACCTCGTGCAGCCCCACCACTTCCAGCCGCCCGCCGCCGGCGGGCCGCTCCGGGCGGGACAGCTCCTGGAGGTCCCCGATCAGCGCGGCCAGTTCGCTCAGCTGATCGGTCACCGACTCCAGCAGCCGCCGCCGGTCATCGGGCGGCAGCGGGCGGCCCGTCTGCTCGCTGCGCACCAGCAGCTCGATGTTGGTGCGCAGCGAGGTGAGCGGGGTGCGCAGCTCGTGCCCGGCGTCGGCGATCAACTGCTGCTGGAGCTCGCGGGAGGAGGCCAGCGCGGCGGTCATGGAGTTGAAGGCGGCGGACAGCCGGGCGATCTCGTCGTCGCCGGCCACCGGGATGCGGGTGGTGAGGTCCTCGGTCCTGGCCACGTGCTCGGCGGCGGCGGTCAGCCGGTCCACGGGCCGCAGCCCGGCCCGGGCCAGGACGACCCCGGCCCCGGCGGCGGTTACCGCGCCGGCCGCGGCGACCAGCGCGAGGACGACGACGAGGGAGCGCAGCGGGTCGGTCACCTCGTCCAGCGGGCGGGCCACGGTGACGGCGCCGTTGGTGGTGGTCTGCAGCGGACGGGTGAGCACCCGGTAGGTGACGCCGTCCGAGCCGGTGGCGTTGTGGAAGGACTCGACGGCCCTGCGGCCCGCGACGGCGGTGTCGGAGGGCGCGACCTCCAGGGTCGCCGCCCCGGAGATGATGCAGCTCGATCCGTCGGAGTTGACCACCTGGATCGTGGAGTCGAACGGCATGGGCACGTTCTGCGGGACGTCGGCCGGTTCCGGGTAGCACTGGCCGTTCTCCCACATGTGGTAGATCACCACCGGGTCGGCCCGGTTGTCCCGCAGGGTGTCGTCGAGGGACCTGATCAGCTGGTCGCGGACCAGGAACCAGGCCGCGATCGCGCAGACCGCGACCGCCGCGGCCACCGCGACGGCCGTCAGCAGGGCGAGCCGGGAGCGCAGCGACAGACCACCGCCGCCGGACGTCACTGGCCGTCCCGCAGCACGTAGCCGACGCCGCGCACGGTGTGCACCAGACGCGGTTCGCCGCCGGCCTCGGTCTTGCGGCGCAGATACATGACGTAGACGTCCAGCGAGTTGGACGACGGCTCGTAGTCGAAGCCCCAGACGGCGTGCAGGATCTGCTCGCGGGTGAGGACCTGGCGGGGGTGGGTGAGGAACAGCTCCAGCAGGGTGTACTCGGTGCGGGTCAGCTCGACGGGGCGGGGGCCGCGCCGCACCTCCCGGGTGGTGGGGTCCATCCGCAGTTCGCCGAAGACCAGCAGCCCGGCGTCCGGGTCGGGGGCGCCGTCGCGGCCGTCCCCGGCGCCGGCGCCGCCCGGGCGGGCGTAGCCGCTGCGGCGCAGCAGCGCCCGCAGCCGGGCGAGCAGCTCATCGAGTTCGAAGGGCTTGACGAGGTAGTCGTCCGCCCCGGCGTCGAGGCCGCTGACCCGGTCGCCGATCGTGTCCCGGGCGGTCAGCATCAGGATCGGCACCCGGTCCCCGGCGGCGCGCAGCCGGCGGGCGGCGGTGAGCCCGTCCATGCGGGGCATGAGCACGTCGAGGACGATCGCGTCCGGGTGGTAGCGCTCGGCCGTGGCGAGAGCGTCCAGGCCGTCGACGGCGGTCTCGGTGGCGTACCCCTCGAAGGCGAGGGAGCGCTGGAGGGCGTCCCGTACGGCCGGCTCGTCGTCGACGATGAGCACGCGCGAACCATCACTCATGCGCGTCAGTCTCGCATCAGACGGTGTGGGAGGAACCGGAGCTTCCGCCGTCGAGCGCGCTGAGCACACTCTTGACGGTGTTGACGGGGATGGCGAAGCCGAGACCGGCGCTGCCGGATGCGGCGGACGCGCTGTACATGGCGGAGTTGATGCCGATGACCTCGCCGTTCATGTTGACGAGGGCGCCGCCGGAGTTCCCGGGGTTGAGGGAGGCGTCGGTCTGGATGGCCTGGTAGGTGGTGGTGGAGTCGCCCGTGTCGCCGTTGTAGCGGCCACCGCCGTACTCGAAGGGCCACTGCTGCTGTGACTGCTGCGGGGAGCTGTCGCCCGTGCTGACGGTGACGTCCCGGTCGAGTGCGGAAACGATCCCGCTGGTGACGGTGCCGGACAGCCCTTCGGGCGAACCGATGGCCACGACCTGGTCGCCCACGGCCACCGCGTCGGAGTCGCCGAGCGTGGCGGCGGTGAGCCCGGAGACGTCCTGGGCCTGGATGACGGCGAGGTCGGTGTCCGGGTCGGAGCCGGTGACGGTCGCGGTGGCGGTGGAGCCGTCCGCGAAGGTGACCCGCACCTGGCCGGCGCCGGAGACGACGTGGTTGTTGGTGAGGATCTCGCCGTCGGAGGAGAGGATCACCCCGGAGCCGGTGGCGCTCCCGGTGGAGATCTCCACGACGGACGGCGACACGGCGGCGGCCACGGAGGCCACGGTGCCGTCGGTGTGGACCGAGACGTTGGTGCCGGTGACGCTGGAGCCGCCCCCGGCGACGGCCGACCCGGCGTCCCCGAGCAGTGCGGCGGTCCCGCCCCCCACCCCGGCCGCGACGACGGCCACGGCGGCCAGCAGCGCCACGGACTTCCCGGCGCGGCGGCGCCCCCGGTGCGAGGCCGGCCGGGCCGGCGGAGCAAGACCTTCAGCTACGGCCTCCGGCGCCTGCCCGGGCTGCGGAGGGTAGGAGTGGAACGGCTGACTCCCCTGGTTTTCGCTCATGCACCGACAGTGGGCCCGGAAGATGAGAAGCGGCTGAGAACGGCCTCAGAGTTCCCCTGTGTTTTCAGCCGGGGAAGTCGCTGGTGTCCAGTGAGGTCTCGAAGGGGGCGGGCAGCGGGACCGGGTCACCGAACTTCCCGGTCCACAGGGTCTGGTACACGCCGCCCTGCGGTTCGCCGAACAGCGTGATGACGGGCCCCATCGGAGGTACGCGATCCACGAGCAGGTAGAGGGGGACACCGGCGCGGGCGTACCCGGCGAGCTTCTCGACACGGTCCCGGCTCGCGTTGCCGGGTGAGGTGACCTCCACGACCAGGGCGGCGTCTCCCGCCTGGGTCTCGGGCACGCCATCCAGCATCAGGGCTTCCGGCAGCACCACCAAGTCGGGCTGGAAGACGCCCGAGCGCAGCGGAATCCGCACGTCGACGTTCTGGTAGACGTCCCAGCCATCGGGAATCGCTGGATGCAGTCGCCATTGCAGCTTGGTCGCGATAAAGGTGTGTGGCTTCGACGGCGCGGGCGACATGACGATGGACCCCTCGATGATCTCCGCCTTCCAGCCCGCGGGGACATCCATCTCCTCCCAGACCCTGACGAGCTCATCCCAGGTCTCTCCCCGGACATACGGGGGTTCAACAGCAGGCACACTCACAGCGGACTCCTTGCATTGCCGACACCCACTCCAGCATGCACGGAGCACCCAAACCAGGTCTACCGACCCACTTCACCCGAACGTATGACCGCAGGCCATCAGGGTGACGCCGGGTGGTGGCCAGCGGGTGTCAGACCGGTTCCGCCGGGCAGCCGCAGGAGCGGCGGACGCGCAGGGAGGCCGGGAACTGGCGGTGCCGCTCCAGGGCCGGGCCGTCCTGGTCGTTGATCGCCAGCTCGACCGCCGCGCGGGCCATCCCCACCCGGTCGGAGCCGACCGTCGTCAGCGGCGGGTCGGTCAGGGCCGCTTCCTTGACGTCGTCGAAGCCCGCCACCGCCAGCTCCTGCGGCACCTCGATGCGCAGCTCGCGGGCCGCCCGCAGCACGCCGATCGCCTGGTCGTCCGTGGCGCACACCAGCGCCGGCGGCCGGTCGGGGCCCGCCAGCAGGTCCAGCGCCACCCGGTAGGCGTCGTACCGGTTGTAGGGGGCCTGGAAGAGCCGGCCCTCCGTCGACAGGCCGGCCTCGTCCATCGCCCGGCGCCAGCCGGTGACGTGGTCGGTGACCGGGTCGCCCGACTCCGGTGTGGAGGCCACGCCGCCCAGGCAGGCCACGTAGGGGTGGCCGTGGTCCAGCAGGTGCCTCGTCAGCCGCTGTGCGCCGGCGATGTCGTCCAGCACCACCGTCACGTCGTCGATCGCGTCGGGCCGCCGGTGCAGCAGCACCACCCGGGCGTCCCAGGCGTCGATCTCGGCCGCGGCGTGCTCGCTGGGGCCCGAGCTGATGAGGATCAGGCCCGAGACCCGCATGCCCAGGAACGCCCGCAGATAGTGGACCTCGCGCTCGTCCCGGTAGTCGGAGTTGCCGACCAGCACCATCTTTCCGCGCTCGGCGGCCGCCTGTTCCACCGCGTGCGCCATCTCCGCGAAGAACGCCTGCCGGGCGTCGGGCACGATCAGACCTATGAGGTCGGTGCGTTGGGAGGCCATCGCCTGCGCCACCCGGTCCGGGCGGTACCCGAGTTCCTTGATCGCGGCGAGCACCCGCTCGCGCGTACCGGCCGCGACGGGGCGCGGTCCGTTGTTGATGACATAGCTCACGACCGCGGTCGACGTACCCGCCAGTCGCGCCACATCGTCCCGCGTCACCTTGGCCACCTCGGCAGTCTACGCGCGCAACCGCCCCCGGAACACAGGTCCCAGGGGCGGAAGACGAAGCGAAGGTGAACGTGTGGTGCGGCGTTCACGCGCGCCGCGCGGCCTCCTTGATCAGCTGCTCGGCCTCGCGGGTCACCGCACGCGCGTGGTCGTCGGCCGGCTTCTCCTTCTCCGGAACGACGAAGCGGTAACCGACGTTGCGCACGGTGCCGATCAGCGACTCGTGCTCGGGGCCCAGTTTGGCGCGCAGCCGCCGCACATGGACGTCCACGGTGCGGGTGCCGCCGAAGTAGTCGTAGCCCCAGACCTCCTGGAGGAGCTGGGCGCGGGTGAAGACCCGGCCCGGGTGCTGCGCCAGGTACTTCAGCAGCTCGAACTCCTTGAAGGTGAGGTCCAGGACCCGGCCCTTGAGCTTGGCGCTGTAGGTGGCCTCGTCGACCGACAGGTCGCCGTTGCGGATCTCCATCGGGCTGTCGTCGCTCACCAGCTGCTGGCGGCCGGTGGCCAGCCGCAGCCGCGCCTCGACCTCGGCGGGACCTGCGGTGTCCAGGACCACGTCGTCCACGCCCCAGTCGGCGGTGACGGCGGCGAGCCCGCCCTCGGTGACGATCAGCAGCAGCGGGCAGCCCGGCCCGGTGGAGCGCAGCAGCTGGCACAGGGAGCGGACCTGGGGGAGGTCCTTGCGGCCGTCGATGAGGATGACGTCGGCGCTGGGGGCGTCGACCAGGGCGGGGCCCTCGGCCGGGGCCACGCGGACGTTGTGCAGCAGCAGTTCGAGGGCGGGGAGCACTTGCGACGACGGCTGGAGGGCGTTGGTCAGCAGAAGCAGGGAACTCATCGGGGGCGTTCCTTCCTCGGTCCTGGCGGCGGGGCTGCTGTGCGACGGGACGATTCGAGCGGCTCTGCCCTGAAAGCACAAAAGGACCCGGTATGGCGCCATCGCCCGGATCCTTTACGTGCCCAGCAGCATAACCGAAACAGTTCATCTTGCGCAGGGGCCGTCTTAAGGAGCGGGACGGACAAGCGCCATCATGGGTGCGACAGCGACGCGGGAGGATTGTGATGGCGAGCGGCACCATCCGGTACTGGGCGGCGGCGAAAGCCGCGGCCGGTACGGCGGAGGAGGGGTACGAGGCCGCCACCCTGGCCGGGGTCCTGGCGGGGGCGCGGGAGCGGCACGCGGCCAGGCCGGAGTTCGCGCGGGTGCTGGCCCGCTGCTCCTTCCTGGTGAACGGCGAGCAGGTGGGCAAGCGCGGCCATGACACGGTGACGCTGCCGGAGGGCGCGACCGTCGAGGTGCTGCCGCCCTTCGCGGGCGGGGCGCGGTGAGCGCCGGGCCCGGTCGCGGGCGCGGCGCGGAGCACCCGGAGGGGGAGGCGGCCCGGCCCGCCGTCCATCCGTACGAAAATAGCGCCGTGAGTGAGATCTCTGACCCCACCCGTAACCCCGGCGACACGCGCGCGGCAGGCGCCTCGCACCGGGCCACCTCGCCGATCATCCCGCCCGGGATCCAGCCCGCCCTGCTGACCGCCGTGCTCGCGGCGCTGTTCGCCGTCACCGCCCCGCACGGGCAGTGGGCGCTGCTGGGGCCGGTCATCGTGCTCCAGGCGGTGACCGCCGCCGGCTGGTTCCGGCTGAACGGGATGTGGCCGGCCCGGCAGGGCATCCTGCTGGCGTTCGCGGGCGGCCTGGCGGCCGACATCGTGCTGCTGTCCACCTCCCGCGAGCACGGCATCACCGCCATGGTCGGCACCCTGGGGGTCTGGTTCCTGCTGGTGGTGCTGCTCCAGCTGCGGCACCGCGGCTCGGGCGACGAGCGCCTGGACTCGCTGACCGCGACGGCTGCCTCCACGCTGCTGACGGTGGTGGCCGCCGGTCATCTTGCGGCGGTGGAGTTCTCCTCCACGGCGGTCGTGGTCGCCTCGGCGGCGGTCGCGGTGGCGGCGGTGGCGCGCGGTCTGGTGACGGCGGCGTTCGTGGCGCCCGTCCTGGCCTTCGTGCTGGCGACGGCCGCCGGGGCCGGGGCCGCGCAGCTGGCCGATCTCGACCTGTGGAAGGGCGCGGCGCTGGGCGCGGCCGCCGGGGCGTGCGCGCTGGCCGGCCTGCGCGTGGCCTCCTACGACTTCCCCTCCCGCTTCGTGCACTTCACCGCGGGGGTCGCACTGCCGCTGACCGCCGCCGCCCCGGCGGTGTATCCGCTGGCCCGGGCGCTGCTGTGAGCCCGCACGTGTAACGGAGCTGCTGCAAGGCTCCGGCCGGACCGCCGCGAAACGGAACCCCGGGTTACGCTCGCGGCAGTCCGGCCACTCCATGGGGGATAGAACCCGAATGCGCGCTCTGCGAATATCACTGATCGTGCTCGTCGTCCTCGGCGTGCTCTTCACCGTGGCCGACCGGCTCTCGGTGTCCTGGGCGGAGAACGAGGTCGCCTCCCGCGCCCAGACCTCCCTGGGTCTGTCGGAGACGCCGGACGTCTCGATCAAGGGTTTCCCCTTCCTCACCCAGATCGCGGGCAAGAACCTCAGCCGGGTCGATGTCGGGGTCAGCTCGTACCCCGCGCAGGTGGACGGCACCGCCGTCACCGTGGAGCAGCTGGACATCGAGCTGCGCGACCTGAAGCTGGGCTCCAACTTCTCCACCGCCACCGCGCGGCACGCGGACGGCACCGGCCTGATCACGTACGAGGAGCTGAGCCGCGCGTACGGCGAGCTGCTCGGCTCGGAGAGCACGGGCCTGGGGGTCTCCTTCGGCCCCGCCGAGGACGGGCGGCTGCTGATCACCCTCCAGGCGTCGGTGATGGGGCAGCGCATCAATGTCGGGGACGTGCCCGGTGACATCACGCTGGGGGGCGACCGGGTGCGGGTCGAGGTGGACACCGAGGCGCTGACGGGGATCCCCGATTCCGTGCTGCCGCAGGTGGAGACCCTGATCCAGGAGCAGGCGGGCGTGGAGCGGACGATCTCCGGGCTGCCCAACGGCCTGGCGCTCTCGTCGGTGACCCCGGGCCCGGAGGGTCTGGAGCTGACGGTCACGGGCAGCGATCTGAGCCTGGTCGGCTGAGCGCGCGCCCCACCCGTCCGCGTTTCATATAGCGGACATCACCGTCTCAGCATCCGGAAGCCCCGTGACAGGGCGGGGACCGTATCCGTACGATCACGGACATGATGCGTCAGGCTGCGGGCACCCCCGCCGGGGGACTCACCAAGCGGCGGGCAGTGGACCTCTGCCGCGTCGCCGCCATGCTCTGTCGCCGCGCCGGCTGACAGCCGCGCCACCCCCCGTACCGCCGTACCACCGCGAACCTCCGCGCCCCTGGCGCGCCCTGCCCCGCTCCGTCTCGGCACGCGTGTACGCCGGTACGTGTCCGGTCATCCCGATCCGGTACGACTCCCCCCCGCTCACCACAGCCGAAGGAGAACGAGCATGAGCCGCAGTGACGTCCTCGTGGACGCCGACTGGGTCCAGCAGCACATCGACGACCCCAAGGTCGTCATCGTCGAGGTGGACGAGGACACCTCCGCCTACGAGAAGAACCACATCAAGAACGCCGTCCGGATCGACTGGAAGCAGGATCTCCAGGACCCGGTGCGCCGTGACTTCGTCGACCGGGCCGGCTTCGAGAAGCTGCTGTCCGCCAAGGGCATCGCCAACGACGACACGGTGGTGCTGTACGGCGGCAACAACAACTGGTTCGCGGCGTACGCGTACTGGTACTTCAAGCTGTACGGCCACGGCGACGTCAAGCTGCTGGACGGCGGCCGCAAGAAGTGGGAGCTGGACTCCCGCGACCTGGTGGCCGAGGTGCCCGAGCGCGCCGCCACCGAGTACCGGGCGCAGGAGCAGGACCTGTCCATCCGCGCCTTCCGCGACGAGGTCGTGGCGGCCATCGGCGCGCAGAACCTGGTGGACGTGCGCTCCCCCGACGAGTTCAGCGGCAAGCTGCTGGCCCCCGCGCACCTGCCGCAGGAGCAGTCGCAGGTGGCCGGGCACGTGCCCTCCGCCCGCAACATCCCGTGGTCGAAGTCCGCGAACGACGACGGCACCTTCCGTTCCGACGAGGAACTGACGGAGCTGTACGAGGGCGAGGGCGTCGACCTGGGCAAGGACACCATCGCGTACTGCCGCATCGGTGAGCGCTCCGCGCACACCTGGTTCGTGCTGCACGAGCTGCTGGGCCAGCAGAACGTCAAGAACTACGACGGTTCGTGGACCGAGTACGGCTCGCTGGTGGGCGTCCCGGTCGAGACCGGCCCGGCCAAGTAAGAGGAGATCGAGGAATCATGTGCGGAGCGAAGTCCGGCGGCCCCGACGCCGCCGCCACGGCGGGCCAGACGACCATCCAGGGCGTCCTCACACGTGACGGGGTCCCGGTGAGCGGGTACGTCCGACTGCTGGACGGCACCGGCGAGTTCACGGCGGAGGTGCCGACCTCGGCGACCGGCCAGTTCCGCTTCTTCGCGGCCGAGGGCACCTGGACCGTCCGCGCGCTGGTCCCCGGCGCGAGTGCGGACCGCACGGTGGTGCTGGCCGAGCGCGGTGCGCTGGCCGAGGTGGCGATCGCGCTGTAACGGCCTTGGCGGTGACGGCGGGGCGACGGTGAACGGCCTGCCCGGCCCGGCCCGCGAATGCCAGACCGCGCCCTTTCCGGTGATCGCCGGAGGGGGCGCGGTCTTCGTGTATCAGGGGGTTCGGATTCCTGGGATTCCTGGTTGGACGGTGTCGTTTCCAAGATCAGCGACTGGGTCGGTCAGCTCACCGTCCCGCAGTTGCCACAGACCCAGTCACCCGCGGGTCCTTGATGCATGTTACCGCCACAGTTCGGACAATTCATGATCACATCCTCTCCACGCCGTTAGACGCACGAGCCGCCGAACCCGTTCAGTCCGGCGTGATCACAAAACGGTCAATGGGCGCGGCAGGCGGGGAAGCCGGCTGGCCTACCTCACTCCGCTTCCCCGCCGGGGGGCCAGCTAGACTCGGCAGAGCACCGTATTTTTCCCGCCGACGCACTAGGAGCACCCGTGCTCGAGGCATTCTTCATCACCCTGATGGTTCTGGTCGGGGTGGGTACCGCCGCGTTCACCGGCCTGGTCGTGAAGAAGCTCTACCAGGGCCAGCGCTGATGATCGAGATCCCCTCAGATCTGCACCCCGACCTGGTACCCCTGGTCTTCCTGCTCGGCGACTGGACCGGCGCCGGCGTGGCCGAGTTCACCGGCGAGGAGTCCATGAACTTCGGCCAGGAAGTCACGTTCTCGCACGACGGCCGGGACTTCCTGGAGTTCTCCTCGCACACCTGGCAGCTGGACGACAAGGGCGAGAAGGTGCGCCCGCTGGAGTCCGAGCACGGCTTCTGGCGGGTCACCGGCGAGCGCAAGGTCGAGGCGGTCCTCATCCGCCAGGACGGCGTCGCCGAGGTCTGGTACGGAGAACTGGCCGAGGGCAAGCCGCGGATCGAGCTGGTCACCGATGCGATCGCGCGTACGCCGTCCGCAGGCGCCTACACCGGCGGCAAGCGGCTGTACGGCTACGTCAACAGCGATCTGATGTGGGTCGGCGAAAAGGCGACCCCCGAGGTGCCGCTGCGCCCCTACATGTCGGCACACCTGAAGAAGGTCGTGGACCCGAGCACCTGGGCCAAGGACCTCAAGGACCTGCCGGACGACGGCATCGCCTTCTTCCGCTGACCGGCGCGCGGGCGGCGGGATCCGGAACGGAACAGCGGAATGCCCCCGGCCGCTCGCGCGGCACCGGGGGCATCCGGTGAAGCCTTGCCTCGGGCGGCATGTCAGTCAGAGGCGGACCCGAGGCTCACTTCTCGAACGTACCACGGGGGGCAGGGCCCGGCGAGGAGACCCGAACACGCATGACCCAGGAGCCACCCGCGCCCCCGGCGTGGATGACCCAAGCTCCCCCAGACTTCGTCCGGGGGTACCCCCATCTCCAGGCCCCGGCTGGCCGGCTGTCTGCGGGCGAGCGGCGGTGATCCCGGGCAGGCCGAACGGCTCTACTGGTGGAACGTCGAGGCCTCGGCCGCGCTGTACGGGCCGCTGCACTGCCTGGAGATCTCCTTACGCAACGCCCTGCGCCAGCAGCTGCGCGCCGCCTACGGGCGGCCCGACTGGTGGCTGGCGGCCCCGCTGAACGAGGGCGGGCGGCGGCTCACCCGCGAGGCGGGCCGCAAGGGCAGGCGGCGCGGGCCGGGGCCGGTGGCCCCGGACCATGTGGTGGCCGAGCTGAACTTCGGCTTCTGGGTCTCGCTGCTCAGCAAGGGCGGCCGGGGTGGGCAGTACGACCGGCAGCTGTGGGTGCCCGCGCTGCACAAGGCGTTCCCGCACTACGCGGGGCGCCGCGACGAGCTGCACGGCGTGCTGGACGCGCTGCGGCTGCTGCGGAACCGGGTCATGCACCACGAGCCGATACACCACCGCGACCTGGCGCTGGACCACCGGATGATCTACCGCGTGCTGGGGTGGATCAGCACGGAGGCGGCCAAGGAGATACAGGTCCTGGACCGCTTCCCCGCCGTCCTGACGCACCGCGCCGCCACCTGCGGCGGCGGCCGCAGCCCGCGCTTCTGACCGCGTGTGCCCCTCCCTTGCGGCCTCTGCCGCAGGAGGGGCCACGGGCCGCCGCGCGGGAGCGTCAGATCGCCCGCAGGGAGCCGCCGTCCACCGCGATGACCGAGCCGGTGATGTACGAGGCCGCCGGGGAGAGCAGGAAGGCGGCGGCGCGGCCGAACTCGGCGGGCTCGCCGTAGCGGCCCAGCGGGATGCCCGCCACGGCCGCCGCGCGGGCGTCGGGGAACGCCGCGTCCAGCTGGGTCATCCGGTCGGTGGCGATCCGGCCGGGCAGCAGGCCCAGCACCCGCACCCCGCGCGGGCCGAACTCGTCCGCCATGTCCTTGGCCACCATCGCCAGCCCCGGGCGCAGCCCGTTGGAGATGCCCAGGCCCCCGACCGGCTGGCGCACCGAGGTGGACAGCACCATGCCGATCGCGCCGTCACCGGTCAGCCGCCCGGCCAGGGTGCGCACCGCGCGCACCGAGCCGAGGAAGACGGACTCGAAGGCGGCGCGCCACTGCTCGTCGGTGGCGGAGGCCGCGGTGCCGGGC
The DNA here is from genome assembly GCF_050916115.1 of Streptomyces sp. JH002. NCBI lineage: Bacteria > Bacillati > Actinomycetota > Actinomycetes > Kitasatosporales > Streptomycetaceae > Streptomyces > Streptomyces sp. JH002. Next base: position 2,792,439 of record NZ_CP087989.1, read on the forward strand.
GGCGGGCCGCCGACGGAGATGAGGGCGCCGTCCAGCCGCCCGTACCGCTCCAGCGCCGTTCGCGCGAGCCGCTCGGCGGCCTCCGGGTCGGCGAGGTCGGCGGCGACGCCCGTTACGTTCCCCCAGCCTTCGGCCGGGGGTTCCCCCATGGGTGCCGACAGCCGCTCCACGGCCGCCTCGACGTTCGCCGCGTCCCGGGAGGCCAGCACCACCTTCGCGCCGTCCGCGACCAGCGCGGCGGCCGTGGCGTGGCCGAGCCCCTTGCTGCCTCCGGTGACGACATAGACCCGATCGGCCAGTCCCAGATCCATCGCTGCGCTTCCTCCCAGGCTCCGCGAGCCATCAGCCTTATACCGGTTTGACACACCCTGCGGCAGGGTGGGAACCGCCTCCCCGCACGGGGGTCGCCGATCCCCTCCGGCCGCCTCCGTGCGGAGGCGCTAACGCGCGACCCTACGCCCCCGCCGATTCCTCCTACACTGGCCTCGTGGTGAGCACCGACTGGCAGACCTCGCTCCGCGACCGTGGATACCGGCTGACCCCGCAGCGGCAGCTGGTGCTGGAGGCTGTGGACAGGCTGGAGCACTCCACGCCCGAGGACATCCTCACCGAGGTGCGCCGCACGGCGGGCGGGGTCAACATCTCCACCGTCTACCGCACGCTGGAGCTGCTGGAGGAGCTGGGCCTGGTCTCCCACGCCCACCTGGGGCACGGGGCGCCCACGTACCACCTCGCCGAGCGCCACCACCACCTGCATCTGATGTGCCGGGACTGCGGCACCGTGCTGGAGGCCGATCTGGAGGTGGCCGAGCCGTTCGCGGAGCGGCTGCGCGAGGGCTTCGGCTTCGAGACCGATCTGCGGCACTTCGCGATCTTCGGCCGCTGCCGGGAGTGCGCGGCCGGGCCGGACGGTCCGCCCGCGCCGTAGGCTGGGGGCATGTCGTACGCCAGTCCTCTGCTGTCCCTGCCCGGCGCGGTCGCCGCGGACGCCCCGGATGCCGGGGTCGCCGCGCACTACGGTGATCTCTTCCGCGAACAACGGGCGTTGGACCGCGGGCAGGGCCTGGTGGACCTGTCGCACCGCGAGGTCCTCTCGGTGACCGGCCCCGACCGGCTGAGCTGGCTGCATCTGCTGCTCACCCAGCACGTGTCCGAGCTGCCGGCCGGGCAGGCGACCGAGGCGCTGATCCTGACCGCCCAGGGGCGCATCGAGCACGCGCTCTACCTGGTGGACGACGGCACCACCACCTGGCTGCACACCGAGCCGGGCCGGGGGGCCGCGCTGCTCGGCTACCTGGAGTCGATGAAGTTCTTCTACCGGGTGGAAACCGCCGACCGGACCGGGGAGTTCGCGGTGGTCTTCCTGCCGGCCGGCTCGATCGCCGAGGCCGGCCCGGAGTGGGTGGTGCGCGAGACGCCGTACGGGCGGGACGTGTTCGTCCCGCGCGCCGCGCTGGAGTCCTTCGCGGCGCAGGCGGGGCCGGCCGCCGGTGTGCTGGCGTACGAGGCGCTGCGGGTGGCCGGGCACCGGCCGCGGCTGGGCCGTGAGACGGACGAGCGGACCATCCCGCACGAGCTGGGCTGGCTGGAGAGCGCGGTGCACCTGGCCAAGGGCTGCTACCGGGGGCAGGAGACGGTGGCCAAGGTGCACAACCTGGGCAAGCCGCCGCGCCGCCTGGTGTTCCTGCACCTGGACGGCAGCGAGGTGAAGATCCCCGAGCACGGCGCTCCGGTACGGCTGGCGGCGGACGGCACGGAGGGCAGGCAGCTGGGCGTCGTCACCACCTCGGCCCGTCACCACGAACTGGGGCCGATCGCGCTGGCCGTGGTGAAGCGCGGTGTGCCGGCGGATGCCCCGCTGCTGGCGGGCGACACCCCGGCGGCCCAGGAGACGATCGTCCAGCCGTAGCCCTGCGGTGCCCCGGGGAGAGGTGGCCGGGCCCGGTCACGGCTCCTGGGGCGGGTGCCAGGGGCTGACGCCGAGGACTCCGGTGGTGCCGAGGTCCACCGGGTACGTGGGGGCCAGCCGCTGGGCGGCGACGCCGTCGGCGGGCCGGACGCTCAACCGCTCGCCGTTGGCGATGGTCCGGCTGAGGTCATCGACGGTGTTGCGCCACACCATCCCGGACAGGGCGTGCTCGCCCGGCTGGAGCGTGAGGGGAGCGGGCGGGTCGTCGAAGCCGGTGAGGCCCGCCGTGATGTCGCCCGTGCCGTGCAGCACCTTGATGTCGTACGGGTCGCCGTCCTCGTCCAGGACGGCGACGGTGGGGTAGCCGTTCAGTTCGTACGGTTCGGTGCCGCAGTTGGTCAGGCGCAGGCCCATCACCCGCAGCCCCATCGCCGCGTCGCCGCCGTCCTCGGTGACGCGCACCCCGGATTCGGGGCAGTCGGGGCGTTCGGGCTCGGGGGACGGCGGGCGCGGTGGGGCGGCGGCGTCCGGCTCCGTTTCGGGGGGCGCGGTCTGGGTGCCGCAGCCGGCCAGGGTCAGGGCCGCCAGGGCGGCCGGGACGGCCCACCGGGTGAGGACGGCGGCGCGGCGTCGGGCGGGGCGTCGGGCCGGGTGTGCCATCAGACCTCCAGCCAGACGGTGAACGGTCCGTCATTGGTCAGGTTGACCCGCATCTTCGCGCCGAACCGGCCCGTCTCCACGTGCGCCCCCAGCGCGCGCAGATGAGCGCACAACCCCTCGACCAGTGGCTCCGCGATCTCGCCCGGTGCGGCGGCGTTCCATGTGGGCCGTCTGCCCTTCCTGGCGTCACCGTAGAGTGTGAATTGCGAAACAATCAGCAACGGAGCGCCCACATCCGAACAGGACTTCTCACCGTCGAGCACGCGCAGCGTCCACAGCTTGTTCGCCAGCCGCGCCGCCTGCTCATCCGTGTCCTCGTGGGTGGCGCCCACCAGCACACACAGTCCTTGGCCAACGATTTCGCCGACCGTTTCGCCGTCCACGGTGACACTCGCCCCGTCGACCCTCTGCACCACTGCTCGCATGGCGGCCATCATGCCGGAACGTTCCCTCGTACTGAATGACGGCCGGATGCATGCGAAGTCGCTGCGTCAGCTGGGTACACAGTGACACGATGCGTGGCACGGGGTACGTACCGCGCCAGCACACCGAAATGGGGATGAGGGGACAATTCCGCATGATCACACCGGGCTCCGGCTCACAGCCGGCCGCCGCTGCCACCACCACCGTCGCCGACGCCGCGCCCGCCCGGTGGGGCAGCGGCCCACGGGTAGGGCGCGGTGGCGAGCCACGCGGAGACGAGACCCCCTCCGGGCTGCGCCGGCTGCGGCTGACCGAGCTGCGGGAGCTGCGCCGCGGCGCCCAGCGCGAGGAGGCCGACCTCAGCTTCGTCCGCAGGCTGCTCCAGGGCCGCATCGACATCCTGGAGGCGGAACGGCGCAGACGCCTGGACCCGGAGGCCGATCTGCTGGACCGGTTGCCGCAGATCCTGGCGGACAGCCCCTCCCCCCACCGCTCCTCGGCCCGCCATGTGACGGTGGGCCCGCCGGCCGGGCGGGAGTACCGGGAGCTGGCAGAGGAGATGCTGGCGGAGGTCGAGCTGTCGGATCTGCTGGCCCGTACCGACGACGAACTGCATGACGCGCTGGGCCGCCTCGCCCGGTACGAGGCGCAGGTCTCCCGCCGCCGCCAGGCGCTCCAGCGCACCGCCGACGGGTGCAGCGGGGAGATCGCCCGCCGTTACCGGGAGGGCGAGGCCCAGGTAGATGATCTGCTCGCCTGAGCGGTGAATTCCGGGCGATCTTCCTTACGGTCCGCCGGTCGCTCCCCCGGTCGGCCCGTGGGGGCACACGCGGCCCTCGGGGCCAGCGGGGCACTCCGGCCGCCGCCGGCCCCGCGCCACGGCCCCACGCCGCACGCCGCTCGGAAAATCCTTGGCCCAGGGTCGGGGCGCCCGGATAGCCTCGGGGCCATGGCCCTGAACACCCGTTTTGTCACCGGCAGTGACGCCGACATCGACGCCTGGAACCGCGCCGTACTGCTCGGCTTCCAGGATCCGTTCCCCCTCAGCGAGGACGAGCTGCGGCTGCGCCGCGAGAAGCTGCAGTACGACCGGGCCCGCGGGGTGTTCGAGGGCGACCGGTGCGTGGCCACCTTCACCAGCTTCGACCAGCAGCTGACCGTGCCCGGCGGTGCCCTCGTCGACGTCAACGCCGTCTCCGCCGTGTCGGTCACCGCCACCCACCGCCGGCAGGGCCTGCTGAGCCAACTGATGGGCGCGGACCTCGCCGAGGCGAAGGAGCGCGGCGCCCTGGCGGCCACGCTGATCGCCGCCGAGTACCGGATTTATGGCCGGTTCGGGTACGGTCCGGCGGCCTCGCTCGCCGACTTCACCGTCAAGGGCCTGCGTTCCGGGCTCGGGTCGCGCTGGTCGGCACCCGAGGACGGGGGCTCCGTGGCGTACATCGACGGGGCCGAGGTACGCAAGATCGGCCCGGAACTGCACGAGCGTTTCCGGCGGGGCCAGGTGGGCGCGATCGACCGCAAACCGCTGTGGTGGGAGAAGTTCACCGGTGAGGTGCGCTTCGGCCACCAGACCTGGGAGGAGCCGTTCTACGTGCTCTACCGGGACGGCGCCGGGGTGCCGCAGGGCCTGGTCAAGTACACGACGGACAAGAAGTGGGACGGCGAACTGCCGGACAACACCCTGACCGTGCAGGAGCTGATCGCCACCACCACGGCGGCGCAGCGGGCGCTGTGGTCGTTCCTGGTGTCCATCGACTGGGTCACCACGCTGCGCGGCCCGAACCGCGGCCCGGACGAGCTGCTGCCGCTGCTGCTGCCCGACGCGCGCGCCGCCGTGCTGAACGGGATCAGTGACTTCCTGTGGCTGCGGCCGCTGGATGTGCCGGCCCTGCTGGCCTCCCGCTCGTACGCCACCACCGGTGACCTGGTGCTGGAGGTCCACGATCCCATGGGTCTCGCCGGTGGGCGCTTCGCGCTGAGTGCCTCGCCGGAGGGCGCCGAGTGCGCGCCGACCTCGCGCGGTGCCGATCTCACGATGGGGGTGGGCGCGTTGGGTTCGCTGTATCTGGGGGATGCGACCGCGACCCGGCTGGCGGGTGCGGGGCTGCTCACCGAGGAGACGCCGGGGGCCGTGTCCCGGGCGAACGCGCTGCTGACCACGGGAGCGCGCCCCTGGTGCCCGGACGGTTTCTGACGGGACCTCCACCGGTCCCGGTCGTCGCGTCCGAACGCCCAGGGGCGCTTCTCACAGCGTGTTCAGTCCCAGCATCACCAGCACTGTGATTCCCACACAGATGCAGGTGAAGTTGCGCTTGCGCAGGCCGGTCCGCAGGATCAGCAAGCCGATCACGCCCGGCAGTCCGAACTGAACCTCCACTGCCTCATCGACCACGATGGCGAGGGCAGCGGCGATGATGGTTGAAACGATCATGTTCCCTCCCTACATCGACACATCCGGCGACAACTGGCAGGTATCTTTTGGATAGTTGGTGGAGTTGGCGACCAACTCTAGGATTGTTATCCCCAGTTGGTCGAACTGGCCAAACTCTTTCCCGCCAACCTCTCGGATCGGATGTCAAGTTGTAAGGTGTGCGCGTGAGCGAGGAGATCGCCCCAGAACGCATCGCCGAGACCCTGCGCGGCCGGATACGCTCCGGCGAGCTGCGACGGAACACCCGGCTGCCCACTCAGCGCGCCCTCGCCGAGGAGTTCGGCGTGAACCGCGGCATCGTCCGCCAGGTTCTCGCCGTCCTCGAACGCGAGGGCTTTGTCAGCGCGCGCGGCAGGGGGGCGCCGGCCGTGGTGTCGGCGCCCGCCTCCGACCATCCACGGCCCGCCGGAGTGGAGGTCGCCGACCGCATCGCCCTGGCCTTCCAGGCCGAACGGGTGTCCATCGACGCGTTCACCCTCACCACCGAGACGCTCAGCTCCGCCCTGGCCGGGCCGTTGATAGCGATCTCGGCCGGCGAGCTGAAGCCGCGCTCCATCACGGTGCGCGTGCTGCTCCCCTCCTGGGACGCGCCGCTCGCCTACCCCCGGCTGGTCACCGACCCCACCGACCCGCGCCCCATCGCGCGGCTGCGGGAACTCACCCGCACCTTCTCCACCTCGCTGCGGCACCAGCTCAACTCCCTCGCCGAGATGAACCTGGTCCCCGAGGTCAGCGTGGAGATCCGCACCGTGGCCGTCACCCCGCTCCAGAAGCTCTACCTCCTGAACGGTTCCGAGGCGCTCACCGCGTACTACACCGTCGTGCCGCGCACCGTCGAGTACGAGAAGGAACAGCTGGAGATCTACGACGTCCTGGGCCTGTCCTCCAAGATCTTCCGCTCCTCGTCCGACAAGGACAGCCGCGACGAACAGGAGGCCGCCTACGTCACCGAGTCCCGTCTGTGGTTCGAGTCCCTCTGGTCAACGATCTCGCGACCACTCACACTCGGTTAGATGAGGAGACTTCTCAGTAACGCCCGCTGTGTTCTCTTCGACTTCGACGGCCCCATCTGCCGTCTGTTCGCCGCCCGGCCCGCCGACGGCATCGCGCACCGCTTGCGGGCGCTGGCCGTCGAGCTGGGGGCCGCCTCGCTGCTGACCCCGCAGTTACGGGCCTCCCCCGACCCCCAGCAGGTGCTGCGCGGCATCGCGCATCACCACCCCTCCCCCACCGTGGTCCACCGCATCGAGGCGGCCCTCACCCGCGAGGAGATCTCCGCGGCGGCGACCGCGTCCCCCACCCCCTACGCCGCCTCGCTGATCGCCGCGCTGTCCACCCGGGGCCGCCAGGTGGCCATCGTGACCAACAACTCGCCCCTGGCCGCCGAGTTCTATCTGCGCCGGCAGCAGCTGACCGGCTACGTCGGCGGCCGGGTGCACGGCCGCACCCGCGACATCACCCTGCTCAAGCCGCACCCCGACCCCGTCCTGCGGGCGCTGCGCTCCACCGGGACAGCCGCCGGGCGGGCGCTGATGATCGGGGACACCAGCACGGATCTGGCCGCCGCCCGCTCCGCCGGAGTGGAGTTCCTCGGCTACGCGATGGACGACGCCCAGGCCGAGGCCTTCCGCCGGGCGGGCGCCGATTATGTCACCCGCTCCCTGGAGCATGTCCTGACTGCGCTTATTGCCCCAACTCACGGGTGATTTGAGTGCTTTGCCTCATGTCATGAGACTCTGGGGGCGTACGGTGCTGCTACCTCGCGACCGTACAGCTCTCGGAGCCGATCATGACGAGACCGACGATGCCCCTGCTCGGTGGTCACCACCGGGTCTGGCATGTACTCAGCCCGCAAGGCCAGTTGGCCGGACTGGGCCGGCTGAAGGCCGGCCGACCGCGTCCTGGCGTGGCGCACTTCGACCCGCGCTGCTTCACCGCGGAGGAGGACGTACTGATCGAACTGTCCCTGCTCGGCATGGAGCACATCCCGCCCGTGCACCACGTGGGCGAGGACGGGCTGCGTGTCCACGGATACATCGAGGGGGAGACCCTCTCCCGCCCGCACCCCCCGGGCACCCCACTGCCGGAGCCGTACCTGGCGCAGCTCATGGACCAGTTCGGGCGACTGGCGGCGATCCCGCCCAGCGCGCTCGAACTCGTCCACCGGTGCCCGCCGGGCCGCAGACCCCGCACCAGCCGGGACTTCCTGCGGCGGCTGATCAGCTTCACCCGCACCCGGGTGTACGCCGTGCACCGGCCGGAGCTGCACCGGCTGTTCGCGGCGCTGCGGATCGACGGCGACGCGGTACTCGGCCCGTACGGCGTACTGGCCAGGGAGGCCGACCAGTTGACGCAGCGGCCGTTCTCCCTGCTGCACGGCGACCTGCACCGCGACAACCTCATCATCGCCGAGTCGGACGGGGCGTTGTGGACCATCGACTGGGAACTCGCCCTGCTCGGTGACCCCGTCTACGATCTCGCGACGCACCTGCATCTGATGGGATACCCGGCCGGCTGGCAGCGCGGGCTGACCCACCGCTGGTCGGCGGCCGTCTCGGCGGCGCTGCCCGGCGCGGCGGCCGGAGTCTCCAAGGACCTCCCACGCTATCTGGCGTACAAACGGGTGCAGTCCGTCTTCACCGATGTCGTACGACAGGCCCAGATAGTGCGGCACACCTCCGCCGCCGATCTGCCGGAGCAGCTGGAACGCACCGCAGGCACCGTCAACACCGTACTGAGACGGGCGGCCAAACCGCTGGGGCTGGGCCGTGTGCCCAGCCCCAGCGCCGTAGAGGCCGCCTACGCCGGATACGCGGCGCTGGTCAGGAGCTCCGGTCCGCCGGCTGCGGCCGCTGGTGCCTCTCCAGCTCCACCGTCGGCAGCAGGCGTGCCAGCGGGGCCGGCAGCCACCACGCTCGGCGGCCCATCAACCGCATGACCGCCGGCACGATCAGACACCTGATGACCACCGCGTCCATGAAGATCGCCACGGCCATCCCGAACCCGAACTGCTGGAGCATCCGGTCAGCGCTCAGCATGAACGCCGAGAAGACCACGATCATGATGGCGCCGGCCGCGGTGATCACCGCCCCGGTGTGCGCCAGCCCCTCCCGGACCGCCAGCCGGTGGTCCCCGGTACGCGTCCACTCCTCGTGGATGCGGGAGACGAGGAAGATCTCGTAGTCCATGGACAGCCCGAAGACGATGGCGAAGATCAGCACCGGGATGAACGCCTCGATCGGGCCCGGCTCGAAGCCCAGCAGGCCGTGCTGGAACACCAGCGTGACCGCACCCAGCGCGGCCCCGATCGACAGCAGGTTCAGCAGCGCCGCCTTGAGCGGGATGAGGAGGGAGCGGAAGACCACCATCAGCAGGATCACGGAGAGACCGACGACGATCGCCACGAACAGCGGCATGCGGGAGGCGACCGTGTCGGAGAAGTCCTCGACGGCGGCCGTCGCACCGCCGACGAGGTAGGTGGCGCCGGTCCGCTCCGCGAGCGCGGGCAGGACCTCGGTGCGCAGCGCCGCCACCAGCTCGGAGGTCGCCTCGTCCTGCGGCGCGGAGACGGGGAAGACGATCACCGTGGCCACGGCGCCGTCACTGGTGGGGATCGGCGGGGTGGTGGCGGCGACCCCGGCCGTGCCCTCCAGGACGGCGGCGGCCTCCCCCGCGGCCTGCGTCGCGGTGCCGTCGGCCGCTGCGGCGACCACGACCAGCGGCCCGTTGAAACCGGGCCCGAACCCGTCCGACAGCAGGTCGTACGCCTCCCGGCTGGTGGACCCGGCCGGATCGTTGCCCGCATCGGCGAACCCCAGCCGCAGCTGCGCGGCGGGCACCGCCAGCGCACCCAGCGCGGCCACCGAGACCAGCAGCACGGCCACGGGGCGGCGCTGGACGAAGGCCCCCCAGCGGCGCCAGCCCGCACCGGTGGCCGGCTTGCCCCGGGCGGCGCGCCTGCCCGCGCGGGCCGGGAACTGGCGGGCGAAGCGGGCGCCGAAGATGCCCAGCAGGGCGGGCAGCAGGGTGAGTGAGGCGATCATGGTCACCAGCACGGTGAGCGCCACGCCCAGCGCCATCCCCTGGAGCGGGCCCAGGCCCAGGGCCACCAGGCCCAGCAGCGCCAGGATGACGGTGCAGCCGGCGAAGAAGACGGTACGTCCGGCCGCGTCCAGCGCCCTGCGGCCGGCCTCCTCGGGGCCCGCGCCGGCCACGAGTTCGGAACGGTAGCGGGCGAAGACCAGCAGCGCGTAGTCGATGCCGACGCCCAGGCCGACCAGCATCATCACGTACGGGGTGTAGTCCGGGATGGTGAACACGTGCGAGGCCAGCACGATCACGGCCATCGTGGAGCCGACCGCGAAGACGGCGGTGACGACCGGGAGTCCGGCGGCTATCACGGTGCCGAACATGAACACCAGGATGACCAGGGCCGCCATGATGCCCGCGCCCTCGGCGCCGCCGCCGTCCTCCTGCGCCAGCTGCCGGGCCGCGTCGCCGCCCAGGGCGACCCGCAGCCCGTCCCCGGCGACGGCGGTGGCCGCCTCCAGGACACGCTCGGTGTCGGCCGGGTCCATCCGCTCGGACGGTACGTCCAGGACGACGGTGGCGTAGCCGATGGTGCCGTCCGCCGACAGCGTCGTCTCGTGCACCTGGGCCACCGCGGGCAGCCCGGCGACCTCGGCGAGCATCGTCTCCAGCCGCTCGCGGGTGGCGGGTGCCTCAAGACCCGCCGGATCCTGGAAGACGATCTCCAGGCTGTCGCCCGCCTGGTGCGAGCCATGCTCGGTGAGCAGTTCCAGGGCGCGCTGGGACTCGGTCCCGGGCAGCGCGTAGTCCTGCCGGTAGTCGTCCCCGGCCACCGAGGCGCCGGCCCAGACCCCGACGAGGACGATCACCCACACGATGAGGGCGGTCCAGCGGTGCCGGTGGGAGAACCCGGCGAGCCGTTCGAAGACGGTCATGACATGTCTCTTTCTCGCGTGGATGAACCGGGGAGGCCCGGCGGGGGCACCCGGCGGAACGTTCAGAAGAAGAAGGGGGTGCGGCGGCCGGGATCGCGCAGCGCGCGCCACAGCCACCACTGGGCGGCCACCAGCACCGGGACGAACGCCGTCAGCACGGGCACCAGCAGCCCCAGCACCGGTCCTTGCGCGGCGTTCTCGCGCAGCGGCAGCCCCGCCCCTGCCAGCAGCGGCAGCGCCGCCGGAACGCCACCGGCACCCTCGCCATCAGCACCAGGTGCCAGGGCCGTGAGCGGTACACCGCGCGGCGGAAGCAGGCGAGCACCACCGCGGCCGGCACCCCGTACATCAGCAGGGCGAACGCCGGCACCATGAGCGGTCCCGCGCCCCGGGTCAGCGCCTCGTTCCGCAGGTGGTCGCCGGGTCCGAAACGCGCGGTCGGTTCGGCCTGGTGGCGGGCCAGCTCCTCGGCCCCCCGCCGGGAGACGGCCGACTTCACGGGCTGGAGCGTGGCCGGCGACTCCAGTTGGAGACCGCCGAGGACGACGGTGACGAACAGCGCGGCCGTCAGGCCGAACTGCCACCGGGCGAGGTCGAGGGTCTGGGGATCCACGCCCCCACCGTCGCGGCAGGGCAAGGGCGGGCGCGTCGGCCCGTGGCGTACACCCCGGGTACGGCACCGGTACCGCACGGAGCCCGGTGCCGTACTCCGGTGGTGCTCAGGGTGACCCCTAGGAGAGCCAGCCGGGGGTGATCATCCCGGTCTCGTAGGCGAGGATCACCAGCTGCGCGCGGTCGCGGACGTCCAGTTTGGTCATGACGCGCGAGACATGGGTCTTGGCCGTGGAAGGGCTCAGCACCAGACGGCGGGCGATCTCGTCGTTCGTCAGGCCCGCCCCGACCAGGCCCAGGACCTCGCGTTCGCGCTCGGTGAGGGCGTTGAGGCGGGGGGCGGGGTCGGGCTGCTTGACGCGGCCGGCGAACTCGGCGATGAGGCGGCGGGTGATGGCGGGGGCGATCAGCGCGTCGCCGCGGGCGCACACCCGTACCGCGCGCAGCAGTTCCTCCGGCTCGGTGTCCTTGACGAGGAACCCGGAGGCACCGGCGCGCAGCGCCCCGTAGACGTAGTCGTCCATGTCGAAGGTGGTGAGGATGACGACCTTGGTACCGGCCAGGCGCGGGTCGCGGGCGATGTCGCCGGTGGCGGCGAGGCCGTCGCGGTCGGGCATCCGGATGTCCATCAGCACCACGTCGGGCCGCAGTTCGCGGGCCAGGCGCAGCGCCTGGTGGCCGTCGCCCGCCTCGCCGACCACCTCGATGTCGTCCTCGTCGTCCAGGATCGAGCGGAACCCCGCTCGTACCAGCCGCTGGTCGTCGGCGAGGAGGACTCTTACCCGACTCACGCGGGGGTCACCGGAGGGCACATCGGTCATGGCCAAAGCGTAGGCGGGGTGAGCAGTCAACGGCCTCAGGGTGTTCACGCGTCCGGGCCCGGCCCTCGTACGGCGTTGAAACCGGTGCCCTGCGCGACGGCAGGAATCGCGTCACCGGGCGCGGTGCCGCTCACGCGGACGGCGCCGGCGGGGGACGGACGTCACGGGGCAGCCGTGTGGACGGCACTGACCCGCAGGAACTCCAGTCGTTCGGCGTCGGGGCTGCCTGCCGCGGCGGTGTAGACGGTGATCTTGAGGTCGGAGCCGGGAACGGTCAGAACGTCGCAGTCCAGGGTGAGTTCGCCGGCGAGCCGGTGGTGCATCACCTTGCGTGAGGTGACGTGCCGCCCCGCTGCTCCCGAGTTCCACAGGTCCCGGAACCGCGGACTGGCCTCGCCGACTTCGGCGATGAGGGAACGAAGGTTCTCATCCTCCGGATAGGTGGTCACGGCCTGGCGCAGGTCGGCAACGAGGGCGCGCTCGTTGCCCGCGTCGGGCCCATGCGTGTTCGCCCATGCCGGTGCCTGGCAGAAGGCGGCCCGGATCACGTTGAGGTCGGCCGCCGGCCGTCCGGCCGGGTCGCCGTTCAGGGCGCTCCAGAGCGCGTTCCACGTGATGAGGGTCCAGTCCGCGGCGAAGACGGCCACCGGATAGTCGGCCATGCGGGTGACGAGGCGCTGGACACCAGGGGGGACATGCACCGGTACGGCGCGGCCGGACGGCACCGGGAGCCCGGCGGCCTGGTGGAGGACGGCGGTCTCCTGCTCGTCGAGTTGCAGGGCCCTGGCCAGCGCGGCCGCGACCGGCGGACTGGGACGCCGGGACCGGCCCTGCTCCAGGCGCACGAGATAGTCGACGCTGACCCCGGCCAGGCCCGCGAGTTCCTCACGACGCAGTCCCCGGGCACGGCGCCTGCCGTGTGCGGTCAGGCCGACGTCGGCGGGTGAGCATCGGTCACGCCAGGCGCGCAGCAGGCCACCCAGATCATTCTCCGCAGACGACATGTCCCCATGATGGGCGCGGCGCCGCCGGTTTACCTGGTAACGCCGTTCCTACCGTGGCGGCGGGCACTGGCTACCCGGTTCCGGCCGCACGAGCCTTGACGTATGACGAACCCTCTTACCGGTCGCACCGCCATCATCACCGGATCCAACAGCGGAATCGGCCGTGCCACCGCCCGTTCCCTCGCCGAACAGGGCGTCCGCGTCATCCTCGCGGTCCGCGACCTCGACAAGGGCCGCGCCGCCGCGGCGCGGATGGACGGTCCGACCGAGGTGCGCCGGCTCGACCTCGCCGACCTGTCCTCGGTGCGGGACTTCGCCGAAACGTGCACCGCTCCCGTCGATCTGCTGATCAACAACGCCGGCGTCATGATGCAGCCGCTGGGGCATACGGCCGACGGCTTCGAACTCCACTTCGGCATCAACCACTTGGGTCACTTCGCACTCACCAACCTGCTCCTGCCACAGATCAGGGGGCGAGTCGTCACCGTCGCGGCGGGCGGCCACCGGGTCGGAACGCTGGACCTGGACGACCCCAACTGGGAGCGCCGGCCGTACAAGCCGTTCGCCGGCTACGCGCAGTCCAAGCTCGCCAACATGCTCTTCACCGCCGAACTCCAGCGCCGCCTCACCGCGGCCCGCTCCGATGTCATCGCCACCGTCGCCAACCCGGGCCTGGCCGACACGAACCTGATCAGCCACGCCGCCACCGCACGTACCCGCATCATGAACGCCCTTCTGCGGCCCCTGTCACAGGACGAGGACGGTGGCGCGCGGACCACGCTCCACGCGGCCACCGCCGACATCCCGGGCAACAGTTACATCTCCCCCAGCGGCTTCCTGGAGGCCCGCGGTCTGCCCGAGATCGCCGACCGCTCCAAGGCGGCCCAGGATCCCGAACTCGCCCGCCGCCTCTGGGCCCTCTCCGAAGAACTGACCGGCACCACGTTTCCCCTGACCATGCCGGAACACCCCCGCGGACAGAGGTGATCACACGGCAACACCCAACCCTGGGGACCCGGCAAGTGCTGTGTGGGGGCCATCGCTGGTGACCAGGGTTCCGGTCAGTCCGGCGACGGCGCCCAACGATGCGCCCTGCGCGAAGGGTTCCCGGGACCGGAGAACCGCACGTCAGGCACGCGGATCAGGACTGCCCTTCAAGGGCGGTGGGCCGGTCCGCCATGAGCGGCAGCCGGGCGGTCACCCGGAACCCGGAGTCAGTGTGAGCGGCGGTCAGTTCGCCGCCCAGCGCGCGGCACCGCTCGCGCATCCCCCCGATGCCGCTGCCCGTGCCGGGCTCCCCGGAGCGGGAACCGGGGCCGTGGCCGTGGCCCGGGCCGCCGTTCCCGCCGTTCCCGGCCTTCCCGTCGTCCTCGACGCTCACCCGCAGCGCCCCGTCCTCGTACCGCGCCTCGATGAGCACCGTGGTGGCTCCGGCCGCGTGCCGGGCGATGTTGGTCAGCGCTTCCTGCACGATGCGGTAGGCGGCCAGCGACACCCCGGCCCCGACCCCGCCGGGCGGCAGCCCCTCCCGGCCGGTGCGGACCGTGACCGTCAGGCCCGTGGCACGCGCCCGGTCGGCGAGGTCGCCGATGCGCTCCCAGCCGGGGGTGGGCGAGGTCGGCGCGCCCGCCGCTTCCTCGTCCACCTGGCGCAGCATGCCGAGCGTGCCGCGCAGCTCGCGCAGCGCGTCCTTGCTGGTGTCGCGGACGAACTCCAGTGCCCGGGTCAGCTCCGCCGTCTCGCCGGGCCGCTTGGCGCTGCGGTGCAGGGCGGCCCCGGCCTGCACGTTGATGAGGGAGATGCTGTGCCCGAGCACGTCGTGGATCTCGCGGGCGATCCGCAGCCGCTCGGCGACGGCGGCGCGCCGCTCGCTCTCCTCCTGGTAGGCGTGCCGCACCCGCATGGCGTGGCCGAAGGCGATCACCGCGAGGAACCAGCCCTCGAACAGCACCATCGACATGTTGTCGACATGCCGCTGCTCGCTGGTGGAGGCGACGAACTCGCCGTAGGTCATCGCCAGCATCGAGGTCACGGCGAGCGTGACGGCCGCGACGAGATGGCCGGCGCGGGACATGGTGTAGACGGCGACGACGAAGGCGACCACCGGGGTGATCCCGTCCAGGCTGGACAGCGGGTAGTAGACGACCGCCGCGATCATGGTGAGGACGCCGACCGGGATGGGCAGCCGGTGCCGCAGTCCCAGCAGCGCCCAGGCGGCGGCGCCCAGCAGCCAGGTGAGCCACAGGTGGACGAGCGACGCCTCGGCGCGGCGCACCGCGAAGAGGACCGAGTCGGCGAGCAGCGGCAGCCCGGCGATCAGCGTCACCCGGTCCATGCGGTACATCGGCGGGGTCATGTCCGCCAGAGTACGTAGGCTGGAAGCCCCCCGTCCCCAGGAGGCATACCGCCATGACGTCCCCAGAGCGCCACGAACCCGCGCACGACCCCGAGGTGCTCCAGCTCGCGGCGAAGATCTTCGATCTCGCCCGGGACGGGGACACGGACACGGTGGCGGCGTACGTGGACGCGGGTGTTCCCCCGAACCTCAGCAACGACAAGGGCGACACCCTGCTGATGCTGGCCGCCTACCACGGCCACGCCAGAACGGTGGAGGCGCTGCTCCAGCGCGGCGCCGACCCCGGCCGGGCCAATGACCGGGGCCAGACGCCGCTGGCGGGAGCGGTGTTCAAGGGCGAGACGGAGGTGGTCCGCACGCTGGTGGCGGCGGGCGCCGACCCGGCGGCCGGGCAGCCCTCCGCCATCGACACCGCCCGGATGTTCGCGAAGGCCGATCTGCTGGAGCTGTTCGGCGCCGCCGGCTAGGAGGCCGTGTCCGGGCCGGGGCGTCCGACCGGCTCCTGGAGTTCGGTCACCCAGGCGCTCTCGTTCCCGGGCGGGCACTCCAGGTACAGCTCGCGCGCGTACCCGTCGGAGACGTACCCGTGGGACGCGATCCAGTGGGCTGCCGCTCACCCGCTCGCCGGGGATCTCCCTGACCTGCTGGAGTGCGAAGCCGAGCCCCTTGAGCGCGACGATGCGGTGGAGCCGGGCCGGCTGACCGGCCTCGTACCAGCGGTAGCCGCTGTGGGGGTCGGTGCGGGCGGGCACGAGGAGGCCGAGGGCGTCGTAGTGGCGCAGCATGCGCACCGACACCCGGCCGTCATGGGGGCACCTCCCGGCCGGAGGCTGGGGGAAAAGTCTCCGATACTGATCATGGCGTCTCCCACCACACGGCCTGCCACGGTGTGAGGGTCAAGCCCGCGGCCACTCCCAGCGGTCGAGGTCGCGCAGCCAGGCGTCGGCGGTGGTGTCGGAGGGGGCGCGCCAGTCGCCGCGCGGGGAGAGCGAGCCGCCGGCCAGGACCTTGGGGCCGTTGGGCATCGCGGAGCGCTTGAACTGGGCGAAGCCGAAGAAGCGGCGGGCGAAGGTGTCCAGCCAGTGCCGGATCTCGGGCAGGTCGTACGCCACCCGCTCGGCCTCGGGGAACATCGGCGGCCAGCCGCCGGTGCGCGGGTCGCGCCAGGCGTGCCAGGCCAGGAAGGCGATCTTCGAGGGCCGGAAGCCGTACCGCAGGATGTGGAAGAGCGTGAAGTCGTGCAGCGCGTACGGGCCGATCTTCGACTCGGTGGACTGGAGTTCCTCGCCCGGCACCAGCTCGGGGCTGATCTCGGTGTCGAGGATGGCGGTCAGCGTCTCGTTCGTCTCGGCGCCGAACTGGTCGGTGCTGATCACCCAGCGGATGAGGTGCTGGATGAGCGTCTTGGGCACGCCGGAGTTGACGTTGTAGTGGCTCATCTGGTCGCCGACGCCGTACGTGCACCAGCCCAGGGCCAGTTCGGACAGGTCGCCGGTGCCGAGCACGATGCCGCCGCGCTGGTTGGCCAGCCGGAACAGGTAGTCGGTGCGCAGCCCGGCCTGCACGTTCTCGAAGGTGATGTCGTAGACGGGCTCGCCCTGGGAGAAGGGGTGGCCCAGCTCCTCCAGCATCAGGCGGGCGGTGGGGCTGATGTCGAGTTCGGCGGCGGTGATGCCCAGGGCGCGCATGAGCTTGTGCGCGTTGTGCTTGGTGTGGTCGCTGGTGGCGAAGCCGGGCAGGGTGAAGCCGAGGATGTCGCTGCGCGGGCGGCCCGCCTGGTCCATGGCGCGGGCGGCGACGATGAGCGCGTGGGTGGAGTCCAGGCCGCCCGAGACGCCGATGACGATCTTGGGGCCGCCGATCGCGGCGAGCCGCCGCTGGAGCCCGGCGACCTGGATGTTGTACGCCTCGTAGCAGTCCTGGGCGAGCCGGCCGGGGTCGGCGGGGACGAAGGGGAAGCGTTCGAGGCGGCGGCGCAGTCCCAGGTCCCCGGCGGGCGGGTCGAGGGTGAACGGGATCTGCCGGTAGCCGCCGGTGCGGGCGGCGTGGGTGCGCCGGTTGTCGTCGAAGGTGCCCATCCGCTGCCGTTCCTGGCGCAGCAGGTCGAGGTCGATGTCGGCGACCGCGTACTGGTCGCCCTGCGGGAAGCGGTCGCTCTCGGCGAGCAGCGTGCCGTTCTCGTAGATCATGGTCTGCCCGTCCCAGGACAGATCGGTGGTCGACTCGCCCAGCCCGGCGGCGGCGTAGACGTACGCGGCCAGGCAGCGGGCGGAGGCGGAGCGGCACAGCAGCGTGCGGTCCTCGGCGCGGCCGACGGTGATGGGGCTGCCGGAGAGGTTGACCAGGACGGTGGCGCCGGCCAGCGCGGCCTCGGCGCTGGGCGGCACCGGCACCCACATGTCCTCGCAGATCTCCGCGTGCAGGACGAGGCCGGGGACGTCCTCGGCCGCGAACAGCAGGTCGGTGCCGAAGGGGACGGTGGCGCCGCCGATCCGCAAGGTGCCGCCGCGCTCGTCGTCGCCGGCCGCGATCTGGCGGCGCTCGTAGAACTCGCGGTAGTTCGGCACGTACGACTTGGGCGCGATGCCGAGGATCCGGCCGCGGTGCACAAGCACCGCGCAGTTGTAGATCCGGTGGCGGTGGCGCAGCGGGGCGCCGACGACCAGGACCGGCAGCAGGTCCGCGGAAGCGGCGACCACGGTGGCGAGCGCGGCCTCGACCTCGTCGAGCACGGCGTCCTGGAGCAGCAGGTCCTCGATGGAGTAGCCGGACAGGCACAGCTCGGGGAAGACGGCGACGGCCGCGCCGTCCTCGGCGCAGCGGCGGGCCTGGCGCAGGACGGCCTCGGCGTTGGCGGGCGGGTCGGCGATGGCGGCGTGGCCGGTACAGGCGGCGACCCGGGCGAATCCGTGCTGGTAGATCGACCCGAAGTCGGTCATGCGTGCGGCCCCTTTCCGGCGACAGGATGCAGTGGAATCGTATGCCGTGACCCTGGGCGGAGGACGGGGAGCACTGCTGCACATCTGCTAGCGAATGTGCTTGCAGAAGTTAGCAGCATGCGGCACGCTGGAGGCATGGCGTCACTCGGAGAGTTTCTGCGGGAGCAGCGGCGGCAGGCGAAATTGTCGCTGCGGCAGCTCGCGGATGTCGCCGGGGTGTCGAATCCCTACCTCAGCCAGATCGAGCGCGGGCTGCGCAAGCCCAGTGCGGAGATCCTGCAGCAGATCGCCAAGGGCCTGCGGATCTCCGCGGAGACGCTGTACGTCCAGGCCGGGATTCTCGACGCCGACGCCGTCAAGGAGCAGACGGAGGCCGGCGGGGTGCCGGCGGCGGTGCTCGCCGACCCGGACCTCTCCGACGAACAGAAGCAGGCACTGCTACAGATCTACACCTCGTTCCGCAACGACCGGAGCAGGCAGGAAAAGGAGAAGCCGTGACCATCACCGACGAGATCCGCAAGACCGTGACCACCGCGAGCTACGCGGCCGCCGGCACCGCCGACCTGGCCGCCGAAAAGCTGCGGGAGCTGCGCACCCACGCCCCCGAGCTGCGGGAGCAGGCGCAGAGCACCTTCCGGGTGTACGCGGCGAAGGCCAAGGAGACCTACGACGAGCTGTCCGAGCGTGGCAAGGGCGCCGTGGAGACCTGGCGCGCCGAGCGGGCCGCCGCGGCGCGCGAGGAGGAGGAGCGGGACGCCGAGACCCCCGAGGTGATCGTGGAGCGCGCGGAGCCCGAGGTCACCCCGCTCGCCAAGGGCGACCCGAAGGACGACACGAAGAGTGACACGGAGTCCCCGCGGGCATGAGGTGACTTTCAGCACCTTTCAGCACTACGCGCCCGGCGCCGCGCCCGGTAGCGTGGAAGTGGACGGCCGGCGCGGACCATGGTGGTGGACGGAATGTTGTTGAACGGGTTCTACTCCCTGTGGGGGCTTCTCACCCTCGCGCTGCTCATCCTGAGCATTTACGCCCTGGTGCACGCCGCGCTCCAGCGTGAGGACGCCTTCCGGGCCGCCGGCAAGCAGACGAAGCCGTTCTGGCTGATCATCCTGGGCCTGGCCGTCGTCGTGCAGCTGCTCCCGCTCGGGTTCCTGCTGCTGAACCTGGTCGGCCTCGTGGCCGCCATCGTCTACATCGTGGACGTGAAGCCCGCCATCGCCGCCGTCACCGGGCGCGGCGGCCGGGGCGGCCGGGGCGGTGGCTGGAGCAGCAGCGACGGGCCGTACGGTCCGTACAACGGAAACCGCTGATCGGCTGCCAAGAGGTAACGAGTCAGGTCGCATGGTTAGCCGTGGCCGGAATCAGCACTTAGCATCATCGGGTACACCCGTTGATGAACCCCAGAGGAACTCCAGTGCGATTTCGCCTGACGCCCCGGGAGACGAGCTTCTACGACCTGTTCGCCATCTCCGCCGACAACGTCCTCAGTGGCTCGAAGCTGCTGATGGAACTGCTGGCGGCCGAGCCCGCCACGCGCGTAGAAATCGCCGACCGGATGCGCGCGGCGGAGCATGCCGGGGATGACGCGACCCATGCGATCTTCCACCAGCTGAACTCCTCGTTCATCACCCCGTTCGACCGCGAGGACATCTACCGGCTGGCCTCCCGGCTGGACGACATCATGGACTTCATGGAGGAGGCCGTCGATCTCGTCGTCCTCTATGAGCTCCAGGAGCTGCCCAAGGGCGTGGCCCAGCAGATCGAGGTGCTGCACCGCGCGGCGGAGCTGACCGCCGAGGCCATGCCGCACCTGCGCACCATGGAGCACCTCAACGAGTACTGGATCGAGGTCAACCGGCTGGAGAACCAGGCGGACCAGATCCACCGCAAGCTGCTCGCGCACCTCTTCAACGGCACCTACGAGGCCATAGAGGTCATGAAGCTCAAGCAGGTCGTGGACGTCCTTGAGGAGGCGGCCGACGCCTTCGAGGCCGTCGCCAACACGGTGGAGACCATCGTGGTCAAGGAGTCCTGACCCACGTGGACACGTTCGCCCTTCTCGTCGTCATCGGTGCGGCGCTCTTCTTCACCTACACCAACGGCTTCCACGACTCGGCGAACGCCATCGCCACCTCCATCTCCACCCGGGCGCTGACCCCGCGGGTCGCGCTGGGCATGGCCGCCGTGATGAACCTGGCCGGCGCCTTCCTCGGCAGCGGCGTCGCCAAGACGGTGAGCGAAGGGCTGATCGACACCCCCACCGGCAAACAAGGCATGATCATCTTGTTCGCCGGGCTGCTCGGGGCGATCACCTGGAACATGATCTCCTGGTATTTCGGCCTCCCCTCGTCCTCCTCGCACGCCCTGTTCGGCGGCCTGGTCGGGGCGGCGCTGGCCGGGGCGAGCACCGTCCACTGGAACGGTGTGCTCTCCAAGATCGTCATCCCGATGTTCGTCTCGCCCCTCATCGGCCTGCTGCTGGGCTATCTGGTGATGGTGGCCATCCTGTGGCTGTTCCGGCGCGCCAACCCGCACCGGGCCCAGCGCGGCTTCCGGATAGCGCAGACCGTCTCGGCCGCCGGCATGGCGCTCGGGCACGGACTCCAGGACGCGCAGAAGACCATGGGCGTGGTCTTCATGGCGCTGGTCATCGCCGACGTGGAACCGGAGGGCGGCGCCATCCCGGTGTGGGTGAAGATCGCCTGCGCCGGCATGCTGTCGCTGGGCACGTACGCGGGGGGCTGGCGCATCATGCGCACGCTGGGCCGCCGGATCATCGAGCTGGACCCGCCGCGCGGGTTCGCCGCCGAGACGACCGCCGCCTCCGTGCTGTACTCCGCCTCGTACATCTTCAACGCCCCGATCTCCACCACTCACGTGATCACCTCGGCGATCATGGGCGCGGGGGCCACCAAGCGGGTCAGCGCGGTGCGCTGGGGGGTGGCCAAGTCGATCGTCAAGGGATGGTTCATCACGATGCCGGCGGCCGGCGCCGTGGCGGCGATCACGTACTGGGTGATCCACCTCTTCTTCGGCTGAACCTCGATCAGCAACGGCTGAAAACCCGGGAACCACATAAGATCCGCACGCTTCTTTCACCGCTTCTCCCAGGACGGCTGTCGCACGACCCCTCTGACCCGGACATGATCTGGGCGGCGCGGGGGGCAGCGGACGCCTCCCGCCATCGGTACACCACCGACATGTGGGGGCACAGTTGCGGAAGAAATTCCATCGATCCCTTGCTGCCGGGGCCATCGCCGTCGCGATGGCCGCGGGCGCGGCCGTTCCGGCCGTCGCCACACCGGGCGGCTCCCAGGGGGGCATCGACTCCATCACCTCCGACGGCTCAGGGCTGCGCGTCACCCTCATCACGGGTGACCAGGTCGTCGTCGGGCAGGACGGCCAGGTCAGAGGCCTGATACGGGCCGAGGGCCGGGAGTCCATACCCGTCCAGCACCTCACCATCGCCGGCGACTCCTACGTCATCCCGCAGGACGCCCGCTCACTCATCCGGGCCGGGAGCCTGGACCAGCGGCTGTTCAACGTCAGCCGGTTGGCGACCGAGCGCTACCAGCAGGCCGGCGGGCTGCCGCTGATCGTCACCTACGGCGGCCAGGCCCGTACCCAGGACAGCGCCGCCTCCCTGCTCGCGGACGCCGCGCCACAGGGCTCCGAGGACAGCACCGTCCTGGAGTCCCTCAACGGCGAGGCGCTCGTCGTCACCGCCGAGGAGACCGCGGACGTGTGGGCCGCGCTCACCCGCACCACCGGCGGCGGGGAGGCGTTCGCGCTGACCGCCACGCCGGGCATCACCGCCATCGCCCTGGACGGCGTGGCGCACAAGACGCTGGCCGAGTCGGTGCCGCAGATCGGCGCGCCCGAGGCGTGGGAGGCCGGGTACGACGGCGAGGGCGTGAAGGTCGCCGTCGTCGACACCGGTGTCAGCGACGCCCACCCCGACCTCGCCGACGGCAAGGTCACCGCCGCCGAGAACTTCTCCGACTCGCCCGACGCCGTCGACCGCGACGGCCACGGCACCCACGTCGCCTCCACGGTGGCCGGCACCGGCGCGCACTCCGGCGGTACGTACACCGGTGTCGCCCCCGGCGCGGAGATCATCAGCGCCAAGGTGCTGGACGACAACGGCGGCGGCTGGGAGTCGGACATCATCGAGGGCATGGAGTGGGCCGTCGACCAGGGCGCCGACATCATCTCCATGAGCCTGGGCGGCCCGGCCGGCTTCGAGATCGACCCGATGGAGGAGGCCGTCAACCGGCTCTCCGCCGAGTCCGACGCGCTGTTCATCATCGCGGCCGGCAACTCCGGTCCGTTCGCCGGCAGCATCGGCTCGCCGGGCACCGCGGACGCCGCCCTCACCATCGGCGCCGTCGACAAGTCCGACCAGCTCGCCGACTTCTCCTCGGTCGGCCCGCGCACCCGCGACGGCGCGCTGAAGCCCGACGTCACCGCCCCCGGCGTCGACATCGCCGCCGCCGGTGCCCCCGACGCCGCCATCTGGCAGTACGGGGACCCGGTCGCCGACGGCTACGTCGCCATCTCCGGCACCTCGATGGCCACCCCGCACGCCTCGGGCGCCGCCGCGCTGCTCAAGCAGCAGCACCCCGAGTGGACCGGCGAGCAGCTCAAGGCCGTGCTCACCGGCTCCACCATCGGCGGCGAGGGCCTCTCGGCCACCCAGCAGGGCTCGGGCCGCATCGACGTGCCGTCCGCGATGGACGCCACGGTCATCGCCGAGACCACCTCGCTCAGCTTCGGCGTCGTGCCCTTCCCGCACGAGGAGGCCGACCCGGTCACCCAGGAGCTGACGTACCGCAACCTCGGTGACACCGAGGTCACCCTGGACCTCGCTCTGGAGACCCTCGACACGGAGGGCGGCGCCGCGCCGGAGGGCTTCTACACGCTCTCCGCCGACCAGGTGACCGTCCCGGCCGGGGGCACCGCCACCGTCGAGGTCACCGCACACACCGCGCTGGGCGACCAGTACGGCATCTACAGCGCGTACATCACCGCCACGGGTGACAACGGGCAGAGCGTCCGCACCGCCGGGGTCGTCGAGCGCGAGGCGGAGAAGTTCGACATCGCCCTGGACGTCACGGGCCGGGGCGGCGAGGCCGCCGAGTTCTACTTCGGCGACCTGTACAACCTGGACACCGATGAGTGGTTCGACATCTACGGCACCGCGCGGGTGCCCGAGGGCGAGTACGCCATCGCCGTCTCGGTGCTCGATGTCGACGACGCCCAGGAGAACATCAACGGCATCGACTGGCTGGTGGTCCCCGGTCTGACGGTGACCGAGGACACCGCCGTCAGCGTGGACGCCCGCGAGGCCGAGGAAGTGGTGTACGCCTCCCCGGACGACGCCGCCACGCAGCTCGACCTCGCGGCCGGCTTCCTGCTGGAGGGAGACGACTTCTCCCTGAACTCCGGCTGGTCCGCCAGCGGTCTGCCGGAGGGCTTCGGCACCGCGCAGCTGGGCGAGCCGGGCGAGGGCAACCGGATCTCCGGGTACGCCGGCACGGGCTGGGAGCGGGACGACGTCCAGTACCAGGGCGCGTACCTCCACGACGAGGGCTTCTTCACCGGGCTCCAGCTGCGGATCAAGCCCGAGGACCTCGCGGAGATCGTCACCCACCAGGGTTCCCCGGTCGAGGGCGACACCGGCGTGTTGTTCACCTGGGCCGATGCCGTGGGCTCGGCCAGCGGCTTCGAGAGGGAACTGCCCCGCACCACGCGCGTGTTCGTCGAGACCACCCACAGCGGCTGGGGGCAGGACCTGTGGACCTTCGGGTCCGACAGTTTCTACGAGGCCGAGGCACGCGACTACGAGGCCGGTGAGACCGTCGAACGCACCTTCAACGTCGGGGTGTTCGGCCCGATCGTGGACGGGGAGTACGGCGGCCTGGTCCGGGACGGCGACACCCTGTACGGCGCGCTGGTTCCCTTCGCGGACGGCGACGGCAACTTCGGCTACTCCTCGTACGACGAGGACAACGCCCGTACCGTCCTGTACCGCGACGGTGAGGAGTTCGCGGTCTTCGACGACATGCTGGACTACTCCTCCTTCGACCTGCCCGCCGAAGAGGCCGACTACGAGCTGGTGACCACCGTCAGCCGTGACCCGGCCCTCTTCCCGGTCACCACGGAGATCACCGCGTCCTTCACCTTCACCTCGGCGGGCGGCGCGGACGACGAGGTCGTCACCCTGCCGGCCTCCGGGGTCCGCTACTCCCCCGCCCTGGCGCTGGACTCCACCGCCCCGGCCGGTGAGAGCGGCTTCGCGGTGCCCTTCACCGTGCAGGGCTCGGGCGCCGGTGACGGGTCCTCCGTGGTGATCTCGTACTCCACCGACGGTGGCGAGACCTGGCTGGACGCGGCCGTCGCCGACGGCGCGATCACCGTGGACAACCCGGCGGCCGGCGGCTCCGTGTCACTGCGCGCCGAGGTCACCGACGCGGACGGCAACACCAGCACGCAGACGATCACCGACGCCTACCGCACCGCCTGATCGTCCCGCACCACGCAGGAAGGGGCGGCCCCCACCGGAGAGTTCCGGTGGGGGCCGCCCTTCGCCGACCGGCGAGGAGGGTTCCGGCGACCGCGACGACGGGTTTCCGGCACCCGGCCGGGGAGAGCTTCCGCGTTCCGCTGGTGATCCGGGGCGCGGCGCTGGACAATGGCGGTGGACTCGCTCACCGGCCTGACCGCCCCATGACCTGAGCGGCCCGCCCGGCTGGGGGCGGGCCGCTCAGCCAGGTCCGGGCTCACGGTCGCGCGGCTCAGCCGAAGCGGCCGGAGATGTAGTCCTCGGTGGCGCGCACGGTCGGGTTGGAGAAGATCCGGTCGGTGTCGCCGATCTCGATCAGCTTGCCCGGCTGGCCCACGGCCGCCAGGTTGAAGAACGCGGTACGGTCCGACACCCGCGCCGCCTGCTGCATGTTGTGGGTGACGATCACGATGGTGAAGGTCGACTTCAGCTGCCCGATGAGGTCCTCGATGGCGAGGGTGGAGATGGGGTCGAGCGCCGAGCACGGCTCGTCCATCAGCAGCACCTCGGGCTCCACCGCGGTGGCGCGGGCGATGCACAGCCGCTGCTGCTGACCGCCGGACAGGCCGGAACCGGGCTTGTTCAGCCGGTCCTTGACCTCGTTCCACAGGTTGGCGCCGCGCAGGTTCTTCTCCACGATCTCGTCCAGCTCGGACTTGCGGTACGAGCCGTTCAGCCGCAGCCCGGCCGCCACGTTGTCGTAGATGGACATGGTGGGGAACGGGTTGGGCCGCTGGAAGACCATGCCGACCGTACGGCGCACCGACACCGGGTCGACGCCGGGACCGTACAGATCCTCGTCGTCCAGCAGGACCTTGCCCTCGACCCGGCCGCCGGGGGTGACCTCGTGCATGCGGTTGAGGGTGCGCAGGAAGGTGGACTTGCCGCAGCCGGAGGGGCCGATGAACGCGGTCACCGACTTGGGCTCGACGTGCATGGAGATGTCGTCGATCGCCTTGTGGGCGCCGTAGTACGCGGTCAGGCCGGTGACATCGATGCGCTTGGCCATGGGGTGTACCTCCTACTCTCGGGTGGCCGGTCAGCGGCCGGTCTTCGGGGCCTTCCAGCGGGCGATGGCCCGGGCGACCAGGTTGAGGATCATGACGAAGGCGATCAGTACCAGGGCGGCGGCCCAGGCCCGGTCGTACGCGGACTCCGTGCCGAACGCCCACTGCTCGTAGACGAACAGCGGCAGCGAGGACTGGGCGCCTTCGAAGGGGTTGCCGTTGATCATGTTGTTGCCGAAGACCAGCAGGATGATCGGGGCGGTCTCGCCCGCGATCCGGGCCAGGGCCAGCATGATGCCGGTGGTGATGCCGCCGATGGCGGTGGGCAGCACGACCTTGAGGATGGTGCGCCACTTGGGGATGCCGAGCGCCAGGGAGGCTTCGCGCAGTTCGTTGGGGACGAGCTTGAGCATCTCCTCGGTGGAGCGGACGACGATCGGCATCATCAGGATCGACAGGGCGAGGGCGCCGGCGAAGCCGGAGTAGCCGAAGCCCATCATCATGATCCACATGGAGAGGATGAACAGACCGGCCACGATGGAGGGGATGCCGGTCATCACGTCCACGAAGAAGGTGATGGCGCGGGCGAGCCGGCCGGAGCCGTACTCCACGAGGTAGACGGCGGTGAGCAGGCCGATCGGTATGGCGATGACGGAGGCGAGCAGCACCTGTTCGACGGTGCCGAGCAGCGCGTGGTAGACGCCGCCGCCGTCCTGCCAGCTGAGCACGCCGTTCATGGAGTGGGTGAGGAAGTACCAGCTGACGCCGGGGATGCCGCGCGCGATGGTCTCCCACAGGAGGGAGGCGAGCGGGATGACGGCGACCAGGAAGCTGGTCCACACCAGGGAGGCGGCGAGCCGGTCGACGGCCTGGCGGCGGCCCTCGACGGCGGAGGTGACCGCGAAGCCGGCGGCGACGAAGACGAGGGCGGCGATCAGGCCCCACTGGGTCCGGCTGTCGAGCCCGGCGACCAGGCCGGTGGCGATGCCGATGGCGGCCGAGCCGAGCAGCAGCGCGCCGCGCGACCAGGCCGGCAGCCGGGGCTGCCGCAGGGTGGCGGGGCGTACGGAGCGGCGCGGGCGCGGCTCCTCGATCAGGGTGGTCTGGCTGTCACTCATGTCGCTGCCCTTTATTCGCTTCTCCGCCCGCGCGGCAACCTGCGGGCATCGCTGTCGACTGCGGCACGGCAGCCTCCCCCGGCCTCCGGCCGGGAGGTGCCCCCAATGCGTCACTCATGCGTTGGCCCCCGAGTACTCCTTGCGCCGGGCGATGATCAGCCGGGCGGCGCCGTTGACCAGCAGGGTCAGGATGAACAGCACCAGGCCGGAGGCGATCAGCGCGTCGCGGCCCATGGAGCCGGCCTCCTTGAACTGGCTGGCGATGTTCTGGGCGAAGGTGCCGCCGCCGGACTCCAGCAGGCTGGCGTTGATGAGGAAGCTGGGCGACAGGACGGTGGCCACGGCCATCGTCTCGCCCAGGGCCCGGCCCAGGCCGAGCATGGAGGCGCTGATGATCCCGGAGCGGCCGAAGGGCAGCACCGTCATCCGGATGACCTCCCAGCGGGTGGCGCCCAGCGCCAGGGCGGCTTCCTCGTGGGCCTTGGGGGTCTGCTTGAAGACTTCCCGGGTGACGCTGGTGATGATCGGCAGGATCATGATCGCCAGCAGGATGCCGACCGTCATCAGTGAGCGGGCGGGGGTGCCGTTGTACGCGAAGATCCCGGTCCAGCCGAAGAACTGGTCGAGCCAGTCGAACAGGCCGGTCATGTGCGGCACCAGGAACAGCGCGCCCCACAGGCCGTAGATGATGCTGGGCACGGCGGCCAGCAGGTCGACCACGTAGCCGATGGGGCCGGCGAGCCGGCGCGGCGCGTAGTGCGAGATGAACAGCGCGATCCCTATGGCCACCGGGACGGCGAGCGTCATGGCGATGACCGAGGAGACGACGGTGCCGAACAGCAGCACCGCGATGCCGAAGACCGGCGGCGAGTCGTTGGCGTTCCACTGGAAGGTGGTGAGGAAGTTGCCCTCGTTGTTCGAGATGGCGACGGCCGCGCGGATGGTGAGGAAGACGGCGATGGCCGCCATGATCACCAGGAGGGCGATCCCGGATCCCTTGGAGAGGTTGCTGAAGACCCGGTCACCGAGGCGCACCGTGTTCTTCCTGGGGGCGGCTTCGGGCATTCCCATGAGTTTTCCGCTCATATCGGCATCGGCTCACACGTCTCGGGTATCTCGGAGGTCGCACGGGGTCCGCGGGTCCCGGCGGTGGCGGGCGTACGTACAGCGTCGGCGGCGTTCACGTCAGGACATCCCCGCGACACGGTCGCGCACCTGCGCGATGATCCGGTCGGGGATCGGCGCGTAGTCGATCTCCGCGAGGGCGCCCTGTCCCTCGTCTCCGGCGGCGTAGCCGAGGAAGGCCTTGGTCAGATCGAGCGTGCCGGGGTTGTTCCCCTTGTCACAGATGATCTCGTACGTGACGAGAACGATCGGGTAGGCACCTGGCTCGCGAGTGGCGTAGTCGAGTTCGAGCGCGAGGTCGCCGCCCTCGCCGACGACCTCACCGGCGGCGATGGCGCTGGAGGCGTTCTCCACGGAGACCGCGACCGGCTCGGGCGCGCCGGTGTCGATGCTGACCGTGCTGATGTTGTTCTGGTGCGCGTAGGACAGCTCGAAGTACGAGATGGCCCCGGCGTTCTGCTGCACCATGCCGACCAGGCCCGAGGAGCCGTCGGCGGCCTGGCCGCCCTTGCCCTTCCAGTTCTTGCCCGGCTCGTAGGGCCACTGCTGGGGCGCGGAGCCGTTCAGGTACTGGGTCAGGTTGTCGGTGGTGCCCGAGCCGTCCGACCGGTGGAAGGGGGTGATCGGGAGGTCGGGCAGGGTGACGCCCGGGTTGAGCGCGGCGATCGCCGGGTCGTTCCAGCGGGTGATGCCGGAGTCGAAGACGCGCGCCAGGGTGGGGGCGTCCAGCACGAGGTCCTCGACGCCCGGCAGGTTGTAGCCGATGGCGATGGGGCCGGCGGCCATCGGCAGGTGGATGCCCTGCCCGCCGTCCGCGCACACCGCGCGGGAGGCGGCCAGCTCCTCGTCGCTCATGACCGAGTCGGAGCCGGCGAAGGCGGTGCGGCCCTGGAGGAACTCCTGGATGCCGGCGCCGGAACCGGTCGCCTTGTAGTTGATCTGGCTGTCGTCACAATTCGCCTGGTAGGTGTTCACCCACACCTCCATGGCGTTGGCCTGCGCACTGGAGCCCGAGGCGAGCAGCGAGCCGCGGGGCCCGCACTCGAGATGATCGGCCGAGAAGTCCACCGCGCCCGGCAGCCCGGAGTTGTCATCGGTACCGCAGGCGGCAGTGAGGAGCAGAGCGCTGGTGACCAGGGCCGCTGCGGCGCCAAGCTTCACTGTCGTTCAGTCCTTCCGGGAGACGTCCGAGACCGAAAGTAAGCAGAGCAGATGAAGCGACTGAAGGTCATAAGTGAACAGAAAATGAACCCCACAGGGCAGCCCGGTGGACCGGACGCCACCCCATGTCACCCGGGAGGTGCACGATACTGCCAGGCAGACGGCGCATTCGTTACGCTATACCCATCGGGGGTATACGGCCGCAGGGAAGGACGATCATGACCACGACCGAGGAGACGCCCGTACCGGCCACCGTGGGTCCCCATGGCTACAGCAAGGACAAGGACGCCCACCTCAAACGGCTGCGCCGCATCGAGGGCCAGGTCCGCGGCCTGCAGCGGATGGTCGACGAGGACGTCTACTGCATCGACATACTGACGCAGGTCTCCGCCTCCACCAAGGCGCTCCAGTCCTTCGCGCTCCAGCTGCTGGAGGAGCACCTGCGGCACTGCGTGGCGCACGCCGCCCAGGAGGGCGGGCCCGAGATCGACGCCAAGGTCGAGGAGGCCACCGCCGCGATCGCCCGTCTGCTGCGCACCTGACACCTGACACCGGAACGCGGTGCCACCGGCGGCGCCGCTCCCGGCCGCGCGCCGCACGGCATGCCCGTACCCCGCCGCGTAGCTCCCCTACGTCACCTTGGCGGTGGCGCCGTTCACCTTCGCGGGCCCATGCCCCGGCCGGGCGGGGCCCCAGACCGGGACTCCGCGTCCGGGCCGGCCCCGACGGGCTCCGCTCAGCCCACCGCGCCCGTGTAGAGGTCCTCCGGCACCGGCAGGGACACCGTCACCGGCGTCCCGAAGCCGGAGAACTCCACCGTGGACGCCACATCGACCCCCTCCAGGCCCCGCTCACTCCCCAGACTGAACTGATGCCGGATCTTGCGCGGCAGCCCGTCCGCGCCCAGATACGCGTCGAACGGCACCACCGGGTCCGCGAACCCCGCCAGCGCGGCCACCAGCTGCTCGCCCGCGGGACCCGACGCCTCCCGCGCGGCCACCACCAGATCCGTCACCCCCCGCAGGTGCCGCACCCACTCACCGTTCAGCTCCAGCTCCGGCAGCTCCCGCACGCTCACCACCCCGCGCAGCAGCTCGGCCGCCAGCAGCGGATCCGTGGCGCCGTTGGCCACCAGATTGCCGTCCGTGAGCGTGGTGACATCGACCCGCACCCACTTGTCGGCCGGCACCCCGGCGCCCCGGTTCTTCATGTACAGCGCGCCCGGGGTGAACACCTCCGTCACCGGAGGCACCGCACCGGCCGGAATCTCCAGCGGCAGCGTCACCCGCAGTTCACCGGAGCGCGTCACGAAGTCATAGCCGCCCTCGCCGCGGATCGTCACCCGGGTACCGCCCGAGGTCATCTCCATCGCCGTCGCCACCAGCGAGCTGCCCGCGCCCGCCAGCACCTCCGGCAGCTGCCGCACCGTCTCCCGGGCCTGCCGCGTCCCGGCGTCTTCCTCCGCCGCCTCACCCGTCCCCGTGCACCCGCAGACCGCGAGCAGCAGGGCGGCCAGCGAGGCGATTCTGCCCACCATGGCCTGCCTAACGACGCGGACGGCCACTCGTTACCGTGGGAAGGTGCACGAAGCGAGCCAGAACGATCAGGTCCGGCACGAGGTCACCCTGAACGAACGCGGACCGTTCGTCGCCCCCCGATGCAGCTGCGGCTGGTACGGCCCGGCCCGGCGCTCCCGGCCACTGGCACGCGACGAGGCCGCCGCCCACACGGCGACGGCCCGTTCCGCCTGAGAGATCAGGTGGAACGGGCCGTCGAAAACCTTCGGCAGCGGACGCAAAGGCCCCGGCTAGGCGGCGGTCACCCCGCGCCGGGCCCGCGCCCGGTGCCTGCCACCCCCGTCGTCCCCGCCCTGCTCGCCACCGGAACCGTCGGCACCGTCGGAGCTCCCCTGTTCCCGCTCCCGGTCCGGTCGTACGTCCTCGCCGACCGCGATCCAGCCGAGCAGCCTGGTACCGGCCAGCACCCGCACCAGCGGGGTCAGCGCGTACAGCGCCAGCGGCGACAGCAGCAGCGCCACCGCCGTGGCCAGCGCGAAACCGGCCAGCACATCGGTGGGGTAGTGGACGGCGGTGAAGACCCGGCCGAAGCCCTGGACGAAGGCCAGCACGATCGCCGCGATCCCGATCTTGCGGTGTACCAGCAGCAGCCCCACGGCGATCGCCATGGCGCCGGCGGAGTGGTCACTGACGAACGACCAGCCCGTCTTGCCCTCGACCAGCACATGCAGGTCCGGATGGTCGATGAACGGCCTCGGCCGCGCCACGAAACTGCTGATCGGCTGGTTGATCAGCCAGGAGACCCCGGCCGCGCCCAGCGCCCAGGAGACCCCGGCCACCGCCTGCGCGGAGCCGGCCCTGGAGCGCACCAGGAACCAGGTGCCCAGCACCGCGAGCACCAGGCCGATGGCGAAGCCGTACTCCACCAGGAAGGTCACGGCGTCGGATACCCAGCCGGGCAGGCTGTCGGCATAGCCGTTGATCTTGTAGAGAAGATCGACATCGATGTCGGGGTTGTCGAGTCCAGCCATGTGCCGTTACGGCCCCTTCATGATGTCGTCGTGGGGGTGGAGGGGAGAGCCCGCGTACCCGTCCAGGAAACGGCATGTTCCGCGCCTGGAGTTCCGATGTCCCCGAAAGAGCACCACAGCGTTACCGAAGAGAGACGCCCGTGGTGTGACGGAGCGCGACCGTAAGACTACTACCCGGCCGTGGGCCGCGTCGCGCCGAAATAATCGGCCGAATCGATGGGGTCGAAGCGGATCTCGGCGCCAGTGTACGGGGCGTCGATCATGTAGCCGCCGCCCACATAGATCCCCACATGGTGGATGCTGCGCGAGTCCGTCAGGTCGTTGGCGAAGAACACCAGGTCACCCGGCAACAGCTCGTCGCGTTCCGGATGCGGGCCGCTGGCCCACTGGTCGTTGGCCACCCGCGGCAGCTCGATCCCCACCGCCTCGTAGGCCGCCTTCGTCAGCCCCGAGCAGTCGAACCGCCCGTCGTGCTCCGGGGTGCCGTTGCCGCCCCACAGATAGGGGGTGCCGAGCTGCTCCTGCGCGAAGTGCACCGCCCCGGCCGCCAGCTCGGACGGCGCGAGCCGCCGCTGGTCCTCCGGCGGCGCCGCGAAGCTCTCCTCGGCGGCGCGGATGATCCGCACGTAGTTCTGCGTCTCCGTGTACGGGGGCACGCCGCCGTACTGGATCACCGCGTACGGGCCGGCGTTGTAGGCGGCGAGCATGTTCTCGACCGGATCGCCGGGCACATCGCGCACGTAGGAGGCCAGCGAGCAGTTGTAGGTGGCGGCCGACGGGATGGCGTCCTCGGGGTCCCACACATCGGCGACCCCGTCACCGTTGGCGTCGATGCCGTGCACCGCCCAGGTGCCCGGGATGAACTGCGCTATCCCCTGCGCCGCCGCGTGGGACTGGGCGCTCGGATTCCAGCCACTTTCCTGGTTGAGCTGGGCGGCGAGCAGCGCGGGCGACAGTTCGTCGCACAGGTTCCCCCACTCCTGCACCAGATCCTCGTACGCGGCCGGCACAGCGTTCTTGGCGAGCTTCCCGCCGTTCTTGCCCGCGCCCCCGACGATCCCGGCAGCGGCGCTGTACACCCCGACCACCAGCAGCGCCACGAACAACGCCAGGCCCCCCAGCCCCAGCCCGCCGACCAGCGCGACCTTGCGCAT
Organism: Streptomyces sp. JH002; assembly: GCF_050916115.1. NCBI lineage: Bacteria > Bacillati > Actinomycetota > Actinomycetes > Kitasatosporales > Streptomycetaceae > Streptomyces > Streptomyces sp. JH002. The sequence goes on from NZ_CP087989.1 coordinate 2,825,239, forward strand.
CTCCCACCGCTCCCCTCGATCTCCCCCCAGTCTGCCCGGCGTTTCCCCGAACACAACCGCCATGGAACGTACTTCGGTCAGTGTGGCGTGGCACAATCGCAAGCGGAGAGCGAGTATCGAACAGCACAGAGCCAGTTGGGCGGTGAACCCGGATGTTCCTTGCGGCGGACTCAGAGGACATCACTGAACTCATCGGCGGAATCGCCCCGGACTGGGGCCCGTTCGCCACGGTCGGTGATGAGGCACGGACGATGGTCCAGGTCATCATGGCGCTCGCCATCCTGATCTGCCTGGGCATCGCGATCTGGGGGGCGGCCAAGCAGCGGATCGGATCCACCGCCATGCGGGACTCCTTCAGCGCCGAACAGGGCAAGGGCCTGATCGTGGCCGGACTGACCGGGGTGTTCATCATCGGATCCCTCGGCACCCTGTTCACCATCATCTACGGCATGGCGGTCTAGCCGCGATGCTCCGTGCGCCGGCCGTGGCGGCGGCCCTGGCTCTCGCCCTGGCCGCCCTGACCACGGCCTGCGCCGGCGGCCCGGCCCAGAACCGGGCCGAACAGGTCGCACGGGCCCAGCCCGCGCCCCAGGAGCCGCCACCGGACGACGGGGCCCCCGGCGAAGGCCCGGACGGCGGGCCCGGCGGGGAACAGCCGGAGGATCCCCCGGTCGTCATAGCCCCGCCCCACGGCTCGGTGGCGATAGCGGAGACGATCGCCGAGGACCTCCCCGAGGGCCTGCGCCACGCCGCCCCCCTCCCGGACGGCTCCCTGCTGCTGACACCGGACACGGGCGGCACCGTCTACCACCTGAACCCGGTCAGCGGCACCGTGACACAGGCCGGCGAGATAGAGACCACCGCGGACGAGACGACCATCGTCGACATCGCCACGTGGGAGGAGTCCGTCTACATCGCCTACGAGGGCGCCGAGAACAACCGCATCTCCCGCTACACCTACGAGGCGGGCACCCTGCGCCCCAGCGGCTCCGCCGCCGCCCGCGACCTGCCGCGCGGCGCGGGCCTGATGGCCTTCGGCCCGGACGGCATGCTGTACACCAGCACCGGACCGGCCGGCGAGATCCTGCGCATCGACCCCGCCCGCCCCGCGGCCACCGCCGCCATCTCCACCGGCCACACCGACCTGCGCGGCCTGGCCTGGGACCTGATGGGCCAGCTGTGGACGATCGACCCCGGCAACGGCACCACCACCGACGTGCTGCCCATCACCCCCGAGAACCCCCTCCCCCCGGCCGACACCACGGTCCCGGCCACGGAGAACCCCACCGACCTCACCCAGATCGCCGGCTCCCTGTGGATGACCACCGAAACCGGCACCCTGTGGCGCTACCCCCTCCCCAACGCCACCCCCGAGCCCTTCCTCACCAACGACCTGGGCGCCCTGCACGCCATCCTCCCCACCCCGGACGGCGAGGACCTCTACCTGCTCACCGAGACCAGCGTGCTGCGCCTGACCGTCACCTGACGGAAGGCACCGGGGGGTTCACGTCACCCGGGCGTCGCGGGACCGGCCCCGCCCCGGGTGGGTGCGCCGGGCGGCGGAGGATTCGGGAGCGGTGATGAGGACCACCGCGATGACGCCGAGAGCGAGTAGCGCCGCGCTGGGGGCGAGCCACAGCGGGCCGGCGCCGGCGAGGACGGCACCGCCGATTCCGGCGCCCATCGCGGCGCCGATGTGGTTCATCGCCCCGCTGAGGCTCAGGGCGATCACGGCGACGTCGCCGCCCGCGACGAAGACCCGGTTCTGCTGGGGGATGACCAGGGACAGGGCCGTCATGCCCAGGATGAACAGGACGGCCAGGGTGGGCAGGAACCAGTGCTGTACCGCGGCGAGGAGCAGGGAGTTCAGGGCGACGACGCCGAGACCGGCGACGATCACCGCGACCGCCGTGAAGCGGTCGGCGAACCGGCCGATCACCCGGGTGCCGGCGAAGACCCCGGCTCCGTAGAGCAGCAGGGCGATCATGATGGCCGTGCCGTCGCCGGGCGAGCTGATGCCCACCACCGCCGAGACGTACGAGCCGAGGAGGTACTGCGGCGCGATCAGCAGCGCGCTGACCACGAGCAGCGCCAGGATGCGCGGATTCACCAGCACCGCGAGCCGGGCGCGCATCGTGGTGGCCGGCAAGGTCACCGACGGCACGAACAGGCCGGCCAGCACCGCCGCGACCGCGGCCATCGCGGCGATGGTCCACAACGTTCCGCGCCACCCCCACAGCTGGCCGATCAAAAGCCCGATGGGCATGCCGAGGACGGCGGCCAGGCCGGCGCCCGCGGCGATCATGGCGAAGGCCCGGGAGCGGCGGCCGGGCGGCGCGAGGACTCCGGCGACGGCGAAGGCGTTGGCCTGGAAGGCGGCGGCGCCGAGCGCGGCGACGATCTGCCCGGTCATGACGACGCCGTAGGTGGGCCCGGCGGCTTGGAGCACCATGCCGAGCAGGAACACCACCATGCCCGTACAGATGACGAGGCGGCGGTCCAGCTGCCCGGTGAGGGTCGCGATGATCGGCGAGCCGACGGCGTAGGCGACGCCGAACGCGGTCATCAGCTGTCCCGCCGCCGCCACGCTCACCGAGAGATCCGCGGCCACCTCGGGCAGCAGACCGGGCAGCACGAACCCGTCGATGGCGAGCACGAACGCGCCCACGGACAGGATCACCAGGCGCGAGGTCACGGACGGGTTCATGGATGGCAGACCGGGTCCGCGCCGGTTCCGGCGTCCGGGGTGGGGTGGCATCCGCTGGTGGTGTCGCGGGGCAGCGGCAGGTCGAGCGCCGGGTTCCGGTCGAAGAACCCGGCCGGCCGCAGGTGCACCGAGGCCGTCGTCACCGGCATGACGGGCCAGTCCTCGGGCCGGACGACATGGTGGGCGATGAAGGTGTGCCAGACCACGATGTCGGTGTCGCGGACGTTCTCGTCGCCGGCGGTGTAGCGGGGCAGCCCTTCACCCGGCGGGCTCTGGAACGGGTAGTCCCCGGCGGCGAACAGCTCCCCCTCCCGGTAGGGCGTCACCCACAGGTGCTTGGTCGCGAACCGGGCCCGGCCGAGCATGGGGCTGTCGGGGTGCAGCAGCGGCAGCACCCCGGACTGGGGGATCAACTGGTAGCCGACCGGCTGGCCGTGGGCGTTGCGCACACCCTCGTTCTGGATCGTCCAGGTTCGCGCGACCGAGGCGTCGGCGACGCGCTGGGCCCCCAGTTCGCGCTCCAGGTGGGTGGTGTGCACGGTCCAGGCGTTCCCGAGGGGATTGTCCGGGCCGAGCGGGGCGGGCCGGGAGTCGCACTCCACGACGGAGTTGAGGTCGCCGTCCACGGCCATGTCCAGCCGCACGTTGAACGCGTGCTGATGGTGCGGCCCGTAGACCCCGGGCGCGACCACGGTGCCCGAGGAGGGCACCTGGCCGGCTGACACGCCGCCCGTGGAGATGATGCCGGTGAGCTTGACCTCGAACTCCACGCTGCCGTCGGTGTGGAAGTACCAGAAGAATCCGTAGTCGTAGTTCTCCAGTGTGGAGAACGAGGAGACGACCAGGCGGCGGCCGCGGCGGACATCGGTGGTGGTCTCCTGGAAGCCCTCGCTGTGCCCGGTGTGCTTCCAGGCGATGCCGGTGTCCTCCTCGTGGATGCAGATCGCGTTCTCGATGACGGAGGGGCTGCCGTCCCAGTCGGCGCAGACTCCGTCGAGGTAACGGATCTCTCCGAGGCAGTCGCAGCCCAGCACCAGGGAGTTCGCGAGCTTCCCCAGACCCGCCTCGCCCTCGTCGAACACCGCCTTGTTGCGGTGCAGGGGCGCGGGGTCGCCGTAGGGGACCCACATCTCCGAGAGCGAGGCGCGGTGGATGACCGAACGCCGGCGGCCCCGGTCGTCGTAGCCGATCTGGTGGAGCACCAGTCCCTCACGGTCGTTGAAGCCGACCCGCATCGACCAGTTCTGCCACCGCAGCAGATGACCGTCCAGGGTAAAACTGGGGCCGTCGGGCTGGGTGATGTCCAGCCGGCGTACGCCTTCGCGGGTGGCCTGCCGCGGGCCGTGGCGCCCGTCGTCCTCGCCGACCGGTACCCGGGCGACATCCTCGACCCGCAGGACCTCGGCGGTATCGAGATCGGCCGTGACGACCACCCCTTCCAGCGGGCGGGCGAACGGATTGTCGTCCTGGGTGGGACGCAGGAACGTCAGCGCCTTGGTCACCCGGCGGTGCGCGTAGTCGTCGCGCTCGTCGTGGTAACCCGGCGGCCACGGATGGACCTCGATCACGGCGGGGTCGGTCAGACCGCGGCGGCTCATGGCGGCCAGCCACTCGGGGTCCTTCTTGATGGCGGCGACGACATCCTGGAAGTCCGCGCTCTGCATGCGCGGGCGCTGCCCGATCCGGTCCACCGTGGAGACCACCGTGCCGCCGGTCAGCGACACCCGCGCCTCGCGGACCAGACGGTGCTCGCGGTCGTAGAGCACGACCTGTGCCTCCCGGTCGGGAAGCGCGCCGCCGCCGGCGTGGTCCTTGAGCACCTGCTTGCCCGGCTCGGCCAGCGCGATGGACGAGAAGTGCGTCCGGTCGGTGAAAACGGGGTGTGCGCGGACGATCTCGCCGACCCGGGTGATCTCCTCGGCGGTCAGCGGGTCGAGGGGATGCTGCGGGCTCACGCGGTCACCCTTCCGTGCTCGGGGCGGCGGGCGCCAGGTGATCGGGGCCGGTGATGCCCAGGCGGCGCATCGCGGTCCCGGTCAGTGCTTCGCGGGCGGCGCGGTTGGCCAGCAGGCAGGTGATCTCGCTCTTGTCGTCGAAGGGCGGGGAGACCTCGACGATGTCCATGCCGACGATGCCGACCTCGGAGGACAGCCGGCGGACCGCGCGCAGGATCTCGTTGCTGGTCAGTCCGCCCGGTTCCGGTGTGCCGGTACCCGGGGCGTAGGCGGGGTCGGCGACGTCGATGTCCAGCGAGAGGTAGAGGTGGTCGGCCTGGTCGAGGGCCTCGTCCACGGCGCGCTGCAGGACGTGGTCGAACCCGAAGCGCTCGATCTCGGCCATGAAGTGCGTGCGCATCCGCTGTTCCTTCATCCAGTCCAGGGTCTCCGGGTCGGGCCAGTAGCCGCGCAGGCCGACCTGAACGAAGTTCGAGCCGGGCACGGCTCCGGACTCGATGAGCTTGCGCATGGGGGTGGCGTGGCTGGCCAGGCTCTGCGGGGCGTCGGCGCCGGTGTCAGCGTGGGCGTCGAAGTGGACGATGCCGACCTTGCCGTAACCCCAGTGGTCGGCGACGGCCGTGGCACAGGGCCAGGTGATCGCGTGGTCCCCGCCCAGGATGAGGGGAATCGCGCCGGATTCGACGATGGTGCCGACGAACTTGCGGATGCCCTCGAAGGTGACGGGGGTGTTCCCGACGCTGATCGGCGCGTCGCCGTAGTCGCAGCAGTTGAGCACCTCGAACGCGTCCACGCCGGTTTCCAGGCTCAGTTGGGGCCGGCCGTAGCCGGCCTGGTGATCCGCCGAGCGGATCACCATCGGGCCGTGGTTGGTGCCGCTGCGACCACTGGTGGTCGAGTCCCACGGCACGCCGCAGACCGCGACATCGATCTCGCCGGCGGCGAGGTCCTCGGGGGTCAGGCAGACCGGGAGCTTGGCGAAGGTCTGGATGCCCGAGTAGCCGCCCTCGTAGCGCCGGTTGACGTGGATGGGTCCGGGCTTGCGGTCCTTGTTGTAGTCGTCGACGGCCTCATGTCCTTCGAGGCCCGCCCCCAGTCGCGGCGGCTGCGACCAGAACCCTTCGGGCCACCTCGCGTGGTGGTGGTCGTGGGCGTGCTGGTCGGCGTGGTCGGGGCTGTCGTGTGTGCCGGTCATGAGGGGTCTCCGGGACGGTCGGTGCGGCCGTGGTCGAGGGCGTCGGGGTGGAGCCAGTCGCGCTGGGTCAGGCCCAGACGTCGCATGGCCATTCCGGTCAGGGTGTGGTGCAGGGTGCGGTGGGCCAGCAGCGTGGTGATCTGGCCCGAGTTGTCGTACTGCGGGCTGAGTTCGACGAGTTCGACGCCGGCGAGATCGACCTCGGCACCGATGCGGCGGGCAGCGCGCAGCAGGGCGGTGCTGCGCAGCCCGCCCGGTTCGGGGCTGCTCGTGCCGGGGGCGTACATCGGGTCGGCCACGTCGATGGAGATCGACAGGTAGTGGCGGGCGGGTGCTCCGGGAGCGGTGGCCCCGGCGATCACCCGGTCGATGACGGTGTCGATGCCGTGCTGATCGACCGCTGCCGCCGGGTGGACGCGTACCCCGTTGTCGTGCAGCCAGGACCGCAGCCCCGCGCTGGTGTCGAAGCCGCGGGCGCCGAGCTGGATCACGTGCTCGGCACGGATCACGCCCGCGGCGACGGCGCGGCGCAGCGCGCTGCGGGCGGCGCCCATCTGCCAGCCCTGGACCGGTTCCATGGCGGTGTGCGCGCCCAGGTGGATGACCCCGACCTCGCCGTGGCCGAGGTGGTCGGCCACCGCGGTCAGGCAGGGCCAGGTGATGCCGTGGTCGCCACCCAGCACCAGCGGGCGGGCACCGGCCTCAAGGATGGTGGTGACGAACTTGCGGATGTCCTCGAAGGTCTCCGGGGTGTTGCCCGAGGCGGTCGGGGCGTCGCCGTAGTCCGCGCAGCGCAGCACTTTGAAGGGGTCCACCCGGGTGTGCAGGTCGGGCAGGGCGAACTCCTGGGTGGAGTTCATCCCGCTGGTGCGCAGCGCGACGGGCCCGCGCCGGGCCCCGCTGCGACCGGTGCCGGTGGCGTCCCAGGGCACCCCGCACGCGGCGATGTCGATCTCGCCGGCCACCAGGTCCTCGGGGGTCAGGCAGAGCGGGAGGCCCATGTAGCTCTGCACGCCCGACCGGCCGTACTCGTAGGCCCGTTGCACATAGATGGGCCCGGGCGGCCGGTCCTGGTTGTAGTGGTCGACCGCGCCGTGGTCCTCGGTGCCCGTGCCGAGGTACGGCCGGGCCGCCCGCATAGAGGCGCCCCATTCGGGCGCGCCCGGCTCTGTCATGCCGGGGCCGAACGCCGCTGGGCCCCGGGGCAGAACATGCCGGAGCCTCGTTTCGCGCGCATGGACAGCCGGCCGGCCACGGTTTCGCGGCCGGTGCTTTGCGGCTCCGTCCAACTCGCTTTGGATACTTGCCGGTAAGGGTGCGCGAAGCCTGAATGAGATGGGGTCACGTACTGAACACGCACCGGCGGCCGTCCACGGTTCATCGGGGCTCCGCACACGGATCGGCCGCATTTTCTCGCGGTGCTCGGTTCCACCGCGAATGAACCACCGCGGCGGTCCGCGCCGTGTTCTCGGTAGAGGATGCGACACCCTCCACGCCGTCGCACCTCCCGTGCACACAGGGCGGATGTGCGGTACCAGGAGGTGTTCGCGCCTTGTTGTGAGCCGGAGTTCGCGCCTTCCGCGCTGCGGAAACCCCTGAAAAGCGCCACAGTTGACCGAGAATTCCGCGCCTATTCGGCGATGTCCATGCGCCGGCACCCTGGAGGGGCCCGATGTTTCTTTTCAGGCGATTACTGGTGCCTGATGGAACCACGTGGGAAACCGACGAGATCATCACTCGCGTGCGTTCCGAGGCGCATTCCCTGGCCCGTCGGGGAATCGGGCCGGGGTCGCGGGTGATGCTGTCCGGTCCGAATTCGCCGGAATGGGTCGTGGCATTGCTGGCCCTGGCCCACCTGGACGCCTCGGTGGTGCTGTGCGACCACCGCGCCACGGCGGCGCACCGCGCCTCGGTCCGGGAACGCGCCCGGGTCGTGCTGGAGATCGAGGGTGCGTCGGCGCCGCCCGGGGCCGTCCCGGGGCCACGCGGCCGGCACGAGCAGGTGCCGGATCTCACGGCCTGGTCACGCAGGACGGACGCGGTCATCTCGTGGTCCTCGGGCACCACCGGGGCGCCGAAGGGCATCGTGCGCTCGGGACGGTCGATCCTGGACAACCTCACCCTCAGCGCCGAGCGGATGGGCTACCGCGCCGACGACGTTCTGCTGCCGGTCCTGCCCTACTCCCATCAGTACGGCCTGTCCCTGGTGCTGTGCTGGTGGCTGGGCGGCGGCACGCTGGTGGTCTACGGGCCGACGACGCGCCTGGACCGCGCGCTGGAGGCCGGCGCGGCCCACGGGCTCTCGATCGTCGACGCCACCCCGCCGACCTATCACAGCCTGCTCAACCTGTTCGGCAGCCGGCCGGCGCTGCGGGGCGCGCTGAGCGGGGTCCGCGCGTGGTGTGTCGGGGGCGCCCCGCTCGGGCAGTCGCTGGCCGCCCGCTTCGCGGCCGACACCGGCCGGCCCCTGCTGGACGGCTACGGGGCGACCGAGGTCGGCAACATCGCCCTCGCCCCGCCGTCCGACCCCGTCCGATGCGGGACCCCGCTGCCCGGCGTGATCGTCGAGGTCCATGACGAGGCCGGCCGGCCACTGCCGCCCGGCCGGCTCGGCGAACTGGTGGTGCGCAGCGCGGGCCTGATGACCGGTCACCTCGGCCCGGACGGCGAGATCGTCCCCGTGCCCGGCCCCGTGCACCACACCGGTGACATCGGCCTGATCGACGACGAGGGGCGGGTGGTCCCGATCGGCCGCAAACGCGCGGTGCACCGCGACGGCCACACGCTCTACCCCGACCATCTCGCCGAGCTGGCCGAGGCTGCCGGGGCCCCGACCCAGGTCGTCGCGCTGGAGGACGAACGCCGTGGCGTCCGCCTGGTCTTCGTGGTGGCCGACGCGCAGGGTCGCCAACGCGCGTACTGGAAGCGGGCGTTCCGCGCGGTGCTCGCCCGCTACGAGCAGCCCGACGACGTCCTCGTGGTCCGTGACTTCCCCCTGAACAGCACCGGAAAGCCCGACCCCGCCGCACTGGAGTCCCTTGCCATGACATTACCGTCCACATCCGCCGGCCAACCCGGTGGCGACACCTCCGCGTCCCGCCCCGCCGGGGAGCACATCCCCTTCCCGGAGCGCCTGGAGGCGCTGCGCGCGGTCCGCCGCTGGGCGCACGACAACGAGGACGCCGTGCTGGAGATCCTCACCGAGGTCTCGCCGCACCGCACTGCCGTCGCGGAGTTGCAGTCGTTCCTGGCCACCCTCGACGGGGCCGAGGAGGAGATCCGCCACTTCCGGCCCGGCCGGGTGCCCCGCGCCGCGGTGTTCATGCCGTCGAACATCCCGCTGTACGCCTACGCGCTCTATCTGCTGGTGGCGTCGCTCTACACCGACACCGTCACCTTCCGGCCGTCCGCACAGATCGCGAACCAGGCGCGGCGGCTGCACGCTCTGCTCGCCCCGGTGCACGGCCTGCCGATCGAGCTGTCGGACCTGTCCCAGCGCAAGTTCGTCACCGGGCCGGTCCGTGAGGCCGATCTCATCGTGTTCACCGGCAGCTACGCCAACGCCGAGACGGTGCGCGAGGAGCTGACCGCGGACCAGCTGTTCCTGTTCTTCGGCCAGGGCCTCAACCCGTTCGTCGTCGCGCCCGACGCCGACTTCGAGCACGCCGTGCACGACCTCGCGGCCATCCGGCTCTACAACTCCGGGCAGGACTGCTACGGCCCCGACGTCGTCTTCGTACCGCAGGAACGCTCGCGCGAGTTCATCGACCTGCTCTCGGCGAAGCTCTCCTCGCTGCGCTACGGAGCCAACTCCGACCCCGACTGCGACTACGGGCCGATGTACTACGACGCGGCCCTCAGCCAGTGCTCGGAGTACCTCCTGCGGTACGCGGACCACATCCGGCACGGCGGCGGAATCGACCTTCGGACACGGCGGGTCGAACCGACCGTTCTGGCATGGGACTTCGACGACAAGATGCCCCTCGACGAGATGTTCGCGCCGGTGTTCAACATCGTCGCCTATCCCGACGGGGAGCGGCTGCGCGAGCGGCTGTCGAGCCCGTACGTCGGCGAGCGCGCGCTGGGCGCCATGGTGTACGGAAACGACCCGGAGACGGTCGAGGTGCTCTCCAGGCGGCACCGCGTCTGTGTCGACCAGACGCTGCTGGACGCCGAGAACGGCAACAGGCCGTTCGGAGGGCTCGGAATGATGGCGAACTACCTCTCCGTCGGCGGGCGGCGGCGCTCCGAGCCGCTGCTGATGTCCAAGTCGGCGGCCGAGTACCTGCCCTCCGTCGGTCCGGTCACGGCGGGCCGGTCGTGACCGGGGACGGGGCGCGTTACGACGGCGCCTGGCCGGCCGTCGTCGACCTGCTCGTACGGTCCGGCGTGGACACCTGCTTCGGGCTGCCGGGCGACGACATGGAGTTGCTGCGCGCGCTCGACGCCGCGGGCGTGGACGTCGTGCCGTGCCGCGACCAGCGCAACGCGGTGTACATGGCGGCCGGTTACGCGCTCCAGTCCGGCCGGCCCGGAGTGTGCGCGCTGGGCAAGGGCCCGGCGGTCACGCACGCCGCGACCGGGCTGCTGGAGGCGCGCGAGTCCGGGGCACCGGTCCTGCTGCTCGCCGCGGGCACCCCGGAGCGCGGCCGGGGCAGCGGCGGATTCCAGGAGCTGGACCAGGTCGCCGCGGTGGCGCCACTGGTCCGGTGGGCCCACCGGGTGGCCCATCCCGACCGCGTCGTGCCCGCCGCCGCGAAGGCGCTCGCCCTGACCTCCGGGCCGCCGCCGGGCCCGGTCTACCTGGAGATCGCCGACGACGTCCGCACGGCGGAGATCGTGCGGACGGGCCCGTGGCCGCGCATGCCCGAGCCGTTGGAGGACGAGTCCTTCCCTCTCACCGGCGGCCCGACGACGGCGGCGGTCCTCGCGAGCCGCCGCCCGGTGGTCCTGGTCGGGGGCGGGATGCGCCACCTCAACGCGGACGGGGCGATCGAGGGTTTCGCCGGACGCCTGGACGCGGCCCTGTTCACCACCGCGTCCGGCCGGGGCACCGTCGACGAGCGCCATCCGCTGTTCTGCGGGGTGGCCGGTCTCTACGCCTCGGCGCCCGCCCGTGAACTGTTCGCCGGCTGCGACCTGGTGATCTCCCTGGCCGGCCGGCTGGAGGAGACCGTCACCGAGGGCGGGACGCCCTGGCCGCCGGTGCCCGTCCTCCAGGTCAACATCGACCCGGCCGGCCTGTCCGCCGAGTTCCCGGGCCCGCGCGTGCTCGGCGACGCGCGGCGCGCCGTGCTCGCCTGGTCGCGGGCGCTGAGCGACGCCCACGCGGAAGGGCTCCGGGGGCACACCGAGCCGTGGGCGCGCGAGATCGCCGTCGCCCGCAAGGCCATGGCCGCCGAGGCCGACGACGAGCGCGCCCGGGCGGCGGAGCTGCCGGGGGTACGCATCGCCGAACTGCTGGCCGCGCTGGACGCCACGTCGAGCGAACCCCGGGTGCTGGTTGCCGAGAACGGCCTGCAGGACATGTGGTCCTACTGCTACCCCTTCCACTCCGGCGGCGGCTCGATCGTGCCCTCCGAGCAGACCCCGCTGGGCTTCGGCGCGGCCGCGGCGATCGGGGTCAGGCGCGCCGCCCCGCACCACGAGGTGACGGCGTTCATCGGGGACGGCGCCTTCGTCGCGGCGCGCGGTGACATCGCGGCGACGGCCGGCTCCCACGGCGGCGTCCTCTACGTGGTGCTGTGCAACGGCGGTTACGGATGGCTGGACGCCCAGCGCGCCCGCCTGGGCCTCGACGGCGAACGCTACGCCTTCGCCCGGCCCGGCACGCCGCCGCCCGCGTTCGACGAGGCGGGCATCCACCACCGGGTGCTGCGCGACAAGGAGGCGCTGACCGACGAACTGCGCACCGCGCGGGAGGTCTGCGCGCAGGGCGGCACGGCCGTCCTCATGGTGCCGGTCGATCCCGACGACATCCCCCCGCCCATCCGCGACGCGGAGGTGATCCCGCAGTGAGCGACACGCCACGCAAGGTCGTCGTCACCGGCTACGGCGCGGTGACCCCGCTGGGCCACACCGCCGGCGCCACCTGGGACGCGATGCTCGCCGGCCGCAGCGGCATCGACACCCTGGAGGGCATCGACCTCACCGGACTGGGGGTGCGCATCGGTGGTCAGGTCCGCGGCTTCGACGCGGCCCGCCACATGCCCTCGCCGGTCCGGCGGCGCACCGACCCCTACGCCCAGTACGCCCTGGCGGCGGCGCTGGAGGCGAGCGAGCACGCCAAGCTCGTCGTCGACGAGGAGCTGGCCCCGCGGGTCGCCGTCGTCATCGGCAGCGGCTACGGCCCGGTCGCCTCCTTCGCCCGTTCCGTGAACACCCTGCGCGACAAGGGCGCGGCGGCGATCAGCCCGTTCACCCCGATCACCACCGCCATCGACGGTGCCGTCGGCGAGATCAGCATGCGTCTGGGCGCGCAGGGCCCCAGCCGGGCCCAGAGCACGGCGTGCGCCAGCGGCTCGGACGCGGTGGGCGCCGCGCTGCGGATGATCCGCGCCGGGGACGCCGACACGGTCGTGGCCGGCGGCGCCGACGCCTGCGTCACCAGGATCGACCTCGCCGGCAGCGGCAACGCCCGCGCCCTCTCGACGCGCAACGACGACCCGGCCGCGGCCTGCCGTCCGTTCGACGCCGACCGCGACGGGTTCGTCATGAGCGAGGGCGCCGCGGTCCTCGTGCTGGAGGCGGCCGAGACCGCCGCCGCCCGGGGCGCGACGGTCCTCGCCGAACTCATCGGCTACGGGGCGAGTTCCGACGCCCACCACTGGACCGCGCCGCACCCGCAGGGCCGGGGCGCGCGCGTGGCGGTCGAGGCCGCGCTGCGCGACGCCGGGGTGGCGCCGGGCGAGGTGGACTACGTCAACGCCCACGGCACCGGGACCGTGCTGAACGACGCCGTCGAGACGGCGGTCCTGCGCGAAGTGCTCGGCGAGCGGGTCACCCGCATCCCGGTCAGCTCCACCAAGTCGATGACCGGGCACATGATCGGGGCGGCCGGGGCGGTGGAGCTGGTCACCGCGATCCAGGTCCTGCGCACCGGGACCGTGCCCCCCACGGTGAACTGCCACCGTCCGATCGACCCGCGGATCAACTTCGTGCCGCACGAGGCGCAGACCCACGCCGGCATGCGGGTGGCCCTCAGCAACTCCTTCGGCTTCGGCGGGCACAACGCGGCCCTCGTCGTCCGTACGGATCCCGGCGCGCGGTGACATCGGCGCACGGGGCGACCCGTCCGTGACCGCAATGCGCATCAGGCAACTCAGGAAAGGACACAGCAGGTGGCGACGAACGAGGAAATCCTGGCCGATCTCCGCGAAATCATCGAGGAGATCGCCGATGTGGTGGCGGCTGACGTGACCTTGGAGAAGTCCTTCGTGGACGACCTGGACATCGACTCGCTGTCGTTGCTGGAGATCGTGGTCCAGGCCGAGGACAAGTTCGGGGTCAAGATCCCGGACGACGAGATGGCCGGCACGGTCGATGACGCGGTCCGCTACATCGCGGCCCACCAGAGCTGACGTCAGGGGGTGCGGGAGGTCCGGCCGGTAACCCGGCCGGACCTCCGGCCGCCGTACTTTCTCCCCTCCCGCCCCGCCCTCAGGAGACAGCACACCATGACCAGTACCTCGCCCCCCACCGACCGTCTCGCCCCGTGGTCCTTCGCGGAGTTCGTCGACGCGAACGGCCACGAGATGGTCACCCGGCCGCCGGTGATCGACGGCGTCGTCGGGCCCACGATCGTCCGCGACGGCCGCGAGCTGGTGAACTTCGCGAGCATCAACTTCCTCGACCTGGAGCAGCGTCTCTCGCTGACCCGCGAGTTCACCGACGCGGCCCACACCTACGGCCTGACCACCGGCGGCTCCCGGATGACCCAGGGGGTCTGCCGCCCGCACCAGGTGCTGGAGGAGTCCATCGCCCGCCAGACCGGCAAGGAGCGGGCCCTCACCTTCGCGACCGGGCTGCTGGCCAACATCGGCTTCGTGCATGCCATGAGCCACTCCGCCCGGTTCGACGACGCGCTCCAGGTGCACAACCGCGACACCGTCTTCGTCCTCGACCGGGACTCCCACTGGAGCCTGTGGAAAGCCGTCGAGGGCCTTGAGTACGGGCGCTCCGTCCACGCGTTCCGGCACAACGACGTCGCCGACCTGGCCCGCGTCCTGGGCCGCGTACGGTCGCGGAAGGTCGTGGTGATCATCGAGAGCGTCTACTCGGCCGACGGATCGATGGCACCGGTCATCGACCTGCTCGACGAGTGCGACCGGCACGGCGCGATCAGCATGGTCGACGACGCGAACGGCTTCATGCTGTACGGGCCCTCCCACCGGCCGTTCGCCGCGGAGTACGCGGCGATCCGGGAGCGGGCCGACTTCGTCATGGTCTCGCTGTCCAAGGCCGTCGGTCTGGAAGGCGGCGCCCTGGCCGGCCCGGCCCACGCCATCGACGCCTTCGAAGTGCTCTCCGGCACCTCGATGTTCACCGCGGCCATGCAGCCACCCACCGCCCACGTCGCGGGGCGCACCATCGAGGCGCTGGCGAACGACCCGTCGATCGTCGACGACTACCTGGCACGGGCCGACCGGCTGCGCGCCGGCATGCACGAGATGGGCATGCCGACCACCCCGGCCGCCTCCTACATGCTCTCGGTGCCGATCGGCGACGACGACGCCGCGATGACGATGCGGGAGTGGTTCGTCAAGGACGGCTATCTCGTGCCGGTCTTCTGCTACCCGGCGGTCCCCCGCAATCAGGCGCTGCTGCGCCTGATCCCGCACGCCGGCCACACCGAGGAGCAGGTCGACGGCTTCCTGCACACCCTCGCGAGCTACCGCCGCCGCCTGGGCCTGTGACGTCCACGGAACGGGACCGCGCAGCGCGTGACGCCGTCGGGGGCCTCGGGGGCGCCGCGCCACCGGTGGGCGCGCCCGGGGGCCGTCACCATGGTGGCCGCGTGAACGGGGCCGGCCCTCCCCGGGCGTTCACGACCGCGGAACTGCCCGATCACGTGGGCCGTGTGCTGGGCACCAGCGCGGACCACCGGATCGACCAGGAGCGGGTGGACGCGTTCGCCCGGGTCACCGGGGACGACCAGTGGATCCACGTCGACCCCGGGCGGGCCCGTGCCGCCGGGGGCACGATCGTCCACGGACATCTGCTGCTGTCGCTGATCCCGGTCATGTCCACGGAGGCGTTCACCGTCACCGACGCGGTCCGCACGGTGAACCACCGTCTCGACGGCGTGCGGTTCCGCGCACCCGTCCCCACTGGCGAGGGGGTCCGCGGCCGCTTCCGGCTCACCGGCGCGCGGCCCCGGGTCCGCGACTGGTACGAGCTCGTCCTCGGGGTCGAGATCGAGCTGCTCGACGGGCCGGTGGTGTGCCGGGCCGTCCAGACCTATCTGTGCGCGCTGCGCACCTGACCGCTCCCCGGGCGGGGAGTCAGGAGGACTTCATGGAATCGTCGGACGCCCCGGTGGCCCTGGTCACCGGCGGAACCAGCGGGATCGGTCTGGCCACGGCCCGTGTGCTGAGCGAGCACGGGCACCGCGTCGCGGTGTGCGGGCGCGACCAGCGGCGCCTGGACCACGCGGCCCGTGAACTCCCCGGCGTGCGTGCCGTCCGCGCGGACCTGTCCACGTGGGAGGCGGCCGCGGCGGCGGTGGCCGAGGTGGTGTCCGCGTTCGGGCGGCTCGACGTACTGGTGACCGCGCACGGTGGGGTCGGCGAGCCCGGCCCCGTGGCGGAGTTGCCGGCCGCCGCGTGGGATCACGTACTGGGCACGAACCTGATCGGACCGATCGCGACGACCGTCGCCGCGGTCCCCGCGCTGCGGCGGACCCGGGGGGCCGTGGTGCACGTGGGGTCCATCAGCGCGATCCAGGCGACGCCCCAGACGGCGCCCTACGGAGTGTCGAAGGCGGGTCTGGTCGCGTTCACCAAGCACGCGGCGGCCGATCTCGCCGAGTTCGGCATCCGGGTCAACGCGGTGCTGCCGGGGTGGGTCAGGACCCCGCCGGCCATCGCGTACTTCGAGCAGATCGGCCGGCCCGAGGGCCCCAGGGACGGCAACTTCCTGGGCCGGGTCGCCGAGCCCGCCGAGATCGCTGAGGTGATCGCGTTCCTGGCCTCGCGGAAGGCCAGCTTCATCACCGGGGAGGCCGTCGTCGCCGACGGCGGTGAGTGGATCAAGATGTCCGACCCCGAGTGAGCGCGCCCCGTCCACCCCGCGCTCCCCGAACGGCGGTCAGGTCAGCCATGTACACCATGCGCACGACAATCCAGGGAGGATCGGATGAAGAATTCCGAGATCCGTACGCTGCTCGGACTGCACCACACCTTCCTGCTGAGCACATTCTGCTCCGAACGGCATCCGATGGCGCACGGGGAGCTGATGCTGAGCGATCTCATCGCGGACCCCTACTACAACTTCTTCTGTCCCGACGCCGATTTCGCGTGGTCCGCCCTCGGTTCCCCCAGCGACGCGTTGCGCGATCGGGATCGGCTGCCTGCCCTGTACACGACACCTCTCTCGCCGGTGGGGAAAGACGGTCCGGCCGGCTTCTCCCCGCACGCGTGCGACTCCTGGATGCTTCGTGAGGCGAGTCCGCGGGACACCGGGATCACACCCGGTATCGAGGTGCGGAGCGTCACCGGGGACACACGGGAAGAATTCCTTTCCGCGTTCTCCTCGGCATACTCCAGCGATGACGCCGTGGATCTGTACGGGCCGCTGGAGGAGAGCCATATCCAGGCGCTACGGCGCAGCTTCGAGATCACCGGGCCGGAGTACGAGAAGTTCTATCTGATCGCCCGGTCCGGCGGCAGGGCCGTCGGTGTCGCCGTTTTGCTGGTGGCCGGCTCACACGCGGGGGTGTACGCGGTCGGCACGGTGGCCGACGCGCGACGCCGGGGCGTGGGCCGTGCGCTGCTGAACGAATGTTCCGGCCTTGCCTTCGACACCGGCGCCGGCTTCCTGTTTCTTCAGGTGGAAGCGGGAACCGCGACGGAGAAGTGGTACGGAAAACTCGGCTACCGGCACGCGTTCCACGGCACCTGTTACGCGTCCGAGGTGCCTCGGTGAAAGTCACCCCAACACGTCGGGGGAATGGAGGAATCGAACGTGGCACGGTCGGTATTGGTGACAGGCGGCAACCGCGGCATCGGTCTGGCGATCGCGCGAAGATTCGCCGAACAGGGGGACAGCGTCGCGGTGACCCACCGCGGCGCGCGTGTACCGGACGGATTGCTGGGCGTCACCTGCGACGTGACCGACTCCGGACAGGTCGACGCGGCGTTCACCGAGATCGAGGAGGCGCACGGTCCGGTCGAGATCCTGGTGTCCAATGCCGGTATCAACGACGACTCCTTGCTGCTGAGGATGAGCGAGGAACAATTCAGCCGCGTCCTGGACGCGAATCTGACCGGATCATTTCGCGTCGCCAAGCGCGCCACCCGCGGCATGCTCCGCGAACGCTGGGGCCGACTGGTCTTCATTTCTTCGGAGGTGGGCCTTTCCGGCGGCGCGGGTCAGGCGAACTACGCGGCGAGCAAGGCCGGCCTGGTCGGCTTCGCCCGGTCACTCGCCCGCGAACTCGGCAGCCGCAACATCACCGCGAACGTGATCAGCCCCGGGTTCGTGACCACGGACATGACCGCGGTCCTGCCGGACGAACGCAAGCGGGACATCCTGAGCCAGGTCCCTCTGGGCCGCGGCGCGGACACCACGGAGATCGCCGCGGCCGCGACGTTCCTCGCCTCCGGGGCGGCGGCCTACATCACCGGCGCGGTGCTGCCGGTCGACGGCGGCCTCGGAATGGGCCACTGAGTCAGCAAAGGGAGAGATCGTGACGGGACTGCTCGACGGCAAACGACTGCTGATCACCGGGGTACTCACGGACGCCTCACTCGCGTTCCACGTCGCGCGCGTCGCGCAGGAGCAGGGTGCCGACGTGGTGCTCACCGGGTTCGGCCGGCTCAGCCTGGTCGAACGGGTCGCCAGGCGGCTGCCCGCGCCGGCTCCGGTGATCGAACTGGATGTCACCAACTCCGAGCACCTGGACGCCTTGTCCGGCAAGGTGTCCGAGCATGTGTCCGGCCTTGACGGGGTGGTGCACTCGATCGGGTTCGCTCCGCCCTCCTGCCTCGGCAACCCCTTCCTGGAGGCACCGTGGGAGGACGTCGCCACCACGGTCCAGGTCTCCGCCTATTCGTTCATGTCGCTGACGCGCGCCGTGCTTCCGCTGCTGAGCGAACGGGCCTCGGTGGTCGGCATGGACTTCGACGCACGCCAGGCCTGGCCCGATTACAACTGGATGGGGGTCGCCAAAGCGGGTCTGGAGTCCGTCACCCGCTACCTCGCCAAGGAACTGGGCCCCCGCGGGATCCGGGTGAACCTGGTCGCCGCGGGCCCGGTCCGGACCATGGCCGCTCGGTCCATCCCCGGATCCGGGGACATCGAGGCGCAGTGGGACTCCCGGGCCCCGCTCGGGTGGAAGGTCGATGACCCCGAACCCGTGGGCAGGTCCGTGTGCACATTGCTGTCCGACTGGCTGCCCGCCACGACGGGGTCCATGGTGTGGGTGGACGGCGGCTTTCACGCCGTCGGCGCGTAGCGCTCCATGAGGCCGGATTCCTCTGCCCGGCAGAGGAATCCGGCCTTCTGGACGGTGTCCCTACGCCGCCATGGGCGACTTCGCCTCGACACGGAAGACCTGCTGGAGCTGTCGTATCGCCTTATGGCATCGGGATTTGACGGTGCCGGGTGGAATGCCCAGCATGGTCGCCACATCATTCACGTGGTGGCCCTGCACATAGACCGCCAGGACAGCGGCACGGTGCTTCGGTGAAAGACACGACAACATGTCGGCGACGACCGTCTCCGATTCGATGGTCTCGAACGCACGGTGACCATCCAGAACGTTGCTGGCGGTGGCCTGCGGCCCCTCCACGTCCAGTTCGGTGGCCAGATTCACCTCGGTCGGCCTGGCCCGCACCCGACGGTGCCGATCGACCACAATGTTCCGGGCCACGGTCCGCAGCCACGGCCTCAGCGACCGCCCGGACTTGAGCACCTCGGGATGCAGCCATAACCGGATGGCCGTCTCCTGGGCCACGTCCTCGGCGGCGTGGATGTCGCCGTCCAGCAGATGCCTGACATAGTGCACGATCTCGGCCCGGTGAATGATCCATTGTTCGGCCGACAACTCGGCGGCCCCTTCCGGATCGGAATCCTGATCCCGCTCGGCGATCTCAGAACCCCTTGGGACATCGCGTGATCTCTTGATGAAAAGGCTGCCGGCCTGGCGGTGAACGTCAGAAGACCTCTGTGCCTGTGCTGGGGGGCGCGTCGCCACGAAGAGCTCCCTTGAGATGTCGCTACCGTCGGATGTCCCTGGCCACTTCTCGGACTTGGCGCAGAAAAGGATTTCTGCGCCAAGCGGAACGAGTGATTCCGTGCGCTGCACATGAGAGGCCCCGGCCGTCGGCGGATTTCACCGTCCCGGACGTCCGGAACATGTCGGGATCTTTGAATGCGGACAAGGCGCTGTCCCGTCGCCCCATGGGTGAATGAGCGACGGTTCGTCACGGCCGGCCGAAGGCATGACGGTATGCGTGTACGGCCGGCAACGGGGCCGGTTTTCAGTTTTCGGGCGCTGAGAACCGGCGAGGGCAGTGCTTTGACCATCTCACCCGTGACTTGCGAACCGTTTGCCGCACACTTGCCAAATGCTTGCGCAGGGTGCGCAGGGCGAGTGGCGTGCCGAACGACGCCACCGGAGGGAACAGCCGGCACACCCCCCGGCGTTCACACTCGACACGCTCAACGCGTCAAGCGGGAACCGCACGGCGACGGTCTAGCATGATCAACAACCGTCCCCCCCAGTTCAACGGCGGACGGGACATCCTCAGCGGGGGGGATTGGAAAGCCGCCTGGTGGTAGAAATCGACATACGGGTCTCCATGCTCGGCCCGCTGGCCATCGGCCGCAAAGGGCAGGATCTCAACCTCGGGCCACACCTGCGGCGCGTCCTGCTGATCCGGCTGCTTCTGGAGAACAGCCGCTCCGTTCCCGTCGATGTGCTGTGCGAGGATGTCTGGCAGGGGAGACCGCCACCCAGCGCGGTCACGACCCTGTATTCGCATGTGAGCAGACTACGCGACGTCCTCGAACCCTCACGCTCGCGCCGAGCGGGCCACGAGGTCCTCGCCCGGGAGTCCACGGGCTATGCCCTGTTGCTGCCCGAAGAAGTCCGCGACACCGCGCGCTTCGAGCGATTGGTCGTGAGTGCCCGGCAGCTGCTGGCGGACGGCCGGGCCGCGCAGGCCCGGTCGGAGATCGACCGTGCGCTGGCCCTGTGGCGGGGCACGGCGCTCGCGGACGTCGAGCATCACAGATTCGCGATGCGCGAGTCGGCCCGATTGACGGAACTGCGCCTGCAAGCGGTGGAGCTGCGCACGGAAGCGCTGCTGAACGAGGGGGAGTTCGAACAGGCCGTGCTGGTGGCCGAGGACCTGACGGCTCGCCATCCCCTGCGGGAGAGGACCTGGAACCTCTTACTCCGGTCCCTCTACCTGTCCGGACGTCCCGCCGACGCCCTGCAGCGCTTCGACGAAGTACGCCGACGGCTCGGTGAGGAACTCGGCGTCGACCCGGGTCCCGAACTGCGCGGCACGCACCAGGCGATCCTGAACCACGACATCCGGCTGGAGCATCCGGCTCCACGCGGGCCGACCCGTGACGGGAGCCGGCCCCAGGGTGAGCGCATACCCCGGCGCGAAACGCACGACGTCCTGTCGCGGCCCGCACAACTCCCCGCCGACCTGTCCACGTTCGTCGGAAGGTCGGCCCAACTGGCCCGGCTGCGGAAGTCGGTCGACGAGGAGCAGGCCGGAACGACCACCCGGGCGGTACAGATCGACGGGGCGGCCGGCAGTGGAAAGACCGCCCTCGCCGTCCACTGGGCCCACCGGGCCGCCGACACCTTCCCCGACGGACAGCTCTTCGTCAATCTGCGCGGCTACGACCAGTCCGACCGGCCTTTGAACCCGGCCGATGCCCTGGACGACTTCCTGGGTGCGTTCGACGTGCCGCAGGCCCGCGTCCCGGCGGGCCTCGACGCGAAGATCGCCATGTTCCGCAGCCTGCTGGCCCGCCGCCGTGTGCTGGTCGTCCTGGACAACGGACTCGACGAAGGCCAGGTCCGGCCGCTGCTGCCGAGCACCCGCGGTTCCATGGCTCTGGTGACCAGCCGTGCCCAGTTGCCCGGCCTGATCGTCACGCACGACGTCCGTCCGATGACCCTGGGCGTCTTCTCCCCGGAAGAGGCACGTCAGGCCATGGCCCAACGCCTCGGCGCGGATCAGATCGAGGCCCATCCCGAAGCGGTGCGGGACATCATCGACCTCTGCGGGCGGCTGCCCCTGGCGCTGGCCATCGTCGCCACGGTCGCACAGACCCGCCCGAACCACGCGCTGCCCCACATAGCGGACGAGCTGCGCCGGGCCGGCGGAAGCCTGGACCTGTTCACCGGGGCCGATGCCAACACCGACCTGCGGACGGTCCTCTCGTGGTCCTACCGGGTCCTGAGCGCGGACGCGGCGCGCCTGTTCCGCCTGCTCTCCCTTTCCGACACGGCCTGGATATCCGCGCCGGCGGCCGCGAGCCTCGCGGGAGTGACGACCTCGACGGTGCGGCCCCTGCTGGAGGAGCTGACCCGCCAGCATCTCCTCGGCGTGCAGCGCCCCGACCGGTACGTCCTGACCGGTCTCAACCGCGCCTACGCCTCGGAGCTGGCTCGCCGTCATGACAGCGCTGTCGACCGCCGCGCGGCACGAGCCCGGCTCACGCGGCAGTTCCCTCCGGCGAACGGACGCCTGGGCACCAGCAGGTGAGGCGGGGGATGGCCTCGCGATACGTCCCCGCGGGAAGACCTTCGTCTCCCTCCGCCGCACCCTCGCCCCCAGGTCACGGCCCGAGCGCGCCGCCGTCGCACGGACCCCCCGTCCCGGCGCCCCGCGCCGGTGGTGCGCCCGGACCCCGACCGCCGGCCGACCGATGGCCGTATCGTGGCCTCCGGCACGGACCGTACGGGGGAGGTCACCGGTCACGATGACATGGGAAGAAGAATGGGCGGCGGCGAAGCAGACCGCCCGCGAGGACATGACGCGCACCCGTCTGAACTCCGACGAGGCGGGCAACGGCGGCTCCGCCCCGGGACGCACCGACCTGAGCGTCCCGCTGGACGTCCTGCGCTCGGCGTCGAGCGCGTCCCGCGATGTGGAGAGCGACCTGCGGCCCGTCATCGACGACGCCATCGCCAAGGCCCACGCGGCCGGGGAGTCCCTCCAGGGGTGGGACCTCGGCCCGCGGCTGACCATCACGGCGGACAAGTGGGGCGACAAGCTGTGTGAGACCTCCGACCGGCTCATCGGCCACGCCGACGGGCTCGACATGCTCTCGTACGGCATGTCCGAGACCGACATGGAAATCGGCCGCCAGTTCCGCAAGTGGGGCACGGTCTGATGCCCGAGAAGTTCCGCGAACTGATGACCCAGGACTTCAGCGCCCTCGCGGAGGTCGCCACCGCGTGGACCCGCATGGCCGAGGCGCTGCTGGAGGCCCAGGAGGAGTCGTACCAGCGGGTCTCGGCCCCGCTGATCGCCGCCGACTGGACCGGCCAGGCGGCGACCAGCGGGCTGCGCTCCATGGAGGTGGCCCAGAGCATCCTGCACACCGCCGCGATCAACATGACCCTCATGGCGACCGCGCTGCGCCGGGCCAACCGCACAATGCAGATCGCCCAGGTGAAGCTGCGCAGCGCGGTCGAGGGCGCGGAGGCCGACGGCTTCACGGTCCGCGAGGACGGCTGGGTCGAACCCCGCGAGCTGGACCCCGAGATGCGCAACGACCCGGACTACGAGCGGCTTTCCCAGGCGGCGAACGCCGGTCTGGGCGAGTACCGGCGGCAGATCGAACAGGCGGTCGCGGACGCCACGAGCGCCGCGGCTGCGGCCGCCGGGGTACTCCGGGATGTCGACTGGTTCACCTTCGACAAGGAGTACGGGCGCGAGGCTGCCCTGGAACTGGCGGCGCGGATGGGCGCACGGCTCGACATCGGCGCGAACGTGGAGGACATCCCCGAGGACGGGACCCCCGACGCCAACGCCCGCTGGTGGAACGGCATGAGCCAGAGCCAGCGCGAGGCGTACCTGCTCTACTTCCCGGCCGAGGTCGGCGCCTTGGACGGCCTCCCGACCGCCGACCGGGACATCGCCAACCGGCGGGCATTGGACGCCCTGCTGGAGGAGTACGCGGCGAGAGAGCACACCCACGGCATCCACGACGGCATGGCCTACGCGGGCCTGACCCACCTTCGCGAACAACTCGACCTGGCGGCGGGCGCGGAGGGCGACAAGCAGCTCTACCTGCTGGGCTTCGACACCTCCCACGACGGCCAGTACGTCCTCGCCCAGGGCAACCCGGACACGGCGGCCCACACGGCGATCCTGGTCCCGGGCACGGGCACGGACATGACCTCGGCAGGCGGCCAGATCGCACGGATCGACCGGATGCAGACGGCAGCGCAGGAATTCACCGATGAAGAAGTGGCCGTGGTCTCCTGGCTCGGGTATGACGCACCTGAGATTCCCAGCGGCGTGGCCACGACAGGTCGCGCCGATGCAGGTGCAGCTGACCTGCGAGAATTCACCGCTGGGCTCGACGCGGCCCACACGACCGGGAACAACCATCTCACTGTGATGGGACACAGCTACGGCTCCACGATGGTGGGTGCCGCCGACAAGGGCGGCGAAGGGCTGGGGGCCGATGACGTCATCGTCGTCGGAAGTCCCGGCATGTCGGTGAGCAAGGCACGAGACCTTCACATCGACCCGGAACACCTGTGGGTCGGCACGGCGGATGACGACCCCATCCCCCGCCACCTCAGCGAACAGACACTGGGCGTCGGCCCCCACAAGAGCTACTTCGGAGCGCAGGAGATGTACGTCGACACATCGGGCCACAGCGGCTACTGGGACGAGGGAAGCGAAAGCTTGAGGAACATCGGCCGTATCGTCGCCGGGGACAAGCCCGTAACTGGAGATGCCGGCCGGTGAGGCAGATGAAGTGCGCTGCGCGCATTCTGGTTGCGACTATGGCTGTCGCGTTCGCGCTGGGAGGTTGCATGTCGAGCGGTGCCAATGACCCACTTCCGCGCATGAGCCAAGAGGACGCCGAGGCCTGGTCCAGACACTGGATCGAGTCCATGGCCCGCACCGCTGGCGGAGAGATCGCGGAAGACACCAAGAAGGTCAATTTCTACGCGTGCCTCGGCAGGAACGGCGAGGTCGCGGAGGACGGACGTTTCGAGCATTCCTATTCTGCTCGCATCGAACTCCCTCCGGAGGACCACGCGCAGGCGGTTCTCGACATCCGCGAAATCCTGGAGGAGAAGGGTTTCGAGATCAGCGGTTACCGTTCAGACCCGACGGTATCCCCTGCGAACGCTCTTGATGCCCGGCACCCGGAAGAGGGCCAGTCGGTCACCGCCCAGGATTTCACCGGAAACGAGAACCATCTGCTCCTTATCGTCTCCACCCCCTGTCTCCTCCCGCCGGACGTCGAGCAGCAGCAGTTCTGACCGTCTCGCGATACGCCGGGACTGAAGCACAACCCATCGCTGTCACCTCGAAGAGGGGGGTGACGCGCACGTGGGTGCGTGATCGGTGTTCAGGCGCGTCGCCGGAGCAGCAACCATCCGGTCAGGCCGACGAGCAGGACGACGGCGGTGCCACCGAGGATCCAGGGCAGAGGGCTACTGTCGTCGCTAGTGGCGGCGGCTTCCGCCTCCGGTCCGGGGGCGGGCTCGGCACTGTCGTCCGGCGCCGTTTCGGGTGTCGGCTCGGGCGTGGCCGGGGGCACGAGGGCGGCTTCCCAGTCGCGGAAGATCGGCGGACTGTCGGGGTCTCCCGGGTTGCCCTCCCCATCGATGATGACGCGGTCCGGCCGCACAATGCCGTACCCGGTGAAGTCATCCCGCCGCTGATCGTCCGACCGGCCGGCAGTGTTGAGCATCACCCGCAACACCTGGTTCTTCGTCCAGTCCGGGTGCTGCGACCAGATCAGCGCGGCAGAGGCCGACGCCAAGGCGGCAGCTGCGCTCGTCCCCCCACCCTCGATCAGACAGAGGGAGCCGCCCAGATCGCCGCAGTACGCGGGAACACCGTTGCCGGGAGCGGCGATGGCTACGTGCGCGCCGGACGTGGAGTAGGAGGACCTCTCACCGTCACTCTTCACGGCGCCGACACCCACGACACCGTCAAGGCTCGCCGGCGGTTGAACCGTGTTCGCCCTCTCCCCTTCGTTACCAACAGAAGCGAAGAAAAGTATGCCCTGCCTGGCCGCTTCTTCTGCCATTTCAGACAGTGGCCCCGCCGCGCCAATGATGTCTTCCCGTGTACCGGAGATGTTGATAGTGTCCACCTCCGAATCAATGGCGTATTGAATACCCTCTACCCATCGAGCGACACCACTGATGGAGAAATCGCCACTTTCAACGATGCGAACGGGAAGAATTTTGACACCTGGAGCAATGCCTCGAATTCCGTTTCCATCTCCCGTTCCAGCGATGAGCGCTGCCATGTGAGTACCGTGTCCGTCGGTGTCCACGTGTGCACCTTCGGCACGCCCAGTGAGATCGGCGCCTTCGAGGACTCGGCCTTCCAGCTCGGGGAGCGAGCTGTCGACACCACTGTCGATGACGGCGACAGTGATGCCTTCACCCTTCGCGTGTTCCCACATCTCTTCGACTCGCAGGGTGTCGAAGTACCAAGGGTGTTGGGGAGTGTCGGCTGCTTGGGCCGCCGGCGCGGTAGCGAGTAGGGCGGTGAGGGCAAGAGTGATGGCGAGGGCCCGGCGGGTGGGGATCATGGCTGCTGCCTGTCGTCCTTGCTCTCGTCTTTCGATGGGGCGACAAATGGGCCCGAGCGGGGATCAGGCGCGTCGCCGGAGCAGCAACCATCCGGTCAGGCCGACGAGCACAACTGCGGCGGTGCCGCCGAGGATCCAGGGTAGAGGGCTGCCGTCGTCGCTAGTGGCGGCGGCTTCCGCCTCGGGTCCCGGGGCGGGTTCGGCACTGTCGTCCGGCGTCGTTTCGGGTGTCGGCTCGGGCGTGGCGGGCGGGACAAGGCCCGCTTCCCAGTCGCGGAAGATCGGCGGGCTGTCGGGGTCTCCCGGGTCGCCCTCCCCATCCACGATGACGCGGTCGGGTCGGACAATGCCGTACCCGGTGTAGTCATCCCGCCGCTGGTCATCGGACCGCTCGGCGGTGTTGAGCATCACCCGAAGGACCTGGTTCTTCGTCCAGTCCGGGTGCTGCGACCAGATCAGCGCGGCGGAGGCGGAGGCGAGAGCGGTGGCGGAACTCGTTCCACCTTCCTCGCGGACACACGCCGGCCCGGAGAGACCGTCGCAATGGCCGGGAACGTCGTTCCCGGGGGCGGCAAGGGTCACCTGCGGACCGTAGGTCGAGTACGGAATGTGTTCCCCGGTCCTGTCCACCGCGCCGACGCTCACGACGCCTTCGAGAGAGTTGGGGGCGGAGGGGTTGTTCAGTCCCTCACCGTCGTTTCCGCTCCCCGCGAAGATGAGTACATCGTTGCGGGCCGCGGTGGCGAGTGCCGCAGCCATGGCCTGGCGAGTCGGGTCATCGTGTGGGCTGGCCTGAGAAATATTGATCACCTGGGCACCGGACTCAACCGCGTATTCGATGGCCGCAGCCCATCTGGCCGGCAGTTCTGTCGTCATGCCCCCGTTGGTCACCCGGATGGGCAGGACCTGAGCTTCCGGCGCGAGACCCTGGATGCCCTGTCCTTCGCCGGTGCCCGCGATGAGTGCGGCCATGTCGGTGCCATGTCCGTCGGTGTCGACATGGGCGCCCTGTGGGGAGGCGGTGAGGTCGGTGCCATCGAGGACCTGGCCTTGCAGTTCGGGGAGGGTGAGGTCGACGCCGCTGTCGATGACGGCGACGGTGATGCCTTCACCCTTCGTGTGTTCCCAGATGTCATCGACGCGGAGGGTGTCGAAGTACCAGGGGTGTTGGGGGGTGCCGGCTGCTTGTGCGGTGGTGGGTGCGGTGGCGAGTAGGGCGGTGAGGGCAAGGGTGGTGGCGAGGGCCCGGCGGGTGGGGGTCATGGCTGCTGCCTGTCGTCCTTGCTTTCGTTCTTCTTTTTCTTCTTCTTGCTCTTGTTCTTGGGGCCCTGGCCAGGGAGTCCGATGACGCCGGTGGGTTTGGGCAAGGACCGTGCGCGCCCACGGCCGGTGGTAGGTCCGTCAACGGTCGCCTTCCCATAAGTGGGACGCGGAGTTGCGGGCTGGTCGCCTTTGGAAGGGGTGAGACGGGAATTGGCGGCGTTCATGCCGGGCTGGATCACCCCACCCGGCGGGATCCGCGATGCCACGGTCGGCTTCGCGTTCGGCACCGGTTTCCCCCCGAGCAGACCGTAGTTGTTCGCCCGGCCCCAGGGATTACCCCCGCCCGAGCCAGCACTGGGGCCTCCACCCGTCATGGGTGGGCGGCCTAGCGGAGTTTGCTGGCCACCAGGCGTTCCGAGACCGGCAGGACGACCCACGTGCGGCGGCTGCGAACCCGGCCCCATGGGCGGGCCGGACGGCCGCACCGGCGGAACCTGGCCCGCCCCACCACCCCGAGCCGGACCCTGCTGACCGGGCGCCGGCCATCCCGGCATCGGCCCGGTAACCGGCTGCTGAGAAACGCCGCCACCTGGCACCGGCCGTTCCGGGGCCATCGCAGCAGGAGGCGTGGACGGAGCCACAGGAGGAGCACCGCCGTTCGTCACTGTCGCCACCGAATCCAACGATGTACCAATGTCGGAAACTTCCCTCTCCGGCACACGCGGGATGACTGCTCCCGTTGCCGCTTGAGAGGGCGCATCGGCTGGTGAGGGAACAGCGTTGAAGGACCCACGGGAGGGGGTAACGTCCGGCTGGGGCACGGGATGTGTCACGTTCCACGCGGGTGGCGACCCTGAACCGACTTGCGGCGAAGGGCTGGTAGGGAACGGGCTGATGCCAGGACCTACATCGAACCTCTCAAAGACGGGCTCCGGTGCACCGTTGATACTCGTCGCCGATGCCCGGTACACCCCACCCAGCCGACTGATGACGCGGATGGCCTCTTGACGCGAGGTCTCGTCGACACCCTGCCCCATGGGGAGAATCGACCGATACTCCGGGTCTGCATTCTGCTCGAGGAAGATCTCCGGTACTGGAGGCATCTCGCTCTGGGCCTGGCGCAGGGCGACACCAGCGTTCGTCATCGCCGAGCTGACAAGGGATGCATACGTCTTGAGGTTGTCGGAGTCCTGATAGAAACGGATGACCCAGTCACGAAACGCATCCGCCGTCTGCCCCTCCCACTGCAGTGCCTTGGCGGCCGACCAGATCTGACGTCCCAGATCGGATACCTGTTCAGCCGCATTGTTCAAGGCCTCACCGCGCTGGATCAACGCATCGGGGTTTGCTCCCCTCAGCATCGCCGCCAGGTCTCGGTGGGACATGGCCTGCAATTGCGCTTCCGAGTGGTCCTCAGACCCATGGCCCCAGTACGTCCCCTGGTACCCCCCAGAATCCTCCACGACCGATCCCCTCCCCAACTACCCCTTCGCCGGGCAAGACGCCTGGCGCCCAGGATACGTTCCGCTGCCGACGCGCTCCGGTGTGCCACCGTTTCCACAGCTGGACATCCGGTGCGGAGGAGCGGGCGCCGTCAGCGGGGCGGCCGATACGGCGGGGTTCGCCCCCCGTCTGGGCTCATGCCCGGCTGGGGAACGTGACGTCGGCCAGGTCGCAGGAGAGGTCCCACAGCCGGGAGGCGTCCTCCGGGTTGCGGGCCGAGCGATAGATCTTCTCCTCGGTCGCCGCGCCCGTGAGGTGTCCCAATCCGCGCGGGCCGTAGAAGCATCCACCCCCGGCATCGGGGCTGGTCGCCGCGTGGAGCGCGGGGCGCAGCCCGCCCTCCACGCGCTGGACGGGCCAGCCGAGCGGCGCGAACAGCCGGAACCCGGCATCGAAGGGTGCCCTGCCGCCACCCATCCTCGGCCCCGCGCTCTGCAAGTTGGTCCGGGTGAACCCGGGATGGGCGACGTTGCTGGTGATGCCCCAGCCGTTGGCCCGGCTGCGGCGGTCCAGTTCCAGGCCGAAGAGCATGGTGGCCAGCTTCGACTGGCTGTACACGGGCCAGGGCTTGTAGCCGCGCTGGAACTGGAGGTCCGGCCAGTTCATCGTCCTGGCCAGGGCGGCGGCCAGGGCGGACTGGGTGGTGACCCGGGCGCGGCCGGCGATGAGCAGCGGCAGGATGCGGGCCACCAGGGCGAAGTGCCCCAGGTAGTTGGTGGCGAATTGCAGTTCCAGGCCGTCGGCGGTGGTGTGCCGGGTGGGGGGTGTCATGACGGCCGCGTTGTTGATCAGGATGTGGATCGGCCGCCCTTCGTCGTTCAGGCGGTCCGCCAGCGCCGCGACCGACGTGAGCGATGCCAGGTCCAGCGCGCGCAGGGAGGAGTTGCCGCCGATCCGTTCCAGAGCGGCCCGGCCCTTGGCCTCGTTGCGCACCGGGATGATGACCTCGGCGCCGGCCAGGGCGAGGCGGTGTGCCAGCCCGAGCCCGATGCCGTCGCTGCCGCCGGTGACGACGGCGAGCTTCCCTTGCAGATCCAGTGTGTCCATGACCCGATCGTCAGTGGTCCGCCGCCACGGGGGCAGAGAGCGTTCATCGGGGGATCGGCGGTCCCTGGCTCGCCCACCCGCACCAACGGATACTCGCTCGCATGGACCGTGCAGCTCTGGCCGATTTCCTGCGCCGCCGCCGTGAGGCCCTCCGGCCGGAGGATGTCGCGCTGCCCCCCGGAGTACGCCGACGCACCCGGGGCCTGCGGCGTGAGGAGGTCGCGTCCCTCGCCGTGATGTCGACGGACTACTACACGCGGCTGGAACAGCGGCGCGGTCCGCAGCCCAGCAAGCACATGCTGGCCTCGCTCGCCCGGGCCCTGCGGCTGACGGGCGACGAACGCGACTACCTGTACCGGGTGTCCGGCCACAACGCCCCGGCCTCGCTGTCGGCCTCCCCGCACGTCGCCCCCGCCCTGCTGCGGGTCCTGGACCGCCTCGACGACACTCCGGCGCTCATCCTGACGGAGTTGGGCGAGACGCTGGTGCAGAACGCGATGGCCGTCGCCCTGTTCGGGGACGCGTCGCGGCACACGGGTCCGGCCCGCAGCGCGATCTACCGCTGGTTCACCGATCCCGCCGAACGATCCGTCTATCCCGAGGCCGACCGTCACCGGCAGAGCCGCGCCCAGGTGGCGAACCTGCGTGCCGCCCACGGACTGCGCGGCCCCCGGTCGCAGGCCGGTGAGTTGGTGCGCGCCCTGGGGGCGGCGAGCGAGGAGTTCGCCGCGCTGTGGGAGCGGCACGAGGTCGCGCAGCGCTTCGAGGACCACAAGACGCTCCTCCACCCCGAGGTCGGCCCGATCGAACTGGACTGTCAGGCCCTGTTCACCGAGGACCAGTCCCAGACGCTGCTCGTGCTCACCGCGCCGCCACGGTCTCCCGGGGACGAGAAGCTGCAACTCCTCGCCGTGCTCGGGCTGGACCGCTTCAGCGACGCGGAGCGGTAGCCGCTCCCGTCCGGGAGGAGCGGGCGACGTGAACGGAGGTCGGTCTCACGACCAAGGGCCCGCGTTGCGCGGCCACCCGTACCTCCGCCGCAGCGTTGGGAAGGCCCGTCCGGTCGGCGGGCGACGGCGCGCCGTGGCGCTGTCAGGGGTGTCCCTGCCGCTCCGTGCAGGAGGTCGCGGCGGGGAAGCGGCCGGCGGTGAACGCGGCCGGTGGGACGCCCATGAGGCGGCGGAACTCCCCCGTCATGTGGGACTGGTCGTAGTACCCCGCCGACGCCGCGATGTCCGCCCACCGTCCCGGCACCGCACCCGCCGCCAGTACGGTCCGCAGCCGGTCGATGCGCGCGAAGCGCTTCGGGGACAGGCCGGTGCCGTCCAGGAACAGGGTGTGCAGGCGGCGCTCACTCAGGTTCAGCCGGGCCGCCGCCGCGGCGACCGTGCCACCGGCCAGCAGCCGCGCGGCCTCGTCCAGCCGGGCAGCGGGCCCCGGCAGGCCGGACCACGCCCCGTCGAGCGCGGTCACCGGGTCGGTGGCGAGCTGGTCGATGTCCAGTCCCGGCAGGGCGCGCAGGGGCAGGACGCGGTCCGCGAGATCGCGCAGCGGACGCCCGAGCAGGGCTTGCGCGCGCCCCGGCCGCATGCGGACCCGCACGCACGAGTGGCCGGCCCCGCCCGCGTGATAGGCGGCCCGGGTACGGGGCCCCATCACGATCAGCTCGCGCCGTTCGACGCGCAGCAGAAGGGTGGTGGCATGGTCGGGCACGTCGACCGCTGTCGGCCCGGCCGTCGCCGTGGCGACATCGATCCCGGACACCCAACGCAGCAGAGCGGGCGGCACGTTGAGGGAACCCACCGCTCCACGATAGTGCCGAAACTTCCTATCCGGAGGTGTGGAGGCGCTGCCATCGTCGGATGCATGATCCTGATCACCGGTGCCACGGGCACCATCGGCAGCCATGTCGTACGCCTCCTCTCCGAACAGGGCGTACCGTTCCGGGCGATGTCCCGCCGCGCCCAACCGGGTCACGTGCGGGCGGACTTCGAGGACCCGGCCTCGCTGGAACGAGCGCTCACGGGCGTCGACACGGTCTTCCTGGTGACCGTGCCGCCCCAGCCGACGGCGGACCACGACCTCGCCCTGGTGCGAGCCGCACACGCGGCCGGGGTCCGGAAGATCGTCAAGCTGTCGGCGATCGGCAGCGGCGGGATCTTCGGCGGACAGACCATCGGCGCGTGGCACGTCGCCGCCGAGGAGGCGATCGAGTCCGGCGGGTTCGCGTGGACGATGCTCCGCCCCGGGACCTTCGCCTCGAACGTCCTGCCCCACCGGGCCCTGATCCTGGCCGGGGAACCCGTCCCGAACCTGGCCGGTGACGCCCGGCAGGCCGTCATCGACCCGAGAGAGGTGGCCGCGGTCGCCGTCGCCGCCCTGACCGGCGACGCACACGACGGACAGCGGTACGACCTGACCGGCCCGGAGTTGCTGACGTTCGCCGACCAGGCGTCGATCCTGGGGCGGGTGCTGGGGCGGACGGTGCGGATCACGGACGGCACGGACCTCCTCGGCCGGTTGCCGGCCGAGGTCGTCACCGGCATCGACTGGGCCCGCGCGGGCGGCACGGCCTACCTCACGGACCATGTACGACGGATACTCGGCCGCCCGGCGGGCACCTTCGAGCAGTGGGTACGCGACCACCGGGCGGCCTTCGCGGGAACACCCTGATCCGGCACGGCGGTCAGGCGACCGGAGCCGAGGGTCTTTCGCGGCCGGTGATGAGGCGGTGCCACAGGCGGCCGAGGGCCGTGCGGGGGCGGCGGGTACGGGTGCCGGGGCGGCGGTAGTTGATCGGTTCGGGGCGGGGCGGGTCCTCGGGCGCTATGTACAGCGGGACCTTGAATCCCGTGGCATCCGTGGGTGCGTCCCGCATCGCCTCGGCGTAGTCGATGATCGTGTGGTGCAGCCGGGCGAGGCACGGTTCGCAGACGTAGAACTGGGCGTAGTGCCCGGCGGTTGATGCAGAGCCGAGCCACAGCACCCAGGTGCAGCGGTTCCCGCACCACAGCCAGCACCGGCCCAGCACCCATTCCGAGCCTCCCCCGGCCGCCGGACGGGAGGCACCCGCAGGCAGGCGCGGTGGCAGGGGCCGGATCTCGGCGAACCTGAGATCGGGAAGCCGGGGAACGGACCTCACCTCGTCCTCCCACGACTGCTCAGCCGGGTGCCGGTCAGCCGGGAACGGGCGTGCAAGGTCAGCGCCTCCCCCGTCGCGAACTCCAGCCGGCGCCCACCCCGGGTGGTCAGCACCAGATCCGCGACGACCAGCGCCTGGCCCCCGACCTGGATCACATCGCCGACCAGCACCGTCTCGGCGGTGATCTCCACAACCTCCGGAACGCTCATCCGGACACCGCCCGCGTCACGGCCGCCAACTGCCGTACGGTCGCGGGCCGCAAGTCGGCGGCCGGGGCGTGCGTCTCGAACGACGGATCGTCGTACGCCCGCACCCGGATCAACGCCCCGACTGTGTAGACGACGACCACGACGCGCTCCAGTTCGGCGCTCCACACCACCGCCCCCGGCGACAAGTGCTGGCGGGCGAGCCCGCAGACCAGGTCAGGAACGAGCCGCCGCACGATGCCCAGAGACATCCGGTGGACCGAGATCGTGGGCGAGAGCCCGGGGTTGAGGCTGATCTGCGTGGTGGACACACCCAGCAGAGCGAGGGCCTCGCGCAGTTGAAGGAGTTCCATGGGGACTTGGGGAAGTTCCAGCCGTTCGGTCGTACGCACGACCGCTCCTCTCCGTAGTGAATCCACTACCAGCGAGGTTCAGCGTTGCGCAGGCCAGGGCATCGTTCAACGTGTCGAACGTGAACGGAAGGTTGGTACGGGTCAATTGAATCGCAAGGAACTCAATCCGGACAGCAGTCCACAGGCTGCATTCGGAGCGCGATTGCGCAGTTCGCGGGAGGCTCGCGGCTGGAAGCAGGAAGATCTCGCTGCCCAGATGGGATATTCGAGCACACATATCTCCGCTGTCGAAACCGGTCGGAAGGTTCCGACCTTGCGTTTTTCGCGCAGCCTGGACCAGGCCCTCGGTACCCAGGGAACCATCGACACCTTCGAGCGCCAGTGGCGGGAGATCCGACAGGGCTCATTGCTGGAGGGCTTCCCCGAGTACGTCGGGTACGAAGGCCGGGCGGCGGAGATCCGGTTGTACGAGGTAGGTGTCATCCCGGGGCTTCTCCAGACGCCTGACTATGCAGCGGCGCTCGAAGCGGACGCCGTTCGCCGAGGAGCCATCACCGCAGAGCAGGCGGACGAGCGCGTAGCCCTGGCGATGGAGCGACAAGCCACACTTGCTCGTTCGCCTGCCCCACTTCTGTGCGCGGTCCTTGATGAGGGTTGTGTGCTTCGGCCCATGGGCGATCCGAGCATCATGGATGCTCAGTTTGCGCGACTGCTTGAGTTCGCCGAACTGCCGAACACGATCTTGCAGATCGCCCCATTCAGCATGGGAGCCCGTAGGCCGTTCAGCCTGCCCATCACCCTACTGACGTTGCCTGACCGATCACTTATGACCTATGCCGAGTCATCTCAGAGGGGTCATCTGGAGCGGGAAAGTACCTTCGTGTTGCCCATAATGACCGCCTACCATCAGTTGCAGGCTGAAGCGCTGTCTCAGGCAGCGTCCGTGGCCATGATCGAGCAGTTGCGAAAGGGCATACAGTGACGACCGAGTCTCCCCGTTGGCACACGTCCTCGTACAGCGGCAACGGCGGCCAGTGCATCGAGGTCGCCGCCAACCTCGCCGCCTCGCGCGGCATCGTTCCCGTCCGGGACACCAAGCACCGTGACAACGGCCCCGTAGTGGCCTTCTCCGCCCCCGCGTGGTCCGTGTTCGTCGGCTCCTTGAAGCCGTGACGCGTGCGGTCGCCCCCTGCCGGGTCCGGCAGGGGGCGATGTGCCGGCACGCGGTGGTCACCGGTTGTCGTCCAGTTCCTGGTGCATCTGCGGCTGGTCGTCCTGGTCGTGGGTCAGGGCGTACTTCTCGACCTCGTTGAACGCCTTGGAGGCGATACCGAGCGTCTCCTTGTACGGGTTGACGCCGACGGTCTTCTCCGCCGCGCCGCCGAACAGGCCGCCGCCCAGACCACTGGCGATCTTGTGGCCCGCGGCCAGCGGCTTGCCCGCCTCGTCCAGAAGGTTCTTGGCGAGCCCGGCCATGTCGGCGTACGTGTCGGTCAGCGCCACCCGGACCATCGCCACGAACGCGTCGTGGAAGCCCGGCGGGAAGAACTTCTTGTAGAACTCGACCGCCTGCGCCGTCATGAAGACGCCGTCCTCGGTCTTCTTCCACTCCTTGTCCCGTTCCTGGTTCCACAGCCGCTCGACCTCGTCGGCGTCCTTCGGCAGCAGCCACTTCTCCGGGGTGCCCAGGTAGTGGCTGACGTAGTGCCAGGCGCACATGAAGCCGTCCGCGTCGGAGCGGGAGACATCGACGCCGAGGTTCCGCATGGCCTGGACGATCTGCGTGCTGAACACGCAGGCCGCGCCGGTGGTGTACTTCTGGGAGACGGGCTCGCCCCACTTGGCGTAGTCCCACTCGCCGCTCTTCTTGTGGAGCTGCCGCACGGAGGCGTGCACCAGACGCACCTTGGTCACGTTCGCGGCGAGGGTGCCGTCGCGCAGGGCGTCCTTGTCCCCCATGTCGATGAACAGCCGCGAGGACTGCGACAGGCGCCGCCCTGGCCCCTCGACCCCGCCGAGGCGGCCGGTGGAGCGCAGGGTGAAGGCGCCGGTCGGCGACAGGTACGTGCCGATGAGGCCCACCGTGCCCTGGAGCATGGAGACTTCGCCGTGGTGCCGGCCGAAGAAGCTCTCGGCGGCCCGGACATCGGCCTCGCTCCAGTCCGGCGGCGGGGCCGTGGCCCCGCGCAGGAACTCCGCGAGCCGCTCGGGCAGCGTCGACAGGTCCTGGCCGGGCTTCAGGGTCCCGATGGTGCGGAACAGCGCGTTGACTCCGTCCACTTCGCGCTTCTCGATCAGCTCGGCCACCAGTTCGTCGGCCTCGGGGTCGCCGACCTGGTTCGCGGCTTCCAGTTCCGACGCGACCGTTGCCGCATTGAGTGTCACAGCGCTTTCCTCATTCCGCACGGGGTCATGGCACCGCGCGCGTGCCGTCCGGCCGGCGCGCGGACCGGATGTCGATCGCGATCTTGTACCGGCCGAAAGGGCGCGACCATAACCCGCAGGGAGTACAGCGGAGCACGCTCCCCGGCGCGAACGGGGGCGCACGCGGGCGGCGTCGCCCTGTGCCGTTCCGACGGGTACCGTAAGCACCGCTCAGGTCACGCTCAGGAGAGGTCTGTCATGGCGGAGAGCCGCAATCTCGATCATCTCGACTGGATTCAGGCCCCCGTCGAGGACGGGAGCGACGAGCACTGCTTCGAGGTCGCCGCAGGGGACGGGGACCTGATCCACATCCGGCAGACCGACGAGCCGGAGAAGGTGGTCACCACCACCCGCGCGAAGTGGGACGCGTTCGTCCT
Organism: Streptomyces sp. JH002; assembly: GCF_050916115.1. Lineage (NCBI taxonomy): Bacteria > Bacillati > Actinomycetota > Actinomycetes > Kitasatosporales > Streptomycetaceae > Streptomyces > Streptomyces sp. JH002. Next base: position 2,861,403 of record NZ_CP087989.1, read on the forward strand.
GGGGGTCCAGAACAACGAGTTCGACCACTTCGTCGAGGACGTCCCGCGCTCCTGACCCGGCGCCCCCAGCCTCCGCGCCACCGGCGGCGGGCATCCGGACTTGACCCTCACGTTGCGTGAGGCTGCACCGTGGTGCTCATGAGCGACTACTACAACGCGTTCGAGATCAGCCCCGTACCCGCCCCCGGCCCGGACGCCGTGCCGCCGGAACCGTTCCGCGGCATCTACGGCATGCCCGCCTTCGTCACCATCCCCACCACCGACCTGGCGGGCTCCGCCGACTTCTGGGTGCGCGGGCTCGGCTTCTTCGAACTGTTCAGCATCCCCGGCACGCTGACGCACCTGCGCCGCTGGGCCTTCCAGGACGTCCTGCTGGTCGCCGCGCCGAACGCGGCGGAGCGGCCACCGGCCATGAGCGTCAGTTTCGCGTGCGTGCTGGGCCAGCTCGACGGGCTCGCCGAGGCATGCCGCGCGCTGCGCCCGGAGTCGGTCGAGGGCCCGCGGGACACGCCCTGGAACACCCGCGACGTGGAGGTGATCACCCCCGAGAACGCCCGGGTCGTGCTCACCGCCGCGAAGCCGTTCGATCCGGACAGCCAGGAGGCGCGCAACCTGGCGGACATGGGGATCACCGCGCCCGAGCCCATCGGCGCCGATCATGGGCACCATGCCTGACACCACGGACGCCGACGCCCACGCCGACGCCGAGGGCCTGACCGTCGGTCAGGTCTCGGCGCGGCTGGACGTGACGGTCCGCGCCCTGCACCACTGGGACGAGATCGGTCTCGCCCGCCCGTCGCTGCGCACCGCCGCCGGGTACCGGCTCTACACCGCCGGTGACCTGGAACGCCTGCACCGCATCATCGTCTACCGCGAGATCGGCCTGGGCCTGGACCGGATCCGGGCCGTACTGGACGACCCGTCCACCGACGTGCCCGACGCGCTGCGCGCGCAGCGGGCCCAGGTCGCCGAGCGGATCGAGCGTCTGAAGCGGCTCGACACCGGTCTTGAGCGGATGATCGAGGCGCACGAGCGCGGTCTGCTGCTGACCGTCGAGCAGCAGGCGGCGGTCTTCGGCCCCCGCTGGGACCCGTCGTGGCCCGACGAGGCGCGGCAGCGCTACGGGGACACCCCGCAGTGGCGGCAGTACGCCGAGCGTTCGGCGGCGCGCGGCCCACGCGAGTGGCAGGCCGTCGCCGACGCCGTCGCCGGGCTCGACCGGGAGCTGGGCGAGGCGATGGACGCCGGTGTCGCGCCGGGCAGCGACCGGGCCGGCCGGCTCGTCGAGCGGCACCGTGAGGTGTTCGCGGCGTACTTTCCGCTCACCCGGCAGATGCAGGTCTGCCTGGCCCGCATGTACGAGACCGACCCGGCCTTCACCGCGCACTACGACGCCGTGCGGCCCGGCCTCGCGGGCTGGTTCCGGCGTCTGGTGGACGCCGACGCGCGGGCCCACGGCATCGACCCGGACACCGCCACGTGGGAGTAGCGGGGCAAGGGGTGGGCCCCGGCAGAAGGGCGGACCAAGCGGGTTAGAAGACGATCAGGCCGCGGGTCAGCAGGTCGGTCAGCGCGAAGGCGAACAGGGTGATGCCCACGAAGCCGTTGACCGTGAAGAAGGCCCGGTTCAGGCGGGACAGATCGTCCGCCTTGACCAGCGAGTGCTCGTAGACGAACGCGCCCGCGACCACCGCCAGGCCGACCCACAGGAAGGGGCCCGCGCCGGTGGCCGCCGCGTACCAGACGAGCAGGGCCATCGTCACGGCGTGGCACACCCGCGCCGTGCGCAGGGACGTGGCGATACCGAAGCGGGCCGGGAAGGACCGTACGCCCGTCTCCCGGTCCGTGGCGATGTCCTGGCAGGCGTAGATCAGGTCGAAGCCGCCGATCCAGATGCCCACCGCCAGGCCCAGCAGGACCGCGTCCCACGACCAGGTGCCGGTGACCGCCAGCCAGGCGCCGACCGGCCCGGCCGCCTGGGCCAGGCCCAGGATGGCGTGCGGGAAGTCCGTGAACCGCTTGCCGTAGGGGTAGACGACCATCGGCACCACGGCCACCGGCGCCAGCACCAGGCACAGCGGGTTCAGCAGCGCCGCGGCTCCCAGGAACAGGGCCAGGGTGAGGGCCGCGCCGATCCAGCCGGCCCGCACCGACAGCGCGCCCGTCACCATCTCGCGGCCCCGGGTGCGCGGGTTACGCGCGTCAATCTCGCGGTCGATGATCCGGTTGGCGGCCATCGCGAAGGACCGCAGCCCCACCATGGCGGCCGTGACCAGGCCCAGGGTGTCCCACTCGATCCGCCGGCCCTCGGACAGGAACATCGCCGTCAGGGAGGCGGTGTACGCGAAGGGCAGGGCGAAGATCGAGTGCTCGAACATCACCACGTTCAAGAACGCGCGGAGCCGGCCCGGCACCGCCGCGGGGGCGGGCCGGCCGGCTGAGGCGGGGAGGGCGGTCATAGTCCGTATTCCTTCCAGCGGCGGTCGACCAGGGCCGCCGTATCCGGGTCCGAGACCACCATGTGCGGCCAGCCGCCGTCGCGGGTGTAGCCCTCCTCGGGCCACTTCGCGGTGGCGTCGATGCCGGCCTTGCCGCCCCAGAACTGCTGGTAGGAGGCGTGGTCCAGGTGATCGACCGGGCCCTCGGTGAGCAGCAGGTCGCGGGCGTAGTCCGTGTTGCCCAGCGCCCGCCACGCCACCTCGTGCAGGTCGTGCACATCGCAGTCGGCGTCCACGACGATGATCAGTTTGGTCAGGGACATCATGTGGGCCCCCCACACCGCCGACATCACCTTCTGCGCGTGTTTCGGGTACTTCTTGTCGATCGAGATGATCGCGCAGTTGTGGAAGCCGCCCGCCTCGGGCAGGTGGTAGTCCACGATGTCCGGGATGATGATCTTCAGCAGCGGCAGGAAGAAGCGTTCCGTCGCCCGCCCCAGCGGCCCGTCCTCGGTCGGCGGCCGGCCCACCACGATCGACTGGAACATCGGCTTCTTCCGCATCGTCACGCAGTCGATGGTCAGCGCCGGGAACGGCTCCTGCGGGGTGTAGAAGCCGGTGTGGTCCCCGTACGGGCCCTCCGGCAGCATCTCCCCCGGCTCCAGCCACCCCTCCAGGACGACCTCGGCGTGCGCGGGCACCTGGAGCGGCACCGTCACGCAGTCCACCATCTCCACCCGCTTGCCCTGGAGGAAACCGGCGAAGAGGTACTCGTCGATGTCGCCGGGCAGCGGCGCGGTGGAGGAGTACGTGACGGCCGGCGGGCAGCCGAAGGCGATCGCGACCGGCAGCCGCTCACCGCGCCGGGCCGCCACCTGGTAGTGGTTGCGGCTGTCCTTGTGGATCTGCCAGTGCATGCCGATGGTGCGCTTGTCGTGCCGCTGGAGCCGGTACAGGCCCAGGTTGCGCACGCCGCTGTCGGGGTCCTTGGTGTGGGTCAGCCCCAGGTTGAAGAAGGAGCCGCCGTCCTCGGGCCAGGTGAACAGCGCGGGCAGCGCCTCCAGGTCCACCTGGTCGCCCTTGAGGACGACCTCCTGCACCGGGCCGCTCTTGACCTTCTTCGGCGGCACGTGCGTCATGGCGCCGAGCTTGCCGAACGCCTCCCGCACCCCGGTGAAGCCGTGCGGCAGCTCCGGCTTCAGCAGGCCGCCGATCTTCTCGCTGATCTCGTTGTACGAGGACAGGCCCAGCGCCTTCAGCAGCCGGCGGTCCGTGCCGTACACGTTCATGGCCAGCGGCATCGTCGAGCCCTTGACGTTCTCGAAGAGCAGCGCGGGGCCGCCGGCCTTGTTGACGCGGTCGGTGATCTCGCCCACTTCGAGGTGCGGATCGACCTCCGCCCTCACCCGCTTCAGCTCCCCGTCCTTCTCCAGGGCCTTCAGCAGTGCGCGCAGGTCGTCGTATGCCATGCGCCTCAGTATTGCCGACGCATTACCCTGGCCTTAGTCAGGGGGCCCCGCCCCGACCGTGGCCACACTTCCCCAGGGGGACCACAATGCTCAGGGTGCTGATGTTTCTGGTACCGATCGCGCTCGCCATCTACGCCCTGGTGGACTGCATCAGCACCAAGGACGAGGATGTCAAGCATCTTCCGAAGCTGGTCTGGCTGCTGCTGATCGTCTTCGCCTGGCTGATCGGCCCGATCGCGTGGATCTTCGTGGGGCGCCAGCGCGGTGCCGCGGCCGTCGGCAACGGCGGCGGGCAGGCCAGGGGCCGCAGGTCCGGCGGTGGCGGCTGGGTCGCCCCCGACGACAACCCCGACTTCCTGCGCTCGCTGAACGACGAGAAGCAGCGCGAGGAGAACGCCAAGGACAAGGAACTCCTGGAGAACTGGGAGGAGGACCTGCGGCGCCGCGAGGAGGACCTCCGCAAGGAGGACAAGAACTCCGACGACGGCGGCCCGCAGGACCCTCCGGCCAAGTGACGGCGGGTTCCCGCCCCGCCGTCCGGCCCGGCCGGGCTCAGACGCCCGAGTACGAGTGCAGACTGTTCACGAACATGTTCACACCGTAGTAGTTGATCAGGTAGCAGACGAAGCCGGCGATGCCCAGGTAGGCGGCCTTGCGCCCCTTCCAGCCGGCCGTGGCGCGCGCGTGCAGGTACGCGGCGTAGGCGACCCAGGTGATGAACGCCCAGACCTCCTTGGGGTCCCAGCCCCAGTAGCGGCCCCAGGCGTTCTCGGCCCAGATGGCGCCCGCCACGATCGTGAAGGTCCACACCGGGAAGACGGCGGCCGTGATCCGGTAGGCGAACTTGTCCAGCGAGACGGACGCCGGGAGCCGCTCCATCACCGAGGTCGCCAGGCGCCCGGGGGTGCCGCCGGAGGCGATCTTGTTCTCGTAGGAGTCGCGGAACAGGAACAGCACGGTGGAGACCACCGCCAGGTACATCAGCGCCCCGCAGGTGATGGCCAGCGCGACGTGGATCCACAGCCACACCGAGTCCAGCGCGGGCACCAGCTGGGTGCTCTCGGTGTAGAGCACCGCCACGGCCAGGCCCAGGTCCAGCAGCACGGTGGTGACCAGCGGCAGGCCCAGCCAGCCGACGTTCTTCTTCGCCAGCAGGAACAGCAGGTACGCGGCCACCGCCGTCATGGAGAAGGCGGTGGAGAACTCGTACATGTTGGCCCACGGGGCCCGCTCCACGGCGATGGCCCGCACCAGGACCGCCGAGAAGTGCATGAGGAAGGCCAGCACCGTCAGCGAGAGGGCGATCCGGCCGTACAGGTCGCCCTTCTCGTCCCCGCCGGAGGGGCCGGGGCCGTCCGGGACGGCGTCGCGCCGCGGGCTCGCGGAACGGGTGATGACCGCGGGCCGCTCCAGGACGTCGGTGGCGCCGCCCTTGCCGCGTACGGTCACGCTGATCGTGGACCGCTGCGCCGGTACGGCCGCCGCCTCGCTGTCCTCGGTCAGGGCCGCCGCCGTTCTGGCGACCTTGGAGCGGCTGCCGAAGAGCCACTCGGCGATGTGGGCGAGGAAGGCGAGGGAGTAGACCGCCATCGCCGAATAGATCAGGTAGTTGCTGAGGTCGGCGAGCTCCTCGCTCATGGCGAGATTCATGCGCGCGCTCCTTGGTCGTCAGAGGACTCGGAAGACTTCGGAGACTTGGCGGTCGTGGCGGACCCGGAGGACTCGGAGGACTCGGGGGAGTCGGCGGAATCCGCGGCGTCGGAGGACTCGGAAGTCTCGGAGGTCTCGGGGATCAGGGGGGCGTCCGGTTGCAGGGCGGCGGCGAGGTCGGCCAGCTCGTGCGGGATCCTCGCCGACTCGGTGCGGCCGAGCGACGCCAGCTCGACCACGGTACGGCCCGCGCCGTCGGTGGTGGCCCGTACCCACACCCGGCGGCGCTGGAGCATCAGCGACCCGGCCAGGCCCACCACGGCGGCCAGCGAGCCGGCGAGCGCCCAGCCGTTGCCGGCCTTGGTGGTGATCTGGAAGGTGGCCCAGCGCTGGTAGCTCTCGTAGGTGAGGGTGCCCTTGCCCTCCGGCAGGTCGATGGACTCACCGGGCAGCAGGTCGAAGCGGAACGGCTCGCCGTCCTCGGACGTGAACTGCTCCAGCTTGCGGGTGTTGAGCTGGTAGACGTTCTGCGGGATGCCGGAGTCCAGGCCCAGGTCGCCGTGGTAGGCGGTGAGGGTGAGCACCGGCAGGTCGGGGTCGGGGAAGGTGGAGTGCGGGCCGCGCTCCGCGTCGATGGCGTAGCTGGGGTTGAAGAAGCCCTGGAAGCCCAGCTGCTCGGGGTCGCCGTTCTCGTCGAGGTAGTCGGTCACCTTGACCACGCCGGTGGAGGTGAGCCCGGTGTCCTGCGGGAGGAACGGCACCGGCCCGGAGAAGGCGGTGCGGCCCTGTCCGTCGGTGACGGTGATGACCGGGGCGAAGCCGTGGCCCAGCAGATAGACCTTGGAGTCACCGATGTGGACGGGGTTGTTGGGCTGGACGGTGGCGTCGGTCTCGGTGCCGTCCGGCAGCCAGTAGGTGATGTCGGCCCGGAACTCGGTGGGGGTGCCCAGGTCGGGGCCCTCGCGGGAGAACTCGGCCGTGAACTCGTTCAGCGTGAAACCGAACTGGTCCAGGTCGTGGTCCACGTCGAACATCGACCCGGAGGAGAAGTCGTCGTACTGGGGCAGCGTGTTGGAGAACCCGTCGCCCTGGATGACCAGCTTGCCGCCCTCGGAGTAGAACAGCTGGCCGGTGCCGAAGGCGACCAGCAGCACGATCAGCGAGATGTGGAAGAGCAGGTTGCCGGCCTCGCGCAGATAGCCCTTCTCCGCGGCGACCGAGCCCCCGTCCGGGGCGGGGGCGGTACGGAACCAGCGGCGCTTCAGCAGCCGCTGCGCCGAGTCCAGCACCGTGGCCGGCTCGGCGTCGGTGCGCCAGGTGGTGTACGCGGGCATCCGGTCCAGGCGGCGCGGGGCGCGCGGCGGACGGCCGCGCAGCTGGCCCACGAACTGCCAGGTGCGCGGGACGATGCAGCCGATGAGCGAGATGAACAGCAGGATGTAGATCGCCGAGAACCACACCGAGGAGTACACCTCGAACAGCTGGAGCCGCTCGTAGAGCGAGCCCAGTGTCGGGTTGTCGGCCTTGAACTGCTCGACGAGGAGCGCGTTCACGTCGCTCTGCGGGATGAGGGAGCCGGGGATGGCGCCGAGCGCGAGCAGGAACAGCAGGATCAGCGCGACCCGCATCGAGGTGAGCTGGCGCCACATCCAGCGCGTCCAGCCCACCGCCTCGCGTCCCAGCCACCGGGCCGTGCCGGCGGCGCCCGGGCCCCGTACGCCGCCGAACGAGCCGTGCACGGCGGTGCTCTCGCCGGGCCGCTCCGCGGCCGTGCCCTCCTCGTCCTGGGCGGGGGCGGTGGACAGGCCGGCGGTGGCCGCGGCCTCGTCCGTTCCGTCCCGGCCGTCCGTACGGGTGCGGTCGTCGCGGTCGTCGTTCAGGTTGTCGCTGGCCATGGTGTTCAGATCCAAACGTCGAACTCGGACGACCACACCTGAAGGTCGTACACCAGACGGTCCCAGGTGCCGGTGAACAGCAGCACGCCCGTCACGATCATCATCAGCCCGCCCAGGCGCATGACCCACACGTAGTGGCGCTTGAACCAGGCGAAGGCGCCCAGCGCCCGGCGGAAGAACAGCGCGGCCAGGATGAACGGCGCGCCCAGGCCCAGGCAGTAGAAGACGGTGAGCAGCGCGCCGCGCCCGGCGGTGGCCTCGTTGAAGGCCAGGAACTGCACGGAGGCGAGGGTGGGGCCGATGCACGGGGTCCAGCCGATGCCGAACACCACGCCCAGCAGGGGCGCGCCGGCCAGACCGACCCCGGGCTTGACCGGCAGCTTGAACTGTCGCCCTGACAGCCGGGGCAGCAGGCCCATGAACAGCAGGCCCATGATCACCATGAGCACGCCGGCGATCTTGTTGAGGAGTTCGCGGTGCTCCAGCAGGGTGCGGCCGAACTCGCCGAACAGCGCGCCGGTGGAGACGAAGACCGCGGTGAAGCCGAGAACGAAGAGCAAGGTGCCCACGAACATCCGGCCGCGCCGCGCGTCCTTGAGGTCGGCGCCGCTCGCCCCGGTGACATAGGAGAGGTAGCCGGGGACCAGCGGCAGGACGCAGGGCGAGAAGAACGAGACGAGGCCGCCGAACAGGGCGAGGGGTATGGCCAGCAGCAGGGCGCCGGTCAGTATCGTCTCGTTGGAGTCGGTGACGGCGGCGAGGGTGACGGAGTGCATGTCCGGGTCACTTCTCGGTGGTGTCGTCGGTCCCGGTGTCCTCGCCGGTCCCGGCTGTGCCCGCGGCGTCGGCGGTCTCCGCCAGCACCGGCTCGATGGCCGCCCGCAGTTCCTCCTCGGTCAGCGGCTTCAGCGCGCGGGCCGCGATGTTGCCCTCCGGGTCGATGACCAGGGTGGAGGGGATCGCCTGCGGGTTGAGGCTGCCCTTGGGGAACTGGAGCAGCAGCTTGCCCTGCGGGTCGTAGAGGCTGGGGTACGGCACGCCGAACCGCTCGTCGAAGGAGCGGGCGTTCGCCGCACTGTGATCACGGGTGTTGATGCCGACGAACTGCACCCCGTCATCGGCGAGGTCCTCGGCGACCGCCACCAGGTTCGGCGCCTCGGCGCGGCAGGGGGCGCACCACGATCCCCAGACGTTGACCACCACGATCTGGCCCCGGTAGTCGGCCAGGTCGAGCTGCTCGCCCTCGGTGGTCTCCCCGCTGAGGTCGGGCAGCGGCTGCCGGTCACCGGCCGCGACATGGGTGATCTGGCCGGTGCCCTGCACAATGTTGCTGTCGCCACCGGAGGGCCCGGCCGAAGCACCGGAGCAGGCGGTGAGGGCGGCGGTCAGGGCCACTGCGGCGGCGCTGAACCCGAGGTGTCGACGGCGCAGGGATGTGCGGCTCTCGATCATGTGAAAAGTTTCCCATGCGCCCCGAGGCGATCTTCCGCGCCCCCCTTGTCCCGAATCCAGCCCCGTTGAGCTGGGAGAACACCCCTGCTCCGGCGGGCGTCGGCTACGCGCCGAAGCCCTTGCTCGCGCCCTTCTTCGGCTTGCCGCCCGCCCGCAGATGCGGCGGGACCAGCTCCAGCGCGGGCTCCGAGTACCGCACCGAGACGATGTGGTCGCCCTCGTAGGTGAAACTCGTCAGCGAGGCGAGCGTGCACTGCCGGTTGCGCGGGTCGTGCCACAGCCTGCGGTGCTCGACGAAGCTGCGGACGATCCAGATCGGCAGCTGGTGGCTGACGCACACCGCCTCGTGGCCGCGCGCCGCGTCGCGGGCCGCGTCCAGGGCGCTCTTCATCCGCACCACCTGCTCGACGTACGGCTCGCCCCAGGACGGCCGGAACGGGTTGCGCAGGTGTTTCCAGTTGCCCGGGTGGCGCAGTGAGCCGTCCCCGACGCCGAAGCTCTTGCCCTGGAAGACGTTGGCGGCCTCGATCAGCCGCCCGTCGGTGGCCACCGGCAGTCCGTGCGCCTTGGCGACCGGCTCGGCGGTCTCCTGCGCGCGCTCCAGCGGGGAGGCCACCACGTGGGTGATGTCGTGCCCGGTCAGGGACTCGGCCACCACCTCGGCCATCCGCTCCCCCAGTTCGGACAGGTGGTAGCCGGGCAGGCGCCCGTACAGCAGCCCGTCGGGGTTGTGGACCTCACCGTGGCGCATCAGGTGGACGGTGGTGCGCACTCTGTCGCCGCTGTCGCTCTTCTCGCTGTTCTCGCTGCTCACTAGGTAACGCTCCAGATCGGTTTATGCGGTGGCGGTGGCCTCGGCGGCGGCGCGGGCGGCGCCCGGCAGGGCGTCGGCGATGCGTTCCAGGGCGCGCTCGTCGTGGGCCGTGGACAGGAACCACGCCTCGAAGGCCGACGGCGGCAGGTAGACCCCCTGGTCCAGCATGGCGTGGAAGAAGGCCGTGAACCGGAAGGTCTGCTGAGCGCGTGCCGCCGCGTAGTCGGGGACGGACGCCTCGGTGAAGAAGACGGAGAACATGCTTCCCGCGCACTGGATGGTGTGCGGGACGCCCTCCTTGGCGAGCGCGGCGGTCACCAGCGCCCGTACCTTGGCCGCGGCGTCGTCGACGACGGCGTACGCGGCGTCGTCCAGCAGCCGCAGCTGGGCGAGCCCGGCGGCGGTGGCCACCGGGTTCCCGGACAGGGTGCCCGCCTGGTAGACGGGACCGGCCGGGGCCAGGCGCTCCATGACGTCCGCGCGCCCGCCGAAGGCCGCGGCCGGGAAGCCGCCGCCCATCACCTTGCCGAACGTCATCAGGTCGGGGGTCACCCCGTCCAGGCCGTACCACCCCTGGCGGCTGACCCGGAAGCCGGTCATCACCTCGTCCGAGATGTACAGCGCGCCGTGCTCGGCGCACAGGTCCTTCAGGCCCTGGTTGAAGCCGGGCAGCGGCGGCACGACGCCCATGTTGCCGGGGGCGGCCTCGGTGATGACGCAGGCGATCTCGCCGGGGTGACGCGCGAAGGCGGCGCGCACCGCCTCCAGATCGTTGTACGGCAGCACCACCGTCTCGCCGGCGGCGGCGCCGGTGACGCCGGGGGTGTCGGGCAGCGCGAAGGTCGCGACGCCGGAGCCGGCCTGGGCCAGCAGCGCGTCGACGTGGCCGTGGTAGCAGCCGGCGAACTTGATGATCTTCTCGCGGCCGGTGAAGCCCCTGGCCAGCCGGATCGCGGACATGGTGGCCTCCGTACCCGAGGAGACCAGACGTACGCGCTCCACCGGGGGAATCCTGGCGACGATCTCCTCGGCCAGGGCCACCTCGCCCTCGGTGGGGGTACCGAAGGAGGTGCCCTTGGCCACGGCCGCCTGGACCGCGTCGATGACGGCCGGGTGCGCGTGGCCGAGGATCATCGGCCCCCAGGAGCACACCAGATCGACGTACTCCCGCCCGTCCGCGTCGGTCACGTACGGACCGGACCCGGATGCCATGAACCGGGGCACTCCGCCCACCGCGCCGAAGGCGCGCACCGGAGAGTTCACGCCGCCGGGGGTCACACTGGCTGCGCGGGAGAAGAGTGTCTGCGAAACTGGGGTGGCCTCAGAGGTGTGCGTCACGCGTTCCATGGTGGCAGAGCCTCCAGACAGCTGTGCGTTCGGGCGTTTCGCGAGCGCCTGTCGGGGGAGGTCCTCTGAGACGATGATCGGGTTGCGCGGCGGGGACCGCGCCGAGGCGGGGCGGTGGCATGCAGCGCGGAGGCGGACTGGGCGAAGGGGACCTCGGTCCCGAGCCTGCCCCGCGCCCGCGCTCACGCCGTGGCCGGCACCGCCGCAAGGGTGAGGGCGGCGCCCCAGGAGGCACCGGTGTCCCGGCGCCCGGCGCGGGCGGCGGTGAGAGCGAGATCCGGCTCGGCAACGGCAGGCTGTCCGTGACCTACAAATACTTCGGTGCCCCCGACGGCGCCACCGCGGCCCGCGTGCCGCTGTCGATGCGCCCCGAGGAGCTGGGCGGCGACGAACTGGGCCAGGGCATGTTCACCCGCATCAAGCCCGAGACGATGGCCGCCATGGTGCTCACCGGCATCGAGGGCATACCCCTGCACCGGGTCCCGCCGCTGGAACTGGTGGTGCTGCACCCGGACTACGCCGTGGTCAAGCTCCCCACCACCGCCGTGGACCCGCTGCGCGCGATCGGCGACGAGACGGTGGGCGCGGCGGCCTTCATCTGGTCCACGGTCCCCGACCGGCGCGGCCCCAGCGACGCCTTCGGCGTCTACCGGCTGCTGAACGAGTGGCAGGACTTCTCCCGCCGCCTCCACGAGGCCGGCCACCAGCCGTACTGCCTGGTCTGGCCCTGAGCACCTGACCCGGTCCGCCCGGGCGGATCTCGCCCGCGCGGGCGCGTCACCGGGTGGTGAGCGGACCGCCCGCGGCGCGCCAGTCGACGAGGCCCCGGCTCATGTTGACGGCCTCGAAGCCGTTTTCGACCAGCAGGTTCGCGGCGCCCGCCGACCGGATGCCACCGGTGCAGAACGTGATCAGCAGCCGGTCCTCGGGGAGTTCCGGGCAGCGTTCGGGCAGGACTTCGAGCGGCAGGTGCACGGCGCCCGGGATGTGGGTCCGATTCCACTCGAAAGCACGGCGTACGTCCACGACGAGGGCGCCGTCCGCGACGAGGCGGATCGCCTCGGCCGCGCTCACGGCCGGTGGGCGGCGGAGGTAGTGGCGCAGGCTCACGCGGTCACGCTCCCGCAGGCGCCTGCGTGCAGGACCTCGAAGGGGGCGACGGCAGCGAGCGGTTCGAAGCCGTCGGACAGGACGATCTGAACGGGCATGGCGCTTCCTCAACATCGCGGAACGGAGCCGGAGCACCCTCGACGCTAGGCGGGCGGCACCGCACCGCACAGCGGCGTGATTGCCAGGTTCCGACGGATGGCCGCCATCCGGGACCGCTTCGAACGCACCGCCGGTGTCAGCCCGCACACCTACCGCCGTGCCTTCCGCCGACCCCCTGGCCACCAGAAATAAGACAAACTACCTTATTGCGGCAACCGGACGGGCGCCCGGCCGGGGTGTGCGGTAGACATGACCCCCTGACCACGTCAGCGCGACACACGGACCGGGAGACAGCCATGCGCAGTGCGGCAGCAGTGGTACGCACCACCCTCGCCGCCGTGGCGCTGTGCGCGCTCGCCGCCGGGTGCGGCGGCGACTCCGGCACCCAGAGCGGCACCGGCGGCTCCGGCCCCAGCGGCAGCGCCTCGGGGCCCGGCAAGCCCGGACGGTACTCGGCGCTCCCCGAACCCTGCGGCTCCGTCAGCGAGAGCACCCTGCAACGGCTGCTGCCCGACGCGGCACCCGAGGTGTACCGGGGCACGCCCACCGAGACGTACGACTCCGGCCGCCGCAGCGGCTGCACCTGGCAGGGCACGGACCCGGAGAGCGGCAACACCCTGCGGCTCACCGTCGACTTCGAACGGGTCATCTCCTACGACCCACAGGTCAGCGACGACGACCAGGCGGAACTCGACTTCGCCGACCGCGCCACCGAGGCCGGCCTCCCCTCCCCCGACGCTCCCGAGGACCCGGACGCACCCGGGTCACCCGACGCCCCGCAGGACGGCGACGACACCGGCGATGACACCGGTGACGGCGACGCGGACGGCGACGCGGACAGCGACGACACCGAGAGCGGTACCGACGCCGGAGCCGCCACCGGCACCGACAGCGACGGCAACCCCGTCCCGCGCGACATCGGCATCGGCCACGACGCCTACCTCGACGACCGGCTCAGCACCACCACCACCGGAGCACACCGCGAGGTGACCGTGGCGTTCCGCAGCGCGAACGTCATCGCCACCGTCCACTACACCGAGATCACCACCCGCACCGGCGCACCACCCGAGAGCGGACCACTCCAGGACGGCGCCCAGCGGGTGGGCCGGCACCTGGCGGGCGGGTTCGACGATTAGCACCCCCGGCGGGCCGAGGGCGTACCGTGCTGTGCGGCGCACCGTCCCGAGCGCCCCCTGGATTAACGGAAGCGAAGAGATCATGCACCCCACCGCGACTCCCCGAGGCGCCCTGCGCGCGCTGGCCTGGGCCGCCGTTCCGGCCCTGCTGATCGCCGGCTGCTCCTCCTCCCCCTCCGGCGACGACGCCAAGGACGACTCCGCGGCCGGCGAGGAGCAGAGCGCTCCGGAGCCCGAGCCCGTACGGTTCACCGACCTGCCCAACCCCTGCGCCACGATCAGCGCGGACACCGCCGGTGACCTGGTGCCCAAGGCCGACCCCGAGGGCGGCTCGGCGCTGACCTCGAACGACACCTCGCTCTCCGGCACCTGCCTGTGGAGCGGGCTCAAGGAGTACCAGTACCGCTCGCTGACCGTCTCGCTGCGCCGCTTCGAGTCGGACCTGTCGCTGGGCAGCGGCGACGACCGGGCGCAGGGCTTCATCGCGCAGCAGATCGAGGAGATCACCGGCGACGGCGCCAACAGCGACGTCGACCAGGAGGAGCTGGCCGGCACCGGCGACTCGGCGGTCACCCTCGCGTACAACGCCGAGAAGGACATCGACGACGACCAGCAGGACTTCCGCCAGCAGCGGGTCGTCGTGCGCACGGGCAACGTCGTGATCACGGTCGACTACGCGGGCACCGGCCTGGAGGGCGATGACCTGCCGGGCGCCAAGGGCATCAAGGAGCGCGCCGAGACGGCGGCGGCCGAGGCCGTGGAGCGGCTCGGCGCGACGGCGGCGGACGAGGGCCAGGACGCGGACGGCGCGGAGGATGGCGCGGACACGGACAAGAAGGACGACGAGTAACCGAGCCACGGCAGCCGGATCCGCGGTGTGCGAGTCTTGCCCCGCGAGGGAACACCAGTTTCATTACGGGGAGGCCCGCGGGTGGCCGCGATCAAACTCACACGCGCACACCGCGTCCTGGTCGGCATCATCCTGGCCGGGGCGGTCGTCATCGCCGCCATCGGCTTTGTCGGCTCGTACACGGCGGTCCGTGATCTGGCCGAGAAGAAAGGATTCGGCGCGTTCTCGCCGTTCTTTCCGATCGGCATCGACGCGGGCATCGTCGTCCTGCTCGCCCTGGACCTGCTGCTGACCTGGCTGCGCATCCCGTTCCCCCTGCTGCGCCAGACCGCCTGGCTGCTCACCGCCGCCACCATCGCCTTCAACGGCGCCGCCGCGTGGGGCGACCCGCTGGGCGTCGGCATGCACGCGATCATCCCCGTGCTCTTCGTCATCACCGTGGAGGCGGCCCGGCACGCCATCGGGCGGGTCGCCGACATCACGGCGGACAAGCACATGGAGGGCGTCCGCATGTGGCGCTGGCTGCTCTCCCCCATCCCCACCTTCCGGCTGTGGCGCCGCATGAAGCTGTGGGAACTGCGGTCCTACGACGAGGTCATCACCATGGAACGGGACCGCCTCGTCTACCAGACGCGGCTGCGCGCCGAATACGGCCGCGCCTGGCGCCGCCGCGCACCGGTCGAGGAACTCATGCCGCTGAAGCTGGCCCGCTTCGGCGTCCCGCTCTCGGAGACGGCCCTCCCCGCCACCGCCCGGCGCACCGAGACCGACGAACAGGCCCCCCGGGCCGTGCAGCCGCCCCGCATCCCGCTGCCCGAACTGCCGGTGCTCCAGCCCCGGCCGGAGCGCGAGGAGTGGTACGACCCCCGGACGCAGCACGCGCGGGAGCCGGAACCGTCCGGAATGGGGACGCCGGAACACGCGGAGCCCGCCCCCGTACCGGAGGACGCCGGACAGGCCGCGCCCGAGTACGCGCCCGAGCCGGACCCGGACCCGTACCCCGACGCCACCGTCCCGGTCGCCCCGGGCCGCCGCCGCACCCTCGGCCAGGCACCGGCCCCCGGGCTGCTGCCGGCCCAGCGCAGCGGCGCCGGCGGCGAGGAGCCCCCGCAGGAGCCCGTCGAACTGCCGGACGACCTGGCCCAGGACGAGCTGTACTACCAGGCGTTCCACCAGTACGTCGTCGAACACGACGCCTTCCCCACCGCCCGCCAGCTCTCCCTCATGCTGAACGACCGCTACAACGTCACCGACCCGCACGGCAATCTGCTGACCGAGCAGCACGTGCGCGACTTCATGCGCAACCACGGCTTCAAGGAGCGCTACAACGCCGACATGGGCACCAGCGTCTGAGCCGGCCGCGGCAGGGCGGCGCGGGCGCGCGGCGATGGCCTCCGGGCCGCCCGACGGGCGGCCCGGCCCGGCCTAACCGCCCAGCAGGACGCGCACCCGCTCCGCCCCCACCGCCAGCAGCAGCGTGGGCAGCCGCGGACCGGTCTCCTTGCCGATCAGCAGCCGGTACAGCAGCGCGAAGAAACTCCGCTGCGCCACCTTCAGTTCGGGCGTCGGCTTCGCCTCCGGGTCGAGCCCGGCCTGGATCTTCGGCACCCCGTAGACGAGCGTCGTCAGTCCGTCCAGCGACCAGTGGTCGGCCAGGCCCTCCCGCAGCAGCCGCAGCGACTCGCGCTGCGTCTCGTCCAGCGAGCCGAGCAGTTCGGTGTCGGGCTCGGCGCGCACCTGGGTACGGGCCTCGGCCGGCATCTGGGTGGCCACCCAGCGCGCCGCCCGGTCAAGACGCGGCCGGGTCTGTGCCAGGTCGGTGACCGGGTGCTCCGGGTCGAGCTCGCTCAGGATGCGCAGGGTCTGCTCGTCGTCGCCGGTGGTGATGTCCACCACGGAGGCCAGCATCCGGTACGGCAGCCGGCGCGGCGTGGTGGGCAGTTCGCCCGCCGCGGTGCCGATCGCCCGCCGGTACGCGGCGACGTCCGCCGGCTGGGCCGTGCCGTCCGCGACCTTCTTCGCCAGCGCGTCCCACTCGTCGTAGGTGCGCTGGATCTCGCCGTCGAAGGCGATCTTGAACGACTGGTTGGGCTTGCGCCGCGCGTACAGCCAGCGCAGCAGCGGCGCTTCCATGATCTCCAGCGCGTCGGCCGCGATCGGCACCCCGCCCTTGGAGCTGGACATCTTCGCCATGCCGCTGATGCCGACGAACGCGTACATCGGGCCGATGGGCTGCTTGCCGCCGAAGATCTCGGAGACCAGCTGGCCGCCGACCACCCACGAGGAGCCGGGCGAGTGGTGGTCCACGCCGGAGGGCTCGAAGACGACGCCCTCGTACGCCCAGCGCATCGGCCAGTCGACCTTCCACACCAGCTTGCCGTGGTCGAACTCGCTGAGCTTCACCGTGTCGCCGTGCCCGCACGCCTCGCAGCGGTAGGTCAGCTCGGTGGTCTCCTCGTCGTAGGCGGTGACCGTGGTCATGTCCCGCTCGCAGACGGTGCAGTACGGCTTGTACGGGTAGTAGTCGCCGCTGCCCGCGCTGCCGTCGTCCTCGGCGGCGGCGCCCGAACCCTCGGCGGCGGCCAGCTCGGCCTCGTCGACGGCCTTCTGCGAGGGCTTGCCGCCCCCGGCCTTCGCCGCCTTCGCCTTGGTGCGGTACCGCTCCAGCACGGCGTCGATCCGCCGCCGCTCGCGCATCGCGAACAGGATCTGCTCGCGGTAGACGCCCGAGGTGTACTGCTCGGTCTGGCTGATCGCGCGGACCTCGATGCCCATCTCGGCCAGGGCGGTGAGCATCGGGGCCTTGAAGTGCTCGGCCCAGCTGCCGTACGGGCTGCCGGCCGGTGCCGGGACGGAGGTCAGCGGCTTGCCGATGTGCTCGGACCAGGACGCGTCGACCCCGTCGACCCCGGCCGGGACCTTGCGGAACCGGTCGTAGTCGTCCCAGGAGAGCAGGTGGACGCACTCGACGCCGCGCCGCTTGATCTCGTCCGCGACCAGGTGGGGCACCATGACCTCGCGCAGGTTGCCCAGGTGGATCGGTCCGGACGGGCTGAGCCCCGAGGCGCAGACAACGGGTTTGCCGGGCGCGCGCTGCTCCGCCTCGGCGATGACCTCGTCCGCGAGCCGGGAGACCCAGTCGGTCTCCGGGGTGGTCCGATCCACTGCTGTGCACTTCCTTCTGCCGCGCTTGCGCTGAAACCGGGTGGCGGTCCGCGTGGGATACTGACGAAGATTCTCAGAATCCGCGTTGACTCCGCGAATCCATTGTCTCCTACGGAATGGCTCGCCCTCCCATGTCCTCGGTTCCCGCCCTTGCCACCGTCGTCGACCAGCGCCTCGCCGAGGCTCTCGGGGCCGCCCGGCCCGAGGCCGCCGGTGCGGACCCGCTGCTGCGACGAAGTGACCGGGCGGACTTCCAGGCGAACGGGATGCTGGCGCTGGCCAAGCGGCTGAAGTCCAACCCGAGAGAGCTGGCCACCGAGGTGGTGGCGGCGATCACCACCGGCGGGGACGGGCCGATCAGGGATGTCGAGGTGTCGGGTCCCGGCTTCCTCAACATCACGGTCACCGACGAGGCCATCTCCGCCAACCTCGCCGCACGTGCCGCCGACGACCGCCTCGGGGTGCCGTTCGCCACGGACCCGGGCACGACGGTCATCGACTACTCGCAGCCGAACGTCGCCAAGGAGATGCACGTCGGCCACCTGCGCTCCACGGTGATCGGGGACGCGCTGGTGCGGCTGATGGAGCACCGGGGCGAGAAGGTCGTCCGGCGCAACCACATCGGCGACTGGGGCACCCAGTTCGGGATGCTGATCCAGTACTTGATCGAGCACCCCGACGAGCTGGACCACCAGGGCGGCACGGAGGCCGGCGAGGCGGCGATCTCGCGGCTGAACCACCTCTACCGGGCCTCGCGCGCCGTCTTCGACTCGGACGCCGAGTTCAAGGAGCGCGCCCGGCGCCGGGTGTCGGCGCTCCAGACCGGCGACGCGCAGACGCTGGCGCTGTGGCAGCGGATCGTCGACGAGTCGAAGCTGTACTTCAACGCCGTGTACGACCGGCTGGACGTGCTGCTGACCGACGAGGACGCGGTGGGCGAGTCCGCCTACAACAGCGATCTGCCCACGCTGGCGCGTCAGCTGGAGGAGTCCGGGGTGGCCGTCCGCTCGGACGGCGCGCTGTGCGTGTTCTTCGACGACGTCAAGGGCCCCGACGACCGGCCGGTCCCGCTGATCGTGCAGAAGGCGGACGGCGGCTTCGGGTACGCGGCCACCGACCTCGCCGCGATCCGCGACCGGGTGGGGGTGCTGGGCGCCGAGACCCTGCTCTACATCGTGGACGCGCGGCAGGCGCTGCACTTCAAGATGGTCTTCGAGACGGCCCGCCGGGCCGGCTGGCTGCCGGACGGGGTGGCGCACCACCTGCCGTTCGGCTCCGTGCTGGGCAAGGACGGCAAGCCGTTCAAGACCCGGGCGGGCGAGACCGTACGCCTGATGGACCTGCTGGACGAGGCGGTGGAGCGGGCCGGTTCGGTCGTCCGCGAGAAGGCGCCGGAGCTGCCCGAGGCGGAGATCGCCGAACGCGCCACCCAGGTGGGCATCGGCGCCGTGAAGTACGCGGACCTGTCGACCTCCCGTTCGCGGGACTACATCTTCGACCTGGACCGGATGGTCTCGCTCAACGGCGACACCAGCGTGTACCTCCAGTACGCCTACGCCCGTATCCAGTCGATCCTGCGGCGCGGGCGTGAGCAGGGCATCACGCGGGCGGTGGCGCACCCCGAACTGCCGCTGGCCCCGGCCGAGCGGGCGCTGGGGCTGCACCTGGACGAGTTCGGGCAGACCCTGGACGAGGTGGCGCGGCACTACGAGCCGCACCGGCTGACGGGGTATCTGTACGCACTGGCCTCGCACTACGCGACGTTCTACGAGAACTGCCCGGTGCTGAAGGCGGAGTCGCCCGCCATGGTGGAGAACCGGCTGCTGCTGTGCGAGCTGACGGCACGCACGCTGCGCCAGGGCATGTCGCTGCTGGGCATCGAGACGCCCGAACGCCTGTAGGACACAGCGTCGGCACCCCCGGTGGGGGCGGAGGAAGCTGCCAGAATTCTGGCGTTTCCCCGCCCCCTTTGTGGTTTGAGTTGCCGAATACCCCTTCGACATCACGCCTGTTGTGTCATTACGTGACCGCCGCATGACATATACGTGACAAACACCGACGCCCCCTTGCCGGTCTCCTCTGCCGGGGCGAATGATTTCGGCTGAGCGATCGCGGGTGTCATGCCCACGATCGCCATGCATCGGTTCACCCCCACCGCAGCACCTCTATGAGGAGGACCCCTCAGATGGCAGCGATGCGCAAGACCGTTCTGGCCACCGCCGCAGTCGTGGCACTCGGCATCGGCGTTGCACTTCCCGCCTCGGCCAACACGGGCGCAGCCGACCAGCCCCTGGGCTTCATCGCCAACGCGGACGCCCCGGGCACGATAGAGGACAGCTACATCGTCATACTTGAGGACAGCACGTTCTCCGCGGCCTCCGTCGCCGCCGAGAACCTGGCCGACAAGTTCGACGCGGAGATCGTCACCACCTACGAGCACGCCCTCAACGGCTACGAGATCGAGGCCAGTGAGGCCGACGCGCTCGCCCTGGCCGCGCACCCGTCGGTCAAGGAAGTGGTGCAGAACCAGCGGGTGTCTCTCGACGCCACCCAGGTCAACCCCCCCTCCTGGGGCCTGGACCGCATCGACCAGCCGAGCCTCCCGCTGAACCAGACGTACAACTACCCGGACTCCGCCGGTGACGGCGTGACCATCTACGTCGTCGACACCGGCATCCGCCACAGCCACGCGGACTTCGGCGGCCGGGCCAGCTTCGGCTACGACTACTGGAACCAGGGCGGCGCGGACGGCAACGGCCACGGCACCCACGTCGCCTCCACCGCCGCCGGCACCGCCTACGGCGTGGCCAAGCAGGCCGACCTGGTCTCCGTCCGCGTCCTGGACAACAGCGGCGGCGGCACCACCGCCTCCGTCATCGGCGGCGTGGACTGGGTGACCGCCAACGCCTCCGGCCCCTCCGTCGCCAACCTCAGCCTGGGCGGCGGCGCCAACACGGCGCTGGACGCGGCCGTCCGCAACTCCATCGCCTCCGGCGTGACCTACGCCGTCGCCGCGGGCAACAGCAACGCGAACGCCGCCAACTACTCGCCGGCCCGGGTCGCCGAGGCCATCACGGTGGGCGCCACCCAGAACAACGACGCCCGCGCGAGCTACTCCAACTGGGGTGCGACCGTGGACATCTTCGCCCCGGGCACCAGCATCACCGCCGCGTGGCGCACCAGTGACACCGCCACCAACACCATCTCCGGCACCTCGATGGCCAGCCCGCACGTGGCCGGTGTCGCCGCCCTCTACCTCGCCGGCAGCCCCAGCGCCAGCCCCGCCCAGGTCTGGTCCGCCCTGGACTCGGCCTCCGTCACCGGCCAGGTCGGCAGCCCCGGCACCGGTTCGCCGAACAAGCTCCTCCAGGTCCCGTAACCCCCAGGGCCCGACAGCACGTCATCGCCCCGCCCGCCGCACCCGCGGCGGGCGGGGCACCGCCGTCTCCGGGCCCGGGCACGGCCGTACGATGCGACGCGGGGGCGGCGCCGGGTCGAGCGCGGGCGCGGGCACGACCCACGGACCGGTCTACGACGCGCGGCTTTCGCCCTCGAACGCCACCAGCGAGGTGATGAAGCGCTCGGCCGCGGCGTCGACCTCGGCGCCCGGGGTCAGCAGCCGCTGCAGCAGGAGTCCTCGCAGGCACGCGGTCGCGATGATGCTCTGCCGCCTGGCGCCGGTCGCCGTGGCGCCGTCGCGACGAGCCGCCGCTTCGAGCAGGTGCGCCAGGCCATCGATGTCGACGACGAGTTCCTGGAACGCGTCGCGTTCGTAGACGGCGAGCCCGACCAGGTGGAAGAAGGCGTGCGTGCGGTCTTCGTGCGCGGGGTCCGAGTAGAAGTCCCAGATCGCTCTGCACAGGGCCTCGAAGCCGAGTTCGGTGCCGGTCGCGGCGATGACGAGGTTGTCGCGGCGGCGCGCCTCCGCCAGCACGGCACGCAGCAGCCCCGGCCGCGACCCGAAGTGGTACGTCAGCAGCGTGTGGTGCACGCCGAGCCGCTCCGCCACTTGGCGCATCGACAGGTTCGGGCTGGGGCCGTTCTCGCCGAACTCCTCGAACAGCGCCTCCAGGAGACGCTTCTTCCCTTCCCCCACCGGCGATCTCACATGGCCTCCGTTGACAGTTTCACCACTGTTGAGTACATTACCGCAAGATCAATTCACCACTGTTGAGTACAGCTACAGCCCTGCGCGTGCACCACGGCCGCAGGAGGGGAGAAACCCGATGAGCGAGATGTGGCACGGCTGCCTGCCGGACACCGAGTACCTGGAGATCACCGCCCGCTCGGGGCACCGCTACGGCGTCTGGGTGACCACACCCCCCGGTTACACGGAGTCCACGGATCCGCTGCCGCTGATCTACGTGCTGGACGGCAACTGGACTGTCGGCCTCACCGCGCCCCTCATCGTCAGCCAGGCCGACCCGTACCTGACGATCGCCCCCTACATCCAGGTCACCATCGGCTACACCGGCGAGGAGGCCGCAGCCTGGGCACAGATCCGCAACCGCGACCTCGTGCCGCCGGGCGAACCCATCGGTGACGACACGCTGGCCACCCTCGCCGCCGCCCGCGAGTCGGGGACGATGACCCAGGAGCAGATCGACGCCTACCTCGCTGAGCTGAAGGAAGCCCACGCCGACGTCTTCCTCGACTTCCTGACCGACGAACTCCACCCCCACCTGCGGTCGAAGCTGCGGGTCAGCGAGTCCGGGCACGGCCTCTTCGGCTACTCCTACGGAGGTCTCTTCGCCCTCTACTCCTGGCTGCGCGAGACAGGGGTCTTCGCCAGCGTCGGTGCGGGCAGCCCCGGTGTGGCCAGTAAGGACAGCCAGATCTTCACCCTCCTCGACGCCCTCCCGGAACCGGACGGGGACGCCGCCGCCCCACGGCTGCACATCACCCTGAACGAAGCCGAAGTGCTGGGCGACATCCCGTTCTACCGCGGAATGGCCCGCCACGTCCTCACGGCGGTGGAACAACTGCACACCCGGGGAAGGTCGGAGCAGGTGACACACGTCCTGCTGCGGGAGACCCACGTCACCGGGCTCCAGGCGTCCTTCCTCAGCTACCTGAAGACCTGCCACCTGCGCTGACCCGGCCCCGGCCGCGAGCGATCCGCCGGCCCGTCCCACCCGGGACGGGCCTCACAGCGCCGAGGCCACCGCCGCCCGGACCCCGGCCACCGGCCGCTCCCGCCCCGGATGCACCCGGTTCGTCAGCAGCACCAGCACGGTGCCGCTCCGGCTGTCCGCCACCACACTCGTCCCGGTGAAACCGGTGTGGCCGTACGTACGGGGCGAGGCCAGCGCGCCCATGTACGCGGGCCGGTCCCGCTCCCAGCCCGGCCACCGCGCCGCCCGCTCCTCGCTCAGCACCCGCACGCCCCCGTACCGGCCGCCGTTCAGCAGCACCTGGGCCAGCACGGCCACCTCCCGCGCCGTACCGAACACCCCCGCGTGCCCGGCCACCCCGCCCAGCAGAAACGCCTTCTCGTCGTGCACCTCACCGCGCACCACCCCGCGCCCCGTCCACGGCTGGTACTCGGTGGCCGCACACCGCGCCACCCGCTCAGCGGAAGGCCGGAACCCGGTGTCCACCAGCCCCAGCGGCCCGGTGAACCAGCGCTCCAGCAGGACATCCAGCGCGGCGCCCGCCGCCCGCTCCACCGCCACCCCGGCCGTGATCAGCCCGAGGTCGGAGTACCGCTCACCCTCCCCCGGCACATACACCGGCGGCTCCCCGAACACCGCCGCCAGCCGCAGCGCGCGCGTACCGTACGGGGCCAGGTCCAGGTCGGCCGCCATCCCACCGCGGTGCGCCAGCAGAAGACGCAACGTCACCCGCGCGTCCGTCACCTCCGGCACATACCGGCCCACCGGCGCGTCCAGATCCAGCAGCCCCTCGTCCGCCGCCCGCGCCACCAGCAGCGCCGTGTACAGCTTCGTCAGCGACGCCAGATCGAACACCGTGTCCACGGTCATCGGCACCCTCCCCCGGCCTTCCGCCTGGGGGACCCCCCTGCCCACCGGCAGCTCGACCGGCCCCTCGGGGCCCGCGCCCCAGCGCACCGCCCACCCGCCGGCACCCTCGGCCAGCACCACGCCGTCCCGCACCGCCAGCACCACGAACCCGGGGCGGGCCAGGGCCCGCGCCACCGCCACCACCCCGGGCCGTGCCGGCATCAGCTCTCCCGGTGCACCTTGGTGTTGGAAACCTGCGCGCGCGGCCGGAGCACCAGCAGGTCCACGTTCACGTGCGCCGGACGGGTCACCGTCCACGCGATGGTGTCGGCCACGTCATCGGCGGTCAGCGGCTGCGCCACCCCCGCGTACACCTGCGCCGCCCGCTCCGCGTCGCCGCCGAAGCGGTTCAGCGAGAACTCCTCGGTCGCCACCATCCCCGGCGCGATCTCGATCACCCGCACCGGCTCCCCCGCCAGCTCCAGCCGCAGCGTCCCGGTCAGCGCGTGCGCCCCGTGCTTGGCCGCCACGTAGCCGCCACCGCCCTCGTACGTGTCGAGCCCGGCCGTCGAGGACACCACCAGCACCGTGCCGGCCCCGCTCGCGACCAGCGCCGGCAGCAGCGCCTGCGTCATGTGCAGCACACCCAGCACGTTGACCTCGTACATGGCGCGCCAGTCCGCCGGATCACCCTGCGCGACGCTGTCCATGCCGTACGCCCCGCCGGCGTTGTTGATCAGGACGTCCACCCGCTCCAGCGAGGCCGCGAACGCGTCCACCGCCGCCCGGTCGGTGACATCCAGCGGGTACGCCAGGGCCGCGTGCCCGGCCTGGGTCAACTCCCCCGCCAGCGCCTCGATCCGCTCGGCGCGGCGCGCCGTGAGCACCACCCGGTACCCGGCCGCCGCGAGCCGGCGCGCCGTGGCGGCGCCGATCCCGCTGCTCGCCCCGCTCACCACGGCGGTGGGCGCGGCGGTGGGTTCCTGTATGGCGGTGCTGCTCATGGCGCCTTCTCTCCTGCGTCGTTCCGCGTACCGGTGCTGCGGCCCTCAGCCTGCCAGCCGCCGGGCCGCCTCGGTGGCCCAGTAGGTGAGGATCACATCCGCGCCCGCCCGCTTGAACGCCATCAGGGTCTCGTCGATCGCGCGTTCCCGCTCGATCCAGCCCCTCTCGGCCGCCGCCTCGACCATCGCGTACTCACCGGAGATCTGGTAGGCGGCCACCGGCACGTCCACCGCGTCCGCCACCCGGCGCAGCACGTCCAGGTACGGCATGCCCGGCTTCACCATCACCAGGTCGGCGCCCTCGGCCAGGTCGAGCGCCAGCTCGCGCATCGACTCCCGCCCGTTCGCCGGGTCCTGCTGGTACGTCTTGCGGTCCCCGCGCAGCGAGGAGTTCACCGCCTCCCGGAACGGGCCGTAGAACGCCGAGGCGTACTTCGCGGTGTACGCCAGCAGCGACACGTCCTGGTGCCCGGCCGCGTCCAGCGCCGCCCGGATCACCCCGATCTGACCGTCCATCATCCCGGAGGGGCCGAGCATGTGGGCGCCGGCGTCCGCCTGCACCAGCGCCATCTCGGCGTACCGGGCGAGCGTGGCGTCGTTGTCGACCCGGCCGCGCGCGTCCAGCACCCCGCAGTGGCCGTGGTCGGTGACCTCGTCCAGGCAGGTGTCCGCCATCACGACCAGCTCGTCGCCGACCTCGGCCCGCACCGCGCGCAGCGCCCGCTGCAGGATGCCGTCCGGGTCGGTGCCGGCCGAACCGACCGCGTCCTTGACCAGCGGCACCCCGAACAGCATGATCCCGCTCACCCCGGCCGCCACCGCGTCGGCGGCGGCCTTCCGCAGCGAGTCCAGGGTGTGCTGGACGACGCCCGGCATCGAGGAGATCGGCACCGGCTCCGCGACGCCCTCCCGCACGAACGCGGGCAGCACCAGATCGGCCGGACGCACCTGGTGCTCGGCCACCATCCGGCGCATCGCCGCGGTGGTCCGCAGCCGCCGGGGCCGCGCCGCCGGGAAGGCCGGCCCGGCGGACGGCGCGGCAGGCGCGACCGGTGCAGAACCGTATCCGCTGCTCACTGGCTCACTCACGAGGTACGGGCCCTCCGACGCTGCGGACGCTTCTCGCTCGGCCGCTTCAGCACCTCGCCGGAGGCGACGGCCGCCGCCCGGCGCTCCTCACCGTACTGGGCGAGCGCCTCGGCCAGCGCGTGCACCGACGGCTCGGGCGAGAGCACGTCCACCCGCAGCCCGTGCTCCTGCGCGGTCTTGGCCGTCGCCGGCCCGATACACGCGATCACCGTCACGTTGTGCGGCTTGCCGGCGATGCCGACCAGGTTCCGCACCGTGGACGACGAGGTGAACAGCACCGCGTCGAAGCCACCGCCCTTGATCGCCTCGCGGGTCTCGGCCGGCGGCGGCGAGGCGCGCACCGTCCGGTACGCCGTCACGTCGTCCACCTCCCAGCCCATCTCGACCAGGCCCGCCACCAGCGTCTCGGTGGCGATGTCGGCACGCGGCAGGAACACCCGGTCGATCGGGTCGAAGACCGGGTCGTACGGAGGCCAGTCCTCCAGCAGCCCCGCCGCCGACTGCTCGCCGCTGGGCACCAGATCGGGCCGCACACCGAACTCGATCAGCGCCCGGGCGGTCTGCTCACCGACCGCCGCGACCTTGATCCCGGCGAACGCCCGCGCGTCCAGCCCGTACTCCTCGAACTTCTCCCGGATCGCCCGCACCGCGTTCACCGAGGTGAACGCGATCCACTCGTACCGCCCGGTCACCAGACCCTTGACGGCCCGGTCCATCTGCTGCGGGGTACGCGGCGGCTCCACCGCGATCGTCGGCACCTCGCTGGGCACCGCGCCGTACGAGCGCAACTGCTCCGACAGCGAGGCCGCCTGCTCCTTCGTGCGCGGCACCAGCACCTTCCAGCCGAACAGCGGCTTGGACTCGAACCACGCCAGCTGATCGCGCGACTCCGGAGCCCCGCGCTCGCCCACGACCGCTATCACCGGCCGGTCGCCCTCGGCCGAGGGCAGCACCTTCGCCGACTTCAGCGTGCGCTCCACCGTGCCCAGCGTCGCCGACCACGTGCGCTGCCGCGTCGTGGTGCCCGCGATCGTCACCGACACCGGGGTGTCCGGCTTGCGGCCCGAGGAGATCAGCCGCGCCGCCGTACCGGCCACCGACTCCAGCACCGCCGACACCACCACCGTGGCGTCGGAGGTCCCGACCTCGGTCCAGCACCGCTCGTCGGCGGTCGCCGCGTCCACGAACCGCACATCGGCGCCGTCCGGGTCGCGCAGCGGCACCCCGGCGTACGCGGCCACGCCCACGGCGTGCGCGATACCGGGGACCACCTCGAAGGTGATGCCCTCGGCGGCCAGCGCGAGCATGTCGGCGGTGGCGTCCGCGTCCATCCCCGGATCACCGGCGACCGCACGGACCACCCGCTTGCCGCCGCGCGCGGCCCGCATGACAAGATCGGCGGCATCACTCGCCGCCGCGGCCGGTGCGCCCAGGGCGGCGTTCTGCAGCGGGGTGTCCGTGCCGGGCCGCAGATGTGTGCGCACCACGTCGTACGCGCGTGGATCGGCGACCAGGACATCGGCCCGCGCCAGCGCCTCCACGGCGCGCAGGGTCAGCAGGCCCGGATCACCCGGTCCGGCCCCGAGAAAGGTGACGTGCCCGTGGTACGGACCGGAGTGACCGGCCGGCTGGGCCGCCAGGATGCGTGCGGCGGTGGGGCTCAAAGTGCTCGCTCCCCCATCAGACCGGCCGCGCCTTTGGCGAGCATCTCCCGGGCGAGTTCGGCACCCACACGTGCTGCGTGGGCCACCGCCTCGGCGGGCGACGCCGGTACGGGACCGGTGGTGGACAGCTGCACCAGCGTGGCGCCGTCGGTCGTGCCGACAACGCCGCGCAGGCGCATTTCGGTGACATCCCGCTCATCGCTCCGCAGGTCGGCCAGCGCACCCACAGGTGCGCTGCAACCGGCCTCCAGGGCGGCGAGCAGGCTTCGCTCGGCGGTGACGGCGACCCGGGTGAACGGGTCGTCCAGCTCCGCGAGCTGGGCGGCGAGCTCCGCGTTCGACGCGGCGCACTCGACCGCCAGTGCCCCCTGGCCGGGGGCGGGCAGGACTGTGTCGGGCGGCAGGAAGTCGGTGATCTCCGCTTCCCGCCCCAGCCGGTGCAACCCGGCGGAGGCGAGGACGACGGCATCGAGTTCGCCGCCGCTCACGTACCCGATCCGGGTGTCGACATTCCCCCGGATGGCGACCGTGTCCAACTCGCAACCCAGCGAGCGGGCCCACGCGTTCAGCTGCGCCATGCGGCGCGGCGAGCCGGTGCCGATCCGGGTGACGCCGTTCTCCACCACCAGCTGCTCGAAGGTCAGCCCGTCGCGGGCGACCAGCGCGTCCCGCGCGTCCGCCCGGACCGGCACGGCCGCCAGGGCCAGCTCAGCGGGCTGCGCGGTGGGCAGATCCTTCAGCGAGTGCACCGCGAAGTCGATCTCGCCGGCCAGCAGCGCGTCGCGCAGCGCCGAGACGAAGACCCCGGTGCCGCCGATGGTGGCCAGCGCCTCCCGGGAGACGTCGCCATAGGTGGTGATCTCCACCAGGTCGACCGGTCGCCCGGTGAGGGCACGGACCTGGTCCGCGATCATCCCGGACTGCGCCATGGCGAGGGCACTGCGCCGGGTGCCGAGCCGCAGGGCCCGGTGGGGGGTGGTCATGACCGCTCCTGTTCCGCGTTACTTCTGGTGCTGCCGCCACCGGCGGCCACCGCGTGCGGGTCGAGATCGAACAGCTCGCGCAGGGCGGCCGCGTAATCGGCACCGCCCGGCTCACCGGCCAGCTCCTTGACCCGCACGGTCGGCGCGTGCAGCAGCTTGTCGACGACGCGGCGCACCGCGTGGGTGACCTCCGCGCGTTCCTTCTCGCCCAGCCCCGGCAGCCGGCCGTGCAGCCGGGCCAGCTCGCTGGAGACCACGTCGGCCGCCATCGCGCGCAGGGCGACGACGGTGGGGGTGATGTAGGCGGCGCGCAGGGCGGCGCCGAAGTCGGCGACCTCCTGGGCGACGATGTCCCGCACGGCCTGCACGTCGGCGGCCATCGGGGCGTCGGCGGAGGCGGCGGCCAGCGACTCGATGTCGACCAGGCGCACCCCGGGCAGCCGGTGCACGGCCGCGTCGATGTCGCGCGGCATCGCCAGGTCGAGCAGCGCGGGCTCGCCCTGTCCGGCGTGCCGCTCGCCCAGCGCGCCGGCGACGGCGGAGGCGGACAGCACCAGGCCGGTGGCGCCGGTGCAGGAGATGACGAGGTCGGCGAGCTTCAGCTCGGCGGCGATGGAGATGGCGTTGATCGGTACGGCGCGGGCCCGGGGCCCGGCGGGCGCCGGGGTGTGGTCGCAGCCGTCGCCGACGGGGCACATCCGGCCGTGCTGCCCGCCCTGGGCGGGCACGGTGGCCGGGCCGGCGGTCCCGCCGTCACCGGCGGCGCCCTCGGCGGCCGTGCCGTGCGCGGCGTGGTCGGGTCCCGCGGCCGGGCCGCGCTCCGCGTCCAGCGAGGCGGCGAGCCGCTCCGCGCGCTCCAGCGTCCTGTTGGCGATCACCAGTTCGGCGACACCGGCGCGCGCCAGCGTCGTCGCGGCCAGCGACGACATCGACCCGGCGCCGATCACCAGCGCGCGCAGCCCGCGCACCCACGACATGTCCGGCTGGGCGCCATCGGCGAGCGGCCGGTCCCGGTCGGGGCCCAGCTGTCCGAGGCCGAAGGTCACCAGCGACTGGCCGGCCCGGTCGATGCCGGTCTCGCTGTGCGCGCGCTTGCCCACCCGCAGTGAACGCTGGAACAGCTCGTTCAGCATCCGCCCGGCGGTCTGCTCCTCCTGGGCGAGGGCCAGCGACTCCTTCAGCTGACCGAGGATCTGCCCCTCACCGACCACCATCGAGTCGAGCCCGCAGGCCACGGTGAACAGATGGGTGACGGCCTCGTCCTCGTACCGCACGTACAGGTACGGGTCCAGCTCGTCGGGCCCGACACCGCCGTAGCGCGCCAGCATCCCGGACAGCTCCGCGACCCCGGCGTGGTACCGGTCCACGTCCGCGTACAGCTCGACCCGGTTGCAGGTCGACAGCAGCGCCGCCTCCAGCACCGGCTCGGCCGCCAGCAGATCGTGCAGCAGCTCGGCGCGTACGCCGGGCGCGATCGCGGCGCGCTCCAGCACGCTCACCGGGGCGCTGCGATGACTCACTCCCACCACGAGCAGCGTCATGCCGGCATCACCGCCGGGATGTCCCCGTCGGGGCCCTGCCCCTTGGGCCGCTCCGCGCCGGCACCGTCGGCGCCCTCGGCGGGCGCGGCGGTACGGGCACCGCGCGGCCGCACGCCGCGCGAGAGCTCGTCCGCGGCCTTGCGCTGCTCGTGGAAGGCGAGGATCTGCAGCTCTATCGACAGGTCCACCTTGCGCACGTCCACCCCCTCCGGCACCGAGAGCACCGTGGGGGAGAAGTTCAGGATCGAGGTGACCCCGGCGGCCACCAGCCGCTCGCACACCTGCTGGGCCGCGCCCGCCGGGGTGGTGATGACACCGATGGAGACACCGTTGGTGTGCACGATCGATTCGAGTTCGTCGACGTGCCGCACGCCGATGCCCGCGACCTGCTTGCCGGTCATCTTCGGGTCGGCGTCGATGAGCGCCGCGACCCGGAAGCCGCGGGAGGCGAAACCGCCGTAGTTGGCCAGCGCGGCGCCGAGATTACCGATGCCGACGATGACCACGGGCCAGTCCTGGGTGAGCCCGAGTTCACGCGAGATCTGGTACACGAGATACTCGACGTCGTACCCCACGCCCCGGGTGCCGTAGCTGCCGAGGTAGGAGAAGTCCTTGCGCAGCTTCGCCGAGTTCACCCCGGCGGCGCCGGCCAGCTCCTCCGAGGAGACCGTCGGCACCGAGCGCTCGGAGAGCGCGGTCAGCGCCCGCAGATACAACGGAAGCCGGGCGACAGTCGCCTCGGGGATTCCTCGGCTGCGCGTCGCCGGTCGGTGGTTTCGGCCAGTTGCCACGGTGCTCCTGCCGGTCGAGCCAAGCGGAGAGCGGTTGCGTACGGCGCATGCGCCGAGACCGCCCCGTCGCGCCCAGGCTATGCCTTTGTGAACGCGTGCACAAAGATGGTGTCCGCTTTGTCCGTCCAAAGTGACCGGTGCCACACGCATCAACAGGGACACCTGGTCACACTCCTCACGTATGTGCACCGGAACGGAAAAAACGACCCCGCATGCTAAACCAAACCGGGCTCAAGCTCCCAACGCGCTGCGCAGCCTCCCGGCGTCCACCCGCCAGAAATCGTGCTGCTCACCGTCCACCAGCACCACCGGGATCTGCTCCCAGTACAGCCGGTGCAGTTCCTCGTCCGCGGTGATGTCCCGTTCCTCCCAGGCGGCCCCGGTCTCCTCGCACACCGCCGCCACCACCTCCCGGGCGGCATCGCACAGATGACAGCCGGGCTTCCCGATCAACGTGACGACGCGGTCCTGGGGCGACTTACGGGACGCACGGCGCAGCAGGGGTCTCATGCCGCCCATTGTGCCGTGCATGGCAATCCGGGCGACATGCCCGCGCAACCGGTACTCCGCGCGCGACTGGCTATCCTCGATCACATGGCAAGCTCGCCGCTGGACCAGCCCGCCGACCGCTCTGACCTCGGCACCGGTGATCGTGACGCCGGTCTGGGCGGCGATCCGGGCGGCGAGGACGGCGGAACCACCGGGAGCCGTACGGGTCTGCTGGCCGACCTGGCCAGGGGCCGCTGGCGGTGGCCGGGCCGGGCCCCCACCCGGCGCAGCGAACTGGCCGGGCAGGCGTCGGCGGAGGCGGCCGGGGAGACCGTGGCCGAGCCGGAGTTCCCGGTGCCCGGCGATGTCAGGGCGGCGGCCTTCTTCGATCTCGACAACACGGTGATGCAGGGCGCGGCCCTCTTCCACTTCGGCCGCGGCCTGTACAAGCGCAAGTTCTTCAGCGGCCGGGATCTGGCGCGGTTCGCCTGGCAGCAGGCGTACTTCCGGATGGCGGGCTCGGAGAACGCCGGGCACATGCAGGACGCGCGCGACAGCGCGCTGTCCATCGTCAAGGGCCACAAGGTGGCCGAACTGATGGCGATGGGCGAGGAGATCTACGACGAGTACATGGCCGGGCGGATCTGGCGCGGCACCCAGGCGCTGGCCCAGGCCCATCTGGACGCCGGGCAGCGGGTGTGGCTGGTGACGGCGGCCCCGGTGGAGACGGCCACCATCATCGCCAGGCGGCTGGGCCTCACCGGGGCGCTGGGCACCGTCGCCGAGTCCGTGGACGGGATCTACACCGGCCGGCTGGTCGGCGAACCGCTGCACGGCCCGGCCAAGGCGATGGCGGTGCGGGCGCTGGCCGGACGCCAGGAGCTGGACCTGGAGCGCTGCGCGGCGTACAGCGATTCGGCGAATGACATCCCGATGTTGTCTCTTGTCGGTTATCCCTACGCGATCAATCCGGACAGCGCGTTGCGGGCGCATGCCCGCAAACAGGGCTGGCGGGTGCGTGACTACCGCACCGGCCGCAAGGCGGTGCGGATCGGGGTCCCGGCCGCCGCGGGTGCCGGAGCCGTGGCGGGCGGCGCCGTGGCGGCGGTCGCGCTGCGGCGGCGCCGGCGCTGAACCGCAGGCGCACCCCGGCGCGCCAGGGGCATTCCGGCCCTTTACCCCGTGCTCGCGGCGGACAGTCCCCCGACCGGCCATCGGTCACATTCGTTCATTCAGTGATCGGATCGGGACATTCAACGATCAGCAAGACCATGGCGTTGGGTAGCGCGCCGACAACAACACGTAACTGTTCAAACCTAATCGGCGATTTTCGCAACTACGCGTAGCACGCCAAGCACAAAGCGTTATTCTCCTCAGACGCATTCCGGTCCCCAGGCGTCTCCCCCCAGGCGTCGGCTGACGGACCCGCACCACTGAACGTGTCGGAAGCTCTGCCTCTGGGAGTCCCGTGTACCCACACGTCGGGGTTGACACCTCGGGCCTGGCCACGCTGCGCACGACGGTCTTCGGCCGGCTGCGCGTCTTCGTCCCCCCCGCGTACGCCATGTCCGCCCTCTCCGCCGCACTTGTCCCCGCCGGCCCCGCCTATGTCCTCGCCGAAGGCACCGCCGGCACCACCTCCGCCTCACCGACCCCCGTCCCCGCCACCCCACCCGAGGCCGCCCGGGCCACCGCCCCCGCGGCCTCCGCCCCCAGCACCGGCAGGCGCATCCCCAGGAACACCACCGCCCGCCGCCCCGCCGCCGACAGCGACAGCCGGCGCATGATGGACCTCGTCGAACGCGCCCAGGCCGGCGAGACCGAGGCCTTCGGCGGCCTCTACGACCACTACTCCGACACCGTCTACCGGTACATCTACTACCGGGTCGGCGGCCGGGCCACCGCCGAGGACCTCACCAGCGAGACCTTCCTGCGCGCCCTGCGCCGGATCGGCACGTTCACCTGGCAGGGCCGCGACTTCGGCGCCTGGCTGGTCACCATCGCCCGCAATCTCGTCGCCGACCACTTCAAGTCCAGCCGGTTCCGGCTGGAGATCACCACCGGCGAGATGCTCGACGCCAACGAGGTCGAGCGCAGCCCCGAGGACTCCGTCCTGGAGTCGCTGTCCAACACCGCGCTGCTGGAAGCGGTCCGCAAGCTCAACCCGCAGCAGCAGGAGTGCGTGACCCTGCGTTTCCTCCAGGGCCTCTCGGTCGCCGAGACCGCCCGGGTGATGGGCAAGAACGAAGGGGCCATCAAGACCCTGCAGTACCGCGCGGTGCGCACCCTGGCGCGGCTGCTGCCCGACGACGCGAGGTAGCGCCGCCGTTCCCGCGCTCCGCCCTCGTACGGCCCGTACGCGTGCGGGCAGCGCGGCCTCATGACCGCCATGCGTCACCAGTCAACGGCGAACAGTAACATTATCTTCCAGCCGTAACCCGAGTGCCCGTCCGCTCGTTGTCGAGTTCGCAGACTCCCTATGACCGGCCCCACCACCCAGCTATCACCCGAACGGGTGATAGCGGTGGCGACCGGCAACCATCCATCCGCATTGGGGAGTCGACCGTGCTGACGAGAGGAGGTGCCGCCCGTGATCGGATCCGTGCCAGCAAGCCGACGGGCCCAGGAGTTCGCCCGGGCCGTCGAGGAGCCCCGGCCGGACGAGGCGGCCGTGGCGGGCGGGCCCGAAGAGGCACCGCCGGCCGACGGGACCGAACAGGCAGCCCTGCTGTCCGTGACGGACCGGCTGACCGCCCTGCCCCGGCCCGAGCTGAGCGCCGAGACGAAAACCGCACAGCGTGCCCAGCTGATGGCCGCCATGGAATCCGCCTTCGCCGCCGCCCGCGGCGGCGAGGAGCAGATCCCCGAACAGCGCGCCGCGGCCAGAACCGGCCGCGGCGCCCACCGGGCCACCCCGCTGAGTGACGCCTTCAGCCGGCTGCGCCCCCGCAGCCGGCTCACCAAGGGCCTGGCCGCCGGCGGCCTGTCCATGGGCGTGGCCGCCGGTGCCTTCGGCGGCGCCGCCGTCGCCAGCACCAACGCCCTGCCCGGCGACACCCTCTACGGCCTCAAACGAGGCATGGAGGACCTGCGCCTGGACTTCACCGGCGGCGACACCGCACGCGCCCAGCTCTACCTCGACCACGCCTCCACCCGGCTGCACGAGGCCCACCGCCTCATGGACCGCGGCCGGGCCGGCGACCTCGACCACGAGCAGCTGCACGAGATCCGCACCACCCTCAGCAGCATGGCCGACGACGCCGCCACCGGACACCGGCTGCTCAGCCAGGCCCACGCGGCGGACGGCTCCCTGGACCCGCTCCAGACCCTGTCGTCCTTCGCCGAGGGCCACCGCGACACCTGGGACCTGCTGCGCGGCAAACTCCCCGCCCAGCTGTGGGACATCGGCGAGGAGGTCACCTCCGTCTTCGACGCCATGGACGACGAGATCGTCCCGCTGCGCACCCTGCTCCCCCAGGAGCCGGAGCACTCCGCCGCCGACCCCGGCGCCGGTGACCCGCAGCAGTCCGCCCCGTCCGCCGCCGAGACGCCGTATACGCCCGACACGGACGCCACGGAGGCCCCCGGTGGCTCCGAGGACACCGAGGACCCCTCCAGCGGCCAGGAGAGCCCCTCCACGGCCGCCGAGGAGTACGAGGGGCTGCTCGGCGGCACCGGGCTGCTCAATCCGCCCGCGCCGAGCACCGGCACGGACGAGGACGGCGGCTCGGGCGACGCCCCGCTCGGCCCGCTGCCGCAGCCGGACGTCACCATCCCGCCCCTGGTGCAGGACCTGCTCCCGGGCCTCGGGCTGAACGTGAAGAACGCCGAATAGCGACGGCGGACAACGGTCCGGGAAAGCAGCACGAAGTGGCCCGGTCGCGGGTGTCGACAAGACACCGCGACCGGGCCACTTCACGTGTTCCGCGCCGGCCGTGTGACGGCCCCGCGCCACGGAGCGGCGGCATGCGTCGGCCCTCCCATCCGTATGACGGGAGGGCCGGTTCAGCCGCGCTCGCTCACTTCTTGTTGCGGCGCTGCACGCGGGTGCGCTTCAGCAGCTTGCGGTGCTTCTTCTTCGCCATCCGCTTGCGCCGCTTCTTGATTACAGAGCCCACGACTTACCCTCGCTCACTTCGATGACTCGGTGCGGGGCGTCCGAGCCCACACGACCTACATGGGGGTCAGCCTACCGGTCACCGGGTGATACGGGTAAATCGAGTGCCTAGCGGGCCTTCTCCCGGCCCGCCATCAGGCACTTTCCACCCCTACAAAGGATTCCCGCAGGTACTCGTGGACGGCCTGCTCGGGGACCCGGAAGGACCTTCCTACCCGGATCGCGGGCAGATGACCGGCGTGCACCAGGCGGTACACGGTCATCTTGGACACTCGCATCACCGCGGCGACCTCCGCCACGGTCAGGAACTTGGCTTCGCTCAGAAGCCTTTCACCAGCAGCCATGTCACACCTGACCTTCCGCACATGTCGGGCACCGGCTTCCCCTCCGGTGACTCCCTCTCGCAAGTGCGCTCCTCCCCAGATTAGGGGCGGGTGATGCGAGTGAGGAAGAGGTGCCTCAACCGGCCGTTTGCCACCAAGCTGACAGAGAACGCCGATTGCGCCCATAGCGCATCAGGGGCTCTCGGGCGCAAGCCGGGGCCACATCCGTGCGGGCCGGCACCGCGCGCCCCGTACCGCGGACCGCCGGGCCACCCCCGGCCTCCGGCCGGCACAGCGCCCCGCGCCCCCGCCACCGGCTCCCGCGCGCGCCCCCGGACACCGCCCGTGGCCTGCGGCCTTGGCCACCGCCCGGGGAAAGTACGGTCCACCCGGCGGCCAGCTGGGGCAGTTGTGTGCGCCGGGGGCGTGCTGGGGCCCGGGTGAAGCAAGACCATGCGCCCGCCCGGCTCCCCCGTGCCCCGCACCGCGCACGGGGCGCCGGCCGCCGTATCCGCAATGGGGTCGTTAAGTCGATACTTCCCGCCCGCACCGGGGGGAGGAGAACACCGCACCGGTACGCGCGCCACGGGATCAGGTGACGTAGTACGGGCGGGGGCCGCCGTACAGCGCCCGTTCCTCAGGGCAGCAGGCCACGCTGGGGGAAGGCCGCCCGGCGGGTGGCGAGGACGGCCTGGTCCACCGGATCCGCCGGGTCGTAACCCGCCTCCCAGTCGAGCCACTTGGGGGTCCGCCCGTCGGTCATCCGCCACGGGCCGCTCTCGCGGGTGAGCGCGTACACGGTCTGCCGCCAGCTCTCGGGTACGGGCGTGGCGGGGTCGACGGGCGCGTGGGCGGCGACGGCCGTCAGGTGCGCCCACAGACGGGGAACGACGTCCACGACCGCGTAGCCGCCCCCGCCGAGCGCCAGCCAGCGTCCGTCGGCATACCGGTGGGCCCAGTCGTGCGCGGCCTCGATACCGGCCCGCTGGGCGTCCAGGCTGAGCAGGAGGTGCGCCTGGAGGTCCTCGAAGTGGGTGTCGGCACCGTGCTGGCTCACCAGGACCTGCGGGCGGAAGTCGGCCAGCAGCTCGGGCAGGACGGCGTGCACGGCCCGCAGCCAGCCGGCGTCGGAGGTGCCGGCCGGCAGCGCCAGGTTGGCGGCGCTGCCGGGTGCCTTCTCCGGGTCGCCGGTCTCGTCGGGCCGGCCGGTGATGTGCGGGAAGAGCGTGCGCGGGTGTTCGTGCACGGAGAGGGTCAGCACGCGGGGGTCGTCCCAGAACGCCTCCTGGACGCCGTCGCCGTGGTGGGCGTCGAGGTCGACGTACGCGACGCGTTGCACGCCGAGTTCCAGCAGGCGGGCGATGGCCAGGGACGCGTC
This sequence comes from Streptomyces sp. JH002, assembly GCF_050916115.1. Classification (NCBI taxonomy): domain Bacteria; kingdom Bacillati; phylum Actinomycetota; class Actinomycetes; order Kitasatosporales; family Streptomycetaceae; genus Streptomyces; species Streptomyces sp. JH002. The sequence continues at coordinate 2,898,170 of NZ_CP087989.1, forward strand.
GTTGTACACGCAGAAGCCGGCCGCGGAGCCGGGCATGGCGTGGTGCAGCCCGCCGGAGAAGTTGACGGCGTGGGTGACGGCTCCGCTGTGCAGGGCCTCGGCTCCGCCGACCGAGAGGCCGGAGATGAGCGCGGCGGCCTCGTGCATGCCGGCGAACGCCGGGTTGTCCTCGCTCTCCAGGCCGTGCCAGCGGTCGGTGTCGCGGGGGTCGGCGGAGGCCCGGCGTACGGCCTCGATGTAGTCGGGGCGGTGGATGAGCCGCAGGGTGGACTCCCCGGCGGGGCGGGCCCCGGCGAGCTCGATGTGCCGGGTGAGGCCGAGGTCCTCGACGAGCCGCATGGTGAGTTCAAGTCGCACGGGTTTCATGGGATGTTCGGGCCCGAAGTCATACCGGGTGACTCCGTCGTCCCACATCAGCCGTGCTGCCGCCCCTGCGTTCATGGCTGCCACGGTAACCCACAACGCAAGTGAGCCCCACCGGTAACCCGGTGGGGCTCACTTCAAAGATTGTTCGGCGGCGACCTACTCTCCCACACGGTCCCCCATGCAGTACCATCGGCGCTGAAAGGCTTAGCTTCCGGGTTCGGAATGTAACCGGGCGTTTCCCTTTCGCCATGACCACCGAAACTCTAATGGTTGTCATTCGAAAAAAAATCACAGTGGACGCGAGCATCTGAGGACAAGCCCTCGGCCTATTAGTACCAGTCAACTCCACCTCTTACAAGGCTTCCATATCTGGCCTATCAACCCTGTCGTCTACAGGGAGCCTTAACCCATCAAGTGGGTGGGAGTCCTCATCTCGAAGCAGGCTTCCCGCTTAGATGCTTTCAGCGGTTATCCTTTCCGAACGTAGCCAACCAGCCATGCCCTTGGCAGAACAACTGGCACACCAGAGGTTCGTCCGTCCCGGTCCTCTCGTACTAGGGACAGCCCTTCTCAAGACTCCTGCGCGCGCAGCGGATAGGGACCGAACTGTCTCACGACGTTCTAAACCCAGCTCGCGTACCGCTTTAATGGGCGAACAGCCCAACCCTTGGGACCAACTCCAGCCCCAGGATGCGACGAGCCGACATCGAGGTGCCAAACCATCCCGTCGATACGGACTCTTGGGGAAGATCAGCCTGTTATCCCCGGGGTACCTTTTATCCGTTGAGCGACGGCGCTTCCACAAACCACCGCCGGATCACTAGTCCCTGCTTTCGCACCTGCTCGACCTGCCAGTCTCACAGTCAAGCTCCCTTGTGCACTTACACTCACCACCTGATGACCAACCAGGCTGAGGGAACCTTTGGGCGCCTCCGTTACTCTTTAGGAGGCAACCGCCCCAGTTAAACTACCCACCAGACACTGTCCCCGATCCGGATCACGGACCCAGGTTAGACATCCAGCACGATCAGAGTGGTATTTCAACAACGACTCCACCTGAACTAGCGTCCAGGCTTCACAGTCTCCCACCTATCCTACACAAACCGAACCGAACACCAATATCAAGCTATAGTAAAGGTCCCGGGGTCTTTCCGTCCTGCTGCGCGAAACGAGCATCTTTACTCGTAGTGCAATTTCACCGGGCCTATGGTTGAGACAGTCAAGAAGTCGTTACGCCATTCGTGCAGGTCGGAACTTACCCGACAAGGAATTTCGCTACCTTAGGATGGTTATAGTTACCACCGCCGTTTACTGGCGCTTAAGTTCTCAGCTTCGCCACACCGAAATGTGACTAACCGGTCCCCTTAACGTTCCAGCACCGGGCAGGCGTCAGTCCGTATACATCGCCTTACAGCTTCGCACGGACCTGTGTTTTTAGTAAACAGTCGCTTCTCGCTGGTCTCTGCGGCCACCCCCAGCTCAGAGAGCAAGTCTCATCACCGGAAATGGCCCCCCTTCTCCCGAAGTTACGGGGGCATTTTGCCGAGTTCCTTAACCATAGTTCACCCGAACGCCTCGGTATACTCTACCTGACCACCTGAGTCGGTTTAGGGTACGGGCCATTGTGAAACTCGCTAGAGGCTTTTCTCGACAGCATAGGATCATCCACTTCACCACAATCGGCTCGGCATCAGGTCTCACCCTCGTGTGGAACGGATTTACCTGCTCCACGGGCCACACCCTTACCCCGGGACAACCACCGCCCGGGCTGGACTACCTTCCTGCGTCACCCCATCACTCACCTACTACAGGTCTGGACCACCGACTCCACCACTCCACCCACCCCCGAAGGGACAGATGGCGGCTTCGCGGGCTTAGCATCGCCTGATTCAGCGTTGGCGCTCCACAACGGGTACCGGAATATCAACCGGTTATCCATCGACTACGCCTGTCGGCCTCGCCTTAGGCCCCGACTTACCCTGGGCAGATCAACTTGACCCAGGAACCCTTAGTCAATCGGCGCAAGAGTTTCCCACTCTTGTATCGCTACTCATGCCTGCATTCTCACTCGCATACCGTCCACAACTCGTTTCCACGGCTGCTTCACCCGGCACACGACGCTCCCCTACCCACCACAACCCTCGTTAGAAGTATTGTTGCAGTGACACGACTTCGGCGGTGTACTTGAGCCCCGCTACATTGTCGGCGCAGAATCACTCGACCAGTGAGCTATTACGCACTCTTTCAAGGGTGGCTGCTTCTAAGCCAACCTCCTGGTTGTCTCTGCGACTCCACATCCTTTCCCACTTAGCACACGCTTAGGGGCCTTAGTCGATGCTCTGGGCTGTTTCCCTCTCGACCATGGAGCTTATCCCCCACAGTCTCACTGCCGCGCTCTCACTTACCGGCATTCGGAGTTTGGCTAAGGTCAGTAACCCGGTAAGGCCCATCACCTATCCAGTGCTCTACCTCCGGCAAGAAACACACGACGCTGCACCTAAATGCATTTCGGGGAGAACCAGCTATCACGGAGTTTGATTGGCCTTTCACCCCTAACCACAGGTCATCCCCCAGATTTTCAACTCTGGTGGGTTCGGGCCTCCACGAGGTCTTACCCTCGCTTCACCCTGCCCATGGCTAGATCACTCCGCTTCGGGTCTAGGGCATGCTACTCAATCGCCCTGTTCGGACTCGCTTTCGCTACGGCTACCCCACACGGGTTAACCTCGCAACACACCGCAAACTCGCAGGCTCATTCTTCAAAAGGCACGCAGTCACGGCACACAGAGCAAGCTCTGTGCACGACGCTCCCACGGCTTGTAGGCACACGGTTTCAGGAACTATTTCACTCCGCTCCCGCGGTACTTTTCACCATTCCCTCACGGTACTATCCACTATCGGTCACCAGGGAATATTTAGGCTTAACGGGTGGTCCCGCCAGATTCACACAGGATTTCTCGGGCCCCATGCTACTTGGGAAACCTTTAAGTGAGCCATGCAGATTTCAGCTACGGGGGTCTTACCCTCTACGCCGGGCCTTTCGCATGCCCTTCGCCTATCCACACAGTTTCTTACTCACCGACCGTCCGGCAGAACGATCAAAAAAGCTCCCACAACCCCGCATGCGCAACCCCTGCCGGGTATCACACACATACGGTTTAGCCTCCTCCGGTTTCGCTCACCACTACTCCCGGAATCACGGTTGTTTTCTCTTCCTGCGGGTACTGAGATGTTTCACTTCCCCGCGTTCCCTCCACACCGCCTATACATTCAGCAGTGGGTGACAGCCCATAACGACTGCCGGGTTTCCCCATTCGGAAACCCCCGGATCACAGCTAGGTTGACAACTCCCCGGGGACTATCGCGGCCTCCCACGTCCTTCATCGGTTCCTGGTACCAAGGCATCCACCGTGCGCCCTTAAAAACTTGGCCACAGATGCTCGCGTCCACTGTGCAATTCTCAAACAACAACCGAAGATCCAACGGAAAACCGCCGTACCTTCAGACACCCAACAGCGAACCAAATGATGCAGTCAATGTTCCACCCATGAGCAAACCACCGCCGAACACTCGCCGGCGTAGTGGCTCTGGACCGCTCTCGCGGCCTAGAAGCTCCTTAGAAAGGAGGTGATCCAGCCGCACCTTCCGGTACGGCTACCTTGTTACGACTTCGTCCCAATCGCCAGTCCCACCTTCGACAGCTCCCTCCCACAAGGGGTTAGGCCACCGGCTTCGGGTGTTACCGACTTTCATGACGTGACGGGCGGTGTGTACAAGGCCCGGGAACGTATTCACCGCAGCAATGCTGATCTGCGATTACTAGCGACTCCGACTTCATGGGGTCGAGTTGCAGACCCCAATCCGAACTGAGACCGGCTTTTTGAGATTCGCTCCACCTCACGGTATCGCAGCTCATTGTACCGGCCATTGTAGCACGTGTGCAGCCCAAGACATAAGGGGCATGATGACTTGACGTCGTCCCCACCTTCCTCCGAGTTGACCCCGGCAGTCTCCCGTGAGTCCCCGGCACCCCCGAAGGGATCCGCTGGCAACACAGGATAAGGGTTGCGCTCGTTGCGGGACTTAACCCAACATCTCACGACACGAGCTGACGACAGCCATGCACCACCTGTACACCGACCACAAGGGGGCGACCATCTCTGGCCGTTTCCGGTGTATGTCAAGCCTTGGTAAGGTTCTTCGCGTTGCGTCGAATTAAGCCACATGCTCCGCCGCTTGTGCGGGCCCCCGTCAATTCCTTTGAGTTTTAGCCTTGCGGCCGTACTCCCCAGGCGGGGCACTTAATGCGTTAGCTGCGGCACGGACAACGTGGAATGTTGCCCACACCTAGTGCCCACCGTTTACGGCGTGGACTACCAGGGTATCTAATCCTGTTCGCTCCCCACGCTTTCGCTCCTCAGCGTCAGTATCGGCCCAGAGATCCGCCTTCGCCACCGGTGTTCCTCCTGATATCTGCGCATTTCACCGCTACACCAGGAATTCCGATCTCCCCTACCGAACTCTAGCCTGCCCGTATCGACTGCAGACCCAGGGTTAAGCCCTGGGCTTTCACAATCGACGCGACAGGCCGCCTACGAGCTCTTTACGCCCAATAATTCCGGACAACGCTTGCACCCTACGTATTACCGCGGCTGCTGGCACGTAGTTAGCCGGTGCTTCTTCTGCAGGTACCGTCACTTTCGCTTCTTCCCTGCTGAAAGAGGTTTACAACCCGAAGGCCGTCATCCCTCACGCGGCGTCGCTGCATCAGGCTTTCGCCCATTGTGCAATATTCCCCACTGCTGCCTCCCGTAGGAGTCTGGGCCGTGTCTCAGTCCCAGTGTGGCCGGTCACCCTCTCAGGCCGGCTACCCGTCGTCGTCTTGGTAGGCCACTACCCCACCAACAAACTGATAGGCCGCGGGCTCATCCTGCACCGCCGGAACTTTCCACACACGAGCATGCGCTCATGTGTCGTATCCGGTATTAGACCCAGTTTCCCGGGCTTATCCCAGAGTGCAGGGCAGATTGCCCACGTGTTACTCACCCGTTCGCCACTAATCCCCGGCCGAAACCGGTTCATCGTTCGACTTGCATGTGTTAAGCACGCCGCCAGCGTTCGTCCTGAGCCAGGATCAAACTCTCCATGAATGCTTCATGTAAGAGCAAGGAAAATCCTCGCTTAAATGCTGCACCTCAGACGAGGTCGAGATGCAGACTCAGTAAATAATCTGGCATTGACTATTTGGCACGCTGTTGAGTTCTCAAGGAACGGATGCTTCCTTTGGTTCCCTCTCGGGCCCCTCCGGGCTTTCCCTTCGTGTTTCCCAGCTTACCACACTCGGTTTCCCGAACTTGGCCTCCGCTGGGAGGAGTTGAGCCTTTCGGCCCGGTAAGTTTTTCGCCCTCCGGCGTGTTCACTACTTTAGAGGATTTCCCCGCCGGATTCAAAATCCGGGGCCGAGTACCGAATTTGGGCAAGCCAAATAAGGCCCTCGCGGGATCGTTCTCTTTCGAGTGAGTGCCGCCTTCGTGATCAGACGATCATGAGCGGCGAGATGTGCCGTCCAAGCCCCGAGGGGCGGACAGCTCGGAGAACATTACGCACCGGCCCGCATCACGTCAACTCGAACTCGGCCCACACGGCCTTGCCGCCCTCCGGCAGCCGCCTGGCGCCCCACTCCGAGGCGATCGTCGCCACCACGGCGATGCCGCGCCCCGTCTCGTCGGCCGCGTCCGCCTGCTGCCGGCGGGGCAGGTGCTCGTCCCCGTCCGTCACCTCCACGATCAGCCGGCGGTCGGTCCTGCGCAGCCGCAGCCGCATCGGGGCCTTGCCGTGCTTGAGGGAGTTGCCGACGAGTTCGCTGGCCGTCAGTACGCCCAGTTCCCGCAGTTCCTCGGGGAAGCGCCAGCTGGTGAGCACGCCCTCCGCGAAGGCGCGGGCCCGGGAGGCCGCCTCGACTCCGCCCAGCAGTTCCAGTGCGGCGCCCCGGAAGAGATCCGCCTCCTCGCCGTCCCGCTCGGGGCAGGCGAGCACCAGCACCGCCACGTCGTCGTCGTGGTCGCCGGTGATGCCCAGCGCGCGCAGCAGCCGGTCGCACACGATCTGCGGGCTGTCGCCCGAGCCGGCGAAGGCACGCTCCAGCGCGCTCAGGCCCACGTCGATGTCGGCGTCCCGCCGCTCCACCAGGCCGTCCGTGTACAGCACGGCGCTCGCGCCGGGGCCGAACGGGACCGAGCCCGAGGTGTGCAGCCAGCCGCCGGTGCCCAGCGGCGGTCCGGTCGGGTCGGTGACCCGGTGGATCTCGCCGTCCGCGTCGCGCACGATCAGCGGCAGATGGCCGGCCGAGGCGTACGTCAGCGTCCCCTCGTTCGGGTCGTAGACGGTGTAGGAGCAGGTGGCGATCTGGCTGGGGGCGATCTCCCCGGCCAGGCCGTCGAGCAGCTGGATCACCTCGTGCGGCGGCAGGTCCAGGCGCGCGTACGCCCGTACCGCCGTGCGCAGCTGCCCCATGACGGCGGCGGCGCGCACCCCGCGGCCCATCACGTCGCCGATCACGGCCGCGGTGCGGCCGGCGCCGAGGGTGATCACGTCGTACCAGTCGCCGCCGACCGCCGCGTCGATGCCGCCCGGCTGGTACGTGGCCGCGACCCGCAGGTCGTCGGGCTGTTCCAGCTTCTGGGGCAGCAGGCTGCGCTGGAGGGTGACGGCGGCCTTGCGCTGATGGCTCTCGCTCTCCCGCAGACGCTCGGCCGAGGCGGCCTGGTCGGTCACGTCGGAGGCGAAGACCAGGACCCCGGCGGCCGTGGAGCCGTCCTCGGGGGTCAGCAGTTCCACCGGGGTGCAGGTGAAGGTGTAGAAGCTGTCGCGGTCGCGGGCACCGGCCGTGGCCGTGCCGTCGACCCGGCGGGACTTGAGGGTGCGCGAGGTGCCGCTGCGCCGCACCTGGTCCATCAGCGGCAGCAGACCGACGTCCACCAGCTCGGTCAGGGACTCGCGGACCGGCTTCCCCGGCTCGCGGGAACCGAAGACGGCCGTGTAGGCATCGTTGGTGTAGACGAGGCGGTGCTCGGAGCCGTGGACGACGGCGACGGGCGCGGGGACCTGGCCGAGCAGTTCGTGGACGGCGGCGGAGTCGACGCCGCGTCCGCCGCCCGGCGCCGAGACGGCGGGCGGCGGCTGGGGTTCCGTGCGCGCCGCGGGGACGCCGCCGGTCTCCGCCCGGGCGGCAGCGGCGTTGCGCCGCTGCGCTCCGGGCAGCCGGATACTCCAGCGCGTCAAGTTCACTGCCATCCGATCATTCGTCGTCTGTCGTTCTGGGTGAGCCGCCAGCCACCCATGGTCACATGCGGGCGTCAGGGGCGGTCCCTGCGGGGGGTGCCGCCGGCCGCCTCCTCGAACTCGGCTCGCGGGTGTTCCAGGGAGCCGAGAGAGACAATCTCACGTTTGAACAATCCCGCAAGGGTCCATTCCGCGAGGACACGCGCCTTCCGGTTGATCGTGGGCATCTTGTTCAGGTGGTACGTGCGGTGCATGAACCAGGCGGGGAAGCCCTTCAGCTTGCGTCCGTACACCTGTGCGACACCTTTGTGCAGACCCAGTGATGCGACGGAACCCACATAGGCGTGCCGGTACGGGGTGACGGCCGAGCCACGCAGGGTCGCCAGCAGGTTGCGGGCGATGTGCCGGCCCTGGCGCACCGCGTGCTGGCCGTTGGGGGCGCACAGCGCGGTGGGATCGTCCGCCGTGAGGTCCGGGACGGCGGCGCTGTCGCCGGCCGCCCACACGTGCGGGGTGTCCAGCACCCGCAGCTCGGCCGTACAGCGGATCCGGCCGCGCTCGTCCAGCGGGATGCCGCAGGTGGCCAGCACCGGGTGCGGCTTGACGCCGGCGGTCCACACCAGAGTGCGGGTGGGGTAGCGCGAGCCGTCGCTGAGGACCGCGACCCGGTTCTCGATCGTCTCCAGGCGGGTGGAGAGCCGGATGTCGATATTGCGGCCGCGCAGCTCACGCACCGTGTACCGGCCCATCTCGACACCCACCTCGGGCAGGATCCGGTCGGTGGCCTCAATGAGCATCCACTTCTGCTCCTCCGGCCGGATGTTCGGGTAGTAGCGGCAGGCGTAGCGGGCCATGTCCTCCAGCTCGGCGAGCGCCTCGACACCCGCGTACCCGCCGCCGACGAAGACGAACGTGAGGGCGGCCTGCCGGATCGCGGTGTCGCGGGTGGAGGAGGCGATGTCGAGCTGCTCCAGCACGTGGTTGCGCAGCCCGATGGCCTCCTCGACGGTCTTGAAGCCGATGCCGTGCGCGGCGAGCCCGGGGATGGGCAGCACGCGGGAGACCGAGCCCGGGGCGAGAACGAGCTCGTCGTAGCCGATCTCCAGCGGGGGCGCTCCGCTGTCCTGGGCGGCGGCGGTGCGAATGGTGGCCACCCGGCGGTCGGTGTCGATCGCCGAGACCTCGCCGGTGACGAAACGGCACCGGTTGAGCACTCTGCGCAGCGGGACGACGACGTGGCGGGGCGAGATGTTGCCGGCCGCGGCCTCGGGCAGGAAGGGCTGGTAGGTCATGTACGGGTCGGGGCTGACCATGGTGATGCGGACATCGCCGCGGCCGAGCTCGCGCCGCAGGTGCCGCTGGAGGCGGTGGGCGGTGTAGAGGCCCACCGATCCGCCTCCGATGATCAGGATGTGCGGGGGCTTCGTGGCGTCCTTGGTCACCTGTCCATGAGGCACTCGGTGGTGCGGTGTTGTCCACAGGTCGGACAGGACGCTGCGCCGAACGGGCGGTTGCCGGGACGACCGGTCGCGCTGCGCCGCCGCGGGGTGTCTGAGAGTGGCGGCACGGCGCTTCTCAGTGCCGATGGGCTGAACTATGTTCGTGGGTCAGATGGAGGAGGGGCGTTCTGAGGGGGGCGTCCGTGCTGACGGGGGTTGACGGACATGACGCGGACGGATGACACGGACGGGCGGACGGGCGGCGGGGGCGCCCGGATCGGTGGGTTACGGGTGGACGCGCGGCGCAATCTGCGGCACGTGCTGAGCGCGGCGCGGGACGTGTTCGGGGAGCAGGGGTACGGGGCGCCGATGGAGGAGGTGGCGCGGCGGGCCCGGGTGGGGGTCGGCACGGTGTACCGGCGGTTTCCGAGCAAGGAGGCGCTGGTGCGGTACATCGCGGCCGAGCAGACCAGGTGGCTGACGGACCGGGCCGCCGAGGCGCTGGTGGTGGCGTCGGACGGGCGGCCGTGGCAGGGGCTGGAGGGGTTCGTGCGGGGCTCGGCGGCCTCGGGGTCCGGCCGGCTGCTGCCGCCCGAGCTGTGGTGGGCGCGAGGCGAGGATCCGGGGACGGCGCCGCCGGAGCCGGAGACCCCGGCCGGGGCTGGGATGGGGGTCCCCCCGGCTGAGGCTGGGGTGGGGGTCCCCCCGGCCGGGGCTGGCGTGGGTGTCTCGCCGGCTGAGGCTGGGGTGGGGGTCCCCCCGGCCGAAGGCTGGGGGAGGGTGCCGCGGCAGCGGGCCGGCACCGACGGTGCGACCTGGACCGACGACGCCGAGGGCGAGAGCGGGGCGACCCGGGAACTCCTGGGAGCCGTCGGGCAGTTGGTCGAACAGGCGCGGGTGGCCGGGGAGTTGCGGGCGGATGTGACGGTGGCGGACGTGATGCTGGTGATCGCCGCCGCGCCGCCGCGGCTCACGGACCCGGAGCGCCAGGAAGCCGCGGCCGAGCGGCTGTTGGAGGTGCTGTTACGCGGGCTGCGGCCCGGCCGTGACTGATGTGTGTTCGCGAGACCGCTCGGAAGGGTGGTTCTACGGTGAACTTTGATCGCGGTGGGCCGTTCGTGTGGCAACCTGACCCAAGTCGCTGACACGTATGTCAATACCAGGGGGCTTTCCCGTATGGGTGCTGACGCTGATGAGGCTCAGGATGGTTCGGGGGAGCGCGAGGGCCTCGCGGACGGTCACACGGAGGGCCGGGCGGACGGTCCCGCGGAGGAACCCGCCGAGGGTTCCAAGGTGCCCAGGCAGCGCGAGCCCCTCGCGGCCGGCACCACGGCGGGCGAGAGCGCGTCCGGTCCGGCCGCCGAGGACCTCGGCCCCGCCGACATCGAGCTGGTCGAGCGGATGCGGCAGGGCGACGAGGCCGCCTACGACGAGCTGTACCGGCGGCACCGGGACCCGGTGCGCCGCTACGCCCGTACCTGCTGCCGGGACGCCGACACCGCCGACGACCTGACCAACGAGGTGTTCGCGGCCACCCTGCAGGCGGTACGCGGCGGAGCCGGGCCCGAGACCGCGGTGCGCGCCTATCTGCTGACAGCCGTACGACGAGTGGCCGCCGACTGGGCACGCACCGCCCGGCGCGAGCAGCTGATCGAGGACTTCGCGGTGTTCGCGGTGTCGGCGGCCGGGGCGCGGGCCAGTGAGGAGGACACCCTCGACCTGGGCCCCGACGTCATCGCCATGCGGGACGCGGAGGCGTCCCTCGCCGTGCAGGCGTTCCGGTCGCTGCCCGAGCGCTGGCAGACCGTGCTGTGGCACACCGCGGTCGAGGAGTCCTCGCCGCAGGAGGTCGCCCCGCTGCTGGGGCTCACGCCGAACGCGGCGGCGGTGCTGGCGCACCGCGCGCGCGAAGGGCTCAAGCAGGCGTACCTGCAGGCCCATGTCGGCCATGTCGGGGCGGACGGCGGGGACTGCGCGCGGTACGCGGACCGGCTGGGAGCGTACGCCCGGGGCAAGTTGCGGATGCGTGCGGAGCGCGGGCTGCGCAAACACCTGGAGGAGTGCGCCCGTTGCCGGCTGGCCGCCTCCGAGGTGAAGGACCTGAACGAGACGATCCGTACGGTGCTGCCGATCGCGGTCATCGGCTGGTTCGCGGCGGGTTCCTCGGGCAAGATCGGCGCGCTGTTGCTGGGTGCCGGCGGGGCGGGGGCGTCGGCGAGCGCCGCCGCCGCGGCCGGCGGTGTCGGCGGGGTGCTCTCCAAGGGTGGCGGCGGGGTCGCCGGCGAGGGGCTCGGCTCCTCGGTGAAGGCGGGCGCCGCCACCGGCGTGGTGGTGGTCGCGGCGGCGGCCGTGCTGGCGTTCGCGCTGATCGGCGGGTCGGGCGAGGAGGAACCGCCGCGCGCCGCCGATCCGCCGCCGGCCGCCCCGGTGATGCCGCCGGCCGCCGAGGAGCCGCCCGCCCCGGAGCCCGAACCCGATCCGGAACCGGAGCCAGACCCCCCGGCCGAGCCGGCGCCGGAACCCGAACCGGAACCCGAGCCCGTACCCGTCCCGCCGGAGCCGGCCCCCGAGCCCGAGCCTGAGCCCGGCCCCGAACCGGTGGAGCCCGACCCCGACCCCGACCCCCCGGCCGAGCCGGAGCCCGACCCCGACCCCGAGCCGGAGCCTGAGCCCGAACCGGAACCCGAACCGGAGCCGGAGCCGTACGAGCTGCGCACCCTGCGCTTCGATCTGTTCAACGACGGCACCGAGCCGGCCATCCGGCTGTGGGAGAGCGGCTGGGTGTGGCAGCGCTCGAACGTGTCGATCGGCGGGCAGACGTACGCGCACGGCATCACCGTCAACGGCCGCTCCTCGGTGACCATCGACCTCAACCGCTCCTGCACCGCCTACCGCGCGGTGGCCGGCATGGACGACATGAACGCCCTCGGGCTGGGCTCGGCCACCTTCGGCGTGTACGGGGACGGTCAACAGCTGTGGCGCTCCGGGGTGATCGCCACCGGGGACCGGGCCGTCCCGGTCGAGGTGCCGCTGGACGGGGTGTCCGTGCTGCGGCTGGTGACGGAGCCCGAACGGCCGCTGAGCGCGCTGGCGCTGGCCGGCTGGGCGCAGTCGGAGATCAGCTGTCGCTGAGCAGACGGGTGACGAGGTCCAGGGCCTCGGTGCGCTCCAGCGGCGGTTCGCCGCCGGGCGGCGGGAGGGGCAGGGCGTCCATGGCACGCCGCTCGGGCGGGGTCAGCGGCAGGTCCCCGCGCAGGGCGTACGCGGTGGCCAGCAGTCGTGCGGCCACCGCGGTCCGCCCGCCGGCGGAGACGGTGGCCGCGGCGCCGAGCAGCAGCTGGCTGAGCAGGAGATCGGAGCAGCCCACCAGCACGCCGTAGGAGAGCGCGGTGCGCAGTTCGCTCAGCGCGTCCCGCCACGGGGCGCCCTCGGCCAGCAGCAGCCGGCTGGTGAGGATGCCCATGATGACCTGGAACATGGGGGCCGGGGTGCCGACCTTCAGGTTGCGGGCGGCGCGCTCGCGCAGGGTGCGGGCGGTGCCCGGGTCGCCGTTCTCCAGCGCCATGGTGGCGCCCAGGTACTGGGTGAGGCCGAGGCAGTCGGGCAGGCCGAGTTCCTCGGCACGGGCGACGGTGGCGGCAAGCAGAGCGCCGGCCCCGTCGATGTCCCCCGCGTAGTAGGTGGCTTCGGCGAGGCGGGCGGTGAAGAAGGGCACCTCGGCGTGTGCCCCGACCTCCTCGGCGGTGCGGACGGCCCGGGTGAACGCGTCGGCGGCGCCCGGGTAGTCGCCCAGGAGGACGAAGTACTCGCCGCGCAGCCCGTGGGTCTGGCAGGTGAGCCAGCGATCGCCGACCCGGTGGGCGAGGGCCTCCAACTCGGCGAGGTCCTCGACGTCGTGGGCTGCGCGGTGCCGGACGGTGGAGTACGCGCCGGGGACGTCCAGGCTCACCCGGAAACGGAAGAGCAGCATGACGGCCAGCTCCCAGTCGCCGCTGCCCGGGCCGGTGGCGCGCGCGGCGGCGGAGGCGCGTCGTGCGCGCAGCCGCCCGATGGACTCGGTCATGCGGCGGGCGATGTCGTGGAAGGTCTCGCCGATCATGAAACCGGTGAACGGCCACAGCATGCCGGGGAAGCGGGTGCCGCGTTCGCGGTCCGTGACACCGAACGCGGTGAACATCCGGCGGGCCTGGCGGTGCAGGGTCTCGTCGGTCAGGTCGAAGCTGCTGTGGTCCTGGTCCTGCATCAGGAACGCGGCCAGCAGGCGTAGTTCGAGGCGGTCCAGGTAGCGGGGGTCGTCGGGCCAGGGCTCGCCGTCGGCGGGGACGGGGGCCGCGTCCTGGTCGGCGTCCGGATCCAGGGCGATGGTGTGCCGGATCCATTCGAGGCCCTCGGCACGGTAGTTGCGCAGGTACCAGAACCAGCCCATGCCGACGACGAGTTGTCCCGCGCTGTCGCGATCGGCGGCGCGCAGGGCTCGCCGGAGGGCGGCGCGGATGTTGTCGAGGTCGGCCTCGACGCGGGCGAACCAGTGCAGTTGGCCGGGGCCGCGCAGCCGGGGCTCGGCCCGCTGGACGAAGCGCAGGACGTGGGCGGTGTGCCGGGCCCGGGTGGCGGCGCATTCGGCGGGGTGCTCGGCGGCGCGTTCGGCCGCGTACTCGTGGATGGTCTCCAGCATGCGGTAGCGCGCGCCGGTGCCGTCGTCCGTGCCGGGGGCGGTGTCGGCGCCGTCCGCCTCGTCCGCCCGGTCCGCCCCGTCCGGCGTGCCGGCGCCGGTGTCCGCCAGGACGATGGACTTGTCGACCAGCGAGCCGAGCAGGTCGAGCACCTGGCCGGAGGTGACGGTCCGCCCGTCGGCGCACACGGCTTCGGCCGCCGCGAGCGTCCAGCCGCCGGCGAACACCGACAGCCGCCGCAACACGGTGCGTTCGGGCTCCTCCAGCAGGTCCCAGGACCAGTCGACGACGGCGCGCAGCGTCTGCTGGCGGGGCAGCACGGTGCGCCAGCCGCTGGTGAGGAGCCGGAAGCGGTCGTCCAGGCGGGCGGCGATCTGGCGTGGGGTGAGGGTACGCAGCCGGGCGGCGGCGAGTTCGATGGCGAGCGGGAGGCCGTCCAGGCGGCGGCAGATCTCGGCGACGGCGGGTTCGTCGGCGGGCAGGTCCCGGCGTACGGCGGCGCCGCGCTCGGTGAACAGCCGGTGGGCGGGGGCGGGCGGCAGGGGTTCGACGGGGCGGACGCGTTCGCCGGGGACGCCCAGGGGCTCGCGGCTGGTGGCCAGGACGGTCAGGCGCGGGCAGTGGGTGAGCAAGGTCTCGGCGAGGGTGGCGGCGGCCGTGATGACGTGTTCGCAGTTGTCGAGGACGAGCAGCAGTTCGCGGCCCGCGCAGTATTCGAGGAGCCGGGCCGCCGGGTCGTGGTGGTGTTCCACGGATGTCTCGCGCAGGCCGAGCGCGGAGAGCACGGCGCCGGGGACCGCGGTGGGGTGGTCGAGCTTGGCCAGCTCGGCGATCCAGGCGCCGTCGGGGTAGCGGTCCTGGCCGCCGGTGGCGAGTGCGGCCTGCTCGGCGAGCCGGGTCTTGCCGGACCCGCCGGCCCCGGTGAGCGTGACCAGGCGGGCGGTGCGCAGATCGGCTCCCAGTGCGGAGAGGTCCGCCTCGCGGCCGACGAAGCTGGTGAGCCGGGGCCGGATGTTGCCGGCGGGTGCCGTGCCGGGCGGGCGGCGCGGCGCGGGGCTGCCTGCGGCGCGGTTCCCGGTGGGCCCCGCGTCCCTCGCGTCCCCCGCGTCGTCGGAGTCCTCGGCGAGGAGTTCGGCGTGCAGGGCACGCAGTTCCGGCCCTGGGGTGGTGCCGAGCCGCTCGGCGAGGGTGGTGCGGACCGCCTCGTACGCGGCGAGCGCCTGCGCCGGGCGCCCGGCGGCGCGCAGGGCACGGAGGTGGAGGGCGCGTACCGGCTCGTCCAGGGGATGCTCGGCGGTCAGCTCGCGCAGTTCGGGCAGCAGCGGTTCGGCGGGGCCGAGGGCGAGGTCGGCGGTGATCCGGCGGCGCAGGGCGGTCAGCCGCAGCGTCCGGGCGCGCACGGCGACGGGGTGCCGGGCCGATTCCGGGAGGTCGGCGAGGGCGGGCCCGCGCCACAGGGCGAGGGCGGTGCGCAGCGTACGGGCCACCGTGGCGGGGTCGGCGTGGGCGGGGTCGGCCTCGCGCACCAGGCGCTCGAAACGGAACAGGTCGACGGACTCGGGCCCGGCGGTGAGGCGGTAGCCGACCGGTGCCCGGTGGTGGCCGATGAGCCGCCTGCCCTCCTCCCCCAGGGCGCGGCGCAGCCGGCCGACGAGAGCCTGGAGGGCGGCGGGCGCGTCGGCCGGGGCGTCGCCGTCGGGCCAGATGCCGGCGATGAGGGTGTCGACGGGGACCGGGCCCGGACCGTCCGCGCGCAGGGCGAGTGCGGTGAGCAGGGCGCGCACGCGCGGTCCGCCGAGCGGGATGACCCGGCCGTCCTCGTGTCGCGCCTCGGTGGCGCCCAGGATGAAGAACCGCACCGCCCCATTGTCCGGTGCAGCGCTCTCCGCGGCACTCGGCCTCACCGGCACGGGGGTCGCCACGCGGTCAGGCGGAGGGCCCGACCCCGCTGGTGACGGCGCGCGGGTCGTGGTGGCCCTCGGCGGTCCAGCACGAGCCGCGGCGGGTCAGCAGGCGGCGCAGCCACAGTTCGGTGGAGACCAGTTCGGCGAGGCCGTCCAGGGGGAGCGGTTCGCCCTCGGTGGCCGCGCGCAGGGCCTTGCGGACGACACGGGCCTCGATCAGTCCGGCGTCGGCGAGCAGCGGGGCGTCGAAGAGGTCGACGAGGTCGCCGATGTTGGCGCGCATGCCGGTGCGGACCGGGTCGGCGGGGACGGTGGGGCTCGCGGTGCCCCAGCCGGGCGGCAGTTCGCGGACGCCCGCGCCCTCCAGCACGGCGCGCAGCACCTGGGCGCGCGCTCCCGGCTGGACGCGCAGGCTCTCCGGAAGCGCCTGGCAGGCGCGTACCACCTGATTGTCGTAGAAGGGTGCGTGCAGCCGCTGGTGGCGCACCTCGGTGGCCTGTTCGAAGACCCGGTGGTCGGCAGCGTGCCGTGCGAGCGCCGCACGCGCCCGGCGTACGCCGGGCCGGCCGGCCGAGGACCCCGAGTGCGGGCGGGCGGCGGCGGCCTCCAGACGGATGGACACCTCCGCCAGCGACTCCCCCGTCAGCCAGCGCGCCGCGGGCCCCGGCCGGCTCCAGGCCAGCGCGGCGAGCGAGGCGCCGAGCGCGCCGTCCCGCGTCCCGGGGGCCGCCTCGTCGGGCGGCCGGCGCAGCTGGAGCGCGGTGCTGGTCAGGCCCTCCGGGTACGGGGTACGGGCCAGCCGCCGCGCCGCGCGGTAGATGGTGAAGGGCACCAGCAGGCCCCCCGTCGCCGAGGCCTTGGCCAGGGCGGAGACCGGTCTGAGCAGATGGCGCCGGCGGCGGTCCAGCAGCAGGTCGGCCAGCCGGGCCGGGTGGGCGTCGAGCACCTGGCGGGCCCCGTTGCCGATGAGGTGGTCGGCGCTGCCTGCGGCGAGGCGGTGCCGGTGCCGGGCGGCGCTGATGAGCGAGGGCCCCGGCTCGTCGGTCAGTGGGCCGTTGTCGAGGTCGGAGTAGGGCAGGGCCTCCTCGCCGCCGGTGACCACCACGTGGTGCAGCCGGGGGTTCTCGCCGATCAGGCGGGCCCGTTCCAGGTCCAGGGGCGAGCTGCCGCTCCCGGTGAGGTCGTTGAAGGTGACGGCGAGCAGCCGTTCGCCGGCCTGGGTGGCGCCGGTGCCGAACACCGTGCCCGGCATCCCCGGCAGCCCGGCGGCCAGCAGTGCCAGAGTCGCCGAGGCGCTGCCGCCGGACAGATCCGCGCCGACGCCGGGCGCCGTACCGCCGCCCTCGGCCAGGTCGGCGTGGCGTGGCGCGGCGAGCCGGGTGCGGACGGCCTCGATCAGGGCGTCGCGCACACCGGCGATCGCGTCCTCGCCGGCGAGCGGCGGCGCGGCGACGACCAGCGGGGCGGTGGGCTCGTAGTCGACGGTGCTGCGGCCGCCGCCCTCGCGCAGTTTGAGCGCGTGGCCGGGCGGGACGCGGCTGACCCCGGCGTACGGGGTGCCGTCGCCGTACGCCTCGGGGGTGTCCGGGCAGGCCAGGAGCGCCGCCAGGTGCGGGACGTCGAGCTGCGCCTCGGTCAGGTCGGCGAGCGGGAGGGCGGCGGTGGCGTAGGCCGTGCCGCCGGCCCAGTCCGTGTGGAAGACGGGGCGGGTGCCGGCGAGGTCGGCGGGGATGACGGTGCGCCGTCCGAAGCGGGCGACGGCGGTGTAGCTGCCGGGCCACAGGGTGAGCTGGCGCAGCGCGCCGGCGCGCGCGGAGACGAGCGAGCGCCGCAGTTGCTCATCGGTGGCACCGCAGTAGCCGAAGACGGCAAGATGGGTGTCCCCGTCCGCGAAGACGAGGCGGATCTCGTCGGGGCGCCAGTCGCCCACGGCCCACAGCGGGTCGGGGCCGTCCCACAGCAAGTGCGCGCCCAGGGGCTGGATGTCGCGGGCAGCGCTGGCCGACGCGCCGCACCACCCGACCAACCACCGCATCGCCGCCTCCCCCACTGGACCTTAGGCCCCATGCTGCCATGGGAGCGAGGTGAACGGGACATACACAGGGGGGTGTTCGGCGGGCATGCCAAACCGGCCGGCTCCGGCAGCCGCTCCGAAAAACCGGTGCGTTTCGGCCAAACTCTGGCTGGGGAAAGGCCGTTGGCGAGCACGTCCGGAGGGCGGAAGATGTTGTGGTCCGGGAGACGCTGGTCGTCTCCCGGACCAGACCGCCGTCCGCGGGGAATGAGACGGCGGCTCCCCCGGCCCGCCGGAACCCTGAGGGCCAACGGGCCGACCCACGCGTTATCCATCGAACCTCTGCCCTCGCCCGATGCCCAGAGCGCACACCCGGGCGCACGGCCACATGCCCGGAGCACAATCCGGAAGAGGGGAAGCGCTCGAATTTGTGTACGGACATGATTCCGCCATCCGGGAACAAACCCCTTAACGGTCAGCAGGCACCGAACTACGCTGGGTTGGCGGAAGGCGTCGGTGTGTGTCAGGGGTGCGCGGATGACCAGGGAGCAACGCGGGCCGAACGAGAAGCTGGGGACGATCCTCGCTCTGGCCGGTATCAGTAACGCCGGCCTTGCGCGCCGGGTGAACGATCTCGGCTCGCAGCGGGGATTGACTCTGAGATATGACAAAACCTCCGTCGCACGATGGGTGACGAAGGGGATGGTGCCCCAGGGCTCCGCCCCGCATCTCATCGCGGCGGCCATCAGCAGCAAGCTCGGCAGACCCGTGCCGCTGCACGAGATCGGCCTCGCGGACACCGATCCGGCACCGGAGGTCGGTCTGGCGTTCCCGCGCAAGGTCGCGCACGCCGTGGAGTCCGCCACCGAGCTGTACCGGCTCGACTCCTCGCCCGGCAAGGGGATCTGGCAGTCACTCGCCGGCTCCTTCGCGGTCAGCGCCTACGCGACACCCGTGTCCCGCTGGCTGATACGCCCGGCCGACGCCACCGTCACCCGCGAGGCCGAACGCCCCCCGGCCTCCGGCCGGGAGGTGCCCCCACGTGAGGGCGGCTGGGGCCGGGTCGGGCACTCGGACGTGTCCAAGCTCCAGGAGGCCGCCGAGGAGGCACGCCGCTGGGACTCCAAGTACGGCGGCGGGGACTGGCGTTCCTCGATGGTGCCGGAATGCCTGCGCACCGACGCGGCGCCGCTGCTGCTGGGCAGCTACAGCGACGAGGTCGGCCGCTCCCTCTTCCGCGCCACCGCCGAACTCACCCGGCTGGCCGGCTGGATGGCCTTCGACACCGGCCAGCAGGAAGCGGCGCAGCGGTACTACATCCAGGCACTGCGGCTGGCCAAGGCCGCGGCCGACGTACCGCTGGGCGGGTACGTCCTGGCCTCCATGTCCCTCCAGGCGACCTACCGGGGCTTCGCCGAGGAAGGCGTGGACCTCGCCCAGGCGGCCCTGGAACGCAACCGCTCCCTGGCCACCGCGCGCACCATGAGCTTCTTCCACCTGGTGGAGGCGCGCGCGCTGGCGAAGGCCAACGACGCGCCGGGCTGCGGCTCGGCGCTCTCCGCGGCGGAGGGCTGGCTGGAGCGCTCGCGCCCCGGCGACGGCGACCCGAGCTGGCTGTCCTTCTACGCCTACGACCGGCTGGCCGCCGACGCCGCCGAGTGCTACAGCGACCTGAAGCTGCCCGGGCAGGTGCGGCGCTTCACGGAACGGGCGCTGCAGGAGCCCACCGAGGAGTTCGTGCGCTCCCACGGGCTGCGGCTGGTGGTCGCGGCGGTCGCGGAACTGGAATCGGGCAATCTGGACGCGGCGGTGGCGGTCGGCGCCCGCGCCGTGGAGGTGGCCGCCCGCATCTCCTCGGCGCGCACCACCGACTATGTGCGCGATCTGCTGCACCGGCTGGCCCCGTACGGCAACGAACCGCTGGTCAAAGAACTCCAGGAGCAGGCCCGTCCGCTCCTGGCTGCTCCTGCGTGACGTTGCACATGACAGAGGCACTGGCCCCCGGCATGGCCGGTAAGGGCCGGTGCCGGGTATGACCCCGGTCACATCGCCCCCCGGACGTACCATGGCACCACTGTGCACAACGAACCGAACCCCACGCCGGCCGACGCCCCCCGCCCCATGTTCGCGGCGGGCACCGGCCCGGCGGCCGACCCCGCGGGCGACCGCCACGAACGCCGCATCCGCAGCTTCCAGCCCCGCCGCAGCCGGGTCACCACCGCGCAGCGGGAGGCGCTGCTGCGGCTGTGGCCGCAGTGGGGCCTGGAGGTGGACGGGGAGTCCGTCCTGGACCTGCCGGCCCTCTTCGCCGGCCGGCCCGTGGTGCTGGAGATCGGCTTCGGCATGGGCGAGGCCACGGCGGCGATGGCGGCGGCCGACCCGGACACCGGCATCCTGGCGGTGGACGTGCACACCCCCGGCCAGGGCAACCTGCTGCGGCTGGCGGAGGAGCGGGGCCTGACCAACGTCCGGGTGGCCAACGGCGACGCGATCATCCTGCTGCGCGAGATGCTCCCGCCGGCCTCCCTGGCGGGCCTTCGGGTGTACTTCCCGGACCCCTGGCCGAAGAAGCGCCACCACAAGCGCCGCATCATCCAGCGCGACTTCATCGACCTGGCGGTGACCCGGCTGGCCCCGGGCGCGCTGCTGCACTGCGCGACGGACTGGGAACCGTACGCCGACGCGATGCTGGAGACCCTCACCGCGTCCCCCACCCTGACGAACCTCTCCCCCACCGCCGACTTCACCCCCCGCCCCGAGACGCGCCCCCTCACCCGCTTCGAGTCCCAGGGCCTCTCCAAGGGCCACGCGGTGAAAGACCTCCTCTTCCGCCACGAGCCCTGACGCGTCAGGCTGTCCGTCGGGCGAGCAAGGAATCCGGGACACGGGACAGGACCGGCGGCTCCTCCGGGCCTCGGTGGGCGAAGTGGAGCTCCTCCCGAGCGCGAGTGCACATCACGAACAGTCGGAGGCACACATCGACGCCGGTCGGATCCTCCGTGTAGGCATCGACATCGGGAACAAAGACGCTGTCGAACTCAAGGCCTTTCATACTGGCAGTGGTCACGATCCGGATGGGGCGGACCGAGAAGTCGACGGTACGGCGGAACCGATCGTCGTGGACATACGCCTGGGTCTGCTCGGCCAGACCGAGACGCCCGAGCTCTCCTTGAATCTCCAGGAGCATCCGTGTCGACCTGCAAATAATGCCGATGCTTCGCTCTCGGTGTGCGCTGAAGTACCTGGCCATCTCGGCGACAAGATGCTCCAGCGAAGGCACCCTTCCCACGGTGGGAATACGCCCGGACCGCTCCGGAAGCGGCAACTCCCCCAGGACATCCTTGCGAAAGATCGATGCCAGCACGGCGATCTCTCGACTATTCCTGAGATTCTCACGCAGCAGAAGAGGTTCCGCCCGCAGCGCGAGCGCCCGGCAGATCTCGGACACGGTGCTCTGGTCATCGTCGATGCGTTGATTCTCATCGGCGAAGACCGTGACGCTCATGCCGAGGGTGCGCACCAGTCGAAAGAAGTCGACCGGAAGGTTCTGCCCCTCATCTATGACCAGATGAACGTCCGACCTGACGCGATCGACGATGCATACCCGCAGAGCCTCGATCCAGTCGTACTGCCATCCTTCCTCATCCAGAAACGGAGGATCGCAGCGGAACCGGGCACGCCAGAATTCACGAATCCAACGGTGCCAGGTCACGACACGAACGGATTCGGTGAGATTTGGAGCCATTTGTCCAAGATACTGGTGCAGCAGATTGGAGCGCGTGAGAAGAACAACCTGGCGCCGGGCAGTGGCGAGTGCCCATGCTCGGTACACGGCCGTTACGGTCTTTCCGCCACCGGGTGGCCCCGTGATGACGTGATTTCCATGGAAGGGCAGGTCGATGGTGGCAATCTGCTCGGGTTCGAGCTCCAAAAGCGAAGGAAATCTCACCGGGGATCCACGGCCTCGGCAGATTCCTCGAGCGCAGCCCGAACAATCCCTCCGAAGAAACCCGGAACCTGACCGTCACCGATCAACAGCGCCCTGTCCAAGAGAGAATTGTCGATTTCACAACATGTCTCTGGAAGCAAGGTGCACGCGTGGCAGGCAGCACGGTTCAGATTGGCCAGTGATCTACCGGTGGAATCTGCGCACAGCGGATCCTGCGAGCACCACTGGGCCGACTCCAGAAGTCGAATCAACGTCTCGGCAAGATAGGGGGGTTGCCCCTGGCGAACGAGGCCGCCCAGCGTTCCCTCGGCATCCCCTGCGGCTGTGTAGATGAAGACCCCCGCCTGGGGCGGATGGCTTCGGCCCGGTTCGTGCGACCGGGCATAGACACGTTCCCTCAGGGACGCGGCGTTGTATCCGCTGTCGTAGGACAACTGACGGATGAAGTGATGAGCCAGCGTGTGCAGCATCACGAATCTGGGAAGAAGGCTCGGTCCCGTTTTTTCTCGGAGCCGGTCGGCCTTGAACGAGGCTTCCAGATCGCGCTCGATTCGGCGTGCCCGATCCCGAACGTCGGGCAGTAGCTCCCATGTCCGGAGCCGCTGCTCGTCCACGGCGATGAAAATCCCCTCGCCGTAGGTTTCCACGGCCGGAAGCCAGTTGGCTCGGCCCAAAGTGTCGACGGATACGAAACGGCCACCCTCCCCGTCTTCATCATCCCTCGAATGGGGCTCGTAGCGGGAGAACCCCTCGAGAGCACGAACCTCACGAACGCGGTCGGCCACGACAACGGCGGAGATCGCCTTGTTCAACTCTCCCAACGACGCGGGAACGCCGGCGTCGAGCCCCAGACCGGTGCGGCGAACGGAGAAAGTCTTCGAACCGGAAACGGATTCTGGGGCGGAGAAGGCAGACCATTCTGCAATGCTCAGGTCATCTCCTGGGTCACCCTGAGACGTGGCAGATATTTCCTCGACCTCGCGGCGGTACACGGACTTCACGAACTCCGTCGAGACATCGCACTGCTCGGCGATGGCGGAGGCCAGAGCATCCGAACCGGGACCACCTACGGCGCTGACATAGTGCGGCCAAAGCTTGTTGTCGGCGACTTTCCGCATGATCCCCTCCTCTTGCGGAGAACCGGCAGGGGCAGGAATATCGATCGCGGAATGCGTGATCGGAAAGTAGACGTTGGAAGCACCACGCTGAACGGCCCGGGGAGGTTCCTCACAGGGCTCCGATCCGTTGGCATCGATTCGCCAGGGGTGATTCCCGGTGCACTGCTGACCTATTTGCCGCAGACTGTTCTTCTGACTGATTCCCAGCAAGTTGCGTCCTGCCCGGCATGCCACGCAGACGACGAGCAACGCCTCGAGACCGGAGGAATCAGGCGAAGCAATGAATCGAAGTCGCCGGACCCGACATTGGCGCTGCGCGTGCTCCTCGCTCTTGGAATGGGCCCAGCGACGCCAGTCGATGTCTGCCATATGACCGGCCCGGCAGACCTGAATGAAGCGCATCGGAGCCAGTTGCGGCTCACCGGCGCACCGCTTGCAAGAAGGCGGCTTGTCCCGCATCTCCTGGCCCTTTCCCCAGTACTGCATGTGCCGGCACTGAGGACAGAAAAGCCATCCGGGGAACCGTACGTAAACAGGCCCAACGCGTGTAAGGAAGGCCGCTTTTCCAGATGGAATAACAGGAGCCGACCGAAATCCGTCGACTCGCAGTTTCTTGGCGAGTCTCGGCGACTCGATCCCCTCCACGGCCAATGGCCAACTGCGAATATCTGCCGCCACGAACGATTCACCACGGAGATCGATGATTCCACCGACACCGAAAGGAACAATGGTCTGTGTTCTACGGACCTTGCGACGAATATCCTTCATCGCGTCACGCCCCTCTCACTGCGATAAGACATTCGCGATCGACGTTGCGCATCGACTGAGGTGTCTCCCACAAGCCACCGTGCTTACCGAAATCGACGAGAAGTGAGGTGAATCTCCTGCCTTGGGGCTGGTAGTAGAGTCGATTCCCCTCGCCCCTCAGAGTTCTCGCCTCCTGCTCCCACTCCTGAATCAACCAATCCAGCTGTTTCTCAGCGGCGCCGGCCTCATCCGGATCGGCCCGACGCACGTGATCGACGATGATGTCCCGAACTCGAGCCACGTCTTCCGGGTGATCGAGTATGTCTCCCGCTCTGTTCTCCTCCTCGAGGCGGATCCCGTGCCGCACAAGGATGGTGAGCACCGCGTGCAAAGCCCTGCTGCGAGAAGGCATGGACCATGGGGTGACGCTGGTGGGCTCGACGTGCCGGTAGAGCGATTGGTGGTACACACCGAAGGACTCGTAGTGCGATCGATCGCGGGGTTTGGTCGAACGGAACAGCGTCACCACCAACCCCGGCACGTGACGCCGACCCACACGACTGGTCGCCTGGATGTACTCGGACGTCGTCTTCGGTTGACCGTTCATCAGCATGAGGCCGAGACGTGCGACGTCGACACCCACGGACAGCATGTTCGTTGTGGCCAGGAAGGAGACACTGCCGGCCTGCTTGAAACTCTTGCCCAAGCGCTCCAAGAGCCTGGGCTGGGCGGGACGCGGGATGTTGCTCGTGAGTTCCACCACGGATTCGTCATCCAACTCCCGCCGCAGTGTGGCATCCCTCGTCAAATGCTCCAGACGAGCGGGGATGTCGTCCCTCGCGATCGTCACCGTGCGCCCGAGCTCCCGGAGGCTGTTGTGATAGGCCACCGTTGTCCAGTACGCGTCCCGCAGGGAGTCGTCGTCGCAGATCTCCTTGGGGGCCTGCAATGCCGCAGCTCCCACGTGCACGGTGGCGGTGGAGGCGGTGTGGCCCTGGGCCATCACGCCTACGTAGAGACGACCGGGTCGGTCGTTGTCCGGCGACGCGAAATAGGAGTGGCCCGCCTTGACCCCTGGAGGTGGGAAGAGTTGGGCCTCACGACCGTAGAGCTGGCGAACCTGGTCCTGCGAGCGCCGGATCGTCGCCGTTGACGCGATGACCTTCGGCGTGACGCCCTCCCAGGCGCACAGTTCCAGCACCGCCGACTCGTACAGTCCGACCATCGTCCCCAACGGACCGGAGAGCAAATGCAGTTCGTCCTGGATCACCAGTGAGGGAGGGTGCTTGCCGTCTCTGCCGAACAAATGCCCTGCTTTGGGCTCCCAGGCCAACCGGGCAAATTTGTCCACCGTTCCGAGAACAAAGGTGGGAGGTTCCCGGTAGATCTGTTCGTCCACCACGGACACGGGGAGCAGATCGTGGAAGTCACAGCGCACTCGCGGACAGAAGAACGAAGTCGTGACACCGTCCGCCCGGATCCCGAAGTCCTTGTCGTGCCCCTGTTTCTGCGGCACGATCTCGGTGCCGCACCAGGGGCAGCGCTCGAGGAGGAAGCGATCGTCCGGCTCACTCATCTGCTTCAGGGCATCCAAATCATCCTGAGCCGCAGAGATCTTGTTCGGCGTTGTCTCCTTGCCGACCCACAGCCCGATGGAGATCGGTTCCTCGCCGAGATCGTGGGTCAATGGACCATCGTGTCCTCTTCTCATGTACTCGAGAGCACAGATAGCGGTCGCTGTGCGCTGAAACTGCTGCGTGGTGAGAAGACTCAACGTGTAACGACTCAGTACGGCAGTACCGCCTCCGGCCGATCCGTGGCGCAGTCGCCGCCAGAGAATCTCGAAACAGGCGGTGAGCAGATACGCCTCCGTCTTCCCTCCGCCCGTGGGAAACCAGATGAGGTCGACCGTGCTGCGGTGCTCGTGCTCGGGGTACATCAAGCCCTCGACCACCAGAAGGAAGTAGGCGAGCTGGAAAGGGTGCCACGCTTGGTCCTCTCCGGGTTCCTCCGGCTCGGCCACCTCGGCGTTCCTGCGTCGTCGGGTGCCCGCCAGTTCAGGCCTGCTGTGGACCATCTGGAGCGCCATGGCACGGTTGGCGAGACGGAAGGCCTCGCGCGCCTTGGCCCCACTCGGGGTCGATGCCGTGAGCGCTTCCACACCTGACGTCATCCGGTCGAGTGCCGTCTCGATGCGACGCAGGATCCGGCCGGCAGGTGCTGCGGCCCAACCCTTGAGCTTCTCCGCGCCGGTCCGCTGTCCGATGAACCAGGTGCGATAGCCCCGGATGAAGGACTGCAATTCCGCTCGCAGTTCGTCGACACCGAGATGCGGTCGGGCAAGGTAATTGAGTCGGAGCACCGGTGAGTCCCGGTCGCCGTCCGGTTTGATGTGTCCAACGACCTGCTGCGGCATGACCTGTGCTCGTACGGTCACGGTGTCGGCGCCGTCCTCGTCCCACTCCACAGCGCAGCCGTGCCCCACCGCACGCGTCACGATGTGTTGGTACTGGACGCGGAGTTCCTGCTCCTCCTCGTCACGGCTGTTGAGTCTGGTACTCGGGTACTCGAGGACCTTGCCAGCGATCGTCGTCGCCCTCAGTTCGGCCTGGAAAAGCATGTGGTCGCGTCTCTGCTGACCACTCTCCTCCTCGTCGTGTGCATTGGCCAATACGCACGTGACGAGGTGCCCCACTCCGAGGGGGCGCCATCGAACATGAAGTCGGGCGTGCCCGCTCAGCACCGGAATCGGGGACGTTTGTTGCGCGACGACGGTCTCTGTCGCCGTGAGCCGGGGCTGCCGGTGCCACGTGCGCCGCCCGCCGTCACGCACCGTCACATAGCGGGAAGCCCCACAGGTCACCTCGATGCTGTCGGCCTCGGTGAAGAAGGAGAAGCCGAGTGAGGACGGAAGCCAAGCATTCGCCTCGGCCACCGGATCGTCGGCGAAGACGTCCTCCTCGCCGTTACCGCTTGCCGTCTCGCCGAGCTCCTGCTCTCCGTGGTCGCCCGAGTGTTCCAGTACGGAAGCTCCGCGGGGATACAACGTACCCATGAGATAGCGCCGGTCGGGAGGATCGACAAGGATCTCGTCCTCGGACATGGCGGGGCCGACCAGTTGACGGCGGAGATAGGCGACGAAATCGTCGCGATGGTCGGCCAATCGGGATTCAAAACTGTTCACTTGAGCAATCCCTCTCGGCTCAGAACGGCCAGCCCCAGATCCTTCAGCTTCTGCCGAACTCCCGGACGGCAGGAGACCCACAGCTGGGCACGCGCCCTGGTCCAGGCTACGTAGAGAGCGTCGAGGCGACCGTCGAGATGTTCGAGTTCCAGGTCGATCAGGCACACGACGTCGCTCTCATGCCCCTTGAAGTCGGATACGGAGGACCAGGTCAGACGGTGCTTCGTGCGGTCGGACCCCACCACGTCGACGAATCGGTCGATCTTGGATGCCCAACGTGAGGAACGGGCGGAACTGTCCTCCCATGTCCCGGCAGCCGACAGGAGCGTGATATCACGGAACGAGATCCCCTCCTGGCCCAGCTCCTCGACGTAGGAGTCCAGAAGGGCCGCTTCCTCGCTCGAGTCGCGTGCATCCGCATACTGCACGGGATCGCCTTCGCCGGCGGACGCAATGCCAAGGTTGGCCCCGGTGTAAAGCTGGACCTGTTTGACGATCTGCACCGTATTTCGGCAGTTACGCTTCAAAGGACCGTAGACGGATCCGTTCTCGCGCAAATACGCCCAGGCATCGGGTTCGTAGGCCTCCGGAGCCAGTACCTGGTTGTTCTGATCGAGCATGAAGATCCATCGGCCGGCCTCGAGACCGTCCGACAGCAGATCGTTCAGGATGTCCAAGTCTCGCCAATTCATGAGGTCCTGGGCCTCGTCCACGATGAGGTGGTCGAACCTGCGCCCTCGAACTTCATCCAACCGGTCGAAGGGCAGAACCGTGACCGACTCCGCGGAAAGAATCCGAGTCATGTGTGCGGCCAGTGTGCGGCCGGCGCAAGTGAACAGGACGTCGCCGTGGGCAGCTTTGCGGCGGGCCGCCTCGGCCGCAAGAAAAGTCTTGCCGGTCCCAGCGCCACCCGTCCAGACGAGCCTGGGGTTGGACTCCAACTCGTCCAACCGATCCATCTGCTCGCCGGTGAGACGCTCGAAGGCGACGTCGAGATGCCTCAGCCGGGAGCGGAGGTTCGGCACGAGGTCGAACTCCGGACGCATCGCATCAAGGATTATCCTGCGCAGTGCGGCTGTGATCGGCGTGCGCGCCCACTTGTTCCGCTGCACCCAGAACTTCGCTGCCCGCGCCATGCCCTGTTCCAGACCGCGGCCTCCGTCGTAGGCGGAGCTGCCCAGGTACTGTTGGGGCTCGAAATCGGTGGTGCGCTGCACATCGACGTCGGTGGTGATCACGAGGTACCCGCTGGGGACCCCATGCCTCCTGAGATCACCTATCAGGCCTCCGAGTTGCCGTTCGAGTGCGTGCATGCCTCCACTGGCCTGCGCGAACGGGCTTTCCTTGGGTCCTGCCTCACGACCGGGCGGACCGTAGAACCACTGCCCGTCGTGGTGCGCCACCCGGCCGCCCTTCACCTCGATGAACAACAGGATTTCGGGCATGATGACGACGAAGTCGATCTCACCGACGCGCTTCTTGTGGTGCTGGGGGAGGTGCACCGTGTGCAGCGCGACGCTCCCTTCGTCGGGGATCGTCTTCAACGCCTCGAACACACTGCGCTCGGCCCGGCTTCCCGTACTGCTCGAGATCTCGCTCGGAATGATGCGCATCAACTCTCCCCCTCGTCGGGCCAAGGAGCCCCAAAGATACCCAGTGCTGATCCGTTCAGCCTTCGGATCACGACAGACAGTGGCAGCAACGGCCCCAGGAGTGATGAACTACAGGGGAACAGGAACGGGAGCGTGACCCGGGGGGCGGGGCTGCATGACCTCGAACGGAGACTTGACATCGGACAGAGGGGCGGGGGAGACCGGTCAAGGTTTCCTGGTCCGGCTCGTGCGAAGGTTCGCAGCCGAGGGAGCGGACCATCGGACGGCTCTCCGACAAGTCATGCGCGCCGCGCGCCTGGACGAGCGTCAGGGCAAGGCCCTCTACACCGCCGTCATGTTGCCTCACCGCTCGGCACAAGGCCCGGACGGAGGCGGTGAGAGCCCTCAGGCGTCTCTCGGCGGGATGAGCCTGGCCTCTCCCGACGAGGTGCCGGACGGTGGGCCCCATGATGCGGAAATCTCCCCCGGGGAGGCGGAGAAGGATGAGATCGAGCCGCCGGCTCCTGAATCCTTTCGTGGCACGGTACGAGTGGACGACCTCCAAGCGGCCCGTCGGGCAGCACGAAAACTTCTCCACACCGATCGACGACGTCTCTCTACGCGCTCGCGCGTTCTCGGTGCAGAGGAGGAGGTGGGACTCGTTCTTCTGTTTCGGGGGAAAGTGGGCCCCACGGAAGACCTGCCGAACGGCTACACGGCCTCCCTCCCTCGCACCGGTGAGGCGTACCAAGCGTTCTCCGCCATGATTCACCACAATCAAGGCCTGGTCCGCTCGATCGCCCAGGGAGTGAGTCACCGGCGTAACAGCCTCCCCTACGACGATCTCGTGCAGCATGGAAACCTCGGGCTCATACGGGCCGTGGAGAAGTTCGACACTTCCCTCGGATACAAATTCTCCACCTATGCCACCTGGTGGATCCGGCAGTACATTTCCCGTGGCGTGATGAACGAAGGAACGATCATCAGGATCCCGGTCCACATGTGGGAGAGCGTGGAAAAGGTTCGGAAGACGGAGCTCGAGTTGAAGGGCCGGGCAGGACGTTCCACCCCGGATGATCTGGCACTGGCAAGCCATCTCACGCGCAAAAAGGTGTTGGAGTGTCTGCAGATCCGGCGTGGAATGACGGTCTCCCTCACACATCCGATCGGCGAGGGCGCAACCCTCGGGGACGTGCTCGCCGATGCCCTTCCCCCTGCACCCGGCCCGGATCAAGCACTGTGGGCAGCTCTGGAACGCGAGGAGATCCGGCGACTGTTCGACGTGTGCGAAATTTCGAAGAGGGATCGAGAGATCCTCTTCTTCAGGTTCGGATTCGCCGACGGGACACCATGGACATTGGAGGAGATCGGAAAGCGGTTCGGCGTAACTCGCGAAAGAATTCGTCAGATCGAAAAGCGCACACTGGATTCTTTGAGGACCGAAGCAGAAAAGAATACTGACGACGACTCGGGCCGACCTCGCACACAGGAGCCGAAACGAGTCGTTCCCGTCCGTTCCGGAGTGCCGCGCCCACGCGGTCATCATGTATTGCGCAAGAGAACCACGGCCGGCGGGTCCCGGCCGAAGGAAGGTGGAACCATGCCTGGGACGGAGCACACTTCCGTAGGAGGGGAGGGATCCATGGCGAGGCCGCAGGAAAACAACGCAGCGTCGTCGGTGGTGTGGTATCACCGCCCCGGTCACGACGACGGAGGCCGGGAGTTCGGCAATGCGGCCGCCTTCGCCTTCGAGGCGGACCTGGAGGTGCTGGCGCGCGAGGCGACGCAGAACAGCCTGGATGAGCGCCTTCGGGAGAACGAGCAGCCCGTCAGGGTTCGTTACACACTTCACGAACTGACCGGCGAGCACTTGTCCCGGTTCCTCGACGCGCTGCACTGGCACGATCTGCGCCCACACTACGATGCGGCCGCGGCGCAGGACCAGAAGGTCGGTCGCGTCATCCGCTCGGGGTTGCAGGAGATGTTCGAGAAGGATCGATTGGTCCTTCTCCGTGTCGACGACTACAACGCCAACGGGCTCACCGGCGACGACTACGAGGACGGCCGCTTTGCCGCCGTGGTGCGCCGCCAACTCGACAGCCGGAAATCTGATACGGGCGCCGGGGGATCGTACGGACTGGGCAAGGCGACGCTCTGGGCGACGAGCCGCCTCGGTCTGGTCCTCATGAACTCCACGTTGTCCGAGCCCCACGAGGGGCGTACAGCGCGTCGGCTGATCGGACGTCTGGACCTGCCGTGGCGTCAGGTGGAGGGAGCCAGATACGCCGGTCCTGCCTGGCTCGGCCGCCCGGATACCGAGGCAGAGAACGCAGAGATCGCCCGCTCCTGGTGGGCCGACGAAGAAACGGTTGCGAGCCTGCATCTCACGCGCGAGGGCCCCGACCCCGGCACGTCATTCCTGATCGTCGGAGCGCACGATGTGGCGACCCTCTCGGCGGCAGAGCGGAATCAGGAGGACGATGCGGCCGATGACGAGGACAGCCTCGAACACATGCACCGGCGGCTGGTCAGTGCGATCGGTCGCAATTTCTGGGCCGCCATGACGACGGGCGGGAATCGCCGGCCCTTGTTGGAGGCCTCCGTTCGGACACTTCGCAACGGTGTTGAGTGCCTCGATGAGGAACGGGTCGACCCACGTGTGCACCAACCGGCACGCTCACGGGCACTTCATGCGTTCCTCAACGGCAACACCGTGGAACGTCTCACCGAACCCGGTCAGGTGGCCATCGTCACGGTACCGCTGAAGCTGCCCCATGACGGAGGGCGTGCCGGCACCTCCGGAGAGCATCGAGCGGTGCTCCTCGTCACGGAAGCCTCCGATGCCGATGGCCGGATCAACCAGGTGACGGCCATGCGTGGCAATCGCATGACGGTGAAGACAAGTCGGGTCCCGAACCTGCCGCTGGGAACGAACCCGTTCCAGGCCGTGCTTCTCGCGGGCCGGGCGGCAGGCGACGACTCCCCGTTCGCCGCCGAAGCCGAAGAGTTCCTGAGGTGCTCCGAGCCGCCCGAGCACAACAAATGGGGCCAGACCGAGGAACTGAGAGCGCGCTTCTCCCCGTCGGCACATCGGCGCATCGCCGCACTCACCACGGAGACCAACCGCGCCGTCCTCAAAATTGTCGCAGCCTCCGGGGGGAAGATGCCCGGCTCTCCGAGCAAGGCCAATAGGCGGCTCAGGATCACCGGAAAACCTTCCTCCAGGCCAACGGGCACGGTGACGCCACCGACGCTGGACGATCTGGAAGCGGTGATCGACTCCTCGGGGGCATGGCGGGTCACTGTCGAGGTCAAGGTGCCCTCGGGAGGGACGTCCTGGGCCATGGATCCCGTAGCCAAGTTGGAGGTGCGGTCGGGTCCCCGCCCGGTGGTCGGCTGGGCGGAGCTGGTTCCGGTGAGCAACTGTGAGCTGATCGACGGGGTCCTCCGATTCCGTTCGGGTACACGTCGTGCCGTGTTCCGGGGCCTCACCGACATCTCCACCCACCCCGTTCGCGCCGCGTTGACCGGTCTGGTCGTCGAACTCCGCGAGAACAAGGGGAGCATCGCATGAGGGCCTATCCGTATCCCCGACTCAACGGTGCGATCAGTGCACGCGTCACCGCGGTGCGGCTGCGCGGCCCGGGTGGCGTCCGCGAGCAGCTGGACATCAAGGCGTACTCGGTCGTCGAACAGGTAGTGGCTCTCGGCAGGGCCGAACGGGACGATTGGCTCACGGCGAGGATCAGCTTGACGGCTGATGTGCCCATGCGGGAGATCGAGTCGAAGGGTCACTGGTCCGACGTCTCGATCGTCGCCGTACTCACCGAGGGGGCCACCAACACGCGGACAGTCACACGGTTGGAAAGGGGATCGGACGGTGGCAGGGACTGGGTCGGGGACATCGAACTCGATCGGGACAGCCACCTGGATCGCGCCTCTCTCACCGTCCACGTGGTGGCCACCGTTGGGGGGATGAGGGGAAGGATCATCGCCTCCACCGAACGGGAGTGGATGGTCGACATGACGTCCGAGGCTCCGATCCGAGATCGTCAGCTCGACATCAGCACGGTCAGTTTCGGCCGCGGAGCGGAGTGGTTGCGCAGCTTCCGGGACGCCCCCTGGGTGGTGGACACCTCGGGGCGTATGCCGACAGTACGACTGAACTCGGACTTCGAAGGCCTCGCCGCACTCGTGGACAGCCAGGGCTCGAAGGTCGAGCGAATGGTGAGCGAAATACTGCTGTCCCAGATGTGCACCGAGGTGTGGACCGCCGTTTTCCACACCGCCATCGGCGATCTCGAGGTCGAGGACGACGGGACTCCGCTCTTTCCGCCCGACTGGCGGGGCGCGGTGCTCCGCGAGATGCTGCCGGACATCTTCCCCGCGCGCTCGGAGGACGACGCCCTGCGGGAAGTCCACATCCGCCGGACCGGTGAGGGGAGCTGGGCCGACCTGCAACCGCGCATCCAGTACGCGGCCGCGCGTCGCGCCGAGGTTCCCAAGACACTGGCCGTTGCCTTCCGTGACATCGGACGACTCGATCAGGAGACCCACGCGTGACATCCCGCCCCGAGCACTTGCCGGAACGGCTTGCTCTGCTCTCCGATGTGCAGGCTGCGGAGTACATCTCCTCAGGTTTGCTCGAAGGACGCGAGGACATCCCCTCCATCGCTCTGAACAAGATCACCGAGCCGCTGGCCGACATCGACGAGCGGTTTCAGCTCCATCGGGTGAGGGATCTGATCGACGACACGATGGACAGGTTCCGGGACGAGCGTCCCACCGCGGCGGACGCGTGGTTGGCTCCCCGTCTGCACGAGACGCTGCGGTTGACACGTGGGGAGGCGGCCGAGAAGCGGCTATGGACCTACCTGGCGCTGGGAGTGGCGCCGGACTATGTCGTCTGGCGCCACCTGCCGGAGCCGAAGTCGGACGGCTCCGGCGGGCGCGTTGCCCGGGACAAGTTCGTCGGCCCGCACTACAAGCAGGCGTTCTCACGGCTGTGGTGGGCAGCCGAACTGTTTCGGGACGGACCCGACTACCGCCCCGTCGTCACTGCGTGCGGCAATCAAGACATGATCAATTCTGCACTCCGCTTGGACATCATCGATCATCGCACCACAGCCCTGGCCCTGGTCGGGCTCCTGGAGAAGGGCATCGTTCGTACGGGACGTGAGGTCAACGCTCTCACCTCGGCCGTCAATGCCGCTGCGGCGACATTGCTCTACGACGTGGTGGCTCCGGACGTGGAACGATCCGGGGATCCGCTGCGGGCCTGGATCGAGGCGGCCGCGTCGGCTCTCCCCTCCCCCCGGGGAGAGCTACCGGTGGGCCCGGAAGAAGAACGGGTTCCCGAAGAGGCGGTGGACACGCTGAGTGCTCATTTTGAAGAGCTCCTCGTGGATGCACCGGTCAGGGGGCGGACCGCCGACGAACAGGGCTGACCTTGTGCGACTCGGGAGGGCATCGACTCTGGTCGCCGCACCCGATGGCCCGTAGTTCTTCCGCCGTGGCGGGAGGCACTGCGGGCCAGGTGGCGGCGGCCCGGAGTTCCTCCGTCAAGGGTGCTTCTCCTCTGAGAGCATTGCTGAGGACGTGCATGCCGAGTCGGGGCGGTACCGCGTTGCCCACCTGTTGTGCCTGGTCCTTTCCGGACCACGGAAAGTTGTGGGGAAAGGTCTGCAGCACTCCGGATTCGGGGATGGTGAACCTATCCGGTTCGTTCGCCTCGAAGTCCGCTTTGTTCCGGTAAACCTTGTTACGCGATACTTTACCCGTCACCGTGAACGCAGGTTCTGAAGAGTCTCTCCGGCCTCGATTTTTCGGGTCCCCCCCGGATCCGTAGTTCGAGATGACAAAGAACTCCATCGAGCCGTTGGTCCTGAGTCTCGATGCGTCAACCGGGGACCCGTCCAACTCACTGGCCGATTCAAGGGCCTCAGCCATGGAAATCCACGGCCGCTCGACGCCGAATATTCTGGGATCCGCCTTTCTGCGGTCTCCCCGGTGCCGATCGAAGGGCAGGTGCGTGGCGGTGGGCCGTACGACGGCCCCGAGCCCGGGGCGTCGCGCCACGAGGACGGCGCGAGTACGGGTCTGGGGCACCCCGAACTGCTCCGTCCTCAGGACCCAACACTCGGCTTCGTACTTGTGGCCGTTGAGTCGCCCCTCCCCGCTGCGCAGAACCTCCGCGTACACCTCCCACAGAGGAAGAACCGTGGGCACCTGTTCCAGGACAATAGCCTTGTAGGGCTCCCGATCCTCGGTCTCGATCGCCTTGATGAGCCAGCGAAGGGGCTCGAGCACCAGAGCCGTACGCGGATCACCGAGATTGTGCAGGTCCTCATCGATCTCGGCTTCGCTCTCCCCGTGCACGAGGCGGCGAATGAATTGCTTGACCCGTTCCAGGGCCTGAAGCCCGGCACCCTTGCCCGCGACGGAGAAGGACTGGCACGGGGGCCCGCCTGCAAGCACTTCTACCGACCTGGGAATCTCGTCGAAACGATTCTTCCTCATAACACTCACATCGGCATGAATCGTCGCCAGGCCAGCCGCATACCGGGTCTCGCAGGCGTTCCGGTCCCACTCGATGCCAATGCTCTTGTAGCCCAGGAAATGTGCGGCGACGTCCAGCCCACCAGGCCCTGCGAACAGATCCAGAACACGGATTCCATCCAGATGCTGAACTTGTGTTCCTGGGCCGTTCATAGGGTCGAAGTGTAGCCGGGGGCGAGGGTGATCGAGGCGCCGATCGGTCGAGGAACACACTTCCGAGCCTCCTGCCCACCGGCGCAGCGGTAGCCCACCCGAGGACCACGCCCTCGCTTCCTGATCACCTCGTCAGGTCGGCCTCGACTCATCGAACCCCGTTCCCCTCCAGTCGCTCCCCCCTGGCCTTCGTCCTGGCAACGACGGCAGCCACCCGGTCGCTCACGGACTGCGGAGACTCGTGCTCCCAGAAACGCAGGACGGTCCACCCCTCGGCGAGCAGTTGTGCGTCCGTCTCCCGGTCCCGTTCGATGTTCCTGTCCAACTTCCTCTGCCACCAAGCCTCGTTGGCCTTTGGGCGCGTCGCGTGCTGGGGGCATCCGTGCCAGAAACACCCATCCACGAAAACCGCGACCTTGGGGCCCGGGAAGGCGATGTCGATGGTTCGGCGCGCCATCCCGGGGACCCGTCGGTGCAGTCGGTATCGATGGCCCCTGGCGTGCAGCAGTTGCCTGATGGCCACTTCCGGTCCGGTGTTACGGCTGGCCTGCCTGCTCATGCGGGAGGACACGGAAGTGGAGGACGGACTCGGGCGTGGATCGTCGCCCGGGGAACCCTGGCCCACGCGCCCTCCTTCGATCGTTCGGCCGTTACGGCCGAACGATCGTATGTGATCCGGAAGCCTCGACCGAGTCGGCCGTCAGGCCGAGGCGTTTGTCAGGGTGGTGAGGTCTGCTTCGGTGAGGGTCAGGGTGGTGGACTTCAGGAGTGGGGGGAGCTGGTCGGGGGTGCGGGCGCTGGCGATGGGGGCGGTGATGGTGGGCCGGGCCGCCAGCCAGGCCAGGGCGATGGTGGAGAGTTCGGCGTTGTGGGCCATCGCCACCTCGTCCAGGGCGGACAGCACGGCGCGGCCCCGGTCCGTGTCCAGGTGGCGGGCGGCCGCGGTCGAGCGGGCGCTGGTGACGGGGGCGCCGGGGCGGTACTTGCCGGTCAGGAAGCCGCTGGCCAGGGCCGAGTACGGCATGACCGCCAACCCGTGGCGGGCGGCCAGGTCCGCCAGGGGCCCTTCGTAGCTGTCCCGGGACATCAGGTGGTAGCGGGGCTGGAGGGCGGTGTAGCGGGCCTTGTTCTCCCGGGTGGAGAAGGCCAGCGAGTCCTCCAGACGGGCCGGGGAG
This sequence comes from Streptomyces sp. JH002, assembly GCF_050916115.1. Taxonomy (NCBI): domain Bacteria; kingdom Bacillati; phylum Actinomycetota; class Actinomycetes; order Kitasatosporales; family Streptomycetaceae; genus Streptomyces; species Streptomyces sp. JH002. The sequence continues at coordinate 2,934,323 of NZ_CP087989.1, forward strand.
ATGTTGGAGGCGCCGATCTCGCGGACCTTGCCCGCGCGGACCAGGTCGTCCAGGGCCGTGATGATCTCCGACACCTCGACGGACTCGTCGTCGAAGTGGGTGTAGTAGAGGTCGATGTGGTCCACGCCCAGGCGGCGCAGTGAGGCGTCCGCCGCCGCCTTGATGGTGTCGGCCGACAGGCCCATGTGCTCCGGGTGGCGGCCCACCTTGGTGGCCACCACCACATCGTCGCGCCGGCCGCGGCGCGCCAGCCAGCGGCCGATGACCGTCTCGGACTCGCCGCCGCGGTGGCCGTCCACCCAGGACGAGTAGGCGTCGGCGGTGTCGATGAAGTTCTCGCCGGCCGCGACGTACGCGTCCAGTACCGCGAAGGACTCGGCCTCGTCCGCCGTCCAGCCGAAGACATTGCCGCCCAGGCAGAGCCCGGACACCTGAAGATCGCCGATGGGGTTCATGGCGGTCAGGGTATGCCGCCGGCCCTGGTGTCGGGGGGAGTCACCAGGGCCGGCGGCGGTGTGGGGGGATGGTCGTTGGCCGGTCAGACCGCCTGGCCCTTGCCACGCAGCCAGGCCAGCGGGTCGATCGGGTCACCGCCGCCGGGGCGGACCTCCAGGTGCAGGTGCGGCCCCGAGGAGTTCCCGGTGGAGCCGACCCGGCCGATGGTGTCGCCGGTGTCGACGGCCTGTCCCGCGGTGACGTTCATCGAGGAGAGGTGGCAGTACCAGAGTTCGGTGCCGTCCTCCTGCTCGATGATGATGCGGTAGCCGTACGAGCCGGCCCAGGCGGCTTCCTTGACGGTGCCGGTGTGCACGTTCTTCACGGGCGTGCCGGTGGGGGCGGCGAAGTCGGTGCCGGTGTGGGTCGAGGACCACATGGAGCCGCTGGCGCCGAAGCTGGAGGACAGCGTGTAGGTGGTGAGGGGGATGGTGTAGCTGGCGCGCAGCTCCGCGAGGCGGCGCTCCTCCTCCAGGCGCTGGCGCTCCTCCTCCAGGCGCTGGCGCTCCTCCTCGGCCTCGCGCTGCCGCTGCTCCTCGGCGAGCCGCTCGGCCTCGGCGAGTTCGGCGGCGGCGGCGATGGCGTCGCTCTGCGCGCCGGCCAGGATCTGGGCGTGCTCGGCGGCCTGGGCTGTGGCCTCCTGCTCCTCGGCCTGCTGGAGGATGCGGGCGCGCAGCGCCTCGCCGGCGTCCTGGGCCTCGGTGAAGGCGGTCACCGAGGTGGTGTCCTGCGCCTCGGGCTCGCTCTCCGGGGAGGAGATCAGGTCGCTGAGGACGGGGATCTGGTCGGGGATGGAACGCACGGAGTCGAGGCCGGGTACGGAACCCGTGCCGCCCTCCTGGGCGGTGGCCATGCCGCCGGCGCCGACGGCGGCGAACATGCCGACGCCGAGGACCGCGCGGCTGCGTGCCATGGTGCCGCCGCGCTGCCGGGCGACCCGGTGCCGGCCGCGCACGGGGCGCAGGGTCTCGGCGCTGGGGTTCCACTCGGTACGGGGCTCGTCCTCGATGGTCTGCGGCCCGTAGTAGGCGGGGTGGGACCCGTGCGGGTTCGACGCCACGGAGGCGTTCTCCTTTCCTTCCTTCGCCGACCGGGTTAGCTGACGGGTTCGGAGCAGGAAGGTCTCCTACGGACGGTGGGCCGTCCGATGCACCCCAAGTGGTGGTTCCCCGGTTCCCGGCGCGCTGGTGGCGTGCCGTGGATTAGGCGGTACAGCACGACCGCCGTCTTGGCGACGGCGGAGACGACCGCGCTGCGTTATCGAACGTTAATAGACGGCCCGCCGTAATTCCAAGTGGATCTGGGAATTGGGTCAGGCACTTTCCCCCCTCAAACAGGTGTGGATCATGGCAAATTACCCCATAGATTTTTGTTGCTGCCATGGCAAGTGTTTCTGACGGTGTGTCAGTTGTTATCGGAGCGATGTCTTCCGATCACTCACGGTGAAAGGCGTCCCTCCAGCGCGAGTGCCAGCTTCTGGTGCAGCCGTTCCGCCGTCCCCTCCACCGATCCGTTCCCCGCCAGCAGTTGCGCGACCTCCTGCCGCAACTCGCGCGAGAACGCCGGATAGTAGGGGCTCGCCGGACGTGCCCTGGCCTCCTCCAGTGCGCACCACAGCAACTCCGGGTACCCAGACGGCACCTCGCGTACCGCCCCCTCCGCCGGCTCCCCCGGCGCCCGGGGCACCGCCACCGCCGTGACGGCCGCGCAGTCCGGTTCCCGCGGGTCCCCGATGCCGTACGCGTCCCGCAGGGCCGGTGCGAACCCGGCTTCCAGCAGCCTGCGCTGGCTGTCCGGCTCCGCCGTCAGGAAGCGGATCAGCCGTTCGGCGTCCGCCGCCCGCGCGCTGTCGGCCGAGACCGCGAGCGACTGCCCGCCCAGCGCCGCCGCCCCCGGCAGCGGGACCACCCCGAAGTCCGCGCCGTCCGGCAGCGTGGCGTCCAGGTGCTGGTACGCGTACGGCCAGTTCCGCATGAGCACCACCCCCGACGGGTCACCGCCGTCCAGCTCCCCCGTGAACTCGCGCAGCGCGCCGGTCTCGTCCGCCTCCCGGGCCCGTTCGCTCAGCTTGCTGCCGTCCGCGATCCGCAGCAGTTCACTCAGCCCGCGCCGCAGCTCCTCCTCGCTGCCCCGGTATCGCCCCCGCTCGTCGGTCAGCTCCACCCCCACGCTCCAGAACGCCTCCAGCACGTTGACCGTCAGCCCCTCGTAGGGGCGCAGTTGCGTGACGTACAGCGGGTGTTCCTGGCCGCCGGGCCACTGCGCGATCAGCTCGCCGAGCGTCTCGTGGCCCAGCAGTTCCCCCGGTTCGCGGCCGAGCGCGGTCAGCAGGTCCTGCCGGTAGTAGAGGAGTCCGACGTCGGTGTTGAACGGCACGGCGTACGCCCGCTCGCGCCAGCGGCCCGCCTGTGCCGCCTGCGCCAGGAAACCGGCCTCCAGCAGGGTGTCGTCCAGCGGGCGGATCAGACCGGCCTCGGCGAACTCCGGGACCCAGGTGGTGTCCAGGTTCAGCACGTCGAAGTCGGCGCTGCCCGACTGGAGCGCGGCGATCAGCTCACTGTGCTGGCCGCCCTCGGTGCGGGGCAGCTCCACCAGCCGGGCCGGGCGGTTGTCCTCGTCCGCGTTCCAGGCGTCGATCAGCGCCTGCCGTACGCCCTCCCCCTCGCGGCTGGTCAGGTCGGCGCCGCTGACCACCACCAGCGGTCGCCCGTCGTCGACCCGGGCGGGGGCCCGGCCCGGGTCCGGCGCCCCGCTGCATCCGGCCACCACCGACAGCGCCAGCAGCCCCGGCAGCACCCGCGCCCGTACCGCGCCCCGCCGCGTCATCACGGCTCCCAGGGCGCGGTCAGGCCCCGCAGGGTCCCGGCGAGCGCCGCCCCCGGCGACCCCGAACTGTCGAAGCACAGGGCGCCCGAGGCGATGAGCATCCGGTTGTACAGGTGTTCGCAGCCGAGCGAGCCGTAGGAGACGACGGCGACCGGCGGCGCCGCGTCCGCCGGTACGTCCAGCCGCCCGGCACTGTCCTCGTCATCGGTGATCAGCACCACCAGCCGGCCCCGGTCCGCCTCCGCGGCGTCCGGCTCCGGTGTCAGCAGCGCGAGGCCCGCCTCCAGCGCCGGGGTGATCGGGGCGTGCCGTTCCACCGGGGCGAGCGCCCCGATCGCCGTCCGTACCCCGTCGGCCCCGTCGTACGGCGCCAGGCCCCGCACCGTGCGCACCGGATCGGCGCCGCCGCCCGGCGTGGCCAGCACCGCGTACCCGTCCTTTGGCCCCAGCGCCCCGATCGCCGTCCGCAGCAGCGCCGCGTACTGCGCTTCCCGGGCGTACGAACCCGAGGACACGTCCACCACGAACACCACGTCACGCGGCCCCTGCCGGCTCTCCTCCGCGCGCAGATACCCGGCCGCCGCCGCCTCGTCCGGCGCCAGCAGCCGGGGCAGCGCGGGCGCGGTCACGAACGCCTCGTGGTTCAGCGGCGGCGCCTCGATCAGCGCGCGCCGCTCGTCCCGCGGGTCCCGGAAGCCCTGCGCGCCCAGCGCCCGCACCCCCTCCGCCGAGCCCAGCCACGCCCCCAGCCGCCCGATCGCCTCCCGCCGCTCCGCGTCGTCGGCGGCGGCGTGCTCCCAGTGCACGGGCACGAACGTCAGATCGAGCGGCGGTACGTCCCCCGGGTAGTACGCCCGGTACCGCTGGTCCCAGGTCAGCTGGTCGAGATGGGCGCCGGCCGCACCGCTCAGACAGGCCGGACGCCGCTCGGCGCGCACCAGGTCCACCGCCGTCCGCTCCGCCACCAGCAGCGCCGGTGCCGGGGTGGCGGGCCCGCCTCCCGCCGGCCGCGCCAGCGAGCACAGCAGTGCGGCGTCGTCCGCCGGCGGCAGCGGCACGTCCTGGATCCCGCCCGGCCCAGCCGTCATGCCGTGCAGCAGCGCCGCCGCAGACGCTGCGGGGCGGGCCCGTAACACCGTGAGGTCCTGCTCGCCGGCCGCCTCCAGCAACCGTTCCAGCGGCTCGCCCGACCGCCGCAGTCCACCCGGCGGCTCCCCCGGCAGCAGGACGACGGCGGGCGAGGTGGCCACCGTCACCGGCTCCCCCGGGTACGCGGCGCTCTCCGCTCCGTCCACGGCGTCCGCCGTCCCCCGCAGCGCCACCGAGGAGGACGGCAGCCACACATCCGGGCGCGGCCCGATGTCGCGCAGCGGCTGCGCGCACTCCTGCCCCGCCGCGTCCGCCGGGGCGTCGCCCGCGCAGGTGCGCTCCGGCTCCGCCCAGGCGGCCGAGCTGCCCAGCGCCCGGGCGGCGTCCCCGTCGGGGGCCGCGTAGACGAAGGCGTTCAGCTGGCGGCAGCCCGCCGGACGGCCGCCGATGGCCTCCCGCGCCGCCGCCGAGCCCTCGAACGTCTCCAGTACCCGGGCGAGGGGACGCTCGTACTCGGGGCTGGTCAGGATCCGCAGCTCCAGCGGGACGGGACAGTCTGGGGGCGGCGGATGGAGCGCGCCGCCGATCGCGTCGCCCAGCGCCAGCAGGCCCGTACCGGCCAGCGCCGCTCCGGCCGCCACGAGCAGGGCGCGGGCCGGGCGTTCCCTGATCAGGCGCCAGGCCGTGGCCGGCCAGGCGGGAAGCGGCCGGCGCGCCGCACGCGGCGGCGGGGTGGCGATCGCCTGGGACAACACGGTGTCCTCGGCGCCGTTCTGGAATCCGACGTACGGCTGCCAGTCGTCGGGGTCGCTGTCGGCGGGCGCCGCCGCCGCGTCCCGCCCGGCCCGCTCCCGCATCGGTGCGCGCAGCGCCGCGACCGTCACCGGTCCCCCGTCGGGGCTGCCGGTGCCCTCGCGCAGGATGTCGAGCAGCGCGGCCGTGAACGGGGTCGGGCCCCGGCCGTCCCCGGCGTCCTGCCGTCCCAGCGGCCGGGAGGAGGTCACGAGTGCGAACGGCACCTCCTCCCGCAGCGGCTCCAGGCGGGCGTTGCCCGAGAAGCAGCAGTCCAGGATCAGCACCACCCGCTCGGCACGGGTACGGCACAGCAGATCGCGCAGTTCGGCGTACCGGATGCCCAGCAGCCCGGCCTCCGTCGCGCTCGCCTCGCGGGGTTGCAGGTGCAGCCGGCCGGGCCCGGACTCCTCCTCGACGAGCTGACCGTGCCCGCTGAAGTAGCACAGCAGCAGGCTCTCGGCCTCCTCCGCCGCGCGCCCGACGGTGTCGACGATCTCCTCGCGGCGGGGCGAGTGCAGCGGGGGCAGGAGCGCGGGACCCAGCCGGCCGAGCACGTCGTCGCCGAGCACCTCGTACAGCTGATCGATGTTCGCCGTCACGGAGGGCAGTGGCGGATAGTCGGCGGCGTGGTCGTACCGCGCCACCCCGATCAGCACCACCCGGGACCGCCCGGCGTCCGGCTGAAAGCTCACCGCCCCGTCACTCGGCGGGGCCGGAACCAGGACCCGAGCGGGGGCCGGATCCGGGCCCGGGAGCCGAGCCGGGCCCCGCCCCCGGGTCGATCGCCTCCGCCGCCAGCCGCGCCTTCTCGGCCAGCTCGCCGCGCGAGTACGTGCGATCTCCCTCCACCGTCACCCGCAGGTTCCCCGCCATCTCGACGGTCACCCGCAGATCGCGGCGCGGCCGGTTGCGCAGATGGTTGTACACGGAGCGCAGCAGCAGCACCATCACCGCCCCCGCGGCCCGTTGCGCCAGGTGCAGGAGCAGGTCGTCCCACACCCCCATGGCGTTGTCGACCGGCCGGGGCTCGCGGCCGATCCGCTCGGTCACCTCCCGCAGCTCGGGATCGGCCTCCAGCCACAGACGCAGCTGCCTGATGTCCTCCTGGGTGGCTCCCGTCCCCTCCACCCGAATCCGTACGGTGGCCGTCATCGGCACATTCCCGCCCTTCCCCCGGACACGCTGACAAACCGTCACCCGATTGTATGAGTGACCTGTGACACAGCAATGGTGCGCGCGTCAGCTGCCGTGGTTCCCCGTCGGCCGGGCGACCGCCAGCAGGGCCATGTCGTCGTTCAGCCGGCCGCCCGTGTAGCGCAGAACCTCCGTGACGAGCCGGTCCAGCAGTTCCTCGGGGCCCCGGAAGGTCTCCTCGTCCAGCGCGTACGCCGGATCGAAGAAGACGCCCCGCCCGTCCCGCGCCTCGCTCACCCCGTCCGTGTACAGCAGCAACTGCGCACCGGGCGGGAACGCGAACGTCTGCGGGCAGCCCGTCCAGCCGGACAGATCCATCAGCCCCAGCGGCAACTGCGGGTCCGTCACCTCCAGATAGTGCGCCGGGCCGCCCCCGGGCAGCAGCAGCGGCGGCGGGTGGCCGAGGTTGATCAGCCGCAGCTCGTGCGGCGGCGCCCTGGGCACCTCCACCACCAGCGCCGTGGCGAACTCCTCCTGCGGATCGATCGCCCCCCGCGCCCGCTTCTCCCGGTCCACCGCCGCCTGGAGCCGGGTGCACAGCGTCCCCAGCTCCTCCTCGTACTCGGCGGCCTCCCGGAACGTACCGAGGATCACCGACACCATCTCGGTGGCGCCGAGGCCCTTGCCGCGCACATCACCCACCAGCAGCCGCACCCCGAACGGGGTCTCGCGCACCGCGTACAGGTCACCGCCGATGAGCGTGTCGCGCTGCGCCGCCCGGTAGCGCGCCGCCACCAGCAGCGGCCCGGCCCGGCCCGGCGGCTCGGGCACCACCGAGCGCTGCACGATCTCGGCCACCCCGCGTGCCGAGGCCACCCACTGGTCGCGCTGGGCCACGACGCGGTTGATCAGCAGGGCGAGGCCGGAGACCGTGAACACGGTCAGAAAGGTGACGATCTCCTGGCCGGTGACCGCGGCCCGTCCGGTGAACACCAGCAGGGCCGACGCCAGCATGGCCGCGAGCCCCGTGTACAGCGTGCCCCGGAAGCTCAGCACCGGGGCCGCCAGCACCGGCGGGGCCACGAACAGCGGGGTGAACGTCAGATGCGGCGGCGTCACCGCGCTCAGCACCAGCCCGCTGAGAATCAGCAGGGCGGGGACGAGGCGTACGTATTTGAGCCCCCTGGCCGGCTGCGGTGGTGTCGGGTACACACACCCAATCTGCCGCGCCGGGCGGCCGGGGGCGAGTCGATCACCGGCCGACGATCACCGGCGGGGTGGCACGCGAAAGCTCCCGCACGGCACGCGCGGGAGCTTTCGGACGGAGAACGGAACGGTAGGCCGTGTGGGACTCGAACCCACAACCAAAGGATTAAAAGTCCTCTGCTCTGCCAATTGAGCTAACGGCCCGCAGACAGCAGCATAGTCGCACCCCTGGCGCGGCTCGCAGGCAATACGGCACAGACGCGGCGGAGTGCACGCCCACCGGGGCCCGGCGCGGTGGCCGGGCCCCGGTGGGGTGTCACGGTGTCAGTTGTCGCGCTTCCAGCGCGGCTTGTCGTCGCGGTAGCCGCCACCACCGGTGCCGGCGCTGCCGCGGCGGTCATCGCCCCGGCGGTCATCGCGCCGGTCGTCCCGCCGGAACCCGCCACGGTCGCCGCCGCCGGTGCTGCCACCGCGGTCGTCACGGCGGCCCTGGTACGGACGCCGGTCATCGCGCCGGAACCCGCCGCGGTCGCCACCGCGGTCATCGCGCCGGAAGCCGCCGCGGTCGCCGCCGCCGGTGCTGCCACCCCGGTCATCGCGACGGTCCCGGTCGAAGGAGCCGCGGTAGCCACCGCGGTCGTCCCGCCGGTCACGGTCGCCGCCCCGGCGGTCATCACGCCGGTCGTCCCGCCGGAACCCACCGCGGTCATCGCGGCGGTTCTGGTACGGACGCCGGTCGCCGCGCTCGCGCTCCTCCTCGGCCGCCTTCGCGGCCCGCTCCGCACGCCGCGCCTCGCGCTTGGCCTCGCGCTCGGCCTCGGCCACGGCCTGGGCCTCGGCCGCGGCGGCGATGGCCTCCGCCGGGTCCTCGCCGCGCTCGCGCGCCGCCCGCCCGGTCAGCTTCTCCGCCTCGGAGCGCAGCTCGGCGGCCCGCTCCTGGGCCCGCTCCAGCTCCCGGGTCAGCCGGTTCACCTCACGGTCGGCGTGCAGCGCCGCGCCCATGGCGGCCTCCGCCTGCACCTCGGTGAGCGAACGCGCGCCGATGATCTCGGCGACCTCGTCGTCGAAGAGGTCACCCCGCCCGATGACGTGCCGCGAGGCGTCCACGCCCGCGTCCTCCATCAGCCGGAAGATCGTGCGCCGCTGGTGCGGCAGCGCCAGCGACACCACGGTGCCGGACTGCCCGGCCCGCGCGGTACGCCCGGAACGGTGCAGGTAGTCCTTGTGGTCCCCGGCCGGGTCCACGTTCAGCACCAGGTCGATGCCGTCCACGTGGATACCGCGCGCCGCCACGTCGGTGGCGACCAGGACCTTGATCTTGCCGCCCTTGAAGTCCTCCAGGGTGCGGGTACGGGCGCCCTGCGTCATGCCGCCGTGCAGCGCGTCCGCGCGCGCACCGGACTCCCGCAGCTGCTCGGCGACCCGGTCGGCGCCCAGCTGGGTCCGCACGAAGACGATGGTGCGCCCCTCGCGCGCCGCGATGGCCGCCGTCAGCGGGGCCTTGTCGCGGGGCTTCACCACGAGCACGTGGTGGGTCATGGTGGTCACCGCGCCCTGCGCCGCGTCCACCTCGTGGCTGACCGGGTCGACCAGGTAGCGCTTGACGAGGGTGTCGATCTCGTTCTCCAGGGTGGCGGAGAACAGCATGCGCTGGCCGCCCGGGGGCACCAGGTCCAGCAGCTCGGTGACCTCGGGCAGGAAGCCCAGGTCCGCCATCTGGTCGGCCTCGTCCAGGACGGCGACCTCGACGTCGTCCAGCGAGCAGGAGCCGCGCGCGATCAGGTCGCGCAGCCGCCCGGGGGTGGCGACGAGGATGTCGACGCCGCGCTCCAGGGCGTAGATCTGGTTGCCCATGGAGGTGCCGCCGCAGACCACCTTGAAGCGGAGGTTCAGCTCGTGGCCGTAGGGCTCCAGCGCGTCGGAAACCTGCATGGCCAGCTCACGGGTCGGGGTGAGGATGACCGCGCGGGGCTTCTTCTTCTCGGTGCGGCCGCCGGCCAGGCGGGCCAGCGTCGGCAGGCCGAAGCTCAGCGTCTTGCCGGAGCCGGTACGGCCGCGGCCGAGGATGTCCTTGCCCTCCAGCGCGTCCGGGATGGTGGCGGCCTGGATGGGGAACGGGGTGGTCACGCCGTTCTCGGCGAGCTTGCGCACGACCGCCTGCGGGAGACCGAGGTCGGCGAAGGTGGTCGTCGGCTCATCCAGGGGCAGGATGGCGTCAGCGGTTGTTACGGACATGCGAAATGAGACCCTTCCGGAGTCTTGGTCGGCACGCGCCTTAGCTCCGTAGGTGCTCAAGACCGCCTGTCTTTGCGGTCAGCCACGGCTTGACGAGGAACGCGCCACACGGCGCGCTGCGATCGGGCGCCGGGCAAGTGGGATCAAACGATCTACAAGCATACGCACCGCACCGGCGCGAACGCAAACGGCGCTCAGCCGTCGCCCTCCGGCTCGGGGTCCGGCTCCGGCTCGGGGTCGGGGTCCGGGGCCGGCGGCGAGCTGGGTTCGGGCGAGGCGGGCGGCTCCGGGGCCGGCGGCGTGCCCGGCTCCGGCTCGGCCGGCGGCGGCACCGCGGTGCCCGGCGAGGTGGGGGTCCCCCCGGGACGCGGGCCCGGCGCGGGGCCCGGCTCCCTGTCGTCGGCGGACGGAGCGGGCACCCGGCCCGGCTCGGGCCGCTCGGCGGGCCCCGTGGGCCGGTCCTCCCGCTTCTCCACCCGGTCCGCGCCGCCCTTGCCGTCGTCCTCCGGGTCCTCCCGGCCGTCCTCGCCGGGCGGCGACCCGTCCGGCGCGGCCGGCTCCCGGCCCTCCTCGGCCGGCCCCTCCCCGGCCTCCCCCTCGACCAGCGGCGAGGCGTTCCCGGCCTCGGTGGGGCCGCCGGACGGTGCCTCGGGGTCGACGCTGAGGCAGCCGGTGAGCGTCAGCGCCAGCAGCGAGGTGAGAGAGGTGACAGCGACGGGAACAAGTGGACGCACGGCGGCGCACCTCCGGGGCACGGTGGGACGGCAAGGACAGGCGCCCTGCCCAACTGCCATCCGGCCCCGGGGGTCACGGACAATGGAGGTGTGCTGAAGATGACACGTGAGTCATTCGAGGAACTGGTGAGCGAAGCGCTGGACCAGGTCCCCCCGGAACTGGCCCGTCTGATGGACAACGTCGCCGTCTTCGTCGAGGACGAACCCGACCCGTCCGACCCCGAACTGCTGGGGCTGTACGAGGGAACGCCGCTCACCGAGCGCGGCGAGTGGTACGCGGGGGTGCTGCCGGACCGGATCCTCATCTACATGGGCCCCACGCTGCGCTACTGCGAGACCGAGCGGGACGTGGTGCACGAGGTGACGGTGACCGTCGTCCACGAGATCGCCCACCATTTCGGCATCGAGGAGGAGCGGCTGCACGAACTGGGCTGGGGATGAGGATCCGTGTTGGTGATCCGTTCGGGCATCGCCTATGCTTCTCGCGTTCACCCGTCACTTCGCGGTTTCGGTGTGACCAGCGGCCCTCATCGTCTAGTGGCCCAGGACGCCGCCCTTTCAAGGCGGTAGCACGGGTTCGAATCCCGTTGGGGGCACCACCCGAAGCCATCCACAGCGTTCCGTCTGTGGGTGGCTCTTTGCCTTTTTCCGTTTTTCCGCCGCCTTTTCGCCGCTTCCCGCGGCCCCGAGCCGCCCCGAGAACGAGAGAAGTGATGCCGGGTGTCCGACCGACCGCTCCTGGTGCTCAACGGTCCCAACCTCAATCTGCTGGGCAAGCGCGAACCCGCGATCTACGGCACGGACACCCTGGCCGACGTCGTCCGGCTGTGCGAGGAGACGGCCGCCTCTTACGGCGTCACCGTCGACGCCCGGCAGAGCAACCACGAGGGCGAGCTGATCGACTGGATCCAGGAGGCCAGGGAGAAGCACGCGGGCATCGTGATCAACCCGGCCGCGTACTCGCACACCTCGGTCGGCCTGCTGGACGCGCTGAGCGCGTGCGACGGGCTGCCCGTCGCGGAGGTGCACATCTCCAACATCCACCGCCGCGAGGCGTTCCGGCACCACAGTTACGTCTCGGCCGCCGCCTCCGCCGGAGTGATCGTGGGCTGCGGTGTCCAGGGGTACGCGTTCGCGGTGGAGCGGGTCTGCCGGCTGCTGAAAGCGCCGCTCAGCGGGGTCTCCGCACCGTGATACGCTGCTTCAGCGACATCGGGAGAGCCGGTCGCACAAGCCAGGTCCTGTAGAGCAGTTTGGAGTGCTCGCCACCCTGTCAAGGTGGAGGCCGCGGGTTCAAATCCCGTCAGGACCGCTCTGGCTGGGTAGCTCAGTTGGTACGAGCGTCCGCCTGAAAAGCGGAAGGTCGCCGGTTCGACCCCGGCCCCAGCCACCTTCCTTGAACAGCAAAAACACCCCTCTCAGTGGTATTGAGAGGGGTGTTTTTGACATCCATACGCCAACCGGTACGCCAACGGCGTCAGCTCAGCCGGTCCCCGAGCTTGTCCGACGCCTTCCGCATCTCGTCAAGGGACGCGTGGGCGTAGACCTTCATCGTGACGCTGTGGTCGCTGTGCCCGGCGATCTGCTGCACGATGTGCGGCCGCACCCCGAGGTCCAGCAGCAGGGTCACGCAGGAGTGGCGTAGATCATGAAAGCGGAGAGCGCCCAACCCGAGCCGCTTCCGCAGCGGATACCAACTGCGCCGGAGATTGTCCGGCTCCAATGCGGGCCGGTCTCACCCGGCTTGGGCACGTCCAGGTCGATGACCAGCAGTCCGGACGGCCCGGTGGCCAGGCCGATGTTGTACGGGCCGGCCTGCCAGCACCGGGCGATCCGGTCCGGGTCGGTGGTGGCACATGGCTCCCACCGGGAGATGGCGGGGCGCTTGGTGCCGGGGATGAGCGGGAAGATGTGCCAGCCGCGTTATCCGTGTCCGGTTCGACAACAAGGCCGACCCCCACCGGAAATCCATCCTTCCCCCATCCGGTCTGACCGGCTCACCGTGGGCGGCGGAAGCCTGACCATGCACACTCTCTACCGCTACGAAGTAGTGGCCAACGACTTCCGCCAGCAGATCACCCGCGGCGACCTACGCGCGGGCGCCAAGCTCCCCACCGAAGAGAAGCTGGCCACGCAATACGGCGTGGGCTGACCCACCATCCGGCAGGCCCTTGGCGCGCTCCAGGCCGAAGGGCTCGTGGAGAAGCGCCACGGACGCGGCAACTTCGTCCGCATCCCACTGAACCGCATCGTGTACGCGAACGACCGGCACCCCGAACCGACCCCCGCCGGCCCGCCGACCCTCACCCAGACCACCATCCGCGAAACCCTCGCCGGCACCGACCTCGCGCCCCTCCTCGACGTCCCGGAGGGAACACGGCTGATCGAACAGACCACGATCAGCCGCAGAAAAGGCAGCACCCCCCACGCCATGGTCCGCGCCTACATCCCCCGCAACCTCATCCCCGGCCCCCTGCCCACCCCCGAACCGCAGACCTCACCCTGGGCGGACAACCTCCGCACCCACCTCACCACGGCCGGCATCCACCCCACCCACACCACAGAACGCCTCACCGCCCGCCCACCCACCGCCGAAGAATCCGAAACCCTCAACCTCGCCCCCGGCGTCTCCGTCCTGGCCATCCAACGCCAAACCACGGACACCACAAACCGCATAGTCGAAGCCGCCCACCTCATCCTCTCCGGCGACCGCGTCGAAGCCACCTACACCACCCCCGTAGCCAAGAAGCTGTAACACCAGGGGACACCTGTCCCACCTGTCCCACTGTCCCACCTGTCCCACTGTCCCACCAGCAATCCCGGGGTCGGGCGCTCCAAAAAGCGCTCCACCCCGTGCCGTTCGGGATACGGATTCGCCACCCAACATCGCACCCAACTTTGTAACTCGACCTGCGACATGACATGGCGACTAGCTGTAAGGTTGTGTTCAGACGCGTACTCGTCAGTACGCCGAACAGGGGCTTCTCTGATCGTGTGAACTTCTCGCACTGGTGTGGTTCTGCCCCCGGGTTGCATCCGGGGACAGAACCACGTGCGAGATGCCAGAGTGAGCCCGGCCGAGTTCTACGCGGTCGGGCTCGCTCGCGCTGCAGAGCTATCGCAGCGCCTCGATGCACCTTGCGATGGCAGTCACAACACGGGCCGATACTTCTGCCACCATCACCCAACTCGCCTTCTCAGTACCTTGCGTAGTTGGACGACGCCGCCTTCGTCGTGCTGTTCGCCCCATCTCTCCACCTCCCCCTGCATTCTCAGGTGACATCCCTGAGCACTTGAAAAATCCAGGGCTGCCAATTCGAGGCGGTGAAGCTAGGCCAGCTTAGCGGGCATCAGGCCACACTGTGAAAGAGAAGAACCATGGCACTCATAAGATAGATGATCGCATGTCTTCAAATCGGATAAGGGCACTCTAGAGCGCGACCAGGGTAGCGCCCCTCTCGTGTTCCAGCCCTTGGACTTAAGTCGAACGTATGTTGCCATTGCAGCCCTGGCCTGGATACTTGAGAGCTGGATCGAGCTCGACGGTGATCAGGCACGTAAGCACCCAGCTCGCAGCCCCATTCGGCAATCACCGCTAGAGATAGGCACCAAAGGCACCAAGCTTGCACGTCGCCTGACATTCGGCCCAACATGCATGCGGGCAACGGCCAGCATTCCAAGCCAGCCCCCGCCGACCCATCGATCCTGCTCAGGTCACCAACCGCGAAACCATCAGCGAGACGGACCCGCCCCCCTGGGGCTACGCATGAAGGAACCCCCTACAACATAGACCGAGGGCCTCACAAGGAGGCCCTCGGCGCTCGGTGCGGCCGACTAGCTACCGGTTACGCACGATCAACAAAATGACCGCGATCAGCAGCAGCGAGATCGGTTCCATTGTCTTCTCCCTCTACCAGGCCCTCACTTGGGCAGCGGATTGTTGGAGAAGTCACCCACCGAGCACTCATCAGTATGCGGCAACGAACCCTTAGTTGTCAGCCGTTCGGCGGAACTTACCTGGCGAGCCAGACACATGCAGGTCGACACGCAGGGGTTCCGCCAACATGCCCACGGAACACCCCGGGCTCCTACTCAGCAGATGATCATGTTCCGAGGCATGCCACCGAGACTTGAGCTCATACTGCGTGGCCTCTTAGCAGTCCAGCCAACTCGTCAGGGTGCGCCTTCGTCACCTCGCTCTCCAGTTCAACGACTGAAGGGATGCAGCTCAGGATGTGCTCTGCCATGGCGGCACCCAGTCATTCTCCCTGCACACGGCTGCAAGGGGCCGGTCTACACTTTTCAAGAGTTCCGAGCCATAGATGTCTTTAATCCGCATTCCCAGAACGCGCGAGACAGACAATTCAGTCTCGGGGTTACCCATGTCGCGGCGGGCCGACAAGACGAACTCCGCATAAAGCTTCAAAAGAACTCCAGGTGGAGCATTGTGATATGTGGACTGCATAAAATTATGGAATCCATCCACCGCTTCATCAGATCCGTAAATACTGATCCAAGCCGCAAACTCGGCGACATCCTTTCGGAACTTCTCGCCGTTGGCAACAATCTCTTTGACGGCCTCCGGATCCAGCACGTTGGCGAGGAGATCGATCATGGGCTTGTAGGTGCCATATCTCCTCTCGGAGACCTTTTGCTCCAAATCTCGGAGCCGCTGCGCTGCGGCATCGTGACGTCGAGCGGCCCGAGCGGACCAGGACGCAACGATAGCCGCAAGTACTGAAGCGATCGCCGGAATGCTTGTAGCGATGAGTCCACCCACGCACTTTCCCTTTCAGGAGATCTACCTTCGTGGACACCGACACGTCGCTGACGACCCGCTGTGATGGGGTACTGAGCTGATATGCCAGCGTGACTGAAGGCTATCGACTGGCACTGACATCAGTGGTGACATCAACGTCGATGGATGTCAGCGCATCAGGGCAGTCCTCGGCAGCAGGCGACACAGGGCGCGGGGGCACGGCACGGGATGGTGGGGTCGCCTGAAAAGCGGAAGGTCGCCGGTTCGACCCCGGCCCCAGCCACCTTCCTTCATCGACAAGCCCCGCGCCTCACAGCGCGGGGCTTTCGTGTTTCTCCCGGCCGCCGGGGTGGCGGGTGCGCCAGGTCCAGAAGATCACCGAGGAGACCAGGGCCCAGCCCAGCAGGACCAGATAGGGCTGCAGGTGCTGGTATCCGTGGAAGTAGACCGCGTTGTGCAGGGCGTTGACCGAGGCGCCCGGGGGGAGCCAGCGGCCCAGGATGCCCAGGGCGGCGGGGAGCAGTGGCCAGGAGACGGGGCCGCCGGAGGCCGGGTTGCCCAGGATGACCAGGAGGCCCCATGTCGGCAGCAGCGCCCAGCGGCCGAAGAAGGTGTTGAAGACGGTGAAGACCATGCCCGCGGTGAACATCGTCAGCATGAGCTGGAGCCAGCTGATCAGCGGCAGCGGGACCGCGTCCAGGATCCAGTCCACGGTGGCCGCGATGAGGAAGCCGCCCAGGACGGAGAAGCCGGCCACCGCCACGATGCGCTCGCCCGGGGTGAGCCGGGAGGCGTGGACGCTGAGCTGGATGGTGCCGAGGAAGCCGATGATCACCGCGGCCAGGGTGATGTAGAAGAGCGCCAGGCCGCGTGGGTCGCCGGAGTGCAGGGGCTTGAGGTCGGTCACCGTGACCTGGGCGCCGATCGTGTGGCCCGCCGCCGGGCCGGCCGTCTTCAGCAGTTCGGCCACCGAGGCGCCCGAGGCGCTGGAGACCGACAGTTCGATCGCGTCGTCCCGCTCCCGCACGATCGCGAAGACCCGCTGCCGCTCCACTGCGTCCACAGCCTGTGGATAATCCGGGTAGGTGTGGATGCGCAGCGTGGTGTGGAGGGCTTCTTCCAGGGCCGAGACGTACGCGGTGGTCCTGGCCGGCTCCGGTTCGCCGGCCACCGCCACCGGCATCCGGTGCGGGGTGGGGTTGGCGAGGGCGTAGGTGTACGCCCCGGCGAAGACGGCCGCGCCGACGGCGGCCAGCAGGGAGATGACCACCGCCGCGTAGTAGGGGGAGTGTTTGAACGCCTGCCAGCGACTCACATACGCACTCTAAAGGGATAAATCTCCCCGATATTGGTTCGCCGCTCCCCGCCGCCAGGTGAGACTCTTGACTCCGTATGTCTACGCAGCCCCCCTCCCCCGCCGCCCTTGCCGAGCGCCTGCCCCAGCTGATGCTGCACGACGAGCGGCGGCTCGGCCGGCGGCTCGACGGTGCCCGCCGGATCCGTAAGCCCGAGGCGCGGCAGTCCGTGCTGGCCGAGATCGCCGAGGCGATGGACCGGGCCGAGCTGCGCGTCGCGGCGCGCCGGGCCGCGCTGCCGGCGATCGTCTATCCCCAGCAGCTGCCCGTCAGCCAGAAGAAGGACGAGATCCGCGACGCGATCCGCGACCACCAGGTGGTGATCGTGGCCGGTGAGACCGGGTCCGGGAAGACCACCCAGATCCCGAAGATCTGCCTGGAGCTGGGGCGCGGGGTGCGCGGGCTGATCGGCCACACCCAGCCGCGCCGGATCGCGGCCCGTACCGTCGCGCAGCGGGTCGCCGACGAGCTGGGGACGCCGCTGGGGGAGACGGTGGGCTGGAAGGTCAGGTTCACCGACCAGGTCGGGGACTCGACCCTGGTGAAGCTCATGACGGACGGCATCCTGCTGGCCGAGGTGCAGCACGACCGCGAACTGCTGAAGTACGACACGATCATCATCGACGAGGCCCACGAGCGGAGCCTCAACATCGATTTCCTGCTGGGCTACCTCGCCCAGCTGCTGCCCCGGCGGCCCGATCTGAAGATCATCATCACCTCGGCCACCATCGACCCCGAGCGCTTCGCCCGGCATTTCGGCCCCGGGGAGGGGCGGGCGGCGCCGATCATCGAGGTGTCCGGGCGGACGTTCCCGGTCGAGGTCCGTTACCGGGAGCCCGAGGAGGACGACGACCAGGTCTCCGCGATCTGCGCCGCCGTCGACGAGCTCCAGGGGGAGGGGCCCGGCGACATCCTCGTCTTCCTCTCCGGGGAGCGCGAGATCCGGGACACCGCCGACGCGCTGGAGAAGCGCCGGCTGCGGTTCACCGAGATCCTGCCGCTGTACGCGCGGCTCTCGCACAGCGAGCAGCAGCGGGTCTTCCAGCAGCACAGCGGGCGGCGGGTGGTGCTCGCCACCAACGTGGCCGAGACCTCGCTCACCGTGCCCGGCATCAAGTACGTGATCGACCCGGGGACGGCCCGCATCTCCCGGTACAGCCACCGCACCAAGGTGCAGCGGCTGCCGATCGAGCCGGTGTCGCAGGCCAGCGCCAACCAGCGCAAGGGCCGCTGCGGGCGGACCAGCGACGGCATCTGCATCCGGCTGTACTCGGAGGAGGACTTCCTCTCCCGGCCCGAGTTCACCGATGCCGAGATCCTGCGGACCAATCTCGCCTCCGTGATCCTCCAGATGAACGCGGCCGGCCTGGGCGAGGTCGAGAAGTTCCCCTTCATCGACCCCCCGGACCACCGCAGCGTCAAGGCGGGCGTGCAGCTGCTGGAGGAGCTGGGCGCGCTGCACGGCGCCAAGCTCACCGACACCGGGCGCAAGCTCTCCCAGCTGCCGGTCGACCCGCGGCTGGCCCGGATGGTGCTGGAGGCCGGCCGCAACGGCTGCGCCCGCGAGGTGATGGTGATCGCCGCCGCGCTGTCCATCCAGGACCCGCGCGAGCGCCCCGCCGACAAGCAGCAGGCGGCCGACGAGAAGCACCGGCGGTTCCGCGAGGGGCCCGGCGAGGAGTCCGACTTCCTCGCCCTGGTCGCGCTGTGGGACTACGTGCGCGAGCGGCAGCGCGAGCTGTCTTCCTCCGCCTTCCGCCGGATGTGCCGCACCGAGTTCCTGAACTACCTGCGCATACGGGAGTGGCAGGACATCTACGCCCAGCTGCGCTCGGTCGGGAAGACCATGGGGGTCACCCCCGGCGACCAGGCCGCCTCCCCCACCGTCGTCCATCAGTCGCTGCTGGCCGGGCTGCTCTCCCACCTCGGGCTCAAGGACACCGACAAGAACGAGTACCTGGGTGCCCGCAGCGCCAAGTTCGCGGTCTTCCCCGGCTCGGCGCTGTTCAAGAAGCCGCCGCGCTGGGTCATGTCGGCCGAGCTGGTGGAGACCTCCCGGCTGTGGGCCCGGGTCAACGCGAAGATCGAGCCGGAGTGGATCGAGCCGCTCGCCCAGCACCTGGTCAAACGCACGTACAGCGAGCCGCACTGGGAGCAGAAGCAGGCGGCGGTGATGGCGTACGAGCGGGTCACGCTGTACGGGATCCCCGTCGTCGCCCAGCGCAAGGTCAACTACGGCCGGATCGACCCGGAGACCTGCCGGGACCTGTTCATCCGCAACGCCCTGGTGGAGGGCGACTGGCGTACCCAGCACCAGTTCTTCCGGGAGAACCGCGCGCTTCTCGCCGAGGTCGAGGAGCTGGAACACCGCGCCAGGCGCCGCGACATCCTGGTGGACGACGAGACGCTGTACGACTTCTACGATCAGCGGCTTCCGGAAGAGATCGTCTCCGGGGCGCACTTCGACTCCTGGTGGAAGAAGAAGCGCCACGACGAGCCGGATCTGCTCAACTTCGAGAAGTCCATGCTCATCAACGAGCGGGCCGAGGGCGTCACCAAGGCGGACTACCCGGACACCTGGCGGCAGGGCCGGCTCTCCTTCCGGGTGACGTACCAGTTCGAGCCGGGCACGGACGCGGACGGCGTCACCGTGCACGTACCGCTCCAGGTGCTCAACCAGGCCACCCCGGACGGTTTCGACTGGCAGATCCCGGGGCTGCGCGAGCAGTTGGTGACCGAGCTGATCCGCTCGCTGCCGAAGCCGATCCGGCGGCACTGCGTACCGGCGCCGAACTACGCCGCCCGCTTCCTGGCCGGGCTCTCCGGGCCGACCTCCCGGCCGCTGCGCGTGGAGCTGGCGGCGGCGCTCCAGCGGATGACCGGGGTACGGGTGTCGGCCGAGGACTTCTCGCCGCAGGCGGTGCCGGCCCATCTGCGCATCACCTTCCGGGTGGTGGACGAGCGGCGCCGGACGCTCGGCGAGGACAAGGACCTGGAGGCGCTGCGGCTGGCGCTCAAGCCCAAGACGCGCGAGGCCATCTCGCGGGCGTTCAAGGCGTCCGGGCAGGCCGCGGGCGGGGAGACCTCCCAGGTGGCCCTGGAGCAGCGCGGCGGCATCACCTCCTGGACGGTGGGGACGCTGCCGCGCCGGTTCGAGACGCGGCGGGCCGGGCAGCCGGTGCAGGCGTATCCGGCGCTGGTGGACGAGGGGTCGAGCGTCGCGGTGCGGCTGTTCGACACCGAGGAGGAGCAGCTCGCCGCGATGTGGCCGGGGGTGCGGCGGCTGGTCATGCTCCAGTTGCCCTCCGATCCGGCGAAGTTCGCGGTGGGCAAGCTGGACAACGCGGCGAAGCTGGCGCTGGCCGCCTCCCCGCACGGCAGCGTGCAGGCGCTGCTGGCGGACTGCGTGACGGCGGCGGCGGACCGGCTGATCGCCGACCGGGGCGGGGTGGTGTGGGACCAGGAGAGCTTCACCAAGCTCTTTGACGCGGTGCGCGCCGACATCGTCGATCTGACGCTCAAGATCGTGCGGCAGGTGCGGCAGGTGCTGATCGCCTGGCAGGCGTGCGAGCGGCGGCTGAAGGCCACCACCAGTCCCGTCCTGGCCTCCTCGGTGGCCGATGTACGGCAGCAGCTGGGCGAGTTGCTGCGTCCGGGCTTCGTCACGGCGCACGGGGCCGGCCGGCTCGCCGATCTGCTGCGCTATCTGACGGCCGTGGACCGGCGGTTGCAGCAGCTGCCGCACCAGGCGGAGCGGGACCGGGCGCGGATGGCCAAGGTCGCGGAGATGCGGGACGAGTACGCGTGGCTGCTGGAGCAGTTCCCTGCCGGGCGCCCGGTGCCGCGGCAGGCCCGGGAGATCCGCTGGATGATCGAGGAGCTGCGGGTGAGCTACTTCGCGCACGCGCTGGGCACCGCGTACCCGATCTCCGACAAGCGGATCGTGAAGGCCATCGACGCGCTGGTGCCGGGGCCCGCGCGCTGAGCCGGCCGGCGGTGCGGCGGGCCGATCTTCCGATTGGCTCCGCGCCCCGGCGGTGGGGTAGAGTCATCGACGCAAGGAACGAGGTCCTGTAGAGCAGTTTGGAGTGCTCGCCACCCTGTCAAGGTGGAGGCCGCGGGTTCAAATCCCGTCAGGACCGCATCACGAACCGGACCCCCACAGGGGGTCCGGTTTTTTTGTGTCACGTTTTCAACTACCCCGATGGAAAAGGGGAGTTGAGGGGAAGGAGAGGGGCAGAGGATGAACGGGCCCCGCCGCGAAGGAGCGGGCCGGCCCGGAGCGAAGGGTTCGCACTACCTCAGCAACTGCCGTGCGGACAAGAGTTTCCCCGTGTGACGGGAGTCACCTGGAACGATCGCTCAGCGGGCTGGTTCGACCCCGCAGAGACACCCGCTTATTTAATATGTGCAATTGCACCGCCCCCAGAGGGCTTCCGGAAGATCCCCCGAAAGATGCCGGAAGGACCCGGAAGCCGGCACCCCGGCGTACGCCGGGGGAAAAGCAGATCGCGCCGGACCCGGCGGAGTCCGACGCGATCTATGACCAGGAGGCCGGGATGGGGGCCCCGAAACCTGGGTTGTACTGGGGTTTTACCGGGTGTAGCCAGGTGTTGCAGGGTGTTGCGCTTGCTGTGCTGCTGGCTCAGGCCTCGCCGCGCTGCTGCGGGATGCCCGCCAGCAGTGCGCGCACCTCCGCTTCGCGGTAGCGGCGGTGCCCACCGAGCGTGCGGATAGACGTGAGTTTGCCCGCCTTTGCCCAGCGTGTGACCGTTTTGGGGTCGACGCGGAACATCGTGGCAACCTCAGCCGGGGTCAGCAGCGGCTCGGCATCAGGGGTGCGAGCGGTCATGAGCGGCCTCCTCGGGAGAACCGAACCATCACGGTTCTTTCCTCTAAATTCTGCACCTTGGCCCGCGTTGCCCGAAATGGCAGACGCGGGCCGAGTCGGTTATAGGACGAACGGCTTGTCCTCGGCACTACAACTACACCATCCGTCCAGCCGGGTCGGCCAAACCGATGGAATTGCGCTCTCAGGTGTTCAACCTCGGCGGAAGCCGATGGACCATGCCATAGCGGACAGTTATCGATGGGTGACAATCAGTCACTATCCTGATCAGTCCGCATCTGGCGCACCAAGGAGTGCATTACCGATCTATCCGCCCTTCGACGGATAGAAGAAGCCCGATCGGGCTCCTTGTCCTATTTTGGCACGAGGAGACGGGTTGCTGACAAGACTTCCTTAGAGTGCCTTCCATCACGCTTGGGCCTTTAGTCCCATGGCCCGGCGTCCCGGTCGGCCCTCAGTTGGCGAACTGGCGCTCCCGGACGGTCATCCAGCGCTCGGTCAGCTCCTCGTACAGCCTGCCCGCCCGCTCCAGGTCGCCCTCTGCCAACGCCGAGAGCCCCGCCGCGACCTCCGCCGCCGAGCGATCGGCGGCGAGCTGTTCCTCAGTGATCGTATAGACCAATCCGCCGTAGTCCAGTTCGACCAGTGACCGCGGATGAAACTCCTCCAGCCAGCGACCCACATCGGTGAGCGCCGCCGCCAGCGGACCGTCCCCCAGCCCCTGGCCGGGAGGTGCCCCCAGCTCCTCCTCCTTCTCCTCCCGCGCCCCCACCTCGGAGGGCGCCTCGGCCGCCGCCTGCCGGGCCGCGTCCCGCACCGTCCGCAGCCCGCGCGCCACCCGCTGCCGGGCCCGGACCATCGGCGTCCGGTAGCGCAGCGCCGCCGGCCTCCCCTCCCCCAGCCCCTCCCCCGCGGGCTCCGCCGCCGTGAACTCCCGCTCCTCGTCCGCGAACAGCGCGAACCAGCGCACCGGCACATGCCACAGCGCCGACCTGATCCACGGCCGGGCGTCCGGGTTCCGCTCCCGCCAGCGCCCGTACTCCTCCACCGCACGCTCCCGCGCCTGCGGCGGCAGCGCCGCGTCCAGCACCGACTGCGGCATCAGCCAGTGCCCCACCTCACCCAGCGCCTCCCAGGAGCGCAGCCGGGTCCGCCAGGGGCACACGCACACCACCCCGTCCACCACCGCCACGAACGCGTCGGCGCTCTCCTTGGGCGGCACCACCCGTCCCGGCACCGCGATCAGCTCGCGGATCGAGCGCCGCAGCTCCTCCTGCGGCCCCGGGATGTCCCCGCGCTCGGCGTACCGCGCCCAGTGCGCGCGCTCCGGCTCGGGGAACGCCCCCAACGGCTCGTACACCCGTAGATACGCCGCGTACGGCACCTTCGACACGTGCGGTCCCTCCAAGTCCCGGCTCCGGCGGCACGGGCGGCCCGCCCGGTCCCGCCGGGGGCGCCGCCGCACACCCCTCGATCGTGGCAGTGTGACGCACCCACGGCATCCCCTGCGCGGCATCAGGCTTCAGGGCCTGTCTGATGGATCCCGCCCGGCCCGCGGCGTCTGGCACGGCACCTCGCCGCACTCCGCTTCGCTCCGTCTCTGCTCTTCTTGCGAAGACCTTGGAGGCAGAGCTGTCGAGACGCCCGAGTAGCCCACTACGAGGACGCCCCTCCGCCCTGCGACGCACCGCACCTGGGGGTACCTCCCGGCCGAAGGCTGGGGGAGCCGCGGGCCTGACCGGCGCTATCCGTCGGACAAGCCCTAAGCTCGTCTCAGCAGGCCCTCCCGACCACTTGGAGGGCATCCGCCGCGTAGCGCAGGAGTCACCACCGTGACCGACGTAACAGCCGCTGTCAGCGCCGACAGTGTTCCCTTCGCCCCCTCCGGCTCCGTCCTGGACACCCTTTTCCGCTCCGAGCAGGGCGGCCACGAGCAGGTCCTGCTCTGCCAGGACCGGGCTTCAGGACTCAAGGCCGTGATCGCCCTCCACTCCACCGCCCTGGGCCCGGCGCTCGGCGGCACCCGCTTCCACGCCTACTCCGGCGCGGCCGTGCCCGAGGAGGCCGCGCTGCGCGACGCCCTCAACCTGGCGCGCGGGATGAGCTACAAGAACGCCCTGGCCGGCCTGGACCACGGTGGCGGCAAGGCCGTGATCATCGGTGACCCGAACACCCTCAAGAGCGAGGAACTGCTGCTCGCGTACGGGCGCTTCGTCGCCTCGCTCGGTGGCCGTTACGTCACCGCCTGCGATGTGGGCACCTACGTGGCCGACATGGACGTGGTGGCGCGCGAGTGCCGCTGGACCACCGGGCGTTCCCCCGAGCAGGGCGGCGCCGGGGACTCCTCGGTGCTCACCGCCTTCGGCGTCTTCCAGGGGATGCGGGCAGCGGCGGCGCACCGCTGGGGCACCCCGGACCTGGCCGGCCGCACGGTGGGCATCGCGGGCGTCGGCAAGGTGGGTCACCTGCTGGCCGGGCACCTGATCGGGGCGGGCGCCCAGGTGGTGATCACCGATGTGCGCGCGGAGTCGGTGGCGCGGGTCAAGGACGCGCACCCCGGGGTACGGGTGGTGGCGGACACCGAGGCGCTGATCACCACCGAGGGCCTGGACATCTACGCCCCGTGCGCGCTGGGCGGCGCGCTGAACGAGCGCACGGTGCCGGTGCTGACCGCAGGCATCGTGTGCGGAGCGGCCAACAACCAGCTGGGCCACGCGGGCGTCGAGAAGGACCTCGCGGACCGGGGCATTCTGTACGCGCCGGACTACGTGGTGAACTCGGGCGGGGTCATCCAGGTGGCCGACGAACTCCACGGTTTTGAGTTCGCACGTGCGAAGGCGAAGGCCGAGTTGATCTACGGGACGACCCTGGAGATCTTCGAGCGCGCCGACACCGAGGGGGTCCCGCCGGCGGTGGCCGCCGACCGGATCGCCGAGGCCAGGATCGCGGCGGCGGGCCCACGCTGAGACGCCCTCGCGGGGCGTACGGGGGCGGCGGCTCGCCCCCCGGGTAAGACATGTCACCACCCCTAGGGCGAGTCGCGCTCCGAAAGAAGGTAAAATCGCCGCTGACCAGCAAGGAGAGTTTCACCGGAATCGTTCGGGCGACCCGGGACCTGCGGACGGCGTACCGCAGGCGCGCGGAAGCAGGTACGGTTGAAACCCGATGGATCGGGTCCTCGTCCGAGAGCCCGCTCTCCTTTATGAACGGATGTCAACACTCCGGGGCCGTTGGGCTCCGTCGTTGAGGGGGTCGAGCCAATGGGGCGCGGCCGGGCCAAGGCCAAGCAGACGAAGGTCGCCCGCCAGCTGAAGTACAGCAGTGGCGGAACCGATCTGACACGTCTGGCCGAAGAGCTGGGTGCATCGCCGTCGAACGAGCCGCCGAACGGCGACCAGTTCAAGGACGACGAAGAGCTGGACGATGAGCTGGACAACGACCCGTACGCGAAGTACGCGGAGATGTACGGCGACGACAGCGACGAGGACGAGGACGAACAGGGGACCGGCAGGTCCCATGGGTCCTCCGGCTCGTCCGGTGCCCCGAAACGCCGGGGCACTTGAGCGGAATCTCAGGCAGTTCCTCAGCAGCCTGCTGAGCGACGGCAGCACGCGACCCGGTCCCGGTACCACCACCACCGGACCGGGTGCTGTGCTGTCCACGGACTGCCCCTCGCCTATCAGGCGTAGTCACCACTGAGCGTCACGGCCTCATCGCCCTCGGCACGCTCGGTCACCTCACCGGCCACCCATGCCGGTACTCCGCGCTCGGCGAGCAGCGCCAGCGCGCCGTCCACCGCGTGCGGCGGCACCACGGCGACCATCCCCACGCCCATGTTGAGCGTGCGCTCCAGTTCCGGCCGCGCCACCTTGCCGGCGTCGCCGACCAGGCCGAAGACGGGCGGCGGGCTCCAGGTACCGCGGTCCACCCGGGCGTGCAGCCCCTCGGGCATGACGCGGGCGAGGTTGCCGGCCAGGCCGCCGCCTGTGATGTGCGAGTACGCGTGCACCTCGCTGTCCCGGGCCAGTGCCAGGCAGTCCAGGGAGTAGATCCGGGTGGGTTCCAGCAGCTCCTCGCCGAGGGTGCGGCCCAGCTCGGGCACCTCGCGCTCCAGCGCCCAGCCCAGCTGCCGCAGCAGCACATGGCGGACCAGGGAGTACCCGTTGGAGTGAAGGCCGGAGGCGGCGAGCGCGATCACCGCGTCGCCGGACCGGATGCGGTCGGCGCCCAGCAGCCGGTCGGCCTCGACCACACCGGTGGCGGCGCCGGCCACGTCGTACTCCTCGGGGCCCAGCAGCCCCGGGTGCTCGGCGGTCTCGCCGCCGACCAGCGCGCAGCCGGCCAGCACACAGCCCTCGGCGATGCCCTTGACGATGGACGCCACCCGTTCGGGGTGCACCTTGCCGACGCAGATGTAGTCGGTCATGAACAGCGGCTCGGCCCCGCACACGACCAGGTCGTCCACGACCATGGCGACCAGGTCGTGGCCGATGGTGTCGTGGATGTCCAGGCGCTGGGCGATGGCGACCTTGGTGCCGACGCCGTCGGTGGCCGAGGCCAGCAGCGGGCGGCGGTAGTTCTTGAGCGCGGAGGCGTCGAAGAGCCCGCTGAAGCCGCCGAGGGTCCCCACGGACTCCGGGCGCTGGGTCTTGGCCACCCACTTCTTCATCAGCTCGACGGCGGTCTCGCCGGCCTCGATATCGACACCGGCGGCCGCGTAGCTGGCACCGGGCTGCCCGGAGTGGGTGGTCATCGCGCGTCTCTCTGTGGATGGGGCGGGGGGAAAGGGGAAGGTGCGGGGCCCGTACGGGAGGTACCCGCCTCGCGGTCGGGTCGGTCGTACGGGCCCGGCCGCCCGCGGCTAGGGGCGGCGCAGCGCGTCGGCGGCGCCGGGACCGGTCAGCAGCGTCAGCGAGGTACGGGCGTCTTCCTGCTCCAGGACATCCTTGCCGAGCACCTGGGGGTCGGGCAGCTCGACGGGGTACTGGCCGTCGAAGCAGGCCCGGCAGAGGTTGGGCTTGTCGATGGTGGTGGCCTCGATCATCGCGTCTATGGAGATGTACGCGAGGGAGTCGGCGCCCAGGGAGGTGCCGATCTCGTCGACCGACAGGCCGTTGGCGATCAGCTCGGCGCGGGTGGCGAAGTCGATGCCGTAGTAGCAGGGCCACTTGATCGGCGGGGAGCTGATCCGGACGTGGACCTCGGCGGCGCCGGCCTCGCGCAGCATGCGGACCAGGGCGCGCTGGGTGTTGCCGCGGACGATGGAGTCGTCGACGACCACCAGGCGCTTGCCGCGGATCACCTCTTTGAGGGGATTGAGCTTGAGGCGGATGCCGAGCTGCCGGATGGTCTGGCTGGGCTGGATGAAGGTACGGCCGACGTAGCTGTTCTTGACCAGTCCCGATCCGTACGGGATGCCGCTGGCCTCCGCGTAGCCGATCGCGGCGGGGGTGCCGGATTCGGGCGTGGCTATGACCAGGTCGGCCTCGACCGGTGCCTCGGCGGCGAGCCGGCGGCCCATCTCCACCCGGGAGACGTACACGTTCCGGCCGGCGATCTCGGCGTCGGGGCGGGCCAGGTACACGTACTCGAAGACGCAGCCCGCGGGCTTCGCGTCCGCGAATCGGGAGGACCGCAGACCGTTCTCGTCGATGGCGATCAGCTCACCGGGCTCGACCTCGCGGATGACCGAGGCGCCCACGATGTCCAGGGCGGCCTGCTCGGAGGCGACCACCCAGCCGCGCTCCAGGCGGCCCAGGACCAGCGGGCGGATGCCCTGCGGGTCGCGGGCGGCGTACAGCGTGTTCTCGTCCATGAAGACGAAGCTGAACGCGCCTTTGACCTGGGGCAGCACGATCGGGGCGGCCTGTTCGACGGTCAGCGGCTCCCCGGTGGCCTCGTCCCGCTGGCCGGCGAGCAGCGCGGTGACGAGGTCGGTGTCGTTGGTGACCGCGGCGCGCTGGCGGCGGCCGTGGTCGGTGGGGAGTTCGGCGACCAGGTCGGCGAGGTCGGCGGTGTTGACGAGGTTCCCGTTGTGGCCGAGCGCGATCGAACCGTGGCCGGTGGCCCGGAACGTCGGCTGGGCGTTCTCCCAGGTGGAGGCACCGGTGGTGGAATACCGGTTGTGGCCGACGGCCAGATGCCCCCGCAGGGAGCCGAGGGAGGTCTCGTCGAAGACCTGGGACACGAGTCCCATGTCCTTGAAGACCAGAATCTTGGATCCGTCGCTCACCGCGATGCCCGCGGACTCTTGTCCGCGGTGCTGGAGTGCGTACAGACCGTAGTAGGAGAGCTTGGCGACCTCCTCGCCCGGGGCCCAGACACCGAAGACGCCGCAAGCGTCCCTCGGGCCCTTTTCACCGGGGTCGAGGTCGTGGCTGAGGAGTCCATCACCACGAGGCACGTGGTTGAGTCTAGGACAGGTTCTCCGCTGGGGAAGAACCAGTGGATTGTGAGACATCCCCCAGCGGGTGCCTGACCTGCCCCGTTTCCGCACCCTGTGACATCAGCCGAGCACGGGCAGTTGACCGGCGAGGGAGATCGCGCGTTCGCCGCTCGCCCTGAGCCGGCCGGTGGCGGCGGTCTGCGCCCAGGTGGCGCGGCCGGTGGCCAGCCGCAGCCAGGTGATGGGGTCGGCCTCGACGACCGAGGGCGGGGTGCCGCGGGTGTGCCGGGGGCCCGGCAGGCACTGGACGGCGACGAACGGCGGGACGCGCAGCTCGGTGGAGTTGCCGGGGGCCTTGGCGGCCAGGGCGTCCGCCAGCACCCGGACGGAGATGGCCAGGGCACCGCGGTCCAGCCGGACGGGGCTCTGCAGGGAGCGGGTCAGGTCGTCGCTGTGCACCACCAGCTCCACCACCCGGGTGACGGTGAAGTCCAGGCCGCGCATCGGGCCGAAGCGGTGCGGCAGGAGGAGGTCCTCGCGGACGGCCGTCTCCAGGACGGCGTCCAGCTCCTCGGCGGCGGCGTCGATGGCCTCCACCGGGTCGCCCGCGGCCTCGGGGGCGTCGCCGATGCCGGCGCCGGGGTGGACGGCCCACTCGTCGAGATCGAGCGCGGGCCGGGTGGCGGCGGGGGCGGGCTGGGCGAGGAGCCGGGGGACGGCGTCGATCTGGCCCGCGATGTGCGCGAGCAGCGAGCTGACGTCGCGGCCCGGCAGGGCGGCGGGCCGGGCGAGCTGCTCGGGCGTGAGGGCGTGGGCGGCCAGCCGTACGTGTTCCACCTGCGCGAGCAGCGCGTCACGGACTCGGTCGGGGTGGTAGGCGCGCGACTTGCGCCGGACGGCACACATGGGAGGGAGCTTACGGCCATTCCTGCGGGAAGATCAGTGTTTGGGGAGGTGAAGTGGGGTGGGAGCGTGGTGGCAACGACATGACAACCTGATACCAAGTGGCCGGAGGGCGGCTGTGGCCTCGGCGCGCTGTGCCATGCTCCCGGTATGGCTTACGCGGACCGTTACCTCGCCGACGACGAAGAACTCCTTTACGAGACCAGGCAGCACTGGACCACGCTGGTCAGTGAGTTCGTGCAACTGGTCGTCATCGCGGCGGTGGCGGCCGTACTGACGCTGATCATCGGGGACCTCGGCTCCCCCGTGGCGTGGGTGGTGCTGGGGCTCGCCGGGATCGCGATCATCTGGCGGTGGCTGGTGCCGATGCTGCAATGGCGTTCGACGGTGTACTTCCTGACCACCAAGCGCCTGCACAAGCGCACCGGTTTCCTCAACAAGGTGGGTCGCAGCATCCCGTTGAGCCGGGTGAACGACGTGTCGTTCTCGGCCTCGCTGTGGGAGCGGATCATGCGGTACGGCACGCTGCACGTCCAGTCCGCCTCCGAGCAGGGCAAGATGACCTTCAAGCACGTGCCCAGCCCGGAGGAGTTCAAGAACCGGGTGTACGAGGCGCTGGACCGCGTCGACGACTGAGACCGGCCGGCCGCCCGCCGTTCACACGTCCCGGTCGCGGCCTTGATAATCGTGCGAGAACAAAGGGAGTTGGGGCCGGTCACGCCACGCGCGTAGCCACTACGATCATTTCTTGTGATCGCACTGGTGGTGACCATCGCGCTGGCGTTCGCCGGCTATCTCGCCACGTACCTCAACGGGGTACGGCTCTCCCAGCGCCAGGAGCGGCTCGCCCGGGTGAACCGGCAGCTGAGCGACTTCTACGGGCCGTTGTTCGCCCTCACCGAGGGCAACAGCCGCAGCTACGCCGAGTTCCTGGAGCGCAACGTCCGGCCGGACGGCAGCTCACCGTTCGGCGAAGGCGGACCCGCCGCCACCGAGCGGGAGAGCAGCGAGTGGCGGCTGTGGGCGTCCACCGTGTTCCTGCCCAACATCCAGGCGATGCGCGATCTGGTGATCCAGCGCGCCGACCTGCTGCGCGAGCGCGAGGTGCCGCCCGTGCTGCTCGAACTGTGCGCGCACGTCTCCGGATACGAGATCACCGCGGCGCGCTGGGCGCGCGAGGACTACAGCGAACACCTGTCGGTGGTTCCCTTCCCCGGCGAGGAGATCCGCGCCTACGCGCGCCGCGGGTTCACCGAGCTGAAGGCGGAGCAGGCCCGGCTGCTGGGCGGCTGAGCCCTCCCCTCTCCTATGGCGAGGCGGGGCCGGCGGGTGGTTCCACGGCGTAACTCAGGTCCTTGACGGTGAGAGTGGCCGGGGCCAGGCGCAGCCAGACGGCGCCGCCCGCCGTGGAGTCGCCGTGCAGATACCCGGTGAACCGCCGATCCCAGCGGGACTCGTCGGGGCCAAGGTAGCGGCTGAGCTTGCGGCGGCCGCGCGGCACGTCGAAGGGCAGGAGTTCGGCGCCGCCGCGCGCCATGACCTGCCGGACCCTGCCGGTCGCCAGGTCGCACTCTCCCCCAGACTTCGTCCGGGGGCACCCCCAGCACCACGGCCACCCGGGGATCGGCCTCCACGTGCTGCCGCAGCTTCGCCCAGGGGCCGGTGAGCGTCCAGAACGCGCCCTCCTCCCACAGGAACCACACCGGCCGGACGGCGGGCCCGGCCGGGGTGTTGGTGGCCAGGCGCGCGGTGCGGGGCGCGGCGAGGAAGGCGTCGACGTCGAACGGGTGGTCAGGCATCCCGCCATCCTCACCGTCCACGGGCCCGTCCGCATCGGTCCCAAGACCGAGCCTCCTTGGTCCGTCCGTGCTCGGTCCGGCCGTCCGCAACCACGGCGGGCGCGGCCGGGGCCGTCAGGTCGCCGAGTCCCGGATCTGCTCACGGGTCAGCCGCACCGGCTGCCCGGTGTCCTTGTCGAAACGGCGCCGCACGAGGATGTCGAAGCCGAGCGCGTGCAGGGCCGTCTCGGCCGCGTTGGTGTTCGCCGGTTCCCTTCCGGCCAAGGCGTTCCGTACGAGCACGAGGGCCGGGAGGTTCCTGCCGCCCGCCGTCACGAGGACGTCGTAGGAGATGTCCTCGGCCGTCCGCAGCGCGGCGACCGCGACATCGGCGAGGGTGAGGACGGCGTAGCCGCCGTTCTTCAGCCGGACCCTGGTTTCGTCAGCCATGGTGACCACGGTAAGTGCCGCTGATCCGGTGGGAGAACGGCGGTGCGGTGCGTGATCCTGGACCGGGGGGAGTGGTCGGTACAGGATGGGGCGATGGCGACCCTGGTGGCGTTTCACGCGCATCCCGATGACGAAGTCCTGCTGACCGGCGGCACCTTGGCGCGGGCCGCCGCCGAGGGGCACCGGGTGGTGATCGTGGCCGCGACCGACGGCCACATGGACGCCGTGCCCCCGCAGGGCGCGCCCCGGCTGGCCGAACTCCGGGCCGCCGCCGGTGTCCTGGGCGCGCACCGGGTGGTCCATCTCGGGTACGCGGACAGCGGGCACGGCAAGGACCTGTACCCCGACCCGGCCGACCGGCCGCGCCTGGTACGGGCCGACACCCGGGAGGCCGCCGGGCGGCTCGCCGACGTGCTGCGGCAGGAGCGGGCCGATCTGCTGCTGGGGTACGACCGCAACGGCGGCTACGGACACCGCGACCACGTGAAGGTGCACGAGATCGGGCGCCGGGCGTTCGCGTCCGGCGCCGTGCCACGGCTGCTGGAGGGCACCGTGCCGCGCGAGACGGCCGCCCGGCTGGCGCGGGCGCTGCGCGAGGACGCCACCCGCCTGGAGCGGATGTTCCTGCCGCGCGCGGAGATCACGCACGCCGTCAACGTCCGCCGCTACGCCGCCCTCAAGCAGCGGGCCCTGGCCGAGCACCGCTCGCAGACGGGCGGCAAGCTGCCCGGCACCCTGCTCGGTCTGCCCGTCCCGCTCTTCCGGGCGCTGCTGGGCCGGGAGTGGTTCAGCGAGGTCGGGCGGCCGCGGCGGCCCTGAGCGGCGGCCGAAGAGGTACGCGCCCCCGGTCCGCCGCGTCCCGCCCCCGCCACGCGCCCGCCGGCCGTGGGGCCGTCCCGCCGTGACCGGTGGTGCCGGTCACAGCGCGAACTGCCCCTGGGTACCGGTCAGGCCGAGCCCGGCCATCAGGTGCCGCATCGCTGTGTTCTCCGGCGTCGTGGACAGATAGAGCCGGTCGTGCCCGTCCGCCCGGGCCCGGTCGATCAGCAGCCGGAGGACCGTGCCGCCCACCCCCGCGCCCCGGTGCGAGCGGCCGATCCACAGACCGGCCTCCACGGTGCCCGCCTCCACCGTGCCCGGCCGCACGCGTTTCCGGTCGCGGTCGCGGTCCGGGCGGGGGCACAGCCGCGCCGCGCCCGCCACCCGGCCGGCCACGGTGATCGCGTACGTCGACTCCACCGGGTCCGGCGGCAGCGAGCGCCACGCGTGGAACCGCAGGAACGCGGCCCGGCGCTCCGCCGTCCAGCCGTCGCCGCCCGTCGGGTCCGCGACCGGCGGCATCACCTCCGGCGGGTCCGCTTCCGCGACGGCCACGGCGAGCAGGGCGGTCAGCAGGGGCCGGTCGAGCGGGAGCAGGACCACATCGGAACGCATCCCCGCATCCTGCCGGACAGGAGTAGGGTCCGGCGCATGCGTCCCGAGTCGTACCTGAGCCATCTGCGCCGCGAACTCGACGCTTTCCGGGCCACGTTGAGCGCCGACTTGGGCGCGCCCGTCGAACACTGCGGCCCCTGGACGCTGCGCGATCTGGCCGGGCACCTGGGCAGCGGCAACCTGTGGGCGGCCACAGCCGTCACCGAGGGGCACGGGGACCATCACCCGCCCGCACCGCGGGACCCCGGAGCGCTGCTGGAGTGGTACGACGGCGGGTGCGCGACGCTGCTGGCCGCCCTGGACGCCGATCCGGCGGCTCCGGCTTGGTCGTTCGCCCCACCGCGCACGGTCGGTTTCTGGCAGCGGCGGCGGGCGCAGGAGACGCTGATCCACCGGTGGGACGCGGAGCACGCGCTCGGGGCGGCCAAGCCGCTCGATCCCGCTCTGGCGGCGGACGGTGTCGCGGAGGTCTTCGACACGATGGCGCCGCGGATGATCACCCGGGGTCTGGCGACCGGGCCGCCGCACGCGCTGCGGGTGACGGCCACGGACACCGGGGCCTCGTGGACGTATGGGCCAGGCGAACCGGTGGCCACGCTGGCCGGACCGGCCGGGCAGCTGCTTCTGCTGCTGTGGGGCCGGATGGCCGAGGGCGAGGGCGGCCTGTCATGGTCCGGCGACCGGGCGGCCGGGCTGCTCGTCCTGGGCTCGCGGCTGACGCCGTGAGCCGTGCGGCGGCGGCTCACAGCCACTGCCAGCACAGCGTGTAGCCGAGGTCGGGGAAGTCGGAGTTCTGCCAGGTGGTCGAGCCGTCGTTGCCGCAGAACGCGATGTCGTTGTAGGTGCTGGTGCGGCCGGTGACGTAGACGTTCCCCTCCTCGCAGCCGGAGAAGGTGAAGGTCGCGGCGGTGTCCGGGCCGGACTTGATCATGCAGTTGTTCTGCTGGGCGACGCCCGCGTCGTCGGGGTAGTTCATGGCCAGGCAGAGCCGTACGCCCAGCTCCGGCCAGCCGTCCACGGAGAAGTAGCGGCTGTGGTGCCAGGTCCAGGAATCGCAGTCGCTGGATGAGCTGTCCTCGCCGAACCGGGCGACCACGGTGAAGTTGCCGGTCTCGCAGCCGGCCTCGCTCCAGTAACTGCCGTCGCCCTGCTCGCCGTACACGCAGTCGCCGGGCTGTGCGTGGTAGGCGGTGCCGTTGCCGTGGTGGTAGCTGAGGCACAGGGTGGTTTCCCAGTACGGGTAGTTGACGGACCAGTCGACATCCTGGACGCCGTCGCAGTCGTCGTAGTCCGTGCTGTCGTGGTAGACGGCCACGGCCTCGAAGGTGCCGTCGCCGCAGCCGGCCGGTGTCAGGTCGAGGTCCTGCATGGTGCCGTGGTTGGTGAAGCAGTCGCCCGTTTCCGCGTCCCCGAC
Organism: Streptomyces sp. JH002; assembly: GCF_050916115.1. Lineage (NCBI taxonomy): Bacteria > Bacillati > Actinomycetota > Actinomycetes > Kitasatosporales > Streptomycetaceae > Streptomyces > Streptomyces sp. JH002. The sequence goes on from NZ_CP087989.1 coordinate 2,968,164, forward strand.
GGGGTCGGGCTCGGGCTCGGGTTCCGGCTCCGGCTCCGGTTCCCACTCGCTGTCGGTGCCGGTGTCCGCCTCGTCCACCGGGTCGGAGTGCTCCTCGTCAAAGGTCTCGGAGGCGGTGGGAGTCGGTGTGCCGCCGCCGGCCGTGTCGTCCTTGCCGCCGTCGGGCAACCACACCACCAGGGCGAGGATCAGCAGCACGACCAGGCCCACGGCGGCCACCACCCCGCTGGCCGGAGTCTGCCGATCGGGCGTCGGGGGCCCGGTGGGCGGGGCGACCACCGTCGGGGGCACCGCGTCCGCGGTGACCGTGGGCGCGTCCGCCGCCGGGACGAGCCCGCGCACCTGTGCCCGCTGCGCCTCGGTCATCCGGTGCACGGCGGGCGGCCAGGGACGGGCCGCTCCCGGCCCGGCCCCGGCCTCGTCCAGCGGGCCGATCAGCTCCAGGACGCGGGCCGGGGTGGGGCGTTCGGCCGGGGTCTTGGACAGGCACGGCTCGATGACGCGGCGCAGCCGGTCGGGGACCGCGCCCAGGTCGGGGGTCGCGTACACCACGTTGAACATGGTCTGCGGGATGCCGGGGCCCTCGAAGGGGTTGGTGCCGGTGCACGCCATCAGCAGGATCGTGCCGAGCGAGAACATGTCGCTGGCCGGGGTCAGTTCCGCCCCCTGTGCCTGCTCGGGCGACATGAACCCGGGCGCCCCGATGACCGAGCCGGAGCGGGTGACGGCCGTGGTCATGGTCTGGAGCCGGGTGGTGCCGGCGCCCTCGGCGGCGCGCACGATCCCGAAGTCGATGACCTTCGGCCCGTCGTCGGCCAGCATCACATTGGACGGCGACAGGTCGCGGTGCACGAGGCGGGCCGCGTGGATGTCGCGCAGGGCCGCGGCGAGGCCGGCGGCCAGCCGCAGGACGGTGTCGGCCGGCAGCCGCCCGGTCTCGTCCAGGACCCGGTGCAGCGAGGGGCCGTACACGAACTCGGAGGCCAGCCACGGCACCTCCGCGTCGATCTCGGCGTCCACCACGGCCGCGGTGTGCGGGCTGCGGACCTTGCGCGACGCCGCGACCTCACGCTTGAAGCGTTTGCGGAACTCCGCGTCACCGGCGAGGTGTTCGTGCACGCGCTTGACGGCGACCAGGTTGCCGTGCGGTCCGGTGGCCAGCAGCACCCGGCCCATACCGCCTTCGCCCAGCACGGCGAGCGGCCGGTAGCGGCCGATCCGGCGCGGATCGGCGCCCCCGAGATCCTCCATGGCCGTAGCCCTCCCCCCGGGCTCCCCTTCTGGAACGGTGTTCTAGAACTACTTTCCAGTTGATCCCCGGCGTGCGTCAATATCCTCAGGACACAGGGCCGTTGAAGACAGTGAAGATATGGTGATGGCACGTGACGGAGCGGGCACGCACAGCCCCGGCCGGGCCGGCGAAGCAGCGGCGCGGACAGCACACCGTCGACCGGCTGCTGCGGGCCGCGTTCGAGGTGTACCGGGACGCCGGGCCCCAGGGGTTCACCCTGCCGGCGGTGATCGAGGCGTCCGGGGTGAGCGTGGGCAGCCTCTACCACCACTTCGGCAGCTTCGACGGGCTGGCGGCCACTCTGTTCATCCGGTGCAAGGACGATCTGCTGGCCGCCCTCACCGACGCGGTACGCCCCGCCACCTCGGCCAAGGGCGCCGTCACCGCGCTCGTCAGCGGCTATCTGCGCTGGTCGGCGGCGCACCGCACGGAGGCGCTCATCATCCACGCCTCCCCGTACGCCGGTTATCTGCGCGCCCACGCCGAGCGGGTGGACGCCGGGCGGGCGCCACGGGTCGCGGAGCTGCTGGAGTTCTTCGGGCCGCGGCTGGCCGCCGAGGGACTGCGCCCGCTGCCGCCCGCCCAGGCCGAGATGCTGATCATGGGGCCGGTGACCTTCGCCGTCACCCGGTGGCTGGCCGGTACGGAGGGGTTCGACCTGGAGGAGGCCGCCCGGACGCTCCCCGACCGGATCTGGCTCTCCCTCGGGACGGTGCCGGCGGCGCCCTGACCGGCGACGGCCGAGCGGGCGGGGCAATGGCGAGGACCACGACGACGCGGTGGCGCCATCCCGTTGAAACGTGGCACCGGGGCCCCTGGGACGGGCGGGACGCGCGGCCTAGCGTCGGTGACGCCCCGTACGGGCCGCGGCCCGAAGTCGCGGCCCGTACCCCCCGCGACCCCCGCCCCGAAGGACGTCACCGTGCCCCTGCGGCCCCTGCGCATCGCCGCGCACATCGAGCTGGCCTCGCTTTTCATCCTGCTGGCCAACCTCGCCACCGTGCACCTGCGGCCCCTGTCCTCCCTGCTGGGGCCCACCCACGGCTGCGCCTACCTGTTCGTGATCCTGCTGGCCTGGCGCCTCCCGCACGCCACGCCCGCCGTCCGGGCGCTGTCGCTCATTCCGGGAGTGGGTGGACTGCTGGCGCTGCGCCGCGCAGCCGCTCGATCACCGCTCGGCCGGCCGGCCCCCAGGTAGGCTGCCCGCCCGGCCGGCCCAACTCTCCCGCCCGCCCGATGCCGATGAGGGCGAGCGCCTTGGTCAGCGCCAGACCCCTTGCACGGCGCACGGCCGCCTCGTCGGCGGCGCCGTACGCGGCCAGGAAGGGTACGTCCGCCCCGGCCGGCAACAGCAGCCACGCGGCGGCGAGATCGATGGCCGGGTCGCCGCCGCACAGTTCGCCGAAGTCGACGACCCCGGCCAGCGTGCCGCCGTTCACCACGACGTTGGCGGGATGCAGATCCCCGTGCAGCCACACCGGCGTCCCGGACCAGTCGGGCGCGGCCACGGCGTCCTCCCACACGGCGCGGAGCGCGGGATCACGCTGGACGGCCAGGACCGCCGGGTCGTCCTCCATGCCGGGCAGCACCTCGAGGGTCCGCAGCGGAGCGGCCTGGTAGGCGTGCCCGGGCACACCGGCGGGCGCGGGCCGGTGGAGCGCCCGCAGGAAGCGGGCGAGTTCGGCGGCGGCGTGCGGCCCGTCGGTGATCGGGGCACGGTCCGCGGGTTCCCCGGGCACCCAGGCGACGACGGACCAGTGCCAGGGGAAGTGCGCGGACGGCGCCCCGGCGCGTACCGGAAGGGGAACCGGCAGCGGCAGGCCCGGCACCACTTCGGGGGCCCAGCGCTGTTCCTTGAGCGCCTCGGGGGCGGCGGATTCCCGGCGCGGCAGCCGGACCGCGAGATCCTCCCCCAGCCGCCACAGCTGGTTCGACCAGCCGGTCGCCGCGAGCCGCAGCTCCCGCCCGGCGAGATCCGGGTGCTGCTCCCGCAGCAGCGCCCTGACCAGCGCCTCGTCGATGTCGTGGTGGGAGTCGATCATCACGGGACCGGCCTTACGTCCTGGGTGAGGCTGCGCCAGGTCCGCACCAGCTGGCTGAACTCCCTGACCTGGACCAGCACATGCTCGCGGGCGGCCGTCTCGGCGGCCTCGGCGTCGCCGCACGTGATGGCCTGCGCGATCGTGCGGTGCTCGGCGAGGGAGCGGCGCATGCGGTCCGGGACCCGCAGTTGCAGCCGCCGGTACGGCTGCAGGACGCGTTTGAGCGCACGGACCTGCTGGCGCAGATATTCATTGCCGCAGGAGTCGTACACGATGCCGTGGAAGTCGGCGTTGGCGTAGTAGTAGCGGTCGGCGTCACCGGCCAGCGCGTGCTTCTCGCACTCCCGCAGGGCCCGCCCCAGATCGTCCAGGGGCTCGCGTTCGATGCGGCGGGCGCTCAGTCTGGCGGCCATGCCCTCCAGTTCGGCCATGACCTCGAACCGCTCGGCCAGCTCGGGGACGCTCAACTCGGTGACGTAGGTGCCCTGTTTGGCGCGGATCTGCACCAGCCCCGAGCGTTCCAGGGCTTGGAGGGCCTCACGCACCGGTGTGCGGGAACAGCCGAACTCCCGCTCCAGCCGGGCGGGGTCGAGTCGCTGGCCGGGGCGGTAGCGGCCTTCGACGACAGCTTTCTCCAGGGCGTCCCGTACCCGCCGGGCCTCCGGGATTCGAGCCATGCGCACCTCCGGGCTCAGGCTATCCGGTCAATCGGTGTGTTCCAGGGGGTAGCGCACCGCACGTCTGTCCTCTACGGTGCGGCTGTTATATACATCACGCCCGGTGATGCATACACCAAGCTGTCGGGAGGAGCGGAACGTGGAACACCATGACGGCTGGCCCCTCACCGACCTCTTCCCCGCCGCCGGCCCCGGGCCGGAAGACCCGCTGGAAGCTCTGCTCACGGCCTGCGAGGTGCTGATGAGCGACGTGGGCGAGGCGTCCCTGCGCGCGGTCGCGGCCCGCGCCCTCACCGCCTACCGCGCACTCGACGACGACGGCAGGCTGGCGTTCTTCACTCACGTCACGACGGCGTACGGCGTCGACGCCGACCAGGTCCGCGCGGCCTTCCACCAGTGGGAAGCCGCCAGGGACGGCGGCCTGGGCGGCAACACCGAACTCGTCCGGCTCTTCGACGCGGTCGAACCGGCCAGGCAGCAGTTGCTGCGCCGCCTCCACCACGCGCCGGGCGCCACCCTGGCCCTGGTCGGCATGCGCGAGGACCTGCTCCGGCTCGCCCGCCACCACCCGCCGCTGCGGCCCCTCGACCACGACTTCCACCACCTGCTCACCTCCTGGTTCAACCGCGGATTCCTGCGCATGGCGCGGGTGACCTGGCAGGACGCGCCGCCGGAGCTGCGCGGGCGACTGCTGCGCGGCGAGCGGGTCCACCCGATGGCGGACGAGAACGCACTGCGCCGCCGGCTGGAGCCCGCCGACCGCGACCTGTACGCCTTCTTCCACCCGGCCACCGGGGATGTGCCGCTGATCTTCGTGGAGGTGGCGCTGGTACGCGGCCTGCCCGACCGCGTCGGCCCGCTGCTGGAACCCGGCCCGGAGCTGGACCCGGCGCAGGCGGACACCGCCGCGCTGTACTCGATCAACAACGCGCTGGACGGGCTGGCCGGGGTCTCCTTCGGCAGCTTCCTCATCAAACAGGTCATCGAGGACGTGAGCGAACGGCTGCCGCATCTGCGGCGCTTCGCCACCCTCTCCCCGCTCCCCGGGTTTCGCCGCTGGCTCACCGGCCAGGCCGGGCACGACCCGCGGCTGCGTGCCCTTCGGGACGAGCTGGACGCCCTGGCCGGGCCGCAGCGGCTGTCCGCTCTCCCGGCGGCGGAGACCGAGCGGATACGTTCGCGGCTCCTCCCCGCCCTGACCCGCTACATCGCGCTGGGCAAGCGGGAGACCGACGGGCGACCGCTCGACCCTGTCGCCCGCTTCCACCTCGGCAACGGCGCCGCCGCCTGGCAGCTCAACTGGCCGGCCGACACCTCGCCCACGGCCTGGCGGCAGTCGTACGGCGCGATGATCAACTACCGCTACGAACCGGAGCGGCTGGAGCGCCGGCACGAGGATTTCGTACGCCACCGCACCGTCGCTCTCGGCGGGCCGATGCGGGACGCCCACGCGGCCGCCGCACGGGACCCGAGCGGAACGTGAAAGGAACAGCCCCGATGGCACCACCTCTGCCGCCGACCATCCATCAGTCCTTCGCCGAACAGGTGGAACGGCAGCCGGACAAGGCACTCTTCGAGCTGCCCGACGGGCGGAGCGTCAGCTACGGCGACACGGAACGGACCGTACGCCTGATCGCCGCCCGGCTCGTGGCGGACGGGGTCACCCCGGGCGACCGGGTGGCCATGCAGGTGGAGAAGTCCCCGGAGGCCATCGCGCTCTACCTGGCCACCCTGCGCGTCGGCGGTGTCTTCCTGCCGCTCAACACCGCCTATACCGGCGCCGAGATGGAGTACTTCATCAAGGACGCGGAACCCCGTGTCCTGGTCTGTTCCCCGGAGCACCGGGCCGGCCACGCACACCGGGCCGGCCCGGAACTCGTCCTGGAAACCCTCGGCACGGCGGGCGACGGAACCCTGCTGGAAGGCGGACCGGACGCCCCGGAGCCGGAGCCCTTCACGGCCTCGGCCGACGACCCGGCCGCCATCCTCTACACCTCCGGCACCACCGGACGCTCCAAGGGCGCCGTGCTCTCGCACGGCAATCTGGCCTCCAACTGCCGGGCGCTGCTCGACTCGTGGCAGTTCACGGGCGAGGACCGGCTGATCCACGCCCTGCCGATCTTCCACATCCACGGGCTCTTCGTCGCCGCGAACATGACCATCACGGCCGGGGCCTCCATGTACTACCTGCCGAAGTTCGACGCGGAGACGATCATCGACCTGCTGCCCCGGGCCACCGTGCTCATGGGCGTGCCCACCTTCTACACCCGGCTGCTGCGGAACGACCGGCTCACCGCCGCCTCCTGCTCCTCGGTACGGCTGTTCGTCTCGGGTTCGGCGCCACTGCTCGCGAGCGACCACGAGGCGTTCCGGGCGCGAACCGGGCACACCATCCTGGAGCGCTACGGGATGACGGAAACCGGCATGAACACCAGCAACCCGTACGCGGGCGGGCCGCGCAAGCCCGGCACCGTCGGCAAGCCGCTGCCCGGAACCGAGATCCGGGTGGTGGACGCCGCGACCGGCCGGGTGCTGCCGGACGGCGAGGTCGGCAGCATCGAGGTACGCGGCCCGAACGTCTTCACCGGCTACTGGCGGCTGCCCGAGAAGACCGCCTCCGAGTTCCGCGCGGACGGCTACTTCATCACCGGGGACCTGGGCCGCGTCGACGAGGACGGCTACCTCAGCATCGTCGGCCGGGGCAAGGACCTGGTGATCTCCGGGGGTTACAACATCTACCCGAAGGAGATCGAAGAACTGCTCGACGCGCACCCGGGGGTGCTGGAGTCCGCCGTGATCGGGGTCCCGCACCCGGACTTCGGGGAGACGGTGGTGGCCGTCGTCGTCCCCGCACCGGGCCAGGAGCCCGGGGAGCGGGAACTGCTGGACTTCATCGGCGGTGACCTCGCCCGGTTCAAGCACCCGCGGGCCGTCCGGCTCGTGGAGGCGCTGCCCCGCAATGTCATGGGCAAGGTGCAGAAGGCCGAACTGCGCAAGCGCTACGCGCGCCTGTTCACCGGCGCCGACACCTGACCCAGCCCGGTACTCCCCCCACCTCACCCTTTCCTGTCCCTCAGTCTCTCAGCGTGGAGAAGACGATGATCATTTATGGAGTCGCGGCACTGGCGGTGTGCCTGCTCGCGGGCACCCTCGCCGGTGAACTGATCGGCGCCGCCGTAGGGGTCGACGCCAACGTCGGCGGAGTCGGATTCGCCATGATCATGCTGGTGCTGGTCACCGGCTGGCTCCGGGCGAAGGGGCTCTTCCCCCAGGCCACCGAGCAGGGCGTGCTCTTCTGGAGCGCGATGTACATACCCATCGTCATCGCCATGGCCTCCACCCAGAACGTGGTGAAGGCGGTCAGCGGGGGCCCGATGGCCATCCTGGCGGGTCTCGCCGCGCTCGCGGCCGGCCTCGCGCTGGTGCCCGTCCTGGCACGGATCGGCGAACCGGGCGAGCCACTGCCGCCGCCGGTCGCCACCGAAGAGCGGCAGGAGGTCTGAGATGGAACTGGACAGATTCGCCTCCGTCTTCGAGAACAACGGCCTGCTGGTGGCCTTCGCCCTGGTCGGTGCGCTGATGCTGGTCTCCGGCTGGCTCTCCAAAACGCTGACCCGGGGACGGCTCCAGGGCTCCGCCATCGCCATCCTCCTCGGCCTGGCCCTGGCCTACTGGGGCGGTTCGGTGACCGACGGCGACTCCGGCCTGGCCGGCTTCGCCGCCCTGTCCGGCCTGAGCGTGATGGGCGGGGCGATGCTGCGGGACTTCGCGATCGTCTCCACCGCGTACGGCGTGGACCTCAAGACCATCAAGCGGGCCGGGGTGGCCGGAGCGCTGTCGATCCTGCTGGGCGTGCTGGTCTCGTTCGCCGCCGGGGCCCTGATCGCCGCCGCGTTCGGCTACACGGACGCCAAGTCGATGGCCACCATCGGCGGTGGCGCGGCCACCTACATCGTGGGCCCGGTGACCGGCACGGCGGTGGGCGCCGAATCGGACGTCATCGCCCTGTCCGTGGCCGCCGGACTGGTCAAATCCGTGGTGGTCATGGTGGGCACCCCGTTGGTGGCCCCGCTGATCGGCCTGAACAACCCGAAGTCGGCCATGGCCTACGGGGGGCTGATGGGCACCACCTCGGGCGTGGCGGGCGGCCTGGCGGCCACCGACAAGCGACTGGTGCCGTACGGCGCCATGACGGCCACCTTCTACACCGGCGTGGGCTGCCTGCTCGGCCCGTCGCTGCTGTACTTCGTGCTGCGGGCGATCGTGGGCGGGTGAGACGCCGGCCCCTGCCGGGAGACCGGGAACCGGCGGGCCGCAGGACGGCGGTCACCGTGGCCGTCCGCGCGGGATATCCGTTCGCGGGGCCCGGCCGTCACAGGTTAGCGTCACGCGCGTGAATGCCATCGGTCCCATCGATCCCATCGATGCCAAGGACATGGTCCGGCGCGGGTACGACGCCGTCTCCGCGCGGTACGACGAGGCGTACGGCGCGGGGACGAAATACGCGGACCTGCTGGGCGAGCTGTGCCGGCGGGTGCCGGCCGGCGGGCGGATCCTGGACGTGGGCTGCGGCAGCGGCGTGCCGGTGGCCCGGGTGCTGACCGACGCCGGATACCGGGTGACCGGGATCGACATCAGCGCCACCCAGATCCGACGGGCCCGGGAGCACGTGCCGGGGGCGGAGTTCGCCGTGGGAGACGCCACCACCGCGTCCTTCGCACCCGCCTCCTTCGACGCCGTGGTCTCCCTCTACGCCCTCATCCACATCCCGCTCCCCGAACAGCCGCCCCTGCTGCGGAACATCGCCGGATGGCTGCGCCCCGGCGGCTGCTTCGTGGCGACCACCGGACACGGCGCGTGGAGCGGGACCCAGGAGAACTGGCTCGGCGGCGGCGCCCCGATGTGGTGGGGCCACGCGGACGCCGCCACCAACCGGGCATGGATCACCGGGGCCGGTCTGGCGGTCGACCGGGAGGAGTTCGTCCCGGAGGGCGACAGCGGGCACGCCCTGTTCTGGGCACACCGTCCGTCCTGAGGGGGGCAGGGCGCGGGCGTCAGTCGGGGATCGGCATGGGCGCGGGCTCGGCGTCCCGTATCCGTTCGGGGGTCCAGTAGTCCAGCACGTCCTGCGGATCCTCGTCCGTGGTGTGCGTGATGACGCCGGAGTCCTCGGCCTCCTCGGCGTCCGAGGCCAGCGCCATCGCCATGCCCGCCAGCGCGCCGACGACGAGCACCCCGGTCAGGATGCCGACGGCGGCGAGCGCGCGCCGGGTGGAACGTCCCATGTCCGTCCTCCTCGGGCGGCTTCGCGGCCGGCTGCCGTGCCGTGCCCTGCCCGCCCGGTGCAGCGTAACCGGGCGGGCAGGGCGGGGAACACTAGGTGTAGCTGCCCTGGGCGTCGAACATCTCCTTGACGCTGTCACCGAAGTACGGGCTCCGGTTCGCGCCCGCCGAGTCGACGGTGCTGGTCACCCCGTTGACCTGGCCGAGTCCCGTGCTGTCGTTGTACACGCGCAGCCAGGGGCCGCCGCTGGAGCCGCCGCCGAAGTTGCAGTCCAGCCGGAGCCTGCCGCCCGAGTCGACGGTCGTCCCCTGGCACCACCACTGCACCTGGCCGCTCGCGTGGTTCCCCGGGTAGCCCCAGATGGTGACGGCCTGGCTGCGGCTGTAGTTCCAGCTCAGGCCGTGTCCGCCGGTGACGTTGACCAGCTTGCTGCCGTTGAGCGGCCAGGTGGTCACCATGGCCACGTCCCACTCGAAGTTGCTGTTGTTGATCCAGCCGTTGAACGACCGGAACTGTTTGGCCGCGAACGTTCCGAAGGGGCGGGCGCCCTCGCGGTAGCGCGGGACGTAGGTCCAGTTCGTCATCCACGCGCCGGCGTTGCCGTTGCTGCCGCCCACGTTGACGCAGTGTCCGGCGGTGATCAGCAGCTGCTTGGAGTCGCTGTTGAGGGCGCCGGCCGAGCACCAGTAGTCCCCGCCGTTGTTCGGGTTGGTGTAGAAGACCCGGCCCACGACCGGGGTCTCGGTGAGGGCGGCCGAGACATCGCCGCCCTCCTGCTGGAGCGGCGCCGCGGGCTCGGTCGAGCCGGGCTCGCCCCCGGAGTCCTCCGGCGCCCGCGCCGCCGGGGCGGCGTCGGCGGCATCCGCGGCGTCCGGCACGAGGTTGTCGGCGGGCAGAGCCCCGGCCATCCGCTCCGGGGTCCAGTACTCCTCCAGCGCGGCGGCGGGATCGGTGTCCGCCAGGGCGGCCAGAGCGGCGGCCCCGCCCGAGAGCTGGGCGTCGGCGGTACGGGTACCGGCCGGGTCGGTCCGGTCCTCGGCGGAGGCGTTCCCGGCGAGCCCGGAGAGCAACAGGGTGGCGGCCAGCAGCGGCAGGCACGCGCGTCTTAAGCGATTCACAGAGCAACCTTCCGGTGGGAGTTGCGTGAAGCGACGAAAGATTGTGCGCCCCGGGGGTGTGCGCTGCCTAGCCCTGTACGACCGGATCGCGCCGTAGGCGGGAGGGGTGCCGGTCCGGCCTGTGGTGTCCCGTGCTCAGGAGTCGAGCACGGCGGCCACGGCCTCGATCTCGACGAGCTGGTCGTCGTAGCCCAGCACCGTGACCCCCAACAGCGTGCTGGGCACGTCGTGATCGCCGAAGGCGTCCCGGACCACTTCCCAGGCGGCGACGAGGTCCGCCTGCCGGGACGAGGCGACGAGAACCCTGGTGCTGATGACGTCCTCCAGCGAGGCACCCGCGGCGGCCAGCGCGATCCGCAGGTTCTCCACGCACACGGCCGCCTGTCCGGCGTGGTCACCGACCACCGCGGTGGAGCCGTCCTTGTTCAGCGGGCACGAACCGGCCAGGAAGATCAGCCGGGCCTCGGCCGGAGCGGTGGCCGCGTAGGCGTACTCGGCGGCGTCCGAGAGCTCGGCGGAACGGATCAGCGTGACGGCGCGGGGCATGGCTCTGTCCTTCGGCGACGGTGGCGTGGGCCCTCATCGTCGCCGGGCCGCGCGCCCGCTGTCACCCCGGTTTTCGCGGGTCACCGGCCCGGACCCCGCCCGGCGGGCGGCGGTTCCGCGCCGTCCGACGCCGGTCGCTTCCGGTGGGTCTGTCGCGCGGGGTCGAAGAATGTCATGCTCGTAGCCATCGCCGTCGCCTTCTTCGTCTCCGTCTCATTCGCGCCGTCGCTCATCACCGCATCAGCACCTGGCACATCGAGGCGGTCCGGGAGCGGTCGGGGCCCCGTCGTAGGGGGTGAGCACCGTGACCGAGCCACTGCCGGACCTGCGCCGGTTACAGCCGCATCAGCTCATGGGCATCCGCTGTGTGCTGTGCAATCGCTATCTGGGCGCCATGGCCCGGCGGCTGGGGCCGCCACTGCTCGACCGGTGGGGGTACCGGTACCAGTTGTACGCCTGCCGCCCGCACTGTCCGCTGCGGCGCTTCCCTGAGCCGTAGGAGCACGGCCGGCCGCGTACGGCGTCACCGCCGACGTCACCGTTCACCCTTCACCGTTCACAGCGTCAGGGACAGCTGCGCCGACAGGGCGGCCCGGCCGGCGTCCGTCACGGTCACCGCGCGGGTGGACTTGTCACGGGTGAGCCAGGCCGACTCGAACGCGTGGCGGCACAGCGCCGCCCCCACCACGCCCGCCAGGTGCGGGCGGCGTTCGGTCCAGTCGAGGCAGGAGCGGACCAGCGGGCGGCGCGTGCGGACGACGGGAAGCGTGATCCCCACCTCGGCGAGCCAGACCGCCCCGTCACCCGTGAGCCGGACGCCCTGCTGCCAGTCCAGCAGCCCGCGCTCGGTCATCGCGTCCGTGATGGCCACCCCCACCTCGCCCGCGAGGTGGTCGTAACAGGTGCGGGCCCGTGCCAGGGCCTCGTGCCGGCGGACACCCGACAGGGAGCGGACGGGGGCGGCGCGGTTGGGGGCGAGGGCGGCGAGGGTCTCGATGAGGTCGGCGACCTGGGGGTCGGCGAGCCGTACATAGCGGTGCCGGCCCTGGCGTTCCTCGGCGAGCAGGTTGCCGCGCACCAGCAGGTTCAGGTGTTCGGTGGCCGTTGAGGCGGCCACCGCGGCGTGCCGGGCGACCTCGGTGGCCGTCCAGGCGCGGCGGTCGAGCAGGGCCCAGCAGATCCGGGCGCGGGTGCCGTCGGCCAGCAGCCGGGCGACGGCGGCGAGGTCAGGAGCGGTGTCCATGTGTCCAGTGTCGCCCCACTACCCTTCGGTCCTCGCCGAAATGTTCAGGTTTTATGATCGCGAACATGCACATGTCCCTGGGAGAGATGATCGCCGTGTTCAGCGCCGGCCTCGGCGCCGGTGCCATCAACGCCGTGGTCGGCTCCGGGACGCTGCTCACCTTCCCCGTGCTGCTGGCGGTCGGACTGCCGCCCGTGACCGCCACCGTGTCCAACGCCATGGGTCTGATCCCCGGCGCCATCAGCGGCGCCATCGGCTACCGGCGGGAGCTGCGGGGGCAGCGCCCGCGCCTCCTCAAGTTCGGGGCCGGAGCCCTCGTCGGCGGTCTGACCGGCGCCGCGCTGCTGCTGGCGCTGCCGGCCTCCGCCTTCGAACGGATTGTGCCCGTCCTGGTGGGACTCGCCCTGATCCTCGTGGTGTTCCAGCCCCGGATCAGCCGGAAACTGCGCGAGCGTCGCGAACGCGACGGCTCCACCGCCCACCCCGACGGCGGGCCGGCGCTGTCCGTCGGGCTCGCGCTCGCCAGCGTCTACGGCGGCTACTTCGCGGCCGGCCAGGGGATCATCTACATGTCCCTGATGGGCATGACGCTCGACGAGAGCATGCAGCGGCTCAACGCCGTGAAGAACGTCCTGGCGGCCCTCGTCAACAGCGTCGCCGCGCTCTTCTTCCTCTTCCTCGCCGACTTCCACTGGACCACCGTGGCGCTGCTCGCCGTCAGCTCCGCGATCGGCGGCCAGCTCGGCGCGAAGGTCGGGCGGCGGCTCAGCCAGACCGTGCTGCGGACGCTCATCGTCCTGGTCGGATCCGTCGCGATCGTGCAGCTGGTCCTGCGCTGACGCGGCACGACGGGGCCGGTACGTCCGTACCGGCCCCGTCCCACGCTCGTGTGCTCAGCCGAACAGCGCCGGCAGCGTCGCCTCACGCGCCTCGCGCAGCTCCGCCAGCGGGATGCCGAACTCGCCCTGCACCTCGATCGACTCGCCGTCGACCACGCCCACCCGCGCGGCCGGAAGGCCACGGGCCGCGCACATGTCGGTGAAGCGGGTCTCCTCGCTGCGCGGCACGGCCACGATCGCGCGGCCGGCCGACTCGGAGAAGAGGAAGGTGAACGCGTCCAGGCCGTCCGGGACGACCAGGCGGGCGCCCACTCCCCCGGCCACCGCCGACTCCGTGACCGCCTGGACCAGACCGCCGTCCGACAGGTCGTGCGCCGCGTCGATCATGCCGTCGCGGGAGGCGTTGATCAGGACCTCGGCCAGCAGCCGCTCGCGCTCCAGGTCCACCTTCGGCGGCAGGCCGCCCAGGTGGTTGTGGATCACCTGGGACCACGCCGAGCCGCCGAACTCCGCCCGGGTGTCGCCGAGCAGGTAGATCAGCTGCCCGGCCTCCTCGAAGGCGTGCGGGGTACGGCGCGTGACGTCGTCGATCACGCCGAGCACACCGACCACCGGCGTCGGGTGGATGGCCTGCTCGCCGGTCTGGTTGTACAGCGAGACGTTGCCGCCGGTCACCGGGGTGCCCAGCGTCTGGCAGGCGTCCGCCAGGCCCCTGGTGGCCTCGGCGAACTGCCACATCACGGCCGGGTCCTCGGGCGAGCCGAAGTTCAGGCAGTCGGTCACGGCCAGCGGCTTGGCGCCGGTGGCGGCCACGTTGCGGTACGACTCGGCGAACGCCAGCTGCGCGCCCGCGTACGGGTCGAGCTTCGCGTACCGGCCGTTGCCGTCGGTGGCGATCGCGACGCCGAGGTTGGTCTCCTCGTCGATCCGGATCATCCCGCCGTCCTCCGGCTGGGCCAGCACCGTGTTACCGAGGACGTACTTGTCGTACTGGTCCGTCACCCAGGACTTGGACGCCTGGTTGGGCGAGGAGACCAGCCGCACGACCTGCTCGCGCAGTTCCTCGGAGGTCCCCGGCCTGGGCAGCGCGCCCGCGTCGTCCGCCTGGAGCGCGTCCTGCCACTCGGGGCGGGCGTACGGGCGGTTCAGCAGCGGGCCCTCGTGCGCGACGGTGCGCGGCGGCACGTCCACGATCTGCTCGCCGTGCCAGAAGATCTCCAGCCGGTCGCCGTCCGTCACCTCACCGATGACGGTGGCGATCACGTCCCACTTCTCGCAGACCGCGAGGAAACGCTCGACCTTCTCCGGCTCGACGACCGCGCACATGCGCTCCTGGGACTCGCTCATCAGGATCTCCTCCGGCGACAGGGAGGAGTCGCGCAGCGGGACCGTGTCGAGCTCGACGCGCATGCCGCCGGAGCCGTTGGAGGCCAGCTCGGAGGTGGCGCAGGACAGGCCGGCCGCGCCGAGGTCCTGGATGCCCACGACCAGGTCCTGGGCGAACAGCTCCAGGGTGGACTCGATGAGCAGCTTCTCCTGGAACGGGTCGCCGACCTGGACGGCGGGGCGCTTGGCGGGCTTGCCGTCCGCGTCCTCGAAGGTCTCCGAGGCGAGGATGGAGGCGCCGCCGATGCCGTCGCCGCCGGTGCGGGCGCCGTACAGGATGACCTTGTTGCCGGCGCCGGACGCCTTGGCGAGGTGGATGTCCTCGTGCCGCATGACGCCCACGCACAGGGCGTTGACCAGCGGGTTGCCCTGGTAGCAGTCGTCGAAGACGATCTCGCCGCCGATGTTGGGCAGGCCCAGGCAGTTGCCGTAGCCGCCGATGCCGGAGACGACGCCGGGCAGCACGCGCTTGGTGTCCGGGTGGTCCGCGGCGCCGAAGCGCAGCGGGTCCATCACGGCGACCGGGCGGGCGCCCATCGCGATGATGTCGCGGACGATGCCGCCGATGCCGGTGGCGGCGCCCTGGTACGGCTCGACGTACGAGGGGTGGTTGTGCGACTCGACCTTGAAGGTGACCGCGTAGCCCTGGCCGACGTCCACGACGCCCGCCTGCTCACCGATGCCGACCAGCAGCGCGTCGGAGTGCGGGGCCTTCTCGCCGAACTGCTTGAGGTGGACCTTGCTCGACTTGTACGAGCAGTGCTCGGACCACATCACGGAGTACATGGCCAGCTCGGCGCCGGTCGGGCGGCGGCCGAGGATGGCGCGGATGCGCTCGTACTCGTCCTGCTTGAGGCCGAGTTCGGCCCACGGCAGCTCGGTGTCCGGGGTGTCGGCGGCGTGTTTGACGGTGTCGAGCGTCATGAGGCGGCGACCATCTTCTTGAGGACTGAGGTGAAGAAGCCGAGGCCGTCGGTGCCCGGCCCGGTGAGGGACTCGACGGCGTGCTCGGGGTGCGGCATCAGGCCGACGACGTTGCCGGCGGCGTTGCTCACGCCGGCGATGTCGCGGCGCGAGCCGTTGGGGTTGCCGTCCAGGTAGCGGAAGACGACGCGCCCCTCCGCCTCCAGTTCGTCGAGGGTGCGCTCGTCCGCGACGTAGCCGCCCTCGCCGTTCTTCAGCGGGATGGTGATCTCCTGGCCGGCCGTGTAGTCGGCGGTCCAGGCGGTGGCGGCGTTCTCGACGCGCAGCCGCTGATCACGGCAGATGAAATGCAGGTGGTCATTACGGGTGAGGGCACCGGGCAGCAGGTGCGATTCGCACAGCACCTGGAAGCCGTTGCAGATCCCGAGGACCGGAAGGCCGGCCCTGGCCTGCTCGATGACGGTTTCCATCACCGGGGAGAAACGGGCGATCGCACCGCAGCGCAGATAATCCCCGTAACTGAAGCCGCCCGGCAGAATCACCGCGTCGACCTGGTGCAGGCTGGTGTCGCGGTGCCACAGGGCGACCGGCTCGGCGCCGGCGAGCCGGACCGCGCGCTGCGCGTCGCGGTCGTCCAGCGAGCCGGGGAAGGTGACGACTCCCACACGGGTGCTCACGGCGCGACCTCTTCCGCGCTCTCTTCCACGCGCACGGCGAAGTCTTCGATCACCGTGTTGGCGAGGAAGGTCTCGGCGAGCTCGCGGATACGGGCGAGGGCGGCCTCATCGACGGGGCCGTCCACCTCCAGCTCGAAGCGCTTGCCCTGGCGGACATCGGAGATTCCGGCGAACCCGAGCCGGGGCAGCGCGCGTTGCACGGCCTGGCCCTGGGGGTCGAGGATCTCCGGCTTGAGCATGACGTCGACTACGACGCGGGCCACAGGTACTCCCGGTGGGATTGGTGCTGACGCTGCTGCCCATCAGCGTACCTGTCGGACAAATCTACACGGGTAGACCTGACGCCGGACGGCCCCGCCTCTGGCATGAATCGGTCACGTTCAGGTATCGGGGACGGAAACCCCTGCAAGAAGCGGCGAGAAAACCGTAAGGTCCCCATTGCGGCATGACACGTGCGGCCGAATTTCCACTCACCGGGACTTCGCGCTTCGCAGAAAAAGCCAGCCGATGTACAAATAACGAACGCGGCACCGCCGTACAGCAGTACAGCACCTTGCTCCCGATCATGGGAACGCCCCCGCGACACCGGCGCGCGGTCCGGCCAGGACCGGCTCCGTCGCCGCCGTCGTCGCCGTCAGGCACGGGGGACGCACCCGCCGAAAGGACCGATATCCGTGGCACAGCGCGTCGTGGTCACCCTCTCCGACGACATCGACGGCGGAGAAGCGTCGGAAACGGTGGCTTTCGGGCTTGACGGGAAGACGTACGAGATCGACCTCAGCGAGGAGAACGCGGAGAAACTCCGCACCGTCCTCGCCCCCTATGTGACGGCCGGCCGCAAGCGCGCCAAGTCGGGCCGGACCTTCACCCACAC
The DNA here is from genome assembly GCF_050916115.1 of Streptomyces sp. JH002. NCBI lineage: Bacteria > Bacillati > Actinomycetota > Actinomycetes > Kitasatosporales > Streptomycetaceae > Streptomyces > Streptomyces sp. JH002. Next base: position 2,985,065 of record NZ_CP087989.1, read on the forward strand.
CTCGGTGGCTCCCGACCCCCGCGCGGTGCGCGCCTGGGCGGAGTCCAACGGCTTCGACGTACCGGCCCGCGGACGCATCCCGCGCAAGGTCTACGACGCCTTCAACGAGGCGCACTGATCCGGTCGTTGGGCCGATTTGCCAACGACCCCGGGTGATCGGCTAGAGTCTGGATCACGCCGAAGGGCGGGGCCGGAAAAGCCCCGAACGAGGCGGATGCGCGGGTGTAGTTCAGTAGTAGAACACCCTCTTTCCAAGAGGGAGGCGCAGTGTGCAATTCCTGTCACCCGCTCTATCCACTCCGGTGCGTATGCCCGTCATGCGCACCAGCGGGTGGAGATGCGGGTGTAGTTCAGTAGTAGAACGCCCCCTTTCCAAGGGGGAAGCGCAGTGTGCGATTCCTGTCACCCGCTCTGCATCTCCATACTCGGTACAAGACCCCCTCGGGGATCGGGTACAGTAGGTGCCGCACCACCCGGGAAGCCCCGGGCGGGGCAACCAGGCGGACGTAGCTCAGCTGGTAGAGCACAACCTTGCCAAGGTTGGGGTCGCGAGTTCGAATCTCGTCGTCCGCTCAGATGAAGGGCCCGGTCTCAACAGACCGGGCCCTTCGGCGTTGTGGGGCGCACGTGCCCCGCCCGATCTGACATTCGTCATACGGATCCATGACAGTCGGCAGTGGGAGCCGGGCCCCGGCGGCGGAACCCTTGAGGCATGACCAAGGGTGATGCGTGGGGGACGACGGTGATCGAGGCGCGCGGACTGCGCCGCCGCTACGGCCCGGAGGGGCCCGACGGCTTCGAGGCCGTGCGGGGAATGGACTTCGAGGTGCGGCGGGGGGAGCTGTACGCGCTGCTGGGCACCAACGGCGCGGGCAAGACCTCCACCCTGGAGCTGCTGGAGGGGCTCGCCCCGGCGACCGGCGGCGAGGTGCGGGTCTTCGGGCACGACCCGTACCGGCAGCGGGCCCGGGTGCGCCCGTACATCGGGATGATGCTCCAGGAGGGCGGGTTCCCGGCCGACCTGACGGTGACCGAGACGGCGCGGATGTGGGCCGGCTGCGTCACCGGGGCGCGTCCGGTGCCCGAGGCGCTGGAGCTGGTGGGGCTCACGGACCGGGCGGATGTCCGCGTCAAGCAGCTGTCCGGCGGTGAACGGCGGCGGCTGGACCTGGCGATGGCGCTGATGGGGCGGCCCGAGCTGCTGTTCCTCGACGAGCCGACCACCGGTCTGGACCCGGAGGCGCGGCAGCGCACCTGGCAGCTGGTGAGCGAGCTGCGCGACGCGGGGACCACGGTGCTGCTGACCACGCACTACCTGGAGGAGGCGGAGGTGCTCGCCGACCGGCTGGCGATCATGCGGGAGGGACGGATCGTCGTATCGGGAACCACCGGGGAGGTCCTGGAGGCGCAGCCGGCCCGGATCCGGTTCACGCTGCCGCCGGGGGTGGGGCCCGAGCGGCTGCCGCTGACGGTGCCGGCCGCGGCGGACGGGCAGCGCGTGGAGATCCGTACCCGCCAGTTGCAGCGGGCGCTGACCGAGGTGCTGCTGTGGGCGCGGGACGCCGAGGTGGAGCTGGTGGACCTGGACGCCCGCTCGGCCTCGCTGGAGGAAGTCTTTCTGGAGGTGGCGGGAGCATGAAGCAGCGCACGGGGACCGAGGACGCGCGGGGCGGGACGGACACCGCGACGCACGGCGGGGTGCGGCACGTGCCGCACTCCGGTGGCGGTGGCGGCGAACGGCACGCGGGGATGAGCACGGAGACATGGCGGCTGCTGATGGGGATGCCCAGCAAGGCGTCACTGCGGCGGATGGGCTCGCTGGGGCGTGCCGAGCTGACGCTGCTGCTGCGCAACCGCACGGCGCTGTTCATGAGCCTGGCGATGCCGGTCGGCATGGTGCTGGTGTCGTACGTCTCGGCCGGCAACCTGGAGTCGACGGGGACCAGCCTGGGCGTCGGGGAGATGGTGCTGACCGCCGGCATCGGGTTCGTCCTGCTGCTGGTGGCGTACTTCAACCCCATCACGGCGTACGTGGCGCGGCGTGAGGAGCGGGTGCTCAAGCGGCTGCGCACCGGGGAGGTGACGGACGCCGAGATCCTGACCGGTACGGCGCTGCCCTCGCTGGTGCTGGCGCTGGCGCAGGTGGCCCTGCTGGTGATCTCGGGGGCGCTGTTCCTCGATGTGGGGATGCCGGACCAGCCGGTGGTGCTGGTGGTCGCGGTGCTGCTCGGGATCGTGATGATGGTGGCGCTGGCGGCGGTCACGGCGGCGTTCACCAAGACCGTGGAGAGCGCGCAGATCACCAGCCTGCCGTTCTTCATGCTGTCGGCGGTGGCCTCCGGGCTCTTCGTCCCGCTGGACGGGTTGCCGGACGGGGTGGCCAATGTCTTCCGGGCGCTGCCGATGACGCCGGTGGTGGAGCTGGTGCGCGGTGGCTGGCTGGGCGGGATGACGGGCGGCGAGATCCGTCTGGCGCTGGTGCTGGCGGTGGTGTGGACCGGCCTGTCGGTGTTTGCTGTACGGCGGTGGTTCCGCTGGGATCCGCGGCAGTGAGAGGGATGTGAGAAGCGGCATGGGGACGGCGGCACCGGGTGGCGGCGGCTGGGTGGACCGGCTGATCGGCAGCAGCCAGCGGGCGCGGGTGCATCACTACACGCGGTACACGCTGTACACCTTCGCGGGGGTGGAGCTGGTCGCGGTGCCGCTGAACATGCCGCAGTGGATCGCGAACAGCCATCCGCTGTCGGCGGTCGGGATCGGGGTGCTGATCCTGCTGCACGGCCTGTGCAACATCCAGCTCACCCGGGTCGGGCTGCGCTGGTACCTGGCCGAGGGGCGCGGCGTCATCCGGCCCGGGCGGCTGCTGGCCGCGCACGCGGTGGTGACGGTGCTGATCCTGGCCCTGGTGTTCGTGTCGGTGGCGGCGGGGCAGGCGCCGGAGACGACGGTCGGCGCCCTGGTCTCGCTGTGGGCGTTCGGGATCTCCGGTCCTTCGCTGCTGCTGTCGCAGCGGCAGCTGTGGGCGGGGCTGGGTGTGCTGGTGGGCGCGATGGTCGTCGGCGGCACGGCGGCGGGGATGGCGACGCAGCTGACGCTGGTGCTGGCGGTCCTGTCGGGAGGGCTGTCGGTGCTGATGGCGTTCACCTGCCGGGTGACGGCGTGGACGCTGCGGGTGGTGAACAAGCTGGACGCGGCGCGGGAGACGGAGGCCCGGCTGGCGGTCGCGGAGGAACGGCTGCGGTTCGGCCGGGACATGCACGACGTCCTGGGGCGGAACCTGTCGGTGATCGCGCTCAAGAGCGAGCTGGCGGCACAGCTGGCGCGGCGCGGGTCGCCGGCGGCGGTGGAGCAGATGACGGAGGTCCAGCGGATCGCGCGGGAGTCGCAGCAGGAGATGCGCGAGGTCGTGCGCGGCTACCGGGAGGCGGATCTCCAGGCGGAGCTGGCGGGGGCGCGCGGCGTGCTGGAGGCGGCCGGGATCCGCTGCCGGATCGAGGACGGGGGCAGTACGGAGCTGCCGGTGGCCGTGCAGTCGGCGCTGGGGTGGGTGGTGCGGGAGGGCACCACGAACGTGCTGCGGCACGCGGACGCGGCGGTGTGCGTGATCCGGCTGCGGCCGCCGGCGCGGGGCGGGATCGTGGCGGTGCTGGAGATGGAGAACGACGGGGTGCGGGGCGCGGGCGCGGCGCCCGGTGGATCGGACGGTACGGGGCTGCGGGGCCTGCGCGGCCGGCTGGGCGCGCTGGGCGGGACGCTGACGGCGGAACCGTACGGGGGCGGGGTCGCGGGGTCCGGTGCCGCCGGGGCTGGGGGCGGGGCCGGGAAGGGCGGTTCGTTCCGGCTCACGGCGACGGTGCCGGTGCCCTCCCCGGCGAGTGCCGCGGCCCGGTCGCGGACGGGCGCGGCGACGGAAGCGGCGACGGACGCTGCGGGGCGCGAGGAGCCGGGGACGGCCCTGCACACCGGCGAGCGGGAGGCCGGGCCGCCGGACGGGGCGCTGCTGCCGGGCCCCGTCGGCGACCGGGAGGTGGGCGCGTGATCAGGGTGCTGCTGGCGGACGACGAGCATCTGATCCGGGGCGCGCTGGCCGCGCTGCTCTCGCTGGAGGACGACCTCGTCGTGGTCGCGGAGGCCGCCTCGGGCCCCGAGGCGCTGGCCATGGCGGCGGCGCACCGGCCGGATGTGGCGGTGCTCGACCTCCAGATGCCGGGTGCGGACGGGGTGACGGTGGCGGCCGGGCTGCGGACGGAACTGCCGGGATGCACCACCATGATCGTGACGGGGCACGGCAGGCCCGGGCATCTGAAGCGGGCGCTGTCCGCCGGGGTGCGCGGGTTCCTGCCGAAGACGGTGTCGGCGCAGCGGCTGGCGGAAATCATCCGAACGGTGCACGGCGGCGTCCGTTACATTGACCCGGAGCTGGCGGCGGACGCCATCAGCGCGGGCGATTCGCCGCTGACCGCCCGGGAGACGGAGCTGCTGGAGCTGGCGGCCGACGGGGCGCCGGTCAGCGAGATCGCCGAACGGGCGGCGCTGGCCCCGGGCACCGTACGCAATTACCTCTCCTCGGCGGCGGCCAAGCTGCACGCCGAGAACCGGCACACGGCCGTACGGCTGGCGCGGGAACGCGGCTGGCTGTGACCGTGCGTCCACCCGTACCGACCGAGCCCCGCCGCCGCACCACCGAAGGGATCGCCGCACCATGACGACTGCCACCCTGATCGTTTTCGCGATCTCCATCGGAACGGTGGCCTGGATCGCCTGGCGCGGTTTCCGGGCGGAGGACGCGCGGCGCGAGGCCGAGGAGCGCGACCGGTAGGCGGACGGGCCCGGGCGGGTTCAGCCGGCGGCGTTCTCCGGGGTCCCGTCCGCTCCGGCGGGCCCCCCTTGCGCCGGGCGCGGCCAGCTGCGTCCGGTACGGGCCTCGATGCTCTGGTTGAAGCGGGTGAGTGACTCCTCCAGGGCCTGTACGTCCGCCGGGTCCCATGCGGCGAGCACCGCGGCCAGGCCCTCCCTGCTGCGCTGTTCGCGGTCCGCGAGCCGGCGCGCGCCCTCCTCGGTCATCTGGAGGCGGCGGGCCATCCCGCCGTCGGGGTCGGGCACCCGGCGGGCCAGTCCCTCCCGGAGCAGGGCGGCGGTCTGCCGGTTGATGGTGGAGGTGTCCAGGGCGAAGGCCTGGGCGAGTTCGGCGATGGTCATGGGGCCCTGGGCGGCGAGCCGGGTCAGCAGCAGATGGGCCGAGCGCTCCAGGGCGGCGCCGCCGTCGCGCTGCCGGCTGGACAACTCGTACCGGGTCAGGAGCAGCAGTTCGCGCTGCAGCCCCTCGAACCGTTCCCGCGACTGGGCCACCTCGGTTACCTCCTGGGTCGGATCGTCAAGAAAACCCCAAGGCCGAGCGTTCCACACTCCAACGAAATATGCATGATGCACATCGTATGTATGCTGCATGAAGGGGACGTGAGCCGTCCCGCCCGCCGCCCCCGTTTCCCTTCCCTTCCTCCCCCGCACACTCCGCCCGGAGGCCGCCTTCCCATGCCCAGCTCCACCGCGCCACCACCCGCCGCGCCACCCACCCCCGGCGCCAAGGGGTCAGCCAACGTCATCGTCGTGATCCTCGCCTTCTCCGGCATCGTCACGGCGCTGATGCAGACCCTGGTGATCCCGCTGCTCGTCCAGCTGCCCGTCCTGCTCGACACCACCGCCGCCAACGCCTCCTGGGTGGTCACCGCCACCCTCCTGGCCGCCGCCGTCGCCATGCCCACCACCAGCCGGCTCGGCGACATGTTCGGCAAGCGCCGGATCATCTTCGTCAACCTCGGCCTGCTGATCGCCGGATCGCTGGTGTGCGCACTGTCCGACTCGGTCCTCCCGATGATCGCCGGACGGGCCCTCCAGGGCTTCGGCATGGGCCTCATCCCGCTGGGCATCGGCATCATGCGCGACGTCATGCCACCCGAGCGGGTCGCCTCCTCGATGGCCCTGATGAGCGCCTCCCTGGGCATCGGCGGCGCGCTCGGACTGCCCGCCGCCGCCCTGGTGGCCCAGAACTTCGACTGGCACGTGCTGTTCCACGCCTCCGCCGCGCTCGCCGCGCTCGCCCTCGTCCTGATCGCCCGCTACGTACCCGAGTCGCCGGTACGGTCCCGCGGACGCTTCGACTTCGCCGGCTCGGCCGGCATCGGCATCGGCCTGGTCTGCCTGCTGCTCGCGCTGTCCAAGGGCGCCGACTGGGGCTGGAGCAGCGGCAGCACCCTGGGCCTCTTCGCCGCCGGCGTGCTCGTGCTGCTCGCCTGGGGCTGGTACGAGCTGCGCACGCCCGACCCGCTGGTGGACCTGCGCACCACCGCCAAGCCGCAGGTGCTGTTCACCAACCTCGCCGCGCTGGTCATCGGGTTCGCCATGTACGCGATGTCGCTGATCGCGCCGCAGCTGCTCCAGCTGCCGCGGGAGACCGGGTACGGGCTCGGCCAGACCATGCTCGCCGCGGGACTGGCGATGGCCCCCGGCGGGCTGATGATGATGCTCTTCTCGCCGCTGTCGGCCGTCATCACCAAGTCCCGGGGGCCCAAGACCTCACTCATCCTCGGCTCGCTCGTCATCGCCGCCGGTTACGCGCTGGGCCTGGTGATGTTGGACGAGGTCTGGCAGGTCATCGTCTTCTCCTGCGTGGTCACCTCCGGCATCGCCATCGCGTACGCGGCGATGCCCACCCTGATCATGAGCGCCGTCCCGGTCTCCGAGACCGCCTCCGCCAACGGCCTGAACAGCCTGATGCGCTCGATCGGCACCAGCACCGCGGGGGCCGCGATCGGCGTGGTGCTGGCGAACAGCACCCTCACCTTCGGCGGGGCCGAGGTGCCCTCGCTCACCGGGTTCCGCACCGGCTTCGCCATCGCCTGCGGGGCGGCGCTGCTGGCCGCGCTGATCGCCGCGTTCATCCCGGGGACGCGACCGCGGGGCGCGGCCCCGGAGGCCGACGCGGCGCAGGACAGCGCCGAGGCCGGGGAGAACCTGGCCCGTACCGCCACGCGCACCGCCGGCTGACGGGCGGCCGAGGGCCGGGGCCGGCCCCGGGAACGGCCCCCGGTCACCCGGCCGGAGCGCGGCGGCCGGCCAGCAGCGGCCACAGCCCCACCGCGGCGGCGTCCGTCATCCGGTGCAGCACGCCCAGCAAGAGCAGCACGACCGCCACCGGCACGGCGACGGTCAGCCCTGCGGACAGCTCGGAGAGATGGGCGTGGTGCTCGGTGACATCCAGCGCCGCCTCCAGGCCCGCACCGAGGGCGGCCAGCGCCGCGAACACCACATAGTGCCCGTACCCCCAGGCCAGGGCCGTGCGCAGGGTCGTCAGCCGCACCTCGCGACCGGTGAAGTACAGCCACCACAGCGCGAAGACCAGCAGCAGCCCGCCCACGGCGATCAGCAGGATGGGGGTCGACAGGCCGCGGTCGGTGACGGCCGACTGGATGGCCGTCAGCGAGCCGAGAATGACCTCCCCGAGCACGATGATCGTGAACAGCCCGTACCGCTCGGCGATATGGCCCGGATGCCAGCGGGTCACGCTCCCCCGGAACTCGGCCCAGGCCGGTACGGCGAGTTCGGCCGCCACCAGGACGACGAACGTGGCCGCCGCCCACCCCCCGAAGACCCACAGCCGGGCGACCCATCCGGCCTGCACCAGCGCCACCCCGGCCGCGTACCGCAGCGCGCCCCGGCGGCCGGCCGGATCCGCGGCGGCGGCCCGCAGCCACTGGGCGACCATCGCGGCGCGCATGATCACATAGCCGGACACCACCAGTGCCCAGTCACCGTGCTGGAACGCGCCGGGCACCCCCGCCGCCAGCACCAGGACGCCTGCCATCTGGAGCAGCGTCAGCAGCCGGTAGGGCACGTCGTCGGTGTCGTAGGCGGAGGCGAACCAGGTGAAGTTCATCCAGGCCCACCAGATGGCGAAGAACACCGCCGCGTAGCCGAACAGGCCGGAGCCGGTGCGGCCCTCCGCCAGCGCGTGATGGAGCTGGGCGGCGGCCTGGGAGACGGCGACCACGAAGGTCAGGTCGAACAGCAGTTCCAGCGGGGTCGCGGCGCGGTGCGCCTCCCCCGGGTCCCGGCCGCGCATGGGCCGCCGCGCCGGACCGGCGCGGGCCGTGCGGGCGGCGTCCTGTGCGCCCATGCCGCCTCTCCCGCCGTGGTCGGTCCCCCCTCCGTCGCACGACGAGGATAAGCGGACATTTCAGGCGTCGGCCAGCGGGCGGTCCGGCGTCATATCCAGCCGCGGTCCCGGGCCAGCAGGGCGGCCTGGGCCCGGCTGCCGGCGTTGAGATGGTCCATCAGATGGGCGATCCGGCGCCGGTAGGTGCGCACCGAGACGCCGATGCCGCGCGCCGCCGTCTCGTCCTTGGCGCCCGAGCACATCGCGGCCAGGATCAGCCGGGCGTTCTCGGTCGGGGTCGGCGCGGGGGTGAGCGGGGTGGCCCGCTCCCAGGCGCGCTCGAACAGCGCCCGGACACTGGCCACGATGGCCGGCTCCTCGGTGAACAGCGCCCCGTGCTCGATGGTGGGGCCGCCGCCCAGCGGGAGCGCGACGGCGCGGGAGTCGCAGGCCAGCAGCCGTTCGGTGGCGTGCGGGATCAGCCGTACCCGGGCGCCGTGCCGTTCGATCTCGCGCAGGTACGCCGCGGTGGGCGGGTCCTCGAGGGTCTCGCAGAGCATCACGGTGCGGAAGGCCACGCCGCGGCGCAGACAGCGCAGGGCGAGCGGGCGGATCCAGGCGAGGTACGCGGCGGACAGCTCGGTGTGCGGGACGAGGGTGAGGATGTCCTCGCGGGCGTGGAAGGCGAGTTCCTCGATCCGGTCGCGGATGGCGGCCGGGTCGGTGAGCCGCTCGATCCGCCCGATGCGGTCGGCGGGGGCCGGGGCGGGGCCGTCGGGCACGGCGGGCGCTGTGCCGTCGGCGGGAACGGGACGGTCCTCGCTCCCTGTTCGTCCGGGCCCGCGCGGGCTGTCCTGGCTGCGATCCGTGCCGGCGTGCATGTTCTTCCCCGTTCGGGCGGTGCGGTGCCGGGGTGGTCGGGCCCGGCGGCATGCCTGTTGGGGGAGTTTTTACCAAGCGGGCCCCGACCCGGCCAGGCCGGGGCCCGCTTGACCGTTCACGGTCAGTCCCAGGCGGTGCCCGTCAGCAGCCGGAACGCCTCCGTGTAGCGCTCCCGGGTACGGTCCACGACCTCCTGCGGCAGCTCCGGCGGCGGGGTGTCGCCCGTACGGTCCCAGCCGGAGGCCGGGGAGGACAGCCAGTCGCGGACGAACTGCTTGTCGTACGCCTTCTGCGGGCGGCCGGGCTCCCACTCGTCCTTGCGCCAGAAGCGCGAGGAGTCCGGGGTCAGCACCTCGTCGGCGAGGACCAGCTCGCCCTCCTGGCCGCCCTCCCCCGCGCCGGGCCGGCGGCCGAACTCGAACTTGGTGTCGGCCAGGATGATCCCGCGGTCCCGCGCGATGTCCCTGGCCCGCCCGTACACGGACAGGGTGGCCTGGCGCAGCTGAGCCGCCGTCTCGGCACCGACCTGGCGGGCGACTTCCTCGTAGCTGACGTTCTCGTCGTGCTCCCCCACCGCCGCCTTGGTGGCCGGAGTGAAGATCGGGGCGGGCAGTTCGGAGCCGTCGACGAGGCCGGCCGGCAGGGCCAGACCGCACACCGTACGGTCGCGCTCGTACTCCGCGAGCCCGGTACCGGTGAGGTAGCCACGGGCCACCGCCTCCACCGGGACCATGTCCAGCGCGTGGCAGACCATCACCCGGCCCGCCCAGTCGGCGGGGGCGCCGGCCGGCACCTCGGTGGAGATGACGTGCCCCGGCACCAGATCGGCGAGCTGGTCGAACCACCACAGCGACAGCCGGGTCAGGATGCGGCCCTTGTCGGGGATCTCGGTGGGCAGCACCCAGTCGTAGGCGGAGACCCGGTCGGTGGCGACGAGGATCAGCTCACCGGCCTCGTTGCGGTAGAGATCGCGGACTTTCCCGGTGTGCAGATGCACAAGACCGGGCACCCGCGCGGGCTCAGGCTTCGTGACGAATCCTGGCACTGTGCCTCCTGGCGGCTAAGCGGTCGGTCGGTCGATGGGCCACGCGGCGTTCATTCTCACGCATGGCGGCCGGTGACCGGCGCGCGGGGCCCGCCCCGTCAGTCGCGTTTGCAGATGCGGTCCAGGAGGTTGGCGGTGGCCTTCTGGATCCGGGTGTCGGTGTGCTGCGGGCGGTCCAGCGCCGGCGACCAGGCGAAGGTGCCGGAGGCGAACACCCAGGCCCCGCTGGGCGCGCGGTACAGGGAGGTCTCCTGGTGGCGGCGGGCCCCGGACTCGTCCCGGTACGGGGAGTGGGCCAGCAGGATCCGGCTCTCGCACTCGGGCAGCGCGGTGCGCGGGTAGTAGCGGTCGGCCTCCCCCGCGACCAGGCCCGGGAGTTCGTCGCCCTCGGCGGCGCCGGTGGCCTCCCACAGCCAGTGGTCGGCGTTGCGGACCACCAGCGGGTACGGGCGGGGCACCCGGCCCGCGTACTGCACGCCGAGCAGCAGTTGCTCGGGCTCGCCCTGCTCGCGCCACAGGGCGGGCCGGCCGGGGCCGTGGCGCTTGCGGCAGCGCAGCAGGCCGTCCTCGTCGCCGGAGGGCAGCGCGGTCAGCTCGACCTGCCAGTACATGGTGTTCGCCGACAGGAACACCAGCGAGGTGCCGGTGTCACGGGCGTGCTCGACGGCGCGGCGCATCGGGACGGACCAGTACTCGTCGTGCCCGGGGAAGATCAGACCGCGGTAGCGGGAGGTGTCGACGCGGCCCGCGTGCAGGTCGCGGGCGGTGGCGTAGGCGAGGTCGTAGCCGTAGCGCTCGGCCCAGCGGATGAAGTCGTAGGCGTGCCCGACGTGCAGCGGCAGGCCGGCGCCGGCGAAGGGGCGGGCGAAGGAGACGGTGGTGGCGGCGTCCTGCTCGCCCAGCAGATGACCCGAGGCGTCCCAGGCGTGGTAGAGGCTGGCGCCGGTGCGGCCGTCCTCGGGGAAGAGGTTGTACGCCTGCCAGGTGATGTCGGGGAGCAGCAGGAGCAGATCGGCGGGCTGGTCGTCCCGGACAGTGAAAGGTACGTGCGAACGGAATCGGCCATCCGCGGTGGTGAGGACGGCGACGTGCGCGCCGGGCCGCCAGTCGGGCGGGACCTGGAGCCGCCACGAGAGCCACCAGTTGTGGCAGGAGGCGGTGCGGTCGGCGAGCAGCGGCTCGGGCTGCCGGGTGCCGCGCTGCGTGGGGCTGCGGGTGAGCATCTTGGCGCCGTCACCCGCGTAGTGCCCGATCCGGTAGATATCGATGGAGAAGTCCTGGGGCGGGTTCACCGTGACCCGGAAGTCGATGGACTGGCCGGGCGCGACGGCGCTCTGCGGGGCGAAGCCCTTGATCTGGCAGTCGACGTCATCGGGGGTACGGGGGCCCGGGGCGGGCTGGTCGTCCCCCCGCCGACCTGGGGAACATAGCCCCTGGGCGTCGGGGTCCACGTACCACGGGACGACCCGGCCGGTGTCGTCGAAGTAGTGCTCGCTGCCGCGCAGCCAGGGCAGCGGTCCCTGCCCGAACGGATCGGACACGGCGTGCGCCAGGGCGCCCGACTCCCACCGCCGGATCCGATCGGTTCCCACAGATCCCAGAGACAAGGTCCCCTCCTCCGCCCCGACTCCACTGCCGAACCAGCACATCACACATCACGAGGGCGTTGTCACCGTTCGTCGTGAAATGGCTGGAGGTGATTGCCCCCGCGGCGGTGGGAGGCGGCGGGAGGGGCCCGGCCGGGGCGGGTGACGGCCCGTCCGGGACCGTCAGCGGCGCGACGGGGCGGTGGCCCGGCCGGAGCGGGGAACCGGGGGAGGTGGGAAGCCGCATGGCACCGACGCCCAGCCTCCGTAGGGGCAGTTCCCCACAGGAATCCGCTCGGTGCTGCCATGTGCTGTCCGCCCCCGGCGCGAGGGGCGTCAACTCAGCAGCGGGGTGCGCCAGCCACGGGCCGCCGGCTCAGACCAGGCGTACGGGCTTGTCCGGCCGTACCCCGGCCGCCGTCAGCCAGGCGCGCAGCGGCTCGGGGTCCGCCTCGTCCACCAGGCTGTGCACGCAGCCGCCCAGCCGCTTCAGATCGGCGCGGCGGCGCGGGCTGCCGGTGCGCAGCACCGGCCCGTCCAGCCAGTCGAGGGCCGGGGTGGCGCCGGTGGTGTCGGCGGCGGCGCAGCACACCGCGGCGGCCACGTGCTCCACCAGCACCTCCCGTCCGCTGGGCGGCGGCTGGGCGGGGAAGCCGAGCGGTGCCACCAGGCCGGTGTGGCCGTCGGCGGCGGCCGGGGGCGGCTCCTGCGCCGCGCGGGGCGGGGTGGCGGCGCCGATCCTGGCGGCGAGCGCGTCGGCGCCGCCGGGCCCGGTGGCGGCCTCGGTCAGTTCGCTGAGCGCGCGGGCCAGGGTCGGGGTCCCCTCGGTGTCCAGCGCGGCGAACAGCCGGGCCGCGCGGTCCCGCCAGACGCGGTCCACGACCTCCTCCGGGTAGGCGGCCCAGTCCAGCGGTGCCCAGGGCGCGCCGCCCTGGGCCGGGCCGCCGTGGAAGAGCCGGGCGGCGAGGAAGGAGATCTCCTCGTCCACCCGTCCCGGCTCCTCCAGCAGATCGCAGGCGGGGCGTTCGCCGAGCCGGGAGGCGAAGCCCTGGGGGGCGAGCCGGTCGCGGCGGGAGAGTTCGGTGAGGGCGGAGACGACACCGGCGTTGAGGCGGCGCGGCCAGCGGCCGACCCGCCAGGCGGGCAGCGCGACCTTGGTCAGCAGCCGGTCCCATCCCGCGTAGGCGAGTCCGACCTGCTCCTGGGCGGCCATCCGCACCCCGTGGTCCACGCCGTGCGCGCGGGCGGAGGCGGCCGCGGCCACCCCGCGTTCCATCTCGGCGGCGTGCGTTCCGGCGGCGCGCAGCAGCAGCCGGGCGACCAGGCCGGAGAAGCCGAGCAGCGGATGCCGCAGGGGCGAGGCCGCGGCGGCGAGCCCCGCGGTGGCGTCCCAGCTGCGCAGGCAGCGGCGGGCCGCGGCGATGTCGGGGTGGGCGGAGGGACCGGTGCCGGCGACGACGGGGGCGAGCAGGGCGCGCAGCTCGCTGACCCGCATCCACCACAGGAAGGGGGAGCCGATCACCAGAACCGGGGCACGGGTGTCGGCGGACGGCTCGGGACGGGGGCCACCCGTATCCCGGGTCCGGGGTCTTTCCTCCAGCCAGCTGTCGCAGTCGGGAGTGAGGGCGATCCCCCCGGGGTGCGGGACGGCGAGGCGGTCGGCGAGGTCCCGTATCAGGCCGTGCAGCGCCGGGGCGGCGGTCTCCGGCACGTCGACGGTGGGCGTGACGGCCGGCCTGGCGCGGGTGATGAGCACGCCGACGGCGACGGCCACCCCGATCGTGACGGCGGCGAGGGCGGCCACCGGCCACCGCACGGCGTCCGGCACGCCGGAACCCGCGGCGAACAGCACGACGCCGACGGCGCACGGAAGGAGCGCGAGCGCCAGCGCGCTGTTGCGCGCGCGCAAGACGGCCAGCGCGTGGTCGCGCGCGGAGAGTGTGGCTCTGTGCTGCTGACGCTGCCCCATGCCCCTGCCCTCCGCCTGCCCAGCCCCGATACCGCTCGTCATCCCACTGTGGCACCGCCGAGCGACATCGCAATGTGCGCTGAGCCGATCGCATGATCACTACGGCGGCCCGGCGTGGGACAACTCCCGCCGCACCCTAGTTGCGCGCGGCGCGAGCGTCAGCCGGACAGCACCATCGGTCACCCGATGGAGGGGCTTTGGGCAAAGGATGACGACCTGATCCAGCCACCCCGACGCAAACCCGCCGGTGGCGGAGAGGCACCGATGGGCCGGGCCGTACGAGGGCGTACCGGGTCGCGGACCGGCCCGGCGGGCGGGCGCACACCGGCGCCCCGGCCGGGTCGGGCGGCCGGGGCGCCGGAGGCGGAAGACCGGGATGCACCCGGGCGGGGCTCAGGCCGGGTCCGTCCCCAGCGCCGCCGCCTCCGCGATGTCCTTGCGGTAGTGGGAGCCCTTCAGCTCGACGCGCCCCACCGCCGCGTACGCGCGGGTGCGGGCCGCCGTCAGGTCCGCCCCGGTGGCCGTGACCGACAGGACGCGGCCACCCGCGCTCAGCACCGCGCCGTCCGCACCCCGCTTCGTACCGGCGTGCAGCACGTACGCGTCGGGGCCGTCCACCTCCGCCACCGCGTCGAGCCCCGTGATCGGGTCCCCCGTGCGCGGCGCCGCCGGGTAGCCCTCGGACGCGATGACCACCGTCACCGCCGCCCCCTCGCTCCAGCGCAGCGGCGGCAGCGCGGCCAGCTCATCGGTGGCCGCCGCGTACAGCAGCCGGGAGAGCGGGGTGCGCAGCCGCGCCAGGACCGCCTGGGTCTCCGGGTCGCCGAAGCGCGCGTTGAACTCGATGACCCGCACGCCGCGCGAGGTCACCGCCAGACCCGCGTACAGCAGCCCGGAGAACGGCGTGCCCCGTCGGCGCAGTTCGGCGACGGTCGGCTCCAGGACCGTCGCCATGACCTCGTCCACCAGCCCGGGCGGGGCCCACGGCAGCGGCGAGTACGCGCCCATGCCGCCCGTGTTGGGGCCCTCGTCGCCGTCGTAGGCGCGCTTGAAGTCCTGCGCGGGCTGGAGCGGGACGACGGTGGTGCCGTCCGTGACGGCGAACAGCGAGACCTCGGGGCCGTCCAGGAACTCCTCGATGACCACCCGCTCGCACGCCAGGGCGTGCTCCCGCGCCTGCGCGCGGTCCTCGGTGACGACCACGCCCTTGCCGGCCGCGAGGCCGTCGTCCTTCACCACGTACGGGGCGCCGAAGGCGTCCAGCGCCGCGTCGATCTGCTCCGCCGTCGTACACACGTGGCTGCGCGCCGTGGGCACCCCGGCCGCCGCCATGACGTCCTTCGCGAACGCCTTGCTGCCCTCCAGGCGGGCGGCGTCCCGGGACGGGCCGAAGACCGGGATCCCCGCCTCCCGCACCGCGTCCGCCACACCGGCCACCAGCGGCGCCTCGGGGCCGACGACCACCAGGGCGGCGTCCAGTTCGCCGGCGAGCGCGGCCACGGCCGCGCCGTCCAGCGCGTCGACGGGGTGCACGGTGGCGACCTCGGCGATCCCGGCGTTGCCGGGGGCGCAGTGCAGCGCCGTCACCTCGGGGTCGCGGGAAAGGGCGTGGCACAGAGCGTGTTCGCGGGCACCGCCGCCGATGACAAGGATCCTCACGGGCAGCAGCCTATCCGCGCCGCCACCCCGATCACTCCTTCGGGTGAGGGGAGCGGAGCGGGCAAACCGCATCACCCTCCGATCTCGCCCGCTTACGGGCGCAATTACTCCGAAAGTGGTCCGTCGGTCGCTGTTTCCCGGGGTAGGAAAGGGGATCTTCGTTCGTTCATACCTCTTCAGGGAGTCGCGGGATGAGCCATCCGGAGCACGCCCGGCGCGCGGATCTGACCGGGGGCCCCGCCCCCTGCGCCGACTGGCACGAGCCCACCGACCGGCTGGTGGAGCTGTACGAACGCGCCGAGCGGGAGGCGCTGGCCACCATGGAGTGGTACCTGGAGTCGCGGCAGCGCAAGCGACGAGCGGCCCGGGCGCTGCGCGGCGGGATGCTGGCGGGGCTGGCGGTGGGGGCGGGGCTGCCGCTGCTGGCGTTCACCGGGGCGGGCGGGGGCGGGGGCGCCCTGGCGGGCTGGGGGTATCTGGCGCTGCTCGGCGCGGGCCTGTGCGCGGCGTCCGACCGCTGCTTCGGCCTGAGTTCGGGCTGGATGCGGGACATGGCGGTGGCCCAGGCGGTACGGCGGCGGCTGGAGGCGCTGCGGTACGACTGGGCGGCGGAGAGCGTACGGGAGGTGCTCGGGCCAGCCGAGGGCAGCGCCGGCGACGCGGCCGAGCGCTGCCTGTGGGTGCTGCGGCGCTTCTCGGAGGACCTGGCCGAGCTGGTGCGGGCGGAGACCGCCGACTGGATGGCGGAGTTCCGGTTCGCGCCGGGCCCGCTGCCGGCGCCGACCGGGCCGGAACGGGGGCACCGGGAGGAGCGGTACGGGGAGTGCCCGGCGGTGGGCGGCGCACGGCTCACGCCACTGCCCGGCGCGGGCGGCGGCCGGGCGAACATGCCGAGGCAGCGGCCCCCGGAGGGGCCGCGCCCCTGAACGTCACGGCGGCGGCCGGATCAGCTGAAGACAATCATCGAGCCCTGCGCGAGGCTGCGGGTGGCGGCGGCGTGCAGGCCCAGCCACACATGGCGTTCGCGGGCGAACGGCCCGTCGTCCGCGTACCCCTGCGCCGGTTCGTCGAGCCGGGTGGGACGTCCGGGCGGGGGCGGGCTCGGGGGCGGGTGGAAGGGGTCGATGCCCAGCGCGGGGGCGACCGTCTCCAGCTCGCGCAGCAGACCGTGGCTGGAGCCCAGCGGCCCGCCGCCGGCCAGCAGCGAGTCGGTGACGAGCGGGTGCGGGAAGTCGACGGGGACGTACGCGCCGGCGTGGTCGAAGTGCCACACGAGGTGGGTCTGCTGGGCGGCGGCCTCGAACATCTCCAGCAGTTGCTGGTAGTCGCCGTCCAGGTCCTCGACCGGGGTGACGGGCAGCCCGCTGAGCCGCAGGAGGTAGGCGCGGCGCAGGAGATGGAGGGCCGTGTAGTCGAAGCCGGCGACGGGGGCGACGTCGCCCGACATGCCGGGGACGTAGCCGTGCACCGGGACGGGCGGGGCGCCGGCCTCGGCGAGGGCGCGGTCGTACTCGGCGAGTTCTTCGGCGAAGGGGTTGTCGGGGCTGTGGCACAGCACGTCGACAAGGGGGACCAGCCACAGATCACATGCCACGGCATCACGTTCTCTCAGGGGGGAGTTCGGCGGACGGCCCGGATGTGGTGCGGTACGGGCCTCGGTGTCGGTCGGTGTCGGTGTCGGTCGGCGACGGTGTCGTGGGGAGAGGTCTCCCCCGCCGTCGGCCCGGTCACGCCCCGGAGAGTTCGATCGCCAGCGCGAGGGTGTGGGCGCGGTGGGCACCGAGGAGCCGTTCGGTGTCCTTGGCGTCGCGGCGCTCCACGGCGTCGGCGAGTTCGAGGTGCCCCGACCAGAGCCGGCCGTCGAGGGAGTGCCGGCGGCGGAGATAGGGGACGGTGTACGCCCAGCACCGGACGCGCATCCGGTCCATGAACTCCCCGATGTGGGGGTTGGTGAGCAGCGCGTCGAACTCGCGCCAGAAGCGCAGGTCGTACCCGATGAGAATGTCGAGGTCGCCGCCGAGGGCGGCCTGCCGGGCGGCGGCGGCGCGGCGGCGGATGGAGGTGAACTCCCCGGGGTCGGCCTGCGGCAGAGCGAGAGTGGGGTTCTGGTGGAGCACGCCCTGGCAGACGAGCGCCTGCGCCTCGATCAGTCGTTCGAAGTCGCCGAGGGTGTCCTGGCGGATGCGGAAGCCCCGGTGCTGCTCGACCTCCAGCAGGCCCTGGGCGGACAGGTCCACCAGGGCTTCGCGCACGGGGGTGGCGGAGACACCGTAGTGCTCGGCGATCTCCCGCACGGTGAACTCGCCACCGGGGGCCAGCCGGCCGGCCAGGATCTCTTCCCGCAGGGCATCGGCGAGTTGCTCGCGCAGGGTACTGCGTTGAATCACGCCGACCCACACTACAGTTCCCCGATTTCATTGACAGCATTCTGTCCACTTGACAGGATATTGTCATGAGCAGTGAGACGGCGGGAACACCCCCGCGGCGCTTCCTGGACGCCGGCGCGTGAGCGGGGAACGGGCCAGGGGCGCGGAAGCCGCCGCCGGGGCGGGGGCCGGGGCCGAGCGGCAGGCGCTGCTCTCGGGGACGGCACTGACGGCCTTCCGGCTGAACGGACAGTTCCTGTCGGTCGCCGAGGGGCTGGCCCGGCCGGCGGGACTGACGGCCGCCCGGTGGCAGGTGCTGGGCGCGGTCGCGGACGAACCGCTGCCGGTGTCGGGCATCGCGCGGGCCATGGGCATCAGCCGGCAGAGCGTGCAGCGGATCGCGGACCTGCTGGTGGAGAGCGGCCTCGCGGCGTACGAGCCCAATCCGGCGCACCGGCGGGCGAAGCTGTTCGGGCCCACGGCCGAGGGCCGGGAGGCGATGCGCGCGATCGGCCCGGACCACGCGGCGTTCGCGGACCGGCTGAGCGCGGCACTGGGCGGGGACGGGGAGTTGACGCGGGCACTGGCGACCCTGCGCCGGCTGAGCGAGGCCCTCGACCGGCTGGAGGCGGAGAATCCACCGAACGGATGATGTCACTCTCTGTAATCATTCGCTACGCTCGTGGTGACGGTGGACTCGACGCGGGGGTGAGCGTGATGAGGGAGCGGGCGATGCGCGAGCGGGCGATGGAGGCGTGGCTCGCCCGGCCGGCGGGGCGGGTGGGCCGGTGGCGGGGCACGGGTGCCGCGCGGGCGGCCCTGCGGGGCCGCCGCCCCGATCCCGGGGGCGGCGCCGGAGCCCGGGCGGGAGGCCGGACGGGGAGCCGGGGTGAAGGTCCGGTGAAGGGCCCGGCACAGGCGGGCGGGCGGCGCGGAAGGGCCGAGCCGGGCGATACAGGCGGTATGCCGGGTTCGGGCACCACGAAGGGCACGCACCGTACATACGGCGTATGCTGCGTGGCCGTGCCGGGTGCCCGCGGCCCTGCCCGCACGGGCAGTTCATGGGCTCCTGCGATGCGGACCCGGCTGACCGGCCTCTATTCTCGGTGGCGTTCGGGACCGCAATACGGGGAGGGAAACGCCGCTCATGCGACCGCTCGCGCCCGAAGACCCGCCCACCATCGGCGGCTACCAGCTGCTGGGCAAGCTCGGCGAGGGCGGAATGGGGCAGGTCTACCTGGCCCGGTCCGACCGCGGCCGCACCGTGGCCGTCAAGACCGTGCAGCCGGCCCTGGCCAGGGAACCGGAGTTCCGGCGGCGGTTCGCCCAGGAGATCACCATCGCCCGCAAGGTCGGCGGGCAGTGGACCGCGCCGGTGCTCGACGCCGACACCGACGCCGACACCCCCTGGGTGGCGACCGGCTACATCGCCGGCCCCGCCCTCAACCAGGTGGTGTCGGAGGACTACGGGCCGCTGCCCGAGAAGTCCGTCCTGACCCTGGCCTCCGGGCTGCTGCTGGCGCTGCGGGACATCCACGCCGTCGGCCTGGTGCACCGGGACCTCAAGCCCGCCAACGTACTGATCACCATCGACGGGCCGCGCGTCATCGACTTCGGTATCGCGCGCGCCTACGACGGGGTGACCGGTGGCGGCCTCACCCGGACCGGTTCGGTGATCGGCTCGCCGGGCTTCATGTCGCCCGAGCAGATCATGGGCAAGCGGCTGTCGGCCGCCAGCGACGTGTTCTGCCTCGGCTCGGTGCTGGCGTACGCCGCCACCGGCAAGCTGCCGTTCGGCACCACCGACAGCGGCGGGCACGCCCTCATGTACCGGATCGTGCAGGAGGAACCCGAGCTGGAGGGGGTGCCCGACGGGCCGCTGCACGAACTGATCAGCGGCTGTCTGCACAAGGACCCCGAGGTGCGGTCCTCCGTCGACTCGCTGCTGGAGCTGACCGGCAGCGAGCCGCCGAGCGGCGCCTGGCTGCCCGCCGAAGTGCTGGCCCAACTGGGACGGCACGCCGTCCAGTTGCTGGACCGGGAGGACCCCCTGCCGGTCGGCGGGCGGGCCGGCCCGGCGGCGGGCGAACAGCCGGCGCAGCCGACGGTGCCGCCGGCCGTCGCCCTGGCCGAGACCCCGCCGCACGGCGGGCCGCAGGCCGCCCCGGCGTACAGCGGTGTGCCCTCCGCCCCGGCCGGGTTCGGCCCCGCGCTCACCACGCCCCTGGTCTCCCCGGTCCCCGCACACGCGGGGCGCGCCGCCGCACCGCGGCCGCCGCACGCGGGTCCCGGGGGCAACGGCGGCCACGGCCCCGGGGGCCGCCCGCACGGCACCAAGCCCGTGAAAGGGCTGGCCAAGACGCTGACCTGGCTGCTGGTGCTCGCGGCGGTCGTCTCCACGTTCAGCCTGAGCCAGTACATCGACATCGCCGAGCGGATGACGGGCTGGGGCGGCACCGACTTCTCGGGCTTCACGGACAGCAGTGAGATCCGCAGCATCGCGACGCTGACCGAGATCATCGGCATCAGCGCCCTGCTGCTCCAGTGCGTGATGATCGTGGTGTGGCTGATCTGGTTCCACCGGGTGCGGCACAACGCCGAGATCTTCGCGCCGGGCCAGATCCGGTACGGCAAGGGGATGGCCATCGGGTCCTGGTTCATTCCGATCGGCATGCTCTTCCTGCCCCGGGGCATCGCCCGGGACATCTGGCGGGCCAGCCATCCCCAGGCGTACCCGTCCATGAAGACGGTCGACTTCTGGTGGGTGCTGTGGGCGCTGTGGATGGCCTGCCTCCACCTTCCGCTCGCCTGGGACTCCTGGGAGAGCGTGTCGAGCATCGAGTCGGCCCAGGTGGTGCTCGGGGTGATGCTGGTGAGCGAGTTCATGCTGTTCGTGGCCTCCATCGCCGCCATCGTCTTCGTCCAGCGGCTCAGCCGGCTTCAGGAGCAGAGGATGGTCAACGCGGCTTGACAGAGCCGCGCCGGGGGGCCTCTATCCTCAGTGAGGCATGAAGGTTTCGAACGGGGGAGTTCGTTTCGCATGGACCCGCTGACGCCACAGGACCCGCAGCGCATAGGTGAGTACCGGCTGCTGGCCAGACTGGGCGAGGGCGGCATGGGCCAGGTGTACCTGGCCCGTTCCGACCGCGGCCGCACCGTCGCCGTCAAGACCATCCGCGGTGAGCTCGCGCGGGAGCAGGACTTCCGGCGGCGGTTCGCCCTGGAGATCACCGCCGCCCAGCGGGTCGGGGGCCGCTGGACCGCGCCCGTCCTGGACGCCGACACCGAGGCGGCGACGCCCTGGGTCGCCACCGGCTACATCGCCGGCCCCTCCCTGCACCAGGTGGTGGGCCGCGACTTCGGGCCGCTGCCGGAGCGCAGCATCCGACTGCTGGCCAACGGTCTCACCGCGGCGCTGCGCGACATCCACGCCGCCGGCCTGGTGCACCGCGACCTCAAGCCGTCCAACGTGCTGTTGACGATCGACGGGCCCCGGGTCATCGACTTCGGCATCGCCCGCGTCCTGGAGTCGGAGCCCGGCGCCGGAGTGACGCGGACCGGGGCCACGGTCGGCTCCCCCGGATTCATGTCCCCCGAGCAGATACGCGGCCAGCGGCTGACCCCCGCCAGTGACGTGTTCTGCCTGGGCTCGGTACTCGCGTACGCGGCCACCGGGCGCACCCCGTACGGGGCACTGGACAGCGGGGCGCACATCCTGCTGTTCCGGATCGCCGAGGAGGAGCCGGAACTCGACGGCATACCCGCCCCGTTGCGTGGCCTGATCTCCGCGTGTCTGGCGAAGGAACCGGCGGCCCGCCCCACCCTGGACGACCTGGAGCGCCACACGGCGGCCGAACGCGACGGCGAACCCTGGCTGCCGGGCGCGCTGGTGGCCCAGCTGGGGCGGCACGCCGTCCAGTTGCTGGACTCCGAGGACCCGGAGAGCCGCACCGACACCCCGGCGGTGACCCCGCCCGCGTCCTCGCCCGAGCCCTCTTCCCCCAACCCGACGGCGCTCGCGACCCCGGCGACGCCCGTGCAGCAGCAGCCCGCTGCGGCCCAGCCGCCGCATCTCCAGTCCACCTTCGGCGGCCCGGTGCCCTCCCCCTACAGCCGGCCGGGGGCGGCCCCCGGCCCGTACGCGCACCACTCGGGCGGGTTCGGCCCGCCTTCCCAGCAGGTGTACACGCACCAGCCGCACCAGCCCCCGGGGCGCGCCGCCGGCCGCCGGCTGTCCGGCCCGGCGATCGCGGGCATCTGCGTCGCCTTCGTCGCCCTGATCGGGGGCGGCATCATCACCGCCAACGTCATCAACGGCAACGGAGGCGGTGGCGGTGGCGGTGGCGAAGCGATCACCGAGGCGTATCTGGGCTCCTGGCAGGGCGAGTACACCACCGTGGACGACGAGGGCGAGAACGTCTGGCACGGGGTGCGGCTGGATGTCGTCCAGGGCGAGGAGGGCGAGAACGTCGGCACGGTGACCGCCGTGACCGACTATCTGCTGTGCTCGTACGACATGCGGCTCAGCTCCTTCGACAAGGACGCGGACGAGCTGGGCTTCCGGGCCGAGCCCGCCTGGAGCGTGCCCGCCGACGAGGTGGACGGCGAGTGCCCCACCCCCGGCACCCCCGAGGTGCAGCGGATGGTGGCCCTCGGCGAAGGGGACATGACGCTCGCCCTGGCCGGCGAGGAGATCGATCTGGAGCGCGCCGGGAGCGACGCGGTACCCGATCTGCTGGTCGGCGAGTGGGGCGACACCTGGACCGACGAGGACGGCGTCGAGTGGGCCACCACCCTGACCGTCTCCGAGGGCACCATCGGTGAGGTGGTGCTCACCTACGAGGAGTGGAACGACGATCGCGGCACCTGTGTGTGGGAGAACAACCTCGCGCAGGTCTTCGACCGGGATGTCGTCCTGGGGCCGGACGTCTACGTGGAGTCCGCGTCCGCCGCGAGCCTGGAGTCCTGCGGCGCATTCAGTGCTCCCCGGCTGACGGTCGCGCGGGGCACCAATGACACGATCACAGTCGGCTGGATCGACGATCCGGGCGGCCGGACCCTGGACTTCTACCGGCAATAGCGGCTGACACGACTACTGATCAGTAAGTGATCGGTATTCGATGATCCAGATCACAAATTGGCAAGGATCGCAAGCTCACACCCGAGAACGGGAACCGGTTACGGTTCGGCTTCTGTCCCCATGTGTACGTACAGGCACCCGTATCCTCAGGGGGCTTACGCGAGCGAAGAGGAGTACCACAGCATGAAACCGCTCGGGCCCACCGATCCCCAACGTGTGGGCCAGTACAGGCTGCTGGGGAAATTGGGCGCCGGCGGGATGGGCAGCGTCTATCTCGCCCGTTCCGACCGTGGACGCACGGTGGCCGTAAAACTCGTGCAGCCCGAACTCGCCCGGCAGCCCGAATTCCGCCGCCGCTTCCAGCAGGAGGTCGAATCCGCCCGCCGGGTCGGCGGGGAGTTCACCGCGCCGGTGCTGGACTGCGACACCGAGGCCGAGACGCCGTGGGTGGCGACCGGCTACGTGGCCGGCCCCTCCCTGCACGAGGTGGTCACCTCCACCTACGGCAAGCTGCCCGAGCGCACGCTGCTGATCCTCGCGAACGGTCTCGTCAAGGCGCTGCGCGACATCCACGCGGCCGGCCTGGTGCACCGTGACTTCAAGCCGTCCAACATCATGCTCACCATCGACGGCCCGCGGGTCATCGACTTCGGCATCGCCCGCGCCCTGGAGGCCCACGGCGAGGGGCTGACCCGTACCGGCGCGGCCGTCGGTTCGCCGGGCTTCATGTCGCCCGAGCAGTGCCGCGGTGAACTGGTCACCCCGGCCAGCGACATCTTCTGCCTGGGGTCGGTGCTGACGTTCGCCGCCACCGGGCACACCCCGTTCGGCGACGCCAACAGCGCGATGCACGCGCTCATGCTGCGGATCGTCCAGGACGAGAAGAACCTGGACGGCGTGCCGGACGGCATCCGCCCGCTGATCGAGGACTGCCTGGCGCAGTTCCCCGGCGAACGGCCCGGGCTGAGCGCGCTGCTGGAGCGGACGGTCGACGCCGACGAGATCGGCGACGACGAGCCGTGGCTGCCGGGCGCCCTGATCGCCAAGCTCGGCAAGCACGCCGTGGAACTGCTGGACTCCGAGGACCCGCTGGTGGCCCCGCCCCGGCCGGCCATGTCGCCGCCGCCGGCGATGCCGTCCGCGCCGCCGTCCTCGGTGAACGCCCCGGCCGCGCCCGCGTCGCCGCCGCCGAACTCCGGCCCGCCGAGCGCCCCGGTGACCCCGCCGCCGCCCGGTGCCCTGCCGACCCCGACGCAGCTGGCGGCCCCCGGGACCCCCGGAGCCCCGGGCACCCCGCCGCCGAGCCCGGTGCCGGGACAGGGTCCGGGCAGCATGGACGCGATGCAGACCATGACCTCGGCGATGCCGCCGCCGGGGGTGTACGGCACGGCCCAGCCCACGCCGTACGGCCAGCCCACCACCGGTTACGGCTACCCGGGGCAGCAGGGCCCCGGCTACGGCTACCCGCAGGGCCCCGGCCCCGGACAGCCGACGCCGTACGGGCACCAGAGCATGAACGCGGTCTACCCGATGGGCCCCGGCGGCCCCGGTGCTCCCGGCGGACCGGGCGGGCAGAACGGCAAGAAGAAGTTCACCTGGCTCATCGTCGCGGCGGCGGTGGCCGTCTTCGGCATCGCGGTGGGCGTGGCTCTGGCCCTGACCAGCGGTGACGACGACAAGAACAACCAGGCGGACCCGGACCCCAGCCCGACCCAGCAGACCGACCCGCAGACGGACCCGGAGCCGGACCCCGAGCCCGAGCCGGACCCGGTCGAAGAGGTCCCGGGGAACATCGACCCGAACGAGATCCCGTACGACATCTACAACGCGTGGGAGGCGGAGGTCGAGAACCCCTCCGGCAAGACCGCGCTGCGCCGGATGGAGGTCTCGTACGACGACGACTACAACCCCCACCTCACCACCTGGGACCTGTACGGCGACGTGCTGTGCAAGGGCGAGGGCCAGCTGCTGGACACCACCGGCGGGGTGCTGACGTTCACCAACGAGATGACCGAGACGGTGCCCAGCTCGGCCTCGTGCTCGGCGCTCGGCAACCAGACGCTGGAGATGGACGGCTCCGAGGTCAACTGGACCGTCCCCGACGCGGGTATGGAGGCCGACTTCGAGCTGGCCGTCGCCGGCGTGCAGCGCGATTCGATGCCGTACGCGCTGATCTCCAAGTCCTGGGTGGTGGACATCCCGGGTGCGGGCTCGGCCACCGTCTCCCCCGAGACCATCGCCTACCCGGGCCAGAAGGCGCTGACCGTCAGCGGTTCTTCCTGCACCTGGGAGTTCCAGATGGTGTCCGGCGACATCAACGGCGACGGCATGACCGTCAGCCCGGGTGAGGTCACCAGC
Organism: Streptomyces sp. JH002; assembly: GCF_050916115.1. Classification (NCBI taxonomy): domain Bacteria; kingdom Bacillati; phylum Actinomycetota; class Actinomycetes; order Kitasatosporales; family Streptomycetaceae; genus Streptomyces; species Streptomyces sp. JH002. Next base: position 3,010,162 of record NZ_CP087989.1, read on the forward strand.
GGCGGTTGCGACCCGCTGCCCGCCTACTACGTCACCTCCGACGAGGACAGTGAGGCGCCGGAGCTGACGATGGAGCCCGTGGAGGGCGCGACCCTCTCGGAGACGCTGACGGGCGAGTACCAGAGCCCGTACTGACGGAGGGCGTCGCCGTACCCGGCGACGACGAACGGCCGGGGCCGGAACGCGTTCCGCGTTCCGGCCCCGGCCGTTGTACCGAGAGGCCCGGTTACAGGAACGAGTTGATCTGGATCGTCTCGTCCCGCCCGGGGCCGACGCCGATCGCGGAGATCGGGGCGCCGGAGAAGTCCTCCAGGGCCTGCACGTACCGCTGCGCGTTGACCGGCAGGTCCTTCACCGAGCGCGCCTTGGTGATGTCCTCGCTCCAGCCGGGCAGGTACTCGTACACCGGCTTGGCGTGGTGGAAGTCGGTCTGGCTGTAGGGCAGTTCCTCGACCCGGCGACCGTCGATCTCGTACGCCACGCAGACCGGGATGCGCTCCCAGCCGGTGAGCACGTCCAGCTTGGTGAGGAAGAAGTCGGTGAGCCCGTTGACCCGGGTCGCGTACCGCGCGATCACCGCGTCGAACCAGCCGCAGCGCCGGTCGCGCCCGGTGGTGACGCCGAACTCGCCGCCGATGCGCCGCAGCGCCTCGCCGTCCTCGTCCTCCAGTTCGGTCGGGAAGGGACCGGCGCCGACCCGCGTCGTGTACGCCTTGAGAATCCCGATCACCCGGCTGATCTTCGTCGGGCCGATGCCCGCGCCCGTGCAGGCACCGCCCGCCGTCGGGTTGGAGGAGGTGACGAAGGGGTACGTGCCGTGGTCGACGTCCAGCAGCGTGCCCTGGCCGCCCTCCAGCAGCACGACCTTGTCCTCGTCGATCGCCTGGTTGAGGAGGAGGGTGGTGTCGGCGACGTACGGGCGCAGCCGGTCGGCGTAGCCGAGCAGTTCGCCGGTGATCTCGTCGATGCCGATGGCGCGGCGGTTGTACAGCTTGGCCAGCAGCTGGTTCTTCTGGTCGAGGGCCGCCTCGACCTTCTGCCGCAGGATCGATTCGTCGAACAGGTCCTGGACCCGGATACCCTGCCGGTTGATCTTGTCGGCGTAGGTCGGGCCGATGCCACGACCGGTGGTGCCGATCTTCCGCTTACCCAGGAAGCGTTCGGAGACCTTGTCGAGGGTCTGGTGGTAGGGGGTGATGAGGTGGGCGTTGCCGCTCACCAGCAGCCGCGAGGTGTCCACCCCGCGGGCGTTCAGGCCGTCCAGCTCGGAGAAGAGGACCTTGGGGTCGATGACGACGCCGTTGCCGATGACCGGGGTGCAGCCGGGGGAGAGAATGCCGGAGGGCAGCAGATGCAGCGCGTACTTCTGGTCGCCGACGACGACCGTGTGACCGGCGTTGTTGCCGCCCTGGTAACGCACCACGTAGTCAACCGAACCGCCGAGCAGATCGGTGGCCTTGCCCTTGCCTTCATCACCCCACTGAGCGCCGAGCAGCACAAGTGCGGGCACAGGCGTACACCCCTTCCGAGCGGGGCATGGGAAAGTCAGCTGCCCCGGATCGACGAAACCCCTGGCGCAATCGCGACAGGGGCTCTTGCACAGAGAGCTTACGGGAGATGGGGGCGGGAGGCGAACAGGTGCTCATCGTCATCGACCCGGCGGCACGGCGTGCGGATGGGGAATCGGTAAGGATCGCGCGCGATGTGCTGTGCGCGGGTGTGGGGGCGGGTGAGGCCAAGGTCCGCATACTGGAGGGCCCGCAGGCCATGTCGAGGGCGCTGGCCCGGCGCGGCAGCCACCGGGTGGTGATCGTCGGGGACGACCGGGCGCTGGTCCGGGCGGTACGGGCGCTGCACCGCGCGGGAGAGCTGGCGGTGGCGCCGCTGGCGATGGTGCCGGTGGGCGCGGGCCCGGCGGTGGCGCTGGCGCGCGGCCTCGGGGTGCCGACGGACGCGGTGGCCGCCTCGCGGGCGGTGCTGGCGGGCGCGGACCGGTCGCTGGACCTGCTGACGGACGACGCGGGGGACGTGGTGCTCGGCGCGCTGGGTATTCCCGCCCCGCGTCCGCCGCTGGTGCCGTGGTGGCGGCGCGGGTTCGGCACCGCCCAGGTCCGCGGTGAGCGGCTGCGGGTGGAGGCGGACGGGCGGGTGCTGGTGGTCGGCGACCGGCCGGTGACGGCGGTGTCGGTGCGGGCCGCGGGCGGGCTGGCCGAGGTGGTGGTCCGGGGCGGTTCCGAGGTACGGGTGCGGGCGGCGTCGGTGACGGTGACCGGGCAGACGGGGCAGGGGTTCCGGTACCGGGCGGACGCGATGGACTGCGGGCCGACCCGGGCGCGGACCTGGACCGTGCTGGAGGGCGGACTGCGGCTGCGGATGCCGCCGGGCTAGTCGGTGCCGGTGCCGGTGCCGGCGCCGGTGCGCTTCCGTTCGCGCCAGCGGTCCAGCATCCCGCTCAGCTCCTCCTGGAGGAAGAACATGAAGTCGGCGGTCTCGGCCAGCCGTTCGGCGGCCGGGGTGCCGGGGCCGACGATCTCGACCCCGGCGCGCATGCTGGCGCTCCAGCGCTCGATGATCGGCTCGCGGTGGACCAGGGCGGCGAACCACACCTGCTGGTGGAGGCGGTAGCGCTCGCGCCGGGAGCCGGGCTCGCGTTCGCGGCTGACCATGTGGACATTGGCGAGGTAGCGCACGCCGCCGGAGACGGCGGCCGGGCTGACCTGGAGCCGGCGGCCGATCTCGGCGGCGCTGAGGACCCCCTCCTCCGAGGCCATCAGGCAGGCGAAGATCCTGGCCGGCATCCGGGCCATGCCGGCTTCGATGAGGTCCGCGGCGAACCGTTCCACGAAGGCCGCCACGGCCGCCTCGTCCCGGGGCTGCTGATCGTTCACCTGCTCATACTCCCATCTCATCGCGGCCGTCCCTCTTGGCGCTTTCTTAACTTCACACATTACTGAAAGTTCGATAACTTCGAGAGATGACCCAGGCAACTCCCCCCACCGCCATCGAGGTGACGGGGCTCGTGAAGACCTTCGGCAGGACCCGCGCCCTCGACGGCCTCGACCTGACCGTCCGCTCCGGTGAGGTGCACGGCTTCCTCGGCCCCAACGGCGCCGGCAAATCCACCACCATCCGTGTGCTGCTCGGCCTGCTGCGCGCCGACACCGGCACGGCCACACTGCTCGGCGGCGACCCGTGGGCCGACGCGGTGGCCCTGCACCGGCGGCTGGCCTACGTTCCTGGCGACGTCGAACTGTGGCCCTCCCTCACCGGCGGCGAGGCCATCGACCTCCTCGGCCGGCTGCGCGGCGGACTCGACGCGCGGCGCCGCGCGGAGCTGATCGAGCGCTTCGACCTCGACCCGACGAAGAAGGGCCGCACCTACTCCAAGGGCAACCGGCAGAAGGTGGCCATCGTCGCCGCCCTCGCCTCCGACGCCGAACTTCTCCTGCTGGACGAGCCCACCGCCGGCCTCGACCCGCTCATGGAGGTCGTCTTCCAGGACGTCATCCTCCAGGCCAAGGCCGCCGGGAAGACCGTGCTGCTCTCCAGCCACATCCTGGCCCAGGTCGAGAAGCTGTGTGACCGGGTGAGCATCATCCGGCTCGGGAAGACCGTCCAGAGCGGCACCCTCGACGAGATGCGGCACCTGACCCGCACCACCATCGAGGCGGTCACCGAGCGCCCGTCCGCCGCGCTCGCCCAGCTCGCCGGGGTGCACGACCTGCGCGGCGGCGAGGCGCCCGGGGAGGTTCGCTTCACGGTGGACGGCGCCCGGCTGGACACGGTGGTGCGGGAGCTGTCCGGGTACGGGGTCAGGTCGCTGGTCAGCCATCCGCCGACCCTCGAGGAACTCATGCTGCGGCACTACGGCGACGAACTGGCGGCCCACCGGTGACCGCCGCCACCACGACGGCTCCCGGCACCGCGCCCCTGCCCCCGCCCGCCCGGGACAGGGCCCCGGCCGGCGCGCTGACCGGCACCGGCGTCCTGCTGCGCTTCGCACTGCGCCGCGACCGGGTACGGCTGCCGGTGTGGATCGGCGCCCTCGTCCTGGGCACCGCCTCCTCCCTGGCCAGCTTCGAGTCCACCTACGCGGACGCCGCCGACCGGCAGGCCGTCGCCGACACCCTCGGCAGCCCGGCCGGGCTCGCCATGACGGGACCCGCCCGCTACCTGGAGGGCGACTACGGCTTCGGCGCGATGCTCGGCCACCAGATGCTCGGCTTCGTCCTGGTCGTGGTCGGACTCATGAGCGTCCTCACGGTGGTGCGGCACACCCGGGCCGAGGAGGAGAGCGGGCGCGCCGAGCTGCTGCGGGCCGGCGTGCTGGGGCGGCACGCCCAGCTGGCGGCGGCGCTCGTGCTCGCCGCGCTCGCCAACGTGCTGCTGGGGCTCGGGGTGACGGCCGCCGTGGTGGGACAGGGCGCCGGGGGCGCGCTGCTGTACGGGGCGGCGCACACCGCCACCGGGCTCGTGTTCGCGGCGCTGGCGGCCGTCGCCGTACAGATCACCCCGTACGCGCGCGGTGCCTCCGGCCTGGGGCTGGCCGCCATCGGGGCGGCGTACGCGCTGCGGGCGGTCGGCGACGTGGGCGGGGACGGCGGCAGCTCCGCGCTGTCGTGGCTGTCGCCGATCGGGTGGGCCCAGCGGACCTATGTGTTCGCCGGCGACCACTGGTGGCCGCTGCTGCTGTCGGTGGCGCTGGCGGCGGCCGGAGTGTGGGGCGCGTTCGCCCTGTCGGTACGCCGGGACGTGGGCGCCGGGTTGCGCGCGCAGCGGCTGGGCTCCCCGACCGGCTCCGCCGCCCTCGGCCACCCGCTGGGGTTCGCGCTGCGGCTGCACCGGGGCGTCCTGGTGGCGTTCGCCGCCGGGCTCGCGCTGCTGGGGGTGATGTACGGCTCGATCCTTGGCGATGTCGAGAAGATGATCGAGGACATCGAGGCGGTGCGGGAGCAGGTGGCGCGGGCCGGCGGGGCGACCGTGGCCGAGTCCTTCCTGTCCGTGGTGCTGATCGTCCCGGCGATCGTGGCCGCGGTGTACGTGGTGATGGCGGCGCTGCGGCCGCACGCCGAGGAGAGCGCGGGGCGGGCGGAGCCGTTGCTGGCGACGGGCCTGTCCCGTACCCGGTGGGCCGGTTCCCATCTGCTGGTGGCGCTGGCGGGCGGCACCGCCGTGCTGGCGGTGGGCGGTCTCGCCCTCGGCGCCACCGGCGCGCTGTCGGGGTCGGACGGCTCGCTGCTGTGGAAGACGCTGGGCGCGGCGCTGGCGTACGCCCCCGCGCTGTGGGTCACGGCCGGGCTCGCGGCGGTGCTGTACGGATGGTTCCCGCGCGCGAGCGCCGCCGCGTGGATCGTCCCGGCGTACGCATTCGTGTGCGGCTATCTGGGGGAATTGGTCGGCTTCCCCTCCTGGCTGAACGATCTCTCCCCCTTCGGCCACGTCCCGCAGCTGCCCGCGGCGGCCCTGGACGGGGCCGCGTGGCTGTCCCTGCTGACGCTCACCGCGCTGGCCGCGGCCCTGCTGGCGCTTGGCCTGGCGGGCTTCGGCAGGCGAGATCTGGACACCAAGTAGGGCCCGCGGAAGCACCTCGCGGGAGCACAATGGAAGGGAGGGAGGGCGGTGTCCACACCCCCTTCCCGAGACGCCCGGCCGTCCTTTCCCCCGAGGGGCGGTCGGGCCCTTCCGTAGGCCGTCGCGGTGCACCCGTACCCCGGTACGGAGCAACGCGGCACCCGCAGGGACGCACTCCGGATGCGGATCACATGACCCACTGTTCGCATAGGTGACAACCCGTCACGCCACCGCGCGTGCCGTTCGCCGACGACCCGGAGGTCATCGCTCCTATGAAGTCCCAGTCACCGCGAAGGACGTCCACGACCGGGCGCCGCCTGGTCACCGGCGTCGCCGCCGCCTTTCTGACCCTCGGTCTGGCCGCCGCTCCCGCCGTCGCCGGAGGCGACAACAAGGGCAGCCAGACCACCAACCCGCCGCTGTCCATCAGCCCGAGCGCGGGCGGTGCCGGTACCTCCGTCACCGTCCGGTCCACCTGCCAGCCGGGCGGGCCCGCCACCTCGGAGGCGTTCCAGGCCGACATCAACCTGGCCACCAAGGAGTCGGACGGCCGCTGGTTCGGCACCGGCAAGATCAGGACCAGCGGCCTGACCATCGGCAAGAGCTACCCGGTCACCCTGGTCTGCGCCGATGGCGTCACCCTGACGACCAACTTCACCTTCACCTCGGCGACCCCCTCCGGTGGCGCGGGGGCCGGCTTCGGCGGCACGGCGGACGGTGGCAGCACCGCCCAGACCACGGCGCTGGCCGTCGGCGGCGGTCTCGCCGTCGCCGGCGCGGTGGGTTACGTGTTCCTCGCCCGGCGCCGCCGCTCCGCCGGTAACCACTACTACTGATGGGCACGAGCGTGACTGAGATCCTGCGCGGCCTCCTGGGCGGTCCGGCCGCTCTCGTACGCCGGGCGGGCGAGCGCTACCGTTGCGCCCGCTCCCGTCCGGGTACCCCGAGCGGGCGGCGCCGTCCGGCGCCGCGCGGCCGGGGTCTCAGACACGCCGCTGCCCAGCGTCCGGCCTCCAGCCTGACCCGGTTCCAACGGCTCGCGCGCCGCAGCCGCCGCTACGAGGTGGCGGCTGCGGTGGCGGCGGTGACGGTCGGTCTGACGGCCGGCATCTGGCCGCCGGAGCCGGTGATCGAGTTCGGCAAGCAGCAGACCGCGGCGGCCGAGGCCGAGGCCAGCCCGACGATCGGCCCCTCCTACACGGGCGCCGAGGGATACGGGGCCCCGTTGCCCCGCTCCCGCCCGACCCGGGTCCGCGTGCCCTCCCTGGGCACGGACGTCGAGGTCTTCGGCGCCCAGCTCGACCCGGACGGCGGCCCGCCCACCCCGGCCGAGGAGGACGCCATGCGCGCCGCCTGGTACTCCGGCGGCGTCTCCCCCGGTGAGCGCGGGGCGGCCCTGCTGGTCGGCCACCTCGACACCTACGTCGGCCCGGCGGCCTTCGCGGGCCTGGCGAACCTCCAACCCGGCGAGACGGTGGAGGTCGACCGGGAGGACGGCACCATGGCGACCTTCATCGTGGACGCGGTGGAGATGTACGCCAAGAACAACTTCCCCTCCGACCTCGTCTACGGCTCGGACGACACCCCCCAGCTCCGCCTCATCACCTGCGGCGGCGCCTGGTCGGCGGCGACGGGCTACGACTCCAACATCGTGGCGTACACACACCTGGCATGACCGCGCCCCGATGCCGGGATTCCCGCCGGCCCACGGCCCGGCCGGCGGAGCGGATCACCGGTGGGCGTCCGGAGTCGCGGGCGGCCTCCGCACACCTTCTCGCCATCACCCGCCGCCCGGCCTAGGCTTGTGGGCATGAGCATCGACGATTTCGGCGGCGGCCCGAGCGCGGCCGCGGGAGTGCTGGTGGTCACGACCAACGACATCCCGGGGCGCCGGGTCACCGAGGTGATCGGTGAGGTCTTCGGGCTGACGGTGCGTTCGCGGAACCTCGGCAGCCAGATCGGTTCGGGCATCAAGTCGATGTTCGGCGGCGAACTGCGCGGGCTGACCAAGACGCTCGCCGAGTCCCGGGCCCAGGCCGTGGAGCGGCTGATGGAACAGGCCCGGGCGCGCGGCGCCAACGCGGTGCTGGCGATGCGGTACGAGGTCAGCACGGCGGACTTCGGCACCGAGGTGTGCGCGTACGGCACGGCGGTCCGCCTGGCGGACGCCGACTCCTAGACTCGCGCCATGAGTTACGCACTGAGCCTGTATCTCGTCGATCCCGCGCTGGTGCGCGGCGTCGTCGGCGGCGGGGACGAGAAGCAGCGGCGGATGATGGGCGGCCGCTTCAAGCGGGAACTCGACCGGGACGACGAGTGGTTCGCCGATCGGATAGCCGAGGGGGCGCCCACGGCGTACGAGGCGCTGCGCGCGGTGGTCGACGGTGGCCCGTTCGAGAAGGCGCACGCCTTCCAGTACGCGTACGCCTACCAGCGGATCTGTGCCTTTCACGGCCGGCCGCTGGACAACAACAGCTTCTCGCCCTTCCGGTACGGATGGCTGGGCCGGGTGGACGAGGGTCTGGCGCAGCTGGGCGTCACCGCGGTGGACGTCACCTCCTTCACGTACCACGACTTCCCCGGCCCGTTGCCGCGCCCCGACGACGTGCCGGGGCACGGCGTGTGGAGCGCGGCCGACTGTGCCCGCGCGCTGACGCAGTGGGAGTCCACCACCCGCGAGCAGCGGTCCGCGCTGGACGGGGAGGTCCTGGAAGCCGTCGAGTCGGTCGCGGAGTGGCTCCGCCGGGCGGCGGCGAAGCCGGGCGCCGGTGTCATGGGGTTCTTCGCCTGAGCGCGAGCACCGCCGCGCGCCGTCCCGGGAGGCGGTGCGCGGCGGTGCTCCGCGCCGCCACAGGCGCCGGTAGTCAAACTTGACTAGAGTCGGCGGCATGACCGAGAAAACCATTCCGCTCCTCACCTGTCCGGCCATCGCACCGGTCGCCGAGTTCTACACCTCGCTCGGCTTCGCGGTGACCTTCGAGCAGCACAGCCCGTACGCCTACCTCGTCGTCGAACGCGGCACGGTCGAGCTCCAGTTCTTCGGCATGAAGAACTTCGACCCGGCCACCTCCCTCGGCGGCTGCTACATCCTCACCGACGAGGTCGACGCCCTGCACGAGATCTTCCGGGCCGGCCTCAAGGAGACCTACGGGAAGGTGCCCACCCGCGGCATACCGCGGATCGGGCCGCTGAAGGACATGGCGTACGGCGTGCGGCAGTTCCTCATGACCGACCCCGGTGGGAACTCGATCCGGGTCGGGCAGCCGACCGGCGGCGACGGACACATCGAGCCCGCGCCCAAGGACACCTTCGAGCGCGCCCTGCACTTCGCGGCGCTCTTCGCCGACTCCAAGGAGGACCTGCCGGGCGCGGCCAAAGTGCTGGACCGGGTGCTGGCGCTGACCCACCAGCGGCCCACGCCGGTGCAGCGCGCGCGGCTGCTGATCCTGCGCGCCGATGTCGCGCACCGCGCCGGGGAGGACGCCGCCGCCGTCACCCGGCGCCTGGACGAGGCGGCGGCCGTCCCGCTCTCCGACGCGGAACGGGCCACCGTCCCCGACGACCTCGCCCGGCTCGCCGAACTGCGGCTCAGCCTCGCCTGAGGAGGCCGGTCAGCCGGGCGCCCGCCGCTGTCCCGGGGTCCATCGGCGCGTAGTGACCGGTCTCCGGCAGCGGGATCACCGTCGCGCCGTGCCGGGTGGCGTACGCCAGCGAGTGGGCGAGCGGCACCTGCCCGTCCTCCGTGCCGTGCAGCACGGTCACCGGACCGGGCGGAGTCGGCAGACGCAGCGGATCGGCCTGCGGGTGCGGCCCGCCCAGGTGGTCGCGGACCGCGCCCGCGCCCAGGCCCAGCCGGTCGGCCGCGACCAGGTCGGCGACCGGGGAGACCACGACCGTACGGGCCACCCGGCGGTGGTGGCCGGCCGCCGCCCACAGCGCCAGCTGGCCGCCGGCCGAGTGGCCCGCCAGGGTGAGAGGCGTGCCGCCCGGCAGGGCGTCCAGGGCGGCGCGCACGTCCTCGGCGGCGTGCGGCCAGCACCCCGGCCCCCGGCGGTACTCGATCAGCGCCGCCGGGACGCCGTGCCGGGCCAGTGCCGCCGCGAGCGGGGCCAGATGGGCGCGGTCGTAGCTCTCGCGCCACCAGCCGCCGTGCACGATCACCACCCGCGGCTCCCCGTCCCCGTACAGGTCCACGAGCTGTGCGGGATGCGGGCCGTACCGCAGGGTGCGGTCGGGCGCGGCCGGGGGCCGGGAGAGCAGGGCGGCGGCCTCGTCGGCGTCCCGGCCGGTGTCGGGCGCCCCCGCGCCAAAGGGCGGGGCCGGGGTCCCGGCGAGCACCTCGGTCAGCACCCGCGCCGCGCGGTCCGCGTCGGCGAAGGAGGTGTACAGCGGGGTGAAGCCGAAGCGCAGCACGTCCGGTTCACGGAAGTCCGCCACCACCCCGCGCCGGGTCAGCTCCGCCGTGACCCGGCGCGCGTCCGGGCAGCGCAGGGCGACCTGGCTGCCGCGCCGGGCCGGATCGGCGGGGGTGATGCTGGGCAGCAGCCCGGCGAGCCGGCGTTCGAAGAAGGCGGTCAGGGCCAGGCTCTTGGCCCGCACCGCGGCCATGTCGACGCCGTCCCACACCTCCAGCGCGGCCTCCAGGGCGAGCAGCGACAGGATCTCCGGGGTGCCCACCCGGCCGCGCGGGGCGCCGTCGGCCGGGCGGTAGCGGGGGGACATCGCGAACGGCTCCGCGTGCGAGTTCCACCCGGGGAGCGGCGAGTCGAACGCCTCCTGGTGCCCGGAGCGCACGTACAGGAACGCGGGAGCGCCGGGGCCGCCGTTGAGGTACTTGTAGGTGCAGCCGACCGCGAAGTCCACGCCGTCCGCGTCCAGCGCGAGCGGCAGGGCGCCCGCGCTGTGGCACAGGTCCCACACCGCCCGGGCGCCCGCCGCATGGACCGCCGCCGTGATGCCGGGCAGGTCGCGCAGCTCGCCGGTGCGGTAATCCACGTGGTTGACGAGCACCGCGGCCGTACGCGGCCCGGCTTCCGCCGCGATCCGCTCGGCGGGGACGGGGCGCAGCGTCCGGCCCGTCATCCGGGCCGCGGAGTCCGCTATGTAGCCGTCGGTGGGGAAGGTGGCGGCGTCCACCAGGATCTCGTCACGGTCGGAGGGCGCGATCCGGACGGCGGCGACCACGGCCTTGAAGACGTTCACGCTCGTCGAGTCACCCACCACCACCTGGCCGGGCGCGGCCCCGAGCAGCGGGGCGATCCGGTCGCCGACCCGTTCGGGGGCGGTCCACCAGCCGGACTCGGTCCACGAGCGGATCCGCAGCTGCCCCCACTCGCGGGACACCACCTCGGCGAGGCGGTCCGGGACCGTACGGGGCAGGGCGCCCAGCGAGTTGCCGTCGAGGTAGACGGTGTCGTCCAGGACGAACGCGGCGCGTTTGGCGCGCAGGGGGTCGGCCGCGTCCAGGCGCCGCGCCTCGGCGCCGGGTTCGCCCGCGTCAGCGGCCACCGCCGGTGCCCCGGCCCCGGTGGCTGTCTCCGTCCCGGTCCCGGCTTCAGACATAGCTGCGCGCCGTCCACAGTTCGGGGAAGACGTTCTTGGCGGCACGTTTCTCCAGCCAGGCGACCCCGGCGGAGCCGGCCGTCCCGGTCTTGCCGCCCATCGCCCGCCGGGTGGCGACCAGATGGTCGTTGCGCCAGCGCCACACGAGCTCGGCGACCTCGGTCAGCGCCTCCCCCAGCCGCTGGAGGGGACCGTCGCCGGCCGCGTACACCCGCTGCCAGGCCGCCTCCACCTCCGGGTGCGGCTCGTAGCGGGCGCTGAAGTCGCGGCCGAGCACCTCGGCGGGCAGCGGCCGATCGCCGTGCCGGGAGAGGTAGGCCAGCGCCTCGTCGTACAGTCCGGGCTCGTGCAGGGCCTTGGCCAGCTCGTCGTGGACCTTCGGGGTGCCGCGGTGCGGGACCAGCATGGCGGCGGACTTCTCGCCGAGCAGGAACTCCATCCGCCGGTACATCGCCGACTGGAAGCCCGAGCCCTCCCCCAGCGCCGCCCGGTAGGCGTTGAACTGCCCCGGGGTGAGGTGGGCCAGCGGCTCCCAGGAGGCGTTGAGCGCGCTCAGCTCGTACCCGGAGCGGCGCAGCGCCTCCAGCGCGCGCGGGAGGTCATCACCGCGCAGCGCGTCGGCGGCGGTCCGCCATTCGTGCACGATCACGGTGAACCACAGCTCCATGACCTGGGTGGTGACGAGGAACGCCATCTCGCCCGGGTCCTTCGAGAGCGGGCGCTGGAGGTGGGTCAGCACCTCGGCCCGTACATAGTCCTCGTACGGCGTGCTGCCGTCGTAGTGCAGCGTCGGCTCGCCGGGGGTGTCCGACATCTCGCTGGCTCCTTCACGCTGGTCCGTGCGCCTGCGTACTTCCCGGGATCGCCGGGGTACAGCCGCAGAGTACGTCCCCCGGGCCCGAAGAGCGCCCCCGCGTGGTGTGCGGGGGCGCTCTCGTGGTCACGGGCGTCGCGCGGGCCCGGCGATCAGGTGCGGGGGTTCAGGACAGCGTCTGGGCCGCGGTGGGCGAGCTGTCGCGCAGGAAGGTCGTGCAGCGCTCGTACTCCTCCTGCTCCCCGATGGCCTGCGCGGCGCGCGCCAGCGCGTGCAGGGCGCGCAGGAAGCCCCGGTTCGGCTCGTGCTCGAACGGGATGGGGCCGTGCCCCTTCCAGCCGCTGCGGCGCAGCGCGTCCAGGCCGCGGTGGTAGCCGGTGCGGGCGTACGCGTAGGAGGCGACGGGAGCGCCCTCGGCGAACGCGTCGTCGGCGAGCTGGGCCCAGACCAGGGAGGAGGCCGGGTACTTGGCGGCCACCTCGGAGGGGGCGGTGCCGGACGCGAGCAGTTCGCGCGGCTCCGGGTCGTCGGGCAGGTGGGTCGGGGGCGGACCCCCGAGCAGGTTCTCGTGAAGGGACATGTGGTCCAGTCTGCCTGCTCGGGGGCGCCTTTCACCTCGGTGCCCGGGGTGTCACTTCAGGCGGGTGCCGGTGGAACGCAGGTCGCCGCAGGCCTGGGTGACGCGGGCGGCCATGCCGGCCTCGGCGAGCTTGCCCCAGCTGCGGGGGTCGTAGGTCTTCTTGTCGCCGACCTCGCCGTCGACCTTCAGCACGCCCTCGTAGTTGCGGAGCATGTGGTCGGCGACGGGCCGGGTGAAGGCGTACTGGGTGTCGGTGTCGAGGTTCATCTTCACCACGCCGTTGCCCAGCGCGATGGCGATCTCCTCGCGGGTGGAGCCGGAGCCGCCGTGGAAGACGAAGTCGAAGGGGCTCTGCTTGCCGTAGCGCTCGCCGACACCCTCCTGGAGGTCCTTGAGCAGCTCGGGGCGCAGGACGACGTTGCCGGGCTTGTAGACGCCGTGCACATTGCCGAAGGAGGCGGCCAGCAGGTAACGGCCCTTCTCGCCCAGGCCCAGCGCCTCGGCGGTGCGCAGGGCGTCCTCGACGGTGGTGTACAGCTTGTCGTTGATCTCGTGGGTGACGCCGTCCTCCTCACCGCCGGTGGGGGTGATCTCCACCTCCAGCACGATCCTGGCGGCGGCGGCGAGGGCCAGCAGTTCCTCGGCGATCTCCAGGTTGTCCTTGAGGGTCTCGGCGGAGCCGTCCCACATGTGCGACTGGAAGAGGGGGTTGAGGCCGCGGTCGACGCGCTCCTTGGAGAGCTGGAGCAGCGGGCGCACGTAGCCGTCCAGCTTGTCCTTGGGACAGTGGTCGGTGTGCAGCGCGATGTTCACCGGGTACTTCGCGGCGACGACATGGGCGAACTCGGCCAGCGCGGTCGCGCCGGAGACCATGTCCTTGTCGTACTGGCCGCCCAGGAACTCGGCGCCGCCCGTGGAGATCTGTACGATGCCGTCGCTCTCCGCCTCGGCGAAGCCGCGCAGTGCGGCGTGCAGGGTCTGCGTCGAGGTGACGTTGATGGCGGGGTAGGCGAACTGGCCTGCCTTCGCCCGGTCGAGCATCTCGTTGTAGACCTCGGGAGTTGCGATGGGCATCTGTCCGCTCCTTGGTATCCGTGCGGTTCCGCGTCCCGCCCATCCTCCCAGACCGGAACAGATGCACCAGTGTGGCGGGCACCATAGACACAGAGAGTCACTGTTTCACGTGAAACAGTGACTCTCCGCGATAACCGCTGGCGGGGGGCGTCAGCCCAGGCCCAGCTCCGGCAGGCCGTAGATCTGCACGTACGGCAGCCCGGCGGCCTCGACGGCCGGCGCCGCACCGCGTTCGATGATCACGGCGACCGCGACCACCTCGGCACCGGCCTCACGCACCGCGGCCACCGCCTCCAGCGCCGAGGAACCGGTGGTGGAGGTGTCCTCGACCACCAGCACCCGGCGGCCCGCCACGTCGGGGCCCTCCACCCGGCGCTGAAGTCCGTGCACCTTCTGCGCCTTGCGCACCACGAACGCGTCCAGCCGGCGGCCGCGCGCGGCCGCCGCGTGCAGCATCGACGCGGCCACCGGGTCGGCGCCCAGCGTCAGCCCGCCCACCGCGTCGTACTCCAGATGCGCGGTGGCCTCCAGCAGCACCTCGCCCACCAGCGGGGCGGCCTCCCCGTCCAGGGTGATCCGCCGCAGGTCGACGTAGTAGTCGGACTCCACCCCGGAGGAGAGGGTCACCTTGCCGTACACCACGGCCTTGTTCTGAATCTGCCGCAGCAGGGTCTCACGCGCGTTCATGAAAGCCGACATTACGGCAGCCGCCGCCAGGTCCAGACCGTGGAGATCTCCAGCGGCTCGATGGGAGTGACCAGGTGCGGGGTGGTGTTCAGCCCGTTCGGCGGCCCCGACTGCGGCTCCACGCACAGCGCTTCGGCCACCTCGTCGTAGATCACCACCCACTCGCTGCGGCTCGCGACCTTCAGCTCCAGCTGCCCGGGCCAGGTCAGGGTGACGTCCACCCCCTCCGGCATCCCGAAACAGTCGTCCCACGGCCCCGGCAGCGGCGTGATGCGCCGCCCCGTGGGCAGATGGTCATCGCCGCGCTCCTCCTGCCAGCCGGCGCTGAAACCCAGCTCCGCGCCCGGGGCTCCGGGAGTGAGATGCCGCAGGAACCAGGGGTGCCAGCCGGCCTGCGCGGGGAAGGACACCTCGGCGGTCTCCACCCCCAGGGTGAGCGTCAGCCCACTGCCGTCCTCGGCCAGTTCGACGCGCTGGGTCACCGTGCCCGCGTACGGCCAGGGGTCGCCCTGCTCGCCGGCGCCGATCGCGCGGCTGAACACCGCCGAGCGCTCATCGGCCCGCAGCGTCCGCCACGGCCTGCCCCGTACCGTCCCGTGCATGGCGTGCCGCTGGCCCTCGTCCACCGGCAGCTGGTGCGAGATCCCGCCGTTGCGGAACCGGCCCTCGCGGGTGCGGCCGCACCAGGGGGCCATCACGAAGGAGCCGAAGCGCTCGCCCTGCCGCAGCAGTTCGGTGCCGTCGATCAGCAGCGAGGACAGCCGGGCGCCCTGGTCGGGGCGCACCGTCAGCCGGGTGCCGCCGGCACGCAACGAGACGCCCTGCTCGGCACGGTCGTCCTGGCGGTCGGGTCGGTCTGAGTCATCCGTGGTCACCCGAAGACCATAACGATGCCCGCTCAGCGGCGCCGTCGCAGCACCCGTCCCACCACGACGGCCGAGGCGAGGGCGAGCGCGGCGGCCGGGGCCACCCAGCGCAGCGAGATGGAAACGGCGCCCCCGGTGCCGGGCGGCGGCGCGGGGGCGTAACGGCCGCGCGGCGGGGCGTGGTCGACCTCCTCGGCGCTGCGGCCGATCATGGTCCGGCGCGCGAAGTCGGCCTCGGGGGCCGGGGTGTGCCGGCGGGCGGCGCGTTCCCCCTCCTCCTCCATGTCCTCCAGATCCTCCAAGTCCTCCAGGGCTTCGAGATCCTGCAGATCCTCCAGACCGTCGAGCTCCTCCAGACCCTCCAGCTCCGGAAGACCCTCCAGGCTCTCCAGGTCCTCGAACTCCTGCCCGCCGTGCGCGGACGCCGCCGCCGGCTGACTCTCGGGGGCGGGGATGCCGGGGATGACCCGCTCGTTGTCACCGGGCTCGCCGATGCCTCCGGTGCCGCTCACCGGCGGCACCTCGCCCCGCTCGACCTCCTCCTGGCCGAGATCTGCCACCAGCGCCTCCAGGAAGCGGTCCAGCAGCCGGCGGCCCGCCGTCTCCCGCTGCCGTGCCCCGATGGCCGCCAGCCGGCCCTCGCTGCGCACGGAGGCGCTGAAGGCGAGGGTGGTCCCGGAGCCGTCGGCGAGCGTGCGCGGGGCGACGGTGAGGGTCAGCGCCGCGGTGCCGGTACCGCGTGCCTCGCCGCCCTCGGCGGTGAGGGTGAGGCCCCCGGTTCCGGCCGGGGCCGTGACGGTCAGGGTGCCCCGATAGGTGATGGAGGTGCCGCCGATGCGCAGCCGCAGCCGGCCGGCGACGGTGGACGGCTCCGCCGCGGCGCCGGAACCCGCGGCGGAAGCGGAGGGTTCCCCGGACGGCTGCTCCCGGTCCAGCTCAAGGCCGGGAACACAACGGGCCACCCGCCCCGGATCGGCGAACGCGCTCCGCAGCACGGCGGCGGAGAACGGGACGTAGACCTCGTGTTCCATGCCGCGACCCTACCCACTGGGGCCGCTTAAACGACTAGTCCGACACAGGACAGGGAAACCGGCCACCCCACCTGGGGGCACTCCGACGCCGGCCCGGCCGGCCGGCCACCCGGCCGCCGCCCTGATCCGCCCCGTTCGCCGCACCGCTATCCGGGCTCCTCACCACTCCCGCCGCTCACCGTCCGCTCCGCCAGCGCCGCGTCCGTGGCCCGCTCCAGCGGAGCCACCCACGTGATCAGCCCGAGCAGCACCGCGATGACGCCCGCGTTGAGCGCGAGCAACCGCCACCGCCAGGACCGGGTCAGATCGTCCCGGAACAGCCACAGCACCAGCAGCCCGCCCGCCGCCGCGTTGACGGCACCGGTGACCAGCGCCGCCGTCACCCGCCCCAGCAGCGGCAGCAGAAGGAAGGGGAAGGCCAGCCCGCCGAGCAGCGCCCCCACGTAGTCCGCCGCCGACAGATCGGCCACGGCGCGATCCGCCTCCTGCTCCCTGATCCGCTGGATGAGCGCCATCAGCAGCGGCATCTCGGCACCGATCAGCGCCCCGATGGCGAGCGCGTAGCCGAACAGCGCCCAGCGCGCCTCGCCGCTCCACACATAGGAGAGGTAGAGCACCATGGCGCAACTGCCGCCCACCAGGCCCAGGAACGCCTCGATCAGCGCGAAGTTGGCGGCGGCGCGCCCGCGCAGCCGTTTGGAGGCGAGCGAGCCGATCCCCATCGCGAAGACCATCAGCGACAGCACGACCGAGGTCTGGGTGACGGTGTCCCCCACCAAGTGATCGGCCAGCGCGATCAGTTCCAGCTCGTAGACCAGGCCGCAGGCCGCGCAGACGAAGACGCCGGCCAGCACCAGCGCCCGGCCGATACCGGGGGGCACCGGCAGCCGGGCGGCGTCGGAGCCGGGCCCGTTGTCGTGCGGCGGACCGGACCGCCGGGGCGTGGGCCGCCCCGGTGCGGGGGCGGATGGAGCTATCACGAGCCGAACATTACGTCACTCCCCGCACCCACTCTGTCACTCGTGGAAGGGCTGTGCACGCCGATCCTGGTCCGGGTGACCACCAGGCGCCGCTCCTGCGGATAGGCGTGCCAGGTGCGCCAGTGCACCTGGTGGCCGCGCCGCTGGGCGAGTAAGGCCGTGAAGGCGTTCGGGTCGCCGGGGAAGGTGGCGGCCAGTCCGTAGGGATGCTCGGCGACCAGCGCCAGCAGCTCCTGCGCGCGGCCGGTGAAGGAGCCGGCGCTCAGGGTCTCGACGCGGGCGGCGAACTCGTAGTCGAAGCTGCCCAGCCGCTTGGAGACCCCCAGCGGCAGGGGGGTGTTGCTGCCCGGCATGCAGGCCACGGTTTCGGAACAGGAGTCGCCCAGCGCGCTGAGCAGCACCTGGTGGGAGGCCCCCAGCACGCGCAGCTGCACGCTCGCGCCGGCGAGTTCGAGATCGAGGGTGGCCAGGGACGGCAGGGGCTCGCGGCCCAGCGCCCAGGCCAGATCGTCGGCCCTGGTGTCGGTATAGGCGGTGTGAATGGTGGTGAGCATGGGTCGGCTCCCGCACGCACGCGATCGATGGTGGGACGGACCGGCCACCGGTTTACCCTCGGCCGGCTCCGTCCGCCGGGCCTGGCAGGCACTGGGCGGGGCGCCCAGGCGCTGAACCCGGATACGGACATCACCGAATCACGGAACACGCCGCCCCCACAGCGTTTTTACCCAACTTCGGCAGGTTTCCATCCCCCCGGGGACAGGGTGGGTCAGGTGTTCTCCTGCCCGTGCCCGCAATGCGAACACGCGTTCACGTTGCCGATGTGCTAGCACTGCGGAAACGCCCGTTTGTTCCATATATGCGCGTAGATACTGGTAACAACTCAGTCTGTTTCACATCTCGGCTGCACAACGGTCACCCTTGCGCACTTGTTCGCGCGCTGTTCTGTGACGAAGCTCTCCGCAACTTCACACTACAAGTCATCACACCGTGGAAGGCCCAAGATGACCCGAATCGGCAGGGCGTCAAAGCTGGGCGCAGCCATCCTGGGAGGCGCACTCGTCCTCTCAGCATGTGGCAGCGACAGCGACGGCGGCGACGACGCAGGCAAGAAGAACAACGGCGGCGGGGGGTCCTCCGACACGGTGACGCTCGCCTGGGCCCAGCCGCTGGACAGCTACAACCCCACGACCGCGGGCGCGAACTCCAACGCCAACGGCACGATACTCAACGGCACCGTCGGCGGCTTCTGGTCCTTCCAGGGCGAGAGCGGCCTGGTGACCCCGAACCCGGAGTTCGGCACCTACGAGAAGGTGTCCGACGACCCGCTGACGGTCAACTACACCATCAACGAGGACGCCGTATGGTCCGACGGCGTGCCGATCGACTGTGACGACATCCAGCTGTGGTGGACCCAGCAGAGCGGCCACCTCGACGGCCTCTTCTCCGCCGTGAGCACCGCGGGTATCGAGGACACCGTCCGCCCCGAGTGCGAGCCCGGCGGCAAGTCCTTCACCCTGGAGTACACCACCCCGTACGCCGACTGGGAGTCCGCGGGCCCCGGCACCGGCAACACCAAGATCATGCCGGCGCACGTCGTCGCCTCGGAGGGCGGGCTGAGCGACGAGGAGTTCCTCGCCGCGCTGCTGGGCGACGACCCGGCCCCGCTGGCCGACGCCGCCGCCTTCTTCAATGAGGGCTGGCTGATTAACGGCTCGCTGCCCGATGAGTCGATCATCCCCTCCTCCGGCCCGTACAAGCTGACCGGCTTCGAAGAGGGCCAGTCGGTCACCCTGACCGCCAACGAGGCGTACTGGGGCGAGCAGCCCGCCACCAAGACCATCGTCATCCGCCAGGTGGCCGAGGAGCAGCAGGTCGCGGCGCTCCAGAACGGCGAGGTCGACGTCATCCAGCCGCAGCCGACGGTGGATGTCGCCAACCAGCTCGCGCAGGCGTCCGGCATCCAGTCGCACCTGGGCAACCAGTACACCTACGAGCACTGGGACTTCAACTTCGACCGCGGCCCGTTCGCGGACTCGCTCGAACTGCGTCAGGCGTTCGCGCTGTGCGCCCCGCGTCAGCAGATCGTCGAGAACCTGATCCAGCCGATCGTGCCGGACGCTGAGGTCAAGCAGATCCGTAACATCGCCCCCTGGGACCCGGGTTACGACGTGGCCGACGCCGCCGTCGCCCCCGTGGTCGAGGAGTTCGGTGTCACCGACATCGACCGCGCCCGCGCCATCCTGGAGGCCGAGGACGCGGTGGGCACCAAGATCCGCGTGGAGACCCTGGACAACCAGCGCCGCAACGACTCCGGCGCGCTGGTCAAGGCATCCTGTGACCAGGCCGGCTTCGATGTCGAGTTCGTCTCCTCCGCCGACTTCTTCGACACCACCGGTGGTCTGTCGCAGGGCACCTTCGATGTCGCCCAGTTCGCGTGGATCGGCTCCAACCAGCGGTCCGGCTGGAGCTCCACCTACCGCTCCTCCGAGTGCACCGTCGAGGGCAAGGGCAACAACAACGGTTGCTACGCCAACCCCGAGGTGGACGAGCTGCTGGACCAGATCCTGATCACCTCCGACGAGGACACCGCCCAGGAACTGGTCGCCCAGGTCGAGCTGCTGCTGTGGGAGGACCTGGTCACCATCCCGATCTTCCAGCACCCCGGCATCACCGCTTGGGGCGACAGCGTGCAGAACATCGTCCCCAACCCGTCCCAGGGCTCCATCACCTGGAACGTTCACGAGTGGACCAAGGGCTGAGGCCGCGGCGGTGACAGCACCACCCGCGTCACGGTGACCGGGTGAGCTGATCCGCCGCACCGCACCAAGGCACACGCCTCACGGGGCCGGGGGGCCTCAAACCCCCGGCCCCGTCTGCCATTTGCATCATCACCTTCAGTCCTTTCACCTCCCACACCACTCGCACCTTCAGGAGTCAGCGCCATGCTCGTCTTCATCGTGCGGCGGCTGTTTGTCTCGATCTGGGTGTTCATCACCGCCACGATCGTGATCTTCTTCCTGGCCACCAAGGTCAAGGACCCGCTCGCCGACGCGCGCCAGCTGCCGGACAACACGCGCGAAAACGCCATCGCCGTCATCACCGAACGCATGCATCTGGACGAACCCTTCATCGTCAGATACTTCATGTGGCTCAGAGACGCCATCCAGGGTGATCTCGGCGTCAACCGGCAGGGGCTGAGCGTCAACGCGATGCTGGACGCGGCCGTGAGCGCGACCCTTCAGCTCGTCGTGGGCGCCACCGTGATCGCCATCGTCATCGGCATCGCCATCGGCGTCATCTCCGCGCTGCGCCAATACAGCGCCCTGGACCAGTCGGTCACCTTCGTGGCCTTCATCTGCTTCTCGCTGCCGGTCTTCTGGGTCGCCACCCTCCTCAAGGAGTTCATGGCGATCGACTTCAACGACTGGCTGGCCGACCCCGTCATCTCGGTGCCGTTCATCGCCGGCATCACCCTGCTCACCGCACTGGCGGCCGGCGGCCTCGTCGTCGGCGACCGCCGTACCCGCCTCACCGTCTTCGGCACCACCGCCGTCGGCATGGCGGTGCTGCTCTCGGTGCTCTCCGCCACCAGCTGGTTCACCGACCCGGGCCTGGGCCCCATCGTGGTGGCCCTCACCGCCCTCGGCGGCGCCATCGGCTTCACCACGCTGGTCAGCGGCCTGGAGTGGGCGCCCCCGCTGAAGGCGGCGCTGATATCCGCCGGCCTGGGCATCGTCGCCTATTTCGCCTTCGGCCCGGTGCTGGAGGACCCCAGCCTGGGGACGCTGGTGCTGCTCGCCCTGCTGACGGCCGGCATCGGCTACGGCATCGGCCACTTCCTGGGCGGCCCGCTCTACCGCGCCAACGCCATCCCGGCCGCCATCTTCACCGGTCTGTTCACCGGCGCGGTCATCTTCCTGGACCGGATGCTCCAGTCCTTCGCCTCCTACAGCGACTCGGTGAACGGCCGCCCCGTCTCCACCATCGGCGCCAGCACCCCCAACTACGAGGGCACCTTCTGGGAGAGCGGCCTCGACTCGTTCGGCCACCTGGCGCTGCCCAGCCTGGCCCTGGTGCTGATCTCGCTGGCCACCTACTCCCGTTACACCCGCGCCAGCATGCTGGAGGTCATGAACCAGGACTACGTCCGCACCGCACGGGCCAAGGGCCTGAGCGAGCGCGCCGTGATCACCCGCCATGTGCTGCGCAACGGCCTGATCCCCATCACCACCTTGGTGGCCCTCGACATCGGTACGGTGCTGGGCGGCGCGGTCATCACCGAGAAGGTCTTCGGCTGGCGGGCCATGGGCACCATGCTGCTGGAGGGCATCCAGCAGGGTGACCCGATGCCCATCATGGCGTTCTTCCTGGTCTCCGGTGGTGCGATCGTCCTCTTCAACATGATCGCGGACATCGCCTACGCCGTCCTCGACCCCCGTATCCGGCTGTCCTGAAGGAGATAGACATGACGGACACGAAGCGCGCAGCGCAGACAGCGGAGCCGGGACCGGACCAGAAGACGGCCGCCGACGCCCAGGGCATGAACATCGTGGCCCGCAGCCAGGGCCAGCTGGTCCGCCGCCGGTTCTTCCGGCACAAGGGCGCCATGATCGGCCTGGTGCTGTTCGTCCTGGTGGTGGGTCTCGCGGTGACCTCCATCGGCGCCGGGCCGATACCCGGCTGGTGGGACAAGGACCCCACCACCACCGGCACCGCGCTCAACGGCGGCCGGCCGACCCTGTCCGTGATCCCCGGTTTCCTCGGCGGCGGCGGATTCCACCTCGGCGAACACCCCTTCGGCCAGGACAACATTGGCCGTGACTACTTCGCCCTCACCATGCGCGGCGCCCAGGTCTCCCTGGTGATCGCCCTGCTGGTCGGTCTGATCGCCACCTTCGTCGGTACGGTCATCGGTGCCGCCGCCGGCTACTTCCGCGGCTGGACCGAGTCCAGCCTGATGCGGACCAGCGATGTGCTGATCGCCGTCCCCACCCTGCTGATCGCCGGCCTGATCGGCACCATGATCGCGGGCAAGGGCATCGTGCTGTTCGGCGTCTTCCTGGGTCTGGTGACCTGGATGCAGACCGCCCGCCTGGTGCGCGGCGAGGTGCTGTCGCTGCGCGAGAAGGAGTTCGTGGAGGCCGCCCGCTCGGTGGGCACCTCCTCCAAGCGGATCATCTTCAAGCACATCCTGCCCAACACCATCGGCATCATCATCGTCTCGGTGACGCTGGCGATCGCCTCGGCGGTGCTGCTGGAGACCGGCCTGTCCTTCGTCGGCCTGGGCGTGCAGCCGCCGGACACCTCGCTCGGCCGGCTGATCAGCGACTACCAGACGGCGCTCGGCACCCGCCCGTGGCTCTTCTACTGGCCCGGTGTGTTCATCATCCTGATCGCCCTGTCGGTGAACTTCATCGGCGACGGTCTGCGTGACGCCTTCGATCCCCGACAGAACCGGGTGCGTGACTGATGTCTGCGATTCAACCCCCCGCCCCCGTCCCCGCGGTGACCGAGGCGGCCGAGGACGTCCACGAGGCGCTCAGCCTCGCCGACGCCAAGCCGCCGACCGACGAGGCCATCCTCGAAGTCAGCAACCTGACCGTCGAGTTCCCCACCGACGACGGCGTGGTACGCGCCGTGCGCGGCGTCGACTACACCCTGCACGCCCGCGAAGTGCTGGGCATCGTCGGCGAATCCGGATCCGGCAAGTCGGTCTCCTCGATGGCGGTCATGGGCCTGCTGCCCAAGTCCGCCCGCATCAAGGGCTCCATCCGCTACCGGGGCCAGGAGATGCTGACCATGCGCCCCAAGGAACAGCGGGCGCTGCGCGGCAAGAAGATCGCCATGATCTTCCAGGACCCGATGACCTCGCTCAACCCGGTCCGCTCCATCGGCGACCAGCTCGCCGAGGCCGTCCTGGCGCACCACCTCGTGCCGCGCAAGGAGGCGATGGCCCGGGCCAGGAACATGCTCGACCTGGTCGGCATCCCGCAGGCCGGGAAGCGGCTGGGCGCGTACCCGCACGAGTTCTCCGGCGGTATGCGGCAGCGGGTGATGATCGCGATGGCGATCATCAACGACCCCGACGTCATCATCGCGGACGAGCCCACCACGGCGCTCGACGTCACCGTCCAGGCGCAGATCCTCGAAAAGCTCCTTGAGGTCAAGGACGCGGTCAACGCGGCGATCCTGATGATCACCCACGACCTCGGGGTGATCGCCGGCATGGCGCACCGCACTCTGGTGATGTACGCGGGCAAGCCGGTGGAGATCGGCGGCACGGACCAGGTGTTCTACGAGCCCCGGATGCCGTACACGGCCGGTCTGCTGGGCTCCATCCCGTCGCTGGACGGGGACCGCGAGGACCGGCTGCGGCCCATCGTCGGCACGCCGCCGTCGCTGATCCACCTGCCCCCCGGCTGCCCGTTCGCGCCGCGGTGCCCGCTGGCGACGGACGAGTGCACGGCCACCGAGCCCGCGCTCACGGAGGTCGGCGAGGGCCACCGGTCGGCCTGCCACCACAGCGACAAGCTGGCCGAGGCGGCGGACCCCACGGCGTTCTTCCGCGACGACACGGACACGGACACCGACACCACTGAGAGCGAGGAGGGGTGACGATGACGACCACGGAAACCACGGATCTGTCGAAGACCCCCGAGAAGGCGGCCACCGAGCCCCGCGAGGAACTGCTGCGGGTCGAGGACCTGGTGGTGAACTTCCCGGTGCGCGGCGGCGGGCTGATCCGCCGTGTCACCGGACAGGTGCAGGCCGTCAGCGGCGTGTCCTTCAGCGTCGGCACCGGCGAAACCCTCGGCGTGGTCGGCGAGTCGGGCTGCGGCAAGTCGACGACCGGGCGCGCCGTGCTCCAGCTGATCAAGCCGACCTCGGGCTCGGTGAAGTTCAACGGCAAGGAGATCACCGGGCTCAAGCCCTCCCAGCTGCGCCCGGTGCAGCGCGAGACCGGCATGGTCTTCCAGGACCCGTACGCCTCGCTCAACCCCAAGCTGCCGGTGAACGACATCATCGCCGAGCCGCTGAAGGTGCAGGGGCAGTGGCGGGACGGCGGCAAGGACCGGGTCGCGGAGCTGCTGCGGCTGGTGGGGCTGAGCCCCGAGCACGGCAACCGCTATCCGCACGAGTTCTCCGGCGGTCAGCGGCAGCGCATCGGCATCGCGCGGGCGCTGGCGCTGTCCCCGAAGCTGCTGGTGCTGGACGAGCCGGTGTCAGCGCTGGACGTGTCGGTGCAGGCCGGTGTCGTCAACCTGCTGGAGGACATCCAGGACCGGCTCGGCGTCGCGTACGTCTTCATCGCGCACGACCTGTCAGTGGTGCGGCACATCTCCGACCGGGTCGCGGTGATGTACCTGGGCAAGGTGGTGGAGACCGGCGAGCGCTCCGAGGTGTACGAGCGGCCCTCGCACCCGTACACGCAGGCGCTGCTGTCGGCGGCCCCGCTGGCGGACCCGAAGAAGGAGCGGCAGCGGCGCCGTACGGTGCTCACCGGTGACGTGCCGAGCCCGCTGGACCCGCCGAGCGGCTGCCGCTTCCGTACCCGCTGCTGGAAGGCGCAGGACATCTGCGCCACCGAGGAGCCGGAGCTGAAGGACCGCGGCAGCGGGCATCCGGTGGCGTGCCACTTCGCCGAGGAGAACACCGCGGTGGTGTGAGCGCGGGGGTCGGGCCCGAACGCGTGACGGCGGGCCCCGGGGATCATCCCGGGGCCCGCCGTTCCGTGTGTGTGCCGGTCCTCAGCCCTCGCCGAGGATGCGCTCGACGGTGGCGACCTTGCTGTGCAGGCCGTCGGTGACGCCCTCGCGCAGATCGGCCTTCAGCACCAGGCTGACCCGCCCGGCGTGCGCCTGGACGGCCTCGGTGGCGCGTTTGACGACGTCCATGACCTCGTCCCACTCGCCCTCGACGCTGGTGAACATGGCGTCGGTGCGGTGCGGCAGCCCGCTCTCGCGGACCACGCGGACGGCGTCGGCGACGGCCTCGCCGACGTCCTCACCGGCGCCGATGGGGGTGACCGAGAACGCGACGATCACGCGTCGTCGCCGCCCTTCCGCGTCTCGCCACCGTTGTCGGTGCCGTTGTCCGCGTCGCTGCCGTTGCCGGCGTCGCCCTCGCCCTCGCTGTCGCCGGACTCGGCGTCCTGCTCCAGACCCAGAGTCTCCACCAGCCACTTGTCGAACTCGATCGAGGCCCGGATCCAGCTGACCGTCGTGTTGACGAAGTGGTCGGGCGCCACACCCAGGCCGATCAGCAGCTGCGACTCACCGATGAGCCGGACCGTGCCGTCGTCATTGGTGTGCGTGTAGACCTTGGGCCACAGCGTGCGGCGGTTCCAGTCGTCGATGGTCTCCAGCAGCCGGCCCTTGTCCTCGATGCTGTGCGGCCGGTCGTAGAAGGTGCGCACCGAAAGAATCCGCTGCTGCTTCTCCCCGCGGAACATGAAGTACGTGCGGAACTTCTCCCAGGGGGCGACCAGGTCGCCCTCCTTGTCCGTCACGTACTTCAGCTTCATCCGCTCCAGGAGCTGCTTGATCAGGTCCTGGTTGGGCATGATCGGTCCGGTCGGCTTCTTCGCTCCGCCCTGACCAGGGGTCTTGTTCTCCGGCTTCTCCGGTTCGCCGCCGAAGTTCGGAATCGCGGAGGGATCGACAGACACGGGATGGGTCCCTTTCCTCGGTATAAGGAGACACTGCCATCCTCGCTCATCCCCGCCCCGTTCTGGCAAGCAGTACGGGACGGGAAAGATCACCTCATCCGGCCGGAACCGCCGACACCAGCAGCCCGCCGCCCTCCGTGGACGGCTCGACCCGCACGGTGTCCCCGTCCCGGACCTCCCCGGACAGGATGCGGCGCGCCAGCTGATCGCCGATCGCCGTCTGGACCAGCCGGCGCAGCGGACGGGCGCCGTACGCCGGATCCAGGCCCTCCTCGGCCAGCCAGTGCAGCGCGGGCTCGGTGACCTCCAGGGTGAGGCGGCGGTCGGCGAGCCGGCGCTGGAGCGAGTCGATCTGCAGCCGCGCGATCCGGCCCAGCTCGGAGAGGTCCAGGGCGCTGAAGACGACCAGGTCGTCCAGCCGGTTCAGGAACTCGGGGCGGAAGGCGGCCCGCACCGCGGCCAGCACCTGCTCGCGCCGCTCGTGCGGCTTGGCCAGCGGGTCCATGAGGTGCTGGCTGCCGAGGTTGGAGGTGAGGATGAGGATGGTGTTGCGGAAGTCGACCGTACGGCCCTGACCGTCGGTCAGCCGCCCGTCGTCCAGCACCTGGAGCAGGATGTCGAACACCTCGTGGTGCGCCTTCTCCACCTCGTCGAGCAGCACCACGGTGTACGGGCGGCGGCGCACCGCCTCGGTCAGCTGGCCGCCCTCCTCGTACCCCACGTAGCCGGGGGGCGCCCCGACCAGGCGGGCCACCGAGTGCTTCTCGCTGTACTCGCTCATGTCGATGCGGACCATGGCGCGTTCGTCGTCGAAGAGGAAGTCCGCCAGGGCCTTGGCCAGCTCGGTCTTGCCGACGCCGGTGGGGCCCAGGAAGAGGAAGGAGCCGGTGGGGCGGTCGGGATCGGCGACCCCGGCGCGGGAGCGGCGCACGGCGTCCGAGACGGCCCGTACGGCGTCGGTCTGGCCGATGAGGCGGCGGCCCAGCTCCTCCTCCATCCGCAGCAGCTTCTCGGTCTCGCCCTCCAGCAGGCGGCCGGCCGGGATGCCGGTCCAGGAGGAGACGACGTCGGCGATGTCGTCCGGGCCGACCTCCTCCTTGACCATGGTGGCGCGGGCGGCGGTCTCCTGCTCGGCCTCGGCGGCGTCGGCGAGTTCCCGCTCCAGGGCGGGGATCTCGGCGTACAGGAGCTTGGAGGCCGTCTCGAAGTCGCCGTCGCGCTGGGCGCGCTCGGCCTGGCCGCGTGTCTCGTCGAGGCGCTCCTTGAGCTCACCGACGCGGTTCAGGCCCTGCTTCTCCTTCTCCCAGCGGGCGGTGAGGCCGCGCAGCTCCTCCTCGCGGTCGGCGAGCTCGCGGCGCAGCCGGGCCAGGCGCTCCTTGGAGGTGGCGTCGGACTCGTTGGCCAGGGCCAGCTCCTCCATGCGCAGCCGGTCCACCGAGCGCTGGAGTTCGTCGATCTCCACCGGGGAGGAGTCGATCTCCATGCGCAGCCGCGAGGCGGCCTCGTCGACGAGGTCGATGGCCTTGTCGGGCAGGAAACGGGAGGTGATGTAGCGGTCGGAGAGGGTGGCGGCGGCGACCAGCGCGGCGTCGGCGATCTGCACCTTGTGGTGCGCCTCGTACCGTCCCTTGAGGCCGCGCAGGATGGCGATGGAGTCCTCGACGGTGGGCTCGGCGACCAGGACCTGCTGGAAGCGGCGTTCGAGGGCGGCGTCCTTCTCGATGCGCTCGCGGTACTCGTCGAGGGTGGTGGCGCCGACCATGCGCAGTTCGCCGCGGGCGAGCATGGGCTTGAGCATGTTGCCGGCGTCCATGGCGGAGTCACCGCCGGCCCCGGCGCCGACGACGGTGTGCAGTTCGTCGATGAAGGTGACGATCTGGCCGTCGGAGGACTTGATCTCGGCGAGGACGGCCTTCAGCCGCTCCTCGAACTCGCCCCGGTACTTGGCGCCGGCCACCATGGCGCCGAGGTCGAGGGAGACCAGGCGCTTGTTCCGCAGGGACTCGGGGACGTCGCCCTTGACCATGCGCTGGGCCAGCCCTTCGACGACGGCGGTCTTGCCGACGCCGGGCTCGCCGATGAGGACCGGGTTGTTCTTGGTGCGGCGGGAGAGGACCTGGACGACGCGGCGGATCTCGTGGTCGCGGCCGATGACGGGGTCCAGCTTGCCCTCGCGGGCGGCGGCGGTGAAGTCGGTGCCGTACTTCTCCAGGGCCTTGTACGTGTTCTCGGGGTCGGCGGTGGTGACGCGCTGGGCCCCGCGGGAGCGCTGGAACGCGTCGGCGAGCGCCTTGGCGTCCAGCGGCTCGCCGGCCTTGCCGCCCCGGTCGGCGATCCCGATGAGGAGGTGCTCGGTGGAGACGAACGTGTCCCCGAGGTCGGTGGCCCGCCGCCCGGCGTCGGCGAGCACCGCCATCAGCTCGCGGTTGGGCTGCGGACGGCTGACGGTGCTGCCCTGCACGGTGGGCAGCGCCCCGAGCAGCCGCTCGGCCCCGGCCCGCAGCGCGGCGGCGTCGGCGCCGACGGAGGCCAGCAGATCGCGGATGTTCTCGTTGTCCTGCCCCTCCAGGAGGGCGAGCAGCAGATGCGCCGGGGTGATGTCACTGTGGCCTTCGGTGAGTGCCCGGTCATTGGCACCACTGATCGCTTCCCGGCTCCTGTTGGTCAGCTCGGCACTCACGTCGCGTTACTCCTCCGGATTGCCTCATGGAACGTGCGATAAGTTGAGCGTACTCCACTCAAGGCTCCGATGCACCTGGTCAACGTCTTTTCCGGTTGTCCTCTTTTGAATGAAGAAGATCGTTCTGCCTGGCATCCGGTGCCGTCCACGGCCGATGCTGGCCCGGAAAGCAAAGGAGGTGCACCATGACGGTTATGGCACACGAGCCCATGACGACACAGGCGGACGTCCTCCTGGAGACATTTCTGGCCCTGGAGACCCCGGACGGGATCAGGGCGGAACTGATCGAGGGAGAAATCGTCGTGTCGCCGGCCCCGGAAGGCAACCACGAGGACCACATCAGCACACTCATCAGGCAGGTGCTGCGTCACTCCGCCGTGGACATGGACGTCTCGGGCCACAAGGGACTGTCGCTCCCCAAGCTGGGACCGCTGCCCAGGGACCATGTGATCCCGGACGTCACCTTCGCCCCGCGCGAGAAACGCCTCTTCCGTGACGCCCCCTCCTGGATGCCGTGCGGCGGCGTGGCGATGGTGGCAGAGGTGACCAGCAGCAGGGCCGAGCGCGACCGCACTCAGAAGCGGCGCTCGTACGCGAGGGCACAGATCCCGCACTACCTGCTGTTCGACCGGGAGCTGGAGACCGTCACCCTGCACAGCGAACCGGGCATGAACGACTACCGCACGGTCCTCTCCGTCGTCTATGGAAAGGCCCTGCTTCTGCCCGAGCCGTTCGGGTTCGAACTGGAGACGGCCGACCTCATGTGACCCCGGCGCCGGATAACCGCTCGCCGGACGGGCGCCGTACCGGGATAGTCGCCACATGGACGAGCGAGGGCTGAACCCGGACGGGACCATCGCGCGGGAGGGCTCCCTGGCGCGGGTGGCGGAGCCGTTCCGGCCCGTGGTCGCGGCGGCCCGGGAGCGAATCGGTGAGGTCTTCGGCGGCTCCCGGCTGCACAGCGCGTACCTGTACGGCAGTATCCCGCGCGGCACCGCCGTACCCGGGATCTCCGACCTCGACCTCCAGCTCGCCCTGCACCACGAGCCCACCCCCAAAGACCGGGCGGACGCCAGGGCCCTGGAGTCCGCGCTCGACGCGGCGTTCCCGCAGATCGACGGGGCCGGCGTGCTGCTCGACAGCCGCCGCGCGCTGCTGGCCGAGCACGTCCGGTACGACGCCGGGTTCTTCCTCGCCTGCCTGTGCACCCCGCTGCTGGGCCCCGACCTCGCCGCCGGGCTGCCCCGCTACCGCCCCACCTCGCTCCTCGCCCGCGAGACCAACGGCGACCTCGCCCGCACGATCCCCCGCTGGCGTGCCGAGGCGGCCGGGGCGCGTACGGACGCCGAGCGCCGGGCGCTGAGCCGCCGTGTCGCGCGGCGGCTGGTGCGCACCGCGTTCACCCTGGTGATGCCGCGCTGGGGCGGCTGGACCAGCGACCTCGCGGCCTCCACGGAGATCTTCGGCCGCTACTACCCGCGACGGGCCGCGCAGGTGCGCCGTGCCGCGGTCATCGGCCGACAGCCCTGCGCCGATCCGGCCGTGCTGCGCTTCCTCATCGAGGAGCAGGCCCCCTGGCTGGCCGCCGAGTACGCGGCCGTGCACGGCGTTCCCGCGCCACGCTAGGACGCGTCGGCCGACGCCGCCCGGGCCAGCAGCTCACGCGCCTCCTCGGGGAAGGGCCGGCCCACCACGCGGCCGGTGCCGGTGCCGGCCGACATCACGGCCACCAGCGTGCCGCTGCCGGTCGCGGGGTCGTAGTCCTGGAGCCAGGGCCCGCCACTGGCACCCTCGGTGAGGTCGCAGTCCTCCAGCAGCAGCCCGCCCACATTCGCCGCGGGCGCGTCCGGGCCGTCCAGCACCCGCGTGGCCCCCGAACAGGCGCGCAGCGACTCCCCGTCGTACGGGGCGGCCGCCGGATAGCCGAGGGCGTCCACGTCCTTGCCGTCCGGCACCGGCGCGAACGCCAGGGTGTTCGCGCCGTGCGTCTGCTGGATGGTGCGCCCTTCCTTCTCCTCGACCGTCAGCAAGGCGTAGTCGTGGGGCAGGAGGCCGGCGATGTCCCCGCCCGGCTCCGGCTGCCACTGCTGCGGGGTGTGGAAGGCGAGCACCCGCCAGCCGTCGCGCTGATAGGTACTCA
Source organism: Streptomyces sp. JH002 (assembly GCF_050916115.1). Taxonomy (NCBI): domain Bacteria; kingdom Bacillati; phylum Actinomycetota; class Actinomycetes; order Kitasatosporales; family Streptomycetaceae; genus Streptomyces; species Streptomyces sp. JH002. Next base: position 3,040,815 of record NZ_CP087989.1, read on the forward strand.
GGCCGTGGTCGTACCCGGGCACGAACCACACCTCGGCGGGCGGCTGCGGCCGCTCGGGCGAGCTGACGCAGTGCGCGGCGGTGGCGATGACGCTGCCGCCCGGCGCGTCCACGATGGCGCCGGAGCAGACTCCGAGACGGCCGGTGTCGTCCAGCTCCCAGATGATCTTGCCGACCGTGCCGGGCGCACCGTCCGCCCAGGGATCGGCGGCGAGCGCGGCGGGCGCGGCGGCGCCCTGGACGGTGACGGTGAGGGCGCCCGCGGTGAGGGTGGACAGCAGGCGGCGGGGGAGGTCCATGCGGGAACGGTCCTGCCGGCGTGCGGGCGCTGTCCAGCTCCGTCATTCGATCGAGTGAAAAGATCACGGACCGGCAACGGAGAGGGGCGCTCGGCCCGTCTTCACCGGTGTGGACCGATGACGGCAACACCCCTGTCGCACCCCCGCATTGACGCGGACATGCACAGCCACTACCCCTGTACCCGACGCGCAGCAGAAGGAGCCTGCCATGCGACGACGCCCCCCGGGCATCACCCGCCTCAGCACCGCCTGCACCGCCGTGGCCCTCACGCTGCCACTGCTACTCGCCGGGCCCGTTTCCCCGGGCGCCGTCGCGGCGGACGACGACCGGGCCCTGCAGGCGGCCTTCGGCGCCGCCGCGCGGGAGTCCGGGGTCCCCGAGCCCGTACTCCTCGCGGTCTCCTACCTCTCCTCCCGCTGGGAGGGCCACGGCGGCGCCCCCAGCGTCACCGGCGGGTACGGACCGATGCATCTGACCGACGCCGCCACCGCGCTCGCCGGAGAGCCGGACCCGCGCGGGGACGACGCCCGCACCCCGCAGACCCTGGTGCGGGCCGCCACGCTCACCGGCCTCGACCCGGACGAACTGCGCGCGCGGGACGCGGCCAACGTCGCGGGCGGCGCCGCCCTGCTGGCGGAGCATCAGCGCGCCCTGGGGCTGCCGCCGAGCCCCGACCCCGCCGACTGGTACGGGGCGGTCGCCGCCTGGTCGGGCGCCGACACCCGGGAGGCCGCCGAGGTCTTCGCCGACGAGGTCTACACGGTCCTGCGCGAGGGCGCCGCCCGCACCACCCCCGAGGGGCAGCGGGTGGTCCTGCCCGCCACCCCCGTCACCCCGGACAGGGCACAGACCGCGGCGCTGGGGCTGCCCGACCCGCCGCGCGACCCCCGCGTGGAGTGCCCGCGCACCGTCTCCTGCGCCTGGCTGCCCGCGCCGTACGAGGAACTGGACGAGGAGGGCGGCTACGGCAACCACGACAAGGCCGACCGGCCGCGCTCCCAGTCGATCGACTACATCGTCATCCATGACACCGAGGCCACCTGGGAGCGCACCCTCTCGCTGGTCGCCGACCCGGCCTATGTCTCCTGGCACTACAGCCTGCGCTCGGCCGACGGCCACATCGCCCAGCACGTGCCGACCAAGGATGTCGGCTGGCACGCCGGGAACTGGTACGTCAACGCCAAGTCGATCGGCCTGGAGCACGAGGGCTTCCTGACCGACCCGGACGCCTGGTACACGGAGGCGATGTACCGCACCTCGGCCCGCCTGGTGCGCCATCTGGCCCGCGCCTACGACATTCCGCTGGACCGGCAGCACATCCTGGGGCACGACAACGTCCAGGGCACCGTGACCGCCAACGTGCCCGGCATGCACACCGATCCCGGCCCCTACTGGGACTGGTCGCACTACTTCGAGCTGCTGGGCGCCCCGCTGCACCCCACCGCCGGGCCGCGCGGCGGACTGGTGACCATCGCCCCGGACTACGACCGTCACTCTCCCGTGTACACCGACTGCGACGGCACCGCCTGCGCGCCGCACGGCTCCTCGGCGGTGCGGCTGCACACCGAGCCGGACGCCGGCGCCCCGCTGGTCCGGGACATCGGCACCCATCCCGGCGGGGACGGCGCGTCCTCCACCGGGGTCAACGATGTCGGCGCGCGGGCCACCGCGGGGCAGCGGTTCGCGGTCGCCGAGCGGCGCGGGGAGTGGACGGCGATCTGGTACCTGGGCCAGAAGGCGTGGTTCCACAATCCGCCCGGGGCGCCGACCGCCTTCGACGCGCAGGGCTGGGTCGTCACCGGCAAGCGGGGCGCGCAGACCATCCCCGTGTACGGGCGGGCCTACCCCCAGGAGTCCGCGTATCCGCCGGACGTGCCCTACCAGCCGGTGAGCCCGCTGAGTTACGAGGTGCCGGCGGACCAGGCGTACGCGGTGGGGCTGCGGACGACCAGCGAGTACTACCGGGCGGTGACGTTCGACCCGGCCGGCCATCAGGTGGTGCGCGGCGAGACGTACTACCAGATACAGGTCGGGCACCGGATCGGCTTCGTCAAAGCGAGCGATGTCACCGTGCGCTGGTCCGCGCGGTGACGCGCGGCGGGGGCGGAAGGGGGCCTAACCTGCCCCAATGGCCCGCTCTTTGCTGACCGCCGCCGTCTCAGGTGTGTTGTTCGTGCTGCTGACCGTCGCCGTGCTGGTGCACGGCCGCGAGCCGTTCGGGATCGATACCGCGCTGACCAACTGGGCCGTGGAGCACCGCTCCTCCGCGCTCACCCAGGTGATGAGAGCGATCACCGATTCGGGTACCGGGGTGGTGCCGATCCTGCTGATGGCCCTGGCCGGCGCGCTGGCGGCGCGGCGCTCCGGCGGAATCGCCGTCGGGGCGCTGGCCGGGGTCGGGGCGCTGGTGGTGGGGCAGTTGCTGCGGTACGGGCTGATGCAGGCCATCAACCGGCCCCGTCCGCCGTCGGTGGACTGGGTGATGCACGCCAACGGCGCGTCCTTCCCCTCCGGGCACACCACGACCTCCGCGCTGGCCGGGTTCACGCTGTGCACGGTGCTGTTGCTCACCGTGCGGCGCGGCGCGGCGCGGACGGCGGCCGTGGTGCTGTTGCTGTGCTGGACGGTGGCGGTCGGGGTGAGCCGGGTGTACCTCGGGGTGCACTGGGCGACGGATGTGCTGGGGGGATGGCTGTTCGCGGGCTTCCTGGTGTTCCTGGTGCTGCCCGCGGTCCCGACGCTGGCGCCCAAACGGCTGCCCCTGCCGGTCTGACCGGCCGTCCGCCGCGCCTGGCGCCCTCCCGGTGAACAGCCGCTGGCACCGGGCGTGTTGAGGGGTCCATACTCGGCGGATGCGTTCGCGTTCGCTGGGAGCCGCCCTCGCGGTGGCCGTGGTGTCAGCCGTTGCCGGGTGTGGTGCCGCCGTCGAGGCGGCGCCGGATCCGGGGCCCGCCCCGCGGGGGGAACGGACGGCGCCCGGCCCGGACACCCCGCTGAAGGTGGCGCCGTGGACGCCGGAGGCGGTCGCCGCCGAACCCCCCGACGAGGGGCACACGCCCGCCTCGCCGACCCCGGCACCGCCCCCGCCGCCCGAGCCGGAACCCGAACCCGAACCGGAACCGGAACCGGCGCCCGCCGGCGAGGAGGACGCGGAGGAGGGCGCCGGTACGGATGAGCACGCCCCCGCCCCCGGCCGCGACGATCACCACCGGAACCGGGACGGCGGCGGACACTGCGGGCCCGCCCGCGAGTGGCTGGAGGAGTGGCAACGGGAGTGGTGCGACGTGGTCTTCGACTGAGCCCCGACCCGTTCACGCCGTGAGGAAGCCGCGGACGGCCTCCGCCACGCCCACCGGATCGTCGTCGTGGATCCAGTGCCCGGCGGCGGGGAACTCCAGCAGCCGGGCCCCCGGGCGGCGGGCGGTCATCTCCCGGGCCAGCGTGGCGGGCAGCAGCGTGCTGTGTCCGCCGCGCAGCACCAGCGCCGGGCAGCGGGAGCCGAGCCATCGCGGCCACCAGTCCCCGACTCCGCCCGCCTGCACCTCCGTCATCGTGTCCCAGTCGAACAGCAGCCGCCAGCCGCCGCGTTCCTCGTCCGGGACGGCGCTGGCCATGAAGTACGCGGCATCCGGTACGCCGGCCGCCTCGATCGCGGCGGCGAGCGCCTCGCGGGTGGGCGCGGTGGCCGGCCAGCCGCGCACGTCCAGCACGGGACGCTCGATCTCCGGGCGCCGCATCACCGGGCCGACATCCTCGATGATCAGCGCGGACACCAGATCGGGCCGGCGGGCCGCGAGGTGGTACGCGATGATCCCGCCCAGCGAGTGGCCGAGCACCGCGACCGGCCGGCCGCCCCGTCCCTGGACCAGCTCCGTCAGCAGCCGCTCCGCGTCGTCGGTGAACCGCTCGACGCCGAAGCCGCCGGGGCGCGGCGGGCAGTGACCGTGACCGCGCTGGTCGGGCGCGAGAACCCGGAAGGCGGGGCCCAGATCGGCGGCGAGCCGCGCGAAGACCGCCCCCCGCCCGAAGCTGCCGTGCAGGGCGAGCAGAGGTGTCCCGTCCCCGCCCGAATCCAGTCCGGGTGCCGTCCACGCCATGCGCACGAGCCTAGGTCCCCGGACACGCACCGGCCCCCCGCTTTTCCGGCCCCGGCCCCTCGTCGTCCCGCGCCGCCCCGCGCAGCGCATGGCGAGGGGCCCGGCGCGTCCGCACCGGGCCCCTCGTCCGCGTGTTCCGCTCAGCCGCGCCGGTCGGGCCGCCACACCACGACGGCACCCTGGTGGGTGACGTCCTGGTACGGCACCAGGTCCCGCCGGTAGGAGGCGTGCACCTGGGCCTCGCGCTGCCGCATGGCCAGCGCCGCGCCCTCCAGCGCCTGCTGCATCTCGGCGGCCTGGGCGCGCAGCACCGCCACCTGATGCTCCAGCTCGATGATCCGCTTGATCCCGGCGAGGTTGATGCCCTCGTCCTGGCTCAGCCGCTGCACCTCGCGCAGCATCTGGATGTCACGGGCGGAGTACCGGCGGCCGCGCCCGGCCGTACGGTCGGGGCAGACCAGACCGAGCCGGTCGTACTGGCGCAGGGTCTGCGGGTGAAGTCCGGACAGCTGGGCCGCGACCGAGATGACGTACACGGGGGTGTCGTCGGTCAGCGGGCCGGGGCCCGGCCCGGGGCCTCCACCTGGTGAGCGGGGCCCGGATCCTGGTGCGTTCCAGCCGTCCATTCGTCACTCTCCCTTCGCGGCCTCGAACAGCGCTGCCCGAGGGTCATCGTCCCCGGCGGCCGTCCGGTACTCCTCCAGGGCCTTGCGCGCCGCCTCGTTCAGATCCCGCGGAACCACTACTTCTATCGTGACCAGCAAATCGCCGAGCGAACCGTCCTTGCGCACCGCGCCCTTGCCCCGGGCACGCATGGTGCGCCCGCCAGGGGTGCCGGGCGGGAGCTTCAGCGTGACGGGCGGACCGCCCAGAGTCGGCACGGTGATCTCGCCCCCGAGGGCGGCCTCGGGGAAACTCACCGGCACCGTAATGGTCAGATTGTCACCACGGCGGCCGAACACGGGGTGTTCGTCCACATGGACGACGACATACAGATCACCGGCCGGGCCGCCGCGTTCGCCCGGGGCGCCCTTGCCGCGCAGCCGGATGCGCTGCCCGTCGCCGACGCCCGCCGGGATGCGGACCTGCATGGTGCGGGAGCTGGTCGCCCGCCCGCTGCCCCGGCATACGGAGCACGGGTCCTGGGCGATCAGGCCCCGGCCCTTGCAGTCCACGCACGGATCGGTGAGCGAGAACCCGCCCCCGCCGCCCCTGCTGACCTGGCCGGTGCCGACGCACGTCGGGCACACCCGTGGCGTGCCGTTCTTGTCGCCGGTACCCGAACACGCCTTGCACGCCGCGCTGGAGGACATCCGCAGCGGCACGGTGGCACCCGAGACCGCCTCGGTGAAGCTCAGCGTCACCTCGGACTCCACGTCCTGCCCACGGCGCGGCGCGGTCGTACGGGTGCCCGCGCCGCCCCGGTTGAACAGTCCGCCGAAGACGTCGCCGATGCCCCCGCCGCCACCGAAGCCGCCGGCCGGGCCACCGGGCCCGCCCGGGCCGCCCGGCCCGCCCTGGGTGCCCCCGAAGAGGTCACCCAGGTCGAAGTTGAACTGCTGGCCGCCCGCCCCGGGGCCGGGCCGGAAGCCGCCACCGCCGAAGAGGGCGCGCGCCTCGTCGTACTCCTTGCGGCGCTTCACGTCGCCGAGCACGTCGTACGCCTCGGAGACGTTCTTGAACCGCTCCTCGGCGCGGGAGTCACCCTTGTTGGCGTCCGGATGGTTCTCGCGGGCGAGCTTCCGGTACGCCTTCTTGATCTCCGCCTCGGTGGCGTCGCGCGGGACGCCGAGGACCTTGTAGTAGTCCTTCTCGATGAAGTCCTTGGTGCTCATCCCCGGCATCCCTCCTCTCCGGCCTTCCCGGCCCGTCCGGCCTCACCGGTCGTCCCGGTGAGGCCGATTCCGATCAGCAGCCGCATTCCCCCGGCCTCAGCCCTCGTCCGGAGCGGCGGCATCACTCTTGCCGCCGCCGGTTCCGTTCTCCGGCTCGGACGTCGACGCACTGTCCTCCTGCTGCTCGGCCGCGGAGTCGGCCCCCGCCGCCGCGGGCTGCGCGCCCGGCTGCGGCTCGGCGACACCGACCCGCGCGGGGCGGATCGTCCGTTCGCCGATGCGATACCCGGGCTGGAGGATCTGCACGCACGTCGTCTCGGTGACGTCCGGCGAGTAGCTGTGCATGAGGGCCTCGTGGATCATCGGGTCGAAGGGCTCGCCCTCCTTGCCGAACTGCATCAGACCCATCTTGGCCGCCACCGTCTCCAGCGACTCGGCCACCTGCTTGAAGCCACCGACCAGCTCGCCGTGGTCCCGGGCGCGGCCGATGTCGTCCAGTACCGGCAGCAGTTCGGTGAGCAGATTGGCGACCGCGATCTCCTTGACGGCGATCCGGTCCCGCTCCACCCGGCGGCGGTAGTTCTGGAACTCCGCCTGGAGCCGCTGCAGGTCCTGGGTGCGTTCGTTCAGCGCCGAGCGGGTCTGGTCGAGCTGCGCGGTCAGCGCCACCTCGACCGAGGACTGCCCGGCGTCGCCGCCCTGGCCGCCCTGGCCCGCGCCCGTACCACCGGCTGCCGCCCCGTCACCGGGGGCCGGAGCCCCCCCGCCGTCCGGGTTCTCCGGCTCGGCGGGGGTGGCGTCCGCGTTCGCGGCATCGCCGTCGGGGACCTCGGGCTCCTTGTCGAAGCCCTGCGGGTCCTGGGTCACGCCGCACCACCCTTCGGCTTGTCGTCGTCCACGATCTCGGCGTCGACGACGTCGTCCTCGGCACCGCCGGAGGCCGCACCGCCCTGGGCACCGCCGGCCGCACCCGCGCCCGCCTCGCCGCCGGGACCGGCGGCCTGGGCGCCCTGCGCGTCCGCGTACATCGCCTGGCCCAGCTTCTGGCTGGTGGAGGCGACGGTCTCGGACGCCTCGCGGATCGCCGCGGTGTCCTCGCCCTTCAGCTTCTCCTTGAGGTCGGCGACCGCGGTCTCGACCTCGGTCTTCACCTCGGCCGGAACCTTCTCGGCGTTCTCCTTGAGGAAGTTCTCCGTGGTGTAAACGAGCTGCTCGGCCTGGTTGCGGGTCTCCGCGGCCTCGCGGCGGCGGTGGTCCTCGTCCGCGTACTGCTCGGCGTCGCGCATCATCCGCTCGATGTCGTCCTTCGGCAGCGCGGAGCCACCGGTGACGGTCATCCGCTGCTCCTTGCCGGTACCGAGGTCCTTGGCGGAGACGTGCATGATGCCGTTGGCGTCGATGTCGAAGGTGACCTCGATCTGCGGGACGCCGCGCGGCGCCGGGGGCAGACCGGTCAGCTCGAACATCCCGAGCTTCTTGTTGTACGCGGCGATCTCGCGCTCGCCCTGGTAGACCTGGATCTGCACGGACGGCTGGTTGTCCTCGGCCGTGGTGAAGATCTCCGAGCGCTTGGTCGGGATCGTGGTGTTGCGCTCGATCAGCTTGGTCATGATGCCGCCCTTGGTCTCGATACCGAGGGACAGCGGGGTGACGTCCAGCAGCAGGACGTCCTTGACCTCACCCTTGAGCACACCGGCCTGGAGGCTGGCGCCGATGGCGACGACCTCGTCCGGGTTGACGCCCTTGTTGGCGTCCTTGCCACCGGTCAGCTCGCGCACCAGCTCGGCGACCGCGGGCATCCGGGTGGAGCCGCCGACGAGCACCACGTGGTCGATCTCGGACAGCTGGATGCCGGCGTCCTTGATGACGTTGTGGAACGGGGTCTTGCAGCGCTCCAGCAGGTCCGCGGTCAGCTGCTGGAACTGCGCCCGGGTGAGCTTCTCGTCCATGTGCAGCGGGCCCTCGGCGGACGCCGTGATGTAGGGCAGGTTGATCGAGGTCTCGGTGGACGAGGACAGCTCGATCTTGGCCTTCTCGGCGGACTCGCGCAGCCGCTGGAGGGCCATCTTGTCCTTGCTGAGGTCCACGCCGTGCGCGGCGGCGAACTGGCGCACCAGGTGGTCCACGACGCGCTGGTCCCAGTCGTCACCACCGAGGTGGTTGTCACCGTTGGTGGCCTTCACCTCGACCACGCCGTCGCCGATCTCCAGCAGCGAGACGTCGAACGTACCGCCACCGAGGTCGAAGACCAGGATGGTCTGGTCGTCCTTCTCCAGGCCGTAGGCGAGGGCGGCGGCGGTCGGCTCGTTGACGATCCGCAGCACGTTCAGGCCGGCGATCTCGCCGGCCTCCTTGGTGGCCTGCCGCTCGTGGTCGTTGAAGTACGCCGGGACGGTGATCACCGCGTCGGCGACCTTCTCGCCCAGGTAGGCCTCCGCGTCCCGCTTCAGCTTCTGCAGGATGAACGCGGACATCTGCTGCGGGTTGAAGTCCTTGCCGTCCAGGTGCACCTTCCAGTCGGTGCCCATGTGGCGCTTGACCGAGCGGATCGTCCGGTCCACGTTGGTGACTGCCTGGCGCTTGGCGACCTCGCCGACGAGCACCTCACCGTTCTTGGCGAAGGCGACGACGGACGGCGTGGTCCTGGCGCCCTCGGCGTTGGTGATGACGGTGGGCTCACCGCCTTCGAGAACACTGACGACGGAGTTCGTCGTGCCCAGGTCGATGCCGACCGCTCGTGCCATTTCGGTTTCCTCCAGCACTGTTGAGTGAATCTGACTCAAGAGTGCCGCAGGCTGCCACCGGCGTCAAATGACCTGAGCGTGGCCGACTCAACTCTTATCCCATTCTTACGCTCAAGGGGGCCCGGAGGGTTCGGCTCCCGCCCCGTCCGCCCGCAGCCGGGCGGCCTCCGCGCGGATGGCGGGCAGTGCCTCCTGCAGAGAGTCGCCCGGACAGTCCGTGTACGAGGTGTCGCGGTGCCCGGAGATCACCTCGACGTCCACCGCCTCCCCCTCCCCGAAACGGCTGTCGTCATTCGTGGACACCAGCTGCGTGTGCTCGCGCGGATCCACCCCGGACCGCAGCTTCCAGGCGGCGACCCGCGCGATCGCGTCCAGCACCGCCTGCGGCGGCGGGGCGTCGTCGAAGGTCCCCAGCACGGCGACACCCACCGTGTCGCTGTTGAAGCCCTCGGTGTGCGCCCCGTACGCGTCCCGCTCCAGGCCGCCGGCCCGGCCCTCGTAGATCGTGCCGCACCGGTCGACCATGAAGTTGTAGCCGAGGTCGTCCCAGCCGCGCCGGCCGACGTGGTACCCGTACATCTCGCGCAGCATCTCGGGCACCTCGGCGCAGTCGTACACGTCGTCGTGCGCGGTGTGGTGCACGAAGACCGCCTTCACCGCGCCGGTGTACGTGGTCGGCCCGGAGCGCAGGCCCTCGTCCGCCCCCCCACTCCTCGCGGGTCATGATCCCCTCCGGGCGGGCGGTGGCCCGCTGCGCGGTGGCCGGGCCGCCGTCCGGCTGCCCGCCGCCGCCCCCAACCTCCCCGGCGCCCGGCACCCCGTCCCAGGTCACCAGGAGGGCGAGCGGCAGGACGGCTGCGGCCAGCGCCCAGCGCCGGCGCGGCCCGTCGGCTGTGGTGATCCGGATCTGCCTCACGCCACCCCTAGGAAATGATCTTGAGTGCGCCGGCCCAGTCGAAGCCGAGCCGGTCCTGGACCGTCATGAGCAGGAACTGGAAGCCCTCCAGCTCCCGCGCCCGGCGCAGCGGCCCGACATCCAGGGGCCGCAGCCCGCCGGAGGAGACGAGCTCGGCGACCGTTGCCTTGGCCCCCTCGTCATCACCCGCGAGGAACACGTCCAGCCGCTGTCCCGCCACCTCACCGGCCACCAGGGTGGTGGCGAAGGTGGTGTTGAACGCTTTGACGACGGGGACGCCGGGCGCCGCCTCGGCGGCGATCTCCTCGGCGGCGGAGACCCCGGGCGCGGTGACGAGGGAGTCGAAGGTGGTGAAGTCGACGGGGTTGCAGATGTCGACGACGACCGAGCCGGTGAGCGCGGTGCCGTAGTCGTTCACCAGATCGCGGCCCACCGGGTGCGGCACGGCCAGGACGACGATGTCGGCGTCCTCGACGCCGATCGCGTCCGAGGGCTGCACATGGCCGGTGGGGTGGCTCTGGCGCAACTCGTCCGCCAGGGCACGCGCCTTGTCGGCGGAGTGGTCGATGAGCCGTACGCTGTGCCCCCCGACCAGTGCCCGGGTGGCGATGCCCCGGGCCATGCTGCCGGCACCCACGATGGTCACGATCATGGGCTCATCGCACCACGCCCCCCGGGGGACCGCACCTCGAATGGGCCCAGGGCGGCGACCCCCCGCACCGGCTCAGCGGCCCCGCAGCCGCTCCGCCAGCACCGCCGCGTGGCTGCGTTCCGGCTCCCTGACCGAGGTCACGAGGGTGACGGTGTGGGTCCGCGCCTCGGCACGCAGCCGTTCGAGCTCATCGGCCCGTTCGGGGGCTTTCAGTTCGGCCAGATAGCGGCGGCGGAACTCCGCGTACGACGCGTGTTCCCCGTGAAACCAGTGCCGCAGATCGGTCGAGGGCGTGATCTCCTTGGGCCACTCGTCGATGTGCGCGTCCGCCTTGGTGACCCCGCGCGGCCAGACCCGGTCGATCAGCACCCGGGTCCCGTCCTGTTTGTCCGGCGGGTCGTACACCCGCCGCACCTGAATGTCGGGGCGGCTTGTCATCACTGTCCTCCAAGATGTTTCCAGGATGGCCGGTGAAGTGGGTACCCTCATACGAAGCCGTTAAGTTACCGCCCAGTAAGACCGACAGGAGCTGACATGCAACTGGCCGCGATCGTTGTCTCGCTGGTGCTCACCGCTGTCGCCGTGGCGCTGTTCAGCCGGGCGATCGTGGAGATCGTCCGCTTCCTGCGCCTGGGCCAACCCGTGCCCGAGGGCGCCCGCACCGGCGACCCCGGGGCGCGCACCCTCACCCTGGTCAAGGAGTTCCTCGGCCACACCCGGATGAACCGCTGGGGCATCGTCGGCGTCGCCCACTGGCTGGTCGCCCTCGGCTTCCTCACCCTGGTGCCCACCCTGCTCCAGGCGTACGGCCAGCTCTTCCAGGCCGACTGGCTGCTGCCGGTGATCGGCGGCTTCACCCCCTTCGAGATGTGGACGGAGTTCTTCGCCGCCGGCACCACCGTCGGCATCCTCGTCCTCATCGCCATCCGGCTGCTGAACCTGCCCTCGCGGGCGGGCCGCAAATCGCGCTTCACCGGGTCGACCGCCTGGCAGGCGTACTTCGTCGAGTACGTCATCCTCACCATCGGCGTCGCCATCCTGCTGCTGCGCGGTCTGGAGGGCGCCCTGCACCATGTGGACGGGTACGGCGCGGCGTACTTCGTCTCCTACCCGCTGGTCGCCCTCTTCGACGGGCTGAGCGTCGGCACCCTGCAGACCCTCGTCTACCTGGTCGTCCTCATCAAGATCAGCGTCTCGATGATCTGGGCCATCACCGTCGCCCTGAACACCTCCATGGGCGTCGCCTGGCACCGCTTCCTGGCCTTCCCCAACATCTGGTTCAAGCGCGAGGCCGACGGCGGCACGGCCCTGGGCGCGCTCCAGCCCATGACCTCGGCCGGCAAGCCCATCGACTTCGAGGACCCGGGCGAGGACGACCAGTTCGGTGTCTCGCAGGTCGAGCACTTCTCCTGGAAGGGCCTGCTGGACTTCTCCACCTGCACCGAGTGCGGCCGCTGCCAGTCGCAGTGCCCGGCCTGGAACACCGGCAAGCCGCTCTCCCCCAAGCTGCTGGTGATGTCGCTGCGCGACCACGCGCACGCCAAGGCCCCGTACCTGCTGGCCGGCGAGGAGGCCCCGGAGCGCCCGCTCATCGGCACCGAGGCGGAGCAGGGCGTCATCGACCCCGACGTGCTGTGGTCCTGCACCACCTGCGGCGCGTGCGTCGAGCAGTGCCCGGTGGACATCGAGCACGTCGACCACATCGTCGACATGCGCCGCTACCAGGTGATGATCGAGTCGGCGTTCCCCAGCGAGGCCGGCACGATGCTGAAGAACCTGGAGCGCAAGGGCAACCCCTGGGGGCTCGCGAAGAAGAAGCGCCTGGAGTGGACCAAGGAGGTCGACTTCGAGGTACCCGTCGTCGGCCAGGACGTCGAGGACCTCACCGAGGTCGACTACCTCTACTGGGTGGGCTGCGCCGGCGCCCTGGAGGACCGGGCGAAGAAGACCACGAAGGCGTTCGCGGAGCTGCTGCACACCGCCGGGGTGAAATTCGCGATCATGGGCGGCGAGGAGACCTGCACCGGCGACTCGGCGCGGCGGCTCGGCAACGAGTTCCTGTACCAGCAGCTGGGCCGGCAGAACGTCGAGACCCTCAACGAGGCGTTCGGCTCCATCCCCGTCAAGCGCATCGTGGCCACCTGCCCGCACTGCTTCAACACGCTGGCGAACGAGTACCCGCAGCTGGGCGGCCGGTACGAGGTCATCCACCACACCCAGCTGCTCCAGCACCTGATCGACGAGGGCCGGCTGGTGCCGGTCACCCCGGTCGAGGGCCTGATCACGTACCACGACCCGTGCTACCTGGGCCGGCACAACAAGGTGTACACCCCGCCGCGCGAGATCATCGGCCGGGTGCCGGGGCTGCGCAACGAGGAGATGCACCGCCACAAGGAACGCGGCTTCTGCTGCGGCGCGGGCGGCGCCCGGATGTGGATGGAGGAGCGCATCGGCAAGCGCGTGAACGACGAACGCGTGGACGAGGCACTCTCCCTCAACCCGGACATCGTCTCCACCGCCTGCCCCTTCTGTCTCGTGATGCTGACGGACTCCGTCAACGGGAAGAAGGAGAGCGGCGCCGCGAAGGAGAACCTGCAGGTCGTGGACGTCGCACAGCTCCTGCTGACCTCGGTGAAGACCCCGGTCGCGGCCGCCGAGACGGAGGGCAGCGTGGAAGACCCCGTCAGCTGACAGGGACCGGGTCCGGAAGACCGCCGGGAGGGGGTACGTTCGTACTTGTGCCCGGACAACGAAGGAAGCGCGAGCAAGATCCGCAGCAGCCGTATCCGTACCAGCAGCCGGTCCCCGATCCGTACTACGACGACGGCGGCGGGAACCAGCACCAGGGATACGGCTACGGCGCGGCGGATCCGACCGAACCGCCACCCGAGCCCCCTCAGCCCCCCCTGCACTGGAAGGAACTGCTGCCGGCGGTCCTCCTGCGGCCGGAGCCCACGTTCTGGCGGATGCGGGACTACCCCATGTGGGGCCCGGCCCTGATCGTCACCTTCCTGTACGGATCGGTGGCGGTCTTCGGCCTCGACAAGGCGCGCGAGGACATACTCAACACCACGGTCTCCAACGCGGTGATCTACCTGCTGATCACCGGGGTCGCCATGGTGCTCGGCTCACTGCTGCTGTCGACGGTGACCCACAACCTGGCCCGGCAGTTCGGCGGCAACGGACTGTGGGCGCCGACCACCGGCCTGGCGATGCTCATCATGGCGCTCACCGATGTGCCGCGCCTGGCGGTGGCCATCTTCGTCGGCGGGGCCAGCCCGGTGGTGCAGATACTGGGCTGGGCGACCTGGCTGTTCGCGGGCGCGCTGTTCACGCTGATGGTGTCCCGCTCCCACGAACTCCCCTGGCCGCGCGCCCTGGCGGCGTCGGCCATCCAGCTGATGTCGCTGCTGATGCTGGTGAAGCTGGGCACGCTGTGACGCTGTAGCCTTCGGGGGTGCTTCTCTCAGACAAGGACATCCGGACGGAAATCGACGCCGGACGGGTACGGATCGACCCCTTCGATCCGTCGATGGTGCAGCCCTCCAGCATCGACGTGCGGCTCGACCGCTACTTCCGGGTGTTCGAGAACCACCGCTACCCCCACATCGACCCCTCGGTCGAGCAGCCCGACCTGACCCGCGTGATCGAGCCGGCCGGCGACGAGCCGTTCATCCTGCACCCCGGGGAGTTCGTCCTCGCCTCGACGTACGAGGTGGTCTCGCTCCCCGAGGATGTGGCCTCCCGGCTGGAGGGCAAAAGCTCCCTCGGACGCCTCGGGCTGCTCACCCACTCGACGGCCGGCTTCATCGACCCGGGCTTCTCGGGCCATGTGACGCTGGAGCTGTCCAACGTGGCGACGCTCCCGATCAAGCTGTGGCCCGGCATGAAGATCGGCCAGCTGTGCATGTTCCGGCTGACCTCGCCGTCCGAACACCCCTACGGATCGAGCGGGGTCGGCTCCCGCTACCAGAACCAGCGCGGGCCGACCCCTTCCCGGTCATACCTGAACTTCCACCGCACCCAGGTCTGAGACGGGCACGGCACTGCGCAGCCGCCCGCACCGCGGACACCTCAGCAACCTCGCGGGCCCGATCCGCTCACGACGCAGCTGCCGCAGGGGAAAACGGGGCGCGGCGAACACGTGCCCCTCGGCACAACGGACAACGGTGACCTGCAAAGAGACCCCTCCAGACGCCGACAACGCGGCCACCCTAAGGGATCCCTCCGACACCCGTCCCCAGCCACTCCCAGGATGCGCTAAACTAGCTCCAGCTCCCGGCGGGCGTAGTTTAATGGTAGAACATGAGCTTCCCAAGCTCAGAGCGCGAGTTCGATTCTCGTCGCCCGCTCTTGCAACGAAGGCCCAGGTCAGGGACACACTCCCCGAACTGGGCCTTCGTCGTGTTCGAATCCGCTAAGGCTTCCGCACCAGAAGCGCACCAGAAGCCCTCGCCCGAGCCGCCCGCACACTGGCATCGATACCGGCGGCGACCTCCCTCTGTCGCTCAACCTCGGAGTGCTGATAGATCATGGCTGCCTTCTCCGAGGACTGACCGGCGCGAACCATGGTGTCCTTAAGGGTCGCCCCGCTGCGGGTCGAGACGTTGTGGCCGGTGTGTCGGGTGTCGTAGTACCGGAACCCCTTCGGCAGCCCGGCGACGACCAGGGCCCGACGCCACTTCCGCCCAAAGGTCGAACGCCGGAACGGCGCACCACGCTCCCCCACGAACAACAGCCCGTCCGGGCCCTCCTGCGCGTACCAATCGAGGTGCCGACGAAGGTCCTTCTCCAGGAACGCGGGCAGCACGATGAACCGCTTCCCCGCCTTCGACTTCGGATCGCCGACCACCCGCTCACCAGTGCTCAACTCCGGCGCGGCCCGACGCACCCACACACCCAACAGCGGTGCATCACCAGGTTCGTCATCCGGCCCGAACAACTCCGCGGCTTCCTCGGCGTTCATCGCCACATCCGAGCGCCGCAGCTCCGCCAGCTCCTCAGGACGCATCGGCCCGTACGTGCCCAGGAGAACGAACAGCCGCCAGCGCGGCCCCATGGCATCCGCCATGGCGTCGATCTGGGCCACGGTGGCGGTCGGCCGCTCCTTCGGGGATTCCTTCCCCGCGCCCTTGATCCGGCACGGGTTCCGGCGGATCAACTCGTCCTCGGTAGCGGTCTCCAGGATGGCCTTCAACAGCCGATAGGACTTGGCAACCGTCGTTGCCCCGGTGGCCTTCTTCCGCTCCGTACGCCAAGCACGGACCTTCGGCGCGGTGATCTGATCCAGATCTTGATTTCCGAAGGTCGGCAGGAGGTGCAGCCGCAGCAGCCGCCGGTACAACTCATCCGTAGTCGGCGAGATCTCCCGATCCTCCACCCACTCAGCCGCGTAGTCACCGAAGTTCACCGCGCCGGCGTTCGGGTCCCGCCAGTCGCCACGACTAAGGTCGGCCTCAACCTGCGACAGCCAGATTTCCGCGTCGGTCTTAGTCGCAAACGTCCCCGGGGAACGGTGTTCTTGACCATCGGTTCCCAGGTAGCTGGCAGTCCATCGCCCCGAGCGGTACTGGCGGACGGCCCCGAACCGCCGACGGGAGCCCTTGTTGTTTCCCATCAAACAGCCCTCCTGTACCGAGAACGGCGGCGAACAGGCTCCACCGTGTTGGTCGTGATGAAGGTGTTCACCGCGCTTTCCGGGATGCGCACATGGCGACCGACCTTGACGAAGGTGATCCGTCGTTCGGCGATCAACCGTCGAGGAAATCGGGCAGTCGTGCCGAGCACCGCAGCAACCTCGTCCACGGACAGCAGTCGTTCCATGGTCACCAGTCCCCCTCTGAGTCGAGTTCGGCTCGCAGTTCACGTGCGGTTCGCCGGCTGTCGCGGATGCTGGTGGCGATGGATTCGGCGAGCCAGGATTCACCGGGGCTGTGACCCTGTCCGGCGTAGGTCCAGTCGGCGAGGACGAGCGTGGTTTCCTGATTGGGTTCGGGGTGGCCGTGTTCGTGGGCTTGCTGGCGTGAGCGGTAGTCAGCGCGTGCCTGCCGGAGGGCGCCCAGGGTGGTCGAGTAGGACCGGCTCTTGGTGGAGAAGTGGCCCCGGAAGCCGAGCATGTGAGCCCAGGCCCATAGCCGGCGGGCGGGGTAGTGGGGGTCGAGGTCTTTGCAGGCAGTGATGATGCGGCGGGTGTGGTCGGGCAAGTCGTGGCGGTCGAGTTCGCCCAGTTCCCCGATCCGGCGGTCAAGCGTCCCGGTTGTCTCGGCTGCTTTGGTGGCGTACTTGGCGAGGTAGGAGGCCACCGCCTGTTCTGTGAGTTCCTCCCCTTCGTCTGTGCCGATGGGGCGCACGTCCACTTGGGTGCCCCAGCGCAGGACACGAGCCGAGTAGCCCGGAGCGGCCGGAATGGTGATCGAGGTGTAGGCGTGGACCGTGGCGGCGCGGATGGAGTCGGTGAGGAGCTGGACCGTTGCCCATGTCGGCGGGGCAGTGTCGGGGCCGTCCGGGCCGTCGATGCGGATGATGGCGTGGAAGTGGATCGCTCCCCGGCGCTGGAACTCGGCGACCTTGCCAAAGGACACCCGGGCGACTTCCCGCATGGCGGTCTGGGTGAGTCCGGCGCGGGCGGCGATCTCTCGGCGGAGGCGGTTGGTGAAGCGCCGCCACAGGTCCCCGGCGTGGTTGTTGAACAGCACAGCGCCGGCGTAGTCGTATCCGTCCGGATCGATCGGCGTCCCCAGCACGGGCGAGGTATCGGCGTGGTGGGTGCCGCAGCGGCACGGCCGGTTTCCGGGCCGGTTGTGGACGGCCCCGAAGGACGGGGCGGTCAGCGTGGCGAACACCTTCGGATGCGCGCGTACCGAGGTGGGGACGTTCTTGCGTTCGTCTCCGGTGAGCCCGGCCCGGATGAGGTGGAAGGTGTCCCCGGCGTAGGTGTAGGCGCAGGAGGGGCAGCGGGAGGCGCGGCGGTTGCCGCAGGCGATGCGCAGGCGTCCCCCGGGTTCAGCAGCGGTCGAGTACTCGTGGAGGACGGTTCCGGTTGCGCGGTCGGTGGTGGTGGTCCAGCCGCGCAGGTGGATGGGTTGGGCGCATCCTCCGGTGCGGCGGATCTGGTCTTTCCAGCGGTCGAACCCGGGGGACCCGGCCACCCTCAATGCGTCGCCGAGGGTGATCGGGTCCGGGACCGCCGTGGGGGCGGTGTGGGTCACGCGAAGACCTCCTGTCGGGAGGTGCGGAACGCGGTGCCGATCCACTTGGTGTAGGCCGGGGGGATCGCTTCGGTGAGTTCGTCGTGCACATCGGTCCAGGTGATGCCCATGGCGGACTGCATCTCGGCGACGGTGGCCTTACCTCCGCCAGAGCCGTAGGCAGCCACATAGGGACCGTCGTGGAAGACACCATGGCGCCAGCCGCGTACAGGACCCCGGTGCTTGGGGTGTGCCGGCTTGAGGGTTGCCCACCGACCGAGTTCGAAGTTGCGGTGTCGCACGACGCCGAGGCCGAACATCTCGCCGCACAAGGTGATGTCCTTGCGGATCTCCGCGCGACCGTTCGGCTGTTCCATGACGTACGGAAGGCCGGTCAGGTCGAGCAGAGTGCGGGTGGCGGCGACGAGGTCTTCATGGGTGCCACCCCAACCCCGGGACCGATTCGTGCCGACGGTGAGGGCACATCCTGCCTGGCAGGGAGGTGAGGCATGTACAAGGCAGTACCGCGCGATGTCGCCGGTGTCGATCAGCCGGCGGAGGTATTCGAGAGCATCACCTCGGTGGTACGGGAAGGGGTAGCGAGGGCGTTCGGCGATGTCGCAGCCGTCAACGGCGTAGCCGGCCAGGTGATACCCCCAGCCCGCTCCCCCCGAGCAGGAGAAGAGATCCAGAACCCGAGGAATGGAGGAGATAGGAAGGAAGGTCATCGCTGTGCCTCCTTCGCCGGGTGTGCTTCCAGCCAGGCTTCGGCGCACGTCTTGTGGACGGGCTTGCCCTTGTCGGAGCGCAGAGGAGTCAGGCCACCGCACAGAACACACGGCTTGTCTCCGGAGTGGTCGAAGTGGGAGGGGTGACCCCAGTCGAGGAACTTCACCGGGTCACCGCCGTGCGGGAGGTCCGGGCAGCGGCGGTGGTGCAGGGGCAGGCAACGGTGATGGTCTCGCGGGTGCCGTCCGGGAGGCGGTTGCCAGTGGTGATGACAACGGTGTTGAAGCCGGCGCAGTTCGAGCAAACGGCAGACAGCGTGGAGTGGGTCTGAGGCATGATGGATTTCCTTCTCGGATCGGTTTCGGTTCGTGGAGGGAGGGCCCCCGGGGCAGCGGATGCTTGGCGGTATCGGGCTGCCCCGGAGGGTCGGTCAGTGGCGGTTTCGGCTGCTGTGGCCCTTGGCCGCGTACATGGATGCGTCGGCGGCGGCGAGGGCATCGGTAAGGGTGGGTACGGGGAGATCGGCGACGGCACAGGTGCCAATCGAGGCAGCCAGTGGCAGGAGAAGATCCCCGTACGGGACCGGGGTGTGCAGGGCACTGGTGAGCGAGGTCAGCCCGGGGGTGCGGTTCAGATCGGTGAGCACGGCAACGAACTCGTCTCCGCCCAGGCGTCCGGCGATCCCGTGCTGTCCGCACCAGGCCGAGAGCCGGAAGGCGGCGGCGGTCAGTGCGGCGTCGCCGGCCGGGTGTCCGTAGTGGTCGTTCAGGAGCTTGAAGCCGTCGAGATCAACAAGCAGGACGAGAGCGGCGGGGCGGCGGACGAGGCGTTCAGCGCGGGCAGTCCAGCCGGCGCGGGTGTGGAGCCCAGTCAGCGGGTCACGGCGGGCGGAGTTCAGCCGGTGGGTGAGTACGGAGCTGTGCAGGGCCCAGCCGGCGAGCGGAACGGCGGCGGCGAGTGCGGGTAAGTCCATCGGGAGTGTTCCTTTCGGCGATCTCGGAATGGGAGGGAGGGCCCCCCGGGGCAGCGGATGCTTGGCGGTATCGGTGCCGCCCCGGAGGGTCGGTCAGCGACGGCGATTGCGACGCGGCCGGGGGATGGCGGGAACCTCGTCGTACGAGCGCTGGCCGGCTTCGAACGAGGAACGGTCGGTGTCGGTGAGGTTGGCGCTGTCGGCGCCGAGCTGACGCGTGATGCGATTCACGGTCTTACGGTCACGGTGACGGCGGGCGATTGCGAATTCGCGGCCGAGTTCCACCATCTCCGAATTGGTCGCCGGGGGTTCATTCTTCTTGCGGCCGAAGAAGCTCATCGGGATTCTTCCTTTCTTCGTGTTCAGCGGAGGAACTTACGCGGAGCGGGGGCGTTCGGGCTCTGCTGCTGATCCTTGGACATCGACTTGATGGACATGGCGACCAGCGCCATGGCGAAAGCGACCATCGCGAGGGCGCCGGCCACAATGGCAACGGTCAGCAGGAGCGAAGTCAGGATCACGCCGATAGTGACAGTGAGGAATACCCCGCCGAGGACAACCACGACCACACCACCCGTGGAGATGTGTATCTGCGGCCGGGCCGATACCGGGGCGGGGAAGGGGTCATGCTGGCAGCCGCAGATCTGCGCGGACTGCACCGGGACCGGAACCGCCTCAGGATTCTGCGAGAATTCAGGCTGAATGTGGGTCAGGTGGCCAATGTGCTGGTGATCGTTGAAGTGCATGGGATTCACTTCCTTGAAGGGATTCAGCGGACTGAGCAGCGGTGGTCTTGTGCGGCGAGTTCGGCGGCTTCCTGAGTGGCGAAGTTCGCGGACCAGCCACAGTCATCGTTCGTGCACGCGGCTACAACGCCATTGCGGCCAGTGCGACTGTCACGAGCGATTCCGATCGATACAGGTCCGGTACGGCGCAGGCGACGAATACGGGACATGATCAACATCCTTTCGAGATTCAGGTGATTTGAGCGGCGATAGAGTCGGCCATGGAAGCCGGAATGTTCAGTTGGGCCCGCAGGGTTTCGGCATCCATGGAGAGACCCGTATTCGCTTTGTGCGTGTCGGCCATCCGTTGGGCGTGAGCGACCAGGGCCGGCGGCACGGCGACAGCGGGAGCAGGAGCCGGCTTGGGAGCCTCCACGGTGGCGATCTCAGCGACCCGGGGAACCTCGGTGACCGCTTCGGGTTCCGGGTCAGCGTCGGGTTCGCGGTCGAGGGTGACCACCTCCCGGGCCGGGGGCGCCGGGGCAGGTCCGGGGGCCGTGTGGCCGGCGATGACGCGGGCCATGGCACGGCGATAGACCGGCGCCACTTCAGACAGCAGCAGAAGCAGCGTGGGGGCGATCAGATGGACTGCCACCCCGATAACGTCTCCGCGTTGCACGTAGTACCAGGTGTTGAGGAAGACACAGGCTGCCCCGGTGAACCAGCGGAACGCGGCCGGCCAGGCACCCAGATCAGTAACGTCATGGCGGGCAAGAACGGCGTCCGCCTGGAGACTCATCACAAAGGCCAGATCGACCATGAGTGCCAGAACGATCCCGCCAAGCTCCCAGCGGGAATAGCCCTCAACGAATGCGGCAGCCGTAGTCAGCGAGTACGACACCACCCCGGCCGTCA
Organism: Streptomyces sp. JH002; assembly: GCF_050916115.1. Taxonomy (NCBI): domain Bacteria; kingdom Bacillati; phylum Actinomycetota; class Actinomycetes; order Kitasatosporales; family Streptomycetaceae; genus Streptomyces; species Streptomyces sp. JH002. Next base: position 3,061,887 of record NZ_CP087989.1, read on the forward strand.
GCAGCCAGGTGCCGGCGGTCAGAATGCCATTCGTACGGCGAAGAGCCCTGATATCAACGGTCGAATTCATCGGTAACACCTCCTTTTCTTGGCCTGTCACCTCAGTACGGGTAGGCCAACTCCCGCAGACACCCCACAGCGGGGGTGTTTCGACTCACTGATTCGGAACGATCCCGGTGCCGCCGCAGGTAATGCACCAGCCGAGTTGCTGACCTACCTCGCGGCGCTGGCTCTTCTTTCGTCCGACGAGAACCGGGTAAGTCGTCTGTCCCTTGTCCTGACACTCCGGGCACGACTTGTCAGGTTTCTCTGTTGCAGCTTTTCGGGAAGTCATCGCGATCAACCTTCCTGGCACTGGGAGCCTAATTTCGGCATGGCGGAGGTAGGGACCCGGTGTGAATTACCTGTCACACCAACGGTGTTGCGGGATTTCGTCAGGCCGCTTCGGTGACGTTCGGCACGGCAGCCTTGGCGAGGGAGACGCCGGCTACGGCGGGGCGCCAGCGGGCCAGTTCAGGAATGTCCGGGGTGAGGTGTGCGTGTTCGTTGCAGACGTTCGCAGCGTCGCGCATGGAGGACAGCGGGGTGCGGATCTGAACCCATCCGCCGGAGGCGTTAGCGGCTATCGCCGTGCCGGGGCGGTCGGGTGAGATCTGCATGGCCGCGGTCACGGCGCCGGGGGCGATGTCGCCGAAGGCCATCTTCGCCGAGCCTTCATCGTTGACTCGGTGGGAGACCCGGCCAGTGAGCTGTGCCCGCAGCGTGGTGATGCCCTTGCCGAGGTCGGCACCGAACCGCTGGCCGCAGACCTCCAGATAGATACCGGCGGCCCGGCCGAGCTGACCCAGCCGGACGAGGGCGGTCACGATCTGATCGCGTTGCTTCTCATCCTCTTTCGACGCGACCAACGACAGCTCCGCGACCTCATCCACCACGAGGATCACCGGAACGGGCCGCTTGTCCTCAGGCAGACCCCAGATGTCGGAGGTGATGTCAGCGTCGGGGATGTCGGCGCTGATGCGCTGTTCACTGCGGATGGTCTGATAGATGCCGGCCATGCGATCGAGCAGGGCGTTCAGCAGATCCAGGGCGTCATCCGGGTTGTCCACCAGCGCGGAGAACCGGCGGGCGAGCGGCGCCTGTTCGACACCTTGCTTACAGTCAATGCCCACCAGGGCCACCTTCGGGAGCTTGGCAAGCTCCATCACGAGCCGCCGCTGGTAGACCGACTTCCCCGACTGCGTCGCGCCCAGGTTCAGGGCGTGGGGAACCTGCCGGTAGTCCCGGTAGAAGACCGAGCCATCCTCGCTCAGCGCCATCGGAATCCGCAGGCCCTCAGCCGGCTTCACCCGCGGCATCTGCACCCGCCGCAGCACGTCATAGCCGGTCATCCGTAGTTCGATCAGACCCGCGCGGATCTCCCGCGTGGTCACCTGCTGCATCCCGAACGAGTGCCGCAGACGATCGGCGGCGGCAGAGAAGTCGAAGGCATCCTGCCCCGGGCGGAGCTTCACCCGAAGGACAAGCCCGGTGCGGGTAATCCGGATCCGTCCCAGCTTCGGAACCCGGGGAGCCGGCACCGCCTGCTTCGTCATCCGGGCCACCGTCATCCGAAGACGAGTCGGAGCAACCACGAGCTGGCAGGCTTCCATGACCGACCCGAACCGGGCCCGGACCTTCACCGAAGCGATCACACCGCCGCAGCCCAGCCAGTACCAGGCCGGCCGGCGCCACCGCAGTAAGCCCACCCCGCCAGCGACCGCGATAGCCGAGGTCAACAGGACACCCATCTCAGCCCACCCGGGTGATCGCCATCGCGCGGAACGCGATCCCGTGACGCTTCTGACCGTTGAACTCGTTCTCCCAGTCCCGCGCCCGCAGAGCGGTAACCGCCACCGGGATACCCGGAGTCAGGTCATCGGAGATCCCCGTCTCCGGGACGCTCACCTGGTACAGGTCACCCTGACCCTCATCCGAGACCAGCAGGCCCACGGTCATCATCTTGGCGCCGGTCTCGGCATCCACCGCGACCTCACCCGTCTTCTTGTTCACCATCTTCGGAGCCGGCGCCGTCGCGACGAATACAACAGCGGTCGAAAGATCGATCTTGAACGATGCCATGGCAGACATACCCCTTCACGGGCCGAGTGTTCACTGGCTTGAGCCAGTGGTGGCTTAAGCCAGTAGAGCATCCCGTCCGGAAGTCGTCAAGCCAGTGGCTTGAGCCAGTTGTAAGCTGGAGTCATGGAGGAGTCAGGAGACAGACACGAGCTGCCGAGCCGGCGCATCGCCGAGGAGTTCAGGCGCGCGATCGCGGCGGGAGAGATCAAGCCGGGGGACAAGCTTCCCTCGGAGCGCAAGATTGCGGAGAAGTACGAGACTGCCCGGAACACCGCGCGGGAAGCTATTCGTCTTCTTGCTGAGCAAGGGCTTGTCACCGCCAAGCAAGGAAAGGGTGTCTTCGTTCGCGAGGAACAAAAGCTCTTCCGGTTCGGCGGCGATCGCTACTCGATGAAGAATCGAGCCACGGGGCTAACTCCGTTCCGGCTCGAATGCAAGAAGCAAGGAAAGACGCCACGCATTGAGGTCGAAAGTATTGCCCGAGAGAAGCCGCCGCAAGATGTCGCGGAGCGACTGAAGGTGCAATCCGACGAACAAAGCGTCTTGCATCGCGAGAACCACTATTTTGCCGACGATGAACCAGTGCAGATTGTCTCAACTTATTTGCGCTGGGAAGAGGCAAAAGGAACTCTTTTGATGGAAGAGAAGACCGGGCCCAATGGTATTTATGGTCGGCTGGAAGAACTTGGCCATGTCATGACCTCTGGACGAGACGAGGTCACCGCCCGGATGCCTGGGGCCGATGAAACGGCTGTGCTTCAGCTACCTCCCGGCGTACCAGTGCTCGAAGTGTTGCACACCAGCTTTGACCAGGCAGAAGAGCCCTTTGAAGTGACACGCTATGTACATCGCGCAGACCGGACAGGGCTTCTCTACGACTTCCCGGTTGAGCAACTTGAGGAGACTAGTGCTTGACACCGAAAGCCACAACGGGGTCACTGTCCGGCCACGCAGGGAGGAGGACCTCAACGAAGCTGCGAGGATTCTCGTCACCGTGCACGAAGCGGATGGATATCCGGTGGAAGGCGTCGACCGGCCGGAGCAGTGGCTCAACGCGCCGGGGATGATTTCTGCCTGGGTAGCGGAGCTAGACGGTCACATCGTTGGGCATGTGGCGGTCGGTTCGGCAACAACGGAAGAAGTGCAAGGCATTCTGCATGAGCGGCGAATGCCTGCAGATAATCCCGCCTTCTTGATGCGCCTATTTGTCTCACCTGATGCCAGGCGCCGCTCAATCGGAGAAAGGCTTGTGGCAGCAGCTGTCGATTTCGCCAAGGAGCAGGGACTATCTCTTCTTCTTGATGTTATGGCGAAGGATGAGGCCGCCATACGGCTCTATGAGCGTCTTGGGTGGCAGCAGATCGGTGAAAGCTCGCACTCGTTCGGGGATGACGAGGCTGTCCCGGCGTTTTGGTACTTGGCTCCAGGGAGGTAGGGCCCGGTACAAGTTTCTCTACTTCATCAAGGTCCCTTCGGGCCCGGGGTGGGGTGGGGGTCCGCGCCGGTGGGGGTGCCCGGGGTGTGTGGTCTTCCTGAACCAGTCGCCGGCGGGGTGGGGTGGGGTGGCGGTTGGTGGTCCGGGTGCTCCGGTGTCTGTGCGCAGGGCTTCCGGGTCTGGGGATTGTTGCGCTGGCCGCCGCTGGGTCTTCTCGCCGCGGGGGAGGCTCTCCCGGGTTGAGGGTGTTCGGCCCCTTGCGGGGTGTGGGGTGTTGGGCACGCGCCTTCGCTTGTTTGCGGAGATGGGCGTCAATGGCCCCATCAGCCACCGCTACGGATCACACCAACGGCCGGCCAATGCCGGCCACTGGGCTCCCGGGCCCACCGGCCCGCCTCCTGTCTTCGCCCCGGCGGCCGGCGGCCCGGGGCCCCGCGCCACAAACACGCACAGGATGATCCGTTTCACGCTTTGACCAGCCACACAACCGCGCACAGCAGGACAACGGCCACACCAGCACCCCCGAGGGCAGGGCACCACACCACCACCAGCCACCCCGAACAAGGTCCCCGAGGACTTCCAAGCACACACCCGAACAGGCCAGGCGCAGGACAAGAGGCAGCGGGAACCAGAGCCGACAGCCCCAGGGCGAGAACCAGAACGGACCAGGGAAAGCGGGAGGAAGGGGGCGGAGTGGTGAGTGGTGACCGGGGAGGAAGCGTGCGGGTGAGAACAAGCCTCCGGCGGGGGCGCTCAGGCTCCGGGATGGCAGGGGGCACGTTCGCGGGTGCGGGAGCATCGTGGCGCGCGAGAGGGCTTCCACCCCACCTGCCATCGACCCAGGCAAGCCGAGCAGCCACGGCCCAAGGCGTCAAGGTCGTTCGTACAGTGGCGCGCTCCACCTTGACGCCTTGAACCGCGCCCGCTCCACATACGTGTGGGTCGAAGGCAGACGGGATGGAAGCCACGGGGAAGCTGACTGGCGAGAGAAGGCCGCCGGCCGGGTGCAGGACCGATCCGCAGCCAGGGCAAGGGCGCCATCTCTCACTCGTGCCCACAGCGGCCCTCAATGCTAATGGCCAGGTCCGCCGCTCAGAGCCACAGAGACCAAACGCCAGCCACTGTACTCAGTAGAAGACCTCCGCCAGCAAGCCAAGCGGGCCCACGAAGGTCGTCCATCGCCTGTTTAAGGATCAGCCTCTGTGTCCACTCGCCGGCAAAGGTCGCTCGACCCACATTGAACATGGGAGCACGTATTGCGTACATGGCCTCGGACTGCTCTTCGCCACTCGCGTACGTGCCCTGGGGCGCCTGGATCACAACATCGATAGCATCAAGGTCCCTGACGAGCTTGTGATAGTCACTGCGTATGGATAGCCATCCCCAAATCACAGCGACGATTGGCATGACCCCACCAGCGATGGCCAGGGCTGTGAGTAGCACTCTCATGGCCAAACCCTAGATCGCATCAGCAGCCCCGTCCGAGAATCAGTCGAACCTCTCCAGGAAGCATGTTCTCGGGCCGTCTGTGGACCGCACGACGGCAACCAGTACCAACCAACTTTGACAACCAGCGCTCACGTAACCGCAGGCCAAACAGTTGGCGGACTCCATAGTGGCAAGTCACCTCAGGCGGAGCGCCACTTCTTCGGCTACTGGCAAAGGTCTGTCAGACGGTTGACCCCCCACCTTCACGCAGGCGACGAGCCGCCCACTCAAGGGCGTCAGCGAGTACCGCCACCTCGGCGTCCCCCCCAACGCGGATGGTGATCTTGTTCGCCCGGTCGCTGTGCTCCCGCTCGATGGAAGCGTTGATGTTCGTGGAGCCGAGGTCCTCGAAGCTGACAACAGCCCAGCCTCCGTGACCGGTATCGCCTCCTTGGGGTCCTGACCCCATCGCCTGCACCTTGAGCGAGCAGAAGTCCTCGAAGGTCTTGGTGTAGCGAAAAGCTTCCTCAGCACGAGTCATGCCCACAGAATACGGCTGTCTGGGTTGCACCAGAAGCGCACCAGATGCAGCGGTGAACCACGGTCAGTACAGGACTTCACATGGACCATTGAGAGGCTCGTCCGGACTGCGTTTGTGCAGGTGGAAGAGCATGTTCGGACGTATTAGCACAGGGATTCCCAAGCTCAGAGCGCGAGTTCGATTCTCGTCGCCCGCTCCAGTATTTAAGGACCAGCTCAGGGACATGATCCCCACCCTGGGCCTTCGTCGCGTTCGAATCCGTTGAGGCTGCCGCACCACCTCCGCACCACCTTCCCGCTTCTTCGCCGCTTCGGCACGCCCTCTTCCATGCGGCCGCGTCGAGCTTCCCTGCCACAGGCGCAGCGATGCGATTCAAGGGTCCAGACAGAGAGGCGTTCCGACAGACCAGAAGGCGTTGTCAGAGGGTGTCGATACCTTCCTGGCATGAAGGTCATCTACAAAATCACGTACCCCAACGGGAAGATCTACATAGGCTCAGATCGAACAGACAGTCGACTCACATACTTCGGAAGCCCTTCGACGGACCTCCTTGATCGTGACTTCGACCGCGCCGATCTCCTGGACTTCAGCATCCGCAAGCAGATTCTCTGGCAATCCGAAACCGCGACCACCAATGAAGTCCTTCGACGCGAGAACGAACTCATCGTTGAGCACGGCGCGAACGACCCAGCTCGCGGATACAACCAACGGCCCCGCCCTCGACCCACGATCACAACCCATCCATGACACACGTCGACAGGGCGCGAGAGCATTCCCCGTACGTCTGGCGCCGCGTCCGGTTGACATCTAGATGGGTCCCTCAAGGTCTGGAGGCGGTCGAACCGGCGCTATGGGTGCCCGATAGAGCGGGCAACCGGTGCCAGTCCCGGGCTTCCGAATCACCTTGGTATGACCCGCCGAGCCCAATCTGGGACTTCGTGTTGTCGCGGCTTCTCGCACTCCGGCGGACTGGGTCAGCTTCCATCAGCCGGGTCACCCCAGTACCAGGGCACAGCCGGTGGTTGCCATGGCTCTCCGTCGGGCCGGTCAAGGACAGGCGGGTCAGCGTGTCCGGGAGGGGGACTTCCGTCGATGACTGCTTCCAGCGAGTGCTGTACATAACGTAGGTAGTTCCTCACATCTTGTATCTGCCGCACTCGATCGCCGGACCCCACACTTCGCCATCCGACGTCATAGGCAATGCGCACCAGTTCGCGGTAGCGCTCGCGGGTGCTCCGGTCACTGATTCCGTAGAGGTCGGTGATCATGCCCCTCCGGACAGATTCCATGGCCTTGCGGCAGTGATCGCGAGCGTGCCGGCTCAAGTAGGGCGTCTCGGCCGACACGTCGGGTAGCGACGGGAGCCATGCGTACAGATCGGCCAGTCGTTCGAGAAGTGTGCGGGCCGCGTCGACGGATCGAGCCCTGTCCTGGCTCCTCTGGTCAAGCCGCAACGTAGCTTCGTGTCCGGCGGCGGCGAGAGACGCCTGCGCCGTAATCGATCTGTTCGTCTGCCAGCGCGCCACCAACACGGTGATCACTCCGCCGGTCACAGTGCCCACCAGCGCGCCCAGTGACTGTGTGGCGATGTCGGTTAAGGAGCTCATACTCCATTTCTGCACCACAGTGCAGGAGCTAAATACCGCGCCCGCGACTGCCGAAGGAACTCGTAGCGGCCTCTCCCCCTCAAGGACGGTGGTCAACCGTCTCGTCTTGAGCTCTACGGGCAAGTTGAACGTGCCCGATGCGTGCCCGATGGAGCGGTGAACCGGGGGCAATGGCAGTCCTTCAGGGCATCTCAAAGCGCTCCGCCGAGCTGGCATTCGTGCAGGTCAGAGTGTTGATCCGCGCCGTCCTGGTCGGTGATTCCCAAGCTCAGAGCGCGAGTTCGATTCTCGTCGCCCGCTCCACGACAAAGCTCCAGGTCAGTGATCTGGAGCTTGTTTGTTGTCCAGACCCGTCTTCTCCATCGATCGGGCCAGCGCGCATCATGGCCTTTTCGCGCGTACCGCAGGACTCGGTCACAAAGGCATTGCCGGTGTGCCGGCGGTCGTAGAAACGGAAGTCGGGCGGCGGCCCCGCCGTGTCCCGGACCTTGCGCCACGTCCGGCCGGAGGGCGGAGCGGCACAGGATGCACCGCGCCGGGTTCCTTTGACGGCGAACCGGTCGAGGTGACGCCACGCGTCGGCGCACAGGAAACGTGGCTGCTTCGAAGGTGATGCCGCCGGTCACCCGTTGGCCGGCGATCAGTTCGGCGCCGCCGAGCGCTCGTCGGGGAGCGGGGGGGGGGACATCAGACACCGGCGGGAACCGTTCTGAAGCCGGGGCCGCCGCCGTTTCGGAAGGGGCTGCCCGGCGTAGACTCGCTGGTGCGCTGTCGAGTGCCATGACGAACCCGGGGGACACCGTTCGTGCACGACTACGATGAGCCGGCCTGGAAGCCACTCCCCGTCCGACCGGCCGCACTGCGCTGGCTGCTGCTTCTCCCCCTGACCCTGGTGTTCCTGCCACTGTGGTGGATGGTGTGGCTCTGCCTCGCGATCTGCTTCTACGGCATAGCCATGGTGGTCCAGCTGATCGTCTACGTGCTGCCACGTGCCGAGAACGGCGCGACACGGTTGCTGGACGCCACGCTGGGCCGGGTGCCGTTCATCCCGCGCTGGTGCGTGACACCGGTGGCGCTGGTGCGGGAGGGCGACACAGCGTACTACCGGGCACGAGTGGACCGGCGCATCAACAAGAGGACCCGGCTGGTGGGAACCTCCCACGGGTACGTCCACCGCGACCTGGAACTCGGAGTGCACTACTACCGAGGCGCGGGCGCCGGTTACGTCCTGCGCGTCGCCTCGGAACAGGGCTGGAACCTCCACCCCGTACTGCGCTCGCATCCCCGGCGCCGACTCCGACTGCGCCACAGCGGTCGGCCGCAACCGGACTTCAGAAACTGACCGGTCCGGTACGCCTTCACCAGCGGGAACCAAGCGGGGTACGCGGTCGGCCCACCGACGCCTGATCGTCGGCCCGTGCCGCCACATGGAGCCCTTGGGCGCCGGGACAGCCGCGTTCACAGCTCGTGTGTGACCGCCGGAGACCGCCGGTAGCCATTGCGCGACACACAGAATGCGTGGTGCGCACCACGTATCCGCAGCGCATACCAGTGCGTCCAGCGGCATGAGTCCTGACGTTGTCGCGTGACCCGGCGGGCTCGGCGGAAGGCCGAGCCCGCCACGTCGGCTCCATGTCAGAGCCGGAGTCGTGTCACGCCGTCAGCGCTGCAGTGTCAGCAGGCCTGGCCGGTAGGGGAGGAGACCGTAGTCACCGCCGGAGTTGGGGCTGCGCCCCTGGTAGAGGAGCTGCAGATTGCAGGGGTCAATGGTCATGGTCTGATCGGCGCTCGTGCGGAGCAGTTCGCCGTGGCTGATGTCGTTCGTCCAGGTGGCGCCGCTGTTGGCCTTGCCGGCGAAGGGGTTGTTCTCGGTCGCGGCCTGGGGTGTCCACGAGCCGTTCAGGCTGGTGGCCGTGAACGAGCGGAAGTAGCGGCCCTGCGAGCCGATCGCCTCGACGATCATGAGGTAGCGGTTCTCGCCCTGAAGCTTGTAGACCTGCGGGCCTTCGAACAGGTTGTTCGTCGTATCGCTCATGATCACGGTCGAGGTCGAGCCGAAGCTGCTCGGGAAGTTCCCGATCGGCATACTGGCCCGGTAGATCCTGCCGTTGTCGCCGGCGAAGAACAGGTACATGTTCGTGTCGTCAGCGATGAGTGTCTGGTCGATGGGACCGGTCTGGGAGTCGGAGATTCTTCCGGAGAAGAGCTCCTGCTCGGCTGACCAGCCGTTCGGGTTGGTGGGGTCGCTTGAGGTCCGGTAGGAGAAGGAGGTCCTGCCCCATTGGTAGGCGAGCACCCAGATGTTCTTCGGCGCGAAGTAGAAGAGCGTGGGCGCGACAGTGGAAGCTGACATCGTGTTCTGGCTGGCCGAGGCCATCTGCGACCAGTTGCCGAACAGGCTGAAGTTCATCGAACCCCAGCGCGTCCCTGTGTCGTGCGTCGTCGCGTAGACGAGGTGCTGGCCGTTGTAGGGGGCGACGGTGAAGTCCTTGAGCGAGACCCACCCAGACTTGGGCTGCGCCAGCGCGCCCGTTGATGTCCAGCGGTATGTCGATGGCAGAGCGCACGGGCTGGGGTTGCCGCCGCCGACCTTGACGAGCTGCCACTGCTGATTGGCGCCGTTCCAGTCGTCGTACTGGACGATGTTCGCGCTGTCGGCGGTGGAGGCGCCCTGTACTTCGAGGGCCTTGCCGCTGTGGCGCGAAATGAACCTCACGTAGCCGTCAGAGCTGTCGGCCACCCGCCACTGCTGGTTGGTGGCGTTCAGGTCGGTCCACTGGACGATCGAGCCGCCGTTCTGGGTGGACCAGTTGTGGATGTCCAGGACCTTGCCGGAGTGGCGGGATTTGATGCGGTAGTTGCCGTTGCCGGAGTCGACGAACTGCCACTGCTGCTGGGCCTGGTCGTTCCTGGTCCACTGGGTGATGCGGGCGCCATCGCCGGTCGCCTGGTTGTAGACGTCCAGGGCCTTGCCGCTGTTGCGGTTGACCAGCACGTACGAGGCGTTGGGGTCGATGGTCGCCGCGCTGGCGGGCTGGGCACCGAGGAAGGTGGCCACGAGCAGCAAGGGCGCAAGGACGGCGAGCAGGCGTCTCCGGCGGAGCGGGGACGGACGGCGAAGCCACATAAGGGGCATCCCTTTCTGGGGTCGGGGGTGGGGTGACCCGAATGAACCGCAACGGCCGCCCCGGGGGGTCAGGGACAGGGGAGGTGCGAAAGCGGCCGCGTGTGCCGAAGAGTTGGTGCGCCGGGCGCTCAGCCGGAGCGCTTCGCCGTGGACGGAGACGAGAGATACCTCCAGCCTTCAGCCGTCCCAGCTGACGACCCGTTGTGACAGCCGCCGCCGGGGGGCCGTCACACCAGCGGATCCACTGTGCGTCCGGTGGGTGTCGGCCCTGGAGACCTCCGGGGCGGAAGCGTCAAGCATCGAAAACTTACGAAACTTCACGGACTCCTTGGCGCCACAAGGTAGGAACATGTGACCGCTCGGTCAAGACCTGTCACCCATCTGTCCACAAACAGCGCCTCTCCTTCGCGCTTGAGGGGGCACCACCGACCCCGGCCGGCACTCGGCCTCGCGCGACCGGCCGGCACATGGACCTGTCACCTCAGGGGCCGCTTGACCTCGCCGACCTGCTGTTTCGCCCCCTTCGTCGGGGCCCGTGCCAACGGCCCCCACCGACGGCAGCCCCGGGGGTCCGGCCGTCCCCGTCGAGCTCGACAGGCTTCCGGAAATTTTCGGTCGAGATGCGGAACATTCCGCGAGGATGATTGACGAGCCACCGTCAATCCCTCAATCTCGCTGACTGAGAAGACAGTTGCCGTTCGAACTCCGAACAGTCCGCCCCGAGCAATCTGTGGTGCACAGCAGAGCCGCGCACCACAGCACCCGCGCCACCCCGTTTCCGATCCGGTGAGGTTCACGCCAGCGCATCCTGGCTCTTCGCACCATGGGAGAGGTAAGCGACGCCGCGTGGCGGTCCGCCGGTTGAGCCGCCATGGAGTACCCCCATGCCTGTGTCGCAACCCCGCCACGGCCCCGCGTCCGGTACGCGCGGCCGTGGTCGTCCACGACGGCCCGGCGTCGTCGCCGCTCATCGTCCCCGCCGAATCCGCTGCCCTTCGGCGCGCCCATGGTGTCCGGTCATCCCGTAATGCCCGGGTTCCGGCCCGCCTCGTCCGCCCGCCGCGTGGGGGCGGACGACGCCTCCGCCGCACTTCAGCCCTTCCGTGACGTCTACCCAGGAGGCACAGTCATGGGCTCGTACGCCATATCCCCACCCACCGCCCGCCGGAAGTTCCGCGGTCTACTGATAGCGCTGGTCGTCGGCGTCCTCGGGGTGGTCGGTTCACTGGCCAACCCGCCGAGAGCACACGCCGCCGAGAGCACGCTCGGCGCCGCGGCGGCGCAAAGCGATCGTTACTTCGGCGTCGCCATCGCCTCGGGCAGGTTGAACGACTCGGTGTACACGAGTATCGCGAACCGCGAGTTCAACTCGGTGACGGCCGAGAACGAGATGAAGATCGATGCCACCCAACCCCAGCGGGGACAGTTCAACTTCACCGCCGGTGACCGCGTCTACAACTGGGCGGTGCAGAACGGCAAGCAGGTGCGCGGCCACACCCTGGCCTGGCACTCCCAGCAGCCCGGCTGGATGCAGAGCCTCAACGGCAGCGAGCTGCGCCGGGCGATGAACGACCACATCACCGGCGTGATGACCCACTACCGCGGCAAGATCGTCGAGTGGGACGTCGTGAACGAAGCCTTCGCCGACGGCGGTTCGGGAGCCCGGCGCGACTCCAACCTACAGCGCAGCGGCAACGACTGGATCGAGGTCGCCTTCCGCACCGCGCGCGCCGCCGACCCGGCCGCCAAGCTCTGCTACAACGACTACAACGTCGAGAACTGGAACTCGGCCAAAACGCAGGCCATGTACGCCATGGTCCGGGACTTCAAGCAGCGCGGCGTGCCGATCGACTGTGTCGGCTTCCAGGCGCACTTCAACGATGGCAACCCCTACAACAGCAACTTCCGTACCACCCTGCAGAGTTTCGCCGCGCTCGGCGTCGACGTGTCCGTCACCGAACTCGACATCCAGGGCGCCTCGCCCACGACCTTCGCCAACGTGACCAATGACTGCCTGGCGGTCGCGCGCTGCGTCGGCATCACCGTCTGGGGTGTGCGCGACAGCGACTCCTGGCGATCGCAGCACACGCCGCTGCTGTTCAACAACAACGGCAGCAAGAAGCCCGCCTACGACGCTGTCCTCAACGCGCTCAACGGTGGCTCGTCCACGCCCATTCCGGGTGGGCAGATCAGGGGCGTCGGTTCGCAGCGGTGCCTGGACCTGCCCAACTCCAGCACCACCGACGGCACCCAGGTCCAGCTGTGGGACTGCCACGGCGGCACCAACCAGCAGTGGACGCGCACCGCCGACGGCGAGTTCAGGGTCTACGGCAACAAGTGCCTGGACGCCGGCGGCACGGGCAACGGCGCCAGAGTCCAGATCTACAGCTGCTGGGGCGGCGACAATCAGAAATGGCGCGTGAACTCCGACGGCTCCATCGTCGGCGTCCAGTCCGGCCTCTGCCTCGACGCCACAGGCTCCGGCAACGGCGCCCTGCTCCAGCTCTACTCCTGCTGGAACGGCGGCAACCAGCACTGGACCGTCACCTGATGGGGCCCGTCGCTGACACAGGAGTGAATCGATGAAGATCTATGGTGCGGCTCGCTCCGCCCGCCCACACGGATCCCGATGGTGGTCCCGGATCACCGCCGTGCTGGCGACGGTGCTCGCGACCGGTCTTCTCACCTCGGTGATCACCACGCCCGCCCAGGGGCTGTCAGCGTCCGCCGAGGCCGCGGCGGTGGAAACAGACGCCTGGTACGTCCTGGTCAATCGCAACAGCGGCAAGGCACTGGACGTCGCGGGCGCCTCGACCACCGACGGCGCCGCGCTCCAGCAGTGGACGCGCCACGACGGAACCAACCAGCAGTGGCGGTTCGTGGACGCCGGCAACGGCTTCTACCGGCTCAAGGCCCGGCATTCGGACAAGGTTCTCGACGTCGCGGGCGCCTCGACCACCGACGGCGCCGCGGTCCAGCAGTGGGCCGACCACAACGGGGCCAACCAGCAGTTCCGGCTGGCCGACTCCGACGCGGACCACGTCCGGCTGATCAACCGCGGCAGCGGCAAGGCGGTAGAGGTGCGGGACGCCTCCACCGCCGACGGCGGCAGCATCATCCAGTACGCCGACTGGGGCGGCACCAACCAGCAATGGCGAATGATCAAGCTGTCGTCCGGTGGCGAGGGCGGATGCGGCAGCTCCCCGGGGCTGACGAGCGGCACGCACACGATCCAGAGCGGCGGCAAGAGCCGCAGCTTCATCCTCAGAGTCCCTGCCAACTACGACAACAACCGTCCCTACCGGCTGATCTTCGCATTCCACTGGCGAGGCGGAACCGCCCAGGACGTCGCCTCCGGCGGAACCAGCGGGAACGCCTGGTCCTACTACGGCCAGCAGGAACAGTCGAACAACACCGCGATCCTCGTCGCCCCCCAGGGCCTCGACAACGGCTGGGCCAATGCGGGCGGTGAGGACATCACCTTCGTCGACGACATGATCCGGCGCGTCGAGTCCGGCCTCTGTGTCAACCCGGCACAGCGTTTCGCCACGGGATTCAGCTGGGGCGGCGGCATGAGCTACGCACTCGCCTGCGCCCGGGCGAACGACTTCAGGGCCGTCGCGGTCATCGCCGGCGCCCAGATCAGCGGGTGCAGCGGCGGCAACCAGCCCATCGCGTACTTCGGCATCCACGGCATCAGCGACTCCGTTCTCAACATCGCGCAAGGACGGTCCCTGCGCGACAGGTTCGTCAGCAACAACGGCTGCACTTCCCAGAGCCCGCGCGAGCCCGCGCCGGGCAGCCGAACGCACATCACCACCACGTACTCCAACTGCCGTGCCGGGTACCCGGTCCAGTGGGCCGCGTTCGACGGAGGCCACATCCCCGGTCCGGTCGACGGCTCCCCCAACGAAAGCGGCGTCACCACCTGGACCAAGGGAGAGATCTGGAGGTTCTTCGCACAGTTCGAGTGACACACCCGCGTAAGGTTTGGCGGGCTGCGCGGGCCTGTGGCCCGGTGAGCCGTGCCCGATGCGTGCCCGTCAGGGCGGTCGTTCACGGTCAGCGGCGGTTCTCCGTGGCCTGCCGGACTGTCGCCGTCGGCGGCAGTCCGGCGGGTCAGCGACCACGGGCCCGCCAAGAGCTCAGTGCTTCCCGGGCTCAGAGCGCGAGTTCGATTCTCGTAGCCCGCTCTTCACGTGAAGGCCCAGGTCAAGGACACCATCCTCAACCTGGGCCTTCGTCGTGTTCGAATCCGTTAGGCGGCCCCGTGCCAGATCCGATCCTGCGGGCCACCGGCGGAGGGGCGATTCATCGAGGTCGTCTTCGTGTGCTAGGCATCCGGTATGGATCACTCCGGACCCGTGCCGTACATCGAACTGGACGAGGAGCAGCACCGGCTGCTCAGAGAACTGGTGCGGTCCAATCTTCCGTCTCCCGACGGAAGGGAGGCCGCCTCAACGCTGTTGGCGGCCAGAGGACTGGACCCGGACCTGATCCGCCGGACGCTGGCGGCTCTTCCGGTGGGGCTGGTGCGTACGGAGGCCGGCGAGATCAGCGTGACCGCCCTCGGGGCCGCCGTGTTCTACCGGGCAGAGGCGGAGGGACTCGAAATCCTACTCAGCCGCATCGCCCGGTTCGCGGATCTTCATGGCTGTGGGGCAGGACGGCTCGCTGACTGCGTACGCGACATGGCCCAGGGAGCGCTGTCTCCGGAGGATGCCGAGGACCTGATGGGCGGGATGCCTTGACGACGGCCGACTCAGGCCGAGTCGGAGTCCATCGTGAAGAGCGTTCCCGGGGTCTGCGCACGGGCCCGAGTGGCCTCCTTGCCCGGTGGCAGCACCCCTGCGGAAACCAGGTCGCGTTGCGAGATCACAGAGCCGGCAAGCACCTCGGAGAGGAGTTCCTGTTGGTATGGGGCGAGTTCGGTCAGCCTGCGGAGCACGGAGAGCAGTTCGATCAGCTCCACGGTCCACTGCTCCGGCCAACTGTCCACGTGAAGGTCGTCCAGCGCGCTGGATCGTTTGCTGCTCGGTGATGACTTCCGGTAACCGAACCACTTCCGCACGATCGGCATGCCGCCGACATCGTAGGTCCACATCTCCTGGGTGACAGGAGCCAGAGAGCCGTCACCGATGTGGAGCGTCGCCGTGTCCGGGTCATGGCGGATGGTGTCCGGCACCGTCGCCCCGATGTGTACGTTGTAGCGCACCTGCCGGTGGTCCCCTTGGGCGAATTCGACACTGCCGGGGGGACGGTCGGCCGACCCGTCGGCGAAGCGTTCACCGTACGTGGACGCCCAGAGCACCTCCCGTCCCAGGCCGACCGCCCGGTGCCACAACCTGGGATCCCGGGTCAGCGGGACGCGCACGCCGGGGGTGAGCAGGTCCTCGCGGAAGCAGTCGGTGAAGCCCTGATGCCCCGTTACGGCGACGACGTAGGCAGCCAGGTCCGCGACCGGGAGGGTCCCGAGTCCCAGGGCGCGGGCAAGGTGAGTCACCAGCCCATGGGGAACGTTGGCCGAGCCGTCGGGGTGATACAAGGGCATGACGCGGCCACCGCGGCCGTTGAAGTGGTGCGTGTCAGGGATGAGGTGGGTCGCGACCACCGCCGGGCCCGACTCAATGGCTTGTGAGGACTGCTGGTTGAGGAACAGTTGCTCCGACCGGCGCGCGGACCAGAGGTCTGGGCGCGGGAAGTCCACGACGCGCGTATCGCTGATCAGCCACTGTCGGTCGAAGCTGCGCTGTGCGTAGCGAACGATTTCCGGCTGCTCCGCATCCACGCGCGTCGCGACCTCGTTTCCCCGTGTCGCGTGGTCCGTGAAACCGGCCAGCGTACGGTCCCGTGTCTCCTTGAAGAGCGCTGACCGCTGCTCCGGGTCGGTCTCCGCGAAAAGCCGCCGCCATCGTCGACGCAAGGTCTCGGGGCTGGGGTCGCTGACCCAGGCGCGATTGGCCTTCACGCCGGGGCTGCCCCACGGAAAGAGGTCGCCGAGTGCCGGGTATTCACCCCAGCTCGATGCCGTCCGCGGGGTGAACGGCTCCGTGGCACCGGTGTGAACAGGTCGCCATCCCCCATCGTCCAACCGCAGTTCGCGCAGTTGGCTGAACTTCTCCGTCCGGCGTCCGGCCACGGAGCGATAGTGCAGGTTGGCCCGATGCCCGGGCCCGCGCGTGGCGCCCGCCCGGCGCACGACGACGCAGATCGCCAGGGGCTGCGCGACCGCCGGGAAGACACGGGTGCCAACATCCGCCCGCTGGCCCTCCGGGCTCAGGTTGATGATCCACCCCTCGTCGCAGGTGCGACGGAGGTAATCCCGCATCCCGCGTCCGCCGGGGCCCGTGGCCCAGCCGGACGGGGTGATGAAGCACACGACACCGTGCTGGTCATCGGGGTGGGCGTCGAACACCTTCCACGTCGCCCAGCGCCAGAAGTAGACGTACATGTTCTTCAGGATGTGTTCGTATCTGCCGTTTCCCGGCAGGCGGAAGTCGTCCAGGAGTGGGATCTCGCCGCGCGTTTCCCGCTTCTCCACCCACCCGCCGCGGTTTTCCGCCTTGTCGTCGTAGGGCGGGTTTCCGATGACGACGGTCACCGGGACCTTCGCCTTGAGCCGGTTGGCGCGTCGGCGGGAGTCCGAAATCGCGTCGTAGGTGGAGGGAAGATAGTCCGTTTCGGTGTGTGGATTGTCGAGGGTGTCGGTGACGTACAAGTGCGGCCCGCCGACGGGAGCGTTCGCGCCGTGCCGTTTGAGCAGCGCAGTGGTCCGTAGCTCCGCCACGGCGTACGGACCCATCTGCAATTCCAGCCCGTGCAGCCGTCCGGCGAGCCTTGCGACGGCGTCGGCACGCATGGCCGGGCCGCGGTGTTCCTCGGCCCGCGCGGCGACGCGCTCGATGGCGGCATGCAAGAACGTTCCCGTGCCCATCGCCGGGTCCACGATCCGGACCTTGTCCGAGGCCAGGCCCTCGGTGTAATCGAGCCTGCTGACCAGGACGTCCTCGGTGAGACGCACCATCTCCGTCACGACTTCGCGGGGCGTGTAATAGGAACCGCTCTTCTGTCGGAGGCCCGGGTCGTAGACATCGAGGAAGTGCTCATACAGGTGGAGATAGGCGTCCTTGTTGCCGTACTCGATCGCCGGCCAGTCGACCTGCGCCACGGTGCGCTTGAGTAACTCCAGGCTGAGGACGAAGCGTTCACCGACGTGTCCGGTGAGCAGGTCGAGCGCCCGGCCCATCAGCGCGTGTCCGGCGTCCAGCCGGCGGCTGACTTCGTGGAGCGTGCTGTCCTCCTGAAGCAGTCCCTCGGCGCGAGCCAGAAGCAGAGCGAAGGTGACCGTCTGGGCGTACCCGTCGGCGAATGTCACATCATCGGCCGTCGGGAAAAGCAACTGGCGCCAGTCATTGCGGAGACCGGTGAAGGGCCGTGCTCGGGAGTCATCCGGTGAGGCGGACGACCTCGCCTCGGCGGCGAGCTGTTCGAGCACCGAGCCGCGCAGCAGGCGGCACAGTGGCGCCACCTGCTGGACCAGCCGCGCAACGTTGGCGATCTTGAGGGGTCGCCACAGCAGGAACTGCTTGAGGAGTGCGTCGAAGACATCGGCGTCCGTCGGGGCCAGCTTGTCGCCCAGCGCCCTCAGACTCCCGTTGAACCTCGCCTCGGTCACCAGATGACCGTGCCGATAGAGGCGCCAGTCGGTGCCGTTGGTGTAGAGCAGATTGGGGAGGTCGCGCAGCCGCTCCCACTGTCTCTTGTTCTGTGCGCGGAAGGTCGACGGGTCGATCGAGAGGCCGGGACGTTTCAGTTCGATGTAGCCGGTGAGTGCACCTGCCGCACGGATGACGTAGTCGAGTCGTACGCCCAACTCCGGGACGGGGTGCTCGTCGTGCCAGGTGACCTCGTTCTGTTGATGGTGGGCCCCCACGGCCTGCAGCAGGCCCTCCAAAGGACCCCGGATCGAGGCCTCGCGGTCGAAACCGTCGGACAGTTTCCGTTGCGATTCCCGGCCGAAATCAGCGACTGCGGCGAGCAACCAGGCATGCGTCGAACCGGACATCTTCCCCCCAGACATCACCGGTGACTCTGCAGATCAGGCTAGCTACTGCGCGCATTGGTGTGAAGAGAGCGTGAGCGGCTGCCGTGTTCAGTCGGTTGCCGCTCGTCGTCATCCGCTCCGGACAGTACGGCGAGGGCGGCTCGCATCTCGGCTTCCGCGCGGTCCCGGCGAAGCTCTCTGCGGATGCCGACGACGGCGTTCTTCGGTGTGTTCGGCATCCGCGCGCACCGTCCGGCAGTGGGCAGCGTAGAGGGGGTCCGGCGCAAGGGGCAGCGCTCGGGAGGGCGTGGTGGTGACCGGGGCGGGGGTGAGGTGTGGGGCGTTCGGTCGGGGTGTCTCGCGGGCGTCATCCCGGCGCCGGGCCGGTCACTCGTTCAGGGGGATCCGGTCCCGGCGCCGGCCTTGCAACTCGACTGATTCCAGCGTGAGTTGAGGAGCGGTTCGATGGTCGTGCGGTCGTAGGTGCTCTGGTCCGGGCAACCGTGGCGCTCCTAGCATTCTTCCGCACACATCGTGCGATGACAGGCACACAAGGCATAGGGGATGTCAGGTGGAAAACCGGAAGATTGCCTCACGTCTGGCGAGCATCGGGGCGGCGCTGACCTTCGCGGTGGCGACCGCGGGGCTGGCGGCGGTGCCGGCGGCGGCTGATTCCAGTCAGTGCTCTGCCGGGAACTTCTGCGTGTGGGAGCACTCCAGCTACACCGGCAAGTTCCTGCAGTCCAAGAGCTCCGTGTCCAACGTCGGCAACGACTTCAACGACAAGATGACCTCCTACTGGAACCGCACCGACAAGACGGTCGCCGTCTACCAGCACGACAAGTACACCGGCTGCATGTTCTCCGTCGGCCCGGGCAAGTCCGAGGCGGCGGTGGCCTCCCACTTCAACGACAAGATGACCTCCTTCAAGGTCGGCTCCTCCTGTTGATCTCCCCCTGAGCACGCGGGCCCCGGGTCGCCGATCCGGGGCCCGTCCCCACGTGCGCACCCGTGTGCGTGTCTCACATGACGGACAGGGTGCCCTTGCGAGAACTGGGCTGCCCCTCCGCGTGAGACGCCTTGGTCTCATATGGCGGACAGTGGGTGTTTCGCGCGGAGTCGGTGGTGCTAGGTTGCTGATCAGGTCAAGAGCGCCAGCGCCAAGTCCCGGCTCGCTGGCCGGCAACCCTCCTGCACGGCGGGGTGCCCCCGGGACCGACGACCGGGCTGCGGTGATGCGGCAAGCGTGCTCCTCGTGAGACCTCGTTCTCGTCCTCGACGATTTCGACATGTTTGCCCGTGCCTCGGCCGACCACGCGACCGAGCACCACGAGGCGGAACTCATGAGCACCACCCCCGACGACATCGCCCGACTGGCCGGGCTCGACGAGCGGATCGCGGCAGCCAGGGCTACCAAACCGCTGGTCGCGCAGCGCGCCCAGGAAGCCTCGGACGCGCTGTTCGGCGGCGAGGCGGCGGTGAGCGTACCGGTACGCCGGGGGCTGGCCGCCCTGGCCGCGCGCCGGCACGGCGTCGACGCGCTCGTCCGGGACCACGTACGGCTCGGGGCGGACACCGCGTTGCTCGGCGACGAACTGCCCGAGGACCCCGCGCTGCGCGCCGCCGCCGCCCACGTCGACCTCATCTCCGTCTCCCCCGCCCTGGCCACCCGCGCGGACCTCGACCTGCTGACCGAAGCCGGCTGGACGCCCGACGACATCGTCGTCATCTCGCAGGTCGCCGCGTTCACCGCCTTCCAGGCGCGCGCCATCCAGGGACTGCGGCTGCTCCAGGGGCAGGACCCCGAGCCGGCCGACACGCCGCGCCGCCCCACGCCCGGGCGGGGCCGCACCAAGAGCACCGCGCGGGTGGCGTCCAACGGACGCGAGCGCCCCATCGTGTACACCCGCGAGCTGCTGTCCTGGACTGCCTGGGTGCCCCCCGTGCCCACCGACGAACTCACGCCCGAGCAGGAGGACTCCTTCCGGGGCAAGACCAACGGCGAGTACTTCCGGCTGCTGGCCCGGCTGCCCCGGGTGCTGGCCGCCCGCACCTCCCTGGACGCCGCGATCTTCGCCACCCGCGAAGGGCTGCCCCGCGCCGAACGCGAACTGGCCGCCGCCGCGACCAGCAAGGTGACCGACTGCGTCTACTGCGCCTCCGTGCACGCCCGCAAGTCCGCCCAGATGTCGAAGCGGCCCGAGGACGTGGACCGGCTGCTCGGCGTCTCCCTCCAGCGGGACGCCGACTGGCTTCCGGCCGCCACCGCTCCGCTCGCCGCCGGGCAGGACGCGCGGTGGGCCGCCGTCATCGAGTTCGCCGCCGCGCTGGCCACCACGCCGGTCAGCGCCACCACCGCCCACGTGGACCGGCTGCGCGCCGAAGGACTGGCGGACACCGAGCTGACCGACCTGGTCGCCGCCACCGCGTTCTTCGGCTGGGCGAACCGGCTGATGCTCAGCCTCGGCGACCCGTACTGGCCGGACGCCGCGCCCACCCCCACCCGCTGACCCACCCGCAGAACGGAACCCCTCATCATGAGCCAACGGCTTTCCCGCACCGCCGCCCTCGCCGCCGTCACCGGTGTCGTGCTGTCCCTGGGCGCGTGCGGCACCGTGGTCAAGGAGACGGACGACAGCAGCGGTGACGGCGGCGGTGACCGGACGCTCACGGTCGTCGACGACGCCGGACGCACCGTCGAACTCGACGGTCCCGCCGAGCGCGCCGTCGTCCTCAACAGCTACGGCAACGAGTTCGCCCAGGCCATCGGCGCCGGCGACCGGGTCGTCGGCTACGACCGGGTCTCCGCCGCCCGGCTGCCCTACCTGGGCATATCCGACGACGAGGTGGTCAGCGAGGACCTCCAGGAGATCAACTACGAGTCGGTCGCCGAACTCGACCCCGATGTCCTCATCATCCCGCGCAACGGCGCCTGGCAGGAGGCCGCCCGGCAGCTGGAGCCCTTCGGCATCCCCGTCGTGGTCGCCACCGCCTGGGACTTCGACGTCTTCCACGAGACCGTGGAACTGCTGGGCGAGGTCTTCGGCGAGACCGAAGGAGCCCAGCGGGTCTCCGGGTTCTACGACGAGATCTTCGACGTGATCAGCGAGCGGGTGGCCGGCACCGACCCGGTCCGCGTGTACTGGGAGACCGAGCAGCCCTACCTCACCGGCCTCCCGGGCTCCGGCTTCGACCAGATCATCGTCGCCGCCGGCGGCGAGAACATCTACGGCGACCTGGACACCGGCGGCGACCAGCAGGCCGAGACCACCGTGGACCCCGCCTCGATCCTGGAGCGCGACCCGCAGGTCGTGGTCCACGAGTTCGGGCCCTCCGCCGAACCCACCGGCCAGGAGCGCTTCGACACCCTGGCCGCCGAACTCACCGGCCGGGCCGGCTGGCAGGACCTCACGGCCGTCGCCGAGGACCGGGTCTTCGTCACCAACGGCTGGGCCACCAGCGGCCTGTCCAAGGCCATCGGCGCGCTGTACCTGGCGAGCTGGCTGCACCCGCAGGAGTTCGCCGACGTCGACCCGGGCACGTACCTGGAGCGCTGGGCCACCGAGTTCCAGGGCGCGGACTACCCCGGCGACGACGCGTACATCCAGAAGGCGGGCTGAGCGGCGATGAGCATCACCACGAGGGACGCGGCGACCGCGGCGGGCCCCGGCACCGCCCCCGGCCCGCGCCCCGCCCCCGAAAAGCGCCGCACCCGGGGCGCCCGGCTGGGCCGCCCCGCCGTCCTGTGGGCCGGTACGGCGCTGACCGTCCTCGTCCTCACCTGGTCCGTCACCGCCGGAACGGCCGGCGCCGGGCTCCTGGACGTGTGGCGCGCGATCCGGCTCGCCGTGCTCGGCGGCGTGCTGGAGCGGGACTTCGCCCAGACCTACTCGATCATCGTCAACCTGCGGCTGCCCCGGGTGCTGCTCGCCTTCGTGGCCGGCGCCGCGCTCTCCCTGGCGGGCGTGGTGATGCAGGGCCTGCTGCGCAACCCGCTGGTCTCCCCGTTCACGCTCGGTGTCTCGCCGGCCGCCGCCTTCGGTGCCGCGCTGGCCATCCTGCTCACCGGCGGCTCGGCCGGCTCGGGGTCGTGGCTGGTCATCGGCAGCGCGCTGGTCACCGCGCTGGCCGTGTCCGCCGTGGTGCTGGGGCTGGCCTCGGCCAAGGCGATGTCCACCGCCACCCTGCTGCTGCTCGGCATCGCGCTCACCCAGCTGTTCGAGGCGATGACCGCCGCCCTCCAGTTCGTGGCGGACGAGAACACCCTCCAGGCCATCGTGCGCTGGACCTTCGGCTCGGTGAACAACGCCGGCTGGGGCGATGTCGTCGTCGTGGGGGCGTGCACCCTGGCCGCGCTGCCGCTGCTGCTGTGGTTCAGCCGCGACCTCAACGCCATCGCCTTCGCCGGTGACGACGCCGCCAAGAGCCTGGGGGTGAACGTCACCGCCGTACGGGTCGGCCTCATCGTCGTCTCCGTCGTCCTGGCCGCCGTCGTGGTCTCCTTCTGCGGCGTGATCGGCTTCGTCGGCCTGGTCGGACCGCACATCGCCCGCCTGGCCATCGGCGCCGACCACCGCTACCTGCTGCCGTTCTCGTTCCTGACCGGCGGTCTGCTGCTGGTGATCGCGGACACGGTGGGGCGTACGGTGCTGGCCCCGTCGGTCATCCCCGTCGGCATCGTCGTCGCGTTCATCGGCGCCCCGATCTTCATCAACCTCATCCTCACCCGGAGGGCCGCCCAGTGAGTCTCGACATCGGCGCGGTCCGGTTCGCCTACCGGCGCAACCCGGTCCTGCAGGGCGTCGACCTGCGGGTGGCGGAGGGCGCGTTCTGCGCCCTGCTCGGCCCGAACGGCTCCGGCAAATCCACCCTCACCAAGATCATCGCCCGGGTGCTGACCCCGGCCGGCGGCAGCGTCTCCTTCGGCGGCCGGGACCTGCTGACCGCCCCG
The DNA here is from genome assembly GCF_050916115.1 of Streptomyces sp. JH002. Classification (NCBI taxonomy): domain Bacteria; kingdom Bacillati; phylum Actinomycetota; class Actinomycetes; order Kitasatosporales; family Streptomycetaceae; genus Streptomyces; species Streptomyces sp. JH002. The sequence goes on from NZ_CP087989.1 coordinate 3,085,141, forward strand.
CGCCGCGAGCACGCCCGGGTCGTCGCGTACGTACCGCAGTCGGGGGCGACCCCGTTCGAGCAGACCGTACGGGAGGCCGTGCTGCTGGGCCGCACCCCGCACATCGGGCTGCGCCCCACCCGCGCGGACCGGGAGATCGTGGACGCCGCGATCGAACGGCTCGGCCTGGCGGAGCTGGGCGACCGCCCGATGTCCCAGCTCTCCGGCGGGCAGGCGCAGCGGGTGCTCATCGCGCGCGCCCTGGCCCAGCAGCCCCGGGTACTGCTGCTGGACGAGCCCACCTCCGCGCTCGACCTGCGGTACCAGATCGAGACGCTGCAGATCGTCCGCTCGGTGACCCGGGAGGAGGGGGTCACGGCGCTGATCGCCATTCACGACCTCAACCACGCGGCGCACTTCTGCGACCAGGCGGTGCTGCTGGACGGCGGCCGGATCGTCGCCGACGGGCCGCCCGCGCGGGCGTTCGACGCCGACGTGCTGAGCCGGGTGTACGGACTCGACGTACGGGTGACGCACGGCGAGAACGGCGTCCAGGTACGGCCCTCCGCGCTGGAGGCCGCGTGAGGGCCTACGACGTGGTCGTGGTCGGCGGCGGGCCGCGCGCGGTCTCCGTCGTGGAACGGCTGGCCGCCCGGCACCCGGACGGCGCGCCGCCGGTACGGGTGGCGGTGCTGGACCGCGTGGAGGTAGGCGCGGGTGCCACTTGGCGCACGGACCAGTCGCCGCTGCTGCTGAACAACACCTACAGCGCGCACACCACCATCTACCCGGACGCGTCCACGCCGATGACGGGCCCGGTGACGCCGGGCCCCGATCTGCTCACCTGGGCGCGGGAGAGCACCGCGCTGCCGGACCGGCCCGCGTGGGTCGCGGCCGAGGCGGCGGCCCTGCGGCCGTGGTCCTATCCGAGCCGGCGCATCCAGGGCGTGTACTACCGCGAGCAGCTGGCGCGGGCGGAGGCGACCGGACGGGTGCGGGTGACCCGGGTGCTCGGCACCGCCACCGGGCTGGAGCGGACCGGGGACGCGGACGGTGCCCGTACGGTACTGCTGGCCGACGGGGGGACGCTGACCGGCCGGTTCGTGATCCTCGCCCAGGGCATGGTGCAGGCCAGACGCTCGGCGCGGGAGCGCGCACTGGTGGCCGCGGCGGAGCGCGACGGCCTGGTGTACATCGAGCCCGGCATGCCCGCCGAACGTGACTGGGACCGGGTCTCGGCCGGCGAAAGCGTGCTGGTGACCGGGCTCGGCGCCAACTTCTTCGATGTGGTCGCGCTGCTGACCGAAGGACGCGGCGGCCACTTCGAACCCGCCGGGGACCCGGCGCGCCCCGCCCGGCTGCGCTATGTGCCCGGCGGGCGTGAGCCGCACCTGGTGGCGGGTTCGCGGCGCGGGCTGCCCTACCGGTCGAAGGCGGCGTACCCGCGGGGCTTCCCGCCCCGGTACGAGCCCCGGCTGGCCACCCGGGAGTGGTTCGAGCGGATCGCCGCCGTACCGGGGCAGGACTTCCGCCGCGACGTGTGGCCGCAGCTGGCGCGGGAGTTCGCCTGGGCGCATCTGTCCACGCTGCTCGCGCACCGGCCCCGGGCGCTGGTGACCGGGGCGGCGGAGGCGGAGCTGCTCGCCGCGCTGCGGGCGGCGCCGGACGACGCCGCGGTGGACGCGGTGGTGGCGGGGGCGGTCGCCGACGAGCGCTGGGCGCTGTCGGTGACGCGTCTTGACCGGCCGCGCGGCGCGGGACCGGTGGATCCGGGGACGTGGCGGCGGTGGGTGCGCGAGCACGTCGAGGACGAACTCGACGCGATGCACGCCCCGCTCACCCACCCGCGCAACACCGTCAACCGGGCCATGGCGGCGGTACGCGGCCCGGTGCGGCGCCTGGTGACCCGCGGCGCCCTGGACGGCCGCAGCGTGGCGCGGGACATCGACGGCTGGTTCACCGCGCTCGGCCTCGCCCTGGCGTCGGGGCCGCCGCCGCACCGTACGGCGCAGGTGCTGGCCCTGATCGACGCGGGCGTCCTCGACCTGCTGGGCGAGAACACCACGGTGACCCACGAGGACGGCGCCTTCACCGGCCGGTCGGCGGTGCGGCGCGACGCGCCGGTGCGGGCCCGGGCGTTCGTGGAGACCCGCATGTCGAAGGGGATCGTGACGGACACCGACGACCCGCTGCTGGCGGGGCTGCTGCGCGCGGGCCGGGCGCGGCTGCATCACTGGCCCAGCGACCACGGCCCACCACCCACCAGCGGCACCCTGGACGTGACCCCGGACGGCTTCCACCTGCTGGACGCGGCCGGGGTCGCGGACGAGCGTGTCGTGGTGCTGGGGATACCGGCGGAGGCGGTGCAGCCGGGTTCGGCGATCGGCGCCACCCCGGGAACGCCGTCCCCCCTGCTGGCCGGAGCGGACCGGGCCGCGGCCCAGGTCCTCGCGGTGCTGCGGGAGGCCGGGGCCGAGCCGGTCGGCTGACGGCGGTGGGCCGTCCGGTCAGGAACGGCGGCGCGGCGCGTTGGTGCGGGAGGGGCGGGTGGGCTTGTCGCGCTTGTCCTGCTGTTCCCGCTCCTGCTTCTCCTGCTGCTCCTGCTTCTCCTTGACGCGGACGGCTTCCTTGCGGACGTCGGCCTGGGTGGCGCGTTCCTGCTGGAGCCAGTCGGGGAGGTCGGTCTTCAGCGCCTCGATCTGCGCCGTGGTCAGGGGGTCGGTCACCCCGCCACGGGCCAGGCCCGCGATGGAGATGCCCAGCTTGGCGGCCACCACGGGCCGCGGGTGGGGCCCCTCGGCGCGCAGGGTCTGGAGCCACTGGGGCGGATCGGCCTGCAGCGCGTTCAGTTCGCTGCGGGTGACGACGCCCTCCTGGAACTCGGCGGGGGTGGCGGGGAGGTACACACCCAGCTTCTTCGCCGCCGTGGCGGGCTTCATCGTCTGGTCGGTCCGGTTCGAGCTCATGGGCCCAAGCGTAGCGAGCGCGCGCGATACCTCCGACCATGACCGGATAGCCTGATGTTGTGACGGACTCGGACACGGACGCTGCCCCTACGTTCCGGCTCGCTTACGTACCGGGTGTGACGCCCGGCAAGTGGGTGCGGATCTGGAACGAGCGGCTGCCCGGCGTCCCGCTCGTGCTCGACGCGACGGCGGCGGCCACGGCCCCCGGTGCCCTGCGGGAGGGCCGGGCCGACGCGGCGCTGCTGCGGATGTCGCAGGACCGCGAGGGGCTGGATGTGATCCCCCTCTACACCGAGACCACCGTGGTCGTCGTCCCGAAGGACCACGTGGTGGTGGCGGCCGACGAGGTGACGGTCGCGGACCTCGCCGATGACGTGGTGTTCCACCCGCTGGACGACACCCTGGAGTGGGAGCGGCTGCCGGGGCGGCCCGCGATGGAGCGGCCCGCCACCACGGAGGACGCGATCGAGCTGGTCGCGGCCGGGGTGGGCGTGCTGGTCGTACCGCAGTCGCTGGCCCGGCTGTACCACCGCAAGGACCTCACCTACCGGCCGGTCACGGACGCGCCCGCCTCGCGGGTGGGGCTCGCCTGGCGGGCGGACGGGGAGCCGGGTGAGCTGGTCGAGGAGTTCATCGGGATCGTCCGGGGGCGGACCGTGAACAGTTCGCGCGGGCGGCAGCAGGCCGAGCCGGCGCCGAAGGTGAAGGCCAAGGCGAAGGCGAAGGCGCGGGCCGAACGGCGGGCGTCCGCCTCCCCGTCCCCGTCCCCGTCCCCGTCCTCCTCCGGCGGCAAGGGCGGGGCGCGGCGCGGGCGGCCCCGCCGGCGTTCGTAGCGCCGCTCCCCCGGTTCAGGGGGTGAGGGTGCGGCCCAGGAGATCGAGCAGGGCCCGCCAGTGGCGTGCGTCGGCCTCGGCGCTGTACGCGGCGGTGTCGGCCTGGGTGAAGCCGTGCCGGGCGCCGGCGTAGACCTCGGACCGGTGCCCTACCCCCGCCGAGGTGAGGGCCTCCTCCAGGCGGTCGATCTGCTCGGGCGGGTTGCTCGTGTCCTGGTCGGCGTGGCCGAAGTACAGCTCGGCCCGCACACTGCCGGCGAGCAGATGCGGGCTGTCCTGCGCGTCGGTGGCCAGCCGCGCGCCGTGGAAGCCAGCGGCGGCGGCGACCCGGTCCGGGTACGTAGCGGCGGTGCGCAGCGCGAGCGCGGCGCCCATGCAGTAGCCGGTGATCCCGACGGGGCCCGTGGTGGTGAGCGGTGAGGCGGCCAGCCAGTCGAGGTAGGCGGCGGCGTCGCGCCGGGCGGCCTCGGGGGTGAGGGCGCGCAGGGCCGGGCCCAGGCGGTCGAAGAGCGCGGGCCGCTCGGCGGGGCCGATGAACGCGGGCAGGTCGAGGACGGGAGCGCGGCCCTGGCGGTACAGGACGTTGGGCAGCAGCACCGTGTAGCCGGCCGCGGCGAGGCGGTCGGCCATGGCTTTGAGGGGCGGGCGGACGCCGAAGGCGTCCATGTACATGAGGACGGCCGGGTGCGGGCGGTCGTCGGCGGGGTGGGCGAGGTACGCGTCGGCGATGCCGTCCGGGGTGGGGATGTCGACGGTCGTCATGGGTGGCTGCCTGTCTCCTGGTCGGGGGTTCCGGTTCCTGGGGTTCGTCCACGCGTGATCACCGTAACCGTGCGGCGCGCCCCGCCGACCGGCCCGGGGCCGCTCGTCACCGGCTCTGTTGGTCCGCGTGACCGGGCTCTCGCTGGTCACCGTGATCGTCGGCCGCGTCCGGCGGGGCCCGGCCGCCGCCGTCCCGCCCGGCGTCGGCGTCCTGCGCGAGGAACTGTCGGCCCCAGCGCGTGCGGAGGGGGTTCTGGAAAGGGCCACAGGGCGCTATTTTGTTGTGCGGGAGCGCTCCCATGCACGGACTGAAGTACCGGCGACGGGCCGTCGGTACCGCCGGCCCGTACGACCTACAGGGCCGGCGCTGCCGCATGCCTGTCACGGTCCATCCCCTGACAAGGAGAACCGTGAGCACTCATCCCCCCACCACGCGCAAGGCCCGGCTGCTGGCCGTACTCGGCGCCGCGGTCCTCGGCCTCGTGGCCGCGCTGATCCCCTCCCCCGCCTCCGCCCACGGCTCGACCACCCTGCCGGGCGCGCGGACCTACCTGTGCTACCTGGACCTGCAGCGCAACTCGAGCACCCAGATGCCGACCAACCCCGCCTGCGCGGCGGCGGTGCAGGCGACCGGCACCGGCCCGCTCTACAACTGGTTCGCCGTCCTGGACTCCAACGGGGCCGGCCGTACCAGCGGTTACATCCCGGACGGACAGCTGTGCAGCGGCGGCAACCGGGGCCCGTTCAACTTCTCCTCCTACGACGCGGTCCGCAGCGACTGGCCCGTCACGCACCTCACCTCGGGCCAGAACATCGAGCTGCGGCACAGCAACTGGGCGCACCACCCCGGTCAGTTCAACGTGTACATCACCAAGCAGGGCTGGAACGGCGGCGCCCTGGGCTGGGGTGACCTGGAGCAGATCAACTCGGTGACCAACCCGCCGCAGCGCGGCAGCGTCGGCTCCGACGACGGCCACTACTACTGGAACGTCCAGCTGCCGCAGCGGACCGGCACGCACATGCTGTACGTGCACTGGATCCGTTCCGACAGCCAGGAGAACTTCTACTCCTGCTCCGACATCGTCTTCGACGGCGGCAACGGCCAGGTCACCATGGGTGACGGCGAGACGCTGAGCGCGGAGGAGGTCAACGAGCTGGCCGCCACCGCCGAGGCGGCGGCCGCGGTGTCCCACAGCGGGCACGCCGAGCACACCGACCACAGCGCGCACGAGGGCCACACCGCGTCCGCGGCGGCGACCGGCACGGTCACACCGGCCGGTGCGGGGCTGCGCACGCTGGTGTCCGCGCTGTTCTGACGCGGCACCACGCCGGCGCCGGCACCCAGGCGGCACCGGCGGCGGACCCGGGCCCGGCCTCGCGCCGGGTCCGGGTCCAGGTCCGGCGCGGGGACTCGGGCAGGCGGGCGAAGAGCGTGTCCGGGACGACGGCCCTGTCCGTGATCACGACCGCGGCACCCGCGCCCCGGCGGCCCTCCCGGAGCATCGTCGCGGGAGGGCCGCCGGGGCGGTGGTCAGGAGGCGGCGCGTTCGGTGAAGACCTCGCGGGCCGCCGTGATGCCGTTGATGGCGGCGGGGAATCCGGCGTAGACGGCCATCTGGAGAATGGTTTCCACGACTTCCTCCTTGCTGCCGCCCACATTCAGCAGTCCGTGCACATGGACTTTCAGCTGAGGGCGGGCCGTTCCCAGGGCGGTGCAGGCGGCGATGGTCACGATTTCCCGCGCGTGCAGATCGAGTCCTGGGCGCACGTAGATGTCGCCGAAGGAGAATTCGATGATGTAGCGGGCGAGATCGGGGGCGATGTCCGCGAGGCTCTTGATGACCGCTTCGCCCGCCTCTCCGTCGATATCGCTCAGGGCCCGCCAGCCGCGGTCGTAGCGGGATTCCCCGGATTCCTCCCCGGCGGTTTCCTCCGCGTTCCGCGCGGTGTTCTCCTCCTCGTTCCCCCGCTCCTGTCCTGCGGCCCCGAAGACGTCCTTGGCCACCGTGAGCGCGTTGATGGTCGCCGGGAAGCCCGCGTAGATCACCACGTGCATGATGGCTTCGGTGATCTCGCGGCGGGTGCAGCCCACGTTCAGCGCGCCGTTGATGTGGAAGCGCAGCTGCGGCAGCGCGTGGCCCAGCGCCGTCAGGGCGCCGATGGTGGCCAGTTGGCGCTGCCGCAGAGTGAGTGCCTGCCGCGCGTAGATGTCGCCGTACGGGAATTCGACCGTGAATCTGCCCAGGTCCGGGGCCACGTCGGAGAAGCTGTCGAGCACCGACGGATGTTCCTCGCCCGCCAGTTCCCGCAGGATGGTCAGGCCCTCGCCGAAGCGGTCGCGGTCGTTCGCTGCCATGGTCGGTCGCTCCTTGTACGGCGTACGGTCAGCCCCGCCGCCGGCTGAGTTCGGGGAATTCCGGATGGGTGGCCATGATCCCACCCTCGCCCCAGCGATTCTGCGGAATCTCCTGGATGACGACGGCGATCTTGTCCAGGGGTGCGCCGGTCACGGCATGGGTGGCCTTGGTGATCTCCTCGATCAGCTCCTGGCATTTCTCATCGGTCTGATTCGGCCAGGTTGTCACCGTGATAAAGGGCATGAATCGCTCCTAGGGTTGTGTGGCGAACTCGTGAAATGCGAGGGATTTGAGTTTCAGCTGGGCGTGGATGTCACCGCCCAGGCCGTACCAGCCGATCGCGCCGCCGTAGCTGGTCTGATAGCTCATCCACAGCACGATGACGTTGACGATCCGGTTGCCGCCCGGGTCCACCGGGAACGGGTTCGGCAGGGTCGCGCCGTAGCTGGCCGCGCCCGTGGCATCCGTCACGAAGACGTTGGGGACGCCGAGCGGTCCGGGCCGGGTGGGTCCCGCCGGGTCGAGGTCGTGCGCGCGCAGCGACATCACCGTGTACAGGCTGTTGGGGATCAGCCCCTCGCATCGCATACGAAAGTCGGCGCTGCGCCGGTCGGCGGACTGGGTCACCTCCAGCTCGCCCCGGGCCCGTAACCATTGGCCGTAAGTGATCGGTTCGGTGACCTTCGGGCCGTCCTCCGGCCGCAGATCCGGGATCGGCGCGCGGTGCAGCGGATAGCTGGGCCGTACCTCGCGCCCCGCCCCCGGGCGCTGCTCGGGGGCGAAGACCATGGAGTAGTTGGTGCACGGCAGCGGGAGCGGCAGGGTGTACAGCACCATGTCCTCGTCGCCGGCGCCGTCCGGCGCCAGTTCGCGGACGATGGTGTACGGCGCCTGCTCGCCGAACGGCGGGAGTTCGCTCGCGGCGCTGACGATCGCCGCACCCCACGAGCGCTCCCCAGAGGCGTGGTTGAGCATGCCGAGGACCACGAAGTCGCCGTCCTCGTTCATGATCTCGCTCGGTGGGTAGGGCGGCCCCTGCGTGGTGAGGTCCAGTGCGTAGGTGCGGGACAGACGCGTACTCATCGGGGGGTCTCCTCCGTTCGCGGGAAGCCGAGGAAGGCCAGGGCCAGCGCCCCGGCGACGGCCGCCGCCCCGGTGCCGGTCACCGCGGCCCAGCCGCCCGCCGACCACACCGGGCCGAGCGCCGCGCTGGACAGCGAGCCGGCCAGCAGGCATACGAGCAGGTAGAGCGAGGACGCGGCGCCCGCCCGCTCCGGCGGGGCGGCCCGCGCCAGCAGCACCAGGACGGCCGGCTGGCAGGAGAACACCCCGAGGAAGACGAGGAGTACGCCCGCCGTCAGCAGCACGGGGCCGGTGGCCACGCCCAGCGCGCCGATGCCGGCCGCCACCAGGGCGAGGCCGAGCAGCACCATGCGGCGGGCGCCGATCCGGCTGCTCAGGCGGCCGGCCAGCGGCGCCCCGGCGACGCCGATCAGTCCGGCGAGGCTGACCGCGCCGATCGCGCCCGCGCCGTAGCCGAAGGGTTCGCCGCGCAGCCGGTAGGTGAGGAACGTGATGACGCCCAGGTAGCCGAAGAACAGCAGCGAGCCGATGGCCAGCGGGCGCAGTACCGGCGGGTGCGTGGTCATGCGGGCCGCCGCCCGGTACGCCTGGGCCAGGCCCGGGGAGTTCGCCGCCGCCGGTGGTGCGGGTGGTGCCGGGAGGCGGGTCACCGCGAACGCGGCGGCGAGGTTCAGCAGGGCCAGCAGCAGCAGCCCCTCCCGCCAGCCCGCCCAGCCCGCGACCAGACCGGTGAAGGAACGGCCCAGGGTGATCCCCGCGACGGTCGCGCCGATGATCAGCCCGAAGTACAGCCCGGTCTGGCCCGGCGGCGCGATCCTGGGCATCAGCGCGATCATCGCCGCGGGCACCGCGGCCGCGGCGATGCCCGCCAGCGTCAGCAGCGCCGCGAACAGCGGCAGGTTCGGCGCGGCGGCTGCCGCCGGGAGCAGAAGGGCGACGGCGACCGCGCCCGAGCCGCCGAGCACGGTGGTGCGGACCCGGTCGGTCAGCGGCCCGAAGAGGAAGAACGCCAGCGCGTAGGCGAGGGTGGTGACGGTGAACGCCAGCCGTACGCTCTGCGCGCCGGTGTCCAGGGAGGCGGCGATCTCGGGGAAGACCGGCTGGGTCAGATACACGGTGGACACGGCGCAGCAGGTGGCCGCCGCCGCTGTGAGCGGGGCGCGCAGCGCGGTGGCCGGCGCGGCCGGGGGCGCGAGCGCCGTCATCACACCGCCACCGAGGCGCCGCCGTCGACGGTGATCGACGCGCCGTTGATCTGCGCGGCGGCCGGGGAGAGCAGGAAGGCCACCGCCTGCGCGATGTCCTCGGGGGTGGGCAGCCGTCCGTAGGGGGTCTTGGCGGCGAAGTCCGCGCCGGTCTCCCGCGCGGTGCCGCCGAAGCGGCGGGCCAGGTCCTCCAGGGTGCGCGACCACAGCGGGGTGTCGGTGGCGCCGGGGTCCACGGTGTTGACGCGCAGCCCGTGGGCGCCCAGATCGCGGGAGATGGCCTTGGCGAAGGCGCCCAGCCCGGCGTTGACGGTGCCGTTGATGACGAACAGCGGGTCGGGCTCGCGGCGGAAGGAGCCATTGATGAACACGATCCGGCCGCTGCCCCGTTCCACCATGGCGCGGGCGACGGTACGGGTGAGGCGGACCGCGCCGAGCAGCTTGCCGCCGATCGTGCTGTCCCACAGGGCGTCGGTGGTCTCCAGGAGCGGGGCGACCGGCCCGTCCCCGGCGGCGTTGACGAGCACGTCGATGCGGCCGAACCGTTCCAGGACGGTGCGGATGCCCTCCGTCACGGAGTCGGGGTCGTTGATGTCGAGGACGACCGGGACGCCGGCCTCCAGCCGTTTGCGGGTGGCCTCCAGGCGGGCGGCGTCGCGGCCGAGGAGGATGACGGTGGCGCCGTCGTGCACCAGGCGTTCGGCGATCGCGCCGCCGATGCCGCCGGTGGCGCCCGAGATCACTGCGATGTCGCTCATGTGGCTGCTCGCTTCCCTGCTCAGGCCGTGACGCGGGCGTAGATCCGGGTGTACAGGCCCCGGTCGGTGATGTAGGTGTCGCCGGCCTGGCGGACGATCTCCTGGTACGCGGGGGAGGTGAACACCGCCTGGTAGGTATCGGGTTCGACGGAGAAGCCGGAGACGAACAGCACGCCGGGCTCGGTGGACAACAGCGAGTGGTAGGCGAGGAAGACCTCGACCTCGGCGTGCTCGCGCACCACCTCGAAGATGGTGCGCTCGCGCCAGGCGCGATAGCCGTCGTACACCGGCGGCTTGACCTCGACGTGCCGCAGCTGGAGGTACGGGGTGGCGGGCAGCGGGTCGTCGGTGTCCTTGGGCGCCTCGACGAACGCGACGACCTGGCGGCGGAAGTCGCCGGCCAGCAGCGGGGCGAGCGCGTCGGCGGCGGCGCGGTGGGCGTCGGCGTGCTCCGCGATGTCGTCGGCGCCGGTGAGCGGGGTCAGCTCGACCAGCAGCCCTTCGCCGTCCAGGGAGCGGAAGAGGGCGGAGCCGGGGGCGGTGGGGTGGGCGCTCCAGGTCTCGGCGGCCTTGTCGACGGCGTCGGTGAGGACCGGGACTTCGGTGACGAGCAGCAGCGGTGCGGACACGGGGGTCTCCTCCGTGGTCGGGGCGGGTGATGGAGTGGGGGTGGGCGTTCGGGGTGTCAGGCGGCGACGCTGGCGAGCACGCCGCTCACCGCGCGGGCGGCCTTGCGGCGTTCGATGGCCGCGATCCGGTCGGTGGGCAGCGCGGAGAATCCGATCTCCCCGGCGGCGACCGGCCGGCCACCCTGGCTCAGCTCGGTGTGCAGCGCGAATTCCAGCTGCTGACCGGGGCGTTCGAGGGAGATCTCGCGGACGGTGCCGCTGATCTGGGCGGGCAGCGGGAAGAGGAAGCCGGCGAAGTCCAGCCGGACCGAGTTCCACACGATGTAGAAGCTGGTCAGCGGCCAGCGGTCGCGGTAGCCGTGCTCGAAGACGCCGAGGAACAGCTGGCGGGCGGCCTCGACGATGACCATGCCCTGGACGTGCTCGCCGGTCTGGTGGTCCAGCAGCAGTTCGTTGTCGCCGTGCACCCGGATGCCGGCCGTGTACGTGCGGTCGCCGGTGCGCCGCAGGCCGGCCAGCAGGACGTTGTCGGCGCTGCGCTTGTGGACGATGTCGCGCCCGACCGGTTCGAGGCCGGGGTCGGCGAACCGGATGCGGTCGGCGAGACCGCGCCGGTCGATCGCGGCCTGCAGATAGGCGCGTTCGAAGCGGCCCACGCCCTGGCCTTCGTGGAGGCGGACGCCGCCGTCCGCTTCTCCGCTTTCCGGGTCGCCGTTTTCCGTGTCGTACCGGCCGGCGCCGATGTCGGCCGCGAGGGCGGAGACGGTGCGGACCACGCCAGGTCCCGCGAATCCGCTGAAGCGATCCGCAACCACCATGACATGCGTGCTCATTTCCCGTTCCTCTCCTGGAAATAGAGATGTAACATCGATGCGGGAAGCCCGCGGATCATCCTCGTTTCCGGAATCTGCGGCCACAATCGGGAAGAGTGGGGTAGCCCTTCGGGCAGGCCCCCCGATATCCACTGCCGGCGTCGCCGCTCTGCGCGTTGACGCCGCTTTGTTCTCCGCGCTTCCATGGGCCTCCGGATTCTCTGGAGGAGATGACCCGACATGGAATTAGGAGCACGGGCGGCGGTGCTGGCCGGAATCGGCTCGTGGCTGCCGCCCAGGATCGTCACGAATGAGGAGCTGGCGGGGGAACTCGATACCAGCGACGCCTGGATACGCACCCGTACGGGAATAGGCAGCCGGCATGTGAGCGCGCCGGGGACGGCGACCTCCGACCTGGCGGTGGAGGCCGGCAGCCGGGCGCTGAAGTCGGCGGGCGCGGCCGAGGCGGACGCCGTCCTGGTGGCCACCACCACCCCGGACCGCCCGTGCCCGGCCACCGCCCCCGAGGTGGCGAGCCGGCTGGGGCTCGGCCCGGTGCCCGCCTTCGATGTGGCGGCCGTGTGCAGCGGGTTCGTGTACGGGCTCGCGGTGGCGTCGGGGCTGATCGCGAGCGGCTCCGCGCGGCGGGTGCTGCTGATCGGCGCCGACACCTACTCGACGATCCTGGACCCGGCGGACCGCACCACCCGCGCGGTGTTCGGGGACGGGGCGGGCGCGGTGGTGCTGCGGGCGGGTCAGGCGTCCGAGGTGGGCGCGCTGGGCCCGTTCGACCTGGGCAGCGACGGCGCGTTCGCCGATCTGATCACGGTGCCGGGGGGCGGTTCGCGCCAGCCGGTGGGCGGTGACCGGTACTTCCGGATGCAGGGCAAGAAGGTCTTCCGGCGGGCGGTCGCGCAGATGGCGGCCTCCTCGCGTGCGGTGCTTGAGCGGACCGGGTGGACGGTCGCGGACGTGGACCGGGTGGTGGCGCACCAGGCCAACCAGCGGATCCTCGACGCGGTCGCGGCCGAACTCGGGGTGCCGGCCGGGCGGGTGGTCTCGCAGATCGAGCGGGTGGGCAACACCTCGGCCGCCTCCATCCCGCTGGCGCTGGCCGACGCGGCGCTCGGCGGCGGGCTGCGGCCCGGGCACCGGGTGCTGCTGACGGCCTTCGGCGGCGGGCTCACCTGGGGATCGACGGTACTGCGCTGGCCGGACGTCACGCCGGTCGCGGGCTGAATACGAACGAGCGGAGAGGGAGTTCAGGACATGCAGGACACGAGAGAGGCGAATGGAATGGAAGCGGACGTGCGGGCGAAGGTTACGGGAATCCTCAGAGAAAATTTCGAAGTCGACGCGGCGGCCCTGGACCGCGACCCGACGCTGGACGATCTGGCCTTCGACTCGCTGACCATCGTGGAGTTGGCGACCGCGCTGGAGAAGGAGTTCGAAACCCCGGTCGACGAGGAGGAACTCTCCGCCGAGCTGACGGTTTCCGGGCTGCTGCGGCTGGTGCTGGAAAAGGCGTCGGCCGGTACCGCCGTGCGCGGCTGACCGGGCTGTCCTGACCGTTCCGTATACGAAACGGAACGGGCACCGGGGCGTTCACGGACAGCGTGGTCCGTTCGCCCTTGCGCTGGAGTGCACTCCATTTTGTATGTTGTTTACCCACCGGGGTTTCCCGCCCTCTTTCCTTTCTGCCACGAGGTGGTCATGCGTCCCTTATTGCCGCGACTTGTCATGGCCGGCCTGCTGGTGACCTGCGCGACGGCGTGCGCCGGCGGCGGCGACTCGGCGGACGGTGACACCGCCACCGGCGGAACCTCCGTCTCCTCCCCGCCCGCCACCGGCGACCCCGGACCGGGCACCGACGAGGACACGAACGCGGCGGCCGGGACCGACGCCTGGCACGGCGCGGACGGCTTCTCCTCGCCGACCGGGATCGCCTTCGGGCCCGACGGCTCGGTGTACGTGTCCAACTGGTCGGCGGGCACGGTCGAGCGCATCGCCGCCGACGGCACCCGTACGACGTACGCCGAGGATCTCGGCTCCCCCGCCGGACTGGCCGTGGACGCGGAGGGCGACCTCTATGTCGCCGACTACACCCGGGACGTCATCGTGCGGGTGAGCGCGCCCGGCGAGGTGAGCGAGTTCGCCTCCGGGTTCCACACCCCCACCGGCATCAATTTCGACCCGGACGGGAATCTGCTGGTGACCAACCGGGCCAGCGACGAGATCGTGCGGGTGGCGCCGGACGGCGGCGCCGAGGTGATCGCGCGGGGTCTGCACACCCCGGTCGGGGTGGCCGCGAACGCCGGCGGTGAGATCTTCGTGTCGAACTACGTGGGCGGCGAGCTGTCCCGGGTCACGCCGGACGGGACGGTCGAGACGTTCTCCACGGACTTCGACGGCCTCGGCGTCGGCCTGGTGGTGACCGGGAACGACGAGCTGTTCGCGGTGGACCGCGCGGCCGGCGAGATCAAGCGGGTGGACCCGGACGGCAGTACCGAGGCGGTGCTCGGCGGGCTGAACTCCCCGGTCGCCCTCGGGGTGGACGCGGCGGGCGTGCTGGCCACGGCCGCCTGGGGCGATGCCACCCTGTACGCGGTACCGCTGGAGTGAGGGGCCGGCGCGTCGCCTTCGTCGCGCCCGTCCGGCCACCGCTCGCCCTCACGTGGCGCGCGCGTATCTCTCGTACAGCCCCTCTCTGAGCGCTCTGGAGACGGCAAGGGTGCGGTTGTTGCAGTCCATCTTGGCCAGGATGTTGGCGACCAGCCGCTTGGCGCCGTGCTCCGATATCTGGAGCCGGCGCCCGATCTGCTTGTTGCTCATGCCGTCCACCATGAGGACCAGCGCCTGCTGCTCGCGCGGGGTGAGCCGCAGCTGGGAGCGGGCCGGTTCGTGCCGCTGGGTGGCCAGGACCAGCAGATCGTGGGCGAGTTCGGGCGGGATGGCGACCTTGCCCTGGGCGACGGCGGCCAGGCCCCTGTTGAGGGTGGTCTCGTTCACGTTGCCGATCTTCATGAATCCCGCTCGCAATCCTGTCACCTTGGGCAGTTCCACCAGGCCGTCATCGTCGATGAGCAGCATGATCTTCGCGCCGCGCTCCTCACGCTGCCGTAACTCGGCCGCCGAGGACTCCTCGACCTCACCGAGCAGGGCGATCAGCACATCGCCCGCGCCGAGTCCGGCGGCGAGCGCGCCGCCGAGACCGGCGACGGCCCGCACCTCCACTCCGGGCGGCAGCTGAAGCATGCGCTCGACGCCGTAACGGAGCAGTCCGTTGCCGATGCCGATCACGACTCTACGGGCGTTGATTTCGGGTTCTCGGTGATTCTCGTTCTGACTTCCCCTTGCACCCAACACGGCTTCTCCCCGTCCGTTTGAGTTGTTCTCGCAGGACCTGCGGTCAACCCTTCAAGGTTACTCCAAGGATTGCCCGGGAACCGGTCAGGAGTTCGGATGTGACGTGGGTCACCGGGCATTGTTCCGAAGAAGTCGGAGAAGTCAAAGAATCCGTAACGCCCGGGAAATAACGCGCCGTTCACCTGCCGGGCACCGGGGAAACCGATGGAGAATTAATGCGGTACGGAATGGGTGGCGGGGCGGGCCGCGGGACCGTCGGGGAGCACCGTCCAGCCGTGCTCGCGCGCGTGCGCCAGCAGCGCCGGATCACCGCCGGCCACCACGTGCGGATGACCGACCTGCCGCAGCATGCCCAGGTCGGAAAGGTGGTCGCCGTAGGCGTGGCAGTCGGCCGCCGCCAGGCCGAGTGAGGCGATGGCGGCAGCCACCGCCTCCCCCTTCGCGGGGCCGATCATCGGCCGCACCACCTCGCCGGTGAGCCGCCCGGCCGCGTCCGTGACCGGCTCGGTGCACAGCAGCCGGCCCGCCCCGTACTCCGCGGCCAGCGGCCCCAGTACGGGACGGAAGGAACCCGATACCAAAGCGATGGCGGAACCCTGGGCACGGTGCCGGGTCAACTCCGCCGTGACGGCCGGCACGAACGCGTCGGGGGTCACCCGGTAGGCCGCGTACCACTCCTGCCCGGCGCGGGTGAGTTCGTCCAGAGAAATTCCCGCGAACAGCCGGTAGTAGGCGCGGTTCACTTCGCTGCGGTCGACTTTCCCGGCGAGTGCCCTGATCTCCGCCATCGTCTTCTCGTACGCGTCGCCCGAATCGCCGTTGGCGGCCATCCAGAATCGAAGAAAAGCGAACATGCTCTTGGTCCTGATGACTGTCTCGTCGACATCGAAAAAGGCCGCTGTCCTGTTTCCCATACCGTCGCCTCACCCTGCGGAAGACAATAGACCCGCCCATCCTGCCCAGCCGTGACGCGCGAAGACAGACCGACTTCGGCCTGCCCCATCGGCTACGCCGGTCGGCGGACCGGCACGGCCCGCGCAAACAGCCGGTGAATGGCGCGCCGATAGCGGGATGGAACCGGGCCGCGCGCGCCGACACACGCGCCCCCGGAGCGCGCGACCGGCGCATGGGCACATCCGACACACCTCCGATACCCCATCGTTATGGCCTGGTCGGCAACGGAACGGCCGGTTAGCGCATCTTTACTACTGAGACCTACGAAACCTTCAGGGGGACATGGTGCGCTCCGCGCTCATGCACAGATCGTCCGTCGCCGTCGCGGCGCTCACCGCGGCGGCTCTGCTGCTGACCGGATGCGGTGGCCAGGGCACTTCGGACGACGCGGCTCCGCCGCCCGCCGACTCGGCCCCCGAGGCCGACCAGGTGGACGACAAGCCGGCCGACGAGGAGCCGGAGGAGGAGCCGGAGCCCGCCGAGGAGGTCGTGCTCGACTTCGGCGACGAGTCGGACCAGGTGCGGGAGTTGCAGGCGCGGCTCGCCCAGCTGGACCACTTCGCCGCCGACCCCACCGGCTTCTACGGCGATGTCACCGTCGGCGCGGTCGCCGGTTTCCAGGAGGCGCAGGACCTGGAGGTCTCGGGCACCGTCTTCGAGAGCACCTGGTCGGCGATCACCGAGCTGAGCACCGTCCCCAGCCAGCAGGAGCTGTACCCGCCGCAGCTGGTCATGGGCTACGGCGACAACACCGACACGGTGCGCGAGCTCCAGGCGCGGCTGATCCAGCTCGGCCACTTCGACGAGAAGCCCACCGGCTACTACGGCGACGTCACCTCGGCCGCCGTCCGCGCCTTCCAGCAGTCGGCCGGCATCGAGGCGACCGGCCAGGTGGACGAGTCGACCTGGTCCGCGCTGAAGGAGCAGACCAGCGAGCCGGCCCGGGACGACATGTTCCCGCCGATCGAGGTGCCGGAGGTCGAGACCCCCGCCAACCTCGACGAGCGCTGCATGACCGGGCGCGCGCTGTGCATCTCCAAGACCACCAACACGCTGTCGTGGGTGATCGACGGCACGGTGCAGACGACGATGGACGTGCGCTTCGGTACCGAGGAGTACCCCACCCGTGAGGGCGAGTTCGACGTCTACTGGAAGTCCCGCAACCACCACTCCACGCTGTACGACTCCCCGATGCCGTACGCGCTGTTCTTCGACGGCGGCCAGGCCGTGCACTACTCGGAGAACTTCGCCGCCAACGGCTACAACGGCGGCTCCTACGGCTGTGTGAACGTCCGTGACGAGGCGGCCATCGCCGCGCTCTTCGACGACGTGCGCGAGGGCGACAAGGTCATCGTCCACTGGTGACGACGCGGCGGGCGGGCCCGCCCGCTCAGTGATGGAACGCGGGGCGCTGCTCGGCTGTGGCCGCCGGATGGCGGCCCAGCTCGGCCAGCGCCCCGCGCATGTCCTCCAGCAGCAGCTGCACCAGATCGCGGCTCACCCCGTGCCGGACCACCACCCGCTGCACCACGGTCTCCTGCCGGTCGGCCGGCAGCGGATAGGTGGGCACCTGCCAGCCGCGCAGCCGCAGCCGTTCGGCCAGGTCGTACAGGGTCCAGGTGCTGTGGTCCGGCGCCAGCGTCCAGCAGACCACCGGCAGCCCGGCGCGGCCGTCGTGCAGCACCCGGAACGGCCCCAGCGCGGCGAGGGAGTCGGCCAGCGCCACCGCCGTGTCGGCGCAGGCGCGCTGCACGGCCTGGTAGCCGGCCCGGCCCAGCCGCAGCAGGTTGTAGTACTGCGCGACGATCTCCCCGCCGGGGCGGGAGAAGTTGAGCGCGAAGGTGGGCATGTCACCGCCCAGGTAGTTCACGTGGAAGACGAGTTCGGCGGGCAGTTCGGCGGCGTCCCGCCACACCACCCAGCCCACGCCCAGCGGCGCGAGCCCGAACTTGTGCCCCGAGCAGTTGACGGACTTCACCCGGGGCACCCGGAAGTCCCACTTCAGGCCCGGCTGGAGGAACGGCGCCACGAAGCCGCCGCTCGCCGCGTCCACATGGATCGGGATGTCGACCCCGGTGCGGGAGGCGAGCACGTCCAGCGCCGCGGCGATGTCCTCGACCGGCTCGTACGCGCCGGTGAAGGTCACCCCGAGGGTGGCGACCACCCCGATGGTGCGCTCGTCGCAGTACCGGGCCAGCTGCGCCGGATCGGCGGTCGTGCGTCCCGGCAGCAGCGGCATCTGCCGCAGCTCGATGTCGAAGTAGCGGGCGAACTTCTCCCAGCACACCTGCACCGGGCCGCACACCAGGTTGGGGCGGTCGGCGGGCAGCCCGGCCGCCTCGCGCCGCGCCCGCCAGCGGCGGTGCAGGGCGAGCCCGCCGAGCATCGCCGCCTCGCTCGACCCGGTGGTGGAGCAGCCCACGGCCGCCTCGCCGTGCGGCGCGTGCCACAGGGCGGCGAGGATGTGGACGCAGCGCGACTCCAGTTCGGCGGTCTGCGGGTACTCGTCCTTGTCCACCATGTTCTTGTCGAGGGTCTCCGTCATCAGCACCCGGATCTCCGGCTCGGACCAGGTGGTGCAGAAGGTGGCCAGGTTCTGCCGGGAGTTGCCGTCCAGCGCCAGTTCGTCACGGATCAGCTGGTACGCCTCGCGGGCCGGCATCGACCCCTCGGGGAGGGTGTAGCGCGGCAGGGCCCGGCCGCTGCCGGGCAGCGCGTACAGATCGTCGGCCTGGTCCGTACGCTCCTGGGTCACACGGTGGAGGGGCACGCCTCCACGCTGCGCCCGGCGGGCGTGCCGCGCAACCGTACCTGCGCCGATCCGGCGACGCCCGGGTGATGATGGCGGTTATGCGCTACATCATCATCGGAGCGGGAGCGGTCGGCGGAGCCATCGGCGGGCGGTTGCACGAAGCGGGTCACGAGGTCGTTCTCGTGGCGCGCGGCGCGCACTACGCCCAGTTGCGCGACGGCGGCCTGCGACTGCGTACCCCCGACGCCTCCCTCACCCTGCCCATACCCGCGGCCGACCGCCCCGAGGCCGTCAGCCTGCGCCCGGACGATGTCCTCGTGCTGGCCGTCAAGACCCAGGACAGCGTGGCCGCGCTGGACGCCTGGGCCGGCCGGCCGGTCGAGGGCGGCGGCACCGCCGGCGAACTGCTGCCCCTGCTGTGCGCGCAGAACGGGGTGGTGAACGAGCGGCTGGCGCTGCGCCGTTTCCGGCGCGTGTACGGGGTGTGCGTGTGGCTGCCCGCGCAGTTCCTGGCCCCCGGCATCATCACCGCGCCGTGCGCGCCGCTCACCGGCATGCTGCACATCGGCCGCTTCCCCGGCGGTACGGACGAGGTGGCGGCGCGGATCGCGGCCGACCTGGACAAGGCGTACTTCCTGGCCCCGGTGGCGCCCGACGTGATGCGCTGGAAGTACGCGAAGCTGCTGTCGAACCTGGCGAACGCGGTGGAGGCGGTGACCGGTTCGGCGAGTGAGCCGGACGCGGCCGAACTGGCGGCCCGGGCGCGGGCGGAGGGCGTCGCGGTGCTGGAGGCCGCGGGCATCGGGTACGCGAGCGAGGCGGAGCAGGCGGCGCTGCGCGGGGAGCGGATGCGGCTGCGTCCGGTGCCGGGCGGCGACCCGGCGCACGGCTCGTCCTGGCAGAGTCTGCGGCGCGGCGCGGGATCGATCGAGGCGGACTACCTGAACGGCGAGATCGTGCAGCTGGGACGGTTGCACGGGGTGGACACCCCGGTGAACGAGGTGCTCCAGCGCACCGCGAACCTCTTCGCGCGCGAGGGGCGGGCGCCCGGCTCACTCGCGGCGGCGGATCTCCTGCGGGGAGCCTGAGCCCCCGGCCCCGCGCCCCGGCGCGGGGCCGTATCCGTCTCAGGCCGGGGCCGTCTCAGGCCGGATCCGTCTCAGGCCGTATCCGTCTCAGGCCGGGGCCGTCTCAGGCCGGGGCCGCCGCGCCGCCCTCGTCCTCCGGCAGCCGCTCGGTCAGCCGGGCGTGCCGCTGGCGGGCGGCCTGCGGGGTGCCCAGGCCCAGGCCGAAGGCGATCTCCTGCCAGGTGAGCCCGCGTCCCCGGGCCATCTCGATCAGCCCGGCCTCCACCTCGTCCAGTTCGGCGCGGGCGCGGGGCACCAGGGTGAGCGCGGCGGTGATGTCGGCGCGGTCCACCTCCGGTTCTCCTTCGACGGGGAGCGCGGCGCCGCTGAGCAGGAAGGACACCAGCCGGACCGCCTCGTGCGGGGCCAGCACGTGCGGGTGGGTCTGCCGCGCGCGCTGCTCCGCGTCGGCGGCGTGCCGCTCGGCGATCCGGAACAGGGCGGTGTAGACGCGCTGGGCGCGGGCGGCGCCGGCGTCGGGGGGTGTGAAGGGGTCGTTCTCCGTCATGCCTTCATGCTGCGCGCCTGAACGCATTCTTGTCAACGGATTGAGTTGAACAGTTTGTTCACTTCGGGCGGTCGGGCGGCGGGCGTCGGGGCCGGGGGCTCAGCCGCCCGCCTCCCGGCCACCGTCCCGGTAGGCGTGCGGGGTGTGGCCTGTGTGGCGGCGGAAGACCCGGGTGAAGTAGGCGCGGTCGTGGAAGCCGACCGCGCGGGCGATGGTCCGGATGTTGTCGTCGCTGTTCCGCAGCCGCGTCCTGGCCCGGCGGATGCGCAGCCGGGTCAGGTAGTCCCACAGGGTCAGGCCGATCTCGCGGTGGAACAGCCGCCCCAGATGGTCCTCGCTCACGCCCGCCGCCTGCGCCACCTGCCAGCGGGTGATGCGCTCCCGGTAGTGCGCCTCCAGATAGGCGAGCGCCGCGCGCACCGGCGCGGGCGCGGGCTCCGTGCGCTGGGTCATCGCCGTCAGCAGCGCCACCGTCTCCGACCCCGTGAGCACCTCACGCCCCAGCAGCACCAGGCCGGGATGCGGCTCGGCGCGCCGGACGTCCACCGCCGTGAACCCGTCGTCGCTCAGCATCAGTACGGGCGTCGCCGCGGGTGCGCCGGTCAGTTCGCGGGCCTGGTCGACCAGGTCGAAGCCGTCCATGTCGGGCAGCACGCGATCGGTGATCAGCAGCGCGGGCGGCTGCCCGGCCTCCTCGGCGAGCAGCGCGAGCGCCGTGGTGCCGTCGGCGGCGGCCCGTACCGTACGCCCGGGCAGGACGGCCGTCGCCAGCCGGCGCAGTTCCTCGCGCACGGACGGCGAGGCGGTCGCGATGAGCGCGGGGAGCGTGAGCCCCGGAGGGCGCAGCGCGGTGAGGGCGCTGTGCAGATCGGGGCGGCCGTACGCGGCGGAGCCGGAGCCCCCGTACAGCAGGAACGGGGTGTGCCGCAGCGCCGGGTGATCGTGCAGCCGGCGGATCATCGACCACTCCTGGGGCCGGGCGTGCGCGGTGTCCCAGGCGATGGCGGCGGGCCCGGGGGCCGCGGTGAGGGTGGCGAGGTCGTCGTCGGGGTGCAGGCGGTGCGGCAGCAGGCCGTGGCGGCGGGCCAGCGCGATGAGTTCGGGGGGCGGCGCGGTGGAGGTGGCGATCAGCAGGGTGCGGCCCGGGCGCGCGGCCCGGTCGGCCGGGGGCGCTCCCCGGACGAAGTCCGGCGGCGGGGCGGGCAGCGGGAGTTGCAGGACAAAGGCGCCGTCGGCGAAGCCGAGCGCGCCGCCGTGCAGCACGGCGAGCCGGCGGGCGATGGCCAGACCGAGACGGGAGCCGGGCTCCCCGGTGGCGAACGGCTGGAAGAGCTGGTCCGTCTCGCCCGGCGCCGGCCGCAGAGCGGGGGCGGTGAGCCGCAGAACGAGGTACGGGGGCCGGACATCGGCGGTCAGCCGGCTGCCTGGGCCCGCCGCTGCGCGGCGCAGATTGCCGAGGATCTGCCGCAGCCTGGCCGGGTCGGCGGCGATGGCCGGCAGCCGGGGGAGGTCAGCGCACCCGGCGCCGTACATCTCGATCAGGAGCGGCCGGGGGTCGAGCAGTTGCCGATCGAGATCGAGCGCGTCGATCTCCGAACGGGACAGATCCAGCAGGTCATCGATCAGCAGCAACAGCCGTGCGGCATCCGCGTGCCCCGGGTCGCCCGGCCGGAGGTGCCGCAGGATCGCCTCGACAGGGGTGCGCAGTTCATCGGTGGCATCGTCCAGCAGCCGGGTCTTGCCACGGCTGGCCCGCTCGGCGGCATCCCGCGCCCGGCGCACCTCCTCGAACAGCCGCACACCCTTCAGCGCCGCGCTGATCTGGTCGCCCAGCGCCCGGAACAGCCCGCCGTGCCGGGCGGCGACGCGGCGCGGCCCGGCGGTGAACAGGGCGAACCCGAGGTGTTCGGAGCCGATGTGCAGCGGTTCCAGGACGGCCGTCCACCGCTGCGCGGCGGGTAACGAGCGGTCGACGGCGGCCAGTTCCGGAGTCCCGCCCAGCAGCAACTCGGCCCGGGGGACGCCCAGCGGCGGCAACTGGCGGTCCAGGGCGGCGGTCAGCGCGGCGGTGTCGGTGACGGTGGTGAGCGCGGTGGCCAGTTCCTGGAGCCGCCGGGCCTCCTGCTCCTTCGTCCAGCGTTCGTACTCCAGCAGCCGCTGCGCCTTGTCGGCCACCATGAGGCGGGCCTGGCCCAGCAGCCGTTCGCGGCGCGCGTCACCCGGCATCGGGCCCCTCGCGCGCATCGCCAGCAGCGCCCGGTCCCAGACGGCGGCCTGCTCGTAGCTGTGGATCCGGCTGCCGATCAGCCGCTCAAGACCGGCCAGGAACGCCGTACCGCCCGCCTCCTCCCGCAGCGCCGGGGCCAGCTCGGCCAGAGCGCGCGGCAGCGCGAGGTCCTCCGCCGGACCTTCCCCCGGGTCATGGCCCGGGTCATCGGTGAAAGGGCCCCCGTCGGCCGGCGGTTCACCCTGGCTCACCAGCGGCGAGTGACACCCGCAGGACCTGCGGATCACCAGGGTGCCGGGCACCGCGCGGCGGGTGGGCGGCGCGGTGCCGCGCAGCCGGGCGAGCAGGGTGTCCACGGCCAGCGCGCCGAGTTCACCGAAGGGCAGCGCGACGGAGGTGAGGGGCGGGTCGCTGATCCGCGCCTCGACGGAGTCGTTGAAGCTGATCAGCGCCACGTCCTCGGGGACCCGGATGCCCCGGTGGGTGAGGAAGCGCAGCGCGTCGGCGGCGAGTGCGTCGCTGCACGCGATGACGGCGTCGAAGTCGCGTCCCGGGCGCAGTCCGCGCACATCGAGCAGGACGCGCATCGCGGCGGCGCCCGCGCCCGGCGCGAAGTCGACGGATGCGGTGACCAGGGCGCGGTCGTACGGGATGTGGTGACGGGCGAGGGCGTCCGTGTAGGCGCGGAAGCGGTCCACGGAGACCGGGTTGGCGAGTGGTCCGCGCAGGCAGGCGAGCCGGCGGCGGCCGTGCTCCCCCGTGAGATGGCCGACCGCGCGGCGCATGCCGGTGTTGCTGTCCAGCAGCAGCGTCTCGTGGTCCTCCAGGGCGCGATTGAGGCTGACGACGGCGGGGAGGGCGGCGAGGCGTTCGGTGAGCCGGGCGGCGGGGGCGGTGCCGGGGGCGGGCAGGCCCAGGGTGGAGGTCCAGCAGATCGCGCCGTCGAGGTGCTCGGGGGAGATCAGCCGGTAGAGGGCGTTGCGGGCGGCGCCGTCCGCACCCTCCGGGCGGAGGGCACCCCCGGGGAAACAGAGGACGTTGACATCGTTGCGCTCGGCCGCCTCCAGGACGCCGGACCACAGGGTGGCGCCGACACCCAGGTGGATGTTGGCCGTGACGAGCCCGATCGTGGGCCGGGGCTGACGCCGTGCCGTGGCCATGGAGGGCTTCCTCGTCCGCCGTGGGACATGTGCAGAGGAAGATAGCCCCATGACCGTACCCGGACAAGGCCATGGCCTGTCCGGGTACGGGTGGTGCGCGACGGCGCGGGGTCGTGCGGGGTCGTACGGAGTGGATACGGGCGTCAGATCTTCCCGGCGCCCGCCCCCGACTGGACGATCGACTTGACGCTGGACGCCGCGTCGAGGCTGTAGCCGTACGGGATGCCGTTCACCGAACCGCCGGCCTGGCCCGAACCGGAGTTGACGAAGTGGTTGTTGCGGGCGACCAGGGTGCCGGCCGGGGACGAGCCCTCACCGAGGTGGAAGGGGTCCCTGGTGTTCTCGAAGTAGTTTCCCTCGACCAGGACGCCGGCTTCCTTGGTGGAGGCGACCCCGTAACTGGTCACCCCGCCGTAGTAGTTGTTGTACACGTGCACCGGGTTGCCGAAGCGGACCCGGGGGTTGCGCTGGTTGGTGCCGTCGAACCAGTTGTGGTGGTAGCTGACCCGCAGCTTGCCCCGGTCCTGGGAGGCGTTGCCGTCGTCGTGGCCCAGCAGCATGGTCTTGTCGTGGCTGAAGACGCGGTTCCACGACACGGTGATGTTGTCCGAGGCCCGCTTGATGTCGACGAGCCCGTCGTAGGCGCTGGACAGCGTGTTGTGGTCGACCCAGACCCGGGTCGAGTTCTCGATGTTGATGGCGTCGTCGTTCGAACCGGAGAAGGTCAGGTTCTGGATGATGACGTTGCTGACGCCGCTCACATTGAGGCCGCTGCCGGTGATCCGGCCGCTGGTGCCGACCCCGAGGATGCTCGTGTTGGCGGAGACCTTGGTCATCGAGCTGAGCGAGATCGTGCCGTTGACCCGGACCTGGACCGCGCCGGAGCGCTGCACGGCCTCGGTGAACTGGCTGGCGTTGGTGACGGTCACCGTGGTGCCGCCCGCACCGCCGGTGGTGCCCGCCCCGAAGCCGGTGGGGCTGCCCACGGCGAGGGTCGACACGGTGTCCTGCGGTACTTCGGCGGCCGATCCGCTGGCGGCGGTCAGTGCGCCCAGCGTCGCCACGGCGGTCGCGATGGCCGCGACCGATGCCAGCTTGAACCTTGCGCTCGTCCTGCGCATGCGATTCTCCGTCCGGTGTGGGGGGGTGGGAGGGATGGGTCGCGCGGCTCGGCATACAGGGAGTGATGACCTGATGCCGTGGAGCAATGCCTCGATGCTAGGGCGGAACCGTGTGGACGATGGCGGGCCGCCTGTGGACTATTGCGCGCTTGTGTTGTGAGGCGGTGAGCCGAGGCTGTTCGGCTGTGCGAACTCCGCGAACCGGTCCGCCGGGCCAAAGGGCCGTGGCGTTGTCAGTGGGTCGCGGCACACTGGAGACATGTGCAGAAGCATCAAGACCCTGCGGCCCCCGATGACCCCCGAGGTGACGGAGGGCGACATCGAGGCGGCGGCACGGCAGTACGTACGCAAGGTGAGCGGCTTCCGCGAGCCGGCGGCGCACAACAAGGAGGTGTTCGAGGCGGCGATCTCGGACATCACCGCCGCCACCGAACACCTGCTGGCTCATCTGGAGGTCAGGAACACATCGCGTTCTCGATGAGCGCGCGGGTGGCGTCGCCCTCCGGCACCGGGGTGCCGTCCTCGGTGGTGCCGTTGCGGGTCATGAACCCGCTGGTGTGCTGGAGCAACTGGTGCACCGTGATCGCGGAGCCGTCGATGCCCTCCCCTGGACCAGGGCCGGGCAGCCAGTCCGCGACGGCCGGGCCGCCCCCCAGGAACCGCGAAAAAGGCGCCCGACTCGGTTCTCCGCCGTCGGGCGCCTCGCGCGGGCCGGTCAGGCGCCCGTCAGGGCTCAGCCGCCGCTCTTGCGGCGGAACGAGCGCTGACTCGCGGCCGGGCCGTGCGCCGCACGCACCTTCGCCGCGCCGGGGTTGCCGCCGGCCTCGGCGGCGTTCGCCTGGGTACCACTCTTGCGGTCCAGCGCTTCGCGGAACTTGCGCTTGAGGTCGTCGTTGCCGTCGCTGTCCGGCGCGAGCGGGGCGGCCTCGGGGGCGGCGTCCGGCTCCGAACCTTCCGGGGACACGTTCTCTGCGGTCATGATGACCTCCTGCGGTTCGGGGTGAGACAGCACAGCTTGTCATGCCCGGCGGGTGAGGGGCGCCGCGCGACCATTCCCGCGAACTCCGCACGCACACCGCCGCCGCGCGGACGACCGGCACGAACGGACAGGAACGGACGGGAACGGACGCGGACCGACCCCGGCCCGGGCGCCCCGGACGCCGGCCGACGGGCAGGCGGCAGCACCGTGCACGCCACCCCCTACCCCTGCTCCCCCTCCTCCTCCGGCAGTGCCAGCCGGGCCAACACGTCGTCGGCGAAGCGGGCGAGAAGGCGGAGGAGGTCATCGCGGTCCTGCCGGGGCCAGTCGGCGAGGACCTCGGCGAGCCAGCCGAGCACCGAGGCGACATAGCGGCGTGCGGCCTCGTTACCCGTCTCCGTCGGCTCGATGAGGCTCGCCCGGCGGTCGAGGGGGTCGGCGATACGCCGCACGAGGCGGCGCTTCTCCAGGGCCTGGACCTGACGGGTGACGTGCGGGCCCACGACCTGCATGCGTTCGGCGATCTCCCCGATGCGCAAGGGCTCCCCGGCCGCGAGCAGGGAGACCAGCACCCCCACGGCGGGGCGGTCCAGGGAGGGACCGGCGGCCTCCACGGCACGCTCGATGAGCCGGCCCTTGTTGAACGCGGAGCTGAGCCGGGTGATCCGGGGCAGCACGGCGAGCAGGTCGTCGGGCGAGAGCCCGGGCGCGGGCTCCCCGGGGGACTCGGGGGTCATGGCACCTCCATTTGCATACCTGAGTTAGGTATCTATATCGTTGGGGACGAAGCCGCGGCGCAGAGGAGCGCCGTATGGCCTCATAAAGGATACCTAAGGTACGTATTTTTGGCCGTCTTCCGGGGCGTGCCGCGTACCGCCTCCGTGCCGGGTCCGCCCGGCGGAAAGGTGCCATTTCCATGACGCACCCGACGTCCACGTCCGCCCCCCGTCGCGTCCTGATCTCCGGGGCCAGCATCGCCGGTCCCACCCTCGCCTACTGGCTCGACCGGTACGGCTTCGAGGTGACCGTCCTCGAGAAGGCCACCGCCGTCCGGGGCGGCGGCTACGCGATCGACATCCGCGGCACGGCCCGGGAGGTCGTGGACCGCATGGGCCTGCTGCCGCGACTGCGCGAGGCCCACATCGACACCCACCGGGTCTGCTTCCTCGACGCCGCCGGGGACACGGTCGGCGCGGTGCAGCCCGAACAGGTGACCGGCGGCGAGAGCGGCCAGGACCTCGAGGTCCGGCGCGGCGACCTGGCCGACGCCCTCTACGCGCCGCTGCGGGACCGCGTCGAGTTCCTCTTCGGCGACTCGATCGCCACGCTGGAGGACGACGGGGACGCCGTGCACGTCGTCCTGGACAGCGGCACGCGCCGCACGTTCGACCTCGTGATCGGCGCGGACGGACTGCACTCGAACACCCGCCGGCTGGTCTTCGGACCCGAGGAGCCCTTCCACCGCTACCTCGGGCACGTCTTCGCGGGCTTCACCCTGCCCAACGAACCCGGCTTCGCGCACGAGGCGTTCATCTGGAGTGAGCCGGGACGCAGCGCGGTCATGTACGCCTACGAGCCCTCCGAGCCCGTGCACGGATTCCTCATCTTCGCGCGCGACACCCCGCCCTTCGAGGCGTTCCGCGACCCGCGGGCCCAACGCGAGCTGGTCGCCTCGCAGTTCCCCGAGCAGGTGTGGCAGGTGCCGCGGCTGGTGGCGGCGATGCGGGCGTCCGAGGACCTCTTCTTCGACATCGTGAGCCAGATCCACATGCCCGCCTGGTCCCGCGGGCGGGTCGCGCTGGCGGGCGACGCGGCGCACGCGACATCCTTCCTCTCCGGACAGGGGTCGAGCGTCGCGCTCGTCGGCGCCTACGTCCTGGCCGGCGAACTCGCCTCGCACGCGGACCACGCCGAGGCCTTCGCGGCGTACGAGCGCCGGATGCGCCCCTTCGCGGAGCGCAACCAGGCGCTGTCCACCGGCGGCGGCACGATCGTCATACCGACGACGCGTGCCCAGGTGGACGCCCGCAACGCGCT
This sequence comes from Streptomyces sp. JH002, assembly GCF_050916115.1. Lineage (NCBI taxonomy): Bacteria > Bacillati > Actinomycetota > Actinomycetes > Kitasatosporales > Streptomycetaceae > Streptomyces > Streptomyces sp. JH002. Next base: position 3,112,756 of record NZ_CP087989.1, read on the forward strand.
GCTCCGCGACCCGGAGGCGATGGCGAAGGAACTGGCGACGGCGGACGCCGAGGCGCGACGGGCAACGCACTCGTCCCTGACACTGCCGGAGTACCCGACGGGACGCTGAGCCGCGCTCTCCCCCACCCCGGCCAGCCGGTCAGCCCCTAGGCGGCGCGCTCCTCACAGGGCACGCCGTCGATGGCGGCGGCCATGTAGGGCTGGATCAGCTGGGAGAGGACCTCGACGGATTCCTCGTCACCCTCGGGATGGGTCATCTCCAGTGAAACCATGAAGGACTCCGTCATGTGGTGGCTCTCGCTCACGGCAAGGGTGCAAGGCGCCTGGGCCATGGCGGCACCGGGCCACACCATGGCGTTGAACTCACCGCCGACGGCTTCGCCTTCCCCCTCACCGACGGAGACTTTGTCGAAGGACTCCCAGGCGTAGGTGGCGGAGTGAACCACTTGACTGCCGTCGACCTCAATCGTGCAGGTATCTCCGAGCAGCGTGAGCGGCCCTGACAGGTCGAAGGAGTCCTCCACGGCGAGCTGTGATCCCGGTGGGAACGCGGGATCGTAGAGGTCCTTGGGCACGTCGAGACCGCAGAGGTCACTCGGCACCGCATAGGTGCGCTCCGCGGAGTCGCCTCCGCAGGAGGTGATCAGCAGCACCGATGACAGCATCACCACTTGGCTGCCCCTGAGGAACCCGGCGAGCACGGACATTTCCCACCCCGTCCCACCCCGTCGTGCCTGCCCCACCCGCGACGCGCGCCATTCTAGGCGGGCGGAGCCGTCACGGAGGCCGTCGTGCCCTGCCCGATACCGCGCGTGGAGACGGCGAGTTGGGCAGGGCACGCGGGAGGTCACAGCGCGGAGATCTCCTCCGTCAGATCGTCCAGGCCGAGCGAGCCCAGGGACAGGGCCGCCATGTGCCACGCCTTCAGGTCGAACGCCTCGCCCCGCGCCGCGCGGGCCGCGTCCCGGCCCGCCAGCCAGGCCCGCTCGCCGAGCTTGTAGCTGATGGCCTGCCCCGGCATGCCCAGGTAGCGGGTCAGTTCGGAGCGGGTGTACTCGGGCTCCTGGCCGGTGTGGGTCATGAAGAACTCGGTGGCCAGCTCAGGGGTCCACACCTCGCCGGGGTGGTAGCTCTCACCGGCCGGGACCTTCAGCCCCAGGTGCATGCCGATGTCGATGATGACCCGCACGGCGCGCAGCATCTGGCCGGAGAGGTAGCCGAGACGGTGCGCCGGGTCGGTGAGGTAGCCGAGTTCGTCCATCAGCCGCTCCGCGTACAGCGCCCAGCCCTCGGTGGCCGCGCTGACCGAGCCGACGCTCACCTGGTAGCGCGAGAGCCGTTCCTGCACCAGGACCCACTGCGCCAGCTGGAGGTGGTGCCCGGGGACGCCCTCGTGGTACCAGGTGGAGACGACGTTCCACACCGGGAAGCGGGTCTCGCCCAGCGTCGGCAGCCAGGTGCGGCCGGGGCGGGCGAAGTCCAGGGAGGGGCGGGTGTAGTACGGGGCGGCGGCGCTGCCGGGCGGGGCGATGCGGGCCTCGACGCGCTTGATCGGGTCGGCGAGGTCGAAGTGCGTACCGTCCAGGTCGACGATGGCGCGCTCCATCAGGTCCTGGAGCCACCGGCGCATCTCCTCCTCGCCGTCGATCGCCTGGCCCTTCTTCTCCAGGTGGTGCATCGCGGCGAAGGTCGACTCGCCGGGCAGGATCTCGGCGGCCACCGCGTGCATCTCGCGCTCCAGGCGGTGGAACTCCTCCCAGCCGTAGGCGTAGGCGTCCGCCAGGTCCAGGTCCGAGCCGGTCCAGCGGCGGGCGGAGAGGAGATAGCGTTCGCGGCCGACCGCGTCGGGGGTGCCGGCCACGGCGGGCAGGTAGTCGTCGCGCAGGTAGGCCCGCAGTTCGGCCAGGCCGCCGGTCGCGGCGTCGGCCGCCGCCGCCAGTTCGGCGCGCCGGGCCTCGGGGCCGCTCGCCGCGAAGGTGCGGTACCAGTCGGACTCCAGCCAGGCGTCGAGCTGTTCGATGACGGTCTCGACCTGGCGGGGCGCGGCGTTCAGGCCACGTCCGGTGCCCGCGCGCAGCGATTCGGCGTAATCGCGCAGCGCCGCCGGTACGTTGTGCAGGCGGCGGCCGATGACGGCCCAGTCGTCGTCGGTCGTGGTGGGCATCATCAGGAAGACGGAGCGCTGCTGTTGCAGCGGGGAGAACAGGTTGCTGACCTGCCGCAGGTTCTCGCCCGCCTCCTCCAGGGCGAGCGAGGCGCCCAGCCGTTCCCGCAGCAGCCGTGCGGCGCGCCGCTCGTCGGCCGACTCGGCCAGGCCGGCGCGTTCGGCGGCGTCCAGGGCGGTGAGGGTGTCGCGCTCGACGGTGGCGAGGGCGGCGTGGCCGTCCGGCGAGTAGTCGGGGAAGCCGTCCGCGCCGGGGTTGACGCCCAGTTGGGTACCGACGACGGGGTTGAGTTCCACGAGCTGGTCGACGTAGGCGTCGGCGATCCGGCGGGGCGTGGTGGGGGAGGAGTCAGATTGCTGCATCGTGCCATCCTCTACAACACGCGGACCAAAGGGAAGGAACGTCTGTTCGATTACCGCGTATCGTCGGGCGCACCATGACCACTGATCCCTTACTGATCGGACGCGACCACCCCGCCGAGGTCCTGCGCTCCGCCGTACGCCGGTCCGCCGGGAGCCACGGCGGGCTGATCCTCGTGACCGGTGAGGCGGGGATCGGGAAGACCACCCTGGTACGGCGCACGGCCGAGGCGGCGCGCCGCGAGGGCGCGCTGGTACTCAGCGGCTCCTGCTGGGACTCCGCCCACACCCCCGGCTACTGGCCCTGGGTGCAGGTCCTGCGGGCGCTGCGGCGGGAGGTCCCCGGCGCGCTCGCCGGGCCCGCAGGACCGGCGGACGGCGGGCGGGCCGGCCGGGAGGGCCCGCTGGCCGCGCTGCTCGGCGAGGGCCGGGCCGACGAGGGCGCGGACGAGTTCGCCCTCCACGACGCCGTGACCACCGCGCTGGTGACCGCGGCCCAGGAACGTCCGGTCCTGGTGGTCCTGGACGATCTGCACTGGGCGGACGGCGCCTCCCTGCGGCTGCTGGAGTTCGCCGCCCGCCACACCTGGTTCGAACGCGTGCTGCTCGTCGGCGCCTACCGCGACTCCGAGACCCGGCACCCCCCGCCCGCCGGGGCCACCACCCTCGTACTCGGCGGCCTCGGCCGCGCCGCCACCGGCGCGCTGCTCGCCCGGACCACCGGCCGCGAGCCCAGCCAGGAGCTGATCGACGAGACGCACCGGCGCACCGGCGGCAACCCGTTCTTCATCGAGCAGACCGCCGCGCTCGGTTCCGTCCCGCCCGGCGTGCGCGACGCGCTGCACCGGCGCCTGGGGCTGCTGCCCGCGCCGGTCGGGGCGCTGCTCACCGATGCCGCCGTACTGGGACGGGAATTCGCCCTGCCGCTGCTGGCGGCCACCGCCGGGATACCCGTCGCCGAGGCGGGGGAACTGCTGCGGCAGGCGCTCACCGCCCGGCTGGTCACCGCCGGGGAGGAGCCGGAACGGTACGCGTTCGCGCACGATCTGGTCCGCGAGGTGCTGTACGAGGCGCTGCCCCCGAAGCGGTCGCGGGAGCGGCACGCCGCCGCCGTCCGCGCACTGGAGGGCGCCGGCCGGGTCCGCGCCGCCGAACTGGCCCGGCACGCGCTGCCGGCGGGCGACGCGCTCCCCGCGGCCCGCCGGGTGGAGATCCTGACGGCCGCCGCCGGGGAGGCCACCCACCGACTGGCCCACGAGGAGGCCACCCGCCACCACCGGCACGCGCACGAGGTGGCACGCGCCGCCGGCGACACCCGCCACCAGGTGCTGACCGGGCTGCGCTACGCAGAAGCGCTCCAGCGCACCGGCGCCTCGGCACGCGCCTGGGAGGTCCTGCGCGACACCGCGGACATCTCCCTCGCGCTGGCCGACCCCGGGCTGCTGGCGCGGGTGGCGCTGTCCCTGTTCCAGACCGAGGGCGAGGGGGAGCAGGAGTTCAGGACCGAGTTGCTGCTGGCCGCCACCCGCGCCCTGGACTCGGTGGGCCGCGCTGCCGAGGCCGGCGCCGTGGAGGGCTGGTCGGGTCTTGAACGGCTGGCCCGCAAGGTGGCGCTGCGCGCGGCGGTGCACGCCCGCCGGGGCGGCGACGACGAGGCGCTCGCCTTCAGCCTGTGGGCGCGGCACAGCACCATCTGGTCGCCGGGGCACGCCGACGAACGCGAGGTGCTCACCCGGGAGATCATCACGCTCGCCCGGCGCGGCGAGGACCTGGAGGCCGAGCACTTCGGCATGGCCCTGCGCTGGGTCACCCTGGTGGAGCTGGGCGATCCGCGCTTCGCGGAGGCGCTGCGCGAGTTCACCGCCGTCGCCACCCGGCACGGCTCGCCCCGGTTCCGGGTGTCGGTCCTCATCGACGAGTCCATCGCCGCCGCGCTGCGCGGCGACTTCGCCCTGGCCGGGCGCCGGTTGCGGGAGTTGCGCGCGCTGGACGCCGACACCGAGATGCACGCGGGGCAGTTGGCGTTCACGCAGATCCATCTGGGCTGGGCGCTCGGCATGCTGCGCGGGGACGCCGCCGCGCTGGAGGCGCTGACCGGGCGGCTCGACCCGGCGGACCACCCGTGCGGCGAACTGCTGGCGGGCATCGCGGCGGCGCAGCGCGGCGACCGGCCGGCGGTGCTGCGCGCGCTGGCCCGCACCGGCAAGGACGGGGCCCGGTACGCGGGTGATGTGCTGGCGCTGTGGCTGCGGTTCCAGGCGATGGCCGCCGCCGTCACCGGGGACCGGGAGCTGGCGTCCCGGGCCCGGGACGCGCTGGCCCCGTTCGCGCGGGAGTGGGCGGTCTCGCTGTACGGGTTCGACATCGGCGGGCCGCTGGTGCTGTGGCGCGGGGTCGCGGAGTCGGCGCTCGGGAACACCGGCGCGGCGGTGGCCGCCTTCGAGGCGGCGGTCGCCTCGGCGGAGCGGATGGGGGCGCGCCCGTGGGTGGTGGAGGCCGGGTCGCGGCTGGCGGCGGCGCTGGCGGAGCGCGGCGCGGCCGGGGACGTCGAACGGGCCGCCGCGCTGGGGGAGTCGGTACGCACGGAGGCCGCCGCGCTGGGGATGGCGCGGCTGGCCGGTGGCAGGACCCCGCCGGCGGCCGGCCCGGGGACGGCGGCGGGACGGACGGAGCGGGCGGCACGGGCAGCGGCGGCGGGCAATGAGTTCCGGCTGGCGGACGGCGTGTGGACGCTCACCTACGACGGGGTCACCGTCCACGTCCCCGACGCCAAGGGGCTGCGCGACCTGCGGCAGCTGATCGCGCGGCCGGGCACCGACATCCCCGCCGTACGGCTGCTCGGCGGCGACGGGGCCGGGGCCGCGCCCGCGCCCGGCTCCGATCCGGTCCTGGACGAGGAGGCGCGGTCCCGCTACCGGCGGCATCTGGCCGCCCTGGACGAGGAGATCGACCGGGCCGCCGCCCTGGGGAAGGACGACCGGGCCGCCGCGCTCGACGCGGAACGGGCGACGCTGCTGGCCGAACTGCGGGCCGCCGCGGGTCTCGCCGGCCGCCCCCGGCGGCTGGGCGACGCGGCCGAACGGGCCCGCAAGACGGTCACCGCCCGCATCCGCGACACCCTGCGCAGGCTGGACGCGCGCCATCCGGCGCTCGCCGCCCATCTGCGCGCCACCGTGTCCACCGGCACCCACTGCGTCTACCGCCCGCACGACCGGCCGGACCCCGGAGCGGCCCCGGCTCACTTCCGGTTGTAGGCCCGCATCGTCAGCGTCCCGAAGACGGCGGTCAGCAGCGCCGACGCGATCAGGACCCAGCCGATGTCGCCGGCCACCGGGGCGCCGTCCATCAGCCCGCGCACCGCCGCCACCACCCTGGCCACCGGGTTGACGTCGACGAAGCCCTGGAGCCAGCCGGGCATGGTGCCGGGGTCGACCAGGATGTTGCTGAGGAAGGACAGCGGGAAGATCAGCATCATCGACACCCCCATGACCGACTTCTCCGAGCGCAGCAGCATCGCCAGATACGTCCACAGCCAGGAGAAGGCGAAGGAGAACAGCACCAGCAGGCCCATTCCGGCCAGCGCGCCGGCGGCCCCGCCGCCCGGCCGGTACCCGAGCACCAGGCCGACCGTGAGGATGACGGCGCAGGCGACGGTGTACCGGAAGGCGTCGCCCAGCAGATAGCCGACCATGACGGACGGCCGCCAGATGGGCAGGGTCCGGAACCGGTCGAAGACGCCCTTGTCGATGTCGGTCTTGACGGAGACCCCGGTGTACATGGTGGTCATCACCACGCTCATGACCATGATCCCGGGGAGCAGGAAGTCCAGGTACTCGCTCGTCGAGCCGGCCAGCGCGCCGCCGAAGAGGTACGTGAACATCAGCGTCATCATCACCGGGAACGCGGTGACGTCGAAGAGCTGTTCGGGGACGTGTCTGATCTTGAGCATGCCGCGCCAGCCGAAGGTGAGCGAGGCGGACAGCGCGCTGGGGCGCGGTGGCCGGTCCGCCGGGGCCAGGACGGTCCCGAGCGCTCCGAGGTCCGCCACACCGGTGTCGGCGGAGGTGCCGGGCCCGCCGTCGGCGGGGGTGCCGGTCGTGGTGTCCACGCTGGTGCTCATGCGGCGGATGCCTCCTCGTGTGCCGTGGTCCTTGCGGTGCCGTGGTCCGTGCCGGTCAGGGCGAGGAAGACCTCGTCGAGACTGGGCTGGCCCAGCGAGAACTCGTCGACCGTGATGCCCGCCGCGCCGAGTTCGGCCAGTGCCCGCGCGGCCGGCCCGGCGGTGCCCCCGGCCGGTACCCGCGCGGTGAGCGCCACCGGGTCGGCGCCCGGCCGGACCTCGGTGCCCAGCGCCGCCGCCAGCACCTGCCGGGCCCGCTCGCGCTGCGCGGCGTCGCGCAGCCGGACCAGGACGGTGCCGGCGCCGACCGAGGCCTTCAGCTCCCCGGGGGTGCCCTCGGCGATCACCCGGCCCGTGTCGATGACGGCGATCCGGTCGGCCAGCCGGTCGGCCTCGTCCAGGTACTGGGTGGTGAGCACCACGGTGGTGCCCTGCGCGACGACGGCGCGCACGATGTCCCACACCTGGTTGCGGCTGCGCGGGTCCAGGCCGGTGGTCGGCTCGTCCAGGAACAGCAGCTCCGGTGTGTTGACGATGCTGGCCGCGATGTCCAGGCGGCGGCGCATCCCGCCGGAGTAGTTCTTCACCTGCCGGCCGGCGGCGTCCGTCAGCCCGAAGACGCCGAGCAGCTGGGCCGCCCGGTGGCGGGCCGCCGGTTTGCCGTGGCCCAGCAGCCGGCACAGCAGCACCAGGTTCTCGGTGCCGGTCAGGTCCTCGTCCACGGAGGCGTACTGCCCCGTGAGACTCACCCGGTCCCGTACGGCGGCGGCCTCCCGCACGACGTCGTGCCCGAAGACCAGCGCCCGCCCGGCGTCCGGGCGCAGCAGCGTGGCCAGCATGCGTACGGTGGTGGTCTTGCCGGCCCCGTTGGGTCCCAGCACCCCGTACACGGTGCCGGCCGGCACGGCCAGGTCCACCCCGTCGACGGCGCGCTGGGCGCCGAAGGTCTTCACCAGCCCTGTCGTCTCGATCGCGAGACTCATGGGTCCCCCTGTGTCTTCCGGTTCGCGTCCGTTCACCCGTGGGGCGCGAGATCCGGTCCAGCGGGTGCTGGACGGGAGTTGACCTCAGGTGAGGTTGAGGTTTTAGCGTCGGCTCCATGAGCGATCTGAGGGAATACCCCACCGAAGAACTGGCGGCCCAGCCCATCGGCTACTGGAGCACGGCGGTGAGCCGGGCGGTCCTGGGCCGGATCCGCGCCGAGTTGTCCACGGAGGGACTGACGCAGCCGCACTGGTGGACGCTGAACCACGTGGCGGGCGACCCGGGCGGCTGGGAGCGCGGCCCGCTGGCACGCAAGCTGCTGCCGTTCGCCGATCCGGGCACGGAGTTCGGGCCGGTCTTCGACGATCTCGTGGCGCGCGGCTGGCTGACGGAGAGCCCGGAGTTCACCCTCACCGGGGCCGGCGAGGCGGGCCGGCTGCGGGCGCGCGCGCTGCTCGGGGCGGCGCACGAGCAGATCCACCGGGGGGTGCCGGCGGGCGAGTACGCCGCCGCCGTCAACGTTTTGCGCCGGATGGCCGGCAATCTGGGCGGCGTCAGCGATCTCCCGTAGCGGCGGCCTGTGCCGCCGTCAGCGCGTACTCGACCTCGCCGTGCTCGGAGCCGGGGATGGCCTCCGGCCAGTCGCCGAAGTAGGTGCGGACGAAACGCAGTCCGGCCTTCTCCATCACGCGGCGCGAGGCGGCGTTGACCGCCATCGTGTTCGCGGTGACGCGCCGGGCCCCCAGGTCGGTGAAGGCGGCGGCGAGCAGGGCGCGGGCGCCCTCGGTCGCGTACCCCTGGCCCCAGACGGAACGGTTCAGCCGGTAGCCGAGTTCGAGAACGGCGGCGCTGTCCTCGTCCACCGGCAGCAGCTCGAACCAGCCCAGGAACGCGCCCGTCGCGCGGTCCTCGGCCGCCCAGAAGCCGGGCCGCCCACCCAGACAGGGGTAGCGGCGGGCCAGCCGGGGCAGGACCCGCTCCCGTACGTCCTGCGGCGTCCTGGGCCGGCCGCCGTTGATGTACCGCATCACCGCGGGGTCGCTGTCGAGCCCGAGGACCAGCGCCGCGTCGGACGCGTTCTCGGTGAAGGCCCGCAGGGTCATCCGTTCCGTCGCGCGCATCAGGGACGCTCCGCCCGTCGCGTGTGGTCGGCGATGGCGCCGACGATCAGCGGCCACAGTTCGCGCGGCCGGTCGTGCCCCATGTCGGGGACGAGCAGCAGTTCGGCGCCGGGGACCAGTTCGGCGGTGCGCCGCCCGCCGCTCGGGTCGATGAGGGTGTCGTCCAGACCGTGGATGACCAGGGTCGGCACCCGCAGGGTGCGCAGGGCGTCCGCGCGGGAACCGCTCAGCACCATGGCGCCCAGCTGACGCCCCGCCGCCTCCCGGATGGACGTGGCCGTAGCCACGGGCGGCCAGGTCCCGCAGGCCGGCCGGGTCCGGGTAGCGCCGGGAGGACCACACCAGGGCGCGCTCGGCCGCCGCGATGTACCCGGCGCGGTCGGCCGGCGCGGGCCGGGAGAGCGCGGCGCGGGCCTCGGGGGTGGACTGTCCGTAGGCGCTCTCGCCCGTCGAGGACATCATCGAGGTCAGCGTCAGCACCCGCTCGGGGTGCTCGATGGCCATCGTCTGGGCGATCATGCCGCCCATCGACGTGCCGACCACATGGGCGCGTTCGATGCCGAGCGCGGTGAGCAGGCCCAGACCGTCCGCCGCCATGTCCCGCAGCCGGTAGGGGACCATCGCGCGGGCGGCGTCCAGGTCCCCCGCCTCGACGGTGGCCATGAACCGACCCACGTCCACGGGGTGCTCGTCGAACGTCGTGGACAGGCCGCTGTCGCGGTTGTCGTACCGGATCACGTAGTGGCCCCGGCCGGCGAGCGCCCGGCAGAAGTCCTCGTCCCAGGCGATCAGCTGGGCGGCGTACCCCATCACCAGCAGCACCGGCGGATCGGCGGGGTCGCCGAAGGTCTCGTAGGCGAGGGTGACTCCGGGGGACGCGTCGGCGAACGGCATGCCCCGGATCCTGCCAGGCGACCTGAGCGGACGCAGCCGAATTGTCCGGGCGCCGGCGTGGCTACGCGTCGTAGTCGACCTCGACCGTGCCGGTGACGGGGTGCGACTGGCACGGGAGGATGTAGCCGGCGGCCAGTTCCTCCTCCTCCAGGGCGTAGTTGCGCGCCATCCGCACCTCACCGTGGAGCAGCCGCGCGCGGCAGGTGCCGCACACGCCGCCCTTGCAGGAGTACGGGGCGTCGGGGCGGTTGCGGAGCGTCGTCTCCAGCACCGTTTCGGCCGGGCGGGGCGGCCAGGTGTCGCGGCGGCCGTTCAGGGTGGCGGTCAGCAGCGCCCCGTCGGCCACGGCGGCCGGGGGTGGCGACGCGGCGGGCTCCGTACCGGCGTGGAAGAGCTCCGCGTGTATCCGGGTCCGGGCCACCCCGAGCGTGTCCAGCGCCGTACGCGCCTCCTCGATCAGCCCTTGCGGGCCGCACAGATACCAGGCGGTCACCTCCAGTACCGGCACCAGGGAGGGCAGCAGGGCGCGCAGCCGGCCGGCGTCCAGGCGTCCGGTGGCGGGCCCGGTGTGCCGTTCCTCGCGGGTGAGGGTGTAGAGGAGTTGCAGCCGTCCGGGGTGGCGGTCCTTCAGTTCGGCCGCCGCCTGGAGGAACATCGTGGCCGCGGCGGTGCGTTCGCTGCGCAGCAGCGTGAAGCGGGCCCCGGGGTCGCGGGCCAGGGCGGTGGCGGCCATCGACAGCACCGGGGTGATCCCGGAACCGCCGGTGATGGCGACCGCGTGCCCGCCGCTTCCCCCGGCCGCGCCGCGCAGCGTGAACCCGCCCACCGGGGGCAGGACATGCAGGGTGTCGCCCACCGCGAGGTCCTTGACGGCGTGCGCGGAAAAGGCGCCGCCGGGCAGGTGCCGGACGCCGATGGTCAGTTCGCGCACCGGGCCGTCGGCGAGGGGCACCGGGCCCGAGACGGAGTACGTGCGGCGCAGTTCGGCTCCCGACGCGTCGTGGTGACGGATCGTCAGATGTTGTCCGGGCGCGTAGCGGAAGGTGTCGCCCAGCGGCTCGGGCACGGCGAGGGTGAGCGCCACCGCGTCCTCGGTGAGCTGCTCGCGGCGGGCGATGCGCAGCGGGTGAAAGGCAGCCACCTCAGATCTCCTTCATGTGGTCGAAGGGCTCGGCGCACTGGGCGCAGCGCCGCAGCTCCATGCACGCGGTGCCGGAGAACCGGCTGATCAGCGGGGTGTCCACGGCATCGCAGCGCGGGCAGTGGATGGCCAGGGTGAGCGGCGTGCCCGCCGCGGCGCCGCCACCGCCCCGGGGCGGGGCGATCCCGGCGGCACGCAGCTTGCGGCGCCCGCTGTCGGTGATGTCGGCGGTGGACCACGGCGGGGTCAGCACGGTACGGACCACCACCTCTGCGACCCCGGCCGCGCGCAGCGCCGTGCCGATGTCGGCGGCCATGGTCTCCACGGCCGGGCAGCCGGTGTAGGTGGGGGTCAGCTCCACCTCGGCGCGGCCGGGGGCGGGCAGCCGGACGGCGCGCAGTACGCCGAGTTCGGCGAGGGTGAGAACGGGCAGTTCGGGGTCGGGCACGGCTCCGGCGACCGCGTACAGTTCGCGCTCGCGCTCGCTCACCACACCGGGCGCCGTACCGGCCGCCGCGGGCCGCCGCGCCCCGCTCACCACACCGCCCCGGGGTGGCTGCGGTGCAGGTGCTGCATCTCGGCGAGCAGCCGCCCGAACGGCTCGGTGTGGATGCCGTGCCGCCCGCCGCCCGCCGACCAGGCGGTGCGCGGCGGCGGCCCCTCGGGCGGGGTGAGGGTCGCGGTGTTCAGGGTGGCGGTCACCCGCTCCCGCCACGACTCGGCCAACTCCTCGTCGGTGTCGAACAGTTCTCCGGTGTACGGCCACAGCGCGTCCACCGCCCGCTGGGTGCGCGCGTGGCTCTCCGCCGTGCCGTCGCCGAGCCGCACCGTCCACAGTTCGGCGTGGTCGCGGTGGTAGGCGGTCTCGCGCACCGCCTTGGCCGCCAGCGGCAGCACCGGGGCGAGCTGCTCGTACCGCAGCTCCTGCCACACCGAGAAGTACAGCTGGCGGATGATGGTGTGCGCGAAGTCGCCGTTGGGCCGCTCGACCAGCTGGACGTTGCGGAAGTCGCGTTCGTCACGCCGGTAGGCGAGTTCGTCCTCGTCACCGACCAGGGAGAGCAGCACCCGGGCCTGCCCCAGCAGGTCGAGGGCGATGTTGGCCAGCGCCACCTCCTCCTCCAGCACCGGGGCGTGGCCCGCCCATTCGGCCAGCCGGTGGGAGAGGATCAGCGCGTCGTCGCCGAGTCCGAGCAACTCCTCCCGCTTCACAGGTGCTTCACCCCGTCCGGGATGGTGTAGAAGGTCGGGTGCCGGTAGGTCTTGTCGGCGGCCGGGGCGAAGAACGGGTCCTGTTCGTCCGGGGAGGAGGCGGTGATCGCCGCCGCCGGCACCACCCACAGCGAGATCCCCTCGCCGCGCCGGGTGAACAGGTCGCGGGCGTTGCGCAGGGCCAGTTCGGCGTCCGGTGCGTACAGGCTTCCGGCGTGGGTGTGCGCGAGTCCGCGCCGGCCCCGGACGAACACCTCCCACAGCGGCCAGTCCTCGGCGCTCATGCGGCCACCACCTCCTGCCGCGCGCGGCGTTCGCGCTGTTTGTCCGCGTGGGCGGCGGCGGCCTCGCGCACCCAGGCGCCCTCGGCGTGCGCCCGGCGCCGCTGTTCGAGTCGCTGCTCGTTGCAGGGCCCGGCGCCGCGCAGCACCGCCTTGAACTCGGCCCAGTCGATGGGCCCGTGGTCGTAGTGGCCGCGTTCCGCGTTCCAGCGCAGCGCGGGGTCGGGGAGGGTCAGCCCGAGGCTCTCGGCCTGCGGGACGCAGATGTCCACGAAGCGCTGGCGCAGTTCGTCGTTGGTGTGCCGTTTGATCTTCCAGGCCATCGACTGCCGCGTGTGCGAGGACTCGGCGTCCGGCGGCCCGAACATCATCAGCGAGGGCCACCACCAGCGGTCGATCGCGTCCTGGGCCATCGCGCGCTGCGCGTCCGTGCCGCGTGCCAGCGCCAGCAGCAGTTCGTACCCCTGCCGCTGGTGGAAGGACTCCTCCTTGCAGACGCGCACCATGGCGCGCGCGTACGGGCCGTACGAGCAGCGGCACAGCGGCACCTGGTTGGTGATCGCCGCCCCGTCCACCAGCCAGCCGATCGCGCCGACGTCCGCCCAGGTGAGGGTGGGGTAGTTGAAGATCGAGGAGTAGCGCTGGCGGCCCTCGTGCAGCGCGTCGAGGAGATCGGCGCGGGCCACGCCGAGGGTCTCGGCGGCGCCGTACAGGTAGAGGCCGTGCCCGGCCTCGTCCTGCACCTTGGCGATGAGGATCGCCTTGCGGCGCAGCGAGGGGGCGCGGGTGATCCAGTTCGCCTCGGGCTGCATGCCGATGATCTCGGAGTGGGCGTGCTGGGCGATCTGCCGGATCAGGGTGGCGCGGTACGCGTCGGGCATCCAGTCGCGCGGCTCCACCCGTTCGTCGGCGGCCAGTGTCCGCTCGAACGCTTCCGTCAGTCGCGCGGTGTGCGGGTCATGGGTGTGCGGGTCCGTCATGGAGCGGTCCTCCCGTCGATCCTCACCGACCGATCGTTCGGTCTGATGGTGGACGGAGGGCACGAACGTGTCAAGGCGGCGCACGACAGGTAGTACCGTGCTCGGGTCAAGCATGTGCAGTCTGGGGGAGCCGGCGGAGCATGGTGCCAACCGATCAGAACGATCAAGCCGATCAGTCAGGACCCGCCCGGGGTGGGACGGCGCCGCGGGACACCGCGACCGTACGGCTCGGCAGCCTGTCGCTGCCCGCCAGACTGACCATCGCGCTGGGCATCGGGGGCCTCGCGGTCTTCGCCGCCTGGCACGCGTTCGCCGCGTTCCTCTTCGTGGCCCCGTCCAACACGATCACCAAGGATCACGGACCGGCCATTCGCGGCTACATCTATCCGGAGTTCGAACAGAACTGGAAGCTGTTCGCTCCCAACCCCCTCCAGCGCAATGTCGCCGTCGAGGTCCGCGCAGAACTCACCGACCCCGCCGACGGCAGCATCGAGACCACCGACTGGATGGACCTGACGGCCATCGACGTCGCCCATATCCGGCACCAGCCCCTCCCCAGCCACACCGCCCAGAACGAACTGCGCCGGGCCTGGGACTTCTACGTCTCCTCGCACGACGAGGACGGTGCCCCGCGCGGGCTGCGCGGCGAGCTGTCCGAGCAATACGTCACCCGCATCGCGCTGCTGCGGCTGGGCGAGAACCTCGGCTACGACCTCGACACCGTGGAGCGCATCCAGCTGCGCTCGGCCACCACCCGCGTCCCGGCGCCCGCCTGGAGCGAGGAGAACATCGACACCACCACCGGCTACCAGGAGCTGGAGTGGCGCACGGTCCGCGCCGAGGACCTGCCCGGCGGGGGGAACACCCAGTGAGCACACCGAGCACCCCGAGCACACCCCGTACGCCGGACGCCCCGGGCACCCCGGACACGCCGGCCTCCGAACCCCCGCCCTCCCCCTTCGCCGGACTCGGCAAGAAGTTCGACGCATCCCTCGGCCGGGGGATCGGCCACATCACCCGCCGCGCCCTGGGCCCGTACCAGACGGCCATCGTACGGATCGGGTTCGCCGCCACCTGGCTGATCTTCCTGCTGCGCGAATGGCCCCACCGCTCCGAGCTGTACGGCCCCGACAGCCCGTGGGGCTGGGACATGGCGCAGCGCCTGCTCGCCGACAACGGCGCCTTCACCGTGCTGATGTGGTCCGACTCCACCCTGTGGTTCGAGTTCGTCTACCACGCGGCCATCGCCGCCAGCATCGGCATGCTGCTCGGCTGGCGCACCCGGCTGATGAGCGTGCTGTTCATGCTCGGCGTGCTGTCCCTGCAGAACCGCTCCATCTTCATGGGCGACGGCGGCGACAACGTCATCCACCTCATGGCCATGTACCTGGTGCTGACCCGCTGCGCCCAGGTGTGGTCGCTGGACGCCCGCCGCCGCGCACGGCCCGGCCGCACCGACCGCGCCGACATCGTCGTGTGGTCGGTGACCGGCGCCGCCCTGCTGGCCTCCCTGCTCAGCGGCAACCTGACCAGCCCCGTCTGGTCGCTGTTCCTGACCGGCCTGTGGCTGGTGTTCGCGGGCTGGTGGCTGCTGGAGCGGTACGCGCCGGCCGGTGAGCCGCGCACGGTCGCCGACATCCTCGGCAACCTCATCCACAACGCGACCCTGCTCGTCATCATGTTCCAGGTCTGCCTGATCTACGCGACGGCCGGCTGGTACAAGATCCAGGGCTCGCGCTGGCAGGACGGCACCGCCGTCTACTACCCCATGCAGCTCGACTACTTCACCCCGTGGCCCATGCTGACCGACCTGCTCAGCAACAGCGGCCTGGTGGTGATGGCGCTCTCGTACGGCACCGTCTTCGTGCAGGTCGCGTTCCTGTTCGCGCTGCTGAACCGGCGCGCGAAGAACGTCCTGCTGTTCCTGATGATCGGCGAGCACATCGGCATCGCGGTGCTGATGGGGCTGCCCTTCTTCTCCCTCGCGATGATCGCGATGGACGCCGTGTTCCTGCCCACCGCGTTCCTGCTGTGGCTGGGCTCGCGCACCGGCCGGGTACGGGACCGGCTGCTGCGCCGACCCCGACCGGGCGGGGGGACGGCACCCACCGGCACGGCGGCGCCCGCCGGGGCCACGCCCGGATCCGTACCGTCCCAGCTCCCGATCCCGCCGCAGGCCCCGCGCGACACCCCCGCCTGGGCGGACAAACCGTGAGCGGAACGGAACTGCCGAGCGGGACCGTCCTGCTGGACGGCTTCCACGCGCTCAAGCACGCCCTGCGCTTCGGCGCGCACATCACCGAGGCGCTGACCACCGACAAGGCCGCCGCCCTCACCCTGGCCGGGCAGCTCGCCCCCGACCTCACCGACCGCCTGGACACGCTGCTGACCGAGGTGTCCGCGCCGCAACTGGCGGCCCTCACCCCGCGCCCGCACCCCACCGGCGTGGCCGCCCGCGCGCTGCGGCCCGACCAGCACCTGCCCGACACCGGGCGCACCGCCCCCACCGTCGTCCTCGACAACCCCCGCCACCTCGGCAACATCGGCGCCGTCATCCGCCTCGCCGCAGGCAGCGGCGCCGCCGGCGTCATCACCACCGGCACCACCGACCCCTGGCACCCCAACGTCGTACGCGCCGCCGCCGGCCTGCACTACGCGCTCCCCGTCGTCCACCGCGACGGCCCGGCCCAGCTGCCTCCCGGCCCGCTCTACGCGCTCGACCCGGACGGCGCGGACATCCGTACCCTCACCACCCCCATCCCGCCCGACGCGCTGCTCGCCTTCGGCTCGGAACGCCACGGCCTGTCCGCCGCGACCCGCGCCCGCGCCACCCACCTCATCGCGCTGCCCATGCGGCCCGAGGTCTCCAGCTACAACCTCGCCACCAGCGTCGCCATGACCCTCTACCACTGGCTGCTCACCTCGGCCCCGGCAGCGGGCGGGGCCGGGCCCGAGCGCGGGCCGCACCACGGCCCGGACGCCGCGCCGCACTGAACCCGCGCCGCGCCACGACGCCCCGCGTCGCGGCGTCGTGCGGCGCCGGAGAGCGGCGAACGACGGCCCGGTACGCGGCCACCCTCACCCGGAGGAGCCGCCAGGCCCACGACCAGCCCGATGAGCCCGGCCAGGCCCACGGCACAGGCCACCCCGCCGAGGAACAGCAGGCCACCGGCGGTCGGATGAGCCGCGTACGGATCGAGGGCACCGTCCTCCTCCAGCCGCCCCCGGCAGACCCGGCACACCCCCGCATCCGCCCGCGTCACTCCCCCGCCCCCCGGTCCAGCTCCAGCTCCAGCTCCAGCTCCAGCAGCGGATTGCCCGGCCCCGGATCCACCCGCAGAAACCACTCACTCACCAGCCGGAACACCCGGTGCGCCGGCACCGCACCCGTGTGCCTCAGCGCCCAGCGCTCCACCCCCACCGACTCGTCCCGCACCGCCCCCGACTCCGCGCCGCAGGTCAGGCACACGGTCCGGAAGATCCCCCGGGGCACGCCCTCCCCGGTCTGCTCCGCCAGCACCCAGGCGGACCCGGCCACCACGAGCCGCCTCACAGCGCCTCCACGTCCTCGGGCAGCACGCACCACTCCCGCCCCCCGCCCTCGGGCCGCAACCACACCCACCCCACCTGGTGATCCATCACCCGGCCGGTCAGGTCGCGGACCGTGTCCCGCACCACCGAACCGATCTCCGGTTCCTTCTCCGGCCGCTGCCGCTCACCACTCATCCGGACGGTCTCCTTCCGTAGGGGGAGAAGCCTCGCGTGGAAGAGCCGGGCAAACCCATCCCAACTCCCTATAGGACGGCCCTATAGTCGGCGCATGGGCACTGGTGACACTCCGGATCTGTGGTCTCACCCACGGCTGTCGGCCGCCGCCCGGGAGGGTGACTGGGGCGCGGTCCTGCGGACCTACCGGTCGCTCACCGGCCTGAGCCAGACCCGGATCGGCGAACGGACCGGCCTGGCCCAGCCCGACATCTCCGCCATCGAGCGCGGTCGACGCGCCGTCACCTCCGCCGAGGTGCGGCAGCGGATCGCAGCCGGTCTCGGGATGCCGAACGCCCTGCTCGCCGGGCCGGACGGACCCTCAGCGGCACCATCACCCCCCGTCGCGTCCCTGGCCCTCGGCGGCGCCGCCCCCGACGCCGACCTGTTGGAGCGCATCACGGGAACGGTGCGTGAGGGGCGGCGGGTTGACGCCCCGACGCTCGACTGGCTCGACCGGCTGCTGGCCGAACACCGCCGCGCCGAGGACACCATCGGCTCACGCCCCCTGATGTCGGTGATGAGCCAGCAACTGTCCACGGTCGTGGACCTGCACGCGGGAGCGCGTGGCCCCCTGGGGCGCCGCGTGGTCCGGCTGGCGGCCGAGCACGCACAGTTCATGGCCTGGATGACGCACGACCAGGACAACACCGCCGCCGCGCTCGCCTGGTACGACCGCTCCCACGAGTGGGCGCTGGAGGCGGGAGACGCGGGCCTGGCCGCCACGACGCTCAGCATGAAGGCCCACATGGCCTGGTCCAAGCACCGGCCGGGGCGCTGCGTACGGCTGGCGGAGGCCGCCCGGTGGTCGGCTCCCGGCGCCTCGCCGGGCGTGCAGGGCATGGCGGCCCAGATGGCGGCCCGGGGTTACGCGCTGGGCGGTGACGCGTCGGCCGCCCACCGGCTGCTGGACGAGGCCCAGGAGCTGATCGGCCGGGCGGCCCGGCGGCCCGAGGACGAACCACCGTGGATGTACTTCTACGACGAGACGTGGTTCACCCTGCAACGCGGCATGGCCGACATGCATCTGGGCGACTGGCCCCGGGCGATCGAACAGCTCACCACCGGGCTCACCGGCCTGCCCGCCGACTACCGCCGGGACCGCGCCTGGTACCGCTCCTGTCTCGCCGCCTGCCTCGCCCGGCAGGGCGAAGCGGCGGCCGCACTGGACCTGGCGGTCGCCACGGCCCCGGACGCCGACGCGGTGGGCCGGCCGTACTCCTGGCAGCATCTGCACACCACCGCCGCGACACTGTTGCGCCACCGCGCTCCGGAGGGGCGCGCCCTGCTCGCCGTGCTCAAGGAGTACGGCAGCCCCTGACCACCGGTGCGCGTCCCCGATGGCCGGCCCCCGAACGCGTCCATGGGCCGCGCTCTCAGCCCTCGCGGCGTTGTCAGTGGTGGCTGCCATGCTGCGGGTATGGCTGAGAGTGTGAAGGGCCCCGCGAGTTATTTTCCGTCGATCGAGAAGACGTACGGCAGGCCGATCGCCGAGTGGAAGACGCTTCTGCGCAGCTCGCCCCTGACCAAGCACGGGGAGCTGGTCTCCTGGCTCAAGGCCGAGCACGGCCTGGGGCACGGGCACGCCAACGCCCTCGTCGCCCACACCCTCGCGGAGGACAAGGGCAAGTAGTCCACCGCACCCGGGCGGCGCCGGGTGGTGTCCGGCGAGGGGGCCGGGTGGCGGTGGTGGCTCGCGCCGGTAGAGGGCACCGCCGGGGCGGATCGGCCCGTCCGTCAGCGGCTTGAGGCAGGCGTGAGGGCCTGTTCCAGCAGGGTCTCCGCAGCCGCGCGCGCGTGCCGACCGTAGTCCGCCTCGTTCAGCACCATGGCCCGGCTGGCCGCTCCGTCAGCGAGGGTCACCAGCTGCTCGGCGAGTGCGGCGGGTTCACGGCAGCCCAGTTCCGCCACCAGATCGGCGACCAGCCGCACCATCCGGAGCTTCTGTTCCCGCGCGTACGCGTGGATCGGATGCTCCGGGTCGGGGAACTCCGCCGCCGCGTCGATGAAGGGGCAGCCCCGCACCGAGGACGTGTCCGTGGCGGGCTGTTCGAACAAGCTCAGGAGCCGCTCGCGCGGGCCGAGGTCCTCCCGGGCCAACACGCTCTCCATGGTGTTCCCCGAGGAGACCAGCGCCCGCAGGTGGGCGATCGCCAGGTCGTCCCTGGAGCGGAAGTGGGCGTAGAGGGTCCGCTTGGAGACCGGTGCCCGCTCCGCGACCTGCTCCATGCCGGTCCCCGTGATCCCTTGATCCGCGAACAGCCGGGCGGCGGCGGCCAGGATGCGGTCCCTGGCGCCTCGTCCTCCTCGCCGTGTCGTCTCACTCATCGCGTCCATGAAGAAAGTATACGTCTGCGTTTACTTTTCTGGGAGCACAGGGCTACCATCGATCCACAGGTAAACGGTCACGTTTACCTGTCCTGCCCCGTCCCTGAGGAGCCCCCATGAGCCAGTCCGCCCCCACCGAACTGAGCGGCTACGCCGAGAAGCTGATCCGCACGCGGCGTGCCACCCGCGCCTTCCGGCCCGAGCCCGTGCCCGAGGAGACGATGCGCGCGATGTTCTCGCTGGCCGGTGCCACGCCGTCCAACTCCAACGCGCAGCCGTGGCGGGTGGAGGTCGTCAGTGGCGCGCCGCGCGACCGGCTGGCGGCGTCCCTCCGGGCGGCCCACGCCGCACGGCGCACGTCGATCGAGCTCCCGTACAGCGATGACCTCTACTCACCGGTGCAGCAGGACCGGCGAGCCGCCTTCGGCGGCCGGCTCTACGGGGCACTGGGCATCGGCTTCGACGACCACACGGCGCGGGCCGCGTATGACGCCGAGAGCCTGGGGTTCTACGGCGCACCGCACGTCGCGTTCCTGTTCGTCCCCGAACAGGACAACGCGCGGCTGGCCGCCGATGTCGGCGCCTACATGCAGACGCTCCTGCTCGCGATGACCGCCTACGGCGTGGCCAGTTGCCCGCAGGGACTGCTGAGCTTCTACGCGGACGAGGTACGCGCCGAGCTCGGCGTCACCGAGGGGAAACTGCTCCTGGGCATCTCCTTCGGACACGCCGACGACGCCGCACCCGTGAATCACATCGTCACGGAGCGCGCCCCGCTGGCGGAGACCACGACGTTCCACGGCTGAGCGTTCACGTGTTCCGGGGGCACGGGGCCGAAGGGCCCCTTCCCGCACTCCCCCGCTTGCCGCGCCCGCCTGGCGGGAATCCGGCGGAAGGTGGCAGCGCAGGACGTGTTGCGGGCGCGGCCCGGTTCATAGCGTCGGGTGGTGAACAAGTTTCTGCTGAGTGTCCATGTGCTGGCGGCCATCATCGCGATCGGTCCGGTGACCGTCGCGGCCAGCATGTTCCCCCCGTACGTCCGCAAGGCGGTGGCCGACCCGGACGATCAGCGGACGGCCGCCGCGCTCGGGCTGCTGCACCGGATGTGCCGGGGGTACGCGGCGGTCGGCATCGTCGTGCCGGTCTTCGGCGTGGCCACCGCCATCGGGCTCGGGGTGCTCACGGACGCCTGGCTGATCGTCTCGATGGTGCTGACCGCCGGGGCGGCGGCCCTGCTGCTGGGGCGGATACTGCCGGTCCAGGCACGGCTGCTGGTGCCGCAGGGCGATGCGGCGCTCCAGGAGAGCAGGCGGCTCGGCATGACGGTGGGCGTCTTCAACCTGCTGTGGGCCGTGGTCGTCGTCCTGATGATCGTGCGGCCGGGGTCAACGACGGGCGTGTGATCAGTCCTTGACGGCCCCCGGCAGTGCCTCCCGCTGCCAGCCGACCGCAAGGATCTGCCCCACGGTGAGTACGCCGAGCGCGACCCAGATGGCGGCGGACACCTGCATGGCTTCCTCCAGCAGATGGACCGCCCCCATGTACGCGGCGGTCGGCAGGAGGAAGCCGACGACAGCGGTCACCGTGTGGAGCAGACCGGCGATCGTCGTGCCGATGGTGCCGGTGAGACTCCTGAGAGCGAAGTGCCCGAAGCGCACCAGAACAGTGGCCGTGGCGACTCCGGCGGCCACCGCGCTCAGGACGAGCAGGATGGTCACGGGCGGCAACGCGTCGTCGGGGAGCCGACGGAGAGCGGACTCGATGGGCGCCGGTCCCTCCAGCACGCCGGTCCGGGCCGGCCAGCACATCAGCAGCAGAGTCCCGAGCGACGCCCAACCCTGCCACGGCAGCGGCCCTGCGACCGGCCCCGGTGGGCGCGGCCCCGGCCGGTTCGCCGGGCTCTGCCGCTGCCCTGGGGGATCCGGCGTCTGCGGCACCCGGATCGTCCTGCGCAGCGTCCGTTCCTGACCGGCCAGTTCGGCGAGCGCGTCCGCGACGGTGGGGCGGTCGGCCGGGTCCTTCTCCAGCAGCCCGGTGATCAGCGACGCGAGCCGGCCCGCACGGCGCGGAGCGGGCGGCGGGTCGAACAGGACGGCCGTCAGGGTCTCCGTCGCCGTGTCCCGGCGGAACGGCGAGACGCCCTCGACCGCCTCGTACAGGGTCACCCCCAGCGAGAACAGGTCCCCGCCGGGCGCGGTCGTGCCGCGTGCCCGTTCGGGGGCGACGTACTCCATCGATCCCAGCAGCGCCCCGGTGACGGTGAGCGTGGTGTCCTCCTGGTGCACCGCGATCCCGAAGTCGGTGAGCAGCGCCCGGCCCTCGCCCGTCAGCAGGACGTTGGCCGGTTTCACGTCCCGGTGGACAATGCCGGCCTCGTGGGCCGCGCCCAGGGCCCGCAACAACGCCTGGGCGATGCCGGCCACCTCGTCCACCGGCAGCGGCCCGCCGCGAGCGATCCGGTCGGCGAGCGAGCCGCCCTCCGCCAGCCGCATGACGATCCACGGTGCGTCGTTCTCGATGACGACGTCGTAGACGGTGAGGACATCGGGGTGGTCGCGCAGCCGGGCGGCGTTGCGCGCCTCGCGTGCGGCGCGTGTCAGGCGTTCGGCCCGGTCCGTCTCCGGCAGGGCGGCGGGCAGCCGGAGTTCTTTGATGGCGACCGGCACCCCGAGCCGGTTGTCACGGGCGCGCCACACCCGCCCGAAGCCGCCGGACCCCAGTTCACCGTCGAGTTGATAACGTCCCCCGATATCCACCCGGTTCAGCGTACGCAGCGTCCCGCAGGCCCACTAGACCTTCGCGCGGAAGGCCCTGCGGTAGGCGCGGGGGCTGACGCCCACCACGCGGGTGAAGCCGTCCCGGAAGGAGGTCGGCGAGCCGCAGCCGACGTCCACCGCGATCCGTTCGACGGGCTGGTCGGTGGTCTCCAGCAGGGCCTGGGCGTGCCGGATGCGGACGCGGTGCAGCCAGCGCATCGGGGTGGTGCCGGTCTGTTCGCGGAACCGCCGGTTGAGGGTGCGCACCGACAGCGCGGCGTGTCCGGCGATGGCGGCCAGGGTCAGGTCGCGGTGGGCGTTCTCGCGCAGCCAGGCCAGCAGCGGTTCCAGCGAGGAGCCGTCCGGGGCGGGCGGCTCGTGGTTGATGAACTGGGCCTGGCCGCCGTCCCGTTCCAGCGGACTGACGGCCGCGCGGGCCACATTGGCGGCGACCGCCGCTCCGTGGTCGCCCCGGATCATGTGCAGGCACAGGTCGAGGCCGGCGGAAGCTCCGGCGGAGGTGAGCGTGCGGCCGTTGTCGACGTAGAGCACGTCGGGGTCGACGGTGATCGCCGGGTAGCGGGCGGCCAGCAGCGCGGTGCCCATCCAGTGGGTGGTGGCCCGCTGTCCGTCGAGCAGCCCGGTGGCCGCCAGCAGGAACGCACCGGTGCAGATCGAGGCGACCCGCGCGCCCCGGTCGTACGCGGCGCGCACCGCGTCCCGTACCCCCGGCGGCAGCGGGTCGGGCGGATCGTCGACGCCGCTGAGGATCACCGTGTCGGCGTCCGTCAGCGCCTCAAGTCCGTGCGCCACCCGGACGGTGAACGGCCCGGCCGCGATCTCCGCGCCCGGGGCCGTACCGCACACCCGTACCCGGTAGGCGGGGCTGCCGTCCGGGAGGCGCGCCCAGCTGAAGGTGTCGACGGGGTTCGACAGGTCGGAGGGCACGACCCCTTCCAGGGCGAGCACCGCCACGCTGTGGGAGGGGGCCATACCCCGGATTATCCAGACCCCGGATCAGCCGGGCCGGCGCACCTGCACCGTACGGAACCTGGGGGTGACGAAGGCGGCGTCCACCAGGGCGGCGTTGGCGGCCGGGTTGCCGCCGGAGCCGTGCAGGTCGGCGAAGGCCGCGGTCTGGTTGACGAAGACGTCGCCGGTGAGGTTGAGGGAGAGCTGCGCGCGTTCGTCGAGGCAGACGCCGACCAGTGCGCGTTCGACGTCGGGGGAGGTGGTGTAGCCGGAGACGGTCATGGCGCCGTGGGTGCGGATGGTGCGGCGCAGGACGGCGAGGGATTCGGTGGTGGAGGCGGTGGCGACGGCGAAGGCGATGGGGCCGAAGCACTCGGCCTCCACCGGTTCGGTGCGCTTGACCAGCAGCGGGGTGCGGATGGTCGCCTCGGGGTGTTCGGGGTGTTTGACGGTGCGGGAGGGCAGGGCGACCTCGCCGAGCGAGGCGGCGCTCTCCAGCCGGTCCAGGACGCCCTGGTTGACGATGGCGCCGAGCAGTCCCGCGGCGCGGGTGTCGTCCCCCAGCAGCCGGTCCACGGCGGCGGCCAGGTCGGCGACGACCTCGTCGTAGGTGCGGTGTCCGTCGTTCTCGGTGGTGATGCCGGCGGCCGGGATCAGCAGGTTCTGCGGGGTGGTGCACATCTGGCCGCTGTAGAGGGAGAGCGAGAAGGCGAGGTTGGCGAGCAGGCCGCGGTAGTCGTCGGTGGAGTCGATGACGACGGTGTTCACGCCCGCCTTCTCGGTGAACACGCGTGCCTGGACGGCGTTCTCCTCCAGCCAGTCGCCGAACGCGGTGGAGCCGGTGTAGTCGATGAGCGCCACCTCGGGGCGCAGCGCGAGCGTCTTGGCGCTGCCCTCGCCGTCCCGTTCGGCCGCGAGCGCCACGAGGTTGGGGTCGAAGCCGGCCTCGGCGAGCGTCTCGCGGGCGATCCGTACGGTGAGCGCGAGTGGCAGGACGGCGCGCGGATGCGGCTTGACGAGCACCGGGTTGCCGGTGGCGAGGGAGGCGAAGAAGCCGGGGAGGCCGTTCCAGGTGGGGAAGGTGTTGCAGCCGATGAGGAGGGAGATGCCCACGGGTACGGGGGTGAAGTCGTTGGTGAGCCGCAGCGTGCCGCGCCGCCCCTGGTCCTTGGCCCACGGCGCGCGCTCCGGCGTACGGGTCTGTTCCTGGTAGGCGTGCGCGATCGCTTCGAGCCCCCGGTCCTGGGCGTGCGGGCCGCCGGCCTGGAGGGCCATGACGTACGCCTGTCCGGTGGTGTGCATGACGGCCTGGGCGAACTCGGGGGTGCGGGCGCTGATCCGGTCGAGGATCTCCAGGCAGGTCAGCGCGCGCTGTTCGGGTCCGGCGTCGCGCCAGGCGGGTACGGCGTCGAGCATCGCGGGCAGCAGGACGTCGGGGTCGGGGTGCGGGTAGCTGATGCCGAGCGGGAAGCCGTACGGGGAGACCTCGGCGCCCACCCAGTCGTCGGTGCCGGGCTGGCCGGGGGCTTCGAAGCGGCCGCGTTCGCGCAGCGCGGCGAAGGCGGCGGCGCCTGCCGTCCCGTCGCCGTACGCCTTGGGGTGTTCGGGGTACGGGGACCAGTGGGAACGGGTCCGGATAGTCTCAAGTGCCGTGTCCAGCGTGGCGCGATGGCGCTGCGAAGATGTCATGGCCGGGACCAACTCCTCGTCGGCGGCAGTCAGGGTCGAGTGCGTCGGACATGCACGATACTGCTACCGAACGATCGGTCGGGCAAGACCGCGGAAGCGTGAAGAGGAAGAGGGAGAGCGCCCAGTGAGCGCGAGAGCCACGTACACGCCGGAGACCTTGCTGGAGGTCGCGGTCGCGGTGTTCAACGAGCGCGGCTACGACGGCACCTCGATGGAACACCTCTCGCAGGCCGCCGGGATCTCCAAATCCTCCATCTACCACCATGTGCGCAGCAAGGAAGAGCTGCTGCGGCGCGCCGTCAGCCACGCGCTGGACGGGCTCGCCGCCGTGCTGGAGGAGCCCGGCGCCCGGCAGGGCCGGGCCATCGACCGCCTGGAGTACGTGACGCGCCGCACCACCGCCGTCCTGATGCGCCGGCTGCCGTACGTGACGCTGCTGCTGCGGGTGCGCGGGAACACGGACACCGAGCGCTGGGCGCTGGCGCGGCGGCGGGAGTTCGACCAGCGGGTGGCGGCGCTGCTGCGGCAGGCGGCGGCGGAGGGGGATCTGCGGCCCGAAGTGGACGTACGGCTGGCCGCGCGGCTGCTGTTCGGGATGATCAACTCGGTGGCCGAGTGGTACCGGCCGCCGTCCGAGGAGGACCCGGACGCACTGGGCGTGGTGGACGAGGCCGTGGTGGACGCCGTGGTGAGCACCGCTTTCGCGGGGCTGCGGCTGCACCGCTGAACCCGCGCGCCCACCTGCCGCGGGCAAAGCGGTCCGGCATGTGCCACACATCAACTACTGTTATCGGCCAACCACTTTATTGACGGGGGCGTTGTCCGAGCCGCGCGCGCCAAGCACGCTTACCCCGGGGAGCCCATGAACAACGACCGTCTCATCGGACGCGCGCCCACCGCGCACCACCCGGACCAGGCGCCGGGGCGAGCGCCGGGACAGGCGCCGGCGCAGGCCACGGGACCGGCCACGGGACCGGCCAAGGCACCCGCGCAGCCGCCGGCGACGCCGCCACGGGTGCACGGACCGGCACCCACCCGGGCCCAGGCCCCGGCACCGGCGCCCGCACGGGAACCGGCGCAGGACACGAGCCCGCCGGCCGAGGCCGACTGGGACGAGGCGCAGGACTTCATCCGCCTCTTCTACTCCGAACACCCCGACCAGCCGCTCCCCCTCACCCTGCGGCTGCACCAGGTGCGCGAACACATCGAGCACACCGGCTCGTACCGGCACACCACCGACGAGCTGACCTTCGGCGCCCGGGTCGCCTGGCGCAACTCCAGCCGCTGCATCGGCCGCCTGTACTGGAAGAGCCTGCGCGTCCTGGACCGGCGCACCGCGCAGACCCCCGAGGAGATCCACACCCACCTGTGCGACCACCTGCGGGTGGCCACCAACGAGGGCCGCATCCGCCCGGTCATATCGATCTTCGCGCCCGAGACCCCGTACCGCGAGGCTCCCCGGGTCTGGAACAGCCAGCTGATCCGGTACGCCGGCTACCGCCGCCCCGACGGCACCGTCATCGGCGACCCGGCGCACGTCGAGTTCACCGAGAAGGTGCGCCAGCTCGGCTGGCAGGCGCCCGGCGGCTGGTTCGACGTCCTGCCGCTGGTCATCCAGGTCCCCGGCGACAAGCCCCAGCTGTTCGACGTGCCGCGCGAGCTGGTGCTGGAGGTGCCGATCGAGCACCCCGCCTACCCGCAGATCACCCGCATGGGACTGCGCTGGCACGCGGTCCCCGCGATCTCCCACATGCGGCTGTCGATCGGCGGCGTCAACTACCCGATGGCGCCCTTCAACGGCTGGTACCTGGGCACCGAGATCGGCGCCCGCAACCTCGTGGACGCCGACCGCTACAACCTCCTGCCGGTCATCGCCCGGCTCCTCAACCTGGACACCAGCAGCGAGACCACGCTGTGGCGCGACCGTGCCCTGGTCGAACTCAACATCGCCGTCCTGCACTCCTTCGCGGCCGCCGGCGTCAAGGTCTCCGACCACCACACCGAGTCCCAGCGCTTCCTCACCCACCTGGCGCGGGAGGAGGAACAGGGCCGCATCGTCCCCGCCGACTGGAGCTGGATCGTCCCCCCGATCTCCGGCGGCATCACCCCCGTCTTCCACCGCTACTACGACGAGGCGGAAATGCTCCCGAACTTCTACCTGGACGACGACGCCAGGGCCCGCAGCGAAGGCAAGTGCCCCGTCCAGCACCACGCGTACTGACCCGGTGGCCGGCGCCCCGGTGATCGCGGCCTACGCGTCGGCGGCGAAGGAGCCGTAGGACGGCTTGCCGGCCGGGCGGTACGTCTGGATGGTGACGCCGTGGGGCGTCACCGCGGAGCTGACCAGCGTCAGTGCCGCGGGTTCCGAGCCCTCGGGGAACAGGCGCTTCCCGGTACCCAGCACCACCGGGAAGATCAGCAGCCGGTACTCGTCGATCAGCCCGGCCCCGTGCAGGGTCCGCGCCAAATCGCCGCTGCCGTGGATCTGGAGCTCCCCGCCCGGCCGCTGGGGCTCGCGCTGCTTCAGGGCCGCCACCTCCGCCACCACGTCGGAGCCGAGCTGCGCCGAGTTACGCCACTCCAGGCGCAGCTCGGGGGTCCGGGAGGCCACGTACTTGGGCAGGCTGTTGAGCTGCCGCGCCACCGGCGGCTCCGCCGGGTCGGGAACGTTGGGCCAGTACGAGGCGAAGATGTCGTAGGTGCGCCGCCCCAGCAGGTAGCCCTCGCCCGCCCGGAACCAGCCCGCGATCGCCTCGCCGAACTGCTCGTCCGCGTACGGGAACGTCCATCCGCCGTGCGGGAAGCCGCCGCTGGTGTCCTCGTCGGGGCCCCCGGGGGCCTGCAGGACGCCGTCGAGGCTGAGGAAGGTGTGCAGGGTGACCGGGGTGCCCATCATGCTCTCCTGGGTGCGCAACGGATGCGGGGTGGCGGGACGCCGAGATCTCGTTCTCTCACAGGGCGGACCCGGCACCGGGCGCAAACTCACCGGCGTTCGGGCGGTGTCTTCTCCACCTGCCGCACCGGGCGGCGTTCGGGCAGCAGATCCGTTTCTTCGAACACCAGCAGCGTGCGGGTGCTGATCACCTCCGGAATGGCCTGGATGCGGGTCAGCACCAGCTCCCGCAACTCCCGGTTGTCCCGCGTGTGCACCAGCAGCAGCACATCGAAGTCCCCGCTGACCAGCGCGATGTGCGCGGCGCCCGGCAACCGCTCCAGGCGGGCCCGTACCGTGCGCCAGCTGTCCTGGACGATCTTCAGCGTGATGTACGCCGCCGCCCCCTGCCCGGCCCGCTCCTGGTCGACGCGGGCCGTGAAGCCCCGGATCACCCCGTTCTCAAGCATCCGGTTGATGCGGGCGTACGCGTTCGCCCGGGAGATGTGCACCCGCTGGGCGACCTCACGGACCGAGGCCCGCCCGTCCGCCCGCAGGTGCAGCAGGATCGCGCTGTCAATGGCGTCGAGGGGTCTGGCGGGGTTCGAAGTCATCTGGTCCTCCGGCATATGGAGCGGCCTCCCCTTTCTGGACGTACTGCACCCATAGCACGCCAATCGGGGCCAGCAGTCCACAGCGCCCGACCGGCTCTGGCCAACCTGCCTCATCAACCGAACAATCGGTAGGGAGATGGAGCAGGAGACGCGAGAGGGGAGGCGCGGACCCATGACCGTGCTGCACGAACCACCAACGTCGTCACCCACCGGACCGACCGCCACCGAACCGGCCGCCACCACGGAACCCCCGCCCCCCTGGCGGCGCGGCCCCCGCACCGACCCGGCGCCGCTGCTCCCGGAGACCGAGCCGTACCACGTCCTCGGCACCCCCCGCGAACAGCCCGACGCCGACCCCGGGCTGTGGCGCGAACTCCACCGCCAACTCGTCCTGGGCCGCCGCTACAACCAGCAGGCCACCGCCCTCACCCGGCAGGGCAGGCTCGCCGTCTACCCCTCCTCCACCGGCCAGGAGGCGTGCCAGATCGCCGCCGCGCTGGTTCTGGCCGAACAGGACTGGCTGTTCCCCAGCTACCGCGACACCCTCGCCACCGTCGCCCGCGGCCTGGACCCGGTCGCCGCGCTCGGCCTGCTGCGCGGCGACTGGCACACCGGCTACCGGCCGCACGCTCACCGCATCGCCCCGCTGGCCACCCCGCTGGCCACCCAACTGCCGCACGCGGTCGGCCTCGCCCACGCCGCCCGCCTCAAGGGCGACGACGTGGTCGCCCTGGCGCTGGTGGGCGACGGCGGCACCTCCGAAGGCGACTTCCACGAGGCGCTGAACTTCGCCGCCGTCTGGCAGGCACCGGTGGTGTTCCTGGTCCAGAACAACGGCTTCGCCATCTCCGTACCCCTCGCCCGGCAGACCGCCGCCCCGACCATCGCCCACAAGGCCGTCGGCTACGGCATGCCGGGGCGGCTGGTGGACGGCAACGACGCACCCGCCGTGTACGAGGTGCTGGCCGAGGCCGTGGGGCGGGCCCGCGCCGGCGGCGGGCCGACCCTGGTCGAGGCGCTGACCTACCGGCTGGAGGCGCACACCAACGCCGACGACGCCACCCGCTACCGGGAGGACGCGGAGGTCGCCGCCTGGCGCGAGCACGATCCGCTGCCGCTGCTCACCGACGCGCTGCGCCGGCACGGGCTGCTGAGCGAGGAACACGAACAGGCCGCCCGGGACGCCGCCGAGGAGATGGCGGCCGGGATGCGCGAGCGCCTGAACGCCGAACCGGTGCTGAACCCCGACGAGCTCTTCGCCCACGTCTACGCGCGGCCGACCACCCAGCTCACCGAACAGGCGGCGCGGCTGCGGCAGGAGGCGAGGACCCGATGACGATCACCGAAGCCCGCTCGGCCACCCTGGCGGAGGCGCTGCGCCGCGCGCTGCGCGACGCGCTCGCCGAGGACCCCTCGGTGCACCTGCTGGGCGAGGACATCGGCACGCTGGGCGGGGTCTTCCGCGTCACGGACGGCCTGGCGACGGAGTTCGGGGCGCAGCGGTGCGCCGATACGCCGCTGGCCGAGGCCGGCATCCTGGGCACCGCCACCGGCATGGCGATGTACGGGCTGCGGCCGGTGGTCGAGATGCAGTTCGACGCGTTCGCCTATCCGGCGTTCGAGCAACTGGTCTCGCACGTCGCCCGGATGCGCAACCGGACGCGCGGCGCGATGCCGATGCCGCTGACGATCCGCATCCCGTACGGCGGCGGCATCGGCGGCGTGGAACACCACAGCGACTCCTCCGAGGCGTACTACATGGCCACCCCTGGGCTGCACGTGGTCACGCCGGCCACGGTCGCGGACGCGTACGGGCTGCTGCGGCAGGCCATCGCCTCCGACGATCCGGTGGTGTTCCTGGAGCCGAAGCGGATGTACTGGTCCAAGGACGCGGTCGATCTGGACGCACCGCCGCAGGTGCCGCCGCTGGGGCGGGCCGTGGTGCGCCGCCCCGGTACCTCGGCCACCCTCATCACCTACGGCCCCTCGCTGCCGCTGTGCCTGGCGGCGGCGGAAGAGGGCCGCGCCCGGGGCTGGGACCTGGGCGTGGTCGACCTGCGCACCCTGGTCCCGTTCGACGACGCGACGGTGTGCGCGGAGGTACGGCGTACGGGGCGGGCGGTCGTGGTGCACGAGGCGACCGGTTTCGCGGGGCCGGGCGCCGAGATCGCGGCCCGGATCACGGAACGGTGCTTCCATCACCTGGCCGCGCCGGTGCTGCGGGTCACCGGCCACGACATCCCTTACCCGCCGCCGCTGCTGGAACGGCACCATCTGCCGGACACCGCCCGGATCCTGGACGCGGTGGCCCGCCTCCAGTGGGAGGAGTGAACGCCATGACCGAGACTTTTCTCCTCCCGGACCTGGGCGAGGGCCTCACGGGGGCCGAGATCGTGCGCTGGCTGGTGGAGGTCGGTGAGGCGGTGACGGTCGACCAGCCGGTGGTGGAGGTCGAGACCGCCAAGGCGATGGTCGAGGTCCCCTGCCCCTACGCGGGCGTGGTCACCGAGCGGTTCGGCGCGGTCGGCGAGGAAATCCCGGTCGGCTCCCCCCTGGTCAGCGTCGCCCACCCGGCGACCGCCCCCGGCCGGGGTCCGACGCCGGGCACCGGCACGGACCCGGCCGACGGCGACACCCCCGCGGCCCACAGCACCGGCATCGCCCCGAACGGCACCGCACCGCACGGTGTCACGGCCACCGGCGCCACGGCCACCACCGACGGTACGAACGGCCCGAACGGCGCGAGCGGTACGAACGGCCACGGGACGCCCACCGCCCCGCCGAACGGCGAACCGTCCGGCGGCGGTTCCGGTCAGGTCCTGGTGGGCTACGGCACCGGCACCACCACCTCCCCCGGGTCCCCTCCCCCGCCCCCTCCCTCCGCCTCCTCGTCCCCCGCCCGGTCGGCGGTCGCGGTGATCTCGCCGCTGGTGCGCAAGCTCGCCCGTGACCACGGCATCGACCTGCGGACCGTGCAGGGCTCCGGGCCCGACGGCCTGATCCTGCGGGCCGACGTCATGGCACGCACCGCACCGCCCACACCCACACCGCCCCCGCCCGCATCGGCGTCCCCGCGCGGCCAGGACCCGGCCGGGACGGCGCTGCGGACTCCGCTGCGCGGCATCGCGGCTGCCGCCGCCGCCAAGCTCAGCCGCAGCAGAACCGAGATCCCCGACGCCACCTGCTGGGTGGACGCCGACGCCACGGAACTGCTCGCCGCCCGACGTGCCACCGAACTCCCGCTGCTCGCCCTCCTCTCCCGGATCTGCGTCGCGGCCCTCGCCCGCTATCCGCAGCTCAACGCCACCTTCGACGCCGCCACCAACGAGATCGTCACCCTTCCCGCCGTCCACCTCGGCTTCGCCGCCCAGACCGACCGCGGTCTGCTGGTCCCCGTCCTGCGCGACGCCCACACGCGCACCACCCGTGAACTGGGCGCCGAACTCGCCCGCCTCACCGAGACCGCCCGCGCCGGCACCCTGTCCCCCGCCGAACTCACCGGCTCGACCTTCACCCTCAACAACTACGGGGTGTTCGGCGTCGACGGCTCGACCCCGATCCTCAACCATCCCGAGGCGGCCATGCTCGGCGTCGGCAGGATCGTTCCCAAGCCATGGGCCCACGAAGGTGAGCTGGCCCTGCGACATGTCGTCCAGCTGTCGTTCACCTTCGACCACCGCGTCTGCGACGGCGCGGTAGCCGGAGGCTTCCTGCGCCACGTGGCCGACCGGGTGGAATCCCCCCTCTCCCTTCTCGCCGATCTCTGAAGCCGCCCCCATCGGACCTTCGCCGGGCCGCGCCCCCGGCTCTGGGGGCAGCTCCCGGCCGAAGGCCGACTCGACCTTGAGGCCGCGCGGCACCTGCCATGCGCCGCGCCGCCGGATCCGCCCCCCGCCGGGGCGATCGTGGCGGTCATCCCGGCAACGTACTGCCGCACCGACGACCCGGACCCGCACCCGGCCGGCCCGCCGGCCACCACCGGCCGTCCCTCAGTCGACCCATACGGACCTGCCGATCGAGGCGGAAAAGTCGCCGGACGTGCCACCGGGCGCGATGACTTCGGCGATCGCCCCCGTGCAGTCCCGGTTCTGGTAGACGAGGGCGTACTCGTTGGTGAAGTTGTAGACCTTGAGCGGCAGCTCGGGGACGTTGACGCAGCCGCTCGGATTGGTCACGAACCAGTGCTGGCCGCGCAACTCCCCGTGCGCCGCGGACGCCGGGGCGGCGAGACCCACCCCCGACCCGACGGCGATCGCCAGCAGACCGGCCACGGCGGCGAGACGAGACCCCATCACACTCAACTCCTCGGAAGAACATCGCCGGGGTGGCGGACCCGCCCCGCGTCGATCGTTCGCTACTCAGCGTAGTTGCGCATCATCACTGCGTCATCACTCCGGAGAGTGAAAGGGCCCCGTTCGCGAGATGGCCGAGCGGGCCACCCTCTGGCTGCCACGCCTCGTCTACAGTGCGGAACGTGACGGCCGACCATCCCGCGTTCGACGCGATCGTGCTCGCCGGCGGCGCCGCACGCCGCCTCGGCGGCGTGGACAAAGCGGCGGTGACGGTCGGCGGCCGGCCACTGCTCGAACGTGTGCTCGACGCCTGCCGCGACGCGGGCCGCACCATCGTCGTGGGCCCGGCCCGCCCCACCCGGCGCCCCGTCCACTGGGTACGCGAGGACCCGCCCGGCGGCGGCCCGCTCGCCGCGCTCGCCGCCGGAGCCGCCCACGCCACCGCCCCCCTGGTCACCGTCCTCGCCACCGACCTGCCCTTCCTCACCCCCGACACCCCGCGCACGCTCATCGGCGCCCTCCCCCCGGCCGCGGACGGCGTGCTGTTCCAGGACTCCGAGGGCCGCGACCAGCCCCTGACCGCCGTCTACCGCACCGCCGCCCTGCGCGCCGCGCTGGGGGCGCTGCCCGCGACCCGGCACGCCCCCCTGCGTACGCTGCTCCCGGCCCTCGACCTGCACCGGCTGGCCGGGGCCAGCACCACGTTCGACTGCGACACCTGGGCGGAGATCGCCACCGCCCGGGACCGGATCAAGGAGCATGGGACCGTGCTGGACGAATGGATCGCCGCCGCCGCCACCGAACTCGACATCGAACCGGGCGAACACCGCACCGTGCTGCTCGACGCGGCCCGCGACGTCGCTCACGCGGTCGCCCGCCCGGCCGCGCCACTGACCACCTTCCTCATCGGGTACGCCGCCGCCAAGCACGGCATCACCCCCGCCGAGGCCGCCCGCCGGGTCACCGCGCTCGCCGCCCGCTGGGAGGCCGAGAAGGACTCCGGAAAGGACTCCGGCGAGGACTCCGGGAAGACGCCCGGCGGGGAAGCCGTGCGCCAACGCCGCGACCAGGACGAGCAGGGCCGCGGCGAGGAGGGCCAGGAGGGGAAGGTCCAGGGGGGGAAGGAGGCGTCCGCCGGGACGTCATCAGGGGGTCCGGACGGCAAGGAAGGGCACCCCGCATGACCGACGAGTTCGACGACGCCCTCGCGCTCGCCAACGGCCACCGCCCGCATGAGCGCCACCCCCACCGCACCCAGGAGCACCCCACCACCCCCGCCGCCCCCGTCATCCCCGACCCACCACGCGCCCCCGACGAGCGCCCCGTGCCCCCGCACACCTGGGAGTCGGCCCGCACCGTCGCGTACCGCAGCGCGGTCCCGCTCACCCCCCGTCGGCTCCCCCTGGACCGCGCCCTCGGCCACACCCTGGCCGCCCCGCTGACCGCCCTCACCGACCTGCCCGCCTTCGACACCGCCGCCATGGACGGCTGGGCGGTCAACGGCCCGGGCCCCTGGGAACTCGCCGGCGGCCCCGGTCTGCTGGCCGGCGCCCCCGGACACCCCACCCGGCTCGGCGACGGCCAGGCGCTGCGCATCGCCACCGGTGCCCGCGTCCCCGAGGGCACCACCGCCGTCGTCCGCGCCGAACACGCCACCGCCCGCGGCGGCCGGCTGCAGGGCCGCCTCCCCCGCCTGGGCGCCGACATCCGCCCCCGCGCCCAGGAGTGCCGCTCCGGCGCCGAACTCCTGCCCTCCGGAACCCGCCTCACCCCCGCCGCCCTCGGCCTGGCGGCGGCCGCCGGCTACGACGAACTCGCCGTGCACCCCCTCCCGCGCGCCGAAGTGCTCGTCCTGGGCGACGAACTCCTGCACCACGGCCTGCCGCACGACGGCCGCATCCGCGACGCGCTCGGCCCGATGACCGGCCCCTGGCTGGCCGCCCTCGGCGCCGAGGTCCTGGTCACCCGCCGCCTCGGCGACGACGCCGACGCGCTGCGCGAGGCCATCGAGACCAGCCGCGCCGACCTCATCGTCACCACCGGCGGTACGGCCGCGGGCCCCGTCGACCATCTGCGGTCCACCCTGCGCGCCCTGGACGCCACCACCCTCATCAGCGGCGTCACCGTCCGCCCCGGCCACCCCATGCTGCTCGCCGAACTGCCCGAGCACGGCACGCCCGTCGTCGGCCTGCCCGGCAACCCGCTCGCCGCCGTCGCCGGGCTGCTCACCCTGGCCGCGCCGCTGCTGCACGCGCTCTCGGGCCGGATGCCGCCGGTCACCCGCACCGCCACCGCGGGCGAGGCGTTCGGCGGCCACCGCACCGACACCCACCTGGTGCCCGTACGCTGCCCGGCCGGTGACGGCGGCAGCGGCGAGGGCGGAGGCGCGGGCGTCGCGGTGCCGCTGAACTACGCGGGCCCGGCCATGCTCCGCGGCATCGCCGCCGCGTCCGCCCTCGCGGTCGTCCCACCGGGCGGGGTCGCCCCCCACGACCCGGTCCAGCTTCTGGAGCTCCCGCCGGCATGAGACTGCCGAGGCTCGCCGCCTTCCCCACCGTCGCGCCCCAGCGCGGCGACGTCGACGACCAGTCGCACGGCGTCCATCTGCCGCGCTCGGTCGGCGGGCCGCTGCTCCAGGTGGTGCGGCGGCTGTTCATGGCGACGGCGGTGATGGCCGCGGCCGTGATCATCGTCTACTTCGACCGGCACGGGTACCGGGACAACATCACCGGGGAGCCGGTCGGCTTCCTGGACTCCCTCTACTACGTCACCGTCTCGCTCTCCACCACCGGCTACGGCGACATCGTGCCGGTCAGCGACAAGGCGCGGCTGCTGACGACGTTCCTCATCACACCCCTGCGCATACTGTTTCTGATCATCCTGGTCGGGACGACACTGGAGGTCCTGACCGAGCGCACCCGCGAGCAGTGGCGGCTGGCCCACTGGAGGAAGATCTTGCGCGACCACACCGTCATCGTCGGCTTCGGCACCAAGGGCCGCAGCGCCGCCGAGACCCTCATGAGCACCGGGCTGACCCAGGACCAGATCGTGGTCGTCGACCCCAGCAAGGGCGTGGTGGCCGCCGCCAACGCCGCCGGCTACGCGGGCGTGGTCGGCGACGCGACCCGCAGCGACGTGCTGGTACGGGCGCGGGCGGACCGGGCCCGGCAGATCGTGATCTCCACCCAGCGCGACGACACCGCCGTGCTGGTCGCGCTGACCGCGCGGCAGCTCAGCAAAACGGTCAAGATCGTGGCCTCGGTCCGCGAGGAGGAGAACGTGCCGCTGCTCAAGCAGTCCGGCGCGGACTCGGTGATCACCAGTGCCAGCGCGGTGGGCCGGCTGCTCGGCCTGTCGATGATCAGCCCGAGCAGCGGCGCGGTGATGGAGGACCTGATCCAGCAGGGCAAGGGGCTGTCGCTGCGGGAGCGGCCGGTCACCAAGGCGGAGGCGGGCCGTTCGCCGCGCGAGGTCGAGGACCTGGTCGTCTCGGTCATACGGGGCCACCGCCTGCTGCCCTTCGACCACCCGGACGCGGCCACCCTGGAGCTGACGGACCGGCTGGTGGTCATCCACCGCATCCGCGAGGCGGACGAGACGCTGCCCGTGCCGCCCGACGGGGAGCGGGGCACGCCCCGCAAGGGCCCGGGCTCCTGGCGCATCCCGCGCCGCTGACGCCCGCCACGACGCCCGCACCCGCACCCGCACCCGTCGTCCCCGGGTGACGGTGCCGGTCCCGGAAACGGCTGGGGCGTCCCCGGCCGGGGCGGGCGATCGACGATAGCGTCGGGGCATGCGAGCGATCACGATCACGAAGCCGGGCGGGCCCGAGGCGCTGGTGTGGAACGAGGTGGCGGAGCCGGCGGCTCCCGGCGAGGGGGAGGTGCTCGTCGAGGTGGCCGCCGCCGGCGTCAACCGGGCGGACCTGCTGCAGCGGCAGGGGTTCTACGACCCGCCGCCCGGGGCCTCGCCGTATCCGGGCCTGGAGTGTTCGGGCACCGTGGCGGCGGTCGGGGCCGGGGTACGCGGCTGGTCGGTGGGGCAGCGGGTGTGCGCGCTGCTGGCCGGCGGCGGGTACGCGGAGCGGGTGGTGGTGCCGGCCGGGCAGTTGCTGCCGGTGCCGGCGGGGGTGTCCCTGGTGGAGGCGGCGGCGCTGCCCGAGGTGGTGTGCACGGTGTGGTCGAACGTGTTCATGGGGGAGGGCGGGCTGCGGGCCGGCCAGACGCTGCTGGTGCACGGCGGGGGCAGCGGGATCGGGACGATGGCGATCCAGTTGGCGGTGGCCCGCGGTGCGCGGGTCGCGGTGACCGCGGGCAGTGCGCGGAAGCTGGCGGTGTGCCGGGAGTTGGGGGCCGAGGTGCTGGTCAACTACCGGGAGGAGGACTTCGCTCAGGTGCTGGCGGACTCCTGCGATCTCGTGCTGGACATCGTCGGGGCGCAGTATCTGGACCGCAATCTGCGGGCGCTGGCGACGGGGGGCCGGATCGCGGTGATCGGGCTCCAGGGGGGCCGCAAGGGCGAGTTGAACCTGGGGGCGCTGCTCGCCAAGCGCGGCACCGTCACCGCCACCTCGCTGCGGGCCCGCCCGGCGGCCGGGAAGGCGGAGATCGTGGCGGCGGTGCGCGAGGGGGCGTGGCCGCTGATCGAGGAGGGGCGGGTGCGTCCCGTGGTGGACCGTGAGCTGCCGATGAGTGAGGCGGGCGAGGCGCACCGGATCGTGGAACGCAGCGACCACACAGGGAAGATCATCCTGACACCCTGAGATTTTCCCCGTGTTCAGGATGCCCGTTTCCTTCGCATATGTGACGCTGGTTACATCATCGGACGGTCTACGGAGGATCGAGCGCCGTGAGGGTGTGGGTGTGGACGGAAGTCATCATGATCGCGGCGGCGCTCGCCACCCTTCTCGTGCTGGCGGTCCCGGCCGCCCACGCGGACGGGGCCGCCGACCACAGCGTCGGCCAGCAGCGCGGTGAGCCGGCCCCGTACCGCGAGGCGGACCCGGTGGTACGGGGCGGCGAGGTGCTGCCCGTCCTGCCGCTCGGGGCCGGACTGGCCTGCCTGGGCGCGGGCCTTGGCGTCCTGGCACTGCGACTGCGGCGTATCTGACGTGTAACAAGACGCCCGCCGGTTTGCCAAGGGGGGAACATACTCGGTATACATACGCGGTATGTCCATCCGCTACGGCCTGCTGGCCCTCCTCGACCACGGCCCGAAGTACGGTTCCCAGCTGCGCGCCGAATTCGAGTCCCGCACCGGCGCCACCTGGCCGCTCAACATCGGCCAGGTCTACACGACCCTCGGCCGCCTCGAACGTGACACGCTCATCGAGCCCGCCGGTGAACGCGACGGCAAGCAGCAGCGCTACCGCATCACCGAGTCCGGACGCCGCGAGCTCGCCGAATGGTACCGGCAGCCCGTCGACCGCACCCACCCCTCCCGCGACGAACTCGCCATCAAGCTCGCCATGGCCGTGGGCACCGAGGGCGTCGACGTGGCCGGCATCATCCAGGCCCAGCGCCGCCACACCCTCAAGGCCATGCAGGACTACACCCGCCTCAAGGCCCAGGCGCTCGCCGACGGCGGCCCCGAGTCCGGCGAGGAGATCGCCTGGCTGCTGGTCCTGGAACAACTCATCTTCTCCGCCGAGGCCGAGGCGCGCTGGCTGGACCACTGCGAGTCCCGACTGCTGCGCCTCGCGGCCCGGCGCCCCGCGAGGCCGCTGACCGGGACCGAGCCCGATGACAACGGCGCCGACGAACACGTCCACCACGCACAGCACACCGATCACCGCGATCACCACCACATCACCGGGGGAAGCACCGCATGACCAGCCCGAACACCACCGCCAACGGCAACACGCCCGTCCTGGAGCTGCGCGCCCTCAGCCGCGTGCACGGCACCGGCGTCACCACCGTCCGGGCACTGGACAACATCGACCTCACCGTCCGGGCCGGTGAATTCGTCGCCGTCATGGGCCCCTCCGGCTCCGGCAAGTCCACCCTGCTCACCCTGGCCGGCGGTCTGGACACCGCCTCCAGCGGCCAGGTCCTCATCGAGGGCACCGACCTCGGCGCCCTCACCAAGAGCCAGCTCGCCAAGATCCGGCGCACCAGCATCGGCTACGTCTTCCAGGACTACAACCTCATCCCGGCCCTCACCGCGGCCGAGAACATCGCGCTCCCCCGCGAACTCGACGGCATATCCGCCCGCGCCGCCCGCAAGGAAGCCCTCGCCGCGCTGGAGGAGATCAACCTCGTCGACGTCGCCGACCGCTTCCCCGACGAGATGTCCGGCGGCCAGCGCCAGCGCGTCGCCATCGCCCGCGCCCTCGTCGGCGACCGCCGCCTGGTCCTGTCCGACGAGCCCACCGGCGCCCTCGACTCCGAGACCGGCGAGGCCGTGCTCGCCCTGCTGCGCAAGCGCTGCGACCAGGGCGCGGCCGGGGTCATGGTCACCCACGAGTCCCGGTACGCCGCCTGGGCCGACCGCGTCGTCTTCCTGCGCGACGGCTCCATGGTCGACCAGACCGTCTCCCCGTCCGCCGAGTCGCTGCTCACCGGCGAGGTGGCGCAGTGAATCGC
This sequence comes from Streptomyces sp. JH002, assembly GCF_050916115.1. Classification (NCBI taxonomy): domain Bacteria; kingdom Bacillati; phylum Actinomycetota; class Actinomycetes; order Kitasatosporales; family Streptomycetaceae; genus Streptomyces; species Streptomyces sp. JH002. The sequence goes on from NZ_CP087989.1 coordinate 3,151,885, forward strand.
ACGCTCAACCGCTGGCGGCTCGGACTGCGCATCGCCCGCCGCGACGCGCTGCGCGCCAAGGGCCGCAGCGCCCTGGTCGTGGCCATGATCGCGCTGCCCATCCTGGGCGTGGCCGGCGCCGACCTGGCCGTGCGCACCAACCAGCTCTCCACCGAGGAGAGCCTGGCCCGCCAGATCGGCACCGCCGACGCCGAGTACCAGGTGTACGAGGCCGGCACCCCGATCATGCAGCACCCGACCAACGACGACCTGTGGTCCTCCTCCTGGGAGGAGGACGACAACGCCCGCGGCGAGGAGCCCGAGGCCGGGGCCGAAGCCGCGGACTTCCGCATCGAGGACCACCTCCCGGACGGCGCCACCGTGCTGCGCGAGCGCACCGGGTACGCGGACGTCACCACCGACTACGGCGTCATGTGGGCCGACATCCAGGAGACGGACCCCGCCGACCCGCTCAGCCGCGGCAAGTACACCCTGCTCAGCGGCGAGTGGCCGGCCGGCCCCGGTGAGGTGGCCGCCACCGAGCAGTTCCTGAGGGACAGCGGGCTGCGGGTCGGGGAGGACGTCGAACTCCCCGAGATCGACCGGACCGTCCGCATCACCGGCTCCTACGAGCTGCCCAACGACCTGAAGTCCACCGAGCTGCTGGCGCTCAACGACACGCTGCTGCCGCTGCTGCCCCGCGAGGACGGCGGGGACGACGCCCGCTACCTGGTCGCCGTGGACGGGGGCGTCAGCTGGGACACGGTCATGGAGGCCAACACCCACGGGCTGAAGGTCCTCTCCCGCCAGGTGCACCTGAACCCGCCGGCGGACAGCGAGATCCCGCTGGTCCAGCGCGCCGACTACCACCGCTGGAGCTCCGGCGGGGAGGCCGAGCTCTACGCCGTGCTCGGCGTCGCCATCGCCCTGGTCGTCCTGGAGATCTGCCTGCTGGCAGGCCCCGCCTTCGCGGTCGGCGCCCGCCGCTCCCGCCGCCAGCTCGGCCTGGTGGGCTCCAACGGGGGCGACCAGGCCCAGCTGCGCGCCATCATGCTCTCCAGCGGTGTCGTGCTCGGCGCCGTGGCGGCCGTGGCCGGCATCATCCTGGGCATCCTCGCCGTCTTCCTCGCCAGGCCCTTCCTGGAGAGCATGAACGGCGCCCGGTTCGGCGCCTGGGACTTCCGCTGGGCGGAACTGCTCGGCGTCGCGGCCTTCGCCGTCTTCATCGGCACGCTGGCCGCCCTCATCCCCGCCATCAACGCCTCCCGCTCCTCCGTCCTGGAATCGCTCACCGGCACCAAGGGCGTGCGCCGCGGCAGCAGGGCGCTGCCCATCGCCGGAACCATCGCCCTCATCGGCGGCACCTCCCTCGCGCTGTTCGGCGGCCTGTCGATGAGCAGCATCGAGATGGTCGGTGTCGGCGCCGTCATCGCCGAACTCGGCCTGGTGGCACTCACCCCGCTGCTGGTCGGCGGCTTGGGCCGGCTCGCCCGCTTCCTCCCGCTGTCCGGGCGCCTGGCCATGCGCGACGCCGCCCGCAACCGGGGCCGTACGGCGCCCGCCGTCGCCGCCGTGCTCGCCGCCACCGCCGGTGCGGTCGCGGTGGCCACCATCATCGCCAGCGGCGAGGCGGACCAGCGCGCCGGATACATCCCCGACCTGCCGGACGGCACCGTCGCCCTCACCGTGTGGAACGCCGGCGAGGACCAGCTGGACCCGCTGCGCGCCGCCGCCGACAAGACACTGCCCGTCACCGATCGCGCCGACCTGTCCTCGGCCGTGCCCGCGCTGCCCGCCTGCGGGTCCGGTGCCCGCGACGAGTGGGGCAACAACCTCTCCGACTGCTACATCGAGGTGGTCACCCCGCCCGAGAAGATCTGCCCGCTGTGGGAGGAGGACTCGGACCACACCGAGGAGGAGATGCGCGAACTCCGCCAGGACGAGCGGTGCATGTGGAACAGCGACGGCGGCTGGGGCCTGAGCAACCTCGGCTCGATCGCCGTGGGCGACGCCACCATCCTCAAGGTCCTGGGCATCGACCGCCCCGAATACCGGGAGACGCTGGAGAACGGCGGGGCCCTGGTCTTCGACACCAACCGCATCGAAGACGACGGCACCGTCACCCTCAACCTGTACGACAACTGGGACAGCGAGAAGCCCACCGACGTCGCGGTCCTGCCCGACAGCCGGCTCGTGGAGGGCAACGGCTACGGCGTCGACGCGCTGATCACCCCGGAGACCGCCGAGAAGGCGGGCCTGGCCACCACGTTCGCCGGCAGCTACTACGCCACCTCGCACGTGCCCACCAGCGCGGAGGAGCAGGCGTTCCGCGGTGAGATCGACGACCTGACGCTCGCCGCCACCGACTGGCGGATCGAGAACGGCTTCAAGGCCGACAACTCGGCGGCGATGCTGATCATCGCCCTCGCCGCCACCGTCATCGCGCTGGGCGCGGCGGGCATCGCCACCGGTCTGGCCCAGGCGGACTCCGAGGCGGACCTGGCCACCCTCGCGGCGGTCGGCGCGGCACCCCGCATCCGGCGTACCCTCTCCGGACTCCAGTGCGGACTGATCGCCGCGATGGGGGTGGTGCTGGGATGCCTGTCGGGGCTCGTCCCGGCGGTGGGCCTGGTACTGGCCAACTACCAGGACCGGCTCAGCTGGTGGAAGGAGGATCTCGCCGCCGGCTGGCAGGTGGGCGAGCGTCCCGAGCTGCACCTGGCGCTGCCGTGGGAGACCTTCGGCCAGCTCATCGTGGTCGTGCCGCTCATCGCGCTGGTCTTCGCCGCGCTGCTCACCCGCTCCCGGGTGACCCTCGCCCGACGCGCGGGGTGACCTTCATTGCATGATGGAGGTATGACTCAGCCGAGGAATGAACCCTCTCAGGAGAGCCAGAACCAGAACCCACAGGTCCTGGTCGTGGGGCCGGACGGCATGGCGCTCGCCGGTGCCGCCCCGCGCGAGGGCGAGGGCGGCGGCGACGAGCACTCCGAGGTTCCCGTGACGGAGATGGTGGAGCAGCCGGCGAAGGTCATGCGGATCGGCAGCATGATCAAGCAGCTGCTGGAAGAGGTCAAGGCGGCCCCGCTGGACGAGGCCAGCCGGTACCGGCTCAAGGAGATCCACTCCAGCTCCGTGAAGGAGCTGGAGGAGGGTCTCGCCCCGGAGCTGGTGCAGGAGCTGGAACGGCTCTCGCTGCCGTTCACGGACGACCGGCTGCCCACCGAGGCGGAGCTGCGGATCGCCCAGGCGCAGCTGGTCGGCTGGCTGGAGGGGCTCTTCCACGGCATCCAGACGGCGCTGTTCGCCCAGCAGATGGCGGCCCGCGCCCAGCTGGAGCAGATGCGCCGGGCGCTGCCGCCCGGGGCGCTGCCCGACGAGGGTGAGCACCCCGCCGATCCGCACGGCCCGGCACGCTCGGGTCCCTACCTCTGACGGGCGACACCCACGAGGAACGAGAAAGGCGCCGGCCCCTGGGGGCCGGCGCCTTTCCGCCGTTCCGGTGTGACCCGCCCGGGGCGGTCAGCCCCAGGTGAGCAGGCGCCTGGGGTGTTCCAGGACGCCCGCGATGTCGGCCAGCAGCCGCGAGCCGAGTTCGCCGTCGATCAGGCGGTGGTCGAAGGACAGCGCCAGGGTGGTGACCTGGCGGGGCTTGACCTTGCCCTTGTGCACCCAGGGCTGGGCCTTGATCGCGCCGACGGCGAGGATCGCGGATTCCCCGGGGTTGAGGATCGGGGTGCCGCTGTCGACGCCGAAGACCCCGACATTGGTGATGGTGACGGTGCCGCCCTGCATGTCTGCGGGGGTGGTCCGGCCCTCGCGCGCCGTGGAGACCAGTTCGCCGATCGCGGTGGCCAGCTCGGCGAGCGTCTTGCGGCCCGCGTCCTTGATGTTGGGCACGAGCAGCCCGCGCGGGGTCGCCGCCGCGATGCCCAGGTTGACGGCGTCCTTGTAGACGATCTCCTGGTTGGCCTCGTCCCAGGCGGCGTGCGCGTCGGGGTTGCGGCGCAGCGCGACCAGCAGCGCCCTGGCGATGATCAGCAGCGGGTTGACCCGTACGCCCGCCAGGTCCGGGTCCTCCTTGAGCCGGGCCACCAGCTTCATGGTGCGGGTGACATCGACCGTGATGAACTCGGTGACGTGCGGCGCGGTGAAGGCGCTGCCCACCATCGCCTGGGCGGTCGCCTTGCGCACGCCCCGGATCGGGACGCGGCGCTCGCCGGCGGCCGGGACGGGGGCCGCGGCCTCCGTCTCCCGCTCCGGCTCGGGTACGGCCCCGGTGCCGGCCGGCTGCGGCGCGGGCACGGCGGCGGCCTGGACGTCCTCGCGGGTGATCGTGCCCTCGGGGCCGGTCGGCCGGACCACCCGCAGGTCGATGCCCAGGTCCTTGGCGAGCTTGCGCACCGGCGGCTTGGCCAGCGGCTTGCCGCCGGCGGCGGGCACGGACGCGGGCGCGGGTGCCTGCTCGGGTGCGGCGGCCGGCTCCGGTACGGCGGCCGCCGGCGCCTTGCGCGGGCGGCGCTTGGTGGCGGCGGTGGAGACGCCGTAGCCGACGAGCACCGGCTGCCGGGCCGGCGGCTTCTCCGGCCCGGGCTCCTCCCCCGGCTGCTCGGGGGCGGGCGCGGGCTCGGCCGCCGCCGGTTCCGGCGCGGCGCCGGCCGGTGCCTCCGGCGGCTCACCGGGGGCGGTGTCCACCGTGATGATCGGCGAGCCCACATCGACGGTGTCGCCCTCCGCCCACAGCAGCTCGTGCACCGTCCCGTCGAAGGGGATGGGCAGTTCCACGGCGGCCTTGGCGGTCTCGACCTCCACGACCACCTGGCCGTCGCTCACCGTGTCACCGGGCTGAACGTGCCACCTGAGGATCTCGGCCTCGGTGAGGCCCTCTCCCACGTCGGGCATCTTGAATTCGCGGTAGCGCTGGGTCACAGCAGCCATCGTCACGACGCTCCTCAGCCTCTCTCAGTACGCCAGCGAGCGGTCGACACTGTCGAGCACCCTGTCGAGCCCGGGGAGGTAGTCCTCCTCAAGTCGCGCCGGCGGATACGGGGAGTGGAAGCCGCCCACCCGCAGCACCGGGGCTTCCAGATGATAAAAGCACCGTTCTGATATCCGCGCGGCCACTTCCGCCCCGGCCCCGAAGAACACCGGCGCCTCGTGCACCGTCACCAGCCGGCCCGTCTTCTCCACGGAGCGCTGCACGGTGTCGAAGTCGATCGGGGAGATCGAACGCAGGTCGATCACCTCCACCGACCGGCCCTCCTCCTGCGCGACCGCCGCCGCCTGGAGCGCGGTGCGCACGGTCGGCCCGTACGCCACCAGGGTGAGGTCAGAGCCGGGGCGCACCACGCGCGCCGCGTGCAGCGGCCCGGGGATGCCGGACGTGTTGACCTCGCCCTTGTCCCAGTAGCGGGACTTGGGCTCGAAGAAGATCACCGGGTCGTCGCACTCGATGGCCTGGCGCAGCATCCAGTAGGCGTCGTCGGCGTTCGAGGGGGAGACGATCTTGAGCCCGGCGACGTGCGCGAACAGCGCCTCGGGCGATTCGCTGTGGTGCTCCACCGCGCCGATGCCGCCCGCGTACGGGATGCGGATGACGACCGGCAGCTTGACCTTGCCCAGTGAGCGCGCGTGCATCTTGGCCAGCTGGGTGACGATCTGGTCGTAGGCGGGGAAGACGAAACCGTCGAACTGGATCTCCGCCACCGGCCGGTAGCCACGCAGCGCGAGGCCGATCGCGGTGCCGATGATGCCGGACTCGGCGAGCGGGGTGTCGATGACCCGCTCCTCGCCGAAGTCCTTCTGGAGGCCGTCGGTGATCCGGAAGACGCCGCCCAGCTTGCCGACGTCCTCGCCCATGACCAGGACCTTGGGGTCGGACTCCAGGGCGTTGCGCAGCGCGGTGTTCAGCGCCTTGGCAATCGGCAGCTTGGCTGTCGCCGAGTCGGCCATGTCAGTTCTCCTCCGGCTCGAACGAGGCGAGGTACGCGGCGTACTGGGCGCGTTCCTCGTCGACCAGGGCGTGGCCGTCCGCGTACACGTTCTCGAAGATGGCCATGCTGTCGGGGTCCGGCATGGTGCGGATGGTCTCCCGCACCCGGCGCCCCAGCACGTCGCTCTCCTCCTCGACCGCCGCGTAGAACGCGTCGTCCGCCGCGCCGGTCAGGTCGAGGTGGCGGCGCAGCCGCAGGATCGGGTCCTTGGCCTCCCACTGGGCCAGCTCGTCGTCGGGGCGGTAGCGGGTCGGATCGTCCGAGGTGGTGTGGGCGCCCATCCGGTAGGTGAACGCCTCGACGAGCATCGGGCCCTCGCCGGAGCGGGCGCGCTCGACGGCGGCGCGGGTCACGGCGAGCACCGCCAGCACGTCGTTGCCGTCCACCCGCACCCCGGGGAAGCCGTAGCCGGCCGCGCGCTGGTAGAGGGGCACCCGGGTCTGCCGTTCGGTGGGCTCGGAGATGGCCCACTGGTTGTTCTGGCAGAAGAAGACGATCGGCGCGTTGTAGACGGCGGAGAAGGTGAACGCCTCCGCCACGTCGCCCTGGCTGGAGGCACCGTCACCGAAGTAGGCGATGACGGCGGAGTCCGCGCCGTCCTTGGCCACTCCCATGGCGTAACCGGTGGCGTGCAGGGCCTGGGAGCCGATGACGATCGTGTAGAGGTGGAAGTTGTTGTCGCTGGGGTCCCAGCCGCCGTGGTTGACGCCCCGGAACATGCCCAGCAGGTTGGTGGGGTCCACCCCGCGGCACCAGGCGACGCCGTGCTCGCGGTAGGTCGGGAAGACGTAGTCGTCCGGGCGCAGGGCCCGGCCCGAACCGATCTGGGCGGCCTCCTGGCCCAGCAGCGAGGGCCACAGGCCCAGCTCGCCCTGGCGCTGGAGGGAGGTGGCCTCGGCGTCGAAGCGGCGGGTGAGCACCATGTCGCGGTAGAGGCCGCGCAGCCCGTCGGCGTCCAGGTCCAGCGCGTAGTCGGGATGCTCGACGCGTTCACCCTCGGGAGTGAGCAGCTGGACCATGGCGGGCCGGTCCTGCGGGCCGCCGGCCGCCGTGCCCCGGGCCGTCGTCCGCCGCGCGGTGGCCGCCTTCTCGCCCGCGGTCTTCTTGCCCGCGCTCTTCTTGGCCGGCGCCTTGGTGGCCGCGGTCTTCTTCGCCGCGGTTTTCTTCGCCGCGGTCTTTTTGGCGGCCGTCTTCTTGGCGGCGGTGCCCCGGCGCGGCGTGCCGCGTTCGGCGGTGCTCTCCACGGTCACTTGCTCCTCCGTCGGTCCGGCTCCCGGGGTCGTCCGGGCAGCCAGTGCGGCTCGCTCGGCCCCGTACGGCGCACGGGGTCGGGTGCGGCGCGGACGGATCCGAGCGGTACTGGATTGTCCCGTCCGGCGGCCCGCTAGAAGCACGGTACCCATTGTGCTCACAAGCCGCGAAACCACCCCTGACCTGCGGATTTACCTGGATTTCCAAGTAAATCGCGGAGGGTGGGGACGATCCGCGGAAAACACCGTGGTCACAGCCTCGCAAGTGCCTGGGACATGCGCACGTTATCCCCGCCACCCGGCGGAGCGGAAGGGTGATGCACGGGTGATGCGGGGCGGCGTTCGGGGAGCTGTGTGAAACTGAGCCCGTGCCCGAAGACGGAAAAATCACTGTATTCCTGCTTGATGACCACGAGGTGGTCCGGCGCGGGGTGCACGAGCTGCTGTCGATGGAATCGGACATCGAGGTGGTCGGCGAGGCCGGCACCGCCGCCGACGCGCTGGTCCGGATCCCGGCCACCCGCCCCGACGTGGCCGTCCTGGACGTCCGCCTCCCGGACGGCAGCGGGGTGGAGGTCTGCCGCGAGATCCGCTCGCGCGACGAGTCCATCGCCTGCCTGATGCTCACCTCCTACGCGGACGACGAGGCCCTGTTCGACGCGATCATGGCGGGCGCCGCCGGCTATGTCCTGAAAGCCATCCGGGGCACGGAGCTGCTGTCCGCGGTGCGGGACGTGGCCGCCGGGAAGTCCCTGCTGGACCCGGTCGCCACCCAGCGGGTGCTGGAGCGGCTGCGCGGCGGCACCACCGAGGACGCGCCCGACGACCGCACCGCCCGGCTGACCGACCAGGAGCGGCGGATCCTGGATCTGATCGGCGAGGGGCTGACCAACCGGGCGATCGGCGAGCGGCTGCACCTGGCCGAGAAGACCATCAAGAACTACGTCTCCAGCCTGCTGTCCAAGCTGGGCATGGAACGCCGTTCCCAGGCCGCCGCGTTCGTCGCCCGGCGGCAGGCCGAACGCGAGAGCCGGCGCGGCGCGGGGAGCACGGGCGGCGCCCCGGAATAGGGCCGTTCGCCCCCCGCCCCCGGGACCTTTCCCCCGTGTGGGCGCGTGGCGCGCGCGGGCAGGGTGGGGGACATGTATGCCGTTCCACCCGCCGATGACCAGCTGACCCAGGCTCTGCGGCTGCTGCCGCGCGCCCCGCACGGCCGGGCCGCGGTGACCCGGCACGCCCTGCCGTACATCGTCCCCGCCTGGCACCGGCTGGCGGACGACGGCAGGACGGTGCTGCTGCGCATCGCCGCCGGCGCCCTGGAGGGCGGGCGGCTGATCGACGGCACGGTGGTGGCGTACGAGACCAACAGCCGGGACGCCGGCGAGTCGCTGCACCCCTGGGGGGTGCAGGTGATCGGCACCGCCCGCGCGCTGGTCCCCTCGCCGGGCGAGCGGGGCGCCTTCCCCCCGCATCCCGCCGCCCCGCACTATCTGCGGCTGACCCCGACGCTGGCCACGGTGCGGCACTGATCTGCCCGTACCACCAGGTGGAACACTTGTGCCGTTCAGCGGTTCGATGATGTGATGCCGCCATGCCGGAAACCGACCAGGGCGGGGTCCGCAGCGTGCAACGCGCCGTGGATCTGCTCGCCCTCTACGACGCAGAACACCCCAGCCGCTCGGTCCGGGAGCTGGTCACCGCCACCGGTCTCCCCAAGTCCACCGTGGTGCGCCTGGTCCACACCCTCGAACAGTGCGGCCTGCTGTGGAGCCGCGGTGACGGCCGCACCGTCCCCGGCCCCGGACTCCTGCGCTGGGCCGAACTCGCCCGCACCACCTGGCAGCTGCCCGAGGAGGCCCTGCAACGGCTGCGCGAACTGAGCGAGGCCAGCGGCGGCGAGAGCATCGGCCTGTACGTACGGCAGCGCGACGTCCGGGTCTGCGTCGCCCGCCACGAGGGCAACCGCACCCTGCGCCACGTCGTGCGGGTCGGCGCCGAGATGCCGCTGTGGGCCGGCGCCGCCTCGCACGTCCTGCTCTCCCGCGCCGAACCCGCCGAGATCACCGCCGTCGCCGCCCACGGACCGCACCGCGAATGGGCCGACACCCTCGGGGAACGCGCCCGGCGCGCCGCCGCGCGCGGCTGGTCCGTCAGCCACGGCGAGCGCGAGCCCGGGGTGTCCGGCGCCGCCGCCCCCGTCTTCGACGCCGCCGGCCGGCTGGTGGCGGCCGTCGCGCTGGGCGGGCCCACCGTCCGGTTCACCGACGAGGCCATCGCCGGCTTCGTCCCCGCCCTGCTGGACACCGCCCGGGCGCTCACCGCCCTCGGCTCGATCGGAGGCACCGCCTGATGACGCCCCCCACCCCGCTGCTCGACGGCGTCCGCGTCCTGGACCTCACCAACGTCCTGGCGGGCCCGTTCGCCGGCTACCAGCTCGCACTCCAGGGCGCCGACGTCATCAAGGTCGAGATGCCCGGCAGCGGCGACCTCGCCCGCCAGCTCGGCGCCGACCGCACCCTGTCCGAGGAGCTGCTGGGCGCCTCCTTCCTCGCCCAGAACGGCGGAAAGCGCTCCCTCACCCTCAACCTGAAGGACCCCGAGGGCCGCGCCGCCCTGCTGCGCGCCGTGCGCACCGCCGACGTCCTGCTGGAGAACTTCCGCCCCGGCGTCCTGGACCGGCTCGGCCTGGGGTGGGAGACACTGCGCGCCGAGAACCCCGCACTCGTCTACTGCGCCATCTCCGGCTTCGGCCAGACCGGACCACTGCGCGACCGGCCCGCCTACGACCAGATCATCCAGGGCCTCAGCGGCATGATGAGCGTCACCGGCACCCCGGACACCGCGCCGCTGCGGGCCGGCTTCCCGGTCGCCGACACCCTGGGCGGCATGGCCGCCGCGTACGCCGTCACCGCCGCCCTGGTACGGCGCGGCCGGACGGGCGAAGGCGCGTTCGTCGACGTCTCCATGCTGGAGTCGGCGCTCACCGCCCTGGGCTGGGTGACCTCCAACTACCTCATCACCGGCCGCGCGCCGCAGCCGATGGGCAACGAGAACTTCACCGCCGCCCCCTCGGGCACCTTCCGCACCGCGGACGGACACCTCAACATCGCCGCCAACCGGCAGCAGCAGTACGCCACCCTGTGCCGGCTCACCGGCCGGGAGGATCTGATCACCGACGCCCGGTTCGCACACCCCGCCGACCGCAAGACCCACCGCGAGGAGCTGCGCGCCGAGCTGGAGTCGGCGCTGGCCGCGCGCGGGGCCGCCGCGTGGGAGGAGATCCTGTCCGCCGCCGGGGTCCCGGCCGCCCGGGTGCTGTCCGTGCCCGACGCGCTGGACCTGGACCAGCTCGCGGAACGGGACTTCGTCCACGAACTGCCCTTCCCCGGCGACCGGGACCGCCCGCTGCGGGTCCTGGGCGGGCCCCTGCGGGTGGACGGCGCGCCCCCGGTGCCCCCGGCCAGACCGCCGCTGCTGGGCGAACACACCGACACCGTCCTCGCCGAACTCGGCTACAGCGCGGCGGACATCGACGAACTCAGGGAACGGGGCGCGATATGAGCGAGCACGCCGACAGCACCGGCGGCACCGCGGCCGACCGCACGCGCGACACCCCGGCCGACCGCACCGAGACCGCCGTCACCGACTACTGGTCCACGGCCGTCAGCCGCATCCGCCCCGGCGAGATCCTGCTGCGCGGCTACCCCGTCGAGCAGCTCATCGGCGACATCACCTTCGCCGAACAGATCTGGCTGCTGCTGCGCGGCGACCTGCCCACCCCCGTCCAGGGCCGGCTGCTGGAGGCCGCGCTCGTGGCGGCCGTCGACCACGGCCCGCAGGCGCCGTCCATCGCCGCCGCCCGGATGGCCGCCACCTGCGGCGTCGGCCTCAACAGCGCCGTCGCCACCGGCGCGGGACTGCTCGGCGACGTGCACGGCGGCGCCGGCCAGCAGTGCATGGAGGTGCTGGCCCGCATCACCGGCGGGGACGACGCCCGCGCCGTCGTCGCCGAGTACCGGGCCAAGCGCGCGTACCTGCCCGGCTTCGGGCACCGCTTCCACCCGCGCGATCCGCGCCGCGACCCGCTGCTCGCCCTGGTGACGCGGGCGGTGGAGAGCGGCGAGGTGCCCGGGGACGCGCTCGCCGCCGGCCTCGCGCTGGAGGCGGCGCTGGCCGAGGGACGGAGCCGGCCCGTCCCGATGAACATCGACGGCGCCACCGCCATCATCTACGCCGAACTCGGCTTCCCGCCCGAGCTGGGGCGCGGCCTGTTCGTCCTCTCCCGCAGCGTCGGCATCCTGGCGCACGCCTGGGAGGAGAAGGAGAGCGGCACCCGCATCAAGGGCCCGCTGCCCCGGCCCCTGCTGGCCGGATACCACGGCCCCGCACCACGCGACCTGGGCCCGCGCGGCGGCGAGGAGGCACGCGGATAGGCCGTCCCTTCCAGATCCTCGCGGGACGGGCCACAGGGGGCGCCCGCCGGCGTCAGCCCGGGCAGCGGCCCGCACCGCGAGGATCCACCAGGGACGACCCGGTCAGTCGCAGAAGGCGTCCCGCACCGACCGCCGGTGCCCGGTCCACCACACCACCAGGGCCGAGGCCGCCGCGAACTGCGGATCGGTGCGGGTGTCGCCGCGCTCGTAGTGCCAGCGCAGCATCCAGAAGTCGTTCAGCCGCTCCCACCACACCCGGTGCACCGCCGCCGCCAGCTCCGCCGGATCCGCGCCCGCCGCGATGCGGTAGGCCCGGGCGTACGCGCTGATCTTGGACAGCTCCAGCGAACCGTCGGGCCGCAGGAAGAAGATCGCCGCCGCCCGCACCGCCTCCTCCGCGCGCGGGCGTATCCCCAGCCGGTCCCAGTCGATGATCGCCAGCGGATCGGCCGGCCCCTCCGCCCGGTACAGCAGGTTCAGCGGGTGGAAATCGCCGTGCACCCACCCCGCCGCGGGTATCTCGGTCACCCCCGGGCGCAGACCCCCGTACCGCCGCAGCAGCGCGCGCCGCTCCAGCAGCCGGTGCTCGGCCAGCTCGTCGAAGCCGCTGCGGCGCGGCCGGTGCCGTACCCGGGCGAGCAGATCGTCGATCACCTGGTGCGTCTCGTGCGGGCAGGCCGCGGTGACCCGGCCCGTGGCCGGTGCCGCGCCCGCGGGGGCCGTGCGCAGTATGACCCGTTCCAGCGCCCGGTGGACCAGGCCCAGCAGCGCGCCCAGCCGCCGGCAGTCCGCGCGGCCCAGGTCGCCGCCGGCCCGGTGCCGCCCGTCGATCCACGGGTGCAGCGAGAAGCAGTGGCCGGCCAGCAGCGTGACCGTGGCGCCGTCGCGGTCGGCCAGCGGCGGGGCGACGGGCAGGCCCAGGGCGGCCAGTTCGGCGGTGGCGCGGTGCTGGCGGGGCAGCGGCAGGACGGTGTCCGGGTCACCGGCCAGGTGCTGCTTGAGGAAGTACCGGCCACGGGTGGTGGCCAGCCGGTAGCCGCGGTTGAGCAGCCCCTCGGACAGGGGCTGGCAGGACAGCGGCTCGCCCGTCCCGTACCGGCGGGCCAGGGCGTGCAGCGCCGCACGGCCGGATAACTCCCGTGCGGCGGGGCGTGCGGGCGTACGGACGGTCAAGGCGGTGCAGGGTCCGGGCCGGGTCAGCTGGACCCCTCGAGGAGGCCACCGCTCTCGCCGCCGCCTGCCGCCGGGCCGCCGCCGGAGGGACCGCCCGCCGGGCCGCCGGACGCGTCCTGCCCGCCGTCACCCGGATCGGTGGTCGTGCTCCCGGACGAGGGGTCCGTCTCGCTCCCGCCCTGGTCGGCACCGTCGGCGCCGTTGTTCTCACCGGCCGCGCCCTCGGTGTCCTCCGAGCCGTTGCCCGCCGAGGTGTCGGTGGGGTCGGGGGAGCCGGAGTCCGTGTTCTCGGAGTCGGTCGGCTCGCCGGTGTCCTCGTTGGCCGGCGGGTCGTAGCTCCCGCCGCCACCACTGCTGTTGGAGTTGCCACCACCCGGGTTCCACTGGAAGTCGTCGTCGGCCGGCGGATCCTCCTCGGCGGTGTCCGTCTCCTCGTCGTCCGCCGGGTCGTCGGCCTCGCCTGTGGGGTCGCTGACCTGCTCGTTGTCGATGGGGGGCTTCTCCCCACCGTCGTCGCCGAGGTTGGCGGCGATCAACGCGCCCACACCGATGCCCACCACGGCGAGCACCGCCACCACGATCATCATCCCGCGCCGGCCGCGGCGGCCCGAGGAGCCGCCGTCGTACCGGTCGTACCCGTCGCCGCCCGCGTCGGGGTGGCCCAGCAGCAGCGGCGAGGTGTGGATGGCGCTGGTCGGCGCGTCGTTGCGGGAGGCGGCCGGGGTGCCCATCGGCGGGGTGCCGCCGGGCGTCACCGAGCCGGTGTTCCACAGCCCGGCGGTGTGACTGCCGTGCTCCTCCAGCATCCGCACCGCGTACTGCACCAGCGCGCGCATCTCCTCGGCCGTCTGGAACCGGTCGTCCGGGTCCTTGGCGAGGGAGCGCATCACCAGGCCGTCCAGCTCCGGCGGCGCCTGCGGGTTGACCTCGGAGGCCAGCGCCGGCATGTCCTGGACGTGCTGGTAGACGACGGACAGCGGGGTCTCGCCGACGAACGGGGGACGCAGCGCCAGCAGCTCGTACAGCATGCAGCCGACCGCGTACAGGTCGGAGCGGGTGTCGATGGTCTTGCCGAGCGCCTGCTCGGGGGACAGATACTGCGGGGTGCCCATCACCATGCCGGTCTGCGTCATGGTCTGGGCCGCGCCGTGCAGGGCACGGGCGATGCCGAAGTCCATGACCTTCACCGCGCCGGAGTCGGTGAGGGAGACGTTGGCGGGCTTGATGTCACGGTGCACGATGCCGTGCTGGTGGCTGTAGGCGAGCGCCTCCAGCACACCGGAGACGATGTGCAGGGCCTGGCCGACGGTGGGCGGCTCGGCGCCCATCAGCACTTCCCGGATGGTCTGGCCCTCGACCAGCTCCATCACCATGTACGGGACGACGTTGCGGCCGACGGTCTCCTCGCCGGAGTCGTACACGGCGACCACCGCGTGGTGGTTCAGGCCGGCCACCGACTGGGCCTCGCGCGTGAAGCGGGCCTTGGAGACCGGGTCCTCGGCGAGATCGGCGCGCAGCAGCTTGACCGCGACCGTACGGCCCAGGCGCACGTCCTCGGCGGCGAACACCTCCGCCATGCCGCCGCGCCCCAGGCGGTGCGTGAGCCGGTAACGGCCGTCACCCACCAGCCCGGCGTTTCCCCACATCTCGGGAGAGTCCGGCACTTCGCTGGCGGTCCCCCCGGCCTCATCCCCGCCCGGGCCCGACGCGCCTTGCTCCTGTGCCATCAGTCCTCGCCGTTGTCGCCGCGTGTCCAATCGCCATCAAACCCGTTCGGGGGTGGCGCTGACAAGTTGAGTATTGATGCGGTCGTTATCCGCCGCCACGCCGAGCCCGGAACGCGGGTCCGTATGATACGGGCGGGGATCCGGGGCCTTTCGCGCCCGGAACACTCCATATGCCTAGGGGGATCAGTACCGATGAATGACCAGGCCCGTCCGCCTGCGGACTTGACCGGCCGCACGGTGGGCGGCGGGCGCTACGTGCTGCGGGCCCTGCTGGGGCGCGGCGGCATGGCGTCCGTGCACCTGGCGTGGGACACGGTGCTGGAGCGGCAGGTCGCGATCAAGACCATGCACTCCGAGCTGGGCAGCGAGCGGGACTTCCGGGAGCGCTTCAAGCGCGAGGCCCAGTCGGTCGCCAAGCTCACCCACACCAACATCGTCTCGGTCTTCGACACCGGCGAGGACCTGCAGGGCGAGTCCCCTGTCCCCTACATCGTCATGGAGTTCGTCGAGGGCAGGCCGCTGCGCGACCTCCTGGACGAGGACGTCGAGCAGTACGGGGCGATGCCCGCCGCCACCGCGCTGCGGATCACCGCCGATGTGCTGGCCGCGCTGGACATCAGCCACGAGATGGGGCTGGTGCACCGCGACATCAAGCCCGGCAACGTGATGATCGCCAAGCGCGGCGGCACGGTGAAGGTCATGGACTTCGGCATCGCGCGGGCGATGCAGTCCAGCGGCACCGCCATGACCCAGACCGGCATGGTCGTCGGCACCCCGCAGTACCTGTCGCCCGAGCAGGCG
Source organism: Streptomyces sp. JH002 (assembly GCF_050916115.1). Taxonomy (NCBI): domain Bacteria; kingdom Bacillati; phylum Actinomycetota; class Actinomycetes; order Kitasatosporales; family Streptomycetaceae; genus Streptomyces; species Streptomyces sp. JH002. Next base: position 3,167,241 of record NZ_CP087989.1, read on the forward strand.
CTGGGGCGCGGCGTCGACGCCCGCTCCGACCTGTACTCGGTGGGCGTCATGCTGTTCGAGCTGCTCACCGGGCGGCTGCCGTTCGACGCGGACAATCCGCTGGCCATCGCGTACGCGCATGTGCAGGAGGAGCCGCCGGCCCCGTCCACGGTGAACACGGCGCTGCCGCCCGCGGTGGACGCGCTGGTCGGCCGGGCGCTGCGCAAGAACCCCAACGAGCGCTTCCCCTCCGCCGAGGAGCTGCGCGCCGAGTGCCTGCGGGTGGCGGGCACACTGAGCGGCGAGGCACCGCGCATCGACCCGGCCGCCGCGGCGCCGGGCAACAGCGGGGCCGGGATAGCCGCGTCGGTGTACCCGCAGTTCGGCGCCCCGACCCCGCCGTCGGTCGCGCAGGCCGGCCCGGCCACGCCCCTCGCCTCGCCGTACGCGCCCGGCGGCTACGGCTACCCGCAGCCGGGCCACGGCCCCGGCACCCCCGCGCCGTACGCGATCACGCCCACCGTGCCGGTGTCACCCGGCGGCGGTGCCGCCGGTGCGGGCGGCGGTCGGCGCGGCGCGGTGGGCGTGGTGATCGCGGCGGTGGTGGCGATCGCGGTGGTCGCGGCGGTGGCCGTGTTCTCGCTGCTGAACGGCGAGGGAGACAAGGGCTCGGATGCGGGGGGCGGTTCGGACACGGGTGCCGAGGACGTGACCGACAACGAGACCGAACGGGAGCCCCGCTTCAAGGAGGGCGACCCGGAGAAGGTCATCGACGCGACCTCCTGCGTGCACGCCAACGACTACTGGGACCAGGACGGGAGCCCCGGTACGAAGTCCACCCCCAACTTCTACGGCTTCCACATCAACTCCGTGAAGGAGTGCATCCGCTCGGCCGGCTGGCGCTACGAGGAGAACCTCGTCTACAAGGACGAGGTGCTGCTGGGCGAGAACATGGTCGTCAACCAGACCCCGGCACGCGGTGAGCCCTTCGACCCCGAGGAGATGGTCATCGAACTGACCGTCTCCACCGGCCGGGAGCCCGACCGCGGCTGAGGCGTCAGGGCGTGACCGAGAAGTTGGCGAGAATCCGCCCCGCCAGCTCCTCGTCGCCCTCGATCTTCACCTTGTCGGCGACCCGGCGGGCCCGGGTACGGCCGCAGGCCAGCCGGAAGTAGGTCTCCCAGTCGAGGGTGAAGGTGACCACCGGGCCCAGCGACGGGCTGCGGTCCACCGAACCCTGGCCCTCCTCGTCGACCCGGACCGTCCGCAGGAACTCCACCGGCCCGTGCACGTCGAAGACCACGGCCGACTTCTTCGGCGCCTGCGCGTCGTGGGCCACGACCTTCGGGAGCATGCCGAGCAGCACGTCGCGGCTGATGACCGCCGCGTCCGTGGCGAGGTTGCCGGGCTTGCCGAGCGCGCGCCGCAGATCCTGCTCGTGCACCCACACGTCGAAGGCGCGCACCTTCAGGAACATCTCCAGCGTCATGTCGCCCAGCACAGGGTGCGACAGCTCGTGCCCCGGGTCGCGCTTCTCGTTCCGCAGCTGCCGGGAGCGGCGGATGATCGTGTACTCCAGCTCGCTGGTCATCTCCGGCCCGGTGTGGTGGCGGCGGACATCCACCTGCACCTCGGTGTAGCGGCCCGCCTCACTGCGTACGTGGTAGAGGTCGCGCGGCAGGGAGTGGATGGGGCGCGGGTCGCCGAGCGCCTCGCACTCGCTGCCGATGACATGCGAGATGACGTCCCGCACGGACCAGCCGGGGCATTCGGTGGCGCGATTCCACTCGCCGCCCACCAGCTCCGATGCCAGCTCGGATATCGCCTCGATCGACTGGGTCCAGGCATCGATGGACGGTTGCAGGCTGGGATGCACGGTCACGGGGCCCCTCGTGGCGATCGTCGCTTGGAGTATTCACACGGTACGCCGCTCGCGCGGGACCGGTGAATGCCTTGAGTGAGTCAAATCCTAGGGTGCGAACGCCTGTCAGTTCGAGGGGTTGCCGGGGCCGGTCCGCACCGTGGTGCGGACCGGCCCCGCTTCGCGCCCCCGTGGCAGCGGACTCAGTGCCCCAGGAAGGACGTCATGGTGTTCGCCAGCAGGTACGGGTCGGCGGCGCCGCACAGCTCGCGCGCGGAGTGCATGGACAGGATCGCCACCCCGATGTCGACGGTGCTGATGCCGTGCCGGGCCGCGGTGATCGGCCCGATGGTGGTGCCGCACGGCACGGCGTTGTTGGACACGAACGTCTGCCACGGCACCCCCGCCCGCTCGCATGCCTCGGCGAACACGGCCCGGCCCCGCCCGTCCGTGGCGTACCGCTGGTTGACGTTCACCTTGAGGATCGGCCCCAGGCCCGGCATGGGGTGGTGGCCCGGCTCGTGCCGCTCGGCGTAGTTGGGGTGGACGGCGTGCCCGGTGTCCGAGGACAGGCAGAACGTTCCCGCCAGCGCCCGCGCCCGGTCCTCGGGCGTGCCTCCCCGCGCGTAGACCGAGCGCTCCAGCACCGAACCCAGCAGCGGCCCGCCCGCCCCGGTGTCCGACTCGCTGCCGCACTCCTCGTGGTCGAATGCGGCGAACACCGGGATGGCGGTGGGCTCCGCCCCGGCGGCGGCGATGAGCGCGGCGACCCCGGCGTGCACGGACAGCAGGTTGTCCATCCGCGGCCCGGCCACCAGCTCGCGGTCCTTGCCGAGATAGGCGGGCGCCTCGACGCTGTGCGCCATCAGGTCCCACCCGGCGACCTGCCCGGCCTCGACGCCGGCCTCGGCGGCGAGGAACTCGATCAGCTCGCCCTCCCGCGGCTCACCCAGGCCCCACAGGGGGGTCATGTGCTGCTGCCGGTCGAGCTTGAGCCCGTCGTTGACACCGCGGTCCAGGTGGATGGCCAGCTGCGGCACCCGCAGCAGCGCCCGGTCCACGTGCACCAGCACGCTGTTGCCGCCGCGCAGCGACAGCCGCCCGGACAGGCCCAGGTCGCGGTCGAGCCAGGTGTTGAGCAGCGTGCCGCCGTACACCTCGACGGCGATCTGCTTCCAGCCGTGCCGCCCGCTGTCCGGCACCGGCTTGACCCGCAGGTTCGGCGAGTCGGTGTGCGCGCCGACGATCCGGAACGGGGTGGCCGGGGTGGCGCCCTCGGGCACGTACCAGGCGATGATCGCCCCACCCCGGGCGACGAACTTCCCCCCGCTCTCCCCGTCCCAGGCGGCCTCCTCCGCGACCTGCCGGAAGCCGGCCTTCTCCAGCCGCTGCGCGGCATTGGCCACCGCGTGGTACGGCGAAGGCGTCGCGCCGAGGAACCCCATGAGGTCGTCGGTGTGCGCGAGATCGAAGGGTCTGGACGAAGAAGGCGAAGAACTCATACCCCTCAGCATACGAATCCCCCGAATGCCACCTTCCGCCGAGAGCACGCACGACGGACACCACCCCCGCCGGCCGTGGTCCGCCCGGGCCAGGCCGTCAGCCGCCGGCCGCCGCCCGCCCCCGCTCCGGGTCGGCACTGTGCAGATGCGCCATGAGGTGCTGGAACACCTGCCAGTCGCCGTCCGGGACCGGGTAGTACAGCCCGGGCCGCTCCGCCGGGTCCAGCCGCACGGGGGTGGTGGACACGGGTGGGCGCAGCGCGTGCGGCAGCCCGATGCGGTGCACGTCGTCCGCCCCGAGCGCGAACGCCAGCGGCGCGGGCCCGGCCTCCAGCTGGGCGGGCACCGCGAGATCGGCACGGGCCCGGCGGTGCTGCGCCAGCAGCGACACCAGGCCGTACCGGGCGGACAGCTCCCCGGCCAGCTCGGGCAGGCCGAGCACCTCGGCGGGGGCGTCGCCCGCCCGCCCGAGCGCGAAGGTGACCTCCTCCTCCACGCCGCCCGTGGTGATCCGCACCCGCAGGGTGGCGATCGCCGCCGCGCCCTCGGGATGCCCCACGACCACCAGCCAGGTCGGCTTCGGTGCCCGGCCCCGCACCAGGCCGGTCAGTTCCTCCCGCGACCACGGAAGCGCCGCCGGCTCGCAGGTCCCCCACCCCGCGGGCGGTCCGCCCGTCAGCGCCCGCCACACCGTCTCCAGCGGCCCGCCCAGCAGCAGTTCCCGTTCGGCGGGCCGCCGGGTGGTGAAGGTGAGCAGCAGTTGCCGCTCCTCGCTCACCGCCGCCCGCGGCACCCCGTCCAGGAACTGCGGCGCGGGCGTGCCGGTCGCGGCGAACGCCCCGTCCTGCCAGCGCAGTACGGACCCGGACAGCCCGTCGTAGTACCCGCCCGCGCCGTCCTGCACCACCCACCGGTTGGGCAGCCCGCCCAGCAGCGAACGCGTCGGCAGGGACAGCCGGGCACCGCGCGGGGTCACGATCTGCAGCGCCCGTCCCGCGGCCTGCGCCGCCCGCAGCGCGTCGCCCAGCCAGGCCGTCGCCGCCACCAGCGGCCGCTCCTGGATGACGACGGCCGCGCTGTCCGTCAGCACGTCCACCGCGGGCTGCGCCGCGGCCGGGGCCGCCGCGCCGACCACGCCGGTCACCGGGGCCTCGCCGCCGTCGGGCGGCACCGCCCCCGGGGGCCACACCGTGCCGCCGAGACGGCGCGCCAGCCGGGCGGCGATGATCCCGGCCAGCTCCGGCGCCCGCCGCGTACCGGTGGCGGCCCGCACCTCCGTCCACCACACCGGGCCGCTCACCGCCGCCTCCGCTCCCAGCAGCCGGGCCACCTCGCCAGGCAGCCGCACCAGCATCGGCGCCTCGACCGACACCACCGGCCTGCCTTGCCCGTCGCAGAGCTGGAGCAGCGCCCCCTGGGCCCGCTCGGCCGACAGCAGCGTGTCGGGGCCGCCGGCCATCAGGCCGGCCACCAGACTCCACGGGTCGGGCATCCGCTCGGTGAGCGCGATGACGTCCGTCGTCACTCTTCCTCCCCCTGCGCGGTGGTCACCGCTGCTCCGGTTCGCGGGCCAGCGCGGTCTGCACGAGCCGGTGCGGCTCCCCACGGCGTACGAACGTGCCGCGCCCCGGCGGCTGGGCCTTGGCGTAGAGACCGGGGAACAGCTGGCCCTCGGAACGGTCGCCGGTCATCACCAGCGCCGAGGTGCCGCTCTCCCGCAGCGTCATCAGGAACGGCTCGTACATCGCCCGGGACGCCCCGGCCACCCGCCGGGTCACCACGAAGTGCAGCCCGATGTCCTGTGCCGAGGAGAGGTAGGGGACGAACGGGTCGAGCGGCTGCTGGCGCGCGGTGGTGAGGATGTCGTAGTCATCGACGACGACCACGATCCGGGGCCCGCCCGGCACCGCGCCGCCCGCCGCCAAGGCCTCCGGCGACAGCGTGTCGTCCGGCATCCGCTTGTCGAGTTCCCCGGCGATCCCGGCGGACAGCGCCGCCGCCAGCCGGGCGTTGTGCGCGTAGCCGCCCCGGTACGGCTCGGGAACGGCGCTGTGCAGCCCGCGCCGCGGATCCATCACCGCGAACACCAGCTCCTCGTCGCCGTACCGCTCCACCAGGCCGTCCACGATCAGCTTCAGCAGGTTGGTCTTGCCGCACTCGCTGTCGCCGAGGATCAGCAGATGCTGATCGCGTGCGAAGAGATCGAGCGGCAGCGGGCGCAGCGCGTTCTGGTCCAGGCCGATCGGCACGCGCAGCGGCTCGGCGGCCAGGCCGGGCAGCCGGCGTGCGGGCAGCCGGGTGGGCAGGACCCGTACCGGCGGCGCGCCCGGCCCCGACCAGGCGGCCCGCACGGCGCTCACCGCGCGTTCGACGGCGGCGCGCAGGTCGGTGTCGTCGGCCCTGGCGTCGATCCGCGGGAGCGCGGCGTGCGCGAACAGCTTGCCGTCGGTCAGCACCCGGCCCGGCTCGTCGGCGCTCAGGGTCTGGGCGAGGCGGCGTTCGATGCCGCTGTCGCCGGGGTCGTTCAGCCGCAGTTCGACGCGGGTGCCGAAGGTGGACTGGACGGCCAGGCGCGCGTCGTTCCAGCGCAGCATCGCGGCCACCACGTGGATGCCGTACCCGCCGCCGCGTCGCAGCAGTTCGCCGATGGTGTCCTCCAGGTCGGAGAACTCCTCCCGCAGTTCGCCGAAGCCGTCGATGACGAGCACGATGTCGGTGGAGCCCAGTTCGGGGAAGCCGCCGGCCGCGCGCAGCCGCCGCAGATGGTCGATCGAGTCGATGCCGTGCTCGCGGAACAGCTCCTCGCGGGCCGTCAGCATCGTGCGGATCTCCTCGACGGTGCGCGCGGCCCGTTCCCGGTCGGCCCGGCCCGCGACCCCGCCGGTGTGCGGCAGCCCGGCCATCGTCGCCAGTCCTCCGCCGACCAGGTCCAGTCCGTAGACGGCGGCCTGGTGCGGGGTGTGGCCCAGGGCCAGGGAGAGCATCAGGGTGCGCAGCAGGGTGGTCTTGCCCGACTGCGGGCCACCGATGATCGCCGCGTGCCCGCCGGCGCGGGTGAGGTCCAGGACCCACTGGCCCTGCCACTGTTTGCCGGGGTCATCCAGCAGCCCGAGCGGGATGCGCAGGGCGCCGCCCGCCGGAGGCCGGGAGAACCGCAGCCCCCGGGAGGCCGGGTCACCGGCCTCCAGCGGCCCGGCGACCGCGTCGAGCGGGAGCGCGGCCGGCAGCGGGGGCAGCCAGATCTGCGCCACGGGCGGGGCCGCGTGCTTGAGCTGGTCCACGACGGTGGCCAGCAGGCTGGGGCCGGCGGTGCGCCGGGCGGGAGCGGGTGCCGCGGGCTCCTCGCCGTCCTTCGACCCGTCCTGGCCGAGCGTGTTGTAGGCCGGGTACGGGAGGGCCCTGGGCCCGTCGTCCCGCGCGGTCCGCTCCTGCCGCACCGGCCGCTGGTAGGGCCCGGACACGTAACTGGCCTTGAAACGGTCGTACGCGCTGGTGTCGACCTTGAGGTAGCCGAAACCGGGCAGGGGCGGCAGGTGGAAGGCGTCCGGGGTGTCCAGGACGGTCCGTGACTCCTCCGGGGAGAACGTGCGCAGTCCCAGCCGGTAGGAGAGGTAGGTGTCCAGGCCCTTGAGCTTGCCGCCCTCGATGCGCTGGCTGGAGAGCAGCAGATGGACGCCGATGGACCGCCCGATCCGCCCGATCGACAGAAACAGGTCGATGAAGTCGGGCTTGGCGGTGAGGAGTTCGCCGAACTCGTCGATGACGACGAACAGGTGGGGCAGCGGCTCCAGTCCGGGGCGCTCCTCGCGGGCTGCGGCGTAGGCGGCGATGTCCGGCAGCTCACCGGCCCGCTTGAGCACCTGCTGGCGGCGCTGCACTTCGCCGGCCAGGCTGGCGTGCACGCGCTCCACCAGCCCCGCCTTGTTCTCCAGGTTGGTGATGACCCCGGCGACATGCGGCAGCGGCGCGAACGGCGCGAAGGTGGCACCGCCCTTGTAGTCCACCAGCACCATCGCCAGATCGTCCGGCGGATGCGTGGCGACCAGGGCCAGGACCAGGGTCCGCAGCAGCTCGCTCTTGCCCGAGCCCGTCGCCCCGACGCACAGCCCGTGCGGGCCCATGCCGAGTTCGGCGGACTCCTTCAGGTCGAGCAGCACGGGCTCCCGGGTGTCGCCCAGGCCGATCGGCACCCGCAGGAACGCCTGATCGCCGCGGCGCGGCGCCCACAGCCGGTCCAGGTCGAGTGCCCCCGGGTCCTCGACCCCCAGCTGGTCGCCGAAGTCCACCGGGCCCGAGAGCGGGGCGCCGGACGCGGCCGACTCGGGGGTGAGCCGCAGCGGGGCGAGCATCCGGGCCAGACCGGCCGCCCCGGCGGCCGTGACCTCGTTCAGGGTGCCGGTGAGCGTGACCGGTTCCTCGCCCCGCAGGTCCTCGACGGAGACGGCCGGCTCGCCGGCGGCGTCCCTGGTGACGGTGATCCGTACGGACACGTGCCCGGGTTCGTCGGTGCGTTCGGCGAGCGGGTACAGCACGGTGATGCCCATGTCGGTGAGCGACACCGCGTCATCGGGCCGGGCCAGCTCACCCGCGGTGCCGCCGTAGCCGTCGGCCACCACGACCATCCGCTTCGCCTGCCGCAGCGCCTCCCGCCCGGCCAGCCCGCGCCGTACCTCGGCGGCGAAGGTGGCCCGCTGCCGCAGCTCGCCGCCGAGCGCACGCGCCAGCTCCGGCAGCCCGGAGGCGATCCGCCGGGCGGGTACCGGCCCGTCGTGCTCCTCGCCGTCCAGGATGTGCGGCAGCCACTTCAGCCAGGCCCAGTCGCCCAGCCGCTCACGCGGGACGGCCAGGGCGAGCGCCACGTCGTCCGGGGCATGGCCGACAGCGGTCTGGGCGAGCAGCGTCCGCACCACGGCCAGCACATCGTCCCGCTCCCCCAGGACGCTGACGTGGCCCGCCCGGTCCAGCGGCACGGTCAGCGGCATCTCGGGGGCGGTGCTGAAGCGTTCGCGCAGCCCGGCGGCCTCATTGATCATGAACCGGTCCGGCGGGGTGAGCACCGAACCGCTCTTGGTCTCCAGGCGCAGCGCCCGGACCGGCACCTGGCCGGTGCCCAGCCGGGCGCGCAGGAAGTCACGGTCACCGCGGCGCCGCTCCCACAGCCGCGCCGGATCGGCCACCACGTCGTACAGGGCCTCGGGAGCGGGAGACAGCACCCGGGCCGCGGCCCGGCGGGCGCGGTCCTCCGCGCTCAGCTCCTCGCGCAGTTCCTCCAGGTACTCCAGGTAGCGCTCGCGCTGGGTGCGCCGCGTGCGCTGCGCCCGCCCCCGCTGGGAGAACAGCAGCCCGATGCCGCCGACCAGCGCGATCACCAGCACCACGGCGCCGATCACGGCGAACTGGCTGCTGCGGACGATGGTCATCATCGCCATCGAGCCCATCATCCCGGCCAGCGGCAGCAGCGAGGTGACGGCCGAGCCCGTCTTGCCCTCGGGGAGGTTGGGCGGTGCCTCGATGAGCCGCTCGGCGGGCTCGGGCAGCGGACGGGTGGTGCGCGCCGGCCGGTGCACCTGCCGGTTGCTCATCCGCCCACCCCGGCGGCCGTTCCGCCGCCCCTCGCTCCGCCCCGCCCCCGGGACATGGCCCGGTCCATGACCTCGGCGGCGAGCCCGAGCGCGGCCTGCCGCGTCGCGCGCCCGAGCAGTTCGGTGCGCACCTGCCCGCCCTCCGCCAGCGCCCGGTCGTAGGGCAGCGGGACGACGGCGGCGCCCCCCACGCCCAGATACTCGGCGGCCCTGCGGGCATCGACGCCCATGCCGGGGGAGGTGTGCGCGAGCGCCACCACCGTGGTGGGCAGCATGCTGCGGTGCAGCCCGCCGATCCAGTCCAGGACGGTACGGGTGGTGGCCACCCCGGCGGCGGTGGCCGGAGCGACCAGCACCCGCGCCTGGGTGGTGGTCAGCGCCGTCCTGGCGACCTCGGCGGGCAGCGTCTCGCAGTCCACGACGGTGGTGCCGAACCAACGCCGCAGCGAGGTCATCACGATCCGGTAGGAGTCGATGTCGAGCTGGGCACCGACAGCACCCTGGCTGCCGGGCAGCAGCCAGCCACCGCCCGCGTAGGGCAGCAGATAGCCCGTCACATCGGTGACCCGCATGGAGGGATCGAGGATCCGCGCCAGGTCGTGGAACGTCCAGCGGACCTCGCTGGCGCCGAGCAGCCGCGGCAGGGTACCCAGCGCCGGGTCGGCCTCGATGGCGAGCACCGGGTCGGCACGGTAGTGCGCGAAGGTCAGCCCCAGCAGCGCCGCCACCGTGGACTTCCCCGCACCACCGCGGATACTGGTGACCGCGATCTGCCGCCCGGTGGTGATGGGCTGTTGCACGGACCTGGCCAGCCGGGTGGCCTCCTCGGTGTCCCGCGCGGTGGACGACAGCCCGTCGCGCAGCGCCCGCACGGCCCGCCGGCCCAGCGGATCACCGTGCCGGGCACGCTGCCCCGCGCGCCGCACCGCGGGCGTCACCACGGGTACGGAGACGGGCGCGGGGAGCGGAGGAGCCGCCGCGGCGACGGGCCGATCGGCGGCCGGCGGCGCGGGCACAGCCGGAGGCTCGGGCCCGGGCGGCACCGCTTCGGCCGCCACCCCGCCCAACTCCTGAAAGACATCCCGCTGCCAATCCCCCGGTACCGGTGCGGACATCACCGCCTCCCCTTCCCTGTGTCAGAACGTGTCGAGCAGCCGGCCGTACGCACCGAACGCCCCCAGAGCCACCGGTATCAGGGCCACCACCGCGACCGATTCGATGCCGTTCGCCAACCGCCGCAGCCGGACCCGTACATGGTCGGGCGGCCGGGCGACCAGCAGGGCCAGCGGCAGTACGGCGGATGCCCCGAGTACCACCAGCGGCCACGCCGCCGACTGATCGGGGGTCTGCGCCCACAGCACGATCAGCCGCACCCACAGCACGGCCCCGGCGGACAGCAGCGCGAGGACCTCGACCGCGAGCGGGAAGGCCCGGGCACGGGAGAGCAGAATCATCCCGAGCAGCGCCGTGACCGCCACCGTCCAGCCGCTGACCTCGCCGACCGCCAGCCATCCGGCGGCCGCGGCCGAGGCCGCGACGGCCACGGTGGCCAGGGCCAGACCGCGGTGGGTGGCGGACAGCGCGGTGTCCACCCGGTACCGGCTGACCGAGACGCTGCCCGAACGCTGATCGTCCAGCCGCGTCAGCCCGGCCGCCATCATCGCGAACCGCGGCAGAAAACCCAGTGCCAGCACGGAAATCACCCCCAGCAGCACCCCGGTCCTCGCCCCGCCGATGAGCAGGGCCCCCATCTCCCAGACACCGACGATCAGCGCGACCGCGACAGCACCGACCAGCCCGCCCCGGCCCAGCGGGGTGAGGGCACCGAGCAGCGCCAGCACGACGACCACGGCGGCCCCCGCGGCGGCGAGCCGCACGGCACCGCTCTGCGACCAGGTCATGACCAGCGCCCCGTACACCCCGAGCACGCCACCCAGCAGGATCAGCGCCGTCCCCAGCTCCCGGGCCCTGAACCAGACGGCAGGCCCGCTCGCGGCCGCCGCGCCCACGGCGGCCAGGACGATCCACCCGCCGACCCGGTCGGTCCCGTACCAGGCGGTCGCGAGGGCGACGGCGACGAGCACGAGCAGCAGCGAGAACCCGCCGGCGCTCAGGGTGCGGACCGACGCGTCCCATCTCCCGCGCCGCAGATCCAGATCCTCGGCCACCTCATCGGTGACGTCGTGCACGACCGGGGCGGCCGGCGTCTCCTGCTCCCGGACCAGCCGCAGCACCGCTCCGTCGGCCACACCCGCCGAGGCGAGCGTGTCGTCCTGGGCGAGCACGGCGCCGTCGGAGGTGACCAGCCGCCGCAACGCGGGGGTACGGCCGGGCCGTTCGCCCAGCAGCCGCAGCACGTCGGGCAGCAACTCCCCGATCGGGTCCTCGGCCGGCAGCACCAGATCGATCCGCCGCCGGTCACCGACCAGCGTCACCCGGCTCACCACGAGCCCGACCCCATCCGCCCGGAGAGGAACGACCATCCCACACAACCGGCACACAGCACGGCGCCCAGCACGATCCCGCCGACGCTCTTCCCCAGGTTCTCGTCCAGGGTCATCCGGACGCGCTGCCCCCCGAACAGCAGGGCGTCCCGCAGCCGTCGGCGCCGCACCGACACCGACTCCAGCAACTGACTGTCATAGTCCCGAGCCACGACGTCCCCCTCCCACTCCGCTCACCACCCTACGATCCCGTACGGACACGTGCCATGATCGGAGCGTCACATCCGGGGAACCATTCCGGCAGACAGAACGTCATCACCCGTACACGGACCCAGGGGAGGGGAGCCGGACCATGGGCATGAAGTTCGACATGGGCAACCAGGTGCTGTCGACGCTGCGTCAGCAGTCGCAGGGTGCCAGCACGGATCTGGGCACGCTCATCCAGCAGCTGATCGCGGCGGCGGAGCCGCTGGAGGGCAAGTTCAGCGGGGGCGGCAAGGCCGCCTTCGACGCCTTCAAGGCACGCTCCACCGAGATCTCCGCGGAGCTGAACGGCGCGCTGAGCGCGATCCTCGGCGGCCAGGCCGGCATGGACGAGGCGTTCCGTACCGGTGACCAGGAAGCCACCGACAACGCCCGGCAGGCGATGTCGGCGGCCAACTTCGACGGCGCCCGCTTCTCGGGCCGCTGACAGGGGGCGGGATGAGCAACGACAGGATCGGGTATGACGTCAACGCCTCGGGGGAGGCGCAGACCAACATCCACGGCGTCATCCAGCAGTTGGAGCAGGTGATCAGCGCCCGCGACGGCCACGTGAAGAACGCCATGGCCGACTTCCAGGCCGACGGGGTCTCCGAGCAGTACCACGGCGCGGAACAGCGCTGGAACACGGCGGCCGAGGAAGTCCGCACCATCATCGGCCTGCTCAAGTCGACGCTGGAGAACAACGACGGCACCGCGCAGAACACGCTGCGCCGCGCACAGGGCGCGGTGGACGGCATCGGCTGACCCGGCTCACGGAGGGGACGACGGGGATGACGGGGTGGGACATCGATCCGGAGGGCGTGCAGGGCGTCCTGGAGGCGGCCGGCGAACGGGCGTCGGATCTGGAGGGGTGGGGCGAGCATTACGGCTCGACCCTGGAGAGCGCGGCGGCAGCGGCCGGCACGCTGTCGTTCGGAGGCGGGGGCGGGGGCGGCGGCGAGGGTGAGGGCGTCGGCCTCGTCGGCCTGGCGCTGTCCCAGTTCGCCGAGAACACCCGCGGCGATGTGATGTACATCGGCGCGCGTATCGGCAAGTCGCTGGAAGGCGCCTACAACGCCGCCGTGGCCTATCTGGAGGGCGACGAGGCGATGGCCGCCGAGGCCCAGCGCCTGGCACTGCTCGCCCCGGTGCTCGACCTGCGCGCGCCGGGCGAAGACCCCAACGGGCCGGTGTAGGTGCCATGAGCGAGGAAGTGGAGCGGGTCGACCCCTCCGGCATCCCCGAGTTCACCGGCAACCTGTCCATGCTGGCGGCCAACTGCATGGGCCTGGACGCGGCCGAGTCCGGCATCCGCGGCATCGGATCGGACGTCCACGACGAATTCCAGGGCCTGTCCTCCTTCTACACCGCCCCCGAGGCGGAACAGCTCTTCGCCACCACGGGACCGGCCCGGGACCGGGCCGCGGAGTTCGCGGACGATCTGGCGGCGGTGCGCTCCGCCCTGTGGGATTACCACGAGGAGATCACCCCGATCGTCGGCCGGCTGAACCGGCTGCGGTACGAGACCGAGCAGTTCGTCGAGTCCATCCGGAACGACGACGACTGGAAGAAGAGCGAGTCCAAGGTCGACCGCAACAACGGACTGCTCACGGACATCTCCACCACCATCGCCCAGTTCTGGGCCGCCGAGCGGTCCTGCGCCAACCGGATCAACGCCCTGTGGGGCGGCCCGCAGTGGACCACGGACGACGGCTCCGGCGGCGAGCACATGTACGGCGTCAGCGAGGAGGAGATGGCCCAGGCCGGTGAGACGCCCTGGGGCCGCGCGGTGGAACGCGAGTACTCCTGGTACCGCGTCGACCAGCACCTCAAGAGCTTCGTGTGGGACGGCATCATCGTCGACGGCATCTGGGGAACGATCACCGGGCTCGGCGGGCTGCTCGGCTTCCAGGGCTGGGACGTCTTCAAGGAGTCCTGGAAGGGCCTGGGCCAGCTGGCGACGGGCCTGGCGATCGTCACCAGCCCGCTGAACGCGCTGGCCTACTCCCTGATGCCGGACGGCGCGGTCAAGGACTGGATGGACGACAGCCTGGACGTCACCCGGGAGACCGCCAAGGGCCTGGTCGCCTGGGACATGTGGAGCGAGGATCCGGCCCGTGCGGCCGGCCTGACCACGTTCAACGTCCTGACGACGGTCGCCAGTTTCGGCGCCGGCGCCGGTGTCCGGGCGGCGGCGAGCGGAGCGGGCACGGCGACCCGCATCACCGCCGCGGCGGCCCGGGTGGGCACGGTCATCGACCCGATGACCTACATCACCCGTGGGCTGACCACCATGACACGCTTCGGGGAGATCAGCACCCAGCTGGCGAACCTGACCACCACCCGTGCCTTCGAACTCCCCGACGGCAGCCTGCGCCTGGACAACGGCTCGGTGATCCCGGCCAACGGCCCCTTCAACAGGGACGCCCTCCCTCCGGGCCACCACGCGGTGGGCCGGCCGGACGGCTCGACCCTGTGGGACGACGGCACGATCCTCCACCCGGACGGCCGCCTGGAATCCCCCACCGGCCAGACCATCCAGGCCGCCGACGAGATCCCGGTCGAGATCTCCGCCCGCGACCGCTCCATCCTGGACTCCACCACCCCCGAACCCGCCCTGGCCGGCGCCACCAGACCCGACCTCAACGCCCAGGCCAACGCCAACCCCCCGGACTCCCCACCACCGTCCCAGCGCCCGGACACCGTGCCGACCGAGGGCACCACCAGAGACCTCCCCGGCCAACGGAACCCCGACAGCACGCCGTCCTCACCCAGCGGCGGTGGCGGTGGCGGCAACTTCTCCGAAAATGTGGGGCGTTCTGGCGACAGCCTTCCCGAATCGTTCCCGGGTAATGGCGGCGACCCGTTGCCTGGCCACGAAGGGCCTTCACGCGAGGGACCAGATGGTCCTTCCGATCAGCCCTCCGGTGGATCCCACGGCGACACTCCTTCCGGAGATATCACCCCGTCTGCGGAATCGCCGCTCCCGGGCCCAGGCGAAAAGCTCTTGGCCCAATTGGATTCGAGCAGAACGGAAATCTCCGACGGCCTCATTACACATGTTGACGGTCGACCGGTAAACGAATACCTCGACACGCTGGCACGAGAGCGAACCCACGCCTACCAACATGCCAAAAATGAGGGAATTTTCTCTCGGAAACAAACCGGAGAATGCGTCGGCGTAGTTGTAGATCTAAGGACGGGCAGAGTATTCGAGGGAATCAATGGTCGCACCACGGATATTATCGCCCCCGACGAACTCCACCCCACCCTCGCAGAGCGCTACGCAGATATAGCGGATTCACCGCCTCACCCTGACCACCCCCTCGGCCATGCCGAGGTCAAGGCAACCAATCAGCTACTGTGGGAACGCACAAGGAACGGGCTCCCCGACGGCCCCGAGGCATTGCGGGACATGACAGCTTCGGTGGAGTTTCCCTTCAAGAAGGATCCCAGCACATCACTTCCGGGACGCGGAGCTCCCTTCTGTGCCAACTGTGCACATATGCTCGACGAGGCATCAAGCACCCATGGACGCTTCACCGGGTGGCCCCCCGGAGATGAAAATCTTGTACTCAGGTGATAAGAATGCAGCGATTTGATATCGATGACCCGGATGTAGATATCGATTTCGGCCATCGCCTCCTTTACAAAGGAAAGCCGATCAGCGGCGAAGTCGAAGAGTACCAGAGAGGATCCTTGATTTCCCGCGAGGAATACTCGGATGGAATCAGGCAAGGCCCGACGCAAGAATGGCACAGGAATGGACTGCTTAAATCTCAGGGAATCCATCACCGCGGGGTACTGGTGGGGGAATTCCGGGAATGGCATTCCAACGGAACTCTCGCAAAGCTGACAGTAAACAACGACACCGGCACCAAAATTCTCACCATTCAAGAATGGGACGAGGACGGAAATCTGACCAAATATTGGCAAGCAGATAACGCCTGACCGTGGGCTAGGATATCCACGCGCCACCTTTGCACTGCGCGAACTTAAAAATGGGCCGGTCCGCGGCTCTCTTTATCGAACCGTCTCAAGAATGACACTCGTGCATGCTCAAATCCAGCAACCGCTCACCTGAGAGGGGATGGACGGGCCACCGACTCCGCCTGTTCTTCGACCCCCGAGTGAGTACCGACCCTGGCACCCGCCTCGATGACAGACGGCATAGATAAGAAAAATCGTCTGCCACAATGTGAGGCGCGAGTCAATCAGGAATTCGTGCTCAGCAGTGCTCCGCTGGGCGGCGCTGCGCTCCGGACAGCCGGGGGAAATTTCTAGGATTGATGGCCTCGACGAGCCGTTGCTTCTCATACATGAGCGGGGACATGCATTTACAACGACCACGGAATCTGCCCCGGAATTCAGATCTACCGCAGAAGAGTTCCGCAACAAATCGGCGACCAGGAAACCTCGGAGTCGAAGTGAAATAGAGAGCAATTGATGAGCTGCTACTTTCAAGTCCAAGACATGAGTCTTTGGAACCCATCAAATTCTGCGGCAAGAATCTTTGTCGGCCACGTATTGACATTGTCAAATGAAATGGCGATCGATTCTGGCGTGGGAGAAATAATCGAGGATGAATGTGAAATTGACGAAAATGCATTTTCGGCATTTCTTCACACTTTACTGCTGAAGCACGGAAATTCCAACAACCAGGCCCTCCGATCACTTTTGGAGGGCGTACTGGCCATCGGCCTCGTCATCGCAGAGAGGGCAGGTTGGGATATGCCCGGTGTAAGCACAGGGGATAATTCATTCTGGGAAGAGAAGAGAGCGCAGCTGGCGAGAAGCATGCCAACTGGCTGATGTCAATCATGAAAACTGGGCGAGATAACAGGGGCCAATCACCAAGGGCACCTTCCTGGGCGACGCCGCAGAGAGGAGACCAAGAGGGAAAGGCGGGTCGATAAATGAATGTGAAGTGAGGCATGAATGCACCCGCGATCCGCCTTCGAGCGCCTGAAGTCCATCGATTGGCTCGACGACACCGGCGCCTTTGACCACACGGGCTCAAGAATGGCACTGATGCGTGAATATCTTCGCCGTTCCGCTCAGTGGGCAGAAGCGATCGGCGCTACCGAATCGTGGCCTTTCTTCGATCTCGGGGAAGCCATTGAACCCGGCATTCACGTCGTCGGCGATCTGGCTGCCGCAATGGAAAACTTCCTCTATCAGAATGTGACACGCGGATCCATCAGGAATACATGCTGGGGAGTTGTCCACTGGGCAGCCCTTCCTCCGGATAAGCTGGCAGAATTTCCCGGACTCGACGATCCGTACGAACCGCTACTTCTCTTCTACGAACGGGGTGGCCCGTTCACGGTCGAGGGCCCATTCATCAATGTGGGCGAGGGGATGGTCTTGCACAAGAACGTTGAAGATCACCTCTCCCCTCACCCTGTCACCGATTTGGACGAGATCTCATTGGATTACCTCGACGCGGATGAAAACCGTTAGATACCCCTTCACGGCTGGGAGCGACATCCCGGCTGAAATATCGCGATACAGCGCAAGAAACAGCTCCGGTCCCCGACACCTGTAAGTGCCGGGGACCGGAGCCGTCATCGTGGCCGGAGGCTCAGAACGCCGCTTCGTCCAGGTCCATCACGCTCGGGTCCGTCGTTTCCGCCGCCGTGCGCGTTGCCGTCACCTTCGGGAGGACCGTGGTCGCGAAGTGCTTGGCCGCCGCGATCTTGCCCTCGTAGAAGGGCTTGTCCTTCGCCGAGGCGCCGGGCAGCGCCTCCGCCGCCACCGCCGCACCGCGCAGCAGCAGGTAGCCGACGATCACGTCGCCCGTCGCCAGCAGGAAGTCGGTGGTGTTCAGGCCCACCTTGTAGATGGACTTCACGTCCTTCTCGGTGGCCGCGAGGTCGGTCAGCATGATGCCGGCGATGACCTCCAGGTCCGCGGCCGCCGTGCTCAGGCGTTCGCGGGCGGTGGCCAGGTCCTCGCCGCCCGGGGCGTCGGTCAGGAACTTCTTGATCTCGGCCGAGACCGTGCCCAGCGCCACGCCCTGGTTGCGGACGATCTTCCGGAAGAAGAAGTCCTGCCCCTGGATCGCGGTCGTGCCCTCGTACAGGGTGTCGATCTTGGCGTCCCGGATGTACTGCTCCAGCGGGTACTCCTGGAGGTAGCCGGACCCGCCGAAGGTCTGGAGGGACTGCGCGAGCTGCTCGTAGGAGCGCTCCGAGCCGTACCCCTTCACGATCGGCAGCAGCAGGTCGTTGATCGCCTCGTCCGCCGAGACGTCCTCGCCCGCCGCGCGCTTGAGCTCGATGCCGTCCTGGACGCTCGCCGTGTACAGCACCAGGGCCCGCATGCCCTCCGCGTACGCCTTCTGCGTCAGCAGCGAGCGGCGCACGTCGGGGTGGTGGGTGATGGTGACGCGCGGCGCGGTCTTGTCCGTGAAGCGGGCCAGGTCCGGGCCCTGGACGCGGTCCTTGGCGTACTCCAGGGCGTTCAGGTAGCCGGTGGACAGGGTCGCGATGGCCTTCGTGCCGACCATCATCCGCGCGAACTCGATGATCTTGAACATCTGGCGGATGCCGTCGTGCTTCTCGCCCAGCAGCCAGCCCCTGGCCGGCGTCCCGCCCGCGCCGAAGGTCAGCTCGCAGGTGTTGGAGACCTTCAGGCCCATCTTGTGCTCGACGTTCGTGGCGTAGACGCCGTTGCGGCCGCCCAGCTCGCCGGTCTCCCAGTCGAAGTCGTACTTGGGGACGATGAACAGGGACAGGCCCTTGGTGCCGCCCGCGTGCCCCTCGGGCCGCGCCAGCACGTAGTGGACGATGTTCTCGCTCAGGTCGTGCTCGCCCGAGGTGATGAAGCGCTTGACGCCCTCGATGTGCCAGCTGCCGTCCTCCTGGCGCACCGCCTTCGTGCGGCCCGCGCCGACGTCCGAGCCGGCGTCCGGCTCGGTGAGCACCATGGTGGAGGCCCACTGCTTGTCGACCATCAGCTGGGCGATCTTGCGCTGCTCCTCGGTGCCCTCGTCGTACAGGATCGAGGCGAAGGCCGGCCCGGAGGCGTACATCCAGATCGCCGGGTTGGCGCCGAGGATGAACTCGGCGAAGCCCCACAGCAGCGAGCGCGGGGCGACGGTGCCGCCGAGCTCCTCGCCGATGCCCAGCCGCCACCACTCGGCGTCCATGTACGCGGCGTAGCTCTTCTTGAACGACTCGGGCAGCGGGGCGGTGTGCGTCGCGGGGTCGAAGACCGGGGGGTTGCGGTCGCCGTCGGTGTACGAGGCGGCCAGCTCGTTCTCGGCGAGCCGGGCGATCTCCCGCAGGACGGTGCGGGCGGTGTCGGTGTCCGCCTCCGTGAACGGCCCGGTGCCGTACACCGAGCCGCGGCCGAGGACCTCGAACAGGTTGAACTCGATATCGCGGAGATTCGACTTGTAGTGACCCATGGCGACGACTCCAGCTCGCTCCAGTACCGGGCAGTAACTCCCATCATGCTACCCACCGGTAATAAGAAGCAAGCGGAAACCGGGCTCTCCTCACTCAGTAGGCTGCTGCGCATGTACGGCTACGACCAGACCCCGTACCAGGGTCAGCAGCAGCAGCCCTACGGGGACGCCTACAACGGGCAGCAGCTCTACCCCGAGCCGCCCCAGCCCCAGCAGCAGGCCGCCGCGGCCCCCGCCGCCGGTGGCACCGCCCCCGCGCCCCCGTCGTTCACCGACGCCCTGCGCGCGTACACCTCGGGCGCGCTGTCCTCGGAGGAGTTCCACGACATCTTCCTCGCCGCCAAGATCTACTGTCCGCGCGGGGAGACCCCCGGTTTCCTGGCGCTGCACAACACCCAGCAGCCGGTCATCCCGCTGTTCACCTCGCTGCGGGAGCTGCGCCGCTACGCCGGCAAGGAGTCGCGCTACTTCACGGTCACCGGTGGTGAGGTGCTGGACCTGCTGCCCACCGGCTACGGCTTCGCGCTGGACATGGAGGGCGAGCACCGCCTCGTCCTGGAGGCCGCCGCCGTGAACGAGATGGTCGACTACACCATGCGGCGTATGTACGGCTGACCCGGGAGCAGCGCCGGGGGCGCCCACTCGACGAATGTTCATCGTTCAACTATTCTGATGACCGTTGCCGAGGAGGTACGCCATGCCCGCCATCACCGTAGAGAACCCGCTCACCCTGCCCAAGGTCGCCGCCCCCGCCGCCACCGGCGACACTCCCGTGCCGTCCCGCAAGGTGCTCACCGTCGCCACCGCGCCCACCGGCTTCGAGGGGGAGGGCTTCCCGGTCCGCCGCGCCTTCGCGGGCATCAACTACCGGCACCTCGACCCGTTCATCATGATGGACCAGATGGGCGAGGTGGAGTACGCCGCCGGCGAGGCCAAGGGCACCCCCTGGCACCCGCACCGCGGCTTCGAGACCGTCACGTACCTCCTGGACGGCACCTTCGTCCACCAGGACTCCGAGGGCGGCGGCGGCGTCATCAAGGACGGCGACACCCAGTGGATGACCGCGGGCTCCGGCCTGCTGCACATCGAAGCCCCGCCGGAGGAGCTGGTCCTCAAGGGCGGCGTCTTCCACGGCATCCAGCTGTGGGTCAACCTCCCCGCCAAGAGCAAGATGACCAACCCCCGCTACCAGGACATCGGCGGCGGCAACGTCAAGCTGCTCTCCACCCCCGACGGCGGCGCCCTGCTGCGCCTGATCGCCGGTGACCTCGACGGCCACGAGGGTCCGGGCGTCACGCACACCCCCATCACCCTCATCCACGCCACCGTCACGGCCGGCGCCGAGCTGACGCTGCCCTGGCGTCCCGGCTTCAACGCGCTCGCCTACGTCCTGGCCGGACGCGGCACCGCGGGCACCGAGCGGCGGCCGGTCGAGCTGGGCCAGACCGCCGTCTTCGGCGCCGAGGGCGAGACGCTCACCCTGCGGGCGGACGAGCGCCAGGACTCCCACACCCCGGCACTGGAGGTCATCCTGCTGGGCGGGCAGCCGATCCGGGAGCCGATGGCCCACTACGGGCCCTTCGTGATGAACTCGCACGCCGAGCTGTCCCAGGCGTTCGACGACTTCCAGGCCGGGCGGCTCGGGCGCATCCCGGCCACCCGCCAGAAGCGCTGAACGACGGGAGGGAGCCGAGGGGAGACAAGCGGTCTTTCGCACCCTTTGACCGCTTTATCCCTTTGCGGTGACCGGGCCCTGGACGGGACGGTAGTCTGAGTGGTCCATTCCCGGAACGTGTTGACGACTTGGATGAATGATGCATAGGTACCGGTCCCACCTCTGCGGCGAGCTGCGCTCCGCGGACATCGGCAAGGATGTCCGACTGTCGGGATGGCTGCACAATCGCCGCAATCTGGGCGGCATCCTCTTCATCGACCTGCGCGACCACTACGGCATCGTGCAGCTGGTCGTCCGCCCCGGCAGCGCCGTGAACGAGCAGCTCAGCTCGCTCTCCAAGGAGACGGTGATCCGCGTCGACGGCACGGTCGTGGCGCGCGGCGCGGACAACGTCAACCCCGAGCTGCCCACCGGCGAGATCGAGGTCGAGGTCGGCGAGGTCGAGGTGCTCGGCGCCGCCGACCAGATCCCGTTCACCATCAACGCCGACGACGGGGTGAACGAGGAACGCCGCCTGGAGTACCGCTTCCTGGACCTGCGCCGGGAGCGGATGCACCGCAACATCATCCTGCGCTCGCAGGTCATCTCCGCCATCCGGCAGAAGATGACCGCCCAGAACTTCACCGAGCTGGCGACCCCGATCCTCTCCGCCACCTCCCCCGAGGGCGCGCGCGACTTCCTGGTGCCCTCGCGGCTGCACGCCGGCAAGTTCTACGCCCTGCCGCAGGCTCCGCAGCAGTTCAAGCAGCTGCTGATGATCGCCGGCTTCGACCGGTACTTCCAGATCGCGCCCTGCTTCCGCGACGAGGACGCCCGCGCCGACCGCTCGCCCGGCGAGTTCTACCAGCTCGACGTCGAGATGAGCTTCGTCGAGCAGGAGGACGTCTTCCAGGTCATCGAGAAGGTGATGACCGAGCTGTTCGAGGAGTTCGGCGGCGGGCGCCACGTCACCTCGCCCTTCCCGCGCATCCCCTACCGCGAGGCGATGCTCAAGTACGGCTCCGACAAGCCGGATCTGCGCGCCACGCTGGAGCTGACCGACGTCTCGGAGATCTTCGCGGGCTCGGGCTTCAAGGCGTTCGCCGACAAGCACGTGCGCGCGCTGGCCGTCCCGGACACCGCCGGGCAGCCGCGCAAGTTCTTCGACCAGCTCGGTGAGTACGCCATCACCCAGGGCGCCAAGGGCCTGGCCTGGGTCCGGGTCGGCGAGGACGGCCGTACGCTCACCGGTCCGATCGCCAAGTTCCTCACCGAGGCCGACACCGACGCGCTGCTCGGCAAGCTGAACGCCACCGCGGGCACCGCGGTGTTCTTCGGCGCCGGTGACTTCGAGGAGGTCTCGAAGATCATGGGCGCGGTGCGGGTGGAGGCCGCGCGCCGTGCCGGGCACTTCGAGGACGGCGTCTTCCGGTTCTGCTGGGTCGTCGACTTCCCGATGTTCGAGCGGAACGAGGACACCGGCCAGATCGAGTTCTCGCACAACCCGTTCTCCATGCCGCAGGGCGGCCTGGAGGCGCTGCGCGGCAAGGACCCGCTGGACATCCTGGCCTGGCAGTACGACATCGTGTGCAACGGTGTCGAGCTGTCCTCGGGCGCCATCCGCAACCACGAGCCCGACGTCATGTACGAGGCGTTCGGCATCGCCGGCTACTCCCGGGACGACGTGGAGCGGGAGTTCGGCGGCATGCTGCGGGCGTTCAAGTTCGGCGCCCCGCCGCACGGCGGGATCGCCCCGGGCGTGGACCGCATCGTGATGCTGCTGGCGGACGAGCCGAACATCCGCGAGACCATCGCCTTCCCGCTCAACGGCAACGCCCAGGACCTGCTGATGGGCGCCCCGAGCGAGGTGGACGAGGCCCGGCTGCGGGAGCTGCACCTGAGCCTGCGCAAGCCGCCGCCGGCGCAGGAGAAGTAACACGCGGACGAGGAAGAAGCCCGGGAGGACGGACGCACCGCCTCCCGGGCTTTTCCGTGGGCGCGATCAGCCCTCGGGGTTGGCCGAGGAGTGGTGGCTGACGATCAGCCACTCGCCGGTCCTGGTGTTCTTCTCGTAGACGAAGGTGTAGCGGGCGTCGACGGTCGAGGTGACGCCGTCCTCGGTGAGGGTGAAGGTGTACGAGCCGGAGTCCACGGCGGAGGTCGGGCTCAGGATGTCGACGTGGGACTCGTTGATCTCACCGACCGGGTGCTTCTCCAGGAAGTGTTCGAAGTAGTCGACGATGCCGTCGCGGTCCGAACGTATCTGGTTGGAGAGGGTCGGGAGCAGCACACCGTCGGGGGCGTAGAGGTCGGCGACCTGCTCCGGGTCCAGCGTGGCGAGGGCGTCGTTCCAGGTGTCGAACTGCTCCCGGATCTCCTGCTGGGTGGGGTAGGTGGTGTGCGGCCGGTGATGACCGTGACCAAACGTTTCCGCAGTGGTGTCGGCAGAGGCGACGGCGGTGGCCCCGGAGGCCGCGGTGAGCAGCAGCAGGCTGCTGGCGGCGACGGCGTAGCCGGTCCGGGATCGCGAAGTGATCTTACGCATAGGGCCCATGAGTACAGGCCCCCGGTGAAACGCTCTCCAAGAGTTGGTCAAGGAACTGGCATGGCAGGGCAAGGAGTTGACCAAGCCCGGCCATGTTCGTTCACATCCGGTCAGTTGAGTTTAAAGGTCGAACTCAGCCGGGGGGATGTCCAGCGCGAAGCAGACATCGCGGACGACCTTGCGCTCCTGGGCGTCGAAGTCCCCGTCCGCGCCGCCGATCACGATGCCGATCTGGATGACGGCACGCGCCTCGGCCGGCTTCTTCTTCACCTTGGCGATCTCCTGCATCACCCCGATCTTCCCGAAGTCGAAGTCGGCGGTGAGCTGGTCGACATACTTGTTGAACCGCTGCCGCAGATCGTCGGCCGGGAAGTTCTGGAGCACCTCGTTGCCGCCGATGAGCGCCGCGACCCGCTGCCGCTCGGCCGGGTCCACCGAACCGTCGGCGGCGGCCACCAGCGCGCACATGGCCATGCTGGCGTCCCGGAACGCCCCGCTCTTGAGGTCGTTCTTCTTCGCCACCAGCTGGGACTGCATGGTCTGGGCGGAATCCTTGATCCGGTCCCACAGGGCCATGGTCTGCTCTCCTCGACGTGCGTTGCGTCAGCCTTACCTGACGTCAACGAACCCGGGTGGGACACGAGTTCCGTACGGACGGGGGCGCGTTGTCACAGCCCGGGCCCCGGGCGCAGGGCGCGGAAGTACAGGAACCGGGGCGCGGTGGAGAGCAGTTCGAACCACGGCGGGTCCTGCTCCCTGGCCTCGGGGCGGGGCATCGGTTCCTCCAGCCGGTCCACCGTGAAACCGGCGTCCCGCAGGGCGTTGAAGGCGGCGCCGAGCGGGCGGCGGTAGAACCGTACGGTGCGGGGGCGGCCGGCCACCGTCCAGGTGTCCCTCACCTGCTCGGTGCGGAAGTAGTCCGGCCGCTCGAACCAGTGCCAGTCCTCGCCCGGGTGGTGCACCGACATCACCAGCGCGCCGCCGGGGCGCAGCACGCGGCGCAGTTCGCTCAGGGGGCCGCTCCAGTCCTCCAGGTAGTGCAGCACGAGGGAGGCCGTGACCAGGTCGAAGGAGGCGTCCGGGAGGAAGTCCAGCGGGGCGGCGAGGTCCGCGTGGTGGAAGCGGCCGCTGTCGCCGCAGTGTTCGGCCGCCAGCCGCACCATCTGCGCGCTGGCGTCGATCCCCGTGACGGACGCGGCGCCGCGCTCGATGAGCAGCGCGGACAGGTGCCCGGCGGCGCAGCCCACGTCGAGCACCCGCCGGCCGGTCACGTCGCCCGCCAGCGCGAGGACGGCGGGCCGGTCGTAGTGCGCGTTGACGATGTTCGTGGCGGTGTGCTCGGCGTACTCCGCGCCCATCGCGTCGTACTGGTCGGGCTCGTCCGGCGGCGGGAACGGGGCGGGCGGGGTAGACGGGTCGGGCTGGTCGGGCTGGTCGGGCTGTCGCGTCATCGCCCCAGGGTCGCCCATCGGCGCGCCCAGCGGGACGACGGCGGCCGGGAATCGCTCCCCGGCCGCCGCCCGCCCCGCGCGCCGTCACCGGCGTTCGGCCGCCCGGAAGGTGCGCAGCCGCAGGCTGTTGGCCACCACCGACACCGAGGAGAAGGCCATCGCGGCGCCCGCCAGCATCGGGTTCAGCAGCCCGGCCGCCGCCACCGGCAGCGCGGCGACGTTGTAGCCGAACGCCCAGACCAGGTTGGTCTTGATGGTGAACAGCGTCTTGCGGGAGAGCCGGATGGCGTCCGCAGCCACCCGCAGGTCGCCGCGCACCAGGGTGAGGTCGCCGGCCTCGATCGCGGCGTCCGTCCCGGTCCCCATCGCCAGGCCCAGGTCGGCGGTGGCCAGCGCGGCGGCGTCGTTCACGCCGTCGCCGACCATGGCGACCGTCTTGCCCTCGGCCTGCAGCCGCCTGACGACATCCACCTTGTCCTGCGGCATCACCCCGGCGATCACGTGCTCGGCGTCGATGCCGACCTCCGCCGCCACCGCCCGGGCCACGGCCTCGTTGTCACCGGTCAGCAGGATCGGGGTCAGGCCCAGGTCGCGCAGTCGCGCGACCGCCTCGGCGCTGGTCTCCTTCACCGCGTCGGCGACCTCGAACACGGCCCGCGCCTCGCCGTCCCAGGCGACGGTGATCGCGGTGCGGCCGGCGGCCTCCGCCCGTGCCCGCGCCGCCGCCAGCGCGTCCGGCAGCTCGATGGCCCACTGCGTCAGCAGCCGTTCCCGGCCCACCAGGACGGCGTGGCCCTCCACGACCCCCTGCACGCCGAGCCCGGGCACATTGGCGAAGTCCTCGGGGGTGGGCAGCGCCGCCCCCAGGCGCTCCGCCGCGCCCGCCGCGACCGCCTGGGCGATCGGGTGCTCCGAGGCGTGCTCCAGCGCCCCGGCCAGCCGCAGCACGTCGGCCTCCGGCGTACCGTCCGCGACGTGCACGTCCAGCAGGGTCATCCGGCCGGTGGTGACCGTACCGGTCTTGTCGAGCACGATCGTGTCGGCCTTGCGGGTGTTCTCCAGGACCTCGGGGCCCTTGATGAGGACGCCGATCTGCGCGCCGCGCCCCGTGCCGACCATCAGGGCCGTCGGGGTGGCCAGGCCCAGCGCGCACGGGCAGGCGATGATCAGGACGGCCACGGCGGCGGTGAACGCGGCGGACGCCCCGCCGCCCGTCAGCAGCCAGAAGGCGAGCGTGCCCAGGGCCAGGACGATCACGGCCGGTACGAACACCGCCGAGATCCGGTCGGCGAGCCGCTGGGCCGCCGCCTTGCCGTGCTGGGCGTCCTCGACCAGCTTCGCCATCCGTGCCAGCTGGGTGTCGGCGCCGACCCGGGTGGCCTCGACCACCAGCCGGCCGCCGGCGTTCACGGTGGCGCCGGTGACCGCGTCGCCGGCCGCGACCTCCACCGGTACGGACTCCCCGGTCAGCATGGACGTGTCCACGGCGGACGAGCCCTCGGCCACCACACCGTCGGTGGCGATCTTCTCGCCGGGGCGCACCAGGAAGCGGTCGCCGACCGCGAGGCGGCCGACCGGCATCAGGACGGGTACGCCGTCCCGCAGCACCGTGACTTCCTTGGCGCCCAGTTCCATCAGGGCCCGCAGGGCCGTGCCCGCCGTGCGCTTGGCGCGGGCCTCCAGATAGCGCCCGGTCAGCAGGAAGGCGGTGACCCCGGCCGCCGCCTCCAGGTAGATGTTGCCGCTGGCGTCGCCGCGCTGGATGGTCAGCTCGAAGGGGTGGGTCATGCCGGGGTGGCCGGCCATGCCGAAGAACAGCGCCCACACCGACCACAGCAGCGCGGCCAGGGTGCCGATGGACACGAGGGTGTCCATGGTGGCGGCGCCGTGCCGGGCGTTGGTGAAGGCGGCCCGGTGGAAGGACCAGCCGCCCCAGATCACGGCGGGCGCGGCGAGGGTCAGGGAGAGCCACTGCCAGTATTCGAACTGCCAGGCCGGCACCATGGCCAGGGCGACCACGGGGACGGACAGCGCCACGGTGACCAGCAGCCGGTGCCGCAGCGTGGCCAGTTCGTCGGGGGCGCCGGGGGCGGCCCGGGCACCTGTGCCGCCCGGTGCGGCGGGGGCCGGCTCGGGCACCGGTGGTTCCGGTACGGCGGCGGTGTACCCCGTTCTCTCGACCACGGCGATGAGATCGGGCACCGCCACCTCGCCGCCGTAGCTGACCCTGGCCTTCTCGGTGGCGTAGTTGACGCTCGCCGTCACCCCCTCCATGCGGTTGAGCTTCTTCTCGATCCGCGCAGCGCAGGAGGCACACGTCATCCCGCCGATGGCGAGCTCGATCTCGTCCCTGGTGCCGCTGTCGCTGATGCTGTCGTTCATGCCTGCTCTCCTCACGGGTGAATATACCCTAGGGAGGTATCCCGTCCCCTGTCTCCTGTATACCCCCATGGGGTATCACGGCGCAAGAAGCCCGAAGGAATACGCATCGACCCCGGGGGGTTCCGGGTAGGGGCAGCCGGAACCCGAACCCGCATGGCCGAGAGAGTGAGAGTGCGATGACCACCATCGAGCTGACCAAGGACAACTTCGAGGAGCAGGTCGCCAGCAAGGGGATCGCCTTCGTCGACTTCTGGGCCTCCTGGTGCGGGCCCTGCCGCAAGTTCGCCCCCGTCTTCGAGGAGGCGGCCGGCCGGCACGACGACATCATGTTCGGCAAGGTGGACACCGAGGCCCAGCAGGAGCTGGCCCAGGCCTTCCAGATCACCTCCATCCCCACCCTGATGGCGATCCGCGACAACGTCGTGCTGTACTCCCAGCCCGGCGCCATCCCCGGCACCGCGCTGGAGGAGCTGATCGCCAAGGTCCGCGAGGTCGACATGGCCGAGGTGCACGAGAAGCTCGCCGAGCAGCAGGCCGGGGAAGAAGGCGCGCAGCAGCCCGGCCAGGGGCCCGCCGCCTAAGGTGGGTCCATGAGCAGCGGCAGCCGGGCGATCGCGACCTCCGTCTTCACCGAGATGACCGAACTGGCCCGGCGCACGGGGGCCGTCAACCTCGGGCAGGGCGTGCCCGAGCTGCCCGGCCCGCCCGCACTGCTGCGCGACGTGAGCGAGGCGGTGCTGGCCGGCGACAACCAGTACCCGCCCGCCTACGGGCTGCGCGCCCTGCGCGAGGCCATCGCCGCCCACCAGCTGCGCCGCTACGGCCTGCGGCACGCGCCGGACGGCGAGGTCCTGGTCACCACCGGCGCCACCGAGGCGCTGGCCGCCGCTGTCCTCGCCCTCACCGGGCCGGGCGACGAGATCCTCACCTTCGACCCCTGCTACGACGCCTACCCGGCCGGCGCCCGGCTCAGCGGCGCCACGCTGACGGCCGTGCCGCTCGCCGCGGACGGGGACCGCTTCGTCCTGGACGCCGACGCGCTGCGCGCCGCCGTCACCCCGCGCACCCGGCTGCTGCTGTTCAACTCCCCGCACAACCCCACCGGCAAGGTCTTCACTCCCGCCGAGCTGGAGGCCGTCGCGGCGGTGTGCCGCGAGCACGACCTGATCGCGGTCACCGACGAGGTGTACGAACACCTGCTGTACGACGCGGGCGACCGGCACCTGCCGCTCGCCGCGCTGCCCGGGATGCGCGAGCGCACCCTGACCATCTCCTCGGCCGGCAAGACGTTCAACGTCACCGGCTGGAAGGTGGGCTGGGTCTGCGGCCCGTCCTCCCTGGTCAGCGCCGTCACCTCCGTGAAGCAGTTCCTCACCTACGCCTCGGGCACCCCGTACCAGGCGGCCCTGGCCCGCGCGCTGGACGGCGTCGAGGAGTGGGCGGCCCAGCTGCGGGACACGCTGCGGGCGAACCGGGCGCTGCTCACCGAGGGGCTGACGGCGGCCGGGCTGCGCCCGTACCGCGCCGAGGCCGGGTACTTCCTCCAGGCCGATGTCCGGCCCTGGGGGTATCAGGACGGGGTGCGGTTCTGCCGTGAACTGCCCGAGCGTGCCGGGGTGGTCGCCATCCCGACCTCCGCCTTCCAGCTGAACCCGGGCGGGCCGGGCTCCCCGCCGTACCTGGCGCGGTTCTCGTTCTGCAAACGGCCCGCGTCGCTGCGGGAGGCGGCGGAACGGCTCAGCGCGGCGGCACCGGCGGCGGGGCCGGCTCCGACGGCCGCGCCACCACGCCCCACGGCGTAGGCCCCGTCCCCTCCGGCGGCCGTTCGCCGGCGGCCAGCCTGCGCAGCGGGCCGGTGACCGCGCGCCGCAGCATCGCCTTGAGCGCTGTGCGTTCGGCCTCGTCCAGATCGGCCAGCGCCAGCCGTTCGATGGCCGCCACCTCGGCGCGCGCGGCGGCCAGGGCCCGCTGTCCGGCGTCGGTGGCCGTGACGATGCGCGCCCGGCGGTCCTCCGGGTCCGGGCGCCGGGTGATCAGCCCGGCCTTCTCCAGGTCGTCCAGGACGGCGACCATCTTGCTCTTGTCGATGGACGACGCCTCGGACAGCGCCAGCTGGGTGCGGGCCGGCTCCTCCGCGAGCCCGAGCAGCACGGTGTAGCCCCACAGGTCCATGCCGTGCTGCCGCACGGCCCGGTCCTCGGCCACGGTGAGCCCGAACTTCATCTGCAGCAGCAGCCATCGCAGGTCGTCTTCAAGCTCGCCGCTGCTCATGCGCAGATGCTAGCAAGCCCAAGATCTTCTCCAGCAGAAATGGGAAGTGGGTAAATTCATTCGCTTTGCAAACTATTTTCCCTCGGATCCGATGGGCAGGCCGCCCCACGGACACCGGACGCACGGACGGTGCCGCCACCGCCCGCACCCCGGGATCCACGGCTGACACCCGGCGCACCCCTACAGGCCGCGCCCGGATCCGTACCGCTCCCCCTGTACGGGCCACCCGCCGTCACCGGGCGTCTCTTCGGACGCGGTCACGTCGTTAGGCGCTGTGACCACGACATACGACGGACAGCGCGAACGACGCGACCGCACCCCCGGAGGGACCGCCGCTCATGCCCACGCACCCCCTGCGCCCCCGCTTCGCCTGGCTGGAGATCACCGGCTTCTGCAATCTGCGCTGCCGGCACTGCTACGCCGATTCCTCCCCGCAGGGCACCCACGGCGAGATGACCGACGCCGACTGGCTGCGGGTGCTCGGCGAGCTGAGCGAACTCGGCGTGCGCGACGTGCAGTTCATCGGCGGCGAGCCCACCCTGCACCCCGGTCTGCCCGCGTACATCCACGGCGCCCGCCGGCACGGCATGGAGGTCGAGGTGTTCAGCAACATGACACACATCGGCCCCCCGCTGTGGGAGGCACTGCGCCGCGACGGGGTGCGGCTGGCCTTCAGCTACTACAGCGCGGACCCCGCCGCCCACGACGAGATGACCGGAGCGGCCGGGTCGCACGCCCGCACCCGCGCCAACATCCGCCGCGCCCGCGAACTGGGCGTACCGCTGCGCGGCAGCCTCATCGAGGAGGTGCGCACCGTGCCCGAACAGCGCGCCGGGGACGGCGGCCGGCGCGATCTGCTGGAGCTGGGCGTGCGCGAGATCGGTACGGACCGGGTCCGCCCGTACGGACGTGCCGCCGACGGCGCGGGAGGCGCCCCGCAGTGCGGCGGGCTGTGCGGACGCTGTGGCCACGGGCGGCTCGCGGTGCTCCCCGACGGGCGCGTCACCCCGTGCGTGTTCTCCCGCTGGCTGGCCATGGGCAACGCGCGCGAGCAGAGCCTGCGGGAGATCTGCGCCGGCGACGCGACCCTGCGGGCGAGGCAGGAGCTGGCGGCGCACTTCCCGCCGGCGGCCGTGCACGCCACCCCCGTCTGTCTCCCCGACTGCGCCCCCGCCGCGAGCGTCAGGAAGAAGCGCAAGGAGGACGAAGAGGGGACGGGCGGCGGAACGGAGCCGGCGCCCGGCACGCACAGCGCCGCGGGCCGCTGACGGCGTCGGCCCGCCCCCGTGGGTCGGGCCGGCCCGCTACAGGACGAACGGCTCGCCCGCGTCGCTCACCAGCGGCTTCCCCGCCTCGTGCCAGGCCTGCAGCCCGCCCGCCACATTGGTCGCGTCGATGCCCTGCTGCACCAGGTACCCGGTGACCTGCGCCGACCGGCCGCCCACCCGGCACAGCACGTACAGCGGTCCGTCCCCGGCCCGCTCGGTGATCTCCGGAAGCCGGTCCACCACCTCACGGATGGGGACGTGCAGCGCGCCCTCGGCGCGCCCTGCCGCCCACTCGTCCGGCTC
This sequence comes from Streptomyces sp. JH002, assembly GCF_050916115.1. Classification (NCBI taxonomy): domain Bacteria; kingdom Bacillati; phylum Actinomycetota; class Actinomycetes; order Kitasatosporales; family Streptomycetaceae; genus Streptomyces; species Streptomyces sp. JH002. The sequence continues at coordinate 3,198,140 of NZ_CP087989.1, forward strand.
ACGCACGTCCAGGAGTACGGCGTCGGCGGGCACGTCGCCCACGGGAACGGTGGGGATGTTCGGGAAGTTCATACGACCGACCCTAACGCTCACTCGCCGGCCAGCAGGGCGGCGAGTTCCGCCTCCTTGGCCGTGACCTTCTGCCGCAGTTCGCCGGCGATCTCCTCCAGCAGCGCATCCGGGTCCTCGGGCGCCATCCGCAGCATCGCCCCGATCGCGCTGTCCTCCAGCGCGGCGGCGGCGTCCGCCAGCAGTTCCTTCCGGTTGGCCAGCCACTCCAGGCGCGCGTACAGCTCCTCGCGCCGCCCGTACGCGGCGGGCTCCGGGGAGGGGCCGACACCGTTGTCCCACTCGGTGGTCAGCTCGCGCAGCGCCTTCGCGTCGCCGCGCCCGTACGCCTGGTTGACGCGCACGAGAAAGGCCCCGCGCCGGTCGCGCTCGGTCGGGTCGGCGACCAGGTCGGGGTGGGCCCGGCGGACCAGCTCGCGGTAGAGCTTGCGCGCCTCCTCGCCGGGGCGCACCTTCGGCGGGGGCTGCACGGACTGCTCGGTGAGCATCGCGGCGGCCTCCGGCGAGAAGCCCTCGCCGTCCAGCCAGCCCTGGAACAGCTCGGAGACCTGGGGCATCGGCGCCACCATGGCGCGCGCCTCGCGGGCCCGGCGCTCGTCCTCAGGGTCCTTGGTGCGGGCGGCCACCGCCTCGGCGATCTCCGCCTCGAGCTCCTCGAGGCGGCCGTAGAGCGGGCCCAGGCGCTGTTCGTGGAGCCGGGAGAAGTTCTCCACCTCGATGCGGAAGGTCTCCACCGCGATCTCGAACTCGATCAGCGCGGCCTCGGCGGCCCGCACCGCCTGATCGAGGCGCTCGGTGGCGGCGGCTTCCTCACGCTCCTCGCGCTCGTCGCGGGCGTCGGGCTCGTCGCGGGCTTCGTGCTCTTCCCCTGTTGTCACCCCGTCAGCCTAGGCGGTCATTCGCGCAGCGCCTCCGGGCACTGCTCCGCACCGTTCACCAGGTGCTGCTCGGCCCAGCGCGACAGCTCCACCAGGGCCGGGCGCAGGTCCTCCCCGGCCGCCGTGAGCCGGTAGGTGACGCGCAACGGGGGGCCGGGGTCCACCTCGCGCGAGACGAGTTCGAGCGCGGCCAGCTCGCTCAGCCGGTCCGAGAGCATCCGTTCGCTGATCCCGGGGATCGAGCGGCGCAGTACCGCGAACTGACCGGGTCCACCCATCAGGGCGGCCACCACCAGCCCCGTCCACCGCTTCCCGAAGACGCCGAAGACCCGGGTCATCGCGTCGTCGGGCTCGGTACACCGGCCGCCGTCCGTCTCCTTCACCCCCACGGGGGGCCTTTCCTCGCCATCCCGGTGCTCCGCCATGGACCCACTCTACGGGAAGACGGGCACGTTGCTAAATAAAAGTAAGCTGCTACGCTAAAGAAATCTGCGCACTCTGCCGCAGTAACGTACCTCTTTCATCACCGCGTGTCCCAGCCACGGTGACCGTCACGAAGGAACCACCCTCATGCCCACGCTGCTGCACATCGACTCCTCCCTGAACGGCGACAACTCCGTCTCCCGCGAGGTCACCAAGACCTTCCGCGAGGAGTGGCTCGCACACCACCCCGACGGCAAGGTCATCTACCGCGACCTGGCCGCCGAGCCGCTGCCGCACACCACCGCCATCTCGCACTACGCGCCCAACGTCGACGCCGGGGACCGCACCCCCGAGCAGCAGGCCGCGTACGCGCTCCGCGACGAGCTGGCCAAGGAGCTGGAGGAGGCCGACGCCGTCGTCCTCGGCGCGCCGCTGTACAACTACACGATCCCCTCCACGCTCAAGAGCTGGCTGGACCACGTGATCATCGGCGGCCGCACCTCGGCGGCCGAGACCCCGAGCGCCGCCGGCACGCCCGTCACCGTGGTCACCAGCCGTGGCGGCTCGTACGCGCCCGGCACCCCCATGGAAGGCAACGACTTCGCCCAGAACTACCTCACCTGGGTTCTCGGCAGCACCCTCGCCCTGGACGTCACCTTCATCGTTCCGGAGCTGACCCTGGCCCGCATCGTGCCGGCCATGTCCGGGCTGATCGAGCAGGCCGACGCCTCCCGCGCCAAGGCGCACGAGCAGGCCCGCGACCGCGCCAAGGCCCTCGCCACCGCCTGAGCCGACGCGAGCCGTCGCCGCGCGCGACGGACAGCGGACGCCACGAAGCCCCGCCCGTGACGGGCGGGGCTTCGCGCTGTCCGGCGCCGCTCCTCAGCCGGCGGAGGACCGGGCCTGTTCCTGCCCCGCCACCTCCACCGTCCCGCCCGGCTCGGCCGCCCCGTCCTCGCCGTCCTCGCCGGCCTTCCCGGACTTCCCGGCGTCGCTCTGCTGGGCGGCCGGCCGGGGCACGCTCGGCACGGACACCCCCGCCGTCGCACCACCGGGCACGCTCGCCAGCCGCGCCAGCCGCTGCCGCACCGCCTTCACCAGCCGCCCCGCCGTGAAGGACGCCCCGTAGACGAACCGCATCGAGGGCCCGAACGTCGGCGCCGCCAGCAGCCCCGCGAAGAAGAGACCGGGCCGCGAGGACTCGAAGCCGGCGTCCAGCTGCGGCGCCCGCGTCCCCAGCACCGCCGTCAGCCCGTCCCGCAGCGCCGGGTCGAGCAGATCGAGCCGGCGCAGATCCGGTACGAAGCCGGTGGCCGCGATGACGTGCTCCGTCTCGATCAGCGACCGCCCCTCACCCGGCGTGGCCAGTTCGAGCCGCACGCCGTCCTCGATCCGTACCGCCCGCCGGATCCGGTGTCCCAGCCGGACCGGCACCGCTCCCTCCACCCGCTCCCGCAGCCACCATGCGCCCGCCGGGCCCAGCGCCGTCGTGGCGATCTTGACCCGGGTGGTCTCCGGCAGCCGGCGCACCGCCCACGGCACCCGCGAGTACGCCCAGCTGCTCCACCCCGTGCCGAGCCCGCTGTGCGGGGCGCGCAGCCGGGCGAGCGGGTTGCGGCGCAGCGGCTGCGGCACGGTGTTCCAGTTGATGGCGCCCGCCCGGGCCACCACGGTGGGCAGCGCGCCGTGCTCCAGCAGCAGCGCGGCCGTCTCCAGCGCCGCCTGCCCCGCGCCGACCACCGTCACCTCCTGCCCCTTGAACGCGGCCAGGTCCCGGTGCCCGCTGCTGTGCGAGGCCAGTTCCGGTGGCAGGTCGCGCAGCGCCTGCGGCAGATGGACGAACGGCATGACGCCGATCGCCAGCGCGAGCGTGCGGCACAGCATGACCTCGCCGGTGTCCGTCTCCACCCGGAAGCCGTCGCCGTGCGGCGTCACGGACACGACGTTCTGTTCCTCCACCGGCACCGGGAGCCGCCGCGCGAACCACATGCCGTAGTCCGTGAACGTCTCGATCGGCAACGGATGGCCGTGCTCGGCCCGTTCCTCGCGCTCCGCGCAGTAGGCGGCGAGGGTGTGCTCGCGCGCCGCGTCGGACAGATTGGACGCCCAGGGCTCCGACTTCAGGAACATGCCGCCAGGCATGTGATCCCGCCAGGACGCCATCGGCCGGCCCAGGATCCGCAGATCCAGACCGGCCGCGGCCGCGTGCGCGGCGATCGACAGGCCGTACGGGCCGGCGCCTACCACTACCAGGTCGTGCATCGGGGTTCGCCGCTCTCTCTCACTGGGTTGGGTGGGGTGGAAGGGGGGAGGACGCGGGCACCGGCGCGGTGCCCGGAGCCGGGATCGCGCGGGAGGGCGGGGCAGGGGCCGGGGGGCGCGGGGAAGGAGACCGGGAGGAAGAGGAGAGGGACCGAGCCCGTTCCCACCCCTTGCGCGCCGCCCGCGCCGTCCACCCGCCCGCCATCGCCGCGAACGGCGCCGGATCGTCCGCCGCGAACCACGCCGTCTCCACCGGCCGCCCGCGCAGCGCCGCCACCCGCGCGGGGGCGGTCAGGGCGGCCAGCAGCCCGTAGTTCTCGGCGACGAACATCCGCCCCGGCACCGCCCGCCCCGCCGGCACCCGCCGCCCCGTCAGATCCAGGTGCAGCGCCCGCACCACATCGAGCCCCGACGGATCCGTGAACAACCGGAACTGCGCCCCGGGACGCGGATTGACATCCAGCAGGTGGTACGCGCCGGAGCCGGCCTCGCGGCGGAAGTCCAGGTCGAGGATGCCGTGATGGCCCAGGTGCGCCGCCAGCCGCCGGGCCGCCGCCGCCACCTCGGGGTTCTCCCGCCAGCTCCCCACGGCGGTGGCCCCGGCGCCCAGCGGCCACGACACGTCCTTGCGCCCGGTGCCCCCGTACAGCGGCACCCCGCCCCGGCCGAAACAGCCGTGGAAGAACCAGTCGGCGTTCCGGCCGCCGGCCAGCCGCCGCTGGAGCAGCAGCCGGCTCCCGGCCCGGGCACTCGCCGCGTACAGCCGCAGCGCCTGACCGGCCGAGGTGATCACGGTCGCGCTGCGCAGCCCGCTGTCCTTCGGCAGCAGCCAGGGGCGGCTCCACTTGGCGATCAGCGGCAGCCCCAGCTCCCGTACGGCGGAGGCCACCTCCTGCGGCCCGTCCGGGACGACGGTCGCGGGGTGCGGCAGCCCGAGCTCCGTGCACAGCCCGGCCAGCCGCTCCTTGTCGGCGGCCCGCTCCACGGCGCCGGGTGTCGTCCCGGGCAGCAGATAGGCGCCGCGCAGGCGGTCGGCGAGGCCGGAGGCCAGGGCGAGCGCGCCCGCATCGTCCATCGGAAGGAGAACGGCGGGCCGCCCGATGCGTTCCGCGGTACGCAGCAGCAGCCGCTCGAGATCGATATCCGCGGCCCCGGGAATGGGGTGCGCCCGGTGCAGATAACGGGACCGGGCGAGCGGACCGCGCGGGGATTCCACGAAGGCGTGCACTTCCACGCCCGCCCGGCCGAGTGAGCGAACGGCACCGAGCGAACCGTGGTGAAAGGGATGGTGATCGAGTCGGAGCAGCAGTGCGGGCACTCTGGTGTCGAGCGGCGACATGCCCCAGATCATTCCCCGGACCCGCGCATACGATCGGCAGCGTCCTCGATCGGCCTATCAGAATGCCTTCTTGCGGCCCATTCAAGGGATTTTGTGCTTAATCTCGGATCATGATCGGCCTCGGAATCGCCACGACCGTCCTGCTGGCGGCCACCACCTCCGTCACCCCCCTTTCCAACGATTCCTTCGGCGCGTTCCTGGGCTCGGGCGCGGAGGGCGTGGACCGCGCCGAACTGCTGGAGCACTGGCTGGGCGGCACGGAGATGACGGTCGGCCGCACCTACCTGCCCGGGGACCTGTGGTCGAACATCGAGGGCCGGCCCGAGTTTCTCGCCCCCTGGGCGGGATGGCGCCAGGAGAAGGACGACCGGCTGTTCGTCCTCAACGTCCCCATGCTGGAGCGCAACGAGGACGATCTGCCCGACCACCTGGTGGGGCAGCTGCTGCGTTCGGGGGCCTCGGGAAGCTACGACCAGCACTTCCGGGTGCTGGGCGAGCGGCTGGTGGCGGCCGGGCTCGCGGACGCGGTGCTGGTCCTGGGGTGGGAGATGAACGGCACGACGTACACGCACCGCTGCGCGCCGGATCCCGAGGCGTGGAAGCGGTACTGGCGGCGCATTGTGACCACGATGCGCGCCGTACCGGGACAGGACTTCCGTTTCGATTTCGCACCGAACAGGGGAACCGACGCGATCGAGTGGGACCGCTGTTATCCGGGGGACGACGTGGTCGACATCATCGGAATGGACACCTACGACCAGCCGCCCGGCGAAACGTTTGACGAGCAGATCAGCCAGCCGTACGGACTTCAGTTCCATGTCGATTTCGCGGCGGCGCACGGGAAGCCGATTTCCTTCCCGGAATGGGGCCTGTTCCGCAATGGGGACAACGCCGAATACATGCGGCGGATGCTGGAATGGATCGACGCGGTCCAGCCCGTGTATCACTCCATCAGTGACTACTGCCCGCACGGTGTGTGGCAATGCGTCCAGAACCCGGCGTCCTCGGAGGTCTTCCGCACCGCGCTGTCGGCGACGCCGCCGGGCTCCGGGGCGGGCGGGCCGGGACGCGGACCGCGCCCCGGCGAAGACGGCGACGGCGGCGCCGGGGACCCGGGCCGCGGCCCGCGCCCGGGCGAGGGCTAGGGCGTCTCGTTCGGATCTTCGTGGATCAGGTCGCGGCGTCGGGTGCGGTGCTCCCCCAGCCTTCGACTGGGAGATGCCCCCATTCGCTTCGCTCAAGGCGCCGGAGTGCCCTCAGGTGGTTTCCTGTGGGCATTTCGGCAACGCGGCGAGGTTCCACCGGCCTTCGGCCGGGGGTGCCCCCAGTAGCCGGCGTCGCGGCCCCGCGAAGATCCAGACGAGACGCCCTAAGCGGGCCGACCGGACATCGGATGGTCCGTCCGGGGCCGCGGTGCCGCCCGCTCCCGCTCCTCGGACGGGTCGTGCCGGCCGCTCTGGTCGCGCGGCTGGGCCGGCACGGTGGTGACCGGCCCCGGCGGGTCACCGGCGTTCGTCCGCACCAGCAGCACCAGCAGCCCCACCAGCAGCCCCGCCACCAGGCCCACCGCCAGCCGCACGAGCGGAGCGGCCGACACGGGGGCGGCCGAGGGCTGCGCCTCGGCGAAGACGGTGAGCCGGGCACCGGTGCTGTCCGTGGCGTCATTGCCGTACGCGATCAGGGCACGGGTGACGGCGTTGGCCATCTCGGCGGCCCGCGCCGCCCGCGCGGCCGTGCCGGTGATCTCGATCATCGGCGCGTCGGGGGAGGTCGATGCCCGCACGCCGTCCCGCAACCTGTCGAGTGAGACCCCGGCGTCGGTCTGAGCGGTGGTCAGCACGGCGTCCCCGGTGGCGATCCGCCCGAACGCCTGGGCCAGCCCCACGGCGGCGGCCGGATCCGCCCCCTCACCGGTGTCCCGGACGACCACATAGCTACTGGCGGCGTACTCCCGGTCGGCCAGCAGCCCGTACCCCCCGCCCAGCAGCGCACCGGCCATCCCGCACAGCGCCAGCGGCCACCACAACGGAACCCGGCGGTGGGCGCGCGCCCACGCCACGACGCGCCCGAGGTCCCGGCGCCCGGCGGATCCCGCGCGCCTGGCCCGGGCCACCCACCGGCCCACCAGCACGGCACCCGGCGCGCCACCGGCACGGTGTCCCGGCACGTTCCGGTGCGGAGCCGGCTCCGCACCGGGCGTCTCTCCACCGGGCCGCCGGCCGGACGGCCGGGCCGCTGCCGCCCCCGGGTCCCCCGGCGAACCCGCCGGGGCGGTCCGCGCACACCCTTCCTCACCCGCCGGCACGCCGGGTTCCGGCCCGCGCCGCTCCGGCGCTGCCTCCGCCTCAGCGTCCGGCGGGCCGGCCGGGGGAGGCGTGGGTTCCGCACGTTCACCGCCGACTCGCCGCCGCTGTCCCGCTCCCGCCCCGCTGTCCGGCGCGGCAGCCGCGAGGGGCGTCCGCTCCGCGCCGTCAGCCCTGTCGCCCTGGGCGTCCCGCGCCGCCGGCCGCCTCGGCCCCGGATCCGCCGCGCGGTCGCCGCTCCGACTCGGCACGGCCCCCGGGTCGCCCGCCGGCTGCCGGGCGGCAGCGGCCAGCAGCCCAGGCGCCGTACGGACCCGGCCGGCGCGTCCCGGCCGGAATCCGGGGATGCGCGCCGGGCGCGGCCGGCGGGAGGCCGGGACGCCCGCCCGCCGGGTCCGCAGCGGGCGCCGGGCGTTGATGAGGAACCACAACAGCCAGCCCACGCCCACCATCCGCGCGACGCCGTGCCCACGACGGCCGCCCCGGGGTGCCCGGGAGGCGGCGGGTGACGCGTCCGCGCCGGAGGCGGCACCGGACGGTGGCGTGCCGGCTTCCCCGTGGACCACGTCCGGCTCCTCGGAGCGGGCGGACGACCCCTCGGCGCCGCCCTCCGCCGCACGGTCGGCCCCGGCGTCCGGGGCCCCGTCGGCGCCCACGGCGTCCGGGGGCTCGTTCCCGGGACGCTCAGCCGCGCCCCCGGCACCGGCACGGACGGTCGGCGCCCCGGCCTCCGCCCCGGCCCCGGAAGCCGTGCCCGCCTCCACCGCACCGGCCTCCGCCGCCACGGCCTCCCCCGCCGCCCGCCCCTCCCGGCCCGCCCGCTCCACCGGTCGGGCCTGGCCGGCCGGCCGTTGCCGCTTCGGGCGGACCATGGCCTTCGCTCGTGTCTTCGCCTTGCGTCTCATCGGCTCTGCGCCCCTTCGTACACATCCATCAGTCGCCCGGCCGCCCGGCCGATGTCGTAGTGGTGCACCGCCTCGGGCACCGGGAAGCGGCACGGGGCCCGGTTCACCTCGGTGCGCAGCGCCGCCCGCAGGGCGTCCGCCCCGCCCCGCACCCGGCGCGCGCCCGGGGCGGCCTGCCGGGGGAGTTCGTCGATGGCCGGGCAGGTCACGTGCAGCACCGGCAGCCCGGCCGCCAGCGCCTCCAGCGTGGCCAGCCCGAACGTCTCCTCCGTCGAGGCGGAGACGAAGATGTCCATCGCCGACAGCAGCGCGGGCACCTCGCACTCACCCGGCAGCAGGACCCGGTCCCCGATCCCGCACTCCGCCGCCAGGCGTTCCAGTTCGCCCCGCAGCGGCCCCTCGCCGCCCAGGACCAGCCGCACGTTCCCGGGCAGCCCGGCCACCGCCCGTACCAGGTCGGCGAAGCCCTTCCCGGGCACCAGCCGGCCCACCCCGCCCACCAGCACCGCGTCCGGCGGGACGCCCAGCCGGGCGCGTTCCGCCGCCCGTGCCCCGGCCGCGTACCGGAACCGGCGCGCCGCGATGCCGTTGGGCACCACGTGGATCCGCTCCGCCGGCACCCCCCACTCCCGCAGCCGGCCCGCCACCGTGCCGGAGACGGCGACCGTGGCCCGGCCCAGCCGCTCGGTCGCCAGATACAGCTCGCGCGTCCCCCGGGTCAGCGGCCTGCCCTCCATCACCTTCTCGCCCAGCGAGTGCTCGGTCGCCACGACCGCCCGTACGCCGGCCAGCCGGGCGGCGACGCGCCCGTACACGCAGGCCCGGTAGAGATGGGTGTGCACCACGTCGTACCGGCCCCGGCGGATCAGCCGGGCCAGTTTCGGGAGGGCGCCCACGTCGCGGTTGCCGGCCATGCCCAGGTGCGTCACGCGGACGCCGTCGGCGCGCAGTTCGCGGGCGACCGCGCCCGGGTTGGTGAGGGTCACCACCTCGCTCTCCACCGGCAGCCGCGCGATCAGTGACCGCAGTTGGCGTTCGGCACCGCCGACGCCCAGGCCCGTGATGATGTGCAGGGCCCGCTTCACGCCGCGACCTGCCCGTCCCCCACGACCGGCAGGGCCTCCACCGGGCGGCGGCGCAGCGGGTGCAGCAGCCGCTTGGCCCGCAGCCGCGCCCCGCCGTCCGACTGCCCGACGTGGACGCGCGGCAGCGCGTGCCGCCCGGTCAGCGGGCCGGGGTCGATGGCGCAGGCGTACGCGTAGCCCGCCTCCCGTACGGCGTCCACCGACCGCTGGTCGATCGTGCCGTAGGGGTAGCAGAAGCCGGCGATGTCCTGGCCGGTGAGCTCGGCCAGCCGCTCCCAGCTGCCGGCGGTCTCGGCGCGCAGGGTGTCCTCGTCGAGGTCGGGGAGCGCCCGGTGCAGCAGCCCGTGCGAGCCGATCTCCATGCCGGCCTCGGCGGCGGCCAGGATGCCCTTCTCGTCGAGGAGTTCCTTGCGCGGGCCGAGTTCGTCCCACTCGTTCTCGCCGCCGAGCCGCCCGGGCAGCACGAACACGGTCGCGGTGAACCCGTGCTGGCGCAGCAGCGGTAGGGCGTGCCGGGTGAAGTCGGTGTAGCCGTCGTCGAAGGTGAGGGCGACCAGTCCCGAGGGGTCGCCCGCGTCGTGCGCGGCGAGGAGTTCGGCGGCGGAGACGCCGCGCAGGCCGCGCTTGCGCAGCCAGCCGAGCTGGCTGCGCAGCCGGTCGGGGGTGACGGTGATGTTGTACGGGTCGGCGGGGGTGACCGTGACCGAGTGGTACATCAGCGTCCACAGGTGACGTCGCGCGGCGCGGCCCCGTACGGGCGCCGGCTCCCGTTCCCCTTCCCGGTCCTGCTCCGGCTCGGCGTCCGTGAGCAGTTCGTCGAGCGAGGACGTCGTGTCCCGTTCCGTCTCGGTCATGGTGTGGCCTTCAGCTTTCGTTGAGCGGCGGACAGCAGCGCCACGGCCTCCGGTACCCGGAGCGCCCACGCGCCGGCGGCGAACACCGCCGGCACCGCCAGGGCGGCGAGTGCGGCGGACAGCGGCGGGGAACCGGCCGCGTCCGCCACCGCCCACCCCGCCGCGCCCGCGGCGAGACCGGACAGCAGCAGGCGGCCGAGCCCGGCCATGACGGTGGCCGGGTCGATGGGGACGACCCGCCCGGCGAGGCCGCGCATCAGCAGCAGGGCGGTGGCGGTGATGCCGGCGGCGTTGGCCGCCGCGATCCCGGCGGCGCCCCAGTGGCGGACGGCGACGGCGCCCGCGACCACCGTGATGGCGAGCCCCACCCCCATGGCGGCCAGCGGGAACCAGGTGGGTCTGGCGGCGGAGAAGAACGGCCGGATGAGCGCGCCCACCAGGGTGTGGCCGAGCAGCCCGAGCGCGTACACGCGCATCACCTCGGCGGTGGCGGCGGTCGCCTCCGCCGTGAACTCGCCGCGCTGGAAGAGGAGCTGCACCAGCTGCGGGGCGCAGGCCATGACGTACGCGGCGCCCAGCACGGCCACGATCCCGACCAGCAGCAGGTCGCGTTCCACCCGCCGTCTGGCGCCCTGGGTGTCGCCCTCCGCCATGGCGCGCGCGACGAGCGGCAGGGTGACGGTGGGGATCATCAGCGCCAGCACCATGGGGATCTGGCTGACCTTCTGCGCGTAGTTGAGGTGCGAGATGGCGCCGGGGGTGAGGGAGGAGGCGAGGAAACGTTCCACCAGGACCTGGGCCTGACGGCTGATCGCGAAGAGGGCGATGGGCGCGACGAGGGCCACGGTCACGCCGAGGACGTACGGTCGCCCGCCCGGCGCCGCAGCCGTACGGCGCCGGGCGCGCCAGTCGGCCCAGGCGCCGCGCACCGGCAGCCGGCGCAGGAAGAACGGCAGTTGCAGCAGCACCATCAGCGCGCCGCCGACCGCGACGCCCAGGGCGGCGGCGCGTACCCCGAACCGCGTGTGCAGCGCCAGCGCGGTGGCGATGATGCCGATGTTGTAGCCGATGTAGATGGCGGCCGGGGCCAGGTAGCTGCGGTGGGCGCGCAGGGCGGCGCTGAAGTAGCCGGCGATGCCGAAGGTGAGGACGGTGACGGCGGTGAGCCGGGTGCAGTCCACGGCGAGCGCCGGGTCGGCGAGGCCGGGGGCGAGCAGCCGTACGAGCAGGGGGGCGGCGAGCGCGGCGAGCGCGGCGGCCACCGCCAGGCCCAGGAGCACGCGCGGCAGGGAGTCGGCGAGCAGGCGCCGTACGGGGTCGGGGCCGAGGTCCTCGTCCGTGCCGCCGCTCCCGGCGGCCGCCCGCCGGGCGAGGGCCACACTGAACGCGGGTACCAGCACCAGCGCCATCGCCTCTTCGATCAGCAGGGTCGAGGCGAACTCGGGGAGGGTCCAGGAGACGAGGAACGCGTCCGTCGCTCCATCCGCACCGAACAAACGTGCGATCATCTGATCGCGCAGCAGCCCGAACAGCGCCCCGCCCGCCGCCAGCGCCGCCGTCAGGGTCGCCGCCCGCGCGACGAACCGGCTGCCGGTGTCCGCACCAGCGCCGGGGGCGGGCCGCTCCAGCACCCCGCCGGCCTCACCCCCGCTCATGACACACCGCCCCGGCCACCGGCACCGGCCGCTCACCCGGCGCCCGCGCACCGCCCGGCGGCGCCTCCGGGCGCAGCGCCGCCGGCGCCAGCGCCCACCACGCCACCAGGCCGAACGCCACCGCCGTCAGCACCGTCGTCGGCCCGCCGATGTCCGCGTACAGGAAGTTGACGGTCAGCCACACCACGAGGCCCGCCGCCAGCAGCCCGCCGTCCACCGGCCCGCAGCGCCGCAGCCGCAGCACCGCGCCCAGCAGCAGCGCCGCCCAGCTGCCCACCACCGCCGCCGCGCCCAGCAGCCCCTGCTCGCTCAGCAGCAGCAGATACATGTTGTGCGGCGACAGCAGCTCCTGCACCTGGAAGTCCAGGCCCGCCCCCGCGGTGTCGCTGCCGGCCGACAGCGCCAGCGAGGCGTGCGTGTCGCGGTACTCGGCGAACCCCTTGAGCCCCACCCCCGTCCACGGCTCCTGCCGCCACATCGCCCGCGCCGCGTCCCACATCGCGTACCGGTCGATCACCGACTGGTCCGGCGTACCGGTCACCTGTCCGATGCTGGTGAGCCGGTCCGCCACCGCGTCCGACACCAGCGCGGCACCGCCCACCAGCAGCGCGCCGCCGCACACCAGCAGCGCGAGGGTGCGGCGCGCCCGCCGCCACCCGGCGATCAGCAGCACCGTGCACACCGCCGCCCCGGTGGCCAGCCACGCTCCCCGGCTGAACGACACCGCCAGCGGGAGGCACAGCGCGCCCGCACAGCCCAGCGCCGCCGGCCGCCACCAGCGGGGCGCGCCCGCCGGCGGGGCCAGGCCGAGCGCGAGCGCGGCGATCAGCCCGTAGGAGACGACGGTGGCCATGCCCATCACGTTCAGCGGGCCGAAGGTGCCCACGGCCCGCACGTCCTCACCCATGTACGAGGCGCCGGTGCCGGTCGCGTACTGCGCCACCCCGACCGCGCCCTGCACCAGCGCGAGACCGACGACCGCCACGGCGACCAGCCGCACATCGCGGCGCGAGCGCAGCAGCAGCACCAGCGCCAGCGGCACCAGCACGAACACCTGCACGTAGCGCAGGAATCCGGGCAGCGCCGCCACCGGATCGGCCGCCCCGATCGTGACGACGGCGAACGCCACCGCCGGTGCGCCCAGGATCGCCGCGGCCTGCGCGCTGAGCCGTGGCGCGGCGGACCAGCGCCGCACCAGCACCAGCGCGCACGCCACCACCAGGGCGAGCGAGGCGGCGTCGGCCGGGGTGACCCGGCTGGTCACCGGCAGTGCCAGCAGCGCGACGGGCAGGACGGCGAGCAGCACCGTCCAGTGCGACGCGGCGGACCGCGCGGCGCGGGCGGGGAGGGCGAGTGCCGCCATCGTCAGCTGCCCCCGCCCCGGAAGCAGGAGGCGGTGGTGCGCAGCATGATGCGCAGGTCCGCCCACAGTGACCAGGTCTCGATGTAGAGGTTGTCGAAGCGGGTGCGGTCCTCGATGGAGGTGTCTCCGCGCAGGCCGCTGACCTGGGCCAGTCCCGTCAGCCCGACCGGCATCCGGTGGCGGTCGGCGTACCCGGGGTACGTACGGCTGAACTCGGCGACGAAGTGCGGGCGTTCGGGGCGCGGGCCGACCAGGCTCATGTCGCCGCGCAGGACGTTCCACAGCTGGGGCAGTTCGTCGAGGGAGGTGCGGCGCAGCAGCCGGCCGGCCGGGCTCATGCGGTCGTCGCCCGCGATGTTCCAGCGGGTGGCGGCCTCCTGGTCGGTGTCGGGGCGCAGGGTGCGGAACTTGAGCATGGTGAAGGGCTTGCCGGCCCGGCCGACGCGTTCCTGCCGGAAGATGACCCCGGGGCCGTCGGCGAGGCGGACGGCGAGCGCGCAGGCGCCGAGAACGGGTGCGGCGAGCAGCAGCGCGAGGGCGGCGCCGGTGATGTCGACCAGCCGCTTGAGGAAGTCGGCCCCCCAGGGGTGGCGTTCGGGCGGGTCCAGGCGGCGGCAGGTGTAACCCCACAGGTGGGTGGCGGGGGCCGGGAACCACAACGGCGGCTCGGGGTCCACCAGCCACACGGAGCAGCCGGCCTCCCAGCACCGGCGCAGCGGGGTGCCGTCCTCCTGGGCGCGGGTGAAGACGACGGTGCGCACGCCGTGTTCGGCCAGCGCGGCGGCCACCTCGTGCGGTTCGGCCTGGGCGGTGGGGCGCATGCCGTACTCGGGGTGCTCGGTGAGCAGCGCGGCGACCCGGCGGGCCGCGGTGCCCGTGCCCACGACGAGGGTGGCGCGCGGCCGTTCGCGCACGGCGACGCGGCGCAGCTGGTAGACGGCGCCGCGCCCGGCGGCGGCGAGCAGCGGCACGAGGAGGAAGGCGGGGCCGCCGCCGCAGAGCAGCCAGCCGAGCAGGCCGTGGCCGCACAGCCGGGGCAGTTCGTCGAGGGCGGCGGCCATGGGGCTCGGGCGGTAGAACCCGGCCCAGGCGTTGAGCGGCAGCAGGACGGCGAGTGCGGCGAGGCCGTGCAGCGGTTGGGTGCTCAGCGCGGCCACGAGGACGACGGCGAGCACGTCGGCGCCGAGCAGCAGCCCGGTGATGCCGGGCCGCCGGCGGCGCCGGGGGGCGCGGGGCCCGTCCGGCGGGGGTGCGGTGGCGCGTCCCGGCGCGGGCACCACGACGGGGGCGGGCCCCGGCGCGGGGGCGCGGATCGGCAGCAGGGTACGCGGCCGGATGCCGGTGTCCGGCACGCTGACGCTATCCGTGGGCATGCCCGCCTCCGTTCGCACCGGCGGCCGACGGGGAGGCGGAGGTGGACGCGGAGGTGGACGGGCTGTCGGCGAGCGCCCCGGACTCCGCGTCGGTGGCCGGCGGGGGCACGGCGAGGGCTGTCGGTTCGGTGCCGCGCACCGCTTCGCCGTCACGGGCGTCCGGGCCCTCCCCGCCACCGGTGGTCAGGGCGCCGCCGGGCGCGGGAACGGCTTCCGACGCCGCGGCGGGCAGGACACCGTGCGCGCCCACCGGGGGGCCGGCGGCGCCGTCCGGCACCGGCACCCCGTCCGGGCCATCCTTCCCCGGCGACCAGCCCGCGACCACGAACACGGCGCCCGGGCCCTTGCCCGGCAGTCGCTCCGGACCACCCGGGCCCCTGGGCGCACCGGCCCGCCCCGCCGGACGGGCGTCCGCGCCCCCGGCGGCGGATCCCGCGACCGGGGCCCTGCCGTCCCGTGTCGACGCCTCCCGGGCTCCTGCCGCCGGGTCGCCCGCACGACTCGCGCCGTTCCGCTCGCGCTCCCCGATAGCCGTCCCGTCGGCGACCGGCACCTGCGGGCCCACGTCGTCCACCCGCTCGTCGCCCGGCCCACCCCCGGCCGCTGTCGTGGCGGGGGCCGCCGGCCCGCGCCGCGCCGACCCGCCCGCGGCGGCCCGGACACTGCCGAGCCCGTGCCCGTACCGGTGCTGGTGCGCCGGCCCGCACGGGCCCCGTACGTCCGCGTACAGCTCCGCGTACGCCGCCGCCATCGTGTCCGTCCCGCGGGTGGCCCGCGTGTGCGCCTGCGCGGCCCGCGCCAGCGCGCGCCGCCGCTCGGGCGCGGTCAGCAGTGCCGTCATCGCCTGCCCCAGCGCGGCCACATCCCCCGCCGGGACCAGGCACTCGTCCGCCTGGCCGGGTGCCAGGCTCTCCCGCCCGCCGCCCACGTCGCTCAGCAGCACGGCCCGCCCCACCGCCATCGCCTCCAGCGGCGCGAGCGCCATCCCCTCCCACCGCGAGGGCTGGACGACCAGATCGGCCGCCGTGTACCAGGGCACCGGATCGTCCGTGTGCCCGGCGAACAGCACGTGCCGCGGGTCGGCCGTCGCCTCCAGCCGGGCCCGTTCCGGGCCGTCCCCGACCAGCACCAGCCGTGCGCCCGGCACCCGTTCGAGGACCCGCCGCCAGGCCGCGAGCAGCAGGTCCTGCCCCTTCTGCCGGCACAACCTCCCCACGCACACCACCAGCGGGGCCCGCTGCGGCAGCCCGTGCACGGCCGCCAGCGCGGCCCGCGCCTGCCGCCGGTCGACCTCTCCCGCGGCCGGGTACCGGGCGAGGTCGATCCCGTTCCTGATCACCGACCAGCGGGCGGTGACCCCGGCCCGCACTCCCAGGTCCCGCTCGGCCTCGCTGACGCACACCACCCGGTCCGCCCACCGGGCCGCGAGCCGTTCCCAGCGCACCGCGGCCCGCCGCGTCACCCCTTCCGCGGCCTCGAAGGACCAGGCGTGCGGCTGGAACACCGTCGGTACCCGCCCGCGTACCCCGAGCCGGCCCGCGAGGCCGGCCTTGGCGCTGTGCAGATGGACCACGTCCGGTCGCAGTCCGCGCACCGCGCGGGCGACGAAGGCGGCCTCCCAGGGCAGGTTGCCGCCCGGCTCCCGCCCGGCGACCCAGTCGCGCACCTCGGCGCCGGCCGCCCGGGCCGCCCCGCCGAGCGGACCGCCGGGCGGGCACAGCAGCGCGGTACGGACCCCGGCCGCGGTCTGGGTGCGCACCAGATCGGTCACGACCTGGGCGACGCCGCCGCCGGTGGGCTGCGCGACGTGCAATACGGTCATCGCTGTCATCGGGGGCCGCCTCACTCTCGGGCGTCGGCCTGGAAGAAGACCGCACCGAGCTGGTACGGCCGGGACCCGCCCGTGAACCGCAGCTCCAGCTCGTCGGGCCCGGCGCCCAGCGCGTCGGTCACGTCCAGCACGTTGGAGTCGTAGCCGAGGGTGTTGACGTACGCCGGGTCGCGCCCGGTGACGTTGCGCCCGTGGTCGGCGATGGTGGAATCCAGCGCCCGGTGCCGCACCGTCGCCCCGTCCGCGGCCCGCACGGTCAGCGCGTGCCCGCCCGCGGTGCGCTCGCCGTGGTAGCCGACGACCCCGACGGAGCCCTCGGCGCCCCGGGCGATGTTCAGTCCGTCCAGGGTAAGGACGACATCCGTGCCCGGCCCGTCCACGGACTCGAAGCCGTCCCAGATGGCGAGTTCGCGCAGCGGCTCGGCGGGGTTCTCGTAGGCGACGACGAGTGTCCAGCCGCCCCAGGCGCCCATGTCCGAGTTGCCCATGGCGACATTGATCTGGGCGACCGTCCAGGCGCCCGGCTGGGACCACCGCACCAGTTCGGTGATGTCGGCGGAGGCGGAGAACCCCTGGTGGACGTCCGCGTCGCGGTGCCCGACCACGGAGTCGGCGCGGATCTCCTTGTACTTCCCGCCGGGTTCCGCGACCAGGACGCGGTCGTTGTCGGCAGGCGGCTTCTGCTCGCCGACCCGGAGGTTGGCGCCCCAGTACAGGCGCGCGTAGCTCACCCGGGAGCCCTGCGGCAGCCGCAGATCGGCGCTGGAGGAGTTGTAGGTGTTGCGGTCGGAGTCGACGTCGATGTACGTCATCTCGTACTGCCCGCTGCGTCCGCCGGCCCCTTCGCGCTGCACGGCGGTGCAGGCGGGGGCGGTGATGGTGACGGCAGCGCCACAGGTGATGACGGAGTTGGCGGCCCGCGCGATCCCGCCGTGCTGCACCGCGTGATAGCGCTCGGCGAACGGTACGGTCTCGGCTTCCCCCCGATCGGAGGGCGCGGGGACGGCGGTGTGCTGGGACACCCCGATGGACAACAGCAGCGCGGACAGTGCACAGACCACCGCGCGTTTTCCGAACCCCACAGAAAAGCGCATGACTCACCTTCCCAAGCCATTTACCGACAGGCGTTGAAAACCATGACAGAAAACAAAAGGGAAAGCACGTAAAACACACGGCGTTGAACGCACGAAGCGACTCTAGGATTTACATACCATCAGGCATCAGGAATGGCGCACCGGACGAGGCGGAGAAGCGTCGTGTCCCACACCATCGCCGTACGCGGAGCGGTCCCTGCCGCTCCCGCCGGGCCGGGAGGTGCCTGCGGTGCCCCTGTCGGCACACGACCGGGCACACCCACGGCACCGCTCCGGTGCGGCGGCCCCGCCGGGAGAGGCCCGGGCGGCCGGGGCGGACCAGGGAATTCCGGAAGCGAACCGGACGCCGAGAACGGTGCGCGGCGGCCCCGCACCGGCGACCACGACGTTTCGGATATCGCGCCCCCGGCGAGTGCGTCGCCGATTTCGAAGAGCCGGGCGTCATCGGCCACATGAGGACAGTGGACAAGGGCCGTCCTGCACGGGGCACACATGTTCTGGAATTCGCCGGCCATGTTCGAGGCCGGCATCAGGGAGCGCGCCACCGCGCGCCGTCAGGACACCGGCGGGGAGTCGCTGGTGGGCTTCGCCCCCGGGCAGGACGCGGCCCGGCCGGCGGACCGCTGTCGGACCGCCATCGGTCACCCGCCGGAAAGCTCCGTGGTGTAAATCACACCGCAGTATTCTTCGGTTCGACCGGCATCCTCCGACCCCGGAGCCGATCACGGAGCGCAGCCAAAAGCGGAGCGGCCGGCATCGTGTTGACGATGCCGGCCGCTCCGACTGGTGCGCGAGGGGGGAGTTGAACCCCCACGCCCTTTCGGGCACTGGAACCTGAATCCAGCGCGTCTGCCTATTCCGCCACCCGCGCATTGGGTGTTGCCGCCTTGTTCTGCGTCGGGACCGTGGTCCCTGGCGACGAACAGAAGATTAGCACGCACCGGGCACCGCTCTCACCTCGGTGATCCACGCCCCCGTTCCGCACCCCCGCGACCCCGGCCCACGGCCGTAAACCCTCCCCATCCCTCCGCAGAACCTTCGCGCATGCGGGACACTGTTCTCTGCTCCCCTTTACGATCCCGGGGGGAGCAGCGGCGTGCGTGCGGGCACCGTCCGGGGCCACCCCGGGAACCACCTG
Source organism: Streptomyces sp. JH002 (assembly GCF_050916115.1). NCBI lineage: Bacteria > Bacillati > Actinomycetota > Actinomycetes > Kitasatosporales > Streptomycetaceae > Streptomyces > Streptomyces sp. JH002. Next base: position 3,216,712 of record NZ_CP087989.1, read on the forward strand.
ATCGTCTCGCGCGTGGATACGATCAGTAAGCATGACCGCGCCGAACCGCAGGCTGTCGGGACACCGGAAGGAGGTGCGTCATGGGAGTCTTGAAGCGTTTCGAGCAGCGCCTCGAAGGTCTCGTCAACGGCACCTTCGCCAAGGTCTTCAAGTCCGAGGTGCAGCCGGTGGAGATCGCCGGCGCTCTCCAGCGCGAGTGCGACAACAACGCCACCATCTGGAACCGTGACCGCACCGTCGTCCCCAACGACTTCATCGTCGAACTGAGCGGCGGCGACTACGACCGGCTCGCCCCCTACTCCGGGCAGCTCGGCGACGAACTGGCCGGAATGGTCCGCGAGTACGCCAAGCAGCAGCGCTACACCTTCATGGGCGAGATCAAGGTCAACCTGGAGAAGTCGCCCACCCTGGACACCGGTCTCTACCGGGTCCGCAGCCGCACACTGGCCTCCAGCAGCAGTGCGCAGGGCCCGGGCGCCCCGACCTTCGGCGGCTCCGCCCCCACGGCACCGCCGCCCGGCGCGCCCCGGATGCCGGCGGGCGCGCCCCCGGTGCCCGCCGGGCCGCCGCCCGGTGCCCGGGGCGCGGTGCGCCGCTGGGTGGAGATCAACGGCACCCGGCACCAGATCTCCCGCCCCACGCTCGTCCTCGGTCGCAGCACCGAGGCCGACGTCCGGATCGACGATCCCGGTGTCTCCCGCAGGCACTGCGAGATCCAGGCCACAGAACCGGCCACAATCCGGGACCTGGGTTCCACCAACGGCATCGTGGTCGACGGGCAGCACACCAAACGCGCTACGCTCCGCGACGGCTCACGCGTCGTCGTGGGCAGCACCACCGTCATTTACCGGCAAGCCGAAGGGTGAAGCGGGGGCAATGTCAGAGCTGACCCTGACGGTCATGAGGCTGGGTTTCCTGGCCGTTCTGTGGCTGTTCGTGATCGTCGCCGTACAGGTGATCCGCAGCGACCTGTTCGGCACGCGGGTCACCCAGCGCGGCGCCGCCCGCCAGAGCGCCGCCCCGATGCAGCCGCGCAGCCGGCAGCAGCAGTCGCCGCAGCAGGCCAAGCCCGCTCGCGGCGGCCGGCAGCGTCGCGGTGCCCCGACGAAGCTGGTGATCACCGAGGGTTCCCTCACCGGAACCACTGTCGCCCTCCAGGGGCAGACCATTACGCTCGGCCGGGCACATGACTCGACGATCGTGCTGGACGACGACTACGCCTCGGGGCGGCACGCGAGGATCTACCCCGACCGCGACGGCCAGTGGATCGTCGAGGACCTCGGATCGACCAATGGCACGTACCTCGAGCGCGGCCGGCTGACCACCCCGGTACCGATCCCGCCCGGAGCGCCGATCCGGATCGGCAAGACGGTCATCGAGCTGCGGAAGTAGGGACGGCCATCATGAGGACCGGGATGACCGGAGGGCGGGCAGCGTGTTCGGAGCCCCGGAACAGGCGGGTGAGGTGAGCATGACACTGTCCTTGAGATTCGCCGCCGGATCGCACGTCGGCATGATCCGTGACCACAACGAGGACTCCGGCTACGCCGGGCCCCGGCTGCTGGCCATCGCGGACGGCATGGGCGGCCAGGCGGCCGGCGAGGTCGCCTCCTCCGAAGTGATCTCCACCCTCGTCCAGCTCGACGACGACATCCCGGGCTCCGACATCCTCACCTCGCTCGACGCCTCCGTCCAGGGCGCCAACGACCGGCTGCGCGCCATGGTCGAGGAGGACTCCCGCCTCGACGGCATGGGCACCACGCTCACCGCCCTGCTGTGGACCGGCCAGCGGCTCGGCGTCGTCCACGTCGGCGACTCCCGCGCCTACCTGCTGCGCGGCGGCGAGCTGACGCAGATCACCCAGGACCACACCTGGGTGCAGCGCCTGGTCGACGAGGGCCGCATCACCGAGGAAGAGGCCACCACCCACCCGCAGCGCTCGCTGCTGATGCGGGCCCTGGGCAGCGCCGATCACATCGAGGCCGACCTCTCCATCCGCGAGGTACGGGCCGGCGACCGCTACATGGTCTGCTCCGACGGCCTGTCCGGAGTCGTCAGCCACGACACCCTCCAGGACACCCTCGGCACCTTCCTGCCCCCGCAGGACACCGTCCGCGACCTGATCGAGCTGGCCCTGCGCGGCGGCGGCCCCGACAACATCACCTGCATCGTGGCCGACGTCCTCGACGTCGACACCCAGGTCGGGGACACCCTCGCCCAGCAGATGTACGACGCCCCGCAGATCGTCGGCGCGGTCGCCGAGACGCAGGCGCAGACCGGCGGTGACGCCCCGGCCACCCCCGCCTCGCGCGCCGCCGAACTGGGCCGCGCCCAGCCCGGCGCCCCGGCCGGCGCGGCGGAGGGCTCGGTACCGCCCGGCACCTTCGGAGCGTTCACCGACGAGGAGTACGTACCGCAGCGGCCCCGGCGCCGCCCCTGGCGCACCATCACCCTGTCCGTCCTGGCCCTCGCCGTCGCCGGCGCCGCTCTGTACGCCGGCTACCGCTGGACGCAGGACCAGTACTACGTCGGCGCCAACGGCGATCACGTCGCGCTCTTCCAGGGCGTCAGCCAGGACCTGGGCCCGCTCAGCCTGTCCAGCGTCAAGGAGGACCATCCCGAGATCACCCTGGAGATGCTCCCCGACTACCAGCGCAGCCAGGTCGAGGGCTCCATCTCCGTCAACGATCTCGCCGAGGCGCAGACCCGCATCACCGAGCTGGGTGAGCAGGCGGACGCCTGCCAGGCGCTCGCCGACTATCGCGACGCCCTCGATCAGGCCGAGCAGGACAAGCAGGACGCCAAGAACGACGGCAACAGCCCGACCCCGGACGCCCCGGACACCCCGGAGGACTCCGAAGCCACCGATCCGCCCAGCGGGGGCGACGAAGCCGCCGCACCCGAGATCCCGACCCTCACCGAACGCCAGCAGCAGCTCTCGCGGCAGTGCGCCCCTTAGCAGGCGTCCCGCGTGAGCGCGGCCCGTACCGGCCCCCTCCCGGGCCGTACGGCCTGGCGCGACCCAGAGACCTGAAGCGATGAGCACCAGCAACACCACCGTCTCCACCGGAGGGCTGCCGAGCCGCCGGAACACCGAGCTGGCGATGCTCGTGTTCGCCGTGCTCATCCCCGTGCTGGCCTACGTCAACGTGGGCCTGGCCAAGGACGGCACCGTCCCGACCGGCACCCTCGGCTACGGCCTGGGCCTGGGCCTGATGGCCGCCGTCGCGCATCTGGTGGTCCGGCGCTGGGCGCCGTACGCCGACCCCCTCATGCTGCCGATCGCCACCCTGCTCAACGGCATGGGCCTGGTGCTGATCTGGCGTCTGGACCTGGAGCCGACCATCACCACCGCCCGGCTGGGCGGACCGATGGCCCCGAACCAGCTCATGTGGTCGGCGCTGGGGGTGGCGCTCTTCCTCGGGGTGCTGATCTTCCTCAAGGACCACCGCATCCTGCAGCGCTACACCTACATCTCCATGGTGGTCGCGCTGGTGCTGCTGATCTCCCCGCTGTTCTTCGGCGAGGTCAACGGCGCCCGGATCTGGGTCACCATCCCCGGGGTCGGCTCGCTGCAGCCCGGTGAGTTCGCCAAGATCGTCATCGCCGTGTTCTTCGCCGGCTACCTGATGGTCAAGCGCGACGCCCTCGCGCTGGCCTCGCGCCGGGTACTCGGCGTCTACCTGCCGCGCGGCCGCGACCTGGGCCCGATCCTGGCGATCTGGGCCGTCTCCCTGATGATCCTCATCTTCGAGACCGACCTGGGCATGTCCCTGCTGTTCTTCGGGATCTTCGTGGTGATGCTGTACGTCGCCACCGAGCGCACCAGCTGGATCATCTTCGGTCTGCTGCTGTCGGTCTCCGGCGCGGTGGCGGTCGCCTCCGTCAACGCCCACGTGGGCGAACGCGTCAACAACTGGCTGGACCCGCTGGCGCTGGGCTCCAACGGCGGCGTCACCGAGACCGCCCAGTCCATGTACGCCTTCGGCTCCGGCGGGCTCTTCGGCTCCGGGCTCGGCCAGGGGTACTCCCGCCTCATCGGCGGCATCGCCACCAAGTCCGACTACATCCTGGCGACCGTCGGCGAGGAGCTCGGCCTGGTCGGCCTGATGGCGGTCATCCTGCTGTACGGGCTGCTCGTCCAGCGCGGCATGCGCACCGCCCTCGCCGCCCGCGACCCGTTCGGCAAGCTGCTCGCGGTCGGCCTCTCCGGCGTCTTCGCGATCCAGATCTTCGTCGTGGCCGGCGGTGTGACCGGCCTCATCCCGCTCACCGGTATGACCATGCCGTTCCTCGCCCAGGGCGGCTCCTCCGTGATCGCGAACTGGGCTTTGATCGCGCTCCTACTTCGGATCAGCGACACTGCACGACGACCCGCACCCGCCCCCGCGCCCAACACGGACGTCGAACAGACTCAGGTAGTACGAGTATGAACAAACCAATGCGACGCGTCGCTGTCTTCTGCGGCCTGCTCATCCTCGCCCTGCTGGTCCGCGTCAACTGGGTGCAGTTCGTCCAGGCCGACGAGCTCCAGACGGATGCCAACAACCGGCGGGTGCTGATCGAGCGGTACGCCCACCCGCGCGGCGACATCATCGTCGAGGGCAACTCCATCACCGGCTCCGTCGAGACCGACGACAACGACTTCGCCTACAAGCGCACCTACACGGACGGCGAGATGTGGGCGCCGGTCACCGGCTTCGCCTCGCTGTTCAACACCACCCTGCTCGAGGGCATCTACGACTCGATCCTCACCGGCGACGACGACCGGCTGTTCTTCAACCGCACCATCGACATGCTCACCGGCAAGGACCGCACCGGCGGCAACGTCGTCACCACCCTCAACGAGGACGCCCAGCGGGCCGCCTTCGAGGGCCTGGGCGACAAGAAGGGCGCGGTCGCCGCGATCGACCCCCGCACCGGCGAGATCCTCGCCCTGGTCTCCACCCCCTCCTACGACCCCTCCACCTTCACCGGGAACTCCTCGGACGACACCGAGGCGTGGAGCGCGCTCCAGAAGGAGAACAACCCGGACGACCCGATGCTCAACCGGGCGCTGCGCGAGACCTACCCGCCCGGCTCCACCTTCAAGGTGGTCACGGCGGCGGCGGCGCTGGAGAACGGCCTGATCGACGGCGTGGACGAGAAGACCGCCTACCCGGACCCGTTCCCGCTGCCCGACACCAACGGGCAGGAGGTCGGGAACCTGATCGACGGCTACTGCCCCGACGCCTCGCTGCGCACCGCCCTGATGTGGTCCTGCAACACCGTCTTCCTCGGCATCAGTGACGAGCTGGGCAACGAGACGATGATGGACACCGCGGCGACCTTCGGCTTCAACGAAGAGGTCTTCACCCCGGTCCGCGCCGAGGCCAGCCAGTACCCCGAGGACAACCGGCCGCAGAACGCCATGGCCGGCATCGGCCAGGCGTCCAACCGCGCCACCCCGCTCCAGATGGCCATGGTCGCCGCCGCCATCGCCAACGACGGCAAGCTGATGCAGCCGTACATGGTGGACCAGCTGGTCGCCCCGAACCTGAATGTGATCGAGCAGACGGAGCCGCAGGAGATGTCCCGGCCGCTGTCCGCCGAGAACGCCCAGGCGCTCCAGTCCGCCATGGAGTCCGTGGTCGACGAGGGCACCGCCTCCAACGCCCAGATCGACGGGGTGAAGGTCGGCGGCAAGACCGGTACCGCGCAGCACGGCGAGAACAACGAGGCCATCCCGTACGCGTGGTTCATCTCCTACGCCATGACGGACAACGGCTCGCCCGTGGCGGTCGCCGTCGTCGTGGAGAACGGCTCCCAGGACCGCAACGAGGTCGGCGGCAACGCGCTCGCCGCCCCCATCGCCAAGGACGTCATGGAAGCCGTCCTGGCCGGCCAGAATTGACCACACCGTGACAACCGCGCCCACCTGTCACACGTCATACACATGACCGGCCCGTACTGGGCCCTTCCCGGCGGCACGCGATACCGGTTGCGTATCGGCGAGCGGCCGGGAGCCGGGCGCCCGGCTCGCGGCGGGTACCGTAAGCCAGAGCTTGGACCCCTCGTGCCCGAGGGCGGGGGACCCCAGCCGGGCCGACCACAGGTGCGGCCGGGATCGAACGGAGAGGGCAGGAATCATGGATGAGCCGCGTCGCCTCGGCGGGCGGTACGAACTGGGCCACGTGCTCGGTCGCGGAGGCATGGCCGAGGTGCACCTCGCCCATGACACGCGCCTGGGCCGGACCGTCGCCGTCAAGACCCTGCGCACCGACCTCGCCCGCGACCCCACGTTCCAGGCCCGCTTCCGCCGCGAGGCCCAGTCCGCGGCCTCACTGAACCACCCCGCGATCGTCGCCGTGTACGACACCGGCGAGGACTACGTCGACGGCATCTCCATCCCGTACATCGTGATGGAGTACGTGGAGGGTTCCACGCTGCGTGAGCTGCTGCACTCGGGGCGCAAGCTGCTGCCCGAGCGCGCGCTGGAGATGACGATCGGGGTGCTCCAGGCGCTGGAGTACTCGCACCGCAACGGGATCGTGCACCGCGACATCAAGCCGGCGAACGTGATGCTCACCACGTCCGGCCAGGTCAAGGTCATGGACTTCGGCATCGCCCGCGCGATGGGCGACTCCGGCATGACGATGACGCAGACATCGGCGGTGATCGGCACCGCCCAGTACCTCTCCCCGGAGCAGGCCAAGGGCGAGCAGGTCGACAACCGCTCCGACCTGTACTCCACGGGCTGCCTGCTGTACGAGCTGCTCGCGGTCCGGCCGCCGTTCATCGGGGACTCCCCGGTCGCGGTGGCCTACCAGCATGTGCGCGAGGAGCCGCAGCCCCCGAGCGTCTTCGACCCGGAGATCACTCAGGACACCGACGCCATCGTGCTGAAGGCCCTGATGAAGGACCCGGACTACCGGTACCAGAACGCCGACGAGATGCGCGCCGACATCGAGGCCGCCCTCGACGGCCGCCCGATCTCGGCCGCGCTGCCGGTGGGCGCCGCGGCGTACGGGTACGACGACCGGCCGACGACCGCGCTGCGGGCGACCGACCCGCAGACCGCGATGATGCCGCCCGCCGACGGCGGCGGCTACGACGACGGCTACGGGCGGGCCGACCGGCGCCAGCGCAAGAGCAACACCTCCACGATCCTTTTGGTACTGGCCGGTGTGCTGGTGCTGATCGGCGCGATCTTCATCGGCAAGGCGCTGTTCGCGGGTGACCCGCCGGCCAGCTCGATCAAGGTGCCGAACCTCGCCGGGCTCACCCTGGAGGAGGCCGGGCAGCAGGCCAACGGCTTCGAGCTCAAGGAAGACGGCAGCAAGGCGTGCGAGGAGGCCGAGGGCACCATCTGCGAGACCGACCCGGCGGCCGGCTCGGACATCAAGCGCGGTGACACGGTCACGGTGATCATGTCCGATGGCCCGGCGGCCATCGAGGTCCCGGACGTCACGGACAAGTCGTACGACGACGCCTTCGCCGAGCTCGAGGGGGCGGGCTTCACCTCCATCGAGCAGGAGACCGAGGTCAACGCCGACGTCGAGCCCGGCACCGTGCTCTCCCAGGACCCGGAGGGCGGTTCGGAGGCGAAGCCGGACGAGACCATCACGCTCACGGTGGCGACCGAGCCGGACACCATCGCGGTGCCGGATGTGGTGGGCCAGCCCTTCGACAGCGCGAAGTCCACCCTGGAAGGTGCGGGCTTCACCGTCACCCGGGTCAACCAGACCGATGACTCGCGTGACGAGAACACCGTGATCAGCCAGTCGCCGACCGCGGGCAGCCAGCAGTCGCCCACCGGCACGGTGACCCTGACGGTGGCGATCCCGTCGCCGAACCAGCCGCCGGAGCAGGTGCAGATCCCCGAGCTGGCCAACCAGCCGATCGGCTCGGCACGGCAGACGCTGGAGGGTCTGGGCCTGCGGGTGAAGGTCGAGGGCCCGGAGAACGACACGGCCGTGGTCACCGTCACCAACCCGGCGCCCGGCCAGACGGTGGACAAGGACACCGAGGTGACCGTCTACACCTACGACCCCGGCGCGGTCGGCGACCCGGGCGGCGGTGACGGCGGCAACGGGAACGACAACGGAGGCGGTGGCGGCTGGCCGTTCGGCGGCGCGACCGGCTGATCCCCGCGGGAGCGCGGAGTCGAGCAGCACACGGGTGAGGGCCCGGCAGCACACGCTGCCGGGCCCTCACCCGTATCCGGATCTGCCCGGTGGGCGTCGGCGGGTCTCCCGTCCCGGCCCCGGAGGGATAGGCGCGCTCCTCGCCCGCCGCCCCCTGGGCCCGGGAGGGTCCGGCCCCGCCGCCACCGGGTGGCGGTCCACCGCAGGGCTTTCTACGGGCGCGGTGCGCTGTCCTCGCCCAGGACGTCGGGGTCCCGGGGGGAGTCCGCCGCGTCGATATCCGTGGGCGGGGTGGGCTCCATCAGCCAGTCGGGGCTGGACTGGTTCTGCCACAGCCGCCAGGCCACCACCGTCACCCCGACCACCACGCCGGCCACGCCCAGCCGCCGCAGGCGGCGCCGGCGCCGCGCCGCACAGCGGCGGCGGTGCAGGACCTGCTGGATCTCCTGGGGCGTCACCTGTCCGCGGAGCGCGGCCAGCGCCGCCGTGGACCGTTCCGCGGCCTCGTGGCTCGCCGGACCGGCAGCCGCCATGGCCGCCTCGATCCGTGGCCCCGCGACCTCCCGGGTGCGGATGGCGGCCACCCGGGCCCGCTCGGCGGCGCGTACGGCGGCGGCGTCCATGCCCTCGGGCAGGTTCTGCCGCGCCTGGCTGAACCCCTGCCGCATGCCGTCCCGGGCGGCACAGGCCGCGCGCTGGGCGTGTGGGGCCAGATACGCGCCGGCGCCGCGCGCGTAGCAGGCCGCCTGCTCGCGTACCGACCGCACCCCTTGCTTGTGCGTCATACGTCCTCCTCCATACCGCTTTTCTGCGATCAAGACCTGCTCTCCACTTGTGTGGAAATCATGCCGCTTGGGGGAGGTCTCAGCACGCGAAACGGGCATCCGGGCGCAGGGTGTGTCGCCACCGCATGGCAGGATCGTTCACCGTCACTGACGTAAACGGAAGGTACATCGTGGCTGAGAAGCTGTACGCCACTCTGAAGACGAACCGCGGCGACATCGAGCTGGAGCTCTTCCCGAACCACGCGCCGCAGACGGTGAAGAACTTCACCGAGCTGGCCCAGGGCACCCGGGAGTGGGTCAACCCCTCCACCGGCGTCAAGAGCACCGACAAGCTGTACGACGGCACGGTCTTCCACCGGGTGATCGAGGGCTTCATGCTCCAGGGCGGCGACCCCCTGGGCAACGGCACCGGCGGTCCGGGCTACAAGTTCAAGGACGAGATCCACCCGGACCTGGCCTTCACCAAGCCCTACCTGCTGGCGATGGCCAACGCGGGCCCGGGCACCAACGGCTCGCAGTTCTTCATCACGGTCTCGCCGACCACCTGGCTGACCGGGAAGCACACCATCTTCGGCGAGGTCACCAACGACGAGTCGAAGAAGGTCGTGGACGCGATCGCGACCACCCAGACCAACCCGCGGACCGACCGCCCCGTCAACGACGTGGTGATCGAGTCCGTGGTCATCGAGAGCCGCTGATCCGGGACTCGCACCCGGACCCGTACCTCGGGAACCATTGAGGCCCCCCTGTCCGTAGGATCAGGGGGGCCTATCCATGGTGCCGGGAGCCGAGGGGATGTCATGACGGAGCAGCAGGGACAGCAGCCGCCACCCGCGGGTCTGGCCGTCTGCTACCGCCACAGGGACCGCGAGACCGGTATCCGCTGCACCCGCTGCGAGCGTCCCATCTGCCCGGAGTGCATGATCTCGGCCTCGGTCGGCTATCAGTGCCCGTCCTGCGTGCAGGGCGCCTCGGCGGCCTCGCGCGCCAGTGCGCCGCGCACGCTGGCCGGCGGTTCGCTGGTGGCGGACACCCGGCTGATCACCAAGATCATCCTGGCGCTGAACGTCGCCGTGTTCATCGCGGTGCTGTCGGCCGGGGACCGGGTGGTCACCGATCTGGGCATGCTCGGGCACGCCTGGGACCCCTCGCGCGGCGGCTGGGACTTCATCGGTGTCGCCGACGGCCAGTGGTACCGGATGCTGACCTCGGCCTTCCTGCACCAGGAGATCTGGCACATCGGATTCAACATGCTGGGGCTGTGGTTCCTGGGCCCGCAGCTGGAGGCGGCGCTCGGCCGGCTCCGGTACGTCGCGCTGTATCTGATCTCGGCGCTGGCCGGCTCGGCCCTGTCGTACGTGCTCGCGGCGCCGAATCAGCTCTCGCTCGGCGCCTCGGGGGCCATCTTCGGGCTGTTCGGCGCGACGGCCGTGCTCATGCGCCGGATGCGGTACGACATGCGGCCGATCGGTGTGCTGCTGGCGATCAACCTGCTGATCACGTTCACCTGGTCGGGCATCGCCTGGCAGGCGCACATCGGCGGCCTGGTGGCCGGGGCGGCGATCGCCTACGGCATGGTGCACGCGCCGCGCACCCGGCGGACGGCGGTGCAGGTCGCGACCTGTGCGGTGGTGCTGGCCGTGATCGTGGTGGCCTGCGTGATCCGCACACAGCAGCTCGTGGGCTGATCCTACTTATCCACAGGTCGCATCAGACCTGTGCACAACCTGTGACCGCCCCCGTCACATCTACGTTTCCGCAGGTCAGACGAGGTGTGCGCAGAGCGCCCGGCAGTCGGGAGCCGGAGCTTCGCCCCAAGTTATCCACAGCCCATCCGATGATCGGTGTGGATAACTCAGGGTGTGGCCCCGGTCACTTCCACTGCGTCGAGACGACGAACCCCACGGCGATGAAGCCGAAGCCCACGACGATGTTCCAGTTGCCCAGCGCACCCACCGGCAGATCGCCCTGGGTCACGTAGAACAACACGATCCATGCCAGGCCGATGACGAACATCGCCAGCATCAGCGGCGCCACCCACCGGCGGCCGCCCATGTCCAGCCTGGTGGTCTCCTTCTTCTCCGGGGCCTTGAAGGAATCGTCCTTCTTCTTCCGGATCCGGGACTTCGGCACGAGGGACTCTCCTGTCGATCGTGCGGCGGCTGGGGCGCGCACAGCGGTGGGATCGTCAGCTAGCGTAGTGCTTCCACGGCCAATACAGGAGACCAGGGGTGGGAGTGGGGTGCGAGTGAACCGGATACGTCCCGCCCGACTGGGGACCATCACCGTCTTCGCACTCGCCGGACTGCTCTTCTGGGTCAGCTTCAGCGTCTCCGGCGGCAGCAACATCCGCACCGACGACTCCCTGCTCCAGATGTCCGACCTCATCAGGGAGCGCGGCCGCGACAACGCCCGCCTCGAATCCGACGCCGCCGAGCTGCGCGCCGAGGTCGACGCCCTCACCAAGCGCGAGAACCCGGCCGACCCCGCCGGCAGCGAACGCCTCGCCCGCGTCGAGGACGCCGCCGGGCTCAGCGAACTCACCGGCGACGCCCTCACCGTCACCCTCACCGACGCACCCGCCGACGCCGTACCGCTGCTCCCCGGGCTCCCCGACCCGCTGCCCAACGACCTCGTCATCCACCAGCAGGACCTCCAGGCCGTCATCAACGCCCTGTGGGCCGGCGGCGCCGAGGGCATCCAGGTCATGGACCAGCGGCTCATCTCCACCAGCGCCGTGCGCTGCGTCGGCAACACCCTCATCCTCCAGGGCCAGCTCTACTCCCCGCCCTACACCGTCACCGCCGTCGGCGACCGCGAAGCGCTGCGCTCCGCCCTGGACGAGGACCCCACCATCCAGAACTACCGTGCCTACGTGGACGCCTACGGCCTGGGCTGGAAGGTGGAGGAGAGCACGGACGTGACCCTGCCCGCCTACACCGGATCCACCGCCCTGCAGTACGCCGGCCCGGCCGAATGATCCCGATCCTCTGAAGGGCACCCGCCACCCGTCGTAGGCTTGGGGCACGCGGCGCCGCCGCGCGGAGCGGGACACGAAGGAGAAGCGACGCCATGTACGGCTGGATCTGGCGGCACCTGCCGGGCAACACGCTGGTGCGCGCGCTGATCTCCCTGGTGCTGGCCCTCGGGGTCGTCTATCTGCTGTTCAGCTATGTCTTTCCCTGGGCCGAACCCCTCCTCCCGTTCAACGACGTGCCGATCAACGGCGAGCAGGGACAAGGGGCAGCCGGCTGATGAGCGCGCGCATTCTGGTCGTCGACAACTACGACAGCTTCGTCTACAACCTCGTCCAGTACCTCTACCAGCTCGGCGCCGAGTGCGAGGTGCTGCGCAACGACGCCGTACGCCCGGCCGACGTCACCGCCGACCGCTACGACGGGGTGCTGCTCTCCCCCGGGCCCGGCGCCCCCGAACAGGCGGGCGTGTGCATCGACATGGTGCGGCACTGCGCGGACACCGGCGTCCCGGTGTTCGGGGTGTGCCTGGGGCTGCAGGCCATGGCGGTCGCGTACGGCGGGGTGGTGGGGCGCGCGCCCGAGCTGCTGCACGGCAAGACCTCCGAGGTCGAGCACGGCGGCACCGGTGTCTTCGCGGGGCTGCCCTCCCCGCTGACCGTGACCCGCTACCACTCGCTGGCGGTCGCCGAGGGCACCGTGCCGCGGGAGTTCGAGGTCACCGGCCACACCGGGGGCGTCGTCATGGGGCTCAGGCACCGCACCCTGCCCGTGGAGGGTGTGCAGTTCCACCCGGAGTCGGTGCTCACCGAGGGCGGCCACCGGATGCTCGCCAACTGGCTGGCCACCTGCGGCGATCCGGGCGCGGTCGAGCGCTCGCACGGGCTGGCCCCGGTCGTCGGGCGGGCCGGACGGCAGGAGCCCGCGGCGTGACCGACGGGCGTGGGGGAGAGGGAGGCCCCTGGTACCCCGGGGAGGACGCCTACTACCCGCCGCACCAGCAACCACAGCAGCCCCAGCAGCCGCACCAGGAAGCACCGCAGCCCCAGCACCCCCCGCAGCAGCAGTCCTACCAGGAGCCGTACCCGTCCTGGTCACCGCAGCCGTACGACGAAACCCCGTACCAGGACGCCCCGTACGAGCCGGCCCCCTACGACAGCGGCACCGCCGACCCGCAGACCGTGGGGCTGCGGCCCCCGGCCGGCCTCGGCGGGGACGAGGCGGCCACCACCGTGCTGCCGCCCGTCCCGCCGGACGGGGGCCCGGCCGCCCCCGCACCCGTGCCCCCGCCGGGCGAGGGCCGCGCCGCCCGCCGCAAGGCGGCCAGGGCCGCCGGCCGGCACGGCGCCGCCCCGGTGCCCGAGCCGCGGCCCGCGGCACGGCCCGAGGCCCCGCCGGAGACCGGCGGCCGCGCCGCCCGCCGCAAAGCGGCCAAGGCCGCCAAGCAGACCGGCACCGCCATCAGCAATGTGATCGGCGAACTGTTCATCACCACCGGCGTGCTGCTCATGCTGTTCGTCGTCTACCAGCTGTGGTGGACCAACGTCGAGGCCAGGGCGCACGCCAACGGCCAGGCCGACTCCCTCCAGGAACAGTGGGACCGCGCCGAGAGCGGCGAGCGCGAGGAAGAGGAGGACGACCGCGAGGCCGGTGTCTTCTCCCCCGGCGAGGGCTTCGCCATCATCTACCTCCCCACCCTCGATGTCCGCGCCCCCATCGCCGAGGGCGTCGACCCCAAGGCCGTTCTCGACAAGGGCATGGTCGGCCACTACACGGCCGAGGACCAGCTGCCCACCGCCATGCCCTGGGACGAGGAGGGCAACTTCGGCCTCGCCGGGCACCGCAACACCCACGGCGAGCCGTTCCGCTTCATCAACAAGCTCAACCCGGGGGACCCGATCGTCATCGAGACGGAGACCACGTACTACGTGTACGAGATGGCCTCCCGGCTCGACTCCACCTCCCCCTCCAACATCAGCGTCCTCGACGCCGTGCCCGACCAGGGCGGCTTCACCGAACCCGGCCGCTACATCACCCTCACCACCTGCACACCGGAGTTCACCTCCACCTACCGGATGATCGTCTGGGGGCAGTTGACCGAGGAGCGTCCCCGCAGCGAAGGAAAACCCGATGCCCTCGTCGACTGAACCGGACACCGGCGCCGAAGAGATAGCACCCGAGCCGGACCCCGCACCGCCCGGCGAGCAGCCCGGCGCAGCGCGGCGCCGCGTCGCGCTCGCCATCTCCGTCTTCGGCGAACTGCTCATCACCGGTGGCATCGTGCTGGGCCTGTTCGTCGCCTACTCGCTGTGGTGGACCAACGTGGTCGCCAACCAGGAGGCGTCCCGCGCCAGTGACGCCGTGCGCGACCACTGGGAGAGCGAGGAGGCCGACCCCGAGGACCCGGTGGCGTACGACCCCTCCGACGGCATCGGCTTCCTGCACGTCCCCACCATGACCAAGGACGAGATCCTGGTCCTGGAGGGCACCGACCTCGACACCCTCAACGGCGGCGTGGCCGGCTACTACAACGAGCCGGTGGAATCCGCCATGCCCTGGGACGAGGAGGGCAACTTCTCGGTGGCGGCGCACCGGGACGGCCACGGCGCCAAGTTCCACAACATCCACAAGATCGAGGAAGGCGACGCGATCGTCTTCGAGACCCGCAACACCTGGTACATCTACCGGGCCTACGCGATCCTCCCGGAGACCTCGCGGTACAACACCGCCGTCCTGGAGGACATCCCCACCGAGTCCGGTGCCACCGAAGCCGGCCAGTACATCACCCTGACCACCTGCACCCCGGTGTTCACCTCCCGGCACCGCTACATCGTGTGGGGTGAGCTGGAGCGCACCGAGCCCGTGGACGAGCAGCGCACCCCGCCGGCCGAGCTGCTCGCGGACTGACCACCGCCGCGAGCACCCGCGCAGCAGGCGCTCAGACCACCGCGGGCGCTCCCGCCGACCCGCGCAGCTCGCGGATGAGGGCGCGTACGGCAGCGGCCCCCGCCTGCTCCCGGATGGTGACGCAGCCGATCCGCCGGATGGAACGTTCCGCGCCGAGGTCGGTGGTCCGGAGGGTCGGCGGCGCCGCTGTCAACGACAGCTCCGGCAGGATCGCCATCCCGACGCCGCTGCCACCACTCCCGGGTGGAGGAGGGGCAGTTCTCACTCCCGTCGATCACGGCAGTGAGCGCGGCGCCAGGTGTCCCGCCCGGTGCACCAGCGGGTAGGGATCCTCCAGCAGCGGACCGCCGAACAGCCCCGGCGGTTTCGGGCTGCTCGTACCCATCCTGGCGATGGCCAGGTCGGCGCGGCCCGCCGCGGCCTCGCGCACGATGCGGACCTCGGGTTCCAGCCGGAGGTGGCGGGCGCGCGGCCGTTCCAGCCCGGGCGGTAGCAGATACAGCTCCGCGCTGCGGAACGCCTCGATCCGTACGGTCCCGGTTGCCGCACCGGCACCGGCACCCGGCCCGCCCCCGGAAGCGGCAGCCCTCGTCCTTGCGCGCCTCGGCCGCCATGACGTCCGGCAGCCGCGTACAACGCGACGGAGCCGGTGGCCGCTCCCCACAGCCTCGACGCGGTCGTGGACAACGGCTGCTCCGCAAGCTGATGACCGCCCGGGGGGTGATCACCCCGGCCGTACATGCGGCCTCGGTCCACATCCTGTGGGAGGCCTCGCTCTTCGCCGAACACGGCTTCCACGACCTGAAGATCTCGGTCAAGCACAACGATCCGGTGATCATGATCCGCGCCCACGAGCTCCTGGCCGAGAGCTGCGACCACCCGCTGCACCTGGGCGTCACCGAGGCCGGCCCCGCGTTCCAGGGCACCATCAAGTCGGCCGTCGCGTTCGGCGCGCTGCTGCGCCAGGGCATCGGCGACACCATCCGGGTGTCGCTGTCGGCACCGCCGGCCGAGGAAGTCAAGGTCGGCGACCAGATCCTCCAGTCGCTCAATCTGCGACCACGCACGCTGGACATCGTCTCGTGCCCCTCGTGCGGGCGGGCGCAGGTGGACGTCTACAAGCTCACCGAGGAGGTGACCGCAGGCTTGGAAGGGCTGGAAGTGCCACTGCGGGTCGCGGTGATGGGCTGTGTCGTCAACGGCCCCGGCGAGGCGCGGGAAGCGGACCTCGGAGTGGCGTCCGGCAACGGCAAGGGGCAGATCTTCGTCAAGGGGAAGGTCATCAAGACCGTCCCCGAGTCGAAGATCGTCGAGACGCTGATCGAAGAGGCACTGTTGATCGCCGAGGAGCGGAAGCTGGAAAGCGGTCCCCTGCGGGTGGAAGCCCGTCCATAGGGCATGTTCACTGGCGACGACGAACCGCCCCGGTCAGCGGATGGCCGCCGCATCCGGCCGTGTGCGCGCGGGCGAAGCGGCGGTGACGAGGATGACCGAAGGGCGTGGTTTCTCCCACGCCCAGGCCGAGCCGAGCTTGGCCGGCAACCGCGCCACCCCTCGTGGCGCCCAGGCTTCACAGAGGAGTTCTATGACCCGGACCGAGGAGTTCGAGCAGCTGAGACCCCTGCTGTTCTCGATCGCCTACCGGATACTCGGCAGCGTGAGCGAGGCCGAGGACTCGGTTCAGGAGACCTGGCTGCGCTTCGAGTCCTCCAGGACACCACACACCTCGACCAAGGCATTCCTCTCGGCCACGGTGACCCGGATCTCCATCGACGTGCTGCGCTCCGCCCGCTTCCGGCGGGAGAGGTACGTCGGGCAGTGGCTCCCCGAGCCACTGCTCAGCGACCCCTACGAGGATCCCGCGCGGTCTGCGGAGCTGGCGGACTCGGTGTCGATGGCAGCCCTGTTGCTGCTCGAACGGCTCAGCCCGCTGGAACGGGCGGTCTTCGTACTGCGGGAGGTGTTCGGGTTCGGCTATCCCGAGATCGCGTCGGCGGTGGGAAGGTCGGAGCCGGCGTGCCGCCAGCTCGCGGCCCGGGCGCGGCGCCACATGGACGCGGGCCGCCCCCGGTTCGAGGCCGACCGCCAGGAGCGGGAGAAACTGGCGGCGCGCTTCTTCGAGGCGCTCCGGGAAGGCGATGTGGCGGGCCTGCGGGAACTGCTGGCCGCTGACGTGCAGATGGTCGGGGACGGCGGCGGCAAGGCCCCGCAGCTGGCCCATGGCACCAGCGGCCTGGAGAACGTGGCCCGGCTGCTGGGTGCGATCTTCCCCTGGATGGTGGAGATCGGGGTGGAGTTGGAGCCACGCGAGGTGAACGGCCACCCGGGCGCGATCTTCCGGGACCGGGACAACAAGGTGCTCAACACCTTGTCCCTTGACATCCATGAGGGGCGTATCCAGACCATCCGCTCGGTGATCAACCCCGACAAGCTGGGCCATGTGGGTCCGGTGGCCGATGCCTGGGAGGTCAACCGCGAGCTGAACCAGGCCCGTCGGCCCCCACATTGACAGAAAGAACCGAGTGCGCCCAGCGCCGGTGCGGATGGTCCGGCGCGGATTTCGCCGACTTCCCGGACCGGCAAGGGGCCGGCAGCCGGGTCCGGTTCCGGCCTACTTGGCGCTGCCCGGCTGCTTCGGCCCCGACCGCCAGGCGATCTTCGCGGTGCGCGCGCAGTACTTGGCCGTCCGTGCCCCTGCTTCCTTGCCCACCGCCGCGATGCGGCTGGCGATGTACAGCCGCTTCGGGCTGTCATCCTGCCGGGTCAGCTGGACCACGGCATCGCGTCGGCCGAGACTGAGCGCGGTCCCCGTATACCCCTGCGAGTACGGCTTGGGCTTGCGGCCCTTGAGCAGCCGGGCCAGGGTGTCGGCGGCGTGCGCTCCCTGCGGACCCGCCGTCTGGCAAGCGGGGCGGGCGCCGGGGACGGCGGCGCAATCGCCGATGACAAAGATCCGCGGGTCACTCACACTGCGCAGATACGCGTCGACGACGGCGTAGCCGTGCTCATCGACCTTCAGGCTGCTTCGCGCGGCCAGATCGGGAACACTTCCGAGCACGGCCCACAAGGTGAGGTCCGAACCGAGCTCCCCATTCGATCGCAGCAGCACCTTGTCGGTTCCCCGCTCGCCCTCACCGCGCAGCACCTGGGTCACAGTGTCCTCCAGCACCGTCACCTTCAAGCGCTCCAAGCCGGTGCGTACCCGCTTGCGGGCCCCTTCCGAGAAGGTGGGCGCGAGGCTCTGTCCCACCAGCCGCACCCGCAGGTCGGAGCGCCCGTAGGCGACTTCGGCTGCGGTCTCGATGCCGGTCAGCCCCGCACCGATGACGGACACGGTGCTGCCGGCCGGCAGCCGCGCCAGTGCCGCACGGGCATTCTCCGCACCCTCCCATGTCCCGACCGGGACCGTGCCGGGCAGCGGCGAGACGGTGCTGCCGACCGCCAGGAACAGGTAGTCGAAGTCGAGGTTCTCTCCCAGATCGAGCGTCACGCTGCCGTTGCCGATCTTCTCGACGGACGCCACTCGTGCGTGGATGCCGGCGCGCAGCATCTTCGTGAGGGGGGTGGCGGCCTTGCCCGTCCCGGCGATCTGTTCGTGCAGTCGCACCCGCTCGACGAAGTCGGGCCGCGGATTGATCATTGTGATCTCCGCTTCAGGAACCTTCTTCGCCAGTCGGTTCGCCGCGAGAGTCCCGGCGTACCCGGCGCCTGCCACCGCAACCTTCATGTCTGCCTCCTGCGTCGGGATGGGTTCCCCCATGGGACGAGGCAGACGGTTCCCCTGTGACACGAGAAAAAGTGACCTGCGTCATACAGCCCCCCATGCCGCCGCTCCACCCTCGCGAGTAAACGGAATCAGACACTCAGAGTGAGAATGGCAAATCGCTCTTGACGAGTGCTGTCATCTCTAGGAATCTGGGCCATCCTTCGCCACGCGGCAATCTCGCGGCCGCTGTCCGGCCCGACCACAGTTCTGCCGGTGCGCCGCGCATCATCCCGCGTGGCAGGGGCACACGGGCACCATTCCTCGACTGACCAGCCGAGGTTGTATGCACACCAGAAGGGGGATTGTGGTGGGCAGAGCACTGTGCCGATCCGCATGCGGAAGTACGGGGGAAAAACCAGGCCGGGCCAGTGACGGGGGAACTTTATGCTTGTCGTGCCGGGATCGTCTCATCAATGATCTGCTGAATCTGCCCACGCTGTATTCCGACTGCGGCACAGGCACCCGATCAAATTTGGTGCGCGTCATACGGAAGGTGCCACGGAGGGCCGCCGTCACCGATTCGATGAATCCCGCCGCCGCGGAAATACGGTCTTCGATCTGCACGGTCCTCGCTTCCTGGGCCGGCCTCGTCGCCAACGAGCGCCGACTGGAGCCACCGATCCGGGACGTCCGGACGCTCGCTCACTTTCTGGTGCGGCACGCCGAGTGGCTGAGCCGCCATCCCGCGGCAGGCGAGCTGGTGAACGAAATCCGGGATCTCACGTGTACCGCCAAAGACATCGCGTATCCGGGAAGTGTCCGACGTGTGCGTATCGGCCACTGCCCCGACAGCGAATGCGGTGGTGAACTAGTCGCACGCATCCGCCCGCACAGTGATTTCTCCTCCGAGATTGCCTGCACGATGTCCCCGGGTCACACGTGGCCGATCACTTGGTGGACGAAGCTCGCGCGCCGGATGCAAAACAGCCAGGGGGAAAGAGCGTGAATCGCGACATCGCCGTGACCGGCCTGACCGCCCATGACATCGCCACTCTCTGGCGCATTCCCAAGGGCACCATATACCGCTATGCCCATACGTATCGATGGCGTCGCTACACCGACACCGGGCGCACCTACTACCACCCGGACGACGTAACGACCACCTTTGACACGTTGAGTCTGGAGGAGGGCTAGTACTCCAGCGGGATTTCGCTGTCCGAGCTGCGGGTTCCGGTGAGCGGCTTGAGTGTTGCGGGCCGAGGAATGGTCGGGGGTGGTCTCACGGAGGCCGCCCCTCGACCGTGTGGCAACGTCGTATCCGTCACTGTGAGTCGATGGTCCCGGATGCCTCAGGAGCTTCGCCCTTCTTCCTTGGCCTGGTGTGCCGTGGGGCAGCCGGGAAGGCGTGTGCGAACACGGCGAAGGGTGATGTGCCGATACCAGCCCACGGAGTGGCGGACTTTGCACTGATCCGGGCCGCACTCGTTTTTCGCGGTCTGGAAGCACTCCCCGACGGCCCAGCGCGTCCCGGCTGTCCACCCCGGCTTCCGGGCGGTGGTCTCCGGAGGAGCGTAGGCAAGGTAGTAGGCGATGGCGCCGGGCTTGCGGATCGGGCCCTTGGCGCCCTGGCCTCGGGAAGTCTTCTCCCACGCCGCGCCCGGTGCCTGTGCGAACAGGGCCTCGGTGCGGGAACAGCCCACGGTGAACGGCGACGTGAGCACGGACAGCACGTATCCGACGCCCCAACCGTCGCGACCACCAAGAAAGAACCGGGATGAACGCCCCCGTTTCCATCCTTCTGGGTCCGACTCGATCCGGCTTGGTCCCGGGCCCGTGCTGCCATGTCAGCACGGGCCTCAGCATGATTGCATACGCAATCGGAGCGGGGCGGATTATCCAGTTCGAGGGTGCGGGTCCGCCCGTCGGCCAGATCGATGAGAACCCGTCGCAAGCGCACTCGCTTACCCGGTGCCGCTCAGTGCTCCAGCCCGGCACGGGCAGCAGGCAGCTCGGCCGAACAGCGACGGCAGTTCCTCCCATCAGCCCTCTCCCCACCCCCGGGTGACGACTGGGCGGCCATCCTGCGCCTGCTGCTCCAGTCCCTGTATGAGGAGGCTCGCTACGAGTCCGGCGCGGGCCGAGCGGCACTCCACGGTGGCATCGTCCTGTGCGGATCGGCCCTGTCGGTCATGCACGACCTACTCTCGGGCCAGCAGGCACTGCGCGGGCGTGCCACGCTCGACCTGCGCCCGAGTCCGCTGGGCTTCCGCGCCGCCCGCCGGTCCTGGGACATCGAGGACCTGCACACCGCGTTCCTGGTCGACGCCGTCTGCGGAGGTGTCCCGGGCTGTCAGGTACTCGCCGAACACGACACACCGCAGCACCCGGCCGGCTTCGACGCCTTCGCCGCCAATGGCCTCCTCACCCCCGGACATCCGCTGTACTCGCGCACCGAGACCGAATACCTCCTGCGCGAGGACCCGCGCCTGGACCAGCGGTCCGCCTCCTACCCCCTGCTGGGCGCCATGGTCGGCGGAGCAACGACCCCCACGGAGATCGGCGCCCGCATCGGAAAGGAACGCTCCACCACCGCACACGCCCTCGAAGTCCTGGAAGCAGCCGGATACGCCCGGCGCGACCGGGATCTCCTCAAGAAGCGCTCCCTCTCCCAACTGGTCCCCGACCCGGTGATCCGCTTCAACCAAGCACCGCCCGCACCAGGCACGAAGTCGACGTCACTCTCCTCGGCCCCGGCGAATCCCCCCGTCAGGCCCACCGCACCATCCGGCTGGTCGGCGAGGCCAAGGCGACCGCCTGACCGCGCGGCCCCGAGGACCTCGACCGCCTCGAACACATCCGCGCCCTCCTCGCCCGGCAGGGCCACCACACGGAAGGCGCGGTCCTCGCGCTCTTCTCCCTCCACGGTTTCTGGCCCGACCTGGAAGCCATCACCGCCCACCGCGACGATGTCCTCCTGATCAGCCCGCCAGAGCTCTACGGCCGCACCCTGGCGTAGTGGGTGAGCCTGGCCGGAGCTGGACCGCCGGGCACCCATCTCGTGACCTGTACCGACTATCTCTCTGCCTGGGTCACAAAAATCTATGTCGGCCGGAGTAGACATTGGGCAGCGGTGTAGCTATGGTTTCTCTCGTAACCAGAAAGACCGCAGGGCCCGGCAGACACGAACTGCCGGGCAGCAGTATCCGCAGTTCGCAGGACGGTGCGGTGGTGGAGTTTCGAAGCCAGGGTTGTTGCAGGACGGCGACGGGGCTGACGACCGGACCGGGTGGCCCGTAGTGATCAGGGGCCGCCGAGAGCAGTACCGCAGTTCACGCAGCAGTGTGGGCAGCACCTCGGTGAAGGCGTCGGCTGCGGACGCACGCACCGGGAGGTTCGACAGTGAGGTTCCAAGCCGGAGCAGACGCAGGACGGGCAACGGGGCCGGCTGTCGAAGGGTGGTGCTGTGACAGGCCACCGAGCATTGTGCAGGACAGCAGTAGGCAAGTGATTGATCCCAGAGGGAAGAACGGAGGAGGCAGGCACCATCAGGATCGCCTGGGCGGATTTTTGAGCCCAGGTACCGCAGGACATCGATAGTGAGGTGGTCTCCGGTCAAGCAACCGCGATCCCCGCAGCCCCGACAGCGTTCAGGTCGGGCCGGCGGACACAGAAGGCCGGCGCAGTATCAGGGCCGGCAGATGGTGTAGCAGTTCCTTCGGGGCCCGGGTGCCGTACGGCACCCGGGCCCCTCCACGCGTTCCGCAGAGAGGTGCCAATGACAGCAGACGACTCCTTCGGCCGTCTCGACGACGACGACTATCCCGCCTACACGATGGGCCGGGCCGCCGAGATGCTCGGTACCACGCAGGGCTTTCTCCGCGCCATCGGCGAAGCCCGCCTCATCACCCCGCTGCGTTCCGAGGGCGGCCACCGCCGCTACTCCCGCTACCAGCTCCGCATCGCCGCCCGTGCCCGGGAGCTCGTCGACCAGGGCACCCCCATCGAAGCCGCCTGCCGCATCGTCATCCTCGAAGACCAGCTCGAGGAAGCCCAGCGCATCAACGCCGAATACCGCCGGGCCGCCGCCTCACAGAAGCCGACAACCGCGGGCTGAGGCGGCCCGGTCCCGCCTGTGCGCGGAGCGTACTGCGGGCCGGGCCCCGGGCGGACCGCCCACCCGACGGGTACGCCACCGACGATGGCCAACGGCCGTCAGCCGATGGTGGCGGGATCCGGGGCATGGGTGAGCGGCCATGAACGCGTCAGGACGCGCTCATGGGCCGCCGCCGGGAAAAAGGTTGCCGCCGCGACGATCGCGCCCGCCGAGCCGTATGTGACGACCGCTTCCACCGGAACACTGTTTCGCGTGTGAGCCAATATCTATTGCCGCGGGACGAGGGTTAACCATGTCGCGCGGACAGCGTGTTTATCACAGCGAACAAATTCACTTTATCGGCCGTGCGCGGGCCACTACCGCATGCTACTGTCGATATCAGTTGCAGTTGTGGTTCCCAAAAACTTCAACGCTTACATCAGAGTTCAGCCGAGAAAAGCGTTTTGTATCCGGTAGTTCTCCGGGCCGGGCATCATCGCGGCGACCCGGTATCCGTGGATCGCGGGTGTCGGCGTACTGCCCCACAAGGAGATATGACATGGCGTCTGGCACTGTGAAGTGGTTCAACGCGGCCAAGGGCTTCGGCTTCATCGAGCAGGACGGTGGAGGTGCTGACGTGTTCGCCCACTTCTCGAACATCGCCGCCGAGGGCTTCCGCGAGTTGCTCGAAGGCCAGAAGGTCACCTTCGACCTCGCATCGGGCCAAAAGGGCCCGATGGCCGAAAACATCATTCCCGCCTGACGCTGACGCGCACTTCGTAGCTGGGCCGCATCTCTCGGGGCGCGGGCCACAGCTACGGAATTCCCCTCAGTGATGCCTCCCGCAGGACAGACCCCCAGCTCTCCTCCAGGAGTGCACGTCTTTCCCGGGCCGCACCCATCGATGTCCGGGGTCTCACTCCGAAATGACGTCACCCATTTCATCGCCTCCGCCCCGGACCGGGTTCACAGCAGGCGATATTCATTCAGCATTCCATTTCGGCCCGTTCTTGTGATTCCCCGTGCTGCCCTTCCGCTGCGGAAATTCCTTGATACGTGCCGTATCAAGGAAGGTTCTCAAATGAACCCCACACGCACGAACGACCGCACCCCCCGGACCCGCCGGACCGGCGGCCCCGCTCTCGGTTCCGGCGCCGCTACGGGCCGGGGCACTCGCTTCGGCTCGCCCGCTCCGAGCCGTTCCGGGAGCCCGAGCCGCTCGGGCGGCCATGGTCGGCGTTCCGCCGCGGCCTCGGGCGAGTTCGCCCCGCCGAAGACGATCACGCCCGCACTGCCCGCGGCCGAGGCGTTCGCCGACCTCGACATGCCCGCCCAGCTGCTGGCCGCGCTGACCGCGCGGGGCATGAGCGCCCCGTTCCCGATCCAGGGCGCGACCCTGCCCAACACTCTCGCCGGCCGCGACGCCCTGGGACGCGGGCGCACCGGATCCGGCAAGACCCTCGCCTTCGGCCTCGCCCTGCTGGCCCGCACCGCGGGCCGGCGCGCCGAGCCCCGCCAGCCGCTTGCCCTGATCCTCGTCCCGACGCGTGAGCTGGCCCAGCAGGTGACCGACGCACTCACCCCCTACGCCCGCTCCGTGAAGCTGCGCCTGGCGACCGTCGTAGGCGGAATGTCGATCGGCCGCCAGGCCAACGCGCTGCGGGGCGGCGCCGAAGTCGTCGTCGCCACGCCGGGCCGGCTCAAGGACCTCATCGACCGCGGTGACTGCCGGCTGAACCAGGTCGCGATCACCGTCCTGGACGAGGCCGACCAGATGGCCGACATGGGCTTCATGCCCCAGGTGACCGCGCTCTTGGACCAGGTGCGCCCCGAAGGCCAGCGGATGCTCTTCTCCGCCACCCTCGACCGCAACGTCGACCTTCTGGTCCGCCGCTACCTCACCGACCCGGTCGTCCACTCCGTCGACCCATCCGCCGGCGCGGTCACCACGATGGAGCACCACGTACTGCATGTGCGCGGCGCGGACAAAAACCGTACGACCACCGAGATCGCGGCCCGCGACGGCCGGGTGATCATGTTCCTGGACACCAAGCGCGCTGTGGACAAGCTCACCGACCACCTGCTGGCCAGCGGTGTGAGGGCCGCCGCCCTGCACGGCGGGAAAGCACAGTCGCAGCGCACCCGGACCCTGACCCAGTTCAAGACCGGACACGTCACCGTGCTCGTCGCCACCAACGTCGCCGCACGCGGCATCCACGTCGACAACCTCGACCTCGTCGTCAATATCGACCCGCCGACCGACCACAAGGACTACCTCCACCGCGGTGGCCGCACCGCGCGGGCCGGCGAGTCAGGCAGCGTCGTCACCCTCGTCACCCCGAACCAGCGCCGCGACATGAGCCGTCTCATGACCGCCGCCGGGATCGTGCCCCGGACCACCCAGATCCGCTCGGGCGAAGAGGCGCTGAGCCAGATCACCGGCGCCCAGGCACCTTCCGGCATCCCCGTCACGATCACCGCGCCGGTGGCCGAGCGACGCAAGCGCAGCGCGGCCTCGCCCCGCCGACGCCTCCCCGCCTCGGCTGCCCCGCGCAGGACCGCGCGGCAGACGTCCTTCGGCGCGGCGGGGGCCTAGAAATCTCATGATCAGGTAACAGACGCCCCCCCGCACACCAGACCGCGGTGAACGCCGTGGACAAAGGCGCACTGCGAGTCTGCGACGACATGACCACCGACGTCGCTCTGTCCGGCATCGGCCCCGGGGTCGGTACGTCGGTTGTCGGTTGTCAGTTGTCGGTGAGAACGATCATGGTCATGGCGTGAGCGTGCCGACCAGGGTCTCGTACTCGCGGCGGACCTTGCGCTGAGCCGGGGCCACCGGAACACCTCGGCCATCGGCGAGCCGCTGACAGCGGGCCAGGAGCCCGCGGAGCCCGTCGGGGACGCGCAGGGCGGCTGGCTCACCCATCAACTCACCTCTCCGCAGCCGCACTCCGTGGTCCGGCCCAGGAGATCACCGGGAGAGACAGGGGAAGCCAACCCCTTGGGAGGCACGGACCGCCTCTGCGCCCAGCGAGAACCAGTGGGCACAAAAGAGCCCTCCGAACTGCGTTTCCGCCGTTCGGAGGGCATCCAACGTGGAGCCTAGGAGAGTCGAACTCCTGACATCCGCCATGCAAAGACGGCGCTCTACCAACTGAGCTAAGGCCCCGGGGCCCTCTCGGGCATGCCCTAGCGTACCCAATCTTCCCACCGGAAACCGACCGGGTATCGCCCCGCGCCACCGCGCTCCGTAGGATGACGCGCAACTTCGCTCACGTGAAGCGATCAGGGGAGAACAAAGGGGAGAGAACGATGGACTCAGCCCAGCAGGAGGCCACGGAGAAGGCGAGAGAGCAGCAGACCACCTGGTACGGAGAGCCCCTGGGCACCCTTTTCCGCAGGCTGATCACCGACCTCGGCCTCAACCAGGCACGGCTCGCCGTCGTTCTCGGGCTGTCGGCACCCATGCTCTCCCAGCTGATGAGCGGACAGCGGGCGAAGATCGGCAACCCCGCCGTCGTCCAGCGGGTCCGCGCGCTGCAGGAACTTGCCACCGAGGTACGCGCCGGCCACCTGAGCGCCGCCGAGGCCACCGCCGCCATGGACGACATCCGCCGCAACTCCGGCGGCAACGTCCTGGGCGCCCACTCCGGCACCGCCCGCTCCGGCTCCCTGGGCATCCCCGCCAACCCCACCAAGCGCGTCGTCCGCGAGATCCAGGCGCTGCTGCGCTCGGTCTCCGACGCCACCGAGATCCAGAGCGCCTCCCGGCTGCTCACCGACAGCCATCCCGAACTTGCGGAGTTCCTGCGGATCTACGGCATCGCCCGCACCCGTGAGGCCGTCGAGCACTACGAGAGCCACCAGGGCTGATAGGGAGGTCCTCGCGGCGGCCGTCGAGCTGCTGACCGGTGAGGAGGGCCCTGGGCGCACGGCAGCGGGTGGAGGTCGCGCAGCCGCCGTCCGCCCGGGGCCGACCAGCAGCAGCACCCCGAGCCCGTCCGTCACCGGTCGTCCTTCAGTACCTGGGCGCCCGGGGCCAACACGTCGAGCGTCGTGGGCTACGTGCCGGCGCGGCCGGCATGAGCATCAGCATCGTGCCCGCCGCGCCCGCGAGCCCCCTGTCCGCGCGTCGTATCCGGTCCATGGTCACGGGGCCCCGCGACCCCGTGACGTACCGGGCCCCGTCCTGCCCGCCGGTCTACCCGCCGCTCACTCGGAGCGCGCCGGACGGGCACAGGGCGACCGCATCGCGTACCAGCGCCTCCTGCTCCCGGGTGGGTTCGGGGGCCAGGAGGACGACGGTGCCCTGGTGTTCCTCCTGGTCGAAGACCTCGGGCGCGGTGAGCGCGCACATCCCGGCCGCCACGCACACCTGTTGATCCGCCGTGATCCGCACGGCGGTCCGCTCCCCGCTCACCAGGTGACGGGCAGCCGGTGCAGCCCGTGGATGGCGGCCCGGGTGCGTACGGGTACCTCTTCGGGCGGGGCGGCGAGCCGTAGTCCCGGGAAGCGCTGCAGGAGGGCGGGGAAGGCCAGCCGCAGCTCGATCCTGGCGAGTTGCTGGCCCAGGCACTGGTGGATGCCGTGGCCGAAGGCGAGATGCCCCGGCCGGTCGGCCGCCGCGTCGGGGCGGTCCGCGTCGGTGAAGCGCTCCGGGTCGCGGTTGGCGGCACCGAGGTGGAGGGTCACCGTCTCGCCGGCCCGGATCAGCTGCCCCTCGATCTCGACATCGGTCACGGCGGTACGCACGAGGACGTACACCACGCTGAGGTAGCGCAGCAGTTCCTCGACGGTGGTGTTGATGGTGACCGGATCGGCGGCGGCCGCTCGCACAGCTGGATCGGTCAGCAGGACGAGGGTGCCCAGCGCGAGCACGTTGGAAGTGGTCTCGTGTCCTGCGATGAGCAGCAGGGTGGACATGCCGGCGATCTCGCGGTCGGAGAGCGTGGGGTCGGCGGCCAGGGAGCTGATCAGGTCGTCGGCGGGCTCGGCGCGTTTGGCGGCCACCAGTCCCTGGAGGTAGCCGGTCAGCCGGTCCAGGGCCGCGGTGACCTCCTCCTCCGGGAGCTCGAAGTCGATGAGCTGTTCGGTGTCGCGCCGGAAACCGGCCCGGTCGGAGTAGGGGACGCCGAGCAGTTCGCAGATGACCAGGGAGGGGACGGGCAGCGCGAAGTCCTGTACCAGGTCGGACGGGGCTCCGGCGGCGGCCATCGCGTCGAGCCGCTCGGTGATGATCTCGCCGATCCGGCCCTCCAGCTGCCGCATCCGGCGCACGGTGAACTGCCCGGTGAGCAGCTTGCGGTAGCGGATGTGGTCGGGCGGGTCCATCAACAGGAAGAAGCCGGAGGGGGTGACGTCCTTCGGCTTCTCGGGCCGCCCCATGGGCGGGTGGTTGAGTTCGGGGCGCGTGCTGAACCGGGGGTCGGCGAGGATCGCGCGGGCAGTGGTGTGGCCGGTGGCCAGCCAGCCGAGGTGGCCGTCGGCGAAGGTCATGCGGCGGATCCGCGGCTCGCCGGCCGGGGCGGTCAGCCCGGGCGGCGGATCGAAGGGGTTCGGCCGGGCGAGGGGCAGCGCCTGTGGTGCGGGTTCGGCAGCTGTGCCGGGCATCGTCACATCGCTCATGACCACGCCTTACCCCGGAAAACAGCACTCGATGCAAAATCTCATCTCGTGAAAATTTTCAGCAAGCGCTATTTTCGGCCACGGTGTGCTAGGTTCTCGCCGTGACCGAGGAACCGGGGCTGCGCCAACGCAAGAAACGCCGCACCCGGCAAGCCCTCATCGAAGCCGCCCTGCGCCTGTTCGCCGAACAGGGATACGAGCGCACCACGCTCCATCAGATCGCCGCCGCGGCCGACATCTCCACCCGCACCTTCTTCAGCTACTTCGCGAGCAAGGAAGATGTGGTCTTCTTCGACTTCGAGCCGCGCCGCCTGCACGCGCTGGCCATCATCAGCGACCGCGCCCCCGGCGAGAGCCTGAGCACACTGCTGCGCCGCACCGTACGGGGCATCACCACCGACCGGGACACCGGCGTGGACCGGCTCTTCGCCCTCGCTCCCGTCCGCGACGCCCTGGTGGCCACGGTCCCCGCCCTCCAGGCCCGCGAACTCCACCTCACCTTCGCCCTCCAGCGGGATCTGGCCGACGCCCTGACGGAGGTCTTCGCCGGTGAACTCACCCCGCTCGACGCCATGACGGCCATCGGCGCGCTCAGCGGCGCCCAGCAACTGGTCGCCTCGGTGGTCCTGGAGAACGGCGGCTCCCCCGAGGACCTGCACGCCGCCATCACCCGCACCACCGACATCGTCCTCGACGGACTGCGCCGCCTGGACGGCCACCAGGAGCCGCACGACAGCACAACGGGCCCCGGCCGCTAGCTGCGCGGCAGGGGCCCGGAGGCGATATGCCTGGGAGTCAGACGCCCGCTGGGGTGGAGTCGGCCGGCACGGTGTCCGTGGCCTCCGTCCAGAGGTCGTCCTCGGCCTTCTTGGCCTGGAGCTGCCGGTACACGAGGAGGCCACCGACGGTGGCCAGTGCGACCAGGAGGAGCTTCTTCACCGCGCTACCTCGTCCTTCTTCGACGTAAACAATCATCCGCCGCCCGATGATACCGAATGAGCCGGGCGAAGCGCCGCTGTCAAGAGCGAGCAGGGCTCACCCGGTCGGGCGGACCCGCCGAGCGCGGTGCCCCGACCGGCGGTTGGCGTCAACCGGTGACACAGAACGCCCCCGGCCGAACCCGGCCGGGGGCGTTCACGCTGGTGGGGCTAACAGGACTTGAACCTGTGGCCTCATCCTTATCAGGGATGCGCTCTAACCATCTGAGCTATAGCCCCTCGCGCACGGCAAGGTTAGCGCATCCCGGCCCCGCTTCCCAAATCGGTTGGCGGAACCCTGATCTGCGGTTACTCGTCCTCCGCCAAGGTGACCTCCACACCGCCGACGAAGCCCGCCGACAGGTTGTAGATGAAGGCCCCCAGCGTGGCCAGCGCGGTGGCCAGCACCACGTCGATCACCGCGATCAGCGTGGTGAACATCAGCACCCGCGGCAGCGACAGGAACGCCTCCAGGTCGAAGCCCGAGCCGTCCTCCGCGCCCGTCGCCTCGATGATCACGTCACCGATGGAGGAGAAGACCCCCATCGCGTCCATGACCATCCACAGCACCCACACGGCGATGATCGTGCAGATGCCGACCGCGATCGACAGCAGAAAGCTGACCTTCATCACCGACCACGGATCGGCCTTGGCCACCCGCAGCCGCGCCTTGCGGGTACGCGGCACCGTACGGGCCCCCGTACGCGGCCGGCGCACCCCTCCGCCGGAGGTGCCACCGCCCAGGGTGCCTCCGCCGGAGGTGCCCCCGCCGCCGCCCTGGTGGCCGACGGACGGGGCACCGCCCGGCGGCGCCGGGTAGGCCTGCGGCGGATGGTACGTCTGGCCGGTCTGCCCGTCCTGTGAATAAGGATCCACCGGTCTGGCGCTGGTCATCGTGGAACCCCCACGAGTCGTCTCTTCCTGGGACGGCCCGGCGGACTGTGGCCCGGCCTCACTGCTCGTACCGCTCGTAGCGCCCTGTGCGGCGCCCGCGGCACCCCTCACGCCTACTCCTCGTCGCTTGTGACCGGGCCGGCGTCGCCCTCGGCGCCGCCGTCGCCCTCGATGGCCTCGACTTCCTCGGCCTCCCGGCCCGCCTCGGCATTGCGTGCGATGCCGACGACGGCATCCCGCTTCCCGAGGTTGATGAGCTGGACGCCCATGGTGTCACGGCCGGTCTCCCGCACCTCGTTCACCCGGGTACGGATCACGCCACCGCCCAGGGTGATGGCCAGGATCTCGTCGGTGGCCTCCACCACCAGCGCGCCGACCAGCGAACCGCGGTCCTCGACGATCTTCGCCGCCTTGATCCCCAGGCCGCCGCGGCCCTGCACCCGGTACTCGTCCACCGGGGTCCGCTTGGCGTAACCGCCGTCCGTGGCGGTGAACACGTACGTGCCCGCCCGCACCACGTTCATCGACAGCAGTTCGTCACCGGGGCGGAAACTCATCCCCTTCACCCCGGACGTGGCCCGGCCCATCGGCCGCAGCGAGTCATCGGTGGCGGTGAACCGGATGGACTGCGCCTTCTTGCTGATCAGCAGCAGATCGTCGTCCGCCGAGACCAGTTCGGCACCGATCAGCTCGTCGTCGCGGCCGTCCTCCATCTCCCGCAGGTTGATGGCGATGACCCCGCCCGAGCGCGGCGAGTCGTAGTCCTTGAGCGCGGTCTTCTTCACCAGACCCGACTTGGTGGCCAGCACCAGGTACGGCGCCGCCTCGTAGTCGCGCACCGCGAGGATCTCGGCGATCCGCTCATCGGGCTGGAACGCCAGCAGGTTCGCCACGTGCTGGCCGCGCGCGTCGCGGCCGGCGTCCGGCAGCTCGTACGCCTTCGCCCGGTACACCCGGCCCTTGTTGGTGAAGAACAGCAGCCAGTGGTGCGTGGTGGAGACGAAGAAGTGGTCGACGATGTCGTCCTCGCGCAGCTTGGTGCCGCGCACCCCCTTGCCGCCGCGCTTCTGCGCCCGGTAGTCCACCGCCTTGGTGCGCTTGACGTAGCCGCCGCGCGTGATCGTGACGACGATGTCCTCTTCGGCGATCAGGTCCTCGATGGACATGTCGCCCTCGAACGGCACCAGCGCGGTGCGCCGGTCGTTCCCGAACTTGGCGACGATCGCCGCCAGTTCCTCGGAGATGATGGTGCGCTGCCGCGCCGGGGAGGCCAGGATCGCGTTGTACTCGTCGATCTTCGCCTGGAGCTCGTCGTGCTCGGCGATGATCCGCTGCCGCTCCAGGGCCGCGAGGCGGCGCAGCTGCATCTCCAGGATCGCGTTCGCCTGGATCTCGTCGATCTCCAGCAGCCGCATCAGGCCGCCGCGCGCCACATCGGCCGTGTCCGAGCGCCGGATCAGCGCGATGACCTCGTCGATGGCGTCCAGGGCCTTCAGCAGACCGCGCAGGATGTGCGCCCGCTCCTCGGCCTTGCGCAGCCGGTAGCGGGTGCGGCGCACGATCACGTCGATCTGGTGGTTCACCCAGTTGCGGATGAACGCGTCCAGCGACAGGGTGCGCGGCACCCCGTCCACCAGCGCCAGCATGTTGGCGCCGAAGTTGGTCTGCAGGTCGGTGTGCTTGTAGAGGTTGTTCAGCACCACCTTGGCGACCGCGTCCCGCTTGAGGACGATCACCAGCCGGCGGCCGGTGCGCGAGGAGCTCTCGTCCCGCACGTCGGCGATCCCGCCGACCCGGCCGTCCTTCACCAGATCGGCGATCTTCAGCGCGAGGTTGTCGGGGTTGACCTGGTACGGCAGCTCGGTGACCACCAGGCACTGCCGGCCCTGGACCTCCTCCACCGCGACGACCGCCCGCATGGTGATCGAGCCGCGGCCGGTGCGGTACGCCTCCTCGATGCCCTTGCGGCCCACCACCAGCGCGCTGGTGGGGAAGTCGGGGCCCTTGATCCGCTCGATCAGGGCCTCCAGCAGCTCCTCGGGGCTCGCCTCGGGGTGCTCCAGGTACCACTGGGCGCCGGCCGCGACCTCGCGCAGGTTGTGCGGCGGGATGTTGGTGGCCATGCCGACCGCGATACCGGCCGAGCCGTTGATGAGGAGGGAGGGGAAGCGCGACGGGAGGACCGTCGGCTCCTGGTTGCGGCCGTCGTAGTTGTCCTGGAAGTCGACGGTCTCCTCGTCGATGTCCCGGAGCATCTCCATCGCCAGCGGCGCCAGGCGGCACTCGGTGTACCGCATGGCGGCGGCCGGGTCGTTGCCCGGGGAGCCGAAGTTGCCGTTGGAGTCGACCAGCGGCATCCGCATGGTCCAGGTCTGGGCGAGCCGCACCAGGGCGTCGTAGATGGAGCTGTCGCCGTGCGGGTGGTACGTACCCATGACGTCACCGACGACGCGGGCGCACTTGTAGAAGCCGCGCTCGGGGCGGTACCCGCCGTCGTACATGGCGTACAGCACGCGCCGGTGCACCGGCTTGAGGCCGTCGCGCACGTCGGGCAGCGCGCGCGAGACGATCACGCTCATCGCGTAGTCGAGATACGAACGCTGCATCTCGGTCTCGAGCGTCACCGGCTCGATGCGCTGGACCACTTCTTCTTCGAGCACCGCGGCGGGGTTCTCGGCGATGGGGGAGTCCCCGCCGTCCGAGGGGGGAGTGATGTCGTCGGCCATGACGGAAGTCGGATTCCTCTCAAGCTGCTCAGGCTGCTACGGCTGCCAGGTGGGTGGTGCTCAGATGTCCAGGAACCGGACGTCCTTGGCATTGCGCTGGATGAAGGACCGGCGTGCCTCCACGTCCTCGCCCATGAGGATGGAGAACAGGTCGTCGGCGGCGGCGGCGTCATCGAGCGTCACCTGGCGCAGCACGCGGTGCGCGATGTCCATGGTGGTCACGCGCAGCTCTTCGGCGTTCATCTCGCCCAGGCCCTTGAAGCGCTGGATGGAGTCCTCGCGGATGCGCTTGCCGCGCTCGCGGCCCAGCAGGATCAGGGAGTCACGCTCCCGGTCGGAGTAGGCGTACTCGAACTCGTCGCGGCCCCACTTGATCTTGTACAGGGGCGGCTGGGAGAGGAAGACGTGTCCGGCCTCGACCAGGGGGCGCATGAAGCGGAAGAGGAGGGTGAGCAGCAGGGTGTTGATGTGCTGGCCGTCGACATCGGCGTCCGCCATCAAGATGATCTTGTGGTAGCGGAGCTTGTCGATGTCGAAGTCCTCGTGGATACCGGTGCCGAACGCCGAGATCAGCGCCTGGACCTCGGTGTTCTGCAGGACCTTGTCGATCCTGGCCTTCTCCACGTTGAGGATCTTGCCGCGGATGGGCAGGATCGCCTGGAACTGCGGATCACGGCCGGCCTTGGCGCTGCCGCCGGCCGAGTCGCCCTCCACGATGAAGATCTCGCACTTGGCGGCGTCGTTGGACTGGCAGTCGCTGAGCTTGCCGGGCAGCGAGGCCGTCTCCAGCAGACCCTTGCGGCGGGTGAGATCGCGCGCCTTGCGGGCCGCCACCCGGGCGGTGGCCGCCTGGATGGACTTGCGGATGATGTCGGCGGCCTCGGACGGGTTGCGGTCCAGCCAGTCGGTGAAGTGCTCGTGCACGATCTTCTGCACGAACGTCTTCGCCTCGGTGTTGCCGAGCTTCGTCTTGGTCTGGCCCTCGAACTGCGGCTCGCCCAGCTTGACGGAGATGATCGCCGTCAGACCCTCGCGGATGTCCTCACCGGTGAGGTTGTCGTCCTTCTCGCGCAGCAGCTTCTTGTCCCGGGCGTACCGGTTGACCAGCGCGGTCAGCGCCGCCCTGAAGCCCTCCTCGTGGGTGCCGCCCTCATGCGTGTGGATGGTGTTGGCGAAGGAGTAGACCCCCTCGCTGTACTGGGTGTTCCACTGCATCGCGATCTCGACCGAGAGCTTGCGCTCGGTGTCCTCCGCCTCGATGTCGATCACCGAGGGGTGCACCGGCTCGCCCTTGCGGGAGTTGAGATGCCGCACGAAGTCGGAGATGCCGCCCTCGTAGTGGTAGGTCACGGTACGCGGCTGGTCGTCGTCCTCCGCCGCCACCGAGTCCGCACCCGAGGTCTGCTTCGCCGCCGCCCGCTCGTCGGTCAGCGAGATGGTCAGCCCCTTGTTCAGGAACGCCATCTCCTGGAAACGCCGCGACAGCGTCTCGAAGGAGTAGACCGTCGTCTCGAAGATGTCGCCGTCGGCCCAGAACGAGACCGTCGTGCCCGTCTCGGACGTCTCCTCGTGCCGCGCCAGCTCGGCGGTGGGCACGCCCAGCGCGTACTCCTGCGTCCAGCGGTAACCGTCCGTACGGATATCCACCGCCACCTTGGTGGACAGCGCGTTCACCACGGACACGCCCACCCCGTGCAGACCGCCGGAGACCGCGTAACCGCCGCCGCCGAACTTGCCGCCCGCGTGCAGCACCGTCAGCACGACCTCGACCGCCGGCTTGCCCTCCGAGGCCACCACGCCCACCGGGATACCGCGGCCGTTGTCCACGACCCGGACCCCGCCGTCCGCCAGCAGCGTCACATCGATGGTGTCCGCGTAACCGGCCAGCGCCTCGTCGACCGCGTTGTCCACCACCTCGTACACCAGGTGGTGCAGACCGCGTTCACCGGTCGACCCGATGTACATGCCCGGGCGCATACGCACCGCGTCCAGGCCCTCCAGCACCGTGATCGCACTGGCGTCGTACGCCGCAGCCTCCGCCGGCACACCGAGCGCGACCTCCGGCTCTTCGCCGGGGGTCGGAATGTTGTTGTTGGAATCGCCGGAATCGGCCACGAAGCGCCCTTTCTGGCACAGCGCGAGCCGTTTGCGTTCCCACAGAAACGGCTGCGTCGTTCGACTTGGTCCGTGACAGCACGGATGCGGTCCAGTCTACCGCTAGCGCCAACCTCGATGGCGGTTTGCGGGCCCCTGAGTCCGCATGTGCCGCCCTGAACTGGCATCCCCCGACTCCCCATATGCGGCCCCGGGGCCGCATCCGCTCCAGGCGGCGCACAGCGCCTTCACCTGTCAACCCACAGCAACGTGACCGGCATCACATCGCAAGGGGAACAAATCTACCCATACGTGTCGCCCGGGCCACGGCTTCCCGGCGCCCTCAACCGGCCACCCGCACCACCGGAACGCGGCGGACCACCGGGCCCCAGCACCTTGATCAACCGCACCGAACCCTGACCCACATCCGCGTTCAGTTTCCGCACCACCTGAGGCGCCATCCACCGCAACTGCGTGGCCCACGCCGTCGAGTCACAGCGCACCGCCAGCACCCGCTCCGCCTCGTCGAACGACAACGGCTCACAGTGCGCGGCGATCTCCGGCCCCACCAACTCCGGCCAGCGCCCCATCACCCCGCCCACCGCCAGCGGAACCTCCCAGCCCCGCTCCACCCGCAACCGCTCCACCGCCGCCCCCAGCAACAGCGGATCACGCCCACCCGGACGCGCCCCCGACCGCAGACCCCCACCACGCCGCGCCTGCCGGCGCTGACCGGCCTGATCACCGCGCTCCCTGGCCCGCGCCTTCGCCGCCCGCAACGCCACCCGCGCCAGATCCACCCCGGTGGGCTCCGGCGCCCCCGCGCCGTCCTTCTTCCCCTGCCCGGCCCCCCGGCCCTGCGGCCCGCTCCCGTCACTCGGCACGCTCGACCCGCCCGTCCGACACCGCGAACCTCGCCCCCGCCAACGACGCGGGCACATCCTCGGCCACCGCCGCCGTCACCAGCACCTGCTCCCCGCCGGCCACCAGCCCCGCCAGCCGGTCCCGCCGCCGCGCGTCCAACTCCGCGAAGACGTCATCGAGTACCAGCACCGGCTCCGGGCCCTCCTCCCGCAGCAGCCCGTACGCCGCCAGCCGCAACGCCAGCGCCAGCGACCACGACTCCCCGTGACTGGCGTACCCCTTCGCCGGCAACTCCCCCAGCCGCACCACCAACTCGTCCCGGTGCGGCCCCACCAGCGTCACCCCCCGCTCGATCTCCCGCTTGCGCGCCTCCCCCAGCGCCGCCAGCAGCACCCCGTACAACTCGTCGCGGCCCGGCTCCCCCTCCAACGACTCCTCGGTGGCCGCCGAACGGTACTCCAGCCCGACCGGACCGCCCCCCGGCGCCAGCTCCTCGTACGCCTTGTCCGCCAACGGCCCCACCGCCGCCAGCAACCCCAGCCGCTGACCCCACAGCTCGGCACCCGCACGCGCCAGATGCTGATCCCACACATCCAGCGTCGACAGATCCACCCCGCGGCCACCGTGCCGCCGCGCCATCGCCGCCGACTTCAGCAGCGTGTTCCGCTGCCGCAGCACCCGCTCGTAATCCGACCGCACCCCCGCCAGCCGCGGCACCCGCGCCGTCACCAACTCGTCCAGGAACCGCCGCCGGTCCCCCGGATCGCCCTTCACCAGCGCCAGATCCTCCGGCGCGAACAGCACCGTGCGCACGATCCCGAGCAGATCCCGCGGCCGCACCGGCGAGGAACGGTTGATCCGCGCCCGGTTCGCCCGCCCGGGATTCAGCTCCAGCTCCACCAGCTGGCGCCGGTCCCCCTCGACCACCGCGGCCCGCACCACGGCGCGCTCCGCCCCGGAGCGCACCAACGGGGCGTCCGAGGACACCCGGTGGCTGCCCAGCGTCGCCAGATAGCCGACCGCCTCGACCAGATTCGTCTTCCCCTGCCCGTTCGGGCCCACGAACGACGAAACGCCCGGGCCGAGTTCCACCTCGGCCCGGGCATAGGACCGGAAGTCCGCCAGCGACAGATGCGTCACATGCACGATGCGCCCCGCCGGCCCGCCGCTACTTGCTCTCGACCGCGTGACCACCGAACTGGTTACGCAGCGCCGCGATCATCTTCATCTGCGGCGAGTCGTCCTGCCGCGAACCGAACCGCGCGAACAGCGACGCCGTGATCGCCGGCAGCGGCACCGCGTTGTCGATCGCCGCCTCCACCGTCCAGCGGCCCTCACCCGAGTCGGCCGCGTAGCCGCGCAGCTGCTCCAGGTGCTCGTCGTCGTCCAGCGCCCGCACCGACAGGTCCAGCAGCCAGGAACGGATCACCGTGCCCTCCTGCCAGGACCGGAAGACCTCGCGCACATCGGTGACCGAGTCCACGGTCTCCAGCAGCTCCCAGCCCTCGGCGAAGGCCTGCATCATCGCGTACTCGATGCCGTTGTGGACCATCTTCGCGAAGTGCCCGGCACCCACCTTGCCCGCGTGCACCGCGCCGAACTCGCCCTCGGGCTTGAGCGCGTCGAAGATCGGCTGCACCCGCGCCACGTGCTCGGCGTCACCGCCGTACATCAGCGCGTAGCCGTTCTCCAGACCCCACACACCACCGGAGACGCCGCAGTCCACGAAACCGATGCCCTTGGACGCCAGCTCACGCGCGTGCTTCTCGTCATCGGTCCACCGCGAGTTGCCGCCGTCGACGACGACATCCCCGGGCTCCAGCAGCTCGGCCAGCTCGTCCACGGTGGACTGGGTCGCCTCACCGGCCGGCACCATCAGCCACACCACGCGGGGCGCGGCCAGCGAATCCACCAGCTCCTTGAGACTGTGCACATCCGAGACATCCCGCTGGTGGGCATACCCGACGACGGTGTGACCGGCACGGCGGATGCGTTCCCGCATGTTCCCGCCCATTTTGCCCAGGCCGACGAGACCCAGCTCCATCAGGACTCCTTCATCGTGCTCAACACTTCACGCCGAGCCTACGCCCGCGCCCTCGCGCTCACCTGCGGGGTCAGCCGCTCAGACGGCTGACGCCGTACGGTCGGTGACCGTACGGCGCGATCCGGTAACCCGTCCCGTCTCAGCCGGACAGGCGCACCGGCATACCGCGATCTTGTGAGGGGCGACCCTCACCCTCCCGATCAGCCGGTGCCGTCCCGTCTCAGCCGGACAGGCGCACCGGCATGATCAGGTACTTGTACGCCTGATCCGCCTCGGCGTCCTTCGCCGGGCGGCCACTGAGCAGCGCCGGCTTCGTCGAGGTGGTGAACGCCAACTGCGCCACCGGGGAGTCGATCGCGCTCAGACCCTCCAGCAGGAAGCCCGGGTTGAAGGCGATCGAGATGTCGTCGCCCTCCAGGTCCGCGTCCACGCGCTCCACAGCCTGTGCGTCGTCGCTGGAGCCGGCCTCCAGCGTCAGCACACCCTGCTCGAAGCTCAGCCGCACCGGGGTGTTCCGCTCGGCCACCAGCGCCACACGCTTGACGGCCTCCACGAACGGCGCCGTCTCGATCACCGCCACCGAGTTGAACTCGGTCGGGAACAGCGTGCGGTACTTCGGCAGATCGCCCTCCAGCAGCCGCGTGGTGGTACGCCGCCCGGCCCCCCTCGAAGCCGATCAGGCCCTCGCCGGACCCCGAGCCCGACAGCGCCAGGGAGACCGTCTCACCGCCGCTGAGCGACTTCGCGGTGTCCAGCAGCGTCTTCGCCGGCACCAGGGCGACGGCCGACACATCGGCGACCTCCGGCTTCCACAGGAACTCGCGCACCGCGAAACGGTAGCGGTCGGTGGAGGCCAGGGTGACCGTGTCGCCCTCGATCTCGATCCGCACACCGGTCAGCACCGGCAGGGTGTCGTCTCGGCCCGCGGCGATCGCCACCTGGGAGACGGCGGACGCGAACACCTCGCCCGGCACGGTGCCGGTCGCGGTCGGCATCTGCGGCAGCGCCGGGTACTCCTCCACCGGCAGCGTGTGCAGCGTGAACCGGGACGAGCCGCACACCAGCGAGACCCGCACCCCGTCGGTGGAGATCTCCACCGGACGGTTCGGCAGCGCCCGGCAGATGTCGGCGAGCAGCCGGCCGGACACCAGGACGGTGCCCTCCTCCTCGGCGTCCACCTCCACCGAGACCCGCGCCGAGACCTCGTAGTCGAAGCCGGACAGGCTCAGCATGCCGTCCTCGGCCTTCAGCAACAGGCCAGCGAGAACCGGCACCGGCGGTCGGGCCGGCAGGCTCCGCGCGGCCCATGCCACCGCCTCCGCGAGCACATCGCGTTCTACCCGGATCTTCACTTCAGCCGCCTCCTGCTGTCGCTGGCTGCTCCCAGCCCTTGCTGCCTTGCTGGCTCTCTACCGGCCACCAGTCTGACGCACGGCACTGACAGTAGGGGCTCGAGTGCGTCAAATCGATCCGGGACGGGTAGACCGCAGGAGGCCCGTTCATCCACAGCACCCACTTCGAAACGACTTCCCCGCTCTAACTGTGTCGTAGTAGTAGTAGGGCCTGTGGAAACCGTGGATAACTCCCTTTTCCCAGCTCAGGCCCGGTTTTTTGTCCACATGCCCTGTGCATGGACCGGTGGATGAACAGGGGGTCCCTGTGGACGGCGGCCCGGTCGTCCACAGGCGTCCACAGAAGCCCCCGAGTTACCCACAGCCGCGTCCACAGAATCCGGCCCCCTTATCAACAGGGCGCGCGGCCCCTCGCTGTGACCCGATTCACCCTCAACGGTGAGTCGGCGCGT
The DNA here is from genome assembly GCF_050916115.1 of Streptomyces sp. JH002. Classification (NCBI taxonomy): domain Bacteria; kingdom Bacillati; phylum Actinomycetota; class Actinomycetes; order Kitasatosporales; family Streptomycetaceae; genus Streptomyces; species Streptomyces sp. JH002. Next base: position 3,256,335 of record NZ_CP087989.1, read on the forward strand.
TGTGTTGCCGAACAGTGGACAGCCTTGTGGATCACCTGTGGGTAACCTGGCCTCTCCTGTGGATCAAGCGGGTTCGCCTGGGGAAACCCGAGGTGAACACCAGTCCACCCCGGGCGTTGTCCACAGCCTGTGGAAGATCGTTATCCACGTTTCCACAGCCGACTGACCTGCGAAGAAGACCGATCGCCCGACCCCCTGTGGACACAGATGTGGGCGACGCGCCGTTCCCACAGGGTGTGGACACCCAGGGACCCTCCGTTCTGTGGAAAACCGGCCCGTGGGACCCCGTAATCGAACAGCGCCCCCGGGAGGTCCCGGGGGCGCTGTGAGGTCCTGCGGTGCGTGCGGCGGCCGGCTCAGCCGTTCTTGATGCGGTTGGTGAGCTCGGTGACCTGGTTGTAGATGGGCCGGCGCTCGGCCATCAGCACCCGGATCTTGCGGTCGGCGTGCATGACGGTGGTGTGGTCCCGGCCGCCGAAGTGCTGGCCGATCTTGGGCAGCGACAGGTCCGTGAGCTCCCGGCACAGGTACATGGCGATCTGCCGCGCCGTGACCAGCGTGCGGCTGCGGGAGGAGCCCGCCAGGTCCTCCACGCCCAGGCCGAAGTACTCGGCGACGGCGGAGGTGATCGCGTCCGCCGTGATCTCCGGGGTCGACTCCTCGCCGCCGGGGATCAGGTCCTTGAGGACGATCTCGGTGAGCCCGAGGTCCACCGGCTGCCGGTTGAGACTGGCGAAGGCGGTGACCCGGATCAGCGCGCCCTCCAGCTCCCGGATGTTGCGGGAGATCCGGGACGCGATGAACTCCAGCACGGCCGGCGGGGCGTTCAGCTGCTCCTGGACGGCCTTCTTGCGCAGGATCGCGATCCTGGTCTCCAGTTCGGGCGGCTGGACGTCGGTGATCAGGCCCCACTCGAAGCGGTTGCGCAGCCGGTCCTCCAGGGTGATCAGCTGCTTGGGCGGCCGGTCCGAGGAGAGCACGATCTGCTTGTTGGCGTTGTGCAGGGTGTTGAAGGTGTGGAAGAACTCCTCCTGCGTGGACTCCTTGGAGGCCAGGAACTGGATGTCGTCCACCAGCAGGATGTCCATGTCGCGGTAGCGCTTGCGGAACGCGTCCGCCTTGCCGTCGCGGATGGAGTTGATGAACTCGTTGGTGAATTCCTCCGAGCTCACGTAGCGCACCCGGGTGCCCGGGTAGAGGCTGCGCGCGTAGTGCCCGATGGCGTGCAGCAGATGCGTTTTGCCCAGGCCGGACTCGCCGTAGATGAACAGCGGGTTGTACGCCTTGGCCGGGGACTCGGCGACGGCGACGGCCGCGGCGTGCGCGAACCGGTTCGAGGCGCCGATGACGAAGGTGTCGAAGAGGTACTTGGGGTTCAGCCGCGCGGTGGGCTCCGCCGGGCCCACTCCGCTGCCGCCGCCGGAGGCCGGCTCGGGCAGCGAGGAGCCGGGCCCTTGGCCGTGCCCCTGGCCGCGTCCCTGCCCCGGACCGTGCTGCCCGGAGCCGGGTCCGCTGTTCTGGCCGGGAAGGGCGTCCGGGGGCAGTTGCTGCTGGGGGGTGTGGTCGTAGCCGCGGTAGCCGGAGTCGTAGGCCGGCGGCTCGTGCCGGTTGTAGCGGGCCGGCTGGGCGGGGATCTGCGGATAGCCGTCCGGGCCCGGCCAGCTCCCGGGGGCGCGGCCACCGCTCGCCGGGCGCGGCGCCTGGGGGTGGTCCGGGTAGGCGGGCCGGGCGGTCGGCAGCTCCTGGTCGTAGCTCTCGTACCCGCCGCGGCTGCCACCGCCCTCGTTGTACCGGCCGCCGTCGTAGCCGCCGTACCCCCCGTCGTACCCGTCGCGGGCCGGCTCGGCGGGGCGGTGCTGCTCGTGGCGGGGCGCGGGCCCCTGGGCGGGCTCCTCCGGGAGGTGCGGTGCCTGGTGCTGTGGTGCTTGGTGCTGCGGTGGCTGGTGCTGCGGTGGCTGGTGCTGCGGTGCGGCGGCCTGGGGCTCGGGCGGCGGGGCGGTGACCGTGATCGCCAGCCCGATGGGCTGCCCGCACTCGCGGCTGAGCGCCTCGCCGATCATCGGCGCCAGCCGGCCCTCCAGCACGCTCTTGGCGTACTCGTTGGAGACGCCGAGCAGGGCGGTGCCGGAGACCAGGGCGAGCGGGCGGCAGTCCTGGAGCCAGCGGTGGTCCTTGGACTCCACGCCCTGCCCCTCGGCGAGGATGGCGCTCAGCACCCTGGGCCACACCGCGGCAAGATCTGCAGGTAGGTCAGCCACGGGGCACGCTCTCTCACTCGCTGGGGTGGCGCCGGCTGTGGTCATGAGGTGTGACGCGGAGGCGACCGGGACATAGATGTCGAGTTGAGCCACGTTAGTCAGCGGGGCGCAAGGACATCAAGTCATTGTCCACAGGGTGTGTACAACCGGCCCCGGTCCGGTTTGACCGTACGGCCGTGTCGCACGTACCGTTGCCAGGTCTCATTGTCGACGGCTGCTGCCGCCTGCCTCCGATGGTCCGCCCTTCCCGTGTGAGCGGGAAATCGTTCCGTTGCGAGTCCCTCGTGGGCGCACGGTGGCAGCCTGTCGGCCCGCCGCATCCTGTCTCGGCAGCCTGTGCCGGTACACCGAAAACTTCTGGAGCCCCCGAGTGAGCAAGCGCACTTTCCAGCCGAACAACCGTCGTCGGGCCAAGACCCACGGCTTCCGGCTGCGCATGCGGACCCGTGCCGGCCGCGCGATCATCACCGCCCGTCGCACCAAGGGCCGCGCTCGGCTGTCGGCCTGAGCCGCCGCCGGATCGACGGGTCCATGCGGTGCTGCCCCCCGAGAACCGGTTGCGGCGGCGTGAGGACTTCGCGACCGCGGTACGCCGTGGTCGCAGGGCCGGTAATCGGCGTCTCGTCGTCCATCTGAGCAGTGGTACGGACCCGCACGCGGGCCGGGAGAGTCCTCTTCCGGCGCGTGCGGGTTTCGTCGTGAGCAAGGCCGTGGGCAACGCCGTGGTGCGCAATCGCGTACAGCGGCGCCTGCGGCATCTCATACGGGCCCGGCTGTTCCGGGTGCCCCCCGGTAGCCTGGTCGTTGTCCGGGCCCTGCCCGGCGCGGGCACCGCCGACAACGATCAGCTGGCCCGGGATCTCGATGCCGCGCTGGAGCGGCTGCTGGGAGGGGTACGTCAGTGAAGTACCCGCTGTTGCTGCTGATCAAGCTGTATCAGTGGACCATCTCCCCGCTGCTCGGGCCGGTCTGTCGTTACTACCCGTCGTGCTCCCATTACGGATACACAGCGGTCGGTCGGCACGGCGCGATCAAGGGATCCGTGTTGACCGCATGGCGCATCCTGCGGTGCAACCCCTGGTCTCCCGGTGGTGTGGACCACGTGCCGCCGCGTAAGCGTCCCGTCTGGCATCGGCGTCTGCGTGATCGCTGGCGGCACCGGACTCTCCCCCAGATCCCATCCGGGGGCGCCTCTCACAATGCCCAAGGAGTCTGACTCGTGGACACGATCAACTCGATCCTCAGTCCCCTTTACTTCGCAGTGTCGTGGATCGTCATCCGGTTCCACGATCTGTACAGCCTGGTCTTCAACGAGGACAGCGGGTGGGCCTGGGGCCTGTCGATCGTGTCCCTGGTGGTCGTGATCCGGATCGCCCTGATCCCGCTGTTCTTCAAGCAGATCAAGTCGACGCGCAACATGCAGGCGCTCCAGCCGAAGATGAAGAAGATCCAGGAGCGCTACAAGAACGACAAGCAGCGGCAGTCCGAGGAGATGATGAAGCTGTACCGGGAAACCGGTACGAATCCGCTCTCCAGCTGTCTGCCGATCCTGGCGCAGTCGCCGTTCTTCATCGCGCTCTTCCAGGTCCTCAACCACATCGCGAACAACGACAAGGTCGGCGTGCTCACCCAGGAGCAGGTCACCAGCGCGCGTGAGGCCACCATCTTCGGCGCCCCGATCGCGGCCCGCTTCCTGGACAGCGCCGACAAGCTCGCCGAGCTGGGCGCCTCCCTGGTGGACGTCCGGGTGGTCACGGTCATCATGATCGTGCTGATGTCGGCCTCGCAGTTCTTCACCCAGCGCCAGCTGATGACGAAGAACGTGGACCTGACGGTCAAGACGCCGTTCATGAATCAGCAGAAGATGCTGATGTACATCTTCCCGATCATGTTCGCCGTCTTCGGCATCAACTTCCCGGTGGGTGTGCTGATCTACTGGCTGACCACCAACGTGTGGACGCTCGGCCAGCAGATGTACGTCATCACGCGCAACCCCACCCCGGGCAGCATCGCCTTCCAGCAGCGCCAGGAGCGGCTGAAGAAGAAGGGCAAGCTGAAGGAGGACCCGGCCGTGGCGGAGGCCAAGAAGGCCGCCGAGACGGCGCGGGGCACCCGTACCCAGCCCAAGCGGCAGAGCAAGTCGCAGCGGCAGTCCGGTGGCACCCATCCGCAGGGCAAGCCGGAGAGCGGCCAGCCCGCCGCCGAGCAGCCGGAGAAGCCGGAGAAGCCCGAGCGGGCTCAGCCGAAGCAGCAGGGCAAGCAGCGGCCCAAGAAGGCGCAGCCGGGTAAGCCCAAGTCCCCCAACAGCAAGAAGTGATGAAGGAGTCCCCCGTGACGGACACCACCTCGACCGCCGCTGAGGGCACCGACGCCCTGACCCGCCTGGAGCAGGAGGGCGAGATCGCGGCCGACTACCTCGAGGGGCTGCTGGACATCGCCGACCTCGACGGTGACATCGACATGGATGTCGAGGCGGACCGTGCCGCGGTGTCGGTGATCTCCGAGGGCACCTCGCGTGATCTCCAGAAGCTGGTCGGCCGCGACGGTGAGGTCCTGGAGGCGCTCCAGGAGCTGACCCGGCTCGCGGTCCTGCGGGAGACCGGTGAGCGCAGCCGGCTGATGCTGGACATCGCCGGGTTCCGGGCGCAGAAGCGGGAGAAGCTGACCGCGCTGGCCCAGGAGGCCGTGGAGCAGGTCAAGGAGTCGGGCGAGTCGGTGAAGCTCAGCCCGATGACACCGTTCGAGCGCAAGGTCGTGCACGACGCGGTCGCGGCGGCCGGTCTGAGCAGTGAGTCGGAGGGCGAGGAACCGCAGCGCCGCGTGGTCGTCCTGCCGTGAGCGGGGACGCGACACCCGGGCCGTCGCCGGACGCCGAGCTGTCACCGCCGCCGGCGGTGGCCGCGGAGGTCTTCGGGGACCGGCTGCCGGACGCGGTGCGCTATGCGGAACTGCTGGCCGACACCGGGGTACGGCGAGGGCTGATCGGCCCCCGCGAAGTGCCCCGGCTGTGGGAGCGGCACCTGCTGAACTGTGCGGTGCTCTCCGAGGTCGTACCCGAGGGCGTGACGGTCTGCGATGTCGGTTCGGGTGCCGGGCTGCCCGGCATTCCGCTGGCGCTGGTGCGGCCGGACCTGGAGATCACGCTGCTGGAGCCGCTGCTGCGGCGCACCAACTTCCTCCAGGAGGTCGTGGAGCTTCTGGGCCTGGACCACGTGACCGTGGTCAGGGGCCGGGCGGAGGAGGTGCTGGGCAGCTTCACCCCGGTGCACGTGGTCACGGCGCGGGCGGTGGCCCCGCTGGACCGGCTGGCCGGATGGGGCGTTCCGTTGCTGCGTCCGTACGGCGAGATGCTCGCCATCAAGGGCGACACGGCCGAGCAGGAACTGAAGTCGGCCAGGGCGGCGCTCGGGAAGCTGGGGGTCGTGGAGACCTCGGTGCTTCAGGTGGGCGAGGGTCTGGTGGATCCGCTGTCCACTGTGGTGCGGGTCGAGGTCGGGGAGAGCCCGGGCGGGGTGCGCTTCGCTGCGAAGCGGGCCAAGGCGTCGCGCTCGCAGCGCGGGAGCCGGGACGGCTGGCCGAGCCGGGGGAACCGCGGCGGACGCCGGGCGCGCTGAGCCGGATTCTCCCGGTGCGGCACCACCGAACCAGGCAAAAGAGCTGAATATATCCCGGGCGCGGAGTGTCGCCCGGCCGTGAGCGGCGTGGCGTGGGCATCGTGTTTCACGTGAAACGCCGCTCACTGCTGAACGGAATCCTCAGCCGTGGTCGCGCGGCCGCCGCGCCGCGCGACCGTAAGTCGTCGTCGGCCTCCAAAAGGGTGACCGACGTATCCACACCCCCCGAGTTGTCCACACGTAACCGGGCCTCGCTGGTTCACAACCCCCGAGACATGGCAGGCTTTGACTCCACGGAGCCTTCGCATGTCGAGGAGAGTGAACCATTGCGGTCCGACGCCAATATCGCTGGGCAGACGGCCGATCCCGTCCCCGGACCCCGGTCCGAGCCGGTGGACGCGCCGGGCGGTGCCGTTGACATCGCCCACAGCGCGCCCGCGGCGGCCGATGCCCCGGTGGGGCGGGCGGCGCAGCAGACGGTCGCGGCCATGTACCGGGCCGGCGGCGGCCTGCCCCGTCCGGACCGTACCCGCATCATGATCGTCGCCAATCAGAAGGGCGGCGTCGGCAAGACCACCACCACGGTGAACCTGGCGGCCTCGCTGGCCCTGCACGGGGCCCGGGTGCTGGTCATCGACCTCGACCCCCAGGGCAACGCCAGTACGGCGCTGGGCATCGACCACCACGCCGAGGTCCCCTCCATCTATGACGTGCTGATCGACAGCCGCCCGCTGTCCGAAGTGGTGCAGCCGGTCCGGGACATCGAGGGACTGTTCTGTGCTCCTGCCACCATCGACCTGGCCGGCGCCGAGATCGAGCTGGTGTCCGTGGTGGCCCGTGAGAGCCGCCTCCAGCGCGCCATCAGCGCCTATGAACAGCCGCTGGACTACATCTTCGTGGACTGCCCGCCCTCACTGGGGCTGCTGACGGTCAACGCGATGGTGGCCGGCGCAGAGGTCGTCATCCCGATCCAGTGCGAGTACTACGCGCTGGAGGGTCTGGGCCAGTTGCTGCGCAACGTGGAGCTGGTGCGCGGCCACCTCAACCCCGATCTCCATGTCTCGACCATCCTGTTGACGATGTACGACGGCCGGACCCGGCTGGCGTCACAGGTGGCGGAGGAGGTGCGCGGCCACTTCGGCAAGGAGGTGCTGCGCACCAACATCCCGCGGTCGGTGCGGATCTCGGAGGCGCCCAGCTATGGGCAGACGGTCCTCACGTACGACCCGGGTTCCAGTGGCTCGCTGTCCTATCTGGAGGCGGCCCGGGAGATTGCCCTGCGGGGCCCCATTCCACGGCAGCATGAGGGGAATCATCAGTGAGCGAACGACGCAGGGGTCTGGGGCGCGGGCTGGGTGCGCTGATTCCGGCGGCGCCGAGCGGCCCGGAGACCACCACGCCGACGGTGGAGCAGGGTGGCACCACCTCGCCCAGCGCGGTGCCGGTGCTGACCCCCGAGCGGGGGACCGCCGCGGCCAAGGTGGTCTCGCCGCCGGAGCCCGAGGTGTACGGCGAGGTTCCCGGGCCCGCTCCGGAGCCGGACCTGCCGCGTGTTCAGGAGGCCGGAACGGTGGCGGGCGCGCACTTCGCGGAGCTGCCCCTGGACGCCATCACTCCCAACCCCCGGCAGCCGCGTGAGGTCTTCGACGAGGACGCCCTCGCGGAACTGGTCACCTCCATCAAGGAGGTGGGCCTGCTTCAGCCGGTGGTGGTCCGGCAGCTCGGCGCGGAGCGCTATGAGCTGATCATGGGCGAGCGCCGGTGGCGGGCGTGCCGGGACGCGGGCCTGGAGGCGATCCCCGCGATCGTCCGGGCGACCGAGGACGACAAGCTGCTGCTGGACGCCCTCCTTGAGAACCTGCACCGGGCGCAGCTGAACCCGCTGGAGGAGGCGGCGGCGTACGACCAGCTGCTGCGGGACTTCAAGTGCACCCACGACGAGTTGGCGGACCGGATTGGGCGGTCGCGCCCGCAGGTGTCCAACACGCTGCGACTGCTGCGGCTTTCGCCGCGGGTGCAGCGGCGGGTGGCGGCGGGCGTGCTGTCGGCCGGTCACGCGCGGGCGCTACTGTCGGTGGACGACTCCGAGGAGCAGGACAAGCTGGCCCGGCGCATCGTCGCCGAGGGTCTGTCGGTGCGTGCGGTCGAGGAGATCGTCAGCGTGCAGGCGGCAGCGGTCAAGAGCGGTGGCCGGCACCGTAAGCCCCGGGCGGGCAAGCTGATCTCGCCGGCGCTGGACGGCCTGGCCGGCCGGCTGTCGGACCGCTTCGAGACCCGGGTGAAGGTGGACCTGGGGCAGAAGAAGGGCAAGATCGTGGTGGAGTTCGCCTCCATGGACGATCTGGAGCGCATCCTGGGTCAGCTGGCCCCGGGCGAGGACCGGGTCCTGGAGCAGCAGTTGCAGGGCGAGGAGTCCGAGGACGAGTAAGCACACGGCTCGTTCCATGCGGAAGGCCCGCTGTTTCACGTGAAACAGCGGGCCTTCCGCATGAGCGCGTGGCGCCCGGTTCGGCGGGGTGATGTCAGCCGATGTAGTCGACCAGGTCACGCTCCAGCGCGGCCTTGGGCTTGGCGCCCACGATGGTCTTGGCGACCTCGCCGCCCTGGTAGACGTTCATGGTGGGGATGGAGAGAATCCCGTACCGGGCGGCGATGGCGGGGTTCTCGTCGATGTTGACCTTGGCGATGGTGAGCTTCTCCGCGTTCTCTGCGGCGATGGCCTCCAGGGCGGGCGCCACCTGCCGGCAGGGGCCGCACCACTCGGCCCAGAAGTCGACCAGAACCGGCTTGTCGCTCTGCAGGACCTTCTCGTCGAAGTCGGCCTCGGTCACGGTGATGGTGGCCTTTGCGCCGGACTTGGCATCCGCCATGGTGGTTCTCCTTCGGATTGCGAGGGTGTGGGGTGGGAGGGCGCCTCCGGGCGGGAGGCGGGTGAGGTCAGGCCTGAAGGGCTTCGGCAGCCTCGGAGTGGCTGAGGGCCGCCAGGTAGCGTTCGGCGTCCAGGGCGGCGGAGCAGCCGGTACCGGCGGCGGTGATGGCCTGGCGGTAGGTGTGGTCGACCACGTCGCCGGCGGCGAAGACACCGGGGATGTTGGTGCGGGTCGAGGGGGCGTCGACCTTGAGGTAGCCCTCCTGGTCCAGGTCGAGGACACCCTTGAACAGCTCCACCCGGGGGTCGTGACCGATGGCCACGAACAGGCCGGTGGCCGGGAGGTCCGAGAGCTCACCCGTGGTGGTGGAGCGGATCTTCAGGCCGGAGAGCTTGCCGTCGCCCTGGATCTCCGCGACCTCGCTGTCCCACAGGAAGGTGATCTTGGGGTCGGCGAAGGCACGCTCCTGCATGGCCTTGGAGGCGCGCAGGGTGTCCCGCCGGTGCACGACGGTGACGGTGCTGGCGAACCGGGACAGGAAGGTGGCCTCCTCCAGCGCGGTGTCACCGCCGCCGATCACGGCGATGTGCTGCTCGCGGAAGAAGAAGCCGTCGCAGGTGGCGCAGTAGGAGACGCCGCGGCCGGACAGCTCGTCCTCGTTCGGCAGGCCGAGCTTGCGGTGCTGGGAGCCGGTGGCGACGATGACCGCCTTGGCCTGGTGGACGGTGCCGGCGGTGTCGGTGACCGCCTTGATGTCCCCGGAGAGGTCCACGGCGACGATGTCGTCCGGGATCAGTTCCGCGCCGAACCGCTCGGCCTGGGCCCGCATGCCGTCCATCAGGTCCGGGCCCATGATCCCGTCCTGGAAGCCGGGAAAGTTCTCCACCTCGGTGGTGTTCATCAGTGCGCCGCCCGCCGTCACCGCGCCTTCGAAGACCAGCGGCTTGAGGGAGGCACGGGCGGTATAGAGCGCGGCGGTGTAGCCCGCGGGTCCGGAGCCGATGATGATCACGTTTCGGACGTCGCTCACGGAATTCTTCCTTGTCTCGGGGCACTCACCCAGGGCCCCGGATGGGGTCCACAGTCCAGTAACAGATCCTAGGGTCCCAGACATTCCCGGCGGTCAGCCGCCCCCGAGGGGGTGGTGCGAGGGGGTTACCGGTCGAGCGGGTAGCTCTCCTTGGCCAGGACTTCGCCCTCGACCGGCGGGGAGGCGCTCACGCAGTCGGCGTCCACCACGTAGGCGTCCACCCGGAGCGGGTCCACGGAGTGCGGCAGCAGGACGAGATAGGCGTCGTTGCCCTCGTAACGCTCCGGCTCCACCGCCAGCGGGTCCTCGGTGCGGCCGATCGCCGACTCGACACAGGAGGGGATGGGGGCAGAGGCCGCCCCGAAGCTGTCGCTGCCGCCGGGCTCCGCCGCCTCGGTGGTTTCCGGGACGGGCCCGCCGGACTCCCGCTCGGACTCCTCGGCGAGCGCGCCGGCTTCCCCGGACTCAAGAATGTCGGCGTACTGCGGCACATCCGCCTCTGCCAGCAGTTCACGCACCTGATGCTCCAGCGGATCCTCGGCACCGTCAGCGGCTGCCTCCGTGACCGGCTCGTCCGTGACTCCGGTACCGCCGAGGTTGAGCCCTTGCACCACGATGGTGCCCAGGCCGAGGGCCACCACTGTGCCCACGGCGGCCAGCGCCAGCCGGGGCCAGCGTCCTGTTTCACGTGAAACGAGGGCGCGGAACCGGCGGCCGCCGACGGGTGTCGTGGCAGCCTCGGCCGCCAGCGCGGCGTCGATCCGGGCCGCGACATCGGGCGGCATCTCCGGAGCTGCCATCTGGGCCAGTTCCTGGCGCAGTAGCTGGAGTTCCTGCTGAACCTGTCGGCACTCCTGGCAGTCGGCCAGATGTGCCCGCAGCCGGCGTGCCTCTGCGGCCGGGTGCAGATCGTCGTCAAGAGCCGCGATATCAGCGGGCTCGGGATGCATATCAGTCATGTGCGTCCGCCTCCACCCCGCACGGCCCCATTCTCTCCGGTATCTCTCGGAGGTGGGACGGATGTACCTGGTGTCCGGTTCCTGCCCGCTCGGTCCGGTGAGGAGTCGTCCTCGGATTCACGGGGATGGAGATGACTGACGAGCGGCAGCAACCGGGCGCGGGCCCGGGCGCAGCGGCTCTTGATGGTGCCGACCGGGATATTGAGGATGGCCGCGGCTTCGGCCACCGGATAGCCCTGCATGTCGACCAGAACCAGGGCGGCGCGCTGTTCCGGGGGCAGGACCTCCAGTGCCGTGCGCAGCTGACGGCGCAGGTCCTGGCGCTCGGCGGGCGCGGCGGCGGACTCATGGGGTTCGAGCAGGGTCTCCAGCCGCTGTGGCTCCGGCACGGGCGTGGCGCGGCGGGTCTTGGCCTTGCGGAGCCGGTCGAGGCAGGCGTTGACGGTGATCCGGTGCAGCCAGGTGGTGACGGCGGACTGGCCGCGAAAAGTGTGGGCGGCCCGGTAGGCGGAGACCAGCGCGTCCTGGACGGCGTCAGCTGCCTCCTCGCGGTCGCCGAGGGTGCGGATGGCGACGGCCCACAGGCGGTCGCGGTGACGGCGGACCAACTCGGTGAAGGCGTCCGGGTCACCAGCGGCGTGCTGGGCCAGGAGCTCCTTGTCGGTGGGGCCGTCCGGCGGTGCGGAGGTGGAGGGAACGCGTCGCGTGCGCCTGCTCACGGCGGATCCTCCCCTTCTGTTGTGCTGGTCGCGCTGGTCTGACGGGTGCGGGCCGGCCCGCTGATCAGCCGGAGACGGTGATCTCGCTGACCCGGCCGCGGTAGTTGCCGTCGCTTCCCTGCGGCAGGTCCGTCAGCCAGACCAGAACGAACCGGGTGGTGACGGGCTCCTCGGCGGTGAGGGTGTGCGACTCGCCGCCCCCCTGGGCCAGTAGTTGAAAGTCTGCCAGGCTCGTGGGCCGGGTGGTGACATCGGGCCCCGCCACCCGGAACTCCAGTTGGGTGGCACCGATGGTGCTCACCGTGAGGGTGTCCACCGTCTTCGGCTCCCCCAGATCGAGGACGAGGCCGAGCCCCTCCTTGAGATTGCCGAACTTCGAGTACCCGTAGAAGTTGCTGGTGTGCCAGAACGTCTCGGGGTCTCCGTCGAAGGCGTTGGGCACCGCCTCGGGGTTCTGTGAACCGCCGGGCTTGGCCGGGTCGAACTCGACGGCTTCCTGGATCGCGTGCACCTGCGGGTCGGAGACTTCCTCCTCCGCGACGGGCGGATCGCTCTTGGCGGGCGGGTCGGCCGGGGTGTCGCCCTTGATCAGCGCGTCGGCCAGCTGCCAGCTGCCCAGGGCGAGCGCGGCGATCAGCAGCGCGGAGACCCCCCACTTGAGGGCGGCCCCGGTACGGCCGGGCAGGGTGGGCGGTACGGGCGGTGCCGGGGCGGTGTGCGGCAGCGGCGCGCCCTGAGGGCTGCCGGCCCCCAGTGGGCCGCGCTGGTACGTGGTGCGCTGGTATCCCGCGAGATCGACCGGCGGCGGCTCGGGAGCGGGGATGCGCGGCAGGGCGGCGATCGCCCGGGAGAGTTCCTCCGGGGTGGTGCAGGGCTGCAGCTGGCTGGTGGCGGTGGCCCCGTTGTTGACCATGGCGCGCATGGCGAGCTCGGACAGGCCGCGGTGCACCCCCGCCCGTACCTGCTCGGGGGTGGCCAGGGACTCCCGCGAGCTTTTGCTCAGGCCCGCTACGCCATTCAGGCCATAACCGCCGTCGCCGTACGGCCAGCGCTGGGTCAGGGCGGCGTACAGCAGCGCACCGATGGCCTCGGTGTCGGTGCGCTGGGGGTGCTCGGAGGTGATGCCGCGCAGGGCGGCGTCCACGGCCAGGCCGCGGATCCTGAACTGGCCGGGGCCGGTCCGCAGGACCGTGGCGGGGGTGAGCCGCAGATGAGGCAGTCCCTCGCGGTGGGCCGCGGCCATGGCCTGGGAGATCTGGCTGACGAGCGCGTACGCCTCGTGGGCGTCCAGCGGGCCGCTCTGCAGCACGGTACTGAGCGGGGTGGCGTCGGGAAGCCACTCGTGGATCACGTGGACGACATCGTTCTCCTCGACGGCGTCCAGGACCTGGACGAAACGGGGATCGCCCAGCAGCGCGGAGGAACGGGCGGCGGAGATCACGGAGGCGGCGCGGTCGTGGTCGGCGGGCAGGACGTGCACACCCACCGCCCGGCGCAGCTTCTCGTCGACGGCCCGCCAGCTGCTGAAGCCGTCCAGCCGGGTGATGCACTCCTCCAGCCGGTACCGCTTGGCGAGTCTGTGGCCGCTGTGCGGATCGGCGGCGCGGGAGGGCGCCGGGGGTGTGCTGGGCGTCGCTGTTCCGGCGCTCTCCGCCTGCTCCGCGTCCCGTTGCGAACGCTGCGGAGGGCTGGTCGCCGTGCTCCGTTCCGCCACCGTTGAATCCGCCTCCCCGTGTTGGCTGCCGCTGGTGACACTGCCAGATTCATTGTGCCGGTAGTCCGTCACCCTGCACGACATGTGAGTGCGGCCAGGGGTTGTACAGCGCGTGGCCGGCTCGTTCCCGACGAGGGGCGCTCCCACCGGTTTTCGGCCGGTGGGAGCGCGGGTGGTCAGCGGCCGAGTCGGGAGCGGACCATGCCGACCATGGCGGTCAGTTCCTCGACCCGCATCCGGCGCGCGGTGAGGTAGAAGACCGCCAGCAGTACCGCTCCGCCGCCGGCCAGGGCGGCGAGGGAGCCGATGGTGCCGTGGCCGAGGGCGCCGGTGATGGCGTAGCCGGCGCCGCCGCCGAGCAGCGCGGCGGGGATGCTGGCCCCGGCGAGCCTGATGTAGGTGCGGACCACGCGGGCGCCGTCCAGGTCGGTGCCCATCCGGGCGCGCAGTCGGCGCCAGGCGATGGAGACGCCCAGACCGTAGGCGATTCCGTAACTGAACGCGATGCCCGCCACGACCCAGCGGTCGGGAAGAGTGACGAAGGACACGGCGGACAGCACGATCCAGGCGGCCGAGACGATCACCGTGTTGTAGAAGGGGGTGCGGGTGTCCTCGTAGGCGTAAAAGGCGCGCAGCACCACGTACTGGGCGGAGAAGGGGATCAGGCCCAGGCCGAAGGCCATCAGGATGTAGCCGAAGGACCGGGCTCCCTCGTCGCCGGCGGAGCCGAACAGCAGGGTGCACATGGGGATGCCGAGGGCGACGAAGGCGAAGCCGATCGGCACGATCGCCACGGCCGAGGTGCGCAGACCGTGCGAGAGGTCGTCCCGTACGGCCGCGGTGTCGCCGTCGGCCGCGGAGCGGGAGATACGGGGGAGCAGCGCTGCCATGACGGAGACCGTGATGATGGCCTGCGGCATCTGCCAGATCAGCAGGGCGCTGTTGTACGCGATGAAGCCGGTACCGGGGAATCCGGCGCGTTCGGCGTTGTCACCGGCCCAGGTGGCGAACTGGGTGATGACCACCAGGCCGGCCTGGTTGGCGAAGACGAACAGCACGGTCCACTTGGCGAGCTTGGCCGCCTTCCCCATGCCGTGGCCGCGCCAGTCGAAGCGGAGCCGCATCCGGAAGCCGGCGGCGCGCAGGTACGGGATCATCGACAGGGCCTGGACCACGAGGCCGAGCAGGGTGCCGATACCGAGCAGCCGGACGCCTTCGGGCGTGATGGTGGTGACGCCGAGCTCGGAGCTGCGCTGGGTGCCGTAGACCCACAGGAACATGCCGAAGGTGAAGATCACCACGATGTTGTTGAGGACCGGGGTCCACATCATCGGTCCGAAGGAGCCGCGGGCGTTGAGGATCTGGCCCATGACCACGTGGACGCCCATGAAGAAGATCGTGGGCAGGAAGTAGCGGGCGAAGGTGACGGCCACCTCGTTGGCGGCCGGGTCGTCCGCGATCTTGGCGGACATCATGCGGACGAGCAGTGGTGCGGCCAGTACGGCCGCGATCACCAGGCCGCCCAGGACGACCATGACCAGGGTGAGCAGCCGGTTGGCGTAGGCGTCGCCGCCGTCGTCGTCGTTCTTCATGGCCCGGACCAGCTGGGGCACGAAGACGGAGTTGAGGCCGCCACCGATGGTGAGGATGTAGATCATCGAGGGCAGGGCCCAGGCCACGGTGTAGGTGTCACCGAGGACGGCGGCGCCGAGTGCGGCCACCAGGACCAGCTGGCGTACGAAGCCGGTGAGCCGGGAGACCAGGGTGCCGGCGGCCATGATCGCGCTGGAGCGCAGTATCCCGGCGGCCTTGCCGCCGCGCTTGGGCGCGGGGGCCGCCTCCGGAGCGGGGGCGGGCGGGGGCGGCGGTGGCTGTTGGGCGGCGGGCGCGGGGGCCAGCGTGCCGGCTCCCGGTGCCGGCTGGGCCGGGTAGCCGCCGCCCGGGCCCTGGGCGGGGCCGGGCCCGGCCGGGCTCTGCTGGTCGCGGAAGAGGTGCGCGAAGGCATCCTGCTGGGGCTGCTGGGGCGTGCCGGACCAGCCCTGTGGGTCGCGCGGGGCGTAGGGCTGCTGGTACTGCGGCTGCTGCGGCTGCTGATAAGGGTGCTGCTGGTGGTGGTAGGGGCCCGCGGGATACGGGTCGGCTTGCGGGTCGCCGTCCCCCGGATCCCGGCCGTCTTCACGGTCGTACGGCGCTTGCATCGCTACCCCACCTCTGGTTCCCGGCCGGAGTCCGGCTCACTCGCTTCGATCCACCCTCTCACCATCGGGAGGGGTGCTGGTGCCGTCGTCGCCGGTGTCGGCACCGCTCTCACCCGAGGGCGCGGGCTCGGTGGCCGCTCCCTGCTCGGGCGCGGTGTCGGCGTCGGCGGGCCGGGCGGCGCGCTTGCGCTTGGTGTACATACGGACCCCGGCCAGGACCACCAGCAGCAGGCCGCCGGCGATCACCATCAGCACGGCGGAAGTGATGGAGGTGACCTGGGCCTGGAAGCGCATCGGCGTGCCGTACGGCTTGCCGTCCGCCGTGTACAGCTGCGCTTCCAGATAGGTGAG
Organism: Streptomyces sp. JH002; assembly: GCF_050916115.1. Taxonomy (NCBI): domain Bacteria; kingdom Bacillati; phylum Actinomycetota; class Actinomycetes; order Kitasatosporales; family Streptomycetaceae; genus Streptomyces; species Streptomyces sp. JH002. The sequence goes on from NZ_CP087989.1 coordinate 3,272,048, forward strand.
GCCGTTGGCGCGGGCGGTGGTGGAGAACTTCACCGAGGCGCTGTGGCCGCCGTTGACGGTGACCTGCTGGGCGTCGCCGACGTCCAGACCGATCTTGCGGCTGGAGGTCAGCCGCAGCTCCAGGTTCTGCACCCCCTGGACCAGGTTGTTCTGCACCGAGATGGGGATGGTGGCGCTGCGTCCGGACAGGGTGATCTTGGTCTTCTGGATCAGGTGCACGCGCTCGGTGAGGCCGGTCAGATCGCTCTGCACGGTGGCGCGGTACTGGGCTGCCTCGGTGGCGTGGCCGCGCCAGGAGACGGACATCTCACGGCGGATGGCGTTGCCGAAGGGCGTGGTGACCCGGCCGGGGCGGGTGAGGATGACCTGGAAGTCGTCCAGGGTGCGCTGGGTCTCGCGCATCTCCTGGAAGGCGCTGGTGGGCAGTTCCTGGTCGCGCAGCCGCTCGGGATAGGCGCCGCTGCCCGGGACCTGGCGGTTGGCGCCGGGGTCGGGCTGGGCGTCGGCGGCTTCGGCCAGCCCGGTGAAGGTGATCCACTCCGGGTGCGCGGTGAGAGCGGTGATCGCGCCGGCCATCGCCCGGGCCTGGTCGGTGGTCGGGGTGCGCTGCGGGGCGAGCAGGAGGCTGCGGTCACGGCCCGGGTCCTGCTGGGCGATGGTCTGAGCCTGGCCCAGCAACTGCTGGCGCGCGGTGATGGCGTTGGCCGGCAGGCTCATGTCGGCCTCGAAGAGGCGGGAGAGCGTGCTGTCGGCGACCAGCGCGGTGGTGCCGCCACCGATCGGACGGGCGGCGGTCTCGGTGTACCCGAGGGAGTCGCCGGGGCGCAGGCTGTCGCTGCGGCTGATGATGTGGTGGGCTCCGGCCGAGGTGGCCACGGAGACGATGTCCGGGTCGATGGCCCCCTCGACGGGCCAGGCGAAGTCTGTGCTGGGCTGGACGCCCAGGACGGTCTCCACCGTCAGGGCGGAGACCTCGGTGGCGGTGCGCAGCTGGCCCAGGGCGCCGGGGACATCCTTGCCGCGGTGGGCGAGCGAGGCGAGATCGGGGTCGCCGAAGGGCAGCGCGATCACGTCCTGGTCCCGCACGGCGTCATCGAGGGCGGCGAGCCAGCTGCGGGCGGCCTCCTGGCCGGTGCCGGGCTGGAGACCGTCCGGAGTGTGGATGCGGTAGTCCTCGGTCATGGCGTCCACCGAGGCGAGCAGGTCGGCGTCGATGACCCAGGTGACGGGGAGGTCGGCGCCGAGCGTCACCATCTCGTGCAGCCGGCCGCCGGGGGAGATGTCGGTGAGCAGAGAGTTGTCGCGGAAGGCCGGGGTCTGCTCCTCGTCGGCGTCGGTCTCGGCCGTGAGGTGAGTGGAGGAGATCAGCGGCCACAGCACGGTCAGCTGGGTGCCGGAGCCCGCGTCGCCCGACCCTTCCTGCCAGGGCAGCAGGCTGCGGCCCACGCCGAGGATCTGGTCCCAGGACTCGGCCTCGGTCTGGCCGGTCAGGGTGACCGCCAACTGATAGACGCCGTTCGCGCCGAGGTCGAGATCGGCGACGGGCAGCTGGAGGTCGAAGGTGGCGGACATGCCCGGCGCGATGGTGCCGATGTCCTGACCGTGCTCGTTGACCAGCCGGCCGTCCAGCGCGGAGTCGAAGCCGGTCCGCGCCAGCGCCTCGCTCAGACCCTCCCGGGAGTCCAGGAGAGTGCCGGTGCGGGGAGCCAGCCGACTGCCGGTGATGGCGGAGTCGCCCTCATTGGTGATGGTGCCGCGCAGGGTGAGGGTGTCGCCCTGCGCCGGGACATCGGGGGCGATCTCGGTGAGGGAGATGGTGGCGGTGCGCTGGCCGCTGCCGACGTCCTGGGCGGGCGCGGCCTGCGGCGCCCGGCTCACGGCGGTGACCAGGGGAAGCACGACCAGCAGACTGAGCAGTGAGGCCAGGATCAGCTGGGCACGGCGCAGGGCGGGGCCCCGGCTCCGGTCCGGGTGGGCACGGGAGATCATCGCCGGCACCTCTGTCACGCGATTGCCCCGTTCCCTCGTCCCAGAACCCGCACTCATGGTAACGATGCCTGACGGGGCTCCGTGCCCGGGAGCGGGCCGGGGAAGCGGCGGTTCGGTGAGGGTGGGCCACGTACCCTGTGATGTTGTGCCGAACGACAGGAAAGACACCCACGCCCCGCAGTCCCTCCCCGTGCTGAGCCAGGTGCAGCAGCAGGCCGTGAGTGAGTTGTTGCGGGTCTCCCCCATCGCCGATGATCTCGCCAGGCGGTTCGAGGCAGCGGGCTTCTCGCTGGCCCTGGTGGGCGGCTCGGTGCGCGACGCGCTGCTGGGGCGGCTGGGCAACGATCTCGACTTCACCACGGATGCCAGGCCACAGGACGTGCTGCGCATTGTGCGGCCCTGGGCGGACGCGGTGTGGGAGGTGGGGATCGCCTTCGGCACGGTCGGCTGTCGCAAGCGGGCCCCAGAAGAGGGGCAAAACGGCTCGGGCGATGGTCAGCGTGACTATCAGCTGGAGATCACCACCTATCGGTCGGAGGCGTACGACCGGGACTCCCGCAAACCGGAGGTCGCCTACGGGGACTCCCTGGAGGAGGACCTGCTGCGCCGGGACTTCACCATCAACGCGATGGCGGTGGCCCTGCCGCGCAAGGAGTTCATCGACCCGCACCACGGCCTGGAGGACCTGGCCCGCAGGGTGCTGCGTACCCCCGGGACACCGGAGGCGTCGTTCTCCGACGATCCGCTGCGGATGCTGCGGGCCGCCCGGTTCGCCGCCCAGCTGGACTTCCAGGTGGCCGACGAGGTGCGCGCCGCGATGACGGCGATGGCGGACCGTATCGCCATCGTCTCCGCCGAGCGGATCCGGGACGAGCTGAACAAGCTGGTACTGGCGGACCGCCCGCGCCGGGGACTGACCCTGCTGGTGGACACCGGCCTCGCCCGCCATGTGCTGCCGGAGCTGCCGGCGCTGCGGCTGGAGCGGGACGAACACCACCGGCACAAGGATGTCTACGAGCACAGCCTGACGGTGCTGGAGCAGGCCATCGCGCTGGAGACCGAGGGCCCCGATCTGACGCTGCGGCTCGCGGCGCTGCTGCACGACATCGGCAAGCCGAAGACGCGACGCTTCGAGAAGGACGGCCGGGTCTCCTTCCACCACCACGAGATGGTCGGTGCCAAGCTGACCAAGGCCCGCATGATCAAGCTCAAGTACCCCAATGAGCTGGTGAAGGACGTCTCCCGGCTGGTGGAGCTGCATCTGCGCTTCCACGGCTACGGCACGGGCGAGTGGACCGATTCCGCGGTGCGTCGCTACGTACGGGACGCCGGCCCTCTGCTGGACCGGCTGCACAAGCTGACCCGCTCGGACTGCACCACCCGGAACAAGCGGAAGGCGCTGGCGCTCTCCCAGTCCTACGACGGACTGGAGCTGCGGATCTCCCAGCTTCAGGAGCAGGAGGAACTGGACGCGATCCGTCCGGACCTCAACGGCAACGAGATCATGAAGATCCTCGACATCGGCCCGGGGCCCGAGATCGGTGAGGCCTACCGCCACCTCCTGGAGCTGCGCCTGGAGCACGGCCCGATGGAGCACGAGGCGGCCGTGGCCGCGCTCAAGGACTGGTGGGCGTCTCGGGGCTGACGGGCGGCAACGGCGGTGTTTCACGTGAAACAGTGCCGCGATGCAGCCGGAAGATGAGGGCCGCGGTGATGGCGAAGAGGGCGGACACCAGCAACAGCAGTTGCGCGGAGCGTCCGTCGGGCGGGAGCATCAGCGCGGCCAAACCGGCGGAGCTGACGAAGGCGATGTTGAACAGCATGTCGTAGAGGGCGAAGATCCGGCCCCGGTAGACATCGTCGATGGAGGACTGCACCACGGTGTCCGTGACGATCTTCGCGCCCTGTGAGGTCAGCCCGAGCACGAAGGCGGCGATCAGCATGGGCACCGGGTGGAAGGGCAGCCCGAGGGGAGGCAGCAGTACGGCGGCAGTGGCGGCGCAGAGGGAGAACCAGCCCAGCCGTCCCCACCGCGTCACCGCGCCGGGGGTCAGCACAGCGGCGGCGAAGAAGCCGGCGCCGGTGCTGCCGACCGCGAGTCCGAGCAGCGTCATGCCGCTGCCATTGCCGTCGTTGCCCCAGGAGTTGCGGGCCAGCATCAGCAGCATCACCAGCAGCGCGCCGTAGCCGAAACGCATCAGCACCACTCCGGCCAGCGCCCAGGAAGCCAACCGGCGCTGGGTGAGATGCCGCAGCCCGGCAGCCAGTCCCCGCGCGGTGGAGGCGACCGCGGCCATCACCCGCGGCTGAATCTCAGCCGGGTTCGGCCCCAGCAGATCCCGGCCCATCCGCAGGGCGGCGACGCCGGCTGCGCCGTAGATCAGCGAGGCCGCGATCAGCGCCAGCGCGTCCTCACTGACGGCGGTGTGGGTGAGTGCCTGGGTCACCAGGGTCACCCCGCCGCCCACCGTGGCGGCGAGCGTGCCGGCGGTCGGGGACAGCGCGTTGGCGACCACCAGACGGTCCGGATCCACCACCCGTGGCAGCGAAGCGGAGAGTCCGGCCAGGATGAAGCGGTTGACCCCGGTCACCGAGAGCGCCGAGAGATAGAAGAGCCAGTTGGGCACGCCGTGAAGCACCAGCGCACAGGTGACGGCCGCCATCACCGACCGCAGCAGATTCCCGTAGAGCAGCACCTGGCGCCGGCGCCAGCGGTCCAGCAGGACACCGGCGAACGGGCCGAGGAGTGAGTAGGGGAGCAGCAGTACGGCCATGGCCGCCGCGATATCGCCCGGGGTGGTCTGCTGCTCGGGGGAGAAGACCACATAGGTGGCCAGCCCGACCTGGAAGGCGCCGTCGGAGAACTGGGAGAGCAGCCGGACGGTCAGCAACCGCCGGAAGTTGGGGAAGCGCCACAGCGTCCGGAGATCGGTGACGACAGTCACGCGTTCCGCCCTTCATGTTTCACGTGAAACGCCCCAGCCGATGGCGGAGGACCGGCGGCGCAGGGTGAAGACATCGGGCGCACCGTCCAGGACACCTCCTCCTGGGTCGTCGGACCCACCACGGCGGATCACATCATGATCGGGCCGTAGCGCATCGCGAACGATCATCACACAGAGATAGAGCGTGCCCAAGAGATGTGCTGCGATGGCCAGCTGATAGCCGCCCACCGGCAGCCCTTCATTGCCGTCGCCGGTGATGTACGCGAGATACATCCAGATGCCGAAGAAGTAGAGCACCTCACCGGCCTGCCAGATGAGGAAGTCCCGCCAGCGGGGGCGGGCCAGAGCGGCGAGGGGGATCAGCCAGAGCACGTACTGCGGTGAGTAGACCTTGTTGGTGAGGATGAAGACGGCCACGACGAGGAAGGCCAACTGCGCCAGCCGGGGACGGCGCGGCGCCCGGAGTGCCAGCAGCGCGATGCCGGCGAAGCCGAGCAGCGTCAGCGCCGTGGCGTAGGTGTTGACCGCGTCCAGCGGAAAGTCGGTGCGCTGGGCGAGGATGAGCCAGAACGAACCGAAGTCCACGGGCCGTTCCTCGCTGAAGGTGTAGAAGGTCGCCCAGCCCTCCCAGGCCAGCAGCATCACCGGACCGTTCACCACCAGCCAGGCCCCGGCGGCGCTCAGCAGCGTGGTCGCGAACTCCCGCAGCCGCCCGGCCCGCCAGCACAGCAGGAACAAGGGGCCGAGCAGCAGCAGCGGATAGAGCTTGGCGGCGGTGGCGAGCCCGAGGAGCACCCCGGTGGCGAGCGGCCTGCCGCGCGACCACATCAACAGCGCCCCGCACAGGAGCGCCCCGGCCAGCAGGTCCCAGTTGATGGTGGCGGTCAGCGCCAGCGCGGGGGCGAGCGCCACCAGCAGCCCGTCCCAGGGCCGGTCCCGGTGGATGCGGCTGACACAGCCCGCGATGACCGCCGCACAGATCAGCAGCATCCCCGCGTTGACGAGCCAGTACAGCTGCGCGGGCGCCGGGGTGGTGATGGCGGCCGGGGTGAGCCAGGCGGCGACCTCCATGAACAGCCCGGTGAGCACCGGGTATTCGAGAAAGTCCTTGTCGGGGGAGAGGGTGTCGGGGATGCGGTCGAAGTAGGGGATCAGCCCGTCCGCGAAGCCCCGCCCGTAGTAGAGGTGCGGGATGTCCGAGTAGCACGCCTGGGTGTACTGGGCGGTGGGCCCGCCGACCCAGCTGTCCGTGTAGCAGGGCAGCTTCTGCACCATGCCGAGGGCGAACATCCCGATCATCACGAGCACGATGACCCGGGCCGGGTTCCACCACCCCCGCCCGGGGGCGACCCGCTTCCCCGCGGGCCCCCCGATCAGCTCACTGCCGGCGGCGGCCACCTCATCATGCGTGGTGGGCCGTACGGGCACGGGTGGGGTGGTCGGTGCCATGCCCACAATCCTGCCGTACGACCCACCAGGGTCAGCCGATGACTCGGCTAGCTGTCAGAACCGCTAACCGGTTCCTCCGCTCCACCAGCCGGAAGCTCCGCTGTCGGAATCCCCGCTGGAGTCGGTTTCTCCGGAGCCCGCGTCCGCTCCGGCGTCTGCTCCCGCGTCCGCTCCGGAGTCGGTGCCGGTGCCGCCCTCGTTGTTGCCGGCGTTGCCCCCGCCCGGGAGGCCGTTCCCCCCGCTGTCGTTGCCCTGGGAGCCGCCACCGCTGGCGCAGTTCTGGTCTCCGGGCTGACAGGAGTCGGTCGGGTCCGGGTCCGGGTCGGCCGGCGGGTCGGGCTCCGGGTCGGTCTCCGGCTCCTCGGTCTCATCCGTCTCCGGCTCGTCGGGCTCATCCGTCTCCTCGACCGGCGGCGGGTCGGGCAGCTCGGGCTCGGTGCCGATGCCGCGATACTCCTCGCCGATCTTGCCGGGCTTGGGGAAGTCCTCGACGGGGTCGTTCTTGGTGGCTTCCTTCATGAAGCCGAGCCAGATGTCGGCGGGGAGCGACCCACCCGTGATCTTCTCCATCCCGGCGGTGCCGCGCATGGAGAGGAACTTGCGGTCCGCGGGGTCGATGTCCTCGGAGTCCGGGAAGCGCCACATGCCGATCGCGGTGGACAACTGCTTCGTGTAGCCGACGAACCAGGCGCTGTTGTTGCCGTCCGTGGTGCCCGTCTTGGCGGCGACGGGTCGCCCGAGCGCCTGGACCTTCCGGCCACTGCCCTGTTCACCGGTCACCACATTGACCAGTACATCGGTGACATTGTCGGCGATGTTGGCTTCGAAGTGCCGCTCGGGATTCGTCTCGTGCTCGTAGACGGACACACCTTCGAGCTCCGCGTGGGTCACGAAGTACGGATCGGCCTGCTCGCCGCTGGCCGCGAAGGTGGCATACGCGGTGGCCATGCGGATCGGTCCGGGGGTGGAGACACCGAGGGCGAAGGAGGGAACACTGTCGTCCGCCGGACCCAGGGTGCCTTCCAGCAGCCCCGCGTCCATGGCGGCCTCTTTGACCTTGGCCGGGCCGATATCCATGCCCAACTGGACGAAGGGGGAGTTGGAGGAGATCTCCATCGCACGGCGAATGGTGATGTCCCCCTCTTCACCGGCCTCGAAGTTCGGCTGATGCCAGGGCTCGTCCTCGCCGGTCTCGGGGTCCTCGCCGTACCAGATCTCCCCGTCGTAGGTGCGGATCAGCAGATTGTTCTCGCTGGAGTAGACGCTCTCCGGCGAGATCGGGGTGCGGTCCTTGTCCGGCTGGTCGGCCGGCTTCTCCGGATCCCGCACGCCGTCGCGCATCGCCGCCGCCAGGACGAAGGGCTTGAAGGTCGAACCGACCTGGGCCCCGGCGTTGTTGGCGTTGTTCAGGTAGTGCTCGACCGCGTTGTGCCCGCCGTAGATGGCGACCACCGCACCGTCACCGGGGACCACCGCCGCGCCGCCGAACTGGACGTGCTCGTCCTCTTCGCGGTTCTCCGGGTCCAGGTTGTCGTCGATGACCTGCTGGACCGCCTCCTCCATCTGGTTCACCATCTCCTGGTTGAAGGTGGTATGGATGGAGTAACCGCCCATGGCGAGCTTGTCCGCGTCGACGTCGATGTCGTCGTTGTTGATCAGGTAGTTGTCGGCCAGCTCCTTCAGGTAGCCGATCTGGCCGGCCAGGTTGGTCGCCGGCTTGAGCTCCTGCGGCGTCGGGAACTCGGTGTACTCGTTGCGCTCCGACGCGTCCATATTGCCGACCGCGACCCGGCGGTCCAGGACCGTCACCCACTGGTTGGTGGCCCGCTCGGTGTTGGCCGCGGCGCGCTCCGCACCGCCGGTACCGCCCGAGGTGTCGTACAGATCGGCGCCCTTCAGCAGGGTGGTGAGGTAGGCACACTCATTGGCGTTGAGGTCCTTGGCGTCCTTGTCGTAGTACGCCCGGGCCGCCGCCTGGATGCCGTAGGCCCCCCGGCCGAAGTACGCGGTGTTGAGGTACCCGGCCATGATCTCTTCTTTGGGTACGTCGGAGGACACCTTGACCGAGATCAGCAGTTCCTTGAACTTACGGCTCAGCGTCTGGCTCTGGTCCAGGTACATGTTCTTCACGTACTGCTGGGTGATGGTCGAGCCGGACTGGGTGTCCCCGCCCTGGGCCATGTTCACCACGGCACGGGCGATGCCCTTGAGGTCGACACCCGGGTCGTCCCAGAACGTCGCGTTCTCCGCGGCGACCACCGAGTCCACCATGTCGGTGGGGATCTCGGTGAACGGGATGATCTGCCGGTTGTAGTCACCGCCGCCCGCGACGACCATCTCCGTGCCGTCGTCCCAGTAGTAGACGTTCTTCTGGCTCTCGGCGGTCTTGTTCACGTCCGGGATGTCGACCATCGCGTACGCCAGGCCGACCAGACCGACCAGCATGCCCATGAAGATGATCGCCGAGCCCAGGACCTGCTTCCAGGACGGCAGCCAGCGGCGCGCGCCCGTGTGCTGGGCGCGTGGGTAGTCGATGAATCGCTTTTTCGGGGGGGGCTCCGGCCGACGCCTGGCGGCGCGGCGGCCCGCGCCTTCGGCCGCGTTCGCGGCTGCCTCGCGCCGATGCCCGCTCCCGCCGCTCTCCTCGCGCGGCGGCGGCGGCGCGGCCCGGCGGCCGGAAGGCGCCGCGGCGCGGCGGCCGCGCGATTGCGGCGGCTTGCGACGGTGCTCGCTCATGGACAGCTACTCCTCGGACAGACGTGAGACGTCTGCTGCGGCAATGACGTGTGGTGTCTTGCAGTCCCCCCGTTGTGCGCGGCCCGGCCAATGGCCTGGACGCACGTCACCGTGAACGAGGACGCTGAATTCGGCCCCAGGGTTCCCGGACAGTGATCCGCACACGGGGTTCAGGGTACGCAGCCCCAAAGACCAATTTTCCTGGCATAACAGCCACTTCGGTCATTTAACTTTCAGTGAAGCGAAGATGTGATCCCCTTCACCAGGACCCCTCTTGCAGCACCTCTCGGGCCGTTCTATCGTGGCGATGTATCGGGCCGATACATCGACCCAATACATCGCACCAGCGATACAGACCGTTCAGACACAGCACGACACGACAGGCAGTCCACCAGGGAGGTGATTCCAGCCGTGAGCCGACGCTCCGGAGTCCTGGAGTTCGCCGTACTCGGGCTCCTGCGGGAATCCCCGATGCACGGGTACGAGCTGCGCAAGCGGCTCAACACCTCGCTGGGCGTCTTCCGGGCGTTCAGCTACGGCTCCCTCTACCCCTGTCTCAAGACGCTGGTCCAGCACGGATGGCTCGCCGAGGAGCCCGGCAGCGACGCGGAGGACCCACGGGCCACCGCGCTGTCGGGGCGGCGCGCCCGTATCGTCTACCGGCTCACGGGCCCTGGCAAGGAACGCTTCGAGGAGCTTCTGACCCAGACCGGCCCCGACGCCTGGGAAGACGACAACTTCGGTGTCCGGTTCGCTTTCTTCGGCCAGACCTCACGTGATGTACGGATGCGGGTGCTGGAAGGCCGCCGCAGCCGCCTGGAGGAGCGTCTCGCCAAGATGCGCGCCTCCCTGGTCCGTACCCGGGAGAAGCTGGACGACTACACGCTGGAGCTGCAGCGCCACGGCATGGAGTCCGTGGAGCGCGAGGTCCGCTGGCTCAATGAGCTGATCGAGAGCGAGCGGGAGGGCCGCGAGCGCGGCACCGCTCCGCCGGGTGGTTCCGGTCCGCCGGGTGGCTCCGGCGACAACGACACCACCACTTGACCATCACTTGACAATTCCGGGCCCCGCGACGGCGTGGGGCCATGCCGAAACACACACAGGGAGCAACCGGAATGGGTTCGGTTCGCGTAGCCATCGCCGGCGTGGGCAACTGCGCCGCCTCGCTGGTACAGGGCGTCGAGTACTACAAGGACGCCGCCCCGGACAGCCGGGTGCCGGGTCTGATGCATGTCCAGTTCGGCGACTACCACGTCTCGGACATCGAGTTCGTGGCCGCGTTCGACGTCGACTCCAAGAAGGTCGGCCTCGACCTGGCGGACGCCATCGGCGCCAGCGAGAACAACACCATCAAGATCGCCGACGTGCCGGCCACCGGCGTCACCGTCCAGCGCGGCCAGACCCTGGACGGCCTGGGCAAGTACTACCGCGAGACCATCGTGGAGGCCGACGCCGAGCCCGTCGACATCGTGAAGGTCCTCAAGGACACCAAGGCCGACGTCCTGGTCTGCTACCTGCCGGTCGGCTCCGAGGACGCCGCCAAGTACTACGCGCAGGCCGCCATCGACGCCAAGGTCGCCTTCGTCAACGCGCTCCCGGTCTTCATCGCCGGCACCAAGGAGTGGGCGGACAAGTTCACCGAGGCCGGTGTCCCGATCGTCGGTGACGACATCAAGTCCCAGGTCGGCGCCACCATCACGCACCGCGTCATGGCCAAGCTGTTCGAGGACCGCGGGGTCATCCTGGACCGCACCATGCAGCTGAACGTCGGCGGCAACATGGACTTCAAGAACATGCTGGAGCGCGACCGGCTCGAGTCCAAGAAGGTCTCCAAGACCCAGGCCGTCACCTCCCAGATCCGCGACCGCGAGCTGGGCGAGGGCAACGTGCACATCGGCCCCTCCGACTACGTCGCGTGGCTCGATGACCGCAAGTGGGCGTACGTCCGCCTCGAGGGCCGCGCCTTCGGCGACGTGCCGCTGAACCTGGAGTACAAGCTGGAGGTCTGGGACTCCCCCAACTCCGCCGGTGTGATCATCGATGCGCTGCGCGCCGCGAAGATCGCCAAGGACCGCGGCGTCGGTGGCCCCATCACCTCCGCGTCCTCGTACTTCATGAAGTCCCCGCCGGTCCAGTTCTTCGACGACGAGGCCCGCGACAACGTGGAGAAGTTCATCAACGGCGAGCTGGAGCGCTGAGCAACGCTCACGCGACACGCTCCCCCATGACGGCGGCCCGGGCATCTGCCCGGGCCGCCGTCATGGATCAGGAGATACGTCCGCTCACTCGTCGACGACCCGGTCCACCTGCGTGGTGGTGTGCCGCAGGATCGCCCGCAGCTCGTCCCCGACCTTGGGTCCCTTGGACTCGGCCGGCACGAACAGGATCGACACCTGCATGTGCGGCGGCTCCGCGAACCACCGCTGCTTGCCGTCCCACACGAACGGCGACAGGTTGCGGTTCACCGTGGCCAGCCCGGCCCGCGCCATCCCCTTCGCCCGCGAGGACATCCCGTGCAGCGCCTTGGGCGCCTCCAGGCCCACGCCGTGCGAGGTGCCACCGGCCACCACCGCCAGCCAGCCGTCCCCGGGCGCCTTCTGCTGCCGGTACCCGAAGCGGTCCCCCTTGGCCACCGGCGTCACATCGAGCACCGCGCCGCGGTACTCCGTCGCCGTGTGGTCCCCCAGCCACAGCCGGGTGCCGATCCGCGCCCGGAACCGGGTCTGCGGGAACTGCTGGCGCAGCCGGTTCAGCTCCTCGGCGCTGAGGTGGCTCACGAACATGGTGTCCAGCGGCAGCCGGGCGGCCCGCAGCCGGTCCATCCAGCCGATGACCTCCTCCACCCCGTCGGTGCCATCGGTGCGGTCCAGCGGCAGGTGGATCGCGAAGCCCTCAAGACGCACGTCCTCCAGCGCCGCGCTCAGCTTCCCCAGATCCGCCGGTGTCACCCCGTGCCGGCGCATCGAGCTCATCACCTCGACGACCACCCGGGACCCCACCAGCCCGTACACGCCGTCCACCGAGGAGGCCGAACGAATCACCCGATCGGGGAGAGGCACCGGCTCCTCGCTCCGCCGGTAGGGGGTCAGCACCAGCAGGTCGCCGCTGAAGCGGTCCTTCATGGCCTCGGCCTCGTACGCCGTGCCGACCGCCAGCGTCTCGATGCCCAGCTCGGTGACCTCCTCGGCGAGCCGGTCGTGACCGAAGCCGTAGCCATTGCCCTTGCAGACCGGCACCAGGTCGGGGAAGTCGGCGACGATCTTCCGCTGGTGCGCCCGCCAGCGGTCGGTGTCGACGTAAAGGGTGAGCGCCATGGCCGGGAGGGACCCTTCTGTTGGGGTTGTACGAGGTGGGAAGGGGTGTGGGGGGTGAGGGAACGCGGTGGGGGCGGGGTGCGGGTCGGCGTCGTCAGCGTCGCGACATGTAGATGTCGAGCGCCTTGTGCAGCAGCTTGTTGAGCGGGAAATCCCACTCGCCCAGGTACTCGGCCGCCTCCCCGCCCGTACCCACCTTGAACTGGATCAGGCCGAAGAGATGGTCCGTGTCCTCCAGCGAGTCGCCGATGCCCCGCAGGTCGTACACGTGGGCCCCCAGCGCCTGGGCGTCCTGGAGCATGCGCCACTGCATCGCGTTGGAGGGCCGCACCTCACGCTTGTGGTTCGCGGAGGCACCGTACGAATACCACACATGGCCGCCCACGATCAGCATGGTGGCGGCGGCCACCGCCTCTCCCTCGTGCTTGGCGATGTACAGCCGCATGCGGTCCGGGTCCTCGGAGTTGAGCGCCTTCCACATGCGCTCGAAGTACGCCAGCGGGCGCGGCCGGAACTTGTCACGGACCGCGGTGACCTCGTACAGCTCCTGCCACAGCGGCAGATCGTCGTAGCTGCCCCGCACCACCTCGACGCCGGCCTTCTCGGCCTTCTTGATGTTGCGGCGCCACAGCTGGTTGAAGCCCTTGTGGACATCCTCCAGGGAGCGGTCCTTGAGCGGGATCTGGAAGACGTAGCGGGGCTGGACGTCGCCGAACCCGGCGCCCTCCTCCTCGCCCTGCTGCCAGCCCATCCGGCGCAGCTTGTCGGAGACCTCGAAGGCGCGCGGCTCCAGCTCGCTGGCCTCGACGTCGCGCAGCCGCTTGACCTCGGGGTTCTGGATGCCCGCCTTGATGGCGGCGGCGTTCCAGCGGCGGATGACCACCGGCGGGCCCATCTTGACCGAGAACGCACCCTGCTTCTTGAGGTGCGCGAGCATCGGCCGCAGCCACTCCTCCAGGTTGGGCGCGAACCAGTTGATGACCGGGCCCTCGGGGAGGTACGCGAGGTAGCGCTTGACCTTGGGCAGCTGCCGGTAGAGGACGAGGCCCGCGCCCACGCAGACACCGGACGTGTCGAACCAGCCCAGGGACTCCGTCCGCCACTCGGCCTTGACATCGCCCCAGGCCGGCACCTGCATGTGGCTGGCGGCCGGCAGGGAGCGGATATACGCCAGATGCTCCTCGCGGCTGATGGTCCTCAGGGTCAGGCTCATTCGGGGCGCTCCTTGGGCGTCAATCGCGGCGTCTGGCGGGAAGCCTAGCGGCGCGGTGGACGCCGGGGGCGCGGCGGCCTGCCCGGGGGGCCGGATCGGGGCGGCCGCAGGCGCGGGGCGGGGGCGTTCCCGTACCGGCCCGGCGCACGGGTGGAACAGCGCCGGGCCGTGGCCGCAGGGCCCGGTCAGCCCAGGACGCCGCCGAACAGGCCGCCGTGCGCCATGCCGAGATAGAAGCCGGTGGCGGCGGCGCCCAGGCCGATGACCAGCACGAAGCGTTCGGCCGTGGTGGCGGACACCAGCTGGCCCCAGCCGCCGGTGGCGATGCCCGCCAGGCCGGCCCAGGAGGCCGCCAGGTGCATGCCGGGCCACAGGGAGAGAAGGAGGGCCGCCGGGCCGAGGACCGCGGTGACGGCGGCGAGGATGTTGGGGACGGGGTGGGAATGGCCGTCGGAGTTGAAGACGCTGCTGAGCGTCATGTGGGCCATGGGGAACCTCCTGCGGAGCGCTGCGGAAGCCGTGTACCCGATCTCTCCAGGTTGCTCGGGTCGGGGCCGGATTTCAACCGGAAGGTGCTCGCCGGGTACGGTGTACTGTCCCGTGCTTCGTCACTGACGGCAGGGGACACGCATCACGACCCTCCTGCCACGGATCGCCCGTGGCCGCCTGAGTCCAGAGGAGGTGGGTTCCACAATGCGTCAGTACGAACTGATGATCATCCTCGATCCCGATCTTGAGGAGCGCTCTGTCGCCCCGCTGATCGAGAGCTTCCTTGCTGTCGTCCGTGAGGGCAACGGCAAGGTCGAGAAGATCGACACGTGGGGTCGCCGTCGGCTCTCCTACGAGATCAACAAGAAGCCCGAGGGCATCTACTCCGTCATCGACCTGCAGGCAGCCCCCGAGACCGTCAAGGAACTCGACCGGCAGCTGAACCTCAACGAGTCGGTTCTGCGGACCAAGGTCCTCCGTCCCTCGACCCACTGAGCATCACGCTCCGCGGGATCAGCGGGACACCGAGTAGCGATGTCAGTGCCATAAGTAATCATCGCAGCAACAGCAGTTAGCACCCCGCCGAGAGGTTCACCATGGCAGGCGAGACCGTCATCACGATTGTCGGCAATCTGGTCGACGACCCCGAGCTGCGCTTCACCCCCTCAGGTGCGGCGGTCGCGAAGTTCCGTGTCGCGTCCACGCCGCGCATCTTCGACCGGCAGAGCAACGAGTGGCGGGACGGCGAAGGCCTGTTCCTGACCTGCTCCGTCTGGCGGCAGGCGGCGGAGAACGTCGCCGAGTCCCTGACCAAGGGGATGCGTGTCATCGTGCAGGGCCGCCTCAAGCAGCGGTCGTACGAGGACCGGGAGGGCATCAAGCGCACGGTCTACGAGCTGGACGTCGAGGAAGTCGGCCCCAGCCTGAAGACCGCGACTGCCAAGGTCACCCGGGGCGCGAGCGGCGGCGGCCGCGGCGGTCAGGGTGGCGGCAGCGGCTGGGGCGGTGGCCCCGGTGGCGGCCAGGGCCAGCAGCAGGGCGGTGGCGGCGCTCCCGGGGGTGACCCGTGGGCGACCGGCGCGCCGGCCAGTGGTGGCCAGCAAAGCGGCGGTGGTAACGGCTGGGGCGGCGGTGGCTCCGGCGGTGGCTACTCGGAGGAGCCCCCGTTCTGAGGCCCGCCCCGGCGGGCTGAAGGGAACGGCCGGGCTCGGCTATTCACTTCTTATTGAGATCAACGGAGAGAGACCATGGCGAAGCCGCCTGCTCGCAAGCCAAAGAAGAAGGTTTGCGTGTTCTGCAAGGAGAAGATCTCCTATGTGGACTACAAGGACACGAACCTGCTGCGGAAGTTCATTTCCGACCGCGGGAAGATCCGTGCCCGCCGGGTCACCGGCAACTGCACCCAGCACCAGCGTGACGTCGCCACGGCCGTGAAGAACAGCCGTGAGATGGCGCTGCTGCCCTACACCTCGACCGCGCGCTAAGGAAGGATGGTTCAGCATCATGAAGATCATCCTGACGAGCGAGGTCTCCGGCCTGGGCACGGCCGGTGACGTTGTCGAGGTGAAGGACGGGTACGCCCGTAACTACCTGCTTCCCCGCGGTGTCGCGATCCGCTGGACCCGGGGTGGCGAGAAGGACGTCGAGCAGATCCGGCGCGCGCGCAAGATCCGCGAGATCGCCACGATCGAGCAGGCGAACGACATCAAGGCGCAGCTGGAGAAGGTCACGGTCCGCCTGAAGGTCCGTGCGGGCTCCGGCGGCCGGCTGTTCGGTTCGGTCACCCCCGCGGACATCGTCTCCGCGGTGAAGACCTCCGGTGGTCCCGATGTCGACAAGCGTCGCATCGAGCTCAGCAACCCGATCAAGAGCCTGGGTACCCACCAGGTCTCGGTCCGGCTGCACCCGGAGGTCGTGGCGAAGGTCGGACTGCACGTCGACTCGTCCGCGAAGTGAGCGGTCCGCGGTGATCCTTCGGTGATCCGCGGCACGCGGTAGGCAGTACCGGTACGGCGCCGGTCGCGTCCCGTCCCAGCAGGGCGGGGTCCGCGACCGGCGCCGTTTCCGTTGCCGTCCTGCGTCGCCGTCCTGCGTCGCCGTCCTCCGGTCCGCCCGGAGGCGGCGGTCAGGCGCGCTCGGCGCCGGTGATCAGCCAGCGTCCGGTGCGGGTGCGCAGCCCCAGGGTGACCAGGCGGGTGGCCATCATCAGTCCCGCCACCGCCCACCACAGGGTGCTGACGCCGCCGCCGATGGTGGGGACCAGCAGCGCCACGGGGGCGAAGACGGCGAGGGTGAGCAGCATGGCGGCGGCCAGGTAGGTGCCGTCGCCCGCGCCCATCAGGACGCCGTCCAGGACGAAGACCACCCCGGCGATGGGCTGGGTGACGGCGATGATCAGCAGGACCGGCAGCAGCCGCTCGTGCACGGCGTCGTCACCGGTGAACAGGGGCATGCCGAGGGGCCCGAGCACGGCGACCAGGGCGCCGAGCACGATCCCGGAGACGACGCCCCAGCCGATCATGCGGCGGCAGATCGCCCGGGCGCCGGCCGCGTCGCCCGCGCCCAGGTAGCGGCCGATGATGGCCTGGCCCGCGATGGCGATGGCGTCGAGGGCGAAGGCGAGCAGCGTCCAGATGGTCAGGGCGATCTGGTGGGCGGCGACGTCCGCGTCGCCGAGCCGGGCGGCGACCAGGGTGGCGAGCAGGGTGATGGCGCGCAGCGACAGGGTGCGGACCAGCAGCGGGGCGCCGGCCCTGGCACTGGCGCGGATGCCGGCAGGGACGGGGCGCAGGGCGACGTCGTGCCGGCGGGCGCCGGCCAGGACGGTGCGCAGATAGACGGCGGCCATGCCGAACTGGGCGATGACGGTGCCCCACGCGGAGCCGGCGATGCCCCAGCCGAGGCCGTAGATGAACAGCCCGTTGAGGGCGACGTTGGTGGTGAAGCCGCCGATGGCGACGTAGAGCGGGGTGCGGGTGTCCTGGAGGCCGCGCAGGACGCCGGTGGCGGCGAGCACGATGAGCATGGCGGGGATGCCGAGGATGCTGATGCGCAGGTAGGTGGTGGCGTGCGGGGCGGCCGTGGCGGAGGCGCCGAGGGCGTCGACGAGGGCCGGGGCGGCGGGGACGCCGATGAGGACGACGGCCAGGCCGAGGAGCGCGGCGAGCCAGATGCCGTCGATGCCCTGGCGCAGGGCGGCGGGCAGATCGCCGGCGCCGAGGCGGCGGGCGACGGCGGCGGTGGTGGCGTAGGCGAGGAAGACGAAGACGTTGACCGCGGTGGTGAGGATGGCGGCGGCGATGCCGAGGCCGGCGAGCTGGGGGGTGCCGAGGTGGCCGATCATGGCGCTGTCGGCGAGGAGGAAGAGGGGTTCGGCGACGAGGGCGCCGAAGGCGGGGAGGGCGAGGGTGAGTATCTCGCGGTCGTGGCGGCGGTGCGTGGCGCTCTGCTGGGACACGAGGAGATCCAAACATCCACAGGTAATAGACGCAATGGTTTTGTGATCCTTACCTCTGTCGGCCTCCGGTGTGATGTTCAGCGGGTGTTGACGTGAGCCCGCCGAGTGAACGGGTGTTCCCGTAATCGGGGGTGGGCGGACAGTGAACGCCCAGGTCAGAGTGGGTGTGAAGTGGATCATGGACGGGTGGTCGCGGAAGGGTGCCGCACCTTGTCCACAGGAAGCCCCGGCTTATCCACAGGCCGCGATCTGAAATCCACATAGCCTGTGGATAACTTGTCCGGCGGAGCCCTCCCCCGGCTGTCCCGACCACCGGCCGACTGCCGTAGCGTAGGTCCGCGCTCGGTACGGAAATGTCGGAGCCGTGCCGTACAACGGGTCCGGGAGGAGGTGGGGTCAGTGGCCGATTTCGAGCACGGTGAACCCCCCTGGGACGATGCGGCGTCGGGCGACGGGCCGCCGCCGGCCCGCGGCGGCCCCGGAGCGGGGCAGGGCCATGGCTCCGGCCCGGACGACGGCGCGTCGTCCACCGCCTTCGAACGCGTGCCGCCGCAGGACGTCCGCGCCGAACAGTCGGTGCTGGGCGGCATGCTGCTGTCCAAGGACGCCATCGCCGACGTGGTCGAGACGCTGCGGGGCGCGGACTTCTACAAGCCCGCCCACGAGACGATCTACGCGGCGATCCTCGACCTGTACGCCAAGGGCGAGCCGGCCGACCCCATCACCGTCGCCAACGAGCTGACCAAGCGCGGCGAACTCGCCAAGGTGGGCGGCGCGGGCTATGTGCACTCGATCGTGCAGATGGTGCCCACCGCCGCCAACGCCCTGTACTACGCGGAGATCGTCCACGACAAGGCGGTGCTGCGCCGCCTGGTGCAGGCCGGCACCCGCATCACCCAGATGGGATACGCGGCGGACGGCGACGTCGACGACATCGTCAACACGGCGCAGGCGGAGGTCTACCAGGTCACCGAGCAGCGGACGTCGGAGGACTACCTGCCGCTCAGCGACATCATGGAGGGCGCCCTCGACGAGATCGAGGCCATCGGCGCCCGCAGCGGCGAGATGACCGGCGTCCCCACCGGCTTCACCGACCTGGACTCCCTGACCAACGGTCTCCACCCCGGCCAGATGATCGTCATCGCGGCCCGGCCGGCCATGGGCAAGGCGCTGGCACTCGACACCCCGCTGCCCACCCCCACCGGATGGACCACCATGGGCGAGGTACGTCCGGGTGACCACCTGCTCGACGCGTCGGGCCGCCCGACGCGCGTGGTGGAAGCCACCGAGGTGATGACCGGACGGCCTTGCTACGAGGTGTCCTTCGACGACGGCACGACCGTGATCGCCGACGCGGACCACCAGTGGCTCACGGACACCAGGGCCTCGCGCAGGTCCGCACACGTCCCGGCGGCGGTCAGAACCACCAAGGAAATCGCCGAGACCCTCCACTGCCTCACCGCCGACGGCCGCCACAACCACACCGTAAGGAACACGGCCCCGCTCGACCTGCCTCAGCGGGACCTGCCCATTCCTCCGTACGTCCTGGGCGCCTGGCTCGGCGACGGTCACAGCGCCGCCGCCAGGATCACCTCGGCGGACGCGGAACTCGTCCGCCGCATCGCCGACGAGGGCTTCGACGTCCGCCGGGTCGGGTCCTCGATCACCTACGCCCTGCGGTTCGCCGTCCACGCGCCCGAGCCGGTCGAGCGGATGTGTGTCGTCTGCGGCAAGCCGTACGCGCCCAAGCTCGCCCACGTGCGCACCTGCGGGCGCTCCTGCGGCGGCAAGGCCCGGTTCGTCTCGGACCCCCAGCCCCACACCACCTGCGTGGACTGCGGCGCGACGTGCTTCTCGGCCTCGCCCGAGCCGCGGTGCGCCTCCTGCCACCGGAGGCACGGCAGCCTCCTGGTGCAGCTGAGAGAGCTGGGTGTGCTGGGGGACAAGCACATTCCGCTCAGCTACCTGCGCGGCTCCGTCGCGCAGCGCAGAGCACTCCTGGCCGGGCTGCTGGACACGGACGGGACGGTCACGAACACCGGATCGGTGCAGTTCGCGGTGGTCAGCCGACGGCTGGCCGAGGGTTTCCGTGAGCTGGTCGTCGGCCTCGGCTATCGCTGCGGAGTGCGGACCAAGGCGGTCAACGGGCGCTCCGTGGGGTCCTCCACCGCGTACGTCATCACCTTCACCCCCACGGACGACGTGTTCGCGCTGGGACGCAAGCGGCGGTTGCACGCGGAGCGCAGGCGCCCCGGGACGGCGAAGCTCGGACAGCGCGTCATCACCGGTGTCCGGGAGGTCGCCGGGGTTCCGGTCCGCTGTGTCCAGGTGGACAACCCGGATCACCTGTACCTCGCCACCCGTTCGATGGTGCCCACGCACAACTCGACGCTCGCTCTGGATTTCGCCCGCGCGTGCTCCATCAAGCACAAGCTGCCCAGCGTCATCTTCTCGCTGGAGATGGGGCGCAACGAGATCGCCATGCGTCTGCTGTCCGCCGAGGCGCGGGTGGCGCTGCACCACATGCGGTCGGGCAGCATGACGGACGAGGACTGGACCCGGGTGGCGCGGCAGATGACGGAGGTCAACGACGCGCCGCTGTACATCGACGACTCTCCGAACCTGTCGATGATGGAGATCCGAGCCAAGTGCCGGCGGCTCAAGCAGCGCAACGATCTGCGGCTGGTCGTCATCGACTATCTCCAGCTGATGCAGTCCGGCGGCAGCCGCCGGCCGGAGAGCCGGCAGCAGGAGGTCTCGGAGATGTCCCGGAACCTGAAGCTGCTGGCGAAGGAACTGGAGGTCCCGGTGATCGCGCTCTCCCAGCTGAACCGTGGCCCCGAACAGCGCACCGACAAGAAGCCGATGGTCTCCGACCTGCGCGAATCGGGCTGTGTCACCGCCGAGACCAGAATCCTGCGCGCCGACACCGGTGCGGAGGTGACCATCGCCGAGTTGATGGAGAGCGGCGAGCGCGGCTTCCCGGTGTGGTCGCTGGACGAGCAGCTGCGACTGGTCCGCCGGCCGATGACCCATGTGTTCTCCAGCGGAGTCAAAGAGGTCTTCCGGCTGACACTCGCCTCGGGGCGGGAAATCGACGCCACCGCGAATCACCCGTTCCTGATGTACGACGGCTGGCGGCCGCTGGGCGAGCTGTCACCCGGTTCGCGGATCGCGGTGCCGCGCGGGACGGGTGTGCCGCAGCACACGAGGGAATGGCCCGAGGCTGAGCTGATCATGCTCGCCCATCTGATCGGTGACGGCTGTGTCGCGCCGCGCCAGCCCGTGCACTACACGAGCAACGACGAGGCGAATCTGACCGCGGTGCGGGAGGCCGCGGCGCATTTCGGTATCACTCCGCGGCTGGTGCGGCAGGACAGCCGGTGGCATCTGTACCTGCCCTCGCCGCACCCGACCGGGCGCGGGCGCCGCAACCCGATCGCGGAGTGGCTCGACGGCTTCGGCCTCTACGGCAAGCGTTCTCATGAGAAGTTCCTGCCGAGCACGATCTTCGCCCTGCCGGACGAGCAACTGAGGCTCTTTTTGCGCCACCTGTGGGCCACCGACGGCTCGGTGACCGTGTCACGGTCGGGAGCGGTGCGCGTGTACTACGCGACGACGAGCGAACGGCTCGCCCGTGACCTGCAGTTGCTGCTGCTGCGGCTGGACATCCGCGCCCGGCTGCGCTCGGTGACCGGTTCCCCCGGCCGTCCGGGCTGGACCCTGGACATCTCCGGGGTGGAGGACCAGCGCCGCTTCCTGGAGCGGGTGGGTGTCCACGGGGCCCGGGCACGGCATGTCGTGACGGCCGCCGAGCGACTGCGCGATGTCCGGACGAACACCTACATCGACACGGTTCCCAAAGAGGTCTGGGGCACCGTCCGCGCGCTGATGGGCGTCGAGCACATGACCACCCGTGCGTTCCAGAGCGCCCTGGGGGTGCGCTACAACGGCACGGCGCTTTACCGCAGTGCCCCGAGCCGGGGCAGGCTGGGCCGGGTCGCGGAGGTGCTGCGGGCCGAGGACCTCGAACTGCTGGCCACCAGTGATGTGTTCTGGGACGAGGTCGTCTCGGTGCGGAGCCTGGGAGAACGGGAGGTCTTCGACGCGACGGTGCCCGGGACCCACAACTTCATCGCCAACGGCATCAACATCCACAACAGCATCGAACAGGACGCGGACATGGTGATCCTGCTGCACCGGGAGGACGCCTACGAGAAGGAGTCCCCCCGGGCGGGCGAGGCGGACCTGATCGTGGCCAAGCACCGTAACGGCCCCACGGCCACCATCACGGTGGCGTTCCAGGGCCACTACTCGCGCTTCGTCAACATGGAGGGCGGGTTCTGAGCCCTGCCGCCCCGCCCGCCGCGTCCGCGGCGGCCGGAGGCTACCGGCCGTCGAGTTCCCGGAGCAGGCGCTGCTTGCTGCGGGCGCCCACCAGGGAGAGCACGGGTTCTCCGGCGCGGAAGAGGATCAGTGTGGGGACCGACAGCACGCCGTAAGCGGCGGCCGTCGCGGGGTTGTGGTCCACGTTCAGTTCGGCGACCTTCAGTTCCCCGGCCCGTTCGGAGGCGATCGCGGCCAGGACCGGGCTCAGCTGGTGGCAGGGCGGGCACCAGTCGGCGGTGAACTTCAGCAGGACGGGAAGGTCCGCAGCCAGGACCTCCTCGGCGAAGGTGGCGTCGGTGACGTCGGCGAGCCCGGTTTTCATGGTCAGCCTCCCAGGTGGCATTTCGGTTCCGTCGCGGAGCGCAGCAGCCGCTCGCTCACCTCGGCGCGCACGGCACGCAGCCGCTCCATGAGCGCGTCGATCTCGGCGAGCTTCCTGCGGTACACGTCGAGCGAGTCGGGGCAGGAGTCGCCGCGCGGATGGCCTGCCCGCAGGCACTCGACGAACGGGCGGGTCTCCTCCAGGCCGAAGCCGGAGCCCTGGAGGGTGCGGATCTGGCGCACCACTTCCAGGTCGGCGTCGTCGTAGACGCGGTATCCGTTGGCGGCGCGCGGGGCGCTGAGCAGGCCGCGCGCTTCGTAGTAGCGCAGGGTGCGGGTGCTGACCCCGGCCCGTTCGGCGAGTTCACTGATGCGCATGTCCGTGACGGTAGACGTTGACGTCGGCGTCAGGGCAAGGGCCGGGTGTCGTGGTGCCGGGGTTTGACCCTCGGGTTGGCTGAAGGCTCAGCATGAGCGGCATGGACGAGGACCAGGACGAGATGTTGCTCGGGATCGGGGCGTTCGCCCGGCTGGCCGGGCTGAGCCCCAGCGCGTTGCGCTTCTACGACGACTGCGGGGTGCTGCCGCCGGCCGAGGTCGACGCGGTGACGGGTTACCGGCGGTACGCGCCGGGTCAGGCGCAGCGCGCGGTGCTGCTGCGCCGGCTGCGCGGTGCGGGGCTGCCGCTGGTGGAGGCCGCCGTGGTGCTGGACGGTCCGGCCGGGCGTGGGCGTGCGGTGCTGGAGGAGTGGCAGCGGCGTACCCGGGAGGAGGCGCGGGCGGCGGGCGCGGTGTTCGCCGAGGTGCTGCGGGAGTGGCCGGGGGCGGTGCCGGCGCGGGTCGTGCTGGGCGGCGCGGAGTTGGCCGGTGCGGTGCGGCAGGTGGTGCCGGCGACCGATCCCGGGCATCCGCTGTTGCGGTGTGTGCTGGTCGAGGCGGCCGGGGAGGAGGTGCGGCTGGTGGCGACGGACCGGTACCGGCTGTCGGTGCGGACGTTGCGGGCCCGGACGGTGCCCGGTGCGGGGCCGGGGCCGCTGCTGGTGGAGGCGGCGGAGCTGCGGGAGGTCGCGGAGTGGGCGCGGGGTGCCGGTGAGGTGGTGCTTGAGGTGTCCGGTGAGGGCCGGGCGCGGGTGCGGGACGGGGAGCGGGTGCGTGAGGTGTGCCTGACGGAGGGGGAGTTCCCGGCGTACCGGCTGGTGCTGGAGGGTCTGGGGCCGGTACGGCACCGGGTGGTCGCGGACCGGGTGGCGTTGCGTGCGGCGCTGGAGCGGGATGTGGGGCCGGTGGTGGTCCGTACGGCGGGGTCGGAGGGGCTGACGGTCGGTGGGGTGCGGGTGCCGGCGCTGGTCACGGGGCCTGGGGTGCGGGTGGCGTTCGATCCGGTGGTGCTGGCCGGGGCGGTGGAGTCGGCGGTGGGGCCCGATGTGCTGCTGGAGCTGGGGGAGCAGGGGTGCGGGCCGGTGCTGGTGCGCTCGGCGGACCAGGGCAGTTTCACGACGCTGGTGATGCCGGTGCGTGATGGATCCTGAGAACCCGGTGGTGCGGCTGTGTGCGCGGGGCATGGCGAACGATGACGGGGAACTGTTCTGGCGGGCCTGGGAGGTGGCGTCGGACGACTATGAGCGGTGCGTGGCCGCGCACTATGTGGCGCGGACGCGGAGCACGGCCGGGGAGCGGCTGCGCTGGAACCTGCGGTGTCTGGAGCTGGCGGACGCGGTGGGGGACGCGAGGGTGGCGGGGTTCTATCCGTCGCTGCACGCCGCTCTCGGGCAGGGGTACGAGGAGGCGGGGGACGGCGTGAGGGCGCGGGCGCATTTCGAGCGGGCGGCCGGGCATGCCGGGGTGCTGGGCGAGGACGGGTACGGGAACTGGCTGCGGATCGCGGTGGCGGGCGGGTTGCGGCGTACGGGGGCGGGCGTGGTGCGGCCGGAGGCGGTGGCGGGTCCGCTGGGTGAGCTGGTGGCGTCGCTGGGGGAGCGTGGCGAGTGGCGGGCGCTGGCGCTGCTGTTGCCCGCTCAGCTGGGGGACCTGGGTGGTGAGGGGGACGAGGTGCGGCTGGGGGCGGCGGTGCGGATGGTGCTGGCGACGGAGTGGCTCGGCGGGGAGCGGGAGTGGGCCGCCGCGCGGGAGGTGGTGGCGGCGTTGGGCGGGTAGGGCGGGTCAGGTCAGGCCGCCGGTGGCGTGGAGGTTCTGGCCGGTGATCCAGCGGCCGTCGGGGCCGGCGAGGAAGGCGATGACGTCGGCGACGTCGGCGGGGGTGCCCAGGCGGCGCAGTGGGGTGAGGGCGGCGACGTGTTCGAGGGCCTCGGGCGGGTTGGTGCCGCGCAGCATGTCGGTGTCGGTGGCGCCGGGGGAGACGGTGTTGACGGTGATGCCGCGGGGGCCGAGTTCCTGGGCGGCGACGGCGGTGAGCTGTTCGAGGGCGCCCTTGCTCGCGGCGTACGCGGCGATGCCGGGGGCGGGGCGGGTGGTGTTGAGGGAGGAGACGCTGATGATCCGGCCGCCGTCGGGCATGTGGCGGGCGGCGTGGCGCAGGGTGCGGAAGACGGCGGTGGTGTTGACGGTCATGACCGCGTCGAAGTCGGCCGGGTCGGTCTCGGCGAGCGGGGTCGGGGGGAAGGACAGGGCGGCGTTGTTGACGATGATGTCGGGGGTGCTGTGCAACCTTGTCGCCTGGTCGAGGAGTTCCTCGGCGGCTCCGGGGCTGGTCAGGTCGAGGAGGACGCCGTGGGCGCTGCCGGGGCCGCCGGAGCGCTGGACGGCGGCGACGACCTCGGCGGCGGCGGCCTCGCTGCGGGCGTAGTTGAAGACGACGTGGGCTCCGTCGCGGGCGAGTCGTTCCACGACGGCCCGGCCGATGCCGCGTGAGCCTCCGGTGACGACGGCGGTTTTCCCCTGGAGTGCGGTCATGCGGTGCACTGTAATGCGGTGGTATGCGGTGGTATGGGCATGATCGCGGCGTGGTACGGGGTGGGTGCGAGCGTGGTGGTGCGGCTGCGGCGCGGGTTGCGGCGCGGGGCCGGTGGGGTCAGCCGAGGGGTGCGAACAGGTCGATGTGGTTGCCGTCGGGGTCCAGGACGGTGGCGTAGCGCTGGCCCCACACGGCGTCCCAGGGCGGGGCGGCGCCGGGGTGGCCGGCGGCGGTGAGTTCGGCGTAGAGGGAGTCGACCTCGGCGGGGTTGTCGCACAGGAAGGCGAGGCTGATGCGCTGTCCGCCCCGGGGCGGGGTCCAGTCGGGCTGGAAGGAGGTGATGGTGGCGACGGAGTCCCAGGCCAGGCGCAGTCCGCCGGGGAGCAGGGCCTCGACGTGGGGGGTGTCGGGGGTGGTGTCGGGAATGTCGAGGCCGAGTCGCCGGTAGAAGGCGAGGGAGGCGCTGAGGTCGTCGGTGATCAGTCCGATGAGGTCGCATCGTGGTGCCATGCGGGCAGCGTAGGCGGGGTGTGGCGGGGGTCTTGAAGGAAACGGACGGATGCGGGCGGGGTGCCGTGCCGATGTGATTGTCCACAGAATTCGGGGTTCTGTGGATAACTTTTCGGCTGCCGGGCCGGGTTGTCAGTGCGTCGCCCTACGGTCTGGGGCATGACCGCTCCCCCGACGTCCACCGCGCCCGGTGCCACCGATCCCGCCGATCCCGCCTGTGCCGCTCCCGCTGTGCGGTTGCCCGGGGTGTACCGGGTGTGGCTGGCCGGTGCGCTGGTGTCGATGCTGGGCACGAGTGTGATGTTCTTCGCGCTGGGGTGGGCCGCTTCGGCGCACGGGGGGATGGTGGCCGGTGCGGTGCTGACCGCCGTCAATCTGCCGCGCTTCGCGCTGTTGCTGGTCGGGGGCGCGCTGGGGGACCGGGCGGGTGCCTGGCGGGTGATGGTGGCGGGGGATCTCGCCATGGTGGTGGTGTCGCTGGGGGTGGCGCTGTCGGCGTGGCGGTTCGGGTCGCCGGTGTGGCTGCTGCTGGCCGCCGCGCTGCTGACGGGGGTGGTGGACGCGTTCTACCTGCCGGCCTCGGGGTCGATGCCGCGGCGGCTGGTGGGGGCGGCGGTGCTGCCCCGGGCGCTGGCGCTGCGGCAGACGGGGGTGCAGTTGACGATGTTCGCGGGCGGCTCGCTGGGCGGGGTGCTGGTGTCGCGGGCGGGGCTGGGCGGGGCGGCGCTGGTGCAGGTGGGCACGTTCTCGCTGATGCTGGCGGTGCTGGTGGGGATACGGGGCCGGTTCGCGGAGGAGGGTGCCGGGCGCGGGGCCGGGGGTTCGATGCTCGGAGACATCGCGGACGGGTTGCGGCTGGCGTGGCGGGACCGGCTGTTGCGGGTGTCTTTGGGGGTGCTGTCGGTGGCGGCGGCCTTCCTGCTGCCGGTGGTGTCGCTGCTGGTGCCGCTGCTGGCGCGGGAGCGGGGCTGGGGCGCGGAGCCGGTGGGCCTGGTGAGTGGTGCGCAGGCGCTGGGGATCGTCGCGGTGTCGCTGGTGGTGCTGCGGCGCGGGGGCGCGGCGCGGCCGGGGGTCGCGGCGGGGGCCGGGCTGCTGGTGGCGGGCGGGGGGATCGCCGCGCTGGGGCTGGTGGCGTCGCCGGTGGTGGCGGTGGTCGCCGGGTTGCTGGTGGGGTCCGGGAACGGGCTGTTCGCGGCGCATGTGGCGCCGCTCATTCTGACGGCGGCGCCGGAGTCCCATCTCTCCCGGGTGCAGGCGATCATGACGATGGTGCAGACCGGGTCGCTGCTGCTGATGAATCTGACGCTGGGCGCGGCGGCCGAGCGGATACCGGTGGGGGCGGTGCTGGCCGGCTGTGCGCTGGCGGTGGCCGCGACGGGTGTGGGGGCGCTGTGCTCGGCACCGCTGCGCGAGGTGCGGCGCGCCGAGGCTCGGGCGGGGGCCGGGGTGGTGCGGCGCCGGGCGCCGGGGCTCAGGCCGGGGTGGCGGCCGGGGCGGTGGAGCGCCGGGCGTGGTCGCGGAGGGCGGTGACCAGGGGGGCCAGTTCGGGGTGGGTCGCGGCCTCGGTGAGGGCCAGGTCCAGGGCGGCGTCGTTGGTGGGGCGGGCCCGGTCCAGGAGGGCCCGGCCGGCCTCGGTGACATCGGTGTAGATGCCCCTGCGGTCGTCCGCGCACAGGTGCCGGGCGAGCAGCCCGCGGTCCTCCAGACGGTTGACCAGGCGCGTGGTGGCGCTCTGGCTGAGGACGACGGCCTCGGCGAGTTCGTTCATCCGGTAGTGGCCGCCGGTGCCCTCGTGCTGCTGGACGAGGACGTTGAGGACGGAGTATTCGCGCACGCTCAGGTCGTGGGCGGCCTGGAGGGCGCGCTCGATGGCCGTCTCGATGCGGCCGTGCAGGGCGGACAGGGCGCACCAGCCCTGGCTGAGGCTCTGGTCGGGGCGCGTCATCGGGCCTCTCCTTCCACGGCGGCGGTTGCCGTGCCCAGGTTAGCTCACCTCCGCAAGAGTCGGCGTTTGCATATAGCCCGCGTCTGCAATTATTGTCCAAGCCGGTAAAAGTTGTCTGCATGCAATAGCCCGGAGGGACTCCCATGCCACTCGCGCTCCTCGCGCTGGCCATCGGCGCCTTTGGCATCGGTGCCACCGAGTTTGTGATCATGGGCCTGCTGCCCGAGGTCGCCGAGACCTTCTCGGTGTCCATCCCCACCGCCGGGTACCTCGCCACCGGCTACGCCCTGGGCGTGGTCATCGGGGCGCCCGTACTGGCCGTGGCCGGGGCCAAGGTCTCCCGCAAGCGGATGCTGATGGCGCTCATGGGGCTGTTCATCGCCGGCAACGCCCTGTCCGCCGCCGCACCCGTCTTCGCCCTGATGCTTGCCGGACGGGTCATCGCCTCCCTGGCGCACGGGGCGTTCTTCGGCATCGGCGCGATCGTGGCGGCCGGACTGGTGGCGCCGCACAAGCGCGCCGGGGCGATCTCCTTGATGTTCACCGGGCTCACCGTCGCCAATGTGATCGGCGTCCCGCTGGGCACCTGGCTGGGCCAGCAGGTCAGCTGGCGGGCCACCTTCGCGGTGATCGCCGGGGTCGGGGTCATCGCCCTCGCCGGGGTGGCGGCCCTGGTGCCGCACCGGGTCGGGGAACCGGCCGGCGGCGGGGCACCGGTCCCGGCACCGGCCGGCGGGCTGCGCAGCGAACTGGCCGCGCTGCGCGACCCCCAGGTGCTGCTGGCGATGGCCATGACCGTGCTCGGCTTCGGCGGGGTCTTCGCCGCCATCACCTACCTGGCACCGATGATGACCGGCGCCGCCGGATACGCCCCGGGCAGCGTGACCTGGCTGCTGCTGCTCTTCGGCGCCGGCATGGTCATCGGCAACCTGGTCGGCGGCCGGTACGCGGACCGCGCGCTGCTGCCCATGCTGTACGTGTCGCTGGGCGGCCTGGCCGTGCTGCTGGCCCTGTTCACCGCCACCGCGCACCACAAGGCGGGCGCCGCGCTCACCCTGCTGCTCATCGGCGGTTTCGGGTTCGCGACCGTCGCCCCGCTGCAAAAGCGCGTCCTGGACCACGCGGCCCAGGCACCGACCCTCGCCTCGGCCGTCAACATCGGGGCGTTCAACCTCGGCAACGCGCTCGCCGCCTGGCTCGGCGGCCTGGTGATCGCGGGCGGCCTCGGCGACACCGCGCCCAATGTCGTCGGTGCGGCGATGACCACCGCCGCCCTCGGCCTCGCGGTGGTCGCCGCCACGCTGGAACGGCGTTCCGCCGTCGTCCGGTTCAGCCCAGCGCCACCGAGTACGGTGCGAACCGGCGGCTGATGTCTCCGGGCAGGTCGGTGGCGCCGCGCACCATGAGGGTGCACCGGAAGTCGCCCGACAGTCCCCGGGAGCGCAGCCAGCCGGCCAGCTCGGGGTGGCGGTCGTCCACGTCGTAGCGCAGCGGCAGCGTGGCCGCCGCGCCGAGGTGGGAGATCAGGGCTCGCGCCGTGCGGAGGTCCTGCGCCACGACCGGGCCGATCACCGTGGTGGTGACGTTCGGCCAGGAGGCCGCGTAACCGGTCAGCCGCCCGTCCGGCGCCTGCGCCACCGCCAGCCGGTCGGCGAACGACGGCAGCCGGGCGAGCAGTTCGGTGCGGTCGGTACCGAACACCGGCCGGTCCAGGTCCAGCAGTGCCGGCATGTCGGCCGCCGTCGCCGGCCGGACCCGTACCCCGTCCCGGCCGTGCCCGTCGTCCTGGGACGTGTCACCGTGGCCCGGGTCCGCCCCGGTGAACGGGCCCTGGAGCGTCGTCACCGCGCCCACCGCCGTGAAGCCCAGCTTCTCGTACAGCGGACGGCCGTTGTCGGTCGCGCTCAGGAAGACCACCGCGTCCCCCGACTCGGCGATCGCGTGCCGCATCAGCCGCTCCCCGAGCCCGCGCCGCTCGTGGCGCCGCGCGACCAGCACCATGCTGACGCACCGGTACCCGGGGTAAGGGGTCAGGACGAACGCCCCGATCAGACCGCCCACCGGGTCATCGGCCGGGGCGTCGATCCCGTACCCCGTTCCCGCGCTGAGCAGCAGCCGCCACTTGTGCGCCTCCCGGGCCCAGGACCGGTCGGCGGCCAGGTCCAGGGCCGCCGGCAGATCGGCACGGGTGAGACGGCGGACGGGCAGCATGAGTGATGAGGTCGGCACGCCGTCCAGGCTTACCCGCCGCACGCGTTCGCCGCGACCGGTTTTCCCGCCGCGCACCCGGCTGCGTGGCAACCCGCCCCGGTGCCCCCTTCGCGCGGCAGGTCCGGCGTACTACCCGCCGGGCCGGGCCGGTGGCAGGGTGACGCCATGACCGATGATCACCAGCTGCTGCCCGAGACCCGCCGCGCCCTGCGTCACCGGGTCGCCACCGCCCAGGCCCGGGGCAGGGCGCCCTCGGTGGTCGCCGGTGTCGTACGGGAGGGCACCCCGGTGTGGCACGGCGCGTACGGCGAGGGCGCCGCCGACGCACACCGGCAGTACCGCATCGGGTCGATCACCAAGACCTTCGCCGCCGTCCTCGTCCTGCGGCTGCGCGACGCCGGGCTGCTGGACCTCGGCGACCGGCTGCGCACCCATCTGCCCGACGCCCCGTACGGCGGCGACGCCACCCTCGCCCAGCTGCTCTCGCACTCCGCCGGCCTCGCCGCCGAGGCGCGCGGCCCCTGGTGGGAACGGACCGACGGCGCCCTGCGCCCCGCACTGGCCGACATCTTCGGCGACTCCCCGGACAAGCACCCCGCAGGACGCCTGTACCACTACTCCAACCCCGGGTACGCGCTGCTCGGCGCCCTGGTGGAGCGGCTGCGCGGTGCGCCGTTCGAGGACGTGCTGCGCGAGGAGGTGCTCCGGCCGCTGGGCATGACCCGCACCACCGCGCTGCCGCAGGCCCCGTACGCCCGCGGCTGGGCGGTGCACCCGTACGCCGACGCCGTGCAGCCGGAGCCGCTCACCGACACCGGGCGGATGGCCCCGGCCGGACAGCTGTGGTCCACGGTCACCGATCTGGGCCTCTTCGGCCGTTTCCTGCTGGAGGGCCACGAGCGGGTGCTGGACGCGGGCACCCTCGCCGAGATGCGCGTCCCGGCCGTCGCCCCGCAGGACCCCCAGTGGGAGTCCTCCTACGGCCTGGGCCTGCAACTGGCCCTGGACGACGGCCGGGTGCTGGCCGGACACAGTGGCTCCATGCCGGGGTTCACCGCCGGGCTGTGGACCTGCCCCGAGGAGCGCCTGGTGGCCGTCGCGTTCGCCAACGCCACCTCGGGCGTCGGGGCCGGCGCGCTCGCCGCCGCGCTGCTGGCGGAGGTCGCCGACCGCGAGCCGGTCCTGCCCGCCCCCTGGCTGCCGATGCCGGCCGCCGACGCCGAGCCGTGGCTGCTCGACCTGACCGGCACCTGGTACTGGGGCACCATCCCCCACACACTGCGGCTGCTCGCGGGGCGCACCCTCACCCTCGCTCCGGTGAACGGCGGCGGGCGCGGTTCGCGCTTCCGGCCGGTGGACGGGGACAGCCGGCGCTGGAAGGGCCTGGAGGGGTACTACGCCGGGGAGACGCTGCACGCCGTTCCCGAGGGCGCCGCACCCCATCTCGACCTGGGCAGCTTCATCTTCACCCGTACCCCCTACGACCCCGGCGCCCCCACCCCCGGGGGCGCCGACCCCGGCGGCTGGGGCGGGCTGTGAGCCACGCCCCGTCCCGCCGCATGGGGGCGGTCCGGGCGGTCCGGGCGCAGGCGGCAGGCGCGCCCGGTCAGCCGCCCAGCGTCATCTTGAAGCCGAGGTGGCTCGCCTCGAACCCGATCCGCTCGTAGAACCGGTGCGCGTCCACCCGCGTGGCGTCGGAGGTGAGCTGCACCACAGCGCACCCCTGGCGCCGCGCCTCCGCCACCGCCCAGCCGATCATCTCGGTCCCGAGCCCGCCGCCGCGCTGCGAGGCGTGCACCCGTACCGCCTCGATCAGCGCCCGTGAGGCGCCCCGGCGCGAGAGCCCGTGGATCACCGACAGCTGCAGCGTGCCGACCACCTGGCCCGCGGCGTCCGCGGGTTCGGCCACCATCAGATGCTGATTCGGGTCGGCGGCGATGCGTTCGAAGGCCGTCTCGTACGGCTTGAGGTCGTCCGGGCTCTCGCGGGCCGCACCCAGCGGGTCGTCGGCGAGCATCGCGACGATCTCCGGAATGTCCTCGCTCGTCGCGTATCTCATGGTGATGTTCATGCCACCGAGTCTAGAAAACCCTTGCGGACCGGCCATCGCGGCACAGGAAGGGGGTTGTGTCTCGTCCCTATAACGGTAGGGTCGGTGTCGCCTGCTGGGCGACGGCCAGCCGCTCAGTTCATGAGGTTCGGGGGCTTGAAGCCGGAATTTCCGGCTCATCACCCGGCCCCGGTGCGTACACCGACACGCTGTGCCACCGGGAGTTGATCGAGGCGAGGCAGAGCAGATGACCGCGATACCGGCCGAGGACGGCACCGCCGCCACAGGATTCCAGCAGGGGCGCCGACCGTCCCCCGACGCTGTGGTGATCCGGCGCACTCTGGCGGAGATCGAGCCGGCGGCCGACGAGGTCACCTCGTACTTCTACGCGCTGCTCTTCGTCAACCACCCCTACCTGCGGCAGATGTTCCCGCCCGCGATGGACGCCCAGCGCGACCGGCTGTTCGGCGCGCTGCTCAAGGCGGCGGAACACATAGACGACACGGTCACCCTGACCGACTACCTCATGCAACTGGGCCGCGGCCACCGCAAGTACGGCACCCGCGCCACGCACTACCCAGCGGTCGGCGAGTGCCTGATGGCGGCCCTGGAGCGGTTCGCGCCGCGCACCTGGGGCCAGGAGGCGGAGGCCGCCTGGGTGCGCGCCTACACCGCCATCTCCCAGATCATGATCGACGCCGCCGCCGACGACGAACTGCGCGCCCCCGCCTGGTGGCAGGCGGAGATCGTCGCCCACGAGGCGCGCACCTCCGACGTCGCGGTGGTCACCGTACGGCCCGACCAGCCCTACCCGTACCGTGCCGGCCAGTACGCCGCCATGGAGACCCCGTGGTGGCCGCGCGAGTGGCGGCAGTACTCCTTCGCCTGCTCGCCGCGGCCCGACGGGCTGCTGATGTTCCATGTGAAGGCGGTGCCCGCGGGCTGGGTCTCGCGGGCCCTGGTGCACCGGGCGCAGTGCGGCGACGTGATCCGGCTCGGGCCGCCCGAGGGCGCGATGACGATCGACCACACCTCCGACAGCGGGCTGCTGTGCGTGGGGGGTTCGACGGGTATCGCCCCGATCAAGGCACTGGTGGAGGACGTCGCCGAGCGCGGCAGACAGCGCCGCATGGAGGTGTTCTTCGGCGCCAACCGGGACACCGACCTGTACGAGCTGGACACCTTCCTCGAACTGGAGCGGCGGCACCCCTGGTTGTCGGTGCGCCCGGTCGTCGCGCAGTACGCGACCCGCGGCTTCGCCGGGCAGCTGCCGGAGGCGGTCAAGGAGTACGGTCCGTGGCCCGAGTTCGACGGCTATCTGTCGGGACCGCCGCAGATGATCCGGCACAGCGTCGCCGCGCTGGTGTCCGCAGGGATCGAGGAGCGGCGGATACGGCACGACTTCACGGGTACGTTGGCCGCCGCGGGGATGTCCCCGGGGGCGTGACCACGCCAGCAGTGACCAGCACGACGCAAGGTCGGATCGATCATGAATCACGGGGATGACGGCGCGCGCCTGCCCGGCAGCGACGGAGAGCACGAACTGCAGCGGCAGCTCGGCAGCGAACACCGGGCCGACCGGTTCTACGAGGAGCAACTCCTCGATCATCTCAATGAGCGGATGCGGGAGTTCGTGGCCAGGGCGGAGATGTTCTTCCTGGCCACCGCCGACCGGCACGGTGAGTGCGACAGCACCTTCCGGGCCGGGCCGGCCGGGTTCATCCACGTACTGGACCACCGGGCGGTGGCCTACCCGGAGTACCGGGGCAACGGGGTGCACGCCTCGATGGGCAACATCACCGAGAACCCGCACGCCGGAATGCTGCTGATGGACTTCGACCGGGCGCGGATCGGGCTGCACATCAACGGGCGGGCCACGATCGTGCCGGACGCCGAACTGCGGGCGCTGCACCCGGAACTGCCCCGCGACACGGCACCGGGGCGGCGGGCGGAGCTGTGGGTGCGGGTGGACGTGGAGGAGGCGTACATCCACTGCGCCAAGCACATACCGCACCTGGTGAAGGCGCCCAAGCGCACGGCGCGGGCCTGGGGGAGCGACGACTACCGGCGCAAGGGCGGCGACTTCTTCGGGGCCGCCCGGCAGGCGCGCGAGGCCCGCGGGGCGGCCGAGCCCAGGAGGGCCGGGGCGGACCCGGGTACGGGGCCGGGTGCGCCGGCGTCCGTACCGGCGCCGCCGGCCGCGCCGCTGCCCGCTCCCGCGCCCGTACCGCCACCGGCCCCCGTACCGCCACCGGCCCCCGTACTGCCGCCCGCCACCGGGCCCGCCCCTGGGGCCGCGCCGCTGCCGCTGCCCGCCGCCGTACCGCCGTCGTTCGTCCCGGCGGATTCCGAACTGCCGCTTCCGCCGCCCTCGGTGCCCGTCCCGCCGCCACGCCCCCACGACTGGCGGGAAGCGGCCGAACGGGCGCTGGCCGAGGCCGAGCGGCGCGGCCCGCAGGACCCCGGGGCGGGCTGGTTCGGCTAGGACGCCCCGCCGCTCAGCCCAGGTCGCGGGCGAGGAGTGCGCGCATTCCGGCGATGTTGCGGGACAGATAGGCCAGCAGGGTCGCCGGAACGAGGTCGACGGCGGCGAGCCCTTGCGGGGTGAACGGCAGCCGGACGATCTCGTACCGGCCGCACGGATCGGTCACTTCGGGCCCGTGCCGCAGCGCAGGGTCCATGGAGGCCAGCCGACAGACGAAGAAGTGCTGCACCTTCAGCCCCGGCGGGGTGGTCTTCCCCGGATCGGGCAGGTGCGGAACGGTGTCGACGAACGCCGGCACCACATCGGTGATCTTGGCGCCCAGTTCCTCGAACACCTCGCGGTGCAGGGCGTCGAGCACGGTGGCGTCGGAGGACTCGACGCCACCGCCCGGGGTGATCCAGTACGGCGGCTGACCCGGCTTGGTGCGCTTGATCACGATCAGCTCGGTGTCGTCCGCGGCCAGGAGGATGGCGCGGGCGGTGCGTTTGACCACAGGCCGTGCATCGGTCATGCGGGTACTTGTCGCCCGTACCGCCCGGTACGAAACCTCAGCCGGTGGCGCGGTCCAGGGCCGCCGTCAGATCGGCCACGAGGTCCGCGGCGTCCTCGATGCCCACCGACAGCCGGATGAAGCCCTCGGGGACGTCGTCGCCGCCCCAGCGGGCCCGCCGCTCGGCGGTGGACCGTACGCCGCCGAAGCTGGTGGCGTTGTCGACGATGCGCAGGGCGGCGAGGAAGCGTTCGGCCGTGTCGCGGTCGGGGAGGGCGAAGGAGACCACACAGCCGAAGCGCCGCATCTGGCGGGTGGCGAGGGCGTGCGCCGGATCGTCGGGGAGCCCGGGGTGGCGCAGTCCCGTCACCTCGGGGCGGGAGCGCAGCGCGGTGGCGACGGCCAGCGCGTTGCTCGCCTGCCGGTCCACGCGCAGCTGGAGGGTGGCCAGGCTGCGGTGCGCCAGCCAGGTCTCCATGGGGCCGGGGATGGCGCCGATGGCGGCCCGCCAGCCGCGCAGCGCCTCGGCGGCCTCCGGGTCGCGGGTGACCACGTAGCCGAGCAGCAGATCGCCGTGGCCGCTGAGCGCCTTGGTGCCGCTGGCCATGGAGAAGTCCGCGCCGAGTTCCAGGGGGCGCTGACCGAGCGGGGTGGCGAGGGTGTTGTCGACGGCGAGCAGCGCGCCGTGCGCGTGGGCGGCGTCCGCGAGCGCGGCGAGGTCGCACACGTCGAGGCCCGGGTTGGAGGGCGACTCGGTCCACAGCAGCCGCGCGCCGTCGAGCGCCGCGTACTGCCGCGGGCCGCCGGTGGGCACGGTGGTGACGCGGATGCCGAACGCCTCCAGGCGCGGGATCAGGCCCGAGGTGCCGTGGTAGCCGTCGGTGGGCAGCACGGCGGTGTCGCCGGCCCGCAGCTGGGTGAACAGCACGGCGGAGGTGGCGGCCATCCCGGAGGCGAAGACGACGGCGTGCGCCTCCTGGCCGGGCGACTCCAGCGCGGCCAGGGCGGTTTCCAGCGCGGTCCAGGTGGGGTTGGCGTTGCGGCCGTAGCCGTAGGTGGCGTCGGCCGGGTCGCCCGGCAGGTGGTAGTGGGCGGCGAAGACCGGCCCCGGCAGCGCGGGCTTGCCGGGCCGCGGGGCGGGCAGGCCGGCGTGGACGGCGCGGGTTCCGTCGCCGGGTCCGGTGACTGGGGGGTGGCTCATGGGTGGTGCTGCTTTCCGTGGAGTGCTGTGCCGACCTCGGTCGGCGGGTGGGGCGCGGCGGGCACGGGGGCGGCGCCTTCGTGCACCCCCGTTCGCCCGCGGTCCTGGCCCGGGGCCGGTTCGGGACCGGTTCGGGACCGGTTCGAGGGCTGGGTCCGGGGCGCTTCCGGGACCTGGGGCCGGCCGGTGCCGAAGGCCCGGGCGGCAGCACCGCCCCCGCCTCCGTCACCGGCGTTCCGCGGCGCCCGTTCCCGGGCGGCCCCCGGAAGCCCCGGCCATCGGCGAGGGGCGGATGCCGCCGCTCGGACGGAGCGGATGGGCGACCGCGCGCGGTGCGCGCGGTCATGGCCGGTTCGTCAGTCCTGGTCCAGGACGAGATTGACGGCCCACGACACGATGGAGATGATCAGACCGCCGAGCACGGCTGATCCGAAGCCGTTGACCTCGAAGGAGTCCCCGGCGATCCAGCCGGTCAGCATCAGCATCAGCGCGTTGATCACCAGGGTGAACAGGCCCAGGGTGACGACGAGCAGCGGAAAGGCCAGGATCTTCACGATCGGCTTGACGACGAGGTTGACCAGGCCGAAGATCAGCGCGACGAGGATGAGGGTGAGGGCTTTGCCACCGGTGGTTGTCTCTCCGTCGCCGAGAGTGATGCCGCTGACCAGCCATACCGCCACCAGGAGCGCCAAGGCGTTGGCGATGAACTTGAACAGGATGCTCTTCATGCAGGAGATCGTTGCAGACCGGGCCATGGGCCGGGCAAGGGGTGCGAGGCGATGAAGCAATTCCGGCTGGATCAGCTGGAGGCGGAGCGAACCGCCCACAACGGCGCCTACCTGCGGTTTCTCCGTGAGCGCACCATGTCGGCCGGGCTGTACGCGCTCAATGTGGGTGACACGGATTCGCAGGGGCCGCAGCGGCAGGACGTGCTGAACTTCGTG
Organism: Streptomyces sp. JH002; assembly: GCF_050916115.1. Classification (NCBI taxonomy): domain Bacteria; kingdom Bacillati; phylum Actinomycetota; class Actinomycetes; order Kitasatosporales; family Streptomycetaceae; genus Streptomyces; species Streptomyces sp. JH002. Next base: position 3,309,097 of record NZ_CP087989.1, read on the forward strand.
GTGAGCGGTCATGCCGAGGTCACGGTGGGCGGCGAGACCACCCGGGTGGCGCGCGGCAGCATCGTCTACGTCCCGGCGCACACCCCGTGCAAGTTCCATCACATCACGGAAGATCTGCGGGTGATGGTCATCTTCTCTCCGCCCGAAGGGTGACCTCCGGGCCCGTGGACCTCAGGGTTCCCTCGGGGGACGGTCAGGGGAGGACCGGGGCCGCGGGCCCTCCCGCCCGCCCACGGGCCCGCTTAGCATCGACATGACGGTGCCGGGGGATGTCGGAGAGCGGATGTGAGGAGCCGTGCGTCATGAAAGAACTGTTCAGGTCACTGCCGTGGTGGGTGCGCTGGGTCGCCATTCCCGCCATCGTGCTGGTGGTCTTCGGCGGGCTGATCACCTCGGTGCTCACGTGGCTGATGAGTCTGATGTTCAAGATCCTGGTCTGCGCCGCACTCATCGCGCTGCTGATCTTCATCGTGCGGAAGTTCACCTCTTCCTCCTCCTCCGGCGGCGGTTGGTAGGAGCCGTACCGCCGCCCGGCCCGTCCCCCGCGGGCCGGTCGGCGCTCACCACCAGCGCCGCGAGCACGGTGGTGACGGGTACCGAGGCGACCAGACCGATCGAACCGACCAGGGTCCGTACGATCTCCTCGGACACCAGCTCGCTGAACGCCACGGTCCCCACGCTCGCGTTGGCCACCGTGAACAGCAGCAGCAGGGGCAGCGCGGCTCCCGCGTACGCCAGCACCAGGGTGTTGACCACCGAGGCGATGTGGTCCCGGCCGATGCGCATGCCCGCCCGGTAGAGCTTGAGCCAGCCGGCGTCCGGCTCGGCCGCCTTGAGCTCCCACACCGCCGAGGTCTGGGTGACGGTGACGTCGTCGAGGACGCCGAGCGATCCGATGAGGATGCCGGCCAGCAGCACTCCGCGGATCTCGATGCCGGGGTAGAGGGCGTGGATCAGGCCGGTCTGGTCGTCGGTGTTGCCGGACAGATGCGCCCAGACGGTGAACAGCGAGCCCAGCAGGCCGATCAGCACCAGCGAGATGAGCGTGCCGAGCACCGCCACCGAGGTGCGGGCGTTGACGCCGTGACACAGGTAGAGCGTCACCAGCATGATGGCGCTGCCGCCGATGACCGCCACCAGCAGCGGGTTCGAGCCGTGCAGGATGGCCGGGAGGATGAACAGCGTCAGCACCCCGAAGCTGACCACCAGGCCGATCAGCGCCAGCAGCCCGCGCATCCGCCCCACCAGGACGACCGCGACGGCGAAGACGGCGGCCAGCAGGAGGATGGGGAACTTCCGGTCCACGTCGGAGACGCTGTACTGGAGTTCCTCGGGGGCGTTGGGCGCGAACGCCACGATCACCTTCTGCCCGGCGTGGAACTTCTGGGTGGCGTCCGGGGGCACCACCTCCTGGAAGGTCCGGCCGGTGTGCGGACCGGTGGTCACCTCGATGGTGGCCTGGGCGCACTGGCCGTCCACCCCGCGCGGGACCTGCACCCCGAGCTGGGCGCAGTCCCGCTCCTCGACGCCGGTGACCTTCGCCTCCTCGAACTGCTGGTCGAAGCCGACGCCGGTGTGCTCGTCGCCCGCGGTGGGGGCGCCACCGGGCCACAGCAGGAGCAGACCGCCCGCCACCGCCACCGCGAACGGGATCAGGACGGCCGCTATGACCCGCCGCAGATGCGCCGAGACGGGGGGCGGCGGCCCGTGGCTGTGGCTGTGGCCGTGGCTGTGTCCATGGGTGTCTGTCACGCGCCGATCATCGCAAGAGATTCCCGGGCGCACTGTTCAGCCGGGCCGGGGACCCGTTAGCGTAGGCGGCGATTATGTGACATCGCGGGAGCTCCGAGCACGGGGCTGAGAGGGCGCTGAACGAGCTGCGCCGACCGCCGAACCTGGTACCGGGTAATGCCGGCGTAGGGAGTTGGGTCGTCATGACCAAGCAGGACACACGTGTGCTCGGATCGCACAAGGGATATGTCACCGGATCGCGCCCGGACTTGCGGGTGCCGGTGCGGCGCGTGCACCTCACCGACGGGCGGGACGTCACGCTGTACGACACCTCGGGTCCGTACACCGACCCGGAGGTCACCACGGACGTACGGCGCGGACTGCCGCCGCTGCGCGCCGGATGGCTGGCCGAGCGCGCGGCGCGCCGGCGCCCCGCGGACGGGCTGACACAGCTGGCGTACGCCAGGCGCGGGGAGATCACCGAGGAAATGGAGTACGTGGCGATCCGGGAGGACCGCGCTCCCGAGTTCGTGCGCGACGAGATCGCGGCGGGCCGGGCGGTGCTGCCGGCCAACGTGAACCACCCGGAGGCCGAGCCGATGATCATCGGCAAGAACTTCCTGGTGAAGGTGAACGCCAACATCGGGAACTCCGCCGTCACCTCCTCCATCGAGGAGGAGGTGGAGAAGATGCGCTGGGCGACCCGCTGGGGCGCCGACACCATCATGGACCTGTCGACCGGCAAGGACATCCACACCACCAGGGAGTGGGTGCTGCGCAACTCCCCGGTGCCGGTGGGAACGGTGCCGCTGTACCAGGCGCTGGAGAAGACCGGCGGCCGGGCGGAGGAGCTGAGCTGGGAGATCTTCCGCGACACGGTGATCGAACAGGCCGAACAGGGCGTGGACTACATGACCGTGCACGCCGGGGTGCTGCTGCGGTACGTACCGCTGACGGCGCGCCGTACGACGGGGATCGTCTCGCGCGGCGGCTCGATCATGGCGGCCTGGTGCCTGGCGCACCACGAGGAGAGCTTCCTCTACACCCACTTCGCCGAACTGTGCGAGATCCTGCGGGCGTACGACATCACCTTCTCGCTCGGGGACGGGCTGCGGCCGGGTTCGATCGCGGACGCCAACGACGAGGCGCAGTTCGCGGAACTGCGGACGCTGGGCGAACTGAACCGGATCGCCAAGTCCCATGACGTGCAGACCATGATCGAGGGCCCCGGGCATGTCCCGATGCACAAGATCAAGGAGAACGTCGACCTGCAGCAGGAGATCTGCGAGGAGGCGCCGTTCTACACGCTCGGGCCGCTGACGACGGACATCGCGCCCGCGTACGACCACATCACGTCGGCGATCGGGGCGGCCATGATCGGATGGTGGGGCACGGCGATGCTGTGTTACGTGACGCCGAAGGAGCACCTGGGGCTGCCGGACCGGGACGACGTGAAGACCGGCGTGATCACGTACAAGATCGCGGCGCACGCGGCGGATCTGGCCAAGGGCCATCCCGGTGCGCAGCGGTGGGACGACGCGCTGTCGCAGGCGCGGTTCGAATTCCGCTGGGAGGACCAGTTCAATCTCGCGCTCGACCCGGACACGGCGCGGGCCTTCCACGACGAGACGCTGCCGGCCGAGCCGGCGAAGACGGCGCATTTCTGCTCGATGTGCGGGCCGAAATTCTGCTCGATGAAGATCTCGCACGACATCAGGGCCGAGATGGACCGTAAATCGGAGGAGTTCGCGCAGGCCGGGAACCGGGTGTACCTGCCGCTGGCGGAGACCGACGGGAGCTGACGGCAACCGCGCGTTCCGGCTGACGCCGGTCAGGGCAACGCGTACACGGGTGCGTTGTGCAGAATGCCGATCTGGCGGATGCAGTGCCGCCTGAGGAGAAAGCGCAGACTGTCGTGCACCCGGGCCGAGCTGAGGCCGGTGCGGGCGGCGATCTCGTCGACGGACCAGTTGACCCGGCCGTCGGTGACGAGGGCGGGGGCGAGCAGCACGGCGACGGCCCACACGTCGTCGGTGACCGTGAGCCGCTCCCGCCAGCCGGCCAGCAGTTCCTCGGCGCCCCGCCCCCGCGCGCGGGGCGCCGTGCGCTGCCGGGGCACCCGCGGTGCCGGTGCGGGGCCGAGCCGGTCACGGATGCCGCCGAGCACGTCGGCGACGCACCGCAGGGCATCCGCCATCTCCCGCCGTGCGGCGTTCGCCTCGCGCTGCAGGGCGGCGAGCGCCGCGTCATCGCGCAGGGCGCGCTCCTCCAGCCGCACGATCGCGTCGGCGACCTGGGGCGGCACGGCGTACGCGACGGGGGCCCCGGGGGCGGCGGGCTGGAGCTCGGCGGCGGGCAGGGAGTAGGAACCCTCGCGCTGGATGGTGACGATGACCTCGGTGATCCATCGCTTGAAGGGACGCGCAGCGGGTTTGCCGGAACCTGCGACCAGCATCAGCAGCCCGGGGAGATTCACGATCAGCATGTTCTTCTTGAGCCCGTGACCTGCGGGAACGGACGAACCATATCCCCTGGTTAGAGTTCCCAGAAACGTTCGTGAGTCCGGTGGGACGTGGTCGTTCAAGGTCTTGGTCGTGTTGGTGTAGCCGAGCTCCCTGATCACGTCGGCCGCCGGGAACCAGTGCTCGCCCTCCGGGGTGGTCAGCCGCCGGACGCGGGCGCCGGTCGCCGCGAAGACGAAGTCGCCGATGTCGATGGCGTCGTGGTGCGGGACCGGCTGACGCTGCTGATCATTCATGTTTGTACGGTAAGCGTGCCTTTCCGCCATGTTGCTCCGAACGAACTGAAGTTCACCCGGGAGTGGGATATTCAGTCGCAATTCCGAGATAAGCCGTGGCATTCATCGTTTCATTAATAAATAAACTGGACATTCACTCCAATGCCACGCATCGAGGCCAAATGCAGTGTCGTTGGCGGAGTATGACTCCACAGAATCCCTCGGCCCACCCCGAACCCCCTTACGGATCGGTCCTGTACGAGGCGGAGGACACCCAGCACCTGCTGCGGAACGGCGAAGGGAACTGGCAGTTCGACGGCGATCTCGCCCAGCTTCTCCAGGCCGCCGCCGCCCCCCAGCCGACCCCCCGCCACCCGGCACCGGCGCACGCCGCCCCCGTACCCGACGCGGGCGACCCCAGCGCCCGCCACCGGCGGCCCCGGCGGCGCGTTCCGCTGCCCAGCCGGCCCGGCCCGGTGCAGTGGCTGCGCTGGAGCAGTCTCCTCATCGCCGCCTCCCTCACCGTCATCGCCGCCATGCTCAGCATTCTCGGCGGTCTCATCTCGTACGTGCCGCTGCGCGAGATGGTCTCCCCGACCGCCGCCAGCGGGCTCACCGGCTGGTGGCCGGTGCTGATCTACGGGCCGTGGCTGGTCGCGTCGCTCTCGATCGTGCGGGCCGCCCTGCACCAGCGCCGGGCCGCCCACTCCTGGGCCGTGGTGATCTTCTTCTCCGGTCTCGCCGTCTACCTCTGCGTTGAGCAGGCCGCCAACACGGTCACCGATCTGGCCGTCGCCGGGCTGCCGCCGATCTCCGCGCTGGTCGCCTTCCACCAACTGGTGCGCCAGATCACCCTGATCAACCCGCCCCGGCACGCCGTCCCGCAGCCCCGCCCCGCCAGGTGACCGCCCGCATGTCCGGGAACGGGCGGATCCCCCGGTGGCGCACCGCGGCCCCGCCCCGCCCGGTGGCCGGAACCGCCGGCGTTCCCGCGGACTTGGGAGGGCGGGGACGGCGTGCCGGACGGTCCCGCCGGCCGTGACCGCACCCCTCCCGCCCCAGCCTGCCCAGCATTAAGCTGACGGTCACTCACCACGACGGCGGCGGAGGGGCACTGCGATGAGCGACGAGGTCATCCCGGGGATCGACCTGAGCCGGCCCAGCATCGCGCGGACCTACGACTACCTGATCGGCGGCAAGGACAACTACGCCGTGGACCGGGAGTTCGGCGACCAGTTCATCGTGAAGCTGCCCGGCGCCGTGCAGATCGCCATCGACAACCGGCAGGCGCTGGTGCGGGCTGTCGGGGACATCGCCGGTACGACGGGGATCCGGCAGTTCATCGACTTCGGCAGCGGCCTTCCCACCGCCGACAACGTGCACCAGGTCGCCGAGCGGCACGTCCCCGAGGCGCGCGTGGTGTACATCGACAACGACCCGATCGTGCTCGCCCACGGCCGGGCGCTGCTCGCCGAGAACGAGCACACCGTCGTGATCCAGGCGGACCTGCGCCGTCCCCGTGCCATAAGGGAGGACCCCGCCCTCCTGCGGCTCATAGATTTCGACCGGCCGGTGGGCGTCATTCTCTCCGCCGTGCTCCATCACCTCAACGACGACGAGGACCCGTACGGCGTCATGCGGTTCTGGCGGGAGGCGGTGCCCTCCGGCAGCCACTTCTTCATCAGCCACTTCCGCAGCCGCCGCGACCCGGAGTCGGCGAAGCTGGAAGGGCTGCTCCAGGGCTCGCTCGGCCGGGGCCGCTGGCGCACGGACGAGGAGATAGCCGCGCTGTTCGAGGGCCTGGACATCCTGGAGCCCGGCATCCGGCCCGCCGCCGAGTGGCGGCCCGTGCTGGAGCACCGCTCGTCGCTGACGATCTGGCAGCAGCTGATCGTCGCCGGCGTGGCGGTCAAGCCCTAACGGCCGCGCTCCGCACCGCCGTTGACCTGGATGACCTGGGCCGTGATGTGCCCGGCCGCGTGCGAGGCCAGCCAGAGCAGGGTCTGCGCCACATCACCGGGCTCGCCCGCCCGGCCGTTGAGGGTCTCGGCCACCCGTGCCCGGCGCCGTTCCTGCGACATGCCGCCGCCGAAGAACTCCGTGTCGTCGACCAGCCCCGGCGCCACCACATTGACCGTGATGCCGCGCGGTCCGAACCGCCGTGCCAGGTCGAAGGCGTAGGGGTGCAGGGCCGCCTTGCTGCCGCCGTAGCCGCCGGCCCCCGAGCCGCGCAGGGCGGCGATCGAGGACAGGAACAGCACCCGACCGCCCGGTGAGGCCAGCCGGTCCCGCAGCGCCTCGGTCAGCAGCACCGCCGTCAGCGTGTTGATCCGGAAGGACTCGGTCCACTCGTGGGCCGCTGCCACCAGCGGGTCGCTCCCGTCACCGGGCGGAGCCGGGGCGAGCCCGCCCGCGTTGTGGATCAGCACGTCCACCGTGCCGAACCGCTCCCCGATCACCGCCGCCGCCCGCGCCACCTGATGGGGGTCCGTCAGGTCGGCCGGTACCGGCACCGCCCCGTCGATCCGCTCCGCCGCCCGTTCCAGTACGTCCGCGCGGCGCCCGATCAGCACCGGGGTGTCGCCCCCGCGCGCGAACGCCTCCGCCGTGGCCAGGCCGATGCCCGTGCCGCCGCCGCTGATCACCACTGTGCGCCCGCTCACCATGGGCGAGACCGTACCCGCACGGGTGCTCGGCTGTCACTCACAGCGGCACCTGCCACACCAGGGCGAGGCCCCGGTCGAACAGGCCCGGGCCCAGGTCGGCCGAGCCGCCCAGCGCCGTGGCCCGGTCGGTCAGATTGCGCAGCCCGCTGTACCGGGGGGCGCCCTCGGGCGGGAGGCCGACGCCGTCGTCCGCGACCGTCAGCCGGACCGCCTCCCGGCCGTCCGGCAGGGTGACGGTGGCGTCCACCGTCACCTCCACCCGGCCGGCCCGCGCGTGCCGGGACGCGTTCGACAGCGCCTCGCGCAGCGCGGCGATCAGGTTCTGCGCGACGCCCTCGCCCACCCGGGTGTCCACCGGCCCCGTGAAGGACACCGACGGCGCGAAACCCAGCCCCTGGGCGGCGGTGCCGGTCTCCCGCAGCACCCGGGTGCGCAGTCCGGCGTGCGCCTCGTCCGGGTGCTGCTGGAGCGCGAAGATGGTGGTGCGGATCTCCTGGATGGTCGCGTCGAGTTCGGAGACCGCCTTGGCCAGCCGTTCGTCGGTGTCCTGGGAGGCGCCCTCGGGTGCGGCGCGCCGGGCTCCCTCCAGCAGCATGCCGACCGCGAAGAGCCGCTGGATCACCAGATCGTGCAGGTCGCGCGCGATCCGGTCGCGGTCCTCGTACACCGCCAGCGCCTCGCGGTCCGAACGGGCCTGTGCCAGCACCAGGGCGAGCGCCGCCTGCTGCGCGAACTGGGTGGCCATCGCCCGCTCGGGTACGGAGTAGACCTCGGCGCCGGGGGCCCGGGGAAGGCCGAGGGCGCCGAGGGTCTTGTCGCCGCTGGTGAGCGGCAGCAGCATGCAGGGGCCGAAGTGCTCGGCGAAGCGGGGAGCGGTGAGCCGGGGGTCGGTGGCGGCGTCGTCGATGAAGACAGGTTCGCCGGAGAGCAGACCGGCGATGGTCTCGGCGTCGACGGGCAGCGCGCTGCCGATCAGCGGCGGGCCGCCGGGTGAGGCGCTGGCGGCGACCACCTCCAGGACCGTCCCGGGTTCTTCGGTGGGTACCAGCACCAGTCCCGCGTCGGCGTCGGCGAGCCGTCTGGCCTGCTCGGCGACGACCGCGAGCGCGTTGTCCACGTCCTCGGCCAGCAGTGAGGCGGACAGTTCCACGCTGCCGTCCATCCAGCGGGCCTGCTGGCGCACCGCCTCGTACAGCCGGGCGTTGCCGACCGCGATGCCCGCCTCGGTGGCCAGGATGCGGAGCATCTGGAGGTCCTCGGGGGTGAACGGCTCCCCGCCGGGCTTGTCCGCCAGATAGAGGCCGCCGAAGCCGGCCCCGTGCACCAGGATGGGGACGCCGATCATGGGGGCGTTGCCGTCGGGCTCCGCGCGCTGCAGGGGCCGGCCGCCGCGTTCCAGCAGTTCGGACAGGAGCTGGTCGCGGCCGGGGATGCCGGGGTCACGGCCGTGGGTGACGAACTCGCCGACGCGTTCGCCGTCGTCGGTCAGTACGGCCAGCGCGGCGTACCGGGCGCCGGCCAGTTCGGCGGCGGTCCCCACGATCCGCCCCAGCAGGGTGGGCAGCTCCACATCGCCGCCCAGTGAGGTCATGGCGGCGAGCAGCCGGGGCATCCGGCGGGCCAGCTCCGGGCTGAGCGGTGGCGCGGGTGCCTCCTGCTGTGTCATAGCAGTGAGAGTAATTAGTCCGGCTTTGCGGCGAAAGTCGGGATCGGTGATCGCGGCTGCCGCTCCGCCCCCGCCTCCGCTTCGGCCTCCCGCTCCAGCATCCGGCGGAACGGACCCCCCACGGCGGCCAGCTCGGCGTACGGGCCGCGCTGTACGGGGCGGCCGGCCGCCAGGACCAGCACCTCGTCCACCGCGTCGAGTCCGGCCAGCCGGTGCGTGATGAGCACGGTGGTGCGTCCCTCGGTGGCCGCCAGCAGGTCCTGGGTGAGCGCGTCGGCGGTGGGCAGATCGAGGTGTTCCGCGGGTTCGTCGAGGATGAGGACGGGGAAGTCCGCGAGCAGCGCGCGGGCGAGGGCGAGCCGCTGGCGCTGGCCGCCGGAGAGCCGGGCGCCGTGTTCGCCGACCTCGGTGTCCAGGCCCTCGGGCAGCGCGTCCACCCACTCCAGCAGCCGGGCGGCGGCCAGCGCGGCGCGCAGCGCCTCGTCGTCGGCGGTGGGGGCGGCCAGCCGGAGGTTCTCGCGCAGGGTGCTGTCGAAGAGGTGGGCGTCCTGGGCGCACAGGCCGATGTGGCGCCGTACGGTGTCGCCGTCCAGCGCGGCGGCCGGGGTCCCGTGCAGGGTGTAGCCGCCGGGGTCGGTGGGGTCCAGAAAGCGCAGCAGCACCTGGGCCAGGGTGGTCTTCCCGGCGCCGGAGTGGCCCACGACCGCGATCCGGTGGCCGGGGGTGAGGTCCAGGTCGAGTCCGTCCAGGGCGGGCGGGGTCCCGGGGGCGGCGCCCGGGTAACGGGCGGTCAGTCCGCGCAGCCGCACGGGGAACGGGGTGGTGGGGGCGGCGGCCGGCCGGGCCGGTTCCCGGACGGGGGCGGGGGCGTCCAGCACTTCCCGGATCCGTTCGGCCGCACGGCGGGCCCGCTGCCGGTGCTGCACGGCCAGCGGCAGGCCGAGGACCGCCTCGAAGGCGGCCAGCGGGATGAGAACGACGGTGGCCAGCCAGACGCCGTTCAGGTCTCCGCCGGTCACGGCCGGGACGCCGGCCCAGGCGGCGGCGGTGACGGTGAGGCCGGTGGTCAGGGCGAGCAGTCCGCCGGCCAGGCCGGTGACGGCGGCGGAGCGGGCGGCGATCCGGGTCAGCCGGGAGTCGGCCTCGCGGACGGCGCCCAGCTGGGCGGGGAGCGCCCCGGCCACGGTGAGTTCGGCGGTGCCGGTGAGGAGATCGACGGTGCGGGTGGACAATTCGCCCCGGGCGGGGGCCAGCCGGCGGTCCGAGCGGCGGGCGAGGGCGGCGCTGAGGGCGGGGACCGCCACCCCGGCGAGCAGCAGTCCGGCGGCGAGGATGGCACCCGCGAGGGGCAGCAGCCAGGTGGTGAAGGCCACGGCGGCGACCGATACCGTGCCCGCCGCGACGGCGGGCAGCAGCCAGCGCAGGAAGTAGTCCTGGAGGGCGTCGACATCGGAGACGACCCGGGAGAGCAGGTCCCCGCGCCGGGTGGTGCGCAGCCCGGCGGGTGCGAGCCGCTCCAGACGCCGGTAGACCGAGACCCGGAGCCCGGCGAGGATCCGCAGCACCGCGTCGTGGCTGATGAGGCGTTCGGTGTAGCGGAAGACGGCCCGGCCGATGCCGAACGCCCGGGTCGCGGTCACGGCGACCATGAGGTAGAGGATGGGCGGCTGTTCCGAGGCCCGTGAGATCAGCCAGCCGGAGACGGCCATCAGTCCGGTGGCGGAGCCGAGGGCCAGGGCTCCGAACACGGCCCCGAGGACGAGCCGGCCCCGCCATCCGGCCCCGGTCCGCCGCACCCACGCCAGCGGGCCGAGGGTTCCGGGCGCGGGGGTGGCCCCCACGGTGTCCGCCGCATCCGTCTCTTCGGCCGTATCCGCCGGGTCGGGGTGTCCGGCCGCCGCGCGGTGCTGGTCCGGGTCGGCGCCGACCGCACCGGTCGGCCGGGCCGGCGGGGTGTGCCGCTCCCTCTGGTCGGGTGCGCCGCCGAGGTGGTGTTTCACGTGAAACACCCGATCGGCCGCGGCCAGCAGAGCGGGGCGATGGGTGACCAGCAGCACCGTACGGTCGGCCGCCAGAGCGGTGATCGCCGCGACCACCTCCGCCTCGGTGGCGCCGTCCAGGGCCGCGGTGGGTTCATCCAGCAGCAGGATCGGGCGGTCGGCCAGCAGGGCACGCGCCAGGGCCACCCGCTGGCGCTGACCGGCCGACAGTCCGTTTCCGGAATCGTCCAGTCGGCGACCGGGGTCCAGGTCGCCCGCTGCCGCCGCCCGCAGTGCCGCGAGGACCTCCTCGTCGGTTGCCTCGGGCCGGGCCAGCCGTACGTTCTCGGCGATCGTGCCGGCGAACAGCCGGGGGTGCTGCGGCACCCAGGCGATCCGGCGGTGCCAGGCGGCCAGATCCACCGTGGACAGGTCGGTACCGCCGACCAGCGCCCGCCCCCGTACCGGCTGTGCGAAGCCCAGGACGGCGTTCAGCAGAGTGCTCTTGCCGGCCCCTGAAGGGCCGGTCAGCGCCACGGTCTCACCGGGGGAGAGCGTCAGAGTGGTGGGTGCCAGGGAGTCCTGCTGCCGGCCGGCATGGCGGATCACCACGCCGTCGAGCGCGATCGCCGCGTTCTCCGGCGGCGCCACCGTGCCGCTGCCCCGGTCCGGCTCGGTCTCCAGGACCTCGAAGACCTCGGCCGCCGCCGACAGGCCCTCCTGTGCGGCATGGAACTGGGCCCCCACCTGGCGCAGCGGCAGATACGCCTCCGGCGCCAGGATCAGCACCACCAGACCGGTGTAGAGGTCGAGTTCGCCGTGCACCAGCCGCACGCCGATGCTGACGGCGACCAGGGCCACGGAGATGGTGGCCAGCAGTTCCAGCGCGAAGGAGGACAGGAACGCCACGCGCAGCGTGCGCAGGGTGGAGCGGCGGTAGTCGGAGGTGATGGCCCGGATGTTCTCGGCCTGCGCTGTGGCCCGGCCGAACACCTTCAGGGTGGTCAGTCCGCCCACCACATCGAGGAAGTGTCCGGACAGCCGGGCCAGTTGCCGCCACTGGCGGTCCATCTGGGCCTGGGTCGCCCAGCCGATGAGGATCATGAACAGCGGGATCAGCGGCAGCGTGCCCGCGATGATCGCCGCCGAGACCCAGTCGTCCGTCACGATCCTGGCCAGCACGGCCACCGGCACGACCACCGCCAGGCCGAGCTGCGGCAGATAGCGCGCGAAGTAGTCGTCCAGCGCGTCCACGCCCCGGGTGGCCAGCGCGGTCAGCTCCCCGCTGCGCTGTCCGCTCAGCCAGCCGGGCCCGAGCCGGGTGGCGTGGCCGAGCAGCCGGAGCCGCAGCTCGGACTTGACGGCGGCGCCCGCCCGGTGGGCGGCCAGTTCGGTCAGCCAGGCCACCAGGCCGCGCCCCAGCGCGGCGGCGCCGAGCAGCAGCAGCGGGGTGCGCAGCTCCGCCGGTTCCCTGCCGTCCTGGAAGGTGCCGGCCACGATCTCGGCGATGAGCATGGCCTGCCCGATGAGCAGGACCGCGCCGGCCAGCCCCAGGACGACCGAGGCGGCGAGAAAGCCCCGGGTCGCGCGGGCGTGCTGGAGCAGTCGCGGGTCCACGGGCTTCATCGGTCCACTCCCTCGCTGCCTCGGCCGTCGCCGCGCACGTCAGTGTGCCGCCGGCGCGATGTGCTGGGTCCCGATGCGCTTGCGGAACACCCAGTACGTCCAGCCCTGGTAGAGCAGGACCACCGGGGTGGCGATGGCCGCGCACCAGGTCATGATCCTCAGGGTGTACGGGCTGGAGGCGGCGTTGTCGATGGTCAGGGTGCCCGCCGGGTCCCCGGTGGAGGGCATGACCTCGGGGAACAGCGCCAGGAACAGCATGGCCACCGCGGCCACGATCGCCACCCCCGACCAGGCGAAGGACCAGCCCTCGCGTCCCCTGGTGTTGGCCGTCAGCGCGGCGCCCAGCGCGACCGCCGCGACCACCAGGGCGACCAGGGTACGGCTGTCGCCGCTCTCGCTCTGGGTCCACAGCAGGAAGCCGGCGGCCGGCGCCATGGCGGCCAGGCCGAGGCCGGTGGCCAGCCGCCTGGCCCGTACCCGGATGTCGCCGACCGTCTTGAGCGCCGTGAAGACCGCGCCGTGGAAGGTGAACAGCACCAGGGTGAGTGCCCCGCCGAGCAGGGCGTACGGGTTGAGCAGGCCGAAGACGTCGCCGGTGTACTCGTGGGCGGCGTCCAGCGGTACCCCGCGCACGATGTTGGCGAAGATGACGCCCCACAGGAAGGCGGGGATCGCCGAGCACCAGAAGATGGCGTGCTCCCAGTTGCGCTGCCAGCGCTCCCCCGGCCGCTTGGCGCGGTACTCGAAGGCGACGCCGCGCACGATGAGGCTGAGCAGCACGGCGAGCATGAGGAGGTAGAAGCCGGAGAAGAGCGTGGCGTACCAGTCGGGGAAGGCGGCGAAGGTGGCTCCGGCGGCGGTCAGCAGCCAGACCTCGTTGCCGTCCCAGACCGGCCCGATGGTGTTGATGAGGACGCGCCGCTCGGTGCGGTCGCGGGCCAGCGTCTTGGTCAGCACGCCGACGCCGAAGTCGAAGCCCTCCAGGAAGAAGTAGCCGATCCACAGGACGGCGATGAGCGCGAACCAGAGGTTGGGGAGTTCCATCACATGCTCCTGACGGACAGCTAGTAGGAGAAGGCCATGGGACGGTCCACCGGCTTCGGGCGGTCCGGGTCGTCCGGGTCATCGGTACGGTCGTGGCCGCCGATCCGGGTCGGCGGGTTGCGGTCCGCGTCGGTCAGCTCCGGCGGTCCGGCCTTGGCGTACTTGGCCAGCAGCCGCACCTCCACCACGGCGAGGATCGCGTACAGCAGCGTGAAGAGCGTCATGGAGGCGATGACCTCGCCCTGGGAGACGCCGGGCGAGACCGCGTCGGAGGTGCGCAGCACCCCGTACACCACCCAGGGCTGCCGGCCGGTCTCGGTGAAGATCCAGCCCCAGGCGTTGGCGATCAGCGGGAAGAGCATGGTGAGCAGGGCCAGCCGCCAGTAGCCGCGGGTGAGGGTGGGGCCCAGTTCGCGGTCGCGGGTGAGGGCGAGGCGCGGGACGGTCTCCTCGTCGGTGCGCAGCCGTTCGGAGAGCCACAGCCGGCGGCGGGTGAGCCACAGTCCGGCGGCGCCGAGCGCGAAGGAGGACATGCCGAACCCGATCATCCAGCGGAAGCTCCAGTAGGCCACCGGGATGTTGGGGCGGTAGTCACCGGGTCCGTACTGCTCCTGCATCGCTTCGTTGGTGTCGTTGATGCCGGGGACCGGGTCGCTGAAGTTGTCGTGGGCCAGGAAGGACAGCAGCCCGGGGATCTCGATGGCGACGTCGTTGTGGCCCCGGGCGACGTCACCGATGCTGAACAGCGAGAACGGTGCCGGTGCCTGGGTGTCCCACAGGGCCTCGGCGGCGGCCATCTTCATGGGCTGCTGGTCGTACATGATCTTGCCGAGCCGGTCGCCGGAGAAGGCGGTCAGCATGCCGGCGACGACCATGGTGATCAGGCCCAGCCGCAGCGAGGTGCGCATCACCGGGATGTGCTGCCTGCGGATGAGGTGGTAGGCGGCGATGCCGACCATGAAGGCGCCGCCGGTGAGGAACGCGGCGGTGATGGTGTGCGCGAACTGCGCGACGGCGGTGTTCTGGGTGAGGACGTGGACGATGTCGGTCAGTTCCGCCCGTCCGGTCTCCTCGTTGATGCGGTAGCCGACCGGGTGCTGCATCCAGGAGTTGGCGGCCAGGATGAAGTACGCGGAGAGCACCGTGCCGATGGCCACCATCCAGATGGTGGCGAGGTGGATCTTCTGCGGCAGCTTGTCCCAGCCGAAGATCCACAAGCCGATGAAGGTGGATTCGAAGAAGAAGGCGATGAGGGCCTCGAAGGCCAGCGGGGCGCCGAAGACATCCCCGACGAACCGGGAGTAGTCCGACCAGTTCATGCCGAACTGGAATTCCTGGAGGATCCCGGTCACCACGCCGAGCGCGATGTTGATGAGGAAGAGCTTTCCCCAGAACTTCGTGGCCCGGAGGTACTTCTCTTTGCCGGTGCGTACCCAGGCGGTCTGCAGGCCGGCCGTGAGGGAGGCGAGCGAGATCGTCAGCGGTACGAAGAGGAAGTGGTAGACGGTGGTGATACCGAACTGCCACCGTGCCAGTGTCTCGTCGGCGAGCGCCAGATCCACGGGGGTCTCCTTCCCTGCGCCCCGTACCTTGTGAACGTATTCACATTCACAAGTACGATGATGGCACACCGCTCCCGGGGTCCCTCAGGGGGGCCCGAAAGCGGTGCCGCACGATAAAAGCGCAGGTCAGAAGGGTGAGATCAGGAGGAGGCGAGGTCGCGGAAGGCCGCCGCCGTGGCCAGCACCACATCGTTGGCCTCGGGCTCGGCGACGGTGATCCGTACGCCCTCCCCACCGAACGGCCGCACCATCACCCCGGCCTCCTCACAGGCCGCGGCGAAGCGCGCGGTGTCCGCGCCCAGGCGCAGCCACACGAAGTTCGCCTGGGACTCCGGCACCGTCCAGCCCTGGTCCCGCAGGTCCCGCGTCACCCGGGTGCGCTCGGCGACCAGCGCGGCCACCCGCTCCAGCAGGGCGGGCTCGGCACGCAGCGAGGCGATCGCCGCGTTCTGCGCGATCTGGCTCACCCCGAACGGCACCGCGGTCTTGCGCAGCGCCGCCGCCACCGGCTCGTGGGCCACCGCGAAACCCACCCGCAGCCCGGCCAGCCCGTACGCCTTGGAGAAGGTGCGCAGGACACAGACGTTGGGCCGGTCCCGGTACAGCGCGATGCCGTCGGCCGCGGCGTCGTCCCGGACGAACTCCCGGTAGGCCTCGTCGATGACCACCAGCACGTCGCGGGGCACCCGGTCCAGGAAACGCGTCAGCTCGGCATGGCCCAGGGCGGTGCCGGTGGGGTTGTTGGGGGTGCAGAGGAAGATGAGCCGGGTGCGGTCGGTGATGGCCTCGGCCATCGCGTCCAGGTCGTGCTCCTCGCCGTCCGTCAGCGGCACCTGTACCGAGGTCGCCCCCGAGATGCGGGTGATGATCGGATAGGCCTCGAAGGAGCGCCAGGCGTAGATCACCTCGTCCCCGGGGCCCGCCGTCGCCTGCAGCAACTGCTGGGCCACGCCCACCGAGCCGGTCCCGGTCGCCAGATGGCTCACCGGGACCTCGAAGTGCGCGGCCAGTTCGGCCAGCAGGGCGCCCGCCGTCATGTCCGGGTAGCGGTTGAAGGCGCCGGCCGCGCCGACGACGGCTTCCAGCACGCCGGGCAGCGGCGGGTACGGGTTCTCGTTGGAGGACAGCTTGTACACCGCCCGGCCGTCGGCGCGGTCGGCGGCGGGACGGCCCGGGACGTAGGCCGGGATGTCCTCCAGTACGGCGCGCAGCCGGGGGCCGGCCACCTCCGCGGCGGCGGACTGGGGTGCGGCGTCCCGCGGGGTGCCCTGGGAAGATACGGTCATCCTCCACACTGTATGAGGAAAGCCGCGCCAGGCGTATCCCCCGGGGCGTTCACGGTGACCGAGGTACAGCGCCCACGCGAAATTTCGCGCCGGTGGCGAGCGCCCTGGCGCGCCTCACTCGTGAGAGTGAACCGGCGCCCGTTGAATTCGAGTGAAGTGTTCGGAAGTAAGCGCCCGCACATCGGTTCTATCGCAGGGGAAGTGGCCGAATACTCCTGCTGATCCAAGGCAGAACGCCTAGTTGACCATGCAGAAACGTAATCGCGCCCCCCACGCTTCGTCGGCTCAGCAAGCCCCGCCCCCGGGCCTACCATCAGGTCGCCATGACAGCAGCGAAGCATCAGGTGACTCGGTCCGCCGGGCGCCGGCCGAGCGGGCGGGCCGGCATCCGAGATGTCGCCGCGGCAGCCGGTGTCTCGATCACGACTGTCTCCGACGCGCTCAACGGTAAGGGCCGGCTGCCCGACGCCACCCGCCGTCACGTGCGCAGCGTGGCGGACCGCCTCGGCTACCGCCCCTCGGCCGCCGCCCGGACGCTGCGCACCGGGAAGTCCGGGCTCATCGGGCTCACCGTCACCACCTACGGCGAAGAACCCTTCACCTTCACCGAGTTCGCCTACTTCGCCGAGATGGCCAGGGCCGCCACCTCCGCCGCCCTCGCCCGCGGCTACGCCCTGGTGATCCTCCCGGCCACCTCCCACCACCGTGACTTCGACGTCTGGTCCAACGTGGCGCTGGACGGCACCGTCGTCATCGACCCCGCCGACCACGACCCGGTCGTCACCGAACTCGTCCGGCAGGGCATCCCGGTGGTCTCCGACGGCCGGCCCGACGCCGCGCTCCCCGTCACCGCCTGGGTCGACAACGACCACGAGGCCGCCGTCCTGGGCCTGCTGGACCACCTGGCCGGCTCGGGCGCGCGCCGCATCGGCCTGCTCACCGGGACCAGCACCGACACCTACACCCGGCTGTCCACCACCGCCTACCTCAGCTGGTGCGAGCGGGTCGGCCAGGAGCCCGTCTACGAGGCCTACCCGGCACACGATCCGTGCGCCGGGGCGGTGGCCGCCGACCGGCTGCTGGCCAGGCCCGACCGGCCCGACGCCGTCTACGGCCTGTTCGACCCCAACGGCACCGATCTGCTGGCCGCCGCCCGCCGTTACGGCCTGCGGGTGCCCGACGACCTGCTGGTGGTGTGCTGCAGCGAGTCCCCCGTGTACGCCACCACCGAACCGCCCATCACCACCTTGTCCCTGAAACCGGGGCGGATCGGCTCCACCGTCGTCCAGCTGCTCATCGACGCCATCGAGCGGGCCGGGGAGCGCGGCCGTGAGCACGACCGCGACCGGGTACGGACGGCCGCCCGGGTGCCCTCGCACCAGCTCATGCCGACCGAACTCATCGTCCGTGCCTCCTCCCAGCGCACCGCCCACAGGATCGCGCGCACCACGGTCACCGCACCGCGCACGCCGCCTCCGGGCGATCGCTAGTTTCCGGCCGCCGCTTCCGGCAATATCGTCTTACGACAGAACCTCGGCGCCCCGGCGAACCATGCCGGGGGATCGTCACACCCGGGTGTGTCACAAGTGAGCGGCTGGATTCCTATGATGGGCGAATGAGACCGGGATCCGGCCGAAACGGCAGGTCCCGCAGGTGAAGGCGGCGTGTGATGGTGGAGGGGTCGATGACTCACGGGGCCGACGAGGGACCCAAGACGTGGCAGGGCGCGACCGAGGGCGGTCCGGCCATTCCCCCGCGGCCCGCGCAGGAGCCCGATCTGTACACCCCCACCGTGCAGGACCTGCCGGTGCTGGAGGGCGCGGGGCCGCTGTACGTGGTCGGTGACGTCCACGGCTACCTGGACGAGCTGCGCGCCGCCCTGCGGGCGGCCGGGCTGACCGACGCCGAGGACCGCTGGGCGGCCGGCAACTCGCGGCTGTGGTTTCTGGGGGACTTCACCGACCGCGGCCCGGACGGCATCGGCGTCATCGACATGGTGATGCGGCTGTCCGCGGAGGCCGCAGCCGCCGGCGGGTACTGCAAGGCGCTGCTCGGCAACCACGAACTGCTGTTCCTGGGCGCCAGCCGGTTCGGTGACACCCCGGTCGAATCCGGCGCCGGCACCGCCTCCTTCCACGCCGCCTGGATGCTCAACGGCGGTCAGCGCGCCGACATGGAACGGCTGCGCGACCACCACATCCAGTGGATGTCCCGGCTGGACTCCATGGCCGTGGCGGACGGCCATCTGCTGCTGCACTCCGACACCACCGCCTATCTCGAATACGGCGAGAACGTCGACGACGTCAATGACGCCATCTGGCAGGCCCTCGCGCGCAATGACGCGGAGGAGACCTGGGACCTGTTCCGTAAATTCACCAAACGCTTCGCCTTCCGGGACGAGGGCGGGCCGCAGGCCGCCCGCGAACTGCTGGACGTCTACGGCGGTCTGCGCATCGTGCACGGCCACAGCCCGATCCCGTATCTGACCGGCGAGCCCGCCGAATCCGAGTCGGGCGACCCCGACGCGCCGGACGCCGCCCCCCGGATCGACGGCCCGCACCTGTACGCCGATTCCCTCGCCATCGCGATGGACGGTGGCGTCACCATGGCCGGAAAGCTGCTGGTCGCCCGACTCCCCCTGGATGATTGAGCGTTCGCTCCCTGTTGTACGGAGTGCGCGGCCCTGAGGGCGGGCAGGTGAGAGACGGGGCCCACAACGCCCCGGGGGTGCCAGATATCCCTCTGGCGAGGGCGGTGGAGAGAAAGTTTCCGGCAATGTCCTATCACGGGGCGCCGGAAGCCCTTTACCATCAGTCCCTCACCAGCTCTCTGCCCACCCTGGCCGCTCGGTCGGCAGGAAGGCCCTTCGGAGCATCTGGGGATTTATATGAACAGCGCTCAGGATGTGCTGCCAGAGGATCGCGCTGAATTCGAGCGCGTCCTCGACGAGGCGTTGCGCTCGGCCCGGCCGGGGGACGGCGGCGCGGACGCCACCGTCGTACGCCGGGTACGGGAGGCCGCGCTGGAGGCGCGACCGCAGCTGACCGCCACGGCGGCCGACGAGTACCACCGCTATGTCCGGCTGCGCGAGCAACTGCGGGCCCCCGACGGGGCGCTGGGCGCCCCGGAGCGTTCCGGGGGCGGCAACCTCGCGGTGATCTCGGTGCTGATCCCGGTGCTGGCGGGCATCGCGGCCGTGGTGTTCCTGCTGGTCGGCTACGGCATGGGGCTCTCCGACGACGAGGCGGGGGTGGCCGGATCGATGCGGGACATCGGCTGGGTGTTCGCGCTGTTCGCCGCGTTCGGACTGCTGCTCGCGGTGGCGGGTCTGGTCGTCACCGCGGCCCGCAACGGCTCTGCCTCCGCCATCAGGGCCGGCGACCGGGCGCCGGGGCGCGGCGGTCTCGCCGGTGACGTGGCGGAGGCGCGCGAGGACTGGCGGCGGGCCCTGGCGGAGCGCGGCATCGGGCCGTTCCTGCGCGAGATGGCGGCGCTGCGCGACGGCGGCCCCGGCGCGGACGGCGGACACGGGGACGGCGGGCGGAAGACGCCGCAGCTGCGGTTCTCCAGCCCCGACTTCTCCAGCCCGACCGGCGGCGCACCCCGTACCGCCCCGCGCGCCGGCCGCGCGGAGTTCTCCCAGCCCCGCTTCTCCAGCCCGGAGTTCTCCACCCAGGGCAACCCGGAGGAGGGCGCGCGGGCCAAGGGGTACGCGGCGCCCGACTTCTCCTCGCCCGAGCGCGGCGGCGGCGCGAGCCGCGGCTACTCCGCCGGTGAGTTCTCCGCCGGCGATTTCTCCGCGGGGGAGTACTCCGCGGGTGAGTTCGCCAGCCCGGACTACTCCTCGGGCGGCAAGGACGGCGCCGCGCAGGGCGAGCGTCCCGGGAAGGGGTACGCGACCCCCGGTTTCGGCAGCCCCGACTACGCGGGGCCGCGCCGCAGGGGCGAGAAGGGCGACGGCGAGGGCACCACGGAGGGCACGGGCGGCGAGAACCGCCCGTAGTCCGCCGCCCGGCCCCGGCCCGGCTCAGAACCGGGCGAGCAGCCGCTCGATGACGACCGCCACCCCGTCCTCCTGGTGGGAGGCGGTGCGCCGTGCGGTGCCCGCCAGCACCGCCGGGTGGGCGTTGGCCATGGCGTAGGCGCGGCCCGCCCAGCCGAGCATCTCCAGGTCGTTGGGCATGTCCCCGAACGCCACCACCTCCTGCGCGGTGACGCCCCGCCGGGCGCAGTGCAGGGCCAGCGTGCTGGCCTTGCTGACGCCGGGGCCGCTGATCTCCAGCAGGGCGGTGGGCGAGGAGCGGGTGATCTCGCCGCGCCCGGCGGCCACCGAGCGGGCCAGGGCGAGGAAGGCATCCGGGTCGAGTGTGCGGTGGTGCGCCAGCAGCTTGAGCAGCGGCTGGCCGGCGTACGGGCTGTCGTCCGCGAGCAGTTCCTCGACGGGGGTGACGCCGACGACGGTCGGGTCCTCCTCGTGCAGCGGGGGGTAGCCGGTGGCGTAGTGGATGCCGCCGGTGCGTTCGACGGCGAAGGTCACCCCGGGGGCGACGGCCCGCAGGGCCGCGATCAGGGCGAGCGCGTTGCCGACCGGCAACGGGCGGGCCGCCAGCAGCGCGCCGCCGCGGCGCAGATCGATGAGCGAGGCGCCGTTGCCGCAGATGGCGATGCCGCCGTGGGCGTGCTCACGCAGCGGGGTGACCCAGCGGGCGGGGCGGCCGGTCACGAACAGCACCTCGATGCCGGCGCGGGCGGCGGCGGCCAGCGCGGCGGCGGTGCGGGGCGAGACGGTTCCGTCGGCGCGCAGCAGGGTGCCGTCCAGATCGGTGGCGATCAGCCGGGGGAGCGCGGCCCTGCTGGGCTGACGGGGGAGGAGGGTGAGGGTGCGGGCAACTGGCGGGGGCACAGAGTCAGGCACAGTCATGCAGCATATGCCCGCCCATGCGTGCAGGGGGCCCGCCCGGATGAGCCATTGCCCGGAAGCGGTGAATTCCTGACCGGAAAGGGCCTAGGCTTCCCCGCATGGCTGTTTCCCCCGCCCTCCCCCTGCGGCTCTCCACCGTGATCCTTCCCGTCTGGCGATGGCAGGAAGGGGGCCGGCGAAGCTGGCAGCACGCCGAGGACCTGGGCTTCCACACCGCGTACACCTACGACCACCTGTCCTGGCGCAGCTTCCGCGACCAGCCCTGGTTCGGCGCCGTGCCCACCCTGACCGCGGCCGCCGCCGTCACGGAGCGCATCCGGCTGGGCACCATGGTGATCTCGCCAAATTTCCGGCACCCCGTCACGCTGGCGAAAGAACTCATCACTCTCGATGACCTGTCCGGGGGACGGATCACCCTGGGCATCGGCGCCGGCGGCTCCGGATTCGACGCCACCGCGCTCGGCCACGACGCGTGGACGCCACGGGAGCGCGCCGACCGGTTCGCCGAGTTCGTCCCGCTGCTCGACCGGCTGCTGAGCGAGGGCGGCACCAGCGGTGTCTCGTACCGCGGCGACTTCTACTCCGCCCACGAGGTACGCAACATCCCCGGCTGTGTGCAGCGGCCCCGGCTGCCGTTCGCGGTCGCCGCCACCGGCCCGCGCGGCATGCGGCTCGCCGCCCGGCACGGACAGGCCTGGGTCACCACCGGCGATCCGAAGTCCCTGGACGGCGGCCCCGACGCGTTCCTGGCCGGGCTCGGCCGCCAGGTGGAGCGGCTGGCCGGCATCTGCGAGGAGGCGGGACGCGAGCCCGGCGCCCTGGACAAGATCGTGCTGGACTCCTCCCTCGCCCCCGACGTCAACCCCCTGGCGTCGGTGACCGCCTTCGTCGACTTCGCCGGACGCTGCGCCGAGCTCGGCTTCACCGAACTGGTGGTGCACTACCCGGTGCCCGACTCGGTCTACGCGGCCGACATGGACGTCTTCGAACGGATCGCCACCGACGGCCTCGCCCAGCTCACCAACTGAGCCGGCCCGGGCGCCGGCCCGCCGTGGTCCTCAGGGGCAGCGCTCCCCTTCCCCTAAGGGGAAAGGGAGCCACGAGAGTGAGGTACACGCCCGCCCACCGGCACTAGTGTCTGCCGGGTGAGTGTGATTGCGACCGAAAGCCTGAGCAAGCGGTACCCCCGGGTCACCGCCCTTGACCGGCTGACCGTGGACATCGGGCCCGGTGTCACCGGCCTGGTGGGGGCCAACGGAGCCGGCAAGTCGACGCTGATCAAGATCCTGCTGGGGCTCGCCCCCGCCAGCGAGGGCAGCGCGGCCGTCCTGGGCCACGACTCCGCCCGGGACGGCGCCGCCATCCGCGAGCAGGTCGGGTACATGCCCGAACACGACTGCCTGCCGCCCGATGTGTCGGCGACGGAGTTCGTGGTGCACATGGCCCGGATGTCGGGCCTGCCCGCCACGGCGGCCCGCGAACGTACCGCCGACACCCTGCGCCACGTCGGCCTCTACGAGGAGCGGTACCGCCCCATGGGCGGCTACTCCACCGGCATGAAGCAGCGGGTGAAGCTCGCCCAGGCGCTGGTCCACGACCCCAAGCTGGTGCTGCTGGACGAGCCCACCAACGGCCTCGACCCGGCCGGCCGCGACGAGATGCTCGGCCTGATCCGCCGCGTGCACACCGACTTCGGCATATCCGTGCTCGTCACCTCGCATCTGCTGGGCGAACTCGAGCGCACCAGCGACCACATCGTGGTCATCGACGGCGGCAAACTGCTCAAGTCGCAGTCCACCCAGAGCTTCACCGAGACCACCACCACCCTGCTCGTCGAGGTCACCGACTCCGACGCCCACCCCGACGGGGCGCTGGCGCTGCGCACCGCGCTGGCCGCCGCCGGCGTCGAACCGGTGGCGGAGCCCGAGGCCCTGCCCGGCGCGGCCCGCCTGGTCGTCGTCGAGGCGGACCAGGACAGCGTGTACGACACGGTCCGCGACACCATCGCCGACCTCGGCCTGGGCATGGTGCGCATGGAGCAGCGCCGGCACCGGATCGCCGAGGTCTTCCAGGAGGACAGGGAGGCAGCGGCCTCATGAGCGCACCCACCGAGCCCGCACCCGCCACCCCCGCGGCGCGGATCCACAACATCGGCTACCGCCACTACGACGGACCGCGGCTGGGCGTCTCCTACGCCCGGCTCTCCCTGTTCACCCACTCCCTGCGCGGCGCGTACGGGCTGGGCCGCTCGGCCCGCTCGAAGATCCTGCCCTTCACGCTGTTCGCCATCATGTGCGTGCCGGCCCTGGTCATGGTGGCGGTCGCGGTCACGGTCGGCATGAACAGCCTGCCGCTGGACTACACCAAGTACGCCCTGTTCATGCAGCCGATCGTCGGCCTGTACCTCGCGCTGGCCGGGCCGCAGCTGGTCTCCCTCGACCAGCGCTTCCACACGCTGCCGCTGTACTTCTCGCGGCCGATCGAGCACGCCGACTACGTACGGGCCAAGGTGGCCGCGCTGGCCGCCGCGCTCTTCGTGTTCACCGCCACCCCCGTGGTGCTGCTGTACGCCGGAGCCCTGCTCGCGAAGCTCCACGTGGTGGACGAGACCATCGGCTTCGGCAAGGGGCTGCTGACGGCGGCCGTCTTCTCGGTGCTGCACGCCGCGATCGCGCTGCTCATCGCCTCCCTCACCCCGCGCCGCGGCTTCGGCGTCGCGGCCATCATCGGAGCGCTGACCGTGCCGTACTTCGCGGTCACCGTGGTGCAGGCGGTCCTGGGCGACCAGGGCAGCGACGGCGCCATCGGCTGGCTGGGGCTGCTGTCCCCCGGTTCCCTGCTGGACGGGTTCCAGGGCGCGCTGCTGGGCGGGTCCACGGACTTCCCGTACGCGTACGTCCCCTCCGGCGCGATGGGCGTCGGCTATCTCGCGGTGATCATCGGGCTGACCGCCGCCTGCTACGCGCTGCTGCTGCGCCGCTACCGGAAGGCGGGACTGTGACCACCATCCGCATCGAGAACGCCTCGCGCTGGTTCGGCAACGTCGTCGCCGTCAACGACGTGAGTGTGTCGATCGGCCCCGGCATCACCGGGCTGCTGGGCCCCAACGGCGCCGGCAAGTCCACGCTGATCCACATGATGGGCGGCTTCCTGCCGCCGTCGGCCGGGGCGGTGACGCTGGACGGCGAACCGATCTGGCGAAACGAGAGCGCCTACCGGCACATCGGGCTCGTCCCCGAACGCGAGGGGATGTACGACTACCTGACGGGTGAGGAGTTCGTGGTCGCCAACGCCGAACTCCACGGCCTGCCGGACCCGGGCGCCGCCGCCAGGACCGCCCTGGCCACCGTCGACATGGAACACGCCGCGGACCGGCGCATCGACACCTACAGCAAGGGCATGCGGCAGCGCGTCAAGATGGCCTCCGCACTCGTCCACGACCCGTCGGTGCTGCTGCTGGACGAACCGTTCAACGGCATGGACCCGCGCCAGCGCATGCAGCTGATGGATCTCCTGCGCCGGATGGGCGAGGCGGGCCGCACCGTGCTGTTCTCCTCCCACATCCTGGAGGAAGTCGAACAACTCGCCTCGCACATCGAGGTGATCGTCGCCGGCCGGCACGCCGCCTCCGGGGACTTCCGCACCATCCGCCGGCTGATGACCGACCGGCCGCACCGCTATCTGGTGCGCTCCAGCGACGACCGCGCCCTGGCCGCGGCCCTCATCGCCGACCCGTCCACCACCGGCATCCACCTGGACGCCGAGGAGGACGGACTGCGGATCGAGGCGGCCGACTTCCCCCGCTTCACCGCCCAACTGCCCCGGCTGGCCCGGGAACACGGGATCCGGCTGCTGTCGGTCTCCCCGTCGGACGAATCCCTGGAGAGCGTCTTCTCCTACCTGGTCAGCGCGTAAGGAGCCCCTGCGATGTACCACCACACCGTCGCCCGGCTCACCCTCCGGGCCCTGCTGGGCCGACGCCGTGCCCTCATCCTGCTGGCGCTGCCCGCGCTGCTGATCGCGATCGCGCTGGCGATCCGCATCGTGGGCGGCGCGGACGACCGGGCCGCCACCGAGATCCTGGGCGGCTTCGCCCTGGCCGTCATGGTGCCGCTGATCGGCGTGATCGCCGGCACCGGGGCGATAGCGCCCGAGATCGACGACGGCTCGATCGTCTACCTGCTGGCCAAGCCGCTGAAGCGGCACACCATCATCCTGACCAAGCTGTGGGTGGCCATCGGCGTCACCCTCGCCTTCACCGTCGTCCCCACGCTGCTGGCGGGGATCATCCTCAACGGCAACGGCCAGGCCATCGCGAGCGCGCTGGCCGTGGCGGCGGCGTCCTCGTCGATCGCCTACAGCGCGGTGTTCCTGCTGCTGGGCACCATCTCGCGGAACGCGGTGGTGCACGGGCTGATCTACGCGCTGGTGTGGGAGTCGCTGTTCGGCAGCCTGGTGCCGGGGGCGCGCGCCCTGAGCATCCAGCAGTGGTCGCTGGCCCTGGCCGAGCAGGTGGCCGCGCCGGGCGCGAACATCACCTCGGAGGTCGGTCTGCCGGCCGCCCTGCTCCTGCTGACCGCGGCGACGGTGGCGGGCACCTGGTACGCGGCGCGCCGGCTGCGGGTGCTGACGCTGGCGAGCGAGGGCTGAGCGGACCCGGAGCCGAGCGGACGGGGAAGGGGGCGGGCCGGAGACAACCGGCCCGCCCCTTCGTGTGCCTCTTACGGGCGCCCGTGCCGGTACCGGCGGCACAGCCGGTGGGAGATGTCCGGATCTCCGGCGAGATCGGCGAGCCGGACACTCATCCCGGCGACGATCCGCCGGGTGCTCTCCAACTCGGTCCGCATGTGGTCGAGCCGGGCGTCCATGTCCCCGAGCCGGGTCTCCACATCGCCGAGGCGGGTGTCCATGTCCCCGAGCCGGGTCTCCACGCGCCGCAGCCGGTCGTCCACCCGGTGCACGACCATGGCGAGATCCCGCATCGCCGAGCCGACCTCGCCCAGGACTCCCTCGATCGCGCTGACCCGGCGCTCCAGATCGGCGGCGGGCGCCTCGTTCCTCTCGACCGCATTGAGCAGATGGGCCCGGACCTCCCGCGCGACCGGGCTGTCGCGCAGCAGCATGGCGACATTGAGAACGGTGCGGCGGGTGTAGAGGGTGAGGCGCCTGCGCTTGGCCTGTGGATAACTTTCATTTGAGGGACTCATCTTGAGTCCCTCAAATTCTTGCAGGTCAGCGCCCTGCAACACGGTCAGGCCGCTCTCCGTCAGCTCCTGTCGATGCCGTGCCACGAGGTTCTTGATGGTGCTCCTGTGGACAACGAAGTAGGTGGCGACGAGCGCCGTCGTCACGTGCAGACCGTCGGGCAGCAGGGTGAGTGCCTTGACCTTGTCCAGGGTTTCGGTGCGCCCCGGACGTTCTCGCGCAGGGTGCGCGATTCCAGCAGTGCTTGTTCCTTGATCATGACGAGAGGGGCCTCTCAGGGCGTCTGTGGCAGGTGGACGGACCCCGTGGCATCCGGAGTCCGGTGCGCCCGTAACCAGGGCTCAGGAGAGGAGATCCGCTCTACTCGTCACTTCACCGGCTCACAGTGGGTGGTACGTCGCTCTCCGGCCCCTACCGTGCGCAACCTCTCGACGCCTCGTACTCCCGTCGCCCCCGCGCGCGATATGTCCAACGAGCCGATCGTCAGACGGTCACGCGTTCGGAGCAATGCAGCGGGGAGGGGCAGGGGGCCGCACTGGCCCGCTCCCCCTCCCCGCGCCCGGCGTCAGCCCAGGAGCAGCCGCTCCAGCACCTTCGCGATGCCCTCCGCGTCGTTGCCCGCCGTCACTTCGTCCGCCACCGCCAGCAGGTGCGGGTGCGCCCCGGCCATCGCGACGCCGTGGGCCGCCCACGACAGCATCGGGATGTCGTTGGGCATGTCGCCGAACGCGATCGTGCCGGCCGCCGTCGCGCCCAGCCGGCGGGCGGCCAGGGACAGGCCGGTCGCCTTCGTCAGGCCCAGGGGAAGCATCTCCACCAGGTCCTCGCCCGAGACGACGAACGCCGCGTACGCGCCCGCCGCCTCCGTACCAGCCGCCGCCAGCTGGTCGTCCGACAGCTCGGGGTGGCGCAGGTACAGCTTGCTGATCGGTGCCGCCCACAGCCCCTCCCGGTCGGCCACCGGCCGCGACAGGTCGGGGGCGTTGGGGTGCGGCACGGACTCCGGGTCCTGGCGCCAGGCGAAGCCGGGACCCATGGCGATGCCACCGTCCAGTCCGTCGAGCGAGGCCGCGACCACGACCGGGCCGACCCGCTGCTCCAGCGCCTCCAGCGCCCGGCGCGCCACGGCGCGGTCCAGGGTCACCGAGGTGAGCAGCCGGTCCTCCCCCGCGTGGTACAGCTGTCCACCCTGGCCGCACACCGCGAGTCCGGTGTAGCCGAGGTCGTCCAGGATGTGCCGGGTCCAGGCCACGGTGCGCCCGGTCGCCACGATGTGGGCGGCCCCTGCGGTGCCGGCCGCCGCCAGTGCCGCCCGGGTGCGCTCGGATATCGTCTGGTCGCCGCGCAGCAGCGTGCCGTCCAGATCGGTGGCGATGAGCTGATAGGGGAAACGGGAGACGGTCACCTGCTGACCGGCTCCAGCACCTCACGGCCGCCCAGGTAGGGGCGCAGCACCTGCGGCACCCGCACCGAACCGTCGGCCTGCTGGTGGTTCTCCAGCAGCGCCACGATGGTGCGCGGGATGGCGCACAGGGTGCCGTTGAGCGTGGCCAGCGGCCGTACGGCGCCGCCCTTCTCGCGCATCCGCACCTGGAGCCGGCGGGCCTGGAACTCGTTGCAGTTGGAGGCGGAGGTCAGCTCGCGGTACTTGCCCTGGGTGGGGATCCACGCCTCGCAGTCGTACTTGCGGGAGGCCGAGGCGCCGAGGTCGCCGGAGGCCACGTCGATGACCTGGAAGGGCAGTTCGAGCGAGGTCAGCCACTGCTTCTCCCACGCCAGCAGCCGTTCCAGCTCCCCCTCGGCCTCCGCGGGGTCGACGAAGCAGAACATCTCCACCTTGTCGAACTGGTGCACACGGAAGATGCCGCGGGTGTCCTTGCCGTACGAGCCGGCCTCGCGGCGGAAGCACGGCGAGAACCCGGCGTAGCGGCGCGGCAGCGCGTCCGCGTCCAGGATCTCCTCCATGTGGTACGCGGCGAGCGGCACCTCCGAGGTGCCGACCAGGTAGTAGTCGTCCTTCTCCAGGTGGTAGACGTCGGCGGCGGCCTGGCCGAGGAAGCCGGTGCCCTCCATGGCGCGCGGCTTGACCAGCGCCGGGGTGATCATCGGCGTGAAGCCGGCCTCGGTGGCCTGGGCGACGGCCGCGTTGACCAGGGCCAGTTCGAGCAGGGCGCCGATGCCGGTGAGGTAGTAGAAGCGGGATCCGGAGACCTTGGCGCCGCGTTCGGTGTCGATGGCGCCCAGGCCCTGGCCGAGCTCCAGGTGGTCCTTGGGCTCGAAGCCCTCGGCGGCGAAGTCGCGGATGGTGCCCAGGGTTTCCCGGACGGTGAAGTCGTCCTCGCCGCCGACGGGGACGTCGGGGTGGACGAGGTTGCCGATGCCCAGGAGGAGTTCCTGGGCGCGGGCGGCGGCCTCGTCGCGTTCGGCGTCGGCGGCCTTGACGGCGGCGGACAGCTCGCCGGCCCGCTGGAGCAGCGCGGTCTTCTCGTCGCCGGTGGCCTTCGGGATCTGCTTCCCGAGCTGCTTCTGTTCACCGCGCAGCGCGTCGAAGCGCACGCTGGAGGACCGGCGCAGTTCGTCGGCGGCGAGGAGTGAGTCGACGATGTCGACATCCTCGCCACGGGCGCGCTGGGAGGCGCGTACTCGGTCAGGGTCCTCACGAAGCAGGCGAAGGTCAATCACCCCACCAGGCTACCGGTGATTCCGGGCAGAATCCCGGGGAATTGATTGGCGCCTTTTGTCCGCTTTGTCGGTACGGCTCCCGCTGCTGAATCCACAGGTCAGCGCGGGGTTTCCCACATGTTTTCCACAGGCTCCCGGTGACCCTGTGGATGAATGGGGATCGCGGCCCATCCGCTAGGATGTGCAGCCGGCAATTCCCCTTTCAAACGTCACTCACTCGCTCTTCCGAGGGAATCCCGGTGAATCGAACGGTGATTTCCCTCACTCCAAAGAGTTGCTTCGGGCGAATGGGGTGACGAAGGGTGATCTGTCCCCTGTGGATGAGGTGTGGACAAGGGGCAGGGTCACCAAGCCGTTATGTCGACAATGACCGATTGTTACCTGCCAGGTTATCCACAGCTGACCAGGCGACCCTGTGGATAACCCCCACGCCCTCTCCCCGTACCTCCACAGGCGTCACGCGGCGTCACGCGCTCCGCCCGTCCAGGCACCGGGTCAGCCAGTCCGCCGCCCGCAGGAAATCCGGATCCGTGGTCCCTTCCCGCACCGTGGGCGCGACCCGGTCGGCGCGCGGGTAGGACCCCAGGAACCGTACGTCCCGGCACAACCGCCGCAGCCCCATCAGCGCCTCGCCCACCCGCCGTTCGGAGATGTGCCCCTCGCAGTCGAGCGAGAAGCTGTACTGCCCGATGCCCGCCCCCGTCGGCCGCGACTCGATCCGCATCAGGTTCACCCCGCAGTTCGCGAACTCCTGCAGCACCTCCAGCAGCGCACCGGGGTGGTCGTCGCGCAGCCACAGCACCACCGAGGTCTTGTCCGCGCCGGTGGGCGCCGCGGGCCGCGCCGGGCGGCCGGTCAGCACGAAGCGCGTGGTGGCGTTGTCGGCGTCGTGGATCTGCGTGACCAGCGGGTCCAGACCGTACGTCGCCGCCGCGAACTCCCCCGCGAACGCCGCGTCGAACCGCCCCTCCTGCACCAGCCGCGCGCCGTCCGCGTTGGAGGCAGCCGACTCCCACTGCGCCTGCGGCAGATGCTCCGCCAGCCACCGCCGCACCTGCGGCTGCGCCACCGGGTGCCCGGTCACCGTCTTGATGTCGGCCAGCGTCGTACCGGGCCGCACCAGCAGCGCGAAGGCGATCGGCAGCAGCACCTCGCGGTAGATCATCAGCGGTGCGCCGGAGGCCAGTTCGTCGACCGTGGCGGAGACCCCGCCCTCCACCGAGTTCTCGATCGGCACCAGCGCGCCCGCCGCCTGCCCGCCCCGTACCGCGTCCAGGGCGGCCGGCACCGAGATCATCGGGACGAGCTCCCGGGTGGCCGCCTCCGGCAGGGTGCGGAGCGCGGCCTCCGTGAACGTGCCCTCGGGGCCGAGATACGTGTAGCGGCTCGCTGCTGTCATGACGCAACGGTATCCCCTCCCCACCGGCCCCCGGTCAGCCTTCCAGCAGCGCCTGCCCCACGTAGCCGCCCCGCGCCGCGCCCCCCGGCACCGCGAACAGCGCGCTCGCCTCGTGCCGCAGGAAGGGGGACAGGGCGTCCCCGCGGTCGAGCTTGCGCTGCACCGGGACGAAGCCGCGCAGCGGGTCCGCCTGCCAGCACACGAACAGCAGCCCGGCGTCCGGGGCGCCGTCCGGCAGCAGCCCGTCGTGGTACGAGAAGGGGCGGCGCAGCATGGCCGCACCGTCGTTGGTCTCGGGGGAGGAGACCCGCACGTGGGCGTTGACCGGGATGACGGGCCTGCCCGCCCCGTCCAGCGCGGCGAGGTCCACCGGGGTGGTCTCGCTGTCGCCGCCCAGTGGCGCCCCGTCGCTCTTGCGGCGGCCGATGACGCGCTCCTGTTCCTCCTGGGCGAGCTCCTCCCAGGGGTCGAGCAGCATCCGGATGCGGCGGACGACGGCGTACGAGCCGCCCGCCATCCACGGCGGATCCCCCTGGGCCGGTACGAAGATCCGCCGGTCGTAGTCCTCGTCCTCGGGCTGGGGGTTGTTGGTGCCGTCGATCTGGCCCATGAGGTTGCGCTGGCTCATGGGGCGGGCGGTGGCGCCCGGCGTGCGGTTGAAGCCGGTCATCTGCCAGCGCTGGACGGCGGACCCGGCCGCGGCGCGGTGCAGCAGGCGCAGCGCCGAGACGGCGACGAGGGCGTCGTCGGCGCCGATCTGGATCCACAGCTCGCCGCCCGAGCGGTCCGGGTCCAGGGCGTCGGCGCTGAACTCGGGCAGCGGGGCGAGCGCCGTGGGCCGGGCCTCGGTGAGGCCGAGGGTGTCGAAGAGGGCGGCGCCGAAGCCGAAGGTGACGGTGAGGGAGGACGGGCCGGCGTCCAGGGCGATGTGGGTGCCGTCCACGTCCGCCGCCTCGCCCGCCATCAGCGCGGCGGCCAGCTGGGACCAGCGACGCAGCAGTGCGGCGGCGCCCCGCCGGTCGGTGCCGGGGACGAGGTCGTAGGCGAGCAGGTGGCCGTGGGTCTGCAACGGGCTGGTGATGCCCGGCTGGTGGGTGCCGTGGAAGGGGTGGGCGGTGGTGCCGATGCTGGTGAGCGGGGTGGTGGTGGAGCCCGCGTGGGCGGTGCCGAGCAGGGTGCCGCCGGTGGCTCCCGCGGCGAGTCCGGCGGCGCCGGTGGCCCCGGCGGTGCCCAGCAGGCGGCGTCGGCTGATCGGCCGGGGGGCGGTGGGTTCTGGCATGGCAGTGGGTTCGCTATCCGACGGTGACGGTGGTGGTCTCGGTGGTCTGGTCGATCTCGGAGGTGCGCAGGGTGAGGGAGAGTTCCCAGTCGCCGGGGCGGGGGAGCCGCAGGTCGTCGGCGACCCAGTGGCCGACGTCGACGTGGGTGGGCTCGTAGCGCAGCGGCCCGAGGTCCTCGGCGGGGAGGGTGAGGGAGATCCGTACCTCCTCGGCGCCGTTGGGCAGGCCCTCGGGGTCGGTCAGGCGCAGGTGCAGCACGTTGTCGCCGGTGCCGCCGGGGGTGATGTCCAGCAGTGCGGTGCCCTGCCCGTGGGGGCCGCCGGTGTCGTAGGGGAGCTGGACGGAGATCGGTTCGGGGGTGCTCGTGGTCGCGGCGGCGGCCTCGGTGCGGGCCGGGGTGCTGCCGGTGAGGGCGGTGGTGACGGCGAGGATGAGGGCGGCGATGGCGGCCTCGGCGAGGACGCTGCGGCGCAGTCCGGAGCGTTCGGCGTCGGCGTCGCGGTCGCGGCGGCGCCGGGTCTGCCGGACGGCGGCGCGCTGGCGGGCGAGCTGCGCCCGGCGTACCGGGTCCTCGCCGTCCTCGCTCCCGGGGGCGGACGGTACGGCGGCGGGCTCGGGGGCCGGGTCGCCTTCCGCCGGTGGGTCCGCGTCCCGGTGGCCGGTTCCCTCGGCCAGCCGGGCCGTCCAGCGCCGGGAGATCCAGGCGGCGGCCAGGATCAGCACCACCAGCGCGACTTTGACGATCAGCAGCTGACCGTACCGGGTGCTGAGGAGGGCGTCCGCGTCGCCGACCTGTCGCCACGCCTGGAAGATCCCGGTCACCGCCAGCGCCACCACCGACCAGAACGCCAGCAGCGAGAAGCGCCGCACCACCGCCCGCGACACCCGCTCGGGGAAGCGGAACAGCAGTGTCAGCAGCGTGGCCAGCCCGCCCAGCCAGGCCCCCGCGGCCAGCAGATGGATCACATCCGCCGGGACGGCCACCTGTGTCCACCGCCCGGTGGAGGCGTGCTCGGACAGCGCCCAGGTCGCCGCCAGCCCCACCGCCAGCAGCGTGCCCGCGACCGGCAGCGCGTACCCCGGCAGGTCCCGGCCGCCGCGCCGCTCCCGCGCCCCGCCGCCGTACAGCACCGCGAGGAACAGCGCGGCGGCGGCGAGCAGCAGCAGCCGGCTCAGCAGCGCCGTACCGGTCCTGGTGTCGATGGCGTCCCGCAGCCCGACTCCGGTGTACGGGCCGCGCAGCAGCACCAGCGTGATCGTGGCGCCGGTCAGCGCCGTCCAGCCGGCCAGCGCCAGCCTCCCGCCGGCCCGCGCCGCCCCCGCGCCGGGACGGCACAGCAGGGTGAACGCCACGCCGCCCACCAGCAGCACGAACCCGGCGTACGCGGGAAAGCGCGCCGTCTCGTACAGCAGCCCCACCGTTCCGCCGCCCGGTTGCTGGCCGGACAGCCGCACGGAGGTCTCGGACGGGGCGCCGACGGAGAAGGTGAAGGCGCCGGCGATGGGGTGGCTGTCTGCGGAGACGGCCTGCCAGGCGACGGTGTAGGTGCCGTCCGCCAGGCCGCCCGTCAGCGCCACCCCGTGCCGTACCGTCCCGTCCGCGCTCAGGTCCGTGATCTCGCCGGTGTCCACCCGGCCGCCCGCCGGGTCGAGCACGCGCAGCGCCTTGTCGCCGCTGAGCGTGACCCGTTCGGAGAAGGTGAGGACGACGGTCTCCGGGGCGGTGGCCACCACCTCCCCGTCCGCCGGGCTGCTCCCGGTCAGGCTCGCGTGCGCCGCGGCCTGCGGGGCCCCGGCGAACAGCAGGGTGCCGAGCGCCGCCAGCAGGACGAGCAGCCGGGCGGCGCGGGTGGCGGTGGTGGTCGTGGGCATGCGGGAGGTCACTCCCCGGTGTAGGTGGTGGCCTGGACCGGTACGTCGAGGGTGATCGGCTCGGACTTCTCGAAGCGCAGTTCGAGGGAGACGCTCTCGCCTTCGAGCGGCTGGTGCGAGAGGCCGACCAGCATCAGATGACTGCCGCCCCGCTCCAGGCTCAGCCGCCCGCCCGCCGGGACGGGGAAGGAGTCGACCGGGCGCATGGCGTTGTCCACCGTCTCGTGCATCTCGACGCTCTCGGCGAGGTCGCTGTGCACGGAGGTGAGGGTGTCGTCCGCGTCCCCGGTGTTCTCGATGACGAGGAAGCCGCCCGCCATGTCCGCGGTGATGGGCTCGGGGATGTACGCGCCCGCGGCCGTCAG
Source organism: Streptomyces sp. JH002 (assembly GCF_050916115.1). Classification (NCBI taxonomy): domain Bacteria; kingdom Bacillati; phylum Actinomycetota; class Actinomycetes; order Kitasatosporales; family Streptomycetaceae; genus Streptomyces; species Streptomyces sp. JH002. The sequence goes on from NZ_CP087989.1 coordinate 3,343,118, forward strand.
TTCCGGTTCGCCGCCGCCGTCGGAGGAACAGGCGGTGAGCACGGTGAGCGCCAGCGCGAGGCCCGCCGCCGCGCGTGCCGCGCGCCTCACGGGGTGCGCCCCTCGATCAGGCCGGGCAGATCGGCGGCGTAGGTGTCCTGGGTGACGCCCTCCATGTAGATGACGTGCGCCTTGTCATCGGTGGGCAGGAAGGCCAGCACCTGCGAGCCGTGGGTGGAGATCCAGTTGCCGTCCTCGTCCTGGCTGGGCGGGTCGATGTAGATGCCGAGCGAGCGGGCGGCCTCCTGGATGGTGTCGAAGTCGCCGGTGAGGCCGACGAAGTCCTCGCCCTGGGCGCGCAGCCAGGGGCCGAGCGATTCGGGGGTGTCGCGCTCGGGGTCGGAGGTGATGAAGACGACGCGCAGGTCCTCGCGCTGCTCGGGGGTGAGCCCGGCGGTGGCGTTGCCGATGTTGCTCATGGTGAGGGGGCAGACGTCGGGGCAGTTGGTGTAGCCGAAGTAGACGAGGGTGGCGTGCCCCGCGGTCTCGGCGACCAGGTCGTACGGTTCGCCCTCGGTGTCGGTGAGGGTGATGGCCGGCTTGGCGAACGGGGTGTCGAGCACGGTGCCCTGGGTGGGGTCCTGCTCCCCGGAGACATCGGCGACGGCCGCGTCGCCTCCGGCGCCGGAGCCGGAGTCACCGCCGCAGGCGGTCAGGGCGAAGGCCGCGGCGAGGGCGACGGCGGCGGTACGGGTGAGGGTGCGAGTGGTGTGCGGACGCATGTGGCTTTCCTGTGGTGCGGGTTTCGGGACAGGGGGACCGGCGGGGGACGGGGCGGGGCGGACGGACGACCGCCCCACCCCGTCCGTCCGGCTCAGGACTGCGGGTCGGCGGGGGTGGCGCGGCGGCGGCCGGCGAGCACGCCGATGGCGATGCCGGCGATGCCGGTGGCGAGGCCGGCCCCGGCCAGCACCCGCGCGGTGGTGTCACTGGCGGAGGCGGCCTCGGCGACGACCGACTCCGTACCGTCGTGGCCCGCCTCGCCCGCCCCGGACTCGGGGGCGCCGTGGCCGTGCCCGCCGTCCGTGGCGGGGGTCAGCCGCAGCACGGCCGCGGGGTACTCGGGCTCGGTGCCGTCCGCGGCCGGTTCCTCGATCCAGCGCACGACCTCGTCGCTGTCGTAGGTCTGGATGGCCTTGAAGACGAGCTGATCGGTGTCGCCGGGCAGCGGGCCCAGGGAGACGGGGAACTGCTGGAAGGTGCCGGGGGCGATCTCCCCGCCGCTCCAGGTGATGACGCTGGGGGCCTCGGTGATCTGGCTGCCGTGGTGGTCCAGGGGCTCGTCGAGCGGCGCGGTCTCGATCTCCACGTCCCAGCCGGGAACGGGCTGCGGCATGACCGAGGACAGCGGGTACGCCGGGTCGAGGTGGATCTCCAGCCGGACGGTGGAGGCGTCGGCGCGCTCGTTGGGGACCTTGAAGTTGACGACGCTGTAGCCGCCCTGCCCGGCCTCGCCGGGGTCGACGGAGACATGGGCCTGGGCGGTGCCGGCCAGCGCGAGGACGCCGGTGGCGGTGAGGAGGAGCGTGGCCGCGCGGGCGGCGACGCGAGTGCGATGCATGACAGGACACTCCACGGACGGACGTCGGGTGAATGAGGGAGAAGGAGCGCGCGGCACCGCGCCGCGCTCCCTTCGGGTGTCCGTCGGAGAGGCGGGCGATCAGGCCGCGAGGGTGAGCCCGGGCGGCGGTCCGCGCCGGTGCATGCTGTGCGCGAGCAGCAGCGTGGGCGGCTTGGCGGCGGCCGGGTACCGGTCGGCGCGGGGCACGGCCGGGCCGTACGGGACGGGCCGCGCGGCGCCGTACAGCAGGTGGGTCAGCCGGACGGCGAGCGGCCACGGCAGGTGGGCCGCGGCGACCCGGGTGGCCAGCCGCACCAGCTGCCACAGCGCGGCCTCGCCGCGGCGCAGCAGCCAGCCGGTGGCGAGGGCGGCCAGCAGGTGGCCGAGCAGCATGAGGGAGCCGCTGGGCGCGGCCCCGGCGGCGTGCGCGGTCGCTTCGGCGCTCTGCGCGGCGCCCGCGGTGGGGTCGAGTCCGGCGTCGCGGACGATCTGGGCGGCCCGCTCCTCGGTGAGGGGGACGGCGTAGCCGTTGCACAGCAGCCGCCCGGCCAGGGCGAGCGGGCCCTCGCCGCTGTCGCCGCCGTGGTGGGTGGGGAGGCCGAACTGGCCGAGGGAGAAGAGGTGGTGCAGGGCGAACTGTCCGGCGGCCAGCGCGCCGGCCAGTGCGGCCACCGAGCGGCGTTCGCGCCCGGCCAGCGGGAGGGACAGGGCGCACAGGGCGGCCCAGGCGGTGACCAGCGTCCAGGCCGGCAGCGGTGGGCCGCCGGCGCTCAGGTGCCCGGCGGCGGCCAGCGCGGTGCAGGCCGCGGCGAAGACCGCGGCCCTCAGCAGACGCAGATCGGCTCCGGCTCGCATGGCGGGCTCATCATCTCACCGGCCGCCACGCCGGAGACGGGCGGGATCAGGGATCGTACGCATGTGCCCGCATTCACCCTCGCCCGGCTGTCGTTATATCGACGTAAGCCTCCCGGTACATCCGCTGAATGGGGGTTGTTGGTTCCTTCCCACGCTTACGGGCCGCGCTCACCGGCAATGCCTAGGGAGAATTCACCGCGCGGTCGGGAGGCTGGAGCATGAGCATCTGGTGGTCACTCCAACTGCGGCGGGAAGCGTCCAGCGTCCCGCTCGCCCGGCGGTTGCTGCTGGGAGCCATGGAGACGGCGGGGGTGGACACGGACATCACCCACGAACTGTGCGTGGCGCTCACCGAGGCCTGTGCCAACGCCGTCCAGCACGGAGGCGGCGGCGGGGCCGTGTACCGCGTGACGGCGTCGATCGACGGCGACGTGTGCCGCATCGAGGTCACCGACTCGGGCCCCGGCTTCCCGGCCGATCCCCCCGGACCGCGCCGCGAGAGCCAGGCCCTGGCACAGGGCGGGCGCGGGCTCCAGCTGATCGAGGCGCTCTCGGACGCCTCCCGGTTCGGCAACCACCCCGGCGGCGGAGGCGCGGTCGTCAGCTTCGACAAGGTCCTCAAGTGGCGCGAGGACGCCCTGCTCAGGGCCTCCTGACCCCCTCGCCCCCCGCCCCGCCGCGCGACTCGGCGGAAAACTTTCCGGCGGGCTGCAACATCGTCCCGGGCCCGGCGCATCGAAGGGAGTGAAGGGCGAGAGCGACGGGAAACCCCGCCTCGCCAGGCACTTTCACCGGCCGATGGCCGGTGTGGATGGGGGTCCGGGAACGATGGAGAAGATTGTGAAGCGCAGCTGGCGGCGCCGGGCGGCTCTGACGGCGGCCATCGCCACCGTCGCCGCGGCGACGACCATGGGGGCGGCGTCCGTGAGCACGGCGTCCGAGCAGGGCACCGCTCCGGCCACCGGGCAGGAGATCGTCGAGGCGCTGACCGGCCTGCTGCCGGAGGGCACCGAGATCACCGAGTCCTTCGGCGAGGGCTACCAGGACAGCGAGTACCCGTACGGCTACGTCGAGGCCACGGACAACACCGGCGGCGCCACCACCATCGACGTGGGCGTCCACCGCTCCACCGGCGACTGGCGCGAGTACGCCGGCTGCCAGGAGGACATCGACGAGGGTGACACCGAGGAGGGCTTCCTCGGCGACTGCGTCGAGACCGAGCTGTCCGACGGCCGGCTGCTCTCGGTCAACACCTGGGAGTACGAGACCGACGGCACCGGCGAGGGCGAGGACGGCGAGGCCTACCACGCGATCGGCTGGGACGTGTGGCTGGAAGGCCCGGGCAACCCGGACTTCGAGAACGAGAGCGGCCGCAGCGTCTACCTCTCGCAGTACAAGGACCTCACCGAGGTCGCCGACGCCGGAGCCTACGTCCCGGTCCTCGACGAGGCGCAGCTGACCGAGGCCGCGCAGTCCCAGGTGTGGCAGGACCTGCTGGCCGCGCTCGACGCCGAGTACGGCGAGCCCGTCGAGGAGGAGTGGGAGGGCCCCGACGGCCCGCAGATCCCCGCCGCGCAGCTCCAGGACACCTTCCGTTCGCTGGCGCCCGAGGGCATCCAGGTCACCCCCGTCGAGGCCGGTGAGGAGGAGGTCGACTACGCCTCCCTGCTGGTCGACGACGGCCGGGGCGCCGTGCTGGTGGACATCTTCGCCTTCGGCCCCTGGGACGAGGAGGGCTTCGATGAGGGCATCGACTTCGACGCCGCCGCCGACGACGAGTTCGGCCCGGAGTGCGAGCACACCATCCTGGACAACGGCAACGAGCTGAACGTGTGCACCTGGGCGCCCAGCGACGAGGACCCGCTGGGTCTGTGGTCCGCCACCGTGTACTACGCCGACGGCTCCAGCCTCGACATCACCCAGTACAACGTCGCCGACTGGGACAGTGACCCGACCCGCGCCGACGCCCCGCTGAGCGTGGACCAGCTGGCCGACATCGCCACCGACAGCGCCTGGCAGGACCTGTTCGGCGCCTCCGCGGTCTGATCCGTTCGGTACGACCGGAGGGTGGCGGTGACGGCGATCACCGCCACCCCCGGAAATAGGCTGTAACGTCCGGCGGCTGCTCGCGCGTCATGGAAGTGAGCGGGGGCAGCCCCGGGGAATGTTGAGGGGGACCTGATGAAGCAGCGGGATCTGGAGGCGTACCACGACTTCGCCATGCGGCGAAGCGGTGCGCTGTACCGGTCCGCGTGCCTGCTGACGAGCGGCGACACCCACCTCGCCGAGGACCTCGTCCAGGAGACGCTCGGGCGGATGTACACCGCCTGGAAACGCAAGCGCTGCATCGACAACCCGGCGGCGTACGCCCACACCGTTCTGGTGCGCTGCTTCCTGACGTACAAGCGCCGCCGCAGCAGCGGTGAACGGCCCGCGGTGGCGCTGCCCGACCAGCCCGCCCCCTCGGCGGACTCCACCCTCAAGGTCACCCTGCTCCAGGCGCTCGCCCAGCTGCCGCCCCTGGACCGGACGGTCCTGGTGCTGCGGTTCTGGGAGGACATGAGTGTGGAGCAGACCGCGGAGATGATGCGCACGAGCTCCAGCGCGGTACGCACCCGCAGCAGCAGGGCCCTGACCAAGCTCCGAGGCGTGCTCGGCGCGTCCGGTCTCGCTGAACTGATCGCGCAGTAAGGCCGATGGAGAGACACCCCATGAAGAGAATCGACGACACTCCCTCCAGCTTCGAACACGAACTCAGCACCATGCTCCGGCAGACCGGTGAGGGCTTCGAGCCCGACCCGCTGCGGCTGGCCGAGGGCGGGCTGCGGCGCGGCCGGACCCGGGTGTTCCGCCGGCGTGCCGGCATCGTGGCGGGCGCGGCCTCGGTGGCACTGCTGTCCGTCGGCGCGGTCCAGCTCACCGGCGGCGGTCAGACCACCCCGGTGGCCGACTCCCCCCCGGAGAACAGCGAGGAGATGATCGAGACCCTCAGCGCGATGCTGCCCGAGGGGGTGGAGGTGCTGAGCAGCGAGGCCGAGAGCCCGCGCGGCCTGGAGACCCCCAGCATCTTCCTGACGCTGCGGGACACCGTCCCCGGCGAGGTCACCCTGGGCGTGACGCTCCAGCGGTGGGCGACCGAGGACTTCCGGGTGGACGCGGGCTGCGTGGTGCCCGACGAGCCGGGCTACCGGTGCTCCCAGAAGGACCTGGACGACGGTTCGGTGCTGACCCATCTGCGGTGGGACTGGCACGGCATGGAGGACATGCCGGACATGACGACCTGGAACACGACGCTGGAGAAGGAAGGGTCCTTCGAGGACGTTCCCTCCGTGCGTTCCGTCTCCGTCGACCTCGAAAAGGACCTCTCGCGGATCGGCGATGCGGACAGCTACCAGCCGCTCCTCGACGAGGACCAGCTGGCCGCGATCGCCACGGCGCCGGTCTGGCAGCAGGTCTTCGACCTGGTGGACGACACCCAGGGCGCGCCGGGCGAGGACTACTTCGACCCGGAGATGGTCAATGTCGCGCCCGAGGTGCTGCGGGATCTGTTCCGCGACCTGGCCCCGGAGCGTCTGACGGTCACCGACGACGTGCGGGAGGAGGAGGGGCCCGGCGAGGCGTACCTGGTGGTGGACGACGGCGACGGTCCCGCCTACGTCTCGATCCAGCTGTGGGCCTCCTACGAGCCGTACGAGCCCTATGACCCCAGCATGGAGGGGTACTTCGACAGCTGGGACGACCTGGATCTCACCGCGGAGGAGCGGGAGGCCCTGGAGGAGTTCGGCTGCGCGAACGAACGGGTCGATGACGCCACGCATGTCGAGCTGTGCGACCTCGGCCCCACGGAGGGCGACCCGACGGGCATCTGGTCGGCGTCGGTCGGGTTCTCCGACGGGGCGATGATGGACATTACGGTGAGCAACATGCCGGGCCTGGAGGACGACGATGCCGTGAGCCGCCCCGACAGCCCGCTGACGATGGAGGAGCTGAGGGAGATCGCCCTCGCCCCGGAATGGCGTGACCTTTTCGAGTGATGCGGGGCCGGTGTGATGCATGATGTGCTGGCCGACATGACCACGGACGGAAGGCGTCGCACATGAACCGCACCTCCCGGCGGCTGGCCGCCGCGCTGCTGTGCCTGGGCCTGATGACGGCCTGCGGCTCCGAATCCGGGGACGAGGGGTCCTCGGACTCCCAGGGCCGGGAACAGCAGGGCGGGCAGCAGGAGCAGGACGGGCAGGAAGAGGAGCAGAGCGACCTCGGGCAGGACATCCCGTCCTCCCTGGCCGGCCCCGCAGGGGCGGAGGCGTCGCAGGCCACCAGCGCCGTCCTGCACACCAGCGAGGGCGACATCACGGTGACGCTGTTCCCCGAGGAAGCGCCGCTGACGGTGACCAACTTCGCCGGACTGGCGGACGGTTCGCTGCCCTGGGAGGGGCAGCAGGACGGCGAGCCGCTCTACCAGGACCTCATCTTCCACCGGGTGATCGACGGCTTCATGATCCAGGGCGGCGACCCGCAGGGCACCGGCATGGGCGGCCCCGGCTACCAGTTCGACGACGAGGTCGATTCCGGCCGGACCTTCGACGAGCCGTACCTGCTGGCGATGGCCAACGCGGGGCTCAACCCGGACGGTTCGGGCACCAACGGCTCGCAGTTCTTCATCACGGTGGTCCCGACCGAGCACCTCAACGGGAAGCACACCATCTTCGGCGAGGTCGCCGACGAGGAGTCCCGGGCCGTGGTGGACGCCATCGCGACCACCGAGACCGCCGCCCAGGACCGGCCGGTCAAGGACATCGTCATCGAGTCCGTAACGATCGGCGACTGACCGCACCCCACCCGCACCACCCCCGTACTGCCCGCCGGGGCCATGGGCGGCACGCTCAGCGCGTGCCGCCCATGGCCCCGGCCTTCGTCTTCCCCGCCTTGTCCGCGCACAGCGCCCCGCGGACGGCCGCGATGTGCGCCATGTTCTCCCGGCCCCAGTCCCCCAGCGGGCCCAGCGCCCCGTTCAGCGAAACCCCCAGCGCGGTCAGCGAGTACTCCACCTTCGGCGGCACCTCGCGGTAGACCTCCCGGTGCACGATCTCGTCGGCCTCCAGCTCCCGCAGCTGCTGGATCAGCACCTTCTCGCTGACCCCGGGAAGCTGCCGTTTCACTTCCCCGAAACGCTGCTTGCCGTCCTTCAGCGCCCACAGAATGAGCACTTTCCATTTTCCGCCGATGACATCGACGGCCGCGTCAATTCCGCACACATAAGGCTGTTCCCGCATCGCGACTCCCCGCCCGTACGCACCTGTAGGTAGGTATCTGACTTCACAGTCGGTACTTGCCGATCGTACCGCCGTGGAACAGGCTTTCTCCTGGCGCCAGTTCTCATACCCCTTGACACGGAGCGGAGCGAAACACGTGAGCGGGACATCCCCCGTCACTCCGGTGACGGTGCTGGGCCTGGGCGCCATGGGAAGCGCCCTGGCCACCGCGTTCCTCGACGGCGGCCATCCGGTCACCGTCTGGAACCGCACCCCGGCCAGGGCGGACGCCCTGGCCGCACGCGGCGCCACCCGGGCCGACGACGCCCGGCAGGCGGTGACGGCCGGCGAACTGGTCGTGCTGTGCGTGCTGGACCACACCGCGGCCTACGCCACCCTGGGCGCGATCGGCGACGCCCTGCGGGGCCGGACCCTGGTCCACCTCACCAACGGCACCCCGGCCCAGGCACGGGAGTTTGCCGAGTGGGCCACCCAGCGCGGCGCACGGTACGTGGACGGCGGCATCATGGCCGTCCCGCCGATGATCGGCGGGCCCGGCTCGCTGGTGCTGTACAGCGGCGACCGGTCCGCCCTGGAGGAGCACCGCACCGCCCTCGAACTGCTGGGCGCCGCCCGCTGGCTGGGCGATGATCCCGGCCTGGCGTCCCTGTACGATCTCGCGCTGCTCAGCGGAATGTACGGGCTGTTCGCCGGATATCTGCACGCGACCGCGCTCGCCCGGACGGAGGGCGGGAGCACCCGGGAATTCACCGACGAACTGCTGATTCCCTGGATGACCGCGATGATGTCCGGATTCCCGGACTGGGCCCGGCAGATCGACAGCGGAGAATTCGGCCCGGTGTCCTCACCCCTCGCGATGCAGGCCACCGCTTTCGTGAATCTCATCGAGGCCAGTACCGCGCAGGGCGTCGATCCGGCACTGCTGATCCCGGTGCAGGAACTCCTGAACCGCGCGGTCTCCGCCGGACTCGGCGATCAGGACAGCCCCGCGCTCGCCACCCTGCTGAGCGGCACGGGGAGGAAGCCCGTCCGATGACCCCGCACCCCACGGACGTCACCGTGCTCGGCCTGGGCGGCATGGGCAGCGCCCTCGCCGGCGCCGCGCGGGACGTGGACGCCCGGCACTACCCGGGCGACGTCGGCAATCTGGCGGTGGAGGCGACCGGCATCGGACACATCATCGACGCCGTCGTCGCCCGTGGCCTGGACGCGAGCGTGCTGCGGTCGGTCAAGGCACTCGCCGACCGGGCCGTCGCCCGGGGCCACGGCGGGGACGATTTCAGCCGGCTGGTCGAGGTGATCAGGCCGGGGTGACCGCAGGGGTTGGCGCCCGTACACACGAGGGCCCCGGGACGGTTTTCCGTCCCGGGGCCCTCGCCCGCTCCTTTACGCCACCGGTTCCGGCCGCATCAGCCGCACCAGCAGGTCATCCAGGCTGATCAGCCCGGACAGCCGTCCGTCACCGTCGCGGACCACCGCCAGCGAGGCGCGCCGCTGCCGCAGCTGCTCCACCGCGTAGGAGACGGTGTCGTCCGGGGCCAGCTCGGGCACCGGCCGGGCCAGCTCGCCCGCGGTGACCCGCTGTCCGCGGGCCCGCGCCACGATGGCGTCGCGCGCGTGCACCGAGCCGAGGATCCGCTCCCCGTCCCGTACCAGCAGCCGGGTGTGGTCGCTGGCGGTCGCCGCGGTCAGGATCGCGTCGGCCCCGGCGCCCGCCGGCACCTCCGCGATCTTGTCGGCCGGCACCAGGATGCCGCCCACCGGCGACAGCGGCTGGGTCAGCGAGCGGGTGATCAGCCCCGAGTCGGCCTCACTGATCAGGCCGAGCCGCTGGGACTCGCCGACCAGATGGGCCAGCTGCTCCCGGTCGTGGATCGAGGTCAGCTCCTCGCGCGGGGTCACCTTGCACAGCCGCACCAGACCGTTGGCGATCTTGTTCATCAGCCAGATGACCGGCCGGACCGCCCCCACCACCGCACGGAACGGCGGTGCCAGCAGCATCGCCGAGCGCTCCGGATGGGAGATCGCCCAGGACTTGGGCGCCATCTCGCCGACCACCATGTGCAGGAAGACCACCACGACCATCGCGAACAGGAACGCGATGCCGTAGGAGAGCCCGCCGGGCAGCCCCAGCTTCTCCAGCAGCGGATCGACCTCGTGCGAGATCGCCGGCTTGGAGATGGAGCCCAGCCCCAGGGTGCACGCGGTGATGCCCAGCTGGGCGCCGGCCAGCATGAGCGAGAGCTCACGCGTTCCGGCGAGCGCCGCCTTGGCGCCGCGCTTGCCCTCGGTGACGGCCTGCTCCAGGCGGTGCCGCTTGGCGGCGACCAGCGCGAACTCGGCGGCCACGAAGAAGCCACTGCCGATCAGCAGCAGCACGGTGATGAACGCTGCCATGCCCATGCTCATGAGCGCTGCTCCACCCGTTCACGCGGCGCGCCCACCGGGAGACCCCCGGCGGTGCCCTCCGCGGGCGGTTCGACGCGCTCCAGCCGGACCCGGCCAGGCACCCGCCGGTCGAGGGTGAGCACCTCGATGACGGCCGTGGCGCCGTCCGCCAGGCCGACCTCGATGCGGTCGCCGACGCCGGGGAAACGGCCACAGCGGTTGATGATCAGACCGGCCACGGTCTCGAAGTCCTCTTCCTCCGGCAGTGCGATGCCGGTGGCCTCGGCCGCCTCGTCGACGCGGCGGCCCGCGTCCACCAGCCAGCTTGTGCCGTCGGCGATCGCCGGCAGCTCGATCTCGTCGGTCTCATCGGCGATGTCGCCGACCAGTTCCTCGGCGATGTCCTCCAGGGTGACGATGCCGGCCAGACCGCCGTACTCGTCCAGCACCACGGCGAACTCCTCGCCGGCCGCCTGCATCTGTTCCACGGCACCCGGCAGCGGCAGGGTGTCGGGCAGCAACAGCGCGGTCCTGGCCAGCGGGCCCGCCTGGGCGTCCGCCAGCTCCGGCGGGGTCGCGCGCATCAGCTCGCGCACCCCGAGCACGCCGGTGATGTCATCGATCCGCTCGCCGACCACCAGGTAGTGGGAGTGGCCGTGCTCGCCGATCAGCGCGACGACGGAGGAGGCCGGATCGGTGGCGCGTACATAGGACACGTCGACCCTGGGCACCATCACCTCTGCGAGGGTGCGATCCGAGAACTCCAGAGCGTGATCGAGGAGCTGCGCGGTGTCATGCGTCAGCTGCCCGTGCTCGTGGGATTCGTCGATCAGCCGTCCCAGCTCCTCCAGGGTCGCCCCGTGGTGGAGTTCCTCGACCGGCTCGATGCCGACCTTGCGCAGCAGCTTGTTGGCCACCGAGTCGAAGACATGGACCACGGGGCCCGCGATCTTCAGGTAGGCGAGGGTGGAGGAGGCGAGGGACTTGGCCAGGCGCTCGGGTACGGCGAGCGCGAGATTCTTGGGGCCCAGCTCACCCAGGACCATCTGGATGACGGTGGCCAGCAGGAACGCCGTCACCAGCGCGACACCGGTCGCGGCGGCCTCGGGCACGCCCATGCCGCTCAGTACGGGATCGAGCAGGGTGGCGAAGGCGGGTTCCGCCAGGAAACCCACGATCAGGCCCGTCACGGTGATGCCCAGCTGGGCGCCGGAGAGCATGAAGGACAGCCGTTCCTGGACCTTCAGCGCGCGGGCGGCACGCTTGTCACCCGCGTCGGCCTCGCTCTGCAGGGCCAGCCGGTCGGCGGCCACGTAGGCGAATTCCTGGGCTACGAAATACCCGGTGCCGGCTGTCAGCACGATCACTGCCAGCAGACCCAGTAGCGCGGCACTCAACTGACACCACCTCGCCGTGTGCCGCTGTGCGTTCCATGCGGACGAGGTGGTCGGGGACTATGCCCAGGAGGGTCCGACGAATTGGCGGACAAGTTATCTCCTTTCATGGTGGGTGACACCGTTCAGCACGGTTGTGAACGGTCTGGCTGCTTGTCCAACGGGACGGGAGGTGTCCGTGTTCCCAGGGCTGTACCCGAAAACACCCTCTTGACACCTCGCGTCCCAGGCGGAACGTTCAGGCGCCGGCCGGGGCCGCGGCCCCGGCCGGCGGAGGTACGGAATCAGCCGGTCAGCCGGGCCATCCAGGCCTCGACCTCCCCGGCCTCGCGCGGCAGGCCGGCCGAGAGGTTACGGGTGCCGTCCTCGGTGACCAGCAGGTCGTCCTCGATGCGCACGCCGATGCCCCGGTACTCCTCGGGCACCGTGAGGTCATCGGCCTGGAAGTACAGGCCCGGCTCCACGGTCAGCACCATGCCGGGCTCCAGGGTGCCCTCGACGTACGCCTCCCGCCGCGCGACGGCGCAGTCGTGCACGTCCAGGCCCAGCATGTGGCCGGTGCCGTGCAGGGTCCAGCGGCGCTGCAGCCCCAGCTCCAGCACCCGGTCGACCGGGCCCTCCAGCAGGCCCCACGCCACCAGGTGCCCGGCCAGTACGCGCTGGGCCGCCTCGTGGAAGTCGCGGTACTTGGCGCCCGGCCGCACGGCGGCGATGCCCGCCTCCTGGGCCTCGTACACGGCGTCGTAGATCGTGCGCTGGAGCGCGGTGAAGCGGCCGTCGATGGGCAGTGTGCGGGTGACATCGGCGGTGTAGAGGGAGCGGGTCTCCACGCCGGCGTCCAGCAGGAGCAGCTCGCCGGGGCGCACCTGCCCGTCGTTGCGGACCCAGTGCAGGGTGGTGGCGTGCGGTCCGGCCGCGCAGATCGAGCCGTACCCGACATCGTTGCCCTCGACGCGGGCCCGCAGGAAGAAGGTGCCCTCGATGTAGCGCTCGGAGGTGGCGACGGCCTTGTCCAGCACCCGGACGACATCCTCGAAGCCGCGCGCGGTGGCCTCGCAGGCGTACGTCAGCTCGGCGATCTCGAACTCGTCCTTGATCAGCCGCTGCTCGGACAGGAAGCTCTTGAGCTCGGCGTCGCGCTCGGCGGTGATCTTGTCGGTGAGGGCCGTCTCGATGGTGCTGTCGTGGCCGCGGACCACGCGCACCGGGCCGGTGGCCTCCTTGAGCAGCGCGGCGACGGTGCGCACGTCGGCGACGGGGAGCCCGTACAGCTGCTCGGCCTCGGCCAGGCTGTCGCGGCGGCCGACCCACAGCTCGCCCTGGCCGCTGAGCCAGAACTCGCCGTTCTCGCGGTCGGAGCGGGGCAGCAGGTACAGCGTGGCCTCGTGGCCCCGGCCGTCCGGCGCGCCCTCGGCGTTCTCGGTGGGCTCCAGGACCAGGACGCCGTCCTCGGTCTGGTTGCCGGTGAGGTAGACGTACTCGGTGGCGGCGCGGAAGGGGTACTCCGTGTCGTTGGAGCGCGTCTTCAGCCGGCCGGCCGGGATGACCAGTCGCTCGCCGGGGAAACGGGCGGAGAGCGCGGCGCGCCGGGCGGCGGTGTGGCCGGCCTGCGGGACGGGGGCCAGATCGCGCTGCTCGGTGTCGGCCCAGCCGCTCTTCATGTTCTCGGCGAGCTCGTCGGAGACCGTCTTGTTCACGTTGTTCTTGCGCTGCTTGATGGTCTCGGCGGGCTTCTTCCCGTCCGTGGGCTTGGCTTCCTCGGCCACCCTGCTGCCTCCTCGCGTGCCGGCGGGTCCCGGTGGGGACCGGGTTCCATCGTATGTGCGAGTGGGGGATGCCGGACAGAGCCGTTCAGGGCCAGACATATGGCATGGCACTCCCCGGTGCCGCCTGGTGGTACCCGGTGTGACGCGGCGTGGCTCAGTGGAAGCGAACGGCGAGCAGTACGACCTCCTCGGCGCCGCTGTCGGTGGCGGGCACGGTGCGCAGCATGTGGTCGAGGAGGGCCTCGGGGTCGGCGCGCACCTCGGGTGCCGCGGCGCGGGCCGCGGTTCTCAGCCGGGCGAAGGCCCGGTCCATGGGCTCGCCGGTGCGGCGCAGCAGTCCGGCGCTGTACAGCAGGACCGTTTCTCCCCGCGCGACGTCGATCTCGACGCTGGGCGCCTCCCAGCAGGCGAGCATGCCGAGCGGGGCGGAGAGCGTGGTGTCGGCGAACTCGGCCCGGTGTTCCCCGATGACCAGGGGCGGCGGGTGCCCGGCGGAGGCGAGCACGAGGCGCCCGGCGGCGGGCTCGGCGTAGCCGAACAGCGCGGTGGCGGAGCGGGCGGGTTCGGTCAGCCGCAGCAGCAGTTCCAGGTCGGACAGGACGGCGACCGGGTCCTCGCCCTCCATGACGGCGTAGGCGCGCAGCCCGGCGCGCAGCCGTCCCATGGCGGCCACGGTGGCCGGGCCGCTGCCGCCGGTGCTGCCGATGGCCAGGCCCAGTGCCTGTTCGGGCAGGGCGAGGGCGTCGTAGAAGTCGCCGCCGCCGGCCGGCAGGGGCCGGTGGCGCACGGCGAGGGTGACGCCGGGGAGGTACGGCAGCCGGCTGGGCAGCAGTCCTTCGCGCAGTGTGGCCAGCTCGGCGCGGGCGGCGGCGAGGGTGGCGTGGTGGGCGAGCTGCTGGGCGGCGTGCCGCAGATAGCGGCCGAGCAGATGGCGCTGGCGCTGGTCGGGCTCGGTGGGCTGGTCGTAGAGCCAGACGGCGGCGGCGCGCAGCCGGCGGTCCGGGCTCCGGGCGGGGTCGGCGTCCGCGGCGCCCGGTCCGGCGGTGAGCAGGACGGCGTGGCTGGCGGCGGCGCCCAGGCGCCGGGCGACGTCGCGGTGCCGGGGGTCGAGTGTGTCGTCGGCGGCGATGTCCTGGTGGGTCAGCTCGGTGGGGCCGGCGGGGGTGTCCTGCGTCGCGGCGTCCAGGAGCCGGGTGTGGGGGGCGGCGGTGTCCGGCACGGTCTCCAGGTGGCCGAGTTCGCCGGGGGTGAGGCCGTAGCCGACGAGCCGGTCGGGAGCGGTGGGCCGGGGCCGGCCGACGGCGGCGTCGCCGTCCGGCGCACCGGGGTCGCCGGACTCCTCGGGGCGCAGCGCGATCAAGCCGCGGCGTGCGCCGATCAGGTGCGCTCCGGCACGGAGAGTCTCGTGAATTGCATCACTGAGCGTGCTGGTACGGGCGAGGCGCTCGGTGAGGTCGTGGAGAGCGCTGAGGTCGCTGATCCAGGAGGCGAGCCGTTCGGGCCCCGCGCCGGGTGGGACGGGTGCGTCAGTGGGTGGAGGAGTTTGCGGTACAGGGGTGATCGTTGGGTGGATTCCGGCCACATTCGAGGGGACGGATGTGCTCATGGGCGCTCTCTTCCGTCGAGGAGCGACTGCCGCGATCTCATCGCAAACCCCCCTGTTGTGCGGGGCGGCCACGAACGGCGCACCGCTGCCGGTGGGCGGGACCTTGGTGTCCGGTGTGCTCTTGGGTCGGGAATGATGATGCCCGTGTGACTGTGGTGTTCTCTGATCGACAGGCCGGGTCCAGAAGAGTTTGGCGTAAAAGGAACGCCGGTGCGTGGGACGCGCGATCGACTGGGAGGAGCCGGCGGCGGTCGCGCCGGACGGGCTGGGTACGTACGGGGTAGTGCTCCGGGCCAGTCACGGCCGGAACGGTTGTTTGGGTTCTGGCGTCCTCACCAATGCGCAAGACGCTACACACGGTGATCTAAGTTCCACGTGAGTGATTGGCCGGAGGATCTCTTCCGGCCCTCAATCAGCCGCGAAGGAAGGGACGAGCGCTCATGCGCGAGATCCTCGGAATGCGACGCACGAACGGCAAGGGCGAAAGCGGGGGGAAGGACGACAACGGATCCGGTCACGGCGATGACCGCGTGCTGCGCGACGCCGCCTTCGGCTATGCCCGGCGCTGGGGCTGGCCGGTGCTGCCCGGCGTCGAGCGGGGGGCGGACGGCCGCTGCGGCTGCGGGAAGGCCACCTGCGTGGTGCCCGGTGCCCACCCCCTGGACCCCGAGCTGCTGGCGGCCAGCAGCGATCCCCGGATGGTGCGGTGGTGGTGGACCGAACGGCCCACCGCGCCGATCATCCTGGCCACCGGCACCGACGGGGCGCCGTGCGCGCTGAGCCTGCCCGCCGCGGCCGCCCCCTGGGCCCAGGCCGAACTGGCGAGCCGGGGCGTGCGGACCGGGCCGGTGCTGGTCACCCCCACCCGGGCCTGCTGGCTGGTGGCGCCGTACGACCCGGCCGAGCTGGGGGAACTGCTGTACGCCCAGGACCTGGTGCCCGGCTCGCTGCGGTTCCACTCCGCGGGGGGCTACGTACCGCTGCCGCCCTCGGAACTGGCGGCCGGCCGGGCGGCCTGGCTGCACGGCCCGTGGCCGGGGCGGGACGGGCGGATCCGGCTGCCGCGCACCGCCGCGCTGCTCGATGTGCTCGTGGAGGCGGCGATCCGTACGCCGGGCGGCGGCTCGCGGCTGGCGCACTGAGGGCCGTCCGCGGGCGGACACGCAAGAACCCGGTCGCTGGCGACGGGGGATGCACCAGCGACCGGGCTCACTTCAGACGGTAACAACTCCAGCGGGAATCGCAAATCCCGGCCGGCCCCCGCGCGGGTGGATCCCGCCATCCACCCGGGGCCCTGTGACCGGAATCACTCCTTTCGGATGACCGCTAGTTCAGGGTGATCTGACGGTTCGTGAGGCCGCTGCGGGCCTTGCGCTCCTCGGGGGTGAGCGGGGTGGTCGCGGCCAGCGCCTCGGCCAGCCGCTCGCCGAACGCGGTGGCCGGCTTCTCGCACTCCTCGGCCCCGAAGGCACTGGGCAGATCCCACACCGGCACGGTCAGTCCGTGCGCCCGGAAGGAACCCACCAGACGGGTGTCCTCGCCCAGGGACGACGCGCCGGCGGCGTGCAGCCGGGCGAGCGCGTCCAGCAGCTGGTCCTCGGGGTGCGGCATGACCCACCGCAGGTGGTTCTTCTCGGGGGTGCGGCACCAGTACGCGGCGTCCACACCGGTCAGCCGGGTGGTGGGCACGGCGGCGGCGTTGGCGCGCTCCAGGGAGGCGGCGACCTCGCCGGTGGCGGACTCGGCGTCATCCAGCCAGAACTCGAAGCCGCTGTGCACCTCGGGCACGAACGGGGCGGACAGGTCCAGCAGGTCCTGGAGCCGGGGCCCGCCGGAGGCGGTGCGGCCGGCGGCCACCGGGCTGCCGGGGGTGGTGGCCAGCGCGCGGGTGAGCACATCGGCGAGGTCGCGCGAGAGGTCGCCGGTGGCGGTGTCGTTCTGCAGGGCGAGCAGCACGGCGCCGTCGTCACGGCGCAGCGCCGGCCAGGCCATCGGCAGCACGGTGGCCAGGGTGAGCGCCGGGACGTCCTGCGGCAGCCCCTCGCGCAGGGTCAGCGGCACGGTGGCGGCGGGCACCAGCTCGCGCAGCGCGACCCAGTCGCACTCGCCGGGCAGGCCCTCGAAGGGGCGGCGCACCAGCTCGGTGGCCGCCTGGGCGGCGGCACGGCCGTGGCAGGCCTTGTAGCGGCGTCCCGAGCCGCACGGGCACGGCTCGCGCGCGCCGACGACGGGGATCTCGCCGTCGGTGAGCTGCGGCGTGGCCGCGGCGCTGGGCTGGGTACGGGGGCGGCGCTTCTTGGCCATGCGGACGGCTCTCCTGCGTGTGTCGCGTACTCCTACGGCTTCGCCGCGAGCTTAGTGGCTCCGCGCGGGCCGCCCTCCGCCCCTCAGCGCGGATCCAGCACCACCCACACCGTCACCGCGCCGGACGGGTCGGCGTCGTGCACGCCCCAGGCGCGGGCGAGTGAGCCGATGATGGTCAGCCCGCGGCCGCCGCGCGCCGTGACGGACGGGGAGCCGGCGCGTGGCCGGGTCGGCCCGCCACCGTCCGTGACCGAGATGGTGATCTCACCGTCGGCGTCCTGGGACCAGGACGCCCGGACATGGCGGCCTTCGTTCAGTGGCCGTGCATGTCGATATGCATTACTGAGCAGTTCGGAAAGGATCAATACCGCATCGTCGATGATCGATTCCCTGGCACCATTTTCGAGCAATTCCGATCGCATACGCCGTCGTGCCGTCCCCACGCCACCGGGGCCATGGGGGACCGACATGGACGACGACGTCGGCACCTGCTGAGTTACCACCAACGCCACCCCCGATACCTCCTTTGCCCCACGCCAAGATGGGGATGCCCCCGGGGCGGAAAGCGGAAACCGGCTGTGCCCCATCCGTTGACGTACTCGTAATGATCGGATACGAAGCGAATGCGCCGGTGCACTCCCTGTCAGGCTTTGGTCAACCCATGCGCCTCAGCTGGTCACGCACCGTACGCGGCCGGTTGGTGATGATCGCGTCCACCCCGAGTCGCGCGCACAGCTCGACGTCCGCCGGGTCGTCCACCGTCCACACGTGCACCCGGTGACCGGCGCGGTGCGCCCGTTCCACATAACCGGGGTCGCGGCGCAGGATCCGGATGCCGGGGCCGGCGATCGAGGCGGCGGCGGGCAGCCGGCCGGTGCGGTTCCTGGGCAGCAGGAACTGCATCAGGAAGACGGTGGGCAGCTGCGGGGCGGCCTTGTGCACCCGCTGCAGCGAACGGGCCGAGAAGGACATGACACGGACCTGGCCCGGCAGCGGATGCGCGTCCAGGAGTTCCAGCAGCCGCTCCTCGACCCGGCCCGCCCAGCGGGTGGGGTGCTTGGTCTCGATGGCGAGCCCGATCGGCCGGTCGGCGTCGGCGACCAGCCGCAGCAGACGTTCCAGAGTGAGGACCGTGGTCCGCTCGGGGTCGGCGGCGTCGGGTGCCTCGGCCCCGCCGGAGGGCGTCATCCAGGAGCCGAAGTCCAGCTCGTTCAGCTGCGCCAGCTCCAGGGTGGACACGGCGCCGCGGCCGTTGGAGGTGCGGTTGACCCGCCGGTCGTGCACACACACCAGATGGCCGTCCGCCGTCAGCCGGACATCGCATTCCAGCGCGTCCGCGCCGTCCTCGATGGCCTGCCGGTAGGCGGCCAGGGTGTGCTCGGGGGCGTCCTCGGAGGAGCCCCGGTGCGCGATCACCTGAATCCGGTGGGGTGCGGGTTCCATCGGCTCATCCTGTCATGCACCGGGTTTACGTCCCGCTGACAGACACTGGGGAAGACTTCCCGCACTGCCCCGCACCACCCCCGACCGCTCGTGCACCCGAGGAGACAGCTGTGAGCACCGAGAAGGAGGGCCTGGCCCAGCCGGAGGAGCGGCCCACCCCGGCCCCGGCGGCGGTCACGCCGGAGGAGTCCCCGGCCGCGCCCGCGACGGCGCCCATCCCCGTGCCGCCGGCCGCCCCGGGCCCGCCGCCCGCCCCCGCGGCGCCGCCGATCCCGGCCGTGACGGGCGCGGAGGCGCCGCCGGCGCCCGCCGGGCCTCCGCCGGGCGCGTTCGGCGGTCCGGTCGGCCCGCCGGTGGGCCCGCCGGCCGGTCCGCCCGATGTCCCGTGGACGGCGTTCGGGGCCGCCCCGCCGCCGAAGAAGCGGCGCACCGGCCTGATCGCGGCCGTGATCGCCGCCACACTGCTGGCGGGCGGCGTCGGCGGCGGTGTCGGCTACCTGGTGGCGGACGGCGACTCGGCCACCACCAGTTCCGCGGCGTCCGGCGCGGGCACCGGCGAGGGCACCTCCGCGCGCCCGCCGGAGTCGGTGGCGGGGATAGCGGAAGCGGCGCTGCCCAGCGTGGTGACGATCGAGGCGCAGAGCTCCACCGAGGGCGGCACCGGCACCGGCTTCGTCTACGACGAGCAGGGCCACATCCTCACCAACAACCACGTCGTGGCCTCGGCCGCCGACGGCGGCACCCTGACGGTCACCTTCTCGGACGGCACGAGCTACGACGCGGAGGTCGTGGGCCGCGCCGAGGGGTACGACGTGGCGGTGCTGCGCCTGCTGGACGCGGGGGACCGCGACCTGGTGCCGCTGCCGGTGGGTGACTCGGACGCGGTGGCGGTGGGCGACGCCACGATCGCCATCGGCGCCCCGTTCGGCCTGTCCGGAACGGTCACCACCGGCATCGTGAGCGCCAAGAACCGTCCGGTGGCCTCCAGCGACGGCCAGGGCGGCAGCGCCTCCTACATGAGCGCGCTGCAGACCGACGCCTCGA
Organism: Streptomyces sp. JH002; assembly: GCF_050916115.1. Taxonomy (NCBI): domain Bacteria; kingdom Bacillati; phylum Actinomycetota; class Actinomycetes; order Kitasatosporales; family Streptomycetaceae; genus Streptomyces; species Streptomyces sp. JH002. Next base: position 3,362,794 of record NZ_CP087989.1, read on the forward strand.
TCAACCCGGGCAACTCCGGAGGCCCGCTGCTGAACGGCGACGGCGAGGTCATCGGCGTCAACTCGGCGATCCAGTCCACCCCCGGAAGTGGGATGGGCCAGAGCCAGGCGGGCAGCATCGGTCTCGGATTCGCGATCCCGATCAACCAGGCGCAGCGCGTCGCACAGGATCTGATCGACAACGGTCAGCCGGTGTACGCGATCATCGGCGCCTCGGTGGAGACGCGCGGCGACACCCTGGGCGCCAAGATCTCGGACGCCGACGCCGCGGGCACCGACGCGGTCACCCCGGGCGGCCCGGCCGCCGAGGCCGGCCTGCAGCCGGGCGATGTGATCACGCGCTTCGGCGACCGGGTGATCGACAGCGGTCCGACCCTGATCAGCGAGATCTGGGCGTACGAACCGGGCGACACCGTCCCGGTGACGTACCAGCGCGGCGGCCAGGAGCACACGGCGGACATCGTGCTGGGCGAGCGGGTGGGCGACGCGTAGCACCGTCCCACCCACCGCGAGCCGTTACCCTTACTCCTGCCGTCCCGACGGACGGCAGGGGAGACTTGCCCGAGCGGCCTAAGGGAACGGTCTTGAAAACCGTCGTGGCAGCGATGTCACCGTGGGTTCAAATCCCACAGTCTCCGCAGCACGGCTGAACGCCGACCCCGAGGGGGTGTCCGGATCCCGGACACCCCCTCCGCCGTGCCGGGCCCCGGGCCGGTGCGCCGGCCATCGCAGGAGCCACGCCGTCGCTGGTCATGCGCTCCGAGCCGCGGATCGTGTCCCCTTCGGTGCTCTCCGAGGAGGGCCCCGCACCGGGCTCCGTCGGGCGGCCGCCGGCGGATACCGAGGCCATGGCGCGGCGTCGGGCCGACCGGCGCGGACGAGCCGATCGCTCGGCATCCGCCGTTCATATAAGCGTTGTTGGGGCCGTCATGACCGGCCCTGTGGGCAAGGGGCGGCGGTAGGGTAGGGGTTGCCTGCCACTGGCGCAGGTCAGGAAACTGGGCTTGCTCGGCGGGATCCGTGGCCGTGAGGACCGTCGGGATGGCGATGCCGTCCCTGGTCCGCCGGCCACCGTTCTCGCCAGGGGTACCGCGGAGTCCGGAACGACGTGTTCCCGTACGGCGGTGCCCCTCGACGTATGCCCGGGAATGATCGTTTCGGGTAGTCGGAACGCTTCATTCCGTAAGTTTTCTGGTCTTGATGATGCACGATGGGGTCCCGTTGTTCGTTGTGAGGGGCAGAGGGCGCACAACGTGTCTTCTCCGCACACGACTTGAGAGGACCTGTGGGTCTGTGATCCCGCGTCACACTCCCGCCGCCCTACGCGCCCTGGAGGGGTACCGGTGACCGAAGCATCTCGCGCCCCGTTGGCGGGGGTGATGCCCTTGCCCGCGGACCTCCGGGCGTTCCACCAGCTGTACCGGCCCGCCTATGTGCGCTGGGCCGAGCTGTACCTGGGGGAACGTCCCGGCGCCGAGGACGTGGTGGACCTCGCCTTCGAGCAGCTCGCCGAGGACTGGGGCGAGGCGCTGCGGCTGGACAGCCCCGCCGGGTACGCCTGGACCATCCTCAGGAGCCGCACGCTGGAGGCCGCCCGCTCCCGCGGCCGGCGGCCGGTCGTGATGGACACCGCCGCCTTCGAGACCGCCGCCCTGCGGGACGCCGTGGACCCGGTCGGCGAACTGGAGGAGAGCCTCAGCATCTACCAGGCGATCCGGGAGCTGCCGGAACGGCAGCATGATGTGATCGTCCTGTTGTACTGCCTTGGCTACGGTGTCCGGGAGACGGCCGATGTGCTGGGCATCAGCGTGCCCGGGGTCCGTTCCACCGCCCGCTACGCCAGGCGGCGGCTGAAGGAAGCACTCGGCCTCGACCGGGAAGGAGGCAGCGGTGACCTCACCGATCTCGCCGATTGACCGGATGCTCGCCAAGGCCACTCTCACGGCGCGGCCCTACACCGAGGCCGAGCTGGACGCCGCCGAACTGCGGCTGGCCGCGCGCATCACCCACCGTGTGCTGTTCGGTGCCCTGCACTTCGACGACGAGATCCGCTCGGTACGGGGCGAGGCGCTGCCGCCGCCCCGGGCGCAGATCGACGCCGAGGCGGCCGGGCATCTGGAGATTCTGTGCCGCACCGTCATCGAACGGGACGGCGCGCTCCAGCACATGTCCGCTTTTCTGGGCCGGCGCATTCCGTACCCGGACGGAGCGCGGGTGCTGGGCTGTGTGCTCCAGCTCGCCGGTCGCGAGGACAGCGCCCGATTCTGGTGGCAGTTCGCGGCGGGCGCGGGGGACGGTGCCGCCGCCTATTGCCTGTATCTGCACCACCTCACCCTCGGGGAGGTGTGGGAGGCGCAGTTGTGGCGCGGCCAGGCCGCCGAGTGCTCCGGCGAGGCCGCGGACGCCGGTGAGAGCACCGAGAGCGGCGGCGCCACCACTGACCTGGTGCTGCGCGTGCTGGGCCTGCTGCGCGGCAACCACTGCTGTCTGACGGACGTGGCCAGCGCCGTCCTGCGGTATGTGCCGGACGCCGTACATTTCGTCGACGAAATCGAACTGCCGCTTCCCGCCGTCGATTTCGCCCAGAGAATCGAAGAACTGACCACCTCTGCCTGAGGCGGGTTCAGCCTTTCGTGTCGGCCGAAGACGTTTATCGCGACCTCTTCATTCGTGCGAGGGAATGACCCGGTGGAACGCGAATGACCGGAGTGGGCTTGGGCAACTCTGCTTCCGCGACGTCGTGCTCAACAACCACTTCGGTTCACTGGAGGAATTCCATGGCAAGCATCCGCACCGCCCGTGTCATCGCTGCCGCCGCCTCGGTCCCGCTGGCGGTAGGTCTGCTCGGTGGCACCGCCCACGCGCTGGTAGGCGACAGTGGCGCCCTGGCGGGTGTCGCCTCCGACGCGACCGCCATCAGCACCGTGGGCAGCGGGGTGGCCGGCATCAACACCGGCAACTCCGGCACCATCCAGCAGGGTGCCACCGGAACCGGAGCCACCAACCAGAGCAACGCCGCCCAGGTGAAGGACGCGGGCTTCGTGGCGATCGACCAGGACACCACGAACTTCCAGCTGATCTTCAGCCCCCTGTGGTGAACCGTCGGGCCCACTGAGCCCACCCCCGGGCCACGGCCCACCGGGGTGCGCCATCAGAGGGTGACCGGGCAGGGGCAGGCCGTGCGGCCGTACCGGAAGGTACGGCCGCACGGTCATGTCTGTGCTCATGTCCCCGGTCACGTCTGCTCGCGCACGGTCGCGGACGGTCATCCCGATCACCAGGGAGATCCCTGATGACCCCTGAGGAGACACGCACCGCTCCTCCACCCCTGGGAGGTGTCACCAGGACCACCTCTACTCCCTGGGGGGGATACCTCATCGCGACCTGTGGCCGATCCGGTGAGGGGGTGCCCCCGCCTACGTTGGTTTCCATGACCACGCCCAGGACGGCCCAGTCGGGGACGCCGCTGACCTTCACCTCCTACGTGCAGGCACGCGGCCCCGTGCTGCTGCGTACGGCCCGCTCGCTGACCGCCAACCCCAGCGACGCCGAGGACCTGCTCCAGACCGCGCTGACCAAGACGTACGTGGCGTGGGAGAACATCGAGGACCACCGCGCCCTGGACGGCTACGTCCGGCGCGCGCTCGTGAACACCCGCACCTCGCAGTGGCGCAAGCGCCGCGTCGACGAGTACGCGGTGGACGAGCTGCCCGAGCCCGACCCGCTGCCCGAGCCCGATCCGGCCGAGCAGCAGGCGATACGCGAGGCCATGTGGCAGGCCGTGCGCAAGCTGCCCGAGCGGCAGCGGGCCATGGTCGTCCTGCGGTACTACGAGGACATGAGTGAGGCCGCCACCGCCGAGCTGCTCGGGGTGTCGGTCGGCACCGTCAAGAGCGCCGTCTCCCGGGCGCTGGCCAAGCTGCGCGAGGACACCGAGCTGGTGGCCGTCACCCGCCCCCAGGTACTCGCCGCCTGACCCGGCCCGCCCGATCGGGCCCAGCCCCATCGGGCCCGCGTGACCCGGATCTCCCGTCGGGCACCCCCCGGCCGCCGTCCGCCGGGAACCCCCCGCGCGGGCAGCGCGTCCCGCACACCCTCCTGACAGATCGCGTCCGCACTGTCAGACTGCCGAGGCATCATGGTGTTACTCAGAGTGACCTCGGGAGGCTCCGGTGTTCAGCACGATGCAGGACGTACCGCTCACCGTCACACGCATACTGCGCCACGGGCAGCGCATCCACGGCGGCTCCCAGGTGATCACCTGGACCGGTGACCCGGCCACGCCCCGGCGCCGTACCTACGCCGAGATCGGCGCCCGCGCCGCCCAGCTGGCCCACGGTCTGCGGGAGCTGGGTGTCCGCCCCGGTCAGCCCGCCGCCACCCTGATGTGGAACAACGCGGAGCACGTCGAGGCGTACTTCGCGATCCCCGCCATGGGCTCCGTCCTGCACACCCTCAACCTGCGGCTCCCCGCCCACCAGCTGAGCTTCATCATCCAGCACGCGGACGACCGCGTGATCATCGCGAACGGCTCGGTCCTGCCCCTGCTCGCGCCCCTGCTCCCCGCCCTCGACCGGGTCGAGCACATCGTGGTCAGCGGCCCCGGCGACACCTCACTCCTGGCCGGTACCCGGGCCCGCGTCCACGACTACGAGGAACTGATCGCCGGCCGCCCCACCACCTACCCGTGGCCCGACCTGGACGAACGCGCCGCCGCCGCCCTGTGCTACACCTCCGGCACCACCGGGGACCCCAGCGGCATCGTCTACTCGCACCGGTCCATCTACCTGCACTCCATGCAGGTCAACTCGGCCGAGTCGATGGCCCTCACCGCCGGTGACGTCTCCCTGGCCGTGGTCCCGCAGTTCCACGTGCTCTCCTGGGGCTTGCCGCACGCCGCCCTGCTCTCCGGCTTCAGCCTGCTGATGCCCGACCGGTTCCTCCAGCCGGGGCCCCTCGCCGACATGATCGCCGCCGAACGCCCCCGGCACGCCGCCGCCGTTCCCACCATCTTCCAGGCCCTCGTCCACGAACTCGCCGAACGCCCCCGCGACATCTCCGCCCTCGCATCCGTCACCATCGGTGGCTCCGCCTGCCCCGAGAGCCTGATGCGCACCCTCGACGAGCGGTACGGCGTACGCGTCGCCCACGCCTGGGGCATGACCGAGACCTCCCCCCTGGGCACCACCTCCCAGCCGCCGCCCGGCCTCACTCCCGAGGAGGAGTGGCCCTACCGGCTCAGCCAGGGCCGCTTCCCGGCCGGCGTCGAGGCCCGCCTGATCGGCCCGGACGGCGCCGAGATGCCCTGGGACGGCACGGCGGCCGGCGAACTGGAGGTGCGCGGACCCTGGATCGCCGGCGGCTACTACGGCGGCGCCGGCGCCACCGGCCCCGAGCGCCCCGCCGACCGCTTCAGCCCGGACGGCTGGCTGCGCACCGGCGACGTCGGCACCATCAGCCCCGACGGCTACCTCACCCTCACCGACCGCGCCAAGGACGTGATCAAGTCGGGCGGCGAGTGGATCTCCTCCGTGGAGCTGGAAGGGCTGCTGATGGGCCACCCAGAGGTACGGGAGGCGGCGGTGGTCGCCGTGCCCGACGAACGGTGGGGCGAACGCCCGCTCGCCTGCGTCGTCCCCGTCATCACCGGCGAGGTGGACTACGCCGCGCTGCGCGCCTTCCTCGGCGAACGGCTCGCCCGCTGGCAGCTCCCCGAACACTGGACGACCATCGAGGAGGTCCCCAAGACCAGCGTCGGCAAGTACGACAAGAAGGTGCTGCGAGCCCGCCACGCGGCGGGCGACCTGACGGTCACCACCCTCGCCCCGGTCCCCCGCTGACCGCGGGGCACAGCCCGCCCGGCCGCGCCCCCACGCCACACGGCGTGCGGAGGCGCGGGCCCGGCAGGCGCCATGCGCCCATGCGCCGGAGAAGGCGCCTAGTGTGCGCCTATCTTGGTCAGCAGATCCACGATCTTGCTCTGCACCTCGGGATGGGTGGACCGCTCCGCCAGGAACAGCACCGTCTCGCCCGAGGCCAGCTGCGGCAACTGCGTCGGGTCCATCTCGGCCGCCGTGTAGACGACGAACGGGGTACGGCTCAGCAGCCCGTTGATGCGCAGCCAGTCGATGATGCCGGCCCGGCGACGGCGGACCTGGTTCAGGTCCATCACCACCAGGTTCGGCCGGATCTGCGCCGCCACCTCCATCGCCTCGGCGTCCGAGACGGCGTGCGCCGCCTGCATACCGCGCCGCTCCAGCGACATGGCCAGCGCCTGGGCGATGGCGGGCTGCTCCTCCACCAGCAGGACGCGCGGCGGATGCTGCTCGCTGTCGCGCGGGGCCAGCGCCTTCAGCAGGACGGCCGGATCGGCACCGTACGCCGCCTCCCGGCTGGCCTGGCCGAGACCGGCCGTCACCAGCACCGGCACCTCGGCGGCCACCGCCGCCTGCCGCAGCGACTGCAGCGCGGTGCGGGTGATCGGGCCGGTCAGCGGATCGACGAACAGCGCGGCCGGGTAGGCGGCGATCTGCGCGTCGACCTCCTCACGCGAGTGCACGAGGACCGGACGGTAGCCGCGCTCGGTCAGCGCCTGCTGAGTGGAGGGGTCCGGCTCGGGCCACACCAGCAGCCGGCGCGGATTGTCCAGTGGCTCCGGCGGCAGTTCGTCGTCGGCCGGGGCGGGCACCCGCGGGGCGCCGCCCGGGCGGCCCTCGGTGACCTCCACCGCGCCGCCGGGACCGTCCAGCGGCTCCGGACCCTCGGCGGCACCGGCCGCCGGGGCGCTGATGGCGAACTCCCGCCCGCCGCCCGTCACATTCTGCGCCGCCTGCCGGGCCGCGCCCACGGCACGGGCCTCGGCGGGCGCGGCGGCGCCCTCCGGACCCGCGGGCTGCGGCGGCTCGATCTCGGCGGGCGGGGCGGCGAGCTTGCGGCGGCGGCCCGGATGCGTCCCCGTCCCGGCGGCACCGGCGCCGGTGCCCTGCGGCGGAGTGTGCACCGGGACACCCTGGCCGAGCGTCTGCACGCTCACGGCCGCCCGGGCGTCCGGCTTGCCGGCCCGGTCGCTGCCGGGCATCGGCAGGGCGCGGGGCTGGCGTACGGGCAGGGCGTTCTGCGGGGCGCTGCCGTCCAGGATCGGGCTGGACGCGACCACGGAGTGCTCGACGGGCTGCGGTTCGGGTTCCGCCTCCACCTCCGGCGCGGGTGCCGGGGCGGGCACGGGCCCCTGAGGTTCCGCGCCCTGGCCCTCGCCCGGATTGGCCCGGCGACGGCGCCCGGTCGGCGCCTCGCCGGAGGGCCCCGTCGACTGCTGCGGAATCTCCGGCTCGGGCCCGGCGGCCGGCACCGGGCCCAGCGCGCGCCGGCGGCGACCGCCCAGCGTGCCGCCCTGCCCCTCCGGCTCCTCGGGCCCCGCCGGCAGCGCCGCGGGCACCGGCACGGGCGCGGGAGCGGGCGTCGGCCCCGGGGGCAGCGCGGGCAGCGCCTCCCCCTGCCGCCGGCGCCGCCCACTGGGCGCCTCGGCCTCGGCCTCCACCGCCGGCTGCGGCTGCTTCTTCTTGGCCTGCGTCCCGCGCGCGGGCTGCGCGGGCACCGGCATCACCGTGGTGTCACCGCTGGCGTCCCGGCCCGCTCCCACGCCCGTACCGACGGCCTGGGGCGCGCCCGCGCCGTCCCCGCCGGAGACCGGAACCTCCAGCACGTACGCGCTGCCGCCCGCCCCCGGCACCTGATGCGTCTGGAGCACGCCGCCGTGCTGCCGCACGATCCCGCGCACGATCGGCTCGTGCACCGCGCCGCCGCCGGGGCGGGGCCCGCGTACCTCGATCCGTACGACATCCCCGCGCTGCGCCGCGGCCACCACGATCGTGGCGTCCCCGCCGCCGCCGCGGCCGGTGGCGTCCACCCCGGCCACATCGGCGATCAGATGGGCCAGCGCCTGCGCCAGCCGCTCCGGGTCCACCTCGGCGTCGATCGGCGGGGCGTGCACGGCGAACTGCACCCGGCCCGGGCCGATCAGCTCGGTCGCGCCCTCCACCCCGGCCGCCACGACCTCGTCCAGCGACGCCTTCTCCAGGGACAGCTTCTCGACGCCCTCGTCCAGGCGCTGGTAGCTGAGCACGTTGTCGACCAGCGTGGTCATCCGGGCGTACCCGGCGGCCAGATGGTGCAGCAGCTGATTGGCCTCCGGCCACAGCTGCCCGGCCGGATCGGCGGCCAGCGTGGTGAGTTCGTCGCGCAACTGCTCCAGCGGGCCGCGCAGGCTCTCGCTGAGCACGGACTGCAACTGCACGTGCCGGGCGACGAGCGCGTCGTACGGGCGCCGGTCGGTGAACGTGAGCACCGCGCCGACCAGTTGCTGCCCGTCCCGGACGGGCGCGGTGGTGAGATCCACCGGCACCGCGCGGCCGTCCTTGGTCCACAGCACCCGGCCGCGCACCCGGTGCTTGCGCCCGGAGTGCAGCGTGTCGTGCAGCGGGGTCTCCTCGTACGGCAGCGGGCTGCCGTCGGCGCGCGAGTGCTGGATGAGCGGGTGCAGTTCCTGGCCGCCGAGCTGGCTGGCCCGGTGCCCCAGGATCTGCGCGGCGGCCGGATTGACGAGCACGATGCGGCCCGCCGTGTCCACCCCCACCACGCCCTCGGAGGCGGCCCGCAGGATCATCTCCGTCTGCCGCTGCTGGCGGACGAGTTCGGCCTCGGTGTCCAGTGTCCCGGACAGGTCCCGCACCACCAGGACCAGCAGTTCCTCGCCCGAGTAGTCATCGGTGAACGCGGCCTCGACGGCCGAGGCGTAGTGCGCGTGCCGGTTGTTGAGCCCGGCGCTGGTCACCTCCACCGGCAACTCGACGCCGTCCGTGCGCCGCGCGACCATGCGGGTCGGCTTGGTGCGCGCGGCGGGATCCTCCTCGGGACGGCGCATGGAGCCCGGAATACGCCGCGGATCGAAGTCCGGGACGATGTCGAGCAGTCCGCGTCCGATGAGGGGCGCGCCGGGGACCTCGAGGGTCTCCATCGCGATGGCGTTGGCGTTGACGACGGTGCCGTTGCCGTTGACGAGCAACAGCGCGTCCGGCAGCGCGTCGAGTATGGCGGCGAGGCGAGCAGCGCCTCTCGCTGGCCTGCTGCTCACGACGTCGTTCCTCCCTAGCCCGTGCCAGTCGTTAGGGGGGAGTCTACGGCCAGCGGTCCCCGGCGCGGTGGTGTGTTCGTGGAAGCGCTGTTCAGGAGTGGTTGCCGACCCGCGGCAGGGCGGGGACGAGGGCGTCCCAGCGGGCGATCTCACACCCGTCCGTGCGGCTGAACTCGGCAGCCACCCGCTGCCCGTCCCACACCCCTTCGACCCGCGCGGTGGCCGGCCCGCCGTAGACGCGGGTGCACAGGGTGCCGTCGGCGAGCGGCGCGAACGGCGCCTGCACGGCCTCGATGGCGGCACAGGCGTCGGCCGCCCGCGGGTGGTCCCCGCCGGCCGGCGAACAGCGGAGCCGCTGGACGCCGTCGGCCGACCCGTGATCGCTGACGGTGATGGTCAGCTCGTGGGTGGGCGCGGGCGCCGGCTGCGGCTGCGCGGTACCGGCGAGGGCGGCGAGAACGAGGGCGGCGAGGGAACTGCTGTACACGGGGGCCTCCAGGACGATCGACTCCGGACGGGGTACTCCCCGCCGCCGTGCCTAACGCCCGTCCCCCCGGATCGTTGCGGAACGGATTGGCTGACCCCGCCACGCCTGTGGCATCATGTGCCACGCACCGTGTGCGAGGAGGCTTCGCCTAGTCTGGTCTATGGCGCCGCACTGCTAATGCGGTTTGGGGTAACCCCCCATCCCGGGTTCAAATCCCGGAGCCTCCGCCGTGAGCCCTGGTCCCGAGGACCAGGGCTTTGGTGTGTTTGCCCAGCTCAGAGGGGCTGGACGAACGGATTTCCCCCCCGGCCGCAGGTCATGTAATGTTGTCCCCGCAAGCCGGTCCGCAAGGGCCGCAGGCGCTCGTAGCTTAACGGATAGAGCATCTGACTACGGATCAGAAGGTTGCAGGTTCGAATCCTGCCGAGCGCACAGAATGAAGCCCCGTTCCCACCGGAACGGGGCTTTTTCGTGCGATGAAACAGCCGCCGGTACGTTCCGGAGAGCCTGGCCCGGCCTGGGTGAACTCGATCCCGCTCCGTTCATCCTTCGTGATCGGCGACGCTCTCCACGCCTGAAGGGGAGATCCGCTCGGCACCTGGAGCGACAAGGTTGTCGGCGGGCTGGAACCAGACCAGGGCGATCAGCAGGAGAGGCCAGGGGCGGAGAGCCAGTCGGCCGGTGATCTCCCGCATGGTCGCGAAAAGGTCGACGAGGAGGGCAGCGGTTGTCCGGGAGTCCTCGCCTTGGTCGATCGGAGTAGGGCGATGGTGACAGGGATGAGCGACATCGGCCGTGGAACGCGACGCAGGCTCCGCAGGGGAGAAGCATCCCGCAAGAGGGCAGGTCGTGGTGCCCTGTTGCGCCCCGTGAGCCTGCGAAGCAGAGCCACCCCGAACTGACCCGACGGCGCGGGGGAAGCGGCTTAAGTGAGACATGGATGCCTTCCTTCCGGATGTGCGAGGAGGGGCTTCAACGTGGCCGCCGGTTGCCCGGAAACGGACATTTTGGGGTTCCTTGGACGCTGCCGAGTCGGGCTGTCGAGACAAGCAAGGCGGCGCACGTGCGCCCGTGTCGGTCGGTGGAGCCGTACTGCTCCGCGTCGGCCAGGACCGTCTCCTGGCCGACGCGTTCGCAGGGTCCGCACGCTTCGCCTGCCGGAGGCGAGAGGCGCTGCCAACGTCTCCACCGTAGCTCGCACAGAAAGTACTGTCTAGTACTTCAGATACCAGTTCACATTTCTTGTACGCCCAACTCGCTTGCCAATGCTCGGAGCTGGTCGGACGGCAGCGGGCTCATGGCCATGAGATCGGCGACGAGCTGCTTGACGGCGGGCTTCGCGCGGAACATCTCCGGCAGCAACTCGCGCACGTTGCTGAGGGAGTGGACGGCCTTGTCGATCTGGCGGCGTTGGGCATGGGCTTTGGCGAGGTCGATGCCGAAGCGTGCCTGTCGTTCCGAGGACAGGCCGGACGGGTCCACGCTCTCGGCGGCGCGCAGGGCTACTCCGGCGTCGCCCAGGTCGACAGCCACGGCGACTTCGTGGAGCGCGACATTGGTGGGGCCGAACTCGGTGTTGTAGTCGTTGCGTCCGTCGCCAATCCGATCGGCTAGCTCCTTGGCCGCCCGAAGGTGCGTGTATGCGTCGTCGGCGTGGTTGAGGCGGCCGGCGGCGAGCGCACGCTGAAGGGTGAGGGCGCCGCGCAGCGCGATGGCTTCTGGTTCACCGCCGTCGGCCAGGGGGGCAAGCGCGTCAGCCGCGCTGCCGGAGACCTGGGCAGCTTGGTCGTAGTGGCGTGCCCCGAGGAAGACGATCGACAGCCGGAACTCGCCGGCCGCCATCAGCAGCGGATCTCCTGCCCGCTCAGCTGCGACGACGGCGCGGTCGACAGCGATCCACGCCGCTTCGGGCTCTCCCATGTTCGCGAGGGCCGCACTGCACGTGTGGTACATCGAGGCCAACAGCCGGAAGAGTCCGGGGCGTTCTCCGTCACTGCCGGCACGAGTGGCTGACTCCAGTCGCGGAACCAGACCTTCGAGCAGCTCCGCCAGATCCGCGTAGTTGCCCTCGTGTGTCAGCGACCAAGCCCGATCGACATCGGTGCGCAGAGCGGGGATGTCCGGCGATTCCGGCTGGCCGAGGATGGCCTTCAGGGAGTGCGCGGAGCTGAGCACGAGCCGGAGACGGCTCGCACCGGGTGCCTCGTGCTCCGTCACCGAGGCGACGATCGGAGCCTCGGCGGCCAACTCGGCGACCGGCAGGTCCAAGACCTCGGCGACCTTCTCCAGGACCGTCATCCGGTCGATGCGGCGCACGCCCCGTTCCACTTGGGAGACCCAGGCTTCCGACCGGTCCAGCAGGCCGGCGAACTCCTTCTGCGACAGCCCGCGCCGTTTGCGGTTGAACGCGATCTTGCGGCCGAGGGTCTTCTCGTAATCAGTGCTCAACGTCCACACCCTTGCCGGACACGAAGTCCAGGCGGTCGACCTCGGTCGAGGCGAGGTACTGCTCCCGCTCGGCGAGGAAGGAGCGCACGTAGTCCTGCGACTCGTGCGTGTCGAAGGCGGCCACGTCCCGGTACAGCTCGTAGAAGATCCGCTCCAGCGGCCGGCCGTCAACACGGTGCACGGTGTAGATCACCGTTCCCGGCTCGTTCGCACGAATCTGCTCCCCTGTCCGCGCGACCAGTTCATCGAACGCAGCGGCTGCGGCCTCGTCCTTGCAGGTGAACCGCACCATCAATCCGAACATCGGGGTTCCTCTCTCGTCGACGTACGCGCCCGGCATCGCGCCACTGCGCACGCTATGCGGGCATCACCCGCACGAAAAGTGCGATCCCGCACTTTCGCAACGCACATTTTGGGTACGGTGCTAGTACTAATTCTACGTGTCATTGCGGTTGGCGTCATCACAACGCACGAACTGGTGCAAGAAACCGCAGGTCACCAAGGATGAAGGAGCGCTCATGCCGACCCATCGACGCACCTTCCCAGGGCTACCTGAGGAAGTCAGTCGTGCTCGTCACTGGATCCGGGAGATCCTCGGCGACCACCCCTGCACGCAGGACGCCGAGCTGATCGTCACGGAGCTCAGCGCCAACGCCATCACTCATACAGAAAGTGCAGACGCTGCCTTCCGCATCGCGGTGACCTGTACCGGAGACACGGTGAAGATCGCCGTCGCCGATGCCGGTGGCGCCCACCGCCGCCCGCGCATCGAGCACCAGGACAACAGTTCCCCTCACGGCCGAGGTCTGTTCCTCGTCTTCGCTTGCGCGTCGACCGTCGACATCAGAGGTGACCGTCACGGCCACACCGTGACCGCTGAGCTCACCGGCAAGCCGACCGGCACCTGTACATGCTGATCACCACCAAGGCGTTGCCGCTCCAACTCGACACAGGATTCTGGTGCGAGGCCATTGCCTACACCTCCAATGGCGTGTCCACGCACTGGCTGGGATCGGCTCCGTCTTCGACGGCCTGGATCGCGATCCGGTGGCTTCGCTGGAGGGCCGGGCCACATCAGCGACCAGCTGGATCCGCCGGCTGCGTATCCGGTGCGGTGCTGGCTCGCGGACCAGGCCGAGCACGAGCGGGCGCTGGAAGTTCTGGTGACCGGGGACCTGTACACGCTCACGATCCCCGACGGCGCGGTCCGCTTTCTCCTGTCAGCCCAGCCGGCGAAACACACGCCCCTGCCGAGGCGCGCATGGTGAACGAACACGAGTACCAGCACGAACAGCTCTACCGCTACGAGATCACTGCCGCCATGAACCATGTGGTCCGCGCCTGCCACGAGATCGCCCGCGAGCACAGCCACCGCGGCTTCTGGACGCCCCACACCGACCCCGGAGCCGAATTGCACATCGACCTCATCGAAGCCGCCCGCCGCGACATCCTGACCAAGCTCCAAGTGGTAGTCACAGCAGCCGAAACTGTTGCCTACGATATCGAGCAGGACCGCCAACGGACCCAGTGAGTGACAATCCTCTCTGCGAGTTCAAGGTGCCACGCAAGCGCGGCACGCGCGGCAGCGGGCCGCCGCTTGTGTCTCGCCCACGCCAGCCAGCGCCCGCTGGGCGCGCGCCGAGACAGGCTTAACTGGTTACGTTGAGGAATTCCGAGAGCCTCTTCTTTGATGGGTACTTGTGATTTTGGCGGAGTCACTGTACGGCAGCACATAGCAGCAATCAGTCCAGCCGAAGAGGAGTTTATGTCAGCAGCCATGCCAGTGTCACAGGACCGACGAAGAAGGCCTCTGCCTTACTCGGTTTTTGGTTAGCCCTTCGCACTTTAGACGCTGAGCATGTTGTGGAGGTGGTCCGACAGAGTCAGCAATAGAAATTTGCGACAGTAATCGAATGTGCGTCAAGCTAATATTCCTTTCTCCGATCGAATCCATTGGGCTCAAGGTGGCGAGCGCATCATTAGATTCCCAGCTGCAGAATAGTAATTACGCTAGCCAGATGAGTGACTACAGTTCAGAATTTGCAACCGATCAAATAAGTGGTGACTACCCGTGTAGTCGCTCGGAAAGCTGCTGCACCCTAAGTAGGCAGCGAGCCAAACTTGGTGATTCTCTAGCAGCCATACGAGGTCGCCAATTTCGCTGTCCAAATTCGCGAATATCTGAAGCGTAAGTTGGTCCGACAGACGCGCCGCTCTTGGACCTTGGAACTAGCCCCTCTCTGATATCTCTCTTTCGCGATCTGCGTGCCAGATTGATAATTTCTTGCTTCGGATCTCGGAGCGAATCAGGATTCCTTGGGATCCTGCTTTCGGCAACTCCAAGGAAATCTGCAATCGCCTCTCGATCAGCTAGAAGCCAACTTTCAAGTTCTGCCACTGCCACGCGAAAGACCATGTTCTCCGAGGGGTTCGGTAGCCATGTTGCCACGCTTTCGACGACGCAGTCCTCAGGCGAATCCATGTCAATGAGAACGAACCAGGGAAAATGAATGGCCGACTTGTTGTAGGCGGACAGTTTCCTCAGTAGGGAATTTTTCCCATTCTTTCCCTGGATCATTTTCGGCGTCAATCCAAACTCTCCGAGAATGGATCGAACGGCGCCTTCATCGGAGATTCCTTCAACTCCAACCATGACTTGATTCATTTCTACCCCACAAAGAAGCTCAACTGGCCAGCTTCCTCGGGGGCTGTTAGTTCTTTCAAGATATCCCCCAGTGGAACTCCGGCTTCCCGCAACGACTGAAGATCAGACTGCTCAGACAGTGAATTTACTGCAGTTCCTTCTGACTCTGGAATCAAAGCCAAAACTTCGTCCGAGCCAATTCCCGAATCATTCAAAATTTCGGGAGAATGCGAACTTACTAGAATTTGACGGGCGGACCTTCGTTGAACACGTGCGAACATCTGAGGAATATAACGGACCACCTCAGGGTGGAGTGAGAGCTCCGGCTCTTCAAGGAGCAATGGCCCCTTGGAGTCTGCTACGGCCCAGAGCAGTCCGAGAAGGCGAAGTGTGCCGTCAGAAAAATGATCTTCGGTTTGCCAGGCACCATTTGGCCTCCAGTGCTGGTATTTTCCTCGTAGATGCGGGACGCCCCGAATGTCAGGCTGCAATTCCAGAGTTTGTAGCTGTGGTACCGCGACCTTCAGTGCATCGACGATCTTGCGTAGTCTGGAATCACGCGTGGCCTTCGGCGTCCTTGCGATCTGTTCAAGAAAGTCTCCACCAAATGGGTCGTTCTTTTTTCCGACGGATCGATCCGGTTCGCGAACCAATTGAGGGACGATGTGCATATAATTCAAATTTGCGAAAAACTCTGCAACTGTCCTGAATCTGCGATTGACATTCACTTGCTCCAAGTGAGTCTGCTTCAAACGTTCGGCGTCATCACGGTCGCCGGAATCAGGTCTGCGTAGAACATCTTTCCCGCGATATTTCACCACTTCAGACTCGATAATGGGGCGTCGGTTATTATCTTGTTTGAACTTGAGTTCATACATCCATTCATTGGGAATTGAGTCATTCCCCAGGGTTACTTTTAGGGAAATTGATGGATATCTACGAGCGGCGAAAGAGCGGATCATGCTTACTCCTCCACGTCTGGCGACTGCGGCCTCAAAGCCACCTCCCACGGATACGATTTCGGACAAAAATCGAAAGCAGTCCAGAAAGTTCGATTTTCCTGACGCATTGGGACCCACCAGAAACATTCTCTGTTGCAAATCTACGGAGAAGCTGGTGAAGTTTCTCCAGTTTCCCACTTGAAGACTTGTAAAGCGCATGCCCCTGCGCTCCAGAGGCTCCAAGACAGTAGGGCTTTCGATGTTGCTCATTTTTCCTCCCCCTAGGGTTCGAAAAATCATCGCCTTGATAGAGATGCTACCGCTCTACGGGCGCCTTTGTCAGCGTTTCATCCGGACGGCCGGTATGGCCTTTCGTCTTTGTGTTTTTGTCCTGATCGATGGTGGAGCCATCATCAGAGTTGCATCCCGGGTCGGTGCGGCGGGGCACTTGGCTGGGGCCTGGTGTTGTGTGGCAAGACTTGTGCCGCTGTCAGTGAAAATCGTCATATCCGACACGGTCTCGTCTGCGTCAGCTGGTCTGAGGAGCAGGCGTAGCAGATCTGGTTCGGTCCACCATCTGGCAAAATCTGGTGACGATCTTGATGTTCTTCCTCAACGGACTGGTCGCTGCGTTGCTCAACAGGGCGAAACGGTGAGGCCCCGGATACCTAGGTGTGACTGACTGTTGTCTTCGGCCTTGATGGAGACGCATGGCTGAACCCGGCGTCACAGCAGGGCTTCGGCCAGGGTGTGCCATTGGGGGAGGGGGATTTCTTCTTCGTTCCGGGTGACCACGTTCAGGGCGACGTGGTCCGCGCCGGCCGCGTGGAAGGTTTCGACCTTGGCGGCGATGTCGGCCGGGGAGCCGAGGGCGAAGACCGCGTCGAGGAGGGGGTCCGAGCCGCCGTTCTCGAAGTCTTCGGTGGTGAAGCCCAGCCGCTGGAGGTTGTTCGTGTAGTTGGGGAGGGCCAGGTAGCGGGCCAGGTAGGTGCGGGCCGTCTCGCGGGCGCGGGGGATGTCCTCGTCCAGGACGACCTTCAGGTCGGGGGCGAGCAGGGCGTCCGGGCCGAGGGCCTCGCGGGCCTGCGCCGTGTGCTCCGCCGTGACCAGGTAGGGGTGGGCGCCCGCGGACTCGGTGCGGGCCAGCTCCAGCATGCGCGGGCCGAGGGCGGCCAGGACGCGGTGGTCCCTGGGGACCGGGGTGGTGGCCTCGTCCAGGGCGGTCAGGAAGTCCCGCATCGAGGCGTACGGCTTCTCGTAGCGCTCGGTGAGGATCTCGTGGCTGACGCCCAGGCCCAGCAGCAGCCGGTCGTCGAAGGCCGCGTTGACGCGGCTGAAGGCCTGGGCGACGTCGGCCGGCTCGTCGTTCCAGATGCTGAGGATGCCGGTGGCCACCACGATCCGGGAGGTGGCCTCCAGCAGCGGAACGGTGTCCCGCACGTGCGGGCTGCCGCCGAGCCAGATGGCGCCGTAGCCGAGGCGGTCCAGCTCGGTGGCGGCCTCGGTGATCAGGGCGCGGCGTTCGGGGTCCTCCGAGCGGAGCACGGGGGTCCAGATGCCGATCCTGCCGATGGTGTCCTTCAGCTGCTTCAGCGTCATGGGCCAAGCCTGCCATCCCGAGCTTCAGCCGACGGTGATTTCGTCCCCTTGTACATGGACGTCCAGCGGCGGGAGGGGTTTCAGGGCGGGGCCCGAGAGGGGTTCGCCGGTGGCGGCGTCGAAGACCGAGTTGTGCAGGTGGCAGCGGAGCTGGGTGCCCTCGGGGGTGACCTTGCCGCCCATGTGGGTGCAGACCGCGGTGAAGGCCACGAGCTCCGTGTCGTCGGCGCGGTAGAGCAGCGCCTCCTCGCCGGAGGCGGTGGCGACCTCCACCGCCTCGCCGACGGGGATGTCGGTCAGGGACAGCTCGGAGGGGGGCGTGGTCTGGTCGGCGCCGCCCCCGCCTGCGCCGCAGGCCGCCAGGCACAGGGTGCCGGCCGTCGCCGCCGCGCCCGTGAGCAGGGCGCGGCGGCTGGGAGGTGTGAGGGGTCTGTCCGTGGCTCTCATACCCCGGTGAACGAACGGGGACGGATCAGGGTGCCGTCCACTTCTGGGCCGCGTTCCCGGAGCAGGTCGCGATCTGGAGCTGGTTGTTGTTGGCCGGGTCCGCCCAGGGGACGTCCAGGCACTTGTCGGCGGAGATGTTCACGATGTCCCGCGCGCCGCTGATCGCCCAGCGCTGTGTCGCGTTGCCCGTGCAGTCCCACAGGTGGACCTTCGTGCCGTCGCCGGTCGCGCTGCCCACCAGGCTCAGGCACTTGCCCAGCGCGCGCAGGGTGCCGTCGGAGTGGACCGTCCAGCGCTGCGCCGAGGAACCGTTGCAGTCGTACAGGACGACCGGGGTGCCGTTCGCGGTGTTCGAGCCCGCCACGTCGACGCACTTGCCGGCCAGGCCGGAGATCTGGCCGGTGCGGCCGTTGCCGCCGCCGTTGTCGCCCCCGCCGTCGTACGAGGTGACCGTCACGTAGTCGACGATCATCTGCTGCGGGAAGGTGGTGCTGCCGTCCGGGTAGCCGGGCCATTCGCCGCCGACGGCCAGGTTGAGGATCATGAAGAACGGCTTGTTGAACGCCCACTGGTTGCCGCCGAGGTCGGCGGGGGTGCGGGTCTGGTAGGTGACGCCGTCCACGGACCAGCTGATCCGGTCGGGGGCCCAGTCCACCGCGAAGGTGTGGAAGTCGTCGGCGAAGGCCCGCCCGCCGGGCAGGGTGTACGAGGCGCCGATGCCGCCGCCGCCCGAGTAGCCGGGGCCGTGCAGGGTGCCGTGCACGGTGCCGGGCTCGCGGCCGATGTTCTCCATGATGTCGATCTCGCCGCTGGCCGGCCAGCCGATCTGGCCGATGTCGTTGCCCAGCATCCAGAACGCGGGCCAGATGCCCTGCCCGCGCGGCAGCTTGATGCGGGCCTCGACCTTGCCGTACGTCGTGGTGAACTTTCCGGCCGTGTTCATCCGGGCCGAGGTGTACTGGCAGGTCCCGTACCAGCACTGGTAGTTGTTCGGGTTCTCCTTGCGGGCGGTGATCACCAGGTTGCCGTTGCCGTCGAGGGCGGCGTTGTTGTTGCCCGGCGTGTAGTACTGGTGCTCGCGGTTGTTGCCGCTGTTGTCACCCGTCTCCAGCTGCCACTTGGAGCTGTCGACGGCCGAGCCGGCGGGGCCGTTGAAGTCGTCGTGGAACAGGACGGCCGCGGTGGACACGTCGGTGTCCGTCTCCTGGTCGGCCGTCGCGGTCATGGTCGTCAGCGCGGTCCAGGCCAGGGCCAGTGACAGACCTGCCGCGAGAAGTCCGCGGGTGGGGGTACGCAGTGCGTGTCTCCGCTTCATGGCCCTTATTTCAGCGGCTCACTCTGCGCATGACAAGGTGTTGGTATAGACCAGGCTTAGGGCGAGGTTAAGCCATCCTCAAGGGCCCGGACTGTGTCCTGTGGGCAGGCGTTCGCTAGGGTCACCGGACATGGCTCACAACCCCCAAGCACCCCAGAACCCGCAGCAGGATCCGGCGGGCAGCACCCAGATGTTCCGCGCCTTCGTCGACGAGGAGCCGCCGCAGCGGCGCGCCCAGCAGTCGGCGTCGGCCGGCCCGCGTGTCGGGCTGATCGTGGGCATCGTGGTGGGTGTCATCGCGCTCGCCGGCGTGGCCTGGCTCGCCTTCAGCTGACCCCTGTCACGTCCCCGGACCGGCGCCCCGACGCCGGTCCGGGTTTCTCATTCCTCGGCCGTCAGACCGTCGCGCAACTGGGCGAGGGTGCGCGTCAGCAGCCGTGAGACATGCATCTGCGAGATGCCGACCTCCTCGCCGATCTGCGACTGGGTCATGTTGGCGAAAAAGCGCAGCATGATGATCCGCCGCTCGCGCGCGGGCAGCTTCGCCAGCAGCGGCTTGAGGGACTCGCGGTACTCCACGCCCTCCAGCGCGCCGTCCTCGTAGCCGAGCCGGTCGGCCAACGAGCCCTCGCCGCCGTCCTCTTCGGGCGCGGGGGAGTCCAGGGAGCTGGCGGTGTAGGCGTTGCCGACGGCGAGGCCGTCGACGACCTCGTCCTCCGACACCCCCAGGCACACGGCGAGTTCGGCGACGGTGGGGGAACGGTCCAGGCGCTGCGCGAGTTCGTCGCTGGCCTTGGTGAGGGCGAGCCGCAGCTCCTGGAGCCGGCGCGGGACCCGTACCGACCACGAGGTGTCGCGGAAGAAGCGCTTGATCTCCCCGACCACGGTGGGCATCGCGAAGGTGGGGAACTCCACCCCGCGTTCGCAGTCGAAGCGGTCGATCGCCTTGATCAGGCCGATGGTGCCGACCTGGACGATGTCCTCCATCGGCTCGTTGCGGCTGCGGAACCGCGCCGCCGCGTACCGCACGAGCGGCAGGTTGAGCTCGATGAGGGTGTCCCGGACATAGCCGCGCTCGGGGCTGTCCTTCTCCAGGGTGGCGAGGCGCTGGAAGAGGGAACGCGAGAGCGTGCGGGTGTCGAGGCCTTCGGTCGGCGGTACGGCGGGGAGCGGTTCGGGTTCCTGCGGCGTGCCGGCTGTGGTGAGCACCTTGGAGCTGCCCAGTTCTACGGACATGCCACCCCCTTGAGGTCGTGGACGGTCACGGCGGCGCACTTGGTACGAGAAGTGGCGTCACCCTCGTGGATACCGGAGCTGCCGCCACGGCAAACGCGGTTCTAGCAGAATGTCACATGTCATCAACACGATGTAGCGTCATGTCGATAAAACGGCACAGCGAAGCCCGGAGTTCCAGGAGTTGGGTCCCTCGTTCGAGTTACGCGTCGATCGGATTTGCGGAACGCAGCCGCGCGAAGCTCCTGGTGAGCAGCCGGGACACGTGCATCTGCGAGACGCCCAGCTCCGCGCTGATCTGCGACTGGGTCAGATTGCGGTAGTAGCGCAGCAGCAGGATGCGCTGCTCGCGCTCCGGCAACTGCACCAGCAGATGCCGTACCAGCGCCCGGTGTTCGACCCCCGCCAGCTCCGGGTCCTCGTACCCGAGCCGCTCGATCAGCCCGGCGGACCCGTCGTCGCGCTCCTGCGCCGCCTCCAGCGACGAGACGCGGTACGCGCTGCCCGCCTCCAGCGAGGCCAGCACGTCCTCCTCGGGGATCTGGAGCCGCTCGGCGATCTCCGCCGGGTTCGGGTCCCGCCCCAGCGCCACCGTCAGCTCCTCGGTGGCCGCCCGTACCTGGGCCCACAACTCGTGCAGTCGGCGCGGCACATGGACCGAGCGCACGCTGTCACGGAAGTAGCGGCGGATCTCGCCCACGATGGTGGGCATCGCGAAGGTGGGGAACTGCACCCCCCGCTCCAGGTCGAACCGGTCGATCGCGTGGATCAGCCCGATCGTCCCGACCTGGACGATGTCCTCCATCGGTTCGTTGCGGCTGTGGAAGCGCAGCGCCGCGTACCGCACCAGCGGCACATTGGCCTCGATCAGCGCTCCACGGACCCGGGCGTGCTCGGCGGTGCCGGCCTCCAGCCGGTCCAGTTGCTCGAACAGCGCCTGCGTCAGCGCCCGTGCCTGGGCGCCCCGGGTCTGCGTCACCGCCACCAGCCGACCGACCTTTCACGTTTCAATCAACGGCAAAAGCGGTCATAGCATCACAAGACATGTCCACTGTGTGCAAGCACCTGAGCACGACGTGTTGATCGCCGCGCCCCGGGCGTCAGTGGACGAGGGAGGCCACGAACCGGCCCACCCCGAGCGCGGCCCCCGACACGGCCTCGATCGTCATCGCCGCGAAGTCCGCCGCCCGCCCCGGCTCCGCGATCACCGCGTACAGCATGAACACCAGCAGGGCGAAGAGCAGCAGCCGACGGGTGTGTTCCAGCGTCACAGCGGCGCCACCTCCCGCGGATACGGCGAGGGCCCGAGCCCCCGGAAGGGGGTCGGGCCCGTCGCACACACGCGGTAGCGGAGGGATTTGAACCCTCGGTGGAGTTGCCCCCACACTCGCTTTCGAGGCGAGCTCCTTAGGCCGCTCGGACACGCTACCGTGCGGAAGCTTAGCATCCGCCGCGCCGGAAGAATTCCGTGAGGAGGCCCGCGGTCTCCGCCTCCAGCACGCCACCGATCACCTCGGGCCGGTGATTGAGCCGCCGGTCGCGCAGGACGTCCCACAGCGAGCCCGCGGCCCCCGTCTTGGCGTCCCTGGCGCCGTACACGACGCGGTCCACCCGGGAGAGCACGATGGCCCCCGCGCACATCGTGCACGGCTCCAGCGTGACCACCAGCGTGCAGCCGGTCAGCCGCCAGTCGCCCAGATGCCCGGCGGCCTCGCGCAGCGCCAGCACCTCGGCGTGCGCGGTCGGGTCCCCGGTGGCCTCCCGCTCGTTGAAACCCCGGCCGAGCACGGCCGCGCCGTCCGGCCCGCCGGGGCCGAGCACCAGCGCCCCGACGGGTACGTCACCGGCCGCGCCCGCCGTGCCGGCCAGGGTCATGGCCCGCCGCATCGCGGGGATCCAGGGATCGCGCACGGGGTCCGCGGGGTCTGCGGGGTACGGGGGGCCGGCAGCCGTTCCGTCACCCATCCCGCGCGGCACCCCGGGCGGTCACCTGACGGCCTCCAGCACATCCGCCGCGCCCAGCGTCTCGGCGATCTCGCCGAGCGCGTCGTCGGCGGAGAGCTTGAGCACGGTCCCGGCGTCGATGCCGAGATCGGCCAGCAGGCCCGCGTCCCCGACCGGGCCGCGCGGCACCTCGTCCGGATCGGTGTCGCCGTCGCCGTCCAGGGCGCCGCCGGCGCCGGTCTCGTCGTCGTCCGTGTCCCGGCCGGCCCCGACCTCGTCGTCCGCGGGCTCGTCCAGGTCATCGAGGGCCAGCATGTCGGCTTCCGCCGCCTCCCGGCCCAGCAGTTCGTCCGTCAGCAGGATCTCGCCGTACGCGCTGCGCATGGCCCGTGCGGCGTCCGAGACGAAGACGCGTGGATCGTCCTCGCCGTCGATCCGGACGATGCCGAACCAGACGCCCTCCTGCTCGATGCAGACCAGGACGGTGTCGTCATCGGGAGCTGCCTCCCGGGCCATATCGGCCAACTCGTCCAGGCTCTCCACATCGTCGAACTCGGTATCACTCGCTTCCCAACCATCATCGGTCCGCGCGAGCAGTGCGGTGAAGTACACCGTGACTCTCCCCACTCGGTCTGGCTCTGCCACTCAGCATCGTGGCAGAAAAGGGGTGCCCTGTCGGGTAACCCGGCAGTTCACCCGCGGAATATTCCGCATCCGCCCGGCAGCCGGGGTGTCCGGGGCATTCGGTACTGTCGCACTCATGCGGACCCATGTCGTCGACCACCCGCTGGTGGCGCACAAGCTGACCACGCTGCGCGACGAGCGCACCGATTCCCCCACCTTCCGGCGGCTGGCTGACGAGCTGGTCACCCTGCTGGCGTACGAAGCGACCCGTGACGTCCGCACCGAACTCGTGGACATCACCACCCCCGTGGCCGCGACGACGGGGGTGCGCCTGTCACACCCCAAGCCCCTCGTCGTGCCGATCATACGGGCGGGTCTGGGGATGCTCGACGGCATGGTGCGGCTGCTGCCGACCGCCGAGGTGGGCTTCCTGGGGATGGTCCGGGACGAGGAGACGCTCCAGGCGGCGACGTACGCCTCGCGGATGCCCGAGGACCTGTCGGGGCGCCAGGTGTACGTGCTGGACCCGATGCTGGCGACGGGCGGCACGCTGGTGGCGGCGATCCGGGACCTGATCGAGCGCGGCGCCGACGACGTGACCGCGATCTGTCTGCTGGCCGCGCCGGAGGGTGTGGAGTTGATGGAGCGCGAGCTGGCCGGAGCGCCGGTCACGATGGTGACGGCGGCGCTCGACGAGCGGCTGAACGAGCTGGGCTACATCGTGCCGGGTCTGGGCGACGCCGGCGACCGGCTGTACGGGACGGCCGGCTGACGCGGCCGGTCAGCAGGCCGGGGCGGTCTCCTCTTCCGCGGGCTTGCGGAGCTCCTCCAGGGCGCGGGCGGCGTCCTGGGGGGCGGAGAGGTTCTTGAAGCCCTCGCCGATGACGAAGTCGACCTGGGGGCCGGCCGCGGCCTCCTCGTCCTGCTCCTCGCCCTCGGGCGCGGCCGGGGCCGCCGCGTCCCCCTCGGCCTGCTCGGCGCCGGCCAGCTGGGCGCCGACCACGGCCAGCGCGCCGGACTCCTGGGCGTCGGCGGCGCCCATCAGCAGCCCGGGTGCCGCGACCTTGCCGTCCAGTTCCTCGGGGGCGTTGTCCACCGTGCCGATGGTGAAGCCGCGTTCGGCGAGCGCGTCGGCGGTCTGCTGGGCGAGGCCGGTACGTGCGGTCGCGTTGTAGACGTTGACGGTGATCGTCTTGGGCTCGGGCAGTTCCGCCAGCGGTCCCGAGGCGCCCTCGGTCTCCTCCCCGACCCCGGGCCGGTCGGTGGCGCACTCCCGCACGCCGGAGGCGGCCGGCCGGGTGCCGTCGCCCTCCGCGTCCGCGGAGAACACCCGGATGAGCTGGAGCGTGCCGGTGCCCACCAGGCCGAGGACCGCGAGGGTGGACAGGGCCACGGCAACGGTGCGGCGGCGACGGCGCGGGGGGCGCATCCGGGGGTAGCGGTCACCCGTGACGCGGTTCTTCTTTCCGCCCATGCCGGGAGGCGTCAGCATGCTCATGGACGCAGCGTAGTCATGTGCGGCGCCAGGACCTACTAAATGATCAACCGATGGGCGGAACCGGCCCCGAACGGCGGACCGGCCGCGGCCTCACAGCGGGTGGTCCATCTCCAGGACCCGGGCGTGCAGGACCTGGCGCTGCTGGAGCGCGGCGCGGACCGCCCGGTGCAGGCCGTCCTCCAGATAGAGGTCGCCCTGCCACTTCACGACATGGGCGAAGAGGTCGCCGTAGAAGGTGGAGTCCTCGGCGAGCAGCGTTTCCAGGTCCAGCTGGCCCTTGGTGGTGATCAGCTGGTCCAGGCGCACGGGGCGCGGGGCGACGTCCGCCCACTGCCGCGTGTTCTCCCGGCCGTGGTCAGGGTATGGCCGGCCGGTTCCGATGCGCTTGAAGATCACAGGCAGAGCCTACCGGGCGGGGCCCCCACCGCGCAGCCGCACAGTTTTTTCCGGCCTCAGGGGGCGGTGGTGAGCGCCTCCGGGTGCCACACGGCACGGCCGACCGTCCCCGCGATCACGCGGACGTTCGCGGCCAGCGCCGCGTGGCCGATATTGCCGAGGTCGTCGCAGGCGGAGTGGTAGCAGGGATCGTACGGTTCGCCCGCCGTGCCGCCCCACAGCCGGGCCTGGGCCTCGGTCTTCAGGCCCTCGGCGCCGGTGAACAGGCCGCCGGCCGCGATGCCCGCCTCGACGAAGGGGGCGTGGTCGCTGCGGCTGCCGAACGGCGTGAGTTCGGCGGTCAGGCCCTGTTCGGCGAGGGACGTCACCAGGTGCTCCGTGACCGCGGCCGAGCCGGCCGGCCCCTCGCTCCCGTCGTAGACGAACAGGGCGTGGTTGGGGGAGGCGATCATGTCGAAGTTCAGATAGACGGAGATCGCGTCCCGCTCGGCGCCGGTGAGCCCGGCCACGTAGTGGCGGGAGCCGAGCAGCCCCCACTCCTCCGCGGACCACAGCGCGAACCGTACGGTGGCGCCGCCGCCGCGGTGGTGCTCGGCCAGCCGCAGGGCGGTCTCCAGGACGCCGGCCGTGCCGGAGCCGTTGTCGTTGATGCCGGGGCCCTCGCGCACCGAGTCCAGGTGGGCGCCCGCCATCACCACCCGGTCGGGGTCGCCGCCCCGGCTCTCGGCGATGACGTTGAAGGTCTCGCGCTCCTCGGCGAGCTGTTCCAGCTCCAGGTGGACGGTCGCCCCGTCCGCCGCCGCCAGTTCGTGTCCGTCCGCCAGGGTGAGGCCGCCGACCGGGATCACCCCGGCGTCCGGGTCGCTGAGGCTGCCGGTGAAGGGGGTGTCGCCGGGGACGTTGTCGTGGACGAGGGCGGCCACCGCGCCCGCCGCCGCCGCGTGGGCGGCCTTCTCGGCGAAGGTGCAGGTGCCGCGGGCGATGAGGGCGATCCGGCCCCGGTACGCGTCGCCCGCGAAGTCGCCGGGCGCGCAGCCCTCGCTCCCGGTGACGGCGAGCGGGGCCGTCAGCCCGCCGGGCGGGGTGTTCGCGGTGTACGTGAGGGCCCGTACGGGGACGGCGCGCTCCCCGTCGCCGGTGAGGGTGAGGCGTTCGGCGGTGGTCTCCCGGTGGGAGAAGGTGAAGGGCTGGTGGCTGACCCGGTAGCCGGCCGCCTCCAGCAGCGCGGTGGCGTACCGCGCCGAGCGCTCGTGGCCGGTGCTGCCGGCCTCGCGGTGGCCGCCGGAGGCGTCGGCGATCCGCTGGAGGGCGGTCAGATGGCGCAGGGCGCCCTCGGCGGTGGTCCGCTCGGCGAGGACCTCGGCGAGGTGGTCGCCGGGGCCGGGGGCCTCGGTGGCCCGGGGGGTTTCGGGGGCGAGTCCGAGCAGGAGGGGGAGGACGGCCAGCGGCGCGATGATCGTACGCATTCTCGTGTGCACGGAGGGTGACGGTAGGCGTCCGGCTCGGTGCTGTCACGCAGGTCAGCGGTGCGTCCCGGTAGTTGAGATCACATTGACCTATTAGATGTACACGACACATAGTTGCCCGCATGGGTGGTGTGATCACAGGGTTCGCGATCATCGCCAGCGTGATCGGCACCGGCTATCTGCTCGGATGGCGGGGATCGCTCGGCGAGAACGGGCGGGAGGTCCTCACCAAGCTCGCCTTCTACGTCGCCACCCCCGCGCTGCTGTTCACCACCCTCGCCGGCGCCGACCTGGGCGTCATCTTCTCCACCCCGCTGCTGGTCACCGCCATCTCGACGTTCGCGGTCGCGGCCGTCTTCATCGCGCTCGGCGCGATACGCGGCTGGGGGGTGGGCCGCACCACCGTCGGCGCGCTGTGCTCCAGCTACGTGAACGCGGGCAACCTCGGCATCCCCATCGCCGTGTACGTGCTGAACGACGCCACCCTGGTCGCGCCGGTGCTGCTTTTCCAGCAGCTCATCGTCATGCCGGTGGCGCTGACCGTGCTCGACCTGTCGGGCGGGGGCAGCGCGGACACCCCGGTGTGGCAGCGGGTGCTGACCCCGTTCCGCAACCCCGTGGTGATCAGCGCGCTCGCCGGCGTGGCGGTGGCGGGATCCGGCTGGACGGTGCCCGAGCAACTGCTGGAGCCCGCGGTGCTCATCGGCAACATGGCGGTGCCCGCCGTGCTGCTGGCGTTCGGGATCTCGCTGCACGGCAGCAGCCTGCCGGGGCAGGGGGACGACCGCTGGCCGATGCTGCTGTCCGTCGCCCTGAAGTCGGTGGGCATGCCGGTGGTGGCCTGGGCGGTGGCCGCCGGGGTCTTCGGGCTCGGGGCCACCGACGTCTTCCATGTCGTGGTGACCTCCGCGCTGCCGGCCGCGCAGAACCTGTTCACCTACGCCTCCCGCTACCAGGTGGGGGTGCGGCTGGCCCGGGAGTCGATCCTGCTGTCGACGGTGCTGGCCATTCCGGTGCTGGTGGTCGTGGCGGCCCTGCTGGGCTGACCCGGGGCGGCGCGCGGACCGGCCGCCCGTGATGTTGGGTTAGGTTCAGCTCTGTTGATTCGCGGGCGTTTCTCTTACGCTTCGGCCCTATGACCGTTCTCTTCCGCGACCCCGTGCACGACGGGGCCACCGACCCCACCCTCATCCGGCACCGCGACACCGGCGCGTGGTGGATGTTCTACACCGCCCGCCGGGCCGGCCACGACGGCGCGGGCGTGGAGTGGGTGCACGGCACCGACATCGGCATCGCCGTCAGCACCGACGACGGCGCGCACTGGGAGTACCGGGGCATCGCCCGCGGCCTGGAGTACGAGGCGGGCCGCAACACCTACTGGGCCCCCGAGGTGCTGTGGCACGACGGCACGTACCACATGTACGTGACCTACCTCACCGGCATCCGCGCCGACTGGAGCGGGCCGCGCCACATCCTCCACTACACCTCGGCCGACCTCGAGCACTGGAGCTTCGTCTCCCGCCTGGAACTCTCCTCCGAGAAGGTCATCGACGCCTGCGTGTGGCCGCTGCCGCCCGAGGCCGGCGGCGGCTGGCGGATGTGGTTCAAGGACGAGGCGGACGGCTCCACAATTCACGCCGCGGATTCACCCGATCTCTTCTCCTGGCGCCCGATCGGCCGCGCCCTGGAGGGTGACCAGGCCCACGAGGGCCCCACCGTCCTGGCCCACGCCGACGCCTACTGGATGCTCACCGACTGCTGGGACGGGCTGCTGGTGTACCGCTCCACCGACCTGACCCACTGGGAGCGGCAGCCCGGCGCCGTCCTGGCCGGTGAGAGCCCCGCGCACCACGCGGTCGCGATCGGTCAGGGGGACGACGCGGGGCTGCTCGTCTACTTCACCCAGCCCGAGCCCGACAGCGTGCCGCGCCGTTCCCAGGTCGAGGCGCTGCCGCTGGCGGTCGTGGACGGCGCGCTGACACCCCTGATGTCCGGCACGCTCCCGCCGCTGCGCGCGGACCTCACCGTGCCGCTGCGCGGCGGGACGGCGCACTGAGCGGCTCCGCCGCCGCGCCGCCCCCGTAGCACTGCGGGCAGTGCTCGCGCCGCACCTCCAGCGGCGAACGCGCGTCGTCGTAGCGGTAGATCTCGCCCACCGAGCCGTCACAACCCCGGGTCGGACACGGGGCGTTGGCACGCAGCGCGGAGGCGCGCGGGGCGGCGGCCGGCACCCAGTTGCAGGACAGGCAAGGGTGGAGGAAGATCTCGCCGCGCACGTCCAGCGCGGTCACCGCCTGCGGGGCATCGCAATCGGGGCAGGGGTAGGCCATGCGCCGGAACGTACCCGGCTCACGCCCTTCCCCTGCCCCGAGTCAGCTTCTGTCACCCGTGGACGCCCGTGCGATCAGCCGGAGATGGTCCACTTCTGCGCCGGGTTGCCCGAGCAGATGGCGATCTGGAGCTGGATGCCGCTGGAGGAGTCCGCCCAGGGCACGTCCAGGCACTTGTCGGCCGAGATGTTCACGATGTCGTTGTTGGGGCTGACGGCCCAGCGCTGGGTGGCGTTCCCGGTGCAGTCCCACATGTGCAGGAGCGTGCCGTCGGTGGTCTTGGCGCCCACCACGCTCAGGCAGTTGCCCATCGCGCGCAGGGTGCCGTCCGACCAGAAGTTCCACTTCTGGGCGTTGCTGCCGTTGCAGTCGAACAAGGTGGCGGGCGTGCCGTTGTCGGTACGGGAGTTGGCCACGTCCAGACACTTGCCGTCCAGACCCTTGATCTGGACATTGCCCCGGGTGATGTACGGGGCCGGCGGGTCCTCGTTCTTGGGCTCGGCCGGAGGATCGTTCTTCTTCTCCTCCTTCTCGGCCGGCGGGTCCGCCTTCTTCTCCTCCTCGACCACCACCGGCGGGGCGGGCGGGGGCGCGGCCGGCGGGTCGGCCTGCCTCCGCTCCTCCTCCTTCTCCTCCTCGGCTTCCTCTTCCTCCTCCTCGACGAGCTCCTCCTCGGGCTCCTCGGAGGGCAGTTCCTCGATGATCAGGGGCGGGAGTTCGAACTCGGGGGTACGGACGTCGGCGGCCAGTTCGGTGTTGCCGCTGTCGAAGACGTTGGCGCTCAGCAGCGGCACCGCGAGGACGGTGGCGGCCGCGAGCACGACGCCGGAACCCAGCGACGTCCACACCCGGCGGCCGGGAACGAGACCGCGCGGCGCCCGGGCGGGCGCGCGGGCGAAGGTCTCCGCGAATCGTGCATCGGACATGGGGTCTTCTCCTGTCAGAGGGGAAGGTCTTCTTCGCGCAGCGTCATCAGCTGCTGCGCCTCGGGGCTGGTCAGTTCGGAGACACGCATGGCCTGACGCTCCGTCATGGCCTGGAACAGCTGGCGCGCGGTACGGCCGTTGCCGAACCGGTCATCGCGCGGAATGGCCTCCACATAGGCCGCCAGCCGGTCGCGGGCGCCGTCGCTCAGCTCGTAGCTGTGCAGCTGGGCGTGGTGTTCCACGATGGACACGAGTTCCTGGGAGGTGTAGTCGGCGAACAGCAGCGTACGGGTGAACCGTGAGGACAGGCCAGGGTTGGAGCCGATGAAGCGGTCCATGTCCTGGGGATATCCGGCGGCGATGACCACGACCTCGTCACGGTGGTCCTCCATGAGCTTCACCAGGGTCGCGATCGCCTCCCCACCGAAGTCATTGGCGACACCGGCCGGAACCAGCGCGTACGCCTCGTCGATGAAGAGTACGCCGCCGCGCGCCCGCTGGAACGCCTCGGTGGTCTTGGGACCGGTGTGCCCCACGTACTCACCGACCAGCGCGCTGCGGTCCACCTCCACCAGGTGGCCCTTGCCCAGCAGCCCCAGCGCCTTGAGCAGCCGGCCGTACAGCCGCGCCACCGTCGTCTTGCCCGTACCGGGGTTGCCCGCGAAGACCAGATGCCGTGAGAGGGGCGGGGCCGGCAGCCCGGCCTCCTCGCGCATCCGCACCATCTGCATGAGCTTGACCATGCCGCCGACGTCGCCCTTGACCCCGTCCAGGCCCACCAGCTCGTCGAGTTCGGCCAGCAGCTCCTCCAGGGTCTCCGGCTCCGGCTCGGCCTCGCCCGCGTCGGCCAGACCCGCCTCGGGGTCATCGGCCGAGGCCGGTCCGGTGCCGCCGTTGATGTCCTGGGGCACGGCGGGCGGGCTCCCGGGGCCGGTGCCGGGACCCGCGGGACCGCCACCGCCCTTGGGGCCGGTGCCGATCGGGCCGCCGGTCAGCGTCGCGCTGCCCACCCGGACCGACACGCACTCCTCGAACGTCGGCTTCGCCCCGTTCGCCGTGCCCACGTCCTGCTCGCAGTCGAAGACCCGGCAGCCGCGGAACACCGGCTCGGCGTCCGCCCCGATGTGCAGCGCCGGGAAGGTGGTCACCGACACGTCGCAGTGCTCGAAGAGGCCGCGCGCCTTCTCCCCGACCAGGATGCCGTTCTTGCCGGCCCGTTCGATCCGCACCCCGCGCACCTGCGGCTCGGTGCCCTGCCACACCACCAGGCCGCTGCCGCCCGCCCCGTAGACCCCGCCGCCCTCCATCCGCAGCCGGGCCCCGGAGTCCACCGTCACCCCGGCGCTGCCCACCCCGGTCACCGAGGTGGCCAGCAGGGCGACGGTGGCGTCCGTGCCGATCTCCACGCCGCCCTTGCTCTGGCCCCCGATGGCGCACTCGCGCAGTTCGCTCTCGCCCGAGGACCGCACCCGCACCCCGGTCTCGCCGCCCACCACCCGGCTGCCGCGCATCGTCAGCCGGGCCGCATCCGTCACCTGCGCCCCGCACATCACCGCGCCGGTCAGGGTGCAGCCGGTCAGCTCGGCGCTCGCCGAGTCGGTGACGGCCACCGCGTGTTCGCGGCTGTCGGCGACGACGGTGCCCAGCACCGTGCCCGTGGAGCGGTCCGCGAAGTGCAGAGCGGAGAAACCGGTACGCGACAGCTGGCAGTTCACCGCCTCCGCCGTGGCGTCCCCCAGCGCGAGCAGGCCGTTGGCGGCCGGCTCCACGATCCGGCAGCCGTTCGCGATCAGCCGGGTGGTGCCGCCCGCCGCCAGCGCGCTGCCGCCGGCCCGGGTGACCCGGCAGTCCGTCAACTCGGCGCGTGCCTCGTGGTCCAGCTGCACCCCGGACATCGCCACGCCGTCGATGCGGCAGTCCTCCACCTTGGCACGCGCGGTGTCCTGCACCAGCACCCCGTGCCGCCCCGCCCCGGACAGCCGCGCGTCGCGCACCAGCAGCCGGGAGTTGCCCCGGGCGCGCAGCGCCGAACCGGACACCTCGCTCACCCGCAGCCGCTCGGCCAGCAGCACCGCGGCACCCGACAGCACCACCCCGATGCCCTCCACCGAGTCGATGATCGAGTCCTCGGCGCGGGCCCGGGCGTCGCCGTCCAGGTGCAGGGCGGTGTGGTGCGCGCCGTGCAGCCGGGTGTGCCGCAGGACGAGTACGCCGCCGGCCACCGGATCGTCCAGCTGGGCGCGCAGATCGTCGTCCACCGTCAGCGGCAGCGGGCCCCCGTCGGGGTCGGCCGGCACCCCGGCCGAGCCCAGCACCTCCACCCGGCCGTGACTGAGCCCGCAGTCCTCCAGGGTGAGCCCGGAGCCGTCCTCGACCCGGACCAGCGGCTGGGCCGGGTCCTGGCCGCGCAGCACCAGGCCGCGCACCAGGCAGTCGGCGGCGGCCACGGTCAGCGCCGGACTCTCCACCGGGCGGATGACGACCGAGCCCGCGCCGGCGGCCGGTTCCAGGGTGACGCGGCGCTCCAGGCGCAGCGCCTCCGGGTATTCGCCGGGCGCGATGGAGATCACCGCGCCCGCCTCGGCGGCGGCCAGGGCGCGCGCGATGGTGCGGTGGGCACCGCGGCCCTTGGGGGCGACCAGGATCTTCATCGGTATCAGTTCGTTTCCTCGGTGCTCTCGGTGCTCTCGCCGGTCTCATTGTCGCCCGCGCCCGTGTACCAGTCGGGGGAGATCTGTTCGCGCAGCCAGCCGCCCATGAAGCCGAGGCTGAAGCCCTTGTCGCCCAGCTTGCCCAGGAACGGGATGCCGAAGATGTCGAGGGCGCCCTGACGGTGGTACCAGCGGCCGCTCATGTTGTGGATCAGCGCGGTCCGGCCCGCGCCGATGCTCACACCGCCGATGAGTCCGCCGAGCGAGGCGCTCGCGCCCTCCAGGAGGGCGTCCGTGCCGGTCAGCTTGACGAGGTTGCCGTCGGCGTCCTTGACGCCGAAGATCGCGGCCGAGGCGGCGCCGGAGATGAAGCCGCCGATCAGCCCGGAGGCGATGGCCACCCCGTAGTCGTAGGTGCCGGACCGCCAGCGGGTGATCTTCTCGATGCCGGCGTACTCCGAGCCCCAGTTGTCGTCGTTGGGGCGCCGGGTGAACGGGTTGCCCGCGTCGACCTGGCTGTTGCCGACCTTCCAGGTGCCGCCGCGCGACTGCGAGAAGTGGCCCAGGGAGAAGGTGCCCTTGACCCCGGCGGCGATGGTCGCGCCGAACGCCGCCTTGGCCACGTCCAGCCAGGTGAACTCGGTGTCGGTGGCGGCCGAGATGATGCCGGTGATGGTGATGGTGGCCAGGAAGTCGATGATCCACTCCTGGGCCATGTCCACCGCGAGCGACCGTACGGCCTTGCCGGTGAACGAGGCGTACTGCGACTCGCCCGCGCCGAACTGCGGGCGGCTCCACTGCCAGTCGTTGACCTCGCGGTACATCCGGCTGAAGCCGCGGTACTCGGCGGCCAGGCCGGTCCAGTTGGTGTCGCGGCCGATGAGCTGGGCCGGCGGCACGGACGTCATCGGGGTGGGCGTGGTCGCCGCGGGAGCGGCCGCCGGGGCGCCCGTGGCCCCCGGTGCCGGGGCGGTCCCGGCGGGGACCACGGCGCCCGACCCGCCGGCGGTGCCCGGGGTGACGTCCCGGCCGCTCAGCGAGACCCGGCCGAAGGGGTCGTAGCTGTAGACGTAGCCGGACATGGTGCGCTCATTGATGACGAACTGGGTGCCGTCGATCTCGGTGTAGCGGCGCCACGCCTTGGTCCACTCGTCGCTCTCCAGGAACGTGCCGTCGTCCAGTTCGACCTTGCGGCGGATCTCGATGCCGTTGTCGAACTCCTTCCAGGCCCGCAGATCCTGGGCCGCGCCGCCGACGGCGCCGGCGCCCGGGGGCTCGGCGTGGTACTCGCGGACCCGGGGCGGGCCGTCGTGGTGCCAGGCGCGGATGCTGCCGTTGTTCGGCTGCTTGGGCATCTCCTGGATCTTGAAGACGGTGCCGTCGCGGGTGAAGGAGTCCTCCCAGCGGAAGCCGTTCTGCCAGTCGGCGTGCCGGGCGCCGTTGGCGTCGATCCACATGCGGGTGCGGTCGCCGACGTCGCCGAAGTGCTGGATGTTGCCGTGCCGGTCGATCTTGTTCCAGTGCCAGGTGACGTTGGTGCCGTCCGCGTTGGTCACCCGCCAGGCGTCCACGGTGGTGCCGTCGGACAGCATCCGGTGCTCGCGGACCAGCGGGCCCCGCTGGTTCGGGATGATCGCACCGTCGCCGCCGCGCACCGCGGCGAAGTCCTGGAAGGACTCACGGTCCCAGTAGAGCTTGTTCATCTGGCCGTTGAAGGCCGTCCCGCGGATGCCGGAGGCGATCTCGTTGCCGGCCGCGTCGAAGGACTGCCAGGTCATCGTGCCGGTGGGCCCGCCCCTGGAGATGACGGTGACCTGGTGGGCGCCGGAGCCGAAGGTGTCGGAGCGGCCGATGACGTTGCCGTGGATGTCGTAGTGCGTCCAGTTGTTGGAGCGGGAGTCGACGGTGAGCCGGAAGTTCCGGTCCCCGCTGCCCGTCGTCACACCGCCGCCGGTACGGACCTCCGGCGAGGGCCGGAACTCCATCAGGGAGCCGTCCTTGAAGCCGATCCGGGCCACCCGCATGTCGCCGTCGGCCCCGCGCAGGAACGGGTTGACGCCGTCGGTGGCCTGGTCGGCCCGGAAGCGGTCCTGGAACAGCATGGTGTTGGCGTCGGTGTCCGGCCGGGCGGCCAGGTCCGGGCGGACCGGCGGCTGGGGTGCGGGGGCGCCCGGGGCCGCGCCGGGGGCGGGTGCCGGCGCGGGCCCCGGCCGGGTGTTGGTGACCGTGAAGTCGGCCTGGTCGAAGGTGCGCACGCCCTGGAGCTTGTCGGCGCCCTCGGACCAGGGGAGGTTGCGGCCCGGCATGACGGTGCCGTCCGGCATCTTCACGTCGCCGACGGTCAGTTCGTTGCCGCTGCCGAGCTTGCGCACCTCGCGGACCATGTCTCCGGCCCGGTTGATGGACTGGATGGTTCCGTTGCCGCTGGTGGCGGAGATACCGGTGTCGCCGGGGCGCCCGGCCGGGGTGGGGCTCTCCTTCCACACGGCGATCTGGAAGGCGCTGTCGCTGCGCAGGTAGCTGAAGTTGTCCAGCGAGGTGTGGAAGTAGATGTCGGGCGACAGGACGTTGCGGAACCACACCGGCGGGCGCTGCTCGGCCAGCCGCTGGGACTCCAGCCAGTTGCCGTTCTTCAGCTCCTTGCTGACCCCGGTCTCCTTGGCGGCGGGCGAGTGCGAGAGCCAGCTGCCTTCCTTGAACGCGCCGTCCTCGCCGAGGGTCAGCTGCTGGTAGCGCCGTACGTCGTGCGGCGTGGGCTGGAAGCGGCCGAACTTCTCGTGCACGGTGACGGTGTTGCCGGTGCGCGGGTTGATCGCGACATCGCTCCAGCCACGGCCGTGGCCCCAGTCCCGGGTGCCCTCGGCGAGGTGCTTGAAGTCGGCGTCGTACCGGTGCCACTGGCCCTTGGTGAGGGCCTGGCCGACCGGTACGGCGTTCATGTCGGTGAGGACGTGGCCGCCGTCCGGGTTGAGCCGGAAGTGCCGCACCCGGTGGCTGAGGGCGCTGATCTTGCCGGTGTCGGCGACGTCGAACCAGCTGCGGGTGGACTCGCCCCAGTGCCGGCTGCCGTGCTGCACGGCGTTGCCGGCCGGGTTGATCTCCGACCAGCGCGGGCGCTGGCTGAACAGGCCGAACTCGCCGCCGCTGGCGGAGGTGTGCACGTCCAGGGTGTTGCCGTTGTGCAGCGGGCGGCGCATGAACACCTCGGCGCCGCCGTGGTGGGTGAGGCGGACCACGCCGTTGCCGTGGCCCTTCATGTCGACCGGTCCGCCGTCGTACAGGCCGGTGGCGCGGTTCGGGGGCGGGGCGATGACCGTGCCGTGGTTGTCGGTCCTGATCCGCGACCAGGTGCCCTTGGTGGCGCCGTCGGTGAAGGTGACCTTGAGGTGCTGGTCCGGGACGAGCTGTCCGTCGCGGATGACGTTGATGCGCTCCGAGGTGAGCTTGCCGGACCCGTCGTACACCTTGTACTCGCCGGCGTTGAGCCCCTGGTCGTTGCCGCGCTGCACGCGGAAGCCGTTGCCGTCCGGGGTGACGGTGGCGTGCGGGGTGGTGACGGCGTTGAGGTTGCCGTCCAGCAACTGGTGGGTGTCCACCCGGATGAAGGAGCCGTTCACGTCGTCGGACAGCCGGACGGCGTCGAAGGTGGTGCCGTCGGCGTCGGTGACCCGGAAGCGGGTGAGGTCCTGCCCGCCCACGGTGATGTCGGTGGACTGCGCGGTGCGGGTCACCTGCCCGTTGCCGTTGTGCAGGGTGATGGTGTTGCCGTCGGCGCTCTGGAAGCGGAAGCCGCCGCCGGGGCCGCCGACCGGGGTGATGCGGACGTCGTCCACCTTGGCGAGGGTGTTGTTGTTGACGACGTCCAGGGCGGTCAGGGTCTGGCCGTTGTGGGTGACGGAGAAGGTCCGCACGCTCTGGGTGGTGTCGCCCAGTCGCACGGTCTGGAAGTCGAACGAGCCGTCCGCCTTGTGCACGGTGACGCGGGTGTCGCTCGTGGTGCGGAAACCACCGTTGTGGGCCGCGAGGTCGATCGTGGTCGGGTTGCCGCGGGCGTCCAGCGCGTGCGCCCCGAGCGGGCCGCCGTCCGCCCCGGCCGGCCGGTGCACGTAGCCCACGGTGGTGTTGCCCGCCCCGGTGAGGGTGGTGACGTTGTGGGTGTGGGCGCCGTCCGGGCCCAGGACGAGGTGGTGATCGCCGTGCTGGACGCGCACGGCGCCGCCGGTCTGCGGGTGGACCGGGGCGATGACGGTGCCGTCGCCGTTGAGCAGCGCCGGGTTGGCGCCGCCGCGCAGGAAGTTCCCGTCGAGGGGTGTGCCGGTGAGGCCGGGGGCGGTGAGGGTGTGGTTTCCGCCGGTGCCGTGGAAGGTGAGTTCGTTGGTGCCGCGCAGTACGAAGCCGTCGTTGCCGTGCCGGACCACGGTGAGGTTGGTGATGGGGTTGCCGGTGGCGGTGAGCGGGTGGCTGCCGGGGGTGAGGCGGGTCCCGTCGACCGGGAGGTGGACGTGGCCGACAGGGGTGCCGCCGCCCGGGCCGGTGAGGGTGGTGACGTTGTGGGTGTGGGCGCCGCCCGGGCCCAGGATGAGGTCGTGGCCGCCGTGCTGGACGCGCAGCGCGCCGCCCGGCTGGGGCGTGATGGGGATGAGGTCGCCGCTGCCGTTGAACAGCTGCGGGTTGGTGCCGGTGCGCAGGAACGTGTCGGTGAGCGGCGTCCCGGTCAGGGACGGCGCGCTGAGGTTGTGGTGGCCGTTCGCGCCGTGGAAGGTGAGTTCGTTGTTGCCGCGCAGTACGAAGCCGTTGTCGCCGTGCCGGACGACCGTGAGGTTGTTGACGGCGTTGCCACCGGCGTTGACCGGGTGGCTGCCGGGGGTGAGGCGCGTCCCGTCGACCGGGAGGTGCAGGTGGGCGATGGTCGCGCCGTTGGCTCCGGTGAGGGTGGTGACGTTGTGCGTGTGGACGCCGCCCGGGCCCAGGATGAGGTCGTGGCCGCCGTACTGGATGCGCACGGCGCCGCCCGGCTGCGGGGTCGGGGTGGAGATGAGGTCGCCGTTGTTGTTGAACAGCTGCGGGTGACCGTCCATCCGCAGGAAGTTCCCGTCGAGCGGCGTGCCGTGCAGGGCGGGCGCGGTGAAGGTCTGGTTGCCGTTGCCGCCGTGGAAGGTGAGCCCGTCGTCGGTGCGCAGGACGAACTCGGTGTCGCCGTGCCGCACCAGGGCGATGTCGTCGATGGCGGTGCCGCCGGGGGTGAGCGGGTGGGCGCCGGGTGCCGCGTGGGCGGGGCCGGTGGGCCGGTGCACGACGCCGATGGTGCTGCCGTCGCCGCCGCGCAGGGTGATGACGTTGTGGGTGTGGTCGCCGCCCGGGCCGACGACGATGTCCCGGCCGCCGAACTGCACCCGGGTGGCGCCGCCCGGCAGCGCGGTGAGGTCGGCGGCGGCGGTGGTCCCGTTCGGCCGGATGAGGCTGAGGGAGCCGTCCGCGGCGCTCCGCAGGGACTGGATGCCGGCGAGGGCTCCGGCGGCCAGGGCCAGGTCCTGATGGCTGAAGGCGTGGCTCGCGTCGTAGAAAGCCGTGCCGCGCCCGCCGCCGGCCGGATTGATCTGGAAGCCGCCGTCGTTCAGGCGCGTGATGGCGTTGGGCCGGGGGCTGTCCACGTTCAGCACGGTGCCGTCCTCCGCCCGGTGGACGGAGACGGTGAGGTTGTCGAAGTCGCCGTTGGCGAGGGTGATGTCCTGCTGGTGGCCGCGGAAGGTGGTGGTGCCGTCCGGGGCGAGGTTGAAGCTGTAGTTGTCGTTCTGCCGGGCGCTGACCCGGATGTCCACGTCGAAGACGCGCAGGTCGGGGCTGGTGGTGACCCTCAGCCCGCCCGCGGGGCCGCCGGTGGGCACCACGCCGTTGATCGAGCCGTCCGCGCCGAACCGCAGCTCCACCTGGCGGCCGCCCAGGCCGGGCAGGTCGATGGTCCGCGAGGCGGGCGGGGTGGGGGTGAGGGAACCGCCGCCGAGGCCCGAGGTGGTGGGGGTGGGGGTGAGCGCGCCGAGTTCCACGCCGCCGGTCCCGCCGAGACCGCCCGTCGTCGACCCGGGGGTCAGGCCCGAGCCGCTGGGCGGGTTGACCACCGTGGGGGCCCCGGTGGCCTCGTGGGTGATCATGTCGAAGTCCCAGCGGCGGAAGGAACCGCCGTCCAGGGCCTGTTCGATGCGGATGACGGGGCGGCCGCCGTCGTGGGCCTCGAAGGCGCGCAGTCCGTCGATGCCCTCCGTGTTCCCGGCGACGCTGACCTGGAAGGAGCCGGAGGCGTTCGGCTCGTCGACCCGGACCGAGACGCCGGGCAGGCCGTCGATGGCCTGGTAGGTGTGGACGGCGGCGTACTCGGTGGTGGACGGCTGCATGAACACCTGGGTGACCATCGGCCGCGGCGGCACGGCGCCCGGTCCGAACAGGCCCAGGGTGCGCAGGACCTGGAGGTCCATCGGGCTCAGCGGGCTCAGGTGGGCGCCGCCGGTCTGCAGGTGCAGCCCTTCGAGGCCGGGCTGCTTGACGGGCGGTGCCGGCTGGGAGAGGTCGACGCGGCCGATCTCGCTGCTTGCCGGAGTGCCGCCGGGCCGGGCGTTGTTGACCTCGGGCACGCCGAGGTTGCCGGTGGTGGGGGTGGCGTTGTGCGGCAGGCCGCCCAGGCTCACCGGGGCGTTGGCCGGGGTGACGGCCGGGGTGACGGCGCCGGTGGACGGGGTGGCCACGGTGGGCGGGGCCACCTGCCCGGCCGGCGGTGCGACGTGCGCGGCCGGCGGGGTGAGGGTGGCGCCGGCCGCCGGGGTGACCTGGGTGTTCGCGGTGATCTCGGGGGTGTCGATGCGGCCGGCCCCGTTGCCGGCGCCGAGGTTGATGCCGAGTTCGGGGACGCTCACGTGCCCGACCGCGGGGGTGCCGCCGGTGCTGGGGACGGCGTTCACCTGGCCGCTGAGCGAGGGGAGGTCGGCGAGGCGGGTGTTGATGTTCGGGGTGTTCAGCTGGAGCGAGTCGAACTTGGCACCCACGTTGTTGAGGGTGGGCGGGCTGATCGCCTGGCCGATACCGCCGGTGTTGATGTTGTTCAGGGCGTTCACCGCGGGGGTGTCCACGGCGCCGACGGCTCCGACACCCGGGGTGGAGACGCCGGAGATCCCGGGGGTGGTGACACCGCCCATGCCCGGGGTGGTGACGTTGCCGACGCCCGGCGTGGTGACCCCGCCGACGCCCGGTGTCACGACGCCGTTGATGCCGGGGGTGGTGACGCCCGGCATGGTGGCGCCGACGTTCCCGACGGACGGCGGGGTGACGGTGGCCCCGGTGGGCGGGAGGATCGCGTTGATCGCGTTCAGCTCGGGGGTGTTGATGCTGCCCAGGCCGTTGCCGGCGTTCAGGTTGATGCCGAGTTCGGGGACGCTCACCTGGCCGCCCACCGGCGTGCCGACGGTGCCGGGGGACGCGTTCACCTGGGCGTTGATCGACGGGAGATCCGCGATGCGGGCGTCGATGTTGGGCATGTTCAGCTGGAGCGAGCCGAACTTGCCGCCGACGTTGTTGAGCGTCGGCGGAGTGATGGCCTGACTGATGTTGCCGATGTTGATGTTGTTGAGGGCGTTGATCGCGGGCGCGTCCACGGCGCCGACGCCCGGGACGCTGATGTTGTTGAAGCCGCCGAGGCCGGGCGAGGAGATGGCGGGGGAGATGGCCCCGATGCCGGGGGCGTTGACGCCGGGCATGTTGGTGCCGATGCCGGGGATGTTGACGCCGCCCACGCCCGGGGTGGTGACGGAGGGCATGTTGGTGCCGATGCCCGGGATGGTGACGCCGCCGACACCGGGGGTGTTGACCCCCGGCATGGTGACCCCGATGCCGGGGATGTTGACGCCGCCCACGCCCGGGGTGGTGACCGACGGCATGCTGTTCCCGATCCCGGGGACCGTGACGGCCCCGACACCCGGGGTCGTCACACCGTTGATGCCCGGGGTGGTGACGGAGGGCATGTTGGCGCCGATGCCGGGGACCGTGACGCCGCCCACGCCCGGGGTGGTCACGGCCGGCATGTTGGCGCCGATGCCGGGGACCGTGACGCCGCCGGCGCTCGGAGTGGTGACAGCCGGCATGTTGGCGCCGATGCCGGGGACGGTCACACCGCCCGCGCTCGGGGTGGTCACGGCCGGCATGCTGGTGCCGATGCTGGGCACCGCGACGGTGCCGGGGGCCGGGGTGTTGACCGCCGGCATGGTGGTCCCGATGTTGGTGACCGGGACGGCGCCGATGCCGGAGGTGGGCGGGCTGACCACCGGGACCATCGGGCCCAGCGTCGGGGCGCCGATGGGGGCGACCCCGGAGAACGGCACATCGGCGATCAGCGCGCCCATGTTGGGCAGCGGGGGCATGGAGAACCCGACCCCGCCCATGTTCTGGTTGGCGAGGTGCAGGTTGATCGGGGGCGGCGAGACGACCTGGACGCCGCCGCCGAAGCCGGTGCCGAGGCCGCCCGGGGTCAGCGGTCCGGTGCCCACGGCGATGGGCGGCATGGTGCCGAACCCGGCGTTGTTGAAGCGCACCAGCTCACCGACGCCGGGCGGCGGGGAGAAGATGTTGACCCCGGCCGACGCGGCGCCGGAGATCTTGCTGCCGCCGCCCGCGAGCGTGGCGAAGTCGAGACCGTAGCGGTGCATGCCGAACAGGCCGCGGTCGATGAACCCGATCTTCAGGGCCTGGCCAAGACCCACCATCCGGATCTCGTTGGCCGCCACCGGCAGCACCAGACGCAGGCCCTGGGCGCCGGTGAGGCCGCGGTAGATGTTCACCGGCAGGTTTTTGACCACCATGAAGCCCGAGGCGAAGATCTTGGTGATCTGGAACGTCCTGACCCCGACGTTGTTGATCACGGAGAGCCCGGCCATGGCCGGGCCGAACCGCAGATGGTTGAGGTTCGTCCCGAACTTGATGCCGAGGTTGCCGGCCTTGAGGAAACCGGGTGAGAAGCGGAAGCCGCCCCACAGTCCGTTGACGCCCTTGACCCACAGGGCGCCGAACTCGAAGCCCTTCGTGATGCCGAAGAACGCCTTGCCGCCCTGGACGCCGCCGGAGAAGGCTCCCTTGAGGCCGCCCCAC
This sequence comes from Streptomyces sp. JH002, assembly GCF_050916115.1. Taxonomy (NCBI): domain Bacteria; kingdom Bacillati; phylum Actinomycetota; class Actinomycetes; order Kitasatosporales; family Streptomycetaceae; genus Streptomyces; species Streptomyces sp. JH002. The sequence goes on from NZ_CP087989.1 coordinate 3,403,998, forward strand.
AGCTTGCCGACCGACAGACCCCTGGTGGTGGGGGCGATGACACCCAGGATGGACAGCACCAGTTCGGTGACGCTGGCCTTGCCGTTGGCGAAGTCGACGGCCGTCTTGATGAGCAGCGCCACGTTCAGCGCGAGCACGAAGAGGGCGAGCGGGCCGCCGACGATGATGGCCGGGATGATCAGGATGATCGCCAGCCAGCCGAGTGCCTTCCAGAACTCGTCGCACTCGTTGACCGGCGAGTCGATGCTGTTCCCGGCCGCGCGGATGGTGCTGGCCGCCGTGCTGGCGGCGCTCTCCAGGTTGGACTTCGCGTCCTCGGCGGTGGACTTGTAGCCCTCGCGCTCGGTGTCGTCGTCCTCCCCGAGCCCGGCCGCCGCGGACAGGGCCTCGTCCGCCCGGCCCTGCTCGGTCCGCATGACCTCGACATAGGTCTTCAGGGCGCCCTGGACGTCCTCCTGGGCCTGCTTGAAGGAGGAGACGTAGTTCCGCAGATCATTGTCGATGATCTTGCGCAGGGCGTCGGCGGTCTTGCCGACGAAGGCGCCGTCCGCGGTGTTCTTGACCTCGGTGAGGCCCTCGTCGATGGTCGTCGCGAGCGTGACGAGCTTGGCCTGCGACGAGATCAGATCGTCCAGGGCGCTGGGGTCTCCGGGCGTCGGGTCGCTGCTGAGACCGAGGGCGCTCCAGTCCTCGGGACGAGCCATGGGCGGCACTCCTTCCGGGTCCCTGCACATGGAAGTGCGGGTACTTCCCGGCGACACTGCACGGTGGGCTTCCGTTTCTACTACGCCGCAGACGCGCCCACGGTTCAATCCGATCTCGATCCGGTGTGAAATCCCCTTCGTCACCGCCACGATGCCGTCCGTTCGCCGGAAGCTCCCGAAGTCCGCCCGGCCGAACGGGAGATGACGGCGGAGCGAACCGGCGCCGGCCGGCGGCGTGCGGAATACCTCACCGGGGCCGCATTGAACCTTCTCCCGGGCTGGGGCGTAGAAAGGGCAGCGGCACCCAAGGAACGTCCGGAGGACCCGTGGCCGACTTCTCCATTGACTACAGCCAGCTCCAGATCGTGCAGACCAAGATGCGCTCCCTGGCGGACGAGGCGGGGTCCGGCGGCGCCGACGGCAAGTTCAAGGAAGTCGGCGAGGGATCGCTGGGCGACGCTCAGAACGTCCTCGGCAACCGGCAGCTGGCCGCCGCCTTCCAGACCTTCTACACCCGCTCCCGCAGCCGCACCAAGCAGGCCAAGGACGGGCTGACCGAGCTCGCCGACACCTTCAAGGGTGTCTCGGACGCCTGGTTCGACGCCGACTCCAAGCTCGCGTCCAGCGGTGGCACGGACTCCCAGCGCGGTGAGTTCAACGAGTGGGTCAACGACAAGAAGACCCACGACAAGTGGCTGGACGACAAGGCCGCCTGGGACGGGATGCTGGAGGACATCGGGGCCACCGAGTACTTCGAGGAGAACCCCGACGCCTCCATCCGCCAGGTGTGCGCCGCCGACGACGCCCCCGACTTCTGTGCGGCGTGGCGGGACCTGGAGAAGGACGGCAACCACGCCCTCAAGCCCGGTGACGAGCCGCCCCTGCCCGAGGGGGACGGGCCGCCGACCGAGTACACGTACGAGGACGAGGACGGCACCGTCAAGGTGACGCTGGAATACGACGACGACTACAACGTCACCAAGCAGACGTCGGAGATCAGCAATCCCAACGGCCAGTCCTACAAGTCGGAGCAGGTGTTCGACGGACCGGTCCGCGAAAGCACCGGTTCCGACGGCGGCAGCATTCAGGACTACACCCTCACCACCACCTATGGCGACGGCACGGAGAGCGTCGCGGTGGTGAAATTCAACGACGACGGCTCGGGGACCATGGAGGTCACCGCCGACGATGAGACGACCAAATACACCCACAGCGGCAAGAAGGACGACGAGTGGGAAGAGGTCGAGGACTAGTCGCTGACTAGCCCCTACGGTTCCAGCACAAAGGAGAAAGAGACCCATGGCTGCCAACATCAGTCTGGACTACGCCGAGATCGAGCGGGTGTGCGGTGTCCTGGACGACGCCGTCGACAACACGCTGGTGCCGCGCATGAACGAGGCGAAGGAAGAGGTCGCCGCGCTGCTCAACAGCGGTCTGGTGCTGACCGCGACCAGCCCCGCGCTGGAGGCCAAGTACGAAACGTTCACCATGAACCTCGTCGCCGGTGCCGAGGCCATCAAGGAGTACGCCAACCAGTTCAAGGCGATCAAGCAGTCCGTCGAGGACATGGACAAGGACATGGCCGAGAAGATCAACGCCGGCTGATTCCGCTACCTTCCCTCTCAACCATCACCGGAGAATTCCATGGCGAATGATGTCGTCTTCGATTACGACGCGATCGACACCACCGCATCGACGATGGGCAACAAGCTCGCGGATATCGCCGCCGAGCTGACGACCCTGAAGGACACCGTCGCGTCCCTGCTGCAGAACGGCCTGGTTTTCGAGAAGGCCAGCCCCGCGATGACCGACGCGTACAACCAGTTCACCAGCCAGCTGGACGCCTCGGCGAAGAACATCGACGAATACGCGAAGATGTTCCAGAACTTCGCCACCGAGATGGCCAACTCGGACGAGCAGATCACCAACGACGTCAACGCCGCCGCCGCGGAGGCCGCGAACAACAACGAGGAGTGATCCGGCCCGCTCACGGACGAACGGCCGCCCCCTTCTCCCCGGGGGCGGCCGTTCTCCGTGCGTGCGGACCGGCTCAGCCGTCCAGCACCGTCAGCGGCACCTGGACCGCTATGGCGTGACCGGAGGGCCCCGCCGTCCAGCCACGGCCCTCCGGCAGCGCGCTGCGCATCTGCTCCGACGACAGCCGCGAGCCGATCAGATCGCCCTCGCCGATGGACTTGGGGCCCAGCAGGATGCCGCTGCGGGACCGTCGCGCCGCGCCCATCCAGCCCAGCGAGGACATGGACTCCGAGGGACCGGCCAGCAGCAGCCCCCGGCCCTGGTCACGGCCCGAGGTGGCCACGGCGCGCAGCACCCGGTCGGCCCGGCAGTTCGCCAGCATGTCGGCGTCGTCCACCACCACGACCACCGGCCGCCCCTCCACCGCGTCCAGCGCGGCGGTCAGCTCCTCGACCGACGGATCGGTGTCCGTCATCACCTTCGCCAGCTCGTGCACGCCCAGCCGGCGCAGCTGCGAGTCGCGCGGTGTGATCACCACCAGGGAGGTGCCGCCCAGCAGCAGCGACACACTCATCGCCGCCAGCGTGGTGGAGCGCCCCGAGCGCGGCGGGCCCGCCACCAGGAAGCTGCCGCCGCCCGACGCGAAGTCGTAGCCCAGCGGGGCGGCGGCGTCGCCGCCGATGCCCAGCAGCGCCCACAGCGGACGCCGCTGCTCGGCCGGCAGCTGCTCCATCGCCTCGGTGAAGCCGATCAGGCCGGGCAACTGCCCGATCCGGAACGGCCGGCGCGCCTGCGGCACCTTGCTGTCCCGCTTGCTCACCCGCCGGCCGATGGCGCGCACCGCCTCGCCCTGGTCGCTCGCGGCCTCGCCGTCCTGGTCGCCCGGCAGCAGACCGATCTGGGTCTCGATACCGGCGGGCGCCATCCAGCCGCGCCCCGGCGGGACATGGCTGGGCACCTTGCCCCGCGCCATGCCGACCAGGTGGTAGTCGCTGGGGTCGGTCTGCCGCAGCAGCAGCCGGCGGTCGTTGTGCGCGGCCAGCCGGCCGCCCAGCAGCAGCCGCTCCGAGGTGGCGATGACATGGAGACCGGCGGCCTGGCCCTCGCGCAGCAGCCGGATCACATCCGTGTACATCCGGCCGCCGTCGTAGTCGTCGATCATGCCGCTCAGCGCGTCCCAGCCGTCGATGAGCAGCAGCAGGTGGGCCGGCCGCTGGTCCTTGGGCAGCTTGGCGCGCAGCTCGGTGAGGCTGGAGCAGCTGTGCTGCGACAACGCCCGCTGCCGGGACGTCAGTTCACTGACGAGCCGGGCGACCAGGCGTTCCAGGCGCTCGGTGTCGTGCCGGTCGACGACCGCACCGCAGTGCGGCAGGCTCTCCAGCGCGGCGAGCCCGCCGCCGGCCGCGTCGATGCCGTAGATGTGCAGATCGGCGCTGCTGACGGCCATGGCGGCCGACCCGGCGACGGTGCGCAGCACCTGGGTGCGGCCGGTCCGCGGGGCACCGATGACGTACAGGTGGCCGAAGGTGGCGAAGTCGATGCTGCCCAGCCTGCGGTCCTGGAACTCCGGCAGGTCCAGCAGTCCGTACGGCACCAGCGGCAGCCCGCCGGGTGTCTCCGGCGGCTCGGTGGGCGGCAGTTCGTCCAGCCGCAGCTGCTCGGAGAGCGGCGGCAGCCAGGGGCTGGGCTGCTCGGTGTAGTCCGGCAGCTGGTGGGCGGCCGTGGTGATGGCCTGCACCAGGGCGAGCAGATCGGTGGGCCGCTCGACCGGGATCGGGCGTTCGGACTCGGGAAGGTCGTCGTCCTCCACGCCGAGGTCGGTGGGGCGCCCCATGCCGCTCCAGGTCAGCTCGGCGGCCCGCACCGTGCGCACCGGCGTCGGCGCGTCGGGGCCGTCCTCGTCGACCGCCATCTCCTGCGGGGTGTCGCTGTCGGTGCGTTCGGCGCCGACCCAGGCCGTCTGGAACGGGGTGGGGTTGTTGTGCCCGCGCCGCAGCAGGGCCCGGCCCGGGGTGCCGGCGGAGATGGCCGCGGCGTCCGGGTTGTTGATGATGTCCTGGCTCTCGGAGCGGTCGGTGACGCGCAGCGCGATCCGCAGGTTGGTGTTGGCCTTGATCTCGTTGTTGACCGAGCCGCCGGGCCGCTGGGTGGCGAGGATCAGGTGCAGGCCCAGCGAACGGCCCCGCTGGGCGAGGGAGATCAGCCCGGGGACGAACTCGGGCAGCTCCCGTACCAGGGTGGCGAACTCGTCGATGACCAGCAGCAGCCGGGGCAGGGCCGGCAGCCGCGGGTCACGGGCGCGCTTGAGGCGGTACTCGGTGTGGTCCTTGGCCTCGACGTCGGCGAGCAGTTGCTCGCGGCGGCGCAGTTCGGCCTCCAGGGAGGCCAGCGCCCGCTGGACGAGATGCCCGTCCAGGTCGGTGATCATGCCCAGGGTGTGCGGCAGCTGGGCGCACTCGCGGAAGGCGCTGCCGCCCTTGTAGTCCACCAGCACGAAGGCGAGTTCGTCGGGCCGGTTGGCGGCGGCCAGCGAGGCGATCATCGTCTGGAGCAGTTCGGACTTGCCGGAGCCCGTGGTGCCGCCGATCAGTCCGTGCGGGCCGTCGCGCACCAGGTCGATGCGCAGCGGTCCCTCGTACCCCTGGCCCAGGGTGAACGAGGTGGAGGCGGGCCGGCGGGCCCAGTTGTACAGCAGCGTCTGCGGGTTGGGCGGTTCCTGGTCGAGCAGGGGCAGCAGCCGTACGTCGCCCGGCAGTCCGGAGTCGGCGTCCACCGTCACGTCCCGGACCGGGGCGATCGCGCGGGCGATCTCCTCGCACCAGGCGGCGGTGACCATGTCGGCGCGGATGCCCTCCACGGTGGGCACCCCGGAGATCCGGACGGTCAGGGCGTCCTTGTCCTCGGTGCCGGCGTCGCCGGAGGAGGTGGTGATGACCGCGACGCACTCCTCGGGCAGCAGCCGCTCGCGCTCGTCCAGGCAGACGCTGAAGATCCGCACCCCGGGCCCGGCGGTGAGAACCTCCACGATGCCGGGGACATCCCGCAGCCGCCGGGAGCCGTCCAGGATCACCAGGGTGTCGGGGAAGTTCATCAGGGTGCGGCCCAGCGCCGAGGAGGCGGCGTCCGTCCTGGCCTTGATGTCGGCGATCAGCTCGTTGACCCGGTGCGCGGTGGACTCGGGGTCGTTGCCCACCGAGATGACGGTGCCGGCCGCGCCGGGCCGGTCGGGGCGCAGGTGCGGCAGCCAGCGCACCCAGCTCCAGCTGTCGGCGTGCTCGTTGCTGGTGAGCACGACGATCCGCAGGTCGCGGGGGCTGTGCAGGACGGCGGACTGGGCCACCGCCCAGCAGGCGAGGCGGCGCGGGCCGGTGCCGGGCCCGGTGATGCCGACGACGCCCAGCTGCGTCATCTCCACGCAGTACGGCACGTCCGCCAGCCGCCAGTGCACGCTCGTGTGGTTGCTCTCGCGCGCCGAGTCGGTGATCCGCTTGAGCGAGGCGCGGGCGATGGTGCCCACCCGCAGCGCCAGATGGTCGGGGTCGCGGCGGCGGCGCTCCCACAGCTGGTGGCCGGGTCCGGTCGCGGTCAGCAGCAGGGACGCCGGGTCGGGGAACGTGTCGTTGCGCAGGACGCGTTCGGCGACGGTCGCGTTGCGGACCTCCAGCTCCAGCGCGGCGCGGCGCAGCCGGAACAGCCGCAGCTGCTCCTCGTACTGCTTGCGTCCGCTGCGCTTGCTCATGAGCCAGTTGCCGATCGCCATGATCGGGGTGAAGAAGACGAAGACGACGAAGAAGAACGTCCGGAAGAGGCTGACCATCACCAGGCCCATGACGAGCGGGGCGATCAGCATCAGGAACGGGAAGGGCCGGTTGCCGCGCTTGCCGGGCGGGCCCGCCATCTTCATGGACTCGGCGTCCAGGTGCGGGGCGATGCGCGGCGGCCGGTTGTACTCCACGCCCAGGCCGTCGGGGGAGGGGTTGATGGCGGCGTCGGGCTCGAACGGGGTGCTCAGGCGCAGCAGATGGTCACCGAGCGAGAGGTCGGCCCACACCGGCCATTCGGCCTCGCCGTCGTCGGGCTCCGGCAACTGGTGCACGGGGGGCAGCGGTGGCGGGGCGGGCTGGCCGTCGGGGCCCGGCGGGGGAGGCGCCACGGAGTGCCCGCCGGGGCCGCCGTCCTGGGTGCCGGCCGGCTCCTCGGCGGTGAGCGGGGTGCCGGTCTCGGGGTCGACGGGCGGCGGCGGGGTCAGCGAGCGCAGCCCGCAGCGGTCCGGGTCGGCGTCCTCGGGGAGGCGGAAGCTGACGCCGCCGTCGGCGGCGATCGTGATCCAGGTGCCGCGTTCGGGGGCGCCGCCGCCGTCCAGGCGCAGGGCGCAGCCGCGGTCGGTGCCGATCTCGTGGCTGCCGGGGCCGAGTTGCCACACGTGGCCCGCGCCGGGGCCCGAGACGTGGCGCACCTCGACCAGCGCGGCGTCGGTGGCGGGCGGGGACCAGGCGCGGGTGAGGGAACGGCGGCCCTCGGTGGCGGGGGCGTCCACGCCGAGCAGGACGCCCTCACGGATGCCGCTGGCGCCCAGGGTGGCGTCGGGGTCGAGCTGCTGGTCGCCGAGGTAGAGGTGTTCGGCGCCGAGTACGGAGCCGAGGTCGGCGACGGTCGCGTCCTCGGGGACGTCCAGCAGATGGTCGGTGGGTGTGCCGCCCGCGGGGGCGGCGGAGACGGTCAGTTTCACGGGAGTCCAGCGGCGTCGGGCGCTCTCGGCTCAGCTCAGGGCTGCGGGGAGCGGCTGGTGATGGAGGGGGAGGTGCCTGGGGTGGCGTCGGCGGTGGGCCCTGCGGAGGTCTCGCCGGCCTCCGCGTCCGCCACGGATGCGAGCGGGGCGGCGGCGCTGCGGCCGAGCGGGACTTCCTCGGGTTCGGCCTTGCGGGTCTTGACGAGGGTGGTCTGCTGCTGCTCCTGGCCCTCGGCCTCCTCGAAGAGGTCGCTGGCGGCGTTGCCGGTGGGCGGGGCGGGCGGCAGGACGGGCGGGATGTGGGGCAGGACGCGGGCGAGCGCGCGGCCCAGGGCGTCGAAGAAGGGCAGCAGTGGGGTGCCGGTGACGTAGACGCGGGCGTGCCGGTCGGCGAGCAGCCGCCGCACGTGGCCGCGGCCGGGGCCGGTGACGATGACGCGCGGGACGCTCAGGTCCTCGGAGGGCGGCGCGCTCAGCTCGACGGGCAGCGGGTCGGGCAGTTCGGTGGCGATGAGCACCGGGCCGAGACCGAAGTGCGGTTCGGTCTCGCGGGCGGCGCGGTAGGCGTTGCGCACCGGCTCGCCCTGGTGGTCGCGGTGCACGCCCTCGGCCACGGTGACCAGGCCGGCCGGCAGCCGGACGTCCAGTTGGGCGGCGATGGCCTGGAGCAGGGCGGCGCCGGCGCGCTGGTCGCCCTCGATCGCGAACTGCTGGGGGCCGGTGGCCAGGTCGAGGAAGACGGCGCGGCCGGTGCCGTCCTCGCTGACGCCCAGCGAGACGATCACCGGACGCACGGCGTCCGGGTCGGGGGTGACGGCGGGCAGTTCGGTGCGGTCGATGGTCCAGGTGCCGGCCTCGGTGGAGTCGGCGAGCAGGACGGTGACCTCGCGGTCGTCCACGAGCGCGGCGTACGGGCGGGCGGGGGCGGCCTCCTGACGGGCGCGGACCAGGGCGCGTTCGGCGTCGCGCCAGGTGAGCGGGGCGCCCAGGTGGTGGACGAGGCGCCGCAGCCGCCGCTGGTGCTGGAACCAGGCGCGGATGGGTGCGGCGAACGCGTTGCGGGTCACGGCGAGTTCGCGTTTGACGCGGGCCCACGCCGCGGACCAGCCGCCCATCCGCATGGCGATGGCCCGCAGGATGAGGAAGACGATCAGCAGCGCGCCGATGATCCCGCAGATGCGGAAGATCGTGTCGCGGTGGGTGCTGAAGAACTCGAAGGGGTCGGTGTTTCTCATGCCGCGGCATTCTCCCGTCGCATCTCGCGGCGCATGGCCAGCAGAGCGTAGTGGGTACGGGACTTGACGGTCCCCTGGGGGACGCCGATGGCGCGGGCGGCATCGGCACGGGACCGGTCGCACAGGTGCACCTGGACGAGGACCTCGCGGTGTTCGGGGGTGAGGCGGGCAAGCGCTCCGTGCACCACATGGCGTTCGACGACGGCGTCGGCCATGTCGGGCTCCGTGCAGCGCTGGAGCATGGGTGCCGGGACCACTCCCATGGGGACGGTGCGGTCACGGCGGTGTGCGTCCACCGCGAGGTTACGCGCGACGGTGTACAGCCAGGCGACGAGGCGGTCCTCGTCGTAGGCGATCTCGTGCTCGGCGGCGCCCGTTCGCGTGGACTGCCGCACGGCCAGGCGCCACACCCGGAGCATGGTCTCCTGCACGATGTCCTCAGCGCGGTGGGGGTCTCCCAGGGTGAGCCGGTTCACATAGCGCAGCAGCCGGGCACGGTACGCGCTGCTGAGCCGGTCCAGCAATTCGCCTGGGTCGCGTTGAGCGGTACGCATGGGTCTGCTCCATCCTCAGCGTCTCGGCGTGGAGAGCGTATTCATGTCCGCGTCCATGTTTCTCCAGATGGTGGGGAAAATCCCGGCCAATAAGCTCAGATGTAGCTCAGATTTTTGTTTACCGATACCTGGGGGACTTTGCGGGCGGGCGGCATACGGGCAGTGCGCGGCTGACAACAGGCGGCGGCGCGTGTGACGTCGGGGTAAAACCGCAGGCAGGGCGCCGATGGGCGATGCCTGGCGCGGCCACGGCGGGCGCGCGGGGGGCCGGGTGACGGTGCGCGGAATTCTCCGCGCACCGGTTGTTCAGCCGCGGCGGGTGGTGAGATATGAAAGAAGGCTGCGAATTTCCCCGGCAGGGGCGGGTGCCAGCGGCACCGCGCGCAGCGACCGGTGGGCCAGGGCCAGTTGCCGGTCCGCCTCGGCGAGCGCGGCGGCGCGCCCGCCGGCCGCCTCGATCAGGGCGGCGGCGTACCGGGCGTGTTCGTCGCCGAACGGGTCCGTGCCCAGCACGGCGGCCAGGGCACGGGCGTCCGCGCGATCGCCGGCCAGGGCCAGCAGCACCGGCAGGGTCTTCTTGCCCCGCCGGAGATCGCCGTACACGGGCTTGCCGGTGACCGCCGGGTCGCCCCAGATGCCCAGCACGTCGTCGATGGCCTGGAAGGCCACCCCGGCGTGCAGCCCGGCACGGCGCAGCGCGTCGACGGTACGGGGCTGGGCGCCGCCCAGGGCCGCGCCCAGCGCGGTGGCGCAGCCGAACAGCGCGCCGGTCTTGCGGCCCGCCATGCCCAGGTACGCGTGCGGGGTGACGGCGCCCTCGCCGCGCCAGGGCGCGTGCTCGAACCGGAGGTCCTCGGCCTGGCCGTGCACCAGGTCGCGCAGGGCGCCGATCAGGTGCCGTACGGCGGTGGCGGTGTGCGGGCCGCCGCCGGCGGCGAGGGTCTCCAGGGCCAGGCTGTGGAGCGCGTCGCCGGCGAGGACGGCGGGCCCGGTGCCGTACGCCTTCCACACGGCCGGGCGTGCTCTGCGGTGTTCGTCGCCGTCCATGATGTCGTCGTGGACCAGGGAGAAGGTCTGCACGAGTTCCACGGCGACGGCGCCGGGGACGGCGGTGGCCCCGGTGGCGCCGACGGCTTCGGCGGCCAGCAGGGTCAGGGCGGCGCGGATGCCCTTGCCGTCCGGGGTGTGGGTGGCCATCTCGTGCAGCCAGGGATGCAGTTGGCGCAGTGCCCGGTCCAGGGCGGGGGCGGTGGCGGCGCGGGTGCGGGCGAGGATGTCGGCCGCGGGGGTGGGGGTGGTCGTGGGGGCGGTGGCCGGGGTGGCTGTCGTGGGGGTGAGTTCGCGGATCATGGGGCGGCCTCCGCGGGGGCGGGCGCGGTCGTGGGCAGTTCGGCCAGTGCTTTGTCGGTCATGGCTCTGGCGTGGTACAGCCCGATGCGCTGGAAGAGGGTGCGCAGTTCCCGCAGTTCGGCGGCGGTCTCCTCCGGGCCGCGCTGCCCCAGCCGGTGCAGGGTCTTGGCCAGTCCGAGCCGGCACAGGGCCTGGCCGCGCAGCTCGTCGATGGCGCGGAACTCGGCGAGCGTCTCCTCGTAGCCGCGCTTGGCCTGCCGGTAACGGCGGGCGCGGAAGAGCACGTTGGCGCGCATCTTGTGGTTGTAGGCGAGCGCGGAGGTGAGGTTCATCCGGCGGCAGGCTCGTTCGGCCTTCTCCAGGATGCTCAGCGCGCGGTCGGCGTCGCCGTCGCGGACCGAGACGATGTCGGCGATGCCGCGCTGGGCCCAGGCCCAGCCGCGCCGGTCGTCGGCGCCCCGGGCGATCTCGGCGGCCTCCTCGAAGAGGGCGAGCGCGCGGTCGAAGTCCCCGGTGTTGCGGTGGATCTGGGCGATCCCCTCCAGCGCCCAGACCGTGTGCCGGGCCTCGCCGCGCTTGCGGGCCTCGGCGAGGAGCTGCTCGTGCAGCCGGCCGACGGCTTGGTAGTCCCCCTGTATTCGGCCGGTTTCGGCGAGCCCGGCGAGGGAGTAGCCGCGGGCGACGACGTCGTCGCCGCGTTTGCCGAGATCGGCGGCGAGGGTGAGCAGCCGGCGGGCGAGCGGCAGCGCGCCGCGCTGCCGGGCGAGGGTGCCGCCGCTCCACATGGCCCAGGCCATGGCGCCGAGGTCGTCCGCGGCGCGGGCGGCACGGTAGCTGGCCTTCCACGCGGCGTCCGCCTCGGCGACCTGGCCGAGCCGGCGCCGTGCCTCGGCGACGCCGAGTCCGGCGCGGGCCACTTCGCGCCGGTCGCCGGAGGCTTCGGCGATCCGCAGTTGTTCGCTCGCCGCACGCAGGACATCGGTGAGCGAGGAGTTGACCGACAGGGAGTTCAGGGCGCCCTGATATTCGGGCGCGAACGCGTTGGCGTACATGCGGAGCGACTATACACGAGGTGTATACTCAGTATGTATAGCCGTTGTGGTGGTCCGATGATGAGACGCGCCGGAGCCCCGAACGGCTCCGGCGCGCCATGAATTTCAGACGTTCCTCACCGCAACTGGCCGATCAGCACCTGCGCCCGATGGCTCAGCGCGGCCCGCGCGCCGTCCGACACCGAGCGCTTCGACGCCTTCTCCAGCTGCCACACGAACGACTCCAGCGCAGCCACCGCGCCCCGCGCGCTGCCGGCCTGCTCCCACTGCACCTTGGCCACCAGCAGCGGCACCGACAGCAGGATGCCGGTCACCCGGTCGACGTCCCCGGCCCGGACGAACCCGTCCAGCGCGTCCTTCAGCGCGGTCACCCCGCCCGGCGTCACGTAGTCCGGCACCGGGACGTCCGCCCAGTCGGTGTCGGAGGCGAAGTAGAAGCCCGGGTAGGACGGCTGGTTGTAGGTGGTCTGCTGCCGCGCCACGTCCACCCGGTACTGCGGGTCGTGCATGAGGGTGTACAGCTTGCGGTCGGTGACCTCCGTGCTCGTGTAGACGCGGATCGCCGAACTGTCCTCGGTCCGCACCAGCAGTTCCTCGCGCCAGTCGCCGAAGATGTCGGCCACCAGGGACGGGTTGCCCTTGGTGTGGTTGTTGGTGAGGGTGCCGGTGGCGGTCAGCAGCGTGCCGCGCTGCCAGTCCTCGATGGTCGGGGTGACATCGATCGCGCCGTCGACCAGCTGCGTGGTCATGTCGCCCGACCAGCGGATGCTCATGTTGGTGCCGGGGGTCTGCGAGCCCAGCCGCTCACCGCCGGCGCTCCACAGCCCGATCCCCGAACCCCACGTCTCCAGGCCCGAGCGGTCCGGATCGATGTCCCCGATCATGCCGCGCCCGGTGTCCACGCCGGTGTAACCGCCGTACAGCACCTCACCGGTGGCGGCGTCGCGCAGCGCGTACCCGTACGGGGCCCACGGCCCGCCCTCGTGGACGGTGTAGATCTCCAGGCCGGGGCGGTCCGGGTCGATGTCGGCGACGTGCATGGCGTCACCGTGGCCCAGCTTCACGTACTCGCCCGGGACGCTGGACTCCGGCGGGCCGAAGTCGTAGGAGCTGTAGAGCAGCGAGCCGTCGTGGTCCAGGGTCGCCGAACCGTAGACGATCTCCTGCTTGCCGTCGCCGTCCACATCGGCCACGGACAGCGAGTGGAAGCCCTGGGTGGTGAGGGTGCCGTACTCGGGGTCGGTGCCCTCGACGCCGTGCGGGCCGTCGTTGAACGGGTTGGACATCGGGGTCCAGCCGCTGTCCACGTACCAGTCCTCGGTCAGCCGGTGGCCGTCCCAGCGGTAGGCGACGAGGGTGGTGCGGGTGTAGTAGCCGCGGGCGAACACGGCGGAGGGGTGTGTGCCGTCGAGGTAGGCCACGCCGGACAGGAAGCGGTCGACCCGGTTGCCCGGCTCGATGCGGTTCATCGCGTAGTCGCCCCACATGAGCCCGTCGTCGTGGCGGCCGGGCTTGTAGGCGATGGTCTGGAGCTCGGCGCCGGTCAGGCCGTTGAAGACGGTCAGGTACTCGGGCCCGTCGACGATGAAGCCCTCGAAGGCGCGCAGCCGGTTGTTGCCGCTGCGCGAGGGGGCGTAGACATCGATGAAGTAGTCGGTGAGTTCGGCGGCGTCGGCGGCCGACAGCGGGTAGCTGTGGCTGAACTCGTCCTCGGCGCCCAGCGCCTCCTCGACGGTGGCCGGCCAGTTCCCGGCGACGACCTCGGGGTGCTCGTGCCAGCCCCGGAAGATGCCGGCGAGGTGCTCGGCGTAGTCCTCGGCGCTCATCCGGTAGTCGTCACCGTGCCCGTAACCGGCGCGCACGTCCTCGCGGGGCATGGTGATGTACTTCGTGGAGACGGCCCGGCCGTCCTTCCCGTACCGGGTGATCTTGGTGCCCGGCGCGGTCTTGAACATCATCTCCGAGCGGCCGTCGCCGTCGAAGTCGTACACCAGGAACTGCGTGTAGTGGGCGCCCGCCCGGATGTTGACGCCCAGGTCGATACGGTGCAGGAGGGTGCCGTCGAAGCGGTAGGTGTCGATGTAGACATTGCCGGTGTAACCGACCTGGGAGACGTCCTTGGAGTTGGACGGGTCCCACTTGACGATGAACTCGTACTGGCCGTCGCCGTCCACGTCGCCGACGCTCATGTCGTTGGCGCGGTACGTGTACGCCTCGCCGGCCGGGGTCACGCCGTCGGCCGGCTTGCGCAGCGGGATGTCGTAGTAGCCCTCGGACCAGGGGGAGACGGCGTCGCTGCGGTCGACCTCGGTGCCGCCGACGAGGGCGGCGACCCGGTACGAGGCGCCGTCCTGACCGTCCGGGTCGAGGAAGTTGGTGCTGTCGGTGACGGTGGCGATGGCCTCGCCGTCCCGGTACACCCGGAAGTCGGCGCCGGTCATGCCGTTCTCCCCGGCCCCGGTCACCTCGTGGCCGAGCAGCCGCCAGCTGAGGAACACACCCTCGTCGGTGGCGACGGCCACCAGGCCCCGGTCCAGCTCCTCCAGTTGGAGGGCGGCGGAACCGGTGCCGGAGCCGGATCCCGGGGCTGCGGCCCCGGGCCCGGCGGCACCCGCCAGCAACCCGCCGACGAGCGCCGCCGTCACGGCGACGGCTCGCGTTCTTCCGTACGGTCTCATGGGAACGTCCCTTCCACGACCGATGATTGAATCGACTCAATAAACGGCCGAGACGCTACGGTGCCCCCTCCACACCGTCAACCCTTTGCGCACAAAAGGCGAGAGCTTCACTCAAAGGCGCGCAATGGATCCGTTCCGTGCGTCCACTGGACACCGAGCCGCTGGCGCGCCACCAGCCAGCCGCGCCCGGGATCACGGCGGAACTCCCACGCGTACGGGCCACCCATCGCGTACGGGGCAGCGACCGCCCCGGGGGCGGGCCCGCCGACCGCGACGAACCACATGTAGCCGAAGCCCGACGCCCGGTCGCCCGCCGCGCCCCCGTCCACCTCCACCTCCACGTGCAGGTTGAGGATGTGGTGCTGCATGGCGGCGTACGGCGACTCCGCCTCCTCCACCCGCGCCCGGATCGCCTCCCGCCCGCGGATCTCCCCCCACGGACCGAACTCCAGCACCGCGTCCCCGGCCCAGCAGGCGCTCCACGCCCCCCAGTCCCCGCGATCCAGCGCCCGCCACCCCCGCAACAGCAGCGCGCGTACCGCCTCCTTGTCCTCCAGCACCCCGAGCCGGCGCTCCAGCGCTGCGAGATGATCGCTCACTGGGCACTCCCGGCGGGACGCACGACGATCTCGTTGACATCGACCTCGCGCGGCTGGACGACGGCGTACCCGATCGCGTCCGCGACGGCCGAGGCCGGCAACGCCACCGCCCGGTACGCCGTCATGGCCGCCCGGGCGACCGGATCGGAGATGCCGTCCGCCAGTTCCGACTCGGTCACCCCGGGAGAGACCAGCGTGACCCGCACCCGCCCGCCCGACTCCTGGCGCAGCCCCTCGGAGATCGCCCGCACCGCGAACTTGGTCGCGCAGTACACGGCGGCGGTCGGCGAGACCTCGTACGCCCCGACCGAGGCGACGTTGACCAGATGGCCGCCGCCCTCCTGCTCGCGCATCAGCGGCAGCGCGGCGGCGATGCCGTGCAGCACGCCGCGCACATTCACATCGATCATGCGGTCCCACTCGTCGGTGCGCAGCGCCTCCAGGGGCGACAGCGGCATCACCCCGGCGTTGTTCACCAGGACGTCCAGCCGCCCGAAACGGGCACGGGCGCCGGAGACGAACTCCCGTACGTCCGCGGCGTCCGTGACATCGAGCCGCCGGTACGCGGCGGTCCCGCCCGCGGCGTTGATCTCCCCGGTGAGCGCGGCGAGCCGGTCGGTGCGCCGGGCGCCCAGGAACACCCGGTGCCCGTCGGCGGCGAGCCGCCGGGCGGTCGCCTCGCCGATCCCGCTGCTCGCGCCGGTGATCGCCACCACCTTGGCCGTGGTGCGGGTCATCGCGTCGTCCTCTCCCGGTGGAGGACGAGGTGCTCGTGGTACAGCACGCCGTCCCGGATGTCGCCGGTCGCCGTGAACCCGGTGTCGTCGACGTAGTCGATGTGGTCACCGGTCACCGTGTAGCGGCCGGTGTACGCGCCGCGGCGCGCGCCGCGGGCCTCCTCGTACCGGCCGTCGGCCCGCAACTCCTGGCGGATGTGACCGTCCGCGGTCACCCACAGGCCGACCACGCTCGTGTGGTCCGTCATGCCGGACTCCCTTCGCTGGCTGTCACGGCCCAGCCTGGGGCGGGCGCCCGGCGGCGGCCAGGACGGTCGCTGCCGGGGTGCGGCACACCCAGGCGGGCCCGGCGCGGGCGTCCTAGCCTGGAGGACATGACCGGCGACCGTTCCCCGTCCGGGGCCCCGCGCCCCTCCACCCCGTCCCGCTCCGGTTCCGGTTCCGGCAATCACCTGGGCGATTTCCTGCGGGCCCGCCGGGCGGGCCTGGACCCGCAGGACGTGGGCATGCCGAGCTACGGGCAGCGCCGGGTCCCCGGACTGCGCCGCGAAGAGGTCGCCGTGCTGGCCGGGGTGAACGCCGACTACTACGCCCGCCTGGAACAGGGCCGCGAACGCCACCCCTCCGCCCAGATCCTCGACGCGCTCGCCGACGCCCTGCGGCTGGACACCGACGCCCGCCAACACCTGCACCAACTGGCCGGCACCACACCGGGACAGCGGTTCACGCCGCCCGCCGGGGAACGCGTCGGCCCCGCACTGCGCGACCTCATCGACGGCTACCCCGGCGCCCCCGCGTTCGTCATCAGCCACACCCTGGACATCCTGGCGGCCAACGCCCTGGCCCAGGCTCTGCACTCCCCCTTCGGGCAGCCGGACAACCTGGCCCGGATGGCGTTCCTCGACCCGGCGGGGCGGGACTTCTACACCCGCTGGGACGCCACGGCCGAGGCGCTCGCGGGCCATCTGCGCCAGGCAGCGGGACCCGATCCCGACCATCCGCGCCTGCGCGCCCTCGTCCGCGAGCTGACCGCCCGCAGCCCGGAGTTCAGCCGGCTGTGGAACGCCCACACCGTCCGGGGCAAGACCCGGGCGGCCAAGCACCTCCACCACCCGGACGTCGGCCCGCTGACCCTGACCTACCACGCGTT
This sequence comes from Streptomyces sp. JH002, assembly GCF_050916115.1. Classification (NCBI taxonomy): domain Bacteria; kingdom Bacillati; phylum Actinomycetota; class Actinomycetes; order Kitasatosporales; family Streptomycetaceae; genus Streptomyces; species Streptomyces sp. JH002. Next base: position 3,420,763 of record NZ_CP087989.1, read on the forward strand.
CGACGTGCGCGAGGCCCCCGGCCGGCAACTGATCATCTACCAGGCGGCCCCCGGCTCCGCCGCCGCACAGGCCCTGACCCTGCTGGGCACCCTGCACGCCACGTCGCGGGGCGCCACGGGCGGCACCGGCTCCCTCTGAGGACGTATCGGCGCGTAAACCGGGTGCGGACCGCCGCGCCGGTGCGCTGTGATGGGCCCATGACGATCGCCTTGCGCACGCCGGAGCCCGAGGGTCTGACCGAGGTCGTGGACGCGCTGCGGGAGTGGCAGGACGACGGGCAGCCGATCCAGCTGCACCCCGGGGACCTGGGCTGGTTCTGGCGGTTCGGGGCACGGGCGACGGCCGCGGCGGTCCGCACCTGGAGCCGGGACGGGCGGATCCTCGCCGTCGGACTGCTGGACGGGCCCCGCCTGTTCCGGCTGACCACCGCCCCGGAGGTGCGCCGCGACGGGGAGTTGGCGCGGCGGCTGGCCGATGATGTGGCGCGCCCGGAACGCGGCGTGCTCGGCCCCGGGACGGCGGATGTCGAAGCCCCGATGGACTCCCCGCTCCACGACCTGCTGGCCGAACGGGGCTGGCGCGCCGGCGAACCGTGGACGCCCCTGCGCCACGGCCTCACCGAGCCGCTGCCGGACCCGGGAGTACGCATCGAGGTGGCCGGTCCCGAGCGGGTCGGCGACCGGGTCGCCGTGCAGCGGGCGTCCTTCGACAGCTCGACCTTCACGGACGGGCGCTGGCACGCGATGGCGGCCGGAGCGCCGTACGCGGACGCCCGCTGCCTGGTCGCGTACGACGAACAGGGCACGGCCGTCGCGACGGTGACGGTCTGGTCGGCCGGCCCGGGGCGACCGGGTGTGCTGGAGCCGCTGGGCACCCACCGCGACCACCGCGGTCGCGGATACGGCCGGGCGATCGCCGTCGCCGCGACGGCGGCCCTGCGCGAACTGGGCTCCTCCAGCGCCCTGGTGTGCACCCCGACGGCCAACACCGCGGGGGTCGCCACCTATGTGTCGGCGGGCTTCCGCACCCTCCCGGGGACCCGGGACAGCCACCGGGAGGCATAGAGGCCGGACCGCTTCATGCGGCCGGTTCGCCATGACGACATGGGTGGGTCGACCCGATCGCCGCGCCGAAAGCCCGGCAGGCGTCACGGGCTCGCGCGGTCCGGCGGTACGCGGCCGGGCCGGGCGTTCTCCGTGCGCACCGTGCGCCTCGGGCGCGGACGGCCGCCGCACCGCCGTTCTCCGTCCGCCGGCACGCCGCCGCCCGTGGAGGCGCTGGAGTTCCGTGGGGGAGCGTGCGGTGCTGCCCTCCCGGGCCCGAGCCGAGGGTCGGGGTCGGACGGCAGGATCCGGTCCGGGACCGGGCGCCGGGGGAACGCGGCGAACGGGGGACGCCGGAAGAGTGAATGCTCCTGATGGCCCTTTCTGGAAGGCCCGTTCCCGGTAGCTACCCAACAGAGATGGCCACGTCGGCGTGGGGCTTGTGTCTCCCGGCGTTCCGCCGCGGCGCGTGGGCTTCGCGCTCGGTTCATGTAGCGAGCCTCCTACGGGTGGCCCCGTCGGCCAGAGGTCAGAAGAGTCTTTCCTTCTCGGACCATTCGGCGAAGCCCCCGGGCCCGAAGGGGAGACGGTACTTGCTCACGATCAGGTCATCTGCGACCGCGGAAACCAGCGGAACCGTGAGAAGTCCGGCGCGGACGCCATCACACAGGAGTCCCAGTGTCCGACGCAGTGTCACAGGGCGGCCCCGGGCGGCTGCCTTGGCCACTCGGTCATCGACGACGGCCACGGCCTCCGGCAGGGACTCGGCTAACGCGAGGACACCGCACTCGCCGACGTTGCGTCCGTCCGGACCGACCAGGCGCCGCTCGTAGTGGACGAACGCCTTGAGCTGGACGGGCGTTTCGAGCGAGACGGTCCGGATCCAGTCGGCCTCCAGTACCGAGTGCAGATGATGATGTTGTTGAGCTCCGTTGCGCAACTCCTCCGCGACCAGGTCGGGAATCAGCACGCTGTGTTCCTTCAGCAGGATCTTGAGCACCCCCAGCCACTGCGCCTTTGCGAAATGGCTCAGCGGCCCGGTGTCCAGTACGTAAGCCGACTCGGGCTCAGTCACGACGTCACTTCCCAGATCTCCGCCTCCGGCGCGTGAGGCAGGTCGGGCAGCGAATCCCGGTCGAAGTTTCCACGGAGCAGCCCAAGAGCGCGTTCCGCAGTGATGGTCTCGCGCCGGTAGAGCTTCAGTACGCCCTGCTCGTAGGAGCGCGGCAGGGCCACTGGTGCGAGTTCGTCCCGGACGACCAGGTTCTTCTCCACGATGTCGGCCTGCTTGGTGTTCACCCGGCGAATGTCGTCCGCCTGGTGCTTCTCCACCAGGCCGATCTCGGAAAGTCTGCGCGCCAGCGTCGCCATGTCGGCTCCATAGTGGCTGGCGGCGCGCACTGCGGCATCTCGCCATGTCTCATCCGCTGTACCGAGCCAGGCCGCCCAGCGCTGCCGGAGGTCATCGCCGGGCAGGAGGAGAGCGCGTGCGAAGCGGTCCAGTCTCGCTTCGAGGTCATGAGCCTGGGAGGTGGCGATCCGCCAGTCCAGCGAGAACTGGTCCGCGATCAGGTAGTGCCCCAGTTCGTGGGCGGCGGCGAGGCGCCGCCTGCCGACCCGCCAGTGTCCGTTGACGAGGGCGATGCCACCGCGCCTCAGAAGTACCGTGCCGGCATCCGCTCCCTCGCCCAGATCCATCGCGAACAGGAGCAGCCCTACACGGGCGACCAGCCCGGAGAGGTCGTGGGCCGGTTGCTCCGGCTCCAGGTCGAGCAGTTGCCGGGCCGAGGCGGCAAGCTTCTCGGCTTCTTCCGCCGTAGCGGGTCGTGGCAGGGTGTCGGGTTGGCCCTTCACGAGATCGGGACAGTGGTCCGTGACGAACTCGGCGTCCCGGACGAGCGAGTCGAGTTCGGTGTCGATGGCCTGCACAGCCACCTCTGGCTGGGCTTTTCGGTAGGACGCGAGTGCGGGTGGGGCCTCATCGACGAACCATTCGACGCGACGCCTCAGTTCACGTGCGATCGCCACGAGCTCCACGGCAGCCACGCGACGACTTCCGGACTCGATCTTCGCAAGTACGGTTCGGTCCATGCCGAGGGAAGCGGCAAGTTGAGCCTGAGTGACGCCGAGTTCTCCTCTGGCCTCGGCCACCCGCCTTCCGATTTCCATGTGTGCGAATTTAGCACAGAGGCGCCGAGAGAAGTCGCTCTTTGCATGTGAGTACATGCTTTGGGTGAGTTTCTCCATCGCCGTGTGCGCCGCCACAGTGACGCGAGGGCTCCGCACCAGCTGGAGCACAGGCCCCGGCGCCACTACGTGATGTCAGCGCTCCGGATTGGGGCTGCCCGCCCTCGCCCAGTCTGGGCTTCCATGAGCTGCGGGTCGTGCGCCCGCGCGAAGCGGCGTGGACATGCGGCCTCCGGGGCCGGACGAGTCATGTCCCGGCTACCCGCCACTGTCCCCTTCAGCGGGAGCCGGGCGAGGCGATGCGGCGGTAGGTGTCCTCCAGCATGGTGTGCATGGACATGCGGAAGATCTCCGCCTGGTGCTCGGGTCCCACGAACGCGGTGTGGCCGAACACCTCCAGGACGATGAGCCCGTGCATGTGTCCCCACATGCTGAGCAGCAGCGATGTCGCGGGCGTCGGCAGGACGCCCGCGCCCAGAAGGTTCAGATGGGCGCGGAGTTCGGGTGACAGGGGCGGGACATCGGCCGCGGCGAGCTGTTCCGGGGTGAAGCCGCCGAACAGTTCGTGCTCGAAGATCGCGCTGATCCGGCGCACCGCCTGGGTGGTGGGCCCCTCCGGTGGCGCCGCGTAGCCGCGCAGCGGTGTCCCGTACAGCAGCTGGAACAGCTCAGGGTGGGTGAGGGACCACCGCCGGTACGCCTCGACGCCGGCCAGCACGCGGGCCACGACCTCGCCCTCCGGCACGGAGTCGACACCGGCCCGCACGGCGTCGCCCAGGTCGTCGTAGGTCTTGGTGATGAGCCCGGTGATCAGGGCGTTCCGGTGGGGGAAGTAGTGGTAGAGCGACTGCACGCTCATCCGGAGATCGCGGGCGATCCCGCGCAGGGACAGACCTTCCGGCCCCTTCCGGATGACCTGGCGCTCGGCGGTCTCCAGGATTTCCCGGGTGGCGGTGGCCCGCCGCCTCTCGCGCAGGGAGAGCGGGGGATGCGCGTCGTCGTCTGCGGGCATGCGGTGACCCTATGCCGCTCCCGCCGGGTGACAAATGTGCGGGGGTGTCAGGGAAATCTGACACTCCCGCATCCGTGTCCGGCTCACTAACGTCGTGCCGGCGACGAGGAGTGCGTCACCGCACCCGCCTGTGATCAGGGCGAAGTGCCCCCGCGGAGCACCCGGTCGGTTTCCCCGCAGTCACCCCGCTGCCCTATCCCGATTCACCAGCCCGATTCACCAGCCCGTTTCACCCTGCGCGCTTCCAAGGAGAATGTACGTGTTTGACCGTATAGCCGAGCTGGCGATCCGCCGGCCCCGGCTCGTCCTCATCGCCGCCTTCGTGGCGGTGCTCGTGATGGGCGCCGTGGGCGGCGGCGCCTTCGAGAAACTGCGGGGCGGCGGGTTCGACGATCCGGCGTCCTCCTCCACCCGGGCCGGGGAGCTCATCGAGGAGAAATTCGGCGGAGGCACCAATCTGATCCTGCTGGTCGGCGCCCCGGACGGGGTCGACGACCCGGCCGCCAGGGAGAGCGGCGAGGCGCTGCTGGCCGAACTGCGCGCGGAGGAGCACCTCGCCAACATCGTCTCCTACTGGGACACCGGCAGCCCGGACCTGCGCTCGCGGGACGGCAGGGGTGCCATCGTCCTCGTCCATGTGGCGGGCGACGAGATGGAACTCCAGGAGAACACCGACGCCGTCATCGACACCTACACCGGCACGTACGACAGCACGCTGACCGTACGCGCCGGGGGCGCCGCCGCCGTGGGCTCCGACATGTCCACGCAGGTGGTCGACGACCTCATCCTGGCGGAGATCATCGCCGTCCCGCTGGTGCTCCTGCTGCTCCTGGTCGTCTTCGGCAGCGTCGTCGCGGCCCTGCTGCCGCTGGTCATCGTGATCATCGCCATCGCCGGAACGTTCGCGCAGCTGACGGTCCTCGGCTCGATCACCGAGGTGTCGATCTCCGCGACCAACCTGACCACCGCACTGGGCCTGGGACTTGGTGTCGACTACGCGCTGCTGATGACCAGCCGGTTCCGCGAGCAGCTCGCGGCCGGGACCCGGGTCGAGGACGCCGTGCGGCAGACGGTCGCCACGGCGGGCCGGACCGTCGCGTTCTCCGCCGCGACGGTGGCGGCGGCGCTGGGCACCCTGCTGGTCTTCCCGCAGTACTTCCTGCGGTCGATCGGGTACGCCGGGGTCGGGGTCGTGGTCATCGCCGCCGTCAGCACCCTGTTCGTCATGCCGGCGCTGTTCATGGTCCTGGGGCACCGGGTGAACAAGGGCCGGATGCCCTGGGCGAAGGCGGGGGTCCGCGACGCGGGCGGCTCGCTGTGGGGTCGGCTGGCCCGTACCGTCATGCGCCGTCCGGTGCTCACCGCGCTGCCGGTCCTCGCGGTGCTGGTGGCGGCCACGGCCCCGCTGCTCGGCATCACCTTCGGCGTCCCCGACGAGCGGGTGCTGCCCACCGGTGCCGAGAGCCGTCAGGTCTCCGAGGCGCTGCGGAACGACTTCGACGGCAACGACGACGCCGCCGTGCACGTCGTCATCGACCGGGGCGTCGGCCGGGACGAACTGGCCGCGTACGCGGTCGAACTGTCCGCGCTGCCCGGCGTCGTCCGGGTCGAGACCAGCGCGGGCGCCTTCACCGAGGGGGAGCCCGCGGCCACGGCCCCCGGCAACCCCGGTCTCGGCCGCCCCGACGCGGAACGGATCACCCTGGTGAGCGGGCTGGCCCCGGCGTCCGACGCCGCGCAGGACCTGGTCAGGGAGGTCCGCGCGGTGAGCGGCCCGGACGGGTCCCAGCCGCTGGTCGGCGGCTCGGACGCGTCCCTCATCGATTCCAAGGACTCCATCGGCGAACGGATCCCGCTCGCCCTGGGCCTGATCGCCGTCACCACCTTCATCCTGCTGTTCCTGTTCACCGGCAGCGTCGTGCAGCCGCTGCGCGCCCTGGTCCTCAACATGATCACCCTGGGCGCCACTCTCGGCGTGATGACCTGGATCTTCCAGGACGGCAACCTGTCCTCGCCGCTCGGCTTCACCCCGCAGCCGATGGAAGTCGCCATGACGGTGCTGATGTTCTGCATCGCTTTCGGCCTGTCGATGGACTACGAGGTGTTCATCACCAGCCGGATCAGGGAACTCCACGACGCCGGCGCGGACAACGAGACGGCCGTCGCCGACGGCCTCGGGCACACCGGCCGCATCGTCACCGCCGCGGCCCTGCTGCTCGCGGTGAGCTTCTTCGCCTTCGGCACCTCGCAGATCAGCTTCATGCAGATGTTCGGCCTGGGCAGCGGGCTGGCGATCCTGCTGGACGCCGTGGTGGTGCGCGGCGTGCTGGTACCGGCCTCGATGCGCCTGCTGGGCCGCTGGAACTGGTACGCGCCGGGGCCGCTGCGCAGGATCCACGCCCGGATCGGCCTGCGGGAGGGCGGCACCGCGCCGGAGCAGGCCCCGGTGGAGAAGGAGACGGCCGGGGTCTGAGCCGGTCAACGGCCCCGGGTCCGCCGGACGTCCGCCCCCGCCGTACCGGGGGCGGACGGGTTCAGGGCGGCGGACCCGGGACACCGGGCGGCACCCTCCCCCGGGGTGCCGCCCGCTGTCATCGCGCGACCCAGCCGCCGAAGGTGTTGACGTTCTCCTCCCCGGCACGCCGCACGGTGAGCGGGCGCCGCGCGCCGCCGGCCCTCGTCCCCTCGGACCTCATGTCCACGGGCACCGGGTGATGACCGCCGATTTCTGGCCTCGCGCGGATATTCTCTGCCGCATGGTCGTACCCACCTCGTCGGCTCGACCGTGCGCCCGGCGTCCACACCGTCGTCCCGCTTCACGGCCACGGGCACCCCGGCCAACCCACCGTCGCCCGCCGGACGTGCGACCCGGACCCGGCGGTCCGGGCGTACGACCCGCGTCCGCCGGCCCGCGCGCCCCGCACCGGCCCGCCCGGCACGCTCACCCCGGCACCCGCCGCTGCCGGCCGGTGCTGCCCCCGTACCGCCCGGCGAGGGCCCCGCGCACCCCGTTCACCGAAGGAGCCCCCGCCCATGCCCGCTGAACTGGTGCTCGGCACCATGACCTTCGGCGACACCGTCGACGCGGCCGGAGCCGCCGCCATGCTCGATCTCGCCGAGGAAAGCGGCATCACCCAGCTGGACACCGCCAACGTGTACGCGGGCGGGGCCTGCGAGGAGATGCTGGGCGAGCTGCTGGCGGCCGGCGGGCGCCGCGAGCGGTTCGCGGTCGCCTCCAAGGCGGGGATGCCGCACGAGGACGCCGCCGGGGCCGCCCCGCTGTCCGCCGGCGCGCTGCGGCGCAGCGTCGAGGGCAGCCTGCGGCGGCTGCGCACCGATCGCCTCGACCTCTTCTACCTGCACAAGCCGGACCGGGAGACGGAGATCGCCGAGACCCTGGACGCCCTCGCCGCGCTGGCGGCGGAGGGCCGCATCGGGGCGGTCGGTGTCTCCAACCACTCCGCCTGGCGCATCGCCGAACTGCGCGCCGAGGCCCGGCTGCGCGGCGCCCCCGTCCCGGGGGTCTCGCAGTCGCTGTACAACCTGATCGCGCGGCGCGTCGAGGAGGAGTACGCGGAGTACGCGGCGTCGGCCGGGATCTCCACCATCGTCTACAACCCGCTGGGCGGCGGGCTGCTGACCGGGCGGCACCGGTTCGGGGAGCCGCCGGAGCACGGAAGGTTCCGGGACTCGCGGCTGGCGGCGATGTACCGCGAGCGGTACTGGGACCGGCGGTTGTTCGCGGCCGTCACCGAACTGACGGTGGTCGCGGACGGGCTCGGCATCCCGCTGCCCGAACTGGCGCTGCGCTGGCTGGTGGACCGGCCGCTGGTCAACGGGGTGCTGATCGGCGCCTCCACGCCCGGCCAGCTGCGCGCCAACATCACGTCGGCCGGGCGCGGCCCGCTGCCGGCCGAGGCCCTGGACCGCGTCGACGCCGTCTGGCACACCCTGCGGGGCCCGGCCCCGGCGTACCACCGCTGACCCGTGGGCACGCGCCGGGTGGCCCGGACGTGCCGGGGCGCCCGTAGGGAGGCCCGGGGGCCGGTGGGTGTCAGTCCACGACGATCCCCGGGTAGCAGTGCCCGTGGTGCCAGTCCGGCCGGATCGGGTAGCCGCAGTGGCACCGCGCCGGCCGGGCGTCGAGCCCACGGGCGCGGCGGCGCAGCGCGATGAGCAGCGGCTGCCGTTCCAGCCAGGCCGTCGCCCGCTCCTCCCGGCGCAGGCCGAGGGCGTCGGGCGCGATGCCCAGGTGCTCGACGAGCAGATGCACGATCTCGTCGGCCTGCCGCAGGACGAACCGGGCGACATTGCGGCAGTAGGCCGGTGACATGCTGTCGAGGCGGTAGCGGTTGTTCTGGGCGTCCTGCCATATCTCGTCCTGGTTGAGCAGCACCACCCAGTGCTCCTCCGCCATCCAGGTCCGCGGGGCCGGCTCGACGGGGATGCCGGCGGCCCGGTCCTCGGCCGCCTGCCGGGCCTTGAGCGCGTCCCGCAGATCCTCGCCGAACCAGGAGGGCCGCACCCCGACCAGCCGCCGGTAGTACCCGATCGCCTCGTCCGCCGCCGCCCGTGCCACGGCCGGTTCGTGCCCCGCGTGGATCCGGGACCACGCGGACCGTCGCAGCGCACGGGCCAGTTCCGCCTCGTACGTCCGGGGGCTGGTGGCGTCCTCGGCGGTCTGCGCGAGCCGCCGCCGGTAGAGCGTGACGGCTTCGTCGCCGGCGTTCAGGCCGTCCCGCCAGCGGCCGGACTCGGGCAGGAAGCGGCTCAGATCGTGCAGTACCCGGGCCAGTTCGGGTTCGAACGCGGCGGGGTTGGCCTCGGCCGCCCGCCGGAAGATGCCGGCCGACTCCTCGGCGGCGGCCACCCCCTGCGGGCGCTGCCCGGCCGACCAGCACATCACCGCCAGGTTGCCCAGCAGCTGCGCCAGGTCGGACTCCTCCACCGTCATCGCCCGGCCCAGTGCACCCCCGGAGGGGCCGCCCGCCATCCGCTGCCGCAGGATGTCCACCGCCCGCTCGACGGCCTGCCGCCCGTCCGCCCACCGCCGGTGACTCCACAGCAGGGCGCCGAGGTTGCCCAGGGAGATCGCCAGCGCGGGCTCGTACTCCGAGGGGTCCGAGGCGGCCAGCCGCTGAAAGGTGCCCACCGCCCGTTCCATGGTGGCCAGCGCCTCCCGGCCGCGCCGCTGGCGCAGCAGCCCCTGGCCCAGCTGCGAGAGCGAGACGGCGAGTTCGGGTTCGTACATCACCGGATCCGCACGGGTCAGCCGCCGGTGCAGCGCGACGGCTTCCCGCGCCGCCCGTACGCTCTCCGCCCGGCGTCCCGCCCGGCCCGCCTGTTCGGCCAGCTGCCCCAGCGCAGCGGCCAGCTCGGCCGGGTCCGCGTCCGGGTCCGCCGTCTGTCTCAGCTCCTCCACCGCCCGGCGGCTGGCGGTCAGTGCCTCCTCGCGCCGGCCCGCCCGCGCCAGCCGGAAACCCAGCTCCTGAAGCACCAGGGCCCGCTCGCGGGGCGTTCCGGCGGCGGCCAGCCGTACCGTGCTCAGCCGTTCGGCGAACGGCGCGATGCCCGCGTCGAGATCGAGCTGCCCCAGCTCGGGCAGGGCGCCGCCCACGGCCTCCAGCACCGGAGCGGCCAGCTCGACCTCGGCCAGCGCCCCGAGCGCGGCGCCGCCCGCGTCGACAGCCAGCGCCGGGTCGGCGCCGAGCAGCTCCGCCAGCACCCCGGCCACGTGCGGCCAGCGGCGCGGCGCCGCGGCGGCGGCCAGGAAGGTGAGCGCCCGCCCCGCGTACCCCGGTGCGGCACCCGCCGGGTCACGGGCCAGCAACCCCCGCACCGCGTCGGGTGCCCAGGGCTCCCCGGGATCGCCGCCGACCGGGTGGCCGGGGAGGGTGAGCGCCAGAAAGTCCTCGGCCAGCCGGTCCGGGTACAGCGGTTCGAGGACAGCTCCCGGCTCCCCCGGCGGATAGCAGGCGCGGTGATCATCCAGCAGCCGGCCGGCCGACTCCGCACCGAAGCCGAGCCGCCCCAGGGCCGCGACGCCGTCCGCGTGCGGGGCGGCACCGGTCAGCACGGCCGTGAACACCGCTCGCCGCAGCTCGCCCGGCGGCGTCGGGTGGTCGAGACCCTCGCGGTGGTTCTCGTACCGGCGGCGCCAGTGCGCCGCTTCGCGGTGCAGGAGGTACGCGGACAGGCCCGCCATGTCCCGTGGGGGTGCCAGGTCATCGGCGCGGGCGTACGCGTCCACGGCCACCAGCGCGGCCATGTGCAGCGCCAGCACCAGCCCGAACTCCGGTCCGTCCAGCGGTCCGGGCGGCTCGACCGCGCCGGGGTCCCGGAGTCCGTAGCGGGCGGCGAAGCAGTCCCGGGCCGTGCGGAACATCGCCTCCCGCCCCTCGTCCACCGGCTCCAGCGCCAGGTCCCGGGTCCCGGCCCACCGTTCGCCCCCCTCCAGCGCGCCGCGCACGGCCGGCCAGGCGGACGCGGAACGTGCCAGCAGCAACACCCGGGTGGGCAGGGGCAGATCCAGCAGTTTGTTGCTGAGCAGCCAGGTGAGGTGGGTGAGCGGCCAGCGGTCGGCGTAGTCGACGATCAGCAGCAGGCCGCGGGCGCCGGGCCCGGGGCGTACGTCGTGGCTGCCGGGGGAGGGCACGAGGGTGCCCGGGCCGTGGGTCGCGGTGACCACCTTCCAGCCGGCCGCCGCACTCTCGGCGGCGACCTGGGCGGCCAGCCGGGACTTGCCCTGCCCGCCGGGGCCATGCAGCCACAGCACGGACAGCTCCTCGTCCGTGTCACGCCAGCCGGCCAGGGCGGCCCGCTCGGGCTCCCGGCCGGTGAAGTCCACCACCTCGTAGCGGGAGTTGAGCAGCCGGCTCGGCTGCCCCGGCGGTACGCGGCGGCCGGCCGGGAGGGCGGCGGAGCGGTACTCCGCGAGCAGGTACACCGGGCCCCGGTCGGCGAAGACGTGCAGGTCGGCGCCGACCACCCCGTAGCCGTAGCCGCTCTCGACGTGGAAGACCTGGCGGCTCACCGCTCGTCGCGGTGGTACACGTGGACGTCGCCGCCCTGCGCCACGTAGGCGCTGCTGTTGTCGTGCGTGGTGACGTGCTGCACCTGGCCGCGGATGTCGGCGGCGACCCGGTCGCGCTGGTCGGTGGTCAGCGCCGCCGAGATCTCCCCGATCAGCTCCCGCAACTCCTCGGCGGCCTCCGGATGCCGGCGCAGCAGATCCTCGAACTCGTCCTGCCAGAGCGGGGCGAGCCGCGCCCGCGCCTGCCCGGCATCCTCGGCGCGCCCCACCCGGGCCGCCGACCGGTCCAGCTGCCCCTGGATCTGGGTGACTTCCTCGTCGTCGTCGGCACCCCGCCGGAACAGCCGCACCACCCCGTCCCGGGCCACCTGCCACCCCTCGGTGGCCATCGCTCCGACGACGGTGGCGCCCCCGGCGATGATCAGTTCCTCCAGCACGTTCTCCCCCTCCTGGTCGGTTCCCCCACCCTTACCCGGGCGGGCCGCCCGCGCCACCGCCGATTGTCAGTGGCTGCGGCTAGGTTGCGCGGTGTCGGATCACGTACGCAGGTACGCCCGCGAACCGGCCCGTCGGGGGGCGGGCCGGACGGGGGACCGGCGCCTGGGTCAGGGGGAGACGGAGAAGAGGTACGGGCCGGCCTCGCCGACGACGGCCAACTCCTCGCCGGACGGTGAGAACGCCGCGTCGTGCACGGGGGAGTTCGTCCGCAGCCAGCACAGCGGACGCAGGCTGGCCAGGTCGAACAGACCGATCAGGCGCGGATTGGCGATCAGCGCCAGGTGGGTGTCGTCGGCGGTGACGCGCCGGATGTGCTCGATCGGCGGCGTGACCGGGGCGGAGTGATCCGCGACCCAGTGCGTCGCGGAGGTCTGCGGTGCGGCGTCGGTCAGTGACCACTGGGTCAGGCGCGTGGACTGCCCCCGGCGGCCGGCGGCGATGACCCGCTCCCCGCCGGGGGTGAAGCAGAGCGCGGCCCAGCGCCAGGTGTTCTCGGGGAGGGGGAGCGTGTGCGCGCCGAGGTCCGTGGAGACCACCCGCAGGGGCTCCATCCAGCGCGCCACGGCGTAGGCACGCTCGCCGGGGGCGAACTCGACCAGCACGCTGCGGCCGTGGGCCGACTCCCACTCCCGCGCCTCACCCAGCTCCCGCAAGGTTTCGCCGACGTTCCGCTGCGGATCCCGGGGGACCCAGGAGGGCGGATCGGACCGTGCCGGGAGCCCCGTCGACGGAAGGCCGCGTTCGGTCGTGCGCCACATGCCGCCGCCGTCCCGCACGGCCAGCGCCCGGCCGTCGGGGCGCCATGCCGCGCGCCACAGTCCGTGGCCGGCCGGGGGGCGTTCCGCGACGCGCGAGGTCATCGGCCGCCAGAGTTTGAGCGTCTTGCGGTCCAGCGCGGTGGCGATCGCCGTACGGTCCGGCTGCCAGACGACGTTCTCGTTGATCGCGACGAAGTTGCCGGGCTGGACCCCGCCCGGCACGCGGTGCGGTGCCGCGCCCCGGGCGATCTCGGCGTCGTCCGGCACCCGCCACGAGACCAGTTCGGCGGACGGACCGTGGAGTCCCGCCAGGGCCGCGCCGTCGGGTGACCACCAGGCCCGCGTCCGGCACGAGTTGTCCGGATGCGTGAACACTTGCCGGGTACGGGTGAACACCAGCATCCACTGTCCGCGCGCGGTCACCACCGCTGTCGAACCGCCGGGCCGCCAGCGCAGCCCCGCACCGGCACCGCGGAAGTCCGGGTGGCGCCACACCGACGGCGCCCGACCGGTATCCGGATCCGGCCAGTGCAGCAGTGCCCCTTCGGTGTCATGGTCGCCCGCGGCATGGGCGAGCAGACCGTGCGTGGGGTGCCAGTCCAGGGTGTCCCACGCGCCGAGGCCGTCGTCGGGCGGGCCGGGCAGCGGGTCGGGGTCCTTGCCGGACCCCGGCTCCCACCGCTGCACCTCGCGCTCGGACCGGATCACCGCCAGCGAGTTGGAGTCCGGGGCCCAGGTGAATTCCGGCGGGGTGCTGGGGAACAACCCGCGGCCCGGTACCGGAAGGACATCCAGCTCGGCCCCCGTGTGCGGATCGACCACCGACAGCGCGAAGACGACGGTACGGGTGTCCACATCGTCCGGATCCTGCGCGCGGGGCCGCTCGGTGAACCGGTCCGTGTCGCCGAGCAGCGCCAGCCACCGCCCGTCCGGGCTCCAGCGGGCGGCGCTGATGATCGCGCCCGGGATCTCGATCGAGCCGGTCACCTGCCAGGTCCGCGTGTCATGGATCGCGACGGACGGCCCGTAACCGGCGGTGGCCAGCAGCGGCAGGCTCGGATGCGCCTCCATGAACTCGGCGGACCCTCCGTCGCCACGGATGGGCACCGATCGCAGCAGGGTGCCGTCGTCGCGGTCCGGCAGGGGGTGCCGGGCGCGCAGCGGGACGTGTGGTCCCGGCGTCATCGTCAGGGGCCGGCCGCGCAGCCGGCTGTCCAGCGTGACGGCCACATCGGTGGCCGACAGGCCGGGGCCGGTCAGCAGGTGGCTCTCCTGGCGGACGAGCACGGTGAGTTCCCGCGCGTGCTCGTCCGCCGGATGGGTCGACGCGTGGATCGCCAGGTCCGCCTCCAGGGCGGTGGGCCCGTGATCCGCCAGCCGGGCGACCACGAAGCGCATGTCCCGCAGCAGCGCGCCGAGTTCGTCCGGGCGGCCCGCCTGACGCAGGTGGTAGGCCAGCCCCTGCAGGACATCGCGCTCCGGCTCCGGCAGGGCGTGCCAGCCGTCCGCCGGGCGCAGCGCGTCGAGGAGTTGGGCGCTGACCGCCGCCATCCGCTCCGGCTCCGCCCGGCGCAGGGTCTCCCTGGGGAGGTCGTGCATCTGGAGGCCGCCGGGGTGCGGGAGCTGGGCCAGGGAACGGGAGACGAAGCGGCGCGCCTCGTTCCTCGTGCGCAGCGGGTTCAATCCCCACAGCCGGCCGAGCAGCCAGTACGGGATCACCTCGCCCTCGGGGAAGGCGGCCAGGGAGACGTAGCGGTCGCGGGAGTCCGGTCCCGGGAGGTCCAGCAGGCTCAGCTCCAGGGTGCGGGCGATGCCGCGTACCTGCCGGTCGTCGTACAGCTCGTCGAGGGCGGCCGGTCCCGCGGCGTCCAGTTCCCCGATCAGGGCGGCGACCGCTTCGGTGACGGTCATGCCGTCCAGGGTGACGAGGCCGCGCAGCATGGCGAGCGCCAGCGGCCAGCGGCCGATCCGGTCCAGCAGCGGCAGCAGCGGGGCATGGTCGCCGCCGCCGAGGAGGGCGACCGCCTCGTGGTCGTTCATCGCGTCCACCCGGATCTCCGTGCCGTCCACCAGGCCGGGGCGGCGGGTGGTGACGAGGACGGTGAGCCCGTTGGCCCCGATCAGGAACGGCCGTACGTCGTCCGCCTGCCAGGCGTCGTCCACCACCAGCAGGGTCCGTCCGCGCGCCGCCGCGACGGCCGAGCCGAACGCCCCGGACGCCGCGTGTACATCGGCGTAGGTCCGGGCCCGGCCACCGGTGAGCGCGGCGGTCAGGCCGGCGAGGGAGGCCACGATCCGTTCCGTGCCGGGCTGTTGCCCCAGTTCGGCCCAGAGCACCGCGCCCTCGAAGCCGCGTGCCGCCCAGCCGGCCATGGCGGTTTTGCCGTAGCCGCCGCCTCCGGCCAGCACCACGCGGGCGCCGGGGCGCAGCGCCTCGGTGATCGCACGGCCCAGTTCCTCCCGGACGACGAACCGGGTCGGGGCGGCGGGTGCCATGCGCGGTACGGCGGGGGCCGGGGGTGCGCTCTCGTGCAGATGGACGGTGTGGGCCTGGACCACATTCCGGGCCCGGCCCGAGAACTCGTTGCGGCCCTGCGCCCGCGCCCGTCCCTGCGTCTGCTCCTGGTCCCCCTGCATGCGGCCCAGTCTCGCCGGGGCCCGGCGCCGGGACAAGCGTCGCCGGCCGTGCAACCCGGCGCGGCTCCGCTCCGTACTCCCTTTGTGCGAGGGGCAGTCGGCCCCAGTCGCGTGGTTCGGTTGGAGTGGTGATGAACGTACGTAAGCAGCGGATGCGCCGGGTGCTGGTCGGTCTGGCGGCCGGGGGTGCCCTGGCCGTGGCCGGGTGGGGCGTGGCGTCGGCCTCGGCCGCGGACAAGCCCGCGCCGTCGCCCGAGGTGGAGGCCCTGGACGAGGCGCCGGCCGCGCCCGCGCCCGCGCCGGTGGACGAGGCCACCGAGGCGCCGCGGGAGGAGGTGCCAGCGCCGGTCCCGCCGGTGGACGAGGACGGCGACGCCCCGCTGGAGGCGGCCCCCGAGATCGTGCCGGTGCCCGAGGCGGACGGGATCGCCGAAGCGCCGCGGGAGGTGCCGCCCACCGTCGCACCGGCGCCGGAAGCGGCCGAGGCCGGGGAGGCCGCCGAGGCGTGCCCGCCGCGGGACGAGATCACCGCGGCGGACGAGGAGTCCGTGCCGCCGGTCGAGGAGGGATCCGTGCCGGCCCCGGCGCCCGCCGGCTGAGCGTCCCGCTACCGTCCCGCGCCCAGCGCCCGGTTGATGGCCGTCGCCCAGCCGCTGGCGGCCGTACCGAGCCGCGGGCGCGGGACGAGCGGCACCGTGCGGTCGTTGAACTGCACCAGCATGAGTTCGTCGCCGGTACGCACCGGGCCGTCCCCGCGTACCACGCGCGGCCAGCACAGTGCCTCGCCCGGCGCCAGCTCCGTCAGCGGCGGGCTGCCGGCGAGCGGGCGCGGGCCGTGCGGAGTCAGCCGGTACCGGCCGGGGCTCGGCAGGTCCGGGCCGAGGCCGGCCGCGCGCCGCGCGTGCACCAGGATCTGGCTCAGCGGCGGGAGATCGCCGTGCACCGCGCGGGAGGCGGGCAGGGCGGGCAGCAGCTGGGCCAGGATGTGCAGCCCCAGGACGGGCAGCAGTCCGGCGGCCCGCTCGGCGGCGTGGGTGAGGGAGACCGCCGTCTGGAAGCCGGGGTTGATCTCCACCGCCAGTACCCGGCCGTCCTCGGCGACCAGGTCGAGCCCGAACACGCCCCGGTAGCCACGTCCGCGCAGCACCTCGCCGACCCGGTGCGCGGCGTCCCGGGCCGCCGCGTGCACCCCCGGCGGCAGGTCGGCGGGCCCGGCCAGCTGGCCGCCGCACGGGGTGCCCCAGTGCGGGGTCAGCTCCGGCAGCCCCACCAACTGGTGGGAGACGGCGGAGACCACGGTGCGGTCGCCTCCGGCGCAGCCGGTGACGGTGAGCGGCAGGCCGGGCACCAGTCGGCTGAGTTTGAGGCGGTGGCCCTCCCACACGCACAGCGCCCGGGTCAGTTCGGGGCGGCTGGTGACGCGGACGGTGCCCCGGCCGCGCAGGGTGTTCTCGCGGCGCTGGAGGACGGCCTGTTTCCACGGGGCGGGCCAGTACGCGGCGGTGCCGCGGCGGCCGGTGGCGGGGACGAGGACGTGTTCGGGCACGGGGACGCCGGCCTCGGCCAGCAGGGCCAGCGCGTCGATCTTGTCCCCGGCGGTGGCGGTGATGCCGGCGGCGGGGGAGAGCAGCCGGTGCCCGTGGGACCGGGCCCACTCGGCGGCCCGGGGGCCGTGTTCAGGGCCGGGGGCGAGAGCCACCCGGCGGCCGGTTCCCGCGCCGGCCACGGGGTCCGCCGTCTTCCGCGCGGCCTGCCGGGGGAGGACGGCGGGCCGCAGCCAGCGTCCGGTGCCCCCGGTCCCGAAGGCGTGGCTGAGGTAGGGGGAGCGGTCCAGCCAGACGGCCTCGTCGACGAGTTCGCGCAGCAGGGCGAGCCCCGTGTCGGCCGGTACGCCCTCCAGGACGGTCTGTCGCATCGGCCCGGCCACCCCTCTCCCGTCCCCGCCCGGTCAGCGGCCTCACGAATGTAGGCACGCCGCGCCCACCGCCCGGGTCTGTCCCGGAACTTCCCGTGACAAACACCTCGTTCGGATGATTCGGTGGCCGTGCGCCGCCGGAGAACGGGTACGTCTGTTCGATCTCTGGTGCGTCGGGGCGGGGTTGCTCTCGCCGCGTACGGCGGGACGACGCACGCCGTGACCGATTCGTCACGGTGTGGAGGGTGATCTTCGGAGCCTGTTCACGTTTTTTCTTCGTCCTCCCCCGGTCTCGTGCTAGCCTCGGAAACTGGTTGCAGTTGTGGTTCCCAGACGTGAAATGCTCCTGTCGCTTTCCGGGGTCGTTACTCTCGGACCGGTGGGAGTTTTTTTGTTTTTCCGGTTTTCCTCCGGTGGGGCAATCATCGCGGCGACACGCAGCCCGCAAGGTGCGGGTTTCGGTACTGCCCCGAAGGAGATATGACATGGCCAGTGGCACTGTGAAGTGGTTCAACTCGGAAAAGGGCTTCGGCTTCATCGAGCAGGAGGGTGGCGGCCCCGACGTCTTCGCCCACTACTCGAACATCGCCACCCAGGGTTTCCGTGAGCTCCAGGAAGGCCAGAAGGTGACCTTCGACGTCGTGCAGGGCCAGAAGGGCCCGCAGGCGGAGAACATCGTCCCCGCCTGATCCTGAGGCGCTCACGCACCTTTGAATCACGCGTGAAGGCCGGGCCCCGCATCCCTCGGATGCGGGGCCCGGCCCTTTGTCATGCGTGGGCGCCCGGGAGCGGGCGCCCGGCGGCCCGGACGGCTCGTGGGCGCCCGGTCTCAGGCCGTCGCCGCCCGGGGCGCCGGGGGCAGCAGGTGCTGGGGGAGTTCGGCCGGGGTGAAGGCGTGTTCCACCACCATCGCGGCCGCCCCGTACACCCCGGCCCGTTCGCCGGCCGCCGACTGGACGATGCGCAGGTCCTGGGTCGCCAGCGGCAGTGACCGCTGGTAGACGACCTCCCGGATGCCGGCCACCAGGTGTTCGCCGGCCTGGGAGAGCGCCCCGCCGATCACGATCCCGGACGGGTTGAACAGGCTCACCGCCGTCGCCAGGACCTCCCCGATGTGCCGTCCGGCCTGCCGGATCAGCTTCAGCGTGGTCACCGACCCGTTGCGCGCCTGGGCCACCACATCGGCGCTGCTGAGCGCGGGCATCCCCAGTTCGGTCAGTTTCGCCGCGAGGGCCGCCCCGCTGGCCAGCGCCTCCAGGCAGCCGGTGTTGCCGCACCGGCACGGGACGTCCGCCTCGTTGGGCAGCTGCACATGGCCCATGTCGCCGGCCACGCCCTGGGAGCCCCGGTGCAGCCGTCCGTCGGCGATCAGTCCGCTGCCGATGCCGGTGGCGATCTTGACGTAGATCATGTGCTGCCACTCGGGCCACTGGGTGCGGTGCTCGCCGAGCGCCATCAGGTTGACGTCGTTGTCGACCAGCGCCCGGGTGCCGAGCAGGTCGGCCACGTACGCGGGTACGTCGAAGCCGTCCCAGCCGGGCATGATCGGCGGATTGGTCGGCTTGCCCGAGGCGTGTTCGACCGGCCCCGGCAGGCCGATGCCGATGCCGAGCAGGTCGCCGCGGTCCCGGCCCGCCCGGCCGAGCAGGGCCTCGCCATGTTCGCTGACCTGCTTGAGCACGGTCTCGGGCCCGGCCGCGATCTCCAGGGTGAGGTCTTCCTCGGCCAGCACGGCCCCCGCCATGTCGGTGATCGCCGTCTTGGCGTGAGTGGCGCCGACATCGGCGGCCAGGACGACCCGCGAGGACGGGTTGAAGACGAAGGTCGACGGCGGCCGGCCGCCGGTAGAGCGGGCGTTGTCGGTCTGGGTCAGCAGCCCCGAGGTGAGCAGGGTGTCCACGCGTTCGGCGACGGCCGAGCGGCCCATGCCGGTCTCCGCGACGAGTTCGGCCCGGGTGCGCGGGCGGCCGTCACGTACCAGCCGCAGCAGTGTGGCGGCCCCGGCCGCCTGCCCGGCCGGTGGCAGGCCGTCTTCCGCCTCCGCCATGGTGAGCCCTGCCCTTCTGTCGACTGCGGACCGTAAGCGCATGATTCACGATACAACGCACCGGGCTTACGTCTTGTACCACCCGATCTTCCCGCACAAACTGCTGCACTTTCTATTGACTCCCGGCAAAAGCCTCCCTACGTTGACGGCCATGACAGGCCCACCGAAGGCGTCCGGCCCGTCCCCGGAGCAGCCACAGCACCAGGCACCGGTCACGGACGCAGGCGAACCGCTGCTGGCGATGCACGGCATCGTCAAGCACTTCCCGGGCGTCCGCGCCCTCGACGGCATCGACCTGGACGTTCTCCCCGGCGAGGTGCACTGCCTCCTCGGCCAGAACGGCGCCGGCAAGTCCACCCTCATCAAGGTGCTCGCCGGAGCGCACCAGCCGGACACCGGCCGCATCCTGTGGCAGGGCGAAGAGGTCCGCTTCCCGCGTCCGCAGGCGGCGCTGGAGCGCGGCATCGCGACGATCTACCAGGAACTCGACCTGGTGGACGGCCTGTCGGTGGCGGAGAACATCTACCTCGGGCACGAGCGCGCCGCCTTCGGCTTCACCGCCCGCCGGGAGATCACCACGGCCACCGCCGAGCTGCTCAAGCGGCTGGGCCACCCGGAGATGTCACCGACCACCGAGGTCGGCGCGCTCTCGGCGGCCGGGAAGCAGATCGTCTCGATGGCCAGGGCCCTGTCGCACGACGCCCGCCTGATCATCATGGACGAACCCTCCGCCGTCCTGGACCAGGAGGAGGTCGGCCGGCTGTTCACCGTCGTCGCCGACCTGGCCGCCCAGGGCATCGCGATCATCTACATCTCGCACCGCCTGGAGGAGATCCGGCGCATCGGCGACCGCATCACCGTCCTCAAGGACGGCCGCACCGTCGCCACCGGGCTCCCGGCCGCCGACACCCCGACCTCGGAGATCATCCGGCTGATGACCGGACGCTCCATCGAGTACGTCTTCCCTGACCGCCCCGGCGTGCGCGAGAGCGAGGAGCCGGTGCTGGAGGTGGAGAACCTCTCCCGTCCCGGCGAGTTCTCCGACGTGGGCTTCGCCGTGCGCCCCGGGGAGATCCTGGGCCTGGCCGGGCTGGTCGGCTCCGGCCGCTCCGAGATCCTGGAAACCGTGTACGGCGCCCGCAAGTCCGCCACCGGAACGGTCCGGGTCGGCGGCGAGAAGGTGCGCCCGGGACGGGTCGGCTCCGCCATGGCGGCCGGCATCGGCTTCTGCCCCGAGGAGCGCAAGAGCCAGGCGCTCATCCTCTCGGACGCCGTCTACCGCAACATCACCCTCGCCTCCCTCGCCCGCTTCCAGCGCGCCGGGTTCCTGGACAGCGGCAGTGAGCAGGAGGCCGCCGCCGAGCACACCGAGGCGCTGGACGTGCGCCCGGCCGGAGTGACCCGGCCGGTGGGCAACCTCTCCGGCGGCAACCAGCAGAAGGTGGTGCTCGCCCGCTGGCTGCTGCGCGGCTGCCGCGTGCTGCTGCTGGACGAGCCCAGCCGGGGCGTGGACGTCGGCGCCCGGACCGAGATCTACGCCCTCATCCGTGAACTGTCGGCCCAGGGCATCGCCGTGGTGGTCGTCTCCAGCGAGATCGAAGAGGTCATCGGACTCTCCGACCGGGTGCTGGTGATAGCCGACGGGCGGATCGTCGCCGAGGCGGCCGCCGATGACATCGACGAGCACCGCGTGCTCGACCTCGTAATGGAAGGTGATGCGGCGTGACCGCGCAGACCCACGCCCAGCAGGCGCCGGATGGCGCCGCGCCCCCGGCCCCGCCCAGCGGGAAGACCCGGATCGGCGCCCTGCTCGGCAGTCCGGCCGGCCGCAATCTGGGCCTGGTGGTCGCCCTGTTGCTGCTGGGAGTGGTCGGACTGGCCACGGTCGGCGACCGGTTCGGCTCCTTCGACAACATGATGACGATCCTGCGGGCGGCCTCGGTCATCGGTGTGATCAGCGTCGGCATGACGTTCGTCATCACCGGCGGTGGCATCGACCTGTCGGTGGGCGCGCTGGTGGCGCTGGCCTCGGTCTGGGCCACCACGCTCGCCACCCAGCAGATGGCGGCCGACTTCCACTGGATCGTGATCGTGACCACCGCGCTGCTGGTGGGCGCGGGCGCCGGACTCATCAACGGACTCCTGATCGCGTACGGGAAGATGGCGCCGTTCATCGTCACCCTCGCGATGATGGCCGCGGCCCGCGGTCTGGCCGAACTCATCTCGGACAAGAAGACCCAGGTGCTCACCGAGCGCGGCCTGATCGACTTCTTCGGCGGCAAGGTGCTGGGCGTCCCGGTGCTGGTCATCATCTTCGCGCTGGTCGCGGCCGGCGGCTGGGTGCTGCTGAATCGCACCACCTTCGGCCGCCGTACTCTCGCGGTCGGCGGCAACCCGGAGGCCGCCCGGCTGGCCGGCATCGATGTCCGGCGGCACACCACCATCCTCTACGTGCTGCTGGGGCTGGCCTGCGGGCTGGCCGCGGTGATGATCATGGCCCGCACGACGGCCGGCATCGCGACGCACGGCAGCTTGTACGAACTGGACGCCATCGCCGCCGTGGTGATCGGCGGCACGCTGCTCAGCGGCGGACGCGGAACAGTCGTCGGCACCGTTTTCGGGGTGCTGATCTTCACCACGCTCACCAATGTGTTCGTGCTCAACAACCTCAACACCTCCACCCAGGCCGTGGCCAAGGGCGCGATCATCGTCGCCGCCGTGCTGCTCCAGCAGCGGGTGGCCTCCCGGGGCAGTACGCCCTAGCGACGCGGCGCCGCCCGCGCACCATCCGCACCACCCGCACCACCACGCACCACGTGCTTCGCCTTCTCCTTATCTCTCTCTCGCTCGGAGACAGCCATGTCCATGCCCAGAAAAGTCGCTCTGGCCTGTGCCACCCTCGCCACCGCCGGTCTGCTGGCCTCCTGTACCAGCAACTCCGCCGACACCGGCGACAGCGAAGGTGGTTCCACCACCGTCAGCTCCAACGACGACCCCGGCGAGAACGTCGTCATCGGCTTCTCGGGACCCCAGGCCGGCCACGGATGGATGGGCGCCATCAGTCAGTTCGCCACGGAGACGGCCGCCCAGTACGAGGACGTCGAACTGCGGGTCGCCGAAGGCACCGACGACCCCAGCACCCAGGTCAGCCACATCGAGACGTTCATCAACGACCAGGTGGACGCCATCGTCCTGCTGCCCATCGACGGCGCCGCGCTCACCGAGGTCGCCATGCAGGCCATGGAGGCCGGCATCCCGGTGATCAACGTGGACCGCGAGTTCTCCGACGATGCCGCCGCCCGCCTCACCCTCCTCGGCGACAACTACGGCATGGGCGTCTCCGCCGGCGATTACGCCTGCGGGCTCATCGCCGAACACAACCTCGGCGACGACGCCGTCATCGCCGAGATCGCCGGCATCGACTCGCTCCCGCTCACCCAGGAACGCTCCCAGGGCTTCGCCGATGCCCTCGCCGCCTGCGGGCAGGACGTCGACAACCGGGTCGCCGCCGAGTTCACCGTCGATTCGGGGGAGCGCGCCGCCTCCAACCTGCTCCAGGCGGCGCCAGAGATCGACATCATCTGGAACCACGACGACGACCAGGGCGTCGGCGTCAAGGCCGCCTTCGACAACGCCGAGCGCGACGAGTTCTTCTTCATCGGCGGCGCCGGCTCCGCCAACGCCATGCGCTGGATCGAGGCGGGCGAGATGGAGGCCACCGTCATCTACCCGGCGACCCAGGCCGCTGACGGCATCAAGCTGGCCCGTCTCATCGCCCAGAACCGCGGCCTGTCCGACCTCGTCCAGATCGAAGTCCCGCGCCGCATCGTGCTCGACGCCCCCGTCGTGACGGCCGACAACCTCGACCAGTACACCCCGATGGGTTTCGAGTCCTAAGGAAGGCCAGCCTTCATGAGCTCTCTCAGCAGCACGCCAACGCCACCACCGGCCCGGGGCGATGACCCCCGGGGCGCGGAACGGAGCGGCATCGGCATCGGCATGATCGGTTACGGCTTCATGGGAGCGGCCCACTCCCAGGGCTGGCGCAACGCCCGCAGCTTCTTCGACCCCCCGCTGCGTCCGCGTTTCGCCGCCCTCGGAGGCCGCAACCGGGACGCCGCCGGCCACCTCGCCGACCGGTTCGACTGGCCCGTCGTCGAGACGGACTGGCGCGCGCTCATCGCCCGCGACGATGTCGGCATCGTCGACATCTGCACCCCGGGCGACACCCACGCGGAGATCGCGATCGCCGCGCTGGAAGCGGGCAAGCACGTGCTGTGCGAGAAACCGCTCGCCAACTCGGTCGCCGAGGCCGAGGCGATGGCGGCGGCGGCGGAGACGGCCCGCGCCCGCGGGATCCGTTCGATGCTGGGCTTCACCTACCGGCGGGTCCCCGCCCTCACCCTGGCCCGCCGCCTCGTCGCGGAGGGCCGGATCGGCGAACTGCGCCACGTACGGGCCCGGTACCTCCAGGACTGGCTGGGCGACCCCACCGCCCCGTACACCTGGCGGATGTCGCGCGAGCGGGCCGGGTCCGGCGCGCTGGGCGACATCGGGGCGCACGCCGTGGATATCACCCAGTACGTCACGGGTGAGTGGATCACCGGGGTCTCCGGGCTCACCGAGACGTTCGTGCGCGAGCGCCCGCTCGCGGACGGCAGCGGCGGCACGGGGCAGGTCACCGTGGACGACGCGGCCGTCTTCACCGCACGGTTGGGTGGCGGGGCGCTGGCCTCGTTCGAGGCGACCCGGTACGCCACGGGCCGCAAGAATGCGCTGCGGCTCGAACTCAACGGCACCCGCGGGAGCCTGGCGTTCGACCTGGAGGACCTCAACGTCCTGCACTTCCACGACGCCACCGCCGACACCCTCACCCAGGGATTCACCCGGATCCTCGTCACCGAGGCCGAACACCCCTACCTCGACGCCTGGTGGCCGCCCGGCCACGGCCTGGGCTACGAGCACGCCTTCGCCCACCAGTCCGTCGACCTGCTGACCGCCATCGCCGAAGGCACCGACCCCGAACCGTCCTTCGCGGACGGCCTGCGGGTGCAGCGCCTGCTGGCGGCGGTGGAGGAGAGCGCCGCGGGCAACGGCGTCTGGACCGCCGTCCCCACCCCCTGACGCTCGCCCCGTCCCCCCACTCCCACCCCCGTAGGCCACCCCCAACCCCCAGGAGCCGTCATGTGCTACGGATTCGACGGAGACAGAACGCTCACCCAGTCACTGGCCGCGCGCGGCATGGGCCGCCGCTCGATGCTGCGCGGCGCGGCCGTCGCGCTCGGCGCCGGCGCGCTGGCCGCCGGCGGTGCCGCCACCGCGCTCGCGGCGAGCCCGGCCGCGACCGTGCAGGGCGGTCCCGGCCACGGCAACGGCCGCAAGCCGCTGGTCCCCCCGGGCCAGATCAGCATCCAGCTCTACACGCTGCGCGACTCGCTGGGTGGTGAGCCCGGGTACGACGCGACGCTGCGCGAGCTGTCCCGCATCGGCTACAACAAGGTCGAGCAGGCGGGCTACCACGGCCGGACCGCCCGTGAACTGCGCCGCTTCCACGACCGTCTCGGCATCCGCACCACCTCCAGCCACGAGGGCATCAGCGAGACCGACGAGGCGCTGCGCACGAAGATCGACAACGCCCGGATCCTGGGCCAGAAGTACATGAACGTGCCCTACCTGGCCTCCTCCAGCGCCGCTGACTGGCAGCGCTGGGCGGAGCGGATGAACGTCGAGGCGCGTGCCGCCTGCCGCTCGGGGATCCGCTACGGGTACCACAACCACGCCCACGAGTTCACCACCGACCTGGGCCGCGGCCGTACCCCCTGGGACATCCTGACCGCCGAACTCGACCCGCGCTACGTCCACCTGGAGATCGACCTCTACTGGACGGTGACCGCCGCCGTCGAGCTGGGCGAGCGCGATGTGGAGGGCTTCTCGCTGGAGGTGATCCGGGCCGCTCCGCAGAGCGTGCTCCAGTACCACGTCAAGGACCGCAGTGCCACCGACGGCGACACCTCCGACCTGGGCACCGGGATCATCGACTTCCCGAGGATCTTCAAGGCGCACCAGGTCAAGGAGTACATCGTGGAGAACGACCGCCCCGATGTGACGCCGATCGAGACCGCGCGCGTCGGCTACGGCTACCTGCGCCGCAAGTAGCCGCGCGCGACGGCCCCGGGCGGCACGCCCGGAGCCAACCCGTACCACCCCACGTGCTCCTGGCGGCGGCCGGATGACCGCCGCCGGGAAGCCGCGCTGTCCGACGGCACGGACGGCACGGACTTGGAACCGCCGGCCCACTCCGCAAGTCACTGCACCAATTGGGGATGCAATGCGAAGAAAAAAGACCCTGACCGCCTGGGTGGCGGTGATGGCGGCCGCTCTGCTGAGCGTACCCGCCGCGGCGACCGCCCATGACGGCGCGCACCCGGAGCCCAACCCCCCGGCCCCGACCTCCGAGTTCCAGAAGGTCACCCTCAACGACAGCCCGGGCGAGCCGATCGACCTGGCCGTCCTCCCGGACGGCCGCGTGCTGCACACCACCCGTGGCGGGGAGGTGTGGCTCAACAACCCGTGGAACGGGCTCAACACCCTGGCGGCCCAGCTCGACGTGTACACCCACGACGAGGAGGGTCTGCAGAGCGTCGCCATCGACCCCGGCTTCAACGGGGTCACCAACCGCTGGGTGTACCTCTACTACGCGCCTCCGCTGGAGACCCCCGCCGATGACCCGGAGACCCCGGACGTCAACGAGGGCGACGCGCCCATCACCGGCACCCCCGAGGACTTCGCGCCGTTCGAGGGCGTCAGCCGCCTCTCGCGCTTCCAGCTGCGCGGCAACACCCTGGACCTGAGCACCGAGCAGCAGATCATCGAGGTCGAGGCCGACCGGGGCATCTGCTGCCACGTCGGCGGCGACATCGTCTTCGACCGGGCGGGCAACCTGTACCTGTCCACCGGCGACGACACCAACCCGTTCGACTCGGCCGGCTACACGCCGATCGACGAGCGCCCGGACCGCAACCCGGCGTATGACGCGCAGCGCAGCTCCGCCAACACCAACGACCTGCGCGGCAAGGTGCTGCGCATCAAGGTCAACCGGGACGGCTCGTACTCCATCCCGCGCGGCAACCTGTTCAAGCCCGGTACGGAGAACGCCCGGCCCGAGATCTATCTGATGGGGCTGCGCAACCCGTTCCGGATCGAGATCGACCCGCGCGACGACACCCTGTTCGTCGCCGACTACTCGCCGGACGCCCGGGTGGACAACCCGCAGCGCGGCCCGGCCGGCACCGGCAAGTGGGTCACCGCGCGGCAGGCCGGCAACCACGGCTGGCCGTACTGTGTCTCGCCCGACATGCCGTACGTGGAGTACGACTTCGCGACCGGTGTCTCCGGTGAGCCCTTCGACTGCGCCGCGCCGGTGAACGACTCGCCGCGCAACACCGGGCTGCGCGAGCTGCCCCCGGTGGAGCCGGCGCAGCTGCTGTACGGGTATGACCAGGAGGACGCGTTCCCGGAGCTGGGCGCGGGCGGTATCGGCCCGATGGCGGGCCCGGTGTACGAGTACAACCGGATCATCGCCAACCTGCCGGGCTCGCGGGCCTGGCCGAAGGAGTACGCGGGCAAGCCGCTGTTCTTCGAGTTCACCCGCGACAAGATCTGGGGCCTGACCCTGGACCGGAACGCCGAGATCAGCCATGTCGAGGACGTGGTGGCCGGCATGCCGTTCTCGGCGCTGATGGACATGGAGTTCGGTCCGGACGGCGCGTTGTACGTCCTTGAGTACGGCAAGGGCTTCTTCAGCGAGAACCCCGAGGCCCAGCTGGCGCGGATCGACTACATCGGCAAGAACGGCAACCACACCCCGGTGCCGGTCGCCTCGGCCGACGTGACGAACGGGCACGCGCCGCTGACGGTCAACTTCTCCAGCGAGGGGACGTCCGACGCGGAGGGCGACAAGCTCCTGTACGCCTGGGACTTCAACAACGACGGCAAGATCGACTCGCGCAAGAAGAACCCGTCCTTCACCTACAAGAAGAACGGCACGTACACCGCCTCGCTGCGGGTGACGGACATCGGCGGGCGTGACCGGGGCCGGTCGGCGAACGCCGAGGTCAAGATCGTGATCGGGAACGAGGCGCCGGAGGTCAGCTTCGTCAAGCCGGTCACGGGCGGCTCCTTCTGGTTCGGGGACGCCATCGAGTTCGAGGTGACGGTCACCGACGACCAGCCGGTGGACTGCTCCCGGGTCACGGTCAGTTACATCCTGGGCCATGACGACCACGGTCACCCGATGACCACGGCGCGCGGTTGCAAGGGCACCATCACCACCGGCACCGACGACTCGCACGACCCCGATCACGACAACCTCAAGGGTGTCTTCGTGGCGAGTTACACCGACCCCGGCGTGGACGGGCTGCCTCCGCTCACCGGTACGGCCGAGGTCACGCTCAATCCGGTGCGTCCGTGACCGATCTGGGAATGATCGCCACTGAACAGGACTGACCGGTATTGACCGGAGATTGACCGGGTGGCCCCGGCCCATGGGACGACGGGCCGGGGCCACCCGGGCGGAACCACTGACCAGGAGGTCTGCACATGTCACCGTCACCGCTCACCCCACGCATCGGGGCGTGGTTCATCGGCGCCAGGGGATCGGTGGCGACCACCGCCACGGTCGGCACCCTCGCGCTGCGCGCCGGGCTCGGAACGCCGGACGGCTGCGTGAGCGAACTGCCCGAGGTGGCGGCGGCCGGGCTGCCCGCCCTCACCGGCATCATCACCGGCGGCCACGAGGTGGGCGAGGGCTCCCTGCCCAAGCGCGCCGAGGAACTCGCGGCCGGCGGCGTCTTCCCCACCGCCCTGGCCCGCGCGCTGTGTGCCGAACTCGCCGAGGTCGACGACCGGATACGCCCCGGCGCGGGCCCCGGCGGCGAGACCCAGCGGGCGGCGGCCGACCGGATCCAGGAGGACCTGCGGGCGTTCCGCGACCGGCACGGCCTGGACGAGATCGTCGTCGTGGACGTCTCCAGCACCGAGCCGCCCGCCCCCGACACCCCCGAACTGCACAGCCTGGACCTGCTGGAGGCCGCCCTGGACCGGGGCGAGTCCCCGCTGCCCACCAGCTCCCTGTACGCGTACGCCGCCTTCCGGGCCGGCTGCCCCGTGGTCGCGTTCACCCCCAGCCCCGGCCCCAAGCTGCCCGCGCTCGGCGAACTCGCCCTGCGCGAGGGCCTGCCGTGGGCCGGCTCCGACGGCAAGACCGGCGAGACGCTGCTGAAGTCCGCGCTGGCCCCGATGTTCGCCCACCGGGCGCTGGCCGTACGGTCCTGGGCCTCCGTCAACCTGCTCGGCGGCGGCGACGGCCGCACCCTCGCCGACCCCGAGGCGGCACAGAGCAAGCTGCGCACCAAGGGCCAGGGCCTGGAGGCGATCCTGGGCCACCCGGTCGACGGCCCGATGCACATCGACTACGTCGCCGACCTCGGCGACTGGAAGACCGCCTGGGACCACGTCTCCTTCGAGGGCTTCCTCGGCACCCGCATGTCCCTCCAGTTCACCTGGAGCGGCTGCGACTCGGCACTGGCCGCACCCCTCGTCCTGGACCTGGTGCGGCTCGCCGCCCGGGCCCGCGAGGCCGGTGAGGCCGGCCCGCTGCCCGCGCTGGGCTTCTTCTTCAAGGACCCGGCCGGCACCGCGGAACACGACCTCGGCCGGCAGTGGCAGGCGCTGACCGACTGGTGCACGGAGCTGGGGGCCCGCGCGTGAAGCCGCGCGACGCCGCCGAACTCGTCCGGCTGCCCGCCGCCCTGACCGTCCCCGGCGACAGCCTGGCCGGCGCGGCGGCGGCCGGCCGGCCGTACGGCGGCCGCACCTGGGCCGCGCCCGCCGCGTCCGTCTGCCTCTACCTGGCGGGCATGGCCCTCAACGACTTCGCCGACGCCGACCTGGACGCCGTCGAACGCCCCGAACGGCCCATCCCCTCCGGGCGGGTGGACGCCTTCGAGGCCCTCGGCCTGGCCGCCGCCCTCACCGGCGCCGGCCTCACCCTGTCCGCGTTTGCAGGCGGCAAGCGGGCCCTGCGGGTGGCGATCCCGCTGACCGCCACCATCTGGACCTACGACCTGTGGGCACAGCGCACGGCCGCCGGACCCGCCGTCATGGCGCTGGCCCGCGGCCTGGACGTGCTGCTGGGAGCGGGCGGCGACGCGCGCCGCGCCGCCCTGCCCGCGCTGGCGATCGCCGCCCACACGGCGGGCGTCACCACGCTCAGCCGCGGCGAGGTGCACGGCGCCACCCCGGCCACCGCCACCGCCGCCCTGGCCGCGACCGGAACCGCGGCGGCGGCCACCGCCACCGCCACCGCCCTGGCCGGACCGCGCCGCCGCCCCCGGGACCGCTGGGCGGTCGCCGCATCGCTGGCCGGCTACGCGGCGACCGTCGGCCGCGCCCAGCTCGCCGCGCTGCGCACCCCCGGCGACGCCGGCACCGTACGCGCCGCGACCGGCACCGGCGTCCGCGGTGTCACCGGCCTGCAATCCGCACTGCTGGCGGCGGCGGGCGCCCCCGTGGTGGCGGGCGCGCTCACCGCGCTGGGCGGGCTGGCCCGCATCGCCTCCCGAAAGGTGTCCCCCACATGACGACCCCCGCACCGCTGCGCTACGGCTACGGCACCAACGGCTTCGCCAACCACCGCCTCGAAGACGCCCTGGAGGTGATCGCGGACCTGGGGTACGACGGGGTGGCACTGACCCTGGACCACCACCACCTGGACCCCTTCGCCCCCCGGCTGGCCGCCCGCACCCAGGAAGTGGCCCGCCGCCTGGACCGGCTCGGCCTGTCCGTCGTCATCGAGACCGGCGCCCGCTACCTCATGGACCCCCGGCACAAGCACGAGCCCACCCTCGTCTCCACCCGGGGCCGCGACCGGCGCGTGGAATACCTCGACCTGGCCGTACGGGTGGCCGCCGACCTCGGCGCGCAGGCCGTCTCCTTCTGGTCCGGCATCCTGCCCGAGGACACCACGCCGCAGGAGGGCTGGGAACGGATCACCAAGGGCACGGCCCAGGTCCTGGCCACGGCCGAGGAGCACGGCGTGCTGTGCGCGGTGGAGCCCGAACCCGGCATGTTCCTCGACACCCTGGCCGGCGTCACCGCACTGCGCCGCCGCCTCGGCGACCCGCCGGGCCTGCGCCACACCATCGACATCGGCCACACCGTGTGCAACGAACCGGCCGACACCGCCACCTGCGTACGCTCCGTCGGCCCGCTGCTGGCCAACGTCCAGGCGGACGACATGCGCCCGGGCGTCCACGACCACCTGGAGTTCGGCGAGGGCGACATCGACCTGCCGGCGACGCTGGCGGCGCTGCGCGAGGTCGGGTACCGGGGCCTGGTCGCGGTCGAACTCCCGCGCCACGCCCACGCCGCCCCCACCGTGGCGGCCCGCGCCCTGGCGGCCCTGCGCGCGGCGGAGGCGACGCTGTGACGCACGGGAGCCACGCCCCGCTCGCCCTCGTCTTCCCCGCCGTGGCCAGAAAGGTCGGCCGCGCGCGGGCGGAGGAGACCCGGATCGCGCTGCTGAAGGACGCGGCACGGGCCGGCACGCTCACCGACACCGAACTGGGCGAGCTGTACGACTTCGGCGACACCGACGAGAAGCACGCGATCCTGCGGGCCCTGGGCGAGCCCGAACTCCTGGACCGCCCGGGCCTGCTGCCGCTCGTCGAGGACGCGCTGCGCACCAACGACCCGCGCCTGGTGGCGGCGGCCATGGGCGGCTACGCGACCCGCCACCTGCCGGACTCCCCCTGGCGGCACGGCGTACTGAAGTGCCTGTTCATGGAGGTGCCGCTGGACGCCGTCGCCGGCTGGGAACGCCGCGCCGACGCGGAACTGGCCCGGATGACACGCGCCTTCGTGGCCGAACGGGCGGCGGCGGGCCGGGCGATCCCGGACGACGCCATACGACTGACGGAACGGAACGCCGACTGATGCGCATCTTCGACCCCCACATCCACATGACGTCCCGCACGACCGACGACTACCAGGCGATGTACGAGGCGGGGGTGCGCGCCGTCACCGAACCGGCGTTCTGGCTGGGCCAGCCCCGTACGACGGTGGGCTCCTTCCGCGACTACTTCGACACCCTGGTGGGCTGGGAACGCTTCCGCGCCGCCCAGTTCGGCATCCGGCACCACTGCACCATCGCGCTGAACCCGAAGGAGGCCAACGACCCCCGGCTGGCCGGCGTCCTGGACCTGCTGCCGCGCTACCTCGTGAAGGACGGCGTGGTGGCGGTGGGCGAGACGGGCTTCGACGCGATGACGGAGGCGGAGGAGAAGGTCCTGATCCACCACCTGGACCTCGCCCGCGAACACGGCCTGCCGGTCCTCGTGCACACCCCGCACCGCGACAAGGCGGAGGGCACCCGCCGCACCCTGGAACTGGTGGCGGCCTCCGGACTGCCGCCCGGGATGGTGCTGATCGACCACCTGAACGAGGTGACGGTGGGCCTGGTCGCGGACAGCGGCTGCTGGATGGGCTTCTCCATCTACCCCGACACCAAGATGGACGAGGGCCGGATGACGGCCGTGCTGAAGGAGTACGGCACCGAGCGGATGATCGTGAACTCGGCCGCCGACTGGGGCCGCAGCGACCCGCTGAAGACGGCGAAGACCGGCGCCGCCATGCGGGCGGCCGGTTTCACCGAGGACGACGTCGACAAGGTGCTGTGGCGCAACCCCGTGGAGTTCTACGCCCAGAGCGGCCGGCTGCTGCTGGACGAGGACGGGGACGGGGACGGGGACAGCGCCGGAGCCGCCACCTGGGAGGGCAACTCGATCCTGCGCGGAGAACGCAAGGACCCGGCGGCGGGCGGGGCAGCGGGCGGCGACGGGGAGACGGCATGAGGTTCCGGCACCCCGACGGTACGACCGTCCACCTCGCGTACTGCACCAACGTCCACCCCGCCGAGGACCTGGCCGGCGTCCACCGCCAACTGGAGGTGTACGGGGCGGCGGTGCGCGCCCGGCTGGGCGTCCCCAGCCTCTCCCTGGGCCTGTGGCTCCCCGCCCCGCTGGCCCGGGACCTGGCCCGGAACGCGGCGGACCTGTCCGCCCTGCGCGGCGAACTGGCCCGGCACGGCCTGGAAACGGTGACACTCAACGCCTTCCCCTACCGCGGCTTCCACGCCCCGGTGGTCAAACAGGCGGTCTACCACCCCGACTGGACGCAGGAGGACCGCCTCTCCTACACGCTGGACTGCGCCCGGGTGCTCGCCGCCCTCCTCCCGGACGACGCCGCGCGCGGCAGCGTCTCCACCGTTCCGCTGGCCTGGCGCACCCCGTGGGACCCCGCGAGCGCGGCCCGCGCCCGGCTCCAGCTGGACCGGCTCGCGGACGGCCTGGCGAAGATCGAGGCGGAGACCGGCCGCACCATCCGGGTCGCGTTCGAACCGGAACCCGGCTGCGTCGTGGAGACGACGGAGCAGGCCGCGCGGCAACTGTCCGGCGTCGACACCCACCGCCTGGGCGTCTGCCTGGACCTGTGCCATCTCGCGGTGGCCTTCGAGAACCCCGACCGGGCCATCGGGAACCTCGCCGGGGCGGGCCTGCCGATCGTCAAGGCCCAGGTGTCGGCCGCCCTCGAAGCGGCCGACCCCGCCGACCCGGCCACCGCCGCGGCACTCTCCCGCTACACCGAGGAACGCTTCCTCCACCAGGTCCGCGACGCGTCGGGCGGATCGACCGACGACCTCCCCGAGGCGCTCGACTCCCTGCCCACCGGCTCCCCGTGGCGCGTCCACTTCCACGCCCCCCTGCACCGCCGCCCCGAACCCCCGCTCACCTCGACCACCGGCCACCTGCGCTCGACCCTCACGACGCTGCTGGGCGGCCCCAGGGCGCTGACCGACCACCTGGAGGTCGAGACGTACACCTGGTCCGTCCTGCCCGAACACCACCGCCCGACGACGGAGGCGGAGCTGGCCGACGGCCTGGCCGCCGAACTGAACTGGACCGCACAAGCGCTGCACGAAGTGGGAGTCGTCGACCGATGAGCCGCAACCGCATCCTCCTGTTGAACGTCGTGGGCCTCACCCCCCGCCTGCTGGCCCACGCCCCGAACCTGCGCGCCGTGGCGGAGGCCGGCTGGCAGGCGGAACTCACCCCGGTATTGCCGGCCGTGACCTGCTCCGTGCAGTCCTCGATGCTGACCGGCCTCCCGCCGTCCGGACACGGCATCGTGGGCAACGGCTGGTACTTCCGCGACCAGGGCGAGATCCACCTGTGGCGCCAGCACAACCGCCTGGTCGGCGGCGAGAAGATCTGGGACGCCGCCCGCAGGACCGACCCCGGCTACCGGGTGGCCAACGTCTGCTGGTGGTACGCGATGGGCGCCGACACCGACTGGACGGTGACCCCGCGCCCCGTCTACCACGCCGACGGCCGCAAGTCGCCCGACTGCTACACCAGGCCGCCCGAGCTGCACGACGAACTGACCGAGGAACTCGGCCCGTTCCCCCTCTTCCACTACTGGGGGCCGACCGCCTCGATCCGCTCCAGCGCATGGATCGTCGCCGCCACCCGCCGCCTGATGCCGCGCGCCGACCTGACCCTGTCCTACGTCCCGCACCTGGACTACGACCTGCAGCGCTACGGCCCCGACAGCCCGCAGGCGATCCGCGCCGTCCAGGACGTGGACCGGATCCTGGCCCCCCTGCTGCGGGACGCGCGCGAGAGCCGGACCACCGTCGTGGTGGTGAGCGAGTACGGCATCACCAAGGCGTCCCAGCCCGTGGACATCAACCGCGCGCTGCGCCGGGCCGGTCTGCTGGAGGTCTACACCCAGGAGGGCATGGAGTACCTGGACCCCTGGACCTCCCGCGCCTTCGCGGTCGCCGACCACCAGGTGGCCCACGTCTACGTGCCGGACGCGGCCGACCTGGATCAGGTGGCACGGCTGTGCGCCGAACTGCCCGGCGTGGCCGAGGTGCTGACCAAGGACGAGCAGGGGAAGTACGGCCTGGACCACGAACGCTCGGGCGAACTGGTCCTGGTGGCCGAGCCGGAGGCGTGGTTCACGTACTACTACTGGCTGGACGACGCCCGCGCCCCCGACTTCGCCCGGGGCGTGGAGATCCACCGCAAACCCGGCTACGACCCGGCGGAGCTCTTCTTCGACCCGGACAACCCGCGCGCCCGCCTCCAGGCGGCGGCCGGCCTGGCCCGCAAGAAGCTGGGCCTGCGGTACGCGATGAACGTCGTCCCGATGACCGGCACCTGGGTCACGGGCACTCACGGCCGCCTCCCCACCACCCCCGAGGACGGCCCGGTCCTGCTGTGCTCGGACCCCGCCGCCGCCCGGACCGAGCTGGCGGCGACGGAGGTGAAGGACCTGG
This sequence comes from Streptomyces sp. JH002, assembly GCF_050916115.1. Classification (NCBI taxonomy): domain Bacteria; kingdom Bacillati; phylum Actinomycetota; class Actinomycetes; order Kitasatosporales; family Streptomycetaceae; genus Streptomyces; species Streptomyces sp. JH002. Next base: position 3,455,294 of record NZ_CP087989.1, read on the forward strand.
TGCTCACCCTGGCGGGCGTGGCCTGAGGGGTCGGCCCCGCAGCGGATTCCTACGAGGGCCCCGCCGTTCACGGCGGGGCCCTCGGTCCTCATGCCGCCGGCCGCCGGGTCACGGCGCCTCGGCGGCCGTCCGCGACCGCTGGATGAGTCCGCCGCCGACGTTGTCACCGTCGGGCAGGTAGGCGGAGAAGTCCCCGACGGCCCAGAAGGCGCCGGTGTCGCCGGCCGGTGCCAGGTCGTGGAACGTGTAGCTCGGCCAGCGGACGTCCGCGCCGGTGGCCAGGGCACCGGCTTCCTTGGTCCAGGCGGTCCCGTCGTAGTGCCAGAACACCGGTTCCGCGAAGGCGGGCTCGGTCTGGTCCATGCCGGTGACCCACAGGCCCCCGTGGCCATCGGCGGTGATCGCGTTCAGGTAGAGGCTCGACAGGGAGCCGGTGATGTCCCGCCATGACGACCCGTCCCAGTGCACGACGGCCGGAACGGCCGGGCCCGCGTCCTCGCCTTCGGCGTATCCCGCGACGTACACGTCGTCGGGCCCGGCGACCGTGACCTGGTCGAGCTCCGTACCGGCGGGGACGGGAGGTGTGGGCAGCTGGGTCCAGCCGGTCCCGTCCCAGTGATGGACGACCGGATGGCCGGTGGTCACCGGGTACCGCATGCCGGTCGCGTAGGCGTCGTCCGGGCCCAGGGCGTCGATGTCCCTGATGACGACCTGCTCGGGAAGGGCGGTGGCCGACCACACGCCGTCCGTGTAGGTGTGCAGCGCCTCCCCGCCCGCGAAGAGCCGCCCGGGCACGGCCTTGATCGGTGCGTTCGGCCAGGAGTCCCCGACGAACGGGGGCGCGGGGGCGGTGTTCCAGCGGGTGCCGTCGTAGTGCGCCAGCACCGGGTCCCGCACGAGCGTGCCGAAGGCCCACACGTCGTCCTCGGCGACCGCGCTGACCGACGACCACTGCCACACCCGGGGCAGCCCGGGGGCGGTGTCCTCGCTCCACCTCGCCCCGTCCCAGCGCAGGACGACACCGCGCGTGTCCTTGCTCCCCGCGGCCCACGCGGTGTTCTCGCCGGCGGAGGTGACCGAGTACACGGACGCGATCGGGGAGTTCCCGGAGAAGGAGACCTCCCAACGCGTCTGGGCCGTCGATTCGTTGGCCACGGCGCCTCCGGTGGCCAGCAGGGTGGCGGCCAGAGTCAGCGAGGTGGCCGCAGTACGCAGCAACTGCCGTCTGTGCATGGGTGATGGAGCCCTTTCACGCAGGTGAACGCGGGTAACCCCGTGAACATGCCACGGCTCACCCCGTCCCGCCAGAGCGCCTCGCGCCCTGCGTCCGCCCGTTGCGCTCAGGGCCGGGGTGTCCCCTCCGGCGCCGGTGCCGGGCCCGGCGGTGGGAGGAAGATGCCGCCGCGCAGGGCGGCCCGCACGGTGCGGGCGCTCACCGTCAGCCAGGCCAGGACCAGGAAGGCGTACAACGCCAGCGCCGTACCCGTGAACAGGTCCGAGCCGAGCCGCTGCGCCAGCCCGGCGGAGGCCGTCACGCAGGTGCCCACCGGGAAGGTGAAGCCCCACCAGGCCAGGGAGAACGGCAGCCCCAACCGGGCCTGGCGCACGGTGAGCGCGGCGGCCAGCGCCAGCCACATCAGCGCGAACCCCCACACCGGCACCCCGTACAGCGGCACCGCGGCCCGCGCGGCGGCGGCGTACGGCTGCGGCAGCACCCCGGGCGCGGCGTCCGCGAGCAGATGGACGGCCGTCACCGACTGGCCCAGCGGCCCCAGCACCATCCACAGCGTGGGCACCAGGGCGGCCGGTCCGGTGCCGTGGTGCACCAGCCGCGACCACAGCTGCGGCAGCAGGATCAGCGAGGAGAACAGGCTGACGCCGAACAGCGCGCCGCACACCAGCAGCAGTGTCAGCCGGGGCTGTCCGGCCGGCAGGTGCGGGACGAGGGCGGCGCCGGTGGCGGCCGACACCATGGGCGGGACCACCGGCATCAGCCAGCCGCCGAAGGCCGCGTCCGCCGGGGCCGGGCCCCCGGTCATCGTGCGGTAGGGGACGGCCACGCAGGTCAGCAGCCCCAGCGCGGTGCCCGCCGCCCACAGCACGGCGCCGGCCCGCACCGCGACCGCGGTGCCCAGGACATCGGCGCCCAGCGCCACCGTGCCCGCTCCCACGGTCAGCAGCGCCATCGCCGGTGCGCCCCAGAAGTGGCCCATGACCGGGTGCCCGGCCAGGGCCCTGGCCCGTTCCGGATGCCGGACCGCGTGCGCGGTCCAGGCGCCGAGCAGCGTCAGGAGGAGCAGGCAGGCCAGCCCCCACACCACGGTGGCCGCCGGGCGCAGCGCCTGGCCGCCGACGGGCAGGGCGATCGCCGCGTTGCCGACGATGCCGGTGCCCATCACGGCGGCGAACCAGTTCGGGCCCAGGTTCCGGAGGGCGTCGGCGGGCCGGTCGAGTTCGGGGAGCAGCCGGCGCGGGGGCCGGTCCGCGGGCGCGGTCGGGGGGAGTGGACGGGTGGGGGAGTCGACGGCCATGGTCTCCAGCCTGTCGTCCGGGGGCGGACGACGGTAGGGATCATTCCGGTATGAGCCCATAAACTGCTCTTATGCCCCTGCCCCGTCGCGTCAGCGACCTCGCCCCCTTCGAGCTGCTGCTCTCCGTCGCCCGGCTGGGCAGTCTGGGCGCGGCCGCGCGCGAGCACGGCATCAGCCAGCCCGCCGCCAGCTCCCGCATCCGGCAGCTGGAGCGGCGCCTGGGGCTCGGCCTGCTGGAACGCTCGCCGCGCGGCTCCCGGCTCACCCCCGAGGGCGCCCTGGTCGCGGACTGGGCCCGTACCGCCACCGACGCGGCGGCGGTCCTGGAGGCGGGCATCGGCTCACTGGCCCGCGCCGAACGGGCCCGGCTGCCGGTCGCCGCCAGCCTCACCGTCGCCGAGTATCTGCTGCCGCACTGGCTCGCGCGCTTCCGCGCGGTGGCCCGCGACACCGCCGTCTCCCTCACCACCGGGAACTCCGACGACGTGGCGCGGGCGGTCCGCTCCGGCACCGCCCGCCTCGGCTTCGTCGAAGGGCCCGAGGACCCGGCCGGGCTGGTCAGCCTCACCGTGGCCCGCGACACACTGACCGTGATCGTCCCACCCGGTCACCCCTGGGTCCGGTACGGCGCGGACGGCGTCCCGGCGCGGGAGCTCGCCGCCACCGCGCTGATCACCCGGGAATCCGGCTCCGGAACGCGGCAGCACCTGGACCGCGCGCTGCACCGCCACACCGGCGCCGGGCCGGTCCCGCCGCTGCTCGAACTCTCCAGCACCACCGCCATCAAGACGGCGGTCGGCGAGGGCGTCGGCCCGGCCGTACTCAGCTCGCTGGCCACCGCCCGGGACGCGGCGGCCGGGGCCGTGGTGCCGCTGCCGGTACGCGGCCTGGACCTCACCCGCCGGCTGCGGGCCGTCCACCGCCCCGACCGGCCCCCGGGCGACACCGCCCGGACCCTGCTCGCCTGCGCCCGCCCGGTGCCCCGGCAGCGGGCGGGCCCGGAGGGGTAGCCCGCCCCGGCCTCCTCGATGCCCCAACCAGAGTGCTGAGCAAAGGAGTTGAGCCGGAGGCGGGACCCGGTGGACGGGGATACCCTGACCTCCGCCGGAGCACCGGCCAGGCCGGTCCGGGACACCCGCACCCAACCCACAGGGGGACACGACATGCCACTGGAGTTCGGACTGTGGCGGATCGACGGAAAGCCGGAACGCGTCCCCCAGCGCGTCCCCGAGCAGGCCCTGGCGCGCGAGGCCGCGCTGGAGGACCTCATCGTCGCCGACCCGGACGTCCTCGGCCGCCCCATGCTGCTCATCGGACGCCAGGTGCACACCGGCCACAACGGGTTCATCGACCTGCTCGGCATGGACGAAGAGGGCTCCCTGCACGTCCTGGAACTCAAACGCGACCGCACCCCGCGCGACGTGGTGGCCCAGGTCCTCGACTACGGCTCCTGGGTACGGGACCTCGGCAACGACGAGATCCGCGCCCTCTACGCCCACCACGCGCGCGAACTCGGCCTGCCCACCGAACTCGACGAGGCCTTCGCCGCCCGCTTCGGCGGCTCCCCGCCGGACACCCTCAACAGCACGCACACCCTCACCGTCGTGGCCGGCGAACTCGACCCGGCCACCGAACGGATCATCACCTACCTCGCCACCGGCTTCGGCGTGCCGGTGAACGTCATGTTCTTCCGCGCCTTCGAGGACGACGGCCGCTCCTACCTGGCCCGTACCTGGCTCATCGACGAACCCGAGACGGCGACCGACCCCACCGGAGGCCGCAGGACCGGCACCCGCGAACCCTGGAACGGCACCGACTGGTACGTCTCCTTCGGCGACGAGAGCGGCGGCCGCGACTGGGACGACGCGCGGCGCCACGGCTTCGTCTCGGCGGGCGGCGGCGCGTGGTTCTCCCGCACCCTGCGCGCCCTGCCGCCCGGCGCGCGGGTGTTCACCCACATCCCCAAGTCCGGGTACGTGGGCGTGGGCACCGTCACCGGCCGGGCCCGGCCCTTCGAGGAGGCCGTCCTGGATGTCGACGGCCAGGAACAGCCGCTGTCCGCACTGCCGTTGAGCGGCACATACACCCGCCCCGACTCCGCCGGCCCCGCCGAGGACGGCACGGACGGCGAGGACCGCCGCGAATGGGTGGTGCCGGTCACCTGGGAGCGGACGGTCCCCCGCGAACTGGCGCTGTGGCGCACCGGGTTCTTCGCCAACCAGAACTCCGCCTGCAAGCTGCGGGCCCGCTTCACCGCCGAGGAGGTGAGCCGGCACTTCGGCCTCGGCTGACCGGCGCCGGGCGCGTCAGCGAGACACCCGCAGCGCCCGCAGCCGGTTGACGGCGGCGGCCACCTCGAACCGGCGCGGTACGGCGAGATCCTCGTCGTGCACCGACAGCAGCGCCGCGACACCCTCGGGGCCCGCCAGCTCCGCGTCCAGCAGATCCAGCGCCTCCGCCAGCGTCCGCCGTCCGTCCAGATGGCCCCGGCGCACCAGCAGTTCCATCGCCAGCCCGATCCCCGTCACCTGCGGACCGTCCACCACCTGCTCCACGGACCGCAGGTCCACCTCGTGCTCGCCGAACACCAACTGGTCCGTACCGCGCGAGCGGATACGGGTACGGCCGCGCGCGGTGGCGTCCAGCGACGCCGGGTCGGGACGGCGGTGCACCACGCCGGGGAAGGACTCCGCCTCGGCCCGCCGCCCGGTGGGCACCGCCGCGACCTCCCGGGCCCGCGCCGTGACATCCGCCGGCCGGTAGGCGTCCATCATGATCACCCGGTCCGCGACATCGAGATAGTCGCCGCTGCCGCCCATCACCAGCACCGTGGACACCCCGTGGTCGCGGTGCAGCGAGCGCACCGAGTCCACCAGCGGGGTCAGCGGCTCCCGTTCCTTCGCCACCAGGGCCTGCATCCGGGCGTCCCGGATCATCAGGTTGGTCGCGGCCGTGTCCTCGTCGATCAGCAGCACCCGGGCCCCGGCCTCCACCGCCTCGCACAGCGACGCCGCCTGCGAGGTGGACCCCGAGGCGTTGTCGGTGGAGAAATCGGAGGTGTCCGCCCCGCCCGGCAGGTGGTCGACGAACGCGTGCAGATCCACCCGCTCCACCCGCCGCCCGTCCTCGGCGCGCAGCTTCACGGTGTCCGCGCGGGCGGCCACCCGCTCCCGCCCGTCGCCCGGCACGTGGTCCCACACGCCCGACTCCAGCGCCCGCAGCAGCGTCGACTTGCCGTGGAAACCGCCGCCGACGATCAGCGTCACCCCCTCCGGCACGCCCATGCCGCTGACCTCCCCGGCGTTCGGCAGCCGCACGGTGACCCGCAACTCCTCCGGTGAACGGAACGGCACCACACCCGCGCCGCGCGCCGGACGGTCATCGGCCCCGCTGCGGCGCGGCAGCAGCGCGCCGTCCGCCACGAAACCGACCAGACCCCGCTGCGGCAACTCCGCCCGCAGCGCCACCGAGTCCTCCACCGTCTCCACGAACTCCCGCACCCCAGAAGCCTCGTGGGCCCGCGCGACCAGCGCCCGGTCGGCGACCCGGGCCGCCCCAGGCCCCAGCAGGCGCCACGCCTCCCGCCCGTCGATCCGGCGCCGCGGCCCCGGCAGCGACACCCCGAACCGCAACGTCACCGAGCCGTCCGCCCCAACCGTGCAGGAGCCGCGGTCCAGCACCTCCTGCCCCCCGGCGTCCAACTGGTACGCCCGCTCCCCGCGCACCTCCCGGGCTGCGGACCGCACCAGATACCCGGCCAGCGCCCGCCGCCGTACCGGGGTCGCCCACAACTCCGGGTCGAAACCGGCCGCTTCACCGTCCAGCCACAGCGCCACCCGGCCGGGCGGCGCGAACGGATCGGCCTGCGCCCGCACGATGCGCACCGTCCGTCCCGGGCCCAGCTCCCAGGTGCCGACCAGCCCCTTGTACCGCCCGTACGGCGCCCCGTCGAGCCGCTCCAGCTCCCGCTCCAGCCCGCTTTGCGGCCCCTGCCGTCCCATGTACGTTCCGATCCCTGTGGCTGCACCGTCCGCCGCATTGTAGGAACAGACAAACCCCCGCACGCCCTCCGCAACCCGCCGCCCGCACGCCACGCGTCGGCGCGATCGGAGCGCCGCGGCGTGCACGTGGACGGTGCCGTACGGGATCGGCGCCGGTGGCTCAGGTCTCGCAGGCGACCCCGTCGCCGTCCCGGTCCAGCCCACTGCGGTATCCCGGTTCGCCGCGGTACAGCGGTGCCCGGCCGGCCGCGCGGACGGCGTCGCAGTTCGGGTAGTGGGAGAGGCCACCGGAACCAGCGGAGCCAGCCGTCGGTTCGAGGGCCGCCTCCGGAACCGGCACCGGCACGGGCGCGGGCCCCAGCTCGGCCTCCGGCATGGGCACGGGCTCCGGGTCCGGCTCGGGGGTCAGCCGCGCGCGGTCGAACGCCGGGCACTCCACCCCGGGTTCGGCGACGGACAGGCGTACGGCGACCTCTTCCGGCTCCGTCACCTCCTCACCGGCACCGGGGCGCTGGAAACAGACCGTCCAGGCGCCGGGATGGCTCGGAAGTGCCACGTCCCGGTACGCGCTGCGCGCCTCGACGCCCGTCAACGCGTGGTCGGCGAGCAGCCCCTGAGCTTCGCCGAAGGGCATCTCGGTGACGGACGGCATCCTCGGGTACACCACGGCGAGGCCGTCGGCCGGCGGGCAAGGGCTCTTGCGGCGCACCACGGCGAAGTCGATCTCGCTCCCCGGCGGGATCGCGGTTCCCGGCCCGGGGTTCTGGAAGCAGACCGTCCAGTTGCCGTCCACCACCTGCCGTGCGTCCGCGTCGGTCGCGTCGTGCGACACGGCCGGGTAGCCGTGCGCGGCGGCGGACGCGATGGCTGTTCCGAGGTTCTGGCCGGTGTAGTCGGGGACTTCGAGGATGTCCGCCCCCTTGTCGTCGCCGATCTCCGCCACCGCCATCTCGGCGTCACCGGCCGCCTTCTCCTCGGGCGGATCGGAGACCACGAGCGCGACGCACCACAGGGCGGACAGCCCCATCGCCGCGGTCTTCCCCCGCCCCCGCCAACCGCCGCGCCAGGCCAGCCAGATGCCGACCGGAGGAAAGACCACCAGCAGCAGAACGATCACCACGGGGTGCCGCCATGTCGTACGGGGTGGAGAGGTGCGGGGGCCGGTCATGGCGTTCGGTGATCTCTTCGTCGCTCGGTGTGCCGGTGGGTCTGGGACGCTACCCGACTCCCGGGTCCGGATCGGGGGACGCGCGGATTCTGTTCCGCCGGGCCCGGGGCCGGAGCAGGCTGGCCGCGCACGTGAGGCAGTTAATAGGACAGGAGTCCGGCGGGTGAACGTACCGAGAGAACAGGGCGGCCGGGATCCTACGGCCCCACACTGCTGAGTGGCACGCGCGCGGGCGGCAGGACATCCCGGCGCTGCCCGTGCCGCCGGGCACCGCAGACCCGGCCGACGCCGGTGGCCCCGCGCGTCGTGGGGACGGTCGACCGGCAGTACGGGGGGCACTTGTGGTGATGGAACAGGTCGGTGGACGCCCATTGACGACCCCGGAACCGCCCGCCCGGCCCGGAGCGGTCCCCCGCCACGTCGCCTGCGTCATGGACGGGAACGGCCGGTGGGCCGCGCAGCGCTCGTTGCCCCGTACCTCCGGCCACCGGGCCGCCGAGAGCACCGTCATCGACGTCATCACGGCCGCGCGGTCGGCCGGCGTCCAGTGGCTGAGCCTGTACGCCTTCTCCACCGAGAACTGGCGGCGCCCCGCCGGCGAGGTCGACTTCCTCATGCGCCTGGTGCGCCGCGTCGTGCGCAAACACGCCCCGCTGCTGCACGCGCGCGGCATCCGCTGCCGGTTCCTCGGTGTGAGCGACCCGAGGATTCCCGCCCCACTGGCCCGGGACTTCACCGACCTGATGACGCTGACCCGCTCGAACCGGGGGATGACGCTGACCGTGGCGTTCGACCACGGCGGACGCGGCGACATCGTCGAGGCGGCGCGCTCCCTCATCCGCAGCGGCATAGCGGCCGACGCCGTCGACGAGCGGCACTTCGCGGCCCACCTGCCCTACCCGGACACCCCCGACGTGGACCTCGTCATCCGCACCTCCGGCGAACAGCGCATCTCCAACTTCATGCTCTGGCAGGTGGCGTACGCGGAGTGGATGTTCCCGCCGGTGCTGTGGCCCGACTTCCGCGCCCCGCACTTCGTGGAGTGTCTGCACGCCTACCGGCGACGCGCCCGCCGCTTCGGCGACATCGCCCCGCACGCGAACGGAGAACCCCCACCATGACGGACACCGGCACACCGCCCGGCACCCTGTTCGGCCCCGACACGCAGTTCCACCGGTTCTTCAACGACCCCCGGTGGGCGCTCGCCGTCGTCCGCGCCACGGTCCTGGAGGCCGCCCATCCCCAGGTCGGCGCGGCGCTGATCGACAACTCGACGTTCGTGATGCATCCGTGGCGAAGGCTGCGCAACACCCTGGTGAGCCTGCAGCGCATGTTCGGCGCCGACGAGGCCGTGCGGCAGAAGGAGGCCTCGCGCCTCAACCGGCTGCACTCCCGGCTGAGCGGCACCGACGCGCAGGAACGGCCGTACGACGCGATGGACCCCGAGGTGCGGGCCTGGGTGGTCGCGACGCTCTTCGAAAGCTCCGTCACCATGTGCCGGCTCAGCGGACAGGCGCTCGACCAGGCCGAGATGGAGCAGCTCTACGCCGAGTTCCGCGCCTTCATGGCGGCCCTCGGCGTGGAAGCGGACCAGCTGCCCTCCACCCTCCCGGAGTTCTGGCGGTACTACGACCGGGTGGTCGAGGAGGAGTTGGAGAACACCGAGGCGCTGCGGATCATCCTGTACCGGCTCTTCGACCACCTTCCGGCGCCGCCGCTGCTGGCCGGACTGCCCACCCTCTGGGCGGCCGGGCGCGCGGTCGCCGGGCCCGCGCTGGGCACCATCACGGTCGCCTCCCTCCCCGAAGCGTTCCGGCGCCGGGCCGGCCTGCCGGAGATCCCCGGCGCCCAGACCCTCATGCAGGGTGCCTACCTGGCCACCGGCCTGGCCCGCTTCCTGCCCGACGGCTGGGTCCGCACCGAGACCCTCATGGACCTGGCCTATCTCTCCCCGGGCAGCGACTCCCCGCACGCCGCGACGCTCACCGCACTGCGCGAACGGATGCAGCAGGCGGGCGCGTTGCTGCGGCTGGTCACCCCGTTCGCCGACCGGGACGAGCCGTCCGGGGGCGGCGGCGCCTCCCGGAGCGCGGAGGAGTTCTTCGCCCAGGTACTCGACCAGACCGGCGACGGCTTCCTGGAATGGCCCGACCTCGCCGCCATGGCGCGCGAGTTGTCGACCCGCCTCGACCTGGACGAACCGGAGGAGACCCGGCTCTACCAGGCGTTCGCCGACTGGTGGCGCGAACTCCAGACGGCGCTGGACACCGACGGCGACGGCCGCATCAGCAAAGCCGAATACACCACGGCGGCCCCCACCCACGCCGGGCCCGCGCTGATCCGGGTGGCCGAGGTCCTCTTCGACGTCACCGACACGGACGGCAACGGCGTCATCGACGAGGCCGAGTACCGCGCCCTGTTCCGCACCGGATTCCACCGCACCCCGGAGGCCGGGTCACACGAGGCGTACTCGCGCGGCGCGTTCGTCCGCGACTTCCTCGCCTTCATGACCGGCCGCCACCGCTCCACCCCGTACGACCCCCTGCTGGCGGACGCGTAGCCCTACCCGGCCGTGCAGGCGGCGACGGACTTCGCCAGCCCGGCGAAGTCCGTCTGAAGGGGGCCGAGGCGGAGCAGACCGGCCAGGCTGATCGTCTTCTGCCGCTCGCACCTCTCGTCCAGCACGCGGGTGGCGAGGACGTGAAAGGTCCACTGATCGAGGTCCAGCGGGTCGAGAGTGCGCTTGTCCAGGTGGTGCAGAACGCAGAACACGTACACGTTGGAGTTCCGCAGCGCCTCGGTCGAGGATGCCCCGGTCCGCCCGTCCCAACCGAGGGCGGGCGCGATGCTGAAGGTGATCTGCGACAACTTCCCCTGGGCCCAGGACTGCAGGTAGGCGGACGACTTGACCTCCACACGCGTGCCGTCCGGGGTTCGGATGTCGACCGAGTCCCACTCCGTACGCGTTCCTTCCGCCGCTCCGAGTGCTGTCGCGACGATGTACTCGGCCAGCACACCACGCATGGTGTTGCTCGCCAGATCCGAGCAGGCCCAGCTCCAGAAGCCGCCCAGGGTTCCCACCGGCCGACCCACGGCCGTCAGCGGCTCCTCCCCCTTGCGGCGATGAACGGTGAGGGGTCCGAGATCGTCATGCATCGCATCCTCCGGAACGAAATGGGGCCGACCGCGATGCGGGCACGGGGGTGCCGCAAGGCCGAACCCCGGTCAGCCGCTGATGGGAAGCTCACGCGCCCGTTGCCGGGCGGCGGCACGCAGGGCCTTCAGCGTGGGGTGGAACGCGTTGTGCTTGTTCTGGTCGAGGTTCAGCGGTAGATCGAGGCCGGAGATGAGCGCACTCTCCAGCAGCCACGGCTTCGGATGCGCCACCCAGCAGACGCGGGCATGTTCGGCCATCCAGGCCGACAACTCCGCCTCTCCCCGCACCCCGAAGGTCATCCGCCGGCCGCTGCCCACCCGGCGCAGCTCCAGACCGATGAGAGACCCAAGAGTGAGCCGCAGGGTGGACATCTCGGCGTTCCCCCGGAAGTGGTCCTTCAGTCGTGATCGGAGATTCTGTCGGCCGGTCCGATTGGCCATGCGCCGAGGAGCGATGCCCACATACAGCAACTCGCCCACCACAAGCCCGTCGTACGGTGCCGCCCCGAACCGCCACCCGTAGACCCCGGGCACGGCGGGTACCGGCCCCGGCTTCCCCAGCACCTCACCGGCCGACCACAACCGCCCCGGCTCCAGCAGCGCCTCACGCTCCGTCTCAAACGTCACGCCCCCACCTCACCACACCCCTCCGACATCGATCCACGGTCCCGGACATCACCTCAGGGGAAGGGCCGCCGGACCGGGGCACGACGTGACCCGGCCGTGGACCACGGGAGGAGATGCGCAGGGCACCAGAGCCGCAGGCGGGAGGAGACGAGGACGGCATACCGCTCACCGGAGGGGATGTTCCGTGGCCAGCGGATCGCGGACCAGGCTGATGTGTCGCTTTTCGCAGGCTCCTGTGAAGTGGAAGTTCTTCCGGGCCCGGGTGAGGCTCAACCGCCCGTTCGGGCCGCCGCGCACCGTTTCGGCGTCCTGATCGTCCTGCCCGTCGTCCTCCCAGAAGCACACGGGACAGATCTCGTACCCACCCCGCGCGGAGAGGGTGATGAACCCGCAGCAGGGACACGGATACGGCCCCCCGGCCGCGTCTCCGCGAACGTTCATGAAAGGCGTCACCGCGCCAGTATTCCGGCGATGCCACGGGCGAACGACGAAGACCCCGGCCCGTTCCCCGGCTGGGGCCCTCGTGACAGCGGATCTGCTGTTCCTGCGGGTTCCGATTGCTCATGCGGGTATTTCCGGGCGGATGGCCCTGCGCCGGACGGCTGAAGCGGGATGAGCGCCCGGCGGTGCCCTTCGTGCGAAGCGCGAGAGGGTTCCGATGATCCTGCCCCGGTGAGCCCGGGAGCTTCATACCGGTACCATAAAGTGGTACCGGTATGGTACCGATCTTTAGAATGGCCGAGGAGGAGTGCGGAGCATGAGTATCAGTGCCAGTGAAGCCAGAAAGAGCCTGTTTCCGCTCATCGAACGCGTCAACACCGACCACGACCCGGTGCGGATCACGTCCAAGGCCGGGGACGCCGTCCTGATGTCCGCCGATGATTATGACTCCTGGCAGGAAACCATCTACCTTCTGCGTTCCCCCGCCAATGCCCAGCGGCTCATGGAGGCGGTCGCCCGGGACAAAGCGGGCGAGGCCGGAGTCGCCAGGACGCTCGACGAGCTCCGGGACATGGCTGGGGGAGACGAGTGAGGAACGTCAACTTCGACCCGGCCGCCTGGGACGACTTTCTATTCTGGCTCGCGTCGGACAGGAAGACGGCCCGGCGGATCACTCGTCTCATCGCCGAGATCCAACGCACCCCCTTCGAGGGCATCGGCAAGCCGGAGCCACTGAAGGGTGACCTCACGGGTTACTGGTCGCGGCGGATCAATGACGAACACCGGCTCGTCTACCGCACCGATGACAAGGAAGTGAAGATCATCAAGGCCCGTTACCACTACTGACGGCCGGCCGGGCCCAGGTGTGGTGACAACAGCCGCCTTATTCGTTCACGTTGATCTCTCCGGGCACGGCCCGCGTCACGCACGGCGAACGGCCTCCCCGCGCATGGCTCCCGTCCCGGGCCGCCTTGCCCTGCTGGACTGAACGACCATGAACGGGGCGGAACGGGACGGAAACTGAGATGGAGAACGACGAAGGTCCCGGCCGGCGAACCGGTCGGGACCTTCGTGTACAGCCCGGTGAAGGCTGGGCGGAGGATACGAGATTCGAACTCGTGAGGGTGTGAACCCAACACGCTTTCCAAGCGTGCGCCCTAGGCCACTAGGCGAATCCTCCGCCGGAAACAATACAAGACGCGGAGGGGTGGTCGCGACCAGCTGGGGGTGGGGGCGGGGACGGGTTCCGATCGGGTAGGCTGGCGTCAGCCCCTCACGTGGCGCTATCTCGCTGAACTCCCCCAGGGCCGGAAGGCAGCAAGGGTAGGCGGGCTCTGGTGGGTGCGTGGGGGGCCCTTGTCAGTGGTGGCCGTTATCGTCGGGGTTGTGTCGTCTCTCGCGCTGTACCGCCGCTATCGTCCCGAGACCTTCGCCGAGGTCATCGGGCAGGAGCATGTGACCGACCCCCTGCAGCAGGCGCTGCGGAACAACCGGGTCAACCACGCCTACCTCTTCAGCGGCCCACGCGGCTGCGGCAAGACGACCAGTGCGCGCATCCTCGCCCGCTGCCTCAACTGTGAGCAGGGCCCCACGCCCACCCCGTGCGGTGAGTGCCAGTCCTGTCGTGACCTGGCGCGCAACGGCCCCGGGTCCATCGATGTGATCGAGATCGACGCCGCCTCGCACGGTGGTGTGGACGACGCGCGGGAGCTGCGGGAGAAGGCGTTCTTCGGGCCGGCGTCCAGCCGCTACAAGATCTACATCGTCGACGAGGCGCACATGGTCACCCCGGCGGGCTTCAACGCCCTGCTGAAGGTGGTCGAAGAGCCGCCCGAGCATCTGAAGTTCATCTTCGCGACCACCGAGCCCGAGAAGGTCATCGGCACCATCCGGTCGCGCACGCATCACTATCCGTTCCGGCTCGTGCCGCCCGGCACGCTGCGCGAGTACCTGGGCCAGGTCTGCGAGCAGGAGGCCATCCCCGTCGAGGGCACGGTGCTGCCGCTGGTGGTCCGGGCCGGGGCCGGATCCGTACGGGACTCCATGTCCGTCATGGACCAGCTGCTCGCCGGTGCGGGGGAGGGCGGTGTGACGTACGACATGGCCACCGCGCTGCTCGGCTACACGGACGGGGCGCTGCTGGACTCCGTGGTGGAGGCGTTCTCCCGGGGGGACGGGGCCGCCGCGTTCGACGTGGTGGACCGGGTCATCGAGGGCGGGCACGATCCGCGGCGGTTCGTCGCGGATCTGCTGGAGCGGTTGCGGGACCTGCTGATCCTGGCCGCGGTGCCCGACGCCGCCGACAAGGGGCTGATCGACGCCCCGGCGGATGTGCTGGAGCGGTTGCTGGGGCAGGCGCGTGAGCTGGGCGCCGCCGAACTGAGCCGCGCCGCCGATCTCGTCAACACCGGATTGACGGAGATGCGGGGTGCCACCTCGCCCCGGTTGCAGCTGGAGCTGATCTGCGCCCGGGTGCTGCTGCCCGCCGCGTACGGGAACGACGAGCGGGCGCTGCAGTCCCGGGTGGAGCGTTTGGAGAGGCTCGGGCCGCCCGCCGGGGCCGCCGCCGCGCAGGCTCCGCCGGCCGCGGTGCCCGCACCGCAGGCCGCTCCTGCCCCGCCCGCTCCCGCGCCGCAGGCCGCCGCCCCGCAGGCGCCGGCTGCTCCGGCGCCCCAGGCGCCGCCTCCCGCGTCTCCCGCCCCCTCGGGGCCCCGGCCCGGGGCCTGGCCCACCGCCGCTCCCGCCGCGCCCCCGACGCCCCCCGCCGCGCCCGCGCAGGGGGAGGGCCCGCGTCCCGGGGCCTGGCCCACCAGCGCTCCCGCCGCACCCGCCGCTCCGGCTCCCACGCCTGCCCCGGCACCCGCCCCCGCTCCCGCAGCCCCCGCCCCCGGCGCAGGCGCGGATCTGGGCCGGGTGCAGAGCATGTGGGGGGACATCCTCGACGCGGTGAAGGGGCGGCGGCGGTTCAGCTGGATTCTGCTGAGCCAGAACGCCCACGTCGCCGGGTTCGACGGCACCACCCTCCAGCTCGGCTTCGCCACCGTCGGCGCCCGGGACAGCTTCCTCGGCAGCGGCAGCGAGGAGGTGCTGCGGCAGACCCTCAGCGAGGTCTTCCACGTGCAGTGGAAGGTCGACACCGTCATCGACGGCGGCATCGGCGGTACGCCGGCCCCCGCCGTGACCCGCCCCCTCCCGCCGGGTCCGGCCCCGCAGGCCCCGCCGCCCCCGCCCGCCGCATCCGCTCCCGCCCCGGTCTCGGCGCCCCCGCCCGCACCCCTCACCCCCGAGCCGTCCCCGGCTGCCGCGCCGCCCCCGCCTCCGCCGCCCGCGCCCGAGGAGGACCTGCCGGAGCCCGGCGACCGTGATCCGGGCAGCTCCTCGCTCTCCGGCCACGAGCTGATCATGCGCGAGCTGGGCGCGACGGTCATCGAGGAGTTCCACCACGAATGAGACCCCGGCGGCGTGAGCCCGTAGGCTCGGACAGGACAGCGAAGAGAGAAACGTTGCCGACGAGCCAGGAGTGATCGCCCGTGTTTCCCGGTGGTGGTGGGGCCGACATGCAGCAGCTGCTGCAGCAGGCCCAGAAGATGCAGCAGGACCTCGCGGCGGCCCAGGAGGAGCTGGCCGGCACTCCGGTGCAGGGCAGCGCGGGCGGCGGCCTGGTGAAGGCGACGGTCACCGGTGCCGGTGAGCTGAAGAGCCTGGAGATCGACCCGAAGGCCGTGGACCCCGAGGACACCGAGACCCTCGCCGATCTCGTGGTCGCCGCCATCCGCGACGCCAACAACGCGGCGCAGGCGCTGGCCCAGGCCAAGCTCGGCCCGCTCGCCCAGAGCCTCGGCGGCGGCGGCGGAATCCCCGGACTGCCGTTCTAGGCCCCCCAGTACCTCGGTTTCTCTAGCCCTGCGGCCCACCGGCAACTAGCCTCATCCGCAGGAACCAGCGGAAGGCATAAGGCATCTCGTGTACGAAGGCGTGGTCCAGGACCTGATCGACGAGCTGGGCAGGCTGCCCGGTGTCGGTCCCAAGAGCGCCCAGCGGATCGCCTTTCACATCCTTCAGGCCGAGCCCACCGACGTACGGCGGCTCGCGCACGCGCTGACCGAGGTGAAGGAGAAGGTCCGCTTCTGCGCCCTGTGCGGCAATGTCGCGCAGCAGGAGCACTGCCGGGTCTGCCAGGATCCGCGCCGCGACCGCGCCGTCATCTGCGTGGTGGAGGAGGCCAAGGACGTGGTGGCCATCGAGCGCACCCGCGAGTTCCGGGGCCGCTACCACGTCCTGGGCGGCGCCATCAGCCCCATCGAGGGCGTGGGCCCCGACGATCTGCGGATCAGGGAACTGCTCGCCCGCCTCGCCGATGGCACGGTCACGGAGCTGATCCTGGCCACCGACCCCAATCTGGAGGGCGAGGCGACCGCCACCTACCTGGCCCGGATGGTCAGCACGCTGGGGCTCAGAGTCACCCGGCTGGCCAGTGGGCTGCCGGTGGGGGGAGACTTGGAGTACGCCGACGAGGTCACTTTGGGACGAGCCTTCGAGGGAAGGCGGTTGCTCGATGTGTAACGCCAGGGGAGCTGTCGCTGGGGAGGCGATCGCATGACGTCCACCGTCCACGCCCAAGCCAACACCCTCAGTAGCGGGGCCGGTGATAACGGTGGGGCCGGAGGCCCCGACGGGCCCGATGCCTTCGCCGTACAGATCGCCGACCAGATCGAGAGCTTCACGGTCGCGGTGGCGGAGGTCGCGAAGGGCGACGACCCGGACGCCGCAGTACCGTACCTGCTGCTCCAGATCTCGCAACTGCTGCTCGCCGGCGGCCGTCTCGGCGCGCACGAGGACATCGTTCCGGAGGAGCGGTACGAGCCGGACACCGGCCCCGAGCCCGACATGGACGAGCTGCGGGAACGCCTCGCCCTGCTCCTCGCGCCGGTCGACGTCTACTCGGAGGTCTTCGACCCGTACGTGCCCCGCAGTACGCCGGTGCCGAGCCGGATCTCCGACGATCTCGCCGACGTCATGACCGACCTGCGGCACGGCATGGCCCACTACCGGGCCGGCCGGGTCAGCGAGGCGCTGTGGTGGTGGCAGTTCTCCTACCTGTCCAACTGGGGCCCGACGGCGAGCGCCGCCCTGCGCGCGCTGCAGTCCCTGGTGGCGCACGTACGGCTGGACACGCCGCTGGCCGAGCTGGACGGTCTGGACACCGACAGCGAGGCGGCCGAGACGGCGGAGGGTGATCTGGAGCGTCAGGCGGGCCGGGTGATGGCCGCCGAGATCGCCGCCCCGCTGGGGCTGCGCCCGGAGCCGCGCACCTGACCGGGGCGCGGCTCCGGGCTGTCCACCCGACCGCCGGCCGCGTACGGCTCGGCCGCCTCGGTGCGCCTCGCACCGCGGTGGCGCGGGCGCCGTGCCGGCCCCGCGCCGTGACGCGGGCGCTCACAGCGGCCGGAGGGTGAACAGGTTGTCGGACGGGTCGACCACGGCATGGAAGCGCGCACCGGTCCGGAAGTGGGGTGCGTGGTCGGCACGGTAGGAGGCCACGAACTCCGGCACATCCGTACCGCTGATCCGCAGTTCCAGCACCGCGATGTTGGGCACGCCTTCGGAGTCCTCGTTCACCTCCACGCCGAGGACCTCCGCGACGGCCGGCCGCCCCGATCGCAGCAGCCGTTCGGTGTCCAGCTTCTGCTCGGCGGCCGAGGACCAGATCACCAGGCCCAACAGCAGCAGCAACAGGGACACCCCGATGGTGATGACCGCGTGCCACCACCCCAGGCCGAGTTGGCCGGTGATCTGCAGCCCGGTCAGGACCAGCGCGCTGAGCCAGCACTGCACGGCGGCGGCACGGTGCCCGAAGCGCGAGCCCGCGCCGCCGATGGATGCCTGCCTGGCGGTGGTCATCTCAGCATCGTATGGCCGGAGTTGTCGCCGGGCAGCCGTCTGTTCCGACGATTCTCCCCGCCCGCCGCCCGCCCGCCGCCCGCCCGCCGCCCGCCCGTCGTCAGGCCGTGCGGCTCTTCTCCTCGCGGTCCGCCACCGGACCCCCCGCTTTCAGCTCGTCGGGGTAGCTGAGGACCACCCCGGCGTGGATCAGCGCGTAGGCCCCGAGGCCGAGCGCGAACCTGACGTACCGCATGTCGCCCGACCAGCCGTTCGGCGCCCCGAAGAAGAGCCAGAACGCCAGCCCGACCCCCAGAAATACCCCTGCCAGACCGATCATTTTCCGCAACGCATCATGCATGCGGAAAGCTTTTCATGCGAGAACCCGTTCGTAACACACCGAGATCCGCGAGCCGATGTACGTGCCGAACTGCGGAATCTCCCGGTAGCCCTCGCGCCGGTAGAAGCGTTCGGCGTCCGGCTGCAGGGTCCCGGTCTCCAGCCGCAGGGTCGCCCAGCCGCGCTCCAGCGCCGCCGCCTCCAGCGCACGCAGGACGGCCGTGGCCACCCCCGTGCCCCGCGCCCCGGGAGCGACGTACATCCGCTTGACCTCCGCGCTGCCCGTGTCCAGCCGCCGCAGCGCCCCGCAGGCCAGCGCCGCCCCCGTCGCCCGGTCCCGGGCGACCAGGAAGACATCGATGTCGGCGGCGGAGGGCGCGGCCCCCGGTTCGTGGTCGTCGCACCCGTACCGGGCGTCGAGCTCCGCCCGTTGCCCGGCGCGCAGGGCGGCCCCCTCGGGGTCCTCCCAGGCCATGTCCTCGATCGTCCAGTTCATCGCCGTTCCCTCCGCCTCCGTAACAGCTGTTACGGTAACAAGCGTTACGCCAGCCTTCCCAGACCCCGGGGGCGAGACCCATGTCACGACCGGCCGACGGCGACGCCGACGCGCGCCTCTCCCGGGCCGTCCACGATGTCCTCGCCCACCAGGGCCTGGAACGCCTCACCATCCGCGCCGTCGCCACCGCCGCGGGCTGCACCACCGGGCTCGTCATGCACCGCTTCCCCCACCGCCGCGCCCTGCTCCTGCACGCCCGCCGCCTCATGCACGACCGCACCCGCGCCCGCGCCGAGGCCGCCGAGGCCGCCGCCCCCACGCCGCGCGCCGCGCTGCGCGACGTACTGCGGCACGGACTCTCCCTGGACGCCGCCGGCCGGCGGGAGAGCGTCGTGTGGACCGGCTTCCTGGCGGCGGCCGTCGGCGACGACGAACTGACCGCGCTGCACCGCGCCCACAACCGCGCCTGGCGGCAGCGCGTCACCCGCCTGGTCACCGCCGCCGCCCCCGGCTGGCCGCCGGAGCGGGTCAGCACCGTCATGCACGCGCTCATCTCGACGGTCGAGGGTGCCGCCGCCCTCGCCGCCGGCGACCCCGACACGTTCACCCCGGCCGTCCAGGGCGAGCTGCTGGACGCGACCCTCGCGGCCCACGGACTGCACTGAACCGGCCCTGCCCGTATACCGTCCGCGGGCTCCCCGTGGAGCCGCCGCCCCGCCGGGATTCACGGTCCCGGCGGTGGGGGAGCATCCAGCAATGGAACCGCTCACCGTGGGTGTTGAGGAAGAGTTCTTGTTGGCCGACCCGTCGACCGGGGAGGCGATGCCGGTGGCCGAGGAGGTCATCGCGGCCGATGCCGCCGCAGGGCCGGCCGAGCGGCTGAAGCCGGAGACCTCCCAGTCCGTCATCGAGACGGCCACCGAGCCGCACAGCGATCTGCGGCTGCTCGCCGAGGACCTCCGTTCCCTGCGCTCCGCCGCCGCGGCGGCGGCCGAGACCGTGGGGTGCGCCGTGGTGCCGGCCGCCACCGAACTGCTCCCGGCCGCGCCCTCGCCACCGACCGGGGGGACGCGGTACCGCCGGATCTACGAGAAGTACGGCGCACTGCGCTTCGGGCACATGACCTGCGGCATGCACATCCACATCGGCATGCCCGACCGGGAGCACGCGGTCCGCGTGAGCAACCATCTGCGGCCCTGGTTACCGGGCCTCCAGGCGCTCGCCGGGAACTCGCCCTTCTCCCTGGGGCAGGACACCGGCTACTCCAGCTTCCGCTCCGTGTGGTGGGGTTACATGCCGGTCGCCGGTCCGGCCCCGCTGTTCGCCGACGCGCCCGCGTACGACGCGCTGCTGGACGGGCTGGTCGCCTCCGGGGTGATTCTCGACCGGAAGATGGCGTACTGGTTCGCCCGCCCGTCCGAGTTCGTGCCCACCATCGAGATGCGGGTCGCCGACGTGTGCCCCACCGGCGACACCGCCGTGCTGCTCGCCGCCCTGACCCGGGGTCTGGTGGCCACCTGCCTGGAGGAGTCGGAGGCGGGCGCCGCGCCGCCCCCCGTATCGGATCAACTGCTGGCCGCCGCGCACTGGCAGGCGGCGCGGTACGGGATGGAGGGGGACGCCCTGGACGTGTTCACCGGGCATCCGGTACCGGCCTGGTCCTGGACGGAGAAGCTGCTCAAACACGTGACGCCCGCGCTCGCGGACGCGGGGGATCTCGCCCTGGTCACCGGGTTGCTGGCGGAACTGCGGGAGAACGGGTCCTGGGCGGCCCGGCAGCGCAGAATCGTTTCCTCTGGCGGCTCGCTGGCCGATGTGGCGGCCTACCTGCACTCCCACCTGCTGAAGTGACGGCGCGGCGGCCCGCCCGGCGCGCACCGCGCACACACCCCCACCGGACGGCGACCGTCCGTGTGAGCTGCGTTACGTTTCGGACGTATTTCGTGTGCGATTTCCCTTGGCGGGCAGGGCTTCCCGCTGGATGAGCCCGGTGTCTCAGGATGTGGCACCGGATGGGCGGAAATCGCCTGCTCGGTAGACTTCAGCAGACCGTGGTCCCCGCTCGGATCACGGCGTGAGAGATACGAGGAGCGAGCACACGTGGGCCTTGTCGTGCAGAAGTACGGCGGCTCCTCCGTTGCCGATGCCCAGGGCATCAAGCGCGTCGCCAAGCGAGTCGTCGAAGCCAAGAAGAACGGCCACCAGGTGGTCGTCGTGGTCTCGGCGATGGGTGACACGACGGATGAGCTGATCGATCTCGCGGGTGAGGTGTCCCCCGTCCCCTCCGGACGTGAGATGGACATGCTGCTGACCGCAGGCGAGCGCATCTCCATGGCGCTGCTGGCCATGGCGATCAAAGCGCTCGGGCACGAGGCGCAGTCCTTCACCGGCAGCCAGGCCGGTGTCATCACCGACTCCGTTCACAACAAGGCCCGCATCATCGATGTGACTCCGGGCCGCATCCGTTCCTCCGTCGACGACGGCAACATCGCCATCGTCGCCGGTTTCCAGGGCGTCTCCCAGGACAAGAAGGACATCACCACGCTCGGGCGTGGCGGTTCCGACACCACGGCGGTCGCGCTCGCCGCGGCGCTCGACGCCGAGGTGTGCGAGATCTACACGGACGTGGACGGCGTGTTCACCGCCGATCCGCGCGTCGTGTCCAAGGCCCGCAAGATCGAATGGATCTCCTTCGAGGACATGCTGGAGCTGGCCAGCTCCGGTTCGAAGGTGCTGCTGCACCGCTGTGTGGAGTACGCGCGCCGCTACAACATCCCGATTCACGTACGGTCGTCCTTCTCGGGTCTCAAGGGCACCTGGGTCAGCAGCGAGCCGCCGCAGGAGCATCCCGCGCACAGGGAAGGACAAGGGGAGCAGTCGATGGAACAGGCGATCATCTCTGGGGTCGCGCACGACACGTCCGAGGCCAAGGTCACGGTCGTCGGTGTGCCCGACAAGCCGGGCGAGGCGGCGAAGATCTTCCGCGCGCTCGCCGACGCGGAACTGAACCTCGACATGGTGGTGCAGAACGTGTCCGCGGCCTCCACCGGGCTGACCGACATCTCGTTCACCCTGCCCAAGGACGAGGGTCGTTCGGCCATCACGGCGCTGGAGAAGCGGCGTCCCGACATCGGGTTCGACGCGCTGCGCTACGACGACCAGATCGCGAAGATCTCGCTCGTCGGGGCCGGCATGAAGACCAACCCGGGTGTCACGGCGCACTTCTTCGAGGCGCTGTCGAACGCCGGCGTGAACATCGAGCTGATCTCGACGTCCGAGATCCGCATCTCGGTCGTCACCCGCGAGGATGATGTGAACCCGGCGGTCCGCGCCGTCCACACGGCGTTCGGGCTCGACAGTGAGTCGGACGAGGCCGTGGTGTACGGGGGCACCGGCCGCTGACGTACGACAACCCGGGTCATGCATGACTATTTGAACGAGATTGGCGGGATGTGAAGCTCCCGTGACCAATTCGTAGGTCCGGATCGCTTGATCCGGACCAATCCCCCGGGGGACGATTTCAACTCCCCGCACCCGCTGATGGAACCTGGCGCGGTGCGGGGAGCGTCTTTCGTACCCTCGCGCGAGGGCCGTCGTGGCGCTGCACGACACGGGCATTTCAGGGTAGGCGGTAGGTGTGAGCCGACGTGACTCATTCAGAAACCCACCCGCGCCGTACAACCTTCGCGGGGGAGAGAGTGTCCAACTGGCGTGGCAGAGGTCCTGGAATTCACCGCAATGGCACCTCCACGTCTCGCGCGCCCCAGGGATCCGGAGCAGGAACCCGGCGGGGCCACCGGAGGGATGCCCGTGATCGCGCCGCTGCCACCCGCCGCCTCCGGCCCGCCCCCGGCCGCCACGTCCGGCACCTCCGCACCGGCGCACCGGCGCACCGCCCAGGACGCGGACGCCGTCATGGCTGAGGGCACCACCACGGACCACCTCACCGAGACCTACCGGGCGCACTACCGCTCGCTGCTCGGCCTCGCCGCGCTCCTGCTCGACGACACCGCCTCCTGCGAGGACGTCGTCCAGGAGGCGTTCATCCGCGTCCACTCGGCGCGCGGCCGGGTGCGCGACCAGGAGAAGACGCTCGCGTATCTGCGGCAGACCGTCGTCAACCTCTCCCGCTCCACACTGCGCCGCCGCATCCTGGGGATGAAGCTGCTCTCCAAGCCGATGCCGAACATGGCCAGCGCCGAGGAGGGCGCGTACGAGCAACTGGAGCGCGCCGAGCTGATCCAGGCGATGCGCGGACTCCAGCGCCGCCAGCGCGAGGTGCTGGTGCTGCGCTACTTCGCGGACATGACGGAGGCCGAGGTCGCCAGCACGCTGGGGATCTCGGCCGGATCGGTGAAGGCGTACGGTTCGCGGGGCATCGCCGCCCTGCGGGTCGCCATGGAGGCGGCCCGATGACCGACCGCGATCCGGATCCGCCGGAGGAACGAGAACCCGGCGGCAGGGGTGGCGGCGACCGGGAAGGGGCGGACGGCGGGGCCGGCTCCGGCCCCGGTGCCGGGTCCCGCCCCGGGGGCCAGGGTCTGCCCGGCGACGACTGCGACCTCCCCGCCCTGCCGGAGGGCATCGACATCCCCGACAGCCCCGGCCAGCTCTCCGACGAGGAGACGCTGCGCCGCCTGCTGCGCGACGCGGTCGGCGTCATCCCGGTCCCCGATGTCTCGCTGGAGACGCTGCGGGAGGGCATCGCCGCCCGGCGCCGCCGCCGGCGCCAGCTGCTGCTGAGCACCGTGGCCGCCGTCGGCGTCCTGGCCATCGGGGCCCCCGCCGTCCTGGAGGCGACGGGAAACGGCGGGCGGCGCGGCAACGACCAGGCGACCGGGCTCGCCGGGGAGAGCACCGCCGAGGGCGAGACAGTGCCCTCGGGCGGCGCGGACGCCGGCGCCGAGGCGTACGACGGGATCGGTGAACCCCCGCTGGGCGGCGAATACCACGGGACCGACGACGGGCAGGCCCACCAGCCGGACGGGACGAGCGGCGCCGTCGCCGAGACCGGCGCGCCGTACGAGGGCGAGATCACCGGCATCGACTCCCCGCGCTGCTCGGCCGGTCAGCTCGGTGCCGCGAGCGCGGTGACCGAACAGCCCGACGCGCAGGGCAAGGTGTACGGCACCATCCGCGTCGCCAACGTGTCCGCCGAGCCCTGCCGGGTCAGCGGCTCGGCCGACGACCTCGCCGTTCTGCCGGCCCCCGGCGGTACGGCGGGCGACGTCCAGATCGCCGACCGCGCCGAGGGCGACCGGGCCACCGGGCTGCCCACCCCCGATCAGGCGGTCGCCGAGCTGGTGCTGCCGCCGGGCGAGGCGTACGAGGTGCGGTTCGCGTGGGTGCCCAGCGGCAGCAGCGCGCTGAGCACCGTGTGTGCCGTGCAGGCCGACCCCGCAGGGCTGAGCCCGAACGCCGGCGCCGACCCGGACCCGGTCTCCGAGCTGGAGGGCGGTGCCGCGGGCGCGGGCGGCTCGGACGGGTCGGGCAGCGGTGGCGGGGACGGCGGTTCGGGCGGCGAGTCCCCCGGCGTCGACCAGCCGAGCGCGGGGAACGGCATCGGGAACGGCGGCGGGGGCGACGGCGACTCCCCGGGCGGCGGCAACGGCGACGGCACCCCGGGCAGCGGCGGCTCCGACCCCTCCGGCGGCACCTCGGACCCCGACCCCGACCCGTCCGACAGCACCGTCGTGCTGCGCTACACCCCGCCCGCCGGTGGCCCGGCCGTCGACATCCACCTCGAGGGAACCTGCAACGGGACCGTCTACCGCACCGGCGTCCTGGAGTCGCCGAGCACCCCGGCCGGCTGACCGCCGGGCGGCACCCCGTACCGTGGGCACGTGTACCGGTTTCTGCTGACTCCCCGCTGGTGGGGGATCAACGTCTTCGTCGCGCTGTCCATCCCGTTCTGTCTGGTGATGGGCTTCTGGCAGCTGGACCGTTTCGAGGGCCGGGTGGACACCCACCGCGAACGCGAGGAACAGGCCGCGCGCGCCGAGACCTCCGAGCCGCGCCCGCTGCGTGAACTACTGCCCGTCACCACCGCGACGCTGGGGGAGCAGGCCACCGTCACCGGTACCTACGACGCCGAGCAGGAACTGCTCGTGCCGCGGCGCGACCTGAACGGGGAGCGCGGCTACTACGTGCTCACCCCGCTGCTGCCCGCCGACGGCGGCGAGGCGCTGCCGGTCGTGCGCGGCTGGCTGCCCGGTGAGGCCGACCCGGCCGCCGTGCCCGCCGCGCCGTCCGGCGAGGTGACGGTCGTGGGGGCGCTGCAGGGCGCCGAGTCGCCGCGTGATGTGAGCCCGCCGACGGGGCTGCCGCCGGGGCAGCTGGGCGTGATCGGGGCGGCCTCGCTGATCAATGTGCTGCCGTACCCGGTGGAGAACGCCTGGGTGACGGTGCGCGAGGCCCAGGCCCCGATGCTGCCGGTGCCGCCGGCGTCGGCGACCAACACCGGCCTGGACATGAAGGCGTTCCAGAACCTGGGGTACACGGCGGAGTGGTTCGCGTTCATCGCGTTCGCGCTCTTCATGTGGTACCGGTTCTTCCGCCGCGAGCTGGAGGCCCAGCACGATGCCGCGCTGGGCCTCGGGACACCCGTACCGGCCCCGGCTGGGGACCGGGCCCGGGAGGAGACCCCCGCGGACCCGGACCAGGGCCCGGTCAGCCCGGCAGATGCTTCAGCGCGAACTCGATCTCCATCCGCGTCTGCTTGATCCGCTCCTCCACCACCAGCGAGCCGTGCCCGGCGTCGTACCGGTACACCTCGTGGGTGGCGCCGCGCTCCTTCAGCCGGTCCACGTAGTTCTCGATCTGCCGGATCGGGCAGCGCGGGTCGTTGAGACCCGCCGAGATGTAGACCGGCGCCGTCACCTCGTCCACGTAGGTGATCGGGGACGAGGCCCGCCAGCGCTCCGGCTGCTCCTCGGGGGTGCCGCCGAGCAGCGTACGGTCCATCGCCTTCAGCGCCTCCATCTCGTCGTGGTAGGCGGTGACATAGTCGGCCACCGGCACGGCCGCGACACCGACCGTCCACAGCGCGGGCTGCACGCCGAGGCCCAGCAGCGTCAGATAGCCGCCCCACGAGCCGCCGCTGAGCACCAGCCGCTCCGGGTCGGCCAGACCGGTCTCCACACACCACTCACGGACCGCGGCGATGTCCTCCAGCTCGATGAGCCCGATGCGGTGCCGCAGCGCGTCCGTCCACTCCCGGCCGTAGCCGGTCGACCCCCGGTAGTTGACGCGGACCACCGCGAAGCCGTGGTCCAGCCAGGCGGCCGGGGCGGCGGCGAAGGAGTCGCTGTCGTGGTGCGTGGGGCCGCCGTGGATGTCGAAGACCGTCGGGAACGGGCCCTCTCCCTCCGGGCGCTGCACGAGCGCGTGCACCGCCCCGCCGGGGCCGTCCACCCACACGTCCTGCACCGGCACCGAGGACGGGGCGATCTCGCCCGGCGGGTCCAGCACGGTGGCGCCGCTGCTGGACTGCACCCGCGGCGGCTCGGCGGCCGAGGACCACAGGAACTCGACCGAGCCGTCCGGCCTGGCGGTCGCCCCCGAGACGGTGCCGGCCGGGGTGTGCACCTGGGTCAGCTCGCCGATGACGTTGCCGTCCAGGTCCGCGCGCCACAGTTCGCTGCGCGCCCGGTAGTCGTGCTCGATCAGCAGACCGGAACCGTCGGCGTACCACTCGGCGCCCACCTCGCCCGGCAGCTGACAGGCCAGCTCCCGCTGGTCCCCGGTGACCGGGTCCCAGATCAGCAGCTCCCAGCGGCCGTGCCGCTGATGCCCGAGCAGCAGCCGGCTGTCGCCGTCCACCGGGGCGAAGCCGAGCACGGCCAGGCCCAGTTCCTTCGTGGCGCCCTCGGTGTCGTCCAGCTCGGCGACGAGGGTGCCGTCCAGCCGTACGACGCGGACGGCCGAGTGCATGGCGTCGCCGTGTTCGGTGTGCTCGATGGCCAGCAGCGTGCTGTCGTGCGACAGATCGCCGACGCTCGCCGACTCGCGGTGCCGGTAGATCTCCGCCGGCGCCTCGCCGGGGCGCGCCACATGGATGGTGGAGCCGACGTCCTCGGTCATCCGGCCCACCGCGACGGTGCCGTCGCGGCCGAAGGCCAGACCGCCCGAGTACGCCGGCTCCAGGCCCTCGACCGCGATCTCGTCGGCGCCGCCCGCGAAGGGCTGCCGGCGCCAGATGCCGAACTCGTCACCGTCGCTGTCCGCGAACCACCAGATCCACTCGCCGTCCGGGCTGAGCGTGCCGTGCACGGTGCCGTTGGGCCGGTCGGTGGCCTGGCGCCGGGAGCCGGTGGTGCGGTCCCAGGCGTACAGCTCGAAGGTGCCGGTGGCGTTCGAGATGAACAGGGAGCGGTGCGGGGCCTCCAGCGCCCACTGGGGCAGGCTCAGGCGCGGGGCGCGGAAGCGCCGTTCCCAGTCGGGGACGGTGGTGATCTCCTCCGCCTCGTGCGCGCCGTCCGTGCCCTGCCCGTCCTGGGCCGGTGTGTGATCAGTCATGCGTGCCCGGAGCTCCCTCGCTGTCGCTGTCGTCGATCTCGACCTGGATCTCCACCTCCACCGGGGCGTCCAGCGGCAGCACCGCGACGCCGACCGCGCTGCGCGCGTGCCGGCCCGCCTCGCCCAGCACCTCGCCGAGCAGTTCGCTGGCGCCGTTGATGACGCCCGGCTGCCCGGTGAAGGACGGGTCGGAGGCCACGAAGCCCACGACCTTCACCACGCGCACCACGCGGTCCAGGTCGCCCGCCACGGAGGCGACGGCGGCCAGCGCGTTCAGCGCGCAGATCCGCGCCAGCTCCTTGGCGTCCTCCGGGCTGACCTCGGCGCCCACCTTGCCGGTGCGCGGCAGCGCCCCGTCCACCAGGGGCACCTGACCCGAGGTGTGGATGTAGCGGCCCGAGCGCAGTGCCGGTACGTACACCCCGGCCGGGGCGGGCACCGGCGGCAGGGTGATTCCCAGCTCGGCGAGCCGGGCCGCCACGCGCCCGGCGCTCACTGGGTCTTCTCGCGCTTGAAGTACGCCACCAGCTGCTCGGGGTTGGCGGGGTTCTGGAGCACCTGCACCAGTTCCCAGCCGTCCTCGCCCCAGGTGTCGAGGATCTGCTTGGTCGCGTGCACCAGCAACGGCGCGGTCGCGTATTCCCACTTGGTCACGGTCGTCATGGCGCCCACTCTAACGACCGGGAGCGGTACGGCCGGGGCGTCCGCCCAGGTGGGGATCGCCCGCCGGTGGGCGAGGCCGCGGATCCCGGTGATTCTCGGCCGGGAAGGGATTGTCGATCATCGCACCGGGCACACTGCCCTGCGGAGGCCCTAACCGGCCGCCGCGTAACCTCCGTCACTCTCGTCAGCGTTCTCGTACTCGCAGCGGGCTGTCTCCAGCAGCCGGCGCCAGGACGTGACCGTGGGGCGGCGGCGCAGCAATGCGCGTCGTTCCCGTTCGGTCATACCGCCCCAGACGCCGAATTCCACGCGGTTGTCGAGTGCGTCGGCGAGGCATTCGGTGCGCACCGGACAGCCGGTGCACACCGCTTTGGCGCGGTTTTGTGCCGCGCCCTGGACGAATAGTTCATCCGGATCTGTGGTGCGGCAGGCCGCCTGCCCACTCCAGTCGGTGACCCAGCTCATGACCGGTGCCGTCCTCTCCCGAATCGAGGCTCCCCCACGGCGGCAAGTGGCATATTCACCTTGCCGGTTGAGGACGTTACGGAAGGTGGCGGGAGCGCAACACCCCCAGCGGGCCCCATTTTGAATGGCCCGTTCGGACTAGACGGCGTCGCTGGTCACCCACGTGAGTGAACACCGAACAAGGTCCGCATGTCGGGCGAGGGTTGCTGATAGCAACAGTTCGGTGCATATGACAAGAGCGATTTCGATATCCCACTCTCATGAGTGAAGATCGTTTGACGGCTCTTGTTTTGTCCGATGTATGGGCAGCCTAACGAACGCCCGGCCGCCTGTCCGGCGTTTGACCGCTTACGCTGGTGTCCATGGGTAGGAAGCGCCCGGGAGGCGGGCTGAGCACGACTCAGCAGATGGCCAAGTTCCTCGGGGTCAGCGTGCTGTCCGGGGCCGTACTGGCGGGGCTGGCGCTGCCGGCCGTCGGCGCCCTGGGGCTGGCTGCCAAGGGAACGGTGCAGACCTTCGACGAGATCCCGAGCGAGCTCACGCGGCCACCGCTGAGCCAGAGCACGATGATCCTGGACGTCGAGGGCAACAAGATCGCGGAGGTGTACTCCCGTTACCGCACGGTGATCGAGGCGGACGAGATGGGTCCGTACGTTCGCCAGGCGCTGGTGGCGATCGAGGACGCGCGCTTCTACGAGCACGGCGCGATCGACCTCAAGGGCGTGCTGCGGGCGCTGAACCGCAACGTCACCGAGGGCGGCGTCCAGGAGGGCGCCTCGACCCTCACCCAGCAGTACGTGAAGAACGTCTTCGTCGAGGCGGCGGGCGACGACGCGGAGGCGGTGGCCGAGGCCACCGCGCAGAGCGGCGCCGAGGGCATGGGCCGCAAGATCCGCGAGATGAAGTTCGCCATCCAGCTGGAGCAGGAACTCACCAAGGACGAAATCCTTACCAACTACCTCAATATCACCTACTTCGGACAGCAGGCGTACGGAGTCGAGGCCGCCTCCCAGCGGTACTTCTCCAAGCCGGCCGCCGACCTGGAACTGCACGAGGCGGCGCTGCTGGCCGGCCTCGTCCAGTCCCCGAGCGCCTACGACCCGGTCAACTCCCCGGACAGGGCGCTCAACCGGCGCAACACCGTCCTGGAGAAGATGGTCGAGTCCAAGGACATCACCCGCGCCGAGGCGGACGAGGCCAAGGAGATGGACCTCGGTCTCAACGTCTCCCGGCCGCAGAACGGCTGCATCACCGCCGTCCACGACGCCGGCTTCTTCTGCGACTACGTGCGCAAGGAGATCCTCAACAACCCCGTCTTCGGGGAGACCGAGGAGGAGCGCAGCGAGCTGTGGCGCATCGGCGGCCTGCGGGTGCGGACCACCCTGGACCCCACCGCCCAGGCGGCCGCCGCCCAGGCGGCGAAGGACGGCGCGTACGCGGACGACGAGGTCACCGCGGCCGTCGTCCAGATCCAGCCGGGCACCGGGCACATCCTGTCGATGGCCCAGTCCCGCCCCTACGGCCTGGACATCTCCGCCAACGAGACGACGCTCAACCTCAACGTCTCCAGCTCCATGGGCGGCACCACCTTCGGCTTCCAGCCCGGCTCGACGTTCAAGCCGATCACGGCGGCCGTGGCCCTGGAGGCGGGGATCAGCCCCGCCGAGACGTACAGTTCGGACCGCAAGATCACGCTGCCCATGAACGAGTTCAAGGACTGCGAGAACAAGCCGCTGGGTTCCGCCACGGAGCCCGACTGGCCGGTGCAGAACGAGCGGGCGGACATGAAGGGCACCTGGGACATGAGCGATGCCCTGGCCCAGTCCGTCAACACCTACTTCGCCGACCTCGAACGCCGGGTGGGCGTGTGCGAGACCGTCACCCTGGCCGGTGAGATGGGCGTGCGCGGCGGCAACGACGCCGAGCTGCCCGCCAGCCCGTCCGCCACGCTGGGCGGTCTGGAGACCACCCCGCTGATGATGGCCAACGCGTACGCGACGTTCGCCAACCGCGGCACCTACTGCGAGCCGGTCGCCATCCTGTCCGTGACCGACAGCAACGGCAACGAGATGGACGTGCCGGGGGGCAACTGCGCCCAGGTCATGTCGGAGCACACCGCCGACACGGTCAACCAGATGCTGAAGGGCGTCGTCGAGGACGGCACCGGCCAGACCGCCGGTCTCACCGACCGGGAGAACGCCGGCAAGACCGGAACCTCCGACAACCGCAAGAACGTGTGGTTCGTCGGCTACACCCCCGAGCTGTCCACCGCGGTCCGGGTGGGCGGTGACGCCGAGATGATCCCGATGGAGAACATCTCGATCGCCGGCACCACCTGGGAGAAGGCGGGCGGTGGCTCCGTCGCCGGCCCGATCTGGCGGCAGGCCATGACCGGCGCGCTGGCGGGCGTGCCCGGCTCGACGTTCAACGAGGTCGACGTCCCGCGCGGCGACGACAAGAAGGATGACAAGAAGGACGACAAGAAGGACGACAAGAAGGACCGCGACCGCGACAACAACGGCAACGGCAACAACGGCGGCAACGGCGGAGGCTCGGACATCGACCTGGGCGACTGGGGCAACTGGGACGACTTCGACTGGGGCGACAATCGGCCGGGCAACGGCTGGGGCCGTGATCGCTGACCACTGAGCGGCACGGTGAAGGGGCGGTGGTCGGACACGACCACCGCCCCTTCACCGTTGTCCGCCGCCGCTAGCCGGCCAGGGTCCGCTTCACCAGCCCGGCCACCCGGCCGCCGTCCGCCCGCCCCGCGACCTTCGGGGACACGATCTTCATCACGGCGCCCATCGCCCGCGGACCCTCGGCGCCGCCGGCCTTCGCCTCGGCGACCGCGTCCGTCACGATCGCGGTGAGCTCCTCGTCGCTCAGCTGCTGCGGCAGGTACTCCGCGAGCACCTTGCCCTCGGCCCGCTCCCGCTCCGCCTGCTCCACCCGGCCGCCCTTGTCGAACGCCTCCGCCGCCTCACGCCGCTTCTTCGCCTCGCGGGCGATGACCTTCTGCACGTCGTCGTCGGAGAGCTCACGCGCCTCCTTGCCGGCCGTCTCCTCGTAGGAGACGGCGGTGAGGGTCATCCGGAGCGTGCTCGATCGCAGCTCGTCACGCGCCTTGATCGCCATGGTCAGATCGTCGGAGAGCCGGGACTTCAACGTGGTCATGCGGTCATTGTGACAGGCGGTACGGAACCCTGGCCCGGGCTGCCTACGATGGGACGCATGCGCGCCCGCTACGCCGCCCCGCTCGGCATCGCCGCCCTGGGGGCCGCCACCCTCGCCTACGCCGCCGGCTTCGAGGTCCGGTCCTTCCGACTGCGCCGGGTCACCGTGCCGGTCCTGCCACCGGGCATGCGCCCGCTGCGGATCCTCCAGGTCTCCGACATCCACATGGTCGGCGGCCAGCGCAAGAAGCAGCGCTGGCTCCAGTCCCTGGCCGCCCTCCGCCCCGACCTGGTGATCAACACCGGCGACAACCTCTCCGACCCCGAAGCCGTCCCGGAGACCCTCGACGCGCTCGGCCCGCTCCTGGAGTTCCCGGGGGCGTACGTCTTCGGCTCCAACGACTACTACGCGCCCAAGCTGCGCAACCCCGGCCGCTACCTCGTGGAACGCGTCCAGGGCCGGCACGGCCTCAACGGCAACGCACCGGCCGTCGGCGTCCCGCGCAATCCGTGGTGGGAACTGCGCGACGCCTTCGACGAGGCGGGCTGGGTCAACCTCACCAACACCCGCGGCCGGGTCAAGACGGCCGGCACCGAGATCGCGCTGACCGGCCTGGACGACCCGCACATCAAGCGCGACCGCTACGGCGAGGTGGCGGGCGGCCCCGAACCGGGCGCCGACCTGTCCCTGGCCGTGGTCCACGCCCCGTACCTGCGCGTGCTGGACGCCTTCACGGCCGACCGCTACCCGCTGATCCTGGCCGGGCACACCCACGGCGGCCAGCTGTGCGTGCCGTTCTACGGGGCGCTGGTCACCAACTGCGACATCGACCCGGACCGGGTGAAGGGCCTGTCCACCCACGAATCCGCGGGCGAACGCTCCTACCTCCACGTCTCCGCCGGCTGCGGCACCAACCGCTACACCCCGGTCCGCTTCGCCTGCCCGCCGGAGGCCTCGCTGCTCACGCTGACCCCCCGGGACAGCTGACGGCGAAACCTGATTTCGCGTACGCCCCCGGGCCGGGTAGAGTAAGCCTCGCTGCACCGGGGTGTGGCGCAGCTTGGCAGCGCGCTTCGTTCGGGACGAAGAGGCCGTGGGTTCAAATCCCGCCACCCCGACAGAGAAACACCAAGTCAGGGGCCTGATCCGCTTAGCGGGTTGGGCCCCTGAGTGGTTTCCGCGAGTGCTTTGGGGGCCGTTTGGGAACCAAGTGCGGAAGGTGGCTCCCCGGACAGCTCGCACGAGAACGCCAGCGGGTTGGGGAGGAGATACCAATACCTCGGTGGTCGTGTCACTCGCTCTCCTCACCGGATCACCATCCCGAGAAACGGACACTGGGGCGTGGCTATCGACCTCGGCGGCAATGCTGGCCGCATCGCAGCATCTGTTCAGGTGCAGCCACCTCCGTGCGGGCCCCTCCCCACGGCCCGGGAGTCGCAGGGCAACCCAGCCCGCTCTGTCGCAGTCCATGAGCCGGAGGAACCAGCCGGAGACGTGCTGGGCGGCCAGACCTGGGACGTCTTCATCTCGCACGTGTCCGAGGACAAGGCAGCTGTTGCCGGCCCCTCCGGGACGCGCTTACCAAGTTGGGCGTGGCTGTCTGGCTAGATGAAGCTCAGATGCGGATCGGTCACAGCCTCCGTCGCAAGATCGATGAAGGGATCAGAGCAAGCCGATACGGCGTCGTAGTGCTCTCCGAGCCCTTCATCTCCAAGGGCTGGACCAATCACGAACTTGACGGACTCGTCACCCGCAACGTGGCTGGAGAGCAGTCGCTCCTGCCAATCTGGCACAACCTGAGCGCAGACGATGTTCGCCGCTACAGCCCTTCCCTCGCGGACAAGGTGGCAATGAGCACCGGTGAATACTCCATCGAGGAGATCGCACAGCAGATCGCCGACGTGGTGCGAGAGGACGGCGTGGCCTGAGTCCGCAGCTCTTGTGGCCGACTCGGCGCGCATCCAAGGAGGCAGACGCACACGACTTGTGCCAGCGCAGCTTATGTCGGACCACGAGCTGCCGACACATGGCCACGACCGCCGGAGCAGTCCCGACGACTGGTTCCGGGGTATCCGTGATCCGGAGCGGCATCTGCGCCCTTCCAGCCGTACCACGCAACCCCGCCGCACCATGCCGCAGCAGGCTATGCCCAGACATGGCACTCAGGAATGACTCTCGCCGCCCGACCCGACACCCCCTGCGCCCGCGACGTTCTCGACGACCTCGCACCAGAAGCACGCCCCCGTGCCCTTGCCATGATCACCAGGCTTGACACGCCCGAGCCCCTTGGGTGCCGGCACGGAATGCCCTGGCCGCAGAGGGCCTTAACGTTCCAGGGCTGGATGACCCCCGAAGGGCGGTGTCCGGCTTGGCCCGGATCACGAGAGTAGAGCCTCATCGAGATAGTCCTGTACCAACTCGAACAGTCCGTAGGGCACGTAATGCGGGATCTCGCCGTGCGCGACCCAAGCCAGATCGGCTACCTCGTCCGGACTCGCGATGCCCGCTTTGCCGCCAGAGCGTCTACACGCGATGTAGTGGATCTCCCAGCCGGTCATGGGGTGAACCCGTTGCCCGAGCACGATCTGGGGAGTCACCAGCAGCCCGGTCTCCTCCCGGGCCTCGCGCGCCGCCGCCTCCCCCGTACTCTCGCCGGATACGATCTTCCCTGCCGGGAACTGCCACGAAAGCGCGCCCTCCGACACGCACCGTCGCACGAGCAGCACCCGCCTGTCCTGCACGACGACGGCGGCTGCGACCGCCGGATTGACCTCAGTGGTCATGGAGATCCCTTCCCGAGTGCGTAGGTCGTCGCGCGTATCCCACCGCTGTGGTCTCAGCCCTTGGTGGGCACGTCCCTGGCCGCGTAGTAGGCGTGCAGTGCGGCCTCGCTGCCCGACCCCAGAGCGGTCATGATCCGCTGGAAGCGGGCGGAGCGGAGGTCGCCGGCCACGATGACGCGGGGGTGCTGGTCCGTCGGCGGGCAGTATCCGTCCGGGCCCCGGGTCAGATCGCCGGGCGGGGCGGTCGGGGCGTTGCCGATGCTGAGGTAGGCCGAATCCGCTGTGATCGTCCGCCGCGTGCCGTCCTGGCCCGCTGTTTCCGCCGACACCGGGGCGCGCTCTGCGGCCTTCAACGTCAGGTGCTCGACGGGAACGAGGGTGACCCGGGGATCGTCCCGGATTTCCTCGATCTTGTACGCGTCGTCTGCCGGGTACGCCACGAGCAGGCGGGTGTCTGTGGTTGGGTGGGCGCGCAGGAACGTGCCGATCGGGCGGTCACCGCCCAGAACGAGGAGGGTGCGCCCCTGGGCGTCGTCGGCTTCTGCCTCCCAGAGCGGGGGCAGGACACGGTCGTCCGGGGCGGTGATCCAGGTGACGTCGTGGGGCTGGAGGGGGCCGACGCCGGTGGCGACGACGGCGTACGGAGCCGTGAGACGCGCACGGGTGTCGACCGTGACGGTCACCCGGTCGTCATCGGCGCGGAGTTCGGTGACACGCCTGCCGAGTTCGAGGCGGCACAGCTCGGTGCCCTTCAGCTCCGCCACGATGGCGTCGGCCAGGTCGGGACCGTTGGTGTGGCCGCCGAGGACGTTGTTCAGAGCCGGGATCCGATAGAGATTTCGGCACAGCCGGTCCGGCTCGACCAGGATCGAGCGCATGCCGACGCCCGCGGCCATGCGGGCGGCGGCGCAGCCGGCCGGTCCTCCGCCGATGATGATCAGGTCGGTGTCGAGCGGTGTGTCGGCCATGAGGCTATTCCAGCACCGGGTCGGCCGTACGCGTATCGAGATGGCCCATCACCTGCTCGACGTCCACGAGTTGGCCTGTTCCGATCAGGCGCCGGGCGACGAGCAGACCGGCGTCGTGGACCTCCGGGCCGGCGTCGCTGGCACAGGCGTCCGTCACGATCCAGGGTGCGTATCCGTGCTCGAAGGCATCTGCGGCGGACTTCAGAACGCAGCTCTCGGTGGCGATTCCGCAGAAGACGAGGTCGGTCCAGCCGGCCCGTCGCATCAGTTCTGCGGCCTCGGGTGTGAAGAGCGTGTATCCGGTCTTGTCGACGCCAGCGTGCGCGTGGCCCGCCGCCTCGGCGAGCTCGGGGACGATGTCAGTCTCGGGTGGTTCCTGGAGCCGGCGCCATTGGAAGAAGCGCTCGTAGGGGCTGTCGGGATAATTGAAGTACCGGGTGAAGACGACAGGGCGCCCGGCGGCGGACCATCTGGCGACGAGGTCGGCGACTGCGGGCACGACGTGGCGACTGTGGTGGTTCACAAAGCCGTTCTGCATGTCGATCACGACCAGTGCGGCGCTACTGATGTCCATCGGCCCTCACTCCTGCCCGTTCTCAGCCGGCGCTCTCGCGCAGAGCCTCCTGCGCGGTGCGCAGCCGTTCGGCCAATCCGCTGGTCTTCATGATGGCCTCCCGCATCAGGACGTGTTGCGCGGTCTCCTGAGCACGGGCGGTGGTGAGCCGGGAAGCGGCGGCACGCAGGAATCGCCAGCCGTACCGCTCCGGCATGGAGGGGTCCTGGCCGTCCTCGACCATCTGCTGGATGTGGCGGGTGAAACACCACAGGGCCTGGACGGTCAGCTCGCAGGCGACCAACTCATCGGTGGTGAGGCTGCGCTCGCTGGAGTGGGAGGCGTAGGCGACGCCGGACCAGCCGGCGTAGGCGGTGGACACTCCCCGTACGCCGAAGGAAACGATGTCCGGGTGGTCGAAGCCGGTGGCAAGAAGCGACTCCTCGACCGTGCAGGCCAAGGGCGCGGGACCACCCGGTGCCCCGCGGTCGACCAGAACCGAGGGAGTGGAGAGCAGGCGCAGCGCGGTGTCGTAGGCGTCCCCGGCCCACGGACCGGAGGTGAGGCAGTAGAGGGAAAGGACGTATTCAGGGTTGGGGGCCCCGGCGTGGTCCCCTTCGAGGAGTTCGCGGATCTTGTCCCGGGCCCACGGAAGGTCGGACGCGTAGGAGCGGTAGCGCCAGACGGCCAGGTCGGTCAACGCGGCGGGTTCGTGCGGCTGGACAAGGTGGAAGACGGCCACCCCGCATGCGAAGACGTGCAGGACACAGCTCTGCGCCTCGGGGTGGTCCAGTCGGGTCGAGGAGGACTCCAGCCACTGAGCGCCCTCACTCGGTGTCAGATACTCCCGAAGCTGGCCGGCGCGCTCGACACCGATGAAGACCGGCAGGAACTTGTGGGAGTCGACTTCTATCCGTCCCGTGACAGGTGCAGCCGCGTCACTCATTCCCAGCGCTTCCGCGAACCGGGTTCTCGCGTCGTCGGGTGCGCGACCGAGAGCGGTGTCGAGAATTCCCTGAGACTCGGTGCGAGGCTGGTAGCCGGCGCCGCCTGCCTCCCAGTTCGACACCGTGCGGTCGCTGACCCCCAGGTACGCGGCGAAGTCCCGCAGGCTCATGCGCAGGGCGTCGCGTAGCAGCCGGGCTTCCCGACCGGACCATCTCTGCACCGTGACCACCGTGACACCCCCTGTCCATCACCCGGTGGAACGACCGAACGACCAGCGTAGCCAGCCTTGTTCAGCAGTGCTGCGGCATTGCTGCAGCATCCGTACATCACACTCCGCAACCGTCTTGCTCCATGCTGAATCCACCGCGCCGGGGCCGGCCACCGCCAGGCGGCCCCTCCGCGTTCTTTCCTGCACCACCACCAGAAGGAGCACCGGCATGACCGACATCGTCAAGCGCAACGCCCGCGCCATCCTCCTCGACGGCGACGAACTGGTCCTGATCAAGCGCACCAAGCCGGGCAGGGAGCCGTACTGGGTGACGGTCGGCGGAGGGGTCGAGACGGACGACGCGACCATCGAATCGGCTCTGCACCGCGAGGTGTTCGAGGAGCTCGGCGGCAAGCTGGCGCGCGCCGAACTGGTCCACCTGATCACCGACCAGTTGGAGGGCGGCGTCGGCGTCCAGCACATCTTCGCCGCGCGCCTGGAGTCGATGGACCTGGCCGCGCGTACGGGAACGGAGTTCGCGAAGCCGGAACGGGGCGAGTACGAAGTCGTACGCGTCCCGTTCACCAGCGAGGCGGTCCGCGAACTGAACCTGATGCCCCCGGAGCTCGCCGAGTTCATCGCCGCCAACACGTACGCGATCACCTCCGTCCTCAACACCCCGATCCGCGAGGCGTGAGCGATGACGCGAGCCCCGGACTTCGTCAGCCTCAACGGCCCTGACAACGTCGGCAAGACGACCCACTTGGTGCGGCTGGCCGAACGGTGGAACGCCTTCCAGCCGCTGGGCGCGGTCCACGAGCACGATCCCGAGCCCTGGGCACGGGTGGCCACCGGCGACTACGCCCGGTGGTGGTTCGAGACGTCCACGACCGTCGAGCTGACCGAGATGCTGCTCGCCGGTCATGCCAAGCGGGCCGCCGCACGCGAGACCGGGCGAACGGGTCTGCTGGACCGGGGCCTGCCCATGCTTCTCGCCGTGGCCGCTGCGACCTGCGTGGTCAAGGACAGGCTGACCGTCGGCGAAGCGTTCAAGACCGTGACAGGAATCGCCGGTGCGCGGGCCGCCACACCCGAGACCTCCATCCTCCTGCTCCCGTCATTCGACGCCGAACGCAGTTACGCCATCACCAGCGCCCGCGAGGGCCGCCCCTGGACCGGGATCTACCCGGAGTACCAGAAGACGCTGCACGCGGTCCTGCTCCACCAGGTCGACCACGGTGCGTTCGCCGCGGTCGTCGACTGCGAGGACCGTTCCTTGGACGTCGTGCACAGCGACGTGCTCGATCGCCTCGGCCTCAGCCGACTCACCGACGGGAGTCCCCGATGACGCAGAACTCCCCGCCCCTGGTGTTACCACCCAGTCTGTCCCGCACCGTGGCAGCGCTCCCGGACAAGGACAGGAACCGCCTGGACGACACCATCACCCGGCTCCACACCGTCAACGGGCGCCTGTGGGACAACGAGGACCGGGTGCGCGGCGCCTTACTCTCCGCCGCCCAGGTCGCCGACTGCAAGCGGGAGATCGACCAGCTCAACGCCGAACGGAACCTGCTCGCCGAACGGGCTGACGAGGTCCTCGGCTCGCTGGCCGACGCGGGCCGCGCCGACGCACCACTGCACACCGAGACGCTCGCCTCCGTCGTCGACCGCCTCTCGGTGCTGACACTGAGGATCTGGCACAGCGAACGGGCAACTGCACGGGACGAGCTGGCACGCCGACGTATCCCCGCCCTTCACGGGCAACGGGAGGAACTGTGCGCCGCCCTCGACGCGCTGGTCTCCGATGTCGTCGCAGGCCGCCGCCGGCTCCCCGTACCGGCTCGCTTCAAGCTGTACGGCCGGGACGGCGCCGCCCCCGCAGAGATCAAGCCGAGTCGGCGTCTGCGCCGGGTCCTCGCCTTCGGTGGACTGAGCGAGTGCGGCAAGAGCACCAGCGCCGAGTTCGTCCAGCGCACCTGCGGTGCGCAACGCTTCAAGATCGGCTTCCTGTTGCGGCAGGCGGCCCACCGGGAGGGCCTCGCGGACGCGTACGCCCTGTCGGCCCGTCGGCAGGCCGAGTTGCTGCTCGGTGAGCTGAACCGTTTCGCGGACGCGCATGTCGACACGGAGTTGTTCACCATCGAGTCCGTCCACGACGACGCCTCGATCGCCGAGCTCAAGCGACTCATGGGCGACGCACTCCAGATCGTCTATCTTGACGCCTCGTTCGCTGTTCGCGTCGAGCGGTCGGGCACTCCGGCCCAGGCCGTCGCCGCGAAGGACGAGATCAAGATGAGCCGTGGCGCCCATCAGGTCGCCGCGCTCGCCGACCACGTCATCGACAACACCGGTAGCATCGCCGCCCTCCGCGCCCGGCTCCGGCGCATCGCCGCCCCGCCCGCATCCACGGCGCTGCGCGCGGCCACTCCGTACGGGCTGGGACTGCCTGCCGCCATAGCCTCGGCGACGGCCGACTTCACCGACGCGGTACGGGCCTACGGCCCCGGCGTACGGCTCGCCGCTCTGACCGGCAGCCCCGGCGAGGGCAGCTGGATCGCCGGCTGGTCCGATCTGGACCTCCTCGTGATCGCCGAGCACGAGGCCATCGGCCGGGTCCTCGATGCCCTGGAGCAGTACCGGAGAGCCCTCGGTGGTGCGGCCTCCCTCGGCCCCACCCTCGTCACCCCCGGCGAACTGACTGCCCGGCGCCTCACCCCGCGCCTGGCGTTCGTCCTCCACCAGCTCCAGCAGGGCAGCTCTGTCCTGCATGCCGCACCCGGCCTCGAACTGCCGACGATCAGCCGAGGCGAGCTGGCGTTCGCCGCTGTCCGGGAACTCCCCCAGGTCATCCTGACCATGCGCCGTCTGCGCGCCGACGCGGGGCCGACCACACTGCGGCAGCTCTACAAGCACCTCGTGCTCGCCTGCCGCCTCCTCCTGCGCGAGCACAACCGGTGGGAGTCCGGCCCCGATCGGATTCTCGCCGCGGCCTCCCGCATGCCGGGCCTGACGGCCCTCTCGACGCCCTCCCTGGCCGAGATCGCCGGCGCTTGGCGCGACGGCGAGGCCGAGCTCGTCCTCAAGCCCGTCACCGTGGCCGCCGACCAGCTCCTCACCTGGTACGCCGCCCAGCTCGCCGCCTGACAGTCTCCCTCTCCTCCCTCGTTCTCCGTCCGACAGGAGCTTCGCCATGCCCGAAACCATCGCCGTGCCGTCCTTCACCGCCCGGATCGTCGAACGGCTCAGCGTCGGAGCCACGAGCCGCCGCGAGCGCGTCATCCATTCCCTGGACGGCCTGGAGCACCCGGTCCACCCCGACACCCTCGCCACCACCGGAGCCGACCTGTGGCGTCTGCTTCAGGAGCAGGTGCCGGACGGGCTCGGCTCCGTGGACTTCCTCCTCGGCCTGGACGCCGGCGGCATCCTGCCGACCGTCTCCCTCGCCGGCGCCGCTCAACTCCCGTACAAGATCGCTTGGAAGCTGCACCTCCCGCTCGACGGGGCGGTCCGCTTCAGCGAGCCCCACGCGATGCGCACCGACGTCTTCGCGTACGGCATCACTCCCGGCCAGCGCATCGTCATCGTGGACGACGAGATCACCACCGGCCGGACCCTGGCCGACCTCACCCGCCGCCTCCGCGAGGCCGACGCCGCCCCACTGGCGGCGGCCTGCCTGGTGGAGGACACGACCCGCGGAGCCCGCGACCTGCTCACCGACCTCGGTCTGCCGCTCGTCTCGCTCACCACGATCGAGGGCACGGCATGACAGCGGTCGCTCCAGCGAAAATCCAGTTTCACCACGGCTCCCTGGTCATCCCCGCCGGGGCCGTCCACACCACCCCGCTCGGGTACGACCGGGGCAGCGTCCCCATCGGCGCACCGCTCCAGCTGGCCGCCTCCGCCGAGCTTGTCCACCGCCTGAGTGGGTGCGGCGAGATCGTCGTGGCCTTCGAGGGGAAGCTCGGTGACTCGCTCCTCGCACTGTCGGGGGTCCGCGCGGTCCTCGACTGGCTGCGGCTGCGGTCTGTACGCGTGGCCGTCCGGGCGGTGGGTCCGTACGCGGGGCTGATCGCCCGCACTGGGCTGATCACGCAGCCCCAGGCCACCCCGCCCAACGGCTGGCGGGCCGTGATCGGCGACCGCACGGGTGTTGAGGCACACGGCTCGGAGGCGGCGGTAAGCCTGGTGCTCGACCCAGCCGCCCCGCCGTGCTGGTCGAGCGACGGCCGCGCCCACCTGGACCTGCCCGCCCGCCACTACCTGGCTCTGGAGCGCCGCTTAGGCATCCGCCTGCCCGGCACGGCTCCGTTCGCTCCCACCCTCGCGACCGGGCCGAACAACCTCGTGGAGGAGCTGCGCTCGGTGGGCTGGCTGGGCGGTCTGACCATCGCCGCCATCACCGCCACCAGTTGGCCGGAGCGCAAGGACTACACCGCCCAGCGCTTCATCGCCCTCGCCGAGCACATCGCCGAGGCACAGCAGGCCCAGGCCCGGCTGCTGCTCATCGGCGGTAACCCAGGCCACGGCCTCCGCGTCACGGCGGAGGCTCCCCGGCGTCACGTGCAAGCACTCCACATCGACGGGATGCCAGCCGACGGCCTCGTCGACCTCTTCCCGCACTGCCACCTGATCGTCGGCAACGACACCGGCCTCACCCACCTCGCCGCGATGGCGCGCGGCGGCCAGAATCGCGGCGGACCGCCGGTCATCGGCCTGTACGCGCGCCACAGCCACAGCAAGTGGCGGACCGGCCTGTCGCACCACAATGCCGTCGCCACCAACCTGTCCGACCGCATGCACCAGGGCGACCTCTGCCCCGTCCGCGACGCCATCGCCCCGAACTCGGACGTGCACATGGACGCCTTCCCGCCCGCCGCACTGGCCCAGGTCGGCCTCGAACTACTCAACGAGGTGGGGCGATGATCTCCCAGCCCCTCCTTCGGGTCGGACCGGTGCGGCGCTTCACCCGCAACCTGCTCTGCCCGGTCGACCTCTTCGGCCACTCGCTGCTCCTGAAGTACACCCGCAACCCGGCCGAGGCCGGAGAGGAGATCCACGGCCACGCCCGCCTGGCCCGGCACTACCGTGTCCCCGCCCTCCACACCCACCTACGCGTACCGGGCGGACACCTCCTCGCGTACGAACGCCTGCCCGGCGGCACCGACCAGGGACTTCTCCTCGACCTTCTCAACACAGACGGGCCGACCAGCCACCTCCACACCTACATGGAGGAGCTCACGGCCGCGTACCAGGAGGTCATCCTCACAACGGCATGGCCAGCCGATCCGGCGCACGTCGTCCGCAAGCTTTACTGGGACCGCGCGGCACCCGGCGGCCGACTCGACACGTACTACGCCGGCAAGGACTTCCTGATCGCCGACGGCCTCGTCGACATCCTGGTATCCCGCCTCAACACTTACGCCCTGAAGATCAACGGCCTTCGACAACACCTGGATTGGGCCGCCACCCTCCGCTGGCTGCGCGCGCACTTCGCCACGGCAGAGCCGGTCTGGGCGGCCCTCACCCAAGGCGACCCCACCGATGTCAACCTCGCCCACCCGCTCGCCTGGTTCGACTACGACACCGCGGGAATGAACAGCATCCCCGGCGAGTTCGCCAACTTCCTCTGGTACGCCTCCGCTCTCGGCGGCTGGCTCGTACCCACGTACAACCCGACCGCCTTCGCCGACCACCCCGCCACCTTCACCCACGTCCCGGCCAACACCCCCGAGGTCCGACGAGCGGCGATCGATCACGCCACCAGCACCATCCACATCGACTACACGCCGCGCCTCTCTGCACCTCGGCGAGCCGCCGTGACCGCGTACTGGAACAAGCTCGTACGACCAGTCGCGGACCGTCTCTGGCCCGGCGAGGACCTGGCGAACCTGCTCCGCCCCTACCTCGCCATGCGCATCCTCGGCGTCTACAACCTGGCCGATCTGGCATCCGAGGACCGGCTCGTCCTGCTCGCCCGTCTTGCGGAGGCCATGAGCCCCGCCTTCGACCCCACCACCTACTTCTGCCCGCTGGAGTCGCCATGCCCAGCCCCCTGAACGGTCGCACCGCCCTGGTCAGCGGAGCCACCGGCGGCCTCGGCTCGGCCATCGCCCGCCGTCTCGCCGCCGACGGCGCCACCGTCGCCCTCGCGCACTTCGACGACGACCTGGCCGCAGCCGAGCTCACCGCCCACATCACCGGCAGCGGCGGCGCCGCAATCAGCCTGGCAGCCGACCTCCGCGACGCCGAGGCCGCACGCGCCCTCTGTCACCAGGCCCACGACCAGCTCGGCCCGATCGACATCCTGGTCAGCAACGCCGGCGCCTACCCGCGCCACCCGTGGGCGGAGACAACGCCGACTCACTGGGACGGGGCTCTGGCCTCCAACCTGACCAGTCACTACCTCCTCGCCCACGAGCTGACCGCTGCCATGACGGCCGCCGGCTGGGGCCGGATCATCACCATCGGCTCGGTCCTCGCCACGGCGGGCCGTCACGACCTCGCCGGCTACATCAGTGCCAAGGCCGGCCTCGAAGGACTCACCCGTGCCCTCGCACGCGAACTCGGCCCAGCCGGCATCACCGTGAACTGTGTCGCCCCCGGTTCCATCCGCGTCCCCGCTGAGGACACCGTCGTCAACGATCCGGAAGCCATGACCACCCGGCAGCTCGCCCGCCAGTGCGTCCAGCGCCGAGGCCGCCCCGAGGACATCGCCGCAGCCGTCGCCTTCCTCGCCACTGACGACGCCGGCTTCATCACCGGCCAGACCCTGCGCGTCGACGGAGGCTGGATCCTTGGCTGACATCTGGCTCATGCGCCACGGCGCCTACGAAGGTCACCGCCCCGGCTACCACGCCCCGCACGAAGCCGCCCTCACGCAGGAGGGCCGCGAGCAGGTACGCCGCTCCTTGCCCCTCCCTCAGGGCGTCACCGCGATCGTCACCAGCCCGATCCCCCGCGCCCGTCAGACCGCCACCCTCGTTTCGCACCTCACGGGCCTGCCGATCGTGGCCACCTCCGGTCTCCTCGCCGAATGGCGCGCCCCGAGCATCGTTCTCGGCCGCACGGCCGAGACCTACCCACCGGCCTACCGCGCCTGGCGAGCCCACCGCCTCGCCAACCCCTTCCTACGCTGCGAAGACGGCGAAAGCCTCACCGACCTCCACACCCGCGCCCGCCACTGCGCCGCCTTCCTCCACCGCGCCTCTGGGCGCCGCGGCCCCCTCCTGGCCGTCTCCCACGCCCTCCTCCTCGGCGTACTCTCCCACCTCCAAGAAGGCCCCGCCGCCTTCACCACTGCGGCAAAGGCGCCCCTGCAGTTCGCCGAGACCCGTCTCTTACCCGCCCACCAACGCGTAGGACCTGATGTTCGACGACCTGCCCGGTAAACGACTGGCGATCCGACTACTACGCCCGGTGGAAGACGCTCCTACCCGTACGTCTCCTTCCAGCGCTCCCGGTGCCGACGGTCTCCCTGCCCCGTACCGTTGACCGCACTGAGCGACAGCAGCGAGGCACCGTTGTTCCACAGACCGAAGTGATCACGGTGGACCGCCAGGATGTCGTTCTCCGCGGCGAACATCTCCGCCGGGCCGCTGAAGTAAGTGGTGGCCACGAAGATCGCCACATCGGCCTTGAAGTGCACCTTCGCACCAAGCAGATCCCGGACCTCCCGGCTGGGGATCTTGCGCTTGGGCGCGTATCGCTTGCACTGGATCACCATGCTCCGCCCATCGGGAAGGTGCCCCAGCACGTCAGCCCCGTTGTCGTGTGAGCCACCGACCCTCCGGACATCAGTGCACCCGTCACGACGGCACAGTTTTACGACGAAGT
This sequence comes from Streptomyces sp. JH002, assembly GCF_050916115.1. Taxonomy (NCBI): domain Bacteria; kingdom Bacillati; phylum Actinomycetota; class Actinomycetes; order Kitasatosporales; family Streptomycetaceae; genus Streptomyces; species Streptomyces sp. JH002. The sequence goes on from NZ_CP087989.1 coordinate 3,500,048, forward strand.
CTTCAAACTCCGTCCCCGTCATCACGTCAATCTCGGCAAGCGTCCGCTGCCCTGCCCGCACGGCCTCGTCATGCCGCCACTGCCGATCACCGCCCCTGATGAACCGATCGGTGCGCCACAGCCACCACCCGCCACCGCCGAGGCTACTGAGAGCAAGTACACCGACGAGATAGGGCCAGATTACGCCCCAAAACGCCACTACCGCGACAAGGCCGAGGCCCCCGGCGGTGGCCCCGATCTTGAGATGCTGCTGCCGACGTCTACGCGCAGCCGAGGTCCGCAACTTCCGTGCCACTGCTGTGCTCCTCCCATGTGCTCTGGCACAGCAGGATCAAGGAAGCAGCGCCGAAGCATCAGGTTGCCAATCAGCCATTGGCTGATTGGCAACTTTTCGCCCACCTGGCTATCGGGCCACAAGAGCGGAGCCTCGCCATGGACGCACGGGATACGCGCCGGGGATACCACGGCATTGCTGCGTACAACCAGAAGAACCTCGTCCAGCTACTCACGGAGTCGGGCGACTGCGCCACCATGGCCTGAATCGCATTCTTGTCGTCGACATCGGGGGTTCCTACCGTCCCTTTGCATGGACTCCACGGCCTTCGACGTGATCAAGCGTCTCGGTGACCTTCTGACCGTGCAGGTGAACTCATCGACCGAACTCAGCGTCGGAGTGGAGAAAGCAGCCAACGCCGTCGACCGCGAGCGGGCGAAAAAGAAGACCTCGAACGAAGGTCATGGTCCGCGCAAGCCGGGTCTGCGCCAACTACCCCGGGCCGAGCGTGGTCCCCTATGGGTGACTCCATGGGATGTGCTCGCGACATTCGCGCGCGGTACGGCGTTGGCGCGGCAAGGACGAGGCAGGGGACTGGCTGAGCACTGGCAGGGGCTGAAATACTGCCGCGCCTTCGCCGCCGACCGGCACGGGAGTCTGCGCCTTACCGATGAGGGGAAAGCGCCCGAACTGTCCTATCGGGCCATGCAGGCAAGGGAGCTGGGCCGAGCGTTCGGGCTCGCCGTCGCTGAGTGGGCGCTTCGCGAAAGGTATCCGGACCACCTGATCAGCATTGTCGACGCGGAAACCGTCCTGCTTCCCGGCTTCGCGCGAACAAAGCCGGCCGGGACTCTGGGCGCGAGGCCGCGGCCGGACTTCCTGTTGGAGGCATGGCGTCCCGGTGAAGGCTCCCGAGTCTTCGTGGTGACCGTGAACGGCAACCACCAGGCCGTGACGCCGAAGACCTCCGCAAGCTCTCGCACGACATACAGGCAGCTGGCCCGGGGCAGTGAGCGCGTGGAGCGATTCCATCTGGGGCAGCGGAACGCGACTCCCGCGCTCACGACCTCGACCGAGTTCCTGGCCGCCGCCGGTGTGACGGTGCATGTCCTGCACACGGATGGAGGTGTCGAGCTTCCCTTACGACCGGCGGCCGGTGCGGATTCAGCCGATACGGCCATCGGCCGCCGGACCCTGCCGTACGTGGACTCCGTGGCCCTCCCCAAGGAGCTGGGGGCGGAACGGCACAACGCATTCTTGATCCCCGAGAAGGAGTTCTCGTGGTTCAGCCGCGTCGTCGCCCGGGCGCACGCCGCCGGGCAGCTCTCCCTGGCCGGCGGGGGCGGGGCTGTCGGCCAGTATTTGATCGACGAGCAGGGCCGCAAGCACTTCAGCGAAACCGCCTACGCCGGGACTGCCAGTGTCCACGATGCGAAAGCCTGCTTCGCCGGCGAGCAGTACGTCGGCACTGACCAGGTCTTCCGTGTCAACGGCACGCGGGTCGAGGCGTTTTCAGGCATGGCCGCAGATCTCTACGCCCTGCTCGCGAAGGGCAAGGTGGAGGAGTATCGCCGACGGACTTACGAGCGGCGGAATGACTGGCCTGAGCCGGACGACATCGACGACTGGGGTGCGAGTTCCATCCGGCCGGACGGCACCGCACTCGCGATAAGGGTGGTGCCGGAGCCGGCATCGTCCGACGACCGTTCCCGAGGCTGATCCGTACGAAGGAGAGTCCCGGAGGAGAAGCCGGCTCTTGCCGGTCCGTGCCGACTCGAGCTGGTCCGGCGCCTCCCCTCCGGCGCTGGGCGGAGTGGCCAGATGCCGTCCCTCCAGCTCATCCCCGGCTGTCCCACTCGACGGCCTACGTGCCAAAGTCGCTGGACAGGCCAGCAAGCGCATACGCGAAGGCAAGGAGCGGCACATGCACAACGGGGGATCGCCGTGGACACTCACTGTGCCCACAGGGGGTGACACACTCCGGCAGGAGCGTCTCACCCGGGATCTGCACGACAGTCTTCGGAGGGCAGACGATCTCGTCGTCGGCTTCCATGACGCCGAAGAGCCCGCCGAACCGGGCAGTAAGGGCACAGGTGTCGGCGAGGTGGCTCTCTGGGCCGCCACCACCGCGGCAGTCGCCCGTCCGGCGTCCCAGGTCCTGATCACCCTGATCAAAGAGTGGTGCGCTAAGGAGCGGCACCGCAAGGTCGTGGTCACCATCGGGGACGACTCCATCAAGATCACCGGCCGTCCGGACGCCGCACAGGAGCGCATGGTCCGGGAGTTCCAGGATCGGGTCGCCGGCGACGACGGCACCGCATCGGACGACGACGCGACGTGACCCGCTTCCACAAGCGCCGAGCTCTCCTGATCGGCAACGAGCACTACGACGATGGCCGTTTCTCTTCGCTGGCTTCCGTAAGGGCGGACGTATGGGGACTCACCCAGGTCCTGAAGCACCACAAGATCGGCAACTTCGTCTCCGTACAGACAGAATCCGATCTCGCCGCCGATGACATGCGAGCAGTCATCGGTGAGTTCCTCCAGGAGCGCGACGAGGACGAACTCGCGTTCGTGTACGTCTCCGGGCACGGCGTGCGCACCGTACGTGACGGCGGCGAGTTCCACTTCGTCGCCAAGGACACCGACTACGACCGGGTGGCCGCGACCGGAGTCAGCGCCGGGTTTCTCAACGACGCGTTGGAGGAGTGCGTCGCACCGCAGAAGATCGTGATGATCGACTGCTGCCGCAGCGGCGGGTTCGCTGTGGGTCTGCGTACGTCGGACCGGCAACGTGACGGCTCCGTGGCCAAGTCCGGCGAGCGGCCCCCGCTGACGAGCAGGGGCGTGTACGTCCTGTCGTCCTCGCGGGCCGGGGAGGACTCGTACGCGGACGCGGGCGGCGGCGACGATGTGAAGCCGTCAGCATTCACCGGCGAGGTCATCGAGGCGCTGCGCACAGGGAAGGTCAGCAAGGACAGCGGCAGCGCGGTGACGGTCAGCGACCTGTTCCACTATGTCAACCGGCGTATGCGTGCCCAGGACAGCGAGCGTCAGGTGCCGGTGCAGTCCGCGCTCGGCGTCGACGACCGCATCGTCATCGCGGACAGCCCTTTCGGCCGGGCCCCCATCCTGAATCCTCTGAGTCCTCGGCCCCGGGCAGCCGCGGGAGAAGCTGCACCGCCACACGCCGTGAAGTCCGCTCACGCACAACCCACCTGGTCCAACCTGCTGGACTACTACCGCGAGTGCGTCCTGGCCGAGAGTGCCGAGACACCTCTCATGGACGTGAGTCGGCAGGGCACGTCGTACGTGTGTCTGGACGGCGCGGAGAGGTTCATCTCCGGCGACGTCGACGACGACGGCTGCGTCGCGCTCCCCAAGGAAGCAAACCCGCTGGTGGATTCAGCGGCAGAGGAGGATGCCGAGCTGTGGGCGGGCTATCCGGCCGTGCTACTCACCGGGCCTCGTACCGGGAGCCCCTGGCGGCAGCCGAAGTTCGCGCCCCTGCTGGTGCGCCGGGTCGAGATCGTCCAGGACGAGGGCGAAGTGCGGCTGAAGCCGTACGGGCCGGTCCAGCCACACCCTCAGTTGGCCCACGACTGGCTGGGCGAGGACGAGGCCAACCAGCTCATCGACACGTTTCAGCCGTCCTGGCATCGAGGACAGCACGACCGTATGGCGGTGGAGGTACGCAACCTCCTCACCCAGGAGTTCGAGCTGCCGTGCGTACAGGAGCTCCGCCCCGACCAGCTCGCCGACCACATCGACGTGCGCACACCCGGCCACGGGGCCCGCAACACCGCGGTCCTGTTCTCGGCACGCCCTCAGACGAACTTCACGAAGGGGCTTCTCAACGACTTCGCCCGCATCGCCGAACAGACTGACCAGATCGGAAATACCGCCCTCGGGGTGATCGCGCCCGACCCATCGCAGCGCATCCGATGCCTCGCCCACACAGATCCCGAGCCGACGGGCCTCGTGACTCCGCTGCCCTGCAACGAGGCGCAGAGCTTGGTTCTCCGGTCCGCCATGACCCGTCGCCTCACCGTGGCCACGGGCCCGCCCGGCACCGGCAAGAGCCAGCTGGTCGCCAATCTCGTAGCCACGGCGATCGCGGCAGGCCAGACCGTGCTCGTCGCGTCCACCAACAACGATGCCGTGGACGAGGTATGGCGCCGCTGCGACGAGCTGGTGCCCGGCAGCGTCGTGCGCACCGGCTCGGCACGGAAGACCGGCAAGAGCAACGCGGAGCACGAGACCGCCGCGCTCCACGCGCTGCGTACCGGCCCAGAGCCGTCCACCACCGTGGCCACGGCAGCCATGGAGACCATGCTGGCCGCCGACCGCCTGGCAGAGGTACGGCGGCAGCTGGCCCACATCGCCGAGACCGAGCTGAAGCTACGCCAGGCAGGCGAGGCGCGAGCCCACTATGCGGGACAGCTCGGGATCACCGTCACCGAACTCCAGGAGCTGCTCGGCGGCCCGCAACTGCCGAGGGAGCTGGAGGACAGCGCACGCCGCCGCTCCCGCGCGCGCTTCCTCGGATCGTGGCGCCGATCCCGTTTTCTGCGCAAGGTCGGCCTGGAGGGGTACGCCGGTGATCCCGTCACGGGCTGCCTCGCGCTCGCCGGGTTCGCCGCGGCCGAGGCGGAATGGCGTGACGGGCGCGAGCGCGCGGCCGTCGTTGACGACACAGCGCTCACGCGTGACCTCCGCGATGCGGAGGGCGCCGTCCAGGACGCTTCACATACGTTCCTCGCCACCAAGGTCCAAGCTGCCGCCTGGGCCGGACGCCGCCGCATCATGGAGCTGTTGACGGCCCGGGAGGGCAAACGCGGCGACTGGCCGCAGTTGGGAAAGGTCCTCGGGCGCTCGGGAACCTCGATGACCGCGCCCGCGGTGGCCGGATGGGCGGTCACCAGCCTGTCCGCCCGGCGTTTCCCACCGGACCCGGCCCTGTTCGACCTCGTCGTCATCGACGAGGCCAGCCAATGCGCCATCCCCCAAGTCCTGCCCCTGCTGTTCCGCGCACGGCGCGCCCTGGTCATCGGCGACCCCATGCAGCTCACGCACATCACGAAGACCAGCCCGCACCGCGAGGCTCTCATCAGACGCGGGAACGGGATGCGGTCCGACTGGCTGGAGAAGCACCACCTCGCCTACCGGCGCCACTCCGCCTTCCACGCGGCCGAGCAGTCCGCAGGCGGCACGCTGCTTCTCGACGAGCACTTCCGCTGTCATCCTCACATCGCGGGGATCTCCAACGAGTTCTTCTACGACGGTGGGCTGACCGTTCTCACCGACACCCGTGGCCGTCCAGCACTGGCAAACCGTTCCGCCGTGATCTGGACGGATGTGGCCGGGCGGGCCGCCCGGCCTCCGTTCGGTGGCTCCTGGCACAACGAGGACGAGATCCGCAAGGTGCACGAGAGCGTCCGCTATCTGCTGGACCAGCTCCCGCCCGAGGCCACCGTCGGTGTCGTCACTCCCTTCACTGCACAGGCCGAAGCCCTACGCAAGCGACTGAGCCCGTACGACGAGGAGCGTCTGCGCATCGGTACGGTGCACACCTTCCAAGGCGGTGAACGCGACGTCATGGTGTTCTCCCTCGTCGTCGGCGAAGGTATGCACCCGGGCTCCGTCGCATGGGTCGGTGAACAACTGAACCTGTGGAACGTCGCCATCACCCGGGCCCGCAGTCACCTCATCGTGGTGGGAGACAAGAGACTCTGGCGAAAGCGGGGAGGCGTGGGCGGCGCGCTGCTTGAGGCTGTGGAGCGGGACGGCCTACCCCTGGGAGGCGAAGGCGAGGACGTACTGCTCAAACGCTTGTACCAGACCCTCTCCCTCGCGGAAGGAGCCACTGTCACGCTCGGCGAGACCATTCACGGGTATCCCACGGATGCCGTCGTGCGCGACATCGGCGGAGCTGCCCCCCAACCCGTGCTTCTCGATCGAGGAGTGGAAGAGGACGGCGACGCGGCACGCCACCTCCGGCTCATGCTGCACCGCCGGAATCTGCTGGGCGATGGTGACGGTGAAGCCGAAGCGGCGCGGTGGCCGGCCTGGCGGCTGTACGACACCGACGAGCAGCGGGGGTGACCTTCGGGCGTTCCAACCAGTCGACGAAGTGCCGCGTCTGACGTCATGCCTCGCCAGCGGCTACGGGACAGCGCTTGACCAGGAAGCTCTCTGCTTCAACCTCGACCGGGAGCCACTGACCGGCTTCCGGAAGCCGTTGAGAGCCGCCGCCTTCCTGGTCTGCGCACAACGACGCGAGCGCCGCATACGGCTGTGCAGCCATCGCGGACGTGCTGGAATGCGAGTGCAGAATCGAGAGTTTCGGTGCGTTTGCCTCGCGGCTGCAAAGACGAGGGGCACGCTGCGGTCACTTCACCCGGGTGGATACGCTGCAGCAGACCCGAGGCACCATGGATTCCTCCCGGCCTGCGGCGCGGCAAGAGCCTGACTGGCTGCAGTATCCCGCTCAGGATCCACTAGGACGCTGCCTGACAATCAGCGGCGGAATCCACGGCGGGGATCTCGCGCCTGGACGTTCAGGAACGGTTCGAACCAGGCAGCGACACGGAGATCGCCGATGCCCATGTGCTGGTTCGTCTCGCCGTCCGGGTCCTCGATTCCGTCGAAGCGAGAGTTGTAGAGCATCAGCACGTCGGTGTCTTGGAAAAACACTTCGGAGCACATGTCGAAGTCGTAGTCGTCACGGTGGGTGGGCAGCCTCCCGTGGTCACCAGCGTCATCGCCTTCGTCCCCGCGGTCTCCCGCATCGCGGATGGCGAGGTGAAGGGCAAGTTCCTCGGCCGTGCAGGTGGGCTCCGGCCACTGCCCGCATTCGAGGTCACCGGCAAGGTCGTCGGCTGCCCGGGCGAACCGGCGGCGCCACTGGAGGTCGGCCGCGAAGGTCAGCTTCGGGAGATAGGCGAAAACGCCCCATTGGCCGTCGTGCTGGTCTGGCACCACCGGCCTGTCACCAAGTTCCTCGCTGTCCTCGTACGCCTGATCGGCGAGCACGCACAGTTCCGTGTAGAGGATGTCGGCGGTTCGGGGGGTGAGTTGCCACTGGCACCGCTCGTCTTCGCACTCCGGGTCGTCGCAGTGCAGCGTCTCCGTCGCGAACAGCGCCGCGAAGTCCGGGGCCTTCTTCCTCGTCGACGGCGTCGCCAGCTCACCTCGGCGGACAGCCGCTGTGTACCGCCAGCCCGCGCCGAAGTCGGCGACCACTGCTTCCTCGCTCCAGTCGGCGACCTCGTGCCCGTTCTCGGTGCGCAGCCGCAGGCCCTGAGAGGTATCGGTGACCGTGTCCGCACCCTCGATCTCGCTGTCGGACTCCCCCAGCCACATGATGGCCCCGACGACATCCTCAGGGTCATCGCCCTCGAGGTCGTCGTGTGGCTGGGGCTCCCAGCCCGCGCTCCTAGCTGCCTTCAACACGGCCTGCTGGTCATGCACGTGAAACTCTCGGAGTACCTCTACCCGAATGACCGGACCAGCCAGGTCAGCGAGCCGTGCGTCGTTCGGGGTGCGCACGGCGCGCGTGACCGCGTCGACGTCATTGCCCTCATCCACGTCGTCGTCATCGGCGATCTGCTCCCACTTCAGGAAGCTGCCGCCGGGCATGGGCCAGACGCCCGCGAGGGCGTGCCGTGCGGCACTGCGGAGGGAGGAAGCCGGAGCATCCGGCAGCTGGGCGCACAGCCTCTCGAGCGGCTCGGGATTCCAAGCATCAGCGGAAGAACCGGTGGCCTGTTGGAGGATGCCCACCGCTTGCTGCGCGAGTTCGGGGTGCCGACAAGTGAGAACGGCCTGCAGTGAGGCAGGGCCCTCTCGATGGTGGACGAGAGCGAGGATGCGGCTCTTGCTAGGGGTGTGCTCGCAGTGGAAGCCGCGGAGCGCGGCCATGGTCGGCTGAGCAGGCATGCGGAGGACTCCGAACAGTGGACGCACGAAACCGTGCGCGGAAGCGAGTGGAGTTCCGCTGGTGGGCACGCTGCTGACGCGCCTCCGGACGGCGAAGATTAGTGCGCTCGGCTGGTTCTCCCGGTGCTACCGGGAGTCCGGACCTGGCTTCCCCAGCTTACTCACACTAAGCAGCCGAGAGCGGTCGAACACCGGCCATCCGGCGCGACCGGTTTTCGGTAGGTGACCTACTCCTCACCGCTAACCTGGTTCGACCGTGCGACGCTTGGAGGTGGCCTTGAGGCCGCAAGAGGTGATACCACCGCAACGTCTAAGCCACCTCGAACGCGAGTCCAGGGGTTACCCCGTGATCGCAACGGTTGGGCGTGACGCAGAGGGGGCAAACTTCGGAGCGATCGATGAGCGGCGAAAGCTCGTACTGGCCACGTTCGACTGGTGTGCTGTCTGCGGACTTCCCTTCGGAGACGACGCACGATGGCAAGTCCTCCCACACTTCGGCGACATACCGCTTCCCGATGAAGTTGGGCTCGCAGAGGCACCCGTACACGAGATCTGCGCTGTCTACTCTGCGCAGGTGTGCCCATTCCTGTCGTCGCAAGGCGCACGTCTCGGGGATGACAAGCGCCGCGGTACGCGTCGCGAGGAAACCGTTCAGGTTGTCGGATACAGCCGCACCAAGTCGGTCGAGGCGTTCCGTTCCTCGCTCCAGGACGATCTCTTCGTCCTGCACTTTCTCCACGACAAGGTGATCGACTCCTTCTCCTACAGTGGCCCCGAGGAGGTCAAGGAGCGGTACGAGGATCTCCTGGCAGCAGAACTGCGCATCGAAATTCCGGCCGCGGAGAAGGTGCTCATCGACCGGTTCAACGCGATGAGCACCCCTGACGAGCCGACCGGTGACCCAGGCGCGGTGGTGGCTGGCGCCGCCGTCATGATCGGCGCCGGCTTCGCGCCCGACATCTTTCGGGTCCAGGGGATGCGACGCTTCGACGAACGCGACTCGTACGGGCTTATCGCTCGGCAGTTCCTGGAGCGCAGCGGGCTTACTGAAGCCGCAGCGACCTTCCCTGACGCATCCGGCAAAGCAGCAGCACAATGGCTCCTAGACAAGGGCGATGACGTCCCTGCTGCGCTGTTGCTGTGGCGAGACCTCGGGAAGCAGCGGGTGTCCGGGCGCACGATTCCCAAGCAGAGGCCCGTCGGACCGGGCCGCAGCGTTGGCAAGAACACGCCCTGCCCATGCGGGTCAGGACGCAAAGCCCGACGATGCCACCCTGCAGGAGTACCCGAGTCCCTCTAAGGAGCGTGCAAACTCGCCTCTGCGAAGCGGCCGACGGGAGCGGCGCCGCTTCGCGATGCGGTCACAGCATCAGGGCTTGGGAGAATTCTGGGAGATGATCACCCTCCGCAGGCCGACCGAGCCCTTGCCACACCAACCCGAAACTTGGCCCTGACCTGCACCGTTAGCAAGGCGACCAGGTGCCGATCCTGCCCGACCTTCTGGACGAAGAGGCCGTGGGTTCACATCCCGCCACCCCGACAGATGAAACAGCAGGTCGGCCAGACTACTCGCGCGAGTAGTCTGGCTGACCTGTTTGTGCTGCCGGGGCCCTTCGGTGTGGTCGTGAGCCGAGCCGGCGACGAGACACGGTCGGGACCCTTGAGGTATCCGGCCGGGCCCGGGCCGGACGCTCGCACCGCGTGCCCGGTGAGCCCGCCTCCCCACCGGTCCGCCGTCGCGGGACCGCGCGGCGGCCCGAGGAAGAAGGCCCCGCCCCGGTGGCCGAATTGCTCCCTTGTGTGCCCTTCATGCTGATGTCACACAGGGGAGAGGTGTTTTCGACCGGGGGAGGGGCCGCATGTCGGGGGCAGCGAACGGGGAGACAGCACCTTCCGCCTGGGCGGTCGAGCGTTTTGGAGAACTGGCCGGCGCGCTGGTCAGCGCCCTGCCCCTTCAGTTGGTGCGGGCACACACGCGAGCGCGCGCCGCGCATCTGAGGGCCCAGGTGAAGAAGCGGGGGCCCTACGGCGCGACCCTGTCGGAGGCCGTGCGGGAGAACCTGGCGGACCTGGCACGCGATCTGGGCGGGGCGGCGCGGGACGTGCGCGGGTACGAGTACGCGGTGATCAATGAGCACGCGCTCTTTCCCTTCAAGTATGCGAACCGGCCCCGGGCGCTCCACCGCGCCCGGCTGGCGTCCAGCGCCTCCCCCACCCGGCGCCGGCTGCTGTGGGGGCACGGCCCCGAGGCACAGGAAGGGCTCTTCGACCTCGGGGATGACCTGACCACCGATGAATACCTGGAGTTGCACGAGGCGTTCGAGGAGCTGGGGGTGTCCACGAAGCTCGTGTGCGTGTTCTTCACTGCCGCTCTGGAGGAGGGGATCCACGCCATCCACTGGGGAGATGCCCACCTCGAACCGGATCGCACGTTCACCTGGATCCACAGCGAGCAACTCCAGGTTCCGCCCGCACCGCAGGAGTGACCGGCCACCCGCTGGTGCGGCCCGGGGGCCGGCGGAGCCGCCGTCCGAAAGGCGGCGTTCCGCCGAGGTGTGTGCCGTCGGGCGGGGGCCGAAGGGGTACGGCCTGCGGTCCGTTCGGCCCGTGGGCAGGGGAGTGGAGCCGTGGCGGGGTAGCTCTTCGGCGGACGGGGTCGGTCCGGGGTGCCCGGCGCGGCCCGTGGGCCTTCCGAGCGGCGCAGGCCGGGAGCGAGGAGAGCACCGCATGAGCGTGCTGGCGGACATCATCACCGGGGTGCGGGCGGACTTGGAGGGGCGCAAGGCCGCCGTGCCCGAGAGCGGACTGCGTGAGCGGGCGGCGGCGTACGGGGGCGGTCCTGCGGCCGGTGCCGCGACCGCCGCGCGGCTGCGGCGCCTGGGCCCCGGCGGCCTGCGGGTGATCGCCGAGGTGAAGCGGGCGAGCCCGTCCAAAGGGCCGCTGGCGGAGATCGCCGACCCGGCCGCGCTCGCCGCCTCCTACGCGGCGGGCGGCGCCGCGGCGATCAGCGTTCTGACGGAGGGCCGCCGCTTCGGGGGCTCGCTGGCGGACCTGACGGCGGTACGGGAGCGGGTGACCGTGCCCGTCCTGCGCAAGGACTTCATCGTCGACCCGTATCAGGTGTGGGAGGCGCGGGCGCACGGCGCGGACCTGCTGCTGCTGATCGTGGCGGCGCTCGACCAGCGGCAGCTGACCGGGCTGAGCGCGCTGGCCACGGAGTTGGGGATGTGCCCGCTGGTGGAGGTGCACGACGAGGAGGAGGCCGGGCGCGCGCTGGAGGCGGGCGCGGAGGTGATCGGCGTCAACGCCCGTGATCTGCGCACCCTGCGCGTGGACCCGGACACGTTCGGGCGGGTCGCGCCGCTGATCCCGGAGACGGTCGTACGGATCGCCGAGTCCGGCGTCCGGGGCCCGGCGGACGCCGCCCGGTACGCGGCGCAGGGCGCGGACGCGGTCCTGGTCGGCGAGTCCCTGGTCACCGGCGGGGATCCGGCCACGGCGGTCGCGGCCCTGACGGCACCCACCGCCCTGCGATGACGCCCGCCCGGTTACCCCGGCGGGGCCCTGCGTGCGGGGCCCCGCACGCGGCGGGTGCGGCACGCACGCCACCGGGCCGGGATCGCCCCTATCGGGTGGTGGGTGCGCCGTTCCGGGGAGGTCGGCAAGCCCTCAAGGCACGCGGCCTGCCGTGGTTCACGCGCACCGGTGGTCACGGCCGGGACCGGCGCCGCGCGCTCCGGCCCCCCGCCCCGGGCGGATCAGGCGACCCGCGCGCGCTCCGCGTGCTTCGCGCAGGCGTCCGTCCAGCGGGACAGGACGGCCGCCGCAGCGCCCGAGTCCAGGGCGGCGGTGGCCCGTTCCAGCGCCGTGGCCAGCCGCTCGGCGACCGTGCCGTCGGGCGGCTCCAGGGCGGCCAGTCCGGCCGCCGCGTTCAGCAGTACCGCGTCCCGTACCGCCCGCGCCACCGGCTCCCCGCCCAGCAGCGCCCGCGCCACCGCGGCGTTGTACGCCCGGTCCCCGCCGCGCAGCGCGTCCGGGTGCGCGCGCGGAATGCCCAGCGCGGCCGGGTCGAACGTCTCGCGGCGCACCGCGCCGTTCCGTACCGACCAGATCGTGGAGGTGGTGGTCACTGTGATCTCGTCCATGCCGTCGTCGCCCCGGAAGACGAGCGCCGACACGCCCTGCCGGGCCAGTACCCCGGCCAGTGTCCCGGCCGCCGCCGGATCCGCGACGCCCAGCGCCAGCGCGGCCGGCGCGGCCGGATTGGCCAGCGGGCCCAGCAGGTTGAAGACGGTACGCACCCCCAGCTCACGCCGGGTGGCCGCCGCGTGCCGCATCGCGGGATGGAACAGCGGCGCGAACGCGAAGGTGATGCCCGCCTCGTCGGCGATCTCCGCGATCGCCTCCGGGTCCAGCCGTGGCTCCAGGCCCAGTTCCACCCCCAGCTCCTCCAGGACGTCGGCCGAACCGCACCGCGAGGACGCCGACCGGTTGCCGTGCTTGACCACCCGCGCCCCGGCCCCGGCCGCCACGATCGCCGCCATGGTGGAGACGTTGACGCTGTCGGAGCCGTCGCCGCCCGTCCCCACGATGTCCACCACAGGACCCGGCACCGGCAGCGGCAGCGCGTGCGCGCGCATCGCCCGGGCCAGCCCTTCGATCTCGGCGGGCGTCTCGCCCTTGGCACGCAGCGCCACCAGCAGGGCGGCCAGTCGGGCGGAACTCACCTCGCCCGACATCACCCGGCCCATGGCCCATTCGGTGTCGCTGACGTCCAGATCCCGGCCGGCCAGCAGGGAATTCAGCAGCGACGGCCAGCGGTCCTGCTCCGGTTCGGTCACGGAATTCTCCTCCGCTGTGGCGGCGCGGCAAAAGGCCGGGGACAAATGAACGCGCCGCCATCGTGACCGGGAATCCGGCCGCACACCAGACCAGTTCCGCACCGCCGGCACATACCAGTGAGGGAGAGCATTCCCGTGCCCCTGCACATGGCCATCTCCATATCCCGGAATTCCGGGGCATCACTCACCGCGCAGATCCAGGAGTTCATCCGGGAGGAGATCGAGGAGGGCACGCTCCAGCCCGCGACCCGCCTGCCTTCCAGCCGCCGGCTCGCCGAGGATCTCGGCGTTTCGCGCAGCGTGGTGGTCGAGGCGTACGCCCAACTGGTGGCCGAGGGCTACCTGGACACCGCGCGCGGCGCCAGCACCCGCGTCGTGCGGCATCTGCCGCGCGAGACGGTGCTCTCCCCGCTGCTGGACGCGGGCCATGTGCCGTCCGCCCGCTGGGATCTGCGTACCGGCGGCCACAGCAGCGCCGTCTTCCCGCGCGCCGAGTGGCTGGCCGCGTACCAGCGGGCGCTGGCCGCCCCCGGGGCGGGTGACCGGGACGACGGCTATCCGCCGCTGGCGGGCGAGACCGCGCTGCGCGTCGAACTCGCCCGCTACCTGGGCCGCGCGCACGGCGTCCGGACCGCGCCCGAACGCATCGTGATCACCGGCGGGTTCGCGCAGGCGCTCAGCCTGCTCGGCGCCGACCTGCTGGAGCGCGGCGTCAGTACGCTCGCCGTGGAGGACCCGGGCCACCCGGGGCTGCGGCACTTCATCCACGCGTCGGGGCTGCGCCCGTGCCCGGTACCGGTGGACGAGGAGGGCATCGACGTGGAGCGGCTGGCCGACTCCGGGGCCCGCGCCGTTCTGGTGACCCCCGCCCACCAGTTCCCCACCGGTATCACGCTCACCCCGGCCCGGCGCGAGGCGCTGGCCCGCTGGGCGCGGGAGCGGGACGGCTGGATCATCGAGGACGACTACGACGGCGGCCTGTGGTACGACCCGGCCCGCACCCGCCCGCTGGCGCTGCAACGGCTCGTCCCGGAACGGGTGATCTACGCGGGCACGGCCAGCAAGACGCTCAGCCCCGGGCTGCGGCTGGGCTGGCTCGCCGCCCCCGAGCCGGTGCTGAGCCGGCTGCTGCGGCTGCGCGCCCGGCTGGATCTGGGCAGCGAGTCGCTGAGCCAGCGGGCGTTCGCCGAACTGCTGCGCGGAGGCCTGTTCGACCGGCATCTGCGCCGGCTGAACAAGCTGAACGCGGTCCGCCGCGCCGCCCTGGACGAGGCCGTGCGCCGTCATCTGCCCGGCGCCCGCGTCCTGGGCCCGGCGGCCGGGCTGCACGCCTACGTCCGGCTGCCGCGGCACACGGACGAGGCGGCACTGGTGGCCGGGGCGCTGCGCCGCTCCGTCCTGGTGCGCGGCGGCGCGGCGTTCCACACCCGGCCGCGCCGGGACGCCCCCGCGCTGGTGCTGGGGCACGCCCGGCTGCCCAGGACGGGGGTGGCGGACGCGGTACGGGAGCTGGCGGCCCGGGCGTGAGGCGACGGGCGCCGCCCGGCCCACCACGCACCGCGCCACGCCGCCGTCAGCCGCCGGGGGTCAGCGCCGGGCCGGGCGCGGCGCGGGCCAGGAAGTTCTCCATGATCTGGAGCCCGCCGGTGGTCATCACGCTCTCGGGATGGAACTGCACGCCCTCCACCGGCAGCGTGTGGTGCCGCAGCCCCATCACATAGCCGTGGTCGACGGAGACGGCGGTGGTCAGCAGCGGCTCCGGCAGCGGTTCGGCCACGATCAGGGAGTGGTAGCGGGTGGCCTCCAGGGTGTTGCCGAGGCCGGCGAACACCCCCTCGCCGTCGTGCCGTACCGAGCTGGTGCGCCCGTGCATCACCTGGTCGGCGACCTCCACCCGGCCGCCGTACGCCAGGGCGATCGCCTGATGCCCCAGGCACACCCCCAGCAGCGGCACCCGGCCGGCGAAGTGGCGTACCAGCTCCACGTGTCCGGACACGGCCGGATGGCCGGGCCCCGGACCCAGGACGACGGCGTCCGCGCCGAGCGCGGCCAGTTCGTCCGGCGTCGCGGACCGGGAGCGCACCACCTGGGTCTCGGCGCCGAGGGTGCGCAGATACTGGTCGATGATGTGCACGAAGCTGTCGTAGGCGTCGACGAGCAGCACCTTGGGCGCGGCGGTCACAGCAACTCCTCACCGGTGAGCGCCCAGTGGGCCGCCCCCATCTTCGCCAGGGTCTCCCGCCATTCGGCCGCCGGATCGGACTGCGCGACCAGGCCGGCCGAGGTCTGGGTGGAGTACGTGGTGCCGTCGTACGCCACGGTGCGGATGCACAGCGCGAGTTCGCTCCAGGTGCCGCGTGCGTCCAGCAGCCCCACCGCCCCCGCGTAGGCGCCGCGCGCCTCCTTCTCCAGGCCGTCGATGATCTCCATGGCGCGGATCTTGGGCGCCCCGGTCATGGTCCCGGCCGGGAAGGTGGCCCGGATCGCGTCCCACACCCCGGTGCCCGGCGCGAGCCGCCCGGTGACGGTGGACACGAGGTGGAAGACGTGCGAGAACGTCTCCACCTCCATCAGGTTCTCCACCGGGCGGGTGCTGGGGACGGCGACCCGGCCCAGGTCGTTGCGGCACAGGTCGACCAGCATCACGTGCTCGGCCCGCTCCTTGGTGCTGGCCCGCAGTTCCTTCACGCGCCGCTGGTTCTCGGCGTCGTCGGGGCCGCGCGGGGTGGTGCCCGCGATGGGCCGCATGGTGATCTCCCCGGCCTCGATCCGCAGATGCAGCTCGGGGCTGGCGCCGATCAGCAGCCCGCCGGCGCGCGGCGCCAGATACATGTACGGGGACGGGTTGCGGGCGCGCAGCCGCCGGTAGACGTCACGGGGCGTCAGATCGCTCCGTACGTCGACGCGGTGGCCGATCTGGATCTGGTAGATGTCGCCGACCCGGATGTGTTCCAGGCAGCGTTCGGCCCAGCCGAGGAACGTGTCGCGGCTGACGCTGTCCCGCACGGAGCGCGGGCGCGGCGCGTCGGGCACGCCGCGCTCGTCCGCGAGCGGCGGCGGAGGGAGGGGTGGGATTCCTTCCCCGGCCGGTGCGGTGGGGAACGCCTCGCTCTCGGCGTGCAGATGGAGCGCACCTGCCGGGTCGCCGTCGTACCGGACGGTGTCCCGGAAGAGCGCGAGCGTGATGTCGGGGCCGTGCGGCGGCTTGGTGCGGGGCGGGAGTTCCTCCATCAGCCAGGCCGACTCGTAGGCGAGGGTGGTCAGGAACCCGAAGGCGTACCGGTCGGGCGGCTGCTCCGTGTCCACGGCGAACAGCCCCTGGACGGCGGCCAGGACGTCCCACATCTGCCGCGGGTCGCGGAACCGCGCCCCGTCCGGGGCCGCGTCCATGCCGTGCTGCCGGGCGAGCGCGGCCAGCGCGCCGCGCAGCGCCGGCACCCCGGTGATCTCCAGCCGGCCGCCGCCGCCCTCGGCGGCCCCGTACACGCGCAGTTCCGCCAGCCGCCCGTATCCGACGACGGCGGACCGGCGCCCGCCGTCGTTCTCCAACTGCTCCAGCAGGAATACGTCGTCGGCCAGCCGCGTCTCGCGCAGCCGCGTCCACAGGTCGAGAGGATCGTGCGGAGGAAGTCCGGCCGACGTCACCCTTACCCGAATCGGTTCACTGTCCGGCATCGACATGGCTGAACTCCTCATGAATTCCCGCTCCTTTCGCCACGGGAAAGCGAAACACCGCCTGCCGTGCGGGGACCAGACCAGTCCGCCGCTTTCGATGCGGTCCATTCCCGGAATTCTTGACCGGCCCGCCGCCCGTCCCGTGAGCTGGTGGCACACGAGGGAAAGGAAAGGGGAATCGCCGTGAACGCACAGCAGCCCGACTGGCCGGACCCGGACCTCCTGCGGGCGGTCACCGGCCGCCTCGGAGCGGCCCCGCCGCTGGTCTTCGCCGAGGAGTGCGACCGCCTGCGGGAGCGGCTGGCGGGCGTCGCCCGCGGCGAGGCGCTGCTGCTCCAGGGCGGGGACTGCGCGGAGACCTTCGCCGGGGTGACGGCGGACGCGGTGCGCGGCAAGCTGCGCACGCTGCTGCAGATGGCGGTGGTGCTCAGCCACGCCAGCGGCCTCCCGGTGGTCAAGGTGGGCCGGATGGCGGGGCAGTTCGCCAAGCCCCGGTCGAGCCCCGTGGAGCGGCGCGGCGCGCTGACGCTGCCCTCGTACCGGGGTGACGCCGTCAACGGCCAGGAGTTCACCGAGGCGGCCAGGCGGCCCGATCCGCGCCGTCTGGAGCGGATGTACGAGGCGTCGGTGGCGACGCTCAATCTGCTGCGGGCCCATGTGGGGGGCGGGTTCGCGGACCTGCGGCAGGTGGCGGAGTGGAACGAGGAGTTCGTGGCCGGCTCGCCCTCGGCGGGGCGTTACGCGCGCAGGGCGCGGGAGGTGAGCCGCGCGCTGGCGTTCGTGCGGGCGAGCGGCGCCGATCAGCGCACGCTGCGCACGGCGGAGTTCTTCGTCAGCCACGAGGGGCTGCTGCTGGATTACGAGCGGGCGCTGACCCGTACCGATGAGCGCACCGGCCGTCTCTACGCGACCAGCGGGCATCTGCTGTGGGTGGGGGAGCGCACCCGGCAGCCGGACGGCGCGCACATCGACTTCCTGAGCGGGGTGCACAACCCTGTCGCGGTCAAGCTCGGCCCGGGCACCGAGCCCGACACGGTGCTGCGCTATCTCGACCGGCTCGACCCCGCGCGTACCCCGGGGCGGCTGACCTTCGTGGTGCGGGCGGGCGCGGAACGGGTGCGGGACGTCCTGCCGGTGCTGGTGGAGAAGGCGCTGGCGGAGGGCGCGCGGGTGGGCTGGGTGTGCGACCCGATGCACGGCAACACGGTGACCGCGCCCAGCGGGCACAAGACCCGTGCCTTCGAGGCGATCCTGGAGGAGGTGCGCGGCTTCGTGGAGGTGCACCGGGCGCTGGGCAGCCACCCGGGTGGCGTCCATGTGGAGTTGACGGGCGAGGACGTCACGGAGTGCACGGGCGGCGGCTCACCGGTCCGCGCCGAGGACCTCCCGCTGCGCTACACGACGGCGTGCGATCCCCGGCTGAACCACGGTCAGTCGCTGGATCTGGCTTTCCAGGTGGCGGAGTTGTACGCGCGGGCGGGGGACGGGGCGCTCGAGCGCCCCGTCCCGGAGCGGCCCGCGCTCATCTGACCAGGGCGAGGGCGACGTAGCAGGCGAGCGAGAGCGCCAGGCGCACCGTGAGGTCCAGCCAGTCGGCCCACGTCCCGCCGATCACCCAGACCAGGAGGGCCACCAGTACGCCGGCCGTCGCCAGCGCGGTGCCGTAGGCGCGGGCCGGGGCACGGCGGTGCTTGAGGGTGCCCAGCAGGGCGGACGGCAACTGCACGGCCACGTGGCAGATGGTCAGGCCGAACAGTACGGCCAGGATGACCACCGCCGGCGTCACGTCCGGGCCGGCGTACGCCTGCACCGCCCAGGACGGTGGGAACAGGAACGTGGCCAGCAGCACGAAACCGCTGACATGCATGGCGAGTAGATGGACGCCGACCCGCAGGGACAGCCGGGGCAGCTTGGTGTGGATGGCCCGGGTGAGGGCTTCCTCGATCCGTACTTCTCTCGGTACGTCCATGACACGTCAGATTACGCCCCGGCAGGAACCCGCTCCGCGCGGGTGCCCGGGCGGAATCCGGCCGACCCCCGCTTTGGGACGGCGCTGCATCGCCGCCCCGCTCCTCGGCGGCCGCGTGTCTGTCTCCCCTCGCGGCCCCGGCCACGCCCTTCCTGGTTCAGCCCAGGCGCGAGCGGTGCTTCACCGTCGCCTTCTCCGTCTTGCCATGGGTCTTCGCCGCCACCGCCCGGGCCTGGTGCTCGGCCTCCTTGACCCGCTCCGGGGTCAGCGCGTGCTTTCCGTGACCGGCTGTATCCCGTTCGTGCTGGGCCCGGTGCTTCGACATCGTCACCGTCTCCTCGATCGCGTGCGTCGTCGCGTTCGCATCCCCTGTCCCCTTTGTCCATCCTCTCTCCACCCGTCCCGGATAGCATCCCGGCATGGGAAACGGCCAGTGGTTTCCGGCGGAGTGGGCGGGCCGGGTGCGTGAGTTCGTGCGCGGGGAGATCACGCCCGCCGTGCCCCGGCGGGCCGCCACCGTGCTGCTCACGCGGGAGGGGCCGGGCGGGCCGCAGGTCTTCCTGCTGCGGCGCCGGCTGTCCATGGGGTTCGCGGCCGGCGCGTACGCCTACCCGGGCGGTGGTGTCGATCCCCGGGACGCCGCCGCCGACGCGGTGGCCTGGGCCGGACCGGGGCGTGAGGAGTGGGCCGAGCGGCTCGGAGTGGACGCGGACGGCGCGCAGGCCATCGTGTGCGCCGCCGTCCGCGAGACCTTCGAGGAGTCGGGCGTCCTGCTCGCCGGACCCGACCCCCACACCGTCGCCGACGACACCACCGGCCCGGGTTGGGAGGCCGACCGCGCCGCCCTGGCCGCCCGCGAGCTCTCGCTCGCCGCGCTCCTCGCCCGCCGCTCCCTCGTGCTGCGCAGCGATCTGCTCACCGCCCGCGCCCGCTGGATCACCCCCGAGTTCGAGCCGCGCCGCTACGACACCTGGTTCTTCAGCGCCGCGCTCCCGGCGGGACAGCGCACCCGCAACGCCTCGACGGAGGCGGACCGCACCGTCTGGCTGTCGCCCGCCGAAGCCCTGGCCGGCTACGCGCGCGGCGAGATGGTGATGATGCCGCCGACCGTCGCCACCCTCCGGCAGCTCGCCGCCGGCCCGCACCCCACGCCCGTGGGGCCCGTCGAGCCCGTTCTCGTACGGCTGCGGACCGAAGGCCACCAGATTGTGCTCAGCTGGCCTGGGCATGACGAGTTCGAAAGGCGGATGGAGAGATGAGCGACGCGACCGCGCTGCCCGGCGCGCCCCGGATCGGATCACCGGCCGGCCCGGCCACCGAGCGCGCCACCTGCGTGCTCGCGCCGAACCCCTCGGCGATGACCCTGGACGGCACCAACACCTGGATCCTCGCCGAACCCGGCTCCGACCGCGCCGTCGTCCTGGACCCGGGCCCCGAGGACGAGACGCATCTGCGCCGGGTCGCCGAAACCGTCGAGCGGGCCGGACGCCGGGTGGCGTACACCCTGCTCAGCCACGGCCACCAGGACCACAGCGGCGGCGCCGCCCGGTTCGCCGAGCTGACCGGCGCCCCCGTACGCGCCCTCGATCCCCGGCTGCGCCTCGGTGACGAGGGACTGGCCGCCGGGGACGTCCTCACCGCGGGCGGCCTGGAGCTGCGCGTCATCGGCACCCCGGGGCACACCACCGACTCGCTGTGCTTCCTGCTGCCCGCCGACAACGCGCTGCTCACCGGCGACACCGTGCTCGGCCGCGGCACCACGATCATCGCCCACCCCGACGGCCGTCTCGGCGACTACCTCGACTCGCTGCGCGCCATGCGCCGGCTGACCGAGGACGAGGGGGTCCGTACCGTACTGCCCGGCCACGGCCCGGTGCTGCGCGACGCCCTGGGCGTCATCGACTACTACCTCGTGCACCGCGCCAAGCGCCTGGCCGAGGTGGAGAACGCGGTCGAGGACGGCTACCGCACCGCGCCCGAGATCGTCGCCCACGTGTACGCGGACGTGGACCGCGCCGTGTGGCCGGCCGCCGAACTCTCCGTCCTCGCGCAGCTGCAATATCTGCGCGAGCACGGGCTGATCCCGCCGGACGCCCCGGACGACGCCCCGCCCGAGTAGGGAGGCCCGCCGGCACCCGCGCCGCGCTCGGCCGGGGGCATGAAAAAGCACACCGGCCACCCGCGAGGGGTGTGCCGATGTGCTCAGCAGGTCCGGATCTGGATTTGTATCCGGGTCCGGGTCCGGGTCAGCGGGAGCGGCGCGCCAGCCGCTCGATGTCCAGCAGGATCACGGCCCGGGCCTCCAGCCGCAGCCAGCCACGGGCGGCGAAGTCGGCCAGCGCCTTGTTGACGGTCTCCCGGGAGGCACCCACCAGCTGGGCCAGCTCCTCCTGGGTGAGGTCGTGCACCACGTGGATGCCCTCGTCCGACTGCACCCCGAAGCGCCGCGACAGATCCAGCAGCGCCTTGGCGACCCGGCCGGGAACGTCCGAGAAGACCAGGTCGGACATGTTGTCGTTGGTACGGCGCAGCCGGCGGGCCACCGCACGCAGCAGCGCCGCCGCGACCTCGGGCCGTACGTTCAGCCAGGGCTGGAGGTCGCCGTGGCCCAGACCGAGCAGCCGCACCTCGGTCAGCGCCGTGGCGGTGGCGGTGCGCGGGCCCGGGTCGAACAGGGACAGCTCGCCGATCAGCTCACCGGCGCCCAGCACGGCCAGCATGTTCTCGCGGCCGTCGGGCGAGGTGCGGTGCAGCTTGACCTTGCCCTCGGTGACGACATACAGACGGTCGCCCGGATCGCCCTCATGGAAGAGGGTCTCACCCCGGGCCAGGGTGATCTCGGTCATGGAGCCGCGCAGCTCAGCGGCCTGCTCGTCATCGAGCGCCGCGAAGAGCGGGGCGCGCCGCAGAACGTCGTCCACGAGTTCTCTCTCCTTGTCGGCCAGGCCGTGAAGGGTCATGCACCCCTCATCATGCCGGACACCACAGCAGTGCTATCAGTCACAAGTTTGACTTACCGGGAAAGCCCGGACAGCGCCAGGGGCTGATTCGGGTGACGTATGGGGCGAGCGCCCCACGATTGTCGGCGTGGCCGTTTACGCTGGCCGGGTGGCCAACGGCCCTGTGCACGTACGGGGCTGGGCCACCCGGAGAGACCAGGAAGAGAGGCCGGGAGGGTGAACGCGACGGCGAATTCCGCTGATGGCGAACGCGGGGCGGCCGGGTCGGCGAAACCGGTACGAAAGCCCGCGCGCAGCCGTGCGGGCGGGCCGGCGGCGTCGGGAGGATCCGCCGGGGCGGGCGCAGCCGCCACCCCCGCGAAGCGGACGAAGCAGGCGAAGCCGGAGAGCCGTACGGCCATGGTGCGCCGGGCCCGCAGGATCAACCGCGAGCTGGCCGAGGTGTACTACTACGCACACCCCGAGCTCGACTTCGAGAACCCGTTCGAGCTGCTGGTCGCCACCGTGCTGTCCGCACAGACCACCGACCTGCGGGTGAACCAGACCACCCCCCGGCTGTTCGCCGCCTACCCCACCCCGGCGGCGATGGCGGACGCCGACCCGGCCGACGTGGAGGAGCTGATCCGCCCCACCGGCTTCTTCCGCAACAAGACCAAGTCGCTGATAGGACTGTCCACGGCCCTGCGCGACCGCTTCGACGGCGAGGTGCCCGGCCGCCTGGAGGACCTCGTCTCGCTGCCCGGCGTCGGCCGCAAGACCGCCCACGTGGTGCTCGGCAACGCCTTCGGCAAGCCGGGGATAACGGTCGACACCCACTTCCAGCGGCTGGTGCGGCGCTGGAAGTGGACCGAGCAGACCGACCCGGACAAGATCGAGGCCGAGGTCGGGGCGATCTTCCCGAAGAAGGACTGGACGATGCTCTCGCACCGGGTCATCTTCCACGGCCGCCGGATCTGCCACAGCCGCAAGCCCGCCTGCGGCGCCTGCCCGATCGCGCACCTGTGCCCCTCCTTCGGGGAGGGCGAGACCGACCCGGAGAAGGCGAAGAAGCTGCTCAAGTACGAGATGGGCGGCTATCCGGGGCAGCGGCTGAAGCCGCCGGCCGACTACCCGGGCAAGCCCGCCCCGGCGGCCGGCGGCGAGCCGGCCGGCTGAGCGGCCCTCCCCGTACCGCTGCCCCCCGCTCCACCGCGGCCCGCCACACCGCCGCTCCCCACCGACCGAGGCATCAGCGCCACCCGCCGCCAGCGAAGGGATTCCTCCATGACCCCGCGCGACGCCCGCCGCGCCGAGCCACCGCCGGTGCGGGTGAGCGCCGAGGGGCTGCCGTCCTGGCTGGAGCCGCTGGCGGAGGTGGCCGTGACCCTGCGGGCCGGGCAGCTCAGCCGCTGGCTGCCGCCGCCGCACGGCGGGCGGCCCTCCGCCGTCCTCGTGCTGTTCGGCTCCGGGCCGCACGGCCCCGAGCTGCTGCTGCTCGAACGCGCCTCCAGCCTGCGCACCCACGCCGGCCAGGCGTCCTTCCCCGGCGGGGCCCTCGACCCGGAGGACGGCGACCCGGCCGGCCAGGGCCCGCTGCGCGCCGCCCTGCGCGAGGCCGAGGAGGAGACCGGCCTCGACCCGGCCGGGGTACGGATCTTCGCCGTGCTGCCCCGGCTGTACATCCCGGTCTCCGACTTCACCGTCACCCCCGTCCTGGGCTGGTGGCGCGAGCCGACGCCGGTGACACCGGTCGACCCGGCCGAGACGGCCCGGGTGTTCACCGTGCCGGTCTCCGAACTGGCCGACCCGGCACGGCGCCGCAGCGCGGTGCACCCCTCCGGCTACCGCGGTCCGTGCTTCCTGGTCGGCGACACCCTGGTGTGGGGGTTCACCGCCGGGGTGATCGACCGGGTCCTGCATTTCGCCGGCTGGGAGCTTCCCTGGGACGCCGATCGGGAGATACCTCTGGCTCCCGGGGCATGAACTGCCCATACGTGAGAGCGTGTCGGGCATGAATATGCTCGACGTGCTGCTGCTGCTGGCCGCCGTGTGGTTCGCGGTCGTGGGCTACCGGCAGGGCTTCGTCGTGGGGATACTGTCCGTCGCCGGGTTCCTGGGGGGCGGACTCATCGCCCTCTACATCCTCCCCGTGATCTGGAACCGGATCAGCTCCGGCGCCGAACCCGGGCCGATAGGCGTCATCGTGGCGGTCGTCATCGTCATCGTGTGTGCCTGCTCGGGCCAGGCACTCACCACCCACCTCGGCAACAAGCTGCGCCGCCACATCACCTGGTCACCGGCCAGGGCGCTGGACGCCACCGGCGGCGCGCTCGTCAACGTGATGGCCATGCTGCTGGTCGCCTGGCTGATCGGCTCCGCGCTGGCCACCACCACCCTGCCCACCCTGGGGCGCGAAGTACGCACCTCCCGGGTGCTGCTGGGCGTCTCGCAGGTGATGCCGGTCGAGGCCGGAACCTGGATGAATGACTTTTCGGCCATTCTCGCCCAGCACGGCTTCCCGCAGGTCTTCGCCCCGTTCACCAACGAGCCGATCACCCGCGTCGATCCGCCCGACCCGGCACTGGCCGGCAGCCCCGTCATCGAGCAGGCGGCCGGCTCCATCGTCCGTGTCTCGGGCACCGCGTCCGGCTGCGGCAAGGTCCTGGAGGGCAGCGGCTTCGTCTTCGCCGAGGACAAGGTGATGACCAACGCCCACGTGGTGGGCGGGGTCACCGAGCCCACCGTGCAGATCAGGGGCGAGGGCAAGCTGTACGACGGCCGGGTCGTGCTCTACGACTGGGAGTCCGACGTGGCCATCCTGGACGTGCCGGGGCTCGACGCGCCGCCGCTGGAGTTCAGCGACCGCGACGCGCTCTCGGGCGACGACGCCGTCATCGCCGGCTTCCCGGAGAGCGGCCCCTTCGACGTACGGCCGGCCCGGGTGCGCGAGCGCTTCACCGCCAACGGCCCCGACATCTACCGCCGGGGCACCGTGAGCCGCGACGTCTACTCGCTGTACTCGATGGTCAGGCAGGGCAACTCGGGCGGCCCGCTGCTCACCCCGGAGGGCGAGGTGTACGGCCTGGTGTTCGCCAAGTCCCTGGACGACGACAACACCGGGTACGCGCTCACCCTGGAGGAGATCGAGGACACCATCGAGCGCGGCATGACCGCCACGGCGCCCGTGGACAGCCAGAACTGCGCGATGTGATACCGGGCGCACCCGCCCGCTCCCGTCCCCGCCCCGGGCCCACGGGCCCCGGCGGGTGGCGCTGTTCTTCCGCCGTGCTGTTCCCGGGTCCGGGCGGGCGGGCCGCGCACCCGCGCGCCGCCGTCCGTCACTCCGGAGTCAGGCCGCCTGTTGCTAGCTTCGCGGATGCCGCAGGCGCGCGCCGACCCAGCGGGCCCGACGGCGCAGGATATGCGGAAAGCCGATCGGCGGATCCGGGAAACCACCCCCCGGAAACCGCCGCACGGCGCTGCCCGGCGCCCGAGCGGCGGCTCCTTTGCCGCTGCGATTACGTGCCACGTCACGGTAGTCGTGCGTCCAGCCCATACTGGGCTCCCTGCCCGGGCCCCAAGGTCAGTAACCTCCCGGTGGCCGGGGAATCGGACTATGCGCCAGGCATGTGTGCGCGGAGGGCACGGGCCGTCAGCGGCGGTCGGGCTCGGGGTCCTTCAGCCAGTCGATGAGTTCGGTGCTGAACGCCACCGGATCCTCCTCGTGCGGGAAATGCCCCAGACCGTCGAACAGCCGCCACCGGTACGGGGCCTCCACGTACTCCCCGGACCCCGCCGAACTGCGCGTGCGCAGCACCGGGTCGAGCGAGCCGTGCAGATGCAGCGTGGGCACCAGCACCGGCCGCTTCATCCGCCGGTTGAACTGGATGCCGTCCGGGCGGGCGATGGAACGCACCATCCACCGGTACGGCTCTATGGCGCAGTGCGCCGTCGACGGGATCGTCATCGCCTGCCGGTACACGCGGACCGTCTCCGGCTCCGGCTGCCGCGGCCCGGACCACTCGGTGAGCATCGTGCCGACCGCCGCCGCGTCGTCCGCGATCAGCTGCCGCTCCGGCAGCCAGGGGCGCTGGAAGCCCCACACCGAACCGCTGGCCAGCGTCTGCTTCGGGTCGCGCAGCAGCGCCGAGCGCCAGCTGCGCGGATGCGGCATCGACGCGACGACCAGCCGCCGGACCAGCTTGGGCCGCATCACGGCCGCCGTCCACGCCAGATAGCCGCCCAGATCGTGGCCCACCAGCGCGGCGTCCGGCTCCCCGAGGGAGCGGATCACGCCGGTGACGTCCAGGGCGAGATTGGCCGGGTCGTAGCCGCGCGGAGTGCGGTCGGAGCCGCCGACGCCGCGCAGATCCATCGCGACCGCCCGGTAGCCGGCCTCCGCCAGTGCGCTGATCTGATGCCGCCAGGTCCACCAGAACTGCGGGAAGCCGTGCACCAGCAGGACGAGCGGGCCATCACCCTGCTCGGCGATGTGGAATCTGGCGCCGTTGGCCGCCACATGGCGGTGCGTCCACGGCCCGTCGCGCAACACGACCGCGGAACGGGCCTCGGAGTGTCCCTCGGAGCTCATACGGGCGTGCCGGCCTTGCCGTTCGCGGCGGCCCGCGGGTGCGGCCGTACCCCGGACAGCACGGACGCGGACTCCTTGGCCGAACGGATGGACCGTTCCGGCGGGGAGATCCGCTTGAACTTGGCCGCCGCCAGCGCGGCGAAGATCCCCGCGATCAGCAGGAAGACACCCGCCGTGACGAGGAAGGCGATGGCCGGCGGGGCACCCCACCAGGCGCGGATCCAGAACGCCAGGGCGATCGCCAGCAGCGGCAGCGCCACCAGCGCCAGGACGCCGGCGATGACACCCACGACACCGCCCAGTTTCACGCGCTGGACGTCCTGCCTGATCTCGGCCTTGGCCAGCGCGATCTCGTCATGCACCAGTCCGGTGAGATCGTCGGTGGCCGAGGCGACCAGCTCTCGCAGGCTGCGGCCCTCGTCGGCTGCGTCGCTCATCGCGTTCCCCTCTTCCCTCTCCAGGAGGCTCGTGCCGTTGCTGTGTGTGACAGTAGTGCGCGTGGTGCGCCGACGCCGCCCGAGCGGCCGTTTGACGCCCTGTCGTAGCCCTGGGGAGTGATCACAGCCGCCCCGCCCCCACTCGTTCGGCCCCCCTGCATGGTATGCGGGACAGGGCGCCCCACACGCGCGAGGGCGCCCGGCGGGTCGCCGGACGCCCTCGCGCGTCGCTCGGATACGGGGTGGGTCACTCGTCGCGGGCGGCCCCGGGGAGCTTGGCCTGGATCAGATCCATCACCGCGGAGTCGGTCAGGGTGGTCATGTCGCCCAGCTCACGGTTCTCCGCGACATCGCGCAGCAGCCGGCGCATGATCTTCCCGGAGCGGGTCTTGGGCAGTTCGTCCACCGGCAGGATGCGCTGCGGCTTCGCGATCGGCCCCAGCACCCGGGCCACGTGCTGTCGCAGCTCCTCGACCAGGGCGCCGTCCTCGTCGGAGGAGTCCACCGCGCCGCGCAGGATGACGAACGCGCAGATCGCCTGCGTGGTCGTCGGATCCGTGGCGCCCACCACGGCCGCCTCCGCGATCCGGGGGTGGGAGACGAGCGCGGACTCGACCTCGGTGGTGGAGATGTTGTGGCCGGACACCAGCATCACGTCGTCGACCCGGCCCAGCAGCCAGATGTCGCCGTCGTCGTCCTTCTTGGCACCGTCACCGGCGAAGTAGCGGCCGGGGAAACGCGACCAGTAGGTGTCCAGATAGCGCTGGTCATCGCCCCAGATGGTGCGCAGCATGGACGGCCACGGCTCGGTGAGCGCCAGGTAGCCGCCGGATCCGTTGGGCACCTCGTTGCCCTCGTCGTCCAGCACGGTGGCCGAGATGCCGGGCAGCGGGACTTGTGCCGAGCCGGGCTTGGCGACCGTCACCCCGGGCAGCGGGCTGATCATGATGCCGCCGGTCTCGGTCTGCCACCAGGTGTCGACCACGGGGGTGCGGTCGGCACCGATGTGCTTGCGGTACCAGATCCACGCCTCGGGGTTGATCGGCTCACCGACCGAGCCCAGGATCCGCAGGCTGCTCAGGTCGAACTGCGCGGGGATGTCGTCGCCCCACTTCATGCAGGTGCGGATCGCGGTGGGCGCGGTGTAGAGGAGGGTGACGCCGTACTTCTGCACGATCTCCCACCACCGGCCGTTGTGCGGGGTGTTGGGGGTGCCCTCGTACAGCACCTCGGTCGCGCCGTTGGACAGCGGTCCGTACACGATGTACGAGTGCCCGGTCACCCAGCCGACGTCGGCCGTGCACCAGTACACGTCGGTCTCCGGCTTGAGGTCGAAGACCGCGTGATGGGTGTAGGTGATCTGGGTGAGGTAGCCGCCGGTGGTGTGCAGGATGCCCTTGGGCTTCCCGGTGGTGCCGGAGGTGTAGAGGATGAACAGCGGGTGCTCGGCGTCGAACGCCTGCGGGGTGTGCTCGGCGGGCTGGCGCTCCGTCACCTCGTGCCACCACAGGTCGCGGCCCTCCTGCCAGGGGATGTCCTGGCCGGTGCGGCGCACCACCAGGACGTTGCGCACCCGGCCGGCCACACCGGGACGGGTGAGGGCCTCGTCCACGGCGGGCTTGAGCGCGGAGGGCGCGCCCCGGCGGTAGCCGCCGTCGGAGGTGATGACCACCTTGGCGTCGGCGTCCTCGATGCGGGCGGCGAGCGCGTCGGCGGAGAACGCCCCGAAGACCACGGAGTGCGGGGCGCCGATCCGCGCGCAGGCCAGCATGGCGACGACGGTCTCGGGGATCATCGGCAGGTAGATGGCGACCCGGTCGCCCGCTTGGACGCCCAGCTCGGTGAGCGCGTGCGCCGCCTGTGAGACCTCGCGCAGCAGCTCGGCGTAGGTGAGGGACCGTGAGTCGCCCGGCTCACCCTCGAAGTGGATGGCGACCCGGTCGCCGTTCCCGGCCTCGACGTGCCGGTCCACGCAGTTGTAGGCGACGTTCAGCTTGCCGTCCGCGAACCACTTGGCGAACGGCGGATTGGACCAGTCGAGCACCTCGGTCGGCTCGTTCTGCCAGCTCAGCCGGCGCGCCTGCTCGGCCCAGAACCCCAGCCGGTCCTCGGCGGCCTCGGCGTACGCCCCGGCGGTGACATTGGCGTCGGCGGCCACCTCGGCGGGGGGAGCGAACCTCCGCTCCTCCGTCATGAGATTGACCAGGCTCTCGTTACCCACAGTCCAGCTCCCTTGCGGCGTGGTCCCACTGCTGTGTCCCAGGGCACACCCCATCAGCACCACGTCCCTTTGACAAGGGAATGCCCCCCGAGTGCGGCGAACGGTCCCCACCCGGCGCCGAACGGTTCCGGAGACCGGTGGGGACCGCCCGCCGCGTGCCGCCCGCCGCCGGTCCCGCGGCGGGCGACCTGGCCGTCAGGCCGTCAGGACATCGGGCCGTACCGGGGTGAACACCGGCGGGCCCGCCATCGGGGCGCTCCCTTCGTGCTCCAGCACATAGGCCTGTGCCTCACCGACATGGAAGTACATCCCGCGCAGCGCCAGGGAACCCTCGGCGAGCCGCTGTGCCACGCACGGGTGCTGGGCCAGATGGTCCAGCTGCTGCACCACATTGGCCAGGCACAGCGTCTCCAACTCGTCGGCCGCCGGCCGCCCGGCCAGCATCGGCCGCGCGTCGTCCGGCGCGGTCAGCCGCGCCACGCTGGGCCGGCCGTGCCGCAGCCACCGGCCGAGCGAGTGGGCCCCCGGCACGGCGAGCCCGCCGTCCACGGTGGCCTGCAGCGCCTGCATCGCGCCGCACCCCGAGTGCCCGCACACGGTGATGGTCGGGACGCGCAGCACCGTCACCGCGTACTCGATGGCCGCGGCCACGGAGTCGTCGGAGGTCTCCGCGCCGGGCAACGGCACCAGATTGCCCACGTTGCGCACGGTGAACAGGTCGCCGGGACCGCTGGAGGTGATCATCGAGGTGACCAGCCGCGAGTCGGCACAGGTCACGAAGAGCTGCCCGGGCTGCTGCCCCTCGGTGGCGAGCCTGGCCAGCTCCTTGCGCACCAGGGGAGCGGTGTGCCGCTGGAAGTTGCGCACCCCGCCCATCAGCCGGTCGTCGTCGCGCCGCCCGCCCGGCACCTGGCCCTTGGGGGCCGGGCTGGCCGTGCACTGGTGGTTGTGCCACGGCGTCCAGGGCCGGCAGCGGTGGGAGGCCTCCGGCTCGGCCACCACCTGGCCGGAGCGCCCGGTGATCTCCACCGCCGCCCCGTGCGCGATGTGCGCGGTGCGCCAGTCGTGCAGCGTCTCGTACGCGGCGTGGTCCATGAAGGACCCGTCCAGCTCCACCGAGGCCGGGGCGTTCTCGGGGACCTGGGCCAGCGCCCGGCTGAGCCGGGGAACCGCGAGGAACGTCAACTGACCGCGTACCCGCACCAGGTGGCTGCCGTCGGGCCGCCGCTCCTGGCTGATCCGGGTCTGGGTGAGCCGGTGCAGCGCGATGGCCACCGCCATCGCGATGCCGATCGCCACCCCTTCCAGCACGCCCAGCAGCGCCACCCCGAGGGCGGTGGCCGCGTACACCACCACCTCCCGGTGCCGGGTGACGGTGCGGATGTGGGTGATGTTGACCATCTGGATGCCGACCACCATCACCAGCGCGGCGAGGGTGGTGAGCGGGATCTCCTCCAACAGGGCGACGAGCAGCCCGGCGGACAGCAGCACCCAGCAGCCGTGCAGTATCGAGGACCAGCGGGTCATGGCCCCGGCCGCCACATTGGCCGCGCTGCGCACCGCGACCCCGGTGACCGGCAGCCCGCCCAGCGATCCGGAGAGCAGGTTGGCCGCGCCCTGTCCGCGCAGCTCCCGGTCCAGGTTCGCCTTGGGCACCCGCGGCCCGCCCTGTCGCTGCCGCGCCGCGGCCAGCTTGTCCACCGCGACGGCCGACAGGAGCGACTCGACGCTCGCCACCAGGGTGATGGTGAGCACGGCGGCGATCAGGCCCAGCACCGGGCCCTCGGGCATCTGCGGCAGCGCGTGGCTGCTCCAGGAGGGCAGGTCGACCCGTTCGACCCCGGCCGAGGTGGCCCAGGTCAGCACGGTGGCCAGGGTGACGGCGGCCAGCGCGGCGGGGAACGCCTTGCGTACGGTGCCGCCGGCCCGGCCGGGCAGCCGGGGCCACAGCAGCAGCACGGCCACCGTGAGCGCGCCGATCAGCAGCGAGGTGGTGTGCGGCTGCGCCAACTGGCCGGGGAGCTGGGTGAGGTTGGCCAGCGCTTCGCTCTCCGGGCTGCCGCCCAGGACGATGTGGAGCTGGGCGAGCGCGATGGTGATGCCGATGCCGGCGAGCATCCCGTGCACGATGGCGGGGCTCACCACCAGGGCGGCTCTGGCCACCCGCAGTGCGGACAGGCCGAGTTGGGCGAGCCCGGCCAGTGCCGTGATGGCGCAGGTGACGCGCCAGCCGTACTGGATGATCAGCTCGGCGGTGACCACCGTGAGGCCGGCGGCGGGGCCGCTCACCTGGAGTGGGGCACCGCCCAGCCAGCCGACGACGATCCCGCCGACGGCGGCGGCCACCAGCCCGGCCTGGAGCGGGGCTCCGGTGGCCAGGGCGATGCCCAGGGAGAGGGGCAGCGCGATCAGGAAGACCGAGATCGAGGCCGGCAGATCGGCGCGCAGCACGGGGCGGCGTCCGCTCGCGGGCGGTGGAGGGGAAGGGGGTGAGGTGGATGAGGTGGGCGCGGGGGCGCAGGCGGACATTTCCGTCTCCGTCCAGGTCCAGTGTTCAGAACCGAGAGCAGCCACGCTTGGTGACGGTATGACTACTCTCAAGCATTGGTAAACGAAGAGTAATGCCGCGTAAAGCGAGTTTCTAGAGCAGATCCCCGATCAGCGGACAAGTTCCGCCTATTGAGTGAAGTAATCATAAAAGCCGCTTGTCGTACAAACATCTCACCGGATTTACGGAGAGGTTGAGTCCAGGTCGGACCACCCCGGCCACCAGGCACTCAGTACGGCGGGAGGACCGATGGCGGTCACACGCGGCACAGGCGGCACGCGCGATCCACGGGGCGCGCGGCGCACACGGCACACACGGCGCGGAAGGTCGGGGGCGGTGACGGGCACCGCGGTGCTCACCGCCCTGGTGCTCGGCCTGAGCGGCTGCGGAAGCGGCGACGGCGGCAGTTCCGGCACAGCCGCCGACCGCACGGGCGAGGAAGAGGGCGCCGCCGCCCGCGACGCCCCCGCCAAGATCGCCCCGCAGCTGATCGGCGACGGTTCCACCGCGTTCACCGGAACCCAGCCCCACCAGCCCGACGTGACCCGGCTCGAACCGGGCGAGACACCCCCGCAGTTCGTCGTCTTTTCGTGGGACGGCGCCGGCGAGGACAGCAACAGACTCTTCTCCCGGTTCCGCGAGATCGGCCGCGAGTACGACGCGCACATGACGTACTTCCTCTCCGGCGTCTACCTGCTGCCCGAGGCCGAACGCATGGCGTACCAGCCGCCCGGCCACTCCGCCGGCGCCTCCGACATCGGCTACCTCAAGGACGAGAACATCGCCGCCACCCTCGAACAGGTGCGGGGCGCCTGGCTGGACGGCAGCGAGATCGGCACCCACTTCAACGGCCACTTCTGCGGCCCCTCCGGCGTCGACAGCTGGTCCGCCCAGGACTGGATCAGTGAGACCGAGCAGGCCAAGTGGATGGTGCAGAACTGGAAGACCACCACCGGCTGGACCGACCTCGAACCCCTGCCCTTCGACTACGACAAGGAACTCGTCGGCGGACGCACCCCCTGCCTGGAGGGCCGCGACGCCCTCCTGGAGGCCGCCGGCGCACTCGGCTTCCGCTACGACTCCAGCGGCAACGGCAAGCAGGTGTGGCCCGAGCAGACCGACGGCATCTGGGACGTCCCCCTCCAGGCCGTCCCCATGCCGGGCCGCTCCTTCGAAACCCTGTCCATGGACTACAACTTCATGGTCAACCAGTCAGGGCCCAGCAGCGGCGACCCCGCCATGCACACCACCTGGGGCAACCAGATGCGCGACGGCCTGCTCGCCGCCTTCGACCGCGCCCACAACGGCAACCGCGCCCCGCTGATCATCGGCAACCACTTCAACAGCTGGAACGGCGGCGTGTACATGGACGCCGTCGAGGAAGTGATCAAGGAAGTGTGTCCGAAGGAGGACGTGCACTGCGTCTCCTTCCGGCAGCTCGTCGACTGGCTCGACGCCCAGGACCCGGAGGTCCTGGAGAAGCTGCGCACCCTGGACGTCGGTGAGCAGCCGGCCGAGGGCTGGCAGACCTTTCTGACCACACCCGCCGAGCCGGCCACCGAACCGGACACTCAGCCGACGGCCTGAGCCGCCCGTTCCTCCCGCAGCACGAAACCGGGGTCGACCTGCGCCGCCAGGTCGGCCCCGGTGCGCTCGTTGCCCCAGCTCGCGGCGTTCTTCAGATGGAAGTGCACCATCTGCTGCGTGTAGCGCTCCCAGTCCCGCCCCTCGTATGCCGCGTCCGCCTCGCGGTGCAGGACGGACAGCGCCGCCCGGTTGCCCTCCTCCAGCTCGGGGAACGGCCGCCGCACCCCGCGCTCCAGGGCCCGCACCCAGTCGGACTGCCCCAGCGTCACCAGCAGATCGTCGCCGACGTGCGCGCGCAGGAACTCCTCGTCCTCCGCGCCCAGCACCTTGTTCCCGACGACGCGCAGCGCCACCCCGAAGTCCCGCGCGTACTCCCGGTACTGGCGGTACACCGACACCCCCTTGCGGGTCGGCTCCACCACCAGGAACGTCAGGTCGAAGCGGGTGAACATCCCCGAGGCGAACGAGTCGCTGCCGGCCGTCATGTCGACCACGACGTACTCCTCGCGCCCGTCCACCAGGTGGTTCAGGCACAGCTCCACCGCCCCGGTCTTGGAGTGGTAGCAGGCCACGCCGAGGTCCTCCTCGGTGAACGGCCCCGTCGCCAGCAGCCGGACGGGCCGCCCGCCCGCGACGGGCTCCACCGTGCGCGCGCAGGCGGCGAAGACCGGGTTGTCCTCGTCGAGCCGCAACAGCCGTGAACCGGCGCCGGGCGGCGTCGTCTTGATCATCGTCTCGGCGGACAGGATCCGCGGGTTGTCGCCGCGCAGGTACTCCTTGATCAGCGGCAGCCGCCCGCCCAGCGGCGGCACCGCGGCCGCCTCCTCGTCCGACAGGCCGAGCGCCGGGCCCAGATGCTGATTGATGTCGGCGTCCACCGCCGTGACCGGCACCCCCCGGTGCGCCAGATGCCGGATGAACAGCGAGGACAGCGTGGTCTTGCCGCTGCCGCCCTTGCCTACGAAAGCGATCTTCATGTTCATTAGCGTAGTGGCCCGGCGACCCTTCGCGAGCCAAGCCCTAAGCTTCGGCACCATGCACGCCAACACCCCCGCCGACCCCCTCACCCCCCTGGCCGAACTGCCCGGGGTCCCCGACACGGTGGCCTCCGTCCGTACCGCCGTCGACCGGCTGTACGGCCACCGGGTGATGCGCCGCCGCGCCACCGAGGTCGCCGGCGAGGCAGCCCTGCGCGGCGCCCGCGGCTCCGCCGCCCTGTCCGGTGCCGACTGGGCCCTGGAAGAGGTACGCCGGCGCACGGACTTCGGCGACGGCGACCAGGCCCGGACGGTCGGCGCCGCGCTGCGGGTCACCGCCGAGGCGGGCGGCTGGCTTGAGGTGTGGCGCGCGACGCCGCTGCGCGTACTGGCCCGGCTGCACCTGCTGGCCGCCTCCGGGGGAGCACCGGACGGGGCGCCGGGGGAGACGATCGGCCGCCCCCGGCTGGCGGGCGAGACGGTCACCGAGCCCGCGCTGGCGGAGGATCAGATCCCGCTGCCCGGCGCCGAAGAGCTGGCGGCCCGGCTGGACGGCCTCAACCAGTTGCTGGTGACCGGCTCCGCCGCACCGGCCCTGGTCACGGCGGCCGTCGTGCACGGCGAACTCCTCACTCTGCGCCCCTTCACCACGCACAACGGCCTCGTCGCGCGCGCCGCCCAGCGCATCGTGCTGCTCGGCTCGGGCTTGGACCCCAAGGGCGTGGCCCCGGCGGAGGCCGGGCACGCCGAGACCGGAACCGAGGCGTACGCCCAGGCCCTTGCCGGCTACGCCTCCGGCACGGCGCAGGGCATGGCGGAGTGGATCGCGCACTGCGGGCGCGCCGTGGAACTGGGAGTACGGGAGTCGGTGGCCGTCTGCGAGGCTCTGCAGCGCGGAGCGGCCTGAGCCCGGGTTCCGGCTCCGGGACATGAAGCGGCGGCGCCGCTGTGACGCCGCGCCGCCGACCGACATCGAACGCCGAGTGAACAGTGCGTGCGCGACAGTTTGAGCCGATCAGGTGCGGGACTCGCGCCCCGTTCCCTGTGCGGCTGGCCCGGTTGGCGGGTCGGCTTCGCGTGGGTGCCCGGTGTTCATGTCACACGGTCCGTGGGCCGTTGTGAACGGGATCCTCTCGGATGCCGCTGGTTCACGGGCCGTCAATTCCTTTGTACTCCGTTCGGGGGCGAAGGGAAACCCGAATCGGCCCCGGACGGCCATTTTTTACTTTTCGCCCGGAACTTCACGAAACGCCTGAACGGCCCGGGCCGCTCGGCCGGCGCGGCGCCGGCCCACGTACCAGACCAGGCCCGCGGTGGCGGCTGCGGCGACCACCGCGGCACCGGCCGCCAGCGCGGGCCGGGTGGGCATCGACAGCGACGGGAGCCGCTGGCGCAACGGCACCGGGCGCTCGAACGCCAGCACCGGCCAGGAGCGCGCCGCCGCCTCCTTGCGCAGCGCCCGGTCCGGGTTCACGGCGTGCGGGTGACCGACCGACTCCAGCATCGGCACATCGGTGATCGAGTCGCTGTAGGCGTAACAGCGCTCCAGGTCGTATCCCTCGGAGGCGGCCAGCTCCCGGACCGCCTCCGCCTTGGTCGGGCCGTAGGCGTAGTAGTCGACCTCACCCGTGTAGCGGCCGTCCTCGATCACCATCCGGGTGGCCACCACCCGGTCGGCGCCCAGCAGCTGCCCGATGGGCTCGACCACTTCGGAACCCGAGGTGCTGACGATCACCACGTCCCGGCCCGCGGCGTGGTGCTGCTCGATGAGAGAGGCGGCCTCGTCGTAGATGATCGGATCGATCACCTGGTGCAGGGTCTCGGCGACGATCTCCTTCACCTGGGCTACGTTCCACCCGCGGCACAGCGCCGACAGATACTCCCGCATCCGCTCGGTCTGCTCGTGGTCCGCGCCGCCCACCAGATAGAGGAACTGGGCGTAGGCGGTGCGCAGCACGGCACGGCGATTGATCAGCCCGCCCTGGTAGAAGGAGCGACTGAAGGTGACCGTGCTCGACTTCGCGATGACCGTCTTGTCCAGGTCGAAGAAGGCGGCGGTGCGCGGCTGGGACAGGTTTTCCACCTGCCCGAGCATAAGGGGCCGCCATTCGGCGTACGCTGGGGCGCGTGGGTTTGCCTGAGAAGGCTCTCGGGTACACCATGGAAGTCACGGATCGTTCGCGACCGTGCTAACCCGGTCCGGCTCCTCCCCCCCGAGTCGGCCGTGGAAGACGACCCCCGCTCTCCCCCCCCGGCGGGGGTCGTCGCATGTCCGGGCCCGGTTACGGCGCCCACCTCGACCGATGCGCCCGCGTGAGCGCCGGGGCGATGGTGAATCCCCACTCCCTTAACCGTAGGTAATCGTCGTGCTGCGGTAAGCCTTTGGCGTGAGGTTCACCGAATGGGGTGACGAAGTTATCCACAGGGCTGTGGTTATCCACAGAATCCCAGCGAGATCCCCGTCATCCCGTGACATCGGTCACCGTGATTCCCGTCGCTGCCGCACCGCCGAAGGGGACGGGACTCATGACCACCACGCGCCCGATTCTGATCGTCACCGAAAACGAGAACACGCTGGATGACCTGTTGCGCCTGTGCGCCGCCGCGGGCGCCCCCGCCGAGGTCGCCCCCGGGGTGCCCACCGCCGAACAGTGGGCGGACGCGCCGCTCGTCCTGGTCGGCGACGACCGGGCGCTCGCCCGGCAGGGGCGCGGCTGGCCGGGGCGGCGTCCCGGGGTGCTGCTCATCGCCCGGGACCTGGATGACCACACGGTGTGGGCGCGGGGCATGGCCCTGGGAGCCGAGGAGGTCGCCCATCTGCCGGACGCCGAACCGTGGTTGGCGGACCGCATCGCCGACGCCTTCGAGGCCACCGGCCGCCCCGCGCTGACCATCGGCGTGCTCGGCGGGCGCGGCGGAGTCGGAGCCTCCGCCCTGGCCGGCGCCCTCGCTGTCACCGCCGCCCGCCAGGGCCATCGCACCGTGCTGGTCGACGGCGACCCCTTGGGCGGCGGCCTGGACGTCCTGCTCGGCGGCGAACGCGCCACCGGTTCACGCTGGCCGGCCTTCGTCACCGCACAGGGCCGGCTCTCCCGGGCCGCCCTGGAGGAATCACTGCCCAGGGTGCACGGAGTGAGCCTGCTCAGCTGGGACCGGGGTTCCGTCCTGCGGCTGACCGGGCAGGCCATGCGGTCCGTGCTCACCGCCGCGCAGCGCGGCGGCGGCCTGGTCGTCCTGGACCTGCCGCGCACCGTGGACGAGGCCGGCGCCGAGGCACTGGCCCAACTGGACCTGGGCCTGCTGGTGGTCCCCGGCGAACTGCGCGCCGTCGCCGCCGCCCGCCGGGTCGCGGGCACCGCCGGGGCACTCGTGCGGGATCTGCGGGTGGTCGCGCGGGGACCACGGCTGCCCGGCGGGCTGGCCGGAGCCGAACTCGGGCAGGTGCTCGGCCTGCCGCTCGCGGGCGAACTGCCGGAGGAACCCGGCCTCTCCCAGAAGATCGAGGAGGGCCGTCCACCCGGCGACAACCCCTCGGGGCCACTCGCCCACTTCTGCGCCGAACTGCTCACCCACGCCCTGCCCGCCGCGCGAGCCGCCGCGTGAACGCCATGGCGGAACTGCTCGAAACGGTCCGCGTACGACTGGCCGAGCGGGGCGCCGAACCGACACCGGGGAACGTGACCGCCGCACTCGGCGACCGGGGCCGGTTGCTGGGCGACACGACCGTGCGCGAGGTGGTCCGCACCCTGCGATCCGAACTGGACGGTGCCGGGCCGCTGCAGCCCCTGCTCGCCGCACCGGACGTCACTGATGTGCTCGTCAACGCCCCCGACGAGGTCTGGATCGAACGCGGCAGCGGACTGGAACGGGCCCCGGTGCGCTTCCCCGACGCCGCCGCCGTGCGCCGCCTCGCCCAGCGGCTCGCGGCAACCGCCGGGCGCCGCCTGGACGACGCCAGCCCCTGGACGGACGCCCGGCTGCCGGACGGCACCCGCATGCACGCCGTGCTGCCGCCCGTCGCGGCCGGCGGCTGCACCGTGCTGTCGCTGCGGGTCATCAGGACCCGCGCTTTTCACCTGGCCGACCTGGTCGCCGCCGGAACGGTGCCGCCCGGCGGCGAACCACTGCTGCGGGCCGTCCTCGCGGCCCGGCTCTCCTTCCTGGTCACCGGCGGCACCGGCTCCGGCAAGAGCACCCTGCTGGCCACCCTGCTCGGTCTCGCCGATCCGGCGGAGCGGATCGTCCTGGTCGAGGACTCCGCCGAACTGCGGCCCAGCCACCCCCATGTGGTGCGGCTGGAATCCCGCCCGGCCAACCAGGAGGGAGCCGGCCGCGTCACCCTGCGCGACCTGGTGCCGCAGGCCCTGCGGATGCGCCCCGACAGGCTGGTCATCGGCGAGGTCAGAGGACCTGAAGTCCTCGAACTGCTCTACGCCCTGAACACCGGCCACGAGGGCGGCTGCGGAACGCTCCACGCGAACGCCGCCGCCGATGTCCCGGCCCGTCTGGAAGCCCTCGCCGGCGGCGCGGGCCTGTCCAGACCCGCCCTGCACAGCCAGGCGGCCGCCGGCCTCTCCCTGATCGTGCACGTCATGCGCGACCGCGCCACCGGGCGCCGCCGGATCGACGAGATCCACACCCTGGGCCGCGACCCCGCCACCGGCCTGGTCACCACCACACCGGCGGCCCACTGGAGCGCGGACGGCTTCGTCCCCGACCGGGGCCACGCGGAACTGCTGGCCCTGTGCGCGAGGGGCGGTGCGCAGCTGTGAACAGGACCGGGAGGACGGCCGGAGCACACCCGAGGAGGAGGCGCGGAGATGGATGAGTACCTGATGCCGCTCGCGCCGTTCGTGGTCGCGCTGTGCGCGGGAGCGGCGGCGTGGCTGCTGGTCACGGCCGCACCGTCACGCGGTCGCCGGGTCCGGGCGGTGCTGGAGAGCGGTCGCCCGGACCGGGCGAAACGGCGCCGCCGCCGATGGCGCGTACGGCCGGGGCCACCGGCGGAGGGCACGGCACGGGTGCTCCTGTGGTGCCTGACGGCGGGCGGACTGCTCTCCCTGTGGGGCCGTTCCGTGCTGCCGCTGATCGCGGCCGGTCTGGCGGCCCCCGTGGTACTGCGCTGGTGGCGCCGTCGTCAGGAGCGGCGGGAGGCCGACCGGCGCCGCGAGGCGGTGATCGACTTCTGCCGTTCGGTGGCGGCCGAGGTACGGGCCGGACGGCAGCCCTCCCAGGCGCTGGCGGCCACTGGCGTGAGCGGGTTCGGCGGGGCGGGCGCGGCGATCCTGGCCGCCGCCCGGTACGGCGGCGATGTCCCCCGGGCACTGGGCGCCGCCGCCGACCGACCCGGAGCGGAGGGGCTGCGCGGCGTGGCCGCCTGCTGGCGGGTCGCGGTGGACAGCGGCGCGTCCCTGGCCCTGGGCCTGGAGAAGGTCGCGCGGGCGCTGCGCGCCGAACACGATCAACAGGAGGAACTGCGCGCCCACCTCGCGGGCCCGCGCGCCACCTCCGTGCTGCTGGCCGCCCTGCCCCTGTTCGGGCTGCTGCTGGGCGCGGTGATGGGCGTGGAACCCCTGCGTGTGCTGCTGCACTCCACCGCCGGCCTCGGCTGCCTGCTGATCGGCGTCCTGCTGGAACTCGCGGGCCTGGCCTGGGTCACGGCCATCACCCGCTCGGCGGAGAAGGCGGCGACCCGATGACCGGAACCCTGCGCACCGCGCTGCCCCTGCTGGCCGCGGTGGCCGCCCCACTGATGCTGCTGCGTGTGCTGGCCGCACGCCGGACGAGGGCCGCCCGGCTGGCAGCCCTGTGGAAGGAGCCCGGCACCACGAAGGCCGCCCGGTCACGCCGCCGCACCGCACGGCACCGGGCCCGGCCGGGCCGGGGTCCGGCGCACGATCTGTGGCCCCGGGCCTCAGCCGAGACCGGTCGGGGCACCGCCGTGCACCGTACGGGGGAGCGGCCCTCGGACGTTGCCGGGGCGACGCGCCCCGAACGGCGGCTCATCAGCGGCGGCGGGGGCGAACGGGAACCGCACGAACTCTTCCTGGACGGCATCGCACGGCCGGGGGAGGGAGCCGGACGGCTCCGACCGGCCGAACGGCCGCCCGGGCCGCGAACCGCCGCCCCGGAGCGCGCCGACGACACCGGAACGCCGTGGGCGCCCGGCGGGCGCCACGGTTCCGGCGGGGCGGAGGCCCCGGGGCCGGCCACCCGGGGTGGGCACAAGGAGGTTCCACCGCTGTGGTCGGTGGCCGAGGCCGGCGAAGGTCCGCGTGCCGACACCCTCCCTGCCCGCTTGCCCGATCCCCCCGGGAGTCCATGTGGTGCGGCCGTCGAGGGCACCGGGCGGCCGCCGGGAGGAACCGACGGACGGCCGCGGGGAGCCGGCGTACCCGATACGCCGTTCACGGCCTGCGTGGCGCAGGTGGACGGGGATGTCGCCCGGCTGAGCGTGGAGCCCGGGGCGACCGCTGCTGACCCCCCGGGGCCAGCCCTGGCCGGTCATGACCGAGGGCGCCGTTCCGATGCCGGACGAAGGCCGTCCTCCAGGACCGCGCGGACCGGATCGACCGGGACCGGCGCCGGTGCGCGGTGGGCGTCGAGCAGGCCGGGGCTCCGGTTGCCGGTCCGGGAACCGGAGCCCGGCACCGAGCCGTGGCGGGACAGGCTCCGGTGGCCCGGGGTGGGCACGCGGCGGCCTCGTCGTGAGGATCCGCAGTTGCCCTTGCTGGCCGAGCTGCTGGCCGCCTGCCTGGCAGCGGGCGCCGCCCCGGGAGCGGCGGCGGGCGCGGTGGGGGGCTCGCTGAGCGGACCGCTCGCGGCGGGGCTGCGGCGGGCGGCCACCGAGCTGCGGCTCGGTGGGGAGCCGACCGCCGTATGGAAGAGATTCGGCCAGTTGCCCGGGGCTTCCGGGCTGGCCAGGCGGCTGGAGCTGGCCGATGTCAGCGGTGCCCCCGCCGTGGCCATGGTGGCGGCGGAAGCCGCCGAGTGCCGGGCGCGGCGTGGCCGCGCCGCCCAGACGACCGCCCGGCGGGCGGCGGTCCTGGTGACGGGGCCCCTGGGCCTCTGCTTTCTGCCCGCGTTCTTGCTGATCGGGGTCGCCCCTGTGGTGATCGGACTCGCGAAGGAGCTGATGTGAGATGACCAGGTGGATGAAGCGGAGTGCGCTGCGGGGTGCGCGAGGTGACGCCGGGATGAGCACGGCTGAGTACGCGGTGGGCACCATCGCGGCGGCGGCGCTGGCCGCCGTGCTGTACCAGGTGCTCACCTCGGACACCGTCGTCGGCCTGCTGCGTGGCACGATCGAGCAGGCGTTCAGTGGGCCGCTGTGAGCGTCGCCGTGGGCGCGATCGGGGCTATGTCACCGCCGAGACGGCCATCGTCGCGCCCGCGCTGGTGGCTCTGCTCGCCATGCTGCTGTGGGCACTGGGCGCGGTGGCGACCCAGTTGCGCTGCGGTGACGCCGCGCGGGCCGCGGCCCGCGCGGCCGCCCGGGGCGAACCGGCCGCCGTCGTGCTGGCGGTGGCGCGGGCCGCGGCGCCCCGGGGCGCGGATGTCCGGTTGCGCACCGAGGAACAGCTGCACCGGGTGGAGGTCCGGGCCCGAACCCCCGGCCCGGCCGCCCTGGGACTCGACGTCTCCGCCGCCGCCACCGCCCACGCCGAGGCTCGGGAGAGCCCTGCTCTTGCCATCGCTCAGGCCGCCGCCCGGGAGGAGTCTGCCCCCGCCGTCGCCCCCGCCGAGGCCCGGGAGGGTCCCGTCCCCGTCGACGCTCAGGGCGGAGTCCGGGAGGACCCTGGACGTTCCACCGGTCCGAGCGGGGCACCGAGGGGCCGGGCGCCGGTCACCGGCGGGTCGGCAGCCCGCTTGGCGAGGGGACGGCGGGGCCGGCAGGCCGGCGGCCGTCCGTCGTCACGGTCCGACTCCGGGCCATGCACCGGGCACGGTCAGGGCGCGGGCCGGCGGGCTGTCGACCCGCCGCCGCCCAT
The DNA here is from genome assembly GCF_050916115.1 of Streptomyces sp. JH002. NCBI lineage: Bacteria > Bacillati > Actinomycetota > Actinomycetes > Kitasatosporales > Streptomycetaceae > Streptomyces > Streptomyces sp. JH002. Next base: position 3,542,039 of record NZ_CP087989.1, read on the forward strand.
CTCCCCGGTGGAGCACCCCTCGGCTTCTCCGGTCCTGCCCCGCCGCCCTGCGGAGGGTGTCCGTCCCGCCGCCTTCGCTGCGGGCCTGGTCCGCCACCCCGCTCGGCCGGGACGACCGGGGCATCGCCTCCGTGTGGGGGGCGACGGTCGGGGCGCTGCTGTGCGGGGCGTTCGGCGCCGTCCTCGTCCTGGGACAAGTGGTCGAGGTACGGCAAAGGGTCGCCACCGGTGCCGACCTGGCGGCGCTCGCCGCCGCCGACCACGCACTCGGCGGGGCCGGTACGGCCTGTGCGGCGGCCGAACGGGTGGCGCTCGCGCATCGGGTGCGACTGGTCCGCTGCGACATGGCCGGGGAGATCTCCGACCTCTCGGTCGAAGGCGGCGTGGGCCCCTACACCGTCACGGCGCGGGCTCGGGCGGGGCCTCATGACGCAGCAGTTCCGTGAGCAGCCGGATGGCGCCGCGCTTGTGCAGGGGCTCGTTGCCGTTGCCGCACTTGGGCGACTGGACGCACGACGGGCAGCCGGCCTCGCAGCCGCAGGCGGCGATCGCGTCCCGGGTGGCGGTCAGCCAGGCGCGGGCGGTGTGGAACCCGCGCTCGGCGAAGCCCGCCCCGCCCGGGTGGCCGTCGTGGACGAAGACCGTGGGCAGGAGTGTGTCGGGGTGCAGGGCGGTGGAGACGCCGCCGATGTCCCAGCGGTCGCAGGTGGCGAACAGCGGCAGCATGCCGATGGAGGCGTGTTCGGCGGCGTGCAGGGCGCCCGGGAGGATCTCCGGGGTGATCCGGGCCGCGTCCAGCTGGTCCTCGGTGACCGTCCACCACACCGCCCGGGTGCGCAGCGAGCGCGGCGGCAGGTCCAGGCTGGTCTCGCCCAGGATCTCGCCCGTCAGCAGTTTGCGGCGCAGATAGGAGACGACCTGGTTGGTCACCTCCACCGAGCCGAAGCACAGCTTCGCCGGGCCCCACGGGATCTCGGTCTCCGTCTCCAGGATCGAGATGTCGGCGACATCACGTGCCGAGGTGGACCAGGGCGGGCTCGACTCCTCGACCAGGGCGACGGAGTCCGTCAGGTCCAGATCCCGCACGACGTAGCTGGAGCCCCGGTGGAGGTGGACGGCGCCCTCATGAACGGTGGAGTGGGCGGCGGACGCGTCCACCGTGCCCAGCAGCCGCCCGGTGGCCTGCTCCACCACCTGCACCGGCCGCCCGCCCTGTCCGCGGATGTCGACGAGGTCGGCGGGCCGTTCGCGGCGCGTCCAGTACCAGCCGGTGCCGCGGCGGCGCAGCAGGCCGCGGTCGGCCAGTTTGGGCAGCAGCGCGCCCCCTGCCGCGCCGAACAGGTCCTCGCCGCCGTCCGCCTCGGTCAGCGGGACCTCGGCCGCCGCCGCGCACAGGTGCGGGGCGAGCACGTACGGGTTGGCCGGGTCCAGCACCGTCGATTCGACCGGCTGCCGGAAGAGCGCTTCGGGGTGGTGCACCAGGTAGGTGTCCAGCGGGTCGTCGCGGGCCACCATCACGGCCAGCGCGCCCTGCCGTCTGCGTCCCGCCCGCCCGGCTTGCTGCCACAGCGAGGCCCGGGTCCCCGGGTAGCCGGCCAGGATCACCGCGTCCAGGCCCGCGATGTCCACGCCCAGCTCCAGGGCGTTGGTGGCGGCGAGGCCCAGCAGCTCACCGCTGTGCAGGGCGCGTTCCAGGGCGCGGCGTTCCTCGGGGAGGTAGCCGCCCCGGTATGCCTGGACCCGGCCCGCCAGGGAGCGGTCCACCTCGGCGAGGCGTTCCTGGGCGATGAGTGAGATCAGTTCGGCGCCGCGCCGCGAGCGCACGAAGGCGACGGTGCGGGCGCCGGCGACCGTGAGGTCGGTGAGCAGGTCGGCGCTCTCGGCGGTGGCGGTGCGGCGCAGCGGTGCGCCGCGTTCCCCGTGGGCCTCGGTGAGGGGCGGCTCCCACAGGGCGAAGACGACCTCGCCGCGCGGGGCGGAGTCCTCGGTGACCTCGGTCACGGGCAGCCCGGTGAGGCGGGTGGCGGCGGCGCCCGGTTCCGCGGTGGTGGCGGAGGCGAGCACGAAGACGGGTTCGGCGCCGTGGTGGGCGGCGACCCGCCGCAGCCGGCGCAGCACCTGGGCGACGTGCGAGCCGAAGACGCCCCGGTAGACGTGGCACTCGTCGACGACGACATAGCGCAGCCGGCGCAGGAAGCCGGACCAGCGGCGGTGTCCCGGTAGCAGGGACCGGTGCAGCATGTCGGGGTTGGTGAGCAGCGCGTTGGCGTGCTCGCGCGCCCAGGTGCGTTCCTCGGGCGGGGTGTCGCCGTCGTACACGGCGGGTCGTACGGCGCTCCCCAGGGGGGCGGCCAGGGCGCGCAGGGCGCGGCGCTGGTCGGCGGCCAGGGCCTTGGTGGGGGCGAGGTAGAGCGCGGTGCCGCCGTCGAGCAGCCCGGTCAGCAGGGGCACCTGATAGGCGAGGGACTTGCCGGAGGCGGTGCCGGTGGACAGCACGACGGAGGTGCCCGCCAGCGCGAGCTCGGCGGTACGTGCCTGGTGGGCCCAGGGCAGGTCGATGCCGGCGGCCCGTACGGCGTCGGTGATCGCGCCCGGTATCCCTTGCGGCCAGGGGGCATGACGGCCCGTTCTGGCGGGCAGGTGCTCCGTATGGGTGATCCGCTCGGAGCGGTCACTTGGCCTGCCCAGGCGCGCCAGCACCTCCCCCGGGGAGGGCCGGCGGGCAGCGGGGACGCCTGCGATTGGCGGTGGCTGGTCGTGGGACATCAGCACCGAGTCTGTCACTGGTTGGACGGACAATGGCTGTAAGACGTCGTCGTGGGCAGGCGGTAGGTGATTGAATGCCATGGCGGCTGCCGATCCATGGGGGGCGACCGCTCGTTAGCAAGGTGCTGGAGGAGTCCGTGGACCTGTCCCTTTCGACCAGGACCGTAGGTGACCGTACGGTCGTCGAGGTCGGTGGCGAGATTGACGTATACACCGCGCCCAAGCTGCGCGAACAGCTGGTAGAGCTGGTGAATGAGGGCAATCACCACCTGGTGGTGGACATGGAGCGCGTGGACTTCCTGGACTCCACCGGTCTGGGTGTGCTGGTTGGTGGTCTGAAGCGGGTCAGGGCCCAGGAGGGTTCGCTGCGGCTGGTGTGCAACCAGGAGCGGATCCTGAAGATCTTCCGGATCACCGGTCTGACGAAGGTGTTCCCGAACCACGAGTCGGTCGAAGAGGCGATCGCGGCGACCGACTGAGTCGGCGCGGGATCCGTACGACATCATCACTGTGAGCCGCCCCGGACCGGCATCGGTCCCCGGGGCGGTGTCCGTGTACGACCGAGGGGGATGGCATGGCCACCGTCGAACTTCGCTTCAGCGCGTCGCCCGAGCATGTGCGGACCGCCCGGCTGGTGGCCGCCGCGGTGGCGCGGCGGGCCGGCGTCGACGAGTCGGCGTTGGACGAGCTGCGGCTCGCGGTGGGTGAGGCGTGCAGCCGTGCCGTGGGGTTGCACACGGCGCACGGGCTGACGTCCCCGGTGCGCGTGAACCTCACCGAGGCGGAGAAGTCGTTCACGATCGAGGTCGGGGACGACGCGCCGAGCGTGGTGCAGGTGCCGCACGGCAAGCCGGCGGCGGAGGCCGCCGAGGAGACGGATGAGCTGGGGCTCGCGGTGATCAGCGGTCTGGTGGACGACGTGGAGGTCATCGCCGATGAGCACGGCGGTGCGATCCGGATGAGCTGGCCCACCATGGACGCCGCTTTCTCCTGATCCGGTCTTCGCTCCGTGATCCTTTTCCCGGGCGGATTTCTTGATCCACCCATTTCTTGATCCCTTTCCCTCTTCGATCTTTCCCCGTTATTGATCGCACGTTTTCCCTTCGCATCCCCTTTTTGGATCGCGTAGTTCTCCCTACACTCCGGCCACGTCCGTTTCGGATCAACGCCTGAGCGTCAAGGAGGACGAATGGCGGGAATTCCGTACATCCATGCCGCCGAGTTGACCGGTGGTGATCGTGGCCTGGTGGTGATCATCGCGGTGGTCGCCGCCGCCGCGCTGGGCCTGGCCGTGGTGCTGGCCCGGCAGGTGCTCGCCGCCGGTGAGGGCACGGCCGGCATGCAGAAGATCGCCGCCGCCGTGCAGGAGGGGGCGAACGCCTATCTCGCCCGCCAGTTGCGCACGGTCTCGGTTTTCGCGGTCGTCGTGTTCTTTCTGCTCTTTCTGCTTCCGGCCGACGACTGGAATCAGCGCATCGGCCGTTCGCTGTTCTTCCTGATCGGCGCGCTATTCTCCGCCGCCACCGGTTACATCGGAATGTGGCTGGCGGTGCGCAGTAATGTGCGGGTGGCGGCAGCGGCGCGTGCGGCCGATGAGCGCGACGCGGTACCGGCACGGCATCGGGCGATGCGGATCGCGTTCCGTACCGGCGGCGTGGTCGGCATGTGCACGGTCGGCCTCGGGCTGCTCGGCGCCGCCTGCGTGGTGCTCGTGTACGCGGCCGACGCGCCCAAGGTGCTGGAGGGCTTCGGCCTGGGCGCCGCGCTGATCGCGATGTTCATGCGGGTGGGCGGCGGCATCTTCACCAAGGCCGCCGATGTCGGCGCCGACCTGGTCGGCAAGGTCGAGCAGGGCATCCCCGAGGACGACCCGCGCAACGCCGCCACCATCGCCGACAACGTGGGTGACAACGTCGGCGACTGCGCGGGCATGGCGGCCGACCTGTTCGAGTCGTACGCGGTGACGCTGGTCGCCGCCCTGATCCTGGGCACGGTGGCCTTCGGCGACGCCGGGCTGGCCTTCCCGCTGCTGGTCCCGGCGATCGGTGTCGTCACCGCCATGGCGGGGATTTTCCTCGTCGCACCGCGGCGCGGGGACCGCAGCAGCATGACCGCCATCAACCGTGGCTTCTTCCTCTCGGCGGGCATCTCGCTGGTGCTGGTAGCGGTCGCCGCCTACGCGTACCTCCCGGCCTCCTTCGCCGAGCTGTCCGGGATCGGCGATCCGGAGATCGCCGGGCACGACGCCGACCCCCGGCTGTTCGCGCTCGCCGCCGTGGCCATCGGCATCGTGCTGGCCGCCCTCATCCAGCAGCTCACCGGCTACTTCACCGAGCCGTCCCGGCGTCCCGTGCGGGACATCGGCAAGACCTCGCGGACCGGGCCCGCCACCGTGGTGCTCGCCGGGTTCTCACTCGGCCTGGAGTCGGCCGTCTACACGGCGCTGCTGGTGGGTCTGAGCGTGTACGCGGCGTTCCTGCTGGCCGGCTCGACGATCATGCTGGCGCTGTTCGCGGTGGCCCTGGCGGGTACCGGGCTGCTGACGACGGTCGGCGTCATCGTCGCCATGGACACCTTCGGCCCGGTCGCCGACAACGCGCAGGGCATCGCCGAGATGTCCGGCGACGTGGAGGGCGAGGGCGCCCGGGTGCTCACCGATCTCGACGCGGTCGGCAACACCACCAAGGCCGTCACCAAGGGCATCGCCATCGCCACCGCGGTGCTGGCCGCGGCGGCGCTGTTCGGCTCGTACCGGGACGCCATCGCCACCGCCGTCGGCGACGTGGGGGTGGAGAAGATCACCGATGTGACGCTGCTGTCCCTGGACATATCGCAGCCCAACAACCTGGTCGGTCTGATCATCGGGGCCGCGGTGGTCTTCCTGTTCTCCGGGCTCGCCGTCAACGCCGTCTCGCGCTCGGCGGGCTCCGTGGTGTACGAGGTGCGCCGGCAGTTCCGCGAGCGCCCCGGGATCATGGACCACAGCGAGCAGCCCGAGTACGGCAAGGTCGTGGACATCTGCACCCGCGACTCACTGCGCGAGCTGGCCACCCCCGGCCTGCTGGCGGTGCTGGCCCCGATCGCGGTCGGCTTCAGCCTCGGGGTCGGCGCGCTGGGCTCCTACCTCGCCGGGTCGATCGCGGCCGGCATCCTGATGGCCGTGTTCCTGGCGAACTCCGGCGGCGCCTGGGACAACGCCAAGAAGCTCGTCGAGGACGGCCACCACGGCGGCAAGGGCAGTGAGGCGCACGCGGCCACCGTCATCGGGGACACGGTCGGTGACCCGTTCAAGGACACCGCGGGCCCCGCCATCAACCCGCTGCTGAAGGTCATGAACCTGGTGGCCCTGCTGATCGCCCCCGCAGTCGTCACGCTCAGCTACGGGGACGACGCGAGCGGGCCGCTGCGGGCCCTGATCACCGCCGTCGCCCTCGCCATCATCGTCGGCGCCGTGTACGTCTCCAAACGGCGCGGCATCGCGGTCGAGGACGACGAGGAGCACGAGGAGGTGAGCGCCGCGCCCGTTCCCGGACGCTGACCCGGTCGCTGCCCCTCGGCCCCGGTCCTGGCCGCCACGCCTCGGCCCCCCGGCTCTGAGCCGTCGGCCCCGTGCGGCCGGTCCCGGGGCACGACGCGCCCCGCCACCGCGTGCGCCCCGGCCGGGACGGCGGCCGCCGACAGCCCCGGGGCGGCCCCCGCGCCCGCACCCGCCCCCGTACCGGCCGCTTCGCTCACAGCGCCCCTTCCCGCTCCAGCAGCAGCCGCTTGCGCTCGATGCCGCCCGCGTAGCCGGTCAGCGAGCCGTCCGCGCCGATCACCCGGTGACAGGGGCGCACCAGCATGAGCGGATTCGCCCCGATCGCGCCGCCCACGGCACGTACCGCCGCCCGCGACGCCCCGATCGCCTCGGCGACAGCACCGTACGTCGTCGTCGTGCCGTACGGAATGTCCTCCAGCGCCGCCCACACCCGGCGCCGGAACTCCGAACCGAGGGGGCGGTACGTCAGCTCGAAGCGGGTACGGCGCCCCGCGAAGTACTCGGCCAGCTGCCGCACGGCGTCCGCGAACACCGCGTCGTCGCGCCGCCAGCCCGGGTCGACGGCGAAGCCCTTCGGCGACTCCGGGAGCCCGATGGCCGACAGGGCACCGCCGGGGTCGCCCACCAGCACCAGCTCACCCACCGGGCTGTCCGTACGTGTCCATACCGTGGTCGTCGTCATCGGTTTCTCTCTCCCTCTCCTCTTTCACCTGCCAGCCTGCGCCCTCACCGGCCCCGGGTCCGGCGGATTTCGGACATGACAGTGGGCCCGGCCCGCCCGCACACCGGGTGGGGCCACCCATTCGGGAATCGAGCGCCGTCAGCGGGGAAGGCGTGCCCCATCCGGTGCCTCGGGCGCAGCTCCTCCACACGGTGGACGCTCCCCGGGTGAAGGATGAGATCGACTTCGCTGCGACGCGATCTCGCTCGTGTACGGGTCCCATTCCTGGGCCGACTTGTTGAGGTGACGAAACGTGCTGGGTGCGGTGCTGTGCGACATCGACGGGGTGCTGCGGCTGTGGGACGACACGGACCGGGAGCGGATGCGCCCGGTGTACGAGCTGGCGTTCCAGCCCGACCGGCTGCTGGCCGCCGTCACCGGAGCGGTCACGGACGAGCAGTGGCGGGCCGCCGTGCGTGAGCTGCTGCCCGCCGGTCAGCGGGCGCTGGCCGACGAATGGTCGGCGGGGGCCGGGCGGCTGGATCCGGAGGTGGTGGGGATGCTGCGGGAGGTGCGCCGCAAGGTGCCGGTGGTGCTGGTGTCCAACGGCACCACCCGGCTGGAGGCGGACCTCGCGCGTCTGGGCGCGGCCGATGTGGCCGACGAGGTGGTCAACTCGGCGCGGATCGGCATCGCCAAGCCGCAGCCCGGAATCTACGAGATCGCGGCCCGGCGGGCGGGGGTGGCGCCGGGCCGGTGTCTGTTCGTCGACGATGCCCTGGAGAATGTGCAGGCGGCACGGAGAACCGGAATGACCGGGGTGCACTATCAAGACGCCGGTCAGTTGCGGGAGATGCTGGTGCCGCTGATGCAAATGGCTGCAATCCGGGGCGACCGCACCGCCCGTCACTCGGAAGAGGGATCGACGGCGTAGTAGGTTCCGCCCCAGCGGCTCGAAGGGATGAGGGAACGGTGTACTACGGACGCGCGGTCACATGGTCAAGCGGCGCGGTGCTGGCGCTCACGCTCACGCTGACGGGGTGCGGGAGCGACGACAGCGGCAAGGCCGACGAATGGGCCAAGTCCGTCTGCGACAAGATGCAGCCGGAGGTCGAGAAGATCCGTTCCGCCAGCGCCTCCATCACCGAGGCCAGCCAGGGCGGCAAGCCCGCCGCCGAGGTGCAGCAGGCGGACTCCGCGGCGTTCCAGGAGATCTCCGACGCCTACTCCTCGCTCGCCACCATCGTCAACGACGCCGGCGACCCGCCCGTCGACAACGGCGCGCAGCTGCGGCAGGACGCGGTCGGTGAGCTGAACAGCATCTCCGAGTCGTACGCCGGTCTCAAGACCTCGGTCGACGAGCTGAACCCGGATGACGTGTCCGCGTTCTCCGACGGTCTGAAGGACATCGCGGGCCAGCTGAGCACGCTGGGGCAGAGCGGTGACCAGGCGCTGAGCGAGTTGCAGTCGGGGGATCTGCGCACGGCGATGCTGAAGCAGGAGGGCTGCCAGAGCTCGCCCGCCCCGTCCGGTTCCGGCAGCGAGAACCAGGACGACGCCGATGCCGGGGAGGACGCGGACGCCGACGCCGAGGGCGATGAGTCGGACGGTGCCGACGACGCGGCGGACGCGGACGCCGACGACGCCTGAGCGCGCCCCACAATGGCAGGGTGAGCACTGCTGATCTCCCCCTCCCCTCCGCCGCCGGTACCGCCCGCCTCCGGGCGGCGCTGGCGGCGGACGCCTTTACCGCCGACGGCCTGCTGGACTTGCTGGGCGCCCCCGCGTACGCCGCCCTGGCCCGTGGCGAGACCGTCCCGGCGGCCCGCGCGATCCACGGCGACGACGGCGCCGCGGCCGTACTCGTCCGGCTGTTCCTGCTGCAGCGTCCCGTGCCCTACGAGTCGGCGCGCGCCGTGCTCCCGGCCGATGAACTCCTGGGCGACGGCTGGCTGGTGCGCGAGGGCCCGTCCGTACGGGCCACCGTCGACGTCCGCCCGTACCCCGGCCCGGACGGCGAGGACTGGTGGGTCGTCTCCGACCCGGGGTTCGGCGTCGGCGGTGCCGGCGGTGCGGGCGGCAAGGAACGCGATGTGGTGCTGGGGGTCGGCGGGGCCTCCATGACGCTGGCCCAGCTGACCGTCCGGCAGCCGGTGGGGCGGGTGCTCGACCTGGGGACCGGTTCCGGAATCCAGGCGCTGCACGCCGCCCGGCACGCCGAGCGCGTGGTGGCCACCGATGTGAACCCGCGCGCGCTGCGGATGGCGGCGCTCACCCTCGCGCTGTCGGGCGCCGCGGAGCCGGAGCTGCGGCAGGGCTCCCTGTTCGAGCCGGTGGCGCGCGAGGCGGGCTTCGATCTGATCGTCGCCAACCCGCCGTTCGTCATCTCGCCGCGCCGGGACGACACGGACGCGCTCACCTACCGGGACGGCGGGATGGGCGGCGACGAGCTGTGCCGCACCCTGGTGGAGCAGTCGGCCGCGCGGTTGAACGACGGCGGCTGGTGCCAGCTGCTCGCCAACTGGCAGCACGTGGAGGGCGAGGACTGGCGGGAGCGGCTGGCCTCCTGGGTGCCGGCCGGCTGCGACGCGTGGATCGTGCAGCGCGAGCGGCAGGACGTGACGGAGTACACCGAGCTGTGGCTGCGGGACGCGGGGGCGCACCGGGGCGACCCGGACGCGTACGAGCGGCTGTACGGGGAGTGGCTGGCCGAATTCGAGCGCCGGCGCACCCGGGGCGTGGGCTTCGGCTGGATCACGCTGCGCAAGACCGGAACCGACCGGCCCGCCATCACGGTGGAGGAGTGGCCGCACGCGGTGGAGCAGCCGCTGGGGGAGACCGTACGGCGGCACTTCGCGCTCGCCGACTTCCTGCGGGAGCACGACGACCGGGCGCTGCTGGCGGCGCGGTACACGCTGGCTGACGGGGTGGTGCAGGAGCAGGTGGGCGCGCCGGGCGCGGAGGACCCGGAGCACGTGGTGCTGCGGCAGCGGCACGGGATGATGCGGGCGCACTCGGTGGACACGGTGGGTGCGGCGCTGGCGGGCAGTTGCGACGGGACGCTGCCGGCCGGGGTGATCGTCGACGCCATCGCGCAGTTGCTGGAGGCGGATCCGGGGCGGGTACGGGCCGGGGTGCCCGGGGTGCTGCGGACCCTGGTGGGCGACGGGTTCCTGCTGCCGGCGTGACCGGTGTGACCGGAGGGGAGAGCGACGGCACGGCAAAAGGGCCGGCCCCGGGCGTCCCGGGGCGGCCCTCCGCCTGGTGCCGTCGGATTACTTCTTCAGGACCAGGCCGTCGGAGTCCGTGCGGTCTTCCTTGACCAGGAAGAGGATGCCGTCGATCAGGGCCCAGATGCCCAGGCCACCGCAGGTCAGCAGCTGGGCCACGGCCATGCCGTAGTGGCCGGTGTACCAGCGGCCGGCGCCGACGGAACCCAGCAGGATCTGCAGGATGCCGGCGACGACCTTGGACTTGGGGGACTCGGGAGCACCGGCGGGGACACCGGGAGCAGGGGCCGGGGGATAGGTCATGAGCGGGATTCCGTTCCGAATGGTGCGATCAACTGACAAGCCGGTTGGCTTGTTGGTGCTCAGACACCCCGGAACCCCACCTGGTTGCACTGGATCTTCCACCGATACACAAGTGAGATCCGTTACCCCATCACATTGCGCACAACGGCCCACACCACCGCGATCCCGACGATCGCCGCCATCCCGGCACGGCCACCGAGCCGGGGCACGTACCGGCGCCCGCGCAGCCCCTCGTACAGCCAGCGGCCCCCCACCCACGCCGCGAGCGGCACCCCGAGGAGCAGCAGCACGGCGTTGTCGTGCAGCGCCGCGGCCACGTCCCCGTGCAGCAGGTCGTACGCCATCCGGGTACCGCCGCACGCCGGGCACTGCAGCCGGGTCGCCCAGTTGACGGGGCAGCGCGGCAGCAGCCCGCCGCCCTCGTGCGGATTGGTGTGCCACAGATAGACGGAGCCGGCCAGGCCGGCGGCGAGGGTGGCCAGCGGCACCACCGCGGGGTGGAACCGCCGCTGTCCCCGCGTGATGCTGCTCACCCGTCTCCCCTCGCCACCCGGTCCGGCCCCGGTCCCCGTCAGCTCTTGAGGACGCGGCCGTCGGAGTCGGTGCGGTCGTCCTTCACCAGGAAGAGGATGCCGTCGATCAGCGACCAGATGCCCATGCCGCCACAGGTGAGCAGCTGGGCCACCGCCAGGCCGTAGTGGCCGGTGTACCAGCGGCCCGCGCCGACGCCGCCGAGCACCAGCTGGAGCACGCCCGCGATGATCTTCGACTTGGAGGAGTACGGCCGGCCGTACTGGTCGTAGCCGAACGGCGCGTTGGGGTCGACCGCGCCGTAGGCCGCGCCGGGCGGCTGGCCGTACCCGGGCGGCGGGTACTGGCCGTAACCGCCACCGGGCGCGCCCGGCATCGGGCCGGTCGGCTGCTGCGGGTAGCCGTAACCCGGCTGGCCGGGCTGACCCCCGGGCGGCGGAGTCCCCGGCTGGCCCGGCTGCTGACCCGGCTGCTGATACGGGTTCTGGTTCGGGTCCGGCGGCGGCTGCTGATACGGATTCTGGTCGGTCATGAGTCCCCCTTGCGGATGGATGAGCGGATGGGAGGCCGGTCAGGGACGGACCGGGTCCACGGCCGACATCCTGCCAGGGGCATGGGGCGGCGGGAACGCGGGCTGTCGGGTTACGGTTCGAGTGGCGTCGCGGGGTATTCCCGTTTGACACGGAGCCGGGAGGTAGCGTCACACTCCGCACGGGGCGCGGCGAGCGTACCCACCCCGTACGTATCGCACGCACCACGCCGAGAGCTACCGGAGAAACCGGAGAGAAGAGAGCGAGAAGTTGTCCCCGACCAGCGAGACCACGAACGGCGGACGCCGGCTTGTCATTGTCGAGTCGCCCGCCAAGGCCAAGACGATCAAGGGCTACCTCGGCCCGGGCTATGTGGTAGAGGCGAGCGTCGGACACATCCGCGATCTGCCGAACGGTGCCGCCGAGGTTCCGGCCAAGTACAAGGGGGAGCCCTGGGCCCGGCTCGGCGTGAACGTGGACGCCGGTTTCCAGCCCCTGTACGTCGTCAACAGTGACAAGAAGGACCAGGTCAGAAAGCTCAAGGAGCTGCTGGCCGAATCCGACGAGCTCTACCTGGCCACCGATGAGGACCGCGAGGGCGAGGCGATCGCCTGGCATCTGCGCGAGGTCCTCAAGCCCAAGGTGCCGGTGCGCCGGATGGTCTTCCACGAGATCACCCGGGACGCCATCCGGGCGGCCGTCAACAACCCGCGCGAGCTGAACCAGCTGCTGGTCGACGCGCAGGAGACCCGCCGCATCCTCGACCGGCTGTACGGGTACGAGGTCTCGCCGGTGCTGTGGAAGAAGGTCATGCCCCGGCTGTCGGCGGGACGCGTGCAGTCCGTGGCCACCCGGCTGGTCGTGGAGCGCGAGCGCGAGCGGATCGCGTTCCACCCGGCCGCGTACTGGGACCTGACGGGGACGTTCGCCACGGACGGCGGCGGCGCCGACGGCGGCCCTGACACCTTCGGCGCCCGCCTGGTGTCGGTCGACGGACGGCGCATCGCGCAGGGCCGCGACTTCGGCCCGGACGGGCAGCTCAAGAACCCCGGGCAGGTGCGCCAGCTCGACGAGGCGGCGGCGCGGGAGCTGGCGCAGAGCCTGGCCGGCGCGGCGTTCTCCGTCCGCTCGGTGGAGTCCAAGCCGTACCGGCGCTCCCCGTACGCGCCCTTCCGCACCACCACCCTCCAGCAGGAGGCGTCGCGCAAGCTGGGGATGGGCGCGAAGTCCACCATGCAGGTGGCGCAGCGGCTGTACGAGAACGGCTTCATCACCTACATGCGGACCGACTCGACCACGCTGTCGGAGACGGCCGTGGCGGCGGCGCGGGCGCAGGTGACGCAGCTGTACGGGCGGGAGTACCTGCCGGACAAGCCGCGTACGTACGCCAGCAAGGTGAAGAACGCGCAGGAGGCGCACGAGGCGATCCGCCCCTCGGGCGACCGCTTCCGCACCCCGGCCGAGACGGGCCTGACCGGCGAGCAGTTCCGGCTGTACGAGCTGATCTGGAAGCGGACCGTCGCCTCGCAGATGAAGGACGCGGTCGGCCAGTCGGTGGCGGTGCGCGTCGCCGGGACCGGCGCGGGCGGGCAGGACTGCGAGTTCGGCGCCACCGGAAAGATCATCACCTTTCACGGCTTCATGAAGGCGTACGTGGAGGGCGCGGACGACCCCAACGCCGAACTGGACGACCGCGAGCGGCGGCTGCCGCAGGTCGCCGAGGGCGACCCGCTGGCCGCGCGCGAGCTGGCGGCGGACGGGCACTCCACCAAGCCGCCGGCCCGGTACACCGAGGCCAGCCTGGTCAAGGAGCTGGAGGAGCGGGAGATCGGGCGGCCGTCCACGTACGCCTCGATCATCGGCACCATCCTGGACCGGCGCTACGTCTTCAAGAAGGGGACGGCGCTGGTGCCGTCCTTCCTGTCCTTCGCCGTGGTCAATCTGCTGGAGCAGCACTTCGGGCGGCTGGTGGACTACGACTTCACCGCCAAGATGGAGGACGACCTCGACCGGATCGCCACCGGCGACGCGGAGGCGGTGCCGTGGCTGCGCCGCTTCTACTTCGGTGAGGGCGGCGAGGGCGTCGGGGTCGCGGCGGAGGCCGGCAACGGCGACGGCGACCACCTGGGCGGGCTGAAGGAGCTGGTCACCGACCTGGGCGCGATCGACGCCCGGGAGATCTCCTCCTTCCCGGTCGGCGAGGGCATCGTGCTGCGGGTGGGCCGGTACGGCCCGTACGTGGAGGCGCCACCCGAGGAGGGCGCGGCGGAGGGCGAGCCGGGCAAGCGCGCGGACGTGCCGGACGAACTGCCGCCGGACGAGCTGACGGTGGAGCTGGCGAAGGAGCTGCTGGCGAAGCCCAGCGGCGACTTCGAGCTGGGCACCGACCCGGTCAGCGGGCACCCGATCGTGGGACGGGACGGGCGGTACGGCCCGTACGTCACGGAGGTGCTGCCGGAGGGCACGCCGAAGACCGGCAAGAACGCCGTGAAGCCGCGTACCGCCTCGCTGTTCAAGACGATGCGGCTGGACACGATCACGCTGGACGACGCGCTGAAGCTGCTGTCGTTGCCGCGTGTGGTGGGTACCGACCCGGAGTCCGGTGACGACATCACCGCGCAGAACGGCCGGTACGGCCCGTACCTGAAGAAGGGGACGGACTCGCGCTCGCTGGAGAGCGAGGAGCAGCTGTTCACGGTCACCCTGGAGCAGGCGCAGGCGATCTACGCCCAGCCGAAGAAGCGCGGGCGGGCCGCGGCCAAGCCGCCACTGAAGGAGCTGGGGACCGACCCGGTGACGCAGGCGCCGGTGGTGGTGAAGGACGGGCGGTTCGGTCCCTACGTGACGGACGGCGAGACGAACGCGACGCTGCGGCGGGACGACGATCCCGAAACCATCACCCCTGAACGTGGGTTCGAGCTGCTGGCGGAGAAGCGGGCCAAGGGGCCGGCGAAGAAGACCGCGAAGAAGACCGCGGCCAAGAAGACCACCAAGAAGGCCGCGGCGAAGAAGACGACCACGAAGAAGGCCGCCGCCAAGACCACCACGGCGAAGAAGACCGCCGCGAAGAAAACCTCGACGGCGACGAAGACGGCGGCCAAGAAGACGACTGCGGCGAAGAAAACCTCAGCGGCGAAAAAGGCCACGTCAAAGGCCGAAAACGGCCCCTCGGAGGAGTAGCCGCGGCAGGGCGGCGCGCGGGAGGTCGAGCCCTGCCGGTGTGTGCGGAAGGAAAGCCGTAGCGCCGGGTGGCTCATGGCGGCGCCGCCACGGTCGTTCCCCGGGCAAATGTTCGGGTAGCTGACGCCTGTGTCGGTGGTGGCGGTTACGCTGGCCGAATGACGCGAGCAGAGCAACACCCGGTTGTTGACCCCACCTGCGGCGCCACCGACGAGGCACTCGCCGCGGACTCCCGGGAGCGCGCCCGGCGGGCGTTGCTGCGGGTGCCGGAGCTGCGGCGCCTGTGGGAGGCGCAGTTCACCGGCGGTATCGGCGACATCCTCGCCGTCCTGGTGATCACCCTGCTGTCCGTGCAGGCGGCGTTCCACGTCACCGCGGGCGGCGAGATGCTGTTCGGCGGCGGCTACCGGGGTGTGGCGCTGGCCATCACGCTCGCGCTGACCGTACGGGTCGCGGCCGGGGTGCTGGGCGGCGTCCTGCTGCTGGGGCCCGTCAGCAAGCTGCTCGCGCCGGCCGGAAAGCTGGACCGGCGCTGGACGATGATCGGCGTGGACGGGCTGCGCGCCTCCCTGCTGATCGTCGCCCCGCTGTGGATCGTGTGGGTGCCGGACAGCGCCTACATCTACCTGCTGGTGACGCTCGGTGTGGCCGGGCTCGCCGAGCGGGTGTGGACCACCGCCAAGGACGGCGTGGCCCCCGCCCTGCTGCCGCCCCCGCCGCCGGAGGGCGCCGCCGTACGGCCGCTGCCCGACCACGGCGAGGCGCTGCGCCGGCTGTGGCTGCGCAGCGCGTTCCTGTCGGTGCCGGCCGCGGCCGCCGTGCTGGTGGCCGTCACTCTGGTGAGCAATCTGCTGGCCACCGGGATCGACTGGTTCGGCCAGCACCAGGCGGCGCTGGCCTCGTACGTTGCCGCCGGGTTCTTCGCCGCCTCGATCTCGGTGCTGTACTTCCTGAAGCTGCCGGTGGGCGACGGGCGCCGCCCGGTGTCGCCGCTGGAGGGGCTGCGCCGGCCGGCCGCCGGCACCACCCCGGACCGCGGGCGTACGGGCGCGATCCCGGTGCTGGTGCTGGGGTGCGCCGCGCTGGCGGCGGCGGTGGCCGCGGCGGTCGCGCTGGGCGTGCTGCGGGTTCTGGAGTTCGGCGGCGGCCCGGTCGCCTACGGCCTGTTCGTCGCCGGGCTGACCGGCGGGGTCGCGGCCGGGGTGCGCTCGGCGTCCGCGGTGCTGCCCGCCCTGTCGCGGCGGCGGGTCTTCGCGCTGGCGCTGGCGGTCACGGGTCTGGGCCTGTTCGGGGTCGGCATGATCGCCGACCCGGCGACGGTGCTGTTCACGGCGGTGGCCACGGGTGTGGCGGC
Organism: Streptomyces sp. JH002; assembly: GCF_050916115.1. Lineage (NCBI taxonomy): Bacteria > Bacillati > Actinomycetota > Actinomycetes > Kitasatosporales > Streptomycetaceae > Streptomyces > Streptomyces sp. JH002. The sequence continues at coordinate 3,558,132 of NZ_CP087989.1, forward strand.
CGGGGTCGCGGCGGCCACCGGGCACGTCCTGCTGGACCAGGAGACCGAGGAGTTCCGCCGGCCGCGGCTGACGCAGCACCTGCACGCCGTGGTCCGGATCGCGGTCGGGCTCGGGGTCCTGGTGGCCCCGCTGGTGGCGGCGCTGATCGGCCCGCACCGGGTCGAGCGCGGCGACTTCGTCATCGACCACGGGGGCGCGGCGTACACGCTCATGATCATCGGCGCGCTGCTGCTGCCGGTCGGAGCGCTGGTGCTGGGCCGTACGGATGACCGGCGCGGAGTACCGCTGCGCCGTGACCTCGTGACGGCCGTGCGCGGCGGCGGCGTGGAGCCGGTGCAGGCGACGGCCGCGAACGGGTTCTTCATCGTCGTCGAGGGTGGCGACGGAGCCGGCAAGACCACGCAGGTGGAGAAGCTGGCCGAGTGGATCCGCAGCAAGGGCCACGAGGTGGTGGTGACCCGCGAACCCGGAGCCACGCCGGTGGGTCAGCGGCTGCGGACGATCCTGCTGGACGTCTCCACCGGCGGGCTCTCGCACCGGGCCGAGGCGCTGCTGTACGCGGCGGACAAGGCCGAGCACGTGGAGACGGTGGTGCGGCCCGCGCTGGAGCGGGGCGCGGTGGTGATCTCCGACCGGTACATCGACTCGGCGGTGGCCTACCAGGGCGCCGGGCGCGACCTGTCGGCCACCGAGGTGGCGCGGATCTCGCGGTGGGCGACGGACGGGCTGCTGCCGCACCTGACCGTGCTGCTGGACGTGTCGCCGGAGACGGCGCGCGAGCGGTTCACGGAGGCGCCGGACCGCCTGGAGTCGGAGCCGAGCGAGTTCCACCAGCGGGTGCGGTCCGGGTTCCTGGCGCTGGCCGCCGCCGACCCGGCGCGCTATCTGGTGGTCGACGCCGGGCAGGACCCGGAGTCCGTCACCACGGCGGCACGGCACCGGCTGGACCAGATGCTGCCGCTGAGCGAGCAGGAGCTGCGGGAGCAGGAGGAGGCCCGGCGCAAGGCCGAGGAGGAGGCGCGGCGGCGCGCCGAGGAGGAGCGCCTGCGCAAGGAGGAGGAAGAGCGCCTGGAGCGGGAGCGCCAGGAGGAGCTGGCGCGGCTGCGGGCGGAGGAAGAGGAGCGCAAGGCGCGCGAGGCCGAGGAAGCGCGGCTCGCCGAGGAGCGGCGCAAGGCCGAGGAAGCCCGGCGGGTCGCCGAGGAGGCGCGCCGGCTGGCCGAGGAGGAGCGGCGCCGCCGGGAGGCCGAGGAGCGGCTGCGGCGTGCCGAGGAGGAGCGTCTTCGCCGGGAGGCCGAGGAGGAGGCGCGGCTGCGGGCGCAGGCCGAGGAGCGGCGCCGGGAGGTGCAGCGCAAGGCCGAGGAGGCGCTGCTCGCGGCCGAGCGGGCGCGGCTTGCGAAGGCCGACAACAGCGAGACGGTGCAGATCCCGCAGGTCGAGGACACCGACCGGCCTTCGGGCACGGACGGGGCCGACAGCAACAGCGAGACGATGCAGATCCCGAACTCGTACCCGGGCCCGGGGAACGACGAGACGCGTGTACTGCCCAAGCCGGGCGAGGCGGGGGAGACCCGGCCGATCCCGAAGGTGGACGAGGAAGGGCGCGGGAACCCCCCGGAGGATCCGCAGCAGCGGTCGCGTCCGGCGTGGGCCGAGGAGACCCCGCTCGATGATCTGCCGACGCTCGCCGATGAGCTGCTGGGGCGCCGCCGTGACGAGGACGAGGACGGCAAGGGCCGCTGAATCCGGCCGGTCGACGCGTGGAGCGGCGCTTCCCCCTGCGGGGGAAGCGCCGTTCCGGCTTGTCGGGGGCCGCGGGTTACCGCTCGGCGGGGGCCGGGAGCGTCTCGGCCTCGTCCCCGGCCTCCGTCCCTGTCTCGGCCCGGAGCAGCGGGAAGGGCTCGTGGATGGTCACCTCCGCGCCGGGGGCGACCCGGTAGGGGCCGTCGCAGACCTCGTCGGGGGCGGGCATGCCGTAGCCGGCGGGGGTCTGCGAGACACAGGCGTAGTACGTGCGGTCCCCGGGCACGAAGGCCACGCCGCACCGGCCGCTGGCGTCGGTGGTGCAGGTGTCGATGAGGGCGCCGCGTTCGTCCACGACGTCGAAGACCACGTCCTTGACCCCGTGCCCGGCGTCGGCGTCCTCGGCGACGGAGATGAGCACGCCTTCCTCGACGACGGCCTCTTCCTCGGCGGGCTCCTCGATCTCCTCCTGCTCTTCCTCCTCCGGCGGCGGGACGAGGGAGGGGCAGGTGACGGACCCGATGACGACATCCCCGGCGAGGAGGCCGGCGCCCTCGCCCAGGGTGAGGCGCAGGGCGTTGACGGTGAGGGAGCCGTCGGCCCCGGTGACCTGCTCGTTCAGGACGATCCGGCCGAGACCGCCGGGCAGCTGGAGGGTCGTGTTGGGCTGCGGGTTGCCGGTGACGTTGACCCGGGCGGACTCGGGGACGGCGACGACGGCGTCGTTGACGCGCACCCGGGCGGTGGGTGCGGAGTCCGGCTCGGTGACGCAGCGGGCGCTGACCGAGCCGGTGCTGAGGGTGGTGGCGGTGAGGTCGAGTTCGGTGCTGGCGACCCCGGCCTCGGCCGCGGTCCCGCCGGTACGGTGCTCGCCGGTGACGGCGTAGATGCCGGCGACGGTGCCCAGGGAGCTGAAGCGGGCGGAGGACACGTCGGCGCGTACCGGCCCGGTGGGGTAGGCGGCGCGGGCCTCGGTGATCTGGACGGTGCTGCCGAGGGTGGCGGTGAACCCGGTGGCGGCGAAGCCGGTGGGGTCGGCGGCCTGGGCGGAGCCGGGGAGTGCGACGGCCAGGACGGCGGCCAGGGTGACGGCGGGGAGGGCTTTGTGGGGGGACATGAGCCGGGGACTCCAATCATCGTGACACGATGACCACATAGTGTGATGAATGGGATCAAAGGTCTACGCGCCCCACCCGCCGTGCTCCGAACGGCGCAGCGAACCGCGGGTCCCGGACTGTCAGTGGAAGACGGCACAATGAGGGACGGCATTCAGCGGTGTGGAGCGGCTTGGAGCAGTGACGGAATGACGGTCTGGGACGAGCTGGTGGGCCAGGACCGGGTGGCGGCGCAGCTGACCGCGGCGGCCCGGGACGCCGACGCCTACGTCACGGCGATCGACGCCGGGCAGGAGCCGCGGCTGGCGGGGTCCTCGATGACGCACGCCTGGCTGTTCACCGGCCCGCCCGGATCCGGCCGGGCCACCGCGGCGCGGGCGTTCGCCGCCGCCCTCCAGTGCCTGAGCCCGGACCGCGCCCTGGGCGGCGCACCCGGCTGCGGCTTCTGCGACGGCTGCCACACCTCCCTCATCGGCACCCACGCGGACGTCGAGGTCATCCGCACCGACCTGCTCACCATCGGCGTCAAGGAGACCAGGGAGCTGGTCCGCCGCGCCCAGCTGTCACCGGCCGGAGGCCGCTGGCAGGTGATCGTCATGGAGGACGCCGACCGCCTGACCGAGGGCGCGGGGAACGTCCTGCTGAAGGCCGTCGAGGAGCCCGCGCCCCGCACCGTGTGGCTGCTGTGCGCACCGTCCACCGAGGACGTCCTGCCCACCATCCGCTCCCGCTGCCGCACGCTGTCGCTGCGCACCCCGCCGGTGGCCGCCGTCGCCGACGTACTCATGCGGCGCGACGGTGTCGATCCCGAGGTGGCGCAGGCCGCCGCGCGGGCCACCCAGGGGCACATCGACCGGGCACGGCGGCTGGCCACCGACGAACGGGCCAGGGCCCGCCGGGCGGCGGTGCTGCGCATCCCGGAGCGGGTGACGGACATCGGCGGCGCGCTGCGCGCCGCACAGGAACTGGTGGACGCCGCCGCCGAGGACGCCAAGCAGCTCGCGGAGGAGCGGGACGACAAGGAGACCGAGGAGCTGCGGGCGGCGCTGGGCGCGGCGGAGGGCAAACGCCTGCCGCGCGGCACCGCGGGCGTGATGAAGGACCTCGAGGACCGCCAGAAACGGCGCGCCACCCGGACCCAGCGGGACGCCCTGGACCTGGCGCTCACCGAGCTGACCGGGTTCTACCGCGACGTGCTGGCCCGGCAGTTGGGCTCCGCCGTCGCGCTGGCCGGCGGGGAGAGCGCGGCGGCCGTGGAACGGGTGGCGGCGGCGAGCGCGCCGGAGCGCACCCTGCGCCGCATGGAGGCGATCCTGGAGTGCCGCACGGCCCTGGACCGCAATGTTTCTCCGTTGCTCGCGGTGGAGGCGATGGCGGTGGCCTTGCGGTGAGCGGATACGCTCCAGGGATCCGCGATCAAGGTCACGCACGCCACGGGGGCCCGAAATGACTCGAAAGACCCGGTATCTACCGCTGCTGACGGTCGGCGCACTGCTGCTGGCCTCGGCCTGCAGTTCGGAAGAGCGCGCGGAGGAACGCCCCAGCCCGACGCAGTCGTCCGGCGAGGAGACCGCGACCGGCGGCTCGGAGGGCTCCGAGGGCGGCTCGGCGATCGACGCCCCGGCGCTCGATCCGCTGCCCGAGGAGATCTCGGCCGACCTCCAGCCGTACTACGAGCAGGAGCTGACCTGGCGCGGCTGCACCGGCGTACCGGGCTTCCAGTGCGCGATGCTGACGGTGCCGCTCGACTACACCAGCGTCGACCCGGCCGACGACATCCAGCTGACCGTCACCCGTGCCCGGGCCGGCGGCGCCGACCGGATCGGCGCCCTGCTGATGAACCCGGGCGGCCCCGGAGCCTCGGCGGTGGACTTCGCCCAGAGCTCGGCGAGCTACATCTTCCCGGCCGAGGTGCGCGAGCGGTACGACATGGTCGGCCTGGACGCGCGCGGCACCGGCGGCAGCGAGCCGATCGAGTGCCTGACCGGCCCCGAGATGGACGCCTCGACCCAGGTGGACCGCACCCCCGACGACGCGGAGGAGCAGCAGGCGCTGCTGACCGCGCACGAGGAGTTCGCGGCCGGCTGCCAGGCCAACTCCGGGCGCCTGCTGGAGCACATCTCCACCATCGAGTCGGCCCGCGACATGGACGTCCTGCGTGCGGTGCTGGGCGACGAGCGGCTGCACTACGTCGGCTTCTCCTACGGCACGAAGCTCGGCGCGGTGTACGCCGGGCTGTTCCCGCAGCGCGTCGGGCACCTGGTGCTGGACGCCGCCGTGGACCCGCGCCTGTCCACCCTGGACCTGGACCGCGAACAGGCCGGCGGCTTCGAGACGGCCTTCCGCTCCTTCGCCGACCACTGCGCGGCCCGCAACTCCTGCCCGCTGGGCTTCGAAGGCGGCGACGACGCCTCGCAGCGGCTGTCGGCCTTCTTCGCGGAGCTGGACGAGAAGCCCCTGGCGACCGGCCAGGACCGCCCGCTGACCGAGTCACTGGCGACGACGGGCGTGGCGATGGCGCTCTACAGCGAGTCCCTGTGGTCGCAGCTGCGGCAGGCCCTGTCGGCCGCCATGAACGAGGGCGACGGCTCACCGCTGCTGGAGCTGGCCGACGCGTACAACGAGCGCGAGCCGGACGGCTCGTACGGCACCACGATGTTCGCCTTCCCGGCGATCAGCTGCCTGGACAGCCCGGCCGGGACGAGCACCCCCGAGGAGGTCCTGGCCCAGCTGCCCGCCTACGAGGAGGCCTCCCCCACCTTCGGCCGTGACTTCGCGTGGGCCACCCTGCTGTGCGGCGTGTGGCCGGTGGAGCCCAGCGGCTCCCCGGTGACCATCGCGGCGGCCGGCGCCGACCCCATCCTGGTCATCGGCACCACCCGCGACCCGGCCACCCCGTACGCCTGGTCCGAGGGCCTGGCCGAGCAGCTGGAATCCGGCATCCTGCTGACCAACGACGGTGACGGCCACACCGCCTACGGCGACAACGCCTGCATCGACGCCATGGTGAACGACTACCTGCTGGAGAACGTCAGTCCCGAGGAAGGTGCTTCTTGCCCATAGCCTGCGCGGGCTACCGCCCCGCGATCTCGGCCCGCACGGAGGGCAACCCCCTCCCCGCGGGCATGACGGACGCCCAACTGGACGCCCACTTAACCGAGTGCCCGGACTGCAACCGCTGGGCCAAACGCCTGCGGGCCCTGCGCGCGGCAACGGACGACCTCCACCGCCGCCGCCTCCGTGTCACCCCACCCCCGACCCCCATGTAGAATCATCGAGCACCACCCGCCGCCTTAGCTCAGTCGGCCAGAGCGACGCACTCGTAATGCGTAGGTCAAGGGTTCGATTCCCTTAGGCGGCTCACCCAAAGGCCAGGTCAGACCTACTCTGACCTGGCCTTTTAGTTGATGCGCGGTAATAGTCGGGGCCCCGCCACGGTGAACGTCGGCCGGTGTGCGTACGCGCCGAGCCTTCAGGGCGGGGCTCACCTCCTGTGCCGACCAGCTGGTAGCTCATCGGAGAAGACGCGAGGTGCCGGTGTTTTCCTACTCGCCCGGTGCCGGCGCCCGGCTGACGATGTCCGAAAGCGGGCCGCGATAGGTAGTGCCGAGCTTGCTCGCCACACCCTGGGTGGGACCGGGCCCGTACTTCAGGCGGCTCACATAGTTTTCCGGCAGCAATACCCGGTCGCCGACCTCCAGTGGTGTGCTCCCACGCCAGCGGTAGGCGTATCCGCCGACGTCCACCACCTGATGGCCGCCGATCTCGTACACCCGCTTCGAACTGTCCAGTTCTTCCTCAAGTTCTTTGACGCGCTGTTCCAGCCGTTCCACCCGGGATCTGGAGAGGCGCGCGCTGCTCTCTTTGCCGGATGCGAACCCTTCGTTCCACCCGCGTCGATGGGCCTCGGCCACGGCTTTGTCCTGCTCCGTGGCATGCGTGCCGCACGCCACGTCCGAGCCTGATATCCGGATCTTGCAGGGGCGCCCAGAGCGGGTCGGGCGCCCGCAGGCGCGGTGGTGCTGGTCAGTCATACGAGAACCCCCGGTGAGTAGATGACGGTGATCTTCTCTCAGGTTTCGACCACGGGCACAGCACAAATCCAGACATAGCCCGCCCCTGTCTGCTGTTGAGGAGAGCACACGAGGCGCCTGCTAGCGGCCTTCGACCTTGGCCAGGGTTTCCTGGGCTTCCGGGATGCCGAGATCGTTCAGGAGCCTCGCCATGTTGACCCCGACGAAGGCGCGGTCGGCCGCCGTCAGATCACGCAACGCGACCGCAAGCGACCTTTCCCAGCTGTCGGGTGCGGGCTCGGGTTCGGCCGGTTTCTCCGGGGGCTGGAGGAGAGAGCGGTTCTCAACCGTCCACTCCAGCACCTGCTTAGCGTTTTGCGGGTGGTACAGCAGCCACATCGCCGCCAGGCCGCGCGGGTCGTCGCTGACCAGCTCGCGGAAGAACTGGAAGGCGTTGAGCATGCCGCTGTCCCACGAGCCCGGTAGCGGCGGCGCCGCGCGTACGCCGGTCGGGTCGGTCCCCGGCTGTTGGAGGACGCGGTACATGATCCCGGCGTCGGGTACGACATGCAGCCCGCCCGAGCCCATGCCGTTCTCGGCGATATGGCGGGCGATCCGGATGGGCACATCGGCCGCGGTGATCTGGTGGTACAGCACCATGACCGGATCGCTGACCTGCCAGCTCACCGAGTACCGGAACGCCGGTTGTGGCCCTGTGCCACCGTCCGGTACCACCACGTCCACCCAGTCCGGCCGTTCGGCGAGCGAGACCCAGCCGGACCGCGCGAAGACACTTCCCAGCATGCGCAGCGCCTTCGGCTGCGGATAGTCGAACCCGCCCCACTCCCCGGCCGGAACGCCGACCAGGGCCGTGCCGTCGTGGGCCATCAGCACCAGAGCCCGGTCGGGTCTGGCGTTGGCGGGGGAGCGGAGCTGCAGTACGGAACGGAACGCCGACGTCGTCAGCGGCTCCACCAGTGGTGCGCTCATGTGACGGCTCCTTCTGCGATGTTCTCGGCCCGGGCGCGCCGGTGGAGGCGGGCAACGAGCAAGGTACGTATGCCGCGCTGCTCGCCGGCGCCGGAGGCGAGCGCGGTGATGAGGGCCGTGGCACGAGCCCGGATGCGGGGGTTGGGGGATTCCTCGGCCCTCAGGAGCGCGTCCACGACGGCCTTCCTTGCCTGGGCGTCGTTGAGAGCCCTGCGCACCAGAGGTAGCAGCGGTTCTGGATCGTCGACGTCCAACTGAAGGAAGTCCGTGATCAATCGCGGGATGGCCCCCAGCGCGTACGAGCGCTGGCCGGAACCCTCCGGCCGGGCGATCCAATCGGTGAATGTATCGAACACAGGTTTGGCGTTCGCCGATTCCATCAGCAAGACGGCCAGGGAAAGGGAGACGCCGGTCTGTACGCTGGCCCGGGCTGGGCCCGCCAGCACCCGGTCCAGCAGGCCCAGTGTCCGGTCCGGCCGGATCAGACCGAAGCCGCCGCCGCAGGTCTCTGCCACGGTCGCGCGCAGGTGCTCGTTCTGATATCCGCTCCACCGCCACATCTGGTCCCGGACCGCCCCGGCCACCAGCCCGTCCTGCGCGGCCTCATTGAGCGCGTACGCCACCAGCCGTCGTCGCCAGCGGTCGGGTGATTCGGCCAGCAGCCGCAGCTGCCGTAACACATCAGGCCCGGTCGCCTGGCGCAGTACCCGGCCGATGGCCCGCCCCGCGGTGTAGTCGATACCGGGGAAGTAACGCGTTGAATCTCTCCGAAGCCAGGTGAGCACCGCGTCGGCGATGCCGTCATAGTCCAGCCAGAGCCGACTGAGGACGGCGTCGGCCTGGTGTCGGCGCTGGAAAGTGATCGGCTCGATCCAGTAGCGGAACCAGTAGCGGCTGTCGCTGTCGACGACGCGCGGCAGCGGATGGGCTTTTACCTTCCGCAGACGGGCGGCGAAGTCGTCACCCAGCACATCCACTTCGGTTGTTGGTGTCCCCGCTGATTCCCGGCTGGTGGTGGAAGGGTCGAGCAGGGGCCGCAGGCCGGCCGCGCAGCGGGCGATGACGGTTCGGTCCTGGTGCTCCAGCAGCGCGACCGAAGTGGCCAGGGCAAGTGCGTCACTGTCCTCGCGCACAGCGCGCAGTGTCTGGGTGGCGTGGTCGCCGGCGGAACGGGTGAGGTCGCCCAGCGCCTCGTGCAATTCCTTGGTGCCCAGGGCGATGTGGCGCAGTTCCTCGGCCACCTCGGTGCCCACAGCAGGCTCCTGGCTCGCCTCCAGGTACGCCTTGACCCGTACATCGCCCAGGTTGACCAGAGCGAGGGACAGTTGTTCTTCGGTCAGGCCCATCGACCCGAGGCGGGCGCGGGCGACCTCCGCGGGGTGCGGCGGTTTGTGGAGGACCTGCCAGCGGGCGGTTGTGGAGGACAGGCGCTGTGCCGGGCTGATGATGACGATCAGGTGGGCGCCGGTCGCCTGGAGCCGCTCGCGCAGCGCGGTCAGCGCCACATCCGTCAGTGCGCCGGCGGATTCCGCGTTCAGGCCCCGCAGCAGATACCCACTGCTCTCCGCGGGCTTCAGGTCGGCCAGCTCGCGGCTCGGATCGAGACCGATGACACGGCCACCCGCCCCGAGCCGCTCGCGCAGCAGGGCGAACGCGGCGGTGCCGGCGCCCGAACCGGTGGCCCCGATGAGCAACAGCACCCGGCGCCGGTCCAGTACGTCACGGCAAGCGGTGAACGAAGGGGGCTCGACGAAGGCGCGCAGTCGCTCGGAGACGTCCTCGGTCGGGTACGGGCCTTCGCGGAAGCGGGGTTTGACCACCCTTGTGGCGGTGGCGAAGGTGAGGTTCACATCGCCTTGCACACTGCCGTGCACGGCGGCGCCCTGTTCGACCCGCTGGTGGTCGCCTGTTTGGCTGGGTTCGTCCTCCGGTTTCTCCGTCACTGACCGGCCCCCGGCACGCCAAAGGTTCCCGAGAGGCCGCCCGTGACATCGCCGATCACCGCATGGCCCTGTCCGACATGCTGGTTGTGACCCGCCCCGGTGGGTTGCGGCTGAACGGCATCGGGAGCGCTCGGTCGTGATTCGGTCCCTGCCTTGGACGGTGTGGTGGCGGAATCCTCGATGGCGCTGATGATGCCGTTGCGCAGCAGGTGACCGGACGGGGAGGGGATGTACAGCCAGGCCTGTTGGGTGAAGGCCTTACCCGGCACCGTGGCCGGCACTTCGATGAAGTGGTCGGGCCGGAGACCTGTATAGCCACCGAGGACGACATCCTGGTAGACCCGGTCGGAGAGGATCGCAGCCAAGTGGGTGGTCTGCTCACTGCCCGGGGTGGCGAGGATCGCCTTGACCGGACGGGAGTCGAGGAGCCGGTGGGTGTCGTTACGAGCGGTTCCGTTGCCGTCGGCCTCGGGCAGCGGTCCCACATGGACGCTGGCGCGCATCCGCAGGCGTGGTGAGACGTACTGGCCGTTGTGCCGACCGAGGAGACCGTCGAGCACCCTGAGGAACGGGAAGACGACGAAGGGAAGATGGGCCGGGTCGAATCCGAAGACGACTCCGTCCCCGGTGTTGGCGGGGAAGCTCTTGGTGTCCCTCAAGTCTGTCAGACCGGCCTCCGTGAGGGCCCGGTCTACGAGCTCCGAGATCACCATGCTGACCGCCGAATGCTGGATGGCGGCCAGGCCGGTGAAGTCCTTGGCATCGACAGCGAGGAGAGCCCGATATCCGGGCAGCGGACGGCTCTCGGCGTTGGGGCGGGGGATGGGGGTGGGGAGGTGGGTAGACATGAGGTGCGTGCCTCTCCTGAGGATCGGGTGGCCCGTTGTGGGGCGTCGCCGATCCTCTCCCCGGGTTACCCGGCGTTGTGCCCAGCAGTGGGCACTCGGGCGGTGAGGGCACTCACACTCGAGACGCCATGCCGGGGCGGCGGCAGAGGGGGCACGGCTTCGCCTCCCGATGTCTGGCGTGCAGACACGGGTAGCCCGCCCACGCTCCCAGCGTGCCCGGATCGATGATGTCGATGATCCTGCGGGCGGTCGTCACCGCGCCGGCGTCGCGGAGGTGTTGCAGCGCTTCGGCGACGCTGTTGCGCGAGCTGCCGACTGCCTGGGCAAGCTCTTCCTGGGTGAGTCCGGCTAACTGTCGGGATTCGGCGAGGCCGGAAAGCCGGAGAAGGGTGCGTGCGAGCCGCTCGGGAACCGATAACGTGACCAGCTCAGCACGGTGCTCATCAGACTCTCGGGTCTTTTTCATCGCATGGTCCAGCAGTTCCGCCTCGAGGCGGTTTGCCTGGACGAAACGCCGGAACCAGTCCGCGTGCAGCACACGCGTCACACATCCCGTGACAGCGACGACATCCGCGCCCCGGGGCAGACGCCCTTTGCTGAGCACTGACACCTCGCCGAGCAGTTCGCCCGGGCCGCGGAAGGCCAACCACAGGCAGGTTCCGTCCGGCCGGTGCTGGATGACCTTGGTCAGCCCGGCGGAGAGCGCCAGCAAGTGTGTTCCGGGGGCGCCCTGCCGTAACATCACCGCGCCTGCCGCGAAGCGTCGTTCCACGCCCTGCCCGGCCAGTGCTTCCCACATTTGATCCGACCGCACGTTCGCGCCCTCCCGCCACAAATGGCCAACTTCGGGTCGGACAGGTCCGGAATATCGGGACCACGCGCCACTCACTGCCACCACTCCGGAGCCTGCCCGGAACAGCCTGGACCGAAATCACCGGATCGAAACTGCCCATCGATCGAAGTGGCCTGACGCGGTGTCTATGGACGCGCTTGGACCGTGAGGGTACGGCCATGCAGGTTGTGGGTGGTCGCATGGATGTGCGTACGGTCCGGGAGGCGGCGCACCCGCACGCCCTCGTCGGCGGATGTGGCGTGCAGGCTGTGTCCTATCAGGGTGACCGAGATGGTGTCGCGCTTCGTGGTGGGGTCCGCGATCGCGATCGAGAGGGTGCCGTCGGGGGTGGTGTGGAGGAGGACGGAGGCGGGGCCCTCGATGGTCAGGGAGCCCGCTTGGTGGCGGCCGGGGGTGAAGGTGTTGGCCATCAGGAGGGAGAGGTCTTTGTGTTCGACGGCCTGGAGGTGGGAGGTGTTGGACAGGATGGTCAGGGGGCTGTCGGCGTATGAGGCCAGTTGGGCGCGTGTGGCGTTGGGGAGCAGGGCGTAGGCCAGTGAGTGGGGGTGGGGCGTCGGGGGGTGTTCCTGGAGGAGGGTGAAGATCTGTTTTGTGATCAAGGTGTCGGGGTTGGCGGTGCGGATCAGGCGGCGGGAGTTGGTCACCGTGGTCAGGTGTGCGGTGGGGGTGGTGTCGGTGAGGAAGAGGTAGCCGATCGAGAAGTCGGGGCCGGTGCAGTGCAGCCAGCCGGGGCCCTCTTCGAGGGTCATGGGAGAGGCGGGGTCGGTGATGCGGGTGTCCAGGGTGGTGGTCAGGGGGCGGCCGGCCGGGTCGGTGATACCGGTGGTCAGGATGACGATCTCGTCGTCGAACATGAACCAGGACTTCGTGGCGCGGGCGTTGGCGTAGGTGACGAAGTCCGGGGGGAGTTCGTGGCGGGCGGCGTGGGCCGCGTCGTCGCCGAGGACGAGGGATGCCGTGCCGTACGGGCCGAGGTGGGCGCCGCCGGAGTGGGTGTTGGTGGCGAGGGGGAAGTAGACGTACTGGTTTTGGCGCGTGGACGAGGCCGTGAAGCCGGCCTCCGGGTTGTCGTACCAGGGGGTGCCGTAGAGGTCCGGGATCGTGCGGCGGGGTTCGACCGGGGTCGTGACACCGGCGAGGTGGTAGGGGGAGACCGTCGTGAAGTGGTGGATGCCGAAGGTCTGCGACTGGTCCTGGCCGGTCAGGTAGAGGTAGTGGGCGCCGTCGCCCTGGAACCAGGGGGTGAGGTTCTCGCCGTTCATGTACTCGTACTTGCTGATCCGCCGCGAGCTGCGGGCCAGGGCGAAGGCGTAGCCGGGGCGGCGGTGGACCGTGCGGTCCATCGCGTTGAAGGCCGCGTGATGTTCCGCGGGTACGAGGTCCTCGGCCGGGATGGTGGGGTCGGCCAGGATGTCGGCGTACGCGGCGATGGTGACCGGGGAGACGAAGTCCTTCGGGTCGGGGGGCGAGGGGGAGACCTGGGCGAGGGATTTCGCGTAGGACTTGAGGACGTGGGCGTCCTGGTCTGAGGTGTGGGAGGAGAGGTCGGTGACCGCTTCGACGATGGTGGAGACGTCCGCGTACCCGGTCTGCGGGCGGGAGACGGTGCGGCCCTTGACGATCTCCATCAGCCAGCCCTCGAAGATGACCGGGGCGAAGCTGTGGGTGATCCAGCCCTGGATGACCGGGGCCAGGGGTGTGGCGGGGGCGAAGCCCGTGCCGTGCAGGAGTTTGAGGGTCTGGACGGCACGGGTGAGGAGGTTCTTGCCGTAGGCGCCGGTGTAGGCGACCGATTCGTGCTGGATGAAGGAGCCGTCTGCGTGGAAGCCGTCGCCCTCCTCGACCGTGGCGTAGACGGTGAGTTGGTCGGCGACCGCCTTGGTCACGCGGGCGCCGTCGCCCGTCAGCGCGCCCTGGAGGATGCGGTTGGTGGTGATGTCGGCGAGGTTGGCACCGGTGTGGAAGCGGGAGTCCAGGTCGACATCGCCGTTCTTGCCGTTGCGCAGGTAGGCGTCCATCGAGGCGAGGTAGGTGGCGGTCAGGGTGGGGTGGTGGGTGGCGAGTTCGTCCCGCAGCAGGATGAGGGCCTTGGTCACGTGGGTGGAGATGCCGATCTCCCAGGTGAACCAGTTGCCGTAGTAACCCAGGGACTGGTCGCCGTAGTACGTGTCGTGGAGCTGGGCCAAGGCGTCGATCACGCGGCGCTGGGTGGCCGGGGACGGGGTGGCGAGGGCGATCTCGTACAGGTAGCGGTAGGTGGTGTGGAGGTTCGGGTCGCTCGTGCCGAGGGGGAGGTTCGGGAAGAGTTCGCCCGGTGCGGCCCCGTCCATCGCGGTGAGGTGACGTTGGGCGGTGGACGCGATGTCGGCGAGTCGCGCCGCCACTTCGGGGCGGGCGTTGGACTCCGGGGTGCCGGTCAGGATCGCGAGGGCGTTGGACAGGATTCTGTCGTGGTCGTCCACTCCCGGCGCGGCGGCAGGGGAGCGCGCGGGCACCGCCACGCTCAGCAGGGCGGACGCGGGCAGGGTGGTCAGCAGGGCGCGGCGTGAGAAATCCATGGGGCCTCCCCCGTCCAAGCAACCACGCCCGGACGGGGGCGGCAAGACACCCGTCAGGTGGTGGAGAGGTCCAGCAGGACCTTGGAGGCGAGTTCGCGGTTGCCGGCCAGGTCGAAGGCTTCGGTGGCCCGGTCGAGCGGGTACGTGTGGGTGATGACCGGGTCGACGGGGAGGCCCTGAGCCAGGAGGGACAGGGCCTCGTCGAATTCGGTGTCGAACCGGAAGGCGCCGCGAAGGTCGAGTTCGCGGGTGACCGCGACGTTGCCGAGCAGGCCCACTTCGCCGGGCGGCAGCAGCCCGAGCAGGACGACGGTGCCGCCGCGGCGGGTGCGTTCCACGCAGGTGCGCAGGCCGGCCGGGGCGCCGGATGCCTCGATGGTGATGTCGAACGGGGCCGCCCAGGCCGGGTCTTCGGGGTGGTCCGCCCGGACGGTGGCGGTGGCGCCCACCTCGGCGGCGATGCGCAGGGGTTCGTCCACGAGGTCGGAGGCCACGATCTCGGCGGCGCCGTGGTGGCGCAGGGCGGCCACGACGAGGCAGCCGATGGGGCCGGCTCCGGTGACCAGGACGCGCTTGCCCCGTACGTCCCCGGCCCGGTTGACCGCGTGCAGGGCGACGGACAGGGGTTCGGCGAGGACGGCTCGGTGCAGGGTGAGGCCGGGCGGGAGGGTACGGATCTGGGCGGCGGGCACGGTGACGCGCTGGGCGAACCCGCCCTGGACGTGCGGAAGGTGGGCGGCGCTGCCCAGGTAGCGGGTGTGCCCGCAGATGTTGCGGCGATCGGCGGCGCACTCGGGGCAACTGCCGCATGGGGTGGCGGGGTGGATCGCGACGGCAGTGCCCACGGCGGGGCCCTCCGTCTCGGGGCCGAGAGCCGCTACGTGGCCGACCACTTCGTGGCCGAGCACCATGGGCTCGCGCACGGCGAAGTCGCCGACCCGGCCCCGGTGGTAGTAGTGCAGGTCGGAGCCGCAGATTCCGCCGAGCGCGATGGCGACCGCGATCTCCCCGGGGGCGGGTGCGGGGGTGGGCCGTTCCTCGATCCGCAGATCGCCGGCGCCGTGGACGGTGCAGGCGCGGATGGTCGTGGGGTGCATGAAGGGCTCCAGAGGGTTACAGGACGGAGAGCATGCCGCCGTCGACGTACAGCAGTTGTCCGTTGACGAAGTCAGATGCGGGCGAGGCGAGGAAGATCAGGGCGCCCACGAGATCGTCGGTCTGGCCCCAGCGGCCGGCCGGGGTCCGCTTGCGTACCCAGGCGCTGAACTCCTCGTCCGCGACCAGCGCGGAGGTCAGCTCGGTGTCGAAGTAGCCCGGGCCGATGCCGTTGACCTGGATGCCCGAGGGCCCGAGGTCCGCGCACATCCCCTTGGTGAGCATCTTCAGGCCGCCCTTGGTGGCGGAGTACGGGGCGATGCCGGGCCGGACGGCCTCGCTCTGGAGCGAGCAGATGTTGATGATCTTGCCGTGGCCCCGGGGCACCATGCGGCGCGCGACCTCGCGGCCGACGAGGAAGGCGCTGGTGAGGTTGGTGTCGAGCAGGCCGTGCCAGTCCTCGTCGGTGAACTCGGTGAAGGGGGCGCGGCGCTGGGCGCCGGTGTTGTTGACCAGGATGTCGATCGCCCCGGCCCGCTCCTCGATGCGGCCGACGGCGGCGGCCACGGCGGTGGAGTCGGTGACGTCGAAGGCTTCGGCGAGGACGGTGGCGTCGCCGAAGGTCGCGGCGAGCTCCGCGCGGGTGGCCTCCAGGGTGGCGGCGTCGCGGCCGTTGAGGACGACGGTGCAGCCGGCTTCCAGGAGTCCCTGGGCCAGGGCCCGGCCGATGCCGCGGCTCGATCCGGTGACCAGGGCCACCTTGCCGGTGACGTCGAACAGGGGGTGGCTCATGGGGTCGTCCTCTCAGGTGCGGCACGGCCCGCCTTGCTGGTTTCCCATTGAGTGGAAAACATATCTGCTGACCGGAAATCATCGTTGGCATGATGCCCGCGCGCTGTCAAGCCCAGAATGGGAAGCATTTCCATTCAGTGGTAACTTTTCGGGCGTGAGCACCAGCGAATCCAGCGCAGTCCCGGCCGATGTCGTCGGCCGGGCGATCCGGCTCCTCGTCCTGGTCGGCGAGCATCCGCACGGCATCACGCTCTCCGAGCTGTCCCGGGCCAGCGGCGTCCCCGTCAGCACGGCCCACCGGCTGGTCAACTCGCTGGCCCGCGAGGGACTGGTGGACTTCGAGGCGAGCGGCAAGCGCTACAAGCCGGGCCTGCGCCTGTTCCAGCTCGGCCAGCAGGCGGGCCAGGCGTACGGATTCGCCGGCACCGCGCTCCCCGTGATGCGACGCGTGACGGAGCGCACCGAGGAAGCCACCCTCATGTCCGTGCTCGACGGCACCCGCCACCTGTACGTGCACTACGTGGACGGTCCGCTGCCGGTCGGGGTGCGCAGCGAGCCCGGGCGCCACGGCCCGCTGCACTGCACCTCGATGGGCAAGGTGCTGATGGCCTTCGCCCCCGAGGAGGTGCGCGAGGACCTGCTGGAGGGCGTGGAGCTGACCCCGTACGGGCCGCACAGCATCACCGACCGGGACGTGCTGCGGGCGGAGGTCGCCCGCGCCGCCGCACACGGGTACGCGACGGCCGACGAGGAGCACCACGCCGGGCTGCGCGCCGTGGCGGTCCCCATCCTGCGGCCCGACGGCAGCCTGTTCGCCTGCCTGTCCACCGCGGCCCCCGCCTTCCGCCGCTCCCTGGACGACCTGATCGCCCTGGTGCCGGTGCTCCGGGAAGCGGCCACCGAACTGGGCGTCCGGCTGCCCGCACGCTGAGGGCGGTACGCCCCCGCCGAAACAGCTCGTAGGCCCGGTCCGGCGGTGGATAGAGTGCCGGTGCGGCAGGGGGAGGGGTGACCCATGGGGATGGGTGAGGACGAGCTCGCGGCGTTCGGCGCCACCGTCGCCCGGCTGCGGGCCCTGCCCGCCGACGATCCGGTGCGGCTGCGGGCGGAGCAGATGGTGGCACCGCTGACCCGCGAGGCACGGCGGCGGCGCGGCAGGGCGCGGCGGGCCGAGGCACGGGAGGCGGACGCGCTGGTGCAGGGGCGCACCGCGACCGGTGACGCCGGACGGATCGAGGACGCGCCCCTGACGGTGGGCGGGGAGACGCCCGGGTGGTACGTGAGGCCACGGCGCTGCTACGTGTGCAAGGAGCCCTACCGCGAAGTCCATCGCTTCTATCACGCGCTGTGCCCCGGTTGTGCCGCCGACCATGCCGCGCGGCGCGAGGCGGGGACCGACCTGCGCGGGCGGCGGGCGTTGCTCACCGGCGGCCGGGTCAAGATCGGCTTCCAGCTGGCGCTGATGATGCTGCGCGACGGCGTGGAACTGATGGTGACCAGCCGGTTCCCGGCGGATACGCTGCGCCGCTTCCGTGACGTGCCCGGCAGCGGGGAGTGGTTCGGACGGCTCACCGTGATCGGGATCGATCTGCGCGACCCGCGCCAGGTCGCCGGGCTGTGCGACGCGTTGCTGCGCGAGGGCAGGCCGCTGGACGTTCTGGTGAACAACGCGGCGCAGACCATACGGCGTCCCCCGGGTGCCTACGCGGTGCTGTCCGCCGGGGAGCGGGCGGCAGCCGAACTGCCGCCAGCCGGGCGGACCCTGGCTGCGCCCGGGTTCCGGGGCACCGTCGCAGCGGAGCTGCCGGCCGGTGTCCTGGCGGAAGTGGACCAGGCCGGGCTGCTGCCGGACCACTCGCCGGTCAACTCCTGGTCGGTGCGACTGGGCGAGCTGGACGGCGCGGAGATCCTGGAGACGCATCTCATCAACGCCATCGCTCCGCTGCTGCTGTGCGACCGGCTGCTGCCGCTGCTGCTGGCCTCGCCCCGGCCACGCCGCTACATCGTCAACGTCTCGGCGGTGGAAGGCCGTTTCGCCGTACGGAACAAGGCGCCCCGGAAGGCATCGATGGCCGCCGCCGGATTCCGTACCCCACTGGACGTGGTGGACGGCGCGGCACGGGTGTACGACCCGATCGTGCGCGGCGAGGCGGGGGATCCGGTCGCGGGGGTGTTCTTGAAGGACTACCGCGAGGCGGCCTGGTAGCGGGGACGGTGGTACGTGGCACGTGTCTGTGCACCGACACGTGTCCGGGGCGCGCGAGGAGTTGGTTCAGGCCGCGAGGGCGGCGGGCTCGGGTGGGGTGAGGCGGAGTTCGAACCAGACGGTTTTGCCGCCCGGGCCCCAGGGGCCGTCTTCGAGGGCGCAGCCGCCCCAGTGGTCCGCGAGGGCGTCGAGGAGGAGCAGGCCCCTGCCGTTGTGGGAGTCCGGGGGAGGGGCCGGGCGGGGTGTGCCGGGGGTGTCGGGGAGCGCGGGGCTGGTGTCCCACACGCTGACCCGGAGGACGGGGTGCCGCCAGTGAAGTTGTACGGAGGCCGGTCCGCCGGTGTGGCACACGGCGTTGCAGGCCAGCTCGGAGGTGAGGAGTTCGGCCCGCTCGGTGAGTTCGGTGAGGCCGTGGGCGTGCAGGACGGTGCGGAGGGTGAGCCGGGCGATGCGCGGGGCGCGCGGGTCGCGGGGGAAGTGGAGTTCGTAGCGCCAGGGTTCGGCGAACGGGATGGGGGCGAGGCGGGGAATCCCCGCGCAGGTGGCGTTCTGGGCGGGCACGGTCGGCTGTTGGGGTTCTGGGGACATCTGCGCCTCCTGAGACGCGATCAGGCGGGGAACGGACGCTGGCCACAGGCTGGTTGTCCGGGCGGTGTCATTGCCGCCTCGCGGGGAGACGGTGCGCTTCCGCTCGGGAGCAGGATGAGTGGCACAGGTCACAGGCTAGCCCGAAATTACAACAGGTAGTAATGGATTCACTCCAACGTGTTTAGGTAACTTCACTGAGTCGACCGAGGGCGTCACGGACGGCCACAATGGGCGCGAGCGGAGAAGGAGAGCACATGGCACAGCGGGAAGGGCCGACGATCCTTCAGCGTCGCTTCGGTGCGGAGCTGCGGCGCATGCGAGAGTCGACCGGGATGTCGGCGTCCGCGGCGGCTGAGGCGCTGAGCACCGATCGCACCACGATTTCGAACATTGAGTCCGGCCGTTTCGGTATCAGCGAGGCGCGGTTGCGTCGATTCGCGACGATCTACGCGTGTGACAACCCCGCTCTCGTCGATGCGCTGGCCACCATGACGGGTGGGCGCAAGAAGGGCTGGTGGGACGAGTACCGGGGAAAGATCCCGCCGGAGTTTCTCGACGTCTCGGAGCTTGAGGGCTTCGCCGAGCGGATGCGGACGGTGCAGACGGCACACCTGCCGGCGCTCTTCCAGACGGAGGAGTACGCGCGGGCCTTGTTCAACCTCTTGGATCCGCCTCTGTCCCGCCTCGAAGTGGAGTTGCGGGTGGCGCATCGACTGGCCCGGCGGGCCAGGATCGCCGTGGACGCCGTGCCCTATGTCGGGGTGATCCACGAGGCGGCGCTGCGGATGCAGGTGGGCGGCAGGAAGGCCGCCAGGCGGCAGATCGGCCAACTGCTGGAGGGCAGCGAGTGGGACAGTGTGACGCTTTTGGTGATTCCCTTCAGCGCCGGTGAGTTCCCCATGATGGGGGAGTCGGTGCTGTATGTGGAGGGCAAGGGCGGGCAGCTTGACACCGCACACATGGGCTCACCTGCCGGTGCCATCTTCATCGACGTGCCGGAATCGCTGGCCGTCGTCCGGAGTGGGATGGACGCCAACGAGCGGGTGGCGCTGTCGGCTGTTGAGTCCCGGGACCTGATCCGTTCCATTCGGCAAGAGCTGTAGGAGTGAGGGAAGCATGACCGAGTACCGCTGGCAGAAGTCTTCGTTCTCCGAGCACGACGGCAACAACTGCGTGGAGATAGCCGTGGTGGGGCCAGGCGTCGCGCTTCGGGAGAGTGATGAGCCGGGACGGGTCATACAGGCGGATCCCGTGGCCTTCCGCGCCCTGACGGGCTGGATCAAGGCGGGTCGGTGGGGCGCGCCAGGTCGGTGAGGAGGTCGGGGGGACCCGTTCTTCCTCGATACGGCGGCCGTGGGCCGCGAGGACGGCGGCCAGGGGTGGGCCGCCAGGGCCTGCTCGCCGTCGGTCTCGTCATCGGGGTGGTGGTAGCGCCGGGGGCGACGGAGTCGGGGCGGAGTCACCGGCCGGGCGCGGCCGTCAAGGGGCCGCGCCCTTCGGTGGGTCAGGCGATGCGCCGGGAGGCGACCGGCTCGTGGGTGTCCTGCGGTTCCAGGGCGTGGAAGGGGTGGACGGGGCCGAAGCGGGAGATCAGCTGCTCGTACCAGCGGGTCTCGGTCTCGCGCCGCAGGTGGCTGGGAGGGTAGCCGTAGGCGGCCCGGAAGACCCGGCTGAAGTGGGCGTTGTCGGTGAAGCCCCAGCGCACCGCGATGGACTGGATGGGCTGGGCGAACTTGGCCAGGTCGGTGAGGTCGCGCCGGCAGCCTTCGAGGCGCTGGCGGCGTATCCAGGCGGCGACGGTCAGGCCGTGCAGCCGGAACAGCCGGTGCAGGTGGCGCAGCGAGATGTGGTGGGCACAGGCGATGGTGCTGGGTGAGAGGTCGGGGTCCGAGAGACGCTCACGTATGTACTGCTGGATGACGAGGAAGAGTTCCCGTTGCGGCGGCAGGAGTAAGGAGGGGCTCAGCTCCCCGTGGGCCGAGGGCGTCGGCGGCTGATGGTTCTGGCTGTCGCTGTGGTCGGCTGGGAAATCCATTTTTCCCCCTAGGTGTTCTTTGCGCCTTCTTGCAGATGTACCGGCTCGGTTATCGCGTTCCCGTGCGGCGGCGGGCGGTGATGGGCACGTGCTTGTACCCGGAGACGAAGTTGGAGACCATCCGCTCCGGCTTTCCCGCGGGGCGGAAGTCATCAAAACCCGCCAGCAGTTCCTCGAAGAGGGTCCTGATGGTGATACGGGCGACGCTGTGCCCCACGCAGTAGTGCGGGCCGATGCCGAATGCCAGGTGCTTGTTCGGCTTGCGCCGGATGTCGAACCGCCCCGCGTCGGGGAATTCCCGCTCGTCCCGGTTGGCGGAGCCGATCCACACCACCACGGCGTCCCCGGCCGCGATGGTGGTGCCGTGCAGTTCCAGGTCCCGGGTGGCGTAGCGCAGCATGTGGTTGACCGGCGAGGACCAGCGCAGCGCCTCCTCGACGGCGGTGGCGCCCACCTCGGGATGCGCGGCCCAGTCCTGGAGCACCCCGGACTCGATGAACTCGGCCATCACGTAGTTGGGGGCGTGCGGTGTGGTGACGTTGGCGCCCAGCAGCAGGCT
Source organism: Streptomyces sp. JH002 (assembly GCF_050916115.1). NCBI lineage: Bacteria > Bacillati > Actinomycetota > Actinomycetes > Kitasatosporales > Streptomycetaceae > Streptomyces > Streptomyces sp. JH002. Next base: position 3,579,468 of record NZ_CP087989.1, read on the forward strand.
GTAGCAGTTGGCGACGATCTCGCCCGGCGACATGTGCCGCCCCTCGAACCGGGTGGAGATCAGTGCGCTCAGCAGGTCATCACCCAGCTGGTCGCGCCGGAAGGAGACCAGGTCCTGGAAGTAGGCGAACAGTTCGCGGTGCGCCGCGGCCAGGGTCGCCTCCTTGCCGCCCGGATCCTGGTACTCGGGGTCATCCGCGGCGATGCAGGCGGTGGTGGCGCGGATCAGCCAGGGCCAGTCGGAACGCGGCAGCCCGATCATGGTGCCGGTCACCGACATCGGCATGTCGATCATGGCCTGCGCGAAGTCGAAGACCCCGCCGTCGCCCAGCGGTTCGATCAGCTCCAGGACGAGGCCGCGGATCATGTCCCGCTGCTTGTCGACGGTCTTCAGCGCCAGGGCCTTCTTCAGCCGGGCCTGCATGATGGTGTGCCGGGGCGGATCGGTGACCACCAGCTGCTGTCCGCCGGCCGGGTCGTCCATGCCGAGCAGTTCGAGCATGGTGCCGCGTTCGGAGGTGAAGTCGGCGGTGGTGCGCAGGACATGTTCGGTGTCGGCGAATTCCACCACCGACCAGAAGCCCCGGTCGGCGTCCACCTGGGTCCAGCTCAGGGTGTCCAGACCGCGTAAGGCCGCCCACTGGCGGTGCGGCTCGCCTGAGGTGTAGAAGGCGGGGTCGATCAGGTCGGTCGTCCCCAGGTGTACCGGGCAGCCCGAGGTGGTCCGATGGGCGGTCATGTCCGTTCCTCTCTGTCGAACGTCATCGGTTCCCGGCCGGTAGGGCCGGGCGGGAACCGGCGACGGCGCGGCGCGTGGGGCGCGCCGCGCCGTCGCCCGGTCACGGGCGCCGGGGCGGTCGTGGCTAGAAGGCCGTGTCGAGCCGGGCCCGCTGGTCCGCGGTCAGCTCCAGGTCCACGGCGGCCAGGCTCTCGTTGAGCTGGGCCACCGAGGAGGCGCCGGTGATCGGCAGCACCGGGATCTCGCCGCCCATCAGCCAGGCCAGGACGACCTGGTTGGGGGTGGCGTCCGCCTCCTTGGCCACCTCGCGCAGCGCGGCCAGCCGGATCGGCGTGCCCGGGTGCTCGTAGTCGTGCTCCAGCGGCTTGTCCTCGCGTACGTAACTGCCGGAGAGCAGCGGTGAGTAGGCGACGAGGGTCAGCTCCGGGTGGGCGCGCAGATAGCTCAGCAGCTCACCGTCGAGCAGGCCGGGGCTGCCGTCGGGGGAGCGGCGGGCGGGCAGATCGGTGCGCGGGCGCAGGTAGCTGTGCTGGTACTGGAGCACCTCGTAGCCGGGCAGTCCGGCGGCGGCGGCGATGGATCGGGACCGCTCGACCTTCCACGCCCAGTGGTTGCTGACCCCGGCGATGCCGACGAGGCCGTCCGCCACCAGGTCGGCGAAGGCCTGCACGGTCTCCTCGAGGGGGGTGCCGGGGTCCTCGATGTGCGCGTACATCAGGTGCAGTTTCTCCAGGCCGAGCAGTTCACGGCTGCGCTCGGCCGCCTCGCGCAGGGCCTTGGCGGACAGGCCCTCGATGTTCTCCAGCCGGCCGGTCTCCGCGAAGCTGAGGCCGGGCTTGTTCGGCCGGCCGCCGGCCTTGGTGGCGATGGTGATCTCGTCGCCGACACCCCGGCTGGCCCGCCACCGGCCCAGCAGTGCCTCGCTCTCGCCGCCCTGCGTCCCCTTCGCCCAGAAGGCGTAGTTGTTGGCGGTATCGACGAACGAACCCCCGGCCTCGGCAAAGCGGTCGAGAATGGCGAAAGACGTTTCCTCGTCCGTGCTCGTGCCGAACAGCATGGCGCCCAGGCCCAGGACGCTCACCTCGCGGCGGGTGGTCGGGTTACTGCCAATCGTGCGGTATTTCATGGTTTCCTTCCGTGCGGATTCCATAGGCCGACCAGTTGTTTTCGGCCAGCGGCTGCCCCGCGAATGGCGCTCGCGATCGGGGGCGACTGTAGCCGAGCGGGGGTGAAAAATCTGATGCTTGGTGAATACCTGACTATTTGCTCGTGAGAATGATCATTTCGGTGCGGAGGAGCCGTGCACGACCTTGTCGATCAGCGAGACCAGAGAAGCCGCCCCGTCCACCAGATACATGTGTCCGCCCGCCGGTTCGTGCAGGTCGAAACCGGCCGCGGTGACCTCCCGCCAGGCCGCCGCCTGCGCTCGCGGCACCAGTTGGTCCTCCGCTCCCCGGAGCGCGGTGATCGGCACCGGCAGCGGATCCAGCGTGCTGGGCCGGTACGCCTCGTGCATCTCGACGTCCGCGCGCAGCGTGGGCAGCAGCAACTCCCGCAGCTCCGGCACCGCCATCGCGTCGTGGCTGTATCCGGCGATCTCGCCCACCCGTTCCAGGAACGCGTCGTCCGGCAGCCCGGTGGCGCGCAGCGTGCGCTGGGTGCCGGGCTCGGGCGAGCCGCTGACGATCAGCCGCAGCACCTCGACCTCCGGCACGGCGCGCAGCCGCTGGGCCAGTTCGTAGGCCAGCACCGCGCCGACGCTGTGCCCGAAGAGCACCACCCCGGCGGGGCCGCCGAGTTCCTCCAGCAGGTCGGCGAGCAGCCCGTCGGTGGCCCGGTGGACGTCCCGGTACGGTTCGACGTCGATCAGGTGCTCGCGACCGGGCAGCCGCAGCGGGAGCACCTCGAAGCGCCCGCCGGTGAGTTCGTCCCAGGGCCGGAAGAACGAGGTGCCCGAGCCGCCGAACGGCAGGCACACCAGGCGGATCGGGTCCTGGCCGGCCTGCGCGCCGGTGGCGGCCTCGGCGACCGCGCCGGTCGTGGCCTCAGGCATCGGAGCCTCCGTTCCCCCCGGCGGCCGGCGCCGTGCGCGGCAGCCTGCGGTCGTAGGTGATCGGCAGCCGTTCCAGGCCCCGGCTGGCCGAGTTGTCGTACCGCCACTCCAGTTCGTTCTCCGGCACGGCCAGCGCGAGCCCGGGGAGCCGGCGCAGCAGGGTCGTGAACGCGACCTGGCCCTCCACCCGGGACAGCGGCGCCCCCGGACAGAAGTGGATGCTGTGCCCGAACGACAGATGGCGGTTGGGCTTGCGCGTGATGTCCAGCCGGTCGGGATCCTCGAAGACCTCCGGGTCGCGGTTGGCCGAGTTGATCAGCAGGTGCACGAAGCTGCGGCAGGGGATGTCCACCCCGCCCACCGTGACGTCCTCGGCGGCGTACCGCGGCGGGGCCCGGTAGACCGGCCCCTCGTAGCGCAGGAACTCCTCGACGGCGGTGTCCACCAGCTCGGGCCGCTCGCGCAGCAGCGTGAGCTGGTCGGGGTGGCGCAGCAGGGCCTGGGTGCCGTTGCCGATCAGGTTGGCGGTGGTCTTGTGGCCGGCGATGATCAGCAGGATCAGGGTGGAGACGAGTTCCTCGTCGGTGTAGGCGTCGTCGGCGTCCGCGGCCCGCAGGATCACGCTGACCAGGTCCTCGCCCAGGTCGGCGCGGCGGGTGCCGAGCAGGTCCGTCAGGTACACCTCGACGGCCTCGCTGACCTCCTTCAGCCGCCGGTTGGACTCCTCGTCGGGGTACGGGGCGCCGCTGAGCACCAGGCCCCACTGGTGGAGCTGTTCGCGGTCCTCCACGGGGATGCCGAGGAAGCGGCAGATGACCTTCATCGGGATCTGGAGGGCGAAGTCGTGGAAGAGGTCCACCACTCCGCGCTCGGGCATCTCGTCGATCAGGTCGTCCGCGATCTCCTGGATCCGCGGCCGCAGCAGCTCCATGCGGCGCGGCACGAACGCCTTGCTCACCAGCTTGCGCAGCCGGGTGTGCACGGGCGGGTCGGAGGTCAGCATGTTCTTGATGAGGATGGGGCTGCTTTCCTTCAGCGCCTCACGGAACCAGTCGGGGGCGTGCTCCACGCTCTTGGCGACGGTGTGGTTGCCGAACGTCTCGGCCACCGTGCGGTAGTCGGCGACGACGTACGCCTCGGAGTCCGCCGGGTAGTCGACCCGGCGCACGGGGCAGGTGCGCCGTACCTCCGCGTACCCGTCGTAGGGGTTGTCGCCCGGTGCCATGAAGAACTCCGTCGGCAGCGGGTCACTGGGCTTCTTGGGTATCTCTGTGGTCATCGCGCAGCCTCCGAGGGGGATCAGGACGCCAACTCGTGCGGGGCGGGCAGGGTGCGAATGGTCCGGGTGAGGGTGGGCAGGGCGGCCAGGACTCCGGCGACGGCCATGAAGAAGAACACCCAGGTCGGGCCGGCCAGGTCGAAGATGACGCCGATGGAGAAGATGCCGAGGGGTTGCGCGATCATCCCGACGAAGCCGACCGCGCCCAGGACACGGCCCTGGAGGTCGTCGGGGACGAGCGCGGCGATGTAGCCGTAGATGAGGGCGTTGACGACGCCGGCGCGGACGAAGACGCAGGCGACGATGACGCCCAGCGGCAGGACACCGGGTGTCAGCATCAGCAGGACGGCCGCCACCGGGCCGATCCACACGGCGTAGACGATGATGAGCGAGGGCTTGACCCACTTCAGGACGAGCCCGGCGAGCAGCGAGCCGATGAGGCCGCCGCTGCCGGCCACGGCGAGGGTGGTGCCGATGGCGGCCTCGGAGGCGTCGCGGTGTTCGGCGGTGGCGATGAGGGCCAGGAACATGCCGGAGTGGTTGAACGCCATGTTGGAGGCCATGGCCCAGATGAGCAGGATGAGGATGACGGGCTGGCGGCGGATGAAGCGGAAGCCCTGGAGCATCCCGCCCTTGGCCGGTTTCCCGGGTTTCCCGTCCTTGCCGTCCTTGCCCTCCTCGCCGTCCTTGCGGCCCTCGGGGTCCGCGTCCCCGGTGGCCGGGGCGCTGTCCGTGACGGCCTCGCGGGGCGCCTGGAGCGGCTTCTTGATGAACAGCAGCAGCACCGCCGAGATCAGGAAGGCCACCGCCGCGCTGAGGAACGGCAGGGCCCTGGCGATGCCGAAGAAGGCGCCGCCGATGGGCGGGCCGATCACGGTGGCCCCGAAGAACCTGATCTGGTTCTGCGCGGTCGCCTGGGTGAACTGGGACGGCGGCACCAGCTGTTTGATCGCGGCGAGCCCGGCCGGGTTGGAGATGCCCAGGCACGCCGCCGACAGCACCACGATCGCGAAGATCACCGCCATCGGCGGTTCCCCGGCGATCACCAGCAGGCCGAACAGCGTTAGCAGCACCACCCGCGCCAGATCGCACAGGATGATGGTCATCCGCCGGTCGAACCGGTCGGTGAGGCTGCCGCCGGGCAGCGACATCAGCCCGGCGACGACCAGTTGGACCGCCCCGACCGCGCCGGCGTAGGTCGCCGAGCCGGTCGTCGCCAGGATGAGCAGCGGATAGGCGATCTCCGCCGACTCCTTGGCCACCGCGGCGAAGAACTGGCTGATCCACATCGCCTGGAAGTCGCGGTTGCGGAACAGCGGTTTCTCGGGCGCGGCGGGTACGGCGGACTCGGCGGCCCCGGCCGCGTCGGCGGGCCCGGTCACCTCGCTCGCCCCGGCGCTCCCGGCCGTCCCGGTGGCGCCGGCGCGCGTGGACTCAGTGGTCATGACCCGACCCTTCGACTCTCGACAGAACAGTGCGCAACCGCTGTGCCAGCACCCCCACATGGGGCGGTGTCAGCAGCGACCAGTGGTCCCCGGGCACCGGGTGGATCTCGACTCCCTGCGCGTAGAGCGGCGCCAGCCGGCCCAGCAGCCGCCGGGCCTGCCGCCGGTCCGTACCGGCCCGCAGCACCACGGCCCGGGTGGCCACCGGCGCCGGGCGGTACACCGCGAGCGTGCGCGACTTGGCACGCAGCACCCGGGGCAGGCCCGGATCGCGCCGCACCGCCGCGCCGACCGCGCCGACCCCCAGCGCGGCGCCGATCCGCACCCATGCCTGGCCGGCCAGGAACTCCGGATCGAGGCCGACCGGCAGGCCGTACCGGCCCTGGACGAACGCGTCCAGGCAGACGACGGCGTTCACCCGCTCGCCCGCGGCCACCAGTTGGCGTGCCGCCTCGTGCGCGAGGACGGCGCCGAAGGACCAGCCGCCCAGCAGATAGGGGCCGGTGGGACGGACCCGGCGCAGCGCCGCCACGTGGTGCGCGGCGAGCGCCGCCACGGACTCGGCGCGGGGCGTGCCACCGGCCGGGGCGAGGTCCAGGTCGAGGGCGTGCACGGGCCGGGTGCCGTCGAGTTCGCCGGCCAGGGAACGGTAGGCGAGCGAGCCGCCGGTGGAGTCGGCGATCAGGAACAGCGGCAGGCCGGGGCCGTCGGGGGCCAGGGTCACCACCGTCACCGGGCCGGGGCCCGGGGCGGGCGCGACGGTGACCGGTTCCGGCTCCGGGTCGGGGTGCGCCGCCGCGTGGGCCAGCAGGGTGCCGAACGTCGGGTGCGCGGTGAACTCGGCCACCGGGACGGCGATCCCGGTCCGTTCCCGTACCCGGGTCAGCAGTTGGACGGCCATCAGCGACTCGCCGCCCAGCCGGAAGAAGTGGTCGCCCTCCGCCGCCCGGGGCACGCCGAGCGCGGCGCACCACAGTTCCTCGACGGCGGCCAGGATCCGCGTCCGGCCGGTGACCTGGGTGGTGCGCGCGCCGGCGGGGGCCGCAGCCGGCCGGGGCCCCGGCGACGGCGCGGCCTGCGGGCTCACCCGGGCGAAGGGGTGGCCGGGCAGTGAACGGCGCGTGGCCCGCCCGCCGTCCGCCAGGTCGAGGTCGAGCAGTGCCTGCCGTACCTCGTCCACGCCGCTCTCCCACAGCGCGCCGAGGGCGGCCGGTATCCCGCGGGCGGTGTCTTCCTCGCGGCCGAGCATCGGGACCGTACGGTGCCCGGCCGGCCAGTCCGGGTGCCGGCGCGCGGTGCCCAGCATCGAGGTGCCGGGGCCGAGTTCGACGAAGGTGTCGCAGCCGGCGGTCAGCAGGGTGCCGACCGCGTCGGCCAGCCGTACGGGGCGCCGCAGCTGTTCGGACCAGTAGTCGCTGCCGCGCACCGCGCCCGGATCGGCGAAGGTGCCCGTGGTGTTGGAGACGAAGCGCAGGCCGGGCGCGGCGTTCGGGGCGGTGGCGACGGCCTTCGCGAGGGTCTCGGCCGCCGGTTCCATCGCCGCGCAGTGCGACGCCTGCCGGATGTTGAGCCGCCGTACGTCCAGGCCCGCCAGGGCGTCCCCGGCCAGCAGCCGGTCCATCGCCTCCTCGGGTCCTGACAGCACCACGGCCCCGGCGCCCAGGACGGCGACGGTGACCTCGTCGCCGGGCCGCAGCCGCGCCGTGACCTCCTCGTACGGCGCGTGCACGGCCGCCATGCCGCCGGGGACGGTGTCGGCCATGGCGGCGGCCCGCCGGTGCACCAGGTCGGCGGCGACGGTGGGTTCCCACAGCCCGGCCAGGGCGGCGGGCGCGTACTCGCCGACGCTGTTGCCGAGCATCGCCACCGGGCGCACGCCCCAGTCGAGGAGCTGCCGGCCCAGGGCGTGGCCGAGGGCGAACAGGCCCAGGTGGTGGTGGGTGAGGTCGGAGAACCAGCCCGGTTCGGCGGCCTGTTCGTCCACCACCGGGCTCAGGTCGATGCCGTGGGTGGCGCGCACGTGTGCGCGCAGCGTGTCGAAGTGGTCGCGGAAGCCCGGCAGCAGCCGGTAGGCGCTCGCCCCGGCCGCGTAGGAGAGGGGGCCGTGCCCGGGGAAGAGGAACGCGATCGCCGGCCGGCCGGTGGCCGCCCGGGAGGACGGCGCGGCGGGCGCGGCCAGCAATTCGGCGGCCTCGGCGGCCGAGTCGGCGACCACGGTACGGCGGTGCCGGTGGGCCCGCCGCTCCGTGAGCGACCGGGCGACCTCGGCGAGATCGGCGTCCGGCTCCTCGCGCAGCACCGCCGCGAGCTGGGCGCCCGTCGTCTCCAGCGCACCGGGGGTGGCGGCGGACAGGGTGAGCGCCCGGGCGCCCCGGCCGGCCACCGGCCCAGGGCGCTGGGGCGGCTGCCCGAGGATCACGTGCGCGTTGGTGCCGCCGACGCCGAAGGAGCTGACGGCGGCGAGGCGCACGCCCCGTTCGGGCCACGGCTGGTGCCGGTCGGCGACCAGGAACGGTGTGGTCTCCAGTTCCTGGAGCGGGTTGGGGCGCCGGTAGTGCACGGTGGGCACGAGTTCACCGCGCTCCAGCATGAGCACCGTCTTGATGAGCCCGGCCACGCCGGCGGCCGAACCGGTGTGGCCCAGATTGCTCTTGACCGCACCGAGCCGGCACCAGCCGGTGTCGGAGCCGCCGGCCGGGCCGAACGCGTCGGTGAGCGCCTGCACCTCGACGGGATCGCCGATCGGGGTGGCTGTCCCGTGCGCCTCGATGTAGTCGAGGTCGGCCGGGTCGACGCCGGCCATCCGCTGGGCGTGCCGGATGACCTCGCTCTGGCCCGAGACGGAGGGCGCGGTGTAGCCCATCTTCTCGGCGCCGTCGTTGTTGATGGCCGAGCCCATGAGCACGGCGGCGATCCGGTCGCCGTCGCGCAGGGCGTCGGCCAGCCGCCGCAGGACGACCACCCCGACGCCCTCGCTGGGCACGGTCCCCGCCGCGTCGGCGTCGAAGGGGCGGCAGTGGCCGTCGGGCGACAGGATGCCGCCCGGCTCGTAGCGGTAGCCCCGGTCGCGCCGGTCCGCGACGGCGACGCCGCCGGCCAGCGCCGCGTCGCACTCCCCGGCGCGCAGCGCGGCGGCGGCCAGGTGCACGGCCGTCAGCGAGGTGGAGCAGGCGGTCTGCACGGTGACCGCCGGGCCGCGCAGGCCCAGCTTGTAGGCGACCCGGGTGGCCAGGAAGTCGCGTTCGCGCCCGATGAAGCGGGCCAGCTCCCCCATCTCGTCGCCGTCGCGGGGGCTGTCGTCCGCGCCGACCTGGTCGGCGCCGCCGTACACCCCGATCCGGCCGGGGAAGCGGGTGGGATCCAGCGCGGCGTCGTCCAGCGCGGTCGCGGCGGCCTCCAGGAACACCCGCTGCTGCGGGTCGATCCCGGCGGCCTCGGCCCGGCTGTAGCCGAAGTGGGACCAGTCGAAGTCGGTGGCGCCGGCCAGCACGCCCATGGCGGGCACGAAGTCCGGGTGCCGGACCCGTTCGGGGTCGGCGCCGGCCGCCAGCAGGTCCTCGATCCGGAAGCGGGTGATGCCCTCCGTACCGGCGCGCAGCGCGGCCCAGTAGGCGCCGACGGTGGGTGCGCCGGGGAGGCGGCAGGCCATGCCGACGACGGCCAGGGGCTCGTGGGTGTCCATGGTCACCGCCCCCGTGCCGGACCGCCGGCGGGCTCCGCGGCGGCGGCGTCCGTCACCAGCCGGTGCAGCCCTTCGGGGGTGGGCGTTCGCAGGAAGTCGCGCAGCGGTACGGAGACGCCGAAGCGGTCGCGTACCAGCCGTACCAGGCGCACGGCGGCCAGTGAGTTGCCGCCGGCCCGGAAGAAGTCGGTGCCGGGGGCCGGGTCGAGCGCCTTGTCGCGCAGCGACTCGGCGAAGACGGCGGCCACTTCCTCGAACCCGGGCCCGGAGACGGGGGCCGGGGTGGTGGACGGCGCGGGCGGCGCCGTTGTCCCGGCCGGTCCCGCGGCGGCGGCCAGGGCGCGCCGGTCCACCTTGCCGTTGGGGGTCAGGGGCACCCGGTCCAGGACGGCCCACAGCACCGGCACCATGTACGAGGGCAGCCGCCGCGCCAGCAGATCCCGCAGCCGCGCGGTGTCGGGGACGGTTCCCGGTTCGGGCACGACGGCGGCGATCAGCTGCTTGCCCGCGCTGTCCCCGTCCGTGACGGCCACGACGGCGTCGCGCACGCCCGGCGCCCGGGTCAGTTCGTCGCTGATGGCGCTCAGTTCGACGCGGTAGCCGCGCAGCTTCACCTGGCTGTCGCGCCGGCCGAGGAACCGCACCCGGCCGCCGCCGTCCACCCGCACCAGGTCACCGGTGCGGTAGAGCCGCTCGGGCACATCGGGGGAGAAGGCGCCGAACGCGCGGGCGGTCTCGGCCTCGTCGTGCAGATAGCCGTCCGCCAGGCCGGCGCCGCCGGTGTACAGCTCGCCGACGCCGCCGGGCGGGACCAGCCGGCGCCGGTCGTCCAGCACGTACACCCGGGTGCCGGGCACCGGGGTGCCGATGGGCAGCGGCCCGTCGGCCTCCTCGGGGGTGCGCACGGTGTGGGTGGTGGTGAAGGTGGTGTTCTCGGTCGGGCCGTAGCCGTTGGTGATCTCCAGCCCCGGATGGCGGCGCAGCAGGCGCGCGACGTGCTCGTGCGGCACCACGTCCCCACCGGTGAGCACCTGCCGCAGCCCGCCCAGCGAGTCGGCGGCGAACTCCTCGACGAGCCGGAAGAGGCCGGCGGTCAGCCAGGCGACGGTCACCCCGCGCTCGGCCAGGAACTCCCCCAGGTCGGTGGGGGCCGGCAGGCCGGGCGGCAGCACCTCCAGGGTGGCGCCGCTCAGCAGGGCGCCCCAGATCTCCAGCGTGGAGGCGTCGAAGGCGAGCGGGGACAGGCGCAGCACGCGTTCCCCCGGGCCCAGCCGGACGAAGTCCGCCTCGTGCACCAGGCGTACGACGGCGCGGTGCGGCACCTGTACGCCCTTGGGGCGGCCGGTGGAGCCGGAGGTGAACGCCACGTACACCGGCTGGTCCTCCGTCACCGGCGGCGGCCCGCCGTCCGCCGCCCCGTCACCGTCGGTCCCGGTGTCCTCCGGTGGGGAGGACGGGTCCCAGGCCGGGGCGGTGGGCACGCCGAGCGCGGCCAGCCGGGGCGCGTCCCGCGGGGCGGCGAGCGCGACCCGGGGCGCGGCGGCGGCGACGATCCGCGCGGTGTGTTCGGACGCCTGGTCCAGGTCGACGCCGACGTAGGCGGCACCGGCGGCGGCCACGCCCAGCAGCGCGACGGCCTCGGCGGCGGAGCGGGGCAGCGCCACCAGGACCCGGTCGCCGGGCCGTACCCCGGCCCGGCGCAACCGCCGGGTCTGCTCGTCGGCGGCCTGCGCCAGCGCGCGGTAGGTCAGTTCGGTGGCGCCGTCCCGTACGGCGATCGCGTCGGGGGTGCGGGCGGCGGTCGCGCGGAACAGCGCGTCGACGGAGCGGGCCGGGAAGTCGCGCCGTACGTCGTTGAGCTGCTCCAGGAGCGCGCGGCGTTCCGGTGCCAGGCAACGCACGTCGGCCAGCGGCGTGCCGCCGTCGGAGGTGAGGCCGGCGACGGCGGCGGTCAGGTCGGCGAGCAGCCCTTCGGCCTCGGCCGCGTCGAACACCCCGGTGGCGTACTCCAGATGGCCGGCCAGCGTGGGATCGGACCGGCCGATCAGCAGCGACAGATCGAACTGGGCCCCGCCGCCGTGCGCCTCCTCGACCCGCAGTTCGACGTCCGCGGTGCGCAGCCGCTGCGGCACCAGCTGGTCGTGCATCCCGAAGGAGACCTGCACCAGGGGGTGGTGGCCCAGGGCGCGTTCCACGCCCAGCCGGGAGGAGAGTTCCTCGAAGGGCAGTCCTCCGGCGTCGATGGCGAGGCCGAGCGCGTGGTGGACGGACCGGAGGTAGGCGTCGACGGTCGCGTCGTCGTCCACGTCGACGCGGACCGGCACCAGATTGCCGGCGACCGCGACCAGCCGCTCCAGCTCGCTGGTGTCCCGGCCGGTGAGCGGCACCCCCACGAGCAGGGCGCGGACCCCGGTGCGGCGGGCGAGCGTCAGCGCGAAGGCGGCGAGCAGCAGCGCGAACGGGGTGACGCCCGCCTCGCGGGCCCGGGCGGTGACGGCCTCGCTGGCGGCGGCCCCCAGGTCCAGCGGGGCGCGGGCCCCGGCGGGGTCCTGGAGCGCGGGGCGCGGCCGGTCGGCCGGCACCTCCAGCACGGTGGGCACCCCGTCCAGGTGCTTGACCCAGAACTCGGCCTGCCGCTCCCAGTCGCCGCCGTCGCGGGCGGCGGCCTGGTGGCGGGCGAGCGCCTGGGGCGCCACGCCGGGCTCGGCGGACGGCGTGGGGGTGCCGGCGGTCAGCGCGCCGTACCGGGCGACGATCTCGTCCAGGAGCAGGCCGACGGACCAGCCGTCCAGCACCATGTGGTGGGCCGTCAGCACCAGCGCCTGCCCGCCGGCGCCGTCCTCGATCAGCAGGTAGCGGTGGGCGGGGGCGGCGGCGAGGTCGAAGGGGCGCCGGCCGAACTCCTCGGCGGCCCGGCGCACCGCCGCCTCCGTCCCGGCGGTGTCCGTGGTGGACGCGCTCAGGGTGAGGGTCTCGACCTGGGGCGTGTGGTCGGCGAGGACCTCGGGCACGGCCTCGTCGTCGTGTTCGCGGTAGACGGTGCGCAGACCGGGATGGCGGGCGGCCGTCTGCGCGAGCGCGGCGGCCAGCGGGCCCGCCTCCAGCCGGCCGGCGGTGACGAAGCAGATGAAGACCAGGTGGTACGGGGAGTCGCCGGTGAGCCGTTCGATGAGCCACATCCCGCGCTGCGCCGGGGAGAGGGCGGCGGGCACCGGTTGCGCCGCGTCGGCTTCCGGGGCGGCGGTGACGGGGCCGCCGGGCGGGGCGGTGGCCACCGCCTCGGCGAACACCCCGGCGAGCGGGGTGCGGTCCAGCAGAGCCGACAACGACAGCCGTACGCCCAGGCGTTCGCGCGCCAGGGCGGCCAGTCTCATGGCGCGCAGCGAATCACCGCCGAGTGCCAGAAAGCTGTGGTCGGTGAAGGTTCCCGGGTCGGTGTCCGGTCCGAGAACGGCGATCGCGCACGCATCAAGCGACATCTTTTCTCTCCAGGGCGAGCCGGATTCCCGCCGTGGCCCGCCCGCGCACGGCCGGGCACGGCCGCCGGGGCCACAGGCGAGAGGGGAACGAGGTCGGGGCGGACGGTCGGTGACGGGCGGGTGGGGACGGGCGTACGGGGGCCGCGGGGCCGCCACGGGAGGAGCTCCCGGGCGGGCCCGCGGGCATTCCGTCGGACAGGCCCTAGCCCTGCGGTCCGGCCGCCTTCTGCTGCCGCACCGCGCCGAGCAGCCGGTCGCGCGCGCTGCCACCGCCGCCGTTCCCGTCGCCGGTGGTGCCCAGGGTGGCCAGCAGATCGGCCTGGCCGCGCACGGTGCCGGCCCGGAAGAGGTCCACGGTCTTCACCATCCGCCCGGACACCTCGCGCAGCCGTTCCACCAGGACGACCAGGCGCAGCGAGTCGCCGCCGGCGTCGAAGAAGCTGATGTCGTCGGTGACGTGGTCGGTGCCGAGCACCTCGCACCACACCGCGCGCACCATCTCCAGCCGGGCAGCCGGGTCGTTGACTTTGTCTTCCGCCGCGGGCTTCAGCACCAGGTCCTCCGGGTCGTGTGCGAGATCGGCGGCACCGCGTCGCAGTGCCGTGAGCAGGTCGTTGATGGCGGCGTCGTCGAACAGCGCCGCCGGGTGGTCGAGGGAGAAGCCCAGCCGGGGACGCTCGCCGTCCTCCTCGTCGAGATGGACGAACAGGGCCAGGTCCCATTTGCTGTACTGGGGTTCCAGCGGCCGGTAGCGGCCCCGCACGCCGGGGGCGAGGGCGATGGTGCCGGGGCTGTCGGCCATGTTGACCAGGACGGGGGACAGGGGGAGCCGGCCCACTTCGCGGTCGGCGTCGAGTTCGGCGGCGAGCGCGTCCAGCGGGACATCGCAGTCGATGAAGGTCTCCATGCCCGCGGTCCGTGCGGTGGCCAGGAGTTCGCGCCAGGTGGTGGTCGCGGTGAGGCCGACCCGCAGGATCAGCGTCGACATGAACATCCCGACGACCTCGGCGGAGGCCGGGTCGTCCCGGCCGGGCCAGACGACGGCGAACAGGAAGTCGCGCTGCTCGCCGCGCCGGGCGAGCGCCCCGGCGAGCAGCGCCACCCCCGTCATGAACGGGGTGCAGCCCTCGCGGGCGGCGGCCTCGGTCACCCGCTCGGTGGTGCCGGCGTCGAGCGTGGTGCGCTGCCAGCCGCCCAGCATGGGGAGGTCGCCGTGCGGGTCACGGACGTAGGGCAGGTCCACGGTGGTGGGGGCGCCCCGCAGGCGGGCGGCGGCCTCGCTCACCCGCTCGGCCAGGTCCGCCGCCGGGGCGGCCGGCCGCACCTCGTCCGGGTGGACGGCGCGGCGCGGGGTGAAGGGCGTGCCCAGGACCGCCGCGCGGTAGCGGCCGGTGATCTCGTCCAGGACGAGTTCCCGGGAGGTCGCGTCGAAGACGATGTGGTGCACGGTGAGGACGAGGAGGGTGCTCTCGGCACCGGTGCGGATGATCTCGGCGCGGGCCGGTGCCTCGGCGCCGAGGTCGAACGGGGTGTAGCACAGCGCCTCGATGAGGGCGGCCAGTTCCTCCGCCGTCCACTCCTCGGCGACCGCGTCGATGAAGCCGACCTCCGCGGGCGGACCGTCGGTGCGGTACTCCACCCGGCGGTGCCGGGTGTCCAGCCGGAACCGGGAGCGCAGGGCGGGGTAACGGGCGAGGGTGGCGCGGGTGGCCCCGGTGAGCGCCTGGTGGTCCACTGGGCCGGTGAACTCCAGGACCGTGGGGATGAGATAGGTCGGGCGCAGGCGCTCGATCCGGTCGAGGATCCAGATGCCCTGCTGGGCCGGCGTCGCCCCGTACCAGGTGGTCCGGGGTGTGGAAACGGACGGTGGCGTGGAAACAGACATGCGCAGTCTGACCCTCTGTGAGACATGCGATCCGAGTGAGCCGGTCGGCCCGGGAGGCACCCAACTCCGGGAGTCTGCATGAGGAGTACCCGTGCAGGCATTGACGATCAGCGACAACATGTTGGCAATCCGTGCACGCCGTGGCGGTTGTGTGGCGCCGGTCCGGAGGCGGGCCGGGCGCCGGTGACCTGCGAGAGAGTGGCCGACGCCCGCTCTGAGGCGGTCACCGAACGGTCAGAATGCGCACGCGGACGGTCATGTGCGCCGGTCGTACGCCTGTCGCGGCCGACCGGGAGGCGGGGCGCGCGGGGTGAGCCCGGTTTCGGCCGGGTAAATCCCCGATCAACTCCGGTCGACCCGTATCGCAACTCGGCGTATTCACTGTATACAGAAGGGCATGAGCCGAGCAGACCGAACTCTCCGGGGTGACGCGGGCGGTGCCGACGCCGTCACCAGTGAGCTGCGCCGACTGGTGGTCGAGGGCGTCTACCCGCCCGGGCACCGCCTGGTGCAGGACGAACTCGCCGACCGCTTCGGGGTGAGCCGCATCCCGCTGCGCGAGGCCATGCGCACCCTGATCAGCGAGGGCCTGCTGCGCTCGACACCGGGCCGCGGCACCTTCGTGACGGTGCTCGACCTGGAGGAGATCGACGAGGTCTACAACCTGCGCCGGCTCATTGAACCGAGCTTCGCCGAGCACGTCGCCGAGCGCGTCTCGCGGCGCGACATCAGCCGGTTCGAGGAGATGGTGGACCGCATGGACCGCGTCGCCGAGACCGGCGCGGACTCCTGGTCCCGCACCAACCTCGCCTTCCACCTCGACATGTACCGGCTCTCCCGGCTGCCGCTGCGCTACGAGATCATCGCGCAGATGTACCACCGCCTGGAGCCGTACTCGCGGTTCTACGTGCACGGCACCTGCGCCTACGACCGCGTCCAGAGCGAACACGCCGCCATGGTCCAGGCCCTGGCCGACGGCGACGCCGCCGAACTCGCCCGGCAGATCACCGCCCACATCGACGGCGGCCAGCAAGGGCTGCACACCGCCTGGGAGAACAGCAGCGGCACCATCGCGGACTACTGGGCGGAGTCCGGCCGATGACCGTGCTCGCCCTCAACACCGATGTCGGCGAAGGCTTCGGCGCCTGGGGCCCGGACGACGAGGGGCCGCTGCTCGACCGGGTCACCGCCGCCAACGTCGCCTGCGGATTCCACGCCGGGGACCCCGACATCCTGCGCCGCACCTGCGCGGACGCCGCCGCCCGGGGGGTCGCGATCGGCGCGCAGGTCTCCTACCGCGACCTGGCCGGCTTCGGCCGGCGCTTCATCGAGGTGCCGCCCGCCACGCTGGTCAACGAACTGCTGTACCAGATGGGCGCCCTGGAGGTCTTCGCCCGCCTGGCCGGGAGCCGGATCAGCTATGTGAAGGCCCACGGAGCGCTCTACAACGCGGCGGCCCGGCACGCCGGGCACGCCTCGGCGATCGTCGAGGCCGTCACCCTCTACGACCGGGAGCTGCCGCTGCTGTGCCAGCCGCGCACCGAGGTCTGGGACCGCGCGCTGATCGCCGGAGTACGGCCCCTGGCGGAGGCGTTCGTGGACCGCGGCTACACCGACGAGGGCCTGCTCGTCCCGCGCTCCCAGCCGGGCGCCGTCATCACCGACCCGGCCGAGGCGGCGCGGCGCGCGCTGCGGATGGCGCAGACCGGAACGGTGCTCTCGGTGAACGGCCACGCGGTGCGGGTCGCCCCGGACGGCGGGGACATCGCGGCGCTGTGCGTACACAGCGACACCCCCGGCGCGGTCGCGATTGCCGCCGCCGTACGGGAGGCCCTGGCGGTGGGCGGGGTCACGGTGGGCACCCCGGCCGAACTCCCGGGCGGGGCGGGCGCGTCGGTGGAGGTCACCGCGGAGGTCACGGCGGAGGCCGCGCCGTGACGGGCGCGGCTGCCGGCGGGGCGCGGCTGCGGCGGGCGGGTGACCGCGGCTGGCTGGTCGAGTGTCCCGGCCACCGCCCCGCCGAACTGGCCCTGGCCATCCGGGCCGCGTCCTGGTCCGCCGAGCTGCGGGAGGTCGTCCCGGCCGCCACCACCGTGCTGGTGGTGGCCGAACACGCCGCCGCCATGGAGCGGCTGGCCGGCCGGCTGACCCGGCTCCTCGACGCGGCGGCGGTCGGTAACGACGGTGACGACGGCGGCATACGCTCCGGGCCGCGGACCGCCGCCCGTACCGTGGTGATCCCGGTCCGCTACGACGGCGCCGACCTCGACGCGGTCGCCGCCCGCGCCGGCCTCACCCGGGCCGAGGCCGTGCGCCGGCACACCGGCGGCCGGCACACCGTCGCCTTCTTCGGCTTCGCCCCCGGATTCGCCTACCTCGACGGCCTCCCCGAACCCCTGCGGCTGCCCCGGCTGGACAGCCCGCGCGCCCGGGTCCCGGCCGGCGTGGTCGCCATCGCCGGGAACCAGACCGTCGTCTACCCCGGCGGAACCCCGGGCGGCTGGCACCAGATCGGGGTCACCACCACCCGGCTGTGGGACGTGGACGCCACCCCGCCGAACCGCCTCGCCATCGGCGACCGCGTCGTCTTCGAGGCGGTCGGCCCATGACCACCGGCACCGTCACCACCCCCACCACCGGAACCACCGGCACCCTGACCGTCGCCGCGGCCGGCGTCGCCACCACCGTCCAGGACCTGGGCCGTACCGGGCTCGCCCACCTCGGCGTGCCCACCGCCGGGCCCGCCGACCGGCGCAGCTTCACGCTCGCCAACCGCCTGGTCGGCAACCCCGAGAACACCCCCGCCCTCGAAATGACCCTCGGCGGACTGGAACTCACGCTCTCGACGGCCCGGTACGCGGCCGTCACCGGGGCCCCGGCGCCGGTGACGGTGAACGGCGTCCGCGTCCCCGACCCCACCCTCGTGCACCTGCCCGCCGGCGCCCGCCTCACCATCGGACGCCCCTGGGCCGGCTGCCGCACGTACCTGGCGGTCTGCGGCGGCGTCGAGGCCACCCGCGTCCTGGGCTCCGCCTCCCGCGACTCCCTCACCGGCCTCGGGCCCCCGCCCCTGGCCGCCGGTACGGTGCTGGGCCTGGGCCCCGCCCGCCCGGTCCCCGGCGTCCCGGTCGAACTGGCCTTCAGCGCCGTACCGTCCGCCGGCGCCGCCACCGCCAGGTTCCGCTGGGGGCCGCGCGAGGACCTGTTCGACACGGCCGACCGGCAGCGGCTGACCGCCACCACCTGGCGGATCTCCGCCCAGACCGACCGCGTCGGCGCCCGGCTCACCGGGCCGCCGCTGGCCATCGGCTCCGTACACCTGCCCAGTGAGGGCACCGTGCGCGGCGCCATCCAGATCCCGCCGTCCGGCGAGCCGATCGTGTTCCTCTCCGACCACCCCGTCACCGGCGGCTATCCGGTCATCGGGGTGGTCACGGACACCGACATCGACCTCGTCGGCCAGACCCTGCCCGGGGACGAGCTGCGCCTCGTACCGGCCCGCTGACAGGAGGCCCCGGCCCGCACCACCGCACCCGCACACACCCGCACGTCAACGACCGTCCCTCTCACCCCTCCCAGCGAAAGAGAGCCACCATGACCACCAAGCCCACCGGCCTCGTCCCCTTCCACCTGGCCATCCCCGTCGACGACATCGAAGCGGCCCGCGCCTTCTACGGAACGGTGCTCGGCTTCACCGAGGGCCGCTCGGACACCAAGTGGATCGACTGGAACTTCGGCGGCCACCAGGTCGTCACCCACCAGGTCGGCGACGGCCCCTCCGGCACCCCCCGGGACGGCGTCGCCGGCACCAACCCGGTCGACGGTCATCAGGTCCCGGTGCCGCACTTCGGACTGGTGCTGCCCGTCGAGGAGTTCAAGGCGCTGGCCGAGCGGCTCACCGCGATCGGCACCGCGTTCGTCATCGAGCCCTACGTCCGCTTCGAGGGCGAGCCCGGCGAGCAGTGGACGATGTTCTTCCTCGACCCGGCCGGCAACGCCATGGAGTTCAAGGCGTTCGCCGACCTGGAGCAGCTCTTCGCCGTCTGACACCGCCCGGACGGAGCGACGGTCATCAGCAGGAGGTCCAGTCCTGCGGATGACCGTCATACGGGCCCCGGCGCCGTACCCGCACCCGCGTCTGCACGCGGACGCCCCGCACGACTGGCCGCACATCCCTGCCACAGGACATGTCAGAACCGGAGCACGCCCATGACGAGCCTATCAACGCCCCCGCCCGCGACCGGGGAGAGAACAGCGGGTCAGGACAGCACCCCGCGCCGCTCCCGCAGGGCGGCCGTCGCCGCCGCCGCGGGCACCGCCATCGAGTACTACGAGTTCGGCGTCTACGGCTACCTCGCCGTCGTCATCGGACCGCACTTCTTCCCCGACGACGACCCCACCGCCTCGCTGCTGGCCACCCTCGCCGTCTTCGGCAGCGCCTTCCTGATGCGCCCGCTGGGCGGCATCGTGCTCGGCCGGCTCGGTGACCGGATGGGCCGCAAGCCCGTGCTGATCCTCACCGTCGTGGGCATGGGATCCGCCACCGCGGCCGTCGGACTTCTGCCCACCGCGGAGACCGTCGGCGTCGCCGCGCCCATCGGGCTCCTTCTGGTCCGGCTGGCGCAGGGCTTCTTCGCCGGAGGCGAGGTCACCGGCTCCGCCACCTACCTCGCCGAGTCCGCCCCGCCCGGACGGCGCGGCTTCTTCGGCGCCTTCACCCCCGTCGGCGTCGCGCTCGGCGGCGGAACGGCCGCGCTGGTGGCCGGCGTCCTGAGCACCGTCCTGACCGAACAGCAGCTCCAGGACTTCGGCTGGCGCATCCCCTTCCTGCTCTCCCTGCCGCTGATCGCCGTCGCGCTGCTCGCCCGCAACCGACTTGAGGACTCCGAGGCGTTCCTGACCACCAAGGAGGAGGACGCCACGGCCAAGGCGCCGCTGACCGAGGTGCTCACCCGGTACCGGGGCCCGGTCCTCAAGGTGACGCTGCTGGCCATCGGGTCCAACTGCGGCTACTGGGTCGGCCTGATCTTCATGAACATCTACCTCACCTCGGAACTGGGCTACCCCAAGTCCTCCACCTTCTGGATCATGGGCGGGATCAGCTTCTTCGTGGCCTGTCTGATGCCCCTGTTCGGCGGGCTCTCCGACACCTGGGGCCGCAAGAAGGTCATCACCGTCGGCTTCACCGGCTACGCGGTCCTCGTCGTGCCGGCCATGCTCGTCATGGGCATCGGCAGCTTCCCGCTCGCCGTCCTCGCCATGATCGTCCTCGCCCTGCCGATGCCGATCGTCCAGTCCGTCACCTACCCGACGTACGCCGAACAGTTCCCGACCCGGGTGCGGTACACCGGCCTGTCCTTCAGCTTCAACATCGGCACCATCATCGGCGGCGGCCTCACCCCGTACCTGGCGACCTGGCTCATCGCCACCACCGGCAACCTCCTGGCCCCCGGCTTCCTGCTGATGGGCGCGGCCGCGATGGCGCTGATCACGCTGCGCACCGTGCCCGAGTCCAGCAAGCTGGAGCTGACATGAGCGCCGGGGCCCCCGACACCCCCCGTGAGCTGCGCGAGTTGGCGGCGGCGGGGCGGTGGACCGGCCCCACGGCCGGGATCCTGGACGGCCACCAGCAGGCCAACCTCGTCATCGTGCCGCGCGAACTGGCCTACGACGTCCTGCTGTACTGCGTCCGCAACCCGAAGCCCTGCCCGGTCATCGCGGTGACCGAACCGGGCGACCCGGTGGTGCGCGTCGGGACGACGGTGGCCGACCTGCGCACCGACCTGCCGCGCTACCGCCTGTGGCGCCACGGCGAACCGGCCGGCGAGCCGCACGACATCACGCCGTACTGGCGCGAGGACTCCGTGGGGTTCCTGCTGGGGTGCAGCCACACCTTCGAGGGGCCGCTGCGCCGGGCCGGCGTCCCGGTGCGGTACGCGCCCGGCTCGGCGGCGCCGCCGGTGTACGTCACGGACGTGCCGACCCGGCCGGCCGGGCGGCTGTCGGGGCCGCTCGTGGTCAGCATGCGGGCCATCCCGGCCGCCCTGGTCGCGCGCGCCGTCGAGATCACCGCGCGCTACCCGACCGGCCACGGCGCCCCCGTCCACATCGGCGACCCGGCGGCCCTGGGCATCGCCGACCTGTCCCGCCCGGACTTCGGCCCGTCCCCGGTGATCGAGGACGGCGACGTCCCGGTCTTCTGGGCCTGCGGGGTCACCCCCCAACTCGCCCTCCCGGCCGCGGCCCCGGAGTACGCCATCACCCACGCCCCGGGCCACATGCTGGTCCTGGACCACCTGGTGGACGCGGCACCCGAAGCACAGTGACACCGGGGCCCGCGGCGAGCGGGCCCCGGCGTTTCCCGGGGCCGACGCAGCGGGATGACAGGCGACCGGTCCGCTCCGTGCCCGGCCGATGACCGGGTACGACTCGGTGCCGCACCGTGGTCAGGTGCTCAAGCGGGTCGGCGAGGGCGTTTCCGAGAGGGCGGGGCCCCGGGATCGCCGGGCTCGAAGTCCAGTGTGTCCTGCTGGGAGGGTGCCGGGACCCGGGGTGCCTTCTTCGCGGAGGGGGACACCGGCAGTACACCGAGACGGGTGAGTTCGGAGGTGCTGATCTGTGGACCGGCGTCGATCGCGCTCAGCAGAGCCGCCTGATCGGGTTCCATCTTCACCAGCAGGCCCAGGACGTTGAGCACACGCAGCAGCTCTCTGGTGTACTCGGTGGGCCAGCAGTCGGGAAGGATGTCGTTCAGCGGGGTCTGCCGTTCCACGTCGGGCGCCCGCTTGCGGAAGCCGAACCACTTGCGGATCACCTGGACACCGCCGATGCGGTACTCCCACACCTCCCGGGGCACTGGGCTGATCGTGCCGGTTCCGACGGTCAGTGTGCGGGTGCTCGCGTCGTGGGTGATCGTCTCGGGCATGCCGCCCGGTGTGTCCCCGATCGGGTTGTGGCACAACGGGCGCTCCGCGTCCGGGAGGCGCGGGGTGCCGTGCGGGCGCCCCGCCGAGGGGTCGGCGCAGCGTTCCCCGAACGTGTGCAGCCACAGAACGCGCCGTCCCGCCTCGACGGTGGCGCGCCAGAGTTCGGGATCGCGGGTGAGCGGAACGCGGACTCCCCGGGAGGCCAGTTCCTGTTGATAGTGGGCGGTGTAGCCGGGGTGGGCGGCGACCCCCGCCGTGTAGCTGAAGATGTCCTCGGCCGGTACGGGAATGCCGAGGGCGCCGGACAGGGCGGCGGCCAGGCCTGGGGTGACATTCGGGAGGTTGCCGAACGGGTCGCGGTATAGGGGGGTGACACGACCGCCTTCGGTCCCCTTGAAGTGGTGCATGTCGGGGAGCAACGCGGTGAATCCGAGCGCGGGCCCCTGGCGTCCCGCTTCGGTGTGCAACTCGGTGAGATGGATCTGGCGGTCGCCCCGCGCGAGCCACAGCGGCGGACGGGGAAAGTCGATGACCCGGCGGTCCGCCACGATCCATTGTCGATCGAAGGTCATCCTGCCGTAGGAGCACAGAACCGCGGAGTTGTCCGTTTCGGTGCTCAGGGGGCTGCTCGCTCGCTGACCGGGCAGCGCTGGCTCGGCCTTGTCCGGGTGCCTGTCCCGCGTGCTTTTCAGGAGGTTCGGCTTGAGTGCCTTGGGAGCATTGACGAGGGCCCGCCAGCGTTCGCGCAGTGTGCTCTGATCGGGAGACACAGGCCAGCTGCGATTGTTCTTGTTCCCCGGGCTGTGCCATGGCAGAAGATCTTCCAGCGACGGCATCGCCGACCAATCGCTCCCCGCCGCCGGCTGGAACGGGTCGGTCCAGCCGTTCGCGCACTCCTGCCACCCGCTGCCCGACCGGTGGCCGTCCGGAGTCAGCCCGTCCAGCCACGCGAACTTCGCTTCCCGGCTGCCCGCCGGCACGTCCAAGCGCCGTACCACGGCCGGTTCGTCCGTCTGTGGCTGCCCGCGCCGCACGAAGACCGCCACGCAGATCTCCCTGTGGACGCCGGCGAAGACCCTGGTTCCGACATCCGGGTAGGGGGAGCGCTCCGGGGTCAGGCCGATGATCCACCCCTCGTCGGCCACCCGGCGCAGATACTGCCGCATCCCCGCCGTGCCGGAACTGTCCAGGAAGCCGGAGTGGGTGATGAAGGCGATCACACCGGGCCGCGTCTCCCCCTCGTCCGGCCCGGGCTCCGCCGCGGGGAGATCGAAGACCTTCCAGGCCGCCCACGCCCAGAAGTAGATGTAGAGGTTGTCCAGGGCGTACTGGGTACGGGCCGGTCCGGCTCCCCGGAACCGGTCGAGGATCGCGGTGCGGTCGTTGTCGTTGCCCTCGGCCACCCACCGTCCGAGACCGGCCCGCTTGACCCCGCGCCGGTAAGGGGGATTGCCGATGACGACCATGACCTGCTCGCGTGCCTTGACCTGGTTGGCGAGGCGGCGGTGCTTGGCGATGGCCTCGTAGTGGAAGCCGAGGTGGTGTTCGACGGCGGGGTCGTCCAGGGTGTCCGCCACGTGCAGCCGCAGTGAGTCTTCGGGGATCTCCGTTCCATGGGCCTTGAACGTGTGGCTGAGCCGCAGTTCGGCCACCGCGTACGGCCCGGTCTGCTTCTCGAAGCCGATCAGCCGCCGGGACAGATCCCGCAGGGTCCCCGGCACCAGCCCTTCGCCGAGTTCGCTCGCCTCGTCCTTGGCCACCCGGTCGATGATGTTGATGAGGAACGTTCCGGTGCCGGTCGCCGGGTCCACCACCGTGACGTCCTCGTCGCGGAACCCCTTGCGGCGGCCGAGTCGTTCCCGCAGCAGGGAGTCCGTGAAGCGGACCATGAAGTCCACGACCTCGTTGGGTGTGTAGTACGTGCCCGTCTCCTGCCGCAGCTTCGGGTCGTACGCGGACAGAAAGCGTTCGTAGAAGTGCAGGTAGGCGTCTCCGGTCCGGTCCTCGAACAGCGCCGGGTCCACGGCGGAGACCACCTGGACCATCGTGCCCACCACTCCCCGGAGATCGTCGAGCGCGTCGTCGGTGAGCACGGCGAGGGCCTTGCCCATGAGGGAGTGCGTCTTGCTCAGTTTGCCCGCCACTTCGCGCAGCGGCTGATCGGCGAGGTCGATGCCTTCGATGCGGGCGAGCAGCAGCGCGAAGGTCAGCGTCTGGGCGTACTGGTCGGCGAACTCCTCCCGCGTGGCGTCCGGGAAGAGCAGGTCACGCCAGTCGTTGGCGAGCACGGTGAAGGCCTGGCCGGTCTCCTGGCGGGTCTCGCGCTCCAGGCGTTCGCGTACCTCCTCGCGCAGCAGTGAGCAGAGCCGGGCGATCCGGGGGACGAGGACGCCGACGCTGTCCGAGCGCGGCGGGGTGGCGTGGAGGAATCGCGTGATCAGCGCCTCGAATTCCGGGCCCGGGGTGAGTTCCCCGGCACGGAGATCGCCGGCCAGGACGGCGGTCGGGCCGACCTGGGTCCCTTCGCGGTACAGCGCCCAGTGCGTGCCGTCCGTGTACAGCACATTGGTCAGGGCACGGAATTTCTCCCATTGCGTGCGGTCGTGGTCCTTCGGCCGCCACCGGGTGGGATCGACCCCTTTGCCGGGAGCTTTCAGTTCGATGTGCCCGATGATCCGGTTGCTGATTCCGATGGCGAAGTCGGGTCTGACTCTCAGGCTGGGGATGGGGATCTGGCCGTGCGCCACCAGGGAGACGCCCTGTCGGCGGCCCATGGCGCGCAGCAGGGTTTCCACGGGTGTGGTCAGTGCGTCTTCTCTGCTGCCGTCGCCGCGCAGTTTCGCGGCGACCTCCCGCGCGAAGACGGTCACGAGGTGTTCCACGGATGCTGTGGATGCGATGTGTGGCTGGTGTTCTCCGGAATTGTGGCGCGCCAACGTCCACCCCCCACCAGGGCTGATTCGGGTCGCGGTGAGCGTAGTGGAATGAGAAATATGGATGAAGAGGCCAACTCATGTTTATTTCATGCGGACTTCCTCTTATGGGGATAATGCGTTCCATGGGCTTCATGGGTTCCCTGGGGTGGGTCGTGCGGGTTGATCAGGACTTCCGGGTGGAGGCGCGGGTGACCGGATAGGCTGGGTCGCTCCGCCGGAGTGTGTGGGGTGTGGGGAGATCATGAACATGATCCCGGAGCGAATCGGGCGTTATGTGGTGGTACGGGAGCTGGGCACCGGGGGCATGGGGGAGGTATTTCTCGCCTATTCGCCCGCCGGGGCGCCCGTCGCCGTCAAACTGATCCGCGGCGACCGGCTCGATCCGCACGCCCGGCAGCGCTTCGAACGGGAAGCGCTCATCGCCCGGACCGTCAGCGGCACCGACCGGGTCGCCCGCTTCCTCGACGCCGACCCGTACGCGGACCGTCCCTGGATGGCCATGGAGTACGTGCCCGGCGGCACACTGCTGGAGGGTGTCGACGAGCACGGCCCGCTGCCGCCCGCGCTGGTGGCCAGCGCCGGTGCCCTCCTCGCCGAAGGGCTGTCCGCCGTCCACGCCGTGGGCCTGCTGCACCGTGACCTCAAGCCGCAGAACGTCATCATGGGCGAGGGCGGCCCGAGCATCATCGACTTCGGTCTGGGCGCCATCACCGAGGCCGGCCACGCCACGCTCACCCGATCCGGCGTGGTCATCGGCACCATCCGCTGCATGCCGCCCGAACAAGCGCTGGGCGAAGGCGATCCGAGCCCGGCAGGCGACGTGTACGGGCTCGGCACGGTGCTGCTGTACGCGGCGAGCGGCCACTACCCGTACGACGGGAACGGCTGGGAGGCCGTGCACCGAAAGGTCGTCCTGCGGGAGACCGCCCCGGACCTGAGCGGACTGCCGGCCGGTCCGCTGCACGACCTGCTGGCGGCCATGCTGGCGCACGACCCGCACGCGCGGCCCGGGCTGGAGGAGGTGGGGGAGATCTGCGCCACGCTGCTGCGGGATGCCGGACTGAGCCCGGCCCTGGGGCGCCGCGCCCTGATCACGCGTACGTTCCGCCCGGCGGAGACAGCGCCCGAGGAGAGAATGACCCCGTCGATCGAGGAGCGACTGCGGCGGCTGGAGGAGCAGTTCGGGGCCAGGCTCGACGAGGACGCCCTGGACGCGGTCGGCGCCCCACGGCCCGGTGACGCGGACGCGCCGGCGGAACCCGGCGCCTCCTCCGGCGCGCACGGCTCCGGCTCGCACCACTCCCGTGCCGCCGACGGCCCCGGGAAGCCCGGCGCGCCGGCCGCCTCCGGCCGGAGCCCTCAGCAAGCGGCACAGCCGGGCCCCGTGGCCATCACCACGCACCCGGAAACCGACGACAGCACCACCGCCACCGGCGCCCGGCAGCTCCCGGGCCGTGGCCACACGTCCCGCCTGCCCGCTTCCCGGCGCGTCGCCGACGAACTGCGCGCCGCCTACGCGACGGGACCCCAGCTGTGACGCACACCCCCACCCCCGAGCGGCCGCGACCCACCGAGAACACCGGTGCCGCACCCGCCTCCGGCCCGGACGCCGACAACTGGGCCCGCTGGCTCCCCGAACAGTCCGCCACTCCGCCGGACGAGCAGGGCGGACGCGCCCGGCGCCACTCCGGGTTCCCGCCCGGCGCACAGGTCATCGTCCGCGAGGAGCAGTGGCTGGTCCGCAAGTCCGAGAACATCGGCAACGGCGACACTCTGGTCGAGGTCACCGGCGTCAGCCCCTTCGTCCGCGACATCGAGGCCGTCTTCTACGACAAGCTCGACCACATCCAGCTGCTGGACCCGCACGCCACCACCCTGGTCCCCGACCGCTCCGCCAACCACAGCCGGGCCCGCCTCTACCTGGAAGCACTCATCCGCAAGTCCTTCCTGCCCCAGACCGAGCACGGCCTGGCCCTGGCCGACAACTTCCTCATGGACTCCCAGCGCCACCAGCTGCGCCCCGCCGAGCTGGCCCTGTCCATGGCTAACCCGCAGCCCAGGCTGCTGATCGCCGATGTGGTCGGCCTCGGCAAGACCCTGGAGATCGGCCTGCTGCTCGCCGAACTGATCCGCCGCGGCCGGGGCGAGCGCATCCTCGTGGTGAGCCCGCAGCACGTCCTCGAACAGTTCCAGCGCGAACTGTGGACCCGCTTCTCCATCCCCCTGGTACGCCTGGACTCGGCCGGCATCCAGCGCGCCCAGCAGGAAATCCCCTCCGGACGGAACCCGTTCGCCTACTTCAAGCGGGTCATAGTCTCCGTCGACACCCTCAAGAACAAGAACCTCTACGCCCACCACCTGGAGAACACCCGCTGGGACGCCGTCGTCATCGACGAGTCCCACAACCTCATCTCGCGCGGCTCCGAGCGCAACGCCCTCGCCCGGCTGCTGGCCCCCCGCACCGACGCCCTGATCCTGGCCTCGGCCACCCCGCACAACGGCGACCCGGCCTCCTTCGCCGAACTGATCCGGCTGCTGGACCCGGCCGCCATCGCCGACCCGCACCAGTACGAGGTGAAGGACCTCTCCCACCTCTACATCCGCCGCACCAAGACCAGCCCCGAGGTCCGCGAGTCCCTTCAGGGAGCCTGGGCGACGCGCGGCCCCTCACTCCCCGTGCACGCCCCGGCCGGCGAGAAGGAACAGGCCGTCCTCGCCGAACTGGCCGACCGCTGGATCCCGCGCGACGAGGCCACCGCGTCGGTCAGCGGCCACCAGCTGTTCCCGTACACCCTGCTGAAGTCGTTCCTCTCCTCCCACCACGCGCTGCTCGCCACCGTCACCACCCGGCAGCGCACCATCGCCAAGAGCCCCGACCCCGCCGCGCGGGCGGCCGAGAGCGCCGCCCTGGAGGACCTGCGCGCCCTCGCCGCCCGGATCGAGGACCGGGACTCCGCCAAACTCGCCGCACTCGTGGACCAGTTGCGCGCCCTCGGCGTCGGCCCCGGCTCCGACACCCGCGTCGTGGTCTTCTCCGAGAGTGTGCCCACGCTCACCTGGCTGGGCGCGGCCGTACCCGCGGCCCTCGGCTTCCCGGTGACCGACCCGGAAGCCCGCGAGACCAACCCCAAGAAGCCCTGGCTCGCGTACGGCGGCACCGTCCAGGTGATGCACGGCGACGCCAACAGCGACGAGGAACAGCAGAAGATCGTCAGCGACTTCGGCCTCCAGGCCTCCCCGCTGCGCGTGCTGCTCACCGGCGACATCGCCTCCGAGGGCGTCAACCTCCACCACCAGTGCCACCAGCTGATCCACTACGACCTGCCCTGGTCCCTGATCCGCATCGAACAGCGCAACGGCCGTATCGACCGCTACGGGCAGGAACACAGCCCCGAGTTCCGCGCCCTCGTCCTCACCTCCGACATCCCGTGGCGCTCCGACCCCGAGACCGGCGAGCCACGGCCCCTGGACGACCGCCTGGTCGGTGAGAAGCTGCTCGCCCGCGAGGAACACGCGCACCGCATCGACGGCACGGCGGAAGCCGTCACCGGCCTGTACCGGGCGAAGGAGGAGGACGACCGGCTGACCAAGGACCTGATCGCCGGCCGCACGGTCGAACAGTCCATCGACACCTCCCGCAAGGCCGGCCCCTCCGTCATGGCCGGCCTGCTCGGCCGCGTCGAGGCCGCCCGGGCGCGCGGCGCCGAGGCCTCGGCGCAGGAGATTCCCCGCGCCGAGGTCCCCAGCCTCTTCGAGACCTCCGCCGACTACTTCGACGCCGCCATCCAGCAGGTCTGCGACGGCCGCGCCCCCGAGGACGTCCTGGCGCTGCGCCGCGAACAGGACGGCACCGTCGCCTTCGAGCCACCCGCCGACCTCCAGCACCGCTTCCGCGACCTGCCCCGCTCCTACCTGCGCGAACAGGGCGTCCTGCCCAGCGAGAAGAGCCCCGGCCGGCTCCTTGTCACCTTCGACAAGACCCTCGCCGACCGCCGCCTCAAGGCCGCGCTGGACTCCGCCGACACCCAGTGGCCCACCGTCTCCTACGTGAGCGATGTCCACCCCGTCCTGGACTGGCTCACCGACAAGGTGCTGGTGGCCTTCGGCCGCAACGAGGCCCCCGTGCTGTCCGCGCCCGTCCCCGGACCGGTCTTCCTCGTCCAGGGCATCTACTCCAACGCCCTGGGCCGCCCCACCGTCGTGGAGTGGATCGCCGTGACGGCGACCCGGGAAGCGGACGGGAGCGACGGCACGCCGCCCATGACCGCGGAGCGCATGGACAACGCGTTCCTCGCCCGGTGCGGCGTCACCTCCCGCATGCCGGGACGCGCCGCCACCCCGGACGAGCTGGCACACCTGCAACACCTCGTCCCCGGCGCCATGGAGGCCGCCCTCGGCCATCTCCGGGAACGGGAGGCCGCCTACGCGCGGCAGATCGAGGACACCCTCGCCCCGTACCGCAAGCGCGTCACCCACTGGAAGCAGGAGGCGATCGGCGGCACCGCCCGGCACCAGGCCGCGGTGACCGCCGATGAGCGGCTGCGACTGGTGAAGTCCATGGAAACCTCAGGCGAACCCATGCTGCGGCTGATGGCCGTACTGCACGGACCGGAAGGAGCGGCAGCCACCCGATGAGCGCCGAATTCCCCTCCCTCGTCAACCGCGGCGAGTACTTCACGGCCCACTACTACGCCGAGCAGCTGGGCACCGACCTGCGCAAGGGCCTGCTCGCCACCTGGTCGGTGCGGGAGAACGACGAGCTCGAACAGCGCCGCACGCCGCGCGAGGCCCTGCGCTCCCTGCGCATGGGCTACGTGACGGACGAGCGGCGCGGCTTCTTCGCCCGGCGCGCCCACCGTGAGGACGAGGCCGGTGACGACGCCCTCGGTCTGAACACCCACCAGGACCCGGACTGGCGCCGGCGGCTCACCGACTGGCACCGCGAGATCCTGCGGGCCCTCGGCTACGGGGAACACGGGCCGGATCGGGGAGACGGGCCGGCCGAGGCGGACGGCGCCCCCGAATCCGAGGAGATCACGGTACGGCAGGCCGGACGCGATCACACCGTCCGCGTCGCCTGGCACGGCGACGGCATCATCGCCCTGGACTGCGGCTGGACGGCGGACACCGACGCCGCCGTGGAACCCGAGGGCCCCGGCCGTCTGCTGCACCCGGTACGGCTCAGCGCGGCCGAAACCCTCACCTCCGGCGCCGCCCTCGCCTCCTGGCTTTTCCACAGCGACGCCATCACGAGCGGCGGCCCCGCCCCCGGACCCGACGCCCCCGAGCCCGGCGCCGACGACAACGGCACCGGCGTACCCACGCCCGGCGACACCGAGGACAGCGCACCAGCGACCACCAGCGAGGCACCCCGCTTCGTCCTGCTGCTGGCCGGCGGCGTCCTCGTCCTCGCCGACCGCACCACCTGGGGCGAGGGCCGCCACTTGGCCGTCTCCCTGGACACCGCCCTCGAACACAACGACCGCACCCAGACCGGCGAACTCGCCACCATCGCCGCCCTCTTCAGCCACGAGGCACTGCGCCCCGGCGACAACGGCGAAGCACCGCTCATCGACGCGCTGCTCAAGTCCAGCGGTGAGAACGCGGTCGGCGTCTCCGGCGAACTGCGCCACGGCCTCCAGCGCTCCGTGGAGATCATCGCCAACGAGGTACTGGACCGGCTGCGCGCCACCGGCCTCACCCCGGCGGACATCGAGGACCCCGCAGTCCCCATCGAGAAGGAACTCACCCGCGAGACACTGCGCTACCTGTACCGCGTCCTCTTCCTGCTGTACGCCGAGGCCCGCCCCGAACTGGGCATCCTGCCCGCGGACGACCGCACGTACGAGGCCGGGTACTCCATGGCCCGACTGCGTGAACTCGTCGCCCGCGACGTCATGCTGACCGAGCAGGCCGCGCGCGACAGCTGCCACCTGTACGAGTCGCTGAACGTGCTGTTCGCCAAGGTCAACTTCGGCCACCGCCCCTACGGCACCGAGGAGTACGACGACCAGCCGGGCGATGACGAGGAAACCCGCCGGGAGAAGGCCGCCCGCCGCAGCCGTGACCGGGGCCTGCGGTTCGAACCGCTGCACAGCGTCCTGTTCGACCCCAAGTCGATACGGCTCATCGGCCGGGGCGTGCGCGACCCGCGCCGCGCGGACGGCGAGGAACCGGCCTGGCTCGACCTGCGCCCCCGCAACCAGGCGCTGCACGAGGTACTGCGGCTGCTCACCATGAAGCGCGCCGAGAAACGCGGACGGCGCGGCGGGTTCATCTCGTACCGCAACCTCGGCATCAACCAGCTGGGCGCCGTGTACGAGGGCCTGATGTCCTACACCGGGCGCATCGCCGAGGAGGAACTGCGCGAGGTCGCCAAGAACGGCAAGCCGGAGGGCGGATCGTGGCTGATCCCCGCCAGTCGGCAGCAGGCGTACGACGACAGCGTGTTCGTCCACTACGGCGAGGAGGACGAGCGCAAGGGCCTGCGTGGGCGCAAGGTGTACGAGGAGGGCCGGTTCGTCTACCGGCTCGCCGGACGGGACCGGGAGACCTCCGCCTCGTACTACACGCCCGAGTCCCTGACCAAGGTGACGGTCGAACTCGCCCTGCGGCACCTGCTGGACCAGGAGAAGGACGATGCGGGCGAGGTCGTGGAGACCCGGGCCGCCGAACTGCTCACCTACCGGATCTGCGAACCCGCCCTGGGGTCGGGTGCGTTCCTCAACGAGGCCATCAACCAGGTCGCCGACGAGTACATCCGGCGGCGCCAGAAGGAACTGGGCCGGCCCATCCCCACGGCCGACCAGCTGACCGAGAAGCAGAAGGTCAAGGCGTACATCGCGCTGCACAACGCCTATGGCGTGGATCTCAACGCCACCGGCGTGGAACTGGCCGAGGTGTCGATGTGGCTCAACACCATGCACCCCGGCATGCGCGCCCCCTGGTTCGGCCTGCATCTGCGGCGCGGCAACTCGCTGATCGGCGGGCGGCGCGCCGTGTACGCGGCGGAGGATGTGGTCGCCAAGGAGAAGCTCTGGCTCAAGCCGAAGGGCGGACTGCCGCCGACCAACCTGCCGTTCCGGGGCGGGGGCGAGACCGGGGACGAGGCCGAGCGGCAGGAGTTGCCGGACGGCGCCATCCACCACTTCCTGCTCCCGGCGCCCGGATGGGGTGCGGTGGCGGGCGAGGCGGAGGCCAAACGGCTGGCGCCGGTGCAGGCGGAGGCGCTGGCGAAGTGGCGGCGCGGCATCCGCAAACCGCCGAACGCCAAGGCGACGGGGAGCAGGCGTTCCCAGCTGGAGCGGATGCAGGCGGTGGCCCGGCGGGCGGAGTTCCTGTGGGACCTGGTGATCCGCAGGATGCAGCTCTCGGAGGAGGAGATCTCCCGCCGGATCGAGGTGTGGGGCGCGGACCCGGCCGACCCGGAGTACGCCTTCCTGCGGTGGCCCGAGCAGCCGGTGCCCAAGGAGAAGGTTTTCCGGGACCTGTTCGGGACCACCGGGACCCCGTACTGGCGGCTGAAGACGGTCATGGACGCCTGGTGCGCGCTGTGGTTCTGGCCGGTGGACAAGGCCGGTCTGGTGGACGGCACGGACGCGGTGTACGAGGAGACCGCCAGTAGCGCACGCGTCGTCACGGAATCGGTGCTGGCTGCTCTGCCCCAGGTGGGCGAGCAGCGGTGGGACCCGGAACCGCTGGAGCCGCAGCCTGACGCGGCCGGGGCGGTGGCCGCTGCCGGGATGCTGCCGGAACAGGGCGCCATGTTCGTCGTGGATGGCGAACAGACCTCGCTCTTCGCCGAAATGGTGACGGGAGAGGAGAACAGCGGGACGAGCCGGGAGCGCCTGGCCGAGTCGGCTCCTCAGCCCAGGCGCAGGCAGAAGAAGACCGCCCCTGGCGGATCGAAGGCCGGCACCCCGACCCCGAGCCGTGGCATGGAGGGCCGCCGGGCCCGCATCCCGCTGGCAACGTTCGAGGACTGGCTGGACTTCGCCGAGGCCCTGCTGGGCACCTACGGCGAGGCGGGCGACCTGCTGGAGGCGGACAGTCTCCTGTCCCTGGACGACATCGAGGCGTACGAACGCGGCCTTGAGGCCCTGATGGGCATGGACGAGGTCTGGCGCCTGGAGGAACGCTTCCCATGGCTGGCCGTGGTCCAGGAGATCGCGGCGGAGCAAGGATTCCTGCACTGGGAACTGGACTTCGGCTTCGTCTTCGCCCAACGCGGCGGCTTCGACTTGCAGGTGGGAAACCCACCGTGGGTGCGGCCCCGGTGGAACGAGCCCGCGGTGCTGGCGGAGTTTGATCCGTGGTTCCTGCTACAGGAAAAGGCATCGAACGCGGACAAGGTGAGGCGTCGAGATGCGTTGCTGGAGGACAGGCGGGCGAAGTCCTATCTGTTGCGCGAGCTGACCTCCACAAGCGCAACGGTGGCGGTGTTGGGCTCGCCGCAGATGTATCCGTTGCTGGAGGGGACGCAGCCGGACCTCTATCGGGCATTCATGTGCCAGACGTGGGATCACATGTCGAGGGGGGGCATGGTGGGGCTGGTGCATCCGGACAGCCATTTCAGTGGTGATAAGGAGGCTGCGCTCAGGGAAGCTGCGTATCGGAGACTACGGATGCACGGCGATTTTGTTAATGCCGGAAATCGCTTCTTTCCTCCTCCGGTTGGCCGATCGAGTCACTTCGGAGTGCATATCTCTGGAGGCTGGAAAGAGGAGATCGATTTTCAGCACCTTTCATGGCTGTTCTCTGTGGACGCGTTTCGATTGTCGAAAAATGGGCAAAGTGGACGTCCCGACCCTGGTGTTCGCTTCGGAAATACTTGGGATGAGAGGCCACACCGGAAGAGGGTGATTCGTGTAAACAAGAAGACATTGGCTCTGTGGCAACTGCTCACCGGTGATGATCAACCGGTGGGGCAGGCGCGCCTCTTGTCGCCCGTTAGTACTGCCGAGGCGGAGGCCATCGAGGCGCTGGCAAACTACCCCGTCAGGCTTGCTGAGCTCGCACCGCAAGTGTCGCGCGGCTTTGATGAGAGCGGCGCCAAGAAAAATGGGCTCATTAGCTACAACTCTGCCAAAAATGGCGGAGGTGCGATAATTCCGAAGACTTGGGCTCAGGTAATTCTCAAAGGACCTCAGATCGGAGTATCCAATCCCCTGTTTAAGCAGCCCAGTCAGGGTTCTGGCGAGATTCATGGTCTTGACCCTGAACGGATTGCCGTGAATGAAATTCCTGAGACGGAGTACGTTCGCGCCACTCACGAGCTAGTTTATTCAGCGGCTCAAGATAAGTGGATCGATCACGAGGAGCTGGCGCGCCTACTCGTTTCGAAGAAATATTTGGATGTGGCGCGATCTGCGGTCGCCAAAGCTCGTAAGGTCGCCGAAGAAAGTGTGAGTGGAGAGGAAATCAAGAATTATCTTGCAGACCTCTCGCGACGGCCTTATGCAGACTTCTATCGGGCCGTTTGGCGGAGGCAAATTCCGCCTGATACAGAGCGGAGTCTGTATGTAGCCTTGATTCCTCCAGGCCCCGTTCATGTAGATTCAGTTCAAAGTATGGCGTCTCTCGATCCGCTCCATACGGCGCTCATCGCGGGATTTTGGTCTTCGATTCCAATCGATTACTTCTTGCGGACGACCGGCAGGGGTGACCTTCGTGTTGCTGCGGCCAAGACTCTTCCAGTGCCGCGTGTGGGGCATCCCCTATCCGCTCCTTTGCTTATGCGCACTCTGCGCCTCAATTGTCTGACGGTAGAGTACGCATCACTTTGGTCCTCCCTGTACGAGCAGGCTCGGCCGAACGATGACGGCTGGGCCTATGGGTGGGAAGAATTGCCGCCGGTAAATTCTGTTGCGGAGAGTTGGCAATATGAAACACCGTTGCGGTCGGAGCGGTCTCGTCGCAGTGCTCTTGTAGAGATCGACGCCCTTGTGGCTGCATGGATGGGGGTTTCAGCTGATGCTCTCGTTGCTATGTACAACAGTCGCTTTCCGATTCTCCAAGACTTCGAGGCCGTTACTTGGTTCGATTCCAAGGGGCGTAAGATAGCCGGTCATCGGTATGCCTACGGCCACCGACAGACGAAACAGCACTGGGAGCAGTTCGAGCGTTATCTGAAGGATCCCGAGAAAACTCCGCCGCCCGAGGGGTACACGGCGCCGTTCTACAAGGCAAACCGGGAAGTGGAAATGCGGGAGGCGCATGCCGTGTTCAAGGCGCGTTTGGATGCGGCTATCGCTCGGGGGGAGTGGGACCCCGAGACGCATTCGGTTCCGGGGAAGTGATGGCGCGCTCGCGGTATTCGCGTACGCGGGCGGCCACCCAGCGGTGGCAGTCCCAGCAGGCGAACACCGGAGCGTAGCCGCCGTGATAGCGGGCCGTGCCGTACCAGGTGACCGGCACGGCCTCGTTGCGGCACATCCAGCACAGGCCGAGGTGCCACGACGCCAGTGGCGTGTTCACGCGCCGCGCTGCCTGCGGCAGGGCCGGCGGGCCGGGGCGCACTGGCGGGTAGCTGTCAGAACCGTCTCGGTATGGATGGTCAGGATCTCGCCCGAGAAGAATTCCATCCGCTTCATGCCGCCGCGCAGTTGCGTCAGATCGATCACCAGGAGTGGTCGCCCGCCCACCGTGATGATGTCCCCGCACTGAACGGTGTTGGCGTTGATGGTTACCTGAGTGGGGATCTTGCCCGGGGTGCTCACTTCTTCTCCTTCAGCTGGTGTTGGTGGCAGCGGCACACGCAGACGTCGAACCTGATGCCGAGCTTGGTCAGGGGAGAACGGGCCGTTCCGTCCCGGCAGTCGTCGTGCCGCTTGAGGTGGCAAGGCGACGAGACGTACACCGCCTCGGCCGGCGGACGGGTCACCGGGCGCCACACCCGTGGGACCTCCCAACGTGGATGTGGCGGCAGTCGATGTTGATTCCCAGGCCTGCGAGATGGAACGTCCAGTGGCGAAGCCGACGGGTGCAGCCCGTATCCGCGCGGTGGTTGGCCGGAACGAGCACCCCCGTCAGGCTGTGGCCACTCCGGGTGAGGGCATGGGCAATACAGTGGGGAACTGTCATCAGCTCTTTTTCTCTCTCTCGGCTGGTGGCTATGCCCCGGGACGGTTGCCCCCGTCCCGGGGTCCCTGCGTCAGTCGCTCTTCTGACGCTCCGCCGCGCGCCTCAGTGCGGCGGTGAGCAGCTCCACGGTCTGCACGTTGCAGCGGCCCAGGTTCACGAGCGGACGGGTGTTCTGGGCGGCCATGGTCATGGGGTCGAGACCGAGTGACGGCAGGGTGATGCCGTTGGCCCTGAGCGCGGCGTCCAGCTCATCGCGGGCGTCCGGCACCAGGTTGGTCAACCGAGCGGATTCAGCAGATCTCTTGCGATGGGCGTTTGTCATATCGCGCTCCCGGAAGGCGAGTCGGTGCGTTGATTATTTCAAGGATTGCCCGGGAAGCGTGCTGACAACAGCGCTACGCTGTGACTAATTGACCCTGGTGTACAGCCAGTTGGGCACAAGGAGGTCGTGCGCAATGGAACTCAATCCCGAAGATGGCACCCGGGCTACCCCTGCGAGTTCCCTGGCGCGACGAGTGAGGAGGGCCCGGGAGAAGGCCGGGATCTCCCTTCGGGATATGGCTGCGCAGATCAACTTCCCGCACTCGTATATCCATCGCATTGAGACGGGGAAACAGCTTCCGTCCGATGACCTGGCCAAGGCATTGGACAGGTTTTTTGACGCCGAAGGACTGTTTGTCGAGTTGCTGGAGATGGCCCGGGACCACTCGCTGCCCGACTACGGGCGCGCAGTGCTTGCGAAGGAGCCATTGGCCCTTCGCATCCAGACGATGACCAGCACCGTTGTGCCGGGACTGCTACAGACCGAGGACTATGCCCGTGAGCTTATTCGGATCGGACATATCTGGGACTCTGAGGATCAGTTGGAGAGTTGGGTAGCCATCCGTATGCGGCGCAAGCAGATCTTTGACCGGAAGGTGCCCCCTCATCATGCGGTGCTTATGGACGAAGCGGTCCTTAAGCGCCCTATTGGGGGCATCACGTGTATGGCATCACAACTGGAACACCTTCTGCAAGTCTCCGAGAGCGTCTACAGTACGGTTCTGGTGCTGCCCTTTTCATGTGGGGCGCACTCGCTCCCCGGGGGTAGCGCAACGCTGCTGACGCTGGAAGACGGGACGACGGTTGGCCACGTAGAGGGCATCATGGTGGGCGAGCCGCTTGTCAGCCCGGACAGGCTGGTCAAGCTGGCGCGAAAGTTCGACATGGCTCGTTCTAAAGCTCTTCCAGAGCAAGATTCCGTCGAATTGATCCGCCATTACCTGAGAGGATACGTAAGTGGAGGCTAAAAATCCGTCGTTCTCGGCGGCAGATGTCTCTTGGCGCAAGTCGTCATACAGCAATGACGAGGGCGCTGAATGCGTCGAAGTCGCCGACAACCACCCCCACGCCGTCCCCGTCCGGGACAGCAAAGCCCCCGCCCACCCCCACCTCCTCATCCCCCGGGGCTCCTGGCAGGTGTTCGTGACCCACCTCAAGCAGGGCTGACGGCGGCAGTCCGGAGTGGCTGCCTGCGACCGGCGGTCGTCGCAGGCAGGGGCCGTCCACGTAACCTCCCACTCCGAAGCGTCCTGTGGCCCCGGGTCTGCCGCCGGGCGCCGCCGTATCGACCCGGTGGATTCGGCTCACACCGCACGGTGCCGGACCGTAGACTCCGCGATGACGCCGACGACATCCGGCCGTTGCGCGCTGTCACGGGGGAGGACACGCATGCAGGACCCTTCGGACTCGTCGGAGCACCGCGAGCCTGAGGAGGCCGGCCGGAGCGGGCCCGCCGACGTGCCCGGCGCCGAGGAGCCGACCGGCGACGTCCCCGCCGACGCCGCGACCACGTCAACGGTCGTGGCGGAGGTGCTTCCCGGGATCGCCGTTGTCTTCGGCCACCAGCTCCCCGCCGAGTTCAAGGGAGCCTTGACCGACTTCGGGCTCGTCTCGCCCGCCGACCGCGAAAGCATCTCCGCCGTCCTCGCCTCCGTGGGCGGCATGGCGACCGTGGGAGGCAACCTCGGCAGCGCCTTCACCAGCGCGCAAGGGCTCTACCGCATCGGTGACACGGGGCGGACCCTGCTGAACTCCGGTGCGACGCTCGCCGTCAAGGACGGCGCGAACCTCGGAGCGGTGCTGGTCAACGGCAAGATCGTCCATCAGGTCCGCTGGGTCCCGGTGCGCGCGATGAGCGCGGCACGGACCACGGCCGCGATCGGGCCCGCGCTGGCCATGGTCGCTCTCCAGTTGCAGTTGAGCGAGGTCGCGGGGCTCGTCAAGACCAACATCGAGCTGACCCGACAGGTGCTCACCGCCATCCACACCGAACAGCGCGCCGAACTGACGGCCCTGTGCGCCACCGTCGATCGCGCCATCGACCAGGCGCGGGAGATCGAAGCGGTCCCCGCCTCGCTGTGGGAGAACGTCGCGGGCAGCGAGGCGTCGCTGCGCAAACAACTCAACCTCTACTCGGAGAACATCGTCATCCACGTCGCCCGGATCGACGGTGCCGACGCACGTCGCCGTCGGGAGTACCTCCAGGCGCACGCCGAAGCCATCGTCTTCGACACCTTCGCCCTCCTGGACTCCCTCAAGGCCTGGACCGGATACCAGGCACTGCGCGTCGGGCGGGCGCGAGACTCCGGACGTGCGGATGCAACCGAGGCACGGTATGCCGATGTCCTGGTGCGGGACACCCGCGCCGAGTTCGACGCGGCGCTCGCCGGGATGACGGGCCTGGTCGCCTCGCTGACCCGGGAACTGCGCGTCATCGCCCTGCTCACCGGACGCGAAACACGGACACCGTCACTGACCGGGAAGCAGAGGAACGCGAAGACGGCTCGCGAGATCTCCGGCCGTCTCCTGGAAGCGATCGAGCCCCTCGCCCGCGTACTCCATCCGCCTGCCCCGCCGCTGACGGTTCCCGAGATCGTGTGCGCACCCGGGTCGCTGGACCCCGAGCCGTACCTGGGCATCCTGCGCTGGTTCCTCCAGGACGGTGAGACGCTGCGGGCTCTCGGCTTCCCCGAACAACTCGACTCCCTCGGCCCGCTGTCCGCGCTCCTGGGCGGAGCGAAGGAGAAACTGGCCGCCGTGCGGGACAAACCGGCCAGGACCCTGGTGGCCGTCACGGACCGCCGCGTCATCACGGCCAGGACCACCGTGTTCCTGGAACAGGGTGAGATCGCCCAGGACATTCCGATCGATCAGGTGCGTTATGTCCGGTCGGCGGCCTCACCGGACAAGGCCGGGCGCATGGCCATCGACCTCATCACCCGTGACGAGAACATCCGCTGGCTGTTCCCCACCGACATCGGCAGCCCGCACGTGTACGGACTCGCCGCCGTACTGGCCGAGTCGATGACCATCCCGGACGCCGAACGCCGGGATCTGCGGCAGCGGGGCCACACCGCCCTTCAGACGGGTACGAGCGGCGGCGAGGACAAGGGGCTGACAGAACCGTCCGGCTGACGCCCGGGCACCACGGCTTCCCACCGCCCCCCGCCAGGGCGCGTGCGGCGGTTCAGGCCAGCAGCGCGGTGAGGCGCTCCCGGAGTGCCACGGAGCGTGCGTCCTCGTAGGGAGTCAGCAGCCGGAGCGCCGCCGCCCGGTGCTGTGCGGCGGCGCTCCGTGGGTCCGCCGCTGCCGCTTCCGCCTCCGTGTCCGCGCCCGTTTCCGCGGTGGCACCGTCCCCGTCTCCCGCCGCTTCGAGGGCCCGCGCCAGCAGTTCCAGCGCCAGCGCCTCGTGCCACGCGTCGCCCAGCTCCCGCTGGACGG
The DNA here is from genome assembly GCF_050916115.1 of Streptomyces sp. JH002. Lineage (NCBI taxonomy): Bacteria > Bacillati > Actinomycetota > Actinomycetes > Kitasatosporales > Streptomycetaceae > Streptomyces > Streptomyces sp. JH002. Next base: position 3,618,735 of record NZ_CP087989.1, read on the forward strand.
CTGCCGCCCGGCGGGCGAAGCCGGCCGCCAGGTCCGGGCGTCCCAGCGCGAGGTACGTCTGGCCGGTCTCCCACCACGCCAGCGCCTCGCGCCCCCGCAACCCCAGCCGCCGGTGCAGGGCGGCCGAGCGCTGGTAGCCGGCCAGGGCATCGTGGGGCAGCCCGTTGGCGCGCTGTGCGTTGCCGAGGGTGATGAGCCAGTACGCCTCGCCGATGTGGAACCGCAGCTCAAGGGCGAGGTCCACGGCCTCCTTGGCCGAGGCCAGCGCCGCCTCGACCCGGCCCGACTCGTTCTGGAGGGCGCTCAGCAGGTGCAGCGCGTTGCCCCTCGGGCGCAGGCCGGCCGGGCCCATCCCGGCGAAGACCGACAGCGCCTCCCGCACATCGGATTCCGCCCGGTCCAGCAGCCCGGCCCGGTACCGGGTCTCGCCCCGGTTGGCCAGGGCGAGAGCGTACCGGTGGCGTTCGCCCAGCATGTCCCACTGTCCGAGAGCCCGGACGAACCAGCTCTCCGCCTCCCCCAGCCGCCGGTCGCGCAGTTCGGTCACGCCCAGCAGGTTCAGGGATTCGGCCACCCCGTGCGCGTCCCCGAGCTCCCGGCGGATCGCCAGTGCCCGCTTGTGGTGCTCTCCGGCCGTAGCGGCCCGTCCCGCCTGGGTGTGGGTCATGCCGAGCCGTTCGTGCAGCAGCGCCTCCACGGCACGGTCTTCCTCCGCGCGCGCCGCGCGCAGTCCGGCCGTACCGATCGGCAGCCAGCCCGCCGCCCCACCGGACGGTGGCAGCGCGTCATGAAGGAGGGCCGCCAGCAACGAGAGTCGCCGTCGTTCACCGGCGCGTTCCGCCGCGCGGGCCAGCGGGAGGGCGTTCGCGTACTCCGTCTCCGTCCAGTCGACGGCCTGGTCGTAGTCGGCGAACGTCACGGCCGGCACACCCTCGCCCGGCCGGTCGAGGCCCACGGGCGCACCGTCCGGGGACAGCCGGGAGCGGGCTGCCGCTACCCCGTGCAGATACCAGTCGAGCAGCCGGCGCAGCGCCTCGCCGCGCTCCCGTGCCGTCTCCTCCCGCTCCGCCTGGTCCAGCGCGTAGGCGCGCAGCAGGTCGTGGAAGGTGTACCGGTCGGGGCCGCTCTGTTCCAGCAGGTGCGCGCCCACCAGGGTGTCCAGCAGTTGCCGTGCGCGCCGCCGCTCCGTCCCGGACAGCGCTGCGATGGCGTCCAGCCCGAAGCCCTGGCCCGGATGCAGGCCCAGCAGCCGGAAGATCCGGGCGGCGGGCGGGGGCAGCGCACGGTAGGACCAGGCGAAGACGGTGTGGACGGCCTCCGCCTCGTCGCCGTCACCCGCGCCCGCGCTGAGGGCGTCCCACAGGCCGGAGGCGTCACGCAGCTCATCGATCAGCCGGTCCAGGGGCAGGTGGGGGTGCACCACGGCACGTTCGGCCGCTATGCGCAGAGCGAGCGGCAGCCGGGCGCACCGGCGTGCCAGCTGGGCGAGAAGTTCCGGGTCATCGCCGTGTCGGTGGCGGGCGGTGACGGCGCGCAGCAGGGCGACGGCTTCCGGCTCCGGCAGGACTCCGAGGGTGAGGCGGTGCGCTCCGTCCCGGATGGTCAGGCCCGGCAGGCGTTCGCGGCTGGTGACGATGGCCAGCGAACCGGCCGTTCCGGGCAGTGCGGGCCGCACCTGAGCCGTGGTGGCCGCGTTGTCGAGAAGGACGAGCACGCGGCGGTTCGCCAGCAGGGAACGGTAGAGCGCCGCCGCCGCGTCGAGGTCCTGTGGCACGGCCGGGGCGGGGACACCCAGGGACGTGAGGAAGTACCGCAGCGCCTGCCCGCCGGAGAGCGGTGATCCGGGGTCGTAGCCGCGCAGATTGACGTACAGCTGGCCGTCGGGGAACGCGCCGCTTACCCGATGGGCCCAACGCAGCGCCAGGGAGGTCTTGCCCGCTCCGGCGGTGCCGGCGATCAGGCAGACCGTGGCCGCCGGTTCCCGGCGGTCGGTGCCGCCGTCGGCGGTGCCGGCGTCCGGGCTCGTGCCGATGCCGCCGGAGTCGGAGTCGGCGCCGAACGGACCGTCCATGCCGGTGAGGACGGCGTCCAGCTCGGCGAGCTGTTCCGCGCGGTTCACGAAGCCGCGCGGCGCTGAGGGCAGTTGCCGGGGCGGGTCGCGTCGTGCGGGCTCGCCGGAGGGGTGAAGGGCGGGGGAGTGGAAGTGCACTCCGCCGGTGATGCGGCCGGCCTGGACGGCGTCTCGTGCCGAACCCGACAGCTCGGACCAGCTGCCGGTGGTCGGCCACCGCTCGCTGTCCTCGTGTCCGCCGGCGTCCGGCACCGTGCGCTCTACCTCTCCGGCTCGCTGACGCGCGGTGCGGTGGGCCGGATGTACGGCTCGGTCACCGTCGGCGGCGGGAGGGGAGCCACCTCACGGTCGTGGAAGGCCACCATGTCCTGACCATGCGCGAACAGTTCCCGCAGGAAGCGTTCCCACGGCCGGACGAGCGCCGGATCGGTGAAGCGGATCGCCCCGTCCAGCAGGCCGTCATCGGTGTACTGGACGTGGTAGAGCCGCTCACCGCCGAGGACGACCAGTTCGGGCAGGTGAGCGTCGCTCTCGTAGGGGCGGACGGTCGAGCCGTCGACCACCCGGACCGGAGCCCCGCATTCCGCCTGCTGCCGCAGGGAGGTCAGTTCCCACTGGAGATAGGGCGTCAACGGCCGCTCCACCACCCGCACCCGGTGGAAGAGATGGCCTCGTCCCCGGCTCTCCCGTTCCGTGCGCACCTGCTCCCCGCGGCGCTCTTCCAGCAGCCGCAGCGAACGTTCCCAGTCGCCGTCCCGGTGTGCCTGCCAGCTGGGGTTGCGCGGCTCCTGGAAGCTCTGCCGGCGCTCCAGCTTCCACGAGGACCGGTGCGCGACGGCATCGTGGAAGGGCCAGAAGTCCGCCGGGTATCCGTCACGGGCCAGCCGGTCGCCGGCCGAGGGATCAAGGGCCGGTGGGTGTTCGTCAGGCATCCGGAATGTCCGCCTTGGCCGCGCTCAGTGTGGTGCCCGGGATGATGACGATCCGCTCGTCCGCCGCGACCTTGGCGTCCGCCGGGAGTCTTTCGAGATAGGCACTCGTCAGGTCGCGCCCGATGACGGCGATGTCACCGTTGTCGAGCTGCCAGATGTCCGGGCAGCCGTCCCGGTCATTGGTGTGGCCCAGCTCCGCCGGCGATTTTCCCAGCCGGCGGGTGAAGGAAGCGGTGCGATCCGCCTCCCATGGACGGGTCATGGTCCCCCCTGGCGCTGGAAACGTTCGGACCTTTGTGCGTCATGGCTGACGCTTCCTCAGGTTAGGAAGCGGCCTGCACGCGTGCAAGGGAGCGCGGGGAGCGTCAACCCGAATGAGGTGTACGCCCGGTGCGGTGTTGACCTGAGGTGGTGCGTGGCTGGTTCACGTGAGGCGACCGCTCGCATTCCGCACCACCGACCGGACCGGAGGGAGCGGCCGGACAACCGCTACGCCATTGTCGCGGGCACCCGCGATTCCCTACACTGAGTGACGGGCATTACACGCCCTGATCGGCTCGCGAGGGGGAAACGGCCATGGAACGTCACTGGGAGGCGGACCCGTCCGCCTTATTCGCCCGCCGACTGGGCAAGTCGGCGCGGGAACTGGGCAACTCCGACGAACGCGATCAGTGCCCGGACATCTGGCAGCTCGACAATGGTGACATCGCCGTCATCGGCCGTGACCTGACCAGCGCGTACCGCTCACGGCTTCCGGCGGGCGTCACGCTCGCCACGGACGAGCGGCTGGTCGTCATCCCCGGCAACATGCTCAGCGCGGCCAAGGCGGACATCCCCGATGCGTGACCCGGACCTCCCCACCCTGGATCCCTCACAAGGCACCTGGCTGGACAACCCCGCCTACCGCCGGGACTTCCGGGAGCGGACCACCGGAATCCGGGACGGCGGCTCCTGGAAGCTGGAACGCGCGCAGCACTTCGAGGAGCCGGCCAACCGCAGCCCCAGCCGGGAAGCACTCCGCCACGGAGACTGGGAAGCCTCCCTGCGGCTGCTGGAGGACCGTCGCGAGAGTCTCCTGAACGCCTGGCGCGAGGACCAGCGGCGCAACTACGTGTTCCACCGGGTGCGGGTGGTGGAATGGCCCCTGACCCCCTACGTCCAGTGGGAACTGCACTCGCTGCGGCAGCAGTCCGCGTACGGTGTGCCGGTCCGGGTGATCAGCGACGAGGCGGACGCCGTGCGGGCCCGGGAGACCCGGGGCAGCCTCCCCGAGATCGTCACCCACGACGGCTCCGCCCTCCACCACGTCCGCTACTCGGAGGCGGGGGACCCGCAGGGGGCGTATCTGTTCACCGACCCGGCGGTCGTGAGGCCTTGGGAGGACTACATCAAGGGCCTCTTCGAAGCAGGCGAAGACGTACGGACCTACGTCGAGCGCGACGTGGCACCGCTGCCCCCACCACGGCTCACCACGGCGAGGGAACCAGCGGCGGACACGGAGCAGCGGACACGGTGAGCGCGGAGAACGAACTGTCGGTGGTGACGAACCGGGGCCGGCTGTCCGGCCTCGCCGTACGGGTCGGCGCCCACCGCCTGACCCTGGGGACCCTGCCCGAGCCGGGGTAGCACTGAGAGAAGCGCGGCACGCCCGCGCCCTGAGCGGGTCCTGAGCGCCGCGACGCCTTCACCGTGAACCACGGGGCCCGTGGGGCGGTACGTGTGCATGAGGTGTACGCCCGGTGTGTGGTTGACATAGGGTAATGCGCTCGAAGTCTTCCGTGACGGGGGTTGGGGCACGATGAGACCGACGCTGGAGGCGCGGGGGCTGAAGGAGAACCTGCTCCAGTACCTCTCCACCACCTACGCGTTGACCGACGAGGGGGCCAGGGAAGCCCTGCACCGGTTCCTGGGGGACGACACCTCCGGGATGTTCCGGGGCCCCTATCTCCGCATCCGGGCCCCGTTCACCGTCGCGGAAGACCAGGCGTGGCGACGGACCCTCGACTGGGCCCCGTACGGGTTCACCCCGTACGCCCACCAGGCCCGTGCCTTCGCGCGGCTGTCCTCCGCGCGCGGACACACCCCGCTGCCCACCCTCATCACCACCGGTACCGGCTCCGGGAAGACCGAGTCGTTCCTCTTCCCCGTGCTCGACCACTGTGCCCGCGAGCGCGCCGCGGGCACCCCGGGGGTCAAGGCACTGCTGCTGTACCCGATGAACGCGCTCGCCACCGACCAGGCGCAGCGCATCAACGAACTTCTCATCCGTCACCGCGAGCTGAGCGGTGTCACCGCGGGGCTGTACATCGGCGAGCGGTCCGCCATCCGCTACGAACGGGTGGAGACCCGGCGTTCGGCGATGCAGTCCTCGCCGCCCGACATCCTCATCACCAACTACAAGATGCTGGACCTGCTGCTCCAGCGGGCTGACGACGCCCCGTTGTGGCACCAAGCCGATCTGCGCTATGCCGTCGTCGACGAGTTCCACACCTACGACGGTGCCCAGGGCACCGACGTGGCCATGCTGCTGCGCCGGCTGGCCGCCGCGCTCGGCGCCTCCCGGGAGGGCCGGCCGCTCGGAGACATCTGCCCGGTGGCCACCTCCGCCACCCTGGCCTCCGGAGCAACCGACGACGCGGGCACGGAACGGCTGCGCACCGTGGCCGGGCAGGTGTTCGCGACCCCGTTCCCGGTCGACGCGGTCATCGGCGAGGAACGGCAGCCCGTGGACGCCCTCCTGCCCTGGGACGCCATCGACTGGCGGCTGCCCCTGCCCACTCCCGAGGAGCTGACGGCCCTTCCGGACCCGGCCCGGGGCGAAGAGGAGTTCGCGGATCTGGTCGAGGCCGTGACCGGTACCCGGAACACCGACCCGCACGTCCTGGGCGAGGTCATGAAGCGGCACATCCTCACCCGGGCCGTCCTGGCCTCCCTCGCCGACGGGCTCAGGTCGGCTCCCGATGTGCTGGACGCGCTGCGGCAGCACGGCGCCTCCTCGTGGGGGCGCTCCATCACCGAGCGGCCCGGGGTGAGCGCCGACGCGCTGGCCCGGCTCATCGCCCTCCTGTCGGTGGCCCGCGATCCCCAATCGCCCCCCGGGGAGCGGGCGCGCCCGTTCGTCCATGTGGAAGTGCACCAGTGGGCGCGGTCGGTGACCCGGCTGCTGCGCGGGGTACTGCCGTGGCCGCGCGCCGAGTTCCGCTGGGACGCGGCGGACGTCCGGGACGAGAGGGCCACGGCGGCCGACCGGGCCGCCCCCGTGCACACCGGCACCTCCGGCCAGGTCGCCAATCTCTTCCTGCCCGCCGTGTACTGCCGCGAGTGCGGCCGGTCCGGCTGGGCGGTGTTCTCGCCGGAGAGCGACGATCAGGCCGTCGAGTTCGACCCGGCCCGCATCCGGCGGGCATCCACCAGCCAGGACAAGCTGCGGGTCCGGAACCTGATCGTCGCCACCGACGGTGAGGCGGGAGAGGGCGCCGCCCGCGGACCGGTGCGGGTCAGCGGCCGCACCCAGGGGAACACGGGTTCCGGGCGGCCCACTCAACTGCACGGCGCCGGCGGCATGCTGATGGTGCTGGACGGGGTGAACGGACGGCTGCGCCCGCCCGACCCGGCCCGGGACTACGACCCGGCCACCGGCGAGCCGGACCTGAAGTCGCCGGACACCGCCTTCGTCCTGGCCCTTCTCGGCGAGACCGCCAACACGGCCGGCAAGGAGGACTGGTGCCCCGCCTGCGGCGAGCGGCAGGCCATCCGCTATCTGGGCACCGGCCCCGCCGCCCTCGCCGCCGCCGCGATCACCCGGCTGTTCACCGGGAACGAACTGGGCAGGGACCGCCGGGAGCGCAAGACGCTCATGTTCAGTGACTCCGTCCAGGACGCCGCGCACCGGGCCGGGTTCGTCGCCAACCGCTCCTACACCTTCTCACTGCGCGCTCTGCTCAAGGGGCAGCTGAGCGCCGAGCGACCCACCGCGCTCCACGACCTGATCGCCGACACGGTCGCGGCCACCACCGACCCCGAGGTGCTGGCGGCGGTCGTACCCCCGGACCTGCACGGGCTGCGCAACGTGCCCACTCTGCTGGAGGGCGCCGGACGCGGCGGAGATCTGCGCACCTGGCGGCTGGTCGGGGAACGGCTCGCGTTCGACACCGTCATGGAGTTCGGGTTCGGCTCCCGCCGGGGCCGCACGCTGGAGCTGACCCGGACCGTCGCGGCGTCCGTCCGGATCGCCGACCCGGACGCGGCGGCGGCGCTGGTGCGCTCCGTGCACCTGGACCCGGAGGCCAGGCACCGGCACGGACCGGAGCCGGAGGAGCAGACCCCGCAGCGGTATCTGGGCTTCCTGCGGGTGCTGCTGGAACGTCTGCGGACCCGTGGCGCCGTCGGACACCGCTGGCTGGATCGGTACACGGAACGGATGGGGACCGACCGTTACTTCATCAACGGGCGGCGGGCGCAGGGCATGCGGGCGTTCCCGCCGTGGGTGGCGGCACCCGTGTTCCTGCTCGACAAGCCGAAGGCGGGCAGCGAGTTCGACTTCGCGACCGGCCGGCTGTCCTGGTACGAGCGGTGGGCGCAGAGCGCCCTGCGGCTCACCCGGGAACAGGCACCGGACTTCTGGCTACGACTGCTGCCCGCCCTGCACGAGGCCGGGCTGCTGGCCTCCCGGGTACCCGGTGACAGCGCGCTGCGGGTGTACGGGCTGCGGCCGGGCGGCATCGAAGCGGTCCTGCTGACGGACGAGCAGGTCAACACCGCCTATGTGCGCTGCCCGCACTGCTTCTGGGAGCAGACCGTGCCGCCCGCTCAACTGGCCCAGTGGGACGGCCAGCCCTGCCCCACCTACCGCTGCACCCGCCGCCCGGACGCGCTGCTGGTCGCCGGGGACCGGGCGGCCGAACAGAACATCCACCACCGGGACCGCGACTACCGCGACGACTACTACCGGCGGCTGTACCGCGAGGCCGGCACGTACCAGGTGATCACCGCCGAACACACCGGGCTGCTGGAGCGGGCCCAGCGCGAGGAGACGGAACGGGCCTTCAAAGCGGGCGAGCGGTTCAACGATCCGAACGTCCTGGCCTGTACCCCGACGCTGGAGATGGGCATCGACATCGGGGACCTCTCGGCCGTGGTGCTCGCCTCGCTGCCGCGCACCCCGGCCGGCTACACCCAGCGCGTGGGCCGGGCCGGCCGCCGGGACGGGAACGCCTTCCTGCTCACCATCCCGGAGCGCAAACGGCGCGACCTGTACTTCCTGGAAGAACCGGTGAAGATGATCGCCGGCGAGATCGTGCCGCCCGGCTGCCATCTGTCGGCGGTGGAGATCCTGCGCCGCCAGTACCTGGCGCACCTGCTGGATCTGGCGGCACGCGGGGAACTGGCCCATCCGGAGCAGGGCGTAGGCGCCCCGTCCTCCGGTGGCCCCGTGGCGCTGGGCGCGCTGCCCCGCAGGGCACCCCAGTTGTTCGGGCCTCTCGGCTATCTGGCCGAGCTGGTGGAGTGTGCCCTGGCCCGGGGCGAGGAACTGGCGGACCGTTTCCTGGCGTTGTTCCCCGAGGGCGTGAGCGAGGAGTCGGCGGACGAACTGCGCCGGTACGCCACGGGCGGTCTGCGCGGCGCCGCCGAGCGGGCCGAGGCGGAGTGGTGGAGCCATGACCGCGCCCTGCGGGCCCGGCTGGACGCCATCGCCGACGCCCACCAGGAGCTGACGGAACGGGAGGAACGCCAGGGCGCGGACGAGGAGGAGAAGCGGCAGCTCGCCGAACTGGACGCCGAACGGCGCGGGGTCGGCAAGCAGCTGATGCGGCTGGGCGAGGTGCCCGCGCAGCAGGCCCTGTGCGATGCCGGGCTGCTGCCCAACTACGCGCTCGCCGACACCAGGACCACCCTCAGCGCCGGCCTGTACACGCGGGACGGGGAGCACCCTGTTACCGGCCGGGCCCAGTACCGGAACGATCCCCGGACATACGAGCGGCCCCGGCGGTTCGCGGTGACCGAGCTGGCGCCGGGCAACACCTTCTACGCCAACGGCTACCGGCACCGGATCACCGGCCTGGAGATCGGCACCCCTGGCCACCGGGCATGGCAGACCTGGCGACTGTGCCAGGACTGCGGCTACGTGCGTACGGCGGACGCGGAGACCGACACCAGCCCGTGCCCCCGCTGCCACTCGATGCGGCTCGCGGACGACGGCTCCTCGCTCTTCCGGGTGATCCAGCCATCCACCGTCACCTCCTGGGACCGGGCCGAGGACGCCCGGATCCGCGACGACCGGGACGAACGCGACTTCCGCACCTACCAGGTGGTGGACGCCGTGGACATCCCGCCGGAGGCGATCGAGCCCGGGAAGTCCTGGCGGCACACCTCCCAGACGTTCGGTGTGGACTTCACCCGTGCCGCCGTGATCCGCAAGGTGAACGTCGGCGTGGCCCGCCAGGGACTGCCCGCCCGGGAGGAGATCGCCGGGCAGTCGGTGCGGCTGAACCCGTTCCACGTGTGCACGGGGTGCGGGGCAGCCACGGCCGACGGGCAGCCGCTGTTCGAGCACGAGCCGGACGGGGCCTCGTCCTCGGGCGGTCGTGAACCCCGGCTGCGGAACCACCGGCCGTGGTGTCCGCGCCGCAGGGGCCGTACGTCCTCGGCAGCGGGGGAGCCGGTCCGGGACGAACGGCTGCTGCTGGCCCACGAACTGCACACCGAGGCGCTGCGGGTGCTGCTGCCCGCGGCCACCATGCTGGTGCAGGAGAAGATCCACTCCTTCCGGGCGGCTCTGCGGCTCGGAGTGGACCAGCACTTCGGCGGCGACCCGCAGCACCTGGACACGACCATGGCCTCCATGCCCGACGCGGGGACCGGGGAGCGGCGCTGGTTCCTGGTGCTGTTCGACACGCTGCCCGGCGGCACCGGCTACCTGCACCGGCTCGTCGACCCGGACACCTTCCGGCAGACCCTGGCCGACGCCCACCGCGCGCTGACCGAGTGCCCGTGCGCGGAGGAGGAACGCCGCGCCTGCCATCGCTGTCTGCGCCGCTACACACCCGACGAGCACCAGGACGTGGTGTCCCGGCGGGAAGCCCTCGATCTGATCGAGTCGCTGCTGACGGGCCCCGACGGCGAGGACATCTGGGCAACGGAGCCGGTGGGGCACACCGGCCTCATCGGACTGGACGCCCAGGTCGAATCCGATCTGGAGGCCCGGTTCCTCGCGATTCTGCGTGACTGGTCGAAGCGGCAGGAGGACGCGGCGCTGGACGAGGACGGCCGGGCGAGCGGACATCTGCGGTTCACGGGCGGGTCCTCGGTGACGCACTGGCGGCTGACCGCGCAGCAGCGGCTGCGGGGGACGCGTACCGACTTCACCTTCACCCGCGCCGACGGTCAGGCCCGCAGTGTCAAGGTCTACCTCGACGGCCGCCGCTTCCACGCCACCGGGGAACACAACCGGCTGGCGCAGGACGCGGCGCGGCGCAACGCGCTGCGGGCGGACGGACAGGTGGTCTTCCAGCTGACGTGGGACGACCTGGACCTGTTCGAAGGGCGTTCCGGGCGGGCGCGTCCGGTGTGGCCGCCGTACGGGCCCGTCCCGCAGGAGGGTGCGAAGGACCTGTACGAGCAGTGCGGGGGCAGCCGGGCGGGCTTCGCCGGGCAGGTGTACGTCAATCCCCTGGACACGCTGCTGGCCTATCTGCGGGACCCCGAGGACCGGGTGTGGGCTCTGCGGGCCGGTGCCCTGGTCAGTGGGCTGATGGCGGTGCCGTCGGTGGAGCCGGTGGCGTCCACGCGCTCGCGGGCCGGTGTCGTCCAGGGGCTGAGGAAGGCCCTCACCGGTGACGGGACCGGGGAGAGCGAACCGGCCGAGGACGCCGTGCACATCTTCCGGGCGCACGACGCCACCGGGCTGCCGCTGGTGTTCACCACGGTGGTCGACGACACGGGGCTGCCGCGGTGGAGCCTGCTGGCCGTACTGGACGACTCGGCCCCGGCCCTGGAGCGCGAGCAGCACCGGGACCAGTGGCGCGCGTGGCTGTACTGGACCAATCTCGCCCAGTTCCTGGACCGTGCCGGCGGGGACGGTGTCCAGCTCACGACGGGCGGCGTGGACGCCTACCCGCTGGAGGCGCTCGCGGTGTGCGGCGGCGCGCGCTCCGGGAGGGAACCGGACACGGAGCCGGTCGCGCGGGCACGGGCACAGGACCCCGAGCACGCCGCCGTGGTCCGGGCGCGGCTCGCGGATGTGCTGCGCGACCCGGAGTGGGAGCGCGGCATCCTGCCGTTCCTCAACGAGGACGGCACCGAACCCGAACTCGCGGAGCTCGCCGACCGGCTGGCCGCGGCCGGAAAGAAGGCCCCGGTCTGCGGCCACGAGCTGGGATCCGGACACTGGCTGGCCGAATTCGCCTGGGAGGAGCACGGACTGAAGGTCGCTGTCGTACCCGGCGGTCATCATGGACCGGGGGCGGAGGGCGATCAGGAGGCCGAGCGGCGGGACGCGGCCTACGCCGCGGCCGGCTGGACGGTACGCACCGCCGCCGGCTGGCTGGAGCACTTCGAGTCGATGATCGCGCTGCTGCCCGACGCGCCGCAGAAACCGAAAAGTGAGGGTGCCGCCCGATGAACGCCCGGCTCAGTCTGTACCAGAAGGCCGAAGAGGAGCTGTACAAGCTCGACCGGACCGTCAAGAGCGACTTCTACAACTTCTGTCACCGGTTCCGGCTCAACCCCGATCACCCGGGGCTCGACCTCAAACCGCTCAAGGGCAACGCGCGGATCTACCGGGCGAAGCTCGGCAGTTCCTACCGCGTCCTGCTGGCACGGGCCGGAGAGGACGTCAAGGGCCTGCCGAGCTGGCTGGTGCTCGCCGTCCGGCACCGCAAGGACGTGTACGAGCAGCTCGATGTCGCCGTCAACCGGATCAGCGGCGAGATCGAGTTCGTCGATCTGTCCGTGGTCGGGGAGAGCACCTTGCGCCGGGCCGGGGTGCGGCTGACCCGGGCGGAACCCGAAGCGGCGCCGGCGCCCGAGGAAGTTCCCGCGCCCGCTGCCGAACCCGTCAGCACCCCGCCCGCCACCCCGTTGCTCACCGGGCTCACCGCCGCTGAACTGCGGGACCTCGGTGTCGCCGAGCCGCTGATCGACCTCGCGCTGGCCGTCACCGACGAGGCGGAGCTCGACTCCCTGGTCCGGGACGCCCCCCTGCTGTCCAAGGACGTGCTGTACGGACTGGCGGCCGGAATGCCGCCGGAGGACATCCGGGCCGAGATCACCAGTCAGATGCGGGCCGACTCCCCTGTGGACCCGGACGACTTCGGCTCGGCGCTGAGCCGGATGACGGTCACCACGGTGGACGAGGATGTCCAGGCCGCCATCGAGGAGGGCGACTTCCGGCTCTGGAAGGTCTTTCTGCACCCCAGCCAGGCGCGGCTGGTGGAGCGGGAGTACAGCGGCCCGGCCCGGGTCTCCGGGGGGCCGGGCACCGGCAAGACCATCGTCGCCCTGCACCGGGTGCACCACCTGGCGCGGCAGCTTCCGTCCGGTCACAGCAAGCCGATCCTGCTCACCACCTTCACCAAGAACCTCACCACCGAGCTGCGTGCCCGGCTGTCCTCCCTCATGGCGCCCGAGCTGATGGCCCGGGTGGACATCGTCAACATCGACCAGCTCGCGGCCCGGGTGGCCGGCGAGAGCGCGCCGCCCGGACGGATCAAGAACCGGGTCGAGGACCGGGTAGCGCTGCGCGAGCTGCGGCACCTCCTGGCGGAGGCGGAACTGGAATCCGGACCGGTCGGCTGGGACGCGGAGTTCCTCTTCGAGGAGTGGGAGCAGGTCATCCTCGGCCAGTCCGTGCCGACCCGCGCCGCGTACTTCCGGGCCCGCCGCGCCGGCCGGGGCAAGGCACTCACCCGCCCCGACCGGGACCGGGTGTGGAAGCTCATCGAGCAGTTCACCGCGCGGCTGGACAAGCTCGGCGTCGAAACCTGGGGCCAGTCGGCCGAGCGGGCGGCCCGTTTCGAGATCGAGCGTGCCGCGAAGATCGCGGCACGCCGTGAGCACAAGGCGGAGATCGGCGGCGGCGACCTGGTGCACCGGGACGGCGACGACGGCTCCGGCATGCGGTATCTGCGGCACCGCTACCGGCACATCGTGGTGGACGAGGCCCAGGATCTGCGGCCCGCCCACTGGAAGATGCTGCGGGCCATGGCCGAGCCGGGCCCCGACGACCTGTTCATCGCGGGCGACACCCACCAGCGCCTGTACGGCAACCAGGTCGCGCTGGGCGCCGTCGGGATCAACATCCGGGGCCGGGCCTCCCGGCTCACCCTCAGCTACCGGACCACCCGCGAGATCCTGGCCGAGGCCATGGCGGTGGTCCGGGGCGAGAGCTTCGACGATCTCGACGACGGCACCGACACTCTCGACGGGTACCGCTCGGTCCTGCGCGGCCCGGCCCCCCTGCTGGCCGGCTACGCCACCTGGGACGACGAACTGGCCGCGCTGGCACAGACCCTGCTGGCCTGGCGGACCGAGCTGACCGGGGGAGAGGGCGGCGCGGCCGGTGTTTCGGGCAGGATCGCGGTGTGTGCCGCCGACCAGGAGCGGGTCGGCCGGATCGCGGAGTACCTGGCCCGGCACGCGGGACTGACATGCGCGGAACTCACCAAGGACGGGCCGCGGGGCGGCGGCGAGATCCATGTGGGCACGATGCACCGGCTGAAGGGCCTGGAGTATCAGCGGCTCGCCATCGCCGGAGTCAGCGAGGGGGTGCTGCCGCGTTCGGCAGTGTCCGGCAGGCCGCGGACCGAGGACCCGCAGCGTTCCGCGCGCGAGCTGCGGCGGGCCCGCTCCGTCCTCTTCGTGGCGGCGACCCGGGCCCGCGACGTCCTGAGCATCACCTGGCACGGGGCCCCGAGCCCGCTGCTGGGAGTTCGCTGAGGAGAGCCCCATGGGGGGCTCGCAAGCCCATGATTTCTGTACTTGAGTGCCTTGTCATGCTCTATCCTGATGGGTTCGCCGGTTGGAGGTGAACTCCGGTGGTGCCTGGCCGGGATGAGTGATGGTGTACCCGGGAGGGGAGCTGTGAACGGCACGGACCCGTACGCACAGGTGGACAGGGTGACCGCCGAGGCGCATCAGTGGGCGGATGACCTCATCGATCTGGGGCCCAGGAACACCCTGCTGCACTTCAAGAACACCAAGACAGCAAGCCTGGATCTCACGGGTGCGCCCGCCGCTGCTCTCGGCGCACTGGTGGAGGGCCGGGGTGTCCGGCTGAAGGATCTGTTTCCGGGAGCCACCGAGCACCGCGACGCGTGCGCCAGGGCACGTGGGCTACGGCGCAAGCTTGTCGAACTGGCCGAGGAACAGGGCGTCGAAGCCGGTGGGCTCGGCCGCGGCCTGCTGTGCGTCGAACCGCCGACAACGCGCGGCACCACCCCTGTGAAGCCGCTGCGGGCCCCGCTGCTGCTGCAACCGCTGACGGTGCGGGCGCACACCGCTTCGGAGAACGACTTCGTGCTGGATGTCGGCGCCGACGCGGAGATCAATCCCGTCCTGCTGTACGCGCTGAGCCGCCTGTTCGGCCTGAACTCCGACATCGAGGAACTCACCGACAAGGCCGTAGCCGCCCTGGAGGAGTGCGCCGATTCCGCCGACCAGTTGTGTGCGGTGTACGAGGTGATCGCCAACGCGCTCACCGAAGCGGGCCTGTCCGGGACCATGGAAGACGCCGTGGTGGCGGGAGTCTTCAGCTTCGACCGCCTGCCGATGGTCAACGATCTGCGCAACGCGGGGGAACTGCTCGGCACCCATCCCATCGTCGCCGCCCTTGCCGGGGACGATGTCGCTAAACGTCAGTTGGCTGAGGGATCGGGCCTGAGTGATCCGGTCGGCGCCGACGCGCTGCCGCCGCGTCTGGAGTACCTCGTCCAGGACGCGGACGCCTCCCAGCAGCGCGCTCTCAGTACCGCGCTGGCCGGTGAGCACCTGGTCATCGAAGGGCCGCCCGGCACCGGGAAGAGCCAGACCATCGCCAACCTCATCGCCGGCTTCGCCGCGCTGGGGCAGCGCGTGCTGTTCGTGGCGGAGAAGCGGGCCGCCATTGAAGCCGTCACCGACCGACTCGCCCGCGTCGATCTCGACGGCCTCGTGTTCGATCTGCACGGCAACAAACTGAACCGGGGACAGATCGCCAAACAACTGGCGGACAGCCTGGACCGGGCCGGACAGGAACCGCAGCCCCGCCCCGGTGACCTGCACGAGCGGCTGGACCATCACCGTTCTCAGGCGATACGGCATGCCGAGGAGTTTCACCGGCGGTACGACCCGTGGGGCATCAGCGCCTACGAGGCCATCAGCAGTCTTGCCGAGTGCAGCACCGAACACCGGATCAGGCTGCGACTGCGCGGAGCGGATCTGCAGCGGCTGGGAGAAGGCCAACTGCGACAGGCCCGGCACGACCTGCGCTCGTTCGTCTCGCAACAGGGCCTTCGCGTCCGGCGCGCGGAGTCACCGTGGTCCCGGGCCCGCGTGCGCGATGAGGCGGAACTGCGCTCCGTGGTGGCCGTCCTCGACCAGTTGACCGGCACGGCCCTGCGTGACACCCGCCGCGAGATGGAGGACCTCGTCCGTGCGGCCGGACTGCGGCCGGCCACCGACCTCAACGGCTGGCAACGGCTACTCGAGTTGCTGGAGGAGATCACCGGCACTCTGGCGGTCTTCGATCAGGAGATCTTCGGAGAGCAACTGGACGAGCTGACCGCTGCGACTGCCGATCGTGCCTGGCGCAGGCATCGTGGCATACGGATCGGGTGGTGGCAGCGACGCAGACTGCTCGGTACGGCCCGGGGACTGCGCAGCGACGCCCTTCGGGACCGGCACGCACTGCACGCGGCTCTGGTCGGCGTTCAGCAACAGCGCACCGCGTGGCGGTCACTGGCCGAGCACGGTGGCACGCCGTCAGCCGTCGAGGGTCTGCCCCGAGTGCTGGCGCATTTTTCCGAACTGCGCAACTGGCTTGCCGCCGTGGCCCTCCACACACGGTTTGAGGGGATGGAATCCCGCCCTCAGGAAGAATTCGACCATGTGATCCAGCAGTTGGAGGATGACCGGGACACCCTGATGCGCATGCCGGAGCTCAACCAGCTCACCGAGCGGCTTCACTCCGTCGGTCTCGGCCCCCTGCTGGACGAACTCGCGAAGCGCGACGCCGACACGGACGCGGCCGTCCGCATCCTCGACGCGGTCTGGTGGTCCTCGGTGCTGGACGAGATCACCTTCCGGTCGCCCCACATCCGTACCTTCAACGGCGGCGAACACGGTCACACGGTGGAGGAGTTCCGCCGGGGGGACATTCAGCACATCGCCGGCAACGCCCAGCGGGTGCGCTACAAGGTCGCCACACAGCTGCGGAAGACGCGTGACCTGCATCCGGATCAGAGCGCCTTGGTACGCACCCAAGCGCGGCGCAAGAGGGGGCACCTCGCGTTGCGCAAACTGGTGGAGAAGGCTCCCGATGTGCTGCTCGCTGCCAAGCCCTGCTGGGCCATGTCGCCGCTCGTCGTGAGCCGGGTGCTCCCCTTGGAGCAGCTGTTCGATGTGGTGATCTTCGACGAGGCCAGCCAGATCCTGCCATCCGACGCGGTCACGTCCATCATGCGTGCGCAGCGCGTCGTCGTCGCCGGTGACTCCCGTCAGCTGCCGCCGACCAACTTCTTTCAGCGAGCACTCAGTGGTGCATCGGACGAGGACGGGCACGAGGAGTCGGCGGATCTGCGGGACTACGAATCGCTGCTCGATGTGCTGGGCGCCCGGTTGCCGCACCGCCAGATGCTGCGCTGGCACTACCGCAGCAGCGATGAACGGCTCATCGCCTTCTCCAACCGCGAGATCTATGACAATCAGCTCGTCACCTTCCCCGGTACCGCACTGGAGAGCCCCGTGCGCCTGGAAGTGGTGGACGGCCGTGCCGCTCCCGGCCAGAACGGATCCGCACCACAAGAAGTCGAGCGCGTGGTGGCACTGGCCCTGGAGCACGCCGCCGAACATCCTCGGCTCAGCCTCGGGGTCATCACCATGGGGCGGGCGCACGCCGACCGGATCGACATGGCGCTCCGCCAAGCTTTGACGAAAACCCCCCAGCTCCAGCCGTTCTTCAGCCCCGAGGCCGGGCCGGGACGCCGATTCTTCATCAAGAGTCTCGAACAGGTACAGGGCGACGAACGGGACGCCATCATCCTGAGCATCGGCTACGCCAAGGCCGCCACGGGCCGTCTGAGCATGAACTTCGGCCCGCTCACCAACGAGGGAGGCGAGCGGCGGCTGAATGTCGCCGTGACCCGGGCGCGGGAACTCATGACCGTCGTCAGCTCCTTCTCCCACGAGGATTTCGACCCTCGGGCCCTCGCCGCCACGAAGCATCAGGGTGCCGAGCTGCTGCGCCGTTTTCTGGAGTACTGCGCCCATCGGGGCGACACCAGCTCGGCCGGAAGGGCACAGCCTGCCTACGAACTGAACGGCTTCGAACGGCAGATCCTGAGTGCCCTGGAGCAGGAGGACGTGCCCGTCGTTCCGCAGTGGGGGGTATCGGGATATCGCATCGACTTCGCGCTCGGACACCCCGACCGTCCCGGGCAGATGGTGCTCGCGGTCGAGGCGGACGGCGACCGCTACCACCGGGCACCGAGCGCCCGGGACCGGGACCGGCTGCGGCAGGACCATCTGGAAAGGCTCGGCTGGCGCTTCCACCGCGTCTGGGCTGCCGACTGGTTCCGGGACCCGGGGAAGGAGAGCGCTCGTGTCCTGGCGGCATGGCGAGCAGCTGCCGCAGCTGTCGGTGAGCCGCTCTCCTCGGTCGACGACCCGGTCATCCACCCGGTCGCCCCCGCTGTGGTCCTGCCCGACCCGCCGACGGCGCGCCGTGCGCCGCGCCCAGCGCTGCCGTCGCACCGGAGCATCAAGGACTACACCGATCGGGAGCTCTACCGGCTCGCCCTCTGGATTCTCGGTGACGGTTTCCAGCTCGACCGGGACGCCCGCATCGGTGAGGCCATCGCAGAACTCGGCTTCAAGAAGCGGGGCCGGATCATCGTGGAACGCCTCACCCAGGCCTTCGACCAAGCCCAACGTGCCATGGACAAGGAGAGCCCCGCATGACCCAGCCGCTCGACCCGAAGACCATCGAGCGCATCGCCTGCCTGATCGTCGACATGGACGGCCCTTACGAACGCCGTGGCTGGCAGCTCGACCAGTTGCTCCGGCATGCGGGGTGGCACAACCCGCCGGAATACGACGGCAGCCAGCGCATCGCCTGGATGACAGAGGTGATCACGGAGGCAGCGGGGGACTCGGTCGCCATTGAACGGCTGTTGTGCCGTATCTGCGACCCCTTGGAGTATGACGACGGCTCCGCTACCGCGGACGTGATCCAGGAGGAGCTCAACCGCATCCTCGCGGCGGAAGGGCTGGCAGTGCGCCGGATCGCGGGCCGTCCCGCGCTCGGCCGGCTCACCGACGACAGGCAGTCCACCGTCTTCACCGCGCCGGACGACCTCGAAGCACGTCTGCGGCCGTTGGTCAGCAGCGAGGACGTGCTCCGGCAACTGCTCGACAGGGCAAACGAGGCGCGGATCTGTGAACAGGGCGGCGCCTATGTCATGGCTCTCGCCGGTATCGGCAGCTTCACCGAAGGACTCCTTCTCGATGTCCTCACCTTGAGGGACCCCGATCTGCTCAAGGGCTTCCCTTACCCGCAGAGCACCAAGCGCAAAGAGCTGAAGCGGGTGGGGCTGGCACAACTGCTTGACACAGCTCATCAGCGCGGCCTGATCCGCACAGATCGCCACGAATTCATGAAGATTGTCACCGACTACCGCAACTTCGTTCATATCCGAGCCCAGCAGACCCGCGGGGTTACGCCCGACCGGCACACGGTCGGTATGTGCTGGGGGCCGGTACGCGTCGTCTTGGAGGACCTGGAGACCAGTAACGCATCCCATTCGTAAGGGAGGGCCGGCGCTCACCTGTCGGCTGTACGGGCCCCGGCGCAGCGCGTCAGGGCCCGTTTCGGGGAGTTCTGCGCGTCAGCCGTTGACCCAGATGTTGGAGTTGCCGCTGCTCTGGTAGCCCTCGGTGGCCATGATCATGTAGTAGTTGAAGGAGCCCAGGTTCATGCCGGAGCGTGACCAGGCGTCGAAGTGGTTGCCGGTCGTGATGGTGCCGCCGACGCGCCGGGACTGGCGGACGCTCCAGTACTGGGGGAAGGTGCGGGTGCCCTCGACCGAGGGGGCGTTGTAACGCATCGTGTGGTAGATGTCGTACGTGCCGCCGTCGCTGTTGACCGAGCCGCGGTAGTCGCCGGTGGGCCGGTAGTTGCCCCAGCTGTCGACGATGTAGTACTCGACCAGGGGGTTGCTGGTCCAGCCGTACAGGCACAGGTAGCCGTTGCCCGAGGGGTTGAAGCTGCCGGAGTAGGTGACGTTGCGGCGCGAGCCGTTGGGCCAGCCCTTGCCGCAGACGAAGTTGCCGGTGTTCCGCCACGAGGTGCTGTAGTTGCCGCCGCTTCCCAGGGTCATGGAGACGGTGTTCTGGGCGTCGGTCCAGAACGAGTAGTAGAAGCCGTTGTGGGTGCCGGTCTGGTTCTGGGTGATGGTCTGGGCGTGCGCGACGCCCGGCAGCACCAGGGCCGAGGCCGAGGCGGCGGCCAGGCTCACGGCACCGGTACGGGCGATGAAGCGCCGGCGGCTGAGCGGCCGGGCGGGAGTGCTGTCCTCGTGCATGCGTCCTCCAAGCAGCGGGACATGACCGTGCGGGTCTGTCGGTGGGGGTGGTGCTCGGTGTGCCCAGAAGTGTTGGGCCGGGCCGCGGGTGCGTCAACGGTTCTCGCAAGGATTCCGGAAGGAAAAATCGCTTCCTTCGCTTGTATAGAGGGCTTTCCGGTCAATCGTCGGGCGGTTGGATAGGGATGGGTTCTGAAAATTTTCGACGTTTTTCCGGAGTGATGGCGCGCGCCGTTGACGCGGTCGCCGTGTACGCCGTCAGCCGCCCGGAAGCCCTTCCTTCCTGACGCGTCATCACTGTCAGTGACGTGTGTCACGATGCGGGTCATGGGAGGTGGTGTCCGTGGAGCCGATCGAGCCCGAGGCGCTGGGAGAGCTGGCGCGGGGTGTGGTGGCCGATCACGCCGCGGCCGTCGGCCGGGTGCGGGAGGCGGTGCGGCCGCTGCGGGAGGACGTGGTCGCCGAGCGGCTCGGGACGATGGCGGTGGAGCGGCTGCGGGAGGTCACCGAGGGGCGGTTGCGGGTGGCCGCCCTGGAGGAGGGCGGGTACCGGACGGTCGGCAGTGTGTGGGCCGCGACCGTGGGGGAGTTGCAGCTGGTCCCGGGGGTGGGGACGCAGACCGCCGGGCAGGCGCTGGCCGCCGCGCGCCGCATCGGGCGCGCGGTGGAACGCACGGTCTCGGTCTGGCTGGACGTGGAGGAGCCGGGCCCGGCGACCACCGCCGTCGTCATCGCGCTGCACCGGCTGCTGGTGGCCGGGCCCGGGCTGCGCAGGACGGTGGAGGCGGCGCGGGGTGTCGAGGAGCGGCTGGCGGAGTTGTTGCCGGCGGCCCGGCCCGCGAGGGGGCGGCTGCGGATGCTGCTCGCCGGGCGGGAGGGGCGGGCCAGGGCGCGGGCTGCGGTCGCCGCCATTGAGAAGTTGACGGCGGACGCCGAACGCCGGGGCCTGACCGGGGCGTTCCGGCAGGCAGCGGTCGATCTGCTGCGCGACCCGGCCACCGAGGTCGAGGCCTGGGTGGACTTCGAGCTGCGGTCCGCCGACTACTACAGCCTTCTCGCGGAACTCGACGGGCAGCCGCCGGACTCCGACGCCGCGCAGGGCTTCGTGCCGGCCGAGATCGGCGACCGCGTCCGGGCCTTCGAGCTGGACGACTCCCAGCTGCGGGTGTCGCTGCGCGGGTACCAGTCCTTCGGGGCGCGCTTTCTGCTCGCCCAGCGGCGGGTGCTGCTCGGCGACGAGATGGGCCTGGGGAAGACGGTGCAGGCCGTCGCCGCGCTCGCGCATCTGGCGGCGCGCGGCGAGAGCCACTTCCTGGTGGTCTGCCCGGCGAGTGTGCTGATCAACTGGACGCGGGAGATACGGGCGCGCAGCACGCTGCGGGCGGTGCCCGTGCACGGCCCGGAGCGTGCGGCGGAGTTCGCGCGCTGGGAGGCGGACGGAGGCGTCGCCGTGACGACGTTCGACGCGCTGCGCGGGACGGAGTCCGTGGTGCCCACGGCCATGCTGGTGGTCGATGAGGCGCACTTCGTGAAGAACCCGGACGCCCTGCGGTCCCGGGCCGTGGGGCGGTGGGCGGCGCGCGCCGGGCGGGTCGCCTACCTGACCGGGACCCCGATGGAGAACCGGGTGGCCGAGTTCAGGTCGCTGGTGCGGCAGTTGCAGCCCGAGGTGCTGCCACGGGTGGCCGGGCGGGAGCTGGTGGCCGGCTCGCGCGCGTTCCGGCAGGCCGTGGCCCCCGTCTATCTGCGCCGCAACCAGGAGGACGTGCTCGCCGAACTGCCCGCGCTGGTAAGGGTCGACGAGTGGGAGGAGTTCGGCCCGCAGGACGGGGCCGCCTACCGGGAGGCCGTGGAATCGGGGAACTTCATGGCCATGCGGCGCGCCGCGTACGCCTCCCCGGAGTCGATGAAGGTGCGGCGGATACGGGAGTTGGTGGCCGAGGCCGCCGACGCCGGGACGAAGGTGGTGGTCTTCTCCTACTTCCGGGCGGTGCTGGAGACGGTCGGGGCCGCGCTCGGCGCGGACCGGGTCACCGGGGTCATCAGCGGGACGACATCGGTGGCCGGACGGCAGGGGCTGGTGGACGCGTTCACGGCGGCGCGCGGGCACGCCGTGCTGCTCAGCCAGATCCAGGCGGGCGGCGTGGGGCTCAATCTCCAGGCCGCCTCGGTGGTGATCCTGTGCGAGCCGCAGATCAAGCCGACGATGGAGCACCAGGCGGTGGCGCGGGCGCACCGGATGGGGCAGGTGCGGAGCGTGCGCGTGCACCGGCTGCTGGTCGCCGACAGTGTCGACCAGCGGATGCTGGAGGTACTGGCCGGCAAGAGCACGCTGTTCGACGCGTACGCGCGGCGCAGTGAGGTGGCCGCGGCCACGCCGGACGCGGTGGATGTGTCCCAGGGGGAGCTGGCCCGGCGGATCGTGGAGGAGGAGCGGCTGCGGCTCAGCGCACGTGCCCTGCCGTCAGGGTGAGCACCAGGTCCGCCGCTGCCGCTTCGTCCGGGTGGTGGGTGGCGTGGACGACGGTGGTGCCGTCCTCCGCCGCGATCCGGGACAGGGTCGCGGTGATCTGCCGCTGGGCCTCGGCGTCCAGGGACGCGGTGGGTTCGTCCAGCAGGAGCAGCGGGGAACGCTGCGCCAGGGCCTGGGCGATCAGGGCGCGCTGGCGCTGACCGCCGGAGAGGCCGCCGAGTTGGCGGCGGGCGAGGTGGGCGATGCCCAGCCGGTCCAGGCACTCGTCCACGATCTCGCGGTCGGCGCGGGTCAGCCGGCGCCAGGGTCCGCGGTCCGCCCAGCGGCCCATGGCGACGGTCTCGCGGACGGTGAGAGGGAGGGTGTCCGGCACCGCGCTGCGCTGGACGACGTACGCGGGGCGGCAGGGGCGCGCGTACGTGAGGGTGCCGCTGGTGGGGGTGAGGGTGCCGGCCAGCAGGTTCAACAGGGTTGATTTGCCAGAGCCGTTGGGGCCCGTGAGCGCGGTGACCCGGCCGGCGGGAAGGGAGGCGCTGACGCCGTGCAGGGCGCGGTGGCCCGCGTAGTCGGCGGTGACCTCGTGGAGTGTGACCGGCATGACAGTCCTTAATCGCTGACGATAATCATTTTCATTATAGAGTGACCCGTCATGGAGTGGTTGCTCGAACCGTTCGCGGTGTCCTTCGTTCAACGGGCGCTGTGGGGCGGGATCCTCGTTTCGCTGATCTGTGCCCTGGCCGGCACGTGGGTCGTGCTGCGCGGCATGGCTTTCCTCGGCGACGCGATGGCGCACGGGATGCTGCCGGGCGTCGCACTGGCCTCGCTGCTCGGCGGGTCCCTGCTGATCGGAGCGGCGGCCAGCGCCGGGGCGATGGCCTTCGGGGTGACCGTGCTGGGGCGCTCGAAGCGGATCTCCCGGGACACGGGGATCGGGCTGCTGTTCGTCGGCATGCTGTCCCTCGGCGTCATCATCGTGTCGCGCTCGCAGTCGTTCGCGGTCGACCTGACCGGCTTCCTGTTCGGCGACGTGCTCGCGGTGCGGGACGGAGACCTGGTCTTCCTGACCGTGGCGCTGGGATGCGCGGCGCTGGTGGCCGCGCTCGGCCACCGGGCCTTCCTGGCCCTGTCGTTCGACGCCCGCAAGGCGCACACCCTGGGGCTGCGGCCCCGCTGGGCGCACGGGGTGCTGGTCGGCCTGGTGACGCTGGCGATCGTCGCGTCCTTCCATGTGGTCGGCACGCTGCTGGTGTTCGGGCTGCTGATCGCCCCGCCCGCCGCGGCGGCGCTGTGGGCGCGGCGGGTTCCGCTGATCATGCTCGGCGCGGCGCTGCTCGGTGCCCTGTCGACGGCCGCGGGCCTGGTCATCTCCTGGCACGCGGGGACGGCCGCCGGGGCCACGATCGCCGCTGTCGCGGTGGGGCTGTTCTTCGCCTCCGCGCTGGCCACCCTCGCCAAGTCCCTGCTGGAGAAGAGGGCTCAATCATGAGACTCAGGAATGTCATGCTCGCGGCAACCCTGCCCGCGCTGCTGCTGGCCGGGTGCGCCTCGGCCGACGATGGGACCGCGCCCGGAACGGAGGAGGAGAACGGGAGCGAGGCCGCCGAGTCCACCCCGCACGGCTATGTGGAGGGCGCCGAGGAGGCCGCCGAACCCCAGTCCCGGCTGGTCCTCGCCGACGCCGCCACCGGTGAGATCCGGGTGCTCGACCTCATCACCGAGGAGATCACCGACGTGGGCCACGCCCCGGAGCCCACCGGGATCCGCGGCGACGGCCGGTACGGATACCTGACGGCGGCCGACGGCTCCGTCCAGGTCGTCGACAGCGGTGCCTGGACCGTCGATCACGGCGACCACGCGCACTACTACCGCGCCGCCATCGCCCTGGGCGAGACCCTCCCGGCCGGCACCGTCCCCTACAAGGACGCCGAGGTGACCGTCGCGGACGGCACCGTACGGGCGCCCGGCGTCGACGAGTCGTGCGCCGCCCCCGCGGGCACCGCCGTCACCCGGGCCGGCCTCGTCCTCGGCTGCGCCGACGGCGCCCTGCTGATCACGGCGGCGGAGGAAACCGAGGCGGAGGAAAAACAGTTCACCGCCGAGCGGCTTCCGTACCCGGACGGTACGGCGGAGGACGAGCGGGCCGGCGAGTTCCGGCACCGGGCCGGCAGCACCACGCTGGCCGCCATCGCCGTGAACGGTGAGGGCTTCTGGACCCTCGATGTCCTCACCGGACAGTGGGATTTCACGGCCGACGACTCCGTCATCGCCGTGAACGCCGTCGGGAACGGGGGCGTGGTGCTCGCGCTCACCGACGGCGGGGAACTGCTCGCCCTCGACCCCGACAGCGGCGAGGAGATCGCACGGACCGAACTGCCGGGAGACAGCGTTGAGGTGGACAGCAGCCGTGCCTATGTCAGTGATGTGGCGGGGCAGAAGGTTCATGAGATCGATTACGCGGATGATCTCCGGATAGCCCGCACCTTCGACCTCGACATCGCTCCCTCCCACATGGTGGAGACCGGGCGATGAGGGCGCACACGATCCGCGCGGGCCTCGCGGCACTGGCCGCGGCCCTCGGGCTCGGGCTGCTCGGGACCGGCTGTTCCGCCGCCGCCGAGGACCGGGCCGGCGTGGTGGTCACCACCAACATCCTCGGCGACATCACCCAGCGGATCGTCGGCGATCAGGCCGAGGTCACCGTCCTGATGGGCGCCGGAACCGACCCGCACTCCTTCGGCATCTCCGCCCGCCAGGTCGCCGGCATCGAGAGCGCCGCGCTGCTCGTGTACAACGGCCTCGGCCTGGAGGAAGGCGTCCTGCGGCACGTGGAGGCGGCGGCCGGAACCGGCACCCCCACGCTGGAGGTCGGCGCAGGCGTCGACCCCCTCCCGTACACCTCCGACGCCATGGCCGGGGAGCCCGATCCGCACTTCTGGACCGACCCCGCCCGGGTCGCCACCGCCGTCGGTCTCATCGCCGACCAGGTCACCGAACGGGTCCCGGGCGTCGACCCGGAGGCGGTCCGCGCCAACAGCGAGGCGTATCTCGCCGAACTCGACGAGTTGGACGCCTGGATGACGGAGCGGTTCGCCGGCATCCCGGACGAGCGCCGCAGCCTGGTCACCAACCACCACGTCTTCGGCTACCTCGCCGACCGCTACGCCTTCGACGTCGTCGGCGCCGTCATCCCCAGCGGCACGACGCTCGCCTCACCGTCCGCCGCCGACCTGGAATCCCTGGCCGGCGCCATCCGGGAATCCGGCGTCCCCGCGATCTTCGTCGACGCCGAACAACCCGACCGGCTCGCCCGGGTGCTCGCCGAGGAGACCGGACTGCACGTCGACGTCGTACCCCTGTTCTCGGAATCCCTGAGTGCCCCCGGCGGCGGGGCCGAGACCTACCTCGACCTGATGCGTTCCAACACCGAAGCCATCGTCACCGGCTTGCGGTAAGAAGAGAGAAGAGAAGAGAAGAATCATGCGGAAGAAGAGAATCGCCGTGTCGGTGGCCGTGCTGGCCGCCTCGGCCCTCGTCCTCGGCGCCTGCGGATCCTCCGAGGACAGCAGCGCGGCGAAGGAGGGCGAGAAGCCGCAGGACAGCGCGCCGCCCACCGTCGAGGCCGCCGAACCGCTGGTCGTCACCTACGACGGCGGGCTGCTCGTCCTGGACGGGACCACGTTCGAGGTCGTCGGGGACCTCCCCCTCGACGGCTTCAACCGGATCAACCCCGCCGGTGACGACCAGCACGTGCTGGTCTCCACCTCCACCGGGTTCCAGGTCCTGGACGCCGTCGGCGCCCGGCTGACCGGCGCCGAGTTCGCGGGCGAGAAGCCGGGCCACGTCGTCCGGCACGGCGACCGCACGGTGCTGTTCGCGGACGGCACCGGCGAGGTCACCCTGTTCGACCCGCACGACCTGGGCGGGGACGGCCTGCCGGACACCGACACCTACCAGTCCGCCGAGGCCCACCACGGTGTCGCCGTCGAGCTGGAGAGCGGCGACCTGCTGGTCACCCTCGGCAACGAGGAGAGCCGCGTCGGCGCCATGGTCCTGGACGCCGACGGCGAGGAGATCGCCCGCAGCGAGGAGTGCCCCGGCGTCCACGGCGAGGCCGCGGCCAAGGACGACGTCATCGTGATCGGCTGCGAGGACGGCGTCCTCGTCTACCGCGACGGCGCGTTCACCAAGGTGGACAGCCCCACCGCGTACGGCCGGATCGGCAACCAGGCCGGCTCGGACGAGTCCACCGTGGTCCTCGGCGACTACAAGCAGGACAAGGACGCCGAACTGGAGCGCCCCGAGCAGATATCCCTCATCGACACGGTCGACGGTTCGCTGAAGCTCGTCGACCTCGGGACCAGCTACACCTTCCGCTCCCTGGCGCGCGGCCCGCACGGCGAGGCCCTGGTCCTGGGAACCGACGGGCAGATCCACGTCATCGACCCGGAGGCCGGCGAGGTCACGGACACCATCCCGGTGATCGACGCCTGGGAGGAGCCGCTGGAGTGGCAGCAGCCGCGCCCGGCGATCTTCGTCCGTGACCACACCGTCTTTGTCACCGAGCCGGGCAGCAAGGAACTGCACGCCGTGGACATCCATGCGGGCGAGGTGCTGAACAGCGTCGAACTGCCGCAGGTGCCCAACGAACTGAGCGGCGTGGTCGGCGCGGCCGGCCACTGACGTGCGCGAAGCGCCCGGGGGTGCGCCCCCGGGCGCTTCCCGCGCGCCGTCAAGCGCCCTGGTGAGGCGGCCGATCCGTGCTGATCATGAGGTGTGACGCAAGATCCTGTGACCTCCAACGCCGAGTACGCCGCCTCCCGGCACGCCGTATGGGTGTGTGCCACCGCGCTGATGACCGACCCGTGGGGGCGGGTGCTGCTCGTACGGCCCTCCTACCGCGACACCTGGCTGCTGCCGGGCGGCGGAGTGGAGGCGGGCGAACTGCCCAGCGAGGGCTGCCGGCGCGAGGTGTGGGAGGAGACCGGCCTCACCAGGACACCGGGCGCGGCCCTCGCCGTCGACCACGTCAGCCCGCGCATCGAGGGGCTGCCCGAGGACCTGCCGTTCCCCGGTGAGTTCCACACGGTCTTCGACGGCGGCACGGTCGGGCCCGCCGACGCGGCGCGCATCCGGCTGCCCGCCGGCGAACTGGAGGACCACGCCTTCCTCGACGCCGCCGAGGCGGCCGACCGGATGGCGGGCCCCGACGCCCGCCGCATGCTGGCCGCGCTGCGCGCCCGGCTCGGCGGCACCGGCACCGTCTACCTCCAGGACGGCCGGCACACCGGCCCGCGCCCTCCGCTGGAGGAGCACTCGGTGATCACCCGGGTCGTGCGGGGACACGACTGGCCCTGGCGCACCGACCGCCCCGTGGCGCACCGCACCCCCGTGACCCAGGTGTGGGGCTGGCTGTTCGCCCCGGACGGGCGGGTGGTGATACTCGTCGACCCGAAGGAGGGCGTGGTCCTGCTCCCGGGCGGAACGGTGGAGGCGCCGGACGGCCCCGACCCGGCGCGCACGCTCACCCGCGAGGCGTACGAGGAGGCCCGGCTCACCGTCGACGAGGCGCGCTGGCTGGGCTGGGTCCACTCCCCGGCGGGCCCGGAACGGGCGCTGGCCCGCATGGTGGGGCGGGTGACCGCGATCGGCCCGCGCGGTGTCGACCCGGCCACCGGGCTGAGGTACCACCGGCTGCTCGCCACCCCGGCACAGGCCGCCGAACTCCTGGGCTGGGGGCCGGCCGCACGCCACCAGGCGGCCGAGGCGGCCCGGATCGCCGCCGAACGCTGGGGTATCCCGTACGCCACGGACCGTCCCGTCACGGAGGTCGACGCATGAGCCCGTCCACGCACCGCGAGCCCACTCCCGTACCGCCCGAACACCCCCGGCCCCCGGCACCGCCCGACCGGCCGCCGCCGCCCACGCCCGCCGAGCCGCCGGTGCCGCCCGAGCACCCCACCCCGCCCCCGACCCCGCCGTCGCCGCAGCCGCAGGAGCGGTGAGACGCGGCGCGGCGCAGGCCCGGGCGCCGTCCTGGCCGAGAAGGCGCTCTGGCGGACGCGGGCGCGTACCTCCCACACTGGCGCGCCATGGGCGGAAAGCGGCAGAACCAGCGGAATCGGCGGAAGCGGCAGGTGCGGCGCAACCGGTGGGGCGCCACGGGGATCGCGGTGGTGGCGGCGGTGGTGATCTTCTGGCCCTACACGCTGATCGCGCTCGGCGCCGCCGCGCTCGGGGCACTCGGCTGGTGGCTGTGGCGGCGCGACCGGCGGGCCAGGGCGGCGGACCGGGAGTTCCGCGCGGCGGACCGGCGCGCGCGGGCGCGAGCCACGGTGGCGGCGCTGGACATACTGAGCTGGCGGGAGTTCGAGGAGCATGTCGCCTGGCTGTGCCGCCGCGACGGCTGCGGCCAGGTGGAGGTGACGGGGCGGGCCGGTGACCTGGGCGCCGATGTGACGGCGCTGCTGCCGGACGGGCGGCGGCTGGTGGTGCAGTGCAAGCAGTACCGGGCGGACCGCTCGGTGGGCAGCGCGGACATGCAGAAGTTCCTGGGCACGGTGTACCAGCACCACCGGGCGGACCTGGCGGTGTTCGTGACCACGGCGGGGGCGTTCACCCGGCAGGCGCTCGAACTGGCGACGCAGCAGCGGGTTCTGGCCATTCACCGCGACTATCTGGGCCTGTGGAACAGCGGTACGCCGCTCCTCGACCTGATCGCCGTCAACGGGGCGGGACAGGGCCGGCGTGAACGGCGCAAGGACGGGTAAACAGGGGGCGGGAACGGAAGGGGGGCGGTCACCCATGGTCGATCCGCTGTCATTGGCGGCCATCACCGCGGCGGTCTCGGCCGCCGCCGGAGCACTCGGCACGGAGGCGGGAACGCGCAGTTGGGCGGTGCTCGCCCGGCTGGGCCGGCGCGCCCTGGGGCGCACCGACACCGAGCCCGACCCGGACCCGGAGCCCGCGCCGTCCCCCGCCGCAGGCCCCGACCCGCAGCCCGTGCCCGCCGTACGGCCCGATGACCCCGAGGTGCAGCAGCTCGCGGCCGTCATCTACGCCCGCGCGCTCCAGGACGCCGCCTTCGCCGCCGACCTGCGGACCTGGATGCGGGAGAGCGAGGAGGCGCGCGACGCGGCCGGCGGCGTGACCGTGCACAACGTCGTCCAGGGCCATGCCCGGGTGCGCAACCTGATCCAGGCGAACGAGGTGACCTGGCACTCCACCCGGTAACGTGGCCGCTGTGTCCGGTCCCCGTCACCGGCCCGAGCGGTACGACCCCGCCTGGGCGACGCTGCGCCCCCTCCCGGCGGTTGACGTTCTCGGGGTGGCCCGCACCCTCACCTCCGCGACCCGGCTGCGCGATCTGGTGCGGCTGCTGCCGCCGCAGGACGTGGAGCTGTTCTTCACCATCAACACCGGGTCCGCGTTCTCGGCCGGCCTGGAGGAGTACGTACGGTCGCTCCCCGGCCGCTTCCTGACCTGGGAGGAGGCCACGGCGCCCGGCCGCGGCTTCGATCTGGCCGTGGCGTTCGCCGTCCACCCCAGCATGCGCGAGGTGGACGCGCCGCTGATGGTGCTGCCGCACGGAGTGGGCTACAACCGGCTGGTGCCGGAGGTCACGGGCGGCGAGCCGGTGGCCGCCGGGCTCTCCCGGGGGGAGTTGACGCACGAGGGGCGGATCGTCCCGGCCGTGATCGGGGTCTCGCACCCGGAGCAACTGGAGCGGCTGGCGCGCAGTTGCCCGGAGGCGCTGCCCCGGGCGCGCGTGGTCGGCGACCTGTCGTACGACCGGATGATCGCCAGCCTGCCGCGCCGTGACCACTACCGCCGGGCCCTGGGGGTGACCGGTGGCAGGCGGCTGATCGTCGTCAACAGCACCTGGCGCGCCCACTCGCTGCTCGCCCGCGCCACGGATCTGCCGCTGCGGCTGGTCACGGAGTTGCCCGTGGACGAGTACGCGGTGGCGCTGGTGGCGCACCCCAATGTGTGGGCCCACCACACCCCGGCCGGCGTGGACCGGCGGCTGGCACAGGCCCTCGACGCCGGACTGATGATCATCCCGCCCGAAGAGGGCTGGCGTGCGGCGCTGGTGGCCGCCGACTGTGTGATCGGCGACCACGGCTCCACCTCCTTCCTCGGCGCCGCCCTCGGCCTGCCGGTCCTGCTCGCCGCCACGGGAGAACACGAACTGGACCCGTCCTCACCCAGCCACGCCTTCGGCACCGGGGGACCGCGTCTCGACCCGGACGCGCCGATCGAGGACCAGGTGCGGCGGGCCATCGAGGACCACGACCCGGACGCCCTGCGCGGCATCACGGACGGCGGGCTCGGCGCGCCCGGCGAGGCGGCGGCCCGCGTGCGGCAAGCGCTGTACGGCTTCTTCGCCGGGCGGGGCGTACGGGAGCCGGCCGGGGACGCCCGGGAGGCGCTCGGAGCGCTGCCCGACCCGCCCCGGCGGACGGCGCACACGGACGCCCCCGGCGTGTGCACCTTCGATGTGACCGGGGACCGCACGGACGGCGTGGTGACGCTGCGCCGCTTCCCGGTCGTCGCGCGCACCGGACGGACGGAGCCGCGCGGCTTCCTGGCGGTGACCGACGGCGAGACCAGCCCGCTGTGGCGGCAGGCGGCCGAGGTCGCGGCGCGCACCGTGACCGACGCCGGACTCCCGGCGGCGGACTGGCTGGAGCGCCGCGCGGCGGACAGCCCCGCCCTGCTGGTCGCGACGGCCGCGCTGAGCCCGCACCGCTGTCTGCTGCGGCTGCGCGACGGGCGGCTGCTGGAGGCCGAGACCGCGCGGGAATGGGGCCGGCCCCGGCCGAAACTGCACCCGCTGGTGCTGGGCGCGGCGGTGAACCTGTGGCAGTACGGGGGCGGTCGCGCCGCCGAGCTGGCCACCGGCGGCCTGCTGATCCGGACCGGGGCGGCGGCCGTCCGGGTGCGGTTCGTCCCGCAGGACCGGACCGGCGACTGAGACGGTGCGCGCGCCGGCCGCGCGCCGGGACGCGCCCCGGGGTCAGCCGTCCTGACGCAGCGCGCTCCGCCGGGCCTGCGCCGCCGTGCGCAGCGCGGTGTCGCCCAGGCGCTCCGCCGCCCCGATCACCAGGGTCAGGGCCTGGTCCAGCTTGGGGTGCTGGCCCAGGCGGGCGGCCCACTGGGCGGCCGTGGTCGCGTGCCGCAACGCCGTCCGGGCGTCGTCCGCCGCCAGCGCCGCCTTGGCCAGCACGATGCCGATCCTGGACCGCATCGGGTCGTCCCCGCTCCGTTCCACCACCGCCAGCGCGTCCTCCAGCGCCGCCGTCGCGGCCGGGAGGTCCCCGGCGGCCAGGTGGGCCTGGGCCAGGTTGTAGGTCTGCACCGCCACACCGTGCCGGTCGCCGGCCGCCTCGTTGGCCGCGAGCGCGCGGGCGAACAGCGGCAGGGCCCGGCGCGGTCGGCCGTCCGCCACCCACAGCAGCCCGCCGGTCTCCCAGATCACCCCGCGCAGCACCGGCGGCACCGGACCCGGATCGCCCGGACTGTCCGCGCCGTCCGGACCGTCCGGGCCGTCCCCGTCGGCGGCGCCGAAGAGTTCCTCCGCCACCGACAGCAGTTCCCTGGCCGAGGCCCGGTGCGCCCGCGCCTCCTCGCCGTCCGCGCTCTGATCGGCCATCGCGTGGTGGTAGCGCGCCAGCTGATTGAGCATCCGCACCTGCGCGGGCGTCCGCCCCTCCCAGCGGGCGGCCTCAAGACCGAGCCGGTTGGCCTCCAGCCAGTCCGCGTACAGCAGCCGTCCGTGGTGCAGTGCCCACAGCGACTCGCTCAGCCGCCACACCGGCTCGTACCAGCCGCTCTCGTACGCCGCCCGCTGCACCGCCAGCAGATTGCTGCGCTCCGCGTCCAGCCAGCCCACCGCCGCCTCCCGGCCGGAGAAGGGGGAGGGGCCCTCGGGCGGCGGCGCGATGCGGTAGCGGTCGCCGAGCACGAGCGTGTCCGCTGCCGCCGCCAGCGTGACGTAGTCGTCGACGACGGCGCGCAGCAGCCGTTCGCGGTCGGCGGCGGTCAGCTCCCGCCGGGCGCGGTCGGCGGCGTGCTCGCGTACGAGGTCGTTGAGCCGGAACCAGCCGCTCTCCTTGGCGGGCCCCGCCAGGTGGGACCGGGCCAGCTCGCGCAGCCCCGCCCCGGCGGCCGGTCCGGCGACGCGGGTGACCAGGTCCTTCGTGAAGGTCGTACCCGGGTGGACGCCGAGCAGCAGATACGCCTGGCGCGCGGCCGGCGGGAAGTCGGCGAACGCCGCGTCAAAGACCTGGGACACCGACAATTCCCCCATCCGCTGGCGCGCGTCGCGGAGCCTGGTGAGGATCTCGGCGCTCGTGTCGCCGAAGCCGCCCTGATCGGCGAGGAGTTCGCTCACAGCGAACAATGCCTGCGGATGCCCGGCGCACAGCCGCACCAGTTCGAGCAGTTCCTCCGGCGCCGTCGTGTCCGCCGGCCCCACCAGGGTGCGGACGAGGTCGGTCCCCGCGGCGCCGTCCAGCGGTCCCACGGGCAGGGTCAGATCCGCCCGCAGCGCGAGACCGGGCAGCGCGCGCCGGGCGGCCACCACCAGAACGCCCCGGGTGGGCAGCAGCGGCAGCACCTCGGAGGCGTTGAGCACGCCGTCCACGAACAGCAGCAGCCGCCGTTCCGCCGTGAGGGTGCGGAACCGCTTCTCGCGGGCCGGCAGCGAGGCGGGCGGGCCCGCGCCCTCCCCCTCCAGCGAACGCAGCAGGTCCGTCAGCACCGCCCCGATGTCCACCGCCCCGTCCCGCCGGTGCTGGGCGAGATCGACGTACAGGTCCCCGTCCGGGGAGTGCAGCTCCCGGTCCAGGGCGTGGATCCAGTGGCCCAGCAGCGAGGTCTTGCCGATCCCGCCGAGGCCCGTGACGACCACGACCACCCGGCCGTCCCGGTGCCGGCCGGTCTCCAGCAGGGCCGCCAGCCGGGTGAGTTCGGCGGCGCGGTTGACGAACGGCCCCAGCGGCGGCCGTACCTCGCGCGGCAGCGGCCGGGGGCGGGCCGGCGGGGCGGGGTCCAGATTCATGATGACGTGCCGCGCCTGGACGATGGTGTCCGCCCGGACCTGCCCCGAGACGGAGTTGACGGACACGTCCTGGGCGTCATCGCGGCCATCCATCCGTCGGACGCTATCAGCGGGGCAGGCCCTTGTCAGGAGAGCGCACGAGGGAGGCCCCGCGGTCCGCCGGGCCCGAGGGCGCGCGGCGGCGGCTCAGCTGTTCGCAGGGGGCGTGGGGGCGGGCCAGTTGCGCAGCAGGGCGTCGAGGGAGTCCAGGATCCGGATCCAGGTCTCCTGGGTGTCGGGGGCGCTGTGGCTGAAGCCGCCGCCCAGCTCCAGGCTGACGTAGCCGTGGAAGACGCTGCCCAGCAGCCGCACGGCGTGCGTCTGGTCCGGCTCGTCCAGCGCGTACCCGCGCAGGATCGCCCGGGTCATCCGGGCGTGCCGGCCACCGGCGCTCGCCGCGGCGGCCTGCGGATCCAGGCGCAGCTGGGCGGCGGCGTAGCGGCCGGGGTGCGCGCGGGCGTAGTCGCGGTAGACGTCGCCGAGGGCGGCGAGCGCGTCGCGCCCGGACCGTCCGGCGAGGGCGGCGTCGCCGCGCTCGGCCATCTCCTCCAGGGCCAGCAGCGCGATGCGGGTCCGCAGGTCCTGGGAGTTCTTCAGGTGGGAGTAGAGGCTGGCGACCTTGACGCCGAGGCGGCGGGCGAGCGCGGAGACGGTCACCTCGTCGAAGCCGACCTCGTCGGCCAGCTCCGCTCCGGCCCGCACCACGCGGTCCGTGGTCAGCCCCGCACGCACCATGACGTTCCTCGCTCGCTCTTGTGGACCGTTTCCCGATAGCGATTATGCATTTGCCTAACATCTTTAGGCAAATTAGCCTGGCTCTCCATGAAGGCACTGACCGAGAACGAGATCCGCGCCTCCTTCGTCAACTGCTCCAAGGGCGAGACGAAGCGGCTGTACGTCCCCCTCGACCTGGCCACCCGCCCCTGGGACGAGCTGGACTACCTCGGCTGGCGGGACCCCCGGGCGCCCGACCGCGCCTACCTGGTCGCCGACGTCGCCGGCCGTCCGCAGGCCATCGCCCTGCGCAGCACCGCCCCGTCCCCCGGCCGCAAGCGGCACAGCATGTGCTCGATCTGCCTCACCACCCGGGCGGGCGGCGTCGCCCTGATGGTCGCCCCGCGCGCCGGGCGGGCCGGCAAGCAGGGCGACTCGGTGGGCAGCTACCTCTGCGACGACCTGGACTGTTCGCTGTACGTGCGCGGCAAGAAGGACCCGGGCGACGGGGCCCGGGTGTACGAGACGCTCACCGTGGAGGAGAAGATCCGGCGGACCGTGGACAACCTGGCCGCGTTCATCGCCAAGGTCACCGCCACGCCGTAGCGCGCCCCGGCGGCGCGATCACCGTCCTCGCGGCGGGAGTAGGTTTCCCCCATGCCCCGCTACCTCGCTGTCGTTCCCGTCCGCTTCACCCGCGAGCCCACCGAGGACGCGCTGAACGACTTCAACGATGCCCTCGCCGCCTACGATCCCCGCGGCCGCAGGGGCAGGATCGTCACGCGGCGCACCGACGCCGGAGACATCACCTTCAGCATCATCGTCGAATCCGCCGACGACCAGGAGGCGAAGCGCGTCGCGGGGGAGACCGCCGCCTCCGCGCTCCTCGACACCGGCCACCGGAGCGACGCCGCCACCGTGCGGGGCGACGCGATCGAGGTCATCCCCGGGTAGCGGCGGCGCCCACCCGGGGCGGGCCACCCGCGCCCGCGCCGAGTCGGGGGGCGGCCGTCAGTCCAGGCCCCGTACGGGCAGCCGCGCGGGCGCGTGGCTGCGGAAGGTGGTCCGCCACGCGGGTTCGCCCGCGAGCCGCAGGCCGGGGAAGCGGCGCAGCAGGGTGCCGAGCGCGATCT
The DNA here is from genome assembly GCF_050916115.1 of Streptomyces sp. JH002. Classification (NCBI taxonomy): domain Bacteria; kingdom Bacillati; phylum Actinomycetota; class Actinomycetes; order Kitasatosporales; family Streptomycetaceae; genus Streptomyces; species Streptomyces sp. JH002. The sequence continues at coordinate 3,653,934 of NZ_CP087989.1, forward strand.
CGATCTGGGCGCGGGCCAGCGGCGCGCCCAGGCAGTAGTGCAGGCCCTGGCCCAGCGCCAGGTGGGCCTTCTCGGCACGGTGGATGTCGAAGTGGTCCGGCCGCGGGTACCGGGCCGGGTCACGGTGCGCCGCGGCCAGGCCGAGCAGCACCGTCTCACCGCGCGGGATGACGGTACCGCCCACCTCGATGTCCTCCACCGGGAAGCGGCGGATGGCCGTCACATTGGGGTGCACGTAGCGCAGGAGTTCCTCCACGGCCTCCGGCAACAGCGCGTCGGGGGCGCCGCGCACGGCGGTCAGCTGGTCCGGGTGGGTCAGCAGGGTGTAGAGGCCGCCCGAGATGAGGTGGGTGACGTTCTCGATGCCGGCGCCCACGATGAGGAAGGCGAGCGAGACCAGTTCGCTCTCGCTGAGCTGTTCGCCCTCGTCGCGGGCGGCGATCAGGCCCGAGAGCAGGTCGTCGCCGGGTGCGGCGCGCCGGTCGGCGATCAGAGCGCGCATGAACGCGGCGATCGCGTCGACGGCCTCGCCCGCCTCCTGCGGCCTGCGGGCCGAGATGACGGTGCCGATCAGCGCGGCGAAGGACTGCCGGCCCTCGGCGGGCAGCCCGAACAGTTCGCCCATGACCGTCATCGGCAGCGGTCCCGCGTAGGCGCGGACCAGGTCCACCGGCCCGGACCGTCCCGCGAGGGCCACCGCCTGCGCGAGCTGTCCGGCCGCCTCCGCGATCCGGGGCCGCAGCGCCTCCACCCGGCGCGGGGTGAACGCCTTGGAGACCAGCCGGCGCAGCCGCAGATGGTCGGCGCCGTCCATGTTGAGGAGGTTGGCGTCCAGCTCGGGCGGGAGGGAGAAGCCCTGGTAGCCGGTGGTGGAGTGCGACTTGTCGAGTGACAGCCTCGGGTCCCCCATCCAGGCCCGCACATCGGCCTCCCGCGTGATCACCCAGGCCGCCGTGCCCTCGGGGAGGGTGACCCGCGCGACGGGGGCGTCCCGGCGCAGCCGCGCGAAGGTGCCGTGCGGGTCGGCGGCGAAGACCTCGGGGTCGAAGGGCATCGGTGCCTGAGCGAGCGTCATGTGCCCAGCGTAGGGGGCGGCCCGCGGCGCGGCCCGGCGCGCGGTGGTTCGGTGCCGGCCGGTTCGGTGCCGGGTGCGCGCCGGGCCGTCGCGTGCCCGGGATCAGCGGGCGCCGGCGGTGTACTCCGCGGCTGCCGCCGCGACATCGACGGCGAAGGTGCCCTGGGTGACCGAAGTGGCGCCGCCGTCCACGGGGATGATCGCGCCGGTCACGAACTGGGCCAGGTCGCTGGCCAGGAACGCGGCGACGCGGGCGATGTCGTCCCCGGTGCCGACCCGGCCCAGGGGCTGGCTGCCGCCGAGCCGGTCGGCGAGGAACCCGGTGAACGCCTCGGCCTCCTCCATCGGTACCCCGAAGGACCGGGCCATGATCGGCGTCATGATGATGCCCGGCGCGATCGCGTTGGAGCGGATGCCGAGCGGGGCGAGTTCGGCGACGGCCTGGTGGACGACGCCGACCACCGCGTGCTTGGCGATCGTGTAGCCGGCGGCGCTCCAGCCGCCCTGGAGCGCGGCGGCGCTCGCGGTGCTGATGATCGAGCCGGGGCCGCCCTGTGCCTGGAACTGGCGGGCGGCGTACTTGTGGCCCAGCACTACGGACCGGGTGAGCAGGTCGATGGTGCGGGAGAAGCCCTCGGCGCCGATCTCGGTCAGCGGCGAGGGGTCGCCCTGCGCGCCGGCGTTGTTGAACATGACGTCGAGCCGGCCGAAGTGCTCGGCGGTGCGGCGCACGACGTTCTCGATGGCGGTCTCGTCGGTGACGTCGGTGTGGACGTACAGGGCCCGCTCGCCCAGCCGCGCGGCGAGCGCCTCGCCCGCCTCGTCCTGGATGTCGGCGATGGTGACGCGGGCCCCGTCGGCGATGAACCGCTCGGCGGTCGCCTCTCCGATCCCGCTGCTGCCGCCGGTGACGATGGCGACCTTGTTCTCCAGAAGTCCTGACATGGTGGTACCGGCTTTCCTGCGATGTGAGGCGATGCGTTGGGTGGTGGGGGGTCAGCGGGCCCCGGCGAGAGCGCCCGACGCGAAGGCGTCGAGATGGGCGTCGAATAACGGCTCGGGGTCCTGGCCGGTGCGGGCCATTCCCTCCAACGCGAGCCGGGTGGCGGAGGCCACGGCCGCCGCGGCCGTTCGGGTGCTGATGGCGTCGGGCGCGCTGCCGAGCCGGGGGGCGAGCGCCTCGGCCAGCGTGGTCTCACCGTGGTGGACGGCGCGCAGGAAGACGGACCACATGCCGGGATCGGCGAAGACCAGCGGGAACAGGGCCCGGGTGCGGGCGGCGTGCGGACCGCCGAGCATGACGCGGAAGCCGTCCCGCAGCACGCCGGTCAGCGGCCCCGGCGGGGCGGTGCGCACGTGCGTGTTGAAGGTGTCCGTCGTCCAGTCGAAGACCGGCTGGACGGTGTCGGCCTTGGTGGGGAAGTAGCGGTGGAACGAGCGCGCGGAGATGCCGATGGCCGCGGTCAGCTCGGCGACGGTGAGGGAGGTGGTGCCGCGGCTGATGTACAGCTCGCAGCACCTCTCGGACGCCCTCATCGTGGCGTCGTCCCTGACGCTTCCCATGGCTCGCACCCTACGCCCGGGTGGCAGAATCTGCCAGGGGGATCGGATGTGAGCCACGGGACGCCTGGCGGGCCCCGCCTCAGCCGGCGCGGTCCGCCTCCCCGGCGGCAGCGGCCGGTGCTGCGGGGCCGGATGCCGGTGCGGGCGCCGGTCCCGGTACGGCGGCGGGGCCGGTCTCCGGCTCCGGATCGGGCAGGGTGTACGTGCGCAGCGGCCGGTTCGCCAGCGCCACCACGCAGACCCCGGCCGCACCCGCCAGACCGCCCGTCACCAGCGCGACCGGTGCCGAGGTGAGCGAGGCGACCAGCCCGCCCCGGAAGTTGCCGACCTCGGGTCCCGCCATGCCGATGACGTGCTCCACGGAGGACACCCGCCCCCGGTACGCGTCCGGCGTCTCCAGCTGGACCAGCGCCCCCCGCGTCACCACCGAGATGGTGTCCGCGCCGCCCGCCACCGCCAGGCAGCCCAGCGCCAGCCACAGCGGCCCCGCCAGCCCGAACCCGGCCAGCGCCAGCCCCCACACCAGCGCGGCGGTCAACTGCACCGCCCCCGCCCGCCGCAGCCGGGTGACCGTGCCGGAGAACAGTCCCGCCGTGATCCCGCCGACCGCCACCGCCGACAGGAACAGGCCGAGGGTGCGCGGATCCCCGTCGAACCTGATCTCGTTGATCAGCGGGAAGAGGGAGATGGGCATGGCCAGCAGCGTCGCGGACAGGTCCGTGGCGAAGGCGCCCCACAGGGTGGGCCGGCGCAGGATGTAGAGCCAGCCGCCGCGTTCGGGCCGGCGCAGCCGGCCGGTTCCGCCGCCGTTCCCCGCGCCGGCCGCCGTCGGGCTCAGTGGCGGCATCGGTGGCAGCCGGAACAGGACGGCCAGGGAGACCAGGACGGCGCACGCCTGGAGCCCGTACGCCGCCGGGAAGTGCCACTGCGCCAGCACGAGTCCGGCCAGCGCGGGCCCGGCCAGCATCGATACCTGGAACGCCATGCCCTGCAGGGCCAGCCCCGCGGCCAGCTGGTCGGACGGCAGCAGCCGCACCGGGAACGTACGCCGGGCGGGCGCCCCCAGCGCGTTCGCCCCGCTGCTCGCCCCCACCAGCGCGAGCAGCAGCAGGACCGAACGGTTCCCGGCCGCCGCCTGCCCCACCAGCGCCAGCGCGGCCAGCAACTGGACGGCGGTGGTGGCCCGTACCAGGGAGCGCCGGTCCATCGCGTCGGCGAGCGCACCCCCGGCCACGCCCAGCACGATGGCGGGCCCGGCGGCGGCCAGGCCGATGGCCCCCGTCCACAGCGGACTGCCCGTCAGCTCCCACACCTGCGCCAGCACGGCCACCGTGGCGATCTGCTGGCCGAGCGAGCCCAGCGAGGCGCCGATCCACAGCGCGCGGAAGGGCGGACTGGTGCGCAGCGGCCGCAGGTCCAGGAACCGTGTCCGGCGGCTCACGAGGGTTCTTCGAGGCGGTCGAGGATCCGGTCCTTCATCGACCGGCGTTCCAGCGCCGCGGCCAGCGCGACGGCGGCGGCGCTCAGCGGGTACGGCAGCTCCTCGTCCAGCTCGGCGACCACCGCGTGGGTGGCCCGCCACTCCGCCTCCAGGAAGGGCACCAGCGCGCGGCCGCGCTCGGTGAGCGTGATCTTGCGGGTGCGGGCGTCCTCCTCGCCGGGCGCGGAGTCGATCAGGCCCTCGCGGCGCATGGCGGTCAGGGTCTGGCTGAGGGCGGAGTGCGAGCGGTCCAGGGAGTCGGCCAGCTCCCGGATGGTGAGCGGTCCGGTGTGCGCGAGGCGGATCAGCGGATAGGCGAACCGGGGCCGTACGCCGTGGATGCCGCGCAGCGCGTACACCTCGCCGATCTCGTCGTCCATGGCGCGGAAGAGCTGGTGCAGCGGCACCCAGCGGTCCGGCTCGGAGGTGGGGTCGCCACCGGCCGGTTCAGAAGGCCCGGGAGATGTCATAGCGCTAATATAACAGCGCTTGTGGAATCTGACCCCGGGTCGGAACCCACCGTCCGCCCCGGGCCGCGCCCGTTGTCGGGGCTGTCGCCGCCGGGGCCCCGGGGCGGGGGCCGTTAGGATCCAGCGGGAATGGACGGGTATGGAAGGGCAGGTGCACAGCCATGAAGTACCGCATGATCGGAGCCGCGCAGGTCAGCGAGATCGGCCTCGGGGCGATGCCGATGTCGATCGAGGGACGGCCGCAGGACGAGAGCCGTTCGATCGCCACCATCAAGGCCGCGCTGGACGCGGGCATCACCCTCATCGACACCGCCGACGCGTACAGCCTCGGCGACGCCGACGACGCGGGGCACAACGAGTCACTGATCGCCCGGGCGCTCGCCGGGGACCCGCGCAGGGACGACGTGCTGATCGCCACCAAGGGCGGCCACACCCGGCCCGGCGACGGCAGCTGGGGGCTGAACGGCTCCCCGCAGTACCTGCGTTCGGCCTGCGAGGCATCGCTGCGCCGGCTGGGGGTGGAGGCCATCGGCCTCTACCAGTTCCACCGGCCCGACCCGGCCGTGCCCTACGCCGAGTCGGTCGGCACGCTGGCCGAACTGCTGGACGAGGGCAAGATCCGGATGGTCGGCGTCTCCAACGCCGACCCGGAACAGATCGAGCAGGCCAACGCGATCCTGGGCGGACGGCTGGTGTCCGTCCAGAACCAGTACTCGCCGGCCTTCCGCTCCAGCGAGGCGGAGCTCGAACTGTGCACGGAGCTGGGCATCGCGTTCCTGCCGTGGAGCCCGCTGGGCGGCATCGCGCAGGCGGGCGACCTGGGTTCGCGCTTCGCACCGTTCGCCCAGGTGGCGCGGGATCGCGGGGTGAGTCCGCAACGGGTGTGCCTGGCCTGGATGCTGGCGAAGTCCCCGATGGTCGTCCCGATCCCCGGCGCCAGCCGCCCGGAGACGATCACGGACTCGGCCGCCGCCCCGGAGCTGACGCTGACGGCGGAAGAGCTGGCAACACTCGACTGAGCAGGAACAGGTGACACGATGCGACTGATGCGCATAGGCGAACCGGGCCGCGAACGCCCGGTACTGGCGGCGGCCGACGGCTCGCGCCACTACGATCTGCGGGGCGTCACGCAGGACATCGACGCCGCCTTCCTGGCGGCGGTGACGGAGAACCCGGGGATCGTCCCGGCCGTGGACACCCTGCCGGAGACCAGCATCGAGGGGGAACGGATCGGCGCCCCGGTCACCCGCCCCTCGGCGGTGCTGTGCATCGGGCAGAACTACGCGGCACACGCCGCCGAGTCGGGGTCCGCGCCGCCGAAGTGGCCGATCCTCTTCTACAAGTCGCCGAACACCGTGGTCGGACCGAACGACGCGGTGCACATCCCGCGCGGGGCCTCGACCACCGACTGGGAGGTCGAACTGGCCGTTGTCATCGGCCGGCGCGCCCGCTACCTCGACAGCCCGCAGGACGCGTTCGCGCACATCGCCGGATACACGATCGCCAACGACGTCTCCGAGCGCACGTACCAGAAGGACGAGTCGGGCGGGCAGTGGTCCAAGGGCAAGAGCTGTGAGACCTTCAACCCGCTGGGCCCGGTGCTGGTGACGGTGGACGAGGTGCCGGACCCGCAGAACCTCACGCTGCGTTCCTGGGTCAACGGCGAGCCGCGGCAGGACTCCACCACCGCCGACATGATCTTCAGCGTGGCGCACCTGGTCCACCACCTGTCCCAGTACCTGGTGCTGGAACCCGGCGACGTGATCAACACCGGAACGCCGCAGGGTGTCGCGATGTCGGGCAACTTCCCCTACCTGGCCGCCGGTGACGTGATGGAGCTGGAGATCACCGGTCTCGGCCGCCAGCGCTCGCCGCTGCGGGCCGCTCCGTCATCGTGATGGCCGTCACCCGTCCGAGTGAGGAATCGGGGGCGGCCGTCCGATTTGGCGGCCCTTGACATGATTCACGGGGGGAAGCCCAAGGTGACACCTGGTTAGGTTGGGCGCCATGGCTTCCCCCCACGTGATCAAAGTCCGCTTCGACGGCGGCCCCCGTCACGGCCGGACGATCGATCTCGTCATCACCGGCCATGTCCCCCTGATGCTCTCCGGCCGCCCCGACAGCAACGGCCTGTACGAACTGCGCTGCACGGAGGGCCGGGGCACCCGCTACGCCTGGATCGACGACGTCCCGGTCCGCAAGTAGCGCGCCGCACGCGGGCACCGCCCGGGAGGACGGCCGGTGCCCCCGGCCGGCTCCCGGCGGGCGCGCGGTGGCGGACCGGTGCTCAGCGGCCCAGGGACCGGAAGCGGCGCAGCGCCAGGGGAACGGCCAGGCCCAGCAGCACGAGGGGCCACACCACCGCGAGCGCGACGGGGTGTTCGGCCGCCCAGGAGGCGCTGCTCCAGGTGGGGTTGCCGAACAGTTCGCGCACCGCGCCCGCCGTGGCCGACATCGGGTTCCACTCGGCGACCGCCCCCAGCCATCCCGGCATGGTGTCCGGTGAGGTGAACGCGCTCGACAGGAACCCCACCGGCCACACCAGGATCTGTACGGCCTGCACCATCTCCGGGCGCCCCGCGACCAGGCCCAGCCAGATGCCGACCCACAGCATCGCGAAGCGCAATAGGAGCAGCAGCCCCACGGCCGCCAGCGCCGCCGCCGCGCCGCCGTGCCAGCGCCAGCCGATGGCGAGCCCGGCGCCGATCATGACCAGCAGCGCGGCGGCCGAGCTGAGCATGTCGAGCAGACTGCGCCCGATCAGGAACGAGGACGGGGCGATCGGCATCGAACGGAACCGGTCGAGCACCCCCTTGTTGATGTCCTGGGTGAGCGCCACCATCGTGCTTTCCAGGCCGAAGGCCATGGTCAGCGCCAGCATCCCCGGGATCAGGAACTCCTTGTAGTCCCCGCCGCCGGCCACCTCCATCCCGCCGCCGATGAAGTACGCGAACATCACCAGCAGCATCACCGGGAAGATCAGCTGCGCGGCGAACTGGCCCGGCTGCCGCGCCCAGTGGGCCAGGCCCCGGCGGGTCATCGTGACCGAGTCCGTCCACAGGCGCGGTCCGGTGTACGCGGTGGTCATGCCGTCTCCGTTCCGGTCAGGGTGAGGAAGACCTCGTCGAGGGTGGGGCGGCGCAGGGCGATGTCCTGGGCCTCGACGCCGGCCGCCGCCAGCGCCGTCACGGTGGCGGTCAGGGCGGTCATCCGGTCCGGCGCCGGGCGGCTGACCAGCCGGCGGTCCGCGTCCACGACGGTTCCGCCGACGGCCGCCGCCGCGGCGTCCAGCCGGTCCCGTTCGCGCACCACGATGTCGATCCGGTCGGCGCCGGCCCGCGCCTTGAGCTCGTCGGCGGTGCCCTCCGCGATGCGCCGGCCCCGGTCGATGACGGAGATCCGGTCGGCGAGCTGGTCGGCCTCCTCCAGGTACTGGGTGGTGAGCAGGACGGTCGTGCCGCCGCCGGTCAGCCGGCGCACCGCCTGCCACACCTCGGCCCGCCCGCGCGGGTCGAGCCCGGTGGTGGGTTCGTCGAGGAAGAACACCGGCGGGTGGACGAGGAGGGAGGCGGCGAGGTCCAGGCGGCGGCGCATGCCGCCGCTGTAGGTGGCGACGGGGCGGTGGCCGGTGTCGGCGAGCGAGAAAACCGCGAGCAGCGCGTCGGCCCGCCGTGCGGCGGCCGTCCCGCCCAGGTGGTGGAGGCGGCCGAACAGCTCCAGGTTCTGCCGTCCGCTCAGCCCTTCGTCCAGGGCGGCGTGCTGCCCGACCAGGCCGATGCGGTGGCGCACCGCGTCCGGGGCGCGGGCGACGTCGTGGCCGGCCACTTCCGCCAGCCCGGAGGTGGGGCGCAGCAGGGTGGTGAGGATGCGGACGGCGGTGGTCTTGCCCGCTCCGTTGGGGCCGAGTACGGCGTGCACGGTGCCTTCGTCGGCGGTGAGGTCCAGCCCGTCGAGGGCGTTCCGGTTTCCGTAGGTCCTGGTGAGTTCGCGGACTCTGATCATCTGGCGCACTGCGTGCCCTCACTCCTCTCGCTATTCAAACTTGATGAGCGAGGGCCGAGGGTAGAGGGCGCGGGGCGACTAGTCAAACTTGAAGAGTGAGCCCGATGAGAGACTGTCCGCACAGACACACCCCAGACGATCCGCGCAAGGGGAGGGCGAGTGATGTCGGTCATCCGGCTGCTGGTGCTGGGTTCGGTGCGCCAGCACGGGCGCACCCACGGGTACCAGGTCCTCAACGACCTGGAGTTCTGGGGCGCCCACGAGTGGTCCAACGCCAAGCCGGGCTCGATCTACCACGCGCTGAAGGCCATGGCCAAACAGGGACTGCTGCTCGCCCACGAGGCCGCCCCCAGCCCGGCCGGCGGCCCGCCCCGTACCGAGTACGAGATCACCGACGCCGGCGAGGACGTGTTCTTCGACCTGCTCCGGCACGCGCTGCGCGCCCACGACGAGCGGATCGACGTGCTGACGGCGGGCGTCGGCTTCATCGTCGATCTGCCGCGCGCCGAGGCCGTCGGCCTGCTGCGGGAACGGGTCGCGGCACTGGAGGGCTGGCGCGCCGAGGTGCGCAAGCACTGGAGCCCGCCCGAGGACACCCCGGAACAGTGGGGGCACATCGGCGAGATCATGCGGCTGTGGGTGCACGAGTCGTCCAGCGACGAGGCGTGGACGCGCGGCCTGATCGACCGCATCGAGGCGGGCGCGTACGTCTTCGCGGACGAGGGCGAACGGCAGATGGACGTACTGCCGCCCGGCGTACCGAATCCGTACGCGAAGAACTGAACCGGGGTCCGGCGCGGTGCCGGGCCGCTCGGACTCAGAGAAGCTTCCGCACGACGCGGTTCAGCAGCTCCCGCGACTCCGCCGGCGGCTGCGCCGCGTCGGAGAGCCGGTCCAGGACCGCCTGGTAGGAGGCGACGTCCTCGCGCTTGTCGAGATAGAGCGCGCCCGTCAGCTGCTCGACGTAGGCCACGTCCGACAACTCCCGCTCGGCGAAGCGCAGCACGGTGAACGCCCCGCTCTCCGCGACATGCCCGCCGTACGCGAAGGGGACGATCTGGAGCGTGACGTGGGGCAGCTCGGAGAACTCCAGCAGCAGTTTGATCTGGTCCGCCATGACCTGCCGGCCGCCGTACCCCCGGTGCAGCGCTGCCTCGTCCAGCACACAGTGCAGTTGCGGTGCCTGCTCGCCGAACAGCAGTTTCTGGCGCTGCATGCGCAGTTCGATCCGGCGCTCGATCTCGGTGCGCGGCAGTCCGCCCCGGTGGCCGCTGATGATCACGGCCTCGGCGTACGCCTCGGTCTGGAGCAGGCCGTGCACGAACTGCACCTCGTAGGCGGCGATCCGGGCGGCCGCCGCCTCCAGGCCGACATAGGTCTGGAACCAGCCCGGCAGCACGTCGTTGTAGCTGTGCCACCAGCCGGCGTGGCCGGAGGAACGCGCGAGGCCGAGCAGCGATTCGCGCTCGGCCTCGTCCACCACCCCGTACAGCGTGAGCAGGTCCGCCACGTCCCGCTGCTTGAAGCTGACCCGCCCCAACTCCATCCGGCTGATCTTGGATTCGGAGGCGCGGATCGAGTAGCCGGCCGCCTCACGGGTCACCCCGCGCGATTCGCGCAGCCGGCGCAGCTGTGATCCCAGCAGGATCCGGCGGACCATCGAGCCGCTGTCATCTCGCTCGGCCATGGCCATGCTGGCACTGCCCCCTGTGTTCCGCTGCTGCGGCTGTCGCTGCCGGTGGGTGGTGGTCGGTGCGGTCATTCGGTCAGCCCTCCACTTCGGACTGTGCGAAGTCTGCCATCTCCAGGCTTCATTCGGTGGTGGCTTGATTACAGTCAATCGATTTTTGAACTTGCACGTGCATCTGCCCTTGCATTCGGCCGGGGCGTTGGGAAGCATGAGGATCTACGCGCTGGGAGTCGGTGCGTCTGCAGGAGCCTGCCCGGACCACCGCCGCCGTGATCGCCAGGAGTGCCGCATGGGGAACGAGAGAACGCCCGTGCTCGATGTGTTAGGGCCGTCGTTCCCCGCCTTCGACAGCCGCACCGTGGCCGGTACGGCGACCCTCGATCTCCCCGACCGGCCGGAATCGGTCCGCAGCGCACGGGATTTCACCCGCAGCACGCTGCGCTTCTGGCGGCTGAGCGAGCGGTTCGACTCCGTCTCCCTGGTGGTGTCGGAACTGGTCACCAACGCGCTGCGGTACGGGGACCCCGCGATCGAGCTGGAACTGGTGCGCGGCAGCCGTCGGCTGGTGTGCGCGGTGCGTGACGCCAGTGCCACCGCGCCCTGCCGCACGGAGGCGGACCCGGGCGCGGAATCGGGACGCGGGCTGCACCTGGTGGAGTGCTTCAGCGACGGCTGGGGCTGGCGCCATCAGACCGGGAGCGGCGGCAAAGTCGTCTGGGCGGTCTTCCGCATCTGAACTCCCCCGTACCATGGGCGCGTTACGGACGGCCGTGTCGGGGGGACGATCATGCGGCGCCAGGCAAAGGGATCCATACGCGCGACCACATCGGGGGCGGTGCTGCTCACCCTGCTCACCGCCCTGGCGGTGGGCGGCTGCGGGAGCGGCGGCGACAAGGAGTGCGAGACCGGGGAGGTCGGCACCGTCGCGCACCCCGGACGCTCATCGGGGGGTTCGGGTGGCGGACGCGGCGGTGGCCGCACCCGGCCCGGCGGCATCGCGACCACGGGCGGCGGCAGTAGCAGCGGTGGTTCGGGCGGTGACGACTGCCCGCGCCCCTCGCCCACGCCGACGCCCACCGCACCCGCGTTCCGGCCCTGACGGCCCGCGACCTCACCCCGCCCCGCCGGGGCGATATTCACTGTCCGGACGGGCAGCCGCTGTGCCAGGGTCGGCGGATGCACGCATCCCGCACCGCGCTGCTGCGGTGGCAGTTCGAGATGACCTGGTCGCTGTTCGAGTACCACCTGGAGCGCCTGGAGCCCGGCGACTTCCTGTGGGAGCCGGCGGGCCCCGAGCACTGCTGGACGGTACGGCCCGACGCCGAGGGCCGCTGGCTCCCGGACTGGGCGGACATCGAGCCCGACCCCGTCCCGGTGCCCACGATCGGCTGGGTCAGCTGGCACATCGACTGGTGGTGGAGCGTCACCCTCGACCATGCGCGAGGGCGCACGCCCAGGGACCGCACCGAGGTCCACTGGGCGGGCGACGGTCCCGCCGCCATCGCCCGGCTCCGCGAGCTGCGGACGCGATGGCTGGCCCTGCTGGAGGACCTGTCCGACACCGACCTGGACGCCACCGCCCCCTTCCCTTGGCAGGACGACCCGGCCCACACGGTCGGCCACATGCTGAGCTGGGCGAACGCCGAACTGATGAAGAACGTCGCGGAGATCGGTCAGCTCCGTATGCTGCGCGCCGCCTCCGTCGCCTCCGCCCCCCGGTAGGCCGGGCGCCGCCCGTCAGCGCACCAGGTGGTCGAACTCGCCGTCCTTCACGCCCAGCAGGAGGGCGGCGACCTCCGCACGTGTGTAGACCAGCGCCGGGCCGTCGGGGAAGCGGGAGTTGCGCATCGCCACCTCACCACTGGGGAGCTGGGCGAACTCGGCGCAGGTGCCCTGGGAGTTGCTGTGGCTGCTCTTGAGCCACCGCACATCTTCCAGTTGCTGCGCGGCCATGCCGTTGTAAACGTCGGGCACTGGGGCTCTCCCGGGGGTCGTGCTACATGTGCAAAGTCTCAACTCCCGTACAGCATAACGTCGTTCATGTGCAGGTGCACGTGAGGATGCACGTGCACAACGGGCAGTCGTCGCCCCATCACCCCTGGTCAGAGCCCATCCCCGACGACCGGCTCAGCGGGAGGCGTACGGCAGCAGCGCCATCTCCCTCGCGTTCTTGATCGCCCGCGCCAGCGCCCGCTGCTGCCGCACCGTGACCCGGGTGACCCGGCGGCTGCGGATCTTTCCCCGGTCCGAGACGAACTTCCGCAGCAACTCGGTGTCCTTGTAGTCGATGTACGTGATCCCCGCCGCGTCCAGCGGGTTGGGGCGGGGTTTCGCCGACTGCCTGCGGTCCTTGGACGTACGGCGCTGGTTCATCGTTCCGGCACTCCCGAGGTGGTGGGGTCGAGCAGTTCGTCGAAGGAGGACGGCCGCAGGCCGGCCCAGGCGGTGCGCCCGGCCGCGTACTCGGCGTCCGTCAGCAGGCAGGAGTCCAGCAGTTCCGTCAGCCCGCCGCTGTCGAGACCGGGCGAGGTGAACACCAGATGCTGGACGCGGTCCCCGCACACCGGGTCCCAGTCCAGCGCGGCGGCGGCGCGGCGCACCGGCGGCACCAGGTCCCAGGCGGCGTCCGGGAGCGAGGCCAGCCACGGTCCGGCGGGCTCCACGCACAGTGCCCCGCCCGCCGCGTCCCAGGCGAGCAGCACATCGGGCCGGTCGGCCAGCCAGAACCGCCCCCGGCTGCGGGCGGCGGCGCAGGTCAGATCCTCCAGCGCCGCGTACAGCCGGTCGGGGTGGAAGGGCCGCCGCTGCCGCCACACCAGCGTGGTGACCCCCGACGCGTCGGCGGCCTGCGGCAGCAGCGCGGACGCCGGGTGCAGCCGGTCGGCCGCCGCCGCCGGGTCGAACCCGGCCATCGCCAGCGCCGCGAAGTGCGGCTCGGTGACCTCCACCCGCCGGGCGGTGGGGTGCAGTTGGGCGAGCAGCGCGTGGTCGGCGTCGTCCGCCTCCTCGCTCTCCGCGCCCGGCGCGAGGGCGAGCAGCGTCGCGTACTCCAGTTGTCGCGCCCAGGTGTCGCCCACCGTGCGCTGATCGGTCGCGGCGGCGGCCAGCCCGTGTTCGGCCAGGTCGTCGCCGCACCCGAGGAAGGGCAGGCCCAGCGCCGGGTCCACGGCGGTGACCACTCCGGCCACGCGCAGGGCGTCCGGGTCCGCGTGCTCGGTGATCACCTCGGCCATGGACTTGGGCTCCACCGAGTCCCACAGTTCGACGACCGCCAGGGCGCAGTCGCCGCCGGCCGCCAGCCGGGCAAGCTCGGGGACCAGGTCCTCGCGCAGCGCGCAGCAGGCGCAGTCGTTGACCAGCGGTGCCTCGCCGCTGCCGATGACGCCGAGCGGCGCGTTGCGGATGGTCCGGGTGACGGTGCCCCGGGCGGCGCCGTCGGTCAGGTCGTGGTGCAGCGCGACCGAGCCGGGCACGGTGCGCAGCAGCGCGTCGACGGCGGCGCGGCGGGCGTCGGCGTGCAGCCCGGCGACGATGACGACGGGCAGGCCCGCCGCCGGCTGTGGGCCGTGGTCGGCGCCGGTCATCGCTGCCGCCCGTAGCGGCGCTCGAACCGTTCCACCCGTCCCGCCGTGTCCACGACGCGTGCGTTGCCCGTGTAGAAGGGGTGGCTGGCGGAGGAGATCTCCACGTCGATGACGGGGTAGGTGGCGCCGTCCTCCCACTCCACCGTCTTGTCGCTGGTGGCGGTCGAGCGGGTGAGGAAGGCGAAGCCGGCGGCGCGGTCACGGAAGACGACGGGCCGGTACGGGGGGTGGATGCCTGGCTTCATGGTCGTGGGTGCTCCTCAGCGCTCTTCGCGGAACTCGACGTGGCGGCGCGCGACCGGGTCGTACTTGCGCAGGACGAGGCGGTCGGGGTCGTTGCGGCGGTTCTTGCGGGTGACGTACGTGTAGCCGGTGCCGGCCGTGGACTTCAGCTTGATGACCGGGCGGATGTCGTTCCTGGGCATGCCAGCTACTATACAGAAACGGTAACCATTTTCATTAAGGAGTTCTTCCTTGTCCGCGCACTGCCAGCTGACGGGCCGCGCGCCCCGCTTCGGCAAGACCATCTCGCACTCCCACGTGCGCACCCCGCGCCGCTTCGACCCCAACATCCAGCGCAAGCGCTACTGGCTCCCCAGCGAGGGCCGCTTCGTCCGGCTCACCCTCAGCACCAAGGGCATCAAGGCCGTCGACACCCTCGGCATCGAGGCCGCCGTCGCCCGCATCCGCGCCCGGGGAGGAAAGGTCTGATGGCCAAGAAGAGCAAGATCGCGCAGAACGAACGGCGCAAGGCCGTCGTCGCCCGCTACGCCGCCCGCCGCGCCGAACTCAAGGAGCTGATCCGCTCCCCGCGCACCGGCGACGCCGAACGCGCCGCCGCCCAGCGCGAACTACGCGCCCAGCCGCGCGACGCCAGCGCCACCCGGATCCGCAACCGCGACAGCACCGACGGCCGCCCCCGCGGCCACCTGCGGGCCTTCGGACTCTCCCGCATCTCACTGCGGCAGCAGGCGCACGCCGGGTATCTGCCCGGCGTGCGCAAGTCCAGCTGGTAACGGGGCGGGGTGCGCCTCAGTCGGTGTGCAGACTGAACGCCAGCACCACCTCGTCCTCCGCGCCCGGCAGATAGTGCACCCTCACCATCCGCCCCACCTGCACCTTCGGCACCGCGTCCGCCGGCAGGAAGCGCCGCACCGTGGCCGGGAAGGTGGAGCCGTCGCCGGGGTTGGTCACCACCAGCTCCAGCGCCAGCTCCGCCATCCCGTCCCGCACCGCGCCCGTCACCTCCAGCGCCCGCACCACCGCCTGCGCCGCCACCCCGCGCGCCGCGATGTCCAGACGGCGCTCGGTCGTCAGCCCGCGCTTGACCATCGCGCGGTTGATCGCGGACTGCGCCTCGGCGGTGTCCCCGGAGAAGTCGATCTCCACCCGCACCACTTCCCCCGGACGGTGACCGGGCAGATAACGCACCGGCAGCATCGCCCCCGGCCGCACCAGCTGAGTGCCGTCCATCGGCCCGAGCGCGACCTTCGCGTACGCCTCGAACGTCTCGTCCCGCGCCCCCAGCACGCTCAGCGCGACCCGCAGCACCGGACGGCCGTTGATCTCCACCCCGGCCGGCCGCGCCGACAGCACCGTGCCGACCCCCAACAGCCCCTCCTTGCGCATCCTCGCGCTGTTGCCGCCCGCGCCGTACGCGCCGAGCAGCCGGCGGGCGAACGCGCCGGCGCTCAGACTCGACAGCACGATGCCGCCCACGATCGGCAGCGCCATGTGCGGCCCGACCCACGCACTCGGGTACAGGTCCGTGTCGGCCTGACCGGTGAACCCGTACCAGAGGTAGTAGCCGATCGCGCCCAGCGCCGCCAGGGCGAGCAGAACCCGGACCAGTACGGAGACTTTGCTGACCATGACGCGCACTCCTTCATCGACGTGATGCCGTGACGGTAGGAAACGAATCCGCGCTACCGATCCCAGGTTTGCGGGCCGCGCCTTAGGCTGGCGGACGTGGCGCACCTACCGGACATACAGGCGGGGGCACGGCCGCGCGCGGCCGTGATCCACGAGGCGTGGCAGCGGCTGGAAGGCGTCGCCCCGCTCAGCGGCGCGCACGGCGGCCCGCTCAGCCGTACCGTCAAACTGATCCTGGATCCGCTGGTCATCCGCCCGTTCCAGCACCCGCAGTGCGCCGGGAGCGTGGTCGGCGCGGACGGCGCCGTCCTGCTGGCCTCCCTCCTCTACGCGGCCGGGGACGTCCTGAGCGAGACGGCGCGCTGGTACGAACTGCTCAAGCGGGTACGGCGCGAGCTGCGGATCACGGACGGGCATCCGCAGGACCGCTACTTCCAGCGCTGCTTCGAACTGGCCACCACCGGAGAACCCCGCGACCGGGCCACGGCGGAGCACATCCTGCGCGCACTCCACGGGACGGCGGACGGCCGCACCACGCGCGACCTGCGGGAGCACCTGGCCGACCCCGCGCGGGCGGCCCGGCTGGCGGAACTGATCGACACCACCTGGACGCGCCGCGAGCGGACGGCCGACCCGGACCCGGCCAGGACCGCCGCGCTGATCACCGCCGTGCTCGACGGCGCGGGCGCGGACGTCGCCGCACCCCTCGCCGAACTGACCGCCCGCCGGGCCGGGTCGGCCACGGGCACCTCGCTGACCGACCCCGACCGCGTCCCCCCGGCCCGCCGGCTGGGCCTCACCGAGCGGCCGGCACCCGACCGGCCCCGGCTCACGGCGAGCACCATGACCTTCGGCGCACCCCTGGACCGCACCGTCCACGAACGGGTCTTCACCACCCTGCGGGCCGCCGCCGACCGCTCCGCGCTGCCGCCGCTGCCCGCCCTGGTGACCGAGGAGATCACCCGGGGCTGCGCGCCGTGGGGGCTGACCGACGAGACGCTGCGCGTGACGGCCGCCGTCGGCGAACGCCTCGCCCTCGGACTGCGCCCGCTGGGCGCCGCCCCCGGCGACACCGCGGCATCGCGGGCCCTCAACGCCCGCTGGCGGCGTGAGGCGTACGTCCTGCGGGCCCGCCGCATGCTGATCCGGCCCGACGCGCCCGCCGCGGGACCGGACGATCCGCTGCACCGGATCGCGCGTGAACTGCGCCTCCCCTGGCAGGGCTACCTGCGCCGGCTGTGGGCCCGGCTGCACGGCCGGGACGTACGGCAGGCGCCCGTCGAGGCGTCGCAGGAGCTGTGGGATCTGCTGGACGGGGTGGCCCGCTCGGTGATCCTCGACCACCGCACCCGGGTACGCCGCGCCCTGACCGTACGGATGACGCGGCCGGACACGGCGACCGAGACGGACACGGAAACGGTGAACGCCTGATGGCCGGTGCGGACAGCGCGGTCCTGGAGGTGGCGGGCGGGCATCTCACCTGGACCGTGTGGGACATCGCGGCCGACCCGGTCGCGGTGCTGGACGACCTGCCGGCGGCGCAGGACTGGCTGTGGGCCCTGTACGGCGAGGCGGCGGCGCTGCGCGCGGCGGCCGGGGAACCGCTCGGCCCGGCCGTCCCCGCGCTGCCCGGGCTCGCCCGCGCGGCACGGCGGCTGGCGTACGCGCACTGGGCGGCCCGCTGGTGGCCGGCCTCCGTCATCGACGGCATCCCGCCGCTGGACGACCGGCTGCTGGCGGCGGAGATCGCCGAACTGGAGCGGGAGTGCGAACTGCTGACCGGCGGCGAGGAGTACGAGGAATACCGAGAGCACGGAGAGCACGGTGCGTCCGAGGAGTACGGGGACGGCGGGGCGGCCACCTCACCGGCGGGCACCCCGCCCCGTACGGACTACGCCCTGGCGGCCGGGCCCGGCGCGCCCGGAAACGTCCGCGTCCTGGCGCGCGGCACGGCCGGCACCGACTGGCGACGGGTCCCACCCGGCCTGCTCGACGCCTCGGAACAGGCCCTGAGCTGGGAGATCGTACGCTCCGCGACACGGCGCACGGAGGTCGCGCTGAGCGTCGTGGCCGGTGCGGGACTGACCGACCGGGTGCCGGTGCCCGCCCATCTGCTGCCCCGCGCCACCGTCGCGGCGGCCGACGGGAGCACCGCCGAAGTGCCACTGCGCCTGACCGACGACAGCTGGACGGGCACCGCCGAACTCCCCGGCGCGGGACCGCTGGCCTTCACCGTCCACCTGCCCGCCTTCCCCGATCCGCCGACCCCCGACGACGCCGCGCAGCGCGCCCTGCGCGAACGCGTCCGCGCGCTGGCCCGCGCCCGCCTCGCCGGAGCCCCCTCGGACATCGCCCCGCTGCGCGCCGAACGCGCCGCCGAGCAGGAGTTCTGATGACCGATCCCTTCGCGGTCTCCGTCACGGTCGCCGAACTGGCCGACGCGGGCATCGAGGAGTTCCGGCGGGGCGCGCCGCAGGCCGCGCACGACCTGTTCGAGCGGGCCGCCCGCGCGGCCGAACCCCACCCCGAACTGGCCGGCCAGCACCTCCAGATCCTCGTCAACCTCGCCACCACGGCCGCCCGCCTGGGCGACCACCCGGCGGCCATCGCCACCCTCCGGCGCACGCTGGACGCCCCCGGCGCCGACCCGGCGCTGCGCCCGGCGATCCTGCTCAACCTCTCCCAATCCCTGCTGGAAACCGGGGCGTACGACGAGGCGGAGGCGGTGCTGGCCGAGTGCCATGCCCTGGCGACGGCGGCGCTCCCGCACCCCGGCGCCCGGGGCCCGGACGCGGAGACCGGGCCCGCCGCCACGGTGACAGCGGAGACGGCGCCGCTCCCCGGGCCCGGCGACCAAGAGATCCCGGCGGGCGACACCCTTGCCGACGCCGCCGGTTCGCCGCAGTGGCCCGGCCCCGCCGCCACGGCCCCCGGCCCGTACGGCATTCCGGGCACCGGCCCCGCCGCCCCCGATCCCGACGACCCCCCGTCCGACGCCGCCGAACTGCTGATGGCCTGCCTCGTCGCCCTCAGCACGGTCGCCATCCAGCGCGAGGACTGGCCACGGGCCGAACAGCTCACCGCCGAGGCGCTGGAGGTGGTGACCCGGATCAGGCCGGACCTGGTCGGGCGCCCCCTGATGAACGTCGCCGCCCTCGCGCTCGCCACCGGACGGTACGAACCCGCCGAGGACTTCGCCGAAGCGGCACTCGCCGCCTGCGAGGCCGGCCGCGAACCGGCGGGCGCCGCCTCCGTACGCCTCATGCTCGCCCAGCTGTACACCGCGACCGGCCGCGCGGAGCAGGCCGAACCCCTGCTGCACGCCGCACTCGCCCACACCGGGCCGGCCGGGCTGACGGTGGAGAGTGCCGTCGGCTGGGAACAGCTCGGCCTGCTCGCCGCCCTGCGCGGCGAACTCGACGAGGCCCAGGCGCTGTACGGCCGCGCCCAGACCCTCCTGCGGCAGGCCGGCGCCACCCCCACCGAGGCCGCACTGGCGGTACGCCGCGCCGAGGTCGCCCACCTCGCCGGGCGGCCGGCCGAGGCCGAGGAACTGCTCACCCACGCCGCCGACACGTTCGCCGCGCTCGGCCTCGGGCTGCGCCGCGCGCAGACCCACCTCGCCCACGCCGCCCTCCTCGAACAGGGCGGCGACCCGGGGCAGCTGGCCCGCGCCCTGGACCTGGCCGTCCCGGCGGCGCTGGCCATCGACGCCGTACGGTACGGGCTGGCCGCCGGACGGCAGCGCGACCGCTGGCGGCGCAACGTCGCCGAACCCGCACTCCAGCTCGTCTTCCGGCTGGCCGCACGCGCCGGTGAGGCGCTGCTCGTCGCGCACCTGATCGAGGTGCAGTGCGCCACCACGCCGATCCTGCGCGAGGACGCCGTCCCGCGCCCGGACGGCCCCGGGCCGCTCGGCTCCTACCTGGACGAACCGCCCCCGCACGCCCATGCCTTCGCCGTGGCACCGCCGCCCCGGCTGCTGCTCACCCCGGACGGGGCCGGCGAGGGGGACGGCGAGGTCGCGCTGGCCGATCGGATCGCGCTCGCCGAACAGCGGTACGGCCTCCCGGTGCGCGACACGCGAACGGTTCCGAGCTGGTGACCCGCTACACGGTGCAGGTGCGCTTCGCGGACGCCGGGGACCTGTACGTCTCCTGGCGCTGGACCCACGCCCTGTCCGAGGTGGGCGTCACCGTCATCCCGCAGGACCAGGTCAGCGCCGCCATGACAGCGCTCGCCGCCGCCCGCCCGGGGGACCCGGCCGGCGGGTTCACGGCGTACGACACGGAACGCGCGCTCGCCGAGCAACTCGCCCGCACCCTCGTCCCGTACGGCCTCGCCTTCCAGCTCCACCAGCTGTACCGGCAGGGCATCCGGCCGCTGCTGCGCGTCCAGCCCTCCCCGCGCATCGCCCAGGTGCCCTGGGAACTCCTGGCCCTCGACTCCGCTCCCGAGATCCGGCTGCTGGAGGTGGCGGACGTCAGCGTGCTGGCGCCGGCCAGCGTCGTGCACGCCCCCGGGCGTACCCCCCGCTCGTGGGCGGCGACCCGCACGCTGCCGGTGGTCGCCGTACTGGACCCCCGGGTGCCGGGGTACGGCACCGGCTCCCGGCTCGGCTCCGTCCTTGGGCCGGTGCCGGCCGACGCGCCGCTCGCCCGGCAGCTGGCCGGTTACGCGTCCGCCGGCCGGCTGGTGCCCGCCCCGCCGGGCGGGCTGTTCCGCCGTACCGACACCGACCGCGCCTGGCTGTCCGCCGCCCTCACCGCGGGCGCCGGCCGGCTGCTGTACGCGGGCCACGTGACGGCCGCCGACCCCGGCTCCGGACAGAGCGAGGACGCCCGGCTCCACCTCGCCTGCACGGACGCGCACCCCGGCCACGCCCCGGCGCTGCGCGGCCACCGCCCGCTGTCCGCCAAGGACCTGCTGCTGGGCGCCGACCGCTGGCCAATGCCCGGCAGAGTGGCGCTGATCGCCTGCGAGAGCGGCGGGGACCTGCGGTTCGGCGACGCGCTCGGCCTGGCGGCGGCGATGATCAGCGGCGGCGCCGAACTGGTGACCTCCACCCGCTGGTCGCTGCCCACCGACCACGCCTTCGCGCTCGCCGGCGCCGACCCTGCGGCGTACCCCCTGCGGGAGGCGATCCGCGCGATCGACGCCGCGCACGAGAGCGAGGATCCCGTGCGGGCGCTGGCCGGCTGGCAGCGCGAACGGCTCGCGGCATGGCGGGAACGGCGTACGGTCGAGCATTCCCCGGTGCTGTGGGGCGCGTTCGCGACCCTCACCGCGTGACGGCCCCCCCGGCCGCGGCTCTGGTGGTCCATGCCGCAGGTGCCGGCGTCCGCTCCGCCCGATGGCGGCCGGAGCTCGCACCTGCGATGCCCCGATAGTTCCGGCTGAGAAGGGGAGGGCGGGTTGTCTGCGGGGCGGGTCTTCTGTCACGACTTCGCACCTGGATTCGCCCAGATCTCCCGCCGGGTTCCGGCCATCGCTAGGGTGGCGCGCGTGACGAGCAGGATGCGTGAAAAGCGAATCAGGCGCGCGGGCCTGGCAGCCGGCCTGGCCCTCACCCTGGCCACGGTCGCCGGCTGCTCATCCGACGGCGGCGACAACGACGAACCCATCAACACGGGCGACGAGTCGTCCGCTTCCCCGGACGCGGAGGGCGGGGAAGCGGAGGACGAGGCGGCTCTGGTGGCGCTGTACGAGGCGTACTGGGACGCGGTGACCGCGACCGAGAACGGCGCCGAGTTGGATGCCCGTCTCTTCGACGGCATCACGACCAGCAGCGTGATGGAGCAGGAACTGAGCAGAATCGGAACATGGAAGGACGTGGGCGGTAGCCGTGAGGGGGCACCAGTGATCGAGAACATCACGGTCACGGTGGACGGTGACACGGCGCGCATCGAAGCCTGCAAGAACGAGGCCCACTGGCGTCTCATCCAGGACGGTGAGGAGTTGGAGGACAGCTTGCCCGAGAGTCTCACTGTGCCCCATCCCAACGTGGTCACTGCCGAGCGCACGTCCGGAAACTGGCTGATCAACGCGTCGTTGACGACGGATGAGGCGACCATCTCATGCTGATGGCCGTGCGCGGGGGAACCGCGGCAGGAATCAGACTGATGCTTGCGGTCGCGCTGATGGCGGGCGCCCTGATGTTCGTCGGCGCACGCCCGGCGTTCGCCGATCCAGAATGTGGAACGGTCGAGTCGGGGGACGGCAAGTTCGTCTACCAGTGCTCCGAGAACGTGCCGGGTGATGACGGCTCGGGTGGCAGCGATGGGGACGGGGGCGGCGGCAGCACGAAGCCGGCTTGCGATTTGGCTGGCGTGAAGGAAAGCGCTCCCGGCGCCGACGAGTGGTACTGCCAGGGTCAGGACGCCTGCTGGGTGAACAACCCAACCGCCCGGTACCCGGATCCGAAGGACTGGCCGGAGGAGCCGCCGTCCGAGGGGGCCGTCTACGTCTACAAGAGCTGCACCGCCCCTGATGGGACCAAGACCTTCGACGACTACACCTGGTACACCGGGCCCGAGGACGAAGGTCCGTCGATCGAGGAACTGGCGCTCCAGGCGTTCGGCGCGCTGGAGACTCCGGGCTTCTCGCTCGCCCACAGCCCGCCTCGCAACTCCATCATCTACATCGACACCTGGTGGTGGGCGGACGGTCCGTCCAACGGTGAGATCTCCAGTGGCGCAGCCCTCGGCGTCGTCGCCGTCGGGACTCCCTCGCACATCGAGGTGGATCCCGGTGACGGCAGTGGCGTGATGACCTGTGACTTCGTCACGTCCGAGAGCGACGCCTGCTCGTACACCTACGACCGGGCCGGCGACTACACGTCGCGGGGCCGGCTGGTCTACGACGTGCATTTCGAGCAGAACGGCTCCCCGCTCGACATCGCCGGCCTGCCGGACTCCCTGGAGAGCGGCTGGCAGGAGAGCGCCATCACCGTGGCCGAGTCCCAGGCGGTCGTGGTTCCCTGACCGACCCGCAGCGCGTAGCACGACAGAGGTGACCCGCCGGGCTCCGGCGGGTCACCTTCTGCGTGCATAGCGGGCATATGTGGTGAACTTCCCCGCATGAGAGTACGTGCGCTGGTCCTGGCCATGGTGCTGGGTGTTCTGGTGGCCGGGTGTGGTGGTGGCGGTGGGGACGGTGGAGGGGGTCAGAGCGACGGAGGTGAGACCAGTGGGGCCAAGGCGGCCTCACCGTTCACCGGGGAGGATGTCGCCGCCGGGCCCGTCCTGGCCGTCAAGGTGGACAACGCCCCGCAGGCCAGGCCGCAGGTTGGCCTCGGGGACGCCGACATCGTGTACGCCGAGCAGGTCGAGGCGGGGCTGAGCCGTTTTCTCGCGGTGTTCTCCGGGACGCTGCCCGACGAGGTCGGCCCCGTCCGCTCGGCGCGGCAGTCGGATCTGGAGCTGCTGCGGCAGTTCGGTACCCCGGCGCTGGCCTACTCCGGGGTGCAGAGCGCGCTCCAGCCCGAACTGGACGACGCCCGGCTGATCCAGCTGACGCCGGGGATGGCCCCGGAGGCGTACGAGCGGCACGACGACCGGGACGCCCCGCACAATCTCTTCGGCAAGCCCCAAAAACTGCTCGCCGCCGCGCCCGATGCCTCCGACGCCGCCGACATCGGCTTCCGCTTCGGGGACGCTCCCGCCTCCGGGGGTACCGACACCACCGAGGAGAAGGTGTCGTTCCCGGCGGCCGAGTTCGGCTTCAGCTGGTCGGCGCAGGACAAGCGCTGGAAGGTGAGCCTCGACGGGGACAGCACCGACCTGGCCCCGGCCACGGTGGTCGTGCAGCACGTGACGATCACTCAGTCGGAGTTCCACGACAGCTCCGGCGCGTTCACCCCGTTCACCCAGACGACGGGTGAGGGCGCCGCCACGGTGCTGCGGGACGGCAAGAAGTACGAGGGCCGCTGGTCACGGCCGGACGCCGACAGCGGTACCACCTTCACCACCCCGGACGGCGAGCCCTTGCGCTTCGCCACCGGTCAGGTCTGGGTGGTGCTCGCCGAAGCGTGACGCGGACGGTGATGCGGGCAGGGGCCCGGCGCGCCGTACCTCCGGACCCGCACCTGTCGTGGTGCGGGTCCGGCGCTCTGTCCGGGCCACGTCCGCAGGGCGCGCGGGCCGGAGCCGGCCGCGCGCCGGGTGGACCGGTCAAGCCCTCGCGACCCGCACCGACCACGCCACCAGTGTCATCGTATGTACTTCATACGGCCATGTCGGTGGTTGTACGTGCTCTGACGGAGTGTTGGACGCCCCGTGCGGAGCACTCCAGCGGGCGTCTCCGGTGGCGGGTACACAAGATGATCAGTATGACCCTCAGTCTTGACCATCTCCGTCGTTGCACTGTGGCCGCCGACCTGGGCGCGTCCCGTACCCGCGTCTACCTCAAGCAGTCAGGACTCATCGTCGACGAACCGTCAGTCGTCGCCGTCAACACCAAGACCGGCGCCCTGCTCGCGGTCGGCTCCCCCGCCGAGCGGATGGCCGGACGCACCCCCGCCAACATCCGCGTCGTGCGCCCCATCAACGGCGGCACCGTCGTCGACATCGACATGGCCCAGCGCATGCTGCGCGCCATGGTCGGCCCCAAGCTGCGCCGCGCCTTCCGCCGC
Organism: Streptomyces sp. JH002; assembly: GCF_050916115.1. NCBI lineage: Bacteria > Bacillati > Actinomycetota > Actinomycetes > Kitasatosporales > Streptomycetaceae > Streptomyces > Streptomyces sp. JH002. The sequence goes on from NZ_CP087989.1 coordinate 3,678,302, forward strand.
AAGCCGCTGCTGCGCGCCGCCGTGTGCATCCCGCACGACGCCGACCCGCTCGCCCGCCGCGCCGCGCTGGAGACCCTCATCGGGCTCGGTGCCCGCCGCGTCGAACTCGTCGACTCCCTCGTCACCGCCGGCATCGGCTGCGGGCTCCCGGTCGAGCAGCCCGAGGCCACCATGATCGTGCAGGTCGGGGCCGCCACCACCCAGGTCGCGGTGCTCTCCCTCGGCTCCATCGTCGCCGCCGAGAAGGTGCCGATCGGCGGCGAGACGTTCGACCGCGCCCTCGTCCAGCACCTGCGCAACCAGCACGAGCTGCTGCTGCCCTCGCTGGCGGTCCGGCCGCTGCACCAGGTGCTCAACGGCGACATCCCGCAGATCACCGAGGTGCACGGGCGCGACGTCGCCACCGGTCTGGCCCGCACGGTCAAGGTCGACCCCGAGAGCCTGCGGCTGGCGGTGCGCACCCCGCTCACCTCCCTGCTGGACGCCATCCGCGCCGTCCTGCACCGCTGCCCGCCCGACCTGGTGGCCGACCTCGCCGACCGCGGCATCATGCTCACCGGCGGCGCCGCCCAGCTGCCGGGTCTGGACACCACGCTGCGCGAGAACACCGGCATGCCGGTCAACGTCGCCGAGGACCCGGGGCTGTGCGCGGTCCAGGGGCTCGGCGCGATGCTGGAGGGCCGGGTGCGGCCGCTGCCCGTTCCCGAGCCGGCGAACTGACCCGTGGCCGGCGTGGGTCCCGGCGTTAACATGACGCCACCATGGACAAGCTCAGGCCGCCGCGCCCGTCCGCCGGGCCCGCGCCCACGGTGGTACTCGCCGTGGCGCTGGGCGGCGGACTGGGCGCGACGGCACGGTACGGCGCGACGCGGCTGTGGGAAGTGCCCGCCGAGAGCGGCTTTCCCTGGACGATTCTCGCGGTCAACGCCCTCGGGTGTGCCCTCATCGGGGCGCTGATGGTGATCACCGAGGAACGCGGCCACCCGCTGGCCCGGCCCTTCCTGGGCACCGGCGTGCTGGGCGGCTTCACCACCTTCTCCGCGTACGCCGAGGGCATCCGCGCCCTGACGGACGCGGGGCGGGTGGGGCCCGCGCTGGGGTATCTGGTGGCGACCCTGGCGGCGGCGATGGCCGCCGTGTGGGCGGGCACGGCCTCCACGCGCGCCGTCCTGGCCCGGCGACGGAGGCCGGCGTGACGTCCGGGGCGTCCGGGGCGACGGCGGTGACGGGGGCAGCGGGAACGCCGGAACGAACGACGGCGGGGCTGCGGCTCACCGTGCTGGTCGGTGAGGGCGACCTGCACGGGCACCGGCCGCTGTACAGCGAGATCGTGCACCGGGCGCACCGGGCCCGGCTGGCGGGGGCGAGCGTCTTCCGCGGTATCGAGGGCTTCGGCGCCTCCTCGCTGATCCACACCACCCGGCTGCTGTCGCTGAGCGAGGAGCTGCCGGTCGCGGTGGTCGTCGTGGATGTGGCGGAACGGGTGCGGGCGTTCGTGGCGGAGCTGCGGGACGTGGTGGGGGAGACCCTGGTGGCGTGGGTCGACGAGGTGGAGATCGTCCGGTGAACTGGATCCTGGTGTTCGTGGGCGGCATGGTGGGCGCGCCGCTGCGCTACCTGACCGACCGTGCGGTGCAGGCCCGGCACGATCAGCTCTTTCCGTGGGGCACGCTCACGGTGAACGTGACCGGCTGCGCGGTGTTCGGCGCGCTGACCGGCGCGGCGGCGGCCGGGGCGGCCTCCTCCTCCGCGCAACTGCTGCTGGGCACGGGGATGATGGGGGCGATGACGACGTACTCCACCTTCTCCTACGAGACGCTGCGGCTGGCCGAGTCGGGGGCCAGGCTGCTGGCGGCCCTCAACATGGCGGTCAGCGTCATCACCGGCACGGCGGCCGTCTTCGCGGCGCACGCGCTGGCCGAGCGGCTGCTGTGAAACCCCGGTGTGCGACGCGCGGCGGGCGGACGGGTGACACGGCACCGTGCCACCGCGAGCTCACCGGGTCACCGGGTCACAGGGTCACGCCGTGGTCGCGCAGCCAGGGGGCCGGGTCGATGGCCGAACCGACGTACGGGGTCAGGCGGATCTCGAAGTGCAGGTGCGGCCCGGTGGAGTTCCCGGTGCTGCCGGACAGGCCCAGGCGCTGACCGACGGCGATGCGGCTGCCCTCCGCCACCTCGGTGAGCGAGAGATGCGCGTACTGGCTGTAGTAGCCGTTCCCGTGGTCGATGATCACACTGTTGCCGAAGGCGTCTCCGCAGCTCACCGACACGACGGTGCCCGAGCCGATCGCCCGTACGGGGGTCCCGGTGGGCACCGCGAAGTCCTGGCCGGTGTGGGCCGAGGACCACATCCCGCCGTTCTGCGCGAACGACGCCGACAGCGTGTACCGCTCCACGGGCGCCACCCAGGAAGCGCCGCCGCCCGCCGGTTCGGCCAGCTCGGCCGCGTCGCGGACCCGCGTCGCGCAGTCGCCGGCCGGAACGAGGGCGGGCAGCGCGGCGGCGGGCTGCGCGGTGGCGCGCCGCTTCCTGGCCTCCTGCCGTTCGCGCAGCTCACGCAGTTCCGTCAGCCGCCGCTCCGCCTCCGCGAGGCTCCGCTCGACCTCCTCGCGCACCTCCCGCTGCCGCTCGGCCTCCTGCCGCATGCGGGTGTAGGTACGGGAGGCGCGCAGTTCGTCCCTGGCCAGTGCCGCCTCGGCGTCGCGCACCTCCTCCAGCAGCTGGCGGGCCGCGTGGTCGCCGCGCCCCAGCAGGGAGACCCGGCGCAGGAAGATGTCGGGGGAGTCGGCCAGTATCAGCTGGGCGAGCCCGGTGCCGCCGCCGCCCGAGCGGTACTGCTCGCGGGCCCGCTGCCCGGCGATGTCCCGCAGGGCGGCCAGCCGTTCGCGCTCCGCCGTCAGCCGCTCGCGCACCTCGGCCACCTCGGCGCGCTGGTCGATCTGCCGTCTTCGCAGCCGCTCGTGGGTGGCGGTGGCGCCGGCGGCCTCCGCCCGCAGCTCCCTGACCTCGGCGGTCAGGGACTCGACCGTCGGTGGCGTCGCGGCCGCCCCGGGGGAGGGACACGCGGCGGCGAGCACCACCGCGAGGGCGACGCCTCGCTGAAATGTACGGATTCGCTGACGCACGTCGCCGATGCTGGCGCCGCCACACCGTACGGCCGCCGCTGACACACCTTCAGCCCCCGACCAGAACCCGGATGCCGTAGTCGCCCCCTGCTGTCAGGATGACGGCCATGGCCGCACCCGCACCACAGATCGTTCACACCGCGCAGCTGGACGCCGACACCCGCACGGCGGTCCGCACCCTCCTCGACGAGGCGTTCGACGGCGACTTCACCGACGAGGACTGGTCGCACACCCTGGGCGGGCTGCACGCCCTGATCCGGACACCGGACGGGCGCCTCATCGGGCACGGCGCCGTCATCCAGCGCCGGCTGCTGCACGGCGGGCGGGCGATCCGGACCGGGTACCTCGAAGGGGTCGCGGTCCGTGCCGGACACCGCGGGCACGGCCACGGCGCCGCGCTGCTGCGCGCGCTGGAGGAGATCGTGCGCCGCGCGTACTCCCCCAGACTTCGTCCGGGAGGTGCCCCCAGGGAGCGCTCGCCTCCTCCGAGGACGCCCGGGACTTCTACGCGGCGCGCGGCTGGCGGAAGTGGCAGGGGCCCACCTCCGTGCTGACGGCCGAGGGCCTGGCCCGTACGGCGGAGGACGACGACGGGGTGTTCGTCCTGCCGGTACGGCCTGCGGCCGACATCCCGCTCGACCTGGCCGGCGAGCTGTCCTGCGACTGGCGGGACGGCGACGTGTGGTAGGTGCGGCGTAGTGTCGGTGGCACAGCCTTCAGCCACCCCTTCACCCAGAAAGCGTGAGACGCATGAGCACGCACTATGACGTCGTCGTCCTGGGCGCCGGACCCGGCGGCTACACCGCCGCCGTCCGCGCCAGCCAGCTCGGACTGCGGACCGCGGTCATCGAGGCGAAGTACTGGGGCGGGGTCTGTCTGAACGTCGGGTGCATCCCCTCCAAGGCCCTGCTGCGCAACGCGGAGCTGGCCCACCTGTTCACCCATGAGGCGCAGACCTTCGGGATCAAGGTCGAGGGCCGGGTCAGCTTCGACTACACCGAGGCGTACAGCCGCAGCCGCAAGGTCGCCGACGGGCGGGTGGCCGGCGTGCACTACCTGATGAAGAAGAACGGCATCACCGAGTACCAGGGCCGCGGCACCTTCGCCGACGACCACACGCTGCGGGTGGAGCTGAACTCCGGCGGCACCGAGACCGTCACCTTCGACCACTGCGTCATCGCCTCCGGCGCCACCACCAAGCTGCTGCCGGGCACCAGCCTCAGCGAGCGCGTGGTCACCTACGAGGAGCAGATCCTGGAGTCGGAGCTGCCCGGCTCCATCATCATCGCGGGTGCCGGGGCGATCGGGGTGGAGTTCGCGTACGTCCTGGCCTCCTACGGCGTCAAGGTGACGATCGTGGAGTTCCTGGACCGGCTGGTGCCGCTGGAGGACGCGGACGTCTCCAAGGAGCTGGCGCGGCAGTACCGCAAGCTGGGCATCGAGGCGCTCACCTCCACCCGGGTCGAGTCGATCGACGACGGCGACCCGGCCGCGCCGGTGCGGGTGACCGTGACCCGCGCGGATGGCACCCGGCAGGTGCTGGAGGCCGACAAGGTGCTCCAGGCGATCGGCTTCGCGCCGCGGGTGACGGGCTACGGGCTGGAGAACACCGGGGTGCGGCTCACCGAGCGCGGCGCCATCGACGTCGACGGGCGGCTGCGTACCTCGGTGCCGCACATCTTCGCGATCGGGGACGTCACCGCCAAGCTCATGCTGGCGCACGCCGCCGAGTCCATGGGCATCATCGCGGCCGAGACGATCGCGGGCGCCGAGACGATGGAGCTCGACTACGTGATGATCCCGCGCGCCACCTACTGCCAGCCGCAGATCGCCAGTTTCGGCTGGACCGAGGCGCAGGCGAAGGAGCAGGCGGCGGAGCGGGGCTGGGACGTGAAGGTGGTGAAGTTCCCCTTCACCGCCAACGGCAAGGCGCACGGGCTGGGGCAGGCCACCGGGTTCGTCAAGATCATCTCGGACGACACGCACGGCGAGCTGCTCGGCGCGCACCTCATCGGCCCCGAGGTGACCGAGCTGCTTCCGGAGCTGACCCTGGCGCAGCAGTGGGACCTGACCGTCCATGAGGTGGCGCGGAACGTGCACGCGCACCCCACGCTGGGCGAGGCGGTCAAGGAGGCCATCCACGGGCTCTCGGGGCACATGATCAACATGTAGCGAGCGGACGGCGGTCGTTCCGGCCGGGCCGTCACCGGCCGGAACTACTCCCGCTGGTGTACGCGCCCGGGCGGCCGCGCCCGTACGGTGAATCGTGTGGCGAGCGTGGCGAGGCGGCTGACGGTCCGGGATGTGGCGCTGAGCGTGGCCGTGGGCTGCGTCACGACGGCGGACCTGGCCGCCGATGTGCCGGGGTCGGGCGAGCCCGACCGGTTCAGCTGGCTGGTGCTGGCCCTGTCCGTGGCCGGCCTGCTGGCGCACCGTGTGCTGCCGCTGTTCTCGGCGGTGGTGACCGGCGCCGGCTCCCTCACCTGGACGCTGTACGGGCACATCGGCGAGCTGCTGAACCTGCCGTTCATGGTGAGTCTGTACTTCGTGGCGGTCTCGGGGCACCGCGGCCGTACGGTGCGGGTCGCGGTGGTGGCCGCGCTGCTGTCCGGGGCGGCGGCGGTGCTCGCCGGGCGCGAGGCGGGCAACGCCGTGCCCTCGCCCGTACTTGAGCTGGCGGTGCCGCTGGTGCCGCTGCTGCTCGGCGAGGCGGTGCGGGGGCGGCGCGAGCTGACCGCCCACTACGCCGAACGGGCCCGGCACGCCGAGCGGGAGCGGGAGCGGGAGGCGGACCGCCGGGTGCGCGAGGAACGGGTACGCATCGCACGCGAGTTGCACGACATCGTCGCCCACACCGTCTCCGCGATGACCGTCCAGGCCGCGGTCGCCCTGGACGCCCTGGACCACAGACCCGAGGTGGCGCGCGGCGCGCTGCGGCAGGTGCGCGCCTCGGGGCGCGAGGCGGTGCGCGAGCTGAGCGCCACGGTGGCGGTGCTGCGCGAGGACGGTCCCGGCGGTGGCCCCGGCGCGGACGGCGGGCCGCCGCCGACGGCGCCCACACCGCGGCTGTCGCAGCTGGAGGAGCTGATCGCGCGGATGTCGGGTGACCGGCTGCGGGTCACCCTGCGCGACGGATCGGGGGCCGGGGCCGCGCTGCCCACGGTGGTGGAGCTGGCGGCCTACCGGATCGTGCAGGAGGCGCTGACCAACGTGGTCAAGCACTCGGCGGCGCGCACGGCGGGCGTGTGGATCCACCGTTCGGGTGAGGGCGGCGCCGGGCCGCTGACCGTCGAGGTGGTGGACGAGGGTCCGCCGGCGGCGGGCGGCGGCCGGGCGGGGGAGGCCGTAGGCGGTTTCGGGCTGCTCGGCATGCGGGAAAGGGCCGCCACCGTCGGTGGCAGTATCGCCTGCGGCCCGACCCCGGACGGCGGCTTCCGGGTCCGGGCCGTGCTGCCGGTCCATCCGTGCGGCACCCCTGCCACCGCCGTCGCCACGAACACCGGGGAGACGTGATGAACGACGGCAGCCGGGTGCGGGTCGTGCTGGCCGACGACCAGCCGGTGGTGCGCGCCGGGTTCCGGGCGCTGCTCGACCTGACCGGGGACCTGGTGGTGGTGGCCGAGGCGGCGGACGGCGCGCAAGCCCTGGCGGCGGTGCGCACCACCCGGCCCGATGTGGTGCTGATGGACATCCGGATGCCCCGCATGGACGGTCTCGAGGCGATCCGGCACATCGCCGCCGACCCCGCGCTGGACGCCGTACGGGTGCTGGTGCTGACCACCTTCGAGGTGGACGAGTACGTCTTCGAGGCGCTGCGGTCGGGCGCGGCGGGGTTCTTGCTGAAGGACATCGAGCCGGAGCGGCTGCGGGAGGCGATCCGCACGGTGGCGCAGGGGCACAGCCTGCTGGCGGCCTCGGTGACCCGCCGGGTGATCGAGGAGTTCGCCCGGCTGCGGACGGCCCGCCCGGTGGACGCGGAACGGCGGCTGGCGGTGCTGACCGAGCGGGAGCGCGAGGTGGTGTCGCTGGTGGCGGCCGGACTGAGCAACGCGGACATCGGCGCCCGGCTGTTCATGTCGCCGCTGACCGCGAAGACCCACGTCAGCCGGGCCATGACCAAGCTCGGCGTGCGCGACCGCGCGCAACTGGTGGTGCTGGCCTACGAAACGGGCCTGGTCACGGCCGGGGCGGGCCGCGAGCGGCGGCCGGCCCGCTGAATACTCCGGCGGGAGTAGCGGCCGACTCCCGCGGGCGGATTCGGGGGGTACCCGGTCGCTCGTAGCGTCGGGGACATGATCGAGGTACGGGAGCTGACCAAGCGATACGGAGCGCGGACGGCCGTGGAGGGACTGACCTTCACGGTGCGGCCGGGCCGGGTGACCGGCTTTCTCGGCCCGAACGGGGCGGGCAAGTCGACGACGATGCGGATGATGCTGGGCCTGGACGCGCCCACGGCGGGCAGTGTGCTGATCGCGGGCCGCGCCTACCGCGAACTGCCCGCGCCGTTAAGGGACATCGGCTCGTTGCTGGACGCCAAGGGGGTGCACGGCGGCCGGTCGGCGTACGCACATCTGGCAGGGCTGGCCGCGAGCAACGGCATCCCGCGCCGGCGGGTGGACGAGGTGCTGGAGATGGCCGGCCTGGACGCGGCCACGGCCCGGCGCAGAACCCGTGGGTTCTCCCTGGGCATGGGGCAGCGGCTGGGCATCGCGGCGGCGCTGCTGGGTGATCCGCGGACCCTCCTCCTGGACGAGCCGGTCAACGGGCTCGACACCGAGGGCATCCGGTGGATCCGGGACCTGATGAAGTCGCTGGCGGCGGAAGGGCGCACGGTGTTCCTGTCCAGCCATCTCATGAGCGAGATGGAGCTGACGGCGGACCATCTGATCGTGATCGGGCGCGGGAGGCTGCTCGCGGACACCTCGGTGCGGGAGTTCATCGAGGCCAACTCGCGGGCCCACACCGTGGTGCGGGCGGGCGAGGGAGCGGGGGAGGCGGAGCGGCTGCGGGCCCTGCTGGAGGGCGAGCCCGGGGCACGGGTGCGGCTGGACTCCGGTGGCGGCTGGCTGGTGGAGGGCCCGGCCCCGGCACGGATCGGAGAGCTGGCGCGGGCCCACGGCGTGGCGCTGGCGGAGCTGACGCCCCGGCGCGCCTCGCTGGAAGACGTCTACACGGAGATGGCGCGTTCGTCCGTGGAGTTCGGGGGAGTGGACCGGTGAGGGGGATGCGGGCAGCGCTGGCCCACGAATGGATCAAGTTCCGCAGCGTCCGCTCCACGGTGTGGACCACCGTGGTGATGGCGGTGCTGCCGGTCCCCGGCGCGGTGTTCGTCGCGGCCACGGAGAGTCTCCAGCCGGACGACACGGTGCTGGGCGGCGCGCTGACGCTCACGGTTCCGGCGCTGATGCTGGCGGCGGTGGTGGGCGCGCTGGTCATGAGCGGCGAGTACAGCAGCGGCACGATCCGCACCACCTTCGCGGCGACACCGCGCCGGCGCACGGTGCTCGGGGCGAAGGCCGTGCTGGTGGCGGGCGGTCTGTATCTGCTGGCACTGCCGTCCGTCAGTTGCGCCTATCTGGTGGGCGGCGCGCTGCTGGGCGACGGGTACGCGCAGGGCGACCCGATGCCGGCACTGTTGGGGGTGGCGGGTGCCTTCTCGGTCGCCGGGCTGCTCGGTCTCGCGGTGGGCACCCTGGTACGGCACTCGGCGGGGGCTGTGACCACCGTGCTCGGGGTGCTGCTGCTGCCCTCGCTGTTCGGTCCGCTGTTCGGCGACGCGCAGCGCTGGGTGGCGGGCATATCGCCCACGGCGGCGCTGGAGAAGCTGATACAGACCTCCGACGCCACGGCGGAGGCGGTGGGGTCCCTGGCGGCCTGGCCGTCCCTGGCCCTGGTCGGCGGGTACACCGTGCTGCTCCTGCTGGCGGCCGATACGGCTCTGGGCCGCAGGGACGCCTGAGCGTGCGCTGCCGGGCTCCAGCCGATGCGCCCGCCCGGCACGCCGCCCCGCCCGGTCGACGGGCGGAACCGGGTGTCATTCCCGCTCCTCGCGGTCCTCCTCGATCTCCTCCTGGAGGCGCTCACAGATGCGGGTCAGCAGCCGGGAGACATGCATCTGGGAAATACCCATCCGGTCGGCAATCTTGCTCTGTGTCAACTCGTCGAAAAAACGGAGATACAGAATGTGCTGGTCCCGCTCGGGAAGACAGCGGAGTTTCGGTTTGACCGCTTCCCGGAAGACCACCTGGTCATATCCGGGATCAGGTACCCCCAGCGTGTCCTTGAGGGAGTAGCCGTCATCCGTGCCCGGGAGTTCCGCGTCGAGGGACAGCGGACTGTAACTCTCCAGCGCCTCAAGGCCGGTCATGACCTCCTCGGGGCTCAGCCCGCTGAACTCGGCGAGTTCCGCCACGGTGGGCCGCCGGTCGTCGGGGCGGCATTCCAGCTGGCGGCTGGCGGCCCGCACCTGATTGCGGAGTTCCTGGGTGCGGCGCGGCACGTGCACGCCCCACAGGTGGTCGCGGAAGTGGCGTTTCACCTCGCCGACGATCGTGGGCACCGCGAAGCTCTCGAAGGCGCTGCCGCGCCCCGGATCGTAGCGGTGCACCGCCTTGACCAGGCCGAGGGCCGCCACCTGCTCCAGGTCTTCCAGGGCCTCGCCCCGGTCGCGGAAGTTGCGGGCCAGCCGTCCCGCCATCGGCATCCAGGCGCAGATCACCTCCTGGCACAGCTCCTCCCGCTCGGGGCAGTCGGGCAGGGCGGCGATGCGGTCGAATTGGCGAGCGGTGTCGGGGGCGTCGTCGTGCGGATGGCGTCCACGCCGCCGCCGGGGGGCGGCAGCGGTGTGCGGGGTACTCCGTGCGGACGTGCTCATGGCACCTCCCTGAGGTCGAGGGCAGTCAGCCGGCTACTCTCTGTTGTTTCCGCAAGATACTGCGGCGGAGCCATTCCCCCGGGGATCCCCCCTGCATCCACGGCACTTTCTGCCCATGCCCGACCGGTGCGGGCATAAACGCCACCCCTGACAAAGTCCCGGAAGAATGGGGAAGATTTCCGCTGAAGGTGCGGAGAGCGGCGGGCCGCTATACGGTGGTTGCTGCCCGGTTCCATCCCCGATCCCCGCTCGTTCCTCCTCCGCTTTTCTGGAGGTTTTCGGCATGGATATTCTCGTACTGATCGGCCGGATTCTTTTCGCGCTGCTGTTCCTCGGATCCGCTTTCAACCACCTGTCGCAGAGCAGAGCGATGGCGGGTTATGTCGAATCCAAGGGCCTGCCCTCGGGAGAGAACCTCGTACGCGGCTCCGGCATCCTCATGCTGCTCGGCGCGCTGAGCGTCGCCTTCGGCATCTGGGCCGACCTGGGTGCGCTCCTGCTGGTCGTCTTCCTGGTCCCCACGGCGTTCCTCATGCACGCCTTCTGGAAGGAGAGCGACCCCGGCACCCGGCAGAACGAGATGACGCAGTTCCTCAAGGACATCTCGCTGGCCGGCGCCGCCCTGGCACTGCTGGGCCTGTTCGCCATCGCCGGCGACAAGGTGGGCCTCACCTTCACCGGGCCGCTCTTCGGCTGACGCGCGCCGCGCACCGCCCGCGCGGACACAGGGTCACGCGGACACACGCTCACAAGGAAGACATCGGGAACCAGCAGGGCATTCACCCACGTTTCCCATCATGACGAGAGGGGCCCCGGTGAATCTGCTCGATGTCATCCTTGTGATCGCCGCGATCGCCTTCGCGATATCGGGGTACCGGCTGGGCCTGGTCGCCGCCCTGATCACCCTCGCCGGGTTCGTCGGCGGCGCGGCGATCGGCGTGTGGCTGCTGCCGCTGGCCGTGGAACACATGGCGCCGGGCACCCTCACCGTCACCCTCACCGCCCTGCTCCTGGTACTGGTGCCCGCCGCCATCGGCCAGGCCCTGGCCGGGGCGCTCGCCGTGCGGCTGCGCGACGGCCTCACCTGGACCCCGGTGCGCTGGGCCGACGGAGCGGGCGGCGCCGTCCTCAACGCCACCGCCGTCCTGCTGGTGGCCTGGATCGCCGCCAGCGCGCTGATCAGCTCCCCCTACCCCGGGCTCAACCAGGCGATCCGGGAGTCCCGGGTGCTCACCGGTGTGCAGGACCGGATGCCCGCCCAGGCGCCGACCTGGTTCAGCCGGGCCGCCGGCGCGCTCAGCGAAGCCGGCTTCCCCCGGGTCTTCAACCCCTTCGAACGCGACGCGTCCGCCCTCGACACCTCCACCGTGCCGGCGGCCGACGAGGTCACCGCCGCCGCCCAGCAGGCCGCCGAGGACAGCACGGTCAAGATCGTGGCCACCTCGGGGGACCAGATCCAGGAGGGCAGCGGCTTCGTCTTCGACGACGGACTGGTGATGACCAACGCCCATGTCGTGGAGGGCGCCATCACCCAGACCGTGCAGGTCGGCGGCTCGGGCGCCGCCCAGGGCGCCGATGTGGTCCTCTTCGACCCCGAGACCGACGTCGCCGTCCTCCAGGTGAGCGGACTCACCGCCCCCGCCCTCGACTTCGCCGGGGAGGCCAAGCGCGGCGACAAGGCGGTGGTGGCCGGCTACCCCGAGAACCAGGGCCTGGACCTCCGGGGCGCCACCGTCGCCGGCCGCACCGACGCCCGCGGCCAGGACATCTACGGCACCAACGTCGTCACCCGCGACGTCTACACGCTGCGGGCCAACGTCCGCCCCGGGAACTCCGGCGGCCCGCTCCTCACCTCGGACGGCAAGGTCTACGGCATGGTCTTCGCCCGCTCCTCCACCGATGCCGACACCGGCTACGCGCTGACCGCCGACCAGATCAGACCGCAGGCCAAGGAGGCGTCCCAGAGCGCCGGCACCGGTCACTGACCGCCCGGCAGCACCGCCTCCACCTCCGGCGCGGACCAGTGCCCGGCCGCCCCCGGGCAGGACGCCAGAAAGCGCGCCACACGCGCCACCGGCCAGCCGTGCGCCTCGGCGATGCCCGAGCCCAGCTGCCGCAGATACGGCCCCGTCGGCGCCACCGGCGGCACCTCGTGCAGCCCCCACGGCGCCGTGAACGTCAGCAGCGGCAGCCCGTCGCGCGTCCCGGCCCGCACCAGCGTCTCGTACCGTCCAGGACCGAGCCGGTCCCGGCCGTGCCGCAGTACCCGGCGCAGGTCCAGATCCGTCCCCGGCGCGCGGAACATCTCCTGATGCGCGATGTCCGAGAACTGGCCCGCCGTCAGCAGATAGGCGCGCGCCGGGATCTCCCCCGCCACCGCCGGATCGTAGAAGGCCCGGCCGCCGCCCCACACCGGTGACGTGGTGGCGAAGTACAGCGCCCCCGGCAGCATGACGCCCACGGTGCGCTCCGGCGGGCGCGGATCCCGGCAGCCCGGGTACGTCCGGTCGCCCCCGTCCGCCGAGCGCCCGCCCCGCAGATACGCGTCCAGCCGCGCCCGGTGCGTATTGGAGCCGTACGCCACGTACCACAGCCGGGAAACAACCGGGGAAGGCTCGTCGAACTCCGCCGCGGACCCTGTCACCGCTGCCTCCTGCGCACGATACTCAGCCAGGCCGTACCCCCCGCGTCCTGGAGGAACCGTGGCCCATCCCAGCAGGCGGCTCGCCCTCACCGCCACCGCCGGCGCGCTCGCCGTCCCCGTCCTCACCGGTGCCCGTCCCACCCCGCCCGCCGAACCCCCCTTCGCGCGCCGCGCCCACGCCATGGGGGTACCTCCCGGACGAAGTCCGGGGGAGATTACGAGCACCCCCGCCCGCTCCACGACGCCCTCGACCACGGTTTCGCCAGTGTCGAGGCCGACATCTGGCTGGTGGGCGGTCAGCTCCTGGTCGCCCACGACGAGATCGACCTCGATCCGGCGCGCACCCTCCAGTCCCTCTACCTCGATCCGCTCGCCGCCCGCATCCGCGTCAACGGCGGCTCGGTGTACCGCTCCGCGCCCCGCCGCTCCCTGCAACTCCTCATCGATCTCAAGACCGCGGGCGAGCCCACCTACCGCGCGCTGTCCCGGGCGCTGCGCCCGTACCGGTCGATCCTCGGCTCCGCCACCGCCGCCGGGCGGGTACGGCGCGGGGCGGTCACCGCTGTCGTCTCCGGGGACCGGGCGGCGCGCGCCCCGATGGAGGCCGAAGCCGTCCGGTGGGCCTTCTACGACGGCAGGATCGAGGACCTGGGCGGCCCGGCGCCCGCCTCCTTCATGCCGCTCATCAGCGGCAACTGGAACAACTCCTTCCGCTGGCAGGGCACCGGACCGATCCCGGCCGCCGAACGGGAGGCGCTGCACGACCTCACGGCCCGCGCGCACGCGGCCGGGCAGACCTGGGGGCACCCCCGGCCGGAGGCTGGGGGAGGTTCTGGGCCACGCCGGACGCGCCCGGCCCGGCCAGGGACGCGGTGTGGGGTGAACTCCTGGCGGCGGGCGCCGACTGGATCAACACCGATGACCTGCCAGGGCTCGCGGCCTTCCTGCGCACCCATGACGCTGTCAGTGGCGGCCGCTAACTTCGGGACGTATGACGATCCCCGCGGTCATCCCCATCCAGCACGAGCCCGGCCACCGCACCGACACCATCGGCCACTACCAGCACGGACAGTTCTTCGCCTCCGTCACCGCGACCCTCGACGAGCAGGAGAGGCGCTGGTACGCCGTGCTCCACCTGTTCGACGGGGCCGGCCGGCACCGTTCCTCCCGGATCGAGGCCACCTGTACCGCGGCTGACGGGCTGACCCGGCTCGGCGACTGGCTGGCGGCGCTGCCCGGGCGCCGGTTCGCGGACATCGCGATAGGCCCGTTCTCCGTCCACCACGAGGGGCAGTTGTTCGGCCTCGTGGTGGAGGAGGACCGGGAATGGGTCGAGCTCTACCCCGACCGGCTGGGATTCTCCGCACCCTGGGACGGCCTGTACGACACCTGACCCGGGGAGGACAGCGCCTGGTCCAGCAGGCCGGTGGGCGACAGCACGCTGCGGACGATCTCCAGCGCCCCGGCGCGCTCGCCCTCCGGCAGCCCCTCGCGGTCCAGCACCTGGGCGGCTGGGACCGCCACGTCCTCCAGGGCACGTACACAGCGGTAGTACGTCAGCCGGTCCGCGTCGAGGTCGGCCGGGCCGTACCCCTCGAAGAACCACGTGCGCTGTTCGTCCGTCACCTGCGCGAAGGGCAGCACCCCGCCCAGCACGAACAGCAGGTCCTGTTCGGGCGCCGCGCACACCGCGTCGTCCCAGTCGATCAGCCAGACCCGGTCACCGTCCCCGAGCAGCACGTTGCCCAGATGCGGATCGCCGTGGCAGATCACCCCGGGCGCGGCCGGGTCGGTGGCCGCGGGACGCAGCGCGCCGGCCCGGGCCACCAGTGCGGCCAGCCGCCCCGACCCCTCCCGCCAGGCGTCGGCCAGCCCTCGCACCAGAGGATCGCCGGCCGGAGCCGGCGCGGCCCCGGACGCGGGCAACAGCCAGCGCTCCAGCGCCCGTACGGCGTCCGCCATCGGCCGGTGGCTCTGCGCCGGGCGCATCCCCGGCGGCACCGGAGCCGCGTGCACCCGCGCCAGCAGCCGGCCGAACGCCCGCCAGTGCCCGGCACCCATCGGGCCCTCCAGCACCGGGGTGCCGCCGATCCACGGCACCACCGACAGCCGGCGCCCGGTGCGCAGGCTCCACCACCCGCCGCGCCGGGCGGGCAGCGGCCCCGGCACCCCCGGCACCTCCTGCGCCGCCAGCAGCCCGGCCACGCTCAGCCCCGCGGTGGAACCACCGCCGCTCAGCTTGACCGCGTACGCCGCGCCCTCCTCCGTACGCCCGCGCCACAGCCGGGCGTTCTCATCGGCGCCGCCCGCCACGTCCTCCAAGGAGACAAGGCCCACCCCGAAGTCGGCCCGTACCCATCGCCGTACCTTCTCCTCCATCACAGGAACAGGCTCCCACGGCGCGGGGACCGGCCGGGCGGTCGGCGCCGGCCACCCGCCACCCGCCGCCCCGGAAACCGCTGTGACGCTACCGTGGGGCGATGCCGAGCCTCCTGGACAGCGCCGTGTGGGCCGAGCACCGGGCGGCGGTGTTCGGGGCCGCCTACCGGATCCTGGGGAGCGTCGCGGACGCCGAGGACATCGTGCAGGAGGTCTGGCTGCGCGCCCACCGCGCCGATCTGTCGCAGGTGCGGGACCTGCGCGCGTGGCTGGTGACCGTGGCCGCCCGGCGGTCCTACGACGAACTGCGCTCGGCCCGCGCCCGCCGCGAGACCTATGTCGGCCCGTGGCTGCCCGAGCCGCTGCTGACCGGTCCCGACGCCGCCGAACCGGTGCTGCTGGACGAGCTGGTGTCCACCGCCGTGCTCCTCGTCATGGAGGAGCTGACCCCCTCCGAGCGGGTGGCCCTGGTCCTGCACGACGCCTTCGGGCTCGCCTTCGCCGAGATCGCCCCCGTCCTGGGCGGCACCCCGGCCGCCGCCCGGCAGCACGCCTCCCGCGCCCGGCGCCGGATCGCCGCCGCCCGCGAGCGGCAGGTCACGGCCGACCGCGCCGAACACGCCCGCGTCCTGGCCGCGTTCCGGTCCGCCTGCGAGAACGGGGACCTGCCCGCCCTCGTACGGCTGCTGCACCCCGACGCCGTCTACCTCACCGACGGCGGCGGCCAGGTGCACGCCGCCCGCAAACCCATCACCGGCGGCACCCGGATCGCCGAGGTGCTGCTACGCGTCGCACGCCGCCGGTTCGGCGGCGAAACGCGCGCCTTCCGCCCCATCGAGGCGGGCGGCGAACCCGCCCTGCTCGTCGTCCACGCCGGGCGTCCCCTCTGCGTGGACACCCTGAGCGTCGAGGACGGCCGCATCACCGTCCTGCACCGGCTCCTCAACCCGGACAAACTCCGCCACCTGCCCCCCGGACTGTGACCGCCGTCACCGTCACATCCGCGGGACCCGCCCCGTCTCCCTGCCGACAGCACCACCCAGCAGCGAGGGAGCACCGACCCATGACCCGTCTGAACATCGCCGAGGCCGCCCCGGCGTCCTACCAAGCGCTCATCCGCAGCCAGCGCGCGGTGCACGACAGCCCGCTCGACAACGCGCTCTGCGAACTCGTCAAGATCCGTGTCTCGCAACTCAACGGCTGCCTGTTCTGCATCGACATGCACACCACCCAGGCCCGCCGGGACGGCGAGAGCGAGCAGCGGCTGCACCACCTGGCCGCCTGGCACGAGTCGCCCCTGTACGACGAGCGTGAGCGTGCCGCGCTGGCCTACGCCGAGGCCGTCACCCGCTGCGAGCACGTCGGCGACGCCCAGTGGGCCGATCTGCGCGCCCGCTTCCCCGCCGAGGAGGAACTGGGCCACCTGGTACTCCAGGTGGCCCTGATCAACGCCCTCAACCGGCTCGCCGTCCCGCTGCGCACGGAACCGCTGCTCGGGTCTCCCCTGGCCTGAGCCGACCGTCCGGGCGGTGACCGGACGCACGGGGGCAGCGGTCATCAGCTGCCCGCCCGGACCGGTCGCCGCCCACCCGGCGCACGCCGGAGCGGCCCCGCGCACGAAAAAGGTGGCGGCCCCGCCCCGTCGGGGGCAGGGCCGCCACCACGGTCCGCTCCGTCGTCACACCCGCGCGTGCCGCCGCCGCCCCCGCTGCGCGGGCGGCGGGTTGCCGTCCCCGTCGTCGTGCCCGTCCCCGGCCGCCGCGGCCGCCCGCTCCTTGCGGTGACCGATCACCAGCACCGTGGCCACCACCACGAAACCGGCCAGCCCCAGCGCCAGCGTCAGCGGCACACCCTCGGTGGGCGCGTACAGCGAGGTGTCGTGCTCGTCCTCACCCTGCCAGGGCCACAGCGCCCGCAGCGCGCCCGCCATCACACCGGTGAGCACGACCAGCGTCACCCGGTGGAAGTTCTCCAGCAGCCAGCGCAGCACCTTCACAATGAGCGCCAGACCGACGAGCAGTCCGCCCATGAAGACACCGAGATAGCCGAAGTCACGCTCGTTCAGCGCCTCGATCGTCGGCTCGTACATGCCGAGCGCCAGCAGCAGGAACGACCCGGAGAGCCCCGGCAGGATCAGCGCGGAGACCGCGATCGCGCCGGAGAAGAACACCACCAGCATGTTGTCCGGCGACACCGAGGCCGACAGCGAGGTCAGCCAGAACGCGGCGCCCGCGCCCACCAGAGCCAGCGGCCACTCGCGCAGCCCCCAGTGCCGCCCCGAGCCGCTGAACGGCACCCACAGCGAGGCCAGCACCAGGCCGAAGAACACGGCGTACGCGTACTGCTTGTGGTCCGTCACCAGCGGCGCCAGCAGCGCGCTGGACAGCAGCAGGCCCGCCACCATGCCGATCATCAGCGGCACGATCATCCGCCAGTCGGCCTGCCGGAACTCGGCACCGGCCCGGCGCAGACCCTGCCCGCGCGGCACGTCCGCGATGCCCAGACGTATCGCGCTCGTCACATGGCTCGCCCCGGCGATCAGCCGTTCGTAGACGCCGACGATCAGCGCGACGGTGCCCCCGCTGATCCCTGGCAACGCCTCCGACGCTCCGACCAGGGAACCTTTGAAGGCATCGGCCACACGGCTGCTGCTGGCTTGCTTCGCCATGAATCTCCACTCTCGGTATACGCCGGGCATGGCGGAAGGCGCCCTGGGGCGCTCTTGAGGCGTTGCGGTGAGGAACATCCTATGCTTCGCATCGTGGGTCCCTCAGTGGGGCCAACCCCACAATTCCGGGAGGCGAGGAGAGCAGCGGAGTGGCCGGCGAGCACAAACGATTCGGCGAGGACGGCGAGGGTGGCGAAGGCGATCCACGGCGTCTGACCACCCCGCAGCTGATCCCCGTGCTGCGCCCCGAAGGCTACGCCCACCCGCAGCCGGTGCCCGAGGCCGACGACCACCCCACCTCCGAGTTCGCGCTCCCCGAGGGCCTGGCCAGGCCGCCCGCGGCCGAGCCGGAAGAGGAGGAGGCTTCCGGGTTCACCGTCCCCGAGGGCCTCACCACCAGCGCGCCCGTCGAGGAGCGCAGCGAGTTCCGCACCCCCGGCGGGGCCACCCCGCCCACCGGTACGGCTCAGCTGCCCGTGACGCTGCGCCGCGCCGCGCCCGGGATCCTGTGGCAGGACCGGATGCGGTCCATCGTGCGCGCCGCCCCCACCACCGAGCGCATCACCCCGGAGCTGCCGCCGGCCCGCGCCGACGAGGAGGCGGGCGAGCAGCCGGCCGTGCCCCGGGTGCTGGATCTGACGCTGCGCATCGGCGAACTGCTGCTGGCGGGCGGCGAGGGCGCCGAGGACGTGGAGACGGCGATGTTCGCGGTCGCCCACGCGTACGGCCTGGACCGCTGCGACGCCACCGTCACCTTCACCCTCATCTCGATCAGCTATCAGCCCTCGCTGGTGGACCCGCCGTTCACGCTCAGCCGCACCGTGCGCCGCCGGGGCACCGACTACACCCGGCTGGCGGCCGTCTTCCGGCTCATCGACGACATCTCCTCCGGCGAGGTCACGATGGAGGAGTCGTACGGCCGGCTGGCGACCATCCGGCGCAACCGGCACCCGTACACCAAGTGGCAGCTGACCTTCGCCAGCGGACTGCTGGCGGGCGCCGCCTCCACCCTGGTGGGCGGCAACTGGGTCGTCTTCCTGCTGGCGATGGTCGGCGCCATGCTGGGCGACCGGCTGGCGTGGCTGGCGTCGGGGCGCGGACTGCCGGAGTTCTACCAGTTCGTGGCCGCCGCCATGGCCCCCGCCCTGATGGGGGTGGGATGGGCGGCCGGGCACGACAACGCCGCCGGGAAGATCCAGGCGGCCGCCATCATCACCGGCGGCCTGTTCGCGCTGATCCCGGGACGGGCCCTGGTGGCCGGCGTGCAGGACGGGCTGACGGGCTATTACCTGACCGCCTCCGCCCGCCTCCTCGAAGTGGTCTATCTGATCGTCGGCATCGTGTGCGGGGTGCTCGCGGTGCTGTACCTGGGCGAGGTGTCCGGCGTCAGCCTGGAGCCCGAGGTGGTGGTACGGCACAGCCGGCCCGTCATCCAGCTGTGCGCCGCGCTGCTGCTGTCCCTGACCTTCTGCGTCCTCCTCCAGCAGGAGCGCTCCACCGTGCTCGCCGCCACCGTCAACGGCGGGATCGCCTGGCTGATCTACGGCGCGATGCGGGACACCGGTGGCCTGTCGCCGTTCGCGGCCACCGCCGTGGCGGCCGGACTCGTCGGCCTGTTCGGGCAGTTGCAGTCGCGGTACCGGTTTACGTCCTCGCTGCCCTACGTCACGGCCGCCATCGGGCCGCTGCTGCCGGGCTCCGCCGTCTACCTGGGGCTGCTCGGCTTCGCGCAGGGCCAAGTCGACACCGGCATCCAGAACCTGCTGCTGGCGGTCTCGCTGGCGCTCGCGATCGCCATCGGGGTGAATCTGGGCAGCGAAATGGCCCGGCTCTTCATCAAGACGCCGGGCCAGACCACTCCGCTGTCCCCGCTGGGCAGGCGGGGAGCCAAGCGGACGCGCGGGTTCTAGCCGCTCAGTGCTCGCCGCCCTGCTCCGCGAGGCGCTTGTACGAACGCTCGATCTCGGCCTCCGCCTCGACCCGGCCCACCCAGTTGGCGCCCTCGACGGACTTGCCGGGCTCCAGGTCCTTGTACACCTCGAAGAAGTGCTGGATCTCCAGGCGGTCGAACTCGCTGACGTGGTGGATGTCCCGCAGGTGCTCCATCCGGGGGTCGGCCGAGGGCACGCACAGCAGCTTGTCGTCGCCGCCCGCCTCGTCGGTCATCCGGAACATGCCGATGGCGCGGCACTGGATCAGGCAGCCGGGGAACGTCGGCTCGTCCAGCAGCACCAGGGCGTCCAGCGGGTCCCCGTCCTCGCCGAGGGTGCCCTCGACGAAGCCGTAGTCCGCCGGGTAGACGGTCGAGGTGAACAGGTGCCGGTCCAGGCGGATGCGGCCGGTCTTGTGGTCGACCTCGTACTTGTTCCGAGAACCCTTCGGAATCTCGATGGTGACGTCGAACTCCACAGGGGGCTCCTTAAGCGATCTGTGCTGGCTACAGGGGTTAAGTTTCCCTCACGCAAGTGTGTGCTCGCGAAAGGGGCTGGTCGCTGTGCCGGTGCGGTGGTCAAGAGCGGTGCATGTGGTGCTGGGCGCGCCCACCCGGCGGCTGGTCACCGCGGCCGGAGTCGCGGGTCTGGCAGCCGCCGCGCTGACCGTCGCGCTGGCCGGACCGTGGGACTCGGGACAGCGTACGGCCGAACGGCAGGCCGCCGCCGGGCTGGCCGCCGAACGCGAGGTCGCCGACCTGGAGAAGATCGTGGCCGGGCTGCCCTCCGCGCCGCCTGTCCTGGACCCGCTGGGCGAACGCGTCTCGGGCTCGGGCCCGGACGCGGTCACCGACCTGAGCGGGGTCCTGTCCCCCCTGAACGACGCGGCGCTGGGCGGCGGCGCCGCCGTCTCGGTGGTCGACATCGCGGACGGCACCGTGCTGTACGCCTCCGGCCCCGACACCGGCAGGACCCCCGCCTCCACCGTCAAGCTCGTCACCGCCGTGGCGGCGCTCCAGGCCCTGGGCCCCGACCACCGGCTGTCCACCACCACCGGCTGGGACGAGGCCGCCCGGCGGGTGGTGCTGGTGGGCGGCGGCGACCCGACGGTGATGGCCGAGGACTACCAGGCGCTCGCCGAGGAGACGGCCCGGGCGCTGGCGGAGCGCGGCGTCGGCGAGGTGAGCGTGGGCTACGACCTCTCGCTGTGGGACGGCGGCGAGGCACTGCACCCGATCGGCTTCAACGACAACATCGCCGCGCTCACCGCCCTCCAGGTCAACGAGGGCCGGCTGGACGGCTCCACGCACGGCCCGACCGTACGCTCCACGGACCCGGCCGCCGACGCGGTCCGCACCTTCACCGGCGCGCTGTCGGCCGCGGGGGTGACGGTCGTGGGGGAGCCGGCCGCCGCGAGCGGCCAGGACACCGAACGGCTGGGCCGGCACCGCTCGGCGCCGCTGTCGGTCCTGGTGGAGCGGATGCTGACGTACAGCGACAACGACCTGGCGGAGGCGCTGGGCCGGGCGACGGCGCTCAAGGCGGGACAGCCGGTCACCTTCGCCGGGGTCGGCCGGGCGATCTCCGACGAACTCGCCGGGCTCGGACTGCCGATGGACCAGGTACGCATCGCGGACGCCAGCGGCCTGGACCGCGAGGGCGTGGTCACCGCGCAGTTGCTGACCGGTGTGCTGACGGCCGCGGCCGACCCCCGGCGGCCCGAACTGCGGCCCGCGCTGACCGGGATGCCGGTGGCGGGCTTCACCGGCACGCTGACCGGCCGGTACGGGGCCGGATCGGACGTGGCGGGCGGCAGTGGGGACGGCGCGGGTGTGGTCCGGGCCAAGACCGGCACGCTGACCGGCGTCAACACGCTGGCCGGCACGGCCGTCACCGCCGACGGCCGGGTCCTGGCGTTCGCCTTCCTGGCCGGCGACACACTCGACGCGAACGCCGCCCAGAACGCCCTGGACGCGGCGGCGACGGGCCTGGCGACCTGCCACTGCGGTTAGGGCCTGTCCTCCGGATCCTTCGTGGGGCCGCGCCGCCATACACGGCACCTCGCCGCATCACCGCATCCCACGAGTACGGCCAGGTATGAGCTGCGATCCGGTGCCTTGCGACGCACCGCGTCCGACGCCGCGGCCTGATCCACGAAGATCCGGAAGACAGGCCCCAGCCGTCCCTTTCGGACCCTCACGGGGCCGCGCTGCCCGAAGGCCGGGGGCACCGGACGGACCCCCGGCCGGTGACGTCGAGCCGGCCGCTCCCGGCCCTGCGGGGCCGCCCGTCCCCCGTACGGCGCAGTCCCCTCCGGGCCCGCCCCGCCCCGCCCCACGGCGGTGAGGGGGGCCAGGAGGGGGCGGGCGGCGGCTACCGGTCCCGGGGGCGGCGCCGTACCGTGGGGCGCATGACGAGTTTCGGCGGTGGCGGTACGGATCTGGTCGACTGGAATCTCGCCGTGTCCACGGCGGCCCGGATGACGCGGCCGGGGCCCGAGGTGAGTCGCGACGAGGCCCGCGCCGCCGTCGCCGAGCTGCGCCGGCACGCCGAGGCGGCCCAGCTGCACGTGAACGGCTTCACCGGCCTCGACAACGGGGCCGCCGACACCCCGGTGCTGGTCGTGGACCGTCCCGGCTGGATCCGCGCCAACGTCGCCGGATTCCGCGAACTGCTCTCCCCGGTGATGGTGCGGATGCGCGAACGCCGCTCCGCCGTCCCCGGCGGCGCGGCCCTGACCGCCGTCGGCTCCAAGGTCACCGGCGTCGAGGTCGGGATGCTGATGTCCTTCCTGTCCTCCCGGGTGCTGGGCCAGTACGAGACCTTCGCGCCGCCCACCGCCGGTCTCCCGGCCCGCCCCGGCGGTGGCCGGCTGCTCCTGGTCGCCCCCAACATCGTCCAGGTCGAACGCGAACTCGCCGTCAAGCCGCACGACTTCCGGCTGTGGGTGTGTCTGCACGAGGAGACCCACCGCACCCAGTTCACGGCCGTGCCGTGGCTGCGCGACCACATGGAGGGCGAGATCCAGGGCTTCCTCAAGGAGTCCGACGTCGACCCCGGCACCCTGGTGGAGCGTTTCCGGCAGGCCGCCCAGTCCGTCACCGGCCGGGCCCCCGAGTCCGGGGCGGACAGCGGGCGCGGCCTGGTCGATCTCGTGCAGACCCCGCGCCAGCGCGAGATCCTGGACCGGCTCACCGCCGTGATGTCCCTGCTGGAGGGGCACGCCGACTACGTCATGGACGGCGTCGGGCCGGCCATCGTGCCCTCCGTCGCCGAGATCCGGGAGAAGTTCACCCGCCGCCGCGCCGCCGGCGCCGGGCGGCTGGACCGGGCGCTGCGCAAGATGCTGGGCATGGACGCCAAGCTGCGCCAGTACCAGGAGGGCGAGCGGTTCGTGCGCACCGTCGTGGAGCAGGCCGGCATGACCGGCTTCAACAAGGTGTGGACCTCGCCGAACACCCTCCCCACCAAGGAGGAGATCACCGACCCGGAGAAGTGGGTGGCCCGGGTACGGCCCGCCGCGGGGTGAGCCACGGGCGGCCCGGCTCGGTGGCGGACCGGCGGGCCCGGCGGCAGGCATACGCACCGATATCACTCGTACGAGGGACCGTCGGGCGATAGTTGGCGTGCGATGCTCGGGTACCAGGGCTCCTCTGTCACCATTTACGCACCCAGCGTGACATTGCTCCCCGAGCCCCCACCCTCCCCAGCTCCCCCGAGCTTCCCCAGGAAGAAGTGATTCGGACATGGGTCCCCACCCCGCGGTCGCGGCGATACGTCTGGCAGTCCGCCGTGTGCTCCACGAACTGCTGCACGAAGCCCCAGACCCCTCCCCACTCGATCCGCCGCACCACCCCCCGCTCGTCCTGGTCGCCGCCTCCGGTGGCGCCGACTCCATGGCCCTGGCCTCCGCGCTCGCCTTCGAGGCCCCCCGGGCCGGCCTGCGGGCCGGCGCCGTCACCGTCGACCACGGCCTCCAGGACGGTTCCGCCGCCCGCGCCGCCGAAGTCGCCGACCGCCTCACCGCTCTCGGCCTGACCCCCGTGGACGTCGCCGCCGTGACCGTGGGCCGCTCCGGCGGCACCGAGGCCGCCGCCCGCACCGCTCGCTACCGGGCCCTGGACACCGCCGCCGACCGCCACCACGCCGCCGCCGTGCTCCTGGGCCACACCCGCGACGACCAGGCCGAGACCGTACTGCTCGGCCTCGCCCGCGGCTCCGGCGTCCGCTCGCTGTCCGGGATGGCCGCCGTCTCCGGCGGCACCGCGGGGCACACCGGCCGCTACCGCCGCCCGTTCCTGGGCATCGACCGGCAGACCACCCGCAAGGCCTGCCTGGTGCAGTCCCTGCCCGTGTGGGACGACCCGCACAACACCGACCCGTCCTACACCCGCTCCCGGGTCCGCCACGAGGCCCTGCCCATCCTGGAGAAGGCCCTGGGCCGCGGCGTCGTCGAGGCGCTGGCCCGCACCGCCGCCCTCGCCCGCGACGACGCCGACGCGCTCGACCTGTGGGCCGCCGACGCCGAGGGCACCGCCACCGCCGAGGACGGCACCCTCGCCATCGCCGCGCTCGCCCCGCTGCCCCCGGCCGTACGCCGCCGGGTGCTGCGCCGGGCGGCCGTCGCGGCGGGCGCCCCGGCGGGTTCGCTCTTCGCCCGGCACATCGAGGAGACCGACCGGCTCATCACCGACTGGCACGGTCAGCGGCCCCTGAACCTGCCCGGCCGCGTGGAGGTCGCGAGGCAGGGTGGCAGACTGGTTCTCCGGCAGGCGGACCGAGCAGACCGGGCGGACCGCTGAGAGCGGCAAGCGGCAGAGAGTGACGCGGGTGCACGAGAAGGACATGGGCGCGGACCTGGAGTCGGTGCTCATCACCAAGGAAGAGATCGACGCGAAGCTGGCGGAGCTGGCCGCGAAGATCGACACGGAGTACGCGGGCAAGGACCTGCTCCTGGTCGGGGTGCTCAAGGGAGCGGTGATGGTCATGGCGGACCTCGCCCGGGCCCTGTCCTCACCCGTCACCATGGACTGGATGGCGGTGTCCTCCTACGGCGCGGGCACCCAGTCCTCCGGGGTGGTGCGGATCCTCAAGGATCTGGACGCGGACATCAAGGGCCGGGACGTCCTGATCGTCGAGGACATCATCGACTCGGGGCTGACCCTGTCCTGGCTGCTGTCGAACCTCGGTTCGCGCGAGCCGGCGTCGCTCAAGGTGGTGACGCTGCTGCGCAAGCCCGACGCGGCGAAGGTCGACATAGAGGTGGAGTGGGTCGGCTTCGACATCCCGAATGAATTCGTGGTGGGATACGGCCTGGACTACGCCGAGAAGTACCGGAATCTCCCCTTTGTCGGTACGCTCGCGCCGCACGTCTACCAGGGCTGAGCGGACCGCGCGGAACGCATCGGGGCCGTCCGGCGTTGCGTGTTTATGGACAAGCGGCCATATCCCACTGTCCCCGGCGCCGCCGGAGGGCCGCTTTGGGGTACGGTCGCGGTTGAACGAGACGTAGGACACCGCCGCGCACAGCGGATCCCAGCCGGGGGCTGTGCCTCTACATGGCAGGAGGGACGGGGCCGCACCGCCCCGTGTGAATAGACGTGAAGCGCTATTTCCGTGGGCCAGTGATGTGGATCGTACTGGCCGTCCTTGCCGTGGTTCTGCTGATGCAGGTGTTCACCTCGTCCGAGGGCTACAAGAAGGTGGACACGGGCAAGGTCGTCCAGGCGATCGCCCAGAACCACGTCCAGTCCGCCGAGCTCACCACCGGCGACGAGCAGACCATCAAGATCGAGCTGAAGAGCGGCCAGGAGATCGAGGGCAAGACCAAGGTCCAGGCCAACTACATCGACGGTCAGGGCGAGAACCTGGCCGGCACGCTCCAGGACAAGCTCGCCGCCGGCGACCTGGAGGGCGGCTACACCGTCTCCCCGAAGTCGCAGAACCCGTTCGTCGGGATGCTGCTGTCCATCCTGCCGTTCCTGCTGATCATCGTGGTCTTCCTGTTCCTGATGAACCAGATGCAGGGCGGCGGCTCCCGGGTCATGCAGTTCGGGAAGTCCAAGGCCAAGCTGATCAGCAAGGACACCCCGAAGACCACCTTCGCCGACGTGGCCGGTTCGGACGAGGCCGTCGAGGAGCTCCACGAGATCAAGGAGTTCCTCCAGGAGCCGGGCAAGTTCCAGGCCGTCGGCGCCAAGATTCCCAAGGGTGTGCTGCTGTACGGCCCGCCCGGCACCGGCAAGACGCTGCTGGCGCGCGCCGTGGCCGGCGAGGCCGGGGTGCCGTTCTACTCGATCTCCGGCTCCGACTTCGTCGAGATGTTCGTGGGTGTCGGCGCCTCCCGGGTCCGTGACCTGTTCGAGCAGGCCAAGGCGAACGCCCCGGCGATCGTCTTCGTCGACGAGATCGACGCCGTCGGCCGGCACCGCGGTGCCGGCATGGGCGGCGGGCACGACGAGCGCGAGCAGACCCTCAACCAGCTGCTGGTCGAGATGGACGGCTTCGACGTCAAGGGCGGCGTCATCCTGATCGCCGCCACCAACCGCCCCGACATCCTCGACCCGGCGCTGCTGCGGCCGGGCCGGTTCGACCGGCAGATCGCGGTCGACCGTCCCGACATGCAGGGCCGTCTGGAGATCCTCAAGGTTCACCAGAAGGGCAAGCCGGTCGCCCCGGACGTCGACCTGGGGGCCGTCGCCCGGCGTACCCCGGGCTTCACCGGCGCCGATCTGAACAACGTCCTCAACGAGGCGGCGCTGCTGGCCGCCCGCGGCAACGCCAAGCTGATCGACAACAAGTTCCTCGACGAGGCGATCGACCGCGTCGTGGCCGGTCCGCAGAAGCGCACCCGCATCATGAGCGACAAGGAGAAGATGATCACCGCGTACCACGAGGGCGGACACGCCCTGGTCGCGGCGGCCTCTCCGAACAGCGACCCGGTGCACAAGGTGACGATCCTGTCCCGCGGCCGGGCGCTGGGCTACACCATGGTGCTGCCGGAGGAGGACAAGTACTCCACCACGCGCAACGAGATGCTGGACCGGCTCGCCTACATGATGGGCGGTCGCGCCGCCGAGGAACTGGTCTTCCACGACCCGACCACCGGCGCGGGCGACGACATCGAGAAGGCGACGGGCACGGCGCGCTCCATGGTCACCCAGTACGGGATGACCGAGCGGCTCGGCGCGATCAAGTTCGGCTCCGACCAGTCCGAGCCCTTCCTGGGCAAGGAGATGTCCCACCAGCGCGACTACTCCGAGGAGGTCGCCGGGCTGGTGGACGAGGAGGTCAAGAAGCTGATCGAGACCGCGCACAACGAGGCGTGGGAGATCCTGGTGGAGAACCGGGACGTGCTCGACAACCTCGTGCTGGAGCTGCTGGAGAAGGAGACCCTCAACAAGGAGGAGCTCGCGGAGATCTTCCGCCCGGTCATCAAGCGTCCGGCCCGCCCGGCGTGGACCGGCTCCGCCCGGCGCACCCCCTCGACCCGGCCTCCGGTGTCCGTTCCGGTGAAGAACGTGCAGCTGGCCAACGGCAGCGGCGAGAACGGCACCACCTCCCTGGAGAAGGTCATCGGCACCGAGCCGGGGGAGCGGCCCGGCACCGAGTGAACCTGGTCACCACGTCGTACCGGCCGTGCCCCCCACGCCTTAGGCTTGGGGGGCACGGCCGTTCATTCGGGCCGATCAGCCGCATTGCCTGACAGAAACAAGGCGGGAAGTACATGACGGACCCGGTGACGGCGCAAGCGGGCCAGATGGGCACGTTCGACGAGAAGCGCGCCGAGAACGCCATCCGTGAGCTGCTGATAGCGGTCGGTGAGGACCCGGACCGCGAGGGACTGCGGGACACCCCGGCCCGGGTGGCCCGGGCCTACCGGGAGATATTCGCCGGGCTGTGGCAGGAGCCGGAGGATGTGCTGACCACCACCTTCGACCTGGGCCACGACGAGATGGTGCTGGTGAAGGACATCGAGGTGATGTCCTCGTGCGAGCACCACCTGGTGCCGTTCGTGGGCAAGGCGCACGTCGGGTACATCCCGTCCTCCAGCGGGAAGATCACCGGGCTGTCGAAGCTGGCCCGGCTGGTGGACGTCTTCGCCCGCCGCCCGCAGGTGCAGGAGCGCCTGACCACGCAGATCGCCGACTCGCTCATGCGGATCCTGGAGCCGCGCGGGGTGATCGTGGTCGTGGAGTGCGAGCACATGTGCATGACGATGCGCGGGGTCCGCAAGCCGGGCGCCAAGACCACCACCTCGGCGGTACGCGGCCAGCTGCGGGACGCGGCGACCCGTGCCGAGGCGATGAGCCTGATCCTCTCCCGCTGAGCGGCCGGGGGGCGGCGCCGGCCTAACCGCGTTCCACGATGCCCTTGAGGGTGGCCAGATCGGCCTCGACCCTTCCGGCGTCGCGGCGGAAGTCCTCGGGGGTGGTGCCCGGCTGCCGGCGCAGGGTGAAGACCACCTCGCAGGTGTCCTCCTCGTCCGGGATCACGCGCATCGGGTTGAGGACCGTCTCGCCGCTCGGCAGGGTCACCTCGTGGTCGAGCACACCGAACGTGTTGCGCGGGGCGAAGGCCACCTCCACCCGGCCCATGGGGGAGGAGGTCGCGATCCACCGGCCTTTGATCAGTTCGATGGAACCGCCGAGTCCGGCGGCCCAGGCGGGCAGATTGACCGGGTCTGCCGCGTAGGCGTAGACCTCGTCGGCGGCGCGGTCGATGTGGATGCTGAGGTGTGTCGACTCCATGCCGGTCACGCTATCCAGCGGCCGGTGGCCCGGCCTTGAACGAAACGGCCGCGCCGCGGCGTCTCAGGGCTTGGCGGTGCGCGGCTTGCCGAAGAAGTCGAACCCGCCGGCGGGCTCGGTGCTCTCCCGGCCGGCGCCGGCAGGCGCCCCCTGCGGCGGCACCGCCACCGGCGGCACGGGGCGGGCGGGCGCTGCGTCGGCCGTACCGGGGGACTCGGCCACCCCGGCCTCCCGCGGTTCGCGCTGCCGCTCCCGCTCCCGGTTCTCCTGCTGCCGGTTCTCCTCCTGACGGGCGCCGTTGCGCGACAGCTTGCCGAGCGCCTCGTACGCCTGGAGGTAGGTCAGCTGCGACGGCGCGCCGCCCGAGGTGCGGTGGTCGGTGGCCCGGGAGGGCAGCGCCTTGGCCGGCTCGGCCGCCTCCAGCGCCAGCTGCCGGCGGCCCTCCAGCGCCTTGGCCCGCTCGGTCTCGGCGTTGGCGTACCGGCGCAGCAGGTCGGCGTGTTCGGAGCGGAGCCGGCCCAGTTCGATGCGCTTGGCCCTGACCTTGGCCTCCAGGGTGGAGACCAGTTCCTGGGACTCCTCCAGCTCGGCCTGCTTCTCCTCGATCTGCCAGCTGATACCGGCCTTCGCGGCACGTTCGCGGGCGACCTTGCGTCCGGCCTCCAGGTCCCAGCGGCGCAGCAGGAGGGCCGCGCTCACGGCGGCGGCCGCGGCCAGCGCGGTCAGGGAGCGCAGGACGACGATCGCGCCGTCGCTGCTGCCGGTGCCCACGAACCAGGCGGCGCCGGCGCTCAGTACGGCGGCGCCGCCCAGCGCGGCAGGAATCAGCACCCGGTGCAGTGGTGCGTTGCGGTGACGTCCACGTGCCATGCCCGAAACTTACCGTGACGCCCGGGGCTGCCGGGACCCACCCGGCGGACCGTTCTCAGGTGGTTACATTCCGCTGTGGTGGGCTCAGTGGCTCAGCAGCCCCTTGTCGTGCAGGTAACTCCCGGCCACGTCAACCGCCTTGAGGCGCTCGGAGTCCACCTGGCGGTTGAGTTCGATCAGATCGTCGGTGGTGAGGGTTGCGGTGAGGCGGTTGAGGGCGGCGGTGATCTTCTCGTCGTCGCCGATGCCGGAGTGGAGCACGGGCAGCAGATTGTCGGCGAGTTGCAGGTTCTGGTCGTCCTCCAGCAGCACCAGGCCGAAGTCGTCCAGGGTGGCGTCGGTGGTGGAGACCAGCACCAGGTCGTCGGTGCCGTCCTTGACGGCCTGCTTGGCCTGGACGGTGCCGACACCCTTGGGGTCTATGCCGGTGATGTCGATGCCGTAGACGTCCTCAAGACCCGGCTGGCAGAACGGGCGTTCGGAGCATTCATCGCCGGCCGCCAGCTTGATCGGCAGCCCGGAGGCACCGAGGTCGGAGAGGGTGCTCAGCCCGTGTTCCTCGGCGAATTCCCGGGTGACGGCGAAGGCGTTCTGGTTGACGGCCTCGCCCGGCTCCAGCACGGTCAGCCCGCGCGGGGTGGCCAGTTCGCGCAGCGCGTCCACGGTGGCGACCGGGTCGGAGGAGGCGATCAGCGGGGCGTCCTCGCCGTTGACCCGGGCGTTGAGGAACTCGGCCAGGGTGGCGGCGTATTCGGGCACGATGTCGATCGAGCCCTTCTCCAGCTCCGGCGCGTACAGTTCGCGGCTCTGCACCGTGATGACCTCGGTGGTGTAGCCGGCGTCCGTGAGCAGCTGGGAGTACAGCTCGGCCATGATGGTGGCCTCGGTGAAGTCGCCGCCGCCGATGGTGAGGGTGTCGGCGGACTGCGAGGCGTCCTGGTCCCCGCCGCCACCGCCTTCCGACTCCAGGCTGTCCCCTCCGCCGCACGCGGTGAGGGCCAGGGCGAGCGCGGCGCTGCCGCAGGTGGCGCCCAGCAGCCGGCGCAGGGGGGTACGGGGGGTGGTCGCGGTCACGTGTCTTGCCCTTCGACGGTGGATGGTGCCCGGCCCGGGGCCGGACGGTTGCCCGGGGACGTCTTCGTCAGGGAGGCGCCCGCCGCGGCCGGTGCCGGAGCGGCGGGAGCCGGCTCCGGCGGGACGTCCGGGGACTCCCGCCCACCGGCCGGGGCCGCGCTGGTGCGGCGGCGCCGGGGCGAGCGGGGGTCGAGCAGCCGCTGGAGCAGTGCCATCAGCCCTTCGACGGTGAGCGCCAGCAGCGCGACGAGGATGGCGCCCGCCACCACCTGGGAGGTGCGGTAGGTGGCGAAGCCGGCGGTGATGATGCGGCCGAGACCGCCGCCGCCGGGCAGCGCGGCCAGGGTGGCGGTGGCCACGATCTGGACGGCGGCGGTGCGCACCCCGGTCATCAGCAGGGGGAAGGCGAGCGGGAGTTCCACCCGGGCCAGGACCTGGCCGCGCGACATGCCCATGCCGCGCGCGGCCTGCACGATGTCCCGGTCGGTGCCGGCGATCCCCACGTAGGCGTTGGTGAGCAGCGGGGGCACCGCGAACAGCACCAGCGCGATGAGGGTGGGGAGTTCGCCGTAGCGGGCGAGCGGGGTGAGGGTGAGCAGCACCAGCACGGCGAAGGTGGGCACGGCGCGGCCGACGTTGGAGATGTTGATGGCCACCGCCCCGCCGATCCGGCGGCCGCCGCCGTGGCCCAGCCACATGGCGAGCGGCAGCGCGATGGCGCAGGCGGCCAGCAGGGCGAGGGCGGTGAGATACAGGTGCTCGCCCAGCCGCTGGGTGATGCCGCCGTCGCCGCTCCAGTGCGCCGCGGTGGTGAGCCAGCTCCAGGCCCCGGTCATGGCGTTCACGCGACAGCGCCCTTCGACGGGCCGGCGGCGGCCCGCGACCAGGGGGTGAGGGCCCGCTGGACGCCGAGCAGCAGCAGATCGGCGGTGACGGCGAGCAGGACGCACAGCACGGAGGCGGTGAGCACCTCGGCCTTGAAGTAGCTCTGCATGCCGCTGTAGATGAGGTTGCCGAGCCCGCCGTGGCCGACGATGGCGCCGACGGTGGTCAGGGAGACGGCGGAGACGGTGGCGATCCTTATCCCGGCCATGACGGCGGGCAGGGCCAGCGGCAGTTCGACGGTGAGCAGCAGCCGGCCGCGCCCGTACCCCATGCCGAGCGCCGCCTCCCGTACCTCGGCGGGGACCGAGCGCAGCCCGGTGAGCATGTTGCGCACCAGCACGGTCAGCGAGTACAGCACCAGGCCGCACACCACGACCGACATCGACAGGCCGAAGAAGGGCAGCAGCAGCGCGTACATGGCGAGCGAGGGGATGGTGTACAGGACGGTGGTCAGCCCCAGGAGTGAGCCGGCCGCCGGCCGCCAGCGGCGGGCCAGCAGGGCGAGCGGGAAGGCGACCGCGACGGCGATGGCGATCGCGGAGGCCGTGATGGCGAGGTGCTGCACGGTGGCGTCGGTCAGCTCCTGGCCGCGGGTGCGTACGTACTCCCCGCAGATCCAGTCGTTCGCCACCAGACAGCTATTCGCACTCATGTCCATGACCCTAGGCGGTAAACCTGACAAACTCATGAACATGCTGCTCTTCGACCACGTCACCAAGCGCTACCCGGACGGCACCCTCGCGGTGGACGACCTGTGTCTGGAGGTGGCGGAGGGCGAACTGGTCACCCTCGTCGGGCCGTCGGGGTGCGGCAAGACCACCACCATGAAGATGGTCAACCGGCTGGAGGTACCCACCTCCGGACGGGTGCTGCTGAACGGTGAGGACATCGCCGGCCACGACCCGGTGCGGCTGCGGCGCCGGATCGGCTACGTCATCCAGCAGGTCGGCCTCTTCCCGCACAAGACGGTGCTCGACAACACCGCCACCGTCCCCGTCCTGCTGGGCGAGCGCCGCACGGCGGCCCGGCGGCGCGCCGCCGAACTGCTGGAACTGGTCGGCCTGGACCCGGCCGTGTACGGCGGCCGCTACCCCGACCAGCTCTCCGGCGGGCAGCGGCAGCGGGTCGGCGTGGCACGGGCGCTGGCCGCCGACCCGCCGGTGCTGCTCATGGACGAGCCCTTCGGCGC
Organism: Streptomyces sp. JH002; assembly: GCF_050916115.1. Lineage (NCBI taxonomy): Bacteria > Bacillati > Actinomycetota > Actinomycetes > Kitasatosporales > Streptomycetaceae > Streptomyces > Streptomyces sp. JH002. The sequence continues at coordinate 3,710,693 of NZ_CP087989.1, forward strand.
GGTGGACCCGGTGGTGCGCGAGCACCTCCAGAACGAATTCCTGCGGCTGCAGGCCGAGGTGCGCAAAACCGTGCTGTTCGTGACGCACGACATCGAGGAGGCGGTACGGCTCGGGGACCGGATCGCGGTGTTCGGGCAGGGGCGGGTCGAACAGTTCGACACCCCGGCCACGGTGCTCGGCGCGCCCGCCAACGACTATGTGGCCTCCTTCGTGGGCAGCGACCGGGGGCTGAAGCGCCTGTCGGTGACCCCCGTGGAGACCGCCGATCTGGAGCAGCCGCCGGTGGTCCATCTGGCCGATCCGATGGCGCTGGCCTGCGACCGGATGCGGGCCGAGGGCGCCCGCTGGGCCGTGGTGCTGGACGAGCACGACGCGCTGCACGGCTGGGTGCCGATACCGCCGGAGGGCACGGGACCGCAGCCGGAGGGCACCGTCGCCGGGCGGGCCCGGCGGATGGAGGCGTGGCTGCCGGTGGGCGCCTCGCTGAAGCAGGCGTTCGCCACGATGCTCCAGTACGACGCGGGGTGGATCGCCGTGCTGGACGGTGACCGGTTCCTGGGCGTGCTCACCCCGGCGAGCCTGCACGCGGCGCTGCGGCGCTCGGTGCAGGAATCGGCGGCCGTGGAGGCGTAGGGCCTGTCCGGCGCGGCGGATCAGATGGGGGAGCCCATCGGTCCGCGCCGGTCGCGGTGGTCGTCGTCGCCGTTGCCGTCCGGGAGCTTGCACACCCGTTCCAGGTACAGGGCGGCGGCGCACACCGCGACGCCCGCGATGACGGACAGGCCCGCGTACAGGGCCTGTTCGCGGCGGTTGGGGACCTCCATCCGCTCCAGCAGCAGGAACAGTCCGAAGCCCCCGTACAACCCGGCCACCAGGGACGAGACGAGCGCGCTCGCCTGGCCGAAGACCACCGCGCGGGCCGCCATGAGCGGCTCCACCGGGCGGGCGCCCTCCCGGCTCCCCCAGCCTTCGGCCGGGCGGTGCCCCCAGGTGCGCTGCGCCCGCAGCCGGGTGCGCAGGGACAGCGCGGTCGCCAGCAGGACGGCGGCGATCAGCGCCAGGACGACCGGGGCGAGCAGCGGGACCGCGGGCAGCGTGCCCAGCGCGTCCCACAGCCCGGCCCCGGCCCAGCCGAAGGCGAACGCGGCGGCGAACAGACCGGCCAGATTTCTGATCCGCAGTTGATTCACCGCTGTGCGTGCCCCTCGTCCGTCAGCTGTTCCGTGCTCGCCCCGCTCAGTCGGGCAGGGCCAGCTTCAGGTCGGCGCGCGCGGTGATGCCCTGCTCCGGCAGCGCCGACAGAAGATCGGCGACCGGGCCGTGCCCCGGCACTTCGGCCGCCGGATCGACATCGTGCCACGGCACCAGGACGAAGGCGCGCTCGTGGGCCCGCGGATGCGGCAGGGTCAGATCCGGGTCCCGCGAGATGACGCCCTGGTAGGCGACGATGTCCACGTCGATGGTGCGCGGACCCCAGCGCTCGTCGCGTACGCGCTCGAAGGCCTCCTCGATGGCGTGCGCGCGCTCCAGGAGCGAGGACGGCGGGAGCGTCGTCTTCACGACGATCACCGCGTTGAAGTACGTGGACTGGCTGCCGGTGGGCACCCCCCACGGCTCGGTCTCGTACACCGGGGAGACGGCTTTCACCCGCAGCCCCGGGGTGTCCTCCAGCGCGTCGATGGCGCCCTGGAGGGTCTCCAGGCGGTTGCCGAGGTTGCTGCCGAGGGAGAGGACGGCGCGTTTGGGGTTGTGCAGGGTGGTGTCGGCGGCGTCGACCTGCTGCACCACGGAGGCGGGCACCGGCTGGACGGTCGGGTCGGGAGTGGACGCGGCATTGCTGGGGGTCATGCTCGGCTCCGCTTGATGGTGATGGTCACGTCGTCGAAGGGAACGGTGATCGGCGCCTGCGGTTTGTGGAGGGTCACCTCTGCCTCGCGCACCGGGCTGAACGCGAGGCAACGATCGGCGATCCGCTGGGCGAGCGTCTCCAGAAGATCGACGGGCTCGCCGGCGACGACGGCGGTGATCTCCTGGGCCACCATGCCGTAGTCCACGGTCTTCGCCAGATCGTCGGTCGCCGCGGCGGGACGGGTGTCCAGGCCCAGTGTGAGGTCAACCGTGAACCACTGGCCCCCCTCCCGTTCGTGCGGGAGCACACCGTGGAACCCCCTGACCCGCAGCCCGCTGAGCGTGATGCGATCCATGGTCTGCTCCCTTCTCCCGGTCGTGCACCGGCGTGTTGCCGCCGGCACATTCGAATCTACCTGCGGATGGTGACAGCCCTTGTCAGCGGCGGCTACCCGCGCACCGCGACGGCTAAGCTCCGCCGCCACCCCATCACGAGGTCCGGGGCGCCGCCGGGCCGGGGTCGCCGCCGCCCGCCGCCGCCCGCCGCGCCCCCGGCCGGACCGGGCGGGGTGCGGGGATCAGCGGTAGCCCTAGGGTGGAGGCATGGCTGAGATGCGTCGTCGGGTGGCCGGGTTGCCGGAGTGGAATCGGTGTGCGGTCATGGGGGTCGTCAACGTGACGCCCGATTCCTTCTCCGACGGCGGGCGCTGGTTCGACCCGGAGACGGCCGTCAAGCACGGACTCGACCTGGTGGCCGCCGGAGCCGATCTCGTCGATGTCGGGGGCGAGTCCACCCGCCCCGGCGCCACCCGGGTGGACGAGGCCGAGGAACTGCGCCGGGTGCTGCCCGTGGTGCGCGAACTGGCCGCCGAGGGGGTGATCGTGAGCGTCGACACCATGCGCGCCTCGGTCGCCGAGCAGTCGATCGCCGCCGGGGCCCGGATCGTCAACGACGTCAGCGGGGGCCGCGCCGACGCCCGGATGGTGCCCGCGGTCGCCGACGCCCGCGTCCCGTTCGTCGTCATGCACTGGCGCGGCCAGAGCATCGACATGAACGACCGCGCCCGGTACACGGACGTCACCGGCGAGGTCGTCGCCGAACTGCGCGCGTCCATCGAGCGTGCCGTCGCCGGAGGCATCGACCCGGCCCGTATCATCGCCGATCCCGGGCTCGGCTTCGCCAAGCGGGCCGAGCACGATCTGGCCCTGGTGGCGGGCCTTGACCGGCTGCGCCGGAAACTGGAGTGGCCGCTGCTGGTGGCGGCCTCCCGCAAGCGGTTCCTCGGCCGGGTGCTGGCCGGCCCCGGGGGTACTCCGCCGCCCGCCGCCGAGCGGGATCACGCCACCGCCGCCATCTCGGCGCTCGCGGCCCGTGTGGGGGCATGGGCAGTGCGGGTACACGAGGTACGAGCCAGCGCGGACGCGGTCCGGGTGGCCCAGGCCGTCGAGGACGCGACGCACGTGCACGCCGGAACGGAAGGGGATACGGCCCATACATGAGTGGTACCCGGACGGACATCGAAGCGGTGGAAGCCGCCAACACCGCGCTGTACGACGCGCTGGAGCAGGGCGATCTGGACGCCATGGCGGACCGCTGGATCGACGCCGAGGAGATCAGCGTCATCCATCCGGGCTGGCCGGTGATCACCGGCCGCGGGGAGGTGCTGCGCTCCTACGCGCTGATCATGGCGAACACCGAGTACATCCAGTTCTTCCTCACCGATGTCGAGGTCTCCGTGATGGGCGACACGGCCCTGGTGACCTGCACCGAGAACATCCTCAGCGGCGGGCCCGCCGAGGAGGACGGCAGCGCCGGGCCGCTGGTGGGCGGCCTGGTGGTGGCCACCAACCTCTTCCGCCGCGCCGAGGGCGGTGAGGGCGAGTGGAAGCTGTGGTCGCATCACGGCTCGCCGGTCCTCATCGACCAGGAGGAGGACGAGGGCGACGAGGAGCAGCAGCCGGACGACGGCGGTGGCGGCACGGTGATCTGACGGGCGGTGGCGCGGCGCCGCACCACCGCCCGCCGCCCCTTCGCCCGGCCGCACCACCGGCCCGGCCGGCGGCCGTCAGCGCGTCAGCCAGCGCTCCGGGGCGGCGTTGCGCCGCCCCAGCCGGGAGCGGTCCGCCTGCGCGGCGACCTCCCGGGCCGCCTCGGCCGCGTCCCGCAGCCGGGCGGTGGCCGTCCCGTTGGCGCCGTGATCGACATGGATGTCGGCCAGCCCGAGCCGCTGCTCCCACGGCCCCTGGGTCATCCGTACGCTCTGCACCTTGGCGTGCGGCACCAGCGTGTAGCGGCGGCTCAGCCGTCCCGCGCGGGCCACGAACACGGCGTCGGTCACCCCGTGCCCGTACCCGTGCCGCCACACCGGGACCGCCCAGCGCGAGCGCCGCGGCACGGCCGTGATGGACGCCATCGTCTTGTCGATGTCGACCTCGGGCAGGATCCGCCCGATCAGCTCACCCGCCTGCGCGCGGCCGGCGACCGGGACGAGCAGCCCGCTCTCGTTGCCCTCACCGGCCACCGACAGTTCCACCCGCACCCAGCCCTGGCGGCGCCACAGCAGCGGTTCGACGATGCGCACCGACTGCACCCGGCCGGGCGGCACGGTGGCGTGGTCGCGCTGGAGCAGCCCGTGGTCCAGCCGGAGCCCGTCCGGGGACTCGCTGACGGTCCAGCCGTACTGGGTGAGGAAGCGGCCCAGGGTGCCGCCCCACACGCCGGCCAGCATCGGCAGCGCGACGGTGAGCGCGACGAACAGGCCCGCCCCCAGCACGTACAGCGTCACGGGCAGGGCGATCCCGGCGACCAGCAGCAGGGCCCAGCCGCCGCTGAGGGACTCCAGGGCGAGGGCCTTGGCCAGCACCGGCGTCGGCACGGCCGCCACCTGGCGGGCCGGGGCCTCTCCGGCGCTGGGCGCGGCGAGCGGGTCGATGCCGGCCGCGCGGGCGAGGAGTTCGGCGCGCAGCGCGGTGGCCTCGGACTCCCCGAGGTAGGCGAGTTCGTCGGAGTCGCCGGAGCCGACCACGTCCATCTTGAGCTTGGCGACGCCGACGGCGCGGGCGAGCAGCGGGCGGGTGACGTCGATGGACTGGATGCGGTCCAGCCGCAGGTGCGCGGTGCGGCGGAACAGCAGACCGGTACGGATGCGCAGTTCGGTGTCGGTGACGAGGTAGCGGGTGACGCGCCAGGACAGGAAGCCGTAGCCGGCGCCGCACAGCATGAGGGCGACCAGCAGGGCGGCGAGCCAGCCCAGGCCCAGGGAGGTGGTCCAGGAGCGGATGTTCTCGGCGTTGTTGAGACCGACCGCGAACAGCCCGGCCAGGGGGGCCCAGGCCCGCCGCCAGGGGGTGACGGGGTGCAGACGCTTGCCGTCGTTCTCCAGCGAGGGCTCGGTGGGCGGGGCCGTCGGGTCCGCGGTCATGGTCACCCCGTTCGTGTTCACAGTCCCGCCGACCGGGCTTCGCCGAGCGCGGTGAGCCGGTCGCGCAGCCGTTCCGCCTCGGCCGGTTCGAGGCCCGGGATGGTGGCGTCGCTGGCGGCCGCCGCGGTGTGCAGCTGAAGTCTGGCCAGGTCGAACTTGCGGTCCAGCGGTCCGGAGGTGACCTCGACGAGCTGCATCCGGCCGTAGGGCACCACCGTCAGCTGCCGCCACAGCACGCCCCGGCTGATCAGCAGATCGTCGTCCCGTTCCTGGTAGCGCCAGGAGCGGAAATTGCGCCCCAGCGCCCGCCACCCCCACGCGCCCAGCAGCAGCGGCGCCAGCGCGGGCAGCGACCACACCGGCGCCCCGAGCAGCGCCGGAATGACGGCCGCGGCCAGTACCAGCGGGCCCAGCCACAGTGCCAGTACCAGCCGCCGCATGGTCAGCAGTCCCGGCCGTACCCCGTGCCAGGCGGCCTCTTCCCCTACCTCGTCCATGCCAAAAGCTTAGAGCGCGCTCACTGATCGTGGTGGGCTGTCCGGGTGAGCTGTCAGACTGTCGCCATGACGGAGACGATGGTCGGGGTCGGCGGCGCCGCCGAGTCCACCGACATGGTGCTCAACATCGGTCCTCAGCATCCCTCCACCCACGGCGTGCTGCGGCTGCGCCTGGTGCTCGACGGGGAACGGATCTCGGCGGCCGAACCGGTGATCGGCTACATGCACCGGGGCGCGGAGAAGCTCTTCGAGGCGCGCGACTACCGGCAGATCATCGTGCTGGCCAACCGCCACGACTGGCTGTCCGCGTTCTCCAACGAGCTGGGCGTGGTGCTGGCCGTCGAGCGGATGCTGGGCATGGAGGTCCCCGAGCGGGCCGTGTGGCTGCGCACCCTGCTCGCCGAGCTGAACCGGGTGCTCAACCATCTGATGTTCCTCGGCTCCTATCCGCTGGAGCTGGGCGGCATCACCCCCATGTTCTACGCCTTCACCGAGCGCGAATCCCTCCAGCACGTGATGGAGGAGGCGTCCGGCGGACGGATGCACTACATGTTCAACCGGGTCGGCGGCCTCAAGGAGGACCTGCCGGCCGGCTGGACCGGGCGGGCCCGGCAGGCGGTCGCGGCGGTACGCGGCGGCATGGACCGGCTGGACGGCCTGATCCTGGGCAACGAGGTCTTCCGGGCCCGCACCCGCGGCATCGGCGTACTGGCCCCGGAGACCGCCCACGCCTACGGGATCTCGGGCCCCATCGCCCGCGCCAGCGGCGTCGACTTCGACCTGCGCCGCGACGAGCCGTACCTGGCGTACGGGGAGCTGGGGGACGTGCTGAGGGTGAGCACCCGCACCGCCGGGGACAGCCTCGCCCGCTTCGAGGTGCTGCTGGAGCAGACCAAGAACTCCCTGGAGCTGGCCGACGCCTGCCTGGACCGGCTCGCCGAACTGCCGCCGGGCCCCGTCAACCAGCGGCTGCCCAAGGTCCTCAAGGCCCCCGAGGGCGCCACCTACGCCTGGACCGAGAACCCGCTGGGCCTCAACGGCTACTACCTGGTCTCGCGCGGCGAGCGCACCCCGTACCGGCTGAAGCTGCGCTCCGCCTCCTTCAACAACATCCAGGCGCTCAGCCGGCTACTCCCCGGCACCCTGGTGGCCGACATGGTGGCGATCCTGGGCTCGTTCTTCTTCGTCGTCGGCGACATCGACAAGTAGCCGGGCCGCCGCCACTCCGCCTGGGCCGGCCGCCGACAGCAGCCAGCCGAAGCCGCCGAGCCCGCCGGGATCGGTCAGCTCCGCCGCCTGTCCGGCCAGCGCCAGGGCGCGTACGTACCCGGCCGGGTCGGTGGCGGCCAGCGCGAGCGGCGGCCGGTCGCCGCGCACCCCGAGACGGTGCAGCGCCGTGCGCTGGGTCAGCCGCCAGGACGGGGCGCCGCCCGGCGCGGTGGCGGCGGCGCAGGCGTCCAGTGCCACATGGGCGGTCAGATCGCAGCCGCCGTCCGGCACCGGCGGCACCTCGCGCCCGTCCCGGAACCCGGTGAGGGAGCCCAGCGGCGGGCGGGTCGCGGCGGTGTGTCCGTAGTCGGCCGCCACCGCCAGGCCGTCGGCGAGGGTGCCCACGGCGGCCGCCCAGGCGGCGTCGCGCGGCCCGCCCGGTTCGGCGCGCAGCCCCGGTTCCGGCGGCAGCGGCCACCAGCGGGCCAGCCAGTCGGCGTCCGGGCCGGTCACCGGGTCGCCGAGCCGTTCCCGGCCGTCGGGGGCGACCAGCACGTACCGGGGGACGCCGTCCCCGTCGACCTCGGCCACCTCCACCGGGACGTTGTCCAGCCACTCGTTCGCGAACAGCAGCCCGCGCACCCCGCGCGGCGGCTGGGCGCACCAGCGCACCCGGGCGTCGAGCCCGGCCGGCCGGGCCGCCCGCTCCACCGCGTACGGCACCACGCGCGCCGCCACCGGTGCCTCCAGCGCCGCCAGGACCCCGGCCGTCAACTCGCCGCGTCCGGCGCCCAGGTCCACCAGGGCGAGCTCCTCGGGGTGCCCCAGCGCGGTGTCGACGCCCGCCAGCAGCCGGGCGACGGCCCGCGCGTACAGCGGGGAGGCGTGCACCGCGGTGCGGAAGTGCGCGGCGGGGGCGTGCCGCACGTAGAACCCGCCGGGCCCGTACAGCGCGCGCTCCGCCGCCACCCGCCACCGTGTCGCCTCACCGCTCATCGGCCACACGGTACGCTCCCCCAGCCTTCGGCCGGGGTGCCCCCAGCTCCCGGCCGGGAGCGCCCCTGGCCTGCCGTGTCCACCTTGAGGAGTAGCCGGTGGCCGCACGGATCGACCCATCGGCTGACTCCCGAGCCGGGCGCGATCCCTACTGTGGGTGACATGAACCGGCTCTACGACCTCGTGCGCCGTCACCCCGGCTGGGTGGACGGGTTCTGGGGCGTCGTATGGCTGTTGGGCACCGTGGTGGTGCTGGTGGCGCCGGGCAACGCGGACTCCGTGTACCGCGGCTCCGAGGCCGCGGCCATGGTCACCGCCCTGACGCTGACCGGCGCGCTGGCCGTGCGCCGCCGGGCGCCGGAGAAGGCGCTGCTGGTGGGCATCGCCGCGGGCCTGTTCCAGCTGGCCGCCGACGTCCCGCCGATGCCCTCCGACTTCGTCTTCCTGATCCTCGTGTTCACCGTGGCGTCCCGGCCGGTGCGCTGGGCGTCCCGGCTGGCGCTGGGCGCCTCGCTCACCGCGCCGGGCCTGGCCTCCGTGCGCTGGCCGGACAGCAACGAGGACTCGCTGGCCGGCACCATCGTCTCCACCGTCTTCCTCACCGTGATGTTCCTGCTCGCCTGGGTGCTGGGCGACTCGCTGCGCACCCGCCGCGCCTACTACGCCGAGCTGGAGGAGCGCGCCGCCCGGCTGGAGCGCGAACGCGAGACCCAGTCGCGGATCGCGGTCGCCGCCGAACGCGCCAGGATCGCCCGCGAACTCCACGACGTCGTGGCCCACAACGTGTCCGTGATGGTGGTGCAGGCCGACGGCGCCGCCTACGTCCTGGACAGCCACCCCGAGCAGTGCCGCACCGCCCTGGCCACCATCTCCGGCACCGGGCGGCAGGCGCTCACCGAGATGCGCCGGCTGCTGGGCGTGCTGCGCGGGGACGGCGCGAGCACCGCCACCGCGCAGGACTACGTGCCGCAGCCCGGCGTCGAGCAGCTCGCCGAACTCGTCGACCAGGTCCGCGACACCGGGCTGCCCGTCGACTTCCGGATCAGCGGCACCCCGCGCCCGCTGCCCAGCGGCGTCGAGCTGACCGCGTACCGCATCGTCCAGGAGGCGCTGACCAACACCCGCAAGCACGGCGGCCCCGACGCCGGCGCCCGGGTCTGCCTGGACTACGCGGGCGACGCGCTGACGGTGCTCGCCGAGGACGACGGGCGCGGCGCGCAGCGCGAGCTGTACGAGGAGCGTGGCGTCGACGGTCTGGGGCAGGGGCTGATCGGGATGCGCGAACGGGTCGGGATGGTCGGCGGCGAACTGCTCGCCGGGCCCCGGCCCGGCGGCGGCTTCCGGATCTCCGCCACACTGCCACTGGCCGCCCATCCCTGAGCCCCACCGCCCCGACCACGACCGCCCGAGCCACGATCCGCGCGCCACAACCCCCGGGCCCCGGCCCCGAGGAAGGACCCCTTGGTGACCACGACACCGCAGCCGCCCATCAAAGTCATGCTGGTGGACGACCAGGTCCTGCTGCGCACCGGCTTCCGGATGGTGCTGGACGCCCAGGAGGACATGACGGTCGCCGCCGAGGCCGGGGACGGCGTCGAGGCGCTGGAGGTGCTGCGCTCCACCACCGTGGACGTGGTCCTGATGGATGTGCGGATGCCGCGGCTGGACGGGGTGGAGACCACCCGCCGGATCTGCAAGGAGGGCGCGGGCGGCCCCGGGGACCCCAAGGTGCTGATCCTGACCACCTTCGACCTCGACGAGTACGCCTTCTCCGGCCTCAAGGCGGGCGCGGCCGGGTTCATGCTCAAGGACGTGCCCCCGGACGAACTGCTGGCCGCCATCCGCTCCGTGCACAGCGGCGACGCGGTGGTCGCCCCCTCCACCACCCGGCGGCTGCTGGACCGCTTCATGACGCTGATCCCGGCCGAGCGGCAGCCCGCCCACCCCGAGATCGAGCAGCTCACCGACCGCGAGCGCGAGGTGCTGCTGCTGATCGCGCAGGGCCTGTCCAACGGGGAGATCGCCGGGCAGTTGTTCGTCTCCGAGGCCACCGTGAAGACCCATGTCGGCCGCATCCTCGCCAAGCTCCAGCTGCGTGACCGGGTGCAGGCCGTGGTGCTCGCGTACGAGACGGGCCTGGTGCAGGCGGGCGGGAACGAAAGGCGGCTGGGCCCGTGACCGCGCCGGGCCCGTAGCATGGCGTCGACGTCCGGTACCGAGCACACGGACCGGAACGGATGCGAAAGAGGCTGAGCGAGCGCCGTGAACGAGTCGTGACCACCTCCCGCCCCGCCCGGCTCCGCGTGGGCGTGGTCGGCGCCGGCCGCGTCGGCCCCGCGCTGGCCGCCGCCCTCGCCCTGGCCGGACACCGGCCGGTCGCCGCCTCCGGGGTCTCCGACGCCTCCCGGCGGCGCGCCGAGGCGCTGCTGCCCGGGGTGCCGCTGGTCGAGCCCGCCGAGGTACTGGCCCGCTCCGAACTGGTCCTGCTGACCGTCCCGGACGACGCGCTGCCGGCGCTGGTCGCCGGGCTGGCCGAGACCGGGGCCGTGCGCCCGGGCCAGCTGATCGCGCACGCCTCGGGCCGGTACGGCACCGCCGTCCTCGACCCCGCCACCCGGGCCGGCGGGCTGCCGCTGGCCCTGCACCCGGTGATGACCTTCACCGGCTCGGCGGTGGACGTGCAGCGGCTGGCCGGCTGCTCCTTCGGGGTGACCGCCCCGCTGGAGCTGCGGCTGGCCGCCGAGGCGCTGGTCATCGAGATGGGCGGCGAACCCGAGTGGATCGAGGAGCGCGACCGTCCGCTGTACCACGCGGCGCTGGCGCTCGGGGCGAACCATCTGGTCACCCTCGTCGCCCAGTCCCTCGAACTGCTGCGCACCGCCGGGGTCGAGGCTCCCGACCGGATGCTCGGCCCGCTGCTGGGCGCGGCGCTGGACAACGCGCTGCGCTCCGGGGACGCGGCTCTCACCGGCCCCGTGGCGCGCGGTGACGCCGGTACGGTCGCGGCGCACCTGGCCGAACTGCGGGCGCACGCCCCCGGCGCGCTGCCCGGCTACCTGGCGATGGCGCGCACCACAGCCGACCGCGCCCTGGACCACGGGCTGCTGCGTCCGGAGGCGGCCCAGGAACTGCTGGGCGTGCTGGCGGACGGCCCGGGTCCCGACGAGGGCGGGACGGAAGGAGACGAGGACCGATGAGGATCGTGCACACACCGCGGGAGCTGGGCGAGCCGTACGGTGCCGGGCCGCCGCGCGCGGTCGTCCCCACCATGGGCGCGCTGCACGAGGGGCACGCGGCGAACATCCGCGCGGCGCGCGCGCTGCTGCCGCCCGGCGGCCAGGTGATCGTGACGGTGTACGTCAACCCGCTCCAGTTCGGGGCGGGCGAGGACTTCGACCGCTACCCGCGCACTCTGGAGGCCGACGCCCGGGTGGCCGAGGCCGCCGGTGCCGATGTGATCTTCGCACCGTCGGACGCGCTCATGTACCCGTCCGGCGAGCCCCTGGTCCGGCTGAGCGCCGGCCCGATGGGCGAACCGCTGGAGGGCGCCACCCGGCCCGGTCACTTCGACGGCATGCTGACGGTCGTCGCCAAGCTGCTGCATCTGACGGCCCCGCGCTACGCGATGTTCGGCGAGAAGGACGCGCAGCAGGTCGCGCTGGTACGGCGGATGGTCGCCGATCTGAACTTCCCAGTGGAGATCGTCGCCGTCCCCACGGTGCGCGAGGAGGACGGCCTGGCGCTCTCCAGCCGCAACCGCTACCTGAACGCGGCGGAGCGGCGCACCGCGCTGACGCTGTCCCGGGCGCTGTTCGCGGCCCGCGACCGGCTGTCGGCCGAGGCCGCGCTCGCCGACCGGGCCGCCGCCGGCAGGGCGCCCTTCGGCGACCGCGCCCAGGCCCTGGCCGCCCTGCACGAGGAACGCGCCTCAGCCGACGCCGCCGCCCTGGCCGCCGCGACCGCCGTGCGCACCGGCTCCGCCGCCTCGGCGCGGGCCGCCGCGCACACCGTCCTGACCGAGGCGGCCGGGCTGAACCCGCCCCTGGACCTGGACTACCTGGCCCTGGTGGACCCGGCCACCTTCCGCGAGGTCCCCGACACCCACACCGGCGAGGCGATCATGGCGGTGGCCGCGAAGGTCGGCAGCACCCGGCTGATCGACAACACCCGGCTGACCCTGGGAGCCCCGAGATGACGGCACCCGGCACGACCCCCGCCCCGGCCGCGTCCTCCGCGCCCGCCGCCGGGCCCGCGCCCGCCCTCGCCCTGCTGCCCGCCCCCGCCGCCGGCTGGGAGGTGGACGCCGACGTCGTCGTGGTCGGCTCTGGCGTCGCCGGGCTCACCGTCGCGCTGCGCTGCGCCGCCGCCGGGCAGCGCACCGTCATCGTCACCAAGGCCCGGCTCACCGACGGCTCCACCCGGTGGGCCCAGGGCGGCATAGCCGCCGCCCTGGGCGAGGGCGACACCCCCGAGCAGCACCGCGCCGACACCCACACCGCCGGCGCCGGGCTGTGCGACGACGCGGCCGTCACCACCCTGGTCACCGAGGGCCCCGGCGCCGTGCGCCGGCTCATCGCCGAGGGCGCGCGCTTCGACACCACCGACGACGGTGCCATCGCCCTCACCCGTGAGGGCGGCCACCACCGGCGCCGCATCGCCCACGCGGGCGGTGACGCCACCGGCGCCGAGATCTCCCGCGCGCTGCTCTCCGCCGTCCGCGCGGCCGGCATCGAGACCATCGAGAACGCCCTCGCGCTCGACCTCCTCAAGGACGCCGAAGGGCACGCCGCCGGCGTCACCCTGCACGTCATGGGCGAGGGCCGGCACGACGGCGTCGGAGCCGTACGGGCCCCCGCCGTCGTGCTCGCCACCGGCGGCATGGGGCAGATCTTCTCCGCCACCACCAACCCCCCGGTCTCCACCGGCGACGGCGTCGCCATCGCGCTGCGCGCCGGCGCCGAGGTCTCCGACCTGGAGTTCGTGCAGTTCCACCCCACCGTCCTGTACCTGGGCCCCGGGGCCGAGGGACAGCAGCCGCTCATCTCCGAGGCGGTGCGCGGCGAGGGCGCCCACCTGGTCGACGCCGACGGCGTCCGCTTCATGACCGGGCAGCACGAGCTGGGCGAACTGGCCCCGCGCGACATCGTCGCCAAGGGCATCATGCGGCGCATGCGCGAGCGCGGCACCGACCACATGTATCTCGACGGCCGGCACTTCGGGGCGGCCATGTGGGAGCACCGTTTCCCCACCATCCTGGCCGCCTGCCGCGCCCACGGCATCGACCCGGTCACCGGCCTCATCCCCGTCGCGCCCGCCGCCCACTACGCCTCGGGCGGGGTCCGTACCGATCTGCACGGCCGGACGACGGTGCCCGGCCTGTACGCCTGCGGCGAGACCGCCTGTACGGGGGTGCACGGCGCCAACCGGCTCGCCTCGAACTCCCTCCTCGAAGGACTGGTCTTCGCCGAGCGCATCGCGCAGCACATCGCGTCGGCGCCCCGCACGGAGGCCACCGCCCCCAGCGGCGCCCGGCCGGCGGGTACCGCCCCGTCCGTACGGCTGCTGCCCCCCGAGGCCAGGACCGCCATCCAGCGGATCATGACCGAGGGCGCCGGAGTGCTGCGCGACCACGCGGGACTCACCGCCGCCGCCCGCGCCCTGGACGAGCTGGCCGGCGGCCCCGCGGAGGCCGACCGCAAGCCGGCCGAGCCCGGCGCCGACACCTGGGAGACCGCTAACCTGCATCTGGTCGCCCGGGTCCTGGTGACCGCCGCCCTGCGCCGCACCGAGACGCGCGGCTGCCACTGGCGCGAGGACCATCCGGGGCGGGACGACCAGAACTGGCGGCACCACCTCGTGCTCGCCCTGCGGCCGGGCGGCGACGGCGCCCGCGACCCGTACATACGCCCCGATCAGTCAGAGCTTTCGTTCCGAGGAGACACCCCGTGACCACCCCACCGCCCCGGCCGGCCCCCGTGGAGCTGACCCTGCTGCCCTTCGGCACCGCCCCGGGCGCCTCCGGCCCCGCTCCCGGAGGCTGCGGCGACGGCTGCGGCTGTGGCGACGACGGCGCCGGCCCGGCCCACGACCCGCTGGAGTGCGGCCTGGACCCCGATCTGGCGGCGCTGCTGTCGGACGCCGGTCTTGACCCGGTGCTCGTCGAGGACATCGCGCACCTCACCATCGAGGAGGACCTCGACAACGGGGTCGACGTCACCACCGTGGCCACCGTTCCCGAGGACGCCGTCGCGACGGCCGACTTCACCGCCCGCGAGGCCGGTACGGTCGCCGGGCTGCGGATCGCCGAGGCCGTGCTGTCCGTGGTCTGCACGGACGAGTTCGAGGTCGAACGGCACGCCGAGGACGGGGACCGGGTCGAGGCCGGGCAGGTGCTGCTGTCGGTGACCGCCCGCACCCGCGATCTGCTCACCGGCGAGCGCGGCGCGCTGAACCTGCTGTGCCGGCTCTCCGGCGTGGCCACCGCCACCCGGGCGTGGGCGGACGTGCTGGAGGGCACCGGCGCCCGGGTCCGCGACACCCGCAAGACCACCCCCGGGCTGCGCGCCCTGGAGAAGTACGCGGTGCGCTGCGGCGGCGGCGTCAACCACCGGATGTCGCTGTCGGACGCGGCCCTGGTGAAGGACAACCACGTGGTGGCGGCCGGTGGTGTCGGGGAGGCGTTCCGGCGGGTGCGCGAGGAGTTCCCCGGGGTGCCGATCGAGGTCGAGGTGGACCGCCTGGACCAGCTGGCCGAGGTGCTCGACGAGGGCGCCGACCTGATCCTGCTGGACAACTTCACCCCCGAGGACACCGCCCGCGCCGTGGAGCTGACCGCGGGGCGCGCCGTGCTGGAGTCCTCGGGCCGGCTCACCCTCGCGAACGCGGCCCGGTACGCGGCCACCGGCGTCGACTACCTCGCGGTGGGGGCGCTCACCCACTCCGCGCCCATCCTGGACATCGGTCTGGACCTGCGCGCGGCCGAGGGGCGGGGCTGAGGATGCTGCTCACCATCGATGTCGGCAACACCCACACGGTGCTCGGCCTGTTCGACGGCGAGGAGATCGTCGAGCACTGGCGGATCTCCACCGACGCCCGCCGCACCGCGGACGAGCTGGCGGTGCTGCTCCAGGGGCTGATGGGCATGCACCCGCTGCTGGGGGAGGAGCTGGGGGACGGCATCGACGGCATCTGCGTGTGCTCCACCGTGCCCTCGGTGCTGCACGAGCTGCGCGAGGTGACCCGGCGCTATTACGGGGACATCCCGGCGGTGCTGGTGGAGCCGGGAGTGAAGACGGGGGTGCCGATCCTCACGGACAACCCCAAGGAGGTCGGCGCGGACCGCATCATCAACGCGGTGGCGGCGGTGGAGCTGTACGGCGGCCCCTGCATCGTGGTCGACTTCGGTACCGCCACGACGTACGACGCGGTCTCGGCGCGCGGCGAGTACGCGGGCGGGGCGATCGCGCCGGGCATCGAGATCTCGGTGGAGGCGCTGGGGCTGCGCGGCGCGCAGCTGCGGAAGGTGGAGCTGGCCAGGCCGCGCCATGTGATCGGCAAGAACACCGTGGAGTCGATGCAGTCCGGCATCCTGTACGGCTTCGCCGGGCAGGTGGACGGCGTGGTGGAGCGGATGGCGCGGGAGCTGGCGGACGATCCGGACGATGTGACGGTGATCGCGACCGGCGGGCTGGCGCCGATGGTGCTGCGCGAGGCGACGGTGATCGACGAGCACGAGCCGTGGCTGACGCTGGTGGGGCTGCGGCTGGTGTACGAGCGGAACGCCACCCGTTCCTGACGCCTCCGGGATCCGGGCGGGGCGGCGCCACGCCGTATGGCAGAGCAATAAGTGCAGATTGTCTGCTAAGCACTTAATGTCAGATTATGTTCACGTCAAAGGGTTCTCCCGTCTTCGCGAAGGCCGGTGACGAGCGCGGCAGGGGCGAGCAGGAGCCGCGCCGCCCCGGGAAGGCGCCCGCGCCCGGTGCGAAGCCCAAGCGGCCCGTACCGACCCCCGCGGAGGTCTTCCCGCCGCACCGGCGCAAGCCCGCCCCGGCGCAGCAGCCGCCGGCCCCCGCCGCTCCGCCGCCGGACAAGGACGGCGCGGAGCAGGGGGGCGGTCCGGGCGAGGGGTGACGCCGGTTCCGGCTCCGCGCGGTGCGGTCGGTAGTGTGGTCCCGCACGGACACAGGAGGCCGGTCACTCATGGACTACATCGCCGCACTCTTCCCTCCCACGGTGATGGCCATCGCCTTCATCGGGGTCATCGTGACGATGGTCAAGTCGCAGGGCGGGGCGAACAAGTACAAGGAAGACGCCGCCGTGGACGCGGCGTTCGCCGCGCGGGCGAAGGCGGAGCCGGGCGCGGGCGAGACCCGCGACTGAGCGGGAGCGCGCTCACCAAACCGGACCAAAGCCATATTCCGCCGCCCGGCGGCTATTCTTCAGCTGTGCCTCGGCCATTGGGTGAACTGGAAGACGCGGTGATGACCCGCGTATGGGAGTGGAACCGTCCTGTGACGGTCCGGGAAGTTCTCGAAGATCTGCGCCAGGATCGTTCGATCGCCTATACGACGGTGATGACGGTCCTGGACAACCTGCACCAGAAGGGCTGGGTCCGCCGCGAGCAGGAGGGGCGGGCCTATCGCTATGAGGCCGTCTCCACCCGGGCCGCTTACTCTGCGGCATTGATGAATGACGCCTGGTCCGAGTCGGACAACCCGGCCGCGGCCCTCGTCGCATTCTTCGGGATGATGTCGGCCGAGCAGACCGAGGCATTGCGCGACGCGCTCCGGGTTACCGCTCTGGACAGCTCCCGGGAGGGAACCCGCGACCGGCCCCCCGGGCCGGAAGAGGGACCTTCCCAGCGATAGCCTCCGTTCGTGTCAGACGCATCGGAAGCCAAGAACGCCCCGCGCCGGGTAACGGAAGTCACGGTCCGCAGGGCCAGGACCTCGGATGTGCCCGAGGTGCGCCGTCTCATCGATCTCTACGCGCGCGACCGCATCCTCCTCGACAAGGCGACGGTGACCCTTTACGAGGACATTCAGGAGTTCTGGGTGGCCGAACGCGACTCCGATGCCCGCCTGGTCGGCTGCGGCGCCCTGCACGTCATGTGGGAGGACCTGGCGGAGGTGCGCACCCTGGCCGTCGATCCCCAGTTGAAGGGGCACGCGGTCGGCCACCGGGTACTGGAGAAGTTGCTCCAGACGGCGCGCTGGCTCGGTGTTCGACGCATTTTCTGTCTGACCTTCGAAGTGGAGTTCTTCATGCGCCACGGCTTCACCGAGATCGGTGAAGCCCCGGTCGCGGGGGATGTCTACAGCGAGCTGCTCCGTTCCAATGACGAGGGCGTGGCGGAGTTCCTCGGTCTCGAGCGAGTGAAGCCCAACACATTGGGTAACAGTCGGATGCTGCTGCATCTCTGATAGCAACAGAGGCGCGGGAGTTATGTCCGAATCGTCCCTCTGTGTCTTATGGAGTTGCCGGGTAATCAGCACTCGGGGTTTGTGTTTTCCCAGGAATGGCGGTTTGATTACACCGCAAGCATGTATTGGTATTCGGCGACTATGAATGAGGAGCAGCCCGGTGGCACAGAAGGTTCAGGTCCTTCTCCTCGATGACCTCAGCGGTGGCGAGGCGGAGGAGACCGTTACGTTCGCCCTTGACGGCAAGACTTACGAGATCGACCTCAACTCCGAAAACGCGGACAAGCTGCGTGACGCTCTCGACCCCTACGTGAAGGCCGGCCGGCGTGCCGGGAGCGGTCGTGGTGCGCGTGGCCGTGGCCGTACCGCGGCCCCGGCGGCGGGAAGCGGTCAGGACACCGCGAAAATCCGCGCGTGGGCGAAGGAAAACGGATTCGACGTGAATGACCGGGGCCGTGTTCCCGCCAACATTCGCGAGGCTTACGAGAAGGCCGGCGTCTGATTCAGCGGCCGGGCGCCGGGGGTGCTTCCCCCGGCCGCGCTCAGTCGCCCCGCCGGGCCTGTCCCGGCGGACCAAGCGCTTCCCCACCTGGGGGGCCGTACCCCCGTGGGCGGCCCCCCGCGGTG
The DNA here is from genome assembly GCF_050916115.1 of Streptomyces sp. JH002. Taxonomy (NCBI): domain Bacteria; kingdom Bacillati; phylum Actinomycetota; class Actinomycetes; order Kitasatosporales; family Streptomycetaceae; genus Streptomyces; species Streptomyces sp. JH002. The sequence continues at coordinate 3,728,718 of NZ_CP087989.1, forward strand.
TGTCCCGGGGCCGCCGGTTCACCGGTGTCATGTCTTGAGCGGCCGACCGCGGCATGCGAGGGTTACGCACAGTCGGCACGCGGACGCACAGCGTGTGCGCGCTGCGGGTGTCCCCCGACCGGCCGGAACACGGCTGAGGAATTATTCGCGTTCGCCTGTAGCGGATGTCCGTTGCCGCGGCGGCATGGAGTGTCAGTCTTGACGGGTAGGAATCCCACATGGTTGCCCATGACTGAAGGGGCGATTTCCGTAGGTCCGGGTGTGTTGCCCGGCGGCGTTCGCCGTCGGCGTACTCATCCGGGGGTCAAGAGCTTGGCCAGCGGGAACATCGTCTCGCACCATCGGGTTGGAACTGATGTCGCCTGTTCGGGGCACCGGGGCCGGGGACAGGAGCAGACAGTCGGAATGAGCGGTCCCCCGTTGCGGGACTAAGCTGCGGAAGGACAGGGAGGGGACCGACCCCTTTACTGCCTGACCGCTCTGAGGAGCGATTAACGATGTTCGAGAGGTTCACCGACCGTGCGCGGCGGGTTGTCGTCCTGGCTCAGGAAGAAGCCCGGATGCTCAACCACAACTACATCGGCACCGAGCACATCCTCCTGGGCCTGATCCACGAGGGTGAGGGTGTCGCCGCTAAGGCCCTGGAGAGCCTCGGGATCTCTCTTGAGGCGGTCCGTCAGCAGGTGGAGGAGATCATCGGCCAGGGCCAGCAGGCGCCCTCCGGCCACATCCCCTTCACCCCCCGGGCGAAGAAGGTCCTGGAGCTGTCGCTCCGCGAGGCCCTTCAGCTCGGCCACAACTACATCGGCACCGAGCACATCCTGCTCGGCCTGATCCGCGAGGGCGAGGGCGTCGCCGCCCAGGTCCTCGTGAAGCTGGGCGCCGATCTCAACCGGGTGCGGCAGCAGGTCATCCAGCTGCTCTCCGGTTACTCGGGCGGCAAGGAGGCGGCCACCGCGGGCGCCGGCCCCTCCGAGGGCACGCCGTCCACCTCCCTCGTCCTGGACCAGTTCGGCCGCAACCTCACGCAGGCCGCCCGGGAGACCAAGCTCGACCCCGTCATCGGGCGCGAGAAGGAAATCGAGCGGGTCATGCAGGTGCTGTCCCGCCGCACCAAGAACAACCCGGTCCTCATCGGCGAGCCCGGCGTCGGCAAGACCGCCGTCGTCGAGGGGCTGGCGCAGGCCATCGTCAAGGGCGAGGTGCCCGAGACCCTCAAGGACAAGCACCTCTACACCCTGGACCTGGGCGCGCTGGTCGCCGGCTCCCGGTACCGCGGTGACTTCGAGGAGCGCCTGAAGAAGGTGCTCAAGGAGATCCGCACCCGGGGCGACATCATCCTGTTCATCGATGAGCTGCACACCCTGGTCGGCGCGGGCGCCGCCGAGGGCGCCATCGACGCGGCGAGCATCCTCAAGCCGATGCTGGCCCGCGGCGAGCTGCAGACCATCGGTGCCACCACCCTGGACGAGTACCGCAAGTACCTGGAGAAGGACGCGGCCCTCGAGCGCCGCTTCCAGCCCATCCAGGTGGCCGAGCCGTCCCTGCCGCACACCATCGAGATCCTCAAGGGTCTGCGGGACCGGTACGAGGCGCACCACCGTGTGTCCATCACCGACTCCGCGCTGGTGGCGGCGGCCCAGCTGGCCGACCGGTACATCTCGGACCGCTTCCTGCCGGACAAGGCGATCGACCTGATCGACGAGGCCGGCTCCCGGATGCGCATCCGCCGGATGACCGCGCCGCCGGACCTGCGGGAATTCGACGAGAAGATCGCGAACGTGCGCCGGGAGAAGGAGTCCGCGATCGATTCGCAGGACTTCGAGAAGGCCGCTTCGCTGCGCGACGACGAAAAGCAGCTGCTGACGGCCAAGGCGCAGCGCGAGAAGGAATGGAAGTCCGGCGACATGGATGTCGTCGCCGAGGTCGATGAAGAACTGATCGCCGAGGTGCTGGCGGCTTCCACCGGTATTCCGGTCTTCAAGCTGACCGAGGAGGAGACCTCCCGGCTGCTGCGCATGGAGGACGAACTCCACAAGCGCGTCATCGGGCAGAAGGACGCCATCAAGGCGCTCTCGCAGGCCATTCGCCGTACGCGGGCAGGTCTGAAGGACCCGAAGCGCCCCGGTGGCTCGTTCATCTTCGCCGGCCCCTCCGGTGTCGGTAAGACGGAGCTGTCCAAGACGCTCGCCGAATTCCTGTTCGGCGACGAGGACGCGCTGATCGCGCTCGACATGTCGGAGTTCGGCGAGAAGCACACGGTCTCGCGTCTCTTCGGTTCCCCGCCCGGATACGTGGGCTACGAAGAGGGCGGCCAGCTGACGGAGAAGGTGCGGCGCAAGCCGTTCTCGGTGGTCCTTTTCGACGAGGTCGAGAAGGCGCACCCGGACATCTTCAACTCGCTGCTGCAGATCCTGGAGGACGGTCGTCTGACCGACTCCCAGGGCCGGGTCGTGGACTTCAAGAACACCGTCATCATCATGACCACCAACCTGGGGACGCGTGACATCTCCAAGGGCTTCAACATGGGCTTCGCGGTGGCCGGCGATGTCGCCACCGGGTACGACCGGATGAAGGCCAAGGTCAATGACGAGCTGAAGCAGCACTTCCGGCCGGAGTTCCTCAACCGTGTCGACGACACGGTGGTCTTCCACCAGCTGACGCAGGACGACATCATCCAGATCGTGGACCTGATGATCGCCCAGGTGGACGAGCGGCTGAAGGACCGCGACATGGGGATCGAGCTGTCGACGGACGCCAAGCAGTTCCTGGCGAAGCGCGGCTACGACCCGGTCCTCGGCGCCCGCCCGCTGCGCCGGACGATCCAGCGCGACATCGAGGACATCCTGTCGGAGAAGATCCTCTTCGGCGAGCTGCGCCCCGGTCACATCGTGGTGGTCGACACGGAGGGTGAAGGGGACGACAAGAAGTTCACCTTCCGCGGCGAGGAGAAGTCCTCTCTGCCGGACACCCCCCCGGTCGAGCAGGCGGCGAAGGGTGGCCCGAACCTCTCCAAGGAGGCGTAGGGCGACCCCTGGCCACTGAGCCGGTCCGAGGCCCCCGCAACCCGTCAGGGTTGCGGGGGCCTCGGCGTGTGCGGGGGTGTACGGGGTCAGTAGCGGGCCGGGGGTTGGAGCAGGACGCTGATGTGGGGAGGGAGCTGATCGGCGTCGGTGACCGGGATGGTGTCGGAGCAGGTGATCCGGCGCAGGCCGGGGAGCGCGGCGAGCGGCGCCAGGGAGACGGGGACGCGGCGCAGGCCGGTCAGGTTGAGGGTGGCCAGTGACGGGAAGCTGTCGGCGACGGCGGACAGCCGGTGCGGTGCCTCGGAGATGTCGGCCGTCAGTGTGGTGACCGTCGGAAAGCACAGGCCGGTGCCGGTCAGCTCGGAGAATCCCACGGCGGGGACGGCCAGTGAGGAGAGCGCAGGCAGGGCGGCGACGGCGTTCCAGCTCGCGGCGCCCATCCGGCTGTGCCGTTCCTGGAGTCTCAGGCCGCGCAGTGTCGGCCAGCCGGCGATGCCGGTCAGATCCTCGACGTACCCGGGCAGGCTCAACTGCACGAGCGCCGCCCTGGCGGGGAGCGTGGTCAGATCGCCGTGGATGACGTCGTCCCACAGATAGAGCTCGCAGAGGTGAGGCAGCTCGTTCATCCATCCCAGGTCGCCGGCGTTCCCAGGGCCCCGCAGATTCAGGCTGCTGATCGGGAGGCCGGCGAGTGCCGAGAGGTCGTCCTGTCCGGTCACATTCGACAGGAGCAGCCGCTGCAGTCCGGGAAACCGGTGGAGAAAGCCGAGTTCGTACAGTCGGTCACCGAGGAAGAGATGGACTTCGGCCACATCCTTTCCGTCCAGGGCCCGGCTGACCTCGGCGGCTGTGAAGTTCCCGCGCAGCGAGTAGTACCGGTGGTCCGGCAGGTCGCGCAGCAGTTCCAGCTCTCGCGGGGTGGACGCGGCGATCCGGTAGTGGCCCTCCCGGGAGAGCTGGGACAGCACCTCCCGCGCGTACCTCTCGGTGTCGAAGGAGCTCCACTCGGAGGCGAGCCAGCTCCGTACGGAGGGCGAAGGGTGCCGGCAGTAGGGCACCAGCCGGGGAATGGCGGCGTCCGTGCCGATACGGGTGGCCGTGATGACCACGGCGCGTGCCTCCTGCTCGGACAGCCCTTCCGGCCCCGGAAGCAGCTCCAGGACCACGGGCCCGAGGTCGGCCAGCCGGTTGGCCTCGGACTCCAGGCGCGGCGGGATCAGCGCGGAGGCCCGCCGTTCCACCAGCTCCCGGACAGCGGGGTCCAACTGGGTGGCCTGCTCCAGACAGGCCATGGCCAGCAGATGCAGGCGGACCCGGTGGCCCTCTTCCGCGTCGCCCCGCCGCACCAGGGAGCCGAGGAGAGCGGCGCGTTCGTCGGGGCGGGCGTGGGCGACCGCCATGCGGAGGATGTCCTCCCACTGATCCAGGTGGGCGTTGCGCAGCAGCACGCCGAAGTCCCGTTCCTCCACGGCCTCCCGGGCGCCGAGGTAGTCCTGGAAGGTGCGGTGGACGAAGTCCACGGTGCCCGGAGCCGGCTCGCGCAGCAGGCCCGAACGGTCCAGGAGATGGCGGAAGATCTCCTCGGCCGTGCCCTGGCCGGCGACATGCGGCATGGCCGGCAGTAACCGCCGGATCAGGCCGAGGGCGATGTCCGTCTCCATCTCGTACTGGCCGTTGCGGATCAGCCAGTAGGCGAGTTTCTGGAGCAGCAGGGACGTCGATTCGGCGTCCAGTTCGACGCGGGTGCCGGTGATGCCGCGTTCGCGGTCGCGGCGTTCCAGCAGCATCAGCAGGGCGGCGTCGTACAGCCCCTTGCGGCCGTGCGGGAGATAGCCGCGCCGTTCGCGGTGCAGGGCGCAGATCAGGCCGCACATCAGGGGGTTGGTGGCCAGCCGTCCGAGGTCCCGCTGGGTGCGGATCGCCGTCAGCAGGCGCTCGCCGAGTGCGGGCTCCGTCCGAGCCGCCCGGTGCCAGCGGTCGGTGAAGGCGACGATGTCCTGCCGGCTCATCCGGGCGAGGGCGAGGTCGGTGAATCCCTCCCCCGCCAGCCAGTTGTCGCGTACCGCCGAGGGCCGGGAGGTGACCAGCCACAGGTTGCCGGGGTACGCGTGCAGCAGCTCGCGCAGCCAGCGGCGGGCGGGCTCGCGGTCCTCCTCGGGGATCTCGTCGATGCCGTCGACCAGCAGCAGCCCGCGCCGGGAAGCCAGGACCCGGTCGATCCAGCCGGCCGGCTGGGCGGTGTGGAACGGGCAGCCGACGGCGGACAGGAAGGCGTCGGGGGAGGGGAGATCCCGGCCGCCCCGGGTGAGGGTCCGCAGCGGCAGGACGAAGGGGATGCGGCCCAGGAGGTGGGTCATACCGTCCGCCGCCTCCTGGCGGGCGGTGGTGGTGGCGAGCCACTGGACGAGGGTGCTCTTGCCCGACCCGGCCTCGCCGCGCAGCAGGACCCGGTCACGGCCCGCCAGGGCGCGGTCGGCGGGCTGGGGAGGGCTCGGCGGCGTCGCCGACTCCTCGGCCTCGCTCTCCCCGACCGGGTGGGGCGCGTCGCGCTCCGTCGTCCGCAGGCTCAGATAGGCGGTGTCCAGGGGCCAGTCCCGGGACTGGTGGAGGTCGATCCCGTAGATGGTGAGGGTGCTGTGCTTGTCGGTGATGTAGCGGAGGTACCGCTCCTCGAAGCGGGCGTCCTCCACCGTCTGGAGGGGGATGCGCTCGGCCAGCAGGTCCACTTTCCGGATCAGGAGGTCCAGATCGCGGCTCTGCTCGACCAGGGTGCGGGCGACGAACGTCGAGCGCTGGGTGAAGAAGTTCAGGATGTGGACGCAGGTGGCCAGGAGGAGTCCGTCGTAGCGGGCCCCGGCCGCCGCCGAGAGGTCGCCGGGGTGGGCGATGCGGGCCGCCAGGCGTTCCGGGCCCAGCCGGACGGCCTGGACGTCGTCCATGTCCAGCCGGCCGAGGTCACTGAGGGACCGGGTCAGGGCGTCGGTCAGTTCCTCCCGCACCTCGGCCGTGGGGGCCTCGTGCGGGCCCGCCGCCTTCGTGGCGCGGGCGACCAGCTCCCCGCTGAGCTTGCGCAGTTCCTTCTCGCCCAGCGTGCGCGTCTCGCCACGGAAGGACACCAGTGCGGAGATGCGCACCGGGCGGTCGACCAGGCCGGCGCCCGGGCCGTCCTGGTGGAAGAGTTTCTTGATCAACGGCGCGATGACACTCGATGCGAGTCGGAGCCCGCCCCCGGTCGGATCCATGGACAGGAGCGTAGGCGTTCGGCTCGCATCCCGTGAGGGGGAGTTCCATCATGGAAGGAGGGCGTTACAAGGAGGTGAGCCGCCATGGCTTCGTCGCACACGATGTGGGCGGAGTACGTCGATCCCGGTGAACCCGGGGCTGTGAAGTGGTGGCACATGGTGCGTGAGGGGGACGGGAACGTCGCCATGTGCGGCAAGGAGATGGGGGACGGTGTTGAGCGGCGGTCGGACCGGGAGTGGGGGAACACCGCGGAGCCGTCCTGCCACACCTGTGGCGCGATGTATCTGCGGGAGGTCCCGTACCGGGCGGCGGCCTGAGCCCGGGCGGGATTGTCGGTGCCCTGATGCACACTGTGGGGCATGAGCGACACAACGCGTGCGGTGGCCGGCCCGGACGGGCGGCTGCGCTGCCCCTGGGGCGTGCAGCCGGACGACTACCGCGCGTACCACGACACGGAATGGGGCCGGGAGGTCCGGGGGGACGACGAGCTGTTCGAGCGGCTGTGCCTGGAGGCGTTCCAGTCCGGGCTGTCCTGGCTGACGATCCTGCGCCGCCGGGAGGGCTTCCGGTCGGCCTTCGCGCAGTTCCGGATCGAGAAGGTGGCGGCGTACACGGAGGAGGACGCCGCCCGGCTGCTCGCGGACCCGGGGATCATCCGGAACCGGATGAAGATCGACGCCACGCTGCACAACGCGCGGGTGCTCGCGGAGTGGAAGAAGGGCGAGCTGACCGAGTTGATCTGGTCGCACGCCCCGGTGGCGCAGGGCCGTCCCGCGCCCATGGGTCACGATGACATACCGGCCACGACGGCCGAGTCGACGGCCCTGGCCAAGGACCTCAAGAAGCGCGGCGTCCGCTTTGTCGGGCCGACCACGGCGTACGCCCTGATGCAGGCGTGCGGTCTGGTCAACGACCACCTGGCGGACTGCGCCTACCGCTGACGCGGCGCGTGGTCCCGGAGGTGGAGCCCGCCGGTCTTGATGCGGGTCAGTAACGCCCGGGTGGCGGCGGGTGAGGCGGCGAGAGTGATGGCCGGGACGTCGCTCTCCCGGATCCAGACCGCGGCGGTGGTGGCCGCCAGTTCGACGCAGGCTCCGTTGCCGCCGGAGCCGCTGAAACTGGACTTCTGCCAGGCCAGATGACGCATGGTTCCCTTCCTACAAGGTGTACAGCGGATGCTGCGGGGACGATTGAGGGCCGGGAGGCCCCGAACGACCCTTCCCCGCAAGGCATTCCGCTTAACGCCGGGCCGCGAGTCCGCAGCCAGTTTGTAGATGTTCCACAGGTTGGCCGCCCGGGTGTTGTGCTCACGGGGCCGCCGGGCAGCACGGTCGCTGTGCCGTAACTCAAGGGGCATCCGTCACGGCGCGTCGGTGACATCGCGTCACCGCTCGACGGGCGGGCCGGTGTCCGTGGCGCGGGGTGCGACCGCCCGATCCGTCAGTGGGGAGGGCAGCGCCGTATCCCCGGGCGGGCACGCTGTGTTGCCCGCCCGGTCCTTCCCGGCCGGGGCCGGGGCTGCTGCGGGGGTGGTGCCAGCGACACCCCTGGGCGGGGATCTTGGGCCATGGAAGGCCGGGACAGCCATCCCCTAGGGTGAATCGCGTGGCCGAATCCAGCGTGTGCGCCGGGGTGTTGACCTGGCCCGTACCGGATGTCGGCGCGCGCCGCACGCGGCGCCCTTCCCGTTGTGCCATCCCCCACGGAGGACCTCATGAGCCGTCAGAAGTTCGCGACAACCGCCGGAATCGCCCTGTGCTGCGCCGTCGTCGGGGTGGGGCTGGTCGGCTGCGACGCGGACACGGACGGTGACTCCTCGGCCCCGGCCCCCGCCCCCGAGGAGGGCACCGGCGAGGACCTCCTCACCGGAACCCAGACGATCACCGTCGGTGACCACACGGTGAAGGTGTCCTGCTCGGGCGAACCGGCGGACGGCCGGCCGCTCGTCGTCCTGCTGCACGGCGGCGGCGACGACCTGACCACCATGGCCCCCTTCCAGGAGACGCTCAGCGCGGACGGCCGCGTCTGCTCCTACGACCGGCTCGGCGCGGGCGGCAGCGACCAGCCCGGGGGCCCGCAGGACTACGACAGCGTCGGCGAGACACTGACCGGCGTGCTGGACCAGGTCGCGGGTGAGGAACCGGTCGTCCTCGTCGGGCACTCCATGGGCGGGCTGATCGCCGGCCGGTACGCCCCCGACCACCAGGACCGGGTCGCCGGGCTGGTGCTGCTGGACAGCACCTCGCCCACCGCGGTCGCCGATGTCAGCGACCGGATCCCCGAGTCCGACACCGGTCCGGCCGGCGAACTGCGCGCGCAGACCCTCGCGATCTTCGCCGGGGAGAACCCGGAACTGCTCGTCTTCACCGACGGCGATGTCGCCTCCGCCGGGGACATCCCGGTGCGGGTGATCCAGCACGGTCAGCAGTACCTGGGCGAGGTGCCCGAGTACGGGGAGGGCCTGGAGGAGGACTGGACCGCCGGCCAGAACAAGTGGCTGGCGCTCTCCGAGGACAGTGAGCTGAGCACCGCGGAGAACAGCGGCCACTACATCCACGTCGATGAGCCCGACGTGGCCGTGGCCGCCATCGACGAGGTCACCACGCGGGCCGCCGGCTGACGGCCGTCCTCACCGCTTCCGCGCGACCGTGCCGACCTTGCCCTTGCGCAGGTGCAGAACCCGGTCGGACCCGGCGGCCAGCGCCTGGTCGTGGGTGACGACGATGACGCACTTGTGCTGCTCGTGGGCGAGTTCCCCGAAGAGCGCGACGATGCCCCCGGCCGTCTCCTCGTCGAGATTGCCGGTGGGCTCGTCCGCGCACAGCACGTCGACGTCGCAGGCGAGCGCCCGGGCGATGGCGACGCGCTGCTGCTGACCGCCGGACAGCTTCAGCACGTTGCGGCGGGCCAGGTCGCCGTCCAGGCCGACCTTCGCCAGCAGCTCGAGCGCGTGGGCCCTGCGGCTCGTGCCGGCGGGCCGGGACCCGGTGATCTCCATGGCGGTGGTGACGTTCTGCAGCGCCGTCATGTACGTCAGCAGGTTGTACTGCTGGAAGATCGTCGCCACGTGCCTGTTGCGGTAGCGCTGCAGCCCCAGCGCCGCCACGTCCTGTCCGTCGAAGCGGACGGTGCCCCTGGTGGGGCTCTCCAGGCCGCCCGCCAGACTGAGCAGCGTGGTCTTCCCGCTGCCCGAGGGGCCCAGGATCGTGGAGAAGGTGCCCCGTTCGAAGTCGAGGCTGACCTGCCGCAGCACGGTGCTCTTGCGGCCCCGGTCCTGGTACGTGTGGCTGACCTCGGTCAGGGACAGGACGGGCGGCTGCGCGGTGGTGGAGGTCGTCGCGGTCACGGTCAGATGCCCTTCGTGAGGATCGTACGGGGGGTCAGGCGCAGGACGGCGGTGGCCGGTACGGCGGCGGCGAGCAGGCCGATGCCGAGCCCGGCGCCGGCGAGGGTGCCCACGGCCGAGGGGTCGAGCCGTACGGTGATGGTGTCGATGGGGTCGGCGTTCTCGACCGGGGCGTCCAGGGGGTCGATGCCTTCGGCGAGCCCGGTGGAGCCGGGCGCCGGGGCCTGCCAGGCGTCGATCTCCTCGTGGGCGGCGGTGACTTCCCGCCGCAGCAGCGCGTCGCCCGCCCACTGCGTCACCCGCTCGGCGAGGACCGCGCTCAGCGCGATGGCGAACGCCGCGACCACCACGATCTCCAGGGTCTGCTGAGCGATCAGTTTCCCCTTCGGCTCGCCCATCGCCAGCAGGATGCCGCACTCCCTGCGACGGCCCTTGACCGTGAGCGCGGTGAACAGGCCCAGGACGACCGCGCCCGCCCCGCCGATCAGCCACATGGCGGCCGTCGCGGACGCGGTGATGCCGCGCAGCGGGCCGGTCATCTGCCGGATCGCCTTGTCGTTGACGGTGAGCGCGAACCCGTCCAGCTCCGCCCCGGCCGTCTCGCGGGCCATCGCGGTGAACGCGTCGAACGTCGCGGGGTCCTTCAGCTGGAAGGTGGCCGAGCCGACCTGCACCGGCACGTCGTCACCCCCGGAGTTCAGCCGGCTCAGCGCCCGCGCCGGGATGATCAGCCAGTCCCCGGGCTCCTGCCAGTACTCCGGGTCGGGCTCGTCGGAGGGGTTGCGGAAGATGCCCTGGACGGTGAAGTCCTCCTGGTTGTCGCCCGCGGGGTCGTTCTCGGTGAGGGTGAGGGTGTCGCCCACCGCGAGCCGGTTGTGCCGCGCCAGCCGCTCCTCGATGAGGATCACGTTCCGGTCCTGGTCCTCGGCCGTGATCGGCGCGCCGGACAGCAGCCGCCAGGTTCCGCTGCTGAAGTCGGGCAGCAGCGAGGAGTCCAGGACACCGTGCACCAGGGTGTGGCCGTCGCCCAACCCGTCGCCGACGGTGGAGTGCCCGCCGAGCAGCCGGGTGCCGTCGAAGGACCGGTAGGTGTGCTTCTCGACCAGCGGGGAGCCGCCGATGCGGTCCACCGTCTCCGCACCGATCCGCGGCGCGGTCAGCTGCCCGCCGCTGACCAGCGCGTCCATGTCGAGGTCCAGTGCGACCTCGGCGCCGACCCGTTCCCTCGCCTCCCGTCCGGCCTGCGCCGCGGCGTCCCTGATGAGGACGCCGCTGAGCACCATGACGGAGATGACCAGGAAGGTCAGCAGCAGGAGCAGGGTTCTGCCGGGGCGGGAGCGCAGGCTCAGCGCCGCGCGGGTGATGACGTTCATGACCGTGTTCGCCTTCGGTTATTCGCTGTGGGTGAGGAGGGAGCGCGGGTGCAGGCGCACGATGGCGGCGCCGGGCAGGACGGTGGACGCCAGTGCGATGCCGAGCCCGATCGCGGCGACCGAGCCCACATCGCCGGCCGTCATCAGCAACGGAGCGGGCCCGTCCGGTGACGGCGGCAGCAGCGCCTCGCCCGCCGGCCGGGCCAGGACCAGCCCGAGCACGGCCGCCAGCGCCAGGGCGGGAACGGCGACGGCCACCGCCTCCGCCGTGTGCTGGCCGATGAGCTTCCACTTCCGCTCACCGAGGGAGAGCAGCATCCCCAGTTCGGCGCGCCGGGACCGGATCTCCAGCGTCACGATGAGCCCGAGCACCGCCGCTCCGCCCAGCGAGGCCAGCCACCCGAAGACCCCCGCGAGCGCGCCGGCCCGCTGGATCGGCTCGACCTGTTCCCGGTACGCCTTGTCGTTGATGTCGGCGCGGAACCCGTCCGGGCCCAGCAGGTCTTCGGCCAGTGCCGCCAGTTCCCGCGCCGCGTCCGGGGAACCGGCCTTGAGGACCGTCTCGTCCAGCGCGCTGCCGAACCCGAGCGCGGAGACCGCCGCAAGGGGCGCGTAGAGCTGGTTTGCGGGGATGTCGCGGGGCGGCACCCACGCGGCGGGGGTGGGCAGCGGTGTGCGGTAGAGGCCGATGATCTCGAAGGGGGTGCGTACCGTGCCGTCCGGCGAGGCCAGTTCGACGGTGTCCCCGACCCGCAGCCCGTTCCGCTCGGCCAGCCGTTCCTCCAGCAGGAGCACCTCGCGGTCCGCGTCGTGTGCGGTGATGCCGCGGCCGGCGACGAGCTCCGTACGGCCCCGGGCGAAGCCGGGCAGCAGCCCGCTGTCCCGTATCCCGCTCAGTGCCAGCCCGTCGCCCCCGGCGCCGTCCCGGCCGTCGTCCTCCGCCCCGGCCGGCTCCGGCGCGTCCGGGGTGACCGGGTCAAGACCCGGCGGCGCCGTGGTCCCCCGCAGCATCGGGTTGTACCGCTCCACCAGGGGCGACCCGCCCAGCGCGGCGGCGGTGTCCGTGGTCAGCCCGTCCCCGCGCACCGTGACGTCCACGCCGATCCGGCGCTGGGCGTCGGCCTCCTGCCGGGCCGTCGCGCCGCGCAGCAGGGAACTGCCGAGGAGCAGCACGCCGATGACCAGGAAGATCCCCAGCAGCATCGCGGTTCTGCCCTTCCGGGCGGCGAGGCTGTGGGCCGCGCGCTTGACGAAGTTCATGCCGCAGAGCACAGCAGGCGGGCGTTCGCAGGCGGGTAAGGCCCGTTACACGCGGATAAGCTCCGCCGCCGCGCACGCTTACCGTGCTGCAACCGGGCCCGTGCTTTCATCGGCGCCATGCGGATCCTGGTAGCCGAAGACCACCGTGTGCTCGCGCGGAACATCGCCACCGGCCTGCGCCGGCAGTCCATGGCGGTCGACATCGCCGCGTCGGGCGACGAGGCCGAGCGGATGTGTCTGCTCACCGAGTACGACGTGCTGATCCTGGACCGCGACCTGCCGGTGCTGACCGGCGACGAGGTGTGCCGGCGGCTCAACGAACGGGCCGACCGGCCGCGCATCCTCATGCTCACGGCCGCCGGGGAGATCGGGGACCGGGTCTACGGCCTGGAGCGGCTGGGTGCCGACGACTATCTCGCCAAGCCCTTCGACTTCGCCGAACTCGTCGCCCGGGTACGGGCCCTGAGCCGCCGCGCCCCCAAACCGGCGGCGGTCGCCCTGCGGCACGGCGGCATCGTCCTGGACCGGGCCCGGCACGAGGTCAGGATCGACGGCACCCCCCTGGAGCTCACGCCCAAGGAGTTCGCCGTCCTGCGGATGCTGATGGAGGCGGGCGGCGAGGCGGTGCCCCACCGGGAACTGGTGCGCGCCGTGTGGGACGAGCACCTGAACCCCCGGACCAGCGCCGTGCGCGCCACCGTCAGCCGGCTGCGCGGCAAGCTGGGCACCCCGGACCTCATCGCCGCGGACACCGGCGAGGGGTACCGGCTGTGCGGCTGACGGGTCCGGGGAGGCCGGATCAGCGCGGCGGGCCCGGCAGGTGGCGACGCCTGCCCCGGCCGACCTTCCGCGCCCGCCTCGCCCTGGCCATCACCGGCCTGCTCCTGCTCGCCGGCGTCGCCCTGCTCACCTTCGTGGTGCTGCTGGCCCGGCACGGCACGGCCCAGCAGGTCGGCTCCATGGAGGTGGTCCGCCTGGACTGCCTGACGCGACCCGCGGACGCCGGGTGCCACGAGAGCGGGTCCGTGGGCCCGATGCGACCGGTGGGACCCACGGGGGCCGGGACATCGCCCGCACCCCGGGAGCCCCTGCCGGACGCGGTGGCCCTGCGCCTGGTGGACGAGACGGTACGCGCGGTGCAGGACACCGTGCTCCGGCAGCTGCTGCTGTGGTCCGCGATCGGCCTGGTGCTGATCGCCGCGCTGACCGGCCTCATGGGCTGGTGGCTCGCCGGCCGGGCGCTGCGGCCGGTCGCCGCCGTCACCGACACCGCCCGCCGGATCAGCGAGCAGCATCTGCACGAACGCCTCGCGCTCACCGGCCCCGACGACGAACTGCACCGGCTCGCCTCCACCTTCGACAGCATGCTGGACCGGCTGGAGAAGTCCTTCGAGAGCCGCCGCCGCTTCGTCGCCAACGCCTCGCACGAACTGCGCACCCCGCTGGCCGTCCAGCGCACCAGCCTGGAGGTGGGGCTCGCCGATCCGCTCCCGGACGGGCTGGCGGAGGTACGGGAGGAACTGCTCGCCGTCAACCGGGACGCCGAGCGGCTGATCGCCTCCCTGCTGCTGCTCGCCCGCAGCGATCTCGGCCTGGACGAGGAGGAGAGCCGGGAGAGCGATCTGGCGGACGCCGCCCGGCAGGCGATCAGGGAAGGGGGGCCACGGGCGGCGGAACGCGAGGTCGCCGTCTCCCTGGACGCGGTGGGACCGTTCCCGGTGGCCGGGGACCCGGTGCTGCTGCGGCACCTGGTGACCAACCTGGTGGACAACGCCGTACGGTACAACCGGCCCGGCGGCACCGTGGCGGTACGGCTCGCCGGACGCACGCTCACCGTCGTCAACACCGGCCCCCCGGTGGAACCCGGCCAGGTGGAGCGGCTCTTCGAACCGTTCCAGCGGCTGGGCCAGGACCGCACCAGCGTCTCGGGGCACGGTCTCGGCCTGTCCATCGTCGCCTCGATCGCCGAGGCCCACCGGGCCAAGGTCACCGCCCGCCCGGGGCGGGACGGGGGGCTCGCCGTCTCGGTGGTGTTCGCCGCCGCTCCGTGACCGGCCGTGCGGCCGGCCGGTCCGGCTCCGGAGCGGCGATCCGCGTCAGTCCGTGCCGGGCAGCCGGTAACGCCCGTCCGGCAGCCGTTCCACCAGACCATCGGTGAGCAGCCCGGTCAGGGCGCGGGACCGCTGCTCCGGGTCGTGCCACACCGCGTCCAGCGCGGCCCGCTCCACCGGCCGGGTCGACTCCCGCAGAACGGCGAGCAGTTTGCCGCGTACCTGCCGGTCGGTCCCGGCGTACGTCTGGCCCCGGCGCGGCGGCCCCTCGTGGGCGGGGGAGCCCGCCGCCCGCCAGGCGCACAGGTCGGCGATCGGGCAACCACCGCACGACGGCGTGCGCGCCGTGCACACCAGCGCACCCAGCTCCATGGTGGCCGCCGCCCAGCGCGAGGCTGTTGTGTCGTCCTCCGGCAGCAGCATGCGGGCCAGCTTGCGCTCGGCGGCGGTGGTGGCGTTCGGCGGGTACTGGGAGCCGCTCACCGCGCGGGCGAAGACCCGGCGGACGTTGGTGTCCAGCACCGCGTGCCGCTGTCCGTACGCGAAGGAGGCCACGGCCGCCGCCGTGTACTCCCCGACGCCGGGCAGCGCCAGCAACTGATGGTGGTCCTTGGGGACATCACCGCCGTGCCGTTCCGCTATGGCGGCGGCGGCGCCGTGCAGCCGCAGCGCCCGGCGGGGATATCCGAGGCGGCCCCAGGCGCGGACCGCCTCACCGGCCGCCTCGGCGGCCAGGTCGGCGGGGCGTGGCCAGCGGGTGAGCCACTCCTCGTACACGGGCAGCACCCGGTTGACCGGGGTCTGCTGAAGCATGAACTCGCTGACCATGACCCCCCACGCCCCCGCTTCGGGGCGCCGCCAGGGCAGATCGCGGGCATGCTCGTCGAACCAGTCGATGACGGGGGTGTGGAGGGCGGTGGGTTCGGCTTCTCGCGTCGTCGTGCTCGTCGCAGTCATGGCCCGATGATCCTGGCATGTCCGGCGCACGGCGCCCAAGCGGCCCCGCCGTTGTGACAGCCCTGCGGGCTAACCGTTCGATACGCAATGGTGCCCTGCCCGGACCCGGGTGAGGCATCGGAGCCCCGCCACCGTCTCGTAAGGTTTCCGCGTGGGATCTCTGCGCACTCCTGTCGGTCCGCTGCCCTCCTCCATCTATTGGCGGCGGAGGGTCGTTGTGCTGCTGGTGGTCGCGCTGGTGGCGGCGCTGGCCTTCTGGGCCACCCGCTCGGGCGGCGGCACGCAGAACACCGGCGCCTCGGACGGCGCGGACGGCCCCGCGCAGTCCATCACCCCCGGGCCCACCGCCGACGAAGACCTCATCGACGAACGGCCCGGTGGCCGTGAGGAGGACGAGGAGGACGGCGCGGGCGAGAGCGCGGGAGAGGACGATGCCGAGGGGGACGGCGCCGACTCCGGCGGCGAAGGGGACGACGTCTCCGGGGGCGGGAACGCCGATGGCGGCGCCTCGGACGGCGAGGACGGCACCGGCGACGCGGAGGCCGGCTCCCAGAGCGGCGGCAGCGGGAGCGGCGGTACGAGCGGGGCCGGGCTTCCCGGCTGCGGGCCCGGCGCGGTGACCCTCTCGCTGCGCAGCGCGGAGAACGCCTACGCGCCCGGCGAGAAGCCCGAACTGCGGCTGAGCGCCGAGAACTCCTCGGGCGACGCCTGCGCGCTGGACTTCGGCCACGCCTCACTGACGCTCACCGTCGCCGACAGCGAGGACGAGGAAGTGTGGTCCTCCGCGGTGTGCCCCACCGGCAAGAGCCGTCAGCTGGTGGCCGTCCCCGCCGGGGACAGCGCCACCCACACCGTGCTGTGGGACCGCCGGCACAACGCCGGAGACTGCGACAGCGGCGAACCGGGAGCGCCGGCCGCCGCCGGAACGTACGTCGCCGAGGCCGCCGTGGACGGTTTCCCCGTCGCGAAGACATCCTTCCGGCTGAACCGCGACTGACCGCGGACGCGGGCAACCGCCCCCTCGGGAGCGGGCCCGCCGCCTACACGTACCGTTCCAGGATCGAGGACTCGGCCAGCCGGGACAGGCCCTCGCGCACCGAGCGCGCCCGGGTCTCCCCGACGCCGTCCACCGCCTGCAGATCGTCCACACTCGCCGCCAGCAGCTTCTGCAACCCGCCGAAGTGGTCCACGAGCCGGTCGATGACCAGCCCCGGCAGCCGCGGAACCTTCGCCAGCAGCCGGAAACCCCGCGGGGAGACCGCGCCGTCCAGCGCCTCGGGCGAGGCGCCATGGCCCAGCGCCCGCGCCACGATGGGCAGTTCCAGCAGTTCGGCGTGGGTCAGCGCGTCCAGCTCGGACAGCGCCGTGCCCACCCGGCGCGAACGCTTGCCGCCCGGGGGCTCCGTGCCCTGCGCCGATTCCGGCAGGTAGTCGCGCACGATCAGCTGCCGTTCCGGCTCCACGCCCGCGATCAGCTCGTCCAGCTGGAGCGACAGCAGCCGCCCGTCCGTGCCCAGCTCCACCACGTATTCGGCGATCTCGGCCGCGATCCGGCGCACCATCTCCAGCCGCTGCGCCACCGCCGCCACGTCGCGGACCGTGACCAGGTCCTCGATCTCCAGCGCCGACAGGGTGCCCGCGACCTCGTCGAACCGCAGCTTGTACCGCTCCAGGGTGGCCAGCGCCTGGTTCGCCCGGGACAGGATGGCGCCCGAGTCCTCCAGGACCCGCCGCTGCCCGTCCAGGTACAGGGCGATCAGCCGCATCGACTGGCTGACCGACACCACGGGGAACCCGGTCTGGATGGAGACCCGCTGCGCCGTACGGTGCCGGGTGCCGGTCTCCTCGGTCGGGATGCTCGCGTCCGGGACCAGCTGCACGCCCGCGCGGACGATCTTGGTGATGTCGCGGTCCACGATCACCGCGCCGTCCAGCTTGCACAGCTCGCGCAGCCGGGTCGCGGTGAACTCCACGTCCAGCACGAAACCGCCGGTGCACAGGGATTCGACGGTACGGTCCACGCCGAGGACGATCAGGCCGCCCGTGTTGCCCCGCAGGATGCGCTCCAGGCCGTCCCGCAGCTGGGTTCCGGGGGCCACCGCGCTCAGCGAGGCGCGCAGCAGTCCGTCCGCTCCGGAACCTCCCCCGGCACCCCCGGCCCTGCCGGGACCCGCCGGCCGGTCGTTGGCTGCCATCTCTTCCTCCGGTGACGAAACCGCTTGAGTCCGGATGAGTCTACCGGCGTGCCCCCGTCACCCGTTCTGACGCTCCGCTCCCGGCCCGCTCACCGCCCCCGTCATCGCTGCCCCGGGAGCGGCGCGGCCCGCGCGGCAGCACCCGCAGCGCCTCGCCGATGTCCGCGACCTCCAGCACCCGCATGCCCGCCGGGGCCTCGCCCGAGTCCGCCGGGACCAGCGCGTGCGTGAACCCCAGCCGGGCCGCCTCCGCCAGCCGCCGCTGCACCCCGGTCACCCGCCGCACCTCGCCGGCCAGACCGACCTCGCCGATCGCCACCAGGTTGTTCGGCAGCGGGGTGTCGCTGGCGGCGCTCGCCAGCGCCAGCGCCACCGCCAGGTCGGCGGCCGGCTCCGACAGCCGCACCCCGCCCACGGTGGCCGTGTAGATGTCGTTCTTGCCCAGCGAGGTGATCTGCCCGCGCTGCTCCAGCACCGCCAGCATCATCGACACCCGGGAGGTCTCCAGGCCCGAGGTGGTACGGCGCGGGGACGGGATCTGGGTGCTGACCGTCAGCGACTGCACCTCGGCGACCAGCGGGCGCCGGCCCTCCAGGGTGACCGTCAGGCAGGTGCCGGGCACCGGCTCCTCGCGCCGGGTCAGGAACAGGCCCGAGGGGTCGGCGAGCGAGGTGATGCCCTGGTCGTGCAGTTCGAAGCAGCCGACCTCGTCGGTGGCCCCGTACCGGTTCTTCACGCCGCGCACCAGGCGCAGCCTGGCGTGCCGGTCGCCCTCGAAGTGCAGCACCACGTCCACCAGGTGCTCCAGCAGCCGGGGCCCGGCGATCGCCCCGTCCTTGGTGACGTGGCCCACCAGCAGCGTGGCCATGCCGCGTTCCTTGGCGGCCCTGATCAGCGCCCCCGCCACCTCCCGGACCTGGGCCATGCCGCCGGGCGCGCCGTCGATCTCGGCGGAGGCCACGGTCTGCACCGAGTCCAGCACGAGCAGGGAGGGCTTCACCGCGTCCAGCTGGCCCAGCACGGACCCCAGATCGGTCTCGGCGGCCAGGTACAGCTCGTCGTGGACCGCCCCGATCCGGTCCGCCCGCAGCCGCACCTGCCCGGCCGACTCCTCGCCCGTGACGTACAGCGTGCGGTGCTCGGCCGAGGCGGCCTTGGCGGCCACGTCGAGCAGCAGCGTGGACTTGCCGACCCCCGGCTCGCCGGCCAGCAGCACCACGGCGCCCGGCACCAGGCCGCCGCCCAGCACCCGGTCCAGCTCCGGCACCCCGGTGCTGCGCGCGGTCACCCGCCGGGTGTCGACCTGGCCGATCGGCACGGCCGGGGACGTCACCCGGGCCACCGCCGCCGTCCGCACCGCGGGGGCGCCGCCCACTTCCTCGACGGTGCCCCACGCCTGGCATTCGGGGCAGCGGCCCAGCCATTTGGCGGTGGACCAGCCGCACTCCGTACACCGGTAGGCGGGGCGATCAGATTTACGAGCCATGCGTCGACGTTAACCCCGGGCACTGACAGCGGATCAGCGCCCCTTGTCACCCATTAGGAGGAACCTTGTGCCGGTCGGGTTCTTGGGCGTCCGCCGGGCGCCTACCGTCGCCTGGTAATGAACAGCTGCCCCGAGCGTGCCACACGCACCACGACGCGCCCCCGCCCCGCCTCGGCGCCCGGCGCTCATCGCGTTCCCCGCGGGCGGGCGGCGGCGGACAAGGCCGCCTCCGGCAAGGCGGCGGGCAAGGCGGCGGAACGGCGGGGCCGCCGCCCGGCGGCGTACGAGGACGCCCATCTGGACGGCCTGTTCACGTACTGCCTGTCCATCATGTGCGAGCACGACACCGCCACAGCCGCGCTCGGCGAGGCGCTGGCCCTGGCGCGGCGGCAGCACGACCGGGGCCGCCGGCCGGCCGCCCCCGGCCAGTCCCGGGCGTGGCTGTACGCGCTGGCCCGCTGGACGTGCCTGCGGCGGCTCGCCGTGCAGCGGGAGGCGGGCGGCGCGGCGGAGCCCCGGGCGGCGGGCACGGCCGGGGCGGAGGCCCAGCTGCGCCGCCGTGAACTGGCGGCGCTGGCCTGGCCGGAGGCGGCGGGCACCAGCCCGGAACAGCGGGAGGCGCTGGAGCTGGCGGTGCGTCACCAGCTGTCGCCGGCCGAGGTCGCGCTCGTGCTGCGGCTCTCGGTGGACGCGGCGCGGGCGTTGCTGACCAGCGGGGCGTGCGAGGTGGAGCGCACCCGGGCGTCGCTGGCGGCGGTGGAGACGGGCGGCTGCCCCACGGTGGCCTCCCTGGCCGGCGAGGACCGACTCATGCTGCTGCGACCCGGTCTGCGCCGCGAACTGGTGCGGCACGTGGACGGCTGCGCGGTGTGCCGGCGGGCGGCCCAGCGGGCGATGGCGGGCGTGACCTGGCCGGGGACGGCGCCGGGCGAGGCGCGGCTGGCCGTCGTGGCGGCGCCGCGTTCGGCCGTGCACGCCGCGCTGCTGGTGGTGGAGCGGGCGCGGGCCCAGTACACGCCGCGGTTCGACCGCTCGGGGTTCCCGCTGACGGAGAAGGACCGGGCGGCGCGCCGGGACCGGCTGCGCAGCCGGGCGGTGACCACGACGGTGGTCGCCACGGTGCTGGCGGCGCCCGCGCTGGCGCTGTGGGCGGCGTACCGGGGCGCGCCGGTGACGGGAGAGGCGAGCGGGCCGGACGCGTCGGCGTCCGAGGACGACCGCGGCCTGGGCACGGCCGGCGGCGACGACTACGCGTACGAGAACACCGGGCGCTGGGAGGACTCGGCCGAGCTGGACGCGGACGGCGGGCGCGAACCGGCGGGCGAGGCCGGCGGGGAGACGCAGGAGCGGGAGCCGGTCGACGCCTCGCCCGAGGCGGACCCCGAGTCGCCGTCGCCGCCCGCCGCGTCGGACGGGGGCGCGGGCGGGGGCACCCGCCCGGCGCGGCCGGGGCGGCTGACGGTGGACGCCATGTCCACCGGCACCGGTACGGAGATCACCCTGACCGCCTCGGGCGGCGCGCCGGTGCGGTGGAGCGCGGTGTGGTCGGCGGAGTGGCTGTGGCTGAGTGCCACGTCGGGCACGTTGCAGCCGGGGGAGTCGGTCACGCTGGTGGTGACGGTGGACCGGGAGCGGGAGCCGTCCGGGCCCTGGCAGGGCCGGATCACCATCGAGCCCGCCGGTGCCACGGTCACCATCGAGGGCCACGGCCGGCAGTCACCCGAGCCGACCCCGACACCGCCGCCGCCGACCGAGGAGCCCACCCCGGAGCCGACGGACCCGCCCGCGACCGACCCGGCCCCGTCGGACCCGCCGCCCGCCGAACCGACCTGACCTGAGCCGGCCCGACGGTGCGCCGTACGGCCCGCTCAGCTCGCCGACGGGGCGGCGCCGGTCAGGTGGTGCTGGACCACCGGGGCCAGGCGGGCGATCAGGGTCTCGGCGTCCTCGGTGGCGATCGGCGGCATCTTCAGCGCGTACCGCAGCAGCACCGTGCCCACCAGCTGGGCCGCCGCCAGTTCGGCGCGCAACTGCGCGTCGGCCGCGTCCAGGGTTTTGGCCAGCCGCGACAGCAGCTGGCCCGCGATGAACTCACGGAAGATCCGGGCCGCCGTCTCGTGGGTGAGGGCCGAGCGGACGATCGCCAGCAGGGGCGCGCGGGTCACCGGGTTCTCCCAGATCCGGAAGAACATCCGGGTGAACTCCTCGCCCGCCCGGTCCGGCGCGACCCGGTCGAGAGCGGCGATCCGGTCCGTCACCGGCGCCGCCGTCAGGGCCACGGCCGCGGAGAACAGACCTTCCTTCGTACCGAAGTAGTGGTGCACCAGTGCCTGGTCGACCTCCGCGCCGCGCGCGACGGCCCGGACCGAGGTCTTCTCGTAGCCGCGCTCGGCGAACAGCTCGCGGGCCGATGCCAGGATCCGCTCCTGGGTGCCGGGCCCGCCGCCGCTCTCGCCCCTGGCCGGCCGGCCCCGTCGCCTGCGCGGTGTTCCGTCGCTCCCCGCCGTCCCGTCCGGCGGCGCCCCGTCGGCGCGCCCGGCGGATCCGTCCGTGGCGGCCCGGGTGTCCTCAGCGCTCACCGTCGGGGCCTCCGGCCGCCGCCCCGGCGCGCAGGTGCATCCGGGTGTAGGCCAGCGCCTCGGCCAGGTCGGCCTCCCGCTCGGCCGCCGACATGGCGCGCCGGGTGTTGACCTCGATCACCACGTGCCCGTCGTACCCGGCCGCCGCCAGTGTGTGCAGCAACTCCGCGCAGGGCTGGGTGCCGCGTCCCGGCACCAGGTGCTCGTCCCGTCCCGATCCGCTGCCGTCGCCCATGTGGACGTGCCCGAGCCGGTCGCCCATCCGGGTGGCCATGGCCAGGGCGTCGCTGCGGGAGGTCGCCGCGTGCGACAGATCGAGGGTGAAGTGCCGGAAGTCCTCCTCGGTGGGGTCCCAGCCGGGGGCGTACGCCAGCATCTCGCGGTCCCGGTACCGCCAGGGGTACATGTTCTCCACGGCGAACCTGACGTCCGTCTCGTGCGCCATCCGGCCGACGCCGGCCACGAAGTCCCTGGCGTAGCCGCGCTGCCAGCGGAACGGCGGGTGCACGACCACGGTGCTCGCGCCGAGCCGGTCGGCGGCGTCGCGGGCCCGGAGCAGCTTGCGCCACGGGTCGGTGGACCACACCCGCTGGGTCACCAGCAGGCAGGGGGCGTGAATGGCGAGCACCGGGACCCCGTACTGGTCGGAGAGCCGGCGCAGTGCCTCGATGTCCTGGCTCACCGGGTCGGTCCACACCATGACCTCGACCCCGTCGTAGCCGAGGCGAGCGGCTGTCGCGAAGGCGGCCGCGGTGTTCTCCGGATACACCGAGGCGGTCGACAGCGCGACCTTCGTCCCCGGTTTCGCCTGATGTGCCACGCGCTCCAGCCTAAGGGGCCGCTTTCGCTTGACGGGCGCGGCCGTGCGCAGCAATATTCATCGCATGATGAATAAACGACCGGATGCGGAGGCCGTCGCCGCCGCGGTACGGGCCACCGGTCTCGATGTCGTCCGCGGCGGCGCCCGGGTCATCAGGGATCTCGACTTCACCGTCCCATCCGGCAGCGTCACCGGGCTGCTGGGCCCGTCCGGCTGCGGCAAGACCACCCTGATGCGCGCCGTCGTCGGCGCCCAGGCCCGGGTCGGCGGCACCCTGGAGGTGCTCGGCCTCCCGGCCGGCAGCCCGCCGCTGCGGCACCGGATCGGGTACGTCACCCAGGACCCGTCCGTCTACCGGGATCTGACCGTGCGGCAGAACCTCGACTACTTCGCCGCCGTACTCGGCATCCCGCGCGCCCGGCGCGCGGAAGCGGTCTCCGCGGCGCTCGGCGACGTGGACCTGACCGGCAAGGCGGACGCGCTCACCGCCTCGCTCTCCGGCGGTCAGCGCTCCCGCGTCTCGCTGGCCGTCGCCCTGCTCGGCACCCCCGAGCTGCTGATCCTGGACGAGCCGACGGTCGGCCTCGACCCGGTGCTGCGGCGCGATCTGTGGGACCTGTTCCACCGGCTGGCCGCCGAACGCGGCACCACGCTGCTGATCTCCTCGCACGTCATGGACGAGGCCGACCGCTGCCACCGGCTGCTGCTGATGCGCGAGGGCGTCCTCCTCGCCGAGGGCAGCCCGGACGAACTGCGCGCCACCACCGGCACCGCCACCATCGAGGGCGCGTTCCTGCGCCTGGTCGACACCGCTGACGAGGGAGGCGCGTCCGCGTGAGCCCCGCCCGTACCCTCGCCACCGCCCGCCGCGTCCTGCGCCAGCTGCGCCACGATCCGCGCACCGTGGCGCTGCTGCTGCTCGTCCCGGTGCTGCTGCTGACGCTGCTCTTCTACGTCTTCGACAACAAGAACGCCGAGTTCGACCGCATCGGTTCGTCCCTGCTCGGCATCTTCCCGATGCTGACCATGTTCCTGGTGACCTCCATCGCCACCCTGCGCGAACGCACCTCCGGCACCCTGGAACGGCTGCTCGCCATGCCGCTGGCCAAGGCCGACCTGATCCTCGGCTACGCGCTGGCCTTCGGCACCCTCGCCGTCCTCCAGGCGGGACTGGTCACCGGGATCGCCGTGTGGCTGCTGAACCTCACCGTCGCCGGATCGCCCTGGCTGCTGCTGCTCGTCGCCGTCCTCACCGCCCTGCTCGGCACGGCGATGGGCCTGTTCGTCTCGGCCTTCGCCGCCTCCGAGTTCCAGGCGGTGCAGTTCATGCCGGCGTTCGTCTTCCCGCAACTGCTGCTGTGCGGGCTGTTCACGCCCCGCGACACCATGCAGCCGGTGCTCCAGTACGTCTCCGACGTGCTGCCCATGTCCTACTCCGTCGACGCCGCCGAGCAGGTGCTCCGGCACAGCGGCGTCACCGGCCACTACCTGCGCGACCTGGGCATCGTCGCGGCCGTCGCGCTCGGCGTCCTGATCCTGGGCTCCGCCACCCTGCGGCGGCGCACCGCATAGGACCGCGCGCCGCGCAGAACCGCGCCCGGGAACCGCGCCCCGCCCGTCCGGGCGGGGCGGCCCGGCACCGTCACCGCTCGGGCGAGCCGTTGCGCATCCCGTCCAGCCGGCGCAGGATCACCCCTTCGCGCAGCGCCCACGGGCAGATCTCCACCGACTCCACGTCGAACAGATCCAGCGCCGCCTCCGCGACCACCGCCCCGGCCAGCAACTGCGGAGCCCGCCCCTGCGAGACCCCCGGCAACTGGGCCCGCTCCGCCGCCGGCATCACCATCAGCTTCGGCGCCCACGAGCGCAGGTCCTCACGGCTGAGGTCACGCCGTACGTACAGCCCTTCCGCCGCCCGTGCCGCGCCCGCCAGCCGGGCCAGCTGCCGGAACGTCTTGGAGGTGGCCACCACCCGGTCCGGTGCCCCGAAACGGGTGAAGTCGCCGACCACCCGGGCGATCTCGCTCCGCACCTCGCGCCGCAGCGCCTTCACCGCCGCCGGGTCCGGCGGATCCCCGGGCAGCCGCGCCGCCGTCAGCCGCCCCGCGCCCAGCGGCAGCGACACCGCCGTGTCCGGCGCCTCGTCCACCCCGTACGCGATCTCCAGCGAGCCGCCGCCGATGTCGAACAGCAGCAGCCGCCCCGCCGACCAGCCCAGCCAGCGGCGCGCGGCCAGGAACGTCAGCCGCGCCTCGTCCGCCCCCGAGAGCACCTGGAGGGCCACGCCGGTCTCCCGCGCCACGCGTTCCAGCACCACGTCCGCGTTGCTCGCCTCGCGCACCGCCGAGGTCGCGAACGGCAGCAGCTCCGCCACCCCCTGGTCCTCGGCGACCTCCAGCGCTTCCTTGACCACCGCGATCAGTCGCTCTATCCCGACGGTGTCGATCGCACCCCTGTCGTCCAGCAACTCCGCCAGCCGCAACTCCGCCTTGTGCGAGTAGGCCGGCAGCGGCCGCGCACCCGGATGCGCGTCGACGACCAGCAGATGCACCGTATTGGATCCCACGTCGAGAACACCGAGCCTCATGAGGGTCAACGCTACCCGGGGCCCTTACCCTGGCGTGGTGGCAATCACGAAGAGGGCGAAGGCGGGCAGAACAGTCAGGCAGCTCGATGGAGCACGGCGGCGTGCCGCCGGCGACGAGGTGGCGCTGGATCACCCCCGCGCATGGGTGGAGTTCCCCGATCCCGCCGACCCCGAGCAGGTCTTCCGCTGTGATCTGACCTGGCTGACGTCCCGCTGGCACTGTGTGTTCGGCGACGGCTGTCAGGGCATCAAGGCGGGCCGCGCCTCCGACGGGTGCTGCACCCTGGGCGCGCACTTCTCGGACGAGGAGGACGAGGCCCGGGTGGCCTCGCACGCCGCCCGGCTGACCGCCGAGACCTGGCAGTTCCACGCAGAGGGCACCTCCGAGCGCGGCTGGATCCAGCTGGACGACGACGGGGAGCGGCAGACCCGGCGCTTCGAGGGGGCGTGCATTTTCCTCAACCGCCCCGGGTTCGGCGCGGGCGCCGGCTGCGCGCTGCACACCATGGCGCTCGCCGAGGGCCGCGAGCCGCTGGAGACCAAGCCCGACGTCTGCTGGCAGCTGCCGGTGCGGCGCACCTACGAGTGGGTGGAGCAGCCGGACGGCGAGGAACTGCTGTACGTGTCGATCGGCGAGTACGACCGGCGCGGCTGGGGCCCCGGCGGCCACGACCTGCACTGGTGGTGCACGGGCGCGCCCAGCGCGCACGGCGCCGGGCGCCCGGTGTACGTCTCCTACCGGCCCGAGCTGATCGAGCTGATGGGCAAGGACGGGTACGAGGAGCTGGCCCGGCTGTGCGAGCAGCGGCTGGCCGTGCACGCCGCCGTGCCCCCGGGCGTGCGCCCGCTTCCGCTGCTGGCACCGCACCCCGCCGACCAGGCCGACCCTGTGTGCTCCGTCTCGGATTCCGGGATGTCCGTCCCAGCTCCCGGGCGGGAGGCGTAGCCTCGACGTACGCAGCTCCATGTCCTGAAGGAGAGCAGAATCATGGCGACCCTGAGGTCCCGCACCGTCACCCACGGCCGCAACATGGCGGGCGCCCGCGCCCTTCTCCGGGCCGCCGGCGTAGAGCGGGAGGACTTCGGCAAGCCGATCATCGCCGTAGCCAACAGCTTCACCGAGTTCGTGCCGGGCCACACCCACCTCCAGCCGGTGGGCCGCATCGTCTCCGACGCCATCAAGGCGGCCGGCGGCATCCCGCGCGAGTTCAACACCATCGCGGTGGACGACGGCATCGCCATGGGCCACAGCGGGATGCTGTACTCCCTGCCCTCGCGCGATCTGATCGCCGACTCCGTGGAGTACATGACGGAGGCGCACTGCGCGGACGCGCTGATCTGCATCTCCAACTGCGACAAGATCACCCCCGGGATGCTGATGGCAGCCCTGCGCCTGAACATCCCCACCGTCTTCGTCTCCGGCGGCCCGATGGAGGCCGGCAAGACGACCCTGGTGGACGGCACCGTCCGCTCCAACCTCGACCTGGTGCACGCCATGTCCGAGGCCGTCTCCGACGCGACCTCGGACGAGGACCTGCTGCGGATCGAGGAAGCGGCCTGTCCGACGTGCGGCTCGTGTTCCGGGATGTTCACCGCGAACTCCATGAACTGCCTCGTCGAGGCGCTGGGCCTGGCCCTGCCCGGCAACGGCTCGGTGCTGGCCACCCACACCGCCCGCAAGGAGCTGTACGAGGCGGCCGGCCGTACCGTCGTGGAGATCACCCAGCGGTACTACGACCAGGACGACGCCACGGTGCTGCCGCGCGCGCTGGCCTCGCGGGCGGCGTTCGAGAACGCGATGGCGCTGGACGTGGCCATGGGCGGCTCCACCAACACCGTGCTGCACCTGCTGGCGGCGGCCGTCGAGGCGGAGCTGGACTTCGGCCTCGCCGACATCGACGCCGTCTCGCGCCGGGTGCCGTGCGTGTGCAAGGTCGCGCCGAACGGGGCGTACCACATGGAGGACGTGCACCGGGCCGGCGGCATCCCCGCCATCCTGGGCGAGCTGCACCGCGCCGGGTTCCTGAACGAGGACGTGCACGCGGTGCACGCCGACTCGCTGGACGAGTGGCTCAAGCAGTGGGACATCCGGGGCGGCTCGCCCGCGCCGGAGGCGGTGGAGATGTTCCACGCGGCGCCGGGGTGTGTGCGCTCGGCCAAGGCGTTCTCGCAGTCCGAGCGGTGGGCCACGCTGGACGTGGACGCGGCCGGCGGGTGCATCCGGGACGCGGCCCACGCGTACTCGGCGGACGGCGGGCTCGCCGTGCTGACCGGGAACCTGGCGCCCGACGGCGCCGTCGTGAAGACGGCCGGCGTGGACGAGTCGATCTGGACCTTCACCGGCCCGGCCGTCGTCGTCGAATCGCAGGAGCAGGCGGTCGACGCGATCCTGGCCAAGCGGGTCAAGGAGGGCGACGTGGTCGTCGTCCGCTACGAGGGCCCCAAGGGCGGTCCGGGCATGCAGGAGATGCTGTACCCGACCGCGTTCCTCAAGGGCCGCGGGCTCGGAGCCAAGTGCGCGCTGATCACCGACGGCCGGTTCTCCGGCGGCACCTCGGGCCTGTCCATCGGCCATGTCTCCCCGGAGGCGGCCTCGGGCGGCGCGATCGCGCTGGTCCGGGACGGCGACATGATCAGCATCGACATCCCCAACCGGGCCATCGAGCTCCAGGTGCCGGAGGCCGAGCTGGCGGCGCGCCGCGAGGCGCTCGGCGGCCGGTACGCGCCGGTGGGGCGCGAGCGCAAGGTGTCGCTGGCGCTGCGCGCGTACGCGGCGATGGCTCTGAGCGCGGACAAGGGCGCGGTGCGCGACATCAGCAAGCTGGAGGGCTGACCTTCCGGGGCTGCCCCGAGCAGCCGGGCCGATGGCGGCGCCGGAGCGCTCCGTACGCGGGTCTCCCCGGCCGGGACGGTTCACTCGTCCGGGCCGGGGAGACCCGCGACGACGTTTCGGGGAGCACCCACCCCCCGGCGCGGGTCACAGGTCGGGCAGCCGCACCGAGTAGAGCGTGTTCCCCAGCGTCACCACGTACGCCCAGCCGTCCGCCACCACCGGCGCCGGCGCCCAGGCGCCGCTGCCCAGGCCCGGGGTGCCCTCGTGCGGCTCGCCCGACCACAGCGTGCCGCCGTCGGCGCTGTCCACGATGACCAGCCGCCCCCGCCCGTCCACGGTGTACAGCCGGCCGTCCGCCACCGTCGGCGTGGACGCGCCGCTCACCCCGGTGTCCTCGCTCCAGCGGATCTCGCCCGCCGCCGCGTCCACCGCCGTCACCCGGCCCGCCGAGTCCGTCGCGTACACCAGGCCGTCGTCCGCGAGCACCGAGCGCGGATCGGCCATGTGCGGCAGCTCCGTCCGCGTCCACTCCCCGGTGTCCAGATCCATCCGCTGCACGGCCACCGACACCGGCAGCTCCGGGTCCCACTCGTCGAAGTACGCCGCCTGACCGTCGAGCCCCACCAGCTCCAGCAGGCTGCCGGTGTCCGGGGGCGTGCGCGGGGCGTGCCAGCGCGGATTGCCGGACTCGTCCAGCAGCATCAGCTCGGGGAAGCCCCCGGACTCCTCCTCACGGCTCACCACCAGCACGCGGTCCTCGTGGGCCCGCATGTCCGTCAGATAGCGCCCCGGGGCCTCCCACAGGCCCACCCGCTCCGGGGCGTCCTGGGCGTAGAACCGCACCGTGCTGTCGCCGTTCCGCAGCGCGATCCGGTCGCCCACGGCCACCAGCTCCCCGTTCAGCTCCGGCGCGTCGATCTCCCACAGCTCCTCGCCGCCGTCCGGATCGAGGGCGACCAGGCCCTGCTGCGAGCGCGCGAAGACCACCTCGCCCGCCGCCAGCCCTTCCGGCGGCAGCATCGCGGTGCGCGGCCCGTCGTGCCGCCACAGCTCGCCGCCGGACACCTCCAGCGCGACGGTACGCAGCCCCTGCGCCGTGCACAGCAGACCGTCCGGGGCCAGCGCCCGGCAGCGGAACCCCTCGGTCGGCGCGTCCTGCACCCCGAACGCGGTCAGGTCCAGCTCCCACGGCTCGGCGGCCGGCGCGGGGGCCGCCGACGTCCCGCCGGGGTCTCCCGCGGGCGGCGCCGTCGAACCGTCGTGCGGCCACAGCAGACGCGCCCCGACCCCGGCCGCCGCCAGGACGGCCACCGCGACCGCCGCGACCAGCAGCAGCCTCCGTGTGCGCGACCCGCGCGGTCCGGCCGTGACCGGACCCGGCCCCGTGGCCGGCTCCGCCGTGCCCCGCGCGGCCTGCCACACCGGCGACGCCCGTACCTCACCCGCCTGCGCCCGGGAGTCCGCCCACGCCGCCATCCGCAGCACCGTGGCCACGTCCGGCCGCCGCTCCGGGTCCTTCGCCAGACACAGCGCCACCAGTTCGCGCAGCGGCTCGGGCACCGCGGCGAGATCCGGCTCCTCGTGCACCACCCGGTAGGCCACGGCCAGCGGATCGGGCCCCGGCAGCTCGCCGCCCGACTCGAAGGGACTGCGCCCTGTCGCCGCGAACGCCACCACCGCGCCCAGCGCGAACACATCCGCAGCCTGCGTCACCTCGGCGCCGCCGGTCAGCTGCTCCGGCGCCATGAAGGGCGGCGAGCCCAGCACCGCGCCCGTCTCCGTCAACCGGTGCGAGTCCGACAGCGCCCGCGAGATGCCGAAGTCGATGACCCGCACCCCGTCCCCGGCCAGCAGCACATTGCCCGGCTTCAGATCCCGGTGCACCAGCCCCCGGCCGTGGATGTCGCGCAGCGCCTCCGCCAGCTGCGCGCCCACCCGCGCCGCCTCGCGCGCCCCCAGCGGGCCGTCGCGGCCCACCCGGTCGGTGAGCGAACCGCCGGGAACGAACAGCGTGGCCAGCCACGGCGGATCGCCGTCCGGGTCGGCGTCGATCACCGGGGCGGTGTACGCGCCGCCCACCTTGCGGGCCGCCGCCACCTCCCGGCGGAACCGGGCCCGGAACCCCGGGTCCTGGGCGTACTCCCGGCGGATCACCTTCACCGCGACCTGCCGTCCCGCGACCGTGCGGGCGAGGTAGACCACCCCCATGCCGCCGCTGCCCAGACGCCGTTCCAGCACGTAGTCGCCGAGCCTGTCCGGCGCGGTGCCGTCCGTCATGGCCGCTCCCCTGAGACAAGTGGAAACTCACCCTACAAAGGGCAAGGGCCCGCCCGTCATAATCGACAACATGTCCACACCCCAGACACAGCGACCCCAGCCGGACCCGATCCGCTTCTACGGCACCAGCTGGGTGGACCACACGCGCGGTTACGGCGCGCGGCGCTTCGCGCTCGGCCTCGGGGCGTCCCTGCTGGCGGCCCTCGGCATCCTGGGGCTGAAGCTGGGCTACAACGGGCTGACGCTGTCGCAGAGCGCGTCCTGGCTGCGCGTCCTGGTGATCGTCGCCTTCGCGGGCTGCACGGCCATGGCCTTCACCCGCGCCATGCGCGGCTGGACCCGCCCCCAGCCTTCGGCCGGCGCGGACGAGGCCGCCTTCCGCAGCATCAAGATCATCGGCTTCGTCGGGATCCTGCTGGCGTACGCGCTGCGCAGCGCGGTCGAGGCGCCGGGCGAGCGGATGCGCCGCATGGACCACGAGGCGGCCGTCGAGCATTACGAACGCCTCACCTCCAAGCGCTCCCGCAACCCCTCCCGCAAGGCCGGCCGCGCCGGGGATGGGGGCACCCCCGGCCGAAGGCGGGGGGAGGGTGCCAGGCGCCGCTGAGCGGGAAGGGGAGAGCGTATGACCGCCTCCAAGGCCACCCTCGCCTCCTCCTTCAACGCCATCGCCACCGAGTACGCGGCCAGCCGCCCCGGCTACCCCACCGCGCTCTACGACGCCGTCGAGGAATTGACGGGACGTCCGCTGGCCGGGGCCGACGTCCTGGACGTGGGCGCGGGCACCGGCATCGGCACCGCCCCGATGGTGGCGCGCGGGGCACGGGTCACCGCCGCCGAACCCGGCCCCGGCATGGCCGCCCAACTCCGCTCCCAGCTCCCGGACGTTCCCGTCGTGCGCGGCTCGGGCGACGCGCTCCCCTTCGCCGCGGATTCCTTCGATCTGGTGACCTACGCCCAGGCCTGGCACTGGACGGACCCCACCCGTTCCGTCCCCGAAGTGCTGCGCGTCCTGCGGCCCGGCGGCGCGCTCGCGCTGTGGTGGAACGTCCCCGACGACTCCGTCCAGTGGGTCGCCGCCCAGCAGGACCGCCTCACCCCCCGCCACCAGTTCGACGTCACCGACCGCGCTCCCGCTCTCGTCCGGGACCTCGCCCCCGCCCTCACCCCCCGTTACCGCGAGCTGCGCTGGTCCCGCACCATCCCGCTGGACACCCACGTCGCCTCCCTCGCCACCCACTCCACGCTCGCCACCCTGCCCGCCGACCGCGCCGCTGCCCTGCTGGAGGCCGAGCGCGCCGCGCTGCGCGAGGTCTTCCCGGACGGACAGGTCACCGAGCCGTACCTCGTGCGGCTGACCGCTGTGCGGACACCGGCCTGACACCCCCGGCCCGCAGTGCACCATGGGGGAATGACTCAGAAGATCGCTGTTCTCGGCACCGGCAAGATCGGTGAGGCCCTCCTCGGCGGCATGCTGCGCGGCGGCTGGGCCCCCGGCGACGTGCTGGTGTCCGCGCGCCGGGCCGAGCGGGCCGAGGCCCTGCGCGCCCGGTACGGGGTCACCGCCGTCTCCAACGCCGAGGCCGCCAAGAGCGCCGACACCCTCATCCTGTCCGTCAAGCCCCAGGACATGGGCGCCCTGCTCGACGAACTCGCCCCGCACACCCCCGCCGACCGGCTCGTCATCTCGGTCGCCGCCGGCATCCCCACCGCCTTCGTCGAGGAGCGCCTGACCCCCGGCACGCCGGTGGTGCGGGCCATGCCCAACACGGCCGCGCTGGTGGACGAGGGCATGACCGTCATCTCCGGCGGCGCGCACGCCACCGAGGAGCAGCTCGCGCACGCCGAACGCCTCCTGGGCGGCGTCGGCGCGACCATGCGGCTGCCGGAGTCCCAGCAGGACGCCGCCACCGCGCTGTCCGGCTCGGGGCCCGCGTACTTCTACTACCTGGTCGAGGCCATGACGGACGCCGGCATCCTGCTGGGCCTGCCCCGCGACAAGGCGCACGACCTGATCGTGCAGGCCGCCGTCGGCGCCTCCGTGATGCTGCGCGACAGCGGCGAACACCCCGTCGTGCTGCGCGAGGCCGTCACCTCGCCCGGCGGCACCACCATCAACGCGATCCGCGAACTGGAAAAGCACGGCGTGCGCGCCGCCCTCATCGCGGCACTGGAGGCGGCCCGCGACCGCAGCCGCGAACTCGCCTCCGGACGGTAGCCGCCGGGTGGGCCGCCGGGCGGGGGCGATGGCGGCCAGGACGTTCGCCCCGGCCGCCGGAACACCAGGACCCTCGCCGCCCGGCCCCGGCCGAGGACCCCGCACGACGATGTTCACGACCGCCCGCTCAGGACGTCACCCCCACCGCCTCCCCCTGGGCGTCCCCGGCGTACATCCGGGCGATGACATCCTCGATGTCCGGCTCTTGCACCGACAGATCGACCAGCGGATACGCCTCGGCGACCCGCGCCACCAGCGGGGCCGCGCTCGCCCCGGCCGGGAACGCCAGCCACTGGCGCGGGCCCTCCACCCGTACGGTGCGCGCCCCCTCGACACTGATCGGCGGCTGCTCGCGCTCCAGATCCACCACCAACTGCCGCTCGCTCGCACCGGCCTCGTGCAGCCCGGCCAGGTCGCCGTCGTACATCAGCCGTCCGTGGTCGATCACCATCACCCGGCGGCACAACTGCTCGATGTCGGTCAGATCGTGGGTGGTGAGCAGCACCGTCGTGCCCCGCTCGGCGTTCAGGTCCCGCAGAAACCCGCGCACCTTCGCCTTGCTGATCACATCGAGCCCGATCGTCGGCTCGTCCAGGTACAGCACCTCAGGATCGTGCAGCAGCGCCGCCGCGATGTCGCCGCGCATCCGCTGCCCGAGCGACAACTGCCGCACCGGTACGTCCAGCAGCTCCGCCAGATCCAGCAGTTCCACGCAGCGCTCCAGGTTCTCCCGGAACCTGGCGCGCGGCACCCGGTACATGCGGCGCACCAGACCGTACGAATCTCGCAGCGGCAGATCCCACCACAGCGTGGTGCGCTGACCGAACACCACCCCGATCCGCCGGGCCAGCCGGGCGCGCTCGCGCTGCGGATCGATGCCCGCCACCCGCAGCCGGCCCCCGCTCGGGGTCAGGATCCCGGTCAGCATCTTGATCGTGGTCGACTTCCCGGCACCGTTCGGACCGATGTACCCGACCATCTCGCCGCGCCGCACGGTGAACGAGATGCCGTCCACCGCCCGCACCTCGGTACGGGTCCGCCGGAACCGGCCCGCCTTCCGCCGCACCTGGAAGACCTTCTCCAGATCCTCCAGCACGATCAGCTCGTCCCGCGTCGTGTCCATGCCGCTCATCTCAGCTCCCCGTACTCCGATAGGTCCGGATCCCCACCCGCCACACCACGGCGGTCAGCACGCACAGGGCGACCGCCACCAGCGGGGAGAGGAAGTCCACCCAGCCGGGCAGCCCCAGAGGGCTCTCCCGGTCCAGCAACCGCAGCAGCGGTATCCAGTTCACAAAGGCCAGCGGGACGAGGTACGTCACCCCGCGCAGCAGCTCGGTGCCGTAGATCGTCGGCGGGTACTGGAGCAGCCGGTTGCCGCCGTAGGTCACCGAGTTCTGCACCTGGGCCGCGTCCTGCGCCCAGAACTGGAACGCCCCGCCGAGTGCCCACAGCGCCCCGAAGATCACCGCGCCGCACCCGATCACCCCGGCCAGCAGCACGTACTCCAGCGGCGAGAACGTGGTGTCCAGGCGGGAGATCGCCCAGCCCAGCACCAGCACCCCCTGGATGATCCGGCCCACCCGGCGCAGCACGAACCGGTCGGCGGCGACCTGGGCGAACAGCGGAACGGGACGGATCAGCATGGTGTCAACGCTGCCGTCCCGGATCCGGGCGCCCAGCTGGTCCATGTTGCCGAGGAACAGGTCCGCGAGCCCCAGGGAACAACTGGCGGTGGCGTACATGAGCGCCACCTCGCCGACCGAGAAACCGCCCAGCTGGTCGACGTGCGAGAAAATAATCAGAATGCCCACGAATTCCAGCGCGCTGCTCGCCGCGTGCCCGAGCGTGGTGAGCACGAACGAGGCGCGGTACGCGAGCGTGGAACGGAACCACATCGCGGCGATCAGCGCGTAACCGCGCAGACCCTCAACCACCCTGCACCACCACACGCCGCGTCGCCGCCGCCTGCACGGCGCGCCCCAGCAGCAGCAGGACGACCGCCCACACCAGCGGGAACAGCAGCACGGCGAACGCGCCGGCGCCCGAGTACCGCCCCAGCAGCACATCGGCCGGCACCTGGAGCAGCGCCGCCCACGGCAGCCACTGGAGGAAGGTGCCGAGTTGTTCGGGGAACACCGTGAGCGGCATCACCATCCCGGAACAGAACATTCCGAGCAGATTGCTGACCATGTTCAGCCCGTTGCCGTCGAGCAGCCAGAAGGCGACCAGCGCCACCAGGAAGTTGATCGCGAAACTCACCAGCAGGGCCAGCAGCACCGCGCAGCCGAACAGCAGCCAGCGCAGCGGATCGGTGGGCAGCGCCAGCTCGAAGACCAGCGCCCCGACGGCCAGCGGCACCACCCCGCGCCCCAGCAGATGGAAAACGGCCCGGCCGAGATCGGCCGAAAGCCACCACATCTGGAGATCCACCGGCCGGTAGAGATCGATGGAGACCGCTCCGGTACGGATCCGCTCCTGCAGTTCCTCACGGAAACCGCCGCCGATGACGGCGGTGGCGGCGAGCAGTCCCTGGCCCACCCACGCGAAGGTGAGCGCCTGCGCCTGGTCGTAACCCCCGAGATCGGGGCGCTGATCCCACAGCGCGATAAACGTGTAGCTCATGAAGAAACCGAAGATCGTATTGGTGAATACACCGGCGGCAGTAGCGACCCGATAGGTCGCATAACGCCGGAAACTACTGCCTGCGACAGCGCGGTACAGCCCGGACGTCCGCATGTCAGAAACCCCCTTTTCCTCCGGAGCCAAAACGCCGGAGCCTAGGGGGCCGCGGGAGAGGCCCGCTACCGAATATCGGGGCCGCGCCGGCGGAATCGGCGGATACGCAGGAACGCCCGCGGTCGCCGCCGCAGCCGGTGCAGCTGTACGGCGTCCCAATAGGCCGCGTCGAGTTCGCCGGTGGAGGAACGCCAGGGATGGCGGGGATCGAAGAACGAGGTGTCGGTGCCCATGGCCACACGCTGCGCCAGGCAGCGGCCAGGGCGCGCGTGGATTGACGAGGACGGTCAACCGACTCCCCGGTGGGCCCCGCGCTCACCAGAATGGGGACATGACCGTGGTCATCGACATCGCAGGACTGCCTGCCGAGCACTTCCACTTCGGTCCCTCCCCGCTGGCCGAACTCGGCGCGGCGCTGCACGTGCTGTCCGAGCCGGGCCACCATCCCGACCGCGCGGAATGGGCCGCCGCCGTGCACCGCGCGCTGCCCGCCGATCTGGCCGACCGGCTGACCGAGGCGGACTTCCTGTGGCGTTCGACCCGCTCCGACATCCTGCTGCCGACCGCTCCGGGCCGCACGTTGCGGGAGGAGCTCGACGTGGCGGAGGAGATGAGCGACGAGCGGTACGTCGGGGCCGCCCTGGAGATATCTTGCGCGGCCTGGCGGTACGGGGATCCCGGCGCGACGAATCCGCTCACGGACCCCCGGGGACGGGATCACGCCCTGGAGCGCGCGGCGGCCCGCGGCCCGCGCCAGCGGGCCTTCGTGGAGCGGCTGCTGCTGGACCCGGCGGCGGTGCGGGCGTGGATACGGCGACTGCTGGAGGACTGCCACGAGGCGTTCTTCGCACAGATGTGGGAGGAGATACGCCCCGGGCTGGCCGCCGACGCCCGGCACAAGACCGAGCTGTTGCGGCACAAGGGGCTGGCCGCCGCGATGCGGGCGGTGTCGCCCGTCATCACGGTGGACGAGGCCGGGGGCAGGCTCACGATCGACAAGATCCACGACGGACGGACGACGGCGCTGGACCGGACGGCGGGCCTGGGCATCGCCCTCTTCCCGACAGCTTTCGGCCGGCCGCATCTGATCGCGCTGCACGCCACCGGATGGCGGCCGGTGATCCAGTACCCGGTGGCCTCCTCGAACCTGCCGCACCCGGCGACACCGGAGACGCTGGCGCGACGGCTGGAGGCACTGGCCCATCCGACACGGCTGCGGATGTGCCGCAGTCTGGCCCTCGCCCCGCACACGACGGGGGAGTTGGCCGGCTCGCTGCGCATGAGCGCGCCCGAGGTCTCCCGTCATCTGGCGGTGATGCGCAAGGCCGGCCTGCTGACGACACGGCGGCAGGGGCGGTACGCGCAGCACTGTCTGGACCTGGGTGTGGTGGCCCGGCTGGGGACCGAGTTCCTGGAAACGGTGCTGCGTTGAGGCCGCTCCGGGGGTGGTCGGAGAGCACCTGGGACAGGGGTGCGCCCGGCCGTGTGACCTCGATTTGACACTGTCTCCGCGGGGTCCGTAAGGTCCACCAGGTTGCCGCCCAGGGGGCACGTTCTCAGGCCAGGATCCGGATTTGGATCGGCCGGGGAAATCCCCTAAAGTGGTGGACACGCCGGAGGGCGAAAAACTTACCGGGCCGAAAGGCTCAACTCCTCCCAGCGGAGGCCAAGTTCGGGAAACCGAGTGTGGTAAGCTGGGAAACACGAAGGGAAAGCCCGGAGGGGCCTGAGAGGGAACCAAAGGAAGCATCCGTTCCTTGAGAACTCAACAGCGTGCCAAATAGTCAATGCCAGATTATTTACTGAGTCTGCATCTCGACCTCGTCTGAGGTGCAGCATTTAAGCGAGGATTTTCCTTGCTCTTACATGAAGCATTCATGGAGAGTTTGATCCTGGCTCAGGACGAACGCTGGCGGCGTGCTTAACACATGCAAGTCGAACGATGAACCGGTTTCGGCCGGGGATTAGTGGCGAACGGGTGAGTAACACGTGGGCAATCTGCCCTGCACTCTGGGATAAG
Organism: Streptomyces sp. JH002; assembly: GCF_050916115.1. Lineage (NCBI taxonomy): Bacteria > Bacillati > Actinomycetota > Actinomycetes > Kitasatosporales > Streptomycetaceae > Streptomyces > Streptomyces sp. JH002. The sequence continues at coordinate 3,765,728 of NZ_CP087989.1, forward strand.
CCCGGGAAACTGGGTCTAATACCGGATACGACACATGAGCGCATGCTCGTGTGTGGAAAGTTCCGGCGGTGCAGGATGAGCCCGCGGCCTATCAGTTTGTTGGTGGGGTAGTGGCCTACCAAGACGACGACGGGTAGCCGGCCTGAGAGGGTGACCGGCCACACTGGGACTGAGACACGGCCCAGACTCCTACGGGAGGCAGCAGTGGGGAATATTGCACAATGGGCGAAAGCCTGATGCAGCGACGCCGCGTGAGGGATGACGGCCTTCGGGTTGTAAACCTCTTTCAGCAGGGAAGAAGCGAAAGTGACGGTACCTGCAGAAGAAGCACCGGCTAACTACGTGCCAGCAGCCGCGGTAATACGTAGGGTGCAAGCGTTGTCCGGAATTATTGGGCGTAAAGAGCTCGTAGGCGGCCTGTCGCGTCGATTGTGAAAGCCCAGGGCTTAACCCTGGGTCTGCAGTCGATACGGGCAGGCTAGAGTTCGGTAGGGGAGATCGGAATTCCTGGTGTAGCGGTGAAATGCGCAGATATCAGGAGGAACACCGGTGGCGAAGGCGGATCTCTGGGCCGATACTGACGCTGAGGAGCGAAAGCGTGGGGAGCGAACAGGATTAGATACCCTGGTAGTCCACGCCGTAAACGGTGGGCACTAGGTGTGGGCAACATTCCACGTTGTCCGTGCCGCAGCTAACGCATTAAGTGCCCCGCCTGGGGAGTACGGCCGCAAGGCTAAAACTCAAAGGAATTGACGGGGGCCCGCACAAGCGGCGGAGCATGTGGCTTAATTCGACGCAACGCGAAGAACCTTACCAAGGCTTGACATACACCGGAAACGGCCAGAGATGGTCGCCCCCTTGTGGTCGGTGTACAGGTGGTGCATGGCTGTCGTCAGCTCGTGTCGTGAGATGTTGGGTTAAGTCCCGCAACGAGCGCAACCCTTATCCTGTGTTGCCAGCGGATCCCTTCGGGGGTGCCGGGGACTCACGGGAGACTGCCGGGGTCAACTCGGAGGAAGGTGGGGACGACGTCAAGTCATCATGCCCCTTATGTCTTGGGCTGCACACGTGCTACAATGGCCGGTACAATGAGCTGCGATACCGCGAGGTGGAGCGAATCTCAAAAAGCCGGTCTCAGTTCGGATTGGGGTCTGCAACTCGACCCCATGAAGTCGGAGTCGCTAGTAATCGCAGATCAGCATTGCTGCGGTGAATACGTTCCCGGGCCTTGTACACACCGCCCGTCACGTCATGAAAGTCGGTAACACCCGAAGCCGGTGGCCTAACCCCTTGTGGGAGGGAGCTGTCGAAGGTGGGACTGGCGATTGGGACGAAGTCGTAACAAGGTAGCCGTACCGGAAGGTGCGGCTGGATCACCTCCTTTCTAAGGAGCTTCTAGACCGCGAGAGCGGTCCAGAGCCACTACGCCGGCGAGTGTTCGGCGGTGGTTTGCTCATGGGTGGAACATTGACTGCATCATTTGGTTCGCTGTTGGGTGTCTGAAGGTACGGCTGTGAAAGGTCGAATCTTCGGTTGTTGTTTGAGAATTGCACAGTGGACGCGAGCATCTGTGGCCAAGTTTTTAAGGGCGCACGGTGGATGCCTTGGTACCAGGAACCGATGAAGGACGTGGGAGGCCGCGATAGTCCCCGGGGAGTTGTCAACCTAGCTGTGATCCGGGGGTTTCCGAATGGGGAAACCCGGCAGTCGTTATGGGCTGTCACCCACTGCTGAATGTATAGGCGGTGTGGAGGGAACGCGGGGAAGTGAAACATCTCAGTACCCGCAGGAAGAGAAAACAACCGTGATTCCGGGAGTAGTGGTGAGCGAAACCGGAGGAGGCTAAACCGTATGTGTGTGATACCCGGCAGGGGTTGCGCATGCGGGGTTGTGGGAGCTTTTTTGATCGTTCTGCCGGACGGTCGGTGAGTAAGAAACTGTGTGGATAGGCGAAGGGCATGCGAAAGGCCCGGCGTAGAGGGTAAGACCCCCGTAGCTGAAATCTGCATGGCTCACTTAAAGGTTTCCCAAGTAGCATGGGGCCCGAGAAATCCTGTGTGAATCTGGCGGGACCACCCGTTAAGCCTAAATATTCCCTGGTGACCGATAGTGGATAGTACCGTGAGGGAATGGTGAAAAGTACCGCGGGAGCGGAGTGAAATAGTTCCTGAAACCGTGTGCCTACAAGCCGTGGGAGCGTCGTCATGCGCACTTGTGTGTATGGCCGTGACTGCGTGCCTTTTGAAGAATGAGCCTGCGAGTTTGCGGTGTGTTGCGAGGTTAACCCGTGTGGGGTAGCCGTAGCGAAAGCGAGTCCGAACAGGGCGATTGAGTAGCATGCCCTAGACCCGAAGCGGAGTGATCTAGCCATGGGCAGGGTGAAGCGAGGGTAAGACCTCGTGGAGGCCCGAACCCACCAGAGTTGAAAATCTGGGGGATGACCTGTGGTTAGGGGTGAAAGGCCAATCAAACTCCGTGATAGCTGGTTCTCCCCGAAATGCATTTAGGTGCAGCGTCGTGTGTTTCTTGCCGGAGGTAGAGCACTGGATAGGTGATGGGCCTTACCGGGTTACTGACCTTAGCCAAACTCCGAATGCCGGTAAGTGAGAGCGCGGCAGTGAGACTGTGGGGGATAAGCTCCATGGTCGAGAGGGAAACAGCCCAGAGCATCGACTAAGGCCCCTAAGCGTGTGCTAAGTGGGAAAGGATGTGGAGTCGCAGAGACAACCAGGAGGTTGGCTTAGAAGCAGCCACCCTTGAAAGAGTGCGTAATAGCTCACTGGTCGAGTGATTCTGCGCCGACAATGTAGCGGGGCTCAAGTACACCGCCGAAGTCGTGTCACTGCAACAATACTTCTAACGAGGGTTGTGGTGGGTAGGGGAGCGTCGTGTGCCGGGTGAAGCAGCCGTGGAAACGAGTTGTGGACGGTATGCGAGTGAGAATGCAGGCATGAGTAGCGATACAAGAGTGGGAAACTCTTGCGCCGATTGACTAAGGGTTCCTGGGTCAAGTTGATCTGCCCAGGGTAAGTCGGGGCCTAAGGCGAGGCCGACAGGCGTAGTCGATGGATAACCGGTTGATATTCCGGTACCCGTTGTGGAGCGCCAACGCTGAATCAGGCGATGCTAAGCCCGCGAAGCCGCCATCTGTCCCTTCGGGGGTGGGTGGAGTGGTGGAGTCGGTGGTCCAGACCTGTAGTAGGTGAGTGATGGGGTGACGCAGGAAGGTAGTCCAGCCCGGGCGGTGGTTGTCCCGGGGTAAGGGTGTGGCCCGTGGAGCAGGTAAATCCGTTCCACACGAGGGTGAGACCTGATGCCGAGCCGATTGTGGTGAAGTGGATGATCCTATGCTGTCGAGAAAAGCCTCTAGCGAGTTTCACAATGGCCCGTACCCTAAACCGACTCAGGTGGTCAGGTAGAGTATACCGAGGCGTTCGGGTGAACTATGGTTAAGGAACTCGGCAAAATGCCCCCGTAACTTCGGGAGAAGGGGGGCCATTTCCGGTGATGAGACTTGCTCTCTGAGCTGGGGGTGGCCGCAGAGACCAGCGAGAAGCGACTGTTTACTAAAAACACAGGTCCGTGCGAAGCTGTAAGGCGATGTATACGGACTGACGCCTGCCCGGTGCTGGAACGTTAAGGGGACCGGTTAGTCACATTTCGGTGTGGCGAAGCTGAGAACTTAAGCGCCAGTAAACGGCGGTGGTAACTATAACCATCCTAAGGTAGCGAAATTCCTTGTCGGGTAAGTTCCGACCTGCACGAATGGCGTAACGACTTCTTGACTGTCTCAACCATAGGCCCGGTGAAATTGCACTACGAGTAAAGATGCTCGTTTCGCGCAGCAGGACGGAAAGACCCCGGGACCTTTACTATAGCTTGATATTGGTGTTCGGTTCGGTTTGTGTAGGATAGGTGGGAGACTGTGAAGCCTGGACGCTAGTTCAGGTGGAGTCGTTGTTGAAATACCACTCTGATCGTGCTGGATGTCTAACCTGGGTCCGTGATCCGGATCGGGGACAGTGTCTGGTGGGTAGTTTAACTGGGGCGGTTGCCTCCTAAAGAGTAACGGAGGCGCCCAAAGGTTCCCTCAGCCTGGTTGGTCATCAGGTGGTGAGTGTAAGTGCACAAGGGAGCTTGACTGTGAGACTGGCAGGTCGAGCAGGTGCGAAAGCAGGGACTAGTGATCCGGCGGTGGTTTGTGGAAGCGCCGTCGCTCAACGGATAAAAGGTACCCCGGGGATAACAGGCTGATCTTCCCCAAGAGTCCGTATCGACGGGATGGTTTGGCACCTCGATGTCGGCTCGTCGCATCCTGGGGCTGGAGTTGGTCCCAAGGGTTGGGCTGTTCGCCCATTAAAGCGGTACGCGAGCTGGGTTTAGAACGTCGTGAGACAGTTCGGTCCCTATCCGCTGCGCGCGCAGGAGTCTTGAGAAGGGCTGTCCCTAGTACGAGAGGACCGGGACGGACGAACCTCTGGTGTGCCAGTTGTTCTGCCAAGGGCATGGCTGGTTGGCTACGTTCGGAAAGGATAACCGCTGAAAGCATCTAAGCGGGAAGCCTGCTTCGAGATGAGGACTCCCACCCACTTGATGGGTTAAGGCTCCCTGTAGACGACAGGGTTGATAGGCCAGATATGGAAGCCTTGTAAGAGGTGGAGTTGACTGGTACTAATAGGCCGAGGGCTTGTCCTCAGATGCTCGCGTCCACTGTGATTTTTTTTCGAATGACAACCATTTAGAGTTTCGGTGGTCATGGCGAAAGGGAAACGCCCGGTTACATTCCGAACCCGGAAGCTAAGCCTTTCAGCGCCGATGGTACTGCATGGGGGACCGTGTGGGAGAGTAGGTCGCCGCCGAACAATTTTTATACAGAGTAGGCCCGTTGGGGATTCCGATCCCCAACGGGCCTACTCTTGTTTCATGGACTCGTCGGACCCGTACACGATCCGCAGGACCCGCCGTGAGGACTGGGCGCGGCTGCGGGAGCTGCGACTGGCCGCGCTGCGGGACCCATTGGCCGGTGTGGCGTTCTACCAGACCCACGAGGCCGCCCTGGAGATCCCCCGGGAGGAATGGGAACGGCGGGCCGCCGGCGCCCGTACCGTCACCTTCATCGGGGAAACCGGGGAGCACCGGCCCTGGGCCGGCATGGTCAGCGTGTATGCGGAGCCCGACCCCGCGGCGGATCACGTGGTCGTGGTGGGGGTGTACGTGCGGCCCGAGCACCGCGGCACCGGCATGGCCGCGGAGCTGATGGAGGAAGCCATCTCGTGGGCCGGTGACCGCGAGATCCGGCTCCGCGTCCACGAGAACAACCCGCGCGCGGCCCGCTTCTACGCCTCGCTCGGCTTCCTCCCCAACGGCAGGAGCCACGTCGACCCCCGGGCCCCCGGGACACGGGCGCTGGAGCTCACGCTCTCCCGATGACCGTCAGCTTCGGCTGCTCGGCCACCAGCGCGTCCACCAGGGCCGCCCGGAACGGCGCCGTCGGCGCGTGGTCGCCGACGACGTACAGGGTGGCGCCCTCGTTGGCGAGATTGTCCAGCGCCAGGGTGTCCACCCGGCCCGGGGTACAGGACTGACGGATGTGCAACTGATCCAGGCCGTCCAGCGCACGGCCGATGAGCACCAGCGCGGCGTCCCTGCGGTCGGGCATCGAGGTCAGGGCGCTCTCCAGCTCCATCGAGGCGCCGCCGGCCGCGCGCGGGTGGGTGCGCAGGATCTTGCCCGGCTCACCGCCCGCCTTCCCCTGGGCCCAGCGCTGGACGCTCTGGATCGGCTCCCCGGCGAGAGCGGCGGCGTGCAGATAGCAGCGCAGCAGTGTCTCCGAGGTCTCCGCGTCCAGTTGGAAGATGGGCTCCGTGGGCCGTACCGGGCTCAGCAGAGCCCTCGCGCGGCTCCGTGCGGCCGGCATGTCCTCCGCGCCGCGCTGGGGCGTCCAGCGCAGGCGTACGGGCGCGTCCGAGGCGTGGCCGGGATCGTAGACGTGGACGGGCCCCTGTTTGCCGCGCCGGGCCGCCGTCCTGGCCCACAGCCGGGTGTCGGGGTCGATGACGATCAGGCCCTCGGGGGCGGCCAGCACCGCCGCGGTGAAGTCCGGTGCGGGGGCGGGCGGGACGGGCACCGGATCGGCCGGGGCGGGCTGCTGGGGGTGGGGCGGCTCGTACGCACGCGGTGCGGGTGCCGGTGCCTCCGCCGGTGCCGCTGCCCGTACGGCCGGCGGAGCCTCGTACTCCGCCGCCTCTTCTGGTACCGGCCGGCGGCCGGGGCGGGCGCGCCAGCGCGAGACGCGGATGGCGATCCACAGGACGCCGCCGAACAGCATGATGACCAGCACCAGGAAGATCAGCCACAGCAGTCCGGCGCCGGGCAGGGTCTCCGCGTCGGCCTGCGGCCAGGCGGCGGGCACGTCGCCCGGCGCCGTCAGGAAGGACCGCAGGGCGGTGGCCGTCCGCAGGAAGGTCACGCCGTCCGGCCAGGCGCCGTGCGCGACCCAGCCGGCGAGGCCGGTGGCGGTCCAGGTGAGGACGGTCAGACCGAGGACGAAGCCGAGCCCGCCGACGAGAAGGGTGTCCGGGACGCCGCCGCGGCGGTCGCGGTCCGGGGGTGGGGTGCTGCCGCTCATCCGACGCCCTGCCGTTTCTCGAAGGAGATGACCCGTTCCTCCGTCTCGGCCTCGAAGGGGTCGGCGAGGCCCAGCGGGTTCCCGTCCCCGGAACCGGCCTCCAGCGCCGCGGGCCCCTGCGCGAGGGCATCCCGCTGGGCGGAGGACTCCGTCATGGCGCGGTCGGTGAAGACGAGGGGGCGTTCGGACTCGGTCACCAGGTGCTTGACGACCTGGACGTTGCCGTTGACGTCCCACACGGCCATGCCCGGGGTGAGGGTGGGGATGATCTCCACGGCCCAGCGGGGCAGGCCCAGTACCTGCCCGGTGGCGCGGGCCTCGTCCGACTTCTGGGCGTAGATGGTCCGGGTGGACGCCATCTTGAGGATCGCCGCGGCCTCCTTCGCGGCCGCGCCGTCCACGACGTCCGAGAGGTGGTGCACGACGGCGACGAAGGACAGGCCGAGCCGGCGGCCGAACTTCAGCAGCCGCTGGAAGAGCTGGGCGACGGAGGGCGAGTTGATGATGTGCCACGCCTCCTCGACCAGGAAGATGCGCTTCTTGCGGTCCGGCCTGATCCAGGTGTGTTCCAGCCAGACGCCCACGATCGCCATCAGGATCGGCATCGCTATGGAGTTGCGGTCGATGTGGGAGAGGTCGAAGACGATGAGCGGGGCGTCGAGGTCGATGCCCACGGTCGTCGGGCCGTCGAACATGCCGCGCAGGTCGCCGTCGACGAGGCGGTCCAGCACCAGGGCCACATCCAGGCCCCAGGCGCGGACATCCTCCAGCGCCACGTTCATGGCGTCGGCGGACTCGGGGAGCGGGTGCCGCAGCCGTTCCACGATGTCGGTGAGGATCGGCTGGCGGCGCTGCGGGCTCTCGGCGGCGGCCTTGTTGACGTAGGCGTGGGCCACCTTGAGGGCGAAGCCGGAGCGTTCGTCCAGGCCGCGCCCCAGGGCCACCTCGATGATGGTGCGCAGCAGGGCGAGCTGGCCGGTGGTGGTGATGGCCGGGTCGAGGGGGTTGAGCCGTACGGTGCCATCGAGGGCGGCCATCGGGTCCAGGCGGATGGGAGTGATGCCCAACTGCTGGGCGACCAGGTTCCACTCGCCGACGCCGTCCTCGCCCTGGGCGTCCAGGACGACGACCTGCCGGTCCCGGAAGCGCAGCTGGCGCAGGACGTACGTCTTCTCCAGCGCGGACTTGCCGTTGCCGGACTCGCCGAGGACCAGCCAGTGCGGGGCGGGGAGTTGCTGGCCGTACAGCTGGAACGGGTCGTAGATGTAGCCCTTGCCGGAGTAGACCTCGCGGCCGATGATCACCCCGGAGTCGCCGAGTCCGGGAGCGGCGGTGGGCAGGTAGACGGCCTGGGCCTGCCCGGTGGAGGTGCGCACGGGGAGCCGGGTGGTCTCGGTGCGGCCGAAGAGGAGGCTGGTGAACGCTTCGGTGATCAGGCTCAGCGGGTCGCGGGCCGGCATGGCGGCTCCTCCCTGGAGGGAATGAGCGGGGGGACGGTCATCGCCTGATCCCGGTGGCGAAAGGGAGGGTGTTGACGAACGCGCGGTGGTGTTCCCGGTCGCACCACTCCAGTTTGAGGTACGACTTGCCGGCGGAGGCGCGGATGGTGCGCTTGTCGCGGGCCAGCGCCTCGGGGTTGGGGGAGGAGACCGTCAGGTAGCCGACCAGGTTGACGCCGGCGGCACCGGAGGCGAGGTCGTCGCCGCGCTGGTCGACGCGGCTGTGGGCGGCGACGTCGCGCGGGTCGACGGTGCGGTTCATCTTCGCGGCGCGGGACGCCTCGGCGTCGTCGTTGGTCTTCTCGGTGAGCATGCGCTCGATGGCCAGCTCGGTGGGTTCGAGGTCCATGCAGACGGCGACAGTGCGGATCACGTCCGGGGTGTGGACGAGGATCGGGGCGAGGAAGTTGACGCCGACCGGGGTCATCGGCCACTCCTTCACCCAGGCGGTGGCGTGGCACCACGGCTCGCGGGTGTCGGACTCGCGGGTCTTGGCCTGGAGGTAGGTGGGCTCGCGGGCGTCGAGTTCGGCCGGCCAGGCGTTGCGGCGGGACATGGCCTGGAGGTGGTCGATCGGGTGGTCCGGGTCGTACATGGAGTGGATGAGGGAGGCCAGCCGGGCCTCGCCCAGGGGCTGGCGGACGCGGATGTCGGCCTCGGTCAGGCGGGCGCAGATGTCGGCGAGTTCGCGGGCCATGATGACGGCCAGGCCCTCGTCCTGGGACATGCGGCGCCGGCCGGTGGCGCGGTCGGCGCGGGCCACGGCCTGCGCCTCGTTGCTCAGGTCGCGGGAGTGGTGCATGCAGGCGACCAGGTAGGCGCGGTGCTGCTCGCTGGAGGTGGACACCATGGACTGGAGCTGGTCGTAGGAGTCCTGGAGCCAGGCGGGGGAGCCCGGGTCGCCGCGGTCGGCGACGTCGTTGGCGTGCGCGTCGGGGTCGGCCGGGAGCGTACGGGCCAGCATCTGGAGCCGGGTGACGTGGCCGTCGCCGTTGGCGACGTGCTTGAGGAGCGTGCCGAAACGTTCGACCAGGGCTTCCTGGTCCTCGCTGTCGCGCAGGCCGACGCCGGGGCCCTCGATTTCTATGGCCGCCGTGATGGTGCGCTTCTCCGTGTGGAGGAGGACGGCGATCTCGTCCGGGCCGAAGGGCGCTGCCAGCCACTGGACGCGGCCGACGCCGGGGGGCGCGCCGATCTCGACCTCGCTGCCGCTGAGGCTGGTGCCGGCCTCGGCGGCGCCGGAACGGTAGGTGGCGCCGGTGCGCTGGGTGCGGCGGAAGTGTCGGTTGATTTCGTACCACTTGTAGAACGTGCGGCCGTTGTACGGCATGTAGATGGCCGCGAGGGCGAGGAAGGGGAAGCCGACGAGGCCGACGATCCGCAGCGTGAGCTGCGGGACGAGGATGCCGCTCATCATGCCGAGGAAGGCCCCGGCGACGATCAGGGCGATCTCGCCCGTCTCGCGGTTGCGGCCGACGAGGGCCTGGGGGCGGGCCCGGCCGATGAGGTACGTACGGCGGCGGGTGAGTGTGTGCGGCGGGCTGGTCACCTGCTGCCTCCTCCTCGGTTACCGGGGGCCGGGCCGCTGGGCGATCCGGTGGACGACGTTCCGGTGCCGCGGTTGCCGTGGGCGGCGACGCCGCCGGAGACGGCGCTGCCGCCGGCCCCGCCGCGCTGGCCGCCGCCCGTGGCGGCCTGGGCGCCGCCGGCCGCCGCGCCGTCGCGGGCGCCGTGCGTGCCCATGCCCTGGCGCAGGACGGTGGCGGGGGTGGCGATGGCGGCCTTGGCGGCGCGGCTGGAGGTGTCCTGGCGGGCGGCGCGGTGGCTGACGATCTCGTCGCCGAAGCCCGGGACGAAGCGGTAGATCATGGCGGACGCGAAGATCGCCAGGATGATGATGGCCAGCCCGGAGACGACGGCGGAGAAGGCGGAGGGGCCGTCGGTCGTGGAGAGCGCCGAGGCCAGGCCGAGGACGATCACGATGACCGGCTTGAGGAGGATGACGGCGATCATGATGCCGGCCCAGCGGCGTACGTGGCCCCACAGGTTCTTGTCGACGAGGCCGGCGTAGACGGCGGTGCCGAGCAGGGCGCCGACGTACAGCAGGGCGGCGCGGATGACCAGTTCGAACCACAGCACGCCGGCGGCGAGGATGGAGATGAGGGAGACGACGATCAGCATGATGGGCCCGCCGCCGATGTCCTCGCCGGCGGCGAGGGCGGCGGAGAACGAGCCGAAGAACTGGTCGGAGTTGTCCCCTGTACCCGTGACGATGGCGTCGGTGACGCCGTCGGTCGCCGCGACCACCACGTAGAGGATGAGCGGGGTGAAGGCGGAGGCCATGACGGTGAGCCACAGGAAGCCGATGGCCTCGGAGATGGCGGTCGACAGCGGGACGCCGCGGATGGCGCGCTTGGCGATGGCCAGCAGCCACAGGATGAGGGTGAGGACGGTGGAGGCGGCGAAGACGACGGCGTACTGGCGCAGGAAGGCGCCGTTGGTGAAGTCGACGTTGGTGGTGCCGGAGACGGCGGCGGACAGCTGGTCGACGATCCAGGCGGCGGCGTCGGCGCAGCCCTGGGCGAGGGAGGACAGCGGGTCGAGGGTGGAGTCGAGCCGGCTCGTGCCGCCGCCTCCGCCGCCGCCCGTTCCGGCGTCACCTTCGCAGTAGTCGCGGGCGGAGCCGGTGATGAGTTCGCAGTCGGGGTTGCCCTCGTCGGCGGGGGTTTTGTCCTCGGGGGTCTCGTCCTCCTCGTCGGCGCGGGCGCGCGTGGCGAACGCGAGACCGGTGACGAGAGCGGCGGCGCCGGTGGCCATGAGTGTGGCCAGACGCAGCCGGAGGCTAGCGCGCATAGGTGAACCCTCCGTACTCCTCGACAGCTTCCGCGATCTCCTCGGCGCCCGACGCCCGGTTGTCACCGGGTACCGGGGTCGGCCCCTCGGTCTGGGTGGAGCCGGTGACCTTCCAGTCGCCGTTCTCCCAGGCCAGGGTGAAGTTGATGGTGAACCAGGAGCTTCTGACCGGGGCCAGGGACTCGGTCCCGGCGAGGCCGAAGAGCCCCGAGCACCACACGGACACCTCGGCTGTGGTGTCGGTGTAGGCGGTCAGATAGGAGCCGATGGGGGTGGCGCGGCTGACGAAGGTGAGGCCGTCGGGGGCGTTGCCGTCTGCGTCGATGCCGACGCGTTCGTTGAACGCGGGGCTGTAGTCGGCGTTGAAGGCCTGAAGAAGACCGGCGGTGGCGTCGGAGGCGCTGATGGTGGTGACGATCAGCTCGCGCTCCTGCGCGTTGAACATCCCTTCCCCACCGAGCGCCACGGCATAGTTCGTGGCGGCGCTCTCCGCGCCCTCGGCGCTCTGCGGGAAGCCGGAGGGGATGCCGTTGGTGAAACCCTCCACAGGCTGCTGGCCCGAGGGGGCGGTCGGGTTGGCTCCGGGACGGTTGCCGTCGTCCGTTCCGCCGCCGTCCGAACCGGTGCTGTCATCGGCACGGTTGGCGAAGACGATGGCGGCGATCAGGATGAGGACGATGCCGACGATCGTGACCACGCTGCGGCCGGGGGAGGCGGCGGGGCGGCGGTCGGCGAAGCCGTCCTGCTCGGGCAGCCGGGTACGGGTCTGTGAGGGGACGCCGCGGTCGCGCTCATCGTCGTAGCCATCGCCGCCATAGCTCATGTCGTGCCCCCTCAACAACCGCCGTGAGTCTATTACCTCCTCACACGACGTTAGCGTCCCAGACCGGCAACAGTGCGCTTTGGCCGGAACGATCAGTCAGGGTTGCCTGAGTTGGCCCGGTACGCGTTGTGAAGGTCTAGTGTGTGGCGCCACTTCCGGCCGCGCGCAGCAGGCCGCCCACCGGGCCGGGGTGGTGACCAGGACGGTGCCGGGGTCGTCGCTCTCCCGGAGGTAGAGGGAGCCGGACGGACCGTGTGCTACCTCGATGCAGTCGCTGCTGGGGTCGCCGCTGCTGTAGCTGGACTTCTGCCAAGTGGGCCCCGGAATCACTTGCGTGCCAGCCGGAGAAGGGCGACCAGACGGGTTGAGTTGGTTATGAGGACGACGCTGGGATCGTCGCTCTCCCTGAGGTAGAGACGCCCCTCAGCGGAGCGAGCGGCCTCGATGCAGTTCTGGTTGGGGTCGCCGCTGCTGTAGCTGGACTTCTGCCAGAGCAGGTCCGACATGCTTCCCTCCTAGAGGATGTATCGCAGGTGCTGTACGAGCGCGTAGGAGTTTTCCCGGTGTTGCTGGGATGGCTCAACAGGCTCCAGCGAAACGATACTGAGGCGTTGGAAGTCAGCCTCGAACCGGTCTACTTGCTCCTCGTCGTGAAGGAAGACCTGTGAGATCGGGTGCTCGACGTGCACCGTGCGGAGTTCACGGGCACCCGCGTCGTGGATGGTGAAGGGCGATCCTGCCGTCACCGGGTGAGACTCCGCCTTGAAGGGGAGCAACTGAATGGTGATGTTGGGCGCCTGGGACAGCTCTACCAGGTACGCCAACTGATCGCGCATCGTCTTGCGGTCGACGAACTGCATGTGGAAGGCCGCTTCGTGGATGACCGCGTGGCAAGTCGGCTGTGGGTCTGCCACGAGCGCCTCTTGTCGGTGGAGCCGGAAATCGACGTACTTGTCGATGGCGCCCGGGTCGGGATCCTGGACTCCGTTGGCATAGAGCTTTCGCATGTACTCCGGCGTTTGCAGCAGTCCGGGAACGTACAGCCACTCAAAGGTCCGGAACGCTGTGGTCGTGTGCTCCAGCTCGGCGAGATCCCTGGCTCGGTCGTCGAGGAGGTCGCGGTATGCGGTCCACCAACCCTTCCCCGTCGCGTTCGTCATCGCCACCAGCCCGTCAATGAGTGGCTCATTAACGCAACCGTAGACAGCGGCGAGTTCCCGCAGTCGTGGCTCTGCGCAAGCGGTTCGACCCGCCTCGATGTGGCTGACATGAGCCTGGCCGAGCCCGACCCGGCGACCGGCCTCCGCTGTTGTCAGCCCCGCCGCTTCTCGCAACTTACGAAGCTCGTGTCCCAGCCGCCTCTGCCGCTGGCTCTGGTTGGAGCGCAATCCCATGATTCAACCTCCTCACCGGTCAGGCTGTCTGTCCGGACTTCGCGGCTCCGCCACTCGATGGAGTGACTCTTTCACTCACGGTTGCATTAATGATCGGCGGCATCCTACCGTCGAGGACGCACCAACCCGGACCGCCATAAGTCCGAAGTGCACCGCGACGGGCGGCCGTTGTGGCGAGCCACGGTGGGCGGCCGGGTACATCCGAGAGGAGCTGGTCCGTATGTGTGCTGTCGCTGTCCTCCCCCCGCCCGGCGGGGACTTCTCCTTCACGTTCCCGCCCGACGTCCGGTGGGTGCGGAGCGCCCGGGAAGCGATCCGTACCGCCTTGGGGGCCGTGTCCCCTTCGTCCCCCGAGAAGTCCGACCTGGTCGAAAAAACCACGCTGCTGACGTCAGAGGTGGTGACCAATGCCGTGGTCGCGTCGTTGAACAGCGTGCGGCCAAGCCCCGTCGCGCTCTACGCGGCGTGGACCCCGGCGGGGGCGGTGCGGGTGTCTGTACACGACTCCGCGCCAGGAGTGCCGCAGCCCCCGGCCGGCTTTCCTCTGCCAGAGGACGAGCACGGCCGGGGTCTGCTCCTCATCGACCTCTACGCCTCCGACTGGGGCGTGTGTCATCACACCCCGGGGCCGGGGAAGCTGGTGTGGTTCACGATCACCGGCGGGCTGCGGTGAGGGTCACCCTGGACCACGGGCAACTCCGTTCCGCCGCACGGCTGGTGGCGCGATGGACCGGCGTGCGGGTCGACGTACCCGGGGCGCCGGAGCCCCCGCCCCGTGGCAAGCGGTACGGCGTTCTGCGGCAGATCGAGGCGCAACTGGCGCCTCTCGTGGCGCCCGACCTCGTACCGTTGTGGGCGCCCGCGGTGGCCAGGCCGGACGCCGGTCCGGACGCGTATCTGACACCGGACCTCGCGGTGTGTCCGTACGGATTCCTCGGTTCCGACGAGTCGCTGCTGCATCCGCGCGCCGTGGAACTGGCCGTGGTGGTAAGGCCGGTCGCCGGAAGCGGTACCGCCGCCGACGTGAGCGCGTACGCGGGGGCCGGAGTTCGGCTGCTGGTGCGGGTGGACCCGCTGCGCGGCAGATGGTCGCTGAACAGCCATCCACGGGGCGGGCGTTACCGCGTCGAGCGGCGCGGCGCGTACGGGGAAGGGATACCCCTCCCCGTACCGCTCGGCTGCGGGATCGAGACGGCCCGCCTTCCGCGCTACGCGGCCGTCACCGCTCAGTAGCGGCTCTTGGCGACGAAGTGGAAGCCGTCGTCGTCGCGGTTGAGGGAACTGATACGCAGATCGTCCTCGTCGTCCTCGTCGGGGCGCAGGACCAGGGCCCTGCTGTCGATGGCGCACGAGTCGTCGTAGTCGTACGTGGGCACCAGCGGGCCCACGAGGACGGTCGTCGGGTCCGCGTAGACCAGTGACGCGTCCCAGGAACAGGTGTAGTCCGGGGCGTAGATGCTCAGCGTGCGATCGCCGAGGTCGGTGACCAGCAGGCTGACCCGGTAGGGCTCCCCGCCCGGGTACTCCGGCCCGCCGGCCTTCTCGAACTCCTCGGCCTCCAGGTCGTACGAACCCCCGTACCGCAGCGGTTCGGGGAAGGTCATTTCCTTGTCCTCGAACGAGGGGATCATCGGGAGTTCGAGGTCCATCGCCGAAGAGGTCCAGGTCAGTTCCTCGTCGCCGGAGACGGTGAGGCTCTGGTCGCCGAAGTCGCAGTCCTCGCGCGAGGCGTCCTCGGGAGTGACGGTCAGTTCTCCGGGGGAGAACACGAGGTCTCCGGAGGCACTGGTGGCCACCGTCTGCACGTGGTGGCACAGGACGTACGGGGTGAGGAACCAGGAGGTGGCGCGGGTCTCCGTACGGCTCTGCTCGATGACGACGCGGTGCAGCAGCTGGTCGTCCACGCCGTCGTCAGCGGTGAGTACGCCGTCCCAGGCGCCGAGGTAGGCGCGGTCGACATCGCCGCTCGCGGGCTCGTCGTCCGGGTCCTCCGGCTCGTCCGGGTCCTCGACGGGGCCGGGGTCCTGCTCGGTGGGCGTCGGGGTGGGGTCCTCGGCCTGGTCGTCCTTGTCGCCGCCCTTAAGGGCGACGGCGGCGACGACCGCGCCGATCACGAGCAGGGGAACGGCGATGGCGGCCGCGATGACCCAGGGCGCCGTCTTCTTCTTGACCGGCGGGTGAGGGGCGAAGGGGGCGGTGGCCGGGCCGAATCCGGGCGGCGCCCCGGTTCCGTAACCGTGCGCCGTCGGGGGCAGCGGGCCGGCGGGTCCGTACAGCGCGGGGACGGGCGACGGCGGACCGGGCGGCGCCGGAGGCAGGGACGGCGGCTGCGTGGCCGCCGGCGGGTGGGCGTCGTCCGCGTCCTCGGAGGTGAGGAGGGCTATCGCGTCCTTGCCGAGTCCGGCCAGGACGGAGGCGGGCAGCCAGTGCTCCTGGGCGGCGCGCGGATCGGGCGCCTGCGAGGTGGCGAGCAGCTCGTCGATCTGGTCGGGGGTGGGGCGCCCGGCCGGGTTCTGGGACAGGCATATCTCGATCAGCGGACGGAGTCTGTCGGGGACGCCCGTCAGATCCTCCTCGCCCTGAACGATGCGCAGCAGCATGGTGTGCAGCGTGCTGTCGAGGCTGCCGAACGGGCTACGGCCGGTGGCGGCGAACGTCAGCACGGAGCCGAGCGCGAAGATGTCGCTGGCCGGGGAGACCGGCAGAGCGCGGGCCTGTTCGGGCGACATGAAGCCGGGGGAGCCGACGATGGCCCCGGCGTGCGTCATGGTGGTGCCGCCGGTGCTCTCGACGGCGCGGGCGATGCCGAAGTCGATGACGCGGGGGCCGTCGATGGTGATGAGGATGTTCGACGGCTTCAGGTCGCGGTGGATGAGGCCGGCGCCGTGAATGTCGCGCAGGGCCTGGGTGAGGCCGGAGGCGAGGTGCCGGATGCTGTGCTCGGGGAGCGGGCCGTAGGTGGAGGTGACCACGGTGTGCAGGGACGGGCCCGCGATGTAGTCGGTGACGACCCAGGGGGCCTCGCCCGTGGAGTCGTGGTCGAGGACGGGGGCGATCCACTGGCCGCCGACGCGGGTGGCCGCCTCGATCTCCGCCTGGAAACGGCGGCGGAAGTCGGGATGTCCGGCGAGTTCGTTGCGGATCAGCTTGACGGCGACGGTGCGCCCGCGTGCTGACCTGGCCAGATAGACCTGGCCCATGCTGCCCTCGCCGAGCTTTCCGAGCAGCTTGTACGTGCCGACCTGACGCGGATCGGCCGCCCCCAGCGGTTCCATTCGCCGTTCCTCCCCGTGTGGTTGCCCCCTGCTACGGCGTGGAGCCCAACCGAGCGTACGTGTAAGCGCCATCCTCCAGCGGTGCGGGGCACCGGATTAGGCTGCCATATGCCAATCCGCGACAGACTCGTGACATCCCGAGGGCCGAATGGTGCGCGTCCGCCCTCTTGACAACCTGCCATCGAGGCCCGGACGGCAGGCTCAGGGGTTGTCGTGCACCCTGGCCTCATTGGGGTGTTCCACTGGCGCCTCCCCCGCTACGGACTTCAGGCTGTATCGCAGACCTCTTCATCGATTTCGGCCATTCGAACATCTGCATACTCCGTGATGATGCTGCTCAAATCACGGTCCTGATCACCTCCTCGGTAGACGGAAAGAGTGAAGCCCAGCCCTGTGTATTCAGCTCGAGAATTCATGCACGTGATGAAAGCGATCGAATGGTCCGCAGAGGTGGCCAGCTGGTAGTTGCCACTGGTCGTCCATTGCGCCTCTTTCAGGTCTCCGCGGAAATTACTTTCTTCGATGAAGGCCTCAAGATCCGACGATTTCTTGGCTGCTCTGGAGTGGATCGAGAAGGCATCCTCTCCATCAACAGTAGCGATGCAGGCCCCTTGGGCGCTGGTCTTGCCCGGGCTCACCTCTCTCGCGGAGACGTGCAGTTCCAAATCGGCTCCTGGAGGGAAGAGCGCCTCGATGGGACCGTCCCCCTTCATTCCGCACGGCTGTTCGGGTATCGAGTAGGACTTCTCGCCCGGGGCAGGACTTCCCGTGCATGCGGAAACTGTCAGGACTATTATTGCTGCCGGAACAATAGCTGATCGAAGGGCCGGTCGACGCATCATCGCTTCTTCCTTATGGTGCCTTGTTCAAAGCCGCCGTTGGAGCCACTCTCTATGGCGTCTGTCAGGAGTACCTGATCGATGCTGGCGGGATCGATTCCATGGCGTTCCAGTGCGAAATCAACGGCCGCAGTGGAGTTGTCCAAATGGATGGTCCCAGACTCGTTGTACTGTTGTTCTGCCTGTGCAGCCGCTGCGGCCGAATTGTCTGCCCTGAATTGGCTGAAAATGGAATCTGTCACCTGCTGCTGAACTGGCGCAGCCATCGCAGCTGTGCCCGGGTTCTCGCCCATTCCTCCATAGATCACTCCTCCGAGCAGGAGGTCCACGGTGAATTGAAGATCGTCGATCTTTTCGTTGTGTCTAGCATCCTGCTGATGTTGCTCGTCCTCTGCCGCAGTTGCGTGAGCGTCAGTCATGATGCCTGTCACTACGCCGGAGCGCTCGATCGTGTAGCGCACCTTCTCGCGTAGGTCGGCCTCGTCTTCATGGCCATATTGAGCAACTGCCCGATCGGTCTCAATATAGAGCTGAGCCTGATTGGCCGCAGTTACTTTCTCGTAGGAATCTTGATGGGTGCCGACCTCCCACAGGAGATGGCCCGTATTCTCCCGCGAGAAAGATGCCTCACTGTCTTCCGGTCCGGAGCTGGAGCGATTGGCGGCATACAAAATATCCGGCATGTAGTCGGCTGCAATGGTTCCCAAGGTCGGTCGCAAGTCCGGCGTCACGAGGTCGCCGCTCGCCTGCGCAGGTGCCTCGGCGTAGGTGTTCCACAGGTGCTCTGCGATGCGAATATTGACAGCAGAATGACCTTCGGTTCCCAGAATTTCCGATCCGCCCGGTGGGCGGCCTGTTGATGCGGCCTCCAGCGCAGCGGTCAGCCCAGGGGCCTGCCCGTAAACATTCGAGATCTCGGCAAGATCGGCAAGCCCAGAGTCGGTGGACAGCATCCCACCCCATCCATGGGAATGACTATCCTCCAAGGGCCTGCGTTGATCTCCATTAAGTCCGATGAAATAATCTATATTATCCTCATTGTATTTCGGATCGAAGAATCGGGAGACTGCGTCGATATTGTCTTGGGAGCCAATTCCAAGAAGGCGATCGGTGCCGTTCTCCTTGGGATTCCATCCATTTCCCGAGTCCGAGTATCGCTCGCCAAACCAGATGGTGTGGTCTGTCTTCTCCGCCGCGACCATGCCGTCGAGCATGTCGTAGTAGAAGATGTCGTTCATCGGCGCGTCCGCGCTCTCCATGAGATCGAGGAAGAGGTCGTAGCCGATTCGGTTGTCCTGGACGGAGTCGAGCCAGGCAGGCTCCTCCGGCTCGTGCAGCCGCTCGGGGCCGAGGGCATTCAGGGCGTTCAGGCGGCGTTCGTATGCCTGGCCTTCTTCTGTGCGGAGCCAGTTCTGGTAGCCCGATCCCGGGGGGTGGGTGGAGATGTCGATGGACGGCTGCATGGCGGTGTTGAGGGTGTTGGCCATGCCGGTCCTGATGCCGTCGATGTCGAGGTTCGCCGAGGCGAGTTCGGTCGCGGAGTGGTCCAGTTCCTGGGCCAGCGTCAGGTACTGCTCCATGCCGAGGGTGTCGATGACGTGGTTCGCGAACTCCGGGTCGTCCGCGTGGAGGGCGAAGTAGTCGCCCATCAGGCGCCAGTCCGCCGCTGTCTTGTTCTCTTTGCCGGCCAGGACGGCAGCGGCTTCGGCATCCTGCTGGACCTGGTTCTCGCGGGCGTCGTCGATGCCGGTCAGGTCGGTGTGGCTGAACCTGCCATTGCCTTCCGCCAGGATGTCGGTGAGCGCGCGGGCCGCGATGCCGTCCGATTCCCCCGCCTTCTCGACGATCTCGTTGATCCGGGAGTGCGCGTGCCACATGGCTTGTTGCGTCTCCGGGGAAACTCCTTCCGGGTCCGGTTCCCCGATACCGCCCATGCCGATGCCGGCGTTCAGCTGGTCCAGACGCAGATGAGGCGGCCCGGCGCTGGAGACCACCCCCTCCGGGGAGATCCGGAACCCTTCGGCTTCGGAGTTCGCTTCCAGCCGGAGCAGTCCGTCCTGACAGCCCCGCAGGTCGGTCAGGAGGTCATGGAGGATGTTGTGGAGGGCTTCCGCCTGAGTGCGGGCGTGGGTGAACTTACCGGCGGTCCGGCGGATGTGCGCCCGGGAGACCGTCGCGTTGAGCCCTGCCCACAGCGAGCCGTGCGCCATCCCGTTCAT
Organism: Streptomyces sp. JH002; assembly: GCF_050916115.1. Taxonomy (NCBI): domain Bacteria; kingdom Bacillati; phylum Actinomycetota; class Actinomycetes; order Kitasatosporales; family Streptomycetaceae; genus Streptomyces; species Streptomyces sp. JH002. The sequence continues at coordinate 3,785,258 of NZ_CP087989.1, forward strand.
GGCCGTGGCGTCCTGTTCCAGCTCGGTGAGCTTGGCCGTCAGGGCGCTGAGGGAGTCCACGGCGCCGCTCAGCGTGTTGAGGTCGGCGTTGCGGACGCTCTCGTAGGTGACGTTCGCCCCGAGGGGGAACGGGTTGATGGTGGAGAAGAGGGAGCCCGCTCCCGCGCCGGTCCAGTCGGGCATCAGGCCTTCCCCCAGTCGATCTCGGTGGGCGGGGGATCGGTGGGCGCGGGGTCGGTGACGCCGGCCAGGGCGACGATTCTGTCGTAGGCGGAGGTGGACTGCTGGATCTGCTGGAACTCCGCCTGGATCTGGTACTCCAGCTCGGTGTGCGCGCTGACCGTCTGGTCCAGGTGGCCCGAGATGCGGGCGCAGTCGTTCAGCAGGTCCTCGACCTGGCGGCTCCAGCCCTCGGCCAGCAGGGTCAGGGAACGGCCCGTGGCGAACCGGTGGGCGGACAGGGTCTCGCCGGCGGCGCGTTCGTCGGTCTCGGCCATCCGGCCGTGTTCGGTCAGTTCGTCGTGGAGACCGCGCGCCGCGTCCGCGATCGGGTCCAGTTCGTCCGAGCTGACATACAGGTCCAGTTGATCGGCCATGGCCTGGCGTCCCCCCCCGTGCCGGTGTCATGTATCCGATGAGCAAGCCTAGCAATGCGGTGTGTGACCAGGTTGGGGGGCTTGTAGGGTTTTCGGTATGGGTGCTGATGTGACCGTTCGTGCTGCTGGGGTCGATGATGTGGCCGCCGTGCTGGTGTTCTGGAAGGGCGCGGCCGAGGGGACCAGCATCAGCGATGATCAGGCCGGGGTGACGCGGCTGGTGGAGCGGGACGCGGGGGCCCTGCTGCTGGCCGAGCGGGACGGGGAGTTGGTCGGGACCGTCATCGCCGGATTCGACGGATGGCGTTGTCATCTGTACCGGCTGGCCGTCGCGCCCGGGGCGCGGCGGCAGGGGATCGGGCGGGCACTGCTCGCCGCCGCCGAGGAACGGTTCGTCGCGCTGGGCGGACGGCGGGCCGACGCCATGGTGTTGCGGCGGAACGAGACGGCCCACCGGGCCTGGGACGCCGGGGGCTACGGGCCCCAGGAGCAGTGGGTCAGGTGGGTCAAGCCTCTGGGCTGAGCTTCGGCGGCAGGTCGAACAGCGGGAACCAGCGCTCCGTTTCCAGGAACGCGTTGATGCCGCTGATCCTGCCGTCCCTGGTCTCGATGATCTGCAGGGCCCAGGGTTCGCCGCCCGGACGGTACTGGGCGAAGGCCGGGGCGCCGTTGGCCCGGGTGGGGATCAGGCGGGAGCCACGGCAGCCGATGCCGTGGCCCGTCAGCCAGGCGCGGATGTGGGGAGTGCCGCGCAGCCACAGGTCGAAAGGGGGCATCGTGAGCGTCGCCTCCTCGTGGAGCAGAGCGGTCAGGGCGTCCAGGTCGTACGCCTCGAACGCCACCATGTAGCGGGTCAGCAGCCTCTCGTCCCCCGGCTCGAGCCGCCGCGGGGCCTCCCCCTGAACGTTCGCCAGGGTGGCGCGGGCGCGTTGCAGGGCGCTGTTGACCGAGGGGACGGTGGTGTCCAGCAGTTCGGCCACCTCGCTCGCCCGCCAGCTGAGGACCTCGCGCAGGATCAGCACGGCACGCTGGCGGGGCGGGAGGTGCTGGAGGGCGGCCACGAACGCCAGGCGGACGGACTCCCTCGCCTGCGCCACCTCCGCCGGGTCCAGCCTGCTGTCGGGTATCGGTTCGACCCAGGTGGTCTCGGGCAGCGGCGCGCCCGGGGGGAATTCGGGGGTGCCGGCGGTCGTCAGGTCCATGGGGCGGGCGCGGCGCTTGTTGCCGTCCAGCGTCGTCAGGCAGACGTTGGTGGCGATGCGGTACAGCCACGAGCGCAGTGCGGACCGGCCCTCGAACCGGTCCAGGCCGCGCCAGGCGCGGATCATCGTCTCCTGGACCGCGTCCTCCGCCTCGAAGGCCGAGCCCAGCATCCGGTAGCAGTAGCCGGTCAGCTCGCGGCGGTACGGCTCCAGCACGTCTTCCGTCATGCCGTCACGGTAGGACCAGGCACTGACAGTCCCCGCGCCCGGAAGTTATCCACAGGGGTGGATATCTTTCTCGCTACCGTGTGTGATCACTGTGTGAGCACGTTCGATGCCGGGTGGGAGGAGCTGGGGTCCGTCATGGGGGAGTGGTGGTCGTGGAGGACAGGGTGCGGGCCGGGGCCGGGATCGGCACGGTGCGCGGGGTGTTGCGGCGGCGCGGGTGTCAGCGGGTGGACTTCTTCTTCGCGGCTCAGGGGGCCAGGCGGGCGGCCAGCTCCTCGGCCTCCTCCCGGGTGAAGCTGCCGGAGATCTGTACCTGTCCGCCGTCGATGCGCGCCATGACGGAGGGCGCGGTGAGCAGTTCGCCGTCGAGCAGCATCGCCAGCTGGTTCCCGGGCGCGGGACGGGCGGCGACGGCTTCCGTCAGGTCACCGAAGAGGGCGCCGTCCTCGGCGGTGAAGGTCAGCTGGATGAGCCAGCCTCCGGCGGCCGTGTCGTGGTCGGCGGCCACTTCCAGCAGGCGGTCGACGGTCATGGTGTGCGTGACGGTGTCCAGGATCAGGCAGGAGGTGATGTCGGGGGCGAAGACAGCGGTGCCACCGGCCTGTTCAGCGGCGGGGCACTCCTGGTCCGCCAGGATGTCGTCCACGGCGTGGATGTACAGCGGGGCGGCCGGGTCGCCGCCGGGTTCGGTGCGGCCCTGTTCCTGCTTGCCGCTCGCCGACTGGTAGGCCAGGAAGCCGAGGAGCGCGCCCACGATGATCAGCGCGGAGATCAGCAGGTAGGGGCCGGGGGAACGGCCCTGTCCGCCGGGTGTCGAGTGGGCCGGCGGGTAGGGCGGCCAGGGGGGTTGGGCCGGATTTCCGGTGCCTCCTGCTATGCCACTCATCCCTGTCCCCTCTTCACGGCCGCCTGTGCCGCATAAAGTTAGCGTCAGCGGCGCCCTTTCCGCTGGCAGACAGCAGAACGGCTAACGTACCCGGGGCGGCGAACAGTTCGTTGTGCCAGGGGGTGCAGAAGATGCAGGGCCGGGTTCTCGATGACCGGTACCAGATCGGGCCGCTGCTGGGAGCGGGCGGCATGGGCACCGTGTGGGAAGCGCTCGATATGCGGCTGGAGCGGCAGGTCGCCATCAAGGTGGTGAACACCTCGGCGGTCGGCCGCGATCCGCAGGCCGGGCAGCGCTTCGCCCGTGAGGCCAAGCTGCTGGCGGGGCTGTCCAGTCCGTACATCGTCACGGTGCACGATGTCGGTGAGGCCGAGTTCGACGGCAGCACCGTGCTGTATCTGGTGATGGAGCGGCTGCCGGGGCGGTCGCTGGACCAGGTGCTGGCGGAGGAGATCCCGCCGCTGGGCGAGGTCGCCCGGTGGGGGGAGAAGATCTGCCGCGCGCTGGCCGTGGCTCACGACGCGGGGGTGGTGCACCGTGATCTGAAGCCCGGCAATGTGATGGTCGAGTCGGACGGTCTGGCCCGGGTCCTCGACTTCGGGATCGCCGCCGTGCTCGCCGAGTCCACCGATCACGCCCGGCTCACCTCTACCGGTGTGGTCATCGGTACCCCGGCCTACATGTCGCCCGAGCAGGTCGAGGGCGGCACGGTGGACGCGCGCAGCGACCTGTATGCCTTCGGCTGTGTGCTGTACGCGCTGGCCACCGGCCGGCCCCCGTTCCACGGCGCCTCGCTGTACCAGCTGCTGCGGCAGCAGATGGAGAGCGACCCGCCGCCGCCCAGCGAGCTGCGCCCCGAGCTGCCGGCGGAGTGGGACGAGCTGATCATGGCGCTGCTGGCCAAGGACCCGGACGACCGGCCGGACAGCGCCTCGGAGGTCGCCGAGCGGCTGCGCGAGCTGGCGATCCTGGCCGTCGACCTGCCGGCCGAGCCGGTGGAGGAGGCGCTCGCCTACCAGCCGACCCGGGTGGACCCCCGGGCCGTGCTGCTGTCGAGCTGCCCGCGCCCCGGCGGCGGCCGGCTGCCGCTGGCGACCGGGCAGCGGCTGCTGCTCGACGATGTGCTGCCGGGCGCCGAGACGTTCATCATCGGGCTCGACTGGCAGGACCCGGAGGACATGGAGCCGGAGGACGCCCCCGAGGTCGATGCCTCCGCGCTGATCCTCGACGAGGACGGCCAGGTGCTCTCGGACGGGCACTTCATCTTCTACAACAACCTCGACCCGGGCGACGAGAGCGTTCAGCTGGCCGCCGAGGAGCCGGGCGAGGGCGAGGAGGAGGGCACCCGGGAGGCGCGCATCACCGTGCGGCTGCCGGAGCTGGACGAGCGGGCGGTGACCGTACGGTTCGCTCTGTCCGTCCACGACGCCGAGGCGCGCGGGCACGACCTGTCGCACGCGCGGGCGCTGCACATCCGGCTGCTGGACCCGGCCGGTGACACCGAGCTGCTGTGCTACGGCTTCCCGGTCGGCCCGGTGCACTGCACGGGTCTGACGCTGGGCGAGCTGACGCTGGGAGAGGACGGCTGGGGGTTCCACGCCATCAGCCGGGGGTACGCCGGCGGGCTCGGCGAGATCGCCGAGACGCACGGGGTCAATGTCCGCGGCGACACCGACGGGGGCGAGGACGGGGAAGCGCAGGACGCGGACGAGGACGCGGAGTCACTTCAGGAAGCGTGAGGTGCGCCGGTCGGCCAGCGGCTTGCCGCCGGTCTGACAGGTGGGGCAGTACTGGAGCGAGGAATCCCGGTAGGACACCTCGCGGATGGTGTCCCCGCACACCGGGCAGGGTTCGCCGGTGCGGCCGTGGACGCGCAGTCCGCTCTTCTTCTCCGCCTTGAGCTTTCCGGCGGCGACGCCCCGGGAGCGGGCGATGGCCTCACCCAGGGTGGTGCGGATCGCCTCGTGGAGGGCGGTGGTCTCGGATGCGGTCAGGTGGCCCGCGGGCTTGAAGGGTGACATGCGCGCGACATGCAGGATCTCGTCCGAGTAGGCGTTGCCGATCCCGGCGATGGTCGACTGGTCGCGCAGCACGCCCTTGAGCTGCCGGCGTTCCCCGTCGAGGATCGCCGCCAGCGCCTCGACCGTGAACGCGTCCGCGAGCGGATCCGGGCCCAGCCGGGCGATGCCGGGGACCTCGGCCGGGTCGCGGACCACGTACACCGCCAGCCGCTTCTGGGTGCCGGCCTCGGTCAGGTCGAAGCCCGCGCCCGCGGGCCTCTTCCCGGGGGAGGAGTCCGGGGGAAGGTCGGCGAGGGTGACGCGCAGCGCCAGCGGGCCCTTGCCGGGGCGCGGCGGCGCGGCGGGCAGCTTCTCCTGCCAGCGCAGCCAGCCGGCCCGTGCCAGGTGGGTGATCAGATGCAGCGGGGGGTCCTGCCCGCCGCCGAGCGTCAGGTCCAGGAACTTGCCGTGCCGGGCCACGCCCGTCACCGTGCGCCCGGCCACGGCGGTCAGCGGCGGGTCGTAGGTCTTCAGTACGTGGAAGGACACCGGCAGCGCGCCGGCCACCTCGCGTCCCACGAGGTGGCCGGTGAGGAAGTCGCGCAGTGCCTCGACCTCGGGAAGTTCCGGCATATGTTCAGCATATATGTCCGGCTTGTCGTGCGGTCAGCGCTTGCGGACCACCGTCACCCCGTCGCGCAGCGGCAGCAGCACGCTCTCCACCCGCTCATCGGCCGCGATCGCGTCGTTCAGCCCCCGGATCACCACATCCGCCTCGTCCCGCGCCGCCGGATCCACCACCCGGCCACCGCGCAGCACGTTGTCCAGCACGATCACCCCGCCCGGCCGCAGCCGCGACAGCAGCTCCTCGTAGTACACGGGGTAGCCGGTCTTGTCCGCGTCGATGAAGGCGAAGTCCAGGTACTCCTCGCGCGGCAGCGCCCGCAGCGTCTCGGCGGCCGGCGCGATCCGCAGGTCGATGCGGTCCGCGACCCCGGCCCGCTCCCAGTAGCGCCGGGCCGTCCCGGTCCACTCCTCGCTGACGTCGCAGGCCAGCAGCCGGCCGCCCGGCGCCAGGCCGCGCGCGATGCAGATCGAGGAGTAGCCGGTGAAGGTCCCCACCTCCACGGCGTGCAGCGTGCCGGTCATCTTCACCAGCAGCGTCAGGAACGTGCCCTCGTCATGGCTGACCTGCATGCCGGCATTGCGCGGCAGCACCCGGTGGGTCTCCTCCGCCAGCTCGCGCAGCACGTCGTCCGCCGGGGTGGCGTGGTCGAGCAGATAGTCGTTCAGTGCGGGATTGACGATGTCGATGCTCATGATGTGACTGTAGTCACCCCGGGTGCCCCGGTGGCGGCCCCGTCAGCCCCCGCCGGTCCCACACCGATCGGCGGCGCGGCCGGGTGCCCGCGCGGTCGCCCCGGCGCAGCCAGAACGCCGATGCCACCCCGCCCAGCAGCCCGAACAGATGGCCCTGCCAGGACACCCCGTTCTGGGTCGGCAGCACCCCCCACAGCAGCGAGCCGTACAGCAGGAAGACGGTCAGGCCGACTGTGATGTCCAGCGCGTTGCGCTCCACGAAGCCGCGCGCCAGCAGATAGCCGAACAGGCCGAAGACCACCCCGGAGGCGCCGGCCGTGATCGAGCCGCCCGAGGCCGTCAGCCACACGCCGAGCCCCGAGACCGTGATGATCACGAACGACACGGCGAGGAAGCGGGCGATGCCGCGCAGCGCGGCCAGGAAGCCGAAGATGACCAGCGGCCAGCTGTTGGCCGCCAGATGATCGAAGCCGAAGTGCAGGAACGCGGCCGGATAGATGTCCAGCAGCCCGCCGGTGTCGCGCGGCTCGATGCCGTAGTCGCACACCAGCGGCGGGTCGTAGTCGAACGGCAGACAGTACGGGTCGCCGCCGTCCGCGGCGGCCAGGATCCACAGCAGCCCGAGCCAGGCCAGCATCAGCGCCCCGGCGGCCAGCGCGCGCCGGCCGCGGGTTCCTCCGTACGGCATGGTGTCCCCTCCCTGCTGATGCGTGCCTCGTACTCCGTAACTCCTACCCGGTGCGCGGGGCTCCCCGCCCGACGAAGACCCGTCGGACCAGCCTAGGGCTGGAGGGGGCCGGGGATGTTGGCCCGCTCCGGGTTCTCGGCGCGGATCTCGCGCTGCGTCTCCAGGTACATCAGGGCCACCGTGAGGTCCTGCGGGGTCAGCACGTCCCGGTTCTCCGGCGGCGGGGTCAGCCCGATCGCCGAGCCGCCGGTCAGCGTCATCCGCAGCGGCAGTTCGCCGGCGCCCGCGCCGCCGAACTGCCCCAGGTCGAAGGTGACCTCGCTCAGCACGCCGTTGCGGATCGCCAGCCGCGCGCTGACCTCCTCGTCCGGGTCGGCCGGCGGATGGAAGACCGGCGGCAGCCCGAACCGCGCGCCCTGCTCGGTCAGCAGCGTCAGCAGCGGGGACAGCGCCCGCTGCGCCTGCCCGGCCGGCAGCCGCACCTCGACCACGTCCGCGCCCCGCTCCTGCCCGGCGGGCCGCAGGGTCGCCCCCGAGCGCAGCGCCGAGCCCAGGTCCGCGGCGAACCGCCACTGCCCGGCCGGGTCCAGCGTGTTGCCGCCGTCCGACATCGCGGCGGCGAAGACCTCGGCCTCGCGCTCGCCCAGCACCGTGTGCTCGCTGACGGCGCGCGCGTACCCGTCGTACTGGTACGGGTCGATCTCCACCCACTCGCCGCGCAGCGCCCCGCGCGCCACCCGCAGCGAGTCGGGCAGCGCCCCGGCGTCGCGCAGGAAGTACGCGGCCTCGGCGTTGGCGGCCTCGTCGCCCTGGTAGACGTCGCGGACGACGGTGTCCACCGAGACCCGCACGAACGTCCTGCCCAGTATGTTCTTCACACCGACCGCGTCCAGGCCGCCGAAGTTCAGGGCGACGGCGCCGGCCAGCGGGTCGGCGTTCTCGCGGTCCTTCATCCGGATCTCGCGTTCCGGGTCGCCGATCACCGCGAGCAGTTCCATGTCGGCCAGCAGCCGCGCCTCGTCCATCGACGGCTCGGGGCCGCCGTCCCGCGACGCCATCCGCAGCAGGTAGTCGTACATCTCATCGGGGGTGGCGTCGAGCGTGGCCTGGAGGGACAGCCCTTCCCAGGAGAGCAGCTGATCGGCCGCGCCGCTGACGGTCAGCCCGGTCTGGGCCTGCTGGATCAGGGTGCAGCCGCCGGTGCTGATGGCGAGCGCGGCGACCCCGCCGAGGGCGGCCATCCGGCGCAGTACGGTGCGTCGCGGGGTATCGATGTCGGGCTCCTGGGGCGTACGGGTGGGGGGACGGTGGTGCGGGCCGTGCGGTTCGGTGCGCCTCCAGTTTCCATGGGGCGGGCACCGCAGGAGCGCGCAGGCACTCTTCTGTGGCGAAGGCGTCACCGTCCGGTAAGGGGACTGTTAGCTCCCGCGGGCCGGTTCGTTACGCTCGGACCCATGCCGAGCAGCGCCGGAACGAGTGGGCGACGCCCCTGGATCGTGGGGGTGTCGGGGGCTTCGGGCACTCCGTACGCCGCCGCCGTGCTGCGGGCGCTGCTCGCCGCGGGGGAGGCGGTGGATCTGGTGGTCAGCCGGGCGGCCCGGCTCACCCTTCTGGACGAGACGGGCGCGCCGTTCCGCGACGCGCACTGGCGGGCGGATCTGACCGGCTGGCTGGAGCAGGGCGCCGACGGCAAGCCGGGCGTCTTCACGGTGGAGACGGGGGACGCCGTGCGGTACTGGCCGGCCGGCGACCTGGGCGCGGGGCCCTCCTCCGGCTCGTACCCGGCCAAGGGCATGCTGATCGTGCCGGCTTCGACGGCGGCCGTGGCGGGGGTGGCGCTCGGGCTCTCCAAGGACCTGCTGCAGCGGACCGCCTCGGTGACGCTGAAGGAGCGCAGGCCGCTGGTGGTGGCGGTGCGCGAGTCCCCGCTGACCGGGCCGACGCTGCGCCATCTGGTCGCGCTGGACGAGGCGGGCGCCGTGGTGGCCCCGGCCTCGCCCGCCTTCTACGCGGGGGCGCGCGACCTTCAGCAACTGGTGGACTTCGTCGCCGGGCGGGTGCTGGACGCGGCCGGGGTGCCCCACGCGCTGTACCGCCGTTGGGATGGAGAGCTGGGGGCGGCCGCCCGGCTGGACGGGCACAGTTAAGGTCACCGGGCTCGTATGCCTTAGATTCATCTGTGCACATCGACCGGACCAGGTGATGAGGAAGGCTCTGTGACGATGGACGCGGTGGACAGGCAGCTCATCCAGGCGTTGCGCGAGAACGGACGCGCCTCGTACGCGGAGCTGGGGCGCCTGGTGGGCCTGTCGGGGCCCAGTGTCACCGACCGCATCAACCGCCTGGAGGCGGCCGGGGTCCTCACGGGCTACCGGGCGACGGTGGACGCGCGCTCGCTGGGTCTGGGGGTGACGGCGCTGATCGGGATCCAGCTGTCGGACGCGGTGGACCACGAGGACGTCGCGGGGCGGCTGAAGGAGCTGGAGGAGATCGAGGACTGCTGGTTCATCGCCGGCGACGACTCGTTCATGGTCAAGGTGCGGGCCCCCGACGTGGACGGCCTGGAACGCACCATCCGGCGGCTCTCGGGGACCCAGGGTGTCTCCCGCACGCGCACCACGATCGTGCTCTCCACGAAGTGGGAGAACCGGGTCGGGGAACTGCCTGTCGGGGGTCAGGCGTAGGGTCAATGGGTGATGTGCGTGGGTACGTACGGGCGTGCGTGCCACGGACCGCCCACCGTGGTCGAGGCGAGGAGGCGCGAGGGATGGACGCGGGGCTCAAGCGGGACCTTGAGGAGAAGGTGCGTGCGGGGGAACGGCTGTCCCGGGAGGACGGCATCGCCCTGTACGAGGCGGACGATCTCGCGTGGCTGGGTGATCTGGCGCACGAGGTCCGTACCCGGAAGAACGGCGACGTCGTCCACTTCAACGTCAACCGTCACCTCAACATGACCAATGTGTGCACGGCTTCGTGCGCGTACTGCTCCTTCCAGCGCAAGCCGGGGGAGAAGGACGCGTACACCATGCGCATCGAGGAAGCGGTGCGGCTGGCGAAGGCCATGGAGGGCGACCGGCTCACCGAGCTGCACATCGTCAACGGGCTGCACCCGTCGCTGCCGTGGCGCTACTACCCGCGGTCGCTGCGGGCGCTGAAGGAAGTGCTGCCGGACACGGTGTCGCTCAAGGCGTTCACGGCGACCGAGATCCACCACTTCGAGTCGATCTCCGGCCTCTCCGCGTCCGAGATCCTCGACGAGCTGATCGACGCCGGTCTGGAGTCGCTGACCGGCGGCGGCGCGGAGATCTTCGACTGGGAGGTCCGCCAGCACATCGTGGACCACCGCACGCACTGGGAGGACTGGTCGCGCATCCACCGCCTGGCGCACGAGAAGGGGCTCAAGACCCCGGCCACCATGCTGTACGGCCACATCGAGGAGCGCCGGCACCGGGTGGACCACGTGCTGCGGCTGCGCGAGCTCCAGGACGAGACCGGCGGTTTCCAGGTCTTCATCCCGCTGCGCTACCAGCACGACTTCGTGGACATGAAGGACGGCAAGATCCGCAACCGGCTCCAGGCCCGCACCACGATGGCCACCGGCGCGGAGGCGCTGCGCACGTTCGCGGTCTCCCGGCTGCTGTTCGACAACGTGCCGCACGTGAAGGTCTTCTGGGTGATGCACGGCGTGCAGACCGCCCAGCTGGCCCTCCAGCACGGCGCGGACGACATGGACGGCTCGGTCGTGGAGTACAAGATCACCCACGACGCCGACAACTTCGGCACCCCGGACAAGCTGACCCGCGAGGACCTGCTGGAGCTGATCCGCGACGCCGGGTTCCGCCCGGTGGAGCGCAACACCCGGTACGAGATCGTGCGCGAGTACGACGGCCCGGACGCGGGGCGGCGCGAGTCGCCGCAGCCGATGCGGGTGTGAGGGGCGGATCGCCGCGGTGAGGTACGTACTCGATCCGGAGATCACCCCCGCCCTGCGCGGGGAGCTGGCCGGGCTGTGGGCCGGCGTGGTCAACGCGGGCGGGGCGGTGGGCTTTCCGCCCGGGATCGGCCCGGCCGACGTCCTGCCCGAGCTGGACCGGCACCTGACCGGCGTCGCCGCCGGCAGCACCCGGCTGCTGCTGGGCGTCGACGAGCACGGCACCGCCGCGGCGACCGCGTTCATCGCGCACACCGGCCACCCGCTGATGGGCCACTGGGTGTGGCTCAAGACGGTGATGGTGCGCCCGGACGTCCAGGGCGGCGGGGCCGGGCGGGACCTGATGGGCGCCGTGGCGGAGGCGGTCCGCGGCTTCGGCGGGATCAGCGCGATACGGCTGACCTGCCGCGGCGGCATGGGCCTCGAACGCTTCTACGCCTCCTGCGGCTACAAGGAGGTGGGCCGGGTCCCGGACGCGATCGCGGTCGGAGGCGGCGAGCTGCGCGACGACATCACCATGTGGATGCCGCTGACCTAGGGCCGCCGGCCGTGTGCTTGACTGGAACGGCCAACGACGCACAAACGCAGAGAACGCAGGAAAAGGGTCCCCACCGTGAGCAGCAGCACCAAGAGCGCGACGCTTCGCTATACGGGTCTGCGGCTGGCGATCTTCGCCGGCTGTTTCGTGGTGGTCGCCGTCCTCGCCTACGTCGGTGTCATCCCGGAGAGCTTCGGCGCCGCCAACCCGCTGTGGCTGCTGCTGCTGTCGATGCTGGTCTCGGCCCCGCTCAGCTTCGTGCTGCTGCGCGGTCAGCGCGACGCCATGTCGCAGGAGGTGGCCCCCCGGGTCGACCGTGCGATGAGCAAGCTGCGCAGCAACCAGGGTATGGAAGACGACGCGGATGACGCCGCCCGTTCCGCCTGAGCCCGCCCGGCCCGCCGCGCGCGGTCCGTTCACCCTTCCCGGCCCTTCCGCCGTCATGGGCGCCGCCCGTGCTCCCGGCGAACGCCGGTGTGAGCCGCGTCACGGCGTCCTGGTGCTACCGTGATGGACATGAACACAGCAGCCGCGCCGCGCCCCTTGCACGGGGTGCTTCTTGTCGCGCGCCTGCACATCGATCTGTGCCGCCGCCCCACCGCGGCCTGTTGCAGCTGATTCTTCCGTCGCCGGCCCTCTGGCCTTCCGGCCGCCCCGCGACGATCCTTCCTGCTGTGTGCCCCCGGGGCATCTCCCTGCCCCGAACCATCCCGAGACGTCATCCCTTGACCGGAGTGTGCCCGTGTCCTCCCCGTCCTCCCCCGCGGACTCCGCCGAGCCCGCAGGCCCGGCCTCCACCCCCACCAGATCCCGGCTGTCCCTGCCGCCGTTCTGGGCCCAGATCCTCATCGGCCTCGTGGCCGGTGTGCTGCTCGGCTGGATAGCCCGCAACTGGGAGGTGGACTGGCTGGCCCGCACCCTGGACGAGATAGGCGGCCGGTTCGTCCAGCTGCTGCGGCTGGCCGTCGCCCCGCTGGTGTTCTTCGCCATCGCCGTCTCCATCACCAACCTCCGCAAGGTCTCCAACGCCGCCCGGCTGGCCGGCCGCACCCTGCTGTGGTTCCTCATCACCTCCCTGGTCGCCGTGGCCATCGGTCTGGCCATCGGCCTGATCACCAACCCCGGCTCCGGCTCGGCGCTGACCGCCGCAGACGGCCAGGCCCCCGAGAACTCCGGCTCCTGGCTGGACTTCCTCACCGGCATCATCCCCACCGACGTGATCACGCCCTTCACCGAGCTGAAGGTCCTCCAGATCGTCTTCCTGGCCGCCGCCGTCGGCATCGCCGCGCTCCAGCTCGGTGAGAAGGCCGCCCCGCTGGTCACCTTCGGCGAGACCGCCCTGGCGCTGCTCCAGAAGGCCCTGTGGTGGATCATCCGGCTCGCCCCGCTGGGCACCCTCGGGCTGATCGGCCGCTCCATCAACAACTACGGCTGGGACCTGCTCGGCGACTACGCCACCTTCACCATCGACGTGTACGTGGGCTCGCTGCTGGTGCTGTTCGGCGTCTACCCGCTGCTGCTGCGCTTCACCGCCGGCCTCAACCCGATCCAGTTCTTCCGCGGTGCCTGGCCCGCCATCCAGCTGGCCTTCGTCTCCCGCTCCTCGGTGGGCACCCTGCCCGTCACCCAGCGCGTCACCGAGCGGCTCGGGGTGCCGAAGGAGTACACCTCCTTCGCCGTGCCGTTCGGCGCCACCACCAAGATGGACGGCTGCGCCGCGATCTACCCGGCGCTGGCCGCGATCTTCGTGGCGCAGATCTTCGACATCAGCCTCGGCGTCCAGGACTACGTGCTGATCGCGTTCGTGTCGGTGATCGGCTCCGCCGCCACCGCCGGGCTCACCGGCGCCACCGTGATGACCACGCTGACGCTGTCCACCCTGGGGCTGCCGCTGGAGGGCGTCGGCCTGCTGCTGGCGATCGACCCGATCCTGGACATGATCCGCACCGCCGTGAACGTGGCCGGCCAGGCCGCGGTGCCGGTGATCGTCGCGGCCCGCGAGAACATCCTGGACCGGGACGCGTACGACAACGCCAAGAGCTTCGACATCAACGAGGTGGACCGGGAGGACTCCGAGGCGTCCCGCTCGGCGAAGCCCTCGGGCCCGGCGGTGGCCACCGCCTAGCCCCCGGCCCGCCGCCTTCGACGCCGCCCGCCCCCTCCGCTCCGGAGGCGGCGGGCGGCGTCGTCCGCTTCCGGGACCGGGAGCCCTCCGGGCAGGGCTACCATGCCCATGGCAAGGAGAGAGCCGTGGGTACGCTGTGATCGCGCCGACCTTCCCCCGCCCTTGGGCGGATGTGTGCCGGTACGACCGCCGCCCCGCCGGACAAAGGCGTGCCGGTCCGGTGAAGGAGCCGGTCACGGCGCCACGCGGGCGGGCAGAATCCCGGAGAACCGCCGCACCGTGCCGGGAGTGCCCATGACGCCACCGCAAGACCCCCACGCACCACCCCCCGCCGTCATCCGTCCCCGGTTGCGCCGCGCGCACGGCGCCGTCGTCGAGGCCTCACTGCCCGCGCTGGTGCCCGCCGTCGAACAGGGCAGCCTCGCGGACATCCCGTTCGTCAACGCCCAGCAGGCCCCCGACGCCGTCGCGTTCAGCCGCAAGCACCGCGACGGCACCTGGTACGACGTCACCTGCGCCGAGTTCGCCGGCGAGGTGCTGGCCGTCGCCAAGGGCCTGATCGCCCACGGCCTGGCCCCCGGTGACCGGCTGGCCATCATGTCCCGCACCCGGTACGAGTGGACCCTCCTCGACTTCGCCGCCTGGGCCGCCGGGCTGATCACCGTGCCCGTGCACCCCACCGCCACCGCCCGCCAGGTCAGCTGGATCCTGCGGGACGCCGGAGCCCGGGCCTGCGCCGTGGAGGGCGTGGAGGAGGCTCGCACCCTCACCGCCATCCGCGCCGAACTCCCGCACCTGGAACACCTGTGGCAGCTCACCGCCATCCACGGCAGCGAATCCAGCGCCATCGGCCAGATCTCCGCCGCCGGCCGGGCCCTGCCGCACTCCGCCGTCGGTGAACGCCGCCGGCTGCTCACCCCGGGACACATCGCCACCCTCACCCACACCTCGGGCACCGCCGCCCTCCCACAGGGCTGCGTTCTCACCCACGCCCACCTGTTCACCAGGATCGACAACGCCATCGAGCTGCTCTACCCGATCCACCGCTCGCTGACCGACCGGCCGGCCGCCACCCTGCTCACCCTGCCGCTCGCCCACGCGCTGGGCCGCACCGTCGCCCTGAGCTGCGTCCGCGCCCGCATCCGGCTCGGGCACGCGCCCGGCGACGCCCTGCCCGACCTGGCCGGCTTCCGGCCCAGCTTCCTGGTCACCACCCCGCAGTTGCTGGAACGCGTCCACCACGCCACCCGCACCGCCGCCGAAGAGGCGGGCCGCGGCGCCGCCTTCGACCGCGGCGCCGCGCTCGCCCGCCGGATCGGCGCCGCCGTGCGGGCCGAACAGCACGGCACCGGCGACGGTCCCGGGCTGAGCCTGCGCGCCGGACGCTCGCTGTACGAGCCCACCGTCTACCGGCGGGTGCGGGAGGCCCTGGGCGGCGAGGTCCGCTTCGTGATCAGCGGCGGCGCCCCGCTCAGCGACTCCCTGGCGACCTTCTACGAGGGCGCCGGGATTCCCGTGCACGAGGCGTACGGCCTCACCGAGACGGCCGCCACCGCCGTGCTCGCCCCACCGCACGCCCCGCGCCTGGGCACCGTGGGCTGGCCGCTGCCCGGTACGGCGGTGCGCATCGCCGACGACGGCGAGATCCTGCTGCGCGGCGGCCAGATATGCAGCGGCTACTGGGACTCCCGCACCCGCAGCATCCGCCCCGTCACCGGCAACGGCGGCTGGCTGCCCACCGGCGACCTCGGCACGCTGGACGACGACGGCTATCTGACCGTCGACGGACGCAAGCAGGACCTCATCACCACGGCGGACGGCGGGCGCTTCGTCCCCGGACCGCTGGAACGGGCGGTACGCGCCGACCCGCTCATCGGCCACTGCGTGGTGGTCGGCGACCGACGCCCCTACCTCACCGCGCTGCTCACCCTGGACCCCGAAGGGCTCACCCAGTGGCTGCGGGCCGCCGGCCGCCGCCCCGCGGCGGCCGAGCGGATGGCCGAGGACCCCGAACTGCTGCGCCACATCCAGCGGGTGGTGGAGGACGCCGGACGCATCCAGCGATTCCGGCTGCTGCCCCGCCCCTTCACGGTCGCGTCCGGCTACCTGACCCCGGCCGGCACCCTGCGCCGGGCGGCGGTGCTGCGCGACCACCCCCGCGAGATCGAGGCCCTGTACGAGCGGCGGCAGCGGTGAACGACGCGCGGCCCGGGGGCGCGCGGGTCGCGGCGGGGCCGGCCGCGTGGTGCGGGACGGGCCGATTCAGCTAAGAGCGTAGGTCCCGGCGGCGCACCGTGCGGACCCCGCAGGCCTCGCCGAGGACATCGCCGTCCTCCAGCAGCATCGCGAGGATGAAGAGAAAGTAACCGGCGAGCCAACGGCGTACCGACTGGAACACACGCGGGCGTCCGATGTCGGTCACGCGGACCATCCGCAGACCCCACAGCAGCTTTCCGAGGCTCGCTCGAAAGAGACGGACCACAATCACATGATTGGCGAAGGATAGGCCGAGCGCCACGGCCGCCAGTACCGCCAGGAATTCACCCGGGCCATCGGTATCCGGGAACAATCCCCGGGCCAGGACGAGGCCCCCCATAAGTGCGAAAAGGACATCGGTGAACACGGCCGTCATCAGCCGGCCGGTCCCCGCTTCCGGGGGCAGTGCGGGGTGGGCGGAACGCTTTTTCTGTCGCACACATGACAGGACGCCGGTGCCGGGACGCGGGTTCCCGGAAAGGCAGGAGCCCCCGCCGATGGCGGGGGCTCCTTGGGTACTTCAATTCGACGCCCTAGGGCGGCGGATCAGGCCGGGGTGACGTTCTCGGCCTGCGGGCCCTTCGGACCCTGAGTGACGTCGAAGGTCACCTGCTGGCTTTCCTCAAGCGAGCGGAAGCCGGCAGCGTTGATGGCGGAGTAGTGCACGAAGACATCGGGGCCGCCGCCGTCCTGGGCGATGAAGCCGAAGCCCTTCTCGGCGTTGAACCACTTGACGGTTCCGGTAGCCATAAGCCCTCCCTGGGCCTATAAGGGTCGCCCTGCTCCAGAACCTGCAAGAAGTCTGAAAACGACGAAAGCCTGCGGTTACATGCTCCGCAGGCTCGTACTGCAAGGGAAACCAAACTGCAACTTGCTGCGAGCGTAGCACGCTGTGTGCACGACCGGAAGGATGGAAGTCCCCCGTCGGGGGGAATCGCAACTCGCGGCCGGCTCGCATGACACCAGGCGTACCCTCACAGGAGTGAGTACACACCCCCGGACCCGTCCCCGTGTCGGGCACATTCAGTTTCTGAACTGCCTCCCCCTGTACTGGGGCCTGGCCAGGACCGGCACGCTGCTGGATCTGGAACTCACCAAGGACACCCCCGAGAAGCTGAGCGAGCGCCTGGTCGCCGGGGACCTCGACATCGGACCGGTCACGCTCGTCGAGTACCTGCGGCACGCCGACGAACTGGTGGCCCTGCCCGACATCGCCGTGGGCTGCGACGGCCCGGTGATGTCCTGCGTGATCGTCGCCCAGAAGCCACTTGAGGAACTGGACGGGGCGCGCGTCGCCCTCGGGTCCACCTCCCGCACCTCCGTGCGCCTGGCCCGGCTGCTGCTCGCCGAACGGTTCGGCGTCACCCCCGACTACTACACCTGCCCGCCCGACCTGGGGCTGATGATGCAGGAGGCGGACGCCGCCGTCCTCATCGGGGACGCCGCGCTGCGCGCCGCCCTGCACGACGCGCCCCGGCTGGGGCTCCAGGTGCACGACCTGGGCCAGATGTGGCACGACTGGACGGGCCTGCCCTTCGTGTTCGCGGTCTGGGCGGTGCGCCCCGACTACCTGGAACGCGAGGAGGCGACGGTGCGCGAGGTGCACCGGGCGTTCCTCGCCTCGCGTGACCTGTCGCTGACCGAGGTGTCCAAGGTCGCCGAGCAGGCCGCGCGCTGGGAGGCGTTCGACGCCACCGTGCTGGAGCGGTACTTCACCACGCTGGACTTCCGCTTCGGCGAGCGGCAGCTGGGCGGGGCCCGGGAGTTCGCCCGCCGGATCGGCTTCGCGGGCGCGGACCGGGTACGGCTGCTGACGCCCGGCTGACGGGCGCCGCACGTACGGGGACAGAACAGGGACGGGGAGGACCGACGGTGGAGCCGCTGGCGAGCGACGACGCGCCCGTGGTGGGCGCGTACCGGCTGCTGCGCCGCCTGGACCGGGGCGGCATGGGCCGGGTGTACCTGGGCCGCAGCGCCGGGGGCCGTACGGTCGCGGTGAAGGTGGTGCACCCCCAGTTCGCCGTCGACGAGCGGTTCCGGGCGCGCTTCGCCCGTGAGGTGGCCGCGGCCCGGCTGGTGGGCGGCAGCGGCGCGTTCACGGCGCCGGTGCTGGACGCCGACCCGGACGCGGAGCTGCCCTGGGTGGCCACCGGCTACGTGGCCGGGCCCGATCTGCGGCGCACGGTGGGCGAGGTGGGGCCGCTGCCGGTGCGCACCGTACGGGCGCTGGGCGCGGGTCTGGCCGAGGCGCTGGTCGCGGTGCACGGGCACGGCCTGGTGCACCGGGACGTCAAGCCCTCCAACGTGCTGCTCGCGGTGGACGGGCCCCGGCTGATCGACTTCGGGATCGCGCGGGCCGTGGACGCGGCGGGCGAACTGACCGCCACCGGCGTCTCGCTGGGCTCGCCCGCGTACATGTCGCCCGAGCAGGTGCTGGGCGCGGAGGCCGGGGATTCCGGCGCGGTGGGCCCGGCCACGGATGTGTTCTCGCTGGGCGCGGTACTGGCGTACGCGGCGGCCGGGCGGCCGCCGTTCCCCGGGGAGTCGCTGACCCAGCTGCTGTACCAGGTGGTGCACCAGGCGCCCTCGCTCGCCGGGATCCCGCAGGAACTGCGCCCTCTGGTGGCGGCGATGCTGGCCAAGGAGCCGGCCGCGCGGCCCTCGCCCGGGGAGGTGGCGCGGGCGCTGGCCGGGGACGGCGGTGCGGCGCCCCTCGTGCGGGCCGGGTGGCTGCCGCCCGAGGTGGTCGAGGGCATCGGCCGGCGGGCCGTCGAACTGCTCGACCTGGACCTGGATGTGGCGCCGCAGCCGGACGGGGGCGCGGCCGCACCCGTACCGGCTCCCGCGTCCGCTCCCGCCGCAGCGTCCTCCCCGTCCGCCGTGCCGCCCGGTTTCGGCCCGGCGATCCCGCTGCCGGTGCCCGCCCCCGCCCCCGCCCTCCCGCCGGCGCCGCCCGTACCGCCCCGGCCGCGGCGCGTCCTGCGGGCCGCGCTCGCCGCCGTGCTGGTGCTGGGGCTCGCCGGGGCCGGCGTGTACGCCTTCACCCGCCCGGACACGGACGGCGCCGCGGACCCCGGGGACCCGGTGGTCGAGGAGAGCCCGCGCGAACCGGTGGCACGGGAACTTCCCGAGGGATTCCTGGGGGAGTGGCAGGGCGATCTGACCCTGGACATCGGCATCCCCGGCGGCCGGATGACGCTGACCATGGAAGGCGGCGCGGTCGGCGAGGAGACCGGCGTCGCCTCCACCAAGGACGTCCTGGGCATCTCCACCTGCGTGGACCGGATGACCCTGACCTCCGTCAGCGGGAACGAGGCGGTCTTCGAGGCGCGGCTGGACACCGAGCAGTCCACCCGGGGCACCTGTGTGACCGAGGAGTTCCGGATGGTCCTGCGGCTGGACGGCGAGGGGCAGGTGCTGCGCTATACCAGCGTGCACCCGGACAGCGGGGCACAGGGAGTGCTCAATCGTCCGGGTTAGCCCCTGGCGTACGCTGGCTCCCGGAATTGCCCACCCCTGTCTCCGCCCGCCGAAGGGACGCCCTCCATGGCCCTGAGTGCTCAGCTCAAGTCCGCGCTCGACCGAGCCGCCGACGGTGGCCGGATCTCTCCGGAGGAGGCGCTGGAGCTCTACCGCAGCGCTCCGCTGCACGCGCTGGGGCGCGCGGCGGACGCGGCACGCCGTAAGCGGTACGCGGGCACCGAGCACATCGCCACGTACATCATCGAGCGGAACATCAACTACACCAACGCCTGCGTCACCGCCTGCAAGTTCTGCGCCTTCTACGCCGCTCCCAAGAGCGAGGACGTGTGGACGCGGGACCTGGACGACATCCTGCGGCGCTGCGCGGAGACGGTGGAACTGGGCGGGACCCAGATCATGTTCCAGGGCGGGCACCACCCGGACTACGGCGTCGAGTACTACGAGCAGCACTTCTCGGCCATCAAGGCGGCCTTCCCGCAGCTGGTGATCCACTCGCTGGGCGCCTCCGAGATCGAGCACATGGCGCGGATCTCCGGGGTGTCGGCCGAGGAGGCGATCCGGCGCATCCACGCGGCCGGCCTGGACTCGTTCGCCGGCGCCGGGGCCGAACTGCTGCCGGAGCGCCCGCGCAAGGCCATCGCCCCGCTGAAGGAGTCGGGGGAGCGCTGGCTGGAGATCATGGAGACGGCGCACGGCCTGGGGGTCGAGTCGACGTCCACCATGCTGATGGGCACCGGCGAGACCAACGCCGAGCGGATCGAGCATCTGCGGATGATCCGCGACGTGCAGGACCGCACGGGCGGCTTCCGGGCGTTCATCCCGTACACCTACCAGCCCGAGAACAATCACCTGAAGGGCCGCACCCAGGCCACGATCTTCGAGTACCTGCGGCTCATCGCGATCGCCCGGCTGTTCCTGGACAACGTGGCGCACATCCAGGGCTCGTGGCTGACGACCGGCAAGGACGTGGGTCAGCTGACGCTGCACTACGGCGCGGACGACCTGGGGTCGGTCATGCTGGAGGAGAACGTGGTCTCCTCGGCCGGCGCCAAGCACCGTTCCAACCGGCTCGAACTCATCTCGCTGATCCGCTCGGCGGGCCGCGTCCCGGCGCAGCGGGCGACGACGTACGAGCACCTGGTGGTGCACGAGGACCCGGCGAACGACCCGGTGGACGACCGGGTGGTCTCCCACCTGTCCTCGACCGCGATCGAGGGCGGGACGGCCCACCCCGAGCTGAAGCTGCTCGACGCCCGCTAGCGGGTGGCCGGTGGCTGCCCCGGGCCGTGGGCCCGGCGCGGCCACCGGCCCTGCCGCTTCGCGCGGACCGGTCAGTTGCCGCCGAGCAGTGGGAGTCCGCCGAGCAGCGAGGTGACGGGGGCGGTGAGCCCGCCGAGCAGATCGTTGGTCGACGCGCCCTCGGAGAGCGGCTGCGTCAAGGTGGTGGTCCCCACCGGCTGGAAGTCGGCGACCTGGGTGTCCACCCCGTTGGTCAGCGGATCGGCCACGGTGCCCGCCAGCGGGTTCAGCTGGAGGTCGAGCGGGCCGGCGAGGCCGTAGGTCAGCGCGGTCTGGGTGCCGGCCAGCGCCGCGCCGATGTTGTCGGTGGTGGGAGAGGCGGAGGCGCCGCCGGCGGCGGCGACAACGGCCCCCGTGGCGGCCGCGGTGGCGGCGGCCAGCCGCAGCACGGGACGGGAGGGGCGGGAGTGGGAACCCATGAATTCCACCTGCTCGGATAGGAAGAAGCGATACGGAACCGGCACGTCACGCTAGTGGGGCAGGGACCCGCACTTCGCCTCGATCCGCCCCAAATCCACCGAACGGCGTAAGGCGCCGTCAACCGGTCAACCGGGTGGCTCCCCCACAGGGGGCCTGTCAGGGGACCCGGGGGCCGCTGATGTACGTGCCGTCCTCGTCGTACGGCCAGGCGTTGGCCTCGCAGCCGTCAAGACCCTTGATCTGCTGCATCATCGCGGGGGCCAGGGCGCCCTCCGCCGAGCAGCCCTCGTGGCCGTGGCCGAGCCGGTGGCCGACCTCGTGGTTGATGATCAGCGCCCGGTACTCGGTCACCGGCCCGGGGAACTGGGGCGAACCCTCCATCCAGCGCAGCAGGTTCACCACCACCGTCTGACCCACCTGGCAGTTGACCTCGCCGCCGGTGTCCAGCCCGTACTCGCCGCAGATGTCGTCCACCGTGCCGGGGGTGGCGACCTTCACCGTGAAGTCGACCGTGCCCTCCTCGGCGAGCTGGAAGGCGCTGATGCCGTCGGTGGTCCAGCCGCGCGGATCGGCCAGGATCGTCTCGATCTCCTGCGCGGTCTCCACCGGGTCCAGGTCGATGCCGTCCTCGATCTGCACCATGTAGCGGCGCACCGTGCCCTCGCCGACCCGGTGACCGGTGGCCGGGGCGGTGCGGAAGGTGCCGGGCCCGGTGGACGGGATGTCGATCGGCCGCACGTCCGGTGTCTCGTCCTGCTCCGGCTCCTCCTCGGCGTCCGCGCCGGACCCCGGCTCCTCGTCCTGGTCCGGGGCGGGTTCCGGCTCCTCCGCCGGGGGCGGAGCGGCGGCCGGGTCCTGCCCGGTACCGGCGTCGCCGTCCAGGAACAGCCGGGCTCCCATGCCCAGGACGACCAGCAGGACGAGGCCCGCGGCGGCGAAGAGGGCGACCGTCCGTCTGCGCCGCTGGAGCCTGCGGCGCCTCAGGACGGCACGGCCGGCACGGCGGATGGTTCGGTCTACGGAAGGCATCGGCGATGACGCTACAACACGTTGATCACTCCGGTGGCCTGGGTGTCCGACACCCGGGGGACCCTGCCCGCCACCACGGATCGCGACCCGCGACAATGGGACGGTGACCCGTGCCACGTTGGACAAGCAGCCCAGTGAAGTCGCCGCGATGTTCGACGCGGTGGCCGCGAAGTACGACCTGACCAATGATGTGCTGGCCCTGGGCCAGAACCGCCGCTGGCGCAAGGCCGTCGCCCGCGCCGTCGACGCCCGCCCCGGCGAGCGGGTCCTGGACCTCGCCGCCGGCACCGGCACCTCCTCCCTGCCCTTCGCCGCGGCCGGCGCGTACACCGTGCCGTGCGACTTCAGCATCGGGATGCTGAACGAGGGCAAGGGGCGCGAGCCCTGGCTGCCGTTCACCGCGGGGGACGCCACCAGGCTGCCGTTCCAGAACGATGTGTTCGACAAGGTGACCATTTCCTTCGGGCTGCGCAACGTCCAGGACACGGACGCGGCGCTGCGTGAACTGCTGCGCGTCACCCGGCCGGGCGGCCGGGTGGTGGTGTGCGAATTCAGCCACCCCACCTGGCAGCCGTTCCGCACCCTTTACACGGAGTACCTGATGCGGGGGTTGCCGCCGGTGGCCGAAAAGGTCTCCTCCAGCCCCGACGCGTACGTCTATCTCGCCGAGTCCATCCGTGCCTGGCCCGATCAGCCCGCCCTCGCGGCGCTGCTGCAGAAAGCCGGCTGGCAGCGGGTGGCCTGGCGCGACCTCACCGGCGGGATCGTCGCCCTGCACCGGGGGACGAAGCCCGCCGCCGCCTGACTGTGTCCGACCGTTCCGACCTGCCCGACCTCAGATCCGCTCATAGACTCGTAGCCGCCGAACCCGGACCGATGGGGAGAGCCGACCGTGGCTGACATCGATGCAAGCGCTTCCGAACACTCAGCTGATGTGATCGTCGTCGGAGCCGGACCGGCCGGCTCGACGACCGCGTACCACCTCGCCCAGGCCGGGCTCGACGTCCTGCTGCTGGAGAAGACCTCCTTCCCCCGGGAGAAGGTCTGCGGCGACGGACTGACCCCGCGCGCCACCAAGCAGCTCGTGGGCATGGGCATCGACGTCTCCGAGGAAGCCGGCTGGCTGCGCAACAAGGGCCTGCGGATCATCGGCGGCGGGCACCGGCTCCAGCTGGACTGGCCCGAGCTGGCCGCCTACCCCGACTACGGACTCGTGCGGCGCCGCGAGGACTTCGACGAACTGCTCGCGCGGCAGGCCGAGAAGGCCGGCGCCCAGCTGTTCGAGCGCTGCAACGTGACCGGCCCGATCCAGGACGACCGGGCCGCCGGCCGGATCGTCGGCGTCACCGCCAAGCTCGGCGAGGACAAGCGCCAGGTCACCTTCCGCGCCCCCGTCGTGGTCGCCGCCGACGGCAATTCCTCGCGGCTGTCGCTGGCCATGGGCCTGCACCGCAACGACAAGCGCCCGATGGGTGTGGCGGTGCGCACGTACTTCACCAGCCCGCGCCACGACGACGACTACCTGGAGTCCTGGCTGGAGCTGTGGGACCGGCGCGGCGACGAGCCGCGGCTGCTCCCCGGCTACGGCTGGATCTTCGGGATGGGCGACGGCACCTCCAACGTGGGCCTGGGCATCCTCAACAGCTCCAGCGCGTTCCGGGAGCTGGACTGGCGCGAGGTGCTCAAGGCGTGGTGCGCCTCCATGCCCGAGGAGTGGGGCTACACGCCGGAGAACATGAGCGGCCCGATCCGGGGCGCCGCGCTGCCGATGGCGTTCAACCGGAAGCCGCACTACTCGCGCGGACTGCTCCTGGTGGGTGACTCCGGCGGTCTGGTGAACCCGTTCAACGGCGAGGGCATCGCGTACGCCATGGAGTCCGGCGAGATCGCGGCCGAGGTGATCGTCCAGGCGCTGGCGCGGCAGTCCCCGGCGCAGCGGGAGCTGACGCTGCGGGCGTACCCGAAGACGCTCCAGGAGACGTACGGCGGCTACTACACGCTCGGCCGGGCGTTCGTGAAGCTGATCGGCAACCCGAAGATCATGAAGCTGGCGACCGACCGGGGGCTGTCGCACCCGGTGCTGATGCGCTTCACGCTCAAGCTGCTGGCGAACCTCACCGACCCGACCGGCGGGGACGCCATGGACCGGGTCATCAACGGGCTGGCGAAGGTCGCGCCGAAGGCGTAGCCCCGGTGCGGGTTCCCGCTTGACCTTGGCACTGATGTCAGGCCCTACCGTCCGGGGCATGACCTCTTCTTCTCTGCACGCCGTCCACCGTGGTGGGCGGGCGGCGAGCGCCGGGGACCTGGCCCCGCTCGCCTTCGCCGGTTACGCCCACTTCACCGCGCTCCAGGTGCGCGGGGGCCGGGCCAGGGGCCTGGATCTGCATCTGGAGCGGCTGCGCGGCGCGTCCGTCCACCTGTTCGGGCGGGCGCTGCCGGACGAGCGGGTGCGGGACGCGCTGCGGGCCGCGGTGGCGGCCGGGCCCGCGGACGTCTCGCTGACGGCGACCGTGTTCTCGGCGGCGGGGGAGTTCACGGCGGACGGGGACGGCGCGGAGCCGGAGCTGCTGGTGCGGACCGGGCCGCCGTCCACGGGCCCGGCCGGGCCGCTGCGGCTGATGGCGGTGGAGCACGAGCGGATGCTGCCGGGGCTCAAGCACGTCGGCGAGGTGGCCAAGACGTACTTCCTGCGGCGGGCGGTGGCGGCGGGCTTCGACGACGCGGCCTTCACCGACCGGCGGGGCCGGCTGAGCGAGGCCACCATCTGGAACCTGGCCTTCTGGGACGGCTCGGCGGTGGTGTGGCCCGAGGCCGAGTTGCTGACCGGTACGACGATGGGCATCGTGCGGCGCCGGCTGGCGGCGCTCGGGGTGCCGCAGCGGGTGCGGGAGGTGACGGTGGCCGATGTGCCGTCGCTGGCGGGGGCGGTGGTGATGAACTCCTGGACCCCCGGCGTACCGGTGCACGCGATCGGGCCGCACCCCGTGCCGGCGGCGCCGGACTTCACGGCGCTGCTGCGCCGGGCGTACGAGGCGGAGCCGCTCGTCGCGTTGTGAACGGGCCGGCCGCCCCGGCCCTACCGTTATCATTCTTGAGAATGATAACGTCGTTCCGTGAGTGTTTCCTCAGAACGCTGGGCCGAGCTGGCCTTCCATCCCGTCCGCATCCGGATCCTCGGCGCGGTGGCGGGCGGCCGGCACACGGCCTCCGGCCTCGCCGCCCAGCTCCCCGACGTGCCGCAGGCCACGCTGTACCGGCAGATCGCCACCCTCGCCAAGGCCGGCCTGCTGGTGGTGGTGGACGAACGCAGGGTCAAGGGGACGGCGGAACGCGTGTACGCGCTGCCGGAGGGCGGGGTCACCCCGTCCCCCGAGGCACTCGCCGCCGCCTCCCCGCAGGACCACGCGCGGTACTTCACCGCGTTCGTCTCCACCCTGCTCGCCGAGTACGCGCGCTACCTCACCAGGGACCACATCGACCTGGCCGCCGACGGCGCCGGATACCAGCAGACGGTGCTGCACCTGACCGACGAGGAGTTCGCGCGGTTCGCCCAGGGATTCGGCGAACTGGTGCGGCCCCTGCTCGCGAACGAGCCCGGCGGGGACCGGGTGCCCCGGCTGCTGGCCACCGTGCTCCTCCCGCTGACCACGACGAAGGGCGACGAGGAATGACCAGGACCCGGACCGGCGGGGCGCTTCGGACGGCGGCGCGTTCATGACCGGCATAGAGGTGCGCGGGGCGACCAAGCGGTACGGGCCCCTCACCGCCGTCGACGACCTCAGCTTCACCGTGCGGGAGGGCGCCGTCACGGCCTTCCTGGGCCCTAACGGCGCCGGCAAGACGACCACCATGCGCATGATGGTCGGTCACATCACCCCGACCTCCGGCAGCGTGACGATCGGCGGACGCCGCTACCGCGACCTCCCCCGCCCGACCACGGTGGTGGGCGCCGCCTTCGACGCCGGCTCCTTCCACCCGCAGCACACGGCCCGCGACCACCTGCGGATCTACGCCGCGATGGGGGGCCACCCCGATGCCCGCGTGGCCGAACTGCTCGCCCTGCTGGGCCTGACCGAGGCCGCCGGCCGCCGGACCGCGACCTTCTCCACCGGCATGCGCCAGCGGCTCAACCTGGCCACCGCTCTGCTCGGCGACCCGCGCGTGCTGCTGCTCGACGAACCGGGCAACGGCCTGGACCCGCAGGGCATGGCCTGGCTGCGCGCGTTCCTGCGCGGGCTGGCCGAGGAGGGCCGCACCGTTCTGGTCTCCAGTCACGCGCTCGGCGAGATGGAGCAGTTCGCCGACGACGTGGTGGTCATCGGGCGGGGTCGGCTGGTGACGGCCGGCCCGCTGGCCGAACTCGCCGGCGCGGCGCACGCCGTGCTGGTCCGGACCCCCGACGCCCCCGAACTGACCAGGACGCTGGCCGGCGCGGGCCACCGGGTGGAGGCGCTCGGCCCCCATGACCTGCGCGTGCGCGGGCTGGACGCGGCGGGCGTGGGTGACCTGGCCGCCCTCGAAGGGCTGCGCATCCACGGCCTGACCACCGAACACCTCGGCCTCGAACAGCTCTTCCTCGAACTCACCGGGCCCCCCGGCGCCACCGGCCCCGTCACCCCCGCCGACGGACGGAGCACGCCATGAAGCCCCTGATCCACGCGGAGCTGCGCCGGCTGCTCGCCACCCGGATGTGGCTGGGCATCCTGCTCGCCGCGGCGCTCCTGGGCGGCGGGACGATGGGCCTGCTCGCCTTCGTCGGGCCGGAGAACTTCGACCCGCCGATGCCCGGCCTGCACACCGAGGAGGGCGTGCGCTCCGTCCTCGGCTTCCTCGGTTTCACCGCCTTCGTCCCCGCCGCGATCGGCACGGTGGCCGTCACCTCGGAGTACCGGCACCGCACCGTCAACGTCACCTTCCTGTACGCGCCGGACCGCTGGCGGGTGCTGGCCGCCAAGCTCCTCACGTACGGGCTGGCGGGCATGGTCTACGGGCTGGTGCTGGCCGGCACCTCGGCGGTGGCGCTGTTCGGCGCCGCAGCCGCCCGCGGGGTCACCCTGGGCCTGCCCACGGGAACCATCCTGGAACTGCTGGCCCGGCTCGGCATCGCGATGGTCGCCTACACGGTCCTCGGCGTCGGCATGGGCGCCCTGATCCGCCACCAGATCGCGGCCCTGGCCGTGGTGGTCGGCTATCTGTACGGGGGTGAACTGCTCCTGATGATGATCCCGGGCGTCCGCCACCTCTACCCGTGGCTGCCCGGCGGGGCGACCGCGTCGCTGACCGACTTCACAGCCGTGGCCGACGCGCTGGCCGACCAGCTCTCCAGCGATCCCGTCGTGCTGCTGTCGCCGGTGGCCGGGGCGCTGATCCTGCTCGGCTACACCGCGCTCGCGAGCACGGCCGCCCTGCTGCGCCCGCTGCGCCGCGACATCGTCTGACCGCCGCCGCGCGCCGCCCGGTGGCGCGGTGGTTCACGGGGCGGCGGCGCGCAGCAGGCCGGCGAAGGCGTCGGCGGCCGGGCTCGTCCAGCGGCGGGGGTGGCGGGCCAGCTGGACGGGGACGTCCGGGACGGGCGGCCCGGCGAGCCGCACCAGATCGCCGTGGCGCAGCTGCTCCCGCACGGTGGCCAGCGGCAGCAGGGTCAGCCCGAGGCCGGCGGCCACGCAGGCGCGGGTGGCGTCCACACTGCCGAAGCGGGTCAGCCGGGGGCGGGAGCCGGGGACGGACCGCAGCCGGCGTTCGAGCTCATCGCTGTAGGAGCAGCCCTGTTCCAGCAGGAAGAAGCTCTCCGCGGCCAGTTCCTCCCAGGTGATGCGGCGGGGGCGGCCGGCCAGCGGGTGGCCGGGGGCGCCGAGGAAGGCGAGCGGTTCGTGGCCGACCGGCTCGGCCGCCACATCGCAGACCTCGGCCTCGAACAGCAGTGCGAGGTCGAGCCGCCCGGCGAGCAGTCCCTCGACGCACGCCGCCGTGCCCCGCGCGGACAGCCGGACCTCCACCTCGGGGTGACGCGCGCGCAGAGCGCCGATCACCTGCGGCAGCCGGGTCGAGCACAGCGACTCGGGGGCGCCGACGGTGACCCGGCCGGCGATGACGCTCGGGTCGGCGCGCAGCCGGGCGACGGCGTCCAGGACGTCCTCGGCCCGCTCCAGCAGCCGGCGGCCGGGGTCGGTGAGCACGGTGCCGGTGGGCAGCCGGTCGAAGAGCGGGGTGGCCAGCTCGCGTTCCAGGGTGCGGATGTGCACGGTGACCGTGGACTGGGCCAGATGCAGTGCGGCGGCGGTGGCGGTGAAGCTGCCGGTGCGGGCCAGGGTGGTGAAGGTGCGCAGGAGGCGGGTGTCCATCGGGCCAGGCTATGCGCGAACACGATGGAGAGCATCGGAATCCATCGTTGGACGCGATGGGGGAGCGGGTGGCAGCGTGGGGCCATGACCGAAGGAACCCTGCGCTACACCGCGTTCACCGATGACCCGGCCGGCGGCAACCCGGCCGGGGTCCTCCTGGACGCCGCCGGCCTCGACGACGCCGCGATGCTGGCGACCGCAGCCGAGGTCGGCTACTCGGAGACGGTGTTCGTGACCGCCCGGGACGAGGCCGAGCGCCGTTTCACGGTGCGCTACTTCAGCCCGCTCGCCGAGGTGGCGTTCTGCGGGCACGCGACGATCGCGCTGGCCGTGGCGCTCGCCGAACGGATCGGCCCCGGCCCGCTCACCCTCGACACCGCCGCGGGCGAGATCCTGGTGCGGACGGTGGCGGACGGCGCGGGCCGGGTACGGGCCACCCTCACCAGCGTGCCGACCCGTTCCCGCCCGGCGAGCGAGGCCGAGGTGGGCGCCACCCTGCGCGCGCTCGGATGGGAGGCGGCCGACCTGGACCCGCGGCTGCCGCCGCATGTGGCCTTCGCGGGCAACGACCACCTGATCCTGGCGGCGGCCGGCCGGGAACGGCTGGCCGACCTCTCCTACGACTTCGACGCCCTGGCCGAGGTGATGCGGCGGCACAACTGGACGACGGTGGACCTGGTGTGGCAGGCGTCGCCGGTGCGGTTCCACGCCCGCAACCCGTTCCCGGTCGGCGGCGTCGTCGAGGACCCGGCGACCGGCGCCGCCGCGGCGGCCTTCGGCGGCTATCTGCGCGTCCTCGGCCTGGCACCGGCCGCCGGCACCCCCATCGCGATCCGGCAGGGCGAGGACATGGGCCGCCCCAGCGACCTGACGATCACCCTGGACCCGGGGGAGCCCCGTACCCACGTCACCGGCACCGCGGTGCCCACCGGCTGAGCGCCCGTCCGGCCGCACGGGCCGGGCCTCACCCGGCCGTGTGCGCGAGGACGGCGGCGGCCAGCTCCTCGTGCGTCTCGGGCGGCAGGGTGTGGCCCATGCCCGCCACGATCAGCAGCCGCGCCCCCGGGATCCGCTCCGCGATGACCGCCCCGTGGCCCGGCTTCACCGGTTCGTGACTGCCCTCGATGACCAGCGTCGGCGCCGTCACCCGGTGCAGCACGCCCTCCGGCTCGAAGCCGGGGTCCGCCGCCGCGGCCAGCCGGTGGTTGACTACCGCCGACAGGTCGTTGGCCCGGTCGTGGATCCGCTCCTGGAGCCGGCGCGCCGCGTCCTCGTCGAACGGCAGCCCGGTGCCGTGCAGCACACGCTGCTCGGCGATCATGCCGTCGATCCGCGCGCGCCGGTCCCCGGGCGGCGGGACGGCCATCAACGTGCGGTAGAAGGCCGTGAACTCCGGTGCCGGCGCGGGCAGGCTGCCCTCCTCCTGCGGTTCTCCCGTCAGCGCCCGCAGGAGCACCCGCCCCTCGCCGCCGCCCAGCGGCGAGGAACCGATGAGCGTCAGCGAGCGCACCCGTTCCGGCCGCTCCACCGCGATGAGCTGGCCCAGCAGCCCGCCCGCCGAGTGGCACACCAGATGCGCGCTCTCCAGTCCGTGGGTGTCCAGCACGCGGTGGACGTCGTTCTTGATGTCCTTCCAGGTGTACGGGTTCGCCGCGAAGTCGACGGTGTCCGACTTCCCGGTGTCCCGGTGGTCGTACCGGATCACCCGGCGGCCACCGGCGACGAGGCGCCCGACGAAAGCGTCCGGCCACAGCACGCCCTGCGACATCGACCCCATGATCAACAGGATCGGCGCGTCCGTCGCCACGCCGAATTCCTCGCTCCACACACGCACATCACTCATGCCGCAGAGTCTGTCCCGCTCCGGCCCCGGTGCCTTCCGTAGAACTACCGGTCGCCAGGACCATCAGGCGCGCCAGTTCCGTACGGGAGCCGATGCCGAGCTTCGGATAGATCTTGTACAGGTGGTACTCGACGGTGCGCGGGCTGAGGAACAGCCGGGCGGCGATCCGCTTGCTCGACAGCCCCTCGGCCACCAGGCCCGCGATGCGCGACTCCTGCGGGGTCAGCGCGTCCAGCACGGCGGGGACCGGCGCCCCGCCGTCCTCGCCCGCCGCCCGCAGCTCACCCCGGGCGCGCCGCGCCCACGGCCCGGCGCCCGCCCGCTCGAACGTCTCGCACGCCCCGCGCAGATGGGCCCTGGCCTCCCCGGGGCGCTGCGCGCGGCGCAGCCGCTCGCCCAGCAGCAGCGCCGTCCTGGCCGCCTCGAACGCATTGGTGTGCAGCCGCAGCGCCTCGGCGAAGTCCTCCTCGCGGGAGCGGACCAGCCCCCGGCAACGGGCCAGCACCGCCCGGGTCTCGGGCGTCGTGGCGTGCGCCGAGGACCGTTCGTACGCCGCCAGCACCGCCCGCGCCGCCGCCTCCTCGCCCGCACCCATGGCGGCCTCGATGTGGTCCGGCGCCGCCCGCCACACCACGGCGGGCGACCCGGCGCCCGGGCCCGCCGCCGTCAGGGCGGTGAACCGCTCGTGCGCCGCCGCGTGCCGCCCCAGGCCCAGATCCAGCAGCGCCCGCGCGTACCCGGCCACCCCCACCCGCAGGCCCACCCGGTGCGGTACGGCGATGGCCAGCGCCTCCCGCGCCAGCCGTTCGCACTCCTCTTCCGCGCCGCGCAGCGCCGCCACCATCGCCAGGTTCGCCAGATGCGCGGCCACCGTGTTCGGATAGCCGGCCTCCCGCGCCAGACCCAGGCCCTCCTCGGAGACCGCCCGGCTGCTCGCCAGCCGGCCCGCCAGCCGTTCGGCCGTCGCCACGAACTCCAGCACGACGGGCAGCTGCCCGGTCATCCCGGACACCCTGGCCACCCGTCCGGCCCGCTCCGCCATCCCGGCCGCCAGATCCGTCTCGCCCAGCTGGCTCGCGGCGGCCGACGCCCACAGATACTCCGCCGCCTCCCGGGGCCCGCCGGAGCGCGCCCGCTCCAGCGCCCGCCGCAACAGGCCGGGCCCGGCCGGGTCGCCGTCCAGCGCCAGACCGATCCCGGCCACCGTGTCCCGCAGGAACCCCGGCGGATGCGCCGCCGCCCTGCGCCCGAGGCCGATGAGGGCCGCGGTGTCCCCGACGTACGAGGCCGCCTCCGCGGCGTCGGCCAGCATCTCCAGGCTGTCGCCCGTGGACAGGATGCGGACGGCCTCGGCGGCGTCGCCGGAGTTCAGCTCGAACCGGCCCCGGAGCCGGGCGATCTCCAGGGCGAGAGCGGTGTCCGTGCCCGGCAGCTCGCGGGCCTCGGCCAGCAGGGACTCGGCCCGCCCGGGGCGGCCCCCGAGCCAGGCCGCGACGGCGGCGTCCTTCAGCCGCACCGCCCGGGGCCCCGGCTCCGAGGTCAGCTCGGCGGCCCTGGCCAGGGCGGTGGCGGCGCTGCCGTACCCGCCGCGCTCGCGCGCCCGCCGTGCGGCGGCCACCAATTCGGCGGCGACCCGCTCGTCGCGGCCCACCGCGGCGCCGGCCAGGTGCCAGGCGCGGCGGTCGCCCCCGGTCAGCTCCGCAAGGACGGCGTGTACGTGGCGGAGTCCGGCAGGGGTGGCCGCCTCGTACACCGCCGATCTGATGAGCGGATGACGAAAGCGCAGCCGGGTGCCGTCGAGCCCGGCGAGACCCGACTCCTCCAGTTCGGCCAGCGCGCACCGTGCGGCGCGGTCGGTGCCGTCGGTGAGCAGCCGCGCGGTGGCGCGCAGCGCCGGATCGAGGTCGGTCTCCACGGCGGCGACCCGTGCCAGCAGCCCGGCACCGGCGGACAGCGCCGCCACCCGGTCGCCGAACAGCCGGGCGCCACCGGGCAGCGGGTCGGGCAGCGGGGCGGCCCCGGCGAGCTGTGCGGGGGTCAGCCGGGCGGCGATCTCGCGCAGCGCCAGCGGGTTGCCGCCGGTGGCGGCGACGAGGTCCCGTGCCACGCCGGGGGGAACGGCGTGCCGCGCCCGCAGCAGTTCGGCCGCCGCGGCCTCGGGCAGCCCCCGTACTTCCACCGTCAGCGGCACCCCGGGCACCGGGGCGTCGCCGCGCACGGCGAACAGCAGCGCGATCCGTTCCGTGCCCAGCCGTCTGGCGGCGAACAGCAGTGCGTGGGCCGAGGCCCGGTCGATCCACTGGAAGTCGTCGATCAGGCAGATCAGTCCGTGCGGGGCGGCGGCCTCCGCCAGCAGCGAGAGCACACCGGCGCCCAGTGGATAGGGATCGCCCGCCGGCCGCGCGGCGAGCCCGAGGGCGGCGCGGACGGCGTCGCGCTGCGGCGCGGGCAGCTCGTCCAGCGCGCCGGTCACCGGCCACAGCAACTGGTGCAGCGCCGCGAACGCCAGGCCCGACTCGGCCTCGACGCCGGTGGCGCGCAGCACGCGGGCCGCGTCACCGCGCCCGGCCGCGGCGTCGAGCAGCGCCGTCTTGCCCGCTCCCGCCTCGCCCCGCAGTACCGCGGCCCCGCCCTGTCCTTCGCGGGCCCGCGCGATCACCTCGTCGAGCGCCGCGGACTCCGCCGATCTGCCATAGAGCACGGACAGACACTGTAGGAGACCCGCGCGCCGCCGGGACGGTACGGAGTCGCTTCTCACATCGCGCGCGAGGGCCCCGGCCGACCGGCCGGGGCCCTCGACGACGACGGGTGGATCAGAGAACGCGGACCGCGCCGGTGGGGGTGTCCCACGCCATGTCGCGCTGGACGACACCGGTCGAGGAGTTCTGGGCGCCGATGAACTGGCCGCCACCGATGTAGATCGCCACGTGGTACGCGCTGCCCGCGCTGCCCCAGTACAGGATGTCGCCGGGCTGGAGGTTGCTCAGCGAGACCTGGGTGCCGGAGGTGGACTGCGGCTGGGAGGTGCGCGGGAGGGAGATGCCGGCCGAGGCGTAGGCGGCCTGGACCAGGCTGGAGCAGTCCCAGGCGTCCGGGCCGGTGGCGCCCATGACGTAGGCGTCGCCCAGCTGGGACTGGACGAAGGAGATGACGGCCGCGGCGCTGCCGCTCGCCGGTGCGGGGGCCGACTCGGTGGCCGCCGGGGCGGACGCCGCGGCCAGGGTGCTGCGTTCGGCGGAACGGGAGGCGGCGGCCTCCTCGGCCTCGCGGGCCGCGGCGGCTTCCTGGGCCTCGGCCTCCAGGCGGGCCGCTTCGGCCTCGGCCTCGGCCTGCGCCTCTTCCTCGGCGCGCAGTTCGGCCGCCGCGCGCTGGGCGGTGGTGAACGCCTTCCGCTCGGCGTCCGCGTGCTCGTGGCGCAGGCCGGTCAGGTCGGCGTAGGCCTCGGTGGCCTGGGCCGCCTCGCTGGTGGAGGTGGACAGGATCTCGTTCAGCGCGCGGAGTTCGGCGGTGGTCTCCACGGGGTCCTCGGCCGCGTGGGCGGGCGCGGCGGCGCCGGTGACGGCGACGGTGCCGACCACGCCGGAGAGGACTCCGCCGCGTATCAGAGTGCTGGCACGGGACGGCTTGCGGTGCCGGCCTCGGTAACGGATTGGGGACATGGACATCATCCGTACCAGTGATGTCCGGTTGTTCTCAATTGTTGTGGCGTGGGACACAGATGCCGTAAGCGAGGTTTTGAATGGGGGATTTGGTCCTTTTTGCTCCCCGGGGTCCGGGCATATGCGTAGCGGGAGGGCGGGCCCTTGTGCTGGGCGTTGTCCGGAATGCCCCATTGGCTAGCACGCGGTGGACCCCTGGGCAATCTGTCGGTGCGTCAGGTGGCACCCGTCGTGGCGCACGTCACGACCACCACTGGTCGTACCCCAGCCGGACGACCAGCGCCGTCACGACCACGAGCAGGATCGCCCGGACGAAGCCGCTGCCCCGGCGCAGCGCCATGCGGGCGCCGATCCAGCCGCCCGCCATGTTGAACAGGGCCATGACGGCGGCCAGTTTCCACAGGACGGTGCCCTGGGCGGCGAAGCCCAGCAGGGCGCCCAGGTTTGTGCCGACGTTCACGACCTTGGCGGTCGCGGAGGCGTTGAGCATGTCCAGGTGGAGGATCGCCACCAGGGATATGACCAGGAAGGTGCCGGTTCCCGGGCCGATCAGGCCGTCGTAGAAGGCGATGCCCACCCCGGCCACCGCCAGGGCCAGCCACCGGCGCCGCCGGGTCACCGCGCGGTCGTCCACGGTCGTACCGAACCGCGGTTTCCAGACGACGAATGCCGCCACTCCGAGCAGCACGACCATGATCAGCGGCTGCAGGACCTCTTTGTTCACTGCGGATGCGAACAGTGCGCCGCCGGCCGCCGACAGTGTCGCGAGGCCGCCGAGCCGGACGGCGAGGCGCAGATCCACCGGTGCTTTGCGGGTGTAGGTGAGGGCCGCGATGGAGGTGCCGGTGATGGCCACCGCCTTGTTGGTGCCGAGCGCGTAGGTCGGGGCGTGCTGCGGCAGGCCGATGAGCAGGGCGGGGAGCAACAGGAGCCCGCCGCCGCCCACCACGGCGTCGATCCAGCCGGCGAGTGCGGCGGCGAGGCAGAGCAGGACGACGGTGGTCAGGGATATGTCAGGCACTGCTCGGCATATACCAGATACCTGTTTCACCTGCGAATTTGCCTGTATCTCACACGTAGTGGTAGAGACCGCGGCTTGTTCCGGTGCCCCGGCACCTCCCGATTTGGCGGGGCGTATCGGGTACGTCGCGTTCCGTGTCAGTGGGGTGGCTTACCTTGGCTTCGTCGCCTTCGTCGGGTGGGAGAGATCACAAACTTCGTCGGTGACCCAGTGTCGAAGGTCACAGGGTGCGGGCTTAGGATGCTCACCAGCCTTGTGAACTGACTCACATAGATCTGATCTTCATCGCTAGCAGTCGCCGTTGACTGGAAGGAGCGAGGTGCGGTGAACGCGTACGTTCCCATCCTCGTACTGGGGGCCCTCGGGGCCGGCTTCGTCGTGATGTCCCTGGTGCTCGCATCGATCGTCGGTCCCAAGCGCTACAACCGGGCCAAGTTGTCCGCCTACGAGTGCGGAGTGGAACCGACCCCGCAGCCCGCCGGTGGTGGCCGTTTCCCGGTGAAGTACTACCTGACGGCGATGCTCTTCATCATTTTCGACATCGAGATCGTCTTTCTCTATCCCTGGGCCGTGCACTTCGACGCACTGGGGATGTTCGGGCTCGCGCAGATGGCCGTCTTCGTCGGCCTCATCGGTGTCGCCTACGCCTATGACTGGCGCCGGGGAGGACTCGAATGGGACTGAGTTAGCCGGCGGAAGCCGTCGCGGGCCTGATACATGACAAACCCAGGAAGGGCGTTCCCATGGGTCTCGAAGACAAAATTCCCAGTGGATTCCTGCTGAGCACCGTCGAGCAGCTGGCCGGGCTGTCGCGGAAGTCGTCGGTCTTCCCGGCCACGTTCGGCCTGGCCTGCTGTGCGATCGAGATGATGACGACCGGGGCCGGGCGCTATGACCTGGCCCGTTTCGGTATGGAGGTCTTCCGCGGCTCGCCGCGGCAGGCGGACCTGATGATCGTGGCCGGGCGGGTCAGCCAGAAGATGGCGCCGGTGCTGCGCCAGGTCTACGACCAGATGGCCAACCCCAAGTGGGTCATCTCCATGGGGGTCTGCGCCTCCTCGGGCGGAATGTTCAACAACTACGCGATCGTGCAGGGCGTGGACCACGTGGTGCCGGTCGACATCTATCTGCCGGGATGCCCGCCCCGTCCCGAGATGCTCATGGACGCGATCCTGAAACTGCACCAGAAGATCCGCGAGGAGAAGCTCGGCGTCAACCGCGAGCAGGCCGCCCGGGAGGCGGAGGAGGCCGCGCTGAAGGCCCTCCCCACCATTGAGATGAAGGGGCTGCTGCGATGAGCGACGCCACGAGCGGCCCGCACGGGCGGACCGACGACGAGCGCGCCGGCGGAGTGCCGGCCCCGCGCGGGAACACCGGGGAGACCATCGCCCGGCGGCGCGGGATGTTCGGCGCCAACAACGGCGGGGACACCTCCGGTTACAGCGGACTGCGGCGCACCGTCCGGATGCCCGGCGCCTCCTCCCGCCCCTACGGCGGGTACTTCGACGAGGTCGCCGACGAGCTGGAGGGCGCACTGGAGGAGCAGGGGGTCGACCCGGAGACGGCGATCGAGAAGACCGTCGTCGACCGCGACGAGCTGACCTTCCACATCGCCCGCGCCTATCTGCCCCAGGTCGCCCGGATCCTGCGGGACGACCCCGCGCTGCGGTTCGAGCTGTGCACCGGGGTGAGCGGGGTGCACAACCCCGCCGACACCGGCCGGGAACTGCACGCCGT
This sequence comes from Streptomyces sp. JH002, assembly GCF_050916115.1. NCBI lineage: Bacteria > Bacillati > Actinomycetota > Actinomycetes > Kitasatosporales > Streptomycetaceae > Streptomyces > Streptomyces sp. JH002. Next base: position 3,821,863 of record NZ_CP087989.1, read on the forward strand.
CTACCACCTGCGCTCGATCACCCACACCCGGCTGATCCGGCTGGAGGTCTCCGTCGCGGACGCCGACCCGCACATCCCGTCCGTCGTCGACATCTACCCGACGAACGACTGGCACGAGCGCGAGACGTTCGACTTCTTCGGCATCGTCTTCGACGGCCACCCCTCGCTCACCCGGATCATGATGCCCGACGACTGGCAGGGCTTCCCGCAGCGCAAGGACTACCCGCTCGGCGGCATCCCCGTCGAGTACAAGGGCGCCCAGATTCCGGCTCCCGACCAGCGGAGGTCGTACAGCTGATGTCCACATCCCACACCACCCAGACCCCGCCCCGGGCGACGGCGTCGGCCGGGGCCCGGGAGACCACCGAGGGGACCGTCTACACCGTCAGCGGCGGTGACTGGGACGAGCTCACCGAAGCCGTGGCCCAGCGGGCCGACGACGAGCGGATCATCGTCAACATGGGTCCCCAGCACCCGTCCACCCACGGGGTGCTGCGGCTGATCCTGGAGATCGACGGCGAGACGGTCACCGAGGCACGCGCCGGGATCGGTTATCTGCACACCGGCATCGAGAAGAACCTTGAATACCGGACGTGGACGCAGGGCACCACCTTCGTCACGCGGATGGATTATCTGACCCCTTTTTACAATGAGGCCGCCTACTGCCTGGGCGTCGAGAAACTGCTCGGCATCACGGACGAGGTGCCCGACCGGGCCACCGTCATCCGCGTGCTGCTGATGGAGCTGAACCGGCTCTCCTCCCACCTGGTGGCCATCGCCACCGGCGGCATGGAGCTGGGCGCCACCACGGTGATGATCTACGGCTTCCGGGACCGCGAGCACTGCCTGGACATCTTCGAGCTCATCACCGGCCTGCGGATGAACAGCGCGTACATCCGCCCCGGCGGGCTCGCCCAGGACCTGCCGCCCGGCGCCATCGAGCAGCTGCGGGACTTCATCCGCAAGATGAAGAAGAACCTCCTCGAGTACGACAAGCTCTGCACCGGGAACCCCGTCTTCAAGGCCCGGCTGACCGACGTCGGCTACCTGGACCTGGCCGGCTGCCTGGCGCTGGGCGCCACCGGGCCCGTGCTGCGCTCCGCCGGACTCCCGCACGACCTGCGCAAGTCCGAGCCGTACTGCGGTTACGAGACGTACGACTTCGAGGTGCCGACCACCGACACCTGCGACGCCATGGGCCGCTTCCTGCTGCGCCTGGAGGAGATGCACCAGTCGCTGAAGATCATGGAGCAGTGCATCGACCGCCTGGAGCCGGGCCCGGTGATGGTCGGCGACAAGAAGATCGCCTGGCCCGCGCAGCTGGCACTCGGCCCCGACGGGCTCGGCAACTCGCTGGACCACATCCGCAACATCATGGGCACCTCCATGGAAGCCCTGATCCACCACTTCAAGCTGGTGACCGAGGGCTTCCGGGTCCCGCCAGGCCAGGTGTACACGGCCGTGGAATCCCCCAAGGGCGAACTCGGCGTGCACATGGTCTCCGACGGCGGCACCCGCCCCTACCGGGTCCACTTCCGCGACCCGTCCTTCACCAACCTCCAGGCGACCGCCGCGATGTGCGAGGGCGGCATGATCGCCGACGTCATCGTCGCGGTGGCCTCCATCGACCCCGTGATGGGAGGAGTCGACCGATGACGGACGTCCAGCTGGGGATGCCCCAGCTCCCCGCGCCCGCCTACCCGGACGAGGTACGGGAGCGGCTGACCGCGGACGCCCGCGAGATCATCGGCCGCTACCCGGACTCCCGTTCGGCGCTGCTGCCGCTGCTGCACCTGGTGCAGTCGGAGGAGGGGTACGTCACCCGCACCGGCATGGGGTTCTGTGCCGACGTGCTCGGGCTGACCACCGCCGAGGTGACCGCGGTGGCCACCTTCTACTCCATGTACCGGCGCAAGCCCTCCGGCGACTACCAGGTCGGGGTGTGCACCAACACCCTGTGCGCGGTGCTCGGCGGGGACGCCATCTTCTCCGCGCTCCAGGAGCACCTGGAGCTGGGCAACGGGGAGACCACCGAGGACGGCAAGGTCACCCTGGAGCACATCGAGTGCAACGCGGCCTGCGACTTCGCCCCCGTGGTGATGATCAACTGGGAGTTCTTCGACAACCAGACCATCGAGTCCGCCAAGAGGCTCGTGGACGATCTGCGGGCCGGCCGCAAGGTGGTGCCGACCCGCGGCGCGCCGCTGTGCGACTTCAAGAAGACCGCCCGCACGCTGGCCGGATTCCCGGACGAGCGGCCGGGCGCCACCGCCGCCGGCGGCAGCGCGGGCCCCGCCTCGCTCGCCGGGCTGCGGCTCGCCAAGGGCGAGGCCGGTCCCGGCCGGGTGGTCACCCAGCGCGGCTCCGCCCCCGCGGGCGAGGAGCCGGCCGGTACCCCCAGTTCGCACGACGCGCCCCAGCAGACCTCGGCCTCCGACCCGCACCACGCGGCCGGACCCACCGCAGAGGAGGGCGAGTGATGACCACCGCTGCCAAGGACGTCCAGCACTCGGGGCCCGAGAAGCTGCTGTCCCCCGTGCTGTCCGCCTTCTGGGACGAGCCGGACTCCTGGACCCTGGACACCTACCGGGCGCACGGCGGGTACCGGGGCCTGCGCAAGGCACTGGACATGGAGCCCGACGAGGTCATCGCCTACGTCAAGGACTCCGGACTGCGCGGCCGCGGCGGGGCCGGGTTCCCCACCGGCATGAAGTGGCAGTTCATCCCGCAGGGCGACGGCAAGCCGCACTACCTCGTCGTCAACGCCGACGAGTCGGAGCCGGGCACCTGCAAGGACATCCCGCTGCTGTTCGCCAACCCGCACTCCCTCATCGAGGGCATCGTGATCGCCTGCTACGCGATCCGCTCCGCGCACGCCTTCATCTACCTGCGCGGCGAGGTGGTCCCCGTCCTGCGGCGGCTGCACGCCGCGGTGGCCGAGGCGTACGCGGCGGGGCTGCTCGGCAAGGACGCGCTGGGGCCCGGCAAGGACCTGGAGCTGACCGTGCACGCCGGGGCCGGCGCGTACATCTGCGGTGAGGAGACCGCGCTGCTCGACTCGCTGGAGGGCCGGCGCGGACAGCCCAGGCTGCGCCCGCCGTTCCCCGCCATCGCGGGTCTGTACGCCAGCCCCACCGTGGTGAACAACGTGGAGTCCATCGCCTCGGTGCCCGCGATCATGGACCGGGGCAAGGACTGGTTCAAGTCGATGGGCAGCGAGAAGTCCCCCGGCTTCACGCTCTACTCGCTCTCGGGGCACGTGGCCTCGCCGGGCCAGTACGAGGCGCCGCTGGGCATCACGCTGCGCGAACTGCTGGAGCTGAGCGGCGGGATGCGCCCCGGGCACCGGCTGAAGTTCTGGACCCCGGGCGGTTCCTCCACCCCGATGTTCACCGACGAACACCTCGATGTGCCGCTGGACTACGAGGGCGTCGGCGCCGCCGGCTCCATGCTCGGCACCAAGGCACTCCAGTGCTTCGACGAGACCACCTGCGTGGTGCGCGCCGTCACCCGCTGGACCGAGTTCTACGCGCACGAGTCCTGCGGCAAGTGCACCCCGTGCCGCGAGGGCACGTACTGGCTGGTGCAGCTGCTGCGCGACATCGAGGCGGGCAAGGGCCGCCCCGGCGACCTCGACAAGCTCGCGGACATCGCGGACAACATCAACGGCAAGTCGTTCTGCGCCCTCGGGGACGGAGCGGCCTCGCCGATCTTCTCGTCGCTCAAGTACTTCCGCGCGGAGTACGAACAGCACGTCACCGGGCGCGGCTGCCCCTTTGACCCCGCCAAGTCCACCGTCTGGGCGGATGACGACGCGAACGCATCTGTGGAGGTGAAGGCATGACGGTCACCACCGACGCCAAGAACGGTGGTGGGCAGGCCGCCAGGCCCGCGGAGGAGGACCTGGTCTCCCTCACGATCGACGGCATCGGGATCTCGGTCCCCAAGGGCACCCTGGTGATCCGCGCCGCCGAACAGCTCGGCATCGAGATCCCCCGGTTCTGCGACCATCCCGCGCTCGACCCGGCCGGCGCCTGCCGGCAGTGCATCGTCGAGGTCGAGGGCCAGCGCAAGCCGATGGCGTCCTGCACCATCACCTGCACCGAGGGCATGGTCGTCAAGACCCAGCTGTCCTCGCCGGTCGCCGAGAAGGCGCAGCGCGGCGTGATGGAACTGCTGCTGATCAACCACCCGCTGGACTGCCCCGTCTGCGACAAGGGCGGCGAGTGCCCCCTGCAGAACCAGGCGATGACCACCGCCGATCCGGAGACCAGGTTCGAGGGCCGCAAGCGGACCTTCGAGAAGCCCATCCCGCTCTCCGCCCAGGTGCTGCTGGACCGCGAACGGTGCGTGCTGTGCGCGCGCTGCACCCGCTTCTCCAACCAGATCGCGGGCGACCCGATCATCGAGATGGTGGACCGGGGCGCGCTCCAGCAGGTGGGCATCGGCGCGGGGGATCCCTTCGAGTCCTACTTCTCCGGCAACACCATCCAGATCTGCCCGGTCGGGGCGCTCACCTCCGCGGCGTACCGCTTCCGCTCCCGGCCCTTCGACCTGGTGTCCTCGCCCGGCGTGTGCGAGCACTGCGCCGGGGGCTGCGGCATCCGCACCGATCACCGGCGCGGCAAGGTCATGCGCCGGCTGGCCGAGGACGTCCCCGAGGTCAACGAGGAATGGATCTGCGACAAGGGGCGGTTCGGCTTCCGGTACGCGCAGCAGCGCGACCGGCTGACGATGCCCCTGGTGCGCAACGCGGAGACCGGCGAGCTGGAGCAGACCAGCTGGCCCGAGGCGCTGGAGGCGGCGGCGCGCGGGCTGACCGCCGGGGCGCGGCGCGGCGCGGCGGTGCTCACCGGCGGCCGGCTGACCGTCGAGGACTCCTACGCGTACGCCAAGTTCGCCCGGGTCGCGCTGCACACCAATGACATCGACTTCCGGGCCCGGGTGCACAGCGCGGAGGAGGCGGCGTTCCTCGCCTCCCAGGTCGCGGGGCGCGGCGTCGATCTGGACGGCACCGAGGGGCTGACCTTCCGGGCGCTGGAGGCGGCGCCGGCCGTGCTGCTGGTGGGCTTCGAGTCGGAGGAGGAGGCGCCCAGCGTCTTCCTGCGGCTGCGCAAGGCGCACCGCAAGCACGGGCAGCGGGTGTTCTCGCTGGCCGGGCACATCACCAAGGGCCTGGCGAAGACCGGCGGCACGCTGCTGCCGGCCGCGCCGGGCACCGAGACGGCGTGGCTGGAGGCGCTGGCCTCCGGCTCCGGCCTCGGCCCGGACGGGAGCGCGGCGCGCGAGGCGATCGGCGCCGAGGGCGCGGTGATCGTGGTCGGCGAGCGGCTGGCCGGGGTCACCGGCGGGTTCACCGCCGCCGTGGCACTGGCCGGTTCCAGCGGGGCGCGGCTGGTGTGGATCCCGCGCCGCTCCGGTGAGCGGGGCGCCATCGAGACCGGCGCGCTGCCCGGGCTGCTGCCCGGCGGACGGCCGGCCGACGACGCGCGGGCCCGCCGGGAGATCGCCGCCGCCTGGGGCGTCGCGGCGCTGCCGGACCGGCCGGGCCGGGACACCGGGGCGATCATCGAGGCCACGGCCGCCGGGGAGATCGGCGCGCTGGTGACCGGCGGGGTCGAGGTGGCGGATCTGCCCGATCCGGCGCTGGCCCGGCGGGCGCTGGACACCGTCGCCGCCGACGGGTTCCTCGTGTCGCTGGAACTGCGGCCCTCCGAGATCACCGACCGCGCCCACGTGGTGCTGCCGGTGGCGGCCGTGGTGGAGAAGGGCGGCACCTTCCTCAACTGGGAGGGCCGGGTACGGCCGTTCGAGCCCGCCGTGAAGCCCGACCAGATGACGCGGCGCCTGGTGCAGACCGACTCCCGCGCGCTGAACATGCTCGCGGACGCCATGGACGTCCACCTCGGGCTGCCCGATCTGCCCACCATCCGGGCCGAGATCGACGGACTGGAGCCGTGGGGCGGCGATCTGCCGCTGGGCCCGACCGCCACCCCCGTGGAACTGCCCAGCCCGGAACCCGGCGAGGCCGTCCTGGCCGGGCACCGGATGCTGCTGGACCAGGGCCTGCTGCAGCAGGGCGACGCGGCGCTGGCCGGCACCCGGCACGCCACCGTCGCCCGGCTGTCCGCCGCCACCGCCCAGGAGGCGGGGGTCGCGGACGGGCAGCCGCTGACCGTGACCGGCCCGGCCGGATCGCTGGTCCTGCCGCTGGCCGTGACCGAGGAGCTGCCGGACCGGGTCGTGTGGCTGCCGCTCAACTCGACCGGCGGCGGCGTGTACTCCGACCTCGGTGCCGTACCCGGGACCGTCGTCACCATCGGCGCGACGACCGCTGAGGAGGTGAACGCCTGATGCGTACGACAACCCTCGCCCAGGAGGCGGATCTGTCGATGTTCGGGGGTGACCCCTTCTGGCTGATCCTGCTCAAGGCCGTGTTCGCCTTCGCCTTCCTCCTGCTGACGGTGCTGATCTGCATCGTCATGGAGCGCAAGGTGCTCGGCTGGATGCAGCTGCGGATCGGCCCCAACCGGCACGGTCCGTGGGGCATGCTCCAGTCCCTGTTCGACGGCATCAAGCTGATGCTGAAGGAGGACATCGTCGTCAAGGGCGCGGACAAGGTGCTCTTCATCCTGGCCCCGGCCCTGGCGACGATCCCCGCGTTCATGGCCGTGGCGGTCATCCCGTTCGGGCCGGCCGACGACCCGGTGAGCATCTTCGGCACCAGCACGGTGCTGCAGCTCACCGATCTGCCGGTGGCGCTGCTGCTGGTGCTGGCCACCGCCGCGATCACCGTGTACGGCACGGTGCTGGCCGGCTGGTCCTCCAACTCCACCTATCCGCTGCTGGGCGGGGTGCGGGCCACGGCGCAGGTCATCTCGTACGAGGTGGCCATGGGCCTCAGCTTCGCCGCCGTCTTCCTGTACTCCGGGACGATGTCCACCTCGGGCATCGTGGACGCGCAGAGCGACCGCTGGTTCATGGTGCTGCTGCCGGTGTCCTTCCTGATCTACACGGTGGCGATGGTCGGCGAGTCGCACCGGCTGCCGTTCGACATGCCGGAGTCCGAGGGCGACCTGGTGGGCGGCTACCTCACCGAGTACTCGTCCATCAAGTTCGCGTTCTTCATGATGTCCGAGTACATCCACATGGTCATCGTCTCCATGCTGATGGTGACCCTCTTCCTGGGCGGCTGGCGGGCCCCGGCGCCGCTGAGCTTCTGGGAGGGCGCCAACTCCGGTTGGTGGCCGATGCTGTGGTTCACCCTCAAGATGCTGGCCGTCATCTTCGTCTTCGTCTGGGCCCGGGCCTCGCTGCCGCGGGTGCGCTACGACCAGCTCATGAAGCTCGGCTGGAAGGTGCTGATCCCGGTCGCGCTGGTGTGGCTGATGCTGGTCGCCACCGTGCGCGGCATGCAGAACGAGGGCTACGGCTTCCGCGACATCGTCCTGTGGGTGGTCGGCGGCGTCATCTGCCTGCTGCTCGTCTCCTTCGTCGTGGACATCTTCCGCGACCGCGCCGACGAGAAGCGCGCCGCCGAGGAGGCGGACCGCGCCGAGGAGCCGTTCGACCCGATGGCGGGCGGGTTCCCCGTACCGCCGCTGCCGGGGCAGACCCTGCCACCGGTGCCCCGCCGGCCCTCGCGCGGGCCCACGGCGGGCGTCGCGGCGAGCGACACCGCGGATACCGAGGCAACCCAAGGAAAGGAGGGCGACGGTGCCTGAGTTCCGGAATCCCGTGGGCGGCTTCGGCGTGACCTTCAAGGCCATGTTCAAGAAGCGCCTGACCGAGCAGTACCCGGAGGAGAAGAAGCCCACCGCGCCGCGCTTCCACGGCCGGCACCAGCTCAACCGTCACCCCGACGGTCTGGAGAAGTGCATCGGCTGTGAGCTGTGCGCCTGGGCCTGTCCCGCCGACGCCATCTATGTGGAGGGCGCCGACAACACCGAGGAGGAGCGCTACTCCCCGGGTGAGCGGTACGGCCGGGTCTACCAGATCAACTACCTGCGCTGCATCCTGTGCGGCCTGTGCGTCGAGGCGTGCCCCACCCGGGCGCTGACCATGACCAACGAGTACGAGCTGGCCGACCGCACCCGCGCCTCCCTGATCTTCACCAAGGAGGAGCTGCTGGCCGGCCTGCAGGACGGCATGGTCGACTCGCCGCACGCCATCTACCCCGGCGCCGACGAGCAGACGTACTACCGGGGCGAGGTGAAGGCCGCGGCGCCCGGGACCGAACGCCAGGTGGCGCGGTCCAAGGGCGAGCAGCCCCCGGCGGACGAGGACGACGCCCTGGCGGCGGCGTCCCGGCTGCAGGACCCTTCCCCAAGCTCTTCGAGCAGGGGATACCCCAACCCAAGCTCTTCGAGCAGGGGATACCCCAACCCAAGCTCTTCGAGCAGGGGATACCCCAAGGGCGGCGCGGGCGACTCCGGTTCGGGGGTGCGGGCATGAACGCCCTGACCACCCTGGCCGCGGAGAGCTCCACCTCCTCCGGTGAGGCGGTGCAGTTCTGGATCCTGGCCCCGATCGCGGTGGCCGGCGGCCTCGGCACGGTGCTGATGCGGCGCGCGGTGTACTCCGCGCTCTGCCTGGCCGGCACCATGATCATCCTGGCGCTGTTCTACCTGGCCAACGGCGCCTACTTCCTCGGCGTGGTGCAGATCGTCGTCTACACCGGCGCCGTGATGATGCTGTTCCTGTTCGTCCTGATGCTGGTCGGGGTGAGCGCGGCGGACTCCCTGAAGGAGACGCTCAAGGGACAGCGCTGGCTGGCCGCCGGGCTCGGCCTGGGGCTCGGCATCCTGCTGATCGCCGGCATCGGGCAGGCCGCGGGCGGCTCGTTCACCGGCCTCGGCCAGGCGAACGCCGGCGGCAACGTGCAGGGCCTGGCCTCGCTGCTGTTCACCCGCTACGTGGTGGCCTTCGAGGTCACCGGCATCCTGCTGACGATCGCCGCCGTGGGCGCCACCATGCTCACCCACCGCGAGCGGATCGAGCGCAACAAGACGCAGCGCGAGCAGTCGATCGACCGGATCAAGAACGCCACGCACGTCCCGCCGCTGCCCGCGCCGGGCGTGTACGCGCGGCACAACGGGGTGGACATCCCCGGCCTGCTGCCCGACGGCACCCCCTCCGAGCTGAGCGTCAGCGCCACCCTGCGCGGACGCGGCCAGATCCGGGAGGTGCACCGCGAGGCGCTGCGCGACCTGACCGCGCTGGAACAGCGGACCGCCACCTACCACGGTCAGCCGCGCCAGCACGGCATCAACGGCGACGTGAACGGCGGCGGTGAGGCCAACGGCAACGGCAACGGCAACGGCAACGGCAACGGCACGAGCGTGGCCACCGTCAACGGCGGCACCAAGGACAGCGAAGAGTCCGGGGAGGAGAACCGGTGAGCCCGGACAACTATCTGTATCTGGCGGCGCTGCTGTTCACCCTCGGCGCCTGCGGGGTCCTGCTGCGGCGGAACGCCATCGTCGTGTTCATGTGCATCGAGCTGATGCTGAACGCCAGCAACCTCGCGCTGGTCGCGTTCTCCCGGATGCACGGCAATCTCGACGGCCAGATCCTGGCGTTCTTCGTCATGGTCGTCGCCGCCGCCGAGGTCGTGGTCGGGCTCGCGATCATCGTCATGGTCTACCGGTCCCGCCACTCGGCCTCGGTCGACGACGCCTCACTGATGAAGCTGTAAGGGGTAATACCAGTGGAGTCATTGATCGGACTGCTCGTCGCGGCACCGCTGCTCGGCGCGCTGGTGCTGCTCGTGGGCGGCCGGCGGCTCGACCGTACGGGCCACTGGCTCGGTACCGGCCTGGCCTTCGTGTCCTTCGCCCTCGCGGCGGTGCTGTTCTTCGAACTGCTGGGCAGGGCGGACGGCGACCGCACCCTGCACCAGCATCTGTTCAGCTGGATTCCGGTGGCCGGTTTCCAGGCGGACGTGGCCTTCCAGCTCGACCAGCTGTCGATGACGTTCGCGCTGCTCATCACGGGTGTCGGCTCGCTGATCCATGTGTACTCCGTCGGTTACATGGAGCACGACCCGCGCCGGCGGCGGTTCTTCGGCTATCTCAACCTGTTCCTCGCCGCCATGCTGCTGCTGGTCCTGGCCGACAACTACCTGCTGCTGTACGCCGGCTGGGAGGGTGTGGGTCTCGCCTCCTACCTGCTGATCGGGTTCTGGCAGGACCGGCCGAGCGCGGCCACCGCGGCGAAGAAGGCGTTCATCGTCAACCGGGTCGGCGACATCGGCCTGTCCATCGCGATCATGCTGATGTTCACCACCTTCGGCACCTTCGCCTTCGGCCCCGTGCTTTCGAGCGCGGCGGACACCGGCGAGGGCACGCTCACCGCGATCGGGCTGATGCTGCTGCTGGCCGCCTGCGGCAAGTCGGCGCAGGTGCCGCTCCAGTCCTGGCTCGGTGACGCGATGGAGGGCCCGACCCCGGTCTCGGCCCTGATCCACGCGGCCACCATGGTGACCGCCGGGGTCTACCTGGTGGTGCGCTCCGGCGCGATCTTCAACGCGGCGCCCGACGCGCAGACCGTCGTCATCGTGGTCGGCGCCGTCACGCTCGTCTTCGGTGCGATCGTCGGTTGCGCCAAGGACGACATCAAGAAGGCGCTGGCCGGCTCGACGATGTCGCAGATCGGCTACATGATGCTGGCCGCCGGGCTCGGCCCGATCGGCTACGCCTTCGCGATCATGCACCTGGTGACGCACGGCTTCTTCAAGGCGGGCCTGTTCCTGGGCGCCGGCTCGGTCATGCACGGCATGAACGACGAGGTCGACATGCGCAAGTACGGCGGCCTGCGGAAGTACATGCCGGTCACCTTCGTGACCTTCGGCCTCGCCTACCTGGCGATCATCGGCTTCCCGTATCTGTCCGGGTTCTTCTCCAAGGACGAGATCATCTACGCCGGGTTCTCCAAGGGCGGCACGCAGGGCTGGATCCTGGGCTCGGTGATGCTGCTGGGCGCGGCGCTCACCGCGTACTACATGACGCGCATCATGCTGCTGACGTTCTTCGGCGAGAAGCGCTGGCAGCCGGACGCCGCCGGGAAGCAGCCGCACCCGCACGAGTCGCCCGCCACCATGACGATCCCCATGATCGTGCTGGCGATCGGCTCGGTCGGCGCGGGCTTCGCGTTCAACCTGAACGAGTCCTTCGCGCACTGGCTGGAGCCGGTCACCGGTCTGGCGCACGGCGACTCCCCGGTCGGGCACGGCACCGTGTCGCTGGCGGCCACCGCCGTGATGGTGATCGGCGTCGGGGTCGCGTACCTCCAGTACGGGCGGCGGCCGGCGCCGGTGGTGGCACCGCGCGGCAGCTTCGTCACCCGGGCGGCGCGCCGCGACCTGCTCCAGGACGACTTCAACCACGCCGCGTTCGTCACACCGGGCACGTATCTCACCCGGGGCCTGGTGTACGTCGACCACAAGCTGGTGGACGGCGTCGTCAACGGGCTGGCCGCCGCGTTCGGCGGTATGTCCGGGCGGCTGCGGCGGGTCCAGAACGGATATGCCCGCAGTTACGCGGTCTCGATGTTCGGCGGTGCGGCGATCCTGATCGCCGTGACCCTGCTGATGAGGGCGGTCTGAGATGTCATTTCCCCTGCTGACGGCCACGGCCCTGGCCCCCGCCATCGGCGCGGTGGCCACGGCCGCGGTGCCCGCGGCGCGCCGCACCCTCGCCAAGTGGACGGCGCTGGGCTTCTCCGTGCTGACGGTGGTGTTCGCGGCGGCGGTGCTGCTGCGCTTCGACACCGGGCCCGGCGCCGACCGGTATCAGCTGACCGAATCCCTCACCTGGATCAGGGACTTCGGGGTCACCTACGAGCTGGGTGTGGACGGCATCGGTGTCGCCCTGATCGGGCTCACCGCGATCGTGATCCCGTTCCTGATCGGGGCCGGCTGGAACGACGCGGACCCGAAGGAGGGCGAGACACCCCAGGGCAAGCGGTGGCGGCCCACCCAGGGTTTCTTCGCACTGATCCTGCTGGTCGAGGCCATGGTCATCATGTCCTTCGCCGCCACCGACATCTTCCTCTTCTACATCTTCTTCGAAGCCATGCTCATCCCGATGTACTTCCTCATCGGCGGCTTCGGGGACCGGGCCGGCGAGCACGACGAGGAGGGGCAGGCGCGGCAGCGTTCGTACGCCGCGGTCAAGTTCCTGCTGTACAACCTCGCCGGCGGTCTGGTGATGCTGGCGGCGGTGATCGGCCTATGGGTCGCCACCAACGACCAGCTGGGCAACGGCACGTTCTCGCTGACGGCCATCGCGGACGCCAAGGCGGCCGGTGAGCTGACCTTCGGCACCGGCACCGAACGCTGGCTGTTCCTGGGCTTCTTCTTCGCCTTCGCCATCAAGGCCCCGCTGTGGCCGCTGCACACCTGGCTGCCGAACGCGATGGGCGAGTCGACGGCCCCGGTGGCGGTGCTCATCACGGCGGTCGTCGACAAGGTCGGCACCTTCGCGATGCTGCGGTTCTGCCTCGGCCTCTTCCCCGAGGCGAGCACCTGGGCCACCCCGGCGGTCATCGTGCTGTCGCTGGTGAGCATCGTGTACGGGGCGCTGCTGGCGCTCGGCCAGCGGGACATGAAGCGGCTGATCGCGTACGCCTCGATCTCCCACTTCGGGTTCATCGTGCTGGGCATCTTCGTGATGACCAGCCAGGGCCACTCCGGGGCCACGCTGTACATGATCAACCACGGGATCGCGACGGCCGCCCTGATGCTGGTGGCGGGCTTCCTGATCTCGCGGCGCGGCTCGCGGCTCATCGCCGACTACGGCGGGGTGCAGAAGACGGCGCCGGTGCTGGCGGGCACCTTCCTCATCGGCGGTCTCGCCACCCTGTCGCTGCCGGGCCTTGGCCCGTTCGTCAGCGAGTTCCTGGTGCTGGTGGGCACGTTCAGCCGGTACAAGACCGCCGGGATCATCGCCACGGTGGGCATCGTGCTCGCGGCGCTGTACGTCCTGGTGCTGTACCAGCGGACCATGACCGGCCCCCTGAAGCCCGGCCTGGAGAAGCTGCCCGACCTGCGCATGCGGGAACTGGCGGTGGTGGCCCCGCTGATCGCCCTGCTGATCTTCCTCGGGGTCTACCCGAAGCCGGTCACCGATCTCGTGAACCCAGCTGTCGAACACACGCTGTCGGACGTCAACAAGACCGATCCGCAGCCGGACGTGACCGTGACCGAAGCGGAGGGCGCCTCCCATGAATGATCTTCAGGCTCCTTCGATCGAATGGCTGGCGCTGCTGCCGAGCCTGATCGTGTTCGGCGTCGCCGTCATCGGGGTGCTGATCGAGGCGTTCGCGCCCCGGTCGGCCCGGTACGGGACGCAACTGGTGCTGACCACCCTCGGGTTCGCCGCGGCGTTCGCCGCGGTGGTGGGCCTGGCGGCGGGCGGGCACGCCACGGACAAGGCGCAGATCGCGGGCATGGGCTCGCTGGCGGTGGACGGGCCCGCGCTGTTCCTCCAGGGTGTGATCCTGCTGGTGGGGCTGCTGTCGGTGTTCCTGTTCGCGGAGCGGCGTCTGGAACCGGCCAAGCACGGCGCGCCGGTGGACTCGTTCGCCGCGCAGGCGGCGGCGGTGCCGGGCGGTGAGGCCGAACAGGAGGCCGTGCGCGCCGGGCACATGACCACCGAGATCTTCCCGCTGCTGCTGTTCGCGGTCGGCGGCATGCTGCTCTTCCCGGCGGCCAACGATCTGCTGGTGCTGTTCATCGCGCTGGAAGTGCTGTCGCTGCCGCTGTACCTGCTGTGCGCGCTCGCGCGCCGCAAGCGGCTGCTGTCGCAGGAGGCGGCGGTCAAGTACTTCCTGCTGGGCGCGTTCGCCTCCGCGTTCCTGCTGTTCGGCATCGCCCTGCTGTACGGGTACGCCGGGACCGTCACCTACGCCGGGATCGCCGAGGTCATCGGCGGGGCGCCGGCCGCTCTCGACCCGGGGCTCGCCTCGACGATGGGCAATGACGCGCTGCTGCTGATCGGCGGTGCGCTGGTGGTGATGGGCCTGCTGTTCAAGGTCGGCGCGGTGCCCTTCCACATGTGGACCCCGGACGTGTACCAGGGGGCCCCGACCCCGGTGACCGGCTTCATGGCGGCGGGGACCAAGGTGGCGGCGTTCGGCGCGCTGCTGCGGCTGCTGTACGTGGCGCTGGACGGCACCCGGTGGGACTGGGAGCCGGTGCTGTGGGGCGTGGCCATCGCGTCGATGGTGGCCGGTGCGGTCATCGCCATCACCCAGACCGACGTGAAGCGGCTGCTGGCGTACTCCTCGATCGCGCACGCCGGGTTCATCCTGGCGGGTGTGGTGGCGGTCAGCGAGGACGGCGTGTCCTCGGTGCTGTTCTACCTGGCGGCGTACTCGTTCGTGACGCTCGGCGCCTTCGCCGTGGTCACGCTGGTGCGGGACGCGGGCGGCGAGGCCACACACCTGTCGAAGTGGGCCGGGCTCGGGCGGCGTTCGCCGCTGCTGGCCGGGGTGTTCGCGCTGTTCCTGCTGGCCTTCGCGGGCATTCCGCTGACCTCCGGGTTCGCCGGGAAGTTCGCGGTGTTCCGGGCGGCGGCGGACGCCGGGGCGATGGGCCTGGTCATCACGGGTGTGGCGGCCTCGGCGATCGCGGCGTTCTTCTACGTACGGGTGATCGTGCTGATGTTCTTCAGCGAGCCGAAGGCCGACGGTCCCTCGGTGGTGATCCCGAGCCCGCTGACCTCCTCGGTGGTGGGTCTGGCCGCGGTGGTCACGCTGGTGCTGGGCATCGCGCCGCAGTACTTCCTGGATCTGGCCGGTCAGGCCGGGGTGTTCGTGCTGCGGTAGGCCGGGCACGCCCGTGCTCACGCGGCGGTGGCCGCCCCGGACTCCGGGGCGGCCACCGTGCGTTCCGGGCTGTTCTTCCCCTGCCCCGCCGGGTGAGGGAGCGTCAGAAATCCTCCCAGCTGCTGAACCAGAAGTAGTCGGCGCTGCGGTCCTCGTCCCGCCACTCGGCGGTGACCTTCTCCTCGCCGTGGACGGTGAGGTCCACCCAGATGACCTCTTCGGCCTCCTCGTCGCACACCAGCATCGTGTAGTAGTCGAAGCCGGGGTCGAACGAGTCGAAGAGCAGGCCGTAGCACTCCTCGGCGGTGTTGACGTCGGCGTAGTCGGTGCGGGCGAGACCCGTGGGGCTCTCGCTCTGCGAGGTGAAGCCGAACGCCGTGTTGTCGTTGGCGGCCCACACCCCGTGGATGTCGGCCCCGGTGTCGCCGCTGCCGCTGCCGCTGCCGCTGCCGCTGCCGCTCCCGCCCCCGTCGCGGTCCGCGGACTCCTCGCGGTCGTCCTGCGAGGCGTCCGGGTCGGCGGAATCACCCGGAATACCGGGAACATCGAAGTCCCCGAAGTCGTCCGGATCGATCAGTGGCTTCTCCCACCAGGAGCCGAGCTGGTCCATGATCTCGCGGGCGGCCTCGTTCTCCGCCGGTGGCGCGGTGCTCTCCCGGGCGAGCGGGCCGGAGTCGCCTCCGCCGCTCGAACAGCCGGCCGCGAGCAGGGTGGTGGCCAGCACCACTCCCGTCCCCGCGGTGCGTGTCCATGTGCGCATCGATGAGCCCCCCTCATACGTTGCCGGCACTGCGTGGTGCGATGTGCATGGCCCGGGCCCCTGGTGGGGCTCCGGGCCATGATGCGCTGCCTGGTGTGCCGTCAGCCGCCGGGCTTCAGGTCCGGATCCGGACCGAGGTCCAGGTCCGCCAGGTCGGGCATCTCGGACAGGTCCGGGATCAGGTTCTCCAGATCCTGGAAGTCGTCCGCCCGCTTGTAGACGTGCGTCTCGCCGGAGGACCAGGAGACCGTCAGCGTCCCGCCGTCGAGGTCGACGGCGCCGGGGCCGAGGTCCCGGCAGTCCTCCATGGCGAGATGACCGGCCGCGAAGGCGCCCGTGCAGGTGCGTTCCTCGGCCAGGTCCGAGAAGGACACCAGCCCGCTCATGACGACCATGAAGCTGTCGTCGGGCTCGTAGCCGGTGATCCAGGAGCCCTCGAGATCGGCGGCGGTCAGGCCGGTGTCCCCGGACGGGGTGTCGCCCTCGGAGCCGCCCGCGGCGTCACCGGGCTGCCCGCCGCTGCCGTTGTCGCCGGAGGCGTCGCCGCCCCCGTCGGCGGAGCCGCCGCTGTCGCCGCCGCAGCCGGCCAGGAGCAGGGCCACCGCCGCTGCGGCGGCGGGCACCGCCAATCGTCCTGCCTTACGCATGGATCCCCCGTTGATCACGTGCATGCGGTCGTTTCTCACCCCGGCCGGGTCAGAAGTCGAGTTCGAGGCCGCCCATGTCGCCACCCAGGTCACCGAGGTCGAGGTCCTCCAGGCCCGGGATCTTGTTGTACGTCTCGGTGGTGCCACTGGACCAGGCGACCTGGAGCGTGTCGCCGTCCAGGGCCAGGGTGCCCTCGGTGAAGTCGGAGCCCAGCAGGCACTCCAGGGTCACCGTGCCGTCGGTGACGGTCCCGCTGCACAGGTCCGCCTCCTCCGCACTCAGCGGCACCGCCATGGTGGCTTCCTCGGCGGAGAAGATCAGGGTGTTGGCCTCCGCGCCGGACAGGTCGGCGGTCCACCAGCCCTCGAGCTCCGCCGCGCTGGGCGCCTCGCCCGCCGGGGCGTCGTCCGCCGCGTCATCGGCGGCGTCGTCGGCCGCGTCGTCGCCACCGCCGGTGGTGGACTCCTGCTGGGAGTCGTTGCCCTTGGCGTCGTCGTCCTTGGAGTCGCTGCCGCACCCGGTCAGGATGAGAGCCGCCGCCGCTATCGCGGCGGGAGCGGCGAGCCGTACTGCCTTACGCATGAGAGATTCTCCTCGGGGTGGATCAGAAATCGAGTGCGGCGTCGAGCAGGGCTTCGAGGCTCGTGCTGTCGGTGAACTCGGCGCCCGCGAGGGCCTCTTCGAAGCCGAGCCCCTCGATCTTGGTGAAGCTCTCGGTGGCCCCGTCGGCCCAGACGACATTGAGGGCGTCACCGTCGAGGGCGAGCGTGCCGTCGGTCCAGCTGCCGCCGTCGACGCAGTCGAGGGACAGCGTGCCGTCGCTCACCGTGCCGAAGCACTCGTCGGCCAGTTCGGAGCCAGTGGGTGCGTAGGCCGTGGAACCCGTGTCACTGAACATGAAGATCGCGGACTCGTCGCCCTCGTCCACAATGCCCCACATGCCCACAAGGTCCTCACCCGTGGGAGCGTCACCGGCAGGCGCCTCGGTGTCCGCGTCGGCGTCCGTGCCGTCGTCCGTGTCCGTCCCGGTGTCGCCGCCGGTGGTGGACTCCTGCTGGGAGTCGCCGCCCTTGGCGTCGTCCTTGGAGTCGCTGTCGCCGCCGCACCCGGTCAGGATCAGGGCGGCCACCGCGATCGCCGCGGGAGCGGCCAACCGTACTGCCTTGCGCATGTGTTCCCCTCATGCAGTGATGTGAGGGCACTTTATCCGGAGCCAACGACAGTCCCGACGAAAAGGGGCGCGATCATCACATCGGTTACGCACCTATTGCGGTGGCGATTCCGCCCCGATACCTCGGGGCGGTCCGGTGCCGGGGCACGGTCGGGCCGGACGGACACCTCCGGCGACCCGGCGGGCCGGGCGGGGCAGCGGGGAACGCCGGGCCCGATGGTGCCGGGAACGAAGTCCACGCCGTCCGGACCGGGTTGACGCCGACCCCCGCAGGGGCACACGGCCGGCCACCCCTCCGGGCCCTCCACATGACGCCGCCGATCGTGCGACCGGCCCGCCGGGCCGGACGCACGACGTACGACCGGGTTCCGCTACGCGATGCCGCCGTCCGGGGCGGCGGCGGGCGGTGCCCCCCGGGTCGGCTCGATCCGGCCGGTCACCTCGCCCAGGCCGATCCGGCTGCCCCCGGGCCCCGGCGCCCAGGCGCTCAGCGTCACCTCGTCGCCGTCCGCCAAGAAGGTGCGCTCGCCGCCCGCGCCGGCCGGCAGCCGCAGCGGCTCCGAGCCGCTCCAGGTCAGTTCGAGCAACGAGCCCCGCTCGCCCGGCTCCGGTCCCGAGACGGTGCCGGAGGCGAACAGGTCACCGGTGCGCAGGCTCGCGCCGTTCGCCGTGAGATGGGCCAGCTGCTGGGCGGCCGTCCAGTACATGGACGAGAACGGCGGCTCGCTGATGAGTTCGCCGTTCAGGCGGACCGACAGCCGCAGGTCGTACCCCTGCGGCTCGGCGCCGGGGCCCGTGTCGTCCAGGTACGGCAGCAGCGGGTGGCTGCGCGGCGGCGGGGCCACCGCGGCGTGCTCCAGGGCCTCCAGCGGCGTGATCCAGGGCGAGAGCGAGGTCGCGAAGGACTTGCCGAGGAACGGGCCCAGCGGCACGTACTCCCAGGCCTGGATGTCGCGCGCGGACCAGTCGTTGAGCAGCGCCACGCCGAAGACGTGGTCGCGGAAGGCGGACCTGGGCACCGGCTCGCCCGGCGTCGACGGGGTGCCGACGACGAAACCGACCTCCGCCTCGATGTCCAGGCGGCGGCTGGGGCCGAAGTCGGGGGCATCGGCGCCCGGGGGCCTGCGCTGGCCCGAGGGGCGGACCACCGGCGTGCCGGAGACCACGACGGTGCCGGCGCGGCCGTGGTAACCGATCGGCAGATGCTTCCAGTTCGGGGTGAGCGGCTCGCCGTCCGGACGGAACATCCGGCCGACGTTGGCGGCGTGGTGTTCGCTGGCGTAGAAGTCGACGTAATCGGCCACCTCGAAGGGGAGGTGGAAGACCGGGGCAGGGGATTCAGCGGCCGGGTGGAGGGGGAGAAGCAGCGGGGAAACGGTTTCCCGGTGCGCCGGGTTGCCGAGCCAGTCGCGCAGGGCGGCGCGTACGGACTGCCACACCGGCCGTCCGGCGGCCAGCAGCGGGCCCAGGGAGGGGGCCTGGAGCAGCGGGGTGTGGGGTGAGCCGAGGGCGCGGGCGGCCGCGCCGGCGTCCAGGACGTGGTCGCCGTACCGGACTCCGATCCGGCGCCGGGTGGGATCGCCCGTGGCGGCGGGGGTGTCCGGGCCACCGGGGGAGCCGGGCGTGCTGAACACTCCGTACGGCAAGTTGTCGAGACCGAAGAGATCCTGGGGAGTGACGGCCATGCGGTGCCTCGCCTTCGAGGTCGTCGGTTACGGGGCGGGGACAGCGTATGCCGGGTCGCTTGACGGGTACGCGCCGCTGATGGGGATGTGCCCGTGGTGATCCTTTGGTGACCGGCTACGCTGCCCAGGGACATGGCAACGGAGACAGGAGAACGCTCGTGACCGTCGTAGGTCCGTTCGGGGTGAGCGTGCGGGACCAGGCTCTGGAAGTGGACGTCCAGGCCGGTCTGGCGGCTGTCGAGGCGGGTCTGATAGAGGCCACGAAGAGCGATGTCCCCTTCATCACGGAGGCCGCGCAGCATCTGGTACGGGCCGGGGGCAAGCGCTTCCGGCCGCTGCTGGTGATGCTCGCCGCGCGGTTCGGGGATCCGTACGCGCCGGGGGTCGTGCCGGCCGCGGTCGTGGTGGAGCTGACGCATCTGGCGACGCTGTACCACGACGACATCATGGACGAGGCGGAGGTACGGCGCGGGGTGCCCAGCGCCAACGCCCGCTGGGACAACTCGGTGGCGGTGCTGACCGGGGACTTCCTCTTCTCCCGGGCGTCCACGATGGTGGCCGACCTGGGTCCCGCTGCGGTCCGGATCCAGGCCGAGGCGTTCGAGCGGCTGGTGACCGGGCAGTTGCAGGAGACGGCGGGGCCCGGCAAGGGCGAGGACCCGGTGGCCCACTACCTGGATGTGATCGCCGGGAAGACCGGGTCGCTGATCGCGGTGGCCGGGCGCTTCGGGGCGATGATGTCCGGTGCCGACGAGGACGTGGTGGACGTGGTCACGCAGTTCGGCGAACGGATCGGGGTCGCCTTCCAGCTGGCGGACGATGTGCTCGACATCGCCAGCGACGGGGGCGAGTCGGGGAAGACGCCGGGCACCGATCTGCGCGAGGGCGTGCCGACGATGCCGGTGCTGCGGCTGCGGGAGATGGCCGAGCAGGGTGGCGCGGCGCAGGACCGGCGGCTGTGCGAACTGATCGCCGGTGACCTGAGCGACGACGCGCGGCTGGCGGAGGCGCTGGCCGGGCTGCGGGCGCACCCGGCGCTGGAGGCGGCGAAACGCGACACGCTGCGGTTCGCGGACGAGGCGCGAAGATGCCTGGCGCCGCTGCCCGACGGGCCGGCGAAGGCGTCGATGGCCGCGCTGTGCGATCTGGTCGCGGACCGCACGCGGTAGGGCCGTCGCGACGGTGACATGAGGAAGGGGCGGTGCCTGCGCACCGCCCCTTCCTCATGTCCGCGTGTCCCGGAGACCCCCGTGGGGAGAACCCTTACGGGTTTCGTACTCCACGGGCCGGGCCGTCTACTCCGCGGGGAGGAGACGGGAGCCTCCCGGCGAAGGATGTCGAAAGGCCATCCGGCTGGTGCAATTGAGATTGCTTGGGGTGACGGGGGATCGAAGGCCGTTCGCGGACAGATGGGGATGAGAGTGACATGGGACTGAACGCGCGCATCCGCCGGGTGGGACTGCCGGTGGCCGTGGTGGTGGGAGCCGCCGCGATCGGGGCGGGTGTGTGGCCGGCGATCGCCAGCGACGGGGCACCGGACCTGCCCGACGTCTCGGCCGAAGAACTGCTGGTGCGGATCGCGGAGTCCGACACGACGCAACTGTCCGGCACGGTACGGGTCCAGGCCGATCTGGGGTTCTCGGGGGTGGCGGAGCTGGCCCGCGGGCTGGACGGCCCCGCGGGGCGGCTCGCGGATCTGGCGGGCGGCACCAGCACGCTGCGGATCGCCGTGGACGGCCCGGACCGGCAGCGGCTGGCGCTCGTGGAGGGCACCTCGGACCGCTTCGCGCTGATCCACCGCGGCCAGGAGGTCTGGGCGTACGACAGCGACAGCAACATCGCCTACCGGGCCGAGGTTCCGCTGGACGCGGAGCGCGGGGAGCCGGGGGCGGACGAGCTGGGGGTGGCGCCGCAGGTGACCCCGCAGGCGGCGGTGGAGCAACTGCTGGAGCGGGCCGGTGAGGTCGCCGACGTCTCGGTGGACGGCACGGCGCGGGTGGCGGGGCGCAGCGCCTATCAGCTGCTGGTGGAGCCGAAGGACGAGGTGGGCGGCTCGGTGGAGTCGGCCCGGATCTCGGTGGACGCGGAGACGGGCGTGCCGCTGGCGGTGACGATGGTGGGTTCCGACGGGCCGCTGGTGGACCTGGCGTTCTCCCAGATCACCTACGGGCAGCCGTCGGGCGGCAGCTTCGACTTCACCCCGCCGCAGGACGCGACGGTGGTGGACATAGCGGCCGGTGATCCGCTTCCCGGGCTGCTCCCGGACGCGGTGCCGGACTTCCTGGCGGAGCTGCCGGTCCACTGACGGTCCGGCGGGCGGCCCGGCGGGAAGCGGTCGGGCCGGGCGGCCCGGCCGGGGGTGGCCGGGCCGGGTCATGACGTGGCGGAGCAGCCGGCCCGGCACTGATCTGCCGGGGGCCCGGCGGGTCAGGCGGCGCAGAAGAAATTGCCCTCGGGATCGGTCATGATCCACCAGTGGCCGGCCATGCCCTGGTCGACCTCACGGACGCGGGTGGCACCCAGGGTTTCGAGGCGCTCGACGAGTTCGGTGAGGTGGCCGCGCTCACCGTGGACGTCGATGTGCAGCCGGTTCTTGCCGCTGTGCGCACCGCCTTCGGGCACGTTCTGGAACAGGATGCGGTGGCCCTGGCCGATGCCGGTCGCCGGGTCGTAGGGCTCGTCGGGGTGCCGGACGGCGGCGAAGGCGGCCCAGACGCGGCGGCCGTGGTGCTCGGTGAGCGCGTCCTCGTCGATGTGCCCGGCGGCCAGCAGGCCGTCGATGAGGGTGCTGTGGTCCTCGACGGTGTAGCCGAGCGCGCCCGCCCAGAAATCGGCCAGACGGTGGGCGTCGGCCGTGTCGATGACGAGTTTCCAGTGGAGCGCGGGTGTCGCTGCTGCGGTCATGTAACCCGTTATACTGGTTACATGGCTGGCACGGCAACTCACCACGGGATTCCGCTGCGCTCGGGCTCCGGACTGTCCTACCGATTCGACCCCGGGGCACTGGGCTTCGAGCTGCTGCCCACCGGCGGGCCGGACTGGATGGCGCGCTACGAAGTGCTGCACGCCCCCGAGGACCTGCGCCGCTGGGTGGGCCAGAGCCGGCTCGACCCCACTCCGGAGCCGGAGATCGGCGCCGAGGACGTACAAGCCGCCCGGGCCCTGCGGGACGCGCTGTGGCGTATCGGGCTGGCCCGGGTCGCGGGGGAGCGGCCCGCCGACGCCGATCTCGCCACCCTGAACGCGGCGGCCGCGCGTCCGCCCCTGGTGCCGCTGATCGGCCCGGACGGCGCGGCGGGCTGGGCGGCACCGGCCACGGGCGCGCAGGTCCTCTCGACGGTCGCCCGGGACGCGATAGCGGTCCTCACCGGCCCCTGCGCGGACCGGATCCGGATCTGTTCGGGAGACAACTGCGCGCTGATGTACGTGGACACCTCACGGCCCGGACGCCGCCGCTGGTGCGCGATGGAGAACTGCGGCAACCGGCACAAGGTCCGGGCCCACCGCGCCCGGCAGAGCGGCGACTAGCGCCCGTGGCGGCGGTCGCGGGACCGTCCCTGGGCGCGCCCCGTCCCCATCCGGCTCCCGGTCCCCGTCCCGGCGCCGGCGCCGGGGCCCTGCCGGGCCGTCAGCCGGCTGCTCCGGCCGACGGCGTCTCCTCGTCGGGCAGGGGGTGCCCCGGCTCAGGCGGCGCGAGGGCTCGTCCGCACACGGCGTGCGTCCAGTGCACCTCGTCCGCGCTCGCGTCGAACCCCCGCCCGGGCCCCCGCCCCGGGCGCCCCACCGGAGCACGCTGTGTCATGGCTCGCCCACCTCTCTGGTCGGTGTCCGAGAGGGGGATGCCCGGTGCGGGGCCCGGACATGCCCATGACGGTCTAGCGGGAGAGCAGGCCGTCCAGATAGTCCTCCAGGCGGGCTTGGAGGAGGGAAGGGGTGAGGTCGGTGCGGCCCAGGGTGCGCCAGGGGGTGGCGACCTTCTGCGCGTCCGGCGCGTACGCCAGCGCGTCCAGCAGCCGCCAGTAGCGGCGGTCCGCCGCGTCGGCGGACAGGGCGCCGCCGGCCCGCTCGTAGTGGCCGGGGAACGCCAGGCCCGCCGCCGGGCCGTGCAGCAGGGCCAGGGCGGTGGCGCAGTGCGCCACGTCCAGGTCGGCCGGGCCCCAGGAGGTCTCCACCCAGTCGACGACGCCGCTGACGGTGTCCCCGTCGAGGAGCACATTGCCCGGGTGGAAGTCCCGGTGCAGGAACAGCGCCCGGTGCGGCGGCGGTTCGCGGTCGATGGCCGCGATCGCGCGTTCCCACAGGCCGGGGCGGCCGGTGCGCTCGGGGCGGCGCACCCGGGCGGGGGTGGTCCACGGCTGGTACGTGCGCGGCCGGTCCGCCGCGGCGACCGGGAGCCGGTGGATGCGGGCCAGCTGGCCGGCCAGGACGGCGGCGCGGGTCTGCGCGCCCTCGTCGGTGACCCGGACGGAGCCGGGCAGCAGTGTCATCAGCAGCGAGGGGTGTGCGCAGTGCTCGGCCGTCGCGTCCACCGCCAGCAGCCGGGCGGCCGGGATGTCCGTACCGGCCAGCAGCCGCAGGACGTTCGCCTCCCGGGTGAGCAGACCCTCCGCGTGCCGCAGGAAGAACGCGTCGGTGAAGGTGCGCAGCACCAGGCCGCGCCCCGCGGTGGTGGTCAGCCGGCGGATCTCGGAGGTCCAGCCGCCGGCCAGCGGCGTCACCACATCGACGCGTTCGCCGTCCGCCAGATGACGTTCCACCCACTGCCTGGTGCGTTCCCGCATGGCCCGCAGACTAGCGGGGAACGGGCGCGGCGGTCTCGGCCGGTGCGGGGGTGTGGGCGGCCACCGTACGGCGGGTGCGGCGGGCGGTGCGCAGCGCGTCGACCGTCAGGACGCACAGCGCGGCCC
Source organism: Streptomyces sp. JH002 (assembly GCF_050916115.1). Classification (NCBI taxonomy): domain Bacteria; kingdom Bacillati; phylum Actinomycetota; class Actinomycetes; order Kitasatosporales; family Streptomycetaceae; genus Streptomyces; species Streptomyces sp. JH002. The sequence continues at coordinate 3,845,863 of NZ_CP087989.1, forward strand.
AGATCAGCAGGAAGCCGGCCCAGCGCTCGGGCGGCATCTCCTCCTGGAACACGGTGAGGCCGAGCAGGAACATCATGGTGGGCGCGATGTACTGCATCAGTCCCACGGTGGACAGCGGCAGCCGGACGGCGGCGGCGCCGAAGAAGATCAGCGGCAGGGCGGTGGCCACCCCGCTGGCGACCAGCAGCAGGGCCTGCCCCGGACCGTCGGTGGTGAAGCTGGAGTCACCGCGCGCGGTGAGGTAGACGAGGTAGCCGATGGCGGGCAGGAACTGGAAGGCGGTGTCGGCGCTGAAGCCCTGCACCCCGTCCAGGCCGGTCTGCTTCTTCACCAGGCCGTAGGCGGCGAAGGAGAGGCTGAGCGTCAGCGCGATCCACGGCACCTGGCCGTAGGCGAGGGACATCACCAGCACGGAGGTCATGCCGATGCCGACCGCCACCCACTGAAGGCGGCGCAGCCGTTCGCCCAGCAGCAGCACGCCGGCGGCGATGGACAGCAGCGGGTTGATGAAGTAGCCGAGGGAGGATTCCAGGACCCGGTCATTGGCGATGGCCCAGATGAACAGGCCCCAGTTGACCGAGATCAGCGAGGCGGACAGGGCCACCAGCGCCAGGCGCTTGGGCTGCCGCAGCAGCTGGGGTATCCAGGCCCAGCTGCGGACGACCGCGAGGATGATCAGCACCGTCGGCAGCGACCACACGATGCGGTGGGACAGGATCTCGAAGGCCCCGAGGTCCTCCAGCAGCCGCCAGTACAACGGCAGCAGCCCCCACATGCCGAAGGCCGCGAATCCGAACGCCATTCCGGCCCGGCCGCCGCCCGCCCCTGAACCCACCGCTGCCTCCTTGTGATGCTGTCAACCTCGCAAGAAGGTAGCGCCTGGGTGGGCCGTTGTCATTCCCGTTCGGAGCTATTGGTCCTGTCGCGTTGGTTGCGCCAGGCGCGAGAGATCGATGTCGATCGCGAACGGCACGCCCAGCTTGAGCTGATCGTGGTGGATGCCGGTGAGCAGGTACGCCCCGGTCGCCGGGTCGGCCTCATAGACATAGACAGCTGTCCGGCCCGACTTCTTGTCGCGCTCCACCCGCCAGAAGTGCGGAATGCCCGCCGCGGCGTACTTCCTGGGCTTCACCTCGCGGTCCCGCTTCAGGGAATCGGCCGAGACGACCTCAATGGCCAGCACCACGTCCTGGGGCAGGAACGAGGTCTGTTCGGGGTCGGTGTAGGAGGTCGCCTTCACCGCCATGACACCCGGCTCCGGGCGGTCCCGCTTGCCCAGGGTGACGGTCATCTCCCGGAAGATCTCCAGCCCTTCGGGGGCCAGCCGCAGAAGCTCGTTCTCCAGAAGGCGCATGGCCCTGGAGTGGAAGGCGGTCTGCGGACTCATCATGACAAGGCTCCCGTCGATCAGCTCCGTGTGGGGAGGCAGATTCGGCAGCCGGTCAAGGTCGTCGGCGGTGTAGCCGCCTACCGGGGGGCGCGGCCAGTCGTACTCGGGCTCGTGCTCGACATTCATCACTGCTCCCATGAGCCAGATCCTCGCCGACGAATCCAGCGGACGCGCCAAAAACGACAATCTCCCACTCGAACCTGCGAGCGGGAGATTGTCGGGTTGACGGATGGGGTGGAGATCAGCCCGCCACGGTCCAGGTGTCGTTGCCCTGGAGCAGCGCGGACAGATCGCCCTTGCCCTTGCGGTTGACCGCCTCGTCCAGCTGGTCCGCCATCAGGTCGTCGTACACCGGACGCCGCACGCTGCGCAGCACCCCGATCGGGGTGTGGTGCAGGGTGTCCGGGTCGGCCAGCCGGGACAGCGCGAACGCCGTCGTCGGGGAGGCGGAGTTCGCGTCGTGGACCAGCACCCGGGAGACGTTCTCCGGCGTGATCTCCGCGACCTCCATGTCGCCCGTCTCCTGGTTGCGGAAGACGCCCTTGCTGCCCAGGCCGTCCTCGCCCGGCAGCCCGAAGCGGATCGGCTCGCCGTGCTCCAGGCGGATGACCGCCTCCTGCGCCCGCTGCTTGTCCTTCAGCGCCTCGAACGCGCCGTCGTTGAAGATGTTGCAGTTCTGGTAGATCTCGATCAGCGCCGAGCCCTTGTGCTCCGCCGCCGCCCGCAGCACCGAGGTGAGGTGCTTGCGGTCCGAGTCCACCGTCCGCGCCACGAACGACGCCTCCGCGCCCAGCGCCAGCGACACCGGGTTGAACGGGGTGTCCAGCGAGCCCATCGGGCTGGACTTGGTGATCTTCCCGCCCTCGGACGTCGGGCTGTACTGGCCCTTTGTCAGACCGTAGATCCGGTTGTTGAACAGCAGGATCTTCAGATTGACGTTGCGCCGCAGCGCGTGGATCAGGTGGTTGCCGCCGATCGACAGCGCGTCGCCGTCGCCCGTGACCACCCACACCGACAGGTCCCGCCGCGAGGTCGCCAGGCCGGTCGCGATCGCCGGGGCGCGCCCGTGGATGGAGTGCATCCCGTAGGTGTTCATGTAGTACGGGAAGCGGCTGGAGCAGCCGATGCCGGAGATGAAGGCGATGTTCTCCTTGGCCAGGCCCAGCTCGGGCATGAAGCCCTGCACGGCCGCCAGCACCGCGTAGTCACCGCAGCCGGGGCACCAGCGGACCTCCTGGTCCGACTTGAAGTCCTTCATCGACTGCTTGGCGCCGGCCTTGGGCACCAGCGACAGCGCGTCGATCACGGGAAGAGCCTCAGTGGTCATCGGAGGGGCCCCTTTCGGCGTCCTGGATGGCGTTCGCGAGCTGCTCCGCCTTGAACGGCAGCCCCGTCACCTGCGTGATGGACTCGACATCGACCAGATACCGGGCGCGCAGCAGCGAGGCCAGCTGGCCCAGGTTCATCTCCGGGACGACCACCCGGTCGTAGCCGGCCAGCACCTGGCCCAGGTTCGCCGGGAACGGGTTCAGGTTCCGCAGGTGCGCCTGCGCCACCGTGCCGCCCGCGCGGCGGATGCGCCGTACGGCGGCCGTGATCGGCCCGTACGTCGAACCCCAGCCCAGCACCAGCGTCCGCGCGTCCGCGCCCGGGTCGTCGACCTCCAGCAGCGGGACGTCGATCCCGTCGACCTTCGCCTGCCGGGTGCGCACCATGAACTCGTGGTTGCTCGGCGAGTACGAGATGTTGCCCGTGCCGTCCTGCTTCTCGATGCCGCCGATGCGGTGTTCGAGCCCCGGGGTGCCGGGGATGGCCCACGGGCGCGCCAGCGTCTGGGGGTCACGCTTGTACGGCCAGAAGACCTCGTTGCCGTCCTCCAGCGTGTGGTTCGGCCCGGTGGCGAACGACACCCGCAGGTCGGGCAGTTCGGAGACCTCCGGGACTCGCCACGGCTCGGAGCCATTGGCCAGGTAGCCGTCGGAGAGCAGGAAGACCGGCGTGCGGTACGTCAGCGCGATCCGCGCCGCGTCCAGCGCCGCCGTGAAGCAGTCGGCCGGAGTCGCCGGGGCCACGATCGGCACCGGGGCCTCGCCGTTGCGCCCGTACATCGCCTGGAGCAGGTCCGCCTGCTCGGTCTTGGTGGGCAGCCCGGTGGAGGGGCCGCCGCGCTGGATGTCCACGATCAGCAGCGGCAGTTCGAGCGAGACGGCCAGGCCGATCGTCTCCGCCTTCAGCGCCACCCCGGGGCCCGAGGTGGTGGTGACGCCCAGCGCCCCGCCGAAGGCCGCGCCCAGCGCCGCGCCGATACCGGCGATCTCGTCCTCCGCCTGGAAGGTACGGATGCCGAAGTTCTTGTGGCGGCTCAGCTCGTGCAGGATGTCCGAGGCCGGGGTGATCGGGTACGAGCCCAGGTACAGCGGCAGTTCGGACTGCTGGGCGGCGGCGATCAGGCCGTACGACAGCGCCAGGTTGCCGGAGATGTTGCGGTACGTGCCGGCCGGGAACGCGGAGGTGGCCGGGGCGACCTCGTAGGAGACCGCGAAGTCCTCGGTGGTCTCGCCGAAGTTCCAGCCGGCGCGGAACGCCGTGATGTTGGCCTCGGCGATCTCCGGGCGCTTGGCGAACTTCGCCCGCAGGAACGCCTCGGTGCCCTCGGTCGGCCGGTGGTACATCCACGACAGCAGCCCGAGCGCGAACATGTTCTTGGAGCGGCCGGCTTCCTTGCGGGTCAGCTCGAAGCCCTTGAGCGCCTCGACCGTCAGGGTCGTCAGCGGCACCTGGTGGACGCTGTAGCCCTCCAGGGAACCGTCCTCCAGCGGATTGCTGTCGTAGCCGACCTTGAGCATCGCCCGGCCACCGAATTCGTCGGTGTTGACGATGATCTCGGCGCCGCGCGGCACGTCCGCGATATTGGCCTTGAGCGCCGCCGGATTCATCGCCACCAGGACATTCGGGGCATCGCCCGGGGTGAGGATGTCGTGATCGGCGAAATGCACCTGGAACGAGGACACCCCGGGGAGGGTCCCGGCGGGGGCGCGGATCTCGGCGGGAAAGTTCGGCAGCGTGGACAGGTCGTTCCCGAAGGAAGCCGTCTCGGAGGTGAAACGGTCGCCCGTCAGCTGCATACCATCGCCGGAGTCGCCCGCGAAGCGGATGATCACCCGGTCCAGGCGCTTCACTTCCTTGGCGTCAGCGCTGCCGCGCTCCTGGCCGGACTGATCGACCTGATCGACCTGGCTGGTCACTGCTTGTAGCCCTCCTTGAGGCGGCCCTTGTCAGCCATCGTACGTGGGTAAGGATCGCCTTACTGAAGCTGATCACATCATGGACGACGGGCCTACCCGACCCGCACCCCGTTCAAAGGGTGTCCTGTGACCCCCCTCCCCACTCCAGCGTCGCAAGTCCGTTACGAATTCAGATAGGTCAGAACTGCCAGAACCCGACGGTGATCTGTGTCACTCTGCGCCAAACCGAGCTTCATGAAGATATTGCTCACATGCTTTTCTACCGCACCGTGGCTGACCACCAGGGCGGCCGCGATCGCCGAGTTCGTCCGCCCCTCCGCCATCAGACCTAGGACCTCGCGCTCGCGCGGAGTGAGCGCCGCCAGCACGTCCTGCTTGCGGCTGCGGCCCAGCAGCTGGGCCACCACCTCGGGGTCCAGCGCGGTGCCACCCCGGGCCACCCGCGCGACCGCCTCGGCGAACTCGCTCACATCCGCCACCCGGTCCTTCAGCAGATAACCCACCCCGCGGCTGGACCCGGCGATCAGCTCGGTCGCGTACTCCTCCTCCACATACTGCGAAAGTACGAGGACCCCCAGTTCCGGGAAATCGGCCCGCAACCGCACCGCCGCCCGCACCCCCTCGTCGGTGTGCGTGGGCGGCATCCGCACATCGGCCACCACCACGTCCGGCAGCTCGCCGCGGGCGGCGAGCGCACGCACCACCGCCACCAGCGCCTCCCCGTCACCGACCCCGGCGACCACCTCGTGCTCCCGGTCGGTGAGCAACCGGGTCAGCCCCTCCCGCAGCAGCACCGAATCCTCGGCGATGACCACCCGCACAAGCTCTCCCCGTTCCCGCTGACGTACCCCGACGACCGGCCCTGTCCGGCCCGGCCGGGTTCAGGATCTCATCGCTCGCGCCAGGGCAGCTCCGCCGTGATCGTGGTCGGGCCGCCGGGCGGGGAGCTGATGGCGAGCAGCCCGTCGACGGCGGCCAGGCGTTCGGCCAGGCCGGCGAGTCCGGAGCCGGCGGTGGTGTCCGCGCCGCCGCGCCCGTCGTCGGTGACCTGGAGCAGCAGCCGGTCCTGTGCGGTGCGCCACGCCTCCAGCCGGGCGCGCGAGGCGCCGCTGTGCTTGCTGACGTTCTGGAGCAGCTCGGAGGCGGTGAAGTACGCGATCCCCTCGATCGCCTGCGCGGGCCGCACCGGCAGCTCCACCTCCACCGCCACCGGGACGGTGCAGCGGGAGGCGACGGCGGACAGCGCCGGGCCGAGACCCCGGTCGGTGAGGATCGCCGGATGGATGCCGCGTGCCAGATCGCGCAGCTCGGCCAGCGCCAGCTTCACCTCGCCGTGCGCCTCCTCCACCATGCGGGCCGCGGCCTGCGGGTCGGAGGTCAGCTTCTCCTTCGCCATGCCCAGATCCATGGCGAGCGAGACCAGGCGGGCCTGCGCCCCGTCGTGCAGATCGCGCTCGATACGGCGCAGATCGGCCGCGGAGGTGTCCACGACGGCCGAACGGTCCGACTCCAGCCGCCGCACTCGTTCCCCGGCGGCGGACGGACCCAGCAGCCCCGTCACCAGCAGCCGGTCGACATGCGCCATGCCGCGGATCAGCAGCCCCGCCGCGTACAGGGACAGCACCCCCAGCAGCACGACCATGACGAACTCCGGCGGGCCGTCCCACAGCCAGCCGCCGCCCACGCCGTCGAGATTGACGCCCATCGGTTCGGACAGCGCCCACTGCCACAGCGGGTAGGTGACGCCGGCCCAGCCGAACGTCCACAGGAACACCACCGTGCAGAAGGTGAACAGCGCCCACGGGGCGTGCACGAGGGAGTACGTGGCGGTGCGCCACGAGACGCCGCTGCGCAGCATCGCGCCGACCCAGGCCAGCGGACCCCGGGCGCCGGGGCGCAGCCGCAGCGGCTCGGGCTCGGCGACGTCGCAGTGCAGCAGGAGGCGGGCGCGCAGCCGTTCGAGGTGGCCGTAGCCGCGCAGCGCGAACAGGACCAGGGCCAGCAGCGGCACGCCGACCAGGGTGACGAGCAGGGCGCCGCTGATCGCGAGGCCGCAGACGGCGAAGAGGGCGGCGGCGAGGGCGAGCGGGAAGTTGAGCAGCAGGTGCAGGCCCTCGCGCCAGGTGCGGGCGGCGACGGGCAGCAGCCAGGGGTTGCCGGCCGGCTGATCGGCCGGACGGGTGGCCAGAGGGACGGCCGGGTGCGGGGCCGGAGGGGCGGTGGGCCGGGCGGCGGTCATGAGGTCGGTCCTTCGCTGGGGGTGCGGTCGCGCCAGGGCAGCTCGGCCGTGACGGTGGTCGGGCCGCCGGGCGGGGAGCTGATGGCGAGCTGTCCGTCGACGGCGGCGAGGCGTTCGGCCAGGCCGGCGAGTCCGGAGCCGGCGGTGGTGTCGGCCCCGCCGTGCCCGTCGTCGGTGACCTGGAGCAGCAGCCGGTCCTCCGTACGCCACAGGGCGACCTCGGCGTGCCGGGCGCGGCTGTGTTTGCTGACGTTCTGGAGCAGCTCGGAGACCGTGAAGTAGCCGATGCCCTCGATGGCTGGGGCCGGGCGCACGGTGAGCGCGTCCTCCACGGTGACGGGGACGGTGCAGCGGGAGGCGACGGCGGACAGCGCCGGGCCGAGACCCCGGTCGGTGAGGATCGCCGGGTGGATGCCGCGCGCCAGATCGCGCAGCTCGGCCAGGGCCAGCTTCACCTGGCCGTGCGCCTCCTCCACCATGCGGGCGGCGTCGTCCGGGGAGCTGAGCAGCTTCTCCCGGGCGAGGCCGAGGTCCATGGCGAGCGAGACGAGGCGGGCCTGCGCCCCGTCGTGCAGATCGCGCTCGATACGGCGCAGATCGGCGGCGGAGGCGTCCAGCACGGTGGCCCGGTCCGACTCCAGTTCGGCGATCCGCCGCTCCAGGCCGTCCGACGGTGCGAGCAGGGCCCGCACCAGCGCCCGGTCCACGTGGCTCGCGCCGCGCGCCAGCCACGGCAGCAGCGGCCACAGCAGGAAGAAGCAGGGGAAGAACGCGGCGAAGGTGAACAGGCCCCACACCAGGCGCACCGGGAAGAAGAGGGCCGTGCGCCAGCCCACCGGGTCCTTCAGGGTGTTCCACAGCCAGCCGAAAAAGCCGGCGCCCCGGTAGGTGGCGGCCAGCGGGCTCGGCTCCTCGATGGGCAGGCCCAGCAGCGCCCGGGCGCGGGCCCGCTCGGCGCGGCCCAGCAGCCGGACCCCGGTCAGCCCGGCCGCCAGGAACGGCAGCCCGACCACCGTGAGCGAGAGCACGGAGGCGGCGAAGATCCACACCATGACGTAGCAGAAGGCCAGCAGATCCAGCGGCCAGCTGGTGGTGAGATAGGCCAGTTCGCGCCAGGTCTGCGCGCCGAGCGCCGGGCGCGGGCGCGGTAGCGCCCCTGTGGGGCCGGCGGGGGTCGTGGTGCTGCGCGTCATGCGTCAAGACTGCCGGGCGGGGCCGGACGGGACCATGGGGGTCGTCGGTGGACCGCGGTAGGGCTACCCCCACCTTTCCGCTACCCCCTAGACTCCCGTGCTGACAGATCACCGGGCGCGCCGGAGGGGCAGGCAACCGTGCCGGAATACTTCCACGGCTACGCGGTCGTGGGCCTTGTCGCGGTGGTCGGTGCCGTCTTCGTGGCGGTGGCCTTCACCGCCGGGCGGCTGCTGCGCCCCGTGGTGCCCACTCCCGAGAAGCTCATGGTGTACGAGTGCGGGGTGGACCCGGTCGGCGAGGGCTGGGCGCACACCCAGGTGCGGTACTACATCTACGCGTTCCTCTACGTGATCTTCGCGGTGGACGCGATCTTCCTCTTCCCCTGGGCGACGGTCTTCGCGGGCGAGGGCTTCGGCGGTACGACGCTGGTGGAGATGTTCGTCTTCCTCGGCTTTTTGACGGTGGGCCTGCTGTACGCGTGGAAGAAGGGGGTCCTGACGTGGACGTGAAACTCGGTGCCCTGGCCCGGCTGGCTCCCGAGCCGATGAAGGTGGTGCTCAACTGGGGCCGCCGGTACAGCCTGTGGGTCTTCAACTTCGGACTGGCCTGCTGCGCGATCGAGTTCATCGCGGCGTCCATGTCGCGGCACGACTTCATCCGGCTGGGCGTCATCCCCTTCGCGCCGGGCCCCCGGCAGGCCGACCTGATGGTGGTCTCCGGGACGGTGACCGACAAGATGGCGCCCGCGGTGAAGCGGCTGTACGAGCAGATGCCGGAACCGAAGTACGTGATCTCCTTCGGCGCCTGCTCCAACTGCGGCGGGCCCTACTGGGACTCGTACTCCGTGACGAAGGGCGTGGACCAGATCATCCCCGTCGACGTGTACGTGCCGGGCTGCCCGCCGCGGCCCGAGGCGCTGCTCCAGGGCATCCTGAAGCTCCAGGAGAAGATCGCCGAGGAGTCGACGGCGCAGCGGTACGGGGCGCGGACCGCCGCCGCCCCGCGGGCGTCGGCGGCGGAACTGACCAGCGGGCTGGTCACCCGGTGACGTCCGAGGAGTCCGGGGAAGCCGGGGAGTTCGGGGAGTTCGGGGAGGGCGCCACCGAGTCGGTGGCCTACGGGCTGCGGACCGTCGACGTGCCCGCGGACCGGTGGCTCGCCGCGCTGACGATCGCGCGCGACGAGCTGGGCTGCACGTTCTTCGACTGGCTGAGCGCGGTCGACGAGGGCGCGGACGGCTTCCGGGTGTGCGCGCACGTGGTCGCGCTGGGCGCGCCGCCGCGCGGGGTACTGATCCGGACCCTGGTGGGCCGGGAGACACCGGCGCTGCCGAGCGCGACGGAGGTGTACGCGGGCGCGGCGTGGCACGAGCGCGAGACGCGGGAGATGTTCGGGGTGGACTTCCCCGGCCATCCCGGGCTGGCGCCGCTGCTGCTGCCGGACAGTTTCGAGGGCCACCCGCTGCGCAAGGACTTCGTCCTGGCGGCGCGGGTGGCGAAGGCGTGGCCGGGAGCGAAGGAGCCCGGCGAGTCGGGCCACGGCGCCCCCAAGCGCCGCCAGACCCTGCCCCCGGGCGTCCCCGACCCGAACGAGTGGGGCCCTCAGAAGGGCCAGCTCCCGCCGGCCCCGACCCGGCCCGCGCGGGGGCCGCGCCGGGGCCCGGCCCCGGACGGCGAGGAGGGCGCCGCCGCACGCCCGCCGCGCCGCACCCGTACCGCGGGCGGCGGCTCGGCCAGCCAGCGGCCGGACGCCGGGGACGGCCCGGGCGAGGGCGGCACGGCACCCCAGGCTCCGCGCGGGCCGCGCCGTTCGCGCTCCGCGTCGGGCGGCTCGGCGAGCCAGCGCGAGCCGGAGGCCACGGAGGGCCCGGCGGCGGACGCTCCGCCGCCGGAGTCTCCGCGCGGGCCGCGCCGTTCGCGCTCGGCGTCCGACGGTTCGGCGAGTCAGCGGGAGCCCGACGCGCCGCAGGGCCCTGCGGCCGCTTCGCCCGATTCCGGTCTCGGCGGCGGCTCCACGACGCGGCGGGGCGCCGCCCGTGGCGGCGACGCGCCGTGGCACAACCCGGAGCCCGCCTTCCCCGACACGCCCGGCAGCAGCCCTGACGACAGCCGTGAGGACCCCGCCGCCCCGGCCCCCGACGACGGCGGCCGGGCACCGGAGACGGCGGACGGAACCGAGCCCCCGCGGGCGCGTGGCGGGGGACAGGACAGCGCTCGGCGGGCGCGTACCTCTTCCGGCCCCGAACAGCAGGAGCAGGAGCAGGAGCAGGAGCAGGAGCAGGAGAACCGCAACCGGGACGAGGAAGGGGACGGCTGATGGATGTGCTGGACGTCGCCGTCCGCCTGGCGGCCGTGTTCGTCGCCTTCCTCGTCCTCCCGCTGCTCGTGGGGCAGCTGGAGCACAAGGTGATGGCCCACATGCAGGGCCGGGTCGGCCCGATGCACGCGGGCGGCTTCCACGGCTGGGCGCAACTGGTCGCGGACGGCGTGAAGTTCGTTCAGAAGGAGGACACCGTCCCGGACGGTGCCGACCGCCGGATCTTCCAGCTCGCGCCCGCCGTCGCCCTGATCCCGTACCTGGTCGTCCTCGTCGCCATCCCGCTCGGCCCCGACAGCGCGGTGGGCCAGGTCATCGACGCCGGCATCTTCTTCGTCCTCGCCGTCCTCGGCGTCGGCATCCTCGGCTCGCTCATGGGCGGCTGGGCCTCCGCCAACAAGTACTCGCTGCTCGGCGCCCTGCGCACCGCCGCCCAGCTGATGGCCTACGAGCTGCCGCTGCTGCTGGCCGCCGCCTCCGTCGTGATGGCCGCCGGCACGCTCTCGCTCACCGGCATCCTCGCCGCCTTCCACTGGTGGTGGGTGCCCTGGCAACTGCTGGGCGCGTTCGTCTTCTTCACCGCCGGGATGGCCGAGCTCCAGCGCCCGCCGTTCGACGCCCCGATCGCGCCCGAGGAGATCATCTTCGGCGCGTACACCGAGTACTCCGGGCTGCGCTTCGCGCTGTTCCTGCTCGCCGAGTACGCGGGCATCGTCGTCATCTCGGCGCTGACCGCCGTCCTCTTCCTCGGCGGCTGGCACGGCCCGCTCAGCGACTCGCTCGGCTGGCTGTGGATGCTGCTGAAGACCGCCGCCCTCAGCTTCGTCGTCATCTGGGCGCGCGTCGCCTGGCCCCGGCTGCGCGCGGACCAGATCCAGAAGTTCGCGTGGACGGTCCTCGTCCCGCTCGCCCTGGCGCAGCTCGCGCTCACCGGCGTCATCAAGGTGGTGATCTCTTGAGTTACGGATCCGGTCTCGCGAAGGGGCTGGCGATCACGCTGCGCACCATGACCCGGCGTTCGGTCACCCAGCACTACCCGGAGGTGCAGCCCGAACTGCCGCCCCGCAGCCGGGGCGTGATCGCGCTGTTCGAGGAGAACTGCACGGTGTGCATGCTGTGCGCCCGCGAGTGCCCCGACTGGTGCATCTATATCGACTCCCACAAGGAGACGATCCCGGCGGCGGCCCCCGGCGGACGCGAGCGCAGCCGCAACGTCCTGGACCGGTTCGCGATCGACTTCTCGCTGTGCATGTACTGCGGCATCTGCGTGGAGGTGTGCCCGTTCGACGCGCTGTTCTGGTCCCCGGAGTTCGAGTACGCGGAGACCGACATCCGCGAGCTGACACACGAACGCGACCGGCTGCGCGAGTGGATGTGGACGGTGCCCGAACCGCCGCCGCTGACCGAGGCCGCCGAGGAGCCGAAGGAGATCGCCGCCGCCCGCAAGGCCGCCGAACGGCAGAGCGGGGGCCCGGCCTCGTGAACCTGCTGGAGGTGATCTTCCTCCTCGTCTCGGTCGTCGTCCTCGGCGCCGCCGTGCTGTGTGTGACGAGCACCCGGCTGGTGCGGGCCGCGCTGTGGCTGGTGGTGGCACTGGGTGGCCTCGCCGTCCAGTACCTGCTGCTCACCGCCGAGTTCGTCGCCTGGGTGCAGGTGCTGATCTACCTCGGCTCGGTCGTCGTCCTGCTGCTGTTCGGCCTGATGCTGACGAAGGCACCGATCGGCCCCTCCCCGGACGCCGACTCCGGCAACCGCCCCGTCGCGCTGACCGTCGCCGGGACATCCGCCGTCGCCCTGGTGGTGCTCGTCGCGGACGCGTTCCGGGGCGAGGTGATCGACGTGGAGACCCCGCACGGCCGCACCGACGCCATCGGCGGCAGCCTCTTCTCGCACTGGGTGCTGCCCTTCGAGGCGCTGTCCGTCCTGCTGCTCGCCGCGCTGGTCGGGGCGATCGTCGTCTCCCGCACCCGCCAGGGCCAGGAGGAGCGCCGCTGATGGAACTCCACCTGCTCTACCCGGCGCTCGTCGCCGTCCTGCTGTTCTGCGTGGGTCTGTACGGCGTGCTGGCGCGCCGCAACGCGATCCTCGTGCTCATGTCGGTCGAACTGATGCTCGCCGCCGTCATGCTGAACATGGTCGCCTTCGACATCTGGCTGCGCGACACCCTGCACTCCGGGCAGGTGTTCACCCTCTTCCTCATCGCTCTCGCCGCCGCCGAGATCGGCATCGGCCTCGCCATCGTGCTGCTCGTCTACCGCAACCGCGGCGTCTCCTCCGTTGACCGGTTGCGCGAAACGGGGGAGCGCCGGGAGAAGGCCCAGTGACCGTTACGACCGCCGCTGTCCTCGTACCGCTGCTGCCCGCCCTGGCCGCCGCGCTGATTTTCCTCACCGGGCGCCGCGCCCCGGGCTTCGTCCAGCCGCTCGCCGTGCTGCCCACCCTGGCCGCCGCCGGGCTCGCCGTCTTCGTGGCGGTGCGGCAGGGCGGCGAGGAACCCCTGACGGCCGCGCACCGGCTCGCCCCCACCGGCAACGACAGCCTGCCCATCGAACTCGCGCTGCGCCTGGACGGGTTCGCCGTGCTGGTGGCCGTCCTGGTGGCGGTGGTCGCCACCTGCGTCCAGCTGTACTCGACGGGCTATCTGCGCGGCGACCGGCGCTACCCCTCCTACGCCGCGCTCGTCTCGCTGTTCACCGCGGCGATGCTGCTGGTCGTCTACACCGACGACCTGATCGTCCTGCTCGTCGGCTGGGAAGTCATGGGCATCTGCTCGTACTTCCTCGTCGGTCACTACTGGGAGACCGGTGCCGCCCGCGCCGCCTCCCTCAAGGCGTTCCTGGTCACCAAGCTCGGTGACGTGCCGTTCCTCATCGGCATCCTGGCCCTCGCCTCGGACGCCGGCACCTTCCGCATCTCCACCATCGTCGCCCGGCTCACCTCCTCCCTGTCCTCCTTCGAGCTGAGCCACCCCACCCTCATCGCGCTGCTCCTGCTGGCCGGCGTCGCGGGCAAATCCGCCCAAGTACCCCTGCACACCTGGCTGCCGGACGCCATGGCGGGCCCCACCCCGGCCTCCGCGCTGATCCACGCCGCCACCATGGTGGCCGCCGGGGTGTACTTCATCGCCCGGCTGCTCCCGGTGTTCACCGCCTCCGCCGCCGCGCTGATCGTCCTCGCCGTCCTCGCCGCGCTCACCATGACCGGCTCGGCGCTGGCTGCCCTCGCCCAGGACGACATCAAACGGATACTGGCCTACTCCACCATCGGCCAACTCGGCCTGATGACGGGCGCGCTGGCCGTCGCCAACCGCGAGGCGGCCGTCTTCCACCTCCTCACCCACGGCGCGTTCAAGGCCCTCCTCTTCCTGGCCGCCGGCGTCATCATCCACACCGCGGGCACCGGCTCGCTGCGCGCCCTGTCCCGGCTGCGCGGCCTCAAGGAACGCGCCCCCGACGCGTACTGGACGATGACCATCGGGCTGCTCGCCCTCGCCGCGATCCCGCCGTTCTCCGGGTTCTTCTCCAAGGAGGCCGTGATAGGCGCGGCCGAACACGCCGCCCTCGACAGCGGCTCCGGCTCCGCCACCGTCGCCGGCTGGATCGTCCTGGTCGCCGCCCTGCTGACCGCGCTGCTCACCGCCGCCTACGCCGCCCGGCTGTGGCTGGTCGCCTTCCACGACCCGGTGCACGCCCGCCCCGAACCCCTGCCGGCCACCGTCGTCCACGAGGACTCCACCCCGGCCATGACCACCGTCCTGTGGCTGCTCGCGGTCCCCGCGCTGCTCCTGGGCCTCACCTACCGGGCGCTGCCCGACTGGCTGGACGGCGGCTCGCTCGCCCCCACCCTCACCACCTCGGTGCTGGCCACCGCCGCCGCCCTCACCGGCGGTCTGATCATGTACGCGGGCTGGCGGCGGGCGTACGAGGCGGACGCCGCCGTCGACCCCGGACCCGCCCTGCTGGGCCCGCTGTTCGCCCCCGCCGGAGCCGGCTTCGGCCTGGACACCGCCTACCGGACCGTGTTCGTCCGCCCCACCCGGGCCGCCGCCACACTCGTGCGGTTCCTGGACCGCACCGTCATCGACACCTACGTACGCGGCGCCGCCACCGCCCCCGGGCTGCTGGGCACGCTCACCCGCCGCGCCCAGACCGGCAACGTCCAGACCTACCTGGCCGCCCTGATCGGCGGCGCCCTGGTGCTCGCCGTCGCCGCCGTACTCGTCGCCGCCGGAGGGTGAGCCCACCACCATGACCACCGCTCAGCTCCTCCTCATCGCCGTCGTGGCGCTCCCCCTCCTGGGGTCCGCCGCCGCCCTGCTGCCCGCCCCTCCGGGGCTGCGCGGCAGCTCCCCGGAACAGGCCGTCCTGCGGCACGGCGTCACCGTCACCGGCGCCGTGCTCGCCGCCGCGATCGCGCTGCTCGCCGTCTTCGACCACGACGCGCCCGGCCGCATGCAGGGCACCACCGACATCGCCTGGATCCCGGCACTCGGCATCCGCCTGCACCTGGGCGTGGACGGCATCTCCCTGCCGCTCATCGCCCTCACCGCGCTGCTGGGCTTCCTGTGCGCCGTGTACGCGTACGTCGTGCGCCCCGCGAACGCCACCGCGTACACCGCGCTGGTGCTGCTCCTGGAAGCCGGCACCCTCGCCACCTTCGCGGTGCTCGACCTGGTGCTGTTCTTCCTCGCCTTCGAGATGGTCCTCATCCCGATGTACTTCCTCATCGCCCGCTGGGGCGGCGAGGGACGCTCCCCCGCCGCCTGGAAGTTCGTCCTGTACACGGTCACCGGCTCGGTGGTCATGCTGCTCGGCCTGCTGCTGATCGGCATCCAGGGCAGCACCTTCGACATGGTGGCGCTCGCCGAGGCACAGGGTGCCGGCCTCACCCACACCACCCAGCTGCTCGCCGTGCTCGCCATCGGTCTGGGCCTCGCCGTCAAGACCCCCATGTGGCCGCTGCACAGCTGGCTGCCGGACGCCCACACGGCGGCGCCCACCACCGGCTCGGTGCTGCTGGCCGGCGTGCTGCTGAAGATGGGCACCTACGGCCTGGTGCGGATCGCGCTGCCCATCGCCCCCGACGGGATGCGCACCTTCGCCCCCTACCTCGCCGCCTTCGCCGTCACCGGCATCATCTACGGGTCGCTGGCCTGTCTGGCGCTCGTACGGCAGGGCGCGGGCGGCGACCTGAAGCGGCTGATCGCGTACTCCTCCGTCGGCCACATGGGCTTCGTGCTGCTGGGCATCTCCACCCTGACCGCCACCGGCGTGAACGGCGCGCTGTTCGCGAACGTCGCCCACGGCCTGGTCACCGGCCTGCTGTTCTTCCTGGCCGGCGCGGTCAAGGACCGCCTGGGCACCACCGACCTGGACACGCTGACCCGCACGGCCGGCGCCGCCCTGTACGGCCGCACCCCGCGCCTCGGCGGGCTGCTGGCCTTCGCCGCGATCGCCTCCCTCGGACTGCCCGGCCTGGCCGGATTCTGGGGCGAACTGCTAGCCATGCTCGGCGCCTTCCACCCCGCCGACGGCCTCAGCCGCCCCGCCTACCTCACCTACCTCGCCGTCGCCGGGCTCGGCACGCTGCTCACCGCCGCGTACCTGCTGCTCATGGTGCGCCGAGTCTGCATGGGCCCCGCCGGCCCGTACGAGGAGCCGCTGGCCGACCTGCGCCGGCACGAGTACGCGGCCTTCACCCCGCTCGTCGTCCTCACCCTGGTGGCGGGCCTGTGGCCGGCCGTCCTGCTGAACCTCACCGATCCCGCCGTGCAGCACCTCCTGCCGGGAGTCGCCCGATGAACCTCGTCCAGAGCGTCGACTGGGTGACGATCGCGCCGCCCACGCTGGTGGCCGTCACCGCCGTGGCCGTGCTCGTCGCCGACCTGTTCCTGCCCGCCGCCCGCAAGGGATGGCTGGGCGCGCTGACGGTGGGCGGCCTGGCCCTGGCCTCGATCGCGCTGCTGCCGCTGCGGGCGGGGGAGCGCACCAGCTTCTGCGCGCCGGACGGCGGCACCTGCGCGTACGCGGCGGACACCTTCGCCCTGTGGATCCAGCTGCTGGTCCTGGCCGGGGCCCTGCTGACGGCGCTGCTCGCGCAACCGCTGGAGGAGGACCTGCCCGCCGGGGAGTTCTGGTTCCTGCTGCTCGCCTCGGCCTCGGGCGCGGCGCTGCTGCCCGCCGCCCGCGACATGGCCACCCTGATCATCGCGCTGGAGCTGACCACCCTGCCCGCGTACGCCCTGGTGGGCCTGCGGCGCGGCAGCCGGCGCGGGCCCGAGTCCGCCCTGAAGTTCTTCCTCACCTCGGTGACCGCCACGGCCATCGCGCTGCTGGGCGTGAGCTTCGTGTACGCGGCGGCCGGCTCGCTGCACTTCGAGACGATCGCCGCCGCCCTGCCCTCCGCCGACCCCCGGCTGGCCACCCTGGCCAAGACCGGCGTCGCGCTCACCCTGGTGGGCTTCGCGTTCAAGACGGCCGCGGTGCCCTTCCACTTCTGGGTGCCCGACACGTACACGGGCGCGCCGCTGCCGGTCGCCGCCTACCTCTCGGTGGTCAGCAAGACCGCCGGCCTGGCCGGGCTCATCCTGGTGACGACCGTGGCCTTCCCCGGCTTCGGCGACCTGTGGGGACCGGTGCTCGCGGTGCTGGCCGCGCTCACCATGACCGCCGGGAACGTGGCGGCGCTGCGCACCGACCCGGCGGCGCCGGGCGGCACGATCCGGCTGCTGGCGTGGTCCTCGGTGGGACAGGCCGGCTACCTGCTGGTGCCGCTGGCCGCGGCGGCGTACGTGGGCCCGTCGGCGGTCGGGGCGAGCGTGGCGTACGCCCTCATGTACGCGGCGGTGAACCTCGGCGCGTTCGCGGTGGCCGCCCACGTGGCGCGCCGCGCCCCCGAGCACCGGCTGGACGACTACCGCGGCCTGTACCGCCGCCACCCCGGGGCGGCGCTGGCGCTCGGCTTCTTCCTGCTGTGCCTGGCCGGACTGCCGCCCGGGGTGATCGGCCTGTTCGCCAAGGTCGCCGTCTTCTCCACGGCCGTGGACGCGGGCCTCGGGGTCCTCGCGGTGATCATGGCCCTCAACGTGGTCATCGCCCTCTACTACTACCTGCGCTGGACGGCGCTGCTCTTCGAGAAGGCACCTGCGGAACCCGACGCGGAGCGCACCGCCGTCGCCCTCCCCGTCCGGTCCGCCCTCACCCTGGCGGCGGCGGCCGGCGCGGTCCTGTCCGTACTGCCCCAGCTGATCCTGACGCTGACCTCCGGGGAACTGCTGTAGCGCGGCGGCGGGGGAACGGATGCCGCCCGCGTGGCGTTGTCCCCATCGGGAGTGTCCACTGTGAGTGGAGAAACTCTGTTATCCCCCGCTCCCATCCGCTCAGCACGACCAGGAGGGCTCACCGTGCACCGCCGGCACAACGGCCTGCGTACCGCCGCGCTCCTCGGCGGTATGTCGGCGCTGATCCTGCTCATCGGCAGCCTCTTCGGCAGGGGAGGCCTGATGATCGCCCTGCTGGTGGCGCTGGCCACCAACGGGTACGCGTACTGGAACAGCGACAAACTGGCGCTGCGCTCCATGCGGGCCCGCCCCGTCAGCGAGTTCGAGGCGCCGCAGCTGTACCGGATGGTGCGCGAGCTGGCCGGGGTCGCCCGGCAGCCGATGCCCCGGCTGTACATCTCCCCGACCGAGGCGCCCAACGCCTTCGCCACCGGACGCAACCCGCGCAACGCGGCCGTGTGCTGCACCGAGGGCATCCTGCGGCTGCTGGACGAGCGCGAGCTGCGCGGGGTGATCGGTCACGAGCTGAGCCACGTCTACAACCGCGACATCCTGATCTCCTCGGTCGCTGGCGCCATGGCCTCGGTGATCGTCTTCCTGGTGAACTTCGCCTGGCTGATCCCCATCGGCCGCGACGACGACGAAGGACCCGGCCTCTTCGGGATGCTCCTGATGATGATCCTGGGCCCGATCGCGGCCTCGCTGATCCAGCTGGCCGTCAGCCGCTCCCGGGAGTACGAGGCGGACGCCTCCGGCGCCCGGCTGACCGGCGACCCGCTGGCCCTGGCGAGCGCGCTGCGCAAGCTGGAGATGGGCACCCAGCGGGCCCCGCTGCCGCCCGAGCCGCAGCTGAACACCGCCAGCCACATGATGATCGCCAACCCCTTCCGGCGCGGCGAGGGCATGACCAAGCTGTTCGCCACCCACCCCCCCATGGCCGAACGCATCGCGCGGCTTGAGCACATGGCGGGCGGCCGTTACTGAGACGATGAGCGGATGCGGACTCTTCTCAATCTCATCTGGCTGATCTTCTCGGGCCTGTGGCTCGCGATCGGCTACGCGGTGGCCGGCCTCATCTGCTGCATCCTGATCATCACGATCCCGTGGGGCATCGCGTGCTTCCGGATCGCGGTGTACGCGCTGTGGCCGTTCGGCTATACCGTCCGGGACCGGCACGACGCGGGCGTCGCCTCGGCCCTGGGCAACGTGATCTGGCTGATCGTGGCCGGCATCTGGATCACCATCGGCCACATCGTCGCCGGCGTCACCTTCTGCCTCACCATCATCGGCATCCCCTTCGGGATCGCCCACTTCAAGATGGTGCCGGTCTCCCTGATGCCGCTCGGCAAGGAGATCGTCTCCACGGACGCCCCGGCCGCCTACCCCCACTACCGCTGGTAGTCATGACCTGCACGGGGCGCTCCGGCACGACTGACGGTCTGATGGAGGGGAGCACGGATGACCGCGGACAGAGGCATGCCGGCCGTTGCGATCCTGCTCTGGACCGCCCTCGCGGGGATGGTGCTCCTGGCCGCCGGGGCAACGGGGCTGCTGATCCACTCCGAGCGGGCCAATGACCGGCGTGAGAAGGAGGCGTTCGAGGCCACGGCGGAACTGGCCGAACGCTACATCGCGGAGGTCGCCCGCCTCGCGGCGGCCAACGGATTCCCTCAGGAAACGGCGGATCTCCACGGGGTGGCCGTGCCGGACACCCTGGTGCTCCACTTCACGCGGGACAGCGACCGGGCGGTGCTCGTGCTCATGGTGACCGGCTACTACGAACGGGCCATCAATCCGTTCGGCGGCTCCGTGAAGCGGTGCTTCCGGACGGTCTTCACGGGGCTGGACGAAGCGGCCGGAGACGGCTCCGTACGGGTGGAGACACAGTCCCACGGGGTGGGCCCCTGCCCGGCTTCCTGGCTGTCGCCCCCGAGTGATGAACGCCTGCTCCCCGTGGCCGTCCCGGACGGGGACGACCACGGGGAAGTGACGGAGCAGTTGTCGCTCAGCGGTAGTTGACGAACTGAAGGGCGAAGTCGAAGTCCTTCTCCTTCACGAGCCGCTGCACCTCCTGGAGGGCGTCGCGGCTCTTGGAGGAAACCCGCAGCTCCTCACCCTGCACCTGCGCCTTGACCCCCTTGGGGCCCTCGTCGCGGATCAGCTTGGCGACCTTCTTGGCGTCCTCGGTGCTGATCCCCTCCTTGATGGTGGAGAAGATCTTGTACTCCTTGCCGGAGGGCTGCGGCTCGCCGGAGTCCAGCGCCTTCAGCGAGATCCCGCGCTTGACGAGCTTGGACTGGAAGATGTCCAGGACGGCGTTCGCCCGTTCCTCGGCGTTGGCACGGATCTCGATCTTCTCGCCCGACCAGCCGATGGAGGCACCCACGCCCTTGAAGTCATAGCGCTGGGACACCTCCTTCGCGGCCTGGTTGAGGGCGTTGTCGACCTCCTGCCGGTCGACCTTCGAAACGATGTCGAAACTGGAGTCGGCCATGGTGTCACTGGCTCCTGAGGGCTAGATCGTCTGGGCTGGATTCCCGCACAGCCTAGTCACCCGCCGCGCCCCCACCCTCCGAACAACCGAGTGGCGAACCACCCCCGCGCATCAGGTATCGTTTACGACGTCGCCAGCGAGCGACAACCCCAGGCGGTGTGCCCGAGCGGCCAAAGGGAGCAGACTGTAAATCTGCCGGCTCAGCCTTCCCAGGTTCGAATCCTGGCGCCGCCACACTGGGAAAAGTGGCCCCTGACCAGCGGAAACGCGGTCGGGGGCTTACTTGTGTGCGGAGCGAGGGCCATTCGTCAAAAATGGCGCCCATGTCCCACTTTGCCGCGCTGAATTCTGCGTGTTGTCGGGCGTGCGTCTGGGATTTGTGGGAGAAGCAGAGCGCAGGAGGGCCCCACCTCACCGCTGGAGGCATTCCCGGCCCCGGTGGTTGGCGCCTGGGCGTAGGCCCGGAGCGGGACCTCGACGTTGTGGCCGGGCCGTTCCGTAGGACAGGCTGCGCCCGGGTGGGTGCTCCGGCCCCTGCCCGCATTTCCGTTGGGCCGGCTTCGGGCAGAGTGCCGCCGTCGAGAACCGACCGCCCCCCGCACGCGTCGGTCGCACCGCCGGCCCTCACGATGAACGCGGCCCCGAGCCTGGTACGGCGCTCCCTGCCCGTTCGCCGTAGCTCTATGGAAACAGGGCTCCGATGGTGCGGCGCTTGGGCCGGAGGCGTTACGACCGGGAGCCGCCGAGGAAGCGCAGCAACTCCGCCGTGACGAATGCAGGGTTCTCCTCGACCAGCCAGTGGCCCGCCCCGGGCACATCCACTGCCTGCACGATGTTGGTCATGTGCCCCGCCACGGTGGAGCGCACGCCCTCGAGCTGCCCCTGCGCCGTCATGAGCAGGGCCGGGACCTCCACCGGCGCGGCCGCTTCGGTGTCGGCGGCGTCCTGATCGAGGCTGCGGTAGAGCTCGAAGCCGCCCGACAGGACTTCGGGCCGGCTGTAGGTGCGCGCGTACTCGTCGATCTCCTCGTCGCTGAACGGCGACTCCTGCGCGGTGCCGCCGAACGATGATCCCTCGTAGGCGACCTGGGGGTAGAACAGTTCCAGGTAGTCGCGCACGTTGTCCCCGACGACGGCCTCGGGGACGCGGGGCTGGGAGTGGAAGGCGATGTGCCAGCTCAGGGTGCGGTACGCGGCGCCGTCCAGCGCGGGCCCGGGCAGCGGCAGGTCGAGGTAGCCGAGGAGTTCGGTGTCCTGGGGGAACTGGGCTGCGTACTGGAAGGCGACCGCGGCGCCGAGGTCGTGTCCGACGACCCGGGCGTCACGCACGCCGAGCTGCTCGGCGATCAGTGTGTGCACGTACCGTGCCAGGGTGGCCTTGTCGTAACCGGTCGGCGAGCCGGTGCTGTCGCCCAGGCCGGGGAGGTCGACGGCGTAGACGGTGTGGTGCTCGGCGAGTTCCGGCATGATCTCCCACCAGCTGTACCAGGTCTGCGGCCAGCCGTGCAGCAGTACCACCGGCGAGCCGCTGCCGCCCTTGACGT
This sequence comes from Streptomyces sp. JH002, assembly GCF_050916115.1. Lineage (NCBI taxonomy): Bacteria > Bacillati > Actinomycetota > Actinomycetes > Kitasatosporales > Streptomycetaceae > Streptomyces > Streptomyces sp. JH002. The sequence continues at coordinate 3,867,564 of NZ_CP087989.1, forward strand.
AGTGCATGCGGACACCCTCGACGTCGGCGAACTCGTGCTGGAAGGTGCCGGTGAACTCCGGGTCGTCGTGGGTGGCGGCGGCATGGGCGGGGACGCCGGCTTCCTGCGTGGCGCAGGCGGTGGCACCGGTCGTCAGCGCGAAGGCGAGCGCGGTGGCGGCCAGGGTGCGTGTGAGGCGGGACGAGCGGCGGCTGAAGTGTCGTGCTGCGGTGGTCATGTGTCCTGTGTTTCCGGTGCGGTGGTGGGTCAGCGTCCGGTGGTGCCGTCGGTCAGCTCGCGCAGGATGTCCGCGTGCCCGGCGTGGCGGCCGGTCTCCTCGATCATGTGGACGAGTGCCCAGCGGACGCTGGGAGCGGGTCCGCGCGTCGGCGGGCGGGGTACGGGCGAGTCGAGGCCGGTGCACCCGTCGAGGACGGCGTCGGCGCGCGCGACGGTCTGCCGGTAGCGGGCGACGACATCGGCAACGCTGTCCGCGGCGGGGGCGTCGAAGGTCGCCTGCCAGTCGGCGACCGCCTCCCCGAGGAACGTGGCCCGCTCGACGGCGGTGAGGTGGTGGAGCAGGCCGAGCAGGTTCGTGCCCGAGGGCGCTCTGTACGTGCGGACCTGCGGTTCGGGAGCGCCCTCGACCTTCGCGGCGATCGAGTCGCGCAGGTAGCCGAGGAATCCGCGCAGGACCTCGGTCTCACTGCTTCCGGTGCGGGGCGGCGGGGTGTCGCGGCGGTGGGCGGCGGTCATGGTGCCTTCTTTCGGTGGGCCGGGCAGGTTCAGCCGGCGCGGCGGATGACCAGGACGTGGTCGGTGACCTCGGCCGTACGTCCTCCCGGGCCGGTAGCGGTCCGGCGAGGTGCGGCGGCACGCTCGACCGCCCATGTCCCCGCGTCCAGCGCGATGCCGGCGGCGACCTCCCGCGGGGACGGGAAGCGGGCGTCCTGCTCCCATGACCAGGGAGCGGCCGAGCCGTGGTCGACGACCAGCAGCCGCCCGCCCGGGCGCAGGGCGTGCGCGGCCGCACGCAGCACGGCGGCCTTGTCCAGGTCGAAGGGGGTGTGCAGGTAGTGGGCGCAGACGAGGTCGAACGTGCCGCCGGGGAAGGTCTCGCGCAGATCGTGCCGCTCGGCCGCGACGCGCCCGGCCAGACCGTGCGAGGCGGCGAGGCCGGCCAGGCGCTCGACCGCCACGGCCGACACGTCGACGGCGGTGACCTGCCACCCCTGACGGGCGAGCCAGAGCGCGTCACCGCCCTCGCCGCACCCCAGGTCCAGCGCGGTGCCGGGCGGCAGGCCGGTGACCGTCTCGGTGAGCGTGACGTTCGGCTGCGGATCGGCGGGCGCCGGGCGGTCCGCGTACAGGCCGTTCCAGAACGCGGCCGCATCAGTGGTACTCATCGAGCGCTCCTCCTTCTCTCTTGCCGTTGTGGGGGAACGCGGCCCACTCTTGCCCGGCCCGTCGTGAATTGGCACGCCATCTTGCAGTTCCTGCAAGATGGCGTGATGAACGGTGAACCGGAGGACGCGCTGGGCTCCGTGGGGCCCCGGCTGCGGGCGCTGCGCCGCGAACGCGGCATCACCCTGGCCGCACTCGCGGCGGTGACCGGGGTCTCGGAGAGCACGCTGTCCCGGCTGGAGAGCGGGCGCCGCCGGGTGACCCTGGAACTGCTGCTCCCGCTGGCCCGCACCTACGACGTCCCCCTGGATGACCTCGTCGGCGCCCCGCGCACCGGCGATCCCCGCATCCACCTGAAGCCGATCCGGCGGTTCGGCATGGTGTTCGTGCCGCTGTCCCGGCGGCCGGGTGGCACCCAGGCCTTCAAGATGATCATCCCGGCGAGCCCGGAACCGCTGGTGCCTACGCCCCAGACCCACGAGGGATCCGAATGGCTGTACGTGCTCAACGGGCGGCTGCGGCTGCTGGTCGGTGAGCGCGACCTGGTCCTGTCATCCGGTGAGGCGGCCGAATTCGACACGGCGCTGCCCCACTGGCTGGGCAGCGCGGACGGCGGCGCGGTCGAACTCCTTGTCCTGTTCGGTCCGCAGGGGACACGTGCGCACCTGCGCGCCGGTCCCGGCCGGGCACCACGGGAACAGTGAACCAGGGGCAGCCGGCGGTGAGCTCGAGCGTTGTTCCCGGCCCCGGGACCTGGTGGGGGAATGACGTGTACGGCTGTGACGCGCCGGCCGTCGTCCCCTGCGCCCGGGCCGGACTGTGGGCCGGGCGCGGGGGTCCTGGCCGTCGGCGTCGTACGGATCGTCCACACCAACCGAACCCCGGGAAAGCCGCTGGGCGGGCGGGGATGCAGCCCGCGAGGGGGACCGACCGCCCGCCGTACCGGCGCCGGTGGTGAGCCCGTCATCGATGTTCGCGCTGGACGCCTGGGGCGCTGACGAGGCGAGCCAGGCGTTTCAGCGCTGCGGGGGCAACAGCACCCGGAAGGTCGCACCGGCTCCGGGCGCCGTGTGGATCTCGACGCGGCCCTCGTGGGCGCGTACGAGCGAGTCGACGATGGCCAGGCCCAGGCCCGCGCCGGCCCCGCCACGGGCACGGGCACGGGCCACATCCCCACGGTAGAAGCGATCGAAGGCCCGCTCGGCCTGTTCCTGGGTCATGCCGGGTCCCTCGTCCTGGAATTCGAGGACAGCGAGGCCGTCTTCGGTGCCGACACCGATGCGGACCGGAGCGCTGGACGGGGTGTGGGCGACGGCGTTGCCGATGAGGTTGGTCGTGACCTGACGGAGCCTGGCCTCGTCGCCGAGGACGGGTGCCGGGGAGGGTGGCCCGCCGCCGGGTCCGGTGAGGGTGACGGTACGCCGCGGGTCCAGGGCATGGAGGTCGTGCAGTGCGTCGACCGCCAGCGTCCGCAGATCCATGGGGGTGCGCCGCAGGGTCTGTGCGGCGGCGCCGTCCTCGTCGAGGCGGGCGAGGAGCAGCAGTTCCTCCACCAGGTCGACCAGCCGCGCCGCTTCGCGCTCGATGCGCCTCATCGAGGCGTCGACATCGTCCCGCTCGGGCATGCCGCCCATCCGGTACAGCTCGGTGAAGCCCTTGATACCGGAGAGCGGGGTACGCAGTTCGTGGCTGACGTCGGCGATGAAACGGCGCATGCGCTGCTCGGCGTCGGCGCGGGCGGCGTCGCCTGCCTCGATCCGGTCGAGCATGCCGTTGAGCGCCGTGGACAGCCGGCCGAGTTCGGTGCGGGGGGCGGCCAGCTCCGGGACCCGGCTGGAGAGGTCTCCGGACGCGATGGCGGCGGCAGTGGACTCGATCCTGCGCAGCGGTCCCAGCCCGGCCCGCACCGCGAACCATCCGGCGATGCCCAGCAGGGCCAGGACCGCCGCGTCGATGAGCAGCACCCGGCCGGTGAGGTGCCGCATGGACGCGTCGGCGGCGCTGAGCGATCCGGCCACCACCACGCTGCCCGTGGCCGTCCCGGTCTCGCTCGCCGTGGCCGGCACGGCCACGACGCGCCATCGGTCACCGCCGTCCGGGGATTCGACCGTGAAGAGGTCTCCGCCACGCTCCTCGACCGCGGCCTCGTCGAGTCGGGGCAGTGCCGGCAGCGGTCCCGTGGCGGCCCGCAGGACACGTTCGACATGGCCGCCGGGGCCGACGTAGACGATGTGGACGTCCCGGATCCACTCCTGCTCCACCAGATGGTGCACCTCCGGGGCGTCCTCACCGACCAGGTCCGGCAGCTCGGGCAGGCGGGTGATCACCGCGGCGACGCCCCGGATCCGTTCGTCCATCTGCTCGATGAGATCGCGTTGGAGCTGGCCGAGGAGCAGACCGTTGCTGCCGAGCAGCGCGGCGACCAGCAACAGCAGGGTGATGGCCAGCAGCCGGGCGCGCAGGGAGAGTCCCCGGCTTCGGCGGGTGCCCCCCGGGTTCACCGCGCCGGCCGGCGGAGCACGTAGCCGGTGCCGCGTACCGTGTGGATCAGTTTGGGCTCTTCGGTGTCCATCTTGCGGCGCACGTAGCTGACATAGGAGGCCACGATGCTGTCGTCACCACCGAAGTCGTAGTGCCACACCAGGTCGAGGAGCTGCTCCTTCGACAGGACCTGCCCGACGTGCTCCATCAGCACGCGCAACAGGTTGAACTCGGTGGGCGAGAGCGGGACCGCGCGCCCTGCGCGTGTCACCTGCCGGCTCTCGGGGTTGAGCGTGAGGTCACCGACGACCAGGAGCCCGTCCGGCTGCTGGCCGCTGGTACGGCGCAGGATGGCCCTGATGCGGAGGATCAGTTCCTCCAGGTTGAAGGGCTTGGTGACATAGTCGTCTCCGCCGGCCGTCAGTCCGCTCACGCGGTCCTCGGCCGCGTCGAGTGCGGTGAGGAACAGCACCGGTGGAGCGGTCGGCGGCGAGCCCTCCCGGCGTAGCCGCCGTACGACGTCGAAGCCGTCGAAGTCCGGCAGCATCACGTCGAGCACGATCAGATCGGGCCGCACCTGTTGCACGGCGGCGAGCGCCTCGGTTCCGGTCGTGACCGGTGTCACGGTGAAGCCGACCAGTCGCAGGCTCGCGGAGAGCAGTTCACGCAGCGTGGTGTCGTCCTCCACCACCAAGAGGTGTTCTGTCATGGCCGTTCCCTCCTGATCGGCTCCGTCCGATCTTCCTATGCGTCCCGTGTGCGGAAGGTGAGGAACGCAGCCGTCAGCAGGACCGCGACGCACCCGGCCAGCATGCCGAGGCCGGGCCACGGCTCCAGCAGCGCCGGATCGCGGTAGCCGGTCATGATCTGCCCACCCGCGGTGGGGGGCCAGTACTTCGCCGCCCAGTCCGCCAGGCGGCCCGGCAGCGCGGGCCCGAACGCCGGCATGATCAGCAACGCCGCGAACAGCGTGGTCACGGTGGCTGTGGTGCTGCGGATCAGGGTGCCCGCGGCGAGCCCGAGGAGCCCGGCGAGCGCGAGGAAGAGAGCGCCGCCGAGGATGGCACGCGCCGCGCCGGGGTCCGAGAGCAGCAGATACGGCGCGTCAGCGCCCCTGAGCGCCGCCTGGCCGGCCAGGAACCCGGTGAAGGTGGTCAACAGTCCGGTGAGGAAGGCGATCGCGGTCAGGACAACGGCCTTGGCCGCGAGGACCCGGCTTCGGTTCGGGACGGCGCTCAGTGTGCTGACGACCGTGCGGCTGCCGTACTCCGCGGTGATGATCAGGCCACCCAGGAGCGCGATGGTGACCTGAGCGATCAGGTAGCCCTTCAGGCTGAGAGCCAGCGGGTCGAAGGCGAGCTGGTCCGCGGCCGTCATGGTGGCGTACTCGCTCCCGGCGGACGAACCGTTGAGCGTCGCGAGCCCCGCGCCGAGAGCGAGTGTGCCGAGGATGACGTACAGGGTCGATCGCATGGAGCGGATCTTGATCCACTCAGCGTGCAGGGAGTGCCGGAACGCGGCCCGGCCCGCAGGTGGGCGGGCCGGCGACGGCGGCCGGTTCCGCACCCTCCGCCGGGGAGGGCGCGGCGCGCGGAGCAGGGTGGTGCCGTTCATCGGGCCACCTCCTTGTCAGAGGTGTACTCGACGCTGTCGCGGGTGAGTTCCATGAAAACCTCTTCGAGAGGGGTCTGCCGGACCGTCAGCTCGTGGAGTTCGATGCCTCCGGACGCGGCCAGCGCGCCGATCCCTGCGGCGTCGAGGCCGGTCACGCACAGGCGGTCCCCGCTGTCGGTCCGCACGACGGCGCCCGCTGCGGTGAGCCGGCGACCGAGCGCCTCCGCCTGAGGGCTGCGTACGACCACCTCCCGGTCGGAGTGCGCGTCGATGAACTCGGCCATGCCGGAGTCGGCGATCAGCCGCCCCCGGCCGATGACCACCAGATGGTCGACCGTGAGCTCGATCTCGCCCATCAGATGACTGGACACCATCACTGCTCGCCCTTCGGTGGCCATGCGCCGCATGAGCGTGCGGATCCAGACGATGCCCTCGGGGTCGAGCCCGTTGAGCGGCTCGTCGAGCACGAGGATCGGGGGATCTCCGAGAAGGGCCGCCGCGATGCCGAGCCGCTGCTTCATCCCGAGCGAGTACGTACCGGCTGCCCGCTGGGCCACGCCCGACAGCCCCACTTCTTCCAGGACCGTATCGACACGGCGGTGCGGGAGTCCGTTGCTCGCCGCGAGCGCCAGCAGGTGGTGGTAGGCACTGCGGCTGGGCAGCAGCGCGCCGGCGTCGAGCAGCGCGCCCACGGCCTTCAGTGGCACCGGCTGAGCGGCGACCGGCCGGCCGCCGACGGTGGCGGTTCCGGAGGTGGGTGTGTCCAGCCCCAGGATCATGCGCATGGTCGTCGACTTGCCGGCACCGTTCGGCCCCAGGAAGCCGGTGACCTCTCCGGGACGGACCGTGAAGTTCAGGCCGTCGACGGCTGTCACCTCGCCGTAGCGCTTGGTCAGTCCATGAACTTCGATCATTGAATCCTCCAGGTGCGGTGCTCGGATGGCACACCGCCGCGGTGCGTCCGGGACCGAGACTGCCCGCGGCGTCTGGGAGTACCTGGGGAATTCTGTGTGCCGCATGGGAGAAGTGGCCGCCGTGAGGCCGAAGACGGCCAGGTCAGGACGTACGGTCCGGGCCGGGGTCGCTCTCCGGGGGCAGGGCACACAGCGAACTCACATACCGGCGGCCGGCGGAATACCGGAGTGCCCCTCGCGGCAGGGGTGTGGGGTGGGCGGCCCCGGCCCGCCGATGGCCGCCGCCCGCAACCGGCTGAACTCCCTGAACGGCGCAATGGCCGATTCCGGGATCTGAGCGGGAACGCTGTCGATCGCCGCGTTCATCGCCGCGTTCATCGCCGTGTTCATCGGCGGGAGCGAGGCCGCGAAGGCCGCCGGTGCGTGGGAGTCGACGAGCGGGTTCCCGGTCGTCGACCCCGCCGACCTCGCTTCGGTCTACTGGGAGATGTACACCAAGCGCGACCGTGTCGAGGTGCTCCACCCCGAGTTCAGGACCGGCTGACGCACGAACCCTCTCGGGGGTGGGAGCACGAGGCACACCTCAAAGCGGTCGAACCGTCCCGCGCCGACCGGAGCCGTACGCGCGCGGTCACTTCGCTTCGGCGAGCCGGACCGCGTCGGGGCCGGCGGGGAAGTGCAGTTGGCCGGTCGTGTCGTGGACGGCTCGCCACACCGTCTCGGCGACATCGCTCTCCCGCGTGAAGACCGTCTGGGTCGTGAAGTCGCCCATGGCCCGCTGCGCGAACGCCGCGTAGGGCGCGGGGACCAACTGGTCCGGGGTGGCGCCGTTGGTCGCCCTGGCGGCGAAGCCGGTCGTCAGGCAGGCGCCGGGCTGGACGGTCTTGGCTCGCACGCCGAAGGGCTCGAGTTCGAGCGCGAGGGATGAGGTGAAGCCCTCGACGGCCATCTTGCTCGCCTTGTAGAGGGCCGAGAGCGGCATGTGCCCCAGGACCACGCTGGAGGTCACATTGACGATCACGCCGGAGCCGCGCTCGCGGAACCGGGGCAGCACCGCCTGGGTCGTCGCCATCGCGCCGAAGGTGTTGGTCTCGAAGACCTCCCGCACGCGGGACATCGGGGTGCCCTCGAACACGCTGATCGAGGGGATGCCCGCGTTGTTGACCAGAGCGTCGATGGTGCCCGCCGCCTCGAACGCGGCGGTGATGCTCTCCGGGTCGGTCACTTCGAGTTCGATGACGCGCAGCCGGTCCGACTCGGGGAAGACGTCAGCTCGCGGGGTACGCATCGTGGCGATGACGTTCCAGCCCTGGGCGTGGAAGTGGCGGGCGGTCTCCCGCCCGTACCCGGAGGAGGTGCCGGTGACGAGTACGGTCTTCATGGTGTGCTCCTTGCGATGCGGTGGGACCTGCGGAGGAGGACTCTTCCTGCTTTCCAGGGGAGCCACTGATTCCATTGCACCGCTTTGACCTGCTGAAATGGTAGAACTTTCCTCCCTTCCTCTTGCACGATCCTCCTTCGTGCCGCGTCACTCAGGAGAGGGCGCCCGCGGGTGCGCGCACGGCGTGCCGCAGGCGGGCGGCGTCCCGGCTCGGAGGGGCGCCGAACTGGCGGCGGTACTCGCGGCTGAATTGTGACGGGTTGTCATAGCCGACGCGCTGTCCGACGCCGGTGACGTCGCCGGGATGGGTGGCGAGCAGCAGCCGCGCCTCCTGAAGCCGGATCTGCTTCTGGAACTGGATGGGGCTCATCGCGGTGACCGCCTGGAAGTTGCGGTAGAAGGCGGAGACGCTCATCCCGGACATCCCGGCCACGTCCTCGACGCGGAAGGGCTGGGCGTAGTGTTCGCGGATCCAGCGCACCGCTCGCGCGATATGGCTGAGGCCGCTGTCGGCGAGGCCGAGCTGGCGGACCGTCCCGCCCTGCTCGCCGGTGATCACCCGCCACAGGATCTCCCGGGTGATCAGCGGGGCCAGTACCGCCTGGTCATGGGGTTCGTCGAGCAGGCGCAGGAGCCGTACCACCGCGTCGAGCAGCGCGGTGGAGGCGTCGCTGACGGCGATCCCCGACGGGGCTCTGCCGCCCGTCCGGGTCGCCTCCCCGGGGCCGGCCCGCAGCAGCAGTTCGGCGACGACGGACGGTTCGAGCACGAGGCCGAAGCCGAGCGCCGGCTCCTCGGGGCTGGCCCGGATGAACTGCCCGGTCACGGGCAGGTCGACGGACGCGACCAGGTACTGCCCGGGCCCGTACTCGAACACCCGCTCGCCCAGCGCGAGGCGTTTGGCGCCCTGGGCGATCACCGCGAGCACCGCCCCCGACATGGAGGGAGCCGGCGGATCGGAGCGGTCGACCCGTGAGATGAGGACGCCGTCGATGGCGGTGGTCCAGTCGGGGCGGGCGTGCCGGGCCAGCAGGTCGCGGAGCTCTTCGAGAGGGTGCATCTCCCCATTGCAGCACCATCCAGGGCGCAACTCCTGTGAGCGAGAGGATCGCGCAAGTGCGAAAGAGCATCGTTCTAGCGTTTGTGCAGGTCAAAGCGATTTCATGGAATCACCACGCTCCAACGATCCGAGAGAAGGAACCATGACTGCGCATTACGGCTTCAACGCCACGCTGACCGCGAAGCCCGGACTGGGGGACCGGCTGGTGGATCTGCTGCTCACCGGCCTGGACGAGGGCAGCCCCGGCGCGAGTGAACACTGCCTCGTCTACCTCGTCTCCCGGTCCGCCTCCGACCCCGAGGTCGTCCACGTCACCGAGGGGTGGACCAGCGAGGAGGACCACCACCGGATCTTCGCCGGTGAGGCCGCCCAGGCCATCGTGGCGCGGATCGGCGCCATGCTCGCCGAGGAGCCCGCGTACACCGACTACGTGCCGGTCAGCGGCAAGGCCACCTTCTGACCTGCGCACCCTCCCCGGGCCGGCCGCCGCCGGCCGCCCCCGCCCTCGGCCCGCCGATGCGCCACCCCTCGTTGAAAGGCGACGACCATGACCACAGCACGCCCCGCCCTGGACCCCGCCCTGCGCGAACTGCTCGCCGACATGCCCCTGATGTCCCAGCTCACCCCGGAGATCCTCGCGCAGCTGCGGCAGTACCCGTCGACGCCGGTCGACACCCTGCTCGCCCCCGGGACGGTGCACCGGCGCGAAGTCACCGTGCAGGCCGCCGACGGCGCCGCGATCCCGCTGTCGGTCTTCGCGCCCGCGCACTCCGCTCACACGGGAGCCGCACCCTGCGTGTACTGGATGCACGGCGGCGGGATGGTCATGGGTGACCGTTTCTCGCAGATCGACATCCCGCTGGAATGGCTCGAGGAGTTCGGCGCGGTCGTCGTCACCGTCGACTACCGGCTCGCTCCGGAGGCCACCGGCACCACCCTGGTCGAGGACTGCTACCAAGGGCTCCAGTGGATCACCGAGCACGCCGCCGAACTCGGCATCGACCCCCACCGGATCGTCGTCGCCGGCGCCAGCGCGGGCGGCGGCCTCGCCGCGGGTCTCGCGCTGCTGGCCCGTGACCGCGGTGCCCCGGCGATCGCCGCGCAGATGCTGATCTGCCCCATGCTCGACCACCGCAACAGCACCGCGTCCAGCCACCAGTACGCGGGCGAGCCCGGCGTCTGGACCCGTGAGATGAACGCGTTCGGATGGCGCTGCGTGCTGGGCGACCTCGCCGACGAGGAGGTGCCCGCGTACGTCTCGCCCGCGCTGGCCGGTGATCTCTCGGATCTTCCCACCACCTACCTCGACGCAGGTTCCGCCGAGGTCTTCCGCGACGAGGTCACCGACTACGCCGGCCGCATCTGGGCGGCGGGCGGGCAGGCCGAGTCGCACGTGTGGGCGGGAGGCTTCCACGGGTTCGACGCGCTGTACCCGCAGGCGCCCCTGTCGGCCGGCGCCCGCAGGACCCGCACCGAATGGCTGGCCCGCGTCCTGTCCTCCGGCCCCGTCGACCAGGTGTCGTGACCACTGTCGGCCATGTTCGTGGTCATCCGCTGCCGGCTGCTCGCTGCTGGGGGAAGCCGGGCAGGCCATCAGCCCGGCCGCGCCGGGGCCGGCACGGGGGCCGGGCTCACAGACGCTCGGGCGCGATCCCCGTGTAGCTCTCCCGGAGCGTGGTGAGCGCCGGGTGGTCGGTTCGCATCCGGAGATCGTCGATGGCGGCGATGGGGCGGACGCCGACGGCGGCATTCGTCGCGAACGCGGCCCGGGAAGTGGCGAGCCGGTCGCGGTGGAAGGGGCGCACCGTTCCGTGGCCGGCGTCGTGGAGCAGGCGCAGGGTGATGCCGGGCAGCACATCGGCCTGCGGCCAGATGACCCTTCCCTCGGCGTCGACGAAACCGACGTTCCAGGTCACGCCCTCGCTCACCAGCCCGCTGCCCGGATGGGCGAACAACGCGTCGTCGAATCCGGCGCGCTGGGCCTGTCGCCGGTGGTGGAGCGAGGCGAACAGGCCGGTGTGTTTGACGGCGGGCAACTCACGCTGGAACGCGCGGGTCTGCACGCTCATCGGCGCCGGAGTGAAGGCGCCGGCGGGGCGGACCGTGACCAGCGTCCGGGGCTCCGCCGGGTTCCCGGGGCGGCCCAGATCGAGCGCGGGGTCGAAGATGGTGACGCGGGCGGTGCACGAGCCACGGCCCTCCTTGTGCACCGCGCGCCGGACGAGGGCACGCACCCGGCCGGTGTCCAGCTCGGCCCCGAAGACCGTGCGGCAGTCCCGGGCCAAGCGCTCCAGATGGAGACTCAGCCCGCGTACGCCTCCGTCGTCCACGCGCAGGGACGTGAAGTGGCCCAGGTTGACGAGGGCCAGGGCGCGCAGTTGTTCAGGAGAGACGGGCCTGCCGTCGAGTTCCGCCATGGGATTCAGTCTGTCACCGGCCAGCGCGGCCCCCTGCGGACGTGGGAGTTCGGCGCGGGCGCCGGAGCCCGGCGACGGACAGGCCGCAGCTGTCCCGCACCGGAGGGCGGGAACCGGTCAGTGCCGGGTCAGGAGTGGGGGGAGGGAGCCGCAGCGCAGCAGCGTGGCGCCCAGGGGGGTCAGGGAGTGGACCACCGCCCGGCCGCGGCGGACGCTGCGGACCAGGCCCGCGTTGCGCAGGACACTCGTGTGCTGGCTCGCCGAGGAGGGCAGGACCCCGGCGCGGCGGGCGAGTTCGGTGGTGGTACCGCCATCCTGGAGGGCTTCGAGAACGGCCGCGCGGGCGTGGCCCAGCAACGCGGCCAGGGCCTGCCTGTGGTCATCGGGGCTCCGTTGCGGGACGTCGTCGGGCACGTGGTGTTCCACGGGGTAGACGAGGACGGGCGTGTCCTCGTTGTGGAGGAGGGTCACTCCTGTGCGCAGGCAGAAGAACGAGGGGGCCAGCAGCAGTCCGCGGCCCTTCAGGTGGAGGTCCTGCTCCACCGGGTAGGAGATCTCCAGGACCCGGCCCCGCCAGTGCGCGGGCAGGGGCAGGGAGGTCAGCATCCCCGTGGTGCCCTCGTCGAGGGCCGCCTCCGCGGCGCGGGTTCTGCTGTGCCGCGTCTGGGCGAGGATCGCGTCCCAGTAGGGGGCGATCGCCGTCCGGTGGTAGGCGGTCACCGCCGTCCCCAGGGCCGTCAGCGCCGGGGTGCGGCCCTCTCCCAGGTCCCTGATCCAGGGGGATGGCGTGCGTTCCTGTGCCAACGCGCTCATGTCCCGGCCGAGTTCGGCGCGCGGCGTGTGCAGGACCCGGTCGAGCGCCTCGTCCAGCGCGGCCTGCGGCGGGGTGAGGAAGTCGGGGAAGTACCCCTGGGGCGGCACCAGCGCGGCCAGCGGTTTCCAGGCCCGCGGCAGTTCGGGACACACCGAGCGCCGCCACTGCGTGAGCAGCGGTCCGCCGTCACCGCGTTGCAGCCGGTGGAGGCTGAGGACGGTCTCCCACATCGGCAGCGGCCCCCCGGCCATCCGCGTCCGCCCGAGATCCTCCGCCGTGAAATGGATACGGAGCACGCCGTCCCCCCTGCGCCATGCCGCGACTTCCCCCTTATGCCCTACTTCCCTACCACCTCGGTGGCCGCGTCAGTCAGCTTTCACGCAGAAGTGAAACGACCTCGGGCCGGCCGGCGCGGCGGGCAGCGTAGGGGTGTGCACAGCCGTACAGATGACACGAGGGGGACAGCATGAAGCTGCGCAAGAGGTTCACCATGACGGCGGCGGCGACCGCGCTGGCGCTGGGCGGCCTGCTGGGCTCGGGGGCAGGCCCGGCCGGTGCCGCGACGGAGGCGGACGTGGCCGTTCAGCAGGAGGCGCCGGCCGCCGCCGAGGCCGGCTTCGCACTCGCCGCGCAGGAGGCCGTCGGGTTCGACGACGCCGGGGTACTGGCCTACGCGGACTGCAAGGACGGGTGGATCTGTTTCTTCTCCGCCACCAACGGTGGCGGCAGCAAGTGCCAGTGGAACGCCGCGCTCAACCCCGACACCCGGCCGCAGTGCAGCTGGATGAACAGCGGGACGACCGCCAAGTCCGTCTACAACCGCACGTCCTACCGCTACCACTACTACCTGGACAAGAACTACAAGAACCGGATCGGCAGCACCCTCAGCGGCGCCCAGGGCAACCTCGCCGGCAGCTACACCATCGGATCGCTGTGCCGGCACAACGCCAGCGGCTGCCCCAACTGACAGCCCGGTGCGGAAAGCCGTGAGCCCCTGACCGTCACCGTGACGGTCAGGGGCTCACGCCCGGTCAGAACAGGCCGTCCGTCGAGCGGCCGAAGAACTCGATCTCGGCGATCGCGACCTGCTTCTCCTGCGACGCGCCGTGGGCCGCCACGAGGGTGAAGCGGATCTGCACGACCTCCTTGGCCCGCAGTTTGCGCAACTGGCCGCCCGCGCCCTGGTCGAGGGAGACCTCGTGGGTCGCCTCCGAGCCGTCCGCCCGGGTGACCGTGACCTCCAGCAGGCGCGGCAGCGCCGACTCGTTGAGGTCGGCTGCGCGGGCGGAGACGCCGGGGGTGATGACCATGTCGAGCAGGTCGGTCGGGTTCGTGAAGCGCGCCTCGATCCACTCGCCCTCGCCCGCGTGCGAGACCCCGGGGCCCCACCAGGTGTTGCTGCGGGTGTCGAAGGCCAGTTCCGGGCCGTGGTCCTGGAACGAGCGGGACGCGTCGACGCTGTCGGGGTAGACGGGCGCGCGCTTGGCGAAGTGGTCCCGGGTCGCCTGGACGCCGTCGGGTATGCGGACGATCAGGAAGATCGCCAGCACCGCCACCAGCCCGAGCGCCACCCACTTCATGATGTGGCCGAAGCTGCGGTTCAGCCGCGGCCGGTCACCGGCCCACGGCGCCTCGCGGCTGCTGGAGTCCAGCAGCCGCCGCCACCAGGGCAGCCGCTCGTCGTCCCGCTGCTCCACCACCATGGGCATGGCGCAGCGCGCGCAGTAGTGCCGGTCGGGACGGTTGTGGATGCCGCACCAGCGACACGGGACGCCGCCCTCGGTGTCCGCCTCCTGTCCCGGGCCCCGCACCTGCTGCCGCGCGGCGGCGGGCCGGCCCGGCAGGGTCGGGGCGACCGCCTCCGGCACCTCGGCCGGGGCGGCCGGTTCGGCCACCGGCACCAGGAGTTCGCGCGCGCGGCGGGCCGCCTCCTGGTCGCTCTCCGCGCGCGAGGGCTCCCGCTGCCGCGGCGGCCCGGGGTGCTCCAGGGGGGAGACATCGGTGCCCACCGGCGGGGTCGGTATGTCGTCCGGGTGCGGCGCGTCATCCGCGCCGTCCGCGCCCTTCCCCAGCCGGGACGCCGTCGCCGTACCGGCCCGTGCCACCCGCCCGGTGGTGTCCTCGGTACCCAGCATCGCGGCACCGACGGCGGCCTCCGCAGCCCGCGGGCGCGCGTCGCCGCCCTGCTTCTCCCGCCAGCTCAGTACGGCCCCGCACGCTTCGCAGAATGCCTGCCCGGGCTCGGCGCGGGTGCCGCAGTCGGCGCAGTTGAGGGTGCTCATCTTTCCAAGGTCCTTTCAGCTGCCGTCACTTGGACCGTGTACGGCATGTGGGCGGGGCGCGCGGCGGCCACCAGGGTGTCCAGCCGGTGCTCGTCCGCGGGGGTGGGGTGGGGCAGCCGCAGGTGTACGTGCAGACGCGGGCGCCGCTCCCCGGGAACCGGACCGTAGGGGCGGGCGCTCCACTCGGTGCCCCCGCTCTCGGTGATCTCGGCCTCGGCGCCGAATGTCAGCCGGATCGCCTCGGCCAGGCCGCGCCGGGTGCCGCGGATCCGGTGCAGACGCGCGGCGGCTCCCACCGCAGCCCGCAGCCGCTCCTCGGTCTCCGTGCCGTCCGTCTCCGCCCCGACCCAGGTGCCAAGCCAGCGGGTGAAGTCCTCGGGCGCGAGCGAAGGGGTGAAGTACGCGTCCAGGCAGTCGAGTACGTTCAGCATGGGTGCCAGCACGTCGTCGAGGCCGCCCACGAAGCGCTGCGCCAGATCGTCGTCGGCGAAGACGGCCGGCAGCATCGTGCCGATCGGTGAGGACGAGCCGAGCCCGTCGACCGAGCCCCTCACGCGCCGTCCCCGATCACCCGGATGCGGTGGTCGAAGGAGAACGGCAGCGCCCCGGGGCCCAGGTTGACGCGGTCGCTCGCCTCGCCCCGCTTGCCGGACAGCGGATCGGCCGGGTGCAGGAGCACCTGGTCGACCAGTTCCACCCCCGGTACGCGCTGGAGCACCGCGAAGATCTCGCCCGCCTGCACGGGCCGCCCGAATGGCCAGCCCGTCCCGTCGGCCCCACCGGTGATCGGGTCCAGGTGCTGGTACAGCGCGTCATGGGCGCGGTGCCGCACCTGGTCGATGTCGATCCCGCGGTACGCGTGCACGGTCGCCACCGCCGTGATGCCCTGGTAGTAGGGCGGGCCCACCGCCAGCCGCGTCCCGATCGGGCGCCGTTCGTCGAGATAGCGGGCCACCCGGCTCAGCAGCGCGTCACCCGGCACCAGTTGCTCGAACCGCAGCCGCCCGCCCCGGTCCTGCACCGCCTGCGGCACCACCAGCACCCGTACCGCGTACGCCCCGTGCTCGCTCTCCTCGCCCTCCAGGCAGGTGATGCGTGCCGTGTCGGGCGCCGCCCGCCGGGCCAGCTCCTCGTAGTCGCGCAGGGTCACCGCCCGCTCCTGGGCGCGCAGCGAGACCGGAGCCCGCAGCTTCGCCTCTTCGACGGTCTCCCCGTCCACCCCGCCCAGCGCGGCCTCGCGGTTGACGATCTGCGAGATGTACGGGACGGAGGTGCGCAGCACCCGGACGGCGCCGCGCGCCACATTGCCCGCCCGGCCGCCGCCGGTGCGGTAGCGGCGGACCCTGATGACCGCGCCCTTGGGCGGGACCATGCCGTACTGCCGCAGGGAGCCGTCGGGTTCGCGCACGCTGGGGCCGAAGGCGATCTCGCCGGTCGTCGCGTCCAGGGTGATGTGCCGGTCACGGGGCCGGGAGGACGCGAAGTTCGGCACGACGTCCCAGTCGGCCCACCCCTCGCCCTCCGCGGTCTGGAGCAGCACCGGCGGGTCGTCGCCCACCACCGGCGCGTGCGCGACCCGCACCCGCTGTCCCGGCAGCCCGGTGGACTCACCCAGCGCCTCGTCGTACACCGTGTCGGCGTGCACGGCCGGCGTGGTGCCGCCCAGTGTGAACGCCTCCACCGAACTCACCGTCGGCGACGTCGTGTAGAACGGCTGGTCGGCCAGCGGCTCCGTGACGCGGCAGCGCAGCCACCCCGCCGTCCGGCCGCCACTGCGCGAGGTCACATGCCCGCCCGGCACATGGAGGACCACGTGCCCCGGCCGGTTGAGTCCGCCGGTGCCGTCCTCCCCGACCTCGCACTCCGCCCAGCCGTCCTCGGTCCACGCCTCCCAGACCAGCGGAGGCTGCCGGGGGTCGACACCGACGCCGTCCACCCGGCTGTCCAGCTCGATGCCGACCGCGCAGTTCGGCACGGCCGCGGACAGGCCGATGAGCATGCAGTCGCCCGGACTCGGCGACTCCGCGAAGCACATCGGCGCCTTGCCCTCGGCGAGGTCGGTGGTCCGGTCGGTGACCGCCTCACCCTTGTGCTGCACGGCCAGATGCCCCAGCTCGCAGGGGACGATGGGCAGGCTGCGCTCGGTGGCGAAGACGACCGCCTCCTCGCTCTCGGTGCGCGTGGTGGCGACCTCCGCGCCGGCCGGCACCGTCACCGTGTTCTCCTGCGGAGCGGAGAGCCAGAAGGTGACGTCCGCGCGGGCGGCGGTGGGTGGGAAGAGCGTGATGCCGATGAGGTCGAGGAAGGCCAGCTGGTTCTTCTCCGGCACCCGGTTGAGCCGGTACACGATCTGGTCGGCGAGGTGCGCGACCGTCTCGACCAGGGTCACCCCGGGGTCGGACACGTTGTGGTCGGTCCATTCGGGAGCGCGCTGCTGGATGTAGCGCTTGGCGTCGTCGACGAACTGCTGGAAACGGCGGTCGTCGAGATTGGGGGAGGGCAGAGCCATCAGTGGTCGCTTTCGGAAGCCGGACCGGACGTGGTGTTCGGCTCGTCGTGGGACGGAATGACATAGAACGGGAAGACGAGGTTGCGGGGGTTGTTGGTGCCACGGACCGCGTACCGGATGTCGATGTAGAGCACGCTCCGGTCGGTGCCGGCCGTCACGTCGACCTCGTGCACCTCGATCCGCGGCTCCCACCGGTCCAGGCTGCTCAGCACCTCGTGCTGGATACGCCCCGCGGTCTGCTCGTTGACCGGGGCGAAGACCATGTCGTGGATCGCGCAGCCGAACTCGGGGCGCATCGGCCGCTCGCCCGGCGCGGTGGCCAGCACGAGCCGGATCGCCTCCTCGACCTCCTGCTCCCCGCTGACCAGGGCGATGCCCCCGGTGGGGGAGATCCGCAGCGGGAAGGACCATCCCGATCCGACGAACTGTTCGGCCATGGGCCGCGTACCTGCCTTTCTCCGGGCGTTGTTGCGATGGGGTGGGGACGCGTGACGGCGGCGGCTGCTGCGGCCGGGCCGGTCACGGGGGGAAGGGCAGCTTGTTGAACAGCGAGGGCAAGGTGCTCTTGATGAGGACCGCGCCCCCGGCGGTCACCTTGACGAGGCCCATCGCGTCCAGGTTCAGCAGGCCCAGCGACTTGACGCCGACCTGGCCGAGACCTTCGATGGTGAGCGCGCCCGTGCTCTTGATGTCCATGGCCCCGCCGCTGGAGAGGCTGAGCTTGCGGCCCGCCTTCAGCGTGAGGTTCTTGCCCGCCTCCACCGACACGGCCCCGTCGCCCTTGATCTCGATGGCGCCGTCGCTGTTCACGATGATCTTCGTCTGGGAACGGTCGAGGTGGATGGTGAGCCTGTCGTCGCCGCTCGCGATCCGCACGCCGTTCTTGCCCGGCCGCTGGCTGAGCAGATCGACGCGGTTGCCCCGCCGGTCGGACAGGGTGTGCCGGGCGCTCTCGTTCCGCAGACCGTCGTGCAGCGGCACGTCCTTGACCCGGGTCGGCTTGTCGATCCCGTTGTAGAGCCCGCCGACGACGTACGGATGGTCGAACGCACCGCGGTCGAACGCCACCAGCACCTCGTCGTTGACATCGAGCGGGAAGATCCCGCCGCCGCCCTTGCCGCCCCACTGCGTCACCCGGCACCAGTCACTGATGTACGTGTCGTCCAGCCACGGGAACTTGAGCTTCACCCGCCCCTGCTCCAGCGGATCGGCGACATCGGTGACGAGCGCGATGACCACGCTGGGCAGCTGCACCCCCGCGCTCTGCGCCCCGCCACCGCCCGAGGCCACCCCGTACAGCGACCGCCACTGCCGGCCGCTGACGGTCGCGAGCGTCCGGTACGGCTCCTCACCGAAGTGGTGCTGTACGGAGGTGACGGTGTACCGGCCCTCGAACGGCTCGCCCACCCCGTCCAGATACACGGGCAGGCCGGGACGCAGCTCCGGATTGCCGTGCACGGACAGTTCCAGCTCCGTGAACGACGAGGCCACGTCGTCCGCCACCGCCTCGGCCGCGCGCTTCACCACCGGCTGCTCGTCGTACGGGAGGCCGGCGTCCACCAGGGTCACGGACGGGAACACCCCGGCCGCGTCCGCCGGGGTACTGCCGATGCTGAACCGCTTGGTCGAGGGGTTCGTGACCTGCTCCACCACCTCCTTCTTGGAGGCGACGTTCCAGCCCCTGGCCTCCACCCGGCTCACCTGATCGCCGGCCGTCACCGCCGTGCGCAGCCGCAGTACATCGCTGCCGCCCTGGAGCACCAGCGGATTCGGGTCGTCGACCCCCGACGGAGCCGGCGCGCCCGAGGCCGGCTCCGGGTCGACGAAGTGGAACTTCCCCTTGGAGTCGATCGACATGACCCGGTTGTTCTCGTCCGCGAGCCGTGCCAGGAAGTCCCAGTCGGTGACGCCGGATTGCGAGATGAACTCGTACTCGCCCCGGGTGGCGTCGATCTGGCCGATCTGCACACCGTTGTCGGCCGCCAGGTCCTTCGCGATCGACGAGGCGGTCTGGCCCCGGTACGCCTTCACCCGGCTGCGCCGCATCAGCCGGAAACCGCTGTCGTACCCGCGGATGATCGCGGAGGATCCCGAACCGTCGAAGTCCGCCTCGATCCCCGTGACCTCCCCGGTGAACAGCGGATCGGTGGTGCCGTCCCCGTCGGCCACGGGGGTGATGACCACCTTCGTGCCGAACTTCACGCCGAGCTCGCCGAGGATCTCGCGGCTCGGGTCCTTGAACACCAGGCGGAACGCGGCGGGCACCCCGACCCCCTGATCCACCCATCCCTCGATGAGATCGTTCTCCAGTTCCTTCGTCAGTTCGGTCCCGTCGATCGAGACGCTGAGCACACTGGAGAACGCCGCTTCCGCCATCAGGAACGCACCTCCTCGGCGGCCGGCATCATCAGCTGCGAGCCGGGGGTCAGATGTGAGGGGTTGTCGATGTTGTTGGCCTCGGCGATCGCCCGCCAGGCCGACGCGCTGCCGTACTCCCGGAAGGCGAGGGAGGCCAGCGAGTCGCCCGCGACCACCCGGTGCACCCGGCGCGCGGTCAGGGCACCCGAGGTCGGGTTCTGCCCCGGGGTACGACTCGGTATCTCGTGCAACTGCAGCTGGCAGGTGGCGCGGATGGGCGTGCCGGAGGGCGCGAAGAGGGAGTAGGAGGCTTCGACGGAGCTGACGTACGCGGTGAAGCGGGCCGTGGAGAACGCGCCCCACTGGAAGATCACCCACGGCGGCGACGGCTGCTTCGTCCGCAGGCTCTCCTCCGTCACCTCGCAGCACTTCATCAGGTCGTCCACCTTCTTCAGCACCGAGTTGCTGCCCGGTTCGTGCGAGGTGTCCAGGAAGATCTCCAGCGTCATCTGCCGCGCCTCGGCACCCATGAACTCCGGCTTGGACCCCTGGCGCACCCGGATCGTCGGCGTCGATTTCCACTGCGCGCCGCGGCTGACGGACAGCTGGGCGGGGTTGAACTCGAACGCGAACTCCTGGATGAGCGCACCCGGCGTGGTCTTGCGGCCCTTGGGAGGCTGGTGGATGGCGAGCGTGGCACGCACGAGGCTGCTGCCCGCGCCGCCGCTCTGTCCCGTGGCCATGGCTGGTGGTGTCCCTTCGGTTGGTGGGTCGGCGCTGTGGGGTGCGCGGCCCGTACGGTGTCCGCGGACCGGTCGGCCGGGGCGGCGGTCAGTCCGCGAACCCGTGGTGGGCCAGTTCCAGGGTCTCCAGAGCCACCGACGCTCCGCCCGGTTCGAAACCGGGGGCCTCCCAGCGGACCGGGAACACGTCGAGCAGGCTCCAGGTGACGATCTCGGACTTGTCCGCCCGCAGCGCCGTGATCGCGGCGGTGGGGCGCACCATCCCGGTCCGGATGGAGGAGATCCACTTGGCGATCTTCACACTGTCCTCGGTGACGGGGCGCGTCAGCGTGATGTTGGAGAAGGTGACCCGGGTGGGGAACTGCCACACGAAGCCGTTGTTGCCGCCCTCCTGCCGCTGCTCGGTCTCCACCTGCGCGGACAGGCCGGAACAGGTGTTGAAGTAGCCCAGGGTCCCGGTGTCGATACTGAGGCGGAAGAAGGGGGTGCTGGCCGGGTCGCGTCGCTGTGACATCGGGAGGGCCTTTCTGCGGGCGGTGTGGTGCGGTCGTCGGGCCGGTGGGCGGTGGGACGGCGGTCAGTAGCGGTTGTCGCGCAGCTTCCCGATCCGTTCGCGGTCGAGGCGGAGTTCGGTCCGCAGCAACCGGGCGACGCGCCCGATGATCTGGCGGCTGAGCTGGTCGAGCTGGAACTCGCTCATGTGCAGCGGATCGGCGACCTCCGCCTTCCGCTGCGCCTTCTGCTCCGCGGTCCAGGAGGACTCCGGGGAACCGCCCGACTGCCACCGGGCGGACGGCGGCGGTGGCGGCGAACCGGGCGGGGACGACGCTCCCTGCGGCGACCGCTGGACGGGAGGAGCCGCGGCGGCCCGGTACGTGCGCGCGGACGCCGGCGGCGCGGGCGCGGCTGATGGGGCGGGTGGTGCCGGTGGGACCGGTGGGGCGCTCCGGGCGATCGGCATGGCCACGGGCGCCGGGGTGGTCGCCGGGGCGTGGCCGACCGCCGGGGTGGTGTCGGTCCCGCGGGGCGCGGCCGAGGGCATCGCGAGGCGCTGCACGGTGGCGGGACGGGCGGGAGCGACGGCCGGTGCCGGGCGCGCCGCCGCCCACCGGGCGGTCGCCGCCACGGGACGGACGGCCGCGGGGGCCGGTGCCGGAGTCGGCGACGCCGCCGGGCTCCCCGCCGTCGGCGGGGGCACGACGGTGGACACGGGCGCCGCCGTGGCCGGGGTCCGGGCGGGCGAGGTGGCGGGGCGCACGGCCTCGGTACGGGCGGCGGGCAGCACGGCGGGCGGCACGGCCGCGTCCGGGAGGGGCAGCGGACCGCCGAGGCCGGCCGGGCGCGGTCCCGGCCCGGCGGGAGCGCGGGGCCCGGACGGTGCTGGGGCCCGCAGCGCCGAGCGCTGCACCGGGGCGGACGGTGCGACGGGGCCCGCCGGGGCCGGCCCGGAGGAGAGGGGAGCGCCCACCGGATGCGGACGGGGGCGGGGGTGCGGGGCCGGGGCCGGTGCCGGGCTCTGCCGGACGCCGGTGGGACCGTCCGGCAACTGCCGGGCGGGGACGCCGAGTCCCGGCCGGACGGATCCCGTCGGCGCTGCCGGGTGCGGCGCGGAGGCCCCGGGCGGGGCCGGGATCCGCGGGCTCGCGGCGGCCGGTCCCCCGCCGGGCACCGACGGGGCGGGGGTCGTACGCCGGACGGGGGCGCCCAGGGCCGGAGCCGTGCTTCGGGGGGAGCGTGCCGGGGCGCCGGGGACGGGGGTACCGGCCGCCGTGCGCTGGACGGTGGACGGCTGTGCCGGGGCGCCGCCCGAGGAGGGCGCGGTGCCTTCGGCGCGCGCCCGGCCGGGGCCGGACGCGGTGGTCGATGCGCCGGCGGACGCGGCGGTTGCTGCGGTGGTGGACGCCGGGGTGGATGCCGGGGTGGAGCGCTGGAAGACGGCTGGTACGGCGGGCGCATGGGCGCTGTGCGCCGGACGCGGTGCCGAGGAGGTGTCCGTCCCGGGGGTGGCTGCTGGTGCCGGTCCCGCCGGTGCGGTGCGCGCCGCACGAGGTGAGCCGTTGTCACTCGCCGACGGTGAGCCGGCGCGCGGCGTGGCGTCCGCACGCTGGAGCACGGGGGTACGCGGCCGGTCGTCGCCGGTCCGGGTGGCCGACGGGCGGACAGGCCGGCCCTCGGCGCTGCGCGCCGCGCCGTCGCTCCCCTTCGCCCGTGCGGTCGGGGCGGGCACGGCGGGGGCCGTCGGCGTCACCGGTCGCCGCGGCGCGGCCGGTGATGCGGTGTGCGCGGCGTGTCGCTGGACGGGCCGCGCGACGGGGGTGCCGCCGGTCGCCGCTGCCGCCGGTCGCGGCGAGGCCTGCGACAGCGCGGCGTCGCCCGCCGGTGGGACCGGTGCGCCGGCCGGTGACGTGCCGGGCACCTCCGGGCGGGGCGCCGGGGCCGGGGACGCGGCGCGCCGGGTGGCCGAAGGGGCCTGCCGGTCGTCGTCGGCCGCGTGCCCCCCTCGGGCGGCTGCGGTGTCCGGGGACCGCCGGCCGGCCGGGGCCTGCGGTGTGCCGCTGCCGGCGGACCGCGTCGGCCGGACCGCGGGCGGTGCGGTGCTGGCAGTGCGCTGGACGGCGGGGGTGCCGGGTGTGCTGTCGCCGGTCTTCCGGGTCTGCGGGTCTGCGGGGGTCGTCGGGCTGTCGCCACCGGGCCGGGGCTGCGGGGTCACGGGCGCCGGGGCGGGCGGTGCGGTCGGGGTGCCGGGCCGGACGGTGGACGTGGCGCGCCGTCCGCCCTCGCCCGCCGGGGTGCTGGGGGCGGACGGCGCGGTGGGCGTCGCGGGTCGCGCGCCGTCGTTCACCGGGCTGCTCGCGCCGCGCCGGACGGCGGGGGTGCCGGGTGTGCTGTCGCCGGTCTTCCGCGTCTGCGGGTCTGCGGGGGTCGTCGGGCTGTCGCCACCGGGCCGGGGCTGCGGGGTCACGGGCACCGGGGCGGACGGTGCGGTGCTCGCGGTGCGCTGTACCGCCGGGACGTCCGGTGTGCCGCCGCCGGACCGTGTCGGCCGGACGGCCGGTGTGGCGGCGGGCGCGGGACCGGCCGGGGCTCCCGCCGGGCCGTCCCCGCTCGACCGCGTCGGCCGCACCGTGGACGCGGGGGCGGACGGGCTGCCGCTTGCGGTGCGCCGGACGGCGGGAGTCCCCGCCCGGCTGTCGCCGGTCGCCGATGTCGCCGGTTGCCGCGCGGGCCGTGCCGATGTGTCACCGGTCGCCGGTGCCGTCGTCGAGGGAGCCGGGTCCGTCGTGGGCCGCACGGACGGCGTACGCGGCGCGGCACCGGGCGTACCGCGCGTCCCGGCCGGTGCCGGCCCGCCGGCGGCGGCGCTGTCCAGGCTCCCGCTGCCCCGGCTCCGGCCCTGGTCCCGGCTGTGGCTGTGGCTGTGCGGACGGTTCCGGTCGGCGGAAGACACCTGTCGCTGCACGGGGTTGCCCGCCGGGCCGGCCGGCGACGCGGACACGGCCGGGGACGTCGGGGCGCCCGGCGCGGCGGGGGTGGCGGGTCGCGGGGCGGCGGAGGCCGACCCCGGTGCGGCGGCCGTCCGCCGGACGGGCGCGGTGGTGTCGGTCCCGGAACGTCGCGCGGGCGCGGCCGGCGTGGGCGCGTCCTCGCCCGCGTCCTGCCGGGCCGGCGGGCGCAGCGAGACGGCCGTCTCGGGGGCCCGCTGGATCGGCGCGCCGAGGGCCGGGCGAACCGGACGGGCCGCGACTCCCGGGTGGCCGGGGGCGGCTGTGCCGAGGGGAGGAGTGGGGGAGCCGGCGCGCTGGGCCGCCGGGGAAGAAGGCCGCCCCGGCGCCGTGTTGGCGCGCGGGGTCGCGACGCGCTGGACGGCCGGCGCCGGCTGCGCCGCGCCCCCGCCGCCGTCCCGTCCGCCTCCCCCGGAAGCGGACGGCGGCCCGGATGCCGCCGCACCCGGGCCGCCGGTCGTGTCCGCGCCCCGCGCCCCGGACGCCGGCTCGCGCCGGAACGCGGGCAGCACCCGGCGCGGTGCGCCCGCCGGTGCTGTGACGGATGTGGTCAGCGAACGCGGCCGCGGCGCGGTGCTGCTGACGGGCCGTACCCGCGTGCCCGCGGGGCGGGACGGGGCGGGCCCGGGGGCGGCGGCCCGGGGTACGAAGGTGTCCGCGTCCGGCTGCACGGCGGGGACGACGGGCGGGGAGACGGAAGGGGAAACCGGCCGGGTCGTGGGGCGTTCGAGACCCGGGACCGCCGGCCTGGCCGCCTCCAGGTGCCGCCCGGCATTGCTCGCGGGCGACCGGCCGTCCAGGATGGCGGGCGGCCGGGCGCGCACCGAGGAGGGGTTCTGGAACGTCGCCAGCTGCCCGCCGAACCGCGCGTTCGCGATCCGCTGTTCGGGAGCCACCGCCGGCCGGATCGGCGCCGTGACGCTCCACGCGGGGACGACCGGCCCGGTGGCCGCGCCCGCCGCTGCGGACGGGCCGGCCGGGGGCGGACCCCCGGCCTCCGCCGCCCCCGGCCCGGCACCGGGCCGGGCGGCGTCCGGCGAAGTCCCCGCACCGTCCGTGCGGCGCAGCAGACGATCCAGGAAACCCACTGCTCAGCCCTTCGTTTCGGCGCCCTGCACCAGGGACGCGATCTGCTGCACGTAGCCGCGGCGATCGTGGTGTTCCAGGTCCAGGATCTCCGTGTGTGCCCAGTGGAAGTGGTAGGCGAGGTACGCGATCTCCTCGTGCAGCCGGTCGGTCGCGTACGTCATGATTCCCCCAGGCGGCTCCCGCCGAGTTCCACCTCGAAGGCCTCGGAGCAGTGCGGGCAGGCCACCGTGGCACGGGTGTGCCCCTCGGCGTTGATCTGGCGGTAGAAGTCCTGGAGGAACGCCAGATCGGAGGCGAACATCCCCTCCACGGTGCCGTCGTGCACCGACGGCAGGGTGCCGAGCTGGGTGATGACGCGACCGAGGAGCACCACCGACAGGTACGCCGGGTTCTCCTGCACGCGGATGTCGCGGAGCGGGAGCAGTTCGTCCCGCGCCGTCGACAGCCGCATCACCCCGTTGCGGTGGACCGTGCCCTGCGCGTCGACGTACCCGCGAGGCAGTTCGAAGGCGAACTCGGTGCGCAGCGGCTCCGGGTCCCGTGCCGGTGCCGGAGCCGGAGCGGGTGCGCTCTCGGCTTCGGGCTCCGCCGCGGGTACCGCCGCCGCAGCGGCGGCGGGGTGCTCCCTCGTGGTTCTCGCGGTGCGCCTCATTCCCAGCTCAGCCGCTCGTAGCTGATGGTGGCGGTCATCGTCAGGGGGTCCGTCGAGCCCGCGGACACCGCGGACGGCGTGGCGGTACCGCACCACGCGTTCTCCAGGTTGATCCGCAGCGTCTCCCCGTTCTCCCAGTCGTTGAAGACGATGGAGGCGTTCTTGCGGGCCTCACCCATGAGGCCTTCCTGCGAGGCCTTGATCCACTCCTGGATGATCTTTTCCTTGGTGATGCCGAACACGATCTGGCAGGTGCCGCCCTTCTCCGCACCCGGCATGTTCTTGGTGACGGGGATGCCGTCCGCCGTGTTCTGCATGTAGGTGATCGTGTCCTGCTCCTGCTGGAAGCCACTGATCTCGTGGACGGCTTCGACCTGGATGCCATCGATCTGGAAGCCGAAATTGCGGCTGAGGAGGGCATCGCCCAGCGTCATCGACATGCTTTTGGTTCTCCTTCAGGGGCCCCGGGTGATGCGGCCCGGGGGAACAGAAATGGTGGGGACCGGCCCCGCGGAGGCCGGCCACGACCCACCGGCCGCCGGGCCGGAGGCCGTGACCGGCCACCGGGTCTACTCCTCCAGCTCGCCGGTTCCGCTGGAGTGCTGCGCGAGCCGGAAGATGACGAACTCGGCGGGCTTGACCACGGAGACGCCCACCTCACAGATGACCCGGCCGAGGTCGATCGACTCCGGGGTGTTGGTCTCCTCGTCACACTTGACGTAGAACGCCTGGCTCGACTGGGTGCCGAACAGGGCGCCCTCGCGCCACTCGTTCATCAGGAACGCGGTGACGTTGCGCCGGATGCGGGCCCACGTCTTGTGGTCGTTGGGCTCGAAGACCACCCACTGGGTACCCAGGAGGATAGCTTCCTCAAGGTAGTTGAAGTACCGGCGGATGTTGAGGTAGCGCCAGGCCGGGTCGGAGGACAGGGTGCGCGCACCCCAGACCCGGATACCGCGGCCGGGGAAGGACCGGATGCAGTTGACCCCGATGGGGTTGAGCAGGTCCTGCTCGCCGCGGGTGATCTGGAGTTCCAGATCGACGGCACCGCGGACGACCTCGTTGGCCGGAGCCTTGTGGACGCCGCGCTCGGTGTCGTTGCGGGCCCAGACGCCGGCGACGTGGCCGCTCGGCGGCATCAGGCGCGACTTGCCGATGGCCGGGTCGAAGGTCTTGATCCACGGGTAGTACAGCGCGGCGTACTTGGAGTCGTAGCCGGCCGTCTCCTGCCGCCAGACCCGGATCTGCCGGGCGTTCATGCTCGGCGGCGGGTCGATGATGGCGACCCGGTCGCCCATCAGCTCGCAGTGCGCGATGAGGCCGAGCTGGACGGCCTTGACGGACTCCAGGTCGATGGTGCCGCGCTGGTAGGCGGCCATCAGGTCGGGGACCGCGACCATGGAGATCTCGTCGACGGCCTCCAGGCCGCCGAAGCCGGTGCGGTCGGCGGAGTCGCCCAGGTACTGGCCGGGGCCGGGGTGCGAGTCCGCCGGGACCGGCACGCCGGCGGCAGGCGCCGCCGGCACCGGGGCGGTCAGCGTGACCGTCTGGTTCTCGGGGCGCGCGAGCTGCCCGGCGGGGGCCGCCTCGGCCACCGCGATGAGCTTGGAACGCTCCTTGACCTGGGTGACGACGTAGGCGCGGTTGCCCTTCTTGGCCGTGACGTCGAAGCTCTCGACGACCTTGCCGTCGTCCTTGACGTTCAGCTTGAACCGCTCCGCGGGGCCCTCGCCCTCGGCGTCGGCGACCTCCACGCTCAGCGGGCCGCGCGGGCCGGGAGCGATGGCGTTCACCGTGAAGGTGCCCAGCTCCTGGGGCTCGGCCGGCGGCAGCGCCGCGGGGCCGTCCTGGGCCGGACCGCCGAGCGCGGCCTGGCCGTTGCCGCCCTGCCCGGCGACGGCGGTGTCCGTGGCCGAGCCACCGACGCGGACGACGTAGGCCGCGGTGCCGCCGTTGTTGAAGAAGCCGTAGACGGAGTGCGCGAGGTAGTAGCCGTCGGTGAAATCACCGAAGGAGGCGACGTACTGGGACCAGTTCGTCACCAGTGTCGGCTCGTTCAGCGGACCGCTGGGCGCGAGGCCGACGAAGGCGGCGACGGATGTGCCCACACCCTCGATCGGACGCGTCCCGCTGGCCACCTCCTCGACGTAGACGCCGGGCGACAGATAGGACGGCATGGTGTGCATCTCCTCGGGGTATGAGTAGCGACAGCACCACCTTGACGTGCCCCGGCACGGCAGCGGAACGACCCTGGGGCCCATGTGATGGGCAATGTCCAGTCCTTGGGGGGCAGTTCGTACGGACCTCGTACGGACCCCCCGGGCAGGGCACGGGCCCCGCTCTGGTCCGCCGCCGCCCGCGCCGTGCGCGCGATGTCCCCGTGTCAGGGCCTTCCTGACGCGGTTCCAGAAGGGCAATCGGCTTGCCCTTTCGCGCGCGAAGTACGGTGTCGACGGCTCCTGACCGCCCACGGTGCCTTCACTACGCTCGCCACGTGACTCTGTGGACCTCCCTGGAACCCGCCTCCGCGACCGTCGCTCCCGGTGACAGCACGCGGGTACGCCTGCGTCTGCGCAACACCGGAGACGTGGTCGACGAGTACCGCTTCGAGCCCGTCGGGGAGTTGGCGCCCTGGACGACGGTGGAGCCGCAGACGCTCCGGCTCTACCCGGGGACGACCGGAGCCGTCGAGCTGACCTTCGCCCCGCCCCGCACCCCCGACGCGACCGCGGGGCCGAATCCGTACGCGGTACGGATCACGCCCACCGAGCATCCCGAGGCGGTGGTGGTCCCCGAGGGGAACCTGACCGTGCTGCCCTTCACCGAAGTGCGCGCCGAAGTGGTGCCGCCCACCGTGAAGGGCCGGTTCCGGGGCAAGCCCCAGCTCGCCGTCGACAACCTCGGCAACACCCCGATCACCGCCTCGCTCAGCGGCAGCGACAACGGCGACCAGCTCTCCTACGACCTGCAGCCCAGCAATGTGCGGATCGAGCCGGGCCGGGCCGCGTTCGTGAAGGTGACGCTGCGGCCGAAGACGGTCAGGTGGCTCGGCGGCAAGGACGAGCGGCCGTACCGCCTCGTCGTCCAGCGCTCCGGCAAGGAACCGCTGCCGGCGGAGGGCACGTTCCTCCAGCGCGGCTTCCTGCCCGGCTGGCTCGCCGCCTTCCTGGGAGCGACTGTCGCGCTCGCCCTCGGCTTCGCCATGCTCTGGTACAACCACGACCCGAAGGTCAAGAGCCTGGCCACGGAGCTGACGAGCGAGGTGAGTGAGCCCATCGACCCGCCGCCCGCCTCGGCCGAACCGCCGCCCCCCTCCCCCGAACCGGAGCCCGATCCGGAACCCGAGCCCGATCCGGAACCCGAGCCCGATCCGGAACCCGAGAGCGGCGGGGGCGGCGAAGAGGAGGAAGAGGAAGGCCCTCCGATGGAGAACGTCACCCTGCTGAACGCCACGACCGAGCGCTGCGCGGACATCCCTGGCGCAAAGCCCGAGTCGGGTTACAAGGTCGAACAGCACAGGTGCCGGGACGACCAGAACAGCCAGCTGTGGAATCTGGAGGTGCGACTCCCCGAAGGAGGGCCGGCCGGCCTGCCGCTCTTCCAGATTCGCAATGTCTGGGCCGACTTCTGCATGGACCTGGCGGGTCAGCACGCCCACAAGGAGGGAACGGTGCTGTTCCAGTACAGGTGCGTCGACAACACCGACGACAACCAGCTGTGGTGGCTGGATCCGAAGGACGACGGCACCTACTGGATCCGCAACTTCAAGAGCAACCACCTGTGCCTGGTCGTCGACGGTCTGGACGCCACCGAGGTCGATCATCCGCTGACCCTCGGCGAGTGCTCCGCCTCGGAGCACTCGCGGTGGACGATCTACGACAGGGAAGCCGACACGGAGCTGTGACGGACCCCGGGCGCGGCGGGCCGGCGTCCGCGCCCGGCGCGCCCCGGCGGTGACCGTCCGCGAACTCACCCACGCGCCACCGCCGCCCGGTATCGCCGGGCGGCGGTGTCCGTCGGCGGGGCGCTCGCCTCAGGTGGCGCGTTTGCGCCGGATCGCCCGCGTCCGCCGGATGGGCCGCAATTCCCGGGACCCTCCCGCGCGGGGCTTCGGCAAGGACAGGGACCGCTGGCTGCTCCGCTCGGCGGCGGACGGTCCGTCGGACATACCCCGCGCCCGGACGACGGCCTGCTTGATCGGCGGGGCGACGTCGTACTCCGGGGTCAGCGGGAACGGCGCGGTGAGCGTCACATCGACGGACGGCTTGAGTTCGCCGCCCAGCGCCGACCAGATGTCCGCGAGCGAACGGGCCTCACCGTGCGGACCCGCCACGGTCAGCAGCACCGGCATGCCCAGGGCCCGCAGACTGTCGGGAAGTTCGGAGGGGTTGAGCGTGTCCCGGGGCAGCAGTGTGGCCAGTACGGCCGAGAGCAGACGGTGTTCGTCCTCCGGCTGCTTCGTCCACGCCGTCACCAGGTACGACAGCCGCAGCCAGCGGGGCGTCTCGCGCCGCTTCACGGTGATGTCGCGGTCATCGCGCACCGCGACCTGTCCGCGCTGACGGCGGCTGGTGTCCTCCCGGATGTCGTACAAGTACGCGTTGATCACCGGCCCGTTGCGGCGTGCCGCCCAGTCACGGCTCGGCACCTCGAACGAGACATCGATGCCGGAGCCGGTCAGCGAGCCGCCGCCGAGCAGTCCCTTCAGAACCTCGTCCACCTCGTGGATCACCGTCGTACTCCCACCGTTGCGTGTCAGCGCCGTTCCGGGTCAGGCGCGGACGCCGCAGATCATGCCTGGCCGACGGCCTTTCCGCACATGGGCCCCGGGGCCGGGCGCCGGGCACACCCACTGCCCCGGAAGGCAACAGCCGGGTGCCCGGCGAGGGGCGGCCACGATCAGAGGTATCCCTCTTTGAAGGCGTAGGCCACCGCGTGGGCCCGGTTGCGCAGATGGAATCGGGTGGTCAGCCCGTGCATCACATTCTTGATGGTGCGTTCGGAGTAGGCCAGTTTGGCGGCGATCTCCCCGGTGTCGAGGCCGTCGGCCGCCAGTCGCAGCACCTCCACCTCACGGGGTGTCAGTCCGCTGGTGGGTACGCCCTCGCGGCCCGCCGCGGAACGGTGCAGTGCGCCGACCTGGTTGATCAGCCGGCCGAGCAGATCGCCCGGCAGGGTGCCGTCGCCGCGGGCCGCTGCCAGCACGGCCTGCACCAGGCGCTTCTCGGTGGCCTCGTGCCGCCAGACGATGGCGCTGATGCCGCAGGCGACCACGTCCAGGAGTTCGGCCTCCCGCAGCGTGCCGACAACGAGGACGGCGCGGGCACCGGCCGTGCGCGCGATACGCCTTAAGACGGAGAGGGTGGCACCGTCGAGGGTGTCGGCGATGAGCAGGACGACGGTGCCGGAGGTGAACGCGGTCTCCTCGCGCAGCTCGATGTCGGGGTGTCGCCCCAGCAGACTGAGCGCGCCTTCGCGGGAGAGTGGTTCGGCGGTGTGCACCGCCACGGGTATCCGTGAATCCGGGGGAGCGTCGGGTATCGCTCCCCGGCTGGTGTCCGGGTTCCGGATGGAGCTGGGCAAGTTCTCCCCTAAGTGGGCTCGTTGGCGGTGACGACGGAGTCGTTCATGGCTCTCACGGTAAAGACCACCCCAAGAGGGCACTATGTTGCGCGGAATCTCATCCCGGTGCTCCGGCGGGGTCCGGAAAGAACCTCACCTGAGGGGCAAACCCGCCTGCACGCAGGCACATTCCCGGCTCGCGGCCCGAAGTCAGGGCGTTTGGCGACACGTTGCCTTGTGGCGAATGCCACCGGCGCCCGGCCGGGCGTGTCGTGGCCGGCTCCGGCGCGTCAGCCGGGTGTGTGCTCGGTGACCAGGACGACCTTGCCGACGACCGTCCCGGACTCGGCGAGTTCCATCGCACGGGACGCCTCGGTCAGCGGAACGCGGGCGGCGATCCGGGCGGTGAGGACGCCGTCCGCGAGCAGCCGCAGCACCGCGGTGAGCTCCCGGTGCTGCCGGGCCCGGAAGCTGCGCGCGCGGCGGCGGCCCGCCCACACGTTGAAGAAGGCGGCGCGGCGGCCGTTGGGGAGCGCGTTCCACAGCAGGAGCCGGCCGACGAGCAGCATGGTCGCCCGCCCGTTGCGGGGGTCGTCGCGGGTGGAGGCGCTGCCGTAGGCGACGAGGGTGCCGCCCCTGGCCAGCAGCCGCCACGAGTGCACGATGCCGGGGCCGCCGACGTGGTCGAAGACGGCCTGGACGCCGTGCGGGGCCAGAGCGCGGATCCGTTCGTGCAGATCCGGTGCGCGATAGTCCACGGGTTCGGCACCCAGGGCACGGACGGCCTCGGTGTGCCGGACGGAGCAGGTGCCGATGACGCGCGCGCCGGCGTGCCGGGCGAGCTGTACCAGGAGGGTGCCGACGCCGCCGTTCGCGCCGTGCACGACGACGGTCTGTCCGGGCCGTATCCGGGCCGTGTCGTGCAGCATGCCCCAGGCGGTGAGCCCGTTCACGACGAGCGTCTCGGCCTCGGCCGGGCCGACGCCGTCCGGTACGGGGACGAGGTCGCGGGCGTCGAGCAGCGCGGCGCTGGCCCAGCCGCCGGTCTTGGTCAGCGCGGCGACCCGGCGGCCGACGAGGGAGGTGTCGACGCCGTCGCCGACGGCGGTGACGACGCCGACGCAGTCGTAGCCCGGGACGAAGGGGTAGGCGGGCTGGTCGAAGTAGGTGCCGCGGCGCATCTGCTGTTCGGCGAACGAGACGCCGCTGGCCTCGATGCGGAGCAGGGCCTGGCCGGGGGCCGGCGGGCCGATCTGGCGCCGGCGCAGCTGGAATCCGGCGGGCTCGACGGGGCCCGGCAGGACGACCTCGGTGGCGGTCGTGGTGGTCATGGTGCTCCTTGGCAAGGGGTGGTGAATGGCTGATCATTCACTCTTCGGGTCAAAGAAAAAGACCCGGGCGCGGGTCCTTCGCGCCGACCGGGCCGTCCGGTGGCGACAGGAGTGATTGAACAGCCACTCACGACTGCATGTCAATCCCCGGCCGGGGAGGCTTGCCCTCCGGGAGAAGAGTGAATGTACGGTCAATCACATGAACACGGAGCGCATTCTCTCCACCGCACAGGACCGCCGGGGGATCGTCGTCGCCAGCGCGGTCGCCACCTTCGCCCGGCACGGCTTCCGGGGCACCCGTATCGCCGATGTGGCCGAGCACGCCGGCATCTCCCCGGCCTACGTGTCCAAGCTGTTCGCCTCCAAGGAACGGCTCTTCGTCGCCGCGCTCGACCTCTGCTACACCCGGATCATCGAGGCGCTGGAGCGCGGGGCCGAACAGAGCGAGGACACCTCGCCGTCCGGTCTGCTGGCGGCCATGGCCGGTGCGTACGCGCAGCTCATCGCCGACCGCGACCTGATGATGCTCCAGGTGCACGCCCAGGCGGCCACCGATCAGCCGGCCGTCGCCGAGGCGGTGCGCCACGGGATCGGCCGGGTCACCGACCACGTCGCGTCCCGCTCCGGGGCGGAGGTCGCCGACATCCAGTACTTCTTCGCCTACGGGCAGCTGTGCCACCTGCTCACCAGCATCGACGCCTTCTCCGTCGACGCGCCGTGGGCGACGCTGCTCACCACCGGCCTGCGCCACGCGCAGCCGCTCCGCGCCGCGACGGCCCCGGAGGGGTGACCCCACGGGGCCGCCGCATCCGCCCCGGGCAGTGGCCGGTGGCCGGAGTCCGTCAGCCGGCCGCGGCGGCGCGGGTCACCGCGGCGTCGACGGCCGTCGAGCCGTTGACCAGGTTCAGGGTCAGGCCGGCCGTCGCGGGCGTGTCCAGCAGGGCGAGCAGCACCGCCGCCACGTCGTCCCGGGTGATCTCGCCGCGCGGAGCGTCCGGAGAGAGGTCCACCAGGCCGGTGCCGGGGGCGTCCGTCAGCATGCCGGGGCGCAGGATCGTCCACTCCAGGGCGGTGCGCGCGCGCAGGTCCGCGTCGGCGGCGGCCTTGGCCCGCAGATAGGCGGCGAAGACCGGGTCGGTGCCGGGCGGCGGCTCCTCGTCCACGTTGATGGCCGACACCATCACATAGCGCCGCACCCCGGCCGCCTCCGCCGCGTCCGCGAGCAGCGCCGCCGCCGCCCGGTCCACCGTCTCCTTGCGGGCCGTCCCCGAACCCGGCCCGGCGCCGGCCGCGAAGACGACCGCGTCGGCGCCCTCCAGATGCCTCGTCAGTTCGGCGACCGGCGCCGACTCCAGGTCGCAGACGAGGGGTTCGGCGCCCGCCGCGAGCAGTGCCCCGGCCTGCTCCGGTTTGCGGATCAGGCCCGCGGGGCGGTCCCCGCGCGCGGCCAGCAGCCGCTCCAGACGCTGTGCGATCTTCCCGTGCCCTCCGGCGATGACTGTGCGCATGCTCCCGAGCTTGGCACACCGGAACGGTGTTCACGCAGCGCCTCGGGCCGGGAGAGGCGGGCCCGTCACCGGCCCGGCGGGACGGGGCGGCGGCCTCCCCCGGTGGACCGGCCGCAGGCCCTCCCGGGGCAACGCACCGGACACCACGGCCCGCAGACGCCTCGTCGGCCGCGCGTCACCCGTGCGTTCCCCGGGCCACCGACCCCTCGTCAGGTCCGCGGAGCCGGCTGGCGCGGCAGCTCCGTCAGGGGGACCGCCGGGGAGCCGCAGTACTCACGGACGGCGGAGGTACGGGCCACCACCCGGCCCCGGTGGATCACCAGCCGGCTGTACGCCAGGGACAGCGCGCCCGGCAGGTTCTCGCCGCGCACCGCCAGCAGTTCCGCCGGGAAGCCGGGCTCGATGCGCACCTTCGGCAGCCCCAGCACCGCCCGCGCCGCCGAGCTGATGGCCCGGTACGCCCCGGTGGTGTCGCACGCCCCGCGCACCGCCAGCAGGTACGCGGCCTCCAGCGGGTCGCCGCGGCCCACCGGATTGCCCGCGTCCCGTACCGCCCCGCTGCCCGCCGCCACCGTGACACCGGCGGCCAGCAGCGTCCGGACCGGCGGTGTCGGGGGCCGGGAGGGCCGGGGCGGCGCGGGCAGGGCCGCGCACGGTGACTGCGGCAGGCAGCTGACCGCGACCCCGGCCGCCGCCAGCTGGTCGGCGGCGCGCGCCGCGGTGTCCGGGGGCAGCAGGGAGAGCCCGGCGCACGGGCCCAGCGTGACCGCCGTACGGCACGCCCCCGCCGCCGTCACCAGCCGGGCGAAGCGGGCCGGGTCGTCCGCGTCCGTGTGCAGGTCGATGGCGCACCCCTGCGCGTCGGCGATGGACAGCACGATGTCCGCGTAGCCGGCCGGGTCCGGGTCGAGGTCGGGACAGCCGCCCAGCGCGGTGCCGCCGAGCTGGGCGGCGTCCGCGAGCTGGGCGCGGTTGTCGGCGCCGGCCCGCCCGGTCAGCAGCCGGGGCGCGGCCACCGGCTGGAGCTCGGCGAGCCCCAGCAGCGCCCGCCGCGCCGCCTGGGCGGCCTCCAGCGCGCGCAGCCCCAGGACGTCGCCGATTCTGATCTGGCTGCGCTGGGCGGTGGCGCCGTGGCTGAGCTGGAGCAGCGACGCCTCGATGATCCGACGCCGCAGCTGGTCGGGCCCCTCGGGGGGCGGCCCCGGGCAGCCGCTGGTGAGGGCGGTGTCGTGGTGGGCGTGCGGCTCGGCGGGGGCCGGCAGGAGCAGATAGCCGGTGAGGTCGAGCCGCTGGACGCCCGGCGCGGTGGCGGGCAGGCTGCCGGGGGTTCCGACGGCCTCGACGCGCTCGCCGGTCAGCCGGACATCGACGGTACGGCCGTCGGCGAGCCGGGCGCCGCCCAGCAGCAGCGCGGTCGCGGCGGCATCGCGGTGGTCGGGCACGAGGCGAGGCTACGGCGCCCGGGGCGGCCGGGTGGGGAAGACGCCATTAGTCGTACTGCTGTGGTTTCCGGCGACTTGGGCGGTGTTGACGGAGCCGGGGCGGCCGTTTACGGATTTCGTCTTCGGCCCCGGAGCGTGTAATCTCTTTCTCGCTCGCCCCAATAGCTCAGTCGGCAGAGCGTCTCCATGGTAAGGAGAAGGTCAACGGTTCGATTCCGTTTTGGGGCTCTGAGATGTGAGGTCTTCCTCCTGTTGGCGGGAGCCGCGCAGCTCGTGGCGGCGTAGCTCAGTCGGTAGAGCAAACGGCTCATAATCGTTGTGTCACCGGTTCAAGTCCGGTCGCCGCTACTTCACTCCGAGTAGCCGATTGCGGGGTCGGTCCTCCGATCGGCTACTCTTTCCTGTGTTTAATCCGTCCATCCGTCAAGGAGCACTCACGTGGCTGCCACCGACGTCCGCCCGAAGATCACGCTGGCCTGCGTGGAGTGCAAGGAGCGGAACTACATCACCAAGAAGAACCGGCGTAATGACCCGGACCGCCTGGAGATGAAGAAGCACTGCCCGCGTTGCAACGCCCACACGGCGCACCGCGAGACCCGCTGACTTGTCACTGTTGCGAGGCCGTCCCCGACCTGTCGGGGGCGGCCTCGCGTGATTTTGGGAGGTTGACGGCCGATGGCCCTGGATCAGTCCTTCGCCGGGCGGACCTATCCGCCCACCGAGCCGTACGAGGTGGGGCGCGAGAAGATCCGCGAGTTCGCGGTCGCGATCGGTGACGAGAATCCGGCGTACACGGATCCGGCCGCCGCGCGGGCGCTGGGGCATCCGGATGTGATCGCCCCGCCGACGTTCGTCTTCGCGATCTCCTTCGCCGCCGCCCAGGCGGTGATCCACGACCCGAAGCTGGGCCTGGACTACACCCGCGTGGTGCACGGCGACCAGAAGTTCCGGTACAGCCGTCCGGTGGTGGCCGGGGACGTTCTGACGGTCACCTCGGTGATCGACTCCGTGAAGTCGATGGCGGGCAACGACATCCTCGATGTCCGCGGCGATGTGCACGACGCCGCCGGGGAGCACGTGGTGACCGCGTACACCAAGCTGGTGTCGCGCGCGCCGGAGAAGCCGGAGGGGGAGAAGTGACCGCACGGATCGCGTACGCCGATGTCGAGGTGGGTACGGAGCTGCCGGCCCGTACGTTCCCGGTGACCCGCGCCGACCTGGTGCGGTATGCGGGCGCCTCGGGGGACTTCAACCCCATCCACTGGAACGAGCGCTTCGCCAGGGAGGTCGGGCTGCCGGACGTGATCGCGCACGGCATGTTCACGATGGCCGAGGCCGCCCGGGTGGTCACGGACTGGGCCGGGGACCCGGCGGCGGTGGTCGAGTACGGGGTGCGCTTCACCCACCCCGTGGTGGTGCCGAACGACGACACCGGGGCCGAGATCGAGGTGTCGGCGAAGGTCGCGGCCAAGCTGGACGACGAGGCGCGCACGGTCCGGGTGGACCTGGTGGCGCGCAGCGCGGGCCAGAAGGTGCTGGGGCTGTCCCGGGCCGTGGTCCGGCTGGGCTGAACGCCGGCCCGTTCGATCCCGTTGACAAGATAGTGATTGGTCAATAACTTACTCGCATGGCCAGGGACAGCGGCAGGATGTCGGCGGAGGAGCGGCGTACGGCCGTCATCCGCGCCGCTGTCGTGGAGTTCGCCAGGGGAGGGTACGCGGGCACCACGACCGCCGCCATCGCCCGCCGGGTCGGGGTCTCGCAGCCGTATCTCTTCCGGCTGTTCCCCGACAAGCGGGCGATCTTCCTGGCCGCCGCCGAGCACGGCACGGCGGAGATCCGGCGGACCTTCGAACGTGTCTCGGAAGGTCTGGATCCCCAGGCAGCGCACGACGCGATGGCCCAGGCGTACACCGGCCTCACCGCCGACCGCGACAAGCTCATGTTCCAGATGCAGATGTACGTCGCGGTGCACACCGCGGAGGCGGGTGGGGACGAGGACTTCGCGGCCCGGATCCGCGCCTACTGGAACGAGCTGTTCGAGGCCGTGCACCTGCGGCTGGGCGCGGACGGCGTGGAGACCGCCGATTTCCTGGCCAACGGCATGCTGATCAACGTGATGCTGGCGCTCGGCTTCCCGGCGGACCATCCGCTGTGGGTCGCCTGCGCCCACGATCACGAGGGCAAGAAGCGGTTCGGATAGCCGGTCCCGTCCGGTCCTCGGTCCGGTTCGCGGGCACACGTCTGTCCGCGCAAGTTATTGAGCAATCACTAGTTTTCTGGGAGGGACCATGCCCGATGCCCCGAACGGGGGCACGCAGCGCCCCCACGTCATCGTCTGGACGCTGCTGCTGACCGGCTTCGCCACCTTCATGGCCAGCCTCGACAACCTCGTCGTGACCACCGCCCTGCCCATCATCCGTGAGGACCTCGGCGGTGACCTGGCCGCCCTGGAGTGGATCGTCAACGGCTACACCCTGCCGTTCGCCTGCCTCCTGCTGTTCGCCTCGGCCCTGGGCGACCGCTACGGCCGCCGCCTGGTCTTCGGCGCCGGCATCGCCCTGTTCACCCTCGCCTCCGCCGGTGCGGCGATGGCCGGCTCCACGGACGCGCTGATCGCCGCCCGCGCCGTCCAGGGCGCCGCCGCCGCGGCCCTGATCCCGCTCAGCCTCACCCTGATATCCGCCGTCGTACCGCCCGAGCGGCGGGGCGCCGCCTTCGGCGTGTGGGGCGCGGTCAACGGCCTCGCCGTCGCCGCGGGCCCGCTCGTCGGCGGGGCCGTGACCGAACACCTCTCCTGGCACTGGATCTTCTGGCTCAACATCCCCATCGGCCTCCTCGTGCTGCCGTTGGTGTTCCGGCGGCTCCCGGAGAGCCGGGGCCCGGTCAAGCGCCTGGACGTGACCGGCACCGTACTGGCCAGCGCCGGCCTGCTGGGCGTCGTGCTGTCCATCGTGCGCGGCCACGAACACGGCTGGACCACGGTCCCGGTGCTGGCGGGCTTCGCGCTCGGAGCCGTGCTGCTGTACGCGTTCGTCCGCTGGGAGCTGCGCACCCCCGAGCCGCTGCTGCCGATGGGCTTCTTCCGCTCCCGCACCTTCACCGCGATCAACATCACCAGCCTGCTGATGTACGCGGGGATGTTCGGCTCGATCTTCCTGCTGACCCAGTTCCTCCAGCTGATCATGGGCTACTCGCCGATGGAGGCCGGGGTGCGGATGCTGCCGTGGACCGCCATGCCGATGATCGTGGCGCCCATCGCCGGGGCCTTCACCGACCGCGTCGGCGGCCGGCCGATCGTCGCCTCCGGGCTGGTGCTGATGGCGGTGGGCATGGGGTGGTTCGCGCTGTACGCCGACCCGGGCGTCTCGTACGGCGGCATGGTGCCGGCGTTCGTGCTGTGCGGCATTGGCATGGCCATGTTCTTCGCCCCGTCCGGGGCGATCGCGATGGGGGCCGTACCCGAGGGACGGCAGGGGGTGGCCTCCGGCGTGAACAACTCGGCGCGCGAGGTCGGCGGGGCGCTGGGCGTCGCCGTCCTGGCCTCGGTCTTCGCCGCACGCGGCGGGTACGGCTCGGCGCAGGCGTTCACCGACGGCCTGGTGCCCGCGCTGTGGCTGGCCGTGGGGCTGCTGCTGGTCGCGGCGGCCGTCATCGCGCTGCTGCCGGAGCGGCGGGCGCCGAAGGCTCCCCGGCCTGCCGCCCCCGGTCCGGCCGGCCCCACCGACCCGACGCCCGATCCCCGGCCGGCCGACCGCGTGCCCGCCTGATCACGGACGACGCGCGGGGTGCCCCGGCCGGAACGGTCCGCCCGGGGCGGGCGTCGCCCCGGACCCGCCCCGGCGCGCGATCCGGCCCGCTCCGCCCTCGCCCCGGTCCGGGCCCCGCGCGGCGGCGGACCGTATTCTGGAGGGGTGCTCGAAACCTCTGATCCCGCCGGTACCGCCGGCGCCGCGCTCGCCGATCTGACCACCTTCCGGCTCGGCGGCCCCGCCGACCGGCTGATCACCGCGAGCTCCGACGCCGAGGTGATCGCCGCCGTCCAGGAGGCGGACGGCACCGGCACCCCGTTGCTGATCATCGGCGGCGGCAGCAATCTGCTGATCGCGGACGAGGGCTTCCGGGGCACCGCCCTGCGGATCGCCACCACCGGCTTCGACCTGGACGGCACCCGCCTGGAACTCGCCGCGGGCGAGAACTGGTCGGCGGCCGTCGCCCGCACCGTGGAGGCCGGACTGGCCGGCATCGAATGCCTGGCCGGCATCCCCGGCTCGGCCGGTGCCACCCCCATCCAGAACGTCGGCGCCTACGGCCAGGAAGTCTCCTCCGTCATCACCGAGGTCATCGCCTACGACCGCGCCGAGCACCGTACGGTCACCCTCCCCGCGGCCGAGTGCGGCTTCGGCTACCGGCACAGCCGCTTCAAGGCCGACCCCGAGCGGTTCGTGGTGCTGCGGGTGCGCTGCGCGCTGGAGGACGCGGGCGGGCTCTCGGCACCGATCGCGTACGCCGAGACCGCCCGGACACTGGGCGTCGCCGCGGGGGAGCGGGTGGCCGCCGCCACCGCCAGCGAGACCGTGCTGAAGCTGCGGGCCGGCAAGGGCATGGTGCTGGATCCGGAGGACCACGACACCTGGTCGGCCGGTTCGTTCTTCACCAATCCGCTGCTGACGGCGCGGGAGTTCGCGGCCTTCCGCGAGCGCGCCGCGCGGCGTCTCGGCCCCGGCGTCGAGCCGCCCGCCTTCCCGGCGGCCGACGGCCACACCAAGACCTCCGCCGCCTGGCTGATCGACAAGGCCGGCTTCACCAAGGGGTACGGGAGCGGCCCGGCCCGGATCTCCGGCAAGCACACCCTGGCCCTCACCAACCGGGGCGGCGCGACCACCGCCGATCTGCTGGCGCTGGCCCGCGAGGTACGGGACGGGGTACGGGACGCCTTCGGCGTCACCCTGGTCAACGAACCGGTGACGGTCGGCGTCAGCCTCTGAACCACGGGACGGGCGCCCCGGCCGGCCGCACCCCGCCGGCGGTCGTGCCCCCGCGGGCCGTCCCGCCGGGCGACCCTCCGTGCCGGCCGGTACTGCCGTAGAACTGTCGACAGCAGGGGGCGTGGGGACGCCCTGGGAGGGAACAGGGGCTGTGCGCGCACACGGAGACCACCACCAGAACGTGGAGCGGCGCCCTGCCGGGCGGGTGTCCGCGCCCCCGGCCGACCCGGCCAGGACCGTGAGCATGCCCCCCTCGGCATCCGTCGGCTCCGCACCCGTGGCGATGCGGCCCCTCGCGCACCCGGCCGGGAACGCCGCCGTCCCGCCGCCGGGCACGAGCGGTGCGATCATCGGCCCGGCCGTCGAACGGGTGGAGGACGGAGCGGTCGGCGGGCACGGCGGGATCAGCAACCGGGCCTGCGGACGGATCAAGGAGAAACCCACCAACCACGTGGAGCGGGAGTTCTACGCGGAACTGCGCGCGGGCGCGCACCCCGCCCTGGACGGCGTGGCGCCGCACTCCCACACCGCCCGGCAGGTCACGGCGATGGACGGTCACCAGGGCGCGGGCGACGACTCGACCCACGTCTACGTCGACAATCTGACGTTCGGCATGAACCGGCCCAAGATCCTCGACATCAAGGTGGGCGCGTCCACGGCGAGCTGGCACGAGCTGCTCCGCTCCATGTCGAAGACGGCCGCCCTGGCGAAGAAGCTCAGGATGAAGGCGGCCGACCTGCTGACCGGCTCCGCGAGCCGCGGCTACCGGGCGGTCGGCAGCTCGGGCCTCACGGGAGGGCGGCTGGCCACCGGACGGCGCACACCGCGGATCGTG
The DNA here is from genome assembly GCF_050916115.1 of Streptomyces sp. JH002. Classification (NCBI taxonomy): domain Bacteria; kingdom Bacillati; phylum Actinomycetota; class Actinomycetes; order Kitasatosporales; family Streptomycetaceae; genus Streptomyces; species Streptomyces sp. JH002. The sequence goes on from NZ_CP087989.1 coordinate 3,908,430, forward strand.
CGCGACTTCGCCCGCGAACCCGGTGTCGCCGAGGCGATGCTGCCGCAGCTGATCCGGGTCAGGGAGGCCGCCCGGGCCTCCGGCCTGGCCTTCGTCGGGGCGAGCGTGCTCATCGCGGTGGACGAGGCGCCCCCCGAGGGCCGGCCGGTGCCCTCGGTGAAGGTCGGCCTCATCGACTTCGCCCACACCTTCGGCCCCCGGGCGGCCGGAGCGAAGCGGGTGGAGAAGTACCGCGAGCGGTTCGACCAGGGCATGGACCGGTTGATCGCGGACGTGCGGGCGGCCGGCACGGCGGGCTCTGGGCAGCCGGGGGCCGGGGCCGTGCGCAAGGAGCCGACGGGGGCCGGCGGCCGGTAGCGCGCCACGGCAGCGCCCGCCGGGCCCCGGTTCACCGGATCCGGCCGGGCGTCACAGCGCCAGCCACTCCTCGATCTCCACCATGATCTTCTCCTGGATGTCGGTCGGCGCCGCCGAGCCGCGCACCGACTGCCGGGCCAGCTCCGCCAGCTCGCGGTCGGTGAAGCCGTGGTGCTCCCGCGCGATCTCGTACTGGGCCGCCAGCCGCGAGCCGAACAGCAGCGGGTCGTCCGCCCCCAGCGCCATCGGCACGCCCGCGTCCCACAGGGTGCGCAGCGGCACGTCCGGCAGCCGCTCGTACACGCCGAGCGCCACATTGGAGGCGGGACACACCTCGCAGGTCACCCGGTCCCGGGCGAGACGCTCCAGCAGCCAGGGGTCCTCCGCGGCCCGCACCCCGTGGCCCACCCGTGCCGCCCGCAGATCGTCCAGGCAGTCCCGGACGCTGGAGGGGCCCGACAGCTCGCCGCCGTGCGGGGCCGCCAGCAGGCCGCCCTCCCGGGCGATCGCGAACGCGCGGTCGAAGTCGCGGGCGAAGCCGCGCCGCTCGTCGTTCGACAGCCCGAAGCCGACCACCCCCTGGTCCCGGTAGCGGACCGCGAGCCGGGCCAGGGTGCGGGCGTCCAGGGGGTGCTTCATCCGGTTCGCGGCCACCAGCACCCGCATCCCGACCCCGGTCTCCCGGGAGGTGACCCGCACCGCGTCCAGGATGATCTCCAGCGCCGGGATCAGCCCGCCGAGCCGGGGCGCGTACGAGGTGGGATCGACCTGGATCTCCAGCCAGCGCGCCCCGTCCCGCAGATCCTCCTCGGCCGCCTCGCGCACCAGCCGCTGGATGTCCTCCGGCTCCCGCAGACAGGAGCGGGCCATGTCGTACAGCCGCTGGAACCGGAACCAGCCGCGCTCGTCGGTGGCCCGCAGGCTGGGAGGCTCGCCGCCGCGCAGCGCCTCCGGCAGATGCACGCCGTACTTGTCCGCCAGCTCCAGCAGGGTGCCGGGCCGCATCGAGCCGGTGAAGTGCAGATGCAGGTGGGCCTTGGGCAGCAGCCGGACGTCACGTACACGATCCATCCACGAATCTTGCCGCATTGCGCCGTCCGGCCGGTAGCCGCGTCACCCGAACGTGAGTCAGCTCGCTTCCGCCAGCAGCTTCTGGAGGCGGGAGACACCCTCCACCAGGTCGTCGTCGCCCAGGGCGTACGACAGCCGCAGATAACCGGGGGTGCCGAACGCCTCACCCGGGACCACGGCGACCTCGGCCTCCTCCAGGATCACCTCGGCCAGCTCCACCGAGGTGGCGGGCCGCCGGCCGCGCAGCTCCTTGCCCAGCAGGCCCTTCACCGAGGGGTACACGTAGAACGCGCCCTCGGGCTCGGGGCAGACGACCCCGTCGATCTCGTTCAGCATCCGCACGATCGTGCGACGCCGCCGGTCGAACGCCTCGCCCATCGCGGCCACCGCGTCCAGATCCCCGGAGACCGCGGCCAGCGCCGCCGCCTGCGCGACGTTGCTCACGTTGGAGGTGGCGTGCGACTGGAGGTTGGTGGCGGCCTTCACCACGTCCTGCGGGCCGATCAGCCAGCCCACCCGCCAGCCGGTCATCGCGTACGTCTTGGCCACCCCGTTGACGATCACGGTGCGGTCGGCCAGCTCCGGGACGACCACCGGCAGCGAGGAGAACTCGGCGTCCCCGTAGACCAGATGTTCGTAGATCTCGTCGGTGAGCACCCACAGACCGTGCTCCACCGCCCAGCGGCCGATCGCCTCGACCTGCTCACGCGGGTAGACCGCGCCGGTCGGGTTGGACGGGGAGACGAACAGCAGCACCTTGGTGCGCTCGGTGCGGGCCGCCTCCAGCTGCTCCACACTCACCCGGTAGCCGGTGGTCTCGTCCGCGACGACCTCCACCGGGACGCCGCCGGCCAGCCGGATCGACTCGGGGTAGGTGGTCCAGTACGGCGCCGGGACGATGACCTCGTCGCCCGGGTCGAGCAGCGCCGCGAACGCCTCGTAGATCGCCTGCTTGCCGCCGTTGGTCACCAGCACCTGCGAGGGCTTCACCTCGTAGCCGGAGTCGCGCAGCGTCTTGGCGGCGATGGCCTCCTTCAGCTCCGGCAGCCCGCCGGCCGGCGTGTAGCGGTGGAACCTCGGCTCCCGGCACGCGGCCACGGCCGCGTCCACGATGTACCCGGGGGTGGGGAAGTCGGGTTCGCCGGCGCCGAAGCCGATCACCGGCCGGCCGGCGGCCTTGAGAGCCTTCGCCTTGGCATCGACGGCCAGGGTCGCGGACTCGGAGATCGCCCCGACGCGGGCGGAGACCCGGCGCCCGGGGGCTGCTTCTGCGGACTGTGCGGTGGGTGTCGCTGCGCTCATAAGGGCATCGTTGCAGACCGGAGTGGACCGTGGCACCCGGGTTGCGGCTGTTGTCCGTTCGACGGGCGGCGATTGAGCACGTACACTCTCCACGCAGTGGGGCCGGGTGAGGTAAGTTTTCCCGGTGCCGCGAGCAAAGGGTCGTAGCTCAATTGGTAGAGCACTGGTCTCCAAAACCAGCGGTTGGGGGTTCAAGTCCCTCCGGCCCTGCTACGCAGCAGGCAGTACAGAGTTAGTAGTGGTAGTAGGCACGTACCGCAATGCAAGCCGTCCGGGGGACCGGGCGGCTTACGACCATGACCGGGATCAGGTGAGGGCGAGTGGCTGGGATCACGGACTCCGTCGAAACGCCGGAGCCCCGGGGGGACGGCGCCGGCCGAGGACGCGGGCGGCGTGCCAAGCGGGGCCCGCTGGGCAAGCTCGCGCTCTTCTACCGGCAGGTCATCGCCGAGCTGCGCAAGGTCGTCTGGCCCTCACGGCGCCAGCTGACGACGTACACCTCCGCGGTGATCGTTTTCGTTCTCGTCGTCATCGGCATCCTCACCGTGCTTGACTGGGGATTCAGCCGGGTCGTCGAGTACGTCTTCGGCTGACCCCGCTCCGGACGGGGCGAGGCGGGCACGGACGTACGGTCGTAGGTACCCACCCGTGCCGCGGCGATCCCGCCCGGATGTTCCACGTCAATGTGAAGCAGGAAGAAGCAGCCACCGTGTCTGACCCGAAGTCTGACCCGAATCTGACCGACGACGCCGCCGAGGGCGACGACACCGCGCGCGACATCGTCGAGGCAGCGGACACCGTCGACCAGACCGAGGCTGCCGACGCCGCGGCGGGCGAGCCCGCCGAGTCCGCCGCCGTCCACGAGGAGGACGCGGACGAGGTCGCGCAGGAGGCGGACGCCGAGGGCGAGGCGGAGGCCGAAGCGGACGCCGAGGCCGAGGCCGAGGCTCCCGAGCCGGTGGACCCGGTCGCGCAGCTGCGCGAGGAACTGCGGGTGCTGCCCGGCGAGTGGTACGTGGTGCACACGTACGCGGGCTACGAGAACCGGGTCAAGACCAATCTTGAGCAGCGCGCCGTGTCGCTGAACGTCGAGGACTACATCTTCGCGGTCGAGGTGCCGCAGGAAGAGGTCGTCCAGATCAAGAACGGCGACCGCCGCACCATCAAGCAGAACAAGCTCCCCAGCTACGTGCTGGTCCGGATGGACCTGACGAACGAGTCCTGGGGCGTCGTACGGAACACCCCCGGTGTCACCGGCTTCGTGGGCAACGCCTACGACCCGTACCCGCTGACGCTGGACGAGATCGTGAAGATGCTGGCGCCGGAGGCCGAGCAGAAGGCCGCCGAGCAGGCCGCGGCCGAGGGCGGCGCCCCGGTGGCCGGCCGCCGCGTCGAGGTCCAGGTCCTGGACTTCGAGGTCGGCGACTCGGTCACCGTCACCGACGGCCCGTTCGCGACCCTCCAGGCGACGATCAACGAGATCAACGCCGACTCCAAGAAGGTCAAGGGCCTGGTCGAGATCTTCGGCCGCGAAACGCCGGTCGAGCTGAGCTTCGACCAGATCCAGAAGAACTGACCGCAGGACGCGACACCCGGACCCGCGGCGGGTCCGGAAGAACGCCCCCCGCGGCTTTCGCCCCGGTACCGCACTCCACCGCGGTACCGGGGCGCCGCTAGTCTGGGGCGCATGCGCGCGCTCATAGTCGAGAACGATGACCGGGTCGCGCGCGCCCTGAGCCGGACACTCCGCGCCGAGGGATACGACGTGGAGCGCGCCCGCAGCGTGCGGGAGGCGGCCGGGGCGATCGGCACGGCCGACTTCGCCATCGCCCTCGTGGATCTCGGTCTCGACGACGGGGACGGCGTCGAGGTGATCCGGATGCTCCGCGACCGCGCCGCCACCGGAGTCATCGCCGTCACCGCCCGCGGCGAGCAGACCGACCGGGTCCGCGGCCTGCGGGCCGGCGCCGACGACTACCTGGTCAAGCCCTTCGGGGTGGCCGAACTGCTGGCCCGCATCGAGGCCGTCACCCGGCGGCTGCGGGTGCTCCAGACCGGCCTCACAGCGCGCGGCACCATCGGCCACGGCGATCTGCTCATCGACCGGGACCGCCACGAGGTCTCCCGCGACGGCGCACCGCTGCGGCTGACCCGCAAGGAGTTCGAGATCCTGGTGCTGCTGGCCAGGAACACCGGCACCGTCGTGGAGCGCGAACACATCCTCGACCAGGTCTGGCAGTCCGCCTGGGAGGGCAGCAGCCGCACCCTGGACACCCACATCGCCTCGCTGCGCTCCAAACTCGGCGACACGGCGCGCATCACCACGGTGCGCGGCGTGGGCTACCGGCTCGAACCGGCCGGCGCGCCGGTGGACGGATAGCCACCCGTGCGCCGGCGCATCATCGTCGCGCTGCTCCCCGTGCTGGCCCTGCTGGTGGTGGGCATCGGCATCTCGTACGCCGCGGTGGTGAGCGAGCGGACCACCCAGCAGGTGTTCATCGACCGCAGCGGGGACGCCGTACGGTTCGCCAATCTCGCCGAGGCGGCCATCGCCTCCGGCGAGCGGACCCGGCTGCACGCGGAGCTGGACGCCTACCACGAGCTGTACGACTCACCGGTGTGGGTGCTCGGCCTGGACGGTGGCCTGGTCCACGACCCGGGCCCGCCGCCCCCGGACGGCGCGGCGGTCACCGAGGACATCCAGCGGGCGTTCGCCGGGGCGCGGGCGACCGAGGCGGCCACCGTGTGGCCCTGGCAGCGCGGGCCGCTGCGGGTGGTGGAGCCGGTGGGCCGTGACTCCCAGGTGACCGCCGTCGTCGTCATCGAGGCGCCCACCGACGGGCTGCGTGCGGCCAGCGTGCGCCGCTGGGGGGTCGGCGCCGCGCTGTTGCTGGTTCCCGTGCTCGCGCTGATGGGCGGCCTGTGGCCGCTCACCCGCTGGATTCTGCGCCCGGTGCGCGACCTGGAGCGCATCGCGATGGACGTGCGCGGCGGCGAGCTGGGGGCGCGCGCCCCCGTGGAGCACGGCCCGCCCGAGCTGCGCGGGCTCGCCTCCTCGTTCAACGCCATGGTGGACACGGTGCAGCGCTCCCTGGAACGGCAGCGGATGTTCGTCGGCGACGTGGCCCATCAGCTGCGCAACCCGCTGGCCGGGCTGCGGCTCTCGGTGGAGAATCTGCGGCCCTGGGTCCGCCAGCCTCCGGCCCGGGAGGCGGTGGAGGACGCCGTGGACGGCGCCGTGCAGATGGGCGAGATGTTCGAGGCGATGCTCGCGGCGACGGCCGCGGCCAGCCGGGAACGCGTACGGGACAGCGAGGCGTGGACGCTGGCGCGGGTCTTCGCCACCGCCCGGCCGCACTGGGAGGCGGTCACCGGCGAGCACGGGCGCACGCTGCGCGTGGAGGACCCGGACCCCGAACTGGTGCTGCGGCAGCCACCCGGCGGTCTGGTCGCGGTGCTGGACGAACTCGTGGACAACGCGGCCTGGCTCTCGGACGGCAGCACGGTCACGGTGCGCGCCTTCGCGGACGCCGACGGCCGCTTCGGCACCGTGATCGTCGCCGACGACGGCACCGGCCTGTCGGCGCAGGAGCGCGAAGCGGCCCGCGGCCGGTTCTGGCGGGCGGCGCGGCACCAGAACATCCGCGGCACCGGCCTTGGCCTGGCGATCATCCACGACGTGGTGGAGGACGTCGGGGGCGAGGTGCGGCTGGAGCCCAACACCCCGCGCGGCCTGCGGGTCGCCGTCCGCCTGCCCGCGGTACGCCGGCCCGGCCCCTGATCCCGCCACCGGGACCGTCCCCCGCCACCCGCCCCGCTCCGCGCCGGAGCCACTACAGCTTGACGGACCGGAACCAGGCGGCCGCGCCCGGGTGCAGCGTGATGGGCACGGTCGCGGCGGCCGTACGGGGGTTGATCTGGTACGCCTCGGGCCGGGTCCTGGCCAGCGCCGCCGCCCCCTCGACGGCGGTCCGGGTGAAGAACCGGGCGGCCTCGGTGGGAAAGCCGGATCGCACCGCGATCAGGGTCGGCACGGCCAGCGTGGCCGTGGTGGCCACCTCCGGATAGACCGCGCCGGAGATCGTCACCGGCAGATACTCACCGGGGTGCGCGTACCGCATGGTCTCCGCCTCCGCCGCGAGATCGACGAAGTGCACCGGCGGCGCGTTCGCCAGCAGCCAGGAGATGGCGGGGGTGGGCATCGCGGTGAGCGAGAACACGGCGTCCACCTCGCCGTCCACCAGGGCCTGCGCTGCGGCGGTCTGCCCCAGGTCGCGGACCTCGACCGGCACCCCGGCGGCCTCGATCAGCCGCCCCCCGGTGAAGCGGGTGCCCGAGCCCGGCAGCCCGAGGGCGACCGGCCGCCCCGCCAGGTCGGCCAGGGCACGGATGCCGCTGTCCCGCAGCGTGACCAGGTGCACCACCGAGTCGAAGATCCGCAGCAGTGCCATGGTCTCGCCGTCGTACGGGCGCAGCACGTCCACGTTGCCGTAGGCGAGGTCCACCTCGCCGCCGCGCAGCAGCCGCAGATTGTCGACGGACGCCTCGGTGAAGACGATCTCCACGGCCTCGCGGTCCAGCGCCTCGTTCCACAGGGCGGCCAGTGCCGCGCCGGATTCCCGGTAGGTGGCGCCCTCGGGGCCGGTCGCCAGCTTGAGGTCACCGATGCCGAGGTCGGGTGAGGAGCCGCACGCGGCGGCCGCCAGCCCCAGCGGGGCGGTGAGCAGCGCGCGCCGGGACAGCCCGAGCGGCGAACGACCCGACCCCAATGTCAGATCAACCCCAAATTCTTTCCCGATGCGTTGCTGTGACGCCTGCTCGCCCGCACTGTGATGCGATCCACATTAACAGTCACAGGGATGGACGACCCATGACGAATTCCCCCGCCGCCTCGCCCCCGGCGCCGAAGCTGGTGAAGCCGAAGAAGCGGATCTATCAGCATCTGTACTTCTGGGTGCTGATAGGCATCAGTATCGGCATCGGCATAGGTCTCGCGGCGCCCGGGGTGGGCGCCGACATGAAGTGGATGGCCGACCTCTTCATCAAGCTGGTGAAGGTCGTGATCGCCCCGACCATCTTCGCCACGGTGGTGGTGGGAATCGCCGGCATGGGCAACCTGGCCAAGGCCGGTGGTCTGGCCCTCAAGACGGTGCTCTACTTCAACATCACCACGGTGTTCGCCCTGGCCATCGGCCTCGTGGTGATCAACATCTGGCAGCCGGGCTCCGGTCTGGGCTACGACATCGCCTCCTTCGACACCTCGGCGGCCGACGCGACCATCGAGTCCGCGGGCGCGACCGAATCGGGCTTCTCCGGGTTCCTCCTGAGCCTGGTCCCGACCTCGTTCGCCAGCGCCTTCGTCGACGGTCAGCTGCTCCAGGTGCTGCTGCTGGCCATCCTGTTCGCCATCGCGCTGAGCATGCTGGGCTCCCGCGCCGAGGGCATGGTGCGCGGTCTGGACACCTTCGCCAAGACGATGTTCGGCGTCATCAAGCTGGTCATGTGGGTCGCCCCGCTGGGCGCGATGGGCGGCATGGCCTTCACCATCGGCCAGCACGGCAGCTCGATCCTCGGCTCGCTCGCCTCGTTCATGATCTCGTTCTGGGTGACCTGTCTGCTGTTCATCACGCTGGTGCTGGGCGTGGTGTGCAGGATGACCGGCTTCAGCCTGATCAAGTACGTCCGCTACATCAAGGACGAACTGCTCATCGTGCTGGGCACCTCCTCCTCCGAGACCGTGCTGCCGCGCATGATGACCAAGCTGGAGGCGGCCGGTACGCCCAAGCACGTGGTGGGCATGACCATCCCGACCGGCTACTCCTTCAACCTCGACGGCACGGCGATCTACATGTCCATGGGCGCGCTGTTCATCGCGCAGGCCTTCGGCGTGGACGTGTCCATCTGGACCCAGATCGGTCTGCTCGTCTTCATGCTGATCTCCTCCAACGGTGCCGCGGGCGTCTCCGGCGCCGGTCTGGTCACGCTGGCCGCGTCGCTGGCCGCGTTCGACTCGGTGATCCCGGTCGCGGGCATCGCGCTGATCGTCGGCATCGACCGCTTCATGAGCGAGGGCCGTGCCCTGACCAACCTCACGGGCAACGGCATCGGCACGCTGGCGATCGCCCGCTGGACCGGTGACCTGGACCGTGAGCGGCTGAAGTACGTGCTCGACAACCCCAACTCGGTGGACGTCGACGAGCTCATGAAGCAGGAGGCGCAGGGCCTGAACACCGCGCAGGACCGGGACGCCGCCGGTGTTCCGGCGCAGGCGGACGACAGCGAGCCGGCGGACGCGGACGTCACCGCCGGCCGCGGCAAATAACCCCCGGGGGTAACACGGGGCCGGGGTCGCACCCCGGCCCCGCCCCGTTTCCCCGCCGCCGGATTTTGGCGGCATGGCCGTACCCGATATCGTGGTGCGGTATGCCTCCGTACGGATGATGTCCGGTTCGATCGGCCAGGACCGATCGGCAGCGACCGTCCGCCGGCGGGGGCCACAACCTCTCAATCAATGACCCGGAGAGAGCATGCCTCCCAAGAAGAAGAAGGTCACGGGGCTGATCAAGCTCCAGATCCAGGCCGGCGCCGCCAACCCGGCTCCGCCGGTGGGCCCCGCGCTGGGCCAGCACGGCGTGAACATCATGGAGTTCTGCAAGGCCTACAACGCGGCGACCGAGTCGCAGCGTGGCTGGGTGATCCCGGTGGAGATCACGGTCTACGAGGACCGCTCCTTCACCTTCATCACCAAGACTCCGCCGGCCGCGAAGATGATCCTCAAGGCCGCTGGTGTGGAGAAGGGCTCCGGCGAGCCCCACAAGACCAAGGTCGCCAAGATCACGGCGGCTCAGGTGCGGGAGATCGCCACCACCAAGATGCCCGACCTCAACGCCAATGACCTGGACGCCGCGTCCAAGATCATCGCGGGTACCGCCCGTTCCATGGGTGTGACCGTCGAGGGCTGAGCCCCCGTACCACCGTGGCAGGGCCAGGCGCTGGTCCGGACCACGACTCCACAGCAGAAGCATTTCGAGGAGCAGCAGTGAAGCGCAGCAAGAACTTCCGCGGCGCGGACGCCAAGATCGACCGGGAGCGCCTGTACGCGCCCCTGGAGGCCGTCCGTCTCGCCAAGGAGACCTCTTCGCAGAAGTTCGACGCGACCGTCGAGGTCGCCATGCGGCTGGGTGTCGACCCCCGCAAGGCCGACCAGATGGTCCGTGGCACCGTGAACCTTCCGCACGGCACCGGCAAGACCGCCCGGGTCCTGGTCTTCGCGACCGGTGACCGTGCCGCGGCCGCGGAGGCCGCCGGAGCCGACATCGTCGGCTCGGACGAACTGATCGACGAGGTCTCCAAGGGCCGCCTGGACTTCGACGCCGTGGTGGCGACCCCGGACCTGATGGGCAAGGTCGGCCGTCTGGGCCGGGTGCTCGGTCCGCGTGGTCTGATGCCGAACCCCAAGACCGGCACCGTCACCCCGGATGTCGCCAAGGCCGTCACCGAGATCAAGGGCGGCAAGATCGAGTTCCGCGTGGACAAGCACGCGAACCTCCACTTCATCATCGGCAAGGCGTCCTTCGACGACACCAAGCTGGTGGAGAACTACGCGGCGGCCCTCGAAGAGGTCACCCGGCTGAAGCCGGCCGCCGCCAAGGGCCGCTACATCAAGAAGGCGACCTTCACCACCACCATGGGCCCCGGCGTTCCCGTCGACCCCAACCGCAGCCGCAATCTCCTGGACGAGGAGCCCGCCGTCTGATTCCGGCGGAAGGCTGATCGCGTCAGCGGTCACGAGGCCCGTCCCAGCTCTGTCACAGAGCCGGGACGGGCCTCTTGTGCGACAGGCCCACCGGTTAGTGTCGGAAGGGCACTGAGTTCCAACGCTCCATGATTGTGGGGGAGAAGATGCGTCCCGTTCGCAAGGCTCTGCTGGGGATGGCCACGGCGGTGCTGCTGGTCGGCACGGCGGCGTGTGGTGGCAGCGACAGCGGCACCTCCGACGCCAAGGGCAACGAGGGTTCCGGCGACGACAGCACCGGCTCCGGCACCTCCGCGCGCAGCGCGTTCGAGGCGCTGACGGCGGCCGCGCGGTCCACCGAGGAGATCACCTCGGCCGATGTGGTCTCGGTGACGCAGCAGGCGGGCACCGAGACGAGCATGAGCGGCTCGCTCTCCTGGGCGGACGGCCTGGAGATGACCGCCGTGATGACCAACGAGGAGTTCGGCGCCGCGGCCGGCGGCCCCGGCGAGATCGAGGTCGTGTGGGTCGACGGCGTGATGTACATGAACCTGGGCGAGGAGTTCGCCACGGAGACGGACGGCCGTCCCTGGATGGCGATGGACCTGGCCGGTCTCCTGGAGGAGGCGGGCGAGGACGCCCTGGGCAGTGTGCTGTCCTCCACCATGGACCAGGGCGCGCAGAGCCCGGCCGACCAGATGGCGATGCTGCTGGAATCCGAGGACGTCGAGTGGGTCGCCGAGGAGGAGCTGGACGGCGCCACCGTCAACCACTACGCCGGCACGCTGGCCATGGAGGACGTCTTCGAGCTCCAGGGCACCTTCGAGGGGCTGAGCGAGGAGGAGCGCGCCTCGCTGCTCGACCTGCTCTCGGAACAGGGCACCGAGTTCTACGAGCTGGACGTCTGGGTCAACGAGGACGACTTCCCGGTGAAGGTCAGCCAGTCGTACGACACCGACATGGGCCCGTTCGCGCAGGAGACCACCTACAGCAACTTCGGGACCGAGGTGAACGCCGAGGCGCCGCCGGCCGACGAGGTCGTCGACTTCCTGGAGATGATGCAGATGATGGGCGCCGGCATCTGACGTCCCCTGCCGGAAGGCGATTTGCCTGAGCCGAGCACGTTCGCGTAGTCTTCCACAGAAGCCAAAGACCGCTGGTTGTCGCCGTGCCCTTCGGGTGTGGTGGCCGAAGGATCCGCTGATCGCGGGCGACCTGCGCAGGTGACTGTGGAAGACCGAAGCGATTCATGTCTGCCCCGTGCGCCTGCGCCGGGGCGTTTGTTGTGTACAGCCCCTTCCGAGCGGTCCGACATCCCGGAAGGAGGGCCGAGGTTCATGGCGAGCCCCGACAAGGTCGAAGCCGTCGCGGAGATCAAGCAGAAGTTTGAGAACTCCAACGCGGCGGTTGTCACCGCGTACACCGGTCTCACCGTGGCGCAGCTCAAGGACCTGCGCCGTTCTCTCGGTGAGAACACTCAGTACCACGTGACGAAGAACACGCTGACCAAGATCGCGGCCAACGAGGTCGGGATCTCCGAGCTGGACGAGTACCTCACGGGCTCGACCGCCGTCGCCTTCGTCACCGGTGACCCGGTGGAGGCGGCGAAGGGTCTGCGTGACTTCGCCAAGAACAACCCCGCCCTGGTCATCAAGGGCGGTGTGCTCGACGGCAACGCGCTGAGCGCCGAAGAGATCAACAAGCTCGCGGACCTTGAGTCCCGCGAGGTACTGCTCGCCAAGCTGGCCGGCAACATGAAGGCGTCCATGGCCAAGGCCGCGGCGACCTTCCAGGCCCCGCTCACGGAGTTCGTCCGCACCGTGGACGCGCTGCGCGAGAAGGCGGAGCAGGGCGGTGCCGGTACGCCGGCTCCCGCCGAGGCCGAGTCCGCCGAGTAACTGCGGCGTTCGGTCACAGCGGGCCCGTGAACGCCCGCCGAGAAACATCATTCCGGCACCTGCCGACTAAGTGGAAGGACCGCCCACCATGGCGACCAAGCTGACCCAGGAAGAGCTGCTGGAGCAGTTCGAGAACCTGACCCTGATCGAGCTCTCCGAGCTGGTGAAGGCGTTCGAGGAGAAGTTCGACGTCAAGGCCGCCGCCCCGGCCGCCGTCGCCGTCGCCGCCCCCGGTGGTGCCGGTGGTGGCGCCGAGGCCGCCGAGGAGCAGGACGAGTTCGACGTCATCCTCACCGGTGCCGGCGACAAGAAGATCCAGGTCATCAAGGTCGTGCGTGAGCTGACCTCGCTGGGCCTGAAGGAGGCCAAGGACCTCGTCGACAACGCGCCGAAGGCCGTCGTCGAGAAGGTCGCGAAGGACGCCGCGGCGAAGGCCAAGGAGGCCCTCGAGGGCGCCGGCGCCTCCGTCGAGGTCAAGTGACCTCCTGACGTTCCGGTCTTGTGACCTCATGACGTCACCCTGAGTCCATGCGACTCAACCGAGGGCGATCACCCAGTCGGGTGGTCGCCCTCCGGCGTTGTGGTGACGGCTTGGGCACCTGGGGCGATCGGCAGGTATGGTGATCTTCGGCTGTCGCCAGGCCCCTCGGGGGCCTTGACGAACTGCTTCCGGCACGCGATTCTCAGGTCGCGTCGCACATCGGTCCCTGATTCGAGGCATGGATCGCTGGCGAAGCGGGAAAGGTTGCGGCAGGCGGGTCCGCACCCGGCGACCGAGGCAGCCGGAGGCGGACACGAGGGCACAGCGAGGGTGGCTCCTTGTTGAGGTGGCGCAGGCATTGGACATCAGTGGGTCTTGTGACTACACTGACCCTTTGCGCTGCCTAGCTGCCTCCTGCCCGTCACCAGGGGGGCGGGTATGCGCGCAGAGAGTCCGAGCCCTCGGAAGGACCCCCTCTTGGCCGCCTCGCGCAATGCCTCGACCACTAGTACGAATCATGGCACCAGCACCGCACCACTGCGTGTCTCTTTTGCGAAGATCAAGGAACCCCTTGAGGTTCCGAACCTCCTGGCGCTGCAAACCGAGAGCTTTGACTGGCTGCTCGGCAATGACGCCTGGAAGGGTCGCGTCGAGGCCGCGTTGGAGAGTGGGCAGGACGTCCCCAGGAAGTCCGGTCTGGAGGAGATCTTCGAGGAGATCTCCCCGATCGAGGACTTCTCCGGGTCGATGTCCCTGACCTTCCGTGATCACCGGTTCGAGCCGCCGAAGAACTCCATCGACGAGTGCAAGGAGCGCGACTTCACGTACGCCGCGCCGCTCTTCGTCACCGCCGAGTTCACCAACAACGAGACCGGCGAGATCAAGTCCCAGACGGTCTTCATGGGCGACTTCCCGCTCATGACCGACAAGGGAACCTTCTGCATCAACGGCACCGAGCGTGTCGTGGTCACCCAGCTCGTCCGGTCGCCCGGCGCGTACTTCGACAGCAGCATCGACAAGACCTCCGACAAGGACCTCTTCTCCGCCAAGATCATCCCGTCCCGGGGTGCCTGGCTGGAGATGGAGATCGACAAGCGCGACATGGTCGGTGTCCGCATCGACCGCAAGCGCAAGCAGTCCGTGACCGTGCTGCTGAAGGCGCTGGGCTGGACCTCGGACCAGATCCTGGAGGAGTTCGGCGACTACGAGTCGATGCGGGCCACCCTGGAGAAGGACCACACCCAGGGCCAGGACGACGCGCTGCTGGACATCTACCGCAAGCTGCGTCCGGGAGAGCCGCCGACCCGCGAGGCCGCGCAGACCCTGCTGGAGAACCTCTACTTCAACCCGAAGCGGTACGACCTGGCCAAGGTCGGCCGGTACAAGATCAACAAGAAGCTGGGCGGCGACGAGCCGCTGGACGCCGGCGTCCTCACGGTCGAGGACATCGTCGCCACGATCAAGTACCTGGTCCGGCTGCACGCCGGTGAGACCGAGACCTCCACGGAGTCCGGCCGCACGATCATCGTCGAGACCGACGACATCGACCACTTCGGCAACCGCCGTCTGCGCAACGTCGGCGAGCTCATCCAGAACCAGATCCGTACCGGTCTGGCCCGGATGGAGCGCGTGGTGCGCGAGCGCATGACCACGCAGGACGTCGAGGCCATCACGCCGCAGACCCTGATCAACATCCGGCCGGTCGTCGCCTCCATCAAGGAGTTCTTCGGCACCAGCCAGCTGTCGCAGTTCATGGACCAGACCAACCCCCTGTCCGGGCTCACCCACAAGCGCCGCCTCAACGCGCTGGGCCCCGGCGGTCTGAGCCGTGAGCGGGCCGGTCTGGAAGTCCGTGACGTGCACCCCTCGCACTACGGCCGCATGTGCCCGATCGAGACGCCCGAAGGCCCCAACATCGGTCTGATCGGCTCGCTGGCCGCGTTCGGCCGGATCAACGCCTTCGGTTTCGTGGAGACTCCGTACCGCAAGGTCGTCGACGGTGTCGTCACCGACGACGTCGACTACCTGACCGCCGACGAGGAGGACCGCTTCGTCATCGCGCAGGCCAACGCCAAGCTGACCGACGAGCTGACCTTCGCCGAGGCCCGCGTCCTGGTGCGCCGTCGTGGCGGGGAGATCGACTACATCCCCGGCACCGAGGTCGACTACATGGACGTCTCGCCGCGCCAGATGGTGTCGGTCGCGACCGCCATGATCCCGTTCCTCGAGCACGACGACGCCAACCGCGCGCTCATGGGCTCGAACATGATGCGCCAGGCGGTGCCCCTGATCAACGCCGAGGCGCCGCTGGTCGGCACCGGCATGGAGTACCGCTGCGCCACCGACGCCGGTGACGTCATCAAGGCCGAGCAGAACGGTGTCGTCTCCGACGTCTCCGCCGACTACGTCTCGATCGCCAACGACGACGGCACCCACGTCACCCACCGGCTGGCCAAGTTCTCCCGCTCCAACCAGGGCACCTCCTTCAACCAGAAGGTCCTGGTCGAGGAGAACGACCGCGTGATCGCCGGGCAGGTCATCGCCGACGGCCCGTCCACCGAGCGCGGTGAGATGGCGCTCGGCAAGAACCTGCTGGTCGCGTTCATGCCGTGGGAGGGCTACAACTACGAGGACGCGATCATCCTCTCCCAGCGTCTGGTGCAGGACGACGTCCTCTCCTCGATCCACATCGAGGAGCACGAGGTCGACGCCCGCGACACCAAGCTGGGCCCCGAGGAGATCACCCGGGACATCCCGAACGTCTCCGAAGAGGTCCTGGCCGACCTGGACGACCGCGGCATCATCCGCATCGGTGCCGAGGTCGAGGCCGGCGACATCCTGGTCGGCAAGGTCACCCCGAAGGGTGAGACCGAGCTGACCCCCGAGGAGCGCCTGCTGCGCGCGATCTTCGGTGAGAAGGCCCGCGAGGTGCGTGACACCTCGCTGAAGGTGCCGCACGGCGAGACCGGCAAGGTCATCGGGGTGCGCGTCTTCGACCGCGACGAGGGCGACGAGCTGCCCCCGGGCGTCAACCAGCTGGTGCGGGTGTACGTCGCGCAGAAGCGCAAGATCACCGACGGCGACAAGCTGGCCGGCCGGCACGGCAACAAGGGTGTCATCTCCAAGATCCTCCCCGTGGAGGACATGCCCTTCCTGGAGGACGGCACCCCGGTCGACATCATCCTCAACCCGCTGGGTGTCCCCTCCCGGATGAACCCCGGCCAGGTGCTGGAGATCCACCTCGGGTGGCTCGCCTCGCAGGGCTGGAAGGTCGAGGGCACCGAGGAGGAGTGGAAGCAGCGTCTGGCCGCCATCGGCGCCGACGAGGTCGCCCCCGGTACCAACGTCGCCACCCCGGTGTTCGACGGTGCCCGCGAGGACGAGATGGCCGGGCTCTTCGAGTCCACCATCCCCAACCGCGACGGTGACCGCCTGGTGCTGCCCACCGGCAAGGCCCGGATGTTCGACGGCCGCTCCGGCGAGCCGTTCCCGGACCCGATCTCGGTCGGCTACATGTACATCCTCAAGCTCCACCACCTGGTCGACGACAAGCTGCACGCGCGCTCGACCGGTCCGTACTCCATGATCACCCAGCAGCCGCTCGGCGGTAAGGCCCAGTTCGGTGGCCAGCGCTTCGGTGAGATGGAGGTGTGGGCCCTGGAGGCGTACGGCGCCGCCTACGCCCTGCAGGAGCTGCTGACGATCAAGTCCGACGACGTGACCGGCCGCGTGAAGGTCTACGAGGCCATCGTCAAGGGCGAGAACATCCCCGAGCCCGGCATTCCCGAGTCCTTCAAGGTGCTCATCAAGGAAATGCAGTCGCTCTGCCTCAATGTGGAGGTGCTGTCCTCGGACGGTATGTCCATCGAGATGCGTGACACCGATGAGGACGTCTTCCGCGCGGCGGAGGAGCTTGGCATCGACCTGTCCCGGCGCGAGCCGAGCAGCGTCGAAGAGGTCTGACGGGCCCGACCGGAAGGGCCGCACCACGTGTGCCCCTTCCGGTCCCCCCACCCGGACCCCGACAGACCATTGACTCACGACACTGAGAGGGATTGACGAGAGTGCTCGACGTCAACTTCTTCGACGAACTGCGGATCGGCCTGGCCACCGCTGACGACATCCGTCAGTGGTCACACGGCGAGGTAAAGAAGCCGGAGACCATCAACTACCGCACGCTCAAGCCCGAAAAGGACGGACTCTTCTGCGAGAAGATCTTCGGCCCCACCCGGGACTGGGAGTGCTACTGCGGCAAGTACAAGCGCGTCCGCTTCAAGGGCATCATCTGTGAGCGCTGCGGCGTCGAGGTGACCCGCGCCAAGGTGCGCCGTGAGCGGATGGGCCACATTGAGCTGGCCGCTCCCGTCACGCACATCTGGTACTTCAAGGGCGTGCCCTCGCGGCTCGGCTACCTGCTGGACCTGGCGCCGAAGGACCTGGAGAAGGTCATCTACTTCGCCGCGTACATGATCACGTACGTGGACGAGGAGCGCCGCACCCGCGATCTGTCCTCGCTGGAGGCCCACGTCTCCGTCGAGCGCCAGCAGATCGAGCAGCGGCGTGACTCCGACCTGGAGGCCCGCGCCAAGAAGCAGGAGACCGACCTCGCGGAACTGGAGGCCGAGGGCGCCAAGGCGGACGTCCGCCGCAAGGTGCGCGAAGGCGCCGAGCGCGAGATGAAGCAGCTGCGCGACCGCGCCCAGCGGGAGATCGACCGCCTGGACGAGGTGTGGAACCGCTTCAAGAACCTCAAGGTCCAGGACCTGGAGGGCGACGAGCTCCTCTACCGTGAGCTGCGCGACCGCTTCGGCACCTACTTCGACGGCTCGATGGGCGCCGCGGCGCTGCAGAAGCGCCTGGAGACCTTCGACCTCAACGAGGAGGCCGCCCGGCTGCGGGAGATCATCCGCACCGGCAAGGGCCAGAAGAAGACCCGCGCCCTCAAGCGGCTCAAGGTCGTCTCCGCGTTCCTGCAGACCTCCAACAGCCCCAAGGGCATGGTCCTGGACTGCGTCCCGGTGATCCCGCCGGACCTGCGTCCGATGGTGCAGCTGGACGGTGGCCGCTTCGCGACCTCCGACCTGAACGACCTGTACCGCCGTGTCATCAACCGCAACAACCGCCTCAAGCGTCTTCTCGACCTCGGTGCCCCCGAGATCATCGTGAACAACGAGAAGCGGATGCTGCAGGAGGCCGTCGACGCGCTGTTCGACAACGGCCGCCGCGGCCGGCCGGTCACCGGCCCGGGCAACCGCCCGCTGAAGTCGCTGTCCGACATGCTCAAGGGCAAGCAGGGCCGCTTCCGTCAGAACCTGCTGGGCAAGCGCGTCGACTACTCGGCCCGTTCCGTGATCGTCGTCGGCCCCCAGCTGAAGCTGCACCAGTGCGGTCTGCCCAAGGCGATGGCGCTGGAGCTCTTCAAGCCGTTCGTGATGAAGCGCCTGGTGGACCTGAACCACGCGCAGAACATCAAGTCGGCCAAGCGCATGGTCGAGCGCCAGCGCACCGTGGTGTACGACGTCCTCGAAGAGGTCATCGCCGAGCACCCGGTCCTGCTGAACCGCGCCCCGACCCTGCACCGTCTGGGCATCCAGGCCTTCGAGCCGCAGCTGGTCGAGGGCAAGGCCATCCAGATCCACCCGCTGGTGTGCACCGCGTTCAACGCGGACTTCGACGGTGACCAGATGGCCGTCCATCTGCCGCTGTCGGCCGAGGCGCAGGCCGAGGCCCGCATCCTGATGCTGTCCTCGAACAACATCCTCAAGCCGGCCGACGGCCGGCCGGTGACCATGCCCACCCAGGACATGGTGCTGGGCCTGTTCTTCCTCACCACCGATGAGGAAGAGCGCGAGGTGCGCGGCGAGGGCCGGTCCTTCTCCTCCACCGCCGAAGCGATCATGGCGTTCGACTCCGGGGAGCTCTCGCTCCAGGCGAAGATCGACATCCGCTTCCCGATCGGCTCGGTGCCGCCCCGGGGCTGGACCCCGCCGGTTCCGGCCGAGGGCGAGGGCGAGTGGCAGCAGGGTGACAGCTTCCGGATGCGGACGACCCTGGGTCGTGCGCTCTTCAACGAGCTGCTGCCCGAGGACTACCCGTTCGTCGACGGCTCGGTGGGCAAGAAGCAGCTCTCCCAGATCGTGAACGACCTGGCCGAGCGCTACCCCAAGGTCGTCGTCGCCGCCACCCTGGACAACCTCAAGTCCGCCGGTTACTTCTGGGCCACCCGGTCCGGTGTCACCGTCGCGGTCTCCGACATCGTCGTTCCCGAGGCCAAGAAGCAGATCCTCGAGAACTACGAGGCGCAGGACGAGAAGGTCCAGAAGCAGTACGAGCGCGGTCTGATCACCAAGGACGAGCGCACGCAGGAGCTCATCGCGATCTGGACCAAGGCGACCAACGAGGTCGCCGAGACCATGAACGACAACTTCCCGAAGACCAACCCCATCTTCATGATGGTGGACTCCGGGGCCCGCGGAAACATGATGCAGATGCGTCAGATCGCGGGTATGCGTGGTCTGGTGTCCAACGCGAAGAACGAGACCATCCCGCGTCCGATCAAGGCGTCCTTCCGCGAGGGCCTGACCGTGCTGGAGTACTTCATCTCCACCCACGGTGCCCGTAAGGGTCTGGCCGACACCGCCCTGCGTACCGCCGACTCCGGGTACCTCACCCGTCGTCTGGTGGACGTCTCGCAGGACGTCATCATCCGCGAGGAGGACTGCGGCACCGAGCGCGGCCTCAAGCTGGACATCGCGGCCAAGGGTGCCGACGGTGTGCTGCGCAAGGCCGACAACGTCGAGTCCAGCGTGTACGCGCGCTGCCTCGCCGAGGAGATCGTCGTCGACGGCAAGGTGCTGGCCCCGGCCGGCACCGACCTGGGCGACGTGCTCATCGACGAGCTCGTGCGGCACGGTGTGCAGACCGTCAAGACCCGCTCCGTGCTCACCTGTGAGTCGGCGGTCGGCACCTGCGCCATGTGCTACGGGCGTTCGCTGGCCACCGGCAAGCTGGTGGACATCGGTGAGGCGGTCGGCATCATCGCCGCCCAGTCCATCGGTGAGCCCGGTACCCAGCTGACGATGCGGACCTTCCACACCGGTGGTGTGGCCGGTGAGGACATCACCCAGGGTCTGCCCCGTGTGGTCGAGCTCTTCGAGGCCCGGCAGCCCAAGGGTGTCGCGCCGATCTCCGAGTCGGCCGGCCGGGTGCGGATCGATGAGACCGAGAAGACCAAGAAGGTCATCGTCACCCCGGACGACGGCACCGAGGAGACCTCCTACCCGGTCTCCAAGCGTGCCCGGCTGCTGGTCACCGAGGGCGACCACGTCGTCGTCGGCCAGCCGCTGACCGTGGGTGCCGCCAACCCGCACGAGGTGCTGCGGATCCTGGGCCAGCGCGCTGTCCAGATCTACCTGGTCGGCGAGGTCCAGAAGGTCTACAACTCGCAGGGTGTGGCCATCCACGACAAGCACATCGAGATCATCGTCCGGCAGATGCTGCGCCGGGTGACGATCATCGAGTCGGGCGACGCGGAGCTGCTGCCCGGTGAGCTGGTCGAGCGCTCGAAGTTCGAGGGCGAGAACCGCCGCGTGGTGTCCGAGGGCGGTCAGCCGGCCTCCGGCCGTCCGCAGCTGATGGGTATCACCAAGGCGTCGCTGGCCACCGAGTCGTGGCTGTCGGCGGCGTCCTTCCAGGAGACGACCCGGGTGCTCACCGACGCGGCGATCAACGCCAAGTCGGACTCCCTGATCGGCCTCAAGGAGAACGTGATCATCGGTAAGCTCATCCCGGCCGGTACGGGTCTGGCCCGTTACCGCAACATCCGGGTGGAGCCGACCGAGGAGGCGAAGGCGGCGATGTACTCGGCTGTCGGCTACGACGACATCGACTACTCCCCCTTCGGCACGGGCTCCGGCCAGGCGGTCCCGCTGGAGGACTACGACTACGGTCCGTACCAGGGCTGATCCGGTCGTACGCTGTCCCGCCGGGCGGCTCCCCCTTCACGGGGGAGCCGCCCGGCGGCGTTCGCGGGGTGCTCAGCGCACGGTCTCGCCCAGGGTGTCCGGGGCCCGGTCGGTGGCGAGGAAGGCGGCCATCGTGTCCTCGCGCATCGCCTGCCACAGGGGGGGCCGCGGCCTCCTCGTCCAGGAAGACCACGGACTGGCCGCCGGCCGTGCCGGTGCCGGCGACCGGCGCGTTCATGAAGGCGATGTCGGAGGCCCGGACCGAGCGCAGCTCCCAGGCGAGGTCGCGCAGGTCGCCGTTGGAGAGCTGGTCGTCGACGCTGATCACGTCGCCGAGGGTGTCCAGCAGCGCGGTGAGCCGGCCGGGGTCGGTGAGGGTGCCGGCGGACAGGGTCTGGGAGAGCAGGGCGCGCAGGAAGTTCTGCTGACGGCGGGTGCGGTCGAGGTCGCCCTCGGGGAGCGACTTCCGTTCGCGCACGTACTCCAGGGCGGCTTCGCCGTCCAGCCGTTCGCCGTCGAGAGTGACGCCGCCGACGGCGTCGGTGAGGGCCCGGAAGCCGGTCCAGTCGATGACGGCGAGGTGGTCGACGCGGATGCCGGTGAGGTTCTGGACGGTCTCCACCATGAGGGAGGGGCCGCCCCAGGAGTAGGCGGCGTTCAGCTTGGCCTCGCCGTGGCCCGGGACCTCGGTCCAGGTGTCGCGGGGGAGGGAGACCAGGGAGGCGGAGTTCCGGTCGGCGGCGATCTGGAGCAGCATCATGGTGTCGCTGCGGGCGGCACCGGCCTGCCACACGGGGGTGCCGTCGGGGCTCTCGCCGGACGCGGGGGTGTCCTTGGCGTCCAGGCCCACCAGCAGATAGACCTGGGCGTCGGCGGCCTCGGGGGCGCGTACCGGCTGTTCCTCCTCGGGCAGGGTGGGCAGGGCGTCCGGGATCCGGGCGATGCCGGACAGCGCCTGGTCGGTGCGGTGGTAGAGCCAGCCGGCGCCGGCGAGGACGGCGAGCAGGAGGGCGGCGAGAACGGCGAGGATGACGCGTGGCCAGCGGCGGCGTTTCCCGGGGACGGGCGCGGTGTCCTCGGGTATCGGTCTGGCCGGCTCCGTACTGGTGTCCATGGAGTAAGTGTGCGGTACCTCACAGCGGTTGCCCGGGGTGGCGGGGGCCGGAGATAGTTGTTTTGACCGTTGGCCGTGGGGTAGGTACGCTCGGTTCTTGTGCCTGGGGTGTTCCCTGCGCTCTTTTTGTGAGGCGTCAGCTGGAACTCCGGGATCTGCGTTCTCTTCCCGATGCCGTCGGGGGTTCATGCAGTCTTCGACACGCCCGACCGCGTGGGTCGGTCGCCGTGTTCCGGGTTAGCTTCACAGTCGGCACACAGAACTGGAGAAATGGTGCCAACGATCCAGCAGCTGGTCCGGAAGGGCCGGCAGGACAAGGTCGAGAAGAACAAGACGCCCGCGCTGAATGGGTCTCCCCAGCGCC
The DNA here is from genome assembly GCF_050916115.1 of Streptomyces sp. JH002. Classification (NCBI taxonomy): domain Bacteria; kingdom Bacillati; phylum Actinomycetota; class Actinomycetes; order Kitasatosporales; family Streptomycetaceae; genus Streptomyces; species Streptomyces sp. JH002. The sequence goes on from NZ_CP087989.1 coordinate 3,930,716, forward strand.
GTGGCGTCTGCACGCGTGTGTTCACCACCACCCCGAAGAAGCCGAACTCGGCGCTGCGCAAGGTGGCCCGTGTGAAGCTCAGCAGTGGGATCGAGGTCACGGCCTACATCCCGGGTGAGAACCACAACCTTCAGGAGCACTCCATCGTGCTGGTGCGCGGTGGCCGTGTGAAGGACCTGCCGGGTGTCCGTTACAAGATCATCCGCGGTTCTCTCGACACGCAGGGCGTGCGGAACCGCAAGCAGGCCCGCAGCCGCTACGGCGCCAAGAAGGAGAAGTAAGCAATGCCTCGTAAGGGCCCTGCCCCGAAGCGCCCGGTCCACGTCGACCCGGTCTACGGTTCTCCTCTGGTGACCTCGCTGATCAACAAGGTGCTGCTGAACGGCAAGCGCTCCACCGCCGAGCGCATCGTCTACGGCGCCATGGAGGGTCTGCGGGAGAAGTCCGGCAACGACCCGGTCATCACCCTGAAGCGCGCTCTGGAGAACGTGAAGCCGACCCTCGAGGTCCGCTCCCGCCGTGTCGGTGGCGCCACCTACCAGGTGCCGGTCGAGGTTCGCCCCGGCCGTTCCTCCACCCTCGCGCTGCGCTGGCTGGTCGGTTACTCGCGGGCTCGCCGCGAGAAGACCATGACCGAGCGCCTGATGAACGAACTGCTCGACGCCTCCAACGGCCTCGGCGCGTCCGTCAAGAAGCGCGAGGACACCCACAAGATGGCCGAGTCCAACAAGGCCTTCGCGCACTACCGCTGGTAGTCGCTACCCCATCGAGACCGAGAGAACTGAAGCCTTATGGCTACCACTTCACTTGACCTGACCACGGTCCGCAACATCGGGATCATGGCTCACATCGACGCGGGCAAGACGACGACCACCGAGCGCATCCTGTACTACACCGGTGTGAGCTACAAGATCGGCGAAGTTCACGACGGTGCCGCCACCATGGACTGGATGGCGCAGGAGCAGGAACGCGGCATCACGATCACGTCTGCCGCGACCACCTGTCACTGGCCGCTCGAAGGCGTCGACCACACCATCAACATCATCGACACCCCGGGTCACGTCGACTTCACGATCGAGGTGGAGCGTTCGCTGCGCGTGCTCGACGGCGCGGTCACGGTCTTCGATGGTGTCGCGGGTGTGGAGCCCCAGTCCGAGACCGTGTGGCGTCAGGCGGACCGCTACGGCGTGCCGCGGATCTGCTTCGTCAACAAGCTCGACCGCACCGGCGCGGACTTCTTCCGCTGCGTCGACATGATCGAGGAGCGGCTCGGCGCCGTTCCGCTGGTCATGCAGCTCCCCATCGGGGCCGAGGCGGGCTTCCAGGGCGTCATCGACCTGGTCCGCAACAAGGCCCTGGTGTGGTCCGAGGAGACCAAGCTGGGCGAGATGTACGACACCGTCGACATCCCGGCCGACCTCGCGGAGCAGGCGGAGGAGTACCGCGCCAAGCTCATCGAGGCCGTCGCGGAGAACGACGAGGAGGCCATGGAGCTGTACCTGGAGGGCACTGAGCCCACCGAGGAGCAGCTGTACGCCGCCATCCGTCGCATCACCCTGGCCTCCACCGGTGGCGAGACGACCACCGTCACCCCGGTGTTCTGCGGTACCGCGTTCAAGAACAAGGGCGTGCAGCCCCTCCTGGACGCCGTGGTGCGTTACCTGCCCACGCCGCTGGACGTCGAGGGCGTCGAGGGTCACTCCCCGAAGGACCCCGAAGAGGTCGTCGTCCGGAAGCCTTCGGAGGACGAGCCGCTGGCCGCCCTGGCGTTCAAGATCGCCAGCGACCCGCACCTCGGGAAGCTCACCTTCATCCGGGTGTACTCCGGTGTCCTCACCGCCGGCACGCAGGTGCTGAACTCGGTGAAGGGCCGCAAGGAGCGCATCGGCAAGATCTACCGCATGCACGCCAACAAGCGTGAGGAGATCGAGCGGGTGGGCGCCGGCGACATCGTCGCGGTGATGGGTCTGAAGCAGACCACCACCGGTGAGACGCTGTCGGACGCCACCCACCAGGTCATCCTGGAGTCGATGGACTTCCCGGCCCCGGTCATCGAGGTCGCGATCGAGCCCAAGACCAAGGGTGACCAGGAGAAGCTGGGTGTCGCCATCCAGCGGCTGGCCGAGGAGGACCCGTCCTTCCAGGTCGCCACCAACGAGGACACCGGGCAGACCATCATCAAGGGGATGGGCGAGCTCCACCTCGATGTGCTGGTCGACCGGATGCGTCGCGAGTTCAAGGTCGAGGCCAACGTCGGCAAGCCGCAGGTCGCCTACCGGGAGACCCTGCGGAAGATCGTCGCGAAGCACGACTACACGCACAAGAAGCAGACCGGTGGCTCCGGCCAGTTCGCCAAGGTCCAGATCTCTCTGGAGCCGCTTGAGGGCGACGGCTACGAGTTCGAGAACAAGGTCACCGGTGGCCGCATCCCCAAGGAGTACATCCCCTCGGTGGACGCGGGCGCCCAGGAAGCGATGCAGTTCGGCGTTCTCGCCGGCTACCCGCTGACGGGCGTCAAGATGATCCTGCTCGACGGTGCGTACCACGACGTGGACTCCTCCGAGATGGCCTTCAAGACCGCCGGTATCCAGGCGTTCAAGGAAGCCGCGCGGATGGCAGGTCCCGTCCTGCTGGAGCCCCTCATGGCCGTCGAGGTCACCACGCCCGAGGACTACATGGGCGATGTGATCGGCGACCTGAACTCCCGCCGTGGCCAGATCCAGGCCATGGAGGACCGTAGTGGTGCCAAGGTCGTCAAGGCCCTGGTCCCGCTGTCGGAGATGTTCGGGTACGTCGGCGACCTGCGGAGCAAGACCTCGGGTCGCGCGAGCTACAGCATGCAGTTCGATTCCTACGGTGAGGTTCCGCGGAACGTCGCCGAGGAGATCATCGCGAAGGCCAAGGGCGAGTAACCCTTAAGCTGGAGCAAAACGGCATAGGGGCGATTTCGCCCCTGTGTCTGCCCTTTAAGCGAACCGGTCCAGGGCATCCCCCTAGGGGTCCCCGCCGGTTCGGTACGACCACCTGGAACCTCCGCAGAACGCGGGGGCGTACAGCATCAGTCCACAGGAGGACCCCGTGGCGAAGGCGAAGTTCGAGCGGACTAAGCCGCACGTCAACATCGGCACCATCGGTCACATCGACCACGGTAAGACCACTCTTACCGCGGCGATCACCAAGGTGCTGCACGACGCGTACCCCGACCTGAACGAGGCCTCGGCCTTCGACCAGATCGACAAGGCTCCCGAGGAGCGTCAGCGCGGTATCACCATCTCCATCGCGCACGTCGAGTACCAGACGGAGAGCCGCCACTACGCTCACGTCGACTGCCCGGGTCACGCCGACTACATCAAGAACATGATCACCGGTGCCGCCCAGATGGACGGCGCGATCCTGGTCGTGGCCGCCACCGACGGCCCGATGCCGCAGACCAAGGAGCACGTGCTCCTGGCCCGCCAGGTTGGTGTGCCCTACATCGTTGTCGCCCTGAACAAGGCCGACATGGTGGACGACGAGGAGATCCTGGAGCTCGTCGAGCTCGAGGTCCGCGAGCTGCTCACCGAGTACGAGTTCCCGGGCGACGACACCCCGGTCGTCAAGGTCTCCGCGCTGAAGGCGCTGGAGGGCGACGCCGAGTGGGGCAAGTCCGTTCTCGAGCTGATGAAGGCCGTCGACGAGGCCATCCCGCAGCCCGAGCGTGACGTGGACAAGCCGTTCCTGATGCCGATCGAGGACGTCTTCACGATCACCGGTCGCGGTACGGTCGTCACCGGCCGTATCGAGCGTGGTGTCCTGAAGGTCAACGAGACCGTCGACATCATCGGCATCAAGGACGAGAAGACCACCACCACGGTCACCGGCATCGAGATGTTCCGGAAGCTGCTGGACGAGGGTCAGGCCGGTGAGAACGTCGGTCTGCTGCTCCGCGGTGTCAAGCGCGAGGACGTCGAGCGCGGCCAGGTCATCATCAAGCCCGGCTCGGTCACCCCGCACACGGAGTTCGAGGCGACGGCGTACATCCTGTCGAAGGACGAGGGTGGCCGTCACACCCCGTTCTTCAACAACTACAGTCCGCAGTTCTACTTCCGTACCACCGACGTGACCGGTGTGGTGACCCTCCCCGAGGGCACCGAGATGGTCATGCCGGGCGACAACACCGAGATGAGCGTTCAGCTGATTCAGCCGATCGCCATGGAGGAGGGCCTGAAGTTCGCCATCCGTGAGGGTGGCCGGACCGTCGGCGCCGGCCAGGTCACCAAGATCAACAAGTGACCTGAGTTCTTTCCCGTACCGGGGCCCGTTTCCACCTGTGGGTGGGGACGGGCCCCGGTCGTGTGTGCGACGGGTGGTGCGGGTAAGCCGTTCGGCGCGTATTTCGACCGTTCGCCGAGTCGCCGGGTCGGGGTCGCTGTGGGGTGAGTGTGACCCTCCTTACATTTGCGGGGCTCTACCCCCGACCGACCCACAGGAGCCCGTCGATGACGACGACGCAACCCGTTCCCGACGCAGGCGAGCCCCCGGGCGATGATCTGGAGACCCGCTCGGCCGCGATGCACGACGACCCCCGGTTCCAGGAGTTGCGCGGGCGGTTGCTGCGCTTTGTGGTCCCGGCGAGCCTGTCGTTCTTCACCTGGTACCTGCTCTATGTCCTGATGACCGGCTACGCGCGTGGCGTGATGTCCACCAAGGTGATCGGCAGCCTCAATGTGGCGCTGGTCTTCGCACTGCTCCAGTTCGTGATGACCTTCACCATCGCCGTTCTCTATTCCCGGTACGCCAATCGCCGGCTCGATCCGCTGGCGGACGAGCTGCGTGCGGAACTGGACGGGGAGGGCCGCTCATGATCACCCTTGCCAATGAGGCGTCGGCCGAGGGCCGGATCATCACCATCATTCTTTTCACCGTGATGACCGCCGCCACTCTCTGGGTCACCGTGTGGGCCCGCAAGTACACGAGATCGGCGGCCGACTTCCACTCAGGTGGACGGTCGTTCACCGGATTGCAGAACGGTCTGGCGATCGGCAGCGACTACATGTCGGCCGCCTCCTTCCTCGGCATCGCCGGCATGATCGCGCTGTTCGGCTACGACGGTTTTCTCTACTCCATCGGCTTCCTGGTGGCGTGGCTGGTGGCCCTGCTGCTGGTGGCCGAACTGCTGCGGAACTCCGGCCGGTTCACGATGGCGGACGTCCTGTCGTACCGGATGCGGCAGCGCCCGGTACGGACCGCCGCCTCGGTCTCCACCCTCACGGTCTCGATCTTCTATCTGCTGGCCCAGATGGTCGGGGCCGGCGCCCTGGTGGCGCTGCTGCTGGGGATCTCGCCGGGCGAGACCTATCTGGGGATGAGCGCGGACACCGCCAAGATCGTCGGCATTGTGACGGTCGGCCTGCTGATGATCTCCTATGTGACCTTCGGCGGGATGAAGGGCACCACCTACGTGCAGATCATCCAGGCCGTCGTGCTGATGTCCGGTGCGGCGCTGCTGTGTCTGCTGGTGCTGGCGATGTACGACTTCAATCCGGGCGCGCTGATGAGTGACGCGGCCAAGGCGAGCGGGGTCGGCGACGCGTTCCTGGAACCCGGGCAGCGGTACGGGGTGGAGGTCGCCGGGGACGCCTGGCAGACCATGGTCAACAAGCTGGACCTGATCAGCCTGGGCCTCGCGCTGGTGCTGGGCACGGCCGGTCTGCCGCACGTACTGATCCGCTTCTACACGGTGCCGGACTCCAAGGCGGCGCGTAAGTCCGTCAACTGGGGCATCGGGCTGATCGGCACCTTCTACCTGTTCACCCTGATCCTGGGGTTCGGCGCGGCCGCCGTGGTGGGCCGCGACGCGATCATCGGGCAGGACGCGGCCGGCAACGCGGCGGCGCCCCAACTCGCGGAGTCGGTCGGCCTCCACTTCGGTGGTGACTTCCTGGGTGCCGTGCTGCTGGCGGTGATCGCGGCGGCGGCCTTCGCCGCCATTCTCTCCACGGTGGCCGGTCTGACCATCGCCTCCTCGTCCTCGCTGGCGCACGACTTCTACAACAGCGTGCTGCGGCGCGGGAAAGCGACCGAGAAGGAGGAGGTGCGGGTCGCGCGGTACGCGGCGGTCGGCGTCGGCGTGATCTCCGTGGTGCTGGCGATCTTCGCGCAGAGCCTGAACGTGGCGTTCCTGGTGGGTCTTGCCTTCGCCATCGCGGCCTCGGCCAATCTGCCGACCATTCTGCTGAGCCTGTTCTGGAAGCGGTTCAACACGACGGGCGCGCTGGCCGGCATCTACGGCGGGTTGATCGGCGCCGTGGGTCTGGTGTTCTTCTCGCCGGTGGTGTCGGGGAAGGTCGACGCGAACGGGGAGAGCACCTCGCTGTTGCCGACGGGCGTGGACTTCGCCTGGTTCCCGCTGGAGAACCCGGCTCTGGTGTCGATTCCGCTGGGGCTGCTGTGCGCGATCGTCGGCACGTTGCTCTCCAAGGAGCGGGACGACGCGAAGTTCGCCCGGCTTCAGGTGCGGGCCCTGACCGGGGCCGGCGCGGAGAAGGCGGAGCAGCACTGAGCCGGCCGCCGGCCGTGCGGGCACTCCGCTTCTGCTGACGTGTACCTGACTTTCCGCAGATAGCCGGGCACTTCCCCACAAGCCCGGCACCCCGATGCCCGGGGGTCCGAGTTAATCCTCGGACCCCCGGGCATCTTTCATCCGATCCAGTGAACGAATTGAACTCCCGTTACTCCTGAGGTGCTGATGGCGTCACCTTCCGGGACCACGCTGCCTCGCGTGTCCACTTCCTCCACCACCAAGGACGGCAGATCCGGCGGGGCCCCGCCCCGGGACAGACCGCCGCGCACCCTGCTGCGCGAGCGCCGCAAGGAGACGCTGCTGGCCTGGGGCTTTCTCGCGCCCTCGCTGGTCGTCTTCGCGCTCTTCCTGATCTATCCGCTGGGCCGCACCGTGTATCTGTCGATGCACGGCAACGACATCATCGGCCGGCCCACCCGCTTCGTCGGCTTCGATCACTTCGCCGAGCTCTTCACCGCCGACTTCGGCAAGGTGCTCGTCACCACGCTGCTGTTCACCTTGCTGGTGGTGGTGCCCGGGGTGCTCGGCGCCCTGGCGGTGGTGCTGCTGCTGGAGTCCGGCATCAGGGGGCAGCGGTTCTTCCGCTCCGCCTTCGCGCTGCCGTTCGCCTTCTCGGTGGCCAGCGCCTCGGTCATCTTCGCCGTCTTCTACAACCCGGCGTCCGGGGTGCTCAACGGCATCCTGTACGAGCTGGGCCTGGGCCAGGTGAAGTGGCTCAACTCCACCGAGTGGTCGCTGATCTCGGTCAGCCTCACCACGGTCTGGATGAACCTCGGATACGGCGTACTGGTGCTGGCCGCGGGGGTCGGCTCCATTCCGCGCGAGGTGAACGAGGCCGCGCTGCTGGACGGTGCGACCGGCGGCCGGCGGGCCTGGCACATCACGGTGCCGCTGCTGGGGCCGCAGCTGTTCTTCCTCGCGGTGATCTCCACGATCAACGCGCTGCAGAGCTTCGGCCAGATCCACATTCTCACCCAGGGCGGCCCGGTCGGCTCGACGACCACCCTGGTCTATTCGATCTACCAGTACGCCTTCGCGTACGGCACCAGCGATTTCGGGAGAGCGAGCGCACAGGCGCTGGTGCTGCTGCTGATGGTGCTGTGCTGCACGGCGCTCCAGTTCGGGGTCATCGAGCGGAAGGTGCACTACTCATGAGCGCGCGAGTGGTGGCGGGGCGGATCGCCCTGTACGCGGTGCTGCTGCTGGCCCTGATCCCGGTGCTCTTCCCGGTGTACTACGTGTTCGCCGGAACGTTCATGCAGCCCAGGGAACTGGCGACCTTCCCGCCCCAGCTGGTGCCCACCGGGTTCCACCTGGAGAACATCCAGCGGGTGCTGGACGCCGTGCCGCTGACCCGGATGTACGGCAACTCGCTGCTGATGGCCGGCATCATCACGGTGGCGCAACTGGTCACCTCGGCGCTGGCGGCGTACGCGTTCGTCTTCCTGCGCTTCCGGTTCAGCGCCGTGGTGTTCGCGCTGTTCCTGTCCACGCTGATGGTGCCGTCCGAGTCGACGATCATCCCCAACTATCTGACGCTCTCGGACTGGGGCCTGCACAACACCTTCGCGGGTCTGGTGCTGCCGTTCCTGGCGTACGCCTTCGGCACCTTCCTGCTGCGGCAGAGCTTCCGGCAGTTCCCCACCGAGCTGCGGGACGCGGCCCGGGTGGACGGCATGGGGCATCTGCGCTTCATCTGGACGGTGCTGCTGCCGCTGTCCAAGCCCACCCTCAGCGCGGTGGGCGTCTACGTGTTCATCACCTCCTGGAACATGTACTTCTGGCCGCTGATCATGACGCGCACCACCGAGATGCAGACGCTTCAGATCGGCCTCAACTCCTTGCGCAACGCCGAGTCCGCGAACCCCGGACTCTGGCTGGCCGGCGCCGCCCTGTCGGTGCTCCCCACCCTGGCGCTGGTGCTCTTCGGGCAGCGCTTCATCGTTCGCGGACTCACCGCGGGCGCAGTCAAGTGATGATGGGAACTGGACGGATCATGAGAAGAACCCGTACCCGTACGGCGCTGGTGGCCGGCGCCGCGGCGCTGTGTCTGGGCATCACCTCCTGCGGCAGTGACGACGCGGGGGCCGGCGGCTCCCTGGAGGCGCCCGGGCCCGAGGCGCTGGAGGGCCAGGACGGCCCGGTGCAGGTGGAGTTCTGGCACAGCATGGACAGCACCAACGGTCAGGTGCTGAACGGGCTGATCGACGCGTTCAACGCGGAGCACCAGGGCGAGATCAAGGTCACCGGCTCCTTCCAGGGCGACTACGACACCACGCTGGCGCAGCACCGGGCGGCGATCCAGCAGGGCAACACCGCCAACATCGTGCAGATATTCGACCTGGGCACCCAGTTCATGATCGATTCCGGTCAGACGGTGCCCGCCCAGTCGTTCGTCGACAAGGACAGCTACGACACGGGCCCGATCGAGGGCGCGCTGCTCAACTACTTCACGGTGGACGGGCAGCTGCGGTCCTTCCCGTTCAACAACTCCACCCCGCTCATGTACATCAACAAGGACGCCTTCGAGGAGGCGGGCCTTAACCCGGAGCAGCCGCCGAAGGACCTCGCCGAGATCCGCGAATACGCCGAGGCGCTGACCGTCAAGGGCCCCGGCGGCCAGGTGGAGCGGTACGGCTTCGGCGCCGCCGTCTACGGCTGGTTCATCGAGCAGTTCATGGCCCGCGCCGCCGTGCCGTACTGCGACAACGGCAACGGCCGCGAGGGCCGCGCCGAGGAGGTGCTCTTCGACGACCCGAACGTCGTGGAGCTCGTCGAGTGGTGGCAGGGCATGATCGACGACGGCCTCGCCGCGCCGCTCGGGCGCAACCTGGACGACGCGCAGTCCTCCTTCACCTCCGGCCGCGCGGCGATGACCCTGGAGTCCACCGGCGCCATGGGCGGCTTCCTGGAGCAGTCCTCCTTCGAGGTGGGCGCCGGGTACTTCCCCCTCATCCACGCCGATGACCCGGCCGGCTCGATCATCGGCGGCGCCTCGCTGTGGATCAACGGCCAGGGCCACTCGGACGCCGAGACCCGCGCCTCATGGGAGTTCGTGCAGTTCCTGCTGACCGCGCAGTCGCAGTCGGTGTGGCACGCCGGCACCGGCTACCTCTCGGTCAACACCGAGGGCTACGACGGCCCCGAGGCCAGCGAGCGGGCCGCCGAGTTCCCGCAGTTCTCGGTGGCCGCCGACCAGCTGGCCAACTCCGAGACCAACATCAACACCGCCGGCTGCATGATGGGCGTCATGTCCGAGGCCCGGATGACCGCCGAGGAAGCCTGGGAAGAGGCCCTGGTCACCGACACCCCCGCGGCCGACGCCCTGACGGCGGCCACGGAGAAGCTGGCCCGCAAGATCGACGAGTACAACGCCTCGGTCGGCTGACCCCGAGCCCGGCAGTGCTCAGCGGCGGCCCGCCCCGGACGGTACGGGGGCGGGCCGCTCGCCGTGCTCGCGCGGCACCCGGCGCAGGCACGGGGCGTCGGCGAGCGGGCGGTCGGTGAAGAAGCGGGCCGCCAGGTCGGCGGTGTCCCGGGCGCGTTCCAGCACCACCCAGTGGTCGGCGTCCGGGATGGTGAGAAAGCGGCGGGCGCCGATCCGCTCGGCGAAGGCCCGCTGCCGCTCCGCCGAGGTGACCGTGTCGTGCTCACCGCTGAAGACCAGCGTCGGGACGCCGGTGGGGCCGCCGGAGAAGTCGGCCGGCTCGGTCAGGGCGCGCCGCAGCGACTCCCCCAGATGCGGAGAGTGCCGGGCGGTGTGCAGCAGGGACCGCCGTACGTAGCGGTAGGCCAGCGCCCGCCGCGTGACGTGCCGGCTCTCGTCCAGGCACAGCATCACGGCCGCGGTCTGCTCGGCGAACGACTCCGCGTCCCCGCGCGCCAGGGACCACTGGGCCCGCCGCACCGCCCGCACCAGCGCGTCACCGATGTGCGCCGGGACACCGCCCAGCATCATGCGCGCCACCCGGTGCGGAAAGCGCCGCGCGCAGCCGTGGGCCAGGCCCGCCCCGTAGGAGAAGCCGAAGACGTTGACCCGCTCGTAGCGCAGATCGTCCAGGATGCCCTCCAGCGCCCGGCACAGCAGGTCGTGGCTGGGCCCGGGCGGCAGCGGTGCCGCGCCGCCCATGCCGGGCAGGTCCGCGGTCACCACGTCGGCCACCGGCCCCAGGACGTTCTCCAGCTGCTGCCAGCCGCCCATCCCCTGCAGCGCCCCGCCGATGACCAGGACGGGCTGGGTACGGGCGCCGGAGCCGTCGTGGCCGGAACGCCGCAGCAGCCGGTAGGTGTACGGGACGCCGCTCACCGTCAGGGAGCGGATCACCTCGTCGGGCATGGGTGCTCCCGGTCAGTCACGGGTCAGGACGAGCGCGGCGTTGTGGCCCCCGAAGCCGAGCGAGGTCTTCACCGCGCACCGCAGATGGGCCCGGCGGGCGGCGCCGCGGACCAGGTCGAGGCCGGGCGGGAGCCCGGGGTCGGGCGTCGCGAGATTGACGGTCGGGGGAACCGTCTGCTCCTCCAGGGCCAGGACGGTCAGCGCGGTCTCGATGCCGCCCGCGGCGCCCAGGGTGTGCCCGGTGACGGCCTTGGTGGAGGTCACCAGCGGCCGGTCGCCCAGCACCCGGGACAGGGCGTGGCCCTCGATGAGGTCGTTCAGCACCGTGGAGGTGCCGTGCGCGTTCACATGGTCCACGTCGGCGCCCGCCAGGTCCGCGTCCGCCAGCGCGGTGCGCAGGGCCCGCTCGATGCCCGCGCCCTCCGGGTCGGGGGCCACCACCGAGCAGGCGTCGGAGGAGGCGCCGTAGCCCCGTACCACGGCGCGTACGGCGGCCCCGCGCGCCCGCGCGTGCTCGGGGCGCTCCAGCACCAGCAGCCCCGCCCCCTCGCCCACCACAAACCCGTCCCGGTCCGCGTCGAAGGGGCGGCAGGCCGTGGCCGGGTCCGAGCGCCGGGTCGAGACCGCCCTCAGCCGGCAGGCGCTGGCGATCAGCAGCCGGGAGAGCACCGACTCGGCACCGCCGGCGATGACGATGTCGCAGGCGCCCGAGCGCAGCATCTGGTGCGCGGTGCCCAGCGCCACGGTGCCCGAGGAGCACGCGGTGGACACGGCCAGGCTGGGGCCCAGCGCCCCCAGGTCCGCGACCACGCCGGAGGCCGCGCCGTTGACCACGGTCAGCGGCGCCAGCTTGGGCGACACCCGCCGGGTGCCACGGGAGGCCAGGACGGTGTGCTGCTCGTCGTAGAACGGCAGACCGCCGTGCGCGGAGCCGATGACCACGGCGACCCTGGCACCGTCCCACGCGGCCGGGTCCAGACCGGCGTCGGCCACCGCCTCGCGGGCGGCGATCACCGCCAGCTGCGTGAAGCGGTCCATCAGCCGCAGCGCCGCCGTCCCGAGCACCGCGGCCGGGTCCAGGCCGGTGTTCAGGTACATGAAGTCGCAGGGCAGCTCGGCCAGCTCGGGAGGCCGCCGAACGCCCTCCGGAGGCGCCCCGCCGGTCACCGCGTGCCACGTCGCCTTCGCCCCCGCACCGGCCGCGGTCACCAGGCCGAGCCCCGTGACCGCCGCCTCGAACGGCGGCTGCCGGCCCGGCATCAGGCGACGGCTTCCTGCCCGACGACGGCGACCAGTCTCCCCACGGTGTCGCGCGGCGTCAGCTCCACCGTCTCCAGATCGATGTCCAGCCGGTCCTCGATCAGCAGGCGCAGCTCCTCCAGGGCGAGGGAATCCAGGCCGAGCGCGGCGAGCGGCGTCTCGTCGCCGATTCTGGCCGCGGCGACCCCGAATCGCTGAACCAGCAGCTGGCTCACCACATCTGTTGCGATCAAGAAACTCTCCCGCGTCCGCCGAGGGTGCTGCATACGACCGTTCAACGAGCGGGCCGCGACATGGAAACGGATGAGGGGGGCGCACGAGCCTTCAGCAGGCGTACGGGGCTGGGTTAGCGTGCCAGCCATGGTGCGATGGCGCAGGTGGGGCCGGGGGGTGGCGGGGGGCGATGTGGTGCGGGTGCTGGAGGGCGTACGGGGGGTCGACTCCGGGCTGCGCGACGGCCTGTACGGGCGGGGGACCGGGCGCGCCGTGCGGCGGCTGCGCGGGCTGCTGGGCGCCGAGGTGGTGGTGCTCGCCGACCTCGACGGACCGGTGGCCTCCGCCGGGACGGCGGGGGAGGGGGTGCGGGAGGTCCTCGCGCTCGCGTACGAGCAGGGCGGCGCCGTCCAGCGCGGTCCGTGGGCGGCGGTGCCCCTGCTGGTGGCCGGGGAACTGTCGGGGGCGCTGGTGATGCGCGGCGGCGCGGAGGAAGCGCTCGCCCCGGTGGGCGCGCTGGTGGCGCGCTCCCTCGACCACGCCGCGCTGCGCCGCGCCCGGGGCCGGATAGCCCAGGCCGATCTGCGCACGCTGCGCGCCCAGATCTCGCCGCACTTCCTGCACAACGCGCTGGCCGTCATCGGGGCCCGGATCCGCACCGAGCCGGAGCGGGCCAGGGAGTTGCTGCACGACTTCGCCGACTACCTGCGCTACAGCTTCGCCGTCCGGGGCGACTACGCCACCGTCGCCGACGAGTTGCAGGCCGTACAGACCTATCTCGAACTCCAGCGCGCCCGGTTCGACGACCGGATGGAACTCATGGTGCGGATGGCCCCCGACATCCTCGCCGTCGCCATCCCCTTCCTGGTGATCCAGCCGCTGGTCGAGAACGCCGTACGGCACGGCCTGGAACCCAAGACCGGCACCGGCGGCATATCGGTCTCCGGATTCGCCGAGGGACCGCTGTGCGTCATCGAGGTGGAGGACGACGGGGTGGGGATGGATCCGGAGTTCGCCCAGGGGGTACTGGCCGGGACCGGCCCGCCCAGCCGCAGCGTCGGGCTCGCCAACGTCGACCAGCGGCTGCGGGCCGTCTACGGCGCCGAGTACGGCCTCGTCATCGAGACCGCCCCCGGCAACGGCACCAAGGTCGTGGTCCGGGTGCCCCGGTTCCGCCGCGGGGTGGTGACCGGATGACCGGGCGGCAGGGGCTGCGGGTGCTGGTCGTGGAGGACGAGGGCGCCACCCGGCGCGAGCTGGTCCAGGTGCTGCACACAGTCGAGGGGGTCGACGACGTCCTGGCCGCGGACAGCGGGGAGACCGCCGTCCGGCTGCTGGGCACCGAGGGGTTCGACGCGGTCTTCCTCGACGTCTCCATGCCGGGGCTCAGCGGCGTCGAGGTGGGCCGGGTGCTCAACATGCTCTCCGAGCCGCCCGTCCTCGTCTTCGTCACCGCCTCCGAGGCGCACCGCGAAGAGGCCGGGGAGATGGGCGCCGTCGACTATCTGCTCAAGCCGGTGCGCGACGAGCGGCTGGCCGAGGCCGTCGCCCGGGTCCGCGCCGCCCGGGTGCCCGAGCCGGCCGCCGACGAGCTCGCGGTGGTGCGGATCGACACCGGACGGCACATCTTCTTCGTGCGGCGCGACGACGTCTACTTCGTGGAGGCGCACGGCGACTACGTACGGCTGCACACCGGCGGCGGAGTGCATCTGATCCGGCTGGCGCTCTCCCACCTGGAGTCCGTGTGGGGCCCGGCCGGCTTCGTACGGGTGCACCGCGGCTACCTCGTCGCGATCCACTGGGTGCGCGACCTGCGGGCCGGTTCCTCCTCCGGGCTGCTGGCGCACACCCCGGCCGGGGACGTACCGGTGAGCCGCCGGCACGCCCGCGCGCTCAAGGAGCGGCTGCTGTCGGCCGTGCGGGAGGGTTCGTGAGCGCGGACGCGAACGGGGCCGGCCGGTGAGCGGCGGTGGCCGGGTGCGGGTCACCAGTCCGCAGACCCGGGTCGCCCTGGCCCGCAGGCACCGGCCCGCCCAGCATCTGCTGCCGCTGCCCTCCCCGGACTCCGAGGCGGACACCGAGGCCGCCCGCGCGCTCTTCCGGCGGCAGCGGCGGCTCGCCCTGCGGACCGTGCTCCTGCTCGGCGGCCTGCTGTCCGGGCTCTCCGGGCTGCTGTGGCTGCTGCCCGCCCCACTGTCCTGGGTGGTGCTCATGGGCGGCAGCTACCCGCTGCTGCTGGTGATCGCCGTGCTGCACGTACGGGCCGCCGAGCGCATCGAGGATCGCGCGCCGTGATCTCGCTGCTCGCCATCTCGCTGCTCTTCCTGAGCAGTGTGGTCATCGGGGTGTACGGGGTGCGGGCGGCCCGCAGCACCCCCGACTTCCTCGTCGCCTCCCAGCAGATCAGCCCCGGCTGGAACGCCATGGCGATCGCCGGTGAGTACGTCTCGGCCGCCTCCGTGCTGGGCCTGGCCGGGCTGATGCTGAAGAACGGCGTCGGCTCGCTGTGGTGGGCGGTCGGCTTCACCGCCGGGTACGTCGCGGTCGCCGCCCTGGTGGCCGGGCCGATGCGGCGCTCGGGCGCGTACACGGTGCCCGACTTCGCCGACTACCGGCTGGGCTCGCGGGCGATCCGCAAACTGTGCGCCCTGATCGTGCTGGTGATCATGTGGCTGTATCTGATCCCGCAGTTCAAGGGCGCCGGGGTGGTGCTGCACCTGGTGAGCGGGACGCCGTACTGGGTGGGGGTGGTGCTCGCCGGGGTGGTCGTCAGCTCCTCCATCGCGGTGGGCGGGATGCGGGCGGCCACCTATGTGCAGGCGTTCCACTACGTGGTGAAGCTCGTCTTCATCGCGGTGCCCGCGCTGGTGCTGCTGGTACGCGCGGGGGAGCCGGGGCGCGAGCTTGCCCTGCGGGTGGACGCCGGCACCTGGTCCCGGCCGCTGCTGGACATCCACAACTCGGGCCAGCCGCTGCTCGCCACCTGGTCGGTGCTGCTGGCGACCACGCTGGGCGCGGTCGGACTACCGCATGTGATCATGCGGTTCCACACCAGCGCCACCGCCCGGATCGCCCGCCGGGTGGCGGTGGGGGTCATCGTCCTGCTGGGGCTCTTCTATCTCTTCCCCGCCGTGTACGGGCTGCTGGGCCGGGTGTTCGCGGCCGAGTTGATCACCGAGGGGCACACCGACCAGGTCACCGTCGTGCTGCCGGGCGCCATGGTGCCCGGCCAGTGGGGCGCGGTGCTCACCGCGCTGGTGGCGGCGGGGGCGTTCGCCGCCGTCCTGTCCACCTCCTCGGGGCTGCTGCTGGCCCTGGCCGGCGGGCTCTCGCACGATCTGTCGCGCTCCTCGGTGCCCCGGCTGCGGCTGGCGGTGGCGGCGGGGGCGCTGGTCGCGGTGGGCCTGTCGCTGCCCGCCGAGCGGGTCGACATCAATGTGCTGGTCGGCTGGGCGTTCGCGGTGGCGGCCTCCACCTTCTGCCCGCTGCTGGTGCTGGGGATATGGTGGCGCGGGCTGACCGTGCCCGGTGCCGCCGCCGGTCTGGTGGCCGGGGTGTGCGCCGCGACCGGCGCCGCGCTGGCCTCCGTGCTCACCGGGCCGCACCCCGGCTGGCTGACCGTGCTGCTGGCGCAGCCGGCCGCCTGGACCGTACCGCTGGCGTTCGCCGTCATGGCGGGTGTCTCGCTGCTGACGAAGCCGCCCGAGTGGGCCGAACGCGCCGTGCTGCGGCTGCACATACCACAGCGGGCCCCCGGGGACGGTTGAGCGACCCCGCGCGATTGGCGAGGGGAGTGTCCGGTATGGCACACTGAGCAGGTTGCTCGGCCCGGAGCCGATGCCGCGCGCCTCCCGCCGGGAGGACCGGAAGCGAGTCCCACTGTATTCGTCGCGCCCGTTGAGGTGCGGAAATACCGGGATCTTCCGGGAAGCGTGGGCGGGGGTCCGGCCAGGCACCTGGTGGAAGTCATCCCCACCCTCCTCCCCGGAGAAACCTTCGTGGTTGATTCACGCGAGGAGCGCGACACACCCGACCGCGTGGGTCGGGGCGGGGGAGCGCGGAAGCCAGGTTCCAGGGCGTTAAACGATAGAGACAGGACTACGAAGTAGCCATGGCGGGACAGAAGATCCGCATCCGGCTCAAGGCCTACGACCACGAGGTCATCGACAACTCGGCGAAGAAGATCGTCGAGACGGTGACCCGCACTGGTGCGTCGGTCGCGGGCCCGGTGCCGCTGCCCACTGAGAAGAACGTGTACTGCGTCATCAAGTCGCCGCACAAGTACAAGGACTCGCGCGAGCACTTCGAGATGCGCACCCACAAGCGTCTGATCGACATCCTCGACCCGACCCCCAAGACCGTTGACTCGCTGATGCGCCTGGACCTTCCGGCCGGCGTCGACATCGAGATCAAGCTCTGAGAGGCGCGGGAGAGATGACCAAGCAGATCAAGGGTGTCCTGGGCGAGAAGCTCGGCATGACCCAGGTCTGGGACGAGAACAACCGTGTCGTCCCGGTGACCGTCGTCAAGGCCGGACCCTGCATCGTCACCCAGGTGCGCACCAACGACAGGGACGGCTACGAAGCCGTCCAGATCGCGTTCGGCGAGATCGACCCGCGCAAGGTGAACCGCCCCCTCAAGGGCCACTTCGCCAAGGCCGATGTCACCCCGCGCCGCCACCTGGTCGAGCTGCGGACCGCTGACGCCGCCGAGTACACCCTGGGCCAGGAGATCACGGCCGAGGCGTTCGACTCCGGCGTCAAGGTCGATGTGACCGGCAAGAGCAAGGGCAAGGGCTTCGCCGGCGTTATGAAGCGCCACGGCTTCGCCGGTCTCGGCGCCTCGCACGGCACGCAGCGCAAGCACCGCTCGCCCGGCTCCATCGGTGGCTGCGCCACCCCGGGTCGTGTCTTCAAGGGCCTGCGCATGGCGGGCCGGATGGGCAACGAGCGGGTCACCACCCAGAACCTGACCGTCCACGCCGTTGACGCGGAGAAGGGGCTGCTGCTCATCAAGGGCGCGGTTCCCGGTCCGAACGGCGGCCTCGTCCTGGTCCGCACCGCGGCCAAGGGGGCCTGAGGGTAACCAATGAGCACCGTTGACATTCTTTCGCCCGCCGGCGAGAAGACCGGTACCGTCGAGCTCCCCGCGGAGATCTTCGACGCCAAGGTCAGCATTCCGCTGATCCACCAGGTCGTCATCGCCCAGCAGGCCGCGGCCCGACAGGGTACGCACAAGACCAAGACGCGCGGCGAAGTCCGCGGCGGTGGCAAGAAGCCTTACCGCCAGAAGGGCACCGGCCGCGCCCGCCAGGGTTCGACCCGTGCGCCGCAGTTCGCCGGCGGTGGCGTCGTCCACGGCCCCGTGCCGCGCGACTACAGCCAGCGGACCCCGAAGAAGATGAAGGCCGCCGCCCTGCGCGGTGCCCTCTCGGACCGGGCCCGCCACGAGCGCATTCACGTCGTGACCGGCGTGATCGCCGAGGGTCTGATCTCCACCAAGGCGGTCAAGACCCTGCTCGGCAAGATCAGCGACCGCAAGAAGGTCCTGCTGGTCATCGAGCGCTCGGACGAGGCCGGCTGGCTGGCCGCCCGCAACCTGCCCCAGGTGCACATCCTGGACCCGGGTCAGCTGAACACGTACGACGTGGTCGACTCCGACGATGTCGTCTTCACCAAGGCCGCCTTCGACCGTTTCGTGGCCGGCGAGGCCAAGGTGACGTTCGACAAGCAGCTCGAAGGGAGCGACGCCTGATGAGCGACGCGATCGCCACCCCGGTCAGCAGCAAGGAGTTCTCGGACCCCCGCGATCTTCTGATCAAGCCGGTGGTGTCGGAGAAGAGCTACGCGCTCCTCGATGAGAACAAGTACACGTTCATCGTCGACCCGCGCGCCAACAAGACCCAGATCAAGCAGGCCGTCGAAGAGGTCTTCTCGGTCAAGGTCACCGGGGTCAACACGATCAACCGGCAGGGCAAGCGCAAGCGCACCCGCACCGGTTACGGCAAGCGCGCGAACACCAAGCGCGCCATCGTGACCCTCGCCGAGGGCGACAGCATCGACATCTTCGGCGGCCCGGTCTCCTAGCGGAGGCCGAGTCGTCCGATATCGGACGAGGACTGAGAAATGGGAATCCGCAAGTACAAGCCGACGACTCCGGGCCGTCGTGGCGCCAGTGTCGCCGACTTCGTCGAGATCACGCGGTCCACGCCGGAGAAGTCGCTGGTCCGCCCGCTGCACAGCAAGGGCGGCCGTAACAACGCCGGTCGTGTGACCGTCCGCCACCAGGGTGGCGGCCACAAGCGTGCCTACCGCCTGATCGACTTCCGTCGGCACGACAAGGACGGTGTGCCGGCCAAGGTCGCGCACATCGAGTACGACCCCAACCGCACCGCCCGTATCGCCCTCCTGCACTACGCGGACGGCGAGAAGCGGTACATCATCGCCCCCGCGCACCTCAAGCAGGGTGACCGGATTGAGAACGGCCCCGGTGCCGACATCAAGCCCGGCAACAACCTGCCGCTGCGCAACATCCCGGTCGGTACGGTCATCCACGCCATCGAGCTGCAGCCCGGTGGCGGTGCGAAGTTCGCCCGCTCCGCCGGTGCCTCCGTGCAGCTGCTGGCGAAGGAGGGGCGCATGGCGCACCTCCGGATGCCCTCCGGTGAGATCCGGCTGGTCGACATCCGCTGCCGCGCCACTGTTGGTGAGGTCGGCAACGCCGAGCAGTCGAACATCAACTGGGGCAAGGCCGGCCGTATGCGCTGGAAGGGCGTTCGCCCGACCGTCCGCGGTGTGGTGATGAACCCCGTTGACCACCCCCACGGTGGTGGCGAGGGCCGGACCTCGGGTGGTCGCCACCCGGTTTCGCCCTGGGGCAAGAAGGAAGGTCGTACGCGCTCGCCGAAGAAGGCCAGCAACAAGTACATCGTCCGCCGCCGCAAGACGAACAAGAAGCGCTAGGAGCTGGCGAGAACATGCCGCGCAGTCTCAAGAAGGGGCCCTTCGTCGACGACCACCTGATCAAGAAGGTGGACACGCAGAACGAAGCAGGCACCAAGAACGTCATCAAGACCTGGTCTCGCCGCTCGATGATCATCCCGGCCATGCTGGGGCACACCATCGCGGTGCACGACGGCCGCAAGCACGTCCCGGTGTTCGTCACCGAGTCGATGGTCGGCCACAAGCTCGGCGAGTTCGCGCCGACGCGCACCTTCCGGGGCCACGTCAAGGACGACCGGAAGTCGCGCCGCCGCTGAGGCGGGCGTGAATGACCATGACCGACACCGAAGGGACAACCATGGACGCCATGGCCCGTGCGCGGCACATCCGCGTCACGCCCATGAAGGCCCGCCGGGTGGTGGACCTCATCCGTGGGCTCAATGCCGCGGAGGCTCAGGCGATCCTGCGCTTTGCGCCGCAGGCCGCGAGCGTGCCGGTGGGGAAGGTGCTCGACAGCGCCATCGCCAACGCCGCGCACAACTACGACCACACGGACATCGACAGCCTCTACATCAGTGAGGCGTACGTCGACGAGGGTCCGACCCTGAAGCGGTTCCAGCCGCGCGCTCAGGGCCGGGCCTACCGGATCCGTAAGCGGACCAGCCACATCACCGTGGTCGTCAGCAGCAAGGAAGGGACCCGGTAATGGGCCAGAAGGTAAACCCGCATGGGTTCCGCCTCGGCATCACAACCGACTTCAAGTCGCGCTGGTACGCCGACAAGCTTTACAAGGACTACGTCAAGGAAGACGTCGCCATCCGCCGCATGCTCACCCAGGGCATGGAGCGGGCCGGCATCTCCAAGGTGGAGATCGAGCGCACCCGTGACCGGGTCCGCGTCGACGTCCACACCGCCCGCCCGGGCATCGTCATCGGCCGCCGCGGCGCCGAGGCCGACCGCCTGCGGGGCAACCTGGAGAAGCTGACCGGCAAGCAGATCCAGTTCAACATCCTCGAGGTCAAGAACCCCGAGCTGGACGCCCAGCTGGTGGCCCAGGCGGTCGCCGAGCAGCTGTCCTCCCGTGTCTCCTTCCGCCGTGCGATGCGCAAGTCGATGCAGAGCACGATGAAGGCCGGCGCCAAGGGCATCAAGATCCAGTGCGGTGGCCGTCTCGGCGGCGCCGAGATGTCCCGCTCCGAGTTCTACCGCGAGGGCCGGGTTCCCCTGCACACCCTGCGCGCGAACGTGGACTACGGCTTCTTCGAGGCCCGTACCACCTTTGGTCGCATCGGCGTGAAGGTCTGGATCTACAAGGGCGACGTCAAGAACATCGCCGAGGTCCGCGCGGAGAACGCCGCCGCCCGGGCGGGCAACCGCCCGTCGCGCGGTGGTGGCGCCGGCGACCGTCCCGCGCGGGGTGGTCGTGGCGAGCGTGGTGGCCGCGGCCGCAAGCCGCAGCAGCAGAGCGCCGGTGCCGAGGCTCCCAAGGCCGAGGCTCCCGCCGCTGCCGCTCCGGCTGCCGAGAGCACCGGAACGGAGGGCTGACCGTCATGCTGATCCCCCGCAGGGTCAAGCACCGCAAGCAGCACCACCCGAAGCGCTCGGGTATGGCCAAGGGTGGTACCGAGGTGGCATTCGGCGAGTACGGCATCCAGGCCGTCACCGCCGCGTACGTCACCAACCGGCAGATCGAGGCCGCACGTATCTCGATGACCCGGCACATCAAGCGTGGCGGAAAGGTGTGGATCAACATCTACCCCGACCGCCCGCTGACCAAGAAGCCCGCCGAGACCCGCATGGGTTCCGGTAAGGGTTCGCCGGAGTGGTGGGTCGCGAACGTCAAGCCCGGACGGGTGATGTTCGAGCTGTCCTACCCCAACGAGAAGATTGCTCGTGAGGCGCTGATCCGCGCTGCTCACAAGCTTCCGATGAAGTGCCGGATCGTTCGGCGCGAGGCAGGTGAGGCGTGATGGCGACCGGAACCAAGGTTTCGGAGCTGCGCGAGCTGAACAGCGAGGAACTCGTTGGGAAGCTGCGTGAGGCCAAGGAGGAGCTGTTCCGGCTCCGCTTCCAGTCGGCGACCGGACAGCTGGAGAACAACAGCCGGCTCAAGGCCGTCCGCAAGGACATCGCCCGGATCTACACGCTGATGCGCGAGCGCGAGCTCGGCATCGAGGCCTCGGTGGAGACGGTGGAGAGCGCCTGATGAGTGAGAAGAATGTGACTGAGACGACCCCGACCTCCGAGGCGGAGCGCGGCCGGCGGAAGACCCGTGAGGGTCTGGTCGTCAGCGACAAGATGGACAAGACCGTCGTTGTCGCTGTTGAGGACCGCGTCAAGCACGCGCTCTACGGCAAGATCATCCGCCGGACCAACAAGCTCAAGGCGCACGACGAGCAGAATGCCGCAGGCATCGGTGACCGCGTGCTCCTGATGGAGACCCGGCCGCTGTCCGCCACCAAGCGGTGGCGCGTCGTCGAGATCCTAGAGAAGGCGAAGTAACCATGATCCAGCAGGAGTCGCGACTGCGCGTCGCCGACAACACGGGCGCGAAGGAAATCCTTTGCATCCGCGTTCTCGGTGGCTCGGGTCGCCGCTACGCGGGCATCGGGGACGTCATTGTCGCCACCGTCAAGGACGCGATCCCCGGTGGCAACGTGAAGAAGGGTGACGTCGTCAAGGCCGTCATCGTGCGCGCCGTCAAGGAGCGCCGGCGTCCGGATGGCTCGTACATCCGCTTCGACGAGAACGCCGCCGTCATTCTGAAGAACGACGGTGACCCCCGCGGCACCCGTATCTTCGGCCCGGTCGGCCGTGAGCTGCGCGAGAAGAAGTTCATGAAGATCATCTCCCTCGCGCCGGAGGTGCTGTAACCGATGAAGATCAAGAAGGGCGACCTGGTCCAGGTCATCACCGGAAAGGACAAGGGCAAGCAGGGCAAGGTCATCGTGGCCTTCCCCCGCGAGGACCGGGTCCTGGTCGAGGGTGTCAACCGGGTCAAGAAGCACACGAAGGCCGGTCAGACGGCTCGTGGGTCGAAGACCGGCGGCATCGTGACGACCGAAGCCCCGATTCACGTGAGCAATGTTCAGCTCATCGTGGAGAAGGACGGCAAGAAGGTCGTCACCCGTGTCGGCTACCGCTTCGACGACGAGGGCAACAAGATCCGCGTTGCCCGGCGAACCGGTGAGGACATCTGATGACTGCCACTGCCACCACCGCGATCCCGCGTCTGAAGACGCGCTACCGCGAAGAGATCGCCGGCAAGCTGCACGAGCAGTTCTCCTACGAGAACGTCATGCAGATCCCGGGCCTGACCAAGATCGTGGTCAACATGGGTGTGGGCGACGCCGCCCGCGACTCCAAGCTGATCGAGGGCGCCATCCGCGACCTCGCCACGATCACCGGCCAGAAGCCTTCCGTCACCAAGGCCCGCAAGTCCATCGCGCAGTTCAAGCTGCGTGAGGGCCAGCCGATCGGCGCGCACACCACGCTGCGCGGTGACCGGATGTGGGAGTTCCTGGACCGTCTGCTGTCGCTGGCGCTGCCGCGCATCCGCGACTTCCGGGGCCTGTCCCCGAAGCAGTTCGACGGCCGGGGCAACTACACCTTCGGTCTGACCGAGCAGGTCATGTTCCACGAGATCGACCCGGACAAGATCGACCGGGTCCGGGGCATGGACATCACCGTGGTGACCACGGCGACCACCGACGAGGAGGGCCGCGCCCTGCTGCGTCACCTCGGTTTCCCGTTCAAGGAGGCGTGAGCCATGGCGAAGAAGGCCCTGATCCAGAAGGCCGGGCGCAAGCCGAAGTTCGCGGTGCGCGGTTACACCCGTTGCCAGCGCTGCGGACGGCCGCACTCCGTGTACCGCAAGTTCGGCCTGTGCCGCGTGTGCCTTCGCGAGATGGCGCACCGCGGCGAACTGCCGGGCGTCACCAAGAGCTCCTGGTAATCACTACTACGCCGTAGGTCTTTGGGGCCGGCCCCGTACACATCCGTACGGGGCGGCCCCGGAGAAACCCCGGTGAGAGAGGCCGAAGGCCGTCTCATGACCATGACCGACCCCATCGCAGACATGCTGACTCGTCTGCGGAACGCCAACTCGGCGTACCACGACACCGTCGTGATGCCGCAGAGCAAGATCAAGACCCACATCGCGGAGATCCTCCAGCAGGAGGGCTACATCACCGGCTGGAAGACCGAGGAGGCCCCCGTGGGCCAGGCCCTCGTGCTCGAGCTGAAGTACGGCCCGAACCGCGAGCGTTCGATCGCCGGCATCAAGCGGATCTCGAAGCCGGGCCTGCGGGTCTACGCGAAGTCCACCAACCTGCCCCGCGTGCTGGGTGGCCTGGGCGTGGCGATCATCTCCACGTCCAACGGTCTCCTGACCGGTCAGCAGGCTCAGAAGAAGGGCGTGGGTGGGGAAGTCCTCGCCTACGTCTGGTAACGGAAGGGAACGGATAGCCATGTCGCGTATCGGCAAGCTCCCCATCCAGGTTCCCGCCGGTGTGGACGTCACCATCGACGGCCGTACGGTTGCGGTGAAGGGCCCCAAGGGTTCCCTCTCGCACACGGTCGCCGCGCCTATCGATGTCGAGCGGAGCGAGGACGGCACCATCGTCGTCTCCCGCCCGAACGACGAGAACCGGAACAAGTCCCTGCACGGCCTGTCCCGCACGCTGGTGGCGAACCTGATCATCGGCGTGACCGATGGGTACAGCAAGGACCTCGAAATCAGCGGTGTCGGTTACCGCGTGGCCGCGAAGGGCTCCAACCTGGAGTTCTCCCTCGGCTACAGCCACCCGATCCTGGTCGAGGCTCCCGAGGGCATCACCTTCAAGGTGGACTCGCCCACGAAGCTCAGTGTTCAGGGGATCGACAAGCAGAAGGTCGGCGAGGTCGCCGCGAAGATCCGCAAGCTGCGCAAGCCCGACCCGTACAAGGCCAAGGGCGTCAAGTACGCGGGCGAGGTCATCCGCCGCAAGGTCGGAAAGGCTGGTAAGTAAGCCATGGCATACGGCATCAAGATCGCCAAGGGCGATGCCCGTAAGCGTACGGCGAACAAGCGGCGTCACCTGCGGATCCGCAAGAAGGTCTCCGGCACCGCCGTGCGTCCGCGCCTGGTCGTGACCCGCTCGAACCGTCACATGGTGGCCCAGGTCATCGACGACATCGAGGGTCACACGCTGGCGTCGGCCTCCTCCCTGGATGTCTCCATCCGCGGGAACGAGGGCGACAAGAGCGACAAGGCCAAGAAGGTCGGTGCGCTGGTCGCCGAGCGGGCCAAGGCCGCGGGCATCGACGCCGTGGTCTTCGACCGTGGCGGCAACAGGTACGCCGGGCGCGTGGCCGCGCTCGCGGACGCCGCCCGTGAGGCGGGGCTCAAGTTCTGAGCCGGTTCCGTCGACTGATTCGAGAGAGGTAATTCCAATGGCTGGACCCCAGCGCCGCGGTGGCGGCGCCGGTGGCGGCGAGCGACGGGACCGTAAGGGTCGGGACGGTGGCGCTGCCGCCGAGAAGACCGCGTACGTCGAGCGTGTCGTCGCGATCAACCGCGTCGCCAAGGTTGTGAAGGGTGGTCGTCGCTTCAGCTTCACCGCGCTGGTCGTGGTGGGCGACGGTGACGGCACCGTGGGTGTCGGTTACGGCAAGGCCAAGGAGGTGCCGGCCGCCATCGCCAAGGGTGTGGAGGAGGCCAAGAAGCACTTCTTCAAGGTCCCCCGTATCCAGGGCACCATTCCGCACCCGATCCAGGGTGAGGAGGCCGCGGGTGTCGTACTGCTCAAGCCGGCGTCCCCCGGTACCGGTGTGATCGCCGGTGGCCCGGTGCGCGCCGTGCTGGAGTGCGCGGGCATCCACGACGTGCTGAGCAAGTCGCTCGGTTCGTCGAACCCGATCAACATCGTGCACGCCACGGTGGCCGCTCTGCGGGGCCTGCAGCGCCCCGAGGAGATCGCCGCCCGCCGTGGTCTGCCGCTGGAGGACGTGGCTCCCGCCGCTCTGCTGCGGGCCCGTGCCGGGGTGAGTGCGTAATGGCGCAGCTGAAGATCACCCAGGTCAAGTCCTACATCGGCAGCAAGCAGAACCACCGGGACACGCTGCGCTCGCTGGGCCTGAAGCGGATCAACGACGTGGTCGTCAAGGACGACCGCCCGGAGTTCCGCGGCATGCTCCGCTCGGTGCGTCACCTGGTGACGGTCGAGGAGGTCAACTGACATGGCGCAGGAAGAGAACAGCGGCACGCCGCTGAAGCTGCACCACCTGCGGCCCGCGCCGGGCGCCAAGACCACCAAGATCCGCGTGGGTCGTGGTGAGGCGTCCAAGGGCAAGACCGCCGGTCGCGGTACCAAGGGCACCAAGGCCCGGTACCAGGTGCGGGCGGGCTTCGAGGGCGGGCAGCTGCCGCTGTACATGCGGCTGCCCAAGCTCAAGGGCTTCAACAACCCGAACCACAAGCAGTTCCAGGTCGTCAACCTGGAGAAGCTGGCGCAGTTGTACCCCGAGGGTGGCGACGTGACCGTCGCCGACCTCGTGGCCAAGGGCGCGGTGCGGAAGAACGAGCTGGTGAAGGTCCTCGGCTCCGGTGACATCTCGGTGGCGCTGACGGTGACGGTCGACGCCGTTTCCGGCTCCGCCAAGGAGAAGATCACCGCGGCCGGCGGCACCGTGACCGAGCTTCTCTGAGCCGCATGAAGTGCGAGTGACCGGGGATGCCTGAACGAGGCATCCCCGGTCAGTCGTTCCGGCCTGGCGCATCCGCCGGTAAGGTGGCGTGCGTTGCCGTCAACCGGGGCCGACCGCTGCCCGGCGGGCAGCGGAGTTTGTGCCCAGTTTCTATCCGTTGACCTTCAAGACCATCCCTCTCGCGCGCGCCGCGGGGGGCGCAGGAGGAACCGTGCTCACCGCGTTCGCCCGGGCGTTCCGGACGCCTGACCTGCGCAAGAAGCTGCTCTTCACACTCGGCATCGTGGTGCTGTTCCGCTTCGGACAGCACGTTCCGGTTCCCGGCGTCAGTTTCCAGAACGTCCAGCAGTGTGTGGACGAGGCCCAGGCCGGCGGGGCCGGTTCCGGGCTGTTCGGTCTGGTGAACATGTTCAGTGGTGGCGCTCTGCTCCAGCTGACCATCTTTGCGCTCGGCATCATGCCGTACATCACCGCGAGCATCATTCTGCAGCTGCTTGTCGTCGTGATCCCCCGCCTCGAGGCCCTGAAGAAGGAGGGGCAGTCGGGGCAGGCCAAGATCACCCAGTACACGCGTTATCTGACGATGGCCCTGGCGGTGCTCCAGGCGACCGGTCTGGTCGCCACCGCCCGCTCCGGCACCCTCTTCCCCAACTGCACGGTCGCGGGTGACATCATCCCCTCCGACTCCATCTTCACCACGGTGATCATGGTGATCGCCCTCACCTCGGCCACCGCGCTGATCATGTGGATGGGTGAGCTGATCACCGACCGCGGCATCGGCAACGGCATGTCGATGCTGATGTTCGTCTCCATCGCGGCCGGCTTCCCGTCGGCGCTGTGGCAGATCAAGCTCTCCGGCACGCTGGCGGACGGCTGGATCGAGTTCGGTGTCGTGGTGGCCTGTGGTCTGGCCATGGTCGGCCTGGTCGTCTTCGTCGAGCTGGCCCAGCGCCGGATCCCGGTGCAGTACGCGAAGCGCATGATCGGCCGCCGCTCGTACGGCGGCACCTCCACGTACATCCCGCTCAAGGTCAACCAGGCCGGTGTCATCCCGGTGATCTTCGCGTCCTCGCTGCTGTACATCCCGCAGCTGCTGGTGCAGTTCGCCGGTGCGGACGCCGGGGGCTGGGCGGACTGGGTGCAGCGGTACTTCACCGGTGGTGACCACCCGTACTACATCGTCACCTACTTCCTGCTGATCGTCTTCTTCGCGTTCTTCTACGTGGCCATCACCTTCAACCCCGAAGACGTGGCCGAAAACATGAAGAAGTATGGTGGTTTCATCCCGGGTATCCGGGCTGGCCGGCCCACGGTCGAATACCTGAGCTATGTGCTGAACCGCATCACGTGGCCCGGGGCGATGTACCTGGGTCTGATCGCGCTCGTGCCGACGGTGGCACTGGTGATGTTCAACGCCCAGCAGGACTTCCCCTTCGGTGGCACATCCATCCTGATCATCGTGGGTGTCGGCCTGGAAACGGTGCGGCAGATCGAGAGCCAGCTCCACCAGCGCAATTACGAAGGGTTCCTCCGCTGATGCGAATCGTCCTCGTCGGACCGCCGGGCGCGGGCAAGGGCACGCAGGCCGCGCTCCTCGCCGAACGTCTTGGCATTCCGCACGTCTCGACCGGAAACCTGTTCAGGGACAACATCAGCCAGGGCACGGAGCTGGGCCGCGAGGTCCAGCAGATCCTGCGCGAGGGTGGTCTGGTCCCGGACGAGGTGACCATCGCGATGGCGGCGGACCGGCTGGCTCAGCCGGACGCCGGGGACGGTTTTCTGCTGGACGGCTTCCCCCGCAACATCGCCCAGGCGCAGGCGCTGGACGAGCTGCTGGGCGAGGGCGGGCACAAGCTCACCGCCGTGCTCGACCTGGAGGTTCCCGAGGACGAGGTGGTCAAGCGGATCGCCGGCCGCCGGATGTGCCGCAAGAACAGCGGGCACGTCTTCCACGTGGAGTACGCGCCGCCGGCCGTCCCCGGTGTCTGCGACGTGTGCGGCGGCGAGCTGTACCAGCGCGACGACGACCAGGAGGACACGGTCCGGCACCGCCTGGAGCTGTACCACCAGGAGACCGAGCCGATCATCGGCTACTACCGGGAGCAGGGCCTCGTGGTGACCATCGCGGCCCTGGGCCCGGTACCGGAGATCACGCAGCGCGCGCTGGCCGCGCTGCCGGAAGCGGACGCCGCGTAGCGCGGCGCGTACGGGGCGTGTCCCCGCCGTTGTGACGGCCGCAGCGACCGCCTTGGGGCGGGCGCTGCGGCCGTACTGTGGGAGGGGCCCGGTGTGGGCCGCCCCGATCCGCCCGAAGCGAAGATGAGGGAAACCCCGATGGTGGAGATCAAGACCCCCGAGCAGATCGCCAAGATGCGCGCGGCCGGGCTGGTGGTGGCGGAGATCCACCGCAGGTGCGCGGCGGCGGCGGTGCCGGGGGCCTCCACGGCCGAGTTGGACGAGATCGCGGCGGCCACGCTGCGCGAGCACGGCGCCAAGCCGAACTTCCTGGGGTACGGGGGCTTCACCGGCAACATCTGCACCTCGGTGAACGATGTCGTGGTGCACGGGATCCCGGGGCCCGGGACGGTGCTGGCGTCCGGCGACATCATCTCCATCGACGCCGGCGCGGTGGTCGACGGCTGGCACGGGGACGCGGCGCTGACCGTGTTCGTGGGCGAGGGCCACTCCGCCGAGGTGCGGGAGCTGGACCGGGTGACCGAGGCGTCCCTGTGGGCGGGCATCGCGGCGGTGCGCAAGGGCGGCAGGCTGGTCGACATCTCCAAGGCGATCGAGGGGTACATCCGGCGGCAGCCGCGTCCCTCCTCGGGCAAGTACGGGATCGTCGAGGAGTACGGCGGGCACGGCATCGGCTCCGAGATGCACATGGACCCGCATGTGCTCAACTACGTGGAGCGACGGCGCGGGCGCGGGCCGAAGCTGGTGCCCGGGATGTGCCTGGCGATCGAGCCGATGATCTCCCTGGGAACCGCGAAGACGCACGTGCTGGACGACGAGTGGACCGTCAAGACGAACGACGGCAGCTGGGCGGCGCACTGGGAGCACTCGGTGGCGCTCACCGAGGAGGGGCCGCTGGTGCTGACGGCGCCGGACGGTGGCCGGGCGCGACTGGCCGAGCTGGGCGTTCAGGCCGCCCCTGACCCATTGGCGTGATCCGGCGGCGTAATGATCTCCGATCCGGGGAAAAGATCATGGATTCGTCTTTTCGGGTGGGGTGCCGTAGAGTGATAGGTCGGTCCTGGTGCACCCATGCGTTCAGGGCTGTCCAGGTAGCCGATCCCGGAAGGTGAAGCGCTCAAGTATGGCCAAAAAACAAGGGGCCATCGAGATCGAGGGCACTGTTGTCGAGTCCCTGCCGAACGCGATGTTCAAGGTAGAGCTCCAGAACGGGCATCAGGTCCTCGCGCACATCAGCGGCAAGATGCGGATGCACTACATCCGTATTCTTCCCGACGACCGGGTCGTGGTGGAGCTTTCTCCCTACGACCTGACCCGCGGGCGGATCGTCTACCGCTACAAGTAAATCCAGATCGTTCGTACCGACTCGGAGAACCTCACTCTCATGAAGGTCAAGCCGAGCGTCAAGAAGATCTGCGACAAGTGCAAGGTGATCCGCCGTCACGGGCGGGTCATGGTCATTTGCGAGAACCTGCGCCACAAGCAGCGCCAGGGCTGACGCAGACCGCCACCGCCTCGTACTCGTAGCAGTTCTTCGCGCGACGCCGCGACACGCATATATGTAGATACGCAGACACCCGACCCCTCGCCATTCAGCGCGGGGACGACACCCCCGGTCGGAGGCCGGGGACCCGGCTCGTAAAACTTCGTGAGTCTTACGGGAACGGTGCTGCGGAAGACCTCCGAAGAGCCCATCAGGAGCCACATTCATGGCACGCCTCGCAGGCGTCGACCTCCCGCGTGAAAAGCGCGTCGAGGTTGCCCTCACCTACGTCTTCGGCATCGGGCGCACCCGTGCTCAGGAGACCCTTGCCAGCACCGGGGTGAACCCCGACACCCGCGTGCGCGACCTTGCCGAGGAAGACCTCGTCAAGCTCCGCGAGTACGTGGACGCCAACCTCAAGACCGAGGGTGACCTCCGTCGCGAGATCCAGGCCGACATCCGCCGCAAGGTCGAGATCGGCTGCTACGAGGGTCTGCGTCACCGCCGCGGCCTGCCGGTCCACGGTCAGCGCACCAAGACCAACGCGCGTACCCGCAAGGGCCCGCGTCGCGCGATCGCCGGCAAGAAGAAGCCGGGCAAGAAGTAGTCCGCACCGGACGCTGTTCCAGCGGTCCGTGTTGTAGGACCGACCACCTCCACAGGAGTACGTGTATATGCCTCCGAAGGGCCGTACGGCTGGCGCCAAGAAGGTGCGCCGCAAGGAAAAGAAGAACGTTGCCCACGGGCACGCTCACATCAAGAGCACGTTCAACAACACCATCGTCTCGATCACGGACCCGTCCGGGAACGTGATCTCGTGGGCCTCCGCCGGCCATGTCGGCTTCAAGGGCTCGCGCAAGTCCACCCCCTTCGCCGCACAGATGGCCGCCGAGAACGCGGCCCGGCGGGCGCAGGAGCACGGCATGCGCAAGGTTGACGTCTTCGTGAAGGGCCCCGGCTCCGGCCGTGAGACCGCGATCCGCTCGCTCCAGGCGACCGGGCTCGAGGTCGGCTCCATCCAGGACGTCACCCCCACCCCGCACAACGGATGCCGCCCGCCCAAGCGCCGCCGCGTCTGACCAGGCCGAAGTAGGAGACAGATAGACAATGGCGCGTTACACCGGGGCCGACTGCAAGCGATGCCGTCGGGAGAAGCAGAAGCTCTTCCTCAAGGGGAGCAAGTGCGAGAGCGCGAAGTGCCCGATCGAAATCCGTCCTTACCCCCCGGGTGAGCACGGACGCGGGCGCACCAAGGACAGCGAGTACCTGCTTCAGATGCGTGAGAAGCAGAAGTGCGCGCGGATCTACGGTGTTCTTGAGAAGCAGTTCCGCGGCTACTACACCGAGGCCAACCGGCAGCAGGGCAAGACTGGCGAGAACCTGCTGCGGATCCTCGAGTCGCGACTGGACAACGTCGTCTACCGGGCCGGCTTCGCCAAGTCCCGGGACCACGCCCGTCAGCTGGTGCGGCACGGCCACATCCTGCTGAACGGCCGGAAGAACGACATCCCCTCGGCGCGGGTGTCCCCGAGCGACATCGTCGAGGTGCGGGAGTCCTCCCGTAACCTGACGCCGTTCGAGGTCGCCAAGGCCGAGGCCGGCGACAAGACCGTGCCGGCGTGGCTGGAGTCCATTCCGTCGCGTCTGCGGGTGCTGGTGCACGCGCTGCCCGAACGCCAGGTGATCGACACCCAGGTGCAGGAGCAGCTGATCGTGGAGCTGTACTCCAAGTAGTGGTGTGGGCGGAGTCACCCGGGGAGACCGGGGGCTCCGCCCGTACTCTTGAAACACATCGTGCGGTGTTCCGGCTGTCGGACACCGCTGTCGGGCTCGGCATCAAATAGTGGGTGCCGAAGACTGGAGTTCTTTTCATGCTGATCGCTCAGCGTCCCTCTTTGACCGAAGAGGTCGTCGACGAGTTCCGCTCCCGGTTCGTGATCGAGCCGCTGGAGCCCGGCTTCGGGTACACGCTCGGTAACTCCCTGCGGCGCACCCTGCTGTCCTCCATCCCGGGTGCGGCCGTCACCAGCATCCGTGTCGACGGCGTGCTGCACGAGTTCTCCACCGTGCCGGGCGTCAAGGAGGATGTGACCGACCTCATCCTCAACATCAAGCAGCTGGTCGTCTCCTCGGAGCACGACGAGCCCGTGGTGATGTACCTGCGCAAGCAGGGTCCCGGCCTGGTGACCGCGGCCGACATCGCCCCGCCGGCCGGGGTCGAGGTTCACAACCCCGACCTGGTGCTGGCGACCCTGAACAACAAGGGCAAGCTGGAGATGGAGCTGACCGTCGAGCGCGGTCGCGGCTACGTCTCCGCCGTCCAGAACAAGGCGGCGGGCCAGGAGATCGGCCGGATCCCGGTCGACTCGATCTACAGCCCGGTGCTGAAGGTGACCTACAAGGTCGAGGCCACCCGTGTGGAGCAGCGCACCGACTTCGACAAGCTGGTCGTCGACGTCGAGACCAAGGAGGCCATGCGTCCGCGCGACGCCATGGCGTCCGCCGGCAAGACCCTGGTCGAGCTGTTCGGCCTGGCGCGTGAGCTGAACGTCGACGCCGAGGGCATCGACATGGGCCCCTCGCCGACCGACGCGGCGCTCGCCGCCGACCTGGCGCTGCCGATCGAGGAGCTGGAGCTGACCGTCCGCTCCTACAACTGCCTCAAGCGTGAGGGCATCCACTCGGTGGGCGAGCTGGTGGCCCGCTCCGAGGCCGATCTGCTGGACATCCGGAACTTCGGTGCCAAGTCGATCGACGAGGTCAAGGCGAAGCTGGCCGGCATGGGCCTGGCCCTCAAGGACAGCCCGCCCGGATTCGACCCGACCACCGCCGCCGACGCCTTCGGGGCCGAGGACGACGGGGACACGGGCTTCGCGGAGACCGAGCAGTACTGACAGAGCGGTACTGAGCGGCCCTCGCGGCTGACAGTGGCCACTGCTGACCAGTGGCGCCCTGACACCGGTACCTGACACGGCCGGTGCAGACAGATGAAGGAGACAGACCATGCCGAAGCCCACGAAGGGTGCCCGGCTCGGTGGCGGCCCCGCCCACGAGCGGCTCATGCTGGCGAACCTCGCCACCGCGCTGTTCGAGCACGGCCGGATCACCACCACGGTCGCCAAGGCCCGCCGGCTGCGTCCGGTCGCCGAGCGGCTGATCACCAAGGCGAAGAAGGGCGACCTGCACAACCGTCGTCAGGTGATGCGCACCGTCACCGACAAGAGCGTCGTGCACACCCTCTTCACCGAGATCGGTCCGCAGTTCGCGAACCGTCCGGGCGGCTACACCCGGATCACCAAGATCGGCAACCGCCGCGGGGACAACGCCCCCATGGCCGTGATCGAGCTGGTGGAGGCCCTCACCGTGCAGCAGGAGGCGGTCGGCGAGGCCGAGGCCGCCACCAAGCGTTCGGTGAAGGAGACCGAGGCGACCGAGGCCGCCGAGGCGACCGAGGCTCCGGCCGAGGCCAAGGCCGAGGAGAAGAAGGACGAGACCGAGGCCTGATTCCGGTCCTGGTTGGTCTGTGCCGCTGGGCCTGTCACCCTTTCGGGGGAGACAGGCCCAGCGCCATGTGGGGCGTGCGGAGGAGAGGAAGTAGCGGGTGTCCGAGACGGTTCGGGTACGTCTTGACGTGTCCTACGACGGCGCGGCGTTCTCCGGCTGGGCGCGCCAGCGGGGGCGGCGCACCGTACAGGAGGAGCTGGAGGAGGCGCTGCGGGTCGTCACCCGCTCGGCGCGGGGGTACGAGCTGACGGTGGCCGGCCGTACCGACGCCGGGGTGCACGCGCGCGGCCAGGTGGCCCACGTGGACCTGCCGGCGGAGGTGTGGGAGGAGCAGCGGGAGAACCTGCACCGCCGCCTGACCGGCCGGCTGCCGCAGGACGTACGGGTGCGCCGGGTCTCCCGCGCCCCGGCGGATTTCGACGCGCGCTTCTCGGCGATCTGGCGCCGGTACGTCTACCGGGTGAGCGACCATCCGGGCGGGGTGGACCCGCTGCGGCGCGGCCATGTGCTGTGGCACAACTGGCCGCTGGACATGGCGGCGATGGACGCCGCCTCCCAGCGGCTGCTGGGCGAACACGACTTCGCGGCGTACTGCAAGCGGCGCGAGG
Organism: Streptomyces sp. JH002; assembly: GCF_050916115.1. Classification (NCBI taxonomy): domain Bacteria; kingdom Bacillati; phylum Actinomycetota; class Actinomycetes; order Kitasatosporales; family Streptomycetaceae; genus Streptomyces; species Streptomyces sp. JH002. The sequence goes on from NZ_CP087989.1 coordinate 3,964,506, forward strand.
GCGCGACGACGATCCGTACGCTGCGCCGGCTCAGCTGGGAGCGCGGCGCCGACGGGGTGCTGGAGGGCACCGTGGAGGCGGACGCGTTCTGCCACAACATGGTGCGCTCCCTGGTGGGCGCCCTGCTGTTCGTGGGGGACGGGCACCGGGACCCCGAGTGGCCGGGGAAGGTGCTGGCGGCCGGGGTGCGCGACTCGGCGGTGCACGTGGTGCGCCCGCACGGGCTGACCCTGGAGGAGGTCGGCTACCCGGCGGACGACCTGCTGGCGGCCCGCAGCCGGGAGGCGCGCAACGTACGCACCCTCCCGGCGTCGGCGGGCTGCTGCTAGACGCGATGGCTCGGCCCCGATGGGGCGCCGGCGATCTCAGCCCGCGGGGGCGGGTTCGGCGGGCCCCGTGGTGAAGAAGCGGACGAGATCCGCCGCCGCGGTGGGGGACAGCATCATCGCCTGGATCCGGGCGGACATCTCGGCGATGGGGCCGATCCTGGTGAACATCCCCTCCTCGTAAGCCCGGATCGCCTCCTCGGGGCCGGCGGGGCCGGCGGCGAGCCGGGCGGCGAGTTCGGCGCCGTCGAGCATGGCCTGGTTGGCCCCCTCGCCGACCGGTGGCATGAGGTGGGCGGCGTCACCGATGAGGGTGACACCCGGTCGGCCGGGCCAGCGTGTTCCGGTGGGCATCGCTTCGATCGCGCGCGGCGCGGGCGTGCCGTCCCCGGCTTCGATGAGCGCGGTCAGCCTCGGGTCCCAGTCGCCGAACAGATCCAGCAGGGCGCGCTTGTCGCGCCAGGTGTCGAGAGGGCGGCCGTCCGGACGCATCGTGATCCCGATCCGGAGGCTGCCGTCCCCCAGGCGTTGCGCCGCCAGGATCCGCTGCCCGCCGACGCACCAGAGGTTTCCGGGGCCGACCAGCTCGGCGAGGTCGGGACGGCGCCGGTCGGCGTCCACGACGGTCAGTTCCACGAGGGTCGCCACGTGGGACAGCCGTACGTCGGCCAGCAGCGGGCGGACGACCGAGCGGGCGCCGTCCGCGCCGACGAGGAGGTCGCAGCCGGAGCGGTGGCCGTCCTGGAAGGTCAGTTCCCAGCCCCCGCCGGGTCGGGGGCTCGCCGCGGTCAGGCGGCGCCCCCACCGCACCGCGTCACCGGGGAGACTGTCGAGCAGCAGATCACGCAGGACGCCCCGGTCGATCTCGGGACGTCCGGAGAACGAGCCGGGGTCCGGCACATGGTGGACCAGGGTGCGTCCGCTCGGATCGAGAAGGCGATGTTCCTCGCCCTCGGGGCGCGCCCGCGAGCGGAACCGGCCGGCCAGGCCCGCCGCGGCCAGGGCCTGTTGGCCGGACTCCGGGTGCAGATCGAGGGAGCCGCCCTGCGGGCGCGCCGACCGGCTCGTCTCGCGCTCGTACACCACCGCGTCGATGCCGTGCCGGCGCAGAATCCGCGCCAGGGTCAGCCCGCCCAGCCCGCCGCCGGCTATCGCCACGCGCATGCCCATCCCCATCTCCTTGCCGTACACTGTATTAGTGAATACACCGTACGGTAGCGAATGGATGTCCGTCTGGGAACGGCCCGAACCTCAGCCACGCGCGGCGCCGGTGCCGTTGAGCCGCGAGAAGATCGCGGCGGCGGCGATCCGGCTCGCCGACGCGGACGGCCTGGAGGGCCTGTCCGTCCGCAAGCTCGCCAAGGAACTCGGGGTCGGTCCGATGCGGCTCTACGACTACGTGGGCAACCGGTCCGAACTCCTCGACCTGATGGTCGACGTCGTCTACGCCGGTATCGCCGAGGCCGGCCGGCGGTCCGCGTGGCGCGCCACCGTGCTGGCCATCGCCCACGCGACCCGTGACGCCGCCCTCGCACACGAGTGGTTCGCCGACCTGCTCGGCGGCAGGCCCCACCTGGGCCCCCACGCGCTCGCCGTCGGCGAGGCGACCGCGGCGGCGCTGAGCCAGGCTCCGGGCGTACGCGGCATCGACGATCTCCAGCGGGCGGTGGGCGCCCTCAACGCCTTCCTCGTCGGAGCGGTCCGCACAGAGGTCACCGAGCGGCGTACCGCCCGCGCCAGTGGCACCGACGAGGCCGCCTTCCAGGCCGCTCTCGGCCCCTACCTCACCCGCATGCTCGACACCGGCAGATACCCCACCGTCGCCCGGCTCGTCATCGAAGGTGCCCACCTCGACGCCCGGGAGACCTTCGACCACAACCTGACCACCGTCGTGGACGGCATCAGCGGCTGACCGCCCGCACCCGCGCGGCGTTCAGGTTCGGGGGCGACGCGCTAGCTGTTGTTGCGGCGCTCCTCGACGAGGGCGGAGGCCGAGGCGGACGCCTGGGTCTCGCCGCGCAGGATGATGCGGGAGAAGGCGTGGTCGTTGCCGTCCCGGGCCGCCTGCTGGGCCACGGTGCCGTCGCCGCTGTCGGGGGTGCCGTCGCTGTTGCCCGCGATCGTGAAGTAGGCGTAGCGGCCCACCTGGTTGGTGGTGGTACGGCAGCCGCCGCGCTGGCAGAACTCGGGGCTGTCGCCCGCGGTGAGCGGCAGCAGGTTGCGCGTGTAGGCGGCGTTCGCCGCCACGGCGTCGTCCTCGGAGGGGAACTGGGCGACGCCGACCGTCACGGCGGCCCCCGAGCCGGTGAAGGTGGCGCGCAGCAGGGCGGCACAGCCGTGTTCGGTGAGCACAGCACCCAGCTCGGCGCTGACGCCCTCGGTGCAGTCCTCGGTGGCGTCGGTGCCGGTCTTGGTGTACTCGCGGCCCTCGACGGTCATGGTCTCGCCCGCGTAGAACTCGTCGGCCGTAAAGGGCGCGAGGTCCTTGTCGGCATCCGCTATGAACTCGCGCGGCTTGGGCAGCGGGGGAAGACGCGTCTCCTCGAACGAGGGATCGGCGGTGGGGCTGGCGGTGGCGTCGGTGCTGGTGTCGGCGGTCTGCCCGCCGCTGTCCCCGCCCGCCTGCCCGTCGGACCCGCCGTCCTGCCGCACGATGGCGAGCGCGACGACGGTTCCCACAGCCAGCGCGGCGAGCACGCCGCCCCCGACGACGAACATCCGCTTGCGCCGCCGCTTCCGCTCCGCCTCAACGGCGAGCGCGCCCCAGTCCGGAGCTCCCTGCTGACCCCACCCGGGTGCTCCCTGCCCAAAACTCATGCACGAATCCTAGCGGCGGCCAGGCGAGGGTGTCGTTGCTAAGGGTTGACGTAGAAGAGGTAGGTGTAGGTGTCCGATCGGCGACCCTCATCGTCGATGCTGAAGACGTTGAGATGGTTCGGGCCCGTCAGGGTGGGAGTGAGCCATATTTCGGCACTTTCGCCAGGTTCGACTTCGATGGTGCGGGGCCCGCTGGTGAAGGTCGAATAGGTGAAGGCGACGACGTTGTCGGCTCCGTTGGGGCCCAGGACAAAGGCCCCCGGCTGACGGAGCGAGCCGGTGTCGGCGGGCCAGCCGTTGGTGCCGTCCGGGAATACGTCACTCACGACAGTGGGCAGCGGAGGGCGGCTGCTTTCCGCACTCACCCGGATTGTGTCGCTGGTTCCCGCCGCGGCGGGCGCGGGGGCGAGAACCTGAGGGGCGATCGCCAGGGCCAGGGCCGTAGCGAAGACGCCATATCTCGATATGACATAAGAATGTCTGATATCCATCTGTCGTGTCATGGTGATGAGAGTAAGTGAAAAGTGATCAACTTGTGCGTTCAGTGAGACATATTGGCCATCTTGAATGTGCTTCATGTTGAGGGTATGAGCCGAAACCCGGTTGGGTCGGCCTCTCCCGGCTGGGAGCATGGGGGCATGGGGCATGTTGAGGTGGCGCATCTGGAGTACGTGCTGGCCGATGGGCGGGTGCTGCTCGACGATGTGTCGTTCCGGGTGGGGGAAGGGGCCGCCGTCGCCCTCGTCGGGGGGAACGGGGCCGGCAAGACCACCCTGCTGCGGCTGATCGGCGGTGAGCTGACCCCGCAGGCAGGCGGCGTCACTGTCAGTGGCGGCCTGGCCGTCATGCCGCAGTTCGTCGGCAGTGTGCGGGACGAGCGGACCGTACGGGACCTGCTGGTGTCCGTCTCCCCGCCCCCGCTGCGCGCGGCGGCCGGGGCCGTGGACGAGGCCGAGCTGGCCGTCATGACGCGGGACGACGAGGACGCGCAGATGGCGTACGCGCAGGCGCTCGCCGACTGGGGCGAGGCGCGCGGGTACGAGGCCGAGACGCTGTGGGACATCTGCACCACGGCGGCGCTCGGCGTGCCCTACGAGCGGGCCCAGTGGCGGCAGGTGCGCACCCTGTCCGGCGGGGAGCAGAAGCGGCTGGTGCTGGAGGCGCTGCTGCGCGGCCCCGAGCAGGTGCTGCTGCTGGACGAGCCGGACAACTATCTGGACGTGCCGGGCAAGCGCTGGCTGGAGGAGCGGCTGCGGGAGACCCGCAAGACCGTGCTGTTCGTCTCCCACGACCGTGAGCTGCTCGCCCGGGCCGCCGAGAAGATCATCAGTGTGGAGCCGGGGCCCGCCGGGTCGGACGTGTGGGTGCACGGCGGCGGCTTCGCGACGTACCACGAGGCCCGCGAGAAGCGGTTCGAGCGGTTCGAGGAGCTGCGGCGCCGCTGGGACGAGAAGCGGGCCCAGCTGAAGAAGCTGGTCGTGGACATGCGGCAGTACGCCTCGCGCAGCGATGAGATGGCGAGTCGCTATAAGGCGGCGCAGACGCGGCTGCGGAAGTTCGAGGAGGCCGGCCCGCCGCAGGAGCCGCCGCGCCGCCAGGACATCCGCATGCGGCTGCGCGGCGGCCGTACCGGGCTGCGGGCCGTCACCTGTCAGGGCCTGGAGCTGACCGGGCTGATGCGGCCGTTCGATCTTGAGGTGTTCTACGGGGAGCGGGTGGCCGTCCTCGGCTCGAACGGGTCCGGGAAGTCGCACTTCCTGCGGCTGCTGGGCGGGGGAGAGGTCACTCACAGCGGGGCCTGGAAGCTGGGGGCACGGGTGGTGCCCGGGCATTTCGCCCAGACCCACGCCCACCCCGAGCTGCTCGGGCGGACGCTGCTGGACATCCTGTGGACCGAGCACGCCAAGGCGCGCGGCCCGGCCATGTCCGCGCTGCGCCGCTACGAGCTGGACCGGCAGGCCGAGCAGCGCTTCGAGCGCCTGTCGGGCGGGCAGCAGGCGCGCTTCCAGATCCTCCTGCTGGAGCTGGAGGGCAGCACGGCGCTGCTGCTGGACGAGCCGACCGACAACCTGGACCTGGAGAGCGCCGAGGCTCTCCAGGCCGGCCTGGAGGCGTACGAGGGGACGGTGCTGGCCGTCACCCACGACCGGTGGTTCGCGCGGTCCTTCGACCGCTATCTCGTCTTCGGCTCGGACGGTGTGGTAAGGGAGACGTCCGAGCCGGTGTGGGACGAGCGACGGGTCGTGCGGGAGCGGTAGCCGGGGAGCCCGCGTTTTGACCGGTGCGGTGCGGTGACGGTAATCTGCCTGGCTGAATGCGTTTGGCTTGCTCGTTCTCACGTGAGGGGCCTTGCGCCGGTCTATCTGGTCGGTTTCCAGCGGTCCCGCTTCCGGTATGCGTCACCGGGTGCGGGCGGTGCTGTGATCACCGGGTGGCCTTGTCAGGACCCATTCACTGAAGAAGCGAAGGCTACGACCGTGCGTACGTACAGCCCCAAGCCCGGAGACGTGCAGCGTCAGTGGCACGTCATCGACGCCACCGACGTCGTCCTGGGCCGCCTGGCCTCACAGGCCGCCACCCTTCTGCGGGGCAAGCACAAGCCGGTGTACGCCCCTCACGTTGACACGGGTGACTTCGTCATCATCATCAACGCCGAGAAGGTGCACCTGTCCGGCAACAAGCGGACCCAGAAGCTGGCCTACCGCCACTCCGGTTACCCGGGTGGTCTGCGGTCCATCCGCTACGACGAGCTGCTGGAGAAGAGCCCGGAGAAGGCCGTCGAGAAGGCCATCAAGGGCATGCTCCCGAAGAACTCGCTCGGCCGTCAGGTTTTCTCGAAGCTGAAGGTCTACGCGGGTGACCAGCACCCGCACGCTGCTCAGCAGCCGGTCCCGTTCGAGATCACCCAGGTCGCGCAGTAGTCCCGGCCACCCCCTAAGACGAAAAGAATCTGAGGAGCATCGTGGCCGAGCCCACCACTGACGAGACCATCGACACCGAGGTGCCCGAGGTCCAGGAGTACACCACCGAGAGCGCGCCGGAGGAGTTCGCGACCTCCGACGAGGAGTTCGCCGAGCGCTTCGGCGAGCCGCTCCCGGGCGCCGGCACCGGCCGGCGCAAGAACGCCATCGCCCGCGTGCGCATTCTGCCGGGCACCGGCAAGTGGAAGATCAACGGTCGCACCCTGGAGGGGTACTTCCCCAACAAGGTGCACCAGCAGGAAGTCAACGAGCCGTTCAAGGTGCTCGAGCTGGACGAGCGCTACGACGTGGTCGCGCGCATCTCCGGTGGCGGCATCTCCGGCCAGGCCGGTGCGCTGCGTCTGGGTGTCGCCCGGGCGCTGAACGAGGCCGACGTGGAGAACAACCGCGCCGCGCTGAAGAAGGCCGGCTTCCTGACCCGTGACGCCCGCGCCGTCGAGCGCAAGAAGGCCGGTCTGAAGAAGGCCCGTAAGGGTACCCAGTACAGCAAGCGCTAACCCGATTGCTGCTGACGCCCCGACAGTGCTCACGCGCTGTCGGGGCGTTCTTTTATAAGGTTAACGACGCGGGTCAGCCTTGTGAACGTGGAGGAATGACAGTGGGACGACTCTTCGGTACCGACGGGGTACGCGGAATCGCCAACGCGGATCTGACGGCCGAGATGGCCCTCGGGCTGTCCGTGGCGGCGGCGGGCGTGCTCAGCGGGGACAGTGCCGGTGACGGTCGGCCCACGGCGGTGGTCGGGCGCGACCCACGGGCATCCGGGGAGTTTCTCGAGGCGGCGGTGGTGGCCGGGCTTGCCAGCGCCGGGGTGAACGTGGTGCGGGTGGGCGTCCTGCCGACCCCGGCCGTCGCGTACCTGACCGGCTCGCTGGACGCCGCCTTCGGCGTGATGCTGTCGGCGAGCCACAACCCGATGCCGGACAACGGCATCAAGTTCTTCGCGCGCGGCGGGCACAAGCTCGCGGACGCCCTGGAGGACCGGATCGAGGCCGCCTACCACGCGCACGCGGCGGGCGAGCCGTGGGACCGGCCGGTGGGTGCCGGGGTCGGCCGGGTCACCGAGTACGGGGCCGGGGCCGACGACTATGTGACGCACCTCGTGGGCGCGCTCCCCAACCGGCTCGACGGGCTGAAGATCGTGATCGACACGGCGCACGGTGCGGCCGCCCTGGTGGCACCGGGCGCGTTCGCGCGCGCCGGCGCCGAGGTGGTGGCGATCGGCGCGGACCCGGACGGGCTCAACATCAACGAGGGCTGCGGCTCCACCCACCTGGAGCCGCTGCGGGCGGCCGTGGTGGAGCACGGCGCCGATCTCGGCATCGCGGTGGACGGGGACGCCGACCGCTGCCTGGCCGTGGACGCGGCGGGGCGGGACATCGACGGCGACCAGATCCTCGCCGTGCTCGGGGTGGCGATGCGGGAGGCCGGCACGCTGCGCGAGGACACGGTGGTCGCGACGGTGATGTCGAACCTCGGTCTGTCCCTGGCGATGGAGCGCGAGGGGCTGCGGCTGCTCCAGACCTCGGTGGGGGACCGCTACGTGCTGGAGGAGATGCGGCGCGGCGGGTACGCGCTGGGCGGCGAGCAGTCCGGGCACGTCATCGTCACGGACCACGCGACGACCGGGGACGGCACGCTGACCGGGCTACTGCTGGCGGCGCGGGTGGCGGACACCGGACGGACACTGGCCGATCTGGGCACCGTGATGGAGCGCCTGCCGCAGGTGCTGATCAATGTGCCGGACGTGGACAAGGCGCGGGTGGGCCGTTCCCCCGAGCTGGCGGACGCGGTGACGGACGCGGAGCGCCAGCTCGGGGCGACCGGGCGGGTCCTGCTGCGGCCCTCGGGGACGGAGCCGCTGGTACGGGTGATGGTGGAGGCGGCGGACGCGGCGCAGGCGCGGGCGGTCGCGTCGGGCCTCGCGGACGCGGTGAAGTCGGCGCTGGGGTAGGGCGGGGACAGGGCGGGTCGAGGGGCTGTCTGTCCTCGTCGCTGTCCCTCTTCCCTCTTCCCCCTTCAGCTCCTCAGATCTTGCGCAGGCGGAGGCGGCGGACCGAGTGGTCCGCCGCCTTCTGCAGCACCAGGGTGGCGCGGCCGCGGGTGGGGGCGATGTTCTCGCGGAGGTTCGGCTCGTTGATGGTGCGCCAGGTGGTGAGCGCGTACTCCATGGCCTCGTCCTCGGGGAGGGCGGCGTGCCGGTGGAAGTGCGAGGCCGGGTTCTGGAAGGCGGTGGCGCGCAGCTGGCGGAAGCGCTCCAGGTACCAGGTCTCGATGTCGGCGGGGCGGGCGTCCACGTACACCGAGAAGTCGAAGTAGTCGGCCAGCCCCACCTGACCGGGGGCGGCGGGCTGCAGGACGTTGAGGCCCTCGATGATCAGTATGTCGGGGCGGCGTACGGTCAGCCGCTCGCCGGGGACGATGTCGTAGCTCAGGTGCGAGTACACGGGTGCGCTGACCTCGGCGCGGCCGGCCTTCACGTCGGCGACGAAGCGGGTGAGGGCGCGGCGGTCGTAGGACTCGGGGAAGCCCTTGCGGGACATCAGGCCGCGGCGTTCCAGTTCCGCCTTGGGCAGCAGGAAGCCGTCGGTGGTCACGCGGGCGACGTGCGGGTGCTCGGGCCAGCGGGCGAGGAGGGCCTGGAGCAGGCGCGAGACGGTGGACTTGCCCACGGCGACGCTGCCGGCCACGCCGATGACGAAGGGGGTGGCGGGCTGAGGGCCGCCGAGGAAGGTGCTGACGGCGTTGCGGAGCTGGTGGGTGGCGGCGACGTGGAGGTTGAGGAGACGGGAGAGGGGGAGGTAGATCTCCCGTACCTCGTCGAGGTCGATGACGTCACCGAGGCCGCGCAGGGCGTCGAGTTCGGGTGCGGTGAGGGGCAGGGGCGTACGGTCGCGCAGCGCGCTCCACTCGGCGCGGCTGAGGTCGATGTACGGGCTGGCCTGCGGGGCGGGGGAGCCAGGGGGGACGTCTGGGGGCGAAGTGGTCACGGGGAACATTGTGCGGGGGCGGGCCATGCCGGGCGTGGCGGGGGCGCGGGGGCGGGCTACTCTGCCCGCATGTGCGGCATCGTCGGGTACGCGGGGGCAGGGGGCCAGTCGGCCGAGGGTGTACTGCTGAGGGGCCTTGAGCGGTTGGGACGGCTCGGGGAGCCGGTGGGGGCGGAGGGTCCGGAGCGCTCGGCGGGGGTCGTGGTGCCGGCGGACGGAGGGCTCGGCGCGGCGTGGGGCGGCCCGGGTGGGCCGGGTGGGCCGTCACCTGCGGTGGAGAGGCTGCGGGAGGAGCTGGAGCGGCGGCCGTTGCCGGCGGGGATGTGCGGGATCGGCGGGCTGGGGGGCGTGCCGGGTCTTGACGGTGCCGGGCGGGTGGCGGTGGTGCTGGCGGGGGCGGTGGACGCGGGGGCGCTCGCTGGGGCGCGGGAGGAACTGTGGGGGCGCTCAGGCGCGCCGGGCGCGGTGGCGGGAGTGACGCCTGGGCCGGCGGCGGATGCCGAGGTGGTGGCGCGGCTGGTGGCCGAGGCGTTCTCCTCGTGCGGTGAACTGGTGGAGGCGGTACGGCAGGTGCGGGGGGTGCTGGCGGGCGGGTTCGCGGCGCTGGTGGTGCACGCCGATGAGCCGGACACGGTGGTCGGCGCGGCGGCCGGGGTGCCGCTGGTGGTCGGGGCCGCGGACGGTGCGGTGCGGCTGGCCTCGGGCGCCGGGGTGTGGGAGGACGGGGCGGTGGAGAGCGTTGTGGTGAAGGGCGATCAGGTGGTGCTGGTGCGGCGGGAGTCCGACGAGGTGCGGTGGGAGATCACCGACGGGTGGGGTGTGGTGGTGGCGCCGTGATCGTCGGGGTGGGGATCGATGTGGCGGAGATCGCGCGGTTCGGGGAGTCGCTGGAGCGTACGCCGCAGATGGCCGACCGGCTGTTCGTGACGGCCGAGTTGTGGTTGCCGAGCGGGGAACGGCGGGGGATCGCCTCGCTGGCGGCGCGGTTCGCGGCGAAGGAGGCGCTGGCGAAGGCGCTGGGGGCGCCGGGCGGGCTGCGGTGGACGGACGCGGAGATCTGCCAGGAGGACTCGGGGCGGCCGTGGTTGCGGGTGCGGGGGACGGTGGCGGAGCGGGCCGAGGCGCTGGGCGTGCGCTCGTGGCATGTGTCGCTGAGTCACGACGCGGGCGTGGCCTCGGCGGTGGTCATCGCGGAGGGATGATCACCAGTTCGAGTGAAAAGAGCTGGTGAGGGGTGTGCCGGTGGCGTGGGGTGGGGCAGTCTTGGGTCATGGCGGCCAAGGGGGCGGTCACGGAGGGGAGTCGGGGATCGGCTGGCTGGGGCCGATGACCGGCGGTCCGTGCGGAATCAGGGGAGGGGGAATGCTGATGGAGAGGGCGAGGCCGTGCCGTGGGTGCCGGTGCCGGTGCCGGTGCCGGTGACGCGGGCCCAGGCTCGGGGGAGGGCGGCGGCGACGGTGGTGGCGCTGGGCGGGGCGGGCGCCAGCGAGCCGGCGAGGCCGTGGAGATGGGCCGCCGCCGAGGCGGCGTCCAGGGCCGGGAGCCCCGAGGCGAGGAGGGAGCCCGCCAGGCCGGACAGCACATCGCCGCTCCCGGCGGTGGCCAGCCAGGGGGTGCCGGTGGGGTTCGCGCGCACCGGGCCCCGGGGATCGGGGCCGGCGATCAAGGTGGTGGACCCCTTCAGCAGCACCGTCGCCCCGTAGCGCTGGGACAGCTCGCGCACGGCCGCCAGCCGTGCGGACTCCACCCGCTCCCGGGTGGTGCCCAGCAGCGCCGCCGCCTCACCCGCGTGCGGGGTGAGGAGGGTGGGCGCCTCGCGGGTCCGCAGCCGGTCGGGGTCCAGCGCGCGCAGACCGTCCGCGTCCACCAGTACCGGCACCTCGGTGGCCAGCACCTCCGCCACGATCTCCCGGGCGGCCGGCTCCTCGCCCAGCCCTGGGCCCACCACCCAGGACTGCACCCGGCCGGCGTGGTGGGGGGACCCGGAGGAGACCAGCGTCTCCGGGTACCGGGCGAGCACGTGATCGCCCGCCGGTCCTGCGTAGCGGACCGCGCCCGCCCCGCCGTGCAGGGCCCCGGCCACGCACAGCACGGCGGCCCCGGGGTAGCGGGCGGAGCCGGCGGCGATACCCACCACGCCGCGCCGGTACTTGTCGCTCTCGGCCGAGGGCCGGGGCAGCAGGGCGGCCACGTCGGCGCTCTCCAGGGCGGCCAGCTCCGGCACAGCCGGCAGTTGGGGGGTGAGACCGATGTCGACGAGGTGCACCTCGCCGGCGTGGGTCCGGGCCGGGTCCACCAGCAGACCCGGCTTGAGGGTGCCGAAGGTGACGGTGAGCACGGCGCGCACGGCCGGACCGTTCACCTCGCCGCTGTCCGGGTCGACGCCGCTGGGCAGGTCGACCGCCACCACCGGGGCTCCGGCGTCGGCCACCCGCTGGGCCAGATGGGCGGCGTCGGGGCGCAGCCCGCCCCGGCCGCCGATGCCGACGATGCCGTCCACCACCAGGTCGGCCGAGCGCAGAAGAGAGGAGACGGACGAGGTGTCCGCGGGGGTGAGAACCCTGCCGCCGACACGGACCAGGGCGGCCAGACCGGCCGGGTGGGCCCGCTCGGGCGACAGCAGCACGGCGGTGACGGCCGCACCGCGGCGTACCAGCCGGGCGCCGGCGTACAGGGCGTCGCCGCCGTTGTCCCCGCTGCCCACCAGCAGGGCCACCTTGGCGCCGTACAGCCGGGCGGTGCGGGTGGGCCGGTCCCGGGTGGGCCGCCCGGTGGCGCTCGTCAGCAAGGTGGCGCAGGCGGCGGCCAGCCCGGCGGCCGCGCGGGTCATCAGGGTGCCTTCGGGCAGCCGGGCCATCAGGGCGCTCTCGGCGGCGCGTACGGTCTCCACGCGGTAAGCGGTCCTCATGGGCCCAGTCTGCGGCAGAGCGGGCGTTCTCTCCTGCGACACTTGAGCCTATGAGCGACCAAATGCCGCCGGAAAGTGCCCGGCTGCGTGCCGAGATCGATCTGGCCGCGCTGCGGTCCAACGTCCGCGTGCTGCGCGAGCGTGCGGTCGGCGGCGCGCAGGTGATGGCCGTGGTCAAGGCCGACGCCTACGGGCACGGTCTGCTGCCCTGCGCCCGCGCGGCACGTGAGGCCGGAGCCGCCTGGCTGGGGACCGCCACCCCGCAGGAGGCGCTGGCGCTGCGGGCGGCCGGGGACCGCGGCAGGCTGCTGTGCTGGCTGTGGACGCCCGGCGGGCCGTGGCGGGAGGCCATCGACGCGGACATCGACGTCTCGGCGAGCGCGCGCTGGGCGCTCACCGAGATCATCGCGGCGGCACGGGCCTGCGGTCGCACCGCCCGGGTGCACCTCAAGGCGGACACCGGCCTGGGGCGCAACGGCTGCCAGCCCGCCGACTGGCCCGACCTGGTCGCCGCCGCCCGCGAGGCGGAGGCCGAGGGCACCGTCGTGATCACCGGCCTGTGGTCGCACTTCGCGTGCGCCGACGAGCCGGGGCACCCCTCCATCGCCGCCCAGCAGGAGGCGTTCCGGACGGCACTCGATGTCGCCGAGCGGGCCGGGATCAGGCCCGAGGTGCGGCACTTCGCGAACTCGCCCGCCACCCTCACCCTGCCCGGCACCCACTACGACCTGGTCCGGCCCGGCATCGCCGTCTACGGCCTGTCGCCCTCCCCCGAGGTGGGCACGCCGCACGACCTCGGGCTGCGGCCCGTGATGACGCTGCGCGCCCGGCTCGCGCTGGTGAAGCGGGTGCCGGGCGGCCACGGCGTCAGCTACGGCCACCAGTACGTCACCCCCGGGGCGACCACCCTGGCCCTGGTGCCGGCCGGGTACGCGGACGGCATCCCCCGGCACGCCTCCGGCACCGGCCCCGTGCTGGTCGCCGGGAAGTGGCGGACGGTGGCCGGACGGGTCGCGATGGACCAGTTCGTGGTCGATCTCGGCGGCGACCTGGCCGAGGCCGGGGACGAGGCCGTCCTGTTCGGGCCGGGGGACAGCGGCGAGCCCACCGCCGAGGACTGGGCGCGGGCGACCGGCACGATCGGTTATGAGATCGTCACCCGGATCGGGGCGCGGGTGCCGCGCGTCCATCTGTCCGCCGGCGCGTAGCATCCACAGCATGACGACGTCTGCCGGAGAGGGCACCCGGATCACCGTTCACGGTCCCGAGCGGATGACGGCGCTGGGCCGCCGGCTCGGGGCCCTGCTGCGCGCGGGGGACCTGCTGGTGCTCAGCGGCGATCTCGGTGCCGGGAAGACCACGCTCACCCGCGGCATCGGCGAGGCCCTGGGCGTGCGCGGTGCGGTCACCTCGCCGACCTTTGTCATCGCCCGGGTCCACCCTCCGCTGGGGGACGGGCCCGCCCTGGTGCACGTGGACGCCTACCGGCTGGGCGGCGGGCTCGAGGAGATGGAGGACCTCGACCTCGACGTCTCGCTCCCCGAGTCCGTGATCGTGGTCGAGTGGGGCGAGGGCAGGGTCGAGGAGTTGTCGGGCGACCGGCTGCACATCGCCATCGCCCAGGACGGCGAGGACGCCAGGACCGTCACCCTCACCCCGGTCGGGGAGCGGTGGGCCGGGGTCGGGCTGACCGGGCCGGAGCCCGGGGCCTGACCCGCCGGGCCTCCGCCTGACACGTACCGGCGCCCGCCTACGGGACCACGATCACCGGGGTGCCGACCTCCGCGAACTCCCACAGCCGCGGGCTGTCCTCGGGGGACTGGCGGATGCCGCCGGTGCGGGCCTGTGCCGAGGGGTCGGGCAGCGACCCGTCCACGGCGGCCGAGAAGCCGAAGACGATCCCCTCGTCGTCGGAGTGGAAGACCACCACGTGCTGGATCGGCACCCCGTCCGAGCCGGGAATCGCCTCGTCGCGGCGGGTGACCTGGTACGCGCCGGGCTCCGGGTCGACGGTGCTGCGGTGCGCCGGGTAGGTGTGCAGCACCTCCTCGCCCAGCCCGTCGGGGGCCTCGGCCACCAGCCACAGGCGCTGCGCGGACAGCGAGTAGACCACCCGCACCCCGTCGCCCGAATCGGGCGGCAGCGCGGGGTTCTCGTCGTCGGCCCCGTCCGTCTCGGACGGCTTGTCCGGCACTATCTCCTCGACCGGCGTCGGATCCGGCTTGCCGCCCGCTCCGGGGCGGTCCGGGGCCGCGTTGGCCTGGTACGCGAAGAAAGCGACCACGGCGAGAGCCAGAACGGTGAGCGCGGCCACGGTGGGCCCTGGCCGGGAGCGTGAGTGACTGCGCGCCACAGTGGTGCTGCCGCCTTTCGCGGGATCCGGTGAAACCTGTGGTGACGCTATCAGCAGCATGGCCGGGCGCGAGAGACCGTACGCTTGCTGACGTGCTGCTGCTTGCCATGGATACCGCCACCCCCGCCGTCACCGTCGCGCTGTACGGGGAGGGCCGGGTGCTCGCCTCCTGGGAACAGATCGACGCCCGCCGCCACGGTGAGCTGCTGATGCCCGCCGTGGACCGCGTCCTGTCCACCGCGGGGCGGAAGATCAGCGAGGTCACCGGCCTGGTGGTCGGCAACGGCCCCGGCCCCTACACCGGGCTGCGGGTCGGTCTGGTGACCGCCGCCGCGCTCGGGGCGGCCCGTTCCGTACCGGTCCACGGGCTGTGCACGCTGGACGGCATCGCGCACGCCGCCGGGGCCGCCGGGCTCACCGGCCCGTTCGTGGTGGCCACCGACGCCCGGCGCAAAGAGGTGTACTGGGCGAGGTACGACGCCACCGGCACCCGCGTCGACGGGCCCGCCGTCGACCGCGCCGGGGAACTGCCCGCCGAGGTCACCGCGCTGCCCGCCGTGGGAGCCGGAGCCGTGCTGTACGCCGACGCCTTCGCGGACGTGCGCCGCGAACTGCCGCAGCACGCCTCGGCCGGCGCCCTGGCCGCGCTCGCCGCCCAGCGGCTGGCCGCCGGCGAGGAGCCGGCGCCGCCGCGTCCGCTGTATCTGCGCCGCCCCGACGCCCAGGTGCCCGCCGGGTACAAGGTCGTCACCCCATGACCGGGAGAGCCGTCACCCTGCGCGCGATGCGCTGGTGGGACATCGAACCGGTGCTGGCCCTGGAACGCGAGGTGTTCCCCGAGGACGCCTGGACCCCGGGGATGTTCTGGTCCGAGCTGGCGCTGACCGCCGGCCCGCGGCGCAGCAGGCACTACGTCCTGGCCGAGGACCCGGCGGGCGGCAGCCCGGCCGGGTACGCCGGTCTCGCCGTGGCCGGGGACCAGGCCGACGTGCAGTCCATCGCGGTGGCCCCCGCCCGCCAGGGCACCGGGCTCGGCGCCCGGCTGCTCACCGACCTGCTGTCCGCCGCCCGCGCGGCCGGCTGCGGCGAGGTGTTCCTGGAGGTGCGGGTGGACAACGCGCGGGCGCAGCGGCTGTACACCCGGTTCGGCTTCGAGCCGCTGGGCATCCGGCGCGGCTACTACCAGCCGGGCAACCACGACGCGCTGGTGATGCGCCGGTCGGCGCCCGGCGACGACCACCATGACGAGAGCTGAGATAGAGAGAGATGGCTGACGAACCGCTCGTGCTGGGCATCGAGACCTCCTGCGACGAGACCGGCGTGGGGATCGTGCGCGGCACCACGCTGCTCGCCGACGCGGTGGCCTCCAGCGTCGATGACCACGCCCGGTTCGGGGGCGTCGTGCCGGAGATCGCCAGCCGGGCGCACCTGGAGGCGATGGTCCCCACCGTCGAGCGGGCGCTGAAGGAGGCCGGGGTCGCGGCGAGCGACCTGGACGGCATCGCTGTGACGGCCGGTCCCGGCCTGGCCGGGGCGCTGCTGGTGGGGGTCTCGGCGGCGAAGGCGTACGCGTACGCGCTGGGCAAGCCGCTGTACGGCGTCAACCACCTCGCCTCGCACATCTGCGTGGACCAGTTGGAGCACGGTCCGCTGCCCGAGCCGACGATGGCGCTGCTGGTGTCGGGCGGTCACTCCTCGCTGCTGCTGGCGCCCGACATCACCTGTGACGTCCGGCCGCTGGGCGCGACGATCGACGATGCGGCGGGGGAGGCCTTCGACAAGGTGGCGCGGGTGCTGGGGCTCGGCTTCCCCGGCGGCCCGGTGATCGACCGGTACGCGCGGGACGGCGACCCGGAGGCGATCCGGTTCCCGCGCGGGCTGACCGGCCCCAGGGACGCGCCGCTGGACTTCTCCTTCTCCGGCCTGAAGACCGCGGTGGCCCGCTGGGTCGAGGCCAGGCGGCGGGCCGGGGAACCGGTGCCGGTGGCGGATGTGGCGGCCTCCTTCCAGGAGGCGGTCACCGATGTGCTGACCCGCAAGGCGGTCCGGGCCTGCAAGGAACAGGGTGTGGACCATCTGATGATCGGCGGCGGGGTGGCGGCCAACTCGCGGCTGCGGGCGCTGGCGCAGGAACGCTGTGACGCCGCCGGGATCACGCTGCGGGTGCCCCGGCCGAAGCTGTGCACGGACAACGGCGCCATGGTGGCGGCGCTCGGCGCGGAGATGGTGGCCCGTAACCGCCCCGCCTCCGGGCTGGATCTGCCCGCGGACTCCTCGCTGCCCGTGACGGAGACCCACATCCCCGGGCACGCGCACGCCCACCCCCACGCGCACGCCGACGCCCACACGCATGTGCACGAGCTGAGCGCCGCCAACCTGTACGGGGGCCAGGCGTGACCACGACCACCACTCTCATGTGGGAGGCGCGGGCCGCCGAGGGCAGGGGCGCCGAACTGCTCGCCTGGGTACGGCAGCAGGCGCTCGACCCCGCCCCCGCCCGCCGCGAGACGTTCACGGCCGCCGCCGACCGGGTACTGGTCATCACCTGGTGGGAGAGCACCGGCCCCGCCGAACTCCCCGACCCGCCGGCCGGTCTGCTGCACCGGCCCGTGCACCGCTGGCGCTTCCAGCAGGTCCCCGAGTGAGCCGCCCCGACCGGCCCGTGGTCACCGCGGTGGAGACCTTCCCGCTGGAGTCTGCGCTGCCGGACGGCGGTTACGGCACCGCCAAGGCGCCGGGCGACCGCCGGGTGGCGACGCTGGTCAAGGTCACCACCTCGGACGGGGTCCACGGCTGGGGGGAGTCCTTCGGGCCGCCGCGCCGGGTCGCGCCGTTCCTCGCCGAGTTCGGCGCCGCGCTGCTCGGACAGCCGGTGGCCGTCCGGGAGAACCGGCTGTTGGACACCCTGTCCACCGGCTACCACCACACCACCGGCGGCCCGCACGTCGCGGCGCTCAGCGGCCTGGACATCGCCCTGTGGGACGCCCAGGCCCGTACGTTCGGCGTGCCGGTCGGCGACCTGCTCGGCGGGCGGCTGCGGGAGAGCGTGGCCGCGTACGCGTCGAGCGGCTACGTGACCCCCGGCCGTGACCTGGGCGAACTGCGCGCCGTACTGGCGCGGAACGCCGCCGAGGGGTTCCGCGCGGTCAAGATCAAGATCGGTCTCTCCCCGGCCGAGGACCGGGCCCGCACCCAGGTGGCCCGGGAGGTCTTCGGCGACACCGGGCTGGTGATGGTCGACTACAACACCAACGCCACCGCCGCCTCCGCCCGCCGCTCCATCGAGCGGCTGCACGACCTGGACCCGTACTGGGTCGAGGAGCCGGTGCCGCCGCACGACCACGCCGGCTATCGCGAACTGCGCGCCGCCGCCACGGCCCGCGCCCTCCCGCCGCTGGCCGGCGGCGAGGCGCTGTACACCCGCTACGGCTTCCGCGAGCCCATCGCCGGGCGGCAGCTGGACATCGTGCAGCCGGACGTCGCCAAGTGCGGCGGGTTCACCGAGGCCCAGGCGATCCGCGCCATGGCCGCCGCCTGGAACCTCCGGTTGTCCCCGCACTGCTGGGGCACGGGCGTGGCGCAGGCCGCCACCCTCCAGCTGCTGTCGGCGGTGCCCGACGTCCCGTACGGCGCGGGCACCGGTGAGCCCCTGATCTTCGAGTTCGACCGGGGGCACAATCCGCTGCGCGAGGGCGTGCTGGCCGACCCGATCCGGCCGGCCGCCGGGGGCCGGGCCGAGATCCCCTCCGGCCCGGGGCTCGGGGTGAGCGTGGACGAGGAGTGGGTGCGGGCGCACCGGCTGGACGAGCACAGCGTGGCGGTGCGGCGGTGAGCGAGCCGGTGGTGCACACGGTCATCGACTCCCCGGTCGGGCCGCTGACGGCGGTCGCCGAGGAGACGGGGGCGCTGACCGGGCTGTACTTCCCCGGCCACCTGCGGATGCCGCCCCTCGCCGCCCTGGGGCCGCGTGTGGCGGGCGGCTTCGAGGCGGTGCGCGAGCAGCTCGGGGCGTACTTCGCCGGCCGGCTCACCCGCTTCGAGCTGCCGCTGGCGCCGCGCGGCAACGACTTCCAGCGCCAGGTGTGGCGGCTGCTGGTGGAGATCCCGTACGGCGAGCGGCGTACCTACGGGCAACTGGCGCGGGAACTGGGCGAGGTGTCGCTGTCGCAGGCGGTCGGTTCGGCCAACGCCCGCAACCCGATCTCGGTGATCGTGCCCTGCCACCGGGTGGTGGGCGCGGGCGGCGCTCTGACCGGGTACGCGGGCGGGCTGGAGCGCAAACGCTTCCTGCTGGAGCTGGAGGAGCCGCCCGAGGAGCGCGCGGGCCGGCTGTTCTGAGCCGGCGGAGGGGTACCCGGGCCGTGTCACCATAGGTGGGTCGTTGGTACCCGTTCCGTGACTGCGCCGAGGTGGATGCCGT
This sequence comes from Streptomyces sp. JH002, assembly GCF_050916115.1. Lineage (NCBI taxonomy): Bacteria > Bacillati > Actinomycetota > Actinomycetes > Kitasatosporales > Streptomycetaceae > Streptomyces > Streptomyces sp. JH002. The sequence goes on from NZ_CP087989.1 coordinate 3,983,301, forward strand.
GTCCGAGCCGGTGGCCCTTCCCCTGACCCCGTCCGGGCGGCGCCCTCCGCCGCAGCGCCGCAACGCGCGCTCCAACCGGGCGCGCATTCTGGCCACGGCCCGTCAGGAGCTGGGGCGCAACCCCGATGTGACGCTGGAGGAGCTGGCGCAGGCCGCGGGGGTCGTACGGCGCACCCTGTTCGGGCACTTCCCGGGGCGGGCGGCGCTGCTGGAGGCGCTGGCCGAGGAGGCGGCCGAGGCCATTCGCGGCGCGGTGGCGGCCGGGGCCGAGCGGGTGGCGGGGCCGCCCGAGCAGGCGCTGGCGCACCATGTGTTCGGCATGTGGCCGATCGGGGACCGCTACCGGCTGCTGCTGGCGCTGGCCCGCCGGGACCTGGGCGCCGAGCGGGTGGCCGTGATCCTCGCGCCGGCCAGGGACGCGGTGCGCTCCGTCCTGGAGCGCGGGCGGCGGGAGGGCGTCTTCCACTCCCCGCTGCCGCCGGCGGCGCTGAGCGCCGCGCTCGAGGCGATGACGCTGGCCCTGCTGGAGACGGTCAACACCGGGGAACTGGTGGACGACGGGACCCAGGTCGCGGTGGCCACGCTGATCTCGGCCGGGGTGCCGCGGCCGCGGGCGTCCGCGGTGGTCGCCGAGGTGGCGCCGGTGGCGCGCCCCGCTGCCGGCTGACGCCCCGGCCCCCCGCGCGCCCCGGGCAGGCCGCGCGGGGCCGGAACCCGGCGTTCACTCCCGGCGGGGCGGCCGTACGACGCACAGGGCCCAGATCACGAACGCGTACAGCGCGATCAGCACCACGGACCACAAGGGGTAGTAGGGGATCGTCAGGAAGGCCGCCAGCATCAGCAGGCCGGCGATCACCACCCCGGCGACCCGGGCCCACAGCGCCGCCCGGAACAGGCCGAGACCGACCAGGACGGCGACGATCCCCAGGATGAGGTTGATCCAGCCCCACCGCGTCAGGCTCATCTGGAACGCGTAGTCCGGGGTCGTGATGAAGATCTGGTTCTTCGCCAGCGCCATGGAACCCCGGAGGATGTCCATGATTCCGGCGATGACCAGCATGATGGCGGCGAACAGCACCAGTCCGTCGGCCCACAGTGAGCGCGCTTCGGCGGGGCCGGGCGAGCGGCCCCCGGGACCGCCCCCGGCCGGCCCGGTGGAATGCGGTGATGGCTCCATGCTCCGAAGGTCCCTCCCGGCACCCGCCCCTGACCACCGCAAGGGGGCCGTCCGGGTGACGGCGCCGGGCGGCGGCCTCACGCCCCGGACAGCACCAGCACGATGAAGAGCACGCAGACGCCGATGTTGATCAGCCAGCTGTGCCCGTTCATCCAGTCCCGCACGGCCGGCATGGCGGTCTCCGCCCGGCGGCGGAAGAGCGAACGCAGCAGCAGCGGCAGCGCGGCGATCAGCACCGTCAGCACGATGAACGGCAGGGCGGCGGCGAACCCGGAATGCCGTTGCTGCAGATGAACGCCCACGGTCAGCAGGACGATCAGGTCGGACGGCATCAGCGCGATGACCAGCAGCCCCACGGTGAACGCCCGCCCGGCATCGGCCGACATGAGCGTGCCGAGCCACTTGGGCGGCTCGGCGCTCTCCCGGCCGCGCCAGTTCTTCAGCGCCAGCAGGGCCAGCAGCCCCACCAGCACGTACTTGATGATGTTGCCGACCGAGCCCTTGTCGGACTCACTGCCCAAGTGCACGGCGTTGCCCAGCAGATGGGCCACCAGGAGCATCACCAGAACGCCGACCGTCACGGCCAGAGCCACGCCGCACAGGAAGGCCAGCGAGATCCGTGCCGCGCGGGGAACGGTGACGAAGATGATCGCCGAGATGATCTGGGGGCCGGCCATCATGGTGATGGCCAGCGGGAGGATGGGAAGGTCCATGGCGCCCGCGGGGTGTCGTCTGCTGCGTCCGTCCCGGAACCCGCTCCGGGACGGACCCGGAGAACATGGGTAACCCGCCCGGGTGCCGGTCAATCTCCGCCGTTCGGGCGGTGCCGCGCGGCCCGCGCGCCCACGATCCGGGCGCGGCGGCCGACGGCCGCTCATGAGCTGTGCCCCCGGCAGGATTCGAACCTGCGACACCGGCTTTAGGAGAGCCGTGCTCTATCCCCTGAGCTACGGAGGCGGGACGGCTGGTCGCCACCGCGGTCAGTGTAGCGGGTGGGCGGGGACGGCTTGGCGGCGGCGGATCTATGCTTCGTCGGATCCGTACCCGCGAGTGTGGAGGAGCGATGACCACGATCGTCAGTGTCGACGCGACAGATGTCCGGTTCCCGACCTCGGCGACCATGGACGGTTCGGACGCCATGAACAAGGACGGGGACTACTCCGCCGCGTACGTCGTCATCAGGACCGATGACCCGCAGCTGTCCGGGTTCGGCTTCACGTTCACCATCGGGCGCGGCAACGACATCTGCGTGCTCGCGGCGCGATTGCGCGGGCGGCCGCTGGTCGGGCGGAGCGTCGAGGAGGTGGTGGCGGACCTCGGCGGCACGTACCGCGAGCTGAAGTCCGACTCCCAACTGCGCTGGCTCGGGCCCGACAAGGGTGTGGAGCACCTGGCGCTGGCCGCCGTGATGAACGCCGTGTGGGACCTCGCCGGGCGGGTCGCCGGCAAGCCGCTGTGGCGGCTGCTCACCGACATGACCCCCGCCGAACTCGTCGACGTCGCCGACCTGAGCTATCTGTCCGACGTCCTGACCCGGGAGGAGGCGATCGGCCTGCTCGCCGAACTCGCCCCCACCCGCGAGCGGCGGGTGGCCGAACTGTCCGGCACCGGTTACCCCTGCTACACCACCAGCGCCGGCTGGCTCGGCTACTCCGACGACAAGCTGCGCCGGCTGTGCCAGGAGGCGGTGGACTCCGGGTACCGGCACATCAAGCTCAAGGTGGGCGGCAGCCTGGCGGAGGACGTCCGGCGGCTGCGCATCGCCCGGGAGGTCATCGGGTACCAGGACGCCCAGCTGATGATCGACGCCAACCAGGTGTGGGACGTGCCGCAGGCCATCGAGTGGGTCGGCGCGCTGGCCGAGTTCAAGCCGCTGTGGATCGAGGAGCCCACCAGCCCGGACGACATCCTCGGCCACGCCGCGATCCGCCGCGCCGTCGCGCCGATCGGGGTGGCGACCGGGGAACACGGCATGAACCGGGTGCTGTTCAAGCAGATGTTCCAGGCGGAGGCGATCGACTTCTGCCAGCTGGACGCGGCCCGGCTCGCCAGTGTCAACGAGATCATCGCGGTGTATCTGATGGCGAAGAAGTTCGGCGTGCCGGTCTGTCCGCACGCGGGCGGCGTCGGGCTGTGCGAGCTGGTCCAGCATCTGTCGGTCTTCGACTATGTGGCGGTGTCCGGATCGCTGGAGGGCCGGGTCACCGAGTACGTCGACCACCTGCACGAGCACTTCACCGACCCGTGCGTGGTGCGCGAGGGCGCGTACGTCCTGCCGTCCGCCCCGGGGTACAGCGCGCGGATGCACGAGGAGAGCGTGGCCGCCTACACCTACCCGACCGGCGCGTACTGGGCCGCCGCCACCGCCTGACCCGCGGCCCGGTGGGCGGGCCGCCCGTGCCGCGCGGTGGGGCATCGGGGAGGATGGCACCGCCCGCGCCGCCGGGACCGAGACATCCACCAGGGAAACGGACGACGATGACCATCATCGACAAGGTCGCATGGCTGCGTCTTGAGGACGGGAAGGTCCTGGGCGCGCGCTCCCGGGGCAAGGACACCTGCTATCTCCCCGGCGGCAAGCGCGAGCCGGGCGAGAGCGACACCGAGACCCTGGTGCGCGAGATCGCCGAGGAGCTGACCGTCTCCATCGACCCGGCCGGCGCGGTGCACGCGGGGACCTTCGAAGCACCGGCGCACGGCAAGGACTCCGGCACCACGGTGCGCATGACCTGCTACACCGCCGAGTACGAGGGAACGCTCGCGCCCAGCAGCGAGATCGAGGAGCTGATCTGGCTGGGGTACGCGGATCGCGAGCGGGTCTCCGCCGTCACGCGGCTGGTCTTCGACGAACTGCACGGTGCGGGGCTGCTGCGCTGAGCGTGCCGGGCCCCCACGCGTGACGGGGTCCCGGCGGTTTCCCGCCGGGACCCCGGTCCTTGCTCGCCGGTGGCCGCGTTGTCGTGCCGCGATCGGCGGGCGCTGTTACGCGGCGGCGTCGAATCCGGAATCGCTGGCCATCTTCTTCAGCTCCAGCAGGGCGTGCTTCTCTATCTGCCGGATGCGCTCACGGGTGAGGCCGTGCTGCTTGCCGACCTCCGTCAGCGTCCGTTCACGGCCGTCCTCGATGCCGTAGCGGGCGCGGATGATGGCCGCGGTCCGCTGGTCGAGGCGTCCGATCAGGTCCTCCAGACCCTCGCGGCGCAGCATCACCAGCACGGACTGCTCGGGCGATGCCGCCGAGGTGTCCTCCAGCAGGTCGCCGAACTGGGTCTCGCCCTCGTCGTCCACCGACATGTTCAGCGAGACCGGGTCGCGCGCCCAGTCCAGGACGTCCTGGACCCGCTCGGGTGTGGAGCCCAGCTCGGCCGCCACCTCCGAGGGCTCCGGCTCCCGGCCCTGCTCGCGGTTGAACTCCCGCTGCACGCGCCGGATCCGGCCCAGCTCCTCCACCAGGTGGACGGGCAGCCGGATGGTGCGCGACTGGTCGGCGATCGAGCGGGTGATGGCCTGCCGGATCCACCAGGTCGCGTACGTCGAGAACTTGAAGCCCTTGCTGTAGTCGAACTTCTCCACCGCCCGCACCAGGCCGGCGTTGCCCTCCTGGATCAGGTCGAGCAGCGGCAGGCCGCTGCGCGGGTAGCGCCGTGCGACGGCGACCACCAGGCGCAGGTTGGAGCGGATGAAGACGTCCTTGGCACGTTCGCCGGCTGCCACGATCGCCTCGAGCTCGTCGTGGGTGATGTCGGCGGCGGGCCCCTGGGTCACCGGCGGTTCCTCGCCGTTCAGCAGACGCTCCGCGAACAGCCCCGCCTCGATCGCGAGGGACAGCTCGACCTCTTTCGCCGCGTCCAGCAGCGGGGTGCGGGCGATCTCATCGAGATACATCCCCACGAGATCGCGCTCGGTGGCATCGCCGCCTGCACTGGACCGGACACTGCCCGTCGACTCGGCACCCTCCACGGTGTCCTTACGTCGGGCGACGGCACGGGTTGCCATACGTGCTCCCTTGCGAGTGATCGAATGCTGTTCGATTGACGCACTGGTCAACCCGGACGCCTGGGATGCCCCCTCGCCTCCCGCGTCCGTAACGAATCAACGACGGGAATCCGGACAGAATTCCCAAGCAGCGCATCTTTTTCTGCCGATGCAGTATCCTGCCCGCCCACGACGGGTCTGTGATCTTGTCCGGTACCCCATGTCGCACCTCACCCGTGCTCACCCCCACGTCGGTGAAGACGAACGGCGCCCTCCGATGGTTGCGCGAGTGCCCGCCACCCGGATGCGTCATTCGGCGCGCGGCCCCCCTTTTCGCGGCCGAAGGTGGATTCCCAACCGGCCTCCACCTCCGACCGGACCGCCACCGCCGCCGCCCGCACCCCGGGCGGCCGCCCGGCGGGGAAGGGCGAGAAGCGAGATGCCCCACATACCCAGCCGCCCCCGGCGAGCCTTCATCGCCGTCGGCGGATCCCTTGCCCTGGTCATGGGTTCAACACCGGGCACGGCCTCCGTACTCCCCGCCCACCTGCTGCGCGCCGCCGCCGCGGTGGAGGGCTCCTGCGCGCCCGCCGAGCACGAGGGGCTCAGCGTCGGCATGCCCACCTCACCCGGCTACAGCGCCACCACCGGCGTCGTCACCGCCCTCACCGTGTTCATCGACTTCCCCGGCTCCGAGGCGCGCGGGACGACGCAGGAACGGTTCGCCGAGTTCTTCCCGGCCACCAGCGAGTACTTCGCCACCAGCTCCTACGGGCGGCTCGACTACCGGGCCGAACCCGTCCACCGCTGGCTGCGGATGTCCCAGCCCTTCGAGGCGTACGGCATCGACCGCGGCGCCGGCTGGCACCCGGACGACCCGCAGGGCTACAACCGGCTGCTGACGGAGATCGCCGCCGCACTCGACGGCGAGGGCCTGGACCTGTCCGCGTACGACCTGGTCAACGTGCTGGCCACCGCGAACGCCGGCCCGCCCGCCACCGAGAAGGTGCTCTCCGTGTCCTTCCCCGGCCGCCCGCTGGCCCAGACCTCCTCCGGGACGCTCTCCAACGTCAGCTTCATCTGGAGCCGCCAGCCGGGCGAGAGCCCCTACCGGGTCCTGGTGCACGAGAACGGCCACGCCTTCGGCCTGCCCGACCTGTACTGGACCGGCCAGGACAGCGCCCCGCTGCTGGCCGGCCACTGGGACGTGATGGAACAGGACTGGGGACCCACCAACGACTTCCTGGCCTGGCACAAGTGGAAGCTGGGCTGGCTGCTGCCCCACGAGGTGGTGTGCGTCCCGGGCGGCGCCGGGGTCAGCGACCATCTGCTGCGGCCGGTCTCCGATCCCGCCACCGGGCTGAAGCTGCTCGCCCTGCGCACCGGGGACAGCGAGGCGATCGCCGTCGAGGTGCGCGCCCGCGGCGAACTCGACCGCGTCGTGTGCCGCCCCGGTGTCCTCATATCCCGGGTGGACGCCGCCGTCCCCACCGGCCAGGGCCCCGTCCGGGTGGAGGACGCCACCCCCGGCTCGCCCGGCTGCCAGGCGCTGCCCGACCCGCAGGTCACCGCGGAGCTGACCGACGCCCCCTTCGTCCCCGGCGAAACCTTCACCGACGAGGATGCCCGGATCCGCGTCGAGGTCCTCGCCGCCCACCCCGACGGCTCCCACCAGGTACGCGTCACCCGCTGGTGACCTGGGGGCATCACCCGGGGTAAGTTCGGCGAAAAGGCGAGCAGCCACCACGGCGACCAGGGGCGGGGCGGGACAGGGACATGGGGCGCAAGGGGCGGGGCGCGGACGGCGGCGGGAATCCGCGCGCCGACATCGGACGGTGGATCGCGCACCGCCGCAACACCGAACTGGTGCTGATCCTGTTCGCCGTCCTCATCTGCGCCGCCGGGCACGCCGCCGCGGGACTGGCCCTGTACGACGCGGTACCGACCGGCCTGCCCGCGTACGCCGCGGGTCTGGGCGGCGCCGCGCTCGCCGCCCACCTGGCGGTACGCCGCTTCGCCCGGCACGCCGACCCGCTGATCCTGCCGGTCACCGTCATGCTCTCCGGGCTAGGGCTGATCCTCATGGACCGCCTGGACCACTCCTACGCCCTGCGGTACGGCTCCGAGCCCGTCGCCGCCAACCAGGCCACCTGGACCGTCATCGGCATCGGCCTGCTCGTGGCCGTCCTCGTCGTGCTGCGCCACCACCGGCTGCTGGCCCGCTACACCTATGTCGGCATGGCGATCTCGCTGCTGCTGCTGATGGCCCCGGCGTTCTTCGGCGCCGACATGTACGGCGCCAAGCGGTGGATCAACCTCGGCCCGCTCTCCCTGCAGCCGGGCGAGTTCGTCAAGGTCATGATCGTGGTGTTCTTCGCCAGCTATCTGATGGCCAACCGCGACGCGCTGGCCCTGGTCGGCCGCCGCTTCCTCGGGCTGGCCCTGCCGCGCGGCCGCAACGCCGGCCCGGTGCTGCTGGTGTGGGGCGTCTCGCTGGTGGTGCTGTTCTACGAGCGTGACCTGGGCACCTCGCTGATCTTCTTCGGCGTGTTCATCGTGATGCTGTACATCGCCACCGAGCGCACCAGCTGGGTGGTGCTGGGCGGGCTGATGGCGGTGGGCGGCACGGTCCTGGTGGCCGCGACCCAGCCGCACGTCAAGGGCCGCGTCCAGGCGTGGCTGGACCCGATGGCGATCTATCTGCCGCCCGAGCAGCGCCCGCCGGGCCTGATCTCGGACCAGTCGGCGCAGGCGTTGTTCAGCTTCGGCACCGGCGGCCTCACCGGGACGGGCCTGGGGCAGGGGCACCCGGACCTGATCGGGTTCGCGGGGCGCTCCGACTTCATCCTGTCCACGGTCGGCGAGGAGCTGGGCCTGGCCGGGGTCACCGCGGTGATCTTCCTGTACGTGCTGCTGATCGAGCGGGCGCTGCGGACCGCGCTGTCGGTGACCGACCCGTTCGGGAAGCTGCTGGCGGCCGGTCTGGGCACGGTCATCGCGCTCCAGGTCTTCGTGGTGGCGGGCGGCGTCACGGGGCTGATCCCGCTGACCGGCAAGGCCCTGCCGTTCCTGGCGCAGGGCGGCTCCTCGACGGTGGCGAACTTCCTGCTGGTCGCGCTGCTGATCAGAATCAGCGACAGCGCCGGGAAGGCGTCCACCGAGCCGGAGGGCAACGCGACCATCCTCACCCCCGTGATCCGGGTCGACGACGACCCCGCTTCTCCCGCACGTCCCGCATCACCTGGCACAGCACCGAAGGAGCCCCGCGAACGATGACCACCACGACGAGCAGTGCCTCCCTGACCGACGACGCCGGCGCGCTGGCCGGTGAGCTGACCCAGCTGCGCCGCACGCTGCACGCCATCCCCGAGGTCGGCCTCGACCTGCCCCGTACCCAGGAGGCGGTGCTCACGGCGCTGGAGGGCCTGCCGCTGGAGATCACCACCGGGCAGGGCCTCAGCTCGGTGACCGGCGTGCTGCGCGGCGCGCTGCCCGGGCCCACCGTGCTGCTGCGCGGTGACATGGACGCGCTGCCGCTGGCCGAGCGCAGCGGCCTGGACTTCGCCGCCCCGGTGGAGCGGATGCACGCCTGCGGCCACGATCTGCACACCACCATGCTGGCGGGCGCCGCCCAGCTGCTGAGCACGCGGCGGGACCGGCTCGCCGGCAATGTGATCTTCATGTTCCAGCCGGGCGAGGAGGGCTACGACGGCGCCGGGCAGATGCTGGCCGAGGGCGTCCTGGACGCGGCGGGGACCGGGCAGCCCCCGGTGGCCGCGTACGCGCTGCACGTGATGTCGCACAGCTGGCCGGCCGGGGTGTTCACGGCGCGCGGCGGGCCGCAGATGGCTTCCTCGAACGTCCTGTCGGTGACGGTTCGGGGCGCGGGCGCGCACGGCAGTTCCCCGCACCGGGGGAAGGACCCGATCCCGCCGGCCGCCGAGATGGTGGGCGCGCTGCAGACCTGGATCACCCGGACCTTCGACGTGTTCGACCCGGTCGTGCTGACCGTGGGCACGTTCCACGCCGGCACGGCCACCAACATCATCCCGGACACCGCCGAGTTCCAGGCGACAATCCGCTGCTTCTCGCCGCAGAACCTGGAGCGGCTGCGGGCCGGCACGGTGGCGGTGTGCCAGGGGATCGCGGCGGCGTACGGGGTGGAGGTGGACGCCGTCTTCTCCGAGCAGTACCCGGTGACGGTGAACGACCGCGCGGAGACCGACTTCGCGGCGCACGCGGTGCGGGAGCTGCTGGGGGAGGAGCGGTTCGCGCCGATGGACAACCCCAGCCTGGGGGCCGAGGACTTCTCACGGGTGATCGACGCGGTGCCCGGGGCGATGATCTTCCTGGGGGCGACCCCGCTGGGCGCCGACCCGGAGACGGCGCCCAGCAACCACTCGCCGCTGGCGGTGTTCGACGAGTCCGTCCTGCCGGACGGCGCGGCGCTGTACGCCGATCTGGCGCTGCGGCGGCTCTCCGCGGCGGCGATCTGAGAAATCTGCCCCATATGTAGCGTTATGCCGTATGGGGTGGCATGCTGGAACTGGAGCCAAGGACCACCTCGATGAAGTGGAGAAGGTGCACAGCATCGAGGGCCCGGGAGTAAAACACCGGGTGGGGGCCCTTGGCTTCAGTGCTGCCCGGCGCCCCTCGCCGGGCATCGGCGCGTTCCGGGGCCGCCGGACCGCACGGACGCGCCCGTACCGCTCGGGTACGGGCGCGGGACGCCGGGCGCGAGCCGGGGGTGCTCAGGAGCGCGGGACGACCGCCACCGGGCTGTGCGCGTGATGCAGCAGACCGTGCACCACCGGGCCCACCCGGCTGCGGCCCCGCCCCACGACCACCAGCGCCGCGTCGGCCGCCGCCGCCAGCAGTACCGGTGAGGCGCTCCCCGCCACCGCCGTCTCGACCACCACCACCTGTGGATGGGCCGCCCGCCAGCGCGCCACGGCCGCCCCCACCGCCGTGTCGTGCTCCTCGCCCGCGTGCACGACCCGCAGCGGAACCCGGCGCCCGGCCGCCGCGGTGAACGCGAACTCCAGCAGCGCCTCGTCCGGCCGATCCAGATGCTTCAGCCCCACCACCACCTCGGCATCACCGCCGGGGTCGCCGTTTGCCGTACCGCCGGACGAGCGCACCACGACCACCGGGCACGCGGTGCTCCCCACGATGTGGCCGCTCACCGAGCCCAGCAGGAACCCGGCCAGCGGACTGAGCCCGCGCGAGCCGAGCACCAGCAGCTCCGAGTCGTGCGAGACGTCCAGCAGCGCCGTCCGCGGCCCGTCCGCCAGCGCCTCCAGGGACACGTTCAGCCGCGGGTGCCGCTCCAGCAGCGCCTCCTGCGCCTCGCGCAGCAGCCGCTGCGCCCGCCGCTGCTCGTCGCTGGCCCGGTCCACCACCGGCTCCAGGGGCGAGGCCAGGCCCCAGCCGTGCACCAGCCGCAGCCGCAGCCCGCGCCGTACCGCCTCTTCGGCGGCCCAGTGGGCGGCGGCCGAACCCTCCGCCGAGCCGTCCACCCCGGCCGTAACGGGAAGGAGGGTCATCACACACCTCCAGAGGGTGTTTTATGCACACATCACCTGATGTGGCCCATTATCCCTCGCGGGAGGACGGCCATGCCCGCGGCGCTGTGACCCACGGCACAGCGGGAGCCGAAATAACCGGGGAGGGCTTCCCCGTTTTGACTTCCGTATGTCCAAGCGGGGAGCCAGTCCCCACTTGCCCGATCACCCCGGCACCAGAAGGCGGCGACCATGACGAGCCAGTGCGCCACGGCGGCACGGACCCGGCCGCCCCGGCTGCGCGCGGACGCCGTGCGCAACCGGGAGCGGATCCTGGCCGCCGCGCGCGACGCCTTCGTCGCCGACGGCAAGGACGCCCCTCTGGACGACATCGCCCGGCAGGCCGGCGTCGGCAACGCCACCCTCTACCGGCACTTCCCCGACCGGGAATCGCTCCTCTACCACGTGGTGCTCTACGTCAACGACCGGATCACCGAGCGCGCACAGCGCGCCCTGGAAGAGGAGAGCGACCCCTTCGAGGCACTGCGCCGGACCGTCCTCGGCTCCACCGACGAGCGCATCGGCGCGCTCTGTCCCGTCATCGGCGTCAGCATCGACCCGGACGACCAGCGGCTGACCGCAAGCCGTGACCGCCTGCTCGACGTCTGCGGCCGGCTCGTGGAACGGGCCCAGCAGGCGGGCCAGCTGCGCCACGACGTGGGCGCGGGAGACCTGCTGATCGCCATCAGCCGGCTCACCCGCCCGCTGCCCGGCACCCGCTGCTCCGGCGGTGAAATCCTGGCCCGCCGCCATCTCCAGATCTTCCTGGACGGACTGCGTGCCCCGGCGCGCTCCGAGCTCCCGGGAACCGCCGCCCAGGTGGAAGACCTCGAAGACGAGTTCATCTGATCCACCCCGTCACGACACCACCGGACCCGGTGCGCCCAGCCGGGTCCTCTTTGCCCAGGTTTTACCGAGAATCACAACGTGAGGTAACTGCCCCATGCCACCGGAAGCATCCGTGAGCCCGGCCCCCGGCGCGCTCGATCCGCGCCGCTGGCGCATCCTGACCTTCATCGCCATAGCGCAGCTGATGGTCGTCCTGGACGCCACCATCGTCAACATCGCCCTGCCCTCCGCCCAGGAGGACCTCGCCCTGTCCGACGGCAACCGTCAGTGGGTCATCACCGCCTACGCCCTCGCCTTCGGCGGGCTGCTGCTCTTCGGCGGCCGCATCGCCGACCTGTGGGGCCGGCGCAACGCCTTCATCACCGGACTGGTCGGCTTCGCCCTGGCCTCCGCCCTCGGCGGCGCGGCACAGAACTCCGGCCTGCTGTTCGCCTCCCGCGCCCTCCAGGGCGTCTTCGCCGCCCTGCTGGCCCCGGCCGCCCTCTCCCTGCTCACGGTGATGTTCACCGAGGCCAAGGAACGCGCCAAGGCGTTCGGCATCTTCGGCGCCATCGCGGGCGCCGGCGGTGCCGTCGGCCTGCTGCTGGGCGGGGTGCTCACCGAGTACCTCGACTGGCGCTGGACCTTCTACGTCAACATCCCCTTCGCCATCGTCGCCATCGTCGGCGCGATCGCGCTGATCAAGGAGCCCGAGGGCTCCCGCAACCGCTCCCCGCTCGACCTGCCCGGTGTCCTCCTGGCCACCGGCGGCCTGGTCGCCCTGGTGTACGGCTTCAGCCGTGCCGAGGAAGCGGGCTGGGGCGACGGCGTGACCATCGGCATGTTCGTGGCCGCTGTCGTGCTGCTGACCTCGTTCGTGGCGGTCGAGGCACGGGTCGCGCACCCGCTGCTGCCGCTGCGCGTGGTGCTCGACCGCAACCGCGGCGGCGCGTACGCGGCCACCGGCATCGCGGTGATCGGGATGTTCGGCCTGTTCCTGTTCCTCACCTTCTACATGCAGCTGATCAAGGGCTACTCGCCGGTGGTCACCGGCGTCGCCTTCCTGCCGATGGTGGCGGGCATGATCACCGGCTCGACGCAGATCGCCACCCGGCTGATGCTGCGGGTGCCGCCGCGCCACCTGATGGTGCCCGGCTACCTCGTCGCCGCCGTCGGCATGCTGCTGCTGACCCAGATCGGGATGGACACCTCCTACCCGCTGCTGATCCTGCCCGCGATGGTGCTGATCGGCCTGGGCCTGGGCACCGCGATGATGCCGGCCATGCAGCTGGCCACCGGCGGGGTGCAGCCGGCCGACGCCGGGATCGCCTCCGCCATGGTCAACACCTCGCAGCAGGTCGGCGGTGCCATCGGCACGGCGCTGCTCAACACCATCGCCGCCTCCGCCACCACCTCCTACCTCGCGGCGCGTACCCAGGTGGGCATGAGCGAGCAGGCCCAGGGGCTGCTGGCACTGGAGGGCCAGGTGCACGGGTTCAGCCGGGGCATCTGGTGGGCGTTCGGCATCCTGCTGCTGTCCGCGACCATCGCCGGTGTGCTCATCAACGGCAAGGGCGCCTCGGCCGCGCGGGGCCAGGACGCCGCCGGTGAGGGCCGGGAGGGTGAGCCGGTTCCGGTGCTGGCGCACTGACCGGCGGACACCTCCCGTTCGTACGGACCCCCGTAGCCATCGTGGCCACGGGGGTCCGTTCGTTTCCGGATCTGTTTACTTTCCGGCAGTGCGCACGTAATCTGACGCCGAAACCACATGTTCGGGCGTAGAACGGACGCAAACACAGATGTACGCACCGGAGAGGCAGCAGGCCATCCTCCACCTCGCCCGCGAACGCGGCCGGGTCGAGGTCCTCGCGCTCGCCGACGAGTTCCAGGTCACCGCCGAAACCATCCGCCGCGACCTCAACGCCCTCGGCCGCGCCGGACTCCTGCGCCGCGTGCACGGCGGCGCCATCCCCGTCGGCCGCCTCGACTTCGAACCCGACCTCAGCGAACGCGAGAGCACCGCCGTCGGCGAGAAGGAACGCATCGCCGCCGCGGCCCTGGACCACCTGCCCCAGGACGGCAGCATCATCCTCGACGCCGGCACCACCACCGCCGCCCTCGCCGCAGCCCTCCCCCCGGACGCCGCCCTCACCGTCGTCACCCACGGCCTGCCGCTCGCCACCCGCCTCGCCGACCACCCCGGCATCGAACTCCACATCGTCGGCGGCCGCGTCCGGCACCGCACCCGCGCCGCCGTCGACGCCTGGGCGCTGCGCGCCTACGGCGAGATCACCGCCGACGTCCTCTTCCTCGCCACCAACGGCTTCGGCACCGACTCCGGACTCACCACCGTCGACCTCGCCGAAGCCGCCGTCAAACGCGCCCAGATCTCCGCCGCCCGCCGCGTCGTCCTCCTCGCCGACTCCCGCAAGTACGGCGAAGACCACTTCGCCCGGTTCGGCACCCTGGAACAGGTCGACCTGCTCATCACCGACACCGGCCTCGGCGACGACGCCGCACGCGCCATCGAGGACAAGGGAACGGAGGTCGTCCGCGCATGATCCTCACCATCACCCCCAACCCCAGCCTGGACCGCACCTACGAGATCCCCGCCCTGGAACGCGGCGCCGTACTGCGCGCCGGCACCGATCGCGTCGACCCCGGCGGCAAAGGCGTCAACGTCTCCCGCGCCGTCGCCGCCGCGGGCGTCCCCACCACCGCCGTCCTGCCACTCGGCGGCGCCGAGGGCGCGCTCCTCGCCGACCTGCTCACCGGACTCGGCGTCGACGTCATCGGCGTCCCCGTGGCCGGCTCCACCCGCGTCAACGTCTCCATCGCCGAACCCGACGGAACCCTCACCAAACTCAACGCCGCCGGCCCCCGGCTGACCGCCGCCGAGACCGAGACCCTGCTGGAAACCGCCCGCCGGCACGCCGGCCGAGCACGCTGGACCGTGTGCTGCGGCAGCCTCCCCGGCGGAGTCGGCAGCCACTGGTACGCCGACCTCGTCGCCCGCACCCACCGGGCCGGCGCCCGCATCGCCCTCGACACCTCGGGACCCGCGCTGCTGGCCGCACTGCGCGAACACCCCGACGTGATCAAGCCCAACGCCGAGGAACTCGCCGAAGCCGTCGGCCGCCCCCTGACCACCGTCGGCGACGCCGTCAAGGCCGCCGGCGAACTGCGCGCCGCCGGCGCCCGCGCCGTCCTCGCCAGCCTCGGCGCCACCGGACAACTGCTCGTCGACGACAGCGGCACCCACTTCGGCAGCGCCCACGTCACCGCCGTCCGCAGCGACGTCGGCGCCGGGGACGCCTCACTCGCCGGCTTCCTCACCGCCGGCGGCACCGGCCCCGCCGCCCTGGCCGCCGCACTGGCCCACGGCGCCGCCGCCGTACAACTCCCGGGCTCTGTCATGCCCACCCCCGACGACCTGCGACCGGAGACGGTGACCGTCACCACCGACGTACCGCTGGACCGCCCCCTCGATGGAGCCACGAGATGAACACTCCCCTGATCACCGCTGATTTGGTGGACCTCGACCTGACCGCCGGCACCAAGGACGAAGCGGCCCGGGCCCTGGCCCGCCGCATGGTCGCCGCCGGACGCGTCACCGACCTGGACGGCTTCCTCGCCGACGTCGCCGCCCGCGAGGCCCAGATGCCCACCGGGCTCGAAGGCGGCATCGGCATACCCCACTGCCGCAGCACACACGTCACCCGGCCCACGCTCGCCTTCGGACGCAGCGCGCGGGGCATCGACTTCGGAGCGGCCGACGGCCCCGCGACCCTCGTCTTCCTCATCGCCGCCCCGGCCGGCGCCGACCAGGACCACCTCAGCATCCTGTCCGCGCTGGCCCGCGACCTGATGCGGGCGGAGTTCACCGACGCGCTGCGCGCCGAGACCTCGGCGGCGCGGGCGGCGGCCCTGATCCGGGGCGAGGACCCGCAGGCCGAGGCCACCGACGCCGACGCCGACACCACGGACGAGGCGCCGGGGGAGTCGCACGAGACCGGCGGGACGGCGGACGACGCGGCGGACAGCGGCACCGACAGGGACGGGGCGGAACCGTTCCGGATCGTCGCCGTCACCTCCTGCCCCACCGGCATCGCCCACACCTACATGGCCGCCGAGTCACTCGAACGGGCCGCCCAGGCCGAAGGCGTACGGATCCACGTCGAGACCCAGGGCTCCGCCGGCTTCGAACGCCTGGACCCCGCCGTCATCGCCGCCGCCGACGCCGTGATCTTCGCCCACGACGTGGAGGTACGGGAACGGGACCGGTTCGCCGGCAAACCCACCGTCGACGTCGGGGTCAAGGCAGGCATCAACCGCCCCGCCGAACTCATCGCCGAGGCCCGACGGCGCGCCGCCGAGACCCCCGCCGGCGCCCCCACCACGGCCCCCATGGACCGGACCGGCGAATCCGCCGACAACGGCGACGGCTTCGGCACCCGGCTGCGCACGTGGCTGATGACCGGCGTCAGCTACATGGTGCCGTTCGTCGCCGCAGGCGGTCTGATGATCGCCCTCGGCTTCGCGCTCGGCGGCTACGAGATCAGCGACGCCCCCTCCGTCGCCGACCACTTCGTCTGGACCGAGGCCCACAGCTGGGCGGCCCTGCTCTTCCAGATCGGCGGCGCCGCCTTCGGCTTCCTCATCCCCGTACTCGCCGGCTACATCGCCTACGGCATGGCCGACCGGCCAGGACTCGTCCCCGGCTTCGTCGGCGGCGCGATCGCCATCACCATCGACGCCGGATTCCTCGGCGGCCTGGCCGCCGGCCTCGTCGCGGGCGCGGTGGTGAGAGCCATCCAGCGGGTCAACGTACCCGCCCCGTTGCGCGGCATCATGCCCGTGGTCGTCATCCCGCTCCTCTCGTCGGCGATCGTCGGCTTCCTGATGTTCATCGTCATCGGCAAGCCCATCGCCTCCGCCCAGTCCGGCCTCACCGACTGGCTGGAAGGACTCAGCGGCAGCAACGCCGTCCTGCTGGGCGTGCTGCTCGGCCTGATGATGTGCTTCGACCTCGGCGGCCCGGTCAACAAGGTGGCCTACGCCTTCGCCACCGGCGGCATCGCCGTCGCCGACCCCAGCGAAACCAGCCTGAAGATCATGGCCACCGTGATGGCGGCCGGCATGGTCCCGCCGCTGGCCATGGCGCTGGCCACCACCGTGCGCGGCAAACTCTTCACCAAGACGGAGAAGGAGAACGGCAAGGCCGCCTGGGTGCTGGGCGCCTCGTTCATCTCCGAGGGCGCCATCCCGTTCGCCGCCGCCGACCCGCTGCGGGTCATCCCGTCCGCGATGGCGGGCGGCGCGGTCACCGGCGCGCTCACCATGGCCTTCGACAACACGCTGCGGGCGCCGCACGGCGGGGTGTTCGTCGTCCCGCTGATCGGCAGCCCGTTCCTGTACCTGATCGCGATCGCGGCGGGCACGGCCGTCAGCACCGCCCTGGTCATCCTCCTCAAGAGCCGCCGCGGCACGAAGCCCGCGGCGGCGCCGGAAGCGGCCGGTACGACGGCGCCCGGGGCGGCCGCCGCGGCCCCGGTCCCGGCGTGAGCGACCCGGAGCCGGTCAGCGGTGGATGATCCGCCGCACCAGCTCCGGGACCCACTCGACGTACTCGACCTCCGCCCCGTCCGCGTGCCGCGCGTACAGGAAGCGCCCGGTGGGCGAGGGGGCGACGGGCGTGGTGATGGTCGCCCCCGCTCCGGCGAGGGCGGCCATCACCTCATCCAGGTCATCGACGACCACCGTGGCCGAGGCGTGCGCGTACTTCGCCCGCTCGCCCGGCGGACCGGCGATCACCAGCAGGTCGCCGATGGCGGCCAGCTCGACGGACTCGAAGCCGACCCGCAGGTCGGGGGCGGCGCCGGTCAGCCGCTCCAGCAGCGGGAGGGCCTGATCGAGGCTGTCGGACCACAGCCGGGCGTACGTCTTCAGAATGGCCATGCGGGTGCTCCCTGACGGGTGAGGTTTCCTAACGTTCCTCGGTAACCGTAGGGAAGTAAGCTCTGACCTGGAAGAACGCACTTTTCCGTGAGAAGGTCACCCGATGGAAACCGCCTCCGGCCCGGCCGAGAGCCCCGACCCGGTGCCCGCCCTGGCACGGGAGATCTTCACCGGCGTGGCCGGCAAGTGGGCGCTGCTCATCCTGGAGACGCTCGCCGACCGGACGCTGCGGTTCAGCGAACTCAAGCGTCAGGTCCCGGGCATCAGCCACAAGATGCTCGCCCAGACGCTGCGCGCGCTGGAACGCGACGCGGTGGTGCACCGCACCGTCCACCCCACCGTGCCGCCGAGTGTCGAGTACCGGCTCACCGAGGCGGGGCGCGAACTGCGCGGGACGGTCTTCGGCCTGTGCGCCTGGACCCGCCGCCACTACGCGGAGATCGAGGCCGCGCGCCGCCGCTCCGGGTGAGGCGGTGCGTCAGGCGGCGCCGGTGGCCTCCGCCGCGGCCCGCACCGTGTGCTGGAGCAGCAGCGCCGTGGTCACCGGGCCGACCCCGCCGGGCACCGGAGTGAGCGCCGCGGCCCGCCCGTCGACGGAAGCGGCGTCGATGTCGCCGGTGAGCCCGCCGTCCGGGGTGGGGTTGGTGCCGACATCGACCAGGATCACGCCGGGGCGGATGTGGTCGGCGGTGATCAGCCCGGGACGGCCGGCCGCCGCCACGACGATGTCGGCGGCGCCGGTGAGCGCGGCCAGGTCCTGGGTACGGGAGTGGGCGACGGTGACCGTCGCGTCCCGGTCCAGGAGCAGCAGAGCGGCCGGCTTGCCGACGACGGTGGAACGGCCGACGACGGCGACATGACGGCCCGCCACCTCGATCCCGTGGGCGTCGAGAACGGCGACGACCGCCTCGGCGGTGGCGGGGGCGAAGGCGGGCAGCCCGGCCGCGAGCCGGCCCAGGGAGAGCGGGTTGGCGCCGTCCACGTCCTTGGCGACCGCGATCTCGGCGGCCAGCTCCTGGGCGTTGGCCCCGGGCGGGAGCGGGGTCTGCAGGATGACGCCGTGGGTGGCGTGGTCGGCGCTGAGCCCGGCCAGCCGGGCGCCGATGTCGGCGGGCGTGGCCCGCGGGCCGAGGTCGGCGATGTCGCAGTGGATGCCGCACTTCTCGGCGGCCCGGGCGATGGACCGGACGTACCAGGCGCTGGACTCGTCGGCGGTCGCCGTGACGACGGCGAGGCGGGGCGGCGTACCGGACGCGGCGAGGCGGGCCGCCTCCGCCGCCGTACGTTCCCGCAGGCGGGCGGCGTACTCGCGGCCGGACAACAGGTCGGTCACGGGGCGATCTCCAGGCGTACGGCGTCGGTGAGCCGGGCGGCGCGGTCGGCGATGTCGTCGACGGCGGCGATGACCGCGGTCAGTTCGGCGCGCAGGGCTTCGTCCCTGATCCCGCCGAGGTTGATCTCGACATTGATCCGGGCGGTGGTGGCGGCGGCCCGGGCCGCCTCGGTGGCGGCGGCGATGTCGGTGATGACGTTGCGGTTGCCGATGGGCAGCAGCTCGGTGGCGAGTTCGACGACGGCCCTGGCCAGCCCGACCACCTCGGCCGGCGGCCGGGCGGCACCGGCGAGAGCATGGGCGACCGCGTCGGCCCGCTCACCCTTGGGCAGCCGGTACGCGTCGATGACGGCGGTGAACGCGGCGGCGTCCTCCTCCCCGACCCGAAGGGCGGCGGAGCGCACCGTATCCGTCCGCGCGATGATCCGCTCGACGGCGTCGCGGTGTTCGGCGTACTTCTCACCGGTGGTGTAGCGGGCCACCATGCCGAGCAGGGCGGCCCCCTGCGCGGCATGCAAGGCGGCGGCGGCACCCCCGCCGGGCGCGGGCACCCGGTCGGCGAGCTGGGACAGATACTCGGAGATCGTCTGATCGCGCACGCTGTGTCCTGAAGTTGAACGCGGAAATCACATCGGCCAAAGAACCCACCCGAACCCTACGGCGAACCCCGCTCGTGCGTGGTGTCGATGGAGGCACGCAGGCGCGTCGGGCGCTCGGCCGTGCCGGCCGACTCGCTCCTGCCGGTCATTCTGGCGGCCACTGGCCGGGAGGGGCCGGGGTTTGTCCCCGCCCCTGCGGCTCCGTCAGTTCTCGTACAGCTCGCGGTAAGCGGGGTAGCGGCCGCCCGGGGTGTCGCTTCCCGTGGCCGCGCGGATGCCCTTGACGATGGCGCGGGTGAGGACGTCGGCGCCGGCGCTGAGAAGTTCGGAGAGGATCAGCGCGCCCTCGATGGGCGTCTCGGGGTCGGGTGGGGTGCCGTCGGGGTGGGTGAGGGGGCGGGTGGCCGTGGCGAGGGTGAAGACGGTGTCGCCGTCGGTCATGAGGTGGACGGGGCGGATGGCCCGGGCCAGTCCGTCGTGCGCGGTGCCGGCGAGTTTCTGGGCCTGGGCGGGGGACAGGCGGGCGTCGGTGGCGATCACGGCGAGGGTGGTGTTCAGCGGGGGCCGGGCGGCGGTGGGGGAGTGGCCGGTGTTGGTGCGGTGGGCCTCGGCGAGCAGACGGCGGGCCCGCGCGTGCTGGGCCGGGGCAGGCAGCGGGTGGCCGGGGTCATCGGCGTAGAACGCGCCGGTGTCGGGGTCGATCGGCGAGCCGGCCGCGTTGACCGCGGCCAGCGCGGCGACGGTGATGCCGTTCGGCAGCACGGCGCTGGCCGTCCCGATCCCTCCCTTGAGCTTGAACCACGCCCCCGGGGGCCCTCCCCCCTCCCCCTCCAGCCGCCCCGGTCCCGCTCCGGTGGTGGCTCCGGTGCCCGCGCCGACCGTGCCCATGGCGACGGGCACGCCGGGGCCGGCCTCCTGGGATGCGGCGTGCTCGACGGCGGCGCGGCCCAGGGCCGCGTCCGGGCGGGCGCGCCAGTCGCCGCCGCGGCCCAGGTCGAACAGCACCGCCGCCGGGACGATCGGCACGACCTGACCGGCCTCCGGGCCGATCCGGAAACCCCGGCCGTGCTCCTCCAGCCAGCCGACCACTCCGGACGCGGCGTCCAGTCCGAAGGCGCTGCCGCCCGTCAGCACGACGGCGTCCACCCGTTCCACGAGATTCCGCGGGTCCAGGACATCGGTCTCCCGGGTGCCGGGGCCGCCACCCCGGACATCCACCGCGCCCACCGCGCCGCCCTCCGGGGCCAGCACCACCGTCACACCCGTCAGCCAGCCGTCCCCGACCCGCTGGGCATGACCGACCCGGATACCGGGTACGTCTGTCAGAGCGTCAGCGGGCCCCGTAGGCCACTCCGGATTACTCATATGAGCAGCATTACCACGCTCCGCAGTGAGTGGGCCAGGCGTACAGCGGTCGTTTAGCCGACGTCAATCGCCTCCCGTCAGGCTGCCGTCATGATGGTGGATCAACATGGCCCGGTCGACGTGCTCAACCACACCCAGCTCCTCGAACAGGGTGAGCGGGCGGCTGTGGCGCTGGCGAAGCTCGGCGTGCGCCCCGGGGACCGGGTCGCCGTCCTGCTCCCCATGTCCCTGGAGTCGGTGGTGGTGACCCTCGCCTGTATCAGGCTCGAGGCCCTGCGTCTGACGCTCCCGGTCGGGGACCACCTGGGCTTCATCCGCCATCGCATCCGCACCTCGGGCGCCAGGGTGGTGATAACCGCCGGGAGCTGTTCCGTCGACGGCACCGTCCGGGACGTCAAGTCCGGATTGGACCGCGCCTTATGGGCCTGTCCCGACGTCCACTCCGTCCTGGTGGTGCAGCAGCTGGCCAGGCCCGTGCCCTGGACCCCCGGGCGGGATGTGTGGTGGCACGAGGCGCTCGACGCCGGACCGGTCCCGGGCGGACCGTACGCTGGAGTCATGAGCAGCACCCCCGAAAAGCCCGTCGCCCCGTCGTCGTCCCGGCCGGCGCCGGCGGCCGTGCCCGCGGCGCTGATCTTCGACGACCCGCTGGAGCGCCGTTCCGCCGATGACACCGATCAGGGCTGGGGCGACCGTCCCGCCGAGGACGGCACGCCGGGCGATCTGATCCGGTTCCTGAACGAGAAGCCTCCGCACCACCTGTGAGGCCGTGCGCCCGGTAAGGGGCGTGGGTCAGTCGTCGAGGCGGGCGGTGTCCAGGGCTTCGGTGAGGCGGTTCAGCCGCTCCCGCAGCTCGGCCACCTCTGTCAGCGACAGGCCGGTGGCCGTGGCGATCCGCTGCGGGACCCGCAGCGCGGGTTCCCGCAGGGCGGTGCCCCGCTCGGTGAGGCGCACGGTCACCGAGCGCTCGTCCTCGGCGCTGCGCTCGCGGTGTACCAGGCCGGCCGCGTCCAGCCGCTTGAGCAGCGGGGACAGGGTGCCCGATTCCAGGCGCAGCAGTTCGCCGATCCGTTTCACGGGCAGTTCGCCGTGCTCCCACAGCACGAGCATCACCAGATACTGCGGGTAGGTCAGCCCCAGGTCCTTGAGCACCACCCGGTAGACGCTTCCGAACGCGCGCGATGCCGCGTGCAGGGAGAAGCAGATCTGGTGGTGCAGCCGCAGGACGTCCTCCCCCGGTGGTGGCTGCGGCGGGCCGGGTGAGGGGGTGGTGGGCTCGGTGCTCATGGTCACCACGATACCGGGGGTTCCTTGTCCGCGTTTTAGTTGTGCACAACTTAGTTGTGTGCTTAGGTTGAGGAGTCAGGAGAGCCGGCCATCGGCGAAGTGGATGAGGGAGACCGTCATGGAACCGCTGTACACCGCGATCGCGACCGCCAACGGACGTGAGGGGCGGGCCGTCAGCTCCGACGGTCAGCTCGACCTCACCCTCGCCCCGCCGCCCGCGCTCGGCGGCAGTGGCAAGGGCACCAACCCCGAGCAGCTGTTCGCGGCCGGTTACGCCGCCTGCTTCGCCAGCGCGCTGGGCGCGGTGGGGCGCCAGGAGAAGATCGACACCAGCGAGGTGTCCGTCACCGCCGAGGTCGGTATCGGCAAGGACGGCGTGGGATTCGGTCTCGCGGTGACGCTGCGTGTCGAACTGCCGGACGCGCTCGCGGGTGAGACCGGGGAGAAGCTGGTGGCCCAGGCGCACCAGGTGTGCCCGTACTCCCGGGCCACCCGGGGCAACATCGACGTGCGGCTCGTCGTCGAGTAGGAGGCGGCGGCGGGGGAGGCCGCCCGCCGTCAGCGGTTGCCGGAACCGGAGCCCGATGCCGTGTCGGTATCCGCGCCGGTGTCCTCCCCGCTCGCGCCGTTCGGGGCGCCGCGCTGGCCGACCAGTGCCGGCGCCCCTTCCGTGCCCGCTTCCGTGCCCGCCGCACGCTGGGCGATCAGCTCGTCGCGGATCTCGATGAGGATCTCCAGCTCGGTCTTGGAGACCGGCTCCTCGTGCAGCCCCGCCTTCGCGGCCCGGCGGGCGTTGAAGCGGTTCATCGGCATGATCATCAGGAAGTAGACGACGGCGGCCGTCATCAGGAAGGTCAGCGAGGCGGTCAGCACCGAGCCCCAGCGGATCGCCGCTCCACCCGCCGCGTCGCAGTCCCCCGTCAGGCACAGCTCGTACTTGTCGAGATCCTGCGTCCCGAAGGCGCCGATCATCGGGTTGATGACGCCCTCGACCACCGACGTCACAATTCCGGTGAACGCGGCGCCGACGACGACCGCCACCGCCAGCTCGATGACATTCCCGCGCATCAGGAATTCTTTGAATCCGCTCAGGATTCCCTTGGTCTCGCTCACTGCACTGTCCTTCTGGAATGTGATCCGCGTCGGACCCCGCACGGTGCACCACAATGGCATTCCGTGTCCAATCGGTTCGAACTACCATCGGGATACCGCCAGTTGTGCTCCGGATGCCGCACCCGCCAGCTCGGCCGCCGTGGCGGGGGAGACCGAGAGAATCAGCAGCGCGCCACGCTCACCGGAAAACCCCGCCTCACCTGCCGCCTGCTCGACCGGAACCTCGGTGACCTCCGCCCGGTGGGCGACCACCCGGGCCGGGTCCGCCGAACCGGGATCGGCGGCCAGGACATCCACCTCGTCGCCGGGCGCCAGCAGCCGGACCACCTGCGCGTCGGCGATCCGGACCGCAGCCGAGACCCGCTCGGCGGCCGGTGGCGCCTTCGTCGCGGCCGGCGGGCCCTCGCGGGCGTCGGCGACCGTCACCGTCACTGGCTCCCTCCCCGGGGCCGGCGCGTCGCCGGGCAGAGCCATCGCCAGCACGGCAGCCGCCACCGCGAGGCCCGCCGCCCCGCCACGGGCCCGGCCCCGTACCAGCTGCCGCAGCCCGAACCGCCGAACGCGCGGGCGCAGCGGCGCGAAGGCCGGCACCACGGGACGGGCGGAGCCGGAGCCGTGGCCGGAGTCGGACCCGGAGACAGATCCGGAGATGGAGACCGGAGAAGGCGGAGCAGCGGAAGTGGAGGGGGCGGGGGAATCGCGTGGGGGTGTTGTGGTCGCTGTCATGCGGCCACTGTGTCCCGCGGCGCGAGACCTCGCCGCAGGCTGGGGAAAACTCCGGGGCTGTGGATAACTCCGTCACCCACACGGGTGGGTCAGGGCAGCTCTATGCCCGGCTCCTGCCCCAGCAGGGCCGTCGCGCACCCGCAGTCGCGCTCACCCGTGACGGGCAGCGCGGCCACCGCGTCGAAGAGCACCTCGCGCAGCCGCCCGATGTTCTGGCCGAAGACCTCCAGCACCTCGGCGTGCGAGACGCCCTCGCCGCTCTCCGCCCCCGCGTCCAGATCCGTGACCAGGGTCAGCGAGGTGTAGCAGAGCTCCAGCTCCCGGGCGAGCACCGCCTCGGGGTGGCCGGTCATGCCCACCACGGACCAGCCCTGCGCGGCGTGCCAGCGCGATTCGGCGCGGGTGGAGAAGCGCGGGCCCTCGATCACGCACAGCGTGCCGCTGTCCACCGGCTCCCAGCCCCGCCCGCGGGCGGCGGCCAGCGCCACCCGGCGCCCGGTGGCGCAGTACGGGTCGGAGAACGTCAAGTGCACCACGTTCGGCACCTGGCCGTCCTCGCGCTGTTCGCCGTCGTAGTACGTCTGCGCGCGGCCCTTGGTGCGGTCCACCAGTTGGTCGGGCACCAGCAGCGTGCCGGGCCCGTACTCGGGGCGCAGTCCGCCCACCGCGCACGGGCCGAGTACCTGGCGCACCCCGAGGGAGCGCAGCGCCCACAGGTTCGCCCGGTAGTTGATCCGGTGCGGTGGCAGTCCGTGCTTGCGGCCGTGCCGCGGGAGGAACGCCACCCGGCGGCCGGCGATCTCGCCGAGGAAGAGGGAGTCGCTGGGCGCCCCGTACGGCGTCTCGACCGTGACTTCGGTCACATCGTCCAGGAAGGAGTAGAAACCCGACCCGCCGATGACGCCGATCTCCGCCTCGGCCGCGCTCATGCGGCGGAGGTCGAGCCGGCCGAGGACGAGGCCGAGGACGACGAGGACGCGGCGGGCGCCGGGGTGCCGCCGCCCGACGAGGACCCGGAGGACCCCGCGGAGGAGGCGTCGGAACCCGACTTCTTCTCGGTCTTGGCGCCGCTGTCCGCCTTCTGGGCCGAGGAGGCCGCCGGGCTGCTGCTCGACGAGCTGTTACGGCTGTCGTTGCGGTAGAAGCCGGAGCCCTTGAAGACGATGCCGACCGCCGAGAACACCTTCTTCAGCCGCCCCTGGCAGCTGGGGCACTCGGTGAGCGCGTCATCGGTGAACTTCTGCACCACTTCGAGGCCCTCTTGGCACGCGGTGCACTGATACTGATACGTCGGCACGTGATCCTCCTGGCACTCTTCTCCACCGAGTGCTAACGACGGTCCATCGTGCAACATTCCGGGTACGGAAGTCCACTGCCGACCCCCACCGGTCCCACAACGGCGCTCCTCAGTGCCGGGCGCCGCGCCGTACTCCCGTGCTGCCGCGCCCGCCCAGCCAGCCCACCAGCCGCCCGCCCCGGCTCACCGCGAGCAGCCGCCGTTCCACCTCGTCCCGCACCGGCTCCGTCGCCACCACCAGCAGTTCGTCCCCCTCCCGCAGCACCGCCGACGGGGCCGGTACGAAGCCCGTGCCGCCCCGTACCACCAGCATCACCGCCGCCCCGGCGGGCAGCCGCAGCTCCGCGATCTCCACTCCGGCCATCCGGGACCGCCGCGGCACCGCGCACGTCAGCAGATGCCCGAAGCCGCCGAGACGCTCCAGCGGCGTCGACTCGATGTCCAGTTCCACCCCGGCCCCCGCCTCGCCGCCCAGCCGCAGCCGGCGCGCCAGCGCGGGCAGCGTCGGCCCCTGCGCCAGGGTGAAGACCACCACCAGCACGAACACGATGTGGAAGATCCGGTCGCTGTCCGGCACCCCCGCCACCACCGGGATGATCGCCAGCACGATGGGGACGGCGCCGCGCAGCCCCGCCCACGACAGCAGCGCCTGTTCCCGCCACCGCTGCCCGAAGGGCGTCGTGCACACCGCCACCGACACCGGCCGCGCCACCAGCGTCAGCACCGCCCCGACCAGCACCGCCGGCCAGAAGTCCCGCAGCAGGTCGGACGGCTCCACCAGCAGTCCCAGCAGCACGAACAGGCCGATCTGCGCCAGCCACGCCAGGGCGTCCGCGAACCCGCGCGTCACCGGCCGGTGCGGCAGCCGCGCGTTGCCCAGCACAAGACCCGCGACATAGGTGGCCAGGAAGCCGCTGCCGCCCGCCAGCGCGCCCGCCGCGTACGCCAGCACCGTCAGCGCCACCACCGCGATCGGATAGAGGCCGGAGGCCGGCAGCGCCACCCGCCGCAGCGCCAGCTCACCCAGCCGCCCCACGGCCAGGCCCACGCCGAGGCCGATCGCCAGCTGAAGCGCCATCAGGGGTACCAGGACGTACCAGGCGTGCCCGCCGCCCGCCCAGCCCCCGCTCCAGGGGCCGCCCCCGCCCCCGCCCAGGTCGGAGAAGGCCACCACCAGCAGCACCACCGGCGCGTCGTTGAACCCCGACTCCGCCTCCAGCAGGCCGCTCAGCCGGCGCGGCAGCGGCACCCGGCGCAGGACGGAGAAGACCGCGGCGGCGTCCGTCGAGGACACCACGGCGCCCATCACCAGCGCGGACCGCCACTCCAGGCCCACCAGGTAGTGCGCGCCGGCGGCCGTGATCCCCACGCTCAGCGCGACCCCGGCGGTGGCCAGTACGGCGGCGGCCGGGACCGCGGGGCGGATGTCGCGCCAGCGGGTGGACAGGCCGCCCTCGGCCAGGATCACCACCAGCGCCGCGTACCCGAGCACCTGGGTGGTCTCCGGGTCGTGGAAGTCCAGGCCGAGGCCGTCCTGCCCCAGGACCACGCCGATGGCCAGATACAGCAGCAGGGACGGCAGTCCGCTGCGTGAGGTGAGCCGGACGGCGGCGACGGCGACCAGCAGGACCAGGGCGCACAGCAGCAGGAACTCGTTGAGGCGGTCGACCGTCAGCGTCGCGTCCTCTCGTCCTCGTCGCCCCCGGCCCGGTGCCCGCCCCTGTTCTCGCGGCCGTCGGCGCTTCCCGGGGGCCGCGCGGTTCCCGTGCCCGCCGGAACCCCCGTGACGCGTTGGCCATTGCGCTGATTCGCGCGGATTTCACCCTGCTATGACGCGCGCCCTCGCGGCGGGTGACTCCCCGTAGGCTCACCCCAGTGGCCGTATGTCTATGGTTGCTTCCATCCGCTCACCAGGCCTGTGAAGGACACAGATGCCCGCCAACAAGCCCTCGCGACGCCTCCGCGTGTTCGTGATCGCTGTCGTACTGATCGTCCTCTCCGGATTGGGGTACGGCGCTTTCTGGACCGTGAGCACCGTGCGGGCGTCCTACCCGCAGGTGTCGGGGGAGATAGAAATCGACGGGCTGAACGGCCCGGTCACCGTGCAGCGGGACGGCAACGGCATCCCGCGCCTGTACGCCGACACCGCCGAGGACCTCTTCCGCGCCCAGGGCTATGTGCATGCCCAGGACCGGTTCTGGGAGATGGACGTCCGCCGGCACATGACCTCCGGCCGGCTCTCGGAGATGTTCGGTGAGGGCCAGGTGGAGACGGACGCCTTCCTGCGCACCCTGGGGTGGCGGCAGATCGCGCAGCAGGAGTACGACGAGGAGCTGGCGCCGGAGACCAAGGCGTACCTGGAGGCGTACGCGGAGGGCGTGAACTCGTACCTGGGCGCGCGCAGCGGCGCCGAGCTCTCGGTGGAGTACGCGGCGCTCGGTTTCCTCAACGACTACGCGCCCGAGCCGTGGGACCCGGTCGATTCGGTGGCCTGGCTGAAGGCCATGGCGTGGGACCTGCGCGGCAACATGGAGGACGAGGTCGACCGCTCGCTGCTCGCCGGGCGGCTGAGCCCCGAGCAGATCGAGGAGCTGTACCCCGGCTACCCGTACGACCGCAACAACCCGATCGTCGAGGCGATCGGCGACCAGGGCGACGGCTCGGGGACCGCCGGCGACGGTTCGGCCGACGGTTCGGCCGACGGGTCTTCCGCCGATGACGCGGTGGGCGGGGTGGGGACGCAGCTGGGCGCGCTGGCCGCGACCCTGGACGAGATCCCGGCGCTGCTGGGCCCGGCGGGCCCCGGCATCGGCTCCAACTCGTGGGTGGTCTCCGGTGAGTACACGACGACCGGGCTGCCGCTGCTGGCGAACGACCCGCACCTGGGCCCCTCGCTGCCCTCGGTCTGGTACCAGATGGGCCTGTACTGCAACGAGGTGACGGCGGAATGTCCGTTCGAGGTGTCCGGGTTCTCCTTCTCCGGGATGCCGGGCGTGGTCATCGGCCACAACGAGGACATCGCCTGGGGCTTTACCAACCTCGGCGCGGACGTGACCGATCTGCGGCTGGAAAAGCTCAACGACGGCAACTATCTGCGCGACGGTGAGCAGAAGCCGTACGAGACCCGCACCGAGCTGATCAAGGTGGCGGGCGGTGAGGACCGCGAGATCACCGTGCGGTCCACCGAGAACGGCCCGATCGTCTCCGACCGGCACGACGACTTCGCCGAGACCGGCCAGACCGCGCCGGTGGACGCCGGCGCCCCGGACCGCGGCAACGGCTACGCCGTCTCGCTGAGCTGGACCGCGCTGGAGCCGGCCAACACCATGGACGCCGTCTTCGGCCTCAACACCGCCACCGACTTCGACGCCTTCCGGGCCGCCGCCGCCGACTTCGCCGTCCCGGCCCAGAACATGATCTACGCCGACACCTCCGGCAACATCGGCTACCAGGCGCCCGGCCGGATCCCGGTGCGCGGCGCGGGCGACGGCCGCTACCCGGCGCCCGGCTGGGACTCGGCGTACGACTGGACCGGCTACGTGCCCTTCGAGGAACTGCCCTGGGAGCTGAACCCGGAGCGCGGCTACATCGTCACCGCCAACCAGGCGGTCATCGACCCGGCGTCCTACGAGCACTTCCTCACCGAGGACTGGAGCTACGGCACGCGCAGCCAGCGGATCGAGGATCTGCTGGTGTCGAAGATCGAGGACGGCGGCAAGATCTCGATGGGCGACATGCAGTCCATCCAGATCGACAACAGCAACGAGATGGCCCGCGTCCTGGTGCCGTACCTGCTGGACATCGAGATCTCCGACCCCTACGTCCGCGA
The DNA here is from genome assembly GCF_050916115.1 of Streptomyces sp. JH002. NCBI lineage: Bacteria > Bacillati > Actinomycetota > Actinomycetes > Kitasatosporales > Streptomycetaceae > Streptomyces > Streptomyces sp. JH002. The sequence goes on from NZ_CP087989.1 coordinate 4,012,352, forward strand.
GGCGCAGGAACTGCTGGAGGGCTGGGACTACAGCCAGGACTCCGAGTCGGCCGCCGCCGCGTACTACAACGCGGTGTGGGCCAACACGCTCCAGCTCGCCTTCGGCCACAAGCTCCCCAAGGAGCTGCGGGTGGAGGGGCAGTGCCTGCGGGTGCGCCCGGCGGACGACTCGGCGCCGCTGGAGGACGCCAACGGCCAGGCGCTGTTCGACACGGAGTGCGGCGAGCGCTCCCCGGACTCGGCGTGGCCGGACGGCGGGGACCGCTGGTTCGAGGTGGTGCGCGTCCTGATCGAGGAGCCGGACAGCGACTGGTGGACGACCCCGGCCACCCGCACCGAGCCGGCCGCCACCGACCGCGACGAACTGCTGGCGCGGGCGATGCGCGATGCCCGCTGGGAGCTGACCGCGAAGCTGGGCAAGGACATCGACACCTGGAGCTGGGGCCGGCTGCACCAGCTGACCCTCACCAACCAGACCCTCGGTGAGGAGGGCCCGGGCCCGCTGCGCTGGATGCTGAATCGCGGCCCGTGGAACCTGTCGGGCGGCGCGGACGCCGTCAACGCCACCGCGTGGAACGCGGCGGGCGGCTACGAGACGACGTGGGTGCCCTCCATGCGGATGATCGTGTCGCTGGCCGACTTCGACGAGTCGCTGTGGATCAACCTGTCGGGCGCCTCGGGGCACGCGTACCACGAGCACTACACCGACCAGACGGGAATGTGGGCGCGCGGCGAGTTCCTGCCCTGGCCCTCCACCGCCGAGGCGGTCGCGGAACGCACCCGGGACACCCTCACGCTGACCCCGGGCGGCGCCCGCGAGGACACGGACGAGGACGCCGGGGACGAGTAACGGCGCAAGCGGACGGGGCGGGGCCGGTACGTCGTACGTACCGGCCCCGCCCCGTTGTCGTTCCGGCCCGCGGCCCGGCCCGCTCCGCCCCGCTCAGCGCGGGAAGCGGTGCACGCCCTCGGGGGTGACCGCCACCCGTACCGGACGGTCGTGCGGCTCCACCGGCAGCCGCCCGACCACCTCGTGCCCGTACAGCAGCACCACCGGCGCCGGATCCGCCCCGGCCGCCGCCAGCCGGGCCAGCACCCGGTCGTAGCTGCCGCCGCCGCGCCCCATCCGCACCCCGTGCGCGTCCACCGCGAGCCCCGGCAGCAGCACCACGTCCGCGTCCAGCACCGCCTCGCGGCCCAGCCGCTCCCCGCCCGGCTCCCGCAGCCGCATCCGGCCGCCGCGCTCCGTCTCCACCAGCGCGCCGGGCCCCTCGTACACGCCCCAGTCCAGGTCGTCGTCCGCCAGCAGCACCGGCAGCAGCACCCGCACGCCACGCTCGCGCAGCGCGTCCAGCAGCACGCCGGTGCCCGGCTCGTGGCCCACCGACACATACGCGGCGACCGTGCGCGCCGAAGCCAGCTCCGGCAGGCCCAGGGCGCGGTCGGCCAGCGCCACGGCGGCCTGCGCGACCTCCTCGTCGCTCAGCGCGGCCCGTACCGCCAGCAGATCGCGGCGCACCGCCCGCTTGCCGTCGGCCGTGGCCCCTGCGACATGATCCATTTCGTCATCCTCGCGTAAAGGGTCCAAGCACACTAGCTGGATAAAGTGACGGGCATGACATCACCTCGCCCCCGGATCAGCAAGGCTGTCATCGCTGCCGCCGGGCTCGGGACCCGGTTCCTCCCCGCCACCAAGGCCACCCCCAAGGAAATGCTGCCGGTGGTCGACCAGCCGGCCATCCAGTACGTGGTGGAGGAAGCCACCAGCGCGGGCCTCACCGACGTGCTGATGATCACCGGGCGCAACAAACGTCCCCTGGAAGACCACTTCGACCGCAACTACGAGCTGGAGGACGCGCTGCGCCGCAAGGGCGACCTCGACCGGCTCTCCCGGGTCCAGGAGTCCACCGCCCTGGCCACCATGCACTACGTCCGCCAGGGCGACCCCAAGGGCCTGGGGCACGCCGTACTGTGCGCCGCCCCGCACGTCGGCGACCAGCCCTTCGCCGTCCTGCTGGGCGACGACCTCATCGACCCGCGCGACCCGCTGCTCACCCGGATGACCGCCGTCCAGGAGGAGCGCGGCGGCTCCGTCATCGCGCTGATGGAGGTCGACCCCTCCCAGATCCACCTCTACGGCTGCGCCGCCGTCGAATCCACCGGGCAGGACGGCGTGCACCGCGTCACCGACCTGGTGGAAAAGCCCGACCGGGCCGACGCCCCCAGCAACCTCGCCGTCATCGGCCGCTACGTCCTGGACCCCGGCGTCTTCGAGGTGCTGCGCGAGACCCCGCCGGGCCGCGGCGGCGAGATCCAGCTGACCGACGCCCTCCAGACGATGGCCACCTCCGACGTGAGCGGCGGCCCGGTGTACGGGGTGGTGTTCAAGGGCCGCCGCTACGACACGGGCGACCGCGCCGACTATCTGCGCACCATCGTCCGGCTGGCGTGCGAACGTGAGGACCTCGGGCCCGAGTTCCGGGCCTGGCTGAAGACCTATGTCAACGAGGAGATGCGGGCACTTGAGTGACCTGTGGTCGGTCGATGACCACCTTGCCGACATCCTGCGCGCGATCCGCCCGCTGGACCCGATCGCCCTCCCGCTGCTGGAGGCCGACGGCTGCGTCCTGACCGAGGACGTGACCGTACCCACCGCGCTCCCGCCCTTCGACAACAGCTCCATGGACGGGTACGCGGTGCGCTGCGCCGATGTCGCCGCCGCGACGGCGGAGCGGCCGGTGGCGCTCACCGTGACCGGCGACATCGCGGCCGGCAGCGGCGAACTGCCCACGCTCCGGCCCGGGCAGGCGCTGCGCATCATGACCGGCGCGCCGCTGCCGCCCGGCGCCGAGGCCGTGGTGCCGGTGGAGTGGACGGACGGCGGCCTCGGCGGCGGCCCCGTCAGCGCGATGCCCGCCGGGCGGGTACGCGGCGGGGAGAGAGTCCGCGTGCACCGCCCCGCCGAACGCGGCGCGCACATCAGGGAGCGCGGCTCGGACGCCGCCGCCGGGGCGCTGGCGCTGCCCGCCGGCACCGTGCTCGGGCCGCCGCAACTGGGCCTGCTGGCCGCGGTCGGCCGGGCCTCCGTGGAGGTACGGCCGCGCCCGCGCGTCGTGGTGCTGTCCACGGGGAGCGAACTCGTCCCGCCCGGCACCGCCCTGCGCCCCGGACAGATCCACGACTCCAACAGCTTCACGCTGACCGCCGCCGCGCGGGCCGCCGGGGCCGCCGCGTACCGGGCCGCCACCGTCGCGGACGACCCCGAGCGGCTGCGCGCCGCCCTGGAGGACCAGCTCTCGCGCGCCGACCTCGTCATCACCAGCGGCGGGGTGAGCGTGGGCGCCTACGACGTGGTGAAGGAAGCGCTGCGCGGCAGCGTGGAGTTCCGGCGGCTGGCCATGCAGCCGGGCAAGCCGCAGGGCTTCGGCCTGGTGGGCAAGCAGCGCATCCCGCTGCTGGCACTGCCGGGCAACCCGGTCAGCTCGTACGTGTCCTTCGAACTGTTCGTGCGCCCCGCGCTGCGCGCCCTGGCCGGACACCCGCAGGTCGAGCGGGCCCGGGTACGGGCCCGCCTGGAGTGCGAGGAGCCGCTGGTCTCCCCGGCCGGGCGCCGCCAGTACCTGCGCGGCAGCTACACGCCGCCCGCACCCGGCGAACGCCTGGGCACCGTCCGGCCGGTGGGCGGCACGTCCTCGCACCTGCTGGCGGCGCTGGCCCGCGCGGACGCGCTGATCGAGATCCCGGAGGCGGCCACCGGCGCCGCCTCGGGGGCGGAGCTGACGGTGGTGCCGCTGGGCGGTGGGGCGCAGGAGTACGGTAGCTCCTCATGAGCAGCCCTCACCTGACCCATCTGGACGCCTCGGGCGCGGCCCGGATGGTGGACGTCTCGGCCAAGGACATCACCGTACGGACGGCGCGGGCCGTCGGACGGGTACGGGTGGCGCCCGCGGTGGTGGAGCTGCTGCGCGGCGCGGGGGTGCCTAAGGGCGACGCGCTGGCGGTGGCCCGCGTCGCGGGCATCATGGGCGCCAAGCGCACCCCCGAACTCATCCCGCTGTGCCACCCGCTGGCCCTGTCCGGCGTGGAGCTGGAGCTGACGGTGGCCGACGACGCGGTGGAGATCGCGGCGACGGTGCGCACCACGGACCGTACGGGGGTGGAGATGGAGGCGCTGACGGCGGTGTCCGTGGCGGCGCTGACCGTGGTCGACATGGTCAAGGCCGTGGACCCGGGCGCCGTCATCGACGGGGTACGGGTCGAGGAGAAGACCGGCGGCAAGTCCGGGCGCTGGAGCCGCGCCGAATGAGCGGCGGGCAGGGGGAACTGGGGTACCGGGCGCTGGCGGTGACCGCGTCCAACCGGGCCTCGGCCGGGATCTACCCGGACCGGGGCGGGCCGCTGCTGGTGGCGGCGCTGCGCGAGTGGGGTTTCACGACCGAGGGCCCGCAGGTGGTGCCGGACGGCGAGCCGGTGGCGGCGGCGCTGCGGGCGGCGGTGGCGGCCGGGTACGACGTGGTGCTGACCACAGGCGGCACCGGGCTGACGCCGGGGGACCGTACCCCCGAGGCCACCCGTTCGGTGATCGACTTCGAGGTGCCGGGCATCGCGGAGGCGATCCGGGCGGCGGGGCTGGCGAAGGTACCCACGGCGGCGCTGTCGCGCGGTGTCGCCGGGGTGGCGGGCCGGACGCTGATCGTCAATCTGCCGGGCTCGACCGGCGGGGTACGGGACGGTCTTGCGGTGCTGGCGCCGCTGGCCCGGCACGCGGTGGACCAACTGCGCGGCGGCGATCACCAGCCGTGAGCATTCCCTGGCCCGTGGAACTGCGGGACGGCGAGGTGGGGCTGCGGCCCATCCGCCAGCGTGATCAGCGGAGCTGGCGCGAGGTCAACCAGCGCAACCGGGAGTGGCTGCGGCCGTGGGAGGCGACGATCCCGCCCCCGCCGCCGGGCCACCTGCCCGGGCACCGGCCGACGTACCGGCAGATGGTCCGGCATCTGCGGGCCGAGGCGCACGCGGGGCGGATGCTGCCCTTCGTGGTGCTCTACCAGGGGCGCTTGGCCGGGCAGTTGACGGTGGCGGGGATCACCTGGGGGTCGATGTGCTCGGCGCACCTCGGGTACTGGATCGACCAGGACGTGGCCGGGCGCGGCGTGATGCCGGCGGCGGTGGCGATGGCCACGGATCACTGTTTCCGGTCGGTGGGGCTGCACCGGGTGGAGATCTGCATCCGGCCGGAGAACATGCCCTCGCGGCGGGTGGTGGAGAAGCTGGGGTTCCGCGAGGAGGGGATGCGGCCGCGCTATCTCCACATCGACGGAGCGTGGCGGGATCATCTGATTTTCGCGTTGACGGCGGACGAGGTGCCGGAAGGGCTGGTCGAGCGCTGGCACCGGCGGAACAGCCATCGACAAACGAACAATTAGAACGTGTATTCGGATAAGCCTTAACTCATCCATAAAATCCGAAGAAATGCCCGGTATGAGCCCCAGATCGTGCGACACACCGCGCTATTTGGCAGATGGACTCATGCAAACCCCTCTACCGTGTGAGCGTGAGCAGCAGTGGCCTCATCTTCGCAATGATCGTCGGGGCCTGGGCCGCGTACCTCGTGCCCATGTGGCTCCGCAGACAGGACGAGCTGAACGAGGCCCGTCCCACGGAACGCTTCAGCACCGCGATCCGGCTGCTGTCCGGCCGCGCGGCACTGGAGCGGCGCGCCGCCCGGCGTGCTGCGGAGGGGGACGCGACGCCAGGGGACCGCGACGCCGACGTGCGCGCGTACGCCGAACCGGTGACCGCGCTCGCCGCTCCGGAGCCCGCTCCGGCCCTGGAGCAGGTGCTCGAACCGGAGGCCGAACCCGAACCGGAACCCGTGACCGCCGCCCGCGCGAAGGTATTGGCCCGCCGGCGGCGTACCACGATGGTGTTGTTCGTGGCCTTCGCCGGGAGCGGCATCTTCGCGCTGAGCGCCGGGGGCGGCTCCCTGTGGATCCCGGCGATCCCGGGGGTGCTGCTGAGCGTGTACATCATCAACGTGCGGGCGCAGGAGCGCCGCCGGTACGCGGTCGCCATGGACCGCCGCCGTGCCGAGGACGCCGCCAGACGGCTGCGCGAACGTACCCAGGCGAGCGCGGTGGCCCGCCCCGAGCAGCCCTCGCGGGCCGTGGTGGAGCAGACCGACCACGCCGAATGGGTGGACCAGCAGCGCCGCAGGGGCCCGGCTCCCGAGGACGAGCCGACCGGCTGGGAGCCGGCCCCGGTGCCGCTGCCCACGTACGTCAGCGCCCCCGTCGCCCCGCGCACCACGCGCGGCGTCGACCTGGACGCCCCCGGCACCTGGAGCGCGGCCCGCTCCACGCCCGCCCAGCAGCCCCCGCAGCAGGGCCAGCAGCCCGCCGTCCCCGGGGCCGCGGGCGGCCAGCCGGGGCCGCAGCGCACCCCGCTGTTCGACCAGTTCGAGGAGGACGACCACCCCCGGGCGGCCGGCGAATGACCACGGATTTCGGGCCGCCCGGGGACGGGTGCTAGAGTTTCTCTCGTTGCAAGGGCCTGTAGCGCAGCCTGGTAGCGCATCTCGTTCGCAACGAGGGGGTCAGGGGTTCAAATCCCCTCAGGTCCACAACAAGGGCCGTTCACGAATCCAGGTGTGAGCGGTTGACGAGATCCCGTCCGGTCGATTCGATCGGGCGGGATCTTGGCGTTTCCGGGGCTTGTTCGAGGCGGTGTCCGAACGGGATCGGGTCCTGAGCGCGGTCACCTGGCGGACGTTGGCCCGGGACGGAGGTGGTCCGGATGTGGAGGGCGTGGCGGGGCCGCCGCTGGGCATGCGGGATGTCGCTGGCTGGTGCCGGGTCCTCAAGCGTTCGTGCTGGTTCTTGTTGGTCTGGGTGGGGGAAGCCCGTTGGTGATCAAGAGCTCCGGGGTGTGTCCGGTGGGTTCGGTGGGTTCACCCGGTTCGGTGGCGGTCGTCTGGTGGGTTGTGTTCTGCCAGGCGGACAGGCTGTTCAGGTTGATCACGCAGATCATCAGGGCGATGAGAATGGTCTGCGCGACGCGGCCGTGGGCGAGCCGTTTCCGGGGGTCGGCGATGTCGATGTCGTGGCCCTTGGCCCGGCCGTTGAGGCCTTCGGTGTTCGCTCTGATGGGGCGGTAGGCGTCTTGCCAGGCGGGGTGAAGGTAGTGCCGGTCCTGGCGGTATTTGTCGAGCTTGCCCAGGTCGCCGGGGTGGATGGTCATCGTAGGTTGCCAGCAGATCCTGGGCAGTTCTTCCATGGGCGGGGGTTGCAGGCGTTCGCCCTGGGGGGTGGGAACGGTGGGTTTGGCCGCTGTGTGGGCGGCGGTGGCTCGTGGGCTGGTGAGGTCCACGACGGCGGGCCGGGATGCGGCGATGTGGTGGACCTGGTTGAAGCGGGGGCATGCCACCGAGGGCGAGGGGCCGGCAGCGGGGCATTGCAGCCGGATCGCGCCGTGCGCGTCGGGGGACTGCTTGAGCTTGAGGAAGTAGGGCTCACGGGCGCTGATGCGCTCAGCGAGTTGTGCGTCGCGGGGCGATGCCGCGTGCGGCCTTGTCATCCAGGCCGGTGGTCGCGCGGGCCAGCGCGGTGGGCATGTGGGGGCAGGCCAGGGCGCCGTCGATGAGGAGAGCGCCGTGGTGGGTGCCCTGGACGCCGCGGTGTTCCTTCTTGTAGTCGAGGACGAGCTGGTATCCCAGGTGGCGAGCGGGTTTGGCGAAGTGGTCGGTGGTCTGGTCGGTGTAGGCGCGGTCGGCGGCCAGCAGCCCGGCCGGGAAGCCGAACGGAACCAGCTGGTTGAGGGCGTGGATGGCGTTCGGCCCGATACGTTTGCCGGGGGCATCCAGCACGAGGCCAAGCGCAAGCTGGGGGTGAGCGCTCACCCGCCGCCCCGCCTTCGGATGGCTGTGGGGGTGCCGGCGGGAGGCGGCAACCAGCAGGGTGGCGGAGTGCCCGAAGACGCCCTCCTTGGAACCGCCGCTGAAGTGCCAGCCCGCAGTGGACTCGAGCGAGCCGGTGCCCCGGTGGTCACTGGGCGGCTGGTGCCAGGAGGGAATAGCGGTGGTGTCGACGCCGATGTCGCCGCACCAGCCCTTGAAATGGCCTCGGCGGTGGGCGAGCCGGACAGTGACCAGCACCAAGCGGTCGCTGATCTCCTGAATCAGCTTCCGGCGCCGGACGCGCTCAACGTCTGTGTCTTCCCAGGCGGCGGCAACAAGCGCGGCCTCCGCAAGGGGCAGGCGGCGGCGCCGGTCGCAGCGGTACGGGTCGAGCGCGCTTGTCAGCCGGTCGAAGGCCCGGTAGACGCGGCGGGAGAACGCGATCCTGGCATGGACATCGCGGTGGTGGATGTCCGGGATGCCGAGCCAGGCTCGGGCGGGTGGTCGCAGTTCGTCGAGCAGGACCCGGCAGGTTGGCCAGGGACGCACTGCGGTGGTAGTGGAGGGACAGCAGCAGACCCACCAGAACCGTCCGGACCGGCAGCCCGCCCGGCCCGGGACGCCCCGCCAGTTCGGCGTCGATCAGGTCCAGCGCACCCGAGGAATACAGCAGCGCGTCCAGTTGGCCGACCTTCGAGTCCGGGATCTGAGCCGGAGCCTCGCCGACGGGCCTGGGCCGGCACTGCTTGATCTTCCCCGGGTTCCGCCATGCCCGGGGAACGGTCAACTCCCGTGCCCTCGCAGCAGCTTCACAGCTGTGGGCGTGTCCAGGGCGGGAACATGATGCTGAAAGCGGGCCAAAGAAGCGGCCGAGGCCAGGCCTGCGGTCTTTGCGATCAGGTCGTGGTCAATGCGCGCGGCCATCAGTTCGACGATCCACGTCGCCCGCAGCCGGCCCACCGCAAGCGCTGGCAGACCGTCGGGCGGGCGGTGATGCAGAGGCCAGGAGCTCACCAGATTCTTGGCGTATTCCACGGATCGGCGGGGCCGGAAAAGGTATCCAGCACCTGCGGCCTTCGCCAGATCCCCGAGCACGGACTCCCACCCTGCGCGGGCCGCGAGCGGGACGACACGGTCAACTCCGGTGTGCAGCACCGGACCTCCCCGCCGCAGGAGCCTCAGATGATGACCGCGACTGGCAGCCACCTCCTTCGGCGTCAACCCGAAGCCAGCCCCCAGACCAAGGAGAGCGAGAGCGTCGTTCCGCTGCTGACGGGGCAGATGCTCGGCCGAGTGCCGCAACCCGGCCAACTCGCCTTTCGTATAGGGCTGCTGAGGCATCGGATCAGCGTGCAGCCGGACCGGTGCGGCTTCCCCTCGCTCGCTCCAGGTCAGCGCGTCCCGCACCCGCAAAAGCCACGTCCGGTAGGTCTGCACCGACGTCGCCCGGATCTCCCCGGCACGCGAGAGGACGAACGCGTCGATGGTCTCATTCCGCAGCCAGACCTCCGGCTCCCGCTCCATGCCCATGCGTTCGGCCCACATCGCCAACGCCCCGGTGACGTGCAGCAACCGTCCCACGTCATAGGGCACCGCCGTCACGGTGGCGGCGACCACCGACCGCACCAGGGGCGCCACATCCGCCCAGAGGGCCGGTGCCTTCCTGGGCCGGTAACGGGTGATCTTCACAGAGGTGACCGGATTAAGAACCACGGTCCATCCATACCGGCTGGACAAGCAGCCATTCCTGGACAGGATCACTTCAACCGTTAGGACGGTGCGCACATGGTCGGCGGACACGCCCGCGCACGCTCCCCCAGACAGATGACCCGAGATCCGGAAGCCTGGCCCCACTCGCCCAGCGCCGACCCCGCCGCCGAAGCCGTCCGCTCCATCGCCCACACCCTCACCGCCGCCATGACCGAAGGCAGCTGGAGCCTGCGCCGGGTGGCGGCCGGCTCTGGCGTCAACCGGCAGGCCATCGCGGACCTCCTCGCCGGACGGTCCTGGCCCGACATTGCGACCGTCGCCCGCCTCACCGCCTTCACCGGAACACCGCTGTGGCCGACCGGGCCCGGAACTGACCGGAAAAGGGAACACTGAGCCTCGATTTCCGCCCGGAATCACATGACTTATGGCCGGGCACGACAAATTCGCGGCTCCACCCACCGAGCGGAGAAGACCTCTACTCAGCGGAGCGGAGCCAACTTCACATGGGTGCTCACGCAACCCGGCACCGCCGAGCTCGACTCTCGGCGGTACCAGTCGTTGCCGCCGGCAGCTCTCAGCTGCCGGCGGCACGTCTTCTCACCTCACCCGGGTGTCTCCTTCAGACGACCCGGACGCCGGGGCGATGGCGAACCACGCCGTGCGCTCCTCGATGAGCCGGCCCTCCTTCACCAGCTTCTTCAGCCTGGATCGAGTGGTCTCCACCCGCGTCGCCAGCGAAATGTCCTCACCAATCGCGGCAGCGATGTCCCGCACCCTCATCGCCCGACCCGCCCCCGCGAGCAGCACCAGAATCCGCTCCCTGCCCTCCTCCAGCCCGACAGGAGGCGGGGGCTCTTCCTCTACGGAACCGTCAACGCCGGCACTTTCCCCCGATGGGGAATGTTCAGGCTCAACCTCAACCGTCGGGGATCCCATTCCGTAGGCCGGAGCCGCATCCAGTGACAGCAGAACATCGCGAGCGACACTCAGCTGGCCCAAATCACTCTCCACCGCCGTCACCTTTTCGAGCAGGGCATCCAACTCCCCTCGCCGGACGGCTACCTTCAGGTCCAAACGTCTCAGAAGCGACTCAACAGCGGCATCAGATTCCATCCGCACCTCCCGGTTCGTAGGCACCTCTGGGCCAATGAACCACACCACCGTAGGGCAAGCTGCCAAAAGGACCCAGAAGTCGACCGACAATGCTCCAAAGCGACAACTGTCTTCCCCTATAGGACCATTGCTATGCCAAAGCTGACACTCTGCGCCAAGCCTGCGCCCAGCGGAGTCGGCATGTAATTCTCTTGGGGAGGTGCAATCCGGTAAGGAGTCCACCCCTTCTTTGGCGAACCTCGCCGCATGAAGAAATGATGATCGGCCTCAGTCTTCGGGCAACGCACGGGCGTTCGCAGGGATATCTTCCTAGTTATGACAGACCCGGCGAATCTCATTCCGACCCAGATGGTTCGACAGCTCGCGGAGGTGGCTCGGTCGGCGTCGAGTCCGATCACAGTGGTCAAACACGGGCGGCGCGAGGACCGCGCTGCCGCCTACGACCGGTTCATCCTGGCCTGCACTCGCGCTGTGCGCGAACGGCACCAGCACGACGGCATGGCTGAGGTGTGGTCCACATGGCAGTCCATCTATCTACGAGCCGACACGGCGGTCTGCAAGGCCGCCACCGCCTTGGTGGAGCGGGTGGAGATGGTGGCCGACCCCGGAGCTCGCGGCGACTTTGAGCGATTCAAGGACGAGGGCGAGGAGCGCATTGAGGATCAGGAACTGACGTTCTTTTACGGGCGTGACCTATCCCAGGACGAGGAGGTGCTGTTTATGCAGATGATGACCCCCTTCGTTCAAGCGGCCCGGCTCGATCTGGCGCGTCGTTGGTGGCACGGAGTCCTACCAGGGCCTGTACGGCGTTGGTATCTCACCAAGATGGTGGGATAGATGACGGCATCGTTGGGAGCCACCGTTGGCGGACGGTTAGGCCGCGTCGGTCCGAACCTCTGGTGCGTCAGTGTCCCTCAGCCAGAGCCGCTAACTTCGGTCAATCTCGGCTACTTCGGGGCATACCGCCGAACATATCGGCTGGCTGCCGCGAAGACGTCTGTACCACTTCCCGCTCTGAAACAAGAGAGCAGCCAGCCACCGACGGGAAGCGATCGTCCAGAAGCCGGGAAGAGATCTTGCAGTCGCTTCATCGAAGCAGGTCAGCCCAACTCGTGAACGTCCCACAACAAGGGCCGTTCCCAAGACCAGGTGGAACGGACAGACGGAATCCCGTCCGATCGATGATCGGGCGGGATCTTCGTGTTTTCCGGGCGCAGAGCAGACTGGGCAGTGACGAGACTGCTACATCCCACGCGTTGTGGCGGCCGTGTCGATCTCGTTCTACTGGGGAGAACCAACTTGTTCGTTGGCCTTGCGCGGGATCGATGCCGCAGGCCAACCCAGAAACGGGGGACACGAGTGATACGAGCGCGAAGGACGAGGAGTCTGCTCGCGGCGAGTCTGCTGGTCGCGGGGACGACTGTCGTGTTGGGCGGCACCGCGGGGGCCCAGACGGCCGAGGTCGAGGCGGCGGAGTGCGATACGACGATCATTGGTCAGGACGTGGACGGCCGTGTCCACAAGGCGTCCGGCACCAACGGCGTCATCGACGAGAGCTATCGGACCGCTGAGCCGGTCCCGTGGTCGCTGCGGGCGCTCTACTCGATCGGTGGTTCCGGTGGCGGGGGTTCGTGGGGCACCTCGTTCCTGGCTCCGGCGACCGACGGTGACCTGCGGGTGGTCAACCTCCGCGGCACCGAGGGCGACCCGACGATGACCGCGGGGTCTCACCACACCGTGGAGACCGGGTGGAATCCGCATGTGATGCCGGCAGGCAGTGGATTCAAGATGTACACGATCGAGCAGGACGGCGACATCCTGATGCGCGCGGTCGGGCCCGGCTCCGACGGTATGACGGAACTCGGCGACTACGAGACCCTGCCGGTGACGGCGGTGGACACGAAGGCCGCCGGGGTCTTCTGGATCCGTCTGGCGGACGGCACGGAACGCGACGTCATCTACGCGACCAACGGTGAGACCGGCGCGCTGCTTCAGATCATCGTCGACCCGGAAGACCCTGCTTCGGCGGAGAGTTACACGCTGGCCGAAACCGGGTTCGAGGCGTTCACCCACCTCAAGGCGGGCTTCTGCGGTGGGGAGTCCCTCTCGGTGGTCGCTGTGGACAGCGAGGCCGGCAATGCGCGCTGGTTTGAGCACGCCGACCCGTTGTCGCACAGCGGCGCCACTCTGAGCACAGGCCGGCCTGTCGGCACGGACGGTCAGTGGGAAGGCTGGACAGGCATCGGCTGAGTCATGAGCCAGACGTCACGGGTGTTGGGCCCTTGATGGTTCCGCCGGGCGGCGTGCCGTCGCCCGGCGGGACATGGTCGGCCGCGATCGCGCCGGCGGCGATCACGGCGTCTATCGCGGACCGTGGATGCGCGGGAAACCGTTGTTGGGCACGCCGTGATCCTTTCCGTTGGGTCGGTGACAGGAAGAGAGCATGGGAACTCCCTGGCGAGGGCGTCGCGGCTCAGGGCGTTGCAGGAATCCGACCGCACGAACGATGGCCCTGTCGCGGCGTCCATCGGCTCACCCTGGGCAGCCACGACCGATCGATGCGGCTCGCCGGGGGCCGGTGGTCCACACGAGCCGGTCCGGGCCGCACGGCCCGGCGCACGGACCCCACCGTGGCGAATGGCGGCTCCGCAACCTGGAGGACAGCCGATCTCGTGGCGCGCGAGCCGCGGGTGGCCTGCCCACGCTCTTCGGTCGCGTGTGGGAGACCTGGCAGGAGCTGTCTTCGATGGTTGCCCCGCAGCACGGTGATCCTGTGCTGACGCTCCCCGCGGGCCGCGTCGTGTTTCCCTCGCTCATCGTGTGACGCAGCCCGGCGTCGGGGGCGGGAAGACGGGGCGGCTGGGGGTTGTCGGTGGCTGGCAGGATGCGGGGGACGGGGATCGGGTCGGCGGTTCGGGCAGGTGGCAGGGTGACGGGCGTGGTGGATCAGGGGACGGAACGGCGGAGTGGGGGGCCGGGGATCGGGCCGCGGGTGGGGGCTGGGCTCGTTTTTGGGTCGTCGGCCGCCGTGTTGGTGGTCGAGTTGGTCGCGTTGCGGTTGTTGGCGCCGCATGTGGGGCTGACCATGGAGATGAACACCATGGTCATCGGTATTGCCCTGGCGGCGATCGCCCTGGGGTCGTGGGCCGGTGGGCGGGCCGCCGATGTGGTGGCGCCGCGGCGGGTGTTGGGGCCGTTGCTCGGGGCCTCTGGGGTGGCCGTCGCGGTGACGCCGGCGCTGGTGCGGTTGGCCGGGAACGCGGATGGGGCGCTGGCGCTCTTGGTGGGTGGGGCCTGTCTGTTCCTGCCCGCCGCGCTGCTCACGGCGGTGACGCCCATGGTGACGAAGCTGCTGCTGACCGATCTGGAGGTCACCGGCACCGTGGTGGGCCGGCTGTCGGGGGTCGGTACGGCCGGGGGCATCGCCGGGACCGTGCTGACCGGGTTCGTGCTGATCTCCGTCGTTCCGGTCAGCGTCATCCTGCTCGTTCTCGGCGTGGTGCTGGTGGTCGCCGGGGTGCTCGTCGATGTCTCCGTGCGGGACTGGCGGCGCGGGCGGCGGGTGCTGGTGACCGGTGCGGCCGTCGGCGGCACCATGGCGGCTGGCGTCACCGGGAGCGTGGCCGTTCCGAGCGGCTGTGACGCGGAGACCCGGTACCACTGTGCGGTGGTCGTGCCGGATCCCGCGCGGGAGAGCGGGCGGACGCTGGTGCTCGACGGGCTGCGGCACTCGTACGTCGATCTCGATGACCCCACGCATCTGGAGTTCCCCTACACGCGGGCGATCGCCTCGCTCATCGACACCGCGTACCCGCAGGGCGAGCCGCTGGACGCCTACCACCTGGGGGCCGGCGGGCTCTCCGTGCCGGTCTATCTGGAGGAGGTACGGCCCGGTTCGGACAGCGTGGTCTCCGAGATCGACCCGGGTGTGGTCGAGGTGGACCGCCGCTGGCTGGGTGTCGAGACGGGGGAGCGGCTGGACGTGCGGGTGGAGGACGGGCGGCTGGGGCTGCGGCGGATCGAGGACGGGTCGCGGGATCTGGTGGTCGGCGACGCGTTCGGGGGTGTCAGCGTGCCGTGGCATCTGACCACCCGGGAGGCGGTCGCGGACATCGAGCGGGTGCTGCGGCCCGGCGGTGTCTACACCGTCAACATGATCGATTACGGGGAGACGGCGTTCGTCCGTGCGGCGGTCAGGACGTTGCTGGCGGAGTTCGAGCACGTGGCGGTGGCGGCGGGACCGGGCGCGTTCGACGGGGCCGGTGGCGGCAACTTCGTGTCGGCGGCCTCCGGCAGCGCCCTGGACACGGCGGCGTGGGGCGAGCGGATCGCCGAGCGTGGCAGTGGCTGGCGGGTCGTGGAGGGCGATGAGCTGCGCGCGTGGGTCGGTGACGCCCAGGTGCTGACCGACGACTTCGCGCCCGTGGACCAGCTGCTCACCCCGCACCCGCCCTCACGGCGGTGACTGGGTGAGCACGAACCAGGCGCCGTACAGTCCGGAGCCCAGCGCGGCGGCCGACAGGGTGGCCGCGGTGGCGGGGCGGGGGAGCCGGGCCAGCCAGGTCGCCAGCGGCAGGAGCAGCGGGAAGGCCGGCATCAGCAGCCGGGGGCGGGAGGAGAAGTAGCCCTCGCTGACCAGGGCGCTCGCCGCGATCGCCAGCGTGAACACGAGCAGCGGCAGCGGCTGGCCCTGGCGGACGCACTGGATCAGCAGCACGAGCCCGCAGGCCAGGACGGCGAGCACCAGCAGCCCGTGGGCGGGGTCGGCGCGCAGCCGTTCGGTGAGGAAGCCCAGGAATCCGGCGCCGCCGTCGAAGCCGTTGCCCCAGTCCTTCTGGACGTCGAAGTAGCCGGTCGGGCTGCCCATGCGGGCGCCCACGAACGCCACGTAGCCCAGCCAGCCGAGCGGGGCCAGGGCCATGGCGGCCAGCACCCGTGGGCGTGGCCGGCGGGCTCGCCACAGTTCCAGCGCCCCGCCGGTCAGGACGGCGGCGACCACCGCCAGGCCCGAGGGGCGGGTGAGCCCGGCGGCCACGGCGAGGGCGCCGGCCGTGTACCAGCGGCCGGTGAGCACCGCGTACAGCGTCCAGGCGGCCAGCGCGGTGAACAGCGTCTCGGTGTAGGCCATCGACTGCACGAACGCGGGCGGCAGGGCGGCCCACAGGACGACCAGCACGAGACCCACGGCGCGCCGCCCGGTCACCTGGACGGCGACGGCGTGGATGCCCCAGGCGGCGGCGAGCCCCGCCGTCCAGCCGATGATCAGTCCGGCGTCGTGCGGGGGGACGGGCAGCACCGTGGTGAGGGCGCGTTCGAGGGCGGGGAAGAGGGGGAAGAACGCCAGGTCGTGTTCGGCCCGGCCGCCGATGTACTCGGTGTGCCCGTAGCCGTCCTCGGCGATCCTGGCGTACCACAGGGAGTCCCAGCGCTGGGCGAGGACGGTGTGCACGCTCTCGCCCTCGGCGGCCGTCCAGATCGCCAGGACCAGCAGCCCGACCGTGCGCACGGCGGCGTAGGCGAGCAGGGTCGGCCCGACCGCACGCAGCGCGCCGCGCGCCCCGGTGGGCGCCGGGCGCACGGCCGGTGCGGCGGTGCGTTCGGTGGTCATCAGCCGGCGGGGCCGGTGCGGCGCAGCAGCAGCCGCCAGGGCAGCAGGGCCGCCTCCAGCTGGACGGCCGCCGACATCTTGGAGGCTCCGTGGCGGCGTTCCTCGAAGCGGATGGGGATCTCCAGGGCGCGGCAGCCGGCCCGCAGGGCGGCGTGCTTCAGCTCGATCTGGAAGCTGTAGCCGGCGCTGCGGGCGTGGTCCAGGCGCAGCGAGGTCAGCGCGGTGGCGCGCCACAGCACGAAGCCGGCGGTGAGGTCGCGCAGCCCGGTACGCAGTACGGCCCCGGCGTACCGGTTGGCCCAGCGGGAGAGCAGCCTGCGGTGGACGGGCCAGGCGCCGGTGAGCTGCCCGCCGGGTACGTAGCGGCTGCCGATGACGAGGTCGGCGCCGGTGGCCTGGGCGCTGCCGAGCAGCTGGGGGATGTGGTGCGGCGGGTGGCTGCCGTCGGCGTCCATCTGGAGCACGTAGTGGGTGCCACGGGCGACGGCGGCGGCCATCCCGGCGGCGTACGCCCGGCCCAGCCCGTCCTTGGCCGCGCGGTGCAGCACCTGGATCCGGCCGGGGTGGCGCCGGCTCAGCTCGTCGGCGATCCGGCCGGTGCCGTCGGGGCTGGCGTCGTCGACGATGAGCAGCCGGAGCCCGGGCAGGGCCAGGCCGAGGAGCTCCGCGGCGATGCCGGGGAGCCCTTCGGCCTCGTTGTAGGTGGGCATCACGACGGTGAGGGAGGCATCCCGGCCGTCCGCTGCTGCCATGCGCTCACTCCCTGGATCTCCGAGAGCCGACACCGGTCATGGTCTCGCTCGGAGGAGGGGATGGCTGCTCTTGTGCGGCAATCGGGTGATGTGCCCGGGTGGGGCCTACCGGGCGGCGAAGAAGGCCCGGATGTCCTCGGCCAGGACGTCGGGGGTCTCCTGGGAGAGGAAGTGCCCGCCGCGGTCGAGTTCGCGCCAGTGGACCACGTGGTGGTCGCGCTCGGCCCAGCGGCGGATCGTCACATCGTGGGCCGAGACCAGGACGCCTGTGGGAACGGTGCCGCGTGCCGGGGCCTCGGCGGACCAGTCGGCGGCGGAGATCTCCTCGTAGTAGATCTGGGCGGCCGAGCCCGCCGTGCCGGTCAGCCAGTACAGGGAGACGTCGGTGAGGATCCGGTCGCGGTCCACCGGCAGGTGGGACAGTTCGTCGAACTTCTCGGTGATCCAGGCGAGCTGGCCCACCGGCGAGTCGTGCAGCGCGTACGCCACGGTCTGCGGGCGCTTGGAGTTGCACTGGAGGTAGCCGTCGTTGAAGTTCTGCATGTGTTCCCAGCGGCGCTGTTCGATCTCGGTGAGGCCCTCGAACTCGCCCTCCTCGCCTGCCGGGAAGGTCAGCAGCGCGTTGAGGTGGATGCCGATGACCCGGGCGGGAGCCTGTCGGCCGATGGCGGGGGCCACCCAGGCGCCGGTGTCGTACCCGTGGACGCCGAACCGCTCGTACCCCAGGCGGGACATGAGTTCCAGCAGGACGGCCGCCATCCGGGCCGCGTTCATGCCGGGTCCGGCCAGCGGGGTGGAGAAGCCGAAGCCGGGCAGCGAAGGGATGACCAGGTGGAAGCCGGAGAGCGGGCCGATGACGTCCAGGAAGTCCGTGACGTTGCCCGGCCAGCCGTGCAGCAGCAGCAGCGGGGTGGCGCCGGGGTCGGCCGAGGGGAGGTGCAGGAAGTGCAGCCGCTGTCCGTCGACGGTGGTGCGGAACTGCGGGTGCGCGTTCAGCTCCGCCTCCCGGGCGCGCCAGTCGAAGCCGGTGCGCCAGTGCTCGGCCAGCTCCTTCAGACGGTCCAGGGGGACGCCGCGTTCGCTGCCGACGCCGGGCAGTTCGTCCGGCCAGCGGGTGTGCGCCAGCCGGGCGGACAGATCGTCCAGCTGGGCCTGCGGAATGTCGATACGGAAGGGGTCGATCGAGGTCATGAACAGAACGCTAGGGGTACTTCGGGACACTTTCTGACCGTAAGTCCCCCGAAGAAAGCGCTTCCTACCTGTTGACCCCGTGGAGTGCGCTCGCTTTGACTGTGCCCGGCCAAAGCATGTGAGGGAGTGGTGGAGATGAGATCCCTGTCAGGGCGGATCAGAGCGGGAGCCGGAGGTCTGGCGATCGCGTTGCTGGCCGCCGGCGCGGGCACGGCGGTGGCCGCACCCGCCCCGGAGGCGAACAACGCACAGGTGTGGGAGGCCGTCACCTTCGGCCAGTCCACCGACCTCAACTTCGCGACCAACGTGCTGCCGGAGAAGATCGGCACCAACTACGCGGAACCCGAGCACCCCGGCACCATCGACGGGAAGATCGTCATGGAGAGCCGCGGCGGCAAACTCGCCCCCGGTCACGACGGGCTGACCTTCTACCAGACCGGCCTCGACCCCCGGACCGACAACTTCGTGCTCACCGCCGACATGACGGTGGAGCAGTTCGGGCCCGAGACCGGCGCGGCGCCCAACTCGCAGGACAGCGCGGGCATCATGGTCCGCGACGTCAACGGCGCACCCCGCCAGGACCCGATGGTCGCCGGCTTCGAGGAAGTGCCCGCCGCCTCCAACATCTTCGGCGCCGGGATGCTGCGCCAGGGCATCAGCGGCCTGGTCCGCACCGGGGTCACCGAGCCCTGGGGGAACCCGGGCAGCGCCCTGAAGGCCACCCCCTTCACCACCGACTCCCGGTACACACTGCCGGTCGGCACCCCGGTCAGTCTGCGTCTGGAGCGCACCGACACCGAGTTCGTGATGTCGGCGACCTTCACCCACGCCGGGGAGCCCGCCACCTTCGAGCAGCGGGTGACCGGCGCCGACTGGGTCCAGGACATCGACCCCGACCGCATGTACGTCGGCTTCTACGCCGCCCGCAACGCCAAGGTGACCTTCGAGAACGCCCACCTCGAACTGAGCGGGGCACAGACCCAGCCGCGCCCGCCCACCGAGCCGGTGCCCGTCCAGCCCGCGCTCACCCTGCACTCGGCGCCCGAGACCAGCACCGCCCAGTACACGCTGCGGGCCCGTACGAACACGGCCGGCACGGTCACCGTCACCGACGAGCGGGGCAAGCGGGTGGCCCACAAGCGGCTGGCCGCCGGGGAGTTCTTCTCCCACCCGGTCCGGCTGAAGGACGAGAGCACCGGCTACACCTTCACCTTGGTGACCGGTGAGGGCCAGACCGTCACCCGCACGCTCACCGTCACCCGCACCGCGTACGGGGAGCGCGGCGACGGCGCCGTCATCCACGCCTCGCCCACCGGTACGGCCACCGCGGCCGGTACCGCCGCCCGCCCGGTGGACCTGGAGACCGCCCTGCGCCATGTGGCCCCCGGCGGGCAGGTGCTGCTGCACGGCGGAACGTACGAGCCGGCCGGCACGCTGAACCTGTCCGCCTCCTACAGCGGGCTGCCCAACAAGCCGAAGACGCTCAAGCCGTACCGCGACCAGCAGGTGATCATCGACGGACGCGGCGCACTCCCCGTCGTGCTGCGGCTGGACGCCGACAACTGGCGGGTCGAGGGCTTCCGCATCACCCGGGCGGCCAGCAACGCGCTGCGGATGAGCGGCAGTCACAACGTCATCAGCGCGATGACGTTCAACTACAACGGGGACACCGGCTTCCAGATCACCGGCAGCGGTGAGGACCCGGCGTACTGGCCCCGGCACAACCTGATCACCGGCTGCGAGTCGCACGACAACCGCGACGCGAGCGACATCAACGCCGACGGGTTCGCGGCCAAGCTCGGCGTGGGCGAGGGCAACGTCTTCCGCGGGAACATCGCGCACCACAACATCGACGACGGCTGGGACCTGTACAACCGCACCAACGAGGGCGCCAACCTGCCCATCACCCTGGAGAACAACGTCTCCTACGCCAACGGCCGGCTCTCCAACGGCTACAACGAGGACAGCAACACCGGCAACGGCTTCAAGCTCGGTGGCGAGGGCCTGCCCGTGGACCACGTGGTGCGCGGCAACATCGCCTACGACAACAACATGGACGGCTTCTCGGACAACTTCAACCCCGGGCGGCTGACCCTGACGAACAACACCGCCTTCGACAACAAGCGGTTCAACTACCTGATCCGGTTCAGCCCCTACTTCTCCCCGGAGGAGCAGGGCGTCTACCGCGACAACCTCTCCTTCCGGACTCCGGGCGGCCGGGGCGGCGACGAGCCGGAGACGGACTTCATCGCCGGGGACGTCGATCGCACCAACGTGCTCTTCGACGGGGAGCGGGCCACGAACGCGGACGGTACGACGGTCGCGACGGCCGCCGACTTCCGCTCGCTCGAACTGCCCGAGCGGTACGCGCGCGGCCGGGACGGCACCCCTGAACACGGCGACTTCCTGCGCCCGGCGCAGCGTTCCCCGCTGAACAAGGCCGGTACGCACCGTTCGGTGATCGGCGCGCTGGACGGCTCGCGGCGCTGAGCGCGGCCACGGCGTCTCCCGGGGTCCCTTTGACCCCGGGGGACGCTGTAGGCAACGCTGATCACTGTGGCAACTTCCTTAACGTTAACTCCCGTTGGTGAACAGTGGCCCGAGCGCACGCCGGGGCCGGAACACATCTACCCTCTCCACGGTCCCGACTTCGCACGCGACCCCTTCTCGTACTACGACAACCTGCGCCGGCACGTCGGCGCGGTGGTGCCGGTATCGCTGGAGGAGACCCACCGCATCCGCGGTTATCTCGTCATCGATCACTCGGCCCAACTGGAGATCCTCCGGGACCAGCAGCAGATCTGGACCCGTGACCCGCGCTGGTACCGCGATCTCGCCGAAGGCGTCCTGCCCGCCGACCACCCGCTGATCGCCCAGATCACCTACCGCCGCAGCCGGCTGTGCTCCGAGGGCGCCGAGCACGCCACGCTGTCGGGCCCGGGGAACAAGGCGCTGGCCCGGATGGACACACTGCGCGTCGGTGACCTCGTCGAGGAACTCGCCGACCAGCTCATCGACTCCTTCTTCCAGGGCGGGGACCCGGAGGCGGAAACCGTCGAGGTCGACATCCTGCGGCAGTTCGCGCTGCCGCTGCCCCTGTTGGTGCTGACGCGGCTCGCCGGGATGGACGAGCGCGAGGCGCTGGCCTCGGGCACCGCCCTCCACGCGATGCTCTCCGGCTCGGCCGGACCCCAGCACACCAGGGAGGAACTGGCCACCCTGATGGCCGGCCTCGTGGAGCACAAGCGCAAGGAGCCGGGCCCCGACCTCGTCTCCTGGATGCTGCACCACAACCAGGACGGCGCGCTGACCCCCGCCGAGCTGAGCGAGGACGTCTGGCTGCAGATCGCCGTCGGGCGCGGCGCGAGCACCGCCTGGATCTGCAACACGCTGCTGGAGCTGATGACGAACGAGCGGCTCAACGAGGATGTCGCGGCGGCCCGCTGTTCGATGGACCAGGCGATGAACCACATCATGTGGACCGACGCGCCGATCCAGAACCTCATCGGCCGCTGGGCCACCCGGCCGACCTGGCTCGGCGGATTCCGGATCAACGCCGGCGACATGGCGATCATCAGCCTGGGGGCCGCCGCCGCCGACCCGGCGATGCGCTCGGTCGGCCTGGAGACCTCACGCACCAACAACGCCCATCTGGGCTGGGGCTCCGGAACCCACGGCTGCCCGGCCCCGGCCCGCGAACTGGGCGCGCTCATCGTGCGCACCGGCCTGGAGCGGCTGTGGGACCGCCTGCCGGACATGGAACTCGCCGTGCCCCGGGAAGCCCTGGAATGGTCGCAGCCGCACGTCGCCAGGACACCTCTGGCGCTGCCGGTGCGGTTCCCCCGGCCCTCCGCCGACCTGCCGAACGGCGCGTCGGAGGAGTGGACACTGACATCGGGTCCTTCGGAGACCGCGCCGGTTGCCCGGCCGGAGCCGCAGCACAGCCCCTTCACCTCCCCTCCGCCCCGGACGGCCTCCGCGACGGGGAAGGACGGGTCCGCCGCCCAGCGGGGCAAGCTGCCCCTGTGGCGCTCCCCGGCGGCGTGGTGGCCCAAGCGGTGACCTTCCGTGCGGAGGACGCCCTCGTCGGGGCGGTCACTCCGCGTCCGGCGTCCGGCGCTCCGGCGGCGTGCTGAGGACCGTGGCAACCCCCAGGGCCGCGAGGTCCTGGGGGCGCAGCCGCAGTGTGTCCGACAGCTGCGGCACCTGCTCGGGCGGCAGTTTGAGGATGGCCGCGGCCAGTTCGGGCGCGATCACCGAGCAGTAGCTGTCCGGGGTGGCCCAGGTGTTACCGGCCGCCGCCAGAGCCATCGCCCCGCCCGAACCGCCCTCGCCGATCAGCAGCGAGGTGATGGGGACCGGGGCGGTGGCCACCGTCGTGAACGTCTCCGCGATGGCCGGGCCGGCCCCGGCCCGCTCCGCGCGCGCGTCGTTGGCGGCGCCCGGGGTGTCGATGAGGGTGAGCACCGGCAGCCCCAGCCGCCCGGCCAGCCGGATCACCCGGCTCGCGGTGCGGAAACCGGCGGGCGTGGTGGCCGTACCGCGCTGGGCGACGTACACGATGCCGCGCCCCGCGCGCAGGCCGATCCCGCAGCGCAGTCCGGGGTCCTGGCCGCCGGCCCGGTCGCCGCTGAGCGGCAGCGGGCCGGGCCCCGGCTCGAAGTACGCGTCCAGGTAGGCGTCGGCGCGCGGGCGGCGCGGGTCGCGGGCCGCCTCCACCGCCGCCCAGCCGGTCCGGGGCAGCGGGGTGCCGGTCAGCGGGGCGGGTGGCGGCGGGGCGCCCGGGTGTGGGCGGGTCAGTGCCGTGACGTAGCCGGTGAGGGTGGTGCGCAGCCGCTCGGGCGGGACGATGGCGTCGATCTGCCCGGTGGCCAGCTGGCTCTCGGCGGTGTAGGCGGCCGGGTCGGCGTCCGGGGGCCGTACCCGGGACCCGGCGAAGCCGACCTGGGCGCCGGGCAGGGCGATCACCACATCCGCGGCGCCGCCCAGCACGGCCCAGCCGCCGCCGGTGGTCGGGTCGCACAGCACGGCCAGCTGCGGCAGCCCCGCGTCGCGCAGTGCCGCCGAATGCCGGGCCACCCGCTGCAACTGGGTCAGTGCCCGCATGCCCTCCTGCATCCGGCTGCCGCCGGTGGCGATCAGCGACACCAGCGGCAGCCGCCGCTCCAGGGCCGTCCGGTACGCCGTCTCCAGGCGGTCGCCGGTGCGTTCGCCCAGCGAGCCGCCGAGATAGCCGAAGACGAAGGAGATCAGCACCACCGGGACGCCGCCGAGTTCGGCCGTGCCGACCAGCACCGACTCGTCCTCGCCGGTGCGTTCGGCGGCGCGGGCCCGGGTCGCGTCGTAGCCGGGCCAGCCGATCGGGCCGTCCGCCGGCTGGGTGCGGGGGGCGACGGTCAGGGGGGTGAAGGTGCCGGGGTCGGTCAGGCGGTGGACGAGGTCACGCATGCGGGGCTCGCTTCATGCTCGTGCCCATGGCGTCGCAGGGCGGGGTGGTCGGACATCGCACCTCGGGGGGAGGCGCGGCGCCGTTCGGTCCGGGTCCTGCCCGGCCGTCGCCGGTGCGGGAAGGGACGCGGCCGTGGCGGGGAGTCCTTTCTGGCGGGCGGGGACGGTCGGGGCGCCGGGCATGATCCGTACCCACCCCACCACGGCGGGCACCACCGCCACCAGCACCCGCTGCGCACGCCGTCGGCCGCCGGAAGCCGCCCCGCGGCGACGGCTCACGGCGACGGCTCACGGCCGGGCGAGGACGGCGCGCAGCCGCCGGGCCAGGGCGGCGTTCTCCTCGGCGGAGGGCTCCAGGACACCGTTCTCGGCCATCAGGGACGCGAACTGCTGCCGGTGGTAAGGGACACCGGGCGGCAACCCGGCGATGTGCCAGTGCAGATGGGCGTTGCCCTGCTGACTGCCCAGGGACAGCAGATAGGTGCGCTCGGGCGCCAGAACCTCCTCCACGGCAAGCGCCGCCCGCCGTACGAGCGTCATCATCCGCAGATAACCGGCCTCGTCCATGTCCCGCACCACGTGTTCGAGGTGGGCCTTGGGGGCGACCAGGAGTTTGCCCGGGAGGGTGGGCCAGCGGTCGAGGAAGACGATGTGGGCGTCGTCCTCGTGGACCCTCACGTGCGCGTAACCAGGCTCCCCGGCGAGGAAGGAGCAGATGAAACAGGGGCCTTTCCTGGCCCGTTCGGCATAGCTGCTCGCGTCCCAGGTCATGGCGGGGGCCTTCCTCGCGGGGAACGGGCGCGGCCGGGGCACCGTGGCCCGGCCGCGCCCGTGGTGTCCCTAGAGAGTAGGGACGTTCCGCAGATCGTCCAGCACGCCGTGGGTGGCGTGGGCGAGTTCGGCGGGGGTGGTGGGGCCGCCGGTGTAGCCGATGACGGGCATCGCGGCGGCGAGGGCCGCGTCCACACCGGCCGGGCTGTCCTCGATCACCAGGCAGTCGGCCGGCGCGGCGCCCATCGTGCGGGCCGCGTGCAGGAACAGGTCGGGGGCGGGCTTGCCGTGCGCCACGTCGTCCGCGCTGAAGATCCGCCCGGCGAAGCGCGGCCACAGCCCGGAGTGGGTGAGCGAGTGCCGGATCCGCCGGTGGTTGCCGCTGGAGGCGACGCAGTACGGCAGGCCGCGCGCGTCCAGGGCGTCCAGCAGTTCCACCACGCCCGGCATGGTGTGCGGCCGGGCGGCGAACGCCTCGCTGACCCGGGCGTGGTACGTCACCAGCCAGTCGGGACCGACGGGGGTGGCGGCGTGGGCGCGGATCTGCTCGTACAGGTACGCCTCGGGCCGGCCCAGGAACCGTTCGCGCACCTCGTCGGGGGTGAGCGGCCAGCCGGCCTCGGTGGCCATCTCCGCGACCACGGCGGGGCCGATGGTCTCGGTGTCGACCAGCACCCCGTCGCAGTCGAAGATCACCAGCCGTACGGTGTCGCCGATCACGCGCGGGCCGCCTCGATGGAGGCGAGCGCGGCGGTGACGACGGCCTGGGGGGTCATGCCCTTGGCCTCCAGCGCGTCGTCGGCCGGGGCGGACAGGCCGAAGTCGTCGATGGTGACGGTGGTGCCGGCCTCGCCGAGCAGGTCGTGCCAGCCGAACGGCGAAGCCGCCTCGACGACGACGCGGGCGCGGACCGCCGGGGGCAGCACCCGGTCGCGGTACTCCCGGTCCTGGGCCAGGAACCACTCCTTGGCGGGCACCGAGACCACCCGGGCCGAGACGCCTTGTGCGGCGAGGGTCTCGCGGGCGGTCAGGGCCGGCGCCACCTCGCTGCCGCTGGCCAGCAGCAGCACGTCGGTGCCGTCCGCGACGACGTACGCGCCGCGCGCCACGCCCTCGCGCACGGCCGGGGCCGGGGTGGGCAGGACCGGCAGGCCCTGGCGGGCGAGCACCAGTCCGACCGGGCCGCGGTGGCCGAGCGCGGCGAGCCAGGCGGCGGCGGTCTCGGTGGCGTCGGCGGGGCGTACCACCGTCAGTCCCGGCATGGCGCGCAGCGCGGCGAGGTGCTCGACGGGCTGGTGGGTGGGGCCGTCCGCGCCGAGGGCGACGGAGTCGTGGGACCAGACGTGGATCACGGGCAGCCGCATCAGGGCGGCGAGCCGCAGCGAGGGGCGCTGGTAGTCGCTGAAGACCAGGAAGGTGCCGGCGAACGGGGCGTCGTAGCCGACGATGGCGATGCCGTTGAGGGCGGCGGCCATGGCGTGTTCGCGCACGCCCCAGTGGATGTTGCGGCCGGAGAGGTCCTCGGGGAGGAAGGAGCCGCCGCCCTTGATGGTGGTGCGGTTGGAGTCGCCGAGGTCGGCGGAGCCGCCCCACAGCGCGGGGTGCGCGGCGGACAGCGCCTGGATGACGGTGCCGGAGGCGTCGCGGGGCGCGATCGGCGTGCCGGGGGTGAACTGCGGGAGCGCCTCGGCGAGATCGGCGGCGGCGGGGGCGGTGATGGCGTGGGCGCGGGCGGCGGCCCGCTCGGGGTGCGCGGTCGCCCAGGTGGTGAGCGCCGTGTCCCAGGCGCGGTGCAGTGCGGCGCCGCGGGTCAGTGCGGTACGGGTGTGGGCGAGGACCTCGGCGGGCACGGTGAACGGCTCGGCGGCGACCCCCAGGCGTTCCTTGGTGGCGGCGACCTCGGCGGCGCCGAGCGGGGCGCCGTGCGCGGCGGGGGTGTTGATCGCGTGCGGGGCGGGCCAGGCGATCTGGGACTTCAGGACGATCAGGGCGGGGCGGCCGCGTTCGGCGCGGGAGGCGGTGAGAGCGGCGTCCAGCGCGTCGGTGTCGATGTCGCCGTCCGTGCCGAGGCCGACCTCGCGAACGGCCCAGCCCTGGGCGGCGAACCGGGCGCCGGTGTCCTCGCGGGTGGCGAGGTCGGTGCCGCCCTCGATCTGGATGCTGTTGTCGTCCCAGATGACGACCAGGTTGTCCAGCTCGTGCCGGCCGGCGAGCGCCCCGGCCTCGTAGGAGATGCCCTCCTGGAGGTCGCCGTCGGAGGCGAGGACCCACACGGTGCGCTCGGGGAGACCGGCCTCGGCGGCGCCCGCCAGGCGCAGCGCGTCGCGCTTGAGGGCCATGGCCATACCGACGGCGGTGGCGACGCCCTGGCCCAGCGGTCCGGTGGTCATCTCCACCCCTGCGGTGTGGCCGAGTTCGGGGTGCCCGGGGGTGAGCGAGTCCAGCTGACGGAACCGCCGCAGGTCCTCCAGCTCCAGGCCGTAGCCGGTCAGGTGGAGCTGGGTGTACTGCAGGATGCTGGCGTGGCCGCAGGACAGGATGAACCGGTCGCGGCCCTCCCAGGCGGGGTCGGCCGGGTCGTGCCGCAGGTGCCGCTGGTAGAGCAGGTGCGCGACCGGGGCCAGGGCCATCGCCGTACCGGGGTGGCCGGAGCCCGCCGCCTCGACGGCGTCCATGGCCAGGGCGCGGGCGACCGCGACCGCCTGGCGGTCGGCGGGGCCGAGTATGGATCCGGTTCCGGTCACGGCAGGGCTCCTCTGTGAGCTACGAGATCATGTCGTCATGATGACTTGAAACAACGTAACGCATCGCCGTTCAGCGATGCTAGAGGGTGTTTTGTCCCTTTTGTGTGGAGTAAGTTGCGGGGGATCTGACCGATTCCGGAAGCTTCCGCCGCGCAGTACGGTTACATCGAATTGACCTATTGACGTCCTCTGGGTTTCTAGTCATCATGACGTCTCGACGACACGTTCTCAGTGAGGAGGCGGCGGTGGCCGAGCACAAATACGCCCAGGTGCGCGACCATCTGCTGAACCGGGTCAGCGATCTCCCGGTCGGCGGACAACTGCCTCCCGAGGCGGCACTCTGCGAGGAGTACGCCGTGAGCCGCATCACACTGCGCCGGGCCGTCGACGATCTGGTCAACGACGGTTACCTGATCCGCCAGCACGGCAAGGGCACCTTCGTCTCCCGGCCCCGCTACGCCCTCAAGCACCGTGAGCGGTTCGTCAGCGAGGTCACCGGCTTCTTCACACAGATGACCCGGCAGGGCCACGCCGTCACCTCCGAGGTGCTGGCCCAGAAGCGGACGCGGGCCGGCAGCCGGCTGGCGGCCGCCCTGGACATCTCGCCGGCCGCCCCGGTCGTACGGCTGGAGCGGCTGCGCCGGGTGAACGGCGTCACGCACCATCTCGCCGAGTCGTTCGTGGCGGAGGAGCGGTTCCCCGACGTACTGGGGGCGGACTTCACCGCCACCTCCCTGTACGCCCATCTGCGGGCGCATCACGACGTGGTGCTCACGCGGAACGAGATCGTCGTCGGCCTGCACACCTGTGACGGGCGCGAGGCCCATCTGCTGGATGTCGCGGACGGCTCACCCCTGCTGCTGGCGACCTCCACGGTCTTCGACCTGGAGCGGCGGCCCGTGGTGCACGGGACGTCCAAATTCCTGCCGGAGAGCGCCGAGCTGTCCTTCGACATCCTCGCCGACGCCGACTAGCACCACGAGCACGAGAGATCACGGAGAAAGTGCCATGCTCAGCGAACTGCTGACCGAGGAGAAGATACGTTTCTCCGCCGACCGCCTCAGCTGGCGGGAAGCGGTGACCCAGGTCGCCGAACCCCTGCTGACCGCCGGTGACATCACCGCCGGGTACGTCGACGCCATGATCGCCTCCATCGAGGCGGGCGGCACCTACATCGACCTCGGTTTCGGCATCGCCCTGGCCCACACCCGCCCCGAGAAGGGCGCGGTGCGCACCTCGATCTCGATGCTGCGTCTCGAGGAGCCGGCCCCGCTGCTCGACCAGCCCGAGCACGCCGTCGATCTCTACTTCTGCTTCGCGGCGGTCGACGCCACCGCGCACACCCAGGCCATGTCCTCCCTGGCCCGCATTCTGTCGGACACCGAGACCCGGGAGGCGCTGCGCGCCGCCCGCTCGGCCGCCGACGTCCACCGGCTCATCACCGCATTCGAGGAGAAGAAATGAAATTCCTGGCGATGTGCAGCTCGGGCCTCGGCTCCAGCTTCATGGTCCACATGAACATCGACGAGGTCCTGGGCGAACTCGGCGTCAGTGGCGTCGAGGTCGACCACACCGACATCGGCTCGGCGGGCCCCGAGAGCGCGGATGTCTTCTTCGTCGCCAAGGACCTGGCGGACACCGCCGCCGGCCTCGGGGACGTGGTGGTGCTCGAAAGCATCATCGACAAGGAGGAACTGCGCGAGGCGGTCAAGGCGGCCGCTGTGCGCAAGGGCCTGCTGTAACCCTTCCCCGGCTCCACCGTCCCCCCGCTCGCTCCCCGATCCACAGCAAGGAACGTCTGTCCACTGCTGACGTCACCTGCATCGCGACCGAACCGCTCGTCGTGCCGTAGAAAGGCGCCACCCGTGAACGGCTTCCTCAACACCCTCGTGGACATATTCCGCGAACCATCCGTGATCATCGGCCTGATCGCCCTGCTCGGTCTGGTCCTCCAGCGCAAGTCCGCCTCGGACACCCTCAAGGGAACGATCAAGGCGTTCGTCGGCTTCCTCGTGCTGGCCGCGGGCGCGGGGGTCGTCTCCGGCGCCCTCACCCCGTTCGGCGACATGTTCCAGCACGCCTTCAACGTGCAGGGCGTGGTGCCGAACAACGAGGCCATCGTCGGTACCGTCCTCACCGACTTCGGCACCCAGGCCGCGCTGATCTTCTTCTTCGGCATGGTGGTGAACGTGCTGCTGGCGCGCTTCACCCGGCTCAAGTACATCTACATGTCCGGCCACGTGGCGCTGTACCTGGCCGCGATGACCGCCGTGATCCTGATGGCCAACGGCTTCGAGTCGTGGGAGGCCGTGCTGTGGGGCTCCCTCGCCCAGGGCATCGTCACCACCGTCTCGCCCGCCCTGGTGCAGCCGTTCATGCGCAAGGTCACCAAGCAGGAGAACGTGGCGCTGGGCCACACCGGCAACGTCGGCATCGCCACCTCCGGCTGGGTCGCCAAGCTGACCAAGGGTGACGCCACCAAGTCCACCGAGGACCTGAAGATCCCCTCCGGTCTGGGCTTCCTGCGCGACACCACGGTCGTCATCGCGCTGTCCATGGGTGTCATCTACCTGCTGGTGACGCTGATCGCCGGGCCCGGCTACGTGGAGAGCGAGCTCAGCGGCGGCCAGTGGTTCGTGATCTGGGCGATCATGCAGGCCGGTATGTTCGCGGCCGGTGTCACGATCATCCTGGCCGGTGTGCGGGTCGTGCTGGCCGAGATCATCCCCGCCTTCAAGGGCATCTCGCAGAAGCTGGTCCCCAACGCCAAGCCCGCCCTGGACGTGCCGATCGTCTTCACCTTCGCGCCCAACGCGGTGCTGATCGGCTTCCTGGCCAGCTTCGCGGCCGGTCTGATCGGCATGGGTGTGCTGGCGGCCGTCGGTGGCACGATCATCATCCCGGGCATCGTGGCGCACTTCATGACCGGTGGCGCCTCCGGTGTCATCGGCAACGCGGTCGGCGGCCGGCGCGGCGCCGTGCTGGGCTCGATTGCCAACGGTCTGCTGATCACCTTCCTGCCGCTGCTGATCCTGCCCCGCCTGGGCGATGTCGGCCTGGCGAACTCCACTTTCTCGGACGCCGACTTCGGTGTCGCCGGGTTCCTGGTGGGCAACGCCGCCAACTGGGGTCACATCGCGGTGATCGTGCTGGTGCTCGGCTCGCTGGTGGGTGTGCTGGTGGGCAGCGCGCTGGTGGACCGGCGGGAGAAGCGGAACGGACCGCCCGCGGACGAGGCAGCCCCGGAGCAGGAGACGCAGCCCGTCTCCTGACCCGGCCGGTCCTCGGAGAACGGCCCGGGCCCGTACGGTACGCACCGTACGGGCCCGGGCCGTCGGGCTTGTGGGCGCCGGTCAGGCGTTGCCGGCCGCCGCGTCGGAGAGCAGGGGGACCACCAGGTCCAGGGCGTAGGGCAGGGAGAGCACCGTGTTGGTGGCGAACGCCAGGGAGATCTCCGGGTCGTCCAGGACCAGCCCGCGGCCGTCGGCGACCGAGGGGATCGCCTGGTAGAGCGGGTCCTCGCTGATGTCGGTGGGCGGCACGCCGATCGGGGTGACGACGGTGACATCGGCGTCCAGCAGGTCCAGCCGTTCTTTGGAGACCGGGATGGAGAAGTCCTCACCGGCCAGCTCGTTGACGGCGGGGCCGTTGGTGAAGCCGAGCGCCTCCACGAAGTCCACCCGGCCGCTGCCTTGGACGTAGGCACCGTATCCGCCGGAGGTGACCGCGGAGACCACGATCGTCTTGCCCTCGAACTCGGGGTGGTCGGCGGCGGCCTGCGCGAACGCGTCCTCGGTGTCGGTGATCAGCCGCTCGCCGGCCTCGGCGCGGCCCAGCGCGGTGGCGATCATGGTGACCTGCTCGCGCCAGGAGATCTTGTACTGCTGGCCCCCTTCGGGGACGCCCACGGTGGGGGCGATCCGCTCCAGCATGTCGTACCGCTCCTGGGTCCCGCTGGAGTTGAGGTCCAGGATCAGGTCCGGGTCGAGCTCGGCGATGCGCTCCAGCTCGGGCTCCATGGTGCCGATCAGCTCGGGGGCCTCGTCGTACAGGCCCTCGGCCCAGGGGCCGACCCCTTCGCCGCCGAAGGCCAGCCAGTCGCTGGCTCCGACCGGCTGCACGCCGAGCGCCAGGGCGGTCTCGGCGTCGCCCCAGCCGAGGGCGACGACCCGCTGCGGCTCCTCCTCGATGGTGACGTCGCCGAAGGCGGTGGCGACGGTGACCGGGAAGGCGCCGCCGTCCGAGGAGGCGTTCTCCTCCTGGCCGGCGGGCCCCTCCGCGGTGTCGTCGGCGGAGCCGCAGGCGGCGAGGGGGAGGGCGAGGGCGGCGACGGCGAGCAGGGCCAGCCGCACACGGGGCAGATGTCTCATGCCGTTAGGTTAGCCTACCCTTACTTGGCTGAGTGATGCCGCCCCATCGGCACGATCAGCGGAGTCCCGGAGACGGGGTCGTCCACCAGCGTGCAGCGCAGCCCGAACACGTCCGACACCACCTGCTCGGTGACCACCTCGGCCGGCGGCCCCTCCGCCACGATCCGCCCGTCGCGCATCGCCACCAGGTGATCGGCGTACCGGCAGGCCAGGTTCAGATCGTGCAGCACCACCACCACAGTGGTGCCGGCCGAGGCGTTGAGGTCCGTCAGCAGATCGAGCACCTCGACCTGGTGGGTGATGTCCAGGTACGTGGTCGGCTCGTCCAGCAGCAGCAGATCGGTGCCCTGGGCCAGCGCCATCGCGATCCACACCCGCTGCCGCTGGCCGCCGGAGAGTTCGTCCACCGCCCGGTCCGCCAGCTCCGCCACATCGGTGGCCTCCAGTGCCTCGGCGACCGCCCGCTCGTCCTCCTCGCTCCAGCGCCGGAACCAGCCCTGGTGCGGATAGCGGCCCCGGCCCACCAGGTCGGTGACGGTGATGCCGTCGGGCGCCACCGGGGTCTGCGGCAGGATGCCGAGCGTGGTGGCGACCTCGCGGGTGGGGCGGGAGTGGATGGACGCGCCGTCCAGCAGCACCGAACCGGAGGCCGGGGTCAGCAGCCGGGCCAGACCGCGCAGCAGGGTGGACTTCCCGCAGGCGTTCGGGCCCACGATCATGGTGATCCGGCCCGGCGGTATGTCCAGGGACAGGCCCTTGACCACCTCGTGGCGGTCATAGGTGAGCCGCAGCTCCTCGGTGCGCAGTGTGTGCTGAACGGTCATGGGCGGAGGTTCTCCCTTGGACGGGCCCGGGGTGCGGGCGCGAATGCCGGCGCGAGTCAGGCCGTCTCTTTCGGATCTTCGCGGGGGCCACGACAACGGCTACGGCACCTCGCTGCGTTGCCGGAGTGCCCACAGGAAACCACCCTGAGGGCACTCCGGCGCCGTGCGATGCACCGCATCCGACGCCGCGACCCGATCCACGAAGATCCAAAAGACACGGCCTAGCCGCCGCGGCCGACGCGATTGGCGGTGGCCAGCAGCCACAGCAGATACGGGGCGCCGACCACGCTGGTGACCACGCCGACCGGGATCTGGTGCGGGCCGAGCAGATGCTGGCCGATGTAGTCGGAGAGCAGCACCACCAGCACCCCGGTGAGGGCGGCCGGCAGCAGCGCCGCGTCCTGGCGGCGCAGCAGGCCACGGGCGATGGGCGCGGAGACGAAGGCGACGAAGCCCACCGGTCCCGCGGCGGCGGTGGCGACCCCGGCCAGGGCCACGGCGCACAGCAGCAGGGCGACGCGGGAGGGTTCGGTGCGGGCGCCCAGGCCCCGGGCGGTGTCGTCGCCCAGCTGGAGCGCGGGCAGGGCGCGGGCGGCGAGCGCGGTCAGCGGGATCAGCAGGGCCAGGGCCAGCAGCAGGGGGCGGGCCTGGTCCCAGGACCGGCCGTTGAGGGAACCGGCGAGCCAGACGAAGGCCTGCTGGGCGACCATCGTCTCCGAACGCGTCATCACGTACGAGACGGTGCTGGTGAGGGCGGAGGCCACCCCGACGCCGATCAGCACCAGCCGGTAGCCGGTGACGCCGCGCCGCCAGGCGAGCGCGTAGATCAGTACGGCGGCGGTCAGCGCTCCGCCGAGCGCGGCCAGCGAGACGGCGGGGCCGCTCAGGCCCAGGATCACGAGGGAGATCACGGCCGCGGCGCTGGCCCCGGCGCTGATGCCGATCACATCGGGGCTGGCCAGCGGATTGCGCAGCAGGGACTGGAAGACGGCCCCGGCCACCGCGAACGCGGCGCCCACCCCGACGGCGGTGACGGCGCGCGGCAGGCGCAGCTCCATGATGATGAACGCGTCGCCCCTGCTGCCGCCCCCCGTGAGGGTGGCGAGCACGTCGGGCAGCGGGATCGACTTGTCCCCGGTCGCCAGCGACAGCAGGAACACGGCGATCGCCGCGGTCAGCAGTCCGGCGCAGACCACGAGGGTGCGCCGGTGCCGGGTCCGCCGGGCGTGGCGGATGGCGCCGATGGCGCGGGTGTGCGTCGTCGTTCGGGCGTGCGTCGTCACAGCGCGCCCGTCTTCCTGCGGCGGACCAGGGCGATGAACGGGGGGACGCCGATCACGGCCGTGACGATGCCGACCTGGAGTTCGCCGGGGCGGGCGACGAGGCGGCCCACCACATCGGCGGTCAGCAGCAACGTGGGGGCCAGCAGCGCCGAGTAGGGCAGGATCCAGCGGTAGTCGGGGCCGGTGAAGGCGCGGGCGATGTGCGGGATGACCAGGCCGACGAAGGCGATGGGCCCGGCGATGGCGGTGGCCGTGCCGCACAGCAGCACCACGGCGCAGGCCGCCAGGGCGCGCACCGCGCCCACCCGCTGGCCCAGTGACCGGGCGGTGTCGTCGCCCATGCTGAGGGTGTTGAGCCAGCGTCCGCTGACCAGCGCGCACAGTGCGCCGGCCACGATGAACGGCGCGGCCTGGGTGAGCAGGCCGTCCTCGGTCCTGGTCAGCGCGCCCACCTGCCAGAAGCGGTACTGGTCGAAGGCGTTGTTGCTGGTGAGGATGATGGCGCTGGTGACCGAGCCGAGCGCGGCGGTGGTGGCGGCACCAGCCAGGGCCAGCTTGATGGGGGTGGCGCCCTCGCGGCCCAGGGAGCTGACCCCGTAGACGAGCGCGAAGGCGCACAGCGCCCCGGCGAAGCCGAACCACACATAGCCGCTGAGGGTGACGATGCCCAGCGTGTTGATGGCGAGAACGACGAAGAGCGCGGCGCCCGCGTTGACGCCGAGGATGCCGGGGTCGGCCAGCGGATTGCGGGCCACGGCCTGCATCACCGCTCCCGCCAGGCCCAGCGCGACCCCCGCCAGCACCCCGATGACGGTGCGCGGGACGCGGACCTCATGGATGATCAGCTGCTGGGTGTCGGAGGGGTCGTAGGCGGTGAGCGCCTGCCACACGGTGTGCGCCGGAATGCTCGCGGTGCCGAGGGTGAGGGAGGCGATGACCGCGAGCAGCAGGGCCGTGGCCGCCGGGACGAGCCCGGCGGCGAGCAACGGGCGGGAGCGCGAGGACGGCGTGGCCGTCGTGCTGCGTATGCCCATGTGTCTGATCGCGTCTGTCTGTGCGCCGGTCTCCCAGTAAGGGAAGGCTACCCTAACATGCGCGTCAGTAGGTGACCTTCAGCTCCGAGAGGTCCTCGGGCCAGGACTCCTTGTCCCACAGGCCCGAGCGGCGCAGCGCGTTGGAGCAGTGCAGAAAGACCTCGTCGGTCTCCACGATCAGGGCCAGCGCCGGGCGGCGGCCCTTCAGCGCCATCCGGTCGAAGAACTCCCCGTCCCGTACCAGCGTGGCCCGGCCGTTGATCCGCAGCGTCTCGGCGGCCCCCGGGATCATGAAGATGAGCCCCACCTGCGGGTTGCTCAGCACATTGCGCCAGCTGTCGACCCGGCGGTTGCCGAGCCGGTCGGGTATCGCGATCGTGGAGTCGTCCAGCACCTGCACGAACCCGGGCGGATCGCCCCGCGGCGAGACATCGCAACTGCCGTCCGCCGCCGAAGTGGACAGGACGCAGAACGGGGAGGTGGCCAGCCACTTCCGCTCGAACGCCCCGAGTTCCTTCTTCACCTTGGCGATCACGGCAGGGTGCGGGGTGCCGACGATCTCGGGCAGTTCATCGGCGGAGGTGACCGCGTGCTCGTACATCATCCGGCCGATGCTCTCACCCGGCCCCCGGCGGGTGCGCAGGCGGGTGGCGGCAGTTCAGCGCTCCCGGCGCCCGTAGCGCTGCTCGAACTTCTGCACCTGGCCCTCGGAGTCCAGCACCCGGGCCTTGCCCGTGTAGAAGGGATGGCTCTCCGAGGAGATCTCCACATCGATCACCGGATACGTCTCCCCGTCGTCCCACTCGATGGTGCGGTCGCTGGTGGCCGTCGACCGGGTCAGAAAGGCGTACCCGGCGGAACGGTCCCGGAAGACCACCTGCCGATAAGGGGGATGGATGTCCGATTGCACGGTTCCTCCCGGACTGGGGCGGATGCCTCCCTTCATGCTCGGCGCGCCCGGACGCCCCCGCAACCGGAACGGGACGGTGCCGCCTACGCCGCGTCGGCGGCGCCGGCCCGGGGCTCCTCGCCCGCCGCGGTGGAGCGCTCGTACTCCGCGCGGGCCGTCTCCAGCAACTGCCGCCAGGAGGTGACCGTCGGCCGCCGGCGCAGCAGCGCCCGCCGCTCCCGCTCCGTCATCCCGCCCCACACCCCGAACTCGATCTTGTGGTCCAGGCCGTAGGCCAGGCACTCGGTCTTCACCGGGCAGCCGGTGCACACCGCCTTGGCGCGGTTCTGCTCCGCGCCCTGCACGAACAGTTCGTCCGGGTCGGTCTTGCGACAGATCCCGTTCTTGCTCCAGTCGGTTTCCCAACTCATCCCGGTGCCGTCCTCCCGCGGTCCCATGACCATTCCCAGCTGAGGACGTTACGGAATGCGACGGCATGGCAACACCCCCAGTCGGTCCCATCTGGCATGGCCCGAAGGGACTATGCCAAGGGCCAGGTCACTCTCAGGAGTGACGCCAGAGGCAACTGGGACGGGACGGACAGCCCGGAGATAGGGTGACGGTTGCCCCGCACCCCTCAGGGAATCCCGTGTCTGCCTCCGCGTCCTCTCCGTTCGCCGCGCTGCGGTGCCCGCTGTGCGGGCAGCCGCTCGCCCACCACGACACCAGCCTGCGCTGCCCGGACGGCCACACCTTCGACATCGCCCGGCAGGGGTACGCGAGCCTGCTGACCGGCGGCAAGGTGCCCGCCGGCGCCGATACCCAGGCCATGGTCGCCGCCCGGGACGCCTTCCTGGCCGCCGGTCACTACCGTCCGCTGGCCGAGGCCCTCGCCGCGGAGGCGGCCGGGGCACAGGTTCCCCGCGACGGGACCGTTCTGGACGCCGGAACCGGGACCGGCTACTACCTCGCCGCCGTCCTCGACGCGCTCCCCTCAGCGCAAGGAATCGGCCTGGATCTGTCCAAATATGCCCTGCGCCGCGCCGCCCGCGCCCACCCACGGCTGTCCGCCGCCGTCTGGGACGTGTGGCGCCCGCTGCCGCTGCCCGACCACCACGTCGATCTCCTGATCAACGTCTTCGCCCCGCGCAACGGCCCCGAGTTCCACCGCGTGCTGCGCCCCGGCGGCACCCTGCTGGTGATCACCCCCACCGCCCGCCATCTGTCCGGGCTGCCCCGCGAGCGCCTGGGCCTGCTCGCCATCGACCCCGACAAGGACGCGCGGCTGCGCCGCACCCTGGAGGGCCACTTCGAGCCCGTGGGCAGTCGCGTCGTGGAGTACCGGGCCGAACTGCCACCCGCCGACCTGGCCCACCTGATCGCCATGGGCCCCTCCGCCCACCACCTGGACACCGACGCCACCCGCGCGTGGCTTGCCGAACACCCGGGCCCGGTGCCGGTCGTGGTCTCCGTCACCCTCTCCCGTTACGACCCCCGCAAGGACTGATCCATCAGGCCGGGCCCGACGATCACCCCCCGGTGATTGGCCCATGCCTCGGCCGCCTCCGCCACGGCCTTGAGCCACGATTCCTCGGGCCGCCACTTGGCGAACGACCAGTACATGCGCGTGGTGGCAGCGGCGAAGGCGTCGATCGCCTCCGGAGCCGCGTCTTCCCACACCTTGCAGCCGGCCGCCCACGACTCGGCGGACTCAGGGCTGTGCCCGGATGACACGAGCTGCACGACGAGCATGCCCGGGTCGATGAAGGCCGCCCCGCGACCGGGCCACGACCAGTCCACCGCCCACGCTTCCCGCTCCCCGATCAGCAGGTTGCTCGGATTGATGTCGGTGTGCAGCAGGGCATCGCCCCGAAAGAGCTTTGCCTCTGTCTCATCGGCGGCGTACCTGTCCCAACGCTCCTCGGTCCAGTCGTGGGCCACTTCGGGAAGCCTGAGTTCGCCCATGCGGTTGAGCAGTTCGATGATGACCGGGAGATCCGGGGAACCCGGCTTGAAGTTCGCTCGCCTGCCGTCCACGAAGTCGAACCCCGAAACGATCCACTCATCGTCCTCCACCTGCCATCGCAGATCCGGCGAGATCGGCCGCACGAACGAATTGATCACCCTTTCCCGGATCATGGAGTCATTGCGCCCCCCCGGCCGGTTCCGCATCGCCTTGACGAAGAACGGACCGTTCTCACACTCGACCACAACCGTGACATCCGAGCTGTACCCGCGCGAGACGGGAGACCGGAGGCCCGTCAACCCGCCCGTGTACGGGAGAATCAGCGCCTCGAACTCAAGGTCGGAAAGCTCGCGTTTCATGGGTCCCTCAGTTCCTCGGGTCACAGCCGCTGAGCGGTCCCGGGCTGCACTCCTCATTGGGCGTACACCTGGGGCGGCACGCTGTATCGGGCTGGCAGGGCTGTTTGGGGTGGCAGTTGTTCTTGGGAGCGCAATCTTGCTTGGGTTCGCAGTTCCCCCAGTCCGCTCGGCGGGCCCTTGCCGCACCGACAGCGCTGCGAATGGACGCATTCGCCTCGGCCATGGCGGCGCTGCTGAGGATAGCGTCCAATGGGGCCTCCTGGACATTGCCGACGTTCAGCCAGCCAGAGAAGACACAGGGGGAGACCTCTCCGTTCGGGCCGATGGAAGCCCTGCTGGTACCGCACTGGCCACAGAGGTTCGCCAGGTCGGATCTCCCCTCCCGCGCACCCCGCCCGAAGGGACGAACGTGATCGGCGCCGATCCTGGTCACCCCCAGGGACTCAAGATCTCGCCGGGCCGCGTCGATGATGTGGCCGCTGTCGCCGACAATGCCGGCACGCAGCTCGATGCCGAGCCCGAGGGCCTTCTCGATGTTCGTCCGGGTCCGGGCGTGACTGCGTCGGCCGGTCATCGCGTTGTGCTGCTCGACCCGGTCCGAGTAGTAGGAGGTCGCCACCGATACCCCGTGGCGTTGGAACAGTTCCCACCACTCGTCGGTGACGCGCACGAGATTGCTGTAGATCTCGGTCCGTAGGCCGAGGTCCAGCGCGTGACGGACCAGTTCCTCCGCGTCGGGGTGCATGGTCGGTTCCCCACCGATGAACTGGACGCTGGTCACCCCACTGGCAGCCGCTTGATCAAGAAGGCTGATCCACTGCTCACCGGTCATGCTGCCGTGAGTCCCGTCAGGCCCGGACGCGTTGTAGCAGTGCACGCAGGAGAGCTGGCATTTCCGGGTCAGATCCAGCCAGAGAAATCGAGGTTCTTCCGCAGTGGTGATCATTTCAAGTCCCTTCTGTCGAATGGTGATCAGGCAGGGGATATTTGCCCGGATCGTTGGTCGATTGCGTCCCCGATACTCTTCTGGGCATTCCTGTGGTGCTGAGATGGCTCGGGCAGTGCGGAGCGCAGGCCCACAGGCCGTACGCGTAGCCGAGCGCGGGATGCCGGACAGTGCCCATCAGTCGTGCCGCACGCCAGACAGCGGGAAACCGATATCCGCATCGGATACAGGCGAGACCGCACTGTTGTCCCGGGGAGAGCCGCGAGATCGGCGGAAGACCGGGGTTCACCGCCCGATCACCGACAGGCCGAGGGCGGCGACTGCCACGGCGCCGGCCAGCACGTGGGAGACGACGGTGGCCTCCATGCTCGGCCCGGCGTCCAGCCCGCCGTGATGACACGCACAGGCACAGCCGGTTGGCGCGTCCGGACATGAAGAGTGAAACTCGCCGAGCCCCGGCTCTCGCGCCACAGCACAGACGCGGCTGACAGTTGTGGACCCGGCGGGCATCAGATCCGCTTCCTGCTGTGGTGGTTGCGCTCCTCAACCTTGGCCCGCAACAGATCCCCGGAATCGGCCGCCCGGAGGTCCTCGGGCAAGACGTCCCACTCTCGCCCGCCGCCCACCGGACGCAACTGATAGCTGGGACCGATGTGATCCATGACCACCCCGACCCGGTCCAGCCGGCTGTCCCTCGCCAGTTCACCGATCTTCGGCACGATCGTGGGGGTCTCGAACGTCATTGCGTGTCCCTCTTGCTGTCGTTCTGTATTCGGACGACTACAAGGATTGAACGGGCGGTATTACGCTGACCAGGGGAAAGGAGTGGCCCAGGTCACACGGGCCACGCACGGCCATTCGACAGAGGGCGGAACTTCCATGGCTGCGAGCAAGTCCACCTCCACCCGCAAGCCACACGCCAGGCGCCTCTTCATGGAAGAACTCGCGCTCCTGCGCGAGGAGTCGGGGATGTCCCTGGCCCAACTGGCGGAGAAGGTCTGCTTCGACCGCAGCTACCTCCACAAACTGGAGACCGGGCTGCGCCTGGGCGATGAGGCCACGAGCAGGGCACTCGACCAGTGCTACGGCACGGGGCGCCACCTTCAGCAACTGTGGAAGCTGGCGAAGGAAGAGGTGTTCCTGGACCGGTACAAGCGTTACATGAAGCTGGAGAGTGAGGCACTGGTCATGCACAACTACTCGGCCAGCACGATCATGGGGCTGTTGCAGACTGAGGAGTACGCCCGAGAACAGCAGCAGACCGCCTGGCCCAAGGACGAGAACGAGGTGGAGGAACAGGTTGCAGCGCGGATGGGCAGGCAGGAAGTGCTGATCCGGGAGAGCCCACTGCATCTGCGATCCATCCTTGATGAATCGGCACTGCGGAGGCAGCTCAGGGCTCCTGGGGCGTGGGCCCGTCAGCTCGGCCATCTGTTGAAGGCAGCGGAGCGCCCCAACATCACCATTCAGGTGTTTCCTTTCTCTGCTGGGCTGCAAGACCAGTTGGGCGGTTCTCTCACCGTACTGACAGTGCCCAATGGCACGTCCGTCGTGTACGAGGAGAGCAGCACGACAGGCGAGTTGATGGAAGAACCCGGCGAAGTGGAGACCCGCAAGCTGGCCTACGATCGCCTGCGCGATGCGGCCTTGACCCCGGTAGAGTCTGTGGCATTCATTCGTTCTCTGCTGGAGGAATGTGCAACATGCGAGCCGCCGGACTCGATCTGAGCGCCGCTGAGTGGCGCGCGAGCAGCTACAGCAACGCCAATGGTGGTCAGTGCCTGGAGGTCGCGGACGGCTTCCCCGGTATGGTCCCGGTCCGTGACAGTAAGTGCCCCGAGCGTTCCCTGACTGTTTCCGCCCCTGCGTGGGGGGCGTTCGTTACCAGTATCAGGGCGGAAGGTTCGCCTCTCGCATGACGCGGCGGCCGAGTGCGGGTAGCCCCGCGTGGCGCGCCAGCAGCTACAGCATCTCCAACGGCGGTCAATGCTTGGAGGTCGCAGACGGCTTTCCCGGTGTGGCCCCGGTCCGTGACAGTAAGTCCCCGAGCGGTCCCTGACTGTTTCCGCCCCCTCCTGGGCCGCGTTCATCACCAGAATCGCCCGTCACGGCTGGATGGGAATGAACCCGTCCCGGCGAAGGTTGACCTCCCGTACCGAGCCGCAGGAACAGGGAGGACGCCGCCGTGTCGGACGCCATCAGGGGAAGCAGCTTCGGGACGGCCCCCGTACCGCTGTCGGTGCTGGATCTGGCCACCGTGGGCAGCGGACGGACGGCGACCCAGGCGCTGGCCACCTCGGTGGAGCTGGCCAAGCTCACCGAGCGGCGCGGCTACCACCGGTTCTGGGTGGCCGAGCACCACTCGATGCCCGGTGTCGCCAGCTCGGCGCCCGCCGTGATCCTCGCCCACCTCGCCGCCCACACCGACCGCATCCGGCTCGGCTCGGGCGGCGTGATGCTGCCCAACCACGCCCCCCTGGTGATCGCCGAGCAGTTCGGCACGCTGGAGGCCATGGCCCCCGGCCGCGTCGACCTGGGTCTGGGCCGCGCCCCCGGCACCGACCAGGCCACCGCCGCCGCCCTGCGCCGGGGCCGCGCCGACGGCGCCGACGAGTTCCCCGAGCAGCTGGCCGAACTCGTCCGCTTCCTCGACGACGACTTCCCGCAGGGGCACCCCTACTCCCGCATCCACGCCGTCCCCGGCCCCATCCAGGGCCGGGTGCAGGGCGGGGTCCAGTCGGACCGCCGGCCCTCGGTGTGGCTGCTGGGGTCCTCCGGGTTCAGCGCACAGCTGGCCGGCCGCCTCGGACTGCCCTTCGCGTTCGCCCACCACTTCTCCTCGGCCCACACCCTGCCCGCCCTGGAGCTGTACCGGCACACCTTCCGCCCCTCCGAGGTGCTCTCCGAGCCGTACGCCCTGATCGGCGTCAACGCCCTGGCCGCCGAGGACCGGCACGAGGCGTACCGGCAGGTCCTCACCGGCGCGCTGTCGATGGTGCGGCTGCGCACCGGCCGGCCGGGCCTGGTGCCCAGCCCCGAGGAGGCCGAGAGCTACCCGTTCAGCGCGATGGAGCAGGACGTGGTGGACGAGTGGCTGAGCAACGTCATCCACGGAACACCGGACACCGTGAGGGAGGGCCTGGACGCGCTGGCCAAGCGCACCGGGGCCGATGAACTCATGCTCACCTCCATGGGCCACGGCGCCGAGGCCCGGCTGCGGAGCTACGAGCTGATCGCGGACGTCTACCAGCAGGGCTGATCCGGCCCGCCCTCAGTGGGCGGTGTCGGTGTGCCAGAGCAACTCCCCCTCCGCCGAACGGATCTCGACGTCACCGGTGGTGCGGGCCGTGAGGACCGCCCCCGGGTGACCGGCGGTCGGGGTCGCCCAGATCGCCTCGCCCTCCCCGGAGAGCAGGGCGAGTTCACCGTTGGGCCTGAACTGCGCCAGCACCGCGCCGCTGCCGGTCGTGGAGCGCCAGCGTTCGTGCTCCCGTTCGTCGTGGACGGTGAGGTCACCGCTCTCCTGGAAGCGCAGCCGCGCCTTGCCCGAGCTGATCACCTCCCCGCGCCGCAGCGTGAGCGGCGCGGTGTACCGCTGGTCCTCCAGCGGCCCGCCGCCCACCGGAATCACCCCCTCCGCCAGCCACTTCAGGGCGGAGAGCGAGGGCACGAAGGTGTACAGCGCGCCCTCGGTGCGCACGAACTTCTTGAAGTCCAGCCGGTGGTGCCCCGACTCGCCGACCGGGAAGGACCCGGAGCCCGCGCCGCCGATCACCGGATCCCGGCCGACCGGACTCTCCCGCTCGGGGAAGTCACCGGCCTCCACCCAGGTGCGCTGGATGAACTCGAACTGGGCGATGAGATCCGACTGATAGCTGATGAACAGCAGCCCGCGCGCGGCGTCCCGGCCCCCTGCCTCGGCGGTCGGGCCGAACGGGATGCCCCGGCGCAGCACCCGGCGGCCATCCAGGATGCCTTCCTGCGCCAGCGCCTCCTTGTCGTCCTCGGTGGCCTTGAGACCGTCCCTGGGGTTGGTCTTGCGCAGGTGCGAGAACAGCGGGGTGACCCGCCCGTCCAGATCGTCCCCGAACGACACGTCGTTGGTCGGGGACGCGCAGGGCGGGAGCGGAGTGTCCCGGTCGGGTGAGTGCGGCAGCGGGGTGCCCGAGGGCCAGCGGCCCATCATCCGGGCCGCCATCCACTCCTTGGTGGCGCCGGGCGGCGCCGCGCCCACCGCGCGCAGGGCCCGTACATGCTCCTGGGCCTGCTCCCACCAGCCCTCAACGTCCTGGGCGAGGCGCCGCACCACCTGGAAGGTGCCGTCCCGCATCCAGTCCGGCAGCCAGGTCACCACCCGGTGGTCCGGGGCGCGGCCGATGAGGAACTCGCCCGCGGCGATCAGCCGGGTGCCCGGCTTGCCCTTCTGATGGACCGGATCCTGGGGATCGGGGGCGTCGAAGCCCCGCACCCC
Source organism: Streptomyces sp. JH002 (assembly GCF_050916115.1). Lineage (NCBI taxonomy): Bacteria > Bacillati > Actinomycetota > Actinomycetes > Kitasatosporales > Streptomycetaceae > Streptomyces > Streptomyces sp. JH002. Next base: position 4,055,725 of record NZ_CP087989.1, read on the forward strand.
GGGCTGGCTGATGCCGTCCCGGAAGCCGAAGTGCTCCTGTCCGCGCCGCGCGCCCGGCAGGGTGGCGGCGCGCTGCTCGAAGACGAGGAACACCTTGTGCCGTTCGCAGGCGGCCCGTTCCTCCTCCACGGCGGCGCGCAGCTCACCGGGCCGGTCCGCGGCGAGGGTGAGCACCGCGTGCACCGGCTCCTGGTGGCCGGCACCGAACAGCCAGTGCGCCGGGTCGCTCTCTCCCGTGTCGCCCAGCAGTTCCTTGCGCCGTGCGCAGCCCTGGGCCAGCGCCTCCTGGGTGCTGCCGGCCGGCACGTCGGTGAGCGGATCGCCGCCGATCAGCTCGGCCAGCCCCGGGTAGGTGAGGGACACGCCCCGCCACACGGCCGCGGCGTGCAGCGGGTCGGCCCCCTCGGCGGTGCGCCGGGCCCGGCTGAAGGCCTCGTTGAACGCCGTCACCTCGGCCGTCGTGGAGATCCGGTGGCGCAGCCGCCCGAGCCATTCCCTCGCCTGCCGCCGGTCGCCGAAGCGCAGCATCAGGAGCCGGACGTGGTCCTTCTTGAACCCGGCCAGGATGTCGCCCTGGATCTCGGTGCTCTCGCGCAGCGGCAGTTCGCTGTCGTCCGGGCTGTCGCCCCGTGCGGTGACCCGGCCGATGTCAGGTTGGATGTTCGCCATCACACGCCCCCCGTGTGTCCATACCAGCCACCTCCCGTGGTGACTGTGTGTCTCCCTTGACATGGATGACGTTACCGAACGTGAGGGCAGTTGGGGTGATTCCCTCCCGGAATCACCCCAACGAGTGGCCGGGCTATAGCTGATTGACGGCCGCGTACTCCTCCGCCAGCTCCGCGTCGACCTGATCCCCGCCCTGCGTACGCCAGGTCCGCACCGCCTCGTCCCACTTCTTCATCGAGTCGTGCCCCTGCACCACCGAGATCACCGTGTCCTCGAAGAGTTTGCGCATCCTGGTGTAGGGCCGCAGCGCGTCGCGCACCACGAGCCCACTGGTCAGCGGCGCGATCCCGGTCTCCACGTCCTGTGTCTGGAAGGCGTGCACCCGGCGCACCGCGTCCGGGTTGCCCGGGTAGAAGTGCACCGGCGGCGGCGCGGTGATGTACCTCACCGGCACCGTGCTCGGGTTCTCCGTCTTCGCCAGCTCCGTCAGCTCCAGATCGCCGTCCACCCGCTCGAAGTGCTCGCCCTCCACTCCGTAGTAGGTGCGCTCGTACTCCGTGGTCCCGAACGGCGCCGCCAGGTAGTTGATGATCCGCAGCAGCAGGGTGATCCGCTCCGGCGGCCCGGGCTTGAGCAGCGTGTACCCGTACGTCCCGCCGCTGAAGTGCGAGGTCGCCCCGGTGCCCAGGTCCGTCGGCGGGCGCAGCAGATCCACCGTGAAGGCGTCCCCGACCGCGATGTTCGCCGCCTGGTACCCGGGCAGGTTGTCCAGCTGGGCGCGCACCGTCCCGTTGAAGAACAGCGACTTCATCGTCTCGGTCGGCATCGTCGCCGTGCCCGGGTAGTACACCTTCTCCGTCACGTGCAGCCGCCGCGCGAACTCCACCGCCGCCCGGTACTCCTCGGTCAGCTCCGCCTTGACGAACGCGCCGTCCCGCATCCCGTACAGGTTCGGCGCCCCGTGCCACGACGACAGCAGCGGCACCCCGAACAGCCAGCCGCCCGAGGCCACCCCCAAGCCGTACTTCTTGCCGCCGGTGCCCCGCCTGAGGGTGTCGGTGAACTCCTCCGCCGTCCAGTCGTTGTAGGTGCCCTCCGCGAGCCGCGTCATCTCCTCGCGGTTCGACAGGATCGCGGAGCCGGTGCGCGGCCGGGTGATGGGCACCCCCATGATCCGGCCGCCCATCAGCCCCATGTCCCGCCAGGCGTAGGTCGGGAGGTTGGCCAGGTTCGGGTAGTCCCGCACGGCGGGGCCGCTCAGGTGCTCGCTCAGATCGGCGGCCACGTTCGCCGCGTAGTCGGCCACCCGCGGGATCCAGTTGCGCACCATCACCAGGTCGGGCATGTCCCCGCTGGCCATCATCGTGGCGAGCTTCGCGCTGAGGTTGCCGCTGGGCACCAGCTGGAGCTTCAGATCGACTCCGAGCGCCTCGTTGAGGGCGGCCCAGTAGCGGTTGGCGCCGGGTCCGCGCGGCGGCGCCTCGTACGTCTCCACCATCGCGGTCACCGTCTGGCCGCCGCCGGGCCGTTCGGGCACCGAGGACACCAGGTGGTCGGGGTAGCGCAGGAAGCCGGCGTCCACCCCGCGCGGGTCGGGCGGCAGATCGGGCCGCGGCCCCTCCACCGGTACGTACTCGGGCCACGGCACCGGTTCGGTGCCGGCGTTGCGGGCGCTGCGCACCTGCGAGGTGGCGCAGCCCACCAGCGCGGGCCCGGCGGCCAGCGCCGCCGAGGCACCGAGCGAGCCGCGCAGAAAACGTCGCCGGGAGGGAGCACCGGCACGGGGATTCACGGTCATGTCCGCTCCTTCGCTCAGCTCTTGATGGCGCCGGTCAGCACGCCCTTGGTGAAGTACTTCTGGATGAAGGGGTAGATGATCAGGATCGGGATCACCGCGACGACGACCGTGGCCATCTGGTACGTCTGCGGCGCCGCGACCGCGCCGGAGTCGGAGAGCGCGTCGGTGGTGTTGCCGCCCAGGTTGGCGCCCTTGGTGACCACCGTCTGGAGCACCGCCTGGAGCGGCCATTTCGAGGAGTCGTTGAGGTAGAGGATCGCGGAGAAGAAGCTGTTCCAGTAGCCGACCGCGTAGAAGAGGCCGATCACCGCGATGACCGCCCTGGACAGCGGCAGCACGATCCGCAGCAGCACGGTGAGTTCGCCGGCCCCGTCGATGCGGGCGGCGTCGTACAGCTCCTGCGGCAGTCCCTGGAAGAAGCCGCGCATGATGACCAGGTTGAAGACGTTGATGGCCACCGGCAGGATCAGCGCCCAGTACGAGTCGAGCAGCCCCAGGCCCTTGACGACCAGGTAGCCCGGGAGCATCCCGGGCGGGAAGAGGAAGGTGAACAGCACCATCAGCAGCAGCGGTTTGCGCAGGCTGAAGTGCTCGCGGGAGAGCACGTAGGCCAGGGTGATGGTCCCGAACAGGCTGACCGCCGTGCCGACCACCGTGATGCCCACGCTCACCGCGAGCGAGCGGGTGATGGTGCCGCCGGAGAGGATGTCCTGGTAGGCCTGGAGCGTCGGTTCGGTGGGGAAGAGGACCCAGCCGCCGTTCTCCGTCACCTCGGCCGGTGAGGCGAGCGAGGTGGAGAACACCACCAGGATCGGCACGAGGATCAGCGCGCAGATGATGACGAGGGAGACCGCCTTGCCCACCTGGGTGAGCGAGTGCGGCTTCTCCATCCAGGAGGGGCGGCGTTCCCTGGGGCCCGCCACGCGGTCCGCGAGCGTGGGCCGGCTGTCTCGGTTCACTTGTAGACCCCCTGCTCGCCCAGCCGGTGTGCGATCTTGTTGGCGCTGAAGACGAGCACCGCGCCGACGACACCCTTGAAGAGACCGGCCGCCGCCGAGTAGCCCCAGTCGGCGCCGAGTACGCCCTGGTAGTAGACGAAGGTGTCCAGCACCTCGCCGGCCTCGGGGCCCACCGCGTCGCGTTGCAGCAGGATCTGTTCGAAGCCGACGGTGAGGATGTCGCCGAGCCGCATGATGAGCAGCAGGATGACGATGGGCCGGATCGCGGGCAGCGTGACGTGCCAGAAGCGGCGGCGCGGGCCCGCCCCGTCGAGGGCGGCCGACTCGTACAGATCCTGGTTCACCTGGCTGAGCGCGGCCAGGAAGATGATCGTGCCCCAGCCGCAGTCCTTCCAGATGATCTGGACGACCATCAGGGGCTTGAACGCGTCCGGGTTGGCGAGCACATCGGTCACGAAGGCGACGTTGCCGCCGAACATCCCCGTGGGGCCGAGCAGTTGCTGGAACAGCGCGACCACGATGACCCAGGACAGGAAGTGCGGCAGGTAGACGACCGACTGGATCAGCTTGCGGACGCCGCCGCGCGCCAGGCTGTGCAGCAGCAGCGCCAGGGCGAGCGGCAGCGGGAAGAAGAACACCAACTGGAGTACGGCGATGGCCAGGGTGTTCCAGGCAGCCTGCCAGAAGGCGGCGTCCTCGAACATCCGCTGGAAGTTGTCCAGGCCGACCCAGGGGCTCTCCCACAGGCCCTGGAAGGGCACGAAGTCCTTGAAGGCGATGACATTGCCGAACAGCGCGGCGTAGTGGAAGACCAGGAAGTACGCGATGCCGGGGAGCGCGAGCAGCAACAGGGTGCGCTGGCCGCGCAGTTCCCTGCCCCATCGGGCGAGGCGGTCCGTCCGCGCGGGGGAGGCGGGCGGCGGGTCGGGCGGGTCGGCGGACGGGGCGGGGGAACCGCCGGTCCGCTCGATGGTGCTCGTCATCGAACACTCCCTCAGCTCGGTGCATCTAGCCAACGGAACCAACGGATTCAAACGGTTCACGGAAGGTAGAGCGATTGCTGAGGGAGGTCAACAGTTCGGACAGAACTGCCTGTTGAGAGGCATAGCAAACGTGTTGCTGCGCTGACCGGCCGCAGAGATCTGCGGCCGGTCAGATGTCAGGAACGCACAGAACCGAACGGGCTCAGCCCGGCAGGCCCTCGAAGACCGCCGTCACCGGGGCGTGGTCCGACCAGCGCTCCCCGTGCGTCGCCGCCCGCTCCACGTACGCCTTGACGCACCGGCCGGCCAGCCCCGCGGTGGCCGCCAGCAGATCGATCCGCCAGCCCGCGTCGTTGTCGAACGCCCGGCCCCGGTAGGACCACCAGGAGTAGGGGCCCTCCTGCTCGGGGTGCAGCGCGCGCACCACATCGGTGTAGCCGCCCTCGGCCGCGAACACCCGGGTCAGCCAGGCGCGTTCCTCCGGGAGGAAGCCGGAGTTCTTGCGGTTGGCGCGCCAGTTCTTCAGATCGGCCTCCTGGTGGGCGATGTTCCAGTCGCCGCACACCAGCACCTCGCGCCCCTGCGCGGCGGCACGCTCGCGCAGCCCGACCAGATACGGCAGGAACGCCGCCATGAAGCGCTCCTTCTCCGCCTGCCGCTCGGTGCCCACCTCGCCGGAGGGCAGGTAGAGGCTGGCGACGGTCAGGCCCGGCAGGTCGGCCTCCAGATAGCGCCCCGAGTCCTCGAACTCCGCGACCCCGAACCCGGTGCGCACGGCGTCCGGCTCGCGCCGGGTGAGCAGGGCCACACCCGCCCGGCCCTTGGCGGCGGCCGGCGCCCAGTACGCGTGCCAGCCGGCCGGCTCCCGTACCTCCTGGGGCAGCTGCTTCTCCTCGGCGCGCACCTCCTGGAGGCACACCACGTCCGCCTCGGTGGCGGTCAGCCACTCCCGGTAGCCCTTGGTGGCGGCGGCCCGCAGGCCGTTGACGTTGACCGTGGTGACGGTGTGCACAGTGAGTGCCCTCCCGGATGTTGCCCTGATGCGCGGGGTGCTGCGGATTCCGCGCGCGACCCTACGCCACCGACTCGGCCCGGGGACAACCCGGCCAGATGGTGATCAATCGCCGCAGGTGCCCGTACCGTCACGACCCTCCGGGTTTGTACGATGACCTGCATGAAGCTCGTCACCGCCCGCTTTGATCACCCCGACGCCCGGAAGCTCAACGACCGGGTGCAGGCGGAGTACGCGGAACGCTACGAGGACGAGGGTGACCTCACCCCGCTCGCCCCCGAGATGTTCGACCCGCCCGCCGGCCTGTACGTCCTGGCGTACGACGCCGACGGGGTCCCCATCGGCACCGGCGGCTGGCGCTCCCACGACGAGACCTCGCTCGGTGAGGGGTACGCGCTGGGCGACGCGGAGATCAAGCGGATGTACATCGTCCCCGAGGCCCGCGGGCACGGCTTCTCCCGGCTGATCCTGGCCCATCTGGAGGAGACCGCCCGCGCCGCCGGCCGGCGGCGGATGGTGCTGGAGACCGGTACCAAGCAGCCCGAGGCGATCCAGCTGTACGAGTCCAGCGGCTACGCCCTGGTGCCGGAGGGCGGCAAGTTCGGCTACTACCGCTTCCACACCAGCAGCCGCTGCTACACCAAGCCGCTCGCCTGACCGGGCGGTCCGGCCGGGCGAGCGGCTGATCGCAGGGTGGATCAGCGCGCCATCGCCGGGGCCGGGGAGGCGGGCGGAGCCTCCGCCACCGGGCCGCCCCGGCGGCGGTGGTGCACCACGGCCACCGCGGCCAGCCCGGCCACCGTCCAGGCCGTGAGCACCGCCAGCGGGTACGCCGCCCCCGCGCCGTCGAAGAACGCGACGTCGCGCAGCAGGGTCGCCCCCGAGCCGGTGGGCAGCAGCTGGCCCAGTGTCCCGACCGGGCTCGGCAGCATCTCCGGGGCCGAGGTGGCGCCCGACCAGGGGTTGCCCAGCATCATCAGGAGCACCGCGCCGGCCCCGATGCCGCGCGGCCCCAGCAGCGCCGCCAGCCCGGCCACCGTCGCCCCGCCCGCCAGCGCCATCAGCCCCAGCGAGGCGGCCACCGTCCACCAGTTCCCGGCCATCGCGCCCAGCCAGCTGTGGCCGATCAGCGCCCCGGCCACCCCCACCAGGGCCGCCGTGCCGGTCAGCGCCGCGATCGCGTACCGGCCGCGCAGCCGCAGCAGGGTGACCAGCGCGCCCAGGGCGATGCCCGCCATCGCCATCGGCAGCACGCTCACCCCGAAAACGGCGCCGCGCGGATCGCCGTCCGGGGTCGGTACGACATCGGTCACGGTGAGTTCGGTGCCCTCGGGCAGCCCCTGGGCGGCGACCTGCTCCAGCAACTGGGCGACGGAAGGGCTCGCGGCGGACGCGGTCAGCAGCTCGGCGCCCCGCGGGCCGAGCACCAGCGCGCCGTAGACATCGCGGTTCTCGATCGCGGCGGTGGCGGCCTCCGCGTCCGGATAGGTGTGCACCTCGAACGCGCCGCCGCGCGCGTCGAGCCCGGCCACCACGGGGGCCGTCGCCTCGGCGGGGCCGGCCACGCCCAGCGGCAGGTCGTGGGGGGCGGTCCTGGCCACCGGCCAGGCGAAGGCCCACAGGATGAAGGTGATGGCGAGCGGCAGCGCCACCAGGACGGTGATCAGCTTCCGGGTCTGGGTTGGCATGGCGGTGCTCCGGGGTCAAAGAGAATGAGCATTCGTTTTACGACCGGGGCGCGACGCTTGTCAAGAAGGAACGTTCGTTTTAGGCTCGCCGGCGTGGCCCGTGTCTCGCAGGAACATCTCGATGCCCGCCGCCGGCAGATCGTGGAGGGCGCCGCGCGCTGCTTCGCGCGCGACGGCTTCCACGCCACGTCCATGCAGGACGTGCTCAAGGAGACCGGCCTGTCCGCCGGAGCGGTCTACCGCTACTTCCCCTCCAAGGACGCCATCATCGTCGCCCTCGCCCTGGAGGTCCTGGAGCGGGTCGGCGGCTCCTTCTCCCGCGCCGCGGCCGCCGAGCCGCCCGTCCAGCCCGGGGACGTGCTGGCCGACACCCTGGAGGAGGTGCTCCAGAGCCTCGACGTGCCCCCCTCGCTGATCATCCAGGTGTGGGCGGAGACCCTGCGCAACCCCGAACTCGCCGCCGTCCTGCACCGGGGCATCAACACGGTGATCGCCTCCTGGACCGCCATCACCCAGAACTACCAGCGCCAGGGGCTCATGCGCGACGACATCCCCGCCGAGCACGTCGCCCGTACCGTCGCCGCCTGTGTGCAGGGGTTCTTGATCCAGCGTGCGCTGCTCGCGCCCGACCTCCGGCCGGACGTGCTGCGCGACGGTCTTCGGGGCCTGACCTCATTGACCCTAGACTGAGGCATTCGGAGGCGTTCCGATGGCGGAAGGTTCGTGGTGGGCACAACGGCGGGGCCGGCGGGCGGGCGTGACGATGACCCGTCACCCGAACTCCTGACGGAAGCCGCCGCCGCCTTCGGGCTGCTGGCCTCCACCGCCCGGCTGCACATCGTGTGGGCGCTCGCCGAGGGCGAGAGCGACGTGAGCGGTCTCGCCGAACGCGTCGGCGGCACCCTCCCCGCCGTCAGCCAGCACCTCGCCAAGCTCAAACTCGCCGGTCTGGTCCGATCCCGGCGCGAGGGCCGCCGCGTGGTCTACCTCGTGGACGACCCCGACGTGGTCACCGTCGTACGGCTGATGGTCGGCCAGCTCGCCGACCGCACTCCGGGCCGCTCCGCGGTGCCCCCGGCGCCCCGGCGCGCGCATGGCCTGGGGATCTGAGGCGTCCGCGCGCCCCGCCGCGCCCCCGCAGCTCACCGCCGCCCGCCCGGACACCACCGATCCGGCCGTCCTGAGCCGGCTGACCACCCTGGAAGTGCTGCGCGCGCTGGAGACCTCACCGCGCGGCCTGGACGAGCCCCGGGCCCAGCGGCTCCTGGAACGCTACGGCGAGAACACGCCACCCACCACCCACCCGCCCGGCCGGCTCCGCCGCTTCGCCCGCAGCCTGCGCGACCCGTTCAGCGCCGTCCTGCTCGTCCTGGGCGTGGTGTCCGCGGCCGTCTCCGCCTGGGCCACCGCCGCCGTCATCACCGTGCTGGTGGTCATCAGCTGCGTCCTGCGCTCCGCCGGCGAACACCGGGCCGAACGCGCCGCCGCCGGGCTGCGCGAACTGGTCGCCGCCACCGCGACCGTACGGCGCCGCCCCGCCCCCGGCGCGGAGCCGCGGGTGCGCGAGCTGCCGGTCGACCAGCTGGTGCCGGGCGATGTGGTGCTGCTGGGGCCCGGGGACGTGGTGCCCGCCGATGTACGGCTGCTGCGCGCCACCGGGCTGACCGTGCACCAGCCGGCGCTCACCGGCGAGTCCGCCCCCGTCACCCGGAACGCGCGGGACACCCCCGGCGCCCCGCCCTCCGGGGATCTCCCCGGGCAGCGGCACCTGTGCCTGCAGGGCGGCAGCGTGGCCACCGGCAGCGGTACGGGGGTGGTGGTCGCCACCGGCGCGGGCACGTTCTGGGCCCGGCAGTCCCGCCCGGTCCCGCGCCGGACCACCGGCGGCACCGTCTTCCACCAGGCGCTGGGCGGCGTCTCGTGGACCCTGATCCGGCTGATGCTGTGCGCCGCCGCGCTGGTGCTGGCCGCACACACCGTGCTGCGCGGCCCGGCCCTGGACACCGTGCCGCTCGCGGTGGCCGTCGCGGTGGCCCTCACCCCCGAGATGCTGCCGGTGGTGGTGAACGTGTCGCTGGCCAGGGGCGCGGTGCGGCTCGCCGGGGAGCACGCGGTGATGGTCCGCCGGCTGCCCGCCCTGCACGACCTGGGCGCCATGGAGGTGCTGTGCACCGACAAGACCGGCACCCTCACCCGGGACCGGCCCGTGCTGCACGGCGCGCTCGACCCCTGGGGCCGGCCCGACCCCGAAGTGCTGGGCTGGGCGGCCGTCAACGCCCACTGGACGCTGCACCTGGCGGAACTGCCCGCCCCCGACCCGCTGGACGAGGCCATCCTGCGGGCGGGCGGCCCCGGTGACCCCGACCCCGGCGATCCCTGCGGCCGGTTGACCGGCCTCGCCGCGCTGCCGTTCGACCCGGTACGCCGCCGGGCCACCGCCGTCGTCCGCGAGCCCGACCACCCCGGTACGCACACGGTGGTGGTGAAGGGTGCCGTGGAGGAGGTGCTGCCCCGCTGCACGCGCCTGCGTACGGAAGCGGGTGGGGAGCGGGCGCTGGACGAGGCGCGCCGGCTGGAGGTGCTGGCACTCGCCGAGCGGCAGGCGGCCGCCGGACTGCGGCTGCTGGCCGTCGCCATGGCCCGCCGCCCCGGCCGGACCGTACCCGCCGGCCTCACCCCCGAGTCCGCCGAACGCGAGCTGACCCTGCTGGGCTTCGTCGCCCTGCGCGACGAACTCGCGCCCGGGGCCGCCGAGGCGCTGTCCGCCCTCGCCCGCCAGGGGATAGCCGTCAAGGTGCTCACCGGCGACCACCCGGCCACCGCCGCCCGCGCCTGCCGCGACCTGGGCCTGGACCCGGGGCCGCCCGGCACGGTGGTCACCGGGGCGCACACCGAGACCCTCGACGACGCCGAGCTGGCCGAGCTGGCCGCCACCCGTACCGTTTTCGCCCGCTGCACGCCCGCCCACAAGGCCCGCGTCGTGGAGGTGCTGCGCGCGGCGGGGCACCCCACCGGGTTCCTGGGCGACGGCGTCAACGATCTGCCCGCGCTGCACGCCGCCGATGTCGGCATCTGCCCGCTGGGCGCCGCCGACGTCACCCGGGCCGGGGCGGACGTGGTGCTGGCCGGCAAGGACCTCACCGCGATCGGTCGCGCGGTGACCTGCGGCCGGGACACCACCCGCAACATCACCACCTATCTGCGGGTGGTGCTCTCCTCCAACCTCGGCAACGTCATCGCGATGATGGTCGCCGGGCTGCTGCTGCCTTTCCTGCCGATGCTGCCGCTCCAGGTACTGGTCCAGAACCTGTGCTTCGACGCCGCCCAGCTCGCGTTCGCCTTCGACCGGGCCGAGCCGCGGGCCGGGGCCCGCGACGGTCCCACCGTGCTGCGCCCGCGTGCCTTCACCGCGTTCGTGCTGCGCTTCGGTGCCCTCAACGCCGCCGCCGACCTGGGGACCTTCGCCGCGCTCGGCTGGCTGCTGAGTCTGCCCTCGGCGGCCGGCCTGGACACGCACGCGGTCTTCCACGCCGGCTGGTTCACCGAGAACCTGCTCACCCAGGCGCTGGTGATCTGGCTGCTGCGGCCGGGCTCCGCGCGCCGGATGCCGCCGCCCGTCGTGGCGGCCGTGGCCGGGCTCACCGCGATCGGGCTGCTGCTGCCGCTGTCGCCGCTCGCGCCCGCCCTGGGGCTGACCGCCACCCTGCCCGGCGCGTACTATCCGCTGCTGGGGGTGGTGCTCGTGCTGTACGCCGGAGCGCTGGGCTTCATCAGGGCGCGTTACCGGGGCGCCATTTCCATACTTTAGAGTTTGCGCAATCGGGGAACTGGTGTCCGTCCCAGGGCGTCGGATCGAACGACTCATGACGCGCGGAAATTCGTAACGGGGGAGCAGCGTGGCCGGCTCACATCGCTCGAAGAACGCGCCGACGCGACGCAAGCGCGGCACGGACGGCTCGGCGGGCGGGAGCAAGCGCGGCAAACGCGTGCTGCTGTGGACCGCGGGGGTCCTGGCCTTCGTCATCCTGGCCGGCGCCGGCGGCGTGTACTGGATATATCAGAAGCTCAACGGCAACATCACCTCCGCGACCATCGACGACAAGCTCGGCGAGGACCGCCCCGAGGACCTCAGCCCCGGCGCCAAGACCATCCTGGTGGCCGGCTCGGACACCCGTGAGGGCATGGACGACTACGGCGCGGTCGAGGGGATGCGCTCGGACACCCTGATGATCCTGCACATCGCGGAGAACCGGGAGTGGGCCACCGTGGTGTCCATCCCGCGCGACTCCTGGGTGGAGATCCCCTCCTGCGACATGGGCGACGGGGTGATGACCGAGCCGCACCACGCCAAGATCAACGAGTCGTACGCGCTCGGCGGCATCAACGGCGACGCGGGCGGCGCGGCGGCCTGCACCATCCGCACCCTGGAGCAGAACACCGGGCTGCGCATCGAGAACTTCGTCTCCCTCGACTTCCTCGGCTTCAAGGACATGGTGGACGCCCTGGGCGGCGTGGACATGTGCCTGGACGAGCCGATCGACGACGTGAAGGCGCACGTCACCCTGGAGGCCGGCTGCCAGACGCTGAACGGCGAGGACGCGCTCGGCTTCGTCCGGGTCCGCTACAGCGTCGGCGACGGCAGCGACATCGGCCGCATCGAGCGCCAGCAGGACTTCATGAACGCGCTGGCCGAGAAGGCGCAGTCCAAGCTCACCAGCCCCACCTCGCTGTACGGGTTCATGGACGCGGTCACCAAGTCGCTGACCACCGACCCCGAGCTGGCCAGCCTGGACGCCCTGTACAACCTGGCCACCGAGCTCCAGGGCGTGCCGGCCGACAAGCTGACCTTCATCACGGTCCCCAACTACCCGCGTGAGCTGGACGTCCCCACCGACAAGGCCAATGTGGTGTGGGACTACCCGGCCACCGAGATGCTCTTCACCTCGCTCGCCAAGGACGAGGAGATCACCAAGGAGCAACTGGAGCAGGCCGCCGAGTCCGCGCCGTCCCCAGCCGAGGTACGGGTGCGGGTGCTGAACGGCACCGGCACCACGGGTCAGGCCGCCGAGGTCGCCGACCGGCTGCGGAACCTGGGCTTCCAGGTGGTCTCCACCGGCAACGCCGACCCGGCCGAGACCACCACCATCAGCTACCCGGAGGGCCTGGAGGGCCACGCCGACGTCCTGGGATCGCGGGTGCCGGGGGCCGAGACCCGGCAGACCACCGACGATCTGCCCGGCGTGCTCACCCTGACCATCGGCGCCGACTTCGACGGCGTCCGGGGCTGACGGGGACGGGGCGACGGCGCACCGCCGCGGACGCGGCCCGGCCGCTGCGGCGCGCGGTTCAAAAGCGCCAGCGGGTCTGACCGTAGACGCCCTTGCGGAAGCCGAAGGCGGTGGCCGGGCGCACCTCGAACGCCGCCGCCCGCGGCCCCTCCCCGGCCTCCGTCCCGGTGGCGCCCCCGCCCGGCAGCACCAGGAACCCGGCCCGCACGGTGAGGTGCCAGTCCGGACCGTACTTGGCGAGGAAGGCGTCCGCGACGGCCTGGAGCAGGGCGTCGCCGGTGATCCGTTCGGCCCGCCCCTCCACCACCAGATCGGTGCCCCCCGTCAGGGAGTTGCACCCGGTGGTCAGCACGCAGGCGGGGTTGGCGGCCAGGTTGCGGCCCTTGCGCTCCCGCTCCCCGGTGGTGAAGTACAGCGCCCCGGCGTGGGTGACGGCCAGCACCGGTGTGACGTGCGGGGCGTGGTCCGGCCGTACGGTCGAGAGCCAGTACAGCTCGGCACGCTCCAGCATGGTCCAGGCCTCGGCCCAGGGCATGGCGCGCGCCTCCGGGCTGCTGTAGCGGACATCGAGCGAGGTCAGCGGCTCTTTGCGGGTGCTGGTCATGGTTCCACGGTGGACCGGGCCCGGTGGCCGCGCCACCGCGCGGCGGGCGGCCGGGGCGCGCGCCCGCGCACACCGCTCGTGCCCCCCACCCGGAGGTGGAGGGCACGGCGCACGGAAGGGCCGATGCGGTCAGGTGCCGCCCTGATCGTCCCGGTACCCCTGATCCTGGCCGGAGCTGTTCTGCTGCCTGCCACGCTCGGGGTTCTGGTCCTGGTTCTGGTTCTGGTCCTGCTCGTCCTTGTCCTTGTTCATGGCGTCCTTGGCGCGCTGCTGAAGCTCCTGCGCCTTGTCCTTGAACTGGTCTCCGATGCCCATGGGTGCTCCTTCGCGCAATCGGCAGAAAGAAATGTCCGTTGCATCCCTTTCATTCACCGTCCCACGAACGGCCTAATCACGCATCCGGGGCAGCGGTACGGGGCGGCAGCACGGGTCGCCGCCGGTCCGGAACGTCCCGGTAATCCGGCGGCGACCCCGGCGGATGCCGCTCCAGCAGGTCCAGCGCCGTGCGCACCGCCGTGTCCAGCACCCCGTACCGGCCTTCCGCCCAGTCCAACGGGGTCCGCCCGGAGGGAATGTCCGGCGCCACGCCCCAGTTCTCCACGCCCCAGCCGTAGCCCTCGAACCACGCCGCGTTCATCGGCACCGTGATCACCGTCCCGTCCCCGAGCCGGTGCCGCCCCGTGATGCCGACCACCCCGCCCCAGGTGCGGCTGCCGACCACCGGACCCACCCCCTGCAACCGGAACACCGCCGTGATCATGTCCCCGTCGGAGGAGGTCGCCTCGTCCGCCAGCGCCACCACCGGACCGCGCGGCGCGTCCGAGGCGTACGAGACGGGCTGCGCGTTGCGGGTCAGGTCCCAGCCCACGATGGTGCGGGTCAACTTCTCCACCACCAGCTCGCTGATGTGGCCGCCCGCGTTGCCCCGGACATCAACGATCAGCGCCGGATACGCGAACTCGCGCCGCAGATCCCGGTTGAACTGCGCCCACCCCGAACCCCCCATGTCGGGGATGTGCACATAGCCGCACTTCCCGCCCGACAGCTGCCGCACCACCGCGCGGCGCCGCGCCACCCAGTCCTGGTACCGCAGCGGCTGGTCGTGGATCAGCGGCACCACCGCCACCCGGCGGGTGCCCGCGCCGTCCTCCTCCGCGAACGTCAGCTCCACCGACGTGCCGCCGGTCGCCGCCAGCAGCGGATACGGGCCCGCCACCGGATCCACCGGGCGTCCGTCCACATGCGTGAGCGCCGCGCCCTCGCGCACCCCGGTGCCCGCCAGCGGCGAACGCGCCTTGGGGTCCGAGGACTCGCCCGGCAGGATCCGCGCCAGCAGCCACGCGCCGGCCTCCTTGGACCGGGTGAAATCCGCCCCCAGCAGCCCCTGCGCCCGCTGGTAGTGCCGCGGGCCCTCACTGCGCCGCGCCCCGGTCACATAGGCGTGCGAGGTGCCCAGTTCGCCCATCACCTCGCGCAGCAGATCGGCGAACTCGTCCGGCGTCGCCACCCGCTCCACCAGCGGCCGGTACTGCTCCAGCACCGCGTCCCAGTCGATGCCGCACATGTCCGGCTCCCAGAAGTAGGCCCGCACGATCCGGCCCGCCTCCGCGTACGCCTGCCGCCACTCCGTCGCCGGGTCCGCCTCGTGCACGATCCGGCGCAGGTCCAGGGGCACCGTCGAGTCGCCGTCGCCCAGCTCGGTGGCCGGCACCGCGCGCAGCTCGTCGTCCTCGCACACCACCATCCGCGTGCCGTCCGCGCTCAGCGCGAACCAGTCCACGTCCTCGGTCAGCTCGGTGCGCTTGGCCCGCACCGGATCGAAGTGCTCCAGCGTGGGCTTGCCCGAGGTGTCGTCCGGATTCAGGAAGGTCTCGCCCAGCGCGCCCGAGATCGGCCAGCGCAGCCACACCAGGCCGCCGCCGCTGACCGGGCACAGCGCCGAGTACTTCGAGGCGGACACCGGGAAGGGCACCACCCGGCTGGCGAGGCCCTCCGCCTCCACCCGCACCGAGCCGTCGGCGCCGGTCGCGCTGCTCGTCTCGTCCGGGTCCAGGCCGCCGGCCGCCGGGCGCCCCTCGGGGGTGATCGCGAACGGGGAACGGGTCGCCGAGGACAGCGGGACCAGATAGGGGCGCGACCCCAGCGGGAAGGACAGATCGCCGCTGTGCACGTCGTACACCGGGTCGAAGCCGCGCCAGGACAGGAAGGCCAGGAAACGGCCGTCGCTGGTGAAGACCGGCTCCTCGTCCTCGAAACGGCCGTCGGTGACATCCAGGACGGTGCGCTCGGCCTCCGCCCACCGCGCGATCTTGATCTGGGAGAGCGAGCGGCCGATGCCGGGATGCGCCCACGCCAGCCAGCGCGAGTCGGGGGAGAAGGCCAGATCGCGCACGGGGCCGTTGATGGAGCGGATCAGCTCCTGCGGCGTGGTCTCGTCCGGCTCCTCCTCCGCCTCCGGGACCGTCACGACCAGCAGCCGCCCGTCGTGCGAGGAGACCGCCAGCGTCCGGCCGTCGGGGGAGGCCACCAGCTCCAGCACCCGGCCCAGGTCCCCGGTGCGCAGCCGGCGCGGGTCCCGGCCGCCGCTGGCGCGCGGCAGATAGGCGATCTCGATGGCGTCGGCGCCGTCCGCGTCGGTGATGTACGCGATGCGGCCGGTATCGCCCAGCATCTCCGGCAGCCTGACCCGTACCCCGGGGGTGGCCGCGATGACCCGGGCCGGGCCGTCGCGGTGGGTGAGCCAGTACAGGCTGCCGCGCACGCACACGGCGGAGGCCCGGCCGGTGGTGTCCACGGCGAGCGAGTCGACGTGGCTGGCGGTGGGCACCTGGTAGCGGCGGCGCCCGGCGCGCGGGCCGCCGAGCCGGATGTCCAGGCGGCGCGGTACGGCGGCCGGGTCGCCCAGGTCCGCGGCCAGCCACAGCTGTCCGGCGCAGCTGTAGATGACGCGCTCGCCGTCGGTGGCGGCCTGCCGGGCGTAGAACGCGTCGTGATCGGTGTGCCGCCGCAGCCCGCTGCCGTCGGGGCGGCAGGAGTAGAGATTTCCGACCCCTTCGTGATCGGAGAGAAAGGCGATCCGGTCACCGACGAACATCGGGCACTCGATGTGGCCCGCGAGGTCCGGGAGGAGGCGCTCGCCGTGCAGCCACAGCTGCCCGGTCGCCCCGCCCCGGTAGCGCTTCCAGGCCGCCGGCTCGTGCGGTGCCTTGGCGGTCAGCAGCAGGGTGCGCCGCTCGCCGCCGCAGCCGCTGACCGCGATGTCGGCCACCGGGCCCCAGGGCAGCCGGTCGCCGGGCGCGCCGTCGAGCGGCACCTGATAGGCCCAGGTGAAGTGGGAGAACGGCTGATCGTGCGAGCCCACCGCCAGGATGCGCGGCTCCTGCGCCGGCGCGCCGCCCGGGTCCGCGGGGCTCTCGGGGGTCCAGCCGCACACCCGGGTGTCGGCCGAGCCCCAGTACGTCAGCCGGCGGGCCGGGCCGCCCGCGACCGGGGCGAGATGGATCTCCGGGTCCAGGGAGCGCCAGGTGGTGAAGGCGATGTGCCGGCCGTCGGGGGAGAAGCGCGGAGGGCCGAGGCGGGTGCGGTCCACGGTCAGCCGCCAGGCGCGTTCGGTGCGGTGTCCCGGCGCGGGCAGCGGCGCGAGCCACAGATCGTCCTCGGCGGTGAAGCAGACCAGTTCACCGTTCAGATGCGGGAACCGCAGATAGCTGTCTACGTGCTCGGCTTCGTCGCTCACGTGTCCATGCTTCGGTGCAGCATGCCCCAGGGCAACTCGTGAAGGATCAGTTCATGTGATCTAGGCCACATTATGGCAACTTCTCTCATCCTGCCCGCCGGGGTCGGCGTCTCGTGGCATGAACTGACACTTCTCTTTCCTGCACACGCCCTGATACCCGGACAGGAGAACCTGCCCCGTGGCTACGTTTCTATACAAGCTCGGCCGCCTGAGTTTTCGGCGGCGCCGGTGGGTGGTCGCGATCTGGCTCGCGCTGCTGGTCGGCGTCGGCGCCGCGGCGGCCACCGCCGGCGACCCCGCCGAGGAAGAGTTCTCGCTGCCCGGGACCGAGGCACAGCAGGCGTTCGACCTGTTGGCGGAGGAATTCCCCCAGGCCAACGCCGAGGCCCTCACCACCAAGGTCGTCTTCCAGGCGCCCGAGGGCGAGACCCTCAACGACCCCGCCAACCAGGCGGCCGTCCGCGCCGTCACCGACCAGCTGGCCACCGGTGACAAGGTCATATCCGTCACCGACTTCTACGAGGGCGGCCAGCTCAGCCCCGACGAGACCATCGGCTACGTCGACGTCACCTACGACGGCTCCTGGGCCGATGTCGACAACGACATGCGCGACCAGTTCGCGTCCGCCGTCGAGGCCGGCACCGACGCGGGCCTGACCGTCCAGTCCAGCGGCGAGCTCGTCACCGCCGAGATGAACATGGGCAGCGGCGAGATCATCGGCGTCGTCGTCGCCGCCATCGTGCTGGTCATCACCTTCGGCTCGCTGGTCGCCGCCGGCCTGCCGCTGCTCACCGCGCTCATCGGCCTCGGCATCGGCGTCGCCGGCATCGGCGCGCTCTCCGCCACCCTCGGCCTGACCGAGATGACCGGCATCCTCGCCACCATGATCGGCCTCGCGGTCGGCATCGACTACGCCCTGTTCATCGCCTCCCGCTACCGCGCCGAGCTGATGGCGGGACACAGCCGCGAGGAAGCGGTCGGCCGGGCCGCCGGCACCGCCGGATCCGCCGTCGTCTTCGCCGGCCTGACCGTGGTCATCGCGCTCTCCGGCCTGGCCGTGGTCGGCATCCCGATCCTCACCAAGATGGGTCTGTCCGCCGCCGCCACCGTCGTCGTGGCCGTCCTCGTCGCCCTCACCCTGGTGCCCGCCGCGCTCGGCATCATCGGCAAGCGGATCTTCGGCAGGAAGCACCGCGCGCAGAACCCCGAGACCGGAGTGCCCACCACCCTCGGCCGCACGGGCGAGGAGGACAAGGAGAACTTCGGCACCCGCTGGGCCAAGGGCGTGCTGCGCCGCCCCGTCCTGGTGCTGGTCGCCTCCGTCGCCGGTCTCGGCCTGATGGCCGCCCCGGTCGCCAGCCTGGAACTGGGCCTGCCCGACAACGGGACCGCCGCCACGGACACCACCCAGCGCCAGGCGTACGAGCTGCTGTCCGAGGGCTTCGGCCCCGGCTTCAACGGTCCGCTGATGATCGTCCTGGAGGCGCCGGACGGCGGCGACGTGATGGGTTCCGCCGACACTATCGCCGAGGCCATCAGCGGACTGGACGACGTGGTCGCCACCGCGCCCGCGTTCCCGAACGAGGCCGGCAACGTCGCGATGATGTCGGTCTTCCCCGGCAGCAGCCCCTCCAGCGCGGAGACCACCGACCTGGTCGCCGAGATCCGCGGCGACCTCGCCCCGCAGTTGGAGGCCGAGACCGGCGTGAACATCCTGGTCTCGGGCCAGACCGCCGCCCAGAGCGACTTCTCGCAGGTGCTCTCGGACGCGCTCGTCCCGTACCTGGCGCTGGTCGTCGGCCTCGCCTTCATCCTGCTGATGCTCGTCTTCCGCTCCGTGCTGGTGCCGCTGAAGGCCGCCCTGGGCTTCCTGCTCTCGGTGCTCGCCTCCCTGGGCGCCGTGGTCGCGGTCTACCAGTGGGGCTGGCTGGGCGCGTTCGGCGCCGAGCCGCAGCCGATCATGTCCATGATGCCGATCTTCATGATCGGTGTGGTCTTCGGTCTCGCCATGGACTACGAGGTCTTCCTCGTGACCCGGATGCGCGAGGCCCACGTCCACGGCGAATCCCCGCACCAGGCGATCATCACCGGCTTCAACCTCAACGCCCGGGTGGTCACCGCCGCCGGCATCATCATGATCTCGGTCTTCGCCGGCTTCATGACGATGGGCGAGTCCATGGTCATGATGATGGGCTTCGGCCTCGCGATGGCGATCCTGCTGGACGCCTTCGTGGTCCGGATGACGATCGTGCCCGCCGTGATGGGCCTGCTGGGCGAGCGCGCCTGGTGGATGCCCAAGTGGCTGGACCGCATCCTGCCCAACGTCGACGTCGAGGGCGAGACGCTGGAGAAGTACCTGGAGTCCACCGGCAAGGGGCGTCAGGCCGCCACCGCCAAGGAGCCCGAGCCGGCCGGCGTCAGCTGACCGTCCCGGAGATCCGGACCCCGGGAGACCGGAGCGAACGGAGCCCGGCCGTCCGTACCCGCGTGGTACGGGTGGCCGGGCTCCGGCCGTTCGCGGCTGGTTTTCCCTGGTACGTCCCGGGCCCCTGGGTTAGCATCGGCAGCCGGCGACCCCCGGGAGGGACCAGGATGCGACGCATCGTCACCACGGCCGCCCTCGTCCTGGCCCTGGCCGCCGCCACGGCCGGCCAGGGGCACGCGGACCCCGCCCCGGGCAGCGGAGCCTGCGTCCCCGAAGCAGACCTGGACACGGCGACCGGGCCGGGCACCGACCACGTGCTCGCCCTGGTGGACACCCTGCGCGCGGACGGCGCGGACGACCTCGCGGTCGACGCCGAACTGGCCGCCCGCGCCTGCCTGGTACGCGCCACCGCCGCCGGAGCCCCGATCCCCGACGCCGACCTGATCGACCTCGCCGCACCCGACGTGTACGTCATCACCACCGTGGGTGGCGTCGACCGCTGGGTGGCGATCAGCGCCTGGCGGTGGCAGGAGACCCCGGGCTATCCGATGCGCGGCGAACAGGGCGTCGCCACCTGGTTCGACGGCGAGATCCGGCCCATCCTCCAGGTGGTCCACCACGGCGGCACCACCCCCGCCTTCCCCAGCGTCAGCCGTGAGGACGCCGCCGCCGTCAACGGCCACGGTGTGGGCTTCCTGCTGACGCCGCGGCAGAACGCCACCGACACCGACGTCGCCACCGGCCGCACCGCCCTGGTCTTCGAAGGCACCGGCGGCTGCCGGGACATCACCGTCCGCTCCGCCTTCGCCCACACCTGGAACGACACCGGCATCAGCGGTCTGACCGTCGACGCCGAGGGCCCGGCCTTCGGCTGGACCTCCACCGAAGACCGGGCCCTCGCCCTCAGCCCGCCCACCACCGTGGGCGTCAACTGCTGAACATCGCGCCCCCAACGGAGCGCGCCGCCTTCCGTACCCGTCCCGCCGTCCGGCGCGACGGGCCCCTGCCGCTACGGAGCGGCGCTCAGGACCTGGGCCACGACCGGGCCCGCGTTGCTGCCGCCGTGCCCGGAATCCGGCACCACCGCCGCCACCGCCAGATCATTGCGGTACCCGGTGAACCAGGCGTTCGGCTTGTCCTGCCCGTCCACCTCGGCCGAGCCGGTCTTGGCGCCGATGTCCCCGCTCAGCCCGGCCATCGCCTCGGCGGCGGTGCCGTTCACAGCGGTGCGGTTCATCAGCGACCGCAGCTCCGCGGCGGTCGCCGCGGAGGGTCCTGCCGCCGTCGCCAGCTCCCGGCCGCCGATCTCGGCGGGCACCAGGTAGGGCTGCTTGAACGTGCCGGACTTCACGGTCGCGGACACCGACGCCATCGTCATCGGGTTCATCCGCACCCCGCCCTGGCCGATCAGGGAGGCCGCCATCTGCGCCAGCGACTGGGTGGGCACCGCCCCGTCCAGCGTGGACACGCCCACGCTCCAGGTCAGGCCGAGCCCGAACGCGTCCCGCGCGTGGTCCCC
The DNA here is from genome assembly GCF_050916115.1 of Streptomyces sp. JH002. Lineage (NCBI taxonomy): Bacteria > Bacillati > Actinomycetota > Actinomycetes > Kitasatosporales > Streptomycetaceae > Streptomyces > Streptomyces sp. JH002. Next base: position 4,076,406 of record NZ_CP087989.1, read on the forward strand.
CAGGGCCTCGTCCGACAGCTCGCCCGCCTGGCTGATGAAGGCCGTGTTGCAGGACGCCGCGAAGGAGTCCGCGAACGTGCCGTCCTTGATCTCGAACTTGTCGAGGTTCTGGAACTTCCAGCCGCCGTGCTCGAAGTACTTCGGGCACGGGTGCTTCGCCCCGGCCGAGGCCAGCCCCTCGTCTATGAGCAGCGAGGCCGTCACGATCTTGAAGGTGGAGCCGGGCGCGTAACTGCCCTGCAGCGCGATGTCGAAGCTGTCCGCCGGAGCGTTGGCCACGCCCTGGATGGCGCCGGTGCTCGGCTGTATCGCCACCACCGCCGCCCGGTCCTTGTCCGCCACCGCCGCCTCGGCCGCAGCCTGGATCGCCGGCACGATCGTGGTCGGCACCTCGCCGGCCACCGGCTCCGCCAGCTCGATCAGCTCCTCGACCGTCCCGCCCTCGGCGTCCGTGATCCGGGTGACGACCGCCGGGCTGGCGCCCGAGTGGTCCGCGAACCGCTCGCCGATGTCCTCCAGCACGCCCTTGAGCGTCGGATGCGCCTGGGCGGTCAGCTCACCGCCCTCGGCGTCCAGCACGGTCACCGGCGGCAGTTCACCGCTGGGTCCGGTCTCGATGTGCTGCCCCTCCGCCAGCCCGGGGTACAGCACCGACGGCTCCCAGTCGACGACGATCTCACCCGAGTCGGCGTCCCGCACCACCGTCAGCTCGGAGTCGTAGCTCCACTCCCGCTCCGGCAGTTCCTCGTACGCGATGTTCGCCACCACGCCGAACGGCACCGAGCCGCCCTCGGGGGCGCCCGCGCTCAGCGTGAACCCGCTCACTGACGCGTCCTCGGCCAGCGCCGCCAGCGCCTGCGCCGCGGACCCCGCGTCGTCCGTCAGCGCCGCCGCACCGTCGGTGTCCCCGGCCGCCCAGGCGTCGAGGAAGTCCCCGGAGACCTCGAGCACTTCGGCCGCCGACGGCGGCGCGCTCTCCTCCGGTTCCGCGTCCGAGGTGGACGACGCGTTCTGCTGCCCGCCGTCGTCGCCGTCACCGCTCAGCATGCTGTAGGCACCGAATCCGGCGCCCGTCGCCATCACCACGAAAACCCCAGCGATGACGGCGACCTTCTGCCCGTTCCGCATCCCGTCCCTGCCCCTCGATCCACCCCGCGTGCGCAGCCTACAAGCAGCCGCTGACCCTCCGTGTTCAGACCCAGGTGCCCAGCCACATGCGGGCCCGCCAGCCGTCGACCGGAATCTCCTGGCCCGCGTAGATCGGGTAAAAGTAGATGGACTTCCCGAGTACGGACGCAGAATGGGTCTGACCTGGGGCGGGACCCCAGATCAGGGCCATGCGATGGGCTCTGGGGCCGTCAGACACTTCGGAAGGCGTTGTCCACGGCCCTCCGGGTGCGTCCCTCACTGCTCGGCATGAGGTGCGTGTACACCCGCAGCGTGAACCCTGGATCGCTGTGCCCGAGGTTCTGGCTCACCGCCCGGATGCTCTCCCCGGCATTGAGCGGAACCGAGGCGTAGAAGTTCCTGAGAGCGTGCATGCCGTGTTCCCGGGCGGACTCGTACCGCTCACCCTTCTCCGGAGAGGAATGATGCCAGAAACAGCCAGAACTGGTTTCAACTTGTGATCATTAAAGTGGCTTTCCCTGATGTGACTCCCCCCGCTTCCGGTGAAGATCAGCCGATTGGTCACCGGCGGCCCGTCCGGCTTGATCCAGGGAAGCGTGACTTCGACCGGCGGGAACTCCTCCATGTACAGCCTGAGCGCCTCAGCCAGTGTGGGGCACGTATGGGGGCTCTACTTCAGGTGGGGGCAACGGTCGCCAAGTGCTTGATCGATCTGGTGGAACACACCGCCCTGGTCGATGCCTGGGGGAATGATCGCGGCTGGCGTGGAAGGCGAGGCTTCGAGGATCGCGGAGGCAGGGATTGGTTCCTGCTTCAGTCACGCCCGCGATGTCGCGAGGAGTCTGGTGTGCCGTGCGCCGTTGGTCGCCTCGTGGCGCCCTTTCGTGATCGTCGCTATGTGCCGCGGAGCATCTCCGCGAGTCGCGACAGCGTGCCCTCGTTGCGTTTGTAGTGGATCCACTTGCCGACCCGTGTGGCCTGTACCAGGCCTGCCCGCTCGAGGGTTGCCATGTACGAGGAGACTGTCGATTGCGCCAGCCCCGACTTGGCCTGCAGATGGCTGACGCAGACTCCGACCTCGTCCCGGTCGGCTATCGGCTCCCACTGAGCGAACTCGCTGTGAGGGTCCCGCAGCCAGTCCATGATTTGCAGCCGTGCAGGGTTCGCCAGCGCCTTCAAGGCCTCGACCGCAGCCTGAGGGGGCTCGTTCTCCGCGTCGCCGCCTGAGTTCGTTGCCTGTGACGTCGCCACGGTCGCCTCCTCGCCTCTCACACACCATCGTATCTCGATATGACGAACCGAGTTCGCCCCCAGCCACACATTGACACATCGCGATATCGCGATATGGTCGTTGCGTTCACGCCCCTCCGGTATCTGCCGCGCAACTGCCGTCCGCCGCGAGCTCCGGGATACACAAGAGGAAGTACACGATGTCTGAGAGCAGCAAGCCGTTGATCGTCGTCGCGGGTGCCACTAGCAAGCAGGGAAGGAGCGTCGCCACCTCCTTGCTTGAGAGCGGCAGGTTCCGAGTGCGAGCCCTGACCCGAGACGCCGACTCTGCCCAGGCCCGGAGCCTGGCAGGACTGGGAGCGGAGATCGCCGAGGTTCCTCTCGCCCTGGGTCACCAGCGCGAGCTCGTCGACGCGTTCGGATCGGCCGAGGGGGCCTTCCTGATGACCCCGCCCATCGCGCCGCCCTCCACCGAGGAGTTCCTTCTCGGGCGCCAACTTGCCGATGCAGCGGTCGAGGCCGGAGTGGTACACGTCGTCTTCAGTGCTCTCGAGAACGTCGACGAGCGGTCCTCGGGCACCAAGTACGCCCCGCACTTCACCGATAAGGCGCTCGTCGCGGAGTACATCCGGACTCTGCCGATCGCGCACACCTTCATCATGCTCTCGTTCTTCTACACCAACGCGCTGGAGTACTACCCCCCGCGCGTTGATGGTGACACGGTGCTCATGCCTTTCTACCTCCCCGAAGACTTCCGTGCCCCGTTCGTGGACCCACTCACCGCGACCGGGCCGGCCGCTCTCGAGGTGTTCTCCAACCCCGACACCTACCGCGGCGCTTGTCTGCCGGTCGTGGGGGACGTCATCTCCCCAGCCGAGATGGTCGAGGAGTTCTCCCGCGTCACCGGACTCAAAGCCGAATACCGCAGCGCCTACTCTCGCGAAGACCTGCTGACCTACTTCCCCGCACTGGGAGAGAACCCTCTGCTGGTCGACGAAACCCTCGGCATGGTCCAGTACGCGGTCGAACTCGGATACTTCCGAGACGACCGCGACACGACGTGGAGCCGGCGCATCGATCCCAACACGCTGAGCTGGGAACAGTTCCTCCGCAAGACCGACTGGCATGGCCAGCCGGTCACCTTTGGTCACTAGACCCATCGCCGACGAGATCAGACACGCGCCATTCGGGAAGGCCTCGACGTTGTCCGAGCCCGTGGCGCGTGCCCCTACGCGCTGCCATCACGCCAACACCTACTGCGTGAACTGCGACCTGCTCGTCGGCCTCGACGATCTCCACGTGATGGACATCGACCCGGGTGATGGCGACCGATTGACTGTTCGGGTCGAGTCGGCGCGTCCGGCGAGCCGCAAGGGGAGGGGGCGGCTGTCATGACGCTGGATCGCTCGTGCGGGCCGCCTGGGGGCCGCCAGGTGATGCTCACAAAGAGCGGAGGGCTGCCAACAACGACTGGGATGGTGTGACGCGGGAGTCGGCGCTGGCCCTGCTACACCCAGGTGCCCAGCCACATGCGGGCCCGCCAGCCGTCGACCGGAATCTCCTGGCCCGCGTAGATCGGGTAGAAGTAGATGAAGTTCCACACGATCAGCAGCACCAGCACCCCCGCCGCGACCACGCCCAGCGCGCGCCGCCGCTCCGGGCAGCCGGGCGGCCCCAGCAGCGCCCCGATCAGCATCGCGACCGCCAGGCACAGGAACGGCACCAGCACCACGGCGTAGAAGGAGAAGATCGTGCGCTCCTGGTAGAGCAGCCACGGCAGATAGCCCGCCGCCACCGCGCACAGCACGGCGCCCGCCCGCCAGTCGCGGCGCAGCAGCCAGCGCCACAGCGCGTACACCAGCGCGGCGCAGGCCGTCCACCACAGCAGCGGGGTGCCCAGCGCCAGCACCTCGCGCACACAGCCCCCGGCCCGGTCGCAGCCGTCCTCGCCCGGGTCGCGCGACTCGTAGAAGTACAGCACCGGGCGGCCCATCACCAGCCAGCTGAAGGGGTTCGACTCGTAGGAGTGGTCCGAGGTCAGCCCCAGATGGAAGCTGTAGACCTCACTCGTGTAGTGCCACAGGCTGCGCAGCGGCCCCGGCACCCACTCCCAGGCGCTGGGCCCGGCGCCCTCGCGCTCCGCCCAGGTGCGGTAGTAGCCGCCCGAGGTCGCGAACCATCCGGTCCACGACGCCAGGTAGACGGCGAGGGAGACCGGCACCAGCGAGAGGAAGGCGGGCGGCGCGTCCTTGCGCAGGGCGACCAGTGGGCCGTGCGGGGCGCCGGCGGTCCGGCGGGCGGCGGCGTCCCACAGCACGGTGAGGATGCCGAAGGCGGCCAGCACGTACAGGCCGTTCCACTTGGTGGCGCAGGCCAGGCCCAGGCAGACCCCGGCGGTGATCCGCCACGGCCGCAGGCCGAGCCCGAGCCGTTCGGCGGTGGGCCGGTGCGGGCGCAGGACGGGTTCGCCCGCGGTGGGCAGCGCGGCGGCGAGCCGTTCCCTGGCCCGGTCGCGGTCCACCAGCAGCGCGCCGAAGGCCGCCAGCAGCCAGAACATCAGCACCAGGTCGACCAGCGCGGTGCGGCTCATCACGAAGTGCAGCCCGTCCACCGCCATCAGCAGCCCGGCCAGGCAGCCCAGCGCGGTGGAGCGGAACAGCCGGCGGCCGATGCGGCAGAGCATGAACACCGACAGGGTGCCGAGCAGGGCCACCATGAAGCGCCAGCCGAAGGGGTTCATGCCGAACGCCCACTCGCCGAGCGCGATCATCCACTTGCCGACCGGCGGATGCACGATGTACGCGGCGGCGTCGGTGGCCGGGACGTCGCCGTCGATGATGCGCTGGTTCGCGTCGTCCGGCCACACCGTCTCGTAGCCGTGCTGGAGCAGCGACCAGGCGTCCTTGGCGTAGTACGTCTCGTCGAATATGACGGCGTCCGGCTCGCCGAGCCGGGTGAAGCGCAGCGCCCCGGCGAGGGTGGCGACCAGCAGCGGGCCCAGCCACCCCATGGCGCGGGCCAGCGCGGCGGCCGGTCCCGGCGCGATCCCGAGGTAGCGCCACAGGCGCCCGGCCGGGGCGGGGTGGGAGGGCACCAGGCGCTCGCGCACCCCGCGCGGGCCGGGCGGGGGCCGGTAGCCGAAGGACCGCAGCCGCTCCGTCCAGCCGCCGCCGTCCGCGCCGCCGCCCGGCTCGGGGCGGGGCGGTGCGTCGGTCAGCGTCCGGCCGCTCTCGCTACTGCTCACGCGGGCCATCTTGACATCCGGGCCTGGGAGGATGGGGCGTATGACGGAGGAGACGCAGTACACGGCGTACGAGGGGGAGCTGGGCACCCTGGTGCTGGCGGGCACCCCGATCGGTGATCCGGCGGACGCCCCGCCCCGGCTGGGCGGCGAACTGGAGGCCGCGGACATTGTCGCCGCCGAGGACACCCGCAGGCTGCGCCGGCTGACCCAGGCGCTGGGGGTGCAGACCGGCGGCCGGGTGGTGTCGTACTTCGAGGGGAACGAGACGGTCCGCACCGCCGAGCTGATCAAGGAGCTGGTGCGCGGCGCCCGGGTGCTGCTGGTCACCGACGCCGGCATGCCCTCCGTCTCCGACCCCGGATACCGGCTCGTCGCCGCCGCCGTCGAGCGCGGGGTACGGGTGACCGCGGTGCCGGGGCCCTCCGCCGTGCTGACCGCGCTGGCGCTGTCCGGGCTGCCGGTGGACCGGTTCTGCTTCGAGGGGTTCCCGCCGCGCAAGCCGGGGGAGCGCTCCGCGCGGCTGCGCGAGGTCGCGGAGGAGCCGCGCACGCTCGTCTACTTCGAGTCGCCGCACCGGCTGGCCGCCACCCTGACCGCGATGGCCGAGGTCTTCGGCACCGAGCGGCGGGCGGCGGTGTGCCGGGAGCTGACCAAGACGTACGAGGAGGTACGGCGCGGGCCGCTGGCCGAGCTGGCCCGCTGGGCGGCGCAGGGGGTACGGGGTGAGATCACCGTCGTCGTCGAGGGCGCCCCGGCCGCCGGGACGGCCGAGGTGGACGCGGAGGAGCTGGCGCGCCGGGTGGCCGCCCGCGAGGAGGCCGGGCAGCGCCGCAAGGAGGCCATCGCCGAGGTCGCCAAGGAGGCCGGGCTGCCCAAGCGGAACGTCTTCGACGCGGTGGTGGCGGCCAAAGCGGACTAAAATGGGGTGAAGGTCTCCAAGGAGCCGCACCATGAATGTTCCGAATCCGAATCTCCCGCCGGAAATGGGCAGCGCAGAGGGATACACGACCCACGCCGCGTATTCCTTCGCCTGCCTGAGCTGCGGCTACGGCTGGGAGCAGAAATTCAGCGTCGAGCATCTGCGTGATCCGCACGGCCGCCCCATCGTCGAGTATTACGTCGGGGGAAAACAGGTCCGCTCGCCGCTCACCTATCCGACCTGCCCCAACTGTGACGGGCACCGGGTGCGGGTGATGCGGCCCGGGCGGGTGGCGGCCGTCCGGCGGGCCCGGGGCTGAGCACGGGGGCGCCGCACGGCGCCGTAGGATCGACCCCATGCCCAAGTCCGCCAAGGCGAAGGCGGAGCAGTCCGTACCGCCTCCGCCGCCCGAGCCGCTGGCCGTACCCGTCGCCGACGCGCACACCCACCTCGACATGCAGGACACCACCGTCGAGGAGGCGCTGGCCGCTGCCGCCGCCGTGGGAGTCACCCGGGTCGTGCAGATCGGCTGCGACGTCGACCGCGCCCACTGGGCCGCCGAGATCGCCGCCCGGTACCCCGACCGGATCTGGGCGGCCGTCGCCCTGCACCCGAACGAGGCACCGCGGCTGGGGGACGGGCTGGACGCCGCCCTGGAGGAGATCGCCTCGCTGGCCGGCCTTCCGCAGGTGCGGGCCATTGGCGAGACCGGGCTCGACTATTTCCGCACCGGCGAGGAGGGAAAGGCCGCCCAGCACCATTCCTTCCGCCGTCACATCGCCCTCGCGAAAGAGCACGGGAAAGCCCTGGTCATTCACGACCGGGACGCCCATGAGGACGTGTTGCGCATTCTCAAGGAAGAAGGCGCTCCCGAACGCACCGTGTTCCACTGCTTTTCCGGTGACGCGGCGATGGCGGAGATCTGCGCGGCCGAGGGCTATTACCTGTCCTTCGCGGGCAACGTGACCTTCGCCAGCGCCCAGCCGCTGCGCGACGCCCTGCTGGCCGCCCCGCCGGAACTGCTCCTGGTGGAGACGGACGCCCCGTTCCTCACCCCCGCCCCCTTCCGGGGCCGCCCCAACGCCCCGTACCTCATCCCCGTCACCCTGCGCGCCATGGCGGAGATCAAGGGCCTGCCGGAGGACGACCTCGCCGCGCACATCGCGGCCAACACGGTGCGGGTGTTCGGCGATGACTGACGCACTCGAGGGGGACCTGCTCAGCGCGGCCGACATCCGCGAACTCGCCGCGGCCCTGGGGGTCCGCCCCACCAAGCAGCGCGGCCAGAACTTCGTCATCGACGCCAACACGGTGCGCCGCATCGTGCGCGCCGCCGGTGTCGACGAGAACGATGTCGTGGTCGAGATCGGCCCCGGGCTCGGCTCCCTGACCCTGGCCCTGCTGCGCACCGCCGGACATGTCACGGCGGTAGAGATCGACGACACCCTGGCCGCCGCGCTCCCCGCCACGGTCGCCGCCCGGCTGCCGGAGCGCGCCGACCGGTTCTCCCTGGTGCACCGGGACGCGCTGCGCGTCACCGAACTGCCCGGCCCCGCCCCCACCGCGCTGGTCGCCAACCTGCCCTACAACGTGGCCGTCCCGGTGCTGCTGCACATGCTGGCGCTCTTCCCCGGCATCCGGCACGGCCTGGTGATGGTCCAGTCCGAGGTCGCCGACCGGCTGGCCGCGCCTCCCGGCTCGAAGGTGTACGGGGTGCCGTCGGTCAAGGCCGCCTGGTACGCGGACGTGCGCCGGGCCGGGGCGATCGGCCGCACCGTCTTCTGGCCGGCCCCCAACGTCGACTCGGGCCTGGTCGCCCTCACCCGCCGCGAACCGCCGGTGACGACGGCGTCCCGCGAAGAGGTCTTCGCGGTGATCGACGCGGCGTTCGCGCAGCGCCGCAAGACGCTGCGCTCGGCCCTGTCCGGCTGGGCCGGTTCCCCGGCGGCGGCGGAGGCGGCGTGCACGGCGGCAGGGGTCAGCCCGGGCGCGCGCGGCGAGGCGCTGTCGGTGGAGGACTTCGCCCGGATCGCGGAACACCGTCCCGCCTGACGGCGGGCGGATCGCGGGGCGTCGGGCGGGCCGGACGCGGCGGAACGCGGGGCCGGCCGGGTCGAGGACGGCCTGGAAGGCGCCCCGGGGGTCGCCGACCACAGGTGCGCGCACGGGCGTCGGCGGAGAACCCGGCCCGGTGTGCCGGTCACGGTGCCCGTCCGGGTTCCGGAACCCGGAACGTGCCCCGAGCCGATCCGGGACCGGTTTCACCGGGCCGGGCGGGGCACCCGGTCCCCCGGCCGGTTCTCTCCCGCCATCACCTGGGCGGGGCCCCGCCGGCACGCCCTAGGCTGTGGGGCATGTCCCATCCCGCCGCCTCCGTGCCGGCCGTCACGATCCGCGTTCCCGCGAAGGTCAATGTGCAACTGGCCGTCGGTCCGCCGCGCGCGGACGGCTATCACGACCTCGCCAACGTCTTCCTCGCGGTCGGCCTCCAGGACCGTGTCACCGCCCGCCCCGCGCCCCGGCTGTCCATCACCTGCGCAGGACCCGGCAGCGCCCTCGTCCCCCTCGACGGCACCAACCTCGCCGCCCGCGCCGCCGAACTGCTCGCGGAGCACACCGGCCGGGAACGGGCCGACGTCCACCTCCACATCGACAAGGACATCCCGGTGGCCGGCGGCATGGCCGGCGGCAGCGCGGACGGCGCCGCCGCCCTCCTCGCCTGCGCCGAACTGTGGGGCACCGGTACCCCCCGTGAGGAACTGCTCGAACTGGCCGGCCGGCTCGGCTCTGACGTGCCCTTCGCCATCGTCGGCGGCGCCGCCCTCGGCCTGGGCCGCGGCGAGCTGCTGACCCCGCTCCCGGTCGGCGGCACCTTCCACTGGGTGTTCGCCCTGGCCGACGGCGGCCTGTCCACCCCCGAGGTCTACCGCGAGTGCGACCGGCTGCGCGGCGAGGACCCCGCCCCCGCCCCGGAGGCGTCCCCCGCCCTGCTCGCCGCCCTGCGCGACGGCGACGCCTACGCCCTGGCCAGGGCGCTGAGCAACGACCTCCAGCCGGCCGCCATCTCCCTGCGCCCCTCCCTGGAGGACGTCCTGGAGGCCGGCAACGCCGCCGGCGCCCTCGCCGGACTGGTCTCCGGCTCCGGGCCCACCTGCGCCTTCCTGGCCCCCGACGCCCCCACCGCCGCCCGGATCGCCACCGTCCTGGAGGGCTCGGGCACCTGCCGCGCCGCCCGCGCCACCACCTCCCCGGCCCCCGGCGCCGGCGTTCTCACCATCTCAGGAGCCTGACCTTGTCCACCCCCTCTTCCTCCTCCCGCAACCTCGCCAACGTGGAGTCCGTCAGCAAGGTGTACGGCACCCGTACGCTCCTGGACGGCATCTCCCTGGGCGTCGGGGAGGGCGACCGGATCGGCGTGGTGGGGCGCAACGGCGACGGCAAGACCACCCTCATCCGCGTCCTCGCCAAGCAGGAGGAGCCGGACAGCGGCCGGGTCACCCACGTGGGCGGGCTGCGTCTCGGTCTGCTCACCCAGCACGACTCCCTCGACCCGGCCGCCACCATCCGGCACGAGGTCATCGGCGACCAGCCCGACCACGCGTGGGCCGGCGACGCCCGGGTGCGGGACGTGCTGACCGGCCTGTTCGGTGGGCTCGACCTGCCCGGCTTCCCGCAGGGCCTGGACACCGTCATCGGCCCGCTGTCCGGTGGTGAGCGGCGCCGCATCGCGCTCGCCAAGCTGCTGATCGCCGAGCAGGACCTGGTCGTGCTCGACGAGCCCACCAACCACCTGGACGTGGAGGGCATCTCCTGGCTGGCCGGCCATCTGCGCACCCGCCGTTCCGCGCTGGTGGTCGTCACGCACGACCGCTGGTTCCTGGACCAGGTCTGCACCCGGATGTGGGACGTGCAGCGCGGCGCGGTGCACGCCTACGAAGGCGGCTACAGCGACTACGTGTTCGCGCGCGCCGAGCGGGAGCGCATCGCCGCCACCGAGGAGGTCAAGCGGCAGAACCTGATGCGCAAGGAGCTGGCCTGGCTGCGGCGCGGCGCCCCGGCCCGTACCAGCAAGCCGCGCTTCCGGATGGAGGCCGCCAACGCGCTGATCGCGGACGTGCCGCCGCCGCGCGACACCGCCGAGCTGATGAAGTTCGCCAACGCCCGCCTGGGCCGCACCGTCTTCGACCTGGAGGACGTGACGGTACGGGTCGGCGGCCAGGACGGCGCGGGCCGCGACCTGCTGCGCCATCTCACCTGGCAGCTCGGCCCCGGCGAGCGGATCGGCCTGGTCGGCGTCAACGGCGCGGGCAAGACCTCGCTGCTGCGCGCCATGGCCGAGTCCGCCGCCGACCCCGAGGGCGACCGCGGCGGCTCGCCGCTGGTGACCGCGGGCCGCATCAGGACCGGCAAGACCGTACGGCTGGCGTATCTCTCCCAGGAGGTACGGGAGGTGGACCCGTCGTGGCGGGTGCTCCAGGCCGTGGAGTCCGTGCGGTCGCGCGTCGAGCTCGGCAAGGGGCGGGAGATGACCGCCTCGCAGCTGTGCGAGCGGTTCGGCTTCACCAAGGAGCGGCAGTGGACGCCGGTCGGCGATCTGTCCGGCGGTGAGCGGCGGCGGCTGCAGATCCTGCGGCTGCTGATGGACGAGCCCAACGTGCTGTTCCTGGACGAGCCGACGAACGACCTGGACATCGAGACGCTCACCCAGCTGGAGGATCTGCTCGACGGCTGGCCCGGATCGCTGGTGGTGATCAGCCACGACCGGTACTTCGTCGAGCGGACCACCGACCGGGTCTACGCGCTGCTGGGGGACCAGACGCTGCGGATGCTGCCGCGCGGCATCGACGAGTACCTGGAGCGCAGGTCGGCGTGGAAGGCACCGCAGGCGGCGCAGCCTGCGCCGGCCGCGGGAGGGGCCGGGGCCGCCCCGGCCGCCGCGTCCCCGGCCCAGCTGTCCCGCGCCGCGCAGAAGGAGATCCAGAAGATCGAGCGGCAACTGGAGCGGCTCGACGGCGAGGAGGCCGACCTGCACAAGGAAATGGCCGAACACGCCACGGACTTCGCGCGGGTGGCCGGCCTCGACAGCCGGTTGCGGGAGCTGTCGGCCCGCCGGGACGAGCTGGAGACCCGCTGGCTGGAGCTGTCCGAGGGCGCCTGAGAGCCCGTGGGCACGGGTACGGCCGTCCGTCGTGCCGGGGCGCGGTGGTAGAAAGAACGGGCGTGCCGCCGCCCAGGGGGAGTCCATGTCTCAGCCGCCACCGCCGTCCCAGCCGCCATCCACACCACCGCCGTCCCCCTATGGTCCGGCGACCCCGCCACCGGCCGGGCCCCCGAGCGGAAGCTTCGGCCCGGCCACCCCACCACCCCCGCCGTCCGCCGCGTGGGGGTACGGGGCGGACTCCGGGCAGGGCCCGCCGACCGGACCGCCGGCCGGCGGTTTCGGCCCGCCGACCTCGCCCGGCGCCCACCCGGCGCCCGGCACCCCGCTGCCCGCGCCCTCCCCGTACGGCGGGGGCTCGATCGAGGTCAGGAAGCCCCGGCGGCCCGGCTGGCAGTGGGCGCTGATGGGCGTGGCCGGGCTGCTCGCCCTCGCGCTGATCGGCGGCGGCACGGTGTGGCTGCTCACCGGCGACACGGCGGATGAGGGCGGGGACGGCGGCAACGGCGCGCAGACCGCGCCCGGCGAACAGGACCCGCTGCCCACCGAACCGGTCGACGCCTCCCTGGCCTGGCAGGAGCCCATCCCCGAGGTCGGCGACGGCCTGATCCAGGCCTCCGGCACCTGGATCTCCGGCGACCACCTGGTGCGGCTGATGCCGCAGGGCCTGGTCGCGTACGCCCTGACGGACGGCACCGAGGTGTGGACCGTGCCGCTGGAGCACCACGAGGGCGGCTGCAACGCCTCCGTCACCGCCTCCCAGGACCGGGTGGCGGTGCTCCAGGGCCTGGAGTGCGAGTTCCTGACGGTCGTGGACATCGCGGCGGGGGAGGAGCTGTTCACCCTGCGGCACGAGGCGAGCCGGAACTCGCTGGGCGGCGGCTGGGACTTCCCGGCGATCGTCGGCGACATCGTGGCGATCGGCACCGCCAACGGCGGCTCCGGCTACAGCATCACCGACGCCAAGAAGATCTGGGAGCCGCGCTCGGACGACGACTGCCGCGAGCGCAACTACGCCAACATCGACGAGACCCTGGTCGCCGTGATGACCTGCGGCGGGATGCTGGAGTTCGACCGGGGCAGCGTCCGCGCGACCGCACCGAGCGGCGAGGACCTGTGGGAGTGGGAGTTCGGCGCCGAACACGAGGGGGAGCCGTTCACCGTCGAGTCCGTCCTGTCCATCTCCCCGCTGGTGGTCGCCACCCGGGTCGGTGACATGACCGAGAGCCCGGTGCAGCAGATCTGGGTGATCGACGACGCGTACGAGGAGATCGCGCACGTCATCGACTTCGATCCGGAGCGCCAGGTGCGGCCGTGCCGGGTCAACATCCTGGACGACTGCCGCGGCGCGGAGGTCACCGACGGGTTCCTCTACCTCACCGGGCAGCCCTCGGTGGGGGGAGAGGGCAACTCGGTGGTCGCCTTCGACCTGAGCACCGGGACGGCACTGTACGACGTGAAGCCCATCAGCGGCGGCTATATCAAGCCGTTCGCGGTCGTGTACGGCCAAGTGCTCGCGTATCAGCTCGCCGACTCGCAGACTGAGGGCATGGTGGTCGCCATTGATCCCGAAACCGAGGAAGCCACCCCGCTGATGACGCTGGACCGCACGCAAAGGGATGTGGAATGGGCGATGATGAGTGATGTCATCGACGACGACACGATGCTGCTGTGGCACAACGGCGCCTTCGTCATGGTCAATGAGCGGTACTACACGCACGACGAGCCCGACACACCCGCCGCGCTGGTCTATCGATGAGCGTACGGGTCGTGGTCGTCGACGACCGGCGGCTGGTGGCGGAGGCGCTGGCCTCCGCGCTGCGGGTCCGCGGGCACCGGGTGCTGGGCGCGGGCGCGCCGGCCGGACGCGCGGCGGACCTGGTGCTGGGCAAGCAGCCCGAGGTGTGCCTGCTGGGTTCGGCCGCGCCGGAGGCGCCGGGGGCGCTGGATCTGGTGCAGCGGCTGCGCCGTGAGGCACCGCGGGTGGGGGTGCTGGTGCTGGGCCCGGTGCCCAGCCCGCGCGGGGTCGCGGTGGCCTTCGCGACCGGGGCGCGCGGGTATGTGCGCCACGACGAGCGCATCGAGGGTGTCGAACGCGCCATGGCCAAGGTGCGGGCGGGCGAGGCGGCGGTGGCGCCCGCGCTGCTGCGGGAGGCGTTCGGCGAACTGCTCAGCCCCAGCAGCGGCCCGGACGCGGAGGGGGCGCGGCTGGCGTCCCTGCTGACGGAGCGCGAGATCGATGTGCTGCTGCGGATCGTGGAGGGCGAGGACACCCGGCTCATAGCGGCCGGCCTGGGGGTGGCCCCGAGCACCGCGCGTACCCATGTGCAGCGGCTGCTGACGAAACTGGGCACGGCCTCCCGCCTGGAGGCGGCGGCCCTGGCCGTCCGCACCGGCCTGCTGAACCACCTCCCGCCGCGCACCGCCCCGCTGCCCCCGGGCTGAGCGCCGGGCCGGGGCGGCGGCCTCCGAGCGCGCGGGCGGCGTGTCGGGGCGGGCCCGCACCACGCGCCGGCGGACTGCCCGGCCCCACCCGGGAGTCCCGAGTGCCTGCCCGGGTCCTCCCGCGCCGCGATCGTGGCCGGGTGGCAGGTCATCGGCTGACCGCTTCGCCGGGCGCACGGCCCGTTTCCGCCCGGGACGCCCGCCGCCCGTCCGCCCCGCGAGCGTGTTCCGGTGCGGGCGCCCCGTGCGCGTGCCGTCGTCCGGCGCGGACGCCCCGCACCTTCGCCCGTTCGCCCGCCCGCGCTGCGCCGGCGCCGGGTGGGGCGCGAAGGGCCGGTGGGGAGTTCTGTTCTTCCTGGGCGTGTGGTGGTTCCTGCTGTCCGGTTCCGGGGAGTGATGTGCCGTGCGGTGGTGCGGCCGGTGGGGGACTCTCGCCCTTCGCGCGCCGTCGCCGGTGAGCGGCCCGCCGTGATCGTGCCGCCTTCCGCCGTCACTCCGGGGCACGACGGATGTGGTTGACGCCCGCTGCAGGGGTATGCTTCATTATGTTTGATTCTGTTGGAGTGGGTGCTGGCAAGTGAGGACGGCATGAAGAGGACCACGGTCAAGCTGGCCGATGGGCGAGAGCTGATCTATTTCGACTCCCGCGACGACGCCGACCGCACCGCGCTCGACCGGAGGCCGCTGGAGCTCGCCGCCCCCGCCTCCGAGATCCGGCGCGACCGGCTGCGGGGCGAGTCCGTCGGCTACGCGGCGCACCGCCAGAGCCGTACGTACCACCCGCCCGCCGACCAGTGCCCGCTGTGCCCCTCGCAGGGCGAGCGGCTGAGCGAGATACCGGCCGCCGACTACGACGTCGTCGTCTTCGAGAACCGCTTCCCGTCCTTCTCCGGGGACCTCGGCCGCTGCGAGGTGGTCTGCTTCTCGCCGCGCCACGACGGCTCCTTCGCCGATCTCACCCCGGAACAGGCCGCCCTCGTCCTGCACGCCTGGACGGACCGCACCGCCGAGTTCGCCGAGAACCCGGCCGTCACCCAGATCTACGCCTTCGAGAACCGGGGCGCCGAGATCGGCGTCACCCTCGCGCACCCGCACGGGCAGATCTACGGCTACCCGTTCCTCACCCCGCACACCGAGCGCGCCCTGGCGGCCGTCGCCGAGCACAAGCGCGCCACCGGCGGCGCCAACCTCTACGACGACCTGCTCGCCGAGGAGCGCGCCGACGGCTCCCGCGTCGTGCTCGCCACGGAGCACTGGACGGCCTTCGTCCCGTACGCCGCCCGCTGGCCGTACGAGGTGCACCTCTACCCCAACCGCCGCGTCCCCGACCTGCGGACCCTCGACGACGCGGCCCGCGCGGAGTTCCCCGCCGTCTACCTGGAGATCCTGCGCCGCTTCGACCGCGTCTTCGGCCCCGGCATGCCGCCCACCCCGTACATCTCCGGCTGGCACCAGGCTCCCTTCCGCGGCGTCACCGACGAGGCACGCGCCGATTTCGCCCTGCACCTGGAGCTGTTCACCATCCGCCGCGGGCCCGACAAGCTGAAGTACCAGGCGGGTTCCGAGTCCGGTATGAATGTGTTCGTCAGTGATTCCCTGCCGGAGGCCGCCGCCGCCCGGCTGCGAGAGGTGGCAACCGCATGAGCAACCGTTACCTGGTCACCGGCGGTGCCGGCTACGTCGGCAGCGTGGTCACCGCCCACCTGCTGGCCGCGGGCCACCGCGTCACCGTCCTGGACGACCTGTCCACCGGGTTCCGCGAAGGCGTCCCGGCCGGTGCCGAGTTCATCGAGGGCCGGGTCCAGGACGCCGCCCGCTGGCTGGACGGCGGCTACGACGGCGTCCTGCACTTCGCCGCCAGCTCGCAGGTCGGCGAGTCCGTGACCGACCCCGCGAAGTACTGGCGCAACAACGTCGGCGGCGCCATCGAACTCCTCGCCGCCATGCGCGCGGCGGGCGTGCGCACCCTCGTCTTCTCCTCCACGGCGGCGGTGTACGGCGAGCCCGCCACCACCCCCATCACCGAGGACGCGGCCACCGCGCCCACCAACCCGTACGGCGCCACCAAGCTCGCCGTCGACCACATGATCACCAGCGAGGCCGCCGCCCACGGCCTGGCCGCCGTCTCGCTGCGCTACTTCAACGTGGCGGGCGCGCACGGCGCGTACGGCGAGCGGCACGACCCCGAGAGCCACCTCATCCCGCTGGTGCTGCGCACCGCGCAGGGCCGCCGCGACAGCATCTCCGTCTTCGGCACCGACTACCCGACTCCCGACGGCACCTGCGTGCGCGACTACATCCACGTCGACGACCTCGCCGAGGCGCACCTGCTCGCCCTCACCGCCGCCAGGCCCTCCGAGCACCTGATCTGCAACCTCGGCAACGGCAACGGCTTCTCGGTCCGCGAGGTCGTCGAGACCGCCCGCAAGGTCACCGGCCACGAGATCCCCGAGACCGAGGCCCCGCGCCGGGCCGGCGACCCCGCCGTCCTGGTGGCCTCCGCCGACCGCGCCCGCGAGGTGCTCGGCTGGCGGCCCACCCGTACCGATCTGGCCGGGATCATCGAGGACGCGTGGACGTTCGCGCGCCGGCAGGAGAGCGAGAGCACCCAGTGACGCACGAGCAGCTGTACGGGGTCGCCCCCGAGGGCACCTGGACCGCCCCGGGGCGGGTCAACCTCATCGGCGAGCACACCGACTACAACGACGGCTTCGTCATGCCGCTCGCCCTGCCGCACAGCACCACCGCCACCGTCTCGCGGCGCGCGGACGGCGTCGTGCGTGTGCACTCCCGCGAGATAGCGGGACCGCCGGTGGTCATCGACACCGCGACCCTCGCCCCCGGCTCGGTCGGCGGCTGGGCCGTCTACCCGGCCGGAGTGCTGTGGGCGCTGAGCGAGGCCGGTCACGAGGTCGGCGGCGCGGACATCCACTACACCTCCGACGTCCCGGTCGGCGCCGGGCTCTCCTCCTCCGCCGCGCTGGAGGTGGTCACGGCCCTGGCGCTGAGCGACCTGTACGACCTGGGGCTGAGCCGCGAGGAGATCTCCCGGATCGGGCAGCGCGCCGAGAACGGCTACGTCGGCGCCCCGACCGGCATCCTGGACCAGATGGCCTCCGCCTGCTGCACGGAGGGCCACGCCCTGCACCTGGACACCCGGGACATGGCGCAGCGCCAGATCCCCTTCGACCTGGCCGCCGAGGGGCTGCGGCTGCTGGTGGTGGACACCCAGGTCAAGCACGCGCACGCGGACGGCGCGTACGGCAAGCGGCGCGCCTCCTGTGAGGCGGGCGCGGCGGCACTGGGCGTACCGGCGCTGCGCGACGTCCCGTTCGGTGAGCTGGAGGCGGCCCTGGCCCGGTTGTCCGACGAGGAGATCCGCCGCCGGGTGCGGCACGTCGTCACCGAGAACCACCGGGTGGAGCGGGTGACCGCGCTGCTGGACGCGGGCCGGGTCCGCGAGATCGGCCCGCTGCTGTTCGAGGGCCACGCCTCGCTGCGCGACGACTTCGAGGTCTCCTGCCCCGAACTGGACCTGGTGGTCGAGGCGTCGGCCGCCGCCGGTGCGCTCGGTGCCCGGATGACGGGCGGCGGTTTCGGCGGCTCGGCCGTCGTCCTGGTGGAGGAGGACGCGGCGGAGGTGACCGGAAAGGCCGTGTCCGACGCTTTCGCGGCGGCCGGTCACACCGCCCCGAGGATCTTTACCGCCATCCCGTCGCCGGGTGCCCGGAGGCTGCCCGTACGCTGATCGCCGTCCAACTCGCTTACGGGACGGGAGAGTTAGTGATCCGCGATCTCTACAACGTGCGTGCGGCGGCCGGCGGAGGGGCGACGGACGAGGTGATCCTCACCCCGATGTCCCCGCAGGAGGAGCAGCGGGCCCGGGTGGCGTTCATGGAACTCATCGCGCGGGAGCTGGAGGAGAAGAGCTGGGCGCGCTTCCCGGCGTACTCCCCCGAGGAGCGCACCCGCCTGACCGAGGTGGCACGGGCCCTGTGCGTCCGGCTCGGCCGGCCGGTGCGGGTCGACGTCCAGGACCCGTGCTCCATGCTGTTCTCCTTCGAGCGGGGCGCCGGTGAACCCGGTCAGCTCGATGTGGGCCGCCTGTCCCTCTGACGGCCCTGCCGGAACGGGTGCAGCATGCTGGCGACCACCGCGTCGGTCGGGGGGAACGACGCGGGGTCGTGCAGCCCGACCCGCTCGGGGCGGCGTCCCGGATACCAGGTGAAACTGCCGAAGAGGCTGTCCCAGATGGACAGATCGCTTCCGTAGTGGCCGGCCTCGGACAGTTCCGTGCTGTGGTGCAGCCGGTGCTGTTCGGGGCTGGCGAGGACGTAGCCGACCCAGCCGGTGCGGACGTCGATGTTCGCGTGCACGAAGAAGCCCTGGGCGACCACGAACAGGCCCACCGCGAAGACCGCCTGGGCCGAGAACCCGGCCAGCGCCAGGGCGAGTTGCACGATGCCCTGGGAGATCATGATGTCAAGGACGTGATTGACGCCGTTGTTGGCGACGTTCACCTTGTCCGGGGCGTGGTGCACGCCGTGCAGCCGCCACAGGTACTTGTTGGTGTGTCCCCAGCGGTGGATGAGGTAGCTGGCGAGCGAGCCGACCAGCAGCGCCAGCGGGATCTCGACGGCGAGCCCGAACCGGGGCACGTCGGGGGACAGCCGCTCCACACCGGCGAGCACGGCGAGTTCGGCGATCACGCTGCCGATGGTGGTGAAGGCGTAGTAGATCCCGTACCGGCCCCATTCGCGGCGGCTGGGGTGCCAGTCCGGGTTGTGCGGGATGAGCCGCTCCAGAAGGGCGAGGTACGCGATGGTGCCGACGAGGAAGGGCATGCTGGCGGTGCTCAGATCCCAGCCGAAGGCGAGCGTGGACGCGACGGTGGCGACGAGAGCGAACAGAAGGAGCGGATAAGCGGTTTTGCGGAGTAGTGAATTCGACCGGATGGGTACGTATTCTGTCTCGGGCAGAGTGTCCACGGCGGATGTTACCCAGAGGGTTGGTATACCACCCCTCCATCGGATAAGACCGCCTATAGGATGAATAGCGCTCGCGTGTGGCGCGCACCGCGCACAGCGTGGCGCCCCGCCGGGCGTGCGGCTCCGTCTTCGTACTCCTTTCCGGGATGGCCGACTTCCGCCAAACCCCTTCACCCAGACGTTTCCGCCCGTACATTGGAGGGACAGCATCGGTGGGGGCCGACAGCTGTTTTTCAGGGGGCGAGAGCGGTGGGTGCTACGGGACGGCGGCGGCCGTACCCGAATGCGCCCACCAGGCCCGCCCGTTCGCGTCAGGGGGCGGAGTCCGATGGATCGCATACGCGTATTGGTGGTGGACGAGCACCGCATCTTCGCCGAGTCGCTGGCCACCGCCCTCACGGCGGAGACCGACGTGGAGGCGGCGGCCGTCGGCACGGTTCCGGCAGCCGTGCACCAGCTGGAACGGGCCGGCTACGACGTCCTGCTGCTGGACGTCGACATGGCCGAGTCACAGACCCTGCTCACCCTCGTCCGCGAGCGCCACGGCGAGCTGCGCCCCGTGATGCTCGCGACCTACGACGACCCGCGGCGCGCCGCGCAGTCACTCACCGCGGGGGCCAACGCCTGGGTGGCCAAGGACAGTTCACTCGCCAGGCTGCTGGTGGTGGTCCGCGGTGTGCTGCGCGAGGAGACCCACGTCCCGCCCGCCCTGCTCACCGGCGTCTTACGCGAGCTGACCCACGACCGCCGCAACCGCACCGAGCACCAGCGGCTCGTCGCCTCACTGACCCCCAGGGAACTGGAGGTGCTGCGCTGCATGCTGTCGGGCCTGGGCCGCAAGGCGGTCGCCGAGCGCCTCTATCTCTCCCCGCACACCGTGCGCACCCACATGCAGAACGTCCTGGGCAAGCTGGGCGTCCACTCCACCCTGGCCGCCGTGGCCCTGGCCCGCCGCGCGGGCGTCCCGCCGGCCGACTGACCGGCCGCCCGGCCCCCGCCGGCACGCCTGCCTCAACAGGCAACAGGCGTGCCCCCACGGCTCTCGGCAGCCCTCGCGCCGCACCGTAACGTCCTCTCCTGGAGCAGAGCATCGTCAGCACAGTCCCGGGAGTGATCGGTGTACGCGCGCGAGGAATCAGGCAAGCATCGGGGAAGGCCGCCGGTGGCGAGCCCTTCGCGGGACGGCGCGGTGAACTCCGCGGCGTCCTCGATGCTGAACATCCAGCGGACCGCGGGCAACAAGGCGGTGTCGCGCGGGGTGACGGGCGCGCTCCCCGTGCAGCGCACGGGAGGGCAGGGAAGTTACAACTACCGGGGCAAGGAAGCCAAGTATCTCGAGGACGAGTACGGCCAGCCGGTTTCCGGCAAGACACACGAGAACGAGCATCCGATCGTGTACTCCGCCGCCGTACCCTCCAGCATCGGAGGGCCCCGGAGGAGCAACCCACAGGTCCGCAGGATCGAGGGCGGCATGCCCGGCTACTACGAGGAGTACAAGGCCCATAAGGCGCATATAGGTACCGGGACACGTAAGGAGTACGGGGAGTCTCCCTACCGGCAGGACGAATATCGGGACGCTCAGCGAGACGCCCTGATCTCGGCCAACAACCCCGCGAACGCCATGCACATGAGCACCGTGGAGTACGCCAACCAACACCGGCAGCGCGACAGGAAGAGCGGCAAGACGGTCCAGTTGCCGAACACCTTCCGTGATCTGCCACCCTCGGTGCCGCGAAAGCAGGCGAACGCCAGCTATGAGCGCATGCTGAGCGGTTTCACGGGCGGTGTTCCGTACCTCGACGACCAGGGCGAGGAGAAGCGTACGCGCCCTCTGATGCCGTACGAGCGTGCCGAGCTCGATGCGGGGCGGCGCGTGGCACAGGGCGGGGCGCTCCCCGGCCCGGCCGAGTCGAGCGCGTACATGCAGAAGTACGGTGCGCACTCGTACGATCTGCGCTCCGAAAGGAAGCACTACAAGCTGACGGATCCGCTCCAGGACTACCCCGATGTCCGGTCACGCAGTAAGAGTCCGAGGGAGCTGGACACCTCGTACTACCGGGAGCGCAGCAGCTCCGGCGCGGGCGAAAGCCAGCGCGATTCTCTCCGGAGACTGGCCAAGACCCCCTACCGCCCCGATCCCGGCCCGGCCAACCCCTACGACAGCGACGGGTACACCCCCGGCCCGAGTCCCCTGCGCCGGTCCAACAGCGTGTCCGGCCGCAGCCACGCACCCAGCGACCGTTCCAGCCGGTCGTCCTCCTACTACCCGCCCGTCAGCACCTCCGGCCGCTACCCGCCCAGCAGCTCCCGCAGCCGGGACATCGACCCCTACGCGTCCGGCAGCGGGACGGGTGGCCCCAGCCGCAGCTCCCTGCGCCGCTCCAACAGCGTCAGCGCCCCGCGGCCCAGCAGCAGCCAGGCGAGCTACGCCAGCGACTACGAGGACGAGCCCGTCTTCAGCCAGAGCAGCAGTTTCCGTGCTCCGAGCCTGTCCCGCAGCAGCTCACGGCGCGACCGCGACCGCGAAACGCGCTACTACTGATCACCGACCAGCGAGGTACAGGCTCAGGCATGCGAGCGCAGAAGCAACCGGAGCAGTCGGGCCGCGCGGGCGCGGCCCGGCCCGCCCGGACCGTACGGCGGCCGGCGGCGCCGGCCGGCCCCCAGGCGGTGCTGGCCCTCCAGCGGCTGGCGGGCAACGGCGCCGTCTCCCGGACGCTGCGGGTGCAGCGGGAACGGGCGGCGGCCGAGCAGGACCAGCACGAACACGGCGCCGGCTGCGGCCACGATCAGCCGGTGCAGCGGGAGGCGGCGCAGGTCCAGGCCGTGACCCGGAAGCCGGGCAGTCCGGTGGACCCGAAGATACGCGGCAAGGCGGAGAAGGCGCTGGGCACCACCTTCCGGCGGGTGGAGGTGCACAGGGGCGCGGACGCCCAGGCATCGGCCGCCGCGATGGGGGCCCGCGCCTACACCACCACCGACCGTGGCCGGCAGCACATCGTGCTGGGAGCGGGCGCCGACAACCCGCACACCCTGTACCACGAGCTGACCCACGCCGATCAGCAGGCGAAGGGGCCGGTGGAGGGCACGGACACGGGCGGGGGGATCAGCCTCTCCAGCCCGGGGGACAAGGACGAGCGGGCGGCGGAGGCCAAGGCCGACGAGATCGAGCGGATGCCCGACGAGCCGGAGCACGACCAGGGCCACGCGCAGGGGTGACCCGGCCCGCTCCGCCGGTCACCAGCTGCCGATCTCCTTCACCAGGCGCCCGGCCTTGCGGTACTCCCGCCGGGCGCCGGTCAGCAGGTCCTCGGAGGTGACCGCGGAATCGCGGGCCGCCGCCGCGTAGGCGGCGGTCATGACGGCGCTGCGGATCGCGCCGCCCGACAGCTCGAAGTCCCTGGCACACGGGGACGGATCGATGTCCTCGGCGCACGGCACATGGGTCAGGCTGTGCCGCCACAGCGCGAGCCGCTGCTCCTTGTCGGGGAAGGGGAAGTCGACCACCAGGTCGAGCCGGCGGGTGAAGGCCTCGTCGATGTTGGCGCGCAGGTTGGTGGTGAGCAGCGCGATGCCGCTGAACGCCTCCAGGCGTTGCAGCAGATAGGCGCTTTCCAGGTTGGCGTACCTGTCGTGGGAGTCCTTGACCTCCGAGCGCTTGCCGAAGACCGCGTCGGCCTCGTCGAAGAGCAGCACCGCGTCGGTGCGATCGGCCTCGGTGAAGATCCGCTCCAGGTTCTTCTCGGTCTCGCCGACGTACTTGTCGACGACCGAGGAGAGCTGCACGACGTACAGGTCCAGGCCCAGATCGGCCGCGACCACCTCGGCGGACAGGGTCTTGCCGGTGCCGGACTCCCCGGCGAACAGCGCGAGGACGCCGCGCCCCCGGCCGCCGCCGGCACTCAGCCGCCAATCCCCCAGGACGCGTTCGCGGTGCCGGGCGCGCTGGGCGAGTTCGTGCAGCTGCTCCCGCGTGGCCTCGGGCAGCACCAGATCGTTCCAGCCGACATCCGGCATGATCCGGCGGGCGTGCTGTTCGAGGCCGGACGCGGACTGCTGCCGGGCGGCCAGCCGTACATGCGCGGCGGTCAGCGCGGTGCCGTCCAGGGCGGCCAGGCCGCGCGCGGAGTGGGCGGCCCGGCGGATGCGGTCGCCGCCGAGCCGGTAGGCGGCGACGGTCGCGGCGAGGTCGAAGCCGGGGTCCTCGGCCGGTTCGAGGCCGAGCGCCTCCGCCCACAGGCCGGCGGGCTCCGAGCTCGGCCTCGGCGCGTCCAGGACCAGCGGGTCGGGGTCGCACCACTGCGGGTCGTACGCGGCCGGGCCGGTGAGGATCACCGGGACGCCGCCCACGTCGAGCGCCTTGATCAGCTCGGCGGGCTGTGCCGGCAGCGGCGACACCACGATCGCGCAGTCCCGCAGCCTGGCCTCCAGGAGGAGCTGGGGCAGCGGGGTCGTGTCCGCGGCGTCCGGGGAGGACGGTGTCCTCGCCGCCGTGGTGAGGTGCAGCGCGGGGCGGCCGGCGGCGGCGAGCGCGGCGACGGCGCAGGCCAGGCCGTCCCCCTCGCGCCGCTCCCGCAGGTAGACCAGCGGCGGGCTGTCCTCGGCGAGGAGTTCCGCGAGCCGGTGGGTGAGGGAGGCGTCGGCGCCGGGCGGAGCGGTACCGGCCGGAGCGGCGGCGGAGTCCGGGGCTGGCGCGGGAATCTGAGGGACCGGCAGCGGACGGATCTGTCCGTCCAGGACGGCGTCGGGGGTGTCGTTGCCCAGCAGATGGGCGGCCAGCCGGTCGGGTACGCGCAGCGGCCGGCTCAGGAACGGCGCGTCGGGTTCCCCGACCCGCACCAGGCCGAGCCAGGACAGCGGCGCGGTGGGGTGGAACCGGTCACGCGCCCCGGCGTCCAGGAGGGACAGGCCGCACACGTCAAGGGCCAGGCCGATGGTCGCCCGCCGGCGGCTGACATCGTCGTTGAGGTAGGCGTACAGCGTCTCGAAGTCCCGGTCGAGATCCGGGGCGAGGGCGATGAGCAGGAGCGCGGCGTCCAGTTCGGACAGCCCCATCCGTACGGTCAGCGAGGCGATCCGGTCGGCCGGCCCGACCGGTTCCGAGCTGAGCAGCGGGGCGTCGGTGTCCGCCCCGTCCCGCTCCCGCCCGGGCCCGCGCAGCACATGCCCGACCGCTTCCTCCGGCAGGTGCAGGCCGCGCAGCGGGTCGCCCGCCGTGGGGTCGTCGGCGGAGCGCAGGTCCACGAGGGCGGCCACCCGCTCGCGCAGCGCGGCGAGCCGGGTGAGCAGCGGCAGGGCCGGATCGGGGCGGGACGGTGGGCCCTCGGGGACGGCCGGGGCCGGGTCGCTCGTCGTGCTTCCGGGCGGGTCCGTGCGGACCTCATCCACCTTGCGGTTCACCGTCGTTCTTTCCTCTGTGGCCGGTCGGCGGCGCGTTCGGTGCCGACGGTGCCCATTGTGCGGAGGGGTCGCGCGGGCCCACAAGGGCGGTGGGGGACGGCTGGGGGGAGGGTGGTGTTGCCCTCGCGGTCAGCCCGGCTGCCCGTTCCGGCCGGGGGAGGCCAGGGGCAGCAGCCGGGGCACCGCCCGGACGTAGATCACCATCCCCACCACCTCCACCAGCGTCTGGGTGACCACCACCACGGCGGCGATGGCCAGGGCGTCGGGCAGCGCCAGGGCGAGGGGCAGCACGACCAGGGAGTTGCGGGTGGCGCCGGTGAAGACGACGGCGCGGCCGTCCGCCGTGCCCAGGCGGAAGAGACGGCTGACGCCCAGGCCGGCGAAGGCCATCACGACCAGGAAGAGGACGTAGAACGGGACCACCCGCGCCACGTCGCCCAGGCTGTCGCCGAGTTTCGGCACCTGCGAGGCGACCACGGTCAGCAAGGTGGCGGCCATCAGCGGCACCATCGCCGTCCCCATCGCGCCGGCGACCCGCTGCCCCGCGCGCCGCCGCGCCGCCCACGCCTGGGTGAGCCAGGCCAGGGTCAGCGGGATGACGATCAGCACGGTGAACGCCTCGACGAACGGGCCGGCCTCCACGACACCGCCCAGGTCCGGGCCCATGAAGAGGAACAGCAGGCCGGGCAGCAGCACCATCTGCGCGAGCAGCAGCAACGGGGTGGCGGCGAGCAGCCGTTCGGCGCTGCCGCCCGCCAGACCGCTGAAGACGATCACGTAGTCCACGCACGGGGCGAGCAGCACCAGCAGCACGCCCAGCCGCACGGCCCGGTCCTCGGGCAGGAACGGGAACATCGCGGCGACCACCAGCGGCACCACCGCGAAGTTCACCACCAGCGCGGCGGCCAGGAAGCGCCCCGCGCGCAGCGAACGCAGCAGTTCGGCGGCCGGCACCTGGAGGAAGGTCACGTAGAGCAGGGCGGCCAGGACGGGGTTGATGGCGTGTTCCAGGCCCGGGCCGGCACCGGGCGCCAGCCGTCCGACCAGGGCACCGGCGGCCAGTGCGCCCAGATAGACGGGAACCTGGTGCCGTTCCATGGCCGCGACCGGGCCGGATGACGGTGACAACGTACGTGCTCCTGGGGAAGAGGGAAGGGGGACCAGGACACCCGGGAGCGGGCACCGCTCGGCCACCGGGTGGACTGGGTGGCGCTCCCTCCCCGCCGGTACGCCGGTGAGCATACGCCAAACTGATGTATGGACTACCCTTGGTACATGACTATGAAGCGGACCAATGTCTACGCCGATCCCGAGGACCTGGCGATCATCAAGGAGGCCGCCCGGCGGCGGGGCGTCAGCGAGTCCGAGATCATCCGCCAGGGGATCCATCTCGCGGCCATGGCCAACCGAGTCTGGGACGAGCCCTTGTTCTCCCGCGTGTACGAGGGGCCGGGACACACCCTGGCCAAGGAAGAGGTCCGGGACGCGGTCAGGGACGCGGTGGCGCGGGAGAGCGGCTCAGAGGCCGCCGCGTGATCATTGTCGTCGCCGACACCTCGGGGCTCCTGGCCGCTCTCGACAGACGTCATCCGGAGCACGGGGCCGCCAACGAGGCCATCCTGACCGCCGGCCTGCTGGTGATGTCCCCGCTGCTCCTGGCGGAACTGGACCATGTCGCCACGCGCGAGCTGGGGCGGGCGGCGGCGATGACCTCCGTCGACGACATCCGGCGCTGGATGCGCAAGGGCCGGGTCTTCGTGCCCGAGATCACCGAGGACCACCTGGCCGCTGCTCAGTCCGTGCGCGTCCGTTACCACGGACTCGACCTCGATCTGGCCGACGCGGTGAACGTCGCGCTGGCTTCCGACTACGACACGGACGCGATCCTCACGCTCGACCGCCGGGACTTCCGGGCGGTGCGGCCGCTCGGCCGGCACAAGGCTTTCCGGGTGCTGCCGGACGATCTCCCGCTCTGAGCGCGCACCGCGTCACAGTTCGGGCGCGAGCGTCGCCGCCAGGGCCGGGTCGTGGTGGCGCAGTTCGGTCAGCAGCGCGTCCCGTACCGCCGCCAGGGCGCGGGTCAGCGACCGGTCCGAGAGGTCGGGGGGCAGGGAGGCCAGCAGCGGGGTGGTGATCTCCGGGGGCAGGCGATCGGCGCCCTTGGCGTAGGAGCTGGGCAGGCCCAGCCGGTGGGCGGCCAGGGTCAGGACGTGGCCACGGGCGGCGCCGATCCAGTGCTCGGCCTGCCAGGGGCGGGCGCGGGCGATGGCGATGCGGGCGTGCAGCAGGTGGTGCCAGCCGAGCCCGGCGAGATGGGCGACGTCGACCCCCGCGCCCGGGCGGGGCGCGGCGGGCTCGCCCCACAGGGCGAGGAAGCCACCGTCGCCGACCCGGCCGAAAGCGTCCCGCGGGGTGAACCCGAGATCCGCCTCCAGCCCGCCGGGCAGCAGGAAGGCGCGGTAGACCGCCTCGCCCGGGCGCAGGTCGAAGTGGTGGACGGCGCCGAGCGCGCCGTACAGGTACCTGCTCCAGCGCGCCACCACCCCGGCCACGGGGACGCCCGCCGCGACCCCGAGGAGCAGGTCGATGTCGGACCAGGCGTCCTCCTCGCCCCGCGCCGCCGAGCCGGTCAGGGCGGCGGCGGTGATGTCCGGGTCGTGCTCCGCCCGGCGCAGGAGGAGTTCACGTACCCGCCGCCGTTCTTCCGTCGTCGTCCGCATGGTGCGACGGTAGTGCGGCCCGCGGGTGTGCCGCCCGGTGTGCCGCCCGCTGCCGTCAGGCGAACGCGTCCTGTCCGGTGAGTTCGGCCGACAGCGTCCACAGCCGGGCGGCCTGCTCCGGGTCGGTGGCCCACTCCCGTACGGACTCGGGTCCGGCGATGTCGCAGTCCACGCAGTACACCCCGCCCTCGCCCGCCAGGTGCGGGGAGGTGGCGGCCCAGGTCTGGGTGGCGGCGCCCTGGGCGGGGGTCTTGAAGTCGGCGCGGACGGTGCCGTGTGCGTCGGTCCAGCCCAGCTCGGCCATCTCCCGGGCGGCGAGATGGCGCTGGAGGGTGGTCATGATGGGCCCGGGGTGCAGGGAGAAGGCGCGCACACCCGCGTCCCGGCCGAGGGTGTCCAGGTGCCGGGCGAACAGCGCGTTGGCGGTCTTGGCCTGCCCGTACGCCAGCCACTTGTCGTAGCCGCGGGTGAACTGCACGTCCTCCCAGCGGACGCCGGAGCGCATGTGGCCGGCCGAGGAGACGGCGATGACCCGGGCGCCGCCGTCCCGGGCGAGGGCCGGCCACAGCCGGTTGGCGAGCGCGTGGTGCCCGAGGTGGTTGATGGCGAACTGGGCCTCCCATCCCGGGCCCACCCGGGTCTCGGGGCAGGCCATGACGCCGGCGTTGTTGATCAGGATGTCGAGGGAGCGGTCGGTGTCCAGGAAGGCGTCGGCGAAGCGCCGTACGCTCTCCAGGTCGGCGAGGTCGAGTTCGGCGACCTCCGCGAGCCCGTCGAGGGCCTCGCGCGCCGCCGCCGGCCGCCGCGCCGGGACGACGACGTGGGCCCCGGCCCCGGCCAGGGCGCGGGTGGTCTCCAGGCCGAGACCGGCGTATCCGCCGGTGACGATCGCGAGCTGTCCCGACAGGTCGATCCCGTTCACGACATCCCGCGCCGTGCTGTGCGCGCCGAACCCGGAACCGATGCTGTGCTGTGCGGTGGTGGTCATCCCCCCACCGTACGAACGCGAGTGCGCTCCAGGGCAAGTGTGCGGCGCGGGCTCAGGCGGGGGTGTTGTCGAAGGGCGCGGTGAGGGTGCGCAGCAGGGTGGCCAGGTTCTGGCGCTCGGGGGTGCTGAGGCCGTTCAGGATGGCGCGCTCCTGGTCGAGCAGACCGGCCAGGGCGGCGTCCGCGTGGTGGCGGCCCGAGGGGGTGAGGCGGACGAGGACGCCGCGCCGGTCGCTGGGGTCCGGGAGCCGTTCGACCAGGCCCTTCTTGGCGAGCCGGTCGATGCGGTTGGTCATGGTGCCCGAGGTGACCAGGGTCTGGGTGAGGAGGGCGCCGGGGGAGAGCTGGTAGGGGGTCCCGGCCCGGCGCAGTGCGGTGAGGACGTCGAACTCCCACGACTCCAGCTCGTGTTCGGCGAACACCTGGCGCCGTGCGCGGTCGAGGTGGCGGGCCAGCCTGCTGACGCGGCTCAGTACCTCCAGCGGCTCCACGTCGAGATCGGGGCGCTCCCGGCGCCAGGCCGCGACCAGTCGATCGACCTCGTCCTTCATGGGGAGCAGTGTAGTAGTTCTGTCGACGTGAAGTCTCTTGAAGCCGTTTATCTTGACATCGAGATAAACCCGGGGCAGGGTCGGACCATGAACGATCTGTGGGATCCCGGTCAGTACCAGCGGCACAGCGGCCACCGCACCCGGCCGCTGCTCGATCTGCTCGCCCGGGTGCCCGGGCTGCCCGGGCACCCGCCCGGGCCCCGGATCGCCGACCTCGGCTGCGGACCCGGCGCGCCGACGCGACTGCTCGCCCGGCGCTGGCCGGACGCCGCCATCACCGGGTACGACAACTCCCCCGCGATGCTCGCCGAGGCCGCCGCCCACGCCGGCCCCACCGACGGCGGCGGCTCGGTGGACTTCGCCCCCGCCGACCTCGCGCGGTGGACCCCGCCGCCCGCCTCCCACGAGCTGATCGTCTCCAACGCCGCCCTCCAGTGGGTGCCGGGACACCCGGAGCGCTTCGCCGCGTGGATCGCCGGCCTCACCCCGGGCGGGGTCCTCGCCTTCCAGGTGCCGGGGAACTTCGACGCCCCCAGTCACACCCTCATGCGCGACCTGGCCGCGAGCCCGCGCTGGCGCGACCGGCTCGCCGGGGTGCTGCGGGAGCCGCGCCCGGTGCTCAGCCCGGCCGGGTACGCCGAGGCGCTGACCGGGCCCGGCGGGGCGGCGGACGTCGACATCTGGGAGACCACCTACCTCCAGCGGCTGACCGGCGAGGACCCGGTGCTCGACTGGATGCTGGGCACCGGACTGCGGCCCGTGCTCGCCGCCCTGGAGGACGACCCGCAGGACCGGGTGGACTTCCTCTTCGCGTACCGGGACGTGCTGCGCACCGCCTATCCGGCGGGGCCGGGCGGCGTCACGCCGTACCCGTTCCGGCGGATCTTCGCCGTGGCGGTGGCGCCGTGATCACCGGGCTCGACGCGCCCGCCGCGCGGCCGGCCGCGTACGGAACCGCCGTCGTCCCGGACGACGCGCTGCCGGGGTGCCGGCGCTTCCCCACCGAGGACCCGGTCGGCGACCGGCTGGAATTCCTCGAACCGCAGTGAGCGGTCCGGCAACCTTCCGGTGGGTTGTGGCGACTTCTTTTCGCTTGAGTCGCCTCCCACTTCCCGAGGAGAGAACGTGGCAGCTCCACGCCATCCCCGTCGCCGCCGCACCTGGGTGCTGATGGGCGCCGCCGTACTCGCCGGGGTGCTCGCCGCCCCGACCGCGCCCGCCGCCGCCGACGACCCGTCCGCCGGGGGAGCCCCGGTGGCCGCCTCCCAGCTGGAGAACCTCGACCGCGGTCTGGTCAGCGTCCATTCCGGCGGCAACAACCTGGTCAGCTGGCGCTACCTGGCCACCGACCCGGACAATGTCGCCTTCAACGTCTACCGGGGCAGCGTCAAGGTCAACGACCAGCCCATCACCGGCACCACCAACTTCCTGCACCGCGACGTCCCCAACAGCGCCGACTACCGGGTGCGGGCCGTGGTGGGCGGTGCCGAGCAGGACTGGTCCCCGCACGCCATCCAGTTCCGTTCCGGCTCCTACGACGTCCCGATCCAGCAGCCGCCCGGCGGCTCGGGCTACACCTACAACGCGAACGACGCCTCCGTCGGCGACCTCAACGGCGACGGCCAGCTCGACATCGTCCTCAAGTGGGACCCGTCCAACTCCCAGGACAACGCCAACGACGGGGTCACCGGTACCACGATCATCGACGGCTACACCCTGGCCGGTCAGCGGCTGTGGCGGATCGACCTGGGCCGCAACATCCGCTCGGGCGCCCACTACACCCAGTTCCAGGTGTACGACTACGACGGCGACGGCAGCGCCGAGGTGGTCATGAAGACCGCCGACGGCACCGTCGACGGCACGGGCCGGGTCATCGGCAACGCCTCCGCCGACCACCGCAACAGCGCGGGCCGGGTCCTGGACGGCCCCGAGTTCCTCACCGTCTTCAACGGCCGGACCGGCGCCGCCATGGCCACCGTCGACTACGTCCCGGCCCGTGGCAGCGTCAGCTCCTGGGGCGACAACTACGGCAACCGGGTGGACCGCTTCCTGGCCGGCACCGCCTACCTCGACGGCTCCCGCCCCTCCATCATCATGGCCCGCGGCTACTACACCCGGACCGTCATCGCCGCCTGGGACTGGCGGGACGGCCGGCTGACCCGCCGCTGGACCTTCGACACCAACAGCTCCACCAA
Source organism: Streptomyces sp. JH002 (assembly GCF_050916115.1). Lineage (NCBI taxonomy): Bacteria > Bacillati > Actinomycetota > Actinomycetes > Kitasatosporales > Streptomycetaceae > Streptomyces > Streptomyces sp. JH002. The sequence goes on from NZ_CP087989.1 coordinate 4,107,371, forward strand.
CGTCGGCCAGGGCTACGACGGGCAGGGCAGCCACAGCCTGTCCATCGGCGACGTCGACGGGGACGGCCGCGACGAGATCGTCTACGGGGCGATGGCCGTCGACGACAACGGCACCCGGCTGTGGACCACCCGCACCGGCCACGGGGACGCCCAGCACCTGGGGAACTTCAACCCCGGCACCGCGGGCCTGGACTACTTCAAGGTCTCCGAGTCCGGCGGACAGCCCTCCTCCCTGTACATCAACCCCGCCAACGGCCAGATCCGCTGGCAGACCGCCGCAGGCGGCGACAACGGGCGCGGGGTGGCCGGCAACATCTGGTCCGGCTCGGTCGGCGCCCAGATGTGGTCCTCGCGCGACGGCCAGCTGCGCGACGTCACTGGCCGGGAGATCGGCCGCAAGCCCTCCAGCACCAACTTCCTGGTGTGGTGGGACGGCGACCCGGTGCGCGAGCTGCTGGACGACACCCGCATCGACAAGTACGGGCCCAGCGGTGACACCCGGCTGCTGACCGGCTCCGGCGTGGCCTCCAACAACGGGACCAAGGCCACCCCCGTGCTCTCCGGCGACATCCTCGGCGACTGGCGCGAGGAGGTCATCTGGCGCACCAGCGACAACCGCGCGCTGCGGATCTACTCCACCCCCATCGAGACCGACCGCAAGATCACCACGCTGCTCCACGACCGGATGTACCGCACCGGCCTCGCCTGGCAGAACACCGCGTACAACCAGCCGCCGCACACCAGCTTCTACCTGGGGCAGGGGATGGGTACCCCGCCCCGGCCCACCGCCCTCGGCGCCACCGGAGGGTGAACAGGTAATGGTTGAAGCCTGCATTTCCCCTGAAAGGGGCACGTAATAGGTCCGACCGAGTGAACAATGACAACCGATCCTGCTCAGCCGTGTTGTTCAGGATGCTCCCGCAGCGGGGCATCCACACACGGAAGGAACATCTCGTGAAGAAGACCCTTGCCACGGTCGCCGTCGCCGCCTCGGCTGTTGGTATGGCGGGCGCGGCCGCTGCTCCGGCGATGGCCACCGACAACCAGCTGGGCCCGATCTCGTCCAACGGCAACGCCTCGGACCAGATCTACGGCAACACCACGACCAGCGGCAAGTTCTCCCCGAACTTCGCGCTGATCAACGGTTCGCTGAACAAGCCGTGCATCGCGGTTCCGCTGAACAGCGTCGACGTCCAGAACGTCGTTGGCCTGGTCAACGTCGGCATCCAGGACCTGCTCACCCAGAAGCAGAACCAGACCTGCGCCGAGAACTCCAGCTCCGTCCAGGGCGACGCGCCTCTGTCGCACGTCCTCACCGGCCTGGGGATCCTCTCCAACAACGGTGTCGGCAACGGCTGATCCAGCTCCGGCTGACCTATCGCCGGGACATCCGGCGGCGGGGCCGCACGACCTCCGGTGCGGCCCCGGCGTCCCCGGCGTTGCCCCGCATCAGAACCGCCCTCCGGCTGCCGTGCAGCCGGAGGGCGGTTCTCCGTGTTCCAGGACCGGGCTGCCCGGGCTGCCCGGGCGATGCGGGGCCGGGACCCGCGGGCCGGGCGGCTCACACCCGGCGGTGGCCCACCAGGCGGGGGGAGTGCTCCAGGCCCTGCAGGCCGTTCCACGCGAGATTCACCAGGTGCGCCGCGACCTCGGACTTCTCCGGCCGCCGCACGTTCAGCCACCACTGCCCGGTCAGCGCCACCATTCCCACCAGCGCCTGGGCGTACATCGGCGCCAGCTTCGGATCGAAGCCGCGCGCCTTGAACTCCAGGCCGAGGATGTCCTCGACCTGGGTGGCGATGTCCCCGATGAGGGAGGCGAAGGTCCCGGTGGCCTGGGCGACGGGGGAGTCGCGCACCAGGATGTGGAACCCGTCCGTGTACTGCTCGATGTAGTCCAGCAGCGCGAAGGCCGCCTGCTCGCACAGCTCGCGCGGATGCCCCGCGGTCAGGGCCCCCTGCACCATGTCCAGCAGCCGGGTCATCTCGCGGTCCACGATCACCGCGTACAGACCCTCCTTGCCGCTGAAGTGCTCGTAGACCACCGGCTTGGAGACGCCGGCCTTGGCGGCGATCTCCTCCACCGAGGTGCCCTCGAAGCCGCGCTCGGCGAACAGGGTGCGACCGATGTCGAGCAACTGCTCACGGCGCTCGGTGCCGGTCATCCGCCGGCGCGGGCGCCGGGGCGGGCGCTCCTTGCCCGTGCCACTTCGGACCGCTCGCTGATTGCCGTTGCTGCTGCTCTCGTCGGTCGCCACCCCACCATCATGCCGTCTTCGAGGGCGCGCCTTCCCCGGGGTTTCGCTCGGTGGACGCGCCGGCGGCCGTCGCGGGGGCCGGCTGCGGCTCCTCCCGCGCGGCCTCGTCCCCCGCGTCCGTGCCCTGCGCCCGCCGCGCCGCCAGCCGTTCCGGCTTCGGCCAGCGCACGTCGTACACCCAGCCCGCCTTCTCGAACCAGCGGATCAGCCGGGCGCTGGAGTCCACCTGATGACGGTCCACGCCGTGCCGCGCGCAGGTCGGGTCGGCGTGGTGCAGGTTGTGCCAGGACTCCCCGCAGGACAGCACCGCCAGCCACCACACGTTGCCGGAACGGTCCCGCGAGCGGAAGGGCTGCTTGCCGGTGGCGTGGCAGATCGAGTTGATGGACCAGGTGACGTGGTGCAGCAGGGCCACCCGCACGAGCGAGCCCCAGAAGAACGCGGTCAGCGCCCCCTGCCAGGACCAGGTGGCCAGACCGCCGATGAGCGCGGGCAGCGTCAGCGAGACGGTGGCCCACAGGACGAACTGCCGCGAGATCCGCCGGACGTCCGGGTCCTTGATCAGGTCGGGCGCGTACTTGTGCTGCGGGGTCTGCTCCACGTTGAACAGCCAGCCGGTGTGCGCCCACCACAGGCCCTTGAGCAGCGCGGGCACGGTCTCCCCGTACCGCCAGGGGGAGTGCGGGTCGCCCTCGGCGTCCGAGTGCTGGTGGTGCTTGCGGTGGTCGGCGACCCAGCGCACCACCGGGCCCTCCAGTGCCAGCGAGCCGGCGATGGCCAGCGCGATGCGCAGCGGACGCCTGGCCTTGAAGGCGCTGTGCGTGAAGTGCCGGTGGAAGCCGACGGTGATGCCGTGGCAGCCGACGAAGTAGAAGGCGACGAGCAGCCCGAGATCCAGCCAGCTCACCCCGCGGCCCCAGGCGAGCGGGACGGCCGCGAGCAGGGCCAGGAAGGGAAGCACGATGAAGGCGGTGAGGGCCACCTGCTCCACCGAGCCGCGGCGTTCGCCGCCCAGGGTGCCGGACGGCGCGGAGTCGGGGGGCGCGGCCTGGGAAGGTACGAGGTCGGGGCTGGTCGTCATGAGGCGGCGTTCCTCGGGTGAGGGAAATGGGGATAGGGGGGACGTAGAGGCTGATGTCCTCCTCCACGGCTTACCTACGGGACCGTAACCTACGGCGACGTTTGTATCGCAATCCGTGAGGTCATCTCACGCCCTGAAGCGCCCCCGCCCAGGCGGGGCGGCCTCATTACCATGGGGGTCCGTCGGACAACGCGGTCCGTGACCAGCCAGATCCCTGTCCATTCAGCTTCATTCAGCTGCGAGGAGCCGCAACTGTGAGCAGTGCCGACAGCAAGCCGGAGAGAGCGGAAAGCCCCGAAAGTGGTAGTGCCCTGCGCGCGGATATCCGCCGTCTGGGGGACCTTCTCGGGGAGACGCTGGTCCGGCAGGACGGTCCTGAGCTGCTCGATCTCGTCGAGCGGGTCCGTTCCCTCACCCGTACGGACGGCGAGGCCGCCGCCGCCCTGCTCGGGGACACGGATCTCCAGACGGCGGCCAAGCTCGTACGGGCGTTCTCCACGTACTTCCACCTCGCGAACGTGACCGAACAGGTGCACCGCGGGCGCGAACTCGCCGCGCGGCGGGCCACCGAGGGCGGGCCGCTCTCGCGCACCGCCGACATGCTCAAGGAAGCCGACCCGGCGCACCTGCGGCAGACCGTGGCGAACCTCGGGGTACGCCCGGTGTTCACCGCGCACCCCACCGAGGCCGCCCGGCGCTCGGTCCTCACCAAGCTGCGCAAGATCGCCGAACTGCTGGAACGGCCCGAGGCCGAGCACGGCGGCGACCGGCGCCGCACCGAACTGCGCCTGGCCGAGAACATCGACCTCATCTGGCAGACGGACGAACTGCGCGTCACCCGCCCCGAACCCACCGACGAGGCCCGCAACGCCGTCTACTACCTGGACGAGCTGCACCACGGCGCGGTCGGCGACCTCCTGGAGGACCTGGCGGCCGAACTGGAGCGCGCCGGCGCCCCGCTCCCGGCCGGCACCCGCCCGCTGACCTTCGGCACCTGGATCGGCGGCGACCGCGACGGCAACCCCAACGTCACCCCGTCGGTGACCTGGGACGTGCTGCTGCTCCAGCACGAGCACGGCATCACCATGGCGCTGGAGCACATCGACCAGCTGCGCAGCGCGCTGTCCAACTCCATCCGCAACAGCGGCGCCACCCAGGAGCTGCTGGACTCGCTCGCCGCCGACCTGGAGGCGCTGCCGGAGATCACCCCGCGCTACAAGCGGCTCAACGCCGAGGAGCCCTACCGGCTGAAGGTGACCTGCGTCCGGCAGAAGCTGCTGAACACCCGCACCCGGCTGGCGGCCGGCGCCACCCACGTACCCGGGCACGACTACCTGGGCACCGGGGAGCTGCTGGCGGACCTGTCCGTCGTCCAGCGCTCGCTGCGCGAGCACCGCGGCGCCCTGATCGCCGACGGCCGCCTCGAGCGGCTGATGCGGACGGTGGCGGCGTTCGGCCTCCAGCTGGCCACCATGGACGTGCGCGAGCACGCGGACGCCCACCACCACGCGCTCGGCCAGCTCTTCGACCGACTCGGCGAGGAGTCCTGGCGGTACGCGGACATGCCGCGCGAGTACCGCGCCAAGCTGCTCGCCAAGGAACTGCGCTCACGCCGCCCGCTGGCCCCCTCCCCGGCACCGCTGGACGCCGCGGGCGCCAAGACCCTGGGGGTCTTCGGGACGATCGGCAAGGCGCTGGAGGCGTTCGGCCCGGAGATCATCGAGTCGTACATCATCTCGATGTGCCAGGGCGCGGACGACGTCTTCGCCGCGGCCATCCTGGCGCGCGAGGCAGGGCTGCTGGACCTGCACGCGGGCTGGGCCAAGATCGGCATCGTGCCGCTGCTGGAGACCACGGACGAGCTGCGGATCGCGGACGAACTGCTGGACGCGATGCTGTCCGACCCGTCCTACCGCCGCCTGGTGGCGCTGCGCGACGACGTGCAGGAGGTCATGCTCGGCTACAGCGACTCCTCGAAGTTCGGCGGGATCACCACCTCCCAGTGGGAGATCCACCGCGCGCAGCGGCGGCTGCGCGACGTGGCGCACCGGCACGGGGTACGGCTGCGGCTGTTCCACGGCCGCGGCGGCACCGTGGGGCGCGGCGGCGGCCCGACGCAGGACGCGATCCTGGCGCAGCCGTGGGGCACGCTGGAGGGCGAGATCAAGGTGACCGAGCAGGGTGAGGTCATCTCGGACAAGTACCTGGTGCCCTCCCTCGCCCGGGAGAACCTGGAACTGACCGTGGCGGCCACCTTGCAGGCCTCGGCCCTGCACACCGCGCCGCGCCAGTCGGACGAGGACCTGGCGCGCTGGGACGCGGCGATGGACACCGTCTCGGAGGCGGCGCACGGCGCCTACCGGAAGCTGGTGGAGGACCCGGACCTGCCGGCGTACTTCTTCGCGGCCACCCCGGTGGACCAGCTCGCCGAGCTCCACCTGGGCTCGCGCCCCTCGCGCCGGCCCGACTCGGGGGCGGGGCTCGACGGACTGCGGGCCATCCCGTGGGTGTTCGGCTGGACGCAGTCGCGGCAGATCGTGCCGGGCTGGTTCGGGGCGGGCACCGGACTTCGGGCGGCCCGCGAGGCGGGACTGGAAGACACGCTGAGCGAGGCGTTCGGTCGCTGGCACTTCTTCCGGAACTTCCTGTCCAACGTGGAGATGACGCTGGCGAAGACGGACCTGCGGATCGCCCGGCACTACGTGGACACGCTGGTGCCGCAGGAACTCCAGCACATCTTCGACGTCATCGAGGCGGAGCACGCGCTGACGGTGTCCGAGGTGCTGCGCATCACCGGGGAGTCGCAGCTGCTGGACGCCAACCCGGCGCTCCAGCGCACCCTGCGCATCCGTGACGCGTACCTGGACCCGATCTCCTATCTCCAGGTGTCGCTGCTGCACCGCCAGCGGGAGGCGGCCGAGCGGGGCGAGGACCCCGATCCGCTGCTGACCAGGGCGCTGCTGCTGACGGTGAACGGGGTGGCGGCGGGGCTGCGCAACACCGGCTGACGCCCGTACCCACCCCGAAGGCCCCGCCCGGCCACCGCGCCGGGCGGGGCCTTCGGGCTGTGGTGGGCTCAGCCCACCCACTTCAACCGGGCCGTGCCCTCGCCGCCCAGGAACCGGGTGAAGAGAAACGGAACACGCCCGAGCGCTGTTCGCCCAGGGGTTTCCGCCCCTGCTGCCGCACGATCTGGAAGCCCGGGTGTCCTTCCGCATCAGACGGCAGGCCGTGCTGTACCGGGATACACCGGCTCCCCTGACCGCGATCCTGCACGAGGCAGCGCTGCGGATGAAGTTCGGCGGGGTCGAGGTGACGCGGAACCAGCTCAGGCACCTGATGGAGCTGACGGAACGGGATCACATCCGTATCCACGTCATCCCCTTCGATGCCGGGGCGTTCCCCGGTTCGGGACAGTCGCTGTTCTACGCGGTGGGGCCGGTGCCCCAGCTTGACACGGTTCAACTGGACCAGTCCCACGGTACGGTGTTCATCGATGCTGAGGCGCAACTGGAGAAGTACCGTGCTCTCTGGGAGCGTATGCGGGCCGTGGCCCTCGATCCGGAGGAGTCGCGTTCCTTCATCCAGGACATCGAGATGAGTCTGGGGAGGACTTGAGCATGGGCGCCGAGGACTGGCAGATCTCTTCCTACTGCCAAGAGGGAAACAGCTGCATCGGTCTCTCCGCAACCGACGGTGGCGCGATCCGTCTCCGCGAAAGCGATCGGCCAACTGAGGTGTTGGTCGGCCCGGATGTCCGGGTGGCCGCCTTGCTTGCCGCTATCAAGGGCGGGAAGCTTGGGCGATAACTCGAGTCCAGAGGGTGAGGTGTCATGCAAGCCCACACGTGGCAGCCGTCTTCATTCCGCGGTGAAGGAAACGCCTGCCTCCAAGCGTCTGCCGATGGTGTGGATGTCCGTCTTCGCGAGAGCGCCGAACCCGCCGTTGAACTGGTGGCGACGCCTGGGCGGGCGGCCGGGTTTCTGGCCGCTGTCAGGCGGGGGGATCTGCCAGCACATGGGCGTTGACGGCTCGTACCTCGTCAGCCAGGGCGGATAGTTCGACGACCCGTACCCCAGCGGCGGCAAGCGTCTCCGCTCCGTCGCAGTCCGCGAACAGCAGCGGTTCCCGCCACGCGAAGACGACGGTGCCAACGCCGGCCCGCAGGATGTGCTGGGTGCAGGACACCGGGCGGGACGCGCGAGTGCTGCATGGTTCCAGCGAACTGTAGAGGGTGGCCGTGGCCAGCCGGGGATCGTCCGGCGCAAGCTTGGCCAGGGCCGCTTCCTCGGCATGGTTGTCGGGCGAGCCCTCGCGGGAGAAGCCGGTGGAGAGTACGGCCCCGTCGACCCCGACGATGACGGCCCCGACCGAGAAGGTCCGTGAGACCGGGCATTGGCGGGACAGGGCGATGGCCTCGCGCATCCACCGTTCGTGACCGGGCTCCTTCATGAGCGCGCGCCTTCCCCCGGCAGGTAGCGCAGCAGCACGCAGTCACCGATCTGCCGTGTCTCGGCCAATCGCATGCGGTTTCCTGCATTCTGCGGGAAGGGCCCGGGGCCGGCAAAGCGGGGGGCCGCCGGATCGCCGACGAGGAACGGCGCGATCACCAGGTGGAGTTCGTCGGCGAGACCCGCCCGGAGGAACTGGGTATGCAGGGTGCTGCCGCCTTCCACCATCAGACGCCTCACCCCGCGCTCCGCGAGATCGGCCAGTACCCGTTTCAGCTCAAGTGGTTGCCCACCGTTCAGGACGGTGGCGACATCGGCCAGCCGGTCCGCGGCCTTGTGCACACTTCCACCGTCACAATAGACAAGCTTGTCCATCGCGCCTGTCGTGAAGAACTTGGCCTCCGGGCTGAGGTCGCCGGTGCCGCTGATGGTCACCTTCACCGGACTTTCGCTCCGGCCCGCCGCGACGCGCGCCCTGCTCCGGGCTTCGGACCGCACCAGCAGGCGCGGGTTGTCCCGGCGGATGGTGTTCGCGCCCACCAGGATGGCGTCACAGGTGGCTCGTACATCATCAACCCGGTCGAAGTCCTCATCATTCGACAGGAGCAGGCGCTCCTCGCTCGCGTCATCGATGTAGCCGTCGACGGAAGCCGCGCAGGACAGCAGCACGTACGGAAGATCAGCCATGAGGCAACTCCGGGGTGGTGGTGGACAGCATGGTCTCGATGAAGCGCACGTAGTCTTCCACGCCTGAGCACCTGTTCAGACGGGTGAGCTGCTCATCAGTGATCCACGGTCGCAGGCCGCGATCCTGCTCAGCCGCCGCGTGGAAGCGCCGCGCGGCGCCGCCGGTGGGAGGGATGGGCAACACCGGCACCCGAAGTGACCGGGCGAGACGGATCTCCTCCTCAGTGCCCTGTCCTCCTCCCGCCACAATCACGTAGTTCACGCGGCGCACGACGTTGCCGTGGCCGAACAGGCCAATCGCGCGCACGAATTCCTGAGGCCGGTAGTGATCGGCGATGTAGGTCATCACTTCGATACCGATACCCAACGGTCCGTGCTGAACCTGGCAGCCGTGTGCCGTGACCAGCCCGGCCAAGGAACGAACGCTCTCATCGAGCAGGGTGGGATCACAACCGGCTGCCCGGCTTCCACAGATCGCTATCCGGAACAGCGGACGGGGAGGGCCGGGTCGATCCGGGTCCCCTCCGGTCGTGAGCAGAGAGTCCAGCGCCTCCGCGTTCACCCGGAGGGCACGGGCGAGACGTGGGCGCATCCACGGTTGCGGCGTAGCCCGGCCGCTTTCCCAGCGCACGATCGTCGAACGGTCGACGCCCAGCAGGCCGGCCAGCGCCTCCTGCGTCAGCCCGACCGCCTGGCGGTGGCGTGCAAAGCGGTCTCGTCTTGCGGCCATCGCATCAACTCCCCAGACCAGCGGGCCAAGAGCCACCTGGATGCCTCATCGATACCCCGATTTCGCCCTGGCATGGGGCATGTTGTCCAGGTCTCCTTGATGCAGCGCATCCGGCAACCCGCCGGCTGCCAGGGCCTTCAAGGAGGTCGCGCACATGACCACAACCACCCCACCCGTTATCGGCGTCGAACTGCCCCAAGCGTTCGACGTCCGCTGGTCCCGCCTGCCGGGCATCACCGTGAGCGGCCGGTACATCACCATCGACCCGGCCCAGTACTTCTTCCGCTTCGACTCCGCCTCCTGGTTGGTCTGCGACTGGGAGCTGGTCCGCGACCAGCTCCTGGGCACGGAGGAGACGTCGGACACCGCCCTGGAGCAGACCGCTCTGGAGTTCATCCGCACCCACGGTCGCACCACTGCCGACGCCACCGAGGTACTCGCCATCGCCTTCGAGGTGTACTCCTACCTCTTCCGCGACGAACTGCTCCCGGTCGGCGGTCTGGAACAGATCGGACCGGGTGAACTGCGGATGCTCCGGGAAGCCGCAACACTCATGGCGCTGAACAAGGTCGAGCCTGACGGGACCATCTCCAACGTCGGCCCGTGCTGGTTCTTCCCCGCCGCCACCTCTGTCGTCTTCGATCTGGACGGGGCGACGGGCGGCATGATTGACGAGGTATACCACAGCACGTGGTTCAACGAGTCGCGCCGCGTGGAATCCATCAAGGCCCACACCGCGCTCGGCGGTCGGCTCGTGCACGGCTGCCAGTCCGTGCCCGACCAGTCCGGCGGCGCCTGCCTCCCGTACGGCGCGTCCGTGGAGACATTCCGCACCGATCTGCGGTCCTTCCGCGACGCATGGCTGGCAGCGGTGTACGCCTGTCGCATCAGCGCCCCGACCGAAAACTGACCGACGAAGAGAAGTGAACCCATGGACACCACGGACGTGACGGCCATGCTCCCCCTCCTCCTGGACGATGCCGGCCTGCCCGCGGGCCCCGACCGGCGGCCGATTCGGGTGTGGGCACGCTCCGGCGTGGAACGCCTCACGTTCCCGGGCGGCACGTCCGTGGTGCTCAAATACGCCGAGGCACCCTTCCACCGAGAAGATCACGCACTTGGCGTGGCCGCCGCTGCCGGGCTGCCGGTGCCGGCCGTCCATGCCGCCCGGCACGACGGGCCGCTGCTGGGGATGCTGATCGACGACCTCGGTGAGCCCGTTCGCGAAGCCGATGACCAGGACGGTGCTGCGGCGGCGGTGCGGATCCACCGCGTCACCATCGCCCCCGGCCTGGCTCGCCTGGGCGAATCGCAACTGGCCGCGCTGCCGGAGAAGATCGTCCGCCGCCTCGCCCGTCACGGCGGCCCCGAGCATGCTCGTGCGGCCGGGGCGGCCTTGCGGCAGACCGCCCCGGTCCGTGTTGCCGGAGCTGAACTGCCGCCGTTCGGCCTGGTGCACTCCGAGTTCCACCCCACCTCCGTGCACATCGGAACGACCGGGCTGCGGGTGCTGGACCTCGCACGGGCCTTCGCCGGTCCCGGCCTGCTGGACCTGGCTTCCTGGCACGGCACCATCACCCACCCCGATCCCGACCGCACCCGCGACTTCCTCACCGCCTACGTCGAAGCAGGTGGCCCGGAGGAGACCCTGTCCGACCGAGGCGGCTTGGAAGCCGCAGCCTGGGCCCTGGGCTGGCACCGCGTCTGGGTGGCCGAATGGTTCACCCAGCAGATGGAGATGGGCTGGGCAGAAGGAGCCGAAGATACATGGCTGAACGTCATCACCCGCCACCTCGTGGACGCCGCCGGACTGCTGCAAGCCTGACCCCGCCCGGCCGTCTGGAACTCACCAGGCGGCCAGGAGCCGGCCCAGACGCCTCCATCCTGGGCGATCTGATCGGGGCCCTTGTGGTCGAACTCGGCTGCGGCAGCGGCCACAACCTCGCCCATCTCACTACTCATGGTGCCCGCTGTATCGGCATCGATCACGACCCCGCGAAGATCCACCGTGCCCGCGTCCTGTACGGGTACCTTCCCCGGCTTTCCTTCGTCCAGGCTGACGCCGCCGCCCACCTGCACCGCCTGCCGCCCGGCACCGTGGATGTGTGTCTTTCCATCTTCGGAGCCTTCTCCTTCACGGACCCTCGCCCGCTGTTCATCGCCGTCACCACTGCGCTGCGGCCCGGCGGCCGGCTCTTGGCCAGCCTGCGCGCGGACGACCGCCACGACCACGTGACCCTGTGGACCCGGCGCTGACTCAAAGGCCTCCTCAAAGGAGAACCGGATGCTTCTGTACCTCGACATCGACGGAGTACTCATCCCCGGACCGGACGACCACGGCAATACCCCCAGCACGCACACCATTCACCATGTAACGCCCACGGGCTACGACACACCTGTGACGATCTGGCTCAACCCTCGCCACGGCTCGCAGATCCAGGACCTGCTCGCGGACACCGGACTCGCGCCCGTGTGGTGCACCAGCTGGCGCTCCGACGCCTCGCGCCTCATCGCGCCCCTCCTCGGATTCCCGGCCTGGCCCCATGTCCCATTGCCCCGGCTGCCGTTGACGACCAGCCACCCTGGCGGCTACCTGTGGAAGCGCGACTACCTCGCCCGGCACGCCGCCGATGCTCCCCTTGCCTGGATCGACGACGACTTCACTACCAGCGACCACACGTGGGCCGTCGCCCGAACAACCAGCGGTCGGCCCACACTCCTTGTCCAGCCCGAACACCGCCTTGGTCTCCAGGCCGGCCATCTGCTGACGATCAAGTCCTGGGCCGCTACCGTCACCGCTGCCGGGCCGGCGAGCCACTCAGCCTGAAGGTAGTCCGTATCAGTTGTCCAGCACCCACACGTGGTGGCAGTGAACTGTCGGGGCTAAAGAATCGGCCCGTAGCCGTAGTACGCGATGACCTCGGATCCGTCCAGGGTGAGCCGTACGGGGTGGCCGGGAGGTAGGGCCGGGCCGGGGAGCTCCGGCAGGTCGGCGGGGAGCAGCCCCCCGGGGAGCTGGAGGGTGTGCGGCTTGTCAGCGGGGGTGTGGAGGGTGAGGGAGAGTGCCGCGTCCGCGGTCAGCAAGGGGCGGGCAGCCCAGCGCAGTTCGTGCGGGTCCGCGGTGATCAGGCGGGCGGTGTGCGCGCCGTCGGGGAAGGCGGCGTCGAGCCGGTAGTAGCTGTAGGTGTCGTCGCTGGTGAGCGCGGTGGCCGGGCGGCGCAGCACCTCAAGTCCGGCGCGGGCGGTGGGGTGGTGGGGGTCGGTGCGCAGCACGGCCCGGTACAGGTGCAGGGCCTCGCCCTGCCGGCGGGCGATGGCGGCGTCGGGGTCGCCCAGCACGTACCGCCGTTCGATCTGCTGGGCGAGTACCCCGGCCAGCAGGACGGCGGCGGACGCGTCGTCGGGGCGGGCGGTCAGCGCCGCCCGCAGCCAGGGCTCGCCGGGCCAGTGGGGTAAGGGCCATGCCTCGCCGTCCGGTTCGTCCGGGAGGAGACAGAGCAGCCGCCCCAACTCCCGGGCGGCTTCCGGGTTTCCGGTCACGGCCTCGTTGTGCAGCGCGGCCAGTCGGTTCTCATCGATCACCACGATCCCGCACCCTACCGAGCGCCGGGCCATGCGACGGTCAACAGCGGTCGGGGCGGATTGTCCAGGACAGTCATTGACGGGCTTCGCGAGTCTCGGCGATGACCCGTCGCACGTCGTCGGCGGTGACGCTGGAACGTGCGGCGATGCCGCCCGCCTCGGCCGCGGCCTCTTCGAGGGTGAGGTCGGCGGCTTCCCTCTCCGGCAACTGCGGTACGTGGGCCTGAAGTGATGGCCCGAACCGCAGGTCGTACTCGCCCGCGACCGGCGGGGGAGCGGCGCGGTCGCCTCGCATCGGGGTCACTCGGTGGCCTCCGGCGCGGGTGCGGGACCCAGGTCGCCTTCGGGCTCCTGGGTGATGGCCGCGTGCAGGGCCGGGTCGGCGTAGATCTCCGCGCTGTGGCGCCATTGGCTGAGGAGCGGGGCCAGGGGATTCGGATGGTCCAGGGCTGCCGCACCTTGGGCGGTCGAGACCAGCTCACCGATGAAGCTGTCGAGGTCTCGCTCCGGGAGGAAGGTGCTCCAGGGCAGTGCGTCGGGCAGAACATCGCGGAGTATCGCCACATTGCCGCCGCGCACCAGTTCGCTGAAGGGCACGCTGTCGTAGGTGGCGGGCATGGCATCCACACTACGGCGGATGTCGCGCTTCGCAGCACGAAAGGCGTTGAGTGCGTGGCCCGATGCGGTTACTGTCAGCAGCATGAGCAGCGATGCACCTGACAGTGGGCGTGAGAAGTGGCTGGCGCCGGTCGCGGCGGGGGTCACCGTCGTGTTGTGGGCCTCGGCCTTCGTCTCCATCCGCAGCGCCGGGGAGGCCTATTCGCCCGGCGCGCTGACCCTGGGCCGGCTGCTCTTCGCCGTGCTGGCGCTGGGGGCGGTGTGCCTGGTGCGCCGGGTGGGATGGCCCCCGCGGGCCGCCTGGCCGTGGATCGCGGCCTCCGGCTTCCTGTGGTTCGGCGTCTACAACGTCGCCCTCAACTGGGGCGAGCAGCAGGTGGACGCGGGCACCGCCGCCATGCTGGTCAACATCGCGCCGCTGCTGGTCGCGCTCATCGGCGGCCGGATGCTGGGGGAAGGGCTGCCGCGCACGCTGCTGCTCGGTATGGGTATCTCCTTCGCCGGGGCCGTGGTCGTGGGCCTGGGCATGTCCGGCCAGGGCGACGCGTCCACCACCGGTGTGCTGCTGTGCCTGCTGGCGGCGGTGACGTACGCGGCCGGGGTGGTGCTGCAGAAGCCCGCGCTCGGGTACGCGGGGCCGCTCCAGGTGGTCACCTTCAGCGCCCTGGTCGGCATGGTCGCCGCGCTTCCCTTCAGCGGCGCGCTGGTGTCCGAACTGGCCGACGCGCCCGTCTCCGCCACCCTCAACATGGTCTACCTGGGCCTGCTCCCCACCGCCCTGGCCTTCACCACCTGGGCGTACGCGCTGGCCCGCACCACCGCCGGGCGGATGAGCGCCACCACCTACGTGGTGCCCGCCCTGGTGCTGCTGATGTCCTGGGTGCTGCTGGGTGAGGTGCCCGGCGTGGTCGGCCTCGCGGGCGGCGCGCTGTGCCTGGCCGGGGTCGCCGTCTCCCGGTACCGGCCCCGGGCGCGTACCGGTCCGGCCGTACCGGAGCCGGCCGTGGTGCGGGAACACGCCGGCTGACCCGCCCGGTTCACCACAGGGCGAACGCCGCCGCCAGCAGCGCGATGCCCGCCCCCGCCGTGGCCCACGCGGTGCGGTACATCCGCAGACCGCCGCCGATCACGATCCCGGCCAGCAGCAGCGAACCGGCCAGCGGCAGGCAGGCGTACAGCACCCCCGGCGCCCCGGTGCGGACCACCTCCGCCGTCCCGGGGCGCAGCGCCACCTCCAGCGTCTCGCCCGGCTCCCGGCCGATCCGCTGGTACAGGGCAACGGTCTCACCCGAGGGGCCGAACGTTCCCGTGCAGCGCTCCCGGTCGCACGCTGCGAGCGTCAGCGGGCCCGCCGCCCCCTCCGCTGACCGCAGCGCGTCCCGCGCGGTGTCCCAGGAGCTCCAGGCGCCACCGGTGACCATCAGCAGGGCCAGCAGCGTCATCAGGATCATCCGGGTGAGCAGGAGCGCGCCGAACGCGCTCTCCCCTGCTCGCCGCAGTCGGTCGCGTCGGACGGGCATGGCGCAGATCCTTGGCCAACGCCCTGCGCCGGGTCAACCCCCGGTCAGCCGTTGTACGCGCCCTGCGCCCGCTCCAGACCGTCCGTGATCAGGGATTCCACGGCGTCGGCGGCCCGGTCCACGAAGTAGTCAAGTTCCTTGCGTTCGGTACTGGAGAAGTCCTTGAGTACGAACGCCGCGACATCCATCCGCCCCGGCGGGCGGCCCACCCCGAAGCGCACCCGGTAGTAGTCGCGGCCCAGGGTCGCGGTCAGCGACTTCAGCCCGTTGTGGCCGTTGTCGCCACCGCCCCGCTTGAGGCGCAGCACCCCGTAGTCGATGTCGAGTTCGTCGTGGATGGCGATGACGTGCTCGGCGGGGATCTTGTAGAAGGCGCTCAGCGCGCCGGTGGGGCCGCCGGAGACGTTCATGTACGTCATCGGCTTGGCCAGCACCACCCGGTGGCCGGCGAGACGCCCCTCCGCCACCATCGCCCGGGACTTGTGCGCCTTGAAGCGGGCGCCGATCCGGTCGGCCAGCAGGTCGGCCACCATGAAGCCGACGTTGTGGCGGTTGCCCGCGTACTGCGGACCGGGATTGCCCAGGCCGGCGATCAGCCAGGGGGACGGAGCGGGAGAGGTGCTTTCACTCATGCCCCGCATCCTTCCATCCCCGCCGTCACCGGCCCGGGCTCACTCCGTGTGCCTACGGTGTCAGGCGGCGGACTCTTCGCCCTCGGCACCCGCGGCCGGCTCCTCGGCCTGCGGCTGCACGACCTGCACGACGATGTCGTCGCCGTCGATCGCCAGGGTGGTGCCCTTGGGCAGCGGCACGTCCTTCGCCAGCACCGAGTCGCCGGTGTTCAGGCCCTGCACGGAGACGGTGAGGGACTGCGGGATGTCGGTGGCCTCGGCCTCGACGGGCAGCGCGGACAGCACGTGCTCCAGCAGGCCGGCGCCCGGCGCCAGGTCGCCCTCGGTGAGGAGCTGCACCTCGACGTTGACCTTCTCGCCCTTCTTCACGACCAGCAGGTCGAGGTGGACGAGGAAGCCCTTGAGCGCGTCACGCTGGACGGCCTTGGGGATGACCAGCTCTTCGCGGCCGGCGATGTCCAGGGTGATCAGGACGTTGGAGTTCTTCAGCGCCAGCATGGTGGCGTGGCCCGGCAGGGTGACGTGCACGGGGTCGCCGCCGTGACCGTAGATGACGGCCGGGACCTTGTCCTCGCGGCGGATACGGCGCGACGCGCCCTTGCCGAACTCCTCGCGGACCTCGGCGGCGATCTTCACATCAGCCATGGTGGTTCTCCCTCAGGCTCGGGTGGTATGGATACGGCACATGTCACCCGGCCCTGGTGGGACCTGCTGCGTGGAACACGAGCGCGTCGATAACGGACGCCCCCCGCTGGGGGACCTCCCTCGCCGAGCAACCCGGGCAGTGTACCCGGCGAGGAAGGCCCTGCCCGAATCCGGTTACGCGTCGCCCTCGAAGAGGCTGGTCACCGAGCCGTCCTCGAAGACCTCGCGCACCGCGCGGGCGATGGTCGGGGCCATCGACAGCACGGTGATCTTGTCGAGTTCCACCTCGCTGGGAGTGGGCAGCGAGTTGGTGAAGATGAACTCCGAGACCTTGGAGTTCTTCAGCCGGTCGGCCGCCGGACCCGACAGCACACCGTGGGTGGCCGCCACGATGACGTCCTCCGCACCGTTGGCGAACAGGGCGTCCGCCGCCGCGCAGATGGTGCCGCCGGTGTCGATCATGTCGTCGACCAGGACACACACCCGGCCGTTCACATCACCCACGACCTCGTGCACGGTCACCTGGTTCGCCACGTCCGGGTCGCGCCGCTTGTGCACGATCGCCAGCGGGGCGCCCAGCTTGTCCGCCCACCGGTCCGCGACCCGGACCCGCCCGGCGTCCGGGGAGACCACGGTCAGCTTGGCGCGGTCGACCCGGCCCCCGATGTAGCTGGTGAGCACCGGCAGCGCGAAGAGGTGGTCGACGGGGCCGTCGAAATAGCCCTGCACCTGGTCGGCGTGCAGGTCCATGGTGATGATCCGGTTGGCGCCGGCCGTCTTGAGCAGATCCGCCATCAGCCGGGCCGAGATGGGCTCACGGCCGCGGTGCTTCTTGTCCTGCCGGGCGTAGCCGTAGAACGGAATGATCACGGAGATACTGCGCGCGGAAGCACGTTTGAGCGCATCGATCATGATCAGCTGTTCCATGATCCACGTATTGATCGGCGCCGTGTGGCTCTGGATCAGAAAACAGTCGGCGCCGCGCACCGACTCCTGAAAACGTACATAGATCTCGCCGTTCGCGAATTCCCTGGCCGTCGTCGGGACCAGTCCCACGCCCAATTCGGCGGCGACCTCCTTCGCCAACTCTGGGTGGGCGCGGCCGGTGAAGAGCATCATTTTCTTCTCGCCGGTCGTCTTGATCCCGGTCACAGTGTGTCTCCTTGGAGTCCGCTTCTGCGCGTATCGGCCCGTTCGGGGCACCTCTACGGTACTTCCCGCCCTTCGCCGCCGCTTGGCGCGGTTCGCCCTTCGGACAGCGGAGGGAGGGACCCGACCTGCGGATCAGTTCTCGGAGGGCTTGTGCTCCCGCGCCGCGGAGGCCGCCTCGGCCGCCCGCGCCGCCGGGGAATCCGGGCGCTTACGGGCCACCCAGCCCTCCACATTCCGCTGCTGACCACGCGCCACCGCCAGTGAACCCGGCGGCACATCCTTGGTGATGACGGAACCCGCCGCCGTATAAGAACCGTCCCCGACCGTGACGGGCGCCACAAACATATTGTCCGAGCCGGTCTTGCAGTAAGAGCCGATCGTGGTGTGGTGCTTCGACTCCCCGTCGTAGTTCACAAAGACGCTCGCCGCACCGATGTTGGTGAAGTCACCGATCGTGGCGTCACCGACATACGACAGATGCGGCACCTTCGTCGACTCCCCGACCGTGGAGTTCTTCATCTCCACGAACGTGCCCGCCTTCGCCGCGCGGCCCAGCACCGTACCCGGGCGCAGATAGGCGTACGGGCCCACGCTCGCCCCGTCGCCGATCCGCGCGCTGTCCGCCACCGTGTTGCTCACCGTGGCGCCCTCGCCCACCGAGGTGTGCGTGAGCCGCGTGTTCGGGCCGATCTGCGCACCGCCCCCGATGTGCGTGGTGCCCAGCAGCTGGGTGCCCGGGTGGATCACCGCGTCCGGCTCGAAGGTCACCGTCGCGTCGATGAACGTCGTGGCCGGGTCCACCACCGTCACCCCGTCGAGCATCGCCCGCTCCAGCAGCCGGTCGTTCAGCAGCCGCCGGGCCGCGGCCAGCTGCACCCGGTTGTTGATCCCGGCGATCTCCGTGTGCCCGGCCGCCCGCGACGCGCCCGCCCTGTGGCCGGCCGCGCGCAGGATGCCCAGCACATCGGTCAGATACTCCTCGCCCTGGCTGTTGTCCGTGGAGACCTGGGCGAGGGCCTCGCCCAGCAGCCGCGCGTCGAACGCGAAGACCCCCGAGTTGATCTCCCGGATCGCCCGCTGCGCCTCGTCCGCGTCGCGCTGCTCCACGATGGCCGTCACCGCGCCACCGGCCGCCGCGTCCCGCACGATCCGGCCGTAACCGGTGGGGTCGGGCACCTCGGCGGTCAGCACCGTGACCGCGTTGCCCTCCGCCTCGTGCGTACGGGCCAGCTCCGCCAGCGTGTCCGCCGTCAGCAGTGGGGTGTCGCCGCAGGTCACCAGCACGGTGCCGGACAGCTCACCGGCCCCGCCCAGTTCGGCGAGCGCGGCGCGGACGGCGTGCCCGGTGCCGTTCGGGTTCTCCTGCACCGCCGTCAGCGCGGCCGGCGCGACCTCCGCCAGATGCGCCGCGACCTGCTCCCGCGCATGGCCCACCACCACGACCAGCCGCTCGGGCTCCAGCTCCGCGGCGGCGGTCACCACATGGCCCACCAGCGACCGGCCGCAGATCTCGTGCAGCATCTTGGGGGTGGCGGATTTCATGCGGGTCCCCGCACCCGCTGCGAGAACGATGACGGCTGCCGGGCGAACGGAGCTCACGTGACTGTGCCCTTCGATGGAGATGGCCGGTTCCCGCAGGATAACCGCAAGGTCACCGCGGGGCCCCCGAGCGGGGCGCCCGCCCCGTCCGGACGGGGGGACCCGGGCACCGGGCCGGGCGCCCACGCCCCTTACAGCAGTCCGTCCCACATCTGCTCCAGCAGTACCGACCACCAGTTCTCCGGGTCGGCCGCCGCCTGCGGGTCGAGCGAGGCCAGCTGCGCCTGGAAATCGGTCGTCCAGTGCCCGGCCTGCTCCGGGTTCAGCCCGTACCGCAGCCGCCACATCCGCCCCAGCAGCGCCAGACAGCGCACGAACTGCGGCAGCGAGGCGTTCACGAACTGCGGCGTCACCGGTGTCCCGCCCGGTCCCGCCTCCAGCGGCACCGCCACGATGTGGGCCGTGCCGTACTGGACACACAGCTGCTTGCCGAAGTCCGTCCCCATGACGAGGTACGAACCGGCGTCCGGGGCGGGCTGGATGCCGCGCTCCGCCGCCACCTCGGCGAGGGTGGGCACGAGCCGGCCCGGCTGCGCGTACGCCCAGAAGATCGGCGCTATCTCCAGCGGCAGCCCCGACCACAGCAGGGTGTGCGCCACGATCTCGGGCACCCCCTGCCGGGAGACCGACTGCTGGTCGTAGCGGAAGATCGCCTGCGGACCGAACGCGTCCGCCAGCTCCTGGCCGATCACGTCCAGACCCACCGCCGGGGCCGGCTGCTGCTGCGGCAGCGGGGCCCGCACGGGGGCGGAGCGCGGCGGCCCGTCGGCGAACTGCTGGAGCTCGTCCTGGTGCTCCACCAGATGCCGGACGCCCGCCTGCCGCGAGGTGTGGTCGTGGCCGTACGCGGCGGTGTGGGTGATGCGCACCTGCGGCCAGTTCTCGCGGATCATCCGGGCGCAGTAGCCGCCGGGCAGCTCGCACGACTGCAGCTCGGTGTGGAGTTCGAGGACCTGCTGCGGCGGCACGTTCATGGCGTGCAGTTCGTGCAGCAGCTGCCACTCCGGGTGCGGCATGCCCGGCGCGGAACGGCGGATCAGCTGCTGCTCGGAGCCGTCGGGCGCGCGGTAGCGCAGTACCGCCATGTACCCGGAGCCCACCGTGGGCATGCCGGGCGGCGGAAAGCCGTACCCCTGGCCCTGGGACGGCGGCGCGTGCTGCCCCAGGGGCGGCGGCGTGCCGGGGCCGCCCGGCGCCTGGATCGCGGGGCCGGGCGGTGGCGGCGGCGGGGTGCCGTGGCCCGGGCCGGCCGGGGCCGGCGGCGGGAACGGGACGCCGCCGGTGTCACCGGCACCGGGAGTGCCGGGGGCGGGGGAGAGCATCGTGGCGGCGGCGTGCACATTGCCGCCGGGACCGCCGGGGACCCCCGGGCCGCTCGGCGGGCCGGGCGGCGCCTGGGAGGGGCTGGGCGCGGTGGGCCGGGAGGCCGCCGCCTTCAGCGCGGCGATCTCCTCCGGGCTGACCTGCTGGGTGGGGACGTAGGCGTCGTCGCCGCCGTTCGCCGCACCCGGCAGGGCCGGCGCGGGGGGCGGCGGCGGGGGCACGGAGGCACCCGGCCGGGAGGGGGCCGGCGGCGGGCCGCCCTGCGGGGCGGTGGGCGCCATGGCCGCCTTGGCGGTGTCGGCGGACGCCAGATCGGCGGCGCCGCCGCCCGTACCGCCCGGCAGTGCGGGCGCCGGCGGCACCGGCGGCAGCTGGGGCGGCTGGGCCGAACCCGCCGGGGGCAGGGCGTCGTGCAGCTGGGTCTTGGGCAGCGCGCTGCCCTGCGGCAGCACGGAGGTACGGGCCTCGGAGGCCGGCGCGGACCCGGGGGCGCTCCGGTCGTCCCTGCCGAGTCCGGCGGGCGGCTCGCGGTCCAGCACGACCGGCGGCGAGAAGACGGTGGCGGGCGGAGCCACGGACGGGATGTCCGTGCCGCTGCCCGAGGTGTCGGTGGCGTCCCACACCGAGCCGCCGGCCGAGGGCGGCCCCGCGGTGTCGGTGCCGGCCCACGGATCGGCCTGCGGCTCCGGTCCTGACGCCGCGCCCGCGTCGGCGGCCGGGGGCTCCCCGGCCGTGTCGGTGCCCGCCCACGGGTCGGGGTCGGCCGCGGGTGCCGGCTCGGTGCCGTCCGCCTCGGAGCCGTGCTGCCCCGTGGCGTCGTCCCCCTCAGCCCACCCGCCGGAGCCGGAAGCGGCCCCCGTCGTGTCGGTGCCGGCCCACGGGTCGGGGTCGGCCGCGGGCCGCGCGTCCGGTGCGGACGGAGAGAGCGAGCCGCTGTCCGCCCCCGCGTCCTCGGCGGCGTCAGCCCCGTCGGCGGCCGCCGCGGCCCGGTCCGCCGCCTCCTGGAGCCAGTCCGGCGGCGTCAGCAGGAACGACGTCGCCTCCAGGTCCATCCGGCCCTGCGGCTCGGCGGCCGGGGCGGCGGCGAGGGCCGCACCGTACGTCTCCTCGTACCGCCGTATCACCTCGCTCACCGGCAGCGCGGGCCACAGCGTCGACTCGCCGCTGTCCCGGGCGATCACCAGCTTCCCGCCGCAGTCCTCGGCCCAGGCCACGAAACCCAGATCGAACTCGCGCACCCGCACCTCGCGGCTGCGTTCCCCGGTGGCTGAGCCGTTCACCCAGCGGTCGGCGCGCTCCTGCGCCTGTGCGAAGGTCACCATCGCCGCCTCACCCCTCCACCGGGACGGCGCGGGCGAAGCCGCCGTCCACCATCAGATCGGCCACCGTCTCCAGCTCGGGCGGGCTGCCCGCCAGCCGCAGCAAGAACGCGTCGAAGTCGGCCCCGCACGGCAGCAGCAGGGTCTCCACCCGCTCCTGGACGGTCAGCCCGTCACGGTCGCGGGCGTCGTCGTAGGCGCACAGCCACACCGAACCGATGTCCTCGCCCTTGACCTTCACGGCGATGATCCCGCCGTGCACGAAGGCGACCCCGAGATAATCCTTCGTCAGATGATCACGCAGACATTTGTTGATGTAGACGAGATCGTTGACCGCCGCCTCCTCCCTGAGGGTGAAGAACGGCTGGTCGATCAGCAGCCCCAGCTCGGCGTCGAGCGCCAGGCCCACCGGGGCGCAGCCACCGGCCGCCTTGAGGAAGGAGCGGTAGGCGCCCGGCAGCGGGTACCCCAGCTTTTCCTCGGCCGCGCGCAGCCGGTCCTCCTCCACCGCCACCGAGTACGGGGCGGCGAAATGCACCGGCTTCGGGTCCTGGAGCGGGCGGGTACCGCGCTTGTCCTGGTCCACCGCGGTGGTCGCCAGACCGGCGTGGTGCCGCAGCAGCGCCTTGACCTCGACGGGTATGAGTTCGAGGCGGCGGGAGCGGGCCACGTGGTGCCAGGTCCAGCCGTGCGGCGTGGCCACCGGCGGCAGATCGGCCCACAGTTCGTGACCGGCGGCGTGCAGCGCGGCGTTGGCCGACACGTAGTCGGTCAGCCGCAGCTCGTCGATGCCGAAGCCCTCGGGGGGCTCGGCGATCTCGGCCGCCGCTCTCGCGAACGGGGAGAAATCCGGGAATCCCTCCGCGTCCACCCGGACGCCCTGCGGGAAACGGGCCGCCCGTACCGGGTCGGGGAACTGCACCAGCTGTCCCGCATAGGCCCCGTTCGGTGGCGCGGCATGCTGCCCGAGCCGACCTGTCGTCATGGCGTTTGGCCCCCTGCTGCTCCTGCGCGGTCACGCTGTTGCCCGACAGCCTACGAGGTCCATGTGTCATGGGCACCGTCCCAGGGCTGCTTAACCGGTCGTGACAACGGCTTGTGGCAAGCTGATCGGCATTGTGGGGAGGCCCGGGGGAGAAAGCACGAGGATGCCGGTGACGCTGGATCTTGAGGGTCAGGACGGCCAGGCGGACGCCGGGCCGGTCGTCCCCGTGCTGCGGCACCGGCGCGACGGCATCCTGCCCACCACCGCCGCCGCGCTGTCCCTGCCGGGACGCGAACACCCCCTCAAGGGCGCGGCCGTGCTCCGCTCGGCCCAGGACGCCCCGCGGCTGCACCCGCTGGTACGGGAGTTACTGAACGCACTGGGCCCGGCCGACCGCGAACGGCACGCCGGACGCTGCCCCGAGGTGGCGCTCATCTCCCGGCACCTGAGCCAGGGCGGCGACGCCCGGCTGCTGCGCGGCGCGGTGATCACCACCCGGCACATCAGGGAGGACGGCGACCCGCAGCACGGCACGTACGCGCCGCACTGCCGCTCGTGCGCGGCGCTGCTGGCGCACTTCGGGGTGGAGAGCGTCAGCGAGGGAGCGCCGGGGGCGGACCTCACCGGACCCACCCTGACCCTGCGGATGCCGGAGGAGGCCCGCGCCGGCGGCGGTCCCGGCCACGGCTTCGACCTGGACCAGGCGCTGGGCTACGCGGGATGGCAGCCGGGCCGCCGCATGATCGAGCAGGCGGAACGCTGGGCCGACACGCTCAGCGGGCACCGCTCGCCGCTGGGGCACCCGCACGCGCTGTTCCCCGCGGCGTTCGAGACCTGGGCGGAGTTCGGCGGCCTGCGGCTGCACCCGATGGGACCGGGGCGCCGGTACGCGCCCGGGTCGGTCGTCATCGACCCGCTGCGCGGGCTGCACTGGGCGCGCACCCTGAACGATCTGGGGCAGGCGCTGGGGACCGAACTGTGCCCGCTGGGCGCGGAGGGCGGCGGAACGGCGCTGCTGGCGATGGACCGGGAGGCGCGGATGTACGCCCTGGACCACACCGGCGACTGGTACCTGGGCCCCGACCTGCGGACCGCGCTCACCACGTTGCTGAGCGGGGCGGAGCCGGGCCGGCTGATCAACCCCCGCTGATCAACCCTTCGCTGATCGACCCTTCGCCGATCGGCCCCGGGCCCGGCGGCGCTCCGCCGGGGTGGGCGTCAGGACGTGGGGGTCTCCGCCGCGCGGATCGTGTCGCGGAAGGCGCGGGCGGTCGTGCGCAGCGCGGTTTCCGGGTCCACCCCGGCCGCCTCCGCCTCGGCGGCCAGGGCCAGCAGCCGGGCGCCGAAGTCCCCGGGGCCGGTGGGTGCGGGGAGTTCGGCCGGGAGGCCGGCCGTGCGGGCGCGGCCCGCCAGCTTCGCGGCCAGCGCCAGTCCCGGCTGGCTCAGCGGGATGCCCTCGGTCACCGACTCCCGCCGCTTCTCCTCGGCCTTGGTGCGCAGCCACAGCTTCCGTACGTCCTCGGGCGTCTCGGCGTGCTCGTCGCCGAAGATGTGCGGGTGCCGGTGGACCAGCTTGGCGACCAGGCCGCCCGCCACGTCGTCCACGTCGAACGGCTCCTCCGCGTCCTCCTGCGCGATCCGCGCGTGGAAGACGACCTGGAGCAGGACGTCGCCGAGCTCCTCGCGCAGCTCGGTGCGGTCGCCCGCCTCGATCGCCTCGACCAGCTCGTACATCTCCTCAAGACCGTGCTTCGCCAGGTCCCGGTGGCCGCGCGTGGAGGACCAGGGGCACTCGCCGCGGATGCGGTCCATCACCTGCACCAGGTCGAGCAGCCGGGCACCGGGCAGGTCGTACGCGCCGGGCAGCAGTTCGAGCGCGGGCATGGTGTGCCGTCCGGAGCCGGCGAGGGCGGCCAGCTCGTCGGTGAGCCGCCGTTCGCCGTCCGCGCCCGCCAGCACCACGACCGTACGGCCGCCCGCGCACTCCTCCAGCAGCCCGGCGCCGCCCGGGGCGGCGCCCGCCACGGTGACCCCGGCCTCTTGGAGATAGGGCAGCAGTGGGTGGCCGCCGTCCCGCGCGTACACGCGGTCGGCGGCGCGCAGCAGCTGCCAGGCGGGCCAGGACAGCAGCCCGGGCGCCACCCGGTGGCTGGTGGTGAGCAGGACGATACGGCCGGGGCCGGCCGGGGCGGAGTCGGTCACCCGTCGAGCGTAACCGCCTGCTGATCACGGTCGGCGGTCCGCAGCCAGGGCTCCTGGAGGTCCACCAGGGAGACGGTCTGGGCGTCCCAGGTGCCGTACCGGGGGTTGATGTCCACCCCGACCTCCTGCGCCGTCTCCGCGAGCAGCGCGCCGACCTTCTCGCCGCCCAGCGGGTCCGTCAGGACGCCGAGTTCCTCGGCGATGCCCTGGATCTGGAGGTTGCTGCGCAGCACGTCGTCGATCTGGCCGGAGGTCAGCGGCAGGCCGCCCTGCCCGCTGAGGGCGCTCTGCGCCAGCGCCTCGGGGCCGCCCGCGTTGGCCTCGGCGTCCGCGCGCGCCTCCTGCACCTGGCGGCGGGTGACCTCCACGCCCTGGGACTGGGCGGCGCGGTCCACGACCTGGAGGTACACGAGGAAGTTGACGGTCTCGCGGGTGAGCGTGCTGCTGGTGGAGATCAGCTCGTCGGCGTCGGGCTGCTGGCGCTGGGCGGCGCGCACCGCCTCGACGTGGCCCTGGACCTGGGAGATGGAGATCCGTTCCCCGCCGACGACGGCTGCCGCTCCCGGATGGGCGCCGGTGGAGCACCCGGTCAGCAGGGGCGCGGCCACCAGCAGGGCGGCGGCGGTGACGGACAGGGCAGTGGTGCGGCGCTTCATTGCGGCTCCCCGCGGGGTGGCGTGGTGTCCGGTTCGGGTCGGATCGATCTTAAGCAGGCCGCACGGTGGTGACTACCCTGCGCAGCGCGGCTTTCCACCCGGTCCCGCCCCGGCCGGGAACGGTTCAGCCCTTGGCGAGCCGCCGGATCACCGGGGCGACGCGCTTGCGGCCGACCTGGTAGAGGCCGCCGGCGCCGCGCCGGATGAGGCGGCGCACGGCGGTGGGGGCGCGGTCGTGGCTGGGCGGCAGTGCCTTGCCGTCCAGGCCGAGTCCGCGCCGGGACAGCAGCGTCTCCAGGTAGTCGGCGGCGCTCTGCGGCGTGTAGTAGGGGTGGGTGGGCGCCCGGGTGCCGGGGGCGGTGGCACGCAGTTCGGCGATGCGGGCGCGGGCGGCGGCGTACGGGTCCTGGTGGCCGACGCCGCGGCTGGCGGCCCACCCGGGGTCGACGGCGGGGATGAGGCCCTTGTCGAGTTCGGCCCAGGAGGCGAGCAGCCCGGAGTGGATGAAGTAGTGGTTGCCGTGGGCCTCGCGCACCCCGTAGTCGGTGAGGATGGCGGTGGGGATGCCGCGGTGGATGGACTCCATGGCGGCGGTGGAGGAGACCGTGACCAGCAGATCCGTTCGGTCCAGGACCTCTCCCATGTCGCCGTAGACGAGGGTGAGGTTGGCCGGCGGGTTCGGCAGTTCCTCGTACAGCGACTGGTACGAGTGGCGTTCGGTGTGGGTGACGGCCTCGCCGGGGCGGTTGCGCAGCTTGATGAGGACCTCGCGGTCCGGGTGCAGGCGCGCGTGCCGGGCCAGCTTCTCCAGCATCCCGAACCGGGCGGCGCGGGTGCCGGGTACGGAGGGCTGGACGGCGAAGGTGACGGTGAACGGCCGGGCGCCGGTGGGCTGCCGGTCGCGTCCGTGGGTGCCGAAGACGGCGGGCGGGTCGTACGGGTCGCCGCCCAGGAAGGGCAGGCCCGCCTCCACGATGTCCTCGGGGTCGGCGCCGATGCTGCGGTAGACGGAGCGGAAGCGTTCCGCGTCGTGGGCGCAGTTGGCGAGTATCAGGTCGGAGCCGACCCGCAGCAGCAGCCCGTCGACCAGGTTCTCGTAGACGACGCCCACATAGCCGGTGACGAGCAGCGGGCGGTGCGGGCTGCCCTCCCAGGCCACGCCGAGGGAGTGGATGAGGGAGAGCACCGTGCCGCCCGTGGTGCCCAGCACCACCAGGTCGGCGGTGTGCACGGCCGGATCCTCGAGCAGTTCGACGCAACTGACGACGGCGGTGGTGTCGGGCACGATGCCCACCTCGGCGATCTGCCGTTCGGTGGGGGTGGTGGCGACGGCCAGGAAACGGGCGTCGATCGCGTGCTCGGGGGCGATCCGGCGGGCGACCGACGCCGCCCATTTCCAGCGGCTGTCGGAGTCGGCGAGGACGACGACGCGTGGGGTTCCGCTTCCCATCTCTTTTCTACGTTTCCCTTCGATGGGACGCGAGGTCCTCGGTCGTGCTGGGCGCCGTTCCTGTCTACACCGGCCGCGCGACGTCGAGTTGGCGTTCAGGTGAACCGGAGGTGGCGCCCTTGTCGGCGCCGGGCCCCGGGTCGCGCGGCGCGGGGGCCGTCCCGGTCCTGAACAGCCACCCGATCCGGGGCTGCACGAGGGGCCGCAGCAGCCACCGTACGGGCGGGGTGGCCAGCGCGGTCGCCAGCGCGAGGGCGAACAGCAGCAGTGCTGCCTGCTCGGGCCAGGGGCCGACCCAGTCGACGCCGTAGCGCTCCAGCAGCGGGCGCAGCATCAGGGGGTGCAGCAGGTACATGTACAGGCCGCCGGCGCCGAGGTAGCTGATGACGGGGAGGTGGCGGCGGGGGACGAGACGGATGAAGGCGAGCGCGACGACGAAGCCGACGGCGAGGGCGCCGGCCCGGGTGACCCAGGCGAAGGGGGCGTCCAGCAGGTGGCCCTGGCCGTAGGGGCCCTTCATGGACAGCCAGCCGAGTTTCACCTCGTGCCGCACCACCCAGGCGATGACGAGGGTGGCGGCGATGACGCCCAGCGCCGCGTACCGGCTCCAGCGGGCCACCATGGCGTCGCGGAACCAGCCCTGCCGCAGCCGCCAGCCGAGGAGGAAGAACGGCAGGAAGGTGAAGGTGCGGGAGAGCGAGAGGTAGGCGCCGATGTCGGCGATGTAGCCCACCAGCAGCGCCACGAACACGGAGGTGGCGAGCGGGTACCGCAGCTGGGCGAGGTAGGGCAGGGCGGCGCGCCAGCACAGCAGGGAGAGCAGGAACCACAGCCCCCAGCCGGGTTCGGCCGTGTAGAAGGTCCACTCGCCGCCGTCGTAGTGGTGGCGCTGGAGGCTGTGGAGGAGTCCGATGGCCAGGTAGGGCACGAGGACGGACTCGATGAGGCGGCGGGCCTCGCGGGGGGTGAGCGTGTCGGCGCGCGAGAAGTAGCCGGCGACCATGACGAACACGGGGACCCGCATCGCCCAGGAGGCGATGTACAGCCAGCGCAGTCCGTCGCGGTCCGCGACGGAGTCCATCACATGCCCGAAGACCACGAGGACACCCGAGAAGTACCGGATGTTGTCCCAGTGCGGGTCGCGGCTGGCTCGGCGGGCGCGGGACCGCTGCCGGGGGATGGGCAGGCGCATGGGGTGACCTCGGGTGACGGGACGGCGGGAGGGGGCCGGGGGAGGCTAGCGGGGCGGGGGCGTCGTTGGATGCACGGCGGGGAACGGGGGGATGAACGGGACGCACCGGTCGGGGGAAGCCCCTAGGTGGCGGGCCGGCGAGGTCGTTCCGCAGGGCGACGACGGGTGCGGGCGGGGCTTCTAGCCTGAGGTGCGGAGCGGGACCAAGGGTTGTGAGGACGGGGGAGGGCGGGGCATGACGGTGCTCAGGACATCGGTGCGCAACTTCATGGCCCACAAGGGCCGGATGGCGCTGTCGGGGATGGCGGTGCTGCTGTCGGTGGCGTTCGTGTGCGGGACGCTGGTGTTCACCGGGACCATGACGACCACCTTCGACAAGCTGTTCGCCCGCACCGCCTCCGATGTGATGGTCGGTCCGGTGGAGCGGCCGGGCGGTGGGGGTTTCGACGTTCCCTCGGCGGTCGGCAAGCCGGACACGGTGCCCGCCGCGCTGGCGGCGGAGGTGGCGGCCGTTCCGGGGGTGGAGCGGGTCACCGGCACGGTCTCCTCGCCGCTGGTGGTCGTCGTGGACGCGGCGAACGAGAACATCGGGCCGACGACGGGCGCGCCGACCATCGCGAGCGCCTGGTCCGAGGTGGAACTGCGTTCGATGGAGGTGCGGGAGGGGGCGCCGCCGCGCGGGCCGGACGAGATCATGGTGGACGCCGACACGGCGGGCAAGAAGGGCCTGGCGGTGGGCGATCCGCTGCGGGTGCTGACCGCCTTCGGCGACTTCCCGGTGCGGATCAGCGGCATCGCGGCGTTCACGGTCACCAACCCGGGCGCGACGGTCCTGTACTTCGAGGGGCCGGTGGCGCGGCAGGTGCTGCTGGGCGGCGAGGACGCGTACACCGAGCTGTACGTCGACGGGGACGGGTCCCGTACGGACGAGGAGCTGCGGGACGCGGTGGCGGCGGCGGTCGGCGCGGAGGACTACCGGCTGCGCACGGCACAGGAGTACGCGGACGACAGCAAGGACGCCATCGGCGAGGTGATGTCGGTGGTCCAGTACGTGCTGCTGGGCTTCGCCGGGATCGCGCTGCTGGTCGGGGTCTTCCTCATCGTCAACACGTTCTCGATGCTGGTGGCGCAGCGCACCCGGGAGATCGGGCTGCTGCGGGCGATCGGCTCGGGGCGGGGGCAGGTCAACCGCTCGGTGCTGATCGAGGCGCTGCTGCTGGGGCTGATCGGTTCGGTGCTGGGGTTCGGGGCGGGGATCGGCCTGGCGGTGGGGCTGATGGTGGTGCTGCGGGAGTTCGGCATGAACCTCAGCACCGACGATCTGACCATCGGATGGTCGGTGCCGGTGAGCGGGGTGGTGCTGGGCACGGTGGTGACGCTGCTGGCCGCGTACATCCCCGCCCGCCGGGCCGGGAAGATCACGCCGATGGCGGCGCTGCGGGAGGCCGGCACCCCGGGGGACGTCCGGGCCGGCCGGGTGCGGGCCGCGGTGGGCGGCGTGCTGGCGCTGGGCGGGCTCGGGCTGCTGGCCGCCACCGCCACGGTGGAGGCCGCCTCGCAGGGCTGGGGGTATCTGGCGCTGGGCATCGTGCTGAGCCTGCTCGGCCTGATCCTGGTGGCCCCGGCGCTGGTCGGCCTGGTGGTACGGGTGCTGGGCGTCCTGCTGCTGCGGGTCTTCGGCCCGGTGGGACGGCTGGCGGAGCGGAACGCGCTGCGCAACCCCCGCCGTACCGGGGCCACCGCCTCCGCGCTGATGATCGGATTGGCGCTGGTGTCGGCGCTGTCGGTGGTGGGCGCCTCGATGGTGTCCTCGGCGACGGACGAGATCGACCGGTCGGTGGGTGCCGACTTCATGGTCAGCCCGGTCGACTTCGGCCCGGTGCTGCCGGACGTGGGCGCCGCCGTGGCGGGCGTGCGCGAGAGCGACGGCGGCCCGCTCGCCTCCGTCACCGAGTACCGGATGCTGTCCGCCGAGATCACCACGGCCGACGGGCGGGTGACGGAGCGGCAGCTGTCCGCCGCGCAGCCCAGCATGCTGACGGACCTGACGGTGGGCACGGTCGCCGGCGACCTGGAACGGGCGTACGAGCCCGACGGCATCGCCGTCGACGCGGACGCGGCGGCCGAGCTCGGGATCGGCGTCGGTGACGAACTGACCGTGGCCTTCGAGCGGGGCGCGAGCGCCGTGCTCACCGTGCGCGCGATCACCGAGAAGTCCACCCTGGAGGGCGGCACCTGGGCCCTCTCGCTGGAGACCGCGCGGGCCCATGTACCGGACGAGGCGCTGCCGCTGCCGCTGATGCTGTTCGTCACGGCGCAGGACGGGCGGGCGGACGAGGCCCGCACGGCGCTGGAGACGGCGCTGGAGCCGTACCCGCAGATGGAACTGCTCGACCAGTACGAGCTGAAGAAGCAGATCCGCGCGCAGATCGGGCAGTTGCTGAACATGGTGTACGGACTGCTGGCGCTCGCCGTCATCGTGGCGGTGCTGGGCGTGGTGAACACCCTGGCGCTCGCGGTGGTGGAGCGCACCCGGGAGATCGGGCTCATGCGGGCGATCGGGCTCTCCCGGCGGCAGCTGCGGCGGATGATCCGGCTGGAGTCGGTGGTGATCGCGCTGTTCGGCGCGCTGCTGGGGACCGGGCTCGGGCTGGCGTGGGGCGCCGCGGCGCAGCGGCTGATGGCGCTGGAGGGGATGCCGGTGCTGGAGATCCCGTGGCCGGTGATCACGGCGGTGTTCGCGGGCGCGGCGCTGGTCGGCCTGGTGGCGGCGCTGGCCCCGGCGTTCCGGGCCGGGCGCATGAACATCCTGACCGCCGTCGCCACCGAGTAGCCGGCCGGGGTACGGGGTCGGGGTGCGTCGGGGCCGGTCGTGAGCGTATGGTGTACGCTTTTCGGCCGTGCCCCGTCCCCGCTCCCTGACCCCGCACCAGCTCGCCACCGCGGCGCTCACCGTCATCGACCGCGACGGCCTCCCCGGCCTGTCCATGCGCGCGGTGGCCACCGAACTGGGCATCGCCACCATGTCCCTGTACCGCTACGTCCCGGACCGCCAGGCCCTGGAACGGCAGGTGGTGGACCTGGTGCTCGGCACCGTCCACACCGCGCCCCCGCCCGGCGAACCCTGGCAGCGGCAGCTCGCCCAACTCCTGGACCGGGTACGCGCGGCGGTCGCCGCACACCCCGGGGTGGTCCCGCTGACGGTCAGCCACCGGCACACCTCCGCCGCCGTCCAGCTGTGGTCGGAGGCGGTCCTGCGCGTCCTCACCTCCGCCGGCTTCACCCCGCGCCGCCGCGCCCTGGCCCTGCGCGCCCTGCTCGCCTACCTGACCGGCGCCCTGCAGAACGAACACCTGGCCCCGCTCTCCGGCGAGGCCACCACCGCCCTGGCCGACCTGCCGCCCGAGGCCTACCCGCTGCTGTCCCGCACCGCGACCGAGGCCGCCCGGGTCCCGGCGGCGGAGGAATTCCACGCCGGCCTGGACCTCCTCCTGGCGGGCCTGAGCGCCGCACCCCGTTGACGTGTCCCGCGTAGCAGAATCGATTCGGGTCGCACCGGCGGATTTCATGATGGAGCGAGGCGACATGGCAGACGAGTCCGGCGGGAGGACGACATGACGGTTGCCCCCGAGCGCACGGACCAGCTCGTGGTGACGCGCCCCAAGACCCTCATGGATCTGGCCGAGCTGACCAACGAGCTGCTGCCCGGCTACCGTTCGGAAATCCTCGAAGGGCAGCTCGTCGTGAATCCCCCCGTGGACGGGCCCCACGGCTCCTCGCTGACCGGCCTGACGCTGGCGCTGGCCTCGTTGCACGGTGGTGAGACCCGGGTCACCCAGGCCATCGGGCTCTGGCTGCCCACCGGCCGGGAGGACCACGCGGCTCCCGACCTGGCGGTGGTGGACGACGACTACCAGGACCACCTCGTCGGCCACAACTGCTACCGGCCGTCCGTCTTCCGGATGGTCGTCGAGATCACCTCCTCCAACTGGCGCGACGACCTGGAGCGAAAGCGCGCGGCGTACGCCGAGGCCCAGGTGCCCGTCTACGTGATCGGCGACCGCAAGCACGGCAGGGTCCTCGTGCTCACCGACCCGGTGGGTGGCGAGTACCGCACCCGGTCCGTGTACCGGCCGGGGGAGTCGCTCGTGCTCCCCGAGTCCATCGGAGCGAAGATCGAGATCGAAGCGGATCTGCTCCTCAAGCGCTGAACAGCCAGCGCACCCGCGTGTCGCCCTCCGGGGTGCCGTAGGCCGTCACGCTCAGGCCCGACTGCGAACGGGTCAGCGCCGGGGCGTGGTCGGGCGGGGACCACTGAAGGGTGTGGTCCGCCGAGCTCTCCGGCGCGGTCGGCGGGTGGTGCAGGGCCGCCGTGTCCAGGCCGTGCTGCTCGGTCAGCCAGTCCTCGAAATCCGGGCCCCGCACCGTGAAGACCGCCGCGAAGTCCGCCGCCCGGCGCGCGCAGCGGGCGTCCGCGACCTCCTGCGGCGGCTCGAAGCCGGCCGCCGTGTACGCCTCCTCGCAGGAGCTCTCCCGCCAGCCGCCCGCCACATGGTTCACCGCGCGGTCCAGGTACCACTGGCCGGCGAACGCGGTCAGCGTGATGCCCAGGGCGATCGCCGCCAGGGTGCCGAAGGCGGGCGGGCGCCCCGGTCTGCGGCGGCGCGTGCGCGCATACGTGCCCGGCTGCCTGTACACACGACCACCCCGTAGTTCCGAACGTGAAACGACCCACAGGGTTCGTTCCCCGTCCCCGCCCCTTCTACCGTCGGTCACCAGGTGTATCCATCCGCTTGCACGATGCACCCATTTGGGTGGAGGTGTGGAGGCGTAGGCTGGGGGAAACCCGGTGCGCTGCGCGTACCGGGCTGTTGTGCGTGCCTGCCCGCCCCGTGACCGGACCGGATGGACCTCCATGAGCCTGCACGGCCTGCTCGATGCCGTCGTCGAAGACCCCGCCCTCGCCGAGGCGGTCACCGCCGCGCGCGCCGGCACGCGCCGGCAGGTGGATCTCGTCGGACCGCCCGCCGCCCGGGCGCTGTCCGTCGCCGCCCTGGCGCGCGGCGCCGGACGTACCGTGCTGGCCGTCACCGCCACCGGTCGGGAGGCCGAGGACCTGGCCGCCGCGCTGCGCTCGCTGCTGCCCCCGGACGGCGTCGTCGAGTACCCCTCCTGGGAGACGCTGCCGCACGAGCGGCTCTCGCCGCGCGCCGACACCGTCGGCCGCCGGCTCGCCGTCCTGCGCCGCCTGGCCCACCCGAGTGCGGAGGACCCGGGCGCCGGCCCCGTCTCCGTCGTGGTCGCGCCGATCCGCTCCGTGCTCCAGCCGCAGGTGGCCGGGCTCGGTGACCTGGAGCCGGTCAGCCTGCGGGGCGGGCAGAGCGTCCAGCTGGAGCGCGTGACCGCCGCGCTCGCCGCCGCCGCGTACCAGCGGGTGGAGCTGGTCGAGAAGCGCGGCGAGTTCGCCGTGCGCGGCGGCATCCTCGACGTCTTCCCGCCCACCGAGGAGCACCCGCTGCGGGTGGAGCTGTGGGGCGACGAGATCGAGGAGATCCGCTACTTCAAGGTCGCCGACCAGCGGTCCCTGGAGATCGCCGAACACGGCCTGTGGGCGCCGCCGTGCCGTGAGCTGCTGCTGACCGACACCGTACGGGAGCGGGCCGCCGTGCTCGCCGAGGAGCACCCGGAGCTGGGCGAACTGCTCGGCAAGATCGCCGAGGGCATCGCGGTGGAGGGCATGGAGTCCCTCGCCCCGGTTCTGGTCGATGACATGGAGCTGCTGCTGGACGTCCTGCCCGCCGGGGCGATGGCCGTGGTGTGCGACCCGGAGCGGGTCCGCACCCGGGCGGCCGACCTGGTCGCCACCAGCCAGGAGTTCCTGATGGCCTCCTGGGCGGCCAGCGCCGGCGGTGGGGACGCGCCCATCGATGTCGGCGCCGCCTCGCTGCGCGGCATCGCCGAGGTGCGCGAGCACGCCGCCGAGCTGGGCATGCCGTGGTGGACGGTCAGCCCGTTCAGCGCGGACGCCACCGCCGAGGACGACACCGTCCGGCTGGGGCTGCGGGCCGCCGAGTCCTACCGGGGCGACACCGCGCGGGCGCTCGCCGACACCAAGGGCTGGCTGGCGGACGGCTGGCGTGTCGTCTACCTCACCGAGGGCCAGGGCCCGGCCTCCCGCACCGCCGAGGTGCTGTCGGGCGAGGGCATCGCGGCCCGGCTGGCGGCCAGGGGCCTGCCGGGCGAGATCGCGCCCGCGCTGGTCCATGTGGCCTGCGGCGCGATCGAGCACGGCTTCACCGATCCGGCGCTGCGCCTGGCGGTTCTCACCGAGACCGATCTCACCGGCCAGAAGGCGGCCGGCCGCGACGGCGCCCGGATGCCGGCCCGCCGCCGCAAGACGCTGGACCCGCTGACCCTGGAGGCCGGCGACTACATCGTCCACGAGCAGCACGGGGTGGGCCGCTACATCGAGATGGTGCAGCGCACCGTGCAGGGCGCGACCCGCGAGTACCTGCTGGTGGAGTACGCCCCGGCCAAGCGCGGCCAGCCCGGCGACCGGCTGTTCGTCCCCACCGACCAGCTGGAGCAGGTCACCAAGTACGTGGGCGGCGAGGCGCCGACCCTGCACCGGCTGGGCGGCGCGGACTGGACCAAGACCAAGGCGCGGGCGAAGAAGGCGGTCAAGGAGATCGCCGCCGACCTGATCAAGCTGTACTCGGCGCGGATGGCGGCCCCCGGGCACGCCTTCGGCCCGGACACCCCCTGGCAGCGGGAGCTTGAGGACGCCTTCCCGTACGCCGAGACCCCCGATCAGCTCACCACGATCGGGGAGGTCAAGGAGGACATGGAGAAGTCGGTCCCGATGGACCGGCTGATCTGCGGCGACGTCGGGTACGGCAAGACCGAGATCGCGGTGCGTGCCGCGTTCAAGGCGGTGCAGGAGGGCAAGCAGGTGGCGGTGCTGGTGCCCACCACCCTCCTCGTGCAGCAGCACTTCGGCACGTTCTCCGAGCGGTACGCGCAGTTCCCGGTGGCGGTGCGGGCGCTCTCCCGCTTCCAGTCGGAGTCCGACTCCAAGGCGGTGCTCGAAGGGCTGCGCGAGGGGTCGGTGGACGTGGTGATCGGCACCCACCGGCTGTTCTCCTCGGAGGTGAAGTTCAAGGACCTCGGTCTGGTGATCGTGGACGAGGAGCAGCGGTTCGGCGTCGAGCACAAGGAGCAGCTGAAGAAGCTGCGGGCCAACGTGGACGTGCTGACGATGTCGGCGACGCCGATCCCGCGCACCCTGGAGATGGCGGTGACCGGCATCCGGGAGATGTCGACGATCACCACGCCGCCGGAGGAGCGGCACCCGGTGCTGACGTTCGTCGGCCCGTACGAGGAGAAGCAGATCGGGGCGGCGCTGCGGCGTGAGCTGCTGCGCGAGGGCCAGGTCTTCTACATCCACAACCGGGTGGAGTCCATCGACCGGGCGGCGGCGCGGCTGCGCGCGATCGTGCCGGAGGCGCGGATCGCCACGGCGCACGGGCAGATGAGCGAGTCGGCGCTGGAGCAGGTGGTGGTGGACTTCTGGGAGAAGAAGTTCGACGTGCTGGTCTCGACGACGATCGTTGAGTCCGGTATCGACATCTCCAACGCCAACACCCTGATCGTGGAGCGCGGCGACACCTTCGGGCTCTCGCAGCTGCACCAGCTGCGCGGCCGGGTGGGCCGGGGCCGCGAGCGCGGCTACGCGTACTTCCTGTACCCGCCGGAGCGTCCGCTGACGGAGACCGCGCACGAGCGGCTGGCGACGATCGCCCAGCACACCGAGATGGGCGCGGGCATGTACGTGGCGATGAAGGACCTGGAGATCCGGGGCGCGGGCAATCTGCTGGGCGGGGAGCAGTCCGGGCACATCGCCGGGGTGGGCTTCGATCTGTATGTGCGGATGGTCGGCGAGGCGGTGGCGGACTACCGGGCGACGCTGGAGGCCGGTGGCGGCGAGCCGGAGGAGGCGCCGCTGGAGGTGAAGATCGAGCTGCCGGTGGACGCCCATGTGCCGCACGACTACGCGCCGGGTGAGCGGCTGCGGCTCCAGGCGTACCGCTCGATCGCGGCGGCGACGACGGAGGAGGACATCGCGGCGGTGCGCGAGGAGCTGACCGACCGCTACGGTCCGCTGCCCGAGCCGGTGGAGAACCTGCTGCTGGTGGCGGGGCTGCGAATGCTGGCGCGGTCCTGCGGGGTGGGGGACATCACGCTCCAGGGCAACAAGATCCGCTTCTCGCCGGTGGAGCTGCGCGAGTCGCAGGAGCTGCGGCTGACCCGGGTGTACCCGGGGTCCGTGGTGAAGCGGGCGGCGGGGCAGGTGCTGGTGCCGCGCCCCGCGACGGCGAGGGTCGGCGGGAAGCCGCTGACGGGGCGGCAGCTGCTGGCGTGGACGGGCGAGTTCCTGACCACGATCCCGGGGTCCTGACCCAGGAGCGCACGAGCACGCGGAAGGAGCCCGGGGTACGTACGCGCCGTACGTACCCCGGGCCCCTCGGCGTCCGCCCGCCGCTCCCTCCGTTCAGCGGCGGGCGGACGCCAAGGGGCGGCGCCTCAGAGCTCGAACTTCCAGACCGCTTCCTCGTCGAGGAGGTCGGAGATCTCGACGGTGAAGGACGTGCTGCCCGGGGGAAGCGCGAAACCGTACTCGGCGGTGACGGTGACGCCCGGGTCGACCTTGCTCTGGAAGCCCATGCTGATGTCGCCGTCGTAGATGTCCTCGACCTCGATGCCGTTCTCGTCGTAGGCGAACGGCATGATGAAGGCGGTCTCCAGGCGCTCGGTGCCCGTGTTCGTGAGGGTGAACTCGACCTTGTAGGCGTCGTACTCGTCGGCCTCGATGAACGCGTACTCGCCCGGGGCGAAGGCTTCGGGGGCCTCCGCGCTGATCTCGATCCCGCTCTCCTCCCACACCGCCATGTCGTCGACGGTGAAGTAGTCCGAGCCGCTCCCGGCCGCCGCGTCGTCCGCCGCCTCGTCCTCCCCGGTGTCCTGGTCCGGGGTCTCCTCCTGCGTCGTGTCGCTGTCCGCCGGGGTCGCCGCCCCCTCGTTCTTGGTCGGCTTGTCCTCGCCGCAGGCGGTCAGCGCGCCCATGGCCAGGGTGACGGCCGCGAGTCCGGCCAGGGCCTGGATCCGGCGGCGGCGGAAGGAGGTACGGGGCTGCTGCGGCGTGGCGGTGGCGGTCATGACGGGTCCCCTCCCAGGGTGTTGTCCCGGCTCTTCGTGAACCGATGGCGTAACTACAACACAGCCTGTGAACCGAGTCAACACGGGAAATGAGTGCCCGATATGGACTGACCGTGTATCGAGAGGGCACTCTGGGGTAGGTAAGGTCCGTTACACACACGGACGGGGGATGGCGGGGATGGGAGTGATGCAGGTGCCGGACCACACCACCGAGGTCACCGCGGCCGGGATCGCCCGCCTCGCCGGCGTCGGCCGCGCCGCCGTCAGCAACTGGCGGCGCCGCTACGAGCACTTCCCCCGGCCCGTCGGCGGCACCGAGACCAGCCCCACGTTCTCCCTCGCCGAGATCGAACGATGGCTGCGCGACCAGGGCAAACTCGCCGAGGTGCCGCCGCGCGAACGGCTGTGGCAGCTGATCGAGTCCGACCCGGCGGGCCACAGCGCCGCCCTGACCGCGCTCGGCGAGCAGTACCTGGGCCACGGCGCCGGGACCCCGGGAGGCGGCGGCCCGCCCGACACCCCCCTCGCCCGCGCCGCGGCCCGCGTCGCCGCCGGGAGCGACCCGGCCGAGGCGTACGAGTTCGCGCTCGGCCGCTACACCGACGGCGCCGCCGCCCGGCTCACCCTCACCCCGCCCGAGACCGCCGACCTGATGGCCGCCCTGGCCGGACCGGCCCACTCCGTCCTCGACCCGGCCTGCGGCGCGGGCGGCCTGCTCGCCGCCGCCCGGCGCGGCCCCGCCGCGCCGCCCACCGAGCTGTACGGCCAGGACGCCGACCCGGTGCTCGCCCGGCTCGGCGCCCTGCGCCTGGCCCTGCGCGGCTCCGCCACCGTCCAGGTCCGCGACGGCGACTCCCTGCTCGCCGACGCCTTCCCGCACCTCACCGTCGACGCCGTGCTGTGCCACCCCCCGTTCAACGAACGCCACTGGGGCCACAGCGAGCTGACCTACGACGCCCGCTGGGAGTACGGCCTGCCCGCCCGCGCCGAATCCGAACTCGCCTGGGTCCAGCACGCCCTGGCCCGGCTGCGCCCCGGCGGCACCGCCGTCCTGCTGATGCCCCCCGCCGCCGCCTCCCGCCGCACCGGACGCCGGGTCCGCGCCGCCCTGCTGCGCCGCGGGGCGCTGCGCGCCGTCATCGCGCTGCCCGCCGGCGCCGCCCCGCCGCACAGCCTCCCGCTCCATCTGTGGGTGCTGCGCAAGCCCGACGGCACCACCGCCCCCGACCCTCGGCTGCTGGTCGTCGACACCGCCACCACCCACCGCCCGGCCGGCGGCGGCCGCGCGGGCCTGGACTGGCCCGGGCTGCGCCGCACGATCCTCGACGCCTGGCAGGAGTTCCGGTGCGCGGGCGACATCGGCCCCGTCCCCGGCACCCGCCGGGCGCTGCCGGTCATCGACCTCCTGGACGACGAGGTCGACCTGGCCCCCGCCCGCCACCTGCCGCCCCCCACCGAGGCCACCGGGACCGCCGCCCTGGCCGCCGTGCAGGAGGAACTGCGCGGCACCCTGCGCCGTACCGCGTCCCTGGCCGCCGCCGTCCACCCGGACGAGGGAAGCGGCACCGCGCCCGGCGCGCACTGGTCCACCGTCACCATCGGCGAACTCGTCCGCGCCGGCGCCCTCGAACTGCACACGCACTCCGCCGCCGGAGAGCCGCCGCCCGCCACCCGCGCCGGGGACGTCCTCGTCCCGCTGCTGCTGGACGGCTCCGCCACCCATGTCGTCACCGACGCCGCCGCGGGCGAACCGCCGGACCGCCGGCTGTCCCTGCTGCGCCCGGACACCGCGGCCCTGGACCCCTGGTTCCTCGCCGGGTTCCTGCGGGGCACCGCCAACACCCGGCAGGCCAGCAGCTACGCCTCCAGCGCGACCCGGGTGGACGTCCGGCGGCTGAAGGTCCCCCGGCTGCCGCTGGAGACGCAGCGCCGCTACGGGCGCGGCTTCCGTGATCTCGCCGCGTTCGAGGACGCCCTCCAGCACGCGGCCGATCTCGGACGGCAACTGGTCCAAGGCACCGTCGACGGCCTCACCGAGGGAACCCTGCCGCCCGGAGACTGAGCACCCCCGCCCCGGATATCATCCTTCCCCGCGGAAAGCGGGAGCCGAACGGGTGACGGGGAGAGCACATGTACGGGTATGGGCCGTCTTCGCCCCCGGGCCCGCCGCCGGTTCCGGTTCCTGGGCCGGCCCCGGCCGCCGCACCGCGCCGCGGCCCCGGCGCGCGGGCGCTCATCATGCGCACCCTGTTCGCCTGCTTCCCCGCGCTGTCGCTGGGCCTGCTCTCCTGGGTGCCCATGCTGCGCTTCGCGCTGCAGCGCAGGCGCACCCTGGACTGGGCGGTGCTGGGCCTGTACGTCCTGCTGACCGTCGGCCTGCTGGTGTGGCTCGACCTCCTGCCCACCACCGAGACCGAGGAGGGCGAGGTCGCCGAGGTGTCCGCGCTGGTCGGCTTCTTCTGGCTCTCGCTCATCGTCGCCGCCACCGTCCACGCGGTCCGCGGTGACCGCTTCGAACGCCCGGGGCGGGTGCCCGCCGTGCCGCACCCGGTCGCGTACCCCGCTCCGTACTACGGGCCCCCCGCCCCGTACGGGCCGCCGTCCCCGTACGGTCCGCCGCCGGCCGCCGCCCCCGCGCCGCCCACCGCCGCCTCGCCCCGGATGCGGCAGGTCGCCGACGAACTCGACGAGCTGGGCGCCTACCTCAGGAAAGAGGAAGAGGGCGGGCACCGGTGACCCCCCGCGTGCTGGCCGGCCGCTACCGGCTGACCGAGCCGCTGGGCAAGGGCGGCATGGGGGAGGTCTGGGCGGCCCAGGACTCCGCGCTCGGCGGGCGGAAGGTCGCCGTCAAGCTGCTGCACGCCAACCAGCTGTCCTCCCTGTCCGGCACCACCGACCCCGAGGAACTGCGCCGCCGCTTCCTGCGCGAGGCCCGCGCCACCGCCCGCATCGACCACCCGGGCCTGGTGGGGGTGCACGACGCCGGCAGCGAGGGCGATGAGCTGTACCTCGTCATGCAGCTCATCGACGGCAGCGACCTCTCCGACCACCTGGCCGAGCACGACCCGTACCCCTGGACCTGGGCGGTCGCCGCCCTCGCCCAGCTGTGCTCGGCGCTCGCCGCCGTGCACGCCGTGGAGATCGTGCACCGCGATCTCAAGCCCGGCAATGTGATGATCCGGATGGACGGCCGGGTGACCATCCTCGACCTGGGCATCGCCGCCGTCCGCGGCGAGCACGAGGAAACCCGGCTCACCCGCACCGGCGCCCTGCTCGGCACCCCCGTCTACATGGCTCCCGAACAGGCCGTCGGCGGCCCGCCGGTCGGTCCGGCCGCCGACCTGTACGCGCTCGGCGCCATCGGGTACGAACTCCTGACCGGGCAGGCGCCCTTCCGCGCCCCGAACGCGGCCGGTCTGCTCTACAAGAAGCTGCACGAGGAGCCGCCGCCGCTCCAGCAACTGCGCCCCGACATCCCGCCCGGGCTCGCCGTGCTCCTTCACCGGCTGCTCGCCAAGGACCCGTCCGGCCGCCCCGCCGACGCGCACGAGGTGTTCGCCGCGCTCACCCCGCTGCTGCCCGCCCCGGGCGCGGCCGGCGCGCCGCCCGCCGTCCCCATGGACCCCACCCGCCCCTTCTGGCACCCGATGGCTCCCTGGCCCGCCACCCGGCCGCGCGCCCGCGAACAGGACCTGTCGGCCGTGGTGGAGGAGGTGCGGCGGCTGCTGGACCGGCACCAGTACGCGCAGGCGGCCGAGCTGCTCAGCCACACCGTGCCCCGGGCCGCCGCCCGCTACGGCCAGCACTCCCCGGTGGTGCGCACGCTGCGCAAGCAGTACGCCGCCACCTTGATGGCCACCGCCCAGTACGGCCGCGCGCTGCCGGAGATCCAGCGGCTGCTCCAGGACTTCACCGCCGAGCGGGGCCCGTACGACCAGACCGTGATCCAGCTGCGTTCCGACGAGGCGGAGTGCCTGTCCCGGCTGGGGCACCGGTAGCCGGGAGCTGTGCCGGCGCGGGCCCGAGGGGGGAGGGGTGCTGGGGCGAAGGGCCCGGCCGCCTGCCGGACCCCCGCCTCCGATGGGCTCCGCCGGCTGGACTCGAACCAGCACTACAAGGATTCAAAGTCCTGCGGGCTACCGATTACCCCACGGCGGATCGCCGGGACAGACCCTACCCGAGCCGACCCCGCCGACCGGAATCCGAGGCCGTGAACGGCACTTCGGCCCACCGCCGCACCCCCCTCCCGGGGCGGGACGCCCGCGGTCCGCGCCGATGCCCTCCCCTCCCGGCACCGATCCCTCCCGGCGCCTGAAAACGTGTGGACCGCGCCCTTAGGGTGGGTGGTATGAGCGAGTCGGGGGCGGAGAGTACCGGGGAGGCGGGGCCGGGGGGCGCCGCGCTGTGGTGGTGGGAGCGGCGGCGCGGCGTCCTGCTGGACGGGGCGCTGGCCCTGGCCTCGGCGATCGAGTGCGTCGTCCAGAGCGTCGTCTTCGCCGGCCGTACGGGGCTGCCGGTGGTGCCCACCGCGCTGTTCGGGGGGCTGGCCGGGTCCGTGCTGCTGGTCAGGCGGCGCTGGCCGCTGGCGGTGATCCTGGTGGCCATCGCGGTGCTGCCGGCCCAGATGGGCATGGGCATGGCGGCGGTGGGCCTGTACACGCTGGCCACCACCGAGGTGCCGCGCCGGATCATCGGGGTCATGGCGTCCATGGTGTGCGTGGGCACCGCCCTGGTGACCTTCCTGCTCATCGAACAGGACGCCGGGCTGCGCGAGCAGCCGATACCCATGTGGTTCAAGCCGTTCGTGGCGGCGCTCTTCGCGGTGGCGATCACGCTGCCGCCCGTGCTGCTGGGGATGTACGTCCGCGCCAGGCGCCGGCTCGTGGAGTCGCTGCGCGACCGCGCGGACGGTCTGGAACGGGAGCTGGGGCTGCTGGCCGAGCGCGCCGAGGAGCGCGCCGAGTGGGCGCGCGGCGAGGAGCGGCGCCGGATCGCCCGCGAGATGCACGACGTGGTGGCGCACCGGGTGTCCCTCATGGTGGTGCACGCGGCGGCGCTGCAGGCGGTGGCGCCCAAGGATCCGGACAAGGCGGCGAAGAACGCGGGCCTGGTCGCGGACATGGGGCGGCAGGCGCTGACCGAGCTGCGGACGATGCTGGGCGTGCTGCGGACCGAGGAGAAGCCGCGCGAGGCGGCGGGTGCGGCGGGCGGCGAGCCGGAGAGCGCGGCCGACGCGGCGGCCCGGCTCGCGGAGATCGCGGCGGCCGGGCGGCGCGGCGCGCGGGGTCCGCGGCTGAGCGAGGTGGCCTCGCTGGTGGACCAGTCCCGGGCGGCCGGGATGGCCGTGGAGCTGTCGGTGGAGGGGGATCCGCGCGGGTACGCGGCGCAGGTGGAGTCGACCGCGTACCGGGTGGTGCAGGAGGCGCTGACCAATGTGCACAAGCACGCGGCCGGCGCCGCCGCGCGGGTGCGGCTGGCGCACCGCGACGGTGAGGTGGCGGTGCAGGTGCTGAACGAGGCCCCGCTGGGCGGCGGCCAGCCCGGCGCGCCGGCGGCGCTGCCCTCCGGCGGCAACGGGCTGCTGGGCATGCGGGAGCGGGTCACCGCGCTGGGCGGCGGGTTCGTGTCGGGTCCGCTGGACGGGGGCGGTTTCCGGGTCTCGGCGGTCATCCCGGACCGGGACAGGTCCCCGGCCGCACCCGGTGTCGGACTCGCGTCGTAGCGTCGTACGGGTGCAGACGACTCCCTCCCCTCCCCTCTTCAGCCGGGAATTCGGCGCCGACCCGTACCCCGCGTACGCCTGGCTGCGGGAGAACGCCCCGGTGTACAAGGCGGAGCTGCCCAGCGGGGTGGCGGCCTGGCTGGTCACCCGGTACGCGGACGCCCGCGCCGCGCTGGCCGACCCGCGGCTGAGCAAGAACCCCGACCGGCACAGCGCGCAGGCGCACCACAGCGGCCGGGTGGGCATCCCGGGGGAGCGCGGCGCCAATGTCATGACGCACCTGCTGAACATCGATCCGCCCGATCACACGCGGCTGCGCCGGCTGGTGGCGAAGGCGTTCACCCCGCGCCGGGTGGCGGCCTTCGAGCCGCGGGTGCGGGAGCTGACCGGCTCGCTGATCGCCTCCTTCGCGGGGCGGGGCGAGGCGGACCTGATCCATGAGTTCGCCTTCCCGCTGCCGATCTACGCCATCTGCGACATGCTCGGCGTCCCCCGGGAGGACCAGGACGACTTCCGCGACTGGGCCGGGATGATGCTGCATCCGTCGGGAAAGCGGGGCGGAGTCGGGCGCTCGGTGAAGCGGATGCGGGCCTATCTCGGCGATCTGATCCACCGTAAGCGCGCCGATCTGGGGGACGATCTGATCTCCGACCTGATCCGCGCCTCCGACCACGGCGAACACCTGACGGAGGACGAGGCGGCCGCGATGTCCTTCATCCTCCTGTTCGCCGGGTTCGAGACGACCGTCAACCTCATCGGCAATGGCCTGTACACGCTGCTGCGCCACCCGGCGGAACTGGCCGATCTGCGGCGGTCGCTGGCGGCGGGCGAGGAGGCGCTGCTGGAGAGCGCGGTGGAGGAGTTGCTGCGGTACGACGGCCCGGTGGAGCTGGCGACGTGGCGGTTCGCGCGGGAGCCGCTCGTCCTGGGCGGGCAGCGCGTGGAACGGGGCGATCCGGTGCTGGTGGTGCTGGCCGGCGCGGACCGCGATCCGCGCCGGTTCGAGCGGCCCGATGTGCTGGATCTGGCCCGGCGCGACAACCAGCATCTGGGGTACGGGCACGGCATCCACTACTGCCTGGGGGCGCCGCTGGCGCGGCTGGAGGGGCGGGCGGCGATCGGGATGCTGCTGAGCGAACTGCCGGATATCCGGCTTGCGGTGGATCCTGACGATCTGCGGTGGCGCGGTGGCCTGATCATGCGAGGACTCCGCTCACTGCCGGTAGAGTTCACATCCAGCCATGTGACGGAGAGTCAGTAGTGTG
This sequence comes from Streptomyces sp. JH002, assembly GCF_050916115.1. NCBI lineage: Bacteria > Bacillati > Actinomycetota > Actinomycetes > Kitasatosporales > Streptomycetaceae > Streptomyces > Streptomyces sp. JH002. The sequence continues at coordinate 4,151,655 of NZ_CP087989.1, forward strand.
ATCTGTATGTGATCTCGGTGGGATCAGCTTGTGATCGCACCGGAGGGCGGGCTAGGTTCTGCGCTCAACTGCACCACCGCGCCGCAGCGGCCGGACAGTACGCACCACCGCAGCACACCGCAGTACCGCACCAGCGCAGTACCGCACCACCGTTTCCATGTCGTTCGCACGAGAGGCAGTCACATGCGCTCCGGCACAGGTCGTCATCGTCGTCCCAAGCAGGCCCCCGCTTTCGTGGTGGCCGCGGGAGTCACCGGAGCGGGCATCGCCCTGCCACTGCTGGGCGCCACGTCCGCCAACGCCGTGACCCCCGAGACCTGGGACGCCGCCGCCGCGTGCGAGAGCGACGGCGTGTGGACCGCCAACACGGGCAACGGCTACTACGGCGGGTTCCAGATCCCGCTGGCGCAGTGGGAGGCGCACGGGGGCACCGACTTCGCCAAGCGGCCCGACCTCGCCTCGCGGGCGCAGCAGATCACGGTCGCCGAGCGGATGCTGGCGGCGCAGGGCAAGGCCGCGTTCCCCGGCTGCGCGGTGACCACCGGTCTGTGGCAGGAGTACCGCGCCGGCGGCCAGGAGGAGACGGACGTCACCGCAGAGGTGCCCGGCGCCACCGAGAGCGGCATCGGCGAGATCCTCCCCAGGGAGACGGCGGACACCGAGGACGAGGCGGACGCCGGCTCCGGCGCGGGGGCGACGGACGACGCGGCGGCCGGCGGGGCCGGCGACAAGAGCACCGGGAAGCCCGCGGACAAGAGCGCGGACGCGGCGGCCGACGCCGCCGGCGAGCAGCGGGAGGACAGCTCCGCCGCCGACACCGGGACGGACGGCGGCTCCGGCTCCGGCCGCCACCGGGGTGAGGCCGCGCCCGAGCCGGACGCCCAGCCGGGTGAGAACACCGACGGCACCGGACGGCACGCCGAACGCCCAGCGGACCGCGACGGGGAGCGCACCGACCCGGCCACCGGCGAAGCCCCCGAGGAGGGCGCCGAGGAGGCCGCGGCGGAGGACGCCGCGTCCGGCGCGTACGAGGTGCTCACCGGCGACACGCTCTCGGAGATCGCCGACGCGCTCACGGTGGACGGCGGTTGGCCGGCGCTCTACCAGGCGAACGAATCGGTCATTGGGGACAACCCTGACCATATAGTCCCCGGTTTGCAGCTTGAGTTGGGCGGGAAGGGCGCATAAAGGACCGATGCGGACGGCGACTTCCGTACCGGGTTAAGTGTGACCATCGTCTCGTTATGCGGCAATGCCGCCCGACTGGTCCGCACTGTCCGATTCCCCGTTGACCTGCGGAGACATCCCCCGTTCGGAGTCAAGCCCAGGCCGCGCCGCGATCTTCATCGTTCTTGAATCGTTAGTCGGCCTGTGTTTAGTGTCCAGCGCTCGGATTTACACACCGGGCGCCCTGGCCGTACGCCGAATCCTGCCGCCGGCCGGGGGACCACCACTGCGCCACAACCGCTTGGCAGGAGCGGGGGACCCAGTCCGTCACCCGGCGGCCGTCAGGCGGCCGGGCGGCGGAACGCCGTACCGAGACCGATCCGTTCCCCGGAACGGGCCGGACCCGGGGCGGCTTGGGGTGAAGCCGGGACGGATCCGTCCGCCCCGGCCGGGCAACTCACTGACCCGAACCCGACAGCTCACCTCGCAGGCGTCCGGTGAGAAGGATCGTCATGCTGTTCTCCGGTAAGGGCCGTCACCGCCGCCCCTCCAAGCCCACCCGTCTCGCGGCCGCCGCCGGCGTCACCGGTGCCGCCGTCGCCATCCCCCTGATCGGTGCCACCGGCGCCCAGGCCGCCTCCGTGGACACCTGGGACGCCGTCGCCCAGTGCGAGTCGGGCGGCGACTGGTCCATCAACACCGGCAACGGTTACTACGGTGGCCTGCAGTTCTCGAACTCCTCGTGGGCGGCGGCCGGGGGCACCCAGTACGCCCCGCAGGCCGACCAGGCCACCAAGGAGCAGCAGATCGCCACCGCCGAGCAGCTGCTGTCCATGCAGGGCCCCGGCGCCTGGCCGGTCTGCGGCGCCCGTGCGGGCCTGTCCGCCGGCGGCCCGGCCGCCGAGGTGAACCCGGACGCCGGCGCCACCACCGAGGCTCCCGCCCCGGCGCAGGAGGCCCCGGTCGAGGAGACGCCGGCCCCGGTCGAGGAAGCCCCGGCCCCGGCCCCGCAGTCCACCGAGAACACCGAGGAGAGCGCCCCCGTGGCGTCCGGCGACACCTACACGGTGGTGGCCGGCGACTCGCTGTCGAAGATCGCCGCCGCCCACGGCGTCAGCTGGCAGCAGCTGTACCAGCAGAACAAGTCGGTCGTCGGGGATGACCCCAACCTGATCTTCCCCGGCCAGCAGCTCGCCCTGTGAGCTGACCCGAAGGACCGGCGAAACGATCCTCCCGCCCGGCGCGGGGTGGCGAGCGGCAGCGCAACCTGCCGTTCAGCCACCCCGCGCCGGGTTTTCTTCCGCTCGTAAACAAAAAGATGCCTGCCCGGAAAACCGTCTCTGACCAGCGACAACACCCCCAGCGGCACAGTTTGTGGCGAGCTTGTGAGCGGTGGCACGACGGGAGCCGGTTAGGCTCAGAGGGTTTCAAGACGCCATAAGACAGACGTCCATCCAGACGAAGGAGAACCTTGTGCCGTCCATCGACGTCGTCGTAGCCCGCGAGATCCTCGACTCGCGAGGCAACCCCACGGTCGAGGTCGAGGTTGGCCTCGACGACAGCAGTACCGGCCGCGCCGCCGTCCCCTCGGGCGCCTCCACCGGAGCCTTCGAGGCGCTGGAGCTGCGCGACGGAGACGCCGGCCGCTACCAGGGCAAGGGCGTGGAGAAGGCCGTGCTGGCCGTCATCGAGCAGATCGGCCCCGAGCTGGTCGGCTATGACGCCACCGAGCAGCGCCTGATCGACCAGGCGATGTTCGACCTCGACGCCACCGCCGACAAGTCCTCGCTCGGCGCCAACGCCATCCTCGGCGTCTCGCTGGCCGTGGCGCACGCCGCGTCCGAGTCCCGCGACCTGCCGCTCTTCCGCTACCTGGGCGGCCCCAACGCGCACCTGCTGCCGGTGCCGATGATGAACATCCTCAACGGCGGTTCGCACGCGGACTCCAACGTCGACATCCAGGAGTTCATGATCGCCCCGATCGGCGCCGAGTCCTTCTCGGAAGCCGTGCGCTGGGGCGCCGAGACGTACCACACCCTCAAGTCCGTGCTCAAGGAGCGCGGGCTGTCCACCGGCCTGGGCGACGAGGGCGGCTTCGCCCCGAACCTCGACTCCAACCGCGAGGCCCTCGACCTGATCATCGAGGCCATCCAGAAGGCCGGCTACACCCCCGGCCAGGACATCGCGCTCGCCCTGGACGTGGCCGCCAGCGAGTTCTACAGCGACGGCGTCTACACCTTCGAGGGCAAGACCCGCACCGCCGAGGAGATGACCGCGTACTACGCCGAGCTGGTCGAGGCGTACCCGCTGGTCTCCATCGAGGACCCGCTGCACGAGGACGACTGGGAGGGCTGGCACACCCTCACCGTCCAGCTGGGCGACAAGGTGCAGATCGTCGGCGACGACCTGTTCGTCACCAACCCCGAGCGCCTCCAGCGCGGCATCGACTCCGGCACCGCCAACGCGCTGCTGGTGAAGGTCAACCAGATCGGTTCGCTGACCGAGACCCTGGACGCCGTCGAGCTGGCCCAGCGCAACGGCTACCGCTGCATGATGTCCCACCGCTCCGGCGAGACCGAGGACGTCACCATCGCCGACCTGGCCGTCGCCACCAACTGCGGCCAGATCAAGACCGGCGCCCCCGCGCGCTCCGAGCGCGTCGCCAAGTACAACCAGCTGATGCGGATCGAGGAGATCCTGGACGACGCGGCCGTGTACGCGGGCCGCAGCGCCTTCCCGCGCTTCCAGGGCTGACAACCCCGGCCGCCGGTGCCACCGTCCCCGCCACCCGTCCCGTACGGTGGCGGGGACAGCTGTTGGTACGGGACGGCGTGACGGGGAGGCTGATGTGGCGGCGGACCGGGACCGGTTCTCCACCGCGACCCGGATCAGGGCGCTGGGCGAACAGGCCGCGGCCCGGGTCTACCGGGCACAGAACAAGCGGCTGCGCCGCCCCGTGCGCCGCAGCCGGCTCACCGGCCGCGCGGCGCTGCTGGCGCTGGTCATCTGCGCCCTGATCGTGGCGCTCGCCTACCCGCTGCGCGAGTACGTCTCGCAGCGCTCGGAGATCGGCGACGAGCGGCGCAAGGCACAGGACGCCGAGGAGCGCGTGGAGGAGCTGCGGGACGAGAAGGCCCGCTGGCAGGACCCGGCGTTCGTGGAGCAGCAGGCGCGCCGTCATCTGCACTACGTACGCCCGGGGGAGACCGGCTACATCCTCCCCGCCCCGCCCGGCGCCCAGGAGGACGGCGAGGCGGAGCGGCTCCGCAACCGGAGCGCGCCCGCCAACCGCCCTTGGTACGACAATCTGTGGGACGGCATCGACAAGGCCGACCGAGCGGCCCCCGTCCCCTGACACGATGAGAGCGATGACGAACAACACCGAGAGCGACACCGCGACCGACCGCGACACCGCGGCGGTGGCGGCCCAGCTGGGCCGGCTCCCGCGCGGACTGCGCGGGGTCGCGCACCGCTGCCCGTGCGGCAACCCCGATGTGGTGGAGACCGCGCCGCGCCTTGAGGACGGCAGCCCGTTCCCCACCACGTACTACCTGACCTGCCCGCGCGCCGCCTCCGCGATCGGCACCCTGGAGGCGAACGGGGTGATGAAGGAGATGACGGCCCGGCTGGCGACCGACCCGGAGCTGGCGGACGCCTACCGGGCCGCGCACGAGGACTACCTCGCGCGCCGGGACGCCATCGAGGTGCTGGAGGGCTTCCCGAGCGCCGGCGGGATGCCGGACCGGGTGAAGTGCCTGCACGTGCTGGTGGCGCACTCCCTGGCGGCGGGCCCCGGGGTCAACCCACTGGGCGACGAGGCACTCGACATGCTTCCCGAGTGGTGGAAGAAGGGGCCGTGCGTGAGCGCGGACGGTACGGAGTGCGCGGCGACGGCGGAGGGGGCGGGCGCGTGAAGGCGGCGGCGATCGACTGCGGCACCAACTCCATCCGGCTGCTGATCGCGGACGCCGATCCGGCCACCGGGGAACTGAAGGACCTGGACCGCCGGATGGAGATCGTCCGGCTGGGCCAGGGCGTGGACCGCACCGGGCGGCTGGCCCCCGAGGCGCTGGAGCGCACCCTGGAGGCGTGCCGGCGGTACGCGGCGGCGATCGAGGGGCACGGCATCGAGGCCGGGCGGATCCGCTTCGCGGCGACCTCGGCGACCCGGGACGCGCAGAACCGCGCGGACTTCGTGGACGGCGTCCGGGAGATCCTGGGCATCGAGCCGGAAGTCATCACGGGCATGGAAGAGGCCGCCTTGTCGTACACCGGCGCCACCCGCGAGCTGGCCGGCGCCGGCACCGCCCTCGTGGTGGACATCGGCGGTGGTTCCACCGAATTCGTACTGGGGAACCGCGAGGTAACGGCGGCCCGCAGCGTGAACATCGGCTGCGTGCGGCTGACCGAGCGGCACGCGCTGAGCGACCCGCCGACGGCCGCTCAGATCGCCGCCCTGACCGCCGACATCGACGCGGCCCTGGACGAGGCCCAGGAAGCCGTCCCGCTGACCGGGGCGGACACGCTGGTGGGCCTGGCGGGCTCGGTGACCACGGTGGCCGCGATCGCCCTGGAGCTGCCCGCCTACGACCCCGCGGCGATCCACCACTCCCGCGTCCCGGCCGCCACGGTCGGGGCGATCTCCGACCGCCTGCTGGCGTCCACCCACGCCGAACGCGCGGCGATCCCGGTGATGCACCCCGGCCGCACCGACGTGATCGGCGCGGGCGCGCTGATCCTGTCGCGGATCATGGCGCGCAGCGGTGCGGCGGAGGTGGTGGTCTCCGAGAGCGACATCCTCGACGGCCTGCTGTGGAGCACCGTGGAGCGGCGGCCCGGGAGGGCTTAGCGCCACACGGTGCAGGAGGCCAGCGCCAGGAGCGGCGCCCCGATCACCAGCAGACAGCCCGCGCCCACCAGCAGGCGGTCGATCGGGGCGGCGAACCGGTGCGGCGGGGCCGGGGGACGGACGGAGAACTCGGGCACGGTGAACGGTCCTTCCGGTGATCGGGGAGGTTTTCACCGTAGGGCAGAGAACTTCGTGAAGTTTTTCACATGGGCGTGCCGCGGGGAGTGGGTGACAACGGCCTAATCGTGATCCACAGGACCCCGCAGCGCTCCCCAGAGCACCGGTGCCGCACCCCCTCGCGGGACAACCCCGCAGGTCGCGGCGGTAAGGGGTGGAAAGGGGCGCGCAGTGTATCAGAGGGGTCCGGAATCCTTGTGAAGGGCCTCACGAGGTCCCCCCCGGGGGTGGGTGGATACTCGATGGCATGAGCACCACGGAGCGTCCCCGAATCCTCGTCGTGGGTGGCGGGTACGTCGGTCTGTACGCCGCGCGCCGCATTCTGAAGAAGATGCGATACGGCGAGGCGACTGTCACCGTCGTCGACCCGCGCTCGTACATGACGTACCAGCCCTTCCTCCCGGAGGCTGCCGCAGGCAGTATCTCCCCGCGGCACGTCGTGGTGCCGCTCCGTCGCGTTCTGCCCAAGGCCGAGGTCCTCACCGGCCGGGTCACCTCCATCGACCAGGACCGCAAGGTCGCCTCGGTGTCGCCGACCGTCGGCGCCCCGTACGAGCTGCCCTTCGACTACCTGGTGGTCGCGCTGGGCGCCGTCTCCCGCACCTTCCCGATCCCCGGCCTCGCCGAGCAGGGCATCGGCATGAAGGGCGTCGAGGAGGCCATCGGCCTGCGCAACCACGTCCTGGAGCAGCTCGACAAGGCCGACTCCACCACCGATGAGGAGATCCGCCGCAAGGCGCTCACCTTCGTCTTCGTGGGCGGCGGCTTCGCCGGCGCGGAGACCATCGGCGAGGTCGAGGACATGGCCCGCGACGCCACGAAGTACTACCCGACCGTCAAGCGCGAGGACATGCGCTTCGTGCTGGTCGACGTGGCCGACAAGATCCTCCCCGAGGTCGGGCCCAAGCTCGGCGAGTGGGGCCTGGAGCACCTGAAGAAGCGCGACATCGAGGTCCACCTGAAGACCTCCGTCAACTCCTGCGTGGACGGCCACGTGGAGCTGTCCAACGGGGTGATCGCCGACTCCAACACCATCGTGTGGACGGCCGGCGTCAAGCCCAACCCGGCGCTGGCCCGCTACGGCATCGCGCTCGGCCCGCGCGGCCACGTGGATGTCGACGGCCACCTCCAGGTCCGCGGCACCGACTACGTGTGGGCCGCCGGCGACAACGCCCAGGTCCCGGACCTGGTGCTGCGCGCCCAGGGCGTGGAGAACGCCTGGTGCCCGCCGAACGCCCAGCACGCGCTGCGCCAGGCCAAGGTCCTGGGCGACAACGTGATCTCCGGGATGCGCGGCTTCCCGCAGGGCGAGTACAAGCACGCCTCCAAGGGCGCGGTGGCCGGCCTGGGCCTGCACAAGGGCGTGGCGGCGCTCAAGTTCGGCAAGATGACGCTGCGCTTCAAGGGCCGCATCGGCTGGTACCTGCACCGCGGCTACCACGGCATGGCGGTCCCGACCTGGAACCGCAAGATCCGCGTCTTCGCCGACTGGACCCTGGGGATGTTCCTCAAGCGCGAGGTCGTCTCCCTGGGCGCCATGGAGAACCCCCGCGAGGAGTTCTACGAGGCGGCGGCCCCGGTCACGGCGGCTGCCGAGGCCAAGAAGGCCGCCGAGAAGCCCAAGGCGACCGCGAGCTGACGCGACGACACCTGTGAGGAAGGGCCCCACCGAACGGTGGGGCCCTTCTCATGTCCACGCGTCGAGCCGCAGCAGCACCTGGTGGTTGTGGTCCGTGTGCCAGTACACCTCCCCGGCCACCCGCTCCCCGGGGGCCGGCAGCACCATCCCGTGCGGCATCCGCGACACCTTGGCCAGGCCGAGCGCCTCGGGCCACCCGTCCAGTTCCACGAAGGACCCGAAGGGCCGGGCCTCGATCACCACCCCGGTCACCCGGGCGCCCACCGGCAGTCCCGTCGCGGTCCCCTTCTAGGCAGCCTCGGCCCGCCGGGCCCGCTCCTGATACCAGTCCACTGCGCATCCTCCCTGACACCATGCAGCAGCCCACCGCGTGGATCCCGCGCTTCCCGGCACGGCGCCCTCTCAGCGGGGCATCTGCCAGCCGCTGTCCGTCATCCCCGTGAAGTCGAAGAACGCCTTGCGCTGCTCGGCGTCGGTCGCCACCGCCTCGTACGGAGCGGGGTCGAAGATGTCCACCAGCTCGTCGGTGATCTTCTTGGCCGCCGGGTCGACGAGGTACAGATGCCTGCCCCCGGAGGCGTGCAGCAGGCTGGAGGACATGGTGTCAGGGCGGGCTCCCTGGCAGCAGAGCAGGAGCCCTTCGTCCTCCATGTCCAGCTGAAGCTTGGCAAGACAGATGCCGTACGTGTTCCCCTCGTACGTCGTGCGGACCCCCGACTCCCGCGTCACCTCGACGCGGAACGGCGGCCCGTGGTCCGAGAGCATGAGCCGCAGTTCCTCACCCCGCCCGCCACCGTCGGAGGCCAGGAGCGACACGGATTCATCCATCGCGATCTCCCTCCCGTGGTCTCTGCGAAACGGCGGGACGAACGCCGTTTCGCGGCGGGCTATGAATTCTCTCTGTGGGGTCACTTGTGTGTGGGCCCTCAGCTCGCCTCCGCAAGACTCCATGGAGACGATAAACGCGAGCGACCCATCGGTCCATACTGTGCAGGTGATCGCAGTCTGGCCAGAGAAAATGATCTGTACTGCCGCCAAATAATTGTCAATATCGCGGATCTCGAGAATTTTCAGAACCTTGGCTTGCGAAATATCCGGAATGATGAGTGAATCACCGGCGGCCACCCCATTCGCCTCTCGCTGGAGACTCTGCTCGCTCGGGTTCCGCGTCGCACCAGTTGTGGTCAAGGCGCTCTGTCTTCGACGCCGGTTTCGATCTGAAGGTGGCCATCTGGGAAAGAAGAAGACATTGCGGTCGCCATCAGAATCCCATTTCGACCGAATCCCGCCTCTTTCGGCTCGTCAAGGATGCAGCCGCGAGCCGTAGCCGTCCACCGGGTCATTCGTCCCAGGCGACCACCCACTGAGATTCCTCGAAAAACTGTTCGAGTGAAGAATAGTCCTCGACCCAGTAGTCCCCGATCCCGGTGTGAAAATCATGGTCACTGGCCAGGAGAATGAGGAAGCTCGGTGGGTCGTCCGGGAGTTCCTGAACTCTCACCCAGCTGTTCTGGTCGGCACCGGACATGATGTGCCCCACAATGCCCAACTTGATCACAGGGCACACTCTGGCGTTTCCCCTCAGTCGATCAGAGGCACGTGGTTGTTCACGAACGGCCTCTTGTCTCCGGCGTTCTCGAACATCTCGAAGTGTACGTGCGGAACATCAGGCCAGTGGCCTCCTTGGAGGGAGTCCTGGTCCATGCGGAACTGGCGCAGCCCGTCGGAACTCCGGAACACGCCCCGGCCTTGCCCGAGTTCCCGATACCCGTCCCCGAGAAAGTCGATGCCGGACTGGAGCGCTTCGTCGGCCGTCATGGGGTGCTGGCTGACCAGACTCCCCCTGCCTTGCCGCGTTTCGGCGACCGCAGGATGTTCACAGGACATCAGCCCCAGGGGGTCGACCCAGGTATGCGGGTTGTGCACGTAGGTGACCGGGTTGGGCGCGGGCGTCAGGCCGAGAGGGTCCGGTGAGAGGTACCGTGCGGTCGCCGGATCGTAGTAGCGGTGGTAGTTGTAGTGGAGACCCGACTCGGTGTCGTGATACTGCCCCGGAAACCGGAGCGGAGTGAAGGCAGAGGCATTGCTCTTCCACGCTGTGGTGCCCCACAACGTCGCACGGCTCTGCCATGCCAGCTCGCCCTGCTCGCCGATCAGTTCCGACGGAGTGCCGACCAGGTCCGTGACGATCGCGAAGAAGCGCCGGTCAATTTCTTGTTGGGTGGAGGCATCCGTCATGCGTTCCGTCTGGGCCAGTGGGCGCAGACCCTCGTAGTCCCACGTGATGGTGAACAGCGCATGCCGGGCGGAGGCGGTGACGGTCTGCTCGACCAAGGCGGAGCCGTCCCAGGCGAAGTCGATGTGCTCCATCACCCGTCCGCTGCCGTCATTCGCCAGTTGCTGCTTGGCGACGCGCCGACCCAGAGGGTCGTACTGATAGCGCCACTCCGTGCCATCCGGGGTGATCACCGAGGCCAGACGGTCCTCGGCATCCCAGGTGTAACGCCAGACGTCCGGCTTCTTCGAAAGACGTGACCGCCGCCGCATGGTGATGCGCCCGGCCGCGTCGTGCTCGTACCGAATCCGCCCGGCCCGGGTGAGGCGTGTGCCCCCGTACTCCCGCTCACCCTGGACATCGGCAGATCCCCGCTGATGAGGCCACTCGGCCCAGGTCTGGTTGCCGGCCTCGTCGTAGGCATACGCCTCGGTCCAGCCATCGGCCTGAACGGCGGTGACCCGGCCCGCCGGATCGAGTTCGAACTCGCGCCGCTCGACGCCTCCCGTCAGCACGGCGGCGAGGTGGCCGTCCGGGCGGTAGTCGTATGACCGGGTGTACGCGGTCCCGGAGGCGGCCGTGACCTCCTCGGCCGTGAGACGTCCGGTCGGCGCCCAGGTCTGTGTGAGGGCGAGTGCGCTGTCGACACGTCGCGTTGTGGGGCGGCCTGCCGCATCACGCTCGAAGGCGATGGTGTGCCCGGAGGTCGTCAACGTGGTGCCGCGCCCGGCCGCGTCGAAGCCCCATTCGCTGGAAGCGCCAGAGGGTGTGATCCGGTGTGTGCGGCGGCCGCAGGCGTCGTAGACACTTCTGAGTACCCGGCCGTTGCAGGACTCGGAAAGCACGCGTCCGGTCGCGTCTCGTTCGATGACCAAGGCGGCATGCGCGTTTTCGGCCCTTGCCAGTCGGCCGAGTACGTCGTAGACATACTCGGTGGAAGCCCCGTCGGCCTCCTTGCGGGTTACCCTGCCCGCGAAGTCGCGCTCGAAGACCGTCGTCTGGCCCAGCGCGTTGGTGCGGGCGGTGAGACGGCCTTCGGGGTCTCGGTCGTACGTCACCCGGGAGCCGTCGAAATCCGTCTCGGAGACCAGGCGGCCGGCAGCGTCATAGGTATAGTCCCAGGTCAGGCCCTGCGGGTTGGTTACCCGACGAACTCGGAGCGCGGCATCGTGGGCGTACTCATAGCGCTGGCCCCCCGGTTCGGTCCGCGCCGTGAGCGTGTCGAAGGGGCCATAGGTATAGGTCGTCTGATTGCCGTTGGCGTCAGTGTGCCGGAGGCAGTTCCCCTCACTGTCGTAGGCCCAGGTCTGTTCGGCTCCGTCCGGCGCGACGGTCCGGACCTTATGGCCTTCGACATTCCACCAGGTGAACGTCACCGCCCCGGCTGGGTCCGTCACCACCGTTTCACGGCCGAAGGCGTCCAGTTCGCGGACGGTCCGGTTGCCGAGAGGGTCGGTGATTTCGACAGGCAGGCCGGCACCGTTGCAGCTCATTCGGGTCGTTGCCCCCGACGGATCAGTCCGCGCTACGAGCCCGCCGGACTCGTCGTAGGCGAATCGCCGTGTGGCTCCTCCCGGATCGGTGGCGCCCGTGCAATTCCCGTACTGGTCGAACTCGTATTGGAAAGTCGAACCATCAGGCAAACGCACCGTGCTTGGTCTTCCCGACTCGTGGTAGTCGTATCGGGTCGTCCGGCCTTCCGGGTCCGAGACCACGACGGGCTGGCCGAACCCGTTGTTCACGAACCGCGTGGTGTGGCCGAGTGCGTCGGTGAGTCCCGTGACGTGGTGGTACTCGTCGTAGGTCGTGTGGGTGCTGTTGCCCAGCGGGTCGATCTCCGTAATGACATTGCAGTGATCATCGATCACATAGCGGGAAACCGCTCCTTCTGCCGTGGTGAGGGTAGTGACACGGGCATGTGGCAAGGTCGGTTCGGTGCCGTCGTATTGCAGGGTGAGAGAGAAGTGCCCCGCGTGGCCGCCCTCAGCGACGCAGCGGTCCCGTTCGTCGTACGTGTAGGCGTAGCTGTGTCCGTTGGTGTCTCTCCACGACGTCACTCGCTGTCGATGGTCGTAGGCGAACCGCAGAGGCAAGCCACTTGAATTGACAACCTCTGTGAGATGACCTTCGGTATAGCCGTACTTCTTGAGAACGATGCGCTCATCGTCCTTGCTGAGCACCAGCGCGGTGACACGACCGGGAGTGTCGGTCTCGACGCAGATGTGATAGCCGCCGGAGTGCCGGAGGGCGGTGGGAGTGCCGTAGCGGTCGTAATCGATGTCGATGGTATTGCCGTTGCGGTCGGAGATTCGCAGCAAAGGCGCGACGCCGAGGTTTGTGAAGGCGGAGAACACTCGGGTCTGCCCGGTCAGAGGGTCGCTGACCCGGTAGCCGAGCTCGCCCCCATGCCCATCAACCTCAGCGGCGCGGACCAACGGCCATCGAGGCCCCGCGACCGGTAGGACGGGGACTCCGGTTTTCTCCGGATGTGGGTAGGCCAGCAACATGCCGTCCTCCGTGACGAACACGATGCCTTCGTCGTCACGCTCCAGTCGCTGGTCGAGGGTGGAGGACCAGGAGGGTCCGAACCAGAAACCCGCCCGGTAACCGGACTCCACACGCCGGGTGAACGCCAACGGCAACGTCCCCGGCAGCACAACATCCACCTGCGGCAAGAACATCCGTCCCGTCGCCATGTCCACGGGGTCGGTGTCCCCGCGGCGGATGAGATTGCGCATCCGGTCGTACGTGCCCTGGGCGGCCTCCCCGAGGCCCTGGCGAGCTCTGCCGGCCGTCTGCCGAAGACCCGCGGCCATACTGCCCAGGCTGGTGCGGGCGGTGCGGGCGCCCGCACCCACCAGGCGGCCGCCCGGGAGGACGTCCAGGACGGCGAAGCCGACGTCCCACAAGGAGGCTTCGCCTTTTGAGTATTTGACCAGGGTGTCCGCCAGGGCGACCAGAGCCACCGCCAGCAGGATGCCGGCGATCAGCGGGCCGCCGATGAACAGGGCCGCGATGCCGACGATGGTGCCGATGATCTGGGCGACCTGCACGATCGTGTCCCAGTTGTCGGCGACCCAGTCGACGACCTTCTCCCACCACTTCTTGTTCTTGATGCCCGCGTCGGAGGCCGTGCGCAGATCCGACACACACAGCGAAGCGGCCTCCTGGCGGGCCTCCTTCGCCTGCTGGGCCAGCAGCTTCGCCGCGTCGAGCCGGCCCTGCGCGCCGGTGACCGCCGACTGGGCGTCCTCGTGGTCGCCCTCCGCGTCGGTCAGTGCGCGCCGCACCTCGGCGCGCACCTCGCCCTCGTCCGGCGGTTCGGCCTCCTCCTGCGCGGTTTCCAGCGAGGAGGCTGCCGTCTCCAGCCAGGTCTCGGCGGAGGTGAGGTCCGACTGCGCCTCGACCGCGTCGTCCAGCGCGCGATCCGCGTCCGCCTGGGCCTGGCGCAGCTTGGGCCAGTACGTGGCCAGCGCCTGGCCGGCGAGTTCGTGCGACTCGTGCAGCTTGGCCAGGTTGGGCGGCACCTTCTCCATCTGCTCGCCGAACGCGTCCGCCGTCTCGCCGGTGAACGTGTCGAGCAGACTGTCCCCCATCAGGTTGCGCAGCTTGTCCTGCGCGTCGGCCACGTCGTCGGCGAAGGCGAGGAGTTTGTCCGCCAGTTCCTCGACCCGGTCCGGATCCCCCGGAGTGGGGTCCGAGGTCATTCCGACCGGTGACCAGTCCGATGCCCGTCCCACGTTTGTGCTCCCCCCCGTTGATTCAGACGGCCTGTTGCTGTCCGCCGCCGCCTGACCCGTCCTCACTCAGCTCTGCCGCGTACTCGCCGTCCACGTCCGAGAAGAACGTGATGATGTTCTGCGTGATCTCCTTGATCGAGGTCAGCTGCTCGTCGATCTCACCCCGGCCGTCACGCCAGTTGTCGACGAAGCTGTCCAGCGCGTCGACCACGCCGCTGTCGCCCAGATCGTCCTCGTAGCCGTCGAACGTTCTCCCCAGACCGTTCATGCGGGACTTGATCGAATCGACCTCGCCGCCGAAGGACTCCAGTGCCTCGAACGGAATGCCCAGGTGCTCGCCGGACATGATCCCTCCCCCGGGAAACTCTGCGTCAGATGAACCGGAACGTCGACGTCACCGCGTCGAACACGTCGAAGAAGGAATCGGTCAGCTCCAGATTCCTCGTGGTGCCCGAGATCAGGGCGATCTGGTGACCCGTGCCCGGCACCGGCACGAAGGTCTGCATCATGGCCACCCGCATCACCCGCCGGTCCCCGGCGGGTGCGACATCCTCCACCCCCCGGGTCCTGGCGACCTGCCCCACCCCCGCGATCTCCGTGACGGACACCGCACGCCACGGGTCGCCCGCCGTGCGCGCCCGGATCTCCTTCAGCTGGCCGGCCACCGAGCCCGGATCCGTCGGCAGCGGCGCGCCGCCCTCGGTGCGCGGGCTCAGCAGGGTCACGGTCAGGGTGGCCGTCACCAGCGCGTCCTCGTCGCCGAAGGCCTGGGCCATGCACCCGATGTACGCGGCCCCGGCGTCCCAGGCGTTCGCCGCCTCGCGGCGCAGGAACCGCTCCATCACCTCACGGTGCCCCGCCACGTCCGGACGCAGCCGGACCCGCTCGTCCATCAGCCGGCGGATCGCCTGGTCCCTCAGCTCGGGGCGGATCTCGAACTCCCACCAGCCATCGGGCACCGTGATCGAGAACCCGGACCGCTCGACCTGGACCGCTTCCACCCTCTTGCCCATGGCCGCGCTCTCCCCCTGTTGATCGTCCGTCGCCCACGGTACCCGGGTTCGCGGCGCCGCGCCGCCCCCACAAGCGGCGGAATCGCGAGGCGGTGCGGGGGGTTCCTGCCATGGTGGGCGGGATTGTCCCGATCCCCGTGACGGAGGTGTGTCCGCATGGCCGTTGCCCCTCGACTAGTCGCTCTCGCCGAGCAGATGCTCGGCACCACTGTGCCGGTACGGATCCGGGCCTGGGACGGCAGCGAGGCGGGGCCGCCGGACGCGGGCGGGCCCGTCATCGTCGTCCGGCACCGGCGCGCGCTGCGCCGGCTGCTGTACAAGCCGGGCGAGATCGGCCTGGCCCGCGCCTGGGTGGCCGGGGACATCGACGTGGAGGGCGACCTCTACGCGGTGCTCGACACCCTCGCCCCCCTCATCTGGGAGCGGGCGGACGCCGGTCTCGCCGCGCCCGGCGGGCGGCGCCGGATCGCCGCGGCGCGCGAGTTCGCCGCGCTGGCCGGCCCCGGGCTGCCGCCGGCCCCGCCCCGCGAGGAGGTGCGGCACCGGCGCGGCGGCCCGCTGCACTCGCTGCGCCGCGACCGGCGCGCCATCTCGCACCACTACGACGTGGGCAACGACTTCTACCGCCTGGTCCTGGGCCCGTCCATGGTCTATTCGTGTGCCGTGTGGGACGACAAGACCCCCTCGCTGGAGGAGGCCCAGAGCGCCAAGCTGGATCTGATCTGCCGCAAGCTCGATCTGCGCGAGGGTCAGCGCCTGCTGGACGTCGGCTGCGGCTGGGGGGCGCTGGTGCTGCACGCCGCCCGGCACTACGGGGTGCGCGCCACCGGCATCACGCTCTCCGGCGAGCAGGCGGCCCACGCCCGCCACCGGATCGCCGAGGAGGGCCTGGAGGAGCGGGTGGAGATCCGGGTCCAGGACTACCGCGAGACGGGGGACGGCCCGTACGACGCGATCTCCTCGGTCGGCATGGCCGA
Source organism: Streptomyces sp. JH002 (assembly GCF_050916115.1). Classification (NCBI taxonomy): domain Bacteria; kingdom Bacillati; phylum Actinomycetota; class Actinomycetes; order Kitasatosporales; family Streptomycetaceae; genus Streptomyces; species Streptomyces sp. JH002. Next base: position 4,167,492 of record NZ_CP087989.1, read on the forward strand.
GCACGTCGGCTCCGACCGCTACCGCGAGTACGCCGCCCGGCTGCACGATCTGCTGCGCCCCGGCGGCCGGCTGCTGAACCATCAGATCGCACGACGCCCCGCTCCCGGTGGGGAGCGGGGCGAGAAGGCGTACCGGGTGGACGCCTTCATCGACGCCTACGTCTTCCCCGACGGGGAGCTGGCGCCGGTCGGGCGCACCGTGTCCCTGCTGGAGGAGGCCGGTTTCGAGGTCCGCGACGTGGAGGCGCTGCGCGAGCACTACGCCCTCACGCTGCGCGAGTGGGTGCGCAATCTGGAGAGCCGCTGGGCCGAGGCGACCCGGCTGACCTCCCCGGGCCGGGCCCGGGTGTGGCGCCTGTACATGGCCGCCTCGGCCCTGGCGTTCGAGCGGGCGCGCATCGGTGTGAACCAGATCCTCGCGGTGCGGATGACCCCCGACGGGGTGTCCGGCCTGCCGCTGCGCACCCGCGACTGGATCACTCCGTCTTGATCGCCTGGAGCATGTTGAGCTTGGCGGCGCGCCTGGCCGGCCACAGGGCGGCCAGGACGCCGACCAGGGCGGCCAGGGCGAGGAAGAGGCCCATCCGGCCCCAGGGCAGCACCAGTTCGTAGGTGTCCATGCTGGTGGCGATCATCTCGCCGACGGCCCAGCCGAAGAAGACGCCCAGGCCGACTCCGAGCACCCCGCCGAACAGGGCGATGACCACCGACTCCAGGCGGACCATCCGCTTGGTGCCGCGCCGGTCCAGGCCGATGGCGCGCAGCATGCCGATCTCCTGCTGGCGTTCGAAGACGGACATGGCCAGCGTGTTGATGACGCCGAGGATGGCGACGATGACGGCCATGGCGAGCAGCCCGTACAGGATGTTCAGCAGCAGCGTGAACGCGAAGGCGATGTCCTCGGAGATGTCCTGCCTGTCCTGGACGAGGATGGCCGGGTTGCTGCCGAGCGCCTCCTCCAGCGCGGACTTCGTGGCGTCGGAGACACCGGCGGTGGTGCTGAGCATCACCTGGAAGTCCTGCACGCGCTGCATGTGCGGGGTGATGGTGGCGTTGTCGAGCAGGACGCCGCTGATCATCTCGTTCGCCTCGTAGACGCCCGTGACGGTCAGCTCGCCGGTGGCGCCGTCCTCGTAGGTGACGCCGAAGCTGTCACCCACCTGCCACCCGTGCTTGTCCGCCATGTCGGTGTCGATCACCGCGTTGTCGCCGCTCAGCCCGTCGAAGGAGCCGGAGGCGAAGGGCAGGTCGAACAGCTGCGCGATGGAGTCGCCGTTGACGCCGATCAGGTACTCGTCCTTGGCGCCGCCGTCCAGGTAGGCGGGCGCCATGCGAAGGGGCGAGACGGCGGTGGTGTCGGGGCGCTCGGCGAGTGTGTCCGCGATCTCGGGAGCCAGGGGGGTGAAGTTGGCGGTGGACACCACGTAGTCGGCGGTGATCGCCTCGGCGGCCAGCTTGTCGATGGCCTTCTGGGTGCTGCCGGCGATGACCGTCATGCCGGTGATCAGCGTCAGCCCGATCATCAGGGCGGAGGCGGTGGCGGCGGTACGGCGCGGGTTGCGCACCGCGTTCAGCCGCGCCAGTTTGCCGGAGACCCCGCCCAGCCGCAGCAGCGGGGAGGCGGCGGCGATCACCGGGCGGGACAGCAGCGGGGTCAGCACGAACACGCCGATCACCAGCACGGCCGCGCCCAGGCCCATGGTGGCGCCCTTGTCGTTCTGGTTGATGCCGGCCAGCACCAGGGCACCACCGCCGGCGGCCAGGATCGAACCGATGGTGTTCCGTACCAGCAGGCCGCGCTTGGTGGCGGTGGCGTGCACGCTGCTCATGGCGGCGACCGGCGGGATCTTCGCGGCCCGGCGGGCCGGGAGGTAGGCGGCCAGCATGGTGACGCCGACGCCGACCACGATGGAGGCGATCACGGTGGAGCCGGTGACGATCAGTGGCCCGTCGGGGATCGTCAGCTCGAAGGCGTTCATCAGCCCGCGCAGCCCGGCGGCGATGCCGATGCCGGCCAGCAGTCCGGAGACCGCGGCGACCACGCCGACGACGAGCGCCTCGATGAGGACGGAACGGGTGACCTGGCGGCGGCTGGCGCCGACCGCGCGCAGCAGGGCCAGTTCCTTGGTGCGCTGGGCGACCAGCATGGTGAAGGTGTTGGCGATGATGAAGATGCCGACGAACAGCGAGATGCCCGCGAAGATCAGCAGCGCGGTCTGCATGACGCTCATCTGGCTCTTGATCACCTCGGCCTGGTCGTCCGCCAGCTGCTGGCCGGTGATGGCCTCGGCATCGGCCGGCAGCAGCGCGGTGACCTCGTCCTTGAGCTGCTGCTGGGAGGTGCCCTCGGCGGCCTCGACCGTGATCTGGCTGTACGCGCCGGGGGCGGTGTAGAGGCTCTGCGCGGTGTCGTTGTCGAACAGCACCAGGGTGCCGCCGGCCGCCACGTTGCCGTCGTCGGTGGTGAAGACACCGGTGACGGTCTCCTCACGCACCGGGCCGTTCACCGAGAGACGGACGGTGTCGCCGACCTCGTAGCCGGTGCGCTCGGCGGTCCTGGCGTCGAGGGCGACCTCACCGGCGGCCTCGGGGGCACGGCCGGAGGCCATCGGGTACCGCGCGTCCTCGCCCTCCGCGTCCGGGTAGTAGTTGGAGCCCCGGGCGTCGAAGCCGCTGCCGACGAGCTTGCCGTCCTTGTCGGCGAGCGCGGCGAACCCGGAGGCCTCGCCTATGGCGTTGCCGGTGCCCGGGAGCGCGGTGACCTCGGTCAGCAGGTCCTGGCCGAGGTAGGCGGCGGCGCCCGGACCGGAGGCGTCCGCGTCGTTGTCGGGCCGTACGGCCACATCGACGTGGGTCAGGCCCTCTTCGGCGCTCTTCTGGTACGCGATGGAGATGGTCGAGGTGAACACCAGGGTGCCGGAGACGAACGCCACGCCGAGCAGGACGGCGAGGGTGGTCATCAGCAGCCTGGCTTTGTGCGCGAGCACATTGCGCAGGGCGGTACGGAGCATGGAGCGGTCCCGGGAGGTGGTGGGTGAAGTCTGCGGAGGGGTGGGCGGGCCGAAGCGGTGCGCGCCGGGCGGATCAGCTGGTACGGCCCCGGGCGTCGTACTGCTTCATGTGCTCCAGCACCCGCTCGGCGGTCGGGTCGGCCATGTCGTGCACGATGCGGCCGTCGGCGAGGAAGACCACCCGGTCCGCGTACGCGGCGGCGACCGGGTCGTGGGTCACGATCACCACGGTCTGGCCCAGCTCGCGCACGGAGTTGCGCAGGAAGCCCAGCACCTCGGCGCCGGCCCGCGAGTCGAGGTTTCCGGTGGGCTCGTCACCGAAGATGATGTCCGGCTTGCTGGCCAGGGCGCGGGCCACGGCGACGCGCTGCTGCTGGCCGCCGGAGAGCTGCGCGGGGCGGTGCTTGAGCCGCCCGGACAGGCCGACCGTCTCGATGACGCGGTCCAGCCACTCCTGGTCGGGCTTGCGGCCCGCGATGTCCATGGGGAGGCGGATGTTCTCCAGGGCGTTCAGGGTCGGCAGGAGGTTGAACGCCTGGAAGATGAAGCCGATCCGGTCCCGGCGCAGCTGGGTGAGCTTCTTGTCCTTGAGCCCGGTCAGCTCGGTGTCCCCGATGCGGGCGGACCCGGCGGAGATGGAGTCGAGCCCGGCCATGCAGTGCATCAGGGTCGACTTGCCCGAGCCGGAGGGGCCCATGATCGCGGTGAACTCGGCCGCCCGGAACTCCACCGACACGTGATCGAGGGCGACCACCTTGGTCTCGCCCTCTCCGTAGATCTTGGTGAGGTCCGTGGCCCGGGCCGCCGCGGAGCCGGTCGGCGTGGTCGGGGTCTCGGTGGCGATGGTGGACACGGTGGTCTCCTGTCGAACGGTGCGGTGGGCCGGCGGGTCGGCGGTTCGGTGAACCCCCGTGCCGATGAGCCGGTGATCCGGTGCGGCGATGGGCGTCGAACGGGCGCGGACGGCGTGCCCACGAAATCCCACGCCCTATCCTTCCGGCCGCGCGCCCCCCTGGGATCCGTCCCGCTGGTGGTTGTGGGGCCTTCTTGAGGGGTACGGACCGAGCTCGTCCGTCATCCCTGGGGATGACGTCACCCCTGGTGCTCCCGAGGGTTGATTTGCGTCATTCCTTGGGGGTGGAGGGTGCGCGGAGGGGCCGGTGAGGGGCCGGTCCAGAGCTGATGACCCATCAGGGGCTCATAAAATCAGACAACAACGGTGCCAGGCACCGGTGTTAGCAGCTCGTGACCCCGATAAGCTCGGACACGCCCTGTTGCGCACACGCGCTTGGTACGGCTTGGGGATTCTGTGCCCGGATGGTGGAATGCAGACACGGTGAGCTTAAAACTCGCTGACCTTCGGGTCGTGCCGGTTCAAGTCCGGCTCCGGGCACACCACCACCCAAGCCTCTGACCTGCGGGGACGGCCACATTCCGGCGCCTTGGCGCCGTAGATTCGGACACCGGTCCGAGGCCGACTCGCGGACGGTGAACAATTCCCGTCCCGGGCGCCGCTGCCCGCTGTGGAAGGACTCATCGCCGTTCCCTCCCGTTACGCCGGAGGTACCGTCTGAATGTCCCGTTCGGATGGGAGAGTTCATCATGTCCGAGAGCTCCGAGAGCTCCGGCAGCGGCGACCACCGGTACGACGCGGCGAGGGGACTCGCCCAGCGTGCCCCATCTCGTACAGCGCCATCACCAAGGTCGAATCCGGCCACCGCACCGTCACTCGGACCCTGACGGCGGCCTGCGCACGGCGCTGCGGGCCCCGGGTCACGGACCTCACCGGGCGGCCGTACTTCGACGCACTCGTACAGGGCCGGCTGGAGTCGCTGATCCAGCCCATCCGCCATGCCATCGCCGACCCCGCGCTGCCGGGGGGAAGGCCATCCTGCCGGCCGTGCGGTGGTCGCCGTCCCGCGTGCCGTCTGACCTGGAATGACCGGGGGCGCTACCACCGCGCACCCACCCGTCTTGTGCCAGCAGGCGGCAAGTGCCGTTCAGCGGCATAAAAAGGGCTCTCCGTGCGTAGACTCTCGGCGTGACCGACACCGGACTGACCCTCCGCGAACGCAAAAAGCTCAGGACCCGGCGCGCCCTGGTGGACGAGGCGCTGCGGTTGTTCAGCGAGAAGGGGTTCGCCGAGGCGACGCTCGACGAGCTGGTGGACGCGGTGGATGTGTCCCAGCGCACCTTCTTCCGCAACTTCAGCTCGAAGGAGGACGTGGCCCTCGCCCCGGAGCGGGAGTTGTGGGCGGCGTATCTCTCCGAGATCGACCGGCGGGCGGGCGGCGGGGCTCCCACCCTCGGCGAGTTCCAGGAGATGCTCTTCGGCGCCGTCGCGGGGATGGCCGAGGGCTGGGAGCAGCGCTTCGTGGTCAGCCGGGCGCTGTGCGACCGGACCCCCGCTCTGGTCGCGCAGAGCCTGGAGCACTGCGCCCAGGTGACCGATCAGGTGCTCGAGAGGACCACGGAAGAGGGACAGCGGGCGGCGTTGCCGCAGCGGCTTCTCTTCGAACTGATGCTCTCCGCGTGGCGGCACGCGCTCAGGGAGTGGTCCGCCGCCCACCGGGCCGGCGACACGGGCCCCGGCCGGGACGCGCTGTATGAGCGGATGCGCTCCGCTTTCGCCGCCATTCCCGAGGTGGCCGCCTTGACACGTCGGTAACGACCTGCGAGGGAGGGAACCTTCTCACCTCTTTTCAGCGTTATCACGGGTGCACTAGCGTGCGGTCTTTGCGAACGCATTACTCTGATACGCAAGGCCGTGCCGTGCGGCCATGGAGGAGTGAGATGAGGAGCAGCAACCCGGTCTTCACGCGTCGGGGGTTCAGTCGGGACGGCGGCTACGCCGGCTTCAACGCCGGACCGCAGCCGCAGACCGGGACTCCGTACGCGGGCAGCCCGAGCAACCCCTACGCGCAGCCAGGGAATCCCTATGCGCAGCCCCAGGTAGGCCCCGACGGCAGTGTGATGGCGCCGGGCGCGCCCGGCACCCGTCCGGGTGTGATGACGATCGACTCGGTCGTCTCGCGTACCGCCCTGACCCTCGGCTCGGTCGTCGTCGCGGCGGCCTTCGCCTGGATCATGGACCTTCCCCTCGGCGTGGGCATCCTCTTCGCCCTCGTCGGCATGGGTCTCGGCCTGTGGCAGTCCTTCAAGCGTGAGGCCTCGCCCGCGCTGATCCTTTCGTACGCGGTGGCCGAGGGCCTGTTCCTCGGTGTCATCAGCAACTACATCAACCAGTGGGCGCCCGGCGCCGCGATGCAGGCCGTGCTCGGCACGATGGCGGTCTTCGCCGGTGTGCTGTTCATGTACAAGCAGCGCATCATCAAGGTGAACGCCCGCTTCACCAAGTTCGTGATGGCGGCAGCCATCGGCTTCACGCTGCTGATGGCCGTGAACCTGATCGTCGCCCTCATCGGCGGCGGTGACGGTCTGGGGCTGCGCTCCGGTGGCTTCGGCATCCTGTTCGGTGTCATCGGCATCATCCTGGGCGCCTGCTTCCTGGCGCTGGACTTCAAGATGGTCGAGGACGGCATCGCCTACGGTGCCCCCGAGAAGGAGTCCTGGCTGGCCGCCTTCGGTCTGACCATGACCCTGGTCTGGATCTACCTGGAGTTCCTGCGGCTGATCGCCATCCTCCAGGGTGACTGAGCCACAGCCGGACGGCAGCGGTCGTACGGCTTGAGGGCCCCACGGGACATCTCCCGTGGGGCCCTCCGTCGTTTCGCTCAGGGGCGCGCCGTCTCCCGGCGTAGCACGTCCCGGGCGGCGGCCACCGCGTCCGGGTCGGGGTGCTCGCGCAGGGCCCGCACCAGGTCGTGCCCGGCGACGGCGAGCTGGTCGCCGACCGCGAACACCCCGTGGTCGGGCATGACGCGCGGCTCGGCCCCGGGGCGTTCGATCAGCTGGGCGCGGCGGGACAGCTCGCGTGCCCGCGCGAGGCCGTCGGCCGCCGCTCCCTGTCGCAGCCGGCTCTCGGCCAGCCCCCGCAGCCGTCCGGCGGCCTGCTCCACGGCCTCCTCCAGGGCGGTCAGCTCCTGGCGGTAGGCGCCGGAGCCGGTGTCGGTCCCGGCGCTGGCGTCGGTGTCGGTGTCCGCGTTGTTCACGGGCCCGACTGTACCGACCCGGCCGTATCGGTCAGCCGAACTGGCCGGGGGTGTAGTCGCCGGCCGGCTGGCGGACGAGGACGTTGAGCCGGTTGTAGGTGTTGATGATGGCGATGAGCGACACCAGGGCGGCGAGCTGGTCCTCGTCGTAGTGCTTGGCGGCGGCCGCCCACGCCTCGTCCGTGACACCACCGGCCGCGTCCGCGATCCGGGTGCCCTGCTCCGTCAGCTCCAGGGCGGCGCGCTCGGCCTCCGTGAAGACCGTGGCCTCCCGCCAGGCGGCGACCAGGTGGAGCCGTACGGCGCTCTCCCCGGCCGCCGCGGCGTCCTTGCTGTGCATGTCGGTGCAGAAGCCGCAGCCGTTGATCTGGCTGGCGCGGAGCTTCACCAGCTCCTGGGTCGCCGCAGGGAGGGACGAGCCGGTGATGACCTGGCCGGCCGCGTTGATGTGCCGCAGGGCCTTGGCGGAGACCTGGTTGGCGAAGAGGTTGAGACGGGCGTCCATGGTGAGCTCCTGTGGTCCGTTCCGCTTTCGGTGGGTGCTTGCACCTGGGTGACACCGCGGGCGGCGGGAGTGTGACCGTGACGGATGTGTCCCGCGTCACACAGGCCGGTTCGTGTGCACCGGCCCTCAGGCCTGGCCCGTCTCGAAACGGGAGATCCGTCCGTTCTCCGCCACCTCGAACCGCCAGGCGGTCCGCATCTCGCCCCAGGTGTCGTTGCGGAAGCGGACGATCAGTGAGCGGCCGTCCTCGGACTCCGACTCGATGTCCATGTGTCCGCCGGCACCGAAGATCTCCTGGTCGGTCCACTGCTGGAGATCGCGGTCCGAGCCGTCGTCGGACATGGTGGCGTCCGGGGTCAGGACGCCGTGGAAGGCTTCGCGGTCGCCCGCGTTCACCGCCGCCACGAGGGCGCGTACGGCAGGGTCGGTCAGCATGCCCCCACTGAACACCGGGAACGGGGGCGCCGCAGCCCGGCGCGGACCGGTCAGGTGGGGAGCGGGAGAGCTCAGGTGGAGACGATGCGGTCGGCCAGCAGGTAGACGCTGTCCTGTCCGCAGGCGAAGGTCAGGGCGTACGCGCCGGAGATGCCCGAGCCGCCCATCAGGACGGGGGCCTCGCCGTCCCGTACCGCCGCGGCCAGCCGCTCGGCGGTCTCCTGCTGGCTGGGGGACAGGCACAGGGTGGTGCCGTCCTCGAAGAGGTACACGTCCAGGGTGCCCAGTGGCCCGGGGCGGACGTCCGCCAGCGGGGTGCGGGCCTCGGCCAGCTGGCTCAGCTGGTCGGTGGTGCGGCGCTGCTGCTCCTCGATCCCGGGGCGCGGGCCGGTGGCCTCCACGGGGTCCCCGGACAGGCTGTAGCCGGGGTGCGAGGGGTGCCGGCGGCGGGCGGCGGCCAGCTCGGCGGACTCGCCGTCCTCCCCGGCGGCCTCGCGGTTGCGGTCACGCTCACGCTCGCGCTCGGCGGCCGACTGCTGGTGCTGCTCGGCCGCGCTGCACAGGTCCTGCTGCCGGGGGACGAACACCGTTCCGTCGCCGGCCTCCTGCCCGGAGTCGCTGAGCAGGTACCGCTCCAGCAGGGCGTCCAGCAGATCCTCGTCCGCCTCGGCCACCTCGTACTCCAGGCCGCGCCCCGCGAGCAGCGCGCCCGGCCCCTCGCTCTCCCGTGCGTCCTGCTCGGCCCAGAAGGCGCGGGCCTCCGCCAGCTCCCGCTCGCGCTCGTCGGCCAGTGCCTCGGCGACGGCGGCGCGGATCTCCTCGGCCGGTACGGGCCTGCGGGCGGCCGGGAGCTGCGCGCGGCGCAGGCCCGAGACCTCGGTACGCAGGCCGCGGACGGTGTGCAGGGCAGCCGCGCTCAAAGCCACGGAGGTGCCTGCGGTCACCAGCAGGATGACGGATATGGCGCTCACGGACTGTCTCCCAGTGCTCTCGGTCCCTGACTTCCTATCTCAGGTTTCCGGGACGCGGCCACGCCGGGCAGGGTGAAACGTCACGAAATGGACAGGACCTCAGTCCCGACGCCCACCCCGCCCGCCCCGCTGACCTGCGCATTCGCCCGGGATGGCGGCGTGCATCACATCCCGGGCACACTTCGGTATCGCCCCCGCGACCCTGGCGTGATCACTCGCGGATCGCGGAAGCGGAACCTCTCTTTTATCACCTCAGCTGAGTCGCTCCAGCACCATGGCCATGCCCTGACCGCCGCCCACGCACATCGTCTCCAGGCCGAACTGCTTGTCGTGCCACTGGAGCGAGTTGACGAGGGTGGTGGTGATACGGGCGCCGGTCATCCCGAACGGGTGACCCACGGCGATGGCGCCGCCGTTGACGTTCAGCCGGTCGATGTCGATGCCCAGATCCCGGTAGGAGGGGATGACCTGCGCGGCGAACGCCTCGTTGATCTCCACCAGGTCGATGTCCCCGATGGTCAGCCCGGCCCGCTCCAGCGCCCGCCGGGACGCCTCGACCGGCCCGTACCCCATGATCTCGGGGGAGAGCGCGGACAGGCCGGTGGACACGATCCGCGCCAGCGGGGTCAGCCCCAGCTCCCGCGCCTTGGTGTCGGACATGATCACCAGCGCGGCGGCGCCGTCGTTCAGCGGACAGCAGTTGCCGGCCGTGACCAGACCGTCGGGGCGGAAGACCGGCTTCAGGCCCTGCACCCCCTCCAGCGTGACCCCGGGGCGCGGGCCGTCGTCCTTGCTGACCACCGTGCCGTCCGGGAGCGTGACCGGGGTGATCTCGCGCTGCCAGAAACCGTCCGCGATCGCCTTCTCGGCGAGGTTCTGCGAGCGGACCCCGAACTCGTCCATCTCCTGGCGCGTGACGCCCTTGTGGCGGGCGAGGTTCTCGGCGGTCTGGCCCATGGCGATGTAGATGTCGGGCAGCGCGCCGTCCTCGCGCGGGTCGTGCCAGCCCACGCCGCCCTGCTCGGCGCGCTCCGCCGAACGGGCCCGGGCCGGGTCGAACAGCGGGTTGCGGGTGCCGGGCTGGCCGTCGCTGCTGCCGTGCGCGAAGCGCGAGACGGTCTCCACCCCGGCCGAGATGAAGACGTCGCCCTCGCCGGCCTTGATGGCGTGCAGCGCCATGCGCGTGGTCTGGAGCGAGGAGGAGCAGTAGCGGGTGACGGTGGCGCCCGGCAGGGTGTCGTGGCCCAGCTGTACGGCGACCACGCGGGCCAGGTTGTGGCCCTGCTCGCCGCCGGGCATGCCGCAGCCCAGCAGCAGGTCGTCGATGTCGGCGGGGTCCAGCTCGGGCACCTTGGCGAGCGCGGCACGCACGATTCCGGCGGTCAGATCATCGGGGCGGACATCTTTCAGCGAGCCCTTGACGGCCCGCCCGATCGGGGTGCGGGCGGCGGAGACGATCACTGCTTCTGGCATGGAGTTCCTCCGGAGTGCTGTGCATCGTGCGGATGCGGTGAACGCGCCCTCATAAGCTACCGGCAGGTAACCCGGCCGCGTCCAGACCCAGGACTTGTCCGATGGACAGCGCGGGCCGGGCGGGATCCGTCGGACAAGCCTCAGGGAGACAGCCGTTCCGACGGCCCCGGTCGCTCCGAGCGCTCCGCGGGTTCCGGGTCCTCCGGGATCTCCGGCCGCTCCGAGGTCTCCGACTCCTCGGGCCGCGGCAGCTGCCGGCGCCGCCGCCGCTTCAGCAACGCCCACGGCGTACGCCGCGCCGCGCTCTCCTCCCCGGCCGCGCTCACCTCCGTACCGCTCTCCGCCGCCGCCCTGGCCGCCGCACGCTCCACCGGCAGATAGCCCTCCCGGCGCCGCGGCTCCACCCGCTCCTCCTCCGGCCACACCCCGAGCGAGGCGCACAGCGTCGGCAGCACCGCCATCGCCGCCGTGGCGTACCCGGCCGCCGAGGGGTGGTAGCGGTCCGGGCCGAACAGCTCCCCGGGATGCGCCGCGAACTCCGGGCCCAGCAGATCCCCCAGCGACACCGTGCGCCCGCCCAGCTCCACCACCGCGATCGTCTGCGCCGCCGCCAGCTGCCGGCACACCCGGCGCGCGATCCAGCGCAGCGGCTGCGCCACCGGCTCCACCGAGCCCAGATCGGGGCAGGTGCCCACGATCACCTGGCAGCCCGCCGTCCGCAGCCGCGCCACCGCCTGGGACAGATGCTTCACCGACTCGGCCGGGGACATCCGCCCGGTGATGTCGTTGGCGCCGATCATCAGCACGCACACATCCGGGGCCGGGGCCCGCCCCGGCTCGGTGAGCAGCATCGACACCTGCCGCTCCAGATCGTCCGACTTGGCACCGGACAGCGCCACGTTGTGCAGTTCCACCGGCCGCTCGGAGACCGCCGCGAGACCCGAGGCCAGCAGCGCGCCCGGCGTCTGGGTGGGCCGGTGCACCCCCATCCCGGCCGCCGTCGAGTCGCCCAGCATCGCCAGCCGCCACGGCACCGCCGCCCGCGGCCCCGCGGTGGGCCCCGACGCGTACTCCGCCCCGTATACGCCGTCCGCCAGCGGCGGGGGCTCCTCCCGGCCATTGCGCAGCAGTTGCCGCCGCGCCAGCTGTACCTCCGTCAACACCAGACCGACCGCGGCACCGCCCAGCAGGCTGATGCCACCACCGCCGTACGCCGCCGCCGTCGCGATCCGCCGCGCCACGCGCTCTCTGCTGGACATGGGGCCGCTGCGCCTCCCGTCTCGTCCGCCGTCCGCCGGCTTCCGCTTCCTGCGGTTCCCCGCTGCCGTCTCTGCTCTGTGTGTCTGCCCAGGGTGCTGGGCCGCGCAACGCGCGTCCACGTCCACGCGCGGGGCAATAGGGTGCACTCAGTGGGTGGACGAACCCGCCCCGGGATGTGCGGAGACCACAGTGCAGTATCACGAGTCGATGATCGACCTTGTCGGCAACACCCCGCTGCTCAAGCTCACCAGCGTGACGGAGGGGATCCAGGCCACGGTCCTGGCCAAGGTCGAGTACTTCAACCCTGGCGGCTCGGTCAAGGACCGGATCGCCCTGCGGATGATCGAGGCGGCCGAGGAGTCGGGCGAACTGCTCCCCGGCGGCGTGATCGTCGAGCCCACCTCCGGCAACACCGGGGTGGGCCTGGCCATCGTCGCCCAGCGCAAGGGCTACCGCTGCGTCTTCGTGTGCCCCGACAAGGTCTCCACCGACAAGATCAACGTGCTGCGCGCGTACGGGGCCGAGGTCGTCGTCTGCCCGACCGCCGTCGACCCCGAGCACCCCGACTCGTACTACAACGTCTCCGACCGCCTGGTGCGCGAGACGCCCGGCGCCTGGAAGCCCGACCAGTACTCCAACCCGAACAACCCGCGCTCGCACTACGAGAGCACCGGGCCCGAGCTGTGGGAGCAGACCGCGGGCCGGATCACCCACTTCGTGGCGGGGGTCGGCACCGGCGGCACCATCAGCGGCACCGGCCGCTACCTGAAGGACGTCAGCGACGGCCGGGTGAAGGTGATCGGCGCCGACCCGGAGGGCTCGGTGTACTCGGGCGGCTCGGGGCGCCCGTACCTGGTGGAGGGCGTCGGCGAGGACTTCTGGCCGACCGCGTACGACCGCACGGTGGCCGACGGGATCGTGGCGGTCTCCGACAAGGACTCCTTCCGGATGACCCGGCGCCTGGCCCGCGAGGAGGGGCTGCTGGTCGGCGGCTCCTGCGGGATGGCGGTCGTCGCCGCGCTGGAGACGGCGCGCGGGCTCGGCCCGGACGACGTGGTCGTGGTGCTGCTGCCGGACAGCGGGCGCGGCTACCTCAGCAAGATCTTCAACGACGAGTGGATGGCCGACTACGGCTTCCTGGAGGGCGGCGAGCCGCAGACCCGGGTCTCCGACGTGCTGCGCCGCAAGGAGGGCGGGGCGCTGCCCTCGCTGGTGCACATGCACCCCGAGGAGACGGTCGGCGAGGCGATCGACGTGCTGCGCGAGTACGGGGTCTCGCAGATGCCGGTGGTCAAGCCGGGCGCCGGGCACCCCGATGTGATGGCGGCGGAGATCGTCGGCTCGGTGGTGGAGCGGGAGCTGCTGGACGCGCTGTTCACGGGGCGCGCCGCGCTGGAGGACCCGCTGGAGAAGCATCTGTGCGCGCCGCTGCCGCACGTCGGCTCCGGGGAGCCGGTGGCCGATCTGATGGCGGTGCTGGAGTCGGCGGACGCGGCGGTCGTCCTGGTGGAGGGCAAGCCCACCGGGGTGGTCAGCCGGCAGGACCTGCTGGCGTTCCTGGCAGCCGGCGGGCGGTCCGAGAAGTAACGCGCGGACCGGCTCCCGGGACACGGGTGGCGACACCGGTACGGGCAATCGATCCCGAAGTGTCACGGCCGGGCAACGCGTCGTTAACACCGGTCCGGCACTGTTGTGGATGTCGGCACCAAGGACCTCCGGAGCGGCTCCCGGACCTCCCTGGTCGCCCGGACGCGCGGCCCCGACCCGGCCCGTGTCCTCGCGGGGACCGCCGTCGTCCCGCCCCTGGTGTTCTCACCGGGGTGCGGCGGTCCCCGCCCACTTCTTCCTCCGGCGCAGCTCCTGACCCGGCTCCGCCGCTTCGCGGGACCGGGTTAGTCGCCGTGGTCGGACCGGCGGAGGGAACCGCCGACGGTATAGCAGGCGTTGATGCCCACGATGCCGCCCCAGCAGACCACGAGCCCGGCCAGGCCCAGGTTGGCGGCGGCGATCGCCGACAGCGGGACGGCCAGGACCAGGGAGACCACGGCGAGGGCGAACGCCCCGGCCGGGCCCTCCAGGACGGATCCTGAGCGCTGTATCCCCTCGGGCTGCCCGCCCCTGGCCACCACCATCTGCTGTTCGGCGACCTGGCGGCGGACCCTCCCCCAGACTTCGTCCGGGGGTGCCCCCATGTCCACGGTGGCGTCGATGCGCTGCTCCACTTTTTCCAGGAAGGACTCGATCAGCGCGGACTCGTAGGTCGAGCCAGGTTCCCCGGGGGCGCCCCCGGACGAAGTCTGGGGGCGCGTTTGTACGGCCGCGTCGAGGTCATGCGCCGGCTCGGGGTCGCTCATGGGCGCCACCGTACGCGCGCGGGGGCGCGTGGGCACTGGGGTTAACCCCACTTCGCCGCGATCGCGCCGCCGGGACGGGCCGCTGCATAGACTTATGCAGATGAGTGAGACGGCGAGCGCGCGGGCGGGCGCGCGGCTGCGGACCCTGTTCGAGGGGCACCGGCTGACCCCGGCCCAGCGGCGGATCGCGCACTGCATGGTGCGGCAGCCGCAGGAAGCGGCGTATCTGTCCAGCGTGGAGCTGGCGCGGCTGGCGGGGGTGAGCCAGCCGTCGGTGACGCGGTTCGCGGTGGCGCTGGGCTTCGACGGCTACCCGGCGCTGCGGCGGGCTCTGCGCGCGCCGGTGGCGGAGGACGGCGGGGAGCCCGGGGGAGCCGAGGGGCCCGGGGCGAATGTCTATCAGCGGGCGGTGGCGTCCGAGATCGAGAATCTGCGGCAGCTGGCGGCGTCGCTGGCCGATCCGGGTCCGGTGGCGGAGGCGGGCCGGCTGCTGGCCGCCTCCCGGCCGCTGCCGGTGCTGGGGCTGCGGGCGGCGGCGGCCCAGGCGCGCGGCTTCGCGTACTTCGCCGCGAAGGTGCACCCGGAGGTGCGGCTGCTGGACGAGGGCGGTTCGATGCTGGCCGACCGGATCGACGCGGCGGTGGCGGCCGGGGCGGGCGCGCTGCTGTGTTTCGCGCTGCCCCGCCACCCGCGCGAGACGGCGCGGGCGCTGGAGCTGGCGCGGGCGGCCGGGCTGCGGGTGGTGACGGTGGCCGACAGCGCCTTCGCCCCGGTGGTGCACCCGGACGATCTGCTGCTGCCGGCCCCGGTGAGCACCACGCTGGCGTTCGACACGGTGTGCGCGCCGATGCTGCTGGGCCGGGTGCTGCTGGAGGCGATGTGCGACGCGCTGCCGGACGCGCCGGCCCGGCTGGAGTCCTTCGACGCGAGGGCGGCGGAGCGGGCGCTGTTCCTGGAGTGAACGGGCCGGGGCGCCGGGCGGGTACGGTCCCGCACGGCCCTGTCACGGATCGTCCTGTCACAGGTCTCCGCCGGATTCGGCGACCACCTCCGCCAGGGTCTGGGCGCGGCGCAGCATGGTGAAGGCGAGGGTCCCGTCCGGCTCGTACGCGTAGCCGTAGACGGCCGGGCGGGGGAGCGAGTTGTAGGCGAACGGGGTGGAGAAGTAGTAGGCGCCGGTGTCCAGCAGCGCGGTCAGGTCGCCGGGGGCCAGCGGGGGCAGGGCGCGGTCGCGGGCCACCAGGTCGCCCGCGAAGCAGCACGGGCCGGCCACGTCCTGGCGCAGCGGGACACCGGTCTTGGGGCGGCCCTTGGCGTCGTACGCGGCCACCCGGATCGGCCAGGCGTCCGGCGCGAACACGGTGCGGGTGGCGACCTGGGCGCCGGCGTGGGTGACGGCGATGGGGCGTCCGCCGGCGTTCTTGGTGTACTCCACCCGGGTGAGGATCAGCCCGGATTTGGCGAGCAGGGACCGGCCGAACTCGGTGACCAGGCCGTACCGCCCGTCGAAGAGCCCCGGCACCTCGCGGCGCAGCAGGGCGGCGTACGCGGCGAAGGTGGGGTCGGTCTCCTCGCTGTCGAAGTTGACGGGGAGGCCGCCGCCGATGTCGAGGGTGTCGACCTGCCGGCGGCCGAGGGCGGTGTTGATCTCCTCGGCCAGTTCGTGGGTGGCGCGCACTCCGGCGGCCATCCGTTCCAGGGGGATGCCCTGGGAGCCGACGTGGCAGTGCAGCCGGGTGAGCCAGGGGTGTTCGGCGAAGGCGCGCAGCACCCGGGCGCGGGCTCCCTCGTCGCGGAGCGCGACGCCGAACTTGGAGGTGGCGGTGGCGGTGCTCATGGCGTCGATGCTGCCGCCGCCCAGCTGGGGGTTGACGCGCAGCCCGATCGGGCCGTGGCCGCCGGTGGTGCCGGGGCCCGCGTCGATCAGCTCGGCGATCCGGTCGAGTTCCTGCGGGTTGTCGGCGTTGACGGCGATGCCCTGGGCGAGGGCTTCGCGCAGTTCGGCGCGGGTCTTGGCGGGGGAGTCCAGTACGACGCGGTCCGGGGGGAATCCGGCGGCGGTGGCCAGGGCCAGCTCGCCGGGGCCGGCGACCTCGGCTCCCATGCCCAGGCCGCCCAGCCGGCGCAGTACGGGGGCGAGTGACGCGGCCTTGACGGCGAAGGTGTGCAGGACGTGTTGACCGGGCGCCGTCACCTCATCGAAGGCAGCATGGAGGGCGGAGACGGTGTCCCGCATGTCCTGGAGGTCGAGGAGGCCGATGAGCGGGCTGTGGTCGTCGAGGAGCTCGTGGGTCACGGCCGCGGCGACGGCCAGATCCCGGCGTTCTGTGCGGTTGGCAGGCGGAACGGCAGGGACAGCAGACATACGACCACATAAGCATGATCGGGGCCGCGATGGGCAGAAGGGTTGTTGACTGAAACTATTCAGCGCCATAGGTGTCTGAATATCTATCCTCAGCAGGGAGGCAGGGGCGATGTCAGGACCGCGACCCGTGCGCGCGCCGCGCGGCAGCGAGCTGAGTGCCCGGGGGTGGCAGCAGGAAGCCGCTCTGCGCATGCTGCACAACAACCTCGACCCCGAGGTCGCCGAGCACCCCGACGAACTGGTCGTCTACGGCGGCACCGGCAAGGCCGCCCGCGACTGGGCCTCCTTCGACGCCCTCACCCGCACCCTGCGCACGCTGCGCGGCGACGAGACGCTGCTGGTCCAGTCCGGCCGCCCGGTGGGCGTGCTCACCACCCACGAGTGGGCGCCCCGGGTGCTGCTGGCCAACTCCAACCTGGTGGGCGACTGGGCCAACTGGGAGGAGTTCCGCCGCCTGGAGCAACTGGGCCTGACCATGTACGGGCAGATGACCGCGGGCTCCTGGATCTACATCGGCACCCAGGGCATCCTCCAGGGCACCTACGAGACCTTCGCCGCCGTCGCCGCCAAGCGGTTCGGCGGCACCCTGGCCGGCACCATCACCCTCACCGCAGGCCTGGGCGGCATGGGCGGCGCCCAGCCGCTGGCCGTCACCATGAACGACGGCGTCGTCATCTGCGTGGACTGCGACCCGCGCGCCATCGCCCGGCGCATCGAACACGGCTACCTGGACGTCCGCGCCGACTCCCTGGAGGACGCGGTGCGGCGCGCGGAGGAGGCCCGCGACGCGCGCCGCCCGCTGTCCATCGGAGTGCTGGGCAACGCGGCGCAGGCCGTACCCCGGCTGCTGGAGCTGGGCGCCCCCATCGACATCGTCACCGACCAGACCAGCGCCCACGACCCGCTGGCCTATCTGCCGGTGGACACCGCCTTCGAGGACATGGCGGACGAGGCGCGTCGCGACCCGGCCGGCTTCACCCGGCGGGCCCGGGAGTCGATGGCCCGCCACGTCGCCGCGATGGTCGGCTTCCAGGACGCGGGCGCGGAGGTCTTCGACTACGGGAACTCGATCCGGGGCGAGGCGCAGCTGGCCGGGTACGAACGGGCGTTCGCCTTCCCCGGCTTCGTCCCCGCCTACATCCGGCCGCTGTTCTGCGAGGGCAAGGGGCCCTTCCGCTGGGCGGCCCTGAGCGGGGACCCGCGCGACATCGCCGCCACCGACCGGGCCGTCCTGGACCTCTTCCCCGAGAACGAGTCGCTGGCCCGCTGGATCAAGCTGGCCGGCAAACGCGTCCGCTTCCAGGGCCTGCCCGCGCGGATCTGCTGGCTCGGCTACGGCGAACGCGACCGGGCGGGCGAACGCTTCAACGACATGGTCGCCTCCGGTGAACTCGCCGCCCCGGTCGTCATCGGCCGCGACCACCTGGACTGCGGCTCCGTCGCCTCCCCCTACCGCGAGACCGAGGCCATGCGGGACGGCTCCGACGCCATCGCCGACTGGCCGCTGCTCAACGCCATGGTCAACGTCGCCTCCGGCGCCTCCTGGGTCTCCCTGCACCACGGCGGCGGCGTCGGCATGGGCCGTTCCCTGCACGCCGGGCAGGTCACCGTCGCGGACGGCACCCGGCTGGCCGGCGAGAAGATCCAGCGGGTGCTGACCAACGACCCGGGCATGGGCGTCATCCGGCACGTCGACGCCGGCTACGACAGCGCCGAGACCGTCGCCGCCGAGCGGGGCGTCCGCGTCCCCATGTGTGAGGGGGAGGCGTGATGGCGGACGGCTTCCCCGCCATGTGGCGGGACCTGGCGCCCCTCGGGCGCGACTCCGGCACCGGCGGCTACCGGCGGTACGCCTGGGGCGGCGCCGACGGCGACTGCCGCGACTGGTTCCGCGATCAGGCCCAGGTACGCGGGCTGCGCTACGAGGTGGACCGCAACGGCAACCAGTGGGCCTGGCGCGGCGACCCCGCAGCGGGGGACGCCGTGGTCACCGGCTCCCACCTGGACTCGGTGCCCGACGGCGGCGCCTTCGACGGGCCGCTCGGGGTGGTGTCCGCGTTCGCCGCAGTGGACCGGGTGCCGGCCGGCGGACGGCCGCTGGGCATCGTCAACTTCACCGACGAGGAGGGCGCCAGGTTCGGCGTCGCCTGCGTCGGCTCCCGGCTGGCCACCGGCACCCTCACCCCGGAACGCGCCCACACCCTGCGCGACGCCCACGGCATCACCCTGCCGCAGGCCATGGAACGCGCCGGGCAGGACCCGGAAGCCATCGGCGCCGACCCCGAACGGCTCGCCCGCATCGGCGCGTTCGTCGAACTGCACATCGAACAGGGCCGGGCCCTGGACCACACCCCGCACCCCGTCGGAGTCGCCTCCGCGATCTGGCCGCACGGCCGCTGGCGGTTCGACTTCCACGGCGCCGCCAACCACGCGGGCACCACCCGCCTCGAAGACCGCCGCGACCCGATGCTGACCTACGCCACCACCGTGCTCGGCGCCCGCAAGAAGGCGCGGCTGGCCGGAGCGCTCGCCACCTTCGGCAAGGTCGCCGTCGAACCCAACGGCGTCAACGCCATCCCCTCCCTGGTACGCGGCTGGCTGGACGCCCGCGCCGCCGACCGGCCCACGCTGGACGCCATGGTCGCCGAGATCGAGCGGGCCGCCGCCGAACGCGGCGACCGCGACGGGGTCGGCGTCACCGTCACCGAGGAATCCCGCACCGGCCTCGTCGAGTTCGACACCGCGCTGCGCGACCGGCTGGCCGCCCTGCTCACCGAGCGGCTCGGCGGCGCGCCGCTGCTGCCGACCGGCGCCGGGCACGACGCCGGGATCCTGTCCGCCACCGTGCCCACGGCCATGCTCTACGTGCGCAACCCCACCGGCATCTCCCACGCACCCACCGAGCACGCCACCGAGGACGACTGCGAGGCCGGCGTCACCGCCCTCGCCGAGGTACTGGAGGAACTGGTGTGTCGCTGAGCGCACAGACCTACTGGGCCGCCCATGCCTGGCTCAACGGCACGGTCGAGGCCGGCACGGTCATCTCCACCGGCACCGACGGCCGGATCACGGCCGTGCGCACCGGCGTGCCCGAGCCGCCCGTCGGCGCCGTCCCGCTCGGCGGTCTCACCGTCCCCGGACTGGCCAACGCCCACAGCCACTTCTTCCACCGCGCGCTGCGCGGCACCACCCAGATCGGCGGCGGCACCTTCTGGACCTGGCGCGAGGCCATGTACTTGGTCGCCTCCCAGCTCACCCCCGAATCCGCCCACGAACTCGCCCGCGCCGTCTACGCCGAGATGGCGCTGGCCGGCATCACCTGCGTCGGTGAGTTCCACTACGTGCACCACGCCCCCGGCGGCACCCCGTACCAGAACCCCAACGCCATGGGCGAGGCCCTGATCGCCGCCGCCGGCGAGGCCGGCATCCGCCTCACCCTCCTCGACACCTGCTATCTCACCTCCGGATTCGGCACCCCGCCCACGCCGCAGCAGCGCCGCTTCAGCGACGGCACCGCCGACGCCTGGGCGACCCGCGCCGCGGCCCTGACCGACACCGGCCACGCCCGGATCGGCGCCGCCATCCACTCGGTACGCGCCGTCCCGGCCACCGCCCTCGCCACCGTCGCCGACTGGGCGCGCGAACGCGGCGCCCCCCTGCACCTCCATCTGTCCGAGCAGCCCGCCGAGAACGACGCCTGCCACCGCGCCCACGCCCGCACCCCCACCCGGCTGCTCGCCGACCACGGCATCCTGGGCCCCGGCACCACCGCCGTGCACGCCACGCACCTCACCGACGACGACATCACCCTGCTCGGCGCCACCGGCACCGGCGTGTGCGTGTGCCCCACCACCGAACGCGACCTCGCCGACGGCATCGGCCCCGCCGCCGCCCTCGAACGCGCCGGCAGCCCCCTGAGCCTGGGCAGCGACAGCCACGCCGTCATCGACCTTCTCGAAGAGGCTCGCGCCCTGGAACTCAACGAACGGCTGCGCACCCGCGCCCGCGGCCACTGGACCGCCGCCCAACTGCTGCGCACCGCCTCCGAGGAGGGCCACGCGGCGCTCGGCTGGCCCGACGCCGGCCGCCTGGAACCCGGCTCGCTCGCCGACTTCACCACCGTGGCGCTGGACACCGTCCGTACGGCGGGCCCCGCCCCCGGACTCGCCACCGAGGCGGTGATGTACGCCGCCACCGCCGCCGACGTCCGGCACACCGTGGTCGGCGGCCGGCACATCGTGCGCGACGGCGTGCACCAGACCGTCCACGACACGGCCGGCACCCTGGCCCGCACCATCCGCGCCCTGAACCACCCCCGCTGAGGACGACGACGATGGCCAGCACGGCAATCACCCACATCGGCACGCTCATCACCAACAACCCCTCCCTGGGCCACGGCCCGCTCGGACAACTCCACGACGCGGCCCTCGTCATCGACGGCGACCGCATCGCCTGGATCGGTACGACCAGTGAAACACCCGCCACTGACAGTCACCACGACGCGGCCGGCCGGGCCGTCATCCCGGGCTTCGTCGACTCCCACTCACACCTGCTGTTCGCCGGCGACCGCACCGAGGAATTCACCGCCCGCATGTCCGGCCGTCCCTACACCGCCGGCGGCATCCGCTCCACCGTCACCGCCACCCGCCGCGCGAGCGACCAGCAGCTCGACGCCAACCTGGCCGCCCACCTCACCGAGATGCGGCGCCAGGGCACCACCACCGTGGAGACCAAGTCGGGCTACGGCCTCACCACCGACGACGAGGCCCGCGCCCTGCGCGTCGCCCGTGCCCACACCCCCGAGACCACCTATCTCGGCGCGCACATCACCGCACCCGAGTACGCCGAGGACCCGGACGCCTACGTCGCCCTCGTCACCGGCCCGATGCTCGACGCCTGCGCCCCGTACGCCCGCTGGATCGATGTCTTCTGCGAGCGCGGCGCGTTCGGCGCGGACGCCGCCCGCACCATCCTGGCCGCCGGCCGCGCCAGGGGCCTGGCCCCCCGGGTGCACGCCAACCAGCTCGGTCCGGGCCCCGGCGTCCAACTCGCCGTCGAGGCCGGCGCCGTCTCGGCCGACCACTGCACCCACCTCACCGACGCGGACGTCACCGCGCTCGCCGACGGCGACACCGTCGCGACCCTGCTCCCCGGCTGCGAGTTCTCCACCCGCGCCCCGTACCCCGACGCCCGCCGGCTGCTCACCGCGGGCGTCACCGTCGCGCTGGCCACCGACTGCAACCCGGGCTCCTCCTACACCTCCTCCATGCCCTTCTGCGTCGCCGTGGCCGTCCGCGAGATGGGCATGACCCCCGAGGAGGCCCTGTGGTCCGCCACGGCCGGCGGCGCCGCAGCCCTGGCCCGCGACGACATCGGCCACCTCACCCCGGGCGCCCGCGCCGATCTCGCCCTGCTCGCCGCGCCCTCCCCGGTGCATCTCGCGTACCGCCCCGGCGTCCCGCTGATCGAGGCGGTCTGGCAGAACGGCGCCCGCGTCCCGTAAGGCCCCGGCAGGGCCTGTCGTCAAAGTAGCGCCGTCCGCCCGAAGGGCGGGCCCCGCGGTGTCTGGTGCGGTGCATCGCAAGGCGGAGGGTCGCCCTCATAGCGGGTTATTCGGGCGATGCGACAACGCAGCGAGGTGCCATGCCTGGGGGCACCTCCCGGCCGAAGGCTGGGGGAGCGCCGTGGGGCAGGCGGGACTTTGACGACAGGCCCTAGGGCGACTTCCCCATGGCCGCCGCCACAACCCCCGTGCCAGGGTGGGCCGGTGACCGACAGCCTCAGTACGCCCGCCCCCGCGCGGGACCCCTCGGCGGACGGCCGGCCCGCCCCGCCCGGCCGCGGCTTCCCCCGCCTGTGGGCCGCCTCCACCGCCTCCAACCTGGGCGACGGCATCACCATGATCGCCTTCCCCTGGCTGGCCACCACCCTCACCGGTGACGCCTTCGCGATCGCCGCCATGGGCATCGCCCTGCGGCTGCCGTGGCTGCTGTTCTCGCTGCCCGCCGGAGTGCTCGCCGACCGCCTCGACCGGCGGTGGGTCATGGTCACCATGAACGCCGCCCGCGCGCTCGTCATCTGCGTGCTGGCGGTGCTCGTCGCCCTCGACGCCCACTCGCTGCCGGTGCTCTACGCGTGCGCGCTCGCCCTGGGTTTCGCCGAGGTGATGGTCGACAACACCGCGCAGGTCATCCTGCCCGCCGTCGTCGGCAGGGACGGACTGGAAACGGCCAACGGCCGGCTGATGAGCACCCAGATCGTCACCGACGACTTCGTGGGCCGCCCGCTCGGCGGCCTGCTGCTCGGCGTCTCCCTCGCCCTCCCCTTCGCCTTCGGCGCGGGGGCCGCCGCCCTCGCCGCCGTCCTCCTGCTCACCCTGCGCGGTACGTACCGGGCCGCCGCACCCGCCGGCGGCCCGCCCGGCAGCGCCCCCCGCCGCGCGATGCGCGCCGAGATCGCCGAGGGCGTGCGCTGGTTGTGGGCGCACCCCCTGCTGCGCCCCCTCGCGCTCTCCCTCGCCCTGATGAACATGACCAGCGCCGCCGTCATGGCGATCTACGTCCTGTACGCCCGTGAGGTGCTGAGTGTCGGCGCGCTCGGGTTCGCGCTGCTCACCGCCGTCACCGGGGCCGGTGGCCTGCTGGGCGGACTGCTGGCGTACCGGGTCAGCAGGGCGATGGGGCGGGCCCGTTCACTGATGCTGCTGCTGATGATCGAGGTGGTGGCCTACGGCGTGGGGGCGCTGTCCTCCAGCGCCTACCTGGTGGGCGCGGCCGTGTCGGTCACCGGCTTCGGTGCGGTGCTGTGGAACGTGATCACCGTCTCGCTGCGGCAGAGCCTCATCCCCGATCACCTGCTGGGCCGGGTCAACAGCGTGTACCGGCTGCTGGGCTGGGGGGCGATGCCGCTGGGGATGGCGCTCAGCGGCGGGCTGGTCAGTGTGGTGGAGCACCAGATCGGGCGGGAGGCGGGGCTGCGGACGCCGTTCGTGCTGGCCGTCGCCGTCATCCTCGGCGTCATGGTCTACGTACGGCGGCACTTCACGTCCCGCACGCTGCCGGGCTAGATCTTCTCGGCGGCGGCCGCCCACTTCACCGCGCGGGCGTGCTCCTCGCGCGACAGGGCCTCGCCCGCCGCGATGACCCGCGGGCGCAGCTCGGGGGCCGTCGTCCTGGCGCGGAAGAGGAACGCCACCGTCACCTCGTGGTCGGGCCGGTGCAGCACCCGTACGGGATCGCCGGCCCGTACCGTGCCGGGCCGCAGGACCCGGAAGTACGCGCCGGGCGCCGCGTCCTGGGTGAAGCGCTTGACCCAGCCGCGCTCGCCCAGCCATTCGGCGAACGTGCGGCACGGGATGCGCGGCGCGGTGGCTTCCAGGACGACCTCGTCGCCGATCTGCCACCGCTCCCCGATGAGGGTGCCGTTGACGTCGACGCCGAGCGTCGTGAGGTTCTCGCCGAAGACCCCGGGCGCCAGCTCGCGCCCCAGTACGGTCTCCCAGCGGTCCAGGTCCTCGCGGGCGAAGGCGTACACCGCCTGGTCGGCCCCGCCGTGGTTGCGCGGGTCGCTCACCGTGTCGCCGGCCAGCCCGCTGCCGCCCTCGCCGCCCGGGTCGGGGGAGGCCACCGTGACGGGCCCGGCCACAGGGCGTTTGTCGATGCCGGTGAACCCGCCCGCCGTGTCGGTGTACGAAACGACGCGGGCCCGGCCGATGTTGACGGACAGCAGCTCCATGGCTGCCACCCTACGGCCCGGCCGGGCCCATGTGTCCGGTGCGCCGCCGAGGAGTTCCCGCCCCGGACGGCGGTCGCGCGGTCAGTCCTCGACCATCAGACCTTGTCGCAGCTTGCGCAGCGTTCTCGCGAGCAGCCGCGAGACGTGCATCTGGGAGATGCCCAGCTCTTCCCCGATCTCCGACTGCGTCATGTTGGCCACGAACCGCAGGGAGAGGATCTTGCGGTCGCGCGGCGACAGTTCGGCGATGAGCGGCTTGAGGGACTCGACGTACTCGATGCCCTCCAGGCCGTGGTCCTCGTAGCCGATCCGGTCGGCCAGCGCGCCCTCCGCGTCGTCCTCCTCGGGCTGCGCGTCCAGCGAACTGGCGGTGTACGCGTTGGAGGCGGCCATGCCCTCCACGATCTCGTCGTGGCTGAGGTTGAGCCGCTCGGCGAGCTCGGCCACGGTCGGGGAGCGGTCCAGCTGCTGCGCGAGTTCGTCGCCGGCCTTGGCCAGGTCCAGGCGCAGTTCCTGGAGTCGTCGCGGCACCCGTACCGACCAGGAGGTGTCGCGGAAGAAACGCTTGATCTCACCGATGATCGTGGGCATCGCGAAGGTGGGGAATTCCACCCCGCGATCGGCCTCGAATCGGTCGATCGCCTTGATAAGTCCAATGGTGCCGACCTGGACGATGTCCTCCATCGGCTCACTGCGGGAGCGGAATCGCGAGGCGGCGAACTTCACCAGCGCCAGATTCAGCTCAACCAGGGTGTTGCGGACATACGCGTACTCGTGGGTGCCCTCTTCGAGATTCCGCAGCCTGACGAACAGGCTCTTGGACAGCGCACGCGCGTCCATCGGGGCGATCTCGTCGAATCGCTGGTCCTCGGGGATCTCGGGCAGCAGCTCGTGAATGCTCTCGGGCGCCGACGGGGCGGCGGCCCCGGAGATCTCGTGCATCGTGGGCTGCTCGGTCACGCTCTGCGGTTCTTCTGTCCGGGGGGCGGGTGACATGTGTGTCCTCCGTAGTCTCTCGGCATATGGCTGCCGAAGCCATGACGTGCACTGCGAAGTGCGGCGCCTCCAAAGCCGGCGTGGTCTGCTGTTGCCTTACTAGCCCTACCCGTCTTCCGCCGGGAATAGCAAGTCTGCTATGTCTGAATTGATTGCTATGTCTGTCCTGTTCGGGTGTTGAGCCACGGCGCAACGGGCTAAGGTTCGGTGCTAGCCAGGAAGCCCATTCCAATTGAAGGGGGCTGCATGGACCGCGCGATGCCGGGCAGCGGAAACCGGCGCCAGTTGACGGTCGATGTGCGGCGTATCGACGCCGGAGCGGTTGTCTCGCCAGCCGGGGAACTCGATCACCATTCCGCCGGAATGTTGCGTGAGTCACTCGACGATTGCGTCGCCGGCGGATGTTCCCGAATCGTTATCGACTGCTCGGGGCTGGAGTTCTGCGACTCCACCGGACTCAATGTGCTCCTGTCCACCCGCGTGGACGCCGAGGCCGCCGGTGGCGGAGTCCACCTCGCCGCGATGCGGCCCATGGTGGCCCGGGTCTTCGAGATCACCGGCGCGGGTGCGGTCTTCTCCGTGCACCCGAGCCTGGACGACGCTCTCGCGGCGCTCCCCGGCAGCTGATCCTTCCCCTGTTTGCGCAGGTCGGCCCCGCTGTACGGGAGGGGGTCGGCCGGGTCACACTATTCCCCGGATCGGGCGGGTGTTCTCCTCGCTCTTCCGGGCAGGAGCCCAGGCACGCCGGACCGGGATGGAGCCGGCGGCCGGCCGGGGAACCGGCCGGCAGGTCAGGGCGACCTATCAGAGCGATAGGTCGGTGCGGCTCAGGTGCGGCGGCACGTGGTGATACGGCGAGGGAGGCGTGCAGTGAGTACGACCCATCCGTATCCGGCGGGAGAGCACGGTGGGGACGACGCGGCGTTGGAGGCCGCCGGCCCCGGAGGCGCGGTTCGGCCCGACGGGGCCGAGGCGGTGCGTCAGATCCGCCGGCTGCGCCTGGTCGGTGCCTCCGGCGCGGTCTCGCGCTCCCGTGAGTTCGCCCGCGCCGCCCTGCACGACTGGGGATGGCTGCCGGCCGCCACCGACGAGGCCAGGGCCGCCGCCGAGGATGCCCTGCTGGTCGTCTCCGAGCTGGTGACCAACGCCTGCCTGCACGCGAACGGCCCCGACGAGCTGCGCCTGGGCTGCGGCCCCAAAGTGCTGCGCGTGGAGGTCTCCGACCGCGGCAGCGGACTGCCCGCCCCCGACCTCGCCCGCCGCGCCGGGCGCCCCGGCGGCCACGGCATGTTCATCGTGCAGCGCCTGTGCCTGGACTGGGGCGTGGCCCGTGAGGCCGGCCCGCAGGACGGCTCCGGCGCCCCCCGTAAAACGGTCTGGGCCGAACTGGCGGCACCCACTGCCCCATGAGTGCCCCCGGGGCACGACCTGCCGTCTCCCACCGGGACGAGCGGCCCGGGCCGTCTACCATCGGCCCCATGACCCGAGTTTTGCTCGCCGAGGACGACGCATCCATCTCAGAGCCGCTGGCCCGCGCCCTGCGCCGCGAGGGCTACGAGGTGGAGGTGCGCGAGGACGGCCCCGGCGCGCTGCGTGCCGGGCTGCGCGGCGACGTGGACCTGGTCGTGCTCGACCTCGGCCTGCCGGGCATGGACGGCCTGGAGGTGTGCCGGCGGCTGCGTACCGAGGGCCTGGGCCTGCCGGTCCTGGTGCTGACCGCCCGCGCGGACGAGGTGGACACCGTCGTCGGTCTGGACGCCGGTGCCGATGACTACGTCACCAAGCCCTTCCGGCTGGCCGAGCTGCTGGCCCGGGTCCGGGCCCTGCTGCGGCGCGGCACCACCGAGCCCGCCGTCGCCCCCGCCGTGCACGGCATCCGCATCGACGTGGAGTCGCACCGGGCCTGGATGGGCGAGAACGAGCTGCATCTGACCGCCAAGGAGTTCGATCTGCTGCGGGTCCTGGTACGGGACGCCGGGCGGGTGGTCACCCGCGAGCAACTCATGCGCGAGGTGTGGGACACCACCTGGTGGTCCTCGACCAAGACGCTCGACATGCACATCTCCTGGCTGCGCAAGAAGCTCGGCGACGACGCCGCCAACCCGCGCTACATCGCCACCGTACGGGGCGTCGGCTTCCGCTTCGAGAAGAGCTGATCACCGCCCCGTGCGCCGCCGTCTGATCAATTCCACCCTCGCCGTCGTCCTGGTCGTCATCGCGGTCTTCGGCGTCTCGCTGTTCTTCGTCGAGGCCCGCTCCATCGAGTCCACCGCCCGCGACCGGCTCCAGTCGGAGGCGGCCCGGCTGGTCGCGGTCGTGGAGAGCAGGATCGCGGCGGGCGAGCAGGTCACCGCCGCGAAGATGGCGTCCTTCGTGCCGGAGGACCGCCATGTGCTCATCGAGCAGCCGGAGCACCCGCCGATCTCGCTGGGTGTCCCGGCCGGCGCGAACGCCCTGACCGCCACCGAGCGCGGGGTGAACGGCGAGACCGTCACCGTCCAGCAGCCGCGCAGCGTCGTCGACGACGAGATCACCCGCATTCTGATGATCATCCTGGTGGTGTCGCTGGGGGCGGTCGCCGCCGCCGCGCTGCTCGCCGTACGGCAGGCCGCCCGGGTCTCCGCCCCGCTGACCGACCTCGCCGAGACCGCCGAGCGCCTGGGCTCGGGCGATCCGCGCCCGCGCCACCGCCGCTACGGGGTCGCCGAGCTGGACCGGGTGGCGGATGTGCTGGACGGCAGCGCCGAGCGCATCGCCCGGATGCTCACCGCCGAGCGCCGGCTGGCCGCCGACGCCTCCCACCAGCTGCGCACGCCGCTGACCGCGCTGTCCATGCGCCTGGAGGAGATCATCGCCACCGCCGACGACCGCGACACGGTGCAGGAGGAGGCGGCGATCGCGCTCACCCAGGTGGAGCGGCTCACGGATGTGGTGCAGCGGCTGCTGACGAACTCGCGCGACGCCCGTTCCAGCTCGGCGGTCGGCTTCGACATCGACGAGGTCGTCCTCCAGCAGCTGGAGGAGTGGAAGCCCGCCTACCGGAGCACGGGACGGGCCCTGGTGCACTCGGGCAAGGCGGGGCTGCGCGCGGTGGGCACCCCCGGGGCGGTGGCGCAGGTGCTGGCCACCCTGATCGAGAACTCACTCATGCACGGCGCGGGCACGGTGGCGCTGCGCACCCGCACCACCGGCAACCAGGTGGTCGTCGAGGTCACGGACGAGGGCCGCGGGGTGCCGGTGGAGCTGGGCGCGCGGGTCTTCGAGCGCACGGTGTCCGGCCGCAACTCCACCGGGCTGGGGCTCGCGGTGGCCCGTGACCTCGCGGAGGCGGACGGCGGGCGTCTGGAGCTGCTCCAGCAGCGTCCCCCGGTGTTCGCGCTGTTCCTGAGCCGGGAGGCCGATCAGACGGCGTCGGCGGGGGAGTGAGCGGGGCGGCCGTCGCGGGGCGCGCGCTCCGTGAAGACCCAGGTGCGGTAGGACCAGAAGCGGAACGCGGACGCGATGCCCAGCCCGATCACGTTCTTGGCGAGGTTGTCCGCGAGCACCGAGGTGAAACCGAGGCCGTAGTGCGAGATGGCGAGCGCCGCGTTCTCCAGCAGCAGGCCGGCGCACGAGAACAGCACGAACAGCCCGGCCTCGCGGCGCTGCCTGCCCTTGTCGCGGTCACGGTAGGTCCAGTGCCGGTTGCCGAAGTAGTTCGCCGTGATGGCGGCGCAGGTGGCCAGCAGCCCGGACAGCAGTGGTTCGACCCCCAGCGCCTGGGCGCAGAGGTTGAAGACCACGACGTTGACGAGGAAGCCGAAGGCGCCGACCGTGCCGAACTTCGCCGCCTCGCGGGCGAGCGGGGGAGGCAGCGGGAGCCTGCGGCGCATCGGACCCCTTCCGTGTCACGTCGGCGTCACACCAAAGTCGTACAGAACATCACATAAGCCTGCGATCATGCTACCCAGCTCCCCCGGCAGGGCGCCCGGTGAACGACCGGACCCACCGCGCACAGGCCGCCGGGAGACCGCGCGCGGAGCACTCCCGGCCACGGGCGGGCCGTACCCGGAGCCGACGCGAGCACGGGCCCGGCCGGTTCCGTACGGGTTCCCCGGACGTCTCCCGGCTCCTTCCCCACCGCTGCCCACAGCAGCCCCGCACCCGGCCGATACCCTGGGGACCGTGACATTTCCGGTAGTCGGCATGGTGGGTGGCGGGCAGCTCGCCCGGATGACCCATGAGGCGGGGATCCCGCTCGGCATCAATTTCAAGGTTCTCAGCGATACGCCGCAGGACTCGGCGGCCAAGGTCGTGGGGGAGGTCGTCATCGGCGACTACCGCGATCTCGACACCCTGCGCGCCTTCGCCCAGGGCTGCGATGTGATCACCTTCGATCACGAGCACGTCCCGACCGAGCATCTGCGCGCGCTGGAGGCGGACGGCATCCCCGTGCGCCCCGGCCCCGACGCCCTGGTGCACGCCCAGGACAAGGGCGTCATGCGGGCACGCCTGACCGAGCTCGGCATCCCCTGCCCCCGGCACCGGATCGTCGCCGACCCGGCCGATGTGGCGCGGTTCGCCGCCGAGGAGGCCGGGGGCTTCCCCGTCGTCCTGAAGACCGTGCGCGGCGGCTACGACGGCAAGGGCGTGTGGGTGGTGGACTCCGCCGAGGACGCGGCCATCGCCCAGCCGTTCCTGGCCGGCGTGCCGGTGCTCGCCGAGGAGAAGGTCGACTACACGCGCGAGCTGGCCGCCAACGTGGTCCGCTCCCCGCACGGCCAGGCCGTGGCGTACCCCGTCGTGGAGTCCATCCAGGTGCGCGGCGTGTGCGACACCGTCATCGCGCCCGCCCCCGGCCTGCCCGACGAGCTGGGCGCCGCCGCCCAGCAGCTGGCCCTGCGGATCGCCGCCGAGCTGAACGTCACCGGCCACCTCGCCGTCGAGCTGTTCGAGACCACCGACGGCCGGGTACTGGTCAACGAGCTGGCGATGCGCCCGCACAACTCCGGTCACTGGACCCAGGACGGCGCCGTCACCTCCCAGTTCGCCAACCACCTGCGGGCCGTCCTCGACCTCCCGCTGGGCGACCCCCGCCCGCGCGCGCCGTGGACCGTGATGGTCAACGTCCTGGGCGGCGACTACCCCGACATGTACCCGGCGTATCTGCACTGCATGGCACGCGACCCCGGGCTGAAGATCCATATGTACGGCAAGGACGTGAAGCCCGGCCGCAAGGTCGGCCATGTCACCACCTACGGCGACGAACTGTCCGAGGTCCGCGAACGCGCCCGGCACGCCGCCGACTACCTGCGGGGAACGATCGAAGAATGAGCATCCGTAACGTGCCTGCCGCACCCCCCGTGGTCGGCCTGGTCATGGGCTCCGACTCCGACTGGCCGGTCATGCAGGCCGCAGCCCAGGCCCTCGACGAGTTCGAGGTGCCCTACGAGGCGGACGTGGTCTCCGCGCACCGCATGCCGCGCGAGATGGTCACCTACGGCGAACGGGCCGCCGAGCGCGGGCTGAAGGCCATCATCGCCGGCGCCGGCGGCGCCGCCCATCTGCCCGGCATGCTCGCCGCCCTCACCCCGCTGCCCGTCATCGGCGTCCCGGTGCCGTTCACGCACCTGGACGGCATGGACTCGCTGCTGTCCATCGTGCAGATGCCGGCCGGGGTGCCGGTCGCCACCGTCTCGGTGGGCGGCGCCCGCAACGCCGGACTGCTGGCGGTGCGCATCCTCGCCGCGCACGACCCGAAGCTGCGCGACCGGATGCGGGACTTCCAGACCGTGCTCAACGCGCAGGCCACCGAGAAGGGCCGCAAGCTGCGCGCCTCGCTGCGCAAGGACGGAGAGGCCCTCCGGTGAGCGACCTGAGCGCACACCTGGAGCGGGCCCGCGCGCTGCTCGCCGAGCATCCCGTGGTGGACGGCCACAACGACCTGCCGTGGGCGCTGCGCGAGCAGGTCCGCTACGACCTGGACCGGCGCGACATCGCCACCGACCAGAGCGCCCATCTGCACACCGACCTGCCGCGGCTGCGGGCGGGCGGGGTCGGCGCGCAGTTCTGGTCGGTGTACACCCGCTCCGACTACGCCGGCGACGCGGCGGTCAGCTCCACCCTGGAGCAGATCGATGTCGTACGGCAGCTGCTCGCCCGCCACCCCGGCGAACTCGCCCCGGCGGCCTCGGCGGACGAGATGGAGAAGGCACGCGCCGAGGGCCGGATCGCCTCCCTGATGGGCGCCGAGGGCGGGCACTCCATCAACAACTCGCTGGCCACGCTGCGCGCCCTGTACGCGCTGGGCGTGCGCTACATGACGCTCACCCACAATGACACCATCGACTGGGCGGACTCGGCGACCGACGAGCCCCGGCACGGCGGCCTCAGCGCGTTCGGCGAGGAGGTCGTGCGCGAGATGAACCGGATCGGCATGCTCGTCGATCTCTCCCACGTCTCCGCCGGCACCATGCGCGACGCGCTGCGGGTCAGCGAGGCGCCGGTGATCTTCTCGCACTCCTCGGCGCGCGCCGTGTGCGACCACCCGCGCAACATCCCCGACGACGTGCTGGCCGCGCTGCCGGCCAACGGCGGGGTGGCGATGGCGACCTTCGTGCCGAAGTTCGTGCTGCCGGCCGCGGTGGAGTGGACGCGCCGCGCGGACGAGAACATGCGGGCGCACGGGCTGCACCACCTGGACACCACGGAAGCCGGCATGCGCGTCCAGCGGGCCTTCGAGGAGGCCCACCCGCGTCCGGTGGCGACCCCGGCGACGGTGGCCGATCACCTGGACCACATGCGCGAGGTGGCCGGCGTCGATCACCTCGGCATCGGCGGCGACTTCGACGGCACGGCGTTCCTGCCCCAGGGTCTTGACTCGGTGGCGGGCTACCCCAACCTCATCGCGGAGCTGCTGCGGCGCGGCTGGTCGGACGCCGATCTGGCCAAGCTGACCTGGCAGAACGCGGTCCGGGTGCTGCGTGACGCGGAGACGGTGGCCGCCGGCCTCGGCGCCCGGCGCGGTCCCTCGAACGCCACCATCGAGCAGCTGGACGGCCTCGCCATCGCCGATTCCGGACATTGAGAACATTGGGTTAGATAGCGCCTCTTGGGGCATGTGTGGTGACCGACCTCACTTTCCGCCCCTGACGGGGTTCCGGCGAGGTGCGGGGCGCCGCTCCGCGAGGTCGGCAAGTCGGACATTCGCACCTGAAGTTGGCGCGGAAACGGGAATGATCGCCCGAAGGTGATCATTCCCGTTTCCGTTTCGTGATCAAGCCCGCGCCCGCCGCCGCTTGTTGTCTTGTCCGAATTAACGGGATTACGGTGCTCCCGCGTCGCACCCGCGACGATCCGCGACCGGACGCCCAATCCTGTCACCGGCCACGGAAACGCAGTCCTTCCCCATGACAGGAGCGGGGGAACCACTTCCCGCCGGCCCGTACGCAGCACGGACCGGCTCGGGGTGAAGCCACCGCCGCGCGGCTCGTCCGACGGCAGTGGCCGGGCTCCTTCTCGGCCCGAACCCGACAGCTCACCTCGCAGGCGATGAGAGGAGTCCCCGTATGTCCGCACGCGGTCGTCACCGCGCCTCGCGCGCCCATCGCTTCACCCGCCTCACCCGTGCCTCCGTGCTGCTGGCCATCGGCGGCGCCGGCATCGCCGTGCCGCTGGCCACCGCCGGTGCCGCACACGCCGCCGATCAGCCGGCGGTCACCGCCACGTACACCGTCAAGGCCGGTGACACCCTCAGCAAGATCGCCCGCGACCTGGGCCTGGAGGGCGGCTGGAAGGGCCTGTACGCCGACAACAAGGCCGCCATCGGCGCCGACGCCGGTCTCATCAAGCCCGGCCTGAAGCTGGAGCTGTCCACCTACGCGGGCACCAAGACGGCCACCGCCGAGGTGGAGACCCCCGCGGCGGAGCCCGCCCCGGCGACCGGCGGCTGGGTCTCCCCGATCGCCGACGGCGCCCTGGCGACCGGCTACAAGGTGGCCGGCTCCATGTGGGCCAGCGGCTACCACACCGGCATCGACTTCCCGGCCGCCACCGGCACCCCCGTGCTGGCCGTGGGCGACGGCGAGGTCATCTCGGCCGGCGACGGCGGCAGCTACGGCAACCAGGTCGTCATCAAGCACGCGGACGGCCACTACAGCCAGTACGCCCACCTGTCCTCGCTCTCGGTGAGCGCCGGCCAGTCGGTGTCCGCCGGTGACCAGATCGGCGGCGTCGGCAGCACCGGCAACAGCACCGGGCCGCACCTGCACTTCGAGATCAGGACCGGCGCCGACTACGGCTCGGACATCGACCCGCTGGCCTTCCTGCGGGCCCAGGGCGTCACTCTCTGACGCCTCCCCGACGGCCGCCCGCCCCGGCCGCGCCCGCCCCGCCGCCCCCCGTGGACGGCGGGGCGGGCGTTCTCCCACCGGCCCGGGCCCCGGCTCAGCGGCTGAGGTTCTGGTAGCGGCGCACCGCCAGCGGCGCGAACACCGCGACCAGGACCACCGGCCACGCGACGGCGAGCGCCATCGCGTGCTCCGTCGGCCAGCTGGCGCCCGCCGTGTGCAGACCCGGGTTGCCGAACAGCTCCCGGATCGCCGCCACCGTCGCCGACAGCGGGTTCCACGCCGAGATCGTGCCGAGCCAGCCCGGCATCAGCTCGGGCGCCACGAACACGTTGGAGACCGCGGTCAGCGGGAAGGCCAGCGGGAAGACGATGACGCCGACCGTGTCCGGGTTGGGCACCAGCAGCCCCACGAAGATCCCGACCCAGGTCATCGCGATCCGCAGCGCCAGCACCAGCGCCACCGCCAGCAGCGCGTACCCGACGCCGCGGTGCCAGGTCCAGCCCACCAGCAGCCCGCAGACCACCAGGACGGTCATCTCCAGCAGCGCCCGGAACAGATCCGCGACGCTGCGCCCGGTCAGCAGCGCCGAGCGGGCGATCGGCAGCGAACGGAACCGGTCCACCACTCCGCGCTGGGCGTCGTGCGCGACCGAGGTGGCGGTGGCCCCCATCCCGTACAGCATGGTCATCGCGAACACGCCCGGCAGCAGGAACTCCCGGTAGTTGCCGCCGTCCGGCAGCTGCATGCCGCTGCCGAAGACGTAGCCGAAGACCAGCACGAACATGATCGGCAGCGTGAAGTAGATGCCGATCTCCTCGGGCGAGCGCACCACGTGCGCCATGTTGCGGCCCGTCATCACCCAGCTGTCGGCCGCCGCCGGACGGAGCTTCCTCATGCCGTCACCTCCGTCTTCCCCGTACGGCCCGCCGTGAGGTGCAGGAACGCCTCGTCGAGGGTCGGCCGCCGGGTGCCGATGTCCTCCACCGTCAGTCCGGCGTCGTGCAGACCCCGTACGACCTCGGTCAGCGCCGCCACCCGGTCGGTGACCGGGACGCCCACCCGCCGGGTGTCCGGGTCGGTGGTGGCGGGCGCGCCCGCTATCCGTTCCAGCAGGGCGGCCACCATCACCAGGTCCCCGGTCCGCCGGGTGATGATCTCCACCCGGTCGCCCCCGATGCGGGCCTTCAGCTCGTCGGCGGTGCCCTCGGCGATCACCCGGCCCGCGTCGACCACCGAGATGCGGTCGGCGAGCTGGTCGGCCTCCTCCAGGTACTGCGTGGTCAGCAGCACGGTGGTGCCCGCGGCGAGCAGGTCGCGCACCGCGTCCCACACCTCGTTGCGGCTGCGTGGGTCGAGTCCGGTGGTGGGCTCGTCCAGGAACAGCACCCGGGGGGTGCGGATGATGCTGGCGGCCAGGTCCAGCCGGCGCCGCATGCCGCCGGAGTACTGTCCGGCCGATTTGGCGGCGGCGTCGGTGAGGTCGAAGCGCTCCAGCAGTTCGTCGGCGCGCCGTCCGGCCGCCGCCTTGGACATCCGGTGCAGCCGCCCGAACATCACCAGGTTCTGCCGGCCGCTGAGCGTCTCGTCCACGGCGGCGTACTGGCCGGTGAGCCCGATGACGCCGCGCACCCGCTGCGGCTCGCGCGCCACGTCCAGGCCGCAGACGGTGGCCCGGCCCGCGTCGTACCGCAGCAGGGTGGCCAGCGCCCGCACGGCGGTGGTCTTGCCGGCGCCGTTGGGGCCGAGCACACCGTGCAGGGTGCCTGTCTCGACGGTGAGATCGAATCCGTTGAGGGCGTAGGTGCCCCCGTACCGCTTGCGCAGCCCCTCGGCCACGATGGCGTGCTCTGCCATGGGTGGTGCCTTTCCCGTCCCCGAAACTGTGTATCAAGTACACTACCGTTTACAAGATACACAGTTTTAAGATGGCGTCAATCGTGAACGGGAGCGGAGGAGAACGGCATGGCGGCGCGGCGCGACCCCGAGCACACGGCCGACCTGCTGTGGCGGCGGCAGCGGCCGGGCAGCCGCGGACCACGCGGCTCACTGACGCTGGATCAGATCGTGGACACGGCGGTGGAGCTCGCCGACGCGGAGGGCATGGCCGGGGTGACCATGGGCAAGGTCGCCAAGCGGCTGGGTGTCACCACCATGTCGCTGTACCGGTACATTCCCGGCAAGGACGACCTCGTCGACCTGATGTTCGAACAGGCGACCGGGCGGCCGGAGACCGCCGACTGGCCCACCGAGTGGCGCGCCCGGGTCCGGGCCTTCTCGCACGCCCAGTACCAGGTGCTCATGGCCCGGCCCTGGCTGCTCGACGTCCCCATCGGCACCCCGCCCATGGGGCCCAACAATGTCGCCTGGATGGAAGCCGGCCTGTCCGCCATGGAGCCCACCCCGCTCACCCCCGAGGACCGGATGGGCGTGCTCAGCGTGATCTCCGGCTACGCGCTGACCGAGGCGCGCCAGGCCGAGGTGGTCCGCCGCGCGGCTCCCTCCACCGGCCTGACCTACACCGAGTGGGGCGCCGCGTACCACCAGGTGCTGGCCAGGGTGGTGGAGGAGGGGCGCTACCCGGCGCTCAGCGCGATCGTGGAGGCCGGCGTCTTCGCCGATGACCGCACCACGCCGGAGGAGGAGTTCTTCTACGGACTCGACTTCATCCTGGACGGGGTCGAGGCCCTCATGGAAAAACGGCGGGCCGCCCAGGGCTCCGCGCCCTGACCGCCCGCCGCCCCCGGCCCGTTCACGGGTCTGAGACCGGTAGGGCCGCATGGTGAGGTGGCGCGTGTTCCTCGGTGCTGACAGGAGCCTTGTCACCGTGTGGTCCCCGGGGGCGTATCGGCTCCAGGTTCCGCCGGCCGCGACGTACGGGGCGGCCCCCGACCCGCGCGGAGCGACCTCACCGCTGCTTCACCTATGACGACAGAGGGTGTCGGGTTTACCTCCGACGATGGACGTATGCGCGAGACCCCAGAAGAACTCGACAACCTCCAGTCCCTCCTCGACTCCTCCCTCTCCGGCTCGACCGCACATCTCCGCTCGATCGTCGAGGGCCACACCATCACGGCGGTGCAGCTCACCGGGGTCATCACCGGCATGTGCACGCTCGCCCTCTCCACGGTGACCGCAAAGGGCGAACCGCGGATCAGCGGCGCCGACGGGCACTTCCTGCACGGCCGGTGGCACTTCGGCACGGCGCGCGACGCCGCCAAGGCCCGTCATCTCGCGGCCCGTCCGGCCGCCAGCGTCGCGCACCTGCGGGGCGAGGACCTCGGCGTGTTCACCCACGGCACGGTGGAGGAGCTGAACCCCGAGGACGCCGAGACCACGGCCGACTGGCAGGAACTCCTCGCCTACTTGAAGGACTTCTACGACGACGACGCCTTCGACTGGAACCGCGAGGTCGTCTACTACCGGCTGAACCCGCACTGGATGACCGTCTACGCCCCCGACCTCGGCAAGCTCACCGGCGCGTGACGCCGGGCCCGTCGACGAGGGCCCGCACCCGCGCGTACGTGGGTGCGGGGCCGGTCGACGGCGCGCCGCCGCGTACCGCCGGCGCCGTGGCGACGGCCTCGCCCGGCGCCCGCCGGTGCAGCGGCGACCCGAGGCCGCCGGGGAACCAGGAACGGCAAGGTCGCGAGGTGGCCCCGAACCCGCGGAAGCAACTCCGCAAAGCGGGTGCCGGGGCCCGGAGGACAAGGTGGCGGATGGCGGAGGTCCGGGCTCGTTGGGTAGGGACACCGAGGTCGCCCCGGCCGCGGGCCGCGTCCTGGAAGGCGCCCCAACCGGTCCGGAGAACCCCTGGCGCACGATCTGACACCGATGGTCCTCCGACCCCGGTCAGGGCAGGTTGCGCGCCATCACGATGCGCTGGATCTGGTTGGTGCCCTCGTAGATCTGGGTGATCTTGGCGTCCCGCATCATCCGCTCCACCGGGTAGTCCCGGGTGTAGCCGTAGCCGCCCAGCAACTGCACCGCGTCCGTGGTGATCTCCATCGCCGCGTCCGAGGCGTAGCACTTCGCCGCCGCGCCGAAGAACGTCAGGTCGGAGTCGCCGCGCTCCGAGCGGGCCGCCGCCGCGTACGTCAGCTGGCGGGCCGCCTCCAGCTTCATCGCCATGTCGGCCAGCATGAACTGCACGCCCTGGAAGTCACCGACCGGACGCCCGAACTGCTTGCGCTCGGCGACGTACCCCTTGGCGTAGTCCAGCGCGCCCTGCGCGATGCCCAGCGCCTGCGCCGCGATGGTGATCCGGGTGTGGTCCAGGGTCCGCATCGCGGTGGCGAAGCCGGTGCCCTCTTCGCCGATCAGCCGGTCGGCCGGGATGCGGACGTTGTCCAGGTAGACCTCGCGGGTCGGCGAGCCCTTGATGCCGAGCTTCTTCTCCGGGGCGCCGAAGGACACGCCCTCGTCGCCCTTCTCCACCACGAACGCCGAAATCCCGCCCCGGGTGCGCTTGTCCGCGTCGGTGACCGCCATCACCGTGTAGTACTCGGAGACCCCGGCGTTGGTGATCCAGCGCTTCACGCCGTTGAGGACGTAGGTGTCGCCGTCCCGCACCGCCCGGGTGCGCATGCCGCCCGCGTCCGAGCCGGCGTCCGGCTCCGACAGCGCGTACGAGAACATCGCCTCGCCCCGTGCCAGCGGCGCCAGGTAGCGCGCCTTCAGCTCCTCCGAGCCCGAGAGCAGTACCGGCATTGAACCCAGCTTGTTGACCGCCGGGATGAGGGAGGAGGAGGCGCACACCCGCGCCACCTCCTCGATCACGATCACCGTGGCCAGGGCGTCCGCGCCACCGCCCCCGTAGCTCTCGGGCACGTGCACCGCGTGCAGATCGCTGGCCACCAGCGCGTCCAGCGCCTCCTGCGGGAAGCGGCCCTGCTCGTCCACCTCCGCCGCGTGCGGGGCGATCTTCGCCTCGGCGAGGGCGCGTACGGATTCCCGGAGCAGTTCGTGCTCCTCGGCCGGCCGGTAGAGATCGAAGTCCGCTGCTCCTGCCACCGCTCTCACTCCTGTGTGACGCGCCACCATGCTAATGACTGTTAAGTAACTTAACCCTAGATCCTGGGACCCTCCCCCCGCCAGACGGGGACTATGCTCGCTTCATGCCCCCGCTCAAGATCACCGTCATCGGCACCGGCTATCTCGGCGCGACCCATGCCGCCGCCATGGCCGAACTGGGCTTCGAGGTGCTGGGCCTCGACATCGCCGAGGAGAAGATCGACCTGCTCAGAGCAGGCCGCGCCCCGATGTACGAGCCGGGCCTCGAAGAACTGCTGCGCCGTCATGTGGCCGGCATCGAGGGCTCGACGGGGCGGCTGCGCTTCACCACCTCCTACCCGGAGGCCGGGGAGTTCGGCGATGTGCACTTCATCTGCGTCACCACCCCGCAGAAGGCGGGCGAGTACGCCTGCGACATGAGCTACGTGGACGCGGCCGTCACCTCGCTCGCCCCGCATCTGAACCGCCCGGCGCTGGTGGTCGGCAAGTCCACCGTCCCGGTCGGCTCCGCCGCCCGGCTCGCCGCGCTCATCTCCGGGCTCGCCCCGGCGGCGGCCGACATCGACCTGGCCTGGAACCCCGAGTTCCTGCGCGAGGGCTACGCGGTCCAGGACACCCTGCACCCCGACCGGATCGTCGCCGGCGTCACCGGAGAGCGCGCCGAGACGCTGCTGCGCCAGGTGTACGCGACCCCGATCGCCGAGGGCTCCCCGTTCCTGGCCACCGACCTGCCCACGGCCGAGCTGGTCAAGACGGCGGCCAACGCCTTCCTGTCCACCAAGATCTCCTTCATCAACGCGATGGCCGAGATCTGCGAGGCGGCCGACGGCGACGTGGTGCGGCTGGCCGAGGCGCTCGGGTACGACGACCGGATCGGCCACAAGTTCCTGCGGGCCGGCATCGGCTTCGGCGGCGGCTGCCTGCCCAAGGACATCCGCGCCTTCATGGCCCGGGCCGGCGAACTCGGCGTGGACCAGGCGCTCACCTTCCTGCGCGAGGTCGACTCCATCAACATGCGGCGCCGCGCCCACATGATCGAGCTGACCCAGGAGGCCCTGGGCGGCTCGGTCCTCGGCCGGCGGATCGCCATCCTCGGCGCGACCTTCAAGCCGGACTCCGACGACGTACGGGACTCCCCGGCGCTCAACGTCGCGGGCCAGCTCCACCTCCAGGGCGCCCAGGTGACGGTGTACGACCCCAAGGGCACCGAGAACGCCCGCGCCGTCTTCCCCACTCTGCGCTACGCGGACACCGCGCTGACCGCGGCCCGGGGCGCGGACGCCGTGCTGCACCTGACGGAGTGGCGCGAGTTCGGCGAGCTGGACCCGGCCGCGCTGGGTGAGGTGGTCACCGAGCGCCGCATCCTGGACGGCCGCAACACCCTGGACCCGGCGGTGTGGCGCAAGGCCGGCTGGACGTACCGGGCGATGGGCCGCCCCACCGCGTGAGGTGAGGGGCGAGGAAAGGAGAGGGGCGGGACGGCCGACCGGCCGTCCCGCCCCTCCTTCCGTTGCGTCCGCCCCCGGCGGCTCGTGGTCCGCTCAGTCCTTCACGCCGACGGTGACCTTCTCGTCGTTGATGATCTGGCTCATCAGCAGTTCGGTCTGATCCATGTCCCACAGCACCGCCGAACCCTTGTCGGTGGCGTAACCGGGGTTGGCGACCGGGATGTTCATCTGCTCGGCGCCGCGCATCGCCAGGAACATCCGGCCCAGCTGCCACAGGCTCATGTCCTCGTCGACGATCAGCGCGTCCGTGGTGGCGCTCAGCGTCGGGTACAGCTTGAACGGGTTCAGCACGGTGGCCGGGGAGCCGGTCTGGCTGGCCAGCGCGCCCAGGAACTTCTGCTGGTTCTTGGTACGGCCCAGATCGCCCTCGGCCTCCTGGTACCGCTGCCGGTTGAACGCCAGCGACTCGGCGCCGTTCAGCGTCTGGCAGCCCTCGGCGAA
Organism: Streptomyces sp. JH002; assembly: GCF_050916115.1. Taxonomy (NCBI): domain Bacteria; kingdom Bacillati; phylum Actinomycetota; class Actinomycetes; order Kitasatosporales; family Streptomycetaceae; genus Streptomyces; species Streptomyces sp. JH002. The sequence goes on from NZ_CP087989.1 coordinate 4,207,997, forward strand.
GTCGGCGCCGCTGTTCTTGTCCTGGATGGCCTTGTCGAAGCACATCTCGACCCCGCCCAGCGCGTCCACCACATTGGCGAAACCGCCGAAGCCGACCTCCACGTAGTGGTCGATGCGCACCCCGGTGTTGTACTCCACCGTCCGCACCAGCAACTCGGGGCCCTCGATGGAGAAGGCGGCGTTGAGCTTCTGCTGCTGGGCCGGGATGCGGTTGCCGGACACCGAGCCGGTGAACTCCGGGATCGTCACCCACGAGTCACGCGGCAGCGAGATCATCGTGGAGCCGTTGTCGCCGACGTGCAGCAGGATCATGGTGTCCGTGCGCTTGCCCTCCGCCGAGCCGGTGGACAGATCGTTCTTCTGCTCGTCGCTCAGCCCCTCGCGGCTGTCCGAGCCCACGATCAGATAGTTGGTGCCCTTGCCGCTGTCCGGCCGGTCCTCGACGGAGGCGAGGTCCACGTCACGGTTGAGCTTGCTGTCCGCCCAGAAGTAGGTGCCGGTCGCGATCACCAGCAGCGCCAGCACCAGCGCGAGCGCCGAGTACCCTATCCGCCGTCCCCAGCGGACGGGCCGCCGCGGCGGCCCGTCGCCGTCGTACGGGCCCCGCGCGGCCGGCGGCGGACCGGGATGGCGCGGGCCGCCCTGCCCCGAGCCCCGGTAGACCTGGCCCTCGCTGTAGCCGTCGTCGTACGCGTCATGGCCGCCGCCTCTCGGCTGCGGGGGCCCCTGGGGTGTGCCGCTGGGCGCGGGCCGCCGCACGTGCGGCATCACCCGGGCGCCCTCGGGGCCGCCGCCGCTGCCCCGCCCGTAGCGGTCCGCGCGCGGCTGATCGTCGTCCGTCCATCCCTGGGGCCAGTCGCTCATAACTCAGCAGTGTCCCCCGAGGCCAGGGCCGCTGGGGAGTGGCTCCGGTCACTTGTGGCAGAGCTGATGCACAAGGATTCCCCGCCTTACGCTGGTCTTATGACAGATCGCGTCATTTCCCGACCGGAGAACGATCTTCCCGGTAAGCCCACCGGTGCCTCGCGCACCACCCTGTCGCACATCATGACCCAGAACGACACCAATCTGATGGGAACCGTGCACGGGGGCGTCATCATGAAGCTCGTCGACGACGCCGCGGGCGCCGTCGCGGGACGGCACTCCGGCGGCCCCGCCGTCACCGCCTCGATGGACGAGATGGTGTTTCTGGAGCCCGTGAAGGTCGGCGACTTGGTGCATGTACACGCCCAGTGCAACTGGACGGGCCGCTCCTCCATGGAGATCGGCGTCAAGGTCATGGCCGAGCGCTGGAACGAGTCCACCCCCGCCACCCGGGTCGGCACCGCCTACCTCGTCTTCGCCGCCGTCGACGACAACGGAAAGCCCCGCCCCGTCCCCCCGGTCGTGCCCGAGAACGACGAGGACCGCCGCCGTCACCAGGAGGCGCAGATCCGCCGCAGCCACCGGCTGGCCAGGCGGCGGGCCATCAAGGAGTCGCGCGGCGCGTGAACCGGACGGTGACGTTTGTCACCGCTCTCCGGCCGTCATCGCGGGGTCACCTCAGCGGTCGCCGGCTCACAGCCGGGCGATCCGTGCGTGCCGCTGGCGCGGAGCGCGCCGGGCCGGGGCGACCCCCGAAAGAAGGATCAGCCGGGCCGCCCGGTGGCGCTGCCCGGCGTACGGCTCCAGCAGCTCCAGCATCCGGGCGTCGTCCGCGCCCCGCTCCCCGGTGAGCGCGTAGCCGATCAGGCCGGGCAGATGAAGATCCCCGACCGTCACCGCGTCCGGCGCGCCGTTGCTGCGCTGCAGCGTCTCGGCCGCCGTCCAGGGGCCGATGCCGTCGATCGCGCACAGCCGGGCGACGGCCGCCGGCAGGTCCATCGCCGCCGCCTCCTCCATCCGGCGCGCCACCCGGGCCGCCCGGACGATCGCCGCCGACCGCTTGCCGTCCACCCCCGCCCGGTGCCACTCCCACGACGGGACGCGGACCAGGGTGCGCGCGTCGGGCGGCACGTACAGCTGCGGCGCCCCCGGGGCCGGTTCGCCGAACCGGCGCAGCAGGAGCCGCCACGAACGGTGCGCGTCCTCCGTGGTGACCCGCTGCTCCAGCACGCAGGGCACCAGGACCTCCATGACCTGGCCGGTACGGATCAGCCGCAGACCCTGGTTGCGGCGCCAGGAGTCGGCCACCACCCGGTGCCGGGGGACGAAGCCGGACGGGTCGTCCTCACTGCCCAGCAGGGCCGGCAGCCGCTCCAGCACCCAGGCGGCGCCCGGCCCCCAGGCGGCGGCGCGCACGGTGCGGTCCGGTGCGGGGTCCTGGCGCAGCCGCAGCGTGGCCGGTCCCCGCGGGGTGCGGGTCGCCCGCCACAGCGTGCCGTCGGGATCGGTGCCGAACGCGGGGTCGTACGGCCCGCGCCGCAGCACTCCGATGCTGCGGCGCAGGTCGTACGGCTGGGACCCGGGTGGGGTCCAGTGTTCTTCGAGAGGGCGTTCGGTCATGTTCCGGCCAGGCTAGCCGGTGGCAGGACCGGCGCCCGAGGCGGTCAGCGGCCCTGGAACCCGGCAGCGGTGGAACGGATGGCGGGCAGCTGCGCGTACAGCTGCTCGCCGGGGCACTCGGTGGCGAAGCCGTCGCGGTGGCCCGAGATGTTGGCCATCTTCACCGTGACGCCCTTCGCGTAGAGGCCGCCGCCCATCGAGGTGCGGTTGCGGGAGCTCTTGGGGTTGATGCCGGACAGGCCCAGCTTCCAGGCCGACAGCTGGGAGACCGCGTTCACGGCTTCCTTGGTGGGGGCGCTGGAGCCGTGGCTGCCCAGCAGGGCCACGCCCATGCTGTTGTGGTTGAACCCGGCGGTGTGCGCGCCCTGCACGGCCCGGTCCACGCCGCCGGCCCGGCCCTCGTAGATGGTGCCGCACTTGTCCACGAAGAAGTTGTAGCCGACGTCCCGCCAGCCCTGGGACTGCACGTGGTACCGGTAGATGCCGCGGATGAGGGCGGGGGCCTCCGCGCAGGAGTAGTTGTTGCCGCCCGCGGTGTGGTGCACGAAGACCGTCTTCACCATGTCGGTGTAGGCGAAGGCGCTCTCGCGCAGGCTCTCGTCGGCGCCCCAGCCGGCCCGGGTGGTGATCGGCGGGCGCGGCCCCGGGTACGCGGCGGGGGCGGACTGCGCTCCGTCGCCGGAGACGCCCGAGACACCAGAGACACCCGCGGCGGGTGTGGCGCCCCGGTCGGCGGTGGCCACGCCGGTGCCGGCGGCGTCCACGGCGACCGCGGCGTCGATTCCGGTGTCCGGGTCGATGAGTTCCAGGCTCAGCCCCTCGGGGAGCCCGGTCACCGGCGCCGTGCCGTCCTCGGGCCACACCCGCACCTCGACGGCGTCCGAGACGCCCACCCACAGCGGCGCCGTGCCGCCGCGCACCGCGCCGGCCGCCGCCTCCGCGGTGTTCTGGTCCGGGGCGTGGTCGGTGTGGGTCTCCAGCGGCTGCCACCCGGACCACTCGCCGTCCAGGGCGCGGGTGCGCACCTCGGCCTCGCCGTGCAACTCCTCGGCGGCGTCCGCCCACACGACGCCGAGCAGTGAGAACGGTTCGGTCTCCCGGGCCGGCAGCCCCACCTCCCCGACGCCGTCCGCCGAACGGGCTTCGGGAGCGAGCGGTTCGAGCGGCAGCGACTGAATCCCGCTCGCCTCCGTGGTGGTGGCGGCCGTACGCGGGGCGGACGCGGCGACGGCACTCCCGGTGCCCAGGGGCACTACGAGCGGGACGGCGAGTGCGGCAGCACAGGTGACACCGATGGTGGAAGCAATGAATGCACGCATGACAAGGATCGTGGACATAGTGGTTCAAACCTGTCCATTCGTAATCTGACGCTCCGTAAGCAAGGAGCCGCGCCGCCCCCCGCCCGGGCCCCCTGCGGCGGCAACCCGCCCGGCGTACTGTGGCGGTGATGAACTCTTCCGAACACACCCCCGCCGACCTGCTGCGTTCCGCCCTGGCGGCGGACGCCGGACGCCCCCTGGTGACGTACTACGACGACACCCTCGGTGCCCGCGTGGAACTCTCCGCGACCACCCTCGCCAATTGGGTGGCGAAGATGGCCAACGCCCTCCAGGACGACCTCGTCGTCGAGCGCGGGCAGCGCCTCGCCCTGCTGCTGCCCGCCCACTGGCAGACCGCCGCCTGGCTGCTGGCGTGCGCCGCCACCGGCGTCGTCGCCGAGATCGACGGCGACCCCGAGGACGCCGATGCCGTCGTCGCCGGCCCCGACCGGATCGAGGAGGCCCGAGCCTGCCGCGGTGAGCGCATCGCGGTCAGCCTGCACCCGCTCGGTGCCCGCTTCCCCGCCGGTCCGCCGGACGGCTTCCAGGACCACGCGCTGCTCATCCCCGGGCAGGGCGACACCTTCACCTCCTTCGACCCGCCGGGGCCCGAGGACCCGGTGCTGGTGGTCGAGGGCCAGGAGATGACCGGCGCCGAAGTGCTGGCCGCCGCCCGCGAGGACGCCGGTGACCTCGGCCTGTCCGCCGGTGCCCGGCTGCTGTCCCTGCGCGGCTACGACACCTGGGAGGGGCTGTCCGCCGGGCTGTTCGCACCGCTGGCGGCCGGCGCCTCGGTGGTGCTGGCTCCCGGCGCGCACCGGCTGGAGGAGGCGGCGCTCGCCGCCCGCCGGACGAGCGAGGGCGTCACCCACTTCGCCGACTGACAGTGGCCGCCCGGGCGGCGGGCCCGCAGGATCAGCACCATGAGGTTGCCCCGACAGGCCACGCGCCACCGGCCGTACGAGGAAAGCACCCCGGCCCCCGCCCGCACCCGCCCCGGCGCCACCCGCTGGGCGCGGCGGCTGGCGGTGACCGTGGCGGCCGTCGTCCTGGCGGTCGCCGGCACCGGTTACGCCCTGCACCACGGCTTGATCTACGCGTCCTCGCTGCCGACGAAGGACCAGAAAAACGGAAGTATCTAAATATTCTCCTCGCCGGGCCCGGGTGGAATACGTCACCGCCGTGCGGACCCGCGGAACCGTGCCGCTAGTGTGTGCCGTCTGACTTCTCAGTCGGCACACGGAGGGCGCACGGTTACGTGGACGCGCAGGGACGTGGGGGCGCGGGCGACATCGATCCCGCAGACCAGTGGGTGTTGAACCCGGACACCGGTAACTACGAACTCAGGCTGCCCGGGGACACCACCGGGCGGCCCGGCAGACCGCGCTCCGGGGCACACTCCCCGGCTTCCGGTGACAGACCTACCCCCCGTAGCGCTCCGCCACACCAGCGTCGCGCGCCGTCTTCCCCCCGGGAGGACACCAGCCGGGGCACCGGCAGTGGCCCGGGCGCGGGTTCGGGCACGGGCGCGGCTTCCGGTTCGGGCACGGGCGCCGGTCCGGCCGAGCGTGCCGTACCCGCCCAGCGCGCCGGCGGCCGCCGCAAGGAGAGCGCCACCGCGCGCTCCGGATCCGCCGCCGGCCCCACCGGCAGCCGCGCCGACCGCCGCAAGGCCCAGGCCAGGAAGAAGGGCAAGGGCAAGAAAGCCCTGATGTGGATAGGCGGCGGGCTGGCCCTGCTGCTCGTCGTCGGCTGCGCCACCGCCTTCTACGCCTACCAACGGCTCAACGGCAACATCGACAAGGTCGATGTCGTCGGCGCGGACAACCCGTTCCAGAAGGACGCGCCGGTCAACGTCCTGTTCATCGGCACCGACAAGCGCACCGGGGCCGGCAACGAGGACTACGGCAACTCGGGCGACGAAGGCCGCGCCGACACCGTCATACTCCTGCACTTCTCCCAGGACCGCACCCACGCCACCGGACTGAGCATCCCCCGGGACCTCATCACCGACATCCCGGACTGCGAGGTCAAGCGGGACGGCGAGACCGTGACCATCCCGGGCACCGCCCAGACCCGCTTCAACTACAGCCTCGGCGTGGACGGCCGCGACCCGGGCTGTGTGTGGCGCACGGTCGAGGAGATCACCGGCGTCGAGATCAACCACTTCATGATGGCCGACTTCAACGCGGTGAAGGACCTGTCCACGGCGGTCGGCGGCGTCGAGGTCTGCCTCGCCAAGGACATCAGCGACGACAAGTCGCACTTCCACATGGAGGCCGGCACCCACCGCCTCCAGGGTGAGGACGCGCTGGGCTTCGTCCGTACCCGTTACGGCGTGGGCCAGAGCAGCGACCTGAGCCGGATCAAGCTCCAGCAGCAGTTCCTCGGCTCGCTGGCCCGCGAGATGGTCGGCACCCTCAAGGAGCCCACCAAGCTGTGGGGCCTGGCCGACACCGCCACCAAGGCGCTGACCGTGGACACCGGCATCGGCAGCATCGACAAGCTGAACGACATCGCCCAGGAGCTGGGCAAGGTCCCGGTCAAGGACATCTCCTTCGTCACCCTCCCGGTGGTGGACAACCCCGACGAGCCGGAGGACGCCAAGGCGACCGTCGTGCTCGACGGCGGCAAGGCCGAGCCGCTGTTCCGGATGCTCCAGGAGGACCTGTCGCTGACCGACAGCGGCGACGAGGGGAAGAACGGCGACAAGGAGGACGAGGAGAAGGCCGAACCGGCCCCCGCCTCCGAGGTCCGCGTCGATGTCTACAACGGCGGCAACGTGATCGGCGCCGCCCAGGACACCGTCAACTGGCTCCAGAACACCCACGGGGTGCTGCTGTCCACCAACGCCTCCAACGCCGACTCGCAGGAGACCACCACCCTGGAGTACGGCCCCGACCAGGCGGGACAGGCCCTGACCCTCGCGGATCTGATGGGGCTGCCGAAGAAGGCGCTCAAGGAGGGCTCGGCGGACGCCGGGGACACCCCGATGGTCCTCACCCTCGGCGACGACTTCCAGGGCGTGGGGATCCCGATCGAGGTCAAGGCCGAGAAGCCGGCCGATGTCGACACCATCACCGCTGACGACGAGAGCATCTGTGCCTCATAAATCCGATACACCTGACGCACCCGATGCGGCGGCGGCAACCGAGGACAGCGCGACGGCGGGCGGTGACGAGGAACCGGGAGAGATACCCGGCCCGTCCCGCCCGCCGGGGCGCCGCCGCTGGGTGCGCGTGCTGCGCTGGACGGCCGGCGGCCTGGCGGTCGCCCTCCTGGGCACCGCGGGCGCCGGCTACCTCTACCTCCGGCACCTCAACAGCAACCTCACCAAGGAGGAGCTGAACCTGGGCAGCAAACCCCCGCTGCCCCGCGCCACCCCCAACGCCGAGGGCCAGACCCCGATCAACATCCTGCTGCTCGGCTCCGACAGCCGCGGCTCGGAGGCCAACGCCGAACTGGGCGGCGCCCGCGACAACGCGGACCGCCCCGGCCTGGCCGACACCCAGATGCTCATCCACGTCTCGGCCGACCGCGGCCACATCTCGGCGCTGAGCATCCCGCGCGACACCCGCGTCACCATCCCCGAGTGCACCGACCCCAAGGACGGCACGGTCTACCCGCAGACCGAACGCACCATCAACACCTCCATCCAGCACGGCGGCCCCGGCTGCACCGTGGCCACCTGGGAGGAACTGACCGGCATCCCCATCGACCACTTCATGATGGTCGAGTTCGCCGGGGCGGTCTCCCTGGCCGACGCGGTGGGCGGCGTACCGGTGTGCGTGGCCGACAACGTGCACGACGAGGACTCGGGCCTGCACCTGGAGGCCGGCACCACCGAGGTCAAGGGCGAGCAGGCGCTCCAGTGGCTGCGCACCCGGCACGGCTTCGAGGACGGCAGCGACATCGGCCGCACCAAGGCCCAGCAGATGTACTTCACGGCGATGGCCACCGAGTTGCAGCAGGGCACGAAGCTGACGGATCCCGTGCAGCTGATGGACCTGGCCGAGGCCGCCACCGACGCCCTCACCGTGGACCCGGGCCTGGGCAGCGTCGAGGCGCTGTACGACCTGGGCGAGGATGTGAAGAACGTGCCGAGCGACGCGATGACGATGGTGACCATGCCGTGGCTGCCCGACCCGCAGCGCCCGGCGGCCCACGTCATCCCCAACGCCGAGCGTGCCGAGCGGATCTTCTCGGCGATCCGCAACGATGTGGCCCTGGACGACGCCGAGGGGCTGCGCGCGGCCGAGGAGGCGGAGGCGGAGCGGCTGGCCGCCGAGGCGCCGGACCCGGCCCCCGCGGAGGAGATCGCGGTGGCGGTGCGCAATGGGACGGGCACCGCCGCCATCGGCCCGGTCACCGGGCGCGCCTCCCAGGTCGCGGGCGCGCTGTACGGGGAGGGCTTCACCCAGGCGTACGCGGACGACACGTGGGTCACCCAGGAGGCGACGACGCTCGGCTACCCGGCCGGGGACCCGCAGCGGCTGGCGGACGCGCGGGCGGTGGCGGAGGCCCTGGGCCTGCCGGCGAGCGCGGTGCGCGAGAGCGAGGGCACGACGGTGCTGGTCCTGACGATCGGCGCGGACTGGCGCGAGGGCACGCTGTACCCGGCACCGCCGGAGGAGCCCGGCGCGGACGCCGAGGAGACCGGGGACGCCGAGGAGACCGGGGACGCCGAGGAGACCGGGGACGCCGGGGACCGTGAACGGGACGACGCCCCCGAGGAGATCCTGCGGGAGGACGAGGCGGTGACCGGCAAGGACGAGAACGCCTGCATGACGGTCAACCCGCTTCACATCTGGTGAGCGCCGGCCTGCCGCTCGACGCTGCTGGCCTTGACCCGGCGGGCCAGCTTGCGGGGGCTGGTGAGGAAGCCCCAGCCCCACGACATGTGCATGGTCGCCAGCGCCACCGGGATCCGTAGCCGCACCCCGGCCGAGGTGCCCTTGCCGGCCGGGATCGAGCCGAGGGTGATGGCGGCCAGGTAGCCGGCCGGCACCACGAAGGCCCAGGGGGTGAGCACCGCGCCGACGACGATCCCGGCCGCGATGGCGACCAGGGCGGTGGGCGGGGCGAGGTAGCGCGGGTTGATCGACCCGGCGTGGTAGCGGGCGACCACGTGCCGCCAGCGGCCGTAGTGCAGGTACTGCTTGGCGAGCGCCCGGACGCTGGGCCGGGGCCGGTAGGAGACCAGCAGCTCGGGGGAGAACCAGATCATCCCGCCGGCCTGCCGGATGCGGAAGTTCAGCTCCCAGTCCTGGGCCCGGATGAACTCCTCGTTGTAGCCGCCCTGGGCCTCCAGCACCTCGCGCCGGAAGACGCCCAGGTACACGGTCTCGGCCTCGCCGGCCTGCCCGCCGGTGTGGAAGGCGGCGTTGCCGACGCCGATCTTCGAGGTCATGGCGCAGGCGACGGCCCGCTCCCAGTCGTTCTCGCCCTCGGCGTGCATGATGCCGCCGACGTTGGCCGCGCCGGTCTCCTCCAGGAGGCGCACGGCGGTGGCGATGTAGTCGGGGGAGAGCATCCCGTGCCCGTCGACCCGCACGACGACCGGGTGCCGGGACGCCCTGATGGCGGCGTTCAGCCCGGCCGGGGTCCGCCCGGTGGGGTTGGCGACGGTCTTGACCCGCGCGTCCTCGGCGACGAGTTCCTGGGCGATCCGGTCGGTGTCGTCGGCGCTGGGTCCGAGGGCGATGACGACCTCGAGCTCACCGGCATACTCCTGGGCCAGGATGTGCTGGACGGAACTGCGCAGATGCCGTTCCTCGTTGAGCACCGGCATGATGACGGACACGGCGGGGGGCGGGGTGCTGGTCACCCGGCTCACGTTACCGCGAACGGGGGACGCGGCAGCGCGCCGCCCCGGTATGTAGATCATCTGGAAATACCTTTGGCTGCCATGTCTGTGAGGTTCCGGATCGCCGCCACCCTCGCCGCCCTGCTGCTGACCATCAGCGGGGTCGGTCACGCCGTGGTCAGCAAGGTGGAGAACGGCGTCGAACGCGTCGACCCCTTCGCCGGCCTGCGCGACCAGGACCGCCCGGACGGCGACCCCGGGCTGAACCTCCTGGTCATCGGCACCGACACCCGCGAGGGCCTGACCGAGGAGGAACGGCGCGCCTACCACCTGGGCGGCGAGGGCTGCCACTGCGCGGACAGCATCATGGTGGTCCACCTCTCCGCCACGGGGGACCGCGCCTCGATCGTCAGCCTCCCGCGCGACACCCTGACCGCCCTCCCCGAACCCGCCAAGCTGAACGCCGCCCTCTCCCAAGGCGGCCCGGAACTCATGGTGAGCGCCGTCGAGAACCTCACCGACCTCCGGATCGACCACTACCTCGAAGTGAACTTCGTCAGCTTCATGCGCGCGGTCGACGCGGTCGGCGGTGTCGAGGTCTGCACCCCGCGCCCCCTCCAGGACGAGAAATCCGGCCTCGACCTCCCCACCGGCACCTCCACCCTCACCGGCGGCGAGGCACTCCAGTACGCCCGCGCCCGCACCGTCGACCCCACGGCCGACTTCGGCCGCATGCAACGCCAGCAACGCCTGCTGGCCGCACTGGCCACCAAGGCCCTGGCCACCCCCGCCCGTATCCCGGCCACCGCCGAGGCCCTGCTGACCTCCGTCCGCGCGGACCCCGGCTTCGGCGCCCAGGAGATGCTCGACCTGGCCGAGATCCTCGCCGGCCCGCACCGCACGACGATCGACTACGCCTCGGTCCCCGTGGCCGACCGCGACCACGCCCACCCCGACCTGGGCTCCACGGTCCTGTGGAACGAACGCGAGGCGGCGGCCCTGTTCACCACCCTGAAGAAGGACCTCCCCCTCCCCACCCCGAAAACCCCCACGCCGGCGACAACCCACCCGACTCAGCCGGCGAACGACACGCTCTGCGAGTGAAACCGCTCAGCGGCGGGCAACGACCGCATCCACACCGTCACCCACGACCCGTCCCCGAACCCGATCTCCACGCGGCGCCCGCGCCGCCGGCGCACCGAGCAGGCGAGCGGCACGGCGCCGGAGGCGACCTGGTTCGGACGGCGCCACCGCACCCCGCCGACCCCGGGTATCAGCACGGCCCGCCGGGACGATTCCCGGACCGCGACGACGGATCGGCCCGCCTCGCTCTCCCAGCCACCGCTCCGCACCTGCCCCCGCACCGGGCGCCAGATCGCCACGGCGAGGCGCTTCAGGCCCTCGACGAGCAGTTCGAGGATCAACCCCAGCCCGTCGATGATCATCAGCCCGACGAACAGCGGCCCCCACCCCCGGCCCCGCTGCTTCTCCCTCGGCGTCGGGGGAGCGGGCGGCCTGGGAACGAAATAGTCGACCCAGCAGAAGAACTCACCCCCGCCGGTCACTGCCGCCCCCGATGATCTCCACCAGCGCCCAGACGCCGGTGGACGGATTCACCGCGTACTCCTGACCGGGCGTCGCAAGCCCCCGTGCGCGCTCCACCGCCCTCGCCCAGGTAGGCCCGAAGTCGCGGGGGAAGTTGATCCTGGCTTTGTTGTAGGCCGGGACGTGCTTGGTGAGCAGAGGGACAAGCTGCCGGTACCCCATGATGTGGGCGGTGTGCGGGGTGTGGTGCAGCAGCAGCCACAACTCGAAGCAGGGGTTGGAGACGGCCAGCTTGATCCCCAGGTCACCGGCCTTCTTCACGGCCTGGTGGATGTCGCTGTAATCGTCGACATCGAAGACGCACCAAACCTGGTCGAAGTCCTCCGGGGCCTTGTCCCGGAAGCTGGCGGCATGGGCAACTAACTGAGAGGGCGAGCAGGGCTTGTTCCTGATCCTGACCGTGACAGCGGGGTTCGCGACATGCCCCACCAGCGCCCGCAGGTAGTCCCGTTCCGTGACATCGGAGTCGCAGAACACCAGGATGCGTTCTCTGGGTTCCCGCCCACGGCCGGACCTGCGCAGGTCGGACTCGAAGCGAGGCCCGCGTCGCGGGCTACTCCCCGGTTTCCTCGCCATTCGTCCTCCCCCTGGCGGCCACCGCCGCCTCGAACCGCTCGTCGCTCAGGAACGGCACCGCACCGTAGCTGCCGCCGAGGTAGCGCCGCTCGCGGTTCTCCTCCTGACGGGGCTTGAAATCCGACAGCGGGAAGAGGCTGGTCTCGCCGTACTCGTTCTTCTCCACGAACCAGACCTGGTCGCGCTTGAGGATCTCCTCCCCGCCACTGCGACCCAGCAGGCTGGCGTCGTGGGTGGTGAGGATCAGCTGTGCGCCGTGCGGGTTGGTCTGCGGCTCCTGGAACAGCTTGATGAGGTGAGCCGTCAGCTTGGGGTGGAGGCTCGCGTCGACCTCGTCGATGACCAGCAGACCTCCCGTGTCCAGGGCGTCCAGGACGGGCCCGGAGTAGGCGAGGAGCATCCGGGTGCCTTCGGACTGCTCTCCCAGGCCCAGCCGGGTGACGCCGTTGCGGCCCCGCTGCGCGATCCACACCTCTTCCTGCCACATGTCCGCTTCGTCGGAGCCAGGCCCCGCATCTTTGGAGAGGTCCCTGAACGTCCACGTCACCGTTCCACCCGTGGAGCGCGAGGTCTTGACGTCGACGAAGCGCTTTCGCAGGCCCGCGTCCTCAATGCCGAGGTCTGCCGCACGCAGCAAGGAAACGACGGAAGCGGCCCGGTCGACATCGGACAACAGGCCGGTCGCGGCTGAGGACGCCCACCACAGGGGTCGGTCTTTGATGCTCAGCGCGTGCGAGAACCACATGTACACCGGCAGCACCGACTCCTGCCGGGACCGCGCCGCGACAGACATGAACAGCGTGTTCGGCTCGGTGATGCTGCCGACCAGCTGGAGTTCCTTCTCCGGTACCGCATCACCGAAGCTGATGCCGTTCTCGTCCCGCTGGAAGATCTTCCGCCGCCGGCCGTGCGGATAGCTGTACAGCCACTCATCCACTACCCGGTCACTGTCGATGCTGAAGCCGTACGTGTGACGCACGCCCTCCAGCGCCAGGTCCACCACGTACCAGGACGCGGACTCCGCGCCCTCGCTGTCCAGCGCGAACGGCTTCCGCTCTATGCCGCCCCCCGGTTCCGCCTCCCGGTGGGAGGCGACCACCATGTGCCGCATGAACCGGAGCGCGTCCACCACGTTCGACTTGCCCGCCGCGTTCGCGCCGAAGACCGCCGCCACCGGTACGGCCTCCCAAGCCGTACCCTCCGGGCGGTCCGCCTCGTACACGGGGGTGAGGTTCAGCTGCTGCTCCTCCCAGAGCGAGCGGTGGTTTCCCACCCTGAAGCTCAGCAGCATCCCGATCCCTCCTTCTGCGGATTACATAGCCTTCTCTGCGAGTAAACGGCACGATCTGACGCCAAGCAACGGCTTGAGGAGATCTCAGCGGGTGACGATGAAGTCGTCCGCCTCGCGGGGCGGGCGGGGCCTGGCCTCGCCGGCCGGGTGGCCGACCGCCACCGCGCCCATGGGAGACCAGTCCGCGGGGAGGTCCAGGGCGGCCCGCGTGGTGTCGCGGCAGAACATCGTGGAGGAGATCCACGCCGAGCCCAGGCCCTCCGCCGTCAGGGCGACCAAAAGGTTCTGGACGGCCGCGCCCATCGAGACCGTGAACATCTCCGCCTCCGCGCCCGCCCGGCGCGCGTCGGGGTAGGGGTGGGCCCACTCCGTCGTGGTCAGGCAGGGGATCACCAGGTACGGCGCGGCCCGCAGGACGTCACCGCGCTTCACCCGCTTCGCGATCGACTCCTCCGGCTTGCCGTCCGCCCGCAGGTCCGCGATCCACGCCTCGCGCATCGCGTCCAGCAGGCTGGTACGGCTGTCCGCCGACTCCAGCAGGACGAAGCGCCACGGCGTGGAGTGGTGCGGGGCCGGGGCGGTGATCGCCGCCGCGACCGCGCGGCGGACCGCCGCCGGGTCGACCGGGTCCGGGGTGAACTCGCGCACCGTGCGCCGCTGGGTCACCGCCTCGCGGATCGCCTCCGAGGTGCCGAGCCGGAACATGTCCAGCGAGGCGTCCCTGATCAGCGCCCGGGCGGTCTCGGGCGAGTCCGGGTCCGTGCGGTGCGCCAGACCCCGTACCACCGCCACCGGCAGCCCCGAGGTCTTGCCCTTCACCAGGTCGCCGGCCCCGGCGAGTTCGTCGGCGAGCGCGGTGACCGTCATGCCCAGCGGGTTGCCGTGGGTGTCGGTGCCGCCGCGCAGGTCGTCCAGTACCTCCACGCCCGAGGCGCCGATGGCCACGTCCGTCAGGCCCTCGCGCCACGGCCTTCCGAAGGTGTCGGTGATGATGACGCCGACGTCCACCGACAGCAGGTCCCGCAGCCCGCGCCGCAGTCGCGCCGCCGAGGCGTCCGAGTCCTCGGGCAGCAGGAGCACGGTGCCCTTGGAGGTGTTGGAGGCGTCGACCCCGGCGGCCGCCATCACCAGGCCGTGCCGGGTCTCCACGATGCGGGTCGCCCCGCGCCGGGCGACCAGCCGTACGGTCTCGGCGTCGATCGCCGCCTCCCGGTCATCAGCCTGGAGCACCCGGCCCTCGGCTTTGCTGACGATCTTCGAGGTGACGAGGAGGATGTCGCCGTCCGCCAGGCCGGGGGTGTCCCCGGAGCCGGCCGCCGTCGCGATCAACTCGGCCAGGCTGTCACCGGGGTTGACCTCCGGGATGCCGGGCAGCGCCCATACGCGCAGGGTCATACCGTCCTCAACTCCTCGGCGAGGTTCAGTGCTTCGGTCGCCATCGCCTCGGTGGTGGTGGCGTCCGTCATCAGCAGGGGCACGGCGCGGCAGCGGATGCCGTCGGCCTCCACCGCCTTCACCGCGTGGGCGTCGACCGTGTCCACCAGCCAGCCGTCCAGCAGCCCGGATCCGTAGTGCTGGGCGACGGCCGCAGCCGTGGGCTCCACGCCGATGGCGGCGAGCACCTTGTCGGCCATGCCGCGCACCGGCGCGTCGCCGATGATCGGGGACAGGCCCACCACCGGGACGCCGGCCTCCGCGATGGCCTCCCGGATGCCGGGCACAGCGAGGATGGTGCCGACCGAGACGACCGGGTTGGACGGCGGGAAGATGATGGCGTCGGCGGCGCCGATCGCCTCCAGGACGCCGGGGGCGGGCGTGGACTGCTCGGCGCCGACCGGGACCACGGCGTGCGCGGGCACGGCGGCCCGCAGCCGTACCCAGTACTCCTGGAAGTGGATGGCCTTGCGGGTGCCGTCCTCGGCGTCCGTCAGCACGTGGGTCTCGACCCGGTCGTCCGTCATCGGCAGCAGCGTGACGCCCGGCTGCCAGCGCCGGCACAGCGCCTCGGTGACCGCGCTGAGCGGATAGCCGGCGGCCAGCATCTGGGTGCGCACGATGTGGGTGGCGAAGTCGCGGTCGCCGAGGCCGAACCACTCGGGTCCGACCCCGTACGCCGCGAGTTCCTCCTTGACGGCGAAGGTCTCCGCCGCCCGGCCCCAGCCCTGTTCCTCGTGGATCCCGCCACCGAGGGTGTACATCACGGTGTCGAGGTCCGGACAGACCTTGAGGCCGAACAGATGGATGTCGTCGCCGGTGTTGCCGATGACGGTGATGTCCGCGTCCGGCGCGGCCCCTTGGAGACCGCGCAGGAAGCGGGCGCCGCCGATGCCGCCGGACAGAACCACGATGCGTCGCATGTGGCCAGTCTGTCAGCAGGCGACCTGCGGCTGTGTCCGGGCCCGTTGGGCGTGCATGGGCATCTCGGTCAGACCCGGGAAGTACACGTGCAGGCTGACGGCTCCTTCGAGGGAGTCGTTGACCATCTCGTGGACGTGTCCGGGCGCGAAGACGTGCAGCGCGCCGGGGGTGAGGCGGCGGGGTCCGCGTGCGGTGCGTTCGGTGAGCGTTCCCTCCAGCACGGTGTGGACACCGCTGGACGGTCCGTGGTCGTGGAGCCCGCTGCCCTGGCCGGGCACCCAGCTCAGCAGCCACACCTCGTAGCCGGGGCCGGTGCGCAGCCGGTGGTACCAGCGGGTGGTCTCGTCGTACCGCACCAGGGGAGCCCAACACTCACGATCACCCGCGAGAGCGGTGGCCATCCCGGCGAACTGCGCGACGGTGGATGGGTGCTCGGCGACGGGCCGCAGAAGATGCGGCACGGAGAAGGGATCTCCGGCGATCTCGTTGTCGTTGTTCATGTGTGAGGTGGTCTCAGTGCTTCCGGAAGTGAGGAGAGGTGGGGCAGAAGATGTGTGCGTGCAGATTGATTCGGAACGGCGATCGGGTTGTCAACTCGGGGCCATCCCTTGGCGCATTCTTTCATCACATCCGGTCGTGCTGTCTGCTGAAAGGTTTATGCACCGTCTGAAGCGGTCAGGAGCACGCTTCAGTCACGCAGTACGCGGTCAGGGGCGTATCGCATCAGTGCCCCTCTTTGATCCGAAATGAAGATCGGATAAAGCGAACGTGCTGAGTTGCGTGAGCATAGTTTGTGGCGATTTGAACACTTTCCGTATGGCTGTGGTGCCAGAGGGTGAATCATCGGGTGAATGGCAGATCGTGGCTTGACTGCCCGGGAGTGACGCACCTGTAATTTCACTCGTGTCGTTCGACGGCAATCGATAGCGAGCGATGGCATCACGGGGTAGCAAAGAGGACGAGGGGCGCGCACATGACCGAGCTGTTCCACCAACTGCTGGTCAACGAAGCGGACGAAGAGATGGGCTGGCAGGAGCGCGCGCTGTGCGCCCAGACCGACCCGGAGTCGTTCTTCCCCGAGAAGGGCGGTTCCACCCGCGAAGCCAAAAAAGTATGCCTGGCCTGCGAGGTGCGCTCCGAATGCCTGGAGTACGCCCTCGCCAACGACGAACGATTCGGCATCTGGGGCGGCCTGTCCGAACGGGAGCGCCGCCGACTGAAGAAGGCCGCCGTCTGACCGCGGCGACGCCGCGAAGAACACGTCGGCACGGCCGTACATCTCCCCGGCGGGCCATGGACAGTTGTCCGGTACGCGGAGCGCCGTCGGCCCCAGCCGCTAGTGTGGTGCGCTGTCCCCGACGCACTCGCCGCTGCCGCAGGGCGCGCGCGTCCCCCAGCCCACCGAGCGAACCGGGGTCCGCACCTCGATGTCCGTGCACAGCCAGCAGCCGGCGCACCCGTCCGCCACCACCGCTGCCGCCGCCACCCCAGCCTTCCCGCAGCATGTGGTCACCGCCGTGCTCGTCTCGCACGACGGCGAACGCTGGCTCCCGGAGGTCCTCACCGGACTGCTGGGCCAGGACCGGCCCGTCCAGGACGTCATCGCCGCCGACACCGGCAGCGCCGACAGTTCCGCCACCCTGGTCACCGAGGCGTTCGGCGCCGACCGGGTGCTGCACCTCGCCCGCCGCACCGGCTTCGGCACCGCCGTCGCCGAGGCCGCCCGCAGCGCGCCCGTGCTCACCCCCGACGACCTCCCGTACCTCAAACGCCCGGAGGCGTGGGACCCGACGACGCGGACCTGGAACAACGACGTCTACGACCTGCCCGAATTCCCGCACGGCGAACCCGTCCACTGGCTGTGGCTGCTGCACGACGACTCGGCCCCCGAGCCCGACGCGCTCGCCGAACTCCTGCGGCAGGCCGACGCCAGCCCCTCCGCCGCCGTCATCGGCGCCAAACTCCGCGGCTGGTACGACCGCCGCCAACTCCTGGAAGCCGGCGTCACCATCGCCAACAGCGGCCGCCGCTGGACCGGCCTGGACCGCCGCGAACAGGACCAGGGCCAGCACGACCAGGTCCGCCCCGTGCTGTCCGTCTCCACCGCCGGAATGCTCATCCGCCGCGACGTCTACGAGGAACTCGGCGGCTTCGACCGCCGGCTGCCCCTCATGCGCGACGACGTCGACCTGTGCTGGCGTGCCCACTCCGCCGGCCACAACGTCCTGATCGCCCCCGGCGCCGTCCTGCGGCACGCCGAGGCCGCCGCCCGCGAACGCCGCACCATCGACTGCTCCGGCCGCACCGCCGTCAACCCGCACCGCGTCGACAAGGCCGCCGCCGCGTACACCCTGCTCACCGGCGTCCGCACCCGCGCCCTGCCCTGGGTCCTGTTCCGGCTCGTCCTGGGCACCATGCTGCGCGTCCTGGGCTACCTGGTGGGCAAACTCCCCGGCCGCGCCCTCGACGAGGCCACCGGACTGCTGGCGACCCTGCTGCGCCCCGAGCGCGTCCTCGCCGCCCGCAAACGCCGCCCCAAAGCCGCCGAACCCGGCGAACTGAGAGCCCTGTTCCCCCCCGCGGGCGCCACCCTGCGGGCCACCGTCGAGCAGATCGTCGGCGCCGTCTCCGCCCGCTCCGAAGCGGCCGCCGCCACCAGCGGCGGCGGCCGGCACGGCGGCCCGGTCGAATCCGGGCCCGGCGACGACGACACCGAATCGCTCCAGGTCGAACAGTTCGCCCGGCTCAAGCGGCTCGCCCGCAAACCCGGACTCGTGCTGTTCGTCGGCCTGTTCGCCGTCGCCGCCGTCGCCGCCCGCGACCTCATCGGCGGAGGCGCCCTGGCCGGCGGCGCCCTGCTGCCCGCCCCCGCCGACATCTCCACCTGGTGGGACCGCGTCTGGCAGACCTGGCAGCCGATC
Source organism: Streptomyces sp. JH002 (assembly GCF_050916115.1). Classification (NCBI taxonomy): domain Bacteria; kingdom Bacillati; phylum Actinomycetota; class Actinomycetes; order Kitasatosporales; family Streptomycetaceae; genus Streptomyces; species Streptomyces sp. JH002. The sequence continues at coordinate 4,226,357 of NZ_CP087989.1, forward strand.
GGCACCGGCGGCGCCGAGAGCGCGCCCCCCTACCTCGGCGCCCTCGCCCTGCTCGCCGGCGCGCTGCTCGGCAACCCCGGCGTCGCCATGACCGCGCTGCTGGTGTGCTCCGTGCCGCTGGCCGGCGTCAGCGCGTACCTCACCTCCAAGCCCCTGGTGACCTCGCGCCTGCTGCGCGCCTGGGCCGCCATCGCGTACGCCTTCCTGCCCGCCGTCACCGGCGCGCTGGCCACCGGACGCGTCGGCACCGCCGTGCTCGCCGTCCTCCTGCCGCCGCTGGTCCGCTGCGCCGTGGCCGCCGCCGGGCACACCCGCGACAGCGGCAAGGGCTCCTGGCGCGCCGCCTGGGCCGCCGCCCTGCTGCTCACCGTCGCCACCGCCTTCACCCCCGTGATGTGGCCGCTGGCCGTCCTGCTCGCCGTCGTCTCGCTCGCCCTGCCGCTGCGCCTGGAGGGCGCGCTGCGGGTGGCCAAGGCCGTACGCTTCGCGGCGATCCTGCTCACCCCGTTGCTGCTGCTCGCGCCGTGGTCCTTCTCGGTGCTGCTGAGCCCCGACGAATTCCGGCACGAGGCCGGGCTGCGCTTCGACACCGGCGCCGCCACGGCCACCCAGCTGCTCAACGCCAACCCCGGCGGCCCCGGCACCCCCGGCAGCTGGCTGCTGATCGGGCTGCTGTTCGCCGCCCTGGGCGCGCTGCTGCGCACCGACCGCCGACTGGCGATCGGCACCGCCTGGAGCGGCGCGCTGCTGGCCCTGCTGTTCGGGGTGTGGGTCAACGACAGCGCCTGGGCCGGGCCCGCGACACTGCTGTACGGCATCGCCCTGCTGTCCGCCGCCGTGCTCGGCGCGGACGGGGCGCGCGGACGCGTCGCCGCGCAGAGCTTCGGCTGGCGGCAGCCGGTCGCCGTGGCGGTCGCCACCGCGGCCGCCGCCGGGCCGCTGCTGGTCGCCGCCGGCTGGATGATCAGCGGCGCCGACGGCCCGCTCCAGCGCCGCGACCCGGTGCAGGTGCCGGCCTTCGTCGCCGAGGAGTCCTCGACGCGCGACCAGGCCCGCACGCTGGTGCTGGCCGGGGAGAGCGACAGCGCGGACGGTCTGACCGAGCGCGTCACCTACACGCTGGTACGCGGCTCGGGCGCCCGGCTCGGCGACGCCGACGTGGCCCGGCTGCTGGGCGAGGACACCGCGCTGACCCGCGCCGTGGGCGACCTGGTGGCCGGCTCCGGCGCCGACCAGACCGAGGCGCTCGCCGCCTACGCCGTGCGCTACGTACTGGTGCAGGACGGCTCGCCCGCCGAACTGCGCCGCGTCCTGGACACCACGCCGGGTCTCAAGCGGCTCAGCCAGGAGGACGGCGGCGCGCTGTGGCGGGTGGAGAGCCCGGTCGGCCGCGTGATGGTGCTGCCCGCCGAGGGTTCGGCCGAGGCGCCGGTGGCGCTGCCCGCCGGACCGGTCGAGGCGCACACCGACCTCCCGGAGGGCGAGGCCGGGCGCGTGCTGCGGCTGGCCGACACCGCGGACGAGGCGTGGACCGCGACGCTGGACGGCACGCCGCTGAAGCCGGTGACGGTGGGCGGCTGGGCGCAGGGCTTCGAACTGCCGGAGGGCGGCGGCAAGCTGGCCCTCACCTACGACACCCCCGGGACGCACACCCTGTGGGTGTGGACGCAGGGCTTCCTGCTGCTGGTGGTGGCGGTGCTGGCGCTGCCGGGCCGCCGCAAGGAGCTGGACGACGACCTGCCGGACCCGGAGGAGGCCGCCGCGGCCGCGGTGCCCTCGCAGGGCCGCGGTGCGCGTCGCCGCGCGGCCGCGGAGGCGGCCGAAGCGGCGCGGACGGGGGAGACGGCGGACGCGGGGGACACCGCGGACACCCCGGACCACGCGTCGCCGCCGCCCGGTCCCGACCCGGAGCCGCAGCCCGAGCCCGGACCGGAGCCCGGGTACGTCCCGCAGCAGCAGGGCTACTACCAGGACCAGCAGCCGCAGCAACAGCAGGACTGGGCCGGCTACTACGACCAGCAGCAGCAGCAACAGCAGCAGTACGGCGGCTGGGACGGTCAGTACCCGCAGCAGCAGCAACAGCAACAGCAACAACAACAGCAGAACTACCAGGCGCCGTACGACTATCCGGCCGATTACGGCGACGGGAGCAGCCAGCGATGAACCGGACGACCATCTCCCTGCTGGCCACGGTCACCGCGCTCGTCGCGGTGACCGGCGTGGCCTCCCTCGGCGACGGCGAAGAGGACACCACCCCCGCCGGCAAGGCCCGTGAGATGCCGGTGGAACGCACCGCCCTCACCTGCCCCCGCCCCACCGACGCGGAACTGGCGACCACCGAGTACACCGCGTACACCCCGGCCGCCGAGAGCAGCGCCGAGGGCCGGGGCGAGGGCCGCGCCTACCTCCTCCCCGCCCCCGAGTACACGGCCGGCTTCGGCACCGACGAGGACGAGGACGGCGAGGGCCCCGAGCCGCTGGTCGCCCTGGAGCAGCCGGGCGTCCCCGTCGCCGAGAGCATCGACACCTACGGGGCGCCCGCACTCGCCGGCACCGCCGAGCAACTGCTGGCCCCCGGCTGGACGGTGCAGCAGACCACCAGCGTCCGGTCCGGCAGCGGCCAGGGCCTGATGGGTACCGCCTGCCAGGTCCCGGACAGCGAGTTCTGGTTCGCCGGCGCCAGCACGGCGGACGCCCGCAACGACTACGTCCACCTCACCAACCCCGACGAGAGCCCCGTCGTCGTGGACATCCAGCTGTACGGCCCGGAGGGCCGGCTGGAGTCCGCACTGGGCGGCGAGGGCGTCACCGTCCCCGGCGGCACCTCGGTCCCGGTCCGGCTGACCACGCTCACCGATGAGCCGCTGGCCGACCTGGCCGTCCAGGTGACCGCCCGCACCGGCCGGATCGGCGCCCAGATCGAGGCCACCGACGCCCAGCTCGGCGTCGACTGGCTGACCCCCGTCTCCGCCACCACCGGTCCGCTGGTGCTCCCCGGCATCCCCGCCGACGCCCGTACCGTCCGGCTGGTCGCGTACGCGCCCGGCGAGGACGATGTGGCGCTGGACGTCGCCCTGTCCGGGCCCACCGGCTCCTTCACCCCGGCCGGCAACGAGTCGATCACCCTGCGCTCGCGCACCCTCACCGCCATCGACCTGGAGGACCTCACGCAGGGCCAGCCCGGCTCGCTGGTCCTCACCCCGTCCTCCGGGTCGGGCGACGGCCGGGTGGTGGTCGGACTGCGGGTGACCCAGGGCGAGGACGACGAGCGCGAGATGGCGTTCATCCCGGCCACCGCTCCCATAGAGCAGCGCGCGAGCGTGGCGGGCAACACCGCCAAGGGCACCACGCTCTCGCTGGTCGCGCCGGACGAGGCGGCCGAGGTGCGGATCACCGTCTCGGGCGGCAGCGGCGGGGGAGACGCCCCGGAGCCGGAGACGTACACGGTGGAGGCCAGGAGCACCCTGGCCATCGCGCCCGAGCTGCCCGACGGCGCCAAGGGCCGCTACGCCATCACCATCGAACGCCTCGGCGGCGGCGAACTGTACGCGTCCCGCACGCTGTCGAAGAAGCAGGACGACATGGTGACGTTCACGGTCCAGACGATCCCCGACGACCGCTCGACGGTGTCCGTGCCGCAGACCGGTCCCGACCTGTCCGTCCTCACGGACTGACGCCGCTCACTCCTGGCCGTACCTGGGGTCCACCGACTCCGGGGACAGGCCCAGGAGTTCGGCGGCCTGTTCGACCACCACCTCGTGGACCAGGTGGGCCCGCTCGTCGCGGTCGCGGCTGCGCAGTTCCACGGGGCGGCGGTAGACCACGACGAGATCGCGGCCGTCCGGGGTCCGCGCGCGGACGATGCCGCCCAGCGGCACCGTGGCGTCGTCCCCCTCCGGGAGCACCGGCGGCACCTCCCGCACCCCGAAGTCCACCCCGGCCAGCTCCGGCAGCCGCCGCCGGAGCCGGTCGGCGGACTCCAGCACCAGCGAGTCGAAGGTGTCGGAGCGGGTGAGGGCGAGCGGCACCTGCGGTGGCGCGACCGGTCCGCGCATGCCGCGGCCGTGCCGGTCCCTGCGCCGCGGGCGGCGGCCGTCGGGACCTGGCGGACCTGGGGGGACGCTGCGATTGTCCATCGGCTCCGACCTTAGATGACGATGGGTGGCTGTACCGGTTCGATACCGGTTCCTTCAACGTTTCAGTCCCTGATGGGGAACAAACCGTACGTCCCGGAACGAATCCGGTCCGAAAACGGACACGGCGCGGCGACACGGGAGGGTGACGCCGGGGTGAGTCGTCGCGGCCCGCTCAGGAGTGCGGTACGGTCCAACATCGTGAGCCCCGTACGTCGCTGTTCGCGCACCGCGTGCGGCCGTCCCGCCGTGGCGACGCTGACGTATGTCTACGCGGACTCCACGGCCGTACTCGGTCCCCTCGCCACTTATGCCGAGCCGCACTGCTATGACCTGTGCGCCGAGCACTCCGAGCGGCTGACCGCCCCCCGCGGCTGGGAGGTGGTCCGCCTCGCCGTGGACACCTCCGCCTCCCGCCCCAGCGGTGACGACCTCGAAGCGCTCGCCGACGCCGTACGGGAGGCCGCCCGTACCCCGCCGCCGTCCTCCGAGGACCTCGCGGAATCGGCGGGCCGCCCGGTCAGGGACGCCACGAGCGCCATGGAAGTCGCCCGTCGCGGCCATCTGCGGATCCTCCGCTCTCCCGAACAGTAGGCCCACACCAACCACGGACAAGGGGTGAACTGTGCCCGCAACGGACCTGTCACAGCTCGTCAAGGCTTACGACGTACGCGGAGTCGTCCCCGACCAGTGGGACGAACACCTCGCCGAACTCTTCGGCGCCGCCTTCGTCGAGGTCGCCCTCGGCGACAGCGACGGCATCGTCATCGGCCACGACATGCGGCCCTCCTCGCCCGGCCTCGCCCACGCCTTCGCGCGCGGCGCAGCCGCCCGCGGTGCCGACGTGACCGAGATCGGGCTGTGTTCGACCGATCAGCTCTACTACGCGAGCGGCGCGCTCGACCTGCCGGGCGCCATGTTCACCGCCAGCCACAACCCCGCCCGGTACAACGGCATCAAGATGTGCCGCTCCGGCGCCAGGCCGGTCGGGCAGGACAGCGGGCTCGCCGAGATCCGCGCCCTGGTGGAGCGGTGGGCGGACCACGGCGCGCCGGAGCCCGTCGCCACCCCCGGCCGCATCACCCAACGCGACCTGCTGGAGGACTACGCCGGCCATCTGCGCGGCCTGGTCGACCTCACCGCCATCCGCCCGCTGAAGGTCGTCATCGACGCGGGCAACGGCATGGGCGGCCACACCGCCCCCACCGTCTTCGCCGGGCTGCCCGTCGAGGTCGACCCGATGTACTTCGAACTCGACGGCACCTTCCCCAACCACGAGGCCAACCCGCTGGACCCGGCCAACATCGTGGACCTCCAGGCCCGGGTGCGGGAGACCGGCGCCGACGTCGGACTCGCCTTCGACGGCGACGCCGACCGCTGCTTCGTCGTCGACGAACGCGGCGAACCCGTCTCCCCGTCCGCCATCACCGCCCTGGTCGCCGCCCGCGAACTCGCCAAGGCCCCCGGCTCCGCCATCATCCACAACCTCATCACCTCCTGGTCGGTGGCCGAGGTCGTCGAGGAGAACGGCGGCACCCCGGTGCGCACCCGGGTCGGCCACTCCTTCATCAAGGGCGAGATGGCCGCGACCGGCGCCATCTTCGGCGGCGAACACTCCGCCCACTACTACTTCCGCGACTTCTGGAACGCCGACACCGGCATGCTCGCCGCCCTGCACGTCCTCGCCGCCCTCGGCGGACAGGACGGCCCGCTCTCCCAGCTCGTCGCCGCCTACGACCGGTACCCCGCCTCCGGCGAGATCAACACCGAGGTCGCCGACCAGGCAGGCCGCACCGCCGCGGTCCGCGCACGGTACGAGGGCGGCCAGGACACGGACATCGACACCCTGGACGGGCTGACGGTCACCACCCCCGACTGGTGGTTCAACCTGCGCCCCTCCAACACCGAACCGCTGCTGCGGCTGAACGTCGAGGCCAGGGACGAGGAGACCGTGGCCAGGATCCGCGACGAGGTCCTCGCCCTCATCACGGCCTGACCCGACCGCCACCGCTGCCGCCCGCCCGCCCGTCCGGACGGGCGGCGGTAGGCTGAGTGACCCCGACGCGACACCCGCGCACCGTCCGCAACTCCCCGGAGGGACACCACCCATGCCGCTCGTCGAAGCCGCGCTGCTGGAGATCCTCGCCTGTCCCGTGTGCCACGCACCGCTCCGGGAGGACGAGGACCGCTCCGAACTGATCTGCACCGACGCCGGCTGCGGCCTCGCCTACCCCGTCCGGGACGGCGTCCCCGTCCTCCTGGAGGACGAGGCCCGCAGGCCCGCCCGGTGATCGACGAGACCCTGCTGGACGACTCCGAGCGGCTGCTGCGCGCCGACACCCGCGGCCTGCTGCGCGGAGTCGCCACCGCCGGGGCACAGGTACGCACCGCCGCCCGCGCCGCCACCGAGGCCGGCATCGACGGGCTGCGCCCCGAAGGCCGCCCCGGCACCATCCTCATCGCCGGCACCGGCCCCGAAGTACCCCTCGCCGCCGACCTGCTGACCGCCCTGCCCGGGAGCTCCCGGCCGGAGGCCGCGGGAGGCTCCGCGCCCCTGACCGTGCTGCCCGCCACCGGGCCGCTCGCCGCACCCGGCGCCCTGCGCTGGACGCTGCCGCGCTGGGCCGGCCCCATGGACCTGCTGCTCGTCACCTCCGCCGAGGGCACCGAGGCCGGACTGCCGCTCCTGGTGGACGCCGCCTACCGGCGCGGCTGCTCCATCGTCTCCGTCACCCCGGCCGGCAGCCCGCTCGCCGAGGCCACCACGCACCGCCGCAACCTCACCGTGCCGCTCACCCGGCCCGCCCACCTGGAGCCCGCCGGACACCTTCCCCCGGCCTTCGGCCCGTACTGGTCCCTGCTCACCCCGCTGCTGCTGCTCGGTGACCGGCTCGGCCTGTACGAGGGCGCAGGACAGAGCGAGGTGGCCGCCCTCGCCGACCGGCTCGACCGGCACGCCGAACGCTGCGGGCCCACCGCCCCCACGGCGGGCAACCCCGGCAAGACGCTGGCCGCCGAATGCTCCGCCGCCCTGCCGCTGCTGTGGAGCGAGGGCCCGCTGGCCGGCGCCGTCGCCCGGCACTGCGCCGCCACGTTCACCGCGCTCGCCGGCACCCCCGCGCTCGCCGCCGCGCTGCCCGGCGCCCTCACCGCCCACGGCGCGCTGCTCACCCGCACCACCCGCACCACCGAGGACGACTTCTTCCGCGACCGCGTCGACGAACCCGAGGCACCGCGCCCGCGCGTCCTGCTGCTGCGCGAGGACGCCGCGGCCGTCCCGGCCGACAGCGCCGTGACCGCCGCCCGCGACCTCGCCCACGAGCACGGCATCGCCCTGGGCGAGATCGCCCCCGCCGAGGACGCCGAAGGGCCGCTGGCCGCCCTCGCCGACCTTCTCGCCCCCCTGGATTTCGCCGCCGTTTACCTGACGCTCGCCTGACGCCCGCGATCATGGGGTCATGGACAGCCTCGACAACCCGATCCGGCCCTACGCCTGGGGCTCGACGACCGCCATCCCCGCACTGCTGGGCACCGAGCCCACCGGAGAACCCCAGGCCGAACTGTGGATGGGCGCCCACCCCGGCGCCCCCTCCCGCCTGAACCGCGGCGCCGGACCCCGCACCCTCGGCGAGACCATCACCGCCGACCCCGAGAGCGAACTCGGCCCGCGCGCCCTCGCCGCCTTCGGCCCCCGGCTGCCCTTCCTCCTCAAGGTGCTCGCCGCCGGCTCCCCGCTCTCCCTCCAGGTCCACCCCTCCCGCTCCCAGGCCCAGAGCGGCTTCGCGGACGAGGAGCGCAGGGGCGTCCCCCTCGACGCCCCGCACCGCAACTACAAGGACGCCAACCACAAGCCCGAACTCATCTGCGCCCTCACCCCGTTCGAGGGACTGTGCGGCTTCCGCCCCGCCGCGCGGGCCGCCGCCCTCCTGGAGGGCCTGGGCATCGACGAACTCAAGCCGTACGCGCTCACCCTGCGCTCCCGGCCCGCGGGCGAGGCACTGCGCGAGGTCCTCACCGGCCTCCTCGGCGCCGACCGCGCCACCCTCGCCCCGACCGTCGACCGGGCCGCCCGTGCCGCCGAACGCCTCGGCGGCGCGTACGCCCCGTACGCCGCCATCGCCCGGCACCACCCCGGTGACCCCGGGGTACTCGCCGCGATGCTGCTCCACCACGTCACGCTGCGGCCCGGCGAGGCCCTCTACCTCGGCGCCGGCGTCCCGCACGCCTACCTCAGCGGCCTGGGCGTCGAGATCATGGCCAACTCCGACAACGTGCTCCGCTGCGGTCTCACCCCCAAGCACGTCGACATCCCCGAACTGCTGCGCGTCGTCCGCTTCGAACCCACCGACGCCGGCGTCCTGCGCCCCGAACCCGGCCCCGGCGGCGAGGAGGTGTACCCCGCGCCCATCGACGAGTTCCGGCTCTCCCGCTACGTCCTGGAGGCGGACGCCGGAACGGACACCGGCGCCCGCACCGTCCCGGCCGGCGGACCCCAGATCCTGCTGTGCACCCACGGCACGGTCACCCTGCGCACCGACGCCCCGCAGCGCGCCGAACTGACCCTGCGCCCGGGCCGTTCCGCGTACGTACCGGCGTCCGAAACCGTCACGATCACCGGCCCCGGCACCCTCTTCCGTGCCACTGTGGCCCAGTGACCGCACCGCCCAAGGCGTGTAGATTTGGGCCCGGAGTAGGAGTAGACGTCGCTGCTGATGGCAGTCGGGCGGCCGCCAGGCCCGGCCCGGCCGAGGGGTAAGAAGGCCCTCCGACGGATGCGAAGCCCGGGCCCCCGCACGCCTCGCGCGCCGCGTGGTCCGTCCGGCAACTGCATTCTGTCCGTCAGCCAACCCTCCCAGGAGGAGCAGCAGTCATGTCCCACGACCAGGACCAGGACTTCAAGGTCGCCGATCTCTCGCTGGCCGCCTTCGGGCGCAAGGAGATCACCCTCGCCGAGCACGAGATGCCGGGCCTGATGGCGATCCGCGAGGAGTACGCCGCGTCCCAGCCGCTGGCCGGCGCCCGCATCACCGGATCGCTGCACATGACCGTGCAGACCGCCGTCCTCATCGAGACCCTCGTCGCGCTCGGCGCACGCGTCCGCTGGGCGTCCTGCAACATCTTCTCCACCCAGGACCACGCGGCCGCCGCCGTCGCCGAGGCCGGCATCCCCGTCTTCGCCTGGAAGGGCGAGACGCTCGAAGAGTACTGGTGGTGCACCGAGCAGGCCCTCACCTGGGCCGACTCCCCGACCGGCGGCCCCAACATGATCCTGGACGACGGCGGCGACGCCACCGTCCTGGTCCACAAGGGCGTCGAGTACGAGAAGGCCGGCGCCGTGCCGGACCCGGCCACCAGCGCGGAGAGCGACGAGCACCGCGTCATCCTCGAACTGCTCACCCGCACCCTCGCCGAGAGCCCGCAGAAGTGGACGCGGGCCTCCGCCGAGATCCAGGGCGTGACCGAGGAGACCACCACCGGCGTCCACCGCCTGTACGAGATGTTCCGGGACGGCAGCCTGCTCTTCCCGGCCATCAACGTGAACGACTCCGTCACCAAGTCGAAGTTCGACAACAAGTACGGCTGCCGCCACTCCCTCATCGACGGCATCAACCGCGCCACCGATGTCCTCATCGGCGGCAAGGTCGCCGTCGTGTGCGGCTACGGCGACGTCGGCAAGGGCTGCGCCGAGTCGCTGCGCGGCCAGGGCGCGCGCGTCATCATCACCGAGATCGACCCGATCTGCGCGCTCCAGGCCGCGATGGACGGCTACCAGGTGGCCCGCCTGGATGACGTGGTGGAGACCGCCGACATCTTCGTCACCACCACCGGCAACAAGGACATCATCATGGCCGCCGACATGGTGCGGATGAAGCACCAGGCGATCGTCGGCAACATCGGCCACTTCGACAACGAGATCGACATGGCCGGCCTCGCCAAGATCCCCGGCGTGGTGCGCGACGAGGTCAAGCCTCAGGTGCACACCTGGACCTTCCCCGACGGGCACACCATCATCGTGCTCTCCGAGGGCCGGCTGCTGAACCTGGGCAACGCCACCGGGCACCCCTCGTTCGTGATGTCCAACAGCTTCGCCAACCAGACGATCGCCCAGATCGAGCTGTTCACGAAGCCCGACGCGTACCCGGTGGGCGTCTACACCCTGCCCAAGCACCTGGACGAGAAGGTCGCCCGGCTGCACCTGGACGCCCTCGGTGTCCGGCTGACCGAGCTCACCAAGGACCAGGCCGACTACATCGGCGTCCCGGTCGAGGGCCCCTACAAGCCGGACCACTACCGCTACTGATCCACTCGGCACGACGTGACGTGGCATGAGGGCCGTACCCTGGCCCTCATGCCACGCGGCCGTTACAGCCTCCACGACCCGTACGACGGAACGCCGCTGGGGCAGGAGCGCTTCCAGTGCGCTCCCGGCCCGCACGGCTGGCGCTACGTCTCGCGCACCACCGCCGCGGACGGCGCCCCGGCCGGTTCCGTGGATCTCACCCTGGACGATCTCGGCCGCCCGCTGCGGCTCGAACTCCACGCCGGCGACTGGCAGGTACGCGGCGCCGCGCTCTCCGGTGTGACGTGGGTGCGTACCGATCCCACCGGCGAGTACGCCCAGGAGGGCAACGCGGCGGCGCACGGTTTCGCCGGGCGGTCGCCGGCGCATCTGCTGGCCGTCGCCCAGCTGCTGCGGCTGCGCGAGGGGGAGGGGGCGACCCGGGTCCGGCTGGTGGAGTTCACCGAGCCGGTGCTGGCGCCGCGCACCCGGGACGAGACATGGACGCTGCTGGGCAGCGAGATCCACGCGGCGGAGGGCGGCGGGGCGCTGACCGTCCACGCGTACCGGATCGACGACCAGGAGACGGGGGAGCGGCACAGCCTGCATCTGGCGGGTGATGTGGTGCTGTCGGGGCCGGGGATCGAGCTGGAGGAGCTGGACGCGCCGCCCTCGGAGTTCAGGACGGCGGGGTAGGACCGCCGGGGGCGGGCCGCTGCTCGGTGAGGACCGGACCGGGGGCGTACGGGGGGACGTGCGAGGCCGCCGCGGGGCCGGGACCGAAGACCCGCTCGCTGTCCCGGCGCCGCCGTTCGGCCGCCACCGCCGACAGATAGCCGGCCGGATGCAGGCCGGGCGGCGCGGGCGTGCCCACCCGGGTGGCGACATCCCCGGCGAGCCGCTGCCCCATGGACCAGGCGGCGGTGGGCTCCATCTTGCCCATCCGGGTCAGGTACTGGCGCACGGCGAGCCACAGCCCGTCCGGCACCTGGGAGAGGTCGAGCGCGGTGAACTGCCCGGCCAGCTCGGGGGGCGGCGGGGGCAGCGGGAGGGTGCGGCGGCCGGGGAGCCGCTCGCGGACCACCAGGGTCCCGGCGAACACGTCGCCGAGCCGGCGTCCCTGGGGCGAGACGAGGGAGGCGATCAGGGCGACGGACCCCCCGGTCATGATGATCTCGACGAAGCCGATGACCCCGCGCACCAGCGCGTGCCGGAACCGTACGGGCCCGCCGTCCGTGCGCACCACGCGCAGCCCGAGGACCAGCTTGCCGAGCGAGCGCCCCTGGGTGAGGGTCTCGACGGCGATGGGCACCCCGATGAGGACGAGGATCAGCAGCGCGACCTGCACGGCCTGGGCGGTGGCGAAGCCCAGCGGGACGACGGCCGACAGGAGCAGCAGGCTGATCAGCAGATAGCCGGTGATGATGAGGAGGGCGTCGATGGCGATCGCCAGCGCCCGAGTCGGGACCCGCGCGGGCTGGAGCCCGAGCACCACCGCATCACCCGTGACGAGTTGACTCATCTGCCCAGTCTCGCATTGTCATCTGGGAAGCTTTCCTTATGGATCTCGATGTCTTCATGGCCGCGCACGGGCCGGAGTGGGACCGGCTGGATCAGCTGCTGCGGCGGCGTCGGCGGCTCAGTGGGGCCGAGACGGACGAACTGGTGGTGTTGTACCAGCGCACCTCGACGCAGCTGTCGCAGATCCAGTCCTCCTCACCCGATCCGGTGCTGATCAACCGGCTGACCACGCTGGTGGCGCGGGCACGGGCGAAGGTGGTGGGGACGCGGAAGGCCACGTGGCGGGACGCGGCGCACTTCTTCACGGCCGGCTTTCCGGCGGCGCTGTACCGCACCCGGCGGTGGTGGGTGCCGGTGGCGGTGCTCTTCACGGTGGCCGTGGCGGGCATGGGGTGGTGGATCGCGGCCAACCCCGAGGTGCAGGCGTCGATGGCGGCACCGGAGGAGCTGCGGGAGATGACGCGCCCCGGCGGCCAGTACGAGACGTATTACTCCAGCAGTCCGGCGGCGGCGTTCTCGGCCCAGGTGTGGACGAACAACGCGCAGGTGGCGGGGATGTCGCTGGCGTTCGGTGCGCTGTTGGGGATCCCGGTGCTGTGGGTGCTGTTCTCGAACGCGGTGAATGTGGCGACCGGCGTCGGGCTGATGGCGTCGGCCGACCGGCTCGACGTGTTCCTGGGGCTGATCCTGCCGCACGGGCTGCTGGAGCTGACGGCGGTGTTCGTCGCGGCGGGGGTGGGGCTGCGGCTCGGCTGGACGGTGCTGGACCCGGGGCCGCGGACCCGGCTGACGGCGCTGGCGGCCGAGGGCCGGGCGGCGATCGGGATGGCGCTGGGTCTGGCGCTGGTGCTGTTCGTCTCCGGACTGATCGAGGGCTTCGTGACCCCGTCGGGGCTGCCGACCTGGGCGCGGATCGCGATCGGGGTGGTGGCGGAGCTGGCGTTCCTGGCGTACGTGTTCGTGGTCGGGAAGCGCGCGGTGGAGGCCGGCGAGACGGGTGACATGGCCGAGGCCGACCGGCCGGCCGAGGTACCTGTCGCGGCCTGAGCAGTGGATTTGACGGTGGGGTGAGGGATGCGTAATGTTCTCCGAGCTGTCCGCCCCTCGGGGCTTGGACGGCACATCTCGCCGCTCATGATCACGCTGATCACGAAAGCGGCACTCACTCGAAAGAGAACGATCCCCGCGAGGGCCTTATTTGGCTTGCCCAAATTCGGTACTCGGCCCCGGATTTTGAATCCGGCGGGGAAATCCTCTAAAGTAGTGAACACGCCGGAGGGCGAAAAACTTACCGGGCCGAAAGGCTCAACTCCTCCCAGCGGAGGCCAAGTTCGGGAAACCGAGTGTGGTAAGCTGGGAAACACGAAGGGAAAGCCCGGAGGGGCCCGAGAGGGAACCAAAGGAAGCATCCGTTCCTTGAGAACTCAACAGCGTGCCAAATAGTCAATGCCAGATTATTTACTGAGTCTGCATCTCGACCTCGTCTGAGGTGCAGCATTTAAGCGAGGATTTTCCTTGCTCTTACATGAAGCATTCATGGAGAGTTTGATCCTGGCTCAGGACGAACGCTGGCGGCGTGCTTAACACATGCAAGTCGAACGATGAACCGGTTTCGGCCGGGGATTAGTGGCGAACGGGTGAGTAACACGTGGGCAATCTGCCCTGCACTCTGGGATAAGCCCGGGAAACTGGGTCTAATACCGGATACGACACATGAGCGCATGCTCGTGTGTGGAAAGTTCCGGCGGTGCAGGATGAGCCCGCGGCCTATCAGTTTGTTGGTGGGGTAGTGGCCTACCAAGACGACGACGGGTAGCCGGCCTGAGAGGGTGACCGGCCACACTGGGACTGAGACACGGCCCAGACTCCTACGGGAGGCAGCAGTGGGGAATATTGCACAATGGGCGAAAGCCTGATGCAGCGACGCCGCGTGAGGGATGACGGCCTTCGGGTTGTAAACCTCTTTCAGCAGGGAAGAAGCGAAAGTGACGGTACCTGCAGAAGAAGCACCGGCTAACTACGTGCCAGCAGCCGCGGTAATACGTAGGGTGCAAGCGTTGTCCGGAATTATTGGGCGTAAAGAGCTCGTAGGCGGCCTGTCGCGTCGATTGTGAAAGCCCAGGGCTTAACCCTGGGTCTGCAGTCGATACGGGCAGGCTAGAGTTCGGTAGGGGAGATCGGAATTCCTGGTGTAGCGGTGAAATGCGCAGATATCAGGAGGAACACCGGTGGCGAAGGCGGATCTCTGGGCCGATACTGACGCTGAGGAGCGAAAGCGTGGGGAGCGAACAGGATTAGATACCCTGGTAGTCCACGCCGTAAACGGTGGGCACTAGGTGTGGGCAACATTCCACGTTGTCCGTGCCGCAGCTAACGCATTAAGTGCCCCGCCTGGGGAGTACGGCCGCAAGGCTAAAACTCAAAGGAATTGACGGGGGCCCGCACAAGCGGCGGAGCATGTGGCTTAATTCGACGCAACGCGAAGAACCTTACCAAGGCTTGACATACACCGGAAACGGCCAGAGATGGTCGCCCCCTTGTGGTCGGTGTACAGGTGGTGCATGGCTGTCGTCAGCTCGTGTCGTGAGATGTTGGGTTAAGTCCCGCAACGAGCGCAACCCTTATCCTGTGTTGCCAGCGGATCCCTTCGGGGGTGCCGGGGACTCACGGGAGACTGCCGGGGTCAACTCGGAGGAAGGTGGGGACGACGTCAAGTCATCATGCCCCTTATGTCTTGGGCTGCACACGTGCTACAATGGCCGGTACAATGAGCTGCGATACCGTGAGGTGGAGCGAATCTCAAAAAGCCGGTCTCAGTTCGGATTGGGGTCTGCAACTCGACCCCATGAAGTCGGAGTCGCTAGTAATCGCAGATCAGCATTGCTGCGGTGAATACGTTCCCGGGCCTTGTACACACCGCCCGTCACGTCATGAAAGTCGGTAACACCCGAAGCCGGTGGCCTAACCCCTTGTGGGAGGGAGCTGTCGAAGGTGGGACTGGCGATTGGGACGAAGTCGTAACAAGGTAGCCGTACCGGAAGGTGCGGCTGGATCACCTCCTTTCTAAGGAGCTTCTAGGCCGCGAGAGCGGTCCAGAGCCACTACGCCGGCGAGTGTTCGGCGGTGGTTTGCTCATGGGTGGAACATTGACTGCATCATTTGGTTCGCTGTTGGGTGTCTGAAGGTACGGCGGTTTTCCGTTGGATCTTCGGTTGTTGTTTGAGAATTGCACAGTGGACGCGAGCATCTGTGGCCAAGTTTTTAAGGGCGCACGGTGGATGCCTTGGTACCAGGAACCGATGAAGGACGTGGGAGGCCGCGATAGTCCCCGGGGAGTTGTCAACCTAGCTGTGATCCGGGGGTTTCCGAATGGGGAAACCCGGCAGTCGTTATGGGCTGTCACCCACTGCTGAATGTATAGGCGGTGTGGAGGGAACGCGGGGAAGTGAAACATCTCAGTACCCGCAGGAAGAGAAAACAACCGTGATTCCGGGAGTAGTGGTGAGCGAAACCGGAGGAGGCTAAACCGTATGTGTGTGATACCCGGCAGGGGTTGCGCATGCGGGGTTGTGGGAGCTTTTTTGATCGTTCTGCCGGACGGTCGGTGAGTAAGAAACTGTGTGGATAGGCGAAGGGCATGCGAAAGGCCCGGCGTAGAGGGTAAGACCCCCGTAGCTGAAATCTGCATGGCTCACTTAAAGGTTTCCCAAGTAGCATGGGGCCCGAGAAATCCTGTGTGAATCTGGCGGGACCACCCGTTAAGCCTAAATATTCCCTGGTGACCGATAGTGGATAGTACCGTGAGGGAATGGTGAAAAGTACCGCGGGAGCGGAGTGAAATAGTTCCTGAAACCGTGTGCCTACAAGCCGTGGGAGCGTCGTGCACAGAGCTTGCTCTGTGTGCCGTGACTGCGTGCCTTTTGAAGAATGAGCCTGCGAGTTTGCGGTGTGTTGCGAGGTTAACCCGTGTGGGGTAGCCGTAGCGAAAGCGAGTCCGAACAGGGCGATTGAGTAGCATGCCCTAGACCCGAAGCGGAGTGATCTAGCCATGGGCAGGGTGAAGCGAGGGTAAGACCTCGTGGAGGCCCGAACCCACCAGAGTTGAAAATCTGGGGGATGACCTGTGGTTAGGGGTGAAAGGCCAATCAAACTCCGTGATAGCTGGTTCTCCCCGAAATGCATTTAGGTGCAGCGTCGTGTGTTTCTTGCCGGAGGTAGAGCACTGGATAGGTGATGGGCCTTACCGGGTTACTGACCTTAGCCAAACTCCGAATGCCGGTAAGTGAGAGCGCGGCAGTGAGACTGTGGGGGATAAGCTCCATGGTCGAGAGGGAAACAGCCCAGAGCATCGACTAAGGCCCCTAAGCGTGTGCTAAGTGGGAAAGGATGTGGAGTCGCAGAGACAACCAGGAGGTTGGCTTAGAAGCAGCCACCCTTGAAAGAGTGCGTAATAGCTCACTGGTCGAGTGATTCTGCGCCGACAATGTAGCGGGGCTCAAGTACACCGCCGAAGTCGTGTCACTGCAACAATACTTCTAACGAGGGTTGTGGTGGGTAGGGGAGCGTCGTGTGCCGGGTGAAGCAGCCGTGGAAACGAGTTGTGGACGGTATGCGAGTGAGAATGCAGGCATGAGTAGCGATACAAGAGTGGGAAACTCTTGCGCCGATTGACTAAGGGTTCCTGGGTCAAGTTGATCTGCCCAGGGTAAGTCGGGGCCTAAGGCGAGGCCGACAGGCGTAGTCGATGGATAACCGGTTGATATTCCGGTACCCGTTGTGGAGCGCCAACGCTGAATCAGGCGATGCTAAGCCCGCGAAGCCGCCATCTGTCCCTTCGGGGGTGGGTGGAGTGGTGGAGTCGGTGGTCCAGACCTGTAGTAGGTGAGTGATGGGGTGACGCAGGAAGGTAGTCCAGCCCGGGCGGTGGTTGTCCCGGGGTAAGGGTGTGGCCCGTGGAGCAGGTAAATCCGTTCCACACGAGGGTGAGACCTGATGCCGAGCCGATTGTGGTGAAGTGGATGATCCTATGCTGTCGAGAAAAGCCTCTAGCGAGTTTCACAATGGCCCGTACCCTAAACCGACTCAGGTGGTCAGGTAGAGTATACCGAGGCGTTCGGGTGAACTATGGTTAAGGAACTCGGCAAAATGCCCCCGTAACTTCGGGAGAAGGGGGGCCATTTCCGGTGATGAGACTTGCTCTCTGAGCTGGGGGTGGCCGCAGAGACCAGCGAGAAGCGACTGTTTACTAAAAACACAGGTCCGTGCGAAGCTGTAAGGCGATGTATACGGACTGACGCCTGCCCGGTGCTGGAACGTTAAGGGGACCGGTTAGTCACATTTCGGTGTGGCGAAGCTGAGAACTTAAGCGCCAGTAAACGGCGGTGGTAACTATAACCATCCTAAGGTAGCGAAATTCCTTGTCGGGTAAGTTCCGACCTGCACGAATGGCGTAACGACTTCTTGACTGTCTCAACCATAGGCCCGGTGAAATTGCACTACGAGTAAAGATGCTCGTTTCGCGCAGCAGGACGGAAAGACCCCGGGACCTTTACTATAGCTTGATATTGGTGTTCGGTTCGGTTTGTGTAGGATAGGTGGGAGACTGTGAAGCCTGGACGCTAGTTCAGGTGGAGTCGTTGTTGAAATACCACTCTGATCGTGCTGGATGTCTAACCTGGGTCCGTGATCCGGATCGGGGACAGTGTCTGGTGGGTAGTTTAACTGGGGCGGTTGCCTCCTAAAGAGTAACGGAGGCGCCCAAAGGTTCCCTCAGCCTGGTTGGTCATCAGGTGGTGAGTGTAAGTGCACAAGGGAGCTTGACTGTGAGACTGGCAGGTCGAGCAGGTGCGAAAGCAGGGACTAGTGATCCGGCGGTGGTTTGTGGAAGCGCCGTCGCTCAACGGATAAAAGGTACCCCGGGGATAACAGGCTGATCTTCCCCAAGAGTCCGTATCGACGGGATGGTTTGGCACCTCGATGTCGGCTCGTCGCATCCTGGGGCTGGAGTTGGTCCCAAGGGTTGGGCTGTTCGCCCATTAAAGCGGTACGCGAGCTGGGTTTAGAACGTCGTGAGACAGTTCGGTCCCTATCCGCTGCGCGCGCAGGAGTCTTGAGAAGGGCTGTCCCTAGTACGAGAGGACCGGGACGGACGAACCTCTGGTGTGCCAGTTGTTCTGCCAAGGGCATGGCTGGTTGGCTACGTTCGGAAAGGATAACCGCTGAAAGCATCTAAGCGGGAAGCCTGCTTCGAGATGAGGACTCCCACCCACTTGATGGGTTAAGGCTCCCTGTAGACGACAGGGTTGATAGGCCAGATATGGAAGCCTTGTAAGAGGTGGAGTTGACTGGTACTAATAGGCCGAGGGCTTGTCCTCAGATGCTCGCGTCCACTGTGATTTTTTTTCGAATGACAACCATTAGAGTTTCGGTGGTCATGGCGAAAGGGAAACGCCCGGTTACATTCCGAACCCGGAAGCTAAGCCTTTCAGCGCCGATGGTACTGCATGGGGGACCGTGTGGGAGAGTAGGTCGCCGCCGAACAATCTTTGACAAGAGGCCCGTTGGGGGATTTCGATCCCCCAACGGGCCTCTTTCTGTTTTTCCCGTGCTTTCGGAGCTGCCGGAGCTACTGTCGCCGGCGGCCGAGCCGGGTGCCGCCGAGATCGAGGTGCTGCCGAGCGGTACCTGTGAGCAGGGCGAGATGCTGCGGGACGGCCGCGCCGATGTGGCGCTCATGCACGCGCCGTTCAACTCCCTGGCCGGGTTCGACAGTGAGGAGCTCAGGAGCGAGGGACAGATCGCCGTCCTGCCGGCCGGTCACCCGCTCGCGGCGCGTGGTGCGCTGTCCCTGGCCGAGGTCGGTGACATCCCCGGTCTGCCGCTCGCGCGGTGGGCCCGGCACGGCACGTACCCGCCCGGTCCGGGGCCGGAGATCCACGATCAGACGCAGCTGGCCCAGTTGATCGCCCTGGGCCGCACGGTGGCCGTCTACCCCGAATCGGCCCGCGCCTGGCTGTGGGCCGAACACGCCGCGGTCCCGCTGAGCGACGCGCCCCCCGTCGTCACGCACCTCGCCTGGCCCGCGCACAGCCGTTCGCTCGCCCTCGCCGGGCTGGTCCGTACGGCCACCCGGTTGTGACGCCCGGCGTCCCGGCGATCACCAGGGCCCGCCCTAGAGTTTGCCGGCCGCCTTCAGCGAGAGGTACGCGTCCGCGACCGCCGGGGGGAGGTCGGCGGGCGGGGCCTCGACCACCGTGACGCCGAGCCGGGCCAGCCGGGCCTTCGTCCGGCGGCGTTCCTCGTCGTGCTGGGCCGCTGCCGCCGCCTCGTAGACGGCGGTGGCGGTGCCCCTGGCCGTGCGCATCTCCTCGACGCGCGGGTCGCCCACCGCCGCCACCAGCACCGTGTGACGCTGGGTCAGCTGCGGGAGCACGGGCAGCAGGCCCATCTCCACCGGGGCGGTCTCCAGCGTCGTGAACAGCACGATCAGCGAACGCCGCGGGGCGCCGGCCCGGGCCGCGGTCGCCAGGGCGGTCATGTCGCTCTCGATGAGCGCGGGTTCCAGCGGTGCGAGGGCCTGGACGACGGCCGGCAGCACGTCCTTGCCGGTGCGGCCGCGTACGGCGGCGCGGGTGCGGCGGTCGAAGGCCAGCAGGTCGACGCGGTCGCCCGCGTGGGCGGCCAGCGCGGTCAGCAGCAGGGAGGCGTCCATCGCGGCGTCCAGGCGCGGGACGTCGCCGACCCGGCCGGCCGCTGTACGGCCGGTGTCCAGGACCAGCAGCAGATGGCGGTCGCGTTCGGGGCGCCAGGTGCGGACGGCCACCGCGGACCGGCGGGCGGTGGCCCGCCAGTCGATGGAACGGACGTCGTCCCCCGGCACGTAGTCGCGCAGGCTGTCGAACTCGGTGCCCTCGCCGCGCAGCATGACGCTGGTGCGGCCGTCGAGCTCGCGCAGCCTGGCCAGTTTGGACGGCAGGTGCTTGCGGCTGCTGAACGGCGGCAGGACCCGGACCGTACCCGGGACGCGGTGGCTGCCCTGGCGGGCGGCGAGACCGAGCGGGCCGTGCGAGCGGATCGTGACCCGTACCGCCGCGTGGTCGCCGCGGCGGGTGGGATGCAGCACGGTGGTGACGCGGCGCCGTTCGCCGGCCGGGACGCTCAGGTGGTGGCGGGCGGCGGCGTACTGGGTGCCCGGCTGCCAGCCGCTGGGCGGCCAGGCGTCCCTGAGGTCCGCCGTCAGCGGCCGTCCGGAGAGGTTGGTGACCGTCAGGTCCACCTCCGCCGTCTCGCCCAGCCGGATGGAGACCGACGCGGGTCGGCTCAGGTGGAGCGTGCGGACCGGGGCGGCGCGCAGCAGGTCGTATCCGATGGCCGCCAGCAGCGGCAGGCACACGGCGGCGATGCCGCCCCAGCCCGGCAGCAGTCCGGCGATCAGCGCGCCGAGCGCGGCGATGAGGGCGGTGCGTCCGGTCAGGGCCATCAGCGGGGGACCGGGACGTGCGCGAGGAGGCCGGTGATGACGGTGTCGGCGCTGATGCCCTCCATCTCGCTCTCCGGGCGCAGCCGGACGCGGTGCCGCAGGGTGGGCAGGGCGAGGGCCTTGACGTCGTCGGGGACGACGAAGGCGCGTCCGGACAGCCAGGCCCAGGCGCGGGCGGTGGACAGCAGGGCCTTGGCACCGCGCGGGGAGACGCCCAGGGCGAGGGAGGGCGAGGTGCGGGTGGCGCGGCACAGGTCGACGACGTAGCCGCTGATCTCGGGGGAGACGGTGACCTTGGCGACCTCCTCGCGGGCGGCGGCCAGTTCCCCGGGGCCGGCGACGGTGCGCACGCCCGCGGCGCCGAGGTCGCGGGGGTCGAAGCCGGCGGCGTGCCGGTTGAGGACGTCGATCTCCTGCTCGCGGCTGGGCAGCGGCAGGGTCAGCTTGAGGAGGAAGCGGTCGAGCTGGGCCTCGGGGAGGGGGTAGGTGCCCTCGTACTCGACGGGGTTCTGGGTGGCGGCGACCAGGAAGGGCTCGGGGAGCGGGCGCGGGGTGCCGTCGACGGAGACCTGGCGTTCCTCCATGGCTTCGAGCAGGGATGCCTGGGTCTTGGGCGGGGTCCGGTTGATCTCGTCGGCCAGGAGGAGGTTGGTGAAGACCGGGCCGGCCTGGAAGGAGAACTCGGCGGTGCGGGTGTCGTAGACCAGCGAGCCGGTGATGTCCGAGGGCATCAGGTCGGGGGTGAACTGGACGCGCTTGGTGTCGAGTTCGAGTGCGGTGGCGAGGGTCTTGACCAGCAGGGTCTTGGCGACGCCCGGGACGCCTTCGAGGAGGACGTGGCCCTTGCACAGCAGGGCGACGACCAGGCCGGTGACGGCGGCGTCCTGGCCGACGACGGCCTTGCCGATCTCGCCGCGCAGGGCCTCCAGGGCGGTGCGGGGGGAGGACGGGGTGGGCTCGGCGGTTCCGGTCGGGCTGGTCACTGGCTCGGGTCCTTCGGGTCGGGGGTGAGGCTTGCTTCCAGGGCGTCGAGGTCGTCGGCGAGGGCGACGAGCGCGGGGTCGTCGGCGGGGGCCGGGCCGAAGAGGAGGGCGTGCAGGTCGGCGGCGGCCCGGTGGGTGTGGGCGGCGAGCGCGTGCAGCAGGTCCTCGGGGGTGTGGGCGGCGGCCGGGGCGACGCCGACGCGGGGTGCGAGGCGGGTGCGGGCCGCGGAGCGCAGGGCTTCGGCGGCGCGGTCGCGGGCGCCGTTGCGGTGGTAGAGGCGGGCGCGGCCCTCGGTGGTCTCGGCGGCGCGTACCGAGACGGGGAGCCGTTCGGTGACGACGGGGCCCAGGCGCCGGCCGCGCCAGAACGCGGTGAGCGCGGCGGCGATGGCGAGCTGGAGGGCGGCCCAGCGCCAGCCAGGGGCCATGAGGTCGGTGAGGCTGCGGTCGGCGCCGCTGCCGGGGGCGTCGGCGGCGGTGGGCAGGTACCAGATGAGGTGCTCGCGGGCGCCGAGGAGTTGCAGGGCCAGGGAGGCGTTGCCGTACGCGTCCAGGTTCGCGTTGTACAGCAGGTCGGGGGCGCCGAGCAGGACGGTCTCGGAGGGGCCGCCGGCGTGGTGGGTGACGAGGGTGGGCAGCCCGGCGAACGGGTAGCAGGCCGCGGCGGCGGTCGCCCGGTCGGTGTCGGGCGGCAGGAGGTAGCGGTGGCCGCCGAGCTGGGCGCTGCCGGCCCGCTCGGTCAGGTCGGTGACGCAGCCGGGGTCGAGTTCGCCGGTGGGGGCGGACGGGGCGACCTCGATGCCGGGGGTGAAGGCGGCGGCGGTGTCGGGGCCCGCGCCGGCCAGGACCGTACGGGTGCCGGTGCGCAGGGTTTCGCGGCGCAGGGCGTCACGGCGTTCGGGGGCGAGGTCTTCGGGGTGGGTGATGAGGAGGGTGGCGGCGGGCCAGTCGTTGCGGTCCAGGCGGTCCAGCTCGGCGAGCACCTCTTCGGAGGTGTGGGCCACGGTGATGTCGATGCCGTGGTCGGTGAGGAGCTGACTGATGGCGCGGCTGCCGAGCGGGGCGGCGGAGTCGGGGTGCAGGGTGCCGTTGTCGCCGGAGCGGAGCAGGGCCAGGACGAGGCCGGTGATCAGGAGGGCGGCGGCGGCGATGAGCAGGCCGCGGCCGCGCCGCCACAGCCGTCGGGCGTCGGGGGAGACGGAGGTGCCGGGGTCCGTGCCGGTGTCGGTGGCGGTCATCGGGGGGCTCCGGCGCCGGTGAGGTCGGGTTTGGTACGCAGCACCGTCTCGTCCAGGTCGCGCAGTTCGTGGTGGTCGGTGGGGGTGGCGTGGGTACCGCCGTAGGTGACGGCGTCGAAAGTGGTGGCGGCGGCGCGCAGCCGGGTGGCGAGGGCGGGCATGACGCGGGCGGCGTCGGCGGTGGCCTCGTTGGCGGTGCGTCCGGGGCGCGGGTCCAGGAGGGCGCGTTCCTCCAGGGAGCGGATGAGGGCGCGCAGTTGTTCCTGGACGGCCTGGTCCCACCGGCCGAGCTGGGCGTGCCGGGCGGCGTCGGCGCGGTGTTCGGCGGCGGTGCGGGGGCGGTTGTCGAACAGCGTGCCGGCGGTGGCCGTGCGGGCGGTGCGCAGGGCGCCCAGGCGCAGTCGCAGGGCGATGAGGAGGCCGATGACGACGAGGGTGAGGATGAGGATGCCGAGCCAGCCGCCGGGGGCGTGGAAGGCGACGGATTCGAGGGCGCCGAAGATCTGGTCGAGGACCCAGTTGAAGACCCGGCGGACGAGGCCGGGTTCGTGTTCGGCGTATATCTGCTGGGACAGTTCGCGCTCGGCCGCCTCGCGGGCGGCCTCGCGGTCGATGGTGAGCGGCGGTCCGCCGCCGTCACCGGTCATGGCGAAGCTGATCATGTTCGTGCTGTTCTCCCCCCGGTCCCGGCCCCCTGCATGGTGTCAGCTTCCCGGGTGCGGGGTGATGCCGGCGGCGCGGGCCAGTTCCAGGTCGAGGGCCTCGCGGCGGATGCGCAGGTCGATGTAGAGGAGGGCGGCGACGCCCGCGCTGATGGGCAGGGTGATGGCGGAGCCCAGGACGCCGCCGATGCCGGAGATCAGCAGGTAGGTCCAGGTGACGTCGGCCAGGGAGCCGCTGATGAAGCCGTCGACGCTGCCGGAGCCGGCGAGTTCGGCGAGGATCGTGAAGGGGAATTCGAGGATGCCGGCGACCATCGTGATGAGGATCGTGATGAGCAGCTGGATGCCGAAGATGCGCCACCAGGAGTTGCTGACGAGCTTGTAGGAGCGGCGCAGGGCGGTGAGGACGCCCTGGCGTTCGAGCATCAGGGCGGGGGCGGCGAGGGAGAGGCGTACCCACAGCCAGATGGCGAGGACGATGCCGGCGATCATGCCGAGGATGGCGAGGGCGGGGCTGCCCACCAGGACGCCGAGCAGGACGGGGACGCAGACGGCGGCGACGATGATGAGGCCGGTGAGCAGGGTGAGGCCGAGGAGGCGGCCCAGCTGGCGGCGGGAGTCTTCCCACGCCTCGCCGAGGGTGACGCTGCGGCCCAGGACGGCGCGGCTGACGACGATGGTGAGCATGGCGGTGGCCAGGACGCTGCCCACCAGCATGGCGATGCCGGCGACGGAGCTGAAGGCGCCGAGGTCCAGGAGGCCGTCCCGCAGCTCTTCGGTGGTGGGGTCGGGGTTGTTCTCCAGGGCGGCGATGCCGGAGCTCTCGGAGAGCCACAGTTTCATGGCGAAGCCGGAGAGCAGCTGGATGACGATGGCGATGCCGAGGGAGATGGCCAGGACGGTGCGCCAGTGGGCGCGGGCGGTGGAGACGGCGCCGTCGAGGATCTCGCCGAGGCCGAGCGGGCGCAGCGGGATGACGCCGGGTTTGGCGGCGTACTCCTTGGGGCCCCAGGTGGGGGGCGGTGCGCCCCAGCCGGCGGGGGGCTGCTGGCCGTAGCCTGGGTGGTGGCCGGGGCCGCCGGGCTGCTGTCCGGGGTACGGGCCGGGCTGCTGTCCGTACCCGGGCTGGCCGTAGGGGCCGCCCTGGGGCGGGACGCCGGGGCCGGCGGTCCAGCCCTGCGGCTGCGGGGGCTGCTGCGGTTGCGCGGGCGGGGCCGTGGTGGTGTCCGGGTCGTGCTCCGGCGGCTGGGAGCCGGGCGAGGTCCAGCCTGGCGCGTCACTCACGGCTTCGTACTCCTACGCTCGTACTGCTCGGTGTTTGTTGTTTCAACGGGATCTGGGTGCACATCGTGCCATGGCGTGCCGGTGGGTGTTCCGGCTGTGGTAGTTCCCGTACCCGGGACGGATGGGCACGAGGCCGGGATGTGTTCCAGATCACGTTCGGGGAAGTCACGATCAGGGGATGGGATGATGAAGGCATGAAGGGACGCGTACTCGTCGTCGATGACGACACCGCGCTGGCGGAGATGCTCGGCATCGTGCTGCGCGGCGAGGGATTCGAACCGTCGTTCGTGGCAGATGGCGACAAGGCGCTGGCGGCCTTCCGGGAGATCAAACCGGATCTGGTGCTGCTCGACCTCATGCTGCCCGGCCGGGACGGTATCGAGGTGTGCAGGCTGATCCGCGGTGAGTCCGGGGTGCCGATTGTCATGTTGACGGCAAAGAGCGACACGGTGGATGTCGTGGTCGGCCTGGAATCGGGCGCCGACGACTACATCGTCAAGCCGTTCAAGCCCAAGGAGCTGGTGGCACGGATCCGGGCGCGGCTGCGCCGGTCCGAGGAGCCCGCGCCCGAGCAGCTGGCCATCGGTGATCTGGTGATCGATGTGGCCGGTCACTCGGTGAAGCGCGGCGGTGCGACGATCTCGCTGACCCCGCTGGAGTTCGATCTACTGGTGGCGCTGGCGCGCAAGCCGTGGCAGGTCTTCACGCGTGAGGTGCTGCTGGAGCAGGTGTGGGGGTACCGGCACGCGGCCGATACGCGGCTGGTGAACGTGCACGTGCAGCGTCTGCGTTCCAAGGTGGAGAAGGACCCGGAGCGGCCGGAGATCGTCGTGACGGTGCGGGGGGTCGGTTACAAGGCCGGATCCAGCTGAGGTGAGTGCCCGGCTGTGGCGGCGTGGTTCCCGGCTGCTCCCCGAAGGGGCGACGAGCGGCCGGGCCCAGCCCGCGATGCGGATATTCGGCCGGTGGGCGCGTGGCCCGCTGCTGCCGGTGCTGCGCCTGTGGCGGCGCAATATCCAGCTGCGGGTGGTGGCGACCACACTGCTGATGTCGGTGGCGGTGGTGCTCGTGCTGGGCATCGTCGTCATGGGGCAGGTGCGCAACGGGCTGCTGGAGGCGAAGCGGCAGACGGCGATCAGCCAGGCCGACGGCGGGTTCGCGGTGGCCGAGGACCTGGCGAACAACGCGCACGACGGCTCCGACCCGGTCGCCGGCCAGGGGGTCACCGATCCCGGGTCGTGGATGACGGGGATCGTGGAGCAGCTGGCCTCCGGTGGCCAGGGTGTGTACTCGGTGGTGGCGCTCAGCTCGCAGCTGTCGTCGACCTCGTTCACGGGGGAGCCGGGCGCGGCGATGCGCGGGCCGCGGGCGTCGGCGGACATCCGGCCCGAGGAGAGCATCCCGGCGGAGCTGCGGCAGGCGCTGGACCGTGATCCGGCCACGCACCGGCAGTACGGCACGATCGTGCGCCCGGACGGCAGCTCGGAGTCGGCGCTGATCGTGGGGCGGCGGCTAACGGACAACGACAACGGCCAGTACCAGCTGTACTACCTCTTCCCGTTCACGCAGGAGGAGAAGTCGCTCAGCCTGGTGATGGGGACCATCGCGACCGCGGGGATCTTCCTGGTGGTACTGCTGGGCGCGATCGCCTGGGTGGTGGTCCGCCAGGTCGTGACGCCGGTGCGGATGGCGGCCGGGATCGCCGAGCGGCTGGCGGCCGGGCGCCTGAAGGAACGGATGAAGGTCAGCGGCGAGGACGACATCGCGCGGCTGGGCGAGTCGTTCAACAAGATGGCCCGCAATCTCCAGGTGAAGATCTCCCAGCTGGAGGACCTCTCCCGGATGCAGCGGCGATTTGTCTCGGATGTGTCCCACGAGCTGCGGACCCCGCTGACGACGGTGCGGATGGCGGCCGAGGTCATCCACGAGGCGCGCGAGGAGTTCGACCCGGTGACGGCCCGCTCGGCGGAGCTGCTGCTGGGGCAGGTGGAGCGGTTCGAGTCGCTGCTGGCGGACCTGCTGGAGATCAGCAGGTTCGACGCGGGGGCGGCGAGCCTGGAGGCGGACCACAGCGATCTGCGCGACGTGGTCCACCGGGTGATCGAGGGCGCCGAGCCGCTGGCGGAGCGCAAGGGCAGCGCGCTGCTGGTGCGCGGCGCCGGGGCCCCGGTGGTCGCCGAGGTGGACGCGCGGCGGATCGAGCGCGTGCTGCGCAATCTGGTGGTCAACGCCATCGAGCACGGCGAGGGCCGTGACGTGGTCATCCGGCTGGCGGAGTCCGCGGACGGTTCCGCGGTGGCGCTCGCGGTGCGCGACTACGGGATCGGGCTCGGTGAGGGCGAGGCGGAGCGGGTGTTCAACCGGTTCTGGCGGGCCGATCCGGCGCGAGCGCGTACCACCGGCGGCACGGGTCTTGGCCTGTCGATCGCGGTGGAGGACGCGCGGCTGCACGGCGGGCGTCTTGAGGCGTGGGGCGAGCCGGGTGGCGGCGCGCAGTTCCGGCTGACGCTGCCGAAGGTGGCGGGCGGGACGCTGCGCGGGTCGCCGTTGCCGCTGGAGCCGGGGGACGCGCGGCGGCGGACGGTGGCGATTCCGGCGCAGGGCCGGGGCAGTGGCGCCTCCGGTGCCGCCGGCGGGTCCGACGGGACTGGCGGGTCCGGTCCGGCCGGCTCCGTGTCGACGGTGGAGGAGGACAGCGGCCGTGGCAGGTGAGCGGTGGCGGGGCGGCGTGAAGACGGTCGGTGTGCTGCTGGCCGGCGGGCTGCTGGTGGGCGGTTGCGCGGCGATGCCCTCCAGCGGTCCGGTGCAGCGGGTGGACGCGGCCGAGCGCGCCGAGAACGAGTCCCCGGTGCGGATCTTCGGGGTCTCGCCGCAGGAGAACGCGACGCAGCAGGAGATCGTCCGGGGCTTCCTGGAGGCGATCACCAGCGACGAGGCGCAGTTCGACACGGCGCGCGAGTATCTGACGCCGCAGCGGCAGCGGGTGTGGGACCCGTTCGCGAGCACCACGGTGCTGGCGTCGGGGCTGAACTTCACCAGCCGGCTGCCGGAGGGTGACCTGCTGGCCGCCGACGGCGACACCGCGGAGAGTGCCGAGACCGCGGTCGTCGAGGTGGGCGGCACGCTGCTGGCCACGGTGGACGCCGCACACGGGTACACCCCGCAGGAGGGCGGCTACCGGGAGCCGTTCCGGCTCCAGCGGGTCGAGGGCGAGTGGCGCATCGACGAGCTGCCGGACGGCCTGATCATGAGCGAGGCCGACTTCCAGCGCAATTACCACTCCGTCAACACGTTCTACTACGCGGACTGGGGGGCGGAGACGGGCAAGGCGGGCGAGTCCGCCAAGGCGCTGGTCGCCGACCCGATCTACGTACGGTGGCGCATCGACCCGGTCGGGGAAGCCGTCAGGGAACTGCTGAACGGGCCGGGCGAATGGCTGGCCCCGGTGGTGCGCACCGAGATCCCGCAGGACGTCGGCCTGGCGCCGGAGCGCAACGCCATCACCATGGACTCCGGGACACTCACCGTGGCACTGACCGGCGTGGACCCCGGGCTGCACCGCGACCGCTGCGAGCTGATGGGCGCACAGGTCCTGTACACCGTGCAGGAGCAGTCCTCGGGCGAGGTCTCCGAGGTCCGGCTGACCGACGGTGCGGACGGCTCCCGGCTGTGCTCGCTCTCGCGCGCCGAGGCCAACGGCCTGGCGCCCGGCCAGCTGGACGCCCGCACGGGCAGTTCGTACTTCCTGGACGGGGAGGACCGGCTGCTGACGGTCCCCGACGTGGACGCCGAGCCGCAGATCGTCACCGGTGCGCTGGGGCAGGGGGCCGTGCCGCTGCGCGAGGCCGCCGTCAGCCGGAGCGAGGACCGGGCCGCCGGCGTCACCGAGGACGGCAGATCGCTGCTGGTCACCGAGATGTGGGGCATCGACCCCACCCCCGAGCCGCTGACGCTGAGCGCCTCGGCCGACCCGGAGACCGGCCTGTCCCGCCCCAGCTGGGACGGGCTCGGCGACCTGTGGGTCGCCGACCGGGACCCGGCCGGCCCACGGCTGCTGCGGCTGTCCGGCGGAGTGGGCAGCCCGCAGGAGGTCCCGGTGGAGGGCCTGCCGGCCGGGCAGCACATCGCCTCGGTACGGGTCGCCTCGGACGGGGTGCGCGTCGCGATGCTGCTGGCCGGGGACGACGGCTTGGCCACGCTGTGGATGGGCCGGATCCACCGGGCCGCCGCCGGGGAGGCGGTCGAGGTCTCCGTGCAGGGCCTGCGCGCGGTCACCCCGGTCCTGGAGAAGGTCACGGCGGCCTCGTGGGCGGGGGTCAGCAAGCTGGTCGTCGTCGGGCGCCCGGCGGACGGCGTGGAGCAGTTGCAGTACCTGGCCACCGACGGCTCACCGGCCAGCTCCTCCACCATGCCGGGCCTGGTGACCGGTCTCGCGGCGTCCGAGGACGACACCCTGCCGCTGCTGGCGGAGACCGCCGACGGCATCGTCCGGCTCCAGGACCAGTGGAGGCTGGTGACCGAGCAGGGGTCGGCGCCGTTCTACCCGGGGTAGGCCCGGAACACGACCGGGCGGGTCCGGTACGTGGGTGGTGGTGTCGTTGCGCGGCTGGTGGCGGGAGATCGGGGAGCTGGTGCTGCCGGCGGGCTGCGCCGGGTGCGGTGCGGCACGGGCGGTGCTGTGCACCGGCTGCCGGGCGCTGCTGTACGGGGCGCGGGCCGGGACGGCGCGCCGGGTGCGGCCGGCGCCGGAGCCGGCCGGGCTGCCGCCGGTGTACGCGGCGGTCGAGTACGCGGGTGAGCCCAGGTCGGTGCTGCTGGCGCACAAGGAACGCGGGGCGCTGGCACTGGCCGCGCCGCTGGGCCGGGCGCTGGCGCTGAGCGTAACGGCGGTGCGGGCGCACGGCGAACGGGTGGCGGACGCGGTGGGGCGCGGCGGCGGTGAGGTGCTGGCGCTGGTCCCGGTGCCCTCGGCGCGGGCGGCCACCGGGCGGCGTGGGCACGATCCGGTGCGCCGGATCGCGGTGGCGGCAGCGGCTCGGCTGCGACGCGAGGGTCTGGCGGTACGGGTGCTGCCGGTGTTGCGCCAGCGACGCACGGTGGCCGATCAGGCGGGCCTGGGGGCGGAGGCACGCAGGGCCAATCTGGCCGGCGCGCTGACCGCGGAGGGCAGCCGGGTGTTCGCCTACGGTGAATCCGTGGTGCTGGTCGATGACGTGGTGACCACCGGTGCGTCCCTTGCCGAGGCGGCACGCGCGGTCCGGGCGGCGGGCGGCCGGACGCTGGGAGCGGCGGTGGTCGCGGGGACACGGAGTGCCCGTGAGGAACCTGGGTAGGGGTCTACGCGTTGGTAAGGGTGCCGTAGATGGGCCATTGGAGGTACTTTCGATACAAGGCGTGGTGGTGCGAACCACCGTAAAAAGTGCACATTCGTTCTGTACCAAGGGAGCTGCTCCGCCGGCGCAGGCGGGGCGATCCGGGAACGGAGTTCTGCGTGGACATCGTCGTCAAGGGCCGCAAGACGGAGGTACCGGAGCGATTCCGGAGGCACGTGGCCGAAAAGCTGAAGCTGGACCGTATCCAGAAATTCGACGGCAAGGTGACCAGCCTCGACGTGGAAGTGTCCAAGGAACACAATCCGCGTCAGGCCGACCGTTCCGACCGGGTGGAGATCACGCTGCGCCACCGCGGACCCGTGGTCCGCGCGGAGGCATCGGCGGCCGATCCCTACGGCGCGCTCGACCTGGCCGTCGAGAAGCTGGAATCCCGGTTGCGCAGGGAGCATGACAAGCGCAAGTCCCGTCGCGGCAAGGGCCGCATCCCCGCCAGCGAGGTGGGAGAGGCCGTCCCCGACGCCGCGGTGATCAACGAGGACGGCGAGCTGGGCGCGGGCCCCGAGGAGCCGGAGCCCGCGGTGACCGTACGCCGCACCGGACCGATCGAGGTGCAGGGCGACGGGCCGCTCGTCGTCCGGGAGAAGACCCACACCGCCGCCCCCATGTCGCTGGAACAGGCGCTGGAGGAGATGGAGCTGGTGGGGCACGACTTCTACCTGTTCGTCGATATCGAGACCAAGCAGCCCAGCGTCGTCTACCGGCGGCACGGGTACGACTACGGCGTGATCCATCTGGAGGCCGATCCGCTGGCGGAGCACGCCCCGGTCGGCGCGGGGGCGGCGCTGGGAGGTTAGCCTCCGCACCCGCTGATGAAGGGCGCCCCTTGGCCGGATCATGGACCCGGCGGGGGCGCCCGTCATGGAATCATGGTCCTGCCAACCGGCGTACGGTGGCCATCCGTTGTCCGGTGGGCGGCACCGGCCTGTGCAGGGGGATACGACGATGGTGGACGGCTTCGGGCCCGTGATGCCCCGCACCGGTGCGGAGCCGTCGCGGCGGGAGGCGCCGCAGGGCCCGCCCGAGCGGCGGGAGCCGATCAGGGTGCTGGTGGTGGACGACCACGAGCTGTTCCGGCGCGGACTGGAGATCGTGCTCGCGCAGGAGGAGGACATCCAGGTCATCGGGGAGGCCGGGGACGGCGCGGAGGCGGTGGAGAAGGCCGCCGACCTGCTGCCCGACATTGTGCTGATGGATGTGCGGATGCCGCGGCGCGGCGGGATCGAGGCGTGCACCTCCATCAAGGAGGTCGCCCCCAGCGCGCGGATCATCATGCTGACGATCAGCGACGAGGAGGCGGACCTCTACGACGCGATCAAGGCCGGGGCCACCGGCTATCTGCTCAAGGAGATCTCCACCGACGAGGTGACCGCCGCGATCCGGGCGGTGGCCGACGGGCAGTCGCAGATCAGCCCCTCGATGGCGGCCAAGCTGCTCACCGAGTTCAAGTCGATGATCCAGCGCACCGACGAGCGGCGGCTGGTGCCCGCGCCCCGGCTCACCGACCGTGAGCTGGAGGTGCTGAAGCTGGTGGCCACCGGCAAGAACAACCGGGACATCGCCAAGGCGCTGTTCATCTCCGAGAACACCGTGAAGAACCACGTGCGCAACATCCTGGAGAAGCTTCAGCTGCACTCCAGGATGGAGGCCGTGGTGTACGCGATGCGGGAGAAGATCCTGGACCTGGAGACCGGCTGAGCCGCCCCGCACGGGGCGTGCGGGGCGTGCGGCCCGGTGGGCGCGCCGGTCAGCGGTAGGCGGCCCGGAAGGCGTCGCCCACCGCGCGCCGCAGCGGCTCGTGCAGCCGCTCCGGGGTGGTGCGCTCCACCCGTACGGTGTCCGCGCCCACCCACGAGGCGGCCTCCACCAGGGCCTCGGCCATCGCCGGGAGCGCCTTGGCGGCCCGTTCCGCGGTGCCCTCGAAGGCGGCGTGCCGGGCGATGAGGGTGCTGCCCTCGCGCGCCGGATCCACCCGGCCCAGCAGCCGCCCGCCGGACAGCAGCGGCATGGCGAAGTAGCCGTAGACGCGGCGCGGCCGGGGCACGTACGCCTCAAGACGGTGCACGAAGCCGAACATCCGCTCCGTGCGGGCGCGGTCCCAGATCAGGGAGTCGAACGGGGAGAGCAGCGTCGTACGGTGCCGGCCGCGCGGCGCGGTGGCCAGGGCCGCCGGGTCGGCCCACACGCGGTTGCGGCCGTCGCCGCGGCCGCGCGGCGGATCCCAGCCGTCCACGGTGACCTCCACCAGACCGGTGTCCTCGACGACCGAGGCGACCTGGGCGCCCTTGAGCCGGTGGTAATCGGCCAGATCCGCCTGGGTGGCCACGCCCAGCGCCGACCCCGACTGGGCGACCAGCCGGCGCAGACACGCGGTGTCGTCGAGGTCGTCGTGGAGCAGGGCGTCCGGGACGGCCCGCTCGGCCAGGTCGTACACCCGCTTCCAGCCGCGGCGCTCCACACACACGACCTCCCCGAACATCAGTGCCCGCTCGACGGCGACCTTGACATCGCTCCAGTCCCACCACGGGCCGCCGTTCTTCGCCCCGCCCAGCTCCGTGGCGGTCAGCGGCCCCTCGGCCCGCAGCTGGTCGATCACGCGCTCGTACACGCCCTCGCCCAGCCCGTGGTGCCAGGACTCGCGCTCCCGGAAGGCGCGGCGCCTGAAGGCGAACAGCGGCCACTCCTCGATGGGCAGCACACAGGCCGCGTGCGACCAGTATTCGAAAGCGGTGCCGCCCGACCAGTACGCCCCCTCCACCGCGTCCCGGCCGACCGCGCCGAGCCGCGCGTAGGGCAGCAGCTCGTGCGAGCGGGCCAGCACCGAGATGGTGTCCAGCTGGACCTGGCCGAGATGGCGCAGCATCCCGCGCACGCCCGCTCTGCGGTCGACGGCCCCCAGCAGTCCCTGGGCTCGCAGGGCGATCCGGCGGGCTTCGTCGGCGGTCAGACGCGGAGGAGCAACAGTCATGCGGGCGATCGTAGGGCCGACCACTGACAGTCGCGTCGGCGCTCGCATACCATGGCCGGTGCGGCGGGGCCATTCTCGCTGTGCCCGCGACCCAGCAGGCCCGACCCAAGGAGACCAGCCCTCGTGTCCGTCTTCAACAAGCTCATGCGTGCAGGCGAAGGCAAGATCCTGCGCAAGCTGCACCGCATCGCCGCTCAGGTGAATTCCATTGAAGAGGACTTCCTTGATCTCTCCGACGCGGAGCTGCGGGCGCTGACCGACGAGTACAAGGAGCGCATCGCCGAGGGCGAGTCGCTCGACGACCTGCTGCCGGAGGCGTTCGCCACGGTCCGGGAGGCCGCCAAGCGGGTCCTGGGGCAGCGCCATTACGACGTGCAGCTGATGGGCGGTGCCGCCCTGCACATGGGGTACGTCGCCGAGATGAAGACCGGTGAGGGCAAGACGCTGGTCGGTACGCTGCCCACGTACCTGAACGCGCTGTCCGGCAAGGGCGTGCACCTGATCACGACCAACGACTATCTCGCCCAGCGTGACTCGGAGTGGATGGGCCGGGTGCACCGCTTCCTGGGCCTGGAGGTCGGCTGCATCACGGCGGGCATGACCCCGGCGCAGCGGCGGGCGCAGTACGCGTGCGACATCACCTACGGCACCAACAACGAGTTCGGCTTCGACTACCTGCGCGACAACATGGCGTGGTCGAAGGACGAACTGGTGCAGCGCGGCCACAACTTCGCCGTGGTGGACGAGGTCGACTCGATCCTCATCGACGAGGCGCGCACCCCGCTGATCATCTCGGGCCCCGCGGACCAGGCCACGAAGTGGTACGCGGACTTCGCCAAGCTGGTCAAGCGCCTGGAGAAGGGTGAGGCCGCGGTGCCCACCCGCCAGGTGGCCGAGACCGGCGACTACGACGTGGACGAGAAGAAGCGCACGGTCGCCATCCACGACGCCGGCGTCAGCAAGGTCGAGGACTGGCTGGGCATCGACAACCTGTACGAGTCGGTGAACACCCCGCTGGTCGGCTACCTGAACAACGCCATCAAGGCCAAGGAGCTCTACAAGAACGACAAGGACTACGTCGTCATCGACGGCGAGGTCGTGATCGTCGACGAGCACACCGGCCGTATCCTCGCGGGCCGCCGCTACAACGAGGGCATGCACCAGGCCATCGAGGCGAAGGAGGGCGTGAAGATCAAGGACGAGAACCAGACGCTCGCCAAGATCACCCTCCAGAACTACTTCCGCCTCTACAGCAAGCTGTCCGGGATGACCGGTACGGCGATGACCGAGGCCGCCGAGTTCCACCAGATCTACAAGCTGGGTGTGGTGCCGATCCCCACCAACCGGGGCATGGCGCGCATCGACCAGGCGGACCTGATCTACCGCACCGAGGTCGCGAAGTTCAACGCGGTCGTCGAGGACATCGTGGAGAAGCACCGCACCGGGCAGCCGGTGCTGGTGGGTACCACCTCCGTGGAGAAGTCCGAGTACCTGTCGCAGCAGCTGAACAAGCGCGGCGTGCGGCACGAGGTGCTCAACGCGAAGAACCACGAGCGGGAGGCGGCGATCGTCGCCAAGGCCGGCCGCAAGGCGGCGGTGACGGTGGCCACGAACATGGCCGGCCGTGGTACCGACATCAAGCTGGGCGGCAACCCGGACGACATCGCCGAGGCCGAGCTGCGCAAGAAGGGCCTGGACCCGGCCGAGCACGTCGAGGAGTGGGCGGCGGCGCTGCCGCAGGCGCTGGAGCGCGCCCAGAAGGCCGTGGAGGACGAGTTCGTCGAGGTCAAGGAGCTGGGCGGGCTCTACGTCCTGGGCACCGAGCGGCACGAGTCGCGGCGTATCGACAACCAGCTGCGCGGCCGTTCCGGACGACAGGGCGACCCGGGGGAGTCGCGGTTCTATCTCTCGCTCGGCGATGACCTGATGCGGCTGTTCAAGGCGCAGATGGTGGAGCGGGTCATGGCCATGGCCAATGTGCCCGACGACGTGCCGATCGAGAACAAGATGGTGACGCGCGCGATCGCCTCCGCCCAGGGCCAGGTCGAGCAGCAGAACTTCGAGATCCGCAAGAACGTCCTCAAGTACGACGAGGTCCTGAACCGGCAGCGCGAGGTCATCTACAGCGAGCGGCGCCGGGTGCTGGAGGGCGAGGACCTGCACGAGCAGATCCAGTTCTTCATGGACGACACCATCGACGCCTACGTCCAGGCGGAGACCGTCGAGGGCTTCGCCGAGGAATGGGACATGGACCGGCTGTGGGGCGCGTTCAAGCAGCTCTACCCGGTGAAGGTCACCGTCGAGGAGCTGGAGGAGGAGGCGGACGGCCGGGACGGTCTGACGCCGGAGTTCATCGCCGAGTCCATCAAGGAGGACATCCACCGGCAGTACGGGGCCCGCGAGGAGGAGCTGGGCGCCGAGGTGATGCGCGAGCTGGAGCGGCGCGTGGTGCTGTCCGTGCTGGACCGCAAGTGGCGTGAGCACCTGTACGAGATGGACTACCTCCAGGAGGGCATCGGGCTGCGCGCGATGGCGCAGCGCGACCCGGTGGTGGAGTTCCAGCGCGAGGGCTTCGACATGTTCACGGCCATGATGGACGGGATCAAGGAGGAGTCGGTCGGCTACCTGTTCAACCTGGAGGTCCAGGTGGAGCGGAAGGTCGAGCAGGTTCCGGTCCAGGCCGCGGCCCCGGGCGCCGAGCAGGGCGGGGCGGCGCCGAAGATCCTGGCGAAGGGCCTGGAGGCCCCGAAGCGGGCGGACCGGCTGCACCTGTCGGCTCCGTCGGTGGACGGGGAGGGCGGCGTCGTCGAGAGCGATGTCGTGACCGACGCCGACCAGCCGGTGACCGGTGGCCGGGCGGACCGCCGCAAGGCCCAGAAGGGCGGCCGGCGCCGCAAGAAGTGACGCACACCGTGCGCCGCGCCCGTGCGGGGTGCGGCGGGCGGTGAACCGCCGGAGGGGCGGTGGGAGCGGCTTTCGGCCGTTCCCACCGCCCCTCCGGGCGTGGTGGGGGTCATCGGCCGGGCGGGGGCCCCACGGCCCCTGCGGGGGTGACGTCCCACGGCCCCCGGACGACGGGGCCGCGGCGGCTGCCGCCGGGCTCTGCCGCCGGGTCAGCGGCGGCGGCCGTCGGCGCGGTGACGGGGTGGTGCGGTGGGGTGGGGCGGGTCCTGGTGGCCCGGGTTCATCGTGTCCAGTTCCAGGGCCGCGCACCGCCAGGAGCCGGCGGGGGTCTGTTCGAGGCGGAAGGCGATGGCCCGGGTGCGCTCGCCCACCGTCACGCGGGCGAACGCCTCGACCGCGCCGGGGGCCGGCTGGGTGGCGCCCACCCGCCGCAGTACCGGGGTGCCGGAGAAGGCGAAGGGGGCGTGGTCGGCGGCGTGGATGAGCGCCTCGTACGCCTCGGCCGTGGTGTGTCCCATCAGCAGATGGACGGGGCGGCGCCCACTGAGGATCAGCAGCAGCCGTTCGGCGAACCAGTGCTGCGGGGTCCGCGCGCCACCGGCCGTGCGGGGCAGTGGGACGCCCGGGCGGCGGGAGTCCGTGCGCCGCGTCCGGGGTGCGGGTCCCGCGCCCGGCCGGGGGCGTCGGTCGAATCCGCTGGTGCTGGCGCGCATGCCGTCCCCCTGCTCGTACTGGCAAGTAACTATGACGCAGTGTAGTCATGCGATCGCGGAGCGGCAAGGCGTACCCTGGACTCCTCACCCGTCAAGTCCTGTGATGAAAGCGGCAGTCATGCGCGTCTACGTTCCCCTCACCCTCCCGGGGCTCGCCGCCCTGCACCGCTCGGGAGAGCTGGGGCCCGCGCCGCTGACCGCCTTCGCCGTCACCCCGGCACTGCGCGCCTGGTACGGCGAGGGGGCCGACGAGGAGGAGCTGGAGTACGGGGCGCTCGGGGAGGCCGCGGCGGGCGCGCTGCGGCTGCTCGCCGCCGATCCGGCGGCCCCGCGGCGGCGGGTGGTCGTCGTCGCCGAGGTCACCGACGGTGCGGTGCACGCCGACCCCCGGGAGCCCGGCGCCGTCACGCTCACCGCCCCCGTACCGCTGGCCCGGCTCGCCTCCGTGCACGTGGACGCCGCCGACGCCGAGCCGGCCGTGGCCGCGGCCGCCGCCGGGGACCAGGACGCCGACCCCGGCCACGAACTGCTGTGGTACGGCGTCCAGGAGATCCCCCACCTCCTCTAATACATTTCGCGCCTGTCGGTGCCGCCCCGTACCGTCGAGGCATGGTTTCGGACACCCAGATCCCCGCACCGCGCTCCGCCCACATCGTGTGGGACTGGAACGGCACCCTGCTCCACGACACCGACGTGGTCGTCGAGGCCGTCAACGCCTGCCTGGCCGTCTTCGAGGCCCCGCCGATCACCGTGGAGCGGTACCGCGAGGAGTACCGCATACCGATCCCCGACTTCTACCGGCAGCTGCTGGGCCGCGAGCTGAGCGAGCCGGAGTGGCTGCGGCTGGACGCGGCGTTCCAGTCGCACTACGCCACCCACGCGACGCGGGCCGCCCTCACCGAGGGCGCCGCGGACCTGCTGGTGTCCTGGCGGGGAGCCGGGCACACCCAGTCGCTGTGCTCGCTCGCCCTGCACGACCAGCTCACCCCGCTGGTCACCCGCATGGGCATCGCCGGCCACTTCACCCGCGTCGACGGCAGCACGGGAGAGGGCAACCGCATCGGGAAGGCCGAGCAGATGGCCCGTCATCTGGCCGCCCTCGGAGCCGTGCCCCCCTCGCGCACCGTCGTCATCGGTGACGCCGTCGACGACGCGCGGGCCGCCGCGCACATCGGGGCGCACGCCGTGTTGTATACAGGCGGTTCGCACAGTCGTCGCAGTCTTCAGCGCGCCGGCGTCCCCGTCGTGGACACGCTGGCCGAAGCGGTTGACCTGGCAGCGGAGCTGGCGGCGTGAGCAGCGCCACGCCGGGTGCTTTGAACCGGCCCTGTACTGCGATTTTGTTCACACCGTTCTCATCCGCTCGTCCCATCGGGAGCGATAGCCTTGCTCACGTGATCAGTGCGATATCGGCAGGAGGCGGTGCCGCCTCCCCTCGGGGCCCGGTTCATGGGGCGAGGTCCGCCACTGATCCGTTCTTCGCCGGGAGCATCCGTCACGTGAGATCGAGCGCTGCCCGGTGACCGTTTCCCGACGTCACGCAACGGCGCGCGACAGGAGCCTGAGGACATGCACACCAAGCTGGATGAAGCCAAAGCCGCACTGCTGGTGCAGGCCGCCGAGGTAGGGGTGGGAGATGGGGGGCCGGCCGGCATGGACGCCGCCGCGTTCACGGCCTACCTCCAGCGGTACTACCAGTACA
Source organism: Streptomyces sp. JH002 (assembly GCF_050916115.1). Lineage (NCBI taxonomy): Bacteria > Bacillati > Actinomycetota > Actinomycetes > Kitasatosporales > Streptomycetaceae > Streptomyces > Streptomyces sp. JH002. Next base: position 4,264,614 of record NZ_CP087989.1, read on the forward strand.
TCTCGCCCGAGGACGTCAGCGAGCGCGAGCCCGTCGACCTGTACGGCGCCGCCCGCGCCCACCTGCGGCTGGCCGCCACCCGCCCGCAGGGCACCGCCAACGTCCGCGTCTACACCCCGACCGTCGACGAGATGGGCTGGACGTGCAGCCACACCGTGGTCGAAGTCGTCACCGACGACATGCCGTTCCTGGTGGACTCCGTCACCAATGAGCTCTCCCGCCAGGAACGCGGCATCCACATCGTGATCCACCCTCAGGTGATCGTGCGCCGCGACATCGCCGGCAAGCTCCTGGAGGTGCTGGACGCCGGCCGCGACCCGTTCGGCCCGTCCGCCACCACCTACGACCCGGCCGAACTGCCCGCCGACGCCGTCACCGAGTCCTGGATCCACGTCGAGATCGACCGCGAGACCGACCGCGAGGACCTGACCCGCATCGAGGCCGACCTGCGCCGCATCCTCAGCGATGTGCGCGAGTCCGTCGAGGACTGGCAGAAGATGCGCGGCGCCGCCCTGCGCATCGCCGACGAGCTGCCCACCGAGCCCAAGGCCGACGAACTGCGCTCGCAGGAGGTGGAGGAGGCGCGGGAGCTGCTGCGCTGGCTGGCCGCCGACCACTTCACCTTCCTCGGCTACCGCGAGTACGAGCTGACCCGGCACAACGGCGCCGAGGACGACGAACTGCGCGCCGTCCCCGGCAGCGGCCTGGGCATCCTGCGTTCCGACCCGCAGCAGTACCCGGACGGCCACCCCGCCTACCCCGTACCGCTCAACCCGGCCGCCTCCCCGGCCTTCGCCCGGCTGTCGCCCTCGGCGCGGGCCAAGGCGCGCGAGCCGCAGCTGCTGATCCTCACCAAGGCCAACAGCCGCGCCACCGTGCACCGCCCGTCCTACCTCGACTACATCGGCGTGAAGAAGTTCGACGCCGACGGCCGCGTGGTCGGCGAGCGGCGCTTCCTGGGGCTGTTCTCCTCCGCCGCCTACACCGAGTCGGTGCGCCGCGTCCCCGTCATCCGCCGCAAGGTCTCCGAGGTGCTGTCCGCCGCCGGGTTCGCCCCCGACTCGCACAGCGGACGTGACCTGCTCCAGATCCTGGAGACCTACCCGCGCGACGAGCTGTTCCAGACCGGGGTGGAGACGCTGCGCTCCATCGCCACCGCCGTGCTGCACCTCCAGGAGCGCCGCCGGCTGCGGCTGTTCCTGCGCCAGGACGAGTACGGCCGGTACTACTCGGCGCTGGTCTACCTGCCGCGCGACCGCTACACCACCTCGGTACGGATGCGGCTGATCGACATTCTCACCGAGGAACTGGACGGCTCCTCGGTCGACTTCACCGCCTGGAACACCGAATCGGTCCTCTCCCGGCTGCACTTCGTCGTCCGCGTGGAGCCCGGCACCGACCTGCCGGAGCTGACCGAAGCCGACGTCGACCGGATCGAGGCCCGGCTCGCCGAGGCATCCCGCTCCTGGAGCGACGGCTTCGCCGACGCGCTGCTCAACGAGTGCGGTGAGGAGCAGGCGGCGGAGCTGAGCCGCCGCTACCACAACGCGTTCCCCGAGGGCTACAAGGCGGACTTCCCGCCGCGGGCGGCGGTCGCCGACCTCCAGTACGTCATCGGGCTGCGCCCCGGCGAGCCCGGCGCCGACTTCGCCCTCAACCTGTACGAGCCGGTGGGCGCCGCCACCGGCGAGCGGCGGTTCAAGATCTACCGGCGCGGCGAGCCCGTCTCGCTGTCCGCCGTGCTGCCGGTGCTCCAGCACCTGGGCGTCGAGGTCGTCGACGAGCGGCCCTACGAGCTGCGGCCCACCGACGGCGCCCCCGCCTGGATCTACGACTTCGGGCTGCGGATCCCCGAGACGCTGGCGCCGCTGCTGGGCGGCGACACCCGGGAACGGGTGCAGGAGGCGTTCGCCGCCGCCTGGACCGGGCAGGCCGAGAACGACGGCATCAACGCGCTGGTCATCTCCGCCGGGCTGACCTGGCGGCAGGCGATGGTGCTGCGCGCCTACTCCCGCTACCTGTGGCAGGCCGGCGCCCGGTTCGCCCGGGAGACCATGGAGGCCACGCTCCGCCGCAACGTCCACACCACCCGGCTGCTGGTCTCGCTGTTCGAGGCCCGGCTCTCGCCGCAGCGCGTCAGCGCCGGCCGGGAGCTGACCGACGGCCTGCTGGAGGAACTGGACGGCGCCCTGGAACAGGTCGTCAACCTCGACGAGGACCGCATCCTGCGGGCGTACCTCACCGTCATCAAGGCGACGCTGCGCTGCAACTACTTCCAGCGCGACGACGAGGGCAACCCGCACCCGTACCTGTCGCTGAAGCTCGACCCGCAGGCCATCCCCGACCTGCCGCAGCCGCGCCCCGCCTACGAGATCTGGGTGTACTCGCCCCGCGTGGAGGGCGTGCACCTGCGGTTCGGGAAGGTGGCGCGCGGCGGGCTGCGCTGGTCGGACCGCAAGGAGGACTTCCGCACCGAGATCCTGGGCCTGGTGAAGGCCCAGGAGGTCAAGAACACGGTGATCGTGCCGGTGGGCGCCAAGGGCGGCTTCGTCGGCAAGCAGCTGCCCAGCCCCGCGGAGGACCGCGACGGCTGGCTGGCCGAGGGCATCGCCTGCTACAAGACGTTCATCAGCGGCCTGCTGGACATCACCGACAACCTCGTCGACGGCGAGGTCACCCCGCCGCGCGACGTGGTGCGGCACGACGGTGACGACACATACCTGGTGGTCGCCGCCGACAAGGGAACGGCCACGTTCTCGGACATCGCGAACGAGGTCGCGCAGTCCTACGGCTTCTGGCTGGGCGACGCGTTCGCCTCCGGCGGCTCGGCCGGCTACGACCACAAGGGCATGGGCATCACGGCGCGCGGCGCCTGGGAGTCCGTCAAGCGGCACTTCCGGCAGCTGGGCCACGACACCCAGCGCCAGGACTTCACGGTCGCCGGGATCGGCGACATGTCCGGTGACGTGTTCGGCAACGGCATGCTGCTGTCCGAGCACATCCGGCTGGTGGCCGCGTTCGACCACCGGCACATCTTCGTGGACCCGGAGCCCGACGCGGCCACCGGGTACGCGGAGCGGCAGCGGCTGTTCGACCTGCCGCGCTCGTCGTGGGCGGACTACGACGCGGAGCTGATCTCCAAGGGCGGCGGGATCCACCCGCGTACCGCGAAGTCCATCGCGATCACCCCGCAGGTGCGCGCGGCGCTGGGCATCAGCCCCGGCATCGTGTCGATGACCCCGGCCGAGCTGATGAAGGCGATCCTCAAGGCGCCGGTCGACCTGCTGTGGAACGGCGGCATCGGCACCTACGTGAAGGCGTCGGGCGAGACCCACGCCGACGTCGGTGACAAGGCGAACGACGCCATCCGGATCGACGGCCGGGACGTACGGGCCCGCGTCATCGGCGAGGGCGGCAACCTCGGCCTCACCCAGCGCGGCCGGATCGAGTACGCGCAGTCCGGGGGCCGCTGCAACACCGACGCGATCGACAACAGCGCCGGGGTGGACACCTCCGACCACGAGGTCAACATCAAGATCCTGCTGAACTCGCTGGTGGCGAACGGGGATCTGACGGTCAAGCAGCGCAACACGCTGCTGGCCGCGATGACCGACGAGGTCGCCGAGCTGGTACTGCGCAACAACTACGCGCAGAACGTGGCGCTGGCCAACAGCGAGGCCACCGCGCCCGGTCTGCTCCTCGCCCACCAGCGGCTGATGCGGAAGCTGTCCGCCGACGGCCGGCTGGACCGTGGGCTGGAGTTCCTGCCGGCCGACGAGGAGATCTGGGAGCTGCGCGCGGCCGGCAAGGGGCTGACCCAGCCGGAACTGTCGGTGCTGCTGGCGTACGCCAAGCTGTCGGTGACGGCGGACCTGATCGGCAGCGACCTGCCCGATGACCCGTACGTGAAGCGGCTGCTGGCCCAGTACTTCCCGACCGCGCTGCGGGAGCGGTTCCCCGAGCGCATCGAGGACCACACCCTGCGCCGGGAGATCATCACCACGCTGCTCGTCAACGACACCGTCAACACCGGCGGCAGCTCGTTCGTGCACCGCATGGGCGAGGAAAGCGGCGCCTCCACGGAGGAGATCATCCGCGCGCACACCGCGGCGCGGGCGATCTTCGGCCTCAACACCATCTGGGACGCGGCGGAGCGGCTCGACAACCAGGTGGCGGCGGACGTCGTCACCCGGCTGCGGCTGCACTCGCGGCGGCTGGTCGAACGCGGCGCGCGCTGGCTGCTGAACAACCGGCCGCAGCCGCTGCAACTGGCCGACACGATCGAGCTGTTCGAGGACCGGGTCGCCCAGGTGTGGGCCGAGCTGCCGAAGCTGCTGCGGGGCCAGGACCTGGAGTTGCACGGCCGGATGTTCGACGAGCTGGTGGAGAACGGCGTACCGGCGGACCTGGCCCAGCAGGTCGCCGGGTTCTCGGCGGCGTTCTCGGCCCTGGACATCGTTGCGGTCGCCGACCGCAGCGGACGTGAGCTGTTCGACGTCGCGGAGGTGTACTACCACCTGAGCGACCAGCTGGGCATCTCGCAGCTCCAGGACCGCATCAGCGAACTGCCGCGGGCCGACCGCTGGCAGTCCATGGCGCGCACGGCGATCCGCGAGGACCTGTACGCGGCGCACCAGCTGATCGCGGCCGACGTGCTGGCGGCGGGCGAGTCCGAAGCGGGCCCCGAGGAGCTGTACGCGGCCTGGGCCGGCCGCCACGCGGCGATCCTGACCCGTGCCCGGGCCACGCTGCGCGAGATCCAGTCCTCGGACACCTTCGATCTGGCGAACCTGTCGGTGGCGATGCGCACGATGCGCACCCTGCTGCGCAGCAACCGCTGACCGGACACCCCGGGCTGTGACAACGGGCCCGCGGATGAGTAGCGATACTCATGCGCGGGCCCCTTCGGGTGGGCGGGCGTCCCGCGTCGCGTCGGATGTCGAGTGGCGGGCGGCGGCCGAGTGGGGTGGGTCGGGCCGTTCGCAGGGGGAACGGCGGATGCCGGCGCCGCCGCGCACACCGTCATGGTGACTTCGGTGTGTCATCGGGGTCCCCGAAGGACGGACCGTGACCCCTCACTCCTCTCGCGGCCCCGCCGGGTGGAGTTCGATCAGGGTGACTTCCGGGGGTGCTCCCACTCTCACCGGGGGGCCGAAGAAGCCGGCGCCGTTGGTCACGTAGACGGTGGTGTCCTCCACCTTGCCCAGGCCCGAGACCACCGGTTCCCACAGGCGGGAGAGCTGGGTGATCGGGAAGAACTGGCCGCCGTGGGTGTGGCCCGAGAGCTGGAGGTCGACTCCGTGGCGGGCGGCCTGGGTTGCCAGGATCGGCTGGTGGGCCAGCAGGACCACCGGGCGGGTGGGGTCGCGTCCGTCCAGGGTGCGGGCGAAGTCGGGGCCCGTGCCGTACTCCTCGCCCGTCACGTCCTCGACGCCGGCCAGGTCGAGGGTCGCGCCGTTGTGGTGGATCTCCACCCGCTCGTTGCGCAGGCCGCGCACGCCGAGGTTGTGGAGTTCGCTCACCCAGGCGTCCGCCCCGTCGTACAGGTACTCGTGGTTGCCGGTGACGAAGAAGCTGCCGTGGGTGGACTCCAGCGAGCGCAGCGGGCGGGCCGCCGCGCCCAGTTCGGCGGGGAGGCCGTCGGCCAGGTCGCCCACCACCGCGACCATGTCGGCCTCCAGGCCGTTGATGTGCCGCACGATCCGTTCGGTGTGGGAGCGGCCGAGCATCGTGCCCAGGTGCAGGTCGCTGACGACGGCGATGCGCAGGCCCGACAGGCGCGGGTCCAGGCGGGAGATGCCGACCGGGACCCGACGCACGCGCGGTGGACCCAGGGCCGAGGTCAGGCCGTAGCCGGTCGTCGCCACCGAGATCACGCCCGCTGTCGCGCCGGCCGTTCTGCTCAGGAACAGCCGTCTGTTCAGCTCGGCCGCCGTGGGCGGTTCGGCGGGTCCGGGGTCGTGCTTGCCCGCGCGGCGCGACCTCAGCCATCCGGCCGCTCTGATCAGCTCCGCCACCAGCAGCGGCAGTGCCAGGTACAGCAGTACCGCGAGCCAGGTGTATCCCGGCCAGGCCAGCCACCGCCCCGCGTCCGGGCCCAGCACCGGGACCAGGATGCGCGGGGCCGCCGCCAGCGCGGCCGAGGCGGCGGTCAGGACGGTGCCCACCCGGCGGGCACGGGTGCCCGGCCGGGTGGTGTCGCGGACCAGGCGTTTCCACAGCCACCAGTGGACCAGCGCCGACGCGAGGACGATGAGCAGGTTCGTTGCCCAGCCGAGCATGCCGCGTTACCCCGCCACCCGTTCCCGGGCCTCGGCCGGCGCCTGCGCCGGCGGCGCCTCGCTCAGCCCGATGCGGTCGTGCAGCCGGCGCAGCACTGGTGGCGCCCACCAATTGGCGTCGCCCGCCAGCCGCATGAACGCCGGCACCAGCACCGTACGGATCAGCAGCGCGTCCACCAGGACCGCCAGGGCCATGCCCACGCCCAGTTGCTTGAGGAAGACGACCTGTCCGGTGGCGTACGCGGCGAAGGTCAGCGCCAGGATGCCGGCCGCGGCCGTGATCAGCGGGGCGCTGCGCTGGATGCCGGCGGCCACCGCTCGGGTGTTGTCGCCGGTGCGGTCCCATTCGTCCTTGACCCGGGCCATGATGAACACCTCGTAGTCCATGGACAGCCCGTAGGCGATGCAGAACATCAGGATCGGGATGCTGGGTTCCATCCGGCCGGTGGCGGTGAAGTCCAGCAGCCCGGACAGATGGCCGTCCTGGAAGATCCACACCAGGGCCCCGAACATCACGGTCAGGCTGAGGATGTTGGCGACCGTGGCCTTGGCCGGGATGAGGAGGCTGCCGGTCATGAGGAACAGGATCACGAAGGTGACGATCAGGATCAGCGCGATGACCAGCGGCAGCCGGTCCAGCAGGGCCGAGCGGAAGTCGGTCATCGCGGCGGGGAAGCCGCCCACCAGGACGTCGTAGGGGGCGTTCGTGGCGCGGACCTCGCCCACCAGCGCGGTGATGTCCCCGGCCAGTGCGTCCTGGTCGGGCACGACCGTGATCCACAGGGCGTCCGGCGCGGCGAAGCGCTCCGAGGACGCGGACGGTTCGGCGGTGCGCGAGCCGTCGCGGTAGGAGCCGGTGAGGGCGTCGACCTGGAAGACGCCGGGGATCTGTGACAGGCGCTGGGCGTACTCGTCGATCCGTTGCGTCACCTCCGGGCCCTCGCCCACGCCGGTGGCCACGATCTGCAGGGCGTCGGTCTCCTCCGCCGGGAAGTTCGTCCCGATCTGTTCCTGGGTGACGCGGGCGGACGCCGAGGCGGGCAGGACGCGTTCGTCCGGGAGCCCGAAGTTCGCGCCCAGGAACGGGGCGCCCAGGGCGAGGAGGAGGATGAGGGCCGGGCCGCCGTACAGCAGCGGGCGGCGCATGACGCGCAGGGCCATCCGGTACCAGCGGCCCTCGCTCACCTCGCCGGTCGCCGCCGTGGGAACCGGGCGCAGCGTACGGTGGCCGGCCGCGGCCAGCGCGGCGGGCAGCAGGACCACGGCGCCGAACGCCGCGGTGAGCACGACGGCGATACCGGCGTACGCGAAGGACCGCAGGAAGGGGAAGGGGAACGCGAACAGCGCCGCCAGGGAAGCGGCCACCGTGATGCCGCTGAACAGCACGGTGCGGCCGGCCGTTTCCACCGTACGGATCACCGCCGCCGGCCGGCCTCGGCCGGCCGCGCTCTCCTCCCGGAACCGGGCGATGACGAACAGGCTGTAGTCGATGCCGAGTCCGAGTCCGAGCACCAGGGCCAGGTTGGCGGCGAAGGTGGAGACCTCGGTGAAGGCGGTGACGCCGCGCAGGATCGCGAGGGTGGCCAGCACGGAGAAGATGCCGACGCCCATGGTGAGGGCGGCGGCCGACCAGCGGCGGTAGGCCCACACCAGCAGGAGCAGGACGACCGGGACGACGACGAGTTCGGCGCGGATGAAGTCGCGGGCGGACTCCTCGCCGACCTGCCGGAAGATCTCGTCCTGGCCACCGGCTTGGACGGTCAGGACGCCGCCGTTGTCCCGGTCGAGGAAGTGGGCGGAGATGGGCTCCAGTTGTTCTCTGGCCTCGGTCGCGCTGCCCGCCAGCCAGGCCACGATCAGGGCCTGCGTGCCGTCCGTACTGGCCAGGGTGGGGGTGTGGTCGCGGGACCAGTACGACCCGGTGGTGGCGACCGCGTCCTGGGCGGCGAGTTCGCTCTCGATGGCGGTGGCCTCGGCGCTGACGGCCGGATCGTCGATGGTGGCGCCGTCCCGCGCGGTCAGCAGCAGCACGTAGTTGGGGCTGTTCTGCCCGAACTCGCGCTCCAGGATCTCGCCCGCGCGGTAGGAGGGGGAGCCGGGGGACTCGAAGCGGGACAGGGACAGGGCGTTCATGGCCCCGGCGCCGATGGCGGCGGCCAGGACGAAGAGCAGTGCGCCGGCGATCAGGACGGCGCGCCGCCGGGTCGCCGCCAGTGTGCCGAGCCGGCGCAGCGGCGTGAGTGGGGGTGATGCTGCGGGCATGGTCGGTGCTCCTCGGGTCGGCTTGGTGGGTTCGGTCGGTGCGGTGGTGCGGTGGTGCGGTGTCGTCGCGGTCATCCGGAGAAGCGGTTCAGCCAGTCGGCCAGGGCGTCGTGCACCAGGGGTGCTCCGCGTTCCAGGCCCATGTAGTGGCCCGCCTCCGGGACTTCCAGGAGTTCGGTGTCGTCGGTGCCGGTGAACAGCGCCCGGTGTTCGGCGCCGCCCTCGACCCGGGCGTCCTTCTCGCCGTACAGGAACAGCACGGGGACGGTGATCTCGTTCAGGTGCCGCAGGTCGACGAGGACACCGCCGAGCTGGGCGACCATGTCGCCGCAGGGGTGCGGGTTCTGGTGCGGCAGGGCCAGGCGCAGGACCTCGGGGTCGGTGTCGTGGAAGTTGCCGTCCCGGAACTCCTCGGTGCCCAGGTCGTAGTAGACGTAGCCGTCGCCCTCGCCGCCGGCGCCGTTGAGGCAGGTGTTGAGGGCGGTGAAGAAGCGGGCGTTGGCCTGCGGAGTGAGGCCGAGGTCGGTCCAGTCCATGATCACCAGGCCGTCGATGTCCTGGAAGGAGTAGGCGGCGATCTGGGAGATCTGGCCGCCGTTGGACTGGCCGGCGAGGTAGACGCGGTCGAAGGCGTAGGGGTCGCCGTCCGCCACGGTGTAGGTGCCCTCCCGCAGCGCCCGCGTGATCTGGTGGGCGATGTCCGCCTCGCCGCCGATACAGGTGAGATAGCCGTCGGGGTGGTCGCTGGCGCCGTAGCCGAGCCGGTCCACGGTGACGGAGGCGTGGCCGCGCAGGGCCATCTCCTCCGCGTGGTGGTAGCCCTCGGCGTCCAGCCGCCAGTACCACTCACCGGCCGCGATGCCGTGCTGGTACAGGGTGACGGCGGGTACGGTGCCGTCCTCCAGCAGGGCGCGGGGTGCGGTGAGGTGGCCCTCGATCCGGTAGGTCCCGCCGTCCACCGGGCATTCGGCCAGGGTGCGGTTCTGGTTGACGACGGTGAAGGACACGGGGACGTCCACGATGTCCGCCGCCGCGAGCCGGGCGTCGGTGGCGTCGGCGGCGATCGCGGCCTCCTGGGGGGAGGCGACGTCGATCACCTCGCCGGCCGCGTCCGCCGTGCCGTCCTCTCCCGGCGCGGCCACCGCCCAGTACGCGGGGGCGGCCACCAGCAGGGCTGCCGCCGTACCGAGGGCGAACGCGGCGGTGCGGGTGCGGGTGCGGGGTGCGGTCATGCGGCGGGCTCCTTGAGGTCGTGGTCGAGTGCCCCGCCGGCCCGGTACCAGGCGGCCTCGTCGGCGAGGGTCTGGGCCAGCGGCCGGAAGCCGACGCCGAGTTCGCGCTGGGCGCGGGCCGAGCTGATGCGGGTGCGGTTGCCGTCGAGCAGCGCGCGCACCCCTTCGCGGGTGGCGACGGGCGGCCGGCCGCGCAGCCGGGCGCTGGTCTCCAGGAGGGCGGCGAACGCGAGTGCCGCCGCGGCCGGGATCTGCCGGGGCGGGGTGACCCCGGTGGCCAGGGCGATACCGGTGGTGGTGTCGACCAGGGGCTGCCAGCGTCCGGCGACGATGTAGCGGCGCAGCGGGGCGCCGCGTTCGGCGGCGCGGACGCAGGCGAGGGACACGTCGCGGGCGTCCACCACGTGGTTGCCGGCCCGGGGCACGGCACGCAGTTCGCCGCGGGCGACGGACAGGAACAGCCGCCCGGCGGAGGTGGGCCCTTCGTCGCCCGGACCCCACATCCAGCCGGGCAGCACGAGGGGAACCCGCAGCTCTCCGGGGTGCTCGGCGCAGAACCGGGCGATGGCGGCCTCGGCGCGTACCTTGCTGGCGCGGTATCCGTTGCGCTCCCAGCGCGGCGGCGGTCCGGCGTTCTCGTCGGCGGGGTGCCGGACGCTGCCGGGGGCCAGTGTGTTGATGGAGCTGGTGTGCACGACCGCCGGCACGCCGGCGGCGCGTGCCTCGCCGAGCAGGGTGGTGACGGCGTCGACGTTGACGGCGTGCAGCCGCCGGGCGTCGGCGCCGGGCGCGTAGTACTCACGGAAGTAGGCGGCGGTGTGGATGACGGCGTCGGCGCCGGGCAGGGCGTCGCGGTAGCCCGCGGGGTCGGTGATGTCGGCGGTCACCACGGTGAGCCGGCCGGCGGCGGGCGCCGGCAGCAGCCGGGCCGCCTTGGCCCGGTCGCGGACCACGGCGATCACCTCGACGGCGTCCTCGCGGGCGAGCAGTTCGCCGACGACGGCCCGGCCGAGCAGCCCGGTGGCGCCGGTGACGACGACCCGTCGCAGGGGGTGGACGGTGGTCATGGGGTCTCCTCCCGGACGGTTTCCGGCTCCTCGCGCAGCCCGAACCGCCGCTGGAAGCGGCGCAGCGGGGCCGGCGCCCACCAGGTGGCCGGGCCGCACAGGCGCATGACGGCCGGCAGCAGCAGCGCGCGGACGACGGTGGCGTCCACCAGGACGGCCAGGGCGACGCCGAGGCCGAGCATCTTGGTGTTGGTGATCTGTGAGGTGCCGATGGCGATCAGGACCACGGACAGGATCAGCGCGGCCGCGGTGATGATGCCGCCGGTTCGCTGGACACCGGCGATGACGGCGCGCGTGGAGTCGCCGTGCCGCCGGTGTTCCTCCGTCATCCGGGCGAGGACGAACACCGTGTAGTCCATGGACAGCCCGAAGGCGACGCAGAACATCAGGACCGGCAGGGTGGTCTCGACGGTGCCGGTGGCGGTGAAGCCCAGCAGCGAGGACAGATGGCCGTCCTGGAAGACCCACACCACCACTCCGAACATGGCGCTCAGGCTGAGCGCGTTGAGCAGGACGGCCTGGAGCGGGATGACGACGGAGCCGGTGAGCAGGAACATCAGCAGCAGGGAGGCGGCCACGATGACGAGCGCCGCCCAGCCGAGCCGGGATCCGATGGCGGCCTTGGAGTCGACGAGCTGGGCGCTCTGGCCGCCGACCACCGGCGACAGCGCGCGGTGCGCGGGGTCGGCGGCGGTGAGGTCGCGGACCTGGCGCACCAGGCGCTGGGCCGTCTCGTCGGTGGCCTCCACACCGGCGACGGGGGTGAGGGTCAGATGGCTCATGCCGGCGCCGCCCCGTACCGCGTCGGCGGGGGTGGCCGCGGCGTCCGGCGCGCCGTTCCGGTAGCTGCCGAGCGGGGTGTCCACCCGTTCCACGGCGGGCAGTTCGGACAGGGCGGCGGCGTAGCCGCGCAGGGCCGCCGCGTCGCCTGGAGTGTCCGGGTCGGCCTGCCGGGCCAGCACTTCGACCGTGCCGGTGGTGGTGTCGGGGAAGTCCTCGCGCAGAGTGTCCTGGACGGTACGGGCCTCCGCGCCCTGCGGCAGCTGCCGGTCGTCGGCGGCGCCGAACGCGATGCGCGCGAAGGGCAGTCCGGCCAGCAGCAGTGCCCCGGCGACGGCGACGGTGACCAGCGGGGCGCGCCGTACCGCCCAGGTCACCAGGCGCCGCCAGCCCGCGCCGCCCCCGCCGCCGGCCGGGGCGCGGCGCCGCAGCACGCGCAGGGCGTCGACCCGGTGGCCCAGCAGCCGCAGCGCGGCGGGCAGCAGGAGCAGCGCGGCCCCGGCGGCCAGCGCCACCACGCTGATGCCGGCGTAGGCGAAGGACCGCAGGAAGTACAGCGGGAACACGAGCATCGCGGACAGGGCCGTCATGATGGTGAGCGCGGAGAACAGCACGGTGCGTCCCGCCGTGCGCACCGTGTTGCCGACCGCCGTGTGCGGGTCGGCGCCGGTGGCGAGTTCCTCGCGGTAGCGGCGCACGATCAGCAGTGCGTAGTCGATGGCGAGGCCGAGTCCCAGCGCGGTGGTGAGGTTCTGGGCGAAGACCGATACCTCGGCGAACTCGGTGAGGACGCGCAGGACGGCGTTGGTGCCCAGGACAGCGACGATGCCGACCCCGAGCGGCAGCAGCGCGGCGACCAGGCCGCCGAAGACGACGACGAGGATGATCAGGGTGATGGGGACGGCGATCAGCTCGGCGGTGAGCAGATCGGCGGCGATGGTGGACTGGAGTTCCTCCAGGACGGCGACGGGGCCGCCGAGCTGGACGCTCAGCGCCGGCAGCTCGGCGGGGGAGCCCCGGTAGTCGGGCACCAGCCGCCGGAACACCGCCTTGGCGGCGTCCTCGTCGCCGCGCACATGGGCGAGGATCAGCGCCTGGCCGCCGTCCTCCGAGCGCAGTTGCCCGGCGCCGGTCTGCCAGTACGACAGCACGCCGGTGACGGAGGGTTCGAAGGCCAGCCGGGCGGCGAGCTCGCCGCCCTGGGCGGCGACGTCGCGGTCGTTGACCCCGCGGCCCTCCGTACCCGACACCAGCAGCACCAGGTTGGGCTGGGCGGCCGGGAAGTGCTCGCGCAACAGCTCGGCGGCCAGGGTGGATTCGGCGGACGGGTCATCGGTCCCGCCGCCGCGCAGCCGGTCGCCGGCGTCCGCGCCGATGAGCAGCGCGTCGACGACGAACAGCAGGCCGAGCAGCAGGACGGCCCAGGGGGCCCGGCGCCCCGGGGGGTGGGCGGCCGGGCCCCGGTCTGTGGTGGCGGACCGGCCCGGGGAGGTGGTGGTCAGGGCCATGGGTCCCCGTTCCGGTCCGGGAGGCGGGCCAGCAGCGCGTCCAGCGCGGCCGGTGAGCCGGGCCCGCCCAGGACGGCGCGCCCGCCGACGACCCCGTCGGGCCGTACGTAGACGGCCTGGGCGGCGTAGCCGTGGGCGGCCTCCGCCCGGTCGTAGGGGGTGTCGGTGGGCGGGGCGGGTGCGCCGGGGCGGGTGCCGCCGATGAGCAGCACCTCGGCGGTTCCGCAGCGCCGTGCGGCGTCGGGGCCGCTGTCCGTGGTGTCGGCGAGGACCACGACGGTGTGCCGGCCGGCGGCCAGGTACTGGTGCAGCGTCGCGGCGCCGGCCCCGGGGGAGCCGGCCCGGGTGTGCCGCAGGGTGAGCGGCAGGTCGGGGACCCGGCGCCCGGGGCGCAGCGCGCCGTCGGTGCCGTCCGCCGCCGACACCGCGGGTGATCCCGTCAGGTCCAGGTCGACCTGGGCCAGTTCGGGGACGAACCGCCGTTCCAGGAGTCCGCGCCGGGACAGTACGCGCATGGCTGTGTCCCGTACCGCGCGGGCGGGGCGGGAGCGCAGCAGCCACAGTTTGGTCTGCCGGTCGGCGTTGCGCACCGCGGTGACGGCGGTGGGCCGCCGCTCCGCCTCGTAGCTGTCGAGCAGCGCCGGGTCCGCGCCCCGGCACACCGCCGCGAGTTTCCAGCCGATGTCATAGCCGTCCTGGACGCCGGTGTTCAGGCCCTGCCCGCCCGCCGGGCTGTGGCAGTGCGCGGCGTCCCCGGCCAGGAACACCGCGTCCCGCCGGAAGGCGGCGGCGACCTTGGTGTGCACCTGGAAGCGGCTGGACCACCACAGGTCGCCGATCCGCCAGCCGCCGGGGCCGCGGGCGTCCAGCAGGGTCTGGAGTTCGGCCCGGTCGGGGGGTTCGGTGGCCCCGCCGGGGGCCTGGTCGAAGAACACCCGGTGCCCTCCCTTGGGCAGCGCCACCACCACCAGCACACCGCGCGGGGTGAGGTGGTACTGCGCCTCGCGTTCGGGCGGCGGTACCGCTCCCGAGGCGTGGAGTACGGCGTCGCCGAGCAGGAACTCCCGCCCGTAGGTGCTGCCTTCGAAGGGCACGCCGAGCCCGGTGCGTACCGTGCTGTGGGTGCCGTCGGCGGCGATCAGCCAGCGGGCGGTGGCGGTTTCCTCGCCGCCCGCGCCGTGTGCCGTGCGCAGGACCGCGGTGGCCCCGTCCGGGGTGCTGGTGGCGGCCTTGACCTCGGTGTCCCACTCGACGGTGCCGCCGAGCTGAATCAGCCGCTCGTACAGCAACTCCTCGGTGATGGGCTGCGGCACGCACAGCGGGCCGGGGAAGCGGGTTCCGGTCAGTGAGCCGAAGCTCACCTCGGCGACGCGCCGCCCCCCGGACCAGTACGACGCGCCGGCCAGCGGCAGCGCCCGTTCGGCGAGCGCGGCGGCGATGCCGAGCCGGTCCAGGACCTCCAGGGCGCCGCTCCACAGGATCAGTGCCTTGGGGGTGGTGGAGGGGCCGGAGCGGCGTTCCACCACGCGTACCGGTACGCCGTGCCGCAGCAGGGTGCAGGCGGCGGCCAGTCCGGTGGGGCCGGCGCCGGTGATCAGCACCGGCGGGGCACCGGCACGGGCGCCCGTGCCCGTGCCCGTACCCGGGTCCGTGTCCTCGCTCATCGGGTACCTCCCGTCGCGGTCAGCCCCAGGGCGTCGCGGACATCGGCGATGGCCTGTGCGGGGTCCTTGAACAGCACGGTCCGCAGGCCCAGGCGTTCGGCCGCCACCGTGTTCTCCTCCGTGTCGTCCAGCAGCAGGCAGCTCTCGGCGGGGGTACGCAGCCGGGCCAGCAGCCGCCGGTAGATCTCCGGGTCCGGCTTGCGCACGCCCTCCTCGCTGGAGTCCACGACCACGTCGAAGAGTTCGTCCACCGGCACAGTGGCCCGCCAGCGCGGTCCCCACTCCCGGACGTTGTTGGTCAGCAGCGCCACCCGGTGCCCGCTCGCCCGCACCTCGCGGACCAGCGCCAGCACCTCCTCGTTGGTGCGCCGCCCCCGGAACCACAGTTCGCCGAACGGCCGGCCGGCCAGCACCTCGGCGGCCTGCGGCGGCAGCCCGGCCAGCATCCGGTCGGTGAACTCCGCCTCGGTGATGTCGGCGACCTCCAGCGCGGCCATCGGGCTGATCCCGTACCGCGCGGTGGCGCCGGCGAAGGCCGCGGCGATCGGCTCCAGGCCGATCCCGGTGGAGCGGGCGAAGACGGCGTAGGTCTCGGCCAGCGGATTGGTGAGCACGCCGCCGTAGTCGCAGACCAGGACGCCGGGGCGGTCGGGACGGGTCAGCTCCACGGCGCGACCTCCATGGTGACCTCGCTGACGGTGGCGGAGCCCTGGGTGAGCAGGACGGTCACCGGCACGGCGATGACGCCCAGGTCCCCGGCGTGCCGCACCCCGCCGACCTGGGCGGTGGCGGTTGTCGTACGGTCCAGCTCGGCGAACGCGCCGAACGTGGCGGCGACATCGGTGACCAGCAGCGCGGCGGGCGAGAGCCCGTGCAGCCGGGCCACGGTGGCCACGGCCAGCTGGCGGGCGGCCTCCAGCTGGAGGTTGCCGGGTATGTGGTCCAGTTCGTGGTCGAACAGGTGCGGGTGGCCGGTGTTGACCACCAGCCGGGCCATCGAGTTGCCCGAGGGGTCCACCGTGGGTTCGGTGATGACCACGTTGCGCGGATCGCGGCGGCCCACCGAACGAGCCTCGGCGGGCACCAGGCGCGGGCTGAGCACCAGCGCGGATTCGCCCCCCGGCGCCTGGCCGCGGCCCTTGGCGCGCAGCACTCCGAAGGCGCGGTGGCTGACGAAGGTCAGCCGGCCGGTCGCCTCCAGGGCGGTGTGCCCGTCCACCAGCAGCGCGCCGGAGAAGGAGAACCCGAGGACACGTCCGGCCCGGTTGCGGTCCGGGAGGACGGTGATTTGGATGACGGCGTGGGCCGGTCTGCTCCCGATCCGCAGGGCGGGCAGCGAGCGGACCGAGAAGCCCAGTTCCATGAAGATGAAGGCGCTGGCCAGCGGCACGTCGAGATGCCGGTGTGCCACCAGGACTCCGGACTGCCGGAGCACTTCGACCAGCAGCAGGAAGTCGTACGCGGCGGAGTGCTCGCCCACGACGTGCCCGCGTGGCAGTTGGGCGGCGACTTCGAAGGACAGGTGCCCGCCACCGGTGTCGGTGGCGGGGGTGATGGGTACGTCCGTCCCCGTGGCGGCCGAGTCGGTGACGAACACCTCGGCCACGGACATGCGATGAACCAGGGCTCGCGGCACGGTGGTGTCGTACCGCAGCTGGTCGGACGGGGCGGGCGTGGGGAGTTGCGTTGGCAGGGTCACGGCCGTTCTCCTCCAGGTCCGGTGAGCAGCGCCGAGCGGAAGGAGGCGCTGCTTGGTACGTCCGGGACCGACGATGGCGCGGGGCGCTGACCGATCGCTGGAAGGTCCGCTGAAGAACGGCTGAAGCGGGTTTGCCCGGCGCGCCGCGCATACGCGGACGGGGCCCGGCACAGAACATGGGCCGGGCTTGTGAAGGGTTGGTGCCGCTTCCCGGAGTCGGTCTTGTGAACTCCGCGCTGTGGCGGTAGCCGCGCCCGTCGCCAGGAACCTATGATCCCAACGGACTTCAGGGGGGAAGCCGATGGCGAAGAATGCGATCCGTTGTGAAGTGCTCGGGCCGTTACGGGCCCTGGACGGAACCGCCGAGATCGATCTGGGCCCGCCGCGGCAGCGTGCGGTGCTCGCGGCACTGCTGCTGCGCGGCCCGCGCCCGGTCACGGTCGACGGCATCATCACCGCGGTGTGGGGCGGCTCTCCGCCCGGGCACGCGGTCAATCTCGTGCAGAAGTACATCTCGGGACTGCGGCGCGCCCTGCCGGCCGGCACCCCGATCACCCTCACCGGCAGCGGCTACGTCCTGCGCCCGGAGGGCGGCCTCGACCTGTGGGAGTTCGAGGAACTGTGCGCGCGGGCCCGCACCCTGCGGGACGCCGGCCGGCCCGCCGAGGCGATCGACGCGCTCGGCCGGGCGGTCGGACTGTGGCGGGGCGACCTCGTGGAGGGCACCGACGGACCGGGCATCGAACTGGAGCGCGACCGGCTCACCGAGCGCCTGGTCGCCGCCGAGGAGGAAATGTACGGTCTGGGGCTGCGGCTGGGCCGGGGCGCCGAACACGTCCCCGAACTGGTGCGGCTCACCAGCCAGTACCCGCAGCGCGAACGGCTGCACGGCCTGCTGATGCGTTCCCTGGCCCAGTCGGGGCGGCAGACCGAGGCGCTGGACGTGTACACACGGGTACGCCGCCGGCTGGCGGAGGAGTACGGCGCCGACCCGGGGCCCGAACTGCGCGACGCCCACCAGTGGGTGCTCTCCGGAGCGGCCGACGAGCAGCCGCCCGGCCCAGGTGCCGGAGCCGGGGCCGGAGCCCGCGAGGTGGGCCGGGACGGTGGCGGGGACGGTGATGCGCGGGCCGCGGTCGCCCCTCCTGCGGGTCCGGCCCCGGCGGCGCTCGCCGGGGAGTACCCGCCGGTCGCCGAACCCGCCCAACTGCCCTACCCCGTCTTCGGCTTCACCGGCCGCACCGCCGAGGTCAAGCGCATCACCTCACTGCTGCTGTCCGGCGGCATGCCGGTGGTGTGCGTGGAGGGCACCGCCGGGATCGGCAAGACGGCGCTGGCGGTGCGCTGCGCCCAGCAGGTGGCGGCGTCCTTCCCGGACGGCCAGCTCTTCGCCGACCTGCGCGGCTTCGATCCGCTCGCCCCCGTCGAACCGGGCCAGGTCCTGGGGGAGTTCCTGCGGGCGCTCGGCGTCCCGCCGCGCCGCATCCCGCCCGCCGTGCACGAGCGCTCCGCCCTGCTGCGTTCCGTCCTCGCGCACCGCCGTGCCCTGCTGGTGCTCGACAACGCCGCCGACGCCGACCAGGTGCTGCCGCTGCTGCCCGGATCCGCGCACTGCGCCGTGCTGATCACCAGCCGCCGCCGGCTGACCGGGCTCGCCGTGCACAGCGGCGCGCACCGGGTGCAGTTGCCCGTGCTCAGCGTCAGGGAGTCGGACGCGCTGCTGCGGACCGTTCTGGGGCCGCCCGCCGCCGGTGACGAGGCCGCCATCGCGGAGATCGCCCGGCTCTGCGGCCATCTGCCGCTCGCCCTGCGGGTGGTGGCCGCCCGGGCGGCGATCTCCCCGCACATCCCGCTGGCCGCGGTCGCCCGCCGGCTGGCCGCGTCGGGGCCGCTGGCGGGGGTGTCGGCGCCGGAGGACGAACGGGTCTCGGTCGCGGCCTCGCTGGCCCTGTCCTACCGGGGACTCGACACCACCGTGCAGCGGGTGCTGCGGCACATCGGACTGATCCCGGGCCCCGACCTCACGCAGGCCGCCGCCGCGGCCGTCGCCGGCGTCGCCGAACCTGTCGCCGGACGGGCGCTGTCGGTGCTGTCGGCCGCGCACCTCATCGAGCAGCACCACGCCGACCGGTTCCGCTTTCCGCACGATCTGCTGCGCGAGTACGCCCGGCAGCGGGTCTACGCCGAGGAGGACCGCGGCGAGCGCGAGGCGGCGGTACGCCGGCTGTCCGCCTGGTACCTGCGGACCGCGTCGGTGCTGGGCGGCGGCTCCGGGCACCCGCACGTGGTAGGCCCGCACGGCCGGATGGAGACCGCAGAGGGTGGCCGGGACGGGCCGGCCGGCCCGGAGTCCGCGCTGCCGAACGCCGAGGCCGAGCTGCCCAACTACGCGGCGATGGCGGCCTACGCCGCCCGGCACGGCCCCTACCCGGTGGCCTGGCGGCTCGCCGGGACGCTGCACGACCTGTGCAAACGGCGCTCGCGGGTCGCCGAGTGGCTGACCATGGCCGAGGCGGGGCTGCGCGCCGCCGAACGGGCCCAGGACGCGCGGGCCGCCGCCGAACTGGCCCTGACCCTGGTGGACGCCTCGCTCACCGCCGGACTGATGGCCCAGGCCGAGCGGCACGCCCAGCGCGCGCTGGCCATCGGCGAGGAGCACGGCTGGCCGCGCATCCGGGCCGCCGCCCACGAGCAGCTGGGACGCAGGCACTGGACGATCGGCGAACTCGGCGCGGCCCGCGAGCGGCTGACCGAGTCCGTACGGCTCTACGGGGAGGGCGGGGACGGCAGCCATCTCCACACCGCGACGGCGCTGTGCGCGCTGGCCCGGGTGGAGGCCGACTCCGGCGCGCTGGAGCGGGCGTCCGGTCTGTACGGGAAGGCGCTGCGGCTGAGCCGGGCGGAGGGCGTACCGCACCTGGAGAGCATGGTGCTGATCGAACTCGCTCTGGTGCACCGGGCGCTGGACCGTTCCGAGTCGGCGGCGCTGTCCTTCGAGGCGGCGCTGGCGCGCAGCCGCGCCAGCTGCACCGGGCACCGCCCGCAGGCGCTCGCGCTGGCCTATCTCGCCGAACTGGACGCGGAGCGCGGGCGGGCCGAGCTGGCCGGGGAACGCGCGGCCGAGGCGGTACGGATCGCCCGGGACCAGGGCGACCAGTGGGCGCTGGCCGAGGCGCACAACGCGGCCGGCCGGGCCCTGACCGCCCTCGGTGACCCGGCCGCGGCGGCCGGCCACCACCGGGCGGCGCTGGAGCTGGCCGGCACGCTCACCTACCGGCGGGCCGAACTGCACGCCCTGGTCGGGCTGGCCGCCACGACCACCGACCCCGGCTGGGCCGGCCGGGCCACCGCACTGGCCGCCGCCCACGGCTACGACCTCGGCCAGCTGGGCGGCGCGCCCGCTCCCTGAGAGGTGTCGCGGACCGATCCGTTGTGGGTGGGGATGTGCACGGGGTTGCGGCTGCGGCAGCCGGCGCCGTTGCCCGGGATCTCGCCGGCCGCCGTGTGCCGGGTGATCCAGCGGTCGCGGCCCCCGTGCACAACCGCGCCGTCACCGCATGAGCACAGCCTTCCGCCGGCCGTTCAGCGGTCGATCTCCTCGAACAGGGCTTCCCAGCGGTCCAGGACCCGGGGGAGGTCCAGGGGGGCCACGTGGTTGCGGGCCGCCGCGCCGTAGTGGTGGCGGCGGGGCGTGTCGGTCATCAGGTGGGTGAGGGCCTGGGTGAAGGCGTGGGTGTTGCCGGGCGGGACCAGGGTGCCGGTGTGGCCGTCCTTGATGAGTTCGCGCACGCCCGCCGACAGGTCGAAGCTCACCGTCGGGACGCCGCAGGCCGCCGCCTCCGCCACCGCCATGGGGCGGCCCTCGCGGTCGCTGGTGAGGGCCAGCAGCGACAGTTCGCGGTAGGCGGCGGCCATGTTCTGGACGCTGCCGCGGAAGTGGACCCGTTCCGCCACGCCCCGCGAGGCCGCGTGCGCCTCCAGTGTGCCGCGCAGCGGTCCGTCGCCGAAGAGGTGGAGTTCCCAGTCGGGCGCCCGGGTGGTGGTGTCCGCGAACGCGTCGATCAGCCGGTCCAGCCGCTTGACCGGCTCCAGGCGGCCCACCGCCCCGATCCGCCGGGTGTCCAGCCGGGCGGCCAGACCCGGGCTGAACGGCAGCGGGTTGGGGATGGTGGCCGCGTTGGGGAGGCGGTCGCGGCGGAAGAGCGCGGCGTCGCCCTCGCTGAGGAAGACGGACTTCTCCAGCTCCGGGTAGTGCCGCAGGATCAGCCGCAGGTTGGCGGAGGCCCGGGCCTGTTCGTACGACTCGTGGTACTGGCCGATGCCCCGCAGATGCGGCCATTCGGCGGCGCGCAGCCAGTCGGCCGCCCACGGTGAGCCGATGATCAGGTAGCCGGTGTCGACGGCGGCCAGCCGTTCCTTCAGTTTCACCAGCGCCTCGTCGCGGTGGTCCGACCGCGCGCGCTGTTCCCTGATCCGGGACCAGTTCAGCCGCTCGGCGAAGGTGTTGGCCCGCCACGGTTCGGGTGCCGGCTCCGGGTAGAGCGTGGTGTGCCGGTAGCCGGGGTCCGGTTGGTACGTGTGCGGCTCGGGGCTCGGCCGGATGCCGATCAGCTCCACCCGGTGCCCGCGCCCGGCGAACCCCTGGGCCAGGGTGTGCAGCACCCGCTGGGAGCCGCCCATGGAGTCCACGTCGATGCCGATCAGGAAGATGTTGCGGTGTTTCATCAGGCGATTCCTTCGAAGAAGCGTTCCACCACGGCCCAGCTGGCGCCGCCGGTCTCGTAGGTCGTGAAGCGGTTCTGGAACGCCGCGTACCGGTCGGCGTGCTCCTTCTGCACCCGGTCCAGGTCGTTCACCACCTCCACCAGCTCCCCGGTCTCCGTCAGCACCGGGCCGGGCGCGATCTCCGCCAGGTCGTAGTACGCGCCGCGCGCGCTGTTGCGGTAGTGCTCGTAGTCGTCCGCGAACAGCAGGACGGGCCGCCCCAGGTTGGCGTAGTCGAACATCACCGAGGAGTAGTCCGTCAGCAGCGCGTCCGAGGCCAGCAGCAGATCGTTGATGTCGGGGAAGCCGCGCCCGTCCCGCACCACCGGGGCCACCTCGCGCGGCACCTCGAAGCGTTCGTAGTAGTGCGGGCGGACCACGATCGTCCACTCCTGCCCGATGCCGGCCGCCAGTTGGGCCAGGTCCACCCGCAGCGACGCGCCCGAGCCGCGTGCCCCGTCCCGGAACGTCGGCGCGTACAGCAGGACCTTGCGCCCGTCCGGGATCTGCAGCCGCACCCGCGCCGCCTGCGCCCGGTCCCTGGCCTCCACCTCCCGCCAGCGCACCAGCACGTCGTTGCGCGGCAGCCCGCAGCGCAGCAGCTCACCGGTGTAGCCGTTGGCCCGGACGAAGGTGCGCTCGAACTCCTCGCTCGGCGCGATCAGCAGGTCCCAGCGGGCGACCGCGTCCCGGTGCAGCCGCTGCTTGTCCTCGCTCCCGAAGCGCAGTTCGGGGATGTCGAAGCCCATGTGCTTGAACGCCTGGCCGTGCCAGGTCTGCAGGTAGCGGGTGCCGCGCGGTTTGCCGTACGTGGCGGGGAAGCCGTGCGAGTCGACCCAGTAGCGGGCGCGGGCCAGGGTCCGCACGTACTCCCAGCTGCCGCGCCGCACCAGCGGGACGCCGGGCGGGAAGCCGGACGGGTCGCCCGCGTGGGACCACACGGCGTTCAGGGGCAGTCCGCGCCGCACCAGTTCCTCGTAGATGTAGCGGGGGCTGTCGGCGTAGCCGCGTCCCTCCAGCGCTTCGAAGACCACCAGGTCGCGGTCGCGGGGCAGCCGCTTCAGTTCCTGGTACGTCCAGGTCTTCAGGCGGGGTCCGGACAGCCGGCGGCTGACGCGGGCGGTTTTGCGGCGGACCGGGTCGAGGGCCGGGGCGATGACCTCGGCTCCGGCCAGCAGTCCGGAGCGGGACCAGGTGAGTTCGAGGCGGCCGGCGCCGCGTTCTTCCACGGCGACGCCGATGGAGTGTCCGGCGAGCCGGGTGCGGCGGGCGGGCAGATCGCCGGGGGCGAGCAGGATGTCGGTGCGGCGCAGCCCGAGCCGTTCCAGGGCGATCACCGGGTGGCGGCGGCCCTTGAACCCCTTGGCGGGCAGCGGAACTTTGCGCAGGTCGACCTCGATGTCGGCCTCGTAGCGGTCGGTTCCGGCCGGCACGTAGGCGAAGGGGACGCGCAGCGGCTCGCCCGAGGCGGCCAGCCACAGTTCGCAGGTGATGCCGTCGGGGTCGGCCAGCAGCCGGGCCGGGTCGTACGTGCGCAGGCCGAGGCGCAGTTTCGCGCCGGCGGTGGTGACCCGGGTCAGCTCGTGCCGTACGGGGCGGGAGGTGAAGGGCTGGGCGTCCAGCTGCCACTCGGTGATGTCGAGTTCGGTGAGCGCCTCGGGGTCGTCGGGCAGGTGGTCGCCCCAGTAGGTGCGTTCACCGTCGCGGATCACGGCGGGCGGGGCGAGCAGCGGGCGGCCCAGGGTGCGGGCGGCGGCCTGGGCGTCCTCGAAGCGGCCGGCGGTGAGCAGGTACTGGCAGACGCGCTGTTCGCGGGGGAGTTCGGCGCGCGCCTGCGGGGTGATCCCGGTGCTGAGGTACTCGGAGACCACCTCGGTGAACTCGCCGATCCACTCCAGGTCGCGGAAGGGCAGGTCGCCGAGGTAGAGCCGCAGGTCGTGGCGGAGGAACTTGGTGTCCTTGGCGGGGCGCAGCGCGGCGTTGCCGCTGTCGGTGAGGAAGGTGTCGATGAGCCGGGCGGCGTGCACCCGGTCGCGGACGTTGGCCATCTTGTGCCGGCTGGAGGAGATGGACAGCTGGCCGGGGTCGTGGGCGAGGTACCACGTGTACACGGGCCAGGGCACGACGGCGAAGCGGTCGGCGAGGGTGAACGCCTTCGCGGTGAAGAGCTGGTCCTCGTAGTGCATGCCGGTCGGGAAGCGCAGCCGGTGGCGGGCGATGAACGCGGCGCGGTAGAGCTTGTTGGTGGACAGGTGGTCGGTGAAGAACTCGGGCGCCCGCGCGATGCCGTCCACCACGCGCACATCGCTGTCGAACAGCTCCGGGTACCACAGGGCGCGGGCGCCGTTCTCCTCGTTCACCCGGGTGACCTCGCCGGTGACGAAGTCGACGCCGGTGGCCTCGGCGGTCAGCAGCAGGGATTTGCAGGCGTGGCGCGGGAGTTCGTCGTCGCTGTCGAGGAACATCAGGTACGGGGCGCGGGCGGCGTCGATGCCGGCGTTGCGGGGGGCGCTGCAGCCGCCGCTGTTCTCCGGCAGCCGCAGGACGCGTACCCGGGGGTCGGTGGCGGCCAGTTCGCCGGCGACCCGTTCGGTGTCGTCGGTGGAGCAGTCGTCCGCGATGATCACCTCCAGGTTGCGCAGGGTCTGCCGCAGGACGGAGTGGACGGCGCGGGGCAGCCGGTGGGCGTCGTTGTAGGTGATGACGACGACCGTGACGTCCGGTGTCAGCGTCGTGTCGGTCATGGGGTTGCGCCCCCTCGGGGTTCGATGGGTTCGATGCGGTCCACCTGGTAGAAGCCGGCGACGCAGCGCGCCGCCCAGTCGCCCTCGGCGTTCTTGGCCATGAAGGGCTCGGTGAGCCCGGCGATGTGCAGTGGCTGGTAGCCGACGGCGGTGGCACCGGCGGCGGCCTCGGTACGGATGCGGGTGTCCTGCGCGTCCCAGGCGGCGGCGCGGTCGCGGGTCTCGGTGGCGAGGGACCGTACCTCCGGGAGCAGTCCGGCCAGGGCGCCCAGGGTGGCGGCGGTGGTGAGCAGGGCGGCCACGGTGCGGGCGCGGGGGCGCAGCCGGGTGGCGAGGGCCTGGCCGGCGAGCATGCCGTAGCAGCACAGGGCGAGCAGCAGGGGCAGCAGGAAGCTGTTCCAGGTGCGGTAGTACGTCCAGCCGCCTTCCCCGTAGCCCAGCCGCAGGGCGGCGACGACGGCCAGGGAGGCGAGCGCGACCGCGAGGGCGGGGACGGCCGGGGCGAGCCGGCCGGAGATGCCGGGCAGTGCGGGCAGGACGACCATGCCGGAGTCGGCGCCGCGCCGTACGGGGGTGTCGGTGGCCGGCCGGGGGTACCCCCGGCCGGAGGCCGGGGGAGGGTGGGGCGCGGTCAGCGGGGGCAGCGACAGGGGTGCGGTGCGCAGCGCCAGGCCGAGCAGGACGCCGACGGTGAACGCGCCGAGCCACACCCAGGAGCCGGCGGCGCGGCCGAGGAACTCCCACACCCGCAGCCAGTCGTGCACGGTGGCGGAGAGTTCGGCGGTGGAGAAGGGGTCGCCGGCGGGCGGGTGCACGCGGCGCCGGGCGCGGGCGCCGGGGGAGGTGTAGAGCAGGGCGAGCCCGGCGAGCAGGCCGAGGCATCCGGCGGCGCACCAGGTGAGGACGTAGCGGCCGTCGGGGGTGCGGCGGCGGGTCAGGGCGGCGAGTCCGGCGAGGCCGGCCAGGACGAGGGCGACCGCGCTGAACGCCTCGCTGAGGGTGCCGAGGAAGACGCCGGCGGCCAGCACCCCGAGCACCGCGGCGCGGCGGGCGCGCTTGCCGCGCCGCTGGGCCCACAGCGCCCAGACGATCAGCCAGAGGCCGATGATCGCGGGCAGGGTGTGGGAGATGGTGGAGGGGGCCCACAGCAGGGTCTGGTAGGGCAGCGGCGAGGCGTACACCAGCAGGGCGGGCAGGACGAGGGCGGCGGCGATCAGGGCCGGCAGCGGAGCCTCACGGCCGGTGCGGACGGCCAGGGTGCGGCCCAGGACGACGAGTCCGGTGGCGAGGGTGAGGAGCAGGAAGGCGGGCAGCAGCTTCGGGCCGAGCAGCCCGGCGGTGTAGGTGACGCCGTTGAGGAAGGCGTTGGCGATCCGGCCGTTCTGGGTGGTGTAGAAGTCCCAGGTGATGCCGTGGACGCCCAGTTCGCGGGTCTTCCAGGCGGCGCACCAGTCGTCGGAGGTGGGACGTACGTACCGTCCCAGGGCGGCACTCACCGCGAGCAGCGCGCCGGCTCCGGCGGCCACCGCGAGTGCCGGGCGGCGGCGCGATGCGGTGGTGCGCGGTGTCACCCGGACGCCCTCCTTCGCATGTCGCAAATGGGATGAAATAGGTGCATTGCACCATACTGAGGCACGCCGGGCTGTCCACGGCAGCGCGGATCCCGCGCGTTGTGCGGGAGATCGGGATATCCGGGACAACCGGAAGGAAAGCTCGGCCATGAAGCTGTCCGTCGTCGTCCCCTGCTACAACGAAGAGGCCGTCATCGACCGCTTCGACCAGCAGCTGCGCACCAGCCTCGACCGGCTCGGCATCGGCTACGAGCTGTGTTACGTCGACGACGGCAGCGCCGACAACACCCTCACCCGACTGCGCGCCCTGCGCGTCGAACACCCCGCGAACACCCGCTACCTCTCCTTCAGCCGCAACTTCGGCAAGGAGGCCGCCATGCTCGCCGGACTGCGGGCGGCCGACGGCGACGCGGTCGTCCTGATGGACGCCGACCTCCAGCACTCGCCCGAGCTGATCGGCCACATGCTCCAGCTGCACCGGCGCGGCCACGACCAGGTGGTGGCCAAACGCGACCGCTCCAGCGACAAGGCGGTGCGCGGCCTGCTGTCCCGGCTGTACTACCGGGCCGTCAACCGCTGGGTGGACGTGCGGCTGACCAGTGGCGTCGGCGACTTCCGGCTGCTGTCCCGGGCGGCGGTGGACGCGCTGCTCTCGCTGCCCGAGAACAACCGCTTCTCCAAGGGGCTGTTCTCCTGGATCGGCTTCGACACCGTCACCTTCGACTGCCGCGACGCCGAACGGCAGGGCGGCGGGGGCAGCAAGTGGCGGTTCGGCTCGCTGCTCAACTACGGCATGGACGGCCTGATCTCCTTCAACAACCGGCCGCTGCGGATGGCCATCTACACCGGTCTGGCGCTGGCGGCACTCGCCGCCGGGTACGCCGGCTGGGTGATCGTCACCGCCCTGAGCGGCGGGGTCACCGTTCCCGGCTACGTCACCCTGGTCGCCATCATCGCCGGGCTCGGCGGGCTCCAGATGCTGATGCTCGGCCTGATCGGCGAATACATCGGGCGCATCTACTACGAGACCAAGCGCCGGCCGCACTACCTGGTGAAGGAGAGCGGCGAGGTGCGCTCCCCGGCGCCCGGGCCCCTCGCCGGCGCGGGCCAGGCCCCGGCACCGGCACCGGGATCGGCCCCGGCCCCGGCCGTCGAGCCGGCCCCCGCCGAGGACCTCGAACGATGACCACGGTGCCCCGGGCGGCCCAGCTGGCCCAGTTCGGCCGGTTCGCCCTCATCGGCGTCGTCAACACCGGCACCTTCTACCTCTGCTACCTGCCCCTGCACCGCTGGCTGCCGTACTTCTCCGCCTTCACGCTCGCCTACCTCGCCAGCATGGTCGGCTCCTTCTTCCTCAACACCTACTTCACCTACCGCACCCGCCCCAGCTGGCGGAAGTTCGCCTTCTTCCCGCTGACCCAGCTCACCAACTACCTCGCGCAGAGCGCCGGCCTGTATCTGCTGGTCAGCGGCGCCGGACTGAACAGCACCACCGCCCCGCTGCTCGCCGCCGCCGGCGCCGTACCCTTCACCTATCTGGTGTCCCGGCGCATCCTGCTGCCCCATCCCCGCGAGGAACCCGCTCCATGAGTCTGTCCCGCCGCGCGCTGCTCGGGGGCGGGCTCGCCTCCGTCCTCGGGGCCGCCACCCTCATCGAGGCCCTGCGCCCCATACCCGGCGGTGACGACCACGACGCGCTCCCGGACCCGGCGGAGAACGCCTCGGTCGTGCAGGTCATCGCCCACCCGGACGACGACCTGTACTTCATGAATCCCGACGTGAGCTGCACGCTGGGCGGCCCCGCCGCGCTCACCACGGTGATCCTCACCTCCGGCGAGTCCAACGGCGTCAACGGCAACGGCGGCCCCGGGCGGCCCTCCCCGAGCGAGGGCCACGAACGCTTCGCCCGCGCCCGGCAGAACGGACTGCGCGCCGCGTACGCCCACATGGCCACCGGCGACCACGACAGCCGCTGGAACTCCGTCGTCCTGTCCACCGCCGGCGGCTTCCCCGCCCAGTGCGACACCCTGCTGGCGCGCCCCTCCCTGCGGCTGATCTGGCTTCAGCTGCGCGAGGCGCGCAAGGTCTCGGACGAGGTACCGCAGTCGCTGCGCGGACTGTGGCGCGGGCAGGTCGGGACGCTGGAATCGCTGCGGGCGCGCGGCAGTGTGGTCGGTGAGGACTTCACGGTGACCGGCGACCAGCTGACCGCCGCCCTCACCGGACTGCTGCGGGCGTCCGGCCCCACCCATGTCCGGTTCCAGGACCCGACCCCGGACCGGCGCCCGGACAAGAAGGTGTACGCCGACCACCAGGACCACATGTACGGGGCGAGGTTCACCCAGCTCGCGCTGGAGCGGTACGCGGCCGAGGACCCCGCGCACTTCAGCGTGCAGAGCTACCTCGGCTACCGGGGCGGCACACTGCCCCCGACGCTGAGCCCGGCAGCCGCCGAGGCCAAGGCCCGCACGCTGCACATCTACGGCGGGGTGGGCATGACCTGCGGCGACCCGGACGGCTGCGGCGACTACAAGACAGGGGCGACCCCCGACGGGCGCTGGGTGCCGGTCATGCGCGACCCGCGCGAGATGGGCACCGACTGGCTGCACCGGCTGGACGACGACGGGGTGCTGGCCTGCGCGGTGCTCAGCGGACGGCTCGCGGTGTGGCGGCGGGCGGCGGGGGAGACGCGGTGGGAGGGCCCGGAACTGCTGCCCGGGACGGGCATCGACGACGGCCTCGTCATGGTGCGCCACCCGGACGGGCGGCCGGCGGCGTACGGGACCCGTACGGTCGGCGGCGCGCCGGGCGACGCCGGGTACCGGCGGGAGGTGATCGCCTCGGTGGGGCTCGGGCCGTGGGAGTCGCTGGGCGCGCCGGGCGGCACGGACGCGGAGGCGAGCTGGCAGCTGTCGGTGCCCGCCGTCGGGGTGGACGCGGCGGGGCGGGTGGTGGTCGCGGTGCGGAACGCCGAGCACGGACTGAGCGCCCGCACCCGGGACCCGGGGACGGGGGAGTGGGGCACCTGGCAGGACCTGGGCGGCTCCAACGCGGGGAGCCGGCCGGTGGCGGCGACCGCCAGGGACGGCCGGATCAGAATCCTGGTGGCCACCCACGAGAAGGTGCTGCTGTGGCGGCAGCGGGCCGACGGCGGGTTCGGCGACCCGGTGGACGCCGGACTGCCCGCCGTCACCGGCCCGCTGACGGCGCGGCAGGCTGGGGCCGGGGTGAAGCTGTACTTCCGCGAGCCCGGCACGGGTGCTTTGCAGACGGCGGTGGTGGACGGGGTGGAGGGCGCGACGCCGCAGGTCACCCTGATGCCCGGCGGGGTGGGGTGCGGCCCGGTGGCGGAGGCGGACGACGCGCTGATCGCCGTGCGGGACGAGGCGGGCCGGGTCGCGGTGGCCGTATCGCCCGCGCCGTGGGTGACGGAGAGCCATATGGCCGTGGGCAATCCGGCGGCGGTGGCCACGGCCAGGGGCCGGGCGACGGTCGCCTATCTGGGCGCGGACGCCCGGCTGCGTTCCACGGAGTTCGACACGGGCGAGGCGCCGCTGCGGAGTTAGCCGCTCTTGGGGCGGGCGCGGACGTGCATGCGCTCGCCCTGCGGGCCGAACAGGCTGAGCAGTTCCACCGGCCGGCTGTCGGCGCTGCCGAACCAGTGCGGCAGCCGGGTGTCGAACTCGGCCGCCTCCCCCTGCCCCAGCTCCAGGTCACGGTCGGCCAGCAGCAGCCGCAGCCGGCCGCTGAGCACGTACAGCCACTCGTACCCCTCGTGGGTGCGCTGATCGGGGACCGGCTGCCCCTCCGGCTGCCCCGGGATGATCATTTTGTACGCCTGGAGCGGGCCCGGGTGGGCGTTGAGCGGGACGACGGTACGCCCGCCCTGGATCTGGCGCGGCGCCAGCCGTACCCGGGGATCACCCACCGGCGGGGCCCCCACCAGCTCGTCCAGCGGCACCTGGAACGCCTTGGCGAGCGGCAGCAGCAGTTCCAGCGAGGGGCGGCGCTGCCCGGACTCCAGCCGGGAGAGGGTGGAGGTGGAGATGCCGGTCACCTCCGACAGCGCGGCCAGCGTCACCCCCCGCTCCTGGCGCACCCGCCGCAACCGCCCCCCGACCTCGGCCAGTACATCCGTGAACTCCATGGCCCCAGCGCACCACGGCGTACCGTTTATGGCAAATGAGGTTGCCGATGGCGGGCCGGACGACATCTGGTGGGCCGTGTCAGTGCCCGTCGTTACGGTGGGGCCATGACCGCACTGCCGGACTGGATGCAGCCGCCCCGTGAGGAAGGCTGGTTCGCCGAGGACCTGGACCACCTTCCGGAAGCGCCGCGCCACACCGAACTGATCGACGGAGCACTTGTCTTCAGGATGTCCCCGCAGCGGTCCTGGCACGGCCGCCTGGTCACCGCGCTGACCGTCGCCCTGGAGCAGCAGGCCCCGGAAGGGTTCGAGGTCGAGCGGGAGATGACCGTCCGGCTCGATGCCCGCAACCGCCCCGAACCGGATGTCGTGGTGGCCACCGCGCCGTACGAGGAAGATCGCATGTGGTTCGCAGCCGATCAGGTGCGGTTGGTGATCGAGGTGGTCTCCCCCGAGTCGGCGCATCGTGATCGTACGGTCAAGCTGCGCAAGTACGCAGAGGCCGCTATTCCGCACTACTGGCGGGTTGAGAAGGAAGACGAGGGTCCCGCCGTCCACGTCTATGAGCTGGACGCACCCACCAGCACATATGTGCCAGTCGGCATCTTCCGGGAGAAGCTCATCCGGCCGACGCCGTTCCCGATCGAGCTGGATCTTCTGTCGCTGGTGCGGAGGCCGGGGACGTAAAGGTCTCGTTGTTGGCCGGGACGCCCACGCCGGTCCAGGTGAAGGGGATGCCCTGGGCGTGGCGCGGGTCGGGGTGGTCCATCAGCTGGAAGTGGACGTGCGGCTCGCTGGAGTTGCCGGTGTTCCCGCACTCCGCCAGGGGCTGGCCCAGGGCCACCCGGTCGCCCTCGCGCACCCGCAGCGAGCCGCGCCGGACATGGGCGTACAGCGCGTACCGGCCCTCGCCCAGGTCGATGGTCACGTGATTGCCGATGACGCGGTGCGGGCCGGCGATGTCGCGCAGGAAGCCCTCGACGAGCAGATAGGCCAGGGCGGGCCAGGAGTTGCGGCTGCGATGGTCGCGCTGGGAGTCACGGGCGCTGACCACGGTGCCCTCGGCCACCGCGAGCAGCGGGGCGCCGAACGCCGGGAAGGCGCGGTTGGCGCGGGACAGCGGCCACCAGCCGAAGGCGGGGCGTGAGCCGTCCTCCGGTTCGCCGACGATGTCGATGGCGTGGCTCTGACCGTAGGCGTGCAGGCCGTGGCTGGGCACCTTGTCCGCCGGGCTGTTCATGGCCAGCCAGCGGCCGGTCACCGGGGGCGCGACCTCCAGTGGCGGCGGGTACTCCCGGTTCCTCGGCGGGCGGGTGGACACGTACTTGACCATCACGCCCGACAGCAGGAAGGCCCACGCGAGGAACGACGGAATTCCGTAGAAGGTCTCCAGCACGGCGAGGGCGAGGAACGCGGTCCAGCAGGTACGGACCAGGGCCGGGGCTATCGTGCGAAAGGTGTCCATGGGGGGCTCCTCGGGGCGTTCAGCCGGGTGACTGTGTGACGGCCAGCGCCGCCAGCAGCGGGATGACGCGGGTGACGGGGATCTCGTGCCGGCCGCGCTGGGGGGTGTGCAGCCAGCCGGCCGAGGTCAGCTGCCGCAGGTGGTGGTAGATCTGGCCGGTGGTGCCCAGGTCCTCCAGCGCGGCCAGTTCGGCCACGGTGCGGCGGCCGTGCACGATCTCCCGCAGCAGCCGCATCCGTACCGGATGACCCAGCGCCGCGAAGGACTCCGCCGCCTGCTCCCAGTCGGCGGCCAGCACGGTGTCGGTGGCCAGGCCGAACTGCCACTCGGCGAACTCCTCGGTGGGCAGCCGCGCCGAGCCGGTGAACAGCACCCCGCCCGTACTGTCCTCGGGCAGCCGCGCGCGCAGCCCCTCCAGTGCCCAGAAATCCCCGGCGGGCCCGGACCCGCTTCCGCCGCCCGCGCCGCCGGACCCGCTCTCCAGGGCGGCCACCCGGCTCTCCAGCGCCGCCACCCGTTCCTTCAGGCCGTCACTCATACGGAATAGCGTACATTTTGTACGTCATTACCGAATGAAGCGCCAGCCCGTCCACGCCGACGTGATCATGTCCCGCACCCCGCGCCGCGCACTCCAGCCCAGGTGCTTGGCCGCCGCGTCCGTCCGCGCCACCACCCGCGCCGGATCGCCCACCCGACGCGGCCCCACCTGCGGAATCAGCGCCTCGTGATGCGTCAGCACACCGATCTGCTCGGCCATCTCCCGCACCGAGACCCCTTCCCCGCGCCCGATGTTCAGCGTCAGATCCCCCGCGAACGGCTGCTCCGACAGCGCCCGCGCCGCCGCCACATGGGCCTGCGCCAGATCCTCGACATGGATGTAATCCCGTACACAGGTGCCGTCCGGCGTCGGATAGTCGTCCCCGAAGATCAGCGGCGGCAGCCCCGCGTCCAGGCGCTCGAACACCATGGGGATGAGGTTGGAGACGGAGGTGTCCGCCAGCTCCGGTGCCGCGGCGCCCGCCACGTTGAAGTACCGCAGGCAGGCCGTGGAGATGCCGTGCGCCCGCCCGGCGTTGCGCACCAGCCACTCGCCGATCAGCTTGGTCTCGCCGTACGGGCTGATCGGCGCGCACACGGTGTCCTCCGTCACCGGCCCGTCGTCCACCGGGGTCCCGTAGACGGACGCCGAGGAGGAGAAGACGAACGTCTCGATCCGCGCCCCGCGCACCGCCTCCAACAGGATCTGCAGCCCGTGCACGTTCTCCCGGTAGTAGCGCAGCGGCCGGGTGATCGACTCCGCCACCTGCTTCTTCGCCGCCAGATGGATGACCGCGCCCACCTCGTGCCGGGCGATCGTCTGGTCCAGCAGCACCCGGTCCAGGGTGCTGCCCTCCACCAGCGGCACCCCCTCCGGCACCCGGGCCCGCACCCCCGTGGACAGGTCGTCGTACACCACCGGCCGCTCGCCCGCCGCCAGCAGCGCCCGTACGACGTGGGCGCCGATGTAGCCCGCTCCGCCGGTGATCAGGAAGGTTGTCATCCGGGTTCTCCTTCGGTCAGTTCTTCAGCATGCGGTGCAGCCGGGCCGTCGCCACCCCCGTGGCGCCGCGCACCCCGGGGGCGACCCGCAGCGCCAGCGCACCGTGCGAGGTGGTGTACGGCTGCACCAGCAGCAGCCCGTGCCGCCGGCTGGGCAGCACGGTACGGCGCGGGGCCGCGCCCACGGGCCGTACCCCGGTGACCACCGTCCGGCCCCTGGCGCAGCGGATGCCCGCCCTGATGTCCCACACCGCCAGCGCGGCGTCGGTGGCGGGCAGCGCGGTCAGATCCAGCCGG
The DNA here is from genome assembly GCF_050916115.1 of Streptomyces sp. JH002. Taxonomy (NCBI): domain Bacteria; kingdom Bacillati; phylum Actinomycetota; class Actinomycetes; order Kitasatosporales; family Streptomycetaceae; genus Streptomyces; species Streptomyces sp. JH002. Next base: position 4,297,634 of record NZ_CP087989.1, read on the forward strand.
GGGGAGGCGACCCAGCCCGTGCCGTCGGGGAACAGCGCCACGCTGCGCCGCTGCCCGAGCCGGCCGCGCTCGCGGTGCCACAGTTCCACGTCCACCCCGTAGATGTCGGCCGCCGCCAACCGCCCGTACAGCTCGTGGACGCGCAGCCGCAGGACCGGATACGCGCCGGGGCCCGCGAGTTCGGCGTCCACGGTGAGCGGCAGCGCCTCCAGGGGCAGGTGGTCCAGGCCATCCAGGGGCAGGTCCGGCAGGTCGGCGGACCACACGGGCCGGCCGCCGGAGGTGGCCAGCGGGGGCAGCAGCCGGGGCGGGGCGGCGGTCAGCGCCGCCATCCTGGCCAGTTCGCGCGGGGCGGGCGAGGCCAGCAGCAGGGCGGTCAGCCAGCGGTGCGCGGGGCGGGCCGCGGCCCGTTCCGCCGGGGCGAAGGCGGCCAGGTGGGCGCGGGTCAGCGACCACCACCAGCGCTGGAACTCCGCTCCGCGCGAGGGGAGTTCGCGGATGTACAGCGGGAGGTCGTGGTCGAGGAACTTGGTGCGGGCCGCCGCGGCGAGCCGCTCCGCGCCCGCCGTCCGCAGCACGTCGACGGCCTGGCGGTGCGCTTCGAGGCGGCCCGCCCAGTGCTCGATGCGCCCCCGGTCGAGCGAGATGGACAGGGCGGCGGAGCGGCGGCGCACCTGCCAGACGTACACCGGGTCCGCGATCACGGCCAGCCGTGGGGCGGCGGCCAGGACCCGGGCGGTGAAGACGAAGTCCTCGTAGGGGAAGCGGCCTTCGGGGAAGGTGATGCGGTGGGCGCGCAGGAAGTCGCGCTCGTAGAGCTTGTTCACGCACAGCGTGTCGTGGACGAGTTCCGGGTGGCGGCGCGGCGGGTCGTACACGGCGGGCGCGGCGGGTGCCTCGAACAGGGCGGGCTGCCAGGGGCGTTCGGTGCCGGCGGGCAGTTCGCGGCGTACGCACCGGCCGGCGGTCACCGGCGCGTCGTGCCGGGTGGCGGCGGTGAGCAGCGAGGCGGCGGCGCCCGGCGGCAGCAGGTCGTCGCTGTCCAGGAACATGACGTAGCGGCCCCGGGCCGCCGCGAGGCCGGTGTTGCGGGGGGTGCCGCAGCCGCCGCTGTTGACGGGGTGGCGCAGCAGCCGCAGCCGGGGTTCCCGGGCGGCGAGCCGTTCCAGGACGGCGGCGGTGGCGTCGGTGGAGGCGTCGTCGACGGCGATCACCTCGGCCACCGCGGGGCCTTGCGCGAGCGCGGAGCGCACCGCGTCGGCGACGTGGGCGGCGTCGTTGTAGGCGATGACGACGACGCTGACCCTGCGGGAGGTCATGCGGCGCCGCCCTGCCGGGCCGGTACGGGGCCGGCGGCCCTGCGGGGCTCGGGGCCGGTGAGGCGGTGGGCGCGCGGCTGCGCTCCGCCGGGCTCCGGCGGGGGACCCTCTCCGGCGGGCGGGGTGACCGGGGGGACGGAGCGGCCGTCGAGGAAGACCTCGCGGACGACGCGTTCGGCGGCCCGGCCGTCGTCCCCGGAGGCGAAGCGGGCCCGGAACGCCGCTCGGCGCCGGGCGGCGGCCTGGTCGTGCCACAGCGGGCGGGCGGGGTCGGTGAGCAGTGCGAGGAGTTCGTCCTCGGTGCGGGTGACGGGGCCCGGCGGGCAGTCGGGGAGTTCCAGGCACACCCCGCGGGCGGTGCGGTAGTCGGCCCAGTCCTCGGCGTGCACGACGATCGGCCGGTCCAGGAGCGCGTAGTCGAAGATCACCGGGTGGTAGTCGGTGATCAGCACGTCGGCGGCCAGGCACAGGTCGCTGAGCGAGGGGCGGCCGGCGGCCGGCGCGGGCCGCCCCGAGCCGTCGGCCGGGGGCGTCTCCGGGGCGTGGGTCAGCAGGAGATGACCGGGGCCCAGGCGGGCGGCCAGGCCGGGCACGTCGAGGCGCGGGATGGCCGGCGCCGGCTCGTAGGGGCGCTCGGCCGGCGCGTACAGCAGGACGAGCGCCTCCTCGGGGATGCCGAGCCGGGCCCGCACGGCACGTACGTCCTCGGCGGTCGCGGTGACCAGCCGGTCGGCCTGCGGGGAGCCGTACTCCAGGAGGGTGTACGCGCCGGGGTAGGCGTGCCGCGCGGTGCGGGTGGCGTGCGGTCCGGTGGACAGGGCGGCGGTCCAGCAGTCGATCTGCCGCAGCAGGGCGGGCAGGTCGGCGGGCCCGTCCGGGCCGTGCGGCCGGGCGATCGGGGTGCCGGTATGGGTCTGCAACCGCACCTGTCCGGTGCGCGGGGCACGCGGAACGGGGCCGGGGAAGGGGGCGTCGCTGATGAGGTAGCGGGCGCGGGCCAGTGCGCGGGCGGTGGCGGGGGAGTGCGGATGCAGCCGGCGCGGGCCGCCCTCGGGCAGGTGCGGGGCGTGTTCGGGGCCGGCCACCCAGACGGTGCGCAGGTGCGGGGCGAGGGCGCGGGCTGTTGCCTCCAGGGCGGCGGGATGGCCGGTGTAGGCGCCGGTGGCGGGCAGGAACACCGCCAGTTCGGGCCGCAGGGGGCGCAGGAGGTGCAAGCGGTAGGTGAGATGGAACGCGGCGGCGCGCACCCCGCGACCGCAGGCCGCCAGCCGGGGGAGGAGGAACCGGACGGCGCGGCGGACGGTCCGTGCGCTGGTGGCGCGCAACCGGCGGGCGAGGACGGGAAGGCTGCGGGTGCGGCTCCTGGCGTCGGTGAGCGCGGTGGCCCCCGAGGTGGCCCGGTGCCGGGCGCACAGCGCGGCGGCCTGCCGGAAGAACTCGGCGCGGGTGGCGGGCGGGAGCAGTCCCGGCCGCTGGTGGAGCTCGGTGAGGTGGGCGACCATCCGGTGGTAGAGGGCGGCCCGCCAGCGGGGCGAGGTGACGGTGGCGAACAGCCGGTCGTACTGGCGCAGGACGTCGAGGTGCTCACGGCCGCGGGGCGGGTGCGCGGGCGCGGCGGCGCGGCGTACGCAGCAGCGGTCCAGGACGGCGACGGACCCGGCGGCCAGCAGGGCGTGCGGGCTGAAGGGGATGTGCTCGTAGTGCCCGGGCGGGAAGCGCAGCCCGAGGCGGTCCAGCAGATCGCGGTGGTGGGCGCGGGTGTGCGCGGCGGGGTCCAGCCACAGCAGCCCGGGGCGGTCGGCGAGGGTCATCACCTCGGGGGGCTGCTGGCTGTAGAGGCCGCGCGGGGCGTCGCCGGTGGTGTCCCGGAACAGCAGCAGCTGCGGGTCGCCGGTGGCGCGCAGCCGCGCGTCGATGGCGGGCAGGGCGCCGGGGGCGAGGGTGTCGGTGGCGTCGAGGAAGAGGACGTACGTGCCGCGGGCCCGTTCCAGGGCGGCGTTGCGGGCGGCGCCGGGGCCCGCCGGGTACGGCAGCCGCACCCGTACGAGGCGGTGGTCGGCGGCGGCGTACCCCCGGATGACCTGGTCGCTGGTGCCTGATGACGCCTCGTCGACGGCGATCAGTTCGAGGTCGGCGAAGCGCTGTCCCAGGACGGAGGTCAGGGCGGCGTGCAGGTGCTCGGCGGATGCCTGGTGGACGGTCACGATGACGCTGAAGCGGGGCACGGCACCACATCCACCGGACGAGGGAGCAATACACGGACCATCCGACAATCGCTCAAGCAGTGCGGGATTCTCCGGAACCCCCGGGATGTCGCCCCTCGCGTCCCTCCATTCGGAGCAACACCGGGGCAGAGGGCCCGGAGACGATGCCAAGCCCTACAGCGAGCGCATCAGCCGGCCGCGGCGTCTGTCCCGTGGGTTCGCACCACCCAAGCGGGCCTCGTCCGGCTACTGTGCCCGACGAGCCCATGGCGTCGTCGAGGGGAATGGGTTGCCGTGCTGAAGATGCGTCCGGCGGTGTCGGCCGATCGTCCCGCCGTGGCGAAGATGATCCGCGCGCGCTGCGCCTGGATGGAGGAGCGCGGCTTGCCCAGCTGGCGGGAGAGCGTGGACGATCTCGCCGGCCAGTGCGACAACCCCTGCGGGGACGTGTGGCTGCTGGAACTGGACGGTTCACGGATCGTCGGCCGTACGACGATCCAAGAGCAGGGCCCACCGTGGGGTTGGACAGAAGCAGAACGAGCGGAGCCCGCCCACTACCTCAACACCTCCGTGACCGACCCCGGGCTGCGCGATCTGCGGCCGGGCACGCTGATGGCATGGTGGGCGGTGGACCGGGCATTCCGGGCCGGCCTGTCCTGGGTCCGGCGGGACTGCCTGTCGCCGGACCTGGTGCGCTACTACTCCGCGCAAGGGTTCCATCTCGTCCACGAGCTGGAGCGCGCGAAGTACCGGCTCTACCTGCTCGCCCGACAGGCGGAACCCATGGAGGGCCTGTCCGAATGGTTCATGTCAGGAAGGCCCGCGCTGCCAGGTGCAGGTCGATGACCTGGAGCAGCTTGGCGTGGAACTCCTCGTCGTAGGGCCGGCCGGTGAGCTCACGAAGAGTGAGGCGCAGACCATCGGGATCGACGAGCCCCGTGTCGAACAGCGGCGAACCGTGTTGGAGCATGCCACTGATCAGCGGCGCGCCGTACGTCCGCAGTGAGTGTTGTACCAGCCAGACGAACGATTCGCGTTCCACAGGGCGCGTCACATCGTGGCTGAGCCCGAGTGAGTCCAGTTGCCGTCGCTGAAGGGCCTTGAACTCGCGCCAATGCAGGGGAAGTTCCTCGCCGAGCCGGATCATGGCGGGGCTGGTGAAGGGATGAAGCGGCCAGATGCCGGCCCGCAACAGTGGAGGTGCGGTGGTCTCCAGGGAGAGCAGCGTCATCGAGTTGACCTGTGCGGGCGGGGCGATGCCATCGTCCGCGAACTCCAGACTGGCTCGCGAACGAGGGCCGAGCCAAGGCAGCTTGTCGGTGATATGAGCGTTGGCCAGAACAGTGGCTGCCGACTCCTGTGGGGACAGCGAGACCATCTCGTCGCCGCCGAGGCCGGTGACGACGGAACGCGCCCCGTGGTGGCGAAGGAGCGCCGTCAGGCGGCTGAAGGGGAGGTGGAGTGGTTCCTCGTAGGGGCTCAGTGGTTGCCCCTGGACGCGGGCGCAATCAGGGTGCAGGGGTGGGTTGTCCAGGCAGTCGATGATGTGATCGTGTCGCCCGAAGGGCAGCATCGACCGCATTTCCCTGCGGCGTCTGATCTGTTGGTCACGTCCGGCGCCGATCACCAGCAGGGCTGCGGTGTTCAGCAGTCCGGGGAAGCGTTGGGCGGCTCGGGTGGCGATGGTTCCCGAGTCGAAACCGCCGGTGAGATGGAAGACAGTGGACTCCGGCTCCAGTGGGCGGAGGTCGAGTGACTGGTCCATTGCGTCGGTGAAGGCCGCCAGGACATCGGCTTCCGGGGCCAAGGGTCGGGGGCTGCTGTGCAGTGCTGGTTCCGGGTAGTGCAGGTGCAAGTCGCCGCCGAAGATCGCGGTGCCGCGTTCGGTGAGACGCTGGATTCCGGTGAACAACGTTTGGGTGCCGTAGCGGGGACGGTAGATGAGCAGCCGTGCGGCTTCCTTGGGGCTGAGCGCGCCTGCGAAGCGGCGCAGGTCACTCATTTCCCATGAACCGTGGAGAACGCCGTCCTGGTGCGAGAGATAAAGCGGAGTGGTGCGCGCGGCCCCCGCGGTTACCCGGACTGGGCGGTTCGGTGCTGTCTCGATGAGTACGTAGTCGGTCGGCCACCGCAGCGCGGCCTCACGGGCCTGGTCATACATGGCCGGTGCGAGGGAACGGGGACCGGGCTCACAAACCGCTCGTTCCGCTACTCTCTCCCGCACGATCACTAGCGTGCGCTCGCCATCTGTGACGTGAAGGTGTTCCAGCAGGGGATGTTCGTACGGAGTGACCGCACTGGTGGAATCCGATGTGCGGTAGCTGCCTTTGTCGTAGGTCCACGTGGTGGATGAGTAGGGCGTCAGGCGCAGGGTGAGCATGAACGTCTCCGGTCTCCATGGTGAGAAGGGGGTCGGCTCGGCGGCCGACCCCCCCCGGACTGCGATGGTGATCAGAGGACGGGGGTGTCGTATGTCTGGGCGCCGTCGGAGGAGCCCGAACGCTTCTTGGTTTCGTGGGATTCCGCCGGGCTGTGGACGATGTGCCGGGCCGGTCCGGTGAACAGCGTCTCGTAGGTATCGGCGGATGGCTGAGGCGGTGGGATGAAGTCGGAAAGATCGGCTACGGATTGCACGGTGAGGCCTCCTTGATTCACGGGGTCGGGTAAGTCACGTACTGGGGTAAAGGCTTCCGAGACGCGGGATCCGCCCATCCACCTCAGCTTCCTGGGAGTTACCCGAGGGACGGTTCAGCGGACGGTCCACCAGGTGTGCAGCAGGCTGGCTGCCATCGCGGTGATGCCCAGGAGGGTGATCGTGTGGAAGGCCCGGTTCGTGGTTGTCGGGCGGGCCGTGGTGGCGGACGACAACCGGGAGTTCCCGCTGGCGTACCGGGTCGGGCCGTACGGTCCTGGCGCCTCGCCCCGGACGAACTGCGCGAGCTTGCGCAGGCAGGTGGCGCAGGCTCGTACGGTCCGGGAGCGGCCGTACGCCACGACGGATCCCGCCCAGATCACCGGCACGTCCTCGCTGTGGCACATCGAGCAGGTGCCGGTTCGGGACCAAGCGGTGAACTCCTCGGCGACCAGCCAGGCCAGGGGGGTAGGGGCGGTCATACGCGCGGGCCTTCGGAGTGGTGGGTGCGGTGGAACGGGGCGTTCTCCTGGGCTATTTCGCTCTCCCTGACTGTCCGGGTCACCCACAGCCGCCTTCCGGTGCTCAGGGTCAGACTGCCCCCGTGGGTGAAGTGGATCCGCCGCCCGTTGTGCAGCGCGGTCACCGAGAGAACCCGCTCGATCCGGCCGCCGATCTCGATGAAGTCCCATTCCTTCACCAGGCTCAACGCCACATCGAGTGTCACCCTCACCAGCCGCGGTTCGTCATGGTGCACGGTGACTCCCGGAGAGGTCGCAGGTGAACCAGACGATCTTTCCGTGCTGGTGGCGGGTGCGCTCGCAGCCGAAGCGTGCGGCCATCTCCCGCAGCATCCACAGACCTCGGCCGTCCTCCGCGTCCCAGTCGGGTGCCGCGCCGATGACCGGTATCCGTACGGAACGGTCGAAGAGCTGAACGGTCACCTCGCTGCCGATGAGCACGATCCGCAGATAGCAGCGGGGTCGATCAGCGACGTGGCGGACCACGTTGCTGATCAGCTCGCTCACCCCCAGCCGCACCAACTCCACGACCTCCGGAGCCGCACCCCAGCGCCGTACCACGTCCCCCGCGAGGGTCCGCCATCCCTCGATGCCCCTGGGGTTGGCTGTTAAGGACTGCCCGAACACACCCCAGTCGTACGCGGCTTGTACGGAACCCGTCATGGCACCTCCCGAGGTCGACCAGTGCCAAGGCGGCCTGACGCTTCATGACTGCCGAATTCGCCTCAGCACAGTTCTCGTTGCAGAAGGCGGTCAGCTTGGCTCGCCGCGTCCCTGCCCTCTGCTCCTGGCCGGGCCCCGGACGTGCGGTCCGGTGGCTGACGGCCACGGAGAATAGAGTGGACCGGTGGACCGGTCCAGTCAACTGGCATGCGTCGCATGGGAACCGCGATGATGGCGTTTGCTCAGGTGAGAGCGTGTATCGACAGGAAAAAAATGTGGGCCGGCTGACCGCACCAAGCCTTCCCAGGAGTGAGCGGCTACATCGGGTAGGTCTCCGTGTGGTGCCACAGCGGTCCCGGCGTCACGCCCTCCTCGCACACCAGCGCGTGACCGTTCTGGTCATAGGCCGTATGGAGGACAACGGCGACGGCGGTGCGCGACTCAAGGTTGAGTTGCTGAGCCTCGTGCTCCGTGGCCTGGCGGACAGTCGTCACGTCCGTGCCTTCCGTGGGGAAGCGGCCCGTCAGGCGCCGGACATACCTGGTGGTCCCCTCCGCGATCGGCGAGTTCTGTTCCAGCCGCGGGGCTTGGTCGGCGATGTCCGTCGGGAACCATGCGGTCGCCAGGCTGTGCGGACTGCCGTCCGGTAGCCGCATCATGCGGATGCGGCGCAATGCTTCCGCGCCCGTGGCCAGCCCGAGCGCCGCAGCTACGCGCGGCGGGGGGACTGTGCGGTCGGGAATGCCGATGCGGGTGAAGGGCATGCCGCCGGTGATCCGCGATGACCCCGAACGCCGATTGCCGGCAGGCCGGCCAATCGGGGTTTCGGTCACGATGAACCCCGCGCCCTGCCTGGCTTCGACCAGGCCATCGCCGCGCAGGACATCCATCGCCTTGACTGCTGTCGCCCGCGAAACGTGCCACTGTTCGGCGAGGTCACGGCCGGACGGAAGCATGGTGCCGGGCGGGAACTCCCCCGCCGCGATGCGGGAACGCAGGGATTCCGCGATCTCCTCGTACTTCAACAGCGCCATAGCTCCTCATCAGGTCGACGGACTGGACTGGTCAACCGGTACAAATCATACTTCTGCCATGACGGAAGCAGAGCTGTTGCCGGAGGTCGAGCACTACTACACGCACGGCACCGACGAGGACGCGCGCCTGACCCGTTCCGCCGACGGGCGGCTGGAGATGCTGCGGACCCAGGAGATCCTGCGCCGCTTCCTGCCACCCGCCCCGGCGCGGGTGCTGGATGTCGGAGGCGGTACGGGCGTTCACGCGCGATGGCTCGTCGGGGACGGATACCACGTGGACCTGATCGACCCCGTCGCGCGCCACGTCGAGCAGGCCAGGCAGGTGTGCGTGGCGACGCTGGGGGACGCGCGGAGCCTCCCCGTGCCGGACGCCGGTTATGACGTGGTGAACCTGCTGGGCCCGCTGTACCACCTCCCGGACCCCGCGGACCGCCGGCAGGCGCTGGCGGAGGCCGTACGGGCGGTTCGGCCGGGCGGCCTCGTCGCGGCGGCGGGTATCAACCGCTACGCGAGTGTCTTCGATCACGCGGCGGCGGCACAGCTCCACACCGACCGTATGCAGGCATCCGTTTCCGCGATCCTCGCGTCCGCCCTGCACGACGGCCGCGGGCGGTTCACCGTCGCCTACTTCCACCGTGCCGAGGAACTCGCCGGGGAACTGGGGGAAGCCGGACTGGTGGACGTCCAGGTGTTCGGGATCGAGGGCCCGACGTGGTCACTGCTCAAGGCCGTGGAGCACCACTCGGGTGCCGCACCGGATGACGCGCTGTTCCAGTCGGCCCTCGCGGCAGCCCGGTTGGCCGACCCCTACCCCGAACTGCTCGCCGCCAGCTCGCACTTGCTGGCCGTCGGCCGGTCCCCGGGCGCCGCCGCGTGAGGTGGTGATCCGCCGCCACCTCTCGCCGCCGCGCCTCGGGCGCACACAAGGGGGCCGTCCCGGTCGGGACGGCCCCCTCGCGCGCGTGCTCCGCCGCGGTTACTTGACGGAGCCCGCCATCACGCCTGTGACGAACTGCCGCTGGAAGGCGAAGAAGATGCCCAGCGGGATCAGCATCGACAGGAACGCGCCCGGCGCCAGCACCTCGATGTTGCTGCCGAACTGGCGCATCTCCTGCTGGAGCGCCACCGTCATGGGCGGGGAGCTGGAGTCGGCGAAGATCAGCGCCACCAGCATGTCGTTCCACACCCACATGAACTGGAAGATGCCCAGCGCCGCGATGGCAGGGCCGCCCAGCGGCAGCACCACCCGGGTGAACAGCCGCAGCTCGCCCGCCCCGTCCAGCCGGGCCGCCTCCAGCAGCTCGCGCGGGATCTCCGCGAAGAAGTTCCGCAGCAGGAAGATGGCGAACGGCAGCCCGAAGGCGGAGTGGAAGATGACCACGCCCACCGTCGTCTCGAAGATGCCGAGCGTGTTGAACAGCCGCGCCACCGGAATCAGTGCGACCTGCACCGGCACCACCAGCAGCGCCACCACCAGCACGAACAGCCAGTCCCGGCCGGGGAAGTCCAGCCAGGCGAAGGCGTACGCGGCCAGCGCGCCCAGGATGATCACCAGCACGGTGGAGGGGACGGTGATCGCGATCGTCGTCCACAGCGAGCTGGTGAAGGCGTCATTGCTCAGCAGCGCGCTGTAGTTCGCCCCGGTGAACTGGCCCGGGTCCGTCAGCGCCTCCCACCAGCCGGAGGACGCGATGTCCCGCGGATCGCGGAAGGAGGACGCCAGCAGCCCGGCGGTGGGCAGCAGCCACAGGACGGCCAGGACCGTCAGCACCACCCGGACCGCGCCGCTGCCCGCGATCGCGCCGACGCGCGAGGCGAACGACGGCTTCGGCGGGCCGGCCGGGGTTTCCGTACGGTGTGGCGGCGGGTTGGGGGCGGCCGTGGCGGCCGCTTCGGTCGAGGCGCTCACCGCTTCTTCTCCTGTCGCAGCCGCCGCACATTCATGATCATCATCGGGATGCACAGCACCAGCAGCAGTACCGCGATGGCACTGCCCAGACCCTGATTCGCCCCGCCGCCGAACGACGAGCGGTACAGCTCGAGGGCCAGTACGTTGGCGTCCGCCTGGGAGGAACTCGGCGCGATCACGTACACCAGGTCGAAGACCTTCAGCACATTGATCATCAAGGTCACCAGCACCACCGCGAGCAGGGGTGCCAGCAGCGGCACGGTGATCCGGCGGAACACCTGCCACTCGTTCGCGCCGTCCACCCGCGCCGCCTCCAGGGTCTCCCGGGGGACGGCGGCCAGGCCGGCGGCGATCAGCACCATCGCGAAGCCCGCCCACATCCATACGTAGCTGGCGATGATGGCGGGCGTCACCAGCGCCGGGCCGAGCCACTCCACCCCGTTGTACGCGGCGGTGAAGTTGCTCGCGGCCAGCCGCAGTTGCGTACCGTCCGCGTCCTCGGCCGGCAGGCTGAAGGTGCCGTCACCGCCGGTGGTGGCCGAGGCGGCGACGGAGCCGTCCTCCCGTACCGCCTCCACCGTGATCCCCGACAGGGCCTTCTCACCCGGGTCGATGACATCGGGGGCGCCCCCGCCGCCGGGTGCGAAGTCCAGCCACACGGTGCCGGTCACCGCCCCCGGGTCGGCGGCGGCGGGCGCGGCCTCCGCCGCGCCCTCGGCATCGGCCGGCTTGACCCCGACCAGCGGCAGCAGCGCCGGCTCCCCGGCGCGTGCCGGGGTGGCCAGCAGGTACGAGCCGTCCTCCTGCCCCGCCAGCTCCCCGTTGGGGCGCGGACGGGCGTCGGGCCACTCGGCCCCGCCGGAGAAGGTGTCGTGCACCGCCACCACCGCGGCGTTCGCCAGACCGCGGTCCGGGTCCTGCTCGTACACCAGCCGGAAGATGATGCCGGCGGCCAGCATGGAGATGGCCATCGGCATGAAGACCACCAGCTTGAACGCGGTGGCCCAGCGGATGCGTTCGGTGAGCACCGCGAAGATCAGCCCCAGCCCGGTGGCGACGGCCGGGGCCACCACGATCCAGATCAGGGTGTTGCTGAGCGCCTTGCGGGTCGCGTCATTGGTGAACAGATCCTGGAAGTTGTCCAGGCCGACGAAGGTGCTGCCCGACGCGTCGAAGAGACTGCGCTGGATCGAGTACCCGATGGGGTAGACGATCAGCGCGCCGAGCAGCAGCAGGGCCGGCAGCAGAAAGCAGGCGACGGCCCAGGGACGAGCCCTGATGACCGCCACTGCCTTGGCGGAAGCCATGGTCGTAAGTCAGCCCCGCTCCGTGTCAGTTGCCGTACGCACGCACGGCCTGGGCCTCCAGGTACTCCTGGGCGCCCTCGATGTCGGCCGGGTCGCGCAGGAAGTTCTGCAGGCCCTGCCACATGCCCTGCCCGGTGGTGCCGCCGAACGCGGCGGGCGCCTGGTCGGACATGTCGAAGCGGAAGTTGTCACCGGCGGCGATCAGCGCCTCGGCGATGCCCTGCGTGACCTCGTCCGGGTACGCCTCAAGCTCCAGCGCGTGGTTGGGGGAGAGGTAGCCGCCCGGGCCCGCCCAGACGCGCGCCGCGTCGGTGGAGGCCAGGAACGCCAGCAGCGCCTCCTGTGCCTCGGTGGCGGTGCCGTCGGTGGTCAGCGCCACCGCGGCGTCGCCCGCCGTCACCACCGGGGCCTCGCCGTCCACGGCCGGGAACGGGAAGACCAGCGCGTCCTCGCCGACGACCGCGTCGGTGTTGCCCGCGATGAACGCGGCCACGAAGTCGCCCTCGTACACCATGCCGGAGGACGGGGCCTCCAGGTCCGAGAAGGTGTTGGTCACGGAGGCGGGGAAGTCGGTCTGCAGCGCGCCGGAGGCGCCGCCCGCCAGCAGGGTGTCCTCGCCGAAGAGTTCGCCCAGGGTGGTGAGCGCGTTGGTGACGGTCTCGTCCGTCCACGGGATCTCGTGCGCGGCGAGCTGGTCGTACGCCTCGGGGCCGGCCTGCGAGAGGTAGATGTTCTCGAACCAGTCGGTGAGCGTCCAGCCGTCGGCGCCTGCCACCGACACCGGGGTGGTGCCCGAGTCGGACAGCAGCCACGCCGTGTCGATGAACTCCTGCCAGCTGGTGGGCTCGGTGGCGCCCGCGGTCGCGAAGGAGGTGGCGTTGTACCAGACCAGCGACTTGTTGGCGACCTTCACGTACACGCCGTACTGTTCGCCGTCGTACGCGCCCAGGTCCTGCCAGCCCTGGCCGAAGTTGGCGTCCAGCTGCTCCTGGACGGTGGGGCCCACCGGGGCCAGCCAGCCCTTCTCCGCGAACTCGTGCAGCACACCGACCTGCGGCACCATGACGATGTCCGGCGGGGCGCCGCCCTCGATCTTGGTGCCCACGAAGTTGGACACGTTGTCGCTGCTGGGCACGAAGCTGACCTTCGCGCCGGTGCGCTCCTCGAACTCGTTGAGCACCGCGACGAAGTTGTCGCGCTCGGCGCCCGTCCACACGGCCGCCACCTCCAGCGACTGGCCGCTGAGGTCGGGCAGTTCTATGGAAGCGGAGTGCTCGCCGTCGCTGTCGTTGCCTCCGCTGCCGTTCCCCCCGTCGCCGTCGCTGTCGCCACTGCACGCCGCCGTGAAGGCGAGTGCGGATACGACGGCCACCGCCGCGGCCGCGCGGGCCGTTCTCCGGGGTCCCCGAATCGAACTGCGCATGAGTTCCGTCCTCCATCGATCTGGCGTGGCGGGCTCACGGCACTCGGTTGTGCGGTACCGGGCATGCCACGCCGCACGTCCTTGTGCCCCTCGTCCTACGCTCCGTCGTCGGGGCAGGCAAGAGCAGCTGTGGTGCCAACCCCCCTTTGTGACTACCCCGTTATCGGTTGTCGCAGCTCAGCGAGGGAAAGCGTTCGAATGTGTGGATGTGTGTCGGAGTGTGTGGGTCAGACGAGAGAGGCGGTGCCCGCGGGGTCCGTGCGGCCCGCCCGCGCCGCAGCCGAGGCCAGCAGCGCGATATCGGTCGGCCCGTTCCCCAGCTCCCGCACCGGCCGCCGGGCGGGCGGATCGCCCGCCGTGGCCCAGTCGACCAGGGTGACGGTGGGCCGCAGCGTCGCGGTGCGCGGGATGCGGCCGGTGACCCGCCCCACCTGGAACGGGATCAGCTTCCCCGACCCTGTGCGCAGTTCGGCGCGCCCGGCGGGCGAACCCGACAGCGCGACGCGTGCCCAGGCCGTGTCCGGCAGCCGCCCCCCGGGGGTGCCGGTGCCCGGCGCGCCGCCGGAGCCGGCCGTGATGAGATGCACGCCGAGCCGATGCCCCTCGCGGGCGATCGACTCCAGCACCCGTATGACGGAGCCGGCGGCCGGCCGCCCCGGCGCGCCGAGCGGCGGCGCCAGCAGCAGGTCCAGATCGTCCACCAGCACCACCAGCCGGGGGAGCGCGGCCTCGCGGCGCGGGTCGTCGGCGGGCGGCCGTGGCCCGACCACACCCGGCGCCGCACCGGACGCCTCCTCGCCCAGCAGCAGGGCGCGCCGCTTCAGCTCGGCGCGCAGATCCTGCGCGAACGCCCGCATCCGTACCGGGTCCGTGGCCGCCAGATGCCCGGCCACCTGCGGCAGTTCGGCGGCCGGGCGCAGCCCGCCACCGGTCGCCGACCCCTCGATCAGCAGCAGCGACAGGGCGTCCGGGCCGGCCGAGGCGGCGAGCGACACGGCCAGCGAACACAGCAGTTCGGTACGCCCCGAGGCGGGCGGCCCCGAAATCATCAGCGGCGCGCGGGCGGCGGCCAGATTGGCCTCGACCGGACCCGTACCGCCCAGGCCGAGCACGAAGGGCAACCCGGAGCGGTGCGCCCAGCGCTCGCGCAGGGTGGACGGGGTGACCCGGGGCAGGGCCAGGACATCGAGCAGCCGGACGTTCTCGGGCAGCGGCTGCGGGGACGGCGCGCTCACGGCGCCGTCCTCCTGCTCGCGCAACGGCGCGAGCGCCCGCGCGAACCGCTCGGCCCACGCCGGGGAGACGGCGTCGGCGGTGATGATCGGTCCCGGCTGCCCGTCCTCGCCGATCAGCCGCAGCGAGGTGGCGACGGCGCCGCTGAGCACTCCGGCGGTGCCGCAGGCCCGGAAGGCGGCGCAGGAGCGCCGGGCGGCGGCGAGGGCCTCGTCCAGGGGGGAGGCGGGTGTGGCCGGCGGGGTCTCGGTGAGCACCAGCAGATGGATGCCGGCCGCCGGCCCCTCCGCCGCGAGCCGCGCGGCGGCCTCGCGGGCGGCGGCGCTGCCGGGGTCGCCGTCGAGCAGCACGACGGTACGCGGGCCCCCGTCCGGCTCCCGGGCCACCTCGGAGAGTTCGCGCAGCCGTGCGGTGATCTGGGCGGGGTCGAAGCCGAGCAGCAGCCGGCAGTTCTCGCCCCGGGCGGGGCGCAGATGCGGCAGCCAGCCGAGCCAGGACCACTCGCGGGCCCTGCCGTCCGCCAGCACGGCGATCCGCAGGGCGGAGGGGGAGTGCAGGGCGGCCAGCTGGGCGAGGACGGTCCGCGCCAGACCGGTCAGCCGCTCGCGCGGCCCGGCCAGCCCGAGCGAACCCGCCCGCGGCAGGCCGATGGTGACCGGCAGCAGCGGCCCGGCGGGGCGCTGGGTGGTGCCAAGACGCACTGTGTACGCCTCGGGGTGCGCGGCGTCGCGCGCCCAGAGCCGGGGGTCGCCCTCCAGCGCGGACAGCAGTATGGCGGCCGGATCCGGCCACCGGGCGTCGGCGGCGGCCGCCTCGGCCCGCGCGGCGGCGGCCTCCTCGGGGTCGGCTCCGCGCCCGGCTCCCCGCCCGACCCGCAGCGCCCAGCCCATGATCCCCTTGCGCTGCCGGACGGCCTGCTGCCCGACGAGCGTGACCTGCCCGTCCGGTCCTCGCTGCCCCTCGTGCGGACGGTCGCCTTCCGGTCCGGAACCGATCCGGGGCCGCTCCTGCGGCGGGGGCGGGGCGGCGATCCGGGTGGTGCGCGGCTGGTCGCCGTCGGCGTCGGGCAGCTCACCTCCCGCGTGAGCGCCGGTGCCGGCCGGGGGGTGCTGGACGGCACCCGTGGCGGACGGCTCCGCGCCGGCTTCCGTCGGGCTTCCGCGCCGGCCGCCGGTCCGCGGCGGGTTCACCCCCGGGACGTCACCGGTGCCGGGGCGTTCCGCGGGCCCGGACCGTACCTGGTGGGCGGAGGCATGGCGTCCGGCCTCGGCCGCCGCGCCCCGGCCCTGGACCGGAACGTCGGTGCTCGTGCCGGCCGGCGTGAGCCGGTGGCCGGAGGCAGGCCCGTCCTCGGTCCGGGCAGCGGCGTCCCGGCCCGGGGTGCCGTGCGGGCTCGGGCCCCGGGCGGCTCCGGCTGTGGCCGGGCCGTCGTGCGGGCGCTCTTCGTCCACACCTGTGTGCTCCCGGCGCGGGGCGGAGGGCCGATCGCCGCCGTTCGACGGGGCGGGCACGCTGCGGGCCGTACGTCCGGTGCCCAGCGTGTCGCGGGCCTCGTGGCCGCCGGTGGCCCGGTCGTTCCCGCCGGCGGACGGGGGCTCGCGGCGCGGGGTGCGCCCGCCGTCCGGCGGAGCGCCGGTGTCCTGGCCGGAAGCGGTACCGCCGGTGCGGCCCCGGGGGGCCGGGCGGGCGCTGTCGAAGGGGCCGTGCTCGCGCACGCCGGTGCGGCCGGTGCCGTCCCGATCGCCGGGGCCCCGGCCGGGGGCGCTGCCCGTGGTGGTGTCCGTGATGGTGTCCGTGGTGGTGCCGCTCTCCTCCCGCGCGCGGTCGCGGTCGCCCCGCTCCGAGGGGGTCGCGGTGCCGTCGGTCCGCCCCCGGGCGTCGCCCGGGGAGGCGGAGTAGGGGTCGCGCTCGCCGGCGCTCGCGGAGCCCCGGGCCCCGGCGGCCGGCGAGGTCGCGGTGCCGGGGCGCTCGTCGTGGCGCCGGGCCAGCTCGGGGGCGTGGGGCGGCCGGTCCGCGCTCGTGGGGTGGGTGGTCCGCTCCTCCCGCCACCGGGGCACCCCGCTCGGGCCGGAGCCCTCGGACGCGTGGCCGTCGCGCTGGGCCGGCATCGTGGCGCCGTCCCGCGATCCGCTCTCCCGGTCGTGGCCGGCCGCCCGCTCCGCTTCCGGGGCGTAGCCGCCGGGCCGGGCCCGGGCGGCGGACGCCGCCGCGTCGTGCCGGGACGTGCCCCCGTCACCGGCCGGTGTCAAGCCGTCCGGGCCGGCCTCCCCCGCCGGTGTGCCCCCACCGGGCAGCCCGGGGGCGGATCCCTGCGCGGCCCCGACCGCCCGAACCGTCGTCGCGGGGACGACCCGCAGCGTCGATTCGCCGAGCCGCAGCGGTGCGCCCGCCGGGAGCGGGGTGGCCGGGGCGGTAACGGGCCGGCCATCGATCTGGGTGCCGTTGGTGGAGTCGAGGTCGGTGACCGTCACCGAGCCGTCCGGGCCCAGCGTCAGCGCGCAGTGCAGCCGTGACACATCGGGGTCGCGCAGCGCGACGTCCGCGCCGGAGGACCGCCCGATCCGTACCTCGCCGCCGTTCAGCAGGTGCACCCCGCCCGCGTCGGGCCCGGCCACCACCAGCAGCCTGGCCGCCGGGGCGGGCGGCCGCGGCCCGGTGAGCGGCTGGTGGAAGGAGAGCACCGCGCCCTCCACCAGCGGCGGCTGCCCCAGCAGGGCGAGCTGCGGGTCCAGGCGCTCGTCCTCGCAGTACACCGCCCCCGGCGCACCCGCGCCCGGCACCGCGGCGGCGGCCAGCGAGCCGAGTACGGTGGCGAGCGGGGTGTCGGTGGGAGCGGTGATCTGGACGTCCACCCCGCCGTCGGCGGTGCCCCGTCCCAGAACGGTCAACCTGATCTGGATCGGCATCGGCCCTCCCGCTCGCCCCGCCCGCCCGGTGTCATCTCCGGTCGGTCGTCTGCTCGTTCGCCCGAACGCATCCGTTCGATCGCATCGGATGCTGATGGTGAAAGCATCCTCGCACCCGGCGCTGACACCTGGCCCCGTCAGCCGCAGTTAATGATCTTGATTGCCTGGATCTGACCAGATCTGATCGCTCAGCCGGTCCTCCCGCCGGGAACCAGCTCCCCGCGGCGCGGCATCGTAACCTTCCGAACAGACGGCCGCCCGGGTGCACCGGCGACGGCATTAGAGTGGAGAACTCGGTCTCGTCACCACACGTCCTCACTCGTCATCATCACCACCATCAGCGAAGCATCAGGGAGCACACGTGCGGCCGGTCGGCAGCAAATACTTGCTCGAAGAGCCCCTCGGGCGCGGCGCTACCGGGACCGTGTGGCGGGGGCGCCAGCGGGAGGCCGCCGGGGACGAGGCGGCCGTCACCGGCGCACCGGGCGAGCTGGTCGCGATCAAGGTGCTCAAGGAGGAGCTCGCCCACGACCCCGATGTCGTGATGCGCTTCCTGCGCGAGCGTTCCGTGCTGCTGCGCCTCACCGACGACAACATCGTCCGCACCCGCGACCTCGTCGTCGAGGGCGAGCTGCTCGCCCTCGTCATGGACCTCGTCGAGGGCCCCGACCTGCACCGCTACCTGCGCGACAACGGCCCCTTCAGCCCCGTCGGCGCCGCCCTCGTCACCGCACAGGTCGCCGACGCGCTGGCCGCCGCGCACGCCAAGGGCGTGGTCCACCGCGACCTCAAGCCCGCGAACGTCCTGATGGCCGGCGGCGGACAGGACGGCGCCCCGCTGCGCCCGCTGCTCACCGACTTCGGGATCGCCCGGCTCGCGGACTCACCGGGGGTGACCCGGGCCCACGAGTTCGTCGGCACCCCCTCCTACATCGCCCCCGAGTCCGCCGAGGGCCGCCCGCAGACCTCGGCCGTGGACGTGTACGCGGCCGGCGTCCTGATGTACGAGCTGATCACCGGCCGTCCCCCCTTCGCCGGGGAGAACACCCTTCAGGTCCTCCAGCGCCACCTCAGTGAGCAGCCCGCCCGGATCGACGGGCTGCCGGAGCCGCTGTGGACGGTCATCGAACGCTGTCTGCGCAAGAGCCCCGACGAGCGGCCCAGCGCCGTGAGCCTGGGCCGGGCGCTGCGCACCGTGGTGGCCGGGATCGGCGAGCACGCCACCCAGGAGCAGGCCGACGCGGCGTACGGGGTGGCCGCGCTGCTGCTGCCCGACAGCGCGCCGGTGAAGGTGACGGGTCCGGGCGGGCCCGACGCCCAGCCGACGCAGGCGCTCTCCGGGGGGTCCTACGATCCCGGCGCCGCCACCAGCGTGCTGCCCTCCGCCGGTGGAGCCGGCGGTGCGGGAGCCGGTGCCGGTGCGGGTGCGGACGGTGGCCTGGACGGCACCCGGGTGATGCCCGCCCAGCAGGGCCCCGACGAGCCGCAGGCACCGCCGCCGTGGGCGGACCAGATGCGCGCCGCCCGGGACCGCAACGAGCAGACCCAGTTCCAGCAGCTCGACCCCGAGCAGGACCCCCTCTACCGCGCGCCGCAGCGGCAGCCGCAGCGCCGCCAGCCCCCGCAGCCCCAGCCGCAGCCTCAGCCTCAGCGCCGTCCGCAGCGGCGCAGCTCGGCGGCGGCCGGGCACTTCGGGTACGCGGACGAGCAGCGCTACCAGCAGCAGCCGCAGCCCCAGGCGCAGCCGTACCAGCAGCCGCCGCAGCGCTACCACGAGCCCCAGCCGCAGCGGTACCAGGAGCCCCCGCGCCGCCGGGAGCCGGAGCGCGACCGCGAGCCGCGCGGCCGTTCGCGCAGCGCCAATCCCATGCGGATCCCCGGGCTCGGCTGCCTCAAGGGCTGCCTGTTCATGGTGGTGATCATGGCCGTGATCGCGTTCCTGCTGTGGAACTTCACGCCGCTGCCGGAGTGGGTGGCCGAGGGCCAGAGCTTCTGGGAAGCGACCAAGGACTGGTTCAACACCGTCGGGGAGTGGCTCGGTCTGGTGGAGAAGGCGCAGGACGCGACCTCCGGCTCCTGACCCGTCGGTGACCTGGGGGATTTGTCGACTTCTGGAGATGGATTCCGGCCGCCGCTTGCCCACAAAGCGGGGCAAGGCGGGCGGCCGGGGCCTCCGATGGCCGGATCGCCGTCGTAGCCTCACGCCATGGCACGGAACATCGGCAGCCAGTACACGACCCACCGCGTCCTGGGACGTGGAAGTGCCGGAACGGTGTGGCTCGGGGAAGGGCCGGAGGGCCCTGTCGCCATCAAGCTGCTGCGCGAGGACCTCGCCACCGACCCGGAACTGGCGGAGCGCTTCGCCCACGAGCGGCACGCCCTGCTCGGCCTGGAGCACCCGCACATCGTCGGCGTGCGTGACCTGGTGATAGGGGGCGAGGACGGCCAGGACCTCGCCCTGGTGATGGACCTGGTGCGCGGCCCCGACCTGCGCACCCACCTGGAACGGGAACGGCGGCTCGCCCCGCACGAGGCGGTGGCCATCACCGCCCAGATCGCCGCCGGCCTGTCCGTCGCACACGCGGCGGGCATCGTGCACCGCGACATCAAGCCGGAGAACATCCTGCTGGAGCCGGTCCCCGAGGGCACCGGCACACCGCCGACCGCACTGCTGACCGACTTCGGCGTCGCCAAGCTGATCGACGAACCCCGGCACGGCGGCAAGGGCGGGGTGGTCGGCACCCCCGACTATGTAGCCCCCGAGATCGTCGAGGGCCTGCCGCCGCGCGCGGCCGTGGACATCTACGCCCTGGTGACGGTGCTGTACGAGCTGCTGGCCGGCTTCACGCCGTTCGGCGGTGGGCACACCGGGGCCGTACTGCGCCGCCAGGTGACGGAGACGGCCGCCCGGCTGCCCGGGGTCCCGGACCCGCTGTGGGAAGTGCTGCAGCAGTGCCTGGCGAAGGCCCCGGCCTCGCGGCTGCGCGCCGCGGAGCTGGCCTCCCGGCTGCGGGAGATCCTGCCGTCGCTGGAAGGGCTGCCGCCGCTGGACATCGGCGACCCGGACGGGGCGGACGAGCCCCAGGAGCCGGCAGACCCGCCGCGGCCGGCGCCGGGGCCGCTGCCGGCCGCCGTACCGCTGGTGCGGGCCGACATCCCCGACGACGAGCGGGCCACGCACACCCGGATGCGGGTGCCGGACGCCGAGGAACTGGCCGGCGGCGCGCACGGCACGGCGCGTACCCCCCGCGCCCCGGGCCAGGCCCGCGCCGGCTCGGCCCGCCACGCGGCGGCGGCCCGCCGCAAGCGCCGGCTGGCGATCACGGTGGCGGCGGGCGTCCTCGCCGTGGTGGCGGTCGGCGGCTGGCTGCTGACCGGGGGCGGCGACGGCGACAGCAACTCCCACCGGCCCCCGCACACCACCACCGGCGAACCCGCCCTCGCCCCCTGACGCCCGGCGGGCCACCGGTCACGGACCGCACCGTGGCGCCAGTCCGGCCTCGTGCGGGGTCGGACGCGGGCACGACGGACCGCCGCCTGGGCCGTCGAGGCGGCGGGGACGGGCGTCGTGGGGTCACCGGTCCCCCGAGCACGCGGCCACCCGGCCCCGGGCGCGGGCTCGGTAGCACCGCCGGGAGACGGCCGCCCGCACGGCCCCGCGCCCGGCTCCGGCCGGGTCCCGCACGGCCCTGCGCCCGCCCGGAGGGCGACTGGCGGCGGGGTGGGATGCGGCAGCCGTTACGCTGGTGTATGTGGCAGCCGTCGATGTATCCGAAGCTCTGAAGTCTCTCGCCTCCACCATGGAGTCGATCGAGGCCGTCCTCGACCTTGACCAGTTGAGGGCCGATGTGGCCGCGCTGGAGGAGCAGGCGGCGGCGCCCTCGCTGTGGGACGACCCCGAGCACGCCCAGCAGGTCACCAGCAAGCTGGCCCTGCTCCAGGGCCAGGTGCGCAAGACCGATGAACTGCACAGCCGGATCGACGACCTCGAAGTGCTCTTCGAGCTGGCCGAGGCCGAGGACGACGCCGACACGCGGCGCGAGGCCGAGGCGGAACTGGCGGCCGTCCAGAAGGCCGTCGACGAGCTGGAGGTCCGCACCCTGCTGTCCGGCGAGTACGACGGCCGCGAGGCGATGATCAGCGTCCGCGCCGAGGCCGGCGGGGTCGACGCGGCGGACTTCGCCGAGCAGCTCCAGCGGATGTACCTGCGCTGGGCCGAGCGCAAGGGCTACTCGACCGAGGTGCTGGACACCTCGTACGCGGAAGAGGCCGGCATCAAGTCGACCACCTTCACCGTGAAGGCCCCGTACGCGTACGGCACGCTCTCCGTCGAGCAGGGCACCCACCGCATGGTGCGGATCTCGCCGTTCGACAACCAGGGCCGGCGCCAGACGTCCTTCGCGGGTGTCGAGGTGCTGCCCGTGGTGGAGCAGACCGACCACATCGACATCCCGGAGAACGAGATCCGGGTCGACGTGTTCCGCTCCTCGGGCCCCGGCGGCCAGTCCGTCAACACGACCGACTCCGCGGTCCGGCTGACCCACCTGCCGACCGGCATCGT
Organism: Streptomyces sp. JH002; assembly: GCF_050916115.1. NCBI lineage: Bacteria > Bacillati > Actinomycetota > Actinomycetes > Kitasatosporales > Streptomycetaceae > Streptomyces > Streptomyces sp. JH002. Next base: position 4,319,346 of record NZ_CP087989.1, read on the forward strand.
CGTCTCCTGCCAGAACGAGAAGTCCCAGATCCAGAACCGCGCGGCCGCGATGCGCGTCCTTCAGTCGAGGCTGCTGGCGCACCAACGCGCCGAGGAGCAGGCCAAGATGGACGCGCTCAAGGGCGACGGAGGCAATTCCTGGGGCAACCAGATGCGCAGCTACGTGCTTCAGCCGTACCAGATGGTGAAGGATCTGCGGACGGATCACGAGGTCGGCAACCCGCAGGGAGTTCTCGATGGTGACATCGACGACTTCCTCGAAGCGGGAATCCGGTGGCGCAAACAGCAGGAGAAGTAACCTTCACCCAATTCTCACGCCAGGCAGGGTATTTAACGGACATCCCGCTTGACGCTCGCATGACGAGCGGGAAAGCTGTTCGCGGCATGCCTGTGTTCTGGGGTGCGTGTTGCAGCGGGGTGCGTACCGGCACGAGCCGCGGGTGCCCCTGCCGCACCGCCGCAGCCCTTGAGTGAGGCTGCGACCCCACGACAAGACATTGTCGAGACTCAATAACTACAGGGGGTAGTGGATTTATGGCCAGTTCCAAGACGCGCGCCAACGTCGCGCGGGTGGCCGCGGCTGCGATCTTCGCGGCCGGTGCTTCGCTCGCCGTGGTCGGCACCGCCAACGCGACCACCAGCGCGAAGACTACTGACGCGGTAACCAGTGGCGCTGACGAGGGCGATGTCCTCGGCACCGGGATCCTGGGCGGCGCCCTGGGTGGCGGCGACGAGGGTGCCGACCAGGGCAGCGGCGGCGACGAAGGTGCCGACGCTGGTTCCGACGAGGGCGCCGACCAGGGTGGCGACGAGGGCGCCGACGGTGGCGACGAGGGCGGTGCCGCCGACGGTGGTGCCGACGAGGGCGCCGACGAGGGTGCCAACGGTGACGCCGATGGCGGCAACGGTGGCAACGGTGACGCCGACGGCGGTAACGGTGGCAACGGTGACGCTGATGGCGGCAACGGTGGCTCCGACAACGGTGGCTCCGGTAACGGTGGCCCCGGCCCCGGTGTGAACGAGGGCGCCACCGGTAACAACCCGGACCCCAACAGCCCCGGTAACAACAGCCCGATCGAGCAGAACCCGCCGGCCGAGGACATCACCGAGACCGTGCCGGACGCCACCACTCCCGCCGGGGAGACCCCGAACGGGGAGCGTGGCGAGCTGGCCGAGACCGGTGCCTCCGGTGGCGAGGCGCTGCTGATCATCGGTGCCGCGACCATGATCGCCGGTGGGGTGGCCTTCCGCTACCTGCCGCGTCTGGTGAACAAGGGTGCTGCCGCCGCCTGACGACGGCCCGCACCTCACGCGTCACTCGCGTAACGCCTACGGGCCCGGAGCGATCCACTCGCTCCGGGCCCGTACGGCTGTCCCGGCTGTCTCCGCGGTCCGCCTCAGGCGGGTCTGGCCACCAGCAGGGCCACGGTCACCAGCGCCAGCAGCGCCGCCATCAGCAGCGCCCCCGGGCCGCCCAGCGGCCCCCACGCCCCCCGCTCCTCACGCATCCGGGCCCGGCGGTCCCGGCACACGGCGCACCGGCCCTCGCTCACGCGCCCGGCGCAGTTCGCGCACACCAGCCAGTCTGCGGCGGTCATGGCGATCGTCTCCTCTCATGTCCCCCTCCTTACCTACTGTGCCAGGCTTTGGCCTCAAGGGCGTCTCGTCTGGATCTTCGCGGGGCCGCGACGTCAGCTACGGCACCTCGCTGCGTTGCCGAAATGCCCACAGGAAACCACCCTGAGGGCACTCCGGCGCCTTGCGATGCGCCGCATCCTGGGGGCACCCCCGGCCGAAGGTTGGGGGAGCCGCGGCCTGATCCACGAAGATCCAGACGAGACGCCCTCACCGCAGACGCCAGATCAGGGCAAAGCGGGTGGTAGCGGTCGCTGTCTGCGCACCATGCGCCGCGTCGCGTAAGGTCTGTGCCCAGCGAGGGGGGAGCCTCCCCCAGCCATCGGCCGGGAGATACCGCCAGGGGCTTCCGCCGCATGTACCCAGCCTTGACGTGGTGTAACCGTGATCCGATTCGACAATGTCTCCAAGACGTACCCCCGGCAGACCGCGCCGGCACTGCGCGATGTCTCCCTGGAGGTCGAGCGTGGTGAGTTCGTCTTTCTGGTGGGCTCCTCCGGCTCCGGCAAGTCCACCTTCCTGCGCCTGCTGCTGCGCGAGGAGCGCTGCAGCACCGGCACCGTGCACGTCCTGGGCAAGGACCTCGGCCGGCTGTCCAACTGGAAGGTGCCGCAGGTGCGCCGCCAACTGGGCACCGTCTTCCAGGACTTCCGCCTCCTGCCGAACAAGACGGTCGGCGAGAACGTCGCCTTCGCCATGGAGGTGATCGGCGAGGCGCGCGGCAAGATCCGCAAGACCGTGCCCGAGGTCCTCGATCTGGTGGGCCTGGGCGGCAAGGAGGAGCGGATGCCGGGCGAGCTGTCCGGTGGTGAGCAGCAGCGGGTGGCGATCGCCCGCGCGTTCGTCAACCGCCCCATGCTGCTCATCGCCGACGAGCCCACGGGCAACCTCGACCCCGATACCTCCGTGGGCATCATGAAGCTGCTCGACCGCATCAACCGCACCGGCACCACCGTGGTCATGGCGACGCACGACGCGCAGATCGTGGACCAGATGCGCAAGCGGGTGATCGAGCTGGAGAAGGGCCGACTCGTGCGTGACCAGACGCGCGGCGTGTACGGCTACCAGAACTGACCTCCGGCGCTTCACGCACTCACCCCCGCACTGAAAGGACGCCATGCGCGCCCACTTCGTCCTGTCGGAGATCGGAGTCGGTCTCCGCCGCAATCTCACGATGACCTTCGCGGTCATCGTCTCGGTCGCCCTCTCGCTGGCGCTGCTGGGCGGCTCCCTGCTGGCGAACCAGCAGGTCAACAGCATGAAGGACTTCTGGTACGACAAGGTCCAGGTCTCGATCTTCCTCTGCAACGAGAACGACGCCGACAACGCTCCGCAGTGTGCGCGCGGCGCCGTGACCGAGGATCAGAAGGAGGAGATCCTCGGCGAGCTGGAGGCCATGCAGCTGGTCGACGAGGTGTACGAGGAGTCCGCGAGCGAGGCGTACGACCGCTACCAGGAGCAGCAGCAGGGTCAGCCGATCGCCGCCGTGGTGACGCCCGACCAGATGCAGGAGTCCTTCCGGGTCAAGCTGGTGGACCCCGAGCGGTACGACGTGGTCGCGACGGCGTTCGCCGGGCGCGACGGCGTCTACTCGGTGGAGGATCAGCGGGCGCAGCTGGAGAACCTGTTCGCGCTGCTGAACGGCGTCAACTACGCCGCCCTGGGCCTGATGGCGCTGATGCTGGTGGTGGCGCTGCTGCTGATCGTCAACACGGTGCGGGTGTCGGCGTTCAGCCGCCGCCGGGAGACCGGGATCATGCGGCTGGTGGGCGCGTCCAGCTTCTACATCCAGATGCCGTTCATCCTGGAGGCGGCGATCGCGGGGCTGCTGGGCGGCCTGTTCGCCTGTGTGCTGCTGATCGGGGTCAAGTACTTCGCGATCAACAACTTCCTGGCCCAGGAGATCCCGCTGATCAACTTCATCGGCTGGGACGCGGTGATCTCGGTGCTGCCGTTCGTGCTGGCGGTGGGTGCGCTCATGCCGTCGGTGGCGGCGTTCTTCGCGCTGCGCAAGTACTTGAAGGTGTGACGCGGGTGTGATGAATCACGCCACGCACCTCCGAAAGGCCTTCCGCGCGCCCCGGTCCGGTGACCTACACTCCCGTCCATGTCAGGTCCGACTGATCGGCTGACGCCCCGGTCTGTCCGGCGTGGGGCGGCTTTGGCCTGTGTGTTCGCCGGTGTGCTCATGTCGGGGGCCGCGACCGGCTCCTGGATCGAGGAGCCGGAGGGTGAGGGCGCCGACAGCGTCCCCGTGGCGGCCGGCGACGACGCGCCACGGGACGCGGGTGACGCCGCCCGGCTCGTCAGCCGCAGCGGTGACCGCTGGGCGGCGGCGTACTCGCCGCAGGAGTACGAGCGGCTGCGGCTGTCCCTGGAGGGCGAGTACGTGGGCACCGGGATAGCGGTCAGCCGCACGGCGGACGGCCGGATCGTGGTCAACGAGGTGCACGCGGACAGTCCGGCCGAGCGGGCCGGGATTCTGCCGGGCGACGAGATCGTCACCATCGACGGGGCCGGACTGGACGGCGGCGCGGTCACCGACGCGGTCGGGCGGCTGCGCGGCAGCGACCAGCCGGCGGCGGCCGGGCCCGGCTCCACCGTGCTGCTGGGCCTGGTGCGGGCCGGGGAGCGCTGGGAGGCCGAGGTGGCCAGGGCCCGGCTCACGGCCGAGACGGTGTCGGTGACCCGGGAGGTGCCCGGGGTGACCCGGATCCATGTCTCCTCCTTCACCCGGGGCTCGGCCGGTCAACTGCGCGAGGCGGTGGGCGGCGTCCCGGCCGGGGACGCGGTGCTGCTTGACCTGCGCGGCAATGGCGGCGGGCTGCTGACGGAGGCGGCGCAGGCGGCCTCGGTGTTCCTGGACGGCGGTCTGGTGGCGACGTACGACGTGCACGGTGACCAGCGGGCGCTGCACGCGGAGCCGGGCGGGGACACCCGTACGCCGCTGGTGGTCCTGGTGGACGGCGGCACGATGAGCTCTGCGGAGCTGCTGGCGGCGGCGTTGCAGGACCGCAACCGGGCGGTGCTGGTGGGCTCGCGCACGTTCGGCAAGGGGACGGTGCAGATGCCGAGCGAGCAGCCGGACGGGTCGGTGGCCGAGCTGACCGTGGGGTATTACGCGACGCCCTCGGGGCGGACGGTGGACGAGGAGCGGCCGGTCGAGCCGGATCTGCCGGTGGAGGCGGGCGAGGACGCCGAGGAGAAGGCGCGTACGGTGCTGGACGGGCTGGCCGCCGGGCCCGGCTGAGGGCGTGGTCCGCGCCGGCCGGGCGGTGCGGCGGGCGACCGTTAAACGGGCGGCGGCGCGGCGGCGTGGCGCCGTAGACTGATCACGTCATGGCTAAGAAGAAGAAAGAGACGGCGATCGGGTCGGGGCGCAAGCTCATCGCGCAGAACAAGAAGGCGCGGCACGACTACGAGATCCTGGACACGTACGAGTGCGGCCTGGTGCTCACGGGTACCGAGGTGAAATCGCTGCGCCAGGGCCGGGCCTCGCTGGTGGACGGCTTCGGGCAGCTCGACGGGGGTGAGGTCTGGCTGCACAATGTGCACATTCCGGAATACGCGCAGGGTACCTGGACCAATCACGCCGCGCGCCGCAAGCGGAAGCTGCTGCTGCACCGCGCGGAGATCGACAAGCTGGTCGGCAAGGTGCAGGAGTCGGGTCTGACGCTGGTGCCGCTGGCGCTGTACTTCACGAACGGCAAGGTGAAGGTCGAGCTGGCCGTCGCGCGCGGCAAGCGGGAGTACGACAAGCGGCAGACGCTGCGGGAGAAGCAGGACACCCGGGAGGCGGAGCGCGCGATGTCGGCGGCCCGTCGCCGGCAGCGCGCCTGAGCGGCGCGGAAAAAGCCCGGGCGTCGCGGCACCGGGTGGCGTACACTGGTGCACAGCGGGTCCCACGGGGCCCGGCTGTTTGTTAACTCAACATGGGGATGATCGGTTTCGACAGTGGTTGTCGAAGCAGGGGAAGCGAGCCGAGGAAGCGGCAATGATCTCGTAAACCATATGTCGCAAAAAAATAATCGCCAATACCAAGCGCGATTCCTTCGCCCTCGCTGCATAAGTAGCGACTGGTGAGGTGCCAGCCCGGGCCTGTTCCCGTCCCGGTTCCTGGTATCAGCTAGGGGACTTCACCGTTAGCCTCGGTCACGGAGGCTTGCGGGACATTTAACAGTGACTGAGCCCGTCGGAGACTTGTCCGCGTGATCTCCGGGGCTGAGAAAATCGCAGCGGACTGCGCTCGGAGAAGCCCTCTTTCCACGTCACTGGACGCGGGTTCGATTCCCGCCATCTCCACTGTTTTCACCGTCAGGCCCCGGCCCGCGTTCGCGCGGGCCGGGGCCTGCGTTTGTTCGAACCCCGGGATGACTGTCCGTGGGGCCCGGTAGGGTCACCGGCATGGCAGACAGTGCACCGGCGGGGTGGGGTCCTCAGGGCCGGCCAGAGCCCGAGACGACCGGCGGAAACCGAACGAAGTGGATCATAGGGGGCGCGGTCGCCGTCACCGTGCTGGCGATCGGCGCCGTCCTGCTGCTGCGCGGCGACGACGACCCGGCGAGCGCCGCCCGGGCGGAGGCCAAGGCATTCCTGGACGCCTGGGCGGAGGGCGATCTGGAGGGGGCCGCCGCACACACGAACGACGAGGAGGCCGCCGGCTCGCTGCTGGAGTCGGTCCAGCGCAACCTCGGTGCCGAGGCGACGGCCCTCACCATCGACGGGGAGGTGGTGCGCGCCGAGCTGGGCGAGGGCGTACCGGAGGCCGCGTACACGGTGCCCTTCACCGCCTCCTTCACCCTGCCCGGGGTGGGGGAGTGGTCCTACGAGTCCTCCCTGTACGCCGCCCTCGACGGAGTCGAGGACGACACCTGGCACGTGCACTGGGAGTCGCCGCTGGTCCACCCCGAGCTGTCCGAGGGCCAGACCCTGGTGCTGAGCACCGACCAGTCGGAGCGCGCCCCCATCCTCGCCGCGGACGGCAGCCAGCTGGCCGGTCCCTCCGTCGTGTGGGACCTGAGCATCTGGCCCGCCCGGCTGAGCGACCCCGAGGCCGCCTACGAGGCGCTGGACGGGCTGGAGGTGGGCCTGGACACCGAGGCGCTGGCCGACCGGGTGGAGGCGTCCGACCCCGACCAGGCCGTGTCCGTGGTGAGCCTGCGCGACGAGGTCTTCCGCGAGCACGAGGACACGCTGCGCGCGGTGGAGGGCCTCCAGTTCGCGGAGGACAGCCGCCCGCTGGCGCATCTGGCGCGCACCGTGGTCGGCGGCCTTGACCCCGCGACCGGCGCCGGGTCCTCCGGCCTGCAGGGCCGGTACGAGGAGCAGCTGGCCGGCACCCCGAGCGCCGCCGTCGTCATCGCCGACCGTGAGTCGGGGGACGCGGTGGAGGTGCTCTACGAGCAGGAGGGCGGCGAGCCCGGTACCCCCGTGCAGACCACCATCGACGCCGATGTGCAGCGTGCCGCCGAGGCCGCGCTGGAGGGTACGGACCAGGCCGGCTCCATCGTGGCGGTGCGGCCCTCCACCGGGGAGGTGCTGGCGGCGGCCGACTCCCCGCTGGACGGCGGGGACCGCTCGCTCAGCGGGCAGCTCGCGCCGGGCTCCACCTTCAAGGTGATCACCACCGCGGCGCTGCTGGAGGGCGGCACCGCGCCCGGCGAGGCGATCGGCTGCCCGAAGTACGAGACCGTGGAGGGCTACCGCTTCCAGAACCAGAACGAGTTCGAACTGGGCCCGGCCACCACGCTGCACGAGGCGTTCACCGCCTCCTGCAACACCGCCTACATAGCCAACCGGGACCGCTTCGAGCCCGACACGCTGCGGCTGACCGCCGAGGCGTTCGGCATCGGCGTCGCATGGGACCTGGGCACCGGTTCGTTCGACGGCAGCGTGCCGGACGCCGAGGGCGCCAACGACCTGTCGGCCTCGCTGATCGGGCAGGCCCGCGTGCAGGCCAGCCCGCTGGTGATGGCCTCGGTGGCGGCCACCGTCGCCGAGGGCGCCTTCCACCAGCCGGTGCTGGTGCCCGACGCGGTCGCCGAGCCCACGCCCGCGCCGTCCGAGCTGAGCGCCGACACCTACGCGGCGCTGCGCTCGATGATGCGGGACACCGTCACCGACGGCACCGCCACCGTGCTGGGCTCCGTGCCCGGCACGCCGCACGCCAAGACCGGAACGGCGGAGTTCGACACCGGCGACGGTGAACTGTCCACCAACGCCTGGCTGATCGGCTACCTCGGCGACGCGGACCTGGCCTTCGCCGTGCTGCTGCTGGACGGCGGCTCGGGCGGCGCCACGGCGGGCCCGGTCGCGGTGGACTTCCTCACCGGCTTCCAGGAGTAGAACGCGAGCCCGGCGACCGCCGCCGCCAGCGCGGCGGCGGTCAGCGGAGTGGCGTAGCCGGCGGCACCGGGCGGCAGATGTTCGGCCGCCCAGCCGCCGGCCGCCGCGCCCGCGGCGATGCCGGACAGCAGCGCCGTCACCGCCAGGGACATGCCCTCGTTGAGCCGGGGCGCCGGGGTCAGCTCCTGGAGCAGCGTCATCCCGGTGACCATGGTCGGCGCCGTCGCCATCCCGGCGATCAGCAGCACCGGCACCAGCGGCGGCAGCGCGCCGGTGCCGGCCGCCACCAGCAGCGGCAGCGCCATCAGCACGGCCATGAGTGTCACCCAGCGCACCAGCCGGCGCCGTACCGGGGCGGCCCCCGGGGCCAGCAGTCCGAACGCGAGCCCGGCCGCCCCCGAACCCAGCGCCTGCGCCGCCAGCACCGCGCCCGCCCACGCCTTCAGCCCCAGACCGTCCGCGTACGCGATCGTCACCACCTCCAGCGAGCCGAACACGGCGCCGGTGCACAGGAAGGTGGCCAGCAGCGGCGGTATCCCGGGCAGCAGCAGCGGGGCCCGCCCGGTGCGGGCCCGCCCCGGGCCACGGGGGGCGACCGGCGGCTCGGTGCGGCGCTGGGCCGCGAACAGCACACCGCCGGTGATCAGCAGCGTGACCGCGGTGAGAGCGCCGGCCGCCGGGAACAGCGCGGTGCACAGCCCGGCGGCGATCAGCGGCCCGAGCAGGAAGCACAGCTCGTCCATGGCCTGTTCGAAGGAGTTGGCGGTGTGCCGGGCGGCGGGATCGTCCCGGTACAGGTGCGCCCAGCGGGCCCGTGACATGCCACCGGTGTTGGGGGTGGCCGCCATGAGCGGGACGCAGCAGAACCAGGCCCACAGCGGGGCGCCGCCGGTGACGCACCCCAGCAGCCCCAGATGTCCGGTGCCGGTCAGCAGCACGGCCGGGACGGTGATCCTGGCCTGCCCGTACCGGTCCACGAGCCGGGCCAGCAGCGGGCCGCCGACGGCGGAGGCGGCGAGCGTGGCGGCCACGACCGCGCCGGCCAGCGCGTACGAGCCGTGCAGCCCGGTGATCAGCAGCACGGCGGAGATGCTGAACATGCCCATCGGCAGCCGGGCCAGCAGATTGGGCAGCGTGAAGGCGAGCGCGCCCGGTGCGTCGAACAGCCGGGCGTACGGGCCGCGCGGGTGCCGGGGTCGGCGGCAGCGGCGGTGCCGGTCGGGGGAGCCGGGAACGTGGACGAGGGTGTGGCCGGTGAGGGCGAACTGCATGGGGATCACCTTCGGACCGGGCCGCGCGGGGCGTCCAACACCTGATCGGCCGCCATTCACACAATCCGGTAGTGAATCGGCCCCGACCGGCGACAATGAGGGAATGCCCGCCGACCGTGACACCGATCCACGGCTGCTGCGCGCCTTTGTCGCGGTGGCCGAGGAGTTGCACTTCACCCGCGCCGCCGCACGGCTGTTCGTCGCGCAGCAGGCGCTGTCCCGGGACATCAGACGGCTGGAGGAGCAGTGGGGGACGCGGCTGTTCGTCCGCAGCACCCGCCAGGTGACGCTGACGGCCGAGGGCGAGCGGCTGCTGGCACCGGTGCGCCGGGCACTGGAGGCGCAGCGGGACCTGGCGGCGGCGGTGCGCGGCGCCGGGGCGGGGGCCCGTCCGCTGGTGGTGGATGTGTCGGCGCCGGTGACCACGGCCCGGCTGATCCTGGACGCCGCCCGCGATTCGGCGCCCGGGGTGGAGTTCGTGGCCCGTTTCCACAGCGGTCTGGCCGGGGCGGTGGCGGAGATGACGCGCGGCCAGCTGGATGTGTCCTTCGGCCGGTTCGCGGGCCTTGACCCCGGGGTCCGCGCCGGGCTGGACCACCGGCTGGTGCGCTACGAGCGGACGGCGGTGCTGCTGCCCGCCGACGATCCGCTGGCCCGGCTCGCCGAGATCCCGCTGGAGCGGCTGGCCGGGCGTGAGCTGTACGCGGGTGCCGGCAATCCGGAGACCACCGAGTGGACGGACTACGCGGAGCGGCTGTTCGCCGGGCGCGGCATCGCGGTGGCGCCGCCGTTCCCGCGCATCGACGGCGAGGAGGAGTTCGTCCGGCTGGTGCGGGCGCGCGGGTGGTGGGTGCTGGCCAGCGAGCAGTTCACCGGGGTTCCCGGCATGGTGCTGCGCCCGCTGACCGACCCGGTGCCGCTGTCGCCGGTCTCGGTGGTGTGGCCCCGCGCCCTGCAGCACCCGGGGCTGGCCGCGCTGCTGGACACGGCGGCGGCGCTGGCCGCCACCGGGAACTGGCTGCACCGCCCGCCGGGCGCCTGGCTGCCCGAGCCGGACCGCCGGTTCGTGCCGCCGGCGGTCCCGCCCTCCTCGCGCGGATCGTGAGAGGTCACGTGGCAGGAGTCCCGGTCCGTACCGCTTCGCTGACGAGGCGTACGGCCCGTGCGACGCTCTCCGCCGTGGCCGGGGAGGACGGCTGGTCGGATTCATGGATGAACGCGGTGGCACCGCGGCGGCTGCCGACGTAGTCGACGATGCCGTGCTCGATCTGCGTCCGCAACGCGCGTTCGTAGCCGTGACGCTCGAAGCTGCCGGCGTCGTCGCCGGCGATGGGCAGCAGATGCGTGGTGAGCCGCTGGAGCCTCGGACGCAGCTCCGACCCGACCGAGTAATCGAAAGCCCAGCCGTTGACGAACACGCGGTCGATCCACCCCTTGAGCAGCGCCGGCATGGACCACCAGTACACCGGGAAGACCAGGACGAGGTCGGTGGCGCGGTCGAGACGACGGTGCTCGCGGGCCACGTCGGGAGCGTGGGTGCCGCCTTCCTGGTAGTGGCGGCGGTCCGCCGGGGTGAACCGGGGATCGAACCGCTCCCGGTGCAGGTCCGCCACCTCGACGGCCCGGGGACGGAGGGCCGAGGCGAGTTGCCGCGCCACGTGATGCGTCAGGGAGCCGGGGTCCGGGTGTGCGGTGACCAGCAGGGTCAGGGGGTCGCCGTCATCAGGTGTCATGTCAGGGCCTCCATGGGGGCGGGATACGGATCGGGGGTCGGGCACGCGGTGCCTCACGTCGTCCGTGAGCGGCACTCCGGGGCCGTACGGCGGTGCCGGGCGGTCGCGGCCGGGGCCGGGCTGCCGCGCGGGTCACCGCCCGTCCCACGCGCCTGCCGCAGTCGGGTGGCGTTCCTGGGTCCCGCCGTGCCGGTCGCACCGGGCACAAGCTGTGCGTTTCGCGTCATGGCTCCTACAGAACACCCACGGGACGCACGATCACATGGGTGAGAGGCCGGAATACCTTTGCGATCGTCTAGCCTGTCCCTATGGACGTGACCAGTGACCTTTTCCGCGGAGTGCGGGCCCGCGGCTCCCTGTTCGGCAGTTCGACGCTCTCCGCGCCCTGGTCACTGCACTTCGTGGACGGTGCGCCGCTGACCCTGTGCACCGTCCTCACCGGGGCGGGCTGGATCGTGCCGGAGGGCCATCCGCCCGAGCACCTCGGCGCCCACGACACGATCGTGGTGCGCGGTCCCACGACCTTCACCTTCGTGGACGAGCCCGGCAGCACGGCCGAGCCGATCATCTGCGGAGAGGACTGCGCGACGCCCGAGCAGGGCGGCACCCGGCACAGGCTGGGCTGGCACGATCCCGGGGAAGGGGGCGGCGACGACAGCGGTGCGACGACCCTGGTGGTCGGGGCCTACCCGGTACGCGGCGAGATCAGCCGGCGGCTGATGGAGGCGCTGCCCGTCGTGCTGCGGGTGGACTGCGGAGGCACCGGCGACCCGGTGCTCGACCACCTCGCCGCCGAGGTGGCCCGCGACGAACCGGGCCAGCAGGTCGTGCTCGACCGCCTCCTCGACTGGATGCTGGTCTGTACGCTGCGCACCTGGCTGGACCGGCCCGGTGGCCGCCCCCCGGCCTGGTGGACCGCCCAGAAGGACCCGGTGGTCGGCCAGGCCCTGCGCCTCGTGCACGGCGAGCCGGCGGCGCCGTGGACGGTGGGCGAACTGGCCCGGCGTACCGGGGTGTCCCGCTCGACACTCGCCAAACGGTTCGCCGATCTGCTCGGGGAACCGCCGCTGGCCTATCTCACCCGCTGGCGCATGACGCTGGCGGCGGATCTCCTGGTCGAGCAGGGGTCCTCCACCGTCGCGCACGTCGCCCGTGCCGTCGGTTACAGCGATCCGTTCGCGTTCAGCGTGGCGTTCAAGAGGATCCGGGGCACCAACCCCAGCGAGTTCCGCCGCCTGGCCGAGGCGCGGTGACGCGGTGGTGTGTCCGCGTGGGCGGTCGGTCGCGGACGCCCACGTGCCCGCTCCTCCCGTCGGCCCCCACCCCGGGCCCCCGCCATCGGCGTCTTCCTGACGGCCTAGCCGAGCCAGCCGTTCAGGGCGGCCCGGGCCCCGGCCTGGAACCGGCTGGTGGCGCCCAGATGGGCCATCAGCTGGGAGACAAGACGGCTCACCGAGCGCCGGGAGATTCCCAGTTGCTCCGCGATGTCGTCGTTCGACCTGCCGACCGCCATCAGCCGCAGCACCTCGCGCTCCAGGCCGTTGGGCACGCCGTCCCCCGCCTCCCCGGCGCCCGCGGTCACCGGGATGTCGATGCCGTCGTCCCAGCAGTGGTCGAAGGCCTGGCACAGGAAGCTCAGCGCGGAGGGGTCCCGCACCAGCGCCACCCCGGTCCCGGTGTGCAGCGGGTCCAGCGGGAGGACCGCGCAGCGCCGGTCGTAGATCAGCATCCGCGAGGGCAGTGTCCCGGCGCTGCGCACCTGGGCGCCCGCCGCGCCGATCGTCTCGGCGTAGCGCAGGCCGACGCGGTGGGTGCGGGCGCTGTGCTGCATCAGGACGCGGATGCCGACACCGCGCGCCAGGAGCTCCAGGTCGAGCGGGACGGCCGCGTCGATCGCCTCGTCGGTGGGGACGCCCGGCATCAGGGTCTCCACCGATTCGGTGCAGGTACGCGCCAGGTCGTCGATGACGGCGCGGGTGTTGCCGATGCCCTCGACGACCTCGATGCTGATCTCGGCGGACCGCATGCCGCGCGCCGCGACGTACTCGCCCGACAGTGACTGGAATTGTTCCCTCGCGGCCGCCATCGTGATGCGCTGGGCGAGGATGTCCGCCTCCACGGGGGCGAGCAGCTGGTCGGCGGCGCTCTCCGGGCTGACCGCCACCCAGCCGCCCGCCGGGGACGGCTGGAGCAGGCCGAGCCCGTACAGCAGGGCCTCGGCGCGGGTGACCTCCTCGGGGCGCAGCCCGGCGCGGGCGGCGAGCCGGTCGGCGTCGTCCGCGGGGTGCCGTACCCGTAGCAGGTAGACCTGGAGCGCGGTGGCGTCGATGTCCTCGACCTCGTGGATCGGCATCTAGGAGAGCCAGCCGTTCAGCGCCGCCCGGACGCCGGCCTGGAACCGGCTGTCGGCGTCCAGTTGTTCCAGCAGCCGGGCCACCACGCGGCTCACCGAGCGTGGGGACATGCCCAGTTGGTGGGCGATCGCCTCGTCCTTCTTCCCGGCGGCCATCAGCACCAGGACGTCGCGGTCCACGCCCACGGGTGCCGAGCCCGACTTCTTCGGCCCTTCGACGAAGTCCGCCGCCCGGTCCCAGTAGTGCTCGAAGAGCTGCTGGAGGAATCCGAGCACGGTGGGGTCGCGCACCAGCGCCACACCCGACTTGGTGTGCAGCGGGTCCAGCGGGAGGACGGCGCAGCTGCCGTCGTAGATGAGCATCCGGGAGGGCAGTGCGGTGATGCTGCGCACCTGGGCGCCGGCCTCGATGAGGGTGGTGACGTACCCGACGGTCGGCTGGTGCCGGCGGGCGGTGTGCTGCATCAGTGTGCGGGCCTTCACGCCGCGTTCGAGGATTTCCAGGTCGCCGGGGGTCGCGGCCTGGATGGCGGCCCGGCTCTGGCCGCCGCCCGGGTGCAGCGCGTCGACCGACTTGGCGCAGGTGCGGTCCAGGTCGGCTATGACGGCGCGGGTGTTGTCGATACCCTCGACGACCTCGATGCTGCTCTTGGCCGAGCGCATGCTGCGGGCTTCGAGGTAGTCGCCGGAGAGCGCGTGCAGCCGGGCGCGGGTGGCGGCCATGGCGATGCGGCGCTGGAGGATGTCTTGTTCGATGGGTGCCAGCAGGGCGTCGGCGGCGCTTTCGGGGGAGATGGCGACCAGTCCGCCGCCGGGCGAGGGCCGCAGCAGGCCCAGTTCGGTCAGCCGGGCCTCGGCGGAGGCGGCCTCGGCGGTGGAAATGCCGGCCCGGGCGGCGATCTGTGCCACCGAGTCGGTGGGATGAATCACGCGAAACCGGTAAACCCGTGTCGTCGCGGCGTCTATTTCCCCGGGTTCGTACACGCTCATCTTCCTCGCATGACGTCAGCAAGCACCTTGGCGTCAACTGGACAGGCGAGATGATGCCACAGGGACTCTATCGACTTCCTCGTGAATGCTCGTGAGCATGATTGGGCCAACATGCCATTCATGTTCGCCTATGTGGACACGGAAGAGGGATCCCGTGAAGAAGTTTGCTCTGAGCGTTATCGCAGCTCTCCTGCTCGTGGGTGCCTCCGGTGGGGTCGCCATGGCTGCCGGTTCCCCGGACGCCAAGGGCGAGGTCATCACGACCGGCAGCCTCTGGGACTGACCACGGCCCGCTGATACGACGGATCGGATCGGATCGGTGGACAGGAAAGTGGTGCGGTGATGGCCCAGGCCCCGCTGGCGGTGTTGCTGAGCCCGCGCCTCGAAGAGGTTCGGGCGGCCCGGGTGGTCGGTGCCCGCACTCTTGTCCTCGCTCCCGACCGGGCGGCTCCGGGGATCCGGGAGGCTGTCGCGGCGGCGCACGACGCGCTGACCGTGGACTGGCTGGATCACCAGGGGCTGCTGATGGCGATCGGTCATCTGGCCGCTCATCCCGCCAGGGTGTCGGTGTTCGGCTTCGCGGAGGCCAGTGCGCTGGTCGCCGCGCGGGTGAACGAGGCCCTGCGGTTCCGGGGCAATCCGCACGCCGCCGTCGCGTACCTCACGGACAAAGTGGCGCTGCGCGGCAAGGTCAATCAGCTCACCGGTACCCCCGTCCGGTTCGAGCAGTGCGACCGGGTGACGCATCTGGTGGCCGCCGCCGAGCGGGTCGGCTTCCCCTGCGTCGCCAAGCCGCGCACCGGTTCGGGCGGCCAGGAGGTGCATCTTCTGCGCGATGTCGCGGATGCCGCACTCCTGGCCGCCGAACTGGTGAGCGAACCGGCGCTGATCATCGAGGAATTCCTGGAGGGCCCCGAGTACAGCGTGCTCGCCCACTCCAGGGACGGTGAGCACACCGTGCTCGCCGTGGCGAGAAAGCATCTGTCGGACGGCCCCGGGTTCACCGAGGAGGGCCACGATCTGCCGGCCGACCTCGGCCCGGGGGACGCGGCGGCGATCGGCGACCTGGTCACCGCCACCCTGGGGGCCGCCGGCCACCGGGCGGGACTGTCCCTGACCGAGGTGGTCCGTACCGCGCAGGGACCGCGCCTGATCGAGTCGCACGCCCACCCCGGCCCCGGCCGGCTCGGCGACCTGCTGGCGCTGGCCACCGGCACCGACCCGGTGGCGCTCGCCGTCGCCACCGCACTGCGGCTGCCCGTACCGGTGCCGCACCACTCGTCCGGCCGGCGGTACGCGGGTATCCGTACCCTGCGGCTGCCCCCCGGCCGGCTCGACGCCGTGCACGGGATCGACGAGGCGTACGCCCTGCCGGGCGTCGCCGACATCGGCATCACCGTTCGCGTCGGAAGCCATGTCCCGGAGGCCACCAGCCGGGCCGCCGGGCATGGCTTCATCACGGCCGTCGCGTCCTGCCCGCAGGAAGTGGAGGCGGTCCTCGGCAAGGCCCTGGGCCTGCTGCGCCCGGTGGTCGGCGGCGCGGATCCCGGAGCCTGCGGGCGGCCCGCGCGTCCCGAGAAGGAGGAGGAGCACACTGCTGCCTGAGCTGCTCCCCGGGATGGGATTCCCCGCGACCCCGGCCCCACGGGCAGACCTGCTGCTTCCCCTCCCCGGCCTGTTCGCCGGACCGCCCGCCCGCCCCGGCTACGTCGTCCTGGAACGCCTGGACGTGCACGGCCGGGTCGAACAGCGCGGCGTCCTGGGGGCCCTGAGCCTGCACGGCACCGAAAGCGGCCACATCCTGCGGCACCAGCAGGTGGGCGAGCCCGAAGTGCGGCTGCACACCCGGCTGCTGCGCGAGCGCCGCGCCCCCGCCGAACCGCTGCTGCTGGCCGCCCCCGACCCGGGCGCGTTCCGCCGCTGCATCGACGAGACCGTCCGCCGCCCGCCCGACCGTACGGGGCCGGCCACCCGCGGCGGCACCCAGCGGCTGTGGGCGGTGGCCGGCGAGTGGAGCCGGCGGCCCCCGGCGCTGCCCCCGGTGCTGCTGGCCGACGGACACCACCGTCTGGAGGCGGCCCGCCGGCTGCACCGCGGCCAGCCCGCCCGGATGGGCGACCGGCTGCCGGCCCTGGTCGTGGACCACGGCCGCTACCCGCTGCGGCTGGCGGCCACCCACCGCACGATGCCCGGCCTCGACCCGTACCGGGCGGCCGATGTGGCCTCCGGCTTCGCCCGGGTGACGGAGCTTCCGGCCGGCTCGCCGCGCCCGGTGCCGCGCGCGGGCACGTTTTTACTCACCGGAAAGTCCAGGATCTGGGCCATCTCCCGCGTCTCCCCGGTCACCACGGCGCGCCGGCTGCGGTTCCTGCCCTCGGAGTGGGCCGAGCTGTCGGCCGCCATCAGCGACCACGTCCTGATCCCGATCCTCTGCGAGGACCAGGGACTTGACCCCACGCCCGGGTACACCGAGCGCCATCCGGCCGACGACGAGGCCGGGCTGATCCTGCCGCCGCCCACCTGGGAACAGATCTGGTCGGGCGCCGCCGGCGGCACCGTGATGCCGCCCAGGACCACCTCGCTGGGCCCCGCCCCGCTGCCGGGACTGCTGCCCCCGCTGCCCTGCTGATTCGCCGTGGCCCGGCCGGGAGTTGCCGCATAGGCCGTCTCTTTTGGATCTTCGCGGATCAGGCCGGGTCGTCGGATGCGGTGCATCGCAAGGCGCCGGAGTGCCCTCAGGGTGGTGTCCTTCGGGCAGTTCGGCAACGCAGCGAGGCGCCGTAGCCGGCGGCCCGGCCCGCGACGATCCATAAGAGACGGCCTAGGCTCACCGCCATGACGGATATCGGTGTGATGGTGCCGCGCGATCTGGCGGCGGAACGGTTCATCCAGTACGTCCGGCGGGCCGAGGAACTGGGCTTCGCCGAGGTGTGGGTGGTCGAGGACTGCTTCTTCCGGGGCGGCTTCACGCAGGCCGCCGTCGCGCTGGCGGTCACGGAACGGATCCGGGTGGGGATCGGCATCCTGCCCGCCGTGCTGCGCAACCCGGCGCTGACGGCGATGGAGGCGGCGACGCTCGCCCAGCTGTACCCCGGCCGCCCGGTCCTGGGCGTCGGGCACGGCATGCCCGGCTGGATGCGGCAGGTCGGCGCGTACCCGGCGTCGCCGCTGGGCGCGCTGGGCGAGCATCTGCGCACCGTACGGGCGCTGTTGCGGGGGGAGACGGTGCGCGACGAGCGGCTGGACGCGGTGACGCTGGATCTGCCGGTGCCGGTGGTGCCGCCGGTGCTGGCCGGGGTGCGCGGGCCCAAGTCGCTGGCGCTGTCCGGGCGGGAGGCGGACGGCACGATCCTGGCCGAGCCGGTGACCCCCGAGTATCTGGCGGCGGCGCGCGGGCACATCGGCGCGCGGGCGGTGGCGGAGGGGCACCGCGTGGTGGCGTACAACGTGGCGGCGGTGGACGACGATCCGCAGGTGGCGCGGGCGGCGGTGCGGCCGGCGCTGGAGTGGATCGGCGAACCGGACTGGGCGCCGCACATCACCCCGCTGCCGTTCGCCGCGGAGTTCGCCCGGCTGCGCGAGGAGAGCGCGGACCGTGCGGAGTTCGCCGCGCGGCTGCCCGGTGAGTGGGTGGATCAGCTCGCGGTCACCGGCACCCCCGGGCAGGCCCGGGAGCGGATCGCGGCGCTGCACGCGGCGGGCGCCGGCAGCGTGGTCCTGATGCCCGCGGGGCCCGATCCGCTGGTGGCGCTGGAGGGGCTCGGGCGGGTCCTGTGACCGTTAGGGCACATGTGCGGGAAAACTCTTCGCGGATCGGTGCAACCGTTCGGGCGTGACCGGTGTCGTAGGGGTCGGGGAAACACGGGGGTGCAGGAGGGGAGCGAAGGGCCCGGCGGGGGAGCCGGGCCCTTCGGAGTTTTCCACAGCCCCCTTCGCCCCTGTCGGTGCCGGTGGATACCGTGCGGGCATGTCGTCGCACAGCGCGGTGCTCGAGGGGGTCCTGGAGCGCATCACCTACGCCAACGAGGAGAACGGGTACACCGTCGCCCGGGTGGACACCGGGGGCGGTGGCGGGGAACTGCTCACCGTCGTGGGGGCGTTGCTCGGGGCCCAGGTGGGGGAGTCGCTGCGGATGCGCGGCCGCTGGGGCTCGCACCCGCAGTACGGACGGCAGTTCACGGTGGAGAACTACACGACCGTGCTGCCCGCCACCGTCCAGGGCATCCGGCGCTACCTGGGCTCGGGGCTGATCAAGGGCATCGGGCCCAGGACCGCCGAGCGGATCGTCGAGCACTTCGGGGTGGCCACCCTGGAGGTCATCGAGGCGGACGCGGGCCGGCTGATCGAGGTGCCGGGGCTCGGCCCCAAGCGCACCCGGCTGATCGCCGCGGCGTGGGTGGAGCAGAAGGCCATCAAGGAGGTCATGGTCTTCCTGCAGAGCGTGGAGGTGTCCACCTCCATCGCGGTGCGGATCTACAAGAAGTACGGGGACGCCTCGATCTCCGTCGTAAGGAACCAGCCCTACCGGCTGGCCGCCGACGTGTGGGGGATCGGCTTCCTGACCGCCGACCGCATCGCGCGGGCGGTCGGCATCCCGCACGACAGCCCCGAGCGGGTGCGGGCCGGACTTCGCCACGCGCTGTCCCTGGCGAGCGACCAGGGGCACTGCTTCCTGCCCGAGGAGCGGCTGATCACGGAGGCGGTGAAGCTGCTCCAGGTGGACACCGGGCTGGTCATCGACTGCCTGGGGGAGCTGGCGCAGGACCCGGAGGGGGTGGTGCGCGAGCCGGTGCCCGACCCGGAGGATCCGCACGGCACCGTGATGGCGGTGTACCTGCCGCCCTTCCACCGGGCCGAGCTGTCGCTGGCCGGTCAGGTGCGGCGGCTGCTGCGGGCCGGGGAGGACCGGCTGGCTGCCTTCGCCGGGGTGGACTGGGGCCGGGCGCTGGCCTGGCTGGTGGAGCGCACCCGGGCGGAGCTGGCGCCCGAGCAGGAGGCGGCGGTGCGGCTGGCGCTGACGGAGAAGGTGGCGGTGCTGACCGGCGGCCCGGGGTGCGGGAAGTCGTTCACGGTGCGCTCGGTGGTGGAGCTGGCGCGGGCGCGCCGGGCGAAGGTGGTGCTGGCGGCGCCGACGGGGCGGGCGGCGAAGCGGCTGGCGGAGCTGACGGGGGCCGAGGCGTCCACGGTGCACCGGCTGCTGGAGCTGAAGCCGGGCGGTGACGCGGCGTACGACCGCGACCGGCCGCTGGACGCGGATCTGGTGGTGGTGGACGAGGCGTCGATGCTGGATCTGCTGCTGGCCAACAAGCTGGTGAAGGCGGTGCCGCCGGGCGCGCACCTGCTGCTGGTGGGGGATGTGGACCAGCTGCCGTCGGTGGGCGCGGGCGAGGTGCTGCGGGATCTGCTGGCGGACGGCTCCCCGGTGCCCGCGGTCCGGCTGACCAGGATCTTCCGGCAGGCGCAGCAGTCCGGGGTGGTGACGAACGCGCACCGCATCAACGCCGGCCGGCCGCCGCTGACGCGGGGGCTCGCGGACTTCTTCCTGTTCGCCGAGGAGGACACGGAGGCGGCCGGGCGGCTGACGGTGGACGTGGCGGCGCGCCGGATTCCGGCGCGGTTCGGGCTCGATCCGCGCCGGGACGTGCAGGTGCTCACCCCGATGCACCGCGGCCCGGCCGGTGCGGGGGCGCTGAACGGGCTGCTCCAGGAGGCGGTGACCCCGGCCGGGCCCGGGCTGCCGGAGAAGCGGTTCGGGGGCCGGATCTTCCGGGTGGGCGACAAGGTCACCCAGATCCGCAACAACTACGAGAAGGGCGCCAACGGCGTCTTCAACGGCACGGTCGGGGTGGTGCGCGAGCTGGACGCGGACGAGCAGCGGCTGGTGGTGCGCACCGATGAGGACGAGGACGTGGAGTACGAGTTCGGTGAGCTGGACGAGCTGGCGCACGCGTACGCGGTGACGATCCACCGTTCGCAGGGCAGCGAGTATCCGTGTGTGGTCGTCCCGGTGACGACGAGCGCCTGGATGATGCTCCAGCGCAATCTGCTGTACACGGCGGTGACGCGGGCGAAGCGGCTGGTGGTGCTGGTGGGTTCGCGGCGCGCCCTGGATCAGGCGGTACGCAGCGTCTCGGCGGGGCGCCGGTTCACGGGGCTCGACATGCGGCTCGCGGGGTGACGCGGGTGCCGGCGGGCGGGCCGTCGGCGGGCGCCGTCCCGGCCGCCGGGGCAGAATAGGCCGCATCATCCCGGTTCCAGCGGCACGGCGTGCCAGAAACTGGGCCGATTGCCGACCCTGAGTGCACATATTGGCCCCGGATGGGGGACACTGGGAGGGAGTCAGGGCACCCCGAAGGAAACTCGAAGGACCTCGAAGAAGAGGACAACGTCGGTGAGGGATGACGTGAGCGAACACCGCGACGGCGCGCAGTCCGTAGAACTGAACTACGACGGCGCCACCTACAGCTACCCGATTGTGAACAGCACCATCGGGGACACCGGCTTCGATGTCAGCAAGCTCCGGGCCCAGACCGGTCTGGTGACCCTGGACTCCGGTTTCGGCAACACCGCGGCCTATAAATCGGCGATCACCTATCTCGACGGTGAGCAGGGCATTCTGCGCTACCGGGGCTATCCGATCGAGCAGATCGCCGAGCGCGGCTCGTTCCTGGAGACCACCTATCTGCTGCGCAGCGGCAAGCTGCCCACCGTGGACGAGCTGGCGACCTTCCGCAACGAGATCACCACGCACACGCTGCTGCACGAGGACGTCAAGCGCTTCTACGACGGCTTCCCGCGCGACGCGCACCCGATGGCGATGCTGTCCTCCGTGGTCAGCGCGCTGTCCACCTTCTACCAGGACAGCCACGACCCGTTCGACGCGAAGCAGCGGCACATCTCGGCGATCCGGCTGCTGGCCAAGCTGCCCACGATCGCGGCCTACGCGTACAAGAAGTCCGTGGGCCAGCCGGTGGTCTACCCGCGCAACGACCTGGGCTACGTGGAGAACTTCCTGCGGATGACCTTCTCGGTCCCCGCCGAGGAGTACGTCCCGGACCCGGTGGTCACCGACGCGCTGGACAAGCTGCTGATCCTGCACGCGGACCACGAGCAGAACTGTTCCACCTCCACGGTGCGGCTCGTCGGCTCCTCGCAGGCGAATCTCTTCACCTCCGTGTCGGCCGGCATCAACGCGCTCTCGGGCCCGCTGCACGGTGGCGCGAACGCGGCGGTCCTGGACATGCTGGAGTCGATCCAGGCCAGTGGCGGCGATGTGGATGCCTTCATCCGCAAGGTGAAGAACAAGGAGGACGGTGTCCGCCTCATGGGCTTCGGACACCGCGTCTACAAGAGCTTCGACCCCCGGGCGAAGATCATCAAGGCGGCGGCGCACGATGTGCTGTCCGCGCTGGGCAAGTCCGACGAGCTGCTGGACATCGCCCTGCGCCTGGAGGAGCACGCGCTCAGCGACGAGTACTTCGTCTCGCGCAACCTCTACCCGAACGTCGACTTCTACACCGGTCTGATCTACCGGGCCATGGGCTTTCCGACCAGCATGTTCACCGTGCTGTTCGCGATCGGCCGGCTGCCCGGCTGGATCGCCCACTGGGAAGAGATGATCACCGAGCCCGGCTCGCGGATCGGCCGCCCCCGGCAGATCTACACCGGTGACGTCGAGCGCGACTACGTGCCCGTCGAGCAGCGGTAATCCTCCCCCGGACGTCGTCCGGGAGGGGCCTTCGGGGTACGGAACGGAGCACGCCCGGTGATGTGATGCAGGTCACATCACCGGGCGTGCAACCTTTTGCCGGTTGGCGGGTCTAACCGGGCAACGACAGCGCGAATTCGGCTGGATTCACGCCGTCGGTCGTCCGGCCGGGGTCCCGTGGGGGGACGCTTCGAACGGACGGCAGGAAGCGCCCCGCTTCGGGCCCTGTGGGGGGACCCGCTGCGGGGCGCGTTTCCGTTTCCGCGCCCTGGTCCGGCGCTGTGGTCCGGCGTCCTGTCCGGCCGCCGCTCTCTCCGCTCGCTCAGCTCGCCGCGGGGCCGACCAGCTCGAAGCCCGCCTCGTCGACCGCAGCCCGGACGGCCTCCTCCTCCAGCGGGGTCTCGGACACAACGGTGACCAGTCCGCTGCTCGCCTTGGCGGTCACCTCGCTCACCCCCTCCAGCGCGGAGAGCTCGCTGCGCACGGACGACTCGCAGTGCCCGCAGGTCATGCCGGAAACCTGGTAGGTCGTGGTGCTCATGGAAGGATCCTCGTTCCTCTCCAGGGGCCGCTCGGTGCCGCCCGCCGACAGCCCGAGTTTATACCCCCACCGGGTATCTAGCTACCCGGTGGGGGTATCGCGCGGCACACGGTTCAGCGACGGCTGCCCGGACGCCGGCTCACCCACAGCTCAATGGTGTGCGGGTACCAGAAGGGCTTGCCGCCCTCCGTCACGTCCGGCGGCGGCAGCAGGCCGTGCTTGCGGTACGAGCGCACCGTGTCCGGCTGCACCTTGATGTGTGCGGCGATCTCCTTGTACGACCACAGTCCTCGATCTGCCATCGTCCACACCTCTTCGCACTCGGCGTTGATGATCACCACCGAGCCTGCGCCGCCCCGGCCCGCGGGGCGGCGCGCCGCAGCGCCCTGTTGATCAGCTGTGACGGCGAAGGCGCGTAATGGAGACGGCTGTTGCCCATCCCCGATAGTGGGCTGATGCCATCGAACGATGGTCAGTGTCCGCTGGGGAAGCCCAGATTGATCCCGCCGTCCGCCGGGTCGGGCCAGCGGGTGGTGATCACCTTGCCGCGGGTGTAGAACCGCACCCCGTCCTCCCCGTAGATGTGCTGGTCCCCGAAGAGCGAGTCCTTCCAGCCACCGAACGAGTGGTGCCCCACCGGCACCGGGATCGGCACGTTCACCCCCACCATCCCGGCCTCCACCTCCAGCTGGAAGCGGCGCGCCGCGCCGCCGTCCCGGGTGAAGACCGCCGTACCGTTCCCCCAGCGCGAGGAGTTGATGAGCTCAAGACCCTCCTCGTACGAGCCGGCCCGCACCACGCACAGCACCGGACCGAAGATCTCCTCCCGGTACGCGTCCATTCCCGGGGTCACGTGATCCAGCAGCGACACCCCGAGGAAGAAGCCCTCCTCGTGCCCGGGAACGGTGTACCGCGTCCCGTCCACCACCACATCGGCGCCCTGAGCCCGGCCGCTCGCCACGTACGAGGCCACCTTCGCCCGGTGCTCGGCGGTGATCAGCGGCCCCATCTCGGAGTCCGGATCGCTGCCGGGACCGATCCGCAGCGCCGCCGCCCGCTCGGCGATCCGCGCCACCAGCGCGTCCCCGATGTCCCCGACCGCCACCACCACCGACACCGCCATGCAGCGCTCGCCCGCGCTGCCGTAGGCCGCGTTGATCGCGTTGTCCGCCGCCACGTCCAGGTCGGCGTCCGGCAGCACCAGCATGTGGTTCTTCGCCCCGCCCAGCGCCTGCACCCGCTTGCCGTGCTCCACCGCACCGCGCTGGATCGCCCGCGCCACGGGCGTGGAACCCACGAAGCTCACCGCCGCCACGTCCGGGTGCGCCACCAGCCGGTCCACGGCCGCCTTGTCGCCGTTGACCGCGTTCAGCACGCCCTCGGGGAACCCGGCCTCCGCCGCCAGTTCCACCAGCCGCAGCGCCGCGCTCGGGTCCTTCTCGCTCGGCTTCAGCACGAAGGTGTTCCCGCAGGCGATGGCCAGCGGGAACATCCACAGCGGCACCATCGCCGGGAAGTTGAACGGGGTGATGCCCGCCACCACCCCCAGCGGCTGCCGGATGGACGCCACATCCACCCCGCTGGAGACCTGCGTCGACAACTGCCCCTTCAGATGCTGCGGGATGCCGCAGGCCAGCTCCACGATCTCCAGCCCGCGCGCCACCTCGCCCAGCGCGTCGGCGTGCACCTTGCCGTGCTCGGCGGTGATCAGCCGGGCCAGCTCGTCTCGGCGCGCGTCCAGCAGTTCCCGGTAGCGGAACAGCGGCGCGGTACGGCGCGCGAGCGGCGTCGCGCGCCAGGAGACGAACGCCGCCCGGGCCGCCGCCACCGCCGCGTCCACCTCCGCCTCGCAGGCCAGCCCGACCCGGGCCGGCTGCCGCCCCGTCGCCGGATCGAAAACGGGCGCGTACCGGCCGGAAGCGGGTGCCACCGGCTTGTTGTCGATGAAGTGACCGATGGTCCTCATGGGGTGGTCCGTTCTCCTCACAGATAGCGGCGGCGGGCGGCCGCCTCGCGCTCGTACCCGGCCCGCGCCCCGACGGCCGCCGGCCGGCCGGCGACCTGGGCCACCGGCACGTCCCACCACGCCTGCGCGTCCGGCGCGTTGGAGTCCGGGTCGGTCTCCACGTACACCGCGACCGGGCCCCGCGCCTCGCGCGCCACCGCCAGCGCCTCGCGCAACTCCTGGCAGGAGTGGGCGCGCAGCACCGTCATGCCCAGCGAGGCGGCGTTGGCCGCCAGATCCACCGGCAGCGGCGCCCCGTGGTAGGCGCCGTCCGCCGTACGGAAGCGGTAGTCCGTACCGAACCGCTCGGCACCGGTGGCCTGCGACAGGCCGCCGATCGACGCGTAGCCGTGGTTCTGGATCAGCACCAGCTTGATGGGAAGGTCCTCCTGCACCGCCGTCACGATCTCGGTGGGCATCATCAGATACGTGCCGTCGCCCACCAGCGCCCACACCGCGCGCTCGGGGGCGGCCAGCGCCACTCCGATGGCGGCCGGGATCTCGTAACCCATGCAGGAGTAGCCGTACTCCAGGTGGTACTGGCGCGGCGAGCGCGCCCGCCACAGCTTGTGCAGATCGCCGGGGAGCGAACCGGCCGCGTTGATGATCACGTCCTCGTCGCCGACGGTCGCGGCGAGCGCCCCGAGCACCTGCGGCTGGGTGGGCGGCCCCGTGTCGTCGCGGGGCGCGGTGGCGGCGTCCACCACGGCCTCCCAGCGCTCCTTGCCCGCCACGTACGTCCGCGCCCAGGACGGCTCGACCCGGTACCCGGCCAGCGCCCCGGACAACTCCCGCAGCCCGGTGCGGGCGTCGGCGACCAGCGGCAGCGCGGCCAGCTTGTGGGCGTCCGCGGAGGCGATGTTGAGATGGACGAAGCGCACCGCCGGGTCGGCGAACAGGGTGTGGGAGGCGGTGGTGAAGTCCGTGAACCGGGTGCCGATCCCGATCACCAGATCGGCGGTGCGGGCCAGGTCGTTGGCCACCGCCGTCCCGGTGTGCCCGACCCCGCCCACCTCCCCGGGGTGGTCGTGGCGCAGCGCGCCCTTGCCGGCCTGGGTGGTCGCCACCGGGATGCCGGTCGCGTCCACCAGCGCGCACAACGCGTCCTGCGCCGCGCTGTGGTGCACCCCGCCGCCGGCGATCAGCAGCGGCCGGTGCGCGGCCCGTACCATCGCCGCCGCCTGGGCCAGCGCGTCCGGGTCAGGCCCCGGGCGCGGCACCCGCCACACCCGCTCGTGGAAGAACGCGGCCGGCCAGTCGTACGCCTCCGCCTGGACGTCCTGCGGCAGGGCCAGGGTGACCGCGCCGGTCTCCACCGGGTCCGCCAGCACCCGCATCGCGCCCAGGGCGGCGGGGATCAGCGCCTCGGGGCGGTGCACCCGGTCGAACCAGCGCGAGACCGGGCGCAGGGTGTCGTTGACGGACAGGTCGCCGGCGCCGGGGTGTTCGAGTTGCTGGAGCACGGGGTCGGCGGGGCGGGTGGCGAAGGTGTCGCCGGGCAGCAGCAGTACCGGCAGCCGGTTGATGGTGGCCAGCGCCGCGCCGGTGACGAGGTTGGTGGCGCCGGGGCCGATGGAGGTGGTGACGGCCTGCGCGGAGAGCCGGTCGCGCTGCCGGGCGAAGCCGACGGCGGCGTGCACCATGGCCTGTTCGTTGCGGCCCTGGTGGAAGGGGAGCGGGGCGTCGGGGCCCTGGCCGGACTCGACGAGGGCCTGGCCGAGGCCGGCGACGTTGCCGTGGCCGAAGATGCCCCAGCAGGAGTCGATGAGCCGCTGCCGTGCCCCGTCCCGCTCGGTGTACTGGGCGGCGAGGAAGCGGACGAGGGCCTGGGCGACGGTCAGCCGGATCGTGGTGGTCATCGCGGCGTCACCTCCGGGGCGCGGTAGAGGGGCAGCCGGGGATCGACGGCCTGGTGGCGCCAGTCGTCGCGGATCCAGGCGTGGTCGGGGTGGTCGCTGATGAGCCAGGCGCGTTCGGCGCCGGGGCCCGCCATGACGTTGAGGTAGTACATGTCGTGGCCGGGGCCCGCGATGGAGGGGCCGTGCCAGCCGTCCGGGATCAGCACCACGTCCCCGTCGCGTACTTCGGCGAGTACGTCGGTGCCGCTGCCGTGCCCGGAGGGGGTGACCCGCTGGTAGCCGAAGCCGGCCCCGGCGATCTCGAAGTAGTAGATCTCCTCCAGCTCGGACTCCTGCTCGGCCCGGAACTCGTCGTGCTTGTGCGGGGGATAGGAGGACCAGTTGCCGCCGGGGGTGAGGACCTCCACCGCGATCAGCCGGTCCGCCTCGAAGGTGTCGGCGGCGGCGAAGTTGTTGACCTGCCGGGAGCAGGCCCCGGCGCCGCGCAGTTCGACCGGGACGCCGGCGGCGGGCCGGTACCGGGCGGGCAGCCGCCGGGTGCAGCGGGCACCGGCCAGGGCGAGCCGTACACCGGCGCCGGCCGGGGCCCGCAGCGTCACCTCGGCGTCGCGCGGCGCGTACACGAAGTCGCTGACCGAGGTGAAGACGCTCTCGCGGCCCGTCAGCGTGAACTCCTGGCCGTCCACGCTCACCTCGGCGCCGCCGGCCAGCGGGAGCACGATCCACTCGCTGTCGCCGGTGGCGAAGGTGTCGGTGCCGCCGGGCGGCAGGTGCGCCACGCGCAGCGAGCAGTACGCCCAGCCGGCGTCCTGCGGGGTGATGTGCACCGGATACGGGCCGAAGGACGCGGTACCGGCGGGCCGGTGGGCTGTCCTGGTTCTCACGGGGGTGCCTTTCGTCTCGGCGGAGCGTCAGAGCAGGGAGACAGCGGTGTCCACGGCCTTCGCGACGTCGCCGTCCGCGGGGTACAGCAGGGAACGGCCGACCACCAGGCCGCGTACGGTCGGCAGCCGCAGCGCCGTGCGCCACTTCTCGTACGCGCCCTCCTGATCGCCGTGCACCTCGCCGCCCAGCAGGACGGCGGGCAGGGTGGAGGTCTCCATCACCCGCGCCATGTCGCCGGGGTCGGCGGTCACCGGGACCTTGAGCCAGGTGTACGCGGAGGTGCCGCCCAGACCGGAGGCGATGGCGATGGAGGTGGCCACGGCCTCGGGCCCGAGGTCGTTGGTGACCTTGCCGTCTATGCGGCGGGAGCGGAACGGCTCGACGAAGACCGGCAGCCGGTGTGCGGCCATGGCGTCGATGGCGCGGGCGGTGGAGTGCAGGGTGGCGAGCGAGCCGGGGTCGGCGTAGTCGATGCGCAGCAGCAGCTTGCCGGCGTCGAAGCGCATCCGGGCGAGGTCCTCGGCGCGGTGTCCGGTGAAGCGGTCGTCGAGTTCGAAGGCGGCGCCGGCCAGGCCGCCGCGGTTCATGGAGCCGATGACGACCTTGTGTTCCAGGGCGCCGAGCAGCAGCAGGTCCTCCAGGATGTCGGCGGTGCCCAGGACGCCGTCCACGCCGGGGCGGGAGAGCGCGAGCACGAGCCGTTCCAGCAGGTCGCCGCGGTGTGCCATGGCGAGCCGGTCGCCGCCCACGGCGAGCGCGCCGCGCGCCGGGTGGTCGGCGGCGATGATCATCAGCCGCCCCGAGTCGCCGGTGAGCGGGCGGCGTTCGCGCCGTGCCGCCGCCTCGGCGATCGCCTCGGGGTGCTGGGCGCGCACCGTGACGAGGTTGGGGATGGTGATGCTCACGGGTGGCTCGCTTTCACGGGGCCTTGATCGTGGCCGCTGTCGGTGGCTGGGTCGGCGTCGGCGCCGGCGCCGGTGTCGGTGGCTGGGTCGGGGCGGGCGTCGGGTGCGGGGGCGTGGCCGGCGAGGAGGGCCTCGACCTCGGCGGGGTAGGGCATGGCGGTGGAACAGGCGAGCCGGGCGGCGACGACGGCCCCGGCGGCGTTGGCGTACCGGGTGAGGCGGTGCGGCTCCCAGCGGGCCAGCAGTCCGTGGCACAGCGCGCCGCCGAACGCGTCGCCGGCGCCGAGGCCGTTGACCACCTCGATGGTGTGCGGCGGCACTTCGGCCGCGCGGCCGTCGCGGTGCAGGGCGAGGACGCCGGCCGGGCCCTGTTTGACGACGGCGAGTTCGACCCCGGCGGCCAGCAACGCCTCGGCGGCGGCGCGCGGTTCGCGTTCCCCGGTGGCGATCTCGCATTCGGCGAGGTTGCCGACGGCGACGGTGGCGTGCGCGAGTGCCTCGGCGTACCGGGGCCTGGCCCGGTCCTCGGGTGCCTCGCCCCAGAACATCGGGCGCCAGTCGAGGTCGAAGACGGTGGCGACGTGGTCCGGGTGGTCCGGGTCGCGGGCGGCCAGCGCGGCGAGGGTGGCGGTGCGGCTGGGCTCCTCGCTCAGCCCGGTGCCGGTCATCCAGAAGATCCGGGCGGCGCGGACGGCGTCCAGGTCCAGCTCGTGCGGGTGGATGACCAGATCGGGCGCTTTGGGGCGGCGGTAGAAGTACAGCGGGAAGTCGTCGGGCGGGAAGATCTCGCAGAAGGTGACGGGGGTGGGGTGGTCCTCCACCGCCGTCACCCACCGGTCCTCGACGCCGAACTCGCGCAGCGCGCGGTGGCAGTAGTCGCCGAACGGGTCGGCGCCGGTGCGGCTGATGACCGCCGAGCGCCGTCCGAGCCGGGCGGCGGCCACCGCCACATTGGTGGCGGAGCCGCCCAGGAACTTGCCGAACGTCTCGACCTCGGACAGCGGCACCCCGGTCTGGAGCGGGTACAGATCGACCCCGATGCGTCCCATGGTGATGAGGTCCATGCCCATGCGGAACTGCTCCCTCCGGTTGTCCTGACACGCTGATCGCCCCCCACATGTAGACGGGGCGGGAGCGGCTGTCAATGGTTTGTCTTTACATAATGACATCCATACTCCCCCAGAGGTACGGTCGTTACCGGTGTGGACCGCGACCACCCGGACGACCCGACGACACCGACGACGTACGGAAGGCAGGCTCGCGCATGGACCTCGACCGCATCCGGATCGGATCCGCCCCCGATTCCTGGGGCGTGTGGTTCCCCGAAGACCCGCAGCAGACCCCCTGGCAACGCTTCCTCGACGAAGTGTCCGAGGCGGGCTACCAGTGGATCGAGCTGGGCCCGTACGGCTACCTGCCCACCGATCCGGCCCTGCTGGGCGACGAACTGACCCGCCGTCGGCTGACCCTCTCGGCCGGTACGGTCTTCACCGCGCTGCACCGCGGCCCGGCCGTGTGGGACGCCACCTGGGAGCACGTGTCCCGGGTCGCCGCGCTCACCTCGGCGATGGGCGCCGCCCACCTGGTGGTGATCCCCGAGTTCTGGCGCGACTCGGTCACCGGCGAACAGACCGACCCCGAACATCTGAGCCCCGACCAGTTCCGCGAGCTGACCGCCGGCATGGAACGGCTGGGGCGCGAGGTGCGCGAGCGGTACGGGCTGACCATCGTCGTCCACCCGCACGCCGACACCCACCTGGCCACCGAGCGGGACGTCACCCGCTTCCTGGACGCCACCGACCCGGACGCCGTCAGCCTGTGCCTGGACACCGGGCACTACGCGTACTGCGGCGGCGACAGCGTCCGGCTGATCAAGACCTACGGGGAGCGGATCGGCTATCTGCACCTCAAGCAGGTGGACCCGGCGATCCTGGCCGATGTCCGGGCGCAGGGCACCCCGTTCGGTCCGGCGGTGGCCAGCGGCGTCATGTGCGAACCGCCGCACGGGCTGCCCGATCTGCCGCCGGTGCTGGCCGCCGCCCAGGGCCTGGGCGTGGAGCTGTTCGCCATCGTCGAGCAGGACATGTACCCCTGTTCGCCCGACGCCCCGCTCCCCATCGCCACCCGCACCCGCCGTTACCTGCGCTCCTGCGGCGCGTAGCGGCAGCACGCACCCGCACCGAAAGGCTCGTTGTGAACACAGAGAACTCGCTGGGCATCGCCGTCCTCGGCACCGGGCGGATGGGTGCCGACCATGTGCGGCGCATCGAACGGCTCATCAGCGGAGCCCATGTCGCCGCCGTCGCCGATGTGGACGAGGTCCGGGCCAAGGAGGTCGCGGGTACGGTCGGGCCGCACTGCGCCGCGCACACCGATCCTGCCGCCGCGATGGACGCGCCCGGGGTCGGCGCCGTCCTCATCGCCTCGCCCGGGGCCGCGCACGAGGAGCAGCTGCTCGCCGCGCTGGAGCGGGACCTGCCGGTGCTGTGCGAGAAGCCGCTCACCCCCGACCCGCAGGGCGCGCTGCGGGTGATGGCCGCCGAGGAGGCGCTGGGCCACCGGCGCATCCAGGTGGGCTTCATGCGGCGGTTCGACCGCGAGTACCGGGAACTGAAGCGGCTGCTGGCGGGCGGCACGCACGGGCGGCCCCTGATGCTGCACTGCCGGCACCGCAATACTGTCTCGCACCCGCTGTTCACCACCGAGATGCTCATCAACGACTCGGTGGTGCACGAGATGGACGCGGCGCGCTGGCTGCTGGAGCAGGAGCTGACGGCCGTGACGGTGCTGCGGCCCACGCCCTCGGCCGCCGCTCCCGAAGGGCTCGGCGATCCGCAGCTGATCATCTTCGAGACGAGCGGCGGCGCGCTCGTGGACGTGGAGATCTTCGTCAACTGCGGTTTCGGCTACCAGGTGCAGGCCGAGGCGGTGTGCGAACACGGCACGGCCCGCATCGGCGACGCGCACGGGCTGCTCGCCAACACGGCGGGGCGGTGGGGCGGGGAGATCGCGGACGACTTCACCGGGCGGTTCGCCGACGCGTACGACCAGCAGGTGCGGGAATGGGTGGACGCCACCCGGGCCGGGCGGGTGACCGGGCCCAGCGCCTGGGACGGGTACGCGGCGGCGGCCGGGTGCGCGGCGGGGGTGGCGGCACAGCGCAGCGGGCAGCGCACGGAGGTCGAGATGATCGAACGGCCCGCCTTCTACAGCCCAGTATCGTATGTCAGGACAAACTGATCGGAGCACGGTGTTCAGGAGAGGGTGACCCCGGGTGGACCTGGCGTTCCGCATCGACCGCAGCAGTCCGGTACCGCTGTACTTCCAGCTGTCCCAGCAACTGGAGGCCGCCATCGAACGCGGCGAGCTGCTGCCCGGCACCCTCCTGGGCAACGAGATCGAGCTGGCCGGACGGCTCGGGCTCTCCCGCCCCACCGTCCGGCAGGCCATCCAGGTCCTGGTCGACAAGGGCCTGCTGGTGCGCCGCCGCGGCGTCGGCACCCAGGTGGTGCACAGCCAGATCCGGCGCCCCCTCGAACTGAGCAGCCTCTACGACGACCTGGAGACGGCGGGCCAGCGGCCCGCCACCCGGGTGCTGGCCATCGAGGAGACCGAGGCACCCGCGGAGGTCGCCGCGGCGCTCGGCATCGCCGAGGGCGCCCCCGTACGGCGCGTGGAACGGCTCCGCCTCACCCACGGCGCCGACCCCATCGCCCGGCTGCGCAACTACCTGCCGCTCGACCTGATGCCGCTCACGAAGGACGAGTTGGAGGCCACCGGCCTGTACCGGCTGATGCGCGGCGCGGGCACCACCCTGCACAGCGCCCGGCAGTCCATCGGCGCCCGGGCGGCCACCGCGGCCGAGGCGGCGATCCTGGAGGAGGAGCCGGGCGCCCCGCTGCTCACCATGCAACGCACCGCCTACGACGACACGGGGCGGGCGGTCGAGTACGGCGCGCACCTCTACCGTGCCTCGCGCTACACGTTTGAGCTGCAACTCCTCATCCGTCCCTGACGGCAGCCCTTTACGGTGATCCGTTCCTCGGGTACTTCTCCCTCATCAGGCGTCTCGCAGCGGAGAGGGGCTGAGGGCGATGCGGGCGGTGTCGTACGCGGGCGGGGCGGTGGTCCTGGGACTGCTGCTGACCGGCTGCGGAGGATCGGGCGGCGGGGCGGGGGACGGTTCGGCGCACCTCACCATCAGCGCCAACGCGGTGGCCGGCGGCAAGAACGCCGAGGAGGCCGCGTGGATCGAGGACTGGGTGATCCCCCGCTTCGAGGAGGCGCAGGCGGCGAACGGGGTCGAGGTCTCGGTCTCCTTCGAACCCAGCGGTGTCGACGACGAGCAGTACAAGACCAAGACCGCCCTGGACCTCCAGGCCGGGGCGGGCCCCGACATCATCACCCTGGACGGCATCTGGGTCGGTGAGTTCGCGCAGGCCGGCTACATCGAGCCGCTGACCGCCGGACAGCTGGAGTGGGACGGCTGGGCCCAGATCCCCGAGGCGGTACGGCAACTCGCCGGCTTCGAGGACGAGCTGTACGGCATCCCCTGGGGCACCGACGGCCGCGTCCTCTACTACAACAAGGAGCTGTTCGCCCAGGCCGGACTGCCCACCACGTGGCAGCCCACCTCGTGGGCGGAGATCCTCGACGCCGGGCGGGCACTGAGCGGCCTGGACGGCGTGATCCCGATCCAGCTCAACGGCGGCACCGCCATGGGCGAGGCGACCACCATGCAGGGCGTGCTGCCGCTGCTGGCCGGTGCCGGGGCGCAGATCCACGAGGACGGCACCTGGACGGGCGCAGGACCCGCGCTCGACCAGGTACTCGGCCTGTACGAGGAGGTGTACGGCGGCGGCCTGGGCGACCCGCTGCTCCAGCAGGAGGCGCAGGGCCGCGACAAGTCCTTCCAGCGGTTCGCCGAGGGCCGCGTCGGCATCCTCGCCGAGGGCGACTACCTGTGGCGCGGCGTGCTGGACCCGGACAGCGGCACGGCGCCGATGGCCGAGCGCGACACCGCCGTCGGCTACGCCAAGATCCCGGCCGTCACCCCGGGCGCCGGGGCCGGCGGACAGGACTTCGTCAGCATGTCGGGCGGCAGCGTCCGCGTCCTCAACCCCGCCGGAGAGGACCCCGATCTCGCCTTCGAACTCCTGGCGTTCATGAACTCGGCGGAGGCCCTCCAGGCCGCCATGAGCGGTCAGGACGCCCGCATCACCGCCCGCACCGACGTCAACGAGACGGTACTGGCGGGCGATCCGATGCTGTCCTTCGTCGCCGGCGAGGTCCTGCCGTACACCTTCTACCGCCCGCCGCTGGCCGCCTATCCGCAGGTGTCGCTGCTGTTGCAGGAGGCCACCGCCGAGGTGATCTCCGGCGGCGACCCGGCGGCGGTGGCGCAGGCGTACCAGGACGCACTCACGGGGGTCGTCGGCGGTGCCGAGCACGTCGCCGGGCGGTGACGCCGCCGGCCTCGGCCGGGGCCGCGCCGGCGCCTTCGCCGCCCCCGCACTGCTGCTGATCACCGCGTTCCTGCTGTTCCCCGCCCTGTGGACGCTCTACCTGGGCGTCACCGACTATCGGCTCACCGGACTGTCCGCCGCCGACCCGCAGAACGTCGGCCTGGACAACTTCGAACGCGCCCTGAACGAGGACCGGTTCACCGACTCTCTGTGGCTCACCCTGCAATTCGTCATCGGCTCCGCCGTCCTGGGCCAGGCACTGCTGGGCTTCGGCATCGCCTGGCTGCTGCGCCACCGCACCGGCCTGCTGCGGCGCCTGGTCGAATCACTGGTGCTGCTGGCCTGGATCCTGCCCAGCTCGGTGGTCGCGTTCCTGTGGATCGCCCTGCTGGACCGCGACGACGGCACCCTCAACGCCCTGCTCGGCACCCCCGGCACCGCCTGGCTGCTCGAACACCCCATGGCGTCCATCATCGTCTTCAACATCTGGCGCGGCACCGCCTTCTCGATGATGCTCTACGCGGCGGCCCTGGGGAACGTCCCGCCCTCGCAGCTGGAGACCGCCCGGCTGGCCGGGGCGTCCACCTGGCAGCAGCTGCGGGACGTCGTCCTGCCCCGCATCAAGGGCCACGTCCTCACCAACCTGCTGCTCATCAGCCTGTGGACCTTCAACGACTTCACCCCGTTCCTGCTCACCGGCGGCGGCCCCGACAACCGCACCGAGATCATGCCGGTGCTGCTCTACCGCACCGCCCTCCAGGGCGGCGAACTCGGCTACGGGGCGGCCCTGTCGGTGCTCATGCTGCTGGCGAACCTGGTCATCGCCCTGGTGTACGTCCGGCTGCTGCGCTCCCGGAGCAAGGAGCCCGCCGCGTGAACGAGACCGTCACCCGCACCCTGCGGACCCTCGCCCGTTACACCGCGCTCTCCGTACTGCTCGCGTTCTTCTCCCTGCCCCTGCTGTGGCTGGCATTCGCACCCTTCGACCGCACTCCCACCATCGCCGCCTCGCTGCCGTCCTTCACCCTCGACAACTTCCGGCAACTGCTCGACAACCCGAGCGCGCTGCGCTCGCTGCGCAACTCGGCGCTGCTGGCGGCCGGCACCGGCACCCTGGTGGTGGTCACCGCGGCGCTGGCCGCGTACGCCCTGAGCCGGGTGCGCCTGCCCGGCCGCGACGCGCTGCTGTACGTCCTGCTCCTGCTGTCCTCCATCGTGACCGGCACGGCCGCCATGGTGCCGCTGTTCAACCTCGCCCACGAACTGCGGCTCATCGACGCCCAGCTGGGCGTGATCCTGGTCATGGGCGGCGGACTGCTGCCCAGCGCCATCTTCATCCTCAAGGACTTCATGGACGGCACGCCCCGCTCGTACGAGGAATCCGCGCGGGTCTTCGGCGCCTCGCCGCTCCAGATCGTCCGCCACGTGGTGGTGCCCCTGGTACGCCCCGGGCTGGCCACCATCGGGGTGTGGTCGGTGGCCCAGGTGTGGGGGAACTTCCTCATCCCGTTCCTGCTGCTGCGCTCGCCGGAGAAATCCCCGGCGGCGGTCGTCATGTACACCTTCTACACCGAGGGCGGGCAGCCCGACCTCGGGCTGATCGCCACCTTCTCGCTGCTGTACTCGCTGCCGGTGGTGCTGATGTTCCTGTTCGTCAGCTCCCGCTACGGCTTCCGCTTCCACGGAGGGATCAAGAGCTGATGGCGGCCATCTCACTGACCGGGCTGACCAAGGTCTACCCCGGGGACGTCACCGCCCTGGACGCCCTGGATCTCGTGGTGCCGGACGGGGAGTTCTTCGCGCTGCTGGGCCCCTCGGGATGCGGCAAGACGACACTGCTGCGGACGATCGCCGGCCTGGAGGCCGCCACCGGCGGCACGGTGGCGATCGGCGGGCGGGACGTCACCGCGCTGCCCCCGGGCAAGCGGGACGTGGCCATGGTCTTCCAGGACTACGCGCTCTTCCCGCACATGACGGTGCGCGACAACATCGGCTATCCGCTGCGGATCAGGAAGGTGCCGGGGCCCGAGCGCGCGGCGAAGGCGGCCGAGGTCGCCGGCGAACTGGAGCTGCTGGACTACCTCGCGCGCCGCCCGGGACAGTTGTCCGGCGGCCAGCAGCAACGGGTGGCGCTGGCCCGGGCGATGGCGGTGCGCCCCAGCGTGTTCCTGTTCGACGAACCGCTGTCGAACCTGGACGCGCGGCTGCGCCTGGAGGCCCGTACCTTCCTCAAGCGGCTCCAGCGCGAACTCGGCGTCACCACTGTCTTCGTCACCCACGACCAGGCGGAGGCACTGGCCCTGGCCGACCGGATCGCCGTGCTCGAACACGGCCGCATCCGCCAACTCGGCACCCCCACCGAGGTTTTCCGCCGACCGGCCAACACCTTCGTGGCCTCGTTCATCGGCTCCACCCCGATGAATCTGCTGCCCGGCACGGTGCGCGGCGCGTGGGTGAGCGTCGCCGGGGTCCTGCTGCCGGGGCCGATGGGGGAGGGGGCCCGCCCCCTGCCGGACGGCGCCGAGGTGGTGTACGGCATCCGCCCCGAGTACCTGCGCTACACCACGCACCACGCCCCGGGGTCACTGCCCGGACGGGTCACGGTGATCGAGAACCTGGGCAGCACCCAACTCCTCACCCTGGACTCCGAGGAGGCCGGCGCCTCGCTCCAGGTGACCGTCCCGGAGGACCTCCCGGTGACGGTGGGCGAACGGGGGTACGCGATACCGCGCCCCGAACGCGTCCTGGTCTACCGCGACGGCGAACTGCTGTGAACGGGCGGTAGCACGGCGGGGGCCCGCATCCGGCGCGCGGCGGCCCGAACATGGCCCCCCTGCGCCCCCGCTCGCTCTACGGCGACGCCTGGCCCAGCAGAACCCGCTGCCCTTCCGGTCCGACCCGCACCCGGAACGCGGTCAGCGAGGGCTGTCCGGCCCCGTCCCACCACTGCCGGGCCGCCGCGACCTCGTCCCAGAGGTCGCGCGCCCCGCTCTGCCGGACCGCCCCGTCGGCGCGGACCAGGGCCCGGGACCCTCCCTCGTCCCACAGCACCAGCCGCCAGGTCCCGTGCGGGTCCGAGCCGTTCCACTTCTCGCGGTACCGCACGCCGGGCACCCGCAGCCCGATGGCGAAGGCGGCGTGTACGGAATCGAGTACGTGCTGGGGCCGCAGGGCGGTCACCGAGCCGCGTTCCTCACCGCCGCACCCGGGCTCGTTGGGAGGAGGGCGCTGCCCCCGCACCCACATGAAGTGCACGCTGTCGACGAACCGCCCCTCGGCGGTGCCGTCGTCGGCGACGCGGAGCCTGAGCAACCCGGCGTTGCACAGCGGCGTCCCCCACGGCGTCACGATCAGCGCGCCGGGCCGGCACTGTGCGACCCAGGCGTAGGGCACGCGGGCGACAGCGGCGGTGGAGGCGATCCGGTCGTACGGCGCGTGCTGGGCGCTGCCGAGTTCCCCGTCCCCGACCAGCAGCCGGGGCCGGAGCCCGACGCGATCCAGTGCGAGGGCGGCACGGTGGGCCACGGCGCCGTCGATCTCCACGGAGGTGACCTGCCCGTCCCCGACGCGGGCGCAGAGCAGCGCGGTGGACCAGCCGGACCCGGTACCCACCTCCAGCACCCGGTGGCCGGCCCGGGCGTCCAGGTGCCCGAGCATGCGGGCGACGAGCGAGGGCATGGAGACCGAACTCGTGGCCACCCCCGGCCCGCCCGGGTTCCCGTCGTCGAGCTGGGTCACCACGACGGCGTCGGAGTTGACCCGCGCCCACCATTCCCGGGGCTGTTCGTGCTGACGGACGGCCCGGTACCCGCTGGGCCCGTCCTCGGCCCAGATGGTGTCCGGTACGAAGGAGCCGCGCGGGGTGCGCAGAAACGCCCCCCGCCAGCCCGCCGCGAGATCACCGCTCTCACCCATCCGGTGGACGAGCCGCTGATACTCCGCGTCCTCGGTGTACATCACTTCTTGCCGCCTCCGGGCTGCTGCGGCCCGGCGGGCGGAACGGGACGCTTCCACTGCCCATCGGATTCCCGGGGCGACTGCTGCTGATCCCCCTCGGAACCACCCTTGCCATCACCGTGCTTACCGCTCATGACACCAACTCCCTTTCATTCTTCGCTGTCGGTGCCACCAGCATGCCCACCCGTAAATCGGCGGACTACCCACTTTCCCGTTGCGTCAAGAATCAGTCCCGGATGCGTCCCGGATGCGCCCACTGCGCGCATTCTTGGACCGCGTTGCGTGGATGGCATGTGTCGCTGGTCTCCACCGCTCAATTCCGGGGTAGTTGGTCGCGGTAGTCCGCGAGCGGCATGGCGTACTTGCGGGCGATGTCGCGATATCCCTGATAACGCTGAACGGCCTCACCCGGGAGCAACTCCGCGCCGATGAACTGCCCTGCGTCCGTATAGTGCATGCGGTAGACCTCCGCATCGTCGAACAGCCAGAAGTCGTGATCCGGCAACCCGTTGACCTCCTGATGCGCGAGGTCGATGATCCCGATGTTCTCACCGGCGGTGATGTTCCCGGGGTAGGCAGCCAGCTCGTACCGGAGGTAATCCGTGAGCGGCGAGCGGAGCACATGTACGCGTGACAGCTCTTTCCCCAAGTCGGTCATCGACCGCACCCAAGGGCTGTCGTGCCAGGAATCGCCCATCGGTTCGCCGGCCAGGAACGCCGCGAACTCCTCCTGTTCCTCTGCCACATCGTAGACGCTCAGCGTTTCCAGCCGGAAGGCCGTTCGCTGAAAGTCGCGGAACAGTCGACCGAAATCCTCGCCAGTGATCACGGGGTCCCACCTTTCAGAAGTTCAACGCGGATGGCGCTCAATGCGGACCGCATGGCGTCATCGGCCAGGGCACTGTGCTGAAATGCTTCGAATCTGGAAATATAAAGATCGACGTCACGAGGGTCGGTGACCGTGAGTTCGGCATGGATGGTCTCGACCGTAACGGTGCGATCATCCCGGATGACGAAGGAGTGATTTGCGATGTCTGTCTGCCGGGCGGAGAGAGGCACGCACCGGATGTCCACCTGAGGCAGCCGTGACAGAGAGATGATCCGTTCTAACTGCCGCGCCATGACATCGGCCTCCACGATCAGCCATCGGAGCACCGTCTCTGTGATGACGAAGGAGAACGACTTGCCCGAATCGTGGAGAACGCCCTGCCTCTCCAGCCTCGCGAGCGTGGTGCGGTGCAGGGAATCCTCGCTCAGCCCGTGACGGCTCAGAATCGCGCGCATGTATTCCGGGGTCTGAAGAAGGCCGGGGATCAGCGCGGGTTGAAACAGTCGCAGCGTTGTCATCTGAGCTTCGACGGATCTCAGCTCTTGCTGTGCCTTGTGCACCCCCGAACGCTTGAGGAGACGCCAGGCGAGCGCCTCTGTCGCCTGGGTGCGGGCAACCTCCAGATACCGGTCCCTTATGTCGCCGGTGACGCCGAGAGCGGAGAGAATGAGTTCGACATCAGCGGTACTTGGGGTGAGTCTCCCGTTCTCGATCTTGCTGAGCTTGCTCGGGGACATGACTGCGCTGCGGGCCACGGCATTGGCCTGTCTTCCCGTGGCCAGCCGCAGTTCCCGCAGCACACTCCCAAGCTGTCCGCGGTTCACTCGCCGTGCTCTGCCCACCACTCCGGGAAGGGCCGGGCATGCGCGAGGGCGGTCTCCCGATAACGGATGAACTCCTCGGCCCGGTTGTCCGGCAGTGTCTCCGCACCCAGGAAGGCGCCGGTCTCGTCGTAATTCATGATCGCGGGGCGTTCGGAGTCGAAGAACCAGAAGTCACCGACCCCGGGCAGGGGGTTGGGCCGGTCTGTCGTGTCGAGGATGAAGAACTCCTCGCCACCCGAGATGTTCGTCCGGTAACCCCAGCCCAGCTCGTACTTGAGGTAAGGCGTCAGCGGGCGGGACAGGATGTGTACGCGGTAGACCCTTCTCCCCACGCTGGTGTGGGAGCGAATCTGCTCTACCCACTCGGCGTTGTAACCCTCCGGCTGGGGCTTGCCGTCCAGGAATGCCTGGAGGTTGGCCGCGCTTCGGGGGATGTTGTACACATCCAGTGTCTCCAGCCGAAACGCCTCCCGCTGGAACGTGGCGAAGAGGTCCCCGAGGGTCTCAGATGAGCTGGTCACGAATTGCCTTTCGGATCAGGTCCACCGGGATCTCCACAACCGTCTCATGTGCCGGTAGCCGCAAGCCGTGGTCGTGGGGTGTTTCTCCCTGCACGAGCAAGGTCCCTCGGTCCGTTGCGTAGAGGGTGGGGCAGTCTCCGAGCTCGCACTCACTCACCAGCTGCGTCACACGCATTGCTATGAAAACCCCCATGTCCGTGGCGGTGCACGTCGTGTCCTGATCCTGGCAGGATCGTTACGCAGCGCACAAGGCGATGCGGTTTCCGTAACGGGAAAGTCGGGTCAGTCGGGCCCGTGCCAGCGGTGGCGTATGGCGAGGGCGGCTTGGATCTGGGGGAGGGTGGCGGGCCGGAGGGTGCCGGGTGGGGCGTGGAAGGGGAGGTCGTCGGCGACGGCCCGCAGCCGGACCAGGCGTTGCTCGCGGGCGAGGGCCGTGCCGACGCGTCGTTGCCTGGCGCACCACAGCAGGCTGCCGGGTGTGTACAGGCGTCCGGCTCCGGCCAGGGTGCGGATCAACAGGTCGGCGCCGCGAGTGGTGAGAGCCAGCGTGATGATCTGCCGCCCCTCGGGCCCGGCCGTCGTCGCACGGGCCCCGGTGAGGAGATCGGCGAGTGCGCGCGCCAGGACCGGGCCGGTGACGGGACTCCTCACCGTGCCCCCAGCCAGAGTCCGGCGGCGGTGGAGGTGAGGGAGAGAAGGCCGGAGATGGTCACCGCCGCAACGGAGTTGACGGCGATCTCGTAGCGTCGTTCATGGGTGGTCTCGCCGCCCGAACGCGGGGTGGGCGCGGGCGGTTCGAGCTCGGCGCCGCGCACCCAGCGCGCCAGCCGGGTGGCGCACGGCTCGCAGGCATGGAACGGCCGGCTGCGTCCGAACCCGACCACCGGGCCGAGCCACATCACCAGGACGCCCGAGCGTTGACACATCAGGCAGTCCCCTTCTTCCGCCCACCCGGAGATCGCATCGGTCTGCACCCAGACCTGGGGCGAGAGATTCACAGCGCGCATCGGAACCACACGATCTTCCCGGCGCAGCGGTGGGTGCGCTCGCACCCGAAGTCGTCGGCCATCTCCCGCAGCATCCACAGGCCGCGTCCGCCTTCCGCGTCCCAGTCGGGTGGATGTCCTAGGAGGACCGGGAGTTGGCGGGAGCGGTCGAAGAGCTGCACGGTGACCTCCAGTTCGATGCGGGTCATGCGCAGATAACAGCGGGGGTTCTCCACGTGCCGCGCCACGTTGGTGATCAGTTCGCTAACCCCCAGCCGCACCAACTCCACGCAGTCCCGCCCGCCGCCCCAGCCCCGCACCACCTCGGCGGCCACCGAGCGCCAGCGTTCGACCTGGACGGCACAGGCCGTTAACGACTGCCCGTACACGTTCTTGCTGTTGGTGACCTGCACCGGATTCCTCATCACACCTCCAACGTGTCTGCTGACAGGGGGCGTTGTGACGTGCGCAGGTTGAGCCACGTGCTGTAGCCGGGTGTAAGCGCAACGTCAGCGCAATCAGACTGGACTAGCCGGCGAGACTCTGCAAGGGGCTCTGTCGCAGACTTGCATCTCATTCACACGACGGAGTGAAATGCTTTCCTTTGCAGCGGGCCAGTGAGGCACACTGAGCCGAACGCACTCCGACGCAAGGGAGGTTGTCTTGGGGCAGCCAGTGACGACGGTCCGCAGGATGCGGCTGGGCATGGAGTTGCGCCGACTGCGTGAGCAGGCGGGCAAGTCGCAGTTGGAAGCCGCAGACGTCGTTGATGCGAGTGACGCGAAGATCAGCCGGGTCGAGTCGGGGAAAACCGGGATGAGCCGGCTGGAGCTGGTGGCTCTGCTCGATCTCTACGAGGTCAAGGACGAGACCCTGCGCGAAGCCCTCGTCGATCTCAACCGGAACAGCCGCAAGCGTGGTTGGTGGCAGCAGCGCAAAGATGTGCTCTCGCCGAAACTCATGGAACTGATCGAGCTTGAGTCAACGGCGAGCCAGATCTTCCAGTTCGAATCTGGCCTGATCCCGGGTCTTTTTCAGACCGAGGCTTACGCCCGCGCCGTGATCAGTGCCTCTCCGGAGCCACACGGCCCCTCAGTGGATCAAGGAGTGCAGATTCGTCTCGAACGGCAGAAGATTCTTGAGGGTTCCCAGTCGCCCCGCATCATCTGTGTCCTGGACGAAGCCGCGATCCGACGTCAGGTCGGAGGGCCGTCCGTGATGGCTGAGCAGCTTCGCAAGCTGGTCAGCATCGCCAATCCACCCCACCTGTCGATTCAGGTCATCCCGTACAGCGCGGGCGCTCACGCCAGCATGGAGGGCCCGTTCCTGCGGTTCGTGTACCCCGCACCCGCACACATGGACATTGTCTTTCTCGAACAGAAGGCGAGTAGGCTCTTCATCGAGGAAGCGGCAGGTCTGGAGCCGTACCGGATCACTGAGGAGCACCTTCGGACTCAAGCCCTTTCCTCTGCCGAGTCGATGAAATTGATCTCTGCCATCGCGGCAGAACTTGATCACGCATAGGGGAAGCCATGCGATATGACCTGCCGATAGCGGCGTGGCGCACGTCGAGCTACTCCGGCTCGGCTGGCGGAGGTTGCATCGAGACCCAGTTGACGGACGACGGCCTGGTGGCGGTCGGGGACAGCAAGGACCGCTCGCGAGGCGCGTTCGTGTTCTCGGTCGCCCAGTGGACCTCGTTCGTACACGCGACCCGGCGGGCGCAGTTCTGAGCGGCAGGCTCATGGAGACCATCGTCGGAGGGAGTCGCATGGAGCAACACACCCACGGCCCGGTCATATGGCGCCGAAGCAGTTACAGCAGCGGTAACGGCCAGTGCGTCGAGATCGCCGAGCTACCGCAGGCGTTCGCTGTCGTGGTTCGGGACAGCAAGGACACGTCCCTCCCGGGGGCGGTCCTCTCCGGTCCAGCTTGGACCGCGTTTCTGAACCACCTGAAGAGGTAGCCGCGCGGAGATGACACATGCGACATGGCTTGCCGGTAGGGCAGTGGCGCAAGTCCAGCTACAGCAGCGGTGACACGGGCGCCTGTCTGGAAACCCAGATAACTCACGACGGACTCATAGCGACCGGGGACAGCAAGGACCGTTCGCGGGGAGCGTTCGTGTTCCCCGGGGCGGCCTGGAGCGTGTTCCTCCGGCACGTCAAGGGCTGAGCCCCGCCGCGCCTGAACGGGCGGACGCCCGGCGGTCGTCGTGACCGCCGGGTCGCAACCCTGGCGTACCGCTTCGGCCGCTCGGCAACGGCGTCAGCTCATGGGGACGGCGTCGATGTCCCGGATGCTCCAGTTGGTCGCCACGGGCTGGTCGACGAGGGTGGCGGAGATCGGGAACTCCACGGCGTTGGCGCCGTCCTCGCCCAGGATGCTGATGAAGACCTGCTCGTACTCGGCGCCGTTGTCGTCGTTGGTGGTCTTCGGGTTGATGCCGGCGTAGGCGATGGTGTCGCCGGACATCTCGATGCTGTCGTCCACGGCCTGCCCGGCGGGCGAGACGTGGCTCTCCTCGGAGGAACCGAAGAACGCCATCGGGTAGGAGCCCTCCAGCGTGCAGCTGATGCCTTCCTTGGCCTGGGCCGCGACCAGGAAGTAGCCGCCGGCCTGGGACTCCTCGGTGACGGTGAAGGTCAGGTCGGTGGTGCCGCAGCCCTGGGTGACGGGCTCGCCCTCGTAGCCGCTGCCGGGCGCGTCCTCGTCGGTGGTGTCCTCGTCCGTCGCGTCATCGCTGTCCGAGCCGCCGTCCGAGCCGCCGGTGGAGGGCGCGGCCGGGGTGGCCGAGTCGTCCTCGCAGGCGGTCATGGTCGCGGTCAGGGCGACCGCCGCGGCGGCGGCCAGGACGAGGCGGGCGGGGCGGGTGGCGAGACGCGAACGCATCGGAGACTCCATCAGGTGCTGGTGTGGGGTGGTGTCGTACTGACACGGAAAACACTAGGTCAGGAGCGTTCATCAAATGATGGCGTCCATGTCCGGGTTCTGTTTCACGGCGCTGTCCCCGCGAACGCGGCGGTGGCCCTTTCGTTCATCGGGCTGCCCTTCGCGGGCAGCGCGGTCCGGCCGCGACCGCCGGGTGGCGACCACCTTGTCCCGGAGTCCGTGCGCCCATTCGAACGGGTAGAGCGGTGGCCCACGCCGATAGGGTGGGCCCTTGTGGACGCGGGGGCAGCAAACGAGATGGTGGCCGTTCCGTCGGGGCGGGTGACACTGTCGGACCGGCGGACGCGGAGCACGTGGACGGTGGAGGTCGCTCCGTTCCGGATGTCGGCGTTCCCGGTGACTCAGTCCTGGTACGCACGTGTCACGGGCCTGCGGCCCAGCAGCGTCCCAGGCGATCGGCTGCCGGTGGAGGGCGTTTCCTGGTGGGAC
Source organism: Streptomyces sp. JH002 (assembly GCF_050916115.1). Taxonomy (NCBI): domain Bacteria; kingdom Bacillati; phylum Actinomycetota; class Actinomycetes; order Kitasatosporales; family Streptomycetaceae; genus Streptomyces; species Streptomyces sp. JH002. The sequence goes on from NZ_CP087989.1 coordinate 4,363,539, forward strand.
GCGGTCCGGTTCTGCAACGCCTTGTCGGAGCGCGAGGGGCTGACTCCCGTGTACGAGCTGAGCGTTGACGACGAGCGGGCCGCCTGGGACACCTCCGCCAACGGATACCGGCTGCCGACCGAGGCCGAATGGGAGCACGCCTGTCGCGCCGGGAGCACCGGTGCCCGGTACGGCCCGCTCGACGAGGTCGCCTGGTACCAGGGCAACTCCGAGGGGCGCATCCACGCTGTCGGCGGCAGGCTGCCCAACAGCTGGGGTCTGTACGACATGCTGGGCAACGTCTGGGACTGGTGCTGGGACCTCTACGACGCCGAGGTGTACGGCACCTACCGGGTGCTGCGCGGTGGTGGGTGGGCCGACGAGCACTGGAGCTGCCGGGCGTCGGTGCGGCGGCGCAGCCACCCGACCTTCCGGATCGACGACGTGGGGTTCCGCGTCGCGCGCTCCGGCCCGCCGACCCGGCCCTAGCGGCGGCGTCCCGGCAGGGTCGCTCCACGGCGTGGTGGGTATGCGTCCCCCCGCACTGACCTCTGCGATCCCGGTGGCCCCGGGGCCCTTCCCGGGCCGGACGGTCCTCATCAGGCACGCTCGCCCCACCCGTACCGGCGGGGTGGTGCGCGGGCGGGGATCGCGGGAGTCTGGTGGCGGGAGGTGGTGTGGGGTTGAGCGAGGTGGTGCTTCGCGGCAGGTGGAGCGTTGCGGACCGGGTGGCGGGGGAGGTGCGCCGGCTGCCCTTCGAGGTGGGGGCCGGGGTGGCGGCGGTACGCGTGGAGCTGGCGTACGACCGGGACAGCGGCGGCGTGCTGGACCTCGGCTGCTGGGGGCCCGGCGGGTTCCGGGGCTGGTCGGGCGGGGCGCGCGAGAGCTTCACCGTCGCCGCCGACTGGGCGACACCGGGCTACCTGCCGGGGGAACCGGAGCCGGGGCTGTGGCACGTGCTGCTGCGGCTGCATCGCGTGCCGCCGCAGGGGGTGGCGTACACGCTGCGGGTGGTCACCACCGGGCGCCGGCCGGTGCCGCCCGCGCAGGCCGCGCCGCCGGTACCCCCCGAACGGCCGCCGCGCACGCCACTGCCCGCCGTGGACGGGATGCGCTGGCTGGCGGGGGACTTCCACGCGCACACGGTGCACAGCGACGGGGCGCTCACCGTCTCCGAACTGGCGGCGCTCGCGGTCACCCGGGGGCTCGACTTCCTCGCCGTCACCGATCACAACACCGTCTCGCACCACGCGGAGCTGGCCGCGGTGGGGGCCAGGTACGGGATCACCCTCGTGCCCGGCCAGGAGGTCACCACCGACCTCGGGCACGCCAATGTCTTCGGCGACACCGGCTGGGTCGACTTCCGGGAGCCGCCCGACACCTGGGGCGCGCAGATCGAGCGGCGAGGCGGGGTGCTCTCCGTCAACCACCCGGTGGCCACGGACTGTTCGTGGCGGCTGCCGCTCGCCCCGCGGCTGCGGTCGCGGCATGTGGAACTGTGGCATCCGACGTGGCGCGACCGCAGGTACGGGGCGCCGCTGGCATGGGCGCTGGCCTGGCGGCCCGATGTGATCGCGATCGGCGGCAGCGACTTCCACCGGCCGGGCGGTGAACGGCCACCGCCCGGGTCGCCCACCACGTGGGTGCTGGCGCGTGACAACAGTGTCCGCTCCGTCCTGGCGGGCCTCGCGGCCGGCCGTACCGCCGTCCACGCGGGCGGCCCGCGCGCCGCGCTGCTGCTGCGGACCGGCGGCGAACTGCTGGCGCTGAACGCCGCCGGAACGGTGCTGGTGCGCCCGGACGGCGGGCGCCAGGTGGTGGCGGGGGAGCGGGAGTCGCTCCCGGCGCCGCCCCCGGGTCCGGAAGAGCCCGGCGGGCCCTACCGGTTGGAGGGGCCCGGAAACGAAGTGCTGGCCCTGTGCCAGTAGGGCCGGGGACTGTGGTGTGAAGACTGTCGCCCGCTGATCACGACCGCCCGGCTCGGCGGCACCCGGCGGACATCAGCCGTCCCACCGGCGCGCCGCGCGGGCGCGTTCCGCGACGACGTGGGGAGACGCGTCCGGCCGGGCCGATCAGCCCGGTGCCCCCACCCGGTGTGAGCGGGAGTGGGGCACCGGGGCTGCCCTTACTCGTCGGAGGTGCCGGCCCGCTCGTGGGCCCGGCCGCGCAGGGTGAGCACGATGGCCGCGCCGATGGCCGCGATGACCGAGCCGAGCAGGACGGCGACCTTGACGTGTTCCATCAGGTGTGGCAGGTCGGCGAAGGCGAGTTCGGCGATCAGCAGCGAGACGGTGAAGCCGATGCCGGCCAGCATGGCGGCGCCGAAGATGTCGGGCCACTTCAGGGAGGGGTGGAGTTGCGCCTTGGTGAAGGTGGCGACCAGCCAGGTGGCGCCGAAGACACCGATGATCTTGCCCACCACCAGGCCCAGGGTCACACCGAGCGCCTCGGGCTCGTGGATCATGTCGGCGAAGGTGTCACCGGAGACCGCCACCCCGGCCGCGAACAGCGCGAACAGCGGGACGCACAGGCCCGCCGACCAGGGGTGGACGAGGTGCCCGATGTGCTCGGCGGGCGCGGTCTCCTCGCCGGGCTTGGTGGTGGTGCGCAGCAGCATGCCGATCGCGACACCGGCGATGGTGGCGTGCACGCCGCTGTTGAACATCAGGCCCCAGATCACCAGGGCGAGCGGCACGTAGATGTACCAGCCGCGTACGCCGCGGTGGTGCAGGAAGCCGAAGAGGGCGAGTCCGGCGATCGAGCCGAGCAGGAACCACAGATTCAGGTCGGAGGCGAAGAACACCGCGATGATGATGATCGCGATGAGGTCGTCGACGATGGCGAGGGTCAGCAGGAAGGTGCGCAGCGCGGAGGGCAGCTTGCGGCCGACGACGGCCAGGACGCCGAGCGCGAAGGCGATGTCGGTGGCCATCGGCACCGCCCAGCCGTCCATGGCACCGCCCTGTAGGCCGTTGACCAGCACGTAGATGAGGGCGGGGACGGCCATGCCGCCGATGGCGGCGACCACGGGGAGGGCCGCGGCGGCCGGTTTGCGCAGTTGCCCGACGACCAGTTCGCGCTTGAGTTCGACGCCCGCGATGAAGAAGAAGACGGCCAGCAGTCCGTCCGAGGCCCAGTGGCCGATGGAGAGGTTCAGGCCCAGCCAGGGGATGTCGAGGTGGTGGTCGCGTACCGAGGTGTATGTGTCGCTGACCGGGGAGTTCGCCAGGATCAGCGCCAGTGTGGCGGCGATCAGCAGCATCAGGCCGCCGGTGACCTCCAGGCGCAGGAATTCCGCGATCGAACGGCGATCTTGATCTTCCGCGTTCGGGGCGGGCGTGGTGGTCTGCGGCGGGGTCATGAAGAGAGCCTCCGGGGCTGTAAAGGGACAAATGTTTGCACATTGCCGACCAGACTTCCCGGCGCACCTGCCCGCAAAGCTAACCCAGATTCGCGAACGCCTCCACGGCGGACGTCTCCCCGGTGACGATGATCACATCGCCCGGTTCGAGTACGGTTTCCGCCGTCGCATAGGTGAAGTGCCCGCCCGGCCGCTTGACGCCGACCACCGTCACTCCGTGCCGGGAGCGCACCGCGGTGGTGCCCAGGGGCCGCCCCGTGGCGGCCGGCGGCGCCAGGGTCTTGGCCAGGGCGTAGTGCTCGTCGAAGGGGATGAAGTCCAGCATCCGCCCGGCCACCAGGTGCGCGACCCGCTCGCCCATCTCGTGCTCGGGCTGCACCACGTGGTGGGCGCCGAGCCGCTCCAGAATCCGGCCGTGCTGGTGGCTGATGGCCTTGGCCCAGATGTTCGGCACCTCGTCGTCCAGGAGATGGGAGGTGACCAGGATGCTGGCCTCCACGGCGCTGCCGATGGCGACCACGACATTGCGGAAGTCGGGGATGCCGAGCTGGCGCAGGACCTCGTGGTCGGTGCAGTCGGCGACCGCGGCGTGGGTGAGGGCGTCGCTGTGCCGCTGGACGAGCTGCTCGTCGGCGTCGACTCCGAGCACCTCCCAGCCGGTGCGCATGAGCTCTCCGGCGAGGGACATGCCGAACCGGCCGAGGCCAATGACCGCCACCCGCTGATCGGGGTGACCGCGGCGTCGTCTGGGCATCGCTGTGTTCCGTTCCGTGTGAGGGGGTGGGGAGGTCCGTGCGTGCGCACGGTGGGTGTGGGGCGGCGGGAGCGGAAGCCGGGGCCTCATCCGATGATCGGGCGTTCCTCGGGCAGCCGGTAGCGCTGCGTGCGCTGGCGCAGGGCCAGCGCGGAGGCGAGGGTGATCGGGCCCACCCGGCCGAGGAACATCAAAGCGGTGATGATCAGCTGACCGGGCCCGGCGAGTTCGCCGGTCAGCCCGGCCGTCAGGCCCACCGTGCCGAAGGCCGACACCGCTTCGAACAGCACGACCTCGGCGCGCGCGTCCACCATGGCCAGGAGCGCGATGGTGGACGCCATGACGGCGGCCACGCCCAGCAGCGCGACGGTCAGCGCCTGGCGCAGCACCTGCGGCGCCAGGCGCCGTCCGAAGATGCCCGCGCCCGGCTCGCCGCGCACTTCCGCCAGGATGGCCACTCCCAGGACGGCGAAGGTGGTGATCTTGATGCCGCCGGCCGTTCCGGCGCTGCCGCCGCCGATGAACATCAGGACGCAGGAGCCGAGCAGCGTGGCGGGTTCCATGGCGCTGACGTCGGTGGCGTTGAAGCCCGCGGTACGCAGCATCGCGGAGTGGAAGAACGCGCCCAGGGCCTTGTCCTCGCCGCCCAGCGGTCCCAGCGTGCCGGGGTTGGACCATTCGAACAGCAGGGTGAGCGCTGTCCCCGCCGCGAGCAGCGCTCCGGTCAGCCACAGGGTCAGCCGCAGGTGCAGGGACCAGGTACGGGGGGTTCTCGTCCGGCGGCGCCCGCCGCGCCACTGCCGCAGCACCTCCAGGATCACCGGGAAGCCGAGTCCGCCCAGGATCACCGCCGCGGACACCGGAAGCAGCACCCAGGGGTCGTGCGCGTAGCCGGTCAGGCTGTCGCCGTACAGCCCGAAGCCGGCGTTGTTGAAGGCCGAGACGGCGTGGAAGACCCCCGAGTACGTGGCCGATCCCGGGGACTGTCCGTGCCCGAGCCACAGGCGCAGGGCCAGGATCAGTGCCGTGACCGCCTCCACCGTGACCGTGATGAGCGCGACCCGCTTGAGCACGCCGCGCACCTGGCCCATCCCGATCTTGGACTCGGCCTGCGCCTGCAGCGTGGTCATCAGCCGCAGCCGGCCGACGACGAGGAGGGCGAGGAGCGAGGCGAGCGTCATGATGCCGAACCCGCCCGCCTGGATCAGGAAAAGAATTACCACTTCGCCGAAACCGCTCCAGTACGTTCCGGTGTCTACGACAGCGAGCCCGGTCACGCAGACGGCGGAGGTGGCGGTGAACAAGGCGGTCAGCAGGGGCGCCGCACCGTCTCCCGCGCGGGAGACCGGCAGCGCCAGCACGGTGGTGCCGACCACGATCGCGAGGGCGAATCCGAGGGCCACCATGCGTGCCGGGTGGGTGTGCACGTCCTGAACGTAACGGCGATCGATACGCCCCAGGGGTACCAAGTCAAACGATCGTCGCGTATAAATATTGTCAATATCACCATAGGGGGGTCGAAGGATGGGGGACTTCTTCACGACGGCCATGGCGTTTCCGGCCGTGATCTTCACCTTCCCTCTCGCCGTGGTGCTGCTGTACTGGATCTTCGGGGTGCTGTTCGGCGTCGGCGGCTCGGTCGCCGAGGGTGGCGACGGCGCGGGTGACGGCGACATCGGCGGCTTCGCGGGTGTCATGGCCCTGCTCGGCCTGAGCGGCGTGCCCGCCGCCATCCCGCTCTCGATGCTCATCGCCGTCGCCTGGTTCACCGCCATGGCCGGCACCGAACTGCTGGACGCCACCGCGCTGCGCGTGGCCACCCTCCCGGTCGCCCTGGTGGCCGGCTGGGGAGCCGCACGGCTGACCGTCCTGCCGCTGCGCAGGGTCTTCGCCGCCGAAACCGGCTCCCAGCACGAGGACTTCGTCGGCAAGGTGTGCGTCGTGCGCACCAGCCGCGTCACCGCCGAGTTCGGCCAGGCCGAGGTCACCGCGCACGACGGCGGCACCGCCATCGTGCAAGTACGCGCCGAAGGACCCGAGGGCGCCGACCTCGGGGCCGGCAGCCGGGCGCTGATCTTCGGCTACGAACCTGAACGTGAGTTCTTCTGGGTGGCGCCGTACGACGCCGGCCCGGCGACCGGGCATCTCGAGAACCAGTTGCCGCGCTGAGCGCGTCCCCCCTTCGACGGCATCACCTGTGAAACGGCGCCGCCGTGCGCCCTGCGGTCTTCACCGCGCCTCCTTCTTCAGCCGCACATCTTCTCGACCGACCACGAGGGGTTCACAACCGGATGGACACCATAGGAACCAGCCTCGGCGTGCTCATCGCCGCCGCGCTGATCATCGTCATCGCCGTCGTCTTCATGCTCAGCCGTCTCTTCCGCAAGGTGGAGCAGGGCAAGGCCCTGATCGTCTCCAAGGTCCGCAAGGTCGATGTCACCTTCACCGGCGCCGTGGTCCTCCCGGTCCTGCACCGGGCGGAGACCATGGACATCTCCGTGAAGGCCATCGAGATCGGGCGCACCGGGCGGGACGGCCTGATCTGCCAGGACAACATCCGCGCGGACATCCGGATCTCGTTCTTCGTGCGCGTCAACAAGACCGTGCAGGACGTCATCAAGGTGGCCCAGGCCATCGGCACCGAGCGCGCCAGCGACCGCGAGACGCTCCAGGAACTGTTCAACGCCAAGTTCTCCGAGGCGCTCAAGACCGTCGGCAAGCAGCTGGACTTCGCCGACCTGTACACCAAGCGCGACGAGTTCCGCGACCGGATCATCGCCGTCATCGGCACCGACCTCAACGGCTACAGCCTGGAGGACGCGGCGATCGACTACCTGGAGCAGACCCCGCTCGCCCAGCTCGACAAGGACAACATCCTGGACGCCCAGGGCATCCGGAAGATCACCGAGCTGACCGCGCACCAGCACGTGCTCACCAACGAGTTCCGCCGGAACGAGGAGAAGGAGATCACCCGGCAGAACGTCGACGCCCGCGAGGCCGTCCTCGAACTGGAGCGCCGCCAGGCCGACGCCGAGATCAAGCAGACCCGCGAGATCGAGACCGTACGCGCCCGCGAGGAGGCCGAGACCGCCCGCGTCCAGGCCGAGGAGCGGCTGCGCTCGCACACCGCGCACATCAAGACCGAGGAAGCCCTCGGCGTGCAGAACGAGAACCGCGAGCGCGAGATCGCCGTGGCCAAGCTCAACCGTGACCGCGTCGTGGCGATCGAGAACGAGCGCATCGAGAAGGACCGGATGCTGGAGGTCATCGCGCGCGAGCGGGAGACCGAACTCCAGCGCATCGCCAAGGACAAGGAGCTGGAGGGCGAGAAGCGGGACATCGCGGACGTGGTGCGCGAGCGCATCGCGGTCGAGAAGACCGTCGCCCAGCAGGAGGAGGAGATCAAGAAGCTGCGGGCCGTCGAGGAGGCCGAGCGCGACCGCCAGGCGCTGATCATCACCGCCGAGGCCCAGGCGCAGGAGCAGCTGGTCAAGGACATCAAGGCGGCGGAGGCGGCCGAGGCCGCGGCCGTGCACAAGGCCAAGGAAGAACTCACCCTCGCCGAGGCGCGGCTGAAGTCCGCCGACCTGGACGCGCAGGCCGCGATCCGGCTGGCCGAGGGCAAGCGTGCCGACACCTCCGCCGAGGGCCTGGCCGAGGCCGAGGTCAAGGAGCGGATGGCGGACGCCATCGCCAAGACCCGGCACGCCGAGGCCGAGGCGGCCAAGGAGATGGGCCTGGCCGAGGCCGAGGCGCTGCGCGAGAAGATGACCGCCGAGGCGGACGGTCTCAAGCTCAAGGCCGAGTCGATGGCCGCCCTGGACGCCGCCAGCCGGGAGCACGAGGAGTACCGGCTGCGCCTGGAGGCGGAGAAGGACATCCGGATCGCCGGCATCGACGTGCAGCGGCAGATCGCCGAGGCGCAGGCCACGGTGGTCGCCACCGGCCTGGAGAACGCCAAGATCGACATCGTCGGCGGGGACACCGTCTTCTTCGACAAGCTGATCGGCGCGATCTCGGCCGGCCGTGGCCTGGACGGGTTCATCAACAGCTCCGAGCACGCGCAGGCGCTGGCCGGACCGTGGCTGGACAAGGAGAACTCCACGTTCACCCAGGACATCGGCGCGATGGCCGCCGGTCTCGGCGCCGCCGGGGTGCGCGACCTGACCCTGGCCGGGCTGCTGGGCTCCCTGATCGCCGACGGCGGTGAGCACACCGGTCAGCTGCGCGGCGTGCTGAAGGCCGTCACGGCCCAGGGCCTGGGCGAGGTCCGGCTGACCGACCTGGCGAAGGTCAACGGCGCGGTCGCGCTGGACAAGTAGGGCGCGTCGTCCGACGCCGGCCCGGCCCCCCGCGGGCCGGGCCGGCGGCGGACGGACGGGGCGGGGGAAGGTCCGGTGACGGGTGACGTGGCCGGAGCGGGATCGGAAACGGGATACGGGAACGGTTGACGACGTGAGCACCCAGGACACCCAGGACACCCAGGACACTCAGGACACCCGGCTCGACGCCGGCACCTACGACGTACTGCGGGCCCGGATGTCCGCCGCCGCCACCGAACTGGCGGCCCGCGCGCAGACGCTCAACGCCCGCCGCATCGAGACCTTCGGCGGCAGTGAACTCGCCCTGCTCGCCACCGAACGGGTCCGCACCGGGCGCGAGAGCGTCCCGCGCGACATCGTCCAGGTCGGCGGCGTCCTGCTGGCCGGCTACAACCCGCGCGGCACCGGCGCCTCCGGCACCGAGAACACCGCCATCGGCGACGTCTTCGGGCTGCACCGGCTCAGCGCCGGCGGGGCGGACGACGGCCACTTCCTCCCCGCCCCGCCCGACGCCGTCCCCGGGCTGCTCGACGACCCCGCCTTCCAGCGCGACTTCGAGAGCCTCTACCGCTACTTCCGGCAGGCCCAGCTGCTGCGGCTGCGGCTCACCGGCGGCCTGCTGCTGGCCGTCTTCCGCACCGGCGACCGGCTCAGCGACATCCGCGTGCTGCGCTGGCGCATCCACCCCGACGGCACCCCGCAGTACCTGGACGCCAAGGGCGAGCGCGACCACGTCTTCCCCGAGCCCTACGACTTCGGCTGGACCGACACCGGGCGCGAGCAGCACATCCTGGGCACGCACCCGCACGTGAGCATCGAGGGCGCGCTGTACGTCGCCACCGTCGGCGGCCGGCTCACCCTCAAGACCGAAAACGACACCGACAGCGCGGACGGCATCCACCACGAGCCGGTGGACGAACCGCTCCAGTCCCTCGCCGACGCCGAGATCGCCTACGCCCGCGTCGGCCCGCTGATCCTGCTGCGCGTCCTGCCGTACAACGAGAGCACCCACCGCTACCTCGTCTTCAACACCCGCACCCAGGACGTGGTCCGCCTCGACGGCATCGGACAGGCCTGCCGCACGCTCCCCGACGACCAGGGCATCATCTTCCCCGGCGGCTACTACCTCGCCGCCGCCCCGCCCGGTGCCGCCGCCCGTACCTTCGAGGCCACCGACACCGCCGGGCTCGCCTACGAGAAGGCCATCCGCTCACCCAACGGCGAGGACGTGCTGTACGTCTTCCACGCCCCCGCCACCGGCCACACCCTCCTGCTGCCCTACAACCTCATCCGCAAGGAAGTCGCCAACCCGCTCCCCTCGCACGGCTTCGCGCTGTTCGACGACGGCACCCTGGCCATCAGCCGCGCCGGGAACGACGGCGAACCGGCCCTCGTCCACCCCGTGCAGGTGTGGCGCAGCCCCTTCACCTCCGACGCGTACGCCGCCGCCGCACCCCCGGTGGGCGAAGGACCGCTGACCCGGATCGGCAACGCGGAGCTGGTGCGCGGCATCTCCGACGCCCTCACCGTGGCCCGGCTGGCGAGCGAACTCGCCCCCGGCACCGCCGTGTTCGAGGCGATCACCGCCGCCTGCGACCGGCTGACCGACCAGTACCACTGGCTGGGCCTCGACGGCCTCGCCGGTCTCGACGAGCCCACCGCCACCCTGCGGGCCACCGCCGAACAGGTCATCGACGAGTACCAGCGCGTCCAGGAGCAGCGGGCGCGGGCGGCGAAGGAACTGGCCGAGGCCGGCGAGCACGCCGAACGGCTGATCCGGCGGGCGCGCGGCGAAGCCCCCAAGGGCGCGGCCGAGTGGGTCACCGTGCTCACCGAACTGCGCCGCGCCCAGGGCCACACCGAGTCGCTGCGCGAGGTGCGGCACATCGACCTGGACGCGCTGGCCGCGATCGGCGAGCGCCTCGGGGAGTCGCTGGCGGCCACCGGACGGCGCGCGGTCGCCTTCCTCTCCCGCGAGGACGCGTTCGACGACACCCGGGCCGCGATCGCCGAACTGACGGAGCGGGCGGCGGCGGTGGACAGCGTCGCCATCGCCGACCCGCTGCTGGAGGAGATCGGCGAACACGCGGACGGCCTGCGCATCGTCACCGACGTCATCGGCGGCCTGGACATCGCGGACGCCACCGTGCGCACCGGGCTGCTGGAGCGCATCGGCGAGGTGATGGGCGCCGTCAACCGGGCCCGCGCGGTGCTGGACGGGCGGCGCCGGGAACTGCTGGAGCGCGAAGGGCGGGCCGAGTTCGCCGCCGAGTACGCGCTGCTGGGCCAGGCCGTCTCTGGCGCCCTGGCCGCCTCCCGCACCCCCGAGGAGTGCGACGAGCAACTGGGCAGGCTGCTGCTCCAGCTGGAGAACCTGGAGTCACGGTTCGGCTCCTTCGACGACTTCCTCACCCAGCTGGCGGGGCAGCGCGAGGAGATCTACGAGACGTTCTCGGCGCGCAAGCAGGCCCAGCTGGACGAGCGGGCCCGGCACGCCGAGCGGCTCGCCTCCTCCGCGAACCGCATCCTGTCCACCGTCACCCGGCGCGCGACCGCGCTGCCCACGCTCGACGACATCAACGCCTACTTCGCCGCCGACCCGCTGGTGGAGCGGGTGCGCGCGACCGCAGGCGAGCTGCGTGAGATCGGTGAGACCGTCCGGGCCGAGGAGCTGACCGGCCGGCTGAAGGCCATCCGGCAGGAGGCGGGGCGGGCGCTGCGCGACCGCGCCGACCTGTTCGGCGCGGACGGCACGGTGCGGCTCGGCCGGCACAGCTTCGGCGTCAACACCCAGCCCATCGACCTGACGCTGGTGCCGCAGGACGGCGCCCTGTCGTTCGCGGTGACCGGCACCGACTACCGGGCACCGGTCACCGACCCGGAGTTCGCCGCCACCCAGGACTTCTGGGACCAGCCGCTGGCCTCGGAGTCCCCGGCCGTGTACCGCGCGGAGCACCTGGCGGCCACGGTGCTGTCCCAGGGCGCGGCGGGCGAGAGCGAGGCCGAGTTGCTGCCGCAGGTGCGCCGCACCGCGGAAGCGGCCTACGACGAGGGGTACGACCGCGGCGTCCACGACCAGGACGCGGCCCGCATCCTGGCCGTGCTGCTGCGGCTGCGCGACCACGCCGACCTGCTGCGCTACGGGCCCGAGGTGCGCGCCGCCGCCCAGCTGTTCTGGGCGTACGGGGCCACCGACGCCAACCGGCGGGCGTGGACCACCCGCGCCCAGTCGCTGGGCCGGGCGCGCACCGCCTTCGGGCAGGTCGCGGCCGTCGAGCGGCTCGCGGCCGAACTGACCGCCGCCATCGAGGCCTTCCGCGTCGAGCACGCCCTGCCGCAGGCACCGGGCGGGGACGCCGGCGGCTACCTCTTCGAGGAACTGGCGCTGGCCACCGGCCACACCCCGCGCTTCGCCACCAGCGCCGCGGCCCGCACCCTGCTGGAGGACTTCCGTACGGCACTGGGCACCGCGGGCACCAAGGAGTTCGCGCAGGACGTCGTCTCGCTCGGCGACGACCTGGCGGCCCGGCACCAGCTGGTGACCGCGTGGCTGACGGCGTTCACCGAGTCGACCGGCCGCGAGGCGACCGACCTCGCCGAGGCGGCCGTGCTCGAACTGTGCGGCGAGGACGTGGAACACCGCGCCATCGACGCCCCGCTCACCGCCCGGGTGGACGGCCTCCTCGGCGCGCACCCGCGCGTGGCCTCCGGCGAACTGCCGCTGCGGCTGGATGAGTTCCTGTCCCGTACGACGGAGTTCAGGACACACCGGGTGCCCGCCCACCGGCAGTACATCCGGCGCCGCAACGCGCTGCTGGACGCCGAACGGCGGCGGCTGCGGCTGGACGCGTACCGCCCGCAGGTGATGTCGGCGTTCGTGCGCAACCGGCTGCTGGACGAGGTGTATCTGCCGCTGATCGGCGACAACCTCGCCAAACAGCTGGGCACGGCGGGCGAGGAGCGGCGCACCGACAGCCAGGGCCTGCTCCTGCTGCTCTCGCCGCCCGGGTACGGCAAGACGACGCTGATGGAGTACGTGGCGGCCCGGCTCGGCCTGGTGTTCGTGAAGGTGGACGGCCCCGCGCTGGGCCACGACACCACCTCCCTGGACCCGGCGGCGGCTCCCGACGCGGCGGCCCGGCGCGAGGTGGAGAAGCTCAACTTCGGCCTGGAGATGGGCAACAACGTCTTCCTCTACCTCGACGACATCCAGCACACCTCGCCGGAGCTGCTCCAGCGGTTCATCCCGCTGTGCGACGCGCAGCGCCGCATCGACGGCGTGCGGGTCGGGGACGGCGAGGCCGTCACGTACGACCTGCGCGGCAAGCGCTTCGCGGTGTGCATGGCGGGCAACCCGTTCACCGAGTCCGGGACCCGCTTCCGGGTACCGGACATGCTGGCCAACCGCGCGGACGTGTGGAACCTCGGTGATGTGCTCTCCGGCCGGGACGAGTTGTTCGCGCTCAGCCACATCGAGAACGCGCTGACCGCCAACCCCGTGCTGGCCCCGCTGGCGGCACGCGAGCGCTCGGACGTGGACCTGCTGGTACGGCTGGCGCGCGGCGACGAGTCGGTGACGGCGGACCGCCTCGCGCACCCGTACGGGGCGGCCGACCTGGAGCAGATCCTGTCGGTGCTGCGGAAGCTGCTGTACGTGCAGCGCACGACGCTGGCGGTGAACGCGGCGTACATCGCCTCGGCGACGCAGGACGACGCGAGCCGCACGGAGCCGCCGTTCCGGCTCCAGGGCTCGTACCGCAACACCAACAAGCTGGCGGAGCGCATCGTCCCGGTGATGAACCAGGACGAGCTGGAGGCGCTGATCGATGACCACTACCTGGCGGAGGCGCAGACCCTGACCACGGGCGCCGAGGCCAACCTGCTGAAACTGGCGGAACTGCGCGGCCGGCTCGGCCCGGAGCAGCAGGCGCGGTGGGAGCGCATCAAGCTGGCCTACGCGGGGTGAGCGGTCGCTTCGCGTGTCCGGCTGCTACGCCCGTGTGACAGAACGCGGATATGCGCTACCTAGGGTGGATGTCAGTTCGATGTAAGGAAACAACGGGGAGTTTTACGTGTCACACCGCAAGAACCTCTGGCTGCGCGCCGCCGCTCCTGCCGCCGTCCTGGCGCTGACGCTGACCGCCTGTGGCAGCGACGACAGCGACAGCTCGGACGCCGGATCCGGATCGGACCAGGGCCAGGAGCAGGACACGGACCAGGACGAGGACCCGGCGGAGGACGACTCCGCCGGGGACGACGACGCGACGGAGGGCTCCGGTGGCAGCCTCGCCCTGGGCGAGACCGCCGGGCCGCTCCCGTACGAGTACAGCGAGGCCGCGGCCGAACTGGAAGTGACCGTCCAGAAGCTGGACATCGGCGACATCGCCGATGTCGAGGCGCTCGACATCTTCGACCCGGAGGACATCGAGGGCACCACGCCGATGTACCTGTACACCGACTACGCCCATGTCGGGGGCGAGACGCTGGAGTACGCGCGGCCCAGCCTGAAGCAGTCGGCGCGGCTGGCGACCGGCCAGTTCATGCCGGCGGTGATCATGATCGGCAGCATGGACATCCCCGGCGGCTGTCCGGCCGCCGAGGACCCCAGGACGTTCGCTGAGGGCGAGGTGTGGAACGACTGCAAGATGTACCTGGTGCCGGACGGCAGCGAGCTGACCGAGGTCACGTGGACCGCGGCCGATGACGCCGAGTACACCTGGGCGTTGAACTGATCCGCTGAGGATCCGAGCACGTCATGCGGTGGCCGCCGGCCTGCGGGCCGGCGGCCACCGTCCTGTGTCGGGCGCCCCAGATCGGGGCCCCATGTCAACCAAAGGTTGACACTCCACCACTGTCAACCTAAGGTTGACGCATGACTGACGCCGAACGCACTCAGATCACCCGCTCCGTGCGCCTCGACGACCTCATCGAGGCCATCAAGAAGACCCACAGCGACTCGCTGGAGCAGCTGACCAGCGCGGTCATCGCCGCCGACCACCTCGGCGACGTCGCCGACCACCTCATCGGCCACTTCGTCGACCAGGCCCGCCGCTCCGGCGCCTCCTGGACCGACATCGGCAAGAGCATGGGCGTCACCCGGCAGGCCGCCCAGAAGCGATTCGTCCCCAGCGAGGGCGCCGCCCAGGACTTCGGACAGTTCACCCCGCGCGCCAAGAACGTCGTCATGGCCGCCCAGAACGAGGCCCAGGCCGCCCGCAACACGATGATCACCCCCGAGCACCTGCTGCTCGGCCTGATCGCCGACCCCGACAGCCTGGCCGCCAAGCTCATCACCGGCCAGGACGTGCTGCTCGACGCCGTACGGCAGGACGCCACCGCCGCCCTGCCGCAGGCCACCGACGGCGAGGCGCCCTCGCTCGTCCCCTACGACGTACGGGCACGCAAGGCCCTGGAGCTGACGCTGCGCGAGGCGCTGCGCCTGGGCCACAACTATGTCGGCACCGAGCACATCCTGCTGGCCCTGCTGGAACTGGAGGACGGGAACGGGGTGTTGTCCGGGCTCGGCGTGCGCAAGGAACGGGCCGAGACCGAACTCGTCGAAGCACTCGCGGTGTTCCTGGAGCAGAAGCAGGGCTGAACGGCTCCTCGGGGCAGGGCGGCGGCCCACGCGGCCGGCGCGGTGAAATCCGCACCCCCCGCCCGCGCGCCGGATCCACCCCGCGCAGCAGCGCGGGGGCCGGGTGCCGCTCGCGTACGAACACGGCGTCCGCGCCGGTCGGTTCGTCGTCCACCCAGGCGAACGGCCGGCGCCCCGCGTACGCCGGCAGGGTGCGGGTCTTCCAGTGCAGCGGCGCGGCGCGCGGCGCCGCCAGGAACGGCACCGGCCCGAAGTGCACATGGGGCAGCGGCGGCAGGCCCAGCACCGTACCGATGAAGGAATTCGCCTCGTCCTGCCAGGTGGTGCCCCACACCAGCTCGTACGCGCCCGCCAGGCGCAGCAACTCCTCGCCGTGCGCGGGGTTGAGCCGGACGAGCAGGGACTGCCCCGGGTAGCGGGCGGTCCAACTGGGCGGGTCCATCCGATGGGAGCCGTACCCGGGCAGGTCTGTTCCTGAGTGGTCCGCCGACATCGGGGAAGGGCACCGGACGCGTGTCCACGCGGGGGACCGTAGCAGCGGGGGGCGGCGCGTGGAAGAGTTGCCCGCTCCCGGGGGGTGTCACAGCCTGAGGTCATGACAGGGCAGGAGGGCGGTCTGGACCGCCGGAGCTTCCTGGGCGCGTGCGCGGCGGCCGGGGCCGGGATGACGGGCGCCTGCTCCCTGTGGGGCGGCCAGGGCCCCGACCCGGCGGGCGAGGCGGCCCAGACCGGCGACCCCGGCTGGCGGATCACCGACACCGGGGCCGATGACGCCATTGAGGGGTACGCCGATCGGGTGAGTGTGGATCCGGGCGAGGAGTTCGGCCTGTACGTCTCCACCCCGGCGCCCGCGTACCGGGTCTCGGCCTACCGGATCGGCTGGTACGGCGGGGCGCAGGCCCGCCGCGTGTGGCGCTCCGAGCCGCAGCCGGGCGCGGTGCAGCGGGCCCCGTCGTTCTTCCCTGACACCGGCACCGTACGGGCCGACTGGGAACGCGGCCTCTCCGTGTCCACCGAGGAGTGGCCCGAGGGCGCCTACCTGCTGCGGCTCGACGCGGAGGGCGGGGACGGCGGACAGCGGTACGTGCCGCTGGTGGTGCGTTCGCGGGAGGCGGCCGGCCGCACGGTCCTGCTGCACGCGCCGGCGACCTGGCAGGCGTACAACCGCTGGGGCGGGTACAGCCTGTACGAGGGCAAGGACGGCGGGGACCGCACCCGCGCCCTGGTGGTGAGCTTCGACCGGCCCTACGACAAGGACGGGGCCGAGAAGTTCCTGGCGTACGAGCGGGCCGCGGTGGTGCTCGCGGAACAGCTCGGCCTGCCCCTGGCGTACACCACCGGGAACGATGTGGACCGCGACCCCGAGGTGTTGAAGGACGCGGCGTCCGTGGTGATCCTGGGCCACGATGAATACATGACCCCGGCCCAGCGCGACCACCTGACACGGGCGCGCGACGCGGGCACGAACCTCGCGATCCTCGGGGCGAACACCTGCTTCCGCCGCATCCGCCTGGACCCGACACCGCTGGAGCCGAAGCACACGGGCGAGCGCAGAATCGTCGCCTGCTACAAGTCGGCCGCCGCCCGGGACCCCCACCACGGCCACCAGGACGCCCTGGTCACCACCGACTTCCGCGCGGCCCCGGGCGCCGACCCCGAATCGTCCCTGACGGGCGTGCTGTACGAGGGCTATCCGGTGGACGCCCCGTACGTCGTGCACCGCCCCGAACACTGGGCCTTCGAGGGGACCGGAGTGCGGGCCGGCGACTCCTTCGACCACCTGGTGGGAGTCGAGTACGACCGGGTGACCCCGGCGGCGCCCACCCCCGAGGGCATCGAGATCGTGGCGCACTCGCCCCTGGTGTGCAACGGGACGGCCAGCCACCACGATTCGGCGTACTACACCGTCGACAGCGGCGCCGGGGTCTTCGCCGTCGGCACGATGCGCTGGGTGGAAGCCCTGATGGCGGGGACGGACGAGAACGGCGGCAACCACGGAATGGACGCGCGGACGGGGGAGTTCGTGACGAAGGTGACGGAGAACATCCTCCGCACCTTCGCCAACGGCCCGGCCGCCCATACCCACCCGGCGCACGGCAACGTCCCCGAGGTGTACGGCGACCGGACCTGACTCCCGTGGGCCCTACCGCACGATGGCCTGTACCTCGCTCACCGTGATCTCATGCGTCGTCTCGAACACCCCCGACGGCAGCGAGGCCCCACTGCCGTCCGACCCCTCCCAGGAGATCTCCCAGGTGAGCGAGGCCGTCAGCCCGTAGGAACCGGTGGCGTGCGTGGCCCGCAGATAGGTCACCCCACACGGCGGCTCCTCCCCGGACCGCCCCCGGCTGTACGGCTCCCCGATACTCCCGTCGCCGCCGACGGCGCACTCACCGGACGCCGGATGCAGGCGAGCATCGGACGTGCCCGGCTCGATGGTGAGCGTGGTGGGCGTCGCGGTGGTGGTGGCCCACAGCCCGTAGTCATCGAGAGACGCGGTGACGGACACCGGCTCGAAGGCCGCCTGATCGAGCCACACCCAGGTCGCGAGATTGACGGTCTGATCGCCGTCCGGATTCAGCTCGATGTCGGTGTCGGGAACGCGGACGCGCTCATAGGCGAGCTCGGCGAGGGTGGAGATGTTCACCACGCCGGGAAGGTCCGGGGGCGGATCGCCGAACTCCACGAAGAAGGTGCGGTATTCGCAGGCCAGCTGATCCTCGATGGGGTAGGCGTCATTCCTGACCACCTGCCAAAACATTCCCTCCCCCTGCTTTTCAATGTTGTAGTTCGGATACTCTCCCTTCTCGCCATAAGATTCCTCGAGATTCTCCCGGAGCAGGTCCTTGTCATCCTGTGGCCAGCCAGAACTGTAGAACTCGCGGGAAAGTTCGGCCCAATAGGCCTGATACTCCTCCGGCGTGTAGACGGGGGCGTAGTAGCAGGCGGGCGGTGTCCAGGTGCTCTGGGTACTGGTGAGTCCTCCGCTCCCATCAGTACCGTTCCCGCTGAAGGAAATGCGCGCCTGTCCTGCGCCTGCGCTGGCCTCCAGGTGCGTACCAGCGCCGTCCGTCGTGGTGCCCCCGTCGACATCGTCCCGACCCGCATGCGCTGTGCCCGGGAACAACAGGATGGCGATGACGGCGATTCCCGCGGGCCACCGGATATTTCTCGTCACTGGCACTCTTGATCCTCCCTGGAGAGGTCGTACTCGACGGTCTGCCAGACGCCCTCGGTGCTGAGTTCCATGCGAGCGACATAGAGAGTGGGTTTGGCGTCGGGGTCAGCCTCTTTGGTGATCTCTCCGGTTTCGAAGTCCGTGTCGTAAACCTGGCTGAAGTCCCGGCAAAATGAAATCGTCGCTACACCTTCCTCGACCAGCTTCACGTCTCGATTGAAATAGTGGGAGGTTCCTCCCGACGACTCTCCCGACTCAACCATGGCGTCCAGCACTCTGAAGGTCGCCGTGCGAGCTGGGCCCGAGATGTAAAAGCTCAGAGCGGGGCGCTCATAGTCGTGATGGATGATTGCCTCGTCAACCGCGTCGTTGAACCCCTGATTAGCCCGGAGAACGGCGTCCACGACGGGATCTCCCGTGTAGTCGTCCTCATAGGTGTTCTCGTAGTCATCCCCGAAGTCGATCTCCGGATGATCAACCCCGCCCCCTGGCTCCTCTTCGGCCGATTCCTCCGGCTCGTCCTCGGGCCCACCCGGCTCCTCGGTCGTCTCGTCGACCCCCGGAATGTCGTCGCTGGCGTCGCCGTTGTCGCTTCCGCCGCAGGCGGTCAGCAGCAGGGCGGTGGCCGCGGAAGCGGCGATCAGGGCGGTCCTGGTCCGGCGGCGGGTCACGGCGGCTCCGTATCGGCGGGGTTTGAGTGCTTTGAACCCTCACCCTACGAACTCGTGCCTGCACCGTGCGACCCCGGTCCCGGAGGTGTTACCAACCCGTGGTCCGGTCCCCCACCATGACACCCGTCCCGCCCTGCGCCGCGCGCCCCTCAGCGGGTGTAGTGCCGGATGCTGCTCAGTACCGACTCGATGACGTCCGGGTCGACTTCGCCGTCGTGGCCGGTGTCGGCCACCAGACCCCATCCCACCAGGTCGGAGTTGGGGCTGAGGTAGGAGACGGCGATGGACATGCCGTCGGTGACGGGGCAGTCGCGCTCGGGGATGCCGTCGGGGACATCGGTGATGGTCGCCCGGACGATGTGGCCGGTGATGCCGTGTTCCGTCTCGAACGGTTCGGGTTCACCGACGTCGAAGGAAGCCGACCTGGTCTGGTCGTAGTTGGCCCACAGCAGGTTGCCGGCGATGATCTCGGCGGCGTCCGCCGTGTCCGTCGCGCCCTGCGCGCCCCGGGTGCCCGCGACCAGCCGGTGGCCCGGTTTGCCGCACTCCGTGTCGATGACCGCAGAGACGTCGGTGAGGCTGAACGCGTAGTCGGGGACGTCGGGGTCCTCGGGCTCCCAGGTCTCCCAGCGGAAACTGGAGTCGCGCGATGGCCCCCGCCAGTCGGGGGGCACGTCGAACGCCGTGTGCCACCGGTCGCTGAGCACCACCTGCCAGTCGTCGGCGACGACGGGAAGAGGCTCCTCGGACTCCTCGACCGGCCGTCGTGGGTCCTGCGCGGAGGGCGTCCGCGGCGTCTGCTCGTCCTCGGCCGCCGCCGCTCCGCCGTCTCCGTCCTCACCGCTGTCGCGGGTGAGCACCACACCGACGGTCACGGCCAGGGCGGCCACGACCACCCCGGCGACCCCGAGCAGCGCCGCCTTGCGGCCCTTGCCCGGCGGTGGCGGCACCGGCGCGGGTGCGCCCGGCCAGCCGTGGGGCATGGTGGGCTGCTGATACGGGTTCTGTGTCCGGTATGGGTCCTGGCCTCCGTGAGCCCCCCACCCGGAATCCTGTGCTGATCCCATGAGAGGAACTCTAGCGAGCCGGTGCGGGGCGGCCACCGGCGCCGGGGTCCCGCGTCCACGACGCGGTGAAGGCGGGGCGGGCCGAACGATCCGGAGGTCACCGACTGTCCGCAGGTACCGGTTCGGCGGTGCGGGCGCAGGACTTCGCCCGGCGCCCACCCAACGGTGCGCTCGTGGGCGGGTATTGCGCCGGACACCGCGCGAGCGCGTCACGGGGTTCCCGTAGGCACCGATGTCACCTGGCATGAGCGCCGAAACAGGTCGGTGCTCGCTTCCCGCGTCCTTCGAAGGGAACGGGAAGCGGCCGGTTGCTTTCGGCAGCGGGTGGCGATGCGTGAAGCCGATCAGTCCCCGTACGGGCGGATGCTGCTCACGATCAGCTCAATCGTCTCTGCCGATACCTCGTGTTCATGACCGGTATCGGCCACCAGACCCCAGGAGACGATATCGGCGGAGGAGGTGATGAAGGAGACACCGATCGCACGCCCTTCGGTCGAGGCGCATGCACCTTCCCCGTGCTCGGGGGCGCCGGAAGAGGTCGAGTAGGCGATGTGTCCGTTGACGCCGTGCTCGTTCTCGAAGGGCTCGGCCTCCGTGGTGGTGAGGTCGCCCTCCAGGGCTTGGTCGTACAGTGCCCAGGCCAGATTGCTGGAGACGGATCGTGCCGCTTCCTCCGTACCGCTGACGCCCTGAATGTAGCGGGTGCCGACATAGGCGATCCTTCTGCCGTCGCACGCCGTCACGGCCCGACTGGCGGGATCCCGCAGGGTGTAGGCCCACTCGGAGCCGTGTTCCTCGGGGTCGTCCGCCGGCCAGAAGGTGTTGCTGCCCTCCTCGTGGACCTTCCACTCGGGGGGTACGTCGTAGGCCATCCCGCCCCGAGGGCTCAGGACGACCTGCCAGTCGTCCGCGACCACCGGCGCCTCCGGATCACGTGCCGGAACGCGGGGATCCGCGGGACCGCCGGGCTGCCAGGGTTCGGTGGTGGCGCCGTCGGTGACGCTGTCCTGTGCGGAGCCGTTGTGCCACCGGCCCCGTTCGCCGCTGATCACCAAGTACGCGACGAGTGCTATGCCCACGATCAGACCGAGGATGGCCAGCACCAACAGCGGCTCGCCGCGCCGTGGAGCCTTCCCCGTCGGCGGGGGCGGACCGTGCGGAGGGGGCGGCGCTGACGGCGAGTGGTATCCCGGCCACGGTCCCGACGGGCTGTCGCGCTGTGTCATGCTCGCGATCGTAACCAGTGAGGGAAGGGCGGTTCCCCGGTGGCCCGTCACTCGTTCTCACGGCGACGTCGGGCTCGCTGTGGGAACGGACCACAGAGATTGCCGCTTCTCAGTCGCCCGTCCAGCTCTCAGATGACGGCCCGTCGCAAAATCTGTGCGGCTGGACGGAGGGACACCGACACGGAGCACCGGCAGGTCGGCGCCGTCAGCGGGTGCGCTTGGCCGCCCTGAACGCCGCGTAGCCGATCAGTGCGGCCGTGATCGGGAGGGCCAGCCAGCCGAGACCGACGATCAGCCCGGCTTGGTCGTGGGTCTGGTCGAGTGCGCAGTAGAAGCCTTCGTCACACAGGTAGGGGCCCGGGTAGCGGCGCGGTGGCACAGCGGCGATCAGTACCGACAGCGCCGCAACCGTGACGGCGACGCCGGCCAGCACGAGTGGAAGCGTCCCCCAAGTGGGCAGACGTCGCCTGTGTGTCCAGGCCCAGACAGCACCGCCGACGCCCAGCGACACCAGAGCACCCGCAACGATCAGAAACAGCCGCGGACCGCCCGGCCACTCGTGAGCCAGATCGCTGTACGCGTCCTCGTACCGGAGAGAGAGCGTGAGCACGGTGAAGAGCACGGCCAGGCCGGCGCCGATGAGAGCCTCGGGAATCAACGCCGCCCAGCGGCCTGCCGGGTCCGATGCGAAGAGGTAGGCGAGAACGAGCGAAGCCAGCCAGGAGGCGACACCCAGGCTGACGAGCCCCCAGACCCAGCTGCCGGGTTCGTGCGACTCCAGCCAGCAGCTGAGCTCTTCGCAGCCCCGTGGATTGCGAGCGCGCGTGGGCAAGGCACCGATCAGGAAGACCGTGCTGAGCACCGCCGCAGTGCCGCCGATGGCGGTGATCGCGTGGCGGATGGCCGGATGCAGGCGCAGTTGCCAGGGCGCCCTGTCCGGCCAGATATGGAAGAGCCACGCGGCGACCGAGATGAACATCCCGAGCGCTCCGGCCAGCCCAAGACAGATGAGGAAGGCGGCCGGGCCGCCGGGCCATCCTTGAGCCAAGGCGAACAATTCATCGCGCAGGGCGATGAACAGCAGGATGGCCGCCACGATGCCGACGGCCATGACGACCGTCAGGATCCGAGCGATGCGGTTTTCTTGTGCTTTATCCATGGATACCCAGGATCAGGGCCGCGAGGGGGACCAGTATGAACAGCGCCTCGCCGCACCGGAGGGCCGACCGTACCCACCGCGATCGGTAGGGACGGCGCCGGTCGTCGGCCTCCAGCACGTGACCTGCCCCAACTCGACGGAGCGCCATCCGATCCGTCCGGCCGCGCGGTCGGACGCCGGAGACAACGACGGACGACAGGGGGCACCGGTGCAGGTCATCACTATCGGCGACTGCGCTTCTTCACTTTGACCGTTGCGTAGCCGAGCAGCACACCGGTGACCCCGATGGCCAGCCAGCCCGTGCCCACGGTCAGTCCGGCGTTGCTGTGGGATTGGTCGAGGAGACAGTAGAACCCCTCGTCGCACAGCACCGGGCCCGGGTAGTCCCGTGGGGGTGCCGTGGCGAAGAGGACGGAGAGCGACGCCGTGGTGAGCGCGAGACCCAGCGCCATGATCGGCACCGCTCCCGCACGGGTCAGCCGGGCCTTGCGGTTGGCGGCCCAGACCGCGGTTCCGATGCCCAGGACGACAGCGGCTCCGGCACACGGCAGAAAGACCTTGGGGCCCCCGGGCCACTTCTCCGCCAGGGTGAAGTACGCGTTGTCGAACAGGATGGCCGACGCCACCATCGTGATGATCAGCGAAAGGAACAGCAGCGCCCCGCACATCCTGATCATCAGGTCGACCCGTTCGCGGGGGCTGTCACCGCCGAGGTTGCCCGCGAGGACGAATGCCCCGGCGAGCAGGGCGACCAGTGCGACGGCCAGTCCGGTGACGGCCGCGCCGGAGAACGGCAGGGACAGGAGAGTGACGGCGCTCAGGAAGCCGGCCGTGACCATGATCCAGTGTGTCGGCCGTGCGCCGACCCGCAACCTCGGGCCCACGCGATGCGGCCACTTCCCTGCCACGCCGAAGAACACCGCGACCAGCACTCCCAGAGCGCTGAGGAATCCGAGCGTGACGGCGAACCCCGTCGGGCCGCCGGGCCAGCTCCCGGCGGTGGCGCGAAGGTTGTCCGTCACCGCCAGCACCAGGCCCGCAGCGCCGAGGAACCCCACGAGGACAGTGACGGTGACAACCCAGGGGGACGGGGCTGGGACCGAGGTGGCTTTGGGCATGGATCCTCTGTCGATCGCCGGATCGGATGGGTTCAGTCCGGAGGTGTGGCCTGATGGGCGAACCTCAGCGTCTGCAGCATCTCATCCGTCCATTCCTCGATCACGTCGCTGATCCCGGTATCGAGCCAGAGGGCGGTCACCGACACCAGATCGGTCTGTCCCGGAGGGCGCACTCCATAAATGAGGCTGTTCAGCACAGGACGACCGCCGAACCAGTTCGTCTTCTCACCGAGGTAGTTCTGCCGGATCCGGACGGCCGGACCGAAGGGAAGGTCCATGTTCTGGATGTCGGGCTCGCCCAGTTCCCGGGTGACGCAGAGGTCCGTGAACAGTTCGAGCGACGGATCCGGGCCATCCTCATCCGGGTAGATGATCATGAGCTCCAGGCTGACATCCGAGCTGGCGAGCCCCGGCGGGATGCAGAAGAACGCCGCAGTGAGGTTTCTGTTCTGCAACCCCGCGGCCCGCCCGCGCAGTTCCTTGGCGATGCCTTTGACAGTTCCTTTGAAGGTCCCCGCCACCAGGGGATCCGCCGTCATGGCGTCCTGGACGATCCGTTCCGCGTGCTGAAGGGCCCAGGATTCGAGATCCGCACCGGGGTCGACCGGCACTTGGAACCAGGGCTCCGGGTACTGAAGGGTCACATCCGGCAGCGTCCTCATGCATATCCTCCTTGCCAGGCGAACGATGTGGCAACGGCGTCGAAGAGCCTCACCATGGCCTCGGCGATGGCCTCCAGCGGCGTGGAGAACGACAGCAACAGGAACGCCTCGCTGTGCGGGATCGGCAGGTAGTAGTCCACCGCTGCGCTCGAGAGGACCTCACCCGACGTCTCGTCCCGGCCCATCTCCGCGCTGCTGCGGGCGCGTACGGCAGGACCGCACGGCAGCTCCACCACAGTCGCCTTCGCCCCGTCGGTGCTCGCGTGCTGGATGTCCGCTGCCACTGACTCCAAGTCGCCGGCATCGGGGCCGGAGCCGATGAAGGTGATGACCAGCGAGGCGGAGACGGGGATCGGACCGACCTTCATCAGACTCAGGTACATCTCGACGCCGCCGTTGGCGATGGCCTTGTCGGCTTGATCCAGCAACTCGTCGCGGACCCGTTTCTTCACGTGGGGAGCGTCGTCCACGCCCTTGAACTGCCGCTCGACGAGCGCGTCGACGGAACGGATGCACCGCTCGGGTTCGAGGGGGATGCGGTACCAGTCCTCGGGGAGCAGCAGACGGTAGTCGTCCGGCGCACCCGTTTGCGCCTCCTGTGGTTGCTGCGAGGTTGTCACAGTTTGCTCCCCACCCATCCCGTCACATCACCCATCACATCCATGAACGCTTCCTGCCCCTTGATACCGGCATACGTGCCGGCTGCCGTACCGGACATGGTGGCGGTGACCCAGGAGATCGACTGGGAATTGAAGTTCTGAATCGCGCCCCGCACCGCGGGATTCGCAAGGACATCCGGCCCCATGTGGGCAAGAGTGTTGGTGAGGCCCCGGATTTCCGCGTTGGGAGCCCAGCTCAGCGCACGCGGGATGCTGGAGGGCATGGGAATGGAGGGGAACATGCGTGACGGCATGTTTCTGATGGCCTGACCCAGAGCGGCTCCACTGGGGGAGTTGATGCCCGCGTTCTGCATCCACTGCCGCACATTGCCCGACCGCCGGGCGACACCGGTGAAGGCCCGGCGCGCGGTGCCGAGCGCCCCCTGCGCCGCGGGCCTGAGGCCCCTGGCCGCGACCGAGCCGACGCCGAAGGTCACCAGACCGATGGCGTCGAGGGTCAGGTCCAGCCAGCTCCCCTCGCCATGAGCCAACTTGATGGCGTTGTTGGCGAAGGAGATGGCCGTCAACCCGAAGGCAACCCACCCCAGGACCGCCAGAAGGGCTCCTCCGGTGATGAAGACGCCGACGATGAGGGCGATGACACCGAGGACCGCCGCGACGACGCCGGCGACCGCCGCGACCTTGTCGAGGTAGTAGCGGAACTTGTCCCAGCCGCTGTCCTTCATCCCGTCGTTGTTGATGACCTCGCGGATGGCTCCGGCGGCGGCGTCGGCCGCGGTGTCGCGGATCTGCTTGGCGGTCGAGATCAGGGTCCGGGCGGTACTCAGTGTGCCCTCCGCCGCCTCCTGCTTGTCCTCCAGCCGCGTCTTGTCGGGGTCATCGTCCTCGACGTCGTCGTCCAGCGCGTCAAGGGCATTGGTGGCCGTTCGCAGGTCCTGGTCGGCTTCCTCGGCCTCCGACAGGGCCCGGTCCGCCTTCAGCTGGGCGCGGTGCAGTTCGGAGGCGTACTCGGTGTGGTCGTCGTAGTCCTCGCCGAAGTCCTTGACGTCGGTGCCCAGCGCCTTGGCCGCGGTGTCGTAGCGGTCGAACGCCTTGCGCAGCCGTTCGCTGGTGCCGTCGGCCTTGTCCTTGAACTCGGCGGCCGTGGGCGTGTTCCAGTTGTCGACGCTGGCCAGCGCCTCGATCTCACTCGCCTGCTGCTGGATGGCGTCCGCCATCTGCCGCAGTTCCCGGCCGAGGGTCGCGACCTCCTCCGGATCGCCGGGGACCGGGTCGCTGGACTCCCCGACGAGTGACCAGTCGCCCCCCGCGGATGACCTGCTCACGATGCCCCCTCACGCGCCGCGTCGTTGTCCCTGAGCGCCTGTGCCAGTTCGCGGTCGATGCCCTCGTACATCTCGGCGGCGCCGGCCACGATGTCGCCCAGTGCCTTCAGTTCGTCGGTGAGCTTGCCGCGCCGGATGCTCCAGTTGTCCTCGAAGTCGTCGAACGCGTCGAGCAGCGTGGTGGCGCCCAGTTCTGACTTGCCATAACCCTCGGCAGGGTTGGCCGAGTTGGCGAAGGTGTCGTGAATCCCCAGAATCGCGTCCGCGCACTCGCGGATACGTTCGAGATCGGCCCGCATCTGGTCAGTGTTACCGCCCATGCCGGCGGTCCCCCTTATGGAACATGTCGTGAGGTGGAGAGTGGACAACGATGGCCCGCTGGGGGGCGGCACGCCGGAAAACCGGTGCGCCGCCCCCCAGCGGGAGGTGAGACGGTCGGGCGGCTCCGCCGCCCCGCAGGGGTCAGCTGCCGCTGACCGCCGCCGCGAAGTCGATGTCCTGGCCCTCGAAGCCGTCGGCGGCCATGATCAGGAAGTTGCCCAGGCCACCCATGCTCTCCAGTAGCTGCGTGACGTTGGTGGTGAACTCCTCGTACACCTCGTCGAACGCCTCGGACGCCTGCGGCGTGTTGAACCCCTCTGAAGTCAGGTCGTTGACCTGGGACTTCAGCTCTCCCAGCTCTCGCTCGAAGCGCTCCTGCTCCGCCTGCAGATGCGCGCCGAAGTCCCGCATGTCATCGGGTGTGAGAGCAAGCTTGTCGGTGGCCACAGCAGGCCCCTTTCCTCGGTGTGCGGCACCGTCCCCGGCGACCGCGAAGAACGGTCAATGTGGTGGCCGAGCGGCCCCCGTGTTCCGCACCTCAGGGTACGTCGGTACGCCGCGCGGGCACATGGCTTGATGCCGTCGTGGTACATGGCTGTGACAATCGTTGGGCCGGCCCATGACAAGGTGGTCGCAGACGGTCCGGAACTCGCCGCCGAGGCGCGTGGGCCAGTCGGCTAAGTTGGCCGACATCACGAGCGAATCCCCCACCATTCGGAGAGTGAGCAGTGCGGCTGTCCCTGACCGTCGTCGATCCGGTAGCGGGCCATCGAGTGGACGGCGTGCTCGACGCCGACCCTCAGATCGCCGTGGCCGATCTTGTTCCCGAGTTCCTGGGGCTGCTCGGCGCTCACGCGCAACAGCCCGCGGATGTCACGGTGTTCGTCGACGGCGCGCCGGTGGACCCCGCCCTGTCGCTGGAGCGGTCGCCGCTGCGTGAGGGCGTCGTGGTGAGCCTGCGCGATCCGGCGGGCTGCCCGCCGTTGGAGCCGACGGGGATCGCGGAGCTGCGTGTGGTCGGTGGCCCCGCCGCGGGCGCGGTACACCGCCTGGGCGTGGGACGGATCGATATCGGCCAGGGAGCCGTACCCATACGTGTCAACGATCCCGAACTCGCCGGACGGGCCCTGACGCTGCGCATCATGGCGGACGGCACGGCCTCCGTTCAGGCCCACGACACGGCCATCACCATCGACGGGGTGGCCCCCAAGGACCCGGGAGCACGGCACGACTGGCCGCTGGGTGCCCAGATCGCGGTGGGTAACTCGCTGCTGGAACTGACCCCGTACTTCCCCCCGGACGCCGCGCTGAAGGTGTCCGACGACGGTGTCGGTCTGGACTACAACCGCCCGCCCCGGCTGCATCCCCCGGAGCAGCCGGACCATTTCCGGCTGCCGAAGAAGCCCGCCGATCCGGAGCCCCGGCCACTGCCGTGGATCACCGCGTTCGTCCCCCTGGTCGGCTCCGTGATGCTGGCCATCATCCGGGACCGCTGGATCTTCCTGCTGCTCGCGGTGCTGACCCCGATCATGCTGTTCGGCAACTACTGCTACCAAAAGAAGCGTGGCGGTAAGAAGCACGCGGAGACGGTCAGGGAGTACAAGGAGACCAAGGAGCGGATCGAGCGGGACGCTCAGGCGGCGTTGATCGCCGAGCGGTACATCCGCCGGCACATCGCCCCTGATCCGGCCACTGTCCTGTCCGCGGCCACCGGCCCCCGTACCCGCTTGTGGGAGCGACGTCGCACGGATGAGGACCATCTGCTGCTGCGGGTGGGTACGGCTGAGCTCGATTCCGCTGTGGTCCTGACCGATCCCGAACAGGACGAGCACCGCCGCGAGGTCACCTGGCGGATCGCGGACGCCCCCGTCACCATTCCGCTGGCCGAGCACGGCGTCGTCGGTTTCGCCGCCCCCGGGGACATGGCCCGTGCCATGGGGCGCTGGGCGGTGGGGCAGTTGGCCGTTCTGCACAGTCCGCTCGATGTGCAGTTCTATGTCCTGACGGATTCAGGTGGACAGTCGAGCTGGGAATGGCTGCGCTGGCTGCCGCACTCCAGGCCGACCGCGGACCAGGACGCCCACGTGCTGATCGGCAACGACGCCGAGACGGTGGGGGCCCGGCTTGCCGAGCTGAGCTCCTTGCTGGAAGGCCGGCTCTCCGCGAGCCGCAAGACCCGCGGCAAGGGGTCCTTCGGCGACCCCGACATCGTGATCGTCTTCGACGGTTCACGCCGGCTGCGCTCGCTTCCCGGGGTGATCCGTCTCCTCAAGGAGGGCCCGGGCGTCTCCATGTACTCCCTGTGTCTCGACGACGAGGAACGCTTTCTGCCCGGCGAGTGCCAGGCGGTGGCGGTGGCCGAGCCGCGCGACACCGGAGCGGGTCACGCCGCGTGGGAGTTCCAGCCCGGCTACCAGCTCCAGGCGTACCAGCAGTTCCAGCGCTACGGACAGCCCCCCGCCGTCGCCGGCCAGCCCCCGGGCGCCGGGTTCGGAGTGCCGGGGGCGCCGGGCGGGCCGCCCGCCTGGCCGGGTGCGGGACAGACCTCGCAGCCTGCTGCCACCTCCTTCGACCGGCTCCGGGTGGAACAGGCCAAGAAACCCAGGATCCGGGGAGTGCGCCCCGATCTGGTGGCGCCGGAGTGGACGGATCTGCTGGGACGTTCGCTGTCCCCGCTGCGGGACATCAGTGCGGAGGCGGAGGACGCCGGCCTCCCGGCGGCCAGCCGGCTGCTCGATGTGCTGCGGATGGAGCCGCCCACGGCCGGCTCCGTCATGGCCCGCTGGCAAGCGGGGGGCCAGTCCACCGTCGCGGTGCTGGGCGAGTCGTACGACGGCCCGTTCGCCATCGATCTGCGGCGGGACGGACCGCACGGACTGATCGCCGGTACCACCGGCTCCGGCAAGTCCGAGCTGCTGCAGACGATCGTCGCCTCACTGGCGGTGGCCAACACCCCAGAGAACATGACCTTCGTCCTGGTGGACTACAAGGGTGGCGCCGCGTTCAAGGACTGTGTGCAACTGCCGCACACCGTGGGCATGGTGACCGACCTGGACAACCATCTGGTGGAGCGGGCCCTGCGGTCGCTGGGAGCCGAGCTGACCCGCCGGGAACACATCCTGGCGGAGGTGGGCGCCAAGGACATCGAGGACTACCAGGATCTGTGCCGGCGCGAGCCCGGTCGTCACCGGCCGATGCCCCGGCTGCTGATCGTGATCGACGAGTTCGCCTCGATGGTCCGCGAACTGCCGGACTTCGTGAAGGGCCTGGTCAATATCGCTCAGCGAGGGCGTTCGCTCGGTATCCACCTGCTGCTCGCCACTCAGCGTCCCTCCGGTGTGATCTCGCCGGAGATCCGCGCCAACACCAACCTGCGGATCGCGCTGCGGGTGACGGACCCCGCGGAGTCCACCGACGTCATCGACGCGCCCGACGCCAGCATGATCGCCAAGAACACCCCGGGCCGCGCTTACGTGCGACTCGGCCATGCCTCGCTGGTCCCCTTCCAGTCCGGCCGTGTCGGTGGCCGGCGTCCCGGCGCCGCGGACCCCGCGATCGCCCGGCCCTGGTCCACGGATCTGCTGTGGCCGGGCCTCGGCCGCCCCCAGCAGAAGCGCCCTGCGGGTGGCGGTCGGGCGCCGGAGGACGTCAACACCGATCTGCGGGTGCTCGTGGAGACCGTGATCGACGCCAACCAGCGGCTCGGGCTCCCGCCGCAGCACAGCCCGTGGCTGCCACCGCTGCCCGACCGGGTTCTGCTGAGCGAACTGCCCCGGGCCGAGGCGTCCGGACCGCTCGCCGCGGTCCCGTACGCCATCGAGGACCTGCCGGAACAGCAGAGCCGCCGCGCGCTCGCCATCGACTTCAAGACCTTCGGTCATCTGCTGGTGGCGGGTGCGCCCCGGATGGGCCGCTCCCAGCTGCTGCGTACCATCGCGGGCTCCATCGCGCTGACGCACTCCAGCGAGGACGTCCATCTGTACGGATTCGACTGCGGCAACGGCGCGCTGAACGTTCTGACCAAGCTGCCGCACTGCGGCGCGGTGGTGGCGCGCAGTCAGGTCGACCGGGCGAAGCGCCTGCTCAAGAGGCTGGAGGAGGAGGTCCTGCGGCGCCAGGAACTGCTCTCCCAGGACGCCCTGGCGGACATCACCGAGCAGCGGCAGGCCGCGGCCGACGGGGAGCGGCTGCCGCACATCGTGGTGCTGCTGGACCGTTGGGAGGGCTGGACGGCGACCCTGGGGGAGATCGATCTGGGTGCCCTGACGGATCAGCTGCAGTTCATCATGCGGGAGGGCGCCAGCGTCGGGATCCACGCGGTCATCACGGGGGATCAGCGGCTGATGGCCGGGCGGATCAGTGGTCTGAGCGAGGACAAGTTCGTCTTCCGGATGGCGGATCGCACCGACTACGCGGCGGCTGGGCTCAACGCGCGGAAGCTTCCGGAGAACATGCCGCAGGGGCGGATGTTCCGGGCGGTTTCGGCCGGGGAGAGCCAGGTCGCCGTGCTGAGCGAGGACTTGAGCGGTCAGGGTCAGGCCGCGGCGCTGACCGAGATCGCCGAGCACGTCACCCGGCGCGACGCGCAGGTCGCCCGTGCCCGGCGGCCCTTCCGGGTCGATGTGCTGCCGCAGCGGCTCACCTTCGACGCGGCCTGGGAGATGCGCGACCCGGCCGCGTCCGACGCTCCGCTGTGGGGCCTGGTCGGGGTGGGCGGCGACGAGTTGACCGCGTTCGGCCCGGATCTGGGCACCGGGGTCCGCAGTTTTGTCATCGCCGGGCCGGCCAAGTCCGGCCGCAGCACGGTGCTGCACCTGCTGGCGATGTCCCTGCTGCGCAAGGGAGTACGCGTGGTGGTTTCGGCGCCCCGGGAGTCGCCCATGCGTGATCTCGAGGGCCGGCCGGGCGTTCTGGCGGTGCTGACGGAGGCGGAGATGAGCGGGGCCGAACTGCGGGAGGTCATGGGGACGTCCTCGCGTGAGGAGCCGATCGTTCTGCTGATGGACGACGCGGAGGATCTGCGCCGCTGCAAGGCGGACGAGGAACTGCGGGCGATTGTCACGCGCGGCGGTGAGACGGGCCGGGCCGTGGTGGTCGCGGGCGACGCCGAGAGTGTGTGCGCCGGATTCACCGGCTGGCAGGCCGAGGCGAAGAAGGCCCGCAGGGGTGTGCTGTTGTCGCCGCAGTCGCACCGGCACGGCGATCTCATCGGGGCGAAGCTTTCCCGCAGTGTGGCCGTCGCGCAGCCCAAGCCGGGCCACGGGATTCTGCATCTCGGTGACGGTGTGCCGATGACGGTGCGGATTCCGGTGCCGTGAGCCGATCGCTGTCGCCGAGCTGTTGCCCAGGTGTGACGCCAGGAGCGTTGTTGCGCCTCCGGAGCTGCTGATAGCGTTTCGACGGCTTTGCTGGAGAAGTGAAGATTGCTTGTTTGCTCGGGGATTTCGATGGCGGGGATGATGGCATGAGAACTCAGGACCGGGCATCTGCGGCTGCGAAGAAGTCCATCGCCGCCGGGCCGGTGATGGGGGACCGGCTGCCCGCCCCGCCGCGTGAGCGCAAGCCGGCGCTCGCCGCCCTGGCCGCCCTGTTGGTGCTGGCGGGGGCGCTGGGCGCCACCATGCTGGTGATGCAGGCGGGGGACCGGATCGAGGCCGTCAGGATCACGGAACGGGTGCCCATGGGCGGCACCATTCCGGAATCCGCGATGACCTCGGTTCTCGTGGCTGATGATTCATCGGTCAACTATGTGCGCTGGGAACAGCGCGGCCAGCTGAAAGAAGAACTCCGGGCGGCCACCGATCTGGTGGGCGGCACTATTCTGATCGGCGAAATGCTGACCGGGGAAGAGACCCTGCCCGAGGACGAAGTCATTGTCGGAGTTTCCCTCCAGCCGGGGCAGTTCCCGGCCGGCCTGAAGGCGGGGGACACCGTCGCCGCCTACTGGGTGGGCCGCGAACGCAACAGCGGGGACGAGGAGAGCTCGACCCAGCAGACGGTCATCACCGAGGAGGCCCACGTGTCCGTCGTGCACGGCAGCGGGGACTCCATCGGCAACACCTCGCTGCCCGTGACCCTGCGGGTGGCCCGCGAGGACGCGGCGGCGCTGACCCGGGCGGCCTCCGCCGGCGAGGTCTCGCTCGTCATCATCGCCGCGAGCAACTGAGCCGAGCACATGACGAGGAGAAACTGAGCAGATGGCGCTGATCGCACTGGCCGCGGACAAGGGGGCCCCCGGGGTCACCACCACGGCTGTCGCGCTGGCCGCGCTGTGGCCGCGCCGTGTGCTGCTCGCCGAGGCCGACCCGGCCGGCGGGGATCTCGTCTACCGGTCGGTCGGCGCCAACGGCCGCCCGCTCGATCCGAGCACCGGGATACTCTCGCTCGCCGCCACCGCGCGCCGCGGGATCGCCGCCGAGCAGCTGTGGGACCACTCGCAGCGGGTCGCGGGCGGCCTGGACGTCATCATCGGCCTGGCCTCCTCCGACCAGTCCGGCGGTCTCACCGGCCAATGGGGCGCGCTGGGGCGGGCCTTCGCCGAACTGGCGCAGTCCCCGCACCAGGAGGCCGCCGCCGACGTGCTGGCGGACCTGGGCCGGCTCGACGCGCACTCCCCGGCGCAGGCGCTGCTGCCGCACGCCGCCCTGCTGCTCCTGGTCACCCGCGGGCAGCCCGAGAACCTCGCCCACGTACGGGACCGGGCCGCCGCCCTGCACAACAAGCTGCACGGGCAGCAGCGCGGCACCTCCCACCTGGGCCAGCCCCGGATCGGGGTGCTGCTGGTCGCCGAACCGCAGCACGGCGCCAAGATCGCCGCACAGGTCAACGAGATGCTCATCGCCTCGCAGAGCGGTGCCCGGGTCGTCGGGCTCATCGCCGAGGACACCGCCGGGGCCGAGCAACTGGCCGGCCGCAGGCGCGGACGGCTCGACAAGTCGCTCCTCGTCCGCTCCGCCCGCAAGGTCGTCACCGACGTGCACCAGACCTACGGCGCGGACCTCAACCCCGTCCGCCCGCCCGTGCCGCAGCAGCCGGGCGCACCGGCCGCCGCGTACGCGCCGCCGCCGTCCTACGGTCAGCCGGGGGCCGGCGCATGAGCGAGGTCAACCACCAGCTGGTGAAGCGGTTCCGGCAGGAGGCGGGCGACCGCCTCGCCGAGCAGCGGCGCATCGACCAGGCCAGCGGCGTACGGCCGATGACCGCCGAGGACGAACGGCACTACGCCCGCGCCGTCATCGCGCAGGTGCTGGAGGAGTACGCGCGGGCCGAGATCTCCGAGGGCCGGGCGCCGCTGGACGCCCAGTCCGAGGAGGACTACGCCTCCGCCGTGCACGCCGCGCTGTTCGGGGTGGGCCGGCTCCAGCCGCTGCTGGACGACGCCGACGTCGAGAACATCGACATCAACGGCTGCGACCAGGTCTTCATCGGCTACTCCGACGGGCGTGAGGTCCGCGGGGACCCGGTCGCCGAGAGCGACGAGGAACTCGTCGAACTCATCCAGATCCTGGGCGCCTACTCCGGTCTCAGCTCCCGGCCCTTCGACTCCGCCAACCCGCAGCTGGACCTGCGGCTGCCCGACGGGTCCCGGCTGTCCGCCGTCATGGACGTCACCCGGCGCCC
This sequence comes from Streptomyces sp. JH002, assembly GCF_050916115.1. Lineage (NCBI taxonomy): Bacteria > Bacillati > Actinomycetota > Actinomycetes > Kitasatosporales > Streptomycetaceae > Streptomyces > Streptomyces sp. JH002. The sequence goes on from NZ_CP087989.1 coordinate 4,397,520, forward strand.
CGCGCTGTCCATCCGGCGTGCCCGGCTCGGCAAGGTCTTCCTCGCCGACCTGGTCGGGAACGGCACCATCACCCCGGAGTTGGGCAGCTTCCTCGGCGCCGCCGTCCGGGCCCGCAAGAACATCATGATCGCCGGGTCCACCAACGCCGGGAAGACGACCCTGCTGCGCGCCCTGGCGAACGAGATCCCCGCCGAGGAACGCCTGATCACCGTCGAACGCGCCCTGGAGCTGGGGCTCGACCAGTTCCCCGAACTGCACCCCAACGTGGTCGCGTTCGAGGAACGACTGCCCAACTCCGAGGGCCAGGGCCTGATATCCATGGCCGAGCTGGTACGGCGGTCGCTGCGCATGAACCCCTCCCGGGTCATCGTCGGCGAGGTGCTCGGCGACGAGATCGTCACCATGCTCAACGCCATGTCCCAGGGCAACGACGGGTCGCTGTCGACCATCCACGCCAACTCCTCCGCCGAGGTGTTCAACCGCATCTCCACCTACGCGCTCCAGGCCAGTGAGCGGCTGCCCATCGAGGCCAGCCAGATGCTGATCGCCGGCGCCGTCAACTTCGTGGTGTTCATCGAACGCCGCAACACCTATGCCCAGGGCGGCAAACTCCACCGCGTCGTCTCCTCCATCCGCGAGGTCAACGGCGTGGACGGCCGGGTGCTCTCCAGCGAGGTGTTCGCCGAGGGCCCGGACGGGGTGCCGCGCGCGCACGCCGCGCTCTCGTGCGGTGACGAACTGGCCCTGCACGGCTACCGAGGAGCCTGGGGGTGATCGCGCCATGACCGGATCCGGGCTGTTCTCGCTCACCGCGCTGTACGCGCTGGTCTGCGGCGTCGCGGTCGGCGGCGGCATCGCGCTGCTCGTGACGGCGATCCGCGGCGTCCCCCCGAAGACCTCGGAGGAACGCGCCCGCGCCGAGCGCCGCAGGACCGAACTCGCCCGCTTCGCCGGCCGCCGCGGCACCATCGCCGGGGCCGCCGCGCTCCTCGTCCTGCTGCTCACCCGCTGGCCGATCGCCGCCATCGGCACCGCCCTGCTGGTCTTCTCCTGGAGCAAGCTGTTCGGCGGCGCCGCCGAGGAGCGCGCCAACATGCGCCGCGTCGAGGCGCTGGCCGGCTGGACCGAGTCCCTGCGCGACACCATCGCCGGGGCCGTCGGCCTGGAACAGGCCATCCCCTCCTCGGCCCGCGCCGCCGCGCCCGCGCTGCGCGTACCGCTCAACAACCTGGTGGACCGGCTCCGTTCGCGGATGCCGCTGCCCGAGGCGCTCCAGGAGTTCGCGGAGGAACTGGACGATTCCTCCGCCGACATCATCATCGCCTCGCTCATCCTCAACGCCCGGCTGCGCGGCCCCGGCCTGCGCGAAGTGCTGGGCGCGCTCGCCAAGTCGGCGCGCGAGGAAGTGGACATGCGCCAGCGCGTCATGGCCCAGCGCGCCTCGACCCGGCGCAGCGTGCAGATCGTCGTCGGGGTGTCCGTCGCGTTCCCGCTCGGGCTCGCCATCTTCAACCCGGGCTTCGTCGAGCCGTTCGGCGACACCCTGGGCCAGGCCGTACTGGCCATCGTCTGCGGCCTGTTCGGCCTCGGCTTCTGGTGGATGCGGCGGCTGGCCAGGATCGAGGTGCCCGAGCGGTTCATGGCCCGGGCCGACGAGAGCGCGCAGTTGCGCGAGCGGCAGCCGTCCGAACAAGGGGGAGTGCGGTCGTGAACTCCGACATCACCACGGCCGTTCTGGTCGGGGCGGTCTTCGGCCTCGGGGCGTACGCCCTGATCCGGGCCCTGATGCCCACCCGGCGCAGCTCGGTGGCCACCGTCGCCCGCATCGACGCGCTGCGCCAGCGCGCCGGGTTCGGGCACGTCCCGTACAGCGCCGTGCCGCACCAGGGCGGCGCGGACGCGGGCAAGAAGCCCAGCCGGTTCGACGAGGCGCAGGAGCGGATCGGGGAGCGGCTGGCCGAGCTGTACGTGCAGCGCGGCTGGGAACAGCGCTCGCTGCGGGCCGACCTCGCGCTGCTGGACCGCACCTGGGAGTCGTTCCTGGCGCAGAAGGTGGTACTGGCGGCGGCGGGGCTGTTCTTCGGGCCCTTCCTGTTCTCCATGGCCTGGCTGATCGGCTTCGGTGCCAGCCCCGTCATCCCGGTGTGGATGGCGCTGGTGTTCGCCGCCGTGTTCTTCTTCCTCCCCGACCTGGAGGTACGGCGGGACGCCAAGGCGCGGCGGCGTGACTTCCGCCGGGTGGTGGCGGCCTACCTGGACCTGGTGGCCATGAGCCTGGCCGGCGGGCGCGGCCTGCCGGAGGCGCTGAAGGCGGCGGCCGAGGTGAGCGACGGCTGGGCGCTGCGGCGCATCCAGTCGGCGCTGGCGGACGCCCGGATCACCGGATTGACGCAGTGGCAGGCACTGGGCAAGCTCGGTGACGAGGTGGGCGTCGACGAACTGAAGGATCTGTCCGCGTCCCTGGCGCTGGTCGCGGACGACGGCGCGAAGGTGCGGGCCTCGCTCTCCGCCCGTTCGGAGACGATGCGGCACCGCGAACTCGCCGAGATCGAGGGAAGCGCGGGGGAGAAATCGCAGTCGATGCTGATCGCGCAGCTGCTGCTGTGCTTGGGATTTCTGATCTTTCTGATCTATCCGGCCGGAATGCGGGTGTTCTCGGCATGACCAGCTTGAGAGGTAAGTGACATGAGCAAGTTCCGTTTCGCGGCGGCCGATTATCTGGTCGCCCTGGTGCGCTCCCGGACGGCGGGCGCCGACCGTGACCGCGGTGCCTCCGCCATCGAGTGGGTCATCATCGCGGCGGTCGTGGTCGGCATCGTCGCCGGTGTGGCGGCCGTGATCATGAACGCGATCGACGACCGGGCCGGCAACGTGAGCGAGTGCATCCAGGGCGCGGTGAACTACGCGGACTGCTGAGCGGGCGCCCGTACCGCGGGCCGGCGGGGACGCGGGGAGCGCGGGAGTACGGGGAGCACCGGGACAACGGGGACCACGGGAAGTACGGGGAGCACACGGGGATGACCAAGCGAGCGGGCCGCTGGCTGCGCCGCCGGATCGGGGAAGGCTCCGACCGGGGCGGCGCCGTGCTGCGCCGGGGCGAGCGCGGTGACCGCGGCAGCTCGGCGATCGAGTTCGTCTTCCTCACCCCGCTCATGTTCTTCCTGATCTTCGGGGCCGTGCAGTTCGCCATGTACTCCTTCGCCCAGGACGTCGCCAAGGCCGCCGCGCAGGCCGGCGCCCGCACCGCCCGTGCGGAGGCGGACGCCGATCCGATGGGCTGGCAGTCCAAGGCCCGGGAGAAGTCGTACGACTACATCGACCAGCTGGGCCGGGGAATGTTCGACTCCCCGCCGTCGGTGTACACCACCCTGCCGGCGCCGGACACCGTGCGGGTGGAGGTGCATGCCACCGTGCCGTCCATCGTGCCGGGCATGACCATGACCGTACGGGCCTCGTCCGAGGGGCCGGTCGAGCGTTTCGTGCCGGACGGGGGGTGAGGTCCGTGGCCGCCGCGCAGCGCGACGACCGGGGCCTGTCCTCCGTCGAGGTGGTGTTCCTCGCGCCGCTCATGATCGCCTTCATCCTGGTGCTGGTCGCGATGGGCCAGCAGGTCTCCGGGCGCGCCGCCGTCAGCGGCGCGGCCCGGGACGCGGCACGGGCCGGCTCGCTGGAACGGGACGGCGCCTCCGCCGCCTCCGCCGCCGCCCGTACCGCCGAGCGGGAACTGGGCGAGGTGTGCGTGGGCGGTACGGTCCGGGTCGAGGTGACCTCGGGCGGCGGGCACGAGGCGGGCTCGCTGTTCAGCGTGCGGGTCAGCTGCAAGGTGCGCGCGCTGGACATGCTCGGGGTACCGGTCGCCTCCACCCTCAGCGGGGCGTCCAGCTCGCCGATCGACCCGTACCGGAGGTCGGGGTGAACGGGCAGAAGAAGACGGCGGTGGACAGCGGGCGCGGGGCGGGCGCGATGCCCCGGAGGCGGCGGCTCACCGGCCCCGCCGACGGCTCCGACCGCGGCTCGGGCGCCGTGCTGGTCATCTTCTTCGCGATCGTCGTGCTGGCGCTGGCCGCGTTCGTGGTGGACGGCGGACTCGCCATCCACCAGCGGGAGCGGGCCGCCGACATCGCCGAACAGGCCGCCAGGTACGCCGCCCAGGACCTCGACGAGGAGGCGCTGCGCGAAGGACTCGGCAACGCCCCCATCAACTTCGGGAACTGCGCCAACCGGGTCGCCGAGTACGCTGCTTCGGTGGACATGAACGCGGCGGACATCGCCGCGTCCGCCTGTTCGCAGGCGTCCGTGGACCGGGTCACGGTGCAGATCCGGCTGACCTACCGCCCGGTGTTCACCGGGTTCTTCTTCGACCGTCCGCTCGAAGTCTGGGGCACGGCCACCGCCGAGGCCCAGATCAACTGATCGACCACTGATCCATCACCATCGGGGAGTTCACGTCATGGCGAACCGAACGCCGGTGCCCGTGAAGGTCGGGCGCAGCTTCAGCGACATCATGAAGGCGGCCCTCGCCTTCGTCGCGCTGGCCGCGCTCGTCGTCGGCGTGCCGTTCTCCCTGGCCACGCTGATCGGCTGGCCGCTGCCGCGCACCATGCCGGGGCTCGACACCCTCCAGGAGGAGATCAGCACCACCGCCTTCATGAAGGTGCTGGCGCTGCTGGTGTGGGTGGCCTGGGCGCAGTTCACCGCGTGTGTACTGGTGGAGGTCAAGGCCGCGCTGTCCGGGGTGGGCATCCCGGCCCGGGTGCCGGGCGCCGGGCCCAGCCAGTTGCTGGCGCGGCAACTGGTGGGGATGCTGCTGCTGGTCACCGCCTCCGCGGCGTCGTTCGTGCCGGGGCTGAGCGGCATCGGCGGGGCCTTCGACGGCGGCAACTCCTCGCAGGTGGTGGCGGAGGCCCAGCAGACCCCCGGGGGCGCCGGGCCCGAGTACGCCTATCTGCCGGGCGGCGGCGGCGGTGGCGGCAACGATGTGGAGCCCGCCATGGCGCTGCCCAACGAGGCGGCGGGCGAGGAGGAGTCGGCGGAGGCGGCGACCAAGTACTACCGCATCCAGCCGCCGGAGGGCCGGCACCACGACACCCTGTGGGGCATCTCCGAGCGGCACCTGGACGACGGGCTGCGCTACAAGGAGATCTACCAGCTCAACAAGGACCGGGTGCAGCCCGACGGTTCGAAGCTGACCGAGGCCTCGCTGATCCGTCCCGGCTGGATTCTGGAGATGCCGGCCGACGCGCACGGCGGCGAGCTGGTCGAGATGCCGCACGAGGCCGAGGAGCTGTCGCAGGACGAGGCCGAGGAGTTCCGGGAGTACCAGCGCACCGGGGACACCGCGTGGCCCTCGGCCGACCCGGGCGCGGGAGGGAACGGCGGAACCGACGCCGGATCCGGCGTCGGCGCCGACACCGGGGCCGATCAGGCCGGCATCGGCGTTCCCGAGCTGGGTCTGGCGCCCGAGGACGCCGGGAACGGCCCCTCGCTGCCCGCCTTCGACACCACGCCGTTCCAGCAACTTCCCGACCAGGCGCCGCAGGACGCTCCCGAGGCCGCCGCGACCGCCGAGGACGACGGCGGGTTCGGGCTGCCCGAGGCGCTGCTCGGCGCCCCGCTGCTCGCCGCCGGACTGCTGATGGCGCTGGGCCGTACCCGCCGCAACGCGCTGTGGCAGTCGGCCGCCGGGACCCTCGCGGGCCGTGGCGTGGGCGACGACCTGGCGCCGGGCTCCACCGCCGCGCACAACGTCCGGGACGCGCTGCTGGTGGGCGCCGCCCCCGACGCGGTCGCCTTCCTCGATCACGCGCTGCGCCGGCTGTCCGCCGCGCTGGATTCCGAGGGCAAGACGCTGCCCCCGGTGTACGCGGCCTGGCTGACCGACCACGAACTCCACCTCCAGCTGGCCGCCCCGGCCGGACGCCCGCCCGCCCCGTGGCGGCCGGGCCAGTCCGACACGTACTGGACGGTGCGCCGCGACGCGCTGCCCGCCGACGGCGGCGCGCCGGACGCGGAGGCCCCGTACCCCGGCCTGGTGTCCCTGGGCGTGCGCGATGACATGCGGCTGCTGCTCAACCTGGAGGCGGTGCCCGGCATCGTGTCGGTGACCGGCGCCCGCGCCGACCGCGAGGCGGTGCTGGCCTCCATCGCCGCCGAACTGGCCACCAGCGGCTGGGCGGACCGGATGACGGTCACCCTGGTCGGCTTCGGCGGCGAGCTGACGGCCCTGGCCCCCACCCGCGCGCGGTATCTGGACGATGTCGCCGGGCTGCTGGAGGTCATGGAGACCGAGACCAATCTGCGCCGCGGCGCGCTGCGGCACACCGGGCAGGAGTCGATTCTGACGGGCCGCACGGGGCCGGCCAGGCAGCAGCAGTGGGCACCGCATCTGGTGCTGATCGGCGCGGTGCCGACGGCCGAGCAGGCGGAACGGCTGGCGGCGCTCGCCGCGGTCTCCGCGCAGCTGGGCATCGGCTATCTGGTGACCTCGGACCGGCCCGATCTGCCGGGCATCGCCTGGGAGTTCGAGATCTCGGGCGAAGGGGTGCTGACCGAGCCCGAGATGGGCCTGGAACTGACCGCCCAGCTGCTGCCCGCCGCCCAGCGCGCCGCGGTGGTGGAGCTGTTCGCCGAGCTGACCCGGGAGCCGGGCGGTGGCGCGGCGGGTGCCGCCGGGCCCGCGTTCGCCGTGGACCTGAGCCAGCGCGGCAAGCCCGACGTGTATGCCCAGGTGATGGGTGGGTACGAGATCACCGGGCTGTCCGTGCCCGATCCGGAGCGCGGTGAGCAACTGCGCGAGGCGCTGGCGCTGTTGCTGCTGCACCGCGAGGGCGTGCACCCCCGGGTGCTGGCGTCCGCGCTGTGGCCGCGCGGCGTGCCGGACGACGTACGGGAGGCCCTGATCGGGCGGCTGCGGGAGTGGCTCGGCACGGACGCGGCGGGCGCGCCCCGGCTGCTGACGGCCGAGGACGGCCGGCTGTCGCTGGCGCCGGGGATCGTCTCGGACTGGGATGTGCTGCGCACCCTGCACCATCAGGCGGTGTCGGTGGGCGGCGGTGTCGCGGCCGAGCGCAAGCGGCAGCTCACGGACGCGCTGAGCCTGGCGCGCGGCCCGCTGCTCCAGGGGCAGCGGGAGGGCGGCCGGTTCGGCTGGCTGGAGCATGAGATCGTGGACGCGCAATACCCCTTGCTGGTCTCGGAGATCGCGCTGAAGCTGGCGGCCGAGCAGCTGGCGAGCGGCGGCAGTGAGCAGGCGTATGTGGCGATCAGGTCCGCGCTCGCCGCCTCGCCGACCGATGAGCGGCTGTGGAACGAGCTGCTGCGGTCGGCGAAGGCGACCGGCAAGGCGGACTGGCTGCGCGGGGCGGCCGACTGGCTGCTGGCGCACCACGCGCATCTGTACGGCCCGGCACAGGCGTTGCCGGCGCAGACGGAGGCGTTGCTGGACGAACTGCTGCCGGGGTGGCGGAGCACGGTGGCGGCGGCCGGCTGACGGTACGGCCCTCCCCAGGTTCCTCACCCGCGCTCAGGTGGCAAGATCATCTGATGACATGTCGAGAAGGGCACCGAGGAGGGCTGACACTTGGTCATGGCGCGCGACGATGACGCCGACCACTCGCTCAAGTGCTCGTTCTGCGGCAAGACCCAGGAGCAGGTCCGCCGGCTGATCGCCGGCCCCGCCGGGGTCTACATCTGCGTCGAGTGCGTCGGGGTGTGCAACGACCTGATCGAGGAGGAACTGGGCAGGCCCGACGAGAGCCTGCCCACCGAACTGCCCAGGCCCCGCGAGATCCACCGCTATCTGGACCAGTACGTCATCGGCCAGGAGGACGCCAAGCGCGCCCTGGCGGTGGCCGTCTACAACCACTACAAGAGGGTGCGCGGCACCGCCGCCGCCGAGGAGAACGGCGAACGGCCCGTCGAGCTGGCCAAGTCCAACATCCTGCTGCTCGGCCCCACCGGCTGCGGCAAGACATACCTGGCCCAGACGCTGGCCCGTTCCCTGAACGTGCCCTTCGCCATCGCCGACGCCACCGCCCTCACCGAGGCCGGCTATGTCGGCGAGGACGTCGAGAACATCCTGCTCAAGCTGCTCCAGGCCGCCGACTTCGATGTGGCGCGCGCCGAGACCGGCATCATCTACCTCGACGAGATCGACAAGATCTCCCGCAAGAGCGAGAACCCCTCCCTGACCCGCGACGTCTCGGGGGAGGGGGTGCAGCAGGCGCTGCTGAAGATCATGGAGGGCACGGTCGCCGCGATCCCGCCACAGGGCGGGCGCAAGCACCCGCAGCAGGAGCTGATCGAACTCGACACCTCCCAGGTGCTGTTCATCGCCGCCGGGGCCTTCGCGGGCCTGGAGACCATCGTGGGCGACCGGCTCGGCGGACGCGGCATCGGCTTCGGCGGCGAACTGCGGGCGGCCACCGCGCCGCCGCCCGGCGACCCGTTCGCCGGGGTGCAGCCGGCCGACCTGGTGCGGTACGGGCTGATCCCGGAGTTCATCGGCCGTCTCCCGGTCATCACCCGGGTCACCGCCCTGGACCGGGCGGCCCTGCTGCGCACCCTGACCGAGCCCCGCAACGCGCTGGTCAAGCAGTATCAGCGGCTGTTCGAACTCGACGGCGTGCAACTGGAGTTCGACCGCCCGGCGCTGGACGCGATCATCGAGCGGGCGATCAGCAGGGGCACCGGGGCGCGGGCGCTGCGCGGCGTCATGGAGCGCGTGCTGCAGCCCCTCATGTACGAGATCCCCGGCCGCTCCGACATCAGCCACGTGGTGGTCGACGAGCGCACCGTCATCGAGAACGCGGACCGGGCCCGCTTCCCGCGCCAACGGCGCGGCCAGTGAGCTGAGTCGCAGACGCCTCGTCGGTCGGGCGCGAGCCGCGCGGGCCCGGCCGTCTCCTCATCCGCCGGGGGCCGGCCGTGCGGCGCGGCCCCGACGGTGGCGGTCAGCTGTGCAGGCCGCCGGCGAACGGCGTGCTCCGCCACTGCTCGACGGCCGGCATGAGGTACTCCGTCAGCTGGGGAAGCTGCGGGACCAGCGTGAGGGTGGCGATCACCCGCAGCATGCCCACGGCGTTGACGAAGCGCAGCACGTCCCCGTCCAGCGACCGCATGCCGTTCTCCCGGGCGCCGCGGTCATAGGCGGCTTCCAGCTCCGGCCCCAGCGCGGCCAGGTCCCACTCGACCGGCCCCAGCGTGATCATCTCGAAGTCGGCGTAGCGGTCCCCGTCCGCCCCGGAGAAGATGTTCGCGGGCGGGCAGTCGCCGTGGACGGGCTGGAGCCCGATCCCGGGGAACCGGGCCTCGAAGGCCGCGCGTGAGCGCACGAGGGGTTCCAGGACCCGCCATTCGCGGCGGGCACGCTCCAGATCGTCCCCGCCGACGAGGTCGGGCTGCCCCTCCAGCCGGGCGAGCCCCTCGGTGACGAACCAGGGTTCGGCGGAGGACAGGAACCCCAGGCGGCCCGGGTAGGAGCGCAGCGCCGCGTGCAGGGCGGGGACGCTCTCGGCGTTCGCCGCGTAGTCGGGTTCCTTGGTCCGGTCCTCCTCGACGTAGGCCCAGAAGGTCATCGAGAATCCGCCGTGTTGGACGGGTTCGCGCGGCACGAGCGGGCTGGGGGCGAGGACGGGGACGCCCTGGCCGGCGAGCCACTGGGTCACGTCCAGTTCGTCCCGCTGGCGGCGCGCGAGGGCGGCCAGGTCGTCGGGGCGGGGCAGGACGGTGGGGATCCGGGCCACGACCGGTGAGGGCGCCAGGTGGACGACGACGGAGAAGACGTCGTGCAGCACGGTGGGTTCGGTGACGGTCAGGCCGAGCGCGCGCCCGGCGGCGACGGCCGCCTCGGTGGCGGCGGTGGTCCGGTCGGCGAGCTGGCGCGCGGTGAGGTGGGTGGTCATGGGCGTCATGGGTCCTTCGTCTCAGCGGATGTCCGCGGGTGCGGCGGGCGGGTCGGGGCGGGGCCGGGCCGTGGGCCGCGCGAACGGCGGCATCGCCCGGGGCCGGGCTCAGACGAAGAAGAGGTAGGCCATGACGCCACCCTAACAAGACGAACCGTCTCGCCTCAATGCCTGCGGCGGGGGCGCCACCCGTGACCCCCGGCACCGGCCACGTACCGGACGCGGCCCCGCACCGCCCGCTCCGGGCGGCGGACCGGGCGGAGCCGCGCGTGCTCATCCGTTGCTGATTCGCGGCCCCGAGAGTGGAGGCATCGGCCGCCGCCCGGAGCGCGACGGCCGCGGAACGAAAGGCACAGTCCCATGACGCAGAGCATTCCCGGTTTCACCTACCAGCGGGTGGCGGTGGCGGACGGTGTGGAGCTGAACGTCGCGGTGGGCGGCTCCGGCTCGCCCGTCGTGCTGCTGCACGGCTTCCCGCAGACGCACCTGATGTGGCGGCACGTCGCCCGGAACCTGGCGGCTGACCACACCGTCATCTGCCCCGACCTGCGGGGCTACGGCGCCAGCGACAAGCCCGCCGAGGACGGACCCGAGGTCTACTCCAAGCGGACCATGGCCGCCGACATCGTCGCGCTGGCCCGCGAGCTGGGCCATGAGCGGTTCGCGCTCGCCGGGCACGACCGCGGCGCCCTGGTCGCCTTCCGGGCCGGCCTGGACCACCCGGATGTCATCACCCACCTGGCCTGCCTGGACGTCCTGCCCACCGTGGACATGTGGGACGCCCTGCACGGGGTACGGGCGGCCGTCGGCTTCCACCTCTACCTGATGGCCCAGCCGCCCGGCCTGGCCGAGGAGATGATCCGGAACAGCTCGGACGCGTTCTTCTCGCACTTCCTGGACGTCTGGGCGAACGACCCCGGGGCCGTGCCGCCTGCCGTGCGCCAGGTCTACCTCGACGCCTGCCGCGCGGCCGTCCCCTCCATCGTGGCGGACTACCGGGCCTCGGCCGGCATCGACATCGAGCACGACGAGGCCGACCGCGCGCGGGGGCGCAGGCTGGCCATGCCGGTCACCGTTCTCCAGCAGGACTGGGGCGCCCGGCTGGGCTACGAGGCCGCCGCCCTGTGGGGCGCCTGGGCCGGGGATCTCGACCACGGCACGGTCTCCTGCGGGCACTTCATGGCCGAGGAGGATCCCGACGCCATCACCCGGCGCCTGCGCGACCTCCTCGCGCGCTGACCTCCCCGAACGTCCCCGGGCTCAGCCGTTCCCTCCGGCGTTCAGCATGCGTGTCACGGCGGTGACGACGGCCTCCCGGTGTGCCGCGACGCGGGCGGGGTCCTCCGGATCCCGCCCGTCGGACCGCAGCAGGCCCACCGGGCTCAGGTACCAGGCCTGGGCCACCGCGTAGATCAGGACCAGCAGGTCGACGGCGGTCAGCGGCGCGCTCTCGGCGGCCGATACCGCCGTGGTCTTGGCGAGGTAGCTGTCCATGGGCTCGGACGCGGACTGCGGGCGTTCGAGCTGGGCCCACATCGTGATCCGCAGCGTGGCGGGCTCGCGCCGGTGGTAGTCGAAGAGGTCGCCCGCCCAGGCGGCGAGGTCATCGGGGCGCGGTGGCACCGCGGCGGCCATGGAGGTGATCGCCTTGGTGAGCGCGGCGTCGAAGAGCTGGTCCTTGCTGCCGTAGTAGGCGTAGATCATCCGGACGTTGGTCCCGGCCGCCTTGGCGATCCGCTCGATGCGCCCGCCGGCGTGCCCGTGTCCGGCGAACTCCGAGAGCGCCGCCCCCAGGATCCGGGCCTTCGTCGTCTCTGCGTCGCGTGGCGGCATGTGCTCTCCAGCCCGCGCGGGCGGGCGGTTGACAGTGATCAGGGCGCCTCCTAGGCTAGCAATAAATAAGTATTTACTTACTTAGCCTCCGCGGGCAGCCGTGTCCGCGGGACGCGGAACCCCACAGGAGCCGACATGACCGAACCGAGAAATGCCCTGGTCACGGGCGGGAACCGGGGCCTGGGCCGGAGCACCGCCCGCGCCCTAGCCCGGAGCGGCGTCAAGGTCGCCCTCACCTACCGGAGCGGCGCCTCCGGAGCCGCGGAGACGGTACGGATGATCGAGGAGGAGGGAGGCGAGGCGTTCGCCCTGCGCCTGGACATCGGCGACGCCGGGAGCTTCCGGGGCTTCGCCGGTGAACTCACCGGCGAACTGCTCGACCGGTGGGGGCACGACCGGCTCGATATCCTCGTCAACAACGCCGGGGTCGGCCTCTTCGACGCCCTGGAGGAGGTGACCCCCGAACGCTTCGACGAACAGGTCGGCGTCAACTTCCGGGGCACGTTCTTCCTCATCCAGGCCCTGGTGCCGCACCTCGCCGACGGCGGCCGGATCGTGAACGTGTCGACCTCCCTGACCCGGCACGTCAGCCCCGGCACATCCGTGTACGCGGCCTCGAAGGCCGCCGTCGAGGCCCTGACCCGCAGCCTGGCGGGCGAGTTGGGGCAGCGTGGCATCCGCGTCAACACGGTGGCCCCCGGGCCCAGCGCCACCGACTTCAACGGCGGCGCGATGCGGGACGACCCGGAGCTGCGCGGCTTCCTCGCGGCGCACACGGCGCTGGGCCGGGTGGGCAGCCCCGAGGAGATCGGCGACGCCATCGCCGCGCTGGTCTCGCCCGGGATGCGCTGGGTCACCGCCCAGCGCCTGGAGGTCTCCGGCGGCGCGCTGCTGTGAACGGCCGGGGGCGGGGCCCCGCGGTGCCGCCCCCGGCGTGTTTCAGCCGCGCAGGGCCCGCAGGGCGTCCCGGGTGTGGGTGAGCGCCTCGATCCGGGACTCGATGCGGTGCAGGTGGCCCGCGATCACCCGGGCCGTGTCCGGGGGCGGCGGACGGTCGGTGTCCGAGAGCAGCAGCAGCTCACCGATCTCGGAGAGGGAGAGACCGGCGGACTGGGCGGTCCTGATGAACACCAGCCGGTCGGCGCTCTCCGGCGGATAGTCTCGGTAGCCGGAAGGGGTGCGCGGGGGTTCGGGCAGCAGCCCGGCCTGTTCGTAGAACCGCACCGTCTTGGTGGTCACCCCCGCCGCGTGTGCGAGCGTCCCAATGCGCATGTCCCGTAGCTTAGGTGAGCGTTGCCTGACCACGTCCGTTCTTCACGATGTCGTGGCCAGAAACTGAGTGGCCGCCAGTTCCGCGTACAGCGCGTTGTCCGCGACGAGTTCGGCATGCGTGCCGACCGCCTGGACCCGGCCCGCCTCCATCACCACGATGCGGTCGGCGGAGGTCACGGTGGACAGCCGGTGGGCCACCACCAGCACCGTGGTCTCGCGCGCCGCCTCCGCCACCGTGTCGCGCAGCGCCGCCTCGTTGACGGCGTCCAGCTGCGAGGTGGCCTCGTCCAGCAGCAGCAGCCGGGGGCGGCGCAGCAGCGCGCGGGCGATCGCGATCCGCTGCCGTTCGCCGCCGGACAGCTTGGTGCCCCGGTGCCCCACCAGGGTCTCCAGGCCCTGCGGCAGCCGCTCCACCAGGCCCTCCAGGCGGGTGGTGCGCAGCACCTCGGCCACCGCCGCCTCGTCCGCGTGGGGCGCGCCCAGCAGCAGGTTGTCGCGCAGCGAGCCGGACAGCACGGGCGCGTCCTGCTCGACGTAGCCGATGGTGGCGCGCAGTTCGGCCAGGTCCCAGTCCTCCAGCTTCCGGCCGTCCAGCGTGATGTGGCCCTCGGTGGGGTCGTAGAACCGCTCCACGAGGGAGAACACCGTGGTCTTGCCCGCGCCGGAGGGGCCGACGAAGGCGGTCATGCCGCGCGGTGGCACCTCGAAGCTCACCCCGTGGTGGACTTCCGGCAGTTCGTCGGTGTAACGGAAGCGGACCTCGTGGAAGGCGACGGCGGCCGGGGCGGCGTGCGGTGCGGCCGGCCGGGGCGGCGCGGTGGTGGCCGGGGGCTCGGAGGGCAGGTCGCGCACCTCCTGGATCCGGGTGATGGCGGCGGCCCCGACCTGGTAGCCGGTGATGGCGCCCACCACCTCACTGATCGGGGACATCAGGTAGAAGACGTACAGCAGGAACGCGACCAGCGCGCCGACCTCGATCGACCCGGTGGCCACCCGGGCGCCGCCCACGCCCAGCACGGTGATGAAGGCCGCCTGGAGCGCGACGCCGGACAGATTCCCGGCGATCGCCTGCCACTTGGCGGCCCGGATGCTCTGCCGCCACGCGTCCTGCGCGGCCTCGTGGACCACCGTCTCCTCGCGGGTCTCGGCGCCCGACGCCTTGACGGTGCGCAGCGAGCCGAGGACGCGTTCGACGGCCGTGCCCATGGCGCCGACCGCCTCCTGGGCCCGCTTGCTGGCCCGGTTGATGCGCGGCGCGATGACGCCGATCAGCACGGCCATCACCCCGATGACGGCGACCGTGACCCCGAGCAGCACCAGGTCGACGATGGCCATCATCACCAGCGTGCCGATCAGGGTGAGCCCGCCGGTGGCCAGCCCGATCAGCGAGTTGGTGGTCATGCCGCGCAGCAGCGTGGTGTCGGAGGTGACCCGGGACAACAGATCGCCCGGCTCGGAGCGGTCCACGGCGGTGATCCGCAGCCGCAGCAGATAGGAGGTGAGCGCGCGGCGGGCGGTGAGCACGACGGACTCTGCGGTGCGGTGCAGCACGTACGCGCCGAACCCGCCCAGGACGGCGTTGGCGAGCATCAGCACCGTCATCACGGCGAGCGCCCCGCCCACCGGGCGGTCGGCCGACAGGTTCTCGATCAGCCGCTGGGCGAGCAGCGGCAGGGCGAGGCCCGTGGCGCCGGTGGCCAGCGCCAGCAACGCACCGCCGGCCAGCGCCCAGCGGTGCGGCCGTACATAGCTCAGCAGGACACGCCAGGCGGGGGGAGCCCCGGGGGATTCGACAGTGGTCACACTCACCAGGACGCGCGTGGGGCGCCCGGGGTTGATCAGCGGGTCAGGAAAGATCCGCCAGCGCCGTCTCCACCGCGCGGTGGAAGGTGGGATAGGAGTAGATCATCTGGCGCAGCCGGTCCAGCGGGACCTCGCCCTGGATGGCGACGGCCAGCCCGTACAGCACCTCGCCGCCGGCCGGGCCCGCGGAGGTGGCGCCAACCAGCACCTGGCGCCTGGCGTCGGCGACGAGCTTGATGAAGCCCTCGTTGCCCGCCTGGTGGATCCAGCCGCGGGTGCTGGAGGTCAGGTCGGCCATGCCGGTGCGGACGTCGATGCCCGCCTCGCGGGCCGCCGCCTCGGTCAGGCCCACCGAGCCGATCTCCGGGTCGGTGAAGGTGACATGGGGCAGCGCCCGGTAGTCGGCCGGCGGCGCCTGCTCGCCGAGGATGACGCGGGTGGCCAACTGCGCCTGGTACATGGAGACATGGGTGAACTGGCCGACGCCGGTCACATCGCCGATCGCCCACAGCGCGGGCGCCGCCAGCAGCTTCTCGTCGACGGGCAGCGCGCGGGCCTTCGGCTCCAGCTCGATACCGGCGTGCTCCAGGCCCAGGGAGGCCAGGTCGGGGGCGCGCCCGGTGGCCACCAGCAGGCGTTCGGCGGTCAGTTCCTCGCCGTCGTCCAGGCTCAGGGTGAAGCCGGTGGCGTCGTCGTAGCGCACGGCCGTGGCGTGCGAGCTGACGTGCACGATCAGGCCCTCGCGGGTCAGGACATCGGTGATCAGCCGCGAGGACTCGGGCTCCTCCCGGGACAACAGCCGTTCGCCGCCCTCGACCACGGTCACGGTGGTGCCGAAGCGGGCGTACACCTGGGCGAGTTCGAGCCCGACGGGACCGCCGCCGAGCACCAGCAGGGAACGCGGCGGGGCCTCGGCCGAGATCGCCTCCCGGTTGGTCCAGTACGGCGACCCGGCCAGCCCCGGCAGCGGCGGGACGACGGGGCGGCTGCCGGTGGCGATGACGATGCCCACCCGCGCCCCGTACTCGGTCTCCGGCCCGTCGTCGGAGGGCTTGACGGCCACCCGTCCCGGCCCGGACAGCCGCCCCCGGCCGCGCACCAGGCGCCCGCCGGCGTCGGTGAAGCGGTCGGCGGCGACGGTGTCGTCCCAGTTGTCGGTGGCCTCGGACCTGATGCGGTGCGCGACGATGCCGAAGTCGGGTGTGACCTCGCTGGTGCCCGCGATGCCGGGCACCCGGCGGGTCTCGGCGATCAGGTCGGCGGCGCGCACCATCATCTTGCTGGGCACGCAGGCCCAGTACGGGCACTCGCCGCCGACCAGTTCGGCCTCCACACCCACCACGTCGAGCCCCGCGGCGGCGAGCTTCCCGGCGACGTACTCGCCGCCGGGGCCCATGCCCAGCACAATCACATCTGTCTCTTCGGCCACGTCGTCAGGCTAGGGCACTCGCGCGGACTCCGCCCGCCGTGCGCGGCCCGCGGCGTCCTCGTGCGGGTCCGCGTCGTGCAGCCCGAACCGGTCGTGGACGCGGCGCAGCGGCGCGGGCAGCCACCAGATGGCGCGCCCGCCCAGGCGCATGGCGGCCGGCAGCAGCGCGCCCCGGATGAGGGTGGCGTCCATCAGCACGGCCAGCGGCAGCCCGATGCCCATGGCCTTCATGAAGCTGATGTCGGAGACGAGGAACGCGAGGAAGACGACCGACAGGGCGGTGGCGGCGGCGGTGACGATGCGTCCGATGCGTTCCAGGCCGAGCGCGACGGCGGCGGTGGGGTCACCGCTGCGTTCGTACTCCTCGCGGATGCGGGAGAGCAGGAACACCTGGTAGTCCATGCCCAGGCCGAAGGCGACGGCGAACAGCAGCACCGGCACGGTGCCGTTGATGGAGCCGGTGGCGGTGAAGCCGAGCAGCCCGGCCAGATGGCCGTCCTGGAAGCCCCACACCAGGGCGCCGAAGGTGGCGGTCAGCCCCAGGGCGCTGAGCAGCATGGCGATGAACGGCAGCAGCACGGAGCCGGTGAGCAGGAACAGCAGCACCACCATGGCGGCCCCCAGGGTGAGCGCGGCGACCGGCAGCCGGTCGGTGATGGCGGAGATGCCGTCCAGGGCGACGGCGGCCGGGCCACCTACCAGGATGGGCGAGGGCGGCTCGGCCGCGGCGCCGGAGCGGATGTCACGCACCAGTTGCTCGGCGCGGCCCTGGTCGCCGGGGGCGGGCACCACGGTGAGGGTGGCGGCGTCCGATCCCTCCATGGCGGTGAGCGCGGCGTGCTGCGGGCCGGGCTGGGCCACCTGGGTGCCCCGGGCGTACGAGCCGGTGGCGGCGTCCACCCGGGCGGCGTCGGGGTGGGCGGACAGCCCGGTGGCGTACGTGGCGAGCTCCTGCTGGGAGGCGCCCTCGGGCAGCACCACCCGTACGGCCATGCTCTCGCCGCTGTCGAACTCGGCGCGCATCACCTCGGCGACCTGCCGGCCGGCGGAGGAGGTGGGCAGGGCCCGCTCGTCGAGGGAGCCCATGTTCAGGGACAGGAAGGGCAGCCCGAGGAGGAGCAGGAAGAGGGTGCCCAGGGTGGCGAAGGGGATGGGGCGGCGCATCACCAGGGAGGCGAGCCGGTGCCAGAAGCCGTTCTCGGCGGCGCTGTCCTCCTGGGCGGCGGAACGGCGGCGGCGCAGCACCCGGCCGGCCTCGAAGCGC
Organism: Streptomyces sp. JH002; assembly: GCF_050916115.1. Classification (NCBI taxonomy): domain Bacteria; kingdom Bacillati; phylum Actinomycetota; class Actinomycetes; order Kitasatosporales; family Streptomycetaceae; genus Streptomyces; species Streptomyces sp. JH002. The sequence continues at coordinate 4,415,024 of NZ_CP087989.1, forward strand.
GGGCCGAGCACGGCGAGCAGCGCGGGCAGCACGGTGAGGGTGGTGAGCGCGGTCAGGACGGCGATGGCGATGCCCGAGTAGGCGATGGAGCGCAGGGCCAGCAGCGGGAACCAGGCGAGCCCGGCGAGGGTGACGGCGACGGTGATCGCGGAGAACAGCACGGTCCGCCCGGCCGAGCCCATCATCACCCGGATGGCGGTGGCGCTGTCCCGGCCCGCCCGCAGCTCCTCGCGGTACCGGTTGACCATCAGCAGGCTGTAGTCGACGGCGAGGCCGAGCCCCAGCAGCGTCACCACGTTGACGGCCAGGACGGAGACGTCGGTGAGCTGGGCCATCGCCCACAGCAAACCCATCGAGACGAGGATCGTGATCAGTCCGGTGGCCAGTGGCAGGGAGGCGGCGACGAGGCTGCCGAAGACCAGCACCAGGACGACGAGCATGATCGGGAAGGCGATGGTCTCGCCCTTGATCACATCGCGTTCGCTGAGTTCGCTCACCTCGTTGTTGATCATGGCGGGGCCGCCGACGGCGACGTCCACGCCGTCCCGCTCGCCCTCGTAGCCGGGACGCAGTGCGGTGAGCCGGTGCCCGGCCTCGGTCTCGTCGCCGGCCACGGTGGCCAGCACCAGGGCGCGCTCGCCGTCGGTCGAGCGCAGCTGGTCGGCGCCGCCCGCGGTCCAGTACGAGATGACGCCGCTGACGCCGTCCTCGTCCGCCAGCCGTTCGGCCAGCGCGGTGCCCGCCGCCTGCGCCGCGGGGTCGTCCACCCCGCCCGGCGCGTGCACCAGCAGGACCAGGTTGGGGTCCGACTGCCCGAAGTGTTCGGCGAGCGCGTCGGCGGCCTGCCCGGATTCCGCGCCGGGGTTGGTGAAGCCGCCTCCCTTCACGTCGTCGAACAGGGTCGCGCTGCTGGCTCCGCCGATCAGCGCCAGCAGCACGGCCACCCACAGCACGGCGCGGCGGTGCCCGAGCACCAGCGCGGAAAGCCTCGCGAACATGGTTCCTGTCCCCTCTCCCGGGAGCCCTGGAGTCCCGCGCACCGGCGGTGCCGGCGGCGGGGACTCGTGCGTTGCCAGGGGAGAGGGGCGGGGCGGCGGGAATGTGACATGACGGATGCGGCGTCCGGCGAGACGTGGGTCACACCGGGTGGGAAACTGGTGCGGTGATCCGGGTGATCCGCGGGGTCAGGGGCACCGGCCGGGAGGCACGCGCTGAGTACGTTGGTGGCCGAGACGCTCTCGGTGGTGTTGCTGCTGGGTGTGCTGGTGTTCGCGGTGTGGCGCCCGCGCGGGCTGCCGGAGGCGGTCGCGGCGGTGCCCGCGGCCGGGGTGGCGCTGGCGTTCGGCCTGGTGACGGCCGACGGCGCATGGCATCAGATCCGCGAACTGCTCCCGGTGACGGGCTTCTTGGCGGCGGTGCTGGTGCTGGCCAGGCTGTGCGACGACGAGGGACTGTTCACGGCGGCCGGGCGGGTGGTGGCGCGCTGGTGCGGCGGCCGGCCGCGGCGGCTGCTGGCCGGGGTGTTCGCGCTGGCGGCGGCGGTGACGGCGGTGCTGAGCCTGGACGCCACGGTGGTGCTGCTGACCCCGGTGGTCTTCGCGACGGCGGCACGGGTGGGGGCGGCGGCCCGTCCGCACGTGTACGCCTGCACCCATCTGGCGAACTCCGCCTCGCTGCTGCTGCCGGTCTCCAATCTGACGAATCTGCTGGCGTTCGCGGCCAGCGGGCTGACGTTCACCCGGTTCGCGGCGCTGATGCTGCTGCCGTGGCTGGCGGCGATCGCGGTGGAGTACGTGGTCTTCCGCCGCTGGTTCGCGGGCGACCTGGCGGGGCGGGGCGTGCCCGTTCCGGAGCCGGAGCCGGAGCCGGAGCCGTCGGCGCCGACCGAGCCGTCGGCGCGGACCGGCGGGCGGGAGCGGGCACCGCGCCCGGTGTTCGCGCTGACCGTCCTGGCGCTGACCCTGGCCGGGTTCGCGCTGACCTCACTGGCCGGCGCGGACCCGGCCTGGGCGGCGCTGGCCGGTGCGCTGGTGCTGGCGGTACGGGGCCTGGCGGCCCGCCGTACGACGGTGCCGGTGCTGGTACGGGCGGCGAACGTCCCTTTCCTGCTGTTCGTCCTGGCGCTGGGCGTGGTGGTGAAGGCCGTGGTGGACCACGGCCTGGGGGACGCGGTGGACCGGCTGCTGCCGCAGGGCTCCTCGCTCGCCGGGCTGCTGGTGATCGCGGCGCTGGCCGCCGTGCTCGCCAACCTCATCAACAATCTGCCGGCCATCCTGGTCGTCCTTCCCGCGCTGGCGGCGCAGGGCGGGGCGGGCCCGGTGCTGGCCGCCCTCATCGGGGTGAACCTGGGGCCCAATCTCACGTACGTCGGCTCGCTGGCCACCTTGCTGTGGCGGCGGGTGCTGCACGCCCACGACACCGATCCGGGTCTGGGCCACTTCACCCGGCTCGGCCTGGTGACGGTGCCCGCCTCCCTGGTGGCGGCGGTGGTGGCGCTGTGGGCCGGACTGCTGCTGATCGGAGGCTGAGAACCGTATGACCGTCATCGTCTGGATCGCCGAACCCACCTGGGCCTCGTGCGTGGACGCGGCCCGCGCGCGGTGCGCCCCGCAAGAGCCGGTCACGCTGCTCGGGGTGACGGATGAGGGGGTCGCCGCGGCGGCGCACGGCGCGTTCAGCGGGCTGCTGGGGCGCGGCCACGGCCCCGGCCAGGACCCGGGCCGCCGCCTGGAGGAGGCGGCGGCCGGCGCCGCCGCCGGACTGCTGGAGCGGGCCGCCGCCCGCCTGGGCCGCCCCGCCCGGCGGGTGGCGCGTACCGGCCGGGTGGAGGACGAGGTGATGGCGGAGCTCGCCGGGCGGGGCGCGGAGGACCTGCTGATCTGCGCCCGGGACGGCGACCGCTCCCGGCCCGGCCCGCACACCCTGGCGCCGCCCACCCGGTTCGTGGTGGACCACGCCCCGTGCCCGGTGCTGCTGGTGTGGTGAGGGGTGCCGATGTCATCCGTGTGACGGCACGGTGACAGCCGTACGAAAATCCTTGCGAACGAAATGAACGTAAGCGAGACCTCGGTCACAGCCTGGTGGATATTGCGTCAAGTGCAATCCGGCCCCCCAGCCGAATGACTCCACAAGGACGAGGAGACCACCGTGGCCGCAACCAGCCCGCCCGAGGCGCCCGGCGCCCCGCGCAAAAGGCGTGACCGTACGCACTGGCTTTACATCGCCGTCATCATCGCGGTCGCCGCGGGTATCACGATCGGTCTGCTCGCCCCGGGCGTGGGGGTGGAGCTGAAGCCGCTGGGCCAGGGGTTCATCGCCCTGATCAAGATGATGATCTCGCCGATCATCTTCTGCACCATCGTGCTCGGCATCGGCTCGGTCCGTAAGGCCGCCAAGGTCGGCGCGGTGGGCGGGCTCGCCCTCGGCTACTTCATGGTGATGTCGACCTTCGCACTCGGCATCGGCCTCCTGGTGGGCAACTTCCTGGAGCCGGGCCACGGCCTGAACCTCTCCGAGGTCGACACCAACGCCGGCGCCGAGGCCGCCGAGAAGGCCGGCGAGTCCACCGTCGACTTCCTGCTGGGCATGATCCCGGACACCATGGTCTCCGCCTTCACGGCGGGCGAGGTCCTGCAGACCCTGCTGGTCGCGCTGCTGGTCGGCTTCGCGCTCCAGGCGATGGGCAAGACCGGCGAGCCGGTGCTGCGCGGCATCGGCAGCATCCAGAAGGTCGTCTTCCGGGTGCTGGGCATGGTCATGTGGACCGCCCCGATCGGCGCGTTCGGCGCCATCGCGGGCGTCGTCGGCGAGACGGGCGTGGACGCGCTCAAGTCGCTGGCCGTCATCATGATCGGCTTCTACGTCACCTGTGTGCTGTTCATCGTCGTCGTGCTCGGCCTGCTGCTGAAGCTGACCACCGGCGTCAACATCTTCTCGCTGCTGAAGTACCTGGGCCGCGAGTTCCTGCTGATCGTCTCCACCTCCTCCTCCGAGACCGCGCTGCCGCGGCTGATCGCCAAGATGGAGCACGCGGGCGTCAGCAAGCCGGTCGTCGGCATCACGGTGCCCACCGGCTACTCCTTCAACCTGGACGGCACCGCCATCTACCTCACGATGGCCTCGCTGTTCATCGCCGAGGCGATGGGCACCCCGCTGGCGCTGGGCGAGCAGCTCTCCCTGCTGCTCTTCATGATCATCGCCTCGAAGGGCGCCGCCGGTGTCTCCGGCTCCGGCATCGCGATCCTGGCCTCCGGGCTCTCCTCGCACCGCCCCGAACTCCTCGACGGGGTCGGCCTGATCATCGGCATCGACCGCTTCATGAGTGAGGCCCGCGCCCTGACCAACTTCGCGGGCAACGCGATCGCCACGGTCATCATCGGCACCTGGACGAAGGAGGTCGACAAGGACCGGATGCGGGAAGTCCTCGCCGGCCGGCACCCGTTCGACGAGGCCACCCTGGTCGACGACAGCCACGGCACCCCGCCCTCCCCGCCGGAACCGGACGCCCCGACCCTGGACAAGACCCCCGCCAAGGTCTGACCGGCCCCGGCCCCGGCCCCGGCCCCGGCCCCCGGCCCCCGGCCCCCACGCCGCAGCCGCGCCCACCGTACGGAGGCGCGGCTGCGGCGTGCGTGGTCCAGAAGAACGGGACCTGACGGGAGCGTTACTGTCCCAGGGCTCGCTGGGCTACCTTCTGTGACAGGTCCCGGAACTCCCGGTAGCAGGTCCGTACATAGGTCTGCGTGCTGCCCAGGGCGCCGTCCCCCGCCTTGAGTTCGAACATGGGCTTGCGGGCATCGTGGGCAAGCGGCATCAGGCTGCGGTAGTTGCGCAGCGTGGCGATGGCGAAGTCGTCACCCGCCGTGCCCGGCGCGTCCTCGTCCAGGACGGCGTTCGCGTACACCCACGGGATCCGTTCGAGCCAGCGCGCATACGCCTTGACGGGACGGTCCAGACGCATCTCGGGCTGCATGATGACGTACCCCAGGGGGGTCATCCGCGCCGGAGGAGCGGAGATGCCCGCCGGGACAAGGGGCAGCACCGTCCGTTGCCAGTTGCTCCGCCACTCCCGCAGTGTGGGCCCCAGGTTGCTGAGTCCTTTGAGCGAGAACAGGTCGGCCGCCAGCGGCATCAGAACCTGGTCAGCGGAGATCAGGGCGGAGCGGTTGATGGCCCCCAGGTTGGGGCCGACATCGATCAGAACGATGTCCGCCTCCACCGAACGGGAGGCCTGCTCGATGATCCGGTGAAAGGCCGTGGTGGTACGGATGCCCGCGACCTCCCCCGCGAACGACCCGAACCACTCCGAGGAGAGCTTGTCCTCGAACCGGCTGAGCTCCAGACTTCCCGGCAGCAGCCACAGCCCCGTCCGCAGGGACACCGGCTCGACCGGGCTCACGTCACCGGTCCCCTCCAGAATCGGCCGCACCGCGTCAGCGATCGTCCGGTCCTTCCGCACCCGTCCGGTATCGGGGAGCCGTGCTTCGGCGGCGCCCTGGGTGATCAGCTCCGACGGATGGGCCCACAGGTCTTCCAGTTCCGTCTCATCCAGGCACATCGAGGTGAGATGGGACTGCGGATCCAGGTCGACGGCGAGCACGGCGAAGCCGAGACGTTCCAGCATGTGGGCCAAGTGGTAGGCCAGGGTGGTCGTGCCGACACCGCCCTTGTTGTTGAAGAGCGCGATGGATGTGCCGGTCATGCTGCCCTCCGGATGGTCACGGCCCAGGACACGTCATCGATCTGGAACTCGGCGGGCGGATTGCCGTTGCGTTCCAGCGCCGCGCGGATCCGTCCGATGCCCCTCCCGAAGCGATTGACGTAGCCGAGCCCTTTCAGGGCCGCGGCCAGGGAGGGATTGCGATAGTCCGTCACCCGGTCGAAATTGTCTCCCCGGACCTGGCCGTAGGGACCGCCGGGATTCGTCACCTCGATGCGGTCCTCGAACCAGGCGATGCGGGTGGGGGCGTAGGACGTTTCGTAGTTGCGGTGCATGAGGGCGTTCATGCAGATCTCCCGCAACGCTTCCAGCGGATAGTCCGGATGAGCGGTTTCCCGGAATCCGTCGCCGGTGATACGCGTCCGAAGATGGCTGCGCAGCAGGGGTTCCAGTCGGGCGGCGGTGCCGATCAGGTTCTGTCGCAGTTCCTGATCGTCCGCGACCGCGGCATCCAGATCGGTGCCGTCGTAGCGTACGAACTGCACATACGCGCCGGGAAGGAGACTGGAGGGGTCGAGTCCGACCGTGAGAAGGCCCAGCGCCGTGGGTGGTCCATCCGGTGCGGCCAGATGCAGGGACGCCAGCTGGGTGCTGAGAGGGCGGCCGTTCTCCTCGATGACCTCAGGGTCGACCATGGCCGGCAGATAGGAGCGCCGGAAGAGATCGAGGTCCAGATCGTCGGGTGTGGCACGGCCGACGGGCCGGGTGTCGAAGGGCCCGTCCAGCGCGCGGCGTCGCTCGGACAGGACACGTTCGTCCTCCCGGCCGGCCTGGCGGGTGGTGGGTCCCGGCCGCACCCAGACCACCCCGTTGAAGCGCACCGGTGGAGTGGCGGAGGCCTCAACCCGCAGCCGGATCACTGGCCTTCCCCTGTACAGCTCCGCCCGCACGGTGAGGGAGGGGCGATCGAGGATCCTGCCGTCGTCACGGAGGTCTGTCAGCGCCAGGAGCGCGCGGTCACTGGTATCCACGCCGTCGAGGGGTTCGCCGCTGTCGTCCACGCCGATGAGGATGTCCCCGCCGCCTTTGCCACAGAGGTCATTGGCCATGGCGCAGACGGCCTTGCCGATGGCATCGCCACGTCTGCCGTCCCGGTTCGCCGCCCGCTTGAATTCCAGCGTCGGCGTCTCGCGGGTGCCGAGGATGTCCGCCAGGTCGTCATGATCGCTCACGTGGTGAATTCTCTCAGCGTTGGTCGGGGGCGTCGGTGAGGCGCGGGTGCGCCGGCCGGATGCGGACGCCGGTCTCCCGCACGAGGGTCGGGATGCGCTCCTCGTGGCCGGGGCGAGGCGGGGATGGTCACCCCGTGCGGCGGGCACCTCAGGGAGGGCGAGGTGCGTGCCGCCGACTTCGGTTCGGGAACGGGTGGGTACCGGCCGTGGGAGCGATCGTAGGTCGGCCGCTCGCACCCATTGACCGTGTGAGACGGCGTTCTTCATCCTCATACGGAGATCGAGTTCCTATATGAGGATGTCGTTCATGGGTGAGAACAGCAAATGGGATTGGCCGGCGGGGCCGGCGGCCGATGGGCCGTCGAGGCCGCCCTGAACGCCCTGGGCATCCGACCGACCGCGCCACCCCGACGTCCGGAGGAAGCAGTCCATGGCCCACCGTCAGCCGACCGTCACCGCGTACGCCGTCCACCCCGTCGCCGGCCGGGACTCCATGGCGCTCAACCTCTCCGGCGCCCACGGCCCGTTCTTCACCCGCAACGTCGTCGTCCTGGAGGACTCCGAGGGCCGCACCGGCGTCGGTGAGGTCCCCGGCGGGGAGCGCATCACCGCGACCCTGCGGGAGGCCGAACCCCTGGTGCTCGGCGCCCGGGTGGGCGACTACCAGCGGGTGCTGGCGGAGATCGGCGCCCGGTTCGCCGGGCGCGACGCGGGCGGACGCGGCGCCCAGACCTTCGACCAGCGCACCACCGTGCACGCGGTGACCGCCGTGGAGTCCGCCCTGCTCGACCTGCTCGGCCAGCACCTGGAGGTCCCGGTCGCGGCGCTGCTGGGCGAGGGCCAACAACGGGACGCCGTACGGGTGCTGGGCTATCTCTTCTACGTCGGCGACCCGGACACCACAGGGCTGCCCTACATTCGCGAACCCGGCGCGGCGGACGAGTGGCACCGCCTGCGGCACGAGGAGGCGCTGACACCGGCGGCGATCGTCCGGCAGGCCGAGGCCGCCCACGAGCGGTACGGCTTCCGCGACTTCAAGCTCAAGGGCGGGGTGCTGCCCGGCGACGAGGAGGTGGCCGCCGTCCGCGAGCTGAAGCACCGCTTCCCCGCGGCCCGTATCACCGTGGACCCCAACGGCGCCTGGTCGCTGCGCGAGGCGGTCGGGCTGTGCGGGCCGCTGCTGGACACCCTCGCGTACGCCGAGGACCCGTGCGGCGCCGAGGACGGCTACTCGGGCCGCGAGATCCTCGCCGAGTTCCGCCGGGCCACCGGCCTGCCCACCGCCACCAACATGATCGCCACCGACTGGCGGCAGCTCACCCACGCCCTGGCGCTCCAGTCGGTGTCCATCCCGCTGGCCGATCCGCACTTCTGGACGATGCGCGGCTCGGTGCGGGTGGCGCAGCTGTGCAACGCGCTGGGCCTGACCTGGGGTTGCCACTCCAACAACCACTTCGACATCTCGCTGGCGATGATGACGCACTGCGGGGCGGCGGCCCCGGGCGCGTACAACGCCCTGGACACGCACTGGATCTGGCAGGAGAGCCTGGAACGGCTGACCGTCTCCCCGCCGCGGATCGTGCACGGCGAGGTCGCCGTCCCGTACGACGCCCCGGGCCTGGGCATCACCGTGGACCGCGACCGGCTGGCGGCCGCAGCCGAGCTGTACCGCGAGCAGGCGGTGGGCGCCCGCGACGACGCGGCGGCGATGCGGCATCTGATCCCCGGCTGGACCTTCGACCCGAAGCGGCCGGCCCTGGTGCGGTGACGGACGCGCACCGTCGGCAGACCCGGGCGGGCGGGGTGCGGCCCGCCGCCGGGATCGGGTGCCCCGCCCCGCGGGTCAGGGCAGTTCGACCACTGTGGCCGCGTAGGACAGGCCCGCGCCGAAGCCCAGCAGCAGGGCCAGGTCGCCGGAGCCGACGTCCTCGGTGGACATGACCGCCTCCATCGCCAGCGGGATGGAGGCGCCGGAGGTGTTGCCGGTGGTGACGATGTCGCGGGCGATGACCGTGGAGTCGGGCAGTTCCAGGCGTTTGGCCATGCCGTCGATGATGCGCACGTTGGCCTGGTGCGGGATGAACGCGTCCAGGTCCCCCGGGGCCAGTCCGGCCGCCGCCACCGCCTCCCGGCCGGCCTTGGACACCTCGTAGACCGCCCAGCGGAAGACCTGCTGGCCCTTCTGGGTCAGCGCGGGCCAGCGCATCCCCGGGTCGGCGCGCACCGCGTCCCACGGCGCGGTCTGGGTGACCGCGTCCCACTGGCCGCCGTCCGCGCCCCACACCACCGGGCCGATGCCCTGGGTGGTGGACGGGCTGACCACCACGGCGCCCGCCCCGTCGCCGAAGATCATGGCGGTGGAACGGTCCTCCACGTCCAGCAGGTCGGTCATCCGCTCCGCCCCGATGACCAGCACGTGCCCGCCCCGGGCCCGCACCGTGTCGGCCGCCAGCGACAGCGCGTGGACGAAGCCCGCGCAGCCCGCCGACAGGTCGAACGCCGCCGCGTGCCGCGCGCCCAGCCGGTGGGCGATCGCGGTGGCGGCGGCCGGGGTCTGCCACAGGTGCGTGAAGGTGGCCACGATGACGCAGTCCAGCGCGTCGGCCGTGATGCCCGCCGCCGCCAGGGCCTTGCCCGCGGCGGCGGTGCCCATCTCGGTGAGCGTCTCGTGCGGGCCCGCCCAGCGCCGGGTGACGATCCCGGTGCGTTCGCGGATCCACGCGTCGGAGGAGTCGATGTGTTCGCACACTTCCGCGTTGTCGACCACCCGGTGCGGCCGGTAGCCGCCCACTCCGGAGATCCTGGCGTGCGGTGAGCCACCGGTGGCGTGGCGCCCGGCGGGGGTGATCCGAGGCTTCATGGTGCTGGCCTTTCTCATCCTCAGTCGGCGAATGTTACCCGGGCGAGGGGGTCGAACCGCCCTCCGGCGAGCAACGTCCGGCAGCGGAATCGCTGGATCTTTCCGCTGGGGGTCCTGGGCAGCGTGCCACGTGGCAGAAACAGGCACTCGGCCAGGGCCACCCCTGACTTCTCCCGTGCCACCGCCGCCGCGTGATCGGCGATCGGCGCGAAGTCGCGGGGCCGGCCCTGGGGTTCGAGCAGCAGGACGAGATGGGGCAGCCCGGAGACGCCGGCGTCGACCACCGCGACACAGCCCTTGCGGACCTGCGCGTGGCCCTCGATCGCCGATTCGATCTCGGCGGCGTAGACGTTCCGGCCGCCCACCGACAGCATGTCGTCCTCGCGGCCCACCACGTACAGCTCGCCCTCGTGGTGGAAGCCGATGTCACCGGTGCGCAGCCGGCCGCCGGGGAAGCGGGCGGCGGTACGGTCCGGGTCGGCGTGGTAGCCGCCGGCCAGGGCGGGGGAGCCCACGGTGATCTCGCCGAGCCGGCCGGGTTCCCCGGCCGTGAGGGTCACCCCGGGCAGGGCCTGGCCGTTGGAGACCAGCCGGGTGGCGCGCGGATGGTCCTCGCCGACCTCGCGCACCGTGCCCGCGCCGAGGGCGGCGCCGTCGAACAGCCGTGAGGTGGGCTCCTGCCGCCAGGGCTTGCCGGCCACCGCCAGGGTGGCCTCGGCCATCCCGTACGCGGGCTGGAAGGCGGTCGGCGACAGCCCGTACGGGCCGAACCGCTCCTGGGCGGCCAACAGATTGCCCCAGTCGACGCGTTCGGCGCCGATCACCGCGGTGCGCAGCCCCGCCAGGCCGCCGCGCAGGGTGCCGCGGCCCTGGGCGCGGGCCGCCAGATGCACGGCGGTGCTGGTGCCCGCGGTCAGGGTGGCCCCGTAGTCGGTGAGATCCCGGAACCAGCTGCGCGGCGCCATGCCGAACCGTTCGGGGGTGGAGAGCACGAAGTCGAAGTCGTGGGCCCAGCAGTAGAGCAGGCAGCCGAACATGCCCATGTCGTGGGAGAGCGGCAGCCAGGAGACGCCGGTGTCGTGGCCCGGCCGGCCCCCGGTCAGGTGGAGCAGCAGATCCAGTTGCGCCTCGACGGCCCGGGTGGTCAGGGCCGAGCCCTTGGGGGTGGAGGTGGAGCCCGAGGAGTACTGGATGAAGGCGAGATCGTCGGGGCCCGGCGGGCTGGGGTCCACCCGGCGCCCGGTGCCGGGCAGTTCCCAGGTGCTGGTGGGCAGCGCCCGGGTGAGGTGGGGCGGGATGAGGGAGAGGATCCACGCGTCGGCCAGGAACAGCACCGGGTCCAGGCGTTCGGTGAGCGCGGTGAGCAACTGGCCGTACTCCTGCGGGCTCTGGCCCCGGGTGGGCAGCGGCAGTGAGGCGGGGGTGCCGCCGGCCAGCCAGATGGCGAGCAGACCGCGCACGGTGGCGGGGCCGTTGGTGGCGATGGTGGCGACCCGGGTGCCGGGGCGGACGCCCGCCGCGCGCAGGGTGGCCGCCAGGGAGTGGGCGCGCGCGGAGACCTCGCGCCAGGTGGTGTGCTCGAAGTCCTCGCCGGCCCAGGCGTGCAGGGTACCGCGTGCCGAGCCATTGGTGAGCGCCTTCCACAACCGCATCGAAATGTCCCCCTTGCTTCTTTCTGATCGGACGGAGCCGGCCATTGGTGCGGGATTGTCGCGGCGCCCGGCAATGCTTCCGGGAATGCCGCCTTGGCCGTTATGGGATTCCGGCGCGAGCGGTTGGCGTCCGGGGCCGACCGTACCGCCGGAGCAACACCCGGGGAAGTCCCGCAGGGGCATTGCGCGGAGAGCAATTTCCATGTGTCGAAAGCACTGGCGAACCGGGCACTTGTGGGGCAGTATGGGTCTGCTGGGCCCCAGGTGAGCGGCTGTTGCACGAGGGGCGCGACCGGGGCTTCCGCAGGTCCGGCAAGTTTATTGGTCAACCGGTTTGGTTCTGCCGAAATCCAAGACCCGGGTACGGCGGGATGAAATCGAAAGTGCATCACGGGGAAATATGTGCGCAGAAACGCTGGTGAACGGGGGCGAGCCGTATGTTCATTCGCTATGAAGTGAGTCAGACGGGCCGCAATCGCCGCGAACATACCGCCGCCGATACCGAGGAGGCCCGAAGTACGGAACCCGATCCGGCGCCCGTATGGGCGATACCCGCACCACCGCTCATCGGCCGCGAAGACGAACTCCGCTGTGTCACCGAACTGCTCGCCGCACCGGGGCTGCGGCTGCTGACCCTCTGCGGCCCGGCCGGCATCGGCAAGAGCGCGCTGGCCCACGCCGCGCTCGCCGCCACGGCCGCCGGGGGCCGGAGCGCCGTGGTGGCGCTCGACCTCGCCGAGGTGCGCGACGGCGCCATGGTCGACAGCACCCTGCGCGCCCTCACCGCCGAGGGCCCGCGCCGCCCCGAGGGCGGACGGCAACTCGTCTTCCTCGACAACTGCGATCCGGTCATCGACGCCGTCGCCGAAGGGGTGCTCCGGCTGCTGGCCGCCGCCCCCTGGACGGTGGTGGTGTGCGCCAGCCGCACCCCGCTCGACGTCTACGCCGAACGCATCCTGCCGGTGGGCCCGTTGCGGCTCGGCCCGCAGAGTGACGCGGTACGGCTGTTCACCGACCGGGTGAGCCCGTACTACCGGCACGGCATCACCGGCGCCCCCGAACGCGCCGCCGTCGCCCGCATCTGCGAGGTCCTGGACGGTGTCCCGCTGGCCATCGAGATCGCCGCCGAGGCGGTCGGCCCGCTCAGCCCCGCCGAGCTGGAGGGCCGGCTGCGGCGCGGCGAGTACCCCGCCCGGGGCCGGCTGCGCGACCTGGCCGAACGCCACCGCTCGGTCGGTCACGCGCTCAGCTGGGGCGAGAGCGCCCAGCGCGAGGAGGACATCGCCCTGCTCAAACGGCTGTCGGTGTGCGAATCGCACATCGACCTCGACACGGCGGGGCAGTTGAGCGGCATCGGCCGCGAGGAGATCGCCGGCGGACTGCGCCGGCTCGTCCACCAGGGGCTGCTCACCAGCGTCGACAACGGGCTCGGCGGCTACTCCTTCGCCATGACCCACATGGCGCGCAGCCACTACCGGCAGGAACTGGAACGCGACCCCGCCGCCCTGGCCATGGCCCGCGCCCGGCACGCCGGGGTGTGCCTGGCCTTCGCCGAACGTGTCGGCGGCACGGGCACCGGAGCCGGATTCGGCGGCGACCCGAACGCGGGGGCCGAGGACGGCCGCGACGCCCGCCGGGCCGCCGCAATCGCCCGCCGCCTCCCCGATCTGCGCGCCGCCGTACGGCACTTGCGCCAGGCCGGGCGGTACGCCGATGTCCTGCGGCTGCTGCTCGTCATGGCGGGTCCCGACGGGCCGGGCGGCGTCGAGTACACCGCCCAGCTGGAGGAGAGCGCCGAACGGGCCGTCGAGGACGGCGGCGCGGAGGGCCGGGGCCCGGCCGCCGCCGCCCTGCTCACCCTCGCCCACCTGGCGGCCCGCACCGGCGACCCGGAACGGGCCGGCGCCGCGCTGCGCCGTGCCATCGCCCTGAGCGGGCACGGCGAGCGCACCATCCCCCACGACGCGCGGGAGTTGCTGGCCGCGCTCGGGGACGGCGCCCGGCCGGCCCCCGTACCCCCGCCCGGGCCCCCGGCGCGGGCCGCCGCGACCGTGACCGCGACGACCACGGCGACAGCGCCGCCGCTCGACGCCGGGCTCACGCCACGGCAGCACGAGGTGGCGCAACTCGTCGCCGAGGGCCTCACCAACCGCCAGATCAGCCGGGAGCTGGAGATCTCCGAATGGACCGTCGTCAATCATCTGCGCGAGGTGATGCGCAAGCTCGGCTGCCCGTCCCGCGTTCATGTGGCCCGCATCCTGGGGCGGCGCGCCGGCTGACGGTGCCCGGCGGGCGCTGCGCGGTGTGGCTGGGCCACGCCCCCGCGGCGCCCCGCCCGGCGGCGGACGGCGCCCTGCTGGACGGCGCGGAGCGGGAGCGGGCCGACCGGATGACGGACCCGGTCGCCCGCGCCCACTACATCGCCGCCAGGGCCGGCATCCGCCGGACGCTCGGGGCGGCCCTGGGCATACCCCCGGCGCAGGTGTCCTTCGGCCGGGCCCCGTGCCCCGGCTGCGGCAGCGCGCGGCACGGCCCGCCCGTGCTGCTGGGCCAAGGCCCCCGGTCGGAGCGGGAGATGTGGCTGAGCGTCTCGCGCGCCGGGCCGTGGTGGCTGCTGGCGCTGTCGTACGCGGGGCCGGTCGGCGTCGATCTGGAGGTGGACCGTACGGATGTCGGTCCGGCCGTGCTGCGCCGCTGTTTCAGCGACGCGGAGCGGGCGCGGATCGCGGCCCTGCCGGCCGCGTGGCGGCAGCGCGAGGCGCTGCGCGGCTGGGTGCGCAAGGAGGCCGTCACCAAGGGCTGGGGCACCGGGACGGGGACCGCGGCCGGGCTCGGCTCGGTCGAGGTGCTGGCCGGTGCCTGGCCCGCCGGGTACCGGGCGGCGGTGGTCCGCCGGGCCGGCCGGCCCGACTGGCCGGTGGCCGAACTCCCGCTGGGGCGCCGCCTGGTGGGCGCCCTGGCCGGCCCGGTCGGCCGGCCGGGCGACCCCGGCTAGCGCGCGGCGGGCGCGGCGAGGGCGGGCCGGGGACCGGCGCGGGCGTACCCGCACCGGTCCCCGGCCCGCCGGCCCGCCGGACCTCACGCGCCGGCCCGCCACCGTACGGCCGCCGCCCCGGCGAAGTCCCCGGCGTGCGCGAACCCGGCCAGCATCAGCAGCGAGCCGTCCGCGATCCGGCCCTCCCGCACCCCGTGGTCGAGAGTGACCGGCACCGCGGCGCCGAACAGGTTCCCGAACCGGTCGTAGGTGTCCAGGTGCCGCTCCGGCTTGATGTCCAGCCGCTCCTGCCACTTCCGCAGGAACACCCGGTTCGGCTGGTTGGTGATCAGGGTGTCGAGATCGGACGGTTCGATGTCGAGCCGGTCGCACACCGCGCGGACCGCCTCCGGCACCAGCCGGTTGCCGCGCTCGACGATGTCGGCCACCTTGCCCTGGGTGAAGCCGACATGGACCTGGGACTCGCCCGCCTCCCAGTACTTGCGGCCGTCGCTGAGCGTGACACCGCAGTCCTTGGCGTACTCGCCGAGGTTGCGGGTCTCGATCGCCAGCACCGGCGACTCCCCGGACGCCGCCACGTACGCGACGCCGCAGCCGTCGCCCGGCACCACGGCCTCCGGCAGCTTGCGCACCTCCGACTGCGTCATGACGTTCCCGGCGCAGTTCTGCACGTTGCACAGCAGCGCCGAGCGCGCCTGCCCGGTGCCGATCAGCGCGCGGGCCAGCTTCAGCATGTGGATGAACGAGGCGCAGCCGCCGTTGTGCGCGTCGAGCACCCAGCTGGGGCGCAACCCCAGCCGGTGGGTGATCTCGGCCCCCGATCCGGTGATCGGCAGGTCGGGCAGCAGCACATTGGTGATGACCAGGTCGATCTGTGACGCCTCGCGCGGGCCGATGCGGTCCAGCAGCACCCGCCCCGCCTTCTCGATCATGTCGGCGGCGCTCTCGTCGCGGCTGACGTGGTGCCGGAAGGCAGGGGCGCCGAACATCGCACTGTCGGACATCGGGCTGTCCGGGTCCCGGTGATCGAGGAAGTACTGGGTGGCTACCTTCTCGGGCGGCAGGTACGAGGCGACCTCCAGCAGGCTGACGGTCCTCACGCGGCGCCGCCGTTGCCGTGCCGGTGCTCCAGGATCTTCTTCAGGTTCTGGAGTTCGAGGGCGTGGGCGGCGGCGAAGATGTCCCAGAAGTCGCCGACCCAGGGCCGCTCGGGGGTGGGGGCCAGCTCGGGGAACGGGTTCTTGTCGTAGTACGGGTGCCGGCTGTTGGTCCACAGCACGACGGAGCCCGGCCGGCCCAGGACGGTCTGCGCGTCGACGATCCGGTGCAGGTACACCATCCACAGCTCCTCGCCCTGGTCCCAGGCGCAGTGCATGTCGACGGTGAGCGCGGCGGGGTCGGCCTCGACGCGCATGAAGATCTTGGTGTCCGGGTGCGCCAGCGGGTCGCGGCCCTCGTACAGGCCCGGCTTGCCCTCGACCGGCTGGAAGGCGCGGGTGCTGTAGGTGAACTCGTCCAGGTTGCGGATGTCGCTGAGGTAGGCGTGGACGGCCTGCGGCGGGGCGTCGATGTACTCCTCGACGGTCACGAAGGGGGAGGGCCCTGGCGTGTAGGAGGCGGCGAGGCCGATGGCCTGCTCCTGCGGGGTGTTCTCGATCCGGATCAGGCCGGGGATGTCGTCGATGCTGCTGGACATGGGGGTCCTAACGGTTGGTGTGGAACGGGCGGAACGGCGGTACCTGGTGCGGGTCGACGTCGATGGAGATCAGCACGGGGCGGCCGTCGTGCGGCGCGGCCAGCGCCCGGTCCAGCTCGGCGGCGTCGGTGGCGTGGTGGGCGCGGACGCCGGGGAACAGGGCGGCGACGCCGGCCCCGATGTGGGCGGGGCGGAAGAGGTTGAAGGTGTAGTCGCCCGTGAAGAAGACCTGTTCGCGGGTGTGGCACATGGCGTGCGCGTTGTTGTTGACGATGAGGAAGGTGACGGGCAGGGCGAGTTCGGCGGCGGTGTGGATCTCCATGCCGTGCATGTAGAAGGCGCCGTCACCGGCGACGACATAGGTGGGGGCGCCGGTGGCGAGCGCGGCGCCGATCCCGGCCCCGAAGCTGTGTCCCATGCCGCCCATGCCGAGCGCGGTGATGAACCGGCCCCGGCGGGGCGCGGGGACCCGGTGCACGGTGGTGGCCCCGGTGTTCCCGGCGTCGACGACGAGGTTGGCGTTCTCGGGCAGCCGCCGGGCGAGGACGTCGAGGGCGGTGGGCAGATCGAGCGCGGCGGCCGGGTGGGCGGCGGGGGCAACGGCGGCCCGGCGCGGGGCCGGTGGGCTGGGGCGCGCACCGGCTGCGGTGGCCGGCGCGGTCGCGGGCGGCTCCAGCGCCCGTGCCAGTGCGTCCAGTTCCGCCGCGATCGGTCCGGTCAGCCGGATCAGGGCCGGGTGGTCGGCGGGCAGCAGCGGCGGGTCGCCGCCGTCCACGCTGATGACCGGTACGCCCTTGAGGTGGTCGCGCAGGGAACCGCCGGCCATCTGCGGCAGCCGGTGGCCGGCCACGACGACGGCGGACGCCTGCGCGACACGGCGGTCCGTCTCCGGTGTCCCGGAGGGGCCCAGCACGCCCAGGCAGCGGGGGTGGGTGTTGTCGAAGACGTCCTTGGCGTCCGGCGCCACGGCGACATCGGCGTGCAACGCCTCGCACAACGCGGCCAGTTCCGCGCGGGCGTCCGCCCGGATGACTCCGGGCCCGGCCAGGACGACCACCCCGCCGGCCGCGCGCCCGGCGCGGTCGCCGCTGTTCTTCCACGCGTCGGTCCCCGCGTCGGGCCCACCGTTCCGCCGCTCATCGCCCGGCTCGCCCGCGACCGGGCCCCCGGCCGCGCGCGCGGCCGTCAGGACGGTGACCGCCTGCGCCCGCAAGGACCCGGCCGACAGCGGCCGCAGCGGCGCGCCGACGCGCGCGATCCGCTCCGGCCACGCGCCCAGCACCGACTGCTGGACATCCTTGGGCAGCAGCAGGACCGCCGGGCCCGGGGCGGCCAGCGCCGCCTCCAGCGCCCGGGGCAGCACCTCCACGATCCGGTCCGGCTCCGTCACCCGCGCGCAGAACACCCCGATCTCGGCGAACAGCCGCTCCGCGTCCATCGTGCCGGCCAGGCCCGAGGTCTCCTGGAAGGTGCCGGTGCCGTCAAGTGCCGCCGGTGGCTGGCCGATCAGGGCCAGGGCCGGGACCTGGGAGGCGCGCAGTTCGGCGAGCCCGGGCACCAGGTTCATCGCCCCGGCCCCCGAGGTGGCCGCGACCACCGCCGGGCGGCCGGCCGCGCGGTGGTAGCCGTCCGCCATCGTCGCCGCCGAGAACTCGTGCTTGGCCACCAGCGCCCGCAGCGGCGCACCGGCCAGTGCGACGGCGTCGTAGAGATCCTCGATATTCGCTCCGTCCACTCCGAAGACGTCGTGCAGTCCCTGCTCCCGCAGAAAGCCGACGACGTAATCAACCGTGCGCGATGAGTGACCCATGGTGGTGGCCCGTTCCCGAGAGGTCGTGGTGCGGGGGTCCGGCCTTTCTATGCCGTCCGCCAACCACCCGCCACCCGCAGCAACTTGTCATTCCGGCTGCCACACCCCTGCTGGCAGATTGCTGCTAGCCGCTTGTCATCCCGCCGGCCGGCGCCACCGACCTAGGGTGTGATCCCTCACCCACCGGAAAGGCAGGGCAATCCCCGATGGTCACTGTTTCCATGGTCTGCGAACTGATGGCGAAGAAGCTCGGCGGCAAGGCGGATCAGCACACGCTCAACGCCGATACCGAATTCGAGACCGTCGGTCTTTCCAGCCTTCAGATCGCCGACATCGTCTATGCCATCGAGGACGAGGTCGGCATCGAATTCGACCCCGGCCAGGCGGCCAATGTGAAGACCGTCGGCGACCTGGTCGAGCTGGCCCGCGCCACCAAGCTCGGCAGCGTCGAGGCATGAGCACCGCCACCACCGCACACCCCGCCCCCGGCCCCGCCCCCGGCCCCGCAGCCGTGGCCAACCAGGGCGCCACCGCCGAGGCGATCCAGCACCACTACGACGTCTCGGACGACTTCTACGCCCTGTGGCTGGACTCCTCCCTCACCTACACCTGCGCCCTCTACCAGGACCTCGCCGACCCGGACGAGACCCTGGAGCAGGCCCAGCGCCGCAAACTGCACCACCTCATCGAGGAGTCCCGCGCCGACAGCGCCCGCCGGGTGCTGGACATCGGCTGCGGCTGGGGAAGCCTGCTGCGCCGGCTGGCCGAGGTGCACGAGGTGCCGCGGGCGGTCGGGCTCACGCTCAGCGCCACCCAGGCCGCCCTGGTGCGTGAGCAGGCCCCGCCCGGCGTCGAGGTGCGGCTCGAACCCTGGCAGGAGCACCGGCCCGAGGACGGGGGCTACGACGCGATCATCTCCATCGGCGCGTTCGAGCACTTCGCCGCGCCCGGCCTGTCCCGCACCGAACGGGTCGCCGCCTACCGGGAGTTCTTCGAACGCTGCGCGGGCTGGCTGCCGCGCGGCGGGCGGCTCGCACTCCAGACCAACGTCAAGGGCAACAACGTCGTCATGGACCGGACCACGGTCCGCGACCAGTTGTTCATCATGGAGATGATTTTCCCGGAATCCGAGATCCCGGCGCTCTCCGAGGTCATCAACGGCTCGGAGCGGCAATTCGACGTGGTCTCGCTCCGCAACGACGCCCCGCACTACAGCCGCACCCTGCGCGAATGGCACCGCCGGCTGGTATCCCGCCGCGCCGAGGCCGTCGCCCTCGTCGGCGAGGGGACCACCGCGCATTACGAGCGCTATCTGAGCTCCGCCGCCGACCATTTCGACCGGCGCCATCTCGGCCTGGCCCGTATCACCTTCGAAAAGGTCAGGTGAAGCGTATGCGACCGCTCGACGACCTGAAAAAGGTGGTGTACTGGCACGAGACCGAACAGGCCGAGCCGGGACCGCCGCTGCGCGAGAGCGTCGACTGCGACGTCGTCATCGTCGGCGGCGGCTACGCCGGGCTGTGGACCGCGCACTTCCTCAAGCAGGCCGAACCCGCCCTCGACATCCACGTCGTGGAGGCCGAGCACTCCGGTTACGGTGCCTCGGGCCGCGCCGACGGCTTCGTCACCCCCACCATCGGCAAGGACATCCAGGCCCTGGTGGAGCAGTTCGGCGAGCGCCGCACCGCCGAGGCGTCCGCGGCCGTCGGCCGCTCCATCCTGGAGATCGGCCGCTTCCTGCGCCGCAACAAGATCGACGCCGACTGGGAGGCCAACGACTACCTGCTGGCCGCCACCAGCCCCGCCCAACTGGGCCGCCTCGCCGAGGACCGCGCCCTGGCCGCCCGCCTGACCGGCGGCGCCGCGCCCGAACTGCTCGGCGCCCGCGCCGCCCAGGAGATCATCGGCTCCCCGGCGATCACCGGCGCGCTGCGCACCGGCGGCGCGCTGATCAACCCGTACAAGCTCGCCCGCGGCCTGGCCCGGGTGGTGCGCGAGCAGGGCGTGGTCATCCACGACCGCACCCCGGCGCTGCGCATCGACCCCGGCGTGCGGCCCACCGTGCACACCCCGGGCGGCCGGATCACCGCCGACAAGCTGGTGCTGACCGCCAACGCCCACCAGTTCACCTTCCCCGGCTTCCGCAACAAGGTGCTGCCGGTGTGGAGTTACGCCCTGGTGAGCGATCCGCTGACCGACGCGCAGCTGGGCCGCATCGCCTGGGCCGGGCGCGAGGGCCTGGTGGAGGCCAAGACGTTCCTCACCTGCGCCCGCTTCACCGCCGACAACCGGGTGCTGTGGGCCGGCGGACCGGTGCTGTACTTCACCGGCCGCGATCTGCGCCGCCGCCGCATGAACGAACCGCGCGCCTACCGCGAACTGCTGAAGGACTTCCGCCGCTTCTTCCCGATGTGGGACGACGTCCGGTTCCGGTACGCGTACGGCGGCACCATCGACATCACCCGCGACTTCGCCCCGCACTTCGGCTCACTGCCGGGCAACGTGCTGTACGGCTACGGGTTCTGCGGCAACGGCATCTCCGCCACCCACACCGGCGGCAAGGTGCTGCGCGACCTCATCCTGGGCAAGGACTCCGACTTCACCCGGCTGCTGTACGTGGACCGCCGGGGCCGCAAGCAGCCCTCCTTCCCGCCCGAGCCGCTGCTGTCGGCCGGGGTGCGGGGCATGACCCGGCTGCTGGAGTGGCGGGAGGGCCGGGCATGAGCGCCACCGCCCGCCCCACCGTGTTGCTGACCGGCGCCGGCGGCGTCGTCGGCCAGTCCCTGCTGCGCGAGCCCTCGGCCGTACGGCTGATCGCCGCCGCCCGTGGCCCGCTGGACGCGGGACGCGCCGAGCGGGTGGTGCACTGCGACCTCGGCCAGGACCGGTTCGGCCTGGACGCCGACGCCTACCGGGCGCTGGCCGCCGAGGTCGACGTCGTCATCCACTCCGCCGGGCTCACCGAATGGGGCCTGCCCGCCGAACGGTACGAGCCGGTCAACATCGAAGGCACCCGCCGTGTCGCCGAGTTCGCCGAGGCGGCCGGGGCCCCCGTGCACTTCATGTCCACCGCGTTCGTCGCCGCGCTGCTGCCCGGCGCCGCCGCTCCGCTGTCCGACACCAACATCACCAAGCCGTACGTCCGTTCCAAGCTCACCGCCGAACAGCTGCTGGCCAAGAGCGGCGTCCCGCACACCGTCTTCCGCCCCACCAACCTCATCGGCGACTCCATCACCGGCTGGACCTCACGCCCGCAGGTCGTCCAGCTGCTCTCCGACTGGATGTGCCGGGGCCGCGCCCCGTTCGTCCTCGCCCACCCCGGCAACCGCACCGACATCGTGCCCCAGGACCTGCTGTCCAAGGCCGTCCTGCGCGCCATCGAACAGGGAGTGGACGAGGGCGAGTTCTGGGTCACCTACGGCGCCGAGGCGATGGACATGGAGACCACCCTCGCGCTGTGCGCCGAGCACGCCGCCTCCCTGGGCCGCACCCTGCCGGAGGTTCCCGTGCTCCACCCCGACAGCGACCGCGGCCGCGACCTGTCGGACCTGGCGCCGATGACCCGCTCGTACCTGTCCGTCCTGCGCGACGTCAGCGAGGTCACCATGGCCTCCGGCGGCGTCCTGCCCACCTCCATGCCCGAACTGCGCGAACGCTTCGCGCTGCCCGTCGTGCGCGACACCGACGCCTATCGGCGCACCCTGCGCCACGCGTCGGCGCCGCCGCCCGCGGAGAGGAGCTGACCCCCATGTCAGAAACCGCGCCCGAGACCGCAGCCCACAGCGTGCCGGCCCACAACGCGGCAGGCCCCGAAGGCTGGCAGCCCCCCCCGGCTGGCGGACACCGTGGCCGTGGTGACCGGCGCCAGCCGCGGCGTGGGACGCGGCATCGCGCTCGCGCTCGGCGCGGCCGGCGCCACCGTCTACGTCACCGGCCGCAGTTCGCGCACGGGCGAGCGCACCGAGGGCCTGCCCGGCACCGTCGAGGATGTCGCCGAGGAGATCACCGCACGCGGCGGCACCGGCATCGCGGTGCGCTGCGACCACACCTCCGGCGCCGACAACCAGGCGCTCGCCGACCGGGTGCGCGAGGGCCACGGCCGCCTGGACCTGCTCGTCAACAACGCCTGGGCCGGGTACGAACGCTCCGCCGAGGTACGGTTCGACGCCCCGTTCTGGCAGCAGCCCATGTGGCGCTACGACCTGTGCGCCGCCTCCCTGCGCGCCCAGTACGACGTCACCCGCCTGCTCGTCCCGCTCATGCTGCCCGCCGACCGGGGACTGGTCATCGGCATCGGCTTCACGGACGGCGACACCTACCTGGGCCAGGCCGCCTATGACGTCTTCAAGCACGGCTCGGACCGGCTCAACCGCGCCTTCGCCGCCGATCTGCGCAAGCACGGCGTCACCGCCCTCGCCCTGCACCCCGGGTTCGTGCGCACCGAACGCGTCGAGGCCGCCTGGGAGGCGCTCAGCAGCGGACCGGCCGCCGTCCTGCACTCGGTGGAGTACGTCGGCCGCGCGGTCGCCGAACTCGCCGCCGACCCACGGGTGTCCGAGCGCGCCGGGACCGTCCTCACCACCGGCGACCTGGCCGCCGAGTACGGCTTCGACGACATCGACGGCCGCCGCCCGCCCGCCTTCCGCCTGGAGGGCCGGATGACCCTGGCCACCCGCATGGACCGGCTCAACCGGGTGGTGGCGGCGGCGAACGCCACCGGCGCCACCGCCGGGAAGAACACCTGACCGCTCCCGACCCGACCGACCGGAAAGGCACCTGCCCATGGACGGCAAGGAACACCGCTGGTTCATCCTGGCGGCGTCCATCATCCCCGTGATCGGGGTCATCGCCGCGATGATCCTGCTGTGGAACCGCATCTTCGGCTGGAGCGACCTCGCCGCCCTCGTGATCATGTACGTGATCTGCGGGTTCGGCGTCTCCACCGGCTACCACCGGATGCTCACCCACCGCTCCTTCGAGACGTACAAGCCGATCCGCTACACCCTGGCCACCTGGGGCGCCATGGCCGGGCAGGGTCCGCCGATCATCTGGGCCGCCCACCACCGCCGCCACCACCGCGTGGCCGACAAGGAAGGCGACCCGCACAGCCCCCACCTGGGCTTCGAACCCGGCGTCAAGGGCACCCTGGCCGGCGTCTGGCACGCCCACCTGGGCTGGCTGTTCGACACCGGGCTCACCTCCGACCCGCTGCGCTACTGCCCCGACCTCACCCGTGAGAAGCCGCTGCGCTGGATCAGCGAGAACTTCGTCCTCGTCGTCCTGGCCGGCATCGCCCTCCCCGGACTGCTGGGCTTCGCCGTCACCGGCGGCACCCTGGCCGGGTTCCTCACCGGCATGCTGTGGGGCGGCCTGGTGCGGCTGTTCCTCGTCAACCACCTCACCTACGCGGTGAACTCCATCGGCCACGTCTTCGGCCGCCGCCGCTTCACCACCACCGACGAGTCCCGCAACGTCGCCTGGCTGGCCATCCCCTCCTTCGGCGAGGCCTGGCACAACAACCACCACGCCTTTCCGCGCTCCGCCCGGCACGGCATGCGCTGGTACGAGGTCGACATCAGCGCCGTCTTCATCTGGTCGCTGGAGAAGACCCGGCTCGCCTGGAAGGTCGTGCGCATCGACACCGAACGGCTCACGATGCGCGAGGCCGGCATCTCCCGGGTGAGCGCGGCCGGCGCCGACCGGCAGCAACTGCTGGAGTCCCAGCAGCAGATCGCCCCGCTCGCGGAGCGCTCGGCCGACGCCAGGCCCTCCCTGGTGGACGTCGAGTAGCCACCCGCCCCCCCGCTGCCGTCCGGCCGCGCCGGTGCCACCGACCCGGGCGGCCGGACGGTACATCCGCACACCCCCAGGGAGCACAGCACGATGAGCGAGAACGCCTCCTTCTTCCGCTCCGACGACGAGGGCCCCGGCCGGCTGCGGCTGCACCTGAACGAGACCCCGTACGGCCCGCCGCCCGGCGCCGTCGAGGCGGTACGGGAGGAGGCCGGCGGCCACCTGGCGCACTACCCGGACCCCTCCGCCCGTACCCTGCGCGCCGCACTGGCCCGGCACTTCGCCGTGGCCCCGGAGATGCTCACGGTCGGCAACGGCGTGGACGAGCTGATCCTGCTGACCGCGCTCACCTTCGCCGCCGGCCCGGACGCCGACGTCACCTGCACGGCGGGGACGTTCCCCGGCTACGGCGAGGCGGCGCGCGCGGTGGGCGCGACCGTACGGGCCCTGCCGCTCACCGAACGGCACGCCGTTCCCAGCGCGGCGCTGGCGGCGGCCCTGGCCGACGGCACCGACCTGGCGTTCGCCTGCAACCCGCTGAACCCCACCGGTACGGTCCTGGACGCCACGGAGGTCGCACACCTGCTGGCCGCCGCCCAGGACGCGCCGGGCCGGCTGCTCTTCGACGAGGCGTACCTGGACTTCGCAGGACCCGACCACGACCACGCGCTGGAACGGGTCAGGGCCGGCGCCCCCGCGCTGGTCACCCGCACCTTCTCCAAGGCGTGGGGCCTGGCCTCGATCCGGCTCGGCGTGCTCATCGGACCGCCCGCGGACATCGCCCGCGTCGAACGCACCGCCCGCGCCCTGCCGTTCCGGGTCAGCCGCCCCGCACAGCGCGCCGTACTCGCCGCCCTCAGCCAACCCGCCCACCTGGAGCGGGTACGCACCGAGACCGCCCGCGCCCGCGAGCACCTGATCAAGTCCCTGGACACGATCGGGGTCACCGCCCTGCCCTCCGCCGCCAACTTCGTCATGGCCGAGCTGCCGGACGGCGCCGACAGCAGCCGCGTCGCCGCCCGCCTCGCCGCCGAACACCACGTTCTCGTCCGCGATCTGACCCTGCTCGGCCTCCCCGGCCGGCTGCGGATCACCGTGGGCACCGTTCCCCAGGTCGAGCAGGCGGTCAGCGCGCTCGCCGCCGTTCTGCACACCATGGAGCCCGCGTCATGAGCCACTACCGCCCGCACGTCCGCGACATCGAGTTCACCCTCTTCGAGGTACTGGGCCGAGGCGAGGTCTACGGGAAGGGCGAGTTCGCCGACGCGGACGAGGCCACCGCACGCACGATGCTCGCCGAAGTGGCCCGCCTGGCCACCGACGAACTCGCCGACGCCACCGTGGCCGCCGACCGCAACCCGCCCGAGTACCGCCCGCTGGACCACACCGTCACCCTGCCCGACGCCTTCACCAAGGCGTACCGCACCTGGATGGAGAGCGGCTGGCACCGGCTGTGGCTGCCCCCCGAACTGGGCGGCTCCCGGATCGCGCCCTCCCTCCAGTGGGCCGCCACCGAACTCGTCATGGGCGCCAACCCGGCGCTGCACATGTACCAGTCCTTCGGCGGCTTCGCGTCCGTGCTGCACACCCTGGGCACCGCGGAACAGCGCCGCCTGGCCCGCACCATGGTCGAACGCGAGTGGGGCGGCACCATGGTGCTGACCGAGGCCGACGCGGGCAGCGACGTCGGATCGCTGCGCACCCGCGCCGTCCCGCAGCCCGACGGCAGCTGGCACATCGAGGGCGTCAAGCGCTTCATCACCTCGGGCGAGCACGATCTGTCCGACAACATCGTGCACTTCGTCCTCGCCCGCCCCGAGGGCCACGGCCCGGGCACCAAGGGACTGTCGATGTTCGTGGTGCCCAAGTACCGCGTGACGGACTGGGCCACCGGTGAACTCGGCGCGCGCAACGGCGTCCGCGCCACCGCGCTGGAGGAGAAGATGGGCCTGAAGGCCTCCAGCACCGTCGAACTGACCTTCGGCGCCGAGGGCGAGGCCGCCATCGGCCACCTCGTGGGCGAACGCCACGACGGCATCCGGCAGATGTTCACCATCCTCGAACACGCCCGGATGATGGTCGGCACCAAGGCCATCGCCACCCTCTCCAGCGGCCACCGCAACGCCGTCGCGTACGCGCGCGAACGCCTCCAGGGCGCCGACCTCACCCGCGCCACCGACAAGAGCGCCCCGCGCGTCCCGATCATCCGCCACCCCGAGGTACGCCGCTCCCTGCTGACGCAGAAGGCGTACGCCGAGGGCCTGCGCGCCCTCGTCCTCCACACGGCGAGCGCCCAGGACGACGGGAACCGCGCGCTGAGCGATCTGCTGCTGCCGCTGGTCAAGGGGTACGGGGCCGAACGCTCCTGGGAGCAGCTCAGCGCCGCCCTCCAGATCTTCGGCGGCGCCGGCTACCTGGCGGACCACCCGCTGGAGCAGTACCTGCGCGACGCCCGGATCGACAGCCTTTACGAGGGCACCACCGCGATCCAGGGCATGGACCTGTTCTTCCGCAAGATCGCCCGCGACCAGGGCGCCGCGCTGACCGCACTGCTCACGGAGATCAAGGAGTTCGCGTCCTCGCGGGCGGGCGGCGACCAGTTGCGCCCGGAGCGCGAGCAACTGGGCTCGGCGGTGGCCGCGTTGCAGAAGATCGCGGAGACCCTGGGCGGCCACCTCCTGACGAGCTTCGCCGAACCCACCGCCCTGTACGAGGTCGGCCGCAACACCACCCGCCTGCTGATGGCGGCCGGTGACGTGGTCATCGGCTGGCTGCTGCTGCGGGGCGCGGCGGTGGCGGCGGAGCGGCTGACGGGGCAGGTGCGCAGCGCGGACCGGGCCTTCTACGAGGGCAAGATCGCCGCCGCCTCGGTATTCGCCCACGACGTGCTGCCGCTGGTGGCGGCCCAGCTGCACACCGTCACCCGCGCCGATGAGCGGCTGATGACCCTCCCCGAGGAGGCGTTCTGAAATGCTGCTGCCGCTGAGCCCCGAACAGGAGGCGGTGCTGTCCGGCTGGCTCACCGGCTACGTCACCGCCCCGCATCCCGAACTGGGCCGCGAGGGGCCGGTCTGCCCGTTCGTGGCACCGTCGATCCGCTCCGGGGTGCTGCACAGCGCGCGCTTCCCGTGGCACCCCGGCGACGGACTGCCCGCGATGTCCCGCCTCATCCACGCCGCCATGGACGCCTTCGAACGCCGCTTCGCCGCTCAGCCCACCTCCCTGGACAGCCTGATCGTGATCTTCGACGGCCTGGAACGGCGCCAGTGGCACCTGATCGACGACGTCTACGAGGAGGTGAAGGACGAGGCGGTGGGCCGGGGCCTGATGCTCGGCCAGATGCACCCCGACTGCGACGCCCGCGCCGCCCGCAACCCGCTCTTCCCCGCCAACCGCTCCCCGCTGCCGCAGATGGTGGTGCGCCGGATGGCCTTCCACGACATCCTGTTCCTCCACCACCGGCCGGACTGGTTCACCAAGTACCAGGAGCACTACGGCCACTTGTACCGCTCACCGGACCGGGTGGACCCGCACTACGTCCGCCTCTTCGACGCCGGCGCGCTGGCCGCGGCCGGCGGCAGCCTGGTGTGACACCCGACGAAAGGCACCCGCATGCTGACCATGGTCCTCGCCCACCGCGCGATGTTGCGCGACCTGGACCGGATCGCCCGCACCGCCGGCGCGCTGGCCAAGACCCCGGACCCGGACCGCACCCGGGCCCTGGTGGCGTACGCCCGGCGGCTGACCGAGCTGATCCACCACCATCACGAGGGCGAGGACGAGGTGCTGTGGCCGGTGCTGCGCGAGCGCGGCGCCGATGAGGAGGCGCTGTCCCTCCTCCAGGCCGAACACGCCGCCCTGGAAGGGAAACTGGCCGCTTTCGGCGAGGCGATCGAGTCCCTGTCCCCGGACGGCACCGGCGCCGAGGCCCTCGCGGACGCGGCCACCGCCGTACGGGAGCTGCTGGCCGTGCACACGGCGGACGAGGAACGCGAACTGGCGGGCCGCCTGGCCCCGGCCCTGAACGCGAAGGTGTGGGCCCGCTTCGAGAAGTCGATGGTGACGTCGGCGGCCCGCTGGACCCTGACCTTCATGCCCCCCTGGCTCGCCTCGGTCGCCGAGCCCTCCGAACGCGCCGGCATCCCCGCCAGGCCGGTCGCCGCCCTGATGCGCGGCAGCCTGGAACGCCGCCAGCGGGCGGCCTTCGGCGACCAGTACTGAGCGCACGGGGGTATCCGGGGGGACATCAGGGGGACGGCGTCGCCGAGGGCCGTACCCCGAGCCACTGTTCGGCGCCGTACGCCTCGAAGCGCTCCACCTCGCGGAACCCCAGCCTGGTCGCCAGGCGCAGCGCGCGGGTGTTGGCGATCTGGGTGCACAGCGCCACCGGTTCGCCGGGGTGAGTGGCGGCGTACCAGTCGAGTACGGCCGCGCACGCTTCGGCGGCGTACCCGTGGCCCCAGGCGTGGGGCAGGAACAGGTAGCCCAGCTCGACCTGTCCGATATCCGGACGCGCGGGCCCCGGCCGCTCCGCGTCCCGCTGGTCGAGCGACACCATGCCGATCATGGCGCCCTCGCGTTCCGCCACGAAGAGACGGGGGCGGCGCCCGGGTATCTCCGGTGCCGTGCGTTCGAGGTCGGCACGCGGCTGGGGGCCGCCGGTGTACGTGGTCACCTCCGGCGACGCGAACAGCTCGATGAACGCGTCCCGGTCGCGGGCCTCGGAGGTGCGCAGCACGAGCCGCTCGGTCCTGATACGGGGTCCTGGTCCGGTCATGACGGGAACCTACCGAGCCCTCAGCGGGCGGTCCACCAGGCGCTCGCCACACTGGCGACGAGCGAGGTCACCCCGAGCGCGGTGATCGTGGCGAACGCCCGGTCGGTGGCGGTGCGGAGGGTACGCGGGGGAGGTGCGGGAGGCGCGGTGAGCCGGAGGGCTCCGGTCCCGCGCCGGGTGGGCGCCTGGGGACTGTCCGCCTCGTCCTGGACGAACGCGCGCAGTGTCCTCAGGCAGGAACAACAGGCCCACACGCCCCGGGCACGGCCGTGGGCGATCACCGAACCGGCCCAGATGACCGGTACGTCCTCGGTCCTGCACATCGAGCAACTGGCGTGCTGCGCCCAGTCGGCGAACCCGTCGGCGTGCAGCCAGGTGAGCGGGGTGGGGGCGGTCATGCGGGGCCGCTTTCGTGGGTGATGACTTCGGGGTGCTCGGCGTGTTCGGCGGCGAGGACGGTGCGGGTGATGGTGAGAACCCGGCCGGTGCTGAGCGTCAGCCGGCCGCCGCGCAGGAAGTGGAGGCGCCGCCCGTTGTGCAGGGCGGTCACCGATTCGACCTTCTCGGTCCGTCCGCCGATGTCGATCCGGTCCCAGTCCCTGACCTGTTCCACGGGCAGGTCGAGCGTCACCGTCACCCGTGTCCGGTCGTTGCCGCCCGCCGCCGTCATCGCGGGACTCCGCGCAGGTCGCAGCTGAACCAGACGATCTTTCCGTCGCAGTGGCAGGTGTGTTCACAGCCGAACCGGGTGGCCATCTCCCGCAGCATCCACAGCCCTCTCCCCGATTCCGCGTCCCAGTCGGGCGCGTCACCGATGACCGGGAGCTGCCGTGAACGGTCGAAGACCTGCACCGTCACCTCACCACCGATCCGCACGATCCGCAGATAGCAACGACGCTCCGCCACATGCCGGATCACATTCGACAGCAGCTCACTCACCCCCAACCGCACCAACTCCACCGCCGACGTCGACCCGCCCCACCCCCGCACCACCTCAGCTGCGACCCCACGCCAGCGTTCCATGTCGGTTGGAGCTGCGATTAACGAGCTTCCGTAGACCTGTGCAACTGCCACTTGCGTGGGACTCCTCACGGGGGCACCTCCAGGGCGTTCGACGAGCGCTTGTTGCGTGGGTCGTTGCCAAGGGCGGACCCGTCCAGAAGTGAACGGTCCATTGCTACGCAAAGTGAGGAAACTTTGAGGCTCATCACGGAGCGCGAAACCGGAAATTTTCGGAGGCACGGTTTGCTTCGTGTGGCATCACTATTACGGTGAGTGTGTGGAAGGTAACGAGGCTCTCAAGGCTCGCATGGTTGAATCTGGCTTCACTCAGGCCGAACTGGCTGATGCTGTGAACGCAGATCTTCGCATCGTCGGGTATGAGGGAACGGTGAGTGATCGAACCGTCCGCAACTGGCTCACCGGAAAATCCCGCTGGCCTCATCGACGACAGCGCACCGCTTTGGAGGCAGTATTCAACTGCCCCATCACAGAGTTGGGTTTCATTCCCCGCAGGAAACCCACACGCAAGTCACCGGAGGCCGCCGTGCTTCGTCGACACTTCATCGCCGCGACAGCGGCGTCTCTGACAGCGACCGCTGCTCCTGGATATGCAGCGCAGCCACGTGTGGGCATGAACGACGTGACACGCCTGCAGGTCAAGTTCGCTGCCCTGGTTGCGACCGATTTCCGTTACGGGGGCAGGCGCGCGGTCGAGTCACAGGCTGTGGCACTGGCCGAAGAGGCCCTGACGCTCCAGGGTCACGGCACGGCGAGCCAGCGTGTTCGGGGTGCCCTCTACGGCTGTGCCGCCTCCTTCACTTCGAGTGCCATGTGGGCGGCCATCGATGGACGCCGCTTCAGCGCCGCGCAAAGTCACTTCGACCGGGCTTCCAGTCTCGCGGCCATGTCCAACGACACGGCCATCCAGTTCCGGATCTGGTCCCATGCGAGCAGCCTCTATCGGCACATGAACCGCCTTGCCGACGCCCGAGCGGCCAGCGATGTGGCGCGAGCCTTGCCCATCGCCCGCCGTGATCCGATGTTCGTTTCGCTCGGGCACGCTCGTCATGCCGCCATTCACGGTCATGCGGGTGATGCCCGAGCCGTACAGCAAAGCCTTGGCCATGCCGAGGAGGCATACGAGCGCGCCGATCAGAACGAACAGCGCCCCGTCTGGCTGGCTGGGGTGTGCGACCGATCCGAGCTCGAAGGGCTGGCGCTGTCAGCACATTTCAGCCTCGGAAATTACGAGCTCGCCGAGGCGCACGCTCATCGCAGTCTTTCACTGCTTCGTCCGGGAATGCAGCGCGACCGTTCTCTTGTCCGTGCCCGCCTCGCGCACGCTCAGCTTGGCCAAGGCGACGTGGATGAGGCAGTGGATACCGCGATGCAGATCCCCACAGAAGTGGCTCGGCATCCACGGGTGCAAAGCATCCTCTCAGATTTCACCCACGCCTTGCAGTTGGCTGCGCCGCACAGCCTGGTCAGTCAGAGCTGGGATGAGTACAACCGTTACAGCAGGAGGGATCCATGATGTCGGCCCTGAACATCGAATTCCGCCGCGCTACCGATCTCCCGAGCGTGCGATCGCTCCTTATCGAGATCTACGCCACGGTGCGGGCTGATCGGTTGCACGAGCCCCACTACTCGGTGGAGCGGTACGGCGAACGCCTTGCCCGACACGCTGCGGAGCCAGGTTGGGAAGCGATCATTGGTTTCGACGGCGATGAGCCGGTCGGCTACGCCTATGTGAATACGCTCCAGGTCAACGACCGCTGGTGGCAGCGCGTGAGCACACCGCCACCTCGGGGCGTCATGAACAAGGCCACGGTTGCGCTGAAGGAAGGCATGCTCCTCCCCCCGTGGCGAGGGCGAGGCATCGCCCGAGCGGGGCACGACGCACTCCTCGCCGCCCGCCCTGAGGAACAGGCCACGCTGATGGTCAACCCCCTCGCCGGAGACGGAAAGGTCAAGGCTCTCTACGAAGCCTGGGGATACCGGGAAGTCAGCTCCCAGCAACCCTCCATGGACGGCCCCGTCCTCACCGCGATGCTCCGACCCATCCGGCAGCCAACCGCCACTGCCGACTCGTCCGGATAACGCGGATCGCGCGGATTCTGCATGAGAGACCTGACGTACCATCCGGCGGGGTTCACGGTCCGGGAATGATGAGGAGGAGCCGATGAGCCCTGTCCCTGGCTGACCGGAGCCAAGAAGGGAGGTCGGAAGGGGCAGCCGAGTTGCTGGAGGTGGGTGAGCGCCGCTGCCGAGGTGGCGATGAGCCTGGGCCCGACGGAGATAGGCACGGTGATCAAGCGCAGCCGTCTGCTCACCCATAACGAAGAGCCGGTCGAACTGGCTACTTCCTGGTACCACGTGAGTGGGCCGACGGCACCGCGATCGCGGTCCGCAACTTCGTCCGCTTGGCTCGTGAGGGATCTCTACGGGGCAAGACGGCGCGGGCGACAACGCCGCAGTTCGGGTGCTGGTCTGCCGGTGACGAGTTCGTCCGCGATGAGTCGTCCGACGGTGGGAGCCAGGGTCACGCCCGAGTGCATGAGGGCGACGTAGACGGATCGATCTCGTTCCGCGAATCCGATGACCGGCCCTTGGGCGGGCATCGGTGGCCTACAGATGCGATGACCGAGGAAGCGACAAGTGTCGCTTCCTCGGAAGGCGGTCCGCACCTGTCGGAGCGCGTTCCGCTCAACGTGTTCGGACGATGTCGCCGCCGTGCCTGCGGCCAGCGGCAGGGTCAGCAACAGCTCACCGTCACGAACCTCTCGGACTTCGAAGTCCGGGCAGGCAACGATGGATGTGATCAGGTCCGCTGGTGCCGCGAGCCGCACCAGGCACACGGGTGGGGTGGCCACGGGCACACCGGCCAGCAGGGGCTCACACAGCGTGGGGGTGTCGGTCCCGGCGGTGAGCACGACCGTTTCCGCCGCGTGGAAACCGGTCGCGGACCACACACCCTCGACGCGTTGGCCAGACATCGCCAGGGACGTCACGGCCGAGTTGTGGATCACCCGTGCCCCAAGGGTGCGAGCGGCATCCACGAGTGCGTTGGTCACGGCCACGGGATCAACGCCCCCGTCGCTCGGAGTGTGGACGGCCCGCTCGGGAGGGTTCCGCAGGTTGGGCTCCAGCGTGGCGATGTCACTTCCCCCGACCCAGAACCGGCCTGCCTCCAATCGGGATTCGTGGCCGTCCCGAGTCTCGGTCCAGGTCAGGGAGCCGGTCCAGCGGACGGTGACGTCCGCCAACTCGGTCTCCAGCCGCCGGTAGTCCGCCCCTACGGATTCGCGCAGGTCCCGCGCCCCGCCGGGCCAATCTCCTCCACAGCCACCGATCCACGCGAAGGAGTTCCCCGTCACTCCCGTAGCCGGTGACGGTCCCCGGTCGAGCAGCGTCACAGAGACACCCCGGCGTGCCAGGTGGTAGGCCACCGAGGCGCCGACGATTCCTGTTCCGACAACAGCAACGGCTGACATGATCCTCTTTCTCCGGCCCATCACGACGAGACCACAGTCGGGCCACTGCGGGGATCACGCAACGGATATTCGACGGTGCGGCTTCTCCTGTCCGGCTGACCTTGGCGATCAGCGTGCTCGCGAGGGTGCCCTCTCGTCCTCGGTAAGCCGACCCTGGGCGTTCACCACTGACGGCGGACGGTTGCCTTCGGGCCGGTGATCAGGGTGGCGGGGGGTACGTCGTCGGCGACGATCGCGCCGGCGGCTATGACCGCGTCGCGGCCGATGGTGACGCCCGGCAGGATGGTGGCGCCCGCGCCGATCCATACGTACTCCGCTACGTCGATGGGCGCGCCGGTGAGGTACAGCTGCCGCGCCGCCGGGTCCACCGGGTGCCCGCCGGTGATGAAGGTGGCCTTTGGGCCGATCCATACGCCCTCGGCCAGCCGGATGCCCGCGTAGTCGAGGAAGG
The DNA here is from genome assembly GCF_050916115.1 of Streptomyces sp. JH002. Taxonomy (NCBI): domain Bacteria; kingdom Bacillati; phylum Actinomycetota; class Actinomycetes; order Kitasatosporales; family Streptomycetaceae; genus Streptomyces; species Streptomyces sp. JH002. The sequence continues at coordinate 4,448,445 of NZ_CP087989.1, forward strand.
TGCAGTTCTGGTTGATGAACACCCGTTCGGCCAGGTCGAGGTGGAGACCGTGGTCCGTGTAGAACGGCGGGTAGATCGTCGTTCCGGTCGGCAGCGGCTTGCCGAGGATCTGTTCGAACAGGTTGGCCTTGCCCGCCTCGTCGCCGAAGGGCAGCACGTTGAGGCGGGAGGTGAGGTCCGTGACCCGCTGGACCCGTTCCATATGGGCCTGGAACTCAGGGCTGTGGACGAGCATGAGGCGGTCGCTGGACATGGGGGGCCTTTCCGGAGAAGGGGTGCGTCAGGTGGTGGGGTCGTTGTCGCCGTCGTGCGGCCGGGGCGCCCAGGACGGGACCCAGGTCCCCTCGGGCAGCCTCGGCAGCCCGGCGAAGTGGGCGAGGATTCCGCGCAGTTCGGGGTGCGGGTTGGCGCGGGGGAGGATGAGCGAGAGCGGGTACGCGATGGTCGGCGACACGATGGGGATGCGGCGCAGGTCGTGGTGCGCCGGCCACTGGTAGCGGTCGCGGGCGCCGACGAGGGTGGCCACGTCACCGGACTCCGCCAGGACGTCCAGTAGCACCTCGTCCCCGAAGTGCGGACCGGCGGCGTCGATGCGCAGGTCGAACTCGGTGACCAACTCGTCGTAGAACTCGGCCCATTCGCTGCCGGGCGCGATGCCGGGTACCCAGATGCGGTGCTTGCGCAGTTGGTACGGGGTCAGTTCCGCCGCCGTGGCCAGCGGATGCTTCGGGCCGACGAGCAGTTCCACCGGGGAGTCGAAGGCGTGCCGCATCCGGACGCCGGGTGGCAGCGCGGACGGATCGGTGACCGAGCGGAACGCCGCGTCGACCTCCCCGGCCGCGACGGCGGCGACCGCCTCCCACGGGTCGGTGACCTTGAGGGTGACCACGTCGATCTTGCTTCCGGGGCGCGACCGCCAGTACGCGTGCAGCAGGACGGCCTGTGCGGTGCGCAGTCCGAGTACGTCGATCCGCAGGGTGCGGGCGCCCGGCCGGACGGCGGTCAGGGCGCGTTCGACGCTCGCGACGACATCCCGGGCATGGGGGAGGAACGTGCTGCCGTCCCGGGTCAGCTCCACGCCCCGCGCCGTGCGGGTGAACAGCCGGACCTCCAGCTCGCGTTCCAGACAGGCGATCCGTTTGGAGATCGCCTGCTGGGTCACGCCCAGTTCGTCGGCCGCGTGCCGGAACTGCCCGAGCTCGGCGGCCCGGACGAACGATCGCAGTGCTTCGGTGTCCACGACCACATGCTAGGAACGCACAACCAGCGGTTGTGGCTCGCCGGAGACCGGTTGTCCGGGATCACCGGAGGGTCCACCCCACGCCGGCCACCCGCGCGGCGGGCGCTGCCGGGCCCGGCACGGTGACGGTCGTGAACGCCCGGTCCACCGGTGCGCGTCGGGTGGCGGGCCGGAGCGGCCCGCCGCAGCGCGCCGGGCCCCGGCGCGGTCCGTGGCCGGGGCCGCGCGGCGGGCTCGTTCGCGTGCGGCCTCCTACGCCTGCGGCCGGGCGTCGTACGCGGCGCGTGCGGCGTCGATGCGCGTGAGATGCAGGGCGCTCCACTCCAGCAGGGGCGCGGTGGCCTGCCGAAGGGTTGTGCCCATCGGAGTGAGTTCATAGCTGACGTGCGGTGGCATGACGTTGCGGACGGTCCGCGTGAGGATTCCGTCCCGTTCCAGGTCGCGCAGGGTGACGGTGAGCATGCGCTGGCTGATTCCGTCGATGGCCCGCTTGAGTTCGGTGAAGCGGCGCGGCCCCTGGCTGAGGTTGCGCACCACCAGCAGTGCCCATTTGTCACCGACGATGTCGAGCACTTCGCGGGTGCGGCACGGGTCCTCCTGCCGGGCCGGTCGTGACTCACCGCCGACTGGGTTCATGGTTACCTCCACAGAACCGGGGCACCGAAATGTGCCTTATTGCGTGGAGCACGGCGGGTGCACCACGATGACATCGGTTCTCAAAGGGTACCGAGGAATGGATCGGAACCATGATGTTTCCGCGCCTCGCCCTCCCCGGATAGGAAGATCGTTTCCCTCATGTCAACATTCCTGCTGATTCATGGCGCTTGGCACAGCGGCCGGTGCTGGGATCGTGTGGTGCCGCTGCTGGAGTCGGCCGGACACCGCGTGTACACGCCTTCGCTGACCGGCTACGGAGACAAGGCGCACTTGCTCAGCCCTGAGGTGGGGCTCGACACGCACGTCGAGGACATCGTCAAGCTCCTCCACGAGGAGGAGTTGACCGAGGTGACGCTCGTGGGTCACAGCTACGCGGGACTGGTGATCTCGTCCGTGGCCAACGACGTCCCGGAACGCGTCGCGCACATGGTGTACCTGGATGCGATGGTCCCGGAACACGGTGAGGCGGCCATCGACGTCCAGCCCATGACCCGGCATCTGATCGACAGGGCCGAGGCATCCGACAGCGGCTGGCGCATCCCGCCCCTGCCCGAGATGCCGCCGCCCTTCGGTCTGTTCGGGGTCACCGACCCGGCGGACGTCGCGTGGCTGCGCGCGATGCTCACCGATCAGCCGGTGCGCTGCCTGCGACAGCCGGTGCGGCTGGACAACCCGGCCGTGGACGCGATTCCCCGCACGCACATCCACTGCGCCGTGAAGCCGGAAGGTATCGCCCGGCGACCCGTCCCCGCCCTGCAGCCCAATGGTTCTCCGGCACAGGTGTGGGAGTTGCCGACCGGGCACGACTGCATGATCACCATGCCGACGGAACTGAGCGAACTACTGCTGAGGGTCGGCGGTTGACGGCGTCCGGCCGTCGGACGGCGGAGCCAGGTCATCGGCGTCACCGCCACCGCCGCCGCCATCGTCAGCCGGACCCGGAAGTGCCCCGGCCGGACAGCCGCACTTTCAGCGGGCGCGGGTCGGCCGCCCGGCGAGAGCCGCGCTCACAGGGCCTGGATCAGGCCGATGGCCAGGGCGATCAGGGCGGCGGCGATGAGCGGGCCGCCGATGCGGGTCAGGACGATGCCGGGCGTGGTGCGTCCGGGGGCTCCGTACAGCATGTGGACGAGGAATCCGCCGGAAAGGGCGAGCAGGCCGACCAGCAGCATGATGCCGAACAGCCACTGGAGGAAGCCGCCCCAGTCGGTGCGGTCCAGATACAGGAAGTAGACCAGCGACAGGATCAGCAGCACCCCGGCGTGGGCGTGGCCGGCCCGGAAGAACTGTTCGCGGGCGGGGCCGAGTTCCCCGCGGTTCGCGCTGATGAGGCGCAGCAGGATGAAGCCGCTGGTTTCGACGGAGACCAGGGAGAAGAGGGTGATGATGGGCAGCAGTTCGGTGGCCGTCACGCGTGCACCGTAGGACCGTCCGCCGGGCGCGCCGGGGACGCGCGCCGTGGCGTGCGGGTGATGGGGGATCAGGCTGCGGCCACGGGCGCCGGTGGCGGTTTCTCCTCGTCGGGCGTGCCGCGCCGCATCGCGCCCGGCAGGCGGGTCCAGACGGGCTGGAGGCGGAAGGCGCTGGCGACGACGGTGCCCGAGGGGCGGTCCGCCAGGGAGCGGCGGGCACCGGCCAGGGCGAGCAGGGAGTGGAGGAGGAACACGGCCACCGCGAGGATCCAGCACAGCACCGACAGGCCGATCGCGCCGCCCACCAGCAGGCAGCAGGCGAGCGCGTACCAGCCCACGTCCACCAGGGTGCCGGCCGCCGCCCGGCCGGCCGCCGCGGAGCGGGCGGGGCGCTGCCCGTCGCGGCGGTTCAGCACCCGCAGGCCCAGCAGGGCCTGGCCGGGTGTACGGCCCATCAGGGCCAGGGACGCGAAGCGGTAGGCGAAGGCGAACAGCACCAGCCCCGCGAAGCCCTGCCACACGGCACGCACCGAGGAGCGCCACAGCGAGGTGCCCACGCCCTGGCCCGCGCCCACCAGGTCACCACCGGAAGTGGCGAGCTGCCAGGCGGAGATGCCCACCAGTCCCGGTACGCCGGTCAGTTTGGCGCTGATCCGGTTGAAGGTGAGCCAGCCGAGGAGCGCGGCCACGGCGAGGATCACCGTGAAGTCCAGCAGCCAGCCGAGCAGGCGGCGGGTGCGCGGAGCGCGGTCGGCGGGCGGTACCGGTGCCTGAACGGGTGCCTGAACGGGTTCCGCGACCGGGAGTGGCTCCGTGGCCGGCTGACTCATCGTTCCCCCGAAGATGTGGTGTTGTGATGATCAACTCCACATCCTAGGGGCCCAGTTCGGGGGTCGCCGCCGCCCGCCGCCAGGCGGACTCGCGCAGCAGCCGAAGGCCGTTGAGGCCGACCAGCACCGTGGAGCCCTCGTGGCCCGCCACGCCCAGCGGGAGCGGCAGGTGGCCGACCAGGTCCCAGGTGACCAGGACGGCGATGAACGTTCCGGCGATCACCAGGTTCTGGATCACCAGCCGCCGCGCCCGGCGGGACAGGTCCAGGACGGCGGGGATGGTGGCGAGTTCGTCGCGGACCACGACCGCGTCGGCGGTCTCCAGGGCGAGGTCGGAGCCGGCCCGGCCCATCGCCACCCCGGTGTGGGCGGCGGCCAGTGCCGGGGCGTCGTTCACGCCGTCGCCGACCAGCAGCACCTTGCGTCCGGCCTGCTCCCACTCCCGTACGGCGGCGGCCTTGTCCTGCGGCAGCAGCCCGGCGCGTACCTCGGTGATGCCGACCTCGGCGGCCAGTCGCCGCGCCGCCGCCTCGTTGTCGCCGGTGAGCAGGACGGGGGAGCGGCCGGTGTACGCGGTGAGCGCGGCCACGGTGGCGGCGGCGCCGGGGCGGGGACGGTCGGCCAGACCGATGAGCCCGACCGGGGTGCCGTCCCGCAGGACGGCCACGGCGGTACGTCCCGACGCCTCCAGGTCGGTGGCACCGCCGGGGAAGAGCCGGGCCGGGGCGCCGACACGGATCTCGCGGCCCTTGACGGTGGCGGTGACCCCGGTGCCGGGCGCGGAGCTGAAGTCGGTGGCCTCGGCGAGCACCAGGCCGCGCTCGCGGGCGGTGCCGGTGATGGCGCGGGCGAGGGGGTGTTCGCTGGGGTGTTCCGCCGAGGCGGCCAGCGCCAGCAGGGCGTCCTCGTCGAGCCCGGAGCCCGGCAGCGGCCGGATGTCGGTGACGCGCGGGGTGCCCTCGGTGAGGGTGCCGGTCTTGTCGAGGGCGACGGCGTCGATCTGGGCGAGGCGTTCCATCACGACGGCCGACTTGGCGAGCACGCCGTGCCGCCCGGCGTTGGCGATGGCGGACAGCAGCGGCGGCATGGTGGCCAGCACGACGGCGCACGGCGAGGCCACGATCATGAAGGTCATGGCGCGCAGCAGGGTGTCGTCGAGGGTGGCGCCCAGGGAGAGCGGGATGAGGAAGAGCGCCAGGGTGGCGGTCACCATCGCCCAGGAGTAGCGCTGTTCGATCTTCTCGATGAACAGCTGGGTGGGGGCCTTGGTCTCGGACGCCTCCTCCACCAGGGTGACGATCCGGGCGATGACGGAGTCGGCGGGGTCGCGGGTGACCCGCACCCGCAGCGCGCCGGTGCCGTTGACCGTCCCGGCGAACACTTCCTCGCCCGGCCGCTTGGCGACGGGCAGCGGCTCGCCGGTGATGGTGGCCTGGTCGATCTCGCTCTCGCCCTCGGTCACCACGCCGTCGGCGCCGACGCGTTCGCCGGGGCGCACCAGGACGGTGTCGCCGATGGCGAGGGTGTCGGCGGGCACGGTCTCCTCGCCCGCGCCGCCGGGCAGCAGCCGGGTGGCGGTGGCCGGGGCGAGGTCCAGCAGGCTGCGGACGGACTCGGCGGTGCGGTGGGTGGCGATGGCCTCCAGGGCGCCGGAGGTGGCGAAGATGACGATGAGCAGGGCGCCGTCCAGGACCTGCCCGATGGCGGCGGCGCCGAGCGCGGCCACGACCATCAGCAGGTCCACGTCGAGGGTCTTCTCGCGCAGCGCCTTGAGCCCTTCCCAGCCGGGCTCCCAGCCGCCGCAGATGTAGGTGGCGGCGTACAGCGGGGCCCAGGTCCAGGTGGGGGCGCCGAGGAGGTGCAGGGGCAGCGCGAGCAGGAAGAGGGCCAGGGCGGCGAGCGCCCAGCGCGCCTCCGGCAGCCGTACATACGTAGACGTGAACACCTATTCATATATAGCAGAGAAATCGGCGCGGTCGCGGTGTGAAGATTCACCCTGACCGGGTGCGGCGGGCCGTGGCGCGTGACGCTCGCGGGGAACCGGCCTGCGAAGGGGTACGGTGCTCACTCGGTGGCGGCGGCCGGCCCCGTGCACGGCGGACGGCGGGTCGCCCTCCCCGGGTCGCCCGCCGTCGATGTGCGCGCGCCCCCGGCAGGACTCGAACCTGCGGCCAAGTGCTTAGAAGGCACCTGCTCTATCCACTGAGCTACGGGGGCATGAGCTCCATCACGGCCCGGGACGGATGCCCTCGCTGACCTCGACGCACAGGATAGAGCGTCGCGAGGTTCGCCCCGGATGCTTCACGGCGACGCCGTCGTGTGGAGATCCAGTGAAGCAGCCCCGATAATCGCAGGCGAGTGCGATGCGCGCAGCGATTTCGCGGGCTCGCGCGAGGGGTGTTGCGCACTCGTTATGCCACAGCGCCGGGTTTGCCGCCCGGAATCGGGCGCGTTCGGGCGAATATGCTTTGGAAACCGCGTGAAATTGGGCATTCTTCGCATGTGGCGATCTTGGACGCACGGCCCGAACTGCTCGAAGCGCTGACCGTACTGCGGGAGCGCCTCGCTGCCGCGTGCTTCCCGCTGGAGCTGCCCGGCGCACCCCGGGCGCGACGCTCCCGGGCGGAGCTGCTGGCCCAGCTCGACGGATATCTGCTGCCCAGGCTGCGCCGCCCCGACGCCCCGCTGCTGGCCGTCGTCGGCGGGTCCACCGGGGCCGGCAAGTCCACCCTGGTCAACTCCCTCATCGGCCGCCCGGTCACCGAGGCCGGCGTGCTGCGCCCCACCACCCGCACCCCCGTCCTGGTCTGCCACCCCGATGACCGGCACTGGTTCGCCGGCGACCGCGTGCTGCCCCAGCTGGACCGCGGCCGCGGCGAACTCGCCATGGAGACCACCCGCACCCTGCCCCCCGGCATCGCCCTGCTGGACGCCCCCGACATCGACTCCCTCGTCGAGGGACAGCGCGACCTCGCCGCCGACCTGCTGTGCGCCGCCGACATCTGGATCCTGGTCACCACCGCCTCCCGCTACGCCGACGCCCTGCCCTGGCACCTGCTGCGCAGCGCCCAGGAGTACGACGTCACGCTGGCCACCGTCCTGGACCGGGTGCCGCACCAGATCGCCGCCGAGGTCTCCCGCCACTACGCCGCCCTGCTCGAACACGCCGGACTCGACGACATTCCCCGCTTCACCGTCCCCGAACTGCCCGAATCCGCGGGCGGCGGAAACGGACTGCTGCCCCGCACCGCCGTCGCCGCGCTGCGCGAATGGCTCGCCCACCAGGCCCAGAGCCCCTCCGCCCGCTCCCACGCCGCCGCCCGCACCGCCACCGGCGCACTCGCCGCGCTCAAGGGCTCCGTCGCCGCCCTCGCCTCCGCCGCGGCGGCCCAGTACGCCACCGCCGTCCGGCTGGACCAGCAGCTCCAGAACGCCTACCAGGAGTCGGTCAAGCGCGTACGCCAGTGCCTGACCACCGGCGGCGTCCTCACCGGCGCCGCCCGTGCCCACTGGGCCGCCTTCCCCGAGGACACCAGCAGCTCCGAGCTCCTGGACGCCCTCACCGACGCGCTCACCGCCCTGCTCACCGAGGCCGTCGCCGCCGCCGACGAACACACCACCGCCGCCTGGCGCCGCGAGGCCGGCGCCCCGCCCGGCGGCTGCGACACCCCCGAAGAGGTCCGCGAACGGGTCGGCATCCGGGTCCGGCGGCTGCGCCGCTGCCTGGAGGAGCTGGCCGACGAGGCACGCGCCGCCTCCGGCGGGCACAACGGCCCCGTCATCGGCGAACGCGGCGGCCCCGCCCGCGTCAAGACCGGCGACGACGGCGAACTCGCCGCCCTGCTCGCCGCCGGACTGCTCGGCGGCAAGGAGGCCCAGATCGCCCAGCACACCCTCGCCGGTGTCCTGGGCACCCTCGCCGCCAACCGGATGCGCGACAACGGCCGCCGCATGCTCAACGACTGCGTCGATCAGGTCCTCGGCGAGGAGCGCGACCGGCGCGGCGACCCCCTGCACCACCTCGGCATCAGCGCGGACCACCAGGTCGCGCTGATCGCCGCCCTGTCCACCCTCCAGGCGGAACGGCTGCGCACCGCGGCCTGACCGCCGCCCGCCCCCATCCCATCCACGACAAGGAGACCGCCGGTGCCGCAGAGGACCATGACGGCGGAACACCAGGGCAACGGCTGGGACGACGGCCTCATCGCCCGCCGCGCGCTCATCGACGACGTGCCCACGGGGCGCGCCACCGAACTCGCCACCGCCGTGCCCGCCCCCGCGCACGGCGCCGAGGCCCCCGAGGACCGCGCCCTGCAGATCCGGCTGGGCGCCCTGCGCGAGCTGATCGGCCTCTCCCGCGCCCGACTGGACGCCGGCGCGCTCACCGACGCAGGCAAGGTGATCGACGAGGCGGCGGCCCGCCACCGGCTGCCCAGGACGTACACCACCGTCGCCATCGCGGGCGCCACCGGCAGCGGCAAGTCCACCCTCTTCAACGCCATGGCCGGCGCCAACCTCTCCGAGACCGGGGTACGCCGCCCCACCACCGCCAACGCCGTCGCGTGCAGCTGGCCCGCCGGCAAGGGACGCGGCGGCGACGGGCTGCTGGAACGTCTCGCCATCCCCGTCCGTGCCCGGCGCCGCGCCCATGTGCCCGACCCGGCGCTGCGCGGCCTGATCCTGCTCGACCTGCCCGACCACGACTCCATCGCCCCCGACCACCGCGAACAGGTGGACCGGCTGCTGGGCCTGGTCGACGCCGTGATCTGGGTGGTGGACCCCGAGAAGTACGCCGACGCCCTCTTCCACGAGCGCTACCTGCGGGCCTTCGCCGGACACGCCGAGGTCAGCATCGTCGTCCTCAACCAGGCCGACCGGCTGCCCGGCGAGGCGGTGGACGCCGTGCTGGACGATCTGCGCCGGCTGCTGGACGAGAGCGGCATCGCACTCGGCGAGCACGGCGAACCGGGCGCCGCGGTGCTGGCCGTCTCCGCCCTCACCGGGCAGGGCGTGCCCGAACTGCGGCAGCTCGTCGGCGAACTGGTCGGCGGCCGGTCGGCCGCCGCCAAGCGGCTCACTGCGGACGTGGACGGGGTCACCAGGCGGCTGCGCCCGCTGTACGTGGGGGAGGAGGCCGAGAGCCCCGCCGGGCTGACCCAGCGCACCCGGGAGGACTTCGAGGACCGGCTCGCGCAGGCGGTCGGCGCCCAGGCCGCCGGACAGGCCGCCGAACGCGGCTGGCTGCGGCGCGCCGACCGGGCGTGCGGCACGCCGTGGGCGCAGCTGGCACGCCGCATGGCGTTCCGACAGGCGCAGCGGCGTGGTGAGCCGCCGGCGCTGCTGGCCCGCCGGCTGGCCGGCGACCCGGCCCCCGCCGTCTCCCGCCCGGGCCTTGAGCAGGCGGTACGGGAGCTGGCCGAGGACGCCTCGCGTGGGCTGCCGCTGCCCTGGTCCACCGCCGTGCACGACGCGGCGTGGCGTGGCGCGCAGGGCCTGCCGCGCGCCCTGGAGTCCTCGCTGGCCCGCCCCCCGGAGCAGGCCGACGGCGACAAGTCGACACGGCGGCAGAAGCAGGAGAAAGAAGAGGGGAAGGAGAAAAGGGGGAAGAGCGACAAGCCGGACCGGCCCAGGCGCTGGTTCGCCCGCCACCGGCAGCCCGAACTGACGGTGCTCAAGCCGCCGCCCGGCACCGTACCGGCCGCCCCCCTGCCGACCGGACCGGCGAACCCGGCCCTGCAACTGCCCCGCCCCGGCTGGTGGTCGGTGGCCGCCTTCGGGCAGGCGCTGCTGCTCGCCGCCCAACTGCTGGGCGTCAGCTGGCTGCTGGCCGCCCTCGTCGGCTTCCCGGTGGCCGGACGCTGGCTGCCGCTGGTGCTGCTGCTCGGCGGCTCGGTCGGCGGCCCGCTGCTGGCCTGGACCTGCCGCCTCGCCGCCCGGGGACCGGCGCACAGCTGGGGCCGCAAGGAGGAGTGGCGGCTGCGCAGGCTCGCCGCCGACGCGGGCCAGAGCCACGTCCTGGAACCGGTGGCGGCGGAACTCATGCGCTACCGGGAGGTCCGCGAGCAGTACGCCATCGCCGCCTCGCCGACCGGCTCCGCCGATGACCCGATCCCCCCGGCCGTGCTGTCCGAGGGCTGATATGGCCCTTGACGCGGCAAAGGTGCCTGCATAGCGTCGGCCGCGACCGCCAGGAAGAACAGGACCCGCGGAGAGGAGCCGTCGTGCCGCCACGCCCGTACGGCGCCCCCGTCCGTCCCCTGGTCGGCTTCGCGCCCGCCCGGCGCCGGCACATCGATCTGCTGCGGGTCGCCGGCACCCTCTGTCGCGCCTGACGCACCACTCTCCCCCTCCGGACGCGGCGGCCCCGGTACGTGACGTACCCGGGCGCCCGCGTCGCTCCGCGCACCCGCGCACCCCCTGATGTCCCCCTCCCGGCCCCCGCGCGTTCCGCACGCCGCGGCGCGCCCGCGCGCGCTCCGCCCCGGGGTGGGACCCGTCACCGGAAGGACCCCGCCATGAGCACCACCCCCAGGACCACGAAGAAGCCCACGAGCGGCGGGATAGCCGCACCCGACGCCGAGGTGCTGGACACCGCCCCCGACCCGCAGCCCGGTCTCCGCGCCTACCTGGAGGTCAAGCGGGCCGCCCTGCTGGCCCGGCGCGAGGCCGCGCGCGCCAACCCGCCGACCCGGCCCAACCGGCTGCGGGCCCGCGCCAGCGCCGAGGCGCGCAGCGGGGTGCGGCGCATCCGGATCCGGCACCACCAGATCCTGAGCGACTCGCCGCTGGACTTCGCCGGGTACGACCTGGGCCCGGCCTCGCCCGAGATCCAGCTGGGCGTGCTCTCCAGCTGCCTCACCCACGTCTTCCTGATCCAGGCCGCCGACCTGCGGGTGCCGCTGGACTCGCTGGAGGTCGAGGTGGACGCCGACCTCGATCCCCGGGCCGGGAAGCCGGGGTTCGAGGACACCCCGATCTACCCGCACAACATCAGCTACACCGTGCACGTCACCTCGCCCGCGCCGGCCGAGCGCATCCGCGAACTGCACGAGGCGGTCGAGCGCAACTGCCCGATCTACAACCTGCTGGTCAACCCGCAGCAGGTCAGCGGGCGGGTCGTGCTGACCGGCAGCCCGCGCGAGGTCTGACGGCGGGGCGGGTCGCGGCGGGCGTCGGAGAGGAGCCCGCCGCGACCCGCAGGGTCAGGCGCCGCCGCGTTCGCGGGGCAGCCGCTCGCCCGCCTCGACGGCCGGCGCCAGCCGGTTCTCGCGGGGAGGCAGCGGGCAGGTCGCCAGATCGGTGTACGCGCAGGGCAGGTTGACCGCCCGGTTGAAGTCCACGGTCACCCGGCCCCCGGCGTCCGGCGGCGCGATCGACAGGGAACGGTTCGCCGCGTACGTGGTCACCCCCGAGGTGGCGTCGGTGAACAGCACGAACAGCGCGCCGGGCCGGCCCCCGTTGAACGCGGTCAGCCGGTGGGTGACGCCGTCGATCGCGAACTCGATCTCGCCCGGCGCGGTCAGGACGTGTTCCAGCCCCTCCACGACCGCGCCGACCGTCACCGGCCGGGGCGCGTCGAACGGCAGGAAGCGACCGGGGCGCGCCCAGCGCGGGTCGGGGGCGTAGGCGGGGGTGCCGGTGAAGCCGGTGCGCAGCGGGTTGGCCGGGTTCCGGGGGCGCAGCACGGGCTGACCGCCGCGCCGGGCCACCTCGACCACGAGATCGCCGGAGGTGGCCGACACGCTGCCGCCGTCCGGCAGTGCGGTGAACCGGTGCCGCCGGGGGAGGGGTTCGCCGTCCACGGTGAGCGTCTCGCCGTCGGACAGTTCGACCAGGACCGTCCCGTCCTGGTCGGTGGACCAGGTGCCGGGCGCGTCCTCGGACCGGGTGGGCTCCGGGGTCAGCCAGCGCATGCTGGTGATCGCCAGGAAGCCGTGCGGGGCGGCCAGGGAGCGGTCACGTTCGTCGTGCCAGGCCCGCCAGTCGCGGGCGAACGACGCGGGGTCGGGGTCGGTGGGGTGTGCGGCGGACGCGGTTGTCACAGGGGTCTCCGGTCGGGGGAGCGGGCGTACGGGGGCGGGGGAGGGCGCCGGTGTTCCGGCGTCAGGCCGTACAGGAGGCCGTGGTGACCCGCCCCAGATCGATGTGCCGACGGGACGTCAGGGCTGCCGCTCGCATGGGGACGAGAATGCGCGGGATCGCCCCGGTACGTCAATGAGGTGGGGCACACCCGGCATCCTCAGGCGCTCCGGAAGGGGTCTCCGACCGGCCGGTCGGGCGGGTGCCGTGAATGTTCCCATTCCGAGCGATTCTGAGGTAACGATTCCACGTCGGAAGGCTTAAGACTGTCTACGGGCGGGGACACACAGCAACTCCCTCTCTACGATCCGGCAGTACGCACGGGGAAGTTGATGAGCGTGCCGCCTCAAGTGCGGCTGCGCGCCCCCGTGATCGCCGTGGAGGGGACTTACATGATGTTTGCACGCAAGCGGGTCGCCGCCCGCCTTGCGGCTACCGCCGTCGCCACCGGGCTTGCCGCCGCCGGCGTGCTGGCCACCGCCGGCCCGGCCCTCGCCGACCAGACCCCGGGCAACGGCGGTGCGACCGCCACGCTGGCCGGACTGCGCGTCAGCGACAAGATCGACGTGACGAAGGACGGAAGGACCCGCGAGTACAGCGGCGGGCTCTTCTACCTGAACGCGGACGACGGCGGCACCCTGAAGACGTACTGCATCGACTTCGGCACGCCCACCAAGCCGAGCGCCAAGTACCAGGAGACCGACTGGGACTCCTCGCGTCTGCACAACCTGCAGGAGGAAGCTGCCAAGATCCACTGGATCCTGCAGAACTCCTACCCGGTCGTCGATGACCTCAACTCCCTTGCCGAGGCCGCCGGTGCCAACGAGCTGACCGCCGAGCAGGCAGCCGCCGGTACCCAGGCCGCCATCTGGGAGCTGTCGGACGGCGTCGAGGCCACTCCGAAGAACGAGAACGCCGCGAAGCTCGCCGACTGGCTCGGCGACAACGCCGAGGCCGTCGACGAGCCGCGTGCCTCCCTGGAGCTCAGCCCCCGGGAAGTCACCGCCAAGCCCGGCCAGCTGTCCGAGCCGGTCACCGTGCACACCAGTGCCGACTCCGTGGTTGTCTCCACGGACCCTGCCGCTGCCGCTGCCGGTGTCACGGTCGTGGACGCCAACGGTGAGACCATCACCGAGTCCACTCCGGTGACCGACGGCACCGAGCTGTTCTTCTCCGTGCCTGAGGGCGCCGAGGACGGTTCCGCCTCCCTGAGCGCCACCGCCACCTCCCCGGTGCCGGTCGGCCGTGTCTTCACCGGTGTGGGCATCGAGACTCAGACCATGATTCTCGCGGGCTCCTCCGAGTCGTCCGTCTCGGCGGGTGCGACGGTCCACTGGAACGACAGTGGTCCCAACCCGGCGGTCACCGCCGAAGAGGTCTGCGCCGAGGGCGGCGTCGTGCTCACCGTCAGCAACAGTGGCGATGAGCCGTTCACCTTCAAGCTCAGCGGCGAGGACTACGAGATCGCTCCTGGGAGCCAGGAGCAGGTGACGGTTCCGGTCGAGAACGGCCAGGCCTACGAGATCACCATCGAGAACCTGCCCGGCAAGGACCCCTGGGTTTTCAAGGATGTCCTGAACTGCGACACCGCCGGTGAGGAGCCGATCGCCGAGCCCGAGCCCGAGACCCCCGCCGAGAACGAGCCCGCCCCGGCCACCACCGGCGGCAGCGGCCCGGACCTGGCCGAGACCGGCTCCAGCTCCAACCTCGGCATGATGGCCGGCATCGCCGTGGGCCTGCTGGCCGTCGGTGGCGGCGCGGTGTTCTTCCTCCGCAAGCGGGCCGCCGGCTCCGCCGCGGAGTAAGCACCAGCACCACTCAGCACTGCCCGTACCGGCGGTGAGCGGCCGTTTCGCACGGTGATCGCCGCCCGTACCCGAAGGGGCGGGTCCCACCCGGGACCCGCCCCTTTCGCGTCCCTTCGCTCTCTAGCACACCCCCGGCCGGTTTCCGCCCGGGGCATGCCATGCGGCAGGATGGACGCATCCACTCTTCCGCCCCTTCACTGATTAGCCGGACGGTTTCTGTTGGCTGAGTACATCTACACCATGCGCAAGGCGCGCAAGGCACACGGCGACAAGGTGATCCTTGACGACGTGACCCAGAGCTTTCTGCCCGGGGCCAAGATCGGTGTCGTGGGCCCCAACGGCGCGGGTAAGTCCACCGTGCTGAAGATCATGGCCGGTCTGGAGCAGCCCTCCAACGGTGATGCCTTCCTCACTCCGGGTTACAGCGTCGGCATCCTGCTCCAGGAGCCGCCGCTGGACGAGACCAAGACCGTGCTGGAGAACGTCCAGGACGGCGTGGCCGAGGTCAAGGGCCAGCTCGACCGGTTCAACGAGATCGCCGAACTGATGGCGACCGACTACTCCGACGCGCTCATGGAAGAGATGGGCGCGCTCCAGGAGAAGCTGGACCACGCCAACGCCTGGGACCTGGACGCCCAGCTGGAGCAGGCCATGGACGCCCTGGGCTGCCCGCCCGGCGACTGGGAGGTCACCAAGCTCTCCGGTGGCGAGAAGCGCCGCGTGGCGCTGTGCAAGCTGCTGCTGGAGCAGCCCGACCTGCTGCTGCTGGACGAGCCCACCAACCACCTGGACGCCGAGTCGGTGAACTGGCTGGAGCAGCACCTGGCGAAGTACCCGGGCACCGTGGTGGCCATCACCCACGACCGGTACTTCCTCGACAACGTCGCCCAGTGGATCTGTGAGGTCGACCGCGGCCGGCTGCACGGCTACGAGGGCAACTACTCCAAGTACCTGGAGACCAAGCAGGCGCGTCTGAAGGTCGAGGGCCAGAAGGACGCCAAGCGCGCCAAGCGGCTCAAGGACGAGCTGGAGTGGGTCCGCTCCAACGCCAAGGGCCGGCAGGCCAAGTCCCGCGCCCGTCTCGCCCGTTACGAGGAGATGGCGGCGGAGGCCGAGAAGACCCGCAAGCTGGACTTCGAGGAGATCCAGATCCCGCCGGGTCCGCGTCTGGGCAGCGTGGTCGTCGAGGTCGACCACCTGACCAAGGGGTTCGGCGACAAGGTGCTCATCGACGACCTGTCGTTCACCCTGCCGCGCAACGGCATCGTCGGGGTGATCGGCCCCAACGGCGCCGGCAAGACCACCCTGTTCAAGATGATCATGGATCTTGAGAAGCCGGACTCCGGGAGCATCAAGACCGGCGAGACGGTCAAGGTCTCCTACGTCGACCAGTCCCGCGCCAACATCGACCCCAAGAAGACGCTGTGGGCCGTCGTCTCCGACGAGCTGGACTACATCAACGTCGGCCAGGTCGAGATGCCCTCGCGGGCGTACGTCTCCGCGTTCGGCTTCAAGGGCCCGGACCAGCAGAAGCCGGCCGGGGTCCTGTCCGGCGGTGAGCGCAACCGCCTGAACCTGGCGCTCACCCTCAAGCAGGGCGGCAACCTGCTGCTCCTCGACGAGCCGACGAACGACCTGGACGTGGAGACGCTCTCCTCCCTGGAGAACGCCCTGCTGGACTTCCCCGGCTGCGCCGTGGTCGTCTCCCACGACCGGTGGTTCCTGGACCGGATCGCCACCCACATCCTCGCCTACGAGGGCGACTCCAAGTGGTTCTGGTTCGAGGGCAACTTCGAGGCCTACGAGAAGAACAAGGCCGAGCGCCTGGGCCCGGAGGCCAGTCGTCCGCACCGGGCGACGTACAAGAAGCTCACCCGGGGCTGAGGGGCGGAGGAAGAGCCGTGCGGCATGTGTACGAGTGCCCCTTGCGCTGGTCGGACATGGATTCCTTCGGGCATGTCAACAATGTGATCTTCCTGCGGTACCTGGAAGAGGCCCGGATCGACTTCATGTTCCGGCTGGCGCGGCAGGCCGACTCCGGTGCGTTCACCGGCGGTTCGGTCGTCGCACGGCATGAGATCGACTACCTGCGCCCGCTGGTGCACCGGCACACGCCGGTCACCGTCGAGCTGTGGGTGGCGAAGGTGGGCGGCGCCTCGGTGACCGTGGCCTACGAGGTCAAGGACCCCGAGCAGGTGTACGTGCGGGCCGCCACCGTGGTGGTGCCCTACGACCTCCAGGCGGGCCGGCCGCGCCGGATCACCGAGGAGGAGCGCCGCTTCCTCGCGCACTACCAGGACGACACGGCCGGGAGCGGTACCGCGTGAGCCTGTCGTTCGCCGAGCGGGGGGAGGCCGCCGAGCTGGCGGCCCTCCTCGCCCGGCTGCTCCGCTGGGAGAAGGCGGCGGCCGCCCGGCTCCAGGCGGACGGGCAGGTGCTCGGCGTGTTCGCCAAGCCGGCCCGCTTCGACGTGCTGGCGATCCGCCCGCTGCGGCTCGCCGAGCCCGCCCGCCTCGACATCACCGTCTCGGCGGGCGAGCTGCTGGAGGGCATCGACGAGGCCGCAGGCACGGCGCGCGTCCCGGCGGCGGTGACCGGCCCGTCCTGGGCGGGCGTGCTGCCGCCGCGCGGCGGCTGGGAGCCGGTGGCCGAGCTGGAGCACGCCGGGGTACGGGGCGCGGCCGAGGCCGTGGTCGCGGAGTTCCGGGAGCGTACGGAGGCGCTGGCCGCCACCGAGCGCACCAGGGACGCGCTGGACGCCCTGGCCGAGGAGATCTGGAGCCGGACGCTGTCCGGCACCCCGCTGCCGCTGCGTGCCGTGCACGCGGCCCGCTCGCTGGGTTTCCTGCGGGCCGCGGCGCCGGTGGCGGTGCTGGCCCGGGGCGTGTGGCTGCGGCTGCGCACCCCGCTGGGATCGATCGCGGTGCGCCGGCCTGGTACCACCACCCCGGGTCTGACGGTGACCCCGCGCTGACACGTTCGGGTGGCCGATCACCGCGGGGTTGACATCGGTCCCGGCGGGCGGTGCGCCACGGGCGGGGTGCGGGCCCCGTCCGGATCACATCTCGCGGGCGATGAACTGGA
This sequence comes from Streptomyces sp. JH002, assembly GCF_050916115.1. NCBI lineage: Bacteria > Bacillati > Actinomycetota > Actinomycetes > Kitasatosporales > Streptomycetaceae > Streptomyces > Streptomyces sp. JH002. The sequence goes on from NZ_CP087989.1 coordinate 4,465,555, forward strand.
TCAGCTGCCGCGACTCGCCCTCGTCGAGGGCGATCTTCTCGGAAACTTCCAGCAGTCTGCGGTACTTCTCCAACTCCTCCGCCGCGTGCAGGAAATCACCGCCGAAAGGCGTGTCCACCTCGACCGTGTCCAGTTCCCGCACCGGCCCGTACGCATAGAGAAATGACTGACCGTGCCCGGGAATGTCCTCCTGGGAAAACGGAATCACCCGCAGCTCGACCGAGGGCCACTCGGTCACCTTCAGCAGCCACTCCAGCTGCCCGCGCGCCGTCGCACGGCCCCCGTACCGCATCCGCAGCGCGCCCTCGTGGATGATCGCCTGGCACCTGGGCGGGTTCTCCCCCCGCAGCAACTCCCCGCGCCGCAGCCGCACCGCCACCCGCGCCGCCAGCAACTCCTCGTCCGGCGGCGGCACCGAGCCCGCCATCACCGCACGCGCGTACTCCGGCGTCTGGAACACCCCGGGCACCAGCAGCAGATGCACCATCCGCAACGCCGTGCTGTGGTGCTCCAGCTCCGCCATGTCCACATTGCCCTGCGGTACCTTCCCGCGGAACGCGTCCCACCAGTTGCCGCCCCGGTGCTCGCGGGCCATCGCGCACAATTCACCGACCAGCCGCTGATCGCGGCACCCGTAGAACTCCGTCAGCCGGTGGATCCGCGTCTCACTGATTCCGCGCCGCCCGGATTCGATATTCGACATCTTCGCGCGATCCGTACCGATCCACGCCGCCGCCTCGTGCGCGGCTTTACCGGCCTGCTCCCGCAACTTCCGCAATTCGGCACCGAGCCGCGCCTCGCGCGCGCTCGGAAGATCCCTCGGCGGCATCCTCGCCCTCCTCATTCACGACCGCATCAGTCTGCCGCGCCCTGTCGCCCCCGGTCTACTCTCCGTGAGTTCCCGGCCGGGGGCGCTCCCCGGACACATTCCGGAGGCAGGAACGGGTCTGCGACCATGGAGGAGTGACTGAGATCCGACGCGGCACCCTGCACACCGAGACCTTCTACGAGCGGGTCGGTGGCGAGCCCACCTTCCGCAAGCTCGTGAAGCGCTTCTACCAGGGCGTGGCCGACGACCCGCTGCTGCGGCCCATGTACCCCGAGGAGGACCTGGGCCCGGCAGAGGAGCGCTTCACGCTCTTCCTCATGCAGTACTGGGGCGGCCCGCGCACCTACAGTGACAACCGGGGCCACCCCCGGCTGCGGATGCGGCACGCCCCCTTCACGGTCGACCGCGCGGCGCACGACGCCTGGCTGCGGCACATGCGGGACGCCATCGACACGCTCGGCCTCGCCGAGGAGGACGAGGCCGAGCTGTGGCGCTACATGGTGTACGCGGCCGGTTCGATGATCAACACCCCCGGCTGACCGCGGCCCGACAGCCGCCGGGCCGCAGGTCAGCGGGGTACCGCGGACGCTCAGGCGTCCCAGCGGAACAGCTTCGCCGCGATCGCGGTGAGCACCGCGGTGAACAGCAGCAGCCCGCCGATCACCGGAAGCGCCGTCTCCCAGCCGCCACCGCGGCTCAGGACGTCCGACAGCGCGTCGTTGAGATGGCGCAGCGGCAGCAGCTGGGCGATCCCGCTCAGCCAGCCGGGCATGACATCGGTGGGGAAGAAGGACCCGGCCAGGAACGCCATCGGCATGATCACCACCTGGAGGATGCCGTTGGCCGCCTCCTCGGTCTTCGCCACCGCCCCGATCACCAGGCCGATCGACATGAACGCCAGCGAGCCGCTCAGCACCAGCGGGATCGACAGCCACCAGCTCCCGCTCAATCGCAGCCCGTAGAACGGGATGCAGGCGATGCCCAGGAACAGGGCCGTCTGCACCAGCGCCAGCGCCAGCGTCACCCCGACCCGGGCACCGATGATCGTCGCCGGGTGGATGGGTGCCAGCCACAGCCGCCGCAGCAGCCGGGACTTGCGCCACCCCACCAGGGTGAGGGCCGACAGGAAGGCCCCGCCCATCGCGATCGCCCAGCCCAGCAGACCGGGCGCCAGGTACTGGATCGGCTTGACCGAGTCGTCCTCGACGGTATCGGTGGCCAGCCGGTAGGCCGGCGGCTGGCCCGTCGCCGCCTGGTTCGCGGCCTCCACCAGCGACTGGAGCACGCTGCGGACGGTGCCGGCCCGTACGCCGTCGGCCTCCGAGTAGCGCAGCTCGACGGTGTCGCCCGACTGCCAGATCGCGCCGGCCACCTCGCCGCCGCGCACGTCCTCCAGCGCGCTGTCGAGATCGGCGGCGCGCCGGAACTCCACCACCTTGTCCAGCTCGGCGCGGGCGTCCTCGGGCAGCCCGTCCAGCACTTCGACCTCGCCGACCTGCGCGATCGGCGAGCGCGAGATGCTGTTGTCCTGGAAGAGCGCGCCGAAGAGCACCAGGAACATCAGCGGGAAGATCATCATGAAGAACACGGCGGTGCGGTCGCGCAGCAGACCCAGCGCCATGTTCTTGGACAGCGGCAGCAGGCCGGAGGAGCGGCTCATTCGCGGAACTCCCGTCCGGTCAGCTGGAGGAAGACGTCCTCCAGGGTGTCGACGCCCAGCTCACTGATCAGCTCGGCGGGCGGCCCGGTGCGCAGGATGCGGCCCGCGTCCATGATCGAGACCCGGTCGCACAGCACCTCCGCCTCGTCCAGATAGTGCGTGGTGAGGACGACGGTGCGGCCCTCGGAATTGATCTGCCGCAGCAGGTCCCACAGATTGCGGCGGGCCTGCGGGTCCAGGCCGGTGGTGGGCTCGTCCAGGAACACCAGTTCCGGATCGTGCACCAGCGCGCAGGCGATCGACAGCCGCTGCGCCTGTCCGCCGGACAGCTCACTGTCGCGGACATCGGCCTTCTCGGCCAGGCCCACCGACTCCAGCATGGCGTCGGCGCGGTCGGTGGACACCCCGTACAGCGCGGCGAAACTGTGGATCTGCTCGCGTGCCGAAAGCTTCTCGAAGAACGCGGACGCCTGGAGCTGCACGCCGATGCGGCGCAACAGGCCCCGGTTGCGCGGCCAGGACGGGGTGCCGAGCAGCTCGGCGGTCCCCTCGTCGGGGCGGCGCAGCCCCTCGATCATTTCCAGCGTGGTGGTCTTGCCGGCGCCGTTCGGCCCGAGGATTCCGTAGAACTCCCCCCGCGGAACCTCGAAGCTGACGCCGTCGACGGCCTGTGTGTCCCCGTATTTCTTGCGCAGACCCGCCACGGATATGGCGGGTCCGCCCCCCTGGTCCATGCTCACGACGTGCTGGGCCCCTATCCCCGGTAAAGAGTGATGGTCGTCCACGCCCCGACATGCACCCGGTCGCCCTCACGCAGCGGTACCGGGACGAAGGGCTGGACCGGGTCTTCCGAACCGTTGACGGTCGTGCCGTTGGTGGAGTCCTGATCCACCACGGCCCAACTGCCGTCCGGCTGCTGGACGAGGACGGCGTGCTGATGCGAGACGCCCGGGTCCTCGGAAGGCTGTGACAGGTCGATGTCCGGGCTCTCCCCGGTGGACTGGCGGCGGCGGCCGATGGTCACCTGCGGGCCGTTCAGCGGCACCTGCCGGGGCGGGGCGTACGGGGGGAGGCTCAGCTGGGCGGCCTCGGGGCCCGAACGGCGCATCATCGCCTGGAAGTAGTCGGGGTCGGGGCCCACCGTCACCATCCAGGAGGCGGCGGTGTTCGGATAGCCGTAACCACCCTGCCCCTGCTGCTGGTGCGGCATCGGCGGCGGGAGCACCCAGTCACCGGTCTGGCCCGGGGCGCCGCCGCCCGGCATCGGGGCCGGCGGGGCGGGGGGCGGCTGCTGGTGACCGTAGGGCTGCTGGTGGGGCGGCGCCCCGGGTATCGGCGGGCCGTCCGCACGCGCCGGAGGTATGTAGGTGGTGGGGGAGTTGGTCAGGAAGTTGTACCGGCAGCCCTCGCAGAACGGCGCCTGCGCCTCGCGGGGAGTACGGCACTGCGGACACATCTCGGGCGGCCGGCCCGGGTGGTGCTGCATGGGCGGGCCCGCCGGGTAACCGGGCGGGCCGGGAGGCACGGGGGGACCCGGCGGAGCCGGGTGCTGACCGAAGGCGCCGGGGGGCGGGGGCATCGCGGCGGCGGGCGCCAGCATGCGGTAGCCGCACACCTCGCACCAGTCCTCGGCCGACGACTGGTGACCGTTCGGGCAAGTCGGCACGTTACGCCCTCCCCCTGCTTCCGCTGATTCGTCTCATGTCGACTACTTCTTTACCCGGACCGTCTTCGTCGACCTCGTCTCCAGGGTCATCTCGTCGGCCTCGGCGACTTTCGCCTTCAGTCGAACAGTACCTCTCGCCGCATCCTCCACGTCCACCACCTTTGCCAGCAGTTGTGAGGTCTGTTCATTCCCCGAGCGGTGCGCCAACTGGACGGCGCGGCCCAGTTTGGCCGTCGCGCCACGCGCGTCACCGCGCTTGCGCAGGTCAATGCCCTGCTGGATGACCGAGGCCAACTCCTCCTGCCCGGTGTAGTGGGCGACCTGCGGGTTGAGGGTGGTGGCGGCCGCCATGTCGGAAGTCCACACCGCGCGGATCAGCCCCGGCCGGACCGCAACGGGCTCGCCACCGGCCCGCACCAGCGACACCCGGGCCGCCAGCATCTCCTGCCCCACGTCGCACGGCGGGACATGGAGAGCGAGGTGATAGTCGCGGGACTCCGCGCCCCACGCACCGGTCGGGTAGTCGCCGGCGCGCGGCGGCGCCTCCGTACGGCGGTCGGTGAGATCGGCGACGGCCGGCGCCACCTGCTTCACGAAGCGGACGCCCGCCCCCAGCGGAGTCCACAGCCGCAGGCTGACATCGCCGACCTCCTTGCCCATGACCGACTCCATCATCGCGGTGAAGTCGGCCGTCAGACCGGCCGGTTCGGCGACGATGTCGGCGGAGCCCAGCAGCGCCCCGGCGATCTGGGTGACCTCCCTGACCTCCCAGTCCGTCCCCACGCCACGGGCGTCACAGGTGAAGTGGCCCGCGCACCGGGCGAGGGCCTCGCGCAGCCGCTCCGGCTCCTCGTGCTCGTTGCGGCCGTCGGTCAGCAGCAGGCCGTGCCGGATCGGGGCGGTGGAGGTGGCCAGCAGGCGCTCGGCGAGCAGCAGCCACGTACTGATGGCGGTGCCGCCGGTGGCGGTCAGGCCCGCCAGGGACGCCTTGGCCGCCCGGCGGGTGGCGGCGTCCGCCACGGCCAGCCGGCCCGTGCCCGGGAAGACCTCCCGGGCCCGGTGGGTGCCGGCGACGACGGCGAAGGCCGTGCCGTCGCGCAGCGTGTCGATGGCCGCCTCGGTGGCCCGGCGGGCGCCGTCCATCTTGGACGGCGGATAGTTCATCGAGCCGGAACAGTCCACCATGATGACGACCGCCGCCTCGCCCGCCCGGTCGCCGCCGGTGGCGGAGACCGTGACGATGGCGTGCACCTCGTCGGCGCCCTGGTACAGGAACTCGTTCTGGTAGACGTCGACGCCGAAGACCGGCTCTGTACTCATCCGGCCGCTTCCACCACCGGGAAGGGCAGGACCGCGACCGTGACATTGTCGTGGCCGCCCGACTCCAGGGCGTGCCGCACCAACTGCTGCGCGGTCGGCAGCGGTGTCTCGCGGGCCGTGGCGGGCACCAGGTGCGCGAGCCGCTCGGCGGACTCGGCGTAATTCCACAGGCCGTCCGTGCACACGATCACCACGCCGGGACGGTCCGGCTTGAACGACGCGGTGTGCGGCTCGACCTCGACGGCGTCCGCGCCCAGCCAGGCGGTGATGGCGTGCGCGCGGTGATCCGCCATCGCCTCGGCCTCGCTGAGCAGGCCGGCCGCGACCATCTGCGCCGCCCACGAGTCGTCCTCGGTGAGCCGGGCGGGAGCGGCGCCGCGCTCGGCCGGAATCCAGTAGGCGCGGCTGTCGCCGACCCACCCCACGGTGAGGATGCCGCCGGCGGTGACGGCGCCCACCAGGGTGCACGCCGGGGCGTTCTGACCCGGCTCGGCGGCGGGGTCGGCGAGATCGGCGACGGCACGGGCGGCGGACAGAACGGCGTCGTGCATGGCCTGCTGGCCCGAGACGCCGCGCGGGAGTGAGGCGAGCAGCGACTCCGCCGCCGCCTCGGAGGCGGCGGCGGACGCCTCGTGGGGGCGGGAGGAGGAGGACACGCCGTCGCAGACGATGGCGATGACGGCGGGCGAACCATCGGCGAGGGCGGTCGCCGAGACGGTGAACGAGTCCTCGTTGCGGTGGTGCCGCAGCCCGAGGTCACTGACGGCCGCGACGCCACCGAGCGCGCGCTCGACATGATCGCGCTGCCCGGGCTGCGCGCGGCCGCAGTCGGCGCAGTAGCCGTCGCCGTCGACACGGCCGGTGCCGCAGACGGCGCACAGGACGGGGTTCGTCTCGCGGGTGGGCGGCCGGGAGTCGCGGGTGCGCGGATCAGCGGCGGCGCGCGGGTCGGCGGGCGCGGACGCCGGGGTTGGGGCCGGCGGGGGCGTGGCGGCGGCCGCGGTGGCCCGGGGGTCGAGCGAGGGAATGCGGGGCCCGCCACCGGACGCGGGCTGCGGCGGCGGCAGGGTGAAGTCGGGCTCGGTGGGCGTATATCCGTCGGCCGCACCGGCCGGCTGGGCCGCCGGGCGTCCGGAACCCGGGTTCTGCGGCGCGGAGGCGGCGGGCGCGTGGGGCTGCTGCGGTGCGGCGGCGGGCACGGCCGGTGCGGAGGCCGGCTTGGCGGCCGGCGACGGGGAGTTGCCCGGGGCGGAGCCCTTGGCCTGCGCTGCCGGGGCCGGGGCCGGGGCCGAGCCGGCGGCAGCGGGCCGGGACGGGTTGGGCGCGGCAGGGTTCGCGCCCTGCGGTGCCGGTGCCGGGGTCGCGGCTGTTGCGCCCTTCGGCGCGGTGGCCGGCCGGGGTGGCTGCGCTGCGGGAGCGGCCGGGGCGGGGCTCTTGGCCTGCGGCGCCTGTGTCGCGGGAGTCGCGGCCGGGGCAGCGGCCGGGGGCCGCGTCGCGCCGGGAGCGGTGGGGTTCGGGCTCTGCGGAGTCGTGGCTGCCGGGGCCTGGGCCTGCGGCGTTCCGGCGGAACGGCCGCCGGGCTGCTGCGGGGCCGTGGTCGGTGCTGCCGCCGCACTGGTACGCGGGGCGGCGGAGCCCGGGGCACCAACGCCCGGCTGTGCGGCCTGCGGGGCCGGACCACCAGGCGCGTTCGCGGTGGCGCCGGCGGGCTGTTGCCCCGCCGCCGGTGCCGCAGCAGTGGCCGGGGTGGTGTTACGGGTGCGTGCGGCGGGTGGGTTCGGCGCGGGCGGCGTTGTGCCCTGCGCTGCCGGTGCCGGTGCACCCGGCTGCTGCGCTGCCGTAGCCGGAGGTGTGGTGGGGGTGCCGGGGTGGGGACCGGTGGCGCCCGGCTGCTGCCCGGCGGCCGATGCGGCGCTGCCGGTCCCCGCGGCGGGCGCGTTCGGGCCCGGTTGGGCCGCGCCGTGTGCCGCCGGTACGCCGGGCGCGCTGCCGGTGGAGGCGGGTTGGCCGGGCGAGGTCGCCGCGGTGGGGCCCGGGGTGGTGCTGGCGCCGCGCCCGGCGGGTGGGTTCGGCGCGGGCGGCGTTGTGCCCTGCGCTGCCGGTGCCGGTGCACCCGGCTGCTGCGCTGCCGGAGCCGGAGGCGTCGTGGGTGTGCCGGGCTGGGGACCGGTGGCGCCCGGCTGCTGCCCGGCGGCCGATGCGGCGCTGCCGGTGGCGGCGGGCTGTTGGGCGGCCGGGGCCGGGCCGGTGCGGGGGGTGCCCGTCGTGGCGGGGCGTGGGTCCGCCGGGGCGCCGGGCGCGGATCCGGGGGGAGTCGTGGGGCCGGCCTGGGGTGCGGTGCCTCCCGGTGCGGGCGGCGTCCCGCCCGGTGCCGTGGGGGACGCGGGGCGCCGGGCGGTCATGGGCGGGGGCGGAGGAGCGGGGGCCGCCGGGTCCTTGGCCCCCGTCGGGGCTGTGGTGCGCAGGTGTTTGCCGCAGCTGCCGCAGAACTCGTCGTCGGCTTCCAGCGGCTCCCCGCAGCCGGGGCAGGCGGAGAGTTGGTCGAGCTGCGGCATCGTCACACCCATGTCCTAGGGCGGAAGCGGTTGGCCGCCTCCACCAGTTCAATCCGTTCACTACTGTCCGGCGCCCACTGCGCGAGCCGCCGGTAGGAGCGTTCCAGACCCAGTCTGATGCCCGTCTCCTCCAGTGGCGCACCCAGGAGCCGCCCATTCTGTCCGGAATGGCCGGATAGCAGCCAGTCCAGCGCAGACCCCAGCACCTCACAGGACAGTTGTTCGCCCAGTGCTGGTTCCAGTCCCCCTTCGAGCAGGGTCTCGACCTGCCGGCCCGCCGCCAGCAGGTCCGGCAGCAGCGGCTCGGCCGGTGAGCGGTGCCGCAGCCTCGCGCGGACCGCCGCCACCCGGGCGGCGATGTGGTGGGCGGAGGTGTCCGGCACCGACTCCAGCGCGGCCACCGCCCCCTCCCGGTCGCCGGCGGCCAGCCGTACCCGGGCCAGTCCGAAACTGGCGCTCACATGGCTGGGATCGGTCCGCCACACCAGTTCGTAGTAATCGGCCGCGTTGTCCTGCTGGCCCAGCGTCTCCGCGCAGACCGCGAGCGCCAGCTTCGGGGCCACCTCGCCCGGGAACGCGTCGTACACCGCGTCGAAGGACAGCGCCGCCGTGCCCAGGTCGCCGGTCGCCAGGGCGGCCACGCCCTGGTACCACACCACCCGCCAGTCGTCGCCGCACTCGTCCTCCAGCGCGGACAGCAGCCAGCGCGCGCTCTCCCGCCCCCGCCCGTCCGGCAGTTCCAGCAGGGCCCGCAGTTCGCGCAGCCGCCGTTCGACCGAGTCCACCGGGGCGGCGCTCAGCGCGGCCAGCAGGTCGGCGGGCGCGCCGGCCATCAGCCCGGACAGAAAGCCCGCGTTGGGGTCCTCCGGGTCCACCTTGGGAACGGGCAGCGCCAGGGCCGCCGCCTCGATGTCCACCGGCGTGGTCAACGGGCCGGCGGCCGGCGGAAGCGCCGACGCCGCAGCGCCCCGCGCGGCCCGGCCGCGTACCCGCCGCCGCGCGCCCAGCGCCGACACGTCACGGCCGAGGCCCGGCAGCAGCTCGGTGTCCGGCACCCGCAGTTCGGGGCCGAACAGCTGCGACAGCGCGGGCTGCGGCTGCCCCGACTGGAGCGCCACCACCTCCCGCAGCACCCCCGTCAGCTGCTCGGACATCTGCTGCGCGGAGGCGAACCGCCGCTCCGGGTCCGGGTCGGTGGCCCGTACCAGCAGCCGGTAGAACGACTCGTACCGCCGGAAGACCTCCACATGCTCCGGCTCCGGCAGGCTGTCCGCGAAGATCGTGGTGTAGCCCTGGAAGTCGAAGGTCAGCACGGCCAGCGTGCGCGCCACCGTGTACAGGTCGGAGGCCACGGACGGGCCCACCTCGGCGACTTCGGGCGCCTGATAGCCGACGGTGCCGTAGATCGCGCTCTCGTGGTCGTCCATGCGCCGCACCGCGCCCATGTCGATCAGCTTCAGCTGGTCGTTCTGCTGGATCGCGTTGTCGACCTTGAAGTCGCAGTACAGCAGCTGGCGGCTGTGCAGATGCCCCAGCGCGTCGAGCGCCTCGATGCCGTACGCGCACGCCTGCTCCACCGGCAGCGGATCGCGCCGCCCGTCCGCGCTGCGCCGGGTGTTGGCGATCTCCTTCAGCGACCGGCCACCCACGTACTCCATGACGATGTAGCCGTCCAGGCTGCCGGTGCGGCGGTCCAGATGCTCGACGAAGTTGTAGATCCGCACGATCGTGGAGTGCTCGATCTCGGCGAGGAAGCGCCGTTCGGAGATCGCCACCTCCATGGCGTCCTCGTCGCCGGTGTCCAGCAGGCCCTTGAGGACCACCCAGCGGTGGCTGACGCGGGTGTCCTTGGCCAGATAGATCCAGCCGAGCCCGCCGTGCGCCAGGCAGCCGGCGATCTCGTACTGGTCGTGCACCAGGTCGCCGGGGCGCAGCTTGGGCACGAAGGAGTACGGGTGGCCGCAGCGGGTGCAGTACCCCTCGCTGCGCCCGGCGCGCTCGCCGCGGGTACGGCCCACCCGCTCGCCGCAGTCGCTGTTGCCGCAGAACCGTTTTCGCTCGGGTACCTCGGGGTCCGCCAGCACCTGGTCCAGCGGTTCGGGCCGGGGCACAGCGGGGATGGTCACCAGGCCGGCGCCCAGCCGGGAGCGGTGGCGGGAGGCGCTGGCGCGGGAACTGCGCACGGAGACCGGGCGCTCCGACATCGGTACCGACAGGGAGCGGGAGAGCGCGCCGGAGACCGAGCGGTGCGACAGCCGCGAGCTGGGCAGCGACCGTTCGGAGGCGGCCGACGGCACCGAGGCGGGCGCCGAGCGCTGGGAGGGTACGTCGCCGCGCCGCGGCGCGTGGGTCAGGCCGGTGCCCACGCCGCCGATGTCGCCGCGCGCCGAGACGACGGGGGCGAGCCCGCACAGGTCGCAGTAGAGCTGTCCGTCGCCGACGTCCTCGTAGTGGCCGGCGCAGCCGGGCCGCTGACACGGCACGGACAGGGGTCCGCTCTCGCTCATGGCTCGCTCCGCCCTGTCAGCACGTCGGCCGCCGCGTCCTGGTAGCGCTGCACCGCGCTCTCGGCGGCGCGCAGATCGCACGGCGCGGTCCACAGCAGGCGGCGGGCGGCGTCGTAGCGTTCGGACAACAGGGGGTCGTCGTTCTTGCCGAGCCGGACGGCCTTGGCGCGGTAGGCGTCGAGACGGCCGCGCAGTTCGGCGCGTATCGCGAGCGGGGCGGTGACGGCCGACAGGGAGGAACGGGCGCGTTGCAGCTCCTCCTCGGCGCGTACCTCCAGCGCGTCCAGCAGTGGGGAGAGCCGGTGCCACTGGGCGCGGCGCCGGTACTCCCCGGCGGTGGCCAGCTGTTGCTGGAGGACGACGGGCGGCCCGCTGACGGCGGGGACCTCACTGGCGGCGATCTTGGACAGCACCTCGACGCGGGCGGCGCGGGCCTCGGCCAGGGTGCGGTCGGCGCGCGAGAGCACGTCGCGCAGCCCCACCAGCCGGGCCTCGGCGTCCTTGCGCACGCCGAAGACGGCGTCGACCTCGCGGCGGATGTCGTCCAGGGTGCGGGCGGCCCTGTCGTAGCGGGTGGTGTCGGGGCGTCCGCCCGCGACCGCGCCGGAGCCGCCCTCGGGCAGCCAGAAGGCGAGCGGGTCGGTGATGACCTCGGCGCGCAGCGCGGTCAGTTCGGCGGTGACCCGCTCCAGGTCGTCGCCGGAGGGGTGGGTGCCGGGGCGTACGCCGGCGGAGTGGGCCAGTTCGCTGACCCGGCGCAGTTCGGCGGAGAGCAGGTCTATCCGGGCCGGCAGCGCGGACCACACGGCGTCGGCGGCGGCGACCACGCCCAGGACCTCGCCGTAGCCGCGGTTCATCCGGGTCACCAACTGCTGCCAGCTGGTGTGTTCGGCCAGCAGCTCGCCGCCGGAGATCACCAGGTTGCGGCCCTCCAGCAGGTGGCTGAGGCGGGTGAGTTCCTCGCGGCCGGGGAAGCGGCGGCGGCCGCGCAGTTCGCGGGCGCGCGCGAGGGTCTCGGTGCAGGTCTCGAACCAGGACCACAGGTCGGAGACGATGGCCTCGGCGTGCCGCCAGCGTTCCAGGGTGAGCCCGGTGAGCTCGGCGCCTTCGAGCAGCCGGCGCCCGGCGTGGTCCTGAAGGGACAGCAGGGACGTCTCGATCGCCTCGTGCTCGGCGGCGAGCCGCGTCAGGGCGCGGTCCACCTCCTCCCGGCTCAGCACCCGTTGACCGGAATCCGGGGCCATCGCTCTCCCCTCTGGCTGTGGCTCTGGCTGTGACTGTGGCTCTGGTACTGACTCTGGCACTGGCTGTGACGTCGCCGCATGTGCGCGCTCGTTGATCCTTCCCCCGTCCGCGTACGGTTCACCGGTCAGTCCCGGTATCGGGGCGCGGCCGGCTCCGGGGACTGGTCCGGTGGGAAGTAGTCGGCGAGCCAGGCCCGGTAGGAGACGCGCCAGTCGCTGCCGTCGCCGCCGGCCCGGTAGTCCTCCAGTATGGCGTTGACCCGGCGCACGAGGTCCTCGTCGCCGGGATTCATCGCGATGCCGTAGGACTCCTCCTTGATGGGCTCGCCGATCAGCCGCATGGTGGGGTCCTGCGCGGCGTGGGCGGCGGCCAGCGCGCCGTCCGTCATCAGGGCGTCGGCCTCGCCCAGCTGGATCCGTACCAGGCAGTCCAGATGACCGCCGGCCTCCACCAGCGCGGCGCCGTGCGGCTCGCTCTCCAGCAGGACCCGGGCGGTGGTGTCGTCGCCGCTGCACACCCGCATCCCGGCCAGCGAGGAGTCGAAGCCGGTGATCGTGGACCAGCGGGGCGCCAGCAGTTGCTGGCCGGTGTCGAAGTAGGGGGCGGAGAACGCCACGGACTCCCAGCGGGTGCAGGTGATGGACATGCTGCGGATCACCATGTCCACCTCCCTGTTCTCCAGGAGCGGGATGCGCTGGTCGGTGGGGATGGGGCGCAGGGTGACCAGTTCGGGGTCGCCCAGCAGGTCGGCGGCGACCGCGCGGGCCAGGTCGATGTCGAAGCCGATGACGGTCTGCGGATCGTCGGGGGCCCGGTAGCCCCACAGATAGCTGTTCTGGTCGACGCCCACGATCAGTCGGCCGCGCTCGGTGATCCGGCGCACGGCGGCGCCCTCCTCGCGGGAGGGGGACCAGCTGTTGCCGGCCGGGTCGATCCCGTTGTCGCAGGTCTCGCGGGCGGCCAGCGAGCCGATGCCGTCGCCGTCCGGGCCGCTCGGGCCGCCGTCGCCGTCGTCCACCTGGATCAGGTGTCCGCCGGTCACCGGGCCCTTCGCGTCCTCCCGCCCGCCGTCGCCGGGGGCGGGCAGCGACCCGGCCAGCATCCAGCCGGCCAGCGCCATGCCGCCCACCACCATCAGCAGCGAGCGACCGCCCGGCCGCCTCAGCGCTCCCATCGCCGCACCTCCGCCCTCACCCCGGGTCACCCGTACTCCGCCAGCCTGCGGTTGATGCCGAGCACGGTGCCCGTGGCGGCCAGCGCCACCAGCGCCAGCGACCCGACAAGCAGCCCGGTCTGGGCGGCGGCGGCCCGTTCGGCGGCCCGGGTGAACTGGCCCTGCTCGTGGGCGACGGCCCGCGCCAGCGCCTCGTCGACCCGGTCGAAGGAACTACCCGTCGATTCCTCGCCGATGACGAGTTCCACCGCCTCCTGGTACTCCCCGGCGTTCTCCCGCTGCCGGGCCTCCTCGTGCAGGGCCCGCCACTCGCCGACCGCCGCGTGGGCCGCCCCGATCGGGTCCCGCCCGTCCTCGTCGTCGGCGAGCTGCCAGGCCGCGCCCAGCCGCCCGCGCGGCGCGCCGTCCTGCGCGTCGTCGGCCTGCGGCCCGGCCAGTTCGGCCATGCGCTCCTGGTAGCTCTCCTCGAAGCCGGTGCCCGAACCCCGTGCCACCAGCGTCATGCTCTCGGCGCCCCGTGCCTGCAGGGCCGCGATCCAGGCGTCGTTGAGCGCGCTGAGCGACTGCGCCCCGCCGCGATCCGCCTCGTCCAGCGCCGCCCTCGCGAAGGTGTGCGCGCCCACCAACCACAGCAGCAGCACCAGCGCCGCACCGGTGGCGGCCAGCAGGCCCTGGTTGAACACCCGGTGGGTGCGCAGCCAGTGCCGCCGCTGGGCCCAGGCCAGCACGCCGAGCGCGAGCGCGGCGGCGGCCAGCGAGAACCAGGGCCAGGCGCCCGCCCGCCGCGCGTCGTCCTGGAAGCGGCCCGTCTCCAGCGCGTACAGCGACTCGGCGGCCGGCAGCAGGACTTCCTGCATCCGGCTGTCGGCGTACCGCAGATAGGCGCCGCCCAGCGGCAGCCCCTGCCGGTCATTCGCGCGCGCCGTCTCCACCAACCCGGTGTACACCGGGAGTTCGGCGTTGAGCAGCGCGATCAACTGCTGGGCCTGCTCGGAGTTGCCGGTGTGCGCGGCGGCGCGGGTGAGCAGGGCGGCGGCGGTGGCGACGCGCTCCTCGTAGCGCTCGCGCACCTGGGGTTCGGAGCCGCTGCCGGTCAGGAAGGCCACGGCCGCCGTGGTGTTGGCGTCGGCCAGCGAGCGGTAGATGTCGGCGGCCTCCGCGCTGAGCGGCTGGCTGCTGCTGATGAGGGTGTCGGCGGCGTCCGAGCGGGCGCCGATCTGCCAGGCGGTGGCCGCGCCGAACAGCAGCAGCGCGGCGGCGACGGCGGCCCCGATGATCCGCAGCCGGCCCGGCTCGGTGCGCACCGAAGTGCGCAGCGAGCGCGCCCCCTTCGCCCAGTCCGAGAGCCGGGGCCGGCCCGGCGGCCGGGCCGGGGCGGGCGGTACGGGCGGCGGTGCGGCCGGTACGTCCGGCGCCACGGGCAGGGGCGGCGGGGTCTCCGGGGGCAGGCCGGGCGGCGCCGGAGTGTGCGGTGGCTGCCTCACGTCGGGCCCTCCCCCCTGGTGTGTGGCCACGGCCAGAAGTATGGCCGGTGTGCCGTGATCCAGACAGTCTTTACCGGGATCTTGTCGCGATCGCGATGTTGCGCCCCGCGCCGCGCGCCGTGAAGCCGCCCCGGGTGCGCCGGAGTCGGCTCTTAAGCCCCCTTAAGGCTGTCTTCACCGTCCCCCAACTGACACGCATTGACCACCCGTCAGGTTGCACTTACGTTCACATCGGTCTCGATCCCTCCCCCACGGCAGACGAGAGGTCTCATGAGCCACACCCCCACCACCGACAGCGGCGCTCCCGCCGCACACCGGCGCCGGAAGCGGCCCGGAACCCGCGCCCTCGCCTCGCTCGCCGCACTGCTCACCGCGACCGGCGCCGCCGCGGCTCTGTGGCTGGGCGGCGGCACCGCCACCGCCACGGCCTCCGGCGGCGACACCCCCGACGAGCCGCCGCGCTCCGAGGCCGTCACCCCGTACCAGCAGTACGGCGCCCTGGAGATCTGCGGCCTGAGGCTGTGCGGCGAGGACGGCAGCCCCGTCCAGCTGCGCGGCATGAGCAGCCACGGCACCCAGTGGTTCGAGCACTGCCTGACCGAGGGCTCGCTGGACGCCCTCGCCGACGACTGGGGCGCGTCGCTGCTGCGGGTGTCCACCTATGTGCAGGAGGGGGGATACGCGACCAACCCGCAGCGCTTCACCGACATCGTCAGCCGGGTCATCGACCAGGCCACCGCGCGCGGGCTGTACGTGATCGTCGACTGGCACCAGCTGAGCCCCGGCGACCCGAACGCCAACACCGCCCTCGCGAAGCGGTTCTTCACCGATATCACCGCCCGCCACGGCCACCAGGACAACCTGCTCTACGAGATCGCCAACGAGCCCAACGGCGTCAGCTGGCAGTCCATCAAGAGCTACGCCGAGGAGGTCATCCCGGTGGTCAGGGCCGGGGCGCCCGACGCCGTCGTCCTGGTCGGCACCCGTGGCTGGTCCTCGCTCGGCGTCTCCGATGGGGCCGACGAGAACGAGATCGTCGCCAACCCGGTCAACGCCGACAACATCGCGTACACCTTCCACTTCTACGCGGCCTCGCACCGCGACCACTACCTCTCCGTCCTGGACCGGGCCTCGGACCGGCTGCCGATCTTCGTCACTGAATGGGGCACCCAGGACTACGCGGGAGAGGGCGCCAACGACTTCGCCATGTCGCAGCGCTACCTGGATCTGATGGCCGCCAAGGGCATCAGCTGGGCCAACTGGAACTTCTCCGACGACTGGCGCTCGGGCGCCGTCTTCCGCGAGGGCTCCTGCGCCGCCGGTCAGTTCTCCGGCACCGCGCCGCTCAAGGAAGCGGGCGTGTGGGTCCGCGACCGAGTGGGCTGACACACGCCACGCCGTGGCGGCCGGCCGGGGCCCGGACACCTGTACGGGGTGCGAGACGCCGCGTACGTCCGTACCCGTCCGGTCGGCCGCCACGCCGGCTTCCGTGATGTGAACGACCACTTCCAAGATCGATGATCACCGGGCAAGATCACCAGCATGACCGGCGAGGAACCCGTATACGTGCTGCCCCTGGCCCCGCTGCGGCTGACGGGCCACGGCGTGCAGCTGCGCGAGTGGACGGCGGCCGACCGGGCCGCCATGGTGGCGCTGTTCGACGACCCGGAGATCGCCCGGTGGACCCCGCTGCGTTCACCGTTCGACGAGGCCGCCGCCGATGACTACCTGGCGAAGGCCCGCGACTCCCGGCCCGCGGGCCGCCGCGTCCAGCTGGCCATCACGCTGGACGGGGCCGCCCCGCTGGGCGAGGCCGTGCTGTTCCCCAACGCGGACGCCGAACGCGAGGCCGAACTGGGCTACACCGTGGGCCCCGCCCACCGCGGCCGGGGGCTGGCCGCCCGCGCGGTGCGGCTGCTGGCCGAGTACGCCCTGACCGAGCTGCCCGTCCCGCGGGTGATCCTGCGGATCGAGCCGGAGAACGCGGCCTCCAACGCCGTCGCCCGCGCCGCCGGGTTCGCCCTGGCGCCGGACGAGCCGCTGCACCGTGAGATCCGGGGCCGCGCGGTCACCCTGCTCACCTGGGCCCGGCACCCGTGACCGGCCGGACGGCCGCCCGGGGACGCCGCACCGCCGGCCGTCCTACAGCCGCAGGCCCAGATACAGCACCTGGGCCTCCTCGGTCGGCTCGCGCAGGGTGACGAAGCCCAGCCGGGTGTAGAAGGCGTGCGCGGCGGTGTTCGCCGGATTCATGCCCAGATGGACGCCGGGGACGCCGCGTTCGCGCAGCGCGTCGAGGTATGCCGTCATCAGCCGGGTACCCAGACCGCGCCGTTGCCCCTGCGGCAGCAGGTCGATGTGCAGATGGGCGGGGTGTTCGCGCACCACCTCGGCGTCGATCATCCGCTCCGGCGCGTGCAGCAGGCCGCGCAGTTCGCCGTCCATGTCCGTCGCCCCGGCCAGCTCCGGGAAGCGGTCCCGCACCCGGGGCAGCCACGTGGCGCGGAACGCGCGGTAGAACGCCCGGGTGTCGGCCGCGCCCACGATGTAGCCGATCGGCCCGTCCCCCTCGTCCGCCACGAACACCAGCTCCGGGGCGAGTTCGGCGTACGGGGTGGCGAACAGCGCCGGCAGCACCCCCGGATCGCGGTAATGGCCCCGGGCGTCCCCGCCGTTGTACCCGGTGCCGACGCAGATCCGCCGCAGAGCCGCGGCGTCGGCGGCATCGCCCGGACGGTAGCGGCGGATCTCGACCTCGGCCTCGACATCGGTATGCGTCATGCGCGCCATTGTGTGGCCCGCCCAGGGCGAGCGACTAGACGGTGAGCACGATCTTTCCGCGCACGTGGCCGCCCTCGCTGCGCTCGTGCGCCTTCGCGCCCGCGTCCAGCGGATACTCCGAGTCGATCGCCACCGTGAACCGCCCCTCCCGGGCCAGATCGGCGGCCTGCGGCAGCGCGTCGTACGCCGGCTCGTCCGACATCGCCGAGGTGACCCGCGCCCCGTGCTGCGGCGCGGAGAAGTCCGCGATGCTCACCACCCGGCCCGGATCGCCCGCGATCTCGATCAGCTCGGGCAGCGACCCCGAACCCGCCGTGTCGAACACCGCGTCCACCCCCTGCGGCGCCAGCCGTGCCACCCGTTCCCGCAGGCCCGCCCCGTACGTCGTCGGCAGCACCCCCAGCGAGCGCAAGTAGTCCTGGTTGCGGTCGCTCGCCGTGCCGATCACGGTGATGCCGTTGGCCACCGCGAACTGTGCCGCCGCGCTGCCCACTCCGCCGGCCGCGCCCTCGATCAGCAGCGTCTGCCCCGTCGTCACCCCCAGCAGGCGCAGCGCGCGCATCGCGGTCTCCGAGGTCACCGGCAGCCCGGACGCCTGCTCCCAGGTCAGCTCCGCCGGCTTGACCGTGTAGTGGTCGAGCACCGCGTACTGCGCGGACGCGCTCTGCCCGGAACCGAAGACCTCGTCACCGACCGACACCCCGGCCACCCCGGAGCCGACCTCGTCGACGACACCGGCCGCGTCCGTGCCCGGGATGGCGGGGAAGGCGAGCGGCGAGGTCTCGTCGAAGAGGCCGCGCCTGATCTTCCAGTCGATGGGGTTCACCGCCGCCGCGCGCACCGCGATCCGGACCTGGCCGGGCCCCGCGTGCGGCTCCGGCTGTTCGGTCACCCGCAGCACCGAAGGGTCGCCGTAATCCGTGTAGGTCAGTGCGCGCATCGTGAGATCGCCTCCCAGGTCGCTTCGCTCCTCACCCCTCAGTGTTACGGAGCGTCGCGCCCGGCGCAGCTCGAAGCTTCTCCAGCGTCACGCCGGCCCCGTCCACCTGCGCGATTCCGGCCTCGTCCAGCGTCCGCTTGATGCGGCGCCGCAGTTCCCGTTCCACGGTCACGGCCTTGCCCGGCATGGTGCGGGCCCGCACCTTCACCACCATGGAATCCAGCGTCACCGACTCAAGACCCAGGACCTCCAGCGGCTCCCACACCAGTTCGTCCCAGGGGCTGCCGGCCGTCCGCAGTTCCTCGCCCGCGCCGCTGATCAGCTTGCGCACCTGCTCGTAGTCGGCGTCCGCGCGGACCTCGATGTCGAGCTGGGCGGTGGCCCAGCCCTGGCTGAGGTTGGCGACGCGCTTGATCTCGCCGTTGCGCACGTACCACAGCTCGCCGTTCTCGCCGCGCAGGGTGGTGACCCGCAGCCCTATCTCCACCACGGTCCCGGTGGCCTCGCCGGCGTCGATCCGGTCCCCGACCCCGTACTGGTCCTCCAGCAGCATGAACATCCCGCTCAGCACGTCGGTGACCAGGTTGCGCGCGCCGAAGCCGATCGCCACGCCGAGGAAACCGGCGCTGGCGATCAGCGGGCCCAGCTCGATCTCCAGCTGGGACAGGACCATCAGCGCGGCGGTGCCCAGGACCATGACCGAGGCGGCGCTGCGCAGCACGGAGCCGATGGCGGCGGCGCGCTGGATCCGCCGTTCGGGGCTGGCCAGCAGCGAGCCACCGCTCCGGCCGCCGGTGCGGCGCTTGTCGTCGCGGTGCATGCGCTTGATGAGCCGGCTGATGGACCGGCGCACAACGGCGCGCAGCACGAAGGCGATCACCACGATCAGCGCGACACGCAGGCCCGTGCCCAGCCAGGCTTCCCAGTTCTCCCTGCTCACCCGTCCACCGTAATCGGGGGAGGGGCCCCCACCGGCCCGGTTCCGGCCCGGGGCAGGGAGAAGTATGAGCAATACGGGGCAGGTGTGGCGAATGACACCATCGGTGCATTCCCTGTTCGTGGTGGCGCTTTCCCCCCGCGGCCGGGACACACTGTGGGAGATCGTCCCGGCGCGAGCCACGCGCCGCCGACGGAACTGGAGGGCATCCGTGCCGCAGGTCCTGGTTCTCAATGCCTCGTACGAGCCGCTCGGCGTCGTCCCCATCCGCCGCGCGCTCATTCTGCTGCTGAACGACAAGGCGGTGAGTCTGGAGGACTCGGACGTCCTGATGCGCAGCGCCACCCATGCCATACCGGCACCCAGCGTGGTACGGCTCAAACGCTTCGTCCGGGTTCCCTACCGGGGCTCCGTGCCGCTCACCCGGCGGGCGCTGTTCGCCCGCGACGGCGGCCGGTGCGCGTACTGCGGGGCCGTGGCCACCAGCGTCGACCATGTGATCCCGCGCAGCCGGGGCGGCGCGCACGCCTGGGAGAACGTCGTCGCCGCCTGCCGCAGCTGCAACCACATCAAGGCCGACCGGCAGGTCGCCGAGCTGGGCTGGCGGCTGCGGCACAAGCCGGGGCCGCCGTCCGGGCTCGCCTGGCGCATCATCGGCACCGGCCACCGCGATCCGCGGTGGCTGCCGTACCTCCAGCCGTACGGCGCGGACGACGCGCTGGCCAGAATCGAGGGACGGACCTCCGCCTGAGGGGAGCGGCGCCGCAAATCTTTTCGCCGACCGTGGGTGATATCGATCGCTTTCCCGTAATTGCGGTCGCGAGAACGGATGGGGTGGCGTTGACTGGGTAGGGCAACGAGGGCACCGAAGTCCGCGTTACCGCCCGTGAACGGAGTGAGGCCCGTGGCCGCACCCAGTAAACCCGCCGTCGCCCCCCATCCGCCCGCCCTCATCGGCGAGCCCGCAGTGCCGTACGACGAGCTGCCGGCCATGCCCTGGGACGAGACCGGCGAACTCGACCTGTCGGAGCTCACCGACCCCGACGCGGCGGCCCGTGCCCTGGACCCGCCGCTCACCAGCGAGCCGGCCCCCTGGGACATCGCGCCCCTCACCTCGGAGCAGCCGCTGGCCGCCGCCGAGCTGCCGCTGACCTCCGAGCCGACCGGGGCCACCCCGCACTGATCCGTACGAAACGGCGGGGGCGTGGGAAAGGCCGCGGAAGGGGTTCGTTAGTGTGGGGGGCGTGGTCAACGCGAACAAGAACGCCCGTGGGCAGAAGCGACTGAGCCAGCGCGGCCTGCGCGCAGGAGCCCTCACGGCCGGCACGCTGCTGATGCTGCTCATGACGTCCCCGGCCGCCCAGGCCCTGACGCGCGAGGACGGCGACGACCCGGGCTCCGGCCTGAGCGTCATCGAGACCCTCGGCCTGTTCGTGGCGGCCCCGATCGCCCTGTTCGTGGTGATCGCCGGGCTGGTCGTGCTGGGCGAGAAGAAGAAGCCGGCCAAGCAGCAGAGCTGATCGCCGCCGCCCGGCGGAGCGCCCCGGAACGGGGCGCGAGCGGGGCGTGAGGCGAACGGCGCCGCGGCACCGTGAGGTCCGGCCCGGCCGCGGCCGGGCCACCGCGACCCGTCGTGTTCTTCCGCGGGCCCCGCACCCGGGGCCCGCGTTTTCGCATGCCCGGACCCGGCGCCGATCGACCCGCGAGCGGGCGGCCCGGCCGGTGCGACTCCCGTGCGACAGCCGGCCCGTACCGCGGACCCGTACCCCGCTCCCACGGACGGGGCGCCGGACCGAGCGGTCCGGCGCCCCTTCGCCGTGGGCCGTGGCCCCGTTCTCCTACGGCCCGTTACGCCTGCGCCTCGGCCGCCGCCTTGTCGGCGAGCTGGGCGTTCAGGGCGCGTTCCACACCCGCCCGGGACTCCGTGACCAGACGC
The DNA here is from genome assembly GCF_050916115.1 of Streptomyces sp. JH002. Lineage (NCBI taxonomy): Bacteria > Bacillati > Actinomycetota > Actinomycetes > Kitasatosporales > Streptomycetaceae > Streptomyces > Streptomyces sp. JH002. Next base: position 4,486,589 of record NZ_CP087989.1, read on the forward strand.
CGCAGCGCCGGCGACGGCTTCGCCGCCTCCAGCCACGCGTCCGTCTCCGTCAGCGTCGCCCCGCTCACCTGGATGCCCGGGTACAGACCGACCGCGATCTGCTGCGCCATCTCATGGCTGCGGGAGTCCCACACGCTCTTGAGCACCGCGAAGTACTCCGGCGTGTACGAGGCCAGCAGCTCGCGCTGGTCCGCCTGGACGAAGCCGCCGATGACGGCCTCCTGCATGGCGTTGGGCAGCTTGTCGCTCTCCACCACCAGCGCCCACGCCTCGGCCTTCGCCTCCCGCGTCGGCCGGGCCGCCCGCGCGTACGCCGCGTGCCGTTCGCCCGCCGAGGTGCGGTCCCGCTCCAGCTCGGCCGCGATCTCCTTCTCGTCCGCGCGCCCGGTGGCCGCCAGCCGCTGGAGCAGCGACCAGCGCAGCTCCGTGTCCACGGCGAGCCCTTCCACGCTCCGCGTGCCGTCCAGCAGCCCGGCGATCAGGGCCAGTTGCTCGTCCGTACGGGCCACCGAGGTCAGCGCCCGGGCCCACGCCAGCTGGTGGTCGCTGCCGGGGGCCGCTTCCGCCAGGTGCCGCTCGGCGGCCTCGCTCCAGCGCAGCAGCCCGCTCTCGCGCCACTGCGGGTCGGCGTAGAAGGCGAGCGCCATGGACACCTGGCGGTGCAGGGACTGCACCACGCCGATGTCCGTCTCCTTGCCGATGCCCGAGAGCACCAGCGCCAGGTAGTCGCGGGTGGCCAGTTCGCCGTCGCGGGTCATGTCCCACGCCGAGGCCCAGCTCAGCGCGCGCGGCAGCGACTCGGTGAAGTCGCCCAGGTGCCGCTGCACCACGGCCAGCGACTCCGGGTCAAGGCGCACCTTGGCGTACGACAGGTCGTCGTCGTTGAGCAGCACGACCGCCGGGCGCATCTGCCCCACCAGCTGCGGGACGTCCGTCAGTTCGCCGTCGACGTCCAGCTCGATCCGGTCGCGCCGCACCAGCGCGCCGTCGGTCAGCTCGTACAGGCCGATGGCGATCCGGTGCGGGCGCAGCGTCGGCTCGCCGGTGGCACCGGGCGGCAGCGCCGGGGCCTCCTGCCGTACCGCGAACGAGGTGATCGCGCCGTCCCCGTCCACCGTGAACTCCGGGCGCAGCACGTTGATGCCGGCCGTCTGGAGCCAGGCCTTGGACCAGGCGCCCAGGTCCCGGCCGCTGGTCTCCTCCAGCGCGCTGAGCAGGTCGGTGAGGCGGGTGTTGCCCCACGCGTGCCGCTTGAAGTACGCCTGCACGCCCGCGAAGAACGCGTCAGCTGCTTGAGGACGGAGGCGCCCTTGGCGTAGGTGATGCCGTCGAAGTTGACCAGGACATCGTCCAGGTCACGGATCTCGGCCATGATCGGGTGGGTGGAGGGCAGCTGGTCCTGCCGGTACGCCCAGGTCTTCATGGAGTTCGCGAAGCTGGTCCAGGCGTGCGGCCAGCGGCTGCCCGGCGCGTGCGCCTGGCAGGCGATCGAGGTGTAGGTGGCGAACGACTCGTTCAGCCACAGGTCATTCCACCACTCCATGGTCACGAGGTCGCCGAACCACATGTGGGCCAGCTCGTGCAGGATCGTCTCGGCCCGCATCTCGTAGGCCGCGTCGGTCACCTTGGAGCGGAAGACGTACTGGTCGCGGATGGTGACCGCGCCCGCGTTCTCCATGGCGCCGGCGTTGAACTCCGGCACGAACAGCTGGTCGTACTTGGCGAACGGGTACGGGTGGTCGAACTTCTCCTCGAACCAGTCGAAGCCCTGCCGGGTCACGGCGAAGATCGCCTCGGCGTCGAGGTGTTCGGCCAGCGAGGGCCGGCAGTACAGGCCCAGCGGCACCGAACGCCCCTCAGGGCCCTCCCAGCTGCTGTGCACCGAGTGGTACGGGCCCACGATCAGCGCCGTGATGTAGCTGGAGATGCGCGGGGTCGGCTCGAACCGCCACACGTTGTCGGCGGGCTGCGGGGTGGGCGAGTTGGAGATGACCGTCCAGCCCTCGGGTGCCCGCACGGTGAACTGGAACGACGCCTTCAGGTCGGGCTGCTCGAAGCAGGCGAACACCCGCCGCGCGTCCGGCACCTCGAACTGCGTGTACAGGTAAGCCTGCTCGTCCACCGGGTCCACGAACCGGTGCAGGCCCTCGCCCGAGTTGGTGTACGCGCAGTCGGCGACCACCACCAGCTCGTTGTGGCCCTGCGCCACGTGCGGCAGCACGATCCGGGAGTCGGCGAAGACGTCCGAGGCCGGCAGCACCTCCCCGTTGAGCGCCACATGGCTGACCGAGGGGGCCACCAGATCGATGAAGCTCGCCCCGGCCTCGCGCGCTGTGAAGTGCACGGTCGTCTCGGAGCGGAAGGTGCCGCCCTCCTGGGCACCGGAGAGATCGAGCGCGATGGTGTAGCTCTCCACGCTCAGCAGCCGGGCCCGCTCCTGGGCCTCTTCGCGGGTCAGATTCGTGCCAGGCACCAGTTCTCCTTCACGTACACGTGTGTACTCCTGTACTCCGTCCGGTCATCCTTCCACGGGCCACGCGCACCGGGGCGGTGCGCGACCTGTGCCGCGCCCGCCCCGGTGCCGTTCACCGTCCCCGCGTGGGGTCAGGGTGAGGTCAGGAGCCGCTCACCTTCTCGATGATGATCCCGCCGCTGCCCGTCACCGTTCCGGTGGCGTTCAGCAGCTTCACCTCGCCGAAGAACTCGCGTCCGGCGGAGGCGTCACCGGCGGCCGAGATGACGGTCACCTCGGCGTCGATCTCCGCGCTCGCGCCGCTGGCCAGCGTGATGACCTGCTCCTCGTCCACGGCCACGGTGCCCAGCTCGGGGGAGAGGTAGGCGTCGCGGTAGTCGTAGGCGGTGGAGCCGGACGGGATGGCGTACGCGTGCACCTCGACGGTGTACGTGCCGGCCGCCGGGTTGGTCAGGACCACGCTCTCCTCGGAGCCGCCGGAGGCCGACTGGCCGACCAGCGTGCCGTCCCGGTACACGTACAGGTCCAGGTCGGCGGCCGGGTCCGAGGTGCCGCCGATGACGGCCTCGAAGCGGGTGACGCCGGCGGCCAGTTCGACCGTGCTGGTCTGGTACGCGCCGGTCTCGATGGTGGGCCGGTCGGTGGCCACCGAGCCCAGGTCACCGGCGGACAGGGAACCCTCGATCGGCGCCAGCGTGTTGCTGACCTCCCAGCTCACGGGGAGCGGGGTGCCGACGGTGGCCTCCTCGACGGTGACCGTGCCGGGCTCGAAGACGGTGCCCAGGGCGGTCGCGGTCATCGTGTACGGGTTGTCGAGGTGCGGCGAGGTGCGCCGGGCCTCGACCTCGATCTCCCACACGCCCGGGGTCGGGTTCTCGTAGGACCGCAGGTCGGGGCGGCAGGTGTTCGAGGGGTTGGTGTAGTTGGGGTAGCAGTTGACGGTGGAGGAGTTGTCCGCCAGCGTGCCCCACGGGGTGATGGCGATCCACCGGGTCTGGCTGCCCTCGGTCAGACCGTCCAGCTTGACCTCAAGGCTCTTGGTGCCCTCGGGGACCTTGATGAAGTACGAGGTGCTGGCGTTGCGCTGCACCGTCGAGGTCTTGGTCACCGCGTAGGAGGGTCCGGCGAGCTGCTCGGTCACCAGGATGGTGCTCAGGACCTGGAGGTCCACGCCCTTGGTGGAGCGGTCGTCCACACCCAGCAGCACGCTGTGCGCCCCGGCCGAGCGCGGCTTGGCCTGCACCTTGACGGTGACCGGCTTGTTGAGCGGCAGCGAGACGGAGCTGCTGCCGACCAGCGAGAAGGTCTTGTCGTGGTTGTTGTCCAGGGTCAGCTTGTGCTGGACGTTGCGGTTGGGGCCGCTGGTACGGGTGAGGGTGATGTCGTACGTCTTGCGCTCACCGACCTTGGGGGCGGTCTCGCGGTCGTACACGCCGGTGCCGAAGCCCGGGGTGGCCAGGAACTCGGCCAGATCGCTGCTCACCGGCGCCTTGACGGTGTACTCGTGCGCGGTGGCGCCCTTGGTGATGAGCTTCCACGCGGCGACGGTGTCCATCAGGCCCGCGCCCTGCTCGTGCGCCTGCACCCCGGAGATGGGGTCGGCCGAGGAGGTCAGCGCGGTGCGCAGGTCGGCGGCCGACAGCTCGATGCCGCGCTGCTTGGCACCGGACAGCAGCAGCGCCGCCGCGCCCGCCACCTGCGGCGAGGACATCGAGGTGCCCTGGAGCATCCCGTAGCCGGGCGGCAGCGCGTAGCCCGCCTCGGCGACCGGCGCCCCGGGCTGCCAGGTCGGGATGGTGTTGATGGAGGCGCCGGGCCCGGTGATGGTGGGCTTGAAGCCGCCGTCGGCGCGCGGTCCCGCCGAGGAGAACGGCAGCATGGCGTACTTCTTGGTCACGCCGGAGCCGTAGTTGGCGGCCCAGGTCTCCTTGGAGATGGCGGCGCCGACGCTGACGACCTTCTCGGCGACCGAGGGGTCGGAGACGGTGTTGACACCCGGGCCGTCGTTGCCGGCCGAGATGAACAGCTGGACGTCGTAGGTGTCGATCAGCTCGCTGTACACCCGGGCGCGGGCGTTGTTGCCGTCGTTGAGCGCGGGCAGGCCGCCGATGGAGACATTGACGAGGTCCACGTCGCGGTTGACGACGAGGTCGATCATGCCCTCGAACATGGCGGTGGCGGTGCAGCCGCCGTTGAAGCGGCAGGCGCGCGAGGAGACGACCTGCGCGCCGGGGGCGGCGCCGTTCATCTGGCCGCCGAACAGGCTGTTGGCGGCGGTGATGCCGGCGACGTGGGTGCCGTGCCGCCCGGAGACGATGCCGATGTTGACGAAGTCGCGGGTCTCGCCGATCCAGTCACCGCCGTAGGGGTCCATGGGGACGTCCTCGCGGATCTCCACCACGAACGGGACGGACTCGGCGATCTCGGTGTCCGGGTTGTCGGTGCCGAAGTAGCCGATGTCGTGGTTCTCGCGGTACGGCTTCATCTCGGCTTCGTCGGTGAAGTCGCCGTCGTCGTTCAGGTCCACCCGCACGGTGCCGGCCGCCGGGTCGTACAGCACGGCCCAGGCGCCGTCGGTGCGGCCGTCGCGGTTGACGTCGCCGCCCAGCTCACCGGCGGCGATGTTCTCCCGGAAGATCGAGACGTAGTAGTCGCCCGCCGGGGCCTTGTAGTCGCGGCCGTTGTAGCTGAAGGTCTCGCCGGAGACCGCGGTGGTCATCGGGCGCCAGGAGCCGTCGCTGTCGATGATCGGGTCGGTGGCGGTGACCCAGTCGGTGACCTTGCGCTCGCCGGTGGTGGTCTCCTGGAGGGAGGGGTGGGCGAGGTCGACACCGGTGTCCAGGATGCCGATGGTGATGCCGCGGCCGTCGTACTTCTTGTTCTGCTTGACGAAGTCGACGGCGCCCGTCTCGTGCGAGGGCTGGTACGGGTTGGCGGCCTTGGTGGTGGCGTCGGGCGCCTGGTAGGACGTTCCGTTGCCGCCGCCGGGGCCGTGGCCGCGGCCGAGCTCCGTGTCGGGCAGCGGGTCCGGTACCTGGATCTCCTCGTTGAGGTCGATCGCGTACACGGAGGACAGCGCCCGCGCCTCGTCGATGGCCTCGTCGGCGGCGCCGGTGCGCACGGTGGCGCGGACGTAGCCGATCTCGTCGAGGGTGTAGCCGACGGAGGCACCCCGGATGGCGTCGAGCGCGTCGCTGACCTCGTCGGTCTGGCCGGGCTCGGTGGCGATCATCAGGGTGACGTGCGGCTCGCCCGCGGCCTTGGCCTCGGCGAGCAGCGTGGCGTCATGGGTGCCGAACTTTTCGTCGATCGGCTTGTCGGCGGCCGAACGGGTGAGCGCGTCGCTCTCGGCGGCGAAGGCGGGCAGCGCACCCGTGACGGCCAGCGCGCTCACCAGCCCGGCGGCGAGCGCCACCCGGGCGGCCCGTGCCGAGCGTCTCCTGCCGGTGGCAGGGGGGAACAGGGGAGAAGTATGAGACATGGGCATCCTTGTTCGGATTCCGGAACCGGATGACCGGTCATCATACGTAAATGATCACTTGATGTAATGGCTTTACAAGATAGTTGTCGCATTCCTGTCATGGACGATTGAAGAAATCGTGCCCGGGGTATCTACGCGCGAGGATCACCGCAAAAGGGTCGTAAAACCCCTAAAAAATGGGAACGCCCGCCCCGGCCCAGGCCGTTGCGGGCGTCCATCCGCCAGCGGAGCGCCGGTTACGCTCCGTGCGCCTCCCGGGATTCCTGCGCCTCCTGCGCCCGCAGCGCCCGGTGCAGATCGTCCCGCTGCTCCAGCACCAGCCGGCGCAGCGCCGGGGCCGCCTCCTGATGGGCACTCAGCCACGCGTCGGTGGCCTCCAGCGTCGCCCGGTCCTGCTGCGGGCCCGGGAACAGACCGCGCACCACCGACATGGCGATCTCGATCGACCGCTGCTCCCACACCCGCTCGATCACCTCGAAGTAGCGGGCGGTGAACGGCGCCAGCAGCTCCCGGTGACCCGGCCGCGCGAAGCCGTCGATGGTGGCCTCCACCAGCGCGTTGGACAGCGCGTCGGATTCCACCACCGCCGCCCAGGCGGCCTCCTTCACCTCGGCCGAGGGCCGCGCGGCCAGGCAGCGCACCTGATGGCGGCGGCCCGAGGCGGTGTCGTCACGCGTCAGCTCCCGCGCCAGCTCCGCCTCGCCGATCCGCCCGTGCGCGGCCAGCGGCAGCAGCATCGTCCAGCGCAGCTCCTGATCGACGACCAGACCCTCGATCCGCTCCTTGCCGGACAGCAGCCCCTCCAGCAGCGCGAAGTCCGCATCGGAGTCCGCCCGGCCGGCGAAGAACCGCGCCCAGGCCAGCTGGTGGTCACCGCCCGGCTCGGCACGCCGCAGCTCCTCCCCGGCCGCCCGCGCCAGCTCGGCCGCCGCCTCCGCGCGCCGCGCCCGCGGCAGGTACCACTCCAGCGCCGAGTCGGCCCAGCTGAGCACCATCTGGAGCACGCCGATCTGCGTCTCGGCGCCGCCGAACCGGCGCACCAGCGTCAGGAAGTCGGCGGCCGGCAGCAGCCCGTCCCGGGTCAGGTTCCACAGCGCCGACCAGCACAGCGCGCGGGCCAGCGGGTCCTCGATGTCGCCCAGATGCTCGCGCAGGGTCTCCAGCGAGGCCGGGTCGAAGCGGGTCTTGCAGTACGTCAGGTCCTCGTCGTTGACCAGCACCAGATCGGGCCGCTCCGCGCCCACCAGCGCGTCCACCACCGTCAGCGCGTCGGCCACATCGACGCCGGCCGCCGCGTACCGTACGAGCCGCCCGCCCTCCGCCAGCCGGTAGAGCCCGACCTGCACCCGGTGCGGGCGCAGCGTCGGGTGGTCCTGCGGCGCGTCCTGCTCGATGGCCAGCTCGGCGATCCGGCCGTCCGCGTCGTGCCGCAGGCGCGGGGTGAGGGAGTTGAGCCCGGCGGTCTGCAGCCAGGCCCGCGCCCACTCGGCCATGTCCCGGCCGGAGGTCTCGGTGAGCACCGACAGCAGGTCCGACAGCCGGGTGTTGCCGTAGGCGTGCCGCTTGAAGTAGCGCCGCGCACCCTCCAGGAACGCGTCCTCGCCGGCGTACGCCACCAACTGCTTGAGGACGGAGGCGCCCTTGGCGTAGGTGATGCCGTCGAAGTTGAGCTTGGCGTCCTGCAGGTCGCGGATGTCCGCGGTGATCGGGTGCGTGGAGGGCAGCTGGTCGGCGCGGTACGCCCAGGCCTTGCGGCGGTTGGCGAAGGTGATCCACGCCTCGTCGAAGCGGGTGGCGCCGTGCGAGGCGTAGGCGCCCATGAAGTCGGCGAAGGACTCCTTGAGCCACAGGTCGTCCCACCACTCCATGGTGACGAGATCGCCGAACCACATGTGGGCCATCTCGTGCAGCAGGGTGTTGGCGCGGGCCTGGTAGGCGGCGCGGGTGGTGCGGCCGCGGAAGACGTACTCCTCGCGGAAGGTCACCAGGCCCGGGTTCTCCATGGCGCCGAGGTTGTACTCGGGCACGAACGCCTGGTCGTACTTCCCGAAGGGGTAGGGGAAGTCGAAGTGGTCGTGGAAGAAGTCCAGACCGGCCTTCGTGGTCGCGAAGATCTCGTCCGGGTCGAAGTGCTTGGCGAGCCCCTTGCGGCACAGCGCGCCGAGCGGGATCTCCAGCGTGGTGCCGTCGGCGAGGGTGCGGGAGTAGTGGTCGCGCACCTGGTGGTACGGGCCGGCCAGCACGGCGGTGATGTAGGTGGAGATGGGCTTGGTGGTCGCGAACGTGTGCCGCGTGCCGCCGCCCTCCGGGGGCACCGACTCGCCGGTGGCGGCGCCGTTGCTGAGCACCACCCACTCCTGCGGGGCGAGCACCGTGAAGGCGTAGGGCGCCTTGAGGTCCGGCTGCTCGAAGTTGGCGAACACCCGGCGGGCGTCGGCCGGCTCGTACTGGGTGTAGAGGTAGGTCTCGCCGTCCTCGGGGTCGGTGAAGTGGTGCAGGCCCTCACCGGTGCGGCTGTAGGCGCAGCGGGCGTCGACGATCAGCTCGTTCTCCGCGCGCAGACCGTCCAGCCGCACGCGGGTGCCGTCGAAGACGCGGTCGACGTTGAGCGACTCCCCGTTCAGCGTCACCGAGTGGACGTGCGGGGCGATGAGATCGGCGAAGGTGTCCGCACCCTCCTCGGCGCAGGAGAAGCGGATGGTGGTGGTGGAGCGGAACGTACGGGGCCCGGAGGCGGGTGCCGGACCGGCCGCGTCGCGTACGTCCAGGACCACCTCGTACCCGTGCACGGTCAGCAGCCGGGACCGTACGCCCGCCTCGTTGCGGGTCAGGTTCTCTCCGGGCACGACGTTTCTCCTCATGTCTGGCATACGGAAGGGGCCCGGCCAGCATGTCATGGGGCCGTGCGATCACCGGCGGGTACCGGGAATGCGTCCGGGGATGGTGAGGTTGTAGCGGCAACAACCGTCACTTGTGGAGGAGCCGAGGCCATGTCGGAGAAGACCCCCGCCGATTTCTGGTTCGACCCGATGTGTCCGTGGGCGTGGCTCACGTCGCGCTGGATGCTGGAGGTGGAGAAGGTACGGCCGGTGGAGGTGCGCTGGCACGTGATGAGCCTGGCGGTGCTGAACGAGCCCCGCAAGGACGAACTCCCCGAGCGGTACGCGAAGGCGATGGAGACCGCCTGGGCCCCGGTGCGGGTGCTGATCGCGGCCGAGGAGCGGTTCGGCAGCGAGGTGCTCGGCCCGCTGTACACGGCGCTTGGCACCCGCTTCCACCTTCAGGAGAAGCCGCGCACCAAGGAGACGATCGTCGAGGCCCTGGAGGAGGCCGGCCTGCCGGTGGAGCTGGCGGACGCGGGGGACACCGACGCGTACGACACGGCGCTGCGCGCCTCGCACAAGGCCGGCATCGACCTGGTGGGCCAGGACGTGGGGACCCCGGTGATCGCGGTGCCGGGCGCGGACGGCGAGCAGATCGCGTTCTTCGGCCCCGTGGTGACCCCCGCCCCCAAGGGCGAGGCGGCGGCGCGGCTGTGGGACGGCACGCTGCTGGTGGCGAGCACCCCGGGCTTCTACGAGATCAAGCGCACCCGGGACGCGAGTCCGCAGTTCGACTGAGGCCCTCCCGCCCGAGAAGCTGAACGGCCCCCGCGTATGTGGCACGCGGGGGCCGCTCTTTTTCACCTGCCCGGTGAAACGGTGAGAAGACGATCAGCCGGGCAGGAGCTTGCCGCCGCCGGCCTTGGCGGCGGTGTAGCGGGCGGCGACGTCCTGCCAGTTGACGACGCGCCACATGGCCTCGACGAAGTCGACCTTCTGGTTGCGGTACTGGAGGTAGAAGGCGTGCTCCCAGGCGTCGAAGACGAGGATCGGGACGGACCCCTGGCCGATGTTCCCCTGGTGGTCGTAGACCTGCTCGACGACCAGCCGGCCGCTGAGCGGCTCGTAGGCCAGCACGCCCCAGCCCGAGCCCTGGGTGGTGGCGGACGCCTTGGACAGCTGCGCCTTGAAGCGCGCGAAGGACCCGAACGACTCGGCGATGGCGTCGGCCAGCTCCCCGGTTCCGTCCTTCTCCAGCGGCTCCCCGCCGCCGTCACCGGTCATGTTGCGCCAGTAGATGGAGTGCAGGATGTGCCCGGAGAGGTGGAACGCGAGGTTCTTCTCCAGTCCGGTGACGTTCCCCCACTGATCCTTCTCCCGCGCCTCGGCGAGCTGGTCGAGGGTGTCGTTGGCGCCTTTGACGTAGGCGGCGTGGTGCTTGTCGTGGTGCAGCTCGATGATCTCCCCGCTGATGACCGGCTCCAGGGAGGAGTAGTCGTACGGCAGCTCAGGAAGCGTGTAGGTGGCCATGCCGGTGCCTTGCCCGTCTCGCTCGAGTAATTGCATAAGACTTGCAACAACAAGTTAGCAGCATCTATCCCCTCAGCGGGTGCCGATGACACTCACCAAGGTGGCGAGCAGGCTGAGCGTCACCAGGCCGGCCGCCGCGCAGACCCCGCCCCTTGGACGAGATCCGGACCGCCGCAGCCGGGCGAAGCCCACTCCGTAACGGGTCGGCCCGCACGGCGAGGCGACCTCGCCGTGCACGAAGCGGATCAGCGTGGTCATGCACGGGACGCACGCGTGCACCGCCCGGGACCGCCCGAACCCGGCCACCGACCCGGCCCAGACCGTCGGCACGTCCCCGGCCCGGCACATGGAACACGCCCCGTTCCGCGCCCAGCCGGCGAACAGGCCGGTACGCAGCCACACCTGCGCGGGAGACGGCGTACGCGGCGTCACCGGCGCCCGCCCCGGCTCCGGGCGTTGGCCTCACGCACCGGCTGAGACAACCCCTCCGACAGCGCCACCGCCTCCAGATCCCCCGGCAGCGCGAACCACTCCACGCCGCCACCCTGCGGCCGCACCGCGACCCGCCCACCGACCCGGTCCATGACCACCCCGATCCGTCCGTTCCACGTGTCGCGCACCAGCGACCCGACATCGGGCGGGGGCGGCGGGCCGTCGTGCTGATCTGTCGTCATCGAATCTCCTCCGGTCGCGCGGCAGTACCTTCACTTGCCAGAAGTAACCGTCCGGTCGCGGAGAGCGGTAGCGTGGTCCGGGAATGCGCACTGAAGAGCTTTAAGTCCCCTGGGAGCCGCGGATCATGTCGCATCCCGTACCGAACGCGTCACTCGGCCGTTTGCACCGTGAAGCGGGTTGGACCCTCCGCCAGTTCGCCCAGGCGGTCAACCGGCTCGGTACGGAACACGGCACGCCGCTGAGATACCGGGAGCCGTCCGTCCACCAATGGCTGGCGGGCGGCCTGCCGATGCCGCCCGTCCGCCCGCTGGTCCTCGAAGCGCTGGCGCGCAGACTGGGACGGCCGGTGGCGGCGGTGGAGGCCGGATTCCCGCCCATCCCTGGCGAGGCCGGCTCTCAGCCGAATACCGTGGAAGGGCTGATCGACCTCGGGAGGCAGGACATGGATCCGTCCCGCCGTGGAGTGCTCGGTGTGGGGCTCTTCTCCGTTGCCCTCGCCGTGCCGGACTGGCCCGATGTGGCCGGCCGGATGGAAGCCGCGCAGTCCGGCGAGGCGCGGCGCATCGGGATGACGGATGTCGACACGGTGATGGCGATGACGGAACGCCTCTCCGAACTCGATGACGATTTCGGCGGACGGCATGCCCGCCCCATGGCGGCGGCCTTTCTGGTCAACACGGTGGGCCCCTACCTGCGGGCGGACGCGGCGGAGGCGGTGCGCGCCAAGATGATGGCGGCGGCATCCTTCCTCTGCTACGTCACCGGCTGGATGGCGATGGACGAGGGCAGGAACGGGCTCGCGCAGCGCTACTACGTCAAGGGCCTGGAGTTGGCGGGCGCGGCCGGGGATCACTCCACCTACTGCCACATCCTGCGCGGCATGTCCGTCCACGCCGCCGATCTCGGGCACGGCGGTGCGGCGGTGCGGTTCGCGGATGCGGCGGCTGCGGCGGCGCCCGCCGCCGGGCCCCGCATGCGCGCGTTCCTCACGGGGCAGCAGGCCCACGCCCACGCGATGAACGGTGAAAAGGAGCAGGCGCTGCGTCTGCTGCGCGAGACCGAAGTCGCCATGGACAAGGCCACCAGCCAGGCGCCCACGTTCGGGGGCTACTCGCCCGCCACCGTGGCCCTGCACACCGCCGAGGTTCAGCACGAGTTGGGCGACACACCTGGAAGTATCCGTTCCCTCCAGACCCACTTCCACCTGCGGGACAGCAGCGACAGAAGGAGAAGCGGCCTTCGGTTCAACGCCAAACTCGCGGAGCGGCAACTGACGGTCGGCCACCTGGAAGCGGCCTGCTCTTCCTGGGGCCGCGTTCTTGATGACTACCCGCTTGTGCACTCCGGGAGGGTCGACGCGCACATCCGGGAGATGTACCGCCTCATCCAGCCCCATCTGAGGAACTCCCACGCCCGTTCCCTGCACGAGCGGGCCCGGACTGTCACCCCCTCGGTGCGGAACGCCTAACCCAAGGTCCCCTCCAGATCGGTGGCGAGCCGTCGGCGCATCGCGGTGGCGCGGGGGTCCGGATAGTCCTCCAGCAGCCCCAGTGCAGCGCGGCGGTGTTCCGCCGCCCGGTCGGGGGCCTCCGCAGCCATCGCTTCGGCCAACCGGTCCAGGGCCAGCGCTTCGTACCAGGTGTCGCCCAGTTCCCGGTGGACCGCCGCCGCCCGCCGGAAGAAGTCGGCGGCCTCCCTCTCCCGTCCCCACCGCAGGTACGTCTCCCCGGCCCCCGCCCAGGCCATCGCCTCCCGACTGCGGTCGCCCAGCCGCCGGTGCAGGCTCGCCGAGCGGTGGTAGGACGCCAGCGCCTCGTCCAGCTGTCCGCTCTCCCGCTGCGCGTCCCCGAGGCTGATCAGCCAATATCCCTCAAGGCCGTCATTGCGCAGATCGAGCGCCAGTTCCACGGCTTCCTGCGCGGTCGCCAGGGCTGCCGCCGCCTCACCGCGCTCGCAGTGGATCGCGCTCAGCTGGTTCAGCGCGTTGCCCACACTGCGCCGGGCACCGAGATCCCGGTGGATCTCCAGGGCCTGGCGGGCGTCGGCCTCCGCCTCCTCCAGCTTGCCCGCGTCGAAGCGGGTGCTCGACAGGTTCGACAGGGACATGGCCGCCCGGTGCCGCTCGCCGAGCTCCCCGAACACCGCGCCCGCCCGGGAGAAGAAATCCTCCGCGGCGGCCAGTCGCCGCCGGCGCAACTCGACGATGCCCAGCAGGTTCAGCGATGCCGCCTCCCCGCGCCGGTCGCCGGATTCCCGGCGGATCTCCAACGCCCGCTCGTGGCAGCGCCGGGACTCCGCCAGCAGGTTGATCCGGGCGTGTCCCATGCCCTGGTACTCCAGCAGTTCGGCCTCACCCGCCCGGTCGCCGAGCCTTCGCACGGCGACGAGCCCGATCTCCGCGATGGTCAGCCAGGCATGCACCGTCGCGGAGGGCGCCTTGGCCCCCCACAGCACCGCCGCGAGCCGCCCCGCGAAGGCGTCCTCACCGGCTGCCTCGGCGGCCCGGACGACCGGCAGAAAGTTCTCGTGCTCCCGCTCGGCCCAGTTGACGGCGGCGTCATAGTCGGGAAAGAGAGCCGGCGGAGTCGGCTCGGCCGGACCGGGCTTGAGCCAGCCCCTGGCCGCCTCGGCGGACCGCAGATACCAGTGGAGTACCTGGCGCAGCGCCTCGGCCCGGCTGTGCGGCGGCTCATCCTGCTGGGCCTGATTGGTGGCGTAGGCGCGCAGCAGGTCGTGGAACTCGTAGCGGTCGGGCGCGGTCTGTTCCAGCAGATGGGCGCTGACAAGGACATCCAGCAGTTGGCGCGTGCGCCGCACGCTGACCCCGGCCAGCGCCGCCACCGACTCGATGCCGAACTCACGGGCCGGGTGCAGACCGAGCAGCCGGAACAGCCGGGCGGCCTCAGCGGACAGCACGCGGTAGGACCAGGCGAAAACGGTGCGGACGGCCTCGGCCTCCTCCTCGTCGTCGGTGCTCAGCGCGTCCCACAGCGCCGACTCGTCCCGCAGGTCGGCGATCAGGTCATCCAGGCTCATGTGCGGATGACCGGCGGCTCGCTCGGCGGCGATCCGCAGGGCCAGAGGCAGCCGCGCGCACAGCCGGGCCAGTTCGGCGAGCTTCTCCGCGTCATCCGCCGGCCGGTACCCGGCGGTGACCGTGCGGAGCAGAGCGACCGCCTCGTGTTCGGGCAGCGTGCCCAGCGTGAGGCGGCGCGCTCCGTCCCGTATGGCGAGCCCGGACAGCCTGCCCCGGCTGGTGACGATGACCAGAGCCTGCCCGTGGCCCGGAAGCAGCGGCCGTACCTGAGCGACGGAGGCGGCGTTGTCGAGGACGATGAGCATCCGGCGGTCGGCCAGCCGTGACCGGAAGAGCGCCGACGCCGCCTCGGTGTCCTCCGGGACCCCGCTCGCCGGAACGCCCAGCGCGGCGAGGAACCGGCGCAGCGCCTCGTGGGCGGTGATCGGTTCCCCCGCGTCGTAGCCGCGCAGATTGATGTAGAGCTGGCCGTCGGGGAACCGTTCTCTGATGTGGTGCGCCCAGTGCAGGGCCAGCGAGGTCTTGCCGGCGCCGGCCGTTCCGGCGATGAGGCACACCGAAACCACGAGGGGAGCGCCGTCCTCGCCGGGCAGTACGGCGTTGAGCTCGGCGAGCTCGTGCACCCGGTTGACGAACCCGCGGACGTCGGCCAGCAGTTGCCGCGGCACGTCGTCCTCGTTCCGGGCCCGGCCTCCGCCGTGGTCGTGGAAGTGCACGCCGCCGCTGATCCGACCGGCCTGGACCGCGTCCCGGGTGGTTCCCGACAGTTCGGAATGCGTGCTGCCGGGAACCGTGCGGTTCTCCTCGTTCCCCTCTTCGTTGCGCATGGAGAACGCTTACCCCGATTCGGGATCCGCTGTCAGCCTCGGGCGTGGCGTCGCCGCCACTTCCCGCGCCAGGTAGGAGGAAACGTCCTCGCCGTCGGCGAAGAGCCTGCGGATGAGCCCTTCCCAGGGAGTGACCAGCCCGGGGTCGGTGAACCGGGTCGCGTACGTGAAGGTGCCGCCGGCGGTGTAGTGGATGAGATAGAGCGTTCCGTCACCCAGTACCACGATCTCGGGAAGCGGGCCGTCGTGCTCCAGGTCGCCCACCGTGTCGGCGTCGACCACCCGGGCCGGGGTACCGTACTCGGCCCCCAGGGAGAGCGAATGAAGCTCCCACCGCACGTAGGGCGTGAGGGGCTGTTCGACCACCCGGACCCGGTGGAAGACGTAGCCACGCTTCTGCCGCTCGCGCCGGGTCCTCGCCAGGCGCTCCCTGCGGTCCTCCAGCAGGCGCAGGGCGCCTTCCCAGTCCCCGCGGCGCAGGGCCTCGCGGCTGGGGCTGTCCTCTTCGAAGTGCTGGAGCCGTTCGAGTTTCCAGGAGGAGCCGTCGCGGATGTCCGCCGCCCGTCGCCGGAAGTCGCTCACATAGTCGTCGTCGTCGAGCCGTGTGCCCCGCGCCGGATCGAGGGCGGGGAGCTGGAGATCAAGCATCGGGGATGTCCGGCTTCGCCGCGCTGAGCATGTTGCCGGGGATGATCACCAGGCGTTCGTCCGGGCCGAGCCGGACGCCGGCCGGAAGCCGGGAGTCATAGGCGGCCGTCAGGTCCCGGCCGATGATCGCCACGTCCCCGTTGTCGAGCTGCCAGATGTCGGGGCACTTTTCCTCGTCCTCCGAATTGCCCAGTTCCTGGGCCGTCTTGCCTAACCGTCGTGCGAACGAGGCGGTGGGATCCGCCTCCCATGGGCGTGCCATGGTTCCTCCACTCATCGTGATGATCTGTGGTCGGTGTCACATCAATCCTAGGGGCGGTGGTCGGGCGCCAACAACGGATCGTGGGGGCGCATCGCGCCGTGCCGGGGCGCCTCCACGTGCGAGGTGTTCGGTGCGTGTTGTGGGGTGTGGATAAGAGGGGAGGGGTTCGGGCAGTGGATTGGGCTCTTGTTCCGGGTGGGTGGGGTGGGGTCGGATAGGGGGTGGGGGATTTCGTTCTTTGGAGGATGTATATGAGCACCGCTGTACTCGCGGATCTGTTGCCCGCCCCGACCCTCTCCCGGGCCCGGGTGCAGGATGTGGCACTGGTCGTGGGTGGCGCCGCGTTGACCGGGGTCGCCGCGCAGATAGCGCTGCCCGTTCCGGGGTCGCCCGTGCCGGTGACCGGCCAGACGTTCGCCGCCCTGCTCGTCGGTGTCTCGCTCGGCCCCGCCCGCGCCCTGCTGTCGATGCTGCTGTACGCGCTGGCCGGCATGGCCGGGATGCCGTGGTTCGCGGAGGCGTCCTCCGGGTTCGGGATGCCGTCCTTCGGCTACATCATCGGGATGACCGTCGCCGCCGCCGTCGTCGGTGAGCTGGCGCGGCGCGGTGGGGACCGTACGGTGCTGCGGACCGCCGGGACGATGGTGGCGGGCATGGCCGTCACGTACGCGATCGGCGTGCCCTACCTGGCGCTGGCCACCGGTATGTCGGCGGGCGAGGCCATGGCTGCCGGTCTGGTGCCGTTCCTCATCGGTGACGCCCTCAAGGCGGCCCTCGCGATGGGCGCGCTGCCCGCCGCCTGGCGCATCGCGGGTCGCCGGGGGCGCGCGTAACCGGGCCACCGCGCGCATGTCAGACTCATCCCCATGCGCGTCTATCTCGGCTCCGACCACGCCGGCTATGAACTGAAGAACCACCTCGTCGACTGGCTCACGGCGCACGGCCATGAGCCGGTCGACTGCGGTCCGCACGCGTACGACGCGCAGGACGACTACCCGCCGTTCTGCCTGCGTGCCGCCGAGGCGGTCGCCGCGGACCCCGACGCGCTCGGCGTCGTCATCGGCGGCAGCGGCAACGGTGAGGCGATCGCCGCCAACAAGGTCGCGGGCGTACGCTGCGCCCTCGCCTGGAGCGTGGAGACCGCGAAGCTGGGGCGGCAGCACAACAACGCCAACGTGGTGGGCATCGGCGCCCGCATGCACACCACCGACGAGGCCACCACCTTCGTCGAGGTCTTCCTCGCCACCCCGTACTCCGGCGAGGACCGGCACACCCGCCGCATCGACATGCTCAGCGCCTACGAGACGGACGGCACGCTGCCGCCGCTGCCCGCCGGCGCCTGATGCCCGAGGGCCACACCATTCACCGGCTGGCCGCCGACTACCGCGAGCGGTTCGGCGGCCGGGCGGTGCGGGTGGAGTCCCCGCAGGGGAAGTTCGCGGGCGGCGCCGCGCTGATCGACGGTGAGGTGCTGCGCGAGACCGAGGCCCACGGCAAGAACCTCTTCCTGGGCCTGGGCTGGCGCAAGTGGGTGCACATCCATCTGGGGCTGTACGGCAAGGTCGCCTTCGGGGACGGCCCGCCCCCGCCGCCCACCGGGCAGATCCGGCTGCGGCTGGCCACCGGCGAGGCGTACGCGGACCTGCGCGGCCCCACCACCTGCGCGCTGCTCAGCCAGGACGAGAAGGCGGCCGTGCAACGGCGCCTGGGCGCCGACCCGCTGCGTGCGGACGCCGAGCCCGACCTCGCCTGGCGGCGGATCTCCGCCAGCCGCACGACGATCGCCGAACTGCTGATGGATCAGCGGATCATCGCCGGTGTCGGCAACGTCTACCGGGCCGAGATCCTCTTCCGGCACGGGATCGACCCCTATCTGCCGGGCCTGGCTCTGGAGCGCGCGGAGTGGGACGCGATGTGGCAGGACCTCATCCCGCTCATGCGCGAGGGGGTGCGCAACAACCGCATCGACACGGTGCGGCCGGAGCACACCCCCCGGGCCATGGGCCGGGCGCCGCGCGTGGACGGCCACGGGGGAGAGGTGTACGTCTACCGGCGCGCCACGCTGCCCTGCCTGGTGTGCGGGACGCCGGTCCGGCGTGCCGAGATCGCGGCCCGCAACCTGTTCTGGTGCCCGGTGTGCCAGCCGGCCCGGGCCGCCGGGCGCGGTCAGCCCGCCGCCACCGGCTGACCCTCGGCGACCAGTTCGCGCACCGCGCGCACCACGCGCTCCACGTGTTCGGCGGGGGTGCCCACTCCGAAGCTGACCCGGATGGCCTTCAGCGGCCCGTCGCAGCCGGCCGCCCGCGCGCCGTCGCCCTCCGGGCCCAGCAGCGCACGGACCAGCGGGTGCGCGCAGAACAGCCCGTCGCGTACGCCGATCCCGTACCGCTCGGAGAGCGCCTTGGCGAACTCCTCGCTGGACCAGCCGTCCACGACGAAGGACAGCACGGCCACCCGGGGCGCGTCCGGGCCGAACAGCGCCAGCTGCCGCACCCCGGGAACGGTGGCCAGTCCGGAGCGCAGCACGGCCAGCAACTCCTCCTCGCGCGCCACCAGTTGCTCGAACCCGGCGTCGGTCAGCGCCCGGCAGGCCGCCGCGATGGCGAACGCGCCGATCACATTGGGCGAACCGGCCTCGTGCCGGGAGATGTTGTTGTTCCACACGACGTCGACCGCGCCGTCCCGCGCGGTGACGGTGTGACTGGCGCCGCCGCCGGCGAGGTACGGCGCGGCGTTGCTCAGCCAGTCGGCGCGTCCGGCCAGGACGCCGGAGCCGAACGGCGCGTACAGCTTGTGCCCGGAGAAGGCGACCCAGTCGATGCCGAGCGCGGTGATGTCGACGGGGCGGTGCGGGGCGAGCTGGGCGGCGTCCAGGACGGTGCGGGCGCCGGAGCGGCGGGCGACGGTGGCGAGTTCGGCGATCGGCCACAGTTCACCGGTGACGTTGGAGGCGCCGGTGACGCACAGCAGCTTGGGCCCGGGGGCGGCGTCGGCGAGCGCGTTGACCAGGGTGGCGACGGCCTGCCCCGGGGTGCGCGGCGCCGGGAGGTACGTCACGGGGTGGCCGTGGTGCGCCCAGGGCAGCAGCGCGGCGTGGTGTTCGGTCTCGTAGACGAACACCTGGGTGCCGGTGGGCAGGGCGCCGGCCAGCAGGTTCAGTGAGTCGGTGGTGGAGCGGGTGAAGATCAGCTGGTCGTCGGGGCGGCAGCCGAGGAACGCGGCCACTGTCGCCCGGCTCTCCTCGTACAGGTCGGTCGACAGCTGGGAGAGGTAGCCGGCGCCGCGGTGGACGCTGCCGTAGTACGGGGCGTACGCGGCGACCTCGTCCCACACCGCGCGCAGGGCGGGGGCGCTGGCGGCGTAGTCGAGGGCGGCGTAGCCGATGTCCCCGCCGTCCGCGAGCGGGGCACGGACCTCGTCGCCGAGGACGGGGAGGGGGCGCGGGAGGGAACAGCCGGCGGTGTTCGGGGCAGGGGCGATCGGCGCAGTGGGCATGACAAAGCTCCGGGAAAGGCTGAAGGCAGACAGAGGCAGGCTGGGTCGGGGGCGTGCGCCCTAACGCATTCGCGTGCTCATGGAAGAACTCCCTCAAGAACCGTGCTTGCCACAGACCTCGCTGCCTGCGGCCCGGTCATCACCCGGGGCACCCCGCCGACGGTTGGAGGGTTGCCGGACAGCGGGCCGGGGCCTTGATCGCTGTCACTCGTGACCTGATCGCAGACTATGTCATGCCGATCGGTGATGAACACCTTGTGTCCATATCGCGAGACCCACGGCACATGGCCGCCGCCTTGACAGCTCACCGAGGGTTGGCTGATATTTACCGCATGCCAGCCCTGCCGCTTTTGACGTCGCGCCGACACGTGGACCTGCTCCGCGTCACGTCGGCGTCCTGTGCGGGCTGCTGATTCCTCCCACCGCGCGGCGGTGAGCGCCGGCCGTCGGCCGCGCCCGTAACCGCCCCTCGCGCGCCGGGACTTCCTCGCGGGATGTGCACTGCGTTGCCGTGCCCTGTCCCGCTCCGCTCCGCACGGTCGTGCCGCGCGGCGCCGCTCTCCGCCCCTGGCTTCTTCCACTCACTTACCTGACGTTTCTGACGTTCCTCACCTTCCTCACCCCGGTCCGTCCTGCCGTGCGCCTCCGCGCGCCGCCGGCCGGGTGATTCGTCCTGAAAGGACCCTCCGCCGTGGCCACCTCGCCCACGCCCAGACGGCTCAGCCGCCGCATGTCCCGCTCCGCCCACGCCACCGCGCTGATCGCCGCGATCGCCGTCGCCCTCACCGCCTGCGGCACCGACGGCACCACCAACGGCGGTGGCCCGGGCGACGGTTCGGGCAGCGCCGGCGCCTCCGGCGACCCCGTGGCCGGCGGCACCCTGAAGTACGCCTTCGCCAACACCATCGACTGCGTCGACCCGCGCCAGCGCCCGCAGCTCACCTCCCGCAACGTCGGCCGTCAGCTCGGCGACCAGCTCACCGAACAGGACCCGCAGACCAAGGAGATCAAGCCCTGGCTCGCCACCTCCTGGGAGATCAGCGATGACGTGAGTGCCTTCACCTTCCACCTGCGCGAGGACGTCACCTTCTCCGACGGCGAGCCCTTCGACGCCGAGGCCGTCAAGGCCAACTTCGACGCCGTCGTCGACCTCGGCGCCCGCGCCCCCCAGGGCAGCAGCTTCATCGCCGGCTACCAGGGTTCGACCGTCCTCGACGAGTACACCGTGCGCGTCGACTTCGACGGCCCCAACGCCCAGTTCCTCCAGGCCACCGCCACCGCCTCGTTCGTCCAGCTCTCCCCGGCCTCCCTCGGCAACGACCCCGCCGACCTGTGCCTGGGCGACTTCGCCGCCTCCGGGCCGTTCACCCTCGGCTCCTTCACCCCGGAGAAGTCCGTCGAACTGCTCAAGCGCGAGGACTACGCCTGGGCCTCCCCGATCGCCGCCAACCAGGGCGCCGCCTACGTCGACAAGATCGTCCTGGAGGTCGTCCCCGAGGGCGGCGTCCGCTACGGCTCCATCACCAGCGACCAGATCGACCTCGCCGACGGCATCCCCTCCACCAACCAGGGCTACGGTCTGGTCACCGGCGCCTCCCCGGGCATCGCCATCCCCTACATCCCGCTCGCCTCCAGCCCCAAGCTCCAGGACCCGGACGTGCGGCGCGCGCTGAGCCTGGCCATCGACCGCCAGGCCATCGTCGACGCCATCTTCCAGGGCACCCAGCAGCCGGCCTCCGGCGTCGTCACCGCCGCCACCCCCGGCTACACCGACCAGTCCGAGGACATCCGGCACGACCCCGAGGCCGCCATCGCCCTGCTGGAGGGCACCGGTTACGACACCGTCGGCGACGACGGCATCCGCCGCGACGCCGACGGCGACAAGCTCTCCCTCACCATCACCTACCAGGCCGGCTCCCCGGACACCGAGGCACAGCACCAGCTCGTGCAGCAGGAGTGGAAGGAGATCGGCGTCGAACTCGTCCTCGACCCGGTCGCCACCCTCCCCGACGTGCCCATCGACGAGTTCCCCGGCGACCTCACCACCTGGAGCCAGGGCCGCGCCGACATCGACGTCATCCGACTCGTCTACGGCTCGTCCCACCCCGAGATGAGCATGCTCTACAACCACCCGGACGAGGAACTGGACACCCTCCTCGACTCCCTCCAGTCCACCGTCGACCCCGCCGAGCGGCAGGCCATCGGCGAACAGGCCCAGCAGCGCATCGTCGAGCAGGGCTACACCATCCCCGTCTACGACCGCTACTGGTCCTACGGCTTCGGCCCCAAGGTCGGCGGCTTCGCGGCCGACATCGAGGGCAAGCCGCTGCTGAACGAGGTGTGGATCGCACAGTGAGCCGCTACGTCCTGGTCCGGCTCGCCAACGGACTCATCGTCCTGTGGGCGGCGCTGAGCCTCTCCTTCCTGGTGCTGCATCTCGTCCCCGGCGACCCGGTGTCGATCATGCTGCGCTCCGGTGGCGGCGGCGACCCGGTCGGCGTCGACGCCGCACAGGCCGCCGCGCTCCGCACCGAGCTGGGCCTGGACCGGCCGCTGTACGAGCAGTACACGGACTTCGTGGTCCGCGCGCTGTCCCTGGACTTCGGCACCTCCTTCGGGACGGGGGACGAGGTGAGCGCCATGCTGGCGCGCGCCCTGCCCTCCACGCTGGAACTGGCCACCGCGTCCCTGCTGCTCACCGTCGTGCTCGGGGTGGCCGCCGCGCTGGCGGCCACCCTGGCGCCCTGGGCGCCGCTGCGCAACGCCGTGCTGTCCAGCACCGTCGCCGGGATCTCCCTGCCCAGCTTCTGGACCGCGATCCTGCTGATCCAGGTGTTCTCCTTCGGGCTCGGCTGGTTCCCGGCGTACGGCGACAGCGACTCCTCGCGGCTGGTGCTGCCCGCCATCGCCCTGGCGCTGCCCAGCGCCGGGGTGCTGGCCCAGCTACTGGCCAAGGGGCTGCGTACGGCGCTGGCCGAACCGTACGTGCGCACCGCCCGCGCCAAGGGGGCCGGGCGGCTGCGCACCGCCTGGCACCACGCCTTCCGCAACGCGTCGATCCCGGCGCTGACCATGCTGGGCATGATGATCGGCAACATCCTGGCCGGGGCCATCATCACCGAGACCGTCTTCGCCCGCGCGGGCATCGGCCGGCTGACCGCCGACGCCATCGCGGACCAGGACTTCCCGGTGATCCGCGCGATCATCTTCCTCGCCGGCGCCCTGTACGTGCTGGTCAATCTCGCCGTCGACCTCATCTATCCCAAGGTCGATCCCCGGATCGTCCTCCAGGCCGGAGCGACCTCATGACGACGACCGGGACGACCACCGGGGCCACGACCACGCCCGCTGCCCCCGATGCGGGCGCCGGCACCGACCAGGGCCACGAACAGGAGCAGGAGCAGGCACACGGCCGGGCCGCCCGGCTCCGCTCCGCGCTCGGCTCCCTGGCCGCCCGCCCCGGGCTGCTGCTGGCCGTCCTCTACCTGACGCTGATCCTGGCCTGGACACTGCTGCCCTCGCTGTTCGCCGGCGAGGACCCGCTGCGCACCAACCCGGCCGCCTCGCTCACCCCGCCCGGCGCCGAGCACTGGTTCGGCACCGACAACCTGGGCCGCGACCTGTTCACCCGCGTCGTGCACGGCACCCGCACCTCCATCACCGCCGCGCTCATCGCCGTCTCGCTGTCGCTGGTGGCCGGCACCGTGCTGGGCGTGCTCTCCGGCTACCTCGGCGGCTGGGTCGACCAGACCCTGATGCGCTTCGTCGAGGTGCTGATCGTCATCCCCGGGCTGCTGCTGTCCCTGGCCGTGGTCTCCATCCTCGGCTTCGGCGTCACCAACGTCGCCATCGCGGTGGGCATCTCGGGCATCCCCGGCTTCGCCCGCGTCATCCGCGCCGAAGTGCTGCGCATCAAGTCCAGCGTGTACTTCCAGGCCGCCGTCACCAGCGGCACCCGCACCCCGGTCATCCTCGCGCGGCACGTGCTGCCCAACGCCTCCCAGCCCGTCCTCGTCCTCGCCGCCCTGGAGATCGGCGGCGCGGTGCTGTCCGTGTCCGCACTCAGCTTCCTGGGATACGGGGCCGCCCCGCCCGCCCCCGAACTGGGCGCGATGGTCGCCCAGGGCCGCGACTACATCTCCACCGCCTGGTGGCTGACCACCTTCCCCGGCCTGGCCATCGCCCTGATCGTGCTCTCCGCCAACCGCGTCGGACGCGCCCTCGAACGAACCGGAGCACAGTGATGAGCTCGCCAGAACCCCTGCTCACCATCCGGGACCTGACAGTGGCCTTCCACTCCCGCCGCTCCACCGTGCGCGCGGTGCGCGGCCTCGACCTCGACCTCGCGCCCGGCCGCACCCTGGCACTGGTGGGGGAGTCGGGCTCGGGCAAGTCCACCACCGGCCTCGCCGTCCTGGGACTGCTGCCCTCCGGCGCCAAGGTGCTGGGCGGCCGAGTCACCCTGGCCGGCCGCGAACTGACCGGCCTGCGCGAACGGGAGTGGCGCACCGTACGGGGCCGGGAGATCGGCTTCGTGCCCCAGGACCCGATGGTCTCCCTCAACCCCGTGCAGCGGGTCGGCGACCAGGTCGCCGAAGTCCTGCGCATCCACGGCCTGGCGGAGAACGCCAAGGCCGCCCGGGAACGGGCCGTCGACCTGCTCGCCGACGCCGGACTGCCCCACCCCGCGCGCGTCGCCCGCCAGTTGCCGCACGAGCTGTCCGGCGGGATGTGCCAGCGGGTGCTCATCGCCATCGCGCTCGCCGGCGAACCCAGGCTGCTCATCGCCGACGAGCCCACCAGCGCCCTCGACGTCACCGTGCAGCGGCGCATCCTGGACCACCTGGAGACCGTCACCGCACGCCTGGGCACCTCGCTGCTGCTGATCACCCACGACCTGGCGGTGGCCGCCGACCGGGCGGACGAGATCGCCGTCATGTCCCGGGGCCGGATCGTCGAACGCGGCCCGGGCCGCCGCGTCCTCACCGAACCGTCCCACCCCTACACCCGCGAACTGGTCGCCGCCGTCCCCGACATGACCGCACAACCGGCGCGCCCGGCACCCCAGGAGGACCGGCCGCCGCTCCTCGACGTGCGCGGACTGCGCCGTACCTTCGACGGTGGCCGCACCGTCGCCGTCGACGACGTGAGCTTCACCCTCCCGGCCGGTGGCTCGCTCGGCATCGTCGGCGAGTCGGGATCCGGCAAGTCCACCACCGCCAAACTGGTGCTGCGCCTGGACCGCCCGGACGCGGGCACCATCACCCTCGACGGCCAGGACCTGTCCACCCTGGCCCCGGCCGCGCTGCGCCGGCTGCGCCGCGACATCCAGCCGGTCTTCCAGGACCCGTACGGATCGCTCGACCCGCACTTCACCGTCGCGGACTCCATCGCCGAGCCGCTGCGCGCCTTCCGCGTCACCGGCCGCCGCGGCCGGCGTGAGCGGGTCGCCGAACTCCTGGACCTGGTACGCCTGCCCGCCTCCGCCGCCCACCGCCGCCCCAGCGAACTCTCCGGCGGCCAGCGCCAGCGCGTCTCCATCGCCCGCGCGCTGGCGCTCACCCCCAAGCTGCTGGTCCTGGACGAACCGGTCTCGGCCCTCGACGTCTCCGTCCAGGCCAGCGTGCTGGAACTGCTGACGGACCTGCGCGCCGAGTTCGGGCTCAGCTACCTGTTCATCTCCCACGACCTGGCGGTGGTCCGCCAGATCTGCGACCGGGTCGCGGTGATGCGCGAGGGCAGCATCGTGGAATCCGGCCCGGTCGCCCAGGTCTTCGACCACCCCGAGCACCCGTACACCCAGGACCTCCTCTCGGCCATCCCGGGCCGCCGCGTCCGCGAACCGCTGGCAGCTCAGGAAGTGGGCGGTTCGGCGTAGTAGTCGGCCAGCATCTCGGACGGCCAAGCCGGCTGACGGACCTCACCTCGGGGCCCCATCTCGATGAACCATGGCTTGATGTCGAGGACCGGGGTGCCGTCCACGGCATCCAGGTCCGCCACATGCAGATCCAGGCCCTCCACCTTGATCAACCGGCAGCGGGAAACACCGAGCCAGTTCAGGCGGCGCATGTTCCGGTGCGCGAAGATGCCGCCCTCCGGCCACTCCGGGTTGTCTCGGGGCCGACGGGGCTCGGGGTGCAGATCGGCCGGGTCCGTGAGATGGAAACGGAACACGACTTCGAGGTGCGAGAACTGCTCCAGCCCCACAACGGCCCCTTCGGTGAACCGCTCAGGGTCAATGCGTATGATCGCCCGGCTGTTCCCCCAGTAGTCGTCGGTCGGCTCCGTTCGGCCTCCTACGACATGGCCGACTGGAACGACGGTCATCTCTTCACTCACGGCGGGGTCTCCTCCGGGGATTCTTATGCCGATTCGATCAAATATGTGCTTGCGCGGCGGTCCAGCTCGGAAACGACGGGGATACCTCTGGCCCGCACGGGTGACAGAGCGCGGCGCATGTCCAGCGCCGTTCGCCTGGCACGTGCCGAACGGATTCCATCCATGGCGTCGAGCGCCTTTGACCAGGTGGAGCACGCCTCTTCAATGGCGCCTTGCCGGGCTTGAACCGATCCAAGATATCCAAGCGTCACCGCATGGGTACGTGTGAACGCGGACGCCGTCCGGGTCCGGACGCTGCGGTTGAATTCCCGATGTGCCCCGTTCAGGTCGCCGCTGTCACGAAGAGTGCAGGCCGTCTCATGGGCCAGACTGGCTTCGCCGAAGAAGAAGACACGGCCAGGCTCGTCATCGTTGGGGCCGGCTGCGGCCAGATCATCCTCAGCCTGGATGAGAGCGGAGGCCGCAGCACGCTTCTGACCCCCCGCAGCCAACGCGCGGGCGTGCACGACACCGAGGAGGGCTCGTTCGCGCGGCGACGCCGAGGCGTATCGCGAACCGTCCATGGAGGCGACCGCGAGATGAAGGGCCTGTCGTGGTTGGCCCAGATCGACCGCCTGGTGGGCCATCGCCCTCAGTACGTGGCCTGCCATGGGCGGGTCCTGAGCCTCGGCAGCAAGGCTCACAGCGACGGTGAAGTACTTCTGGGCCACGGAGTGCTCGGCGTTGTCGAATGCCATCCATCCGCTGACATAGGCCAGCTCACTGGCGGCCGAAAGCATTCCGCTCCGAACGCGCTCGTCGGCGAAGCTCCCACTGAGATAGGCGGCGACGTCGCTGGTCAGGTATTGGACCACCGCGCTGCGAGCGTGCCCGCCGCCATGGCGCTGATCGATGCGCGAGAAGAGGCGCACCATGTCACGTACGGCTTCCAGATCCCGGTGACCGACCCGGCGGCGACTTGCTGTGGGTTGGTTCGCTGCCCCGTCGGCTCGCTGTGCCCACCAACCGGGATCCGGCACAGCGAGTGCTGCGGCGGAGTAGGCGGCTGTTGAGAGTGCTCTTCTGCGCTTCATCTGATTCCTCCGTGGATACCCCTGCCTTCAGGCAGGGGAGGAAACGGATTCCTGCGGAGCGGGGCAAGGGACCGCGATTCGCCGTCAGAGCGGATCGCGGTGCTCTGACCCGCAGTTGAATGTTACCGATTGCTTCAGCTAATTTGTGAGCATGGGCACGGGCCGGGTGAAGCGGGCGTTCAAGTACCGCTTCTATCCCAGTGATGCGCAGGCGGCTGAGCTGTCGCGCACGTTCGGGTGTGTGCGGAAGGTCTACAACATGGCCCTCGCCGCCCGCACGGAGGCGTGGGCGCGGGGCGAGCGGGTCAACTACAACCAGACCTCGGCGATGCTGACGGTATGGAAGAAGACCGAGGCGCTGGCCTTCCTGAATGAGGTGTCCTCGGTGCCGTTGCAGCAGACGCTGCGGCATTTGCAGACCGGGTTCGCGAACTTCTTCGGGAAGCGGGCGAAGTATCCGCGGTTCAAGTCGCGGAAGCGGTCGCGGAGGTCCGCCGAGTACACCACCTCCGGGTTCCGGTTCCGTGAGGGGCGGCTCACCCTGGCGAAGATGTCCGAGCCGCTGGATGTCGTGTGGTCGCGTCCGCTGCCCGAGGGGGCCGCGCCGTCCACGGTGACCGTCTCCCAGGACGCCGCAGGGCGCTGGTGCGTGTCCCTGCTGTGCGAGGACGCGTCGGTGCGTTCGCTCCCGGCCACGGATGCGGTGGTCGGGGTCGATGTCGGCCTGGAGCACCTGCTGACCCTGTCCACCGGGGAGAAGATCGCCAACCCCCGGCACGAGCGCCGCGACCGCGCCCGGCTCGCCAAGGCCCAGCGGGCGTTGTCCCGCAAGGCCAGGGGCGATGGCGCGAACCGGGTCAAGGCCCGGCAGAAGGTGGCCCGGGTCCATGCCCGGATCGCCGACCGCAGGCGGGATCACCTGCACAAACTGTCTACTCGGCTCGTTCGTGAGAACCAAACGATCGTGATCGAGGACCTGACCGTGCGCAACATGGTCAAGAATCACACACTCGCCCGGGCGATCTCGGACGCGTCCTGGAGCGAGTTCCGCTCCCTGCTGGAGTACAAGGCCGCCTGGTACGGACGGGAAGTAATCGCCGTCGACCGCTTCTTCCCCTCCTCCAAACTGTGCTCCGCCTGCGGCACCCTCGCCAGGGCCATGCCGCTGCACGTCCGGAAATGGACGTGCGAGAGCTGCGGCACATCCCATGACCGGGATGTGAACGCGGCACGCAACCTCAAGGCCGCCGGGCTGGCGGCATCGGTCTGTGGAGCCGGTGTAAGACCTCAACGGAGAACTCCGGGCGGGCACTCGGCGACGAAGCAGAAAACCCCCCGGCGCGAGCCGTAGGAATCCCCCTCGTTCACGAGGGGGAGGAAGTCAAGTCCAAGTCCAGCCTCCCCAGTTCGGTGAGCGCTGCCAGGGTATCCTCCGGCCACGCCGTCGCCTCTCTGACGATGGCCGGGGCCAGGCCGATGTCCGACGGAGAAATAGGACGACCGAGACGTCTGGAGAGCGCTTCGGCAATGTAGCCGCTTGTGGCTTCCTCCGGCTGAGAACCGGCGACCCAATGGGCAACAGCCGAACGATTTGTCCGCAGGGCGTTGCCTGTTTCGGCGGCCACTGTACGCACCAGTCCGGCCAGCGTTTCGTACGTGACCTTTTCGGATTTCAACAGCTCACGCAATGCCGTGTTCCCTGCGGCACTGTTTCCGTCCGGCTTGCTCATCAAGCCTCCTCGGCGCGGTCGGCTTACCTCCAACCTAGCTGTTTCCAAGAGGGCTTGGCTAAACACGTTAAACACTTCGAGTGCTTCCTCCCCCTGTAGCCGCTCCTTCTGCGCTCGTTGACTGGTGGCAAGCGTTTGGACCCAGGGCTCCCAGGAGTGAGCCCTGCCGGTCATTTCTGCCGTTGGAGGCGCGATGACGAGTGGTGTGCGAGTCGCCTATGGCCAGAACGTGTTCGGACGCTCCTTAGTGGCGGAGGCCGAGGGGGTGGAACGGTGGCGGCGGGAAGCGGCCGAGGTGTTGCGGAGCTGGGGCGCCTCGCTGGAAGCCGTGGAACTCGTGCGACTGGGAGTGAGCGAACTGCTCTCGAACGTTCACCGACACGTTGCGGTACGGCGCTGCTATTTGCGGATCGTCCGGATCGGCAGCGAAGTGACTGTGCAGGTTTTCGACCGTTCACTGAACCTGCCAGTGGTGCGGGAAGAGCCGGACGGCGAGTCGGAGTCCGGACGAGGCCCGTGGATGCTGCGTGAGATGGCCTCGGGCTTCGGGTGCGAACGTACCGAGCAACGAGACGGAAAGATCGTCTGGTTCCGCTGCGAACTCGGGGATCTGCCGTGAGCTGCGACGCAGACAGCCCGGTGCCTCAGTCGGCCGGAGGGGAGAGCCGAGTGGATTCCGCGCCTGACACGTCGGCCGTGCGGAGCAGCGGCGAACGACTATGGGTGAAGGTGACACTCGACCTGCCGGTGGAGCAGGTCAGGGACTGGGACCGGATCGACATCGGCGGACGGACCGAGAAGGTCGAATCCGTGACCCCGCTGCACAACGGGCGTCGGCTTCACTTTCTGCGCGGCGGGAGGCTGACGCTCAGCACCGGCAGGGTCTTGCGCGTCGTTCGGGCCGTCAGGCAGGGAGACGCGATACCGGAGTCAGTCCCCGTGCCTCCTGAAACCTCAACGTCCGAAGGCCACCGCCCATGACCGCCCCCACCCCGCTCGCCTGGCTGCACGCCGAGGACTTCACCGGATGGGCGCGGACCGGCACCTGTTCCATGTGCCGGTCCGGGGACGTTCCGGTCCTGTGGGCCGGGTCCGTGGTCGCTCACGGCCGGGCGCGCGCCGTCCTGGCGTGCGCGTCCTGCCTCACGACCCTCCGGGACTTCGTACAGGGTGCCGGAGAGAGCCCGCCCCGCGGGCCGACGCGACACGGCACCGGGATCTCGACGCCAGCAGCGGGTGCCAAGCCCCGGTGGACCGTTACCGATCGGGCCTTCATGACGATCACCGTCCTGGGCGTGACCTCGCTGTTCGCGAGCGTGGCCGGCGCCTGGTGGACCGTGCGCTGACGGGCGACGGGGCACGTGGGCGGCGGCGCCCAGCGTCGGGTGCTGCCCCGGCCCCCGAGCGACAGGTGACGCTCCGTCAGAAGGTGTGCGGCAGCCACGGCGCCGCCGGTGAGGTGAAGGCCGTGGACGCCGCCGTCAGGGCGCCCGGGCGCAGTTCCCGGACCCGGCCCGCGCCCGCGAGTGCGGTCAGGGAGATGCCACCCAGGTAGGCCGAACCCAACTCGTTGGCCGACAGCGCCAGATCGGGGGCGTCGGCCGTCCGCGCGCACACCGCGCCGTCCGGGCCGCCCGACAGCCGCCAGCGGCCCTCGTTCCACGGGCAGAAGGAGTCCGTGATCTCCAGTACCACGTCCACCTCCGTCGCGTACCGGCGCGCGGCGAGCGCCGCGCCCGCCTCCACCGGCCGCAGATGCATCCCGTCCCGCGTCCGCAGCGCGCAGCGCCGTACGTCCGACAGCAGGTGCAGCAGCGGGTCGTCCACCGGCCGGTTCGCCAGGCGTACCGACGACATCAGGTCGATCTCCATCAGGTAGCGCAGCAGCGCCGCGTACCCCGCCGGGTCCACCGCCTCCAGGTCCTGGACGATGACCGTGCCGTCGGGGCCGCTCTCCGTCCACGCCGGTGCGGTGATGTAGCGCACGTAGCCGAGCAGTTCACCGGCGCGCTCCGCCAGTACGCACAACTGCTGCGACGCCCCGGCCCTGAGGTGGGCGGGTACGTGCAGCGGGAACCGCTCCCACCGGGGCGAGCGGGCCGGTCGTCCCGGCCGCAGCGGCAGTTGACGCGCGTACAGCACCTCGCACTCCGCGAGCACATCCGCCGGTTCCGCCACCCGGATCTCCACATCATCGATGCCGGGCGGCGGCGAAAGCCGCACATCACGCGTCTCGATCTCGGCCGAGAGCTGCCAGGTCGCGGTACCGTAACCGAAGCGGCCGTAGATTGAGGGTTCCGAGGCCGTCAATACCGCCAGGGGCTCCCCGGCGGCCCGCACATCGT
Organism: Streptomyces sp. JH002; assembly: GCF_050916115.1. Taxonomy (NCBI): domain Bacteria; kingdom Bacillati; phylum Actinomycetota; class Actinomycetes; order Kitasatosporales; family Streptomycetaceae; genus Streptomyces; species Streptomyces sp. JH002. The sequence goes on from NZ_CP087989.1 coordinate 4,517,326, forward strand.
CCAGTTGCTGCCGCATCATCCGCCGCAGAATCCCGCGCCGCCGATAGGTCGGTGCCACTCCCACCATCGTCAGCCCACCGGCCGGCACCACATCGCCGCCCGGTACCGAAAGGCCAAACGAGAAGGTGCTCGCCGTTGCCACGACACGGTCGCCGTCCCATGCCGCGATCGACCGTTCCACCTCGGTCAGTGACCGCCACAGCTCCACTTCCTCGGCGGAGCCGATCGCCCCGCCGAACGCCCAGTTCAGGGTGCGATACCAGACGTCCCACTCATCCTCGGCCAGAACGCGCAGCTCAATTGTCATACCTCCATCCCTATCAGCCCCCTTCCGTACGGGGCGACGGCATTTCCGCCGCTCCGGCGTCCCGCACGCAGGTACGGGAGCGTGGGAGGTTCGACGCACCCCCGAATGGGTGGATAAGGTCCTAGGACATGGCACGCGGTAGCGACAATCCACCCCCGACGACCTGGAGACACCGGGTCCACAAGGCGTATCACCGCCTGCGCACCACCCTCCGCCGCGCGGCCGTCGACTCCTTCCGGGGCGGCGGTTCGGACTCCGGGGCGCTCGCCGTGCTGCTGTGCTCGGTGCCGCTGCTGGCCGCCGGGACGCTCATCAGCTCCGAGTGGTGCCCGCCCGAGGCGCTCGCCCTCCCGCTGGTCGCCGGCGGGCTGCTGCTGCGCCCCGCCAGTCTGCTCGGCCTGTACGGAGTGGCCGCCACCGCGCTGGTCGCGGAGACCGCCCTCATAGACAACAGCCGCGCCAACATCGACCCGGTCACGCCCGGCACCATCCTGGTGGTCGCCGCCGTGGCCCTGGCCGGTCTGCTCATCGCGCAGTTCCGCAGCCGCGTCGGCGTGCCCTGGCGGCGCGGCGGCACCATGCTCTTCGACCTGCGCGAACGCATCAAGACGCAGAGCACGCTGCCCAAGCTGCCGCCCGGCTGGTACGCGAACATGTCGCTGCGTCCGGCAGGCGGCCAGTCCTTCTCCGGCGATTTCGTGGTCGCCGCCCGCACCGGGCCCACCGGGCGCACCCTGGAGGCGGTCCTCACGGACGTCTCCGGCAAGGGCATGGACGCGGCCTCCCGCTCCCTGCTGCTGTCCGGCGCGTTCGGCGGGCTGCTGGGCTCGCTCCCGCCGCACTCCTTCCTGCCCGCCGCCAACGGCTATCTGCTGCGGCAGGACTGGGACGAGGGCTTCGCCACCTCCATCCATCTCGTGCTCGACCTGGACACCGGCGACTACGAACTGCTCTCCGCGGGCCATGTCCCGGGCCTGCAGCTGAACGCGGGCACCGGCCGCTGGTCGGAGGTCGCCGCGGAGGGGCCGCTGCTCGGGGTGTACGACGGCGCCGAGTTCCACCCGGCCAAGGGCACCCTGCGCCGCGGCGACGTCCTCATGCTGTTCACCGACGGACTCGTGGAGCGTCCGGCCCGGGATCTGTCCGAGGGCGTGGACCGGCTCACCGGCGAGGCCGACCGTTACGTGCCGATGGGCTTCCGCGGCGCGGCGTGGCATCTGATCGAAGCGGTCGCCAAGGACGTCAACGACGACCGGGCTCTGCTGCTCATCACCAGAGAGTAATCGCACGATCACTCGCACAGGTGATCATGGCGGCCTGCGGTACGACGGGCGACAGGCCGCCCCCACCAGCGCGACGCGGGTCACGGCACCCCGTTTGGCGTGCGCCGAACGGCGGTGGGCCGGGGGCGCCGGGCGAATGCGGAGCGCCGGACGCTGATCTTGGCTCGATGTCATGAGCACCGAACGACCCATGTCCGCGGGGCCCGCCGCGCCCGCCGTCCTCGCCACGCTCACCGGTCCCCGTACGCTGCGCCGCGCTCTGGCCGGCAGCCTGCTGGGCGCGCTGGTGATAGCGGGACCGTGGTCCGTCCCGGCGGCGGCCACCGGCGCGGCACCGGCCCCGGCACCGGAACAGGCCGTCGTACAGGCCGGGGCGTACGGTCCGGCGGCCTTCGGCGCGGCGTCCGGGCCGCCCTCCCGGGCCACCCAGCGTGCCGCCGCGCTCCCCGGGCCGCCCCAGGACCAGCCGCCGGTACTCGCGGACCTCGCCGTCCTGGGCGAGAGCTGGCTGACCGCCGTCTCCGCCTCACTGGCCGGGGCCGTGAACACGGAGCTGTGGACCATGCCGGTCACCGGCTTCCCGATCAGCGCCGGCTACGGCATCCCCGGCGGCTGGGCGGCCGGCCGGCACACGGGCACCGACTTCGCCGTCCCGACCGGCACCCCGGTGAACGCGGTGGGCCCCGGCACCGTCGTCTTCGCCGGTGACTGGGGCGACTACGGCAAGGCCGTGCTGATCGAGATGGCCGACCAGCACTACACCCTGTACGCGCATCTGTCGGAGATCCACGTCCAGGAGGGCCAGCGGGTCAACGGCGGGGTACGCGCCGGGCTGTCCGGCAACACCGGCCGAAGCACCGGCCCGCACCTGCACTTCGAGGTGCGCACCAGCCGCGCGTACGGCAGTGATGTGGATCCGCTCGCCTATCTGGCCGGGCACGGCGTGGCCACGGGCTGACCGCTCGAAACTCACTTCTTCCCCACGCAACCGGAACGTACGCTCGAACGTCGTACCGAGCGTCGTTCCGGTTGCGCCCGTGTCGCAAGAGGCGTTCGGGGCAACGGGGTTACGAAGGAGAGTCTCGGAATGAAGTTCGACATGGGGGCCGACACACTCACCACCCTCGGGGGGCAGACGATCACCAGCGGGGACGACCTCTCCGGTCTCGTCACCCGGCTGGTGGACTCGATCCAGCCCCTGGAGGGCAAGTTCAACGGACGCGGCCGCGAGGCGTTCCAGTACTTCAAGGAGCACGCCGACGAGATCGCCGTCGCGCTGCGCATCTCGCTGGGCCAGATCCAGGAGGGGCAGTCCGGCATGGAGACCGCCTTCGCCTCCGGGGATCAGGAGCAGGAGGACAACGCGCGCCAGTCGCAGAGCGCCATGAACTTCGACGCCGCGAAGTTCTGAGGCCCGGAGCATCCACACACCATCAGGCGTCGCGCGTCCGCACGCGCCGACGCGGCAGCACAGCACGGACCACAGGGGAGAGGACACACAGCGATGAGTGGATTTCTGGACCGGCGCAGCTACGACTCGGCCGCCTCGGCGGAGGCCGAACTGAACATCAGCACCATCGTGGGGCTGCTGGAGACGCTCACCACGGACCGCAGCGGCTCCGTCAACCAGGCGATGTCCAACTTCCAGGCGGACGGGGTCTCCGAGGAGTACCACGGCCTGGAGATCGACTGGGAGCAGGTCTCGGTGAACGTACGGATCATCATCGACGAACTGCGCCGGGTGCTGGAGGAGAACGACAGCATCGCCCAGTCCACCGGCCAGCGCGCCGCGGCGGCCGTCGCCGCGATCCGCCGCTGACCGGGGCGGCACACCACACCATGAGCACATGGGACATCGACATCGGCGAGGTCGCCCGCATCCAGGAACTGGCCACGCCCATCGCCGAGGACCTCGCGGAGCACGCGTCGGACCTGGGCGAGAGCCTGGGCACGGCCATCCCGAACTCCGGGGCCCTGGCCTGGGACGGCGATGACGGCGGGCCGGGGCTGGTCGGCGCGGCACTGACCGCGTTCGTCCAGCACGCCGCCGACCGGCTGGAGTCCGTGGCCGAACGCCACGGGCGGTCCTGGCAGGGGGCGGCCGGCGCCACCAGCGCGTACGCCGCCGGCGACCTGGACATGGCGGCGGCGGCCCAGCGCGCCGGGACGCTCGGCATCGACTTCGACAGCACACCCTTCGAGAAACCAGGGCGACGGTGAGCGGCCCGGCGGGAAAGGAGGACACGCCATGGCCACCCTGAACGTCCTGAAGATCCCCCGGTTCACCGGCAACCTGGAGGGTCTGACCGACGACTATCTGTCCATCACCGCGCTGGCCGGGTCGATCAGCACCACGGCCAAGTCGCTGCACGACAACTTCCAGCTGCTGCGCGCGTACTACCAGGCGCCCGAGGGGGAGGACCTCTTCCTCAGCACGCTGGAGGTGACCACCGAGGGCGACGAGTTCAAGGAGGAACTGAGCGAGGTCAGCAACGCCCTGTCCGAGTACGTGTGTTCGGTGCAGGGGGTGGTGGCGCGGCTGGCGAGCGTACGCGAGCGTGCCGCCCCGTTCCTGGTCTGCTCGGTGGACGACGACACGAGCGGGGAGCAGGAGCTCAAGGACGAACTGGTCCGCGAGATCAACTCCATCGTCTCCGAGTTCCAGCGAGCGGAGATGGCGGCCTACAACCGCATCGCCGTGCTGTACGGAGGCCCGATGGCCATCGCGTACGGCGCGGACAAGGCGCTCATCCCGGCCGGACACCAGGGGGAGCCCTTCGAGTACGGGCTGAGCGCCGACCAGCTCAACGCGATGAAGGACCTGCCCTGGGGCACCCCGAGCGAGCCCAGCCGGGCCTGGTACGAACACGCCGGAAGCTTCTTCTCCGGCTTCTTCTACACCGGGCTGTGGGGCACGGTCGACAGCTTCTTCACCCTCATCCCCCTCAACCCGCTGATCGGGCGCGCCGAATGGAGCGACACGGGGGCGGCCTGGAAACAACTGGGCCTGGTGGGCGTGGGCGCGGCGACGTACATCCCGCCGTTCGGCTTCCTGCCGGACGACTGGATCGCCCCGCTGGGGCAGGACGGCCGGCAAGCGTTCCGCAACTTCGGCAAGGAGTTCCTGGCCTGGGACACCTGGAGCGATGAGCCGGGCCGGGCGCTGGGCGTCGTGGTGTTCAACGGCGTGACCATCGGCTCGGGCACCCTGCTCAAGATGGGCAAGGGCGGCACGACCGTCTCCGGCGCCTCCAAGGGCGCGCGTGGCGCGCTGACGGCGCTCGGCACCATCGGCAAGTTCTCCGACCCGATGCTGTACGTCGGCAAGGGCATGACCGGGGCCACCAACCTGGGCGGCAACCTGGCCAGGCTCGGTGAACTCAACGCCGGCTCCCGGATGCTGCCGGACGGCTCGATTCGGCTGCACGACGGCACCACCCACCGGATCGACGGCACCGTGCAGCACGCCAACGGCACCACCGTCCTGCCCGACAACACCATCCGGATGCCCCAGGGTTCCGGCCCGATCCAGGAGATCAAGCCGGACGGCACGATGAAGATCGACGGCACCGAGATCCGTCCCGATCCGCCGCTCTCCGCCGCCGAACTCGACCGGCTCTTCAGCAGCCCGAGGGAATTCCGCGACCGTTACCCGACCATGTCGCCCACCCAGGTGGAACGCGCCCTGGGCACGGCCGCGGACAACCTCGGCAAGGTTCCCTGGGGCCAGATCAACGATTCCAAGTACAAGGCGGACGCCCCGGCCCCCGAGCCGGAACCGGCGCTGCCCCGATAAGGAGAGAAGAGGACGCACGGCCGGTTTCCGGGCTCCGGCCCGGGAACCGGCCGGCCGGCGCTTCCATGACCGATCTCACCAACGGGCCACCACCGCCACCCGAACCCGAACCGCGACCGACACCGCCCGCACCGCTGCCCGGCGCCGTCCGTGCCCTGCGGGTCCTGCTCTGGACCCAGACCGGCTACGCGGCGCTGGCCATCCTGCTGCTCACATCCCAGGTCAGCCCCGTGGACGGCGCCCTCATGCTCACGCTGGCCCTGCTCGGGCTCTCCGGACTCGTGGCCGGCCTGCTGGCGGCCGGCCCGGTGGTCCTCGGCGGCCCCTGGACGCGCTGGGCCCTCGTCGCGTCCGCGCTGCTCGGCCTGGTCGCCGCACTCGCGGGCCTCAACCACGAACAGGCCGCCCCGCAACACGGGATCATCCCCGCCCTGGTCAGCTCCGCGCTGCTGTTGCTGCCCTGGGCACCGACCGCCGAGAGCTGGTACGGGCGTGGCGACCCGGATCGCGAGCACCAGAGCCCACCGGCCGCCGACCCGCGCTGGGTGGAATGGCAGGCCCGGCGCGCCGGTGTCTGCGCCTCCTGCGAGGCGGGCCCCGTCGCCGACCGCCGGCTGCACGCGGTCAAGGGATTCCTGCTGTTCCACACCACCACGCGCAGCCCGGCCCCGCTGTGCCGCGACTGCGGGCTGGCGCACTACCGCCGCCACACGCTGCGCACCCTGGGACAGGGCTGGTGGGGATTCGTCTCCTTCCCGCTCACCGTCGTCGCCCTCGTACGGAACCTCGCCGCCTACCTGACCTACCGGCGGCTCCCCGCACCGCCCCCGCACCCCGAACGGGACGTGGCACCGCGCGGGGCCGGGCTGGTCGCGGTCGGTTCGGTGCTGCTGATCGCCGTGATGGTGACCGCACTCGCGGCGGGAATCCGGTACGCCGCCGCCGAGGCCGACCGGCAGCGCGACCAGCCACCGGCCCCCACCGCCCCGCCCGGCCCCGGCACCACCGTGCCCGGCACCGGCACCGACCTCGACGACAACCTCGGCCGGCTGGATGACCTCAACGGCGCGGGAGAGGGCTGACCCATGGCCAAGGACTACGACAGCCAACTGCTGGAATCCGTCACCGTACGCCGCCGCCGGCTGCGGGACGCCCTGCTGTTCGGGCCCGGCCGGCTGCGGCGCGAAGCCGAGGAGAACACCAAGGTGCTGCTGGGCAGCATCGTCATCGCCGCCCTGCTGTGCGCCGGATGCGTCGGCTGGGCCTACATCTCGGACGTGATCGCGGACGGCGGCTTCGGCCGCTCCTCCCGCGGCGCCGCCGTGGAGGAACCCGCCCCATGAGCGTGGAGTTGCAGACCCGTGGCCCGGCCAACACCCGCCGCGTCACCCTCGTCGGCGAGTACCGCCGCGTCGATGTGGTGCTGTCCGCCGACGAACCCGTCGGCGTCCTGCTGCCCGAGATCCTGCGGCTGCTCGGCGACCGGCCCGGCCCGTACCCGCTGGCCCGGCGGCTCACCACCCCCAGCGGGCGGGTCCTCGCGCCGGAGAGCAGCCTGGCCTTCGCCGCCGTGCAGGACGGCACCGTCCTGCGGCTCATCAAGGAGACCGAGGCCCCCGTCGCACCGGTCGTGCACGATGTCACCGACGAGGTCGCCGACGACCTGCCGCCCCGCGCCTGGCGATGGGGCGACCGCAGCCGCGTGTGGACCTCCACCGCCGCCCTCGCCGTGCTGGTGCTCACCGCCGCCCTGCTCACCCAGCGGACGTACGGGGTCGAACCCGCCGCGCCCTACCTGGCCGGTGCCGCCCTGCTGGCGATGGCGCTCGGCGCCGTCGCCTCACTGGCCCGCGCCGAGGCCACCGGCGGGGCGCTGATCGGCACCGGCGCGGCGCTCGGCGTGCTGCTCGCCGGGCGGATGGGCGCCGCAGGACTGTGGCAGGAGGGTCAGGTCCTCGCCCTGTCCGCCGCCGTCGTCGCCGTGGCGTTGCTGCTGCTCGGCCTCGTCACCCCACTCGGCAGGGGCGGCTGGATCGGTGCGGCGGCGGTGGCCGTCACGGCCGGGATCTGGCTCGCCAACGGCGCGCTGATCGGCACCGCCGACAGCACCGGCCAGGCGCGGCTCGGCGCGGTCATGATCGCCGTCACCGTCTGCGCGCTCGGACTGTTGCCCCGGCTCGCCCTGATGACCGCCGGACTGACCCGGCTGGACGACCAGCACGCGGCGGGCCGGCCCACCGCCCGCAGGGAGGTGACGGCGGCGATCACCGCCGCGCACCGCGGACTCGCCCTGACCACGGTGGTGATGGCGGCCTCGGCGGTGGCGGCCGGGTTCTTCGCGCTGCGGGTGTGGGGACCGTGGAGCGTGGCGCTGACCTGTGCGCTGATGGCCGTCCTGCTCTCCCGCTCGCGCGAGACGCCGCTCGCCGTCTCGGCCATCGCCCTCCAGACGGCGGCCGGCGCGCTGGCGCTGCGGCTGGCCTGGGAGTGGGACACCGACGGCCCGGCGGCGATCGCGGCGCTGCTGCTCGCCGCGCTGATCCCGGTCCTGGCTCTGTCGGTACGCCCCGCCGAACACGTACGGGTCCGCACCCGGCGTGCCGTCGCCGCGCTGGAAACCCTGGCGGTTCTGGCCACGCTGCCCCTGGTGGTGGGCGCCTTCGGCGTCTACGGGCAACTGCTCAACACCTTCTGACCCCCCATCGGGCCCCGGTCCGATGCACCCGAACTCAAGCACGGAGGCCCCCCGGTGACGGGCGAGGACTGGCAACAGGAGATCCTGCGGCAGATACGGGAGGCCGAACGGTCCGCCCCGGTGGCGGACGCGGAGGACGCGGCGCCGCCGGCCGAACCCGCCGACGCGGCGCCGGCCGAACCCACCCAACCCGCCGCGCCCGTCCGGCACGCCGCACCCACGGCGGCGGCCGGGCCGGACGCCGGGAGCGGGGCCGAGCCGCGACACGGGCGGAACGAACCGGCTCCGCCGGTGCCCCGCCCCGACCCACGGCTGACCGTGGCCCGACCCCTCAACGCCACCTCCGCGCCGGCCACCCGCCCCGGGACGGATGACGCGCGCCGTCCCGGACGGGACTCCTCCGACGCCGTGCCCCCGGCGCCGGGCTCCCCGGCGGTGCCCGCCCGCGAACCGGACCACGCAGATGCGATGGCCCGGCCCCTCGACGTCACCTCCGCGCCGGCCACCCGGTCCGGGACGGATGACGCGCGCCGTCCCGGACGGGGTTCCTCCGATGCTGCGCCCCCGGCACCGGGCTCCCCTGCGGTGCCCGCCCGCGAACCGGACCACGCCGGTGCGGCAGCACCGCCCGACGCAGGACCACCGGCGACGCGCCCCACCGCTGCGGGGGACATCCCGCCCGTGGCTCCCGCCCCGGGCCGAGGCGCCGTTCCGGGGGAGACCGGCGGCCCGGTGCCGGGCGCTGCGGATTCCCCCGCCGCACCGGCCGGATCTCCCGTCGCGACCGGGGAGACGGGCGAGCCCGTCTCCCCGGTGCGACCCGGCACCGACGATCCGCGCCGTCCGGGGCCGGGCACCTCTGACACCGGGCCCGGTGCGACGGATACGGCGCCGCCCGCACGCCGCACCGCCGGGACGGCCGGCCCGTCGGTGTCCGGCCCGCACCCGGCTGTCCCCGGACCGCAGGGTGCGAGCGCCACCGGAAACCCCGGGGGGCCGGCGGGGCGCTCCGCCGCGTCTGCCGCGTCCGGAGTTCCGCCCGAGTCCTCCGGTGCGGCACCGGCGGCGCCGCCCGCACGCCCCGCCGCCGGGGCGGCCGGCCCGCCCCTGGCCCCCCGGCCGCAGAACCGGAACGCCCCCGGGCCCGGGGGCGCGCACCGGCCGGGGGACGGCCCGCCCGGTACGGGGGCCGCGCTGCCGGCGGGAACGCCCACCGGCGCGCCGGCTGCACCCGCCGCCGGCTCCCCGGCCGCCTCGGCGCCCCGGCCCCCCGCCGGGGACGGCGGCCACGACGGGACCGTCGAACTGCGGTCCGGCACCGCTTCCGCCGCCTGGCCGTCCGCCGTGGAGAGCACCCACGACGGCACCGCCCAACCGTGCTCCGGTGGCGCCCCCGACTCCTTCGGGGGCACGCTCGAACTGCGCCACCGCGGCGCCGTCGTGGCCGGGATGGTGGGGCTCGCCCAGGCGGCCGACCCCTCGCTCACCGTCGAACTGCGCCGCGCCGACCTGCCGCACCCCGACGCACCGGCCGTGGCAGCGGCACCGGCACCGGCACCGGCACCGGTAGCGACAGCGACCCCCGTCCCGCCCCCGGGCCCCGCCGGGACCCACGAGCCCGTCTCGCCCGCCGCCCCGCTCAACAGCCCGCACCTCGTGCACCGCCCGGCCCGTACCACCCGCCCGCTCGCCGAACCCGCCCCGCGCGGGATCGAGGCACCGCCCAACCTCCCCGACGGGGAGACCGGTTCGGCCGCCACCGCCATGCTGCCCATGGCCGGCATCGCCGGCTCCGTGCTGATGATGACCTTGCTGCGCGGCAGCCAGTTCGCCGTCATCGGCGTCGCCGTCCTCACCATCTCCCTGCTCGGCGGCGCCGCCCTGTTCTTCTCGCAGCGCGGCCGGGCCCGCCGCACACGCCGTACCCAGCGCCGCCGCTACCTCGAATACCTGGAGGCCCAGCGCGAGGAACTCGACCGCGAGGACACCGCCGACCGCGACACAGCCCGGCTGCTGCACCCGCCGCCCGACGCGCTGTACGACCTGGTCGCCGACCCCGCCCGGCTGTGGGAACGCCGCCGCACCGACGCCGACTTCCTCACAGTGCGGCTCGGCTCCGGCGCCGTCCCGCGCCGCCTGCTCCGCATGGACCGCGACCAGTCCACCGCCGTCTCCCCACCGGACCCCTTCATGGTCAACGAGGCGGCCGAACTGCGCCGCCGCTTCGCCCGCACCGCCGGGATGCCGCTCACCGCCCCACTGGACCGGGCCGGACACGTCAGCGTCATCGGCCCGCGCGCCGACACCCTGCGCGTCATCCGTGCCCTGCTCGCCCAGGCTGCCGTCGCCCACGCCCCCGACGACCTCGGCATCGCCGTCGCCGCCCCGTCCCACCGGCTGCCCGAGTGGGAGTGGGCCAAGTGGCTGCCCCACACCGCCGACCCCGAGCAGTGGGACGCCGTCGCCCCCGCCCGCCGCGTGGCCACCGACCCCTCCGCACTCGCCGCGATCCTCGGACCGCTGCTGCGCGCCCGCGCCACCCGCGCCTCCGAGAGCCGGCGCGGCCACGCCGCCCGCGACGCCGCGCAGCGCGCCGCCCGCCTCCTCGTCGTCCTCGACACCGCGGACGGGCCCGCCTCCGAACTCCCGCTCCCGGACCGTACGGTGCCCCTGGCCGAACTCGGGCTCACCGTCCTGCACCCCGTCACCCGACGGCTCGACGAGCCCGGCCAGGTCGGCGTGCGCATCACGGTGGACGGCGACACCGTCACCGTCGAGGACCTGCGCGACACCACCGCGCCCACCGTCCTCACCGGCACCCCCGACGCCTGCCCGCTCGCCTGGAGCGAGGGCCTCGCCCGGCTGCTGGCCCCGCTGCGGCTCTCCCTCGAACCCGGCGCCGCCGCCGACACCGACGGCGACCGGCAGGGCTTCCCCGAACTCCTGGGCCTCACGGACCGGAACGGCCTCGCCGCCGACTGGTCCCCGCGCGGCATCCGCGACTTCCTGCGCGTACCCATCGGCACCGACGACTCCGGCGAACCCGTGCTGCTCGACCTCAAGGAATCCGCCGAACTCGGCATGGGCCCCCACGGCTTGTGCGTCGGCGCCACCGGCTCCGGCAAGAGCGAACTGCTGCGCACCCTGGTCCTTGGCCTGGTCGCCACCCACCCGCCGCAGGACCTCGCGATGGTGCTGGTGGACTACAAGGGCGGCGCCACCTTCGCCCCGTTCGGCGCCCTCCCGCACGTCGCCGGGATCATCACCAACCTGGAGAACAAGGCGGGACTGGTCGAACGCGTCCACGCCAGCCTCGCCGGGGAGGTCAAACGCCGCCAGCAGGTCCTCAAGGAGGCCGGCCATCTGCCCGGCATCGCCGAGTACGCCGTCGCCCGCGCCACCCGCCCCGACCTCGAACCCCTGCCCCACCTGTTCGTCGTCATCGACGAGTTCGGTGAACTCCTCACCGCCAAGCCCGACTTCATCGACCTCTTCCTTTCCATCGGGCGCATCGGCCGCTCCATCGGCGTCCACCTGCTGCTCGCCAGCCAGCGCATCGAGAGCGGCAAGCTGCGCGGCCTGGAGACGTACCTCTCCTACCGCCTGGGCCTGCGCACCTTCTCCGCCGACGAATCCCGCACCGTGCTCGACAGCAAGGACGCCTTCGAACTGCCGCCCGTCCCCGGCTTCGGCTACCTCAAGGTCGACACCAGCGTCTACCAGCGGTTCAAGGCCGCCTACGTCTCCGGGCGCCACCACGGCCCCACCCCGCCCCGCGAGGAGACCGCCACCACCGGCGACCGGCCCCTCGTCGCCCCGTTCCCCGCCCTCAACACCGCCCCGGAGCCCGCCCCCGGCACCGACCTCGCCACCACCGCACCCGCCCCGCGCACCCCGGGCAGCGGCGGCCCCACCCTCCTGTCCACCCTCGTCGACGGCATCAGTGACGCCGCCGAACCCGTCCGCCAGATCTGGCTGCCCCCGCTCCCCGAAGCCGTCCCCCTCGACCGGGTCGCCACCCCCGCCGGCCAACTGCGCGTCCCCATCGGCGTGCTGGACGACCCCGCCACCCAGTGGCAGGGCCAGTGGATCCTCGACCTCACCCGGGCCGGCGGCCACGCCGCCGTCGTCGGCGGACCCCAGTCCGGCAAGACCACCCTGCTGCGCACGCTCATGCTCTCCCTCGCCGTCACCCACACCCCGTACGACGTGGCGCTGTACGGCATGGACCTGGTCGGCGGCGGACTGCGCGTCATGGACGGACTCCCGCACACCGGCGGCATCGCCCCGCGCACCGACGCCGAACGCGTCGCCCGCACCGTCGAGGAACTGCGCGGCATGCTCGCCGAACGCGAGGACCTCTTCCGCGCCCACGGCATCGACTCCCTCGACGCGCTGCGCACCGCCCGCGCCGCGGGCCGCCACCCGCAGCTCGGCTCCACCGAGATCGTCCTCGTCATCGACGGATTCGGCGCGCTGCGCGAGGAGTTCACCGACGTGGACGACAAGGTCGCCGACCTGCTGCGGCGCGGCGGCGGCTACGGCATCCATGTGGTGGCCGCCATGAGCCGCTGGAACGACGTGCGCATGAACCTCCAGTCCACCTTCGGCACCCGCGTCGAACTGCGGCACACCGACCCGCACGACAGCGCCATCGACCGCAAACTCATGGAGACCGTCGGCGACGACGAGCCCGGCCGCGCCCTCACCACCGACAAGCTCTTCGCCCACACCGCCCTGCCCCGCCTCGACGGCCTGGCCACCGCCGACGGGCTCCCCGAAGCGCTCGCCGCCGCCGTCGACCGCGTCCGCGCCGAACGCCCCGGCGAGCAGGTCCGGCGCATCCGCGTCCTGCCCGCCCGCCTCACCGCCGACCGGCTGCCCACCCCGGCCACCGAACCGCTCCGCGTCCCCTACGGCCTGGAGGAGACCGCCCTGGACCCCGCCCTGCTCGACCTCGCCGCCCGCGACCAGCACCTCCTGGTCCTCGGCGACAGCGAATGCGGCAAGACCAATCTCCTCACCCTCATCGCCCAGGGCCTGCTCGCCCGCCACACCCCGCAGGACCTGGTCTTCGCCGTCATGGACCCGCGCCGCGGGCTGCGCACCGCCATCCCCGAGGCGTACCGCGGCGGCTACGCCCACACCCCCGACCTCGCCCAGCGGCTGGCCACCGGCATCGCCGGCAAGCTCGCCGACCGGCTGCCCAAGGAGATCATCGACCCGGACGCGCCCGCCCCCGAGGGCTTCACCGGGCCACGCGTCGTCCTGCTCGTCGACGACTACGACATCCTCGCCACCGCCGGCCAGCGCCCCCTGGCCCCGCTGCTGCCGCTGATCCCCTCCGCCCCCGACATCGGGCTGCACGTCATCCTCACCCGCCGGGTGGCCGGCGCCTCGCGCGCCATGTACGAGCCGTTCGTCCAGGCCCTCAAGGAGAACGGCGCCACCGCCCTGCTGATGACCGGCGACCGCATGGAGGGCCAGCTCTTCCCCGGCCTGTACCCGCGCGCCCAGCCGCCCGGGCGCGGCACCCTCGTACGGCGCGGCGAGCCGTACCGGCTGGTGCAGACGGCCCTGCACACCGGCCACCGCACCACGACCGACGCGACCGACGCGACCGGCACGACACCAGAACGGCGGGACCGCCCATGACCACCGACGCGACAGCCCTCACCGAGCGCCGCCCCGACGACGACGCCCTGCGGTACGCCCTGTCGGCCGCCGGGCCGGGCCGGGCCCTGGACGCCACCGAGGGCGGCGGGCTGCTGCGGGTCCGCGACGCCGCCGGGCACCCGCTGCTCGCGATCGGCGCCCCCACCGAGATCGCCGTCCCCGGCGAGGCCCGCCGCCTGCTGGGCCCCGGCGCCCCCACCGGCCCGGTGTGGTGGACGGAGGTACGCACCACGCTGCCCGGCGCCCGCGGCGCGGCGCTGGCCGGCCGCTTCACCGCCCGCCTCGCCGAACGCCTGGGCGGCACCGCCTGGCCCGACCCCACCCGCCACGACCCGGGCGGCCCGGCGGACACCGGCGCGGCCCCCGTCCCGGCCGCCGCGCACCCCGCCATCGACGCGCTCACGGCCACCTCCGCCGTCCTCCTCCAGGACCGTCCCGTCGTCGGCGTATCGCCCTGGCTCCAGGACGCGCTGCGCGCCGTGCACGAGACCGGACGCACGCTGTATCTCGTCACCCCCGAACACACCCGGCTGACCCTGCCGCTGTACGAGCTGCTGCCGACCCAGCCGCTGCGCTGGGTGGTGCGGTACGGCGAGACGTTCTACGACGGGTTCACCGGCGCCGCCCTCACCTGGCGCGACGGCGGGTACGCCGAGCGCACCGGGCCCGACGGGCAGCCGGTGCTCGCCGCCGCCTGGCACGACTCGCGCCTGCCGTACCTGGACGACCCGCACGGTCCGGAGCTGGTCTCCCGGCACAACGCGCTGGCCGGCAGCGCCGAGCGCCGGCTCACCTTCCACGTCCGCACCCGGCACGCCGCCCGGGAGGATCTGGTGCTGGGCGGGGCGCTGGAGGCGGTGTGGCGGGCGGTCACCGGCGGCCCGCCGGCCGGCTGGGGCCCGGCCGAGCCCGCCGGGCGGCCCTGGTCACGGGCGGAACTGACGGCGATGGCGCGCGAGCGGGTCCCGGAACCGAGCTATCTGCTGGTCACCGGCGGCGACGCCGCCGCCTCGGCCGCGCTGCGGATCGCCCGCACCACGGCGGGGGTGGAGGAGGAGGCCACGCTGACCTTCGGTTTCGCGTCGGCCGACGCCGTACCGCTTCAGGAGCTGCCCGCGATCGCGGCGGAGCTGGCGGCGGGGCACGGGCTGCGGACGCTGCGGGTCACCTGGCGGGCGACGGATGCCGCGCCGGCCTGCGCGCCGCTGTTCCCGGGGCTGCCGGCCCCGCTCGGCTTCGCGCTGGGCGCGGGGGAGCCGACCGCGCCGCGCGGCGGCGAGCCGCTGCCGGTCACCGCGCTCCCGCTGGGGCCGGCGGGCCGGGACGGCCGGTGGTATCCGTTCGGCGGGGGAGTGGAGCACTGGCAGGACTTCCGCACGCTCATCGGCAGGCTCTCCCGTCCGATGACCGACTGGAGTGACGGGATGACCGGCTGACCCGGCCCGGCCCGGGACGGGACGGGCAAAGGCGGAGGGGGACGGCCGCCCCGGCCGTCCCCCTCCGCCCTCGTCCTCCGCGCGGTCCGCTACGAGGCGGCCGGCACCCGTTCCGGCTTGGCCGCCGGCTCGTCCTTCTTGAACGCCCAGTCCATGGGCGGTTCGACCACCCAGCGGAACATCTTCTGCACCGGTGTGGTGCACAGCAGCGTGACCACGGCGGCGCCGATCAGGGTGATGGCCACGTACCCGGCCGGGGTCTGCACCCAGTCCAGGTCGTACCAGCCCCACCAGCGCGAGCCCTTGGCCAGGAAGCCGTGCAGCAGGTAGCCGTAGATGGAGCCGGCGCCCAGCGCCGTGAACCACAGGTGGCGCCGGGGCACGAACGCCAGGAAGCAGGCGGTCAGCACCAGGCCGCAGCCGAACAGCGCCAGCGACATGATCACGCCATAATCCCAGGTGAATCCGAGACCCTGGGCGCTGTGGCTGCGGTAGAACCAGTGGTAGTCCATCCGCGGCGCGACCCAGTACGTGAAGGCCAGCGTGACCGGCGCGATCACCGCCGCCGCGATCCTGGCCTCGCGCCGCACCAGCAGCGTGAAGTGCTCACGCCGCAGCAGCATCCCGAGCACGAAGAACGGCAGGAACTGCAACACCCGCATGATGTTGAAGTCGTTGCCCAGATCGGGGGAGACCGAGGCGATCGCCGCGATCGCCAGCGAGATCGGCAGCGGCCAGCGCAGCACCCGCCACAGCGGCGCGGACAGCCGCCAGCAGAAGAGCGCGATCAGGAACCAGGTGAGGTAGTACGGGTCGAGCAGGCTGAACGGCTCCAGCAGCGGCTTGTCCGTGTTGTTCACCCAGCGGTCGAACAGGGTGTACCCGACGACGAAGATCAGGTACGGCACCAGCACACCGGAGATCAACCGCCCTATCTGGGCGGGTTTGCCGGTGAAGCTGCGCGAGAAGTATCCGGCCAGCATGATGAAGGCCGGCATGTGAAAGGCGTACACGAACATGTACAGCGCGGTGGCGGCCCGGGAGTCGGGCATCAGCGGGGCCCAGACGTGCCCCATCGCCACCAGCACGATCGCCAGATACTTGGCGTTGTCGAAATAGGGATCGCGGGGCTTGCCCTTCGGTGGGCCGTCCGTGGCCTCCGGTGGGGGATCAGCCATCCGCGCCCGGGCAGCGGGCAAGGGGGCTCGTGGATTACGGACGCGCAACATTGACCGCACGATAGCGCCTCCGGGTCCGGGTTGTCCGGTAGGGGGGTGGGGTTCCGGCCCGGCCGCGACACGTACGGACACCCGGAGTGAACGGAGCGAACAAGTCAACGCCCCGAACGTGTAGCTCATCAACCCCCATGTGCCACCCGGTTGATGGCACGATAGGTGCCCAGCGGGGGTAGGACAGCCGTGGTCAGGCTCCCGCTGGAGCGCAGGCGTACCGTCCGAAGGTGATGTGATCAGTCGTGGTTATCTCGTTCTCCCTGACGCTGCTGCTGGGTGTCGTGCTGTTCTTTCTCGCCCGCAGCGGCAACCTCAAGTGGGGACCGGCCATCGTGGCCATCCTCTTCGGCTTCTCACTCGCCTCCACCGGAGCCGCCGACCCCATACGGGACTTCCTGGAGTCGATCTCCAACTCCGTCAGCTCCGTGGACGATTCCATCAATTCGAGCGGTCCCTGAGCAACGCGGCGGCCCGGCCCCCGAAGGAGCCGGGCCGGGCCTCACGGAGCGGGCGACGGGAATCGAACCCGCGTAGCTGGTTTGGAAGACCAGGGCTCTACCATTGAGCTACGCCCGCGCGCCGGGGATACGGGCCACCCGGTCGTTCCCGACCGCGGCGACGATCACCGTGCGGACAGCATCGTACCAGCGCCGCGCCGCCCAGAGGCGGGGGAGCCGGGAGGCGAGCGGACCTGTACGCTACGTGTCGCGTCATGAGCGACCACGGGGTGTGGCGCAGCTTGGTAGCGCGTCCGCTTTGGGAGCGGAAGGCCGTCGGTTCGAATCCGGCCACCCCGACCACGTACTATGAAGAGATCGTGCGCCTGTGGCGTGCCCGCAACCGGGTACCGGGTACCAGCGGCCAGACCGGCACCCATAGGCTCGGCCACGCAGCATCACCGCAGCACCGCATACCTCCCAGAAGTCAGCCCCAAGGAGACCGACCGTGAAGAGCGCCGTGGAGACCCTGAACCCCACCCGGGTTCGGCTCACTGTCGAGGTGCCCTTCGAGGAGCTCAAGCCCAGCCTCGACGCGGCGTACCGGAAGATCAACCAGCAGGTCACGGTGCCCGGATTCCGTAAGGGCAAGATCCCGGCCCGCATCATCGACCAGCGTTTCGGCCGTGGCGCCGTGCTGGAGGAGGCCGTCAACGACGCGCTGCCGAAGTTCTACAGCGAGGCCGTCTCCGAGGGCGATCTGAACCCGCTGGGTCAGCCCGAGGTGGACATCACCGAGCTGAAGGACAACGAGCTGCTCACGTTCACCGCCGAGGTGGACATCCGGCCCGAGATCACGATCCCCGACTACTCGGGCATCGAGGTCACCGTCGAGGCCGCCGAGGTCACCGACGAGGACGTGGCCGAGGCCGTCGAGCAGCTGCGTGAGCGCTTCGCCTCGACCTCCGTCGTCGAGCGCGCCGCCGCCGAGGGCGATGTCCTCAAGCTCGACCTGGAGGCCAAGGTCGACGGCGAGGTGTTGGAGGACGGCGTCGCCGAGGGCCTGGACTACACCGTGGGCTCGGGCCAGCTGCTCGACGGCATCGACGAGGCCGTCACCGGCCTGGAGGCCGGCGGCACCGCCACCTTCACCAGCACGCTCAAGGGCGGCTCGGCCGCCGGCCAGGAGTCCGAGGTCACCGTCAAGGTGATCAGCGTCTCGGCCCGTGAGCTGCCCGAGGCGGACGACGAGTTCGCGCAGCTCGCCAGCGAGTTCGACACCTTCGAGGAGCTCCAGGCGGACAGCCGCCGCCGGCTCGCCGACCAGAAGAAGTACCAGCAGGCCACCGAGGCGCAGGAGAAGGTCCTCGACGCGCTGCTGGAGCTGGTCGAGGTCCCGATGCCGGAGAAGCTGCTCAAGGACGAGGTCGAGACCCGCAAGCACAACCTGGAGCACCACCAGCTGGGCCAGCTCGGCATGGACCTCGAGGCCTACCTGAAGATCCAGGACAAGACGGTCGAGGAGTTCGAGGACGAGCTGAAGGAGCAGGCCGAGAAGGGCATCCGCACCCAGTTCGTCCTGGACCAGATCGCCAAGTCGGAGAACCTCACCGTCAGCCAGGAGGAGCTCACCGAGCACCTGGTGCGCCGGGCGCAGTCCTCCGGCATGTCCCCCGACCAGTTCGCGCAGGCGGTCGTCGAGGGCGGCCAGGTGCCGATGCTGGTCGGCGAGGTCAGCCGCGGCAAGGCGCTGGCGACCGTCGTGGAGTCGGTGAAGGTGACCGACACCAACGGTGAGCCGGTCCACCTCGACGACGAGGACGAGGAGGGCGCCGAGGCGTCCGCCGAGGCCGTCGAGGAGACCACCGAGGCGGGCAAGGGCGAGGACAAGGCCGAGAAGGCCGAGAACGCCTGATTCACCCTCCCGCGCGGGTCAGCGCGGAAGCGTCAAGGGCGGGGCCGGATATGACAATGTCCGGCCCCGTCGCGCACCCCGGCCGCCCCACCCCGCGGGCACCCTGCGCTCACAGCGAACAGTTCCCTGGCCGGGACGGGTCCGGCGGCGCCGCGCGTTAGGGTCCGTAAGAAGTACAACGCTTAAGCCATGCGACGGCCTGGCGACAGTGCCGCCGTCCCACAACGAGCAGGTGGATACGTGACGCTCCCGATGCCTTCCGCCGCCGCTGAACCCTCCAACGGCGGTCTCGGCGACCAGGTCTACAACCGGCTGCTCAACGAGCGCATCATCTTCCTCGGCCAGCCGGTCGATGACGACATCGCCAACAAGATCACCGCGCAGCTGCTGCTGCTCGCCGCGGATCCCGACAAGGACATCTTCCTTTACATCAACAGCCCCGGCGGCTCGATCACGGCGGGCATGGCGATCTACGACACCATGCAGTACGTGAAGAACGACGTGGTGACCATCGCCATGGGCATGGCCGCCTCGATGGGTCAGTTCCTGCTCACCGCCGGTGCGCCCGGCAAGCGCTTCGCGCTGCCGAACGCGGAGATCCTGATCCACCAGCCGTCCGCGGGCCTGGCCGGCTCCGCCTCGGACATCAAGATCCACGCCGAGCAGCTGCTGCGCACCAAGCGCAAGATGGCGAAGCTCTCGGCCCTGCACTCGGGCCAGTCCGAGGAGCAGTGGGACCGCGACGCGGACCGCGACCGCTGGTTCAACGCCGAGGAGGCCCGCGACTACGGCCTGCTGGACCGGGTCATCACCAGCGCGGCCGACATCGAAGGCGGCGGCGGCACGGGCGCCTGAGCCGGTCTCTTACGCCCTCCCTCGAACGTTCAGGCAGGCCGGCCCAGCGGGCCCTTCCCAAGGCGGTAGACACCACATGACTTCATCCCAGCGGTTCCCCGGCTCCGGCATCTACGACCGGCTCCCGGCCGAGTCCCGTTACATCGTCCCGCGCTTCGTGGAGCGCACCTCGCAGGGCGTGCGCGAGTACGACCCGTACGCGAAGCTCTTCGAGGAGCGGGTCATCTTCCTCGGCGTGCAGATCGACGACGCGTCGGCCAACGACGTCATGGCGCAGCTGCTGTGCCTGGAGTCGATGGACCCGGACCGCGACATCCAGATCTACATCAACAGCCCCGGTGGCTCCTTCACCGCGCTGACCGCCATCTACGACACGATGGACTTCGTCAAGCCGGAGATCCAGACCGTGTGCATGGGCCAGGCCGCCTCGGCCGCGGCCGTGCTGCTGGCGGCGGGCACCCCGGGCAAGCGGCTTGCGCTGCCCAACGCCCGGGTGCTGATCCACCAGCCGTACTCCGAGACCGGTCGCGGTCAGGTCTCCGACCTGGAGATCGCCGCCCGTGAGGTGCAGCGGATGCGTGACCAGCTGGAGGAGATGCTGGCCAAGCACTCCACCCGGCCGATCGAGCAGATCCGTGACGACATCGAGCGGGACAAGATCCTCACCGCCAAGGAGGCGGTGGACTACGGTCTCATCGACCAGATCGTCACCACCCGTTCCACCGTCTCGGTCTGAGCCGGCCGGGAACGGGCAGCAGTACCCAGCAACACAAGAGGCAGTACAAGGCTGTAACTGGCCGCCCCTTTTGGACGGGAAGGCCCCCGAGCCGGGGGATTCCCGCCAAGGGGGGCCATTCCGTCGGGGCGACAAGGTACCGTCGTCTAAGCAAGCACCAGGCACCGTCTCCCCGGCGGTGCGCAGGCGAAGGGGAAGCACCTCGTGGCACGCATCGGTGATGGCGGCGATCTGCTCAAGTGCTCGTTCTGCGGCAAGAGCCAGAAACAGGTGAAGAAGCTCATCGCGGGTCCGGGGGTCTACATCTGCGATGAATGCATCGACCTGTGCAACGAGATCATCGAGGAAGAGCTGGCGGAATCGCCCGGTTCGGAGCTGAGCGAGCTTCCGAAGCCGCGCGAGATCTACGACTTCCTGGAAAGCTATGTGGTCGGCCAGGACGACGCCAAGCGCGCCCTGTCGGTGGCCGTCTACAACCATTACAAGCGGGTGCGGGCCACCGAGACCGAGGCGGGCGCGGCGCGCGACGAGGAGATCGAGCTCGGCAAGTCCAACATCCTGCTGCTGGGCCCGACCGGCTCCGGCAAGACACTGCTGGCGCAGACGCTGGCCCGGATGCTGAATGTGCCGTTCGCCATCACCGACGCCACGGCGCTCACCGAGGCGGGTTATGTCGGAGAGGATGTCGAGAACATCCTGCTGAAGCTGATCCAGGCCGCCGACTACGACATCAAGAAGGCCGAACAGGGCATCATCTACATCGACGAGATCGACAAGGTCGCCCGCAAGAGCGAGAACCCGTCGATCACCCGCGATGTGTCCGGTGAGGGCGTGCAGCAGGCGCTGCTGAAAATCCTGGAGGGGACGACCGCGGCGGTGCCGCCGCAGGGCGGGCGCAAGCACCCGCACCAGGAGTTCCTCCAGATCGACACCTCGAATGTGCTCTTCATCGTGGGCGGCGCGTTCGCGGGTCTCGACGAGATCATCCGGGCCCGTTCGGGCGGCCGCGGCATCGGCTTCGGCGCCGACATCCGTTCCAAGCGGGAACGGGACACGGCGGAGCTGCTCTCGGACGCGCTGCCCGAGGATCTGGTGAAGTACGGGATGATCCCCGAATTCATCGGCCGGCTGCCGATCATCACCTCGGTGCACAACCTCGACCGCGAGGCGCTGCTGCGGATCCTGGTGGAGCCGCGCAACGCGCTGGTCAAGCAGTACCAGCGGCTGTTCGAACTGGACGGCGTCGAGCTGGAGTTCGACCTCCCCGCGCTGGAGGCGATCGCCGACCAGGCGATCCTGCGCGGCACCGGCGCGCGCGGACTGCGCGCCATCATGGAGGAGGTCCTGATGTCGGTGATGTACGAGGTCCCGTCCCGCCAGGACGTGGGCCGCGTGGTGATCACCGAGGACGTGGTCCGCTCCAACGTGAACCCGACGCTGGTGCCGCGCTCGCGCCTGGCGAAGCAGCGGGGCGGCAGCGGCGTTCCGCCGCAGGAGAAGACGGCCTGAGCGCCCGTACCCGGCACGGCCGGATACGACAGCGGCACGCACGACGGCGGGGCCCGGACACCGAGTGATGTGGTGTCCGGGCCCCGCCGTCGACGCGTGAACCGTCAGCTCTCGCTGGGGGCGACGAGCGAGTCGGAACGCAGCTGGGCGGCCGCGTTGGCCGCCTCGTCGATGGGCATCTCCATCGGCGTCTCCACACCCTGCTGCTTCTGGAACGCCGCGAAGCCCATGGTGCTGTTGTCCGCCCAGACACACACCGGGACCTGCACGGTCTGGTTCATGATGGCGTCCGTGACCGCCGCGTACTGGCACTTCATCGTCGCGCCGTTCAGCCCGCTGGGCGTGACCGTCTCCGGGCTGCCCACGAGCTCGCCGTCCTCGCTGTTGGTCGCCTCCTCGGCGGCGTAGGCGAGCAGCGCGTCGACGGTGACCTCGGGGTTCTCGATCTCGCCCCACAGGCCGACGCCGAACATGGTGGTCAGGACGGTGTCCTGGAGCTCGGAGGGGTCGGTCATCGCGTCCACCTCGGCGGGGTCGATCCCTGCGAGGTAGTTGGCGCTGGCGCCCTGGGCATCGGGGCCGAGCCCGAACTGGGCCAGCTCCTCCTCCGACATGCCGGAGCTTTCCTGAGAATCGGTCTGGACGAACTCACCGGTCAGCTCGGGGAAGCTCAGCGAGTAGCCGACGAGCGTCTCGCTCTTCTCGTCGTCACCGCCGAGCAGCACCACACCGCCGACCGCCAGCGCGGCGACCACGGCCAGGGCGCCCACGATGATCCCGGCCTTCTTGCCGTTGCCGCCGCCGGAGGGCGGGGGCGGCATCTGGCCGTAGGGCGGCTGGCCCGGGTACTGGCCGGGCGGGCCCTGCGGGGGCTGCTGGCCGTACGGGCCCGGCGCCTGGGGCTGGCCGTAGGGGGCGCCCTGCGGCTGACCCGGCTGACCCGGCTGACCGGGGTACGCGCCGGGCGGCGGGGGCGGGCCCGGCTGTCCCGGCTGCTGCTGCGGGTAGCCGTAGCCCGGCCCGCTGGGAGCTCCCGGAGCGCCGCCCTGTGCGTACGGGTTGGGCGCGGCACCGGGCGGACCCGGCGGCGGCGGTGCCCCGTACGGGCCGGGCTGGCCGGGCTGGCCCTGCGGGGGCTGCTGCCCGTACGGGCCCGGCTGGTACTGACTCATGGGTTTTTCCCCTTATCACTGCGACAAGCGTTACCGCTCATCCTGTCCGACGAAATACCCCCGTGTACATCCGCCCCCGTGCGCTCTTCCGGCGGCGATCAGTCCTCGCCCGGCGCGCCGTCCCCGGCCGGAACCTCGACCAGCGCGAAAGCGCGCAGCTCGGAGGCGAGTTCCGCGGTCCGTTCCAGATTCAGCGGGACGGTGCCCTCGGCGGTGCCGGGAATGCCGTACACCACACCGATCGTGCTGTAGTCGCTCCAGATGCAGACGAAGGAGACCTCGGGCTCGCCGGGTTGCGGCTGGGCCGGCTTCATCTCCTGGCAGGAGAGCGCCGCGTTGTGCAGGCCGCCGGGGCTCATGGAGGAGGGGGAGCCGACGAGTTCCACCCGGTCGTCCTCGTCCGCGTCCTCGTTCAGGTCCTCGGCGATCATCGCGAACATCTCGTCGGGGGCGTGCGCCGGATCCGTCACCGTGCCCCAGGAACCCTGGAAGAAGAGGACGTTGGAGTCCTCGGACGACTCGTCCTGGGCGTAGCTGGCCATGGCCGCGCCCTCCTCCGTGAAACCCACCCGGCGCGCTTCCTCCGAGGTGAAGAAGTCCTCTGTCTCGTCGCCGTACGTCAGCGTGTAGCCGCCGACCTCCTCGGGGGTGGCCAGCGTGTACTTCGTGCCGTCGTCCTTGAGCGAGGGGCCGTTGTCGCCGTTCAGGACCAGCACCAGCCCGACGCCGAGCGCGGCGGCGAGGGTGAGCACACCCGCGGTGATGCCGATCAGCTTGCCGTTGCCGTTGCCGCCGCCGGAAGCGGGGCCGGCGGGCTGCGGCGGGACCTGCCCGTACGGCGCGCCCCCGTACTGCGGGCCTCCGTACGGCGCACCCCCGTACGGTGCGGAGGGCGGCTGCGGCGTGCCGTACCCGTGCTGGGGCGGCTGCTGCGATCCGTACGGTCCGGGCGGTGGCTGCGTCATGGTGATCCCCGTGTGGCCGGCATCTCATCTGACCGGATGCCTCATGTACCCGGCATTGTGCCGCAGATGGGGAGGCGGCCCGCGCCCATGCCGTCCGCCACCGGCGCACCGGCCCACCGCCCCGCAACCGATTCGAGGAGCGGCCCACCCCGCCCGTAGACTGGGCTCCGTGACCGAGAACACTCAGCCGCCCGCCACCCCCGGGCCCCACAGCGCCGCCACCGAACTCCCGACGCAGTACGCGCCGGCCGAGGTAGAGGGGCCGTTGTACGAGCGCTGGGTAGAGCGCGGTTACTTCGAGGCGGATGCGGAGAGCGACAAGGAACCCTTCGCGATTGTCATCCCGCCGCCGAACGTCACCGGCAGTCTTCACCTGGGCCACGCTCTGGAACACACCCTCATCGACGGCATTACCCGCCGCAAGCGGATGCAGGGCTACGAGACGCTGTGGCAGCCCGGCATGGACCACGCCGGCATTGCCACCCAGAACGTGGTCGAGCGCGAACTGGCCAAGGAAGGCAAGTCCCGCCACGACCTGGGCCGTGAGGCATTCACCGACCGGGTGTGGAAGTGGAAGGCCGAGTCCGGCGGCAAGATCAGCGGCCAGATGCGGCGGCTCGGCGATGGTGTCGACTGGCGGCGTGAGCGTTTCACCATGGACGAGGGCCTGTCCCAGGCTGTCCAGACGATCTTCAAGCGGTTGTACGACGACGGCCTGATCTATCGTGCCGAGCGCATCATCAACTGGTGCCCGCGCTGTCTGACCGCGCTGTCCGACATCGAGGTGGAGTACCAGGAGGACGACGGCGAGCTCGTCTCCATCCGCTACGGCGACGGTGACGACTCCCTCGTGGTGGCCACCACCCGCGCCGAGACCATGCTGGGCGACACTGCCGTGGCCGTTCACCCGGACGACGAGCGCTACGCCCACCTCATCGGCAGGCGGATCTCCCTGCCGCTGACGGACCGCACCATCCCGGTGGTCGCCGACTCCCACGTCGATCCCGAGTTCGGGACCGGCGCGGTGAAGGTCACGCCGGCCCACGACCCCAACGACTTCGAGATCGGCCGTCGCCACGACCTGCCGCAGCTCACGATCATGGACGAGCACGCCGTGATCACCGTGCACGGCCCCTTCCTGGGCCTCGACCGGCTGGAGGCACGCTCCGCGGTGGTCGCCGCCCTGCGTGCCGAGGGCCGTATCGTCGCCGAGAAGCGCCCGTACCAGCACTCGGTCGGCCACTGCTCGCGCTGCAAGACCACCATCGAGCCCCGGCTGTCCATGCAGTGGTGGGTCAAGGTCGAGCCGCTGGCCAAGGCCGCAGGTGACGCGGTGCGCGACGGCCGGGTCACCATCCACCCGCCGGAGATGGTCAAGCGCTACTTCGACTGGGTCGACAACATGCACGACTGGTGCATCTCGCGCCAGCTGTGGTGGGGCCACCGCATCCCCGTGTGGTACGGCCCGGACGGCGAGACCGTGTGTGTCGGGCCCGACGAGCAGCCGCCGAGCGGCGAGGGCTGGACGCAGGACACGGATGTCCTCGACACCTGGTTCTCTTCCGGCCTGTGGCCTTTCTCCACACTGGGCTGGCCGGAACAGACCCCGAGCGTGGCCAAGTTCTATCCCAACTCGGTGATGGTCACCGGCTACGACATCCTTTTCTTCTGGGTCGCCCGGATGATGATGTTCGGCCTGTACGCGATGGACGGCACGCCGCCGTTCCAGTCCATCGCCCTGCACGGCATGGTCCGTGACGAGTTCGGCAAGAAGATGTCGAAGTCCTTCGGCAACGCCGTCGACCCGCTCGACTGGATGGACGCCTACGGCTCCGACGCGGTCCGCTTCACCCTCGCCCGTGGCGCGAATCCGGGCGTGGACATCCCGATCGGCGAATCCTGGGTCCAGGCGTCCCGCAATTTCGCCAACAAGATCTGGAACGCCACGCGCTTCGCACTGCTCAACGGCGCGACGGTGGAAGGCCCGCTGCCCGACGCCGAGGAACTGTCGGCTGCCGACCGGTGGATCCTCTCCCGGTTGAACTCGGTGATCGCCGAGGTCGACGCCTACTACGAGGACTACCAGTTCGCCAAACTCAGTGACGCTCTCTTTCACTTCGCGTGGGACGAGGTCTTCGACTGGTACGTCGAACTGTCCAAGACCGTCTTCGCCGGCGGCGGGCGGCGCGCCGAGGTCTCTCGCCGGGTGCTCGGCGAAGTCCTCGACGCGATGTTGAAGCTGCTCCACCCGGTGATCCCGTTTGTCACCGAGAAGTTGTGGACCACCCTGACCGGCGGAGAGTCGGTCGTCATCGCCTCCTGGCCGCAGGACTCCGGTTACCGGGACGCGGCGGCCGAGCAGGAGATCGCGGATGTCCAGCAACTGGTCACCGAGGTCCGCCGGTTCCGCGCGGACCAGGGTCTCCAGCCGGGGCAGCGGGTGCCGGCCACCCTTGACCTCTCCGGCACGGGCCTGACCGCGCACGAGGAGGCCGTGCGGGCGCTGCTGCGCCTCAACCCGGCCGGCGACGGCTTCGCGGCCACCGCCTCGCTGCCGGTGGCGGGTGCCGTCGTGTCCCTGGACCTGTCCGGTGCCATCGACTTCGAGGCCGAGCGCAAGCGGCTCACGAAGGACCTGGGCGTGGCCGAGAAGGAGCTGAAGCAGGCCACGGCCAAGCTGGGCAACGAGGGCTTCCTGGCCAAGGCTCCGGCCGAGGTGGTCGAGAAGATCAAGACCCGCAAGGCGGCGGCCGAGGCCGACATCATCCGCCTGACCTCGCAGCTGGCGAACCTCCCCGGCTGACCCCGGCCCGCCACACCACCCGCCCCAGCACCTGCCCCAGGGGGACGGGGCCCACGGCCCGCGAGTCGGCACTGGCCGCCGGGTTGTCGCCCAGCAGTACGGCGGCACCCGGCGGTACCGTCCCGTTGTATCCGGCGGCCACCATGCCCGGCGGCATCGGATCACCGGCCAGCGCGGCCAGCCGCTTCACCCACAGCCGGGGGACGGTCTCCCTGGGCGGGGTAAGGAACACGGCGCCACCGGGCAACTGCACGGGGCACACCACGAGATCACCCACCCGCAGCCGCTTCGCCGACACCCGCCGCACCAGCAGCCGGTCACCGGCGTACAGGGTGGGCTCCATGCTGTGCCCCTCGACGGTGCTGTACAGGAACGCCCGGCGTGCCCACGCGACCAGTGCGCCGCCGGCGATCACCGCGGGCACAGCAGCCTTCCCCGGATTTCGTCCGGGGGTGCCCCCAGCCCGCCGTCCCCGCCTGCCCCGGCGCCCGGTCACACGCCGTCCAGCTGGAAACCGGCGGCCTGGCTGCGGAAGGCCGCCGCGTAGTGGCCGCCGACCGCCATCAAGTGCTCGTGGGTGCCGAGTTCGACGATCCGGCCGTCCGCCAGCACCGCGATCCGGTCGGCGTCGCGGATCTCGCTCAGCCGGTGCGAGACGAGCACCCGGGTACGCCCCGCGCCGTGGTGGTGGATCAGCCGGCCGACCTCCGCCTGGGCGAGCGGGTCGAGGCCGGACGTCGGCTCGTCCAGGACGAACAGGTCCCGGTCCTCGCGCATCATGGATCGGGCCAGGGCCAGGCGCTGGAACTGCCCGCCCGACAGCACCACGCCGTCGTCCTTGCCGCTCTCCCCGAAGTAGCCGCGGCTGAGCATCGTCCGGTAGCCGGCCGGCAGCGCCGCCAGCACGTTGTGGATGCCCGCCCGGCGTGCCGCCTCCGCCACGCGCCGCTGGTCGTGGGCGCGCTCCGGGTCGCCGAGCCCGATGTTCTCGGCCGCCGTCATCTCGTAGTTCATGTGGTCCTGGTAGACGACGCTCAGCCGCTCGCGCAGCGCCTCCGGCCGGATGTCGCGCAGATCGGTGCCGTCCCAGCGCACACTGCCGCGCTCGGGGTCGTAGAACCGGCACAGCAGCTTGATCAGTGTGCTCTTTCCGGCGCCGTTCACCCCGACCAGCCCCAGAGACTCGCCGGCCGCGATCCGCAGGTTCACGCCGCGCAGAATCCACGGATGGTCCGGTCCGTACCGGAACCACACGTCGCGCAGTTCCACCGCCCCGCGCAACGGGCCGATCGGCCGGGCCGGTTCGCGCGTCGTGAGGACGGGCGGCGCCGTCACCAGCTCCGTGTAGGCGCGGAAGACCAGCAGGTGCTGGTGCCCGTTCGCGACGGCGCCGACCAGGGTGCCCAGAGTGCTCTGCACGGCGGCGATCGCCGTGACGACCAG
The DNA here is from genome assembly GCF_050916115.1 of Streptomyces sp. JH002. Lineage (NCBI taxonomy): Bacteria > Bacillati > Actinomycetota > Actinomycetes > Kitasatosporales > Streptomycetaceae > Streptomyces > Streptomyces sp. JH002. The sequence goes on from NZ_CP087989.1 coordinate 4,545,586, forward strand.
CGTCAGTTCGCCGACGCTCAGCGCTCCGTCCCGGACCCTGCCCACAGCCCACAGCAGGCCACCCGCCGCCACGCCCGCCGTGATCACCGTCGGCACCCCGTTCAGCAGCAACGCGCGCACATCGAGCCGCAGCCGCTCCCGGTCGGCGGCGTGCCGCTGCGCCATCATCCGGCGGCGCAGCAGATCGCCGATGCCGAACAGCCGAACCTCCTTGGCGCCCGGTGCGTCCGCCAGCAGCATCATGTAGAAGACCTCGCGCCGCTGGTGCGCGGTCAGTCCATGTACGGCGCCCGCCCTGGCCCGCGCCACCCGGATCTCGGCGATCAGCTTGGGTACGGTGCCCACCGCCACCAGCGCGGCCAGCAGCGGATGGATGCCGGTCAGTACGGCGCCGAAGCCGAGCAGCGTGAGTGCCGAGCGCACCAGCGCCATCGCGCAGTCCAGCAGATCGGTCGGGGTGTGCTGACCGCAATCCTGGGCCTGGCGCAGCTGGGTGAGCCGGTCGGGGTTCTCGTACCAGGCGAGACCGGGCTGGGTGGTGACGGCGCGGAAGAGGCGGTTCTGCGCCTGCCGGGCGACGGCGCGCGCGAGTTCGCCCTGGGCGAGCCGCTGGAGGTACGGCAGCAGGGCGGCCAGGATCCCGCAGGCGGCGAGCGCGGACGCGTACCCGGTCAGGGCTCCCTCGCCGCGCGTCAGCCCGTCCACGAGGCGCGCGGTGAGCCAGGCGGCGGCCACCGGGATCAGCGCCTCGACCACCGTGAGGACGAGGGTCGCGGCGAGCACCGCGGGGCGGGCGCGCAGTGCCAGCGAGAACGCGGCACGGGCGGACTCCCTCATCCCGCGAGCCGCCGTTCGAGGTCGGACGGGCCCACGGCGGACCAGCGCAGCGCGCCGTCCTCGGTGAGGGCGTGCACCTGGGGGAAGCCGGTGACCCCGAAGGCGGTCACCCAGGGGGAGTCCGGCGGGACCCGCAGCACCTCGGCGACGGGGGCCAGCGCGTCCAGATAGATCCGACTGCCGGAGTCCGGGACCGCCTCGACGACGACGGCGGTGACCTCGCCCGTACCGCCCGGATGCGCCTCGGCGGCCTTGGTGAAGGCCGGCAGCAGGTCCGCGCAGGCGCCGCACCCGGGAGAGAAGAAGCCGACCAGCGTCGGGGCCCCGGCGGGCAGCGCGACGGGAACGCCGACCCGCAGGCCGGTGACCGTGTGGTCGGTAGGGATGGGGCCGGGCCCGTGGGCCGGTTCGGCGCGCAGCCGGCGGATGATGCCGTAGCACAGCAGCAGATTGAGCGCGGTGACAGCCAGCGCGAGGACGGACAGCACCAGGGCGATCACGTGCGCCTCCTGATCGTGGACGGGAAGAACAGCTCCGTGATGTCGTCCAGCCCGATGAGCACCAGCGCGGCCACCGAGCCGACCGCGACCGCCACGGCCAGCACCTCGGCGTGCGCGGGCCCGGCGGCAGGCAGCAGCGCCAGGCCGCACCCGGCGGCGAGCAGCAGCAGCCCGTTGCGCACCAGATGGACACCGCGCAGCGGCCGGACGCTGGGCCCGAAGCAGGCGCAGCTGACCGCCTGCCGCCCGATGACGACCCGGGCCACTCCGGCGGTGAGAGCCGCCAGCAGCAGCGCGGCGAGCAGCAGGCCGTACCGGGCGGTGGGTGTCGGCAGGACCAGCAGCCCCGCGGCGGCCTCGGCGGTGATGGTGGCGCCGGCGGTGAACGGGACAAGACGGGCGGGCAGGCCGAGTTCCCGCAGGGTGCGGCGCAGGGCGCGGACTCCGGACGGCCGCAGCTTGCCGGTCGCGGACACCAGGAAGACCACGGCCAGCAACACCTGGCAGCTCAGCAGGACATACGTCATCGGCCCGCCTCCACACCTCGGCCTCCGGCCGCTCCGGTCGGCCGGGCCCGTACGTTAGGAGGCCCCCGCATACGGGCGATACATCAAGCGCTCGCAGAGCCGCGCGAGTTCGGCATCCGGATCGCGGCCGAGCCCGTCCCGGAAGGCGGCGCGGGCCATGGCGTACGACTCGGTGACCCGGCCGTGCTCGCCGAGCCGGTGATGGGCGCGCAGCACGAGCTGCCAGCCGCGGCTGCGCAGCGGGTCGGCGGAGACGACCTGCCAGGCGGTGTCCAGGGCACGGCGCGGTTCGTCGAGTTCGAGCCAGGTGTCGGCCAGGTCCTCCAGAGCGCGCAGCCGTTCGATGTCGAGGTGGGCGAGTTCGGGCACGAGCAGCCCGCGCCGGTCGAGTCCGGCGGCGGCGTGCTCGGCGCGCCACAGCTCCAGGGCGCGGCGCAGCGCGACGGCGGCGCCGCGCGGGTCGGAGGCGGCGAGCAGGTCGCGGCCCCGGCGGACGAGGTGCCCGAAGACGAGGTGATCGCTGTCGCCCGGGGCGAGGCGGATCTCGTACCCGCCGCCCGGGTGGCTGAGCAGCACGCCGTCGCCGCCGCCCGGCAGACACCGGCGCAGCCGGTGCACGTAAGTGCGCAGATTGGAGAGCGCGGACCGCGGCGGCTCGCCGTCCCACAGCGCCTCGCTGAGCGTGCCGAAGGACACCGCCCGGTTGGGGCGCAGCAACAGGGCGGCGAGGACGGCGTGCGGCTTGCCGACGCGCGGCGGTGTGGCGGTGCCGCTACGGATCTCCACGGGACCCAGCAGCCGGAACACAATGCGTGGTTCGGGCATCATCGAAGACTTCTCCCACCCCTGGGGAACTACGGAACGAATCGTGCCGGTGACGCAAGGTTCGACCTTAGAGGTGAAGCGCTTCACAGGGGAACTGGCGTGCGGTACCGGGGGTGGCCGCGTCCGGTCCGGTGCGCCACCGGCCGGTCCGTCGAAGCGTATCGACGCAGGGGAGGGGAACGGTGTATCGACCGTATGCGCGGGCGTTCTACGGTCTCCGGCACAAGGAACGGCGGCCCGCCGGGCCGCCGTCCGAACGCGAGAAAGGGTGAGAACGATGAAGTTGCTGAACCAGCTCGCCGACGCCGCCCTGCGCCGGGTGCTGCCCACCCCGCCGGTGGAGGCCGCGTCCGCCATCTGCGACTGGGGCGTCACCTGTCGCATCAGCCCCGGACAGGGCATGCACCGGCGCATCGTGTGGACCTGCGACTCGCTGGGCTGCTCCTGGCGGGAGAACGGCTGCTGCTTCCGCTTGTGACCGCCTGACCACAGCACACCCCGAGGACACCGTGTTCGCCCACATCACCCAGCAGTTGCACCGCCGTTCCGCACGGGCGGTGACCCTGCTCGCGGGCCTGCTCGTGGCGAGCATGGGCTTCATCCTGCTCACCGGCTCGGTGGACACCGCCCGGTTACGAGTGGAGTCCACCGCGGACGCCAACTTCCGCGCCGCGTACGACATCCTCGTCCGCCCGGACGGCGCGGCCGGCGAGGTGGAGCGGGCGGCGGGGGAGGTGAGCCCCAACTTCCTGTCCGGCCAGTACGGCGGCATCACGATGGAGGAGTGGGAGCGCATCGCCTCCCTCGACGGTGTGGAGGTCGCCGCCCCGCTCGCCATGGTGGGCAACCAGCGGGTCGTCCTGTGGAGCGAACTCGACGTCACCGAACTGCTCGACCCCTCCCTGGACCGCCAGTTGCTGCGCATCGACCGCACCTGGATCTCCGACCGGGGGCTGACCAGGGCCCAGGACCCGGGCGCCGACTATGTCTACGTCTCGCGGCACGATCTGGTGTGGCCGCTGACCCGCGAGACCGAGTTCGGTACCGAACTCGTCAGGGAGTACGCGTACAACGGGGCACCGCTGACGGCTGACACGGCGCATTGCGAGCAGCGGCGGCCGGTCCTGGAGATCCAGCCGGACGGACAGCCGCGGACGCTGTGCCCGCTCAACGTCATGGAGGGTTTCGGCGAGATGACCCCCGAAGGGCGCGCCCGGCTGATCGTGGTCCACTGGCGCCCCGACGGGACCTTCCACACCTCGGGCCAGGCCTGGGTCGACCATGCCGAGACCCGCGACCGTGCGGTGATCCGGATGCCGTGGGCCACCACCCTGCTGACGGCGGCCGTCGATCCGGGGGCCGAGGCGCAGCTGGTCGGTCTGGACGAGGCCCTCACCACCGGGGAGTACCTGAGCGCGGAGCCTCCCGAGGCCGAGCGGGAGGGGCCCGACGAGTTCATCCCGGTCCCGTTGCTGGCGACCGCCGATCCCCAGTCGGACGAGGCGGTGCGGTACGACATCAGCCGCGTCACCGCGGACGCCACCGGGATCCACGGCGCCTCCTCCCTCGACGTGGCCCGGCACCTGGCCGCTGCCCCCCACCGGGCCCTGGGGTCGGAGCAACGGGACTACGCCGACATCTACCGGTCCGTCTTCCCGGGCGAGGGACGGGCTCCCGTCTCGTACAACCGCACCGTCCAGGCCGACCCGCCGCACTACCTTCCGGAAGCCGGCCCGCTGACCCCGGAACAGGTGGAGCAGAACGTCGCGACCGCATGGCAGGAGGTGATGCAGTTCGGTGGCACCCCGCCGCCCTGGCTCAGCCAGGACACCGGCTTCCGCCGCCTGTACGGGAACGCCGAGATCAATCTGCCCGGCGTCTTTCTGCAGCCCACCCAGGTCGGCACCTTCGACCCCGCCGCCATCAGCACTTTCTCGGGACTCTCCGAGGTCCCCCTGGAGTCCTACCGCCCCGCCGCCGCCTCCGGGGCGGACGAGCGGTCGCGCGAGCTGCTGGGGGACCGGCCCTGGCTGCCCAACAGCAACCCGACCGGGTATCTCGCCACCCCGCCCCAGCTGCTCACCAACCTCGCCTCCCTCGATCACCTGCTGCATCCCGCCTCCCCGCAGGCCGCCGCACCGCTGTCCGCCGTGCGGGTGCGGGTCGCGGGGGTGACCGGACTGGACGACGCCTCCCAGGAGCGGGTGCGGCAGGTCGCCGAACGCATCGCCACCGGCACCGGGCTCACCGTGGACATCACCGTCGGCTCCTCGCCCGCGCCGCGCCAGGTGGAGGTCGCCGCCGGACAGTTCGGCCGCCCCGACCTGCTGATCGAGGAGCACTGGACCCGCAAGGGCGCCGCTGTGACCCTCGTCCAGGAGGCGGACCGCAAGAGCGTGCTGCTGTCCGGCCTGGTGCTCCTGGTGTGCGCGCTGTTCACCGGCAACCTGGTCGCCGCCTCCGTCCGCACCCGGCGTGCCGAACTCGGCACGCTGGCCTGCCTGGGCTGGTCCGGGCGCCGGCTCGCCGCCCTCGTACTCGGCGAGGTCGCCGCCGTCGCGGCCACCGCCGCCGTACTCGCGGCCGTCCTGGCCCCTTCGCTGGCCGGGCTCACCGGGCTGACGGTACGACCCGCCTTCGTCCTGCTGACCGTGCCACTCGTCGTCGCCCTCGCCCTGCTCGCCGCGCTCGGACCGGCCCTGCGCGCCGCCAGGATCGGGCCCGCCGGGGTGCTGCGCCCGCCGGTGCTGGCCGGGCGGCGGGCGCGGGCCCGCCGTTCGGTGGCCGCGCTGGCTCTCGCGAACGTGACCCGGGTGCCGGTACGCGCTGCCCTCGCCGTGCTCTCCCTCGCCGTCGGCATCGCCGCCCTCACCTTTGTCACCGCGGTGCTGTGGCACTTCCAGGGCGCCGCCGCCGGCACCCTGCTCGGAGCGGCCGTGACGCTGGAGATCCGCGCCGTGGACATCGCCGCCGTCGCGCTCACCGTGCTGCTGGGCGCTTTCGCGCTCGCCGATGTCCTGTACGTCGGCATGCGCGAACGCGACGCCGAACTCGCCGTGCTGCGCGCCACCGGCTGGAGCGATCGCGCGCTGACCCGGCTGGTGCTGGCCGAGGGCGCGCTGCTGGGCGCGGCCGGCGCGATCCTGGGGGCCGCCGCCGGGGCCGGCCTGGTGGCGTGGGTGGTGGGCGCACTGCCCACCGGCGTACTGGCCACCGCGCTGGGGGCCGCGGCCGGCGGGGTGGGGCTCGCGATGGCCGCCTCGCTCTTCCCGGTCCGGCTGGTACGGGGCCTGCCGCTGGCCGCCCTGCTCAGCCGTCAGTGACATCCGTGACCGTCCACGACCCGCACATCCCACGAGAGGCCGCCCGATGAACATCCCAGGACCCGGGGGCGTCCCGGTGACCGTCAAGGACCTGCGCCGGACGTTCGGCTCCGGCCCCGAGAACCGGATCACCGCCGTGGACGGGGTGCACCTGCACATCGGGGCCGGCGAGTCGGTGGCGCTGACCGGCCCCTCCGGCTCGGGGAAGTCCACCCTGCTGCACCTCATCGGCGCCGTGGAGCGCGCCGACGAGGGCGTGATCCGGGTGGGGGAGGAGGAGATCACCGCACTCGGCCGCCGCGAGCTGGCCCGCTACAGGGGACGGGTCGGGTTCGTCTTCCAGCGCTTCCATCTGCTGCCCGCGCTCACCGCGCTGGACAACGTGCTGGCCCCGCTGCTGCCGCGCCGCAGGGCCGACACGCCGTTCGACCGTGTCGAGCGCGCCACCGGCCTGTTGGCGGCGGTCGGCCTGGCGGGCCGGGAGAAGGCGCTGCCCTCCCAGCTCTCCGGCGGCCAGCAGCAGAGAGTGGCGATCGCCCGCGCGCTGATCGCCGGGCCCCGGCTGCTGCTCGCCGACGAGCCCACCGGCAATCTCGACTCCGCCACCGGCACCCGCGTCATGGACCTGATCGAGCGGCTGGCCGCCGAGCACGGCTGCACCCTGCTGATCGCCACCCACGAGGAGGCGGTGGCCGGGCGCTGCTCCCGGGTGCTGACGCTGCGGGACGGGCAGCTCGTCGCGGACGTCCGCACCGGCCCTGCGGAGCCCGCCGCCACCTCTCACCCGGGTACCGATCCGGACAAGGGGCGGTGAGTGTCGGTGGGGGTTCGTAGACTGGCATCGTGACTGAGCACTCCCGCCCCGAGCCCCCCGACTCCGGCGACTCCGGCGATGCCGGCACCCCCGAGAATCTCGACGCCGCCGCCTTCGAGGAGCTGATCGGCGCCGAGACACAGCGGGACCCCGATCTCGCGGTGATCGAGGCCGGCAGCCGCACGCTGCGCACCCAGGCCGGCCCGCCCGCCGGGGACGGCGTGCCGGAGCGGCCTGCCGACCCGGAGGTGGACCGGGCGCTGCGCGAGGTCGAGACGGAGCTGTCCAAGCGCTGGGGCGAGACGAAGCTCGACCCCTCCGTCGAGCGGATCAAGGCGCTGATGGACGTGCTGGGCGAGCCCCAGCACGCGTACCCCTCGATCCACATCACCGGCACCAACGGGAAGACCAGCACGGCCCGGATGATCGAGGCGCTGCTGGGCGGCTTCGAGCTGCGCACCGGCCGGTACAGCAGCCCGCACGTGCAGTCCATCACCGAGCGCATCAGCCTGGACGGCGCCCCGATGTCCGCCGAGCGGTTCATCGCCGCCTACGAGGACATCAAGCCGTACGTGGAGCTGGTGGACGCCCGCCAGGAGTACCGGCTGTCGTTCTTCGAGGTGCTGACCGCCATGGCGTACGCGTCCTTCGCCGACGCCCCGGTGGATGTGGCGGTCGTCGAGGTCGGCATGGGCGGCACCTGGGACGCGACCAACGTGCTGGACGCCGGGGTCTCCGTCATCACTCCGATCAGCCTGGACCACACCGACCGGCTCGGCCCCACGCCGGAGCGGATCGCGGTGGAGAAGTCCGGGATCGTCAAGCAGGACGCCACCGTGGTGCTGGCCCAGCAGCAGATCGAGGCGGCCTCGGTGATCCTGCGCCGGGCCGTCGAGGTGGACGCCACCGTGGCCCGTGAGGGCATGGAGTTCGGTGTGGTCTCCCGCGAGATCGCGGTGGGCGGCCAGTTGCTGACGCTGCGCGGTCTGGGCGGCGAGTACCCGGACATCTTCCTCCCGCTGCACGGTGAGCACATGGCGCACAACGCGGTGGTGGCGCTGGCGGCGGTGGAGGCGTTCTTCGGCATCGGCGCCACCCAGGCGTCCGCGACGCTGGACATCGACGTGGTGCGCGCCGCGTTCGCCGCCGTCACCTCGCCGGGGCGCCTCGAGGTGGTGCGCTCCAGCCCCACGGTGCTGCTGGACGCCGCGCACAACCCGGGCGGCGCGCAGGCGGCGGCCGCGGCCGTGACGGAGGCGTTCGGCTTCAGCCGGCTCATCGGCGTGGTCGGCCCCAGCGCCGACAAGGACGTCACCGGGCTGCTGGAGGCCTTCGAGCCGATCTTCACGGAGGTCGTGGTCACCCGGAACGCCAGCCACCGCGCCATGGACGTGGACGCGCTGGCGGCCGCCGCGGTGGAGGTCTTCGGCGAGGACCGGGTGCAGGTCGAGCCGCGCCTGGACGACGCCCTGGAGGCGGCCATCTCGCTGGCCGAGGAGGAGGACGAGTACGCGGGCGCCGGGGTGCTGATCACCGGCTCCGTCATCACGGTCGGGGAGGCCAGAATGCTGTTGCGCGGCCCGGGGCGGCCCGGCGGCGCGGGCCGGGAAGCGGGGGACCGCTGATGCGTACGCTGTGTTCCTCCACGCTGATCTCCGAGGTGCTGGTCATCGGGCTCGCGGCGCTGGTCGCGGTCCGGCTGACCGACACCTCCGCGACCACCATCTGGGCGGTGAGCGGGACGGCCATGGTGCTGTGCCTGCTGCTGTGCGGCCTGGTCACCCGGCCCGGTGGGGTGCAGTTCGGCTGGGCCCTGCAGATAGCGCTGATCGCCAGCGGTGTCGTCGTGCCGGCGATGTTCGTGCTCGGCGTGATCTTCGCCGGCCTGTGGTGGGCATCGGTCCATTTCGGCCGGAAGGTGGACGAGATCAAGGCCGCCCACGCCGCGGGGGCCGCCGCTGCGGCCCCGTAGCCCCGGGCCGGGTGCGGGAGGGCGGCGATATCCCGGGTAAGGTGCCGGTACTTCCCCGGATTCGTTTCCCCAGGAGCCACCCCATGTCCCAGCGCACCCTTGTCCTTCTGAAGCCGGACGCGGTCAGGAGGGGCCTGATCGGTGAGATCATCGGCCGCATCGAGAAGAAGGCGGGCTGGACCATCACCGCGCTGGAGCTGCGCACCCTGGACCGGGCCACGCTGGAGACGCATTACGCGGAGCACGAGGGCCGGCCGTTCTACGAGCCGCTGCTGGAGTTCATGACGTCCGGCCCGTCGGTGGCGCTGACCGTCGAGGGCGAGCGGGTCATCGAGGGGCTGCGGACGCTGTCCGGCCCCACCGACCCGATCACCGCCACCCCCGGCTCCATTCGCGGTGACTTCGGGACGATCGTCCGGGAGAACCTCATCCACGCGTCGGACTCGGAAGAATCCGCCGAACGCGAGCTGAAAATCTTCTTCCCCGGGCGCTCCTGAATCACCGCTGAATCCCCGTCAGTCCGACACGGGGTCCGATCAGCGGCACCAGCCTGAACGCATTCCGCCTTTGTGGTATGTACAGTCGAACGAGGGAACCCGTCACCCGAACACGACGTCACCATGATGGAGGGCGGGCACGGTTCCCGCGACAATGGCGAAAGCGGCGCTCCGGCGCTCCGTGTTCGACCGGCCGTGGATACGATGGCATCAGCCGCCACACTCTCCCCCGGACTCCGTCCGGGCGAGGGAGTACCCCCAGGCGTGCCTCGTTCATCGCACCCCCGTGCCGACCTCCCGCCCACATCGCTCCAGCTGGAAGGCCAGATGTATCCCTATGGCGAACAATATGTCGTTCATCGGACGTGACATGGCAGTCGACCTCGGGACGGCCAATACGCTGGTGTACGTCAGGGGTCGCGGGATCGTACTCAATGAGCCATCGGTCGTCGCCATCAACACCAACACCGGTGGCATTCTCGCGGTCGGCGCCGAGGCGAAGAAGATGATCGGCCGGACCCCCGGCAACATCGTCGCGGTCCGCCCCCTGAAAGACGGGGTCATCGCCGATTTCGAGATCACGGAGCGAATGCTCCGCTACTTCATTCTCAAGATCCACAAGCGGCGTTATCTCGCCCGCCCCCGGGTCGTCGTCTGTGTGCCCTCGGGTATCACGGGAGTCGAGCGGCGCGCGGTCATCGAGGCGTCCACCCAGGCCGGTGCCCGCCAGGTGCACATCATCGAGGAGCCGATGGCGGCCGCGATCGGCTCCGGGCTCCCGGTCCACGAGGCCACCGGCAACATGGTGGTGGACATCGGCGGCGGTACGACCGAGGTCGCGGTCATCTCGCTGGGCGGCATCGTGACCGCGCAGTCCATCCGGGTGGCCGGCGATGAGCTGGACAACGCGATCATCCAGCACATCAAGAAGGAGTACAGCCTCCTGCTGGGCGAGCGCACCGCCGAGAGCATCAAGATCACCATCGGCTCGGCCTACGAGATGGACGAGGACGAGCACACCGAGATCCGGGGCCGCGACCTCGTCAGCGGGCTGCCCAAGACCGTGGTGATCTCCTCGGCCGAGGTCCGCAAGGCCATAGAGGAGCCGGTCAACTCCATCGTCGACGCCGTCAAGACGACGCTGGACAAGTGCCCCCCCGAGCTGTCCGGCGACGTCATGGACCGCGGCATCGTCCTGACCGGCGGCGGCGCCCTGCTGCGCGGCCTGGACGAACGGCTGCGCCGGGAGACCGGCATGCCGATCCACATCGCCGAGGACCCGCTGGACTCGGTGGCGCTGGGATCCGGCAAGTGCGTCGAGGAGTTCGAGGCGCTCCAGCAGGTGCTGGACGCCCAGCCCCGCCGCTGATCGCGGCCACAGCCCGGCCGGACCACCTTCCCCGGCCGGGAGGTGCCCCCAGACGGGGGTGATCCGCAGCCACGCTCCGCCGCGTGGACCACACGAGTCCACGCGGCGGACCGTCGGCGGCGGAGGATCTGATCGACTACCTGTTCCAGAAAGGCACGGCCGCCGCACGTGAGGGACACACGAGAGAGCCGACTGCTTCTCGTCCTGCTGGTATCCATCGCCTTCGCGCTGATCACGATGGACATCAGGGGTGGGGACAACTCCCCGCTCAACGGGCCCAGAGAGGCCACCGCGGCCTTCTTCGGACCCGTGGAGAACGGCGTCGCCTCGGCGGTCGACCCGGTCGGGAACGCGATCGCCGCGGTCCGGGAATCCGGCGGCCGGCACGACCGCATCAGTGAACTGGAGCGGGAGAACGCCGAACTGCGCCAGCAACTGGGCAGCGAGGCGCACCGCGACTCCCGCATACAGCAGCTCGATGATCTGCTCCAGACCGCCGGGGCCGGCCAGTACGGCATTGTCGGCGCGCAGGTCATCGCCGTCGGCGCCACCCAGGGCTTCTCCTGGACGGTGACGATCGACGCGGGCAGCAGGGACGGCATCGCCCGCGACATGACGGTCCTCAACGGTGACGGCCTGGTGGGCCGGGTCACCACCGTGGGCCCCAGCACCTCGACCGTGCTGCTCGCCAACGACCCCGGCTTCACGGTCGGCACCCGTCTGGAGGGCGGCGACGAACTCGGCTTCGCCACCGGGCGCGGCGACAACGCGCTCGACGTGCAGCTGCTCAACCAGGCCGCGCAGGTGAAGAAGGGCGACCGGCTGGTGACCTTCGGCTCGGCCGAGGACAAGCCGTTCGTGCCGGGCGTCCCGGTCGGTGAGGTCATCAACGTGGACCGCACGGCGGGCGACCTGACCCGTACCGTCCAGGTCCGCCCGTACGTGGCGTTCACCCGGCTCGACCTGGTCGGCGTCGTCGTCGAACCGCCGCGCGACAACCCGCGCGACACGGTGCTGCCGCCCCGGCCCGAGGACGAGAAGAAGTCCGCGGAGGACGAGGGCGAGAAGACCGACAAGACCGACCAGGGTGATGGGTCGGGCGCCGGGGACGAGAGCGAGGGCGGCACCGAGGAGGGCGGCGAGGACGGCGGCGTGCAGAACCGCACCACACCGGGCGAGTCCCCGGGCCCCGGCGACAGCAACGCCCGCCGCGAGCAGGACGCCGACCAGGACGACGACCCCGCCACCAGGAATTGAGCTGACCATGCGCGTCTCCCGCACGATCCTCGCGGTGATCCTCGTCGTCGTGGCGCTGGTCCTCCAGGTCACGATCCTGGCCCGGCTGCAACTGCCCGGCGCCGTCCCCGATCTGCTGCTGCTCACCGTGCTCGGCCTGGCTCTGGTGTACGGCCACGTCGGCGGCGCCCTGGTGGGCTTCGGCGCCGGGCTGCTCGCCGACCTGGCCCCGCCGGCCGACCACGCGGTGGGCCGCTACGCCCTGGTGCTGTGCGTCATCGGCTACGCGGCCGGGCTCACCAAGCCCGAGACCGGCCAGCACCGTTCGGCGACCGTGCCGATGCTGGTGGTGGCGGGCGGCGCGCTGTCCTCCACGCTGCTGTACGCGGGTGTCGGCGCGCTGGTCGGCGACACCGCGGCCCGCCATGTCGGGCTCACCGGGCTGCTGCTGACGGCCACGCTCTACGATCTGCTGCTCGCCCCGTTCACCGTGCCGCTGGTGATGGCGATGGCCCGGCGGCTGGAGAACGATCCGCTCAAGGGCGACGGCTCCGGCGGCCCCTCGTCGGGCGGCGACAACCTGTCCGGCTGGTTCGGGGGCGGCACCGGGCTCAGCACCCGCGGGGGCGGCCGGCGTACCCGCTACGGCAAGGCCGCCCGCATCGGTGGCCAGCGCAGCACGTTGCTCAGTCGCTCGGCCCGTAACCGGGCGGGGCGCATCAAGGGGGTCAAGCGACTGTGAGTAACATCCCGGAGACCGGGCGGACCTCGCGCGTCACCATCCGGCTGATCATCATCCAGATACTGGTTTTCTCGCTGCTGCTGACCCTCGGCGGCCGGCTGTGGTACCTCCAGATCCGGCAGGGCGACGAGTTCGCCGCCGCCGCGGCCGGCAACCACGTGCAGCAGGTCGTCCAGCCCGCCGTGCGCGGCGCCATCCTCGACGCCCGCGGCGTGCCCATCGCCGACAACGAGACCCGTCTCGTCGTCTCCGCCGACCGCTCCCAGCTCACCCGGATGAAGGACGACGGCGAAGCCGTCCTCACCCGGCTGGCCGAACTCCTCGGCATGGAGTACGAGGAGATCGCCCAGCGCATCCGGCTGTGCGACGCGCAGACCCCGCAGCCGTGCTGGAACGGCTCCCCGTACCAGCCGATCCCCATCACCGACGAGGCCACCCCGCAGCAGGCACTCCAGATCCGCGAGCGCTCCGAGGACTTCCCCGGCGTCAGCGCCGAGCCCACCGCCGTACGCCGCTACCCCGCCCCGTACGGCTCGCACTCCGCGCAGGTGCTCGGCTACCTCTCCCCGGTCACCGACGACGAGGTGGCGGACGCGAAGGACACCGACGCGCCGCTGCTGCGTTCGGACCAGATCGGCCGCGCCGGCCTCGAACGCACCTACGACAGCTATCTGCGGGGCCAGCCCGGCGTCACCCGCTACGAGGTGGACAAGTTCGGCCGCGTCATCGGCGAGGCCGAGGGCGAGGCCGCCGCGGCCGGCTCCAACGTGGTCACCAGCATCGACTCACGGGTGCAGGCGGTCGCCGAGCAGGAACTCATCGGCGCGATGGAGGAGGCCCGCAGCACCACCGACGAGATCACCGGCCGCCCCTACGAGGCGGACTCCGGCGCCGTGGTCGTCCTGGAGAACGCCACCGGCCGCGTCGTCGCCATGGCCTCCGCCCCCGACTACGACCCCAACGTGTGGGTGGGCGGCATCACCACCGAGAACTACCAGGCGCTGACCGGCGACGACTCCAACTACCCGCTGCTCAACCGGGCCATCCAGGGCCAGAGCCCGCCCGGGTCGACGTTCAAGGTGGTCACCTCGACCGCCGCCGTCAACGCCGGCTACGACTTCGACGGCCGCTACGAGTGCGGCTCCTCGTACAGCATCGGCAACCAGACGTTCAAGAACTTCGAGTCGCAGGGCTACGGCATGATCAGCCTGCACCGCGCGATCGAGGTGTCCTGCAACACCGTCTTCTACGGCATCGCGCACCGCGAGTGGGAGCGGGACGGCGGCATCAACCCCAAGGACGACCCCAACGACACCCTGTTCACCACCGCCCACGGCTTCGGCCTCGGCGCCCGCACCGGCATCGACCTGCCCGACGAGGCCAGCGGCCGCGTCCCGGACCGGCAGTGGAAGCAGGACTACTGGGAGGCGAACAAGGACAACTGGTGCGAGGTCGCCCAGACCGACCGCGAGGACTACGGCGCCCGGATCGCCCGCGAGAACTGCACCGAGGGCATGAAGATGCGCGCCGGTGACATGCTCAACTTCTCCATCGGACAGGGCGACGTGCTGGTCACCCCCATCCAGATGGCCTCCGTCTACGCGGCCATCGCCAACGGCGGCACCCTGTACGAGCCGTCCGTCGGCAAGGCCATCATCGGCGCGGACGGCACCGTCCTGGAGGAGATCGCCCCCGTGGTCACCGGCGAACTGCCCGCCGACGCCCAGACCGTCGCGGACCTCCAGTCCGCCACCGAGTCCGTGATCACCACCGGAAGCGCCAGCTGGCGCTTCATGGGCTGGCCGCAGGGCGAGATCCCGCTGCACGCCAAGACGGGTACCGCGGAGGCGTCCGGCGACAAGCAGACCACCTCCTGGCTGGCCACCTTCTCCCCGGACTACACGATCGTGATGACCATCTCCCAGGCCGGCACCGGCTCGGGGGCCTCGGGCCCGGCCGTGCGCAACATCTACGAGGCGATCTACGGGGTCGGCGAGGACGGTTCCGTCAACGCGGACCTGGCGCTGCTGCCCACCCCGCAGGCGGCGCTGCCGGAGATCGACGAGAACGGCACCATCATCGCCCAGCGTGACGAGCCCCGCGGCGAGGACGCGGAAGAGGGCGGCGAACCGGGCGAGGACGGCCAGGAGGAGGACCCGGGCGACCGGCAACTGCCCGACGGCCTCGAACCGGGCGGCGACCAGGACGGCGGACAGCGGCCACCGGGCGACGACCCGGCCGGTGAACAGTGGAACGCGGGCAATGTGGCCGGGCGGGACGAGAGGTCGAACGACTGACGTGGGTGACTACTCCCTGAGCATCGGGCGGTTCGCACCCCGCAAGAGCGCCTGGCGGCGGATGACCGCCCGGGACTCGCTCGCCCGGCGCGTCGACTGGATCATGCTGCTGGCGGCCGGCCTGCTGTCGGTCATCGGCTGCGTCCTGGTGTGGTCCGCCACCCGCAACCGCACCGAGATCAACAACGGCGATCCGCAGTACTTCCTCATCCGGCAGTCCATCAACCTCGCCGTGGGCATAGCCCTGGCGGTGGCCGTCATGTGGCTGGGACACCACCGGCTGCGCAGCGCGGTCCCCGTCTACTTCGGCTTCACCCTCGTGGTGATGCTGCTGGTGTTCACCCCGCTGGGCACCGAGATCAACGGCCAGCGCAACTGGCTGTCGATCGGCAGCTACACGATCCAGCCCGGCGAGTTCGCCAAGGTCGCCGTCGTCCTCGCGATGGCCATGGTGCTCGCCGCCCAGGTCGACGCGGGCGACAGCGAACACCCGCGGCGCCGCGCCGTCCTGCAGGCGCTGGGCATCGCCATGGTCCCGGTCACCATCGTGCTCATCGACGACATGGGCACCGCGATGGTGCTGTGCGTGATCATCCTGGGCATGCTGCTGGCCTCCGGCGCCTCCCTGTGGTGGACCTCCGGCCTGCTGGCGGCGGCCGTCGTCGGGGCCGTCCTGGTGTGGATGCTCGACATACTGGACGAGTACCAGATCAACCGCTTCGCGGCCTTCGCCAACCCGGCGCTCGATCCGGCCGGCGTCGGCTACAACACCAACCAGGCCAGGATCGCCATCGGCGGCGGCGGGCTGTACGGCAAGGGCCTGTTCGAGGGCACCCAGACCACCGGGCAGTTCGTGCCCGAGCAGCAGACCGACTTCATCTTCACCGTCGCGGGCGAGGAACTCGGCTTCGTGGGGGCCGGCGGGATAATCCTGCTGATCGGGGTCGTGCTGTGGCGGGCGCTGCGCATCGCCAGGGAAGCCACCGACCTGTACAGCACGCTGATCGCGGCGGGCATCGTCGCCTGGTTCGCGTTCCAGTCCTTCGAGAACATCGGCATGGCGCTGGGCATCATGCCGGTCGCCGGCATCCCGCTGCCGTTCCTGTCGTACGGCGGCACCTCCATGTTCGTGGGCTGGATCGCGATAGGGCTGCTCCAGTCGATCCGGATGAAACGCCCGCTGTCGGCCTGAGCGGTACGCCCCTACCGTGGAAGCGGAGGGCACCATGGCTGTCACCAGCGCGACGGAGACCGAGCGGAAGTACGAGGCCACCGGGCCGCTGCCGGAGCTGACCGGCACCGGACCGGTGGCTTCCGTGCGCGGGCCCCACGGAGCGCCGGTGGTGCTGGAGGCGCGCTACTACGACACCGAGGACCGCCGGCTTACGGCCGACGGCATCACCCTGCGCCGCCGCACCGGGGGAGAAGACCCCGGCTGGCACCTGAAACTGCCGGTGGACGGCGACACCCGCGAGGAGATCAGGGCACCGCACAGCGAACACCCGCCCGACGGGCTGACCGCCCTGATCCGCTCACGGACCCGCGGCGCCCCCCTCGTACCCCTGGTGGAACTGCGCACCGAGCGCGAAACCCGGCTGCTGCTGGACGCCGCCGGGCAGCCGCTGGCGGAGGTGGTGCGGGACCGGGTCGACGCGCTGCGCGGGCCGCGCGCCGCGCACTGGGTGGAGTACGAGGTGGAACTGCGCCCCGCCGCCGGAGCCGGGCTGCTCGACCTCATCGAGGAACGCCTGGCGGCGGCCGGACTGCCCCGCTCGGAAGCGCCGTCCAAGGCGGCCCGCGCGCTCGCCGCCACCGCCACCCCGCCGCCGGCACCGCGCCCGGGGCCCGGACTGCCGGCGGGCAGCGCGGGGGAGCGGGTCATGGCGTACGTACGGCGGCAGGTGCGGCTGATCGTGGAGCTCGACCCGGCGGTACGGCGCGGGGTCCCCGACTCCGTGCACCGGATGCGGGTGGCCACCCGGCGGCTGCGCAGCGCGCTGCGCTCCCAGCGGTCGGTGCTGGACCGCGAACGCACCGGGCCGATCGCCGGGGAACTGCGCCACCTGGGAGCAGAGCTCGGCGTGGACCGGGACCGTGAGGTGCTGGCCCGGCGGCTCGGCCGGCGCCTGTCGGAGCTGGAGCCCGAGCTGCGCCGGGGGCCGCTGGAACAGCGGGTGGCCGCGTACACCGACCGCCCGCGCGCCGACACCTCGGTGCGCGCCCTGGACAGCGCGCGCCATCTGGACCTGCTGACCTCCCTGGACGCGCTGCTGAGCGACCCGCCGCTGCTGCCCGACGCGTACTGGCCCGCCGGGCCCGTGCTGACGGTGGCGCTGCGGCACGACGTACGGCGCATGGAACGGCGGCTGCGGGCCGCCCGCCGCACCCCGCCGGGCCCGGACCGGGACGCCGCCTGGCACGCGGCGCGCAAGGCCGCCAAACGGGCCCGCTACGCGGCCGAGACGGCGGGGAAGCGCAACCGGGCCAAGAAGCTCGCCCGGGTGCAGCGGGTGCTGGGAAATCACCAGGACAGCGTGCTGGCGCGGACCGCGCTGCTCCGGATCGCGGCGGTGGCCGAGGCGGCCGGGGAAGCGTCGTTCAGCTACGGGGTGCTGTACGAGCGCGAGCACGGGCTGGCGGAGGGCTACGAGCGGGAGCTGTAACCTGGGCAGCCGGTTTCAGCCCCCTTCCGAAAGACACGAGTTCATGCCTGTCGAGTCGGTGTTCCCGCGCCTGGAGGCCCTGCTTCCGCATGTCCAGAAGCCGATCCAGTACGTGGGCGGTGAGCTGAACTCCACCGTCAAGGACTGGGACGCCTGCGACGTGCGCTGGGCGCTGATGTACCCGGACGCGTACGAGGTCGGGCTGCCCAACCAGGGCGTCATGATCCTCTACGAGGTGCTCAACGAGCGCGAGGGCGTGCTCGCGGAGCGCACGTACAGCGTGTGGCCGGATCTGGAGGAGCTCATGCGCAAGCACGGGGTCCCGCAGTTCACGGTCGACGGGCACCGGCCGGTGGGCGCCTTCGACGTGTTCGGGGTGTCCTTCTCCACCGAGCTGGGCTACACGAACCTGCTGACCGCGCTGGACCTGGCGGACATCCCGCTGCGCGCGGCCGACCGCACCGAGGACCACCCGGTGGTCGTGGCGGGCGGGCACGCCGCGTTCAACCCGGAGCCGATCGCGGAGTTCATCGACTGCGCGGTGATCGGGGACGGCGAGCAGGCCGTGCTGGAGATCAGCGACATCGTGCGGGCCTGGAAGGCGGCGGGCCGCCCCGGCGGGCGCGAGGAACTGCTGCTGCGGCTGGCGAAGACCGGCGGCGTGTACGTCCCCGGCTTCTACGACGTGGAGTACCTGCCGGACGGCCGCATCGGCCGCGTGGTGCCCAACCGCTCCGGGGTGCCGTGGCGGGTGTCCAAGCACACCGTCATGGACCTGGACGAGTGGCCCTACCCCAAGCAGCCGCTGGTGCCGCTGGCGGAGACCGTGCACGAGCGGATGTCGGTGGAGATCTTCCGGGGCTGCACGCGCGGCTGCCGGTTCTGCCAGGCCGGGATGATCACGCGGCCGGTGCGCGAGCGGTCGATCACCGGCATCGGCGAGATGGTGGACAAGGGACTGAAGGCGACCGGCTTCGAGGAGGTCGGGCTGCTGTCGCTCTCCTCCGCCGACCACAGCGAGATCGCCGACGTCGCGGGCGGGCTCGCCGACCGCTACGAAGAGGACAAGATCGGTCTGTCGCTGCCCTCCACCCGGGTGGACGCCTTCAACATCGATCTCGCGAACGAGCTGACGCGCAACGGGCGCCGCTCGGGCCTGACCTTCGCGCCGGAGGGCGGCAGCGAGCGGATCCGGAAGGTCATCAACAAGATGGTCTCCGAGGACGACCTGATCAGGACCGTCTCCACCGCCTACGGGAACGGCTGGCGGCAGGTCAAGCTCTACTTCATGTGCGGGCTGCCGACCGAGACCGACGAGGACGTACTGCAGATCGCCGACATGGCCACCCGCGTCATCGCGGAGGGCCGCAAGGTGACCGGCTCCAACGACATCCGCTGCACCGTGTCCATCGGCGGCTTCGTCCCCAAGCCGCACACCCCGTTCCAGTGGGCGCCGCAACTGTCGGCGCAGGAGACGGACGCGCGGCTGGCGAAGCTGCGCGAGAAGATCCGCGGCGACAAGAAGTACGGCCGCTCCATCGGCTTCCGCTACCACGACGGCAAGCCTGGCATCGTCGAGGGCCTGCTGTCGCGCGGCGACCGGCGGATCGGGGCCGTCATCCGCGCCGTGTACGAGGCGGGCGGCCGGTTCGACGGCTGGCGCGAGTACTTCTCCTACGACCAGTGGATGGAGTGCGCCGAGCGGGCGCTGCCGCAGTACGGGGTGGACGTCGCCTGGTACACCACGCGCGAGCGCTCCTACGAGGAGGTCCTGCCCTGGGACCACCTGGACTCGGGCCTGGACAAGGACTGGCTCTGGGAGGACTGGCAGGACGCGCTCGACGAGACCGAGGTCGAGGACTGCCGCTGGACTCCGTGCTTCGATTGCGGTGTGTGCCCCCAGATGGATACGAGCATTCAGATCGGCCCGACCGGCAAGAAGCTGCTGCCGCTGAGCGTGGTCGGGAAGTAGCCGGTGCCCGCGCTGGTGCGCCCGACCGAGACCGTACGGGAGTCCTTTCTCGCCGCGGTCGAGGAGTTCCGCGCCGAAGGGCGCGGCGCGGTGGACGACAACTCGATGCTGGGGCGGGACATCGCCCGGTGGGCGCCGCGCTGGCAGGAAGCTGCCGTGTTCGCCGCCTATGTCGAGGAGACGCTGGCCGACGCGCGTGAGGACGCGCGCCGGCCGCGCGGGTTCGTACCGTCCACCGTGCTGTGGTGGGTGGACGGCCCCGAGTTCCTGGGGCGGCTGTCCATCCGGCACCGTATGACCCCCCGGCTGCTGGAGTGGGGCGGGCTGATCGGGTACGACGTCCGCCCCTCGGCGCGGCGGCTCGGGCACGGCACGGCGATGCTGCGGGCCTCGCTGCCCAGGGCGCGGGCGCTGGGCATCGATGAGGCGCTGGTGACCTGCGATTTCGACAATGTCGGCTCGCGGAAGGTGATCGAGGGGGCCGGCGGGGTCTTCGAGGACCGCCGTGCGGAGAAGCTGCGGTACTGGGTCCCCACCGGTGCGCCGGACGAGGGGTAACGGGGCGCGCGCGGGTGGCGCGTAACCTGGAGGGCGGACAACGGTCCGCCCCGCCAGGGCGGCCGGGCAGCAATGACCGAACGAGGGACTGACGACACTGGGCAAGCGACAGCCCGTAGGCCCGCCGCCGGCGCCCGCCGTGCAGCGTGTACGACTGCGCTACACCAAGCGCGGCCGCCTGCGATTCACCAGCCACCGCGACTTCCAGCGCGCTTTCGAGCGCGCGTTGCGCCGGGCCGGAGTGCCCATGGCGTACTCCGCGGGATTCACCCCCCATCCCAAGGTCAGCTACGCGAACGCGGCGCCGACCGGGACGGCCAGCGAGGCCGAGTATCTGGAGATCGCGCTGGCCGCGCCGCGTGAGGTGGCATGGTTGAAGGAGCGGCTCGACGAGTCGCTGCCGGCCGGCCTGGACATCGTCGACGCGGTCGACGCCCGGGTCTCCGGCTTCGCCGAACGGCTGGAGGCCTCGTGCTGGGAGCTGCGCCTGGAGGGCGTGGAACCGGCGGACGCCGAGCGGGCCGTAAAACTTTTTCTCGCCACTTCGTCCGTCGAGGTGTCGCGGGAAACGAAGAAGGGCATCAGAACTTTTGACGCCAGAGCCGCGGTGACCGCACTGGAAGCCACGGACGCGTACGCCTCCCCTTCGCCCTCCGGCGGGTCCGATGCGCTCGCGTCCGTACCTTGTGCGATACTGCGCCTGGTAGTACGGCATCTCACACCTGCCGTACGACCCGATGACGTTCTGTCCGGTCTCCGTATTGTGGCCGACCTGGCGCCGCCGGTCCCCCCAGGGGTGACGAGGCTGGCGCAGGGGCCGCTCGATGAGGAGTCCGGGACGGTGACCGACCCGTTTGCGCCTGACCGCGACGCTGCCATGGCCGCCCTTTCCACGGCCGCCGGGCAGCAGGCCGCGGCGGCGCCGGAGATCACCGGACAGTGACGTCGTCACCGCGCCGCCCAACCGCATGGTGCCAGGGAGCCACTCGGGCCCGGCTGTTACCGGCAGGCGCACCGACCAGCAGACTTTCGCCGTAGCCGGACCGCAGGGAACGGGGCCGGAACCGGCGAGCGACACGACAGCTCCTGAGCGGCGCTGCCCGCCGCCCATCGGCGAGGCGCCCGGGAGCGTGACGGGAGAACCGCCCGCATGCACGCATCACACGAGTCCGCCGAAGCGGACGTGACGACAGAACGCGACCGCGACGACACGAACACCCCGAGCGGCACGCTGCCCCCGCGGCGGCGGCGCCGGGCCGCGAGCCGGCCGGCGGGTCCGCCGGCCGGTACGGACAACGAGACGACGGCCCCCCAGGTGGCGGCCGCATCGGGTGAACGTCCCGAACGCACTTCCGGGAGTGAGGGCTCCGCCGGTACCGCGGTGAGCGGTGCGGCGGCCGACCCGGCCCCCGCTTCCGCTTCCGCCGCGGAGGAGCCCGCCGCACCGCGCAAGCGGCGCCGCGCGACGCGGCCGGCCGCCGCCACGGACACGGCGCCGACCGCGGAGACCGGCGACACCGCCGGTGCCGACGGGCTGGGCGACACCGAGCCCGCCGCGCCCCGTGCGCGCCGGCGCGCCACCCGTTCGGCGACCGCGCCGGACGCCGCCGCCGAGAACACCACGACCCCCGAGACCGGCCCCGAGGCCGCCGCAGAACCCGTGGCCGCCCGGGGGCGGCGCCGGGCCGGTGTCAAGAGCGACGAGGAGACGGCCGCGCCGCGTGCCCGTCGCCGCACCACGCGTGAGGCCACCGAGACCGCCGGGAGCGAGGTGGCCGAGGCCACGCCCGCCGCCGACGGCGAGAGCGAGCCCGCGGCGCCGCGCCGGCGGGGCCGTACGAGCCGCGCCGCGTCCGTGACCGAGCCCCAGGCGGAGACGGCCCCGGTGGAGACGGCTCCGGCGGAGGAAGCCGCCGAGCAGGCCCCCGAGCCGCGCAAGCGGCGTCGTGCGACGCGCGTCGCGTCCGCCCCGGCGGCGGCCGAGGCCGGTGCCCGGGAGACCCAGGCCCCCGCGCCGGCGGACAGCGACACCGCCGCGACCGGGACGAGCCATGAGTCCGGCAGCACCGCAGATGAGACGAGCGCGCCCCGTGGCCGCCGCCGTGCGGGCGGCTCCGGTGAGAGCACCCCGGACGCCGGTGCCGCCGAGGAGCAGGCCGCCGCCCCGCGCCAGCGTCGCCGTGCGACGCGCGTCGCGTCGGCGCCCGCGGCCCCCGCCGAGGAGACGCACCGGACCGATGCCGCGGACAGCGCCGCCCAGCCCGCGCCCGCCCCGGCGCCGGAAGCACAGTCCGTGACCGGGACCGACAGCCAGGACGAGCCGGCCGCCGCGCCGCGCCGCCGCCGCCGTGCCACCCGCCCCGCGTCCGCTCCCGAGGCGACCTTCGCGTCCCCCGCCGGTGCCCAGGACGCTCCGGTGGCGTCCGGTGACAGCGCCGACGAGGCCGCCGCGCCGCGTGGGCGCCGGCGTGCGACCGCGCCCGCCGACGTACCGGCCGACTCCCCTGCCGCCGCCGAGGAGGCGCTCGCGCCGCGTCAGCGTCGGCGTGCGACCCGTGCCGCGTCGGCCCCTGAGGCGACGTTCGAGGCCGCCGCGCAGGAGACTCCGGTCGAGTCCGGTGAGGCCGCGGCCGAGGAGGCGCCCGCGCCGCGTCAGCGTCGCCGCGCCACCCGTACCGCCGCCGACGCACCGGCCGACACCGCTGCCGCCGCTGAGGAGACCACGGCTCCCCGTGGACGCCGACGGGCGACGCGTGGCGCGGCCGCTCCTGAGGCGACCTTCGAGGCCGCCGCGCAGGACGCTCCGGCCGAGTCCGGTGACAGCGCCGCCGAGGAGACCTCCGGCCCGCGTCAGCGGCGCCGCGCCACCCGTACCGCCACCGCGCCGGCCGCTCCCGCCGTCGCGGACGCGGCGGACCAGGGCGAGGACGAGGCCGCACGCCCGCGTCGCCGTGCGACGCGTGGCACTTCGGAAGAGGCTGACGTGAACCGGCCCGACGAGGACGCCACCGCGCCGCGGCGGCGCCGGCGGGCCACCCGGGCCGCTTCCACCTCAACTGACGAAGGAAAGGCCAGGAAATCTGTGACTGAGGACCGAGCGGGGAGCGAGTCGGAGCCGATGCCGCCGGCCGTGCCGGTGCCGGCGACCGCCGTGTTCCAGCCGCCGGTCTTCCAGCCGCCGATGTTCCAGACGCCCGAGCGGGCCGCCGCCGAGGCGGCGGCTGCGCTGGCCGAGGCCGACGCCGAACCCGAGGACGAGCTCGATGTCGTCGGCGAGGAGAACGAGGAGGCCGAGACCTCCGACGAGAGCGAGCGGCCCTCGCGCCGCCGGCGCCGTGGTGGGCGCCGCAGGCGGCGGGGCGAGAGCACCGAGCGTGCCGCCGAGACCGAGGACGACACCGAGGAGGCCCCGGCGGAGCCCGCCGAGAGCCCCCGGGCCGAGCGGGAGACCGAGCCCGAGGCCCCGGCCGAGCCCGAGCGTGAGGCTGAGGCCGACGCGGAGGAGGACGAGTCCGGTTCCGGTTCCGGCTCCTCCCGTCGCCGCCGCCGTCGCCGTCGCCGCACCGAGGAGTCCGGCGAGGCCGGCGGTTCGGGCGCCGACGACCCCGAGCGCACGGTGATCAAGGTCCGCGAGCCCCGCAAGAAGAAGGACCACGAGCCGACCGAGAGCGGCGACGGCGTGCAGTCCATCAAGGGCTCCACCCGTCTGGAGGCCAAGAAGCAGCGCCGCCGCGAAGGCCGTGAGCAGGGCCGGCGGCGGGTGCCGATCATCACCGAGGCCGAGTTCCTGGCGCGCCGCGAGGCCG
This sequence comes from Streptomyces sp. JH002, assembly GCF_050916115.1. Classification (NCBI taxonomy): domain Bacteria; kingdom Bacillati; phylum Actinomycetota; class Actinomycetes; order Kitasatosporales; family Streptomycetaceae; genus Streptomyces; species Streptomyces sp. JH002. The sequence continues at coordinate 4,569,524 of NZ_CP087989.1, forward strand.
TCGAGCGGGTCATGGTGGTGCGCCAGCAGGGCGACCGCACCCAGATCGGGGTGCTGGAGGACAACGTCCTCGTCGAGCACTTCGTGAACAAGGAGCAGTCCTCCAGCTACGTCGGCAACGTCTACCTCGGCAAGGTGCAGAACGTGCTGCCCTCGATGGAGGCGGCGTTCGTCGACATCGGCAAGGGCCGCAACGCGGTGCTGTACGCCGGTGAGGTCAACTTCGAGTCCCTGGGGCTCGGCAACGGCCCGCGCCGCATCGAGGCCGCCCTGAAGTCGGGCCAGCCCGTCCTCGTCCAGGTCACCAAGGACCCGATCGGGCACAAGGGAGCCCGGCTGACCAGCCAGATCTCCCTGCCCGGCCGGTACCTGGTGTACGTGCCCGAGGGGTCGATGACCGGGATCAGCCGCAAGCTGCCGGACACCGAGCGGGCGCGGCTGAAGCAGATCCTGAAGAAGATCCTCCCCGAGGACGCGGGGGTCATCGTGCGCACCGCCGCCGAGGGCGCCAGCGAGGAGGAGCTGACCCACGACGTCGAGCGGCTCCAGGCGCAGTGGGAGGAGATCCAGAAGCGGGCGAAGAAGGGCAACGCCCCGACCCTGCTGTACGGCGAGCCCGACATGACCGTGCGGGTGGTCCGGGACATCTTCAACGAGGACTTCTCGAAGGTGATCGTCAGCGGTGACGAGGCGTGGCAGACCATCCACGGCTACGTCTCGCAGGTGGCGCCGGACCTGTCCGAGCGGCTGCAGCGGTGGACCTCGGAGGTGGACGTCTTCGCCACCTACCGGATCGACGAGCAGCTGATGAAGGCGCTGGACCGCAAGGTGTGGCTGCCCAGCGGTGGTTCGCTGGTGATCGACCGCACCGAGGCCATGATCGTCATCGATGTGAACACCGGCCGGTTCACCGGTCAGGGCGGCAACCTCGAGGAGACCGTCACCAGGAACAACCTGGAGGCGGCCGAGGAGATCGTGCGGCAGCTGCGGCTGCGGGACCTCGGCGGCATCATCGTGATCGACTTCATCGACATGGTGCTGGAGTCGAACCGGGATCTGGTGCTGCGGCGGCTGCTGGAGTGCCTGGGCCGGGACCGTACCAAGCACCAGGTGGCCGAGGTCACCTCGCTGGGGCTCGTGCAGATGACCCGCAAGCGGGTCGGGCAGGGGCTGCTGGAGTCGTTCTCCGAGCAGTGCGTGCACTGCAACGGCCGCGGTGTCATCGTCCACATGGAGCAGCCGCACACGCACGCGGCGTCCGGTGGCGGGGGCGGCAAGAAGGGCAAGGGCGGCAAGGCCGGGCGCAAGGAGAAGGCGGCGGCCGCCGCGGCTCCCGAGGCCGAGGTCGAGGCCGCGCCGGTGCCCGAGGCGGTGCCCGCTCCGCTGCCGGAGGCCGGCGAGGAGAAGGTGCCCGAGGTCGTTCCGGTGGTCGAGCCGGCCGCCGCGTTCACCCCGGACGAGGAGCTGTACGGGAGTGTGGCCGAGGCCGAGGAGGCGGCGCGGCGTGGTCCGCGCGGCCGTCGGCGGGCCAGCCGCAAGGCGAGCGCTCCCGCCGGTGCCCCGAAGCCGGTGGCGGAGGCCGCCGAGGAGGCGGTGACCGTCGTCCCGGCGGCCGAGGCCCCGCGGCAGCCCGAGCCCGCGCCCGAGGTGGAGGCCGCACCGGCTCCGGTGACGGAGGAGCCCGCGCCGCGGCGCCGTACCCGCAAGGCGTCGGCTCCGGCCGGTTCGCCGAAGGTGGCGGACGAGGCGCCGGCCCTGGTGGTCGTGGCCTCCGAGCCGGTCGCCGAGGCGCCGGCCCAGGAGCAGCCGGCCGCCGAGCCGGCCGTGGCCGAGGAGCCCGCGCCCAAGCGGCGCCGGGCGGTACGCCGGGCGTCCGCGCCGGCCGGGTCGCCCGAGGGCGGTACGGAGGCGGCGGTGACGGTCATCGCGTCGGCGGGCGGGTCCGAGGAGCCGGAGCGCAAGGCACCGGCGAAGAAGACCACCAAGAAGGCCGCCGCGAAGAAGACCACGGCGAAGAAGACCGCCGCGGCCAAGAAGACGACGGCGAAGAAGACGGCCACGGCGAAGAAGACCGCGGCGAAGAAGAGTGGTACGGCGAAGAAGTCCTCCACCGCGAAGAAGACCGCGGCGGCGGAGCAGCAGGCGCCGCCGTCGGTGTCGGCCTCCGCGGAGGACTGATCCGGCGGGTGTCACACCCGTACGGCCCACCGCCCCGTACCCGCTCCGGCGGGTGCGGGGCGGTGGGCCGTCGGGGTTCCCGGGGCCGGTTCCCGGGGATTTGACCCGGTCGTCGGGTCACACATAAAGTTGATTCTCGGCGTGTCAGCAGACCCGTCGTGCTTCTGAGCAAACACCTCCCGTGCTGTGCGCGTCAGCGCCCCGGGAGAGGCCGGGCAGGCCGCTTCACCGTCGCCGCCCGGCTGGCATCAGGGGTTCCGAAACGAGCGAGAGAAGAGTTCCGCGTGTACGCGATCGTGCGCACCGGCGGCCGTCAGCAGAAGGTTGCTGTCGGCGATGTCATCGAGGTTGACCGTCTTTCCAGCAGCAAGGTCGGCGACAGCGTCGAGCTCTCCACGCTGCTCGTTGTCGATGGTGAGACCGTCACCAGCGACCCGTGGGTGCTGGCCGGCGTCAAGGTGACCGCCGAGGTCGTCGACCACCACAAGGGCGACAAGATCCGGATCCAGAAGTACAAGAACAAGACCGGCTACCGGAAGCGGATCGGTCACCGTCAGCTGCACACCCAGCTGAAGATCACCGGCATCCCCGCCCCGGCTGCGAAGTAAGGGACTGAGCTGACATGGCACACAAGAAGGGCGCGTCGTCCACTCGGAACGGCCGCGACTCGAACCCCCAGTTTCTCGGCGTGAAGCGCTTCGGCGGTCAGGTCGTGAGCGCCGGTGAGATCCTGGTCCGCCAGCGGGGCACCCACTTCCACCCCGGCAAGGGCGTCGGCCGTGGCAAGGACGACACGCTGTTCGCGCTGCAGGCCGGTTCGGTGGAGTTCGGCCGCTACCGTGACCGCAAGGTCGTGAACATCGTTCCGGCCGCGGTCGCCGAGTAACCACGGGGACGATTTCAGTACTCCCGAGGGCGGATCAGCTTTACCGGCGTACAGCCGGGAAGCGGATCCGCCCTCGTCGTGTTGGCACCTTCGGGGTCCGGCATCCGACTGTCCGACATCCCACACCTGATCCATACGCATTGATCGCCGGGAGGCATCCGTCATGACCACCTTCGTGGACCGCGTCGAACTGCACATCGCCGCGGGTAACGGGGGCCACGGCTGCGCCTCCGTGCACCGGGAGAAGTTCAAGCCGCTGGGGGGCCCGGACGGTGGCGACGGCGGCCACGGTGGAGATGTGGTGCTGGTTGTCGACCACGAGGTCACCACACTCCTGGACTATCACTACAGTCCGCACCGCAAGGCCACCAACGGCAAGCCGGGCGGCGGCGGGAACCGTACCGGCGCCAACGGCCAGGAGCTGGTGCTGCGGGTGCCGGACGGCACGGTGGTGATGGACAGGAGTGGTGAGGTGCTGGCCGACCTGGTCGGCGAGGGCACCACCTTCGTGGCGGGGGCCGGCGGGCGCGGCGGTCTGGGCAACGCGGCGCTGGCGTCGGCACGGCGCAAGGCACCCGGGTTCGCGCTGCTGGGTGAGCCTGGTGAGTCCCGGGACATCGTCCTGGAATTGAAGTCGGTGGCGGATGTGGCGCTGGTGGGATATCCCAGTGCCGGTAAATCGTCGCTGATCTCGGTGCTTTCGGCGGCCAAGCCGAAGATCGCTGATTATCCGTTCACCACACTGGTGCCGAATCTGGGTGTGGTGACCGCCGGGTCGACCGTGTACACGATCGCGGATGTGCCGGGGCTTATCCCGGGCGCGAGCGAGGGCAAGGGGCTCGGCCTGGAGTTTCTGCGGCATGTGGAGCGCTGTTCGGTGCTCGTGCATGTGCTGGACACCGCCACGCTGGAGTCGGATCGGGAGCCGCTGTCCGATCTCGATGTCATCGAGGCGGAGCTGGCCAGTTATGGCGGCCTCGCGGACCGGCCGCGGGTGGTCGTGCTCAATAAGACCGATATCCCCGACGGCCAGGATCTCGCGGACATCGTCCGGCCTGACCTGGAGGCCCGCGGACTGAGGGTGTTCGAGGTGTCCGCGGTGTCCCGCAAGGGGCTGCGGGAGCTGTCGTTCGCGCTGGCCGAGCTGGTGGCGGGGGCCCGGGCGGCCCAGCCCAAGGAGGAGTCGACGCGGATCGTCATCCGTCCCAAGGCGGTCGACGAGGCCGGGTTCACCGTACGGCAGGAGGGCGACAGCCTGTTCCGGGTGCGGGGCGAGAAGCCCGAGCGCTGGGTGCGGCAGACGGACTTCAGCAACGACGAGGCGGTCGGCTACCTCGCGGACCGGCTGGAGCGGCTCGGGGTGGAGCAGGCGCTGCTCAAGGCCGGTGCGCGGCAGGGCGACGGGGTCGCGATCGGGCCCGAGGAGAACGCGGTGGTGTTCGACTGGGAGCCCACCATGGCGGGCGGCGCCGAACTGCTGGGGCGGCGCGGTGAGGACCGGCGCATGGAGGACCCGCAGCGTCCGGCGGTGCAGCGGCGCCGTGACCGGGAGGCGGAACGCGAGGACAAGGACGCCGGGGACATTCAGCGTGAATATGATGAATTCCGCCCCTTCGGCTGATATTGCCGAAACCGCGGGACGAGCGGCGTGATGACGGCCGGCTTCGTGAGGAACGGCGAAGCGAGCGAAGCCGGCCAGAGTACATGATTGTCGTCACAAGCCGGTAACGGGCGACAACGCTTCATCCGTATGACAAGTCAGTCTTCCGCAGGGGTTAACCTTCTACTCGCGTACGCGACACTTCTTCAAACCGGCGGGAGCGGTTTTGTCTATGCATGCCAATGGGGCTCGCCCTCGTACCACCGCGGTCGTTCTTGCGGGTGGCACCGGTCAGCGGGTGGGTCTTTCCATACCCAAGCAGCTCATCAAGATCGCCGGTAAGGCCGTCATCGAGCACACCCTGGCCCTCTTCGAGGAGTCGTCGGACATCGACGACATCATCGTGCTGATGACCCCGGGGTATGTGGCGGACATCGAGAAGATCGTCGCCAAGGCGGGCCTGACCAAGGTGACGCAGGTCATCGAGGGCGGCGCCACCCGCAACGAGACCACCGAGCGCGCCATCGCCGCCGTGGGCGCCTCGCTGGCCGAGGGTGAGAGCGCGGACGAGCGCAACCTCCTGTTCCACGACGCGGTGCGCCCGCTGCTGTCGCAGCGCGTCATCAGCGACTGCGTGGCCGCCCTGGAGCGCTACCGGGCGGTGGACGTGGCCATTCCGTCCGCCGACACCATCATCGTGACGCGGACGCACGGGGAGGACGGTGAGTTCATCACCGAGGTCCCCGACCGCTCCCGGCTGCGCCGCGGGCAGACCCCGCAGGCGTTCAAGCTCTCCACCATCCGCCGCGCGTACGAGATAGCCGCCGGCGACCCGAATTTCCAGGCCACCGACGACTGCTCGGTGGTGCTGAAGTACCTGCCGGACGTGCCGATCCACGTGGTGCCCGGTGACGAATACAACATGAAGGTCACCCAGCCGGTCGACGTCTTCATCGCCGACAAGCTGTTCCAGCTGGCCACCACCGCCGTCCCGCAGGTCGCGGACGAGGCGGCGTACCGCGAGCGGCTGGCCGGCAAGACCGTGGTGATCTTCGGCGGCTCGTACGGCATCGGCAAGGACATCGCCGATCTGGCGGCCGGCTACGGCGCCGTGACCTACCCGCTGGGGCGCTCGACGACCGGCACCCACGTGGAGAACCCGGCGGACATCGAGGCGGCGCTGGCGAAGGCGCACGCCGAGACCGGCCGCATCGACTACGTCGTGAACACGGCCGGAGTCCTGCGCATCGGGAAGCTCGCCGAGACCGACGACTCGGTCATCGAGGAAGCGCTCACCGTCAACTACCTGGCGCCGGTACGGATCGCCAGGGCCGCGCACCAGTACCTCGCGCAGACCGGCGGACAGCTGCTGCTGTACACCTCCAGCAGCTACACGCGTGGTCGCGCCGAGTACAGCCTCTACTCCTCCACGAAGGCCGCCATGGTGAACCTCACCCAGGCGCTGGCCGACGAGTGGGCGGGCGACGGGGTGCGGGTGAACTGCGTGAACCCGGAGCGTACGGCCACCCCGATGCGTACCAAGGCGTTCGGGCAGGAGCCCGCCGGTACGCTGCTGTCCTCGGAGGCGGTTGCCCGCACCTCCCTGGACGTGCTGCTGTCGGGGCTGACCGGGCACGTCATCGATGTGCGGCAGCAGGACCCGACGGCCGACGCCACCGCGGCGGGCTCCTTCGACCGGGCGCTGGCGGCCGCATTGCAGGGTGGCGGCACCGCGTGAGCGGACGCAATCACCTGATCACACCATCTACTCCGAGGTGATAACCCGAATGCTGGCCGGACTGATCGGGCGCGGTGGCCGTTGGCCAAGCATCCTGCTCGTGGTCTACGTGGTGAGCGCAGCCGCGCTCTCCGCGACCGTTGTCGACGGCAACGAGGCGGTCTTCTTCACCGCGCTGGTGCTCAACTACGCGGCCGACTGGGCCCTGCGCAAGCGCGGACGCTACTTCAACCGTCTGATGCGGCGGTTCGGGTTCGGCGAGCGGATACGGGAGCTGTACCGGCTGCTGCTGCTGGTCGCCCTGGCGCTCTCCCAGGAGCTCCCCGGCGTGCGGATCCTGGCGGTGTGCGCCGCCGTGCTGTTCCTGGCGAACAGCTGCCAGCAGCCGCTGGTCAGCTTCCGGGTACGGCGGCGGAACCTGCCGGTGGCCGCGCTCAACATGGACATGGGCGCGCTGGCACGGCGGATCCCGGACCTGCCCAGCAGCTCGCTGCTGAGCCCGCGCGGCCTCAGCCGCATCCCGGGCCCCGAACTGCTGCTCGCGGCCGGCGCGGCGGCCGTCGTGGCCGGCGCCGACGAGGCCTGGATGCTGCTGGCCGTGCTCGCGCCGCTGCCGGTGCTGATATCGCTGGTGCACGCCGCGTGGCACGCCTTCCGCAACCTGCGGCTGCCCGACCCGGCCGAGGTGCTGGACCTCGTCAACCGCAATCTGGCCGAGTACCGGCCCGAGGTGGCGCTGTACTTCACCTTCGCGGCCGGCGGCCAGGACTTCATGTACCAGGTCAACATGTGGGTCGACGCGATGGAGAAGATGGACCGTCGCGGCGTGATCATCCTGCGCGAGACGGCGGCCATGCGGGGTCTCGAGCAGACCCGGCTGCCGGTGGTGTGCGTGCGCAAGGCCGACGACCTGGCGCAGCTCGACCTCTCCGACGTGCGGGTGGCGTTCTACCCGGGCAACGCCGGCAAGAACGTGCACATGCTCCAGCGGGCCGAGATCCAGCACGTCTTCATCGGGCACGGCGACAGCGACAAGCTGGCCAGCAGCAACCGGGTCAGCCGGGTGTTCGACGAGATATGGGTAGCCGGCAAGGCCGGGCGCGACCGCTACCAGCGGGTGCGCCACGCGATCAGCGACTCCTCGATCGTGGAGGTGGGACGCCCGCAGCTGTCGGAGGTCCGGCCCGCGGGGGAGCGGCTGGTCGGCGAGCGCGGTACGGGCGAGGGCCTGACCGTGCTGTACGGCCCGACGTGGGAGGGCTGGACGGACGACGCCTGCCACACGTCGGTGATCCCGATGGGCGAGGCCATCATCGGCGGCCTGCTGGAACAGGGCGATGTGCGGGTCATCTACAAGCCGCACCCGCTGACCGGCAAGCGCTCCGCCGAGGCCGCGGCGGCCGACGCGCTCATCGAGCGGCTGCTGACCGAGGACAACGTCCGGCGGGCCGCCCGGCGCGATCCGGCGCGGGTCGCCCAGACCGAGCGGGAGCTGGCACGGCTCGAGGCGCGGATGGCGGAGCTGTCCGGCGCGGTGATCGATGGCGACCGCCTCCAGCGCACCCGCGACGCGCGGGTGCCCGAGCGGGACCTGCGGGCCGAGATCGAGGTGATCCGGCAGGCGTGGAGCGAGCTGTTCTGGAGCGATGACTACCAGGGCGGACAGCACCTGATCGTCAAGGGCCGGCTGCCCTCGCTGTACGACTGCTTCAACCACGCGGACCTGCTGATCAGCGACATGTCCAGCGTCATCTCGGACTTCGTCGCCAGCCGCAAGCCGTACGTGGTGACCAACGCCGAGAACATGGACCCGCAGGAGTACCGGCTCCAGAACCCGACGGCCGGCGCGGCGTACCTGCTGGGCAGCGAGTGCGAGGAACTCTCGGAGATCCTGGGCCGGGTGCGCGGACCGGTCGGCGCCGATCCGATGGCGCGGCGGCGTACCCAGCTCAAGGAGTACCTGCTGGGCGCGGACGAGCCGTCCTCCACGGAGCGGTTCAACGCAGCGGTCGAGGCGCTGTACCGGAAGGGCCTGCGGGCCTTCCCGCTGGGCACGACGGCGGAGCCGGTGCCGGCCTCCCCGGACTACACGGACGTGCTGCCCGGTGCCCGCGTGGGGACGACGCGGTAGGACGAGCGGACTGCGTGCACGGAAGGGCCCGGATCGGGGGACGATCCGGGCCCTTCCGGCGTGCCGGCAGCGCACCGCCCTGACCCGGCACCCGCGTCGGCGCGTGCCGGTCGGGGTCGCGCGCCGCTCTGCCGCACACTGAACGGCATGATCGAGACAGTGCACACCCCGGCGGGGGAGGCCCGGATCACCTGGCACCGGGCGGCGAAGGCCCGTACGGTGCTGGCCCTCGGGCACGGCGCGGGCGGCGGGATCGAGGCCCAGGACCTGGTGGCGCTGGCGGCGGAGCTGCCCGCCCGGGGCGTGACCGTCGCACTGGTGGAGCAGCCCTGGCGGGTGGCGGGCAAGCGGGTCGCCCCGGCGCCCAAGACCCTGGACGCGGCCTGGCGGGCGCTGTGGCCCGCGCTGGAGGGCATGGAACTGCCGATCATCGCCGGCGGACGCAGCGCGGGGGCCCGGGTGGCCTGCCGCACGGCCGCCGAACTGGGCGCGCACGCGGTGCTGGCGCTGGCCTTCCCCCTGCACCCGCCCGGGCGGCCCGAACGCTCGCGGGCGGACGAACTCGCGGCGGTGAGGGCACCCCTGCTGGTCGTGCAGGGCGAGAGGGACCCCTTCGGCACGCCCGAGGAGTTCCCGTCGAAGGTCAAGGTGGTTCCCGTGCCGCACGCCAACCACACCTTCGGCACGCCGAAGTCGGCGCCGGTGAGCCAGGAGGAGACGCTGCGGCTTCTCACCTCGGGCACGCTGCGGTGGCTGGACGGGCTGAAGCCGGCCTGACACCTCAGGGCGCCGCCGTACCGCGCCGCGCCGCCAGGTCGAGCACCTCGGGCAGGTCCGTCAGCCGGTCCAGGGTGTGGATCGCGCGGGCCATCCGCGGATGGTGGGCGAAGCGGTCGCGGTGGCGGTGGAGAAAGGCCCAGTAGCCGGTGGTGTACGGGCAGGCGCGCTCCCCCGTACGGTCCGAGGGGCGGTACGCGCAGCCGTCGCACAGATCGCTCATCCGGTGGATGTAGGCGCCGCCCGAGGTGTACGGCTTGCTGGTCATCGCGCCGCCGTCCGCGTACTGGGACATGCCCACCACGTTCGGCAGCATCACCCAGTCGTAGCCGTCCACGAAGCAGCGGTGGAACCAGTCGGTGACCGCCGCCGGGTCCCAGCCGTCCTGGAGGGCGCGGCTGCCCAGCACCATCAGCCGGGGGATGTGGTGCGTCCAGCCGGTGTCGCGTACCTGGGCCAGCACGGTGGACAGGCAGCGGGCATCAGGGGCGTCCGCGTCCAGTTCGAGGAACCAGTCGGGCAGCGGGGCCCGGTGGCCCAGCGCGTTGCGGTGCCGGTAGTCGGGGCCGAAGTGCCAGTACAGCTGCCACACGAACTCGCGCCAGCCCGCGATCTGGCGGACGAAGCCCTCCACGCTGTTCAGCGGGGCGCTCCCGGACCGCCAGGCGAGCTCCGCGCGGCCCACGCACTCGGCCGGGTCCAGCAGGCCGAGGTTGAGCGAGCTGGACAGCAGACTGTGGCTCAGCACCCCGTCGTCGGCCAGCATCGCGTCCTCGTGCGCGCCGAAGGTGGGCAGCCGGTGCTCGATGAAGTGCCGCAGCGCGGCCAGGGCCTGCCGCCGGGTGGCGGGGAAGCGGCGCGGACCGTCCCGTCCCACGAAGGACACCGAGCCCTCGCGTTCCCAGCGGTCCAGGTCGCGCCGTACCTCCTCGTCGATCGCGTCCTCCTTCGCCCGCCAGGGCGGGGGCACCGGCAGCCGGGAGCGGCCGCGGGGCGGGGGCTCGCGGTTCTCGTGGTCCAGGTTCCAGTGCCCGCCGGCCGGGTCGGCCCCGTCCATCAGCAGCGTGTGGGACCTGCGGACCCGCCGGTAGAAGTCCTCCAGCCGCAGGCCGTGCTCCTCGCGCCCCTGCGCCCAGGACCGGAAATCCTCCCGGGACGTCAGGAAGCCGCGGGCCGGCAGCACCTCCACCCCGTCCAGTGCGGCGACGAACGCGGCGGCGGCCCGGGAGGTGGGGGCGTGGACGGTCAGCCGCTCTCCCTTCCGCAGGGCTTCGCGCAGCCCCTCGCGGTAGGTGCCGGCCCGTACGTAGCGCACCCGGTCGCCCAGTTCGGCGGCGCGGTGCCGCATCGCCGAGAGCACCAGATGGGCCTTGGCGCGGTGGAAGCGGCGGCGGCCCAGGACCGAGCGGGCCTCGATCATCAGCAGGGGCGCGCCGCGGTCCGGGCCGCCGTGGCGCGGGTCGATGAAGCGGGGGCCCAGCTGATCCCCGAAGAGCCAGTGTGTCCGTGCCGCCATGTCCGTCCTCGGCTTTCGGGCGGGGCCGGTGGGTGGGTGCGGGATGGGGTGCGGGAGCACGCTCAGCGTAGGGCGGACCGGGCGGCGCCGCCCGTGCTGCGCCGCCGGTGTGCTCCGGTTGCCGTGTCCGGCGTACCTGTGTGGGGTAGGCGGGTGCACAGTGGGCTGACGACAGTGCGCTGATGACAGGACCGGCGGATCAGGAGGGGCGGGCGCGTATGGACAGCACGGCGTTGCGGGTGATCGGGGCGGTGACCGCGGTGTACGGGGTGGCGGTCGCGGTGCGGCCGCGGCTGCTGGCGCGGCCGTCCGGGCTGGGGCAGGACGCGCGGGTGGACGCCGCCCTGCGGCCGGTGGGGCTGCGGGACGCCGTCTCGGGTGCGGCCCTCGTCGTCGCGCCCGAGGGGCCGGCGCTGACGACGGCGGCCCTGGTACGGATCGGTGCGGACCTCGGGGACGCGGTGGTGCTGGGGCGGACGCTGGACGGTGTCTGGCGGCGGCGCGGGGCGGTGGCGGTGTCGCTGGCCTGGGGAGCTTTGTCGATCGGTGCGTTGCTCGCGCCGCGACGCGGGTAGGCGGGACGGCATGACCGCATACGGCAGTACCTTCATTCCGCGAAATCTCGACCGCGCGCTGTTCGCCCGGCTGGCGGCGGCCCGGCCACGGGGTGTGCAGAGTGTGCTGCCGCGCCTCAGCCGGGCAGCGGATCACGGCGTGCTGTGGGCCGGGGCGGCGGCGGCACTGGGGGTGTTCGGCGGCCGGAGCGCGCGGCGGGCGGCGCTGCGCGGGCTGGGATCGTTGGCCATCGCCTCCACCGTCAGCAATCTCGTGGCCAAGCCGACCACCCGGCGTACCCGGCCCGTCATCGACCAGGTGCCGGTCGCCCGGCGGCTGTCCAGGACACCGCACACCACCTCCTTCCCCTCCGGCCACTCCGCGTCGGCCGCCGCGTTCACCTTCGGCGTGGCGCTGGAGTCGCCCCGGGCCGCACTGCTGATCGCCCCGCTGGCCGGGGCCGTGGCGCTGTCCCGGATCTATGTCGGCGTGCACTACCCCAGCGACGTGCTGGCGGGCGTGGCGATCGGCGCCGCCGCCGCCGCGCTGACCTCGCACTGGTGGCCGACGCGTCCGGAGGCGCCCGCCACCGCCGTACAGCCCCGGCTTCCGGCGCCCGAACTGGCGGACGGGGCCGGGCTCTCGCTGGTCGTCAACCCCGGCTCCGGGCTCACCGGCCAGGTGGACGACTCGCTGCGGGACCTGCTGCCCCAGGCCGACATCCGCACCCTGAAGCCGGAGGACGACCTGGTCGGGCTGCTGGACGAGGCGGCGGAACGCGCCGCCCGTACCGGGGGTGCGCTGGGGGTGTGCGGGGGCGACGGCACCGTCAACGCGGCGGCCGGGGCCGCCGTACGGCACGGGGTGCCGCTCGCCGTCTTCCCCGGCGGGACCTTCAACCACTTCGCCGCCGACCTGGGCATCGAGACGATGGAGCAGGTGGCGCAGGCGGTCCGGGCCGGTGACGCGGTCCGGGTCGACCTGGGCCGGGTGGCCTCGGCCGACGGAGCCCGCGAGAAGATCTTCCTCAACACCTTCAGCCTGGGCGTCTACCCCGAACTGGTGCATCTGCGGGAGCGGCTGGGAAAGTGGATCGGCAAGTGGCCCGCACTGGCGGTCTCGCTGGCCGCCGTCCTGGCCACCAGCCGCCCCACCACCGTCACGATCAACGGGGTGGAGCGGCGGCTGTGGCTGCTGTTCGCGGGCAACGGCGTCTACCACCCCGCAGGGTTCACCCCCAGCTACCGGCCGAGCCTTGACGACGGGCTGCTGGACATCCGCACGGTCGACGGCTCGCTGCCGCTGGCCAGGACGCGGCTGCTGCTGGCGGTGCTCACCGGGACGCTGCACAACTCGCGGGTGCTGGTGACCGGGCAGGTGTCCCGGCTGCGGCTGGAGACGGCGGAGCGGCAGGTGCTGTTCGCGTACGACGGTGAGGTCACCGAACTCACCAGCGGCTCCCTGGTCCTGGGCAAGCGCCGGCAGGCCGTCACGGTCTACCGTCCGGCCGGTCCGGTGGACGGCGTCTCGTCCCTCTGAGAGAGGTTCCCGCGGTGCCGAGTCGAGGGGCCCGGATCGGTGGCGATCCGGGCCCCTCGCCCGTGGGTGACTACTTCCGCAGGAGACCCTTGGCGAGGCTCTTGCGGCCGACCCGGAGCGTGAGGGTCTTGGTCTTGCCGGCGGGCAGCGGCTTGGCGTACCAGAACTGGAGGAGCCGGCGGTGCCACTGGGTGACGGTCAGGTCCTCGGGGACGGAGACGGCGCGGGTGGCACGGCGCGGGGTGGCACCCGGCACATCGAGCAGCCACTGGACGCGCCAGTCACCGGGGGCGGTGAGGGGCACGGCCTGCTCGAACCGGCCGGTCTCCGGGTCGACGGCGATGGTGAACTCCTGACGGCTGCCTACCACGTTGGTGAGCCGCACCAGCAGCCGCTCGCCCTGGCCGAGGCTACGCAGGGTGCCGCTGAGGAGGACACGGGAGGGATCGGCCGGGGACCAGCGGGCCTTGTCCGGCTCGAGATCGCGCCTGAGCCGGGAGATTGGCGCGGCGACCTTGACGCTGAGGTTGCCGTGTTGGGTGAAGTAGGCACGCACCGGGCGAAGTTGGGTGCCGTCGCGCAGTTCCTGGCTGACGGACGCGGCGCCGCTCGCTTCGGCCTGACTGCCGAGCCGGGCTTCCTGCGTGTGCCCGCCGGCCCTCAGACTGACGAAAACGTCCCAGGTTCCGGTCGCAAGTGGGCGGCCGTCGGCGGCCGTGCGGAGGGGGAGGCACAGCCGGTCGGTGGAGTCCAGGGCGACGCGGTGCTCCGCAGAGCCGTCACGCTCCCGCAGGATGAGGGTCGCCTGTTGCTCCTGCGGAACGCGGTGCAACCGTACGCTGCCCTCAATCCGCAGGGCGGCCGATTCCTCGTCGAGTGACAGTGGCCCGATGTCCTGACGGATGCTGAGCTGAGCTGTGTAGTCGTAGACAGAGTCCGGGATGGCGACGGCGTCATCACGGAAGTAGGGGTAGTGCGCATACGCGCGGCCGTCCTCGATGGTGACATCGAAGACCCGCTCGGCGGAGGGGACTTCGTTGAAGCGGCGGACCGTGAGCAGTTCGTCGAGCATGCCGTGCTGGATGAGATGACATTGCAGCCGCAGCATGGCGGGGAGACCTGCGGCAAGGGCCTCGGTGTAGTAGGCATCGAAGAGGGGGCGGAGGTCGGCGAGGACCTTCTCCTGCTCGGCCCGCTCTTCGACATGGGCGATGCGCCGTAATATCCACGGCAGATCGATCTCCAGATGGCGGTGGATGAGGAGATCGCGGCGGGGCCCTGCGGGGACCTCACTGGCGACCAGCGGCAACATGTGCTGGAGCACTTCGACACGCGAGGGGAGATCCTGAATGGTCCGCGTGATATTGCCCCCGTCGTCTCGGTACGACCAATAGACGCAGTCGTAGTCGGCGACGACCGAAATACCGGAGGCCCGCAGATAGGCAAGCATGACAAAAGGCTGGTCCTCGCACACCCGGAGTTCGTAACCGAAGCGGATACTGTGCTTCTCCAGCAGCTCCCGGCGGTAGAGCTTCATCGGATTCAGGGTCCAATAGGCCCTGGAGGAGAAGACGTCCGTGTTCTCCTCGTTCTTCTTGTACATGGTGGGCGATTTACGCCCGCCGACCCCGATGGTCTTACCGAGGACGACATCGGTCCCATTGGCGTCAGCCACCGCCACCATGCGCTCGAGGGCCTCCGGGCCGAGGTAGTCATCCGCGTCGAGGATGAACACGAAGCGCCCCCGGGCGATGTCCAGAGCCCTGTTGCGAGGGCGGGCGGGGCCTCCGGAGTTCTCCTGGTGAATGACCTTCAGCGTGCCGGGGTGGCCGGCCGCCAGCCGATCGAGTTCCGCACCAGTGGCGTCGGTGGAACCGTCATTGACGGCGATGATCTCCAGCCGGTCGTGTCCGATGCTCTGTTCAAGAGCGGAGGTGACGCTTTTGGTGAGGTAGGGCATGGCGTTGTACGCAGCGATGATGACGCTGACGTCCGGTACGTGACTGGTTTGTATGCTCATCATATGCCTGTCAGAGTTTAAGTGAACAATATCCGAAAAGTGATGACTATTTCGCTAGCAGATTGCCGGGCGCAGTCGCGGCAAGCGCCTCGGAGGACTGATGCCCGCCCTTGCCTTCTCTTGCACGTCGGGTCGACCGGGAGTGGACCGTTTCCTGCGGCCCCAGGTGTGACCTCGTGAGCATGGGATTCGGAGGGGGTTATTTCACCTCTTCTGTAAGATTTGGCACCACTTGTCACAATCGTTCATCTGTTCATCCGTGCGAGATTATGCTGAACTTTGGAATGTGGCGAAGGGGGTGAAATAGCAATCTTTGACCGGTATCTGATCATGCTGACGCGAATTCCGCTAGCGATTCGCTTCCTTTCTCTGTCTTTTGCTGTCGCAGGCATTTATGTGCTCGTTCGACTGTCTCCGATCTGGAAGCCATATGGCACGTTCGTCGTGATCGGGCTGTCCTGCTTTCTCAGTGGATCTCTCACTGCCTCCCGGATGTTGGAGCGGGAGGCCGCCGCGAGGGAGGAGCCCGGAGAGGAGAATCCCGGAGGCCGGTGAAGGGCCGGGTGGCATAGGTTGGGAGGGCAAAGCTGGAGCTAGTCGGTGAGGGTGTACGTCGGTGGGTGTGGTGCGGCAGGGGGTTGCTGGGGCTCGGCGGGTCGTGGTCAAGGTGGGGTCGTCGTCGCTCACGACGGCGGCCGGGGGGCTCGACGCCGATCGGGTGGACGCGCTCGTCGATGTGCTGGTGAAGCAGGAGGACCGGCAGATCGTGCTGGTGTCCTCCGGCGCCATCGCCGCCGGGCTGGCGCCGCTGGGGTTCGCGCGGCGGCCCTCCGACCTGGCGCGGCAGCAGGCCGCCGCCAGCGTCGGGCAGGGGCTGCTGCTCGCCCGGTACACCGCCTCCTTCGCCCGGTACGGCCGGCGCGTCGGGCAGGTGCTGCTCACCTCCGACGACACCAGCCGCCGCGCCCACTACCGCAACGCCTACCGGACCCTGGACCAGCTGCTGGAGCTGGGCGCGGTCCCGGTGGTCAACGAGAACGACACGGTCGCCACCGACGAGATCCGATTCGGCGACAACGACCGGCTGGCCGCCCTGGTCGCCCACCTGGTGCGGGCCGATCTGCTCGTGCTGCTCTCCGATGTGGACGGGCTCTACGACGGCGACCCCCGCAAGCCCGGGACCCGGCGCATCGAGGAGGTAGCAGGCCCCGAGGACCTCGTGGGCGTCGAGATCGGGAAGGCCGGGAAGTCCGGGGTGGGCACCGGCGGGATGGTCACCAAGGTCGAGGCCGCCTCCATCGCCACCGAGGCCGGGATTCCGGTGGTGCTGACCTCCGCCGGGCACGCCGGGGAAGCACTGGCCGGGGCGTCCACCGGGACCTTCTTCCACGCCACCGGACGGCGCTCCGCCGGCCGGCTGCTGTGGCTCGCCCACGCCTCCGTCCCCCGCGGCGCCGTCGTCCTGGACGACGGGGCGGTGCGCGCCGTCACCGAGCGGGGCAGCTCGCTGCTGCCCGCCGGGATCACCGCGGTCGAAGGGGAGTTCACGGCGGGCGAACCGATCGAACTGCGGGACGGTGCCGGGCAGGCCGTCGCGCGCGGGCTGGTCAACTTCGACGCCCGCGAGATTCCCCAGCTCATCGGGCGGTCCACCCACGAACTGGCCCGTGAACTGGGCCCCGCCTACGAAAGAGAGGTCGTCCATCGTGATGACCTTGTGCTGATGCGGGCATAAGCCTTTCCGGCAAGGATCCAGGAAACGGCCCCACGGCCGCGCATGAGCTGGTCAACTTTGAGACGCGGTCCTTGCGCGTCGGACCGGCGTCATGTCAGTACCACGTCAGGAGGCTGCCGGTGAGACGACTGGCCAGCGTCGGAGAGCAGCGCCAGCAAGCCGCCACCCGCACCATCGCGGGGGAGCGGGAGGCGGCCCGGCTGTGGCACATCACGCTCAGCGTCGCCGGGAGCGCGGTCGCGCTGAGCGAAGTGCGCCGGGGGCTCGAACGGCTGGCGCACGACCACCCGTTCCTGCTCACCAGTCGCTACGCCTGCGATCACGCGGAGATCCGGTACTGGGAGGAGGCCCGTGATCTGCACGACGCCGCCGCCGTGGCGCTACGGCTGTGGGGCGAGCACCGCCGTACCGCGCAGCTGCCGCCGTGGGAGATCGTCGGGCTCGAGGTGATCGGGCGGGAGACGTACCACCAGCGCGTCGCCGAGGGCAGCTGGCCGCCACGGGCCGTCCCGGTCGGGGTGCACCCCTTCTGACCGCACTGTGGACAGCGGGGAGGGGGTCGGTGAGCGCGCGGTTACGCTGGTTCCATGAGCAGCGTCGTGGATTCTCCAGTCATCGCCACCGCCCGGCGGGCCCGGGAGGCCGCCGCCGAGCTGGCCCCGCTGCCGCGCTCCGTGCGTGACGCGGCGCTGCTGGCCGTGGCGGACGCCCTGGAGGCGCGGGCCGATGAGATCGTCACCGCCAACCGTGTGGATGTCGAGCGGGCCCGGGAGGCCGGTACGCCGGCCGGCATCGTCGACCGGCTGACGCTGACCCCGCAGCGGGTGGCCGCCATCGCCTCCGACGTACGCGACGTGGTGGCGCTGCCCGACCCGGTCGGGGAGGTCGTGCGCGGCTCGACGCTGCCGAACGGCCTGGAGCTGCGCCAGGTGCGCGTTCCGCTCGGGGTGGTCGGGATCATCTACGAGGCCCGGCCGAACGTGACCGTGGACGCCGCCGCCCTGTGTCTGAAGTCGGGGAACGCCGTGCTGCTGCGGGGTTCCTCCTCCGCCTACGCCTCGAACACGGCCATCGTGGCCGTGCTGCGCGACGCCGTCGCCTCGGCGGGGGTGCCCGCCGACGCGGTCCAGCTCGTGCCGGGCGAGAGCCGCGACTCCGTACGGGAGCTCATGACCGCCCGCGGCCTGGTCGACGTGCTCATTCCGCGCGGCGGTGCCTCGCTCATCCGGACCGTGGTGAACGAGTCGACCGTGCCCGTCATCGAGACGGGCGTCGGCAACTGTCACGTGTACGTGGACGAGAGCGCCGATCTGGAGACGGCGGTCAAGATCCTGGTGAATTCCAAGGCGCAGCGGCCCTCGGTGTGCAACTCCGCCGAGACGGTGCTCGTGCACGCCGCGATCGCGGACCGTTTCCTGCCGCGCGCCCTGGAGGCGCTGACCGCGGCCGGGGTCACCGTGCACGGTGACGAGCGGTGGCGCAAGACCGGTGAGCAGGCCGGGGTCGACGTGCTGGAGGCGGGCGACGAGGACTGGGCGGACGAGTATCTGAGCCTGGACATCGCCGCCGCCGTCGTGGAGGACCTGGACGGGGCCGTGGCGCACATCCGGCGCTGGACCAGCGGCCACACCGAGGCGATCGTCGCGCGGGACGCCGGTGCCATCCGCCGGTTCACGGCCCGGATGGATTCGGCGGCCGTCATGGTCAACGCGTCGACCCGGTTCACGGATGGCGGACAGTTCGGCTTTGGCGCCGAGATCGGGATCTCCACCCAGAAACTGCACTCCAGGGGCCCGATGGGGCTGCCCGAGCTGACCTCGACCACCTATGTCGTCACCGGGGACGGTCACACCCGAGAGTGAATTCACGGCGACCCTCCCCCCACGCGGCCAATCCGCCTACGCTGGGACGCGTGCCGGATGACGTGGGGGGCCTGCCGTTCCCGGACGGAGACAGGCCAGACAGCCAGGAACGCCGCACCGCCGATGAGGTCTTCGCCTCGGTGGTGCTCGACGACGATTTTGTCCAAGCCGCCGAGATCCATGAACCGACCGCCGCCGAGCGCATTCTGTACGCCGCTCTGGAACGCGCCGAGTCGGAGGCCGCCGAGGCCCAGGGCCTGTACGGCGAACACGACGATGACGAGGGGCGCTTCGACCGCTCCGACTATCTGCGCTACCTCCCGCCCGAGGAGGAGGACGAGGACGAGGCCCTCGGCAGCGACTACTCCGTGCCGCCACCCGCCCCCGGCCCCGCTATCGCCGGGCCCGCGCACAGCGGTCCGCCGCCCGCCTGGCGTCCGCTGCGCTGGCAGCGGCCGGTGGCCTGTGTACTCGCCGTGGTGATGGGGATCAGCGTGATCGCCTTCGCCCTCATAGCCGTTCAGCGTTCCGGCGGTGCGGGTGAGCACGGGCAGGACCGTCCGCCCCCGGCCACCGAGCACGACGAGCCGGAGGACGGGCTGTAAGGCGCGATCGGGGGTGCCGGGGCTTCGCCGGTGACCGTACTCTGGTCGGGTGGCCGGGAGTTCGGACCCCGGGGGTGTCCCGGGCAGTGGGGACGAGGAGTACGCGTCGACCGTCTTCGACGAGTCGTTCGTCAATGCGGCACGTCTCCAGGAGTATTCGGCGCGGGAGCGGCTTCAGGACCACAGCACGGCGGTCCGCGATCGCACGCCGCACCGTACGGTGCCCCGGCAGGGGCTGGCGCTCGGCGTGATCATCCTGCTGGCGTTCGCCGCGGCCGTGTACCTGGGCAACAACAACCCGTACGGCCAGGACGGCGGGCACGCCGTTCAGCCGCCGCTGACCACTCTGGTGCCGCTGGCACCCGCCGGGGTGGTGCCGGGCGCGGCGGAGCCGGCGGAGCTGTTCGAGGCCAGTCCGGCGCAGGGGTTCGGCTCCGGTGCGGCCGGGGTGCTGCTGCCCGACGCGCGGGCGACCGCGCACTTCTCGCGCGATCAGGTGTTCACCGCGCTCACGCTGGCCAAGGAGTACATCGTGGCCAGCGCTCTCACCCAGGACGTACTGACCGGGGCCTCGGCCGTGCCCGTACGCGAGTTGCTGGATCCGCAGCAGCGGCGGCAGCTGGACCGGGCGGTGAGCGGCGGGATCGCCGCGGCGCCGCTGACCGCGTGGCTGGTGAGCTTCGATCCGCTGGAGGTGGAACTCGCCGATCCGCAGGTGCGGATCGAGGGCACGTTCGCCTTCACCGAGATCGCCGACGACATGCTCCAGGTGACCGCGCGCCACGTCGCCGTGTACGCGGTGCGGGAGGCCGGTGCCACGCCGCGCGAACCCGGCGAGGAGCCGGGGGAGACGACACTGTTCACGGTGCGGCGCGAGGTGGTCATGCTGTTCGCCGAGGAAGGCCTTCAGGAGCGGACCGTCATCCTGCGCCAGACGGATCTGCTGGCCGGCCCGATGGACTGCGGGGTGGACCCGGACGGTCCGCTGCGGCCGTTGTTGGCGGGGGAGCGGGCCGGGGACTCGCGGCCGGCCGGCACCGATCCGTACACCACCGATGCCGACCACATTCCGCTGTGCGGGGCGCTGGACGCTAAGGCGTTGCCGAACCCGGACTCTGCGGCCCGGGATCTTTAGGACCACCCGCGGTGCCGCCCCCCGCGGTGCCACCCCCTCCGGTACCGCCGCTGCGGCCGGTGGCGAAGTCCCGGAGCCTGCCGCCCAGATCGCTGGCCCCGCCCGCCACGTCCGAGACCAGCTTCATCAGCGGGTCCTTGCTGGACTTGACCGACTGGGCGTAGTGGCCCGCCGATTCCCGGATGGAGCCGCTGACGGAGGCGTCGGCATCCGTGTCGCGGCGCGGGTAGTGCCCGTCCATGATCCGCTGGTAGTCGCGGGTGGCCGCCCACCGGTGCAGCTCGGCGGCCCGGACGGCGGCGAAGGGGTGGGTGCGCGGCAGCACGTTGAGGATCTTGAGCACCGAGTCGCGCAGATCGCCGCCCGCCTCGTACTCCTTGGCCTGTTCGAGGAACGCGTCCACGTTCATGTGGTGCAGATGGTTGCCGCCGGCCAGCTTCATCAGGCCGCGCAGCGAGGCCTGCGGGTCCTGGCCGACGAGCAGCCCGGCGCGGTCGGCGGAGAGTTCGGACTTGCGGAACCATTCGCGCAGCGCCGTGATGATGCCCATGATCGCGATGTTGCCGAGCGGGATCCAGGCCACCCGGACGGCGATGCTGGTGAGGAAGAGCAGGATGGTGCGGTAGACGGCGTGCCCGGACAGGGCGTGGCCCACCTCGTGGCCGATGACGGCGCGCATCTCGTCCTCGTCGAGGAGTTCGACGAGCCCGGTGGTGACCACGATGATGGGCTGCTGCAGGCCGATGCACATGGCGTTCGGCCTGGGGTCCTGGGTGACGTACATCGGCGGGACCGTTTCCAGGTCCAGGATGTCGCAGGCCTCCAGGAGGAGTTGGTGCAGGTGGGCGAACTGCCGCTCGTCGACGCGGACCGAGTCGGACAGGAACATCAGGCGCAGGCTGCGCTCGGGGAGCATGCCGCTCAGCGCCTTGAAGACCGTGTCGAAGCCGGTCAGTTTGCGCAGCGCGACCAGGGCCGAGCGGTCGGCGGGGTGTTCGTAGGCGCGGGACGATATGCCGGGGAAGCGGCGGCGGTTGCGGCCGGGGAGCCGCTCGCGGTTGAGGGCCGCGGGGTCGGGCGTCGCTGCCCCGTGGCCGTCGCCGCCGTCACTCCCCTGGCCGTCGTTCCCGTTGTTCGAGCCGGTGTCGTCGCTCATCGGGCCCCCTTGTGAAGTCTGTGTTCGTCGGCTCCGGACGTGGCTCTGTCCACCGCATCGCATCGGGAGCGGTGGGGGCAAGAGGCCGCCACGGACGCGTCCGCTTACGATGAGCCTACGTCCCAGCCGTCTCGTTCCGGATAGGTCCGTTCATGAACCTGCCCAGCAGCACCGCCGAAGCCCTCACTACGCTCGCGAGCGAAGGCGGCCCGCACGACAGCCTCAACGCGTACTTCATCGGTGGTGGCGCGCTCGCGGCGCTGCTGCTGCTCCTGTGGATCACCACCCGCCTCAACCGCGACCGCTGAGCCTCACGGCCCCGAAGCAGTTAAGGTCCGCTCATGGCAGACGGGATAACCCCCGGGAGGCGGCGGCTCGGCGTGATGGGCGGGACGTTCGATCCGGTCCATCACGGCCACCTGGTCGCCGCCAGTGAGGTGGCGGCCCGGTTCCACCTCGATGAGGTCGTCTTCGTGCCGACCGGGCAGCCGTGGCAGAAGGAGCACCGGCAGGTCTCGGCCGCCGAGGACCGGTATCTGATGACGGTCATCGCGACCGCGTCCAATCCGCAGTTCTCGGTCAGCCGCATCGACATCGACCGCGGCGGCAAGACGTACACCATCGACACGCTGCGCGACCTGCGGGCACAGCACCAGGACGCGGATCTTTTCTTCATCACCGGCGCGGACGCGCTCGCCCAGATCCTGACCTGGCGGGACGCCCCCGAGCTGTTCTCGCTCGCCCACTTCATCGGCGTCACCCGGCCGGGGCACACCCTCACCGATCCGGGGCTGCCGAACGGCGGGGTCTCCCTGGTGGAGGTGCCCGCCCTGGCGATCTCCTCCACCGATTGCCGCGAGCGGGTCGCCCGTGGCGATCCGGTCTGGTATCTCGTGCCGGACGGGGTGGTGCGCTACATCAACAAGCGCGCCCTCTACCGGGACGGGGACTCCGAGCTTCCGGAGCGGACAGGCTGAACCGGCTGAGGGACTGAAGGGGCGGCACGGGTGAACGACCGACAGGATCCGTACGGGCAGATCTACGGCTATGACGAGTACGGGCGCCCCCTGTACCAGCCGGCCCCCGGATCCCCGGGGCAGCAGCAGGAACCGCAGCAGGAGCAGTACTACCCGCAGCAGTACCAGCAGCCGCAGCAGGACCAGTCGGGTTATCAGCAGACGGACTACCAGCAGTCCGGTTACCAGCAGTCGGGTTATCCCTCGTCGGACTACCAGCAGCCGGGCTACGGGTACGACCCGTACCAGCAGCAGTACCCGGGGTACGACGGCTACCAGCAGGACTCCTACGACTGGGGGAGCGGGCAGCAGCCACGGGTCACCGACGAGCCCGGCTACCCGGCGTACGGGACCGGCGAGCAGCCGGCCGTCGACGCGGCGCCGGCGGGCGCGGTGCCCCAGCAGCGGCAGCCGGAGACCGGGGCGGGGGCTGATCCGGAGCCGGAGCCGTCTCCCGGCGCGGACGGCGGGCCGGAACCGCGGGCCGGGGGCGATGACCGGGCCGGGGACGATGACGCCGAGGCCAAGGAGTACGCCACCGAGCAGTTCGCCTTCATCGAGGAGGAGGACGCCGGTTCGGAAGACGTCATCGACTGGCTGAAGTTCAGCGAGAGCCGCACCGAGCGCCGCGAGGAGGCCAAGCGGCGCGGCAGGGGCCGGGTGCGGCTGCTGGTGATCGTCCTGGTGCTGGCGCTGATCGGCTCGGTCGGGGCGCTGTGGGCGACCGACCGGCTGCCGTTCCTGTCGGGCCCCGGCGGGGACGACGGGGGGTCTGCGGTGGCCGAGAAGCGCGATGTGATCATCGTGCATCTGCGGGAGCTGGACGGGGAGACCGCGTCCACCGCGCTGCTGGTCGCCAATGAGACGACGGGCGGCGGGTACACCGTGCTGCTGCCCGGCGATCTGACCATCACCCCGGACGGCGGCACCACCACGCTGGGCCAGGCCGTGACCCAGGAGGCCGCCGGATCGGTCCGGGAGGCGGCGGGCGATCTGCTCGGCGCCGACATCAAGGGGACCTGGCGGCTCGGCAGCCCGTATCTGGAGACGCTCGTCGACCTGCTGGGCGGGATCACCATCACCACCGACGCCGAGGTGCCGGGCAAGAAGGACGACGAGCCGCTGGTGCCGCTGGGCGAGAACGTGTCGCTGAGCGGCGAGGCCGCGGTCGCCTACGTGACGTACCGGGAGCCCGAGGAGCCGGAGAACGCGCGCCTGGAACGCTTCGGGCAGGTGCTGGCCGGGATGCTGGCCAAGATGCCGACGGGGGCCGAGGGCGCCACCCGGACCATTCACGCGGTCGGGCTGATCGCGGACCCCTCGCTGTCCGAGGAGGAGCTGGCGCTGAGCCTGGCCCAGCTCGGCGGATACGCGCAGGACGACGCGTACGAGACCCTGCTGCTGCCGGTGGAGAGCGACGGCACGCTGAGCACCGAGACGGCCGAGGGCCTGGTGCTGGACGTGCTGGGCGGCACGGTCGTCAACGCCGACCCGGGCGCGGCGCTGCGGATCTCGGTCACCGACGCGACCGGCAGCGAGGCGGGCGGGGAAACCGCCCGGGTGGCCCTGATCAACGGTGGTTTCTCGGTCGTCGACAGCCGTACGGCGCCGGAGCCGGGGGAGACCTCGCGGATCACGTACCGGGCGGAGGAGCACCGGGAGACGGCGGTGGAGGCCGCCAGGACGCTGGGGCTGCCGGAGGACGTGGTGGAGGCGGGCGACGGCGCGCCGAACGCCGATGTGACGATCGTGCTGGGCGAGGACTACGGGGAGTAGGCGCGGTAGCGGTGGGTGACAGGCTCAGGGGTAAACCGGGCTGAGCCTGTCAGTGGGCCGTGAGACCCTTGGGGGGACATCGTCGGAGAAATCCGCTGACGCTGCCGAACCACCACTGCCGCCGTAACGATGGAGAAGCTTCGCCTGTGACCGCAACGGATCGCGCCACCGAGCTGATCGAGGCCGCCGCCCAGGCCGCGGCCGACAAGCTGGCGCACGACATCATCGCCTACGACGTCAGTGACGTCCTCGCCATCACCGACGCCTTCCTGCTCGCCTCCGCGCCCAACGACCGGCAGGTCAAGGCCATCGTCGAGGGCATCGAGGAGACGCTGAACAAGGAGCTGGGCGCCAAGCCGGTGCGCCGCGAGGGCGAGCGCGACGGCCGCTGGGTGCTGCTGGACTACGTCGACATCGTGGTGCATGTGCAGCACGCCGAGGAGCGCGTCTTCTACGCGCTGGAGCGGCTGTGGAAGGACTGCCCGCAGCTGGAACTGCCCGAGGACGCCAAGGCGACCCGGGGCAAGGCCGCCGCGCACGCCGGAGAGGCGGGCCCGGCGGACGAGGGCCTGGCACCCGGCGGTGAGTTCAGCTGAGCGCCGCGCGGAGCCACGGACGGCGGATCGTCCTGTGGCGGCACGGCCAGACCGCCTGGAACCTGGAGAACCGCTTCCAGGGCACCTTGGACATCGAGCTGACCGAGACCGGCGTGGCCCAGGCCAAGCGGGCCGCGCGGCTGCTGGCCGGGCTGTCGCCGCACACGATCATCGGCTCCGACCTGCGGCGTACGGTGGCCACCGCCGCCGAGCTCTCGGCCGTCACCGGACTGCCGGTCGCCCATGACGAGGCGCTGCGCGAGACGTACGCCGGCGAGTGGCAGGGGCTGACGCACGAGGAGATCAAGGCCCGCTTCGGCGAGCAGTACGCGGCGTGGAAGCGCGGCGAGCCGGTGCGGCGCGGCGGCGGCGAGCTGGAGACCGAGGTCGCCGACCGGGCGGCGCCACTGGTGGAGCGCACGGCGGAGAAGCTGCCGCCGGGCGGGGTCCTGGTGGTCGTCAGCCACGGCGGGACGATCCGGACCACCATCGGCCGGCTGCTCGGCCTCGCGCCGGCCACCTGGGAGGCGCTGGGCGGGCTCGCCAACTGCTCCTGGTCGGTGCTGGGCGAGAGCGAGCGCGGCTGGCGGCTGCTGGAGCACAACGCGGGTTCGCTGCCGGAGCCGGTCATCGGCGACGACGTCTGAGACGACGTCTGACAGGCGGCGGGACCCGAGGGGGAACGGCAGCGCCGGGGCGACCCGGCGGCGGGTGTGGCACGGGCGTCGGCGGGTAGCCGACGCCCGTACGGCTTGGTGGGCACGTGCGGCGCGGGCGGCGAGGGTGACGCCGATCTCGAAAGCGTCTCCCTTCGCTCACGACGTGTGACGCGGGACTTATTCGCCGGGGTCCCGCGTGGCACAATCGGAAGGCGTCGGGCGAGGGGTCCCCGGCTTGGCCTGTCCGGCGTTGACGGAGGCGTTTCCCTTGGGTGCCCACAGCAGGAAGTGCGACTGGTGCGGCTGCGGTACGCCCATCGTCCGTGATCTCCAGCCCGTGAACACGGACTATCAGTACTGGTGCGTGGAGTGCGCGCGGGCGCTCATCATCAAGGGCGACCCGATCGAGGTGTACCGGGAGCTGGAGGGCGAGCCGATCTATGGCCGGCTGCTGGACGAGCACTGTGCGCTGAAGCGGTTCTACTCCTTCGCGAGTGCCTGATGAACCCCCGGACGGCGGGCGGCCGCAGCCGATTTGGCAAACCACCCCGGTGAGTGTGTAGAGTAAGGGCATCGCCGCAAGGGGCCGGAAGGGAAACCGGAAGGAAGCCCGGCGGGGAACAACAGAACAAGGGGCTATAGCTCAGTTGGTAGAGCGCTTGCATGGCATGCAAGAGGTCTGGAGTTCAATTCTCCATAGCTCCACAATCACCAAGCGGGTCATCCAGTTGATGGATGACCCGCTTTCGGTTTGTCCCCGTGCGGTATTCTGAGGCCATGCGTGCCGTACGCCTTCTGCTTAGCCGGCCGCGCTGAGTCACCGCCGGTCCCGCCGCTGAGCCGGGCCCGGAATCGGCGCGGCGACCCCCTCCTGTGCGAGGGGTTTTTTCATGGCGCGGCAGAGACGACCCGATGGAGCTTCGAGGACCATGAGCGAGACACAGAAGTACGACGCCGCCCTGGCAGCGGACATCGAGGCACGCTGGCAGGACTGGTGGGAGCAGCACGGCACGTACCGCACGCCCAACCCCTCGGGCGACCTGGCGGATGACCCGGCGCAGGCGGCCCGGCCCAAGAAGTTCATCATGGACATGTTTCCGTACCCCTCGGGCGCGGGCCTGCACGTGGGGCATCCGCTGGGCTACATCGCCACCGACGTGTACGCCCGCTTCCTGCGGATGAGCGGCCACAACGTCCTGCACACGCTGGGGTACGACGCGTTCGGCCTGCCCGCCGAGCAGTACGCCGTGCAGACCGGCACCCACCCGCGGGTGTCCACCGAGACGAACATCGAGAAGTACGAGGCGCAGCTGCGGCGGCTGGGCCTGGGGTACGACAAGCGGCGCACCGTCGCCACCATCGACCCGGAGTACTACCGCTGGACGCAGTGGATCTTCCTGCAGATCTTCAACTCCTGGTACGACACCGGCGCCGGCCGTGCCCGGCCCATCGCCGAGCTGGTCGCCGAGTTCGAGGCCGGCACCCGGCAGACCCCGGACGGGCAGCCGTGGAGCGAGCTGACGGCGGCGCAGCGGGCCGACGTGCTGACCGGGTACCGGCTGGCGTACGCCTCCGACGCGCCCGTCAACTGGTGCCCCGGTCTGGGCACGGTGCTGGCCAACGAGGAGGTGACCGCCGACGGTCGCTCCGAGCGCGGCAACTTCCCGGTCTTCAAGTCCAAGCTGCGCCAGTGGAACATGCGGATCACCGCCTACGCCGACCGGCTGGCGGATGACCTGGACACGGTGGACTGGCCCGAGGCGATCAAGCTGCAGCAGCGCAACTGGATCGGCCGCTCGGAGGGCGCGCGGGTCGACTTCCAGGTGGGCGAGCCGGGAGACGGGGGCGCGGTCACGGTCTTCACGACGCGTCAGGACACGCTGTTCGGCGCCACCTACATGGTACTGGCGCCCGAGCACCACCTGGTCGACGCGATCGTGCCGGCCGCGTGGCCGCAGGGCACCCACGCGGTGTGGACGGGTGGGCACGCCACGCCTGGCGCGGCGGTGGCCGCGTACCGCAAGCAGGCGGCGGCCAAGTCGGACGTGGAGCGGCAGGCGGACGCCAAGGTCAAGACCGGGGTGTTCACCGGCGCGTACGCCACCAACCCGGTCAACGGCGAGCGCGTTCCCGTGTTCATCGCCGACTACGTGCTGATGGGCTACGGCACCGGCGCGATCATGGCCGTGCCGGCGCACGACAGCCGGGACTTCGCCTTCGCGCGCGCCTTCGAGCTGCCGATGCGCTGCGTGGTGGAGCCCACGGACGGGCGGGGCACGGACCCGGCCGAGTGGGACGACGCGTTCAACGCCAAGGACGCGCGGCTGATCAACTCGGCCTCCTCCGAGGTGTCGCTGGACGGGCTGGGGGTCGAGGACGCCAAGGCGGCGATCACGGCGTGGCTGGCGGACCGCGGCCTGGGCGAGGGCACCGTCAACTACCGGCTGCGTGACTGGCTGTTCAGCCGGCAGCGGTACTGGGGCGAGCCGTTCCCCATCGTGTACGACGAGGACGGCATCGCGCACGCGCTGCCCGCCTCCCAGCTGCCGCTGGAACTGCCGGAGGTGGACGACTACACGCCGCGCACCTTCGACCCGCAGGACGCCGACACCCAGCCCGAGACGCCGCTGTCCCGCAACGAGGAGTGGGTGCACGTCACCCTGGACCTGGGGGACGGGCGCGGCCCGCAGCGCTACCGGCGCGAGACCAACACCATGCCCAACTGGGCCGGCTCCTGCTGGTACCACCTGCGCTACCTGGACCCGCACAACAGCGAGCGGCTGGTGGACCCGGAGATCGAGCGCTACTGGATGGGCCCGCGCGAGGGCATGCCCACCGGGGGCGTGGACCTGTACGTCGGCGGAGCCGAGCACGCGGTGCTGCACCTGCTGTACGCGCGGTTCTGGCACAAGGTGCTGTTCGACCTGGGACACGTGTCCTCGGCCGAGCCGTACCACAAGCTGTTCAACCAGGGCATGATCCAGGCGTACGTCTACCGTGACGCGCGCGGCTTCCCGGTGCCCGCCGCCGAGGTGGAGGAGCGCGAGGGCGGCACGTACTGGTGGGGCGGCGAGCAGGTCACCCGCGAGCTGGGCAAGATCGGCAAGTCGCTGAAGAACGCCATCTCGCCCGACGACATCGCCGCGCAGTACGGCGCGGACACGCTGCGCCTGTACGAGATGGCGATGGGGCCGCTGGACGTCTCGCGGCCGTGGGAGACACGGGCGGTCGTCGGGCAGTACCGGCTGCTGCAGCGGCTGTGGCGCAACGTGCTGGACGAGACCACCGGCGCCGTGACGGTGACGGAGGACGCGCCGGACGAGGACATGCTGCGGGCCGTGCACCGGGCGATCGACGGGGTGACCCGCGATCTGCAGGGGCTGCGCTTCAACACTGCCATCGCCAAGATCACCGAGCTGAACAACTACGTGACCAAGCGGGGCGGGGCCGTTCCGCGCCAGGTCGCGGAGACCCTGGTGCTGCTGACGGCGCCGCTGGCCCCGCACATCGCCGAGGAGCTGTGGCACCGGCTGGGGCACGAGGGCGGCAGCGTCGCGCACGCGGACTTCCCGGTCGCCGATCCCGCGTACGTGGTCGAGGAGACGGTCACGTGCGTGGTGCAGGTGAAGGGGAAGGTGAAGGCGCGGCTGGAGGTGCCGCCGGGGATCGACGACGCCGAGCTGGAGGCGCTGGCACTGGGCGATCCCGGTGTCGTCGCGGCGCTGGGCGGGGCCGGGGTGCGCAAGGTGATCGTGCGGGCGCCGAAGCTGGTGAACATCGTTCCCGCGTGAGCGGCTGAGCGACGGGTGCGGGGCGGGATCCGGGTTTCTTCCGGGTCCGGCCCCGTCCCCAATTCGGGGGCGGTCCGCCTAGGCTGGTGGCCAGGACTGTGTGTGGCACGGATGTGTGGAGGGCGGGATGGAGATCGCTGTCGCGGTGATGGTGCTGACCTTCCTGGTGTTCGTGGCACTGGCGGTCCGCACGGTGCGGTCGGTGAAACGGCGGGCCGAGCGGGCGGGGCGGGAGCTGCGCCAGAAGGTGAACCGCACGGTCTCGGAGGCCACCCTGGCGGCCCGCGCTGTGCAGCCCGGGGTGATCGGGGAGGCCGCGCGGACCCGCAGGGAACTGCGCTCGGCGCTGGACGGCACCCGGGGCGTGCTGCGGGCGGGGGCGGCGGACGATCCGGCGCTGCGCGAGTCGCTGGCGCTGCTTGACCAGCTGTACGGGCACGCACGGCAGCTGGACGGGGAGCTGGAGACGCTGGTGGCGGGCGACCCGGACCGGGGGTGGGTGGCGTCCCGGCTGCCCGCGCTGCGGGAGCGGGCCCAGCGCATCGTACGGTCGGCCGACTCGCTGCGGCGGGCGGCCCTGGAACGGGCGCACCGGCACGACGCGGACGCGCTGAACGCGCTGCACGAGCAGATCGCGGTGGAGGCCAGCGCGCTGCGCCACTGGGCGCCCGCGGCGCAGCCTGAGCCCGGCATCGAGGGCGGTGTCGAGGGTGGCAAGGGGCCGCAGGAGCACCGGTAGGGACGTCCGCTAATCTCCGGACCATGCCCCGATCTGTCGCCATCGTCACCGATTCCACCGCCTATCTGCCGCCGGCGGAGCTGACGCGGCACGCGATCACCTCCGTCCCGCTGACGGTGGTGCTGGGCGGCGAAGCCGTGCCGGACGGTACGCCGGAGGCGGCGCGGCGGCTGGAGCGGGCGCTGCGCGAGCGGCTGCCGGTGACCACCTCCCGGCCCAGCCCCGAGACGTTCGCGGCGGCGTATCGGCGGGCGGCCGAGGAGGGTGCGGAGGCCGTGGTCTCGCTGCACCTGTCGGCCGAGATCTCCGGGACGTACGACGCGGCGGTGCTGGCGGGCCGGGACGCGCCGCTGCCGGTGCGGGTGGTGGACAGCGGCATGGCCACCATGGCGCTGGGGTTCAGCGTGCTGGCGGCCGCCGAGACGGCGGAGGCGGGCGGCTCGGCGGACGAGGCGGTGGCGGCGGCGGTCAAGCGGGCCCAGTCGACGCGGGCGTACTTCTACGTGGACACCCTGGAGCATCTGCGCAGGGGCGGGCGGATCGGTGCGGCGCAGGCGCTGCTGGGGTCCGCGCTGGCGGTGAAGCCGCTGCTGGAGCTGGTGGAGGGGCGGATCGAGCCGCTGGAGAAGGTCCGCACGGCGGGGAAGGCGATCGCGCGGCTGGAGGAACTGGCCGTCGGTCACGCGGGTCTTGGCCCGGTGGAGGTCGCGGTGCACCATCTCGCGGCGGAGGAACGGGCGGTGGCGCTCGCCGAGCGGCTGCGGGAGCGGATCCCGGGGGTGGAGGACGTGCAGGTGAGTGAGGTGGGCGCGGTGATCGGTGCGCACACCGGGCCGGGGCTGCTGGGGGCTGTGGTCGCCCCGAAGTAGGCGGGCCGATGGGCGCTGGTGGGGGTGAGGGGCGGGCGGTCGTCACTCACATGAGTGACGGAGTTATCCACAGGTGCCGGGTTGTCCACAGAATCCGGCGCTGTTCCCCGCTGCTGGGGGAATGTCCGTACGGTCCTGCCCATGGAGATCGACAGCGGGAAGACGAGCAGGTCCGGGGCCGGTAGGGGGATTCGGGGCGGCAAGAGGGCGGCCGCCAGCAGGCGCCCGGGGGCGGGCCGGCCGCCGAACGCGGACGCGCCGGGCGCCCGGCGGCGGGCGGGCGAGCTGTTCCCCCGGGAGGTGAGCCGGGCCACCGGGACGGCGGGGCCTCCGCTGCCGGATGTCGGGGCGGCGGGCGCCCGGGTGCTGTCCAGGGCACCGGCGGAGCCGGATCCGCCGCCGCCACGGGAGGCGCCGGGCGGGGCACCGCTGCCGTGGCGGGTGCGGTTACGGCTGGCCCTGCTGGACCGCTGCGCCGTGGAACCACGCACGCTGGCGGCGCTGGCCGTGGTGCTGGTGGTGGCGGCCGGATTCGCCGCGCACCACTACTGGAGCGGCCGGCCGCGTACCGTCACGGCGAGCACGGAGCTGGTCGCCCTGCCGTCTCCGGCCGCGCCCGAGGCCGGGTTGGGGGAGAACACCGGGGCGGGGGAGGCGGCCGGCCAGGAGAGCGACCCGGTCACGCTCGTCGTCGACGTGGCGGGTGAGGTACGCAGCCCCGGGCTGCAGACCCTGGCCGCCGACGCGCGGGTGGCGGACGCGGTCGAGGCGGCCGGCGGGGTGCTGCCCGGCACGGACACGGACGGTCTCAACCGGGCCAGGGCACTGAGCGACGGCGAACAGGTCCTGGTCGGTGTCACTCCCGAGCCGTTCGCCGCCGACGGAGCGGCGGCCGTTGCCGGGGTGGGCGGGCCGGTGAGTCTCAACACCGCCACCTCGGAGCAGTTGCAGACGCTGCCGGGCGTCGGCCCGGTCCTCGCCGGCAACATCATCGGCTACCGCGAACAGCACGGCGGCTTCAGCTCCGTCGACCAACTGCTCGACGTCTCCGGCATCGGCGAACGCCGGCTGAGCGATCTGGAATCCCGTGTCACCCTCTGAGCTCCCCGCCCCGCGGAAGGCACCCGCCACGGGGCAGGACGGCCGGGAGCCCCCGGCGGTGGGGGATGTGGGCAAGGTGGCCGGGACGGAACCGGCAGGTTCCCGTCGCGGCTTCCTGCCCTCCGGAGCGCTGGCGGCCGCCGGCGGCGACGGCGGGGACCGGACGGCGGACCTGCGGTTGGTGGCCCCGGCCGTCGCCGCGTGGGCGGCCGCCGCGCTCGCCCTCGGCGGGCCGCTGCCGTGGGCCCTGGGCGGGGCGGCCGGCGCGGTCGGGCTGGCCCTGGCGGTGCTGCTGTGCTCCCGCTCGGGGGTGTGGGTGGCGGTGGCCATGGCACTGCTCTCGGCCGGAGCCGGGGCGGTGGTGGCCGCGCTGCACGGCGCGGCGGTACGGGGCAGCCCGCTCGCGCAGTCGATCGGGGAACGGGCCACCGTCGAGGTGGAGATCAGCGGCGACCCGAAGGTGGCCGCGAACCGACGGGGGGAGGTGATCGTGCTGACGGGGGAGGCGGAAGGCGGTGGCCCCGTCGTGCTGGTGGCCGCCCCGGCGGCCGAACACCGGGCGGAGTGGGCCGCGTTGCTGCCCTCCACCCGCGTGCTGGTCGAGGCCAGGACGGGTGAGCCGATGCCCGGCCGGGAGAGCGAGTTCGCGGCCGTGCTGAAAGTCCTGGGGGACGGGCCGCCCCTGTTCACGGCCGCGCCGAGCGGCCCCCAGCGGTTCGCCGGAGCGCTGCGTCAGTCGCTGCGCGAGGCCACGGACGGTCTGCCGCCCGATGCCCGGGCCCTGGTGCCGGCGCTGGTCATCGGGGACGCCTCCCGGATCACCCCGGAACTGCGGGAAGCCGTCCAGGCGACCGACCTGACGCACATCATCGTCGTCAGCGGCGCCCATCTGGCGATTGTGCTGTTCGTCCTGATCGGGCCCGCGGGGACGGCCGCGCGGGCCGAGCGCGGTGGTCTGGCCGGGCGGCTGGGGATCGGGCTGCGGACCACCGCCGTGCTGGGCGGCGGGCTGCTCGTGGGGTTCGTTCTCATCTGCCGACCGGGCCCCAGCGTGCTGCGGGCCGCCGTCTGCGGCGGGATCGCGCTGCTCGCCATCGCCACCGGCCGGCGCCGCTCACTGCTGCCCGCGCTGGCCGCCGCCGCCCTGCTGCTGATCCTCCATGATCCCACCCTGGCCCGCTCCTTCGGGTTTCTGCTGTCGGTGCTGGCCACCGGCGCGCTGCTCGTCCTCGCGCCCCGGTGGAGCGCGGCCCTGCGGCGGCGCGGAGTGCCCGGGCGGCTGGCGGAAGGGTTGGCTGCGGCCGGGGCCGCGCAGGCGGTGTGCGCGCCGGTGGTCGCCGTTTTCACGGAGCGGATGAGCCTGGTGGCGGTGCCGGCGAACCTGCTGGCCGAACTCGCCTTCGCCCCCGCCCTGGTGGCGGGCTGGGCGGCCCTGGTGTGCGCGCCGGTGGCCATGCCCCTCGCCCAGGCGCTGGCCTGGCTGGCGGGCTGGCCCGCCGGGGCGATCGCCCTGATCGCCCGCACCGGGGCCGGGCTGCCGGGCGCCGAACTGGCCTGGCCGGGCGGCTGGGCCGGGGCGGCGCTGCTCGGGGTGCTCACCGTGGCGGTGGTGGCGCTGCTGCGCCGGGCCCTGCGGCGGCCGGCGCTGCGGGCCGGTTGTGCCCTGCTGTTGCTGGCGGCGGTGCTGCGGCCCGCCCCGGTGGAGGGGCTGACCCGGGCACTGAGTGGCTGGCCGCCGGCGGGCTGGCGGCTGGTGGTGTGCGACGTGGGGCAGGGGGACGCTCTGGTGCTCGCGGCCGGAGCGGGGTCCGCTGTGGTGGTGGACGCGGGTCCTGATCCGGTGGCGGTGGACCGCTGTCTGCGGGAGCTGGGCGTGCGGCACATCCCGCTGCTGGTGCTCAGCCACTTCCACGCCGACCATGTCGCCGGGCTGCCCGGGGTGTTGCGGGGCCGCACGGTGGACGCGATCCACACCTCACCGGTACGGCGGGACGCCGACCAGGCGGAGTTCGTGGCACGCACCGCCGCCGAGGAGGGCGTTCCGGTGCTGCCGGTGGCCGAGGGCGCCGGGGCAGCGGTGGGGGAGGAGCTGAGCTGGGAGGTGCTGT
The DNA here is from genome assembly GCF_050916115.1 of Streptomyces sp. JH002. Lineage (NCBI taxonomy): Bacteria > Bacillati > Actinomycetota > Actinomycetes > Kitasatosporales > Streptomycetaceae > Streptomyces > Streptomyces sp. JH002. The sequence goes on from NZ_CP087989.1 coordinate 4,603,611, forward strand.
GGCCGCCGGCGGACGCGGCGGAGCACGGGTACGGGGCCAACGACGCGAGCGTGACGCTGCGGGTGCGGACCGGCGGGCTGACCGTTCTGCTGCCGGGCGACCTGGAGCCGCCGGCCCAACGGCGGCTGCTCGCCGCGCATCCGGGGCTGGGCGAGGTGGCGGTGCTCAAGGTCGCGCACCATGGTTCGGGCGAACAGTACGGGCCGCTGCTGGAGCGGCTGCGGCCCCGGCTGGCGCTGGTCCCGGTCGGTGCGGACAACGGCTACGGCCATCCGGCCGCGCCCACCCTCGACGCTCTTGAGGCCGTCGGCGCGACGGTCCTGCGCACGGATCTGCACGGCGCCCTGGCCGTGGTCGAGGGCCGGTCCGGGCCTGAAGGCATCATCCGGCGCGGTCGGTGTCCCTGAGGTGCCGGGGGGAGGCGTACACGAGGTGAACGGTGCGGCGGTCCTCGTCCACCAGATAGCGGACCCGGCCGCCAGAGGTCACCTCGTACTCCCACTGGGGGAGTTCCCGGCCTCCCAGCACACCGGTGGCCAGCCGGCCACGTAACTGATGCTGGCGATCCGGGTCGTGATGCGAGGCCGGACGGAGCCGGAGGCTCTCGTAGCAGCGCCGGGAGTTTCCCGGGGCCTCGGCGCACAGCTCGCCTCAGCCCTTCGCGGCCTCGTTGGTGGCGAACCTCAAGCGCCATTCGTCGCCGATGGCGGGCGGGGCGACCTCGTCGCCGCGCTTGGGTGTCACGGGGCAGGCACCTCGCCGTGGTCCTCGTCGGGCAGGGGGCGGGTGAGCTGTGCGGTCAGCTCCGGGTCCGCCAGGATGCGCGCGGTGGCGCGCCACTCCACGATCACCCGGTGCAGGTTGACGTGCACGTCGAGTTCGGCGACATCACTGGTGGCGGCGATGAGTTCGGTGGCGAACTCGCGGCTCTCCGCCGCCGACAGATGGCGGGTCCAGGGGAAGACGGTGGGCAGCGCGCGCCGCACCGCCCGGCTGCCCTCGTCACTGGCCATCAGCGCGCTGATGAGCCGGGCGGTGATCTCGGCGGTCTCCTCGCGCTGCTGGTCGTGGCGCGCTGTGGTGAGAAACATGTCTTCGCCGTCCCGTCGGGTGACGTGCAGGCGCTGGACCTGGTCCAGGGTCTCGGCGACATGCCGCGAATTCTTCGAAAGTTCGGAGAACGACACCGTGGGAGTGGCCATGCCACCAGACAATACTTCGGAATGTATTCCGAAGTCAACTGCTCAGGTCAGCCAGACGCCGTCCTCCATCAGGAGCCGGGCGGAGAGTTCGTTGACCTCGCGCCAGGCGCGCAGGGCGCGGGGGCGGAAGCGCAGGTGGCTCCAGGAGGGGTAGCCGCGGGGGTCCCAATGATGCTTGGCCGCGAAGGCGTCGTGCTCGGCCTCGGGGACCTTGTCGCTCGTGAGGAGTTCGGCGTCGGCCTCGATCAGGACCACGTCGCGGGTGGTGCCCAGCGAGATCACCGCCCGGCCGTTCCGGCCGATGTTGACCGCGGTGGGGTTGGTGGCGCGGGTCGCCATCAGCAGGGTGCTCGCCGTGGCGACCCAGGCGTCCTCGTCCCCGGCCAGCCGGCCGGGCCAGGGCGGGCCGGCGGTGCGGGCGGCTGGAGCGGTCTCGCATCCCGGCCTCGCCCCGCTGCCGGTAGCGGCCGGCCCAGCGGGCGGCGGTCGTGTGGCCGACCTGGAAACGTTCGGCGGCCCGCCGTAGTGGCCAGCCGTCTTCGGCGACACACCGGGCCAGCCGCAGCCGTCCTGTCGGTGTCGGCGGGGCATTACGGCGGGACACGAGGGCCCCTTGCAGTCGGCGGTAGATCTCGCAATCCCCACCGAACCCAGAAGGCCGTCACCCGTTCAAGCACCCAACACGCGTGTCACCAACGTCCCGGAACAACACACCTAGGACCGCTCCAGCCAGCCCTCGTGCGCCTCCGCCAGCGCGGCGAGCGCCGCCACGTCCAGGGTGGCCGGGGCCGCTTCCAGGACGACCAGCCACTGGGCGTCCTCCGCGTCGTCCTCGCCGGCCAGGGCCTCCCGCACCAGCCGGGGTTCGCTCGGCAGCGGGAAGTGTTCGATCAGTTCGCCCGCCACCTCCTCGGCCGCGTCGCGGTCGGGCAGTACCAGGATCAGGGTGGTCGCTTCGGTCACCGGCCCATTGTCGCCGCCCGTCCGTGTCAGTGGCGCGTGGGATGCTGGGGGCGATGGCCAGGAAGACGCAGAACACCGCAGACGACCCGCTCGCCGCCCTCACGCTCGCCGTGGGGCAGGAGGAGCTGCTGCTGGACCGCGCCGTGCGGGAGATCACCGCCGCCGCCAGGGCGGTGGACCCCGACACCGACGTGCGGGACCTGGCGCCCGGCGAGTTGCAGCCCGGCACCCTGGCCGAGCTGACCAGCCCTTCGCTGTTCTCCGAGCGCAAGGTGATCGTCGTGCGGGGGGCGCAGGATCTGGGCGCGGATTCGGTCAAGGAACTGAAGTCCTATCTCGCCGACCCCGCCGAGGAGATCACCCTCGTGCTGCTGCACGCCGGTGGGGCCAAGGGCAAGGGGCTGCTGGACGCCGCGCGCAAGGCCGGGGCGCGGGAGGTGCTGTGCCCGAAGATGACCAAGCCGGCCGACCGGTTGACCTTCGTGCGCGGGGAGTTCCGGTCCGCCGGTCGCAGCGCCACCCCCGGCGCCTGCCAGGCACTGGTGGACGCCATCGGCAGTGACCTGCGCGAACTAGCCTCGGCGGTCGCCCAGTTGACCGCCGACGTGGAGGGGGCCATCGACGAGGCGGTGGTGGCCCGCTACTACACCGGCCGGGCCGAGGCGTCCAGCTTCACCGTCGCCGACCGGGCGGTGGAGGGGCGGGCGGCCGACGCGCTGGAGGCGCTGCGCTGGGCGCTGTCCACCGGGGTGGCGCCGGTCCTGGTGACCAGCGCGCTGGCCCAGGGGGTGCGCGCGATCGGCAAGCTGGCCTCGGCCCCCGGCGGCATGCGGCCCGGCGATCTGGCCCGCGAACTGGGCATGCCGCCGTGGAAGATCGACCGGGTGCGGCAGCAGATGCGCGGCTGGTCGGCGGACGGGGTCGGGGTCGCGCTGCGCGCGGTCGCCGAGGCGGACGCCGCTGTCAAGGGGGGTGGCCAGGACCCCGGTTACGCCCTGGAGAAGGCCGTCGTGACCATCGCCAGGGCGGCCCGCACCCGCTGAGCGCCGGGTCCGGGCCCCGGTCCCGGGCCGCGGTCCGTTCCGCCCGGGCCTGTTCCCTGTCGATCTCCGTGGAGCAGGCCGTTCCCCGGCCGGGGGCCGGGGGAAGCGCGGCCCCGCGAAGATCCACCGCGGACGGCCTACTCCTTGAGCGCGGCCAGCGTGCTCTCGGTGGCGGAGCGCAGCATCCCGGTGACCCGGCGGGGGTCCACCAGCTCCGCGTACTCCGGGGTGTCCAGGTAGGCGTTCCAGGTCACGCTGGCCTGGAACCAGCCGTCCCGCACGGCCAGGATCACCCAGTCGAGTTCGTCCGCGTCATTGGTGCGGGTGACGAGGTACGCCTCCTCGCCGAGCCCCGACAGCTCCTCCACGGTGTACGCGAAGCCGTCGTCGCCGTACTGCTCGAAGAACCGGTAGGAGTCGGCGAACTCGGGCGCGGGATCGCTTCCCCGGTGCCAGCTCGCGTCGTAGGTGACGTACGCGGAGTTGTAGTCGTCGTCGCCGATCGGGGCGAGGGTGAAGTCGCACGTCCCGATCGCGAGCGTGTCGCCGTCGAAGGAGCGGGCCAGCGGCTCGGAGTCCAGCTCGTAGTCGTCCTCGAAGGCCGAGATGTCCGCCGCCGCGCACAGGTCGTCGGTGAAGGCGTGGCCGGCCGGATCGGGCTTGTCGTCGCCGCCGAGCGCGCCGGTGGCGAACAGCACACCGCCCCAGGCGGCCGAGGCGAGGAGCGCGCCGCCGATCCCCCACAGCCAGCCGGGGACGCCACCGCTCCCGCCACCCGGCGCCGGAGCGGGCGGCGGCGGATACGGGGAGTACCCCGCGCCGTACGGGTTCGGCTGCTGCGGCTGCGTGTAGGGATGGGGCGAGCCCCCCGGTATGGACATGAGCGGTAACCTACCGCCTCCATGCCGAAGGCCCCAGACCGTTCCCGGGGAAGGGGAGGATCCAGGGCCTTCGGAACGCTGCTGCTGTACATGTGCCGTACAGGCCGTACGTCGGGCGCCGCGTCCGCGTGGCGAACGTTGGACAACGCGGCGCTCGGGACCGTCCGGGGCGGAGAGAGGGGCCGCCTTGCCCGGGAGCCGGTGGGACGTACGAGAAGCGGAGAGGTGAAGAGGTCAGCCCTTGAGCGCGTTGACCTGGGTGGCCAGCGCGGACTTCTTGTTGGCCGCGTTGTTCTTGTGCAGCACGCCCTTGCTGACGGCCTTGTCGAGCTTGCGGGAGGCGACCTTGTACGAGGCCTCCGCCTTCTCGACGTCGCCGGTGGCGACGGCCTCACGGGCGGCGCGGACGGCGGTCTTCAGCTCGGACTTGACCGCCTTGTTGCGCAGCCGCGCCTTCTCGTTGGTCGTGATCCGCTTGATCTGGGACTTGATGTTCGCCACGAAGGAGCCTCTACAGATTCGCTACAGGTTTTGATGTGCTTTCCGTGTCCGCCGGGTCCGCCAGCAGACACAGTGGGCCAGCTTACCAGCGCCCCCGTACGGTCCCGTAGGCTTCCATGGGCTGCCTCCGGGCCGGCCGAAGCACCAATGGCCCGGCCCCCCGCGCCGCGGCGGTCACCGCGCGCGGCTCCCGCAGGGCGCCAAGAGCACCACGACATCACCGAGACATTGAAGAAAGTGCAGGTCAGAGTACGTGCATCTGCCCGGTAACACGGATTCGGCACTGATCCGCAACTTCTGCATCATCGCCCATATCGACCACGGCAAGTCGACGCTCGCCGACCGGATGCTACAGCTGACCGGGGTCGTCGAGCAGCGGCAGATGCGCGCCCAGTACCTCGACCGGATGGACATCGAGCGCGAGCGCGGCATCACGATCAAATCACAGGCCGTCCGGATGCCCTGGAGTTCGGAGAACACCGGCGGCACCTCGCACGTGCTGAACATGATCGACACCCCGGGGCACGTGGACTTCACCTACGAGGTCTCCCGTTCCCTGGCCGCCTGCGAGGGCTGTGTCCTGCTGGTGGACGCCGCCCAGGGCATCGAGGCGCAGACTCTCGCCAACCTCTACCTGGCGATGGAGAACGACCTCACCATCATCCCGGTGCTCAACAAGATTGACCTGCCGGCCGCCCAGCCCGAGAAGTTCGCCGCCGAGCTGGCCCATCTCATCGGCTGCGAGCCCTCCGACGTGCTGAAGGTCTCCGCCAAGACCGGCGAGGGGGTGACCGAACTGCTGGACGAGGTGGTGCGCCAGGTGCCCGCCCCCGTCGGGCAGCTCGACGCCCCGGCCCGCGCGATGATCTTCGACTCGGTGTACGACGCGTACCGGGGCGTCGTCACCTACGTCAAGGTCGTCGACGGCCGGCTCGGCAAGCGTGAGCGCATCGCCATGATGTCCACCGGCGCCACCCACGAACTGCTGGAGATCGGCGCCAACTCGCCGGAGATGACCGCCTCCGACGGGCTCGCGGTCGGCGAGGTCGGCTACCTCATCACCGGCGTGAAGGACGTCCGCCAGTCGAAGGTCGGCGACACCGTCACCCAGCAGCGCGGCGGGGCCACCGAGGCGCTGGGCGGCTTCAAGGAGCCGAAGCCGATGGTGTTCTCCGGGCTGTATCCGCTGGACGGCTCCGACTACCCCGATCTGCGCGACGCCCTCGACAAGCTCCAGCTGAACGACGCCGCCCTGGTGTACGAGCCGGAAACCTCCGCCGCCCTGGGCTTCGGCTTCCGGGTCGGCTTCCTGGGACTGCTGCACCTGGAGGTCATCCGCGAGCGCCTGGAGCGCGAGTTCGATCTCTCCCTGATCGCGACCGCCCCCAGCGTCGTCTACCAGGTGACCATGGAGGACGGCTCGCAGCACACGGTCACCAACCCCAGCGAGTACCCCACCGGCAAGGTCGCCGAGGTGCGCGAGCCGGTGGTCCGCGCCACCCTCATCGCCCCGAACGAGTTCGTCGGCGCGATCATGGAGCTGTGCCAGAGCCGGCGCGGTGCGATGCAGGGCATGGACTACCTCTCCGAGGACCGGGTCGAACTGCGCTACACCCTCCCGCTGGCCGAGATCGTCTTCGACTTCTTCGACGCGCTGAAGTCCAAGACCCGCGGCTACGCCTCGCTGGACTACGAGCCCACCGGGGAGCAGCCCTCCCAGCTGGTGAAGGTCGACATCCTGCTGCACGGCGACCCGGTCGACGCGTTCTCGGCGATCGTGCACAAGGACAAGGCGTACGCGTACGGCGTCAAGATGGCCTCCAAGCTGCGCGAGCTCATCCCGCGCCAGCAGTTCGAGGTGCCCATCCAGGCCGCCATCGGCTCGCGCGTGATCGCCCGCGAGACGGTGCGCGCGATCCGCAAGGACGTGCTCTCCAAGTGCTACGGCGGTGACATCTCGCGCAAGCGCAAGCTGCTGGAGAAGCAGAAGGAGGGCAAGAAGCGCATGAAGATGGTGGGCCGGGTGGAGGTCCCGCAGGACGCCTTCATCGCCGCGCTGTCCTCCGACTCCGACGGCGCGGGCGGCGCCGACGGGAAGAACAAGAAGTAAAGCGAGGTGTGGGCGTTACGGGCCTTACGCCCGGGAGGGTTGGCCCGTAATCTGATCGTCCCAAGTTACCCATGAGTTACTCATCAGTCACCCATGTGTCGCCCGCATGGGCTCGGGACCGGAGGAAGCCGTGAGCGAGCAGCAGCACCAGTCGATCGAGAACCGTCCACCGTCCCTGGCGCAGCTGTTCCTCGACCGTGTGGCCGCCACCCCGGACCGGGAGGCGTACCGCTACCCCGTCCCGCCGGCCTCCGGCACCGGACCGGCCGACTGGGCCTCCTACACCTGGGCCCAGGCCGCCGAACGGGTCTTCGCCATCTCCGCCGGGCTGATGGACCTCGGGGTGCGCCCGCAGGAGCGCGTCGCCATCGCCTCCACCACCCGCGTGGACTGGATCCTGTCCGACCTGGGCGTGATGTGCGCCGGGGCGGCCACCACCACCATCTACACCCAGACCAACGCCGACGAGACCGCGTACATCCTCGCCGACTCCGGCAGCCGGATCCTGATCGCGGAGGACGCCGAGCAGCTGGCCAAGGCGCGCGAGCGCCGCGCCGAGCTGGGCGCCCTCGAACACGTCGTGGTGATCGAGGACGCCGACGCGGTGCCCGCCGAGGGCGACCCCGAGGGCTGGGTGCTCTCCCTGTCGGACCTCGCCGAGCGCGGCGCCGCCTACCTCGACAAGCACCCCGAGGCCGTCAAGGAGGCCGTGGCCGCGCTGCGCCCCGAGCAACTGGCCACCCTCATCTACACCTCGGGCACCACCGGCAGACCCAAGGGCGTCCGGCTCCGGCAGGACACCTGGTCGTACATGGGGTACGCGATCGAGGCCATCAACCTGCTGCGCTCCGACGACGTGCAGTACCTGTGGCTGCCGCTGGCGCACATCTTCGGCAAGGTGCTGATCTCGGCCCATGTGAAGGTCGGCCACGTCAGCGCGGTGGACGGCCGCGCCGACAAGATCGTGGAGAACCTGCCGGTGGTCCGGCCCACCTACATGGCCGCCGTGCCCCGCATCTTCGAGCGCGTCTACAACGGTGCGCAGGCCAAGGCGCGCGCGGGTGGCGCCGCCAAGCTGAAGATCTTCGAGTGGGCGGCGCGCACGGCCGTGGAGTACGCGAAGGTCTCGCAGGAGAACTACCGGCGCACCGGCTCCGCGTCCGTGCCCTTCGCCCTGTCGGCCCGGCACAAGGTGGCCGACACCCTCGTCTACGCGAAGCTGCGCACCGCCATGGGCGGCAACCTGCGCGGTACGGTCTCGGGCTCGGCCGCGCTGGCCCCCGACATCGGCTACTTCTTCTCCGGCGCCGGGATCCACATCCTGGAGGGCTACGGGCTGACCGAGTCCGCCGCGGCGAGCTTCGTGAACCCCGAGATCGGCTACCGCACCGGGACGGTCGGCAAGGCGCTGCCCGGCTGCGAGGTGCGCATCGCGGAGGAGGACGGCGAGATCCTGCTGCGCGGCCCGGGGATCATGGAGGGCTACCACGGGAAGCCGGAGCTGACCGCGGAGGTCCTGGAGGAGGACGGCTGGTTCCACACCGGGGACATCGGTGAGCTGTCCGACGACGGCTATCTGAAGATCACCGACCGCAAGAAGGACCTGTTCAAGACCTCGGTCGGCAAGTACGTGGCGCCCACCGAGATCGAGGGGCGCTTCAAGGCGGTCTGTCCCTACGTCTCCAACGTGCTCGTCATCGGCGCGGACCGGAAGTTCTGCTCCGCGCTGATCGGCCTGGACGAGGCGATGATCCTGGGCTGGGCGGCCGAGAACGGCATGGCCGGCAGGACGTACGCCCAGGTCATGGCCGACCCGCGCACCCGTGAGCTGATCGACGGGTACGTGGGGCAGCTCAACGAGGGCCTCCAGCGCTGGCAGACCATCCGGCAGTTCCGGCTGCTGCCCCGCGACCTCGATGTGGAGCACGGGGAGCTGACGCCGAGCCTGAAGATGAAGCGGCCGGTCGTCGAGGGCGAGTACAAGGAACTGATCGACGAGATGTACGCCCCGCGCACCTGAGGCGCGGGGCGCCGCGAGGCGGTGCGTCAGTCGATCAGGTCGCGGACCAGTGCGTCGGCCAGCAGGCGGCCCTTGAGGGTGAGGGCCGCCCGCCCGGCGTCGTGGGCCGCCGGGTCAAGGAGGCCGTCCGCCAGCGCGCGGGCGGCCGCCGCCGTTCCGGCCTCGCGCAGCAGCGTCAGCTCGCAGCCGGCGACCATGCGCAGCTCCAGCAGGATGCGCTCCACGCGCCGGTCCTCCGCCGACAGCAGCTCGCGCCCGGCACCGGGGGAGCGGCCGGCGGCCAGCGCCCGGGTGTACGCGGCGGGGTGCTTCACGTTCCACCAGCGGACCCCGCCCACGTGGCTGTGGGCGCCGGGCCCGGCGCCCCACCAGTCGGCGCCGGTCCAGTACAGCTCGTTGTGCCGGCAGCGCGCGGCCTGTGAGGTGGCCCAGTTGGACACCTCGTACCAGCCGAATCCGGCCGCCGACAGGGTCTCCTCGGCGATCAGGTAGCGGTCCGCGTGCACGTCGTCGTCCGTCATCGGGATCTCGCCGCGCCGCACCCGCCCGGCGAGGCGGGTGCCCTCCTCGACGATGAGCGAGTACGCCGAGACGTGGTCGGGCCCGGCTGCCACCGCCGCCTCCAGCGTGCCGCGCCAGTCCGCGTCGGACTCGCCGGGGGTGCCGTAGATCAGGTCGAGATTGACGTGCGCGAACCCGGCGGCGCGGGCCTCGGCCACGCACGCCTCGGGGCGGCCCGGGGTGTGGGTGCGCTCCAGGATGTTCAGCACGTGGGGGCTGGCGCTCTGCATGCCGAAGGAGATCCGGTTGAAGCCGGCCGCGCGCAGTTCCGCCAGGTAGGCGGGGTCCACCGAGTCCGGGTTGGCCTCGGTGGTCACCTCGGCGTCCGGCGCCAGTCCGAACTCCTCGCGCACGGCGCCCAGCATCGCGCCGAGATCGGCGGCCGGCAGCAGGGTGGGGGTGCCGCCGCCGACGAAGACCGTCGACACCGGGCGCGGGTCGTCGCCCAGTACCTTGCGGGCCAGCCGGATCTCCTCGGCGAGGGTCGCCGCGTAGTTCTCCCGGGAGGCGATCGCCCCGTCCGCGCCGCGCAGCTCGGCGGCCGTGTAGGTGTTGAAGTCGCAGTAGCCGCAGCGGGTGGCGCAGTACGGCACGTGCAGGTAGAACGCGAGCGGCCGGCCGGCGGCCCCGGTCAGGGCGGCGGCGGGCAGCGAGCCGTCCTCGGGGACGGGCTCGCCATCGGGCAGGACGGAGGGCATGCCCTCCATTGTCCGGCATCCGTGCTCAGGGCACCGGGCCGCCCACCGTGACGTGGTCGATCAGGTGTTCCACCGGGCCCAGCAGGGTGGGGTCCAGGTCGCGGAAGCTGTGCACCTTCCCCAGGATGTGCTGCCAGGCGGCGCCGGTGTTGGCCGGCCAGCCCAGGGCGCGGCACACCCCCGTCTTCCAGTCCTGGCCGCGCGGCACCCGCGGCCAGGCGGCGATGCCCACCGAGGACGGCTTGACCGCCTCCCAGATGTCGATGAACGGGTGGCCCACGATCAGCACGTTCGGGTCCGTCACCCCGGCCGCGATCCGGGACTCCTTGGACCCCGGCACCAGATGGTCCACCAGCACCCCGAGCCGGGCGTCGGCACTCGGCCCGAACTCCTTCACGATCGCCGGGAGGTCGTCGATGCCCTCCAGATACTCGACGACCACCCCCTCGATCCGCAGGTCATCGCCCCAGACCTTCTCCACCAGCTCCGCGTCGTGGCGCCCCTCCACATAGATGCGCCCGGCGCGCGCCACCCGGGCCCGTGCCCCGGGGACCGCCACCGAGCCGGAGGCGGTCCGCGCCGGCCCCGACGGGGGACGGGAGCCGGCCGGCCTGGGCAGGGTCAGCGTCACCGGATTGCCCTCCAGCAGGAAGCCGCGCGGTTCCAGCGGGAACACCCGCCGCTTGCCGAACCGGTCCTCCAGCGTCACCGTCGGACCCTGCGCCGTCTTCTCGCAGCGGATCACCGCCCCGCAGTACCCGGTGCCGGCCTCCTCCACCACGAGACCGGGCTCGGCCGGCACCTCGGGCACGGGGGCGGACCGCTTCCACGGCGGGGTCAGGTCGGGGCCGTACTCTCTGCTGCGCATGGCCGTCATTGTGCCCCGGCGCGTGCGGCGAGAAAGGCGCGCTGGGCGCGTACGAACGCGGCGTCCACCACCGCGCCGTGCCCCGGGACGTAGCGGGCCCGCGGGCCGCCCAGCTCCAGCAGCCGGTCCAGCGCGGCGGGCCAGGCGGCCGGGTCGGCGTCGGGCCCGGCCTGCGGCTCGCCCGACTCCTCGACCAGGTCGCCGCAGAAGACGATGTCGTCCACCTTCACCACCACGTCGTGGGGGGTGTGCGCGGGGCCCAGCCGCGCCACCGACACGGTGCGCCCGCCCCCCAGGTACAGAGAGAGCCGCGATTCCACCGGCTGGGCCCGTACCCCCGCCAGCGCCGCCGCGCCCTTCGCCGCCTCCGCCTCCGGCATCCCGTGCCGTACCGCGTCCGCCGCCAGCTCCGCCGGATCGCCCAGCTCCCCGTACACCCGTGCCCCGGGGTAACCGCCGGCCCCGAGGACGTGATCGAAGTGCGGATGGGTCAGCACCACCCAGCGCACCGGCAGTCCCAGCAGGCCGCGCAGCTCCGCCCGGATCGCCCCGGCCGCGTCCGGGGAGGGGCCCGCGTCCACCAGCAGCACCCCGCGCGCGCCCGCGATCGCGCCCACCGTCTCGTCCCAGCCGGGCAGCCGGATCCGCAGTACGCCCGGGGCAAGCTCTTCCCAAGAGGTCTCCACAGTGCGAAGTTAACGTCACGGAGCGGGGCATGCTCTGCCTTACGGGGCTCCTCCCGCGATACCGTCGGGCGGTCGCGCTTTCCCTGGCCTTGCTACCCGGCCGTACACTGGTCCAGGGATTGGCACTCGGAGTGGATGAGTGCCAGGACGGTACTGACGGGAATGCGGCCGGACGGGAGGTGTCGCTGCATGCTCAGTGAACGCAGACTGGAAGTGCTGCGGGCCATCGTCCAGGACTATGTCGGCACCGAGGAGCCGGTGGGTTCCAAGGCGCTGACGGAGCGGCACAACCTCCAGGTGTCCCCGGCGACGGTGCGCAACGACATGGCGGCGCTGGAGGAGGAGGGCTACATCGCCCAGCCCCACACCAGCGCCGGACGGGTGCCCACCGACAAGGGCTACCGGCTGTTCGTCGACAAGCTCGCCGACGTCAAGCCGCTGACCACCGCCGAGCGGCGCGCCATCTCCAGCTTCCTGGAGGGCGCCGTCGACCTCGACGACGTCGTGGGCCGTACGGTGCGGCTGCTGGCCACGCTCACCCGGCAGGTCGCCGTGGTGCAGTACCCCTCGCTGAGCCGCTCCACGGTGCGGCACGTCGAACTGCTCTCGCTGGCCCCGGCCCGGGTGATGCTGGTGCTGATCACCGACACCGGGCGGGTCGAGCAGCGCATGGTGGACTGCCCGGCGCCGTTCGGGGAGACCTCGCTGGCCGATCTGCGGGCCCGGCTGAACAGCCGGATCGTGGGCGAGCGCTTCGCCGAGGTGCCCCGGCTGGTGCAGGACCTGCCCGAGTCCTTCGACAGTGAGGACCGGGGCACGGTGTCCACGGTGCTGTCCACCCTGCTGGAAACCCTGGTCGAGGAGACCGAGGAACGGCTGGTCATCGGCGGCACCGCCAATCTGACCCGGTTCGGCCAGGACTTCCCGCTGACGATCCGGCCGGTGCTGGAGGCGCTGGAGGAGCACGTGGTGCTGCTCCGGCTGCTCGGCGAGGCCAAGGACACGGGTATGACCGTCCGCATCGGGCATGAGAACGCTCATGAGGGGCTGACCTCCACATCGGTCGTGGCGGTCGGCTACGGTTCCGGTAACGAGGCGGTCGCGAAACTCGGCGTGGTCGGACCGACCCGCATGGACTACCCCGGAACGATGGGAGCGGTGCGCGCAGTGGCACGGTACGTCGGACAGATCCTCGCGGAGAATTAGGTGGCGACGGACTACTACGCGATCCTGGGCGTGCAGCGTGATGCCTCACAGGACGAGATCAAGAAGGCCTTCCGCAGACTGGCGAGGGAGCTGCACCCGGATGTGAATCCGGACCCCAAGACCCAGGAGCGGTTCAAGGAGATCAACACCGCCTACGAGGTGCTCTCCGACCCGCAGAAGAAACAGATGTACGACCTCGGCGGGGACCCGATGGGTCCCGGCGGCGGGGCGGGCGCTGCGGGATTCGGCGGGGCGGCCGGGTTCGGGAACTTCTCGGACATCATGGACGCCTTCTTCGGCACCGCCCAGCAGCGGGGCCCGAAGTCGCGCACCCGGCGCGGCCAGGACGCCATGATCCGGCTGGAGATCGACCTCAAGGAGGCGGCCTTCGGCACGACCAAGGAGATCCAGGTCGACACCGCCACCGTGTGCAACACGTGCAACGGTGAGGGCGCCGCGCCCGGTACCTCCGCGCAGACGTGTGACATGTGCCGGGGCCGGGGCGAGGTCTCGCAGGTCACCCGCTCCTTCCTGGGGCAGGTCATGACCTCGCGGCCGTGCCCGCAGTGCCAGGGCTTCGGCACGGTCGTCCCGACCCCGTGCCCCGAGTGCGCGGGCGACGGCCGGGTACGGTCGCGGCGTACGCTCACGGTGAAGATCCCGGCCGGTGTCGACAACGGCACCCGCATCCAGCTGGCGGGCGAGGGCGAGGTCGGCCCCGGTGGCGGACCGGCCGGCGACCTGTACGTGGAGATCCGCGAGAGCGCGCATCCGGTCTTCCAGCGGCGCGGTGACGATCTGCACTGCACGGTCACCATCCCGATGACGGCGGCGTCGCTCGGCACCAAGGTGCCGCTGGAGACGCTGGACGGCACGGAGGAGGTCGACATCCGGCCCGGGACGCAGTCCGGCCAGTCGATCCCGCTGCACGGCCGGGGTGTGACGCATCTGCGCAGCAACGGGCGCGGTGATCTGGTGGTCCATGTCGAGGTGCAGACTCCGTCGAAGCTCGACCCCGAGCAGGAGGAGCTGCTGCGGCGGCTGGCGAAGCTCCGGGGTGAGGAGCGGCCGCTCGGTCAGTTTCAGCCGGGGCAGCAGGGACTCTTCTCGCGGCTGAAGGACGCCTTCAACGGCCGTTCCTGAGAAAGGCGTTACGGAAGAACGATGACGGCTCCGGTCTTTGTGACGGACGGACCGCTGGCGGGGGCCCGGGCGGGTTCCTCGCTGACCCTGGACGGCGCCGAGGGCCGGCACGCGGTGTCGGTGCGGCGGCTGCGGGTGGGCGAGGAGGTCGTCCTCACCGACGGCGCGGGCACCGGCGCCGCCGGCTCGGTCGCCGCCGTCGAGGGCAAGGACCGGCTGGTGGTGACGGTGGACGCGGTCCGCTCCGAGCCGCCGGCCGCCCCCCGGATCACAGTGGTGCAGGCCCTGCCGAAGGGCGACCGCGGCGAAGTGGCCGTGGAGACCATGACCGAGACGGGCGTGGACGCGATCGTGCCCTGGGCCGCCGCCCGCTGCATCACGCAGTGGAAGGGCGAGCGTGGGGCGAAGTCCCTGGGCAAGTGGCGGGCGACCGCCCGCGAGGCCGCCAAGCAGTCCCGGCGGCTGTGGATCCCGGAGGTCGGCGAGCCGATGGGGACCGCGGCGGTGGCGAAGCTGCTGGCGGGCGCGGCGTTCGCCGGGGTGCTGCACGAGTCGGGCACCGAACCCCTGGCCGCCGTGCCGCTGCCTCCCGAGGGGGACATCGTCCTGGTGGTGGGTCCCGAGGGCGGGGTCGCGCCGCAGGAGCTGGAGGCGTTCGCGGCGGCCGGGGCGCGGCCGTACCGGCTGGGGCCGACCGTGCTGCGCACCTCCACGGCCGGGACGGCGGCGGCGGCGCTGCTGCTGACCAGGACCGGCCGCTGGGGCTGAATCCTCTTCACACGCCGGAGGCCGCCGTCCTTCTCGGGACGGCGGCCTCCGGCGTGCGTACGGGTGCGTGTCAGTCCTCCGGGTGCTCCGGGTGCTCCGGGTGCCGGACCAGCTTGACGACGGCGCCGATCAGGCCGCCCCAGACGATGATCATCGCGACGGTCATCATGATGATGGCTCCGGTGCTCATCGCGGATCCCCCTTCGTCAGCAGGTCATGGTCGTCGGTGAGAGCCGGGCTCGGCCGCCGCCACGGGATGAGGGAGAGCACGATGCCGACGACGAGTGCCGCCAGGGCCACTCCCCAGCCCGCGTAGAGCAGGAACGAGGTGGGGAGCTCGCCGTAGTTCTCCTGGAACTCGTGCACCAGGCTGTCGATCATCATCCAGCCGAGCACCACGGGGGTGACGACGCCCAGGCAGATCTTCCACCAGCGGCCCAGCAGGATGGAGGAGGTGCCGTCCGCGTTCCGCTGGAGGGCGGGAAGCCTGCGGCTGATCCAGCTCACCATGATCAGCAGCACCAGAGCGGCCAGCGCGATGCCGTACTGGTTGATGAAGTGATCGGCGGCGTCCAGGAAGTACAGGCCCCCGTTGGTGGAGAACAGGGCGATCGACACCACGCCGGTGGCGCCGCCGACCACGAGCACCGACCGCGTGCGGCTGATCCCGGTGCGGTCCTCCACCGCAGCGACGATCACCTGGACGATGCTGATGAGCGAGGTCAGTCCGGCGATCACCAGCGAGCCGAAGAACAGCACGCCGAACGCCTGGCCGAACCACATCTCGGAGATCACCTGCGGGAAGGCGATGAAGGCCAGTCCGACGCCTTGGCTGGCCACCTCGTTGACTCCGACGCCCGACTGGGCCGCCATGAAGCCGAGCGTCGCGAAGACGCCGATGCCGGCCAGGATCTCGAAGGAGCTGTTGGCGAAGCCGGCCACCATCGCGGACCCGGTGAGGTCGGAGCGGCGGTTGAGGTACGAGGCGTAGGTGATCATGATGCCGAAGCCGATGGACAGCGAGAAGAAGATCTGTCCGTAGGCGGCGACCCAGACACTGCCGTTGGTGAGGGCTCCCCAGTCGGGTGCGAACAGGGCGTTCAGCCCGTCCGCGGCGCCCTCCAGCGTCACGGCACGGATCACCAGCACGACGAAGAAGGCCACCAGCAGCGGGATGAAGATCTTGTTGGCCCGTTCGATCCCGCGCCGGACCCCGAGGGCCAGGATGATCAGCGCGATGATCCAGATGCCGATCAGCGGGACGGCCACCCCGGGCACGAAGGCGCTGATGGTCCCCGGCTCGTCGGCGATCTTCAGGAAGTCGTTGAAGAAGAAACCGTTCGGGTCGTCCCCCCACGCCCTGGTGAAGGAGAAGCCGACATAGCGCACCGACCAGGCCAGGATCACGGCGTAGTAGGTGGCGATCACGAAACAGATCGCCACCTGCCACCAGCCGATCGCCTGGGTGGGGCGGTACAGCGCGCGCAGAGCGGCGGGTGGTGAGGCGCGGTATTTGCGGCCGATCGTGTATTCGAGGATCAGCAGCGGAATTCCGGCGGTGAGCAGCGCGATGAGATAGGGCAGCAGAAAAGATCCGCCACCATTGTCAAAGGCGACTTTGGGGAATCGCCAGATGTTCCCCAGTCCGATGGCTGACCCGATCGCGGCCATGAGGAACCCGGCTCGGGTTCCCCATTGTTCGCGAGGCGGCTGGTCGGTCATGTGTCGAGCGTCCTTATCGTCCCGGTACAACTGCGCGAACCGTACCAGTGTGATGAAAGTACGGCATCAGGAGTCCAGTCAGAGGACGGAAGAGGTGGTGACACAAGGGGTGCGGGCGACTACGGTCCGGTGAATGACCCTGCCTTTCTACGCACGATTTCCGCATGTGTACGGAGAACTGGTGGCCTTCGTCGCCGAGGACGATGTGTGGGTCGCCCCGCTGCGTGCCGGCGGGACGGCCAGGGCCCGGCGGATCAGCGCCGATCACGCCCCCGCCAACCACCCCCGGATATCCCCGGACGGCAGCCGGGTCGCCTGGACCTCGTGGCGGGACGGCACCCCCGAGATCTATGTGGCGCCGGTCGACGGCGGCCCGGCCACCCGGCTCACCTGGTGGGGCCACCCCGAGACCTCGGTACGCGGCTGGTGCGGCCCCGACGAGGTGCTGGCGATCAGCGGCGTGGGGCAGCCCGACTTCCGCTGGACCTGGGCCCGGGCGGTGCCACTGGCCGGCGGACCGGCCCGCACCCTGCCGTACGGCTCGGTGGGCGCCGTGGCGTACGGAGCCGACGGCGGCGTCCTGCTGCGCTCCGGGCGGATGGGGCGCGGCCGCGACGCCTCGGCGTGGAAGCGCTACCGGGGCGGCGCGGCCGGCAAGCTGTGGATCGACCGCACCGGCGACGGCGACTTCGAGCGGATCCACGCGGACCTCGACGGCAGCATCGAATGCCCGCTGTGGCAGGGCGAGCGCATCGCCTTCCTCTCCGACCACGAGGGCACCGGCGCCCTGTACTCCTCCCTCCCCGACGGCACCGGACTGCGCCGGCACACCCCCTTGGACGGGGCCTACGCCCGGCAGGCGGCGGGCGACGGCGTCCGGGTGAGCTACGCGGCGCACGGCGAGCTGTGGCTGCTGGACGACCTGGAGCCGGGCACCGAGCCGTACCGCCCGGACATCACCCTCGGCGGCCCGCGCACCGGCCGCCGCCCCCACCACCCGCCCGCCGCCGACCACCTCGCGGCCGCCGCCCCCGACCACACCGGTGACGCCAGCCTGGTGGAGACCCGGGGCGCCCTGCATCTGCTGCCGCACGGCCGGGGCCCCGCCCGGGCGCTGGCCGCCGAGCCGGGCGTCCGGGCCAGGCTGCCGCTGATCACCGGTGACCGCGCGCTGTGGATCACCGACGCCAGCGGCGAGGAGGCCCTCGCCGTCCGCCCCACCGGACCCGGGGCGGACGGCACCGCGCCCACCCTCATCGGCGCGGGCGAACTCGGCCACGTCCTCGAACTCGCCGCCTCCCCGGACGGGCACCTCGCCGCCCTCGCCCTCCTGGACGGCCGGCTGCTGTTGGCCGACCTGGACCGGGAGACCGTGCGCGAACTGGACAGCGGCCCGCACGGCCCCGTCACCGGACCGGTGTTCTCACCCGACTCGGCCTGGCTGGCCTGGTCCCACCCGGGCAAGGAGCCGCTGCGGCAGCTCAGGCTGGCCCGGCTCGCCGACACCACCGTCATCGAGGCCACGCCCCTGCGGTTCCGCGACTACGCGCCCGCCTTCACCCGCGACGGCCGGCACCTCGCCTTCCTGTCCGAGCGCAGCTTCGAGCCGGTCTACGACGCCCATGTCTTCGAGGTGTCCTTCCCGGTGGCCGCCCGGCCCCACCTGCTCACCCTGGCCGCCGACATCCCCTCGCCGCTCGGCCCGGTCCCCCCGGCACCCGCCCCCGGCACCAGCGGGGTCCGGGTGGACCCCGAGGGCCTGGACCAGCGCGTGGAGCCGTTCCCGGTACCGGCCGGCCGCTACAGCGGACTGTGCGCGTACGACGGCGGCGTGCTGTGGCTCGCCCACCCCGTCACCGGCTTCGACGGCACCTGGATCTCCCTCGGCGAACCGCCCGAGCCCCGGCAGACGCTGCACCGCTTCCCGCTCGACGGCGCGGACGACGCGACGGCCGAGGAGATCGCCACCGGCGTCGCCTCCGCCACCGTCAGCGGCGACGGGCGGCACGCCGTCCTGCACACCGGGGGCGGGCTGTGCGTCCTGCCGCTCACCGGCGACGGCGGACCCGAACGGGCGCCCGACCTGAACCGCATCCGGCTCACCGTCGACCCCGCCGCCGAATGGCGCCAGATGTACGACGAAGCCGGCCGGCTCATGCGCCTGCGGTTCTGGCGCACCGACATGTCGGGTGTCGACTACGCCGCCCAACTGGCCCGCTACCGGCCCCTGCTGGAGCGGATCGGCAGCCACGACGACCTGATGGACGTGCTGTGGGAGGTGCAGGGCGAGCTCGGCACCTCGCACGCCTACGTCATCCCCGCCGCCCCGAAGCCCGTCCGCCCCCAGGGCTGGCTGGGCGCCGACCTGGCGCGGGGGGAGGACGGCCGCTGGCGCGTGACGCGGGTGCTGCCCGCCGAGCCCTCCGACCCGCGCGCCCGCTCCCCGCTGGCCGCGCCCGGAGTGGCGGTCCGCGCGGGCGACGCCGTCACCGCCGTCGACGGCCGTCCCGTGGACCCGGTGACGGGCCCGGCGCCGCTGCTGGAGGGTACGGCGGGGCGGCCCGTGCACCTCACCGTCGCACCGGCGGACGGCGGTCCCGTACGCCATCCCGTGGTCGTCCCGCTGCCCGACGAGGAGCCGCTGAGGTACCACGACTGGGTGGCCGGGCGGCGCGCCGAGGTGGCCGAACGCTCCGGCGGCCGGCTCGGCTATCTGCACATCCCCGACATGATGGAGGGCGGCTGGGCCCAGCTCCACCGCGACCTGCGGCTGGAGACCGCACGCGAGGGCCTGGTGGTGGACGTCCGGGGCAACCGCGGCGGCCACACCTCCCAGCTCGTGGTGGAACGGCTGGCCCGCCGGGTGCTGGGCTGGGAGTTCCCGCGCGGCCGGGAGAGCCACACCTATCCGGCGCACGCCCCGCGCGGGCCGCTGGCGGTGCTCGCCGACGAGTACTCCGGCTCGGACGGCGACAAGATCAACGCGGCGGTGCGGCTGCTGGGCCTGGGCCCGGTGATCGGCGTCCGCACCTGGGGCGGGCTGATCGGCCTCGGCGGGCGCCCTCAGCTCGCCGACGGCACCGGCGTCACCCAGCCCTCGTTCGCCTCCTGGCTGGAGGACGGCATCGGCTTCGGCGTGGAGAACCACGGCGTGGACCCCGACATCGAGGTGGTGCGCCGCCCGCAGGACTGGGCCACCGGTGCCGACCCGCAGCTGGCCGAAGCCGTACGGCACATCCTGGCCGCACTCGCCGAGCGGCCCGCCTCCGTACCGCCCCAGGTCCCCGGCCGCGCCCGGTAGCATCCCGGGGAACGCACGACCAACGCACCGAGGAGAGCCCGGCGATGGCGGGAGAAGCCCAGGCTGACTGCCTGTTCTGCAAGATCGTGGCCGGGGAGGTGCCGGCGACCGTCGTCCGTGAGACACCGACGACGGTCGCCTTCCGGGACATCAACCCCCAGGCGCCCACCCACGTGCTCGTGGTGCCGCGCGCCCACCACCCCAACGCGGGGGCGCTGGCCGCCGCCGATCCGCAGCTGACGGCCGATGTGCTGCGCGAGACGGCGGAGGTCGCCGCGCAGGAGAAGATCGACGCCAGCGGCTACCGGGTGGTGCTCAACACCGGCGCGGGCGCCGGACAGACCGTCTTCCACGTGCACGCCCACGTGCTGGGCGGGCGCGGCTTCGAGTGGCCCCCCGGGTAGCCGGCACGATGTCCGTACGTGAACTGGTGGTGCTGGGCACCGCCAGCCAGGTGCCCACCCGGCGCCGCAACCACAACGGCTATCTGCTGCGCTGGGACGGCGAGGGGCTGCTGTTCGATCCGGGGGAGGGCACCCAGCGGCAGATGACGCACGCCGGGGTCTCCGCCACCGAGATCACCCGCATCTGTGTCAGCCACTTCCACGGCGACCACTCGCTCGGTCTGGCCGGGGTGATCCAGCGGATCAACGGCGACGGGGTGCCGCACCCGGTGCGCGCGCACTATCCCGCCAGCGGCCAGGTGTACTTCGAGCGGCTGCGGTACGCGACGGCCTATCAGGAGCGGGCCGTCATCGAGGAGCACCCGGTGCGCGAGGACGGCGTCCTGGACGCCGGGGAGCGCTTCACCCTGTCGGCCGCGCGGCTCTCCCATCCGGTGGAGTCCTTCGGCTACCGGCTCGTGGAGCCGGACGGCCGCCGCATGCTGCCGCACCGGCTGGCGGCGGCCGGCATCCGCGGGGCCGAGGTACGGCGGTTGCAGCAGGAGGGTGAACTGCGCGGGGTGCGCCTTGAGGAGATGAGCGAGGAACGGCCGGGACAGCGGTTCGCGTTCGTCATGGACACCCGGCTGTGCGACGGCGTGTACGCCCTCGCCCAGGGCTGCGACCTGCTGGTCATCGAGGCCACGTTCCTCGACGAGGACGCCGCTCTCGCCGAGAGGTACGGCCATCTGACGGCCGGTGAGGCGGGCGCCGTGGCGGCGCAGTGCGGCGTACGGCACCTGGTGCTGACGCACTTCTCGCAGCGCTACCCCGACCCGGCCGCGCTCGGGGCGCAGGCCCGCGCGGCGGGGTTCACGGGCGAACTGACGGTGGCCGAGGACCTGGACCGGATCCCGGTTCCCAGACGGCCGTGACCCAGGAGAAAGGTGCCCCATGAAGGCGACGGCTGACGGTTGGGCAGGCGGCACGTTCAGCAATCCGGTGATCCCCGGGTTCCATCCCGACCCCAGCATCTGCCGGGTCGGCGAGGACTACTACCTCGTCTGCTCCAGCTTCGAGTACTTCCCCGGAGTGCCGGTGTTCCACAGCAAGGACCTGGTGCACTGGGAGCAGATAGGCAACGTCATGGAGCGCCCGGCCCAGCTGCGGCTGCCGGACACCGCGCCCTCCTCCGGTGGCGTGTACGCGCCGACGCTCCGGTACCACGACGGCCGGTTCTGGCTGATCACCACGGACGTCTCGCACGACGGCAATGTGCTCTTCAGCGCCGCCGACCCGGCCGGGCCCTGGTCGGACCCGGTGCGGCTGCCCGGAGTGAAGGGCATCGACCCCGACCTGGCGTGGGACGAGGACGGCCGCTGCTGGGTCACCACGGCCGGGATCAGCCAGATCGCCATCGACCCCGGCACCGGGCAGACGATCGGCGCGCCGCGACGGCTGTGGTCCGGCACGCCCGGGGCCAAGGCCCCCGAGGCGCCGCACCTGTACCGCATCGGTGACCACTGGTACCTGCTGATCGCCGAGGGCGGTACGGAACGGGGCCACGGCATCTCGATCGCCCGCGGGCCCGCGCCGTACGGGCCCTTCGAGCCCTGCCCGGACAACCCGGTGCTGAGCCACCGCAGCACCGATCTGGAGATCCAGAACACCGGGCACGGGGATCTCGTCCAGGCCCCGGACGGGTCGTGGTGGCTGGTGTTCCTGGGGGTGCGGCCCGGCGGCGGCAGCCCCGGCTGGCACGTGCTGGGCCGTGAGACCTTCCTGGCGCCGGTGACCTGGACGGTTGGGGGTACCTCCCGGACGGAGCCTGGGGGAGGCTGGCCCGTGATCGGCGCGGCCACCCCGGCGATGGCGGCACCGCCGTGGCCGCCGCGGCCGGTGCCCGCGCCGCCGGCCAGGGACGACTTCGACGCCGCGCGGCTGCACCCGCACTGGCTGTCGGTGCGCTCCCGGCCCGAGGGGTACTTCTCGACCACCGAGCGGCCGGGCTGGCTGACGCTGCGGGCGCGCGGGGCGTCGCTGGACGACCAGGCCGTGACGTTCGCGGGCCGCCGCCAGCAGGATCGTTCCTGCCGGGCGCGCACACTCATCGATCCGGGGGTCGGGCTCGGCGGGCTCGCGGTGCGGCTGGACGAGCGGCACCACTACGCGGTCGAGGCGGCGGGCGCGGGCACGGTACGCGTGGTCGCGCGGATCGGCCCGCTGCGGCAGACGCTGGGCGAGCGGCGGGTGCCGGCGGGCCCGGTCACCCTGCGGATCGACATCAGCGCGCCGACGGAGACCTGGGACCCGCGGCAGGGCCCCGACGTGCTGCGGCTCGGGGTGGAGGGGCCGGACGGCGAGCTGGAGGTGCTGGCCGAGCTGGACGGCCGCTATCTGTCCACCGAGGTGGCGGGCGGCTTCACCGGCCGGGTGATCGGCATGTACGCGGCGGAGGGCACGGTGCGCTTCGACTGGTTCGCACTCGAGGCCGGGGACAAGGAGTAGCCAGCGGCACCCGCGGGGGCCGGTGATCACCGGGGCGGCGGCGCCCGCCGCCCCGGGCCGCCCGCGCGCCCCGGGGTGGTGCCGGATGCCGGGGCCGTCCGCGACCGGGCGTCAGCCGGACACCGGCCACCCGGCCGCCGCCAGGATGCGCTCGGCCGTGGCCGGGGAGTCCACCAGCGGGTGCAGCGCCAGGGCGCGCAGCGCGGCCTCCGGCGAACCGGTGGTGGCGGCGTCGATGGTGGCGCGCTCGACCGCCTTCAGCTGGAGCATCAGCCCGGTCTCGGCGAGCCCCGGGGAGATGGCCGGCACCGGGTGGGCGCCCTGGGCGTTCACCTCGCAGACCGTCTCGATGACGGCGTCCGGCGGCAGCCCGGGCAGCGTGCCGGCGTTGCGGACGTTGAGGATGAGACGGGCGGCACGGTCGGTGGCGATGGCGCGCATCAGCGCCAGCGCCACCTGCTCGTAGCCGCCGCCGTCCAGGTCGCAGCTGTCGCGCGGTGCCGCGTCGCCGGCCGCCGCGCGGGCGTCGGCCCCGTAGGTCTCCTCGCGCTCCAGCCGGGTCCGCTCCCACCGGGCGTGCACTCTTTCCGGTGAATCCACCTCGGCCAGCGCCGCCTCGAAGAAGCCGTCCTGCTGCCGGGCGAGGAACGCGCCCCTGGTCTCCCGCGCGTCCCGCGCCGCGGCCAGGGTCTCGCGGCGGAAGTAGTAGTAGTGCAGGTACTCGTTGGGCAGCGTCCCCAGCGCGCGCAGCCAGCGGGCCCCGAACAGCCGGCCCTCCTCGAACGAGGCGAGCGCCGCCTCGTCCGCCAGCAGCCCCGGCAGCAGTTCCCGGCCGTGCAGGGTGAGCGAATGCAGCCAGCCCAGGTGGTTGAGCCCGGTGTATCCGTAGCCGACCTCCGCCGGGTCGGCGCCCGCCGCCCGCGCCGCGCGCCGCACCAGGCCCACCGGCGAGTCGCAGATGCCGATCACCCGGTGGCCCAGCACCGCGGACATCGCCTCGGTGACCATCCCGGCCGGGTTGGTGAAGTTGATGACCCACGCGCCGGGCGCCACCGCCGCGACCCGCTCGGCGATCCGCAGCGCCACGGGGACCGAACGCAGCCCGTACAGCACCCCGCCGGCCCCGACCGTCTCCTGGCCCAGCACACCGGCCGCCAGCGGCACCCGCTCGTCCTCCACCCGGCCCCGCGTCCCGCCCACCCGGATCGCCGAGAAGACGAAGTCGGCGCCGGCCAGGGCCTGGTCGAGATCGGTGGTGGTACGGACCCGTACGGAGGAGCCCTGCGCCGCCAGCACGGCCGCGATCACCCGCAGCCGGCCCGGGTCGGTGTCGTGCAGCGTCACCTCCGTGACCCGCGCCGGTCCGTCGTCGCCCAGCAGCGCACGGTATACCAGGGGGACGCGGAATCCGCCGCCGCCAATGATCGCCAGCCTCATGCACGGCAACGTACACGTACCGTGGAGGCGCGTACGTACCAGGAGCAGCAGGTGACCACCGACGACCAGACCCCACGACCGGGACCCCTGGGGCACGCGCTCGACCCGCTGGCGGGGCTGCGCGGGCCCGGCGATCCGGGCTGCGACGTGTATCTGACCGGGACCGTGTTCCTGGACATCATCTTCACCGGCCTGGACTCGGCACCGGTGCGCGGCACCGAGTCCTGGGCGCGGGGCATGGGCTCCAGCCCGGGCGGGGTCGCCAACATGGCCACCGCGCTGGCCCGCCTGGGCCTGCGGACCTCGCTGGCGGCGGCGTTCGGGGACGACAAGTACGGCGAATACTGCTGGGAGACGCTGGAGCGGGGCGAGGGCATCGACCTGGACGCCTCGTGGACGGTGCCGGGCTGGCACTCGCCGGTGACGGTGTCCATGGCGTACGAGGGCGAGCGCACGATGGTCTCGCACGGCCACGAGGCGCCGCTGCCCGGGGAAGGCGCCCCCGGGGTGCGCAGGGCACCGGCCGCCCGCTCCGCCGTCGCCTCGCTCAGCCCCGGGCAGCCGCAGGAGTGGATCGCCGCGGCGGCCGGCGGCGGCAGCCTGGTCTTCGCCGACGTGGGCTGGGACGACACCGGCGCCTGGGACCTGGCGGCGCTGCCCGAGCTGGCGCACTGCGAGGCGTTCCTGCCCAACGCGCAGGAGGCCATGCGCTACACCCGCACCGAGTGCCCGCGCGCGGCGGCCAGGGCGCTGACCGAGCGGGTGCCGCTGGCCGTGGTCACGATGGGCGCCGAGGGCGCGTACGCGGCCGACGGCAGGACGGGGGAGACCGCCGAGGTCCCGGCGATCGTCGTGGAGGCGCTGGACACCACCGGGGCCGGGGACGTCTTCGTGGCCGGGTTCGTGACCGGGACGCTGGCCCGCTGGCCGCTCGCGGACCGTCTCGCGTTCGCGGGGCTGACCGCCGCGCTGTCGGTGCAGGAGTTCGGCGGCTCGCTGTCGGCCCCCGGCTGGGGCGAGATCGCGGCATGGTGGCAGCGGCTGTGCTCGCTCACCCCGGCCGGCACCCCGATGGAGCGGGCGATGGAGCGGTACGCGTTCCTGGAGCGGCTGCTGCCCTGTTCCGCCCCGCCGTGGCCGCGCGCCCGCGCGGTGCCCACGCTGGGCTTCCGCGGCACGCCGGGCGCCGCCAGCATGGCGCAACGAGACGATCGCACTGCGTAATTCTCTAGGGTCTGTCCGCGCCGCGTCGTACCCTGGGATCCCGGAAGCCGAGGACTAGAGAGGGATGAGCTGGCCCATCCGGGCCGCCCATGACACAGACACCCACGCACCAGCCAGTGGCCCCGGCCACTGAGGCGACCGCCCGGTTCGCCGTTCCCGCCAAGCACCCGATGGTCACGGTGCTGGGCTCCGGCGACTCCCTGCTGCGCGTCATCGAGAAGTCGTTCCCCGCCACCGACATCCACGTCCGCGGCAACGAGATCACCGCCACCGGCGAGGCCACCGAGGTGGCGCTGATCCAGCGCCTGTTCGACGAGATGATGCTGGTGCTGCGCACCGGCCAGCCGCTGAGCGAGGACGCCGTGGAGCGTTCCATCGCGATGCTGCGCTCGGCGGACAACGGCGCCTCCGACGCCGCGGAGAGCCCCGCCGAGGTGCTCACCCAGAACATCCTGTCCAACCGGGGCAAGACCATCCGGCCCAAGACGCTGAACCAGAAGCGGTACGTGGACGCCATCGACCGGCACACGATCGTCTTCGGGATCGGCCCGGCCGGTACCGGCAAGACCTACCTCGCCATGGCCAAGGCGGTGCAGGCGCTCCAGTCCAAGCAGGTCAACCGGATCATCCTGACCCGCCCCGCCGTCGAGGCGGGCGAGCGGCTCGGGTTCCTGCCCGGCACGCTCTACGAGAAGATCGACCCGTATCTGCGCCCGCTGTACGACGCGCTGCACGACATGCTCGACCCCGACTCGATCCCGCGGCTGCTGAGCGCGGGCACGATCGAGGTCGCACCGCTGGCGTACATGCGCGGCCGGACGCTGAACGACGCGTTCATCATCCTGGACGAGGCGCAGAACACCAGCCCCGAGCAGATGAAGATGTTCCTCACCCGGCTCGGGTTCGAATCCAGGATCGTCATCACGGGCGACGTCACCCAGGTGGACCTGCCCGGCACCAGCAAGAGCGGACTGCGGCAGGTTCAGGAGATCCTGGACGGGGTGCCGGACGTGCACTTCTCCCGGCTCACCAGCACCGACGTCGTACGGCACAAGCTGGTCGGCCGGATCGTGGACGCCTACGAGCGGTTCGACGAGCGCACGGGCGCCAGCAGAAACAACGGACAGGGAAAGTAGCCGCGACACCATCATGGCGATCGAGGTCAACAATGAATCCGGCCTGGAGATCGACGTGGCGGCGGTGCACGACATCGCCCGCTACGCGCTGAGCAGGATGCGGATCCACCCGCTGTCCGAACTGTCGGTCATCGCGATCGACGAGGAGGCCATGGAGGCCCTCCACATCCAGTGGATGGACCTCCCCGGCCCCACCGATGTGATGTCCTTCCCGATGGACGAACTGCGTCCGCCGGCCAAGGACGAGGAGGAGCCCGTCAAGGGGCTGCTCGGCGACATCGTGCTGTGCCCCCAGGTGGCGAAGACCCAGGGGGCCGCCGCGCCCACCGGGCACTCCATGGACGACGAGCTGCAACTGCTCACCGTCCACGGCGTGCTGCATCTGCTGGGATACGACCACGAGGTGCCCGACGAGCGGGCCGAGATGTTCGGCCTCCAGAAGGCCATCGTGGACGGCTGGCGCGCCGAGGCGGGGCTCAGCGGCCCCTCCCCGGCCCCGACGATCACCTGAGCGGGCGGGCAGACGCGACGATGGACGCCACACTGTGGACCTTTCTGCTGACTCTGCTGGTCATCGCCTGGCTGGCCTCCTGCGCCGAGGCCGGGCTGACCCGGATCACGGCCTTCCGCGCCGAACAGGCGGCCAAGGAGGGCCGGCGCGGCGCGAGCCGGCTGGTGACGGTGGCCGCCGACCCGACCCGCTATCTGAACCTGGCGCTGCTGCTGCGCGTCGCCGGCGAGATGGGTGTGGCCGTCCTGGTCACCTACGCCTGTCTCAAGAGCTTCGACGAGGTGTGGCAGGCGCTGCTCGTCGCCGTCCCGGTGACGGTGGTGCTCTCCTTCGTCGTCATCGGGGTCTCGCCGCGCACCATCGGCCGCCAGCACCCGGTGGCCGTCTCCGGCGCGGCGGCGCTGATTCTCATCCCGCTGTCGCGGGTGCTGGGGCCGCTCGCCCAGCTGCTGATCATCGTCGGTAACGCGCTGACGCCGGGCGAGGGCTTCCGCAAGGGTCCCTTCGCCTCGGAGGCGGAGCTGCGGGCGATGGTGGACCTGGCCGAGCGGGAGTCGCTGATCGAGGACGAGGAACGCCGCATGGTGCACTCGGTCTTCGAACTGGGCGACACCCTGGTGCGCGAGGTGATGGTGCCGCGCACCGACCTGATCTCCATGGACCGGGGCAAGACGCTGCGGCAGGGGCTCTCGCTGGCGCTGCGGTCCGGGTTCTCCCGGATCCCGGTGACCGGGGAGAGCGACGACGACATCGTCGGCATCGTCTACCTCAAGGACCTGGCGCGCGCCGTGCACATCAGCCGCGAGGCGGAGGCCGACCCGGTGGAGTCGCTCATGCGGCCCGCGACCTTCGTGCCCGACACGAAGAACGCCGGTGACCTGCTGCGCGAGATGCAGCGCGACCACATCCACGTGGCCGTGGCGATCGACGAGTACGGCGGCACGGCCGGGGTCGTCACGATCGAGGACATCCTGGAGGAGATCGTCGGCGAGATCGCGGACGAGTACGACCAGGAGCTGCCGCCGGTCGCCGAACTGGCGGACGGCGCCTACCGGGTGACCTCGCGCCTGGACCTGGGCGACCTGGGTGAGCTGTTCGGGGTGGACCTGGAGGACGAGGACGTCGAGACGGTCGGCGGGCTGCTGGCGAAGTCCCTGGGCCGGGTCCCCATCGCCGGTGCCACCACGGTGGTGGAACTGTCGGCCGAGCGCGCCCATCCGGAACTGGCGGGCCTGCGGCTGACGGCCGAGCCGCCGACCGGACGCCGCAACCGCATCGACCGGGTGGTGGTCGAGCCGATCCGCCACGAGGCCGACGCCCCGACGCAGGACGCGGCCTGACAGCGGCGACACCGGCCGCCGGTCACCCCGACCGGCGGCCGGTGTCGCCGGCAGCCGGCGCATGCCCACGGCGTGCCCGCACGGCGGCCCCTCTCACCCGAACGGGCCTGCGACGGTGGCCGGGGGGCCGTTCGGGTGGCGCCATGGGAGGCATGGAGCTTTCGCAGCGCACCGCCGCCGTCGCCTCCCTCGCCTCGATCGCCGCCCTGGGCCTGCTCGCCGGGTCGGCACTGCCGCCGGGCACCCCCGCCGGTTCCGCCACGGGCCCGGCCACCTCGGCCACCACCGTCGTGGCCGGACCCCAGGTGCTCGACGAGGAAGGGCTGCGCGCCGCCCTGCTCGACCACACCGACTTCCCGATGGGCTGGGCCGGCGACAGCGACGAACAGGCCGAACGGCGCGGCATCGGCGTCCCGCGTCCCACCGAGGACGGCTGCCGGGAACTGTTCGAACCCGCCGCGGGTCAGCCCGCCGTCGTACGGGCCGGGTTCGCCCGTACCCACACCGGGCCCTTCGTGGTCACCGTCGCCGCCGCGCACGGCGACGAGGCCGGGGCGCGGGCCGCCATGGAGGGGTTCGCGCGGGCCGCGGGAGAGTGCGCCACCTTCCACGCCGAGGAGGGCCCCGAGCAGAACAGCGCCACCGTCTCCTACACCGCAGGGGAGAGCGCGAGCGGCACCGACGGCGCGGGACTGGGCGAGGAGGCCGCGGCGCTGCGCTTCGAACGGGAGGCCGGGGACGCGGAGGAGGCCGGGATCGTCGCCGAGGTGGTGATCGCCCGGATCGGCGCCCACACCGTACGGATCGCCCAGGCCGGCCGGGACGACGCCGCCGCGGGCGGGCTCGGTGACCTCGCCGAACGCGCCGTGGAGAAGCTGCGGCAGGTCACCGACGGCCACACCCCCCGCCCCCAGCCGGACCAGCCGGGGACCACGGAACTGTAGGCCACGCCCAGCCCGTAAGCTCCTGGGTATGAGTGACGCCGAGGACCGCAAGATCATCACCCTGGCGCGCAGCGCCCGCGCCCGCAACGGGGTGCCGCAGGGTGCGGCGGTACGGGACGAGACGGGCCGTACGTACGTGGCGGCCACCGTCGAGCTGCCCTCGCTGCGCCTGAGCGCCCTGCGCACGGCGGTGGCGATGGCCGTGGCCAGCGGCGCGACCTCGCTGGAGGCGGCGGCACTCGTCGCGGACGCGGACACCGCCGAGGTGCCCGCCGAGGACCTGGCGGCGGTGCGGGACCTGGGCGGTCCCGGCACCCCCGTCCTGCTGGCTGGCCCCGAGGGCGACCTTCGTGCGACGATCGCGGCCTCATGAGTGACTCCCTTTCCCCGATGTCCGCGATGTTCGGCTCCGTGCCGGAGGGCTACCGTTCGGGCTTCGCCTGCTTCGTCGGCCGCCCCAACGCCGGCAAGTCGACCCTGACCAACGCGCTGGTCGGCACGAAGATCGCCATCACCTCCAGCCGCCCGCAGACCACCCGGCACTCGGTGCGCGGCATCGTGCACCGCGAGGAGGCCCAGCTGGTCCTGGTGGACACCCCCGGGCTGCACAAGCCGCGCACCCTGCTGGGCCAGCGGCTGAACGACGTGGTCCGCACCACCTGGGCCGAGGTCGATGTCATCGGTTTCTGCCTGCCCGCCGACCAGAAGATCGGCCCCGGCGACCGCTACATCGCCAAGGAACTGGCGGAGATCAAGCGCACCCCCAAGATCGCGGTCGTCACCAAGACCGACCTGGTGGAGCCGAAGATCCTGGCCGAGCGACTCCTGGACGTGCAGCGGCTGGGCGCCGAACTCGGCCTGGAGTGGGCCGAGATCGTGCCGGTCTCCGCCGTCGGTGACCAGCAGGTCGGGCTGCTCGCGGACCTGCTCGTCCCGCTGCTGCCGGAGGGCCCGCCGCTGTACCCGCAGGGCGATCTCACCGACGAGCCCGAGCAGACCATGATCGCCGAGCTGATCCGTGAGGCCGCGCTCGAAGGGGTGCGGGACGAGCTGCCGCACTCCATCGCCGTCGTCGTGGAGGAGATGCAGCAGCGCGAGGACCGCCCCGCGGACCGGCCGCTGCTGGACATCCACGCCAACCTGTTCATCGAGCGGACCAGCCAGAAGGGCATCGTCATCGGCCCCAAGGGCAGCCGGCTCAAGGACGTGGGCACCAAGGCGCGCAAGCAGATCGAGGCGCTGCTGGGCACGCCGGTCTTCCTGGACCTGCATGTGAAGGTGGCCAAGGACTGGCAGCGCGACCCCAAGCAGCTGCGCCGGCTGGGCTTCTAGCTCCTTCTAGCCGTCGCCGTCACCCGTCAGCCCGTCACCGTCGCCGTAGCGGTACGGGGTGGTGGTGCCGATCGCCGTGAAGCCCAGCCGCCGCAGGATCGGGCGGCTGTCCTCGGAGGCGTCCACCTGGAGGTAGCGGACGCCGTGCGCGGCGGCGATCCGGGCCCGCGCGGCGACCAGCGCCCGGTAGATGCCCCGTCCCCGCCAGCCGGGCGCGGTGCCGCCGCCCCACAGGCCGGCGAAGTCCGTCCCCGGGTAGCGCTCCATCCGGGCCGCGCACACCGGCTCGCCGTCCTCGCCCGCCAGGGCCACCAGCACGTCCACCAGCTCGGGCGAGGCGGCCAGCTGGGCACGCACCATCGCGCCCAGCGCGGCCGGGTCCGTTCCGAACGCCGCCGCGTGCGCCCGCATCATCAGCCGCACCCCCGCATCGTCCGTGACGTGGTGCAGGGTGATGCCCGGCGGCAGCGCGGCCTCCGTGGACAGGGTGGCGGTCTCGGCGACCATCAGGGTCTCCGGCGTCCCCGCCCTGAACCCGGCCCGGCGCAGCCGGTCGCCCAGGTCGGCCGGGCCGTCGTGGGCGTACGTCTTCCATTCGAAGCCGCGGCCCAGCCCCGTGAAGTGCGCGACCTGCGCGGCGATCGCGGCGTCCGCCGTCTCCTCGGTGAGGTCCGACCACACCACCCCGTCCCAGCCGCCCAGCTCCCGGGTCACGCGGACCACGGGCCCGCTGCGTTCGGCCGGGGACAGGTGTTCTCTCAGCTGCGCGTCGAAGCGGGCCAGCACCGCCGTGTCGTCCATCGGGCCAGCTGATCACCGGCGCTCCGCCACCGCCACCGGTTTTACCCGGTCTCGCATAGTGATACGGGTCGGTCCGCTCCGTACGGCGCCGGGTTAGGCTTGGCGGGCGATGCGTCACGGGAACCTGCTTCTCCTTAGCCGCCGCGGCGAGGGTCTGTAGTCGTACGGGCCGACCCCCTCCCCGCGGAGTTCGGCGCTGCCGTCGGCCGTTTTCCCGCTGAGACCATCCAGGAGCCCCCGTGCCCAAGCCGACGCCCATCACCGCCGCCACCGCCCCTCAGCGCGCCTCCGGCATGCCGGTGCACCGCTACACCCCGTACGAGGCGGTGGAGCTGCCCGACCGCAGCTGGCCCGGCAAGCGGATCACCGCCGCACCGCGCTGGCTCTCCACCGACCTGCGGGATGGCAACCAGGCGCTGATCGACCCGATGTCGCCGGCCCGCAAGCGCGCGATGTTCGACCTGCTGGTGCGGATGGGCTACAAGGAGATCGAGATCGGCTTCCCGGCCTCCGGGCAGACCGACTTCGACTTCGTGCGCTCGATCATCGAAGAGGGCGCGATCCCCGAGGACGTGACGATCTCCGTCCTGACCCAGGCCCGCGAGGAGCTGATCGCGCGCACCGTCGAGTCCCTGGTGGGCGCCCCGCGCGCCACCGTCCACCTGTACAACGCCACCGCGCCGACGTTCCGGCGGGTCGTCTTCCGGGGCGGCAAGGACGACGTGCGGCGGATCGCGGTGGACGGCACCCGCCTGGTGATGGAGTACGCCGAGAAGCTGCTGGACGACCGTACGGTCTTCGGCTACCAGTACAGCCCCGAGATCTTCACCGACACCGAGCTGGACTTCGCGCTGGAGGTGTGCGAGTCGGTGATGGAGGTCTGGCAGCCGGAGGACGGCCGCGAGATCATCCTGAACCTGCCCGCGACCGTCGAGCGCTCCGTACCCGCCACCTACGCGGACCGCTTCGAGTGGATGTCGCGGCACCTGTCGCACCGCGAGCACGTGTGCCTGTCGGCGCACCCGCACAACGACCGGGGCACGGCGGTGGCCGCCGCCGAACTGGCGGTGCTGGCGGGGGCCGACCGGGTGGAGGGGTGTCTGTTCGGGCAGGGCGAGCGCACCGGCAACGTGGACCTGGTGACGCTGGGCATGAACCTGTTCTCGCAGGGCGTGGACCCGCAGATCGACTTCTCGCAGATCGACGACATCCGCCGCACCTACGAGTACTGCAACCAGATGGAGGTCCCCCCCGCGCCACCCGTACGCCGGTGACCTGGTGTACACCTCCTTCTCCGGCTCGCACCAGGACGCCATCAAGAAGGGCTTCGAGGCGATGGACGCCGAGGCGGCCCGGCGCGGCGTCGGCGTGGACGAGCTGACCTGGGACGTGCCCTACCTGCCGATCGACCCCAAGGACGTGGGGCGCACCTACGAGGCGGTCATCCGGGTCAATTCGCAGTCCGGCAAGGGCGGCATCGCGTACGTCCTGAAGACGGACCACAAGCTGGACCTGCCGCGCCGGATGCAGGTGGAGTTCTCGCGGATCATCCAGGAGAAGACGGACGCCGAGGGCGGCGAGATCACCCCGGCCGAGATCTGGCGGGTGTTCGCCGACGAGTACCTGCCGGCGGAGGACGGGGCCGGCGGCTGGGGGCGGATCGCGCTGCGCGACGCCCAGACCTCGACGACCAGCGGGAGCGGCGTGGACGCGCTCACGGTGGAGGCCGTCGTGGACGGCGCCGACACCGTGCTGACGGGGCAGGGCAACGGCCCGCTGGCGGCGTTCTTCGACGCGCTGGCGGGGGCGGGCGTGATCGGTGAAGAGGTGCGCCTGCTGGACTACGTGGAGCACACGATGAGCGAGGGCGCCGGGTCCCAGGCGGCGGCGTACATCGAATGCGCGATCGGCAGCCGGGTGCTGTGGGGCATCGGCATCGACGCGAACATCGTGCGGGCGTCGCTGAAGGCGGTCGTCTCCGCCGTCAACCGGTCCGCTCGCTAGGGCCTGTCTGACACATCCCGCCTGGCCCGCGACGCTCCCCCAGCCTTCGGCCGGGAGGTGCCCCCAGCACCAGACGCCGCGGGCCTGACCGGCGCTATTTGTCAGACAGGCCCGAGTCCCCGGAACGTGCAGGTCCGCGCCCCGGCCGGGGCGCGGATTCGTTTCGGCCGCGCATTTGGCCGGTCTGACTACTGACCCCGACGGGGGAGTGTGGTTAACATCACGTCTCACACTCGCAGTGTTGCGGGTGTGTTACGGAGGTCGGCGTGCCGAGGGTGGCAGGGACAGGTATCCGAACGGCGTGGCGGGTCATCGACGACGGGGACTTCTTCTGCCCCGGGTGCGGTGGTGACCGCTGCTATCAGCGGCTGGCCGGACGGCGGCGGATGACACTGCTGGGAGTGCCGCTGCTGCGGCTGGGGAAGGCCGCCCCGGTGGTCTCCTGCGTCTCCTGCGCGGGCCACTATCCGCTGACCGCCCTGGACGACCCGACCACCACGGGCCTGTCCGCGCTGCTGCGGAACGCCTACCTGGTGGTGGCCCTGGCGCTGCTGGCCCCCGCGGACCCCGTGACCCGGGCGGCGGCGGTCGACTCGCTGCGCGAGGCGGGCTTCCCGGAGATCTCGGCGGACGGGTTGGCCGGGCTGCCCACGGAGACCGAGGTGCGGGACGCCCTGGAGCCGCTGGCCCCGCATCTCGCGCCCCAGGGCCGGGAGAGCCTGCTGTTGCACGGCGCCCGGATCGCCCTGGCGGACGGACCGTACACCGAAGCCGAACGCATCGTTCTGACCCTGGTCGGCAGCTCCCTGCGCCTGGCCGCGGCGGACCGGGAACGGCTGCTGGCGGCGGCGTAGCCCGGGCGGCCCCGGCGCGTACCGCGGGTGCCGGGGGCCGCGCGGCACCGGGTGGTGCGACGTTCGCCCCTCACCCCCTCCCGCGCTTCCGTCCGCTCCCGCTCCTCAACGGGGCGCGGATGAGAGGGTGTCCGGCATGGCTGTCATTCACCACACCACCCTCACCCCGACCAAGACCGAACTGCTCGCCGTCTGGCTGCCGTCCCGGCCGTGGTACCGGGGCGGCGACGGGGCGCCGCGGCTGATCAGGGCCGGCGGGTTCCGGCTGGACGATCCGGCGGGCGAGGTCGGCGTCGAGTTCGTCATCGTGCGCGACGCCTCCGGGGCCGAGCCGGTCGTCTACCTGGCGCCGCTGACCTACCGCGGGGCGCCGCTGGAGGGCGCGGAGCACGCCCTGGTGGGCACCCTGGAGCACGGGGTGCTGGGGCGCCGGTGGGTGTACGACGCCTGCCACGACCCGGTGTTCGCGGCGCAGTTGCCCGCCCTGATCGAGGGCCGGGTCCTGGCCCAGGCACAGAGCGTCAGCGACACCGCCGACGACGACGTCCTCCGCGCGTACCGCGGCACCGGCCCGCTGGCCGCCGACTTCGGCTCCGCCGGGGTCACCGACCACCGGGACCGTACGGAGCTGACGGCCGGGGACGGCAGCGTGCTGCGGGTGCGCCGGGTGCTGAGCCCGGGGGCCGGTCCCGGCTCGGCCGCACCGGCCGGTGACGCCGGTGAGGTCGAGGCGTCCTGGGAGCAGCCGGACGGCGGCCGGGAGCGCGGGGTACTCGTCACCGTTCGGACCGCCCCGCCCGCTTCCTGAACGCCCTCACCCCGCGGCGGCGCGGGTGAAGCGGGTGCCCCAGTCGTGCAGTCGCTCGCGCAGCGCGGGCGGCTCCACGACCTCGAACTCCGCGCCGGTCATGCCCAGGGCCACCAGCGGCCACTCCAGGGAATCGGTCGTCATCACCACCCGGCAGCGTCCGGCGTCCGCCGTCTCCTCCACCGTGGCCCACTGCCCGACCCGGGCGCGGACGCCGGCGGCCGGGGCCGCCACCAGGGCCTCCACCCGGTGCGGGGCGGGCCAGGTGTCGATGCCCGCGCGGACGAAGGCGGCGGCGTCGGCGGCGGGCAGCTCGCGGGGGCGGAACCGGTCGCCGGTGCGCTCGGCCGCGCCCGCGACGCGGTCCAGGCGGAAGCTGCGCCAGTCGTGCCGGGTGAGGTCGTAGCCGACGAGGTACCAGCGGCGGCCGAGCATCACCAGACGGTGCGGCTCCAGATGCCGTTCGGTGCGCTCGCCGGCCGCCGAGGTGTAGGCGAAGCGCAGCCGTTCGCTGTCGCGGCAGGCCATGGCGACGCCGGTGAGCAGATCCGGGTCCACCGTCAGCTGGACGGCCGAGTCGCCCCAGCCGGGGCCCGGGACGGTCACCCGGTGCAGGGCGTCCACCCGGTGCCGCAGCCGGGTCGGCATCACCTGGACGACCTTGGCCAGCACCCGCAGCGAGGACTCCGCGACGCCCTCCACCGGGCCCTGCGCGGCGGCCTGGAGACCCACCACCAGGGCCACGGCCTCCTCGTCGTCCACCACCAGCGGCGGCAGCGCGGCGCCGGCGGCCAGCTGATAGCCGCCCTCGGTGCCGCGCTGGGCCCGGACCGGGTAGCCGAGCTCGCGCAGCCGGTCGATGTCGCGGCGCAGGGTGCGCACGGAGACCCCGAGCCGCCCGGCCAGTTCGGTGCCGGGCCAGTGGCGGTGGGTCTGGAGGAGGGAGAGCAGGCGCAGGGTCCGGGAGCTGGTGTTGGCCATGCGGCCATTCTCCGGCCGCTTCAGGTCAGGAAGTGACCGCTGTGGTTCCTAGCGTGGTGGGTGTCAGGCAGGAGCGGACAGCACATCGAAGGAGCACCACCATGACCATGGCCACCACCGCGTCCACGGGCGTTGTCAGTGAGGAGCGCGCGGACCTGCTGGAGTCGCTGCGGCTGCACCGGGGTTTCCTCCGGTTCACCGTGCGCGGCCTGAACGAGGAGCAGATCCGGCTGCGCACGACGGTCAGCGAGTTGTGTCTGGGCGGGCTGATCAAGCATGTGACGGCCGGGGAGCGGGGCTGGACGGACTTCATCCTGGACGGCCCCTCGGCGATGGGTGACTTCACCGCGATGACGCCGGAGGAGCAGGAGCAGTGGGCCGCCCGGTCCGTGGTGCGGCCGGGGGAGACGCTGGAAGGGCTGCTGGAGGAGTACGCGGCGGTGGCCGCCCGTACCGACGGGATCGTGGCCACGCTCCCTGACCTGGGCGTCTCGCACCCGCTGCCGAGGGCGCCCTGGTTCGAGGAGGGCGCGCGCTGGTCGGCGCGCCGGACGCTGCTGCACATCATCGCGGAGACGGCGCAGCACGCGGGGCACGCGGACATCATCAGGGAGACGCTGGACGGCCAGAAGACCATGGGCTGAGGCCCCGGGGCGTTACGGGGCCGTCCGCTCGGCGAAGCGGACCCGGGACTCCTCGATGTGAGCGAGGTGGCGGGCGGTCCAGTCGCACATCACATCGACGGTCTCGCGCAGGGCCCGGCCCGGCGGGGTGAGCGTGTAGTCGACGCGCGGGGGCACCGTGGGGTGTACCTCGCGCTCGACCAGGCCGTTGCGTTCCAGCATGCGCAGGTTCTGGGTGAGCATCTTGTGGCTGATCCCCTCGACCTCCGCGCGCAGTTCGCTGAAGCGCAGGGTGCGCTCGCCCAGGGACTCGATGATGAGCAGGGCCCATTTGTTGGCGACGTCCGAGAAGATCTCGCGGGCGAGGGAGTCGGCGCGGCGCAGATTCGCTTCGTCGGGCAGGCCGCTGAGCTGCTGGGTCACCATGAGGTTCCTCCGTCACCAAAAAGTGCGTTCTTCCAGTTCAGCGTTCACTCTCCTATGGTTCCTGAGTAACCGCAAGAGAGCGGTTGCAGGAATGTGGAGAAGAGGAAAGAACATGGCTGTGACGCTGCTGAACCCCGACGGTCTGCCGAAGATCGATGGCTACCGGCAGGTGTCGGTCGCCACCGGCTCGAAGATGGTCTTCGTCTCCGGGCAGGTCTCCTGGGACGAGACGGGTGCCCCGGTGGGGGAGGGCGATTTCGTGGCCCAGGTCGAGCGGTGCTACCTCAATGTCGGCACGGCGCTGGCCGCGGCGGGGGCGACCTTCGATGACGTGGCGAAGCTGACCGTCTACGTCGTGGACCTGACGCCGGACAAGCTGGAGCCGTTCCTGGAGGGCGTGGCGCGGGCGGCCGAGAAGCTGGGGGTCACCCCGGTGCCGCCGATCTCGGTGCTGGGCGTCGCGGCGCTGGACGTCCCCGAGCATCTGGTGGAGGTGGAGGCCACCGCGTTCATCGACTGACGGACGGACGCGATGTCGCTTCCCCACCAGCCCCGGAACGCCCGGGCGGCGAAGCTGAGGCCATGAACGGACTTGAGGGAAAAGTGGCCCTGGTGACCGGCGGCAGCCGGGGGATCGGCGCGGCGATCGCGCTCCGGCTGGCGGCCGAGGGGGCCGATGTCGCCGTGACGTACGTGACCGGCGCCGACCGTGCCGCCGGTGTGGTGCGGGAGATCGAGGGGGCGGGGTCCGGGCGGCGGGGCCTCGCCCTGGCGGCCGACAGCGCGGACCCGGCGGCGCTCACGGCGGCCGTGGACGCGGTGGCCGCCGCGTTCGGGCGGCTGGACATTCTCGGCAACAACGCGGCGGTCTTCGCCTTCGGGGCTTTCGACGCCCTGGAGGAGAAGCAGATCGACCACACGCTGGCGGTGAACGTCCGCGCCCCGCTGATCGCCGCGCGGGCGGCGGCACGGCACATGCCGTCCGGTGGGCGCGTCATCAGCATCGGCAGCAATGTGGCCCTGGGGTATCCCCTGCTCGAAGAGCTTGGGGAGGCGCTCCGTTCCCCGGCATGGCGCTGTACGCGCTGAGCAAGTCGGCGCTGACCGGCATGACGAAGGGCCTGGCGCGCGACCTCGGGCCGCGCGGTATCGCGGTCACCCTGGTGCATCCGGGGCCCACCGACACGGAGGCGAATCCGGCCGACGGGCCCAACGCCGAGACCTTCGCCGGCTTCACAGCGCTGGGCCGGTTCGCCGAGCCGGCCGAGGTCGCCGCCACCGTGGCCCATCTGGCGGGGGCGGACGGCGGCTACCTCACCGGGACCGCGGTGCACGTGGACGGCGGGTTCACCGCCTGATGGTGCCGGCCGCCGTCTCCCGCCGGGCGGCCCGCGCGGGGCGGGGGTGTCACCCGCCCGCGCGTCCCCGCTCGGCGAGCCGGGTGCGCAGCGCGTCCAGGTCGGGCAGGAACCACAGCTGGCCGCCCCGGTTGCTCTCGCGGACGAAGTCGCGCAGCGGCGTACTCCCCTCCACCTGGCGGGAGATGTCGCCGATGACCGCCAGGCCGAGGCGGTAGGTGGCGAACTTCTGGACGATGTCGCCCGCGACGCGGGTGCTCAGCCGGAAGAAGTCCTCGCCCAGGCGGGCGGCCGGGAGCGCGACCCAGGTCGCGCCGAGATACCAGCCCTCGCCGATCAGATCGGTGGCGGCCCGCTCGTCCCGCACGGGCGGGCCGTCCGCCGGGCAGACCAGAACCTGGGTGCCGGAGAACTGCTGGACGCTGTTGGCCGCCGGGCCGGTGTCGGTCGTCATCGCGGGTCCTCGTCGCTCTCGTGGTCCTCGTCGTCGGTCAGGGCGTGGATGATGCGCAGCAGCTCGGCGGTGTCGGCCAGATCCCCGAGGACGATCACCTTGAGGACGGCCCGCTCCTCGTCGTAGACGCTCTCCACCCGGAGCGGGGCGCCCCGCCGGTTGTGGATCGCGGCCAGCACGGTGTTGGAGACCCGGCTGGCCTCCGCCGGGGAGATGGCGTCGATGCGCACGATCCCCGACACCTCCGCCTGGCGGCGTGCGCCCGTGCCGCCCGCGGTGGCCTCCGTGGGGGCCGGGGCGCCGGTGAACGCCGCGAGATCCTCGCCGGTGATCCGGTACTGCCGCCCCACCCGGCTCGCCCTCAGCCGCCCGTCCCTCACATAGCCGCGCACGGTGCGTACATGCAGCCCGAGCAGACCGGCGACCTGATCCACCGAGTAGTACCGCTGCGGCATCCGCCCCGCCTCCCTCTTCCCTCGCACTCCTTTAACTTCCCTCACGTTACCTCAGAAGGGGATGGAAAGGTAATATGAAGGAGTGGAGCGCATGCCCGTGACGACCGTGATGGCCTCCCGGCGGGCGAGGTGATCCGCGCCCAGCCGCCTCGGCCGCCGCTCCGCGTCGCCCCGGTGTCCCGTCCGGCAGAATGACGGCATGAGTCTGTTCCGCGACGACGGCATCGTGCTGCGTACCCAGAAGCTGGGAGAGGCGGACCGGATCATCACCCTCCTCACCCGCGGTCACGGGCGGGTACGGGCGGTGGCGCGCGGGGTACGGCGGACGAAGTCGAAGTTCGGGGCGCGCCTGGAACCGTTCTCGCACGTCGACGTGCAGTTCTTCGCGCGCGGCAGCGAGCTGATCGGCCGCGGGCTGCCGCTGTGCACCCAGGCCGAGACCATCGCCCCCTACGGCCGGCACATCGTGAGCGAGTACGGCCGCTACACCGCCGGCACGGCCATGCTGGAGACCGCGGAACGCTTCACCGACCACGAGGGAGAGCCGAACGTCCAGCAGTACCTGCTGCTGGTCGGCGGCCTGCGCACCCTGGCGAACGGGGAACGGGCGCCGGGCCTGGTGCTGGACGCGTTCTTGCTGCGGTCGCTGGCGATGGGCGGGTACGCGCCCAGTTTCGAGGACTGCGCGAAGTGCGGACTGCCGGGGCCGAACCGGTTCTTCTCGATCGCGGCGGGCGGGGTGATATGCGGGGACTGCCGGGTCCCCGGGAGCGTCGTTCCCTCGCCCGAGGCGCTGCGGTTGCTCGGCGCGCTGCTGACCGGCGACTGGCCGGCGGCGGAGGCGGCCGAGAGCCGGCACATGCGGGAGGGCAGCGGGCTGGTGTCCGCGTATCTGCACTGGCATCTGGAGCGTGGGCTGCGTTCGTTGAGATTCGTGGAGAAGGGCTGAACGGGTTACCCTCAGCGGCAGAGCATTCGAACCGTGGAGAGTCCCCTATGGCCGCCGTCCAGCGCCGGTTTCTGTCCCGGCAGCACCGTGAGTACCGGACGCCCGATCCCCACCCCTCCGGCGCCCAGCCGCCGAAACTGCCGGGCGAGCTGATCCCGCGGCACGTGGCGATCGTCATGGACGGCAACGGCCGGTGGGCGAAGGACCGCGGACTGCCGCGCACCGAGGGCCACAAGATCGGCGAATCCGTCGTCCTCGACGTCGTCAAGGGCTGCCTGGAGCTGGGCGTCAAGAACCTCTCCCTGTACGCCTTCTCCACCGAGAACTGGAAGCGCTCCCCCGAGGAGATCCGCTTCCTGATGGCCTTCAACCGCGACGTGATCGACCGCCGCACCGAGGAACTCCACGCGCTGGGCGTGCGCATCCGGTGGGCGGGGCGCGAGCCGCGGCTGTGGAAGTCGGTGGTGACCAAGCTCAAGGCGGCGGAGGAGCGGACCCGCGACAACGACGCCATGACGCTGTACATGTGCGTCAACTACGGCGGCCGGGCGGAGATCGCGGACGCGGCGGCCCGGCTGGCGCAGGACGTGGCCTCGGGCCGGCTCGACCCGCAGAAGGTCACCGAGAAGACGGTGGCGCGGTACATGTACCACGCCGACATGCCGGACGTGGACCTGTTCGTGCGGCCCTCGGGCGAACAGCGCACCTCCAACTACCTCATCTGGCAGAGCGCTTACGCGGAGATGGTGTTCCAGGACATCCTGTGGCCCGACTTCGACCGGCGCGCGCTGTGGGCGGCGTGCGTGGAGTACGCGTCGCGCGACCGCCGCTTCGGCGGGGCGCTGCCCAACGAGGTGCTGCTGGCCCAGGAGGCGCAGGCGGCGGCACAGCGCGAGGTCAGCGGCTGAGGACCGGATCGCCGACGGCGAAGACCCAGTCGGAACAGTACGACTCGGGGAGCGCCTCGATCTCCAGGCGCAGGACGTCTGTCACGTCGAGGGTGTAGGAGTCGGCGTCGCCCAGCGTGAGGGTCTCGCTCACCAGCGGCTCGCCGTCGGCGCGCACGGTGAACCGCACCGACTCCTCCACGGACGCGTCGTGGAGCCCGGCGGTGAACTCCAGGGAGGTCCACGAGCGGCCCAGGTTGTAGGAGACCGGGCCCTCCAGGACGCAGCTGCTGAAGGTGAGGGAGTCCTGGTACTCCCTGCCGTCGATGTGCGCGGGCTCCCGCATGATCCCGTAGGGCATCTCCACCGGTTCGAGCTCGACCAGCGGGCTGATGGGCGGCGCCTCGCCCCCCTCGCCCTCGTCCCAGATCTCACCCAGGCCCAGATCCTCTCCGCCCTCGCCGACCGTCTCGGTGACGGTCTCGGTGACCGTGGCGGCCGGCCCCGCCCCGGCGCCCGCTCCGTCGCCCCCGCCGCCCAGCAGATAGCCGCCCACCCCGCCCAGCGCGATCGCCGCCACGGCTGCCGCCGCCAGCAGTGGCTCGCGCACCGTCCTGCGGCGCGGGGCGGTCGCAGGGGGCAGCGGGGGCGGAGTGGGTACGGAGGGGGAGGCCGCCGCGCCGCTGGTCCGCAGCGCGACCAGGCGTACCTCCCGTACCCACTCGGCCAGCGTGTGCGGCCGGCGCTCCGGGCGCGGCGCGAACAGGGTGAGAAGCCGGTCCAGCCGCTCCTGCGGCAACGCCCCCAGCCGTGGCAGCGCGCCGAACGCGTCCCGCAGCTCCTCGGCGGTGCCGGGCGGGGACTGCGCGCTGAGCAGAAAGTACGCGAGCGCGCCGAAGGCGTACCGGTCGGCAGCAGGTGAGCGCTTGCCCTCGTACACCTCGGGCGCCGCGAACCCCGGGGTCAGCCACGGCTCGGTGGTCTGATGCTCGGTGGCGAGCTTGCTCAGCCCGAAGTCCACCAGCGTCGCCTGGCCGTCGGCGTTCACCATCACATTGCCCGGCGACAGATCCCCGTGGATGACGGTCCGGCCCGAGGGGGTCGCGGCGCCCGAGTGCAGCCAGTCGAGCACCTCGGCGAGCTGCTCCAGGACGCGCAGGACGGCGCGGCGCTCGGCCGGAAACTCCAGGTGCGGGGTCAACTCCTCGCGCCAGTCCCGCAGATCGAGCCCGTCGACATGGTTCATCACCAGGCACAGGGTCCGCCCGCTGGTCTCCTCCGCCCGGCCCGCCGGATGCGGCGGCGGCCCCTCGAAGTGCTCCCTGACCCCGACCACCCCCACGCGGTGCGCGAACCGCAGCAGCTCGGCCTGCTCGTTCCACTTGGCGCTGATCTGCGCGAACCGCTGCTGGGGGACGGTGCGGCGCATGTCCAGCACCTTGACGACCACGGGCTCGGTGCCGCCGGACAGCTCGATCTCGGCGAGATACAGCACCGCCTCGCCGCCCCGCCCGATGGACCGCACCAGCCGGTACCGGTCGGCCGCCCCCTGCGGCCCCACGAACAGACTCCCCGCCACGCTGCCCCGACCTCCCCCGAAACCAAGGGCACTCAGGGTACGCGCCCGGAGCGTCAGTCGTCAGGCCCTTCCCCGGGCGCGAACGCCCGCCGGATCTCCTCGGCGGCTGCGGGGCGGCCCGAGTTTTCCAGGATTTTGATGATCCGATCGATGAACAGGGTGTTGTCCACGGAGATGTCCGCGTGGCGCATCAGATCGACCAGCGCCTCCACGACCGTCCGTTCCGACTCGGTGAGAGGGGCGTCCTGCACCGGTTCCGAGGGGTTCGGCGGGTAGGTGGAGGCATGGGGGAGCTCCTGGTTGTTGGCCGCCGCCGACAGCAGGGTGAACAGACCGATGAGATCCACCGTTTCGTGCAGCTTGCTCTCGTCCCTCGCGAGCCACCACACGAGGGCGCTGCCGGGATCCTTCAGCACGTCGTCCCCCAGATAAGCGCGTTTGTTCCGTTCGTGGTTGCGCTCGTGCTCCCAGACATCCTCGTCCTTGCGGATCACGGCCAGTTTCTCCAGCCGCTCCCGGTCCGTCTCAGGGAGTGCGAGGCGCACATCACGGGCCATGGCCAT
Source organism: Streptomyces sp. JH002 (assembly GCF_050916115.1). Lineage (NCBI taxonomy): Bacteria > Bacillati > Actinomycetota > Actinomycetes > Kitasatosporales > Streptomycetaceae > Streptomyces > Streptomyces sp. JH002. Next base: position 4,646,841 of record NZ_CP087989.1, read on the forward strand.
CACTCTGCGCCGGTCGTCGGGGGCGGTGAGGCCCAGTTCGCCACTGAGCAGATGCTCGGTGAGGGAACACTGCGACGGGTGCTCGTACTGCGTGATCACCCGGGCGCGAGAGAGAACTGCTCTCGCGGCGAGAGATCCTCCGTCCAGTGGTGCGTCGTCCTCTGTCTCCATCTCGTACCAGCGAACCGTGGCCGAGAACTCGAAGTGATAGTCCGGAGTGCAGCTCGGAAGAGCGACACGGTGAATGCGGTGCTCCCTGTACTGCGGTCCGGCGGGAGTCGGCTCCGCCTCGGATGCCAAGAAGTAGGGATCGTCCGGCGGCGGCATCGGGTGCTCCCTCGTGGGGACCATGGTGGCCGCCGACGTGCTCAGCGCGGTGATACCGAGGACGGCCCAGCACCAAGGGGGCCAGCCCAAGCCGATACCGACGATGAGAAAGGCCAGGATCGACAGCACTGTGAGGTAGCCGAGCAGAGTTTTGTGGTTCGCAGTCATCCGCTGTACTCCTTCTCCCTGTCCTGCACCACATCGATCGTGTCGAGAAGCAGCGAGACCGTTGTCAGCCGCTGTTCGCGTTCTTCCACGGACGTGTACGACCAGGCTCGGGCCACCGCGTACAACTCCGCGACGCTGTCCTGTCTGTCACTCACCGCCCGCACCAGTACATCCAGCAGGAGTTCTGGGTGGTGACCCGCAGCGCAGGCTCCGAGCCACTGATGAACCGGTCCCAGCCACAGTTCGCGCGGTTCGTCCAGGAGGACCGTGCGCCAGCAGGTTCCGAGGTCGAGGCGCACGTCCGCGCGACCTATCAGCTCCTCATCGGATCCAATGGCGTAGGGGTCGGAGAAGTCCAGGAAGAGCCGGAGATCTGCATCGCGGTACTCTGCGCCGGCGCGGGCAAGTCGTCGCAGCAACCGGCGCCGCTGCCCGCTGTCGCCAATGACCTGACCGCGGAGCGTTTCAAAGGCGACACGCTTCCCGGCCGAGTCCTCGCGGCGTGCCAGATGGTGCAGGCGGACAAGAGCCTCATTCGGGCGGCTTGGCGCGAGAACGTCGGCGCACACCTTGGCAACGACCGTGCGTCGGCTGTCACCGAGCTGGCTCTGTTTCGCCCAGTTGTACAGGGTGCCTCGGAACCGGAGGGCGTACGGTTCGCTGCGCAATCCCCGCTCGAGAGCGTTCGCTGCCCCTGCCATCAGCTCACTGGGCTGGCCGGGCTCCGTCCAACTGCTCGCCAGTTCCTCCAAGTCCTGAGGCCGTCCGGTACGCAGACACTGTTCCGCGAAGCGTGCGACGAAAGCGGCACGTTCGTCCGGGGCCAGGGGAATCTCTTTGCACAGACGGTCCGCCCACTCACGGAAACCGTCGCGCAGAGCAGGTCTGTTGGTCCAGAAGTGGCGGCGCACCGCCTGGTCGTAGGCGAGTCGTGGGAAATGAACCCTGCCTTCCCCGTCGGTTTCGGCATCGATGGAGGTCAGCATTTGGGACAGGTCATCCCGTTCGAGTACCGGAATGTCTTCCCCGTCGGGCTGACGCATCACGTCGAGCAGTATGCGAGTGCCTGTCAGCACCGCTTCCCCCGGTGCGCCGGTGAGCATCGCGGCCGACAGGAGCATGGCTCGTTGCCACGCCAGGCGGTGGCGGGTGATGCGGCTCGTGACATCGCGCGTCCAGGGACGCAGGGCGCTCAGCGCGTGGTCACACCACGTCGTGAAGGATTCGGCCGGTGTCTCGTGACGTGCGGACAGGATCAGCGTGGCCAACTCGGCGAGCGCACGAGCCGGAGCCTCGTTGAGCCACGCCGTGAGGGGAGGGTGCTGAAAGGCTTTCCGCCCGAGCACGAGGCCGTCGGCTCGCAAGTGGCGTTGCAGGAGGTTGATGCCGTCGGGGCGGCCGAGTGAGGTGTGGAACGGCCTCAGCTCCGAAGGAGTAAATTCGGGGTCCGCCGGCAGGATGACCACCAGCCGGGCATCCAGATCACGGATAGCGGCGTGGTAGGACGCCAGCCTGCGCCGAATGGCTGCGAGAGACGCGGAGTCGGAGCGGCTCAGGTCGAGCAGAAGGTGGTCACCCCGCTCCACGGTGTCAGGAACGAGGACCGGGACCCCGGGGCCGTCGGGGGTGTCCGCAAGTTCAATGATAGTGCGCCGGGAACGATGATGCGGCCGCAGCAGCATCATTGCGGCGCTCTTTCGCCCAGCTCCTTCGGAGGCACTGAGAAGGACGATTCCGTGCTCCGTCAGAAGGCGGTGGGCGACGCCCCAGCCGGCCGGGGTGGAGAATCGCCGGGCGAGCCAGCGGAGATAGTCCTGCCCGATGAATCGTGGATCGCGTTTGGTCCCCAGCAGGTCTTCCTGCAGCATGGTGAAAACGACCTGGGGGCCGGATCCTGTGTTCACCGCGCCGGCGGCCCCGTTGAAAATGTTCTGGAGCGGGTCGTTCACCGAGCGTCGTCCGTGTCACTCGGCTCGGATCGGAAGAATTGCTGTCGGGCATCCCGCACGTCACCTGAGAACTGGGTGACGTGTTGCGGGCCATTTCCGGTGTTGACCACACCATTGGGCTGAGTGAAGAGGGCCCCCACGCCACCGTTGTAAGTGGCCCCCGTGTCCCCGATGCGTACGTTTCCGGGGAGGTTGTTCATCTGATAGGCGGTGCCACTGTTGTCGCCCATGGTTTGCGATGTCGCGATCTTTTCATCCGGGCCTTTCGTGTCCGCCTCGCCGGCCTGGTCCGCATCATGTTCCGCGAGTTCCGGCACCGCCTTGATCAGTTCCTCACCGATGCGATGCAGATCAGTGGGAGCAGATCGGTGATCGAAAGTCACGTATTGATGCTCAGTGACGAACGCCAACTCCTGCGGGACTTCGGACTTCTTGGGCCATGGAGTGTTCTTGCCGATCAGCACGGGAATCACCGGGATGCCGTATTCGTGGGCCTCCACGATCTCCCGGCGAGTCCAGTCATGCGGGTCGTCCAGCGCGAGCCCGCCGTCTGCTCCCCGGAAACCTGCCCATGCATGTCCGATGACTGCGAGCAGAACCTGGCAGCGGCGAATGGCATCAGGAAGTCGATGGGTGTAGTTCTCGCCGCTGTCGATGGACTGGTTGTCGAAGAAAACACGATCGTTCCCGAACCGGCGAGCTAGCTCCTGCCGGATCATAGCGGCAGCCATTTCTCCATCGCCGGTACGATAGTTGACGAAGATCTCCGGGGAAGCGGGCATGCTTGAGACACCTCTCTGAGAAAGTGATGAATGAGGCGAGGCGCGGTGGGCGCGCTCAGACCATCGGTCGCAGGGACGCCGCCATGCGAGGGGAAAGCTCCCGGACCATGCCGTGCGTACGGAAGCGATTCAGCTCGCTGTTGAGCCGGTACAGATCGGTTCTGATCGTGGCTGAGCTCACCACATCGACCGATCGGAGCAGCGAGTCGGCTACCGCACACGCCTCGTCGATATCTCCGGCCGTGGCATGGGCAAGGGCCTGGCGCATCCCATACCGCGCCCGTGCTCGCATCGCGTCGGCGGGGAGACGGTTCACTTCACGACCCAAGCGAGCAGCGGCTTCGGCGGGTCGACCGAGGTCGTACAGGCACCAGCCCTCCGCCATCGCTGTCGGATCGCTGACATGGGAAGTCCCGATAACGGGTGCCGAGTCTCCCGTCGTAGCGCGGTCGAGCAAGTCACGCGACCTGTCCAGGGCACGTCCGCACAAGACTTCCTGCCCTGCCAGGGCATGCCCCTGAGCCTCCTGCACTGCGGCGAGGCCGCGGATGCGGTAGGAGGTGTTCTTGTCCTGCGCCGCGCGCGCCAGGGTGATGGTCCCCTCCGCATCGCCCGCGTACATCGTGACAAGCGCCCTGCGCAGTACGGCGTAGTGCGTCAGGTCGTGATCACCGCCCGAAGAGGCAAGACCGGCCGCCTCGGCGGTCCATTTCATGGCGGAGACGTCGTCACCGCCTTCCTGTGCCATCCAGCCCGCGAACTCGGCATATCGCGAGGCGAGCAGCAGCAAGTGGGTGCGTACCGGGTCCCCGGCCTTCGACGCGAGCCCCGTCAGGGTGTGGGTTTGCGCGGTCAGCGCAGGCAGCACGGCGTGTGGTCCGGCGACCTGGCCGATCCGACGGAATTGATCGAAGAGGGAGCGGAAGAAGGCCAGTGAGACGCCCTCCTCCTTGCTGGCGGCCGACGCTGCCTGATTCCCGGGAAGGGAACTCAAAAGCACCGAGGCGGCGCCCACCGTCACGACCTTCCGGCGAGGCGTGTCGGCGGATGAGGAGGAGAGAGACGCCAACCTGCCGTTTGCGCCCAGAGCAGCGTCGCACAGGCGGGCCAACTGGGGAGGCGGCTGCTTGGTGCCGCGTTCGATCTTGCTCAGGTGACCCTTGCTGTAGTGGATCTTCTGAGCGAGCTGGCCGAGGCTCAGCCCGGCCAGGCCCCGTAACCTTCGCAGTTCCGCGCCGAAGCGCGGATGGACTTCTTGAGTAGTGCGCCCGTGGCTCTCAGTCACAAGGAAAAGCGTGCGGCACCGTGCCAGGCGCTCACAAGATGGTCAGGGGTGTTTCCCGTTTCCTCTTGCCGCCGCCGTGCACTCGTCGCAGGTGCCGAAGATCTCCACCGTGTGGCCGACGTCCGTGAAGCCGTGGTCGCGGGCGACCGCCTCGGCCCATTTCTCCACGGCCGGGCCCTCCACCTCGACGGCCTTGCCGCACAGCCGGCACACCAGGTGGTGATGGTGGTCGTCGGTGCTGCACCGGCGGTAGACGGCCTCGCCGTCGCTGGTGCGCAGGACGTCGACCTCGCCGGCGTCCGCCAGCGACTGAAGGGTCCGGTAGACGGTGGTCAGGCCGACCGAGTCGCCGCGGTGTTTGAGCATGTCGTGCAGTTCCTGCGCGCTGCGGAACTCGTCCACCTCGGCCAGTGCCGCCGCCACCGCCGCGCGCTGGCGGGTCGACCGGCCACGGACCGGCGGTCCTGGCGTGTCCACGTCTACCACTGCTCCCTGCTGATGCTGCCGCGTCCCTGTGTGCGCCCCAAGGGTAGCGGCTCCGCTACGACGGGGCCGCCAGCGCCTTCTCGCCGGCCGGTGACGGCTGGGCGGAACGCCGGGCACGGTGTCTGGCCAGCGGCAGGGCGAGCAGCGACACCACGGCGAACAGGCCGAGCGCGATCAGGACGATCGTCGCGCCGGGGGGCACGTCCGCGTGGTACGAGGTCACCGTCCCCGAGATGGAGACCAGCACGCCCAGCGCCATCGACAGGCCCAGCGTCGCCGCGAAGCCCCGGGTGACCGCCTGGGCGGTCACCACCGGGATGACCATCAGCGCGCTCACCAGCAGCAGTCCCACCACCCGCATCGCGACCGTCACCGTGGCCGCCGCGGTCACCGCCAGCAGCAGGTTCAGGGCCCGTACCGGCAGGCCGGTGACGCGGGCGAACTCCTCGTCCTGGCAGACCGCGAACAGCTGGCGGCGCAGCGTGAAGGTGATCAGCAGGATGAACGCCGACAGGACGCAGATGGCCGTGATGTCCTGCGGGGAGACGGTGGTGATCGAGCCCCAGAGGTAGCTGGTCAGGTTGGCGGTCGAGCCACCGGGCGCCAGGTTGATGATCATCACACCGCCCGCCATGCCGCCGTAGAACAGCATCGCCAGCGCGATGTCCCCGCGCGCCCGCCCCGAGGAGCGCAGCAGCTCCATGGCCACCGCGCCGACCGAGGAGACCAGCACCGCCATCCACACCGGGTTGGTCTGGAGCAGGAACCCCAGCGCCACCCCGGTCAGCGCCACGTGGCCGATGCCGTCGCCCATCAGGGCCTGCCTGCGCTGCACGAGGAAGATCCCCACCGCGGGCGCGGCCACCCCGATCAGCAGCGCGGCCAGCAGGGCGCGCTGCATGAAGGCGTAGTCGAGGAGTTCCAGCATCACAGGATTCCCGTCTCCAGCTCGTGGGGGTGGCAGGCGTTCGTGGCCTCCACCAGGCCCGCCGACAGCGACACCGAGCGGGTGATCAGGGGCTCCAGCGGGCCCAGCTCGTGCAGCACCACCAGGGTGGACACGCCCTGTGCCAGCTGGCTGCGCAGCGTGTCCGCCAGGATCCGCTGGCTGGCCAGGTCCACCCCGGCCAGCGGCTCGTCCATGATCAGCAGCTCCGGCTCACCGGCCAGCGCCCGCGCGATGAGCACCCGCTGGTGCTGGCCGCCGGAGAGCGACTCCACCGGGTCCCGCGCCCGGTCCGCCAGGCCCACCAGTTCCAGCGCCCGCTCCACGGCGGCCCGGTCGGCGCGTCCCAGGGGCCGCAGCCGGCGCCGCGCCAGGCGGCCGGCGGACACCACTTCCCGTACGGTCGCGGGCACTCCGCCGGCCGCGGTCGAACGCTGCGGCACGTACCCGACCCGCCGCCAGTCGCGGAAGCGGCGCACCGGCGTGCCGAACAGCGTCAGCTCGCCGCCGCTGACCGGCACCTGGCCGACCGCCGCCCGTACCGCGGTGGACTTGCCCGAGCCGTTCGCGCCGAGCAGGGCCACCACCTCGCCGCGGCCCACGGTCAGGTCGACGCCGCGCAGCACGGGGCGACCGCCCAGCTCGGCGTGCACGTCGCGCAGGGTCAGCGGTATGGCGGAGTCGGATTCCATCCGGGTCTCTTCCCTTCGGTCGTCTAGGAGGAGGCGCCCAGTGCCTGGCGCAGCGCTTCCAGATTGGCGCGCATGACCTCCAGGTAGTCAGCGCCGGCGGACCGGTCGGTGATTCCCTCCAGCGGGTCCAGGACGGCGGTGGCCAGGCCGAGGTCGTCGGCGAGGGTGCGCGCGGTGGCGTCGCTGGCGAGGGTCTCGAAGAAGACGGTGGAGACGTTCTCCTGCTGGGCGACCTCGTGCAGGTCGCGCAGCCGGGCCGCGCTGGGCTCCGACTCGGGGTCCAGGCCGGCGATGGCCTCCTCGTGCAGCCCGTAGCGCTCGGCGAGGTAGCCGAAGGCGGCGTGGGTGGTGATGAAGGTCCTGGTGTCGGTGTCGGCGAGGCCGGCGGTGAACTCCTCGTCGAGGGCGGTCAGGTCGGCGACCAGCGCCTCGGTGTTGGCCTCGTAGTCGGCGGCGTTGTCCGGGTCGGCCTCGGCCAGCGCCGTACCGACGCCCTGGGCGACCTCGGCGTACTTCACGGGGTCGAGCCAGATGTGCGGGTCCTCGGCGCCGTGGTCGTGACCGTGGTCGTGGCCGTCGTCGTCCGCGTGATCGTGGTCGTCGTGGTCCTCGTCGTGGGCGTGGTCCTCGTCCGTGCTGTGGGCCTCCAGGGAGGTGTACGAGGTGGCCTCGGCGATGTGGGTCACGCCGGACTGGGCGATGGCCTCGTCGACGGCCGGCTGGAGTCCCTTGAGGTAGACGATCACGTCGGCCTCGGTCAGCCGGGCGGTCTCCTTGGGGGAGAGGTCGAGGTCGTGCGGCTCGACGCCGGGCTTGGTGAGCGTGCTGACCGAGACGTGCTCGCCGCCGATCCGCTCGGCCAGGAATTCCATCGGGTAGAACGACGCCACGACGTCCAGCGTGCCGTCCGCGCTGCCGCCGCCACCTCCGCCGTCCGCGTCGGATCCGCAGGCGGTCAGGGCCAGCATCCCCAGGGCTGCCGCACCGGCGGCGAGGGTGCGGGCGGGGGATATCCGGGGGCGGCGTCGTCTGCTCATGACAGCCATTTTCAAGTGAGATGGAAACCATTGTCAAACGTTCGGGAGGGTATGTGACCGGTACCTCCCGATACCCCGGATACCCGCCCGTGATCCGGCCATCACGATTTGCTGATGGGCCCTCGTACGCCGGTAATCTGGGGCCACTCCATCGTCGTCCTGAAGAGAGCACCGTGGCCGCCGACAAGATCGACACTATCGTCAGCCTCAGCAAGCGCCGTGGCTTTGTCTACCCGTGCAGTGAGATTTACGGGGGGCAGCGCGCCGCCTGGGACTACGGTCCGCTGGGCGTGGAGCTGAAGGAGAACATCAAGCGCCAGTGGTGGCGCTCGATGGTCACCTCGCGCGACGACGTGGTCGGAATCGACTCCTCCGTCATCCTGGCCACCGAGGTGTGGGAAGCGTCCGGTCACGTCGCCACCTTCTCCGACCCGCTGACCGAGTGCACCTCCTGCCACAAGCGCTACCGCGCGGACCACCTGGAGGAGGCGTACGAGGCCAAGCACGGGCACCTCCCCACCGGTGGCCTGAACGACCTCAACTGCCCCAACTGTGGCAACAAGGGCACTTTCACCGAGCCCAAGCAGTTCTCCGGGCTGCTCTCCACCCACCTCGGCCCGACTCAGGACTCGGGCTCGGTGGCGTACCTGCGCCCGGAGACCGCCCAGGGCATCTTCACCAACTTCGCCTCCGTGCAGCAGACCTCGCGGCGCAAGCCGCCGTTCGGCATCGCCCAGATGGGCAAGTCGTTCCGCAACGAGATCACGCCCGGCAACTTCATCTTCCGCACCCGCGAGTTCGAGCAGATGGAGATGGAGTTCTTCGTCAAGCCCGGCGAGGACGAGCAGTGGCAGATCTACTGGATGGAGCAGCGCTGGAACTGGTACCGCGGCCTCGGTATGCGCGAGGAGAACATGCGCTGGTACGAGCACCCCAAGGAGAAGCTGTCGCACTACTCCAAGCGCACCGCCGACATCGAGTACCGCTTCAACTTCGGCGGCTCGGAATTCGGTGAGCTGGAGGGCGTGGCCAACCGCACGGACTACGACCTGAGCGCGCACTCCAAGGCGTCGGGCCAGGACCTGAGCTACTTCGACCAGGAGGCCGGCGAGCGCTGGACCCCCTACGTCATCGAGCCGGCCGCCGGTGTCGGCCGGGCGATGCTGGCGTTCATGCTCGACGCCTATGTCGAGGACGAGGCGCCCAACGCCAAGGGCAAGCTGGAGAAGCGCGTCGTGATGCGCTTCGACCCGCGCCTGGCCCCGGTGAAGGTCGCGGTGCTGCCGCTGTCCCGCAACCCGCAGCTGTCCCCGAAGGCGAAGGGGCTGGCCACCGCGCTGCGCCAGCACTGGAACATCGAGTTCGACGACGCGGGCGCCATCGGCCGCCGCTATCGCCGCCAGGACGAGATCGGTACGCCGTTCTGCGTCACCGTCGACTTCGACACCCTGGAGGACAACGCGGTGACCGTGCGCGAGCGCGACACCATGAAGCAGGAGCGGGTCTCGCTGGACCAGATCGAGTCCTACCTGGCGAGCCGTCTGATCGGCTGCTGAGCCGGTCGCAGCCGCGAGAGCGCACCGTGGCCCGGTCCCCGTCACCGTACGGGGGCCGGGCCACGGCCGTGTTGCCGGTCAGGCCTTCCAGCCGGAGGTGTCCAACGGGCAGTCGAACGGCTCCGGAAGGGTTACCGTCGGGCCGAACAGCACGGTGTTCTGCTGTTGGTAGCCCTGCGGGGACGGTGCCGTGTACACCGTGAGGCTGCCCTTCTGCATGTCCACGAGGAGATAGACCGGGATGCCCGCCACCCCGTAGCACTCGACTTTGTCGTACCGGTCCACGTCCGCGGTGGACGCCGAGCTCAGTTCGGCGACGAGGGACAGGGCGTGGCCGGGCAGTCGCGAGCTCCTGATCCGGGTGGCCTCGGCATCCGCCACGTGAAGGACGGGGCCGAAAGCGCGACTCATCCCGGGAAAGACGTAGAGGCACGGGGCCAGGCTCACCCGATGGCCCTCGGGCAGATGCGGCCGGAGCTGTTCCACCAGGGAATCCACGATGTCCAGGTAGTAACCCTGCGACCATGGCGACATGATGATCTTTCCCCCGGTGATCTCAGCCCGGTACCCCTCGGGTACCTCCATTTCTTCCAGCGTCTGACACAGCACGTCGAACAGTGACGGTGCCGGGGGCTGCATCGGCGTCGGTCGCTCTATCACCGTCGTCATGATGCGCCCCTTCGGACAGTCGGGCCAGTAACCACACAAAGTGTAGGGGTGGCTACTGACAGCGCTCTTCCGTTCGCCCGGGCCGCCCTGTCCGCTCAGGCCCGCAGGCCGCGGATCACCAGGGCGCTGACCGCCTCGAAGGATTCCTGGACGTCGGGCGCGGACCACTCGGCGGCGTGCGAGGGCTTGTGGAAGGAGGCCGTGGCCCGGAAGACGGCCCGGGCCGTGGTGGGGGCGTCCGGGGGCCCGGCGGCGAACTCCCCCGAGGCGCGGCCCGCTTCGATGATCGCGGTGAGCTGGCCGACGAGCTCGGCTATGTGCCGGGAGACCGTCTCGCGCTGCTCCTGGGCCAGCACCTGGTAGGTCGCGAAGAGTTCCGGGTCCTCCACGGCCTTGCGCCGCTTCGCCGCGAACAGGGCCCGCAGCCACCGCTCCAGGCGGCCGGCGGCCGGTCCCTCGCCGGTGGCGATCGCCGCCAGTTCGCCGGTCGCCCGGTCCAGCCAGCGCCGGGTGACGGCCTCGCGCAGCTCGGCCTTGGTGCGGAAGTGGCGGTAGACCGTGCCGTGGCTGACCCCCAGGGCGCGCGCCACGTCCACCACCGTGGCCTTGGCCGGGCCGTAGCGCCGCAGTACATCCTCGGTGGCCCGCAGGATGTCCTCGGGGGTCAGCGGCTCCGGCGGCATCGGTCCTCGGTTCGTGGTGCTCGGTTCGTGGTGCTGGGATCGGGTCGGGGTCGGTCAGCTCTTCTTCTCGCTGTCCAGGTGGGCCATCTGCTCCGCCGGGTAGCGGTCGCCCGCGGCGGCCCCCGCCGGCACCGCCGCCTCGATGGCGGCCAGATCACCGGCGTCGAGCGTAACGTCCAGCGCGCCCAGGGCCTCACTGAGCCGCTTCCTGGTACGCGAGCCGACCAGCGGCACGATGTCCTCGCCGCGGGCCAGCACCCAGGCGATCGCGAGCTGGGCCACGGAGGCGCCACGCTCGTCGGCGATCGCCCGCAGGGTCTCCACCAGGCCGAGGTTGTGGCGCAGGTTGTCGCCCTGGAAGCGCGGGCTCGCGGTCCGGAAGTCACGGGCGTCCAGCGTGCGGTCCGGCTGCCAGTGGCCGCTGATCAGGCCGCGCGAGAGTACCCCGTACGCCGTGATGCCGATGCCCAGTTCCCGGCAGACCGGCAGGATCTCCTCCTCGATGCCGCGCGAGATCAGCGAGTACTCGATCTGGAGGTCGCTGATGGGCGCGGTCGCGGCGGCGCGGCGGATGGTGTCGGCGCCGACCTCGGAGAGACCGATGTGCCGTACGTGTCCGGCGCGGACGAGGTCGGCGATGGCGCCGACCGTCTCCTCGATGGGCACGTCCGGGTCGACGCGGGCGATGCGGTAGATGTCGATGTGGTCGGTGCCCAGGCGCTGGAGGGAGTAGGCGGCGAAGTTCTGCACGGCGGCGGGCCGGCCGTCGTACCCGAGGAAGCCGCCCTCCACGCTGCGCAGGGCCCCGAACTTGACGCTGATCAGGGCGCGGTCGCGCAGGTCGGCGGAGAGCCCGCGCAGCGCCTCGCCGATCAGCATCTCGTTGTGGCCCATGCCGTAGAAGTCGCCGGTGTCCAGCAGGGTGATGCCGGCTTCCAGGGCGGTGTGCAGGGTGGCGACGGACTCCTCGCGGTCGGCGGCCCCGTAGAGGGCGGACATGCCCATGCAGCCGAGGCCGAGGGCGGAGACCGGTACGCCGGGGGAGGTGCCGAGAGTGCGGGTGGGTACGGCCGGGGGAGGTGTGGCTGTCATGGGCCGAGCGTGACACATGGAATGACAGATTTCAAAATCTGTCATTCCATGTGTCGGAGGTGGGGGTCATCGACCGGTGCCCCGGGGCCCGCCCACCCGCCGCGGCGGAGCAGCCGGACGCGTACGGGACAATGGGGGGATGACCGCACCGCCCCTCCAGATCGGACCGCACACCGTCGACCCGCCCGTGGTGCTCGCCCCCATGGCCGGGATCACCAACGCGCCGTTCCGCACCCTGTGCCGGGAGTTCTCCGGGGGCCGGGGCCTGTTCGTCAGCGAGATGATCACCACCCGGGCGCTGGTCGAGCGCAACGAGAAGACCATGCAGCTCGTCCACTTCGACGCCGCCGAGAAGCCGCGCTCCATCCAGCTGTACGGCGTGGACCCGGTCACCGTCGGGCGGGCCGTGCGCATGATCGCCGACGAGGATCTCGCCGACCACATCGACCTGAACTTCGGCTGCCCCGTCCCCAAGGTGACCCGGCGCGGCGGCGGCTCCGCCCTCCCGTACAAGCGGCCGCTGCTGCGCGCCATCCTGCGGGAGGCCGTACGGCACGCGGGGGCGCTGCCGGTGACGATGAAGATGCGCAAGGGCATCGACGACGACCACCTGACCTACCTGGACGCGGGACGGATCGCCGTCGAGGAGGGCGTGACGTCCATCGCCCTGCACGGCAGGACCGCCGCGCAGCACTACGGCGGGCAGGCAGACTGGTCGGCCATCGCCCGGCTGAAGGAGGCCGTGCCCGAGATCCCGGTGCTCGGCAACGGCGACATCTGGACCGCCGACGACGCGGTACGGATGATGCGCGAGACCGGCTGCGACGGGGTGGTCGTGGGGCGCGGCTGTCTGGGCCGCCCCTGGCTGTTCGGCGATCTGGTGGCCGCCTTCGACGGGCGCGGGCCACAGGCGTACGCGCGGCCCTCGCTCGCCGAGGTCGCCGAGGTGATGGTGCGGCACGCCCGGCTGCTGGGGGAGTGGCTGGGCGACGAGGCGCGCGGCGTCATCGACTTCCGCAAGCATGTCGCCTGGTACACCAAGGGCTTCTCGGTCGGCTCGGAGGCCCGGCGCCGGCTGGCGGTGGCCGGCTCCCTGGACGAGCTGGCCACCTTGCTGAACGAGCTGGACCTGACCCAGGAGTGGCCCGCGGGGGCGGACGGCCCCCGGGGCCGCACCTCGGGCCGCAACAAGGTGGCGCTGCCCGACGGCTGGCTGGGCGACCCCTACGACTGCGCGGGGGTGGCGGCCGACGCCGAACTTGACACCTCGGGCGGGTAGCCGCGGCTCACCGCCGCCTCGCCCGGCCCGGTCCGGGCGAGGCGGCCGGGGAAGCACGGCGCGTTGACGCCGTACCGGGGTGCGGCAGTGCCCCCGGCCGCCCGGACGTTACGCCTCGGGCACGGCCCGGGCCTCAGGCGCCGGGGCCGCCGGCGTCGGTGTGCTGCCCGTGCGGGCCCGGGCCGCCGCCGCGCCGGCGGCGGTCAGCAGGGCCGCCGCCACCAGCGCCGCGCTCACCCACAGCGGCGTACGCAGGCCCAGCCCGGCCGCGATCACCACCCCGCCCAGCCAGGGGCCCGCCGCCGCGCCGATGTTCAGGCAGGCGGTCGCGAAACTGCCCGCCAGGGTCGGCGCACCGGCCGCCGCGTACAGCACCTGCGAGATCAGAGTGCTGCCCACCGCGAAGGACAGCGTGCCCAGGACCGGCACCAGGACGAGCACCGCCACCGGGTGCGCGGCGCTCAGCGCGAACACCGCCCAGCCGGCCGCCAGCGCCACCCCGCCCCCGGCGAGCAGCGGCACGGGGCGTGTGTCGGCGAACCGGCCGCCGATCCGCACCCCCAGGAACGACCCGATCCCGAACAGCGCCAGCAGCCCCGGCACCGCACCGGCGCCCAGCCCGGCGACCTCCGTGATCACCGGTGCCAGAAAGGTGAACGAGCAGAACGTCGCCCCGTTGACCAGCGCGCCCAGCAGCAGCATCACCAGCAGCCGGGGCGCGCGCAGCACCCGCAGCTCGGCCCGCGCGTCGAGCGGTGGTCCATCGGCGGCGGTGCTCCCCGCGCCCTTCGGGGCGCCCGGTACGGACGTCAGCACGGCGACGATCGCCGGCAGCGTCACCAGCGCGACCGCCCAGAACGCCGCCCGCCAGCCCCACAGCTGGCCGAGCAGCGCCCCGCCGGGCACCCCGGCCACGCAGGCGAGCGTGGTGCCGCCGAGCAGGACGGACAGCGCCCGGCCCTTGGCGTCGGCCGGGACGAGCGCGGTGGCGGTGGTCAGCCCGACCGCCATGAACCCGGCGTTCGCCAGCGCCCCGGCGACCCGGGTGGCCAGCAGGACGGCGAAGCTGCCGGTCAGCGCGCCGATGACATGGACGAGGACGAAGACGGCGAGGAACGCGGCGAGTGTCGCGCGGGGCGGCAGACGCCGGCAGAGCAGCGCCATCAGCGGGGCGCCGACCGCCATGCCGACGGCGAAGGCGGAGGTCAGCAGCCCCGCGTCGGAGAGGGAGACGCCGAGATCGGCCGCGATGTCCGGCACCAGGCCGGCCAGCATGAACTCGGAGGTGCCCTGGGCGAAGACCGCCAGCGCGAGGAGGTGGACGGCGGGCGGCATGGGGTCCCTGGGGTGGCCAGGCATGAGAAGGCTCCGTGAGTGATCGGTGGATACCGGTGGGGAACACGGCACCGGTCGATCGGGTGCGGCACGGAAGGAGCGTCGATCAGCACGACGGAAGCGGGCCCGCGCAGACGCACGAACGCGCAGACACGAACACGCGAACGCGCGGACAGCGGGGAGCACGGCACAGCACGGAGCGTGCCGGAACAGGTGATCCGTCGAGGAGGGCTCGGCCGGCGCCACCGGATGACCGGTGGCTAGCTTCTGGACGCCTCGGGACTCGACATGCCGGTCAGGCTAGCAGCCTTCCTTCTCCAGGTCGTCCAGATATCCGGTCACCGAGGCGCGGTAGCGGCGCAGGTGCGGGGTGAGGGTGCGCAGCGCCAGCAGCGCCGCCTCCCGGTCCCGGCCCAGGTCGAGCAGGGCGAGCGCGGCGAACGTGTTGATCTCGTCCGTCAGCACCCCGTGCCCCGCCGCGCGTTCGGCGGCCAGCAGCGCCGCGCCCTCCTCGGCCCGGCCCAGATTGCGCAGCGTGCTGGCGTACTGGATGGCCGCCTGGACGCGCAGTTCCCCGGTGAGGCCCGCGGCGAAGGCCTGCTCGTAGAGTCCGGCCGCCGCTTCCTCGCTGTCGGTGGCGTCGTGGGCGGAGGCCAGCTCGAACAAGGCGCGGGCCTCGCCGGGCCGCTCGGCGGCCAGCGCGGCCATCCGTGCGCGGAAGGCGGCCGGTTCGAGGTCCTCGCAGGCGTCCCACAGGGCCGCCAGCCGCTCGTCCCAGCCGCCCTCGCGCGTGTCGTCGGTGCTCATGGAACCCGACTCTCGCACGGCGCGGACCCGGCCGTCACCCGGTTTGTGCGGCCGCGGCCGGCTCGCGTACGGGCGGCGTCGCCGCGCCGACCGCCGTGCGCAGCGCCAGGGGTGCCGCCGCCGACCACGCCTGCGGCGAGCAGGCGTGCGGGTAGGGCACCGGGCCGAGCCGGTCCTCGCGGTCGTACCCGGCGATCACCTCGGCCAGCCGCCACCCGCTGCGCGCCGCCACGTCCACGATCGCGCCGGCCACCGTACGGGCCTGCTCGTGCAGCCCGTACCGGGCCAGGCCGAGCGCGGCGATGGCGTTGTCGTGCGGCCACACGCCGCCGCGGTGGTAGGACAGCGGGTGGTACGCGCCCTGGCCGGCGGCCACGGTGCGGATGCCCCAGCCGGAGAAGAAGTCGGGGGACAGCAGCCGGCGGGCGACGGCCTCGGCCCGGTCCTGGTCGAGGATGCCGGACCACAGCAGGTGGCCCGCGTCCGAGCCCAGGGCGTCCGCGCGGCGGCCGATGCCGTCCAGCGCGAGGGCGGGGAAGCGGTCGGCGGGCAGCCAGAAGTCGTTGAGAAAACGGTTCCGCAGCTGGTCGGCCCGCTCCTGGAGCCCGTCCGCGTAGCCTGCGTCGCCCCACACCGTACGGGCCAGGCGCGCGGTACGGGTCAGCGCGTCGAACGCGTATCCCTGGGCGGTGGCCGCGCTGATCACGCCCTTGGCGGGGGAACCGTCCGTGAAGCAGATCGCGCGGGCCGAATCCTTCCAGCTCTGGTTGGCGAGCCCGCCCTCGTCGGCCCGGTAGCGCAGGTAGCCGTGCTCCTCCAGGCCGCCGTCCGTCAGCATCCAGCGCACCGCGGCACGGGCGTGCGGCTCCAGGCGGCGGGCCAGCTCCGGGCCGTGTGCCTCGGTATACGCGTCGAGCAGCACCAGGAAGAGCGGGGTGCTGTCGACCGAGCCGTAGTAGCGGTCGTAGGGCACCTGCCGGAAGTGGGCCAGCTCGCCGTGGCGCACCTCGTGGACGATCTTGCCCGGCTGCGCGATGCGCGCCGGGTCGGCCTCGCGGGCCTGGGCGGCGGCGAGCGCCAGCAGCGTGCCCCGGGCCAGCTCCGGGCGGTCGCGGAGGGCGAAGAGGGAGGTGATCAGGGCGTGCCGCCCCAGCAGGGTCAGGAACCACGGCACCCCGGCGGCCGGTACGTGAACCGTTTCGCCCTCCGGTCCGGTGGCGGCCATCCGCAGCCCGTCGAGGTCGGCGAGCCCGCGCTCGCAGGCCCGGTCCAGCTCCGGCCAGCCGGACGGGGCCACGCCGCGCGGTGCGCCGTCCTCCGGCGCCGCCGGCTGCGGGACGACGGCGGCGGGCACCGGCTCCGGCGCCACGTGCGGATGGGCGGTGACCCGCAGCAGCAGCTCCGCGGTGCCGTGCGGCGGGAGCCGCAGCACCCAGCACAGCCGTCGCGCGCCGCTGCCGGTCTCCTCGACGGCGTCGGGGGCCGGTTCGGTGGTGACCACCGTGCGGGCCTCCCAGTCGCGCCGCCGGTAGCCGAACTCGACGCCGTCCGGCAGCGCCTGACGGGTGCGCACCGCGTGCGGCTTCTCGTACCAGCGGTGATCGGAGCGCAGCTCGAACTGGTCCGCGAAGTCGGCGTCCACGGTGAGCGCGAGTAAGACGGTGGATTCCTCGCCCCGGTTGCTGCGCAGCCGCAGCCGCTCGGTCAGGGCGGCGGTGGAGACGGTCTGCTGCCGGAAGACGGTGTGGGCCGGCGCCTCCGCCCGGCTGCCCGGTCGGGTCACCACGGTGGTGGCGGTGGCGGTGAGCTCGTCGGAGGCGGGGACCAGGACGGTCGGGGTGCTGCCGTCGATCGTCAGCTGCCAGCGGCTGAGATGCCGGGCGTCCCGCGCGAACAGGCCGTCCGGCCAGGCACCGCGTTCGCCGGTGATGTCCCCCGAGGGGCCCACCGCCGCGAAGGTCCCGTCATGGACGAGCTGTTTGTGGTGCGTGGTGGTGGTCACGAAGCCCCCCTGCGGCCTGTGGCTCGGAATGTTCGGTTGATGTGGTGGTGGCAGTGCTGGTGGAGCCGATGGAGCCGTTCGTGCCGGTGGCGCCGGTGGCCAGGCTGTCGGTGGCGCCCTGGGCCAGCAGATCGATGGTGAGCGCGGCCGTCCAGCCGAAGTCGCGGCTGCCGCGGGCCGCGCCCGTGTACGGGTCCACGTACTCGGTGAAGTCCGACGCGACGGCGGCCCGCAGCATGGCGGCGCGCAGCGCGGCGGCGCGGCGCGGCTGCCCGTACCTGCGCAGCCCGCGTTCCAGCAGCCAGTTGACGTTGAACCAGGCCGGGCCGCGCCAGTAGCGGCTGGCGTCGAAGGCGGCGCCGGTCAGCGCGTAGCTGGGCGCCATGGCGGTGATGTCGCCGAGGCCGAAGTGCGGCCCGGTGAGGGTGTCGATCAGCGCCCGGGCGACCGGGGCGGGCAGCCCCGGCACGATCAGCGGGATCAGCCCGGCCGCGCTGCGTTCGCGCACCCGTGACCCGGCGCGTACGTCGAAGCTGAAGAACTGCCCGGCGTCCTCGTCCCACAGCCGCTCGCGCAGCGCCGCGGTGCACTCCTCGGCGCGCACCAGGTGGGCGGAGGAGTCCTCGCCGATCTCCATCGCGATCTCGGCGAGCGCGTGCTCGGAGGCGATGAGCAGGGCGTTGAAGGCCGGGTCCTCGACGGCGAAGGGGTGCGGGGCGAGATCGTCGCGGTAGCCGTGGTCGCGGTAGTCGAGAGCGAGCCGTACGTACTTGCGGTAGTCGAGATCCGTCGGCCGGTCGCAGGGCGCGCCGTGGGCGAGGTCGGCGCGGGTGAAGGAGCCGGGGGCGGCGGGTGGGACGGCGGCCAGCGGCTGGTCCCAGCTGGGGCTGTTGTCCATGCCGGATTCCCACGGATGGACGATCGAGGCCAGGCCGTGCCCGCCGAGGTCGCGGCGCTCGGTGAGGTAGCGCTGCCATGCGGCCAGCTTGGGGTACACGCGCACGAGGAACCCGCGCCGCTGCGAGGTGTCGGGGTCGGCCTGGTGCACCAGCCAGGCGGCGAGCGCGTGGATGGGCGGCTGGACGATGCCGGAGGTCTCGGGGGCGGTCGGTGCGCCGGCTCCCGCGCCGCGCCCCGCGGTGGTGCTGCGCCAGAAGTCCGGGCTGGGGAAGTAGGCGGCGAGGGGCACCTCGGGGTGGAACACGATGTGCGGGATGCGGCCGTCCCCCCACTGGGCGGCGAGCAGGGTTTCCAGCTCCTGCTGGGCGCGCAGCGGGGACAGGTGCCGCTGGCCGATGGCGATGAAGCCGGAGTCCCAGCTCCACTGGTGCGGGTAGAGGCTGTGCGAGGGGATGGTGGAGGAGCCGGTCCAGTTGTCGAGGAGTACGTGGCAGGCACCGTCGTAGGCGCTGATCGCGTCGGGGGTGAGGGGGTGGAGGGTGCTGGTCTGTTCGGCTCGTTCCACGTGAACTCCGGAAGCAGGTTCGGGGCCACCGTTTTTGTCGATGACACCGTAGAGTTACGTCTACTTAACACGCAAAAGTAGCGCTGTAATATCTCCATCACAAGATGAAGTGGCGAACGTCATCAGATCGCGACCGGAGATGGACCGGTGCCCATGAACCAGCCCAAGCCCATGAACCAGGCGAGCGCCGGGCATCTGCTCCGGTTGATCCGCCGGGGGCAGGCGGGTACCCGGGGAGAATTGCAGCGGGTGACGGGACTGTCACGGTCCACCGTCTCCGCCCGCCTCGATCAGCTGTTCCGGGCCGGCTGGGTGCGCGAGCACGCCGGTGATCCGGTGGCGGATCCGACCGGCGGGCGCCCGGCGGTCCGACTGGAGTTCGACGGGTCGCACGCGGTGGTCCTGGTTGCCGACCTGGAGACGCGGAACGCCCGCGTGGCCGTGCTGGACCTGAGCGGCGAGGTGCTCGCCGAGCACGCGGGGCGGCTGCTGATCGACGACGGGCCCGCGGTGGTCCTCGACCGGCTCGGGGCCTGGTTCGCGGAGCTGCTGACGAAGGCCGGCGCCGGCATGGAGAAGGTGTGCGGGGTCGGGCTCTCGGTGCCCGGGCCGGTGGACTTCGCCTCGGGGGAGATCGTCCAGCCGCCGATGATGCCCGGGTGGGACGGCTTCCCGGTGCGCGAGGCCCTGCGCGCGGCGCTGCTGCGCCACGCGGGTGGCGGCGCGGCCGGGGGCGAGGGCGGGCTGCCCGTCCTGATAGAGAACGACGCCAATGTGATGGCGTACGCCGAGCAGCGCCTGGGATTCCCGGACTGCTCGGCGTTTCTGCTGGTCAAGGTGTCCACCGGGATCGGCGCCGGGGTGGTGGTCGACGGTGAGATGTACCGGGGCATCGACGGCGGTGCCGGGGACATCGGGCACATCCGGCTGAGCGGGTTCCCGGACGCGCTGTGCCGGTGCGGTTCGTACGGCTGTCTGGCGGCGGTGGCCAGTGGCCGGGCGCTGGCGGAGCAGCTCACGGCGGCCGGGGTGCCGACGGCCTCGGGGTCCGGGGTGCGCGACCAGCTGGCGATCGGGCAGCCGGACGCGGTGCGGCTGGCGCGGGCGGCCGGGCGGCAGGTCGGGGAGGTGCTGGCCACCGTCGTGACGCTGCTGAATCCCGGGGTGCTGGTGATCGCCGGGGATCTGGCCGGGCCGCCGTTCCTGACCGGGGTGCGGGAGCTGCTGTATCAGCGGGCGATGCCGCGGACCACGGCGGAACTCCAGGTGGTGACGGGGCGGCTGGGGGACCACGCGGGTCTGGCGGGGGCGGGCGCGATGGTGGTGGAGTATCTGTACGCGCCGGACCGTGCGGACGCGCGGCTGGCGGCCCGGGCGGAAGTGCGGGGCGCGTCGGCCGCACCGGAGGTACCGGCTGCACCGGAGGCGCCGGACGTACGGGAGTCGCCGCACGCGCAGGGCCTGCCGGCCGTGCCGTCGGGACCCGCCGCACCGCCGTTCGTTCCGGGCCGCTGACCGGTCGTTGACCGAACGCCCGGCCGGTGACGGCAGCGTTCCTCTGCTCCTCTTTACCTAATCTTTCCCCTTCTCTCCGGGGTTCTTTGCGCTGCTTGCAGGCATATATCCAGCTTTTGTGCGCGCGGAGTTCCCCACTTATGATGGAAGTAACGCTCAGATGAGCGTTCGCCGGGGTACTCTCCCGCTGTCAGGGCAGACAGCACCACCCCCCGGATCCCGTCCGGGGGTCCCTCAGAGGAGTCAGTCTCGTGACGCAGACCGTGGAACCACCCTCCATATCTCCACCGTCCGTCCCTCCCACGCAGCCGGCGAAGCTGGTCTACGACTTCGCCGAAGGCAACAAGGACCTGAAGGATCTGCTCGGCGGCAAGGGCGCCAACCTGGCCGAGATGACCCGGCTGGGGCTCCCCGTCCCGCCCGGCTTCACCATCACCACCGAGGCGTGCCGCGCCTACCTGGCGAACGGCACGGAACCGGCCGGCCTGCGCGACGAGGTGAGTGCGCACCTCGACGCGCTGGAGCGGCGGATGGGCAAGCGGCTCGGGCAGGGGGCGGATCCGCTGCTGGTGTCGGTGCGCTCGGGGGCCAAGTTCTCGATGCCCGGGATGATGGACACCGTCCTCAACATCGGACTGTCGGACGCCTCGGTGGACGCGCTGGCGGTCCAGGCCGGGGATGAACGTTTCGCCTGGGACTCCTACCGGCGGCTCATCCAGATGTTCGGCAAGACGGTGCTCGGCATCGACGGCGAACTCTTCGAAACGGCGCTGGAGGACGCCCGCCGGGCGGCGGACGCCGCCACGGACGTCGACCTGGGGGCGGGCGAACTCCGCGCCCTGGTCGACACGTTCAAGTCCATCGTGCGCGAGCGGACCGGCCGGGACTTCCCGCAGGATCCGCGCACCCAGATGGACCTCGCCGTGCGCGCCGTCTTCTCCTCCTGGAACGGCGACCGGGCCCGCCTCTACCGCCGCCAGGAACGCATCCCGCACGACCTGGGCACCGCCGTCACCATCTGCGCGATGGTCTTCGGCAACCTCGGCCCCGACTCCGGCACCGGCGTCGCCTTCACCCGCGACCCGGCCACCGGACACCAGGGCGTGTACGGCGACTACCTCCCCAACGCCCAGGGCGAGGACGTGGTGGCGGGCATCCGCAACACCGTGCCGCTCGCCGACCTCGAACGTCTGGACCCCGCCTCGTACACCGGTCTGCTGCGCATCATGGAGGTACTGGAGAACCACTACCTCGACCTGTGCGACATCGAGTTCACCATCGAGCGCGGCACCCTGTGGATGCTCCAGACCCGGGTCGGCAAGCGGACCGCGGCGGCGGCCTTCCGGATCGCCACCCAACTGCTGGACCAGGGCCTGATCGACGAGCGCGAGGCGCTGCGCCGGGTGACCGGGAACCAGCTGGCCCAGCTGATGTTCCCCCGTTTCGACATCTCGGCGACGGAGACCGACGTGCTGGGCAAGGGCATCGCCGCCTCCCCCGGCGCGGCGGTCGGCGCGGCCGTCTTCGACTCCGCGACGGCGGTGGAACGGGCGGCGCGCGGCGAGGCCGTCATCCTGGTGCGCCGCGAGACCAACCCCGATGACCTGGACGGGATGCTGGCCGCGGCGGGCATCCTGACCTCGCGGGGCGGCAAGACCTCGCACGCGGCCGTGGTCGCCCGCGGCATGGGCAAGACCTGCGTCTGCGGCGCCGAAGGGCTCGACGTCGACACCGGGCGGCGCCGCTTCACCACGGCGGACGGCCGGGTGATCGAGGAGGGCGAGATCCTCTCGATCGACGGCACCAGTGGCACCGTGCACCGCGGCCGGGTCCCGGTCGTACCGTCCGCCGTCGTCGACTACTTCGAGCACGGCACGGGCGCGGACGACGACGACCTGGTCCGCTCGGTGGACCGGATCATGCGGTACGCCGACCGCGTACGGCGCCTGGGTGTGCGCGCCAACGCCGACACCACCCAGGACGCGGCCCGCGCCCGGCGGTTCGGCGCGCAGGGCATCGGGCTGTGCCGTACCGAGCACATGTTCCTGGGCGAGCGCCGGGACATGGTGGAGCGGCTCATCCTGGCCACCACGGAGGCGGACCGGGAAGCGGCGCTGGCGGCGCTGCTGCCGTTGCAGCGCGGCGATTTCACCGAACTCTTCGAGGCGATGGACGGCCTGCCGGTGACCGTACGGCTGCTGGACCCGCCGCTGCACGAGTTCCTGCCCGACCTCACCGAGCTCTCGGTGCGGGTGGCCACCGGGGACGACCCGCACGACCGGGCGCTGCTGCCGGCCGTGCGGCGGCTGCACGAGCAGAACCCCATGCTGGGGCTGCGCGGCGTCCGGCTGGGGCTCGTCGTACCCGGCCTGTTCACCATGCAGGTACGTGCCATCGCCGAGGCCGCGGCCGACCGCCGGGCGGCCGGCGGGGACCCGCACGCGGAGATCATGATCCCGCTGGTGGGCACGGTCCAGGAACTGGAGATCGTGCGGGACGAGGCCGAACGCGAGATCGCCCGGGTGGAGAAGGCCCGCGGGATGGAACTGTCCCTGTCGCTCGGCACGATGATCGAGCTGCCCCGGGCGGCGCTGACGGCGGGTCAGATCGCCGCGTCCGCCGACTTCTTCTCCTTCGGCACCAACGATCTGACCCAGACCGTATGGGGCTTCTCCCGGGACGACGTGGAGGCGAGCTTCTTCTCCGCCTACCTGGAGAAAGGGATCTTCGGCGTCTCGCCGTTCGAGACGATCGACCGGGACGGCGTCGGCGCCCTCGTGCGCACCGCGGCCCGCGCCGGCCGGGCCGCCCGCCCGGACCTGAAGCTGGGCGTGTGCGGCGAGCACGGCGGCGACCCAGAGTCGGTGCACTTCTTCGACGAGGTGGGCCTGGACTACGTGTCCTGCTCGCCCTTCCGCATCCCCGTGGCCCGCCTGGAAGCAGGCCGGGCGGCGACGGCGCGCGCCTAGCGACGCCGGAGCCACCGGGACATCCGCCACCCCGACCCTCACCCGGCGGAAGGTCCCGGCCCCTCACGGGGACCCCGGGGGCGGCGCCTGTGCGGAGGCGCCGCCCCCCTTTTCCGTGTTCCCGGGCCCGTTCACCGGCGTCGTGCGTCGCCCCCCTGCGACGGGCACCTGGGCGGGCGTCCGCGGTGGGCGCACGGCCCGGGCGGTTCACCCGCGAGGTGCCCCGGGGGAAACGCCGCCCCGGTACGCCTACTCGACCGGCGGGCAGGTGCCGGTTTCCTCGCCGATGGTGTTGATCTCGGCGTTGGAACGGGGGTCCTCCGCGTAGTTGATCTGGTCGGTGCAGCTGAGGCCGGGCTCCTTGGGGGTGCCGTCCCCGGCGTCGTCCCCGGCCTCGGCGCCTTCGGCGCCCTCGGCCTCGGGGCAGGTGCCGGTCTCCTCGCCGATGGTGTTGATCTCGGCGTTGGAGCGCGAGTCCCCCGCGTAGTCGAACTGGTCCGTACAGCTCTGCGCGGGATCCTTGGGGGCGTCCACCGAGGAGTCGGCCCCGGACGAGGAGGCGCCCTCGGTGTCGTCGCTGTCGCAGGCCGTCAGCGCCAGGGAGGCCGCCACCGCGGCGATGGCCAACACCGGGATCTTCCGAACGCGCATTGCTCTTGTCCTCTGGGGTGTGGGGGTCCCCGCTCGTGCGAGCGGGGCTGCTGTCTCTGCGGACATCAACCCGGCTGCCCCGGTTGCACCGCACCATGCCCCAGGACACGTTCGTGACACACCCACGTGGATGAGCCCGGCGCGGTCGGGGGTCGCCGCCGAGGAAAGCGGCTTGGTCAGCAGCGGAGGCCGCTCAAGGCCGTTCGCTGATCCCCCCGTCCCCCGAGGCGCCGAGCACCCCTACCTTCGTGGACGGAGCACCGGTGCGGCCAATCATTTCGGCGTACGCTGAAAAACCAAGGTCACACGCCTGGGAGGTGCTCGTTGCTGCGCATCCATGTCACGGGGGAGGACCTGGCCCGGATACGCCTGGCGGACCGGCCGGACCCGATGTGGGAGACCGTCCTCAGCTCGCTCCGTTTCCGGGACCGGCGCGGACCGGCCTCGTACGGGCGGTGGCGAGGGCAGGTGCGCGGGCGCTTACGGGCACTGCCGCACACCCTGCGGGCACTCATCCCCCTCGGCGGTTACTTCCCGGACTTCCTGACCCCGGTCACCGCCGGCCCCGACTGGGAGGAGCGGGTCGACCGGCTGCGCTCCACGCCCCGGCGGCAGTTGCGGGCCGAGCTGCTCACGCTCGACGCCGAGTCCGCCGTCGCGCTGCCCGGCTGGGTACGGGAACTGGCCGACGGAGAGCGGGAGACGCTCGACAAGGTCGCCGGTGACCTCGACCGTTACTACCGGTCCGCCGTCGCCCCGCCCGGTATCTGGTCCGCCGTCCAGACCCAGGTGGACGCCGACCGCGCGCTGCGGATCCGGCATCTGACCTCCGGCGGCATCGAAGGGCTGCTGCACGGGCTGCGTCCCGTGCTGCGCTGGGAGTCACCCGTCCTGGAGGCGGACTACCCCGTCCCGCGCGAACTGCGTCTCGACGGACGCGGGTTGCTGCTCATCCCGTCCTTCTTCTGCTGGCGCCACCCGGTGACGTTCTACGACGACGGCCCCAACCCGGTGCTGGTGTACCCGATCCAGCACACCGGGTCGACCCTGCCCGGCAGCGCCGCGCTGGGACGGCTGATCGGCGCCACCCGCGCCCGGGTGCTGCGCTGCGTCGGGCACGGCGCCACGACCGGTGATCTCGCCCGGCGCGCCGGGATATCCGCCGCCTCCGCCAGTGAGCACGCCGGCGTCCTGCGCGAGGCGGGGCTGGTGTTGTCGGTGCGGCGCGGCAACGAGGTGCTGCACACCCTCACCCCGCTCGGCACCGAACTGCTGCCCACTCACGCGCTGGGCGCCGACCAGTGGTAGCGCCGTTCGGGGCGGCCGGTCGCCCCGTAACGCAGCCGCACCCCCACCTGCCGGGTGGAGACGAAGTATTCGAGGTAGCGGCGCGCGCTCACCCGTGACAGGCCGCTTCGGCCGGCGCACTCGGCCGCCGACAGATCCTGCGCCGGGTCCAGCGCGGCGAGGGTGTCCCGGATGAGCTCGGCCGTCTGTTCGGAGAGCCCCTTGGGCAGCCGGGGCGGGGTACGGGAGGCCCCGGCGCCGAACACCCGGTCCACGTCGTCCTGTCCGGGCACGGCGATGGCAGCCAGCTCCTGCGCCCGCCGCGCGTAGTCCCGCAGCCGCTCGGCCAGCACCGGCGGGTCGAACGGCTTGATGATGTAGTGCACCGCCCCGCCGCGCAGCGCGCCCCGTACCGTCTCGGCCTCCCGGGCCGCGGTGATGACCAGCACGTCCACGTCCGAGTCCTCGTCGGCGCGCAGGTCGCGCAGCACCTCCAGGCCGCTCATGTCGGGCAGGTAGATGTCCAGCAGGACGAGGTCGGGGCGCAGCGCGGCGACCAGCGCGAGCGCCTCGGCGCCGGTACGGGCCTCCCCGACGACCGTGAAGCCGGGAACCCGCTCCACCAGCTTGCTGTGCAGCCGGGCCACCATGAAGTCGTCGTCGACGACCAGCACGTTGATCATGAGGAGGCCGCTCCTTCGCGGTCGGCGTCGCGCGGCAGCCTGGCGGTGAACGCGGCCCCGTCGACGGTGACCGCCCCGCCGCGCCGGGTGCACACCAGGCGGGTGATGGCCAGGCCGAGTCCGCGGGTGGCGTCGGCGGCGGTGGCCTTGGTGGTGAAGCCGTGCCGGAAGATCTCCTCGGCGAGTTCGGGGGCCACCCCGGGGCCCGAGTCGGTGACCGTGAGCCTGACCTCCGTTTCCGTCTCGGTGAGGGCGATCTCCACCCAGCCGGCGCGGCCCGCGCCGCGCACCGCGTCCAGGGCGTTGTCCACGAGGTTGCCGACGACCGTGACCAGGTCGGAGGCGAGGGTCTCGGGGACCGGGCCGAGCGCGCTGTCGGCGGTCACCCGCAGGGCGGCGCCCTGTTCGGCGGCGAGCGACGCCTTGGCGATGAGCAGCGCGGCCAGCGACGGGTCGGCGATCTTCGAGATGACCTCGGCGGCCCGCTCGGTGTGCGCCCCGCTCACCCCCCGGACGTAGCGGGCCACCTCCGGGTACTCGCGCAGTTCGACGAGTCCGGCGATGACATGCAGATGGTTGGAGAACTCGTGCGCCTGGGCCCGCAGGGTGTCGGTGGCGCTGCGGGTGGTCTCCAGCTGGTGCTGGAGGGCGGCTATTTCGGTCAGATCGCGCATGGTGGTCACGGACCCGGCGGACTGGCCCCGGGTGATCAGCGGCATCCGGTTGAGGGTCAGCACCCGGTCGGCAGTGAACACTACCTGGTCGTGCCCGGGGGAGCGGCCGGTCAGCACGTCGTGCAGCCGGGGCTCGACACCGAGGTCGGCGAGGGTGCGGCCCGGGGCGTCGCCCGGCAGCCGCAGCAGGTCCCGGGCCGCGTCGTTGACGAGGGTGACCCTGCCCTGCCGGTCCAGGCCGAGCACGCCCTCCTTGATGCCGTGCAGCATGGCCTCGCGGTGTTCGGCGAGCGCGGTGATGGCCTCCGGCTCCATGCCCAGGGTCTGCCGCTTGATGCGGCGCGCCAGCAGGTAGGAGCCGAGCGCGCCGAGCGCGCTGGCGATGCCGAGGTAGGCGAGCATCTGCGGGGCGGCGGCGGCGATGCGCTCGGTCAGGCTCTGGTAGTCGCGGCCGGCCGAGACGATGCCCAGCAGCCGCCCGTCCTCGCCGAAGACGGGCACGTGCGCCACCAGGGAGGTGTGGCCGTCCGCGGTGGTGATGCCGATCCAGGACCGGCCGCTGAGCACCTGCGATCCGCCCAGCGGCAGCTCGGTGCCGATCCGGCGCGGGTCGGCGGCGGTGAGCACGATCCGGTCGGTGCCGGTGATCTCCACCGTGGAGGCGCTGGAGACGCTGCGGGCGTTCTCGGCGGCCGTCTGGAGGATGCCCTCGCGGTGCGGGTCTGACAGGCCGACCCGCACCGCGTCCTGGGCGGCGACGGTCTCGGCGACGCTCAGCAGCCGGCCGCCCTCCGCCCGCCGGAACTCGGCGTCCGCCTGCGCGACGGTGACCGCGGCGATGACGCCGAGGACCACCACGATCAGCCCCAGCTGCAGGACCAGGAACTGTCCGGCGAGGGTGAGGCGGGGCAGCCGGGCACGTACCGACATCACTGGCTCCGCCTCCCTTCTTCGGACATGCGCTGGTGTTGCATCCTAGGTACCTCAATGGCGACGGGCGGAAGGGCGGGCGGTGAGCGGGCGGTGAGCACCACGCGAAGGACGCTGCTCGCGGGCGGCGCGGGCACCCTCGGCGGCCTGCTGCTGGGGGCGGCGGGCGCGGCCGGCTGCGCCGCGAGCGGCCCGGTGCCGCACCACGAACTGCGACTCATGGTGCCCAACATCCCGGGCGGCGGCTACGACTACACCGCCCGCACCCTGGCCGTCACCCTGAGCGACGCCGAACTGGTGGAGGCGGTGGAGGTCTTCAACCTGACGGGCGGCTCGGGCACCGTCGCGCTGACCCGGCTCGTCCACGAGGCGGGCAACCACCGGCTGCTGCTCCAGATGGGCCTGGGCCTGGTGGGCAGCGTCACCACCCACGCCGAACGCAACCCGACCCGGATCGCGGACGCGACGCCGGTGGCGCGGCTGGTGGACGAGGCGGAGGCGGTGATCGTCGCGCCGGACTCGCCGTACCGCACGCTGGCCGCGCTCGTGTCCGCCTGGCGGGACGGCGCCCTGCGGGCCGGCATCGGCTCGCTCCCCGGCGGCCCCGACCACCTGGCGCTCATGCTGACCGCCGAGGCGGCCGGGATCGCGCCCGATGACGTGCGGTCGGCCGTGTACGACGGCGGCGGCGGGCTGCTGGCGGCGCTGCTCAGCCACGGTGTGGACTTCATCATGAGCGGGATCAGCGAGTACCGGCACGCGATCGCCGCCGGGGAGCTGCGGGTGCTCGCGGTGACCGGCGAGCGGCCGCTGGCGGGGCTCGACGCGCCCACGCTGCGCGAGAGCGGGTTCGACCTGGCGGTCACCAACTGGCGCGGGCTGCTGGCCCCGCCGGGGCTGAGCGAGCGGGACCTGGCCGGGACGACGGCGGTCCTGGACGCGCTGCACGCCACCCCGCAGTGGCGGCGGGCGCTGCGGGACAACGGGTGGACGGACTCCTACCTGACGGGTGCGGACTTCGGGCGGTTCCTGACGGCGGAGGACGCCCGGGTGTCCCGGCTGCTGAACGCCTTCCCGCCGGTGACCGTGGCGGAGGGCGACGCGCAGACGTAACCGGCCGCCGTTCGGCGGCGGCGCGGGACCGGGTCCCGCGCCGCGCTCACTCCGGGGACGCGGTCCGCACCGGTGGCAGGGCGTCGTAGTGGACGCCCGTCAGTTCCTCCGAGCGTTCCCACAGGCGCTCGGCCAGCCGGTCGCGGCGGGTCCATGGCGCGCGCCAGCCGGCTCCGGGGCCGCCGCGCAGCCGCCGTACGCCCATCACGCTGGGCCCGGTGAACGAGTCGGCGCTCACATCGGGGGCGGTCGCCGCGTACAGCGTCGGGGTGGCGCCCACCTCCGGGTCGGTGGCGAACAGCCGGTTGCCGATGCGCGCGATGCGCCGGCCCGTGCCGCTGCCCGCCGGCTGCGGGCCCTTGGTGTGCAACTCGGTCTCCGTGTACCCCGGATGCACGGCGGCGGCCAGCAGATCGGCACCCGACGCCTCGATCCGGCGCGCCAGTTCATGCGTGAACAGCAGATTCGCGGTCTTCGAGCGGCCGTAGGCGCGCCAGCGCCGGTAGTGGCGCTCCTCGCTCAGCACCCCGGGGCCGGTCAGATGCAGCAGGCTGGAGACGGTCACCACCCGCGCGCCCGGCGTCGCCAGCAGCTGGTCGAGCAGCAGTCCGGTGAGCGCGAAGTGCCCCAGGTGGTTCACCCCGAACTGCGTCTCGAAGCCGTCCGTGGTCGTCGCGTACGGCACGGCCATCAGCCCCGCGTTGTTGATCAGCACATCCAGCGGCTGATCCGCGAACCCGGCGGCGAACGCCCGTACCGACGACAGATCCCCCAGATCCAGCAGCCGCAGCTCCACCCGCGCCTCCGGCACCTGCCCCAGCAGCCGTTCCAGCGCCTGGGCGCCGCGCCGCCGGTCCCGGCAGGCGAGCACGACATGCGCGCCGCGCCGCGCCAGCTCACGGGCGGTGACATAACCCAGCCCGCTGTTGGCGCCGGTCACCACGATGGTGCGGCCCCTGAGATCCGGGATGTCCCGTACCGTCCAGCCCATACGGTCAAGCGTAGGACCGTACGGCGCCGCCGGGCCAGCGTCTCAGCCCGCGATCACCTCCGCGGGGCAGCGCAGCCGCCGGTCGTGTCCGACGACGCGTTCGGGGCCGGTGAGGGTGAGCGGCAGCCGGTGCCGGATGTCGCCGCTGGAGGCGGCGAGCCGCAGTTCGAGGTCGCCGGGATCGGTGACGCGGCGGCCCGGGGCCACGGTGTACGCGGCCAGATCGGCGTGGAAGGCGAACCGCACCCGGGCGGTGGCGCCGGCCGCCAGCTCCACCCGGGCGAAGCCGATCAGCCGGTTGACGGGACGCACCACCGCGGCGACCGGATCGTGCAGATACAGCTGCACCACCTCGGTGCCCGCGAGATCACCCGTATTGGTGACGGTGATCTCGACGTCCGCGCCGCCGCCGGTGTCCGTGGTGCGGGTGGACAGCGACGGCGCGTCCCACGCGAAGGAGGTGTACGACAGCCCGTGCCCGAAGGGGTACAGCGGGGTGGGGTCGATGTTGCTGGCGTCGCCCAGCAGTCCGAGCGGCGGGGCGAGGTACGTCCAGGGCTGGCCCCCGGGGAGCGCGGGCACGCCGACCGGCAGCCGCCCCGAGGGGTTGACCCGGCCGGAGAGTACCCCGGCCAGCGCCGGGCCGCCCTCCTCGCCGGGGAAGAACGTCTGCACGATCGCGGCCAGCCGGTCCGCCCAGCGGCCCAGCGCGTACGGCCGCCCCGCGCACAGCACCAGGACCACCGGCGGGCCGTCCTCGGCCGCCAGCAACTCGTCCAGCAACGCGCCCTGCCCGTCCGGCAGTTCCAGATCGGCGGCGTCGCAGCCCTCACCCGAGGTGCCGCGTCCGAACAGCCCCGAGCGGTCGCCGACCGCGACCACGACGACATCCGCGCCGTCCGTCCCCTCCGTGGTGATCACGGCGTCCGGGAGTTCGGCGCGCAGCGACTCCAGCAGGGTCGGCACCTCAACTCCCAGGGGCAGCGCGGGGTGTTCGACCCCGACATGGCGCGGGAAGCTGTAGCAGCCGAGCATGGCCGCCACCTCGTCCGCGAACGGGCCGGTCACCGCGATCCGGGCGGTCGGCGCCAGCGGCAGCACCCCACGCGGGTTGGCCAGCAGCACGACGGACTCCTCGGCCAGCCGGCGGGCGGCGGCGCGCAACTGCGGCGGATCGAGGTCCACCGTGCCGGAACCGTCGGCCAGGGCGCTCGGTTCGGGGGACCAGCCGGGGTCCAGCAGCCCCAGCTCGGCCTTCTGCGTCAGCACCCGCAGCACCGCCCGGTCCACCAGGGCCTCGTCGACCTCGCCGGACCGTACGGCCTTGAGCAGCGGCAGGCCGAACGCCCGTACCGCCGGCAGTTCCACGTCCACGCCCGCCGTCAGCGCCAGGGCGCCCGCCTCGGCCGGGGAGCCGGCCACCCCGTGCGTGGTCTCCAGGAAGGTCACGCCGAAGTAGTCGGAGACCACCGTGCCGGTGAAGCCCCACTCCTCGCGCAGCAGCCGGGTCAGCAGCCAGGCGTCGCCGTGGGCCGGTACCCCGTCGAGGTCGACGTACGTCGCCATCACCGAGCGGGCGCCCCCCTCGCGCAGAGCCATCTCGAACGGCGGCAGCACCACATCGGCCAGCTCGCGCGGGCCCATCGACACCGGGGCGTGGTTGCGGGCGCCGCGCGAGGACGCGTACCCGGCGAAGTGCTTGAGGGTGGCGACGACGCCGGCCGACTCCAGGCCGCGCACGTAGCCGGTGGCGATGGTGGACACCAGGTACGGGTCCTCGCCGATGGTCTCCTCGGTGCGGCCCCAGCGCGGGTCACGCACCACGTCCAGCACCGGGGAGAGCCCCTGGTGGATGCCCACCGAGCGCATGGAGTCGCCGATCAGCCGGGCGGTCTCCTCCACCAGTTCGGGGTGGAAGGTGGCGCCCCAGGCCAGCGGGGTGGGCAGCACGGTCGCCTGCCAGGCGGTGAACCCGGTCAGGCACTCCTCGTGCGCGAGCGCCGGAATGCCGTGCCGGTTGGCGGCGACGATCTTGCGCTGGTCGTCCGCCAGCGTGCGGGCGCGGTCGGCCGGATCCACCGGGTTGGTGCCGAAGGGACGGGTCACCTGTCCCAGGCCGTGCGGCAGCAGGGCGTTCAGGTCCAGCTCGGGCTCGGTCAGCGAGCCCTGGAGCGGGGCCACGTCCTCACCGTCGCCGTCCGAGCCGGGCCAGATGCTGCTCAGCTGGGCCAGCTTCTCCTCCAGGGTCAGCCGGGCCAGGAGGTCGGCGGCGCGGTCGGCGGCCGGACGGGACGGGTCCTGCCACTGCTGGTGCTCCATGAGGGTCAGGGCTCCTTTACGGGGGGAGGGTTGTGCGCGAGGGTCAGCGACCGCCGACGCCCATCAGGCCGTTGATCAACTGGCGGCGGGCGAAAAGATAGGCGGTGAAGATGGGCACGATGGACAGCACGACGGCGGCCAGCAGGGCGGGGATGTCCACCCGGAACTCGCCGATGTAGTCGTACAGTCCGAGCGTGAGCACCCGGTTCTCCCTCGACTGGGTGAGGATCAGCGGGAACATGAACCCGTTCCAGGCGCCGAGTGCGGAGAACACGCCGACGGTGGAGATGCCGCCGCGGGTCATCGGCACCACGAGCTGCCACAGCACCCGGGCCGGGCTCGCGCCGTCCAGCGCCATCGACTCGTACTGCTCCTCCTCGATGTCGCGCATCGACCCGACCAGGATCAGTACGCTCACCGGGAGCGAGAAGGCGGCGGTGGGCAGGATGATCGCCAGCAGCGTGTCGTACAGCTGGAGTTCGGTGATCATCAGATAGACGGGGATGATCACCGCCTGGGAGGGGATCGCCAGGCCCAGCAGGAACAACTGGAAGATCCGCCGGGAGGTCCGCGAGCGGGTCCTGATGACGCTGTAGGCCACGGTCACCGCCAGCACGATGACCAGGGCGGCGCACGAGACGGTGACGATCAGGGTGTTGAGGAGATAGCGCGGGAAGTCGCCCTCCAGGACCCGGCGGTAGCTGTCCAGGGTGAACTCGGTGGGCAGCGAGAGCGGGCCGTTCTCCAGGTAGGTGCTCCGGCTCTGCACCGTGGACGCCACCAGGATGTACAGCGGGACGGCCACGATCACCAGCCACAGGACGGCCGCCGCCCCGGCCGGGAGATTGGCGCGGCGCCAGGCCGCCGGCCTGCGGCTGGTGCTCCTCGTGTCGCCGGTGCCGCTCATATCCCCTCCCGGGTGCTGCGCATCTTGCTGAAGCCGGTCAGCCGCACCAGCAGCAGCGATACGGCGGTGGCGGTGATGACCAGGGCGGTGGCCACGGCGCTCGCGTAGCCGAGGTCGAACGCCTGGAACCCGGTGCGGTACATCAGGAACGGCACGATCGTCGTCGCGTCACCGGGGCCGCCGCGGGTGAGGATCAGGATGGTGTCGAAGTAGGTGAGCGCGCCCACCACCATGAGCACGGTGGAGGTGACGATGGTGTTGCGCAGCTGGGGGACCGTGATGGCGAAGAACTGGCGTACGGTGCCGGCGCCGTCGATGGACGCCGCGTCGTACAGGGACTGCGGGATCTGACGGGCCCCGCCCTGGTAGATGAGCGTGTGCAGCGGGATGAACTGCCAGGCGGTGACGAACAGCACGGCGGCGAACGCGCCGCGCGGGGAGCCCAGCAGGTCGGCCGAGGAGAGGTTGAACCACTCGGCGATCTGGGCGTTGAGCCCCAGGTTCGGGTCGAAGATCGTCTTCCAGAGCAGGGCGAGCGCGACGGAGGACGCCAGCAGCGGCAGGAAGAAGATCGCGGACAGCACGGCGCGGTTGCGCTGCCGGCCGGCCGCCCACACGCCCAGGAGCAGGGCGATCGGGGTCTGGAACAGCCAGGTGAGGAGGGTGAGCAGCAGGCTCAGGCCGATGGCCTGGCGCATGGCGTCGTCGTTCCACAGCCGGGTCCAGTTGTCGGTGCCGCTCCAGGACGGGTCGGACAGGCCGTCCCAGTCGGTGAAGGACAGATAGCCGACGATGACCATGGGCGCGGCGGCGAAGAAGACGAAGAACAGCAGGCCCGGGACCGCCCAGGCGATGCCTGGGCGGCCGGTGCGGCGCGGGGAGAGGGTGGTCACGTGGGGTGCCCGCCTACAGATTCCGCATCGCGGCGACGAACGCGTCGGGACTGATCTGGCCGCCGAACAGCTTCTCGATGTTGTCGTGCAGGGCGGGCGCGTCACCGGCGGGCAGCGCCTGGTCCCACGAGAGCGTGAAGGACGGAGCCTCGGCGACCATGTCGTACTGGAAGCGGGCGAACTCCGGGTTGGCGTGCGAGTCCAGCAGGCTCTCGGCGCCGGAGGTGGTGGGGATGTCGCCGTTGTCGATGAGGGCCTGGGCGTACTCGTCGCTCGCGGACATCCTCAGGAACTCCAGGGCGGCGTCCAGGCGCTCACCCTCCACGCTGGAGCTGACCGACCAGTAGTTGGTGGGGTTGCCGACGACGGCGCGCGGGTCGCCGGTGCCGTCCGGGACGGTGGGGAAAGCGGCGAAGCCCAGATCCTCGGCGGCGAACTCGGGCTGCTGGGAGAGCTGGTTGGCGTACTCCCAGCTGCCCATGAGGTGCATGACCCCGCCGCCCTGGGCGAAGAAGGTGGAGGCGCCGTCGGCGGTGTAGTTGACCGAGCGGAAGTTGTTGCCGAAGGTCCCGGCGTCCACCAGTTCCTTGACGGCCTCGGCCATCCACTGCACGGCCGGGTCGTCCCAGCCGGTCGCGTCGCCGTTGCGGATCCGCTCGAAGATCTCGGCACCGCCGCGCCGTTCGAGCAGATACTCCAGCCACATCAGCTCGGTCCACGGGTCGGCGCCGGCGACGACGGCCGGGACGGTGTCGCGGTCGATGAAGACGTCGATGACGTGGAGGAGATCGTCCCAGGTGGCGGGCGGCTCGACGCCGGCCTCGGCGAAGGCGGTCTTGTTGTAGAAGAGGATCACCGGCTGCACGCCGCGCATCGGGATGCCGTAGTAACGGCCGTCCACGGAGCCCGAGTCCAGGATGGAGGGGATGAAGGCGTCCTTGAACTCCGGGTCCTCGTCGAGGATCGGGGTGAGGTCGATCAGCATGTCCTCGGCGACGAAGTCGCTGATGCTGCCGCCGCCCCAGTTGAAGAAGATGTCGGGCGCGTTGGGGCTGCCCATGGCGGTGCGCATCCGGTCCGTGTAGTTGTCACCCGGGATCTGGACCAGATCGAGCTTGATGTCGGAGGTCTCGTTGAACTTCTCGACGAACTCTTCCTGGATGACCGTCGAGCCGTCCTGATAGACCCACACGGACAGGCTGTCGCCGTCGCCGCGGTTGGGCCCACTGCTGCCACAGGCCGCCAGGGCGGTCGTGGCAACGGCGCACGCTGCCGTGGCCGCGAGGGCACGCAGGGTACGTATACGCATCGCACACCTTCCGGAAAATCGCCGAAAATTATCGGACCAGGTGCCGAAGAAAGTTACGGCGACGGGAGGTTGGCGTCAACGGTTTGCGCATGCCCGCTTTCCGCGGGGCGGTAGGGCACCGGGCGCGCGAACGTCACGCCCCGGGGGCAGGGCCGGTCGGCGGCACGGCGGGAAGTGGCTGGGCCCGGTGAATGTCACGGGGCCGCCGGCCGCCCGGCGCGTAGCTGTTGCGGCGTGACCGGGCGCCGGGGCGGGTGCGTACGGCCGGCGGTTCGCTCCGCCGCGCCGGCGTGCCGAGCGCCGTCCGGCCGCCGTGCCCGGATTCCGTCCCGGCGAACGGCCGGGCCGTCGGTGGTGTGTTCGGGCGGTGCGGCCGGCCAGGGCACCGCGCGGCTCTGTGGCCCTCGGCCGGCGCGGTGGCGGCCACCACGGCCGCGGTGGCTACTCCGCCGGGCGCGGGGCGGGCGGGGCCGTGCTGGCGCGGACCACCAGTTCCGTGGCCAGTTCCAGGCGCGGGGCGTCGATGTCGCCGCCCCGCGCCTGGCGCAGCACGGTCCGGGCCGCCATCTTGCCCATCTCGGCGAGCGGTTGCCGCACCGTGGTCAGCGGCGGCGCCGACCAGCGCATCTCGGGGAGGTCGTCGAAGCCCACCACGCTCACGTCCTGCGGGACCCGCAGGCCCTTGCGGCGCAGCGCCTCGATCGCGCCGAGGGCCATCTGGTCACTCGCCGCGAACACCGCCGTCGGCGGCTCGGGCAGGGCCATCAGCGTCTCGCAGCCGGTGAACCCCGACTCGTGGTAGAAGTCGCCGGGGACGATCAGTTCGTCGTTCACCGGCACTCCGGCGTCCTCCAGCGCGGACCGGTAGCCGTCGAGCCTGGCGCGGCTGCACAGCAGGCGCGGCGGGCCGGCGATGAACCCGATGCGGCGGTGGCCGAGTTCCAGCAGGTGACCGGTGGCGGCCATGCCGCCCGCCCAGTTGGTGGCGCCGATCGTCGGGGCGTCCAGGGCGGGGGAGCCGGCCGGGTCGATCACCACCAGGGGCACGCCGAGCCGGTGCAGTTCCTTGTGCAGGACGGGCTCCAGCGCGCTGGTCACCAGGATCACGCCGTCCGAGGCGCGGGCCCGCAGGTTCTTCATCCACTGGCGGGCGGCGCCGGCCCGGTCGTGGATGGCGGAGACCACCGTGCCCACCCCCGACGCGTGGGCGACCTCCTCCACGCCCCGGATGATCTCCACCGCCCAGGGGCTGTCGAGGTCGTTGAAGACCAGGTCGAGCAGCGCCGCCCGGTCGCCGGGGGCCACGCTGCGGCGGCGGTAGCCGTACTGCCGCAGCAGGTCCTCCACCCGGGCCCTGGTGTCGGGCGCCACGTCGGAGCGGCCGTTGACCACCCGGGA
Source organism: Streptomyces sp. JH002 (assembly GCF_050916115.1). Classification (NCBI taxonomy): domain Bacteria; kingdom Bacillati; phylum Actinomycetota; class Actinomycetes; order Kitasatosporales; family Streptomycetaceae; genus Streptomyces; species Streptomyces sp. JH002. The sequence continues at coordinate 4,683,040 of NZ_CP087989.1, forward strand.
GACGGTGGGCACCGAGACACCGGCCTCGCGGGCGATGGCGGTGATGGTGACCTTCCGCCGTCCGTCGCCCTGGTCCTTGTTCCCGCGCTGCACCGCCATGTTCCCCTGCTTTCTCACGACGTCCGACTCCCGCCGGAAGTTTTTCAACATTATTCCGGAAGGGTTGACGTCCGCCATGGTCGCCCTTACAACGGTCCCGTCAGCCTGCGGGGGCATGACAAGGAAAGGGACGGCCATGTTTCCCCTGATGCGCAGAGCCGCGGTCGTCATCGCCGCCGGAGTCCTGCTCTCCGGTGCGGCGTTGCACGGCGGCGCACAGGCATCGCAGACGTCGGTGGAAGAAGCGCCATCGGCTCAGTTGGCGACCTTACGCGAAGCCGCGTCAACAAGCGGCAAATTCATCGGAACGGCGATCGCCGACCACCGGCTCAGCGACGCCACGTACAACGGGATCGCGGCGCGCGAGTTCAGCAGCGTCACCGCCGAGAACGCCATGAAGTGGGACGCCATCCAGCCGCAGCGCGGCACCTTCAACTGGGCGGCCCCGGACCGGCTCATGCAGTTCGCGCAGGCCAACAGCCAGCAGGTGTACGGGCACACCCTGGTGTGGCACAGCCAGATGCCGGGCTGGCTCCAGAACGGCAACTTCAGCGCCACCGAGATGAACCAGATCATGAACACCCACATCTCCACGGTGATGGGCCGCTACAGCGGCCAGATCAACCGCTGGGACGTGGTGAACGAGGCGTTCAACGAGGACGGTTCGCTGCGCAACTCCAAGTGGTATCAGGTGCTGGGGCGCGACTACATCGCCAACGCGTTCCGCGCGGCGCGGGCGGCCGACCCGAACGCCAAGCTGTTCATCAACGACTACAACACCGACGGCATCAACGCGAAGAGCAACGGCATGTACAACCTGGTGCGCGATCTGCGCGCCCAGGGCGTGCCCATCGACGGGGTCGGTTTCCAGTCGCATCTCATCCTGGACCAGCTGCCCAGCGACTACCAGGCCAACCTGCAGCGGTTCGCGGATCTGGGCGTGGAGGTGGTGGTCACCGAACTGGACATCCGCATGCGGACGCCGTCCGACGCGGCCAAACTCCAGCGGCAGTCCCAGCAGTTCGCGCAGGTGGTGCAGGCGTGCCTGAACGTCTCGCGCTGCTCGGGCGTCACGGTGTGGGGCTTCAGCGACCGTGACTCGTGGGTGCCGGGCACCTTCCCGGGGGAGGGCGCGGCGCTGCCCTACGACGACAACTACCAGCCGAAGCCGGCCTACAACGGGATCCTGACGGCGTTCGGCGGCTCGCCGGGCGGCGGCGATCCGGGGCCCGGGCCGGGCGCGGACTGCACGGCCGCCTACCAGGTGGCCAACCGGTGGAACGCCGGGTCCGTGGTGGAGGTGCGGGTGACCGCCCGGCAGGCGCTGAACGGCTGGACGGCGACGTTCAGCCTCCCGGCGGGCGAGTCGGTGACCAGTTCGTGGAACACCCAGCTCACCCAGTCGGGGACGACGGTGACCGCGCGCAACGTGGCCCACAACGCCACGGTGCCGGCCGGAGGAACGTTCAGCTTCGGCTTCCAGACCAACAGCGGGGCGGTCTACTCGGCACCGGTGGTGAGCCTGAACGGCACCGCCTGCACGGCGGGAAGCGCCTAGCCGGTCCCTTGGCGCGGACGGCGCCGGCCGATGGCCCCTCGGGGTCATCGGCCGGTGGCCGCCGGGGCGGGGCTCAGGGCGTGTCCGGCCCGGTGCCGGGCAGGCCCACGTCCGCGGCCCGCGCGGTCATGGTGCGGGTGAGGAACTCCCCGGGGTCGCGCACCACGTTGTGGAAGTGGCCGAAGAGTTCGAAGCTGATCAGGCCGAAGAGCGTGGTCCACGCGGTGATCAGGGCGGGGGCCGCCTCGGGCGGCATGGTCCGGGTGTACCGGGTGAGTTCCGGGGTGACGATGTCGGGCGCCTGGCTGTCGGCGGGCGGGGCCAGGTCGCCGCGCGCGTGGGTGTCGGCGACGACGGTGATCAGGGTGAGGGCGACCCGGGACGCCGGTCCGACGGTGGAGGCGGGGGCGGCGTAGCCGGGGATGGGCGAGCCGTAGATGAGCGCGTACTCGTGCGGGTGGGCGAGCGCCCACTCCCGTACGGCGTGGCAGACGGCCAGCCAGCGCTCCAGCGGGGGGCGGGACGGCGGAGCGGCGGCCAGGGTGCTCTCGGCGGCCTCGCCGACCATGTCGTACGCGTCGATGATGAGCGCGGTCAGCAGGTCGTCGCGGCTGGGGAAGTAGCGGTAGAGGGCCGATGAGGCCATGCCCAGCTCGCGGGCGACGGCGCGCAGGGAGAGTTTGGCGGCCCCCTCGGCGGCCAGCTGCGCCCGGGCCTCGTTCTTGATGGCGGCCGTCACCTCGCGCCGGGCGCGTTCCCTGGCTCCTCTGATCGCTGTCATACGAACATTCTGCCACCGTTTCGAGAGCAGTGCTCTTGCTTGTGTGCGGTGATAGTGCAACTATTGCTCTCAAGCGAGAGCAATGCTCTCGAAACGAGAAGGGGAAGTGCCATGAGCGAGCAGCGGCCGGAGCGGACCGTCCACGTGAAGCAGCCCGGGTGGCTCACCAACAAGGTGTTCAACCCCCTGATGGCGTGGCTCACGCGGCGCGGCATCAGCGTCCGTGGCTCCCGCGTGCTGGCCGTGCGCGGCCGCACGAGCGGCGAGTGGCGCCGTACCCCCGTCAACCCGCTCCGGTACGACGGGCAGCTGTATCTGGTGGCCCCGCGCGGCCACGTCCAGTGGACCCGCAACATGCGGGTGGTCGGCGGCGGCGAACTGCGCATCGGCAAGAAGGTGGAGGCGTTCACCGCCACCGAGGTCGCCGACGACGACAAGCCGGAGGTGCTGCGCGCCTACCTCAAGCGCTGGAAGGCCGAGACCGGCGCCTTCTTCAACGGTGTCGGCCCCGACTCGACCACCGAGGAACTGCGCCGCGCCGCCCCCGACCACCCGGTGTTCGCCGTCACCGTCACCGAGGTCCGCAACGGATGACGGGGCGCTCCACCCCGTGCCCGCCCGGGCTCCGGTCGCCCCTCCTCATGACCGGCTGTCGGGCCAAGGGCTGCTCCGAGGCGAGCCGACTGGCGTAGCGTTCGCCCCATGAGCGACCCCGAGCTGCTGGCGAAGATAGCCGAACGGCCCGAGCTGTTCCGGTACTTCGAGTGGCCCTGCGACTTCGACGTGACCCGTCTGGACCCGGTGGAGCCGGGGCTGTCCCTGCGGTCGGGCGCCACCCTCGTGCCCGTCGCCGGCTGCGGCGCCGGCGGCAGCTACTTCCTGGCCGACGGCACCGCCGTGCTCTACGCCTCCTCCGAGGGCGAGTGCGCGCTGATCGCCGACTCGCTGCGCGCCGCCCTGGAGCTGATGGCCGGGGTGCCCTTCTGGAAGGAGTACCTCCACCTGAGCGCGCGCGGCCGGGCCCGTCCCGTCGCCGAGGTGCTCGCCGAACTCGACGAGGAACTGGCCGGGCTTCCCGAGTTCGCCGCGAGCGGCGGCCAGTCCGCCGCCCGTGCCCTGGGCCTCGGCCGCCCCGACCGGGTCGCGCTGCTGACCGGACTGCGGGACGCCATGGCCAGGACCAGCCCCGACCACCTCCTGATCAACGCCGACGGGGAGCCGTACGACGAGTTCTGAGCCCCGGCCCCTCCGCGGCCCGGTCGCCGGCCCCGTGTCCGCGTGATCGACGAGCGGTCCCCACACCCCGGGGCGATGCTGGAGGGGTGAGGGAGGTGGTCGCGCATGGCAAGACCACGGCACCGGCACCCGCGCCCGCAACAGCCGTCCCAGCCGTCGCAGCACCGCAGTGACATCGGACGCCGCGTCGTCATGCTGCGCGAACGGCTCGGACTCAGCCGCGAGGACGTCGCCCACCGGGCCGGCGTCGCCCCCGAGTACCTGACGTACCTGGAGGAGCACCCGGCCTCGCCCAGCGTCAGCTCACTGACCCGGGTCGCCCGCGCCCTGGACACCACCGTCGCCGAGCTGACCGGCTCGGACCTGTCCTCGGGCGGCGGCCACGCCAACCGCGAGGCGAAACTGGTCGCCCTCGACGCCACCACGTCCCGGGCCCGCATCCCGCAGTACGGGGTGGGCCGGATCGGCGTCGAGAACGAGCACGGGCCCGGCATCTACCCCGTCAACTACTCCATCGTCGGCGACAGCGTCGTGCTGCGCACCGCCCCCGGCTCGGCCATCGCCTCCGCCGCAGGCCACGAGGTGGCCTTCGAGGTCGATCACATCGACGAGGCGCGCAGCGAGGGCTGGAGCGTGCTCATCGTCGGCCACGCCTCCGTGGTCACCGACGAGGAGACCCGCCGGCAGCTGGACGAGGCGGCGCACACCTCGCCGTGGGCCGGCGGCGACCGCCAGCTGTGGGTGCGCATCCGGCCCGAACGGGTCTCCGGGAGCGAGATCCAGGCCCATTGACCGGGCCGCCGGTCAGCGGCGGCCGTTGCCCCGCACCACCCGTGCCGCACCGTCCCCGACCCGTCCGTACCCGTCCCGCACCCGGCTGCCGTTGCCGACCAGGCGAACAGGGGTTCCCATGGAAAGCATGAGTGCCATCACCGTTCCGGAGCTGGAAGCGTGCCGGGCCGTCGTCTTCGACACCGACGGGGTCATCACCGACTCGGCCCCCGCACACGCCACCGCCTGGAAGGCCGCCTTCGACCCGGTGCTGCGCGAGCACGGCCAGGCACCGTTCGACGCCACCGAGGACTACCGGCGGTACGTCGACGGCAAGTCCCGGCTGGACGGCGCCGCCTCCTTCCTCACCCAGCGCGGCATCGGGCTGCCCTTCGGCGACCCCGAGGACCCGCCCGGCACGGCCAGTGTCTGCGCCGTCGCCGCCCGCAAGGAGGAGGAGTTCATGCGCCGCCTCGGCGACGGCTCGGTGGACGCCTGGCCCGGCACCGTACGCCTGCTGCACGCCCTGTACGAGGAACGCGTCCCCTGCGCCGCCGTCTCCTCCTCCCGGCACGCCCGCGACCTGCTCGCGCACACCGGCGTCCGCACCCTCTTCCAGACCGTCGTCGACGGCAACGACGCCGCGCACCTGGCGCTGCGCGGCAAGCCCGACCCCGCGCTCTTCCTGGAGGGCGCCCGCCGCCTGGGCGTCCCGCCGGACGCCTCCGCCGTCGTCGAGGACGCGCTGGCCGGGGTCGAGGCGGGCCGGCGCGGCGAGTTCTCCCTCGTCATCGGCGTGGACCGGGCCGCCACCGCCACCAGCGCGGGCGAACTGCGCGAGCACGGCGCCGACCTGGTGGTGGGCGACCTCGGCGAACTGCTGACTCCCGAGGCGAGGTGAGCCCATGGCGACCACCATCGAGCTGGGCCGGCTGACCGACGAGTGGATCTGGGCGTACGAGGGCTACGACCCGCGCGCCGAACGGCTGCGGGAAGCCCTGTGCACCCTGGGCAACGGCTACTTCGCCACCCGCGGTGCCGCCCCCGAGGTCACCGCGGGCGCGGCCCACTACCCGGGCACGTACGCGGCCGGCTGCTACAACCGGCTCACCTCCCACGTCGCGGGCCGCGACGTGGAGAACGAGGACGTCGTCAACCTCCCCAACTGGCTGCCGCTGCGCTTCCGCGTCCACCCGGACGACGGCCCCGCCGGCCGCTGGTTCTCCCCCGACCGCGAACGCGGCGGCCTGCTGCTCTACCGGCAGTGGCTCGACCTGCGGCAGGGCACCCTCAACCGCACGCTGCGCTTCCGCGACGCGCACGGCCGGCACCTGGGCGTCGAACAGAGCCGCCTGGTGCACATGGGCGACCCGCATCTGGCGGCGCTGCGCACCACCTTCACCGCCGAGGACTGGTCCGGCACCATCGAGATCGACTCCGCCATCGACGGCACCGTCGCCAACACCGGGGTGCGGCGCTACCGCGACCTGGCCAGCGCCCACCTCACCAAGGTCAGGACCGGCGCGCTGGAGGAGGCGCCCGACACGGTGTGGCTGCACTGCCGCACCACCCACTCCGCCATCCACGTCGCGCTCGCCGCCCGCACCCGCTGCGTGAGCGGGCCGCCGCCCGAACGGATCGCCGTCACCGACAAGCTGGCGGGCCGCCGCGCCGCCCAGCGGCTCACCGTCCCCCTGGCCCCCGGCGAGCCGGTCACCGTCGAGAAGACCGTCGCCCTGCACACCTCCCGGGACCGGGCGATCAGCGGCCCGCTGGAGGCGGCCGTCGAACGCGTCGGGCGGGCGGGGGACTTCGCCGAGCTGCTCGGTTCGCACGCCGCGGCCTGGGGCCGGTTGTGGCGGCGCGCCGATGTCGAGGCGCCCGGCGAGGCCGGGCACATCCTGCGGCTGCACCTGTTCCACGTACTCCAGACGCTCTCCCCGCACACCGCCGACCTGGACGTGGGCGTCCCGGCGCGCGGGCTGCACGGCGAGGCGTACCGCGGGCACGTCTTCTGGGACGAACTGTTCGTGCTGCCCTACCTGAACCTGCACTTCCCCGAGGTGTCCCGGGCGCTGCTGATGTACCGCTACCGGCGGCTGCCGCAGGCGGTGCACGCCGCCCGCGCGATCGGCCGGGACGGGGCCCGCTACCCGTGGCAGAGCGGCAGCGACGGCCGCGAGGAGACACCCGAGGTACACCTCAACCCGCGTTCGGGACGCTGGCTGCCCGACCACTCCCGGCTCCAGCACCATGTCGGCTCGGCCATCGCGTACAACGTGTGGCGGTACGGACAGGCCAGCGGCGACACCGAGTTCCTGCACACCAAGGGCGCCGAGATGCTGGTGCAGATCGCCCGCTTCTGGGCGGACTCGGCCGTCTTCGACGCGAGCATGGGCCGCTACCGCATCCTGGGGGTGGTGGGCCCCGACGAGTACCACGAGGGATACCCGGACGCGGACCGGCCCGGGCTCGACGACAACGCCTACACCAACGTCACCGCCGCGTGGGTGCTGGCGCGGGCGCTGGAACTCACGCGTGAACTGCCCGCCTCCCGCCGGGAGGACCTCTATGACCGCATCGACATGCGCCCCGGCGAGCCCGAGATGTGGGACGACATCTCCCGGCGGCTGCACGTGCCCTTCCACCGGGGCGTGGTCAGCCAGTTCGAGGGGTACGGCGAGCTGGCCGAGCTGGACTGGGCCGCGCTGCGCGAACGCCACGGCGACATCCGGCGACTCGACCGCATCCTGGAGGCGGACGGCGACAGCGTCAACCGCTACCAGGCCTCCAAGCAGGCCGATGTGCTCATGCTCGGCTACCTGTTCACCCCCGGCGACCTGGGGCGGCTCTTCGGCCGGCTCGGCTACGACCTGGACGAGGCGACCTGGCGGCGGACCGTCGACTACTACCTGGCCCGTACCAGCCACGGCTCCACACTCAGCGGCCTCGTGCACGCCTGGGTGCTGGCCCGCGCCCGGCACCGGGACGCCTGGGGGCAGTTGCAGGAGGCGCTGGCCAGCGACGTCGCCGACATCCAGGGCGGTACGACCGCCGAGGGCATCCATCTGGGCGCCATGGCCGGCACCCTGGACCTCCTGCAGCGCGGGCTGACCGGCCTGGAGACCCGCGACGGCGTCCTGTGGATGGACCCGGCGCCGCTGCCGGAACTGTCGGAGTACGGCTTCTCGCTGCGCTACCACAGCGACGGCGGCATCCAGGTGCGGATGAAGCCGGGCCAGCTGTGGGTGGGCGTGCCGCCGTGGGAGGAGGAGCCGGTGCGGGTCCAGCTGGCCAGGGGGTCCCCCCGGCCGGAGGCTGGGGGAGGGTACGTGGACGGGATCGCGGACGGGGTCGGCTTCGAGGTGGCCCCGGGCGAGGACCGGCTCATGCCGCTGCCCGGGCACACCGCCCCCTGAGCCCCCGGCCGGACCCCGGCCCGCCGGTGACGCCCGCCTACGGCGCCACTCGGGCCGCCACCGGCTGACGGCGCGCCGGGTACACCGGTACAGCACGGGCGTCGTCATCGTCGTCCAGACAGCGCCCGGTCCGCAGATCGAACCGCTGCTTCAGCAGCGGCGAGGCCACGAACGCGCTGCCGCCCGCCGACCCCAGCAGCCCGCGCGAGAGCACATAGGCCCCGGTGAACGGGTCCCGGTTGCCGATCGCGTACGCCGCGCCCGTACGGTCCAGGAAGACCGCGATCTGCCGCCCGTCCGGCAGCAGCGCCGCCACGCCGCGCCCCGGAACCAGCTCGTCCGCCGCGCACACCGGCACCCAGCGCCCTCCGCTGAGCACCTCCACCGTCGCCGTCGCCATCGTCATCAGGCCCGCCCCCCGACCGGGATCTCCGGGCCGGACAGCAGCACCAGGTCCGGCTTGGACTGCCCGCGCTCGGGGACGAACCGCACGCTCGGATCGGGCACCCCCGGCGCGTTGACGAAGGAGACGAACCGGCGCAGCTTGTCCGGGTCGTTGATCGCCTGCGCCCACTCGTCGCGGTACCCGGCCACATGTGCCGCCATCAGCGCCTCCAGCTCCTCACAGATGCCCAGGGAGTCGTGCACCACGACATCCCGTACGTGGTCGAGACCGCCCTCGATCCGCTCCAGCCACACCGAGGTGCGCTCCAGACGGTCGGCGGTGCGGATGTAGAACATCAGGAACCGGTCGATGAGCCGCACGAGTTCGGCGTCCGACAGGTCCTGCGCCAGCAGATCGGCGTGCCGCGGGGTCGCGCCGCCGTTGCCGCCGACGTACAGGTTCCAGCCGTTGGCGGTGGCGATCACCCCGAAGTCCTTGCCCATGGCCTCCGCGCACTCCCGGGCGCACCCGGAGACCGCCGACTTGAGCTTGTGCGGGGAACGCAGCCCCCGGTAGCGCAGCTCCAGATCGATGGCCATCCGCACGCTGTCCTGCACGCCGTAGCGGCACCAGGTGGAGCCCACACAGGACTTGACGGTGCGCAGCGACTTCCCGTACGCGTGCCCCGACTCGAAACCGGCCGCCACCAGCCGCCCCCAGATCGCGGGCAGCTGGTCGACGCGGGCCCCGAACATGTCGATGCGCTGCCCGCCGGTGATCTTGGTGTAGAGGCCGAAGTCGCGGGCCACCTCGCCGATGACGATGAGCCGCTCGGGGGTGATCTCCCCGCCGGGGATGCGCGGCACGATCGAATAGGAGCCGTTGCGCTGGATGTTGGCGAGGAAGTGGTCGTTGGTGTCCTGGAGGGCGGCCTGTTCACCGTCCAGCACGTGCGTCCCGGCGCCGATGGCGGGGGCCAGCGAGGCGATGATGGAGGCGACGGCCGGCTTGCAGATCTCGCAGCCCTCGCCGCCGCGCGCCGCCTCGCGCCCGTACTGGTCGAGGAGCCGCCGGTAGCTGGTGACCCGCAGGGCCAGCACGATCTCGTACAGCTCCTGCCGGGTCTGTGCGAAGCAGCCGCACAGCCCGGTGTCGATGACCGCGCCGCCCGCCGCCAGCTCCTCGTTGACGAGCTGGCCCAGCACCTTGACGCAACTGCCGCAGCCCGTACCCGCCTTGGTGCACCTCTTCACCTCGGGGACCGAGGCACAGGAGTGATCGGTGACCGCGGAGCGGATGGCGCCCTTGGTGACGTTGTGGCAGCTGCACACGACCGCCTCGTCGGGCAGCGCGCCCGGACCCAGCGCCGTGGGCGGGGCGAGCCCGGCGGGCAGCACCAGCTGCTCCGGCGGGGCGGGCGGCACGCTGCCGGTGAACGGGCGCAGCAGGCCGTACGCGTCCGCGTCGCCGACCAGCACCCCGCCCAGCAGGGTGCCGTCGCCGCCGATGACCAGCTTCTTGTACACGCCGGAGCGGGAGTCTGCGTACACGACGTCCAGCGAGTCCGGCGCGGTGCCGTGCGCGTCGCCGAAGGAGGCCACGTCCACCCCCAGCAGCTTCAGCTTCGTGGAGGTGTCCGCCCCGTGGAAACCGCTCGCCTCCTGCCCCGCGATGGCGCGGGCGGCGGTGGCGGCCATGTCGTAGCCGGGCGCCACCAGGCCGTACACCCGGCCGTCCGCCGCCAGGGCGCACTCGCCGATGGCGTACACGGCCGGGTCGGTGACGGACACGCAGCGCTCGTCCACCGTGATGCCGCCGCGTTCGCCGACCGCGAGCCCGGCGTCGCGGGCCAGGCCGTCCCGGGGGCGAACCCCTGCGGAGAAGATGACCAGTTCCGCCTCGACGGCGGAGCCGTCCGACAGGGACATCCCGGTGACGGTGCCGTCCTGGGGGTGGGTGAGGATGCGCTGCCCGCCCACCCCGGTGTGCACGGTCAGCCCCATGTCCTCCACGGTGCGGCGCAGCGCGGCGCCGCCGCCCTCGTCCACCTGGACGGGCATCAGGCGCGGGTTGAACTCCACGATGTGGGTCGCGAGTCCGAGCCCGCGCAGGGCGCCCGCCGCCTCCAGGCCGAGCAGCCCGCCGCCGACGACGATGCCGGTGGTGGTGCGGTCGGCCTTCGCCCACTCCTCGATGGCCAGCAGGTCCTCGATGGTGCGGTAGACGAAGCAGCCGGCGGCGTCCCGGCCCTCGACCGGGGGCACGAACGGCGCCGAGCCGGTGGCGAGGACGAGCGTGTCGTAGCGGATGACGCGCCCCGAGCGGGCGGTGACCGTGCGGGCGGCGCGGTCGATGGACTCGGCCGGGTCGGACAGGCACAGCTCGATGCCGTGCCGGTCGGCGAAGCCGGGCGGGGTGAGGGAGAGTTCGTCGGGGGTGACACCCGAGAAGTAGGAGGTGAGCTTCACCCGGTCGTAGGCGGGGCGGGGCTCCTCGGCGAGGACGATCACCCGTGAGCGGGCGGTGACGCCCCGGTCGGCCAGTTCCTCGAGGAAGCGCTGACCGACCATGCCGTGACCGATGAGCACGATGGTGCCGGTGTCCTGGGCCGTGTCGGTGTCGGTGTCCGTGCCCGTGTCGGTGTCCGTGGACATCAGTTTCCTCCGTCGTGGGTGAGCAGGTGCAGCAACGGCGTAGCGGGGAGGGCTTCGTCGGACTCCCAGGCGCGGGTGAGCGAACCGACCGCGCCGAGATCGCCGACCAGCACACCGCCGCGCAGCCGGTCGCCGCGCACGACGAGGCTGCGGTACGTGCCGCGGGTGGCGTCGGTGAGCCGGACGGTGTCGTCACCGTCGTTGGGGGAGGCGGTGCCGAAGGCGGCCACGTCGATGGGGCCGGGGAGGGAGAGCCGGTACAGGGGGCGTGAGCCGTGATAGGCGGCCTCGGAGCGGCCGTTGAGCAGGTCGCCGAGTACATCGGCCTGTTCGAGGGCCGCACCGGCCAGCCCGTGGGTGACGCCCGCGTGTTCGGCGCAGTCGCCGATGGCGTGGACGTGCGGCTGCGAGGTGCGCAGCCGGTCGTCCACGACGATGCCGCCGGTGCGGCCGACGGCGATCCCGGCGTCCCGGGCGAGTCCGGTCAGCCGCAGCACCCCGCAGGCCAGGAACACGGTGTCGGCGGCCAGTTCGTACCGCCCCTCAGCCTCCGGCCGGGGGGACCCCCCGGCCAGCAGCACGCCGCCGGGGCGCAGCCGCCGCACCCGGCACTCGGTGTGCACCTCGACGCCGAGCGCCGTCAGTTGCTCCCGCAGCAGCGCGGACGCGGCGGCGTCCAGCTGGCGTTCCATCAGCCGCTCGCCCTGCTGGGCCAGGACGGTGTCCACACCGCGCACCGCCAGCGCGGCGGCGGCCGACACGCCCAGCAGCCCGCCGCCGACCACGACGGCGCGCTCGCCCGGGTCGGCGAGGGCGTCGTCCAGGGTGCGGAAGGCCCGTACACCTTCGGGCAGTTCCCCGTCGTGCAGCGGCGGCAGCACCGGCGCGGCGCCGGTGGCCAGCACGAGCGTGCCGTACGGCTCCCGGGTCCCGTCGTCGCACACCACCTCGCGGGTGGCGGTGTCGACGGCGGTGGCCCGTACGCCGGCGCGCCAGCGCACACCGGGGCCCGGCGCGGGCAGGGCGATCACCTCCGGGCCGTACTGCCGCGCCAGTACCCCGGCGAGCAGCACCCGGTTGTACGCGGGGTGCCGCTCGCCCGCGATGACGGTGGTGGGCGCGTCGAGCCGGCGCGCCAGCCGGGCGGCGGCCATTCCGCCGCCGACGATCACCACAGGTTCCATGCCCTGAGCGTGCGGGCCCTCCGTTACCCGCCCGCATCACCGCCGTTTCCCCCGCGCAACGCTGCCCTCAGCGGGTGCGCCGGGCCGGTGTGAGCCCGTCCGGCCGCCCGTCTCACCGCGGATTAAGGTCCGCTCAGGCCACCCTTATGCGCCCCTTAACGGCCGCTCCGCCGGCCGCGCGCGCCCGTACGCTGCCGGGCATGACGGCGACCTGGCCAGCACCTTTACGGCTCGCCCCGGACACCGTGCGCCGGGGCACCGGTGCCGGCGGGCTGTCGGCGACCGGCCTGTGGGCGCTCTCCGCGCGCCCGGACGATGTGCCCGCGCCGCCGCCCGGGACGCCGTTCGCCGCCGCCGCGCCGGCCACGCCCCGGCCCGGACCCGACACCGTCCGTACCCGCGTCCGACCCGCACCAGTGGAGGAAAGAGATGCCCCTTCAGGTACGAACGGCCCACACGGCGGAGCTGTCGACGGCGACCCTGCGGGCGATCCGGGCGCTGCTGGGCCTGATCGAACACGACTGGGACCACGCGCTGGGCGGCATGCACACGATGGTGTGGGAGGACGACCGGCTGATCGCGCACGGCGCGGTGATCCAGCGCCGACTGATCCACGGCGGGCGGGCGCTGCGCACCGGGTACGTCGAGGCGCTGGGCGTCCACCCCGACCACCGGGGGCGCGGGCACGCCGCCACGGTGACCGCCGTCCTGGAACGGGTGATCGCGGCGGCGTACGACCTGGGCGCGCTGTCGGCCCCACCCGGGGTGGCGGCGTACTGGCCGGCCAGGGGCTGGCAGCCATGGCAGGGCCGCACCTGGGCGCTGACCCCGATGGGCATCGCGCGCACGGAGGAGTCGGACGGCACGGTGCACATCCTGCCGGGGCCGGTCCCGCTGGACGTCACGGGCGAGCTGATCTGCGACTGGCGGGACGGCGACATCTGGTAGCTCAGAGGCGAATCAGCCCGGCCCGTCGATGAGACACCCGGCCCGGCGCGCCGGTCGCGCACGCAACGGTGAGCTTCGGAGCGGCAAGGGGACTGCGGCCGGGGTCCGTCTCCACACCGGGGGAAACGCGGGGTTGAGTCCCCCCGCACCGGACGCTCCATCACGTCACGAGCGGGCCCGCAGAGCCCGGATCAGCGGTCCCGGGTAGTCCGCCCGGGCCGCGTTCCCTCGGGGTCCCGGCCGAAGGCGGCGGAGATCCGCTCGTGTGCCTCGGCCAGTTCTCCGGCGGAGAACGCGCCGTGCTCCTCCTCGAAGTTCCGCAGCTCCTGGCCGAGCAGTGCGTGGCGCAGCCGCCGCGCCTCCTCTTCCGTAGGGTTGCCGGACACGGTGTTCATGGTCTCCTCGGCTTTCGTACCCGCTCGGTGGGCGGGGGCGTGGTGGCGGGCGGGGTTCTCCGGATCCTGCGCGGCAGGCGGTCGGCTCGCGTCGCCAAACTCCAGGCGTATCACGGGAGATGATGGTCTCGACAGTTCGGGTTCTGTGGGGGTGGCCGTCTCGTGTCGGATTTCATCGTGCTTCCGTTCGTGCTGGCGCCGGTGGTGTTCGTCGCCGCGGCGTTCGGGCTGGTCGTGCACGCGGTGCAGCGCGCGTGGGCGGCCGAATGGCCCACACTGGCCAGCCCCAGAGCACTGGGGCTGGTGTCCGCGCTGGCACTCAGCGGCGCGTTGACGCTGTACGCCTACGCGCACATGACGTACATGAGCTCGCTTCGGCCCGAGCATCTCTGCTGGCTGCACGCGGACGTGCGGGGTATGCCCGACGAGCGCAGCGACTTTCCGCTGAGCATGGTGTGCGGCGGGGCGGAGGTTGTCCCCGCCTGGATCAACCCGGCGCTGTTCGTGCTGCCGGTCATCGGGCTGGCGGCGATGGCGGCCGCCGTGCGTTACGCGTCGACCCGGCCCGACAGGAAGTCCTCCCAGGTGTGACGTCCCCGGTCCGCGCCCTCGGCGGCCAGGTTGGTGCCGGCGCGCAGGGCGCGGCCGGCCCTTCCGGGGAGGGGGAGGGGGAGCACCGGGCGGCGGGTGCCGGTGGAGCGCAGGTAGGAGTGGATCAGCTCGTCCAGCCCGTACACGGTGGGGCCGGCCAGGTCGGGGACCAGGCCGGCAGGTTCGCCCAGGGCCAGTTCCGCGAGCCGGGCGCCCACATCGCGCGAGTCGACCGGTTCCACGCGCACCCCGCGCGGTGCCGGAACGACCGGGAGCCGCGTCATCCTCGCCAGCACGGTGTGGAGCAACTCGTGGAACTGGGCCGCGCGCAGCGTGGTCCAGGGAATGCCGGACTCGGCGACGGCGACCTCGGTGCCGAGCTTCATGCGGTGGTATCCGACCGGGACCCGGTCCGCGCCGATGACCGAGATCAGCACCAGGTGCCGCACGCCTTCCTCGGTCGCGGCGCGCACCAGGTTGCGGGTCGCCTCGTCATCTCCCTTGGGGCCGCCGGCCAGGTGGACGACGGTGGCGGCGCCGGCCACGGCCGCCTCGACGCCCTCGTTCTCCAGCAGGTCCCCGGTCACGTACGTGAGGCCGCCGTCCTCCCCGTCGTGGCCGTTACCGGCGGGGCGGGCATGCCGGCTCAGGACGCGCACCGGGTGGCCGGCCTCCCGCAGCAGGGGGACGACGTGCTGTCCGAGGGTGCCCGTGCCGCCGGTGACCAGAAAGGGCGTTGTCATGGCTTCTCCGCATCGCAGGGGGGTTCTCTGTCTGCCATGACCCCTGGAACGGTGCCAACGTGACGCGCCGGACGTGCCGCCGCACGAGGTGTACGCGTTGCCACGAACGCCTGCGCCAACTCATTACGTTTCCCTAAGATCTGCTTCATCTTGTCGTCCGATATGGCGACAGTGTGAAACCCGCAGGGAGAACGACGATGACACACGCACGCTTAACCGCGCTTCTGGCCGCCTTCGCCGTGGCCGTGCTGCTGCCGCTGGGTACGGCGGGCAGTGCCCAGGCCGCCGGGTCCGTGAAGATCACCAAGATCTACTACAACAGTCCGGGCAAGGACGACCGCAGCAACGCCAGCCTCAACGGCGAGTGGGTGCAGATCACCAACTCCACCAGCAAGGCCGTCAGCCTCAAGGGCTGGACGCTGACCGACGCCCAGAAGCACACCTACACCTTCGGCACGTTCAGCCTGGGCGCCGGCAAGTCGGTGAAGGTGCGGACGGGTTCGGGCAAGAACACGGCCGCCAACGTGTACCAGAACCGTGGTGCGTACGTCTGGAACAACGACAAGGACACCGCCACCCTGCGCAAGTCCAACGGCACGAAGGTGGCGTCGTGCTCCTACAACAACTCCCTTGTCGAGTTCAAGAACTGCTGACCTCCTCGGTGACCCACGCCAGGTAGGCCGCGCTGCCGCCGGTGACCGGGGTGGCGATGATCTCGGGGGTGTCGTACGGGTGGTGGTCCAGCAAATGGGATTCCAGGGCGGGGTAGCGGGCGGCCGTGGTCTTGCAGCTCACCCGCCACTCCTGGCCCTGCTGGACCTCCCCCTCCCACCAGTACACGCTGGTGATCGGCCCCTCGATCTGCGCGCAGGCCGCCAGCCGTGCCCGCACCGCCGAGTCCGCGAGTCCGTGCGCGGACTCCTCGCTGTCCGTCGTCACGTGCACCAGTACGTGTTCGGCCGTCATGTGTACGCCTCCCGGGGGTGGTTCGCGGATACCTGGTGGTTCCCCGGGAGGCTATCCACTCACCCCTGCCACACGCCGGTCGCCGCCGCCTCCTTCACGTAGTCGCTGAAGTCCCGGGGAGCGCGTCCCAGGGCCGCCCGGACGCCGTCCGTCACCCGCGCGTTGCGGCCGTCCAGCACGTCCGTGAACAGGTCCGCGGTGAACGCGGCCTCCGCCGGGGGCAGTCCGGCCTCCGTCAGCACGGTCCGGTACGCCCGCGGGTCCGCCCGGCGGTAGCGGATCTCCCGGCCCGCCGCCGCGGACAGTTCCTCCGCCGCCTCCTCGAAAGTGAGCAGGCGCGGCGAGGACAGTTCATAGGTCACACCGGCGTGCGCCGGGAGGGGGCCGGTCAGTGCCTCCACCGCGACGTCCGCGATGTCGTCGGCGTCCACGAAGGGTTCGGTCACCCCCTCCGCCGCCGGAAGGACGAACTCTCCCTGCCGCACCCCGTCCAGCAGGAAGTCCTCGCTGAAGTTCTGCGCGAACCACGAGGCCCGCAGCACCGTCCAGCTCTCCGCGCCCGCGCCCCGTACCGCGTCCTCCGCCGGGACGGCGGACGGTATGCCGCGCCCGGACAGCAGCACCAGGCGGCGCGCCCCGCGCGCCACCGCCAGCCGGGCGAAGGCCTCCAGGGTCCCGGCCGCGCCGGGCGCCGAGACATCGGGCGCGTAGGCGAGGTAGACGGCGGACACATCCGCCAGGGCCGGCTCCCAGGTGGTGCGGTCGTGCCAGTCGAAGGGCGGCCGTCCGGCGCGTGAACCGAGACGTACGGTGATGCCGCGCTCCGTCAGCCGGGCGGCGATACGGCGGCCGGTCTTGCCGGTGCCGCCCGTGATCAGCGTGGTGTTCATGCATCCCATTCCACGCCCCGGGCTGTCCGGCGGCCATCCCTCAGACGCTCGCCACCATGTGCGGGCGTCTAATCTCTCCCTCATGGACAGTCTCGCGAGCCTGCTCGAAGGCCCCCGCGCCCACCGCGCCTTCCTGCTGCGCGCCGTCTTCGACCCGCCCTGGTGCGTACAGGTCCGGGACCGCGCCCCGCTGACCGTTCTGTGCGCGATGCGCGACACCACCTGGATCACCCCGGAGGACCAGGACCAGGACCCGGGCCAGGGCCAGGACCCGGTGCGGATCGACGCCGGTGACATCGCCGTGGTGCGCGGCCCCGCCCCCTACCGCGTCGGCAGTGGTACGGATGTCCCGGTGCAGGTGGTGGTGCACCCCGGGGACGTCACCACCACCCCCGAGGGCGAAGGGCTGTGCGAGCAACTGGACCTCGGCGTCCGCACCTGGGGCAGCGGACCCGACGGCGCCGCCCAACTGCTCATCGGCACCTACCACGTCGACGGCGAGGTCAGCGGCCGGCTGCTGCGGGCCCTGCCCCAGGTGCTCGTCCTGCGCGAAGCCGACTGGGACTGCCCCCTGCTGCCGCTCGTCGCCGAGGAGATCGGCAAGGACCGGCCCGGCCAGAGCGCTGTCCTGGACCGCCTGCTGGACCTGCTCCTCATCGCCGTGCTGCGCGCCTGGTTCGCCCGCCCCGAGGCCCGGGCCCCCGCCTGGTACCGGGCGCAGGCCGACCCGGTCGTCGGCCGCGCGCTGCGCCTGCTGCACGAGGACCCCGCCCACCCCTGGACGGTCGCCGCCCTCGCCGCCCGCGCCGGGGTCTCGCGGGCGGCCTTCGCCCAGCGCTTCGCGACCCTGGTCGGCCGGCCGCCCATGGCGTACCTCACCGACTGGCGGCTCGCCCTCGCCGCCGACCTGCTGCGCGAACCCGCCGCCACCCTCGACGCCGTCGCCCGCCGGGTCGGCTACGGGAGCGGCTTCGCGCTCAGCACCGCCTTCAAGCGGGAACGCGGCATCAGCCCCAGCCTGCACCGCCTGAGCGCCGGATAGCGGTGGCCCTCACGCGTCCGTCCCGAGGGTGGGGGCGTGGCCTCAGCCCCAGCCGGCGCCGGGCGTGAGCGCGTCCGGCACCGCCGTCACCGAGGTGAGCACCAGCACCGCGTCCTCCAGCGCCACCACCGAGTGCCGCACCTGCGGGATCTTCATGATCTCGCCCTCCGTCAGCGGGATCCCGGCCTCGCCCTCACCGGCCGGCACCACCCGGACGGCGCCCCGCACCAGATAGAGACTGGCGGCGGGCGGCGCGTTGTGCTCCTCCAGCTCGGCGCCCGCCGTCAGCGCGATCACGCTCTGCCGCAGCGGACCGTCGTGCAGGAACAGATGGGCGCTGCGGCCGTGCTCCGCCGCGCGGGCCCGGTCCAGATGGTGCTCGGCCAGGGCGTTCAGATGCGTGGTGTGCTGTGTGGTGTCGGTCACCCTTCCATGCTCCGGGGTGCGGGCGGCAGCGCAACCCGGTTCACCATGAAGCGCCCCCTTTCACTCCAACCTCTTTCACTTTCTCTCCCGTCCCCCCGCCCCGCCCCGCCGCGCCCTCATTCCCGCTCCACCCGCACCGCGCAGATCTTGAACTCCGGCATCCGGGAGGTGGGATCGAGCGCCGGATTGGTGAGCGTGTTCGCCCGCCCCTCCCCCGGCCAGTGGAACGGCATGAACACCGTGTCCGGCCGGATGCCCGCGTCGATCCGGGCCGGCGCCACCGCCCGCCCCCGCCGCGACACGACCACGAGCCGGTCGCCCTCCGCCGCCCCGATCGCCGCCGCCAGCCGCGGATGCACCTGGACGAACGGCCCCGGCGCCGCCGCGTTCAGCTCCGCCACCCGCCGCGTCTGCGCCCCCGACTGGTACTGCGCCAGCACCCGCCCCGTGGTCAGCAGCACCGGATACTCGGCATCCGGCTCCTCCGCCGCCGGACGGTGCCCCACCGCCGTGAACCGCGCGCGTCCGTCGGGCGTGGCGAACCGGTCGAGGAACAGCCGCGGCGTCCCCGGATGATCCTCGGCGGGACACGGCCAGAACACCCCGCCCTCCGCCGTGATCCGCGCGTACGTGATCCCCGCGTAGTCCGCCTTGCCGCCGGCCGAGGCCCGCCGCAGCTCCTCGAAGACCCGCTCCGGCTCCTCGGGAAAACCCTCGTCCCACCCCGCGAAGTCCAGCCGCCGCGCCAGCCCGCGCAGCACCGCCAGATCGCTGCGGCACCCCTCCGGCGCCGGCACCGCCGTCCGCCGCAGTTGCACCCGGCCCTCCAGATTCGTCAGCGTGCCGCTCTCCTCCGCCCACTGGGTGACCGGCAGCACCACGTCCGCCAGCCGCGCGCTCTCCGACAGCACGACGTCACACACCGCCAGAAAGTCCAGCGAGCGCATCCGTTCCTCGATGTGCGCGGCACGCGGCGCCGAGACCACCGGGTTGGAGCCCATCAGCAGCAGCGCCCTGATCCCGCCCGGGTCCGGGCCGCCGAGCGCCTCCAGCAGCTCGTACGCGCTGCGCCCCGGCCCCGGCAGCACGCCGGGGTCCACGCCCCACACCCCGGCCACGTGGGCGCGCGCCGCCGGGTCGGTGAGCATCCGGTAGCCGGGCAGCTGGTCGGCCTTCTGCCCGTGCTCGCGCCCGCCCTGGCCGTTGCCCTGCCCGGTGAGACAGCCGTAGCCGGAGTACGGGCGCCCCGCCCGGCCCGTCGCCAGGCACAGATTGATCCAGGCCGAGACGGTGTCGGTGCCCTTCGACTGCTGTTCGGGCCCGCGCGCCGTCAGCACCATCGCCGCCTCCGGCGCGCAGAACAGCTCCACCGCCTCCCGCAGCTGGGGCACCGGTACCCCCGTGATGCGCTCCACCAGCTCCGGCCAGTGCGCCATCGCCTCCGCCCGCGCCTCCTCCCAGCCGCTCGTGCGCTCCGCCACGAACGCCTCGTCCACCCGCCCCCCGGCCACCACCAGGTGCAGCAGCCCCAGCGCCAGCGCCAGATCCGTCCCCGGGCGGGGCGCCAGGTGCAGATCGGCCTGTTCGGCGGTGCGGGTACGGCGCGGGTCGATCACGATCAGCGTGCCGCCGTTCGCGCGCAGCTCGGTGAAGTAGCGCAGCGCGGGCGGCATCGTCTCCGCGAGATTCGAGCCGACCAGGATGACGCAGCCGGTGCGCGGAATGTCGGCCAGCGGGAATGGCATCCCCCGGTCCAGGCCGAATGCCCGGTTCCCGGCCGCCGCCGCCGAGGACATGCAGAACCGGCCGTTGTAGTCGATCTGCGAGGTGCCCAGCACCAGCCGGGCGAACTTCCCCAGCGCGTACGCCTTCTCGTTCGTCAGCCCGCCGCCGCCGAACACCGCGACCGCGTCCGCCCCGTACCGCTCCCGCGCCCCCGACAGGCCCCGCGCCACCCGCGCCAGCGCCTCGTCCCAGTCCGCCGGTGCCAGCTCGCCGTCCGCACCGCGCACCAGCGGCCGGGTCAGCCGGGCCCCCGGATTGAGTACGGCGGTGGCCGTGGCACCCTTCCCGCACAGCGCGCCCCGCTCCACCACCCGCGGAACGCCCTGCGGCACCCGGCGCAGCCCCATCGCGCACTGCAGCGCGCAATACGGGCAATGCGTGTCCGTGATGTCTGTCATATCGGGGCTCATGCGGGCCATCCTGCGACGGCGGTGTTACGCGGGCCCCGCCCCGGGGTTACGGCCCCGGCGCGCATCGCTCACCCCCCGGACGGGGCGCGGGGTGAGCCCGGGGCGCGGCATTGGTGACACCCGCGCAACACAGCGGCAACGCCATGGGCCCAGGCTGGCGGCATGAGCGCCCGCACGATTCCCACCCCCACCCTGGTGGCCGTCGCCCACGGCTCTCCCGACCCCCGCGCCGAGCGGAGCATCACCGCCCTGCTGCGCCTGGTGCGCGCGCTGCGGCCGGGACTGCGCGTCGAGGCCGGCTACCTGGAGAACAACACCCCGCGTCTCGCCGACACCCTGGTGGGGCTCGGCGCGGGCGGCGGTGGCCGGGCGGTGCTGGTGCCGCTGCTGTTCAGCCGGGGGTACCACGTCAAGCACGACATCCCCGGGGTGCTGGAGCGGGTACGCGGGGGCCTGACCGTGACCACCGCCGCCTGCCTGGGGCCGCACCCGCTGCTGGTCGACGCCCTGCACAGCCGGCTGGTGGAGGCCGGCTACCGGCGCTCCGCCGACCCGGACGCGGACGGTGTCGTCCTGGCGGCGGCCGGATCGCTGGACCCCGAATCGGCGGCCGGGACCGAATACACGGCCCACATGCTCGCCGACCGGCTCGGCGGCGTACCGGTCCTGCCCGCGTACGCCTCGGCCGCCCGGCCCACGGTGGCCGAGGCGGTCGCCGAACTGCGCCGCGGCGGGCGGAGCAGAATAGCCGTCGCCTCCTGCTTCACCGCGCCGGGCCTGTTCGCCACCCGGTGCGCCGAGGCGGCGCCGGGGGTGGCCGCCGCCCCGCTGGGCGCGCACCCGGCGCTGGCCCGGCTGCTGCTGCACCGCTACGACCAGGCGCGCGGCGCCATCCCGGAGCCCGCCCCCACCCCGGCCCCGGCCACGCGGCGGCCCGCGCTGGTGGCGAGCGAGGGATAGCGGGGGAGAGGCCGCCGGTCCGGCCGCCCGGCGGGTCCGCTCCCGTCCCCGTGGAGATCCGCGCGTTTCCGCCGCGCCCGCGGGGTCGCTGAACCGGGGCACCGTTCGGCGGAGAGGGAGAGGCCGGCCACCTCGGCGGCGTGCCGTTGTCCGTGGGGCGAGCGCGCCCCACGCCGTATCCGGCGGATCTTGTACGTTTCTCGCATGAACGGCACGGCGAGCATGCGGACACAGGCCCGGACGGGGCGACCGCACCGTGACGGGAGCGGTGCGGTCTTCCCCGGCCGCCCCGCGCCCCTCGCGGCGCGGCCCGCCCCACGGGCCACCGCCGCCGGCCTCACCGACCGAGCGCACGTCCACCGGCACCTCACGCGGCATGTCGGCACCACACCGGGCAGGTTCCCTACATGAAACTCGACAAGCCGCTGAGCGCTCCGGTGAGCAGCCGTCCCCCCCATCGCCCTGTCGGCGGCGGGCTTCGTCAGCTGCTTCGACCGGTTCGCCATCAGCCCGCTGCTGATCCTCATCTCCACCGGGCTCGGTATCCCGCTCGGCACCGCCGTCTTCACCGCCAGCGCCTACTTCCTCGCCTACGGCCTGTCCCAGCCCCTGTGGGGCATACTCTCCGACCGTGTCGGCCGGGTCCGCGTCATGCGCTGGACGCTGCTGGTCGCGGCCCTCGCCGGCGCGGTCTCCGCGCTCGCGCCCAACGCCCACGTCCTGATCGCGGCCCGGATCGTCGCCGGTGCCTGCTACGGCGCCGTCGTCCCCACCTCCCTCACCTACCTCGGCGACACCGTCCCCGCCGCCCGCCGCCAGCGCGCGCTCTCCGACCTGATGGCCGTCATGGCGGTCGGCACGGCACTGGCCACCGCCGTCGCCGGTGTGCTGGCCGAGGCCGTGGACTGGCGGCTGGTGTTCGCCGCGCCCGCCGTGTGCGCGGTGATCTGCTCGTACGCCCTGCGCACCCTCCCCGAACCCCGGCGCGCCGCGAGCTCGGCGGGCGGCATCGGCGGCCACCTCGGCGCGGTGCTGCGCAACCGGTGGGCGCTCACCGTCTTCGGTCTGGCCTTCGTGGAGGGCGCGGTGCTGCTCGGCACCATGACCCTGCTGGCCACCGCGCTCCAGGCGCGCGGTGTGAGCGCGACCGTCGCCGGGCTCGCCACCGCGATGTACGGGGTCGGCGTCGTGATCTTCTCCCGGGTGGTGCGGATACTCACCGGGCGGCTGCCGGTGTGGGGGCTGATCGCCATCGGCGGGGCGCAGATGTGCGCCGGGTACGGGATCGTCACCGCCTGGGTGACGCTGCCCGCCGTCTTCGTCACCGCCCTGCTGCTGGGCGGCGGCTGGTCGTTCATGCACTCCTCGCTCCAGACGTGGGTCACCTCGGTGGTGCCGCAGGCGCGCGGCACCGCGGTGGCGTTCTTCGCCGGAGCCCTGTTCATCGGCTCCTCGGCCGCCGCGACCGCCGCCGGGCCGCTGGCCGAACGCGGGCACTACGCCCTGCTGTTCGGCATCGCCTGTGCCCTGACCGTCCCGCTCACCCTCACCGCCGCGCTGACCCGCCGCCGCTGGCGCCCGGCTCCCGAGGAACCGGTGGCGGTGCCGGGGCCCGTGACGGCGGAGCCCGCCCCGGCGGAGCCGGCCCCTGCGGAGCCGCAGACCCAGGCCGGTCCCGGCGGTCGCTGAGAGCGGGCCGGTCCGGGACCGCCACCGGGCCGCCGCACCGCCGCACCACCCCGGCGGCACCCCGCTGTCATCCCCGCCGGTTAATGTCGGGATATGCAACACAGCGCCGCGTACGCCCCAGCCGATGCCGAGCGGTGGGACCCCGAGCCGGACAAACGCTCCGGGCGGACCGCCTTCCAGCGGGACCGGGCGCGGGTGCAGCACTCCGCCGCGCTGCGGCGGCTGGCGGGGAAGACCCAGGTGGTCACCCCGGACACCGGCCACGGCGGTCCGACCGGAACGGCCGTGGCCGAGCACGCCTGGGACGCCAGCCCCCGTACCCGGCTCACCCACTCGCTGGAATGCGCGCAGGTGGGCCGGGATCTGGGGACGGCCTTCGGCTGCGACTCGGACATCGTGGAGGCCGCCTGCCTCGCGCACGATCTGGGCCATCCGCCGTTCGGGCACAACGGGGAGCGGGTGCTGGACGAGATCGCCGCGTCCTGCGGCGGGTTCGAGGGGAACGCGCAGTCGCTGCGGCTGCTGACCCGGCTGGAGCCGAAACGATTCTCCGAGCCCCTCCACCGGTCCGTCGGCCTCAACCTCACCCGCGCCACCCTCGACGCCGCCACCAAGTACCCCTGGCCGCGCGGCGGCCACCCCACCGATCCCGCCTCCCCCAAGTTCGGCGCCTACGAGGACGACCTGCCCGTCTTCGACTGGTTCCGCCAGGGCGCCCCCGGCCACCGCCGCTGCTTCGAGGCGCAGGTCATGGACTGGTCCGACGACGTCGCCTACTCCGTCCACGACGTCGAGGACGGCCTGCACGCCGGGCACCTGGACCCCGCCCTGCTGCTCGCCGAGCCCGAGCGCGCCGAGATCTTCCGCGTCGTCCGGGCCCGCTACGCCCCGCCGTCCACCGGCGACACCGAGCTGGCCGCCGCCCTCGACCGGCTGCTCGACCAGCACTGGTGGCCGCACGGCTACGACGGCTCCGCCTCCGCCCAGGCCCGGCTCAAGGACGCCACCAGTCAGCTCATCGGACGGTTCTGCCTCGCCGCCGAGCAGGCGACCCGCGAGCGGTACGGCCCCGGCCCGCTGCACCGCTACGCGGCCGAACTGATCGTCCCGGCCGACACCCGGCTGGAGTGCGCCGTCCTCAAGGCGGTGGCCGACGTGTACGTCATGCAGCGCCCCGACCAGGAACTCCGCCGGGGCCGCCAGCGCGAGCTGCTCGCCGAACTCGGCGACGCCCTCATCCGCCGCGCGCCCCACGGCCTGGACCCCCAGCACCGCGCCCTATACGCCGCCGCGCCCGATGACGCATCCGCCCTCCGGGTGATCGTGGATCAGATCGCCGCGCTCACGGACGCATCGGCACGCTCCCTGCACGCCCGCCTCACCGCGTCGTCCCCGGGGTATGTGTGGGGGTGACCATCCCCCAGCACAGCAGGGGACACCTGCGGCAAGGAGGCAGCGCGTGGACGGTATGGACGGCATGCACCGCACGTTCGTGATCATCGGCGGAGGGCTGGCGGGCGCCAAGGCCGCCCAGACCCTGCGGGAGGAGGGCTTCGGCGGCCGGGTCATCCTCATCGGCGACGAGCACGAGCAGCCCTACGAGCGTCCCCCGCTGTCCAAGGGCTACCTCGCCGGGCGTGCGGCCAAGGAGAGCGTGTTCGTCCACGAGCCGTCCTGGTACGCCACCCACCGCGTCGAACTGCACCTCGGGCAGCAGGCCGTGCACATCGACCGCGAGGAGCGGGAGGTGCGGCTCGGTGACGGCGCCCGCGTGCCGTACGACGCGCTGCTGCTGGCCACCGGCGCGGAACCGCACCGGCTCCAGATCCCCGGCGCGCGCGGCGTGGCCGGCGTGCACCATCTGCGCCGCCTCGCGCACGCCGACCATCTGCGCGCCGTGCTCGCCGACCGCACCCGGCAGGGGGAGCCGCTGGTCATCGCGGGCGCCGGCTGGATCGGCCTGGAAGTGGCGGCGGCGGCCCGCGAGCTGGGCTCGCCCGTGGTGGTCGTGGAACCCTCGCCCACCCCCCTGCACGGCGTGCTGGGCCCGGAGCTGGGGGAGGTGTTCACCGGGCTGCACCAGGAGCACGGCGTGGAGTTCCGCTTCGGCCGCCGGCTCGCCTCGATCAGCGGGCGCGACGGGCAGGTCACCGGGGTGGTCACCGACGACGGCGAGGAGATCCCGGCCCGCGCCGTCCTGGCGGCGATCGGGGTGCGGCCCCGTACGGCGCTGGCCGAGGCCGCCGGGCTGAAGCTGGCCGAGGACACCGGCGGGGTGGCGGTGGACGCCTCGCTGCGCACCAGCGATCCGCACATCTGGGCGGCCGGCGACATCGCGGCCTTCCCGGCGCCGGCCGGCGGGCGGCTGCGGGTGGAGCACTGGGCGAACGCCCTGAACTCGGGACCCGCGGCGGCCCGCGCGATGCTCGGGCAGGAGGTGACCTACGACCGGGTGCCGTACTTCTTCTCCGACCAGTACGACGCCGGTCTGGAGTACTCGGGCTGGGCGCCGCACGGCGCGTACGACCGGGTGGTGTACCGGGGCGAGGTGGGCAAGCGGGCGTTCATCGCGTTCTGGCTGAGCGCCGAGGGCCGCGTCCTGGCCGGGCTGAACATGAACGTGTGGGACGTCACCGGGCCGATCCAGGAGCTGATCAGGTCGGGCCGCCCGGTGGACGCGGCGGCGCTGGCCGACCCGGCGACGGACCTCGGCTCGCTCTGACCCGCCGCTCCGGTTCCCCCGGGCGCGGCCCGTGCCGGGGAACCGGCCGGTCCGCCGGTGTTCCGCCTGGTGTTCCGCCCGGCGCGGCATAGGGTGGCATACAGGTGCGAAGCACCGGCGCGGACGGACCGGACGAGCGAGGTGGCGGCAGGTGGTCGTGCGGGACGCGAAGCCCGATGAGCAGACCGTGACCTCGCTGGCGGCGGCGGCCGGGACGGCGCCCTCCATGTTCAACGCGCAGCCCTGGCGGTTCCGCTACCTGCGCGACGCCGCCACCTTCCAACTGCGCGCGGCCCTGGACCGCACCCTCCCGCACGCCGATCCGCACGGCCGCGCGCTGCATCTGGGCTGCGGCGCCGCCCTGTTCAATCTGCGGGTGGCCGCCGCCCACGCGGGCTGGGAGCCGGTCGTCACCCTGCTGCCCGACCCCTACGATCCCCGGCTGCTGGCCACCGTGCGGCTGGCCGCCGCCGACGCCCCCGACCAGGAGCTGGCCCGGCTGCATCCGACCCTGACCCGGCGGCGCAGCAGCCGGGTGCCGTTCCGCGACGAGCTGGTGCCCGAGCCGGTACGCGCCAGGCTGCGCTCGGCCGCCGAGCTGGAGGGCGGCCAGCTGCACTTCCCCTCCGTCTGGCATGTGCGGGCCATCCTGGAGCTGGTCCGTGACGCGGAGGGCCGCGACCGCGCGACCCCGGCGCGTGCCGAGGAGCGTGAGCGCTGGACCCGTACCCCCGAGGAGGCGCGGACCGCGACCGACGGAGTGGTGGAGCAGGTGCTCGGCCCGTACGGCGGCTACCACAGCATCCCGGTGCGGGATCTCGCCGGGCGGCACAGCGCGTTCGAGGAGGGGGACCCCACCCCGTTCGAGGAGGAGCCGCAGCTGGCGCTGCTGGGCACCGCCGAGGACCGGCCGGCGGACTGGCTGCGGGCGGGGCAGGCGATGGAACGGGTGCTGCTGCTGTGCACCGAGTACGGGCTGTCCACCGGGCTCACCACCCAGGTGCTGGAGTGGTCGGAGCTGCGCTGGCCGGTGCGCGATCCCGAGTCGGGGATGGGGCAGGTGCAGATGGTGATCCGGCTCGGGTACGGGCCGCCGGTGCCCGGTTCGCCGCGCCGCCCGGTGGGGCAGATCCTGGAGATCGACTGACCGGCGAGGCGCTTCCCACCGCCCTCACTACAGTGGCGGCATGAGTGCCATCCGTACCGCCGTCGTTCCCGTCTCCGAGATCTTCCGGCTGCGCCGGGACGTGCTGCGCCCGGGCCTGCCGGCCGCGAGCGCCGAGTTCGCCGAGGACACACTGCCGGGGACGTTCCACCTCGCCGCGTACGAGGGCGCCGGGACCCGGGTGCTGGGGTGCGTCACGCTGTTCCCGGATCCGCTGGACGGCGACACCACGGCGTACCGGTTCCGGGGGATGGCGAGCGATCCGGCCGCGCGTGGCCTGGGCTACGGCGCGGCCGTGCTGGCGGCGGCCGAGCGGGAGGCGGCGGAGCGCGGGGCCGGGCTGCTGTGGTGCAACGGCCGCACCGAGGCGCGCGGCTTCTACGAGCGGCACGGCTACGCGGTGCGCGGCGAGGAGTTCGTGATCGAGGGCGTCGGCCCGCACTACGTCTTCACCCGGAAGATACCCAGCCGGGCATAACGCCACATATACGGTTACGTTGCTCGTGGAGGTGCATGAGCGATGGCCAGACAGACCGTGGCGGAACAGTTTGTGGACACCCTGGTGCGCAGCGGGGTGCGGCGCCTGTACGGCGTCGTCGGGGACAGCCTCAACCCGGTGGTGGACGCGATCCGGCGCGATCGCTCCATCGACTGGATCCAGGTGCGGCACGAGGAGACCGCCGCCTTCGCCGCCGGTGCCGAGGCCCAGATCGCGGGCCGGCTCGCCGCCTGCGCGGGCTCCTGCGGGCCCGGCAATCTGCACCTCATCAACGGCCTGTACGACGCCCACCGCTCCATGGCGCCGGTGCTCGCCCTCGCCTCCCACATCCCCTCCAGCGAGATCGGCACCGGCTTCTTCCAGGAGACCCACCCGGACCAGCTGTTCCGCGAGTGCAGCCACTACTGCGAGCTGATCTCCAACCGGCGGCAGATGCCGCGGGTGCTCCAGACCGCGATCCAGCACGCGGTGGGCCGGGGCGGGGTGAGCGTCGTCGCGCTGCCCGGGGACATCGCGGGCGAGCAGGTCGCCGAGCGCGCCGAGGAACACGCCCTGGTCACCAGCCGTCCGTCGGTCCGCCCCGCGGACGGCGAGATCGAGAAGCTGGCGCGGATGGTGGACGCGGCGGACCGGGTCACGCTGTTCTGCGGCAGCGGGACGGCGGGGGCGCACGCGGAGGTGATGCGGTTCGCCGAACGCGTGAAGGCACCGGTGGGGCACGCGCTGCGCGGCAAGGAGTGGATCCAGTACGACAACCCGTACGACGTGGGCATGAGCGGCCTGCTGGGCTACGGCGCGGCGTACGAGGCCACCCACGAGTGCGATCTGCTGCTCCTGCTCGGCACGGACTTCCCCTACAACGCGTTTCTGCCGGGCAAGGAGGTCAAGATCGCCCAGGTGGACGTCCGCCCCGAGCATCTGGGCCGGCGCTCCACCCTGGACCTGGCGGTGTGGGGGGACGTGCAGCAGACCCTGGACTGTCTGACCCCGCGGGTGCGTGCCAAGACCGACCGGCGCTTCCTGGACCGGATGCTGAAGAAGCACGCGGAGGCGCTGGAGGGGGTGGTCAGCGCGTACACCAAGAAGGTGGAGAAGCACACCCCGATCCACCCCGAGTACGTGGCCTCGGTGCTGGACGAGGAGGCCGCCGACGACGCGGTCTTCACCGTGGACACCGGGATGTGCAACGTATGGGCGGCGCGCTACCTCACCCCCAACGGTCGGCGGCGGGTGATCGGGTCCTTCAGTCACGGATCGATGGCCAACGCCCTGCCGCAGGCGATCGGCGCGCAGTTCACCGACCGGCGGCGGCAGGTGATCTCGATGTCGGGGGACGGCGGGTTCACCATGCTGATGGGGGACTTCCTCACCCTGGTCCAGTACGACCTGCCGGTGAAGGTGGTGCTGTTCAACAACTCCACACTCGGGATGGTGGAGCTGGAGATGCTGGTGGCGGGGCTGCCGGCGTACGGCACCTCCCACCACAACCCGGACTTCGCGGCGGTCGCGGAGGCGATGGGGGTGCACGCGCAGCGGGTGGAGAAGCCCAAGGAACTGCGGTCCGCGCTGCGGTCCGCCTTCAAGCACAAGGGCCCGGCCCTGGTGGACGTGGTCACCGACCCGCACGCGCTGTCGATTCCGCCGAAGATCAAGGCCGAGATGGTCACCGGCTTCGCCCTGTCGGCCGGGAAGATGGTGCTGGACGGCGGCGTGGGCAAAATGGTGCAGATGGCCCGCTCCAATCTGCGTAACATTCCGCGTCCGTAAACCCGGGTCCCGTCGTTAACTCTTTCGCATGGCCTTACCGTGACGAGGGCGGTGGGATGATCAGCTGGGCCTAGGGTGAGGGAGCGGAGCGTGCCGGAGCCAGTCCGAAGGAGGTTCGTGGTGACAACGGTGCTGGAGCGACCGGTGGTCGTGGCGGATGACGACCCCCCCGGGGAGTTCGAGGATCTTCTCCAGATCGCTCTGGACCTGGACACTCCGGATGGCTTCAAGGCCGAGATCATCAAGGGGACGATCGTTGTGACGCCGTGGCAGCGGCCCTACTACTTCCGGGCCATGGAGTCCCTGAGGGAACGCCTGGCTCCGCACGTCCCCGAAGGACACCGCGCGAGCACATCGCCCTTTCTTTTCGCCTTTCCGAAAGCCAAGCGTGCCTTCGGGCCGGACCTGTACGTGGCGGACACGGGGGCATTCGAGCAGTTGCAGGGTCCTGTCAACGGGGCCGCCCTCTCTCTCGTCGCCGAGCTGACTTCGCCCTCCACTCGCGGGGCCGACGTCAAGGACAAGCTCGCTGTGTACGGGCGCCATGTCCCCGTCTATCTGCTCCTGGACATGCAGGCCGAAGAGGCCACCGTCTTCTGGGACACTTCGCCGAATGGGTACCGGGCCCACCGGGCCGTCTCTTTCGGACAGTCCTTGGCGATCCCCGAGCCCTTCGGCTGTGATCTCGACACCTCGGACTTCGGACGCCCTTCCGGCCCCGGGCGGTGAGGGACCGGCTCGGCGGCCGGGCTGTCGGTCGGCGGCCGTAGACTGCCTGTGTGGCGGGCAGGATCAATGACGACGACGTGAAGGCGGTGCGGGACGCGGTCCCGATCGACTCCGTCGTGTCCGAGTACCTCCAGCTGCGCAGCGCCGGCGGGGGCAACCTGAAGGGCCTGTGCCCCTTCCACGACGAGAAGTCCCCCTCCTTCCAGGTGTCGCCCAGCAAGGGCCTCTTCCACTGCTTCGGCTGCCAGGAGGGCGGCGACAGCATCAGCTTCCTGATGAAGCTGGAGCACCTCACCTTCGCCGAGTCCGTCGAGCGGCTCGCCGCCCAGGCCGGCATCACGCTGCGCTACGAGCAGGGCGGGTACAACAGCAACCGGCAGCAGGGCGAACGCACCCGGCTGATCGAGGCGCACAAGGTGGCCGCCGCGTTCTTCACCGAGCAGCTCGCCTCGCCCGAGGCCGAGATCGGCCGCCGCTTCCTCTCCGAGCGCGGCTTCGACGAGCAGGCCGCCACCCACTTCGGCGTCGGGTACGCCCCGGCCGGCTGGGACCAGCTGGTGCGCTACCTGCGCGGCAAGGGCTTCACCGACCGTGAGCTGATCACCTCCGGCATCGCCCAGGACGGCCGGCGCGGCCCCATCGACCGCTTCCGGGGCCGGCTGATCTGGCCCATCCGCGACATCACGGGCGAGGTGGTCGGCTTCGGCGCCCGCAAGCTGCGCGAGGACGACAACGGTCCCAAGTACCTCAACACCCCGGAGACCCCGCTCTACCGCAAGTCGCAGGTGCTGTACGGCATCGACCTGGCCAAGCGCGACATCGCCAAGGACAACCGCGCGGTGGTGGTCGAGGGGTACACGGACGTCATGGCCTGCCATCTGGCGGGCATCACCACCGCCATCGCCACCTGCGGCACCGCTTTCGGCGCCGAGCACATCAAGATTCTGCGCCGGGTGCTGATGGACGACAGCGGCTCGCACCGGGCCGGTGAGGTGGTCTTCACCTTCGACGGCGACGCGGCCGGGCAGAAGGCGGCGCTGCGCGCGTTCGAGGACGACCAGCGGTTCGCTGCCAGGACGTCGATCGCGATCTCGCCGGGCGGGATGGACCCGTGCGACCTGCGGCTGGCGCACGGCGACCAAGCCGTGGCGGACATGGTGGAGAACCGGACGCCGCTGTTCGAGTTCGCCGTCCAGTCGATCATCGCGCGGCACAATCTGGATACGGCGGAGGGCCGTTCGGCGGCGCTGGAGCAGGCCACCCCGGTGGTGGCGCAGATGAAGGACTCCTCCCTCCAGCACGAGTACGCCGTCCGGCTGGCCGGTCTGGTCGGCATCCCCGACGAGCGGTTCGTCGTCCAGCGGGTGGCCCAGCTGGCCCGCTGGGAGCGCGAGCGCAAGCAGCGCGGCGAGTCCCCGCGCGGGCGCAGGTCCGTTCCGGCACCGGCCGCCCCCGCCGTGCCCGAGCGGCGCGGCCCGGCCCTTGACCGCAACAATCCGGCCCACCAGGTGGAACGCGAACTCCTGAAGCTCGCCCTCCAGTTCCCGCATCTGGTGGCACCGGCCTTCGACGCGTACGAGGAGAGCGAGTTCACCGCACCGCCGTACACGCTGGTGCGCCGGCTCATCGCGGCGGCCGGTGGCGTCACCGACGCCGACGAGAACCTGGTGACCCGGGTGCTGGACGCGGCGCCGGACGACACCGTGCGCGTGCTCATCCGGGAGCTGACCGTCGAGGCGCCGCGCAGTTCGCGGTCGCGCATTCCGGACGAGCGGTACGCGGGCGAGCAGTTGGTCCGGGTCCGGCTGGCTGCCGTGGAACAGCGCATGCGCGACCTTGAGGCCGTAGCGCGCCGGATCGAGGCGCAGTCCGCCAACAGTCAGGCGGCGGCGGCTGAGCGGCAGCAACATTGGACGCTTCAGCAGTACCGCACGGCGTTGCAGGCGCGCGGCCCGGCGGCGCTGTACGGCTGACCGGGCGCCGTCCACCCCGGCGCGTGAACCCCGTGTAACAGCGGGGTAATTGGGCATAGCACACCAGGAGCCGCCAGCACAAAAAATGGACGCATGCCTCTCGTGGCCGGACAGCCCCCCACGCCCCGGTCGCGATCACTGTGGAGGTCGCCCGTGTCGCCCGTGCAGAGCCAGATCCTTGATGTTCCGGCACCGGTTCGGGTCCGGAAGCCACCCGCTCCAACGGCGTCGGCGTCGGGCGCGTCGGCCGACCTCTTCCGGCAGTATCTGCGGGAGATCGGCCGCATTCCGCTCCTGACGGCGGCGGAGGAAGTGGAGCTGGCCCGCCGGATCGAGGCCGGGCTGTTCGCCGAGGAGCGCCTGGCGGCGGCCCACGGCGCGCAGCGGCACGACCCCCGGCTCGCCCTGGACCTCGACCAGCTCGTGGTCCGCGGCCGGCGCGCGAAGCGGCAACTGATCGAGGCGAACCTGCGGCTGGTCGTCTCCGTCGCCAAGCGGTACATCGGGCGCGGGCTGACGATGCTGGATCTGGTCCAGGAGGGCAATCTGGGGCTGATCCGGGCGGTGGAGAAGTTCGACTACGCCCGGGGCTTCAAGTTCTCCACGTACGCGACCTGGTGGATCCGCCAGGCCATGTCGCGGGCGATCGCCGACCAGGCCCGCACGATACGCGTCCCGGTGCATGTGGTGGAGCTGATCAACCGGGTGGTGCGGGTACAGCGCCGGGTCCTTCAGGAGCGCGGCTACGAGCCGTCCCCGGCCGAGGTCGGGGTCCTGCTCGGGCTGACGGCGGCCCGGGTGACGGAGATCCTGCGGCTCGCCCAGGACCCGATCTCCCTCCAGTCCCCGGTGGGGGAGGAGGACGACGTCAACCTGGGCGACCTGATCGAGGACGTGGACATCCCCTCGCCGGCGGAGTCGGCGGCGTTCCTGCTGCTGCGGGAGCAGCTGGAGGCGGTGCTGTCCACGCTGGGCGACCGGGAGCGGCGGGTGGTCGAGCTGCGCTACGGCCTGACGGACGGGCGGCCCCGGACGCTGGAGGAGATCGGCCGGCTGTTCGGCGTGACGCGTGAACGCATCCGGCAGATCGAGCACAAGACGCTGGGCAAACTGCGCGACCACGCGTACGCCAACCAGCTGCGCGGCTACCTGGACTGACCGGCGGCCGGGGAGCGCGTCACCCCTGCGGGTGCGTGGTGTCCCGGACCGCCCCGTACTGCTGGCGGATGGCCTTCCCCGTGGGCAGATCGTCGCCCGGGTGGTAGGTCTCCCCGTCCTGCTCGGGCCACTTCGGCGGGGTGTCCGGGGTCAGCCGGCCCTGTTCGACCCCCAGGGCCCAGGCCGCCTGGCGGGCCGCGCCCAGCGCGGTGTAGGCGGCCGGGGCGGGGATCACCACCGGGGCGCCGAGCAGCGCGGGGGCGAGTTCGCGCACCGCCGGCAGGTCCGCCGCCGCGCCCAGCAGGAAGAACCGGTCGATCCGTACGCCGCGTTCGCGCAGCACGTCCGCCGCGTCCGCCAGGCCGCACAGCATCCCCTCGAACGCCGCCCGGGCCAGGTGTTCGGGCTTCATGCTCTCCCGGCGCAGGCCGGTCAGGGTGCCCGCCGCGTGCGGGAGCGCGGGCACCCGCTCGCCCGCCAGGTACGGCAGGAAGACCAGCCCGTGGGCGCCCGGCGTCGAGCGCAGCGCGAGGTCGGAGAGCGCGGGCAGGTCGCAGCCGAGCAGTTCCGCGGTGCCGCGCAGCACCCGTACCGCGTTGAGGGTGCGGACCACCGGCAGGTGATGGCCCGTGGCGTCCGCGTACGCGGTGACCGCGCCGCTGCTGTCGGGCGGCAGCGCCGCGTGGTGGACGGCGCAGACCGAGCCGGAGGCGCCGAGGGAGAGCACCGCGTCCCCGGGGCCCACGCCGAGCCCGAAGGCCGCCGCCATCGTCTCGCCGGTGCCCGCCGAGATCAGCTGGCCCTCCGGGGTGCGCCCGGCCGGCTGGGCGGGGGCGAGGACCTCGGGCAGCGCGACGGCGTGTCCCAGGGCGAGTTCGACCAGTTCGGGCCGCCACTCACCGCCCACCGGCGACCAGTAGCCGGTGCTGGAGGCCCCGCCCCGGTCGGTGGCCATGCGTGCCGGCCGGCCCAGCAGTTGCCACACGAGCCAGTCCTGGGCGAGCGCCACCCCGGCGACCCGCCGGGCCGCCTCGGGGTGTTCGCGCGCGAGCCGGCGCAGCCGGGCCACCGGCTGTCCGCCCTGGGGTACCGAGCCCACCGCGCGCGTCCAGGTGTCGGGGCCGCCGAGCGCGTCGGTCAGTTCCCGGGCCGCGGCGTCGAGCGCGGCCGTGCGGGCGCGGTCCTCGCCGCCCACCCCCGGGGAGGCGGCCCGTACCGGCGCTCCGCTCTCGTCCAGCGCGACCACGGCGTGCGGCTGCGCGGCGACCCCGATCGCGGCGACGTCCTCCAGGACGCCGCCGCCGGCTGCCTCCCCCAGGGAGTGCAGCCACGCCTCGGGGGTGGCTTCTTCCTTCGGGTGGTCGGCGTGGCCGTGCCGTACCACCTGGCCCGTATCGGTGTCACAGACCACGATGCGGGTGTAAACGGACGAGCTGTCCAGACCGGCGACAATCCCCATGTGGCCGATGATGCCTCACCGAGCCGGACATCCGCCCCCGCCGATCAGTGTTGTGACAGTCCGCTCATCACTCTGTAGCGGTGGCCACGAACGTGGCGATGCCCTGGGCGCGCAGCGTCTCGCGCGCCGCGGGCGACAGGCCCTCGTCCGTCACGATCGACTCGAACTCGCTCAGCGCCGCCACCCGGTACATGCCGAAGGTGCCGTACTTGGCGGACCCGGTCAGCAGCACCGACCGCGAGGCGCTCGCCATCGCCGCCTGCTTGACCTCCACCTTCGCGGAGGACGGCGTGGTCACCCCGCGCTGCAGGTCCCACGAACTGGTGGAGACGAAGGCGATGTCCAGCGCCAGCTGCGTCAGCGTCTGCGCGGCGAGCCGCCCCACGGTGGAGCGGTTGGCGTGCTCTATGCGGCCACCGGTGTGGATGACCTCCACGTCCGGGTTGCCCATCAGGGCGTTGGCCGTGGTGAAGTCGTTGGTCACCACCGTCATGCCCTGGCGCCGCACGATGTGCGGGACCAGGGCCTGACAGGTGGTGCCGGCGTCCAGGTACACGGTGGTGCCGTCCTGGAGGAGTTCCCCGGCGCGGGCGGCGATGGCGAGCTTCGCCGGCTGGTCCATGGTCGACTTGTCGACGAAGCTCGGCTCGTGATGCAGCTGCCCGGCGATGCGTACCCCGCCGGGCACCGACACGGCGCGCCCCTGCCGCTCCAGCGCGGCGATGTCGCGCCGTACCGTCATGTGGGAGACCCCGAGCAGCTCGGTCAGCTGGTGCACGCTGAGCACCGAGTGCCCGCGCAGCAGCTTGATCAGCAGCTCCCGGCGCTGATCCGGGATCAGCGGGGTGTCCGCGGAGCCGGGAGACCCTTCTGACGACACCGTGGTGCCTCCTTGTGCCTGTCGGTCTTTCCGTGGACCGGCCCGGCCGGCCCGGCAGAGGTCTGCCGGCCGGTCCGCCGCCGGATGGGTCAGATGACGCCGAATCCGTACAGGGCGTACACGATCGCGAAGCCGGTCACCCCGGACAGGGCCGAGGCCACACCGATGGAGCGGATGCCCTGGCCGACCGTCATGTTGGACAGGGTGGTGGTGACCCAGAAGCCCGAGGAGTTGGCGTGCTTCATGATCTGCGCTCCGGTGCCGCACGCCAAGTAGATGGCGAGCGCGGAGATGCCCAGGCCCTCGGCGAGCGGTTCCATGATCGCGGCGGCGGTCATCACGCCGAGGATATTCGAACCGGTGATGGTGCAGATGGCCGCGGCCACCAGGAACGGCACGATGATGGGGGACAGGCCCCAGTCCTGGATCATCTCGGCGACGGAGTCCGCCACTTCGGTGTCCCGGATGATGGTGGCCAGCGCGCCGCCGACACCGGTGAGGGCGAGCGGCATGGCGGCCAGCTTCAGACCGGCCTCGAACAGGTCGTTCAGGGTCTCCTTGCTCGACCAGCGGCGGCCGAACAGCGGCAGCGCCGCCAGACAGCCGATGAACAGGGCTATGACGGGCTCACCGAGGAAGGCCAGCACCCCGCCGACGGCGTTGTCCGCCTCGAACAGGTCGACCACGAACGAGCTGGACATGATCAGCGTGATCGGCAGGAAGATCGGGACCAGCGACATCCACAGCGGGGGCAGGTCGCGCTCGGTCTCGCCGTCCGCGTCGGTCCCGGAACCGCCCAGGGACAGACGGGGCTTGCCGCCGCCGTCACCCGCGGCCGCACCGGCGCCCGCGAGGTGGTCGGTGAACTCCGGCTTGGGGTCGACGTGCGTCTTGATGGTCAGCAGGTAGATCGTGGCGACGATGATGCCGGGGATGGCCACGACCAGACCCCACAGCGTCGCCTCACCCAGGTCCACGCCCAGCAGCGAGGTGGCGGCCAGCGGGCCCGGGCCCGGCGGAACCAGCGAGGTCATCACGTAGGCGCCGATGTACAGGATCGGGCCCAGCCGCATCATCGACATCTTCGACTGGTACGCGATGGCCGAGACCACCGGGATCAGCATCAGCACGACGGTGTCGGCGATCAGCGGGATACCGACGACCGTCGAGGCCAGCGCGATGGCCCACGGCACCTTCTTGCCCGAGAACAGGCTCAGCGCCGCCTTGGTGATCCGCAGCGCCGCGCCGCTCAGCTCCAGCATCTTCCCCAGCACACAGCCGAAGATGACCAGCAGACCCACACTGGCCAGGGTGTTGCCGAAGCCGGCGGTGACCAGCTCGATCGTCTTGGCGCCGCCCATGCCGAGCACCAGGCCCAGCGAGGTGACGATGATGAACAAGGTGGCCACCGGGTGGACCTTGAACTTGGCGATCAGCAGCACCAGCGCCGCGATCGCCGCGCCGAACGCGAAGAGCGTGTAGGCGTCGGACATGGCGAACCTCTTTGTTTCATGGCCGCGTCACTGCGGCCGTCCTGGGGAGGGGAGAGCGTGGGGGAGTCAGGGGGTGGTGGGGGCGGTGGGGTACGCGTCGCGCCCGGCGTTCCAGGCGGCGAGCAGATCGGGGTCGTAGCCGCTCACGTCGTCGAGGGTGAGCAGCGAACCGGCCGCCACGTCGCGTACGAGGGTGGCGTGCGCGGCCAGGTACAGCGGCGCGGTGTCGGCCGGGGCGTCGGCGGCGGGCAGCAGCACCGGCGCCACACCCGTCACCTCGTGGTGGTGGCCGCCCATGGTCAGCACGGTGCCGGCGCTCAGGTCCTCGGTGGCGCGCCCGGCGAGTACGGCGTGCTGGGCGGGGGAGGGTGAGCCGGCGGGGATGCCGCGCAGTACGGCGTCGCGCAGGGTGGTCGGGGTCTCGACGCCCATCAGGTGGTACGGGAGGTAGACGCAGGCGTAGCGGCCGTCGCGGCTGACGACGTGTCCCTTCTGCCGCAGCAGCTCCCAGGTGACGGTGTCGTGGGTGCGGACGACGACGAACACGCCGCCGGCGAAGCTGGCTTCCTCGGGCAGCCGCAGCACGCTGAAGACGTCCACGACACCCGGACGGGTGACGACGCCGCCGTGCTCGCGCAGGGCGTAGACGTCGGCGAGTTCGGCGGTACGGGCCACCGGGTAGTGCATCGCCTCGACATCGGGGGTGAAGCCGGTGCTGGTGGCGACGACGGACATCTCGCAGTAGTCGGCGGCGGCGCTGCGCTTGAGGCCGGCGACGGCCTCGGCGCGGGCGGCCAGGGTGGTGCGGACGCCTTCGGGGCTCTCCCGGTCCAGCTTCAGCAGGCCGCCGAGGGCCGGGGCGTCGATGGTCTCGTCGAGCTGGGTGACGGTGCCGCGCTCGGGGTCGAAGACGAGGTCGTACTCGCCGGACTTGCCGATGGCGACGATCTCAAGACCCAGGCCGTGGGCCCAGGTGAAGAGCTGGATGAGGTTGGCGGGCTGGTCGCCGGTGGCGGTGGTGTAGACGAGACCGCTGTCGGCGGCGAGGGAGGCGAGTTCGATGCCGCTGACGGAGTCGACCTCCTTGCTGACCATCGCCACGTGGTGGCCGCCGGTGAGCGCGGTGCGCGCGGCGCGGTACCCCACGGCCGGGCTGCCGGTGGCCTCGACGAGGATGTCGTAGGCGGCGCCGGCCAGCAGGGAGACGTCCGCGATCACGGCGGTGCGTCCCGCGGCGCGGGCGGTCTCGATGCCGGCCCGGTCGGTGGCGACGGTGAGAGAGCCCGGTCCCTCGGCGGGGAAGCCCAGCTCGGCGGCGAGCGCCAGTACCCCTTCGGTGTCGAGGTCGCACAGTACGGCCGGCTCGACGTCCGGGGTGAACCGGGTCTGGGCCAGCAGCGTACGGGCGAAGCCGCCGCGCGCGCCCGTCAGTGCGTACGTGACGGTTTCCCGCGTCCCGTGCGGCTCGGCGTTCATGGTGCCCTCCTGGCGCTGGTGCTGCTGCTTGTGCTGCGTCGGCGGGTGAATCGGGTGAACCCGCCTATGCAGCGCGAACGTAACGCCAATTAACATGAGCGTCAACTGTAGTACCATAAATTCACAGATTGGCGCGGGAGTATTACGCGCCTCTCGCCTGGATACGTAGGAACGGCGTAACGGACGGTGACGACGCATGGCGGCAGGACAGGTCAGATGGGGCGGCGTGGCCGATGACTTCACCGGTGCCACCGACCTCGCCACCAACTGGGTCGCCCGGGGACTGCGCACCAGCGTGACCCTGGGCGTCCCCAGCGACGAGCAGCTCGCGGATCTGCGGCTCGCCGGGATGGACGCGGTGGTGGTCGCGCTCAAGACGCGCACCGCACCGGTGGCGGACGCGGTACGGCAGTCCGTGGCGGCGCTCGATGCCCTGCGGCGGCTGGGCTGCGAGCGCTTCTACGACAAGTACTGCTCCACCTTCGACTCCACCCCGGCCGGCAACATCGGCCCGGTGGCCGACGCGCTGGCGGCGGAGCTCGGCGCGGACAAGGTGGTCGTGGTGCCGTCCTTCCCCGCCACCGGGCGCACGGTCTACCAGGGGCATCTGTTCGTCGGCGGGCAACTGCTGAGCGAGAGCTCGATGCGGCACCACCCGCTGACCCCGATGACCGATTCGGACGTGGCCGCGCTGCTGCGCCCGCAGACCGCCCACCGGGTGGCGACCGTGCCGCTGCAGACGGTCCGCGCCGGAGCGGCGGCCCTGCGGGCGGCGATCGACGCGGCGGAGGGCACCTACGTGGTCGTCGACGCCCTGGACGAGAGCGACCTCGCGATCATCGCCGAGGTCACCTCCGGGGACCCGCTGGTGACCGGCGGCTCGGGCCTCGCGCTGGGACTGCCCGCGGTGGCGGACGCCCCCGCCACCGACGCGATGCCGGTGACGGCGGGACACCGCGCGGTCCTGGCCGGCAGCGCCTCCTCCGCGACCCGCGGCCAGATCGCCGACGCCCGCGAGAAGCTGGCGCACCGCAAGCTGGACCTGGCCGCGCTGCGGGCCGACCTGCCCGGCGAGGTCGCCCGGCTGACCGCCTGGGCGCGCGAGCGCTGGACCCTGGCCCCGGGCGAACCGGTCCTGGTGTACGCGGTGGACTCCCTCGACGACCTGGAGAAGGCACCGCCCGCGGGCGGACGTCCGGCCTCCGAGGTCGTGGAGGAGGCGCTGGCCGGCTGCGCCACCGCCTTCGCCGAGGCCGGCGCCCGGCAGTTCCTGGTGGCCGGCGGCGAGACCTCGGGCAGCGTGGTGCAGGCACTGGACGTACAGCGCCTGGAGCTGGGCCCGTCGCTGGCGCCCGGCGTCTCGTGGGCCCACGGCACGGCAGCAGACGGCCGCGCGTACAACCTCGCCCTGAAGTCGGGCAACTTCGGCCACCGCGACATCTTCACGGCGGGCTGGCAGGCCCTTGCGTAACACACGGACCGAACGGGAGCTGGAACCGGATATGAGCAGCGACGCACGCCACGAACTCGTCGCGGCGGGGCGTGAGCTCACCGCCGCCGGGCTGAGCCCGGGCGCCTCGGGCAACCTGAGCGTCCGGATCGGCGACCGCATCTACATCACCCCGACCGGCGCCCGGCTGGACGCGCTGGACCCCGAGGGCCTGGCCGTCCTGGACGCGGGCGCCCCGGTGGACACCCCGCTTGAGCAGGCCCTGCTGGAAGGGCCGCGGCCCTCCAAGGAGTTCCCGCTGCACCTGGCGCTCTACCACCGCGACCCGCAGGCGACGGCGGTGGTGCACCTGCACAGCGCGCACGCCGCCGCGTACTCGTGCCTGCCGCCCTGGTCGGACCGGAGCGCGGTGCCGCCGCTGACCCCGTACTTCGTGATGCGGGTCGGACAGACCCCGCTGCTGCCGTACGCGGAACCCGGCGATGTGCCGCAGGCCGTGCTCCTGCGCGAGCTGGACTTCCCGTTCCGGGCGGCGCTGCTCCAGAACCACGGCCCGGTCACCTCGGGCACCACGATGGCGGCGGCGACCGACGCCGCCATAGAGCTGGAGGAGACCGCCCACCTGCTCCTCCTGCTGAACGGCCGCACCCCCCGGCTGCTGACCGCCGCGGAGGCCACCAGCCTGGCGGAGCGCTACGGCACCCCGTGGCAGCCGGGCGGCGGCCCGGCGTGACCCGCACCCGGTGGCGGCGGAACACGGCCGCCTCCACCGGACCCGACAGCCCCCGGCCCTTCCGGCCGGGGGCTGTCGGCGTGCCAGGACCGTCCGGGCCGGCCCGGACGGATCAGGTACGCCGTGCCGGTACCGGTCGGGGCCTGCCCAGGCGCACCGTCCTGGTCTCCTCGGTGAAGGAGTCGAAGGACAGCCGCCAGCTGCCGTCGTCCGGCCAGTGGTAGGTGACGGCGCCCTCCGCCGGGCGGTAGTGGGCGGCGTAGACGGTGCCGAACCCCTGCGCGTAGCCGTCCTTGTGCAGCGGCGGGCGCAGCAGGGCCGCCACATCGGGCCCCGCGGCGCGCAGGGCGGCCAGCCGCTCCCGGCTGAGCCGCGCCCGCTGTGCCTCCTCCGCCTCCTTCGGCACCGTCTCGGACTGATGGTTGGCGGCGCAGGCGTCGGGGGCCTCGGTCATGGGGATGTCCGGGCCGAGATACACGGTGACGGAGCGGGTGGCGTCCACCAGGGTGAGGTTCTGCGGAATGCAGACGGGGACGGTGCGCAGCCGTGCGAGCGCCTGGTCCACGGACGTACAGGTCTCCAGCAGCCAGCGGATCACCAGCACCACCGCGAAGCCCGGCCCGTGGACCTTGCGTCCGCCGAAGGTGAGGGAGATGGCGAGACCGGCGTCGTTCATGCCGTCCAGCAGGCCCCAGCCGCCCTCCTGGGTGCCGATGACGGGGCGCAGCAGGTGCGAGCGGACGAAGGTGCCCTCGACGCCGTCCGGCGCGAAGTCGTAGGTGCGCAGGAGTTCGCCGCCGCTGCCGATCTGGGTGCAGCCGGACCAGAAGGGGCGGACGGCGGCCAGGGTGAGAAACGTCCCGGCGTGCGGGACGTCCTCCAGTTGGGCGGTCAGCCGGCGCAGGGACGGCAGCAGCTCCGGCAGGTGGGTCGCGAACAGCCGGCGTGCGGCAAGCGCACCCGCGTCGGTGCGGCCCTCGGCGGTCAGCCAGTCGGCGACCACGGAGGGCGGGTAGGTCTCGCGTATCAGGGCGGCCCAGCGGCCGTCGTCCCCGGCGCCGAGGTCGAGGGCCCGGAACGTTTTGCTCGGGGTGGTTTCCATGGGCCGCAACGTAGTGAATTCCACCGGGAATCCGCGAGCCACGGTGATGTCCGACCGCTGAGCGAACCCGCCCGGCCGGCGGGGGGACTTCACACCACAGGGCCGGCCGGGCGGGTTCTTCCCCCTACCCTTCCGTGGTGGTCCGTGGATGTTCCACCGGGGTCGGGGCGGGGGTGTCGGAGGGCGGTGCCGCGCGGGCGGCCCGCCGGGCCCGGTCCATCACCCGCCACTGGGGGAGCAGACCGGGCAGGAGGGTGGTGATCGCGTACAGGATGCCACCGGTGACGAGCGCGGGTGCCAGTCCGACGGCGCCGATGGCGGCGCCGGCGGCCAGACCGCCGAACGGGATGCCGGACCACGCGAGCGAGCTGACCAGACCCTGGACGCGGCCCAGATGGGTGCGCGGGCTCCGTTCGAAGATCAGCGCGCTGATGATCGGATTGAGGAAGCCGCCCCCCAGACCGCTGACGGCGAAGACCGCCAGCACCACCCACGGCGACGCGTCGGCCGCCAGGACGAGGAAGCGCGGAGCACCCGCGATGAGGAAGCCGATGATGTAGACCGGCAGCCGGGGCAGCCGGTGCGCGAGGGCCGCCGCGGTCAGGCTGCCGGCCATGGCGGTGATCCCGGCGGCGGTGCCGAGCAGCCCGACCACCTCCGGTCCGTGTCCCGCTCCCCGCGCCCACACGGGCAGCAGCACCGACATGAACGCCGCGTCCAGCAGGTTGGTGACCGCCACCATGAGGGCGAAGGACAGCAGCAGCGGATCGCGCCGCAGCACCGTGAAGCCCTGTGCGAAGCGCCGCCAGTAGCCGTCCTCTTCGCTCTCGCCGCTCGCCGGGTCGGGCCGGGCCGGTGCGCCCATGCCGCGCGGCAGAAACACGGCGATGATCAGCGAACCCAGCGCGAAACAGCCCGCGATGACGGTCAGCGAGGGCACCGGGCCGATGACCGCCACGAGCAGGCCGGCCAGACCGGGTCCGACGGTGGAGGCGAGGCGTTCGGTGGTGCCCGCCAGTCCGGTGGCGCGTTCCATCGGGATCCGGCAGCGTTCGGCGGCCTCCGGCACCAGCACCATCTTCGCCAGGTCGCCCGGCCCCCGGCTGGCCCCGATCAGCGCCACCAGGCCGAGCAGCACCGGGAAGGAGAGGGCTCCGGCGGCGTACAGGATCGGGATGAGCAGCGCGGGCAGCGCGCTGGCCAGGTCCATGGTCCAGGAGATCCGGCGGGGCCCGATCCGG
Source organism: Streptomyces sp. JH002 (assembly GCF_050916115.1). Classification (NCBI taxonomy): domain Bacteria; kingdom Bacillati; phylum Actinomycetota; class Actinomycetes; order Kitasatosporales; family Streptomycetaceae; genus Streptomyces; species Streptomyces sp. JH002. The sequence goes on from NZ_CP087989.1 coordinate 4,725,819, forward strand.
TCGACGACCGGCCCGGCCAGCCCCTTGAGCACCACATAGGGCGCCATCTCGAAGAGCGCCACCAGCCCCGTCTGCACGGCGCTGCCGGTGCTGGTGAGCACGAACCAGGGCAGGGCGAGGGTGGAGATCTTGGTGCCGGTCTGGGCCACCGCGAGCGCGCCGAGCACCCCGGCCAGGGGACGAAGGCTCGGGCGCTCCTCCACACCCTTCATCGTTCGTCCTCGTTCTGGTCAAGCCCTCGCCCGGCGGAGTCAAAAGATCCCTCAAGGTCGGGCAAAACATGCAGCACGACCTGGACCCCTTCGGCGCCCTCGGGCGCCTCCCCGGGGCCGGTGGCGGAGGCCGGACGGTACCGGGCGACGACCTCGTCCAGCTCGTTGCGCAGCCGGGTCGCCTCCTGCGGAGTGAGCCGCAGCAGCCGGTCGCCGAGCCCGAGGGTCTCGCGCCACTCGCGGGGCATCGTCACCAGTTCGTCGAGGGTGCGCTGGGTGGCCTCGGCGTGCGCGAGCGCCACGGACTGGAGGAAGGCGTGGGTCGCCTCCGGCTCCCGGTCGCGCAGGGTGCGGTCGCCGAAGGAGGTGAGCCGGTGGACCGAGCGCCACCAGCGTTCCCGGGCGTTTCCGCGCTCGGTGTCCTCCTGGACGAAGCCGGCCGCGGCCAGCTGTCGCAGGTGGTAGCTGGCCGCCCCGGAGGTGAGCCCGAGCCGTGTCGCCAACAGGGTCGCGGTGGCAGGTCCGTTGCGGCGCAGCAGGCCGAGCAGCCGCACCCGCACCGGATGGGCGAGGGCGCGCAGGCCCTTGGCGTCGAGAACGGCGACGTCCCGCTCCTCATGGGGGCGGGGTGCGGGCTGTGAGTCGGTCATGGACGCACTCTAGAACCGCAAAGAGTCTTTTGCAAAGAAGTCTTTCCAAAGAGTTTTGGGCAATCCCCGTGACTATTCTCGGCTCCGACACTGCCGCTGCGGAGGGCGCGACACACTCATGGGCACCAAACGAACCCCGCTGCCGGGCGTGGGCGTTCAATACGACATCAGCACCCGGGACGGACGGCACGTCTCCGTCGTCGCCCACGAGGACGGCCGCCGCTTCCTGGGGTTCTACGACCCCGAGGACCCCGACTCCTGCCAGTGCACCGTGCCGCTGGACGCCGAGGAGGCCGGCAAGCTGGCCTCCCTCATCGCGCCGGACAGCACCAGCGCCGCCTTCGCCCCCGGCGAGATCGGCCTGGACCTGATCACCGAACGCATCGCCATCGGCCCGGACTCGCCCTACCGGGGCCGCCCGCTCGGCGACACCAGGGCACGCACCCGCACCGGCGCCTCCATAGTCGCCGTGCTGCGCAGGACCGGCGCCCACCCGTCGCCCGGTCCCGACTACCGACTTGAGGCAGGGGACACGCTGCTGGTCGTGGGCACCCGCGAGGGTGTCTCCGACCTCGCCGACATCATCGCTGGGGGATAAACGCGTATGCACGAAACCACCACCATGCTCATCGAGCTGGGCGCGGTCGTGTTCGGGCTCGGCATCGTCGGGCGCCTGGCCGGCCGCCTCGGGCTCTCCCCCATCCCGCTCTATCTCATCGGCGGACTGGCCTTCGGCTCCGGCGGCCTGCTGCCGCTCACCACCACCGAGGGCTTCATCGAGATCGGCGCCGAGATCGGCGTCATCCTGCTCCTGCTGATGCTCGGTCTGGAGTACAGCCCCGCCGAACTCGTCGACAGCCTGAAGACCCAGTACCCCTCGGGCATCGTGGACTTCGTGCTGAACGCCACCCCCGGCGCGGTCGCGGGCCTGCTGCTGGGCTGGGGCCCGGTCGGCGCCACCGCCCTGGCCGGCGTCACCTACATCTCCTCCTCCGGCGTCATCGCCAAGGTCCTCACCGACCTCGGCCGCCTCGGCAACCGCGAGACCCCCGTCATCCTCGGCATCCTCGTCATCGAGGACCTCACGATGGCGGCGTACCTCCCGCTGCTCACCGCCATGCTGGCCGGCGTCGGCCTGGCCGGCGGCAGCCTCACCCTGCTGATCGCCCTCGGTACGGCCGCCACCGCGCTGTACGTGGCCCTGCGGCACGGCCGGTTCATCTCCAAGGCGGTCTCCTCCGACAACCCCGAGATGCTGCTGCTGGTCGTCCTCGGCCTGACGCTGCTGGTGGCCGGCTTCGCCCAGCAGCTGAAGGTCTCCGCCGCCGTCGGCGCCTTCCTCGTCGGCATCGCCCTGTCCGGCGAGGTCGCCCACAACACCCGCCAGCTGTTCACCCCGCTGCGCGACCTCTTCGCCGCCGTCTTCTTCGTCTTCTTCGGCCTGTCGACCGTGCCCGGCGACATCCCGCCGGTGCTGGTCCCCGCGCTGCTGCTCGCCGTCGTCACCACCATCACCAAGATCGCGACCGGCTGGTACGCGGCCAAGCGCGCCGGTATCGGGCCACGCGGCCGGCTGCGGGCCGGCGGGGCCCTGGTGGCCAGGGGAGAGTTCTCCATCGTCATAGCGGGACTGGCCAGCGGCGTCGAACCGCGCATCGCGCCGATCGCCACCGCCTACGTCCTGATCCTGGTCATCGTGGGCCCGTTCGCCACCCGCTGGGCCCAGCCGGTCGGCATGAAGGTCCTGGAATGGCGGGCCGGCCGCCGCGCCGCGGCCGGGGCGAACCCCGTCACCGGCCCCGCCCTGGAAGCCACCGACCCCCAGGGCGCACCCTCCTGAACCGGGCCGCCCGCGCACTCCCACCCCCGCGCGGGCGGCCCTTCACTCTTCGTACGGATGTCCGGGCGACTCCCGTCCGCCCAGCGCAACGCCCCTGCCGTGCCTCCGGGCAGCGACGGGACGGCACCCGGGCCGTGGCGACGGGCCTAGCCTTCGAGGGTGGAATGCCCCGGTTGCAACGCCCCCCAGGGGATGTCCGCCATCACCACCCGGGAAGGCGTGTACTGCTTCCCGTGCCTCACCTGTGAGCAGGTGGCCATCGTCGCCCCGGACGGCGGCTTCGCCTTCGCCACCGCGCAGCCCTGCCGCACCCCCGGCTGCGACGGCTCCACCGGCCTGGCCTACCGCTACATACACAGTGGCGTCTTCGACCGCGCCGCGCTCGAACCCTGCGACCAGTGCTACGGCGGCGACCGCACCCAGCAGTGGCCCACCCGCGTCCGGACCCACTGACCCCGCAGCGCTCACCCGCTACAGCCGGCCGTGGGCCGCCTCCTCGTGGGTGACGATGTAGACGTCCAGGTAGTCGCCCGAGCCCTCCACGATCGAGGTGCCCACGCCCTTGCCCGCCAGCAGGGACTTCACCCGGCCCCGGCGGCTGGCGCCGATCACCAGCTGGGTGGCGTTCACCCCACGGGCGAACTCCAGGACCGCCGCCGCCGGATCGTCGCTCGTCACCAGCTCGAAGGTGCCGCCCAGGTGCTCCACCAGCGCCCGCTGCCGGGCGATGGTCTCGCTCGGAGCCTCGCGCAGCCCGTCGTCGCGCCGGACGTGGATCGCCAGCAGTTCGCCGCCCGCCCCGCGCTGGGCGATGCGGTTGCCCCGGCGGATCAAGGTGGTGCCCTCGGCGCCGCCGGACAGCGCCACCACCACGCGCTCGCGCGTCGCCCACGGCGTCTGGATGCCCTGCTCGCCCCGGTACCGCTGCAACGCCTCCTCCACCCGGTCCGCCACCCACAGCAGGGCCAGTTCGCGCAGCGCCGTCAGATTGCCCTCCCGGAAGTAGTGGGTGAGCGCGTCGGCGACCTTGTGCCGCGGATAGATGTCGCCGTACTCCATGCGGCGGCGCAGCGCCTGCGCCGACAGGTCCACCAGCTCGATCTGGTCCGCCCGGCGCACCACCTCGTCCGGGACGGTCTCGCGCTGGGTGACGCCGGTGATGTTCTCCACCACCTCGTTCAGGGACTCCAGATGCTGGATGTTGACGGTGGACACCACATGGATGCCGGCCCGCAGGAGTTCTTCGATGTCCTGCCAGCGCTTGGCGTTGCGGCTGCCGGGGACGTTGGTGTGGGCCAGCTCGTCCACCAGCGCCACCTCGGGGCGGCGCGCCAGCACCGCGTCCAGGTCCATCTCGGTGAACCGCGCGCCCCGGTAGGTCAGCTCCCGCCGGGGAACGGTCTCCAGCCCCTCGGCCATCCTGCGGGTGGGTTCGCGGCCGTGGTCCTCCATGAAGCCGATGACCACGTCGCCGCCCAGCGCGGCGCGCCGCCTGCCGTCCGCCAGCATGTCGTAGGTCTTGCCCACCCCCGGGGCGGCCCCCAGGAAGACGCGCAGCGTGCCGCGGGACACCGCGCTCTCACCCGGCCTTCGCGGCCAGGGCCAGGTTCAGCCGCAGGACGTTGACCCGCTCCTGTCCCAGGAAGCCCAGGGTGCGGCCCTGTACGTGGGTGTCGACCAGCTCGCGCACCTGCTGTTCCGTCAGTCCGTGCGCCCTGGCCACCCGGGTCACCTGCTGGCGGGCGTACTCCGGGGAGATGTGCGGATCCAGGCCGCTGGCCGAGCCGGTCAGCGGGTCCGGGGGCACCTCGTGCGCCGGTACGTGCTCGGTGCGCGCGACCGAGGACCGCCGCAGCCGTACCTCCGCGAGCAGCCGCGCGCTGCTGGGGCCGAGGTTGCTGCCGCCGGTGGCCAGCGGGTCGTAGCCGCCCGGGCGCGGGTGGAACCACAAGGGGCCGCCGAAGTCCTGGCCGATCAGGGAGGATCCGACGACGCGGCCCCCGGCGTGCACGAGGGAGCCGTTGGCCCGGTCGTGGAACGCGCTCTGGGCGACGCCCCAGATGACCACGGGGTAGGCCAGCCCGCACAGCACGGTCATCAGCAGCAGGATCCGCAGGCCCGCGGCGGCCTGGCGCAGTACCGACAGCACCACGGCGCTCAGCCTCCCAGGCCCGGGATCGGGGAGATCAGCAGGTCGATGAGCTTGATGCCGATGAACGGGGTGACCAGCCCGCCCACTCCGTACAGCGCCAGGTTGCGGCGCAGCAGCTTGGAGGCGCCCGCCGGGCGGTAGGCGACGCCGCGCAGGGCCAGGGGGATGAGGGCGACGATGATCACGGCGTTGAAGATGACGGCGGACAGGATCGCCGACTCGGGGGAGTGCAGCGCCATGATGTTGAGGTGCCGCAGCCCGGGGTACAGGGCGGTGAACATCGCCGGGATGATCGCGAAGTACTTCGCCACGTCGTTGGCGATGGAGAAGGTGGTCAGGGCTCCCCGGGTGATGAGGAGCTGCTTGCCGATCTCGACGATCTCGATGAGTTTGGTGGGGTTGGAGTCGAGGTCCACCATGTTCCCGGCTTCCTTGGCGGCGTTGGTGCCCGCGTTCATGGCGACGCCCACGTCGGCCTGGGCCAGGGCCGGGGCGTCGTTCGTCCCGTCGCCGGTCATCGCCACCAGCCGGCCGTCCGCCTGCTCCTGCCGGATCAGGGCCATCTTGTCCTCGGGGGTGGCCTCGGCCAGGAAGTGGTCGACGCCCGCCTCGTGGGCGATGGCCTGGGCGGTGGCCGGGTTGTCGCCGGTGATCATGACGGTGCGGATGCCCATCCGGCGCAGTTCGGCGAACCGTTTCCTGATGCCGGCCTTGATGATGTCCTTCAGCCGGACCACGCCCAGGACCCGGGCGGGGGCGTCGGGGCCCGGCCGTTCGGCGACGACCAGCGGGGTGCCGCCGCTCGCGCTGATGGCGTCGACCAGCGGGCCGACCTCGTTGATGGAGGTGCCGCCGTTGTCCCGCACCCACTTGATGACGGCGGTGGCCGCGCCCTTGCGCACCATCCGGCCGTCGTCCAGGTCCACGCCCGACATCCGGGTCCTGGCGGAGAACGGGACGAAGGCGGCCCCGGTCACCTGGCCCTCCTCGCGGGCGCGCAGGCCGTGCCGTTCTTTCGCGAGGACGACGATGGAGCGGCCCTCGGGGGTCTCGTCGGCGAGCGAGGCCAGCTGGGCGGCGTCCGCCAGTTCGGCCTCGCCGACCCGGGGCACCGGCACGAACTCGGTGGCCTGCCGGTTCCCCAGGGTGATGGTTCCGGTCTTGTCCAGCAGCAGGGTGTTGACGTCCCCGGCCGCCTCCACCGCCCGCCCTGAGACGGCGAGCACGTTGTGCTGCACCAGCCGGTCCATGCCGGCGATGCCGATGGCGGACAGCAGCGCGCCGATGGTGGTGGGGATGAGGCACACCAGCAGTGCCACGAGCACGACCACCGTCTGCTCCCGGCCGGAGTAGGCGGCGGCCGGCTGGAGGGCGGTGACGGCCAGCAGGAAGATGATGGTCAGCGCGGCGAGCAGGATGGAGAGCGCGATCTCGTTGGGGGTCTTCTGCCGGGCGGCGCCCTCCACCAGGGCGATCATCCGGTCCAGGAAGCTCTCGCCCGGTTTGGCGGTGATCCGTACGACGATCCGGTCCGAGAGCACCTGCGTGCCGCCGGTCGCCGCCGACCGGTCGCCGCCCGATTCGCGGATGACCGGGGCCGATTCGCCGGTGATGGCCGACTCGTCGACGCTGGCGATGCCCTCGACCACCTCGCCGTCGCCGGGCACCGTCTGCCCGGCCTCGACGACCACCAGGTCCCCGACCCGCAGCTGTACGCCCGGGACCTCTTCCTCCCGGCCGTCCCCGTCCGGGATCAGCCGCCGGGCCACCGTTTCCCGCTTGGCCCGGCGCAGTGCCGCCGCCTGGGCCCGGCCGCGCCCCTCGGCGACGGCCTCGGCGAGGTTCGCGAACAGGACGGTCACCCACAGCCAGGCCGCCACCGCGACGGCGAACACCCCGGGGGAGGCGGCGGCGAGCACGGTGGTCAGAAGCGCACCGGCCCAGACCACGAACATCACGGGGGTACGGACCATGTGGCGCGGGTGCAGCTTGCGCAGCGCGGCCGGGAACGAGGTGAGGAGCTGGCGGGGGCTGAACGCCCCGGTGGGGGCCTTGCCGCTGGGCCCGGTCACCGCAGTCCCTCGGCCAGCGGGCCCAGGGCCAGCATCGGGAAGAACGTCAGCCCGGCCACCACCACGGCCACCGTGACCAGCAGTCCCGTGAACAGCGGGGTGTGGGTGGGCAGGGTGCCCGTCCCGGCGGGGGTGCGGTGCTGGGCGGCGAGTGCCCCGGCCAGCGCCAGCACCAGCACCATCGGCACAAAACGGCCCATCAGCATCACGAGCCCCAGGATGGTGGTGTAGAAGGTGGTGTCCGCGCCGAGCCCGGCGAACGCGCTGCCGTTGCCGTTCCCGGCCGAGGCGTACGCGTACAGCACCTCGCTCAGCCCGTGCGGCGGGCCCGCCAGGATCCTGGCGCGCGGCTCGGGGAACGCCAGCGCCAGGGCGGTGCCCGTCAGCACCGCGAACGGCATGGCCAGGACGTACAGCGCCAGCAGCGTGATCTCGCGCTGCCGCAGTTTCTTGCCCAGGTACTCCGGGGTCCGCCCCACCATCAGCCCGGCCAGGAACACCGCCAGCATCGCCAGCACCAGCATCCCGTACAGGCCCACGCCCACCCCGCCCGGCGCGACCTCGCCCAGCAGCATGTTCAGCAGCAGCATCCCGCCGCCCAGCGGGGTGAAGCTCTCGTGGGCCGCGTCCACCGACCCGGTCGAGGTGGTGGTCGTGGCGTTGGCGTACAGGGCGCTGTTCCACACCCCGAACCGCCACTCCTTGCCCTCCGTCGCCGCGCCCACCGCCTGCGGCACGTCCCCGTGGTGCGTCGCCTCGGCCGTGGTGACGGCGGCGAGCCCGATCGCCCACAGCGCGGTCATCGCCGCCAGCACCGCCCAGCCGTGCCGGGGCGATCCGGTCATCCGCCCGAAGGTGCGGGGCAGCGCGGACGGGATCAGCAGGAGCAGGAAGACCTGGAAGAAGTTGGTGAACGGGTTGGGGTTCTCGTAGGGGTGCGCCGCGTTGGCGTTGTAGTAGCCGCCGCCGTTGGTGCCGAGCAGCTTGATGGCCTCCTGGGAGGCGACGGGGCCGCCGGTCAGCGCCTGCCGGTCCCCGCCCAGGGTGACGATCTCGCGTACTGCCTGGAAGTTCTGCACCACCCCGGCCGCCGCCATGACGAGCGCGGCGAGCACCGCCAGCGGCAGCAGCACCCGCACGGTGCCGCGGATCAGGTCCACCCAGAAGTTGCCGAGCCGGTCGGTGCGGGAGCGGGCGAAGCCGCGGATCAGCGCCACCGCCACGGCCAGGCCCACGGCCGCCGACAGGAAGTTCTGCACGGCCAGGCCCGCCATCTGCGCCAGCGGCCCCAGCGTCGTCTCGCCCGCGTACCACTGCCAGTCGGTGTTGCTGACGAAGGAGAGTGCGGTGTTGAAGGCGCCGGCGGGGTGCACCCCCGCGTGCCCCTGCGCCAGCGGCAGCACCCCCTGGAGCCGCAGAAGGGCGTACAGGAACAGGGCCGAGACGGCGGAGAACGCGAGCAGCGACAGCGCGTACGCCGTCCACCGCTGGTCGGCGCGCGGGTCGACGCGGGCGATCCGGTACAGCAGTCGTTCCACGCCCAGGTGCCGCTCGCCGGTGTAGACGCGCGCCAGGTAGTCGCCGAGCGGGACGTGGACGAGGGCGAGCAGCGCCACCAGCGCGGCGATGGTCAGCAGGCCGGCGGCGGCGTCGTTCATCAGAAGCGCTCCGGGAAGAGCAGCACCCACAGCAGGTAGAGCAGCAGCGCGCCGCTGGCGCCGAGGCCGAGGATGTTCTCCCAGCTCACCGCTTTCCCCTGTCCGCTGCTCCGCCCGCCGGGTGAGGGTGCGGCGTGCCGGCGGTCTCGCCGTGGGCGGCCCGGTGCGCGTCGCTCACCTGGGCCACCCCCTTCACGATCAGTACCAGAACCGTGAAGCACCCGATCGTCAGCGCGATGAAGGCCACGTCTGCCATCAGCGAAGTCTGCACAGCGCGCCGAGGGGGCGGGGGGCGCGCGCCGGGTCAGCCGGGCGAACCACCCGATCGGGCCAGAGGGCTGTGCTCCGTCAGGAACCCGGCCAGGGCGGCGTTGAAGGCCGACTCCTGCTCCAGGTTCGGCAGATGCCCGGCGGATTCGATGATCTCCAGCCGCGAGCCGGGGATGTGGCGGTGCATCAGCTCGGCCTCGGCGACCGGCGTGAACTCGTCGTGCCGGCCGACCACGATCAGCGTGGGCACGGTGATGCGCGGGAGCAGGGGGAGGTAGTCGGGGCGTTCGGCGCGCCCTCGCAGGGCGGCGGCGGCGCCGGCCGGGTCGGTGGTGTCCATCATCGCCAGTACGTGCCGGTTGACGTCCGGCCGGGTCTGGAGGGTGTCGCGGCACACCATCTTCGGCAGGGTCTCGTCCGCGTACGCGGTCATGCCCTCGCGCAGCAGCCGCTCGGCGGTGGTGCGGCGCACCTGGCGGGCGGGTGCGGAGTCGGCGCGCGGGCTGCCGGCGGCGAGCACGAGGGCGGTGACCCGCTCGGGGAAGAGCCGGTAGAACTCCAGGGCGATCTGGGCGCCCATGGACAGCCCGCCGACGGCGCAGCGGGCGACGCCGAGCCGGTCCAGGAGGGCCGCGAGGTCGTGGGCGAAGACGTCCAGGGTGGTGTGCTCGCCTGCGGGCGGGGTGTCGCCGTAGCCGCGCAGGTCGGGGACGATCACCCGGTGGCCGGCGGCGGCGAGGTGTTCGGTCTGGGGGTGCCACATGGTGCGGTTGAAGGGGTGCCCGTGCACCAGCAGCAGGGGTGTGCCGGTGCCCCGGTCCTCGTACGCCGTGTTCCGCATGGTTCCTCCTGTGGGACCTTGACGGATCGAGGCTATCCGGAGCAATATCCGAGTGCAATAACATCATTGAACTCAGTGCAATGTGCGGGACGAGAGCAATACGGGGTGTGGCGCATGGAGGACTACCGGCTGATCGCCGACCGGATCGCGGCGGACATCGCCGAGGGCCGGCTGCGGCCGGGCGACCGGCTGCCGCCGCAGCGGCAGTTCGCCCGCAGGCACGCCATCGCCGCCTCCACCGCCGCCCGCGTCTACACCGAACTGGCCCGGCGCGGGCTCACCGTCGGCGAGGTCGGCCGCGGCACCTTCGTCCGCGCCACCCCGATCGCCCCGGGACCCTGGCTCTCCGAACCGGCCGACCCCTCCGCCGGGCGCGTCGAACTCGGCATGAACCGCCCGGGCGCCTCCCCCGATCACGCCGCCCTGCTCGCCCGCGGACTCAGCGGCATGCTGCGCGCCGACGTCCTCACCGCCGCGCTGTGGCAGGTCGGGGCCCGCGGCACCCCCGAGGCACGGGCCGCCGCCTCCGCCGGGCTCGCCCGCGCCGGCTGGACGCCGGACCCCGCGCACACCCTGTTCACCGCCGGCGCCCGGCAGGCCATCGCCGCCACCGTCTCCGCCCTGGTGCCCCCGGGGGAACGGCTGGGGGTGGAACGGTTCACCTACCCGCCCGCCGCCGGAATCGCCGCCCGGCTCGGCGTCACCCTCGTACCGCTGGAGATGGACGAGGACGGGGTACGCCCCGACGCCCTGCGCGCCGCCCACCAGCGCACCCCGCTGCGCGCCGTCTACCTCCAGCCCACCCTCCACAACCCGCTCACCGTCACCATGCCCCCGCACCGGCGCGAGGCGGTCGCCGCCACCGTGCGGGAACTGGACCTGCCGCTCATCGAGGACGCCGTCTTCTCCTTCCTGCGCGAGGACGTGCCGCCGCTGGCCGCGCTCGCGCCCGACCACACGGTGCTGGTGGAGAGCCTGTCCAAGCGGATCTCGGCCGGGCTGACCGTGGGCTTCGCGTTCACCCCGCCCGCCCTGACCGAGCAGATCGCCACCGCCGTACGGTCCGGCGCGTGGACCGCGGCGCCGTACGCGCTGGCCGCCGCCACCCGCTGGCTCGCCGACGGCACGGCCGCCACCATCGCCGCCGCGAAACGGGAGGAGGCGGCGGCGCGCCAGCGCATCGCCCGCGAGCGGCTGGCCGGCTTCAGTATCCGGGCCGACGAACGCTCCGACCACCTGTGGTGGGAACTCCCCGCCCCCTGGCGCGCCGACACCTTCCTGGCCGCCGCCTCCCGCCACGGGATCGCCCTGGCCCCGGCCGCCGCCTTCACCACCAACCCGGCCCACGCCCCGCACGCGGTGCGCATCGCCCTGGCCACCCCCTCGCACCAGGTCCTCGACGCCGCCCTGGGCACCCTGGCCGAACTGGCGCGCTCCCGCCCGGAGGAGGCCCGCGAACTGGAGTGAGCGGGCGCCGCCCCGTACGACACGCGCCGCCCCGGGGTCCCCGGGCGGCGGGCGGTCATCGCCCAGGATGGCGAGCACCGGTGGGCGCGAGGCGAGAGACGAGGGCACGCGATGACCGTGGCAGTGACCGCGGCGGGGAGCGTGGGCGGCGGGCCCGCCACCCTCCCGTGACGCCGGACGCCCCGGCCCCGGCCGCACCACCGGGCCGCAACCCGTACGTCGATCTGCTGCGGATCACCGCCGTCGGCTTCGTCGTCGTCGGCCACTGGCTGCTGACCTCCATCAGCGACCGGGGCGGCCACCTGCACGGCGAGGACGTCGTGGACGCCCTGCCGTGGACCCAGTGGCTGACCCTCTTCTTCCAGGTGATGCCGCTCATCTTCCTCGCCGGCGGCTACGCCAACGCCGTCTCCTGGTCGGGACACCACGCCCGCGGCGAGTCCTGGGGAGGCTGGCTCGCGGACCGGGCCCGGCGGCTGCTGGTGCCCACCACCGTGTACGTGGCGGTCACCGTGCTGGCCGTGGTGGTGTGCGTGGCCGCCGGGGTGCCGCCCACCGTGCGGGACGAGGTGTTCTGGGCCGTCGCCCTGCACCTGTGGTTCCTGCCGATGTATCTGCTGCTGCTGGCCCTCACCCCGGCGCTGCTGGCCCTGTGGCGGCGCCTGGGCCTGTGGCTGCCGCTGGCGTTCGCGGCGCTGAGCGCCGTGGTGGACGTGGGCGTCCTCGGCCCCGGCATCCCCGTGATCGGCTGGAGCAACTACCTGTGGGTGTGGGGCGGCCTGTACCTGCTCGGCTTCGCCTGGCGGGACGGCGCCCTCACCCGCCCCCTGCTGCTGGGGTCGGCCGCCGCCGCGGCGGCGCTGTGGGTGGTGCTGGTCGTCCCCGGCCCGTTCCCCGTCAGCACCATCGGCGTGCCCGGTGCCCACATCCAGAACGCCTCACCCCCCTCCATCGCCCTGTTCGCCTACTCCGTCGTCCTCATCGGCCTGCTGCTCGCCGCCGAGGACGCCGTACGCCGCCGGCTGCGCCACCCGCGCCGCGTCACCGCCGCCAACGCCGCCGCGATGCCGCTGTACCTGTGGCACATGGCCCCCGCCCTGGCCATCGGCGCCATCCTCTACCCGGCCGGGCTGCTGCCGTTCGAACCCGTGGGCTCCGGCGGCTGGTGGCTGCTGCGCCCGGTGTGGGTGCTGATCTGCGCCGCCCTGCTGATCCCCCTCGTCCTGGCCATGGCCCGGCTGCCGCACCCGCCCCCGTACCCCACCCGCACCCGCTGGAGCACCGGACCGTGGCTGCTCCTCGGGGCGGGCCTGACCGCCGCCTCCTTCGCGCTCGCCCGCCTCGCCCTGCGCGGCTTCGCCCCGGACGGACGCCTGCCCGCCCTGCCCCTGCTGTGCTACGCGGTGGGCGTCGCCCTGCTGCTCGCCGTCTCCGCCGCGCCACGGACGGGTGGCGGTCCCGGGCATTCGGCGTCCGCGTAGTGCCCGATCGCGCGCCACCGCGTTGACTCACCATGTGACTCCCGGGACGACGACCACCCAGGTACGGGCCGCGCTGGAACAGCGATTCGGCCGCGGCCGCGCCGGCGACGAGCTGGACACGATGAACCGGCACGCCGTGCTCTCCGGCGGCAAACTGCTGCGCCCCCTGGTGCTGCTGGAGTTCGGCGCCGCCACCGGCACCCGCCCCGCCCGGCTGCTGGGCGCCGCCGAGGCCGTCGAAGTGCTGCACTCCGCCTCGCTCGTGCACGACGACATCATCGACGGCGACGACACCCGCCGCGGACAGCCCGCCCTGCACCGGGCGTTCGGCACCGAACGGGCGCTGGTGACCGGTGACGCGCTGTTCTTCATGGCGTTCAGCGCGCTCACCGGCTGCGTACGGGCCGGGGTGCCGGCCGAGGCGGTGGTGCGGGCCTGCGGCCTGGTCGCCGAGGCGGGCGAGGAGATCTCCCGGGGCGTGCTGCGCGAACTGGCCCTCAGCGGCGGCTGGGAACTGCCCCCGCAGGAGTACCTGCGGATGGCGGGCGAGAAGACCGGTGCCCTGCTGGCGCTGGCCGGGCGGCTCGGAGTGGTGCTGGGCGGCGGCGACGAGCCGCGCGTGCGGGCCGCCACCGCCTACGGGCACGCGCTCGGGATCGCCTTCCAGCTGCGGGACGACCTGCTGCCGTGGACCACCGGAGAGGCGGTGGCCGGGAAACCCGCCGCCAGCGACCTGCGCAACCGGCGGGCCGCGATGCCGCTGCTGCTCGCCTGGCAGTACGCGGGGCCCGCCGACCGCGAACTGCTGACCGGGCTGCTGGCCGGCGCCGCCACCCTCCCGGACCCGGAGCTGCTGGCCCGCGCCGCTCCCGTGCTGCGCCGCACCGACGCCATCGGGCGCACCGGCGAGCTGGCCCGCGCCTACGCCACCGCCGCGAAGTACGCCCTGACCGGCGGCTTCCCGCCCTCCCCGCACCGCGACCGGCTGATGGCGCTGGCCGACTGGTCCCTCACCCGCGACCGGTGAGAGACCGGCCTCCCGCCGCGACGCGGACCGGGACGGCGGGCGGGGCCGTCCCGGCACCCGGATGCGGCAGGGCCCTCACGCGTCGCGGCCCACCGTGGCCACCAGGTAGCCGGGGAACGCGAAGCGGACCGTCAGCGGGAGCGGCGCGGCCAGCTCGCGCAGGGCCGCCGCGCCGTACGCCTTGCGCAGGCTGATCACCCCGTCGTGCACATGGGTCGGCCCCCCCGGTCGCGAACATGAGCGGGACGGCCGCCGCGCACACCCAGGGGCTGCGCCACGCGTCGATCAGCAGCAGCGTGGTGGCCACCCGGGTGCCCTCGCGCAGCACGGCGCGCACCCCGTCCGGCGGCAGATGGTGCAGGCTCGCCGCGAACACCGCCACGTCGAACGCCGCGTCCGGCGCGTCGATCGCCGTCGCGTCCAGCCGCCGCACCGCCGCCCTGGGGTGCGCCCCCAGCTGCCCGGCCTCCAGCGCCGCCACCGCGTCCGGCGCCACATCGCTCACCGTCACCCGCGCCCCCGGGTGCCGGTGCAGCACCCGCCGGGACAGGCCGCCGGTACCGGCGCCGAGTTCGAGCACCCGGGGAGAGGGGGCGGCCCCGGCCCGCTCCAGGGTCCAGCGCGCGTACCGGTCGTAGCCGCGGGTCAGCAGCTGCATCCGGTGCAGGGCCCGCCGGACCCGGGCCGCCTCGTGCGGGGTGTCGGGGCGGTCGAGGTACTCGGGCTCGTCCGTCTGGTAACGCCGGTCCAGCCAGGAGGCATCGGGGCCGCCGCGCGGCATGACGGCCGTCATGCGGGCCGCGCCATGGCCAGCAGGATGACCACCAGCACCAGGACCGGGTACAGGCTGGCCCGGTTGAAGACGGCCAGCGCCGTCTCCGGGCGCGGGTCGCGGTACAGCGCGAGGCCGGGCACCAGCAGCGCCCAGCAGCCGGCGAGCACGCTGCCCACCACGCCGATGGCCCGGAACGAGGACCACCCGGCGATCATCAGGGCGACCCCGCACACGAAGGTGATCAGCAGGAACGCGAGCACCAGGCGTGCTGTGACCCGGTGGCCGTACACGACGGGCACGGTGCGCACCCCCAGGTGCACGTCCTCCTCCACGTCGGCCCAGTCGTTGACGAGGTTGCGCCCGCCGATCTCCCAGGCGGCCATCCAGCAGAAGAACAGCGGCAGCCGTACCCAGTCGACCCCGCCGCCGCCCGCCGTCACCGGGGCCAGCGCGAACCAGCCCGCGCACGCCGCCAGCCCCACGCACGCCCCGGTCAGCCAGAACTTGTGCGGGGTGACGGTGGCCAGCGCGCAGTACACCACCTGGAGCAGCGCCGCCACCACGAACAGCACCGCGCACAGCCAGTGCAGCCAGGCCGCCAGCACCAGCGCGAGCCCGCCGAGCGTCACCACCCAGGCGACCGCGCCGGGGTAGGAGAGCCGGCCCTGCGCCAGCGGGTGCCGGACGCCGGTGCTGTCGATGTCGAAGCCCTCGTAGGAGCGCAGGTGGGCGAACCGCTTGCGGTCCAGCCGGTGGTCCAGCAGGTCGTTGACCGCGAACAGCGCGAAGTACCCGGCGAACGCCGCCACCAGCGCCACCCCCAGCCGGTCCAGCGGCGGGTTCGGCACCGCGATCAGCGCGCCGATCAGCGGCTGGGCGACGGACAGGGAGGCCTGCGTGCCGCGCGAGAAGCCGTACAGGGCCCGCACCCGGTCACGCATCCGGTCCGCCAGGACGGGGATCGCCATCATGCTCTCCACTCTTTACGGTTCACGTGTCCCACGAACTCGCGGGCGAAGGCCGCCGCCTCGGGGCCCGGCCGGGTCAGCCGCCGCAGTTCCTCCAGCGCGTCCCCGGGCGGCCTGTGCAGCAGGCGCATCAGACGCTCGGAGAAGTCCTGGGCACGGCGCAGCGCCGCGAGCCGGCGCTGCCCGTATCCGGCGAGGCCGCCGTGCAGCAGGGCGTGCGCGAGGTCGGCCGCGTCGTCGATGGCGAGGTTCATGCCCTTGGCGCCGGACGGGGTCAGCAGGTGGGCGGCGTCGCCGGCCAGGAACAGCGGCCCGTGCTGGAGCGGCCGGGTGACGCGGCTGTGCATGCGCAGCGTCCGCCGCTCGTACAGCACGCCGAGCGCGGGGCCGCCCTCCAGCCGCAGCCGCAGTTCCTCGCGCACGCGCTGCTCGGGCCAGTCGGCGGGAGTGTCGCCCGCGGCGCACTGGAGGTAGAAGCGGCTGATCGCGGGGGTGCGCGGCATCATTCCGGCGAACCCGCGCTCGTGCAGCGCGTACAGCACGCCGGGGGCGGGGGCGTCGACCTCGGCGAGCACCGCGAGCCAGTCGTACGGGTAGCGCTGGGTCACCTCGCGGCGCAGCACGGGGTGGAGGGCGTGCCGGCTGACGCCGTGTCCGCCGTCGCAGCCGATGACGTAGTCGCAGTCGATCTGGAGCCGGTCGCAGCGGATGCGCCGCAGTTCCTCGACGGCGCGGGCCGGGGTCGCGAACCAGGGCAGCCGTCCGTCGGTCTCCAGGGCGGCGATCAGGTCGCGGACCAGCCACTGCTGCGGGTACACCCAGTGCCGGGCGCCGCCGGTCAGGGCCGCGTAGTCCATCCGCAGCCGCTGTCCATGGCACAGGAACTCGCACCAGCCGTGCCGGGTGCCCTCGGCGAGCAGCCGGTCGGCGAGGCCGTGGGCGCGCAGGTAGGCGACGGTGCGTTCCTCCAGCAGGCCCGCCCGGGCGCGGCTCTCGACGCGGGCGCGCGGGTGGCGTTCGACGACCTGGCAGTCGATGCCGGCCCGGCCCAGCACATTGGCGAGCACCAGCCCTGCCGGTCCGGCGCCGATGATGCCGACCTGGGTGCGCAGCCGGCGCATCAGGGGGACACCAGGGAGGGGTGGAACAGTTCGTTGACCAGGACCAGGGGCCGCTCCCCGTGCCACAGCAGATACGTCTTGTAGCAGGCGGGTTCTCCGCTGGGCCAGCGGCGGCGGCCCGCGTCCAGGACGGTGCGGCGGTGGCCGGTGCCGGCGGCGTGCAGGGCGGCGCCGATGGGGAGCCGGCCGTCCGCCAGCAGTGGCCGGATCTCCGGCAGCAGATCGTCGCGGGCGACCACCTGGTTGACCGACAGCCAGCGGCCTCCGGGGCCGGTGAGCGCGGAGTGCCGGGTGAGGACGCCCTGTCCCTCGCCGATCTCCAGCAGTGCGGGCACCGGGCGCCCGGCGCGGCCCGCGGGCATGCGGTCGGCCCGCAGCAGCCGTACCCGGGGGGCGGCGCCGGTCAGGGCGTGCAGCGCGGTGGTGGTCAGGCCGTCGCCGCTGAGGAGCATCCGGGTCAGGGGGGAGGCGAAGTCCGCGATCCGCTCGGTGAGCGTGGCGCCGCCGGTGATGTCGAAGACCTCCGTGTCGAAGGCCGCGGCCCGTAATGAGCGCACCGGCACCCTCCTCGTCTCACCCTCGCCCGGTTCACCAGAAGCACAACGCCCCCGGCACCGGGAGGTCACGGCGGATCCCCCGCATGTACGACGAGAACCGGACGCTCCCCACTGTTACCGTCAAAACCGTCATGACGCATGGTGATCAGCCCGGTATCGATGACAGCCGGCCCCCGCCCAGAGCCGGATGGCTGGTGTGGCTGCTCGCCGCGGCGGTGATCATCGCGGCGCTGGTGCTGGCGGCGTCCCGCCGGGACGAGTTGGGCGGGGCGTTCGAGCAGTTGTCCCACGTCAATCCGGTCAAGGCGGCGCTGGCCCTGGTCTGTCAGGCGGGCGCCCTGTGGTGCCTGGCCGCCGTCCAGCGCTGGCTGCTGCTGACCGGCGGGCTGCGGATGGGCATGCGGCCGCTGCTGTCCATGATCCTCGCCTCCAACGCGGTGGCCGGCGCGCTCCCGGGGGGCGCCGCGTTCTCCGCCGCCTGGCTCTACCAGCAACTGCACCGCAGGGGCGCGAGCAAGGCGCTGGCCGCCGCCTCGCTGGTCATCGCCGGGGCGCTGTCCGCGCTCGGCCTGATCGTGGTGCTGGCGGCGGGGCTGCTGACGGCCGGTGCCCGGGGGCCCGGCGCCGTTCTGGGCCGGATCGGGTTCGTGCTGGTGCTTCTGGCGCTGCTGGTGCTGGTTCTGGCGCGCTCGGCCGCGGTGCGGGCCTGGGCGCGTCGCAGGTGGCGGCGGGTCCAGGCCCGGCACCGCAGGGCCAGGGAGGGCACCGAGGCGGTGAACCGGCTGCTGGTGCAGGCCCGCGCCATCCAGCCGGGCTTCCGTCCGTGGCTGCGGCCGTACGCGTACGCCCAGTTCAACTGGCTGCTGGACGCGGCCTGTCTGATCGCCTCGCTGTGGGCGCTGGGCATCTCGGTGCCCTGGCACGGGGTGCTGATCGCGTACGGGCTGACGCAGATCCCGGGCAGTCTGCGGCTGACCCCGGGCGGGGTGGGCGTGGTGGAGGCGAGCATGGCGGCGCTGCTGGTGGTGTACGGGCTGAGCGCCGCCGACGCGCTGGCGGCCACGCTGCTCTACCGGATCTGGAGCTACTGGCTGTTGCAGCCGATCGGCTGGGGCTGCTGGCTGGCGCTGTCGGTGCAGGGGCGCCGGGAGGCCAAGGGGGAGTGAGCGCGGGGGACGGCGCTCCGCCGGGCGGAATACTCTGTTGGCATGAGTGAGCGAGGGATGCAGGAGCTGGCCCTGCTGCTGCTGACGGCGCTGGCCAACGCGCCCCGGCACGGTTACGCGATCGCGCAGGAGGTCAAGGCCATCACGGACGGCCGGGTGGTGCCGCGCACCGGCGCGCTGTACGGGGCGCTGGACCGGCTGCTGGCCGATGACCTGATCCGGGTGGAGCGTGACGAGGTGGTGGACGGGCGCGCCCGCCGTACGTTCGCGCTCACCCCCGCCGGCCGGGACCGGCTGGCGGCGGAGGCGGAGCGGATGGCGGCCACCGCCTCCGAGGCGCGCCGGCGGCTGGGCATCGGCGGCGCCGTGCAGCCCACATGAGCCGCAGTCCGGTCCGGCTCTACCCGGCCGGCTACCGCGCCGTGCACGGACCGGAGATCGCCGAGACGCACCGGGAGCTGACCGCCGGGCTGTCCCGCGCCGCCCGGCTGCGGGCCGACGCCGATCTGGCGGCGCACGCGCTGCGGATGCGCCTGGGGCTGGACCCGGCCGCGCCCGGCGGGCGGCTGTTCGCGCTCGCGGCGCCGTTCGCGCTGGCCACCGCCGCGGTGGTGGCCGGCCTCGAACTGACCGACTGGTACCGGACCCTGGTGCTCTCCCCGACCACGCTGCGCGCCATGGTGGCCGGTACGGGGGCCGCGTGGGGGCTGTATCTGCTGTGCTCGCTCCTGGTGTGCGGGGGCGCGATCGTCGCGCTGACCGGGCGTTGGGCGGCCGGGGTCGCCGCGGTGTCGGGCGGGCTGCTGGGGACGGTCGCGCTGTGGCCGGCCGTCGGTCCGGCGCGCGGCGGGGGCGCGCTGGTGCCGGTGCTCGCCCTGCTGACGGTGGCCGTCGTGCTGGCCTGCCCGCGGGACCGGCGGGCGGATCCCGGGGTGTGCGCGGCGGCCGGGGTGATGGCGGCGGTGGGCTGGTTCCCGCTGGTGGCCGTGGGCACCGGGGAGTTCGCGGTGAGCACGGACTACGGGGCATGGCCGCTGCTGGTGCTGGCCGCCTCGGGCATCGTGCTGGCGGTGCGGCGGCGCTCGCGGGGGCTGTACGAACTGGGGGCGATGGCGGTGGCCTCCCCGCCGCTGATCGGCCGCGCGTACGCGGACGCCTGGCTCGATCCGTGGCCCGTGGTGCTGCTGTCTCTGGTGCTGCCGCTGGGGGCGGCGCTCACTGTCGGGGTGTGGCGGGTGCGGCGGGGAAGCTGACCGCATTGCCATAGTCCGTTGAAGTGAATAGTCTCCTGTGCGTTCCATTGTTGAGCGCGAGCAGAGAGAGCACCGCGTTGCCGTTCACGCTGTCCCACCCCGCGGCCGTCCTGCCGCTGCTGCGCCGCCCCTTCGTCCCGGCGGCCCTCGTCATGGGCGCCCTCGCCCCCGACGTCCCCTACTACCTCGGTGAGCTCGGCGTCGCCGCCACCTCGTCCGGCGACTGGTACGAGCCGTTCCTCAACGCCACCACGACACACGGGCCGCTGACCGGGCTGCTGGTCAACCTGCCCATGGCCCTCCTGCTGGTCCTCGGCTGGCGGCTGGTGCGCGGGCCGCTGGTGGCTCTGCTCCCGGCCCGGGTGCGGGTGGGGTCACCCGCCGCCGCCCCCGGGGCCGGGCCCCGGGAGCGGGCGCGGTACGCCGGATGGCTGGTGCTCTCCGCGCTGATCGGGATCGCCACCCATCTCGCCTGGGACGCCGTCACCCACGGGGACGGCTTCCTGGTCACCCGCGCCGCCCTGCTGAGCGAGCCGGTGCTGGGCGGACTGACCGTCTCCCGGCTGCTCCAGACCCTCAGCACCGTCCTCGGCCTGGCGCTGATCGCCCGCCATCTGTGGCGGCGCCGCGACCGGACGCGGGCCGGGCACCGGGACGCGGGCAACGGCGGGGGCCGGCTGAGCCGCCCGGTGCGGCTGACCGTGCTCGCGCTGCTGGCCCTGGCCACCGCGCTGGGCGTCGCCGCCGGGGCCCGCGCCGACATCGACGCCTTCCGGTACACGACCGTGGTGGACCACGAGCACCCCGTCACCCGCGTCTTCGAGGACGGTACGAGCGAGACGACGTACCCGGCCACCACCGTCCGGGCACCCTGGGGGACCTTCGCCGAGGGGGTGCTGACCGGCGCCGCCAAGCGCGGGGGCGCCGCCTTCACCGCAGCCCTGCTGCTGTACGGCGCGGCCTGGCACACGTACCGGCCGCGGGCAGGTGGCGGCCCGGTCTCCGCCGAACAGCCGGTGCCCCCGGGCCCCGCCGCGTGACCTGATCCCGCCGTGCGGCCCGGGCCCCCGCCGCGGGGTCAGCGGCCCCGGGTGAGGCGTTTGCCGGGGAGGCCCGGGGCAAGGCGGGCCGTGCGGGGCGGGGGGAGCCGGGTGGTGGGGGCCGGCGGGCGGGTGAAGAGGCGGGCCGCGGCGGTGGGGGAGCTGAGCGCGGGGGACTGGGTGAGAATGGCGCGTTCCAGGTCGCGCAGTTCGCGGCCGGGGGAGACGCCCAGTTCCCCGACGATCGCCGCCTTGGCCCGCCGGTAGCGTTCCAGCGCGTCGGCCTGGCGGCCGCTCTGGTACAGGGCCAGCATCAGCTGGGCGCACAGCCGTTCCCTGACCGGTTCCGCCGTGGTCACCACGCTCAGCTCGGCCGTGACCTCGGCGACGCGCCCCAGCATCAGGTCGGCGGTGATCTTGTCGCTGAGCACCTGCCAGCGGTCCTCCTCCAGCGCGGTCAGCTCCGGCCAGGCGACGCCCGCCTCGATCAGGTCGGCCAGCGCGCGGCCCTGCCACAACCCCAGGGCGTAATCGAGAAGGTGAGCGGCCGACGCCCAGGAACCGACCGCCAGCCGCCGCCGTCCGTGCGCGACGAGACGCGCGTAGCGCGGCAGATCGATGTGGTGCGACGGCACGTGCAGGACGTAACCGTGGGGCCCGGCCGCCAGTGAGTACGGCGTCGCGCTGTGGGTGGGTCCGCTCCCGGCCGCCAGTGTTCTGCGCAGCCCCGAGACGGCGTTCTGGAGGATCTTGCGCGCGGTGGCCGGCTCGTTGTCGTGCCACAGCGCGTCGATGAGCCGTCGCGTGGCGACGGGGGTGTTCGCGTGCAGCAGCAGGAACCCCAGCACGGCGCGCTGCCGGACACCGCCGAGCGCCAGCCGTTCGCCTTCGTGCAGCACTTCCAGGGGGCCGAGCAGGTGGAATTCCACCGCGGAACCATCCCATCTCGGGCATCTCGCGTGCGCGTGGGGGGCGTTGGCGACATTGCCAAGGCAGGACGAACGTTCCAGGGGGACATGATCGCACGGCGCCCGCCGCCGTTGAAGGCGGTCGCGCGGCACCGGGCGGCGCTGCCCGGCGCGGGCCCCGTTCCAGCTCTCCCGTGGCCGCCCGTGCCCGTTCGTCGCGGCGCAACGCCCGTCCACGCGCCGGTCATCGCCCGTCCACCGGCCGCCCCGCCGGCCGATTACCACGGGAAGAACAGCGGATGGGGGCCAGTCAATACGGTCGCTGTGCGGCTCCACCATGCGCCACCTCGATGACCACGACAGCGCCCAGCCCTCTGTTGACGCATAGGACGGTTTCCTCACCATGGCGTACTCATCCGACGAACAAGAGATCTTCGAGACGCTCCGGCAGATCGTGTCCGACACGCTGCGGGTGCCGGCCGAGCAGGTGACCCGGGAATCCGTGCTGTCCGATCTCGGCATGGTCGAATCCATCAAGCTGCTGCGGGTCGCCGGCAAGGTCGAGCGGCGCTTCGACATAGAACTCGACGACAGCCTCTTCTTCCAGGGCGTCTCCCTGGGCCGGCTGGTGGAGGAGATCGCCGCGCAGCGCGCCGCCACCGTCTCCGGGGAAGCGGCGTGAGCGGTACGCGTGGCACGGGCGGTGCACCGGAGTTCGCTCCCGCCGTGCCCGCCTCCGTCACCCTGCTCGACGGCCTGTTCACGTACGCGGCCGAGCGGTATCCCGAGCAGCTGATCGGCGCCACCGACCCCCAGCGGGCCGTCACCTTCCGTCAGTTGGAGCGCGACGGGCTGGCCCTGGCCGCCGAACTGCGCGCCCGCGGCGTCGAACCCGGTGCCCCGGTGGTCTTCCCGGCCGGTTCCCCCGCCGACTTCTTCCCGGTGCTCAACGCCATCGTGTCGGTCGGCGCGATCGCCGTCCCGGTCTCCGCGCGGGCCGGCCGCAACCAGGCGTCCGCCGCCCGGCTGCGGCACATCGTCGAGGACTGCCGAGCCGCCCTGATCCTCGCCGACGACGACGCGGTGCCGGTCCTGGCCGAGGTGCTGCCCGATGTCACCACCCAGCCGCTGAGCGAACTGCTGCGCACCGCCCGCGCGTCCGCGCCCACCGCTCCCGGCGACGTACGCCCGCCCGGCCGCGACCCGGGGGACCTCGCCCTCATCCAGTACACCTCGGGCAGCACCTCCCACCCGCGCGGGGTCGCCCTGACCCACCGCAACGTGCTGGCCGCGCTGCGCATCATCCCGGCCGCCCTGCGGCCCCGCACCACCGATGTGATCAGCCACTGGCTGCCGCTCTCCCACGACCTGGGCCTGTTCGGCTCGCTGGCGTCGCTGGGCAGCGGCATCCGGGTGTGCGTGTCCGCGCCGCGCGACTTCGTCAAGCAGCCGGCCGAGTGGCTGGCCGCGTCCTGCGCGGCCGGCGCGACCATCCTGGTCGGCCCGGACTTCTTCTACCAGTACCTGGTCGAGGCGGTACCGGCGGAGGAGGTGGCGGGCTTCGACCTGTCCGGCGTACGGCTGGCGCTCAACGGCGCGGAGCCCATCGACCCCGAGGGACTGGGCCAATTCGCCCGGCACTTCTCCGCCGCCGGCTTCCGGGCCCAGGCGCAGGTGCCCTGTTACGGGCTGGCCGAGGCCACCCTGCCGGTCAGTTTCGACTCCGACAGCCGGCCCCCGACCATCGACTGGGTGGACCGCGCCGCGCTCAACGACGAGCGCAAGGCCGTCCCCGCCACCACCGGCGCGCGGGGTGTCGTCAACTGCGGAACCCCCGCCCCGGGCGTCGAGGTCCGCGTCACCGCCGACGGCGAGGTGGTGGGCGAACGCGCGGTCGGCGAGATCGAGATCCGCGGCGAAGCCGTCACCGCCGGCTACTACCGCGAGCCCGCACCGTCCGGGCTGCCGGACGGCTGGCGCGGCACCGGCGACCTCGGCTACCTGGCGGACGGCTGCGTGCACATCACCGGGCGCAGCAAGGAGATCCTGATCCTCGCCGGGCAGAACCACTACCCGCAGGACATCGAGGACGCGGTACGCGATGCCCCCGGCCTTTTCCGCCGCTCCGCGATCGCCGTCGTGCTGCCGGCCGACCCGGACGCCAAGCTGCCCGAGCGGCTGTGCGTGTTCGCCGAGGTCGCCACCGAGGGCCCGTACACCGAGACCGTCGCCGCCATCCGGCGCTCCGCCGCCGAGGTGCTGGGCGGTGCCTCCGTCGACGTGGTGCTGCTGTCCGCGCTGGCCATCTCCCGCACCACCAGCGGCAAGTTCCAGCGGCTGCTGATGCGCCGCCGGCTGCTGGAGGGCACGCTCAGCAAGGTCGTCGCCCGGGTCTCGGCCGCCGAGACGCTGCCCGCCCCCGGGGCCGGCCAGGGAGGTGCGTCATCGCTCGGCTGACCGGCGAGGGCCCGGACGC
The DNA here is from genome assembly GCF_050916115.1 of Streptomyces sp. JH002. NCBI lineage: Bacteria > Bacillati > Actinomycetota > Actinomycetes > Kitasatosporales > Streptomycetaceae > Streptomyces > Streptomyces sp. JH002. The sequence goes on from NZ_CP087989.1 coordinate 4,749,753, forward strand.
CGCGCACCGCGCGCGGTCGCTCGCCGCCCACCTCGGCGATCCGCTGCGCCCCGTGGGGCCGCTGACCTACGCCGCCAGTGTCCGTGACGACCGCGAACAGCGCTTTCCCGCCGAGTCGCTGGCGGCGCTCGACAGCTGGGGCTACCGCGCGTACCAGGTGCCGGCGGAGCACGGCGGCCGGCTGACCTCCCTGGAGGACCTTCTCACCATCGGCCGGGTCATCGCGGAACGCGATCCGGCGGTCACCCTCATCGCCAACTCGCCACTGGGCGCCGCGATGCCGGTGTGGCTGGCGGGCAGCGCCGCGCAGCGCCGAAAGGTCGCGGACGCGGTGCTGGGCGGGGCGTACGTGGCGCTGGGCATCACCGAGCGCGCGCACGGCGCCGATCTGCTGGCGAGCGAGACGACGGTGCGCCGCGAGGGCGGCGCATACGTCATCGACGGCGAGAAGTGGCTGATCAACAACGCGGCCCTGGCCCGGTTCGTGTGCCTGCTCGCCCGCGACCCCGACCGCACAGGCATGCGCAGCCTGTCGTTCGTGCTGGTCGACCTGGAGGAACTGCCCGCCGAGGCGTACGAGATCCTGCCGCGCGTCCCCACCCACGGGGTGCGCGCCGCGCAGATCGGCGGCATCCGCTTCCACGGCGCCCGGGTGCCCGCGTCCGCGCTGATCGGACGGGCCGGCGCCGGGCTCGAACTCGCCTCCGCCTCCCTGTCGGTGACCCGCACCCTCGTCCCGGCGCTCAGCCTGGGCGTGCTCGCCACGGCGCTGCGCTGCTGCACCGCGTTCCTCGCCGAACGCCGGCTGTACGGCGGCACGGCCACCGACATCCCGTACGTGCGGGAGGAACTCGCCGCGGCCCTCGTGGATCTGCGGGCGGCCGAGGCGGTGGCGCGGGCCTGCGCCCGCGCCCCGCACGTGCTGCCCGACCTGGTGCCGGTCACCTCGGCCGTCGCCAAGTACGTGGTGCCCAAGGTCGTCGAGGCCCGGATGCGGAAGCTGTCCGTGGTGCTCGGCGCCCGCTCGTACCTGCGCGAGGGCCACTGGTCGGGACTCTTCGAGAAGCTCCGGCGCGACGTACGGCTGTTCGGACTGTTCGACGGCAGTGAGCCGGTCGTGCTCAGCTCGCTGGCGGCCCAGGCGTCGTGCCTGGACGCCCCGGCCGATCCCCGGCGGGCGGACGCCCTGTTCGTGCGCGGCGGCCCGCTGCCGTCCCTGTTCGGCCAGGACACCGGCCCGTTCGCGGACGACGACCCGGTCACGGCCGGCGTCGAGGAGACCGGCACCGTCCTGGAGCGCCTCGGCGCCGCACACGGGGACGGCGTACTGGGCCGGGCCGCAGCCGCGCTGAGCGCCGCCGCGGCGCGGGTACGTACCGAGGCGCGGGACGCGCTGGACCCGCGCTCGCTGGCCGGGCAGCAGTTCGCCGACCGCTACGCGCGGCTGTTCGCGGCGACCTGCCTGGCCCGTACCGCACCGGAGGGGGACGGGCCGCCGGCGCCCTGGCTGGGCTCCGGGATCTTCGCCCTGCTGGAACCCGGCCGCCGGATGCCGCCCGGCACGGGCCACCTGCTGTGGGAGGACGTGGCCCGCCTCGCGCGGCCCGGCACCGAGCCGGCGGACGGCCCGGCCGGGCTCGAACTGGTGGCACAAGGAGGTGAGTCCCGGTGACGACGCCGACCCCCACCGGATCCGCCGCGCTCTCGCTCGAACACGCCCTCGCGGACCCCTACGACGCGCGACTCCCCGGCGGTTTCGCGCAGGCGCTGGAGGCCGACCGGCACGCCGCGTTCCCCGATCGGCTGTGCCGCGCCGCCCTGGACCGGGGTGTCGCCGAGTGGCTCATCCCCGCCGAAAGCGGCGGTGAACTGCGCGGTATCGAGGAGGCGTTCGAACTGTGCCGGGTGCTGTCCCGCCGTGACCTGACGGCGGCCATCGCGCTCGGCAGCAATCTGCTGGCGGCGCTGCCCGTGTGGCTGCGCGGCAGCGCGGCGCAGAAGGAGAGCGTCGCGCGCCTGCTGCGGGCCGGCGGCTTCGTGGCCTTCGCGCTCAGCGAGCGCGAGCACGGCGCGGACCTGGTGGCCGGCGAGACCACCGCCACCCGCGTCCCCGACGCCGAGGGGGAGAGCGACGGCTGGCGCATCGACGGCGAGAAGTGGCTCATCAACAACACCGGACACGCCGGCGCCGCGACCGTGACGGCCCGCACCGGGCGCGGCCCGCGCGGCCTGACCCTGTTCCTGGCCACCGCCCCGCACGACGGCACCACCTGGCGGCGGCTGCCGAAGGTCGCCACCCACGGCCTGCGCGGCAGCGCCATCGGCGGCCTGACCCTGACCGGCCTGCGGGTACGCGGCACCGACGCCATCGGCCGGGTCGGCTCGGGACTGGAAACCATCCTGGAGACCTTCCAGATCACCCGCGTACTCGTCTCCGGCCTCGCCCTCGGCGCCCTCGACACCTGTCTGCGCCACACCCTGGCGTTCGCCCGCGACCGGCGGCTGTACGACGCCCCCGTCCACGACCTCGAACCGGTGGCCCGCCGGCTGATCGACGCGTTCGCCGACCTGCTGGTGGGGGAGACCGTGGCGGCCGGCGCCTGCCGGGCCGCGCACGACCGGCCCGACCAGCTGCCGCTCCAGTCGCTGTGCGCCAAGTACCTGATCCCGCACCGTGCCACGGACGCCATCGAATCGCTCGGCGTCGTGCTGGGCGCCCGCTCCTACCTCACCGGCCAGGACCAGCTCCAGGTGGCCGTCTTCGAGAAGATGCGCCGGGACTGCGCCGTCACCGGACTGTTCGACGGCTCGACCCCGGTGGTGCTGGGCGGCCTCGCCGACCAGCTCACCCCACTCGCGGAGGCCCGCGCGGCCGGCACCGTACGCACCGAGGGGCTGCCCGCCCTGTACGCCCCGGGGCCCCCGGCCACCGCGCCCGCCCCGCTCGACCCGGAACGCATGGCCCTCGACACGGACGAGGACGCCGTCACCGCCGGACTCGACCACCTCGCCGCGCTGCTCGGCGGCGAACAGCCCGTACCCGCACTCTCCCCGGCCCGGCGCGCCCTGCTGCTCGACCTCACCGAACACCTGCGTACCGCGCGCGCCGCGCTGGACGCCGAGGCCGCCGCCCTCGCGGGCGATCCGGGACAGCGGCGCGGCGGCGCCGCCTACGACCTGGCGGCCCGCTACACGCACCTGCACGCCGCCGGCGCCTGCGCTTGGCGCTGGCTGGCGCGGCACCCCAGCCCCCTGAGCCCCAAGGACGCCGAGCGGGAGGGCCCGTCGGCCGGGTTCCTGGAGGACGGCGGCTGGCTGGCGCTGTGCCTGCGGCACCTGGCCCGGCAGGCCGGCGTCCTCCCGGACGCCCCCGTACTCGACGACGTGGACCGCACCGCGCTCGACCTGCTGAACCAGCTCTACGACCGGAACCTGCTGTTCTCCATGACGCGGTTCCCCCTCGCGGAAAGGACGACCCATGGGGCCGGCTGAGGAACGGGAAGCTCCCACGGAACCCGCCGATCTGGTGGTGACGTTCGCCGACGGCAGCACCACCACCGTCCGGCTCTTCCCCGCCGAGGACCCGGCCGCGCCCGTCGTGCTGTTCCTGCCCGCCATGGGCGTACGGGCCGGCTACTACGAGGTGCTGGCCGATGTGCTGGTGGAGAACGGCACGCACGTCGCGCTGGCCGACCACCGGGGCCACGGCGGCAGTTCGGTGCGCCCCGGCCGCCGCAGGACCTGGGGCTACGCCGACCTCCTGGAGGTCGAACTGCCCACGATCATCGAGGAGGTCAGGGCCGCCTTCGGCGTCGAACAGCTCGTGCTGGCCGGGCACAGCCTGGGCGGCCAGCTGGCCCTGCTGTACACCGCCACCGCCCCCGAACGGATCTCGCGGGCCGCCGTCATCGGCACCGGCACCGCCTGGCACCGCGTCGTGACCGGCAAGGACGCGGCGCGCCGCTACTTCGGCGTCCGGCTCACCGGGGTCGTCGCCACGCTGTGGGGCTATCTGCCGCAGTGGTTCCCGTTCGCCGGACGCGAGGCCCGGCACGTGATCCTCGACTGGGTACGGGAGGGCCGCACCGGCCGCTACCAACTCTCCCGTACCGAGGTCGACTACGAGGCAGCCCTGGCGAAGAGCACCGTCCCCACCCTCTTCGTCGGCTTCGCACACGACCCCCTCGTCCCCCCGGCCGGGCTGCGGCACATCGCCGACAAGGTCACCGCCGCCCCCGTCACCCTGCGCGAACTCTCGCTCGAACAGCTCCGGTTGAAGGAGCCCAGCCACTACCACTGGGCCCGGCGCCCGCAGGCGGTCGCCGACGCGCTGACCGAATGGATGGCACAGCCATGACCACCAGGACCGAACCGGGCCCCGGCATCGACGCCCTCAGCATGGCCGACGTCTACACGCCCGCCTACACCGAGCAGATCGAACGGGCCAGGCACGAGGCGTCGTTGCTGTTCGCCCGCGTCGCCATGACGCACCTGTTCGCCGAAGGGCCCGCCGCGTACCACCCGGACGCCGAGCCGCCGGCCGGCGCGATGGCCCGCCAGCCGTTCTACTTCCGCAAGAAGCTCCTCGACTACCTCGCCGACCGCGGCGAGCTGATCGTCCAAGGCGACACCTGCCGTCCGACCCCCGAACTCGCGGCCCGCGCCCGGATGTCCGAGGAACAGTTCCTGGGCCCCGGGGTCACCGGCTCGCCGACGATGGAGGTCATCAAGTACTTCGAGAGCGTGGTCGGCGGCGTGCTGCGCGGACGCGACGGCCTTGTCCTGCTGGAGGAGGCGTACGGTGCCGAGGAGACCCAGCGGCTGTGGCACCACCTCATGGTGGACGCCGGCCCCAAACGGGCGCCGAGCAAGCTGGCCGCCCGCGCCCTCGATCTGCGGCTGCGCTCCGGTGAGCCCACCGTCGTCTTCGAGGGCGGGGCCGGCATCGGCGCCACCCTGCGCGAGGCGCTGACGATCGAGGGCTTCCGGGAACGCACCGCGCACCTGGCCTCGTACGGGTTCACCGACGTCAGCCGCTCCCTGATGCAGCAGGCCCGCCGGACGTTCACCGCCGAACTGCCCGAGCTGGTGGACCGGATGCGCTTCGACCGGGTGGACCTCGATGACCTGGACGCGTACGACGATGTGCCCTATCTCCAGGACGAGGCCGCCGACCTGGTGATCTACGAGAGCGTGCTGTACGACGTGGCGAACCTGCACCAGGTACTCAGCCACAGCCGCCGGATCCTCAAACCGGGCGGCTGGCTGGTGTTCACCTTCGGCAGCCGGGGCCGCCCGGGGCAGTTCTTCCCCTTCGAGTTCTTCCAGTCCACGCTGCACAGCTTCTACCGCGCCGAACTCGATCCGCCGCGCCGGGTCAACCCCGGCTACCTCACGATGGCCGAGTGGACGGCCTCCCTGGAGAGCGCGGGCTTCGGCCGTTTCCGGGTGCTGCCCGACGCCGCCGATCACGACAAGTGGCCCTACGGAGGCATCGTCGCCGAACGGCCGTGAGCGCGCGCACGAGCCCGAGCCCCGGCGGCGCCGGCAGCGGCACGGCCCGCCCCGTACCGGCACCGAGCCGCACCCACGCGAGGGAAGGCACACACCATGAGTGACCGGATCGGCGGCCATGTGCGCGCCGCCGTGATCGGCTGCGGCTTCGGCGGGCTCGGCGCGGCGGTGCGGCTGCGCCGGGAGGGCGTCAACTCCCTGGCCGTCCTGGAGACGGCGGGATCGCTCGGCGGCACCTGGCGGGAGAACACCTATCCCGGCGCCGCCTGCGACATCCCGTCCCACCTCTACAGCTACTCGTTCGCCCCCAACCCCCGCTGGCCCCGGGTGTTCGCCGCCCAGCGCGACATCCTCGCCTATCTGGAACGCGTCGCCGACCGCTTCGACGTGCGGCGCCACATCCACCTCAACACCACCGTCACCGCCGCCCGCTGGCAGCCCGAGCACACCCGCTGGCACCTCACCACCGACCGCGGCGAGCTGACGGCCGACGTCCTGGTGACGGCCGCCGGCATGCACTCGGCCCCGAAGATCCCCGACATCCCCGGCCTCGACACCTTTCCCGGCGCCGCCTTCCACAGCGCGTGCTGGGACCACGAGCGCGCCCTGGCCGGGCGGCGCGTCGCCGTGGTCGGCACCGGTGCCTCGGCCACCCAGATCGTCCCCGCCCTCCAGCCCACCGTGCGGCGGGTCACGCTCTTCCAGCGCAGCGCGCCGTGGGTGCTGCCCAAGTTCGACCGGCCCTACCCGCGCGCCGAACAGTGGCTGTACGAGCGGCTGCCGCTCCTGCGGCTCGCGCAGCGCGGCCGGTTCTGGGCGGTCGGCGAGGTCCGCAGCGATCTGCTGACCCGGCGGCTGCGCCAACTGGCGCTGGCCGAGAAGCTCGTCGCCGCGCATCTGCGGCTCGGCGTCAAGGACCCGGAGCTGCGCCGCAAGCTCACCCCCGACCACCGGATGGGCTGCAAGCGGGTGACCTTCTCCAACACCTTCTATCCCGCGGTCGCCCAGCAGAACGTCGAGGTCGTCGCCTCGGGGCTGGCCCGCGTCGAGGGCAGCACCCTGATCGGGCAGGACGGCAGCACGCACGAGGCGGACACCATCGTGTTCGCCACCGGCTTCCACAACGTCGGCCGGCCCATCACCCGGCGCATCGCCGCGGCGGACGGTACGACGCTGGCGGAGGCGTGGGACAAGGGCGGCGGCATCCGGGCGCTGCGCGGAACGACCATGACCGGGTTCCCCAACCTGCTGATGATGGGCGGGCCGCAGGCGGTGTCCTCCTCCAGTTCCAAGGTGCTGATGATCGAGGCCCAGCTCAGCTATCTCGCCGACTTCCTGCACCGGCTCGACGAACTGGCCGAGCCGGGCGGCGAGCCGGGCGGGGTGGCGCTCGACCCGTCCCCGGACGCGCTGCGCGTCTGGAACGCGCGGATGCGCGGCAAGCTCGCCAGGACGGTGTGGGAGACCGGCTGCGACAGCCCCTACCTGGACGACGAGGGCCGGGACGTCACGCACTGGCCGGGCACCACGACCGAGTTCCGCAGGGCGACCCGGCGGGTGGACCTGGCCGAGTACCGGGTGGTGCGCGCGGTGCGGGAGCCCGTCCGGTAGCGGCCGGGGCGGGCCCGCCCGCGCGGCCGGCGCCACCTTGCTCGCGGCTCACCTGATGGCATGTCATGGACCGCGTACGGCACCTGCGTACCGCGATGAAGGAGTGGACCTCATGGACGACCGGACGACCGCCCCGTTACCCGCCCGGCCGGGCCCGGGCGGGGCGCGCCGGTGAGGGCCGGAGCGGACCCCGGGGAGCTGCGGTTCCGGCTGCTGGGCCCGCTGGAGGTGCTGCGCGGCGGCGCCCCGGTACCGCTGGGTGGCTTCCACCAGCGGGCCGTCCTGGCGTACCTGTTGCTGCGGCCGAACCGGGTGACGGCGACGAGCGAGCTGATCGCCGCGCTGTGGCGCGGCCCGGCCCCCGCCTCGGCGCGCAAGATGGTGCAGAACGCGGTGTGGCGGTTACGGGGGCGGCTGCTGGACACCGACCCGGCGGGCGCGCCGCAGACCTCGGACGCGGCGGACGCGCGAGGGCCCGCCGCCCCCGTCGCCCTGTGGTTCCGACCGCCCGGCTATCAGCTGAACGTGCCCCCGCACGCCCTTGACCTGCACCGCTTCCACACGCTCGCCGCCGAGGGCCGGGACAGGATGCGGGAGGGCGCGGTGGCCACCGCGTCGCTGCGCTGGCGCGAGGCGCTCGCCCTGTGGCGCGGCCCGATGCTCTCCGATCTGGTCGAGACGGGCGTGCGCTGGCCCGACCTGGAGGCGGCGCAGACGGCACGCCTCGATGTCCTGGAGAAGTACTTCGACGCCGAACTCGCCCTGGGCCGGCACGACAGCGTGCTCCCCGAGCTGCGGGCGATCACCCGGGCCGAGCCGCGCGCGGAACCGTTCACCGGGCAGCTCATGCTCGCGCTGCACCGTGGCGGCCGGCGCTCCGAGGCACTGGACGTGTACGCCGCGATCCGCGCCGAACTGGCCGAGGAACTGGGCCTGGAGCCCGGTCGCCGGCTCCATGAACTGCACCAGGCGATCCTCGTCGGCGACCCGGCCCTGGACCTGGACCCGGCCCGGCCGCCGGGCGGGGCACACACCGGCCTCGCCCCCGCCCTCACCCTCGTGCGCGGCGGGCCGGAGCCCGCCGCACCCGCGACCGACGCGGCGGAGCGCTCCGGGGCCCCGCCGGTGCCCCCGCCCGCCCCGCCGGCGCCGGTGCGCGAGTGCCGGGAGGTCACCGCGGCCCTGATCAACATCTCCTTGCCCACCGGCGATGACGACGGCGATCTGGAACGGGTCGATGCCGAGAGCGCCGCCCTGGAGGCGGTCATCGGCGAGGAGGCCGGCCGGTTCGGCGGCACCGTCACCTCCCGGATCGGCTCCTCCTGGCTGGTGGTGCTGGGCGCCGCACGCGCCCGCGGCGACGAGCCGCTGCGCGCCGTCCAGCTGGCCCTGGCGATCCGGCAGCGGTTGCGCTGGGGCCGGCACCCCGAGCGGCGGCCGCGGATCAGGGCCGCGATCGACACCGGTGAGGCGGTGGTCCAGCACCGGCCGCACGACGCCGTCCCCCCGGCGGTCACCAGCGCGGTGTTCGACCGCGCCCACGCGCTGCTGCCGCTCGTACCGCTGGACGAGGTGTGGATCGGTGAGACCACGCGCGAACAGACCCGCCCGGCTCTCGACTGCCGGCCCGCCCGGCTCTCCTCGGCGGCCTGGACCGTACGGGGCGTGCGCGGGAGCGACCTGGACACCGGCGAGAAGGCGCCGCTCCTGGAACGGACGGAGAGCTTACGGACGCTGGCGGCCCTGCTGGACGGCGCCCCCGGCGCGGACGGGCCGCACGCCGCCCTCGTGGTGGCCGGGGCCGGGCTCGGCAAGACCGCGCTGCTGACCGCGTGCGAACGGCTGGCCACCGAGCGGGACATGCCCCGCTTCCCGCGCCCGCTGCTGGCCCACCTCACCCCCCGCACGGTCGACGACAGCCCGCTGTTCACGGTCGCCACCGAACTGTGCGCCGCCTGCGGCATCGAGATCGGGGACCCGCCCGGCACCGCGCGGCACAAGCTGTGGACGGTCATCGAACGCGTCGCCGCCGACGCCGGCGAGGCCGCCCGGCTGTTCGCCCTGCTGCTGATCGTGATCGGGCACGTCCCCGACCACGAGCGGACGGTGCCCGCCGACGAGGTGATGACCGCGTGGCACACCCTGCTGGAACGGCTGGCCACCGAGCGCCGGGTGATCGTGTTCATCGACGATCTGCACACCGCTGATGACGCCGTACTGCGCCTGGTGGACCGGGCCGTGGACCCGGCCGGACGGCCGGGACGGCGGCTCACCGTGATCGCCGCGGCGCGCCCCGAACTGTTCCGGCGCCGCCCGGCGTGGGCCCCGGCGGCCGCCGGGACCGTCACCGCCCCGCGGCTGGTGCCCCTCTCCCTGTCCCCGCTGTCCGACGCGGCGGTGGCCGAACTGGTCCACGCGCTGCTGGCGGCGAGCACGTTCCCGGACGGGGAGGCGGAGGCGGGCGGGGAAGCGGCGGGGCCGGTGCGGGAGCTGGCCGCGGCGGTGACCGCGCTCGCCTGCGGCAACCCGCTGATCGCCGCCGAGTTCGTCCGCATGGCGCCGCCCCGCCCCGGCGCCCCCGCGCCCTCCCGCGACCCGCGGACCGCGCTCATCCCCGGGCAGGTACGCCGGATGCTGGGCGCCGAACTCGACGAACTCCCCGCCGGCCTCGCCCGGGTGGTCCAGGACGCCGCCGTGATCGGCGACGGCGTCCGCGCCGACACCCTCGCCGCGCTGCGCCGTCACCCCACCGAAGAGACGGCCGAGGCGCTGGGCGAACTCGCCGCGCGCGGCATCCTCGCCCCCCGCGCCCCGGCGCCCGACGGCACCGCCCGGTTCGGTTTCCGGCGGCCCCTGCTGCGCGAGGTGGCGTACGCACGGCTCCCCCGGGGCGTACGCGCCGCCCGGCACGCGGTGCTGGCCGCACTCACGGGGCAGGCCGGGCCGCCGGCCGCCCTGGAACTGCTGCGGCTGCACTCCGTCATGGAACGGTGGCGCCGGTGACGGGGCGGGCGGGCAGCACCATGGTGACGACGAGACCGCCGTCCTCGCGGGGGCGCAGGGTCAGCATGCCGTGGTGGACCCGGGTGATCCGGTCGACGAGCGCCAGCCCCAGGCCGTGCCCACGGGTCCCGCCGGGGGCCGGGAGGTGCCCGGGACCCACGGCCACCCGGCCCGCGCCGCGCAGGAACGGCTCGCGCAGCCGCGCCACGTCCTCGGCCGGCACCGGCCGCCCGGTGTTCTCCACCCGCAGCGTGACCGTGCCGGCCGCGCGGTCGTGCCGGGTGCCCACCCACAGCGCGCCGCCGTCGGGGAGGTTGTGCCGTACGGCGTTCTGCACCAGGTTCACCGCGAGCCGGGCGAGCAGCTCGGCGTCCCCGCGTACCGGCGCGGCGCGCAGGTCGGCGTGGGTCCGGACCCCGGCCCCCTCGGCCTCGGTGGCGCACTCGGCCAGGGCAGCCGAGGCGGCCCCGGCGAGATCGGTGTCGTCGCGGGCCGCCGTCACCTCGTTGGCGTCGGCCAGCCGCAGCAGCGCCTCGGTCACCGCGATGGCGCGTTCATTGGTGTCGGTGAGCCGTCGCAGCAGCCGGGGGTAGTCCTGCCCGGCCGGATCGCGGCGGGCCACCTCCAGCAGGGTGGAGGTCACCGCCAGTGGGGTGCGCAACTCGTGGGAGGCGTTCGCGGCGAACCGTTCCTGCGCAGCGAAGGAGTCCTGGAGCCGCCCCAGCATGGCGTCGAAGGAGTCGGCCAGCTGCCGGAACTCGTCGTTGCGGCCCCGGAGCGCGATGCGGTGGTCCAGGGCGCCGGTCGCCGCGATCCGGGTGGCGGCGTCGTTGATGCGCCGCAGCGGGCGCAGCACCCGGCCCGCCAGGAACCAGCCGCCCACCACCCCGACCACGGCGAGCGCGGCCAGCAGATAGCCGGACACCCCCACCAGGGTCTCCAGGATCTCCTGGCGGCTGGGCGCGTACGCGCGGTCCCGGGGGTTCGCCGCGGTCAGCGGATAGTTCGGCACCTGGCGCAGCACGATGTAGACCCCGGCCAGGACGACGGCCCCGGCGGCGACGAGAAAGACCGCGTAGCCCAGGGCGAGCCGCAGCCGGGCGCTCACCCGGGGGCCGCGCGGCGGGAGAGGGGGCGGCGGCCGCGTCACGGAGCCGGCTCCCGCAGCCGGTACCCGGACCCGTGCACGGTGATGATGGGGTCGGGGTCGCCGAGCGCCTTGCGCAGGGTCGAGACGGTCACCCGGGGCGCGGTGGAGAACGGGTCTGCGTGTTCGTCCCAGACCTTCTCCAGCATCGTCTCGGCGCTGACCAGGCCACCGCCGGCCCGCATGAGGAGCTCCAGCACCGCGAACTGTTTGCGGGTCAGCCGCAGGTACCGGCCGGCCCGGTACGCCTCGTGACGGAAGGGGTCCAGCCTCAGCTCGCCCCAGGTGAGCACGGGAGGCGCCGAGGCGGCCGGGCGGCGGCCCAGTGCCCGCAGCCGTACCACCAGCTCCGCCAGGGCGAACGGTTTGGTGAGGTAGTCGTCGGCGCCCAGCTCGAAGCCGCCGACCTTGTCCCGCAGCCGGCCTGCCGCGGTGAGCATGAGGACCCGCACCGCCGGATGGTTCTCGGCGATGACCCGGCACACCTGATCGCCGTGGGTGCCGGGGATGTCGCGGTCGAGCACCACGGCGTCGTAGTCGTTGACGGAGATCCGTTCCAGCGCGGTGTCCCCGTCCAGGGCGATGTCGGCGGTGATCGCCTCCAGCCGCAGCCCTTCCCGCAGGGCCTCGGCCAGGTACTCCTCGTCCTCGACCACCAGCACGCGCATGTTCCGTTCTCCCTCCCTTCGGCCCGGCCAGTGTAGGCAGCGGCCGTGTTGCGGAAATGTGAGCCGGAGGGCTCACGGCCGCGCAATGTGCGGGCGCGTGGGATGGCCCCGTCACGCGGCGAGGGCCGCCGCGGGAGGGAGCCATCGATGGACCGCGTCACTCATCGCCGCCCCGGCGCCGCCCTGCTGGGCACGGTGGCCGTGCTGCTGGCGGGCACGCTCGCCGGCTGTACGGCCACCGCCGCCCCCGGGGACGGCCCGCCCGGGGAATCGCAGGACAGCGGTTTCCTGTCCGCGCCGGTCTCCCCGTTCGCGGACGACTGGGCGATCACCGGGCTGGAGCCCGGGCTGCGCGCGGCGCTGCACGCGGCCGCCGAGGACGCCGCGGCCGACGGGGTGGAGCTGGTGGTGACCTCGGGCCGCCGCAGCGCCGCCTATCAGCGGGAGCTGCTGGACAACGCGATCCGGGTGTACGGGAGTGAGGAGGAGGCCAGGCGCTGGGTGAGCACTCCGGAGCTCTCCCGCCATGTCACGGGGGAGGCCGTGGACATCGGCTACACGGACGGCGCCGACTGGATGGTCCGCAACGGCGCGCGGTACGGGCTGTGCCAGACGTACGCGAACGAGATGTGGCACTTCGAACTGGTGGTCGAGCCCGGTGAGGTGTGCCCCACGGCCCGCCCGGACGCCTCCGCGGGCTGAACCCTTCCGGGCCCGTCGGCCCGTCCGTCCGCGCCCAACGGGTGGCGCCGAGAGCTCGGGTGGGGCCCGGCGGCACCCGGGTGGCGGACATGCCGCAGGCCAGGAGCGGATGCTCCTGGCCTGCTGAGGTGGGGCGGGTGGGACTCGAACCCACGGCCGACGGATTATGAGTCCGTTGCTCTAACCGGCTGAGCTACCGCCCCATCAACGGCGAGCCGCGCACACATGTGCGCGCCGTCTGCCGCAGCATAGCTGCTCATACGATCTCCCGCCCGGACTGGGGCGGTTGTACGGAGGCTACGACGGCGGTCATGGGTTGATCGGTTCCCGGTCAGCGGGCGGTGATGCATGGAGAACGCCGAAGGGCCCCTGAACGGGGCCCTTCGAGTGATGCTCCCCCGACTGGACTCGAACCAGTAACCTGCCGGTTAACAGCCGGCTGCTCTGCCAATTGAGCTACAGGGGACTGCGCCGCTCGGGTCTGCCTCCCGTTGTTCTGCGGAAGCGTTCCCTCGCTGCGGGCAATACATTAGCGCATGTGAGGCGGTGCTTCGAAATCGGTGACCGGGGCGCCCATAAGTACGACGGACAGTCCGTACGAGAAAGGACGCATCCCCATGCGCAAGCTCATCTTCGTCGCAGGTGCGGCGGTCGGCTACGTGCTCGGTGCCCGGGCCGGGCGCGAGCGGTATGACCAGCTGGCGGACGCCGCCCGGCGGTTCCTCGACCGGCCCGCCGTGCGCAACGGCATGGACACCGCCAACCAGACCGGGCGTCAGGCGGCGGCGATGGCGGCGGGCGCCGTTGTGGACCGGGCCGGCGACAAGCTGCCCGACCCGGTCGCGGAGAAGCTGCGCGAGGTGCGCCGCTCCGCAGCCGCGGAGGAAGAGGTCGCCTGAGCTGGGGGCTCCCGGCTCCCGTCGCCACCCGGCCGCCGCCTCTTGCCGGGGAAGGGCCCGGCTCGGTAGCGTGCTGTTCGACATTCCGGCATCTGACCGGCATGCCGAACAGTGAGCGAGCGGAGGCCGCGGTCATGGGGCGTCGCGTACCGGCGGTCAGCCGTGCGTTGGACATATTGGAGCTGTTCCTCGACGGGGACGGCACGCTCTCCGCGCCCGAGATCACCCGCAGGCTCCAGCTCCCGCGCACCACCGTCCACGAGCTGGTCACCACGCTGGCCGCACGCTCCTATCTCGTCCCGGTCCCCGAGCAGCCGGGCCGCTACCGCCTCGGGGTGCGCACCTACCAGCTCGGCAGCCGCTACGCCGAGCAGCTCGATCTCGCCGCCGAGGGCCAGCAGGTCGCCCGCGCCATCGCCGAGACCTGCGGGGAGACCGTGCACGTCGCCGTCCTGGAGGACGCCGACGTCATCTACATCGCCAAGGTCGACAGCACCCACGCCGTACGGATGGTCTCCGCCACCGGCCGCCGGCTGCCCGCGCACTGCACGGCCGTCGGCAAGATGCTGCTCTCCACCCTGCCGCCCGAGGACCTGGCCGCCCGGCTCCCCGCCCGGCTCACCGCCATGACCCCCAACTCCCTCACCTCCCCCGAGGAGCTGCGCGCCGAGCTGGCGCGGGTGCGGGAGCGGGGCATCGCCTACGAGCAGCGCGAGTCCAATCCCGATGTGAGCTGTGTGGCCGCCCCCGTACGGGACCGGGCCGGCCGGGTGGTGGCGGCGCTGTCCGTCTCGGTGCCGATGATCCGCTGGAGCGAGGAACGGCAGCGGGAACTGGCGGAGCTGGCCGCGCGCGGCGCGGCCGATCTGTCCGAGCGCCTCGGGCACCACACCGGCAACCGGGACTGACCGCACACTTCAGGGAGAGGGTTCGCGTGGCACAGCACCTTGGGCAGGGACTCGACGTCGCGATACGGACACGGGCGGAGCTGGGCGAGGGCCCGACCTGGGACCCGGCGGCCGGGCGGCTGATCTGGGTGGACATCCTGGGCTCCCGCGTCCACTCCCACGACCCGGCGGGCGGCACGGACACCGTCCTGCCGGTCGAGCAGCACGTCGGCGCCGCCAAGCCGCGGGCCGGCGGCGGCCTGGTGGTCAATCTGCGGGACGGCATCGGCCTGTACGAGCCGGACGGCAGCGGCTTCCGCTGGCTGCACCGCGAGGTCGTGCCGGGCCGCCGCGCCAACGACGCGGCGGTCGCGCCCGACGGCTCGCTGTGGGCCGGCAGCATGCGCTACGACCAGGCCACCGGCGGCGGCACGCTCATCCGGGTGGACGCGGACGGCACCGTGCACACCCTCCTCCCCGAGGTCACCGTGAGCAACGGTCTGGGCTGGAGCCCGGACGGCGGCCGGGCGTACTACGTCGACAGCCCCACCAAGCGGATCGACATCCTCACCTTCTCCGACGACGGCGAGGTGCGCCGGACCCCGCTGGTGGACACCAGCGCGATGCCGGGTGACCCGGACGGGCTGACGGTGGACGCCGACGGCTGTGTGTGGGTGGCGTTCTGGGGCGGCGGGGCGGTGCTGCGCTACACGCCGGCGGGCGAACTCGACCGTACGGTCCCGGTGCCGGTCTCGCAGCCCACCGCCTGCGCGTTCGGCGGCGCGGACCTGACGGACCTGTACATCACCACCGCCGCCACCGGCACCGATCCGGCGGCCGAGCCGCTGGCGGGCTCGGTCCTGGTGCTGCCGGGCGCGGGCAGCGGACTGCCGCAGCCGGCGTTCGCGGGCTGAGCCGGAGCGCTTCCGCTGGTGCGGAATGTCCCTGCCGGGGGGAAGGTTGACCAGGGGGCCGCGGTGCGTACCGTGCCGCGGCGCTCCTGAGCCGTCCCCCCACCCGGAGGTTCTCCGTGTCCCTGCCGAGCACCGCTCTCGCCTGGCATCTGGTCGCCCGCCCGCATGGTGTCCCCACTTCCTCGGACTTCGCGCTGCGCGAGATCCCGCTGGAGGCGCCGGGCCCGGGCCGGCTGCTGGTCCGCAACGTCTACCTGTCCGTCGACCCCTACATGCGCGGCCGGATGAACGACGTGCCCTCCTACGTGCCGCCCTACCGGCTGGAGGAGCCGATGGAGGGCGGCGCGGTCGGCGAGGTGCTGGCGGTGGGGGAGGGGGTCACCGGGTTCGCGCCCGGCGACCACGTGCTGCACGGCCTGGGCTGGCGTTCGCACGCGGTGGTGGACGCGGCACGGGCCGGGCGGGTCTCGGAGCGTGACGCCCCGCTCAGCACCTATCTGGGGGTGCTGGGGATGACCGGCCTGACCGCGTACGCGGGGCTGGTGGCGGTGGCCCGGCTGACGGAGGGCGACACGGTCTTCGTCTCCGGCGCGGCGGGCGCGGTGGGCAGTGAAGTGGGGCAGCTGGCCCGGCTGCTGGGCGCGGGCCGGGTGGTCGGCAGCGCCGGCTCGGCGGAGAAGGTGCGCTGGCTGACCGAGGACCTGGGGTTCGATGCGGCGTTCAACTACAAGGACCCGGCGCCGGTCACCGAGCAACTGCGGGAGGCGGCCCCGGACGGCATCGACGTCTACTTCGACAATGTGGGCGGGGAGCACCTGGAGGCGGCGATCGACGCGTTCCACGTCCACGGCCGGGCGGTGATCTGCGGAATGATCTCGCTCTACAACGCCACCGAGCCGCCCGCCGCCCCGCGCAACCTGAGCCAGGTCGTCGGCAAGCGGCTGCGGATCGAGGGAATGCTGGTGGGCGATCACCAGGGTCTGCGCGAGCGTTTCGTTGAGCAGGCGGGCGCGTGGGTGCGGTCGGGTGAGCTGAAGTACGAGGAGACCGTGGTGGACGGCGTCGAGCACACGCTGGACGCGTTCCTGGGGATGCTGCGCGGCGAGAACACCGGAAAGATGCTGGTGCGCCTGTAGGCGCGCGGGGGCAGCGGCAGGACGGGCGACGACGGCCAGGGACGGCGGCGGCCATGGTGCCGCCGTCCCTGGCGGTGCGCGCCGGGTCAGGGGACGGACTCGATCGCGAACACCTGTCCAGGGGCCGCCAGGCACCGCCCCATGACCGCCTCGGCCCCTTCATCGGGCGCCGAGTCGCGGATACCGACGCAGCCCTGCCCCTCGACCCGCAGGACGTACCGTCCGCCCGCGGGTTCGCCGGACGGCTCGATGTGGAAGCGGCTGTCCGTCCGGCAGTCGTCCATCGGCTCCAGCAACCCGGCGCCCGGCCCCTCGGTGAGAACCTTGAGGCAGCCCAGGCCGTAGTCGGGGTGATGCCACTGGATGCGGTACACGTCCCGGCCCAGCGGTTCGAGCAGGGTGTCCTGCGGGGCGACCGCGTCGCACGGCCGCTGTACGGCCACCAGCGGGGTGTACCGGCCGTCGGCCACCCTCCCGTCGGTCAGGCACAGGTCCGGGGCGGAGACCGGGCGCAGCCGTACCCAGCCGCTGGGCAGCGTCGGGTCCCCGGCCGTCAGTTCGTTCTCCGTGCCGCCGGACAGCACCCAGGCCGTGGCGGCGGCGCCGGCCAGGGTCAGCGCCAGGGCCGCGGCGACCAGCGGGCGGCGGTGGCTCGGGCCGGTGGGGCGGGATGGACCGGACGTGGCCGAGGCGGGGGGAGGCTCCGCCGTGACCGGCGGCACGGTGGCGGGTAAGCGGCTGACCCGCGCCCACGACTCCAGCCACAGCCCCGTCCGTGCGCCGTCCCCACAGGCCGTGACGAAGGTGGCCAGCAGGTCGGGCCGGGGGGCGGTCTTTCCGCCGAGGACATCGGAGACGGTACTGCGGGCCAGGACCTCACCCCGTGCCCGCGCCCGTTGTTCGAGCCCTCGATAGGTCAGCCCCGACCGTTCCTTGAGATCGCGCAGCAGCGTGATGAACGCGGCCCGGTCCCGGGCAGCAGCCGGGTCGATGTCCCCCACAGTCGTCATGGCGGACATGATCGGCGCGGGGCCGATCAGCGACTACGGCGGTTCCCGCCAATCTCGGACAGCATCCGGACAGTCCCTGACCAGTCAGGACAACTGTCCGGTGTCCGGGACATCCGGAGCCTCTTGCCGCCGCCCCGGCGGGTCAACAAGCTCTGGGACAGCGGCCATCACCAGCCGCTCGGCAACGGTGAGCCGCTCATCCATCTCATTACATCCCGAGGAGAAACTCATGCGGATCCGTCATGCCCTGGCCACCGCGGCGGCCGGGACGGCACTCGCGGTCGGCGCCCTGACCGCCCCGGCGGCCCAGGCCGCCGAACCGGCGGTGAACAGTGGGCCGATCACTGCGCAGGGCTGGGAGTACTACTCCTGGTACTGGACGTACGCCAACTGCACGAACGAGGGGCAGCGGCTGGTGGCCACCAGCTCGGTCTGGCGGGACTACAAGTGCGAGCCGCACGCCACCAACCTCACTGTTCTGCTCTACCTGCTGCGGTAGAAGGCCGGCCGGCGGGCGGTTCAGAACGGGGGGCCGTCACGCCGGCGGGCCGGCCGCTGGTCGTGCCGACCAGCGGGTGACACGGGCGGGGGAGGAGCCGGCGTGGACGGAGGGGACCCCGTTGACGCCGGCTCCATCCCGCCTTAGATTTTCTTTTTGTTCGAAGCTGCGACCGATGTACGAAATAACGAACACCATCGAACAACACCGTTCAGTCAGTCAGGGACCCGCATGAGTGCTCAGCAGACGACCGCCCGTTTCACCCTCGACCCCGCCTTCGCCGTCTCCGAGGTGGACCCGCGGCTCTTCGGCTCCTTCGTGGAGCACCTGGGACGCTGCGTCTACACCGGCATCTACGAGCCGGGGCACCCCGCGGCCGACGCCGCCGGACTGCGTACCGACGTCCTGGACCTGGTCCGGGAACTGGGCGTCACCGCCATCCGCTACCCCGGCGGCAACTTCGTCTCCGGCTACAAGTGGGAGGACAGCGTCGGCCCCAAGGAGGACCGGCCGCGCCGTCTGGACCTGGCCTGGCGCTCCACCGAGTCCAACCAGTTCGGGCTCAGCGAGTTCATCGACTTCGTCCGCAAGGTCGGCGGCACCCCGATGATGGCCGTCAACCTGGGCACGCGCGGGGTCGCGGAGGCCCTGGAGCTCCAGGAGTACGCCAACCACCCCGCCGGCACCGCCCTGTCCGACCTGCGCGCCGCGCACGGCGACAAGGACCCCTTCGACATCAAGCTGTGGTGCCTGGGCAACGAGATGGACGGCCCCTGGCAGACCGGCCACAAGACGGCCGAGGAGTACGGGCGGCTGGCCGCCGAGACGGCGCGCGCCATGCGGCAGATCGACCCGAGTGTCGAACTCGTCGCCTGCGGCAGCTCCAACTCCGGGATGGACACCTTCGCGCAGTGGGAGGCCACCGTCCTGGAGCACGCCTACGAGCTGGTGGACCACGTCTCGCTGCACGCCTACTACGAGGAGCGGAACGGGGACCGCGACTCCTTCCTGGCCTCGGCCGTGGACACCGAGTCCTTCATCGAGAAGATCGTCGCCACCTGTGACCACGTGGGCGCCAAGCTGAAGTCGAAGAAGAAGATCAACCTCTCCTTCGACGAGTGGAACGTCTGGTACATGAACCCCGAGGCGCCGGCCCACACCGACCCGCCGCAGGAGGACTGGGCCGAGGCGCCGCGCCTGCTGGAGAACCACTACAGCGTGGTGGACGCCGTCGTCTTCGGCTCGCTGCTCATCGCGCTGCTGCGGCACGCGGACCGGGTGAAGGTCGCCTGTCTGGCGCAGCTGGTCAACGTCATCGCCCCGATCCTGGCCGAGCCGGGCGGCCCGGCGTGGAAGCAGACCACCTACTTCCCCTTCGCGGCGGCCTCGAAGTACGGGCGCGGCACGGTGCTCGACGTGCGCCCGGACTCCCCGACGTACGAGACGGAGCAGTTCGGCACGGTCGACCTGCTGCACACCACGGCCGTCAAGAACGACGAGACCGGCGAGGTCACGATCTTCGCCGTCAACCGCAGCCAGACCCGGGCGCTGCCGCTGGAGGCGGTGCTGCACGGCCTGGACCTGACCCGGGTCGTGGAGCACTCGGTGCTCTCGGACGAGGACCCCGACGCGCGCAACACCCTGGAGAACACCGAGCGGGTCGCCCCGCACGCGGCCACCGGCACGACGCTCACCGACGGCACCCTGAGCGCCACCCTGGAGCCGCTGTCGTGGAACGTCATCCGGCTCGCGTGACCCCGTAGCCGCCGGCCCGCACCCCCACCGACCGGGGCCGCCGCCGCCCGCCCATCCCCGGGCGCCGGCGGTCCCACCCAGCTTCGGCTCACTTCCCGGTGCAGATGGGGCAGTTCTCCTTCCGGCGTTTGCCGTCGTAGTGCACCCACACCCACCCCTGGCCCCCGCACGATCCACAGTCAGCCATGGTGCGTATCCCCTCTCGCGGTGAGGATGTCCGTCGCCGGGAAGGCGGGATCATCCAGCCATACGTACTGTCGCTCCCGGGTGAGCCGCAGGCCCATCCGGTCCGGTCCCGGGCAGCCCCGGTCGGTCCATGCGGCGTGCACGTGCTCCGCCTCGTCCCACAGATCACGCGGCCCGCTCTGGGTGACCTCGCCCGCCCGTACCGTGGCGCGGGAGGCGCCGCCGGCCAGGACCAGCTCCCCGTCGCGGCCCTCCCAGGGCAGATCGCCGAGGAGGACGTCGAACAGCAGCTGGAGCCCGGGCGCCGGATCGAGCAGTGGCGCCGGATCGCGGTCCAGTGCGCGCGTCCGGGGCGGCCCCGGGTCGCCGGCCGGGGCGCCCGGTCCCGTCCCGCGCTGGGAGCGCAGCGGCATGAACGCGCAGTCCTCGTGGAAGGTCCCCAGCGCCGTACCGTCCGCGCCGGCCACCAGCCGCAGCAGCCGCATCACGGGCGCGTAGGGCAGCACGATGACGCCGCCGGGGCGGGTCTGCTCGATCCAGGAGTACGGGATCTCCCGCACCCCGGCGGTGATGTGCAGCCGGTCGAAGGGCCCGTGCTCCGGCGCCCCCGCGGTCCCGTCGCCGACCACCAGACGCGGCACCGGCCCCGCCGCGCGCAGATTGCGCTCGGCGACCGCCGCCAGCGTGGGGTCGACCTCGACGGTCGTCACCCGCCCGGGGTCTCCGGTGAGGTCCGCGAGCAGCGCGGCCGTCCAGCCGGTGCCGGTCCCCACCTCCAGCACCCGGTCGCCGGGCGCGGGCGCGAGGTGCCGCAGAAAGGCGGTGATCAGCAGCGGGCTGGACGCCGAGCAGGTGGGCGCGAAGGTGCGGGCCGCGTTCCGCGCCGTCAGCTCGGTCGCCCCGTCGTCCAGTTGGGTGAAGACCACGGTGTCGGAGCACACCGCCGTCCACCACAGGTCGGGATCCCGCTCCCGGTCGATCCAGTACCCGTCGCCCGCCGCGGGCTTGGCCCAGGCCGCGGTCGGAATGAACGCGTGCCGGGGCACCCGGATCAGCGCGTCGGCGAGCGGTCCCATGGGCACGGTCGAACCTCTTCGTGTGGGGGCGGCGATTCCGGCCAAGAGCCCTACCCATCCCATATGCCGTGCAAGCCGCAGGTGGGGGAGGAGCGCTCGGAACGGGACAAAGGCATATGCAGCGCGGGTGCGGACCCGGCGGGCCCACGCCGGCGCGCGGTCCACCGCGGTCTCGCCCGGCACCCGCGCCTACCGGCCCGTCGTCACCAGCCCCGCCTCGTACGCGGTGATCACCAGGTGCACCCGGTCCCGGGCGTCGAGCTTCGTGAACAGCCGGGCCACGTGCGCCTTCGCCGTGGCCGCGCTGATGGTCAGTTCGGCGGCGATCTCCGCGTTGGTCAGGCCCCGGCCGACCAGGGTCAGCACCTCGCGCTCCCGTTCGGTCACGCTGCCCGGCAACGGCCGCCCGGCACCGGGCCGTACCTCCGGCCTGGCCGCGAACTCCGCGATCAGACGCCGGGTGACGCCCGGCGCGATCAGCGCGTCGCCGCCCGCCACCACCCGCACCGCCGTCAGGATGTCGTCCAGCGCCATGTCCTTGACCAGAAAGCCACTGGCCCCGGCCCGCAACGCGCCGTAGACGTGTGCGTCCTCGTCGAAGGTGGTGAGGATCAGCACCCGGGGCGCCCCCTCGCCGCCCGCCGTGATGATCCGGGTGGCCGCGATACCGTCCATGCCGGGCATCCGGATGTCCATCACCACCACATCGGGGCACAGTTCGGCCGCCTGCGCGACCGCCTCCGCGCCGGTCCCGGCCTCGCCCACCACCTCCAGCCCGGCCGTGTCGGCGATCAGCACCCGCAGCCCGGACCGGATGAGCGGCTGGTCGTCGGCCAGCAGCACCCGCACGCTCACCGGACCGCCGCCGCCACCGGCGCCGGGACCGGCAGTGTCGCCGTCACCCGGTAGCCGCCCCCGGGGCGGGCCCCGGCCGTCAGCGAGCCGCCCAGCAGCGCCGCCCGCTCCCGCATCCCGACGATCCCGTACCCGGCGGCCCGCCCGTCGCCCGGACCGCGCCCCTCGTCGGTGATCTCCACCGACAGGTCCGCCTCGCCGAAGCCGACCGTCACCCGGCAGTGGTCGGTGCGCGCGTGCCGCACCACATTGGTGAGCGCCTCCTGCACGATCCGGAACGCCGACAGCTCGATGTCGCCGGGCAGTGGGCGGGGTTCGCCGAGCCGGCGCACCTCCACCCGTACCCCGGCGGCCCCGGCCGTGGCGACCAGCCGGTCCAGGTCCGCCAGCCCCGGAGCGGGCTCCAGCGCGACGGGGCGGCGCAGCGTGCCCAGCATCCGGCGCAGCCCGGACAGCGTCTCGCGGCTGGTGGCCTCGATGGCGCCCAGCGCCCTGCGGGCCTCCGCGGGCCGGGTGTCGATGACCCGGCCGCCCATCCCGGCCTGGAACGCGATGATGCCGACGCTGTGCGCCACCATGTCGTGCAGCTCGCGGGCGATCCGCAGCCGTTCTGCGGTGACCGCCGCCTCGGCGGCCCGGGCCCGCAGCGCCTCCTCGTGCAGCTGACTCTGCCGGATGGAGTTCCCGATCAGCCACGCGACGACGGTCGTCAGCACGACGGTGGCCGCCGTCGAGACCTCCACCGGCATCCCCAGCAGCGAGCGGGTCAGCGCGTACCCGATCAGTACGCCCAGCGCCATCGCGCCGGCGACGGCCGAGGTGCGGCGCGGGCGGGTCGCCGCGATGTAGCACAGCGCCACGATCACCGGCAGGAACTGCAGCAGCGGGATGTCCTTCACCGAGATGCCCGTGGTGGTGACGACCGTGCCGCTCAGCAGCAGGGCGAGCGCGAGCAGGGTACGCCGGGTCAGCAGGCCGGCCGCCGCGACGAGGACCCCCGCGGCGGTCAGCATCGGCCAGCCGGTCATCCGGGAGCGGGGGCCGCCGAACACGAAGTGCCAGGGGTCCATCATCCGGGAGTCCATCACCAGCGTGTACGTGGTGACCGCGAGCCAGAGCAGCACCAGCCACAGCCCGGGCGGGACCCGCCGCAACAGCGAGGGCGGGGCCGGGGGACCGGGGGTGGTGTGCATGACGCCGATCGTAGGACGCGGGAGCGGGCCCGGCCATTGGCCGCCGGGCGTACGCCCACGGGCCCATTGCCGGGCCCCGGTTGCGGCCACCGGGCCGATGCCCCGCGCGGGCGCCGGGCGGCACCGTGGGACGGGTGATCGACGTACACCACCTCACCAAGCGATACGGGCCGGCCACCGCCGTGCGGGAGCTGACGTTCACCGTCAGGCCCGGCCGGGTCACCGGCTTCCTGGGCCCCAACGGGGCGGGCAAGAGCACCACCTTGCGGATCATCCTGGGCCTGAACGACCCGACCTCGGGCACCGCCACCGTCGAGGGGCGGCAGGTCCGGCACCGGCCGCGCGCGCTGCGGCACATCGGCGCGCTGCTGGACGCCCACGACGTGCACGGCGGGCGCACCGCCGCGGCCCATCTCACGGCGCTGGCGGTGAGCAACGGCATCCCCCGGGCGCGGGTCGCCGAGGTGCTGGCCGAGGTGGGCCTGGCGGACGCCGCGCGGCGCCGGATCGGCGGATTCTCGCTGGGCATGAAGCAGCGCCTGGGCATCGCGGGTGCGCTGCTGGGCGATCCGCCGGTGCTGGTCTTCGACGAGCCGCTCAACGGCCTGGACCCGGAGGGCGTGCGGTGGATCAGGGCGCTGCTGCGGCGGCTGGCCGCCGAGGGCCGCACGGTGTTCGTCTCCAGCCACCAGATGCGCGAGGTGGAGCACACCGCCGAGGACCTGGTCGTCATCGGCCGCGGCGAACTGATCGCGGCCGAGACCGTCACCGCGTTCGCGGCGCGCGGCGCCCGGCGGTCCGTCACCGTCCGGGCGCCGCGCGCCGGCGCGCTGGCGAGCGTACTGGCGGCGGCGGGCGGCACCCCGGTGCCCGGCGGGGAGGACGCCCTGACCGTCACCGGGATCACCGCCGCGCGCATCGGGGAACTCGCCCTGCGGCACGGCTTCGTCCTGCACGAACTGGGCACCGCCGCCTCCTCCCTGGAGGAGGCGTTCATGGAACTGACCGCTGACAGCCTCGACCACCTCGCCGGAGATGACCGATGACCCACCGCCCCCGGTTCGGCCGGCTGTTGGCCGCCGAATGGATCAAGCTGTGGTCGCTGCGCTCCAGTTACTGGGTGCTGGGCGCCGGCGCGCTGGCCGTGATCGCGATCAACGTCAACGCGGCGCGCTCCAACGCCGACCGGCTGGCCACCATGTTGCCGTCGCCGGACGGCCTCGATCCGCGCATGATGTTCGACCCGATGCACACGGCGTTCGTCGGCCCCGCCTACCAGATCCTGGTGATCATCGCGGGCAGCGTGGGCGCCATCGCCCTGTTCGGCGAGTACAGCAGCGGCCTGATCCGTACGACGGCGGCGGCGGTCCCGGACCGCCGGGCGGTGGTGGCGGCCAAGGCTGCCGTGGTGACGGCCGTGACCCTGGCGATGGGCGCGGTGGTGGCGCTCACCTCGTTCATCGTTAGCCAGTGGCTGCTGCGGGAGTACGGCGGGCTCTCGCTCGCCGACCCGGGCGCCGCGCGCGCGGTGGCCGCGTCCGCGCTGCTGGCCCCGGTGAGCGCGCTGGTGGGGATGGCGGTCGCCGCCCTGATCCGGCACGCGACCGGCACCGTGGTGACGACCATCGGCGTACTGCTCCTGCTGCCGGCGCTGTTCGGCGGCGACACCTACCGCTGGGTGGCGGAGATCGGGCACGCGATGCCGCTGCCCGCCTGGCAGACGCTCACCCTCAACCCGGCGATGGACTACGACCCGGGCCGGTATCCGGCGACGGTGACCGGGTCCTGGATCGTCCTGGCGGCCTGGCCGCTCGCGGCGGCGGTGACGGCGGTCGCGGTGGTCCACCGGCGCGATCTGTGAGCCCTCCGTGAACCACCACAGGACGTCCACCGAACCGGCCCGGGGCGGGGATTGACGGAGTGAACAAGCGCTTTCTAGGTTGAGGTGTACAGGACGGTTCAGCACACGAGAGGACCCCATGAGCCGCAGCAGGCACCGCAGGCCCACCGGACGCCGCAATCTGGCCGCGGTGGGGGCCGGAGTGCTGGCCGCCGGACTGCTGGTGCTGGCCGGCGGGACCGCCGTGAGCGCGGGTGAGTCCGCGGAGCCCGCCGGTCCGGAACACGGCCGACAGGCGCCTTCCGAGGGTCGCTGACCGGGTCGGGGCGGGGCGGCGGAACGGGCGGGACCGTGCCCGCCGCCCCTCGTCCGCCGCCGATCCCTCGCCGGTTTCTTCGCCGATTCCGTCGGTGATTCCCTGACATTCTTCGCCTTTGTTCTTCTCCCCGTGGCGTCGATACGGGTTCGTGTTCACCTGCCACTCTCAGAGTTCCTGCGGCAGCGACAACGCGTGGACACAGGAGCGAACCCATGGGGCACGGACACCACCACCCGCACGGTCATGACCACGAACACGGTCACGGTCACGATCACGACGAGGAACCCCGGGCGCTTCCGGCCGCCATGGACACGGAGATCCCGGACAGCGAGCTGAGCCCCGATCAGCTCTCCCGGCGCTCCATGCTGCGCCGCGCCGGACTGCTCGGCGCCGGGATCGCCGGCGCGGGCGTGCTGGGGTCCTCCGCCTTCGAGGCCGCGGCCGCCGCCCCCGGCACCCGCCCCACCGGCAACAACGGCCGGGGCAACGGCCGGATGCTGTGGCTGGCCGGGGACCACCACATCCACACCCAGTACAGCTCCGACGGCCTGTACCGGGTCTCCGACCAGGTCCGCAACGGCGCGCGCCACGGCCTGGACTGGATGGTCATCACCGACCACGGCAGCACCAACCACTCCCGGATCGGCGTGGAGAAGGTCAACCCGGACATCAAGGCCGCCCGGGAGCGCTACCAGGACACCCTCGTCTTCCAGGGCCTGGAGTGGAACATCCCCGCCGCCGAGCACGCGACCGTCTTCGTCCACCCCGGCAAGAACGAGGTCGACGTCCTCAAGCAGTTCGAGACCGGCTACGACGGTGCCGTCAAGGGCGCCACCGCCGACACCCCGCAGAACGAGGCCCTGGCCATCTCCGGCCTGAACTTCCTCGCCGAGCAGGTCCAGCGCAAGAAGGTCAAGGCCGCGCTGATGCTCGCCAACCACCCCTCCCGCAAGGGCATCGACTCCCCGCACGAGATCCGCGCCTGGCGCGACGCGCAGCCCGGCATCGCGGTCGGCATGGAGGGCGCCCCCGGCCACCAGGCCGCCGGCATCGCCAAGCCGGGCGGCCCCGGCTCGGGCCGCGGCTACTACGACTCCAGCCCCGGCGTCGGCTCCTTCCCCGCCTACCCGGCCGAGAGCTACCGCACCTGGGGCGGCTTCGACTGGATGACGGCCACCGTCGGCGGCCTGTGGGACAGCCTGCTGGCCGAGGGCAAGCCCTGGTGGATCAGCGCCAACTCGGACTCGCACAGCAACTACGCCGACACCGCCGCCCGCCCCTTTGACACGGACTTCGACGCGAACGGCTTCCACGGCGACCCGGTGTACTCCGGCGGCCTGAACCTGGACGCCGGCGACTACTGGCCCGGCCAGTACAGCCGCACCCACGTCGGCGCCACCAACTTCTCCTACGCCGCCGTCATGGAGGGCATCCGCGACGGCCGGGTATGGGTGGACCACGGCGGGCTGATCTCCGGCCTCGACGCCCGGCTGCGCGGCGGCAACCGCTCCGCCACCCTCGGCGGCACCCTCCAGGTCAAGCGCGGTACGAGCGTGGAGCTGCGGCTGGAGATCGCGCTGGCCAACGGCGCCAACTGGGCCGGTTTCGTGCCCGAACTGGCCCGGGTCGACGTCATCCGGGGCGAGGTGACCGGCGCGGCGCAGGACCGCGACGGCTTCCGTGCCCCCGGCACGAAGGTCGCCCAGTCCTTCGAGGTCAACAAGTCGACCGGCTCCGTCACCCTCACCTACAAGCTGGGCAAGGTCGACCGCCCGGTGTACGTCCGGGTGCGCGGCACCGACGGCAACCGCTCGCAGGTGGGCCTGCACGGCGCCGCCACCGACCCGAACGGTCCGGCGCTGGACGTCGTCGGTGACGCCGACCCGTGGCGCGACCTGTGGTTCTACTCCAACCCCATCTGGGTGCTGCCTTCGTGAGCACGTTCCACGTCATCGGCGTCGACGCCGGGCGGGAGACCGCCACCCTGCGCGCCGCCGACCATGTGCTGCACCGGCTGGCCGGCTTGCTCCCGCTGCCGGCCGGTGCGTACGCCTGCACCCACCGGGTGCGCCCGCCGGGCGAACGGCCGGGACTGGCCCTGTCGCTCGCGGTGCCCGCCGCCGACGCCGGGACGGTCCTGGACCGGCTCGGCGCGCGGGCCGGCGCGGCGGGGGTGCGGTGCGGTACGGAGGCGGGCGCGGGCGCCGCGCTCGCCACGGCCGAGCACACGGGCCGTACGGGCGGCCGGGCGGTGTACTTTCCCGGCTCCGCGAGTCTGCCCGAGCGGCTGACCGTCGCCGAACTCCTCGCCACCACGGCGATCGACGCCGCCGAGGTGCTGGGCGGCACCCCGGCCGACCCGGACACGGTGCTCCTCACCCGTTCCCATGTCCGCCCCGAATGGGCGGACGGGCGGCTGCTGCTGCGGCTGATGCCGGCCCTGGGCGGCACCTATGTGCCGTTCGAGACCCCGGATCCGCACCCCTGTTGCGGAGCGGATCACGACTGAGGGTCCGCGTCCGGCGGCGGGCCGGTGGCCGCCGCCCGCAGCCGGTCGGCCAGGGTACGGGCGGCGGCGGCCAGGGGGCGCGGCCCGACGACGGTGAAGGGGGCGTCGAACCGGGTCACGAGCGCGAGCAGACCGGTCCATGACCACGAGCCCGCCGTGAGGCGGCACGTCCGCTCGGTCAGCTCCTCCACCTCGCCGTCCTCGATCCACGGCGAGACCTCGCTCGCCGGCAGGGAGATGAGGACCTCCCCGGTGCACGGCCACCGGTCCTCGGCGGCCGATCCCTTGGACCGCGCGGCCAGGAAGGTCCGCGCGTCCGGGGCCGGAAGCGGGCGAGGGCTGAAGGGGCCGCCCTCCGGCAGACGCGGGGTCACCCGGTCCAGGCGGAAGACGCGCCAGTCGTCGCGGTCCAGGTCCCAGGCGATGAGGTACCACCGGCCGCCACGGGCGACCACGGCGTGCGGCTCGGCGCGCCGCGCGGGACCGTCCGCCTCTTCGTAGCCGAAGCGCAGGACGTGCCGCCGCCGCACGGCGGCGCTCACCGTCCTGAGCACCCCGGGGTCCACGCGTGCTGCGGGTTCGGAGCCGGTGAACCGGACATCGTCGATCCGGTGGCGCAGACGTGAGGGCATCACCTGCCGCACGGTCTCCAGCGCCCGCGCCGCCGCCTCCTCGATGTCGACCCCGCTCGCGGGGGCGTTCCGCAGGGCGACCGCGATCGCCACGGCCTGGTCGTCGTCGAAGAGCAACGGTGGCAGCTCCGATCCCGCGGCGAGGCGGTAACCCCCGTCCGGGCCCTTCGTCGCGCTGATCCGGTACCCGAGCTCGCGCAGCCGCCCGATGTCGCGCCGCACGGTACGCGGGCTCACCGCCAGCCGCTCGGCCAGCGTTTGGCCGGGCCAGTCGCGCCGGGTCTGCAACAGCGACAGCAACGACAGCATCCGGGAGGAACTTCCGACCATGCACCCGATCCTGCCCGAGGTGGAGGACCGCCGCTGTCCTCTACTGCCGCGAGGGTGGATCCCGCGGCGCACAGGCCGCCGAGGAACCCTCAGGACAAGGACACCCCCATGACCATCAGGACCACCACCCACCTCAACTTCCGCGGCACCGCCGGGCAGGCTCTGGAGTTCTACCGGAGCGTGTTCGGCGGACGGCTCACCCTCGTGACGTACGGAGACCTCGGTGCGCCCAAGGACGCGCCCGGTGCCGGCAAGGTGGTGTTCGGCCAGGTCGAGAACGAGGACGGGTTCCGTGTCATGGCCTACGACATCCCCGGCACGGACGACGCCGACCCGGCCGCGGTCGCCGGGTCCACCCGCCGGGAGAACGGCATGACCCTCACCGACCGCACCTTCTTCCAGTCCGTGCGCGGCGAGACCCTCGACGAGGTCACCGGCTACTGGAAGGCGCTTTCGGACGGGGCCGACATCGTCGAGCCGCTCGCCGCCTCGCCCTGGAGCCCCGGCTTCGGCATCCTCACCGACCGCTTCGGCGTCACCTGGGTCCTCGACGTCCAGGCGCCGTACGCGGGCTGAGGACGCCGGCCCGGCGCGCCTGTGGGCCCCGGTGAGCGCGGCCCGCCCCCCGGCGGGCCGCGCCCGCCGGTCAGGCGGCGCGGGCGGCGGACGCCGCGCGGGCGGCGGCCCTGGCGCGTTCTGCCGGGACGGCCAGGGTGAACGCCGCGGAACAGCCCTCGGTCAGGCCGCGGGTGCCGACCCGCTCCAGGGACAGCAGGCCGTCCCGCTCCCCGCCGCCCGCGTACACGATGTCGCGGGCCAGCGTCGCCGGACCGTCGCCGATGTGCTGGGCGTACGGCTCCAGTTCGTACACCTCGGCGACCAGCTCGTCCGGCAGGAACAGCTGCCCGGTGAAGTGCGTGGCCTCCGCCGCGAAGCCGCCGCTCTCCGGCTCGGCGCCCAGGTGCACCCGGACATGGATGTGCGGGGCGCGCGGGGCGTACCAGCCCGGCACGATGGTGCGGAAGGCGACCCGGCCCTCCCGGTCGGTGACCTGGTAGCCGCGCAGGAAGGAGTCCGGGTCGGCGCCGCTGCGGTCCTCGCGTTCGGCGCGCACCTCGCCGCCCGGGTTGGCGTCGGTGTAGCCCGAGTAGTAACCCCAGGCGTCGCAGTGCCAGACCTCGACGGCCGCGCCGGGGAGGGCCGCCCCGCTGCCGCCGCTGTCCCGCACCGTCAGGTCGAGGGCCAGCGGCACGCCTTGCTTGCCGTCCGTGATGTCCTGCCGGTTCTGGTCGGTGGTCAGCGTGTACGGGCTGTCCGAGCGGTGGGTGGTCAGCTCGTACCAGGAGCCGGCGGTGGTGTCGCCGGTGGGGCCCGCGGTGGGGTGGACGGGGGTGGCGGCGCCGGTGGCGGCGCTCGCGGGGCAGTGGCCGGCCAGCACAAACCCGGCGGCTCCCAGGCCGCCGATGGTCAGGATGCGACGGCGGCTGAGTCTGTAATCCGTCATGAGGATCAAGCTAGGTTCATCATGGTGCGTTGAGCAGAGTCCCGGGCTGGCCGAACAGATGTCGTCCCCGTATGGCGCACCCCGCCCCGGGCCGGCGCCCCGTGCGGCGGCGGCTCGCCGCCCGGACCGCCGTCACCGCCGTCACCGCCGCCGGGCCCGCTCCCGGGTTCAGCTCATGGGCGGCGGCATGCCCTCGCCCTCGGCCCGCTCCTCGGCCTCCTCGTCCGCCGCCGGGGCCACCGTCACCACCAGGTGGCCCCCCTGCTCGTCCGCCGTGATGGTGTCGCCGCGCTCGGCCCGGTCGCCCAGCAGCAGCGTGGCGATCCGGTTGTCCAGCTCCGTCTGGATGGTGCGGCGCAGCGGCCTGGCCCCGTACTCCGGCTGGTGCCCGCGCTCCGCCAGCAGCCGCTTGGCGGCCGGGGTGACCTCCAGGCGCATGCCCTGGGCCCGCACCCGGCGCCGGCTGCGCTCCAGCAGCAGGTCCACCACGCGCTCCAGGTCGGCGTCCGACAGCCGGTGGAAGATGATCGTCTCGTCGATCCGGTTGAGGAACTCGGGCGGGAAGCCGCGCCGCAGCTGCTCCAGCAGTTCGGTCCTGATCTCGTCGACCTCACCGCCGTGCGACAGGATCAGGTCGGCGCCCAGGTTGCTGGTCATGATGACCACGGTGTTGCGGAAGTTGACGGTGCGGCCCTGGCCGTCCGTCAGCCGCCCGTCGTCCAGCACCTGCAGCAGCAGGTGGAACACGTCGGGGTGTGCCTTCTCCACCTCGTCGAAGAGCAGGACCCGGTACGGCTGGCGGCGCACCTGCTCGGTCAGCTGCCCGGCCTCCTCGTACCCGACGTAGCCGGGCGGGGCGCCGACCAGCCGCGAGACCGTGTGGCGTTCCTGGAATTCGCTCATGTCGAAGCGCACCATCCGGCTCTCGTCGCCGAACAGCAGCTCGGCGAGGGCCTTGGCCAGCTCCGTCTTGCCGACCCCGGTGGGGCCCAGGAAGAGAAAGGAACCTACGGGCCGGTCCGGGTCGCCCATCCCGGCGCGGGAGCGGCGCACCGCCTCCGAGACGGCCGTGACGGCCTCCTCCTGGCCGACGATCCGCTCGTGCAGGGCGTGCTCCAGGCGCAGCAGCCGGGCCCGCTCGCTCTCGGTGAGCTGGGCGACGGGGATGCCGGTGGCGCGCGAGAGCACCTGGGCGATGTCGTCGGCGGTGACGGTGCGCACGCCCTCGTGGTGGTCGGACCCGCCGCCGGGCGCCGTTCCCTCGGCCTCGACGGTGGCGAGCTGCCGCTTGATGTCGGCGGCCCGCTCGTAGTCCTCGACCGCGATGGCCTGGTCCTTCTCCCGGTTGAGGGAGGCGATCCGCTCGCGCCGCCGCTGCCCGTCCGCCCCGCCGGGGCCGCCGCTGAGACGCACCCGGGCGCCGGCCTGGTCGAGCAGGTCGATGGCCTTGTCGGGCAGGAAGCGGTCGGACAGGTAGCGGTCGGAGAGTTCGGCGGCGGCGGTCAGCGCCTCGTCGGTGAAGCGCACCTGGTGGTGCGCCTCGTACGCGTCCCGCAGCCCCTCCAGGATCTGGACGGTCTCGGTGACGGTCGGCTCGGGGATGGTGACCGGCTGGAAGCGGCGCTCCAGGGCGGCGTCCTTCTCGATGTGCCGCCGGTACTCATCCAGCGTGGTGGCGCCGACGACGTGCAGTTCGCCGCGGGCCAGGGCCGGTTTGAGGATGTTGGCGGCGTCCATGCTGCCCTCGCCGCCGGTGCCGGCGCCGACGACGGTGTGCACCTCGTCGATGAACAGGATGGTGGAGCGCTCGGTGGCCCGTACCTCGTCGATGACGTTCTTCAGCCGCTCCTCGAACTCGCCCCGGTACTTGGACCCGGCGAGCAGGGCGGTCAGGTCCAGGGCGACCACCCGCCGGTCGGCGAGGGTGGAGGGCACGTCACCGGAGACGATGCGCTGCGCGAGGCCCTCGACGATGGCGGTCTTGCCGACGCCCGGCTCGCCGATCAGCACGGGGTTGTTCTTGGCGCGCCGGGAGAGGATCTCGACGGTCTGCTCGATCTCCTCGGCGCGGCCCACCACCGGGTCCAGCCGGCCCGCGCCCGCCTCCTCGGTCAGGTCGCGGCTGTACAGGTCGAGGGTGGGGGTGTTGCTCTCCCGCTCGGTGGCGGCGCCGGGCATGCCCATCGCGCCGGGGCCGCGCACGGGCTCGGCGGGCCGGCCGGGGCGGGCGGATTCGCGCAGCCGTGCGCTGTCCACCCGGGCGTCGCCCAGCAGCAGCCGGGCCGCGGCCGAGTCGGGGTCGTCCAGCAGCGCGCCCAGGATGTGCTCGGGGCCGATGTAGGACACGCCGGCCGCCCGGGAGCGCGCGTGCGCGGCGATGAGGGTGCGTTTGGCGGAGGGGGTCAGGCCCAGTGGGGTACCGGCCCTCGTCCCCGGGTGCGGCAGGGTGTCCTCGACCCGTTCCGCCAGCCGGTCGGGGTCCGCGCCGGCGGTGGTGAGCAGCCCCCGGGACGGTTCGACCTGGGTGGCGGCCCACAGCAGGTGGCCGGTGTCCAGATCCTCGCTGCCGTCCCGGGTGGCCCGGCCCGAGGCGAGCGAGATCAGCTCGCGCGCGGCGTCGGTGAGCAGCCGCCCGATCGGCACCCGCTGGACGGCGGGGGGCGAGGCGAGCGGCGACATCCCGAAGAAGCGGTTGAGCAGATCGGAGAACGGGTCGGGCGAGGAGGACGACGACGAGGATCCGAAGGGCAAGCTCATGCTCTCCACTACAGCAAGAGCCACCAAGCCCCGCAAACCGGCGCAAACCCCACCCGGCTACACGGTCGTGAAGGTGTGCACCGTGCTGCTGCGGTAGGTCTCACCGGGCCGCAGCACGGTGGAGGGGAAGCCGGGCCGGTTCGGCGAGTCGGGGAAGTGCTGGGTCTCCAGGCAGACCGCGTCACCCTGCCGGTACGCCCGCCCCGAGGAGCCCACCAGCGAGCCGTCCAGGAAGTTGCCGCTGTACAGCTGCACCCCCGGCTCGGTGGTGGCCAGCTCCATGACCCGGCCCGAGCGCGGGTCGCGCAGTGTGGCGGCGTACCGCGGCTCCTGGCTCGTCCCGGCGTCCAGCACCAGGTTGTGGTCGTAGCCCTGCGCGTACCGCAGCTGCTCGTGCCCGGTGCGCAGATCCCGGCCGATCGGCTTGCCGGCCGGGCCCGTGAAGTCGAACGGGGTGCCCTGGACCGGGGCCGGTTCCCCGGTCGGGATGAGGGTGGGCCCCACCGGGGTGTAGCGGGAGGCGGCCAGCCGCAGCTCGTGGTCCTCGACGCTCCCGCTGCCCTCCCCGCCGAGGTTGAAGTAGGTGTGGCTGGTCAGGTTGACGAGGGTGGGGGCGTCGGTGGTCGCCGTGTAGTCGATCCGGAACGCCCCGCCGTCCGTGAGCGTGTAGTCCACCCGTACCTCCAGCGTTCCCGGGTAGCCCTCCTCGCCGTCCGGGCTGGTCCGGCGCAGGGTGAGCCCGGTCCCCAGCGGCCCGTCGAAGGGGGTGGTGTCCCACAGCCGCCGGTCGAACCCGGTGTTCCCGCCGTGCAGGCTGTGTTCGCCGCTGTTGACCGGCAGCCGGTGCTCCCGCCCGTCGAGCGTGAACCGCCCGCCGTCGATCCGGTTGCCGTAGCGGCCGATCAGCGCGCCGAAGTACGGGGACGCGCCGCCGGCCGCGTACGGCGCCAGGTGGTCGAAGCCCAGCGAGACGTTCGCGAGCCGCCCCTCCCGGTCCGGTACCTCCAGGGACTGCACGATCCCGCCGTAGGTGAGCACCGCGAGCCGCAGCCCGCCGCGCGCCAGCGTCCATCGGTCGACGCCGGTTCCGTCCGGCAGGGTGCCGAACGGGGTGCGCGCGGGCGGGGCCGCGGCCGTGCGGTGCTCCGTGGTGCTCATGTTGCCTTGTGCTCCTTCATGTGCGGGAGCGCTCTTTCATGTGCGAGCGCGGCGCTTGTTCCACACATCGAAGCCCACGGCGGCCAGCAGCACCAGCCCCTTGATGATCGACTGCCAGTCGGGACCGATCCCCACCAGCTGCATGCCGTTGTTCAGCACACCCAGCACCAGGCCGCCGATCACCGCGCCCAGCACCGTGCCGACGCCGCCGCTCATGGACGCGCCGCCGATGAACGCCGCCGCGATCGCCTCCAGTTCGAAGAGCTGACCGGCGCCGGGAGTCCCCGCGTTGAGCCGGCCCGCGAACACACATCCGGCCAGCGCCGCCAGCACACCCATGTTGATGAACACGGCCATGGTGACCCGCTTGTCCTTCACCCCGGACAGCTGGGCCGCCGCCCGGTTGCCGCCCAGCGCGTACACATGCCGGCCCAGCACCGCGTTGCGCATCACGTAGCCGAGCACGATCAGCAGCCCGGACAGGATCAGCAGCACCACCGGAACACCCCGGTAGCTGGCCAGGGTCATGGTGAACGCGGCCGTCGCGGCCACGATCGCGGCGCACTTGAGGAGGAACAGATTGCGGGGCAGCACCTCCAGCTCGTACTCCCGCTGCTGCTGCCGCTTGCGCCACTCCTGGAACAGCACCACCGTCACCACCAGCAGACCCAGCAGCAGCGTCAGATTGTGGTAGTTGGTGTACGGGCCGACCTCCGGCAGGTACCCCTGGCTCATGTTCTGGAAGCCGCGCGGGAACGGGCCCCGGGACTGACCGTCCAGCAGCAGCTGGGTGGCGCCCCGGAACAGCAGCATCCCGGCCAGCGTGACGATGAACGACGGGATGCCGATGTACGCCACCCAGAAGCCCTGCCAGGCCCCGGCCGCCGCGCCGATCAGCAGCGACAGCGTGAGGGCGAGCGGCCACGGGACCCCGTGATTGACGATCAGGACCGCCGAGGCCGCCCCGGAGAACGCCGCGACCGAACCGACCGACAGATCGATGTGGCCGTTGATGATCACGATCATCATCCCGATGGCGAGGATCAGGATGTAGCCGTTCTGCAGGATGATGTTGGTGACGTTGCCCGGCATGAGCAGATCGCCGCCGGTCCAGATCTGGAAGATCACCACCAGCACGCCGAGCGCGATCAGCATCCCGTACTGGCGCATGTTGGTGCGCACCGAGCGCAGCAACTCCGAGGCCAGCACGGCCAGTCCGCCGGCCGGTCCGCCGCTCCCGCTGCCGGGCCCGTCACCGCCGCCCGGCGCGGGCGCGTTCTTGTCCAGCGTGACGTCGGTGCCGCTCATCCTCGTGCCTCCCCGTCCTCGTCGCCCCTGCCCCCGCCGGCCGCGCTGACAACGCTGTCAACGGGCTCCTCGGTGCGCGTCATCAGCCGCATCAGGGCCTCCTGGGACGCCTGCTCCCGCTCCAGTACGCCGGTCAGCCGCCCGGCCGCCATGGTGGCGATCCGGTCGCACAGACCCAGCAGCTCCGACAGTTCGGAGGAGATCAGCACCACCGCCCGCCCCTCGGCCGCCAGCGCGCTGATCACCGCGTAGATCTCCGCCTTGGCACCCACGTCGATGCCGCGCGTCGGCTCGTCCAGGATCAGCACCTTGGGCCCGGTGTTGATCCACTGACTGAGCACCACCTTCTGCTGATTGCCGCCGCTCAGCCGTCCCACCTGCTCGAACACCGTGGGCGTCTTGATATTCATCGAGGTGCGGAAGCGCTCGGCGATCCGCGTCTCGGCGTGCTCGTCCACGACGCCGCGCCGCGCCATCCCCGGCAGCCCCGCCAGGGAGATGTTGCGGCTGATGGTGTCGATCAGGTTCAGCCCGTACGTCTTGCGGTCCTCGGTGACGTACGCCAGGCCGTGCGCGACGGCCTCCGGCACCGTACGGGTGGACACCTCCTCGCCGTCCACGGCCACCGTGCCGCCCTCGTACCGGCCCCAGGAGCGCCCGAACAGGCTCATCGCCAGCTCGGTGCGGCCGGCGCCCATCAGCCCGGCCAGGCCCAGGATCTCGCCGCGCCGCACCTCGAAGGAGACCGAGTCGACCGACTTGCGCCGCTCGTCGGCGGGGTGGGCCACCGTCCAGTCGCGCACCGCGAGCGCCACCTGTCCGGCGTCCTCGCCCTCGTAGGGCACCCGGTCGGGGTAGTAGGCGTCCAGTTCGCGGCCCACCATGCCCCGGATGATGCGGTCCTCGGTGAGGCCCTCGGCCGGCAGCGTCTCGATGGTGCGGCCGTCGCGCAGGATGGTGACGGAATCCGCGACCGACAGCACCTCCTTCAGCTTGTGCGAGATGAGGATCGCCGAGATGCCCTGGTCGCGCAGCTCGCGGATCAGGTCCAGAAGCTGGCGGCTGTCCTCGTCGTTGAGCGCGGCGGTGGGCTCGTCCAGGATCAGCAGCCTGACCCGTTTGGCCAGCGCCTTGGCGATCTCCACCAGTTGCTGCTTGCCCACGCCCAGGGCGGAGATCTTCGTCTGCGGGCGCTCGCCGGTCAGCCCGACCCTGCGCAGCAGCCGCTCGGTCTCGCTCAGCGTCGTGGACCAGGAGATGAAACCGCGTCCGCCGGTGCGTTCGTTGCCGAGGAAGATGTTCTCGGCGATGGACAACTGCGGTATGAGCGCGAGTTCCTGGTGGATGATGACGATGCCGCGCCGCTCACTGGCGCGGATGTCCTTGAAGGCGCAGGGCTCGCCCTCGAATTCGATGTCCCCCTCGTAACTGCCGTGCGGATGCACCCCGCTGAGCACCTTCATCAGGGTGGATTTGCCGGCCCCGTTCTCCCCGCAGATGGCGTGGATCTCGCCGGGCCGCACCGACATGCTGACCCCGTCCAGGGCGCGCACCCCGGGGAAGGTCTTGACGATGCCGCTCATCCGCAGGACGTGTCCGGGCTCGGATGCCGTGCCGTGTGCACGTGCCATGACGTCGCTCCCGTGCTTCCGTCTGCCTCCGTCCGCCTCGCCGCTCAGCCGAGGTCCGATTCCTTGTAGTAGCCCTCGTCGATGAGGATCTGGTAGTTGGTGATGTCCATGCTCACCGGGTCCAGCAGGTAGGCGGGCACGACCTTGACACCGTTGTCGTAGCTCTCGGTGTCGTTGACCTCCGCCTCGCCGCCGGTCAGCAGCGCGTCGCTCATCGCCACCGCCTGCCGGGCCAGTTCGCGGGTGTCCTTGTAGACGGTCTGGGTCTGCTCGCCGTCGATGATCGACTTGATCGAGGCCAGTTCGGCGTCCTGCCCGGTGATGACCGGGAAGGGCTGGCTGCCCGAGCCGTAGCCGATGCTCTTGAGGGAGGACAGGATGCCGATGGAGATGCCGTCGTAGGGGGACAGCACGGCGTCCAGCCGCTGGCCGGAGTAGTGCGCGGTCAGCAGGTCATCCATCCGGCTCTGCGCGCGGCCGCCGTCCCAGGCCGCGGTGGTGATCTGGCTGAGCTTGGTCTGCCCGCTGCGGACCACCAGCTGTCCGCTGTCCAGGTAGGGCTGGAGCACGTCCATGGCGCCCTGGAAGAAGTACTGGGTGTTGTTGTCGTCCGAGGAGCCGGCGAACAGCTCGATGTTGAAGGGGCCTTCCTCGCTGCCGTCGGCCAGGCCGAGGGCCTCGACGATGTACTCGCCCTGGAGCCGGCCGACCCGCTCGTTGTCGAAGGAGGCGTAGTACTCGACGTATTCGCTGCCCAGCAGCAGCCGGTCGTAGGAGACGACGGGTATCCCGGCGTCGTGGGCCTGCTGGAGCACGTTGGTCATCGCGCTGCCGTCGATGGCGGCGATCACCAGCAGGTCGACCTGCTGGGAGATCATGTTCTCGATCTGCGAGACCTGGTTCTCGACCCGGTTCTCGCCGTACTGGAGGACCGTGTCGTAACCGGCGTCCTCGAACTGCTGGACCATGTTGTTGCCGTCCGCGACCCAGCGTTCGGACGACTTGGTGGGCATCGCGATCCCGATGGTGCCGCCCTCGGCCTCGGGATCCCGGTCACCGCCGCCGCCCCCACCCCGGTTGGAGTCCTGGCCGCAGGCGGCCAGGAGCAGGGTGAGGGCGAGGGCGGCGCCGGTGGCGGTGGTGACGCGTGTTGCGGCTCGTGCGCGAGACATGACGGGGTCACGTCCTCTCGACTCGGTGGTGCGGTGCCTTGTCTGTGCGGTGGTGCGTGGTGCGAGTCGTGCAGGTGGCGCTGTTCCTGGCGGTGTTCGGTGAGTGAAGTTGTTCGGTTGTGGTGGTGGTACTGGCGGGCTGATTCTCCGTCAGCCGGCCGGAATGGGGAAGCGGTTGAGCGCGCCCGGAAGCCGGGTACCGAGCGGCGACATCGTGTCGGTGCCGCTCTCGCCCCCGCCGAGCCGGGCGAGCAGGTCCAGGGCGAGCCGTCCGCGCCGTACCCGTTCCCGCGCCGTCTCCAGCGCCAGGTCCCGCAGGTGCCCGCCGAACGGGTAGATGCCGGGCGCCTTGCTGAGCCCGAACTTCAGATAGATGGGCGCCCCGCGCCGGATCAGCTCCGCGATCTCGTGCATCCGGACGTAGCCGCCCAGATCGTCGGGCGCCTCCAGGTAGAAGTCGAGCGGGACCCGGCTGACCCGGCGGATCTCGGTGAGATGCTCCAGCGTCAGGTCCGAGGGGATGTTGATGGAGTCGCCGCCGAGCCCCTCGTGCACGGAGACGGCCGCCGGGTTCACCGGGCCGATCAGCGCGGACACCTTGAAGGTGGTGTCGGCCGGCAGGTCGCCGCGCTCGCGCAGCTGGTGCAGCACCCACAGCACGCCCTCGTCCGCCACCAGCAGGCAGCGCACGCCCAGCGCGGCGGCGCGCAGGGCGTCCTCCACGCAGCCGGCGACGGCGGACTGGCCGCGGGCCCGCAGCCCACCGCCGCCCGAGGCGGTACGGGTACCCGCACCGATGTCCCAGGTGCCGCGCGGCCCGGTGAACAGGCACAGCTCCACCCCCGCCTGCGCGGCGGTGTCCACCATCTCGGTGATCTCGGCGTCGGTGAGCATCCACACGCCGCTGCCCTGGCTGACACGGTGGACCGGCACGCCCAGCTGGGCGGCCTCTTTCAGGACGGTGTGCAGGGCCTCGGGACCCTCGACCGAGGGCACCTCGGTGCGCCAGCGGCCACCGTCGGGGAAGGTGTGCGGGGAGGAGTCGGCGGTGTCGCCGGCCGGTATGGCGTGGCCGAGCGAGGCCAGGGCGGCCTCGCCCGGGCGGTGCGGAAGGGCGGCGGCTGACTCAGACACGATGCTCCTGTAAGGGTTTGTTCGATATGTCGTACGTGGTTCGGACGGGACGGCGGGCGGTCGCACGACTCCCCGGCACGGGGCGGTGCGGCGGCACCGGGTGGCCGGCTAGGGCGTCAACAACACCTTGCCCACCTCCGGGTCTCCGCTACCGACGAGTTCGATCGCTTCGCCGAAGGATTCCAGGGGCAGTTGATGGGTGATCAGTTCCGCCGGGCGCAGCAGCCCGCCACCGAACGCCCGCACCGCGTAGCTCCAGGCGGCGGGCGTCGCGCCGAACACCGAGGAGACGGTCAGCTGGGAGACCGACAGATGCACCGGATCGATGCCCGCCGCCCCGGCCTCCGGCATCCCGGTCAGCACCACCCGCCCGCCGCGCCGCGCCAGCAGCGTGGCGTCCCGGGCGGTGGTCGGCGCCCCGGCCGTCTCGATCACCAGGTCGTAGCGCCCGTGCAGGGCGTTCGCCGCGTCCGGGGTGACCGTGGTGGTCGCACCGAACGCCGCGGCCTGCTCCAGCGGACGCTTCCTGGGGTCGATGGCCAGCAGTTCGCCGGGGGAGTGGGCGGCCAGGAACTGGACGGCCAGCAGCCCCAGCGTGCCGGCGCCGACCACCGCGACCCGCTCACCGGGACGGGGCGGGGCGGCGAGCACGGCGGCGGCCACCACGGCGGCCGGCTCCAGCAGCGCGGCGGCGCTCAGGTCCACGCCGTCGGGCAGCGGGTGCAGCAGCCGGGCCGGTACGACCACGGTGTCCGCGAAGGCGCCCGGCCGCGTGAAGCCGGTCTCCTCGTACCCGGCCGTGCACAGGCTGGTCTGCCCGGTGCGGCAGCGCTCGCACATCCCGCACGCCCGGAACCCCTCGGCGACCGTCCCGCGCCCGATCAGCGACGGGTCGACGCCCTCGCCGACCGCCTCGATCGTGCCCGCCCACTCGTGCCCCGGCACGATCGGGTAGCGCACATAGCCGGGCGCGCGCGTCCCCTCGTACACCTCGCGGTCGCTGGCGCAGATCCCGGCGGCACGCACCGCCACCCGCACCTCGCCCGGGCCCGGCTCGGCGGGCGGCCCCGTCACCAGCCGGTGCCGCCCCGGCTCCTCGATCAGGACGGAGCGCGCCGTGCTGCCGCGCGTCACTTGTTCGTCCCCTCCCGCTTCTCCCAGCCCTCGGCCCACAGGTCGAACCGGGCCTGCTGCTGCGGGAACTCGGCGGCGGCGTCGGTGTCCAGCTCCACGCCGAGCCCCGGCTCCTCGGAGAGGGTGAAGTACCCGTCGACCACCTCGGGCGCGCCCTTGACGACCTTCTTGATCTCGGCGTCCGCGAAGTCGTTGAAGTGTTCGAGGATCTTGAAGTTGGGGGTGCAGCCCGCCAGCTGGAGGCTGGCCGCGGTGAGCACCGAGCCGCCGACGTTGTGCGGGGCGATCAGCACGTAGTGGGTCTCGGCGGTCGCGGCGAGCTTGCGCATCTCGGAGATGCCGCCCAGGTGCCCGAGGTCGGGCTGGATGATGTCGGCGGCCTGGGACTCGAACAGCTCGCGGAACTCGATCCGGTCGTGGATGCGCTCACCGGTGGCGATCGGCAGGGTCGTCTTGGCGGCGACCTTGGCCAGCGCCTTGAGGTTCTCCGGCGGCACCGGCTCCTCCAGCCAGGACGGCGCGAACTCCTCCAGGTCCTTGGCCAGCCGGATGGCGGTGGCGGGGGAGAAGCGGCCGTGCATCTCCAGCAGCAGCTCGCGCTCGGGGCCGATCGCGTCCCGCACCGCCTCGACCAGGGAGAGCGAGCGCACGGTCTCGGCGTGGTCCAGCTCGAAGTTGCCGGTGCCGAACGGGTCCAGCTTCAGCGCCTGGTAGCCGCGGGCCACGACGGCCTCAGCGGCCCGGTGGAAGGCCTCGGGGGTGCGCTCGACGGTGTACCAGCCGTTCGCGTACGCCTTGATCCGGTTGTCGGAGGCGTTCGCCCGGCCGCCCAGCAGCTGCCACACCGGTACGCCCAGGGCCTTGCCCTTGATGTCCCAGCAGGCGGTCTCCACACAGGCGATCGCCGACATGATGATCTCCCCGGCCCGCCCGTAGTCGCCGTACTTCATGCGGCGGACCAGGTCCTCCACGGCGAACGGGTCGGAGCCCTTGATGTGGTTGACCTCCGCCTCCCGGAGGTAGCCGATGAGGGCGTCGGTGCGGCCCAGCATCCGGGTCTCGCCGACGCCGGTCAGCCCCTCGTCGGTGTGCACCTGGACGTATGTGAGGTTCCGCCAGGGGGTACCGACGACATGCGTACTGATTCCGGTGATGCGCACGGGGACAGCCAGCCTCTCACTTGTTCGATATCTCGACAGCTGTTCGAAATGCTGGCGTGAACGTAATGAGAGCCAAGCCGCCGTGTCAATAACTTGGCCCCATTCGGCACCGACGAGCCCTACTCCATGCTGATCTGCTCATACGCCAGCGCGGCCAGCGCGGCCTGCCCCCGCGCGTTCGGGTGGAACCAGTCCCACTTGCTCAGATCGTCCGCCGTGAACTGATACCCGAAGACCGCCCCGCCGTCGTACCGGCACAGCGCGTCGGCGGCGCACACCGACTCAAGCACCGCGTTGAACTCCTCCACCCGCTCGCGCACCGCGTCCCGCCGCTCGGTCGCCTCCGGCGTGACGGCCACCGGATCGGCCAGCATCGACGGGCACACGTCCGCCACCCCCCACACCGTGCGCGCCAGCGCCGACGTACTGCCCTCCTCCCACAGCCGCAGCAGATCCGGCACGCTCGACACATAGATCTGGGTGTCCGGCAGCGACTCCCGGACGATCTCCACCGCCCGCTCGATGTCCGCGCGGAAGTCCTCGGTGTCCGTCATCGAGGCGAGATCGGGGGCGCACGCGTCATTGCCGCCGACCATGATCGTCACCAGCTCCGGATCGTGCGCCGTGACCGCCCGCGCCTGGGCCGGCAGGTCGGACGCCCGCGCCCCCGACTCGGCCAGGTTCCACGAGCGGGTGGCCAGCAGCTCGGGATCCCCGATCAGCTGATGCGCGAGTGACGCCACCTCCGGGTCCGTCCCGGTCGCCCAGGACACCTCGGGGCAGTCGGACAGCACACGGCAGGCGTCGAAGGCCCGGGTGATGGAATCCCCGATCGCCGCCACCGACGCCGGGCTGGTGTTCCACGGCGGGACGGCCGGGACCCCCGCCTCGTCCGTCGCGTTCACGGACTCGGGCTCGGAACCGGCGGGGGTCGACGTACACCCGGCCACCAGCGCCAGCGAGGCGGCGGCGGCGAGCGTCGAGGCGAGGATGGGGCGGCTGACCGGCATTCAGTTCCCTGCCCTTGAGTCATGGTGCGCTGGCACTGCGGCGGGGCCCGGGGCCACCGCCGCGCGGTAGCTTGGGTCCAGGCACTGGACGGCGAGTGGGATCGGGCCCTTCATCCAGCGTAAAAGACATGACCTCATGTCACACGCTGTCCATTTTGGCGAGAAATGATCTCCATGGTGTTTACTGTTCGTGCGCGGTACGTGGGGGTGTGGGCGCTGGTAGGAAAGACCTGGAGGACCCGATGACCACACGAGGAGTCCTGTACGTACACTCCGCGCCGCGCGCGTTGTGTCCGCACATCGAGTGGGCCGTGGCGGGAGTCCTGGGCAGTCGGGTGTCCCTCGACTGGATCAGACAGCCCGCGTCCCCCGGCACCTGGCGCGCCGAACTCTCCTGGCAGGGCGCACCCGGCACCGCCTCCCAACTCGCCTCCGCCCTGCGCGGCTGGCATCTGCTGCGCTTCGAGGTCACCAGCGACCCCTCCCAGTCGGCGGAGGGCGAACGCTACAGCTGCACCCCTGAGCTGGGCATCTACCACGCGGTGACCGGAATCCACGGCGACATCATGATCCCCGAGGACCGGCTGCGCGCCGCCACCGCGCGCGCCGCGCGCGGCGAGAGCGACCTGCACGCGGAGATCACCCGCCTGCTGGG
The DNA here is from genome assembly GCF_050916115.1 of Streptomyces sp. JH002. Taxonomy (NCBI): domain Bacteria; kingdom Bacillati; phylum Actinomycetota; class Actinomycetes; order Kitasatosporales; family Streptomycetaceae; genus Streptomyces; species Streptomyces sp. JH002. The sequence goes on from NZ_CP087989.1 coordinate 4,793,061, forward strand.
CAAGCCGTGGGACGACGAACTCGAACCGTTCCGGTACGCGGGCGAGGGCGCCCCCGTCCGCTGGCTCCACCAGGTGGTCTGATCATGACGCGCCGCTCCGTCGCGGTCCTCGGCACCGGCATCATGGGCGCCGCCATGGCCCGCAACCTGTGCCGGGCCGGCCACGACGTACGGGTGTGGAACCGTACCCGGGCCAAGGCCGAACCCCTGGCGGCCGACGGCGCCCGGGTCGCCGAGAATCCGGCGGATGCGGTAGCCGGCGCGGACACCGTGCTGACCATGCTGTACGACGGACCGGCCACCCTGGACGCGATGCGGGCGGCGGCGGACGGTCTCGCCGAGGGCACCGTGTGGCTCCAGTCCACCACCGCCGGCACCGACGCCCTGCCCCTCCTCCTCGGCCTCGCCCGGGAGCGGGGGCTCGCCTTCGTGGACGCCCCGGTCCTGGGCACCAGGGCCCCGGCGGAGGCCGGCGAGCTGACCGTCCTGGCGGCGGGCCCGCAGACCGTACGGGAACACCTCGCGCCGCTGCTGGACGCGGTCGGCGCCCGCACCGTGTGGGTCGGCGAGACCCCCGGCGAGGCCACCCGGCTCAAGCTGGTCTGCAACACGTGGGTGCTGGCCGTCACCCACGGCACGGCCGAGACCCTCGCCCTGGCGGACGGCCTGGGCGTCGACTTCGACCACTTCCTCGACGCCATCGCCGGCGGCAGCCTGGACATGGGCTACCTGCGGGCGAAATCGACGGCCGTACGCACCCGCTCCCTGACCCCGCCCAGCTTCGCCGTGGACACCGCGGAGAAGGACGCCCGGCTCATCGTGGCGGCCGGCCAGGAGGCCGGGGTCCTGCTGGACGCGACGGCGGCGGGCGCGGAGCGCTTCCGGCGGGCGGCGGTGCAGGGCCACGCGGCCGAGGACATGGCCGCCTCCTACTTCGCGAGCTTCGAGCCCCCGGCCGCCGAAGGCTGAGCCCCGGCATCGATCTCCGGGCACCGGCACCGGCACCGGCCCCGACCCTGGCAGGCCGGAGCGGGGCGCGCCCTACGCGTACACCGCGCGGATCTCCTCCGCGAGTTCCCGCATCCGCTCCCGGGCCTGCGCCGGACCGGTCACCGTGAGACTGCCGCCGAACGGCAGGAGCAGCCGGACATCCTCCACGTTCCGCCCGTTGACGGTGACGCTCACCCGCCCGCCCGCGACCGCCTCCCCGATCACCAGCCGCCGGCCGAGCATGCGCCGGGCCACACCGAGCCGTTCGGCATTGACCTCGGCCCGGATGGGGAAACCGCCCGGGTTCTCCCAGCGCGCCGTCAGCTCGGCCGCCACCCCGGCCAGGTCCGCGCCCGGACGCAGCCGCCGGGCCGCCCGTACCGGCTCCCAGTCCACCAGCCGCTCCAGCGCGTACAGCCGGGGGCGCCCCGCCCGGTCGGCCACCAGATACCACTTCCCGGCCTTGGCCAGCAGACCGTAAGGGTCCACCACCCGCCAGGCGGGCTCAGGCTCCCCCGAGCGGCGGTAGCTGATCCGCAGCCGCACCCCGCGCCGCAGGGCGTCCACCATCGCCGCCCGGGGCAGCCCCTCCGACTCCCCGGAGAACCACGGCCGGTTGTCGGTGGTGACGAGCGAACTCAACGGCAGCGCGCCGGTCCCCGCCTGGCGCGGCACCGCCCGTATCTTGCGGCGCGCCCGGCTGCTGTCGGCGGACGCCCCCAGCTGCCCGCGCTGCGCGTCGTCGAGCCCGTGGAGCGCCAGCTGATCCCGCTCCTCCGGCGTCAGCCGCGCGGTGTCCAGTGGGCCACCGGGCAGCAGCGTCACCCCGCCCCACCGGCCGCGCCGCACGAGCAGCGGGAAGCCCGCCTCCTGGAGCCAGCGCAGATCCCGCAGCACGGTCCGCACGGACACCCCGGCCTCGGCGGCCAGGTCGGCGGTGGTCGTGGCCTCCCGCGATTGCAGGGCCAGCAGCAGGGAGAAGAAACGATCCGGGGTCACGGAAACCGAGCATCGCAGAAAAGGTGACGGGATCCGTCAGGTATGACCGGCAGGCTCCGGTCGTCCACTCACAACGACCGACCCAGGGAACACCTCATGCCTGCCTCGATCACCTTCATCGTCTACGTCAACGACGCGCCCGAAGCCGCCCGCTTCTACGCCGACCTCCTGGAGCTCAAGCCCACCTTCGAGACCCCCGGATACATCTCCTTCTCCCTCGGGGACGGCGCCGACCTGGCCCTGTGGAGCAGCCGGGCCGACGGCGGCCCGAACCCGGGGGCGCCGCGCACGGGCGAGATCTGTCTCTGCCTGCCGGGCGCGCCCGAATCGATCGACCGCCGGTACGAGCAGTGGGTGGCCAAGGGCGTCCGGGTGGTCAGCGAGCCGGCCGACATGGTCTTCGGGCGCACCTTCGTCGTCGCGGACCCGGACGGCAACCTGATCCGGGTCGCCCCCGTCGACTGACGGCGCCCACCCCGCTCGGCCGGGAACCCAGCCGGTTCCTCCGCGCCCCGTGCTGAGCCACAGGGCGCGTCAGCCGGCCCCGGTGCTGTCGAGATGCCGGGTGTCACCGAGGACGGCGAGCTGACGGTTGTGGAAGAAGTCGTCCTCGCGCAGCGTGGTGATGCTGCCGGACGGCGCCCGGAAACTGGCGTACCCGGCCGCCTCGATCGGCATCCTGATCCAGGCCGCGACGAGGAACGTGAGGGAGCCGCCGTGCGTCACGATGATCTGGTGGCGGCAGGGGCGGGCCAGGATCCGGTCCAGTGCGGTGTACAGGCGCCGCGCCCATTCCAGCTTGGTCTCCGCGCCCGCCACGCCCTCGTCGTGGTCCATCCGTTCCCCGACGGCGGGCGGTGGGACGAACCGCCGGTCCAGCCACTCCTGTGGCCTTCCGCCCGCCTCTCCGTAGGACTTCTCCCGCAGATCGCGGTCCAGGGCCGGCCGCACGCCGAACACCTCCGCCACCTCCTCGGCCGTCCGGACGGTGCGCCGCAAGTCCGATGAGTACAGCTCCACCTCGGCGTCGTCCGGGACCTGCGCCCGCAGCGCCCGGGCGATGGAGCCGGCGGCGCGGACGCCGGCGGGCGTCAGGTGGGAGTCGTGCCACCCGCCGACGACTTTCTCGACGTGGTGGGTCGCCTCCGGGTGGGTGACGACGTACAGCGTGCGCATGGTGCGGTCCTTTCGGTGGGCGGCCCGCAACTGTGCAAGAACCGCTCCCGGTCGGGCAAACGCTTTCGCCGCCCGTCAGGGACCGGGCGGGAACGAGGCCGGGTCCGGCAGGACCTGCACGCGCCGGAACGCACCCGCGGCCGTCGGGCCCGCGCCGCCTCACATCCGCGCTCTCAGCACGTCGACCTCACAGCCCGGTGCGAAGGGGTCGAAGCCGTGCTCGGCCAGCCAGCGAACGTTCATCAGGCTGCGCAACGACCACCACGCATGGATCACATCGAGGTCAATGCGGTCGCCGTAGCCGGCGATGACGTCGTCGAGGTGCTCCTCGTGTCCGAGCGTGAAGGTGGCGAGGTCGTACAGGGGATCACCCTGTCCCGCCTCGGACCAGTCGATGATGCCGGTGACCTCGTCGCCGTCGAGGAAGACGTGCGCGATCTGCAAATCGCCGTGCGTGAACGCCGGTGTCCACGGCCGGAACACGGCCTCGGCGACCCGGCGGTTCCGGGTGACCAGGTCGGCGGGCAGGACACCGTGCGCCACGAGCGCCTCGCACTCGTCGTCGAGTTCGGCCGTCAGCCTGGCGATGCTCCGCCCGGCGCGCCCCTGGCGGGGCGGCAGGGGCGCTTCGTGCAGCTTCCGGATGGCCGCGCCCGCCGCGGCCCACGCCGTCGGCGCCCCGGTCGACGGTCCGCCGAGCCGCCCGAGCGTCGTCCCAGGGACGGCGGCGATCGCGAGCACGGGCGGTCTGCGCCACAGGACCTCGGGCGTCGGGACGGGCGCGAGGGACATCGCCTCGACCTCGACGTCGACGCGCGCCTGATCGGTGTCCACCTTCAGGAAGACCTCACCGACGCGCAGGGTCGCGCGCTCGGAATGGGCGACGACGACCTCGATCTCGTCCATGGGCGACCAGTATCCCGGGGGCGATGGCTGGTGTCGCCGGGTTTGTCACGTGCGATGACGTGGCGGGCCATGCCCCGCCACGGGCGGCCTCGTGCACGACACACCCTCGGGCCGGGCCGGGCGGCAGGCGTGGTGCCCACCCGTCATATGCGGTCCCGCTGACTCCACGGACCGTCCGGGACCAGGGCGGCGAGCACGGACGGCAAGTGGGGTGGTTCCAGCGGGTCCGGCAGTGTGCTGAGTTCGGAAGGGAAGATCCACGCGTGCGCGCCCAGATTCTCCTGCTCGTCCGGGAGCAGGCCGGTGCGCGCGAGCGCGGGTCGCTCCTCGGCGAACCGGGCGAGGAAGAAGTGCTCGGGCCCGACGAACCGCTTGCCGTTCCACCGGAAGTCACGGTCGACGGGCACCGACCGGTCCAGTACCGAGGCGGGATCGAGTCCGGTCTCCTCGGCCAGTTCGCGCCGTGCCGCCAGCAGCGGGGTCTCGCCCGGATCGATTCCGCCGCCGGGCGGCTCCCACAGCCACCTCCCGTCGAACGGGTCGCGCCAGCGCAGAAGCAGCAGACGGTGGGCGGAGTCCAGACAGATGACCCGGGCGGCGGGCCGGTGCGTTGTCTCCACCGACCTGACGGTAGGCGGTGCGTGAGATGCCGATCAACACCGCGGGACCGCGCCGGTGAGCGGTATCCGAGGACGCTCTGTCCCCGGTTTCAGATGTGCACGGCCCGCGAATATCGTGATGGCTTGGTGGCGGATATCGGTCCCGGCGGACGGGATTCTTTTATGGCCTGGGCAGGTCAATTGCCAACAGCCCATGCGGCGTGCTGGTTTTCAGCTCGGACCGCCTGGTTTCGCCCCCAACTCGTTGCCGCCGCTGCTAAATTCCTTGTGATCGAGCAATGCTCCGCACACATCACTGGCAGGGTTCCGGCCTGGGGGGGACTTGGGCCAGGGAAAGGGCATGATGAGCCACTTAGGATCTTCCGGCCGCTGGGCCAGAGGACTGGTCGCCCTCGCCGTGACCGCCGCGTCGACGCTCGCCGCCATGACCGCCGTGGCCGGCCCCGCCGCCGCGGCAGGGCTCCCGGAACCCGCCGCAGCCGCCGACGGGCCGAAGCTCGGCGACGCCTGCACCTCCGCCGAACTCGGCACGCGCCACCCGTATCTCAAGACCACCGAAGTGTCCCCGACCATCACCCATTTCAAGGGCTGGTACGTCACCGAGGGCACCACCGGCAGCCACGAGGTCACCACCAGCACGGAGACGACCATCTCGGTCTCCGTCGGTCTTGAGGGAAAAATTGAGGCCGGTTTCAAGGTCGCGACTCTCGAAGCCGTCGCCGCGAGCCTGGGCTTGAACGTCAAGGTCGAATACTCCTCCACCAGCACCGAGTCGGACAAGGTCACGTGGAACTTCAACCAGCCGGGCTATTACGGCGTCTACAAAGGCACCAAGAAAGTCACCGGTACGTACGGGAGCCTCAACTGCAACCGCGCTCAGCAGGACGACGGGAGTTGGGCGTTGCGGTGGATCGAGGGATCCGGCAGCGGCAGCTTCACCACCTACACCACCCTTGAGGAAGGCGCGGTGCGCTGCCAGGACGATGTTCCCGCGGGCAGCATCGTGGCCAGGGCACAGAACCTCCTCGACTGCGGTTCGGCCGCCGCGCAGGCCGAGCACCCGGCGGGTGCGGTGGCGCCGACGGCCGAGCAGCTGCGGGAACGCGGCGTGCGGAGCCCGGCCCTCACCGGCGGCACGTCCGCCGGACAGCCCGAGGCCACCGGGCAGGGCACGCAGGCCGCCCTTGACTGCCAGACCACCGTCTACAAGATCGCCGTACCCGGCCAGCCCTTGTCCTGGGGCGCGCCGGTCCTGGCGAGCGACGGTGTCCGCCTGCGGCCCTCGACGATCTTCAGCGCCCACCTGGACCACTGGCGCCTGTGCAACGTGACGGAGACCAACGGGGTCCTTGAGGCGTCCCTGTGGAACTGGGGCAACGGAGGGTGCGCGACCATCGCCCAGCCCACCGCGGCCGACGAACGGGCGATCCTGCGGACGGCCTCCTGCACGGAGGACGACCTCCAGCGCTTCTCCATCTACCGCGACGTTCCCGGCAGCTCGCTGGTCGGCGTGCAGAACAAGTACACCGGCTCCATGATGGGCCACGACCGGTACGCGGACGGGGAGTTCATCCGCCAGTATTCCGGTGGCAGACAGGACGGTACGGGTACGTACAGCCTGATCGAAGTCTGACGACCCACACGTCCGGGGGTCGTGAACGACGGGCAAGGACGCTGCTCACGACCCCCGTCCTGGCCGGCCGGCGACACCGGGACCCGGCACCAACGTCCCCGGACAACACACCTCGTGCCGTGACGGGGAGGGCTCACCGTGATCAGAATGCTGGTTGTGGGACCAACGCGCGCGAAGCGGCTGGTATGACTGGGGCATGCAGGAAGAGACCGCACGCTCCGCGATCGACACGTTCATCTCCGCGTTCAACACCTCGGACGACAGTTATGTGACTGCCCTGCTCTCCCAGGCCCTGACCGCGGACGTGGTCTTCTGGGGGCCGTTGGGTCGCAGCGAAGGAATCTCCGCGGTCGAACGGTTCGTGCTGGACATCCGCCACCATCCGGCGGGGGCCGGCACGATGGTGCGCTGCTCAGCGGTGGACATGCCTGACGAATGGGCCCGGTACCAGTGGGTCTTCACCACGCCCGGTGGAGGCCCCCGCCTGGCGGGAACGGACGTCGTCCATCTGACGCGGAGCCTCATCGACCAGATCATCGTCTTCGCGGGAGAGATCGAGCCGTCCGATTCCTGAGTGATCCTGTTCCGCGGTCCTCCTTCGGGAGCCGCGGTTCGC